>NZ_JAQQEY010000001.1:0-4480845 GCF_046026675.1 Paraburkholderia sediminicola | reverse complement strand
CTGAATCGCCGCGGCGCGTGCCAACTGGTTGGCCTTACCGGTCACGAAGTTGTCGAAGGTCAGCACGGGGTTGAGCTTCGAACGCTCGTACATCGAGTCGTTCTCGCCGTTGCCGTTCGAGCTCGCGCTTTGGCCCGGACGCCACGTGCGGCGGGCGGCCGCGGCTTCGTTCGCGTCGAGGCTGGGGAGATCGAGGTCGGCAGCATCGTCAGCCGCCGCGCGTGCGTTCGCGTTGTGGTCAGCCGCCGCGCGTGCGTTCGCGTTGTGGTCAGCCGCCGCGCGTGCATTTGCGTTGAGGGTCGCCATCGCGCTGTTCGCGCCATTGGCGCGCGCGGCATGTGCCGATTGCACGGCGCCGACGGCCGCGTCCACTGCGGCACCGCCGCCGTTTGACCCCGACGAATGGCTACCGCCCGTTGCGCCAGGTGCGGAAGACGGACGCGACGGAGCCGGCGAGGAGGTCGCCGCCGGCGCGCGCATGCCGGCTTTGGGGTCCAACACAAATTGCACGTCGACCGGCGCGTGCCAGAAGTCGCGTGCCATATCGGAAATGCGGCCGGAGAACTGGCTCTTGACCCAGTCGAGCTTGAAGCGGTTCGGCGCAGCGATGCTAAGCGTGTTCGCAGCGGCGTCGAAGGCGACCGGGGCCAACGGTTTGATCCACGTCACGTACTGCTGGGGCGTAAGCTCACGCTCTAGCAATGCGGAACAGTGTTGCCAGAAATCGTTCATCGAGTTGCTGTCGTTATGGTGTGCACGGCGGTTCGCCGCTGCCCCTGTCGCGTGCGCGCAACAAGGCCCTGAGCAGCCAGGCGTAACTGCTCCAGGCGCTTGTGCCACAAGGGTTTGCGGGGCAAGCGAGCCGGAGCGGCGTGCAGGATTTTTGGGAAGTAAGGCGAGATTCTAACGCCAAAACGTCGGCGAAAGGGAGTTATCCACAGGGACTGATCATCTGCCGGAGTCTTCTTGGGGTCAGGCCGAACCAGGCTAAACTATTGACGGCCAAAAGAAAACCGGTTTAAATAGCGGGTTCCGCGAAAACCAATTCTGTAAACCTCCGGCCATTGCCGCTTCAGCGATGATCGTGCGGTTAATTTTCGATCAGTCGATCAAGTGAGAGCAACATGAAACGTACTTACCAACCTTCCGTTACCCGTCGCAAGCGCACCCACGGCTTCCGCGTTCGCATGAAGACCGCAGGTGGCCGCAAGGTCATCAACGCACGTCGCGCGAAGGGCCGCAAGCGCCTCGCCATCTAAGGTTGGCGAGCGGATTGCGCGCTCTGTCTGTGCCTACAGGCGAAGCCAGCGGTGAAGCGGGAGCGGCAGGGGCGCCGCAACTGGGCTCGGTTCCGTTGCGAGCGCAAGCCGCCTTCCCCAAAGCCGCAAGGCTACTGAAAACGGATGAATTTTCATCCGTTTTTCGTTTGCGCCCGTGGCGCCGCACCGCGCACTTCGTGGTGTACGGCCGGCCCACCGGCAAAGACGCTCGCTTAGGCCTCGTGATCGGCAAGAAGTATGCGCCGCGCGCGGCCACGCGTAATCTGGTACGTCGACTCGCGCGTGAAGCCTTCCGGCTGCGTCGCGCGGAATTCGGCGGTTGGGATGTGCTGTTGCGTCTGCACACGCGCTTCGACAAGAAGGCTTTGCCGAGCGCCTCGTCGTCGCCGTTGAGGGCGCTGTGCCGCAGCGAAATAGAGACGCTGCTCGATAAAGCAGCGCGCGAAATTGTCCGTCGCGAGGCGCCGCCCGCGGAAGCGCCCAAGACGGAATGACGCTCAAGTGACCGCCCGCTGTGCAGCCAGGCTGCGCGGGCGTCGCCCGGTACTCCACGTTGCGCGGCGCCGTCCGGCCGCACCAGCCATGCAAACGGTACTCATCGCTTTACTGCGTTTCTACAAGGTTGCTGTGAGCCCCATGCTCGGCAACCGGTGCCGTTTTTACCCTTCCTGTTCTGATTACGCGCGCGAAGCAATCCAGTATCATGGCGCCGCGCGCGGGACTTATCTCGCCGCCAGGCGTATTTGCCGCTGCCACCCGTTTTCCGCGGGCGGCATCGATCTCGTCCCGCCTCCCACTTCTGAAAAGCGCTGACGCGCCGTTCCATCGACACTGAGACAACGCATGGATATCAAACGCACCGTCCTATGGGTCATCTTTTTCATGTCAGCGGTCATGCTGTTCGACAACTGGCAACGCGACCACGGACGCCCGTCGATGTTCTTCCCGAGCGCCAACCCGACCAAGACCGTCGGTAGCGCCGCACCGGGAACCACGACGCCGGGAACCCAATCCGCCGATCTGCCGGCCACCAACGCAGCCGCGCCGGGCAACGCGCCGGCTGCTGCGGCTCAGGGCCAACTGATCAGCTTCAGCACTGACGTCTATAACGGCGAGATCGACACCCGCGGCGGCACGCTGTCGAAGCTGTCGCTCGTCAAGCAAGGCGACGGCAAGCAGCCCGATCTGGTCATCACGCTGTTCGACCGCACCGCGAACCATACGTATCTGGCGCGCACCGGTCTGCTCGGCGGCGATTTCCCGAACCACACCGACGTCTTCACGCCGGTGCCGAACCAGCCGCACGATCTGACGGGCGACGCCAAGTCGTTCCAGCTCAGCCTCGAGTCGCCGGTGAAGGGTGGCGTGAAGGTCATCAAGACCTACACGTTCACGCGCGGCAGCTATGTGATCGGCGTCGACACGAAGATCGAGAACGTCGGGACCGCACCGGTTACGCCGTCGGTCTATATGGAACTGGTGCGCGACGATACGCCGGTGGAAACGCCGCGCTTCTCGCACACGTTCATCGGGCCGGCTGTCTACACCGACCAGCACCACTTCCAGAAGATGACGTTCAGCGACATCGACAAGAACAAGGAAGACTTCGTCAATTCGGCCGACAACGGCTGGATCGCGATGGTGCAGCATTACTTCGCGTCGGCCTGGATTCCGCAGCAAGGTGCGAAGCGCGACATCTATGTCGAGAAGATCGATCCGACGCTGTATCGCGTCGGCGTGAAACAACCGGTGGCGACCATCGCCCCGGGCCAATCGGCTGATGTGTCCGCGCGCCTGTTCGCCGGCCCGGAAGAGGAGCGCATGCTCGAAGGCATCGCTCCAGGTCTGGAACTGGTGAAAGACTATGGCTGGGTCACGATCATCGCGAAGCCGCTGTTCTGGCTGCTCGAGAAGATCCACAGCTATGTCGGCAACTGGGGCTGGTCGATCGTGCTGCTCACGCTGCTGATCAAGGCCGTGTTCTTCCCGCTGTCGGCAGCAAGCTACAAGTCGATGGCGCGCATGAAGGCGATCACGCCGCGCATGCAAGCCCTGCGCGAACGCTTCAAGGGCGATCCGCAGAAGATGAATTCGGCGTTGATGGAGCTGTACAAGACCGAGAAGGTCAATCCGTTCGGCGGCTGTCTGCCGGTCGTGATTCAGATTCCGGTGTTCATCTCGCTGTACTGGGTGCTGCTGTCGTCGGTTGAAATGCGCGGCGCACCGTGGATTCTCTGGATTCACGATCTGTCGCAACAGGATCCGTTCTTCATCCTGCCGGTGCTGATGGCCGTCTCGATGTTCCTGCAGACCAAGCTGAACCCGACGCCGCCGGACCCGGTTCAAGCCAAGATGATGATGTTCATGCCGATCGCGTTCTCGGTCATGTTCTTCTTCTTCCCGGCCGGTCTGGTGCTGTATTACGTCGTGAACAACGTGCTGTCGATCGCCCAGCAGTACTACATCACGCGGATGATGGGGCAGACGAAGGCCAAAGCGGCCTGATTGATGGCATGCCTGCAGCGGGTGGTGGTAGCGCCCGCTGGCTGACAGGCAGGTAGAAGCAGAAGCTGGCTGTAGAAAAGCCGCCCGGTTTGCGCCGGGCGGCTTTTTTTTATGACTCGGCCGATGGGCCCTTATCTTTCGATGTCGTTGTCGATGCGTCTTCAGGCGCGGCGTCGGTTTCCTGTTGCGTGCCGCCGTCAAATTCCGTCATCAGCTCCTCCACCAGATTGCGCTGCTTCGGCGACAAACCCACGAAGCGGTTAGCCATCTTTGTAACCAGCTCGACCGTTTCCGGCGTCATCGGATATTTCTCGCCGCGCGCAAGCGGCTTAGCCTTGCCCGAGGGCGTCGGCCCGTAGTGCAGCCAGTGGACGTCCTTTTGCAGCCACATCGCTAAAACCTGCAACTTATCGCGCTTTGGAATCGTCGTACCCGCGAGCCATTTGTGCGCGGTTTGTGGTGAGACGGCAGGGCCACTGCTATAAAGCAGATTGAATTCCCTGGCTAAATCGGTCCCACCCTTAATGTCTTTGGGGAGTGAGTCTTTCAGCCTTTTGGCGAAAGCTGCTTTTTCTTTGGAGGTCGGCATGGGCCCGATTGTGCAATTCGGCGCATAATCAGTGGACAACCAAACACGCAATTTTATAGCTCAAATAGGCTATTTTTAGCCTGAAATCGCCACCGAATAACGCGTTTCACGATTTTATCGAATACCGTCTTTTCCTTGTTCGGCGTGCGTTTTAGGCATTCTTGCGCGTCCATCTGTCGCAAATGCGTCTTAGGCTATCTTAGCTTGTGTGAGATAAATCCATATTTGTCTTATGAAAATCAGGCCAAGTTAGGAATCAGACCCGGGTCCAGAGCCGGAGGATGCCCGCGTTACAATGCCCGGCGCCCGCTCCTGCGCATTCAATCCCTTCTGACAGCCTCGTTCCCATGCTCGCCACCGATTCCGATCCGATCGTCGCCATTGCCACCGCACCCGGCCGAGGCGGAATCGGAGTCGTGCGGATTTCGTTCGGCCGTGCCGGGGAAGCAGCCGCACAGCCGTTGATGCAAGCGCTCACGGGCCAGGCACTCGCGCCGCGTCACGCGAGCTATGTGCCGTTTCTCGATGACGCCGGCAGCGCGCTCGATCGCGGCATCGCACTGTACTTTCCCGCGCCGCACTCCTACACCGGCGAACACGTGCTCGAGTTGCAGGGGCACGGCGGTCCGGTCGTGCTGCAACTGGTGCTGCAGCGGTGCATCGACGCCGGCCGTGCGTTCGGTCTGCGTCTGGCGGAGCCGGGAGAATTCACGCGGCGCGCGTTTCTCAACGACAAGCTGGATCTGGCGCAAGCGGAAGCCGTCGCCGATCTGATCGAGGCCAGCACCGAGGCCGCCGCACGTTCGGCGGGCCGCTCGCTCGACGGTGCGTTTTCGCGCGACATCCATGCGCTGGTCGAAGAGGTCATCACGCTGCGGATGCTGGTCGAAGCGACGCTCGATTTCCCGGAAGAAGAAATCGACTTTCTCGAAGCCGCCGACGCCCGCGGCAAGCTCACGCGGATCCGCGAGCGCCTCGTGTACGTGCTGAGCGAAGCGCGCCAGGGCGCATTGCTGCGCGAGGGTTTGTCGGTGGTGCTGGCAGGACAGCCGAACGTCGGCAAGTCGTCGCTGCTGAACGCGCTGGCCGGCGCGGAGTTGGCCATCGTCACGCCGATCGCCGGCACGACACGCGACAAGGTCGCGCAGACCATCCAGATTGAAGGCATTCCGCTGCACGTGATCGACACGGCCGGCCTGCGCGATACCGAAGACGAGGTGGAAAAGATCGGCATTGCGCGTACGTGGAGCGAGATCGAACGCGCAGACGTCGTGCTGCATCTGCTCGATGCACGTACCGGCATGACCGCCGAAGACGAAACGATCGCTGCGCGTTTCCCGAGCGGCGTGCCGGTGGTACGCGTGCTGAACAAGACGGATCTGACCGGGCTCGCGCCGTCCGTGACGCCGCTCGACGCGGATCTGGAGCTCAGCGAAGTGGGGCTGTCGGCGAAACGGGGCGATGGCGTTGCGTTGCTTCGTGAAGAATTGCTGCGTATCGCCGGTTGGCAAGCTGGCGCGGAGAGCGTCTATCTCGCGCGCGAGCGGCATTTGATTGCGCTGCGCGCGGCCCAGGAGCATCTGGCAACGGCTGCAGCGCACGCCGATCAGAATTCTCAGGCGCTTGATCTGTTTGCCGAAGAGCTGCGTCTCGCGCAGGATCAACTGAACTCGATCACCGGCGAATTCAGTTCGGACGATCTACTCGGGGTGATTTTCAGCCGGTTTTGTATTGGTAAGTAGGAAGGTTTCACGGCTCTCGAGCGAAAGGCTTATGTGGTATGCCTCATACAGCCTTTTAACACGGTCTTCCGGCCATAGGCCGTGCCCCATCTGTTGACCTAAAGCCCCACATTTCTTTGGTACACAACAGACAACCGGTTTAAAATCCCCGCTGTCCGTGTATCAAACGATCCGCCATGCCCAAACTAGCCACCCCTCTCACCGAAGGGCAGATCCGCGCGCTCGAACCGCGCGCCACCCGATATTGCGTCGCAGACGGCAACGGCCTCGTCATCGAAATCATGACGACGGGCACCAAAGTCTGGCGCTTCCGCTATTCACTGAACGGCAAGCGGCAGCCGCTGGCCACGATCGGCGACTACCGGATGATTTCGCTGCGGGTCGCGCGCGCCAAAGCGCAGAAGTACGCGGAGATGGTCGCGAGCGGTGTCTCGCCAGTGGCGACGGCGCGTCGCGACCGCGGTGCCGAAAGCAAAGCCGAGGTGCTGCGCGAGGCCGCCGAGCTCTATCTCGCGACGGAGATGGCCGGCAAGTCGGCGGAGTATCAGCGCACCACGCGGCGCGCGCTTGAAAAGGACGTCCTTCCCGCCATCGGCGCCAAGCCGATCAAAGCTGTAACGGACGACGACATCCGCGCGATATGCGACCAGATCAAAAGCCGCGGCTCGCCCAAGATGGCGCTGCACACGCGCAACGCCGTCAAGCGGCTCTATGAGTACCTTATCGCCCGCCAGCTCGCCACGGCCAATCCGGCAGAACTCATCCCGGCGCGCTTCATCGCAACGCCGGACAGCCGCACCCGCGTGCTCGATCCTGACGAAATAGGCGCCACGCTCCGGGCGATCTACGCCTCGAACATTCGGCGTCCGCTGAAACTGGCTTTACACCTGCTGGTGCTGACGATGGTGCGGAAGTCGGACCTCATCGAGGCGGCCTGGTCCGAATTCAACCTCGACGCAGCTCGATGGACGATCCCGGCTGAGCGCATGAATAAGGACCGTAAGCATGTGGTGCATCTCTCGCATCAGGCGGTCGCACTGCTTCGCGAGCTTCAGGACACGAAAACCAGCCGGAATTTCGTATTCCCAAGTGTCAGGGGCGACAACCGGCCGATCGCGAAGAGCACGCTCAATCAAGCCGTCAAATCGCTCGGGCTCGACGTCGAGCATTTCGTCCTACATGACTTCCGACGCACCGCTGCGACCCACTTGCGCGAGATGGGGCAGTCTGTGGACGTGATTGAGAATGCGTTGGCGCATGCCGTCAAAGATGCCCCGGGTGGAAACCATCACGCTGAACACGCTGCGGAACGACGTCGTACCTTGCAACTGTGGGCGGATTTTGTCGACGCCCAAATCGCGAGCAGTCGGCAAGGCGTGATCGGCTAAATGCGGCGGGTGCGGCAAACGCGGCAGGTGTCAGGCCGGTTGCCGCAACTCTCCTCGCCATTGGTCAACAGTACACTTTATGGTACACAGAGAAAGAAGGAGCAGAGACAAGTACCTTCCTATAAAAGAAAAATACCTTCCTCACTAGGTTCTCAATTTTCTTACGCCGCGCCCTGCAAGCCCAATCACGTCAATCACGACGCGCCGCGGCAGCCAACTGTTTAAAGCGTCCTTTTTTCTTGCCGTTCATCGTCTAAACTAAAACATCGATGCACATCGGGACGGAGGCTCCTATGTCTGAACCGTTAATGGCTTATTTGCTGGGACCTTTGGTGATGCTGCTGGTCGGCGTGGCAATCTGGGCCGCGTCCCACTATCGCGAGAAGACGAAGCCGGAGCGCCTCGAACGCTGGCTCGATACGCATTATGCGGAGTGGCTGCATCACAAGCACTGAGCAGAGATACCCAACAAGAAAAGGCCGTCGCACCCTGCGACGGCCTTTTTCTCTGTAGCGCGCGAGCACCGCACCTGCGCGCGCCTCAGCACGTCCTTACCAGCCCTGTTGCGGCTGCTGCGGATACCCATATTGTGCGGGCGGAGGCGCACCGCACGCGACATACGCGCGCTGGTACTGGTCATAGCAGTATCCCGGCGGCGGCCCTGCGTACACGGGCGCCGGTTGATACACCGGTTGCGCATAAACCGGCTGCTGGTAAGCGACCACAGGCGCCGGATTCAACACGGACGTCACCACCGCGCCCAGCACGGCACCGCCGATCAGCGCACCGACCACATCGCCGCCATTGCCATGTGCCGACGCTTGACCCGCCGCGCTCAGGCTCCCCACCATCAACAACGCCACCGCAATCTTTTTCATGTTTCGCTCCCGCCGTTCAGGCATGGAACGGATTGTGTAGGGCGCGCGCGGAAATAGATGCTGCAGTTGGTAACCGGGCATTACGGGTGTAACGCGTCGGTGGGCAACCGCCTCGCCGACCTCCATCCATTCCCACGATCAATGTAAAATTCGCCGCATGACCCGTCGGACAAATCCGACGATCAGCAAAGCTTTCCGATCCTTCGACCCCGAGACCCACAGGTCGACATCGGGCGTCGAGCCCAAGCAAAAAAGTTAAGGGGCGTGCGCGTGAAACAATGGACCATCCGGCAACGGATTCTGTGCAGCTTCGGGATCGTGCTGATCGTGATGCTGGCAATGGCGATCGTCACTTTCGAGCAACTCGGCGGCATCGACCGCGACGCGAAGAGTCAGCAGGAAGACTCGATGCCCGGCCTCTACTACGCGACCGCGATGCGCGCGGCCTGGTTCGAGAACTACACCGTCACGCAGCGTCTCATTTACGTGGACGCAGACCCCGACTCCGTCAAGCGCGACACCGCCCGTTTGCAGGAGACCGAGCAAATACTTCAGAAGCTCCTCGGCGACTACGGCGCGACCATCTTCCGCGACAACGATCGCGAGTCCTTTAACGACTTCCGCCAGCAACACACACAGTACCTGCCGATCCAGACGTCCCTGTTGAATGCCTTGCCGAGTTCGAAAGAGAACGCCGCACAGATTTTCAACACGCAGCTCACGTCGATCTGGGAGACAGGCCGCGTCTCGGTGCGCAAGCTGGTCGACAACAACAAGGCCGACGCCGACAAGGCCGCCGAAAACATCCGCAGCTCGGTTGAGGCGACGCGTGTCGTGCTGCTCGTGATGCTGCTGATTGCTGCCATCGCCGCCGTGCTGGCCGGTTACTGGCTGCTGCGCGCGGTCACCACACCGATGGCGAAGGTGCTGCAAGTCGTCGACGTCATGCGCACGGGCGACCTCACGCAACGTCTGCAACTGAACCGCGCGGATGAAATCGGTGCCCTCGAAGCGGGCTTTAACCGCATGACCGATGAGCTCACCGCACTGGTCGGCCAGGCGCAGAAGTCGGCGGTTCAGGTCACCACGTCGGTGACGGAGATCGCCGCGACCTCGCGCGAACAGCAGGCCACCGCGAACGAAACAGCGGCGACCACCACGGAGATCGGCGCCACGTCGCGCGAAATCTTCGCGACCTCGCGCGACCTGCTGCGCACGATGAACGAAGTTTCGGAAGTGGCTGGACAATCCGCCGCACTCGCCGGCACCGGTCATGCCGGTCTCGCGCGCATGGAAGACACCATGCGCCTCGTGATGGAAGCGGCCGGCTCAGTCAACGCAAAGCTCGCGATCCTCAACGAGAAGGCCAGCAACATCAACCAGGTCGTCGCCACCATCACCAAGGTCGCGGATCAGACCAACCTGCTCTCGCTGAACGCGGCGATCGAAGCAGAAAAGGCCGGCGAATACGGTCGCGGCTTCGCGGTCGTGGCAACCGAGATTCGCCGCCTCGCGGATCAAACCGCCGTCGCGACCTACGACATCGAACAGATGGTGAAAGAGATCCAGTCGGCGGTGGCCGCGGGCGTGATGGGCATGGACAAGTTCTCCGAAGAAGTCCGGCGCGGCATGCTCGATGTGCAGAACGTGGGCGGCCATCTCACGCAGATCATCCAGCAGGTGCAGCAACTCGCGCCGCGCTTCTCGATGGTCAACGAAGGCATGCAGACGCAAGCCACCGGCGCCGAGCAGATTACCCAGGCACTGACGCAGCTCTCCGAGGCCGCGCAGCAGACGGCGGAATCGCTGCGCCAGTCGACCCAGGCGATCGACGATCTGACGCACGTCGCCAATAGTCTGCGCACCGGCGTATCGCGCTTCAAGGTGGTGGCCTGACGCGCCGCGGCGGGCTCACTGAAGCACGCCGACGCCGATCCACCCATACGCCTCTCCTACAGCCCAAGCCCACGCCGATGCTCTTCATCCTCTTCACGCTCGATAACGAACGCTACGTGGTCGACGCGACGCAGGTGGAGCGTCTGATGCCGCTCACGCCGCAGTCGCCTCCGAAGTCGATTCCCGGCGCGCCGTCGTGGGTCGCGGGCGTGCTCGAGCACGAGGGCACGCCGCTGCCGGTGATCGATCTGCCGGCGCTCGCGCTCGGCCGCCCCGCCGAACAGTTGATGTCGACGCGTGTCGTGCTGGTGCGCTATCCGCACGCGGGCACGGTGCGCCTGCTCGCGCTGCTGCTCGAAGGCGCAACGCGTACCATCCGTCTGGACGCCGACGCGTTTCATGACGCCGGCATCGACATGCCGAACGCACGCTATCTGGGCCCGGTCGCGAGCGAAGCAGGCGGTCTGGTGCAATGGATTCGCGTCGAGCATCTGCTGCCCGACGACGTCAAAGCCCTGCTGTTTCCCGAGGCGCACGTATGAACGCGCATCACGACAACGCACCGCTCTATCGACGCTTCGCCGATCTGCTGCATCGAACCATCGGGCTCGATGCAGCGTCGCTTGGTCATCAGTCGATCGAGCGCGCGGTCGATCAGCGCGTCGCAGCCTGGTGCGCGGACGGTCACGCCGACGCCACGCTCGCCGACTACTGGGAAGCGACGTATGCGTCGCCTTCGATGGTGCAGGCGCTGGTCGAAACGGTGGTGGTACCGGAGACCTGGTTCTATCGCGACGCCGACGCGTTCAGGGCGCTCGCGCGTCTCGCGCACGAACGCCTCGACGAGCGCGGCACCGCGCTGCCGCTGCGGATTCTGAGCCTGCCATGCTCGACCGGCGAAGAGCCGTACACGATCGCGATGACGCTGCTCGACGCCGGCATCGACGCCGCGGACATGCGCATCGACGCAATGGATATCAGCGAGCGTTCACTGGCCCTCGCACAGCGCGCCGTGTACAGCCGCAACTCGTTTCGCGGCAATGCGTTCCCATTCCGCGACGCCCACTTCACGCGCACCGAAGACGGCTGGCGTCTCGCGCCGCGCATCGTCGACGCGGTCCGGTTTTCGCGCGCGAACCTGATGCAACTCGATGCGACCGCGCTCGGCGTCTACGACTTCGTGTTCTGCCGCAACGTGCTGATTTACTTCGACCGCGACGCACAGCAGACGGCTTTGCATTCGCTCAACGGCGTGCTGGCTGAAAATGGCACGCTGTTCGTCGGTCCGGCGGAGACTGGGCTGTTGATGCGTTACGGCATGCAGTCGGCGAAGATTCCTCTGGCGTTCGCGTTCTACCGCGCCACGCCCGCTGAAGCGCAGTTGAACAGCTGGCACACCGCGCCGCTCGCCACCGCCGCGGCACTCGCGATGACGCATTCGCCGGTGCCCGCGCTCGCGCCGCTGCAGGTGTTTTCAGCGGAGCCTTTCGCGTGGGCCGATCCGGTTGCACGCGAACCTTTAGGCGGTATTCCGCAACACACGCCGAAGCCGTCCAGCGCTGTGTCGCAGTCGCACGAGTTCATGTCACCGCACATCATCTCGCCGACCAACGCCGCACGCGACACGCTGCAAGCGGCGCACGCGCTGGCCGACGCGGGCCGTCTGACGGAAGCCGCGAACGCGATCAACGTCTATCTGGAGCAGCACGCCCCGCACGCCGATGCGTTCTACCTGCTCGGCGTACTGGCCGACGCCAGCGGCGATACGAACCTCGCCCGCGGCCAGTATCGCAAGGCGCTCTACCTCGACCCACAGCACGCCGAAGCGCTCGCGCATCTGGCAACGCTGCTCGAACTCGAGGGCGATCGCAATGGCGCCCGTCTGTTGATGGACCGCGCGTCGCGCGCACAGGGAGCGCAACGTGGTTGAGGAGCGCACGGTGACCTTCGACGATTGCTGGAACCGCATCGGCGTGCGCGGCGATTCGTCGTGCGAGCGACTGGTCGAATACGTGCGCTGTCTGAATTGCCCCGTGTTCGAAGCGGCCGCGGCCAAATTGCTGGAGCGTCCGATTCCGCTTGTGGATCTCTCGCAGCATGAGTCCCGCGTGCCGGCGCGTCCGCAACGACATGATCAGCAAGGCGCAACTGAATCGTTCCTAATCTTCCGTATCGGTGGCGAATGGCTCGCGCTGCCCACGCCGATCTTCAAGCGCATCGTGCAGACGCGGCCGATTCATACGTTGCCGCATCGGCAGCATCGCGCGGTGCTGGGCGTAGTGAACGTGCAGGGCGACTTGCTGGTGTGCCTGTCGCTCGCGCATCTGCTGGGTTTCGAAGCCGACACCACTTCAGGCGACGACAAAGCGCGTCACGATCTGCCGCGTTTGCTAGTGGTCTCGCGCGCCGAAGAGCAAGCGGTATTGCCCGTCGATCAGGTCGACGGTGTGCATCGGATCGCCGTCTCCACCTTTTGTCCGCCGCCCGCGACGCTCTCGCAAGCCGCCGCTGCGCATACGCGCGCCGTGGCCCCGTGGCGCGGCATGACGGTCGGCCTGCTCGACGCCGATGCATTGTTCGACACTTTGAACCGGAGTCTCGGATGACGGACGACCCGCGCCGCCCGTCGCTGATCGATCTCTTCCGCGAAGAAGCGCGGACCCAGGCACGGGTGCTCAACGACGGCCTGCTCACCCTCGACCGCGCTCCGCGCGATGCCGCGGCGCTCGAAGCCTGCATGCGTGCGGCGCATTCGCTGAAAGGTGCAGCGCGTATCGTCGGCGTGCAGGTGGGTGTCGAGCTCGCGCACGCGATGGAAGATTGTTTCGTCGCCGCGCAGGAAGGGCGCGCGTTGCTCGACGCTGCCTGGATTGACGAGTTGCTGCGCGGAGTCGATATCGTTGCGCGCATCGGCAATGATGAGGACGAGTCGGCGCGTGACGCGGTTAGCGTGTGTGTCGCGTCGCTGCAAGCGCGGATGGCGGGTGTGGTGCCGCATGGAGCGGCAATGCGGCGGGAAGCTGTGCCGCCTGCTGCCGCCACGCCTGCTGCGAATCCTGCTCGCGTCGACGGTTCTGCATCTGCACCCAGCGTAGCCACCAAACCGCAAACCGCATCAGCCGACGCTGACGCCGCATTCAATCTGCTAGCTAGCGCGCTGCGCGCCGAAGCGCCGCCCGCCTCTGCCATATCGGCCAACGCGACTGCAAATGCGTCCGCGCCTGCTTCAGGAACCCAGTCTGCTCCTGCAAGCGCCTCACCATCCGCCTCTGCGACCCCGTTCGCTTCTTCAAACGCCCCAGCTTCCGCCGCCGCAACCCCGGCCGCTCCTTCAGGCACCTCTGAGTCGTCGACCGCAAACGCGTCCACGACGAACGAAACTAGCGCCCCAGCAACAGACCCCAGCCGCATGCTGCGCGTACGCGCCGACAACCTCGACCGGCTGCTCGCCCTATCCGGCGAATCACTGGTCGAATCACGCTGGCTCAAACCCTTCGCGCAATCGATGCTGCGCGTCAAACGCGTCCAACGTGACGGCACACGCGCGCTGGACCAGCTACACGAAACGCTCGCCGACCTGAAGCTCGACCCGCGCGCGCACGCCGCGCTCGAAGAACTGCGCCGCCTCACAGCAGAGTCGCAGCATCTGCTCGCCGAGCGCCTGGCCGATCTGGAAAGCTTCGACCGCCGCTCGACCCATCTGTCGCAGCAGTTATACGACGCCGCACTGCAATGCCGCATGCGCCCTTTCGGCGACGGCACCAGCGGTCTCGCGCGCATGGTGCGCGACGTCGCGCGTTCGCTCGGCAAGAAGGTGCGCTGGCAACTGGTCGGTGAATCGACTCAAGTCGACCGCGACATTCTCGATCTGCTCGAAGCGCCGCTTGGTCATATGCTGCGCAACGCGATCGACCACGGCATTGAAGCGCCTGCGGACCGTCTCGCGCGCGGCAAGTCCGAAGAAGGCACGCTCACGCTCGACGCACGCCACACGGCCGGCGCCCTGCTCATCACTGTCTCCGACGACGGCGCCGGCATCGATCTCGACGCATTGCGCACGTCGATCGTTGGCAAGAAACTGGCGAGTGCGGAAACGGCCGCGCGTCTGTCCGAAACCGAGCTGCTTGAATTCCTCCTCCTGCCCGGCTTCTCGCTGCGCGATCAGGTCACCGAGGTGTCCGGTCGTGGCGTCGGACTCGACGCGGTGCACGACGTCGTCAAGCGCGTGCGTGGCGCGGTGCGCATCACACAGGAACCCGGCGTCGGCACACGCGTGCAGCTGCAGTTGCCGCTCACGCTCTCGGTGATTCGCAGCCTGCTTGTTGAAGTCGCCGGCGAGCCGTACGCCGTACCGCTCGCGCATGTGAACCGCACGCTGCACGTGAGCCGCGCGGATATCGAATTGCTCGAAGGCCATCAACACATTGCCTTCGACGGCCGCCGCATCGGCGTCGTCACCGCGCATCAGATTCTCGACACCGCGCCGCCCGCCAACGAAGGCGATACCGTCAGCCTGATCGTGATCGGCGACGGTGGCGAAACCTACGGCGTGGTGGTCGATCGCTTTCTCGGCGAGCGGATGCTGGTCGTGCAGCCGCTCGACCGACGCCTCGGCAAGATCAGGAACATCACCGCCGGCGCGTTGATGGAAAACGGCGACCCGGTGCTGATCGCCGATGTCGACGACTGGCTGCGCTCGGTCGAAAGGCTCGTCGCAGGCGGCGATCTGAAACACACACAGCACGGCGCTGCCCTCGCTGCCCGGCGCGTCACGCGACGCGTGCTGGTGGTTGACGATTCGCTCACCGTGCGCGAGCTCGAACGCAAGCTGCTGGCTACACGCGGCTACGACGTGACGATCGCCGTCGACGGCATGGACGGCTGGAACGCGGTACGTGGTGAGCACTTCGACCTCGTGATTACCGACATCGACATGCCGCGTATGGACGGCATCGAACTCGTCACGCTCATCAAGCGCGATCCGCAACTACAGTCGCTGCCGGTGATGATCGTCTCGTACAAGGATCGTGAAGAGGATCGCCGCGCCGGCCTGAACGCAGGCGCGGATTACTATCTGGCGAAAGGCAGTTTCCACGACGAAGCGCTGCTCGATGCAGTGCGTGATCTGATCGGCGAAGCTTACGGTTAAACCCACGGGTAAAACGGATGAAAATCGGAATCGTCAATGACCTGCCGCTCGCTGTCGAGGCACTGCGCCGCGCGCTTGCCGCGCGCCATGACTACGAGGTGCTATGGGTCGCGCAGGACGGCCAGCAGGCGGTCGACTTCTGCACCGCGCAGCGGCCCGACATCGTGCTGATGGATCTCGTGATGCCGAACGTCGACGGCATCGAAGCCACGCGCCGCATCATGGCGAAGGCGCCGTGCGCGATCCTGATCGTGACCGTCGACGTGGGCGCGAACGCGTGGCGCGTCTACGAAGCGATGGGCGCTGGCGCGCTCGATGCGGTGGATACACCCTCGTTGAGCGGTCCCGACGCGAACAAAAGCATCGCCACCCTGATCGCCAAGATCGATCGCATCGCCGCGCTGGTCACGGAACGCAATGCGCCTGGCGCAGCAGCTGCGGCGGCGCCCAGAACCGCGACGAACCGCGACACGCCGCTGGTTGCAATCGGCGCCTCGGCAGGCGGCCCGGCGGCACTCGCCACCCTGCTCGCCGGCTTGCCGAAGGAC
Source organism: Paraburkholderia sediminicola (assembly GCF_046026675.1). Classification (GTDB taxonomy): domain Bacteria; phylum Pseudomonadota; class Gammaproteobacteria; order Burkholderiales; family Burkholderiaceae; genus Paraburkholderia; species Paraburkholderia sediminicola_F. Next base: position 4,464,870 of record NZ_JAQQEY010000001.1, on the reverse strand, counting down.
TTCCCGGCGGCAATCGTCATCGTCCAGCACGTCGACGCGGCCTTCGCCGCCGGCATGGCCGACTGGCTGAACCAGCAGTCGGCGCTGCCGGTGCGGATCGCCAATGAAGGCGACCGGCCGCAAGCAGGCGTCGTGCTGCTCGCCGCCACCGACGATCATTTGCACCTAAAGCTGCCCGACGTACTCGGTTACACGAACGTGCCGGCGGAAACACCCTACCGGCCTTCCGTCGACGTGTTTTTTCATAGTGTCGTCGCACGCTGGCCGGCGCGGGCGATCGGCGTGTTGCTGACCGGCATGGGCCGCGACGGCGCGATCGGACTCAAGGCGATGCGCACCAAGGGGTTTCACACGATCGCGCAGGACGAAGCGACCTGCGCCGTGTACGGCATGCCGAAGGCGGCCGCAGCGCTCGACGCCGCCGCCGCGATCCTGCCTTTGCCCCGTATTGCCGCTGCGCTCGCTGCCGCCGTCGGCACACGTTAAGGCCCGGTAGGCGCACACTGGCCGCACATTAGCCCGCTACGACTCATTGACATTCATTCTGGCTGACCAATATGGACACTCCTAAACCGCATCAGACCGCCACCGCGCCCGAGCTCGCAGAACAGGACGCGAACGCGCAGGCATACGCGGAGGACGCACCCAATAGCGCCATCGATGACGCGTTAGCGCGCATCCTCGGCAATCCGCCCGCGGCCGAGTGCCCGATCATGGTGTTGCTGGTCGACGATCAGGCGATCATCGCCGAGGCGGTCCGCCAGGCGCTGGCCGACGAACCAAGCGTCGACTTCCACTACTGCGCGTCGCCTGAAGAGGCGGTGCGCTGCGCCGAGGAAACCCGCGCGACGGTGATCCTGCAGGACCTCGTGATGCCCGGCACCGATGGCCTCACCCTCGTGCGGCAATACCGGCAGAAGCCGGCGACGCGCGATATTCCGATCATCGTGCTGTCGACCAAGGAAGAGCCGCTCGTGAAAAGCGCGGCCTTCGCTGCCGGCGCCAACGACTACCTCGTGAAGCTGCCGGATCGCATCGAGTTGATCGCACGGATTCGCTATCACTCGCGCTCGTATCTGAACCTGTTGCAGCGCGACGAGGCGTATCAGGCATTGCGCCAGTCACAACAGCAGTTGCTCGCGACCAATCTGGAATTGCAGCGGCTCACGCATTCGGATGGATTGACGGGTTTGTCGAATCGTCGTTACCTCGATCAATACCTGGCCGCCGAATGGCGCCGCGGTACGCGCGACAAGACGGCTCTCGGCTTTCTGATGATCGATGTGGATAACTTCAAGGCCTATAACGACACCTATGGGCACGTTGCCGGTGACGAAGTGCTCAAGCGCGTCGCGCACACCGTCGAGTCGTGTCTGGGACGCTCGCCCGATCTCGCGGCCCGGTTTGGCGGCGAAGAATTCGCGGTGGTGTTGCCGGGAACATCCTCGGGTGGCTTGCGCTTGCTTGCCGAGAAAATCCGCCTTGCGATCGAAGGACTCGCGATTCCGCACGCAGGATCGGCGGCGGGCGTCGTGACGATCAGCATCGGTGCGGCGAATATCGTGCCGTCTGCAACCGACCCGGTGACGACATTGATCGAAGCCGCCGACGTCGGGCTGTATCGGGCGAAACGCGATGGGAAGAATCAGGTATCGGTCAGCGGCTGATCAGCATTGCCACGAAGCAGTACCTACAGGCGCATCGCCGCGGTACTTGCTGCGCGCTTCGGCAGGCACGCTCGCATCGATAGCGCCTTCGTCCACCAGCGCCTTCAATGCCGCGACCACGATCGACTTGCGGTCCACTTCGAAGAACTCGCGCAACGCCTGGCGCGTGTCGCTGCGACCGAAGCCGTCCGTGCCGAGCGTCACATAGCGGCGCGGCACGTAGGCGCGGATCAATTCGGGCACCGCGCGGACATAGTCGGTCGCGGCAATGATCGGGCCGTGCGATGCTTCGAGCGCTTTCGTGACGTGCGGTGCCTCTGTCGGTTCACCAAGACGCGCGTTTCTCTCCGACGTCATCCCTTCACGCTGCAACTCGGTGAAGCTGGTCACGCTCCACACCGCGGCTTCAATTTGCCAGTCGTCCTTGAGCAGCTGCTGCGCCGCGATGACCTCACCGAGAATCGCGCCAGCGCCGAGCAACTGCACCTGCGCTGAAACTGCTGACGTTGCCGCCTGCGCATCCGCGCCAAGTGGATAGATGCCCTTAAGAATGCCCTCGCGCAGCGAATTCAGATCACCGCCCGGCACCGAAGGCTGCGCGTAGTTTTCGTTCGTCACCGTCACGTAATAGAACACGTCGCGCTGTTCTTCGACCATCTCGCGCATGCCTTCGTCGACGATCGCGGCAACCTCGTAAGCGAACGCCGGATCGAACGCGCGGCAATTCGGAATCGTCGATGCCGCCAGATGGCTCGTGCCGTCCTGATGCTGCAACCCCTCTCCACCGAGTGTCGTCTTGCCCGACGTCGCGCCGATCAGAAAACCTCTTGCGCGTTGATCCGCCGCCGCCCAGATCAGATCGCCGATGCGTTGAAAGCCGAACATCGAGTAGTAGATGTAGAACGGCAGCATTGGCAGGTTATGCACGCTGTACGACGTCGCCGCCGCAATCCACGACGACACCGCGCCCGCTTCCGAAATCCCCTCTTCGAGAATCTGCCCTTTGGTGTCCTCGCGGTAGTACAGCATCGAGCCGAGGTCTTCCGGCTCGTACAACTGCCCAAGCGGCGAATAGATGCCGACCTGACGGAACATGTTCGCCATGCCGAAGGTGCGTGCCTCATCGGCGACGATCGGCACCACGCGCGGGCCGACTTCGTTGTCCTTGAGCAGCGCGGTCAGCATGCGGACCAGCGCCATCGTCGTGGACATCTCGCGGCCGTTCGAGTCCAGCGCGAATTGCCCCCAGGAGGACATCGGCGGGACGATCAGCCCCTTCGATGCCACTCTCCGCCTTCTGGGCAGATAGCCTCCCAGGGCAGCCCGGCGAGCATGCAGGTATTGCATCTCCGGGCTGTCGTCCGCTGGCTTGTAAAACTTCACCTGTTCGACATCCTCATCGGTGAGCGGCAGACGAAAACGATCGCGAAACGCCTTGAGGTCGTCGAAGCCGAGTTTCTTCTGTTGATGCGTGGTCATGCGGCCCTGGCCCGAGGTGCCCATGCCGAAGCCCTTCATCGTCTTCGCGAGAATCACCGTCGGCTGGCCGCGATGCGCGAGCGCCTTCGCATACGCCGCGTGCAGCTTGCGCACGTCGTGGCCGCCGCGGCGCAGACGGTCGATGTCGTCGTCGCTCAACTGCGCGGCGAGTGCGGCAAGCTCCGGATTCTGGCCGAAGAAACGCTCGCGGTTGTACGCGCCGTCGTTGGCTGAGAAGGTCTGGAACTGGCCGTCGACGGTGTGTGCGAACGCCCGCAGCAACGCGCCGGTGCGGTCGCGTGAAAACAGCGCGTCCCAGTCCGAGCCCCACACCACCTTGATCACGTTCCAACCGGCGCCAATGAAGTGCGCTTCGAGCTCGTCGATGATGCGGCCGTTACTGCGCACCGGCCCGTCCAGGCGCTGCAGATTGCAGTTGATGACGAACACGAGGTTATCGAGCCCTTCGCGCGCCGCAATCGAGAGCGCGCCGGTCGATTCCGGCTCGTCCATTTCGCCATCGCCGAAAAAGCCCCACACCTTGCGGCCTTCCGTTTGCACGAGACCGCGATTGGCGAGATAGCGCATGAAGCGCGCCTGGTAAATCGCGTTGATCGGACCGATGCCCATCGAGCCGGTCGGGAACTGCCAGAAGTCCGGCATCAACCACGGATGCGGATACGAGCACAGGCCCGGCCCGCCGATCTCGCGACGGTAATGCTGCAGGTGTCCCTCAGAGAGAAAGCCTTCGAGATAAGCCCGCGCATACACACCCGGTGACGAATGCGGCTGGAAGTACACGAGGTCGTCCGTGCCCTCCTCTCCGCCCGGCGCCGCGGCACGAAAGAAGTGGTTGAAGCCCACCTCGAACAGATCCGCCGCCGACGCATAGCTCGCGATATGGCCGCCGAGTTCGCCGTACGCCTGATTCGCACGCACCACCATCGCCAGCGCATTCCAACGCAGCGCCCCGGCCAGACGTTCTTCGAGTTCGAGATTGCCCGGATAGCGCGGCTGCTGATCGAACGGAATCGTGTTCTGGTACGGCGTGACGTTGGTCCGCGCCGATTCCACACCGAGCGACAGCGCATGGCCCGCGAGCTTGTCGAACAGAAACTGCGCACGATCACGGCCGACATGAGCGACGACGGCATCGAGCGCTTCCAGCCATTCGGCGGTTTCCTGCGGATCAGCATCTTCCGGCTCCGCACGCTCCGCGCGCTGGAGATCCAAAGACCGCAACTGCTTGCTACCGCTGGACAAATCCGTCATGGCACCACTCCCGCATCAACGCGTTCGGCTCAAGATCAGGTGAGTCAATGGTAACCACGTGCTCACAAAATGAGCGTCTCATTTGCTTGTGATCCCGCACTGAGATAGGCTATTTATTCCGGATTTGGCCAACACTACAGAATATTTACTCTATGACCACGCCGCCCAGACGACTCGACCGCATCGACATCGGCATCCTGAGCCAGTTGCAGCAGAACGCGCGCATCACCAATGCGGATCTGGCCCGCGCGGTGAATCTGTCGCCCACGCCCTGCTTCAACCGCGTGCGCGCGCTCGAAAAACTCGGCCTGTTCAAGCAGCAGGTCACGCTGCTGAATCCGGAGCCGCTCGGGCTGCGCATCAACGTGTTCATTCAGGTGAGTCTGGAAAAGCAGGTGGAAGACGCGCTGACTCGCTTCGAGCAGGCGATTTCGGAGCGCCCCGAGGTGATGGAGTGCTATCTGATGACCGGTGACGCGGACTATCTGCTGCGCGTGGTGATGCCGGATATGCAGACGCTGGAGCGGTTCATCGTCGATCATCTGACGAAGATTCCAGGCATCTCCAACATTCGTTCGAGCTTTGCGCTCAAGCAGGTGCGTTACAAGACGGCCCTGCCGCTGCCGTCGTCGGGACTGACGCTGGTCGATCCCGACGACGTTTCAACCGACTGGCGCTAGAGGCTCGCGCGACGCGCACTAAGCCAGCGATTACCCGCGTGTGTAACGCGCAGCCGGCAGGCTGTGCGACAGGTTCGGCCCGAGATGCTGGCGTGCGGTGTTGAAGCGTTCCCAATCGGCCGCGTCTGGCAAGGACGGAATCGTCACGAGTTCATGCTGATCGAGACCCACGAGCGCAGCGTCCACCATGTCCTCGGCGGTCATCACGATCTGCGACGGCAGATGTTCGACCGCGAGACCGGCGCGGTCCCAGAACGCGGTGCTGGTGGCACCCGGCAGCACGGCCTGCAACTGCACGCCCTTGCCGCCCACTTCGTGATGCAGCGACTGCGTCAGGTTCAGCACATAGGCCTTAGTGCCGCTGTAGGTGCCGTTCAGCAACTCCGGCGAGAGTGCGACGACCGACGAAATATTGATCACGACGCCATTGCCCCGCTCCACGAAACCTGGCACGACCGCCGCGGTTAGGCGCGTCAGAGCGGTCACGTTCAACTCGATCATGCTGTCGAGGTCGTCGATATTCGAGTCGATCAGCGAAGCCGTCGCGCCGACGCCCGCGTTGTTGACCAGCATGGTGATGCCGCGGTCGGCGCGCAGACGCTCCTCGATACGCCGCTGGTCGCCCTTGACGGTCAGATCGGCGGCAATGGTCTCGATATGGCGGCCAGTTTCCGCGCTCAGACGCTCGGCTACGCCCGTCAGACGTTTGACGTCACGCGCCACCAGAATCAGGTCATAACCGCGCCGTGCGAGGCGGTCCGCATAAACCGCACCGATGCCCGACGATGCGCCCGTAATCAATGCCGTGCCCTTGTTTGCTTGCGTTGCCATGGTGAATCTCCTTGCGGGCTTAGCGCGTCATGCCTGAACCCTGATCGATGAATGGGGGAAACTGAAACCTCCGCCGCTGTGCCTTTTTTGTGGGCATCGCGGTGTTGACGAGTGAAGTCTAGGCGCGTAGCCTTTTGTCTCAAATATCGTATTTACCTCGTTTTAGGACATCGCAATGAGACGCGTCGGCGTGGTGGTTTTTCCCGGCTTCCAGATCCTCGATATGGTGGCGATCTCCGTGTTCGAGCTGGCCAATCTCGAGGCCGGTCAGCCGGAATATCAGGTGGAAGTCATCTCCGAATCGGGCGGGATGGTGCGCAGCTCGGCGGGCGTCGAAATTGCGACAAAGGCGTTCGGCGACCCGGCGTATGACACCGTGGTCGTCACGGGCGCGATGCAGATCGAGCCGTCATCGGCGGGATTGTTGGGGTTTTTGAACGACGCCCTCGCCGCCTCGCGCCGCACCACCAGCATCTGCACCGGTGCCTTCGTGCTGGCCGAAGCGGGCATCCTCGATGGCCGGCATGCCACCACCCACTGGTTCCACGCCCGCGACTTGCAGCAGCGCTTTCCCGATACGCGTATCGACGAAGACCGCATCTTTATCGTCGACGGCACCGTGTGGACCTCGGCCGGCATGACGGCCTGCATCGATCTGTGTCTGGCGCTGATCGAAAGCGATCTCGGCGTCGAGGTATCGCGCGCCATCGCCAAGAAGCTGGTGGTCTACCATCGGCGCACCGGCGGCCAGTCGCAGTTCTCGGCCATGCTCGACCTGGAACCGAAGTCCGACCGCATTCAGGACGCGCTGTCATACGCCAAGAACCATCTGCGCGAGCCGTTGACGGTCGAACAGTTGGCCGACGTCGCGCATCTGAGTCCGCGCCAGTTCAGCCGCGCCTTTCGCGGCGAAACGCGCCAATCGCCGGCCAAGGCCATCGAGGCGTTGCGTGTGGAAGCCGCCCGCGCCATGCTCGAAGCGGGCCGTCACTCGATGGAAGCTGTCGCAGCCGAAACCGGCTTTATCGATACCGAACGGATGCGACGCGCCTTTCTGCGCGCGTTCGGCCAGCCGCCGCAAGCGATCAAACGCGCAGCGCGCGCGGTATAGCAGCGTGTTGTAACAGAGGTGGTGGACAATATCGCCGGCAGGATCTCCACCTTGAACCGACGGCATTTAGAGGACGCGTGATGAACTACGACGACAGCAATCCCTTCGCGAAGATTCTGCGCGGCGAACTACCCTGCATCAAAGTGGCGGAAAGCGATGCCGCGCTGGCCTTCATGGACCTGATGCCGCAAGCCGATGGCCACATGCTGGTCGTGCCGAAGGAAGCGGCGGTTGAGATTTTCGAGTTGTCGGATGCCTCGACGGTGGCCTGCATGCGTATGACGCAGAAACTCGCCATCGCCGTGCGCGCGGCTTTGCGCCCCGACGGCGTTTTCATCGGACAGTTCAATGGCGCGGCGGCGGGACAAACGGTGCCGCACGTGCATTTTCACGTGATCCCGCGCTGGGAAGGACAGCCGCTGCGCATGCACGCACGCGACGTTGCCGATGCGGCCACGCTCGAAGCGCTCGCCACGCGCATTCGCAACCATTGGCGCGCCCCCGCTGACGGCGCGAACGCCGAGGACGACGCAACTGGTCACGCCCCGTAATATGTGTAATGGCCGGTGAAACCAGCCGCACGCGCTAGACGGCTAGACTGGCGTCTGCCTTGTACCCACAAGGCATTGAGTGTGGATCTCTTTTCAGCCTGCCCGAAACGGCAGGCTTTTTTATTTGCGGGTCTGATTCGCGGATCTCATTCGCGAACCGCCCTCGCCTCGCAGCGACGCTTGCGGCGCGATGATCCATGCATTCACTGAAAGGTCAAACCCGATGCCGCGAGCGGCGCAGTGGATGCCGCCAGTCGATACGACGCGGCTTCGTGGGTTCAAGGTGCAGGTCGTGCAGATGCCGATGCTCCTGCCACAATTCGTCGGAGAAAAGAAACGCGACGATGAGCAGCGGGATGACCAGAAAGGCGCCTAACATCAAGTGCTCGATCACGGTAGCCTCCATCGCAAGAGCATGATTTCATTGTAGAGCACCGCATGTTCCCGCACGGTGCCGAGCCCCTCACAAATTTGCGATAAGCGGCCTGCGACAACGCGACGCCCCTCCCTCGCCGAACCCGCGCGACGCCTCGCGCTTCGTAAGAACGCGCTGCGCGGGCGCGAGGCGTTGTAAGAACTCCCCGCGCTGAGGCCGGACTAACAGGAAACGCAAGCTTGAGTTTTCACGCTGAGCCTGCGGAATCAAACCAATAATTCTCAAGGGGAATCCAATGACTATCGAACGCAGCAGCGAACTGACCCTGCGCCCGCTCGAGCGCACCGACCTGCGCTTCGTCCACGAAGTGAACAACAACGCAAAGATCATGCGCTACTGGTTCGAAGAGCCTTATGAAACGTTCTCTGAACTGACCCAGCTCTACGACCAGCACGTACACGACCTGCGCGAGCGCCGCTTCGTGGCGATCGACAACGACGGCCAGACCGTCGGCGTCGTCGAGTTGATCGAGCTGGACTATATCCACCGTCGCGGCGAGTTTCAGATCATCATCGCGCCGCATGCGCAGGGCCGCGGCTACGCCACCGTCGCCACGCAGCTCGCGATCGACTACGCGTTTTCGGTGCTGAACCTGCGCAAGGTCTACCTGATCGTCGACAAGTCGAATACCGCTGCCATCCACGTCTACGAGAAGTGCGGTTTCCGGCACGAAGCCGAGTTGATCGAGGAGTTTTTCGGCAACGGCCGCTATCACAATGCATTGCGCATGTGCATGTTCCAGTCCGAGTTCTTCAAGACCAATCAGCACGGCTGAGTGACCTCAACCTGCGTCACCCAGGGACGCCATGCTGCGTCGCCTGGGGCACCTGGCATCGTTTATCTTCTGTATACACACCGTTATTTCGTGATTTTTGATTAGTCGGGCGAATGACTTTGTGTGCAACGCACCAAATGCCTGCATTAATTGTAGTAATTCACTTAATTGGTGCCTCTCGTTTACGCCAATACGCACCGCAAAGCTTTACTGGTTAAAGCGGCGCACCCTGTCCGTCTTTTAGTTATCCGTTTCAATCCGCCCTGTTTAAGCGACTGCTCAAGGCTTAAGCAGGTCCAACAGGTGGTGCGACAATTCGCCGCTGTTGCGACCGCACACAAGATGTGCTTGTCGTTCTTGCGCGTTCTCCTAAAGTGCAAGGTGCGGGTTCGACGTTAAAGTTAAATACATAGCTAACCTGAGTAATTCAACCCGCACCGGAGGAAAATATGAAAACGCGAATCGCCCTTGTTTTCGCCATTGCGGGATTGGCTGCCGCTTCTGTTCAGGCTCAAGACGCCATGGTCAAGCCGCAGCAAACAATCCAGTTCAAGGCCAACGCGTATGGCTGTCTGTCGAAGGATAAACTCGACGCCGCCGATGGCCACGCGCAAGCCGGCGAACAGCAAAAGATGCAGGAATTCTTCTCGGGATATCAGTGCGTTTCGACGCCGGAAAACTCGAGTTTCCGCGTTGTTCGCGTAGTCGGCCATGACGTCGAATTCGTGAATGCCGGCAATAGCGATACGCAAGGCCTCTGGGCAAACGATCGATTCATCAAACAATAAGCTAAACGCCAACACCCCGGGTAAACGCCGGGTTTGACGGGTTTTAATTTACGCTATGAACCCTCTGATAAAAAACTGAGGGGCTGCGAACCTGCGAGTTAAAAATCGGCTGGGCATTAAGTGCCGGCCGTTTTTTATTTCCGCGCGCGCTTTCCATGCGCGTTTTCCATAACGTGACGCCAATAAAAAAGCCGATGCGGGCTTTCGATCCGCATCGGCAATACGCCTTCTCGCAAAGCGCAGGGAGAAACGGCTAACCGTTAAAAGACAATCAATGCGAGTCGCGCGGCACGGGCGCGCCGCTCGAGCCGACCAGGAAGTCGAGATCCGCACCCTGGTCCGCTTGCAGCACGTGGTCGACGTAGAGCTTGTAGTAGCCCCGCGTAGGCGGCGCAGGCGGCTGCCAGGCAGCGCGGCGACGCGCGAGTTCTTCGTCGGTGACATCCAGATGCAGACGGCGGGCGTCGACGTCGAGTTCGATCATGTCACCGGTTTGCACGAACGCGAGCGGCCCGCCCGCGGCCGCTTCCGGCGATACGTGCAGAACCACCGAGCCGTATGCCGTGCCGCTCATGCGGCCGTCCGAAATGCGCACCATGTCCGTGATGCCTTTCTGCAGCACCTTCTTTGGCAGCGGCATGTTGCCGACTTCCGCGAAACCCGGGTATCCCTTCGGCCCCGCGCCCTTGAGCACCATGACGCAGTGCTCGTCGATATCGAGCGATTCGTCGTCGATCTTCGCGTGCAGCTCCTCGATGTTCTCGAACACCACCGCACGGCCGCGATGCTTCAGCAGATGCGGCGTTGCCGCCGACGGCTTGATCACCGCGCCGTTCGGCGCCAGGTTGCCCTTGAGCACCGCAATGCCGGCCTTCGGCTTGAATGGCTCGGCGAACGTCGTGATGACCTTCTCGTCGTGATTCGGCGCGTTGCGCACGTTGTCCCAGATCGTCTTGCCGTTCACCGTCAGCGCTTCGCGATGCAGCAGGCCTTGCTCGCCGAGCTGCTTGAGCACCGCGGGCAAACCACCCGCGTAGTAAAAGTCTTCCATCAGGTACTCGCCTGACGGTTGCAGATTCACGAGACACGGCACGTTCGAGCCGAGCTCCCAGTCCTCCAGCGAAAGCTCCACGCCGATGCGCTTGGCCAGCGCGATCAGATGCACGACCGCATTGGTCGACCCACCGATAGCCGCGTTGGTGCGGATCGCGTTTTCGAACGCCTCACGCGTGAGGATCTTGTCCATCGTCAGATCCTCGCGGACCATATCGACGATGCGCCGGCCGGCCAGATGCGCGAGCACTTGCCGGCGTGCATCGACCGCGGGAATCGCCGCGTTATGCGGCAAGCCCATGCCGAGCGATTCGACCATCGAAGCCATCGTCGACGCCGTGCCCATCGTCATGCAGTGGCCGCGCGACCGGTTCATGCACGACTCGGCTTCGGTGAATTCTTCCTGTGTCATCGTGCCGGCGCGCACTTCCTCGGACATCTGCCAGACGCCCGTTCCGGAGCCGATGTTCTTGCCGCGGAACCGTCCGTTGAGCATCGGTCCGCCCGACACGGCCAGTGCCGGCAGATTGCACGACGCTGCGCCCATTAGCAGCGCCGGCGTGGTCTTGTCACAACCCACCAGCAGAATCACACCGTCCATCGGATTGCCGCGAATCGACTCCTCGACATCCATCGAAGCCAGATTGCGAAACAGCATCGCGGTAGGCCGCAGATTGGTCTCGCCGAGCGACATCACCGGAAACTCGAGCGGCAAGCCGCCCGCTTCGTGCACACCTTTTTTCACGTACTCGGCGAGCTCGCGAAAATGCGCATTACAGGGCGTCAGCTCAGACCACGTATTGCAGATGCCGATCACCGGACGTCCGTCGAATTCGTCGTGTGGAATGCCCTGGTTTTTCATCCACGAGCGATGCAGAAAGCCGTCGCGATCTTTGAGGCCAAACCACGCCTGGCTGCGCAGCGGCTTTTTAGTCTGGTTGGAATCAGCCATGAAATCTCCTGTTGGCAAGCATATAGTGCGGGGCGCCTGGCCCGGGGCGTATGTCAGCGTCAGTGCACGCGCTTGCTGCGGCGGTACTGATCGAACAACACCGCGAGCAGCAGAATCCCGCCGCGAATCAGGTATTGGTAGAAGGTCGGCACATTCATCAAGCTCATTGCGTCCTGCACGGAACCCATGATCAGCACGCCAACCAGCACACCGGAAATCGTTGCGACGCCGCCCGTCAGCGAGACGCCGCCTAGCACGCATGCGGAGATCACGCCGAGTTCAAGACCGACCGACGTTTTCGGGTCGCCAAGGCTCATGCGTGACGCCAGCATCACGCCTGCAAAACCCGTTACGAGGCCCTGCAATACGAACACTGTGATCTTGATTCGGGTGACCGGCAAGCCCGCGAGCAAAGCGGCCTCGCTATTGCCGCCCACGGCCAGCACGTTTTTGCCGAACACGGTTTTCTTCAGCAGAAAACCGAACAACACAAAGCCGACGATGTTGCTCCAGATCGGATAGGAAATACCTAGGAACGCGCCACCGCCGAGGTCGAAGAAACGCTCTTCGGAAATCATCACCGCGTCACCGTTCGACGTAATGAAGGCGAGGCCGCGCACGACCTCCATCATCGCGAGCGTGACGATCAGCGAGTTGATCTTGTAGCGCGCGACGAGCACGCCGTTAACCAGTCCGACCGCGCCACCCGCAAGCACGCCGGCAGCGATGCCGAGCGTCACGCTATGCGTCGCGGTAATCAAGGTGGACGCAACCACGCCCGCGAACGCAACGATCGACGCCACCGACAAATCCACTTCGCCCAGCGCGAGCACGAACATCATCGTTACGGATATCGAACCAATTAGCGTGACGGAGAGCAGCAAGCCCTGGATGTTTCGCGAGCTCAAGAAATCCGGCACCGTGAACGACAAAGCCGCGAACAGGATGACGAACACCATCACGATGCCGGACTTGTTGATCAGATCCCAGGTGCGCGTGGCGCGCGCGCTCAGGCCCGAGGAAGCGATGACTGGCGTGGAGGAGTCGGTTGAGGGTGTTTGCATGATGTTTGTTCCGTTTTCGATGGCGCGACGCAGTTGCCGTCGGTTGCATTCAGTGGCCTTTGGTTGACTGGCGGGCGCGGCGTCCTCAGCGTGGCAGCGCAAGTTTGATCAGCGCATCCGGCGTGGCCTGCGCCTTTGGCAGATTGCCGACGATGCAGCCTTCCTTCATCACGATCACGCGATCCGCCACGCCGATCACTTCGGCCAGATCGCTCGACACGACGATGACCGTGCGGCCCGCTTCAGCGAGCCCATACAGCAAGCCGTAAATCTCGCTGCGCGCGCCGACGTCGATGCCACGCGTGGGTTCGTCCATGAGGAACACGTCGATGTCTTCAGCAAGCCAGCGCGACAGAATCACTTTCTGCTGATTGCCGCCGGAGAGGGTGCCGATCGGTGTCTCGCCATTACGCGTTTTGATCGAGAGCTTGCCGATGAACTCTTTGGCGGTCTGCGCCTCCTTGCGACCGTTGAGTACATTGAAGCGGCTGAAGTGACGGCGGCAACTGATATTGAGGTTGTCCGACACCGAAGCAATCGAGACAATGCCTTCCTGTTTGCGATCTTCGGGACACAGTGCGACGCCCGCACGCACGGCATCGCGCGGCGTGGCGAAACGCACGCGTTTTCCCTTGAGTGTGATCTCACCGGCGCTCGGTTTGACCGCGCCGTAAATCAGTTTCATCAGCTCCGAACGGCCTGCACCCACCAGACCGAAGAAGCCGACGATTTCACCTTTACGTGCGGTAAACGAGGCCGGTTCGCGCAAGCCACGTCCCATCAGGTCCTTGACTTCGAGTTGCAGGCCACCCAGTCCACGTGAGCGGTAGCCGTACACGTCGGCGATCGAGCGGCCCACCATGCAACTGATCAGGCGATCGCGATCGAGTCCGTCGCCGGCTTCGAACGTATCGATGCGGCGACCGTCGCGAAACACCGTCACGCGGTCGCACAGTTCGTAGACTTCGTCCATCCGATGCGTGACGTAGATGATCGCGCGGCCCTCGGCCTTCAACGCGCGAATGATCCTGAACAGCTGCGCGGTTTCGCGCGACGACAACGAACTCGTCGGTTCGTCGAACGCAATCACACGCGCATCGCGCATCAGCGCCTTGCCGATTTCGATCATCTGCCGCTGACCGATCGACAGATTCTTCACCTGCTGCGACGGGTCGATTTTTTCGCCGAGTCTTTCCAGCTCGCGCACCGCACGTGCAACCAGCGCCTTCTCATCGAGCACGCCGAAGCGGTTGGGCAGGGCGCCGAGCATCAGGTTTTCGGCAACGGTCAGTTCAGGCACCAGATGCAGTTCCTGATAGATGATCGCGACGCCCGCCGCGATGGCCGCCTTGGTGGTGACGAACTGTTGCTCGACACCGTCGAGCAACAAGGTGCCCGTAGCCGGCTGGTTCACGCCGGACAGCACTTTGAGCAGCGTCGATTTGCCGGCGCCGTTTTCGCCCATCAATCCGTGTACTTCGCCGCGCCGCACGTCGAGCGACACCTGGTCGAGCGCGAGCACGCCGGGAAAGCGCACGGTGATGCCGTCGAGTTGCAGATACGGATCAGTCGACGTAAGCGTAAGCGAGGGCGCTTGCGCGGGCCGCGCCGCTTGGCCCGTTTCGCCAGTGTGAGAAACCGTCATCGAAAGCCTCTAGCGGGTGGACAAGCTGTGCGGGCCGATCTCGCGTTGACGTCAGCGTGAACGTAAAAAAGGCCCGCAATGTGCAGACTCGAAGACCGCTTAAATGCCGAGCTCTTTACGCACGTCCTGCCAGTTGCCACGCACCATCAGCTTGCCGGTGGTTTGCGTGTCGGCCGGCGGCTGCTTGCCGTCCTTGATCCACTCGACGAGGTTCTCCGTGCTCTCCTTGCCGTGCATCGTCGAGCTCACGGCGATCGTGCCGTAGAAGCCCGTCGGTTCCTTCTTCTGGAACTCGGCAAACGCTTCGCCCGCACCGTTGATGCCGACGCCGATCACATCCGCCGACGGAATGTGAAGTTGCTCTGTCGCGCGAACGCCGCCCAGCACGCTTTCCTCGTTGAGCGCGAAGATCACCCACTTCTTGATGTTCGGATGCTGCGCGAGCACAGGCGACGATGCGTTGAAGCCGCCTTCGTCATCGGTGGTCTTTTGCGGCGCGTCGAAGATGTTTTCCTTCTTGAAGCCGCCGGCCAACAGCGATTCTGTTGCGCCGTCGGTGCGCAGTTTGGCGGTCGGCAGTTCGTAATTCGTGATGCGCAGCGCGCCGACTTCTTCCGGCTTCCAGCCGCGGCGCTTCATCTCGTCGGAGATCGCCGTGCCGACCTGATTGCCGATCTTGAACGCGGACATGCCCAGATGCGGCACGTTCGGCAGCGGCTTGCCGGTGGAGTCGACGAGTTGATCGTCGACGGTGACGAACTTCATGTTGTAGCGCTTCGCACGCGCCTGGATCGCCGGTCCGAGCCGCACGTCGGGCGCACAGATCACGAAACCTTTGGCACCTTGCGCGCCGAGGTTATCGATCGCGGCCAGCACTTTTTCACCGTCGGGCGTGCCGATGTTGACCACCGCGAAGCCGTCCTTCTGGCCTAGCGCGGTAGCGGCTTTCTGTTCGTTGATGAACCACGCCTGTTCCGGCATTTTCACGAGGAAGCCGACTTTCAGCGGCTGATCGGCATGCGCGGAGAACTGTGCGGCAAAGGGCGCGGCGAGGGCCGCGGCGGCGATCGCGGATAGCGTCAAACGGCGAAGCTTGCTGGTCATACTTGTCTCCTGAGGTTGAAAAGCTGCATTGGTTTCGTTTATTTGCAGCGGGGATGCACGGCGGCGTCAGCCGGGACGTGGATGGGCAATGGGGTGAGCCGTTTGAATCTCGGCAGCGTGCGTCGTGCAATGCGCTGCATGCTGGGCGGCGAAATTCGCGGCCGGGTGAACTGCGAGATATATGGAAGCTACGGCGCTGCAATGGGCAGCGGACTGAGCGGGGGGAGAAGTGGCGAAGTCAGCGAGTCTCATCGCCATCAATCCGCGACGTAGGCCGTTTTCACGGCCGTCCAGAACGCTGCATCGGTTGCGCCGTAGGCCGACGCCTTGCGACCGCCACCAGGCGCGTGATGCTCGACGGTGGTCGTCGGCAGGTTGATCGTGACGAGGCCGCATTGCGCATGGCGGCGGAAATGCCGCGCGCGGCTCAACGAGCGCGTGCAGATGCCGGCGCATAGACCGTAAGCGGTGTCGTTCGCGAGCTGCAGCGCGTGGTCGTAGTCGTCGGCTTGCAGCACGACAGCGAGCGGACCGAAGATCTCTTCTCGTGCGATACGGTGTTCGGGTTCGCCGATAAACAAAGCCGGTTCGAGAAAGTAGCCACGTGTCGCGCGTTCCATCTGCCGGCCGCCGTGCAGCAGTTGCGCGCCTTCCTCCTGACCAACACGTACGTAATCGAGATTGCGCTCCAACTGCGCGGCGTTGGCGACCGGGCCAATATCCGTGCCGTGCTTCAGCGCGTGGTCGACGCTGAGCCGGGCGAGCTTTGTCCGCAATGCGTCGACGAACGGCTCGAACACTGCACGTTCGACGATCAACCTCGACGCAGCCGTGCTGCATTGGCCGGTGGAACCATAGGCGCCGTTGAGGGCTGCATCGACGGCGCCGTCGAGGTCGGCATCGGCCAGCACCACGAAGGGATTCTTGCCGCCCATTTCCAGTTGCACGCGTGCTTGCCTTGCAGCGGCAACCTGCAGGACACGTGTGCCGGTTTCTGCCGACCCTGTGAAACTGATCGCCGCCACCAACGGATGTGCAGCGATACGCGCGCCGACCTGCCGGCCGCTGCCCATCACCAGATTGAATACGCCAGCCGGCAAACCGGCGCGGCTGACAACCGATGCCAGCGCCGCCGCGCAACCCGCTGCCGATTCGGCCGGTTTGAAGACCACACAATTACCGTGGGCGAGGGCGGCGCCGATCTTGGCGGCGGCAATCGCCAGCGGCGAACTCCAAGGCGCGATGATGCCGACGACGCCGAGCGGTTCACGCGTCACATCGATCTCGACGCCGGCGCGCGCGGACGCCACGGGCTCGGCAAACGCACGGAGCGCCTCGGCGGCGAAGAATTTGAAAAGCTGGCCGGCGCGCATGGCTTCGCTCAAGGCTTCCGGCAATGGCTTGCCGATCTCGCGCGCAAGCAACCGGCCGAGTTCGTCACGCCGCGCCAGCAGCTCGCTGCCGATTGCATCGAGCGCATCCGCGCGGCGCTGCGCCGAACCAAGGGACCATTCGCGGAACGCCGCACTGGCCGCTTCGATGGCCGTATCGGTTTGCCTTGCATCGGCACGCACGTAATCGCCGACCGGTTCATCGAGATCCGACGGATTGAGCGACACGCCGGTGGTCGCGCCCGTCTCCCATCCGCCATTGATGTAATGACGGAACGGACTGGCAACGAGCGGGACGAGCGGATCGCGATTCATCGACGGGAGGGCGCCACATGGGGAAGCTCAGAAAGTCCACGAATGGTATGAGCCGCCCCAATAACTTTCCAATCCCTTTTTAGGCCATCCCGATATCAATTTCGATATGGCATGATGGAGACTCAACGACGGCAAATCGTCCGATAGACGGCTTCAAGCCGCATAAGGAGACAGGCCATGACGCGTAGCTACTCGAACTGGTTCGTACGGGCGAGGCTTAAAACACGGCAGTTGCTGCTGCTCGCAGCGATGGAAGAGGAGGGCAACGTACGGCGTGCCGCCGACGTGCTCGGCATGACCCAGCCCGCCGCGTCGCGGCTTCTGAAAGAGCTGGAGGACATGCTGGAGGTGAGTCTGTTCGACCGGACGCCGCACGGCATGCACGCCACCCTGTACGGCGAAGTAATGATCCGTCACGCGCGCATGGTGCTCTCGAATCTCAGCCACGCGCACGATGAAATCTCGGCACTGCGCGCCGGTCTGGCCGGCCAGGTGCGAATCGGCGTGATCGCCGCGGCCGCCGCGACGATGGTGCCGCGCGCCATCGCCAGCGTGAAGGAACGCTATCCGCAGTTGCAAATCTGGGTGGAGGTGGAAACGTCGGACGTGATGCTGCCGAAGCTTGCCGAAGGCGAACTGGACATCATGATCGGCCGGGTACTGGAGCGGCAGAACCAGTTCAAGGCGGAAGTCCGCTACGAACCGCTCGCCGACGAGCCGCTGTGCGTGGTGGCGCGTCCCGGACATCCTCTCGAAAATGAAACAGGTTTGACACTACGCGGAATCGTCAACGCGAGTTGGGTTTTGCACCCGCCGGGCAGCGTTTTGCGCCATCGCTTTGATCTGATGTTTTCGCAGATCGGACTGAATCCGCCCCAAAACGTCGTCAATACCAATAATTTTTTGGCAATTTCGAGCTTATTACTTCAAAGCGACATGTTGGCGGTTTTACCTGACGAAGTGGCGCGTCAGTACCAACAGTACGGTGTTCTCAAACAGGTACCGATCGATTTACCGTGCAGAATGGATACATTCGGTATCATCACGCGCCAGTCGCATCTGCTTTCGCCAGCGGCCTCCGTCGTGCTCGAAGCCTTACGGGCAGCCGCTGCCGAGGTGTATGGCACCGCTTTCGAGTCGACAGTGGCGCGATAAATGCTTCTCCCGTTGCAATAGCGCAATTGCAGCCGACGTTAGGCTCGGGAGGAATAGCGATGTACAACAAACACGGAAAACGGCAACGCGCCGTCGACGATTCTTTTTCTGTTCGCTCCGGTGGAGCGAGCGCCTGGTTTAGTAACGGCATGGCTCTCAAATCGACGATTTACAAGGCGGAACTGCAGATCGCCAACATGGACCGGCACTATTACGCCGACCATTCCCTGACGATCGCCCGCCATCCCTCGGAAACCGACGAACGGATGATGGTCCGCGTCGCCGCATTCGCGTTGTTCGCGCAGGAACGCCTTGAATTCTGCAAAGGTTTGTCGGACGTCGACGAACCTGACCTGTGGCAGAAGGACCTCACCGGCGCGATCGAAACCTGGATCGAAGTCGGCCAGCCTGACGAACGGCGCATTGCCAAGGCGAGCGGCCGCTCGAACGAGGTGATCGTGATCGCTTATGGCGGCCGCACGTCGGACATCTGGTGGCAAGGCGTTCGCGGCAAGGTCGAACGCATGCGCAATGTGACGGTGTGGACGCTTGGTGAAGACATCGCCGCCGCGCTCGGCTCGCTGGCCGAACGGACCATGCGTCTGCAATGCACCGTGCAGGACGGCGAAGCATGGCTCGGCAGCGCCGATGCCGATGCGGTGAAGATCGAGTGGACGGTGTTGAAGGCGCCCGCCAACGCGTGGTAGCGTGATAACCTGGTAAAAGCCTTGGCAGCGCCCGTTACAGCGACGTCACACGCGCCGCTTCGGGTGGTCCTTTGAGTTCGACCATATTGTCTTCCGGGTCGAACAGATACAGCGACTGCCCAAACCCGTCCGCACCATAGCGCAAAGCCGCCTCGCCAGGCCGCGCGCCGTGTTCGGCCAGATGTGCCTTGAGCGCCTCGGCGTCGAACGGCTCAACCCGCAAACACAGGTGGTCCATATTCCGCCCCGCGCCCGGCACGCCGTTTTCCGGGTGATCGAGCTTGGCGCCGACCTTTAACAGGTCAATCAGCGAGCGCCCCGCGCGCAACTGCGTCAGCCCCAGATCGGGTTGCTCCTTCTCGACGCTGCAACCGAGCACCTCGCAGTAAAAGCGCGTCATCTCCGGAACGTTCGACGCCCGAATAACAATGTGATCGATCTCGCGAATGTGGATTTTCATATCGAACGCCCCTTGCGTGGCTCGCAGAACAGATGAACAGCCACCAGTGTAGGAGAAAGGACGGCGCTGCGAGAGCGGGCGATGAACGCGCCACGAGGGGCAGATCAGAGATGTTCAGACGAAAAAAAGCCCGCTCTATGTGGAGCGGGCTGAATCCATATCAGGAGGAGACATGGAGGAGACAAGTACTAATATACACATGGGGTTGATGCGACGCAATAACTTTTTAAGGGAAAACCCGATATCGGGCCAAATTGTCGCAGTTTGAGGCGAAACGGGCGCCCGGCGGGGCTTCCGGCCCTACGAGGAAGCGCAATGACAGAGCAAGAACCGGGGCGTAGTGTTTCGGCATGCGGCCTACATTGGTGAGCATCGACACCGATTTTCCGGGACCATCATGAACCGCATCGACACTACCGAGACCAGCAACGAAGACGCCGTCAGCACGCCGCGCTGGGCCACCGACGCCGAGCGTTGGGAGGCCGTCACCCGCCGCGAGCCGCAGGCCGACGGCGCGTTCTTCTACGCCGTCAAAACGACGGGCGTGTTCTGCCGCCCATCGTGCGCGTCGCGCCAACCGCGTCGCGAAAATGTCGCTTTCTTCACCGACGCAAACGCCGCGCGCGCCGCGGGCTATCGCGATTGCAAGCGTTGCCAGCCCGGCGGACTGCCGCGCGAGTTGGAGATCGTCAATCGCGCCTGCGCCGCGTTGGATGCCGATCCGCAGCAACGTCTCACGCTCGCGCAGTTGAGCGACGCGGTACACGTCAGCCCGTTCCACTTGCAGCGCCTGTTCAAGCGCGTGGTGGGTGTCTCGCCGCGTCAGTATCAGGCCGCGCAGCGCGGCGCCGCGTTGCGCGATGCGCTGCAGAGCGGGTCGGACGTGACGCGCGCTACGCTCGACGCCGGCTTCGGCTCGCCATCGCGGATGTACGACAGCGCGTCAGCCGAATTGGGCATGGCGCCATCCGCGTTTCGCCGCAAAGGCGCCGGGCTCACCGTGCGCTACGCCAGCGCGTCGACCTCGCTCGGCTTCGTGCTGATCGCGGCCACCGACAAAGGCATCTGCAAAATCGGTTTCGGCGACGATGCCGCGATACTCGTCGACGATCTGCGCGGCGAGTTCGCCAACGCCGAACTGGTCGAAGACGCAACGCGGCTCGCACCGTTCATCGCCCAGATCGACGCGTATCTGCGCGGCACCCGCCAGGACTTCGATCTTCCGTTGGATATCGCCGCCACCGCATTCCGGCAACGTGTATGGGACGCGCTGCGGCGTATTCCCTACGGCGAGACGCGCAGCTATTCGCAGATCGCGGAAGCGGTCGGCTCACCCCGGGCCGTGCGCGCGGTGGCAAGCGCATGCGCGACGAATCCGGTCGCGCTGGCGATTCCGTGTCACCGGGTCGTGCAGAAGGGCGGGGCGCTGGCGGGATACCGTTGGGGCCTGCCACGCAAGGCTGCACTGCTCGAGAACGAAGCCCAGCACGCAGGCGACGTTTCGCGTGACGAACCCAATCGCCGCGAGCACGCGGCCATCGCAACCACCATCAACCTGGACCATGCCGCGTGAGCACGCTTGACGACGTCGCAACACTCGAACTGCCCTTCAAACCACCCTTCGACTGGCCGCGCCTGCTGCGCTTTTTCGGCGGGCGCGCGACGCCCGGCGTCGAAGCCGTCGAAGACAGCGCCTATCGCCGCGCTATTGATTGGGCCGGCGACAGCGGCACGCTGACCGTACGCTTGCATCCGCGCAAGCGCTGCATCGTCGCGAACATCGACGGCCCCGCGAGCCGTCACGCCGAGGCGCTCGCCGCGCCGATCGCGAGGATGTTTGACCTGCACGCCGATCCGAAGAAGATCGGCAATGAACTGGCCGCCGACCCATGGCTCGCGCCGTTGATCGAAGCCGTGCCGGGCCTGCGCGTGCCGGGCGCGTGGTCGGGCTTCGAGCTGGTGGTGCGCGCGATCGTCGGGCAGCAGGTCAGCGTGAAGGCGGCGACCACGATCATCGGACGATTGGTGCAGCGTGCCGGCGAGCGCATCGAAGGTCATCTGCATGAGAACACCGCGTGGCGCTTTCCGACGCCCGCCGCGCTCGCGGCTGTGGATCTGGAAAAGATCGGCATGCCGGGTAAACGCGTAGCGGCGTTGCAAGGCTTCGCGCAGGCGGTCGCTTCAGGCGACGTGCCGCTCGACAGCAACGTCGCCGATGCCGACAGCCTACGCGCAGCGTTGCTCGCACTGCCTGGCATCGGGCCATGGACAGTCGAGTACGTGGCGATGCGTGCATGGCGTGATGCCGACGCCTGGCCCGCATGGGACCTCGTGCTGATGCAGTCGATCTGCGCGCGCGATCCGGCGCTCGTGCGGCCCACGCAGCAACGCACCCGCACCGACGCGTGGCGGCCGTGGCGGGCGTACGCGGCAATGCATCTGTGGAACGAGGTGGCGGATCGGGCCGGCGCCGCGCGCGGCGGCTGAGGTGGTGTGGCAGTCGGGGAGGAGAGCCACATGGAACTGGCGGACGGTGGGCAGGCGGCTAGCGCGTCGGCTGCACTCGGACGCTACGCGAATCGCGCGTCGGGCACGTGAAGGGTAGCGTAAGGCGCAGGGCAGCCCCTTTCGTGCTGAATCGCGCTGAAATCAGGCCTGGTTGTATTGTCGGAAGGCCGTCCGAAGCGGCCTCAAGCAGGTGTCGTGGCGAGATGTTAAAGTGCCCGCTACCCGAAAATTCCGCCGAACGTTGTCAACCGCGCAGTGCTGCACCTAAGCAGTGAAGCGGCACATGGCGGCCGACAACGCCCGACTCGCATCAATGCCAAACACGACACCTTCCCGCACGAACAACGCGTTTTCGCACCGCCTGTCCGTGCTCACCACAGGCCCGCAGCGCGACGCGCTGATACGCGGCCTGCGCGGCATCGAAAAGGAAAGCTTGCGCGTGACGCACGACGGCAAGCTCGCCATGACGCCGCATTCGCGCGCGCTCGGCTCGGCGCTCACGCATCCGTCGCTCACCACTGACTATTCCGAAGCGCTGCTCGAACTGATCACGCCGGCTGAACACGACGTCGCGATCACGCTCGAGAAGCTCGATACGCTGCATCGTTTCGTCTACGCTGAGCTCGGCGACGAGATCCTGTGGAACAATTCGATGCCGGGCCTGCTGCCCGAAACGGACGAAGGCATTCCGATCGCGCATTACGGCACATCGAATATCGGCAAACTGAAGTACGTGTACCGCATTGGCCTCGCGCTCCGTTACGGCCGCACGATGCAGTGCATTGCGGGCATCCACTACAACTATTCGCTGAACGAAGAAGTGTGGCGGGTGTTGCATGCCGACCAGCAATCCACGGCAAACGCCGTCGATTTCCAGTCCGACCGTTACCTCGCGCTGATCCGCAATTTCCGCCGCACCAACTGGCTGCTGATGTACCTGTTCGGCGCATCGCCGGCACTGGATCGCCGCTTCCTGCGCGATCGCCAACACACGCTCGAAACCTTCGACGCCGACACGCTGTATCGCCCGTATGCGACCAGTTTGCGCATGAGCGATCTCGGCTACTCGAACACCACGGCGCAAGCCGCGCTGCACGCCGACTACGACACACTGCCAGGCTACCTCGACGCGCTCGCGAAGGCCGTGAGCCAGCCGTACCCCGCGTATGAAGCGATCGGCACGCAGCGCGACGGCGAGTGGGTGCAGATCAACACGAACGTACTGCAAATCGAAAACGAGTTCTATTCGACGATCCGTCCCAAGCGCGTCACGCATCCCGGCGAGCGTCCGCTGCACGCGCTGGCTGCGCGCGGCGTGCAATACGTCGAAGTGCGCTGCATGGACATTGACCCATTTCAGCCGACCGGCATTTCACTGGAGACGTCGCGTTTTCTGGACGCCTACCTGCTGGTCTGCGCGCTCGACGACAGCGCAACGCTGCCGCCGGACGCGTACGCGGAGGCCAATCAGAACTTCGGCCGCGTAACGATGGAAGGCCGCAAACCGGGCCTCGAACTGACGCGAGACGGCAACCCCATCGCGATGACGGACTGGGCGAACGAACTGCTGGTCAAGATCGACGCAGCCGCGGCAACGCTCGACGCGCTGCATGGCGGCGACTCACACGCCCGCGCCGTGGCGGTTCAACGCGCGAAACTGGCGGATGCATCGTTGACACCGTCTGCACGCGTATTACAGACGATGCGCGACAAGCAGCAGAGCTTCCTCGCCTTTGGCCTCGAGCAAAGCGAAGCGCACGCCGCCTATTTCCGCGCGCGCCCGCTGGATGCCGCGCAGACGAAAGAATTCGCCGACCTCGCTAAGCAATCACTCGCAGAGCAGGCCAAACTTGAACGGGAAGAGGTCGGTTCATTCGATGCATTCGTCGCGGCCTACAGGGCGTACACGCTGAACCGGTTTAGCGTCTAAACGACGACGAACGTAGGCAACGCGCCGGAAAAAGCAGCCCGAGAACTAATGCCGTTCAGTCATCGCTGAACGGCATTTTCATTTGCGAAGCAGGAAGCGGCCTCGGCAGGCCGCTTCTTTATTGCGCATAGGTAACGTCTACGCAAAGCGATGCCGGCGGCCCAACCATATCGGCAAAATCTCCGTTCGTTTAGTCATTCGCAAATGCGTATGAAACACCGTGCCGGGGATGCGGTCCAACTTAGACGACACGCTCCAGAGAGGGAGGCTTCACCGCGATGAAAAAAGGTCTGTTAGCCGTAGTGTGCGTAGTGGCGGCGGGGTGTTCGACGCAGGGGCAGGTGAACCCTGACGTGATGCAGATCGCGACGACGCCGTTGACGTGTTCGAGCAAGGCCGAGTGTGATATCTGGTGGCAGCGAGCGCAGACATGGGTAGCGGGCCATTCGACGTACAAGATCGAGTCTGCGACTGACACGTTGATCCAGACATCCGGCCCGGACGGCGGCAAGCGTGCGCTGGCGTACCAGATCACGCGCACCCCGAACCCGGACGGCACAGCAACGATCGGTTTCGCGGCACATTGCGACGGCTCAATGGGTTGCAAACCAAACCCATGGGAGGCGGGCGCCGACTTCAAGCAATACGTACGAGGCAACACGGCGAGCGCGCCGCAGAGCGACGCAAAACCATCGCAACCTGCACCAACGGCGATGCACCCCGATGCCTCGCAGGGGCAATCAATCCCGGGAACAAGCGGAGAAGCGATAACGCAGTAGGAGAAAAAAAGCGGCAGCGCAATCAACGAAGAACGAGTTCGCGATCCTCTCGAGGATCGCTTCACCAGACACCGCGTGTAGAACGATCTGACCGGCCACAAAAAATCAGACCCTGCGACCCAACAACGCAAAAGCACGACGAGTGGTTTTAGGAAGTACTCTTCGGCGCGCGCAGCGCCGCCGGAAGAATGACACCCTTGTCACTAACGCCGAATGTGAGAGAACACAGATTCCAGATGTGCCACTACCCGCGGCAGACCACGGTGCCCACTTAGCATGAGCGGTTTGAGCTGCTTTCTTTTGCCTACTTTTCTTTGCAGCCGGCAAAGAAAAGTAGGTGCCGCCCCGCACAGGGGCAACGCTAATAGACCACTACCAAAACAAGGAAAGGCACCAAACCCAGAACCACAAACACAGAGCCCAACCACACCCAAAAAACCCAACAAAAAAACCACCACCGCCGAAGGCAAAAAAACAGTCAGTGCCCCATAGAAGCCCCAACCCCCTTCCTGGGCTTAGTAACCCAAACAAGCACAGCCAGCACAAGAAACGCCGCACAAGAAATACGGAAAAAATCATTAGTGGCCATCATATAAGCCTGCGCGGTAACGACCTGATTCAACTGAGCGGTAAGACTATCTCCAGAAAGCCCAAGACTCCCCAACGCGTTGGTATAGGCATTCGTATTAGCCGCATAAACGTTAACAGAATCAGTCAACATCGCATGATGATAGATGGTGTCATTCTCCCAGTACGTCGTACTAATAGCCGTCCCAATCGCCCCAGACAAAGTCCGAAAAAAGTTCGACAACCCGGAAGCACTAGCAAGCCGCTCATCCGACACGCTGGACAGCGTAATAGTAGTCATCGGCACAAAGAAACAGGCGACGCCAATACCCTGCACCAACCGCGGCCAGATCACATGATTGAACGGCACATCGAGCGTAAAAGTCGAGTTCCAGAACGACACGAACGCAAACACGATGAACGCAAAACTCGCCACCACACGCAGGTTCAACCGATGCATATTCTTGCCGATCATCGGCGACAAAAACAGCGCGAGAATGCCGACCGGCGCCGTCGCCAAACCGGCAAGCCCAGCGGTATACCCCATCACGGTCTGCAGCCAGAGCGGGAAAATCACCACTGACCCGAAGAACGCCATAAACCCGAATGAAATGATCACCACGCCGAGCGCGAAGTTACGATCCTTGAACAGCGAAAGATCGACGACGGGTTCCTTGTCCGTCATCTCCCACACCAGCAGGAACGCAATCGACACCACTGCAATAATCGCCAACGTGATGATGAACGTCGAGTTGAACCAGTCGCGATCCTTGCCGAGATCGAGCACCATCTGCAGGCACGACACGCCGATCACGAGCAACGCGAGGCCGACCGCATCAATACGCTGTTTGGTGACCTTGGTTTCGCGGCCACGCAACAGCAGGAACGCGCACACCGCCGAGAACAATCCGATCGGCACATTGATATAGAAGATCCAGGGCCACGTGTAGTTGTCGGTGATATAGCCGCCCATTACAGGCCCGAAAATCGGCGCGCAAATCACGGTCATGGCCCAAAGGCCGAGTGCGAGCCCCCGCTTTTCCGGTGGGTACGAGCGCATCAGAATCGTCTGCGAAAGCGGGACCATCGGCCCGGAGACCAGCCCTTGCAGGAGCCGGAATGCGATCAGCGACTCGAAGTTGTGCGCGAAGCCGCACAGGGCCGAGGCGATCGTGAAAAGCAGAACGGACAGCGTGAACAGCCGCACTTCGCCGACGCGCCGCGCCAGCCACCCGGTCAACGGCACTGCGATCGCCGAAGCCACGGAATACGACGAGATAACCCAGGTGCCCTGACTGGTCGCCACACCAAGGCTGCCGGAGATAGTCGGCACGGCGACGTTCGCGATCGATGTGTCGAGCACTTCCATGAACGTGCCGAGCGCGAGACCGACGGTGAGCAACGCCAGCGCCCCGCCTTTGAGCGGAGCGAGTTCAGCGGCGGGTAGGGCGTCGGCGGGAGCCGTGGCAGCCATGTGTGTTTCTCCTCAGCCGGGAAAGCTTGTCGCGGCAGCTTTATCGCACCCTTTAAGCGGCGTGCTTATATGCCGGATCACCCTCTGCCCAGACAGACATTTTCAAACGATGGCGCTTTCAAAAGCGCCTCTTGGTTACTGTCCGCCGAGACCTGGCGGAGATTCTTCGGGTGAGTCTTCCAGCGAGTCCGGCGATGGTCCGAGGCCGCAGCACGCGCTTGTTCCATCGTCGATCCCGTTTGCAATAAAACGGCCGAGCAGGTCGAGCAAGGTGGCGTGGTCCGCGGCGGAAAATCCGCGCAACTGCTCGTTCAGCACGGCGGCTCCCAGACTGGGCAATTGCCGCGCCGCTTCGTGGCCCTGCGGTGTCAATTCCAGCTTGACCATCCGGCGGTCGGCCTCGCTGCGCGTTCGCGCGATAAAGCCTTTCTTTTCAAGGCGATCGAGCAGACGCGTCATGGATCCGCTGTCGTATGACATGACGCGCGACAACTCGAACGGCGTGCTCGCGCGCTGCGCGGACAACACCAGAATCACGCCGATTTGCTGGGCGGTGAGTCCTAACGGTTTGACCGCACGGTCCATCCGCTCGACAAGCACGTTTCGCGCTTTCGTCAGGTAATAGCCGAGACTCGATTCGAGGTGAATCTCGTCCGCGTTGTAAGGGCCGTCGGGCATCGTGTATCCGGGAACATCATCAGCAGAACGGATTCTAGCTGCCTAAGCAGACAAGTCAAATTTCATTTCGCGTCGTGCGAACGGCGCAAAAAACAACACCACGGCTGCGCGCGAGCAAAGTATCTTGAAATTTAATTGCATAGTCAATATTATTATAGGCAACGAGTTACGCGCGACCCGCGCCGCCCGAGACCATGTTCTGACCGATTGTCTGCACGCCGCAATGGCGCCGTGCGAAAAGGATTTCCCCGATGCTGTACCTAAAAAACACCCTTGGCGGTTTGAGCCGCTCCCTGACCGATTCCGCGCTGAGCAGCTTTCAAGGTCCGCATCGCTGGTGGAAGCTCGCGTTGTTCGCCGTGCTGTTCGTGCTGCCCGGTGGATCGGTGGGAGTCGCGGTGTTGGCATGGGTGGAGCATCGGCGAGGGCAGAAGGGGACGAAGGCCGTCCCGGTGGAATCGATGGGGTCCGTCATTGTGGCGGGGAGTGTCGTCGCGACCGCCGCTGCGGCTGCAAGCCCGGTTGGCCCTTGCCAGGCACGCTCAGGCGCGCCGTGCCGGGCTGCTGCTGGCAAGCAGGCCCGGCAGCCCACGTCATCCGATTCGCGAGTTTGATTCTCTAGTCGTGGAATCGGCCTTAGTTGCCTGTGCGGCGTTCCTCCGCCGCCAAAGGCAACCAGGCCGGTAACAGCACGTAACCATCCCGACACGCTAAGTAACACACCTCCGCCTCCCCCCGCATTACCCTTTCAGTTTCCCGCGTCCAAGCGGTCCCATACGCTAACATTCCGGCAGAGCCATGATCTCGGCCGGCAGTGCCGCCATCGGCCGCACTGCGGCGTCCAGAAGGAATCCATTGCATGCAGTTTGAACGAATCTCGCGCGCGCGGACGCTTGCGCCCCGCGCCCTGACTATCGCAGTCGCCGCGGCCCTCGCCACCGTGCTGGCCGGCTGCGTGGTCGGCCCCGACTACAAGCGGCCCGCGGCCGAGATCCCCGCGTCCTACAAGGAAGCCGCGCCCGGCTGGAAAGTCGCCCAGCCGGCCGATCAGCACGACCGCGGCGACTGGTGGACCATCTATCAGGACCCGCAACTCAACGCGCTCGAAGAGCAGTTGAACGCGTCGAACCAGACCATCGCCCAATTTGCCGCCGCCTATCGCCAGGCACGTGCGCTGGTCGGCGAAGCGCGCGCGGCGTATTTCCCGACCATCGGTGCATCGGCAGGCGCCACGCGCTCCGGCAACGGTTCGTCGTCCAGTGGCAACTCGACCACTGCCTCAAGCCGCTCCGGCGTCAGCAACAGCTTCAACGTACAACTCGACGCAAGCTGGGAGCCGGACCTGTGGGGCTCGGTCACGCGTTCGGTCAATTCGCAGAAAGCCGGGCAGCAGGGCGCCGCCGCCGATCTGGCGAATGCGCGGCTGTCCGCCCAGGCCACGCTCGCGCAAACCTATTTCTCGCTGCGCGCGCTCGACTCCACCCAGAAGCTGCTCGACGACACCGTCGCGGCCTACCAGCGCTCGCTGCAACTCACGCAGAATCAGTACGCTGCCGGCGTCGCCGCACGCTCAGACGTGATCCAGGCGCAAACGCAGTTGCAATCGGCACAAGCGGCCGCGATCGACAACGGTGTGCAGCGTGCGCAGGACGAGCATGCGATCGCCGTACTCGTCGGCGAACCGGCCTCGACCTTCTCGATTCCGCCCATGCCGCTCACCGCGACGCCGCCCGCCGTGCCCGAGCAGATGCCGTCGGCGCTGCTCGAGCGGCGTCCGGACATCGCATCGGCTGAGCGCAAGGCCGCGGCCGCGAACGAACAGATCGGCGTCGCGATCGCGGCGTTCTTCCCGTCGCTGACGCTGTCGGCCACGGGTGGCTTCGAAAATTCGGTGTTCTCGCAATTGCTGACCGCGCCGTCGCGTTTCTGGACGCTCGGCCCGCAACTCGCCGCCACAATCTTCGACGCCGGCCTGCGTGAGGCAAAGACCGAAGCCGCGCGTGCTGCCTACGACCAGAACGTCGCGGCGTACCGTCAAACGATTCTGGCCGCGTTCCAGGACGTCGAGGACAATCTCGCCTCGCAGCGCATCCTCGAGCAGGAAATCGTCGTGCAGCAGCAAGCGGTGGATTCAGCGCGTCAGGCACTGGCTATCGTCACGAACGAATACAAGGCGGGTACGGTCGGCTACGTCAACGTGCTGACCGCGCAGACCACGGCCTTCCTGGCTGAGCAAAAGCTGGAGAGCATCGCCGGGCAGCGGATGGTGTCGTCGGTGGGTCTGGTGAAGGCGCTCGGCGGCGGCTGGGACGCGTCGCAAATGAACCGCGAAACGGGCGATATGGCGGCGCCCGCACCGCAGCCGGCAGCGTCGGCGACGCCCGTGGCGCAAAGCGGGGCCGCGCCGCAACGAGCGCAGAGCAACTAGGCAAGGGACTCGCCCGGGCAAAGCAAAGCAAAAGAGGCATGGCCGCGAAATGCGGCCATGCCTCTTTTTTTACGGCCCGCGCCTCAGTGCACGAACGTCAACGCGACCGTATCCGGTCCGCTTGGCCGGCCCAGCAGATTCAGCAGTCCCGCGAGGTTTTCGCGCGCTTCCGGGGCGGCGCTGGCCGTCCCACGAAACGATGTCGAGGCGGCGGACACCGTGCCATTGCCGGTCAGCATCAGTGGCCCCTTGAGGGTCGTCAGATCCAGCGTGGACGACGCACCCTGCGCCTGGAACAGCAACCGGTAAGAACCCAGCGGCTTGACCAGCGAAACGCGCGAACTGACGTCGTTCAGGGTCACAGTCAACTGGCCGAACGCTTCCTGATTGAAGCTGCGCCAATCGGACCATGCGAGGCGCACGTCACCTTGCAGATCGAGCGTATTGAAAGGCGCGCCGAGGCCGCTCAGCAATGAAGCCGGCACCGCCATCGCACCCGGCGTGATGGTCGCGCTGCGCGGGGTCGCATCGACGGTGATCGGGTCGGGCATCGCTTCGCTGTGCCGCATGGTCATCCGCACACGGCCGGTGAAGAGCGGCCAGAACGCCGTGCGCCATTCGATCCGCCCCGGCAGCAGAGTCGCCGCGCTCATGTCGGAACCGGCGGCGAGCATCAGCGTGGCCGAGCCGTGCCACAACGAACCGGACGGATTGACGAGATTGACGTGGCCACGGGTTTGTCTGGCGAACTGCGGCGTGATCCAGGCGGCCGGCAACAACGTGAGCATCACGACTGCGTTCGCCAGCAGCGCGACCGCCAGCCAGGGTAGCGCGACGCGCAGGCGCCGCATCCAGTAAGTCATGCGAAATCCTGTAACGGCGCGGTCATTTCGCGGTGGACGGCTGCATCGATGCCGTCAGATCGACCTGGCCGTCTTCCTTGAGCGCGGTCACGTGCGCCTCGGCGACCTGCACCTTGAACTGCTTGCGCGCATCGTCGACCCAGCTCGTCCACGCGGGGAAAGCCACGTTCTTCATCTGGATCTGCACCATGTTGCCGATCACCTGCACCTGGGTCGCGGCAAGGCCGTGATCGCCGAGCGAGGCGGTGAGCGCGTCCTTCAGCGCCGCGCCGGTCGGCGCGACACCTTGAGCCGCGGCAGAGAGCTGGCGCGCTTCGTTCGCCTGCGCAGTCATCTGCGCCAGCTGACGCTGCAAGGTGGGCAGCGATTCACGCAGATGCGCGCGGCCATCCTGCGCCGGCGCCCACAGCACCGACCACGCGATCACCACCGCCAGCACACCACCGCCCCACGCCAGCAGCGTTTTTTCGCGCTCGGAGCGTTGGTCCCAGAATCCAGCCCAGCTTTGAGCAAGTTCAGCTTTCATTGTCCGTTCCTGATGGTCCACTTGCCGGTATTGCTGTCGATCGCGCCGGTCAGGCCATTGCGCGCGAGACGTTTGGCGAAATCGGGATCGAGTTTCACCTCGGGCTTGAAGGTCACATCGAGCCGCCGGTCGTGATAGTCGAGCGCGGCGATACCGTTGACCGGCACTGGCGCCAACGAACGCGCCAGGCCATCGGCAAGTGACAGAAAATCGTCCGGTGACAACTCACCCGCAGCCACCCGCAACTGTTGCAACTGGCGCGACATCTGATCGGGCGCATCGAGCACGACCGTCGTCTTGGGGAAGGCATTGAGTAGCAGCTCGGTCATCTGCGTGTTGATCGCGTCGCGCTGACGCGCGAGCATCAACCACTGCACGTTCGCACCGATAATCGCGATCACCAGCGCGCCGACCGCCAGCGCGACCGGCAGCCGCAGACGCCGCAAGGTCGCGCGGTCGAGCCGCCACGGCTGCGAGGCGAACTCGAACTGACACAGGTCGAAGCGGCACTCCAGCGCACGGCGGGCGAGTTGCTCGAACGGCAGCGGGCTGGCCCCGTGGATATGGGCAGCAAGCTTCGCCGGGCTGGTCGCCGCGAGGCTCGGCTCGTTGCCCGGCACTTCCGTCAGCATGTACAGCGAAATCGGTGCCGCGCCGGCAAGCGCGCTAAGCGTCGCGTTCACAGAATTAGCCGGCACCGCCAGCCCTTCGCCTTGCACGCCGCGCGCGATAGCCAGTTCGACGCGCGGCGTACCACTGACCGGCGCGCTTTCGACCGCACTCCCAAGCAGCAATGCGGGCGCGGTCTGGACGACGGCGCCGAGCACGGCCGCCACCATCGGCACCACCGATGCGACGCCCGGCGCCATCACCGGCGCCACACCCGGCAGCGACGTTGCCACGCTAGCCGAGCCCGCCATGACCGGCTCGCCCGCGTTAACCATTTCCGCGACTTCGGCGGGCGTGTCGAGCGCGACCGCCTGCGGCAGACAGCGCGTAACCGGCACGGCGCGCACGCTGCGATGGCCAGCGGCGGCAAAGGCCTCGCAGATGAAGCGGAACCAGCCGCGGTCGATGATCGCGAGCAACTGCCGGCCGCCCGCGACCGGTTGCGGATCGACGGCGATGTGACAGGTTTGCGGGTCCTGGATCAGTTGATCCTCGACGACATTCGGCAACGCCTGACGCAACCTCGGGCCGCGCAAGGGCGGCAGCTTGGCGGGCATCATCAGCAGGTCGCGGGCGGCGACCATCAGCACCGTCGACGTAGCGCGCGGCAGCAGCGCGAGCGCCGAGCGGCCCGCGCGTTGGGTGCGGCCCGACTTGTCGAGCAGCACGAACGGCAACTCCGGCAGTTGCCATTCCTGCGATGGCACCGCCGGATCACGCGGCGGCAGTAGGACGATCAGTGTGCTCAAAGGCCACTCTCTCTGGGAAAGGCGTTATTCATAGTTGGTCTTGTACCCGCACGATACGCGTAGTGTGAGTCAATGCGTCGCGATAGACGAGAGTCGTGCGGTCCACTTCCGCGCGTTCGTGCTGCACGCGGCCGTGAATCAGAAAGTAGTTTGTGTTGACATCCATTTCATTCGGATCGATCGCAACCGACTGTACGCCAGCGCCGCGCAAGGCGAGTTGCACGTCGCTGACGTTATGGAAAAACACTGTCTGCCGGCGCGCGACGAAGGCTTGCGCGGAGGACAGGTTCATTCCTGGCACGATCGCCGCGATCACTTCGGCGGAGGCCGTATTCATGTTGACCGCCGACACCGTCGGCAGCACGGTGACGAAGGGCCGCAAGCGCGCGACCATTTCCGGCGTATAGCCCGGAATATCCAGCAGCGAATCGACACTGGTCATTTGTAGCGGCGCGACGGCCGCGTTGTCGTCGCCGTCTTCCATACCGGGTTTGTCGGTGAAGCTGCCGCTCGTGGCGCCACCACCCGTGGTAATCGGAGCCGCCGGTGCGCCGGTAGTGGACGTAACGGTCTGGAACCGTGTCGCCGATTGACCGAGACTCGCGCGCATCTGCACCGCGGTGTTCTTTGCCAGTTGGCTATTCACGCCGAGTGAAACCAGCAGGCGCTGATAGGCGCCGATCTGCTCCGTGTTGATCTGCATGACGCCCGGCGCGGGGCTCGAGACCAGATTACGGAGGTTGAATTTCGCCTGGGCGTCTTCGATCGAACCTGAGAGATAGGTTGCCTGGCCTTGTTCGGCTCTGACTTCGCCGATTTGCCCGAGGAAATCCGACAGGCGTGTTTTGGCGATGGGGACGCCCCAGAGGCCACCCAGGTAGGTGATCCCTGCTGAGGTGTCGCCCTCCGAGCGGAGGATCAGGCGCGTCCAGTCCAGCGCGCCGCGGGCGACCCATTGCGCCTGGGAGAGGAGACGTTGGTTTTCTATCCTTCGGATTTGGACTTGCTGGCGCCAGAGCATGCCCGATACTAATATCGCTGATAGCGCGACTACTAGTAGGGCGCTGATGATGGCTGCGCCGCGTTGGGTTGCCTGCGCGGCGTTTGGGTGTTTGCCTATGGCGTTGGGATTTGATTGGCTTTTTTGCCTGGTCGGCGCTTTTGTCTGTGCTTCTAGCTTTGGTGCCTTTCCTTGATTTGCTAGTGGTCTATTAGCGTTCCCCCTGTGCGGGGGGGCACCTACTTTTCTTTGCCGGCTGCAAAGAAAAGTAGGCAAAAGAAAGCAGCTCAAACCGCTAATGCTAAGCGGGAACCGTAGCTCAGAACGGCCAGTGGCTCCGTGGAATCCGTGTTCTCTCACATTCGGCGCTAGTGACAAGGGTGTCATTCTTCCGGCGGCGCTGCGCGCGCCGAAGAGTAGTTCTGAAAACCAGGGGGCTGGCTCCCGCAGCGCGGGAGCCGTCAGCTTCGCCTCGGCGATACGCCTGATTGGTTGGTCGCGCGTTGCACGCGCAACCGGAGTGAAAGGCAGCAATTGCGCGTGGGGCAGAACCAAGTGGACTACTGGTTTATTGAAGTGCTCTTCCGGCGAGCACACCGTGCGAGACGGGAAGTATGACGCCCTTGTCACTAGCGTATGCCTGTGCACGAACACAGATTCCAGATGCACCACTACCCGTTGCAGGCCACGGTGCCCGCTTAGCATTAGCGGTTTGAGCCGCTTTCTTTTGCCTACTTTTCTTTGCGGCGGCAAAGAAAAGTAGGTGCCCCCCCGCACAGGGGGAACGCTAATAAACGAATAGCAAATCAAGGAAAGGCCAACACCGTAAGCGTGCAGACAAAACCGCCAAGCAGGCAAAGACCAAAACGAAAGGCACCCCCACAAACGCCCAAACACAGAGCGTCGCGAAGACACAAAAAGCAAAACCCCAGAGCGTCGCGGAGACAATAAAGAGAACTTCATATTCATTCTCCGACGAGAAAAACCCGCGTCACAGGCCGCGCCAACGACTTACCCCCAACACTCACTTCCAGCCCAGTCACCGACCGCGGCAGCGGCGCATTCCCCAACTGGGGCACCTTCAAATTATTATCGTTCTCCGTAATCGCACTCTGCACGTCCTTCATCTGCGTGGTCCAGCCAACCTTCGGCACATACAGCCGAGCAGAAATAGCCCCGACGCCCCCCATCAAAGGCACCGCCGTCCAGCCATTCCCCTCGCCACCGCGCAGCGCGCTCCTTAACTCGCCCACGTTCCCCAGCGGCGGCGACGCATACCGCACCACGCGTCCCTCCGACACGCGATACCTCACCACCTGCAACCGCGGCGCCGTCCCCGGCAATACCATCTCCCGTACGATCTGCAGCACGCTGCCGCTGACCGATACGGCCGCCTGTCCGGACTCATCATCCGACGCGGCCTGCCGCACGTCGATTCGCATCTGGTCGAACAGCTGTGCAAAGACGCGCTCGTCTTCCATCGCATTAGTGATCGTCTGCCTGCCGCGAATGATCTGGTCCAGCCCGCGCCACGACAGCACGGCAATCACCGCCATGATCGCGATCGCGACCAGCAACTCGATCAGCGTGAAACCACGCGCGCCCGATCGGCCGCGGCGCTCAGAGCGAACGGTTGTTTTCATTCGCGACCACCGTGACCATCTGGGCGAGATTGCCGGAACGCCCCGGCGTCGTCACCGTCACTTCCACCCGACGAAACACCGGATTCGGCGTCGCCGTCACATGCTCGGTACAGATCAACTCCAGATTGCCCTGCGAGCAGTCAAAACTGGTCGAGCCGACGTTCGGCCAGCCATGCGTCAAATGCAGTTGCGCCAACGTATTGTCGGCGCTCCATCCCGCCAGCAGCCGCCGATGCAGATCGGCTTCGCCGCTCGCCAGACTCCCCACCGCGCGCAACGACGCCGCCAACGCAATCGCGATGATCGCCAGCGCCACCAGCACTTCGATCATCGTAAAACCGCGCTGCGCGCCGTGGACCATCTCGCGAGCGCCCCTGTCCCTGCAACGACGCATCTCAGTGCACCTCATAGCGGCCATTGCCGGTGCCGATGATCGTCGCGCGCCCCGCCGCAGAAAACAGCGTGATCTGCACGGGCACGTCGATCGCTTCCGTACCGAACACGACACGGCTCGGGTGCGAGTCCGACCCGGGGTAATCGATCGTGACGCCGGTCACACCACCTTCCCAGTTGCGCGGCCCAAGCAGATCGTCACGCAACGGCCGCCAGCCGTCTTCGGTACGCAGATCGAAACGGAAGCCGCCATCGAGCGGCTGCCAGGCGATCGGCCGTGCGCGCACCTGGGCCTCGTCGCCGGCCGATTCGAACAGCAGCGCGAGACGCTGCGCTTCTTCGTTCAGATCGGTGCGCGGGTTGCGCGTCATGGTCAGCGCGGTCAGCGATACCAGAATGCCCGCGATGACCAGCACCACCATCATTTCCAGCAGCGTGAAACCCGCCGCACGCTTCGGGCCGCCTGCGCTGAAATCACGTGCGCCGCGCCCGCGCGCGCCGGCGCACGCCGTACCCGGCAGCGACGCCGTACACGGAGTGTCCACACGGGACTTGCAAGCGGACAGTCGCATAGTGCCGGCCACGAACGATCAACTACTCGACTACTGCCACGACCCTACGTCGGCGTCGTTGCCTTCGCCGCCCGCTTTACCGTCGGCGCCATAGCTGAACACGTCGATCTCGCCATGCACGCCGGGATTCAAATACTGGTAGCTATTGCCCCACGGATCGTTCGGCAGACGTTCGAGGTAGCCGCCGTCCTTCCAGTTGTTCGGCGCCGGCTCCGTGCTCGGCTTTTCGATCAGCGCGCGCAGGCCTTGTTCCTGAGTCGGATAACGGCCGTTGTCGAGACGGTAAAGTTTCAGTGCCTGCATCACGGTGCCGATGTCCTGCTTGGCGGCGACACGCCGCGCTTCATCCGGACGGCTCATGATCTTCGGCACGATCAAGGCGGCCAGAATACCCAGAATCGCGATCACCACCATGATTTCAATCAGCGTGAAACCGCGTTGACGACGGCTGCGCGGACCCGCGATTTCATGACGGCGAAGGGTCGACAGTTGCATAACTTGCTACCTCTTTTCAGGTGAAATTTCGATCGGGCGGGATTCGCGCATCAGGCAATCAAGGTGCCATTGAACACGCCCGGCCGGTCATTTTAATGTCATGTTCTTGAAGGGTTGCGGGAAACCTCCGGGCGCCCCAACGCAATTTTCACAATAGTCCGTACAATATGCGCATGAACGCTATCCAAATCCGCCTTCTGTCGCTCGCACTGTTCGCCGTGTTCTGCGCGACGCTGACCTACTGGGTCATCACGATCTCCACGACGTCCGGCGCGCCGTTGCCCGCTGCCGCCGCGCATACGCAGGTCTCGACCGATCAGGCTGCCACGCTGTTCGGCGGCCAGCTCACCCGCAGCGCCAACCAGGACGTGCATCTGTTCGGCATCCTCGCTTTGCGGGAAGGCGCCGCGGCCATCGTCAGCGTCGGCGGTGAACCACCGCATGCGGTATCGCTCGGCAGCGCGCTCATGCAAGGCGCCAAACTCTCCGAAGTCCGCGCCCGCTCGATCATCATCGATCGCAATGGCGCGCATTCCGAAGTGTTCCTGCCGGCCAATCCGGCAGGTCCTACGATCTACGTGCGCTGACCCAGGCGTTCTGCCTGGCTTCAGCCTTACTGCACCAGGTTGTTCAACTCGATGATCGGCAGCATCACCGCCAGCACGATCACCAGCACCACACCCCCCATCGCCAGAATCAGCAACGGCTCGAGCAGGCTCGTCAGGAACATCGTGCGACGCTCCAGCTCACGTGCTTCGCCGTCGGCCGCACGATCGAGCATGGTCGTCACGTCGCCGGTCGCTTCACCCGAACGGATCAGGTGAACCAGCACCGGCGGAAATGTCTTGGTATTGCCGAGCG
This sequence comes from Paraburkholderia sediminicola, assembly GCF_046026675.1. Lineage (GTDB taxonomy): Bacteria > Pseudomonadota > Gammaproteobacteria > Burkholderiales > Burkholderiaceae > Paraburkholderia > Paraburkholderia sediminicola_F. The sequence goes on along the minus strand of NZ_JAQQEY010000001.1, from coordinate 4,427,299 downwards.
CGCGCGATAAGGACGTGCCTTCGCGCACGCGCACGATCGCATCGTCGATGTTCTCCCGCATCGCGACGTTGCTGAGCGTTTCGGCTGCGGCTTGCAGCGCGCGCAGGATCGGCACACCCGCCGCCGTCAGAATGCCAAGCGTGCTGGCAAAGCGCACGGTGTTGTAGCCGCGCACGAGTTTGCCGAGCAGCGGGGCGGTCAACAGCCACCGGTCGAAAGCGAGGCGCGGGCCGGGCTGCTTCAGGATTGAGCGCACCAGATACACCAGCACGACCACGCCGATCAGCATCGCCCACCACCAGTGCCGCACGAAACCGGATAGCGCCATCATCATGATGGTGAGGATCGGCAGTTGCTGTTTGGTGCTGGCGAACACGTTCACCACTTGCGGCACCACGTAGCTCAACAGAAACGTGACGATGCCGAAGGCGATGAGGGTCACGATCGCCGGGTACGTGAACGCGAGCACGATCTTCTGCTTGAGCGCGTTGCGTTGCTCGATGTAGTCGGCCAGACGCGAGAGGACGAGACCGAGCTTGCCGGTATGTTCACCGGCGGCCACCAACGCCCGATAGATCTCGGGGAAGTCTTTGGGATGCTGCGTCAGCGCGTTCGCGAGCGAATGGCCGCCGAGCACTTCGGCACGAATCGACGCCATCAGCTCGCGGATGTAGTCGCGCTCTGATTGCTCGGTCAGCACCGACAACGCTTCATCGAGCGGCAAACCGGCAATCAGCAGGCTGGCCAGTTGCCGCGTGAGAATCGCCTGCTCGCGCTGCGATAAACGCCGTCCCAGCGACAAACGTTGATTGCGCTCACCACGCGTGCGCGTCGCAGCCGGTTCGACGACGAGTGGCGTCAGTCCCTGCGATCGCAGATTGGTCCGCGCGCCGCGCGCGCTGTCCGCGTCGAGCACGCCTTTTTGCGCTTTGCCCGCTGCATCGATCGCTTCGAAACGAAATGCCGGCATGCGCTTACGCTCCGCCCGTCACGCGGATCACTTCTTCGAGCGACGTCAGCCCGGAGGCGAGCCAGCGGTCGGCGTCTTCGCGCAATGTGCGCATACCTTGTGCGCGGCCCGAAGCAAGAATTTCCGCATCGGACGCATTGCGGTGAACCAGCGCGCGGATTTCGTCGTCGATCAGCAGCAGTTCGTAGACGCCGCGCCGGCCCGCATAGCCGGACTGGCCGCACCTGTCGCAACCGACCGGATGCCAGCGCACGCTGCCATCCTCTTCGATACGCTCTTCGCGGCATACCGGGCACAGGCGCCGCACCAGCCGCTGCGCCAGCACGCCGAGCAGCGACGACGCCAGCAGATACGGCTCGACGCCCATGTCGGTCAAACGGGTCACTGCGGATGCCGCATCGTTCGTGTGCAACGTCGCTAGAACCAGGTGACCCGTCAGCGAGGCCTGTACCGCGATCTGCGCGGTTTCCAGATCGCGAATTTCACCGATCATGATGACGTCCGGGTCCTGCCGCAGAATCGAGCGCAGCGCCCGCGCGAAGGTCATGCCGATCCGCTCGTTGACCTGCGTCTGGCCGATGCCGGAGAGGTCGTATTCGATCGGGTCTTCGACCGTCATGATGTTGGTCGTCGCGGTCTCAAGCCGCGACATTGACGCGTACAGCGTGGTCGTCTTGCCCGAACCGGTCGGGCCGGTCACCAGCACGATGCCGTGCGGTTTGCCGATCAGCTTGTCGAACTTGACGAGCGTGTCGGGCGCCATGCCGAGCGCTTCGAGATTCAGGCGCGACGCGTCCTTTTCCAGCAGACGCAGCACCGCGCGTTCGCCGTGGCCGGTAGGCAGCGTCGAGACACGCACGTCGACCGGACGTCCGCCGACACGCAGCGTGATCCGGCCGTCCTGCGGCAGACGCTTCTCGGCAATGTCGAGCTGCGCCATGATCTTGATCCGCGAGATCAGCGCGCCATGCAGCGCTTTTTTCGGCCGCACGACATCGCGCAATGTGCCGTCGACACGGAAGCGCACCACAGACGAAGTCTCGAACGGTTCGATGTGAATATCCGAGGCCTGTTCGCGTGCGGCCTGCGTGAGCAGCGCGTTGATCATGCGGATGATCGGCGCGTCGTCTTCCGACTCCAGCAGATCCTCGATCTCGGGAATGTCCTGCATCAAACGCGACAGATCGACTTCGCCTTCCACTTCGCCGACCACCTGCGCCGCGCTACCGTCCTGGCGTGCGTAAGCCTGGTTGATCGCCTGGGCCAGTTCGTCGGCCGGCACGCGCACCACGGACAACGCGCCGAAGTTGCGCGCGACTTCTGCAAGCGCCGCATCGCTGGTGCGTTCGCTGATCCAGACTTCGAGACTATCGGCGTGCTGATGCGCGACCAGAATCTGGCCACTGCGGGCGAAGCCGTAGGGCACGAGGCGCGCAGCGACCGCCGACGGTGCGATACGTTCGGCATGCTCCGCCACGACTGCGGGCGAAATCGCCGCGGCTTGCGTCGACGCTGCGACGCGCGCCGCTGCGGGCGATCCCGAAGCTGACGGCGGCGTGGACGGCGTGCTCACGGCTGCACTCCAGGCGACGCCGTGGACGGCGCCGAGGGTACCGGATTCGTCTGTACAGCGCCGCCATTCGTGACCGGCGCCGGAGCGGAAACTGGCGGCGGCGCCATCTGCTGACGACGCATCTGGTCGAGATTAAACAGGTTCATCGCGGGCGAGCCACCCTGGCTCGGGCCGATCGGCATCGGCGGAACCACCGGATCGTCCTTGTCCTTGATCAGGTTGTTGTCCGACTTGTACGCGCCCGTCACGCCCTGGACGTAGTCGTAGCGGTTCGCCGTCACGGCCTGTGCGGTATCGCGATCAGTGATGATCACGGGCCGTAGGAACACCATCAGGTTGGTCTTCTGGCGAGTCTTCTGTTCCGAGCGGAACAACTGCCCGAGCCACGGGATATCGCCTAGCAGCGGCACCTTGCTGTTGCTGACCTGGTAGTTGTCCTGCATCAGCCCGCCCAGTACGATAATCTCGCCGTTATCGGCGAGGACCGTCGACTGGATCGAACGCTTGGTGAACTCCGGGCCCGCCGGGTTGGTCGCCGCGTTGGTCGTGCCGTTCACGATCGCCGAGTCTTCGGTGTAGAGCTGCAGCTTGAGAATCCCGCCGTCGGTGATCTGCGGCTTGATGTGCAGCGTCAGACCGACATCGACGCGATCGAACGTATTGAATGCATTGCTGGTGGTGCCGCTCGTGAGGTTCGAATACGAACCCGTCTGGATCGGCACGTTCGTGCCGACGACGATCTTGGCTTCCTCATTGTCGAGCGTAATGAGGTTAGGCGTCGACAGCACGTTCGCGTCGGCAGTCTGCGACAGCGCCTGCAGCAGCGCGCCGAGTCCCTGCACACCGAAAATATTGTGAATCCAGCCGACGTTGAGCCCCTGCTGGATACCCCCGCCGCTCGCGAGCGCCCCGGCGAGCCCGCCGGTAGCGCCCGTCGCCGCGGCCGCCGCCGTCAGATTGACGATGCTGTTGCCGGTGCCGGTCGCCAGGTTGGTGCCGGCAAAGATCGAATTGTTCGCGACCTGCCACTGAATGCCGAGATTGGCGTTCGTGTTCGAGTTCAGCTCGACGATCAGCGCCTCGATATAGACCTGCGCACGCCGCGCGTCGAGTTGGTCGATCACCGCTCGCAGATTGCGGTACACCGGCTCAGCCGCCGTGATGATCAGCGAGTTGGTAGCCGAGTCCGCCTGGATCATGCCGCCCGGCTGATTGTCGTCGCTCTTGTCCTTGTCGCCGCCGAGCAGGCCGGCTGAACCCGAACCACCGCTCGACCCATATCCGCCACCGCTACCGCCCAATGGTGACGCCCCCGAGCTGCCGTTGAGTCCGCCCGACGGCAGCGGCGGCGTACCCGACGTGCCCGTCGAATTGCCGCCCAGGCCACCTCCACCGCCACCGTTCTGGTTGAACGAATTCGCTTCGTTCGAGCCACCTGATGAGCCGGTGTCGCCGCCCTTACCGAGCATCCCGCGCAAGGTCTTCGCGAGCTTGGTTGCGTCAGCGTTACGCAGCGCCACGACGTGCATGTTGCCGGGCATGGTGGTCGGCGAGTCGAGTTCCTTCGCCAGTTGCTTGGCAGCCGCGAGCCGGCCGCCGTTCGACGCGCGAATCAGCAGCGAGTTGGTGCGCGGGTCCGCGGTGATCGACACCTTCAGCGTTGCGTCGGTGCTGCCGATCGCGCCGGGGTCGAGCATCTTGGTCAACTGCGTGGCGATGTCGATCGCGTTGGCGTTCCTCAATTGCACCACCGCTACCGACTGGCCCGCCGCCGTATCGACACCCGCGATGATCTGCGCGATACGCCGTACGTTGTCGGCGTAATCGGTCACGACAATCGAGTTGTTGGCCGGATAGGCCGCCACGGTGTTGTTCGGCGAGATCAGCGGACGCAACACCGGCAACAGGTTATTGGCCGATTCGTTCTTCAGCACGAACACCTGCGTGACCACCTGGTCGCCTCGCGCCACCGGCGTATTGCCGACGTAGGTCGGCACGCCTTGCAGCTTGGCATCGGCCTCGGGTACGACCTTCAGCACGCCGTGGTCCTGAACCAGCGCGAAGCCCTGCATCCGCAAAGCGGATTGCAAGGTCTTGAGCGCCTGATCTTCAGGCACTGCATTCTCCGACACAAGGTTCAGCTGACCCTTCACGCGTGGGTCGACGATGATCGTTTTGCCGGTCGCCGCGCCGATCGCCTTGGCCACCTGGTCGATATCGGCGTTCACGAAGTTGAGTGTCACCTGTGCCTGTGCTGTCTGCGCGGTGATCAATCCAGCCACCAGCAGCGCCGTTGCGACGCGACGCAATGCCATACGATTTCTTCTCATGGAATGTGGGATCGATGCCGACGGCCACAGCCGCCAACGGTCATGCAGTGCGAACATTGGAGCAGGCCGCCGCCCTGTCGGTCTGCCAGCCGGCTTCACAGGCGATCAACGCCCTGAACGCCTTACATCCAATGCCCGAAAAAAAGGAACAGTAACAGTTTTTCATGTCGGATTTGTCACAAAACGAACGGCTCCGTGCGATTACTCTAAAGACCGTGGCAGACTGTCAAACAATTGAAAGCAAACAAGCTTGTGTGCGCCGAACCGCAGAAGCGCTTCGTTTTACGCGTGATTATGTCGGTTAGCCAACTTGACGCATATAAGTCTGCCGGTATGATACGAGCCGTTCGAGGTACTGGTTGTGACTTGGCAACGCGGGTTTTCCCCGATGGCCGACGAAGGCCCGGCCAGTACGGCTCACCGGCTTCCAGCGGCTGAAGTATGGCCGATGTATTGCCTTACCAGACCTTACCCTAGGGATTTGCTTAGTCGTCTTGACTGATGAAACGAACCTTCGTCACCGTCGCCGCAGGACTTGCCGTGCTGATCGCAGCAGGGCAGGCACGCGCCGATTGCTTTGACGAAGCGGCGAAGTATCAGAAGGTCAACCCCTTGATTCTGCGCGCAATTGCGTGGCAAGAGTCACACAATCGGCCGGACGCGCAGCATAAGAACGCCAACGGCTCGACCGACTACGGCGTGATGCAGATCAATTCGATCCATCTGCCCGTACTCGCGCAGTACGGCATCTCGCAAGGCACGCTCATGGAGCCTTGCAAGAACGTCTATATAGCGGCATGGCATCTGCGCCGCCAGATGAACAAGTACGGCAATACCTGGCAGGCGGTCGGCGCGTATCACTCCGAGACGCCGGCACTGCGTGATAAGTATGCGATGCAGATCGCCGCGATCCTGCGCAAGTGGAATCTGATGCCGGCTGCTGCACACTGACTCACCCGCGTCCCGATCCGGCCCGTCACGCGGCCGCTCCCCGTTTGATGCACAATGCGGCTTCGTGCTGCCGTCGGTGTTCGGCCGTCTTCCGGCCCCGGAGTCATGCGACCCCAACCCGGCACGCCTTCCAATCCTCTTGTTTTTCCGTACTGCGATGAACCAGCCGCTATTGCCCGTCACCGTGCTCTCCGGTTTTCTGGGCGCCGGCAAGACCACGCTCCTGAACCACATTCTCGCGAATCGCGCCGGTTTGCGCGTCGCCGTGATCGTCAACGATCTGGCCGCCGTCAATATCGACGCAACGCTGGTGCGCGACGCCGCCGCGCTCTCGCATGTCGAAGAGCAGCTCGTCGAACTGTCGAACGGCTGCATCTGCTGCACGTTGCGTGATGACTTGCTGGTCGAGATCAAAAGGCTTGCGGGTGAAAAGCGCTTCGATGCGATTCTGATCGAGTCGACCGGCGTGGCCGAGCCGATGCCGATCGCTGAAACCTTCACCTTCGTCGACGATGACGGCGCGTCGCTATCCGATGTCGCGCAGCTCGATACGATGGTGACGGTGGTCGATGCGTTCAACTTCCTGCGCGACTACGGTTCAGCCGACGCACTCTCCGAGCGGGGCATCGCAGCGACCGAAGAGGATGATCGGACGCTGGTCGAATTGCTGATCGAGCAGATTGAATTCTGCGACGTGCTGGTGGTGAACAAGGCCGATCTGGTGAGCGCGGACGAACTCACGCGTTTGCAACGCATCCTTGCCCGCATCAATCCGCGTGCCGTGCAGGTGGTGAGCCGTTTCGGCGAGGTACCGCTGGCCGAAGTGCTGAACACCGGGCGCTTCGATTTCGACGAGGCGTCGAGCGCGCCGGGATGGCTGGCGTCGCTCAATCACGAGCACGACCATGAATCCGGACATGCCCATCACGGTGAAGCGGACGAATTCGGCATCGGCAATTTCATTTATCGCGCACGGCGGCCGTTTCACCCGGAGCGCCTGTGGGCACTGCTGCATCAGGAGTGGAAGGGCGTCTTGCGCAGCAAGGGCTTCTTCTGGCTGGCAACGCGTAACGACATTGCCGGTTCGCTGTCGCAGGCTGGCGGTGCTTGCCGGCATGGTCCGGCGGGGATGTGGTGGGCCGCTCAGGATCGCAGCGAATGGCCGGACGGCGATGACGAGCTGGCCGCCGAAATTGCTGCCGACTGGTACGGCGATCCGGACGATCTGAGCATTGGCGATCGCCGCCAGGAACTGGTGATGATCGGCGTTGGCATCGACCCGGCTGTCTGGCAAGCGAAGTTCGACGCGTGCCTCGTGACCGATGAGGAATACGCGGCGGGACCGCAAGCGTGGCAACAATTCGCCGATCCGTTCCCGGCATGGGACTTCGACGAAGACGACCATGATCACCATGATCACCATGATCACCATGATCACGATCACGACGGTCATGGCCACGGCGAAATCGTGCATCGTCACGATTAAGCTCGAGCGGCCTTTCCGTCGGGTGGCGATTGTTTAGCCGCGACGCCCGTCGCGGCTAGACAGAAATCGCAGACGAAAAAAAACCCGCCGTTGGCGGGTGTCAACTGCCAGGCAGTAATCTGCTTAGCGCTTGTTGACTGCGTCCTTGAACGCCTTACCAGCCGTGAACTTGACGGTCTTGGCGGCCGGGATCTTGATAGTTTCGCCGGTCTTGGGGTTACGACCCGTACGTGCTGCGCGCTTGCCCGAACCGAAGCTACCGAAGCCGATCAACTGGACCGCGTCACCCTTCGACACGGACTTCTTGATCACTTCAAGCAACGTGTCCAGCGTCTCACCGGTTTGAGCCTTGCTGGCGCCGGTCTGTCCTGCGACGGCGTCGATCAGTTCCTGTTTGTTCATTAAGGTTCCTTTCTGAGTTTAGGTTGACACGAACAGCGCGAACGCGCCGATTATACGTGCGCGGACCGCGCCGTCGAGCAGCTGCGGCTCCGGATCCCCTCCGGACAGTTAGCGCCGAGCAATGACTGCCCGTCGGCCGTGCTGCCGCTCCCTTCGCGGCGCTTGCTATGATAGCGCAGCGCAAACCCAATCAGGATAAGGGTTTCGAAGATTTAAACGGTTCTGGGGCAGATATCGAGGGGAAACCCTTCCTTTTCCTCTTCGCAGGACCCAATTGAAGGCTGAAACCCAGTATGGACGGGGCTTAGCGTTGGTTTTTGCCAACGTTGCAGCACGTCTTTTTCGCCGCCCGGCGAGCTGCGCGCGCTGGCGGTAACGTCTGATTCGCTCTTTCGAGCGTCATTTCCGCCACGCATGACCGATCCGCTGATCCCCGCCGTCCTCGCATTTCGCGACAACGGCATGCCTTTTTCGCCGCTCTACGGCGACATCTATCACAGCGCTGTTGGCAGCCTCGAACAGGCTGAATACGTCTTTCTCCGCGGCAATGGACTGCCGCAACGATGGCAGGGCCGCCGCATCTTCACCGTGCTCGAAACTGGCTTCGGCATGGGGATCAACTTCCTGATGACCTGGGCCGCCTGGCGTGCCGATCCGGCGCGCTGCGAACGCTTGCACTTCGTCTCGACCGAGAAGCATCCGTTTACTCAAACCGATTTGCGCAGCGTCTATGCGAAGACGATTTCAGATCCGGAGATCGCCGCGCTCGCTGAAACGCTCGCCGCTGAATGGCCGATGCTCGTTCCCGGCACGCACCGGCTCGAATTCGAGGACGGGCAAATCACGTTGACGCTGGTGTTCGCCGACGCCGCAGAGAGCCTGCCAGCATTGAGGTTACGCGCCGATGCGTTCTATCTCGACGGCTTTGCGCCGGCGAGGAACCCCGAAATGTGGACGCCCGCGATCTTCAAGGCGCTCGCCCGAATGGCCGGCGAGAACGCCACCTTCGCGACCTATAGCAGTGCCGGCGACATCAAACGTGCGCTGACGCAAAACGGCTTTGTGTACCAAAAAGTCGACGGCTTCGGCTGGAAACGCGCGATGCTGGTCGGCCATTTCGCGCCACGCTGGCGCGTGCGTCGCTATGAACCGCCCGCGCCACTTGAAGTCGACGAGCGGCATGCGATCGTGATCGGCGCCGGACTCGCGGGTTGCGCGGCGATCGAGCGTCTGGCCGCACGTGGCTGGCGCGTCACGTCGCTGGAGCGGCACGCGTCGGTGGCGCAGGACGCCTCGGGCAATCCGGCCGGCGTGTTCCACCCCATGATCTCGCGCGACGACAGCGTCGCTTCACGCGTCACGCGTGCGGGCTTTCTCTACACGCTCAGACGCTGGGCCGCGCTCGAACGGCTTGGTTACCGTCCATTACGCGGCGCGCCAGGGCTGTTGCAGATCGCCACGGACGACGAAGAAGCACGCTCGATGAGCGAGGCAATCGCCGCGTTCGGTTACCCGGCGGAATATGTGACGCCCGTTTCACTGAGCGAAGCGCAAAGGCTTGCAGGCATGCCGCTCGCGCAAAGCGGCTGGCTCTTTCCCCAAGGCGGCTGGATCGACCCAGCGTCGCTTTGCGCCGCGCAGTGCGCAGCCGCGGGCGACTTGCTCGAACGCCGCTTCGGAGTAGATGCGGCGCGCCTCGAACGGTCAGGCAATCAATGGACCGTCTTCGACGCAGCGGGGCAGGCCATCGCGCGCGCGCCGGTGGTCATTGTCGCGAGCGCGCACGACGCCGCGCGGCTCGCCGGCTTGCAGCACGCACCGACTCGCAGCATCCGCGGCCAGCTGACTTTGCTGCCTCCGGGCACCGTGCCCGCACTCGAGATGCCAGTTATAGGCGAAGGCTACGCCGTCCCACTCGCCGACGGCGTCACGCTGACCGGCGCTACTTACGAACTCGACGACCCTGACACCACGTTGCGACCGGATGGCCATCTGGAAAACCTCGAGCGTGTCGCGCAGATGCTGCCGGCCTTTGACGGCGTCGTCGATTCGGCTCAAGCGGCAGCGCTCGATGGGCGCGTCGCGTTTCGCTGCGTCACGAGCGACCGGATGCCGATGATCGGCAACTTCGCCGATGAAGCCGCCTCGGCGCGCGACGCCCAGCGCCTGCGTGGCGCATGGCCACTCGATCTGCCGCGCGTCGACGGCTTGTACGGCGCATTCGCTTACGGATCTCGCGGTCTGGTATGGGCGGCACTGGGGGCGGAGCTGATCGCCTCGCAGATCGAAGGTGAGCCGTGGCCGCTCGAACGGGATTTGGCCGAAGACATCGATCCAGCCCGCTTCCTCTTGCGTGCGTTGCGCCAGGGTACGGTGAGTTAACCCGTAGTTAACCGCACGCACCGGACATCGTCACCAAGAAAAGTTATCCACCGAAACTTGTGGATAACCGCGCCGTTTACCGGCGCAAGTCATGTGGAACCGTTGTGGACGTAAACGGGGTAACTTTGCCGCGGCCGAAAATCGCGAAAAGTTACCCTTGTATACCCGCCGCTGCCGCACACGCTGTGCATCCTGTTATGCGAGCGGCAAGCCGATGAATCGATTCGGTAAACCGGGGTTATCCACAGAAAACGAGTCACCTTGTTAACTGTTACTACGTATACATACGGTAAACCTGTAAACAGAAAGGCCGTGCCGAGATCGAGCGCAATCGTTGAGCCCGAAGCGTCGAAAGTTGGAGGAAAACACCTCCGGCCGTGTCCCAGGAAACACATCTGCAACGTCAGATCTGTACGCTATGAGAGCCCGATCCATTTTCAAACGGTCGCTTTTTCCTCATCTCGCGAAGATAACGTACGTTTTTACCGTTTTGCCGGCATGTTCCTGTCTTTTCGGTCGAGTCTGAAAAAGCTATGGCACAATCGCCGTTCTTTTCCGCGTCGTGCCTCGCCGCTGGCCGCACACGCTGCAATGGAACGGTGCCGCGCAATCAGAATCTGATTCAAAGTCGACGGCGTTCTTTCACCGTGCCGGGCCGGTAGCTACGGCCGCCCCCAGAATGCGCTGCGCCCCCTGCGGCAGCGGCACATTCAGATCATCCGATCGTTGAAAACTCGCAACGCGCGTCACGCGAAGCGATCGCGACAGTGAACGCCTCATGCGTTCATGCGCTCGCCGGTGTTTGCGCCGGTTCGTGTTGTCTGCCGTTGCTGCCAAGGAGAACCCATCACGATGAAGTCGGCGTTTTCATTTTTTCCAGCCTGGCCACTCACACCCGACGCCATTTTTTGGGCTGGTCTTGCATTGCTCGCCGCGGGTCTGTGCGGTGAACTGTGCTATCGCGCATGGCGTTTGCCGCGCATTTCCGGGTATGCGGTCATTGGTCTGGTAGCCGGCGCAGCCGGTTTCGGTGTGATCGACGCCGATTCCGCGAGCGCCGCGCGGCCATTGCTCGACGTGGCGCTGGGTTTGTTGTTATTCGAACTGGGTAGCCGGCTCGATCTGCGCTGGATTCGCCGCAATCCCTGGCTGATTCTGTCGAGCGTCGCGGAAGCAACATTGACGTTCGCGCTCGTTTTGCCGGTTTTGTTGTTCCTGAACGTGCCGCTGATGGTGGCAACTGTGCTCGCTGCAATTGCCATGGCGACTTCGCCGGCGATGGTGATCCAGCTCAAAACCGAGCTGCGCGCGGAAGGCCAGGTCACGCAACGTTTGTTGACCCTTACCGCGCTGAACAGCATGTATGCGGTGGTGATCGAAAAACTCGTCTCGAGCTGGTTGCATCAGGAGGTGTACGGCAACGTCTACGCCACGATTCTGCAGCCGCTGTATCTGCTGGTCGGCTCGCTCGTGCTGGCTTATCTGCTGGCGCGCACCTGCACGTTTTTTTATCGTCGTCTGAACATGCAGGACGAACATTCGTTCGTCGCGTTGTTCGGCCTCGTGCTGCTCGCCATTGCGGTGGCGCATGTGTTCAAGCTTTCCACCATTCTCGCGTTGCTGGCCGCGGGCATCATCGTGAAGAATCTCGAAGCGCGTCCGCAATTGTGGCCGGAACATTTCGGCACGGCCGGCTGGCTGTTGACCGTGATTCTGTTCGTGTTGACGCTGACTTCGTTCGAATGGAAAGACATCGCGCTTGGCGGTGTCGCGGCGCTGGGTCTGATTGTTGCGCGTCTGGTTGCGAAACTGGTAGGCGTGATGGCCTTCGCCAAGCCAAGCGGCTTGAACTGGAAGCAGGGCATGGCGCTCGGTTTGTCGTTATCGCCCATGTCGGCGCTCGCGTACCTGCTTGTCGACGATACCTACAACCTCTATCCGAATTTCGATCCGCAACTGCGCGCGATCGTGATGTGTTCGATTTTCGTGTTGCAGATTCTCGGACCGTGGCTCGTGTATCGCAGCCTGGCGCTGGTGGCTGAACGGCGCGAAGAGTAAGCGCACGGAAGGGCACGCCGCTGTCCGATGCGCTGTCCAATGCTTTATGCGCCTGATTTGCGCGCTTTATCCAACTTATTCGATTCAAAAACGGCCGGGCGTGTGACACAGACATGTGACACACATCGGTCGACCTGACTCAGGGGACGCTATGTCACTCGAACCCTTCATCGATTCGAAACCGTTCACTTTCGGTGTCGAACTCGAGATGCAGATCGTCAATACACACGACTATGATCTGACCAAAGCCGGCTCGGATCTGATGCGCCTCATCAAGGACGAAAAGATTCCCGGCAACATCACGCCGGAAATCACCGAAAGCATGATCGAGCTGTCGACCGGTATCTGCACGACGCATGAACAGGCCGTCACCGATTTGCGCACGATCCGCGACACGCTGGTGTCCGCGGCCGATCGGCTGAACGTCGGTTTATGCGGCGGCGGTACGCACGCATTCCAGCAATGGAGTGAAAGGCAAATCGTCGATACGCCACGCTTTCAGTATCTTTCCGAGTTGTACGGTTATCTTGCCAAGCAGTTCACGGTGTTCGGCCAGCACGTGCACATCGGCTGTCCGGATCCGAACAGCGCGCTGTATCTGCTGCATTCGATGTCGCGCTTCATCCCGCATTTCATCGCGTTGTCCGCTTCGTCGCCGTTCGTGCAAGGTGTCGACACCGGTTTTCATTCGGCACGACTGAATTCCGTGTTCGCATTCCCGCTGTCCGGTCGTGCGCCGTTCGTGTTGACGTGGGACAGCTTCGAGGAATATTTCTCGAAGATGGTCCACACGGGTGTGGTCAACAGCATGAAGGATTTTTACTGGGACATCCGGCCGAAGCCCGGTTTCGGCACGATCGAAGTACGCGTGATGGATACGCCGTTTTCAGTGGATCGCGCCGCGGCGATTGCCTGCTACATCCAGACGCTTGCCCGGCATCTGCTGCTCGACAAGCCGATTGTGCCGAAGGAAGACGATTACCTCGTCTACACGTTCAACCGCTTCGAAGCATGCCGCTTCGGTCTGGCCGGCAACTGCATCAATCCGCAAACGAGCGAACGCAAGACGATTTCCGAAGACATCCTCGAAACACTGGATCTGATTGCACCGCACGCCGAAGCATTGGGTTCGGGCAACGCGCTCGCCGAAATCGGCGCGATTGCGCGCGGTCAGGTGAATGACGCGACGTGGCTGCGAGGCGTTTTCGATCAGGAAAAGTCCTTGCATGAAGCTGTCAGACAGCAGTGTCTGCAGTGGCGAGCCTAGCCAGATAGAGGATTGCTTACGTTAAACCGTAAGGAAGACCCGCCTCGTGCGGGTTTTTTTCGTAAATAAATTTCCAGCTCGTGGGCCTTCAGGTTTTTCTAAAGTTTACGTATACAAACGTAGTAGTAGTTAACAAGCATTGCATCTGCCTGTGGACAACTGAATAATTCCCTGAAAAGTCAAAGTGCTACGTAAACCATAACTAGGCTGATCCGGGGCGCATCGATGCCGGTAAACGAGGACAACTTTAGTAAGGAAAGAGGGGGCAAGTTGCTTATCAAGAATCGACACACACGCCATCCCCTGTGTTTTCCCATGGTTATCCACAGCTTGCGTTGGATAACTTAGCTGTACGATTGGCCGGTCTCGCATAGAATGTCGTTTCATCTGCCTTTGGCTTGCAAGGCGGTAAATTTTTGAGATAGTAGAAACCGTCTCGTCTGCTTTAGGGCGAGGCTACCCCACACAGGCTACGGGCGTGTTCGGCAGCGGTTTGCCGGCATCGTTCGCAAGCTTAATAAACCAAACGAAGATTATGAGCGAAGGCGTATACGGAGAACAGGCAACCGGGCGAGTGACCCACAGCCTATTGCGATTGAGCACGGCCATGCGGAGCCAGGCTTGGGAATGGGCGGAAGGCGCAGGCCTTACGCCGACCCAGGGCGAAATCCTGGTCTTGCTGATGCAACGCAAGGGCCCGATGCGTCTTGGTGAAATTGCCCGCGAAACGGCCCTGACCGCCGCGACCACCAGCGATGCCGTGAGCACGCTCGAGACCAAAGGCCTGGTCGAAAAGCGCCGCGCCCTTGACGACGGCCGCGCCCTCGCGGTCCGTCTGACGGCGCGTGGCCGCACGGCCGCGAAGCGCGCTGCGCAATGGCCGGATTTCCTCGCCAAAGCGGTCGGCACGCTGCGCGACGAAGAGCAGACGCTGTTTTATCGCACGCTGCTCAAGACCATCCATCAGCTGGAAGCGCAAGGCACGATTCCGCCGCACCGCATGTGCCTGAGCTGCTCGCACTTTGAGCCGAGCAAGAATCCGAAGAAGACGCCGCACCACTGCGCGCTGCTCGACATGAAGATGTCGGATACGGATCTGCGTCTCGATTGCTCGGTGTACGAAATGGCCGACGTCGCTACCCAAAAGAAGACCTGGAAGATCTTCGCCCAATAAGGCGGTTTCTCCTGGGACAATCCGTTACACTGCGAAGCCGTGTGCCGGCGGGCGGCGATTGCCGTCCGCCGGCCGGTTCGCGCCTTGTAACGGCAAGTCTTTAGGCAACCTGAAGGTGGAACAGGCTGATGAATCGCGAAGTTCTGGCCATTCGCCACGTGCACTTCGAGGATCTGGGCAGTCTTGAGCTGGAACTCGGCGAACGGGGGCGCCCCGTGCGCTATCTCGACGTCGGCGTTGCCCGTATCGAAGCGCCGGACCCGTTTGCCGCATCGCTCATGGTCGTGCTCGGCGGCCCGATCAGTGCAACTGACGACGCGCTTTACCCGACGCTTGTCCCGTTGCTGTCCATGATCGAAAAGCGCATCGCCGCCGGTCTGCCGACGCTCGGCATCTGCCTCGGCGCGCAATTGATCGCGCGTGCGCTCGGTGCGCGCGTCTACCCCGCAGGCCATACCGAACTCGGCTGGACTCCGCTTACGCTCACCGATGCGGGCCGTGCTTCGCCGGTACGTCATCTGGACGGCGCTCACACATCGATGCTGCACTGGCACGGCGACACCTTCGACCTGCCCGACAACGCCACACGTCTCGCCTCGACGCGTGCCTGCGAAAACCAGGCGTTCGCCTGGGGCGGTCACGTGCTGGGTCTGCAATGTCATCCGGAGATTCGGGCTGACCGGTTCGAACCCTGGCTGATCGGTAACGCCGGTGAGATTGCCGGGCACGGCATCGACGCGCGGCAGTTGCGGGCCGAGACCGCACAGTTCGGTCCCCCGCTGGAAGCCGCCGCGCGCCGGATGTTCGGCGAGTGGCTCGATCAGGTCGAGCCGAAACCCTGATCCGCGCACGCCTGCAGACAATCATCCGCGGTGCTATGCTCGATCGCTCTCGGGTTTCTACTGGGCGTAATCCATGAGCGCGCTTTTTTCCCCGCTCACGCTGCGTAGCGTGACGCTTCCCAATCGTATCGTCGTGTCCCCGATGTGCCAGTATTCCGCCGAACGTGGCGAAGCGACGGCATGGCACATGATCCATCTCGGCGGTCTCGCGTTATCCGGCGCCGGCATGTTGTGCATCGAGGCGACCTCCGTCGAACCGGATGGCCGCATCACGCCGGGCGATCTCGGACTGTGGGACGACGCTACCGAAGCCGCCCTGAAGCCGGTCCTGGCCGCGATCCGCAAGCATTCACCGATTCGCGTCGCCATGCAGTTGTCGCATGCGGGGCGCAAGGCGTCGAGCCATGTACCCTGGGAAGGCGGGCAACTGATTCCGGTGTCGCAAGGCGGCTGGCTGCCGCATGCGCCGTCGGCGTTGCCGCACAAGGCGGGTGAAGAGCCGCCGCTCGCCCTCGACACGCCCGCACTGAACCGGATTCGCGAAGCATTCGCGGCCTCAGCGCGTCGCGCCGCGCGTCTCGGCATCGATGCACTGGAAGTTCACGCGGCACATGGCTATCTGCTGCACCAGTTCCTGTCGCCGATTGCCAATCAACGCAGCGACGACTACGGCGGTTCGCTCGAAAACCGGATGCGTTTTCCGCTGGAAATCTTCGACATCGTGCGCGCCGCGTTTCCCGCCGACAAACCGGTTGGCGTGCGTGTCTCGGCAACCGACTGGGTTGAAGGCGGCTGGACGCTCGAGGACACGATCGCGTTCGCGCAGGAATTGAAAAAGCGCGGCTGCGACTGGATCGACGTGTCGTCCGGCGGTGTTTCGCCATTGCAGAAGATCCCGCTTGAGCCGGGCTATCAGATTCCTTTCGCGAGGGCCGTCAAACAGGCAACTGGCCTGACGACCATCGGCGTGGGCCTGATTACCGATCCGTTGCATGCCGAACAACTCATCGAAGAAGGCGATGCCGATCTGATCGCGCTGGCCCGCGCGTTGCTCTACAACCCGCGTTGGCCGTGGCATGCCGCGGCGCAACTCGGCGCAACGGTCGAAGCGCCGCCGCAGTACTGGCGTTCGCAACCGCGCGAGCAAAAAGCCCTGTTCGGCGATATTTCGTTCGGACAACGGTGAACCTGCCAACGCGCCTTGCGTGTGCACGTCTTATTGACGGTTGAACGAAGCCGTCTTGAGCGTGTAGGATGCCGGATGTGGCGCATGAGCGTCGCAGGTCGACGCGGCGCTCGCAAGGCGCCGCGTTTGCTATCCGCGTCGGAAAAAGCAGCGCGGTAGACGCGGGCATTTCTGACGGCTGCCGGATCTTCACCCCTAGTTCTTCACAAGGATTCATTCAATGAGTTCACGCAGGATCGCCGTGCGCCGTTCGGGTGTGCACGGCAAAGGCGTGTTTGCCATCGAGCCGATTGTGGCCGGCGAACGGCTGATCGAATACAAGGGTGAGCGGATCTCCTGGAAAGAAGCGTTGCGCCGTCATCCGCACAATCCGGACGAACCGAATCACACGTTCTACTTCGCGCTCGACAGTGGCAAGGTGATCGACGGCAAAGTGGACGGCAACAGCGCGCGCTGGATCAACCATTCCTGCGCGCCGAACTGCGAAGCCGAAGAGATCGACGGTCACGTGTACGTGCACGCGCTGCGCGACATTGCCGAGGGTGAAGAAGTCTTTTACGACTACGGCCTCGTCATCGACGCGCGCCAGACCAAGAAGCTCAAGAAGGAATACGAATGCCGTTGCGGCGCGCGGAAGTGCCGAGGCACGATGCTGGCGCCGGCGGAGAAAGAGAAGAGCGCTTCCAAATCCGACAAGACGGTGAAGAAGTCCGCGAAAAAAGCGAAGAAGAAATGAAACGCGGGCTGCCAGAGTTGAACGTAAGTGAACTCAAGGCAGCCCGTGGCAGTACATTAACCGACTAAAAAGTCATATATCGATCGGCGCCGAGTGCGCCGATTTTTTTGCCGGACGCCGCACCTCGGAATCGACTTCGTGCTGCACGCTGATCGGTATCAGCGGAATACGCACAATAAAGCGCGCACCGCCTTCCGGCGCATCTTCGTAATGCACGCTGCCGTGATGCAGCACCATGATGTCGTGAACGATAGCGAGACCGAGGCCGGCCCCGCTATCCACACCGGCGTCGCTCTGACCGTCGCCGCGGAAGAACCGTTTGAACAGATCGGCTTGCTGCGTGAGCGGTACGCCCGGCCCGTTGTCTTCGACGACGATCTCGGCCATGCGCAGATCGTTGATCACGGTTTGCGACACCGTCACGGTGATGCGGCCTCCATCGAAACGCGAAGGCGGCACGTACTTGAGCGCGTTATCCAGCAGATTGGCGATCACTTCGTGCAGCAGCACGGGATTGCCGTGCGCCATCAGCGGATGATCGTTACCCGGATCGTCGAGGCGCTGGAAGCCGAGGTCGACGTGGAACGTCAACGCACGCGGCACCCATTCCGCACCCGTATCGAACGCGAGCGCGGCCATATCCACGGTGACGAAACGTGCCGCCTGTTCGCCCGGCTCCGCGCGCGCCAGCGAAAGCAACTGGTTCGACAGCCGCACGGCGCGGTCGGCTGCCGCGCGCAGTTCACGGACCGCGGCGAGCGTTTGCTGCGGGTCACGCGCGACCGCCGCCTGTTCCGCATGCAGCTTGACGGCAGTGAGCGGCGTGCGCAGCTGATGCGCGGCGTCGGCAATAAATTTGCGCTGACCGTCGAGAGCAGTTTTCAGACGATCGAGCAGCGCGTTCAACGCGCCGGTGAGCGGCCGGATCTCAACCGGAACATAGGTCTCGTCCACCGGCTCGAGCGACGTGTGGGTCTGTCGGTTCAGTGAGTCAGCGAGATCGGTCAGCGGATTGAGCTGTTGATTGACGACCCGCCACACGATCACCCAACCCGCCAGCAGCAGCAACAGCAGCGGCATCATGATCGCGACCAGAAACTCGGCGGCGATCTGGAACCGGTGATGCACCGGCTGACCTACTTCGACGACAATCGGATTGCCGGTGGGCTGATCGACGCGTACCTGGGCCACGCGCACCGTCACACCCTGGTGCTGCGTTTCGAATACGTACGCGTAATGCATGCGCCGCACACTGGTGCCTTGCAGCGGCAGGTTGTGGTCGCCGGCGATTTCGGTTTCACCGTTGCTGATCCGATAGACGAGTTGCTCGACCGGATCGGAGAACATGGCCTGCGCGAGCGGCGGCACTGTCACTTTGGCATCAGGGCCGGCAATCTGGATCTGTTTGGAGATCGCGGTGGCGAGATCGGCGAGTGAGCGGTCGACCACGTGCTGCGTGTACTGCCATGCCAGCCAGTAAGCGATCAGGCCGCTCATCAGGGCGAGCAGCGAAAGGGGAGCAGCGAGGCGCCGCAGCAGCGTGCGGCGCAGACTATTGGCGGCCGGCTGAGGCATTATCGAACGCGCGGGAAAGGAGCAACGGCGTAAAGCACCGTAGCACCGTGAAAATTCGCCGGATGCCGGCGAATTGCGCACCGAGTGCGCGGCGCCGGCCCGGCGCTGTCAGGCCGCAATTCAGATTGCGGCCCTTGCAACGATTATGCGGCCTGGCGGATTTCCTGCAACAGGTAACCGAAGCCACGCACCGTGACGATTTCGACACGGCAGTTTTCGAGCTTTTTGCGCACCCGGTGCACATAGACTTCGATCGCGGTATCGCCGAGATCGCCGCCGAAGTGCGTCAGATGGTCTTGCAACTGGGCCTTGCTGACCACGCGGCCGTGGCGCAGCAGCAGCATTTCGAGCACCGCAAATTCGCGCGGCGACAGCTCGAGCGGCTTGTCGTCGTTGAAAATGCGGCGATCGACGCCCGACAGACGCACACCGCCCAACGACACTTCCGGACGCGGCATGTCTCCATGCGGGCCGCTGCGGCGCATCACGGCGCGGATGCGCGCTTCGAGTTCGGTGGGTTCGAACGGCTTCAGCATGTAGTCGTCCGCGCCGGAATTCAGGCCTTGCACGCGGTCGTTCAACTCGTCGCGCGCGGTGAGGATGATCACCGGCGTGTGACGATTGCTCTGACGAAAGCGCGCGAGCAACGTCATGCCGTCGATACCGGGCAGGCCCAGATCGAGAATCACCAGTTCGTGACGGTTTTGGGTGAGGGCCTGTTCGGCGAAAATACCGTCATGGACCATGTCGACTGTGAAGCCGGCTTGTTCGAGACTACTTTGGATGCCGCGTGCGATGGGGCGGTCATCTTCGATCAGAAGGAGTCGCATGGATTTCGCTCAAGTACAATGGTTTTAGGCGTTTGGGCAAGCGGTTCGCCGGGGCGCCTGCTGCACAGGCAGCGTGCCGCGTGGCCGTGCCGAACTGGCACCAGGCAGCCACGAAACAGCTATCGAGCAGCCATGAAGTAGCCATCAAGCAGCCACTGAGCGACCACGAAGTCATGTCCGAGATAACGATCCACGAACTGGAAGCCGCAATCAACTTCTGGCGCGCCCGCTCACCTTCGAGCGGCGACGAACTCGTTCTGTGCAAGGAGGCAAGCGCGCTCTCCAAGCCG
Source organism: Paraburkholderia sediminicola (assembly GCF_046026675.1). Classification (GTDB taxonomy): domain Bacteria; phylum Pseudomonadota; class Gammaproteobacteria; order Burkholderiales; family Burkholderiaceae; genus Paraburkholderia; species Paraburkholderia sediminicola_F. The sequence goes on along the minus strand of NZ_JAQQEY010000001.1, from coordinate 4,407,247 downwards.
TATGCGCTGATGATTGTACAGCGTCAGCAGACGCTATCACCGGATCGTTTAGACGGGTTTGCGAGGCAAGCATGGGATTCTTACGTGCGCCTTAATAATAGCCTGTAGAACTGAAGGTTTCGGCGCCAGATTGCCTGCAATGCCCTTTCATTACCGTCAAATCGTTCCGATGCAGGGTGCATCGAGGCATCTGATCGCTTGTATTACGCAGTAATACTGTCGATAAATCGGGCCAATTTGATGTCCCGCTCGGTCAAGCCATTGGCCTCGTGTGTCGACAGGGTGATTTCCACCTTGTTGTACACGTTGAACCATTCCGGATGGTGATCCATTTCCTGCGCCTTGATGGCCACGCGCGTCATGAAGCCGAATGCTTCGTTGAAGTCGGCGAATTTGAAGTGGCGCTGGATCGCGTCGCGGCCCGCCACGGCTTGCCAGCCGTGCAGTTCCGCCACTTGCGTGGCGCGTTCTTCGGAAGTCAGTTTGCTAATCATGGTGCTACCTCGTTGATCTGAACAGGCACGCCGGCAGGCGTGCGTATTCGCTATTTTTTCACGGATGCCATCAGCCTGCTGTCGGCCTGCTCAGGCTGTGTTTTGTCAGATATCGCCGTCGGCTTGCCAGCCTTCCTGCGAGCCGCGCGTGATCACGCGATCTTGCTCGAGCACGTCGCCTGCTGCGAACGCCGGTTCTGTGGCCAGCTTGGCCAGTAGCGGCGCGAAGTTGGTCTGCGCGACGCCGAACAATTGCGCGAAGTCATCGATCACGAAGTAGGTTTTCTGGAACGTGTCGATGCGATAGCGCGTACGCATGACGCGTTCGAGGTCGAAGCCGAGCCGGTTCGGCGCCGCGCTTTGCTGGCTGTAGAGCGTCTCGCCTTTGCTCGACACGATCCCCGCGCCGTAGATCTTCACGCCGTTCGGACTTGCCGCGTCGCGGATCAGGCCGAACTCGACGGTGTACCAATAGAGCCGGGCGAGCAGCGGCAGGGCGCCGGCATCATTGGCGGCAAGCGCCGCGCGGCCGTACGCGTGCATGTAGTCCGCGAACACCGGATTGATCAGCAGCGGTACGTGGCCGAACAGATCGTGAAAACAGTCCGGTTCCTGCAGATAATCGAGTTGATCGGGGCGGCGCATCCACCAGGTCACGGGAAAACGGCGGTTCGCCAGATGCTCGAAGAACACCTGGTCGGGCACGAGTCCGGGCACGGCGACGATTTGCCAGCCCGTCGCTGGCGTCAGCTTGGCGTTGATTTCGTCGAACGAGGGCACGCGGTCGTGAGGCATGCCGATACGGTCGACGCCTGCCAGAAACTCATCGCACACACGGCCCTTGAGCAACGCTGTCTGGCGTGCATAAAGCTGCTGCCATACAGCGTGGTCGACTGCGCCGTATCGTTCGGTTGGTTGGTCGATGGTGAAGTCGGCGCGGGTTTCGAGGCCGGCGTCGAATTGCTCTTTGAGTTTGGCGGTGTTGGCGGTGGACATGATGCTGCGCGCTCTGCGGTGTCTGCGGGTTGAAACGGTGATGCAAGTCTACAGCGGTGAGCATGCTGAAAGGGCGCAATAATGGCGTTATGGCGTGCCAATATGCAATAATTGTGCATAAATTGATGATTCAATGCGGATATAAATCATGTTAGAACTCGATCACTTCGATCTCGCGCTGCTGGACGTGCTTCAGCGCTTCGGCCGGGCTACGCATCAGCAATTGGCTGAGCAGGTACCGCTGTCACCATCGCAAATTGGGCGGCGCTTGCAGCGCCTGGAGCAGGTGGGGGTGGTGGACGGTTATCGCGTCGTGCTGCGCCCGGAAAAACTCGGACTCGGCGTGACGGCGTTTACGAGTCTGAAGTTGAAGCATCACGGCGACTCGATCATCGAGCAATTCCAGCAACAGATCGAGGTGCTGCCGGAAGTATTGGAATGTCACGCGGTGGTCGGCGATGCGGATTATCTGCTGCGCATTGTCGCGCCTGATCTGAACTATCTGTCGACGTTCGTGATGAAGAAGTTGATGCGTGTGCCCGGCGTCGACAGCGTGCGCTCCAATATTGTGTTGACCACGTTCAAGCGCAATGGGCCGCTACCGCTTGGCCATCTGTCGCCGGGCGCCGCCGCCGCTTGATGCAAGGGCCGCCCGGCGTTTCTCGTGTTTTTGGGGTTATGAACGGGCGCGGTTCAAGGACTGATTTCACCGCGATCCTCGATGCTTAAGTTTTACGCAGCCTGTTTCGGCTCGGCGTCCGGACTCAACAAATCCACATAGGCCACTGCCACCAGATCCGATTCCGGTACGCCGAGGGTCTGGAACATCGCGTGCGCTTCAGCGTGGCCGCCGTCTTCGTCGTCGTCCTGAGCCAGCAGCACTTCGAGTTCGACGAAGTCGCCGAGGCCATCGACCCGGTCCAGATGGATCCGCGTACGTCCGGTCAGATAGACGTGACGTTCCTTCGTGACGATGCCACGCGTGGTCAGCGCCGTGGCGAGCAGCGCGTGCATCGCCTCAGGGTTGGTCACCGGGCTGCGCGTGTAATACGACGCCTTCGGGCCGTCGCGGTCGTCGCGCTGGTAGAAGATCAGTTCGGCCGGCGTGCCGTCGTCGAACTGGCGCAGCTTCAGGCGGCCACGCGGCACGTCGTAGAAAAAGTCCTGCTGGCGGAAGATCAGTGGCGCGTCCGGCGCAAGCTTCGCGGCGCGTTCGCGCAGTTGTTCGAAATGCTGGGCGCGGGCTTTGATTTCAATGTTGCGTGCCATGTCAGGCTCCTGTCGAAGGATGGCGTGGTCGGCAGCTTCCGGTGTTGCCGGGGCGAAGCTGCCGGGAAGGACGAAGTCAGACGGAACAGAAACGATGCGGGGCCGGCGCGTGAGCGCGAACCCTCAATCTAACAAAAAGTGCGTGACGGTGTGGTTTCAGATGACGGGGCCAGCAAACGCGGGCTTCGAGGCCAACCTCGAATGACCGCCCACGAGGTTGCTCTGCTTGCGCCACCAGCCGAAAGCGGCCAGCGAGGACACGCAACGAGATGACAATCGGTCGCATGGTGCGCGGCTGTCATGAGAACAGCTCATATCGCCCTTGCGGTTGTGGTGCCCTCAAACTGGCTCCACGCCGGTCTTCATGCCGTCCTCAAGTCGCCCATTGCTGCTCGATCAGCTTCAACGCCGCTGCAATCGCTGGTTCGTCCTTCCGCTCGGCGAGGGTAATGAAGCTGAGCTGGGTCGGCACGGTGACGCCTTCGACGATGGTCAACGCGTGTGCATGCGCTTCGGCGATCGCGGTGGCATCGCGTGCGAGCGTCAGACCGACGCCTGATTTGACCAGATCGAGCATCGACGGCTCCTGATCCACTTCTGCCACCTTAACCGGTTTGACGCCGGCCTCACCAAAGCAGCGCGACAACAACCTGTTGTGCGCGGACGCGGGCGGCGTCCAGATCCACGGCAGTGCGGCGAGCGAACGCCAGTCGCGCGCGCCCTTCACGCGATCTTTCCAGCCCGCCGGCGCGAGTACGCGGTACTGGAAGTGCGTGAGCGTGACGGCATGAAAGGTGGCGCCGTCGCGGGCATCGTCATCGGATGGAAGGCCGATGTAGTAACCCACATCCAGTTCACCCGCACGAACCTGTTCGAGCACCCAGCCCGACATCCCGTGGCGTAAGGCCGTCTCGATGCGCGGCCAGGTTTCCACCAGTTGCTTGAGAAAGCCGCCGAGGCGCAGAAAAGCAGGATCGAGAATCGTGCCGATCCGCAAACGGCCGCGCACTTCGTGACGCAGCGACGCCGCCGCGCGCTGCACGTCGCTCGCGGCACCCAGCGCGCGTTCTGCATGGGGCAACAGGGCCTGACCGTCGCGTGTCAGCGAAAGCCCGTGCGAGGTCCGCGTGAATAGCGTCACGCCGAGCGTCTCCTGCAAATGCTTGATTTGCAGGCTGACGGCAGGTTGGGTCAGGTGAAGCTGCACCGCGGCACGCGTGAGGTTGCCCTCGCGTGCCACGGTGACGAACGCCCGTAGCAGAGTCAGATCCATATCCTGATATTAGCTCGCCTTATAGCGCAGTTGAGCATTACTCATTGGATTTGTCGCCCCGAAGCGCCGTACGCTTGCGTTTATCACGCCGTTCGCGGTGGGCGGAAGACCTTCATAGGAAGAGGACAAGAAGATGAGCGAGACATATCAGGACGAGACCGTCCGGAGCGAGACGAGCGCACGCGCGCTGACCCATTTCATTAATGGCAAGACGGTTGACGGTACGAGCGGCCGCTTCGGCGATGTCTTCAATCCCGCGCTTGGCAGCGTGAGCGCACGCGTGCCGCTGGCGAGCGTCGCTGAAGTGGACGCGGCGGTCGCTGCCGCCAGTGCTGCGTTTCCTGCGTGGAGCGAAACCGCGCCGATCAAGCGGGCGCGCGTGCTGTTCAAGTTCAAGGAATTGCTCGACCGTCACCATGACGAACTGGCGGAGTTGATCACGCGTGAGCACGGCAAGGTTTTTTCCGATGCGAAGGGCGAGGTGATGCGCGGCATCGAGATCGTCGAGTTTGCGTGCGGCATTCCGAATCTGCTGAAGACCGACTTCACCGACCAGATCGGCGGCGGCATCGACAACTGGAATCTGCGTCAGCCGCTGGGCGTGGTCGCCGGCATTACGCCGTTCAATTTCCCGATGATGGTGCCGTGCTGGATGTTCCCGGTGGCGATCGCATGCGGCAACACGTTTGTGCTGAAGCCGTCGGAGCGTGATCCGTCGGCATCCAACCGCCTCGCTGAATTGTTTAAGGAAGCCGGTTTGCCGGACGGTGTGTTCAATGTCGTGCATGGCGACAAGGTGGCCGTGGATGCGCTGCTTGTACATCCCGAGGTGAGCGCGTTGTCGTTTGTCGGTTCGACGCCGATTGCCGAATACATCTATACGGAAGGCACGAAGCACGGCAAGCGCGTGCAGGCTTTGGGCGGTGCGAAGAATCACCTCGTGGTGATGCCGGACGCGGATCTCGATCAGGCGGTCGATGCGTTGATTGGCGCTGCGTATGGTTCCGCTGGCGAGCGGTGCATGGCGATTTCGGTGGCGGTCGCGGTCGGGCATATCGCCGATGAACTGATTGAGCGACTGACACCGCGAGTGAAGAGCCTGAAGATTCTGAACGGCATGGAATCGGAAGCCGAGATGGGGCCGTTGGTGACTGCGGCGCATCGAGAGAAGGTGGCGGGTTATATCGATGCCGGCGTTGCGGCTGGTGCGAAGCTGGTGGTCGATGGGCGAGGCCATCAGGTGGCCGGACATGAGAAGGGGTTCTTTCTCGGCGGCACGTTGTTCGATGATGTCTCGACCGATATGAAGATTTATCGCGAGGAGATTTTCGGCCCGGTGTTGTGCGTTGTGCGGGTGCCGGATTTTGCTTCTGCTGTTGAGCTGATTAACGCTAATGAGTTTGCTAATGGCGTGTCGTTGTTTACCTCCGATGGGGGAGTGGCTCGGGCGTTTTCGCGGCAGATTCAGATTGGGATGGTGGGGATTAATGTGCCGATTCCTGTGCCGATGGCGTGGCATTCTTTTGGTGGGTGGAAGAAGTCCCTCTTCGGGGATCACCATGCCTACGGCGAAGAGGGTGTTCGGTTTTATACGCGGTACAAGAGCATCATGCAGAGGTGGCCCGATAGCATCGGGAAGGGGGCTGAGTTCACTATGCCAGTGGCGAAATAGGTTTGGTTTTTTGCCTGCGCGGCGCTTTTGTCAGTGATCTTAGGGCGTTGGCCTTTCCTTGAATTGTTAGTGGTCTATTAGCGTTCCCCCTGTGCGGGGGGACACCTACTTCTCTTTGCCGGCTGCAAAGAGAAGTAGGCAAGAGAAAGCAGCTCAAACCGCCAATGCTAAGTGGGCACCGTAGCTTGCAACGGGTAGTGGTGCATCTGGAATCCGTGTTCTCGCCCATTCAGCGCTAGTGGCAAAGGACTCATCAGCTCCCACTCCGCACTACGTGCGTCGCGGACGGGTCTGCATGGGAAACCACGGGCTTCGGTTGAGGTTTGTGGGGACTGTCGGCTTCGCCTCGGCGAGGCGCCTGGTGGTTAGTGGCGAGTTGCAGAGGGCTCGATGTGAAGGCAGCAATTGCGAACGGGGTGACTGAGCGAACCGATGGTTTTATGAAGTGCTCTTCGGCGCGCGCAGCGCCGCCGGAAGTATGACGCCCTTGTCACTGGCGCATGCAGGGGCACGAACCCAGATTCCAGATGCACCACCACCCGTGGCAGACCACGGTGCCCACTTAGCAGTAGCGGTTTGAGCTGCTTTCTTTTGCCTACTTTTCTTTGCAGCCGGCAAAGAAAAGTAGGTGCCGCCCCGCACAGGGGCAACGCTAATAGACCACTACCAAAACAAGGAAAGGCCAACGCCCTAAGATCACTGACAAAAGCGCCGCACAGGCAAAAAAGCTTAGGAGACGAAATGATGAACAACCCAGAAAACACACCAACAAAAACCCGCCGCCTGGAAGGCGAATTCGACTACATCATAGTCGGCGCCGGCACAGCAGGCTGCGTCCTTGCCAACCGCCTATCGGAAGATCCAGAAATACAGGTCCTCCTGCTAGAAGCCGGCGGCAAAGACGACTACCACTGGATCCACGTGCCGGTAGGCTACCTCTATTGCATTGGCAATCCCCGCACGGATTGGCTCTATAAAACCCAATCAGAACCCGGCCTGAACGGCCGCTCGCTCTCGTACCCTCGGGGCAGAGTATTAGGCGGCAGCTCATCCATCAACGGCATGATCTACATGCGCGGCCAACGCGAGGACTACGATGAATGGGCCCGCGTGACCAACGACGCCTCCTGGTCCTGGAATGCCGTCCTTCCCATCTTCAAACGCAGCGAAGACCACCACGCCGGTACCTCCGAATCGCATGGAGCCGGCGGCCCATGGCGCGTCGAAAAGCAACGCCTGAAATGGAAGATCCTCGAAGAGTTTTCACAAGCCGCGCAACAAACCGGCATACCCTCCACCGACGACTTCAATCGCGGCGACAACACCGGCGTGGGCTACTTCGACGTCAATCAGAAACGCGGCATCCGCTGGAATGCGTCGAAAGCGTTCCTGCGTCCGGCGCTTAAGCGTCCCAATCTCACCGTTATCACCGGTGCCCATACCCAGCGCGTCGTGGTCGAAGGACGTCGCTGTATCGGTGTCGAATATCGCGGCGACAACACCGACTATCTCGCCAAAGCCCGTTGTGAAGTGATCCTCAGTTCCGGTGCGGTCAACTCGCCGCAATTGCTCGAACTCTCCGGTATCGGGAATGGCGCGCGTCTCCAGAATCTCGGCATCGAGGTCGTGAAGGATCTGCGCGGCGTCGGCGAAAATCTGCAGGACCATCTGCAATTGCGTATGGCCTACGAAGTCGACGGCGTGCGCACGCTCAATACCGCTTCCGCGCATTGGTGGGGCAAGCTGATGATCGGCATGCAGTACGCACTCTTTCAAAGCGGCCCCATGTCGATGTCGCCATCGCAACTCGGTGCGTTCGCTAAATCCGATCCGGACGACCGCTCGCTCACCCGTCCCGATCTCGAGTATCACGTGCAGCCGCTCTCGCTCGATCGCTTCGGCGAACCGTTGCATCGCTTCAATGCATTCACCGCGTCGGTGTGCCAACTGCGGCCAACCTCGCGTGGCAGCATTCACATCGGATCGCCCGATGCGTCGGCGCCGCCGTCGATCGCACCCAACTATCTGTCCACCGAGTACGACCGACACGTCGCTGCCAATGCATTGCGTCTCACGCGCCGCATTGCCGCGGCGCCTGCGCTCGCGCCCTATCGGCCGCAGGAGATTCTGCCCGGTATCCAGTACCAGACCGAAGAAGAGCTTCAGCAGGCCGCAGGCGCCGTCGGCACCACCATCTTTCATCCGGTCGGCACCTGCCGGATGGGCACCGCCGACGATCCCGGCGCGGTCGTCGACAATCGCCTACGTGTTATCGGGGTTGACGGTTTGCGGGTGGTCGACGCATCAATCATGCCGTCCATCACCTCGGGCAACACCAACTCGCCGACGCTGATGATCGCCGAACGCGCCAGCGACATGATCCGTGAAGACCGTCGCGCGCGTGTGGGCGGCAACGTCCTGCTTCAGCCGAGCACTGCGCCGTCCATGTCCGTCGTGTGACACGCTGTGTGACAGCAGGATCCGAGGCCGCTGCGCGCGCCTCGGACTTTCCCTGGCATGCCACAAGCAAGATTGACGCAGCGCTTGAACACGCCTCGACCTTGCTTCAAACAGTCGTCATCCACTAAGTGCAAATCCCAATGAATGCGCTGCATCATTGGCGCGACAATGGCAGCCATGCTGCGTGCCGCCCATGGATTACCGTCCGGATTGGTGCAGTACGCCAACGAGCGGCACGGGGTGCCGCCGTCACATAAAAGTCGCGCAGCCGTTCGCGCGGAAGATCGTAATGCTTCGCCTTACTCCGTATGGAAGGGAACATGATTCTCGGCGATACGATTCTCGAAACGCGCGGCCTCACCCGCGAGTTCAAAGGCTTCATCGCCGTGAACGGGGTGAACCTGCGCGTGCGCCGTGGCTCGATCCATGCGCTGATCGGCCCTAATGGGGCAGGTAAGACCACCTGCTTCAATCTGCTTACCAAATTCCTCGAACCGACCGCGGGCCAGATCGTCTTCAACGGAATCGACATCACCAGTGAACGCCCGGCGCAAATCGCCCGGCGCGGCATCATCCGATCGTTTCAAATCTCTGCTGTATTTCCGCATCTGACAGCATTGCAGAATGTGCGCATCGGGTTGCAGCGCGTGCTCGGCACGGCGTTTCACTTCTGGAAGAGCGAGCGCACGCTGCGTCAGCTCGACGATCGCGCGATGGATTTGCTCACCCAGGTCGGATTGACCGATTTCGCCGACGTGCTCACGGTAGAACTGTCCTACGGCCGCAAGCGCGCGCTCGAAATCGCCACCACGCTCGCGATGGAGCCCGAGTTGATGCTGCTCGACGAACCGACGCAAGGCATGGGCCATGAAGACGTCGATCGCGTCACAGCCTTGATCAAGAAAGTATCGAGTGGCCGCACCATCCTGATGGTCGAGCACAACATGAACGTGATCGCCGGCATCTCCGACACCATCACCGTGCTGCAACGGGGCGAAGTGCTCGCGGAAGGCAGCTATGCCGAAGTGTCGAAGAATCCGCTCGTGATGCAAGCCTATATGGGCAGCGCCGACGCGGCGCTCGCCGGAGCCCACGCATGAATACGATTGCCGAGCGCGAAAGTCTCGAAGTGAGCGACACGGCTGGCGGTGCCCCCGCGCTGGAGATCACGGGTTTGCAGGCATGGTACGGGGAGTCCCATATCCTGCATGGCGTCGATTTGACGGTGAATCGCGGCGAGGTCGTCACGCTGCTGGGCCGTAACGGCGCGGGGCGCACCACCACGCTGCGCGCGATCATGGGGCTGACCGGCCGGCGCACCGGCTCGATCCGCATCGGCGGCCGCGAAACCATCAATCTGCCCACGCATCGTATCGCTCACTGCGGCATCGGTTACTGCCCGGAAGAGCGTGGGATTTTTTCGAGCCTCTCGTGCGAGGAAAACCTGCTGTTGCCGCCACCCGTCGGTGACAAGGCGCACATGATGTCGCTCGAAGAAATCTATTCGATGTTCCCGAATCTGCAGGAACGCCGCATGAGCCAGGGCACCCGGCTCTCGGGTGGCGAGCAGCAGATGCTGGCGGTCGCGCGCATTCTGCGCACCGGCGCGAGTTTGCTGCTGCTCGACGAAATCTCGGAAGGCCTTGCACCGGTCATCGTGCAGGCGCTGGCCCGCATGATCATGACGCTCAAGGCGCGCGGCTACACGGTTGTGATGGTCGAACAGAATTTCCGTTTTGCCGCGCCACTCGCCGATCGCTTCTATGTGATGGAGCATGGTGCGATCGTCGAACACTTCGAGGCCGGCGAGCTTGAAAGCAAGATGCCGGTGCTGCACGACCTACTGGGCGTATAGACAGGAAGTAACGAGAAACGTCCGATTGCCTCTGATAACCACAAGCGAAGAAACCAGGAGACAGAAATGAAAAAGAACCCACTCGCGCGGCTTGCCACACTATGTTTCGCGGTTGCCGCCGGCGCCGCGTTGACGATGGGCAGCGCGCAGGCCGCTGACGATGCCGTGAAGATCGGCTTCATCACCGACATGTCGGGTCTGTATGCGGATATTGATGGCCAGGGCGGTCTCGAAGCGATCCGCATGGCCGTGGCCGACTTCGGTGGCAAGGTCAATGGCAAGCCGATCTCCGTGGTCTATGCCGATCACCAGAACAAGGCCGACATCGCGGCGTCGCGGGCGCGCGAATGGTTCGATCGGGACGGCGTCGATCTGCTGATCGGCGGCACGAATTCGGCAACCGGGCTGTCGATGAACACCGTGGCCGGTGAGAAGCACAAGGTCTATATCAGCATCGGCGCGGGCGCCGACACCCTGACCAACGAGCAGTGCACACCGTATACGATCCACTACGCGTACGACACGACGGCGCTCGCCAAGGGCACGGGCTCGGCGGTGACGAAGCAGGGTGGCAAGACGTGGTACTTCCTGACCGCTGACTACGCGTTCGGCAAGGCGCTCGAAAAGAATACGTCGGACGTGGTGAAGGCTAACGGCGGCCAGGTACTGGGTGCCGTGCGTCATCCGCTTTCGGCATCGGATTTTTCGTCGTTCCTGTTGCAGGCGCAAGCGTCGAAGGCGCAGATCCTCGGCCTCGCCAACGCCGGCGGCGACACGATCAACTCGATCAAGGCCGCCAAGGAATTCGGTATCACGAAGACGATGAAGCTGGCCGCACTGCTGATGTTTATCGACGACGTCCACAGTCTGGGTCTGGAAACGACCCAAGGCCTGGTGCTGACGGACAGCTGGTACTGGAACAAGGACGCCACCACGCGCGCGTGGGCGCGGCGCTACTTCGACAAGATGAAGAAGATGCCGTCGAGCCTGCAGGCTGCTGACTACTCCGCAACCATGACTTACCTGAAGGCCGTGCAGACGGTCGGCTCGACCGACTCTGACAAGGTGATGGCGCAACTGAAGAAGGCCAAGATCGACGACTTCTACGCGAAGGGCTACATCCGTCAGGACGGCAGCATGATCCACGATATGTACCTGATGCAGGTGAAGACGCCGGCCGAATCCAAAGAGCCGTGGGACTACTACAAGATCACTGCGACGATTCCCGGCGAGCAGGCGTTCACGACCAAGGCTGAAACGCGCTGCGCGACGTGGAAATGAGCGCTGACTGATAACCAGCTGACCGTCTGTCTGCATTGCCTGGCGGGAAATACATAGCGCCGTTTGGGTACACAGACTGGCGGCCGGCTGCTTCATATGCCGCGCGCGATCGGGCGGATGACTCGCTGGTCGCACGCCGGCGGGATCATACGTAACCGATCTCACCCTGATGATGGCTTAAGGGATTAAGGCTTCAATGGAAATCTTTGGCGTTCCGCTACCGGCGATGCTGAGCCAGCTGCTGCTGGGGCTCGTGAACGGCTCGTTCTATGCGATTCTCAGCCTGGGTCTGGCGGTGATCTTCGGCTTGCTTAACGTGATCAATTTCGCGCACGGCGCGTTGTTCATGCTCGGCGCGATGCTCGCGTGGATGGGCCTGTCGTATTTCGGCCTGCCGTACTGGGTGATGCTGGTGCTCGCGCCGCTGATCGTGGGCGTTTTCGGCATGGTGATCGAACGCTCGATGCTGCGCTGGCTGTACAAGCTCGATCATCTGTATGGGCTGCTGCTCACTTTCGGGCTCACGCTGGTTGTCGAAGGCGTGTTCCGGTCGATTTATGGTTCGTCCGGCCAGCCGTACGACGTGCCCTCTGCGCTCTCCGGCGCGACCGATCTCGGCTTCATGTTCCTGCCGAACTATCGCGCGTGGGTGGTGGTGGCGTCGCTCGTGGTCTGCTTTGCCACGTGGTTCGTCATCGAGAAGACGCGCCTCGGCGCCTATCTGCGCGCGGGTACCGAGAATCCGAAACTGGTCGAGGCGTTCGGTGTCAACGTGCCGTTGATGATCACGCTCACCTATGGCTTCGGCGTCGCGCTGGCGGCATTCGCCGGCGTGCTTGCCGCGCCAGTGATTCAGGTCTCGCCGTTGATGGGCCAGCCGATGATCATCACCGTGTTCGCGGTGGTCGTGATCGGCGGCATGGGTTCGATCATGGGCTCGATCCTGACCGGCCTGCTGCTTGGCGTGATCGAAGGGCTGACGCGTGTGTTTTACCCGGAAGCGTCGGCGACCGTCGTGTTCGTGATCATGGCGCTCGTGTTGCTGGTGCGCCCGGCGGGTCTCTTCGGCAAGGAAAAATAATGCAGAGAAAAGTGCTCTACGGTCTGCTGCTGATCGTGCTTCTCGCGGTGCCCGTGCTCGGCATCTATCCGCTCTTCGTCATGAAGGTGCTGTGCTTCGCGTTGTTCGCCGCGGCCTTCAATCTGCTGATTGGCTACACGGGGCTGCTCTCGTTCGGTCACGCAATGTTTCTCGCCTCGGCCGGTTACGTCACCGGTTATGCGATGCAGACGCTTGGCTTCTCTCCGGAGCTCGGCGTGGTGGCGGGCACGGCCACGGCAACGTTGCTTGGGCTGGTGGTCGGCCTGTTCGCGATCCGCCGGCAGGGCATCTACTTTGCGATGGTGACGCTGGCGCTCGCGCAGATGGTCTACTTCGTGTTCCTGCAAGCGCCGTTCACGCACGGCGAGGACGGCCTGCAGGGCGTGCCGCGCGGCAAGCTGTTCGGCTTGCTGGATCTGTCGTCGGACGTGACGCTGTACTTTGTCGTGCTGGCCGTGATGGTGCTGGCATTCCTGCTGATCGTGCGGATCGTGCACTCGCCTTTCGGGCAGGTGCTGGTGGCGATCAAGGAAAACGAGCCGCGCGCCGTGTCGCTCGGTTACGACACCGATCGCTTCAAGCTGCTGGCGTTCATTCTGTCCGCGGGGATCGCCGGTCTGGCGGGTTCGCTCAAGGTACTGGTGCAGGGCTTCGAAACGCTGAGCGACGCGTACTGGACCATGTCGGGTCTCGTGATCCTGATGACGCTCGTTGGTGGCATGGGGACGCTGTTCGGGCCGCTGCTCGGCGCGGCGCTGATCGTTGCGCTCGAAGACCGGCTCGGCGATATCGGTACGGCACTGGCTTCGTCGACGGGCGTCGAATGGTTCCGCTCGCTGGGCGAATCCGTGACCATCGTAACGGGCATGATTTTCATTGCCTGCGTGCTGGCGTTCCGGCGCGGGATTGTCGGTGAGATCATCGCGAGAGTGCGGCCATTGCGGGCCTGAAGCGGCACTGAATTTTAAATTGCTTTGGCATCCGATATAATTCGGCGCTCGTGAAGTCGGCCAGGCTGGATTTTGCGTTGCGCGCGGGTCAGGCTCGCGCTAAATCGGCACAGAACGTGCCCCACATTTGTGCCGCAGTGCACCACTAGGGTAATTGCTAGTTGTAAGGGGGAGGGTGCTCGTTTAATCTTCATGCAGTTCTGATGCACCACGAATTTTGCAGGTGGAGAACGAGGAGACAATGAGGCACTCAGTGCCCAGACGAAAGCGCTGTTGGATTGATATCCAACAGCGCTTTTTATTTGTGCTTTTCATTATTCGCCATTCAATTTGCCCGCTAATTCGGTGCCCCTTTTTTATTCACCGAGCCACCCCCAATTTCATCTGCCGTTACCCTGCAAAATGCTTGCAGCGCGGGGCTTTCGTCCGCTAAACTTGCCATTCGCCGACCGAGCGGTCGGTGATTCGAATCTGCGGATTTGAATTCAAACGAATAACGGGGTAGACAGAGGAGCGGGATGAAGTCGGCATTGCGTTGGATGAGCGCGGCATTGGTCGCCACCGGGGTATCCGCGGCATGGAGCGGCCACGCATTCGCGGATGTAAAAATCGGCGTCACGGTGTCGGCAACGGGGCCGGCTGCGTCGCTTGGTATTCCGGAAAAGAACACGATCGCGCTGCTGCCGAAAGAAGTGGCAGGGCAGAAAATCGACTACATCGTACTCGACGATGCGACGGATTCGACCCAGGCCGTTAAGAACGCACGCAAGCTCACCAGCGAAGATCATGTGGATGCGCTGATCGGCTCGACCGTCGTGCCGAACTCGCTGGCCATGATCGACGTGGCTGCCGAAAGCACCACACCGATGATCTCCATGGCCGCCGCGGCGAGCATCGTCGAACCGATGGATGCGAAGCGCGCGTGGGTTTTCAAGACGCCGCAAAACGACATTCTGATGGCCACCGCGATCGCGCAGCATATGGCGAATCACGGTGTGAAGACGGTTGGGTTCATCGGCTTTGCCGACGCCTATGGCGAGAGCTGGTTCAAGGAATTCGGCAAGGCCGCCGATCTCGCGAAGATCAAGATCGTCGCGAACGAACGCTTCGCACGCAACGATGCTTCAGTGACCGGCCAGGTGCTGAAGATCATGTCGCAAAATCCAGATGCGGTGCTGATCGCCGGCGCGGGCACACCGGCCGCGTTGCCGCAGAAAACGCTCAAGGAACGCGGCTATAAGGGCAAGTACTATCAGACGCACGGCATCGCCAATAACGACTTCCTGCGCGTGTGCGGCAAGGATTGCGAAGGCACCTATCTGCCGGCCGGTCCGCTGCTGGTCGCTGACCAGTTGCCCGATTCGAACCCGGTGAAGAAGACCGCGCTCGCATACAAGCATGCATATGAAGCTGCGTACGGCGCCGGTTCGGTCTCGACATTCGGCGGTCACGCATGGGATGCAGGCTTGCTGTTGCAACGCGCGATCCCGCTTGCGTTGAAGAAAGGTCAGCCGGGCACGCCTGCGTTCCGCGAAGCGCTACGTGCGGCACTCGAAAACACGAAAGACATGCCCGCTTCCCACGGCATCTTCAACATGAGCATGAACGACCACGCTGGTCTCGACCAGCGGGCGCGTGTGATGGTTGAGATCGCCGGCGGCAAGTGGAAGCTGTCCGGCGACTGAGCGAAGGCGAAACGATACGGAACCCACTCAAAAAAGACGCGTGCAGTTGCCGCGTCTTTTTTATTGCCCGCATTTGATGAGTGGCGACGCTTGAAGCGTGTTGGATAAGCGAAAGATCGGAGATGAAAACGCGGTCAAAGCGCGGCCTAAGCGGCCCGTTTCAGGACAAACCCGCATTCGGGCGACAGTCTATTGACCGTGAATGATGCAGAACGCAATACTACTAACATGTTAGTGTTTCGAGCATTAGAAATCGCAGTAGTGGTTCGCAGCAGGGGAGTTGCACCAGAACGGCGACGGCGTTGATGCTGAGCAGGGAAAACCATGCTTGGCATGCCTGAACCCTATAACTAGATTCAGACACCCGGCCCGTGCGCCGGATTACAGATACGCGCTTCAAAGCGTTTGGAGACTTGCATGAAAAAGACAAAGCAATGGGTACGCACCGGTATCGCGATGGCGTTGATGTGCGGCGCGGGTGCCGCCTTCGCACAGGTGAAAATCGGCGTCACGCTGTCCACCACGGGGCCGGCTGCATCGCTCGGGATTCCTGAAAAGAACACGATCGCGCTTCTGCCGAAAGAGATCGGTGGCAAGACCGTGCAATACATCATCCTCGACGATGGATCGGACACCGGTAAGGCCGTGCAGAACACGCGCAAGCTGATCGACGAAGACCACGTCGACGCCATCGTCGGTTCGACCGTCACGCCGAATTCGCTGGCGATGCTCGACGCAGCGTCCGAAGGCAAGACGCCGATGATCTCGCTGGCGGCATCGGCCGCGATTATTTCGCCGATGGACGCCAAGCGCGCATGGGCCTTCAAGCCACCGCAAAACGACAGTCTGATGGCTGACGCGATCGCCGACTACATGGAGCGTCACGGCGTGAAGACGGTCGGCTTCATCGGCTTTGCGGATGCGTACGGAGACGGCTGGAACAACGTCTTCACTGTGGCCGCCGCGGCACACCATCTGAAGATCGTCTCCAATGAACGCTTTAACCGCACCGATGCCTCAGTGACCGGCCAGGTGTTGAAGACGATGGGCGCGAACCCGGATGCGGTGCTGATCGCGGGCGCGGGCACGCCGTCGGCGCTGCCGGCCAAGACGCTCAAGGAGCGCGGCTACAAGGGCAAGGTCTACCAGACGCACGGCGTCGCCAACAACGACTTCCTGCGCGTGTGCGGCAAGGATTGCGAAGGCGAACTCCTGCCGGCCGGTCCGATCCTCGTGGCCGATCAACTGCCGGATTCGAATCCGGTGAAGAAGTCGTCGGAAGCCTACAAGGATGCGTATGAGAAAGCGTATGGCGCGGGCTCGGTGGCGACCTTCGGCGGTCACGCATGGGACGCCGGCCAGATGCTGCAGGCCGCGATTCCGGTCGCGCTGAAGACCGCTCGACCGGGCAGCGAAGCGTTCCGCGTGGCACTGCGCAGCGCGCTTGAAAACATCAAGGAGCTGCCGGTTTCGCACGGCATCATGAACACCACGACGACTGACCACAACGGCCTCGACAAGCGCGCACGCGTGATCGTGCAGATCGTCAACGGCAAGTGGAAGCTGCTGAACGACTAACAACAAAAACGGTACGCGCCTCTCGCGCAGCATGCAGCGCATGACGCCGCATTGCCATTCTGTTCGATGACAATGGCAACGACCGCTGCGCCGTATTCCGGCGCGGCGGTCGCTTTTTCAGGCATCGCTGGTTAGTGGCCGGCCGCGGGTTCTGCCGCCACGACTGTTCCCGGTTTTGACTTCGACGCTTCAGGACGAGGAAGTATGGATCTATCAATTGCGGCGATCCTCGCGCAGGACGGCATCACCACCGGCGCGATCTACGCGCTGCTCGCGCTTGCGCTAGTGCTGGTGTTCTCCGTGACGCGGGTGATCTTCATCCCGCAGGGCGAGTTTGTTTCGTACGGCGCGTTGACGCTCGCTGCACTGCAGACACAAAAATTTCCGGCCACGTGCTGGTTGTTGATGGCGATGGGCGCGGCATGCTTTGTCGTCGAGATAGCGGGGCTGGTGCGGCATCCCGAAAGACGCCGGCATGCGGCGCGCACGCTGGTGATGCTGGTCGGCAAATATCTGCTGTTTCCGACTGCCGTATACGCGCTCACGCAGGGTGTTTTCCTGCATCCGCTGCCGATGATCGCGCAGATCGCGCTGACGCTGCTGATCGTGATTCCGATGGGGCCATTCGTCTACCGGCTCGCGTACGAGCCCATCGCGGAGGCGACCACGCTGCTGCTGTTGATCGTCGCCGTGGCGGTGCACTTTGCGATGGTCGGCCTCGGGCTCGTGATGTTCGGTGCGGAAGGCTCGCGTACTACGGCGTTCTCCGATGCGACCTTCAACCTCGGCACGCTGTCGATTTCCGGACAAAGCCTGTGGGTGGTCGGCACGGCGGTTGTACTGATCGGCGCGCTGTATCTGTACTTCGATCGCTCGATCTCCGGCAAGGCTTTGCGCGCGACATCGGTGAACCGACTCGGCGCGCGGCTCGTCGGCATCGGCACGACGCAAGCAGGGCGCCTCGCGTTCACGCTCGCGGCGGGCCTCGGTGCGCTGTGCGGCATCCTTGTCGCACCCTTGACCACCATCTACTACGACTCGGGCTTCCTGATCGGTTTGAAGGGCTTTGTGGGAGCGATTATCGGCGGCCTGGTCAGCTATCCGCTGGCAGCCGCGGGTTCGATCCTCGTCGGTCTTCTGGAGTCGTATTCGTCGTTCTGGGCGAGCGCCTATAAGGAAGTGATCGTGTTCACGCTGATCATCCCGGTGCTGTTGTGGCGGAGTCTGGCCAGCCCGCACTCGGAAGAGGAAGAGGAGTGACACGATGAAACGGATCATGCAAAACAAGTTCTTCTGGTTGTTCCTCGTGGTGCTGTTCGCGTTGCCGGTGCTGCCGCATCCGATTCATGTGCCCGAGTACTGGGTGACGCTGCTCAACTACATCGGCCTGTATTCGATCGTCGCGATCGGTCTCGTGCTGCTGACGGGTATCGGCGGGATGACGAGCTTCGGGCAGGCGGCGTTCGTCGGCATCGGCGCGTATGCGACCGCGTATCTGACGACCGCGTACGGCGTGTCGCCATGGCTCGCTCTGATCGCGGGCGTGGTGGTGACGGCGTTGATCGCGCTGATGCTGGGGCTCGTGACGATGCGGCTATCGGGTCACTTTCTGCCGCTCGGCACGATCGCGTGGGGGCTCGCGCTGTTCTATCTGTTCGGCAATCTGGAGATGCTCGGCAAGTACGACGGCATCAATGGGATTCCGGTGTTGAATGTTTTTGGTATCAACCTGGAGTCCGGCCGCCATATCTATTACCTGATCTGGGTGGTGGTGCTCGGCGCGGTGATTTCTGTTCAAAATCTGCTTAATAGCCGGCCAGGGCGGGCGATCCGCGCATTGCGCGGCGGCGGCATGATGGCCGAAGCGATGGGCGTCAACACGGGCTGGATGCGTGTGGTGATCTTCGTCTATGCCGCGGTGTTGGCGTCGATTTCGGGCTTCCTGTATGCGCACCTGCAACGCGCGGTGAATCCGACGCCCTTTGGTCTGAACCACGGCATCGAGTTTCTGTTCATGGCGGTGGTGGGGGGCGTGTCGCATGTATGGGGCGCGGTGCTCGGTGCAGCGATCCTGACCGTATTGCAGGATTATCTGCAAACGCTGTTGCCGAAGCTGCTCGGCGAGAACGGCAACTTCGAAGTGATCGTATTCGGCATCCTGATGGTGCTGTTGCTGCAATACGCTCGCCAAGGCGTCTGGCCGTTTGTCGCGCGGTTCTTCCCGAAGGGGCCGCGTGCGCATCTGTCGGATCATGCGGAGCCATTGCCGCAGCGCAGCAAGCCGGCGGCGGGCGAAAACCTGTTGACGGTGAATAAGGCGCGCAAGCAGTTCGGCGGGCTGGTCGCGGTGAACGACGTCAGCTTCGAGGTGAAAGCAGGGCAGATCATCGGTTTGATCGGGCCGAACGGCGCGGGCAAGTCGACCACCTTCAATCTGGTCACGGGTGTGCTGCAAGCGACGAGCGGCGAAATCACCTTTCGCGGCGAGCGCATCGATTCGCTGAGCTCACGTGAAATCGTCAAGCGCGGCATTGGTCGAACGTTCCAGCACGTCAAGCTGCTGCCGGGGATGACGGTGCTGGAGAACGTTGCGATCGGCGCGCATCTGCGCGGCCAGGCTGGCGTTTGGCGCAGCGTTGCGCGCCTGAACGGTGCGGAAGAAGCGCGCTTGATGGCCGAAGCGGCTCGCCAGATTCGCCGCGTCGGACTCGAACAGCATATGTACGATGAGGCCGGTAGCCTGGCGCTAGGGCAACAGCGGATTCTCGAAATTGCTCGCGCGCTGTGCTGTGACCCGACTCTGCTACTGCTCGACGAACCTGCCGCCGGTCTGCGGTATCAGGAAAAACTGCAATTGGCGGACTTGCTGCGCCGCCTCAAAGCCGAAGGCATGAGCGTGTTGCTGGTCGAACACGATATGGATTTCGTGATGAATCTCACCGATCGACTGGTGGTCATGGAGTTCGGCACGCGTATCGCGGAAGGCTTGCCGCAGGATGTCCAGCAGGACCCGGCTGTGCTCGAAGCCTATCTGGGCGGGGTGGAGTGATGGAGAACACGATGAATGATGCTGCGCCGATTCTCGACGTGAACGGTTTGTCGGTCCGCTATGGCAAGGTCGAAGCGCTGCACGGCGCGGCAATCAAGGTGCGGCCTGGTCAGATTGTCTCGGTGATTGGTCCGAACGGCGCGGGCAAGTCCACGTTGCTGAACGCGATCATGGGCGCACTGCCGACGACGGGGCATGCGAAGGGCTCGGTCCTCTATCAGGGTGAAGACGTCAGCGCTGTGCCGGTTGAAAAGCGGGTCGCGCGCGGCATGTGCCTGGTGCCGGAAAAGCGCGAGCTGTTTGCGTCGATGACTGTTGAAGACAATCTGGTCCTCGGCGCGTATCGGCGCAAGCGGGCAGGGGAGCGCAACTTTCTCGATCAGCTCGAGCCGGTCTTTACGCTTTTTCCTCGCTTGAAAGAGCGACGGAAGCAGGCAGCTGGGACTTTGTCCGGTGGCGAGCGACAGATGCTCGCAGTCGGCCGTGCGTTGATGGGCAAGCCCGATCTGTTGATGCTCGACGAGCCGAGCCTGGGTCTCGCGCCGCTGATCGTGAAGGAAATTTTCCACATTATTAGTGCGCTGCGGCAGACGGGTGTGGCCACGCTGCTGATCGAGCAGAATGCGCGTGCCGCGCTCCAGATCTCCGACTACGGCTATGTGCTTGAAACTGGAGAGTTGGCGCTGGAAGGGCTGGCTGCGGATCTGGCGCAGAATCCACGCGTGATCGAGACGTATCTTGGGTTGGCCAAGAAAGTGGCTTAATTCTCCATTTTCGTTCAGGTCGCTGCGGTTCAAAGCGGTGTGTTTCACGTGAAACACACCGCTTTTTTCTTGTCTGGCCATTCGGCCGAAGTTCGGGCCTAAACCGAACCCGTTATAATTCGCCCATACATTTTCCTTTGAAAGGCTCACGCGACGAGCTGGCGTGAGATCCGCGATGCTTTTTCCCACAGAATTTGACGTAATCGTCGTCGGCGGCGGTCACGCGGGCACTGAGGCCGCCTTGGCCTCGGCACGCATGGGCAATACGACGCTCCTGCTGACGCACAACATCGAAACGCTCGGTCAGATGAGCTGCAATCCGTCCATCGGCGGGATTGGTAAAGGCCATCTAGTGAAGGAAGTCGATGCGCTGGGCGGTGCGATGGCGGCTGCGACGGACGAGGGCGGGATCCAGTTCCGCATCCTCAATTCGTCGAAGGGGCCTGCCGTTCGCGCGACGCGCGCGCAGGCGGACCGTCTGCTGTACAAGCAGGCGATCCGGCATCGGCTGGAAAATCAGCCGAACCTGTGGCTGTTCCAGCAAGCGGTCGACGATCTGATGGTGGAAGGCGACCGGGTGGTCGGCGCGGTGACGCAGGTGGGGATTCGTTTCCGCTCGCGCGCAGTCGTGCTGACGGCCGGGACGTTCCTCGACGGCAAGATTCACGTGGGTTTGAACAACTACACCGGTGGCCGTGCTGGCGATCCGGCAGCGGTGTCGCTGTCTGGCCGACTCAAAGAGCTGAAGCTGCCGCAAGGCCGCCTTAAGACCGGGACGCCGCCGCGTATCGACGGTCGGACAATCGACTTTTCGAAGCTAGAAGAACAGCCGGGCGATCTGGACCCGGTGCCGGTTTTCTCGTTTCTGGGGCGCGTCGAGCAGCATCCGCGTCAAGTGCCGTGCTGGGTTACGCATACGAATGAGCGCACGCACGACATCATCCGTGGTGGTCTCGACCGCTCACCGATGTACACGGGCGTGATCGAAGGAGTGGGGCCGCGGTACTGCCCGTCGATCGAAGACAAGATTCACCGTTTCGCGTCAAAGGAATCGCATCAGATCTTCCTCGAACCGGAAGGACTGACGACAAACGAGTTCTATCCCAATGGGATTTCCACCAGCCTGCCGTTCGACGTGCAACTGGAACTCGTGCGTTCGATGCGTGGTCTGGAGCATGCGCATATTCTGCGGCCGGGCTATGCCATCGAGTACGACTACTTCGATCCGCGTGGGTTGAAGGCATCGCTGGAAACCAAGGTGATCAACGGGCTGTTCTTTGCGGGCCAGATCAATGGCACGACCGGCTACGAGGAAGCGGCTGCACAAGGTTTGCTGGCGGGGATCAACGCCGGCTTGCACGTGCAGGGCAAGGACGCATGGTGCCCACGCCGCGATCAGGCCTACTTGGGCGTTCTGGTCGACGACCTGGTGACGCAAGGGGTGTCCGAGCCGTATCGCATGTTCACGAGCCGCGCCGAATACCGTCTGAGCCTGCGCGAAGACAACGCCGATATACGTCTGACGGAGGTTGGCCGTCAGCTCGGAGCGGTCGATGACGCCCGGTGGGACGCATTCAGCCGCAAACGCGATGCTGTTTCACGTGAAACAGAGCGCCTTCGCACGACGTGGGTCAACCCCAAGACGCTGCCGGCCGAAGAAGCGACGGCATTGCTCGGCAAGCCGATCGACCACGAATACAGTTTGGCGGATCTGTTGCGTCGTCCGGGCGTGACGTATGACGGCGTCTGCGGTTTGCGCGCGGGTGCATGTGCTGCGCCTGAGACGCTGGCCGAAGACGACGTTCTGCTCGCCCAGATCAAGGAGCAGATCGAGATCGGCACCAAGTATCAAGGCTATATCGACCGCCAGGCCGATGAGATCGAGCGGAATGAATCGCACGAAAGTACGCGGTTGCCTGAGGGATTGGACTACGCCGAAGTAAGAGGGCTGTCGTTTGAAGCGCGTCAGAAGCTGACGCAATTCCGCCCTGAAACCATCGGCCAGGCGTCGCGTATCTCCGGCATTACACCGGCGGCGATCTCCTTGCTGATGGTTCACCTGAAGCGTGGCTTGGGACGCCGTTCGACGAAACCCGCCGAACCCGGCGCCGATAGCACGCCGGTGGTGCAATGACGGTGGGTCAGAAGGGAAGCAGTAGTGAGGCTTTGGCGCCGCTGCTAGCGGACGGCGTCCGCGAGCTCGGCCTCGATCTCAGCGAGGCGCAACTCGGCAAACTGCTCGACTACGTTTCGCTGCTGTCCAAATGGAATGCCGTCTATAACCTGACGGCGATTCGCGACCCTCGGCAGATGCTCATCCAGCACATCCTGGATTCGCTTTCGATCGTGCCTCATCTGGCTACGCGCGGCGCGTCTTCGGTGCTGGACGTGGGCTCCGGTGGCGGCTTGCCTGGTATCGTGCTGGCCATCGTCCTGCCTGAATGGACCGTCACCGTGAACGACATCGTGCACAAGAAGACGGCTTTTCAGGCCCAGGCCAAAGCGGAACTCGGTCTTGCGAATCTGTCGGTCGTCACGGGCCGCGTCGAGACCTTGCGGTCGGGCGCCGAAGTAGCGGCAAAGTTCGACGTAATCGTGTCGCGTGCATTCGCAGAGCTCGCGGATTTCGTTACACTGGCCCGTCATCTCGTTGCGGAGCAGGGTGCGATCTGGGCGATGAAGGGTGTGCGTCCGGATGGTGAGATCGAGCGCCTGCCAGCGGGTGCCCACGTGGAACAGATTATCCGGCTGAATGTGCCGTCGCTCGACGCGGAGCGGCATCTGATCAAGGTGCGGGTGGACGAGGGCAGCTGAGGGCTGCCATCAGTAGGTGCCAGGCGCGCACCGCATACCACGAGCGCTTTCTACTTTATTCAAGCAGCAAAAGGGACACACCAACGATGGCAAAAATCTTCTGCGTTGCGAACCAGAAGGGCGGCGTCGGCAAGACGACGACGGCAGTCAATCTGGCCGCGAGCCTGGCAGCGCAGGGACAGCGAGTCCTTCTCATCGATCTGGACCCGCAGGGCAACGCCACGATGGGTAGCGGTGTCGACAAGGCTGCGTGTACGAACACCGTCTACGAAGTGCTTGTGGATGGCGTAGCCGTGGCGGATGCGCGAGTGCGTCCGGAAGCCGTCGGCTACGACGTGCTGCCAGCGAACCGCGAACTGGCGGGTGCCGAAGTCGAACTGGTCAGCGTGCAGCATCGCGAGCGTCAACTGAAAGTCGCCTTGGCGGAGGTCGAAAGCGAATATGACTTCGTGCTGATCGACTGCCCGCCGGCTCTGTCACTGCTGACGCTCAATGGTCTGTGCGCCGCCCATGGCGTAGTGATCCCGATGCAATGCGAGTACTTCGCGCTTGAGGGACTGTCCGACCTGGTCAACACGATCAAGCAGGTGCACGCGAACCTGAATCGCGACCTGAAGGTGATCGGCCTGCTGCGCGTGATGTTCGATCCGCGCATCACCTTGCAACAACAAGTCTCGGATCAATTGAAAGAGCACTTTGGCGACAAGGTGTTCGATGTGGTGATCCCGCGCAACGTACGTCTTGCCGAAGCGCCTAGCTACGGGTTGCCGGGCGTTGTGTTCGATAAGGCCTCGCGCGGCGCGCAGGCGTATGTGCAGTTCGGTGCAGAGATGATTGAGCGGGTGCGCACATTGAATGACGCGCCCCAGGCGTCCTAAGCGGATCAAGGAAGCACGATGAACGCAGTAGCAAGAAAGAAAGGGTTGGGC
This sequence comes from Paraburkholderia sediminicola, assembly GCF_046026675.1. GTDB lineage: Bacteria > Pseudomonadota > Gammaproteobacteria > Burkholderiales > Burkholderiaceae > Paraburkholderia > Paraburkholderia sediminicola_F. The sequence goes on along the minus strand of NZ_JAQQEY010000001.1, from coordinate 4,383,076 downwards.
CGCGGTCTGGAAGCATTGCTGGGTGGCAGTGCGGATATTACCGAGGCCGTCGTGATTGAGGGTGCACCGAACGTGCTGCCACTCAGTAAGCTGCAGGCCGGCAAGTACCAGCCGCGTACGCGCATGGACGAGGGCGCGTTGCAGGAATTGGCCGCCAGTATCCGTGCTCAGGGGCTCATGCAGCCTATCCTTGTGCGGCCGGTATCGGCGGATAAGTACGAGATCATCGCCGGCGAGCGGCGCTTCCGTGCGGCACGCATCGCCGGTCTCAATGAGGTGCCGGTGCTGGTGAGGGACGTGCCGGACCAGGCCGCCGCTGCGATGGCGCTGATTGAGAATATTCAGCGCGAAGATCTGAATCCGCTGGAAGAAGCGCAGGGTATTCAACGCCTGCTCGACGAGTTCAATTTCACGCACGAACAGGCGGCCGAATCGGTTGGCCGTTCGCGCAGCGCTGTATCGAACTTGCTGCGTTTGCTGAATCTGGCGTCGCCGGTGCAGACGATGCTGCTGGCCGGCGATCTCGACATGGGGCATGCACGCGCGCTACTGGCCGTCGACGCCGCGACGCAGATCACGTTGGCCAACCAGGTCGTCAACAAGCGCATGTCGGTACGCGAAACCGAAAAGCTGGTGACGACGACGACCAAGGTTGCGCCTGCGGTGAAGGCGCGAGCGAATCAGGACGGCGGCCGTGACACGCGACGGCTTGAGGAAGAATTGTCCGATCTGCTCGCCGCAACGGTAAAGATCAAGCTCGGCCGGCGCGGCCGTGGCCAGGTGCTGGTGGACTTCGGCGATCTGGACGCGTTAGAGGGGATTCTTGTGCGGTTGCGTGGTAACGCTACGGCCTGATCGTGGCGCGTTGAATGTGAAGGATGTTGAACGTGCTTGCGGCCTGACTGGGTCTGGTTTCCGGCTCTCGCTCGCAAGCTGTTTGGCGTGCCTGGTGTGTTTTTCGGCGGTAGCGGTGGGTCAGCGGTCGTATCGGCCGCAAACGTTGCTAGTTTGATGGTCTCCCTGCTCGATCGATAACCCATGTGAATATCAGTTGGATACCTAACTATATGCCGTGTTTAATAATAAGGATTGCGATGTATCAGTTTGCGCGGATATTTTCGTGGCGATGCAGACGTGGCCGGATTGTGCGGTGAGTTGAATTGGCCGCGCAGGCTTGGCCTCGCTGCCGCGACGCTGCAACGGGTTTTGCATACTCCGTCCTTTCACGGACTGGGATCTGGCAGCGGGCGTTGGATGCCAACGTGCGGATTGGCGGGGTGTGAGGGCAGGGTAGGATCGGCATGAGGTGGCAGGCACCTGACTGCACGTTGCGTCGACCGTCAGGACGGAGGGCAGCCTCCGGTGATGTTTGGTCGCCATGGGAGGGATAGTGACCTGCAATCATCGTCGCGCTGTTACCCGGCGCCGTCCCTCATGTCTACCAAAGGTGGCAAAAAACATCGTCTGTTGCATTTTTGAGACGTCCGTAGCAGCGTCGAAACGACGCATCCGCGCACTTCAAGCGACCTGATTCATCGCGCATGTTTTGGCATCCCCCGGCCGCCTTACATTTGCCGTGTACGCACCGCCCCAGATCGCGTTCCCGCATCGTGGCGGCCGTTTTCATGCTGGTTATTGAACGGCCTAAAGTCTTGAATTGCCTGCAACTATCGCTTACAATCGCCCGGATTTAATTGCACGGCAACCCCGTAAGCGCAGCGTAAGCTCGCGGGCTGGAACAAGACTTTCGGAACACTGCGATGGCGGTTAAAACGTCGAATCAAGCGCCGAAGAATGGGCGTGACGACCACCGCGCTGAACGCACCGTTTCCGTTGCGTCCACCGGTCAGCACGTTACAACTGACGATGCGTGGGATGTCGAGCAACAAGATAACAATATCGTTCCGCTTACGCGGGCTGAGGCTGAAAAGCTGTTTGGTCCGAATGTGAGTCGTCCATCGCGCGTCACGCCTTTCAAGGTCGTGGTGGCGCAAATGGTTTTGTCCCTGGGTGCTACGCTGGTGTGGTGGCTGTTCTACAAGCCGCCGGGCGCTGCTGCGCTGTCCGCGTTCCTGGGGGGAGCGATCTGCTGGGTGCCGGGCGCGCTGTTCGCGGCACGACTTAGAACGCTGAGCGGCGCCGAAACAGTGATGAGCTGGATGATCGGCGAAGCGCTCAAGATGGGGACAACGATCGCGATGTTTGTAGCCATCGCTTTCTGGTATCACGACGTACGCTGGGTGCCGCTGCTCGTGACTTACCTCATCGCGCTCAAGACTTACTGGATCGCCCTCGCGTGGCGCTAAGGTAGTAGCAAGAGTAAGCAACACAAAATTCAGGCTGGCGCGCAGCGCTGGCGTAAGGAGTGCGGATATGACACGATCCGCACCCGGCGTGTTCCCGCAATACAGAATTGCGGCGGGAACGGCCTAAGACGATTTTCGACAATTTGGGTGGCATTAACGATATGGCAGCTAGCGAAGGCACGCGCGCTCTGGATCCGTCCGAGTACATCGCGCACCACTTGCAGAACTTTTCCACCGCGCACCAGACGTCGATTTTCGACATTCACGTGTGGAATCTGGACACCCTTTTCTGGTCGATCGTTTGCGGTCTGGCCACGATCGCCATCCTGCATCTGGCGGCTCGCAAGGCAACGTCCGGCGTGCCGGGTCGTTTCCAGTGCGCGATCGAAATGCTGGTCGAGATGGTCGAAGATCAATCGAAGTCGATGATCCACGGCTCGCGCACCTTCATCGCGCCGCTGGCACTGACCGTGTTCGTCTGGGTCGCGCTGATGAACTCGCTCGACTTCATCCCCGTCGACCTGCCGGGCCGCGTGATCGGCTGGCTGGGCCTGTCGGAAGCCATCCCCCATCATCGCATTGTGCCGACGGCCGACCTGAACGGTACGCTCGGTATTGCACTCGGCGTGTTCGCGCTGATGATTTACTACAACTTCAAGATCAAGGGCGCAGGCGGCTTCGTGCATGAACTGCTGTCGGCTCCGTTCGGCGCGCATCCGCTGCTGTGGATCCCGAACCTTGCATTGAACATCATCGAGTTCGTCGCAAAGACGGTTTCGCTCGGCATGCGGCTGTTCGGCAACATGTACGCGGGCGAGCTGTTGTTCCTGCTGATTGCTCTCCTCGGCAGCATGTGGGGTTTCGGCGCGGACGCGTCAGTGCTCGGCTTTATCGGCCACGTCATTGCAGGCACGGTCTGGGCGATCTTCCACATCCTGATCGTTCTGCTGCAAGCGTTCATTTTCATGATGCTGACGCTGGTGTACATCGGACAGGCACACGACAGCCACTAATCACGGCGTGTCGAACGACGAATTGTTTTAGTTTTGTTTTATTAAATCCCAGTTCCAACCAGTTCTAAAAGACTTTTCACAAAGGAGTGATCATGCAAGCTTTCATCGCCAACATCCAGGGTCTGACCGCCATCGGTATCGGCATCATCATCGGCCTGGGTGCAATCGGCGCCTGTATCGGTATCGGCCTGATGGGTGGCAAGTACATCGAAGCATGTGCTCGTCAACCGGAACTGATGAACCCGCTGCAAACCAAGATGTTCCTGCTGGCTGGTCTGATCGATGCTGCGTTCCTGATTGGCGTTGGTGTGGCAATGCTGTTCGCGTTCGCGAACCCGCTGCTGTCGAAGCTGGCAGGCTGAGGTTCCTCGGAAGTTTGCGCCTGAGCTATAACTGGTAAAGGCGCAGGGCGGAACGGGCACTTGGGCGCTGATCGAATACAGAATCGATGAGCGCCTTGCCGTTTCACTTTCCGAACTAGCAACGTTTAAGGAAACACCGTGAATCTCAACGCAACCCTGTTTGCGCAAATGGTCGTGTTCCTGATCCTCGCGTGGTTCACGATGAAGTTCGTGTGGCCGCCGTTGATCAACGCCCTCGACGAGCGCTCAAAGAAGATTGCTGACGGTTTGTCTGCCGCTGAAAAGGGCAAGGCTGAACTCGAAGCCGCCCACAAGCGCGTCGACCAGGAACTGGCTCAGGCACGCAACGACGGTCAACAACGTATTGCTGACGCAGAAAAGCGCGCAGTGACAGTCGCCGACGAAATCAAGGCCCAGGCACAAGCCGAAGCCGCTCGCATCATCGCGCAAGCGAAGGCGGACGCGGAACAGCAAGTCGTGAAGGCCCGCGAAACGCTGCGCGGCGAAGTTGCTGCACTCGCAGTGAAGGGCGCTGAACAGATCCTGAAGCGCGAAGTCGACCAGGCAGCCCACGCTGACCTGCTGAATCAACTGAAAGCCGAGCTCTGATCATGGCCGAACTTGCAACCATCGCCCGTCCGTACGCAGAAGCGCTGTTTGGCGTGGCCGAAGCTGGTGACATCGCCGCCTGGTCCACGCTCGTGCAGGAGCTGGCACAGGTTGCGCGTCTGCCCGAAGTGCTGTCGATCGCCTCGAGCCCGAAAGTGAGCCGCGCACAGGTCAGCGATCTGCTGCTGTCCGCGGTCAAGTCGCCGCTCAAGGACAATGTGCAAGCGAAGAATCTGGTGCAAATGCTGGTCGATAACCATCGCCTGCAATTGCTGCCGGAAATCGCCACGCAGTTCGAAGAGTTGAAGAACGCCCGCGAAGGGGCGGCAGATGTGCTGATCGTCAGCGCATTCCCGCTCGAAGGCGCGCAGTTGAACGAACTCGTCGCAGGTCTCGAACGCAAATTCAAGCGCAAGCTGAAGCCGACGGTCGAAGTCGACTCGTCGCTCATCGGCGGCGTGCGCGTGACGGTTGGCGACGAAGTGCTCGATACCTCGGTCCGCGCGCGGCTTGCCAGCATGCAGACGGCTCTGGCGGCCTGAAGCGCCGAAAGCGCTGAAGCGGCTGGCACGCAACAGAATTGACTATCAGGAGCGAATAATGCAACTCAATCCCTCTGAGATCAGTGAGCTGATCAAGAGCCGGATCCAGGGCCTTGAAGCGAGCGCAGACGTTCGCAACCAGGGCACCGTGATCTCCGTGACCGACGGTATCGTGCGTATTCACGGCCTGTCGGAAGTGATGCAGGGCGAAATGCTCGAATTCCCGGGCAACACCTTCGGTCTCGCACTGAACCTCGAGCGCGACTCGGTCGGCGCCGTGATTCTGGGTGAGTACGAACACATTTCGGAAGGCGACATCGTCAAGACGACGGGTCGCATTCTCGAAGTGCCGGTGGGTCCGGAACTGCTCGGCCGCGTGGTCGATGCACTCGGCAACCCGATCGACGGCAAGGGCCCGGTCAACGCGAAGAAAACCGACGCAATCGAAAAGATTGCTCCGGGCGTGATCTGGCGTAAGTCGGTTTCGGAACCGGTTCAAACCGGTCTGAAGTCGATCGACGCGATGGTGCCGGTTGGCCGTGGCCAGCGTGAGCTGATCATCGGCGACCGCCAGTGCGGCAAGACCGCAGTCGCCGTCGACGCGATCATCAACCAGAAGGGCAAGAACCTCTTCTGTATCTACGTCGCGATCGGCCAGAAAGCTTCGTCGATCATGAACGTGGTCCGCAAGCTGGAAGAAACCGGCGCGCTGGAATACACGATCGTCGTGGCCGCTTCGGCTTCGGAATCGGCTGCGATGCAGTACCTCGCACCGTACGCCGGCTGCACGATGGGCGAATACTTCCGCGACCGCGGTCAAGACGCCCTGATCGTTTATGACGACTTGACCAAGCAAGCTTGGGCATACCGTCAGATCTCGCTGCTGCTGCGCCGCCCGCCGGGTCGCGAAGCTTACCCGGGCGACGTGTTCTATCTGCACTCGCGTCTGCTGGAGCGTGCTGCTCGCGTCTCGGAAGAGTACGTCGAGAAGTTCACGAACGGCGAAGTGAAGGGCAAGAGCGGTTCGCTGACGGCACTGCCGGTCATTGAAACGCAAGCAGGCGACGTGACCGCATTCGTTCCGACGAACGTGATCTCGATTACCGACGGCCAGATCTTCCTGGAAACCGACCTTTTCAACGCAGGTATCCGCCCGGCAATTAACGCCGGTGTGTCGGTCTCGCGTGTGGGTGGTGCGGCTCAAACCAAGGTCGTGAAGAAGCTGTCGGGCGGTATCCGTACCGACCTGGCGCAGTACCGCGAACTCGCAGCGTTTGCGCAGTTCGCATCGGACCTCGACGAAGCGACCCGCAAGCAACTAGAGCGCGGCCGCCGCGTGACAGAACTGCTGAAGCAGCCGCAGTATCAGCCGCTGCAAGTGTGGGAACTGGCTGTCGCGCTGTTCGCTGCGAACAACGGTTACCTGGACGACCTCGAAGTCGCGCAAGTGCTGCCGTTCGAAAAGGGCCTGCGTGATTACCTGAAGTCGAAGCACGCTGACCTGATCAAGCGCATCGAAGATACCAAGGAACTCTCGAAGGACGACGAAGCCCTGCTGCATACGGCTCTCAAAGACTTCAAGAAGTCCGGCGCTTATTGATCCGCGAGTGACCCGCAAGGCATAAACGGACCTTGAAGCGGCGCGGGCCGCAGGCAACTGAACCCGCGCTGCTTCGATCGCTTTGCATGGGACCCGAGTAAGCGCTGAAGCGCATACTCGGGCCGACAAGGAGCAAGCAATGGCTGGAATGAAGGAAATTCGCGGCAAGATCAAGAGCGTGCAAAACACGCGCAAGATCACGAAAGCGATGGAGATGGTGGCCGCATCGAAGATGCGCCGCGCTCAGGAGCGCATGCGCGCTGCTCGCCCGTATGCCGACAAGGTCCGCGATATCGCTGCGCACATGAGCCGTGCGAACCCGGAGTATCGTCACCCGTTCATGGTGTCGAACGAAGGCGCGAAAGCGGCCGGCATCATCCTCGTCACGACCGATAAAGGTCTGTGCGGCGGGATGAACACCAACGTGCTGCGCGCGTCGCTGCAGAAGTTCAAGGAACTGGAAGGCCAGGGCAAGACGATCGAAGCAACTGCGATCGGCACCAAGGGTCTGGGTTTCCTGAATCGTCTGCGCGCCAAGGTGGTGTCGAATGTGGTGCATCTGGGCGACACGCCGCATCTGGAAAAGCTGATCGGCGCGGTGAAGGTGCAGCTCGACCTGTACTCGGAAGGCAAGGTTTCGGCGGTGTACCTCGCGTACACGCGCTTCGTCAACACGATGAAGCAGGAGCCGGTGATCGAGCAACTGCTGCCGCTGTCGGCAGATCAGTTCGAGCGCAAGGACGAAGACGGCACGACGCCGAGCACGCAGTGGGACTACATCTACGAGCCGGATGCACAGGCAGTGGTGGACGAACTGCTGGTGCGTTATGTCGAAGCGCTGGTCTATCAGGCCGTCGCGGAAAACATGGCATCGGAGCAGTCGGCACGGATGGTCGCAATGAAGGCCGCTTCGGACAATGCGAAGACGGTCATCAACGAACTGCAGCTCGTGTACAACAAGAGCCGTCAGGCCGCGATCACGAAAGAACTGTCGGAAATCGTCGGTGGCGCAGCGGCAGTCTGACCCTAACGGTCAGGTACGCCGCTTCGTGTGCGCCTTCGTGGCGCACCCACCGAAACTGCGCCTTTGCGCGAGTGAAGAATTGAGTATCTAAAGGAAAAGCGATGAGTACTACTGCTTTGGTAGAAGGCAAGATCGTACAGTGCATCGGCGCGGTGATCGACGTGGAATTCCCGCGTGACCACATGCCGAAGATTTACGACGCGCTCATTCTCGACGGTTCGGAACTGACCCTCGAAGTCCAGCAACAGCTGGGCGACGGCGTCGTCCGTACCATCTGTCTGGGTGCATCGGACGGTCTGCGCCGCGGTACGACGGTGAAGAACACCGGCAAGCCGATCAGCGTGCCGGTTGGCAAGCCGACCCTCGGCCGGATCATGGACGTGCTGGGTCGCCCGATCGACGAAGCCGGCCCGATCAACTCGGACGTGGTTCGCGGTATTCACCAGAAGGCTCCGGCGTTCGACGAACTGTCGCCGTCGACGGAACTGCTCGAAACCGGCATCAAGGTTATCGACCTGATCTGCCCGTTCGCCAAGGGCGGTAAGGTTGGCCTGTTCGGTGGCGCGGGTGTAGGCAAGACCGTGAACATGATGGAACTGATCAACAACATCGCTAAGGAACACGGTGGTTACTCCGTGTTCGCCGGTGTTGGCGAGCGTACCCGTGAAGGGAACGACTTCTATCACGAAATGAAGGACTCGAACGTTCTCGACAAGGTCGCGCTGGTGTACGGCCAGATGAACGAGCCGCCGGGCAACCGTCTGCGCGTTGCGCTGACAGGTCTGACGATGGCTGAGCACTTCCGTGACGAAGGTCTCGACGTGCTGTTCTTCGTCGACAACATCTACCGTTTCACGCTGGCAGGCACGGAAGTGTCGGCACTGCTCGGCCGTATGCCGTCGGCAGTGGGCTATCAGCCTACTCTCGCTGAAGAAATGGGTAAGCTGCAAGAGCGTATTACGTCGACCAAGACCGGCTCGATCACGTCGGTGCAGGCCGTGTACGTCCCTGCGGATGACTTGACCGACCCGTCGCCGGCTACGACCTTCGGCCACCTGGACGCAACCGTCGTGTTGTCGCGTGACATCGCTTCGCTGGGTATCTACCCGGCAGTGGACCCGCTCGATTCGACCTCGCGTCAGATCGACCCGAACGTGATTGGCGAAGAGCACTACGCAATCACGCGCGGCGTGCAGCAAACGCTGCAGCGCTACAAGGAATTGCGCGACATTATCGCGATTCTGGGCATGGACGAACTGGCACCGGAAGACAAGCTCGCCGTGGCGCGCGCTCGTAAGATCCAGCGTTTCCTGTCGCAGCCGTTCCACGTCGCTGAAGTGTTCACGGGCTCGCCGGGCAAGTACGTGCCGCTGAAGGAAACGATTCGTGGCTTCAAGATGATCGTTGAAGGCGAGTGCGACCACCTGCCGGAACAAGCGTTCTACATGGTCGGCACGATCGACGAAGCCTTCGAAAAGGCCAAGAAGATCCAGTAAAGGTCGGGTGTAACGAAGCGGGCGCCGCTCGCATTGAAATACTACCCGCGGGGTAGTATTTCGCGAAAACGGCGCCTCTTACTACACTCAATCCAGCCTTGCATGGGGCCAGAGTAAGCGCTAAAGCGCCAACTCTGGTCGCCACAGGAGTCGATATGGCAACCATTAAAGTAGACGTCGTCAGCGCGGAAGAGCAGATCTTCTCGGGCCAGGCGAAGTTCGTCGCGCTGCCGGGTGAAGCAGGTGAACTCGGCATTCTGCCGGGACACACGCCGCTCATCACGCGGATTCGTCCGGGTGCGGTGCGCATCGAAGCTGAAAACGGCGAAGAAGAATTTGTGTTCGTCGCCGGCGGTATCCTCGAAATCCAGCCTGGTGCTGTGACGGTTCTCGCCGACACGGCGATCCGCGGCAAGGATCTCGACGAAGCCAAGGCCGAAGATGCACGCAAGCGCGCAGAAGAAGCGCTGCAGAACACGGGTTCGAACCTCGAATACGCCACCGCGCAAGCGGAACTGGCGTACGCGACGGCTCAGCTCGCTGCGATCCAGCGTCTGCGCAAGCTGCGCGGTCAGAACTAAGCATCACGTATCAGAGAAAAAGCAGCCTTCGCGGCTGCTTTTTTTTGACCTTAACTTGACGTTTACGGAAAGGTCAGCAAAATCGTGCATTCGGACCGAGCGATCAGCAGTCGGAGCGAGATGTGTAGCCGCCAATGCGCTGCGGGTAAGACTTGATGCCGTACGGACACGCGCCGGTGGCACAATTGATTTCAATAGACTGGGCGAGCTTCCGCTCACGGAGACAACACCATGGCAACCCACATGTCAGGCGAAGGCGCACTCATCGAACCCAAAGACAACCTGTCATACGTGCGCGGGTCGACCGAGATTCCGTTGAGCGAAGCCCCGGTAGGCCAGTTTCTGCGCGACACTGCGGCGCGTTTCCCTGAGCGCCCAGCCGTGGTGTTTCGTGAGCAGGGAATCAGCTGGACATGGAAGGAGTTCGCCGAGGAAATCGACGTGCTGGCGTCTGGGCTCCTTACACTCGGCATCGTGAAGGGCGACCGCGTCGGAATCTGGTCGCCGAACCGGGTGGAATGGCTGCTTACCCAGTTCGCGACGGCACGCATCGGCGCCGTACTCGTCAACATTAACCCGGCTTACCGGCTCGCCGAACTCGAATACGCGTTGAACAAGGTGGGCTGCAAGGCGATCGTTGCCGCAGAGCGTTTCAAGACGTCGATGTACCTCGAGATGCTGCAGGAGCTCGCGCCGGAGTTGGCGATCCAGGCGCCGGGCGAGCTGCGCGCCGCGCGCCTGCCCGATCTGCGCTACGTGATCCGTATGTGCGACACGGAAACGCCCGGCATGCTGACCTTCTCCGACGTGATCGAGCAGGGTCGCGCAACACTCGACATCGCCAGGCTCGACGCCATCGGCGCGACGCTCTCCTCGCACGACCCGATCAACATTCAGTTCACCAGCGGCACGACAGGCAATCCGAAGGGCGCGACGCTGACCCACCGAAACGTCGTCAACAACGCGCGCTATATCGCGATGGCGATGCGTCTAACGGAGCAGGACGGCCTGTGCATTCCCGTCCCGCTTTATCACTGCTTCGGCATGGTGCTGGCGGTGCTGGCATGCGTATCGGTCGGCGCGAATATGGTGTTCCCGGGTGAGGGCTTCGATCCAGCCGCCACGCTGGCGGCCGTCGCCGAAGAGCGGTGCACCGCTCTGCACGGGGTGCCGACCATGTTCATCGCCGAACTCGATCATCCGAACTTCGCCAATTACGACTTCTCGCGCCTGCGCACTGGAATCATGGCCGGTTCGCCATGCCCGATCGAGACGATGAAGAAGGTTGTCTCGAAGATGCATCTGAACGAGATCACGATCGCATACGGCATGACGGAGACCAGCCCGGTGTCCTTTCAGAGTTCGACCACCGATCCGCTCGACAAACGCACCACGACAGTCGGTCGGATCCAGCCGCATCTGGAGGTGAAGATCGTCGATCCGCTCGGCGCGATCGTGCCGGTCGGCGAGACGGGCGAACTGTGCACCAAGGGTTATTCGGTGATGCAGGGCTATTGGGGGGACGAAGCGAAGACGCGGGAAAGCATTGTCGACGGCTGGATGCATACCGGCGATCTGGCGACGCTCGATGCCGAAGGCTATTGCAACATCGTCGGCCGCCTGAAGGACATGCTGATTCGCGGCGGCGAAAACATTTACCCGCGCGAGATCGAAGAGTTTTTGTTCCGCCACCCGAAAATCCAGAGCGTGCAGGTCTTCGGTGTGCCCGACGCGAAGTACGGCGAGGAAGTCTGTGCGTGGATCGTATTGCGCTCAGGGGAGCAGGCCACAGCGGAGGAAATCCAGCAGTTCTGCCAGGGCCAGATCGCGCACTACAAGGTGCCGAAGTACATCCGCTTTGTCGACGAATTGCCAATGACGGTGACCGGCAAGGTGCAGAAATTCGTCATGCGCGAACGGATGATCAGCGAATTGAAGGTGCAGGAAAACAAGACGACCTGATGGCTAACCGGGTTCGGCACCGTGCGAATTTCCGCGCGGTGCCGACCGACATATTGGGGAAAACCGTGTGCTATGGAATGAGCCCGGAGGAACTGCACGGTCGAAGGAAAAGCCGAAAATCGACCCGCCGGCAAGCTCGCAAACGTTTGACCAGATGAAAAAAAAGCGGGCCTGGAGCCCGCTAAAAACCACACGCTACGGGGTTAGCGCGAGGAGACCAAAGATGGAACCAACTGAGACGACGACCCTGCGTCGACTACGGCCCCAGCAGGGATGCCCCTTCACAGGGCTTCGGCATACGCCGACCGGCAAGTGCATCGTATCCGCTCACACCACGCACCCAGCCACATCCGTGTTGAAACCGTTGAGGGCATTGTGGGCGAATTAACCTACGAGCGCGGTAACAAAGTGTTTCAGGTTGTAACGCCCGCCAGATAAGGCATTGCGGGACTTATTTCCAATCCGAAACGTTTTAAACGTAATTTTTTCCGATGACTGCTGCGCAATTTCATACGCTCGATTGATGCTATTCGTGACGCATATTGCGGCGTAATCCGTTCAGTCGATTCCGCATGAAATGGTTGCATGCTCATCTTTTTTGGGGCGGATCGGCTGTATTACAGGCGCTTTTCCAGCGTTACGAAGTTCCTGGATTCCCGGCTGAACGCGTGCGCTGCTTTGCAGCACCCCGCGCATGGGAGATAGGCGTGCAAGCGGCCGGTTTGTTGGACCCTTGTTCAACCGTATTGTTCGAGTTTTGCGTAGCGCCTTGGGGTCCGGTTACACGATTGTGCCGGCCATGCGGACCTATTAATCAATCGAACTGCTTTGCTTTTCCGATTGAGCGGAGCGCAGGCCGGACTGTGCAACTTACTTCAGCCACTTATCCGAGATCGCCTGATACTCGCCGGTCGCTCGCGCAAGGTGCAACCACTGATCGACGTATTGCTGGAGCGCCACATCGCCCCGCGGCAGCAGCCAGGCCTTCTCGCCATACTGGAAAGGCTTGTCCGGATGCACCGAGCAAAGACCCGGATTCAGCTTTTGCTGCAGCAAGGTCTCCGACGCATCGGTCACCATCACGTCGGCCTTGCCGGCGAGGATCTGTTTGAAGATCGTCACGTTGTCCGGATAGACGGTCAGGTTCGCATGCGGGAAATACTGCTTGGCGAAACGCTCGTTGGTGCCGCCCGGATTGACGATCACGCGGGTTGCCGACTGATCGATCTGCGCCACCGTTTGATACTTGTTGACGTCGTCACACCGAACGATCGGCGTCTTGCCGTCGACCATGTACGCCTGCGTAAAAAACGCGCGCTTCTGGCGCTCGAGCGTCGGCGAAACACCGCCTACGCCGACGTCGCATTTCGCCACGAAGTCGTTCATCAGGTTGGACCACGATGTCTTGACGAATTCCGCCTTCACGCCGAGCGATTTGGCGAGCGACTCGGTCATGTCGATATCAATACCTTCGAACTGGCCGTCCGCCTTGTAAAACGAGTACGGCTTGTAATCGCCGGTCGTACAGGCGCGCAACGTGCCGCGCGCGAGGATTTCGTCAAGCCGTGAGGGCGCCGTGGCGGGGGCGGTGGTGGCGGTCTGCGCCTGGGCCACGCCTGCGTGCATCAAAACACCGGCCAGAACGCCGAGCAGTGCGAGTGCTGCCTTGTTCATCGAGTCTCCTTGGTTGCGCGTAATTGTTTGGTAAGGCCGTCGGATGATAGCCCGGCAATTCACGCTTGAACATTGGCCGTTCAGCTGAGTCATGGCGCCGCACCGGGCAGCAAAAAAGCGGCCGCAAGCAAGACGCGCCACAGTTATTGCCCGCATCAAGCGCGATGCGGCCAGCCGGGTCCGGTAAAATGCTCCTTTGCCTTCAGTCGTACGCAACGTGGCCCATAAACTCCTGAACGACACTTTCCTGCGCGCGCTGCTGCGCCAGCCGACCGACTACACGCCAATCTGGCTGATGCGGCAGGCTGGCCGCTACCTGCCGGAATACAACGCCACGCGGGGTCGCGCGGGCAGCTTCCTCGGTCTGGCGAAGAACCCGGCGTACGCAACGGAAGTCACGCTGCAGCCGCTCGAGCGCTATCCGCTCGACGCCGCGATTCTGTTCTCCGATATCCTCACCGTGCCTGACGCCATGGGCCTCGGTCTCGAGTTCGTCGCCGGCGAGGGTCCGAAATTCGCTCGCCCGGTGCGCACGGAAGACGATGTAGCGCGCCTGGCCGTCCCCGATATCGACGCCACGCTGCGCTACGTGACCGACGCGGTGCGCGAAATCCGCACCGCGCTGACCGACGCGCAAGGCCGCCAGCGCGTGCCGCTGATCGGCTTTTCGGGCAGCCCGTGGACACTGGCGTGTTACATGGTGGAAGGTGGCGGTTCAGCGGACTTCCGCACGGTTAAATCGATGCTGTACGCTCGTCCGGACCTGATGCACCGAATTCTCGACGTCAACGCGAAGTCGGTTGCGGCGTACCTGAATGCCCAGATCGAAGCCGGCGCGCAAGCCGTAATGATCTTCGACACATGGGGCGGGGCGCTCGCGGACGGTATCTACCAACGCTTCTCGTTGCAGTACATCCAGCAGGTCGTGAGCGAACTGAAGCGCGATCACGACGGAGAAAAAGTGCCGGTGATCACGTTCACGAAGGGCGGCGGGTTGTGGCTCGACGAGATCGCCGATATCGGCGTGGATGCGGTGGGTCTCGACTGGACCGTGAACCTGAGCAAGGCGCGCGAGCGCGTGGGTACCAAGGTTGCACTGCAAGGCAATATCGATCCTTCGGTGCTGTTTGCGCCACCGGCGTCGATCCGGATGGAAGCGCGCGCCGTGCTCGACAGCTTCGGCAATCATCCTGGCCACGTTTTCAATCTCGGGCACGGCATTTCGCAGTTCACGCCGCCGGAGAATGTTGCTGAACTCGTGGATGAAGTTCATCGTCATAGCCGCGCGATTCGAAGCGGCGCGCATGCACCAAGCTGACGCCGAAAACGTTGCCATTTTTGCTGCAAAGCAGCAAACTGGGCTCTCGCTCTAAGGGAATATTTGTAGTCGGCAGGCCGTCAGATGGCGGTCTTGCGAAAGTCAAGACTTGACTTATGCACATTGATCACGCTGCGGCGCGGTAGAAGCTTTCGTCGTGCCTTAGCCCTTGCACATTGCAGGCGCATTTGATCTAAGCCTTGTCTGGCAAGGGTTTCAAGGGTTCACGACAAAATGTGCGGAAACCCACAGAAGGCCGCTGCAGCGCGGTTCCCGGCCCATCTGAACGAAGTTCTCAACAAAGTTATCCACAGGCAAGCGGACCGATTGCAATTGTTCAGCCGAATCCAAAACTTAGCGCCGAAATTGAAGTTTTACTTTAACTTCGATGGGTTCGCCGTTTGCTCAATGTGCACCGTGACGCGGCGTCATGCCGCATCCATTCATCTGATCCCCACCGCCGCGTGAGTGAAGTGTTCGTCCGCGTCGCGCTGGATCATCCGCTGCCGACTTTGTTCGACTACCGCTACGACACGCCCGAAAGCGTTGCGCCGGGCATGATGGTGAGCGTGCCGTTCGGCAAGCGTCACGTGGTGGGTCTCGTCTGCGAAGTGACCACTCACAGTGACGTACCCGCTGACCGCCTGCGAGCAGTCACCCATGTCTGTACCGCCTGCCCGCCCGTGTCGACCGAATGGCTGCGGCTCGCAGCCTTCGCCGCCGACTACTATCAACGCGGCCTCGGGGAAGTGGCCCTGCCCGCTTTGCCGCAAGCCCTGCGTGACGCCGCGCGCTGGTCGCGCCTGTTCGCACCCGAGGAACGCTACAGCCTGACCGTCGAGGGTCGCGCCGCGTTGCCGGAAACATTGCCGGCGCGTGCAAGCGCATTGCGCAAGCTTGCCCAAGCCCTGGCGAAGGCCGAATTTCTGAGCGCCGCCGACGCTCGCGCGCTCCACCCCAAAGCCATTGCAACCTTGGACGCATGGCAAGCCGAAGGCTGGGTCGCGCTTGAGGTGATCGAAGCCGCCGAGGTGCTCGCTGGCCCTGCGTCGCCGGATACGCCCGCACCCATCCTACCCACCCTCACCGACGAACAGGCGACTGCGGTCGAAGCGATCCGCGACGCGACCGGCTTCGCGCCCTTCCTGCTGCACGGCGTGACGGGCAGTGGCAAGACCGAGGTGTATCTGCGCGCGCTCGCCGAGATTCTGGCGGCGAAGCCCGACGCGCAGGCCCTCGTCCTCGTCCCTGAAATCAATCTGACGCCGCAGTTCGAGTCGGCCTTCCGTGCGCGCTTTGCCGCGCTCGAAGGCACCTCGATCGTCACGCTGCACAGCGGCCTCGCGGAAGGCGAACGCGCCCGCAACTGGTTCGCCGCGCATACCGGGCGCGCTCGCATCGTGCTCGGCACGCGACTGGCGGTGCTTGCCTCGCTGCCGAAACTCGCGATCATCGTCGTCGACGAGGAACACGATCCCGCCTACAAGCAACAGGAAGGCTTGCGCTATTCGGCACGCGATCTGGCGATCTATCGCGGTAAGCAACTCGGTTTGCCGGTTGTGCTCGGCTCGGCTACGCCGTCGCTGGAAAGCTGGTGGCAGGCGGATCAGGGACGCTATAAGCGTCTCACGCTGTCGCGCCGTGCAGTTGCCGAGGCCGTCCTGCCGACAGTCAGGCTGATCGATCTGGAAGAAGAGCGGCGGCGCGGACGGGCCTCGGTGGAGGGTTTGTCCGGGCCGTTGATCGCGGCGTTGAAGGCGCGGCTCGAGCGCGGCGAGCAAAGTCTCGTGTTCCTGAACCGACGCGGTTATGCGCCGCAACTCGCCTGCGACGCCTGCGGCTGGGTGGCCGGTTGCCCGCGTTGCAGCGCCTACGTCGTGTTGCATAAACCCGAGCGCGCACTGCGCTGCCACCACTGCGGCTGGGAATCGCGCATTCCGCGCTCGTGCCCGGAGTGCGGCAATGTCGACATCGCGCCGATGGGACGCGGCACGCAACGCGTCGAAGAAACGCTGGCGAGCGCGGTGCCTGGCGCCCGCGTGCTGCGCATCGACGCCGACAGCACACGCCGCAAAGGCAGCGCGCAGGCGCTGTTTTCCGACGTCCACGCCGGCGAGGTCGACATCCTTGTCGGCACGCAGATGATTGCAAAGGGCCACGACTTCCAGCGGGTCTCGCTGGTCGGCGTCCTGAACGCCGACACCGCCCTGTTTTCGCACGACTTCCGCGCGAGCGAACGCCTTTTCGCGCAATTGATGCAAGTGAGCGGCCGCGCGGGCCGCGGCGGTTTGCCGGGCGAAGTGCTGGTGCAGACGCGCTATCCGCGCCATGCGCTGTATCACGCGCTGGGGCGGCATGACTACGTCGGCTTTGCCAATTCGACGCTGGCCGAGCGGCGTGACGCTCATCTGCCGCCGTTCGCCTATCAGGCTTTGCTGCGCGCCGAAGGCCGCACGCTCGAAGCCGCGCTCGCTTTCCTACAGCAGGCCGCCGCTGCGCTGACGGAGATCCCGGCCGCCGCGCGCGTGACGGTCTATGACGCCGTGCCGCTCACCATCGTCAAGGTGATGCACGTACATCGGGCGCAATTGCTGATCGAGAGCACGTCGCGGGCCGCGTTGCAGGCCACGTTGCGCGCATGGCAACCGATGCTACGCGGCCTGAAAGGCGTGCTGCGCTGGAATCTCGAAGTCGATCCCCTCGACATCTGACGGCCGTTGCAGTCCGCTTTACGACAACTTCGCGGCATTACTCCTTTAAGTCATATTCATAGAGCGAATGGTCGTTTCGTTTTGCGTCGCCGCTCGCCTATATTTCGCCGAATCGGCGCACCTTCAGGCAAAACTCAAAAATCCCGCGCCGATGCACCTCAACTTCCTCGGGGCATTTGCGATGAGCGATACCAACCAGACGTTGCCAACCGGCGCCGCGCCCAGCAAACCGCGCAGTGACCATAGCGCACACGGCGGCGGGCTCTTTTCAACTGAAGACTGGTGGGCCGTCTGGATTGGCCTGCTGGTGATCGTGATTGCCTGGGCGTTGTTCGCCTCGGGCAGCAGCATCAAGTGGCTGGCGGTGGCGCCGGCCAAATGGGCGAGCGTGGGACAGGCCGCGCAGGACATCGGCAAGCATCTGCCGAACTATGTCGCGCTGTTCGTCGTGTTCGCCACGCTGTTCGGCGTGAGCCTTGCCACGTTGAAGCAGCGGGTCGGCATTTTCCTGGGCTCGTTCCTGATCCTGTTCATCGCGTCGGCGCTGATTTTCACGCTGGGCGCGTGGGTGAATGCGTCGAAGTACAACCTTGAGCCGCCATTGGTTGCGCTGGCGCTTGGCCTTCTGATTTCCAATGTGTTCACGTTGCCCGAGTGGTTTTCAGCGGGCTTGCGCGTGGAGTTTTATATCAAGGTCGGCATCGTGTTGCTCGGCGCGACGCTGCCGTTCACCTTGCTGGTGTGGGCGGGGCCGGTCGCGGTCGGACAGGCGACCATCGTCTCGCTCGTGACGTTCTTCGTGATCTTCCTTGTCGCCAAGGCGCTTGGTCTCGACCGGCGTTTTGCGGCCGTGCTGGGCGTGGGCGGCGCGGTGTGCGGCGTGTCGGCGGCGATCGCGATTGCGGGTGCGGTACGCGCCAAACGCGAACAGGCGTCGGTGGCGATTACGCTGGTGGTCTTGTGGGCGATCGTGATGATTTTCGTGCTGCCCTTTGCGTCGCGTTCGCTGGGACTTTCTACAGCAGTGGCGGGCGCATGGATCGGCACGTCCGAATTCGCCGACGCCGCGGGTATTGCCGCCGCCCAAGCTTACGGCGACTTCGCGAAGCACGCGGGCGGTGCGATTGCGGGCGCCCCCGAGGCATCGCTGCAGGCGTTCACGCTGATGAAGGTGGTCGGCCGCGATATCTGGATCGGTATCTGGGCGTTCGTGCTCGCCATTGTCGCGACCACGCGCTGGGAGTCGCAGGACAGCGGCGTCAAAGCGAAAGCGAACGCCGGTGAAATCTGGGCGCGTTTTCCGAAGTTCGTGATCGGCTTCGTGATCGCATCGGCGCTGGTGACGTGGATCGCCAGCCACTACTCGCTGGCCGACTACCGCAAGGTCGTCACGCCCGAATTCGTCGCGCCGATCACCGCGCTACGCACATGGGCGTTCACTTTCTGTTTCCTGAGCATCGGGTTGACCACGCGCCTGCGCGCGCTTTCGGCCACCGGCCTGAAGCCGTTCCTGGCCTTTACGGCGGGCGTGGTAGTCAATATCGCCATCGGCTACGCGCTGTCCGCGCACGTGTTCGCACCGTACTGGAGTAGCTTGGGGCAGGGCTCGTGATGAGCGAGGCGGTCCGCATCGCCGGCACGGCCCACGCACGCTTCGATGCGTGCGCGCCGCGCTGTGCAAACTGCCGGTATCGCGCCGAGGATCGGCATTCACTGGAGCAGAGCATTCCGGGTCTCGCCGTATTCAGTTCTGGGTTTGGCGCGAGCGTGGCGGACAGCCGGCTTTGCCGTCTGCACGACCAGCTCGTTTCGCCCGACGACACCTGCGCGCAGTACGACCCCCTTCCACGGCATTGACGCGTGCGTCTGCATCGCCGCCTGGTGTGAGCCGTGCGGCGAGTACTTGCTTTGCGGTGTCAGTCGAGAAACGGCGTCTTGATGTCCATCGTTAACCGTCGGGCTTAGCCCCTCAATCGTTCCAAGCTGCCCGCGCATCGCCAGCCGATGCGCGCGATGCCGGACGCGCCCGCATTTCTTCCGCCTCACGTTTGCCCGGGCCGCGCGTCGCGCCGCGGATGAACAGCACGCCGCACGTCGCGCACATCGCCCAGATGCCCAATATCACTAACCACTTTTCCATTTCGCCAGTCCTCTAAAACCCCGTACCGTTTTTATGTGCGTGCCCTGCGGCCGCGACCACCCATATTCCGTATAACGGCGCGCCGAGCGATCTGATAAGGGTAAAAGCGAAAAGAATCACGCCAGGGAAAGTACTGATCGCAACCGCTGTCGCCACGCGCAGCGCCATTCGGCGCAAACCCCCGCCGTACGGGGCTTTTAAAAAGGTGCAACCATGCGTTAAGCATGGTTGCACCTTTTTATTTGGAGGCGTACGATTCGCCCAACTTTTAGTCTTTCCCCAGCGAATTCGTTTGGTATCCGAAGAAGGAAACATGGCTAGCACCACCCTTGGCGTCAAGGTCGACGACCTCCTGCGTTCCCGGCTGAAAGATGCCGCCACCCGGCTCGAACGCACTCCGCACTGGCTGATCAAGCAGGCGATCTTCGCGTACCTTGAAAAGATCGAACACGGCCAATTGCCGCCGGAATTGTCGGGCCACACCGGCTCGGCCGATCTGGCTGACGGCGCCGCGGTGGAGCACGAGGAAGACGGTGCGTCGCATCCGTTCCTCGAATTCGCGCAGAACGTGCAACCGCAATCGGTGCTGCGCGCGGCGATCACCGCCGCGTATCGCCGTCCCGAGCCGGAATGCGTGCCGTTCCTGCTCGGCCAGGCGCGTCTGCCGGCCAATCTCGCGGGCGACGTGCAGGCAATGGCCGGCAAGCTGGTCGAAACGCTGCGCACCAAGAGCAAGGGCGGTGGCGTCGAAGGGCTGATCCACGAATTCTCGCTGTCGAGCCAGGAAGGTGTGGCGCTGATGTGCCTCGCCGAAGCGCTGCTGCGCATCCCGGATCGCGCTACGCGTGACGCGCTGATCCGCGACAAGATCAGCAAGGGCGACTGGAAGTCGCACGTCGGCCAGGCGCCGTCGCTGTTCGTCAACGCCGCGACGTGGGGCCTGATGATCACCGGCAAGCTGGTGACGACCAATAGTGAAACGGGTCTGTCGTCGGCGCTTACGCGCCTGATCGGCAAGGGCGGCGAGCCGCTGATCCGTAAGGGCGTCGATATGGCGATGCGCCTGATGGGCGAGCAATTCGTCACCGGCGAGAACATTTCCGAAGCGCTCGCCAACAGCCGCAAGTACGAAGCACGCGGCTTCCGTTACTCGTACGACATGCTCGGCGAAGCGGCGACCACCGAAGCGGACGCGCAACGCTATTACGCCTCGTACGAACAGGCGATCCACGCGATTGGCAAGGCAGCCGGCGGCCGCGGCATTTACGAAGGCCCGGGCATCTCGATCAAGCTCTCTGCGCTTCACGCACGCTACTCGCGTTCGCAGCAGGAACGCACGATGAGCGAACTGCTGCCGCGCGTACGCTCGTTGGCGATTCTCGCGCGCCGCTACGACATCGGCCTGAACATCGACGCTGAAGAAGCCGACCGCCTCGAAATCTCGCTCGACCTGCTGGAAGCGCTGTGCTTCGATCCGGAACTGGCCGGCTGGAACGGCATCGGTTTCGTGGTGCAGGCGTATCAGAAGCGCTGCCCGTTCGTGATCGACTACCTGATCGATCTGGCGCGCCGCAGTCGTCACCGCATCATGGTCCGCCTCGTGAAGGGCGCGTACTGGGATACCGAAATCAAGCGTGCGCAAGTGGACGGCCTCGAAGGCTATCCGGTCTACACGCGCAAGATCTACACGGATGTGTCCTACGTTGCCTGCGCGAAGAAGCTGCTCGCCGCGCCGGACGCGGTTTATCCGCAGTTCGCCACGCACAACGCACACACGCTCTCGGCGATCTATCACCTCGCGGGCAATAACTACTACCCTGGCCAGTACGAGTTCCAATGCCTGCACGGCATGGGTGAACCGCTGTATGAAGAAGTCACCGGCCGCGACAAGCTGAACCGTCCGTGCCGCGTGTATGCGCCGGTCGGCACGCATGAAACGCTGCTCGCGTACCTCGTGCGCCGCCTGCTGGAAAACGGCGCGAACACGTCGTTCGTGAACCGCATCGCCGATGAAAACGTCGCGATCAAGGACCTGATCGCCGACCCGGTCGACGAAGCGTCGAAGATCGCCCCGCTCGGTGCGCCGCACGCGAAAATTCCGCTGCCGCGCAATCTGTTCGGCGCCGAGCGTCTCAATTCGATGGGCCTCGATCTGTCGAATGAACATCGTCTGGCCTCGCTGTCGTCGGCGTTGCTGGCGAGCGCGCATCATCCGTGGCGCGCCGCGCCGATGCTCGAAGACAACGAGATCGCCGTGGGCGTTGCGCGTGATGTGCGGAACCCGGCCGATCACCGCGACCTCGTCGGTACTGTTGTGGAAGCGACCTCGGAACATGTGAGCGCCGCAATGGCCCATGCAGTTGCCGCCGCACCGATCTGGCAAGCGACGCCGGTCGATGCGCGCGCCGATTGCCTCGCGCGTGCCGCCGATCTGCTCGAAGCCCAGATGCACACGCTGATGGGTCTGGTGGTGCGTGAAGCCGGCAAGTCGCTGGCGAACGCGGTCGCGGAAATCCGCGAAGCGATCGACTTCCTGCGCTACTACTCGACGCAGATCCGCAACGAATTCTCCAACGACACGCACCGCCCGCTTGGCCCGGTGGTCTGTATCAGCCCGTGGAATTTCCCGCTGGCGATTTTCATGGGCCAGGTGGCTGCAGCTTTGGCGGCTGGTAACACCGTGCTCGCCAAGCCGGCCGAACAAACGCCACTGATCGCCGCGCAAGCCGTGCGTATCCTGCGCGAAGCCGGCGTGCCGGCGGGCGCGGTGCAACTGCTGCCGGGCAATGGCGAAACGGTTGGCGCCGCGCTGGTCGCCGATCCGCGCACCCGTGCGGTGATGTTCACCGGTTCGACCGAAGTCGCGCGTCTGATCAACAAGACGTTGTCGAACCGTCTCGACCCGGAAGGCAAGCCGATTCCGCTGATCGCCGAAACCGGCGGCCAGAACGCGATGATCGTCGATTCCTCGGCGCTTGCTGAACAGGTGGTGGCGGACGTGCTGCAGTCGTCGTTCGACTCCGCCGGTCAACGGTGTTCCGCGTTGCGCGTTCTTTGTCTACAAGAGGATGTTGCGGACCGCACGCTCGAAATGCTGACGGGCGCGATGCGCGAACTGTCGGTGGGCAATCCGGACCGCCTGTCGATCGACGTTGGCCCGGTAATCGACCTCGACGCGAAGCGCGGTATCGACGCGCACGTCGCGGCGATGCGCGAGAAAGGCCGCAAGGTCGAGCAGTTGCCTATGCCGGAAGGTGGGGGACAAGGTACGTTTGTTCCGCCGACGCTGATCGAACTCGACAGCATCGACGAATTGAAGCGTGAAGTGTTCGGCCCGGTGCTGCATGTGGTGCGTTACCGCCGCAGCCAGCTGGACAAGCTGCTCGAACAGATCCGCACGACCGGCTACGGCCTGACGCTTGGCATTCACACGCGGATCGACGAAACGATCGCTCACGTGATCAGCCGCGCGCATGTCGGCAACATCTACGTGAACCGCAATGTGATCGGCGCGGTGGTGGGTGTTCAGCCGTTCGGTGGCGAAGGTTTGTCGGGCACGGGTCCGAAAGCAGGTGGCGCGCTTTATCTGCAGCGTCTGCTGGCTACGCGTCCGGCAGGGTTGCCGAAGTCGCTGGCCGATGCACTGATCGTTGAGGTGCCGCAAGCGGGCGTGAACGGGGATAATCCGTCCGCTGCCTTGACTGCGCTGCGCGACTGGCTGATCAGCGAACAGCAGCCGGTCCTGGCCGCACGCTGCGACGGTTATCTGTCGCATGTACCGGCGGGCGCAACTGCGGTATTGTCGGGGCCGACCGGCGAGCGCAACACGTACACGCTGGGCGCGCGCGGCACGGTGCTGTGCGTCGCGTCGACGGCGAGCGGTGCACGCGTGCAGTTTGCCGCGGCGCTGGCTACGGGAAATCGCGCCTTGTTCGAAGGCGCGGCTGGTGAACAATTGGTGTCGCTGCTGCCCGCCGCGTTGAAGTCCTACGCAAGCGTGAAGAAGAGCGCCGATACGCCGTTCGACGCCGTGCTGTTCGAAGGCGACAGCGACGAGCTGCTGGCGCTGGTGAAGGAAGTTGCGAAACGTGCGGGGCCGATCGTCTCGGTGCAGGGCGTCGCGGCTCGCGCGCTGGAAAGCGGCGATGAGGACTACGCGCTCGAGCGTCTATTGACGGAACGCTCGGTCAGCGTGAATACGGCAGCAGCAGGCGGTAATGCAAATTTGATGACGATCGGTTGAGCGAACCTCATTGATCTTTTCAAAAAAGACGGAAGCGGTACGGCGACCCCGAAAAACCGCTCCATCCACACCTGGTACCAAGGAGAAGCTATGCAACACAAAATGAAACAGCTGGCAGGCGCAGCGCTGGTTGCAGCAATGTCGCTGGCGGGGACGGCCAACGCTCAATCGACCGAAGATGTGAAGATCGGTTTTGCCGGTCCGATGACGGGCGCACAGGCCCACTACGGTAAGGACTTCCAGAACGGCATCACGCTGGCTGTGGAAGACATGAACGCCACCAAGCCGATGATCGGCGGCAAGCAGGTTCGCTTCGTGCTGGATTCGGCCGACGACCAGGCTGACCCGCGCACCGGCACGACCGTTGCACAAAAGCTGGTGGATGACGGCATCAAGGGCATGCTCGGCCACTTCAACTCGGGCACCACGATTCCGGCTTCGCGCATTTATGCGAACGCGGGCATCCCCGAAATCGCAATGGCGACGGCGCCTGAGTACACGCAACAAGGCTTCAAGACCACGTTCCGCATGATGACGTCCGACACGCAGCAAGGTTCGGTCGCCGGCACGTTCGCGGTGAAGACCCTGGGCATGAAGAAGATCGTGATCGTCGACGACCGCACGGCCTATGGCCAAGGTCTGGCTGATCAGTTCGAAAAGGCAGCGAAGGCAGCAGGCGGCCAGATCGTCGATCGTGAATACACGAACGATAAGGCAGTGGACTTCAAGTCGATCCTGACCAAGCTGAAGTCGGTCAACCCGGACATGGTCTACTACGGCGGCGCGGATTCGCAAGCGGCGCCGATGGTCAAGCAGATGAAGCAACTGGGCATCAAGGCACCGCTGATGGGTGGCGAAATGGTCCACACGCCGACGTTCATCCAGCTCGCGGGTGACGCAGCGAACGGCACGGTGGCATCGCTCGCCGGCCTGCCGCTCGAAGAAATGCCGGGTGGCAAGGACTACGTTGCGAAGTACAAGAAGCGCTTCAACGAGGACGTGCAAACGTACTCGCCGTACGCGTACGACGGTGCAATGGCCATGTTCGACGCAATGAAGAAGGCTAACTCGACCGATCCGGCCAAGTATCTGCCGCTGCTCGCGAAGACCTCGATGCCGGCAGTGACGGCAGCGAACCTCGCGTACGACGGCAAGGGCGACCTGAAGAACGGCGGCATCACGCTGTACAAGGTTGTCGATGGCAAGTGGACGACGCTGCAAAGCGTGGGCGGGAAATAAGCGGTTTTTCGCTGCTCGCCTCAACGTCAGGAACCCCGCTTCGGCGGGGTTTTTTTATGAAGCTACTTGCGCGAGACGATGGCGTCAGTCCATCTTCTGCCGGATGACTGCAAGCGTCTTGGTGTCGTAGTTCAATTCCACCTTTCTGCCATCCTGGTTGTAGGCCTCGACCTCATAGCAATTGTCGTCGATCTCGAACTTCGCGATCTTGTAGCCTTGCGCTTCGATCTGCGCACGGGCGTCACTCTCCTTCAGCCATTCTGCCGTGGGATGAACTGGACAGGACACGTCCATTGCAAACACAGCGCTCGACAGTCCCAGCGCACCTGCAAATACCGCAGCTTTAAGCATATCCACTCCCTGAATCGTTCAGACGAATGGCAACCCTAGCCGATTCGTCAAACGATGCACAAGGTGATCGCATGGTAAGTCTGCTATACGTCAAAAATTCGACTTAAGACGCGGCGGCGCGGAGGGACGTTGCCCACAAGCCTTTTCACGCTAAGCAGTTTCGCCTCGCAGCTTCCTTCCCTGCTCGCGAATCTGCTCCAACGTTGCGCCCGGCGTACTTGCCTCCTGCGGCATGCGAATCTCGATCACTGCCGCGCGCTTCGCTTCCAAAGAACGCTGCAACGCGGGCAGAAAATCTTCAGTCCGCTCCACCGTCTCTCCGTGGGCGCCGAACGACTTTGCGAATGCCGCGAAATCCGGATTCGTGAGACCGGTGCCATGCACGCGATTCGGATAGTGCCGTTCCTGATGCATCCGGATCGTGCCGAAGTGGCTGTTGTTCACGACGATGAAAATCACATGCAGGTCGTACTGCATTGCCGTCGCGAGTTCTTGCGCGGACATCATGAAGCACCCGTCGCCGGCTAATGCGACCACTGCGCGTTGCGGATACATCGACTTCGCCGCAATCGCCGCTGGGACACCGTAGCCCATCGCGCCGCTGGTCGGCGCGAGTTGCGAGCGGAAATGCCGATATGAAAAATGCCGATGCAGCCACGTTGCGTAGTTGCCCGCGCCGTTTGTGAGGATCGCGTCTTCCGGTAGATGCGCGCGCAATTGTTGGATGACTTCGCCCATTTGCACGTCGCCGGGAATCGGGCGTGGCTTGCGCCAGTCGAGATACGCGCGATGCGCCTCCTCTGCCGCGCCGGTCCATGCGAGCTTGTCGGAAGACGGCCTCAACTCGGCAAGCAGCGCTGCCAGTTCCGGCATGCCCGAGACGATCGGCAGATCTGCCGCGTAGACCCGCCCGAGCTCTTCCGCACCTTGATGCACATGCACCAGCGTTTGTTTGGTCTTCGGAATATCGAGCAGCGTATAGCCGTTGGTCGTCGCTTCGCCCAACCGTGGACCGAGCGTGAGGAGCAGGTCCGCATCGCGGATACGCTGAGCCAACGCCGGATTGATACCGAGGCCGACATCACCCGCATAGTTCGGATGCTCGTTGTCGAGCGTGTCCTGAAAGCGGAACGCGAGTCCGATCGGCAATTGCCAATTCTCGACGAAGCGTTGTAGGTCGGCACATGCCGCAGGTGTCCAACCGCTGCCGCCGGCAATCACCATTGCCCGTTGCGCGCCTTCCAGTAATCTTCGCAATTCTTCCATCTGAGCCGCAGACGGCGACGCCGCCACACGCTTGTATGCGGGCGCGCCGGCAACAAGGTCACACGCATCGCTCAACACATCTTCCGGTAACGACAACACGACTGGCCCCGGACGTCCCGACGTCGCCGTGTGAAACGCATGGCTCAGATATTCGGGAATGCGTTTCGGATCATCGATTTGCGCGACCCATTTGGCCATCTGACCGAACATGCGCCGATAGTCGATTTCCTGGAATGCCTCGCGATCGAGATGCTCACGCGCGCATTGGCCAATCAGCAGGATCATCGGCGTGGAGTCCTGAAATGCGGTGTGCACGCCGATCGATGCATGCGTCGCGCCGGGTCCGCGCGTGACGATGGCGACGCCCGGACGCCCGGTCAATTTGCCGACGGCCTCGGCCATGTTCGCGGCTGCCGCTTCGTGCCGGCAGACGACGGTTTGGATGCGGTCTGTTTCGTCGTGCAGCGAATCGAGCACGGCGAGAAAGCTTTCGCCGGGAACACAGAAAACACGTTCGACGCCGTGCGTCAGCAAAGCGTCGACGACAAGACGCGCGCCGGTAGTTTGGGCGGTGGAAGAAGATTCAGAAGCAAGCGGCATTGCGATGAAGCCTCCAGACGTTGCGTTGGGTGCGATCGGTGCGGTCGGGTCGTTGTGTTCTCAACACTCCACAATATTCACAGCCAACCCACCGCGCGAGGTTTCCTTGTACTTGGTCTTCATATCCGCGCCGGTCTGCATCATCGTCTTGATCACAGAGTCCAGCGATACATAATGTGTGCCGTCACCGCGTAACGCCATTCGCGCCGCATTCACGGCTTTCACCGAGCCCATCGCATTGCGCTCGATACACGGAATCTGCACCATCCCGCCGACCGGATCGCACGTCAGCCCGAGGTTATGCTCCATGCCGATCTCGGCAGCATTCTCGACCTGCTCAGGCGTGCCGCCCATCACCGCCGCGAGTCCACCCGCGGCCATCGAGCAGGCCACGCCCACTTCACCCTGGCACCCTACTTCCGCGCCTGAAATCGACGCATTCAGCTTGTACAGAATGCCGATTGCCGCCGCCGTCATCAGGAAGTCGATCACGCCCTGCTCGTTCGAGCCCGGCATGAAGCGCGTGTAGTAATGCAGCACCGCGGGAATGATGCCGGCCGCGCCATTGGTCGGCGCAGTGACCACGCGCCCGCCCGCAGCGTTTTCTTCATTCACGGCGATCGCGTAGAGATTGATCCAGTCGACCATCGATAGCGGATCGCGCAGCGCCAGTTCAGGATTGCCCGACAGCGCGCGATACAACTGCGGCGCTCGGCGCTTCACCTGGAACGGACCAGGCAAGTGACCGTCGGCATCCGGATTGTTGATGCCGCAACCGCGCGACACACACGACTGCATCACGTTCCAGATCTTCAGCAAGCCCGCACGCGTCTCTTCTTCCGTGTGCCAGACGCGTTCGTTTTCCCACATCAATTGCGCGATGCTCTTGCCGGTCGATTTGCACAGCGCGAGCAATTCGTTGCCGCTGCGGAACGAATGCGGTAATTGTTCGACGGCGCTCAGCACCTTCGTGTTCGGCGCGCCCGCCGTCACCACGAAACCGCCACCGACCGACAGATAGGTCGACTCACGCAGCGTCTCGCCTTCTGCATCGAACGCACGCAACTTCAGGCCGTTCGGATGCTCGGACAGCGCCTGGCGATAAAACGAAATGTGATCTTTCTGGACAAACGGCACGTCGTGCGTGCCGAGCAAAGCGAGCTTGCGCGACGCCTTCACCACTTCGAGCCGCTGCGCGATCGTGTCAGGATCGACGGTGTCAGGCGCATCGCCCATCAGGCCGAGCATCACGCCGCGATCGGTGCCGTGACCCTTGCCGGTCGCGCCGAGCGAGCCGTACAGATCCACTTTCACCGATGCCGTCGCGCCAAGCAGCCCGTCGCGTTCGAGCCCTTGCGCGAACATCAGCGCCGCACGCATCGGCCCGACCGTATGCGAACTGGACGGACCAATGCCGATTTTGAAGAGGTCGAACACGCTGACTGCCATTTACTGCTCCCTGCTGATAAAAGTTAGTTTAGCGCGCCGGCAGCGGTAAGCACACGGCGAGCCATGCGGGCGGCGTCGGTGCAAGCTGCAGCGCGATCGGCGTATAGCGTCCGTCGAGACGCGCCGCCAGGTGAAACAGCTCCGTCGCGTTTTTCGGATCCCATTGACCCGAATAGCCCGGCAAACCGGCCTCGCGACGTTTAGCATCGAACGGAACGTTCGAATGCACGAATTCTTCATGCGTTTTGCTGCCGTCCGCATACGGCGTGAGCCAGTTCAGCGCGGCTTGCAGCGACGCGCCGTTCGCACCCTTCTCCGGCAACCAGTTGCGGTTGTGGCGGCGCGCGGCGAGCGCGGAGATCACGAGCGGCTGCAGGTCGTAGGTGACGTAATGCAGTGCGTCGCGCTCGCCGAAGTCGAACGTCGAGCCGTCCGGCGCAATGTTGTCGCCGATATGCTCGTCGAACAGGCGCTGCGCCGCGTTAATCATCTTGCGGTTATCCAGCGTGAACGCAGCCATCGAGATCAGCTTGATCCGGTGGCTTTGCCAGTTGTTCTTGAACGTACCCGTGAGCGGCCGCGGCTGCGCGTCGATCTGTGCGATATAGCCGCTCGCGAGCTTCGTCAGGAACGCCATTGATGCATTGCGCGTCTTCACCGGCAACGCGCTCGCGGTCATGTCGTAGGCGAGGATCAGGCCTTCGAAATGGGTTTCGTCGATTGGATTGAAACTGGGTTGATAGGTCGTGACCCACGCGTACAGTAAGCGGTCGACCAGTTTCAGATAACGGTCGTCACTGGTCGCGCGCCAGGCGAGCGCGGCGTCGCGCAGCAGATCGAGATCCTTCTCCGCCTCGACGCTTTGATCGTAAATGCCCTCGTGCGGCAGCGTGCCTTCGGTATGCAGTTTCGCCAGCGCATGCGGCGGGTCGTTCAGATGTGCCAGTACATTGCTCACCAGCGCCTTGACGCCTGGATCGGCATTCGTGCGCTCGCTGGTTTGCAGCGCGGGCGCCGCGCAAAAATTCATTGCGGCCTGCGCCTGTCGCAGCGGCAGCAGCACCGCTGCGCCAGCCAGCAATAGCGTGCAAGCCTGCTGCCATGTTTGGGTTCGCCTGATTTCGGTCCGGCTTTGCATCAATCGCACCTTTCGCGCCATGCGAAACTCCTCGTTAGGCTGATTCGGTGTGTGATGTTAGCCGTTTGCGGACACAAGCGACAGAACCGCGCAACGCCTGCTTACAACCTTCAGGCGATGCGCGATTTACGGCCTCGCTTACTCGTAGTCGGCGATCGGCACGCAGGAGCAGAACAGATTGCGGTCGCCATACACGTTGTCCGCACGGCCGACCGGCGGCCAGTACTTCCTGGCGATCAGCGTGGGCAGCGGATACGCTGCGGTTTCGCGCGCATACGCGTGCTTCCAGTCGTCCGCGATGACTACCGCCGCCGTATGCGGCGCGTGCCTGAGCGGATTGTCTTCGCGGTCCGAGCGGCCGTCTTCTACAGCCCGGATTTCCTCGCGGATCGCGATCATCGCTTCGATGAAGCGGTCGAGTTCTTCCTTCGATTCCGATTCGGTCGGCTCGACCATCAGCGTGCCCGGCACCGGGAAGCTCATGGTCGGTGCGTGGAAGCCGTAGTCAGCGAGGCGCTTGGCGACGTCGTCGACGGAGATGCCGCTGGTTTCCTTGAGCGGGCGCAGATCGAGAATGCATTCGTGCGCGACCAGTCCGCCCGGGCCCGAGTACAGCACCGGGTAATGCGGCGCGAGTTTGTTCGCGACGTAGTTCGCGTTGAGGATCGCGGTTTCGGTGGCAGCCGTGAGGTTCTTCGCGCCCATCATCGCGATGTACATCCACGAAATCGGCAGGATCGAAGCGGAACCGTACGGCGCGCCCGACACAGCGCCGATACCGTTCGGCGCACGCTCGTAGCCCGACGAAATCTGATTCGGCAGGAATTGCGCGAGATGCGCGCCGACCGCGACCGGACCGACGCCCGGTCC
This sequence comes from Paraburkholderia sediminicola, assembly GCF_046026675.1. Taxonomy (GTDB): domain Bacteria; phylum Pseudomonadota; class Gammaproteobacteria; order Burkholderiales; family Burkholderiaceae; genus Paraburkholderia; species Paraburkholderia sediminicola_F. The sequence goes on along the minus strand of NZ_JAQQEY010000001.1, from coordinate 4,352,582 downwards.
GCCGCCGCCGTGCGGAATACAGAAGGTCTTGTGCAAATTCAGGTGCGAGACGTCGCCGCCGAACTGACCCGGCGCACAGAGGCCGACCATGGCGTTCATGTTCGCGCCGTCCACATAAACCTGGCCGCCGTGCGCATGTACGATCTCGCAGATTTCGCGGACGTTTGATTCGAACACGCCGTGCGTCGACGGATACGTAATCATGATTGCCGCGAGCTTGTCGGCGTGCTGCTCGGCCTTCTTTTTCAGGTCTTCGATATCGACGTTGCCTTGCGCGTCGCAAGCCACGACGACCACCTGCATGCCGGCCATCTGCGCCGATGCCGGGTTCGTACCGTGCGCCGAAGCGGGAATCAGGCAGACATTGCGGTGGCCTTCGCCGCGCGATGCGTGGTACGCGTGAATGATCAGGAGACCCGCGTATTCACCTTGCGAGCCGGCATTCGGCTGCAGCGACACCGCTGCGTAGCCGGTGGCCGCGACCAGCATCTGTTCAAGCTGATCGATCATTTCGCGGTAGCCGACCGTTTGCTCAGCCGGTGCAAACGGGTGAATCTGACCGAATTCGGGCCACGTGACCGGCAGCATTTCAGAGGTCGCGTTCAGCTTCATCGTGCAGGAGCCGAGCGGGATCATCGAGCGGTCGAGTGCGAGGTCCTTGTCCGACAGGCTGCGCAGGTAGCGCAGCATCTCCGTTTCAGAATGGTGACGGTTGAACACATGGTGCGTGAGGTACGCGCTGGTGCGCTCGAGCGCGGCGGGTACCGTGTTCTCTGCGGGGAGTTCTGCGTCGAGGGTGTCGATTTGCGGGACTTCGTCGACAAATGCCGCTTGTGCGAAAGCTGCGAGCAGATCGGCCAGATCGCTGCGCGTGGTGGTTTCGTCGATCGAGATGCCGACGCGCGTGTCGCTCACGCGGCGCAGGTTGATGCGCCGCGCCGTCGCCGCGTCATGCAGCGCCTGCGTGCGTGCGCCGGTTTCGAACGTGAGTGTGTCGAAGAACGTGTCGTTGACGAGCGTGTAACCGAGCTTCTTCGCGCCGGCTGCGAGCAATGCAGCAATGCGGTTCACGCGCAGCGCGATCGTCTTCAGACCGTGCGGGCCGTGATAGACGGCGTACATGCTTGCCATGATCGCGAGCAGCGCTTGCGCGGTACACACGTTCGAGGTGGCCTTCTCGCGGCGGATATGTTGTTCGCGCGTTTGCAGCGCGAGACGCAGTGCCGGATTGCCTTGCGCATCGACAGTCACGCCGACGAGGCGGCCCGGCATCTGACGCTTGAATTCGTCGCGCACGGCGAGGTAGGCCGCGTGCGGGCCGCCGAAACCAACCGGCACGCCGAAACGCTGCGTGTTGCCGACGGCCACGTCCGCGCCCCATTCACCCGGCGGCGTCAAAACGGTCAGCGCGAGCAGATCGGCAGCGACCACCACGTGGCCGCCTGCTGCGTGGATGGCTTCAGCGAGTGCGCGGTAGTCGCGCACGTCGCCGTTCACGCCCGGGTATTGCAGCAGCACGCCGAACGCATTCGCGTTCGCGGCGTCCGCAGCCGGCCCCACTTTCACTTCGATGCCAACCGGCGTGGCGCGCGTCTTCACCACTTCGATGGTTTGCGGCAGCACGTCGTCGGCGACGTAAAACACGTTCGACTTCGGCTTGCCGACGCGTTGCAGCAGCGTCATCGCTTCGGCGGCGGCGGTGGCTTCGTCGAGCAGCGAGGCGTTCGAGATCGCCAGACCCGTCAGGTCGACGATCATTTGCTGGAAGTTCAGCAGCGCTTCCAGACGGCCCTGCGAGATTTCCGGCTGATACGGCGTGTATGCGGTGTACCACGCCGGATTTTCGAGCACGTTACGCAGGATCACCGTCGGTGTATGCGCGTTGTAATAGCCCTGCCCGATGTACGAGCGGAACACCTGGTTCTTGTCCGCCAGCTCACGCAGCGCGGCGAGCGCTTCGGCTTCGCTCTTCGGGTGGGCGAAGGGGCCGAGCGGCAGCGTTTCGGTGCGGCGGATCGTCTTCGGAATGACCGCGTCGATCAACGCGGCGCGCGACGCGAAGCCGAGGGCTTCGAGCATCGCTTGCTGGTCGGCCGAATCCGGGCCGATGTGCCGTTCGGCGAAGGCGTCATGCACTTCGAGCGCGGCGAGCGAGAGAGGAGTGCGGTTCATCAGACGATCCGGGTGTTCGAGCTTCATGAGGTGTTCCTGGCGGTGCGGGCGTCCGTTCGACTGTCGAATCGGACGCGCCGCGCCTGTCGGGTTTAAACGTAATGGTGCAACTTGCGGTGAATCAGGCGCCGACGGCCTTGGCGTACGCGTCCGCGTCGATCAGGCGATCCTGCGATGCGTCCGCGGCCGGCTTGATCTTGAAGAGCCAGTTCTCGTACGGCGCGCTGTTGACGCCATCCGGCGTGTCGGTGACGGCGGGGTTCGCTTCGATGATTTCGCCCGAGACCGGCGCATAGATATCGGAAGCGGCTTTCACCGACTCGATCACGGCGACGGTGTCGCCAGCGTTGACGCTCTTGCCCAGTTCCTGGACTTCGAAGAAGACGATGTCGCCGAGCGCTTCCTGCGCGTGGTCGGTGATGCCGACCGTCAGCGTGCCGTCCGCTTCGGTGCGGACCCACTCGTGCGATTCGGTATATTTCAGATCGGCCGGGATGCTCATCGGATGCTCCTATGCGGTGTTATTCGGTATGAACTTAAAAAGTGAGACGCACGCGACGGCTGCTTAAACTGCGAGCACTTTGCCGTTGCGTACGAACGGCAGTTTTACCACGCTTGCGGGTACGTTTTTGTCACGAATCTGGACATGAACGGTGTCGCCCGGCTGCACGCCTTTCGGCACGCGCGCGAAGGCGATCGATTCCTGCATCGTGGGTGAAAACGTGCCGCTGGTGATTTCGCCTTCGCCTTGCGGCGTGACGACTTTCTGGTGAGCACGCAGCACGCCTGCCGCCCTGCCGTTTTCCTTCAGCAGGATCAGACCGACGAACGCGGACTGTGACCCCTCGGCTTCAAGCTTGCCCTTGCCGATAAATTCGCGGGGCGAGGTCAGATCGACGGTCCAGGCGAGGCCGGCGTCCAGCGGCGAGACGTTGTCGTCCATATCCTGGCCGTACAGGTTCATGCCGGCTTCGAGACGCAGCGTGTCGCGCGCGCCGAGACCCGCGGGGCGCACGCCTTGGCGCACCAACGCGTCCCAGAATTCGCAGACGGAGGTTGCGGGCAGAACTATTTCGAAGCCGTCTTCGCCGGTGTACCCGGTGCGCGCAATCATCAATTCGCCAAACGGCGTGTTGTCGACGATCGCGGCGTTAAACGGCTTAAGGAGTTCGGTCGAGGTGCGGCTGGACGGCGCGACTTGCCAGACCTTATCGCGGGCGTTCGGGCCCTGCACGGCGACGATCGCCAGATCGCGGCGCGGCGTGATGGTCAGGCCGTAGCTGCCTTCGGTGTTGAGCTTGCTGAACCAGTCGACGTCTTTCTCCGCGGTGCCGGCGTTGACGACCAGGCGGAAGTGCGTCTCGCTGAAGTAATAGACGATCAGATCGTCGATCACGCCGCCGTTCGGGTTCAGCAAACAGGAGTAGAGCGCGCGGCCCGGCGTTTGCAGCTTGGCGACGTTATTGGCCAGCGCGTGTTCGAAGAAGGCGCGCACGCGCTCGCCGGTGAAATCGACGACGCACATATGCGAGACGTCGAACATGCCGGCGTCGGTGCGCACGGCGCGGTGTTCGTCGATCTGCGAGCCGTAGTTGACGGGCATGTCCCAGCCGCCGAAATCGACCATGCGGGCGTTGAGCGCACGATGGGTGGCGTTGAGCGGGGTGTGTTTGAGTTCGGTCATGGGGCCTCAGGCGTCTCGCGAAACAAAAAAGGCCATGCGGCGCTACGCCTCGCGGCTGATGCCTGCGAGCGATTGCGCTGCATGACCCCTCTGTCCTCGATACCTGAGAGATTGCGCTGCCGGGCGATCGTGAAGCCGTGATCGCTACGGTGAAACGCGCGCCCCTTCGGTGGGCAGCTTGCCAGAATCTGCTCGACTAAACGATGCAGACGGCTACTGCCGCTCTCCAGAGTGCGAAAAACCGGTGCCTTGATGTTGCCTGGGCGCGGGTTCTTCGACGCAGTCGGTCCTTTTGCCTGAGAGTTTGCGGGTGTGCCCCTTCGGCGGCGCGGCCTGCGATTTTCTGCGGCCAGCACGCTCTCCCGACGCGTGCGGCGAATGTACGCGAGGGCCGGGGGCTTGTCAAATAAAGGCCCGCAAGGGGTATGGGGGTTGGCGCTGCGGGTTCGCGAATGTCAAAAAAAGCGCGGGACGTGATGCCCGCGCTTCTTTGCTTCGGTGCCTGAAACGGCGCGATTGACCGACGCGCTTAAGCGCCGATTTATTCGCCGATGGCGTGTGCCGCGTTGTCCAGTTCCTGGTTCAGCACGCGCTGTTCGTCGCCGGACAGGCCGCCGCCGTGTTGCGCCGCCATGTCGTGCGCTTCCTGGCGGATCACGTCCAGACGGTGGTGCAACGCACCGCCTTGCGGGGGCGGGTAGTAGCCTTGGTTGACGCGAGCGTCGATGCGGCGGCTCAGGTTGTCGATACGGCCATTGACCTGGTTGAAGCGCTGATCCGCAATTTGTTGCGGGTTAGGGCGCGGCGCCGGCGCGGGTTGCTGAGGAGCCACCACGCAGGCGGCGAGGGAACTGAGTAATGCGCATGCTGCTAGTGCGCGGACGATACGGGGCATGGACACTCCGGGAAGTCGTTGTCGTTTTGTGGTGCTACTGGGGTAGCAACGGATTGCCGGGGATTCACGCTGACCGCGGAGGCGGGGTTATTTGTAACGTTATGTTCCTTTCGGGCTTGTCAGGCTTTCTGCCAATGGCGGCGGCATGGTTCGCATGCTGCCGCCAATGGCGCAGAAAGCGCCTCGTAGCGCAGAGGAAAGTTAGCGAATACGTTCAAACGGCAGCCGGACGCCTTCCTCCGAGCTCCGCGCCGCAAGCTCGATGATCGTCATGACGTCGACCGCGTCCTGAGCGCTGACGGGAAATTTCGCGCCGTTCTGAATGGTATCCGCCAAGGCGATATAAAAGCCGACGTATTCCCCGTTGCGCGTAGGTACCTGCCGCTCGACTTCCTGATCGCCTTCGAGCACACGCAACACGCCGGGCGCATTGCCGACGCCGAACCCGTCATCGCCAGGCCGCAAGCCGGCTTTCAACTGATCTTCCTGCGTATCGAGCCCGTATTTCACGTAGCTCCCCTTCGTGCCGTGAATCGTAAACCTCGGCGCGACGTGCGCAGTCAACGCGCTGGCATGCAACACCACTTCGAACTCACCGTACCCCAGCTGAATATGGACGTAGTCCGGTGCACTGGCTTGATCGCGATGCGTCCGAACCGTGGCGGACACAGTCTGCGGTGCCCCGAACAGCGCCAGCGCCTGATCGATCAGGTGCGGTCCAAGATCGAATAGCAAACCGCCGCCGCGCGAAGCGTCCTCGCGCCAACGCGGCCGAACCTCCGGCCGGAAACGGTCGAAATGCGATTCGTATTGCGTGATGCGCCCCAATTCTCTGCTGGCAAGCAGATCCCGCACGGTCAGAAAATCACCGTCCCAGCGGCGGTTATGAAAGGGGACGAACCGCTTGCTGCGAGCCAGTGCAATGTTGGCGAGCGTGTGGGCGTCGGCGGCGGTGAGCGTGACCGGTTTGTCGACCACCACGTGCTTGCCCGCTTCCAGCGCGCGGCGCGCCAGGTCGAAGTGCGTGTCGTTGGGCGTCGCGATGACGACGCAGTCGATTTCGTCGAGCGCCAGCAGGGCGTCGAGATCGGCCACCACCTTTGCGTGCGGGTAATCGGCCAGCGCGTGCTCGGGCTGGCTCGTCGCGATGGCTGCGATGCTGGCTCGCCCGCAGTGCTCGATCACCGGCGCATGAAAGGTCGCGCCAGCAAAACCGTAACCCATCAATCCAATCTTCAGCGATGCGGACATGCGTGTCTTCCTGCAAAAACGGCGCGCCGCTTTGCCACCGCGGCGACGGCGCGCAACAGCGTAATTGTGGCATGTCCCGAAGGCGGACTGTCAGCATCGTCGCAGGCGTTTGTCGGCGGCGCCTGTTTGGCGGCGCTCGGACGGCAGTTGCGGCCACGACCGGGGCAACCGCGTTTTTGTCGTCGGGCGAGCCGCCCTTGCGGCCCCCTTTCCTGGCCGTCCGACAGCGGCGTCTGTCACGGCATCCGCTTCGGGCATCCGTGTTAACATCGCTCCTCTCGCGCGGATCGTAGCGTGCCGGAACGCCCCTCAGACTGAGGCACGCGCGCCAGCCGCCCGCCCCGTGCAGCATGCCCCCGGGCCTTCGGTCTCGCGATTCCGCACCCAAGCGCCCTCAACCGCATTACCCATCCACTGACGATGTCCGCAGGCCTGAACCCCGCTCAAAATGAAGCGGTCCGTTATCTTGACGGTCCGTGTCTCGTGCTCGCCGGCGCAGGCAGCGGCAAGACGCGCGTGATCACGCAGAAAATCGCCCACCTGATCGAGGCCAAAGGCTTCGAGCCGCGCCACATCGCCGCCGTCACGTTCACGAACAAGGCCGCGTTGGAAATGCGCGAGCGCGTGGGCAAGCTGCTCGAAGGCAAGACGCTCACGACGCCCGGCAAGGAAGGCCGCAAAGTGCCCGTCAACCAGTTGACGGTCTGCACCTTCCACTCGCTCGGCGTGCAGATTCTGCGGCAGGAAGCGGAACACGTCGGTTTGAAGCCGCAGTTCTCGATCATGGATTCGGACGACTGCTTCGGCATGATCCAGGAGCAGGTCGGCTCGACGGACAAGGGCTTCATCCGCAAGATCCAGTCGATCATCTCGCTGTGGAAGAACGGCATGATCATGCCCGAGCAGGCGATCGCGATCGCCGCGACCGAGGACGAACATCAGGCCGCGATCGTCTACCGCAATTACGTGGCGACGCTGCATGCGTATCAGGCGGTTGATTTCGACGACCTGATCCGTCTGCCTGCCGAACTCTTCGAGAAGAACGAGCAGGTGCGCGACCGCTGGCAGAACAAGCTGCGCTATCTGCTGATCGACGAGTATCAGGACACCAATGCGTGCCAGTACGAACTGGTGAAACTGCTGGCCGGCAAGCGCGCGGCGTTCACGGCGGTCGGCGACGACGATCAGGCAATCTATGGCTGGCGCGGCGCGACGCTCGAAAATCTCGGGCAGCTCAGCAAGGATTTTCCGAAGCTGCATCTGATCAAACTCGAGCAGAACTATCGTTCGACGGTGCGCATTCTGACCGCCGCGAACAACGTGATCGCGAACAACCCGAAGCTGTTCGAAAAGAAGCTCTGGTCCGAACACGGCATGGGCGACACGATTACTGTCACACCTTGCAACGACGAAGAGCACGAGGCCGAATCCGTGGTGTTCCGCCTGTCCGCGCACAAGTTCGAGCGGCGCACGAATTTCCGCGACTACGCGATCCTGTACCGCGGCAACTTTCAGGCGCGTATCTTCGAACAGGTGCTGCGTCGTGAGCGGATCCCGTATGTGCTGTCGGGCGGCCAGTCCTTCTTCGACAAAGCCGAGATCAAGGATATCTGCGCGTATCTGCGCCTGATCGCCAACGCGAACGACGATCCGGCGTTCATCCGCGCGATCACTACGCCGCGCCGCGGCGTCGGCAATACGACGCTCGAAGCGCTCGGCTCGTTTGCGGGCCAGGCGAAGGTGTCGTTGTTCGAAGCGGTGTATATGGGCGGCATTGAGGCACGCCTGTCGCCGCGTCAGATCGAACCGATGCGCGTGTTCTGCGACTTCATGCAGCGTCTCACCGATCGCGCCGAGAAGGATGCCGCCGGGACCTTGCTCGACGAACTGATGGACGCGATTCACTACGAAGCCTATCTGTACGACGCGTTCGACGAACGTCAGGCGCAGTCCAAGTGGCAGAACGTCCTCGAGTTCATGGAATGGTTGAAGCGCAAGGGCACCAAGGCTGAACCCGAAGGTTCGGAGAAGAGCGAGGCAACCGGCTACGACACCGCCGACGGCTTCGGCGACACGGGTAAGAGTCTGCTCGGCCTGATCCAGACCGTCGCGCTGATGTCGATGCTCGAAGGTCGCGAGGAAGATCCTGACGCAGTGCGGCTTTCGACGGTGCATGCGTCGAAGGGGCTGGAGTATCCGCACGTGTTTCTGGTGGGCGTCGAAGAAGGCATCATGCCGCACCGTGGCGGCCCGGACGACGAGCCGATCGACGACGCGCGCATCGAGGAAGAGCGTCGTCTGATGTACGTCGCGATTACGCGGGCACAGCGCAGCCTGCATCTGAACTGGTGCAAGAAGCGCAAGCGTGCGCGCGAAACCGTGGTGTGCGAGCCGTCGCGCTTCATCCCCGAGATGCTGCTCGACGACGCCCCGCCGCCGACGGCCGAAGAAGCGCCGATGTCGCCGAAAGACCGGCTTGCGAGTTTGAAGGCGCTGTTGCAGAAGCCTTGAGCGTGGGAGTGAATGCAAGACCCCGTGCGCGGCAGGTGCATCGGTGGTTTTTCGACGTACGCGCGCTACAGTGACACGGCCCGTTAATCGGATATCGATCGGGCGTCAATCGGAGACCGCTTGCATGCCCACACTCCCGCTCGCGCACTATCGCCGCGCGCTCGAAACCTACATCGACGCGAAAGACAACACGCGCGCTAATCGCATCGCCGAGGCCTTCGCGCCGGACGCGGTCCTCACCATTTCGCTCGCTACGTCGAATATCGCGTTTCCGGCGCGCACAGTCGGTACGGGTGCGATCGCGAAAACGCTCGTCACCGACTTCGGCGCGCAGTACGCGCAGTGCCGTACGTACTACGTATGCGATTCGCTCGCGGTGGAGAACGATACGATCGAGGTGTTGCCCTGGCTGGTGGTGATGCGCGAACCGGCAACCGGCGCATTGCGCGTCGGCCACGGGGTGTATCGGTGGACTTTCGACGCGGCGCCGGCCGTCACGGGATTCCATATCCACATCGCACGCATGGACGTCGTGCCCGACGCCGACGGCAAATTGCTCGAAGCGTTACAAGATGGGCTGAGCTATCCGTGGCTCGTCCCTGCCGATTTGCACACGCATTTGACGTCGATGGCTCGTAGCACGCCGGCGTTGGCATTTGTCGAGGTGTTCAGCCGTCCCGCGGTTGCATCGGCAGGCGCCTGACCCGACAGCGCGTAAAGCGCATTTCGCATAAAAAATCCCTGCCCGTGTCGCCACGGTACAGGGATTTGTTGTTCTGCGACAACCGCCGGAATAGCCTTATTTCGCCGCGCTGACCATGTAGTCGACGGCTGCCTTCACGTCCGCGTCGGAGGCAGTCGAGCCACCCTTGGGCGGCATCGCGCCCTTGCCGTGCAGTGCGTAGTTGTAGACCGTGTCCATCGGTTCTTTCAGACGCGGCGCCCATGCGTCCTTGTCGCCGAACTTCGGTGCGTTCAGCACGCCGGCCGCGTGACAGGCCTGGCAAACCTGCTGATACAGCGCCTTACCGGCTTGCGAGGCGTCTGCGCTTTGTGCCCCGCCCGCTGCTGGCGCAGCCGCTTGCGGCACGCTTGCCATGGCCGCCATCGCGGCAGCGGCTTGTGCGGCGCCAGCGTCCGAAGCACCCGCCGGCGCGGCGGCGGCAGCGCCAGACGCGGCGGCTGCCGCACCCGCTGCTGGTTGCGCCGGTTCAGGGAAGCTCGCGCCGGAATTGTTCGCCATGTAAGCCACCGCACGGGCGATTTCGAAGTCGCTGTAGTCGTCCGGGCTGGTGCCGCCACGCGCGGGCATCGCGCCCTTGCCGGCGAGCGCCGTGTGCCACAGCGTGTCGAAGCCCTGCGCGATGCGTGGCGCCCAGTCGGCGGTATTGGTGAATTTCGGCGCACCTGCCGCACCCGACGCATGACACGCGGAGCAAACGGCCTTATAGACCTCTTCTCCGGTCTTGTAGACGCGCGGCGCATTGGCGTCGCGAATGTCGACTTGCGCGAGCGGCTTGATGCGCGCGCTGACCTCGGCGTCGGAAAGACTGTCTGTGCCGGCGCCGGTGCGCGTCGAATTATCGACGTAGATCACTAGCAGAACGATGATGACGATCGGTACCGCAAAACTGGCAATGATCGCGGCGATGAGCTGCCCGGGGGTTTTGATTGGGGCTCCGTGTGGTGCTTCGCTCATGCTTGTCTCGTCTCCGTGGGTATGTGAGCGGTACAGCGTGACGGCAACTTCTTGTTCTTTAATCAGGCACGGACGATTATAGACGCAACGTTTCGGCGGCGGCGAGAGCCGCGGCGAGGTGTTCAGCAGGCGTTTACCCGCATCGCGGGGTGCGGGTGGCGGCGCCTGGATGGCGGACAGGAGGCGTCCAATCCCGCCATATAGGCCGTCCGGTGGACGGTTTGGCCGAAACCGGGTATCCTTTCGGTCTCGCTTTGGCGTCGCTCCTGTTCAGGTTGCCGCGCTTTCGTGTTGAAGCGCCCGTAGCTCAATGGATAGAGTACTGCCCTCCGAAGGCAGGGGTTGCTGGTTCGATCCCAGCCGGGCGCACCAATAGCCGTAAGGCTTTCAGCGGTTTCTCTGCTTCGTCGTCTTCTCCCAGTACAGTGAAAATATAGTTAGCCGGCGGTCGTCCGTAGGTCGGCGACCCGTGTGTGCGGCTGAACCCAGCGTACCAGGTGATCGGCCGATAGGTGCGCGCCAGCGTTTCTCTTCCTCCCAACTCCTTTAGCACCTCATGCGTGGTGTGTCTTGAGCCAATCGCGCAGTGCGTCGTTCATGCGCGTTTGCCAGCCTTCGCCGCTTGCTCTGAAACGCTCGACTATCTCAGCGTCGTATCGAATCGTTACCGCGACTTTCGGGTGCGCGAGCTTTGGCCGGCCGCCGCGCGGCTTCAACAGTGCGAACTGTTCATCGGTCGGCTCGAACGTGTCAGGGTCGGCCGCGATGCCGCGAGCAATCGCAGCTTCTTCTTCGGGCGTGTTACGGATCGATTTGGGTTGCTTTTTCATAGCGGTCTATCTCCCGGTTGTTCGCCTTGCGCAGACTGATAACCCGAAAGGTTTCGCCGCGCTGCGTGAACACGACGCAATAGAGACGGGCGTCGATCACGGCATAGCCTATTTCGCGCAACTCGCAGTAATGCCTGCGGTCGTCGGGTGCGCATCATGTGGACGACCAATCGATCGCGACGATGGACAGAGATGCGCCGTGCTTCTGCTCGTTGGCGTTGCTCTTGGTTTGGTCGCGAGTCGTTTTCATATGGTTTTGTGGTTACAAAAACTAAGGGCTACAACAGGTTTTTGTAACCACGTTTACTTGCCTGACTTGCGAAAGTGGTTTCGGTGTCGGTCGCTCCTCGGGGCGTCGCGTGTTTCCAGTTCGAGCGCGGTCGTATACCTATTGGCCGACTTGCGGGTACTGATCCTGACAGGAGCCAACCGTAGCGTTTCCAGTTCGTCCTGCGGGATGTGCGGCATGAGTCCATCCTCCGGCTAAAAACCCATCAAGAGGGTTTTTATTAGAAATAACTCTATTTTAGAGTACTCCATTATGAGGTAAATCAACCTATTAAATAATAAATCAGAGTTATAATCATGACTGGACTTTCACCGCCGAACTTAGCCATGAACCCGAAGGACGAACAGTTTTTCAAGGCGCTGGGCGCGCGTATCGCCTGCGCTCGTAAGGCCCACGAGCTCACCCAGCAGCAACTCGCCGAGCGGCTTGGTATTGCCCAGCAGACCCTCGCTCACTACGAAGGTGGGCGGCTGCGGCTGCCTGCCTCACTGCTACCGGAGTTGACCAGAACGCTTGGACTTTCATCCGATGAACTGCTGGGGCAGAACGTCACCCCAGACGGCAAACGCGGTCCGTCCTCTAAGCTGCAACAGCAGATCGAGGCGATCAGCCGGCTACCGAAGGCGCGGCAACGCTTCGTGTCCGAGATGCTTGATACGGTGCTGGCACAGAGCCAGCAGTAAGGAAGGAGATTTGATGTAGTAGAAGAAGCGCGGGCCGCATGGGCGGCAACCCATACGGCCCGCTGACCACCACCAACTCACCGAAGGAGTTGACTATGGCTGATGCCAATCTTAAACCACGTCGCGCACGCGACGAACACGTCACGCGCATTTCCGTTGCGCTTGAAGCAGACCGCACGCACGAACACCACGGGCGTACTGCCTTTCCCTGGATGCAGGTTACCGATGCCATGCTCGAACACGCCGGCTTCCTGCCCGGACATCAGGTCCTGTTCACCATCGACTACCGACTCGGACAGATCACCATTACCCCGGACTATGACTACAGGGTCGCCGGCAGGTACATGACCGCGCCAGAGACCGGGGCGATGCTGCAAAGACGCAGCAAACGGAAATAAACAATCCACAAACGACAACCCCGGCCAGCGCCGGGGTTGTCGCTCACACTCTGACCAGCAGCTTCCCGAGGTTCTTGCCTTCGAACAGGCTATTCAACGCATTCGGCAACGCGTCAAACCCATCGACATACGTCTCCTGATAAACGATCTCCCCGTTCTTCACCCACGGCGCGACGGTCTGCAGCATCTCATCCATCCGATGCATAAAATCACGCGCCAGAATGCCCTGGATCGTCGCGCGCTGAAACAGCATGTGCTGCAGGAAGCGCGGCGCGAGGTCCGGCGTGTCGAGACCGCCGTCGTACTGAGCGATCGCGCCGCAGATCACGATTCGCGCGCGGCGCTTGATGAGCGGGATCACCGCATCGGTGACCATGCCGCCCACGTTGTCGAAATAGACGTCGACGCCGCCGGTCGCCGCCTGCAGCGCCGACTGCAAGCCTTCAAGTGTGGGATGCGCCCGGTAGTCGACCGCGCCGTCGAGCTTCAGCGTGTCGGTCAGAAACGCGCACTTGTCCGGGCCGCCGGCGATTCCGATGACGCGGCACCCGGCACGCTTGCCGAACTGCGCGACCAGCGAGCCGACCGCGCCCGCCGCACCGGACACGACCAGCGTGTCGCCCGGACGCGGCTTGCCCGCTTCCATCAAACCGAACCACGCCGTGCGTCCCGGCATGCCGAGCACGCCGAGCGCGGTTGAAACCGGCGCCGCGTCAGGGTTCAGTTTGGTCAGCTCGCTGTGATGGCACTTGGCGTACAACTGCCAGCCGCTATAGGCCGACACCCAGTCGCCCTGCTTGAAAAGCGGGCTCGCCGACGCCACGACTTCACCCACCACGCCCGCCCGCTGGACGATCCCGAGCGGATGCGGCACGTCGTAAGTATTGCGTTCATGCTGCTGGATCCGAATGTACGGATCGACACTGACGATACGCGCCCGGATCAACACTTCGTTCGATGACAAATTGTCGTCGAGCTCGCTTTCGCGCAACTCGTAATGCTCGTCGCCAACTCGTCCTTCCGGACGCTTGACGTAAAACCACTGGCGATTCTGGTAGTTCATGTGAGGCTCACTGCTGTCGTAGACGGTGAGTGATCTTACCAGTGGGGCGATCACGCGCTCGGCCGCCTGACGTCGCATCGCCTGACGGGCGCGGTGAAACCGGAAGGCGGCGCATGCGCCAGATCCCAAGCTTGTTGAAAGCCGCCCATCCCGTTAGAATCCCCCGGTCATTGGGGAGTAGCCTTCCTTCATCCTTTGAAGGAGAGCGCGTCAACATACTTGGCCTGCGGGCCATGGCGCGTTCGACCGGGTCGGTTTGGCGAGACCATTGGCGCACTGCTTCGTTCTGGTCGGACGGGTTGCGGTGCGTCATTGGTTCGTTGCTTACGTCCGACCGCGGAGTTGCCCTGTGAAACATCGTTGTGCCCTGCCAGTCTCCCCACTTACCCGTCCGTTGTGCCGCTTCCCTTTTGCATTTGCAGGGAGCCACGCATGACCGGTCTCCTGTTCGAACTCGCCGTCATGCTGGTCGTCATTCTGGTGGCGGCCGAGCTCTTTACCAACGCACTCGAACATCTCGGCGAGCGTCTGAAAATTTCCGAGGGCGTGACGGGTTCGCTATTCGCGGCGGTCGGTACCGCGTTGCCCGAAACCCTCGTTCCGCTGCTTGCGATTGCGGGCGGCACGACCGATAGCGCGGTCAATCAGGAGATCGGTGTCGGCGCGATTCTCGGCGCGCCGCTCATGCTCTCTACCCTCTCCACCTTCCTGATGACGCTGGCGATTCTCGGTTCGCGCGGCGCCGGCGGCTGGGTCACGCCGGAACTCACGGGTTTTACACGCGATCTGAACTACTTCCTGTGCGCTTTTGTGCTGGCGGCCGCAGCGATGTACGTGCCGCATGAACAGATGATCGTGCGGGGGCTGTTCAGCGCAGCGCTGGTCGGTGTGTACATCACATATGTGGTGATGACGTTCCGTGCGTCGAACAAACTGGTCGACGCTGGTCACGGCACCGAAGCGCCGGGCAGGATGCTGCTGTCGCGTCTTGGCTTGCCCACCAATCTCGCGACCATCGCGGCGCAACTGGTGCTAGCGGTTGTGTTGCTGGTGTGGGGCGCGGAAGGCTTCATCCACGGTGTGCGGGGCGTGTCGCAGGTGCTCGGCGTCTCGCCGCTGCTGCTGTCGCTGCTGATCATTCCGATCGCCACCGAGTTGCCGGAGAAGGTCAACAGCATCCTGTGGATTCGCCGAGGCAAGGACACACTGGCATTCGGCAACATCACCGGCGCGATGGTGTTCCAAGGCACGCTGCTGCCCGCTATCGGGATTCTGCTGACGCCGTGGACGCCGCGTATCGAAGTGGTGACCGGCATCGTGATCACGCTCGCAGCCGCCGCATGGTTGCGGATCAACGTGCGCGAGCGTGGCGTGTCGGTGTGGGCGCTGCTGGTGTGCGGCGTGCTCTACACCACTTATCTGGCGATCACGCTTAGCCGCTGAACGAGTGATGAAAGGCCGGGAAGGCCGCGGTAAAGGTCGTCGAAGCGCGGCCTTCCCGACAAACCGCCCTTAACTGGACGGTGCCGCAGCCGTTGCCGTGCTATCCGGCTTGAACACCGTCTTCCAGTCATCCTTCATATCGATGACGAGCCAGCCTTTCGTGCCGGCTTCGTCCAGACCCTTGTCGAGCTTGCCGTTTTTCGCCGTGCGGTCGTACGCATACTCTCGTTCACCGTCGGTGTGGTGCAGCAGCGCCGCGAGGCGCGGACCGTCGCCGGCCGAGGTCCATTCGAGCATCGGCACATCGCCGTCCGCATTGCCGAACGCGATCACCGGACGCCGGCCGATCACGCGGTCAATGGCGAGTGGTTTAGCCGCGCCGTCGACGAGCGTGTCGACTTGCGCAAGCCGGGTCAACGCGACGGCGCTGTTCGTCTGGCTGTACTTGTATTTGACGGTGCTACCGATCACCTGCTCGGGCGGAATGCCATAGACGCGCTGCGCGATGTCACGGACGAACTCGACATCGCTGCCGGTCACCAGATAGGTCCTGAAGCCGTTGGCGCGCAGATAGGCGAGCAACTCGAGCATCGGCTGATACGCGAGGTCAGAGTACGGGCGATTGAAGCGCGGGTCGCTCGCGGAGTCGAACCATTCGTGCACGAGCGCGGCGAATTGATCGCCGGTCATGCCGGCATGCGCCGCCGCTAGCAGCCTCATCGAGCCGGCGTCGCCGCTCGCCGCGATACTCTTCAGATTGCCTTTCAGAATCGAGCGGAACGGTTCCTGCCGTTTCCATTCCGGATGCCGCCCGGCCACCGTCTTCACCCGTTGCAGCGCGAACACCAGTTGCACCGAGGCGGGTTGCTCCGGCCACAACGTGCCGTCGTTGTCGAACACGGCGATCCGGTCGGCACGCGGGATGAAATCTTTCGACTCTGGCGTGGTGACCAGCGTGACGAAATCGACGATCGAGCGTTTGGTCGCAGAATCGTTCCACGATGCGAGGGTTGCGGCGGTCGACGCCTCGGCCGGCGAATCGCTCGCGTCGTGGTGCGGCGTAACGGTGCAAGCGGAAAGAGCCACAACGGTTAAAGCAATGCAGTACCGGTGCATCGTGCGAATCATGAAGGCCTCATCAAAAGCGGTGGATCGAATCTAAAGCGAGCGCCAGTCTAATGGGGCGCACTGAATGTTGCAGCCCATTCTGTTGCTTTTTTTGAGCGGTGGCGCCAATGACGGTAGTTTGTAATGGCATATGACGCTGTGTGATTTTTTATGAATCAGACGAACAAATGCTCTCAGCGATAGCAAAAAATATGCAATGCGAATGGCTATAAAAATCTAATTCGGGCGGAATTCGCCGACCTTTCGTTTGTGTTACAAATTTATCTCTGTAATCTGCTGAAACGTTTGCTACCATTCCGCCACGGTGTCCCCCGTTGTGAACTTTTTACCTCCCGCATGCTTCGTTTGGTGCAGCGTCTCTTTAATCTGAAAGGAGCGTCCATGCAAGCCCTATATCCGGCCATACAGCCTTTCCAGCTGGTTCGAGAGACTTAGCGCGACTTAATCGCGCGGCCTCATCTGCTTTGCATATTTCCCCGGCTGTGCGTGACTGCCGGGTGGGTAGACTCACGCCCGCGATTAGTTCGATTTAATTCGAAAATGCGTATGCTATTTCTTTTGCTTTATTTGCATTGAGCAAGGGAATGCGTTCGCCCATAAAAAATGCCCATAAACGAGGTGCAGGAATGGGTTGTAGATTTGTGGGTTGGTCGACAGCGTTTTACGCCGCCTCGGTGTTGTTGTCGCCGGCGTTCGCTCAGGCCTCGGCCGACGAAGCCAATAAAAGTAATAACCCGCTTAACCTGGCAGCTTCGTTCAACATCCAGAATTACTACACGCCAAGCGTGTTCGGCGCGAGCGCGCATACCAACGATCTGCTCTTGCGCCCCACCGTGCCGATCGGCCCGAACAGCCTGATCGGCGTGCCGGAAATTTTCCGGGCCACGCTACCGGTCAGCACGCGTCCCGATCCGAGCGGTGGCTACAACACCGGCCTCGGTGACCTGAATCTATTCGACATCTTCCTGCTCTCCCAAGGCGACGTGCAGGTCGGCGTCGGCCCGCTCGTGACGATGCCGACCGCCACTGACCCGAGCCTCGGCACCGGCAAGTGGCAGGCCGGTCTTGCCGCAGTCGCCGTTAGCGCGACGAAGGCGCGGCTCCTCGGCGCACTGGTGCAGTGGCAACACTCGTTCGCCGGGCAAAGCAGCCGGCCCACTACCCAATCGCTCACCGCGCAGCCGTTCGGCATCTTCAACCTGCCGGGTGGCTGGTATATCCGTTCGACCGGCACCTGGACTTTCGACCTGCAGCACGGCAGCTATTACATCCCGGTAGGCCTTGGCGCCGGCAAGGCGTGGAAAGGCGGCTCGACCATCTACAACGCGTTCATCGAACCGCAGTACTCCGTTGCCCATTCCGGCGCGGGGGTGCCGAAGTTCACGATCTTCGCGGGCTTGAATATGACGTTCGGCAAATAGACCAGAACCTGAGAGAAAACAGATATGACACTGCTCAAATGTCTGCAAATCGGCGCAGTCGTTGCCGGACTGTCGCTGACGATGTTGCCGGCCACGCAAGCCGCCGCCCAGGCCGCCGCTTCGTCTGCGACCGTCACGGCCTCCCCGGCCGAAGCACGCGCGATCGCCAAAGACGCGTTCCTCTACGCGTATCCGATGCTGTTCAACTACAAGACGCTCTATGAGCAGGCGATCGATTCCAGCTCGAAGTCTTACGTGGGCGGCTTCGGCAAGTTCCGCAACTACTCGCATCCGTACGGTCCAGAGAACAAGGACATCGTCACGCCGAACAACGACACGCCGTACTCGTGGGCATGGCTCGATCTGCGTCGCGAGCCGTGGGTGCTGACGGTGCCCGCAGTGCCGAAAGAGCGCTACTACGTCTTCCAGTGGATCGACCTGTACACCTACAACTTCGCGTACGTCGGTTCGCGCGCCACAGGCAACGGCGCGGGCCACTATCTGTTCGCCGGCCCGAACTGGCACGGCGATACGCCCAAGGGCATCGACAAGGTGTTCCGCTCCGAGACGGACCTGATCCTGACGCTCGGCCGCACGGCGCTCAACGGCGCGAGCGACGTCAAAAACGTCGAGGCGATCCAGAAGCAATACAAGCTCACACCGCTGTCCGCCTTCGAACATACGGCTGCCCCGCCACCCGTCGCGAAGCTTGATTTTCCGAAGTGGGATGAAGTGAAGGCGACCTCGGTCGACTTCATTGCCTATCTGAACTTCATGCTGCAGTTCACGCAGCCGCCGGCACCGTCCGAGCAGGAATTGATGACGCGCTTCGCGAAGATCGGCATTGCGCCAGGCGCGTCGTTCGATCCGGCCGCCTTGCCGCCGGAAACACGCGCCGCGCTTGAAGCAGGTGTCGCCGACGGCAAAGCCGCATTGGCCGATGCGGAAAAACACACCACCGGCTCGTTCAGCCTGTTCGGCAGCCGCGCGGATCTGAAGGACGACTACACCACCCGCGCAGTCGCGGCGGCGATGGGGATTTACGGCAACACCAAGGAAGAAGCGGTGTACGTCGGCACGCGCGTGAACGGCGAACACGCGCAACTGCTCGGCTCGCAGCCGTACGTGTTGCACTTCGACAAGAAGGACCTGCCGCCCGCCAAATTCTTCTGGTCGATGACGCTGTACGACTTGCCTGCGCGCCATCTGGTCGCGAATCCGATCAACCGTTACTCGATCGGCGATCGCACCAGGGGGCTGAAATACGGCGCCGACGGCTCGCTGGATATCTACGTGCAGAACACGTCGCCGGGTGCGGACAAGACATCGAACTGGCTGCCGGCGCCGGGCGGTGCGTACGACCTCGTCATGCGGATCTACGGGCCGGACCAGAGCGTGCTGGACGGCGCCTGGAAATTTCCTGAGCTGCAAAAGCGCTAAGCCGCGCATGGCCGAACCTGAGGACAATATGAACAAGAAAACCGCGACATGGGTCACGGCCGCCGTCCTGGCGTCGGTCGCCGCGCCCATTCTGGCGAAGACGCAGCAGGACCAGCCTGCCCATGCGACGGCCACGATGGCGTCCGTGCCGGGCCCGGTGGCCGGCTACGCGATCTCTGAAGAATACGCACGACTGGTGGCGCGCCAGACTTACTTCTGGGCGTGGCCGATGGCGAACGTCTACGGCCGCCTGCTGGCGATGAAGCAGGTCCCGCAGCCGGGTTTGAACGGCGGCATTGTGCCGGTCGCGCCGCCCAATCATCTGTCGATGCTGCGCGACTACATTCAGCCGCAGGAGCGATTTGTCGCGTGTCCGAATCAGGACGTGGTCTACGGCTCATCGATCCTTGATCTGAACCAGACGCCGGTGGTCGTGCAGGTGCCCGACTTCGGCAAACGCTTCTGGGTCTATCAGGCCGTCGATCTGCGTACCGACGGTTTCGCGAGTCTCGGCAAGATGTACGGCACACGTCCGGGCTTCTATCTCTTGGCGGGCCCTGACTGGCACGGCCAGGTGCCGAAAGGCATCCGCCAGGTGTTCCGCTCTTCTACCGGAGTCGGCAGTTTCATTCCGCGCGTTTTCATGGATGACACGCCTGAAGATCGCGCGGCCGTACAGTCGGTGCTTGCGAAGGTTGGCCTGTATCCGCTCGCCGACTACGACGGCAAGGTCAAGGAGACTGACTGGTCGAAGTTGCCGAGCTTCGGTCAGGCTGGTGGTGCGACGGGTGGCAACGCCGAAGAGATCAAGTGGGTCGATCCAAACCGTTTCTGGGACATGCTGCCCACCGTGCTCGACGAGACCCCGCCGCAACGCGGCGAAGAGGCGCTCTATGCGCAGGCGCGCGCACTGATCGCGGCGGCGCAGAAAAATCCGGCGATCAAAGCCGCGATTGTCGACGAAGGGGGCAAGGCCGAAGCGGATCTGGTCACGCCGCTGTTTAACTTCAACACCTTTGGCAGGCGGCTGCCGGCCAACTGGAACACCATCAGCAACGGCGCCGCGTTCGGCACGGACTACTTCACGCGCACGGCGGTGGCGAAGTCGAACATCTTCGTCAACAAGCCTAACGAGACCAAGTATTTCTACGCCGATGCCGACGCATCCGGTCAGCGTCTCGATGGCAACGCACGCTACACGGTGACGTTTGCCAAGGATCAGCTGCCGCCGGTCAAAGGGTTCTGGTCGCTCACGTTGTACAACTCGCATCACTTCTTCTCGCCGAATCCGCAGAACCGCTACTCGCTCGGCACCAAGAACAAGGACCTGAAGTTCAATGCAGACGGCTCGTTGACGCTCTACGTGCAGAACACGAGCCCCGGCGACGACAAGGTCTCCAACTGGCTGCCGGCTCCGGCCAATGAAGCGTTCTCGTTGTACGTACGCGCCTATTGGCCGCAGCAACCGGCGCTCGACGGCAGCTGGACGCCGCCGCCGGTTGTGCGTGAACCGTAAGAAAACACGCCGATGTGCACGCGTGCGGCCTGCCGCCGCGGTTTGTCAAAACCTTGTTCCGCAAACTGGAAGTGCGGAAAGTTAATTTCATGAGGATGACTATGAGCCGCACAAACCGTTTGTCCGCAAGCCGGTCACTCGCCAGGTTGTGCACGGGTGCGCTTCTTACCACTGCCGGCGTGGGTCTTTCGCAGCAAGCGTGGGCTACTGAAGGTGGCATCGGCAGGCCGATCACTGGCATGCAGGTCACGCCGTACGCAGGCGTCGTGCCGCCCACGGACGACTGGATCGTTTCGGCCGCCACGATCTATTACGAAGGCTCGCTCGGCGCAAGCAAGACGATTCCGATCGCCGGCCAGATCACGGCGGGCGTCGACGTCACGGCTGTGTACACCATCCTCAACGCGGTCAAGACGTGGGGCATTACGCTGGGCGGCTGGAACTTTGCGTCGTCGTTCGGGGTGCCGATCCAGTACACCAACATCTCGTCGTTTCACGGCCGTCTGCCGAATGATCACGGCACGCAGTTCGCCGATCTCTTCTTCACGCCAGTGGTGGCGGGCTATCACCTGACCAAGACCGATCACATCGCGTTCAGCGTGCAGATTTACGCGCCGACCGGCGCTTACAGCACGAGTCGGCTCGCCAATGCCGGACAGAACACGTGGACCTTCACGCCGACTGTCTCCTACACGAAGCTGTTCCCGAAAGAAGAGATCGAGCTTTCGCTGAACTACGGCGTCGGCTTCTACACGCCGAACAACGATACCCACTATCACAACGCACCGGTTAGCGTGCTCGACCTGCTCGCGCTCAAGCGCTTCGGCAGCGGCTGGGGCGTGGGTGTAGTGGGTGGCTATATCCAGCAGCTCGGTCATGACAGCGGTGGAATAGCCGATGTCACCGGCGGCAACCAAGGGCATTCGGTGGGTATCGGCCCGATGGTCACGTGGTCGGGCAAGGTCCAGAAAACGCCGGTGTCGGCATCGCTGCGTTGGGTCAATGAATTTAACGTCAGCAACCGGCCGAAGGGGAATGCGGTGGAACTGTCGATCAGCGCCACCTTCAAGTAACGGGGCATCCATCTGGTGATCCGCCGCTCTTCGTGTGTGCCGTTTCCCTTCGATGCCGCTCCGCTCACCGAGTTCGAGGCGCCCCGCAAACGGGCGCTGCGCGCCGCGGCGGTCGTCGCGGCGTTGCTGCTCGTGTCGGCCCACGGTCGCGCGGCGTCGAAATTCACCGATCCCGAAGACGGTGCTTTCGACTTGAGCAATCTGCTACTGACGCATAGTGGCGTCTTGCCTGTGCCGACGCTGATCACCGAGCCAGCGGTCGGCTACGGGCTGGGCCTCGGCCTGCTCTATTTCTCGCTGCCGAAGAAAAGCGCCGACGCGCCCGACGACTCCAAAGCGCCGCCGAACATCACCGGCGTTGCCGGCTTCGCGACCGGCACACATAGCTGGGGCGCGGGACTAATGCATTTCCACACATGGGACGACGACCACATCCGCTATCTCGGCGTGATCGGCAAGGTCGGGCTGCACCTGAACTACTACGGCATCCAGAATCAGCCGCGCGCCTATCAGCTCGATGGTATCGCGCTCGTGCAGCAGGTCTTGTTCAGGCTCGGCAATAGCCACTGGTATATCGGCCCGCGCTACACCTTCTTCGACGCGAGTACGCGCTTCGGTCCGATCATTCCGGAAGGGATTCGCCAGTTCGAGAAAGATCAGCGCGTCGCCAAGGGTGGCGTGGTGGTCGATTACGACACGCGCGACAACATCTTCTATCCATCGAGTGGCACCTATGCGGAGCTTGAAGCGGACCTCGCGCGCGGCGGCCTCGGCAGTTCCACCTCCTTTCAGGAGCAGACGGCACGCGGCTACCAGTGGATTCCGCTGTCGAAGAGCTGGGTGCTCGGCCTGCGTGCCGACACCGGCTTCTCGCAGGGAAACATTCCGTTTTTCGCGCAGCCGTATGTGTCGCTGCGCGGTGTGTCCGATGCGAAGTTCCAGGACAACAACCAGCTCACCGCGGAAGCCGAAATCCGCTGGAACGTCACGCCGCGCTGGTCGGTGCTCGGCTTCGGCGGTGTCGGCAAAGCCTATGGCCATCTGCATTCGTTTTCGGATGCGCCCACCGCGTTCGGCTTCGGCACAGGGTTTCGCTATCTGATTGCTCGCAAGCTCGGCGTGACGATGGGGATCGACGTCGCGCACGGGCCGGGGCAGAACGCGTTTTACGTGCAGGTGGGCAGCGCCTGGCGCTGACCCGAACGATCGGCGTTGCCCGATCGAGGTTCGCAAAGGAGACGGCTTATCGGTCCGGCATCCGTTGGTCCGCCGGGTTGAAACAGGCCGCAATTCAAAGCTGTTTGGTTCGGCATGTATTTGCCGATGTCTTGTTGATTCGAGGAAATGACGATGGAAAAACAAAAACGCTATCAGCGGCTCACCGCTGTCACAGTCGCTGTCGCTACGCTTTGCATGTCGCACGCAGCCTTCTCGCAAACCGCCGCGCCTAATAAGGACGCAACGGCCCTCACGAAGCAGGAGAACGCCGAGGTCTACAAGCAACTTCCGTTCGACGACAAGCAGGACTTCGAAGATGCGCAGCGCGGTTTCATCGCGACGATCCCGAACGGCGTCATCAAGACCGACGACGGCGGCACCAGCTGGGATCTGAACAAGTACAAATTCCTGCAAGGCCAGGCGCCCGATACGGTTAATCCGAGCTTGTGGCGCAACGCGCAGCTCAACATGTTCAACGGCCTCTTCAAGGTCACCGATCACGTCTACCAGGTGCGCGGCCTCGATCTGGCGAACATGACGATCGTCGAGGGCGACAACGGCATCATCATCATCGACGTGCTGGTCACCCGGGAAGCCGCGCGCGCCGCGCTCGACCTGTACTACCAGCATCGCCCGAAAAAGCCCGTGTTGGCCGTGATCTATACGCACAGCCACGCGGACCACTACGGTGGCGTGAAGGGCGTGGTCGATGAAGCGGACGTGAAGAGCGGCAAAGTGAAGATCATCGCGCCGGAAGGTTTCCTCGCCGAAGCCGTCAGTGAAAACGTGTTTGCCGGCAATGCCATGGGCCGCCGCACCCTCTATCAATATGGTGCGTTCCTGCCGCCCAGCCCGCGCGGCCAGGTCGATGCGGGCCTTGGCAAGACTACCTCGTTCGGTACGCTCGGTCTGATTGCGCCGACCGACACGATCAGCAAGACGGGGGAGACACGCACCATCGGTGGCGTGCAGTTCGAATTCCAGATGGCGCCGGGCACGGAAGCGCCGTCGGAAATGCTGATCTACATGCCGCAGTTCAAACTGCTCGATACCGCCGAAGACACCACGCACACGCTGCACAACCTGTACACGCTGCGCGGCGCGCAGGTGCGCGATGCGGCGAACTGGTGGAAGGTGCTGAACGAAGCAATCGTGCGTTACGGCGACAGGACCGACGTCGTGATCTCGCAGCATCAGTGGCCGACATGGGGGCAGGACCGGGCAGTCAGCTATATCGCCGGCACGCGCGACATGTTCAAGTACATCCACGATCAGTCGCTGCGCCTCGCGAACGAGGGCTACACGATGACCGAGATCGGCGAGCAGATCCAGGTGCCGGACTCCGTCGGCAAGAAGTGGTACAACCGCGGCTACTACGGCTCGGTGAATCACGATTCGAAGGCTGTGTACCAGCGTTATCTCGGCTGGTACGACTCGAATCCGGCGAACCTGCACCCGTTGCCGCCGGAAGAAGAGTCGAAGGAGTTCGTGCGCTATATGGGCGGCGCGGATGCGGTGATGGCGAAGGCGAAGCAGGACTTCGACAAGGGTAACTACCGCTGGGTCGCGACTGCGATGAACAAGGTGGTGTTCGCCGATCCGCAGAACAAGGCGGCGCGCAATCTCGAAGCGGACGCGCTGGAGCAGCTCGGCTACCAGACCGAAAACCCGACGTGGCGTAACGAATACCTGATGGGCGCATACGAACTGCGCAACGGCGTGCCGAAGGTACCGGGCGTGAACACCGTGACGCCGGATGCGGTGGCGGCGATGAACCCGTCCTTGCTGCTGGACTACATGGGCATCCGCCTGAACGGTCCGAAGGCGAACGGCAAGCATACGACGATCAACTGGGATCTCGGCAACGGCGAAAAGTACGCAATTGAGTTGCGCAATTCGGTGCTGATCTACACGCCGAACGCGACGCTGCCGAATGCGGACGCCACGCTGACCATGAGCAAGGACGAGTTCGCATCGTTGCTGATGGGCGGCCAGACGCTCGATAAGGAAACGCAGTCGGGTAAGGCCAAGGTGGCCGGCGATTCGCAGAAGGTGACTGAACTGTTCAGCATGCTTGACAGCTTCAACCCGATGTTCAACATTGTGACGCCGTAACAGGCATACGCGCGAGGGGGCGGTCAGCAGGCGACCGGGACCTCGCGCACGGCAGCGACCCGTAAATCGTGGTTATGCATCGAAGTGGTCGTTAAATGCGGCCCTAATCGACGAAGCGCGCTGTTGTGCTCGCCGATATGCTGTTCATGACCATCGTCGCCATTCGCGATCTTAATATTTTGAGGCGTGACCGGCGACGCGATGCGAACCACTTTTTGCTGACCATCATGAACGTAACGACATCAGACGACTTTATCGGAGTTCAGGCCCAACACCCCTTCTCGAAAGCTTTTATCGTGCTTGGATATCAGGATGGGTCGATCTCAACGATCCCGAATAACTTCTTTCGCGACTGGCTGGATGAAGAAGCGAAGGTCGGGACCTTCACGATTGGTAAGTGTTCGGGAATAGGTGTCGGCTCGATCGCCAAATACGACGCCGGGTTGCAGAAGCTTGTAGTCGGAAAATATGTCGCGGGCGGCCTGAGACTGAAGTTCTTGCTGAATGGCCAGCACGACATGCGGACGATTTCAATGTCGATGCTTAGCGCTTTCGCTAGTGGGCTCAGCAACGTGCCACCGCCCCAATACAGCGACACGGTAATCCGTAACGACGTGTGGATCGGCGACGAAGCGATGTTCCTTGGCGGTTCCACCATCGAAAACGGATGTGTTGTCGGGGCGAGAACCCTGGTCCCGCCTAATTTTAAAAGCGAGCCCTACGGCATCTATGTGGGCAGCCCTGCACGCCTGGTTCGGTTTCGTTTCTCCGAGCGTATCCGCGAGAAACTGCTCGAACTCGAATGGTGGGATATGCCGCTGCCGTGGATAAAGAAACATAACGACCTTTTCCTTGTTGACCTGACGGCAGACGAGGGGCGGTCAATGGAAATCCTGACCGAGTTGCTGCGCGCAAAAAAGTGAATCCATTGAGGCGATGGCCGCGACGAATACTTGATGCGTCGGCACAGAGCAGGATGGCATTGCTTGATATGGAGGTCACGCTGACGGCGAGCAGGAGCAAATTCGCATCCTTGCCGATCAGCGGGGCTCGGTTGACTTGCCGACCGAGCCCGCCGCGTCCGATGACCGGTCTATCCCGCCGTCAATGCTCATGGAGCGATGCACAATGAAAACTACGATGAAGCGGTCCTTGCTGTTGCTCGCGGGTGTCTGCACGTCGCTTGCGGTGACACTCGTCACACCCGGGCAGGCGCTCGCCGCTGCCGCCGTGCAGCCGCTGCCGACCGTCTGGCCGCGCGACTTCGATAGCGCACAGCAGCGCATCGAGCTGTATCAGCCTCAGGTGGAAGTGTGGCAGGGCAACCGGATCGAAGGCCGCGCGGCTTTCGCGGTCGGCACAAAGAGCGCCACTCCGAACTACGGCGTCGCGCATTTCACCGCGCGGGCCGAAGTCGATAAGACGAGTTCGACGGTGCAGCTGCTCGACGTCGAGTTCGACCAGGTCGACATGCCGTCCACGCCGTCCGCCGCCGCTGGTGTCAAAGCAGCCTTGCAGGCGCGCATACCTAAAGACGGACTCATCACTTCGCTCGAACAGCTGCAGGCCAGTTATGCCAGCACCCACGAAGGCAGCGAACCGGGCCTCGCGGTGCAGAACAACGTACCGAACATCATCTTTGCCGAACGTCCCACGCTGCTCGTGCTGGTCGATGGCGACGCGAACTGGCGAGCGCTCGGCGACACGCACTACCAACGCCTGATCAACACACGAGCGATGCTGCTCAAGGACGCAAGCGGCGCGCTGCATCTGAACGCCGCGGGCTATTGGTATGAGGCGAATTCGCTCGACGGTCCGTGGCATCTGAACGCGACGCCGCCGCATGAACTGGTCGCCGCGGCGAACAAAGCGCAAACGAATCTGAAGTCCGACGCGATGTTGCCCGCCGACGGCAAGAAGCCAGCGCAGGCGCCGGACCTTGTAGTCGCCGCACAGCCGGCCGAGCTGGTGGTGACGAACGGCAAGCCGGCGCTACAACCGGTAAAGGGCGTGAATCTGCTCTCTGTCGCCAATGCCGACCACGCGCTCTTCGTCGAACCGCGCGACAATCATTACTACCTGCTGCTGTCGGGCCGCTGGTTCACCGCAGCGAGCCTCGCTGGACCCTGGACTTTCGTCGACGGCAAGAGCCTGCCCGCTGATTTCGCAAAGATCGCTGCCGATGACCCGCACGCGAATGCGCTCGTCTCCGTGCCCGGCACGCCGCAGGCGAAGGAGGCGGCTATTGCCGCAACCATTCCGCAGACGGCGACTGTGTCGCGCAAGACCGCCACGCTGAAGGTCGTCTATGACGGCGCGCCGAAGTTCGTCGGCATTGCGGGCACGTCGCTCTCATACGCAGTGAATACCGCGACGCCGGTGATCCAGACCGCGCCTTCGCAATTCTTCGCGGTTGCCAACGGCATCTGGTTCACGGCGAGCGCGGCGAGTGGCCCGTGGCAGGTCGCCGATACCGTGCCGGCTGCGATCTATACGATTCCGGCGGCTTCGCCCGTGCATTACGTGACGTACGTTCACGTCTATTCGGCGACGCCCGATACGGTGGTGGTCGGCTATACGCCCGGCTACATGGGTGTGGTTGTCAATGCGGACGGCACCGTTGTGTACGGCACCGGCTATGTATACGCGCCGTATGTCGGCGACGTCTACTACGGCTACCCGGCCACCTATGGCTACGGTGCGGGCTTCGCGCTTGGCACGACGGTGGGCTTCGCCTTCGGCTTTGCGATCGGCGCCACGTGGGGCGCGCCGTCGCCGTACTGGGGGCCGTATTGGGGCGGCGGCCCGTGGAGCTGGCAATACGCCAACGTCAACCAGGCCAATATCTACGGCCGCTGGGGGCAGGCCACCGTCACTCACGCGAGCGGCTGGAACGGCTGGACCGGCAATAGCTGGGCGGGAACGGGAGCATCCGGTTTCAATCCGTATACCGGTGGTCATTTCCAGGCGAGCCGTGGCGCTGTGGAGAATGCATACAACGGCAACTTCGCGGCCGGGCGGCAAGGCTCGTTCAGCAATCCGTCAACCGGACGCAGCGGCGCGGCGCGCGGCGGCGTGGTCGGTAATGAAGGCACGGGCGACTATGCGGCGGGTAGGCAGCGCGCCGGCTACAACGCGCAGACCGGGCGCTACGGCGCGGCGGAAGCGGGCGTGACCGGCAACGCATATTCAGGCGATCACGAGGCGGGCACCAAAGGCATTGTGGGCAACAAGGACACTGGGCGGGCTGTTGCATGGAATAACGGCAACGTGTATGCGGGCAGCGACGGCAACGTCTACCGGCATGATCAGGGCGGTGGCTGGGAGCAGCACAGCGCCGACGGCTGGCAGCCGGTTCAGCCGAACGCCGGTCAGACCCAGCGGCTCGACTCGCTCAAGCAAGGGCACGATCTTGGGAATGCGCGAGCGAGTGGGCAGTTTCAGCCGCAGCGGCGGTTTGGCGGCGGGGGCGGGCGGTTCAGGCGGTGAAGCGAGGGGCGGCGGATTCAGACTAAAGATACTTGTCGCCCTTTTGGCGATTCCGGATTTTCTTTGCGGGGTTTCCGTACGTCACTGAAAAAGCATCGACTGCCTTCAGAACGATTGATCCGGCGCCCACTACGCTGTGCTCACCAATCGTGATTCCATGACGCAATACGGCGCCGATGCTCACGGCGGCGTGGCTGCCGATGCGGCAATTGCCGCCGGTGGTCACGCCCGGCGCGAGGCTCGAAAAATCCTCCATGACGCAGTCGTGATCGAGCGACGCCTTCGTGTTCACAATGCAGAACCGACCTACGCGGCAGTCGGCGTTGATAACAGCGCTCGCCATGACGACCGTGCCGGAGCCGATGCTCGTCCCCTTGCCAATGCTGGCTGCAGGGTGCACAGCACTCACGAACGGCAATTGCGGGCAGATATCAGCCACTTTGGCGGCCACGCTGGCGCGAACGCTGTTATCTCCGATCGCTACGATGACGCCCTCGAGATCGTGTTCTACCGCCAGGCCTGGCAGGTCAGCTTCGCCGCCGAGAACGCGGTAACCGAGGGTCTCTTCGCCAACCGTCCGAAAAGCATCGATGAGCCCGGCGATCCGGTAGCGCCCCTGCTTTTCAACGATGTCGATAATGACCTTGGCGTGGCCGGACGACCCGACAAGCACGATGTTTTGCATTGCCCATGTTCCGCTTTTTAGGCCGGCTCAACTCATTGAATGCCGGCGACGATGCTCACAATGCGTTCAACCTGCACGGGATTCAGATCGGGATAGATCGGCAGGCACAAGATTCTTTTCGACGCCGCGCTGGCGGCGCTCAGATTGTCCTTATGCGACGACGGCAGGCCGCGATACATCGGGAACTCGGAAATCAGCGGGTAGAAGTAGCGTCGCGCATAGATTTCGTGTTGCTTCAGGTGGTCATACAGTGCATCACGGCTGATCGGAAAATCGTCTTCGACCTGAACGGGAAAGTACGCGTAGTTCGCGACTTTTTCGCCCGCGTCCGCGAGGCAGCGAATTCCGGGCACGTCAGCCAGCAACTTGCGATACTGTGCGTCGATCGCCTTGCGTTTTGCCAGCGCATTATCGACATGCTGCAGTTGCAGAAGCCCGAAGGCTGCATTGATTTCGCTCATTTTGCCGTTGATGCCGGCTGCCACGACCGTCACCTCATCCACGAAACCGAAGTTCTTCAGATGGTCGATGCGTTGCTTGGTCTTCGCGTCCGGGCAGATGATCGCGCCGCCTTCGAACGTGTTGAAGACCTTGGTGGCGTGGAAACTGACGATCGACAGATCGCCGTGCTTGAGCACGCTGCCATCTTCGGTTTGCACACCGAACGCGTGCGCGGCGTCGTAAATGACCTTGAGGTTGTAGTTGTCGGCGATCTTCTGGATGGCTTTCACATCGCACGGATGGCCGTAGCAGTGCACCGGCATGATGGCCGTGGTTTGCGGCGTGATCGCCGCTTCGATCTTCTCCGGGTCCAGATTGAGCGTGTCCGGATGGACGTCCACGAAGACCGGCTTGATGCCATTCCAGAGGAGCGAATGCGCGGTCGCTGCGAACGAATAGGGCGTCGTAATCACTTCGCCATTGATGCGCAGCGCCTGCAGCGCCGTCACGAGCGCCAGCGTGCCGTTTGCGAACAATGCGAGGTGCTCGACACCCAGATATTCGCAAAGGGCCTTTTCGAGTTGCTGATGGAACGGTCCTCCATTGGTGAGGATCTTGCTGTTCCAGATCTTTTCGAGGTACGGCAGGAACTCGGCCAGCGGCGGCAGATGCGGCTGGGTCACATAGATGCGTTCGTCGTCCAGCGACGCGATCGCACGAAGAGGAGCGCTTGAGCCCATGGTTTCCTCGCTACTGTTTTTTAGTCCGGGTCACGGATGGCGGCCGTTATGCGGTGTGAACCGGGGCGCCGCTTGTTGCTTCGGATCATGCGCGCTGAAGGCGGCCGGTGCGAGATCGTTGCACCAGCGCTGCCACATCGTACGAAATGCGCGTGAAAGGCTTTCTGCGACAACTTCCGGCTGGAACGGGGGCGACTGTATGCAGCGCTCCCGCAACGCCGTGCGAATGCTGGCGAGTGCGGGGATGTCGGAGGCCAGCTTGACACCCTTTGCCACGAAGTCATCCGCGTCTTCGGCCGCGAACGCGTCGAGACCCGAATGGGCGAGCCAGGCCGTCGCTGCCCGGCTCGCCATGGTCTTGCCGGCTATCGTCAGCGTAGGCGCGCCCATCCACAACGAGTTCAGAACGGTCGTCGAACCGGTATAGGGGAAGGTGTCGAGGCAGATGTCGACCTGAAAGTGCTGTTGCAGGTAGACCTCTACGCGGGAACGCGGACGGAAAGTCAGGCGGTCTCGTGAAATGCCTTCGTTGACGAACCAGTTGATGAGGTTTTCGTCGCCTTCGTCGCCGTTCATCGAACCGAGCACCATCCGGGCAGTGGGCAGTTCGCGAAGCAATCTCGCCCACACGGCGATCACGTCGGGGCGCAACTTGTTCAATCGGTTGAAACTGCCGAACGTGATGTAGCCGTTATGCATGGCCGGCAGGATGTTGACCGGCGGGGCATTCCTGTCCGGCTGGAACGGCCCGATGGCTGCCAGATGCACGAGTTTCTCGGAGAACTGCTGCTCCATGTCGCCGAACGGCGTAAAGAAGCGGTCGCTGAGGTAGTAGTCCATCGCGTCGAGACCAGTCGTCGCCGGGTATCCGATCCAGCTGACCTGAATCGGCGCCGGCTTGCGAGCGAACGCCTGCAGTCGGTTACGGCCGGTATGCCCGCTCAGGTCGATCAGGATGTCGATTTTGTCGGCGCGAACCTTGGCGATGAACTGCTCGTCCGACATGCCTGTGACCAGGGTCCATTGATCGGCCTGGCCGCGCAACCACTGCGTGTAGTCATCCTCTTGCACATGGTTGTAGTAGACATGGAGTTGCAGGCTCTCGTCTTTCGCGAGCGGCTCCATGATCGGCATCAGGTAGGAGGCGACTGCGTGTCGGAACAAGT
This sequence comes from Paraburkholderia sediminicola, assembly GCF_046026675.1. Classification (GTDB taxonomy): domain Bacteria; phylum Pseudomonadota; class Gammaproteobacteria; order Burkholderiales; family Burkholderiaceae; genus Paraburkholderia; species Paraburkholderia sediminicola_F. Next base: position 4,321,232 of record NZ_JAQQEY010000001.1, on the reverse strand, counting down.
CGCCGGAGACGATGCCGATTTTCAACTGGCGATCGGGCGCGCGGCTATTCGTGTGACGCGGCTTCGGCAAGCGTAGCGATGCTTCATGAATCCGGGCAAATTCGCGATGTTCGGCGTAGATTTGCTCAGGGGCAATGTGAGGGTTGTGCGCGATTGTGAAGAGCAAATTGCTGCGCGTCGGTGCATTTTTGGGATCGAGCTCGAGCGCGCGGCGAAAGCATAGCTCGGCCTCGTCCGTAGCGCCGGCGTTAAGCAGCACGACACCCAGCGTGCTATGTGACTCCGAGTAGTCGGGCGCGAGTTCGGTTGCACGACGGCACTCGGCGATCCCTTCGCGGGTGCGGCCCAGACCGGCGAGCACCATGCCAAGGATACGATGACCTTCTGAATGATCCGGATGCAATTCGAGCAGTTTTCTGCACTCGGCTTCTGCATCGACATAGTGACCGAGCAAGCGCAGCAAGTCGGCCAGCGCCTTCCGAACATCGGAATCGTCGCTACCAAACTTTATGGCGTTTCTCAGGGGCTCGGCGGAATCGCTGTATTGGCCAGCCTTATGCAGAGCGATACCGAGGCAACGCCATGCGAGGCCGCTCGACGGAAATCGTTCCGTAAGGCTTTGTCCGAGCTTGATGGCATCCGGAACGTGACCCCTGGCGTAGAGCGTGTTGAAGCGGCCTATTTCTTGTGGAGAAGGGCGGCGCGTGTCGAGTGCTGCCGTTGCGGGCTCCGAGCCGTCCCGATTTGTCGAAATGACCACCGTCGCAGTGGATTCCGGTGATGCAACGACAGGTACGACGGCGGCGGTGGCGAACCCGGCACCGCCGCGCGCCATCCGCGTAATCAGTCCGTCGACTGCCGGCCCCTTCAATCCTCTTTGCTGCCCCATTTCAAGTGCCAGCCACGCCGCCTGGGTCTGGTCCGCGTCAATCAAGGCATTGATGTAAGCAACCCAGAATTGCCCGTTGTCCGGCGCGCCGCCGAGCGCGGCTTCCAGGTGCGGCAGGGCCTCGACAGGACGACTGAGCTGTACGTACAGCACGCCGAGGTTGTACTGCACGTCGGTGTGGCTGGGCGTTGCTTCGAGGATCGCCTTATACAGCGCCTCGGCGTCGTCGAACTCCCCCTTGTGGTGATGCGCTAGCGCGGTCTGCAAAACCAGAGCGATGTCATGCTCGAACTGCTGTTCGGGCGTCAAGGGTTCAGCGGTCGGCTGCTCGTGCAGGAGAGTCATGGTGTCAGCGCAGAATGGTCTATGACGGAAATTGTGCGACGGGGAGGGCGTTTCCGATGCGCGGAGATGACGGTAAAAAAGCCGCCTGTTTAGCGCATGGGGCGCGGCGGCGGAAGGCGGGACGCCAAGAAAAAAGCCCGCACGAGGCGGGCTGAAGGAACGAGCGCGCCCTTACTTCAGCGCGTAGTTCTTATTGTCTGGTACTGCAGTTCAATGCTGCGGCGCCTTTCTGCGGGTCGATCCCGCGGTTCGGCGGTTCGGTTTGGGCCAGGAGCGGCCGCCGGACCTTTAGCCCGCTTACAGTCGGGCCATTCGCTGATACTCGCCGGCGGCCTTGGTCCGCCCGATTGCCGCTTCAAACTCGATGTGCAGTTCGCTCTGCGTGGTTTCCGCATCGGCGAGCAGCGCTGCGTCGATGTCCTGAATCCGACGGATCATTTCAAGCGCGGTCGGTTCCTGATCTGCCGACAGCGACATTAGCAGCGGCGAACGCAGTTCGGTCAGGCGGGCCGCTTCCGGCCAATCGGCCAGTGAGGCCGCCTGTTCGATTTCCCGTGTGATCGACAGCAGACGTTCGACCAACTCCGACTGGTTCATTTCGATCGGGTCCATGGCTTAGCTCTTGTTGGTCGCCAGCGCGCCGGCGCTGTTCGTGCCGCCGAACAGGGCGGTCAGGTACTGCGAATTGTTGTTCATCGTCGCCATCAGCGTGTTCAGGGCAGTGAACTGCGCCTGATACTGACTCGTCAATTGCGCCGTGTAGTCGGCGAGCGCCGTTTGCTGCGTGGTGATGCTCTTCAAGTCGGCGTTCAGCGCGCTGTTGCGCGTATCGATGATGCCGCCGGTCTGCGTGAAGGTGGTGATGCTGCTGTTCAACTGTTCGGCGATGCCGTTGGTCGAGTTGAAGAGCGAGGCGACCGTTGCCGGATTGGCCGTTAGCGCGGTGCTCAGTGCCGTGTTGTCGACCACCATCGTGCCGTCTGCCGGGTCGTCTTTCAACGTGATGCCGATCGATGCCAGCGTGGTGCCGGTGCTGCCCGAGCCCACCGAGCCACCCACGATCGATGCCAGCGCGTTCTTGATCGTCTGCAGCGTCGAGTCGCCCAGCAGCGGGCCTTGCGATGAGGACGACGAGTTGAATGACGTGAGCGTCGACATCGTCGTGACGACGGTGTTGTAGAGGCTGACGAAGTTGTTGATCGCGGTGCTCTGTGACGTGGTATCCGTCGCAATGGTCAGCGTCTGCGTAGTGCCCGTGGATGCCGCCGTCAGGTTCATCGTGACACCGGAAATGGCGCTCGTCACAGAGTTGGTTGAGCTGCTGGCAGCGATCCCGCCCACCGTGAATTCCGCGTCCTGAGCAAACGCGCTTTGCGTCCAGGCACTGCTCGAATTCGCCGACGTGATCGACGATTGGCCGCCCGTGGTGCTGGCAGTCGAGGTCACACCGAGGCTCGACAGGCCGGTGTCGGACGTGACATTGCTGGTCGAGACGTTGATGACGTTGGAGGCACCCGTGTTCGCCGCGCGCAGCACGAGGTGGGCGCCGTCCGTTCCGGTCACGATGGTCGCCGTGACGCCGGGGTTGCTGCTGCTGGAGTTGATCGCGGAGGCGATGCCGGAGAGCGTGTTGTTAGTGCTGTCGACGCTGATGTCCATCGACTTGCCGCCGAGCGAAACCGTCAGCGTACCGGTGCCCAATTGCGTGGTGGCGCCGAACGCCGCCGAGGACAAAGCCTGCGAGCTGGCGATCTGCGTTACCGCGACCGAGTAGCTGCCGGCCACTGCGCCCGCACCGGCCGTTGCTGACAAGCCGGTGCCGCTCGCGGTTGCCGAGAAAGTCGACAGCGTGGTGCCGTCGGCGAGGTTCGTGATGCCCGACTGCAACGCGCTTAGCGCGGAGCTCAGGGCACCATATGCGGACAACGTGGTGCTATCCGTGGTTTGCTGTGCCGCCAAAGCCGCGGTTTGCCCTGCGGTCTTCGCGTTCACGAGTGCCGTAACGAGCGTCGACACATCCATCGACGAGTTGCCGGTCGAGCCGCTGATGATCGATTGAGCGGCCGACTGCAGCGCTGAGTTGGCGGCGGCGGTCGACGCAGCAGTGGACGTGGTTGAAATCGAGGACATGCAGAGGCTCCGGGCGTCTGGAAATCTGTATTGGGTGGTGCGCGATGCTACATCACTTCTTGAGCGGAATGCACAGCGGGAGGCATGCCTCCCGTTGCTTGAAACCCGGTGATGCGCCGCACTTGCGCGCGGCGCATCACCTTACTGCGTCAGCTCTTACTGCAGGAGCTTCAGAACTTGCTGCGGGTTCGAGTTAGCTTGCGCCAACACCGAGATACCAGCTTGTTGCAGCACTTGCGCCTTGCTCAGGTTCGCCGTTTCTTGTGCGAAGTTGGCGTCCGTGATTTGCGATTGTGCCGACGACAGGTCGGTCGACTCAGCTTGCTGCGACGTCGAGATTGCCGTGAAGCGGTTTTGTGCGGCACCCAGCGAAGCTTGCAGGTTGTTGACGGTTTGCAGCGCGTTGTCGATGGAGACCATCGCTTCGTTTGCGCCGGTGACCGTGCTGATGTCGAGGTTCGAAACCGTCGGCGGGCTGTTGATCGCGTTGATCTGTGCGACTGCCGATGCCTGAGCAGCGGAACCTGCACCTGCCGTCGTCGTTGCAGCGGCCTGGAGTGCCAGGGCCGTGCCTTGGGTACCGGTACCTGCTGTTGCGCCTGCGCCAAGAACTGCGGCTGCGACGGTCGCTGCAATGCCCTGGTTGTTTTGATCGGTGAAGGTGTAGCCGCCCTTGCCGTCCGACAGCACGTTGATTGCCGTGATTGCCGGCGCCGAAGCCGTCGTGTAGACACCCGCCGTGTCCACGCTGACCGAGACCGTGCCGACCGTTTGACCCGTTTGGACCAGGCCGCCACCGATCTTCGCTGCCGACATCGATTGGCTCAGGTTCAGGCTGATGGTCTGGCCAACGTTCGCGCCGACCTGGAACGTCAGGCTGCCTGCCGAGCCGTCCAGAATGTTCGTGCCGTTGTACGTCGTTTGCGACGCGATACGGTTCACTTCAGAGATCTGTGCTGCCACTTCCTTCTGTAGAGCTGCCTGGTCGCTCGACGACAGCGAACCGGTCGATGCTTGCACGGCCAACTGACGAATACGTTGCAGGCTCGACGTCAGCGAGGACAGTGCGCTCGATGCGGTTTGAACCATCGACACGCCGTCATTCGCATTCGACACGCCCTGGTTCAGGCCGTTGATCTGCGTTTGCATACGCGTCGAGATCGCCAGACCTGCTGCATCGTCAGCCGCGCTGTTGATGCGCTTGCCCGACGACAGACGGGTGATGGCTTGCGAAAGGGCGCTTTGCGAGCCATTAAGGTTTTGCTGTGCAACCAGCGAGTTGATGTTGCTATTGATTCCGAGCATGAAAATCTCCTAAATAAGCCTTGAGCCCAATACGCCACGTTGGCATCGGCGGAAGCACTCGTTCATTGCTGGCCGCCTCAGTGAAGGTTGACGGCGCATCTAAAAAAAACTTGAGGAACTTTGTGCAATAGCGACCCAATTGTTTTTCGAGCCGGTTGGGCTGCCACCCGTCTGTAAGCCGCTTGCAGCCTTGTTCGGGAGATCCACTGCAGGTATTGAAAAGACGGCGTATTCTCCTTTTCTCTTGTGACAAACCCTGGAAAAATCATGAAAAAACGCCGGATTGGACGTTCCGAATTAGAGGTCGCGCCGCTTATGTTCGGTGGCAATGTATTTGGCTGGACGGCCGATGAAGCGACCTCGTTTTCGATCCTGGATGCATTTGTCGATGCGGGGCTTAACTTTATCGATACCGCCGATGTCTATTCCGCGTGGGTGCCGGGTAACCAGGGTGGCGAATCGGAAACCATCATCGGCAAGTGGTTCAGGCAGAGCGGCAAGCGCGACAGGATTGTGCTCGCCACCAAGGTTTCCAAGCATCCGCAGCGCAAGGGCTTGTCGGCGGCGAATATTCAGGCGGCAGTCGAAGATTCGCTGCGCCGCTTGCAGACGGATTACATCGATGTCTATTTTTCGCATGATGACGACACCGAAACGCCTTTGGCCGAAACTCTCGGCGCGTATCAGAAGCTGATCGACGCAGGCAAGGTGCGGGTGATCGGTGCGTCGAACTACAGCGGCGCGCGTGTCGAGGAAGCGCTCGCCGTGTCCCGCCAGCAAGGGCTGCCCGAGTACCAGTTGTTGCAGCCGGAGTACAACCTGTACGACCGCGCGGAGTATGAGCGCGACATCGAGCCCGTGGCGCTCGCTAATCAGCTCAGCGTGGTGGTGTACTGGAGCCTTGCAAGCGGCTTTCTGTCCGGCAAGTACCGTTCGCAGGCCGATCTGGCCAATAAGGCGCGCGGCAGCCGGGTCGAGAAGTATCTGAACGAGCGTGGTTTGCGGATTCTGGACGCGCTCGACCGGGTCGCCGGGCGGCACGGCAGCACGCCGGCCACAGTCGCGCTGGCATGGCTGATCGCCCGCCCGAGTGTAGCGGCCCCAATTGCCAGCGCGACCTCGGTTGACCAGCTCAAAAGCCTGGCCGCCGCCGTCCATTTAATGCTGACGGGCGCCGATATCCGCGAGCTGGACGAGGCAAGCGCCTGACCCGTGCAGGAGACCTGGCGCGATCGCTAAACCCCTGGTAGGATGGGGAGTTTCCTGATATCATCGGGAGTGAATTGAGATCTTTGCCTGTTTCGTTAATGTTTTTTCATTGATGAAAGGTTGGCGAAACGGCAGCAGACGCGGCATATGCGTTACGTCTGTCCGCGTTCCGCGGTGAACTCCCCACCTCTCTTTTCCGGCCTCCGTGGCCGTTATGCCTCTCGTTTCATTCATGGTTTGGCCGGGATTTATCCCGCGTTTGCCTGTTACTGGCCATGAATCGGAACGACCGGAGGGCCGGCGCGTGAGCGGTATCCGCCACGCAATTTATACCCCTATCAAGTGATTGAGTTAGGAATTACATGACGACGATTCTTCTGAAAGAAAACGAGCCGTTCGAAGTGGCGATTCGCCGCTTTCGTCGCGCAATCGAAAAGAATGGCCTGATCGCTGAACTGCGTGAGCGCCAATCATACGAAAAGCCGACCACGGCACGTAAGCGCAAGAAGGCTGCTGCTGTGAAGCGCCTGCACAAGCGCCTGCGCAGCCAGATGCTGCCGAAAAAGCTGCACTAAGCACGCTTTTTCGCGCTGCATTTCGCGCACTGTACGCCGAACGGCGGTGTGAGCTTCGAAAGAAGCCACATCGCCGTTTTGCTTTTGGGGAGTCGATTTACGTTGGGCTTTTGCCGCCGCACTGATGTTCGTTACGCGGCGCTCTTCAGGCGCTCGGCGGACAGGCCGAATTGCCGGGCAATCGAGCTCAGACGCTCATGCCATTCCCACGTGCCGAATACGTCGTGCACGTTCTGCAGGCAACTAAGCAGAGCGATTGTGGCGGGGTCGTAGACATTGAGACGAGCGCGCAGGAGTGCCTTTTTGAGCGCAGAGATGCCGGCATCCATATAAGCAGGCACCTCGGTGGCAGCCTTGCCGATGTAGCGCACCGGAACGCCTTCCATCGCGGTCATGTAGTCGCGCGGCTTGATGAAGCTGCCGACCGGGCAGCCGCCGCAATAGCCGCGGTATGCGCCGCCGCCCCGCGGCAGCAAAGCGGCGCGTTTCTGGCCGAGCAGATGGTCCACGGCCTGATCGAAAATTTCCTGATGGGTCAGGAAGTTAAGGGTTTTCATGGTTGGTCTCCCATGCGTTACGCAGCGGTTATTCGTTGTTCGAGCGCATGAACGGCAGTATCGGACACGCGCCAATTAACGAAACCCGGACTAGCACGGCGAAAGGCCTTCAATTCCCGGGTTTGGTTCGTTTGCCCTTTGTGCCGCGTATGACGGTCTGGCGATACCGCCCGCCACCGTGGCGGCCAGCGCTCACCATCTCTATAACGACTGCCCGCGTGAAAAGCGTAGACAGGGCTTTACCGGATAACCGGCGTTTGCCTGGAACACGAGCGGCGCCTCAGGCGCGTTGCGCCAGGCGCTGGCAACCGCGGCTGCTACGCTGCCGTTTCAACCGGCCTTGCGATTGCGTCCCTTCTTGCCGAGCGCCGCGCATCGCGCGCGACACATGCAGCTCACCTCGTGGTCATTCACCATGCCGACCGCCTGCATGAACGCATAGCAGATCGTCGAGCCGACGAATTTGCAGCCGTAGCGCTTCAGCCCCTTGCTGAGCGCGTCCGAAATTTCAGTCGACGCAGGCGCCTGTTTATACGATGCCCAATCGTTCTGGATCGGCGTCTGATCGACGAACGACCATACGAAGTTGGCGAGCGAGCCATGCTCGGCCTGAATCTGCTGCACGGCGCGCGCGTTGGTAATGGCCGATTCGATCTTGCCGCGATGGCGCACGATACTTTCGTCCAGCACCAGCGCATCGACCTGTTTGGGCGTGAAGCGCGCAACCTTATCGATGTCGAAGTCGGCGAAGGCGCGGCGATAGCCGGTCCGTTTGTTGAGAATCGTCGACCATGACAAGCCTGCCTGGGCGCCTTCCAGTACCAACAGTTCGAACAAATGCTGGTCGTCGCGCGAGGGCACGCCCCACTCGGTGTCGTGGTAGTGTGCGAGCGCTTCGCTCGATACCCAGTTGCATCGCTGTGTCACTTTCGCGCTCCCGCGTTGTCATGTCGTCCGTCAGCATAGCGGAAGCCGTGCGCGCCGCAAGCTGGCCATTCGGCCGATTGCGGGATTGAAACTGACCTGCCACGCTATACGTCATTCACCACCTGAACTCACTCGATTCGATGAATAAAGACCTCTTTCTGATCGGCATTGACGGCGGCGGCAGCGGTACGCGGGTCGTACTCGGCGACGCGCAGGGCCGTGAACTGGCGCAGGCGGCGAGCGGGCCCTCGGGGCTGGGCCTCGGCGTGGAACGCGCGTGGCAGGCCATTGGGGCCGGCTGCGCCGACGCATTCGCGCGTACCGGCCTGCCGCTGGACTGGGCGCGCTGCATACTCGGTTGCGGGTTGGCAGGGGTCAATAATCGCGACTGGCTAGCCGCGTTTCGCGTGCAGGCTCCGGCGGTAGCCGGGCTCGCGGTGGAAAGCGATGTGTACACCACCTTGCTTGGTGCGCACGGCGGCGCGCACGGCGTGGTCGTCGCGCTTGGCACCGGCAGTCAAGCCGCTGTGCTTGACGGCAATGGCGACTGCCGAACTGCCGGCGGCTTCGGTTACCCGTCGGGTGACGAAGCGAGCGGCGCTTGGCTTGGGCTACGAGCCATCGTGTATGCCCAGCATGCGCTCGACGGGCGTGCGCCAAACGACGATTTGGCGCAGGCGCTGCTCGCCCACACCGGCGCACATGACTGCGACAGCCTCGTGGTCTGGCTGTGTGAAGCCAATCAGACCGCTTACGCAAGGCTCGCGCCGATCGTTATTGCGCATCGCACGCATCCGTTCGCAGCGCATTTGCTCGGCGAGGCTGGCGTGGAAGTGGGCAAGATGATTGCCGCGCTCGACCCTTCGGCGACCCTGCCGGTCGCGCTGTGTGGCGGTCTCGGCGCACCCTTGCGCGAGTACGTGCCGCAGATCTATCAAGCCCGCTTGCGCGAGCCGTTGGCAGACTCGGCGCACGGCGGTTTGCAATTGGCGCAGCGCGAAGCGGCTCGCATCGGCGGTTGAGAATCGTCTGGCGCGCCGGGTACGATCTCGCGGATGCGGCGCGCAACGGTAAAATGCGATCTTTGACGCTGCCCGGCTGCTCACACTATGTACAAAGTTATTGCCACGGATCTCGACGGCACGTTGCTCAACGCCGATCACCAGGTTGACCCGTTCACGATCGCCACCGTGCGTAAGCTGGAAAGCGATGGGCTGCATTTCGTGATTGCCACGGGGCGGCACTACTGCGACGTTGCGGGTATTCGCGACCTGCTGGGCATCAAGCCGTATCTGATCACGTCGAACGGCGCGCGCATTCACGCGCCGGACAACACGGTGATCCACGCCGATGACCTGCCGCCGGCCATCGTGCAGCAGCTGGTGCAGCCGGAAATCGTTGGCGCGCACGGACGTGTGATCGTCAACCTGTTCGCCGACCAGGCGTGGTTGATCGACCGCGATGCGCCAGACCTGCTGAAATTCCATCAGGATTCCGGCTTCACCTACCAGGTCACCGATCTGCCGAAGCACGACGGCGTCGACATTGCCAAGGTCCTCTACATCGGCGACCCGATCGATCTCGCGCAAATCTCGGCCAATCTGGCGCGCGAATTCGGCGACGCGCTGTACGTCACCTATTCACTGCCGGATTGCCTCGAGGTGATGACGTCGAACGTATCGAAGGGGCGTGCTTTGCAGATCGTGCTCGAGCGCCTCGGCGTCGATGCCTCGCAATGCGTGGCGTTCGGCGACAACATGAACGATATCGACCTGCTTGAGACAGCCGGCCATCCGTTCATGATGAACAACGCCAATCCCGATCTCATCACGCGTCTGCCGGACGTGCCACGCATCGGCAACAACTTCGAAGCGGGCGTTGCGCACCATCTGCGCAAACTTTTCTCGCTCGACGACGAACTGATGTCCTGAAAACGGACCGGCCCGCATCCTCTTTCGCAGATGCGGGCCGGTTGTTCGCCTCCCTGGGCGACCCTACGAGCCAACGCTACGATCAGCCGTGCCATCCGCCACGGCGATCGCCATGGTCATCGTGACCCCAGTGGCGGTCGTTGTGATTCCAGCCGCGGTTATCCCGGCGGTCGTCGCGATAGTAGCCGCCGCGGTCGTAGCGATGGTCCCAGCCGCCGTTGCCGTAGTACACCGGCTGCGGCGCTGCGTAGACGGGTGCAGGCTGCGCATAAACCGGTGCGCCGAGCGACAGGCCGATATTCAGATCCGTATGCGCTTGCGCGACACCGCATGCGCCCGCCGCGAGTCCGGCAGCAACCAGCAAGTGAGTGACGATGCGTTTCATGTTGTTCTCCTGTGAGGCGACGTATGTTTGTCGCACAGGACCAATCTACGCATTCCGGTCGCTGGTTAGTGAGACGAGATGTTACGGACTGCAAGCATCGTCGCAGGGTTTGAAAGGCAGTAGAAGGGACATTCGAACGCAATACGCCGTATGCGCTTTCCGCTCAAAGTCCCGTCAGATAAGGCATCTCGGCTTCCTGGCACCAGCCGGCATCCAGTCCCCATCGTCTATTGCAGCAATCGGACGGCCGCGCCCGTAATCACGGCTTACATCTGTATTACCCAATTAATCAGCTGAGCCAGCGGAAGCACCCGCCGCAGCCGCGGAAGGCGCTCCCGGCAGCGCCGCGCATGGGCAGTCCGCAGCGCGGCCATTCAATCCTTGGCGGTCAAGCTTGAACGTAGCGTGGGCCGTGCCGTTTTGCCAGTTGAGGCGAACGATATAAATACTGTCGAAGTCGTCGCTTTGCCAGTTGGGAACATCGGTGGCATTGCCGCCATGTGTGCTCATCATCTGGCGCAGCAACTTCACGATCAACTTGTGCTCCCACGCAACGACAATCAGCTTGTTGCGATTGGCCGGATTCACGAGCGCTGTGCCGAGTTGGTCGATCTGGGCGAAGCCGTACGGGGTTTGCACCGGCATCTGGAACTGGATGGCGGTTGGCTCGATGGTCGCGAGCGGCCGCACATAGTAATAGGGGTGGCCGCTGTCGTCCTTTTGCTGGCCGGGATCGGGCGCGTAGATCGCATCAGGTTTGCCGAACTTGGCGGCGATCACTGCCGGCAGGGCCAGTGCGCGGTTGAGCCCCTGACAATTGAGCTGGCCGTAACCCTTGGCGGGTTTTTCGCCGTGGCGCACGAATACGAGCGTTTCGGTATTGCTGTCCGCCGCATGGGCCGCGGGTAACGCCAGTACGCCTGCACACAAACCGCCGATGGAGAGTGCGACGCCATGCAGGAATCCGCGGAAACGGGTCATCGGTAGCACCTGTGCGAGCTTGGGAAGTCGCACGATTCTAGCAGCGGGTTATCGGCAGGCCGTGAGCCGCGCGGCATTGTGCACAAAAACGAAACGGGCGCCGTAGCGCCCGCTTTGACTGCCTGGGGTATGCACCCCCGGCACACCCCGTCACCCCCGGCGCACTCGTTGATCAGTCGAGAGCCAGTTCCTGCGAATTGCCGCGGCGGCTTTCGGCGACGAGCGGGTACAGCACGCCTGCGATCACCGCGCCGATAATCGGTGCGACCCAGAACATCCACAGCTGATCCACCGCTGCGCCACCGACGAACAGCGCCGGACCGGTGGAGCGCGCCGGGTTGACCGACGTATTGGTAACCGGAATCGAAATCAGGTGAATCAGCGTCAGGCACAGGCCAATGGCGATCGGCGCGAAACCGGCCGGCGCGCGCTTGTCGGTCGCGCCGAGGATGACGAACAGAAAGAAGCCTGTCATTACCACTTCGCAAATGAATGCGGCTGCGAGCGAGTAATGGCCCGGCGAGCGCTCACCGTAGCCGTTGCTGGCGAAACCGCTGGCGACGAGGTCGAAGCCCGGCTTGCCCGATGCGATCAACGACAGCACCAGTGCACCCAGCACCGCACCGATCACTTGCGCGACGATGTACGGCAGCAGGTCGCGGGCCGGAAAGCGGCCGGCGACGGTCAGGCCGACGCTCACCGCCGGATTCAGGTGGCAGCCGGAGATGTGGCCGATCGCATACGCCATTGTCAGGACAGTGAGCCCGAATGCGAGCGAGACGCCCACGAAACCGATGCCCAGGCCGTGGACCGGGCCGGCGAAGTTAGCGGCGAGGACGGCGCTGCCGCAGCCCCCGAGCACGAGCCAGAAGGTGCCGAACAGTTCGGCAGCAAGGCGCTTTGACAACTGCATGATTGGTAATCCTAAAATGTTTGACGCTTGGAGTGGCATGAATGCTAAGCGCAGGTGCATGCCATTGAGCGCGCAATTCTAGGGAAAGACAGCCGGATTAGGTGTCAAGAATTGTCAAAGTGGAGTCGCCTTTACCTATTATTACCCGATAAAGTTCTCGTTTTACAATTCATCGACGCTTAATAATTATCAGATGATTTCTTCCTAAATCGGTATTATTGTCCATTGCGAATTTTTATAATTGCAGCTAGTCTGCGAGCGAATGAGTTCTAGAAAAGGGGAGAACCGATATGTCTCAATATGCAGACCTCAAGGCGCAGATTGCCAAATTGCAGGCACAGGCAGACGAAGCCCGGCGTACTGAAGTTGACAATGTTGTCGCCGACATCCGCCAAAAGATCGCTGAATACGGTCTGACCGCGCAAGACCTCGGCTTTGCGGTGGCCGCCAAGCGTGGACGCCCGCCGAAGAAGGCACCGCTGCCGGCCAAGTACCAGGATCCGAAATCGGGCAATACCTGGAGTGGACGCGGCAAACCGCCAAAGTGGATTGTCGGCAAGAATCGCGAACGCTTTCTGATTGGCGCGGCCTGAATGCCTTGTGGTCCGGGTGAAAGCCAACTGAAGGTTGATCGTGCAGGGTTGTTTATTCGCGTCGCGCTAATCCGGGATGGAAGCGCATCCATGGTTGAATTAAAAAAGCCGCCCTTGAGAGGCGGCTTTTCCGTAGTAGAAGCGGGTTAACTCTAGCTAACCGCTCGCGCAAACGATTCACCAGGCAAATTTACTCATGATTGGCGTGCGAATCGGAAAACGGCGTAAGCGGCAGAAGCACGACTTAAGCGGCTGAGCGGATAAAAGCCTCAGTCGCTTAAGCACGTTGCTCAACCCACCGCCACCCGGCGCAACATTGGGCGACGCGTCGCTTCGATCAGTGCCGAATAGCCGTCAACGTAATTCTGAGCCATTGTTTTCGAGCTGAAGCGGCGCTCGAACTGCGCGCGAATCTCGGTGCGCGACAGTTCGTCCAGACGCTGCAGCGCGGCTACCGCGCCCTGAACGTCTTCGACAATGTAGCCGGTCACGCCATGGTCGATCACTTCCGGCACTGAACCGCGGTTGAAGGCGATCACCGGCGTGCCGCACGCCATTGATTCGATCATCACGAGACCGAACGGCTCCGACCAGTCGATCGGGAACAGCAGCGCCTTGGCGCCCGACAGGAACTCGGGCTTCTGCGCCTCGTTGATCTCGCCGACAAACTCCACGTGCGCCATGGAGAGCAGCGGTTCGATTTCTTTCTTGAAGTATTCCTGGTCGACCTTGTCCACCTTGGCGGCGATCTTCAGCGGCAAACCGCTTTGTGCAGCGATCTTGATAGCTGTATCGACGCGCTTCTCCGGACAGATACGGCCGAGGAACGCCAGATATTCCGGCTTCTTGTGCGCCTGCGGTGTGAGCAGTTGCTCCGGCAGACCGTGGTAAATCGTGTTCAGCCAGTTGGCCTGGGGCAGTGGCACGCGCTGCGAATCCGAGATCGAGACCACCGGCACATTCGAGAACGCGTCGAACACCGGTTGCAGCTCCGGCAAGTCCAGACGGCCGTGAAGCGTCGTCACGAACGGCGTGTCCATGGTGGTGAAGAGCGGGAACGGCATGTAGTCGAGGTGAAAGTGCAGCACGTCGAACTCATGCGCAACCTTGCGCACCTTTTCCATCATCAGGATGTGCGGAGCCAGCGCGTCGCGAATCGTCGGGTCGAGGCGCAGCGCACGCGGCCAGCACGCGTCGAGGTTCGCCGAGGTGACCGAGTCGCCGCTCGCAAACAGTGTGACGTCGTGGCCGAGATCGACCAGCGCTTCGGTCAGATACGAGACGACACGTTCGGTGCCGCCGTAAAGTTTCGGCGGGACAGCTTCATACAGCGGCGCAATTTGTGCGATTCGCATGCGTTTCTCCTGTTCAAAACGGCTTCGCACAACGGCGCTCGGGTCGAGCGAGGAGCGAATGCCTGACGGACGGTTGGGCGCGGTAAGCCGCCGCCCGGGGGTGTTCCGAACCTGCATCGGGTAATCCCTTAGCTTCATTATCGGGATCGGCCGCGCTAATTCGAGTTATTTTTCAAACGCTTAATGTTGTTACAGCGCGAAACATGATGCGTTACAGGTCGGCAGGAGGCCTGGCAAGCACGGCTGGATGGGCATTTAAACGCTGAAGAGCAGCAGCAAGGGACGGTCCCGGGCACTGCAACGCGCCCTACGCCACGCGCGTTGCACAGAAGTGAAAACGTCTTATAATTCTTCCTCACCGCTGCAAGGTGCGGATCGTGAGTCACTTAGGACTCACCATTTGATTCGCATTTCTGGTGAAGAATTAGCCAAAACGCATTGCCAGCCCCACGCTGAGCGCCACTTCGCCTCCTTCAGCCTTCTTTCTGACCCCTCCATGTAGGAAAAATTCCTACACGAATGACGGATTAATCCGGCAGACAGGCAGGGTGTCTGTCCGATTTTCGTCCGCTCCCCCTTTCGACACAATGCTCGCAAGACCAGAAACGAGCCGATTCGTGCGGTTTAAGTGCGCGCGTTCGAGCAAACGTTTCCGTAACGGCCTGACCAGCCAGATACACCCGGGGGAATCATGAGCGCGACAAGCGAAATGCTCAATGAGATCAGAGAAGTCAACCTTTCTTATCTCCTGCTCGCCCAGCGTCTGCTGCGCGAAGACAAGCCTATGGGCATGTTCCGCATGGGGATTTCGGACCAGTTGGCCGACGTGCTCGCCAATCTGTCATTGGCGCAGACCGTGAAGCTGGCGGCGTCCAATCAGGTGTTGTGCCGTTTCCGTTTCGATGACCATGCCGTGCTGTCCGCCCTTGCGGACAAAGGCAAATCGAGCGCCGTGGCCCAGGCGCATTCCGCGATCCTGATGGCAAGCCAGCCAGTCGAGCAACTCAGCTGATGGCAGCTTTTGGTTCAAGTAAAGCGATCAGGATGGGGGAAATGCAAGCGGATGGCATATAAGAGCGTCGTGCAGGAAGTCAGGGAAATTACCCTAGCCATCGAGCTGATCGAACTCGGTGCGCGTTTGCAATTGCTGGAAGCGGAAACCAGCCTGTCGCGCGACCGGCTGATCAAGCTGTACAAGGAACTGAAAGGGGTGTCGCCGCCCAAGGGTATGTTGCCGTTTTCGACCGACTGGTTCATGACCTGGCAGCCGAACTTTCACTCATCGCTGTTCTACAACATCTACTGTTTCATGGCCGGCCACGGCGGCTGTCTTACGATCCAGTCGATTGTGAAGAGCTACCGGCTCTATCTGGAACATGTCCAGTTGCACGACGACGAGCCCGTGCTCAGCCTCACGCGCGCCTGGACGCTGGTGCGCTTCTTCGACTCCGGAATGCTGCAAATGACCGCCTGCTGCCGGTGCGGCGGACATTTTGTCGCGCATGCCCACGATCCGCAGCACGCCTTCGTCTGCGGACTCTGCCAGCCGCCGTCGCGCGCAGGTAAGACAAAGAAATTTGCCGACGCCCGGGCCCGCGAAAGCCTCGCTGCGCTCGAAATTTGAGCCGCAGGGCGATGCCGGCCCATGGCCCGCAACCTGGCGCGCAGGCCGTTACATACGCCCACACCTCCATTCGGCGGGCCTTCCAGCGCGATCACCTGGCACCGGGCCTTGTCCGGCCGGTTTAACCCGCCTCTGGTTTACACCGGAGCGACGAGCCGCTTTTCCGTCAAAGTTTTCTGCTCCGTTGCCGTAAACCAGAATAACGACGGTCACCGTCGCTTCTTTGTGAGGGCTCGGCAGTGCTGATTTTCGTGGGAACACTCGTGACGCTTTTGTCCGTTTTCGGCGGTTACGCGCTGGAAGGCGGCCATCTTGGCGCGCTGCTGCAACCCGTCGAAGTGCTGATGATCGTCGGCGCCGGCGTCGGCGCGTTCATTCTCGGCAACGGGATGAAGACGATCAAGGCGACGCTGCGCGTCATTCCAACCCTGTTCAAGGGCGCAAAGTACAACAAGGACGTTTATATGGAGCTGATGGCGCTGCTCTACGTCCTGCTGGCCAAGGCGCGCAAGGAAGGCACGCTGACGCTGGAAGCCGACATCGACGATCCGTCGAAGAGCCCAATCTTCACGCAGTACCCGAAGATTCTCGCCGACCATCACATCATCGAATTCCTGACCGACTACCTGCGTCTGATGGTGGGCGGCAACATGAACGCGTTCGAGATCGAAAGCCTGATGGACGAGGAGATCGAGACGCATCACCAGGAAGGCGAGGCGCCTGCGCACGCCCTGAACAAGGTCGGCGACGCCATGCCGGCGTTCGGGATCGTGGCCGCGGTGATGGGCGTGGTGCACACCATGGCCTCCGCCGACAAGCCGCCCGCTGTGCTCGGCGAGATGATCGCCCAGGCGCTGGTCGGCACCTTCCTCGGGATTCTGCTTTCGTACGGGCTGATCGGACCGCTCGCGAGCGTCGCCGAACAGCGCGTGACCGAGTCGACCAAGATGTTCCAGTGCATCAAGGTGACGATTCTCGCCAGCCTGAATGGCTATGCGCCGGCAATTGCCGTCGAATTCGGCCGCAAGGTGCTCTTCTCGACTGAACGCCCGTCGTTCGCCGAGCTGGAAGAGCACGTGCGCCGCGTGAAAGCCAAGTAACGGGCGCCGGGAACCGATTCGATGAGCAAGGACAAAGACCGCGCCATTGTCGTCAAGCGCTCTGCTCCGGCCAAAAAAGGCCATCACGGCGGCGCGTGGAAGCTCGCGTATGCGGACTTCATGACCGCGATGATGGCGTTCTTCCTGCTGATGTGGCTGCTGAGCTCGGCTTCCACCGTGCAGTTGAAGGGCATCGCCGATTACTTCAACCAGCCGTTGAAGATCACGCTGTGGGGCGGCGATCGCAGCGCCGAGGACTCGAGCATTCTGAAGGGCGGCGGCCGCGACATTTCGACCGACGCGCAGGGCGTGACGCGCTCGACAGACGGTACGAACAATCGCGCCGAGCGCACGGTCTCCCATGCCAACGACGACTCGGACAAGCAGTCGCAGGGCGAGTTGGAACGCCGCGAGCAGGTCCGTCTGCACGATCTGCAGGTCAAGTTGATGGCCGCGATCGAAGCGAACCCGGTGCTGCGCCAGTTCAAACAGCAGATCCGCATCGACTCGACGCTGACCGGCCTGCGCATCGAAATCGTCGACTCGCAGAAGCGGCCGATGTTCGCGACCGCGAAAGACGTGGTTGAGCCGTACATGCGCGACATCCTGCGCGAAATCGGCCACACGCTGAACGACGTGCCGAACCGCATCATCGTGCAAGGGCACACCGACGCCGCGCAATATGCGGGCGGCGAGAAGGGTTATAGCAACTGGGAACTGTCCGCGGACCGCGCCAATGCGTCGCGCCGCGAGCTGATCGCCGGCGGCATGGACGAAGCGAAGGTGATGCGCGTACTCGGCCTCGCGTCGACGCAGAACCTGAACAAGGCGGACCCGATGGACCCGGAAAACCGCCGCATCAGCATCATCGTGCTGAACAAGAAGTCGGAGGAGGCGCTTGACCATGACGACTCCACCACGACCACCTTGTCGGACGACGCGGCCGGCTCCAAGCCGTTGCTGCAAAGACTTGCGCAACCGGTGACGGTTGCACCGAAGGTGCCGGCGGTAGCGCCGGCAGCCCAGTAACAGACAGCGATCGGCAGGCCGGTCCATGCGCCCAGGTGGCGCGGACGGCCAGCCGGTCCATAGCGTAAGTGCAGCGAGGTTTTCATGATCAGGCACATCCTGGCAATCGACGATTCGGCATCGATGCGGCAAATCCTCGCCGCAACGCTGACGACGGCCGGCTATGAAGTGACGCTCGCGGCGGACGGCATTGAAGGGCTCGAAAACGCGCTCGCCATGTCGTTCGACCTCGTGCTGACGGACCAGCACATGCCGGGCAAAACCGGCCTCGATCTGATCACGGAACTGCGCGGCAATCCGGCTTACCAGGCGACGCCCATCCTCGTCCTCACGACGGAATCGGGCGAGCCGTTCAAGGCGGCGGCGCGGGCCGCGGGGGCGACCGGCTGGATCGAAAAGCCGCTCGACCCCGACATGTTGACGGAACTGGTCGCGGCATTAGCCGAACCGGACAACGCATGAGCGCCCCATAAGCGCCACCTTTACACAAGTTATAGAAGCTCTCGACGCGGCGGCACGATAGCCCAAGCGTAGACAGGAACTCTCGCGGTGACCCAGGCATGACACTCGACATCACTCAGTTCTATCAGACCTTCTTCGACGAAGCGGACGAACTGCTCGCGCAGATGGAGCAGTTGCTGCTCAATCTGGACATCGCCCATCCGGACCCCGAAGACCTCGCGGCGATTTTTCGCGCGGCGCATTCGATCAAGGGCGGTGCGGCGACGTTCGGCTTTACCGCGCTGACGGAAACCACACACATTCTCGAATCACTGCTCGACCGCGCGCGCAATAACGAACTCGTGCTGCGCAAGGACATGATCGACACGTTCCTCGAAACCAAGGACGTGTTGTCGGGCCAGCTCGCCGACTACCGTGCGAGCGCCGAGCCGGATACAGCTGTGGCCAGGGCGATCTGCGCGAAGCTCGAACAGTTGCATGCGGAAAGCCGCCTGGGCGCCGAAGCGGCCGCGGCACCGGCAGCCGCCGTACCGGTGGCAGCCATAGCACCAGTAGAAGCACAAACAGCAGGTCAAGGCGGTACCCCGCCCGAGCACGTCGTTGAACAGGCGGTGCAGGCGGCGGGTGAATGGACTGACGGCGAACCGGCACAGACCGGGCAAGCCGCGGGTGCCGGCGATGCAGCCGGCCCCCATCTGAAAATTACGCTACGGGGCGTAGGTGAGAAGGACCAGGAACTGCTGGCCGAAGAGCTCGGCAACCTGGGCAATATTGTCGGGCGGGTCAAGAGCGGCGGCGATCTGACGCTGTGGCTCCAGACCGATGTGACCTCCGACGACATCATCGCCGTGTGCTGTTTCGTGATCGACGAAAGTCAGATCTCGATCGGCCGCGGCACCGCACCGGCGGACGAGACGCAGCAAGGCGAACCTGGAACGCCGCACGCTGCCGATTCGACCCCGGCGCAAGCAGCACAGACGGCACACGCAGTAGAGGCGGGGCAGGCAGCATCGTCGGCACCGGCGGCCCACACCGCTGCGCCCGCCCAAGCCGCCGTCACGCACGGACTGTTGGACGCACCGGCCGCGCAAGCGGCTGCGCCGGCGCCCGCCACGGCCGCACCCGCAGCAGCGAGCGGCGCACCGGCGGCGAACACCGCGGCACCGGCCGAACAGGGTGCAAAGGCACGACCGGCCGCGGCAGCAGGCGGCGCGGAAGGGAGTTCGATTCGCGTCGGCGTCGAAAAGGTCGATCAGCTGATCAACCTGGTCGGCGAACTGGTGATCACGCAGGCGATGTTGGCCGAGACCACCAGCACGTTCGATCCGGCGCTGCACGACCGGCTCTTCAACGGCATGGCGCAGCTCGAGCGCAACGCGCGCGATCTGCAGGAAGCGGTGATGTCGATCCGCATGATGCCGATGGACTACGTGTTCAGCCGCTTCCCGCGTCTCGTGCGCGATCTGGCGGCGAAACTCGGCAAGGAAGTGGAGCTCGTCACCTTCGGTCAGGCGACCGAACTCGACAAGAGCCTCATTGAACGGATCATCGATCCGTTGACCCATCTCGTGCGAAACAGTCTCGACCACGGTATTGAAACCGTCGAAGCGCGGCGTGCGGCGGGTAAGGATTCGACCGGCCAGCTGGTGCTGTCGGCGGCTCACCATGGCGGCAACATCGTCATCGAAGTGAGCGACGACGGCGCCGGTTTGCGCCGCGACAAGATTCTCGCGAAGGCTGCCAAGCAGGGTATGCAGGTCAGCGAAACGATGTCCGACGAAGAAGTCTGGAACCTGATCTTCCTGCCGGGCTTTTCGACGGCGGAGCAGGTTACGGACGTCTCGGGCCGTGGCGTCGGCATGGACGTGGTGAAGCGCAACATCCAGTCGATGGGTGGTCACGTGGAAATCACCTCGCATGCGGGCAAGGGCAGCACCACGCGCATCGTCCTGCCGCTCACGCTGGCGATTCTCGACGGCATGTCGGTCAAGGTCGGTAACGAGATCTTCATTCTGCCGCTGAACTTCGTGATGGAGTCGCTGCAACCGCGTGCCGAGGACATCTACACGGTGGCCAACGGCGAGCGCGTGGTACGCGTGCGCGGTGAATATCTGCCGCTCGTCGCGCTGCACGAAGTATTCACCGTCGACGACGCCAAGCAGGAACCGACGCAAGGCATCGTTACCATCATGCAAACCGAAGGGCGCCGCTTTGCGATGCTGATCGACGAACTGGTGGGGCAACAGCAGGTGGTCGTGAAGAATCTGGAAACGAATTACCGCAAGGTGCACGGCATTTCCGCCGCAACCATTCTCGGCGACGGCAGTGTCGCGCTGATCGTGGACGTGGCGGCGCTGAATCGCGAAACGCGCCATGCGCACGGCGCGATGAGCCTCGCATGACATCCGCAACACTCACTCAACTTATCTCATCCCAACCGTTTGGGGGCTAACGTGGCAGAAGTCCAATCCATCAATTCGAGCGTCGCGAACGCGAGCGGTACGAATGGCCGCCGCGACTCGCGGCAGGCGGACGCCGGCGGTCAGGAATTCCTCGTCTTCACGCTCGGCGCCGAAGAGTACGGCATCGACATTCTCAAGGTGCAGGAAATCCGCGGCTACGACAACGTGACGCGGATCGCCAATGCGCCGGAGTTCATCAAAGGCGTGATCAATCTGCGCGGCATCATCGTGCCGATCGTGGACATGCGCATCAAGTTTCATCTGGGCCGCGTCGAGTACGACCACCAGACCGTCGTGATCATCCTGAACGTCGCGCATCGCGTGGTCGGGATGGTGGTGGACGGCGTGTCGGACGTGCTGACGCTCGCCACCGACCAGATCATGCCGGCGCCGGAATTCGGCGCGACGCTGACGACCGAGTATCTGACGGGCCTTGGCACCGTCGACGGCCGTATGCTGATCCTGATGGACATCGAGAAGTTGATGACCAGCCGCGAAATGGCGTTGATCGAAACGCTCAGCGCGTAAGCATCGCTACGCGCCAGTACAAAATACAGATCGAACAGGGAGCATCAAGATGCTGAGCAGGTGGTCGATTCGCACATCGCTGACGATGGTGGGGATCATTCTGGTCGCGCTGACCGTCGTGGTCGGCGCGCTTGGTCTGACCGCGCTGAACGGCGCGAGCCAGTCGCTCGACCGTATCGCGCGCGGCGATCTGGTCGCCATTCACGCGCTCGACGACGCTTCTTCGTATCTGCTGCGTTCGCGCGTGTCGTTGGATCGCTTCAATGCGTTGAGCGCTGCCGGCGACACCGAACAGGCGAAGAAGGTCCTCGATCGCGCGCAGGAACTGTACGGCAAGGGTAACCAGAGCTGGCAGACCTATCTCGACACGCCGAAGAGCGGTGTCGACCAGGCGCAGCTGGACGAACTGGTGGCCCGTCGCACGAGCCTGATGCGCGACGGCATGGAGCCTGAATTCGCCGCACTGCGGGCGAACGATCTGGCCGCCTATCACGCCATCGCCGACACGAAAATCAGCCCGTGGTTCGTTTCCTACGACAACGCTGCGTCCGCCGTGATCAAGACGCTGCAGCAGCTTGCAACGGATCAGCAGGCGAGCGCGCAATCGAACATCTCGCTGATGACCACGCTGATTATCGGCGTCACCGTGATCGCGCTGCTGCTGGTGCTGGGTATCCGTTTTGCGCTGCGTGGCCTGATTGTGCAGCCGCTGAACGATGCCACGGCGTGCTTCGAACGGATCGCCTCGGGCGATCTGTCCGAACCGATCAATGTGTTCAGCCGTAACGAAATCGGGCGCCTGTTCGCCGGCATTAAGCGCATGCAGGAAAGCATGGCGACGATGGTGACGGCGGTTCACAGCAGCACCGAATCGATCGACACCGGCGCGCGCGAAATCGCCATGGGCAACACCGATCTCTCGCAACGCACCGAACAGCAGGCCGCGTCGTTGCAGGAGACCGCATCGAGCATGGAGCAGTTGACCGGCACGGTGCGCCAGAACGCCGAGAACGCGCGTCAGGCTAGCCAGCTGGCTGTCAATGCGTCGGATATCGCGACGCGCGGCGGCGAAGTGGTGAGCCAGGTCGTCACGACGATGCAGGGCATCGCGACCAGTTCCAACAAGGTCGTCGACATCATCGGCGTGATCGAGGGCATTGCCTTCCAGACCAACATTCTCGCGCTGAACGCGGCGGTCGAAGCCGCGCGGGCAGGCGAGCAGGGCCGCGGTTTTGCGGTGGTCGCAGGCGAAGTGCGCAGCCTCGCGCAGCGCAGCGCCAGCGCCGCGAAGGAAATCAAGGAACTGATCGGCGACTCGGTCGACAAGGTGCAAAGCGGCTCGGCGCTGGTCGGCCGCGCGGGCACCACGATGGAAGAGATCGTGCAGGCGGTGCGCCGCGTGACCGACATCATGGGCGAAATCAGCGCAGCTTCCGAAGAGCAATCGGGCGGCATCGAACAGGTGAATCGCGCGGTCGTGCAGATGGACGAAGTCACGCAGCAGAACGCCGCGCTGGTCGAACAGGCCGCGGCAGCGGCTGCGTCGCTCGAAGACCAGACACGTCAGTTGCAAGCGGTGGTGAACGGCTGGAAAGTAGCCGGTGGCCAGACGCGCAGCGCCACAACTACAACTGCAGCACGTCCGCAAGCGGCGGTACGTTCGAACGGCAGCAAGAGCGGCGACAAAAGCGCCAGCCAGCACGCGCAGCCCGCGAAGGCCGCGCCGCAAGCGACCGCACATGCAGCGGCGCATCCGGCGGCAGGCAAGGCGGCAAATGCGGCAAATGCGGCAACGCATGCAACGCCGGCTTCGTCCGCCAAGGGTGCCGACACCGCGCGTGTCGAACCGGCTCTCAAACCGAAGACGGCCCGCGCCGCATCCGACTCCGCAGTACGTCCGGCCGCAGCAGGCGCCGCGTCGGCAGGATCGGACGCGGACTGGGAAACGTTCTAGGAAGTGGTACAGAGACATGCGGTCATTCGGCATCTCGCTCCATGACGGGCGAATCATCGAAGCACGCTTACCAGGCGTGTCGCGGGCCGATCGCGTGTTGGCAGAACTCGCGGGCGGGCGCGACCCCGCGAACACAACCCCTTTCGCCAGAAGCAATTCTGTTGGGGAAAAGCGGGATGGCTCGTATTGCAGGCAGGGACTTTCATAATGGCAACGCGCGAACAGCAACCTCCGCAACCGGCGCGCCCCGCCCGGGCGGAACCGGCTAGAGCCGGCGAGCAAGGACGCGATTTCGAATTCACGTCGGCGGATTTCGCTCGCATCCGCGATCTGATTCATCGAAGCGCGGGCATTTCGCTGTCGGACCACAAGCGCGATATGGCGTACAGCCGTCTTGCGCGCCGGTTGCGTGCCCGTGGCCTCGAGACCTTCAAACAGTACCTCGATCTGCTCGAAGCGGAAAACGATCCGGCCGAGTGGGAAGCGTTCACCAATGCGCTGACCACCAACCTGACCGCGTTCTTCCGCGAAGCCCATCATTTTCCGATCCTGGCCGACTTCGTGCCGCGCCGCGCGCAACCGGTTTCGGTCTGGTGCTCGGCGGCCTCGACCGGCGAGGAACCGTATTCGATCGCGATGACGCTGATCGAAGCGCTCGGCGACAGCGGCGCGCGTCAGGCCAGCGTGCTCGCCACCGACATCGACACGCAAGTACTGGCGAAAGCCGAAGCCGGCATGTATCAGTTCGACCAGGTGAAGCACCTGTCGCCCGAGCGGCTCAAGCGCTTCTTCCTGAAGGGCACCGGCGCGCACGCCGGCATGGTCAAGGTGCGCCCGGAAGTGCGCGCGATGGTGCGCTTCGAACAACTGAATCTGACCGACCGCGATTACCAGTTGCGCTCGCAGTTCGACGCGATCTTCTGCCGCAACGTGATGATCTATTTCGACAAGCCGACGCAGGCGCAGGTGCTCGCGCGATTCGAGCCGTTGATGAAGTCGGGTGGCTTGCTGTTTGCCGGCCACTCGGAAAACTTCACCTATGTGACGCAGGCGTTCAAGCTGCGAGGTCAGACTGTCTATGAACTGACGCGTGACGCAGGCGCCACACGCACGCCGGCACGCGCCACGAGCCATGCCGGCAGCACAACGACGAGCGGGGTGGCCGCATGAGCAGCAGCTTGCCGATCGCCTCTAATCTGTACTTCGACAACCACTTCCAGCGCCCCGGCGTGAAGCTGTTGCCGAACGAGTTTTACACGACGAGCGAAGACATGGTGCTCGTCACCGTGCTCGGTTCGTGTGTCGCAGCCTGCATTCAGGACCGCACGGCCGGCATAGGCGGCATGAATCATTTCATGCTGCCCGACGACGGCGCGGACGCAGGCCAGCCCGCGTCGGATTCGATGCGCTATGGCGCGTACGCAATGGAAGTGCTGATCAACGAACTGATCAAGGCCGGTGGCCGGCGCGAGCGTTTCGAAGCCAAGGTGTTCGGCGGCGGCGCGGTGCTGGCCGGCATGACGACGATGAACATCGGCGATCGCAATTCGGAATTCGTGCGCCGCTATCTGGCGCTGGAAAAGATCCGCATCGTCGCAGAGGATTTGCAGGGCAATCATCCGCGCAAGGTCGCTTTCATGCCGCGCACCGGCCAGGTAATGGTGAAGAAGTTGCGCCTGCAGCAGGAAGCAGGCGTGGCCGAGCGCGAACAGGCGCTCATGCGGCAAAGTGCCGAAGCGCGTGCCGAGCGGCTCGCGGCGGCCCGCAAACGGGTCGAGTTGTTCTCGACGCCGGCCGCCACGCGGCCCAGGATCGAACTGTTCGGCGCGGCGGCCGGCAGTGCGGGCGCTGGCGCATCGAAACCGCGCATCGAACTGTTCGGCGCGAGCCCGCGCCCGATTAATTCAAACAACGCCAGAACTACAGAGGAGGCGTGAGCACTGTGGAAAAGATCAAAGTACTGTGCGTCGACGACTCGGCGCTGATCCGCAGCCTGATGACGGAAATCATCAACGGCCAGCCGGACATGACCGTCGTGGCGACCGCACCTGACCCGTTGGTCGCGCGTGATCTCATCAAGCAGCACAACCCGGACGTGCTGACGCTCGACGTCGAAATGCCGCGCATGGACGGTCTCGACTTCCTCGAGAAGCTGATGCGTCTGCGGCCGATGCCGGTCGTGATGGTGTCGTCGCTGACCGAGCGCGGCAATGAAATCACGCTGCGCGCGCTTGAACTGGGCGCGGTCGACTTCGTCACCAAGCCGAAGGTCGGGATTCGCGACGGCATGCTCGACTACTCGGAAAAGCTCGCCGACAAGATTCGCGCCGCGGCCCGCGCGCGCGTGCGCCAGGCCGCACCAGTGCAGCACGCGGCCACGCATGCGGCGCATGCGGCCGCCGCCGCCGCGCCGCTCTTCAACAATCCGCTGCTCAGTACCGAGAAGCTGATTATTGTCGGCGCGTCGACGGGCGGCACCGAAGCGATCCGCGAAGTGCTGGTTCCGCTGCCGCCGGATGCGCCTGCCGTGCTGATCGCGCAGCATATGCCGCCGGGTTTCACAAAATCTTTTGCGCAACGCCTTAATGGTTTGTGCAGGATTACCGTTAAAGAGGCAGAGCACGGCGAACGCGTACTGCCGGGACATGCGTATATCGCGCCCGGGCACGCTCACCTGTTGCTGGCCCGCAGCGGCGCGAACTATATTGCGCATCTGTCGGACGAACCGCCGGTCAACCGGCACCGTCCGTCGGTTGACGTGCTGTTCCGTTCGGCTGCGCAGCACGCGGGCAAGAATGCGGTAGGCGTGATCCTGACCGGAATGGGGCGCGATGGCGCGGCCGGACTACTGGACATGAAAAAAGCGGGGGCGTATACCCTTGCACAGGACGAAGCGAGCTGTATCGTATTCGGCATGCCGCGCGAAGCAATTGCGCTCGGCGCCGCGGACGAAATTGCTTCACTGCCGGAAATGAGCCGACGCGTGATGGCGCGTCTGTCGTCAATGGGCGACCGCGTACAGCGGGTATGATGCGCGGGCCTGACGGCGAGCGCCGGGCATGGGCCGGAGTAAGCGCTTTGCACGGGACCGGAGTAAGCGCTGAAACGCCAACTTCGGTCGACACGCATCGGAATGAACTGGCGGTCATGCGCCGCATCATGGATCAAGCAAAGGGAATGAAATGGATAAGGGAATGAAGATTCTGGTGGTTGACGACTTTCCGACGATGCGCCGGATTGTTCGCAACCTGCTCAAAGAGCTCGGCTACTCGAACGTCGACGAAGCGGAAGACGGTCAGGCCGGCCTCGCGCGTTTGCGCAGCGGTACGTATGACTTCGTAATCTCCGACTGGAACATGCCGAACCTCGACGGTCTGGCCATGCTCAAGGAAATCCGCGCCGACGCCCACCTGACGCATCTGCCGGTGCTGATGGTGACGGCCGAGTCGAAGAAGGAAAACATCATCGCGGCGGCTCAGGCCGGCGCGAGCGGTTATGTCGTCAAGCCGTTCACGGCTGCGACGCTCGACGAGAAGCTCAACAAGATTCTCGAGAAGATGGCGAAAGCCGGGAGCTGATGTGACTCTGCCGACCAACGCGCAAGGCGCCGAAGCGGCGACCGAGAGCGGCGACCTCGCGTCTGACCGCATCCTCGCCCGTATCGGACAACTGACGCGTACGCTGCGTGACTCGATGCGTGAGCTCGGGATCGACAAGCATGTCGAGCGTGCGGCGGAAGCCGTGCCCGATGCTCGCGACCGTCTTAAGTACATCGCGAACATGACCGAGCAGGCCGCCGAGCGCGTGCTGTCATCGATCGACGTCGCCAAGCCGATCCAGGAGCAACTGCAGAAAGACGCCGGCGAACTCGACGCGCGCTGGGAGCAGTGGTACGCGGCGCCGATCGAGCGCGAGGAAGTGCGCGCGCTGATGAACGACACGCGCACCTTTCTGCGCGGCGTGCCGGAGGCGACCACCGCGACCAACGCGCAGCTGATGGAGATCATGCTGGCGCAGGACTTCCAGGATCTGACCGGGCAGGTCATCAAGAAGATCACTGATGTCGTGTACCTGATCGAGCAGCAGCTGCTCGGCGTGCTGGTCGAGAACATCGCGCTCGAGCGTCGCGAGCAGTTCGCGGCGAATGCGGCGGCACTGGCGGCCGAGCCTTCGTCTACTGGCAGCCCCGAACATCTGCTGAACGGTCCGCAGATCAATCCGGAAGGCAAGACGGACGTGGTGCAGGACCAGTCGCAGGTCGACGATCTGCTGGCGAGCCTCGGCTTCTGACCTGCCGGCCACCGGCAAGGGCGCGAGGCAGGACCGCCGGACCCTGATCGGTGTGGGACGCAGGCTACGCTCCGGCGTGCGCCTGCTGTCTGCCGACACAAACCACAGGCATACTACGGACTCAAGCAGCGGCATGGCATTCCGGTGAGAGACAGTCACCGGTCGGTGGCACCGTGAGGCATCCCTCCAGAGTGCGATCGCAGCGGTGCCGTATGATCTGCATACATGCGGCCGGTTCGCACGAGGTGTGAGCCGAGCAGCAGCAGCTCGGGAGGAGCCTTGTCATGTGGAGTCGCGTACGCCGCGCCGGGTTCGTTATGGCGCTTGCATTACCCTGTTCACTATCAGCCGTGCAGTCCGCGTATGCGGGATTGGGCGGCACCCCGATGTCACCGCCTACGGATGCGTCAGTTTCTTCCCGCACCGTGCAGCCTGGCACCAGTTCGGCAACGGCGGCTCAAAGCGTGATGCGTTCTGCATCGAGCGCTGCTTCTTCCACCTCGGCTTCGGCGTCCTACACCGTGCGTGAAACTACGCTCGGCAACGGCACGGTGGTGCGCGAATACCTCGCCGCGGACGGTTCGGTCTTCGGCATCGCGTGGCATGGTCCGCAAATGCCGGATCTGAACGATCTGCTCGGCAGCTATTTCTCGCAGTACGTCGCTGGCGTGAAAGCCGCGCGCGAGGCGCGTGGAGGCGGTCGTGGCCCCGTTGCGGTCGACCAGAGCAGCCTCGTGGTCCGCTCCGGCGGCCACATGGGCGCGTTCAGCGGTCAGGCCTGGTTGCCGCCGGCGTTGCCGGCCGGCGTCAGCGGTTCCGACATCCAGTAAGGGCGAGGACGAACGATGCGAACCATGCAAAGTGCTGTGAAGCTCAGGGGCTGGGTGCAGGCCGTCGTGGCCGTGGCGTTGGTGTCGGTGATTGCCGCCTGCGGTGGCGGTGGCGGCGGCGACAGCTCCAGTTCCGGCAACAATTCGTCGACCACGCTGAACGGCGGCTCGTTGCCGGCCAGCCCAACCCAGCAACCGATCGCTGCGACGGCGGCG
Source organism: Paraburkholderia sediminicola (assembly GCF_046026675.1). Classification (GTDB taxonomy): domain Bacteria; phylum Pseudomonadota; class Gammaproteobacteria; order Burkholderiales; family Burkholderiaceae; genus Paraburkholderia; species Paraburkholderia sediminicola_F. The sequence continues at coordinate 4,292,642 of NZ_JAQQEY010000001.1, read as the reverse complement.
AACACCGTGCCGATTACGGTCGGGCGGGGTGTGAACGGCGTCATCAATATTCCGACGGTTAGCGTGACCGTATGCGCGCCAGGCTCGACGACTAACTGTCAGACCATCAGCAATATCCAGGTCGATACCGGTTCGTTCGGGCTGCGTCTGGTCAGTTCGGTACTCAATAGTTCGTTGCTCAATGGTGGGTTGCCGATCAGTACCCTGGCCAGCGGCGCGCAACTCGCCGAGTGCGCGACCTTCGCCGACGGCTACACGTGGGGTACGGTGCGCACCGCGACCGTACAGATCGGCGGCGAAACGACGGCCGCGGGCATCCCGATACAGATCATCGGCGACAAGGCGTCGAGCACGGTGCCCTCGCCCGGTTGCGGCAGCGGCTCCGCGGAAAACACCGTCAGCGATCTCGGCGCCAACGGCATTCTCGGCATCGGCACTGCGCCCAACGATTGCGGCGCGACCTGCCAGAACGCGGCAACCGCCGCCAACTACAGCAATTATTTCGCGTGTCCGGGCGGCACCTCCTGCGCCCGTACCGCGGTGCCGCTCAACCAGCAGGTTGCCAATCCGGTCGCCAACTTCACGGCTGACAACAACGGCGTGATCGTGCAGATGCCGCCGGTGTCGAATACCGGTGCTGCGTCGGCCACCGGCACGCTGGTGTTCGGGATCGGCACGCAGTCGAACAATGCGCTGGCGGCTACGCAGACCTTCACCACCGATGCCTTCGGCAACATGAACAACAGCGTCTTTAACGGTACGACCGTGCAGGCGTTCTTCGACTCGGGGTCGAATGCGTACTTCTTCGCCGACAACTCGCTCGCGCAGTGCGGCAGTAATTTCGCCGGGTTCTATTGCCCGTCGTCCGCGCAAACCCGGTCGATTACGCTGGGCGGCGTGAGCAGCACGAGGGCGAGCGTCAGCATCGGCATCTTGAGCGCGTCGACGCTGTTCAGCAACAGCAGCAACTATGCGTTCAACGATCTGGCCGGGCAGATCGGCGGCAGCAGCAGCTTCGATCTGGGTCTACCGTTCTTTTATGGCCGTCACGTTTACTACGGCATCGATCAGACGTTGAGCGGCGGTCAGACGCCTTACGTCGGCTTCTAAGGCGCACGTCCTGCGCATAAGGACTGGTTGGACACCCGCGCGAAACGGCTCGGGTGTCCGCTAGCCTTAGGCGGCGCCGCTTGCCACGGCTAGCCAATCGCCCCTCTGGCACCGCGCTGGATTGCAGCCGGTCGCCAGCCTCCCTTAGCCCGCGCGCCATCGCTCGGGCGGAGCCGACTGCGAGCCCAGCCAGCAAGCCCCGCCGCGCTGCTTGCCGGCCGCTCCATCCCTCGAAATACCCCCCTTTCTCCGCCCTTATCCGCCGATCGTCGCTTGCGTCGAGCGGGAATAATCGCTCTCACTGGAAAGAGGCGCCGTGCCTCAGCCGACTGGAGAGCATTTGTGGCAGAGGATAGCGACCTCGAAAAAACCGAATCAGCCACTCCCCGGCGCCTGCAGAAGGCGCGTGAGGAAGGGCAGATCGTGCGTTCGCGGGAGCTGTCGACGTTTGCGCTGCTGGCAGCGGGATTCTTCGGCGTCTGGGGCATGTCCGACAGCATCGGCGAGCATTTGCAGGGCATGCTGCGAGCGTCCTTCACGTTCGACCACGCCACCGTGTTCGAAACCCGCCGCATGCTGATCGGCGCGGGCGCAGCAGGCCGCGAGGGCCTTTATGCGCTGCTGCCGGTTCTGGCCTTCACCGGCGCTGCCGCCTTGCTCGCGCCGATGGCGCTGGGCGGCTGGCAGTTGTCGTCGAAAGGCCTCGAGCCTAAGTTCAACCGGCTCAATCCGATCGAAGGGCTCGGTAAAATATTCTCGATCAACGGACCGGTTCAGCTCGGCCTGTCGCTCGCCAAGACGCTGGTAGTCGGGTGCATCGGCGGCTCGGCGCTCTGGAATCGACGCGAGGAAGTTCTCGCGCTGGCAACCCAGCCGCTGCAACTGGCGCTTGCCAACACCGTGCATCTGATCGCGGTGTGCTGCGGCATGACCGTCGCGGGCATGTTCGTCGTGGCCGCGTTGGACGTGCCGTATCAACTCTGGCAGTTCCACAAAAAATTGCGCATGACGAAGGAAGAAGTGAAGCGCGAACACCGCGAAAGCGAAGGCGATCCGCACGTCAAAGGCCGGATTCGCCAGCAGCAGCGCGCCATTGCCCGCCGCCGGATGATGACCCACGTGCCCAAGGCTGATGTGGTGGTGACCAACCCGACGCACTTCGCGGTCGCGCTGCAGTACACCGACGGCGAGATGCGCGCGCCGAAGGTGGTCGCCAAGGGCGTGAACCTGGTGGCCGCGCGGATTCGAGAAATCGCCGCCGAGAACAATGTGCCGCTGCTGGAAGCACCGCCGCTCGCGCGTGCGCTGTATCACAACGTCGATCTGAACCGTGAGATTCCCGGCCCGCTCTATGGCGCGGTCGCCGAGGTGCTTGCCTGGGTGTATCAGTTGCGGCGTTTCAACACCGAAGGCGGCGTCGCGCCGGTCGCACCGACCGAGTTCGACGTGCCGGCGGACCTCGACAAGGGCGGCGTGCCGGACGATGAAGCCGAGCAGGAAGCCGCCGACGTGCTTAACCCCGATAACGACGACGCTTCAGGAGCCTCCGCATGAACGCTCGCGCCGGATTCCTGTCCCGACGGCCGGATGCCTTGAGCGGCGCCAATTTGCGCGCCCTCGCCGGGCCGGTGCTGATCTGCATGATCCTCGGCATGATGATTCTGCCGTTGCCGCCGTTTCTGCTGGATCTGCTGTTCACCTTCAATATCGCGCTTTCCGTGATGGTGCTGCTCGTCAGCATGTACACGATGAAGCCGCTCGACTTCGCCGCTTTCCCAAGCGTGCTGCTGTTCTCGACCTTGCTGCGCCTGTCGCTGAACGTGGCCTCCACCCGCGTCGTGCTGCTCGAAGGCCATACCGGCCCGGACGCGGCGGGCCAGGTGATCGAGTCGTTTGGCCACTTCCTCGTGGGCGGCAACTTCGCGGTCGGTATCGTCGTCTTCGTCATTTTGATGGTCATCAACTTCATGGTGATCACCAAGGGCGCGGGGCGGATCGCAGAAGTGTCCGCGCGCTTCACGCTCGATGCGATGCCCGGCAAGCAGATGGCGATCGACGCCGACCTGAACGCCGGCCTCATCAACGAAGATCAAGCCCGCAAGCGCCGTCTGGAAGTCTCCCAGGAAGCCGAGTTCTACGGTTCGATGGACGGCGCCAGCAAGTTCGTGCGCGGCGATGCGATCGCCGGTTTGCTGATCATGGTGATCAACATCTTCGGCGGGCTGATCGTCGGGATGGTGCAGCATGGCATGGACTTCGCGTCCGCGGGCAAGACCTACACGCTGCTGACGATCGGTGACGGCCTCGTCGCACAGATCCCGTCGCTGGTGATTTCAACGGCGGCCGGTGTGATCGTCTCACGCGTCGCGACCAACGAAGACATCGGCACGCAGCTGACCGGCCAGCTCTTCACGAACCCGCGCGTGCTGGTGATCACCGGCTGCATTCTGGTGTTGATGGGCCTGATTCCGGGCATGCCGCACTTCGCGTTTCTGATCCTCGGTGGTGGCCTGATCCAGCTCGGCCGTACGATGAAAAAGCGCAGCGAAGCCCGCAAGAACAGCGCAACACTGGTCGACGTCGCACCGGCTACGCTCGCGCCGGTCGAGAATACCGAAGCCAGCTGGGACGACGTGACGATGATCGACACGCTCGGTCTCGAAGTGGGCTACCGGCTGATTCCGCTCGTCGACAAGAACTCGGACGGCGAACTGCTCAAACGGATCAAGAGCATCCGCAAGAAGTTCGCGCAGGAAATCGGCTTCCTGCCGCCGGTGATCCATATTCGCGACAACCTCGAATTGCGGCCGAACGGCTACCGGATTGCGCTGAAGGGCGTCGAGGTGGGCGTCGGCGAAGCGTATCCGGGGCAGTGGCTGGCGATCAACCCGGGGCAGGTGTCCGCCGCGCTGCCGGGCACGCCGACGCAGGATCCGGCGTTCGGTCTGCCGGCCATCTGGATCGACACGAATCTGCGCGAACAGGCGCAGGTGTACGGCTACACGGTGGTCGATTCGAGCACGGTGGTGGCCACGCACCTGAATCACCTCGTGGTCATGCATGCGTCCGAACTGCTCGGCCGCCGCGAAGTGCAGGCGCTGCTGGAGCGGATGCAGAAGGACACGCCGTCGCTGGTCGACGATCTGGTGCCGAAGTCGCTGCCGCTCACCACGCTGCAAAAGGTGCTGCAAAACCTGCTGGAAGAAGGCGTGCCGATCCGCGACATGCGCACGATTCTCGAAGCCCTGTCCGAACACACGCCGAAGGTTACCGACGCGCACGATCTCACCGCCGCCGTGCGCCTCGCGCTCGGCCGTGCGATTACGCAGCAGTGGTTCCCGGGTGTGGGCGACATGCAGGTGATGGGCCTCGATTCGAATCTGGAGCGGGTGTTGTCGCAGGCGCTTTCCACGGGCGCCAATCCGGGCCTCGAACCTGGCCTCGCGCATACGCTGTTGAACGAAACGCAGAAGGCGATGACGCGTCAGCAGAACCTTGGGCTGTCGCCGGTGCTGCTGGTGCAGCATGCGTTACGGCCGATGCTCGCGCGCTTCCTGCGCCGCAGCCTGCCGCAGTTGAAGGTGCTGTCTTATGCCGAAGTGCCGGATACGCGCAATATCAAGGTGGTGAATCTGATCGGGGCGCATGGCTAAACCCCGTGCAGCTAAGCCTGCCAGGTAGCCGCAGCCGTTCCAGACCGATGGCTTCCGCCGGCGCTCCTCGAGCGCCGGTTTTCATTTCCGCGCCTAACTTTTCGCGCTGCAAGCGGCCGGCGGAGGTCATGCTGCGTCCGCGAAAGCGCCGCCATAGGCCGCCGGGGAGCCCGTTTCAAACCGCCGCGCGTGTCAATTGATGTGCGTTTCCATCGCCCGAATTGCCCGCCTTTAACGGTCTTTATCCATCGATCGTCACTCGACGGGTTTCGCAATAATGATCTCAATGGGAAGCGGTATGTTGCCGATCCGTTAGTCAGTAAGTCCGTATACCTCATCGGGGGTCCAGCTTGAACATTCGTAAATTTGTCGGTGCTACCAGTCGCGATGCTCTGCGTCTCGTGCGCGAAGCCTTGGGCCCGGATGCCGTCGTTTTGTCCAACCGCACGATGGAAGACGGCAGCGTCGAGATCGTCGCCCTGGCCGATAGCGACCTCGCCGCCATCACGCCGAAAGCGCCGCGCGGTAGCGCAGGCGCACCGCTGGCCGCGCCGATGAATGCCATGGCCGGACAACAGCCCGCGCTCGCCGCACCGCGCGCCAATCCGATGATGCAAGCGAATCCGTATGCGAGCGGCATGCCCGATGTGTTCTCGTCGGTGTTCGGCGCAAGCCCGGAAGCGGGCGCCGAGAACATGACGCCGAATGCCGTTAGCGCCGTTCACACCGCCATTGCTGCTTCAGGCTCAGCTGCGAAGTCCGCCGCCGCCCCTGCCGCACCGAAGGCCACGCTGCCGAACGCGCCCAGGGCGGCGCTGGCCGCACCCGCTGCAGCGTCGCTGCCGCAACCGGTCAGCACCGAGCAACCCAGCGCCCGCGCTGCGGCGACGCGTCTCACCGAAGACATCCGTGCCGATCTGCTCAAAGCCGCCGAAGCTCAAGCGCCGCGCACGATGGCCGAATCGAATCCCTGGCTGATCGACCACGCTCGCCGCATCGCCGCCGAACAGCAACAGCAAGGTGCGTACAGCGCGCGCCCCGCAGCGATGACACCCGCTGCCGCCATGGCCAAGGGCCTCGGCGCCGCAGTGGAAGCCGGCCAACGGGCCTCGCAACCGGCCGCACAGCAAGTCACCGATACGCCCGAGTGGGCCCGTGAAGGCGCGCAACTCGCCGCGCGCCGCGCCGCTCAGAAAGTGGCCGCATCGCTGCCGGCCGTCGACGACGCCCGCACGCCCGCTTCGGTCGCCGAAGCGATCAAGACGCGCATGGAGCAGGTCGTCAACGACACTGTGATGAGCGAGCTGTCGTCGATGCGCGGGATGATGGAAGAACACTTTGCCGGCCTCCTGTGGGGCGATCGCCAGCGCCGCAGCCCGACGCGCGCCGCGCTCACCAAGCATCTGTTCGCCGCCGGTTTCTCGGCGCAGCTCGTGCAGATGATCGTCGACAACCTGCCCGACGACGTCGACAACATGGAAGGCGGCATGGAGTGGGTGCGTTCGGTGCTCGAATCGAACCTGCCGGTGATGGAAGACGAAGACGCGCTGATGGAGCGCGGCGGCGTGTTCGCCCTGATGGGCCCGACGGGTGTCGGCAAGACCACGACCACCGCCAAGCTCGCCGCGCGCTGCGTGATGCGCTTCGGCGCCAGCAAGGTGGCGCTCCTCACGACCGACAGCTACCGGATCGGCGGCCACGAACAACTGCGCATCTTCGGCAAGATTCTCGGTGTCTCGGTTCACGCGGTGAAAGACGGCGGCGATCTGCAACTCGCGCTCTCCGAATTGCGCAACAAGCATATCGTGCTGATCGACACGATCGGCATGAGCCAGCGCGACCGTCTGGTCTCCGACCAGATCGCTATGCTGTGCCGTGCAGGTCAGCCGGTGCAGCGTCTCCTGCTGCTCAACGCGACGAGCCACGGCGACACGCTGAATGAAGTCGTGCAGGCCTATCAGCGCGCGCCGGATCAACAGCCGCTCGCCGGCTGCATTCTGACGAAGCTCGACGAAGCCACCAATCTGGGCGGCGTGCTCGATACGGTGATCCGCTACAAGCTGCCGGTGCACTACGTGTCGACCGGTCAGAAGGTGCCGGAAAACCTGTACGTCGCAACGAAGAAATTCCTGATCAAGAGTACGTTCTGCATCCCGCGTGACAACTCCCCATTCGTGCCGCACGACGACGACATTCCGGCGTTGCTGTCCGCGCTGTCGGCGCGTTCGACGGCCGAACTGCACGAGGTCCGCTTTGGATAAGTTCATGTCCGATCAGGCAGAAGGACTGCGGCGGCTGTTGGCTCGTAGCGGCTCGCGCGTGATTGCGGTGACCGGTGGCTCGGCCAGCGTCGGCTGTACGACGACGGTAGTGAACCTCGCCGCGGCGCTCGCGCAGCAAGGCAAGGACGTGCTGGTGATCGACGAGTGCCTCGGCGACAAATCGGTGAGCACGATGCTCGGCGGCGCGCGCGGCGCTGGTAATTTTGCGGCGGTGATGCGCGGCGAGATGACGCTTGACGATGCCGCCGCGCGCCACGCGCTGGGCTTCTCCGTGCTGGCTGCCTCGCGCAACAACCGCGAAGGCCGTACGGCCGCGCAATTCGACGTGCTGCTGCGTGGTTCCGCCGACATCGTGCTGATCGATGCGCAACTCGACGAACACGGCCACCTGTCGCCCCTCGCGATGCAGGCGCACGACCTGATGATCGTGACGAGAGTGGCCGCGCAAGCGATCACCGAGGCGTACGCGTGCATGAAGCGTCTGCACTACGCGCACGCCACTGCGCAGTTTCGCGTGCTGGTGAACCACGTACAGAGCGTGGAAGACGCGCACACCGCTTTTGTCAATCTGGCCGGCGTGGCTGGACGCTACCTGACGGTGGCGCTGGAAGACGCCGGTTGCATTGCCGCCGATGTGCGGATGGCGCGAGCCCTGGAGTTGTCGCGGTGTGTCGTTGATGCGTTCCCATCGACACCGGCCGCGCGCGACTTCCGGCATCTTGCCGCCGAATTGCAGTACTGGCCAATGCGGCCAGCGATGTCGTCGCAAACGCCCTGGATGGCGCCTGCGACAGTTACAGCGGCGCAACACGCCGACCAACCGTCTGCGCAGCACGCCTGAGAGGCGGCACAAGGACAAGGGGAGCACGATGTATAACGCTCAGGGAAAGATTTCCCAAGCCGAAGTTCTGACGAAGTACGCGCCTCTCGTGCGTCGCCTCGGCTTGCAGCTCGTTGCCAAGATGCCGGCAAGCGTCGATCTCGACGACCTGATCCAGGCCGGCATGATCGGACTGCTGGACGCGGCGAGCCGCTACAAGGAAGACCAGGGCGCGCAGTTCGAGACTTACGCCAGCCAGCGGATTCGCGGCGCGATGCTCGACGAGTTGCGCAGCAACGACTGGTTGCCGCGCAGCTTGCGGCGCACGTCGCGCGAAGTTGAGTCTGCCGTTCACAAGGTCGAACAGAATCTGGGCCGCTCGGCGAGCGAAACGGAGATCGCCGAGCATCTGCAAATGCCGCTCGACGAGTACCAGTCGATGCTTCAGGATCTGCATGGCAGCCAGCTGATCTATTACGAAGACTTCGACCGTTCCGCGGACGACGAACCGTTTCTCGACCGTTATTGCGTCGATCATTCGGACCCGCTGTCGGCGCTGATGGACGATAGCCTGCGCTCGGCGCTGGTCGAGGCGATCGATCGCCTGCCGGAGCGCGAGAAGCTGCTGATGTCGCTGTACTACGAACGCGGCATGAACCTGCGCGAAATCGGCGCGGTGATGGAAGTCAGCGAATCGCGGGTGTGCCAGTTGCACAGCCAGGCGGTGGCGCGCTTGCGCACGCGCCTGCGCGAAATGGCCTGGGCGAACGCCGAGGCGACTTGAACTGAGCTGAGATGGATGGCCGGCGGTGCGCGAAACGTCCGCCTGGTTTTCTCTCCTGTTACGCGTCCGCCATCTCATGCTCCGCGGCCAGCGCGAGAAATGCCGAACGCGACATGCCACGCGCCTCTACGTAAGCGTCGATATCCTGAACCAGCGCCTCAGGCAGTGAGATATTGATGCGCACCGCCTTCTTCAACGCCGGAATATTCCGCGTTGTCACGAAACCCCACGTGAAACCCGCATAGTCTGGATTACGCCGATGCTCGTCCAGCGTCAGCCGTTCGGGAATCGGCAACCCTTCGTCGAGCAGTGTATCCAGATGCGCCTCGATCGCCTCCTTCGCGTTCGCGTAGGCTTCTTCCAGCGAATCGCCCGCCGAATGACAACCCGGAATGTCGGGAATGACCACGCCGAACGCGTGATGCGTGTCACCAGGTTCGATCGCGATCGGGAAAATCAGGTTTTTCATTTCAGGCCCGCCTGTTTCAAGATGCTGTTCAGTGTGCCGGGCGGAAGATCTTTCTTCGGATGCGGGATGGTCACGAGACCGGCTTTTACCGCGTGCCGGAAATGGTGATGGCTGCCGGATATGCGGATCAGCCGCCAACCATCGGCTTGAATCACTTTGGCGACCTCGGCACTGTGCATACTGCACTCCTCGAATCATACACACGATTACACAACCTCGCGAGTGGGTAACGTTCTGCCTGGTTCGTCAAAGGCAGCCTTGAAAGCTGCACGTGACGGCGGATAGGCCCAGTGGGGAAGCCGTGATTTCAACGTGGTGGAGGATTTCGCGCTACCTGGCCGGATGGCTAACGCGCGTTGGAGGCGGGCGTGGGCGCCCTACGCGGGAAGGGGAAAACAAAAAGGGCTCGTCAAAGACGAGCCCTTTTTGTTCAAAGCAATCCACTCAATTGCGTCGGCGCGGGAAACGCGCCGCTCCAGCAAAATCGTCAGGCGGCGGGACGCGCAGGAATCCGGCCATCCGGTCCATAAAAACCGGCCTTCTGCGGCACGGCCACCTGTAGCGCCGTTAGCGCGCGCTGGTTGTAGTCCATTCGCACGCGGATCAGTTCACCGTTACTCGTATTGAAGCGTCGCGCCCGTTCGGCGGCCTTTTGCAGCAGCGCCCATTGGTCGGCCGCCCGCGCATCCGCGCTGGCGGCAAGCTCCATGCCGGGCCAGCCGGTCGGAAGGCCCATTTCCGCGAGCAGCGTGTCACGGGCGGTCTCGAGCCTGGCAAGCAGGCCGATCAGTTCGGTCTTCTTCTCGACGATCGGCGGCAGCAGTTCCAGCGGCGACAGGGCAGTCAGCGCCTTGGTCTCGAGCGTCAGAATCGAGGCGAACGCCTCGACGGCCGAATATTCTTCGATGAGGGTGGCAAGCAGGGCGTCTTTCATCTCAACAACTCGCTGAACACGACGACTCGCGCATGATTCGCGAGCCGGGTTTGTCGAATGCCGCCCGGCAATTCACCGTACTTCGATGCGTCGATTAGTTGCCGGTCGACGAGGTTTTGCTTTGCAACAGTTCGCGCGCGGTATTCAGCACGCCGTCGGCGATCTTGCTGGAATCGATCTTCAGCGAGCCATCCTTGATGGCTGTCTTGATCGACTCGACGTGCGCCGTGTCGATATCGGCCGAGCCGGACGCCGCGAGGCTGCGCAGATGCTGCGACAGACCCGACAGGCTGACGCTGGCGTCGCCCGAACCGCTGGTGGTGGTCTGCGGGGTCGTGCCCGCACTCTGCGCGTTGCTGTTCGCGGTCGTCGCGTCGCTTTGCTGTGAGCGCGACAGGGCGTCTTTCAACGTCGGCAGATTCGAATTGGTTGTGGAATCGACTTTCACGATGGGCTTCCTGAACGATTTGATCTTGATAACGGCAACCACTGATCAAAACTTTAGCGCAATCGCTCCAGGTTTTGCCTCGTCTTTCAAGACGATCCGGCCCCACGACGGGCCCGACATTCACTTCGCCAGCCGTACCGGCCGTCGCGTGTGAATCCACGCGGGCGGACGGCCTGCCGGGCTTGGTTCCGGACCGCTTCACAGCTGGATCTCCACCGTCGAACCATCCTTGACGATGCCGGAGATGATCTGGCCGTTGGCCGTCTTCACCCGTACCTGCTGGCCCGGTGATGCGTTGTTCATCGCGCTGCCTTCGGCCGAAATCGCGAAACCGTCGCCCGCCGCGACAACCCGCACCGTTTGCCCGATCGATACCGACGACGCGCTTTTCAGCATGTCGCGGCGCAGCGGCATGCCGCCGGCGATGCGCACGAGCGACACTGAGCCGACTGCCTGTGACGGGTCCGTGACGATCGCTTGCGGCAAACCGGTCAGGTCGCCGTCGCGCGCAACGAGGTCGGCGGCGGTGAACACTTCGCCTGGCGCCATTGCGCGGGCGGCCAGATAGTAGGTGGCGCGCAACGAAATGCGGGCTTGCAGATAGATGGTCCACGGCCGTTCGCCGGCGCAACGCACCCCGACGGTCATGCGGCCCCACAGGCGCGCGCCGCTGGGCATGAAGGGTTCGAGCATCGTGCAGGCCGCGAGCCCGCGCGGAAACGCCGGCGCGACGGTGATTTCGACCTTGCCGGGCAAGCCCGCCGATTGCTGCTGCAGGAAGGCGAGTGCCGCACTGCGAATCGCCTCGGAGTCTTGTTGGCCGGCCAGCGGGACGGGTTGCGCCACGGCTGCGGGTCGCAGATTCTGTTGCGCGACAGCCGGCGGCGCCTGGCGCATCGATAGCGTGCGGGCGATGGTGGCAGGCGGTGTCGGCAATGGCGCGGGTGTCGGCGCGGCTACCGCCGTGATCGCGACGGGTTTACCGTTCGCGCCCAATTGCGGCGGCTCGCCGCGCGAAGCAAGACTGTCGAAGCCACCGGACGCGGACGCTGGCGTGCCGGCGGCCACGCCGTTAGGCGCATTGGCAACGACCGACTGCACGCCTCCGGTTTGCCGCCCGGCATTGAGTGACGGCGCCGGCGTCACCACAACCGGCACGACCTGACGCGAGCCCGGCGCCACATTGACGCGTGCAATCCCGGCCGCCGGATTAGTTGCGGCCGCGGCCACATTGGCGCTTCCCGGCGCGGGAATCGTCACGACGCCGTTCGCGTCGGGCTTGAAACTGGTACGGATCATCTGCGGCGCAGCAGGCGGCTCGTCCGCGCCCGGAATGACGATCGAGCCGCTCGCATTGGCGGCGCGCGTGAATTGATCGGCGTCGCGCGCGAGTGGCCCCGGCGTCAGCGACTGCGCGGTAGCGGCGGCGAGCGTCGCAGCGGAGCCCGTGCGTTTCGCGGGCGTTGCCTGCATCTGCGCGGCCAGATCGTTGAGCGCGGCCGGATTCTTTTCGCCCGGACCGGGAATCACGATCGGGCCACCGGCGTCCTGAGCCTGCTGAGCCTGTGTCGTGGTCGGCAGCAGCACGATGCCGCCGGCGACCCATACCGCCAGGTTCACGATAAGGCGAGTCAGGAGACGGGATGCACCGCGCGAAGCGCGCCGCACCGCGCCCTTACCCACGCGATGCGCCGCCGCGCAGCTTGCGCGGTGCGTCAGATCGAAGGTGGGTTGGTCCATCGTGTTTCTCCATCGAATGCCTCGGTACGCCTTGCATTCTAGTGAGCGCCCCCATTGCGCAAACGTTGAATAGAAGCCCCCTTTCCCGGTTATTCGTTCGATTGCCACTTGCGTTCGGCCCATAAGATGCACTTCATACAAAAAGGTCTTCCCGGCCGACGCAGTCCTCATGCGAGGCACAGCGCGGCGCAAACGGGAAGCCTCGGGAACGTTCTCCGGAGATTTCTATGCTGGACAAACTCGATGCCGAATTCGCCTTTGGCCGCCAGGCGCTCGATGTGCGCGCTTACCGGCAGGAACTGCTGTCGTCGAATATCGCCAACGCCGATACCCCCGGGTACAAGGCGCGCGACGTCGACTTCGCTTCGTCGCTGGCCGGCGCGCTGAAGAAGACCGGCGGCGGTGCGGGCACCGGCGCCTCGAACAACTCGACGCTCGCCATGACGCAGCCCGCAGGGGTGACGAGCGGCATGTCGATGGCGTCGACCGCGCCGGGTCACATGTCCGGCAAGACGACGCTGACGCCGACCGGCGGCACGCCGGACGACTACGGCAATCTGCAGTACCGCATTCCGACGCAACCCGCGCTCGACGGCAACACGGTCGACATCGATACGGAACGGGTGCAGTTCGCGGACAACACGTTGCACTTCGAATCGGGCATGACGGTGCTGTCGGGCCAGATCAAGACGATGCTCGCGGCAATCCAGTCGGGCTCGTAAATAGCCGGCACCACGACCGGCGCAGTACCAGATACGCAGTACGCAGGAACAATCGCTACGGGATTTAACTTGAAGCCGGGTCGAACCGTGCAACTGCGTTGCATGGGATCGGAGTAAGCGCTAAAGCGCCAACTCCGATCGACATAGGAGAGGGAAGGAAACATGCCATCTTTGATGAACATTTTTGGTGTTGCAGGCTCCGCGATGTCAGCGCAGTCGCAGCGGCTCAACGTGACGGCGTCGAATCTCGCCAACGCGGACAGCACGACCGGTCCGGACGGCCAGCCGTACAAGGCCAAGCAGGTCGTGTTCGCGGTCAGCCCGATCGGCGGTGCGCGCACGGGCTCGGGCCAGCAGATCGGTGGCGTGCAGGTCACCGGCGTGGTCGACGACCCGACGCCGATGAAGACCGCCTACGACCCCGGCAACCCGGCGGCCAACCCGGACGGTTACGTCACGCTGCCCAACGTCGACCCGGTGCAGGAAATGGTCAACATGATCTCGGCCTCGCGTTCTTACCAGGCCAACGTCGAGACCCTGAACACCGCCAAGACACTGATGTTGAAAACGCTCACGATCGGAACCTGAGGAGAATTCCTTGACCACCAACACCACCATCGGCAGCAGCGGCACGAACGTGTCGCAAACGCTGCTCGATACGATGAACGGCACGAGCAGCGCCTCGAGCTCGACCAGTTCCACCGGCAGCACGTCGGGCACCTCGGCGACCGATCTGCAGAATACTTTCCTGCAGCTGCTCGTCGCGCAGCTGAAGAATCAGGATCCGACCAATCCGATGGACAGCTCGCAGATGACCTCGCAGCTGGCGCAGATCAACACGGTGTCGGGCATCAGCCAGCTGAACACGACGCTCACCTCGCTGGCCACGCAGATGTCGGCAGGCCAGCAGTCGCAAGCCGCGCTGCTGATCGGCTCGACCGTGCTCGCGCCGGGCAGCTCGGTGTCGGTTGCGAGCGGCAAGGCTGGCGCGTTCGGCGTGCAGCTCGCCAACTCGGTGAGCGATCTGCAGGTGGTCGTCAAGAACTCGGCGGGCACGATCGTCAACACGATCGACCTCGGCAAGCAGTCGGCGGGCACGATTCCGGTGGGCTGGACGCCGACCGATTCGGCCGGCAACACGCTGCCAGACGGCACCTACACGATCAGCGCGGTCGGCACAATCAACGGCCAGCAGGCGACAGCCACGACGCTCGCGGGCGCGACGGTGCAAAGCGTCGTCATGCAGAGCAGCGGTACGCCGGGCCTCGTGCTGTCGAACGGCACGACCGTGGGGCTGACCAGCGTCGCCGCCATCCTCTGATTCAGATTCAGTCAGTTACGACTTTCCAGATACGGAGACCGTCATGGGTTACCAACAAGGTTTGAGTGGTTTGTCCGCGTCGTCGAGCGACCTCGACGTGATCGGCAACAACATTGCCAACGCGAATACGGTTGGCTTCAAGAGCGGCGCGGCGCAATTCGCCGACATGTACGCCAATTCAGTGGCGACCGCGGTGGGCAACCAGGTCGGCATCGGCACCAAGCTCTCTGAAGTGCAGCAGCAGTTCTCGCAAGGCACGATCACCAGCACCAACCAGGCGCTCGACGTCGCGATCAACGGCAACGGCTTCTTCCAGCTGTCGAACAACGGTTCGCTGGTGTACTCGCGCAACGGCGTGTTCCAGCTCGACAAGAACGGCAACATCACCAATGCGCAAGGCCTGCAACTGATGGGCTACGCCGCGAACAGCGCGGGCGTCATCAACACCGCGCAGACCGTGCCGCTCAGCGTGCCGACCGCGAACATCGCACCGCAGGCGACCACCAAGATCGTCGCCGGTTTGAACCTGAACGCGCAGGACCCGCTGATGCTCGGCACGCCGGCCGTGACGCCCGGCGGCACCAACGCGGGTACGCTCACGACGACCGGTGCAACCATCACGAACACCGCGTCGGGCACGAACAACGACAACTACACCGTCAACTTCACAAGCCCGACGACCTATACGGTGACCGACAGCACGCTCGGCACCACGACCGCCGCCGCTACGTACACGGCAGGCACCGCGATCCAGCTCGGCAACGGCCAGACCATCACGTTCACCGGCACGCCGGCGAGCGGCGACAGCTACGCGGTCGCGCCGACCCCGGTGGCGTTCAACCAGAACAGCTCGTCGACGTACAACTACTCGACCAGCACGACGGTCTACGATTCGCTCGGTGGTTCGCAGACGGTCAACATGTACTTCGCCAAGACCTCGGCCGGTACGTGGAACGTATACGCGGGCACGTCGACCGGCACCGCGAGCCTGGTCGGTCACGCGAACTTCAATTCGTCGGGCACGCTGCTCGGCACGACCGACGCGGCTGGCGTCGCCACCACCACCCCGTTCGTCTTCAACTTCGGCATTCCGACCACCGACGGTTCGTCGACGCCGCAGAGCCTGACGTTGAACATCGCCGGCACGACGCAGTACGGCGGCAAGGATGGTGTGAACTCGCTGCAGCCCGACGGCTACGCAGCTGGCACGCTGACGAGCTTCACGATCGGCGCCGACGGCACGCTGACCGGCAACTACTCGAACCAGCAAACCGCGGCGCTTGGCCAGGTCGTGCTCGCGAACTTCTCGAACCAGAACGGCCTCGTGAATCTCGGCAACAACGAATTCCAGCAGACCTCGCAATCGGGTGTCGCGCAGATCTCCACACCGGGCTCGACCAACCACGGCGTGCTGCAGGGCGGCGCGGTGGAAAACTCGAACGTCGATCTGACGAGCGAACTGGTGAACCTGATCACCGCGCAACGCAACTATCAGGCGAACGCGCAGACGATCAAGACCCAGCAGACCGTCGACCAGACCCTGATCAACCTGTAAGCGACCGGGACTAACCTATCATGGATCGGCTGATCTACACCGCGATGTCGGGCAGCACGCAAGCGCTCGAACAGCAGGCTATCGTTGCCAACAACCTGGCGAACGCCTCGACCACCGGCTTTCGCGCGCAGCTTGCGACTTTCCGCGCCGTGCCGATGGCGTTCGGCGACGGCAGTTCGATCAACGACGACACCACGCGCACCTTCGTGCTGTCGTCGACGCCGGGCGCCGACTACACGCCGGGGCCGATCCAGCAGACGGGCAACCCGCTCGACGTGGCGATTCAGGGTCCGGGCTGGCTGGCGGTGCAAACCGCCGACGGCAACGAGGCTTATACGCGCGCCGGCAATCTGCACGTCGATGAGAACGGTCAACTGGTGAACGCCATGAACCAGACGGTGCTCGGCAACGGCGGTCCGGTATCGGTGCCGCCGGGCGCGGAAATCACCATCGGCAAGGACGGCACGGTGTCCGCGCTGACGCCGGGCGATCCGCCGACCGCGGTGGTGACGGTCGATCAGCTGAAGCTGGTGAATCCGGATCCGCAAACCATGACGCGCGGCGACGATGGCTTGTTTCGCACCGGCGACGGCAATGCCGCCGACGCCGATCCGACTGTCACGCTGGCGCCGGCATCGCTTGAAGGCAGCAACGTGAATCCGGTCAGTGCGATGGTCGCGATGATCACCAACGCCCGCCAGTTCCAGATGCAGACCAAGCTGCTGGAAAACGCGGACAAGAATGATCAGTCCGCCAACCAGCTGCTCAGCTTTAGTTAACGGGATGGGACCGGAGTAAGTGCTGAAGCACTAACTCCGATCGACAGCCTTGCATGGGACCGGAGTAAGTGCTGAAGCACTAACTCCGGTCGACACAGGAGAAGAATAGTGAATCGCTCGCTCTACATCGCCGCCACCGGCATGAATGCGCAACAGGCGCAGATGGACGTGATTTCGAACAACCTCGCGAACGTCAGCACCAACGGCTTCAAAGGCTCGCGCGCGGTGTTCGAGGATCTGCTGTATCAGACCATCCGTCAGCCGGGTGCGAACTCAACGCAAAACACCGAACTGCCGTCCGGTATCCAGCTCGGCACGGGTGTGCAACAGGTTGCGACCGAACGTCTCTACACGCAGGGCAACCTGCAGCAGACTGGCAACTCGAAAGACGTCGCCATCAACGGTCAGGGCTTTTTCCAGGTGCAGATGCCCGACGGCACGACTGCCTACACGCGTGACGGTTCGTTCCAGACCAACGCGCAAGGCCAGCTCGTCACGTCGAGCGGCTACCAGGTGATTCCGGCGATCACGATTCCGAACAACGCGACTTCGCTGACCATCGGCAGCGACGGCGTGGTGTCGATCACCGTCGCCGGCCAGACCAACAGCCAGCAACTCGGCTCGATGCAGATCGCCACCTTCATCAACCCGACCGGTCTGGATGCGAAGGGTGAAAACCTGTTCTCGGAAACGGCCTCGTCGGGTGCGCCGAACGTCGCGCAACCGGGCCTGAACGGCGCCGGCACGCTGAATCAGGGTTACGTGGAAGCATCGAACGTGAACGTGGTGCAGGAACTGGTGAACATGATCCAGACGCAGCGCGCTTACGAAATCAACAGCAAGGCCGTGACGACTTCCGACCAGATGCTGCAGACCCTCAGCCAGATGCAGGTTTAAGGCTAGGGACTGGGAATTAACAGGCGGTAGACAAGATGTCGCACTTCACTCGTAATCCGGTTCACTCGCGTACCGCTCAGGCGCTTGTGCAGCTCACGCTGCTCACCGCACTGGGTGGCTGCGGCCTCGTGCCGAAGCAGCCGATCACCCAGCAGCCGATGACGGCCGTCCCGCCGATGCCGCCGCAAGCTCAGTCGCCGGGCTCGATCTTCAACCCGGGTTACGCGGGCCGGCCGCTGTTCGAAGATCAGCGGCCGCGCAATGTGGGCGACATCCTGACGATTGTGATTCAGGAAAACGTCAACGCAACGAAGTCGTCGGGCGCCAACGCGAATCGCTCGGGCAACACCAACTTCAACGTGCCGACCGCGGGCTTCCTCGGCGGCCTGTTCGGCAAGACCAACCTGAGCGCGACCGGCGGCAACGTGTTCAACGGCACCGGCGGCGCGAACGCGTCGAACACCTTCAACGGCACCATCACCGTGACGGTGACGGGCGTGCTGCCGAACGGCAACCTGATGGTGAGCGGCGAAAAGCAGATGCTGATCAACCAGGGCGATGAATTCGTGCGCTTCTCCGGCGTGGTGAATCCGAACACGATCTCCAACCTGAACGCCGTCTACTCGACCCAGGTGGCCGACGCGAAGATCGAATACTCCGCAAAGGGCTATCTCAACGAAGCCGAGAACATGGGCTGGTTGCAGCGGTTCTTCCTCAACGTGTCGCCGTGGTGATCATGCGTACTGTCTTCTTTCGCTCCAGCCACCTCAGCCGCTTCGCGCGACTCGTTCAGCTCGGCCGTGCTGTGGCGTTTTTCGCGCTCGCCTGCGCCGCGCTGCCGGTGGCGACGCCTGCATACGCCGAACGCCTGAAGGACCTCGTGCAGATTCAGGGCGTGCGCGACAACCCGCTGATCGGCTACGGCCTCGTCGTTGGTCTCGACGGCACGGGCGACCAGACCACGCAGACGCCGTTCACCACGCAGACGCTCGCCAACATGCTGGCGAACCTCGGCATCTCGATCAACAACCAGGCGGCGGGCTCGACCAACCAGCAGTCGTCGCTATCGAACATCCAGTTGAAGAACGTCGCCGCGGTGATGGTGACGGCGGTGCTGCCGCCGTTCGCGCGCCCCGGCGAAGCGATCGACGTGACGGTTTCTTCGCTCGGTAACGCCAAGAGCCTGCGCGGCGGCACGCTGCTGCTTACGCCGCTCAAGGGCGCCGATGGCCAGGTGTATGCGCTCGGCCAGGGCAACCTGGCGGTGGGCGGCGCCGGCGCGAGCGCGAACGGCAGCAAGGTGCAGGTGAATACGCTGGCCGCGGGCCGCATCGCCGGCGGCGCGATCGTCGAACGCGCGGTGCCCACCTCGGTATCGCAAGCGGGCACGATGCAGCTCGACCTGAACGAAATGGACTACGACACCACGCAGCGCGTCGTGGCCGCGGTGAACAACGCGTTCGGCAGCGGCACCGCCATGGCGCTCGACGGCCGCACGATTCAACTGCGCGCGCCGTCCGATCCGGAGCAGCAGGTCGCCTTCATGGCGCAATTGCAGAACCTCGACGTCAAGCCGGCGCAAGCCGCCGCGAAGGTGATCCTGAACGCGCGCACCGGTTCGATCGTGATGAATCAGATGGTCACGCTGCAGAGCTGCGCGGTGGCGCACGGCAATCTCTCGGTGGTGATCAATACGCAGCCGGTGGTGAGTCAGCCGGGTGCATTCTCGAACGGCCAGACAGTAGTGGCCAAGCAGTCGCAGATTCAGATGAAGCAGGACAACGGCGCGCTGAAGATGGTGACCGCCGGCGCCAACCTCGCCGATGTGGTGAAGGCGCTCAACGCACTGGGTGCGACGCCCGCGGATCTGATGTCGATCCTGCAGGCCATGAAAGCGGCGGGCTCTTTGCGCGCCGACCTGGAAATCATCTAAGGAAGACAACAGATGAATTCGGATACGACCAACTCCGCCAATGCGGCGAACGACCTGACCCAGCGCTTCGCGCTCGACGTGCAGGGCTTCGGCAAGCTGAGCGCACAGGCCAAGGCTTCGCCGCAAGCCGGCATGAAAATGGCGGCGCAGCAGTTCGACGCGGTGTTCACCCAGATGATGCTGAAGAGCATGCGCGATGCGACGCCACAGGATGGCCCGTTCGATTCGCACGATAGCGCCACCTTCACGTCGATGATGGATCAGCAGTTGTCGCAACAGCTGTCGCAGAAGGGCATTGGTGTCGCCGACGCGATGCTCAAGCAGATGATGCGCAATCAGGGCATGCAGGTGGGCGGCGCGAGCGGCGCAGGTGGCGGTCTCACCGGCATGGCCAATGCGCTCGGTGGCGGCAGCGGCGGCAACGAAGGCCAGACCGCGGCGCTGAACGCGCTCGCGAAGGCCTACGGCAACGCGCAGGCCAATGGTCAGCTGGCGATGGGCAAGGGCTACTCGGCCAACAGCGCGCTGACGCCGCCAATCAAAGGTAACGGCACTTCGGCGAAGGTCGACGCCTTTGTCGACAAGCTCGCCGAGCCGGCGCAAGCCGCCAGCGCCGCAACCGGCATTCCGGCGCGCTTCATCATCGGCCAGGCCGCGCTCGAATCGGGTTGGGGCAAGAGCGAGATCAAGAAGTCGGACGGCTCGCCCAGCCACAACGTGTTCGGCATCAAGGCGACTAAAGACTGGACCGGCAAGACCGTCTCGACGGTCACGACCGAGTATGTGAACGGCAAGCCGCAGCGCACCGTCGAAAAATTCCGTGCATACGACTCGTACCAGGAAGCGATGACCGACTACGCGAGCATGCTCAAGGGCAACCCGCGTTATGCGCAGGTAATCAATTCAGCGCATGACGTGAATGGCTTTGCCAACGGCATGCAGCGCGCAGGTTACGCGACCGATCCGCATTACGCGAAAAAGCTGATGTCCATCATGCAGAAAATGGGCTGACCTGCCGTTAATGCAGGTGTGCAGTCGCACTCGACTGCACAGCCGATGAGTTTATGCAGTCTGATTTTCTCGAATAAAGTATGCACGCGACGGGGCCAGGTGCATAACAAGACGGACGAGGCCGGCCGCCTACGGGCGGCCGGTCCACCCGCATAACCGGCGTGATTGTTGCCGGTATTCAATGCACACGGATTCCACTGCCGGAATATCGGCGTTTAACGTTTGCGGCAAATATTTCATTACACGCCCCTAAATTTTGGCTGAATGCTGCCGCTAATCAGTTAGACCCGATACCGGAAAGCGTTTAACGTCCGGTTGAATGCGCGTGCTGCGGCTTCGATGAAGACCGCGCGAAAGCCCCGGCAGGAGCCCTGGCACGCGCCCGCAAGAACATGCATACCGGCAAGCCCATGGATACTACCCAGTCGCACGGCCAGACCGACGCACCCGGCCAGTCGCACGCCACGCTAGACGAAAGCGCTCCCGATTTCGGCCGTCGCAATCCGCTGGAGATTGGCGTTCAGTTACGCAACCTCGTCAATCGAGGCGATTTCCTCACCGTTGAATATGCGGGCGGTCAGCTCGTGACGCGCCTGCTCGATGTCGATGTGCGTGGGCGCACCTTCACTTTCGATTGGGGCGCGCTCTCCGAACAGAACAAAGGTTTATTGGGCGCGCCGCGTTGCCAGTTCCACGCGTCGCCTGATGGCGTGCGCGTCGAGTTTGCCACCGGCACGCCGCGCGAAACCCGCTACGAAGGACTGCCCGCATTCGAGTCCGATTTCCCCGAAGTGCTGTTCCACGTGCAGCGCCGCGAGTATTTCCGCGTCGATGCGCCGATTCTCGATCCGTATATGTGCAGCGGCCGTTTGCCCGAAGGCGATACGTTCCGCTTCGAAGTGCACGATCTGTCGCTCGGCGGTGTCGGCATGCGTACCGCGGACCAACGCGTGGCCGAATTGCCGATGGGCACGCGGCTGCAGGATTGCGAACTGTCGCTCGGCTCGCTCGGCCGGCTTTCGCTCGATCTGCAACTGGTGTCGCACCGCTCCACCGCGTTGCCGAACGGCACGCAGCGCTATCAACTCGGCTTCCGTTTTCTGACGCTGCCGGGCAGCGCCGAAAACACGCTGCAACGTCTGATTACGCAACTCGAAATGAAGCGCCGCTCACTGGTGCGCTGAACGGCGAAAGAACCTTGCTGCACTTGCCTCGCAAACGTTGAAACAAACGTCGGACAAGCATCGGAATGGCCCTCAATTTTTCCTCGCGGGGGCCGTTAAACAGGATGTTCAAGTAACGCGGCGGCAAGTGGTCGGTGTCGCCCTTCAGGATGACGCATGTCGAGCAACCTCATCAATCTCGGACTCAGTGGACTGAACGCAGCCCAGTGGGGACTTACGACGACCGGCCAGAACATCAGCAACGCGTCGACGCCGGGCTACACGATCGAAACGCCGGTCTATGCGGAAGCCGGTGGTCAATACACGGGTTCCGGCTTTTTGCCGCAGGGCGTCTCGACCGTCACCGTGACGCGCCAGTACAGCCAGTATCTGACCACTGAGCTGAACAATGCGCAGAGCTCGGGCAGCTCGCTGTCGGCGTACAACACGATGATCTCGCAGCTCAACAATCTGATCGGCAGCCCGACCGCCGGCATTGCGAGCGCGATCACCAGTTATTTCACCGGTCTGCAGAACGTCTCGAACAACGCCTCCAGTCTGGCCACCCGCCAGACCGCGATGAGCGGCGCGCAGACGCTCGCGAACCAGATCAATGCCGCGGGTCAGCAATACGACTCGCTGCGCCAGAGCGTCAACACGCAGCTCAGCAACACCGTTTCGCAGATCAACAGCTACACGCAGCAGATCGCCCAGCTGAACGGGCAGATCTCCGCCGCCAGCTCGCAAGGTCAGCCGCCGAACCAGCTGATGGATCAACGCGATCAGGCTGTGTCGAACCTGTCGCAACTGATCGGCGTGAACGTCGTGAACAGCAACGGCAGCTACAGCGTCTTCATGGGCAACGGCCAGCCGCTCGTGTCGTCCACCAACAGCTACAACCTGGGCACGGCGCCTTCGACGGGCGACACCAGCGAACTGTCGGTGCAGTATCTTGGCCTCGCCGGCGCGAACCCGGCCGCCGCGCCGCAAAATCTGCCGGACAGCAAAGTCTCGGGCGGCACACTCGGTGGCCTTCTCGCGTTCCGCAGCCAGACGCTGGATCCGGCCGAAGCGCAACTCGGCGCAATTGCGGTGAGCTTCGCTTCACAGGTCAACGCGCAGAACAGCCTCGGTATTACGCTTGCCGGCGCCCAAGGCGGCGCGCTGTTCTCGGTGGGCAGCCCGACCGTCTACGCGAATACGCAGAACACCGGCAACGCGTCGTTGAGCGTCTCGTTCGCGAATTCCGCGCAGCCGACCACCGGCGATTACACGCTGGCCTATAACGGCACCACCTACACACTGACCGACAATTCGAGCGGCGCGGTGGTGGGCTCGGCGACCAATCTGAGCCAGCCGATCAACGGCCTGAATTTCTCGACCACCGGCACGATGAACGCCGGCGATTCGTTCACGGTCGAACCGACCCGTGGCGCGCTGAACAGCTTCAACACCGCAACCACGGACCCGTCGGCGATCGCTGCTGCCGCACCGGTACTTGGTTCCGCAACGGCGAGCAATACCGGCACCGCTACGATCACGCAAGGCACGGTGACAGCCGGCTACACGATGCCGAATGCGACGACCACGCTGTCGTACAACGGCACCGGCCTGACCGGCTTCCCGGCGAACTCGACGGTGACGGTGACAGCCGGCACGCCGCCGACCACCACCACGTACGACACCACCACGACGCCCGTCATTCCGTATTCGGCGACCACCGGCGCGACGCTGACGATCAACAACGCGACAGCCGGCAGCATGAACGGCGTGACGGTGACGATCAGCGGCGCACCGGCTAGCGGCGACACGTTCACCATCGGCCCGAACACCGGCGCGAACAACGACGGCCGCAATGCGCTGGCGCTGTCGAACCTGTCCGCGGCGAAGGCATTGGCCGGCGGCACGGTCACGCTGACGGGCGCGTATGCGAACTACGTCAACGAGGTCGGCAACCAGACCAACCAGATTCAGACCTCGAGCACGGCGCAGACCTCGCTGGTGACGCAGATCACCACCGCGCAGCAGTCGGTCTCGGGCGTGAATATCAACGAAGAAGCAGCCAACCTGCTTCAGTATCAGCAGCTCTATCAGGCGAACAGCAAGGTCATCCAGACTGCGCAGACCCTGTTCCAGACGATACTCGGCATCTTCCAGTGAGGCGTTGAACATGCGCATCTCCAGTACGCAGTACTTCAATATGAACGTGGCGACGATGAGCGATCAGCAAGCTCAGTTGTCGCAGTTGTATCAAGAGATCTCGAGCGGCGTGAGCCTCTCCACGCCGTCGGACAATCCGCTCGGCGCGGCGCAGGCAGTGCTGCTGAGCTCGACGGCGACGAGCCTGTCGCAGTACACGACCAACCAGAGCACGGCGCTCGCGTCGCTGCAGCAGGAAGATTCGACGCTCGGCAGCGTCAACACCGTGTTGCAGAGCATTCACACACTGGTGCTACGTGCTGGCGACGGTTCGCTGAACGACGGCGATCGTGGCTCGATCGCGACGCAATTGCAGAGCTTGCGCAGTCAGCTGATGACGCTCGCCAATGCGACCGACCCGCAGGGCAATGCCCTGTTCGGCGGTTATCAAAGCACTGCGCAGCCGTACACCACCAACTCGGCCGGCGTCGTGACCTATTCGGGCGATACCGGCACGCCGAGCATGCAGATCACCTCCTCGCACACCATTCAGACGGGTGACAACGGGATCGCGATCTTCGGTAGCGTGGCGGCGATCGGCACCAGCTCCGTGCCGGCCGCGACGACCGGCAATACGGGCACCGGCGTGATCAGCACGGTGAGCCTGACGAACCCGACCAATCCGGCCAATGCGGATACGTACCAGATCGCCTTCTCGTCGGCGACCACCTACACGGTGACCCAGACCTCCCCGACCGGTACGGTGACCACGGGCACGCCGCAAGCGTTCACGGCCGGCTCGGCGATCACGCTCGGCGGCCAGACGGTGAACATCACCGGCGCGCCGAATGCAGGCGACAGCTTCACGGTGACGCCGGCCACGCAAGGCAGCACGGATGTGTTCGCCAACCTGAGCCAGTTGATCACCACGTTGCAAACGCCGGTATCGGGCGGCGCGTCGACGGCCAGCTACCAGAGCGCGCTGACCACCAGCATGACCCAGCTCGAAAACACGATGAACAACGTCGTGACCGCGCAGGCTGCGGTGGGTGGCCGCGAGCAGGAAGTGCAGGCATTGCAGACGGTCACGCAAACCAACACGTTGCAGACGTCGAGCAACCTCGCGGATCTGACGCAGACTGACATGGCCAAGACGATCGGCCAGTACACGATGACGCAAAACGCGCTGCAAGCGGCGCAGCAGGCGTTTGTGAAGATTCAGAGCGTCTCGCTGTTCCAGTACCTGAACTGAGCGGGCGCGTAGTCTGAAACAAAGAAGGGCGGAAGCCGGCGTGAGCCGGTTCCGCCCTTCTTTGTTTTGGGTGGGGCCGCGCTACTTCAACCCTGCCGCCACGCGCCCCATCTGATCGAGACCCACGTCGAACAGGCGCATGAAGAACGGAATCATGTTCGGGATCATCAGTTGCAGGAGCAGCATGCCGATCAGCATGGTCAGCGGAAAGCCGATCTGGAATACGCCGATTTGCGGCGCGGCGCGGTTCAGGATGCCGAGCGAGATATTGGTGATCAGGAGCGCGACGACCACCGGCAGCGACAGCAACAGCCCCGCCGAAAAAACCGTGCTGCCGAAATTCGCCAGCGTGCGCCAGCCGGGCGCGCCCAGAATGTTCGCCGACACCGGCACGGACTGGAACGTTGTCACCAGCGCGCTGATCATCTGCAGATGGCCATCGATCACCAGAAACACGAGCATTGCGATGGTGTTCATGTAGCTCGACAGCACCTGGCTCGAACTGCTTGCCTGCGCGTCGAAAAATGTCGCGAAACCGAGGCCCATGCCGAGGCCGACGAAATCGCCAGTGGCGCTGATCGCCTGGAACACGATCTGCATCGTCATGCCGAGCGCGATGCCGATCAGGAACTGGTTGACGATGATCCACACGCCTTCGGCGGAAAACACCGTGACCTGCGGCAGCGCGCCGAGCGTGGGCGCGACGATGATCGTGATGAAGGCTGCGAGACCGATCTTCACGCGCGTCGGCAGCGAGCGGTTGCCGAGCACCGGCGCGGTCGCCACCAGCGCGAGAATCCGCACGAACGGCCACAGGAACGCCGTGAGCCAGACGTTCAGTTGGGCGTAGGTGACGGAAAACATGATGGTGGGGAAGGGCGGACGCGCCGAGCTGAGGCCGCGCTCAGTTGACGAGCGATGGGATGTTGGTGAGCGTCTGGCGCAGGTAGTCGAGCATGGTCGTCAACATCCACGGACCGGCGATCACCATCGTGACGGCGATCGCGAGCAGCTTCGGAATGAACGACAGCGTGGTTTCGTTGATCTGCGTGGCGGCCTGGAACAGGCTCACCACCAGACCGACCACCAGTGCGACCAACAGCAATGGCGCGGCAAGCAGCAGGCCGACATACATGGCCTGGTGCGCGAGCGTCATGACGGATTCCTGATTCATGGCGTAGTACCGGAAGCGTGAAGAATTGAGTGGGCTGGTTAAATGAGCCGGTTAAACAAAGCTCTGCGCGAGCGAACCGAGCAGCAGTTGCCAACCGTCGACCAGCACGAACAGCATCAGCTTGAACGGCAGCGAGATGGTGGCGGGCGACACCATCATCATCCCCATCGACATCAGCACGCTCGCGACCACCATGTCGATGATGAGGAACGGGATGAAAATCGTGAAGCCGATCTGGAAGCCGGTTTTCAGTTCGCTCGTCACGAACGACGGCACCAGCAGCGACAGCGGCACGTCTTCCGGACCTTGCATCGGCGCGGCGTGCGAGATGCGGGCGAACAAGGCAAGATCGCTTTCGCGGGTCTGGCGCAGCATGAACGTCTTGAACGGCGCGAGGCCGCGGTTGACGGCGGTCTCCATCGGCATCGAGCCTTCGGAGAACGGTTTGTAGCCGTCGTTATAGGCCTTGTCGAGCACTGGAGACATCACGAACAGCGTGAGGAACAGCGCGAGACCGACCAGCACCTGGTTCGGCGGCGTGGTGGTGGTGCCGAGCGCCTGACGCAGCAGCGACAACACGATGATGATGCGCGTGAAGCTCGTCATCATCAGCACCATCGCCGGCAGGAACGACAGCATCGTGAGCAGCAGCATCGTCTGCACGCTCAGCGAGTAGGTCGTGCCGCCGTTCGGGCCCGGACTCGTATTGAAGGCCGGCAAGCCGGCGGTTTGCGCGAACGACAGCGTCGGCAGCGTGAGCATCAGCGCCGGCAACACGACTGGCGCGACCCGGCGCAGGACGGGGATCACTTTCGAGGCGGCGCAGGACATGCGAGTGGCGTGCGCTTGATGGTCTGATTGCACGGGGTGCGCTGATAGAAGACTGAACTGCATTACCGATCCCCGCTGCCTTGCCCATTGAAACGTTTGCCCACTTCGCCTTTTAAAGCATCGCGAAAGCGTTGGCCGAAGGTGCCAGGCAATGCGGCGCCTTTACTCGATGCATCCGATGCGCCTGGTTGCGTGCCTGCGACCGGATCGATTGCGGCCGAACCGGCGGGCATCGTATGCAGCAGACGCACATTGCCGGGGGCCGTGCCGAGCACGAGCCAGGTGTCGCCGATTTCCACCACCGCGACCCGCTCCTTGCCGCCGAGCGAGGCGCCGCCGATCGTCTTCACGAGGCCGCCGCGATTGGCCGGCTGCAAGCCGAAGCGGCGCGCGAGCCATGCACAGGCGAACACCAGACCGATCACCACGAGCAGGCCGACGATGGTTTGCAACACCGCGCCGACACCGAGCGCCGGAACGGCTGTGCCCGCACCCACACCTGACGCGATTTTCGCGGCGTTGTTGACCGCGTTCATGTCGGCCGCGTGCGCGGCTGGCGGGGCGAGTGCCGCCACGGAGGTCACTGCGAACATCAGCGCCGGGGTGGCCGCTGCCGTCGTTGCCATTGCTGCGAGCACAGCGCGATTGAGAACATTGCGCGACGCATGCAGCATGGCGCGACCGGCAACGCGTTTCATCGATTCAGCTTCCGGATACGTTCGGACGGCGTGATGATGTCGGTCAGACGGATACCGAACTTGTCGTTCACGACCACCACTTCGCCCTGGGCGATCAGGCAGCCGTTGACCAGCACGTCCATCGGTTCACCCGCCATGCCGTCCAGCTCCACGACCGAGCCCTGTGCGAGTTGCAGCAGGTTGCGGATCGCGATCTTGGTGCGGCCGAGTTCGACGGTCATCTGGACAGGAATGTCCAGGATCATGTCGATATCGTTGCGCGTCGAGGTCGGTTCGACCTTCGAGAGCGGCTGGAACACGCCGGCCGTGGTCGCGCTGACTTCCGTGTTGTCGTTCTGCTCGGCCAGCGCGCTGGCCCAGTCGGCCATCGCCGCGTCGTCTTCGGCGCTGGTTGCGTCGGCGGCCAGTTGCGGCTCGCCAGCGGCCAGTTCGGCCTCAGTCTTTGCGTTCAGGTCACTCATATCCACCATCCTTCATCGTGTCGGCTGCGCTGATCATTTTCTGGACCCGCAACGCGTACTGACCATTGAAAATTCCGTAGCCGCACTCCATCACCGGCACGCCATCGACTTTCGCCGTGATGTGTTCGGGGATGTTGATCGGCAGAACATCGCCCTTGCGCATGTTCAGGATCTGTTCGAACGTGACCGGCACCTGGGCTAAGTCGGCGGTCAGTTCCACTTCTGCTGCCTGCACCTGTTGCGACAGCACGCGGACCCAGCGGCGGTCGACTTCGAGCGCTTCGCCCTGGATCGGCGACGAGAGAATGTCGCGGATCGGCTCGATCATCGAATACGGCATGCAGATGTGCAGCGTGCCGCCCGTCGTGCCGAACTCGATCGAGAACTGCGTGACGATGACGATTTCGTTCGGCGTCGCCACGTTGGCGAACTGCGTGTGCATCTCCGAGCGCACGAATTCGAACTGCAACGGGCGCACGCTTTTCCACGACGCCGCATAGTGCTCGAACGTGAGGTTGAGCAGTTTCATGATGATGCGCTGCTCGGTTGCCGTGAAATCGCGGCCTTCGACGCGGGTATGGAAACGCCCATCGCCGCCGAACAGGTTGTCGACCACGAAGAACACCAGGTTCGGGTCGAACACGAACAGCGACGTGCCGCGCAACGGCTTCACATGGACCAGGTTCAGGTTGGTCGGGATCGGCAGGTTGCGGGTGAACTCGCTGTACTTCTGCACCTTCACCGGACCGACGGAAATTTCCGCCGAGCGCCGCATGAAGTTGAAGATGCCGACGCGCAACAGACGCGCGAAGCGGTCGTTGATGATTTCGAGGCCGGGCATCCGGCCGCGGACGATGCGTTCCTGCGTGGCGATGTTGTACGGGCGTACGCCCGAACGGTCGGTCTGCTCGGTTTCCGAGTCGGACTCGCCGGTGACGCCCTTGAGGAGGGCATCGACCTCCTCCTGGGACATGAACTCTTCGTGGCCCATTCCTTATTCCTCGTGCGTCCCGTGGCGGTTAATGATGGCAGCGCTAAATAACGTCACTGAGAACGTCACTGCACGACGAATTCGGTGAACAGCACGTCCTGGACGTGGATCGGCGCGGCGCCCTTATCGGTCGGCTGTTCGATCAGCGTCTGGAGCTCGGTGGCGAGCGCGCGTTTGCCTTCGAGCGGTGCGAGTTCTTCCGGGTGTTTGTTCGACAGTGCGAGGAGGATGCGGCTACGCACTTCCGGCATATGGTCGGAGAGTTCCTGCTGGGTTTTCGGGTCGTTGAGCTTGAGCGTCAGGCCGATCCGCAGGAAGTGTTGCTGGCCGTCGTCCGATTGCAGGTTGACCGTCATCGATTCGAGCGGGAAGAAGAGCGGCACGGCGAGCGGCGCCGGTGCGCTGGCGGTTGCCGCTGACGCGGGGGCCGGGCTGCGTTTGGACATGAAGAACCACACACCCGCGCCGGCAGCGCCTGCGGCGATGATCGCGATGAGGACGATCAGGATGATGCGCTTCAAGGGGCCCGGGGAAGCGGGCGCGGCTTGCTGGTTTGCGGTCGTGGTTGCCATGAGGTTTGCTTTGCTTGCCTTTAGTGCTGGTGATGGTGATTGTTGTTTATTTGCCTGCGGCGCGATGGGTCGAAAAGAAGGGTTATTGAGGGCTATCTCTGGTTTTTGGGTTTTAGGCCGCGGGGGAGTGGCTCGCGGCGCGGGATTGAGGTTTTGGTTTTGTTGGGCTTCGCGGCGCTTTTTGTCTGTGCGCTTAGGGCGTTGGCCTTTCCTTGAATTGTTAGTGGTCTATTAGTGTTGCCCCTGTGCGGGGCGGCACTTACTTTCTTTGCCGCCGCAAAGAAAGATAAGCAAAGAAAGCGGCTCAAACCGCTCATGCTAAGCGGGGCCCGTGGTCTGCTGCGGGTAGTGGTGCATCTGGAATCTGGGTTCGTGCCCCTGCATGCGCCAGTGACAAGGGCGTCATACTTCCGGCGACGCTGCGCGCGCCGAAGCGTACTTCTTAAAACCACCCGCTACGTTTTGACGCTCGCGCCTCGCCACCGGGTTTCCGGGGTGAGTGGAGGGGCGCCTCGCCGAGGTGAAGCCGACGGCCCCCGCTAGCCTCAACCGAAGCCCCTGGTTTCCCATGCAGACCCGTCCGCGACGCACGCAGTGCGGAGTGGGAGCTGATGACTCCTTTGTCACTAACGCCGAATGTGCGAGAACACGGATTCCAGATGCACCACTACCCGTTGCAGACCACGGGGCCCACTTAGTATTAGCGGTTTAAGCCGCTTTCTTTGCTTATCTTTCTTTGCGGCGGCCCTCCATGTCAGGCTAGTTGTCGCCTCATCCGAACCGATTGGTGTAAAGATGGGGGGCGGACAGCGAATGGAAGATGAAGCGCTACTCAGCGGAAACCCGGGAGTGGGTAATCAAACAGATGATGCCACCGTTCAATCGTGCGGTAATCGAGCTGGCTGGGGCGACGGGCATCACGACAGTGACGCTGCGCGCCTGGCGGCAAAGTGCAAGACAGGCAGGAGAATTCATGCCGGGCAATGGCAAAACGGGTGATCGGTGGTCGAGCGCCGACAAGTTCAGGGTGGTGCTGGAGACGGCGTCGCTGAACGAGATCGAGACCTCACAGTACTGCCGCAGCAAGGGCATTTACCCGGAGCAGATCCGGCAGTGGCGCGAGGCGTGCGAACAGGCCAACAGCGCGCCTGAAACGAAACCCACAGCTGCGCAGCGCAATGAAGCCAAGGTTGCCCACAAGCGCATCCGTGAACTGGAACGCCAGCTCAAGCGCAGCGACGCTGCGCGTGCGGAGGCGGCGGCGTTGCTGAACCTGCGAAAAAAAGCCGAAGCGATCTGGGGCAAGGAAGAGGACGACTGATCAGCAGCCCGGATCGCGATGAAGCCATGCAGTTGATCGATGAAGCGGTGCAGCAGGGAGCCCGCCGTGCGTGTGCGTGCGAGCAGTTGGGCATTAGCGTGCGCAGTGTCCAGCGCTGGCGCGAGGCGCCGCAGGACGGCCGTACGCTAGCCACCCGCCAGGCTCCGGCCAACAAACTGAGTCAGGCCGAGCGCCAGGCCGTGCTTGATGCGGCGAACCGGCCCGCATACGCCAGCCTGACGCCACACCAGATCGTGCCGAAACTGGCTGATGAGGGCGTGTATCTGGCCTCCGAATCGACGTTTTACCGGGTACTGAAAGCGGCAGGACAGGGCCAGCGTCGAGGACGCGCGAAGGCCCCGCAACGACGCACACTCACGACGCATTGTGCCGATGGTCCGAACCAGGTGTGGTGCTGGGATATTACGTGGATGCCGACCACGGTCAGGGGCCGGTACTTTTACTGGTACATGATGAAGGACATCTACAGCCGCAAGCTGGTGATGAACGAAGTGTGGGAGCAGGAGTCGGCCGAGCACGCGAGCGTGCTGCTAGCCAAGGGATGTCTGCGCGAAGGCATCGCCGGGCGTCCGCTGGTGCTGCATTCGGATAACGGCAGTGCGATGAAAGGCGCCACGATGCGCGCGGCCATGATTGATCTGGGTGTGCAGCCTTCGTTCAGCCGGCCGCGCGTCAGTAACGACAACGCCTTTGCCGAGTCGCTGTTCCGCACGGCGAAGTACTGTCCGTTATGGCCCGAGCAGCCGTTCGACACGCTGGAGGCAGCCCGGGAATGGGTGCAGCGCTTCGTGCAGTGGTACAACGAAGAGCACTGCCACAGCGGCCTGAAGTATGTCAGCCCGGCGCAACGGCATCGCGGCGAAGCCAGCGACCTGCTGGCCCGCCGGCGTGCGCTGTACCGGAGCGCACGCATGCAAAACCCGGCGCGCTGGTCAGGGGCCATCCGCAACTGGCATCTGGCAGACGCGGTCTATCTGAATCCGGAGCGGGCCTCGGCCTCAGCCCAAATGTATAAGCAGGCAGCGTGACGGTTCAGGCGACAACTACCTTGACACACACCGGCGGCAAAGAAAGTAAGTGCCGCCCCGCACAGGGGCAACGCTAATAGACCACTAACAAATCAAGGAAAGGCCAACACCCCAAGAACACAGACAAAAACCGCCGAGCAGGCAAAAAACCTAAAACCTGCGCCGTCAGGCAATCCCCAGCCCGAACAGGCAAAAACCCAGATTAAGCAAACGTATCGACCAACCCAACAGTCCGCCGAACGGCAACATTAGCCACACCAGAATCAGAATCCGAACCAGCGCCGCCGGCAAAACCCGCACCGTTACCGCCGCGCGCCCCAGAGCGCCCCGAATCTGCACTCTGCTGCTGCCCGCCCTGCCGGGCAAACCCATCGCTAACACTCGCGCTCCCGAGCCCAATGCCGTTGGACTCCATCGCCTCGCGAAGCTTCGGCAACGCCGCCTCGACAGCCTCCCGCACCTGCTGATGCTGCGAAACAAACAACGCATGTGCATGGTTATCGGCAACCTGCAACACAACCTGTAGCGGCCCCAGATCCTTCGGATTCAAAGTCAGCTCGGCACTCTGCGAATGCGCATTCGACAAAAACACCACCTTCTGACTCAACGCGTCTTCCCAGTCCGTCGTGCCCACCTGCGGTGACAACGTATTCGCCGCTTCGGCAGCACCGGCATTACCCGTCGTCTGCACAGCCGCCGTCGTACTCGCGGCGCTCGCCGCAGCCTGGCCGGCTGCCAGCGCCGCCGTCGCGGCATCGGCCGCACTCTTGAACGACGCCAGATCGTCAGCCTGCGCACCGCCGGCCGCAGCCGTCGCGGTCAGCGCATCAGCTGCAGCCTTCGCTGCCGTCGAGGGATCCGCCACCGTAGTCGCCGCCGCCGTCAACGCGGTCTTGCTCGCGTTCGATCCTTTGCCGTCACCGAATAAACCGGCCGCCAGCGTCTTGCCGTCCGCCGTTCCGTTGAGTCCGTTGCTCGCATCAGCACCCAAACCGTTCGCCGCTGTTGCCGCATTCGCCGCCGCGCCGCTCGCCAGTGCCTGCTGCGGAACCACGCCCTGGCCGCTCGCCAGCGCGGCCAGCGCCGCCTGCAAGGCGTCCTGCGCCGACTTCGAATCGGTCGCGCCAGTCTTTTTGCCCGTGATGCCGCCCGTCGTGGTGTCCGTGCCCGTACCGGGCAACGTGGTCGCGGCGTCAGTCAGCGCCGTGGCGGGATCAGCGGTCGCCGGGTCGGTGATGCTATTCGCATTGGCTTGCGCTTGAGCCTGCGCTTGGGCAGCGGCTGCCGCTGCTGCGGTGCCAGCGTCGGTCTGCGTGGTCGTGTTGCCGGACTTCGCCGGCGTCGTGTTGGTCTTGTCGGTCGAGGCTTGCTGCGTATTAGCAGCGGAAGCGGACGATGAGGCCGACGACGAGCTGGATGAGGAAGCGCTCGTCGAATTGCTGTTGTCCGTGTTGCTGCTCGCGGCATCCTGGCTCTTCGCCGACGGATCGGGCGGCGGCGGCGCGTCATGCACACTCGACGAGGCTGCCGAAGACGACGAATCGGACGCAGACGAAGAGGGCGGCGGAGAGAACGACGGAGCTGGCGGCTTGCTCGCGCTCTGCGCGGCCGCGCTGTTTTGCAGGTCGATGCTTTGCTGCAAAGTCTGCGAGAACGGCTTGGCGTTCGCCGCAGCGGCCATCGCCGCGTTGGTGGATGTGCTGCTGGCCGAGCCGAGCAGTGAGCCGATCTGTGAAAGAAGCGACATAGGGAATCCTGTCAATCCGTCAAACGGGGTGTTCGGTCAATCGAGGCGGTGCTTGGGCGCGTCAGACACCCTCGACACGCATCCTCAGAATGCGGGCGGCGTGCTCGTCGGCATCGCGCTGGTCGCGCCGCGCCATGGTTTTCGCTTCGGCGGCTTCGCCCCGCGCCTGCAGCACTTCATACGAGCCGAGCTTCTGCTTCTGGCGTTGCCAGTCGGGCTTGGCCGCCTCGACGCGCGCATTGGCCGTCACCAGCAGATTGCGCTGCTGTTCGATGGCGGCGTCGAGCGTGTCGATGAATGCCTGGAAATTGCGCATGTTGCCGGCGGGCATGCCAGTCTGAGCGGTCGCCGTGAAACGCGCGTGATATTCGTCGCGGTACTGCACCAGTGAGTCGAGCTGCGACTGCACGTCGTTGCGCTCGCGCTGCGCGCGGCCCAGACGTTGTGCGGCGGCGTCCACATCGTCCTGGGCCAGGCCGATGAGCGTCTTGATCGGAAAGTGTTTCGCCATCGTCAGCCTCCTTGGGCAAACAGAGCGTCCAGCATCTCGAGACTCGGTTCAAAGTTCGCGCATTCGCGAAAACCTTGCTGCAAAAACGCTTCCATCCGCGGATACAGCGCAATCGCCCGGTCGAGCAGCGCGTCGCGCCCGCTTGAATAGGCGCCGACGTTGATCAGGTCGCGGTTGCGCTGATAGCGCGACAGCATCTGCTTGAACATACGCGTCTTCTCGAGATGGTTATCGTCGATCAGCGCGGTCATTGCCCGGCTAATCGACGCTTCGATGTCGATCGCCGGATAGTGGCCGGCCTCGGCGAGCGAGCGCGACAGCACGATGTGGCCGTCGAGAATCGCGCGTGCGGAGTCGGCGATCGGGTCCTGCTGGTCGTCGCCTTCGGTCAGCACGGTGTAGAACGCGGTGATCGAACCGCCGCCCGCCGGGCCGTTGCCGGTCCGTTCGACGAGCGCCGGCAGCTTGGCGAACACCGAAGGCGGATACCCCTTGGTGGCGGGCGGCTCGCCCACGGCGAGCGCGATCTCGCGCTGCGCCATCGCGTAACGGGTTAGCGAATCCATCAGCAGCAGCACGTGCTTGCCCTGGTCGCGGAAGTATTCGGCGAGCGAGGTCGAATACGACGCGGCCTGCATCCGCAAGAGCGGCGAGACGTCGGCCGGTGCGGCGATCACCACCGAGCGTGCGAGGCCTTCCTCGCCGAGAATCTGTTCGATGAATTCCTTCACTTCGCGGCCGCGTTCGCCGATCAGGCCGATCACGATCACCTCGGCGCTGGTGTAGCGCGCCATCGTGCCGAGCAGCACCGATTTACCGACACCCGAACCGGCGAAGAGGCCCATGCGCTGGCCGCGGCCCACGGTCAGGAGCGCGTTGATCGCGCGCACGCCGACGTCGAGCACCTTGTGAATCGGCTCGCGGTTCAGCGGGTTGATGACCGGCGAGGACAGCGGCGCATCGGCATGCGCGCCGAGTGGGCCGAGGCCGTCGAGCGGGCGGCCGGACGCGTCCAGCACACGGCCGAGCAATTCCCAGCCGACCGGCAGGCGCTTCGCGCCTGCCATCGGATCGGC
Source organism: Paraburkholderia sediminicola (assembly GCF_046026675.1). Lineage (GTDB taxonomy): Bacteria > Pseudomonadota > Gammaproteobacteria > Burkholderiales > Burkholderiaceae > Paraburkholderia > Paraburkholderia sediminicola_F. Next base: position 4,257,199 of record NZ_JAQQEY010000001.1, on the reverse strand, counting down.
GATCGGCGCGCTTTCGAGCGGGTACACGCGTGCGCCAGGCAAGAGGCCGATCACTTCGGTGGTCGGCATCAGAAACAGTTTGTCGCCGGAGAAGCCGACAACTTCGGCTTCGGCCATCGCCAGCGAGCTGCCGAAAGGCAGTTCGATCATCACTTCGGCGCCCACCGACAGGCGCAGACCGACCGCTTCCAGCACCAGACCCGCGGCGCGCGTCAAACGTCCGCAGGCACGCATCGGCTTGGCGATCGCGTTGCGGGCGCGCAGCGCCTCGAGCCGGCCGCGCCAGGCTTGCATGTGCGGATTGCTGTCGAGTGCGGGATCGTACGGGGCAGGGGCGGGAGGGGGTGAAGCGGGACTCGAAGAAACGGCAGATTCACGGCTTGCAGCGGTGGATTCGCGGCTCGCCGTCGCACCCTTCGCCGGGTGCCCGGCGCCCGGATGCCTGTGAGACGGATCGCGCAGCGCGGCGTCGATGGCTGCGACGGCGGCAGCGGCGGGTGTTACCGCGGCCGGCACATCCGCCAGCGCCTCGGCGCCGAACGACGCCAGCGCCAGCTCGCGTTCGAGCGGCGTCAGATCGCTGGCGCGGATCTCTTCGAGTGTCGGCTTCACCATGTGCTCACCTTGCCGAGTGCGGCGGCGACGCGCTCCCAGCGCGTGTCGATGCCGGCGTCCACCTCACCGGTGCCGGCTTGCGCGCGGCAGCCGCCGCGCTCGACCGACGGATCGGTACGCACGGTCCAGCCGCGCGTTTGCAGTTCTTCCATCAGATAGGCTTCGACGACCGGCAGGTCGGCCGGGCTGACGATCAGCGCCGGCGCGCCGACCAGCGCCGGTTCGGTGGCCAGCACCTCGCGGGCCGCGGCAATCAGCGCGGTCGGATCGTGCTGCACGTGCTGGCGCACCACCTGTTGGGCGATGTCCAGCGCCAACGCGACCAGCGTCTCCGAGATCGCGCCTTGCGTGCCGTCGAGTGCGGCCTTGAAGGTTTCGGCCAGCGCGGCGAGGCGTGCCGCTTCTTCACGCGCTTCGCTCTGGCCCTGCTCGAAACCCTGTGCGTGGCCTTGCTCGTAACCGGCCTGATAACCCAGCGCCTGCCCGGCCACGTGACCCGTCGCGATGCCCTGTGCATGCGCGGTGTCGCGCAGACGTTCGAGTTCGGCTTCGAACGCGCCGTCGTCGACTTCGGGTTCGGGCGGCGCCGGCGGCACCGGATCGAACGAGGCCATCTCCCAGCGCTGGTAGGCCGAGAGGCGCTCCTTCGCTGCGGAGTTCTGATCAGACATATGCATCTTCCGCCTTGCCGCCTAGAACGATCTGGCCGCTTTCCGCCAGATTGCGCACGATCTGCAGGATGCGGCGTTGCTGCGTCTCGACTTCGGAGACGCGGACCGGGCCGCGCGCATCGAGGTCTTCGGCGAGCAGTTCGGCAGCACGCTGCGACATGTTCGACAGGAACTTCTGGCGCAGCGCGGGCGGCGCGCCCTTCAGCGAGATGATCAACGCCTCGGACTCGACTTCCTTCAGCAACAGCTGGATCGCGCGGTCTTCCAGATCGAGCAGGTTCTCGAACACAAACATCTGATCAATGATCTTCTGTGCGAGTTCCGCGTCGTATTGGCGAACATTCTCGATGACGCCTTCTTCATGGTTGCTCGACATGAAGTTGAGAATTTCGGCCGCCGTGCGGATGCCGCCCATCGGGCTGCGCTTCAGGTTGTCACTGCCGGACAGGAGGCCGGTCAGCACATCGTCGAGTTCGCGCAGCGCGGCCGGCTGGATGCCGTCAAGCGTGGCGATCCGCAGCAGCACGTCGTTACGCAGCCGCTCGGTGAAGCAGGCGACGATTTCCGAAGCCTGATCGCGGTCCAGGTGAACGAGGATGGTCGCGATGATCTGCGGGTGCTCGTTCTTGATGAGCTCGGCCACCGCCGCGGAGTCCATCCACTTGAGGCCTTCGATACCGCTGGTATCGCTGCCCTGCAGAATGCGGTCGATGATCGCGCCGGCCTTGTCGTCGCCGAGCGCCTTGGTCAGCACCGAGCGGATGTAGTCGCTCGAATCCAGTGAAAGCGCCGTGTGCTGTTCGGCTTCGCGCACGAACTCCTGCAAGACCTCGTCGACCTGCTCGCGCGTCACGTTCTTCAGCGCGGCCATCGCCACGCCGATCTTCTGCACCTCGCGCGGCCCGAGGAATTTGAACACCTGCGCGGCTTCTTCCTCGCCGATCGACATCAGCAGGAGCGCGCTCTTCATTACGCCTTCAGCGCTCATCGGACACCCAGTTTTTCACGACGGTTGCAACGATCTTCGGATCCTGGCGCGCGATGTTGCGCGCGAATTCCAGGTTCCGTTCGTATTTGTGTTTCGAGTTTTCCAGCGCGAGCAATTCGCTGTCGCTCTCCAGTTCGGCGACGGTAGGCGCACCCGCACGCTCGGCGGCGGGGATGCCATCCAGCAGGACCGGCTCGTCCGGCGACGGCAGCGCCGCGGCGGCGACCGGCTCCGGCGGCGGGAAAGCGCGGCGCAGCGCCGGCTTCACCATCACGAAGTAGAGGAACAGGGCGACTGCGCCGATGCCGAGGTAAGTCGCGATCTGCTTGGCGAGCGCGATCATGTCCGGCGTGCGCCACCACGGCAGGTCGGCATCCGGGTCGACGTCGGCGGTGAATGGGCTGTTGACTACGTTGACCGAGTCGCCGCGCGCCTGGTCGAAGCCCATTGCGTCCTTCACCAGTTGATTGACCTGCGCGAGCTTGTCGGCGGTGACCGGTTGCATCGTCGCGTGGCCCTTGGCGTCGACCACCCGCAGATAGTTGACCACTACCGCGACCGACAGACGCTTGATGCCGCCCATCGGCTGCTCCAGATGCTGCACGGTCTTGTTCAGTTCGTAGTTGGTGGTCGAATCCTTGCGGTCGCTGACCGGCGTGGTCGTCACGCCCGGCGTGCCGTTGCCGGCCGTAATCGGCGCGGAAGCGGGCTGCGGCGGCTGGTTAGACAGCGCGCCCGGTACGCCCGAGGCGCCGGCTTGCGACATTTCGGTGGCCGTGCTCGATTGCTGGCTGCGGATCGCCGCCTGCTGCGGGGTGCCGTTCGGACCGTAGTTTTCGGAGGTCTGCTCGGTGTGCGAAAAGTCGATGTCGGCGCTGACCTGCGAGTGCGCGTTGCCGGAGCCGAACAGGGGCGACAGGATCGCGTCGATGCGTTGCTGGGTGTTGCGCTCGATCTGCTGGCGGTATTTGAGTTGCGAGGCGTCGAGGCCGCTGCCGGTGGACGGCTGCGTCAGCAGGTTGCCGTCCTGGTCGAGGATGGTCACGCCCTTCACCGGCATATCCGGCACCGCCGAGGACACCATATGGGTGATCGCCAGCACCTGGCCTTCGTCGAGTGCGCGGCCCGGGTAGAGGTTGACCAGCACGGAAGCAGACGGCGCTTCCTTGTCGCGCACAAACACGGAAGGCTTCGGAATGGCCAGATGCACACGCGCCGACTTTACCGACGAAATCGACTCGATCGTGCGCTCCAATTCACCTTCCAGCGCGCGCTGGTAATTGATCTGCTCGGCGAACTGGCTGATGCCGAACTTCTGGTTGTCCATCAGTTCGAAGCCGACCGAGCCGCTTTTGGGCAGGCCTTGCGAGGCCAGACGCAGACGCATTTCATGCACCTGCTCGGCCGGCACGAGGATCGCGCCACCGGCGTCGGAAAACTTGTAGGGAATGTTAGCCGCCTGCAGCGCGGTGATGATGGCGCCGCCGTCGCGGTCCGACAGATTGCTGTAGAGCACCTTGTAGTCCGGTGCACGCGACCATAGGAACAGACCCGCGATGATAGCGACCAGCAGTGCGACCGCGAAAATCAGCGGGGCGCGCGGGTTGCCGCGCATTTGCGCGAGGCCTGACAGACGCTGGCCGAAGTTGCCGCCCAGGTTGCTCCCAAGGCCGCCGAGATCCGCGGCACCGCCGGCCTGGCCGGTGCCGGCAGCACCTGCGCCCGGCTGCGCGCCGGCGAGGCCCATGCGGGCGTCGGGGTTGATCAAAGAGTTGGCTGACGAATCCATGCGTCGGGTATCTCCGGGATGCCTTTGCGTTCTGCCGCTTGAGCGCACCGAGGGTCGGCGGGCGTACGGACAGAGACTTTCACCATTGAAATTATCCGCAGCGCGGCTCAACCCGATTGCTTGAATAGAGCCGGGTTTCCCCCCTAGTTTCGGGGCTTTCCCGGATGACCCGCTGCTATGCTTTCGTTCAGATCGGTGCGGTTTCTGGCATGCCGGTCGTCAATCCCTGGAGAGAACATGACTTTGCCCGTGAACGCGCTCTCGTCGGCGCTGCAACAGATGCAGTCGATGGCGGCGCAAGCGGCCGGCGGCAACACCCCGGTGGCCGGCCAGTCCGGCGCGGCGACGGCCGGCGGTTTCGCCTCGGCGCTGAAGGCCTCGCTGGACAAGATCAGCGGCGATCAGACCAAGGCGGCCGGCGAATCGCAGGCGTTCGAGCTCGGCGCGTCTAACGTCTCGCTGAACGACGTGATGGTCGACGGGCAGAAGGCCAACATCGGCTTCCAGTTCGGCTTGCAGGTGCGCAACAAACTGGTGTCGGCCTATAACGACATCATGCAGATGTCGGTGTAAGTGCGACTCGGGCGGCAACGCTGTTCCGCCCGCCCGGACGCATGCGCCCAGATGCAACGCTGTGTGATTTCACGGCAGGACAGTCCGCCCGGCGCGCCCTCGAGGCGCTTCGTGGCAGGCGGCTTTGCCACGCCCAGCGCGATATCGCCCCCATCGGCTCCTTAATCCTCCTTACAACGGCCTAAAGCTTTCCCGCTGCCTATCCGATAACCAGGTACAGGCAGAAATCCGGATGCGGCAACGTGCACGGATGGGGTGCCATGACCAACCGCAGTGCGAGAGAGGAGGAGCGCCGATGTTTTCCCCAGGACACTCTGGAGCCAATGCGTACGCGCGCGTCGGCGTCGAGACAGGGGTGATGGGCGCGAGTCCGCATCGTCTGATCGTGATGTTGTATCAGGGCGCCCGGCAGGCGATTGCGCAAGCACGCATGCATGTGCAGCAAGGCAATGTGTCGGCGCGTGGTGAGGCGATCGGCAAGGCGATTCAGATCGTCGAAAGCGGGCTGCAACTATCGCTGAATCTTGAGGTGGGCGGCGAGATTGCAGAGCGGTTGGACGCGCTATATAGCTATATGTCGCGCCGGCTGCTCGAAGCCAATATAAAACAGAGCGAGGCGATGCTGGTCGAAGTTGACGGCCTGCTGGCGACACTCGAAGAGGCATGGATCGGGATTGCCCCGGAGATCGCGCGGATGGCAGCCCAGCCGGCCGCGGAAAGCATGAGATGACATCGAACGCAGAATATTTCGCCCGTTACGAGGCGATTGCAGCGATTTCCCGCCGCATGCTGACGGCTGCCCGGCGAGCCCTGTGGAGCGATCTGGTCCACTTGCAGGAGGAGTATCGGAATCTGGTGGAGGCGTTGAAAGACGCGGAAGCCGGTGTCAGACTGGACGACGCAGAGCGCTTGCGCAAATACGCACTGATCCGTCAGATTCTGGCCGACGACGCTGCGATCCGCGATCTGGCGAATCCGCGCATGGCCAATCTGTCGGCGCTGTTTGCCGGACGGCCGACTCGCGTGCTCAAGGAACTGTACGGGGCGCGCTGAGTTTGCCCGCGAGCAAGGCGCTGCTTGAGTCCACCTGACTGGATTTGAGCGCGTTGCTGCCAATGTGACCAAGGAATCGGTATGAACGGAATCGACGCGGTCGTCACTTCGCTGCTCGCGAACCGGGTCGACAGTCTCCTCAATCTCGCGGCGGGTAGTGCGACCGCCTCGCAGACTGGCGCGGCAAGTGTCGATACCGAGATTCTCAATACCACCCCCGTCGCGCCTCCCGCGACACCGCCGGCTTCCGCGCAAACCGCGCTGTCCGCCGTGGCGTTGACGCTCAATGCGATCGTGAACTCCGGCGGCGAGGCGACCCCGGCGGTGCTCGGCCAGTTGCCGATCTGGCCGGCCGCGCCGGCGCTCGATGTCGAGGGCGGCGGCTTGCCGCTCTTCGATACGACTGCTACGCCTGCTGCTTCGTCTGCGAATCCTAATACTGCCGCTACCACTGGTACCGCGGCCACCGCCAATGTGGCGGCGGCGCAGGTGCCGGTCGCGGCGCTTGCGGCCGCACTTGAACAGACGGTCGGCGATAGTGGCCTGTTTTACGAATCCCATCTCGCGCAATGGCTGGCCGGGCAGCGGCCGCCCGCAGCCCTCGCCAGCGAAGCGCAAAACAAGCTGGTGGCTGCCGCCGCGCAACTGCCGCTCGACTGGGCGAGTGACGCCGATCAGGCCTCTTCCTCGAATGCGACAACCCGGCAGGGTACGGGCGCCGCGCCCAACGGTCCGGCCAACGGTGCGCCGGACGGCAACGCGGCAGCCCGCGCGATGCCGTCGATCCAGACCGCGCAGGCTGCGCGCTTCGTGGCCGGCGAGGTGCTGGCAAGTTCTCTGTCTGACCTGAACGGCCAGCCGGCGCACTCGAGCGTGCACAGCGCCGCGGCGCAACTGGCCGACGACGGGTCGTCGCAAAACTCGCAATCGATGGCAGCCGCGGTTCATCCCGCGACCATTCCTTTGGTGCGTCAGCAACTCGATCTGCTTGCTACCGGTCAGTTTCGCTGGACTGGTGAAGCCTGGCCGGGCGCCAAGCTCGACTGGACCATCGAGCAGGAAGGCGACGAATGGGACCGCAGCGGCGGCGGCACGGCGAGCGAGGACGGTCAGCCGTGGCGTACGCGGCTGACGCTATCGCTGCCCACGCTCGGTACTGTCGATGCGGACCTGACGCTGACCGGCATGCGGCTGGTTGCGCGCGTGCAGGCGAGTCCGGCCGGCGCGGCGCGGCTGGCGGCGCAGGGTGAGAACTTTCGGCAGCGGCTTGCGGCAGCGGGCATCGAACTGAACGGACTGACGATTCGCGAGATCGGCGGCGGCATACCGGCTACCGCGGCGGGTGCGGCAGCTGCGGCGGCCGGGCAGGCAGCGGCGTCTGCGTATGCGCGTTCGGCGTCGGCTGCTTCGGCTGATAACGCGCTGGCGGGGCGCCGCACGGCGCGTGCCGCCCGCCCGGGAGCCGCGCCGCTCGACGATTTCGACTGGGATATGTGATGAGCCGCAAACATCGCCGCAGCGCGGCAGCGCTCGTCTACGACGCACAAGGCAGCGATCCCGCACCACGCGTGATCGCCAAAGGCTACGGCATGCTGGCCGAAATGATCGTGCAGCGCGCCAAGGAAGCCGGCTTGTATGTGCACGAGGCGCCGGAAATGGTCTCGCTGCTGATGCAGGTCGACCTTGATACGCGGATTCCGCCGCAGCTTTACCAGGCCGTGGCCGAATTGCTCGCGTGGCTGCATCGGCTGGAAAGCGGCGCGGAGCATGCGCCCGAAAGCGGCGTGGGCGCCGCGCAGGACGTCACGGATGTGGTCGCTACAGATATTGCGGACGCTTCCGGTGGGACGCCTAGGCGCTGAGTGCCGAACGCGGGCTGCCTAGCCCGCGGCCGTCGTCGCAGTACGACGTCCTGCGTGAGTTTGCCCGCTCCACGGGTGGCCGCCCCCCGGATGGCCGCCCCGTCAAAACCTCATCATCAGCTTCAGCAGCGCATTCACCCGCTTGCCGTATGGCGGCGAGATCCATCCGCGCGCGTTCAGGCGCGCCTGCGTCAACACTGGTTTCATCTTCGAGAAGGTGACGAAACCTTCGTAGCCATGATACGCGCCCATCCCGCTCGCACCGACGCCGCCGAACGGCAGGCTTTCGCACGCCAGGTGCATCAGCGTTTCGTTGATCGCCATGCCGCCCGCGATGGTTTCGCGCGTGACGCGTTCGATGGTCGCACTGTCGTCGGCGTAGAGATATAGTGCGAGCGGCCGCGGACGCGTGTTGATCCATGCGATCGCATCGTCGAGCGTGTCGTAGGGGACGATCGGCAGTAGCGGGCCGAAGATTTCCTCCTGCATCAGCGCGCTTTCATCCGGCGCATTCGTGACCGCGATCAGTGGAAAGCGGCGGCTTGCTTCATCGGGCATGCTGTCAGTGAGCGTATGCAGTTGCGCGCCGGCGGCCTGCGCTTCGTCGGCGAGACGTTGCAGCCGCGCGAAGTGCCGCTCCGAGATGATCGATGTGTAGTCGAGGTTGCGCGCAAAGTCCGGGTACATCGTCGCCATCCGCGCGCGGGCCCGCTCGATGAACGCCTGCTCCTTGCCGCGCGGCACCAGCACATAGTCCGGCGCGACGCAGGTCTGGCCCGCGTTGAGCGTCTTGCCGGCGACGAGGTTATCCACCGCGTTGTCGAAGCGCGCGTGCTGGCCGATGATGGCCGGCGACTTGCCGCCCAGTTCGAGCGTGACCGGCGTCAGATGTTCGGCGGCGGCGCGCATCACTTCATGGCCGACCTTGGTCGAACCGGTGAACAGCAGATGGTCGAACGGTTGCGCGCTGAAAGCGGCAGCCAATCCGGCATCGCCGTTCACCACGGCGACGTGGTCGCGCGCGAAGGTCTGGCCGATCAGCTGCTCGAATAGCGCCGAGGTGAGCGGCGTCAACTCCGACATCTTGATGATGGCGCGGTTGCCGGCCGTCAGCGCGCTGATCAGCGGGCCGACTGCGAGCAGCACGGGATAATTCCACGGCACGATGATGCCGACCACGCCGAGCGGCTGCGGCACCACTTTCGCGCGCGCCGGCATCAGCCATTTGTTGGTGCTGCGGCGTTGCGCCTTCATCCAGCGTTTGCCGTGTCTGAGCGCGGCGTCGATCTCACCCTTGATCAGCAGGAATTCGGCGAGCAGCACTTCCTGTTTCGCGCGATTGCCGAAGTCGGCGCTCATCGCATCGGCGAGTGCATCGCGGTTGTCGAGCATGACTTTGCGCAGCGCTTTCAGGTGGCCGGCACGCGCTTCCCATGACGGATACGGCGCGCGCAAATACGCATGGCGTTGATCGCGCAGTAGCGCTTCGAGCGCGACGACTTCTGGCAAATCGTTCTTCATGTGTGTCCACTCCCTGATGGATAACGTGCGCGTTGAGTCGCGCTTATTCGTGTGTTGTGCTGTTGTGTGACGGTCTTGCGAAAAGCTTTGAAAAAATGCGGACGGGTTCGTCCGCTTCGAGCGGAAAACGCTGAATCCTCGTCGGTCCGTTCACTTCGCATCAAGCGGGAAATGCCCGCTCGATGATCGCGGCGTGGTCGAATGTCGCCGGTAACGTGCCGTACACGCGGCCACTCTCGCCGCAGCCGTCGGCGAGACGCGTCGCGATGAAGGCATCGGCGACTTCCGGCGGCGCGTGCTTCGCCAGCAAGGTGGCTTGCGCGATCAGCACGATCTGCTGCGCGATCCGTCGCGCAGAGGCTTCGCGATGTTCGGCGGGTCCGTTGAGCGTGGCGGCGAGCTTGCCGAGCGCGGCGCTCAACGCCGGGTGCCCTTGTGCATCCGCTTGCCAGGCGGCGAACAAGGCCTGCGCCGCTTCGGGCTCGCGCTCCATGGCGCGCAGCACGTCGAGGCACATCACGTTGCCCGAGCCTTCCCAGATCGAATTCACGGGCGCTTCACGATAGAAACGCGCCATCGGACCGGTTTCGACATAACCATTGCCGCCCCACACTTCCATCGCCTCGCCGGTGAATTCCAGCGCGCGCTTGCAGACCCAGTACTTCGCCGCCGGCGTGACGATCCGGCGCCACGCGCGCTCGGCGGGCGCGGCCGACGACGCATCCGCTGACGCTTCGAACGCGCGCGCGAGTCGCATGAAGAGCACCGTTGCGGCTTCCGATTCCAGCGCCAGGTCGGCGAGCACGTTGCGCATCAGCGGCTGATCAGCCAGTTGCCGACCGAAGGCGCTGCGGTGCCGTGCATGGTGGATCGCCTGCACCAGCGCCGCACGCATCAAGGCCGCGCTGCCGATCACGCAATCGAGCCGCGTGTAGTTCGCCATTTCGATGATGGTCGGCACGCCGCGGCCTTCGTCGCCGATCATGATGCCGAACGCGTCGAAGAATTCGACTTCACTGCTGGCGTTCGAACGGTTGCCGAGCTTGTCTTTCAGACGCTGGATTTGCACGGCGTTTTTACTGCCGTCCGGCGTGAAACGCGGCACGTAGAAGCACGACAGGCCTTCGTGATCGTCAGTTCGGCCGAGTACCAGATGCGCATCACATTGCGGCGCGGAGAAAAACCACTTGTGGCCGACAAGGCGGTATTCGGCACCACGGCCGCTGCCACGCGTGGCATAGGCTCGGGTCTGGTTGCTGCGCACGTCCGAGCCGCCTTGCTTCTCGGTCATGCCCATGCCGATCATCGCTGAGGTTTTCTGCGTGAGCGGCACGTCGCGTGGATCGTGTTCGCGGGCGTAGAGTTTGTCGCGCAGCGTCTCGAACAACGCCGGTTCGCGTTGCAATACCGGGATGCTCGCGAAGGTCATCGTCAGCGGGCAGAGGGAGCCGGATTCGAGTTGCGCGTGCAGAAAGTAGCCGGCGCAACGTGCGACCATCGCGCCGCGCTGCGGGTCCGAAAACGGCAACGCGTGCAGGCCTTCGCGGCGCAACAGTCCTAGCAGCGTATGCCATGAGGGATGAAACTCCAGCGCATCGATGCGTTCGCCGCGCGGGCTGTGCGTAACAAGTTCGGGGGTGTGGCGGTTTGCCAGTTCGGCAAGCGCGAGTGTCTCCGGCGTGGTGAGCGCCGCACCGTGCCGCAGCAGCGCCTCGCGATGCCACGCGGCCCCGTCGCGTTCGAGGGCGGCGGACAACGCCACGTCGCTCGCAAACAGGTTGTAGTCCGCAAGCGGCGGCGCCTGATTTGTCACGTCGTGAGTGTGGCCGAGGCTGTGCCGTTCCATCTGCTGTCTCCGTTCGCCGGCTGTACGCCGTCGCTGATCGACGGTGTGCTGTTTTATCGTGGCATGTCGTACCGCACGCCTTGAGGACGGCGCACCGGGCGCCGTGTTTGAATGCCGTGCGCGGCGGCCTGACGGGCGCACGCGCGTCTTTCATCATAGGGTCGCGGGAAGGCTTTCGTTTAGAGGGATCGCTCTGACACGAACCCGCCATCGCAACCGAACGCTCCCTACAATGCCGATAAAACACACGTAGACAAGTGTGTACCCATCGCTTGCATGGGGGTCGGAGTTACTGTCAAAGCGCTGACTCCGACCGACAGAGACAGGGTCCGCGAGCAACGCGGCCCCAATTGGAGGAGCGGATGCAATACGACTACATCATCGTCGGTGCGGGCTCGGGCGGCTGCTCGCTCGCGAGCCGTCTGGCGGATAGCTGCCCGGACGCAACGATTGCCCTGATCGAAGCCGGTCCGCATACGGACCGCAATCTGTTCGTGAACATGCCGGTGGGCGTGGCGGCCGTCGTGCCGCACAAACTCAAAACCAACTACGGCTATCTGACGACGCCGCAGCCAGGGCTCGCTGGACGCCAGGGCTATCAGCCGCGCGGGCGTGGCTTCGGCGGATCGAGCGCGATCAACGCGATGATCTACACGCGCGGCCATCCGCTCGATTATGACGAATGGGCGCAGCTTGGCTGCGAAGGCTGGTCGTGGGCCGACGTGCTGCCGTATTTCCGCCGCGCCGAAGGCAATGAGCGCGGCGCCGACGCATGGCATGGCGCGAACGGCCCGCTGACAGTGTCCGATCTGCGCTATCGCAATCCGTTCTCGAAGCGTTTCGTGCAGGCCGCGATCGAAGCCGGTTACAAATCGAACAGCGACTTCAACGGCGCGGACCAGGAAGGCATCGGCTTCTATCAGGTGACGCAGCGCGACGGACGGCGCTGCAGTGTCGCGCGCGCCTATATCTACGATCGCGAGCGCCCCAATCTCCATACGATCGCCGATGCGACGGTGCTGCGTGTGACCTTCGACGGCAAGCGCGCGAGCGGCGTCGAAATCGTGCGCGGCGGCCGTACTGAAACGCTGGAAGCGCGTGCCGAAGTGGTGCTGGCAGCAGGCGCGTTCAATTCACCGCAACTGCTGATGTGCTCGGGCATCGGGCCGGCGGCGCATCTGCAGTCGCTTGGCATTGCCGTGCTGCACGATGCGCCCGAGGTCGGCCAGAACCTGATCGACCACGTCGACTTCACGATCAATAAACGGGTGTCGTCGATCGAGCCGACCGGCTTTTCGATTCGCGGCATTGCGCGGATGCTGCCGCAGTTCGTGACCTTCATGCGGCATGGGAAGGGCATGCTGTCGAGCAACGTTGCCGAAGCGGGCGGCTTTCTGAAGAGCCGGCCGACACTCGAGCGTCCGGACCTGCAACTGCATTTCTGCGCGGCGATTGTCGACGACCACAACCGTCATATGCACTGGGGCCATGGTTATTCGCTGCACGTGTGCGTGCTGCGGCCGCATAGCCGCGGCACGGTGACGCTGGCGAGCGCCGACGCGCGCACCGCGCCGGTGATCGATCCGCGTTTTTTCAGCGACTCGCGCGATCTCGACCTGCTGGTGGAAGGCGCGCAGATGGCGCGGCGCATTCTCGGCGCGCCGTCGCTGGCGCTGCATGGCGGCAAGGAGCTGTACACGCATGTTGGCCAGACCGAGGAGGAATTGCGCCGGACCATCGCCGAGCATGCCGACACGATCTACCACCCGGTGGCAACGTGCCGGATGGGCGGTGATGCGCAATCGGTGGTCGATCCGCAATTGCGGGTGCGCGGTGTAACGGGGCTGCGGATCGTCGATGCCTCCGTGATGCCGACGCTGATCGGCGGCAACACGAATTCGCCGACGGTGATGATCGGCGAGCGCGCGGCCGAACTGATCGCGGCGAGCCGGCGTGAAGGGCAAACGGTGCCGGCGATGAAGTCGACTGGCGTCACTGGCGTGGCGGCTTGATCGGACATCAATCTTCTTAATTCAGGTCGCAAATGTAAGAACATTTAGGCGAACGTCGGTTAATTCGTCATAAATTGTGCCGTTCCGTTTATGAGATTTCCCCAAACCTATAATCGCGCCGCGAAAAAGAGCGCGTCAGGTGACGCGTTCGGGAAATCAAGGAAGCGAAGCGATGAGTATCAATGTGATTCAGCTGATTCAGTCCGCGTTGACGGACGGTGTCGTGCGACAGATGGCGGCCCGCTTCGGGCTGCCGCCGGATGCGACCCAGAAGGTGCTTGCAACAACCGGCCCGGCGCTGGTCGCCGGTCTGATGCAAAAGGGCGCGACACTCGACGGCGCGCGTTCGCTGTTCGCAACGATCCTCTCGCCTGAGGTGAACGGCCACATCGCCGAGCAGTTGCCGCAACTGCTCGGCAGCACCACCGGCGTGAGCCAGTTGGAAGGTGCGGGGCGCCAGTTGCTCGAGCGTGCATTCGATCGCCGAGTCGACACGCTCAGCGACGAGGTCGCCACTCAAACCGGCGTTCCGGCGCATGCGACGCACGCCATGACGGGCATCGTCGGCGCCACGCTGCTGGGCCTGCTGAAGCGGCATTTTCTCGAAGGTCAGGGCAACGTCGGCCAGTTGCCGACGCTGCTGGGCCATCAACTGCCGGCCATTGCGCCGTACCTGAACGACCGTCTGATGGCCGGCCTTGGCCTGAGCGGACTCGGTGCGTTCACCGGTAATATTCTGTCGCAACTGAAAGCGGTCTCGGCGCACATCGACCATCCGACGCCTGCCGCCAAGCCGGTGGCCGAGGCCACGTCGAGCATCCGCGTGCCGGCCGACGCGGTGGTGCGCGAAGAGCGCCGTTCGCATAAGTGGCTATGGTGGCTCCTCGCGGTGATTGCTGCGGTGCTGGCTTTCCTGTTCCTGCGCGGTTGCCATAGCGAGCAACGAGGGGAGCAAAGCAGCGGGCGCAGTAGCGCGGAAGCTGCGGCAACGGTGCAGCCCGCGTCCGGCTCGGCTGATGTCGCGGCTTCGACGCCCACCGCTGTAGCAGCAAGCGCCGCTAGCGAAGCGCAGCAACCCGCCGCCGCGCCCGCGCCGACCAAAGACAGTCAGCTCAGCTTCACAGTCGACTCCGCCGGCAAGCCGACCCTCACCGCTATGGTTGGCAGCGAAGCCGAAAAGACCCAGCTGATCGACGCGCTGACGAAGCGCTTCGGTGCTGACCATTTCGTCGCGAACGTCACCGTCGACCAGGACATCAAGCCGGCCGATTGGCTCGCTCGTCTGGATGGCCTACTGCCGCTGATGGCATTGCCGGGCGCCGAGGTGAAAGTGGACGGCGCGCACGTCGAACTGAGCGGCAGCGCGGCAAACGCGAAATTCGGCTGGCTCGATAAGCTTAAATCGCTGTTCGGCACCTCGTATCAGATCGGATCGTTCAACGTCGAACAGGCGGTCGCCAACGCAACTGAAAACTTCCGCGGCGCAATCAAGGGCCTCCTCACGCCAGACAGCTCGTGCGCGACAGCAGATGTAGTCAAGGTGCTGAACCTGCAGGTGATCAACTTCGCAAGCGCCGGTGCTCGCGTGCCGGCCTCGGCGCTGGAAGATCTTAACCAGTCGGCGCAAGTGTTGAATGCCTGCGCGCGTAACGGCAAGACGGCCAAGCTCGAAGTGGCCGGCTATTCGGACAACGTCGGCGGTGCGCAAGCCAATCTGCAACTGTCGAAGAAGCGCGCCGAAGCGGTTCGCGCGTATCTCGTGAAGGCGGGTGTGCCGGCGGATTCGCTCGTCGCGCAAGGGTATGGTGACGCGGATCCGGTTGCGAGCAACGACACGGCGAGCGGTCGCTTTGCCAATCGCCGCATCGAGTTTGTCGCGCAGCAGCAATGATGGCGCTTAGTGAGCCTTGAAGATAAGTCTCTGAGGTACGCCTTCGCGACAGGCTTCCGAGGTGGGCTTTTGAGCTAAACCGTCGAGGTCAGCTTAACCAGGAAGACATGCCGCCCGGTCTGCACCGGGCGGCATGTTGTCACTTGGCCGGCCGCGTTTGCGGCGGCGGTGTCTGAACGGGCGCTGTGATGCCGGTCATGCCGATGCCCGGCCACACCATGAACTCGTCGCCGGCCTGGCTCGGCAGCGTCTCGCGCGCCACTTCCAGCCACGCGCGCGCCGCGTGCGACAGATAGCCATTGCGGCGCCAGCCGATTGCCATTTCCCACGGAATCTCCGGTTCAACCACGGGGCGGCAGGTGAACTGCGCCGTGTCGAGGCGTCGGCAGTACGGTGCCGGCAGCAGCGCAATGCCGACGCCGGCCAGCACCAGCGCCGCCATGAAATCCCAGTGCCCGCTTCGCCCGACAATGGTCGGCGCAAAGCCGGCGGTGCGGCACGCGTTCAGCACGACGTCGTTGAGCGCGAGACTTTCGCCGTAGAACACGAATGGCTCGTTGGCGAGCTCGGCGAGCGGCACTTCGTGCAGGTCGTCCCAGCGCGAGCCGGTGCGCGCGACCAGCCATAGCAATTGCCGGGTCATCGGCAACACCTCGATGTTTTCCGGATCGACCGGTTGTAGCACGCCACCTAACTCCAGCTCGCCGTGGATCAGCGCGGTCTCGATCGCGCGCGAACCCTGCTCGAACAGCTTCAGTTCGATTTTTGGGTAGCGCTGGCGGAAGGCGGCGATGGCCGGCGTGAACAGCGAGCCGCCCATCGGCGGAATACCGATGGTCAGCTCGCCGCGGCCGAGCGTGTCGAGATCGTTCAGCTCGGCTTGCAACTGCGCGTGCGCGGCCAGCACGTCCTGACCACGCTGATAGACAATCCGGCCGGCATCGGTCAGCACCATCTGGCGCCCGTCGCGCAGCAGCAGCGGCGAGCCGATTTCGTCTTCCAGCGACTTGACCATCTTGCTGATGGTCGGCTGCGTGACGAACATCTGCTCGGCGGCGACGGTGAAGCTCTGTTGACGCACCACTTCGACGAAATACCGCAGCGCTCGTAGTTCCACGATCTCAGGCTCCAGAATTCCAATTTGGAATGACCCGAGCGATTGTAAGTCATCGTATTTATGTTGAGGGGCAAGCTAATGGCGCGCTTCGTGTCGGCGCCGTTTGCGCGCAGTGCGTTGGTCGGCGCTGTCGCGCGCGTCGCTTTCCAGGATGAAGCTGAAGGGAAGCGGGCTACCATCGACGGTTCTCTACCGTTTGGCCCGCAGCGCCTGTTTCAATCCATGACGCCCATTTCGATCATCATTCCCTGCTACAACGGCGCGGCGACGCTTGCCCGTGCGCTTCAGAGCTGTCTGATTCAACCCGAAGCCGCGCAGATCGTCGTGGTGGACGACGGCTCGGCAGATGCATCTGCCGACCTGGTCGCACACTACGGACGTCTCGACCCGCGCGTGTGCCTGCTGCAAATGCCGTACAACGGCGGCCCGGCTCGGGCGCGCAATTGGGGGGCGATGCATGCGGCTCACCCTTTGCTCGCTTTCCTCGATGCCGACGACGAATACCTGCCCGGCGCGCTGGCCGCCGCGAGCGTGTTTCTCACGCAGAATCCAAGGGAAGTGTCCGTGCGGCTCGACGTCGACTACGCGGACTTTCCGGCCGAGCTCACCCGTCATGGTGACTTCGCCCAGCACGCTGCAACGCTTAGCAATACGGTGCCGAGCAGTCTGATCATCCGCCGCGCGGTGTATGCAGCGCTCGGCGGTTTTCCGATGGACGATGCTTTCCGCCGCATCGGCGGCGAAGACGGGGCGTTTTCGTGGGCCCTGCGCGAGATTTTCGGCAACCGGCGTCTGGATGACGCGAAACGCGTGCGCATGCACTATCACGCGGGCATTCACGCCGAACGCTATTTCCGCATCGCGCTTGGCATGCAGACGCCGGATCCCGCCGATACGGCCGAAGCATTCCAGTTTTCGAGGCAGTTCCTCGAAACTGCACGCGCGGGTATCGAGCAATTGCGCACGGCAAGCGCCGCTGCCGTGCCAGCCGCCTCTGCCCTCCCGAATCGCGCCGCGTAATCACCAACCCGGCGCCACCCCGAAGCCATCTCGATTTGCTACAATCGCCGTTCGTCTTCGAGGAGCGTTGCGACGGGTACCGCGAATCAGCATATTCGCCGGCCGCCCGCCAGGCTCGGAGACTTCAATCGGAGGGCCAGGATGCGCATTGCGCTCCCATCCACCGCATCGAACCGCGCTCACGTCAAATTTCTAGTCAATTTTTTAGAAAGGAGGGCGTGATGAACGCCGCAGTTCTCGATTCAAAGCAAGATTTTCTCGTCGCCGATATGTCGCTTGCAGCCTGGGGCCGCAAGGAACTGAATATCGCTGAAACCGAAATGCCCGGCCTCATGCAGACGCGCGAGGAATACAAGAGCTCGCAGCCGCTGAAGGGCGCGCGTATCGCGGGTTCGCTGCACATGACGATTCAAACCGGCGTGCTGATCGAAACCTTGACGGCACTCGGCGCGGACGTTCGCTGGGCATCGTGCAATATCTTCTCGACGCAGGATCATGCAGCCGCCGCGATCGCGCAAGGCGGCGTGCCGGTGTTCGCATTCAAGGGCGAATCGCTCGATGAATACTGGGAATTCTCGCACCGCATTTTCGAATGGCCGAATGGCGAATTCGCCAACATGATCCTCGACGACGGCGGCGACGCCACGTTGCTGCTGATCCTCGGCTCGAAGGCTGAGAAAGACCGTTCGGTGATCTCGAAGCCGGAAAACGAAGAAGAAGTCGCGCTGTACAAGTCGATCGCCAAGCATCTCGACGCCGATCCGGTGTGGTACTCCACGCGTCTCGCGCACATCAAGGGCGTGACCGAAGAAACCACGACCGGCGTGCACCGTCTGTACCAGATGGAAAAGGAAGGGCGCCTGCCGTTCCCGGCCATCAACGTGAACGATTCGGTCACGAAGTCGAAATTCGACAACCTGTATGGCTGCCGCGAATCGCTGGTCGACGGTATCAAGCGCGCCACCGATGTGATGATCGCGGGCAAGATCGCGGTCGTGGCCGGCTACGGCGACGTGGGCAAGGGCTGCGCGCAATCGCTGCGCGGTCTGGGCGCGACGGTGTGGGTCACGGAAATCGATCCGATCTGTGCGTTGCAGGCAGCGATGGAAGGTTATCGCGTGGTGACGATGGAATATGCGGCAGACAAGGCCGACATCTTCGTGACGGCAACGGGCAACTTCCACGTGATCGGCCACGATCATATGGCTGCCATGCGCAACAACGCGATTGTCTGCAACATCGGTCACTTCGATTCGGAAATCGACGTTGCATCGACGCGCAAGTACCAGTGGGAAAACATCAAGCCGCAAGTCGACCACATCATTTTCCCGGACGGCAAGCGCGTGATCCTGCTGGCTGAAGGGCGTCTGGTGAATCTGGGTTGCGCAACGGGCCATCCGTCGTTCGTGATGTCGGCATCGTTTACGAACCAGACGATTGCGCAGATCGAACTGTTCGTGCACGGCGACAAGTACGAAAACAAGGTCTACGTGTTGCCTAAGCACCTTGATGAAAAGGTGGCGCGTCTGCATCTGGGCCGTATCGGCGCGGAATTGACGGTGCTGTCGGACTATCAGGCGAGCTATATCAGCGTCGACAAGAACGGTCCGTTCAAACCGAACCACTACCGCTACTAAGCAACCGCTTCCAAGTAGCATTAAGCGCGCGGGCGGTTTAAAGCGTGACAGTTTGACGACAAGGCGGCGCGTAAAGCGCCGCTTTGTTCACCATGCCCCGCCTCGTCTCGCGCTTTCCCCGTTATCGGACACCCTGCCAAAGGAGCTCTACATGACCGTGCTGCTGACCTGGCTGATCAATGCGCTTGCTCTCCTGATCATCACCTACCTCGTCCCGTCGATTCATATCCGCAGTTTCGGCACCGCCTTGATCGTCGCGGTGGTGCTCGGATTGATCAATACGATCCTGCGTCCGGTGCTGATCCTGTTGACGCTGCCCGTCACGATCGTCACGCTCGGACTCTTCATTCTGGTGGTCAATGCGCTGTGCTTCTGGCTGTGTGCGTCGCTGCTGAAGGGATTTGAGGTGTCGGGTTTCTGGTCGGCATTCTTCGGCTCGATTCTGTACAGCATCGTTTCGTGGCTGCTGTCCGCGCTTATTTTCGGCAACCGCAGTTTCGGTTGATCTACTGAATCATGAACCCGATCGAACTTTCATTCGAATTCTTCCCGCCGAAGACGCAGGAAGGCGTCGACAAGCTGCGCGCCACTCGCGGGCAGCTTGCGTCGCTCAAGCCCAAGTTCGTGTCCGTCACGTTCGGCGCCGGCGGCTCGACGCAACAGGGCACGCTCGACACCGTCGTCGATATGGCGAAGGAAGGGCTCGAAGCGGCGCCCCACGTCTCGTGCATCGGCTCCTCGAAAGAGAGCCTGCGCGCGATCCTCAACGAGTACCGCGCGCATGGCATCCGCCATATCGTCGCGCTGCGCGGCGATCTGCCGTCCGGCATGGGCGAAGTTGGCGAACTGCGTTACGCGTCGGAACTGGTGAGCTTTATCCGCGCCGAATTCGGCGACTGGTTCTGGATCGAGGTGGCCGGCTATCCGGAGTACCACCCGCAGTCGCGCTCGCCGCGTCACGATCTGGAAAACTTCGCCCACAAGGTGAAAGCCGGCGCCAATTCGGCGATCACGCAGTATTTCTTCAACGCGGACGCGTACTTCCGTTTTGTCGACGACGCGCGGAAGCTCGGCGTCGACGTGCCGATCGTGCCGGGCATCATGCCGATCACGAACTTCTCGCAGCTGATGCGTTTCTCGGAGATGTGCGGCGCGGAAGTGCCGCGTTGGGTCGCGCGCCGTCTGGAAAGCTTCGGCGATGACCGCGAGTCGATTCGCGCCTTTGGGCTGGACGTGGTGACGGACCTGTGCGGGCGTCTCATCGAGGCGAAGGTGCCGGGCCTGCACTTCTACACGCTCAATGGCGCCGCGGCGACCAAGGCGATCTGCGAACGGCTGGGCGCTTAAACTTTAGGCACCGTTGTCCAGAAACCGCGCGGCTTACCTGCCGCGCGGTTTTTTTATGGGTAAAATCCGACGCTGCCGCGCCTCGCGCCTGAAATGTGCCCGCGCATTCTGTGCCTTACGTTGCACCGGCGTGCAGTGCAGTGCAGCGCCAGCGGCGCGGGCAATCCAAGCTCCGCGTCAGGCATCACGTACTGCTGCGACGCAACAAACATGCCCATTTGGGCATTTCTTGCGAAGCGTAAGCCCGCATTGAACCCGATTTTTGCACTGTCTATGATCGAAGCGCAGCTGACTTGGCTGCTGTGCGGAGAACGTGATGACAGTATCCCGATTGCTGTTTGCAGTTCGCCATACCTGCTTGCCAGT
The DNA here is from genome assembly GCF_046026675.1 of Paraburkholderia sediminicola. GTDB lineage: Bacteria > Pseudomonadota > Gammaproteobacteria > Burkholderiales > Burkholderiaceae > Paraburkholderia > Paraburkholderia sediminicola_F. The sequence goes on along the minus strand of NZ_JAQQEY010000001.1, from coordinate 4,236,891 downwards.
CTTGAGCGCCTGTGCGGTGCTGGCTGCCGGCCTCGCGCCCGCCGTAGCCGACGCGGCGACGCTGCCCGACAAAACCCTCGTGTTTTGCTCCGAAGGCAGTCCGGCGGGTTTCGACACCGCCCAGTTCACCACCAGCGTGGAATTCACCGCCGGCTCGTACACGGTCTATAACCGGCTGATCGAGTTCGCGCACGGCAGTACCGATATCGAGCCTGGCCTTGCCGAGAAATGGGACGTGTCGCAGGACGGCCTGACCTACACTTTCCATCTGCGGCACGGCGTGAAGTTCCAGACCACCTCGTTCTTCAAACCCACTCGCGAATTCAACGCTGACGACGTCGTCTTTACTTATCAGCGGATGCTCGATCCGGAACAGCCGTTCCGCAAAGCCTACGCGGTGCCGTTTCCGTATTTCACCGACCTTGGCCTCGCGAAGAACATCACCAAGGTTGAGAAGCTCGATCCGTATACGGTGCGTTTCACGCTGAAGGAAGTCGATGCGCCGTTTTTGCAGCAGATCGCAATGCCGTTTGCGTCGATTTTGTCGGCTGAATACGCCGATCAGTTACTGAAAGCAGGTAAAGCGTCCGATATGAATCTATATCCGGTCGGTACCGGTCCATTCATTTTCCGCAGCTATACGAAGGACGATTCAATTCGGTTTGACGGCAATCCCGATTACTGGAAACCGGGCGTCGTCAGAATCAGCAAGCTGATATTCGCGATTACCGTCGACCCGGCCGTGCGGTTGCAAAAATTGAAGCGCGGCGAGTGCCAGGTGATGTCGTATCCGCGTCCCGGCGATATTCCAGCGGTTAAAGCCGATGCATCGCTCGCCATTCCGAGTCAGGTCGGTTTCAATCTCGGCTATATCGCGTACAACAACACCAAGAAGCCGCTCGACAACCTGATGGTGCGCCGCGCGCTTGATATGTCGATCAACAAGAAAGCGATTATCGAATCGGTGTATCAGGGCGCCGGCCAGGCCGCGACCAATCCGATGCCGCCGACGCAATGGGGTTACGACAAGAATCTGAAGGACGCCCCGTACGACGTCGACAAAGCGAAAGCGCTTCTCAAGGAGGCGGGCTACCCCGACGGCTTCGATCTGACGCTGTGGGCCATGCCGGTTCAGCGGCCTTACAACCCGAACGCGCGTCTGATGGCGGAAATGCTGCAGGCGGATTGGGCGAAGATCGGCGTCAAGGTGAAAATCGCTACTTACGAATGGGGTGAATATATTCGCCGCGGTCATTCGGGCGAGCATGAGGCAATGCTGATCGGCTGGACCGGCGACTATGGCGACCCGGATAACTGGTTGGGCGTATTGCTCGGCTGCGACGCGGTGAACGGCAGTAATTTTTCCAAATGGTGCTACAAGCCTTACGACGATCTGATCCGGAAGGGTCGCGGCACGACCGATCTTGCTGAGCGCACCAAGGCTTATACGGAAGCCCAGGAAATCTTCAAGGACCAGGTGCCGTTCACGCCAATCGCCCATTCCACGGTGTATCAGCCCATCAGCAAGAACGTCACGGGCTTCAAGATCGACCCGTTCGGCCCGACGCAATTCATGAACGTCGGCCTGAAATAAGAATAAGAGCAAGCGGGGCGGTTTTCCGGCTGGGGCCGCCCCGCGACAGCCGTACGCGCCGGCCAGCGCCGACGTGCGGCCGTCCTTATGCCTGATTGGTTTCCGATCGTCAACAGGGGTATTTTCCTCCGCTTGTTCCTGTGAGCCAAGCTCAAGTAAGATCGCGCTACGCCGGCGGAAGCCGGCCCCGAACCTGGAGGAAACATGAAGCAAAACAACCTGTTGCGCGCCGCGCGTGTTACGACGCTCGTCGCTGCTGCAGCGGCATCGCTGGTGGGCGCGAACAGCGCGCGCGCCGAGATCCCGAACAAAACACTCGTCTACTGCTCAGAAGGCAGCCCTGCGGGTTTCGATCCGGCCCAGTACACCACTGGTGTCGACTTCACAGCCAACACGTTCACCGTTTATAACCGCCTCGTCGAGTTCGAACGCGGCGGCACCAAAGTCGAGCCGGGCCTGGCAGAAAAGTGGGATGTCTCGCCGGACGGCAAGACCTACACGTTCCATCTGCGCCACGGTGTGAAGTTCCAGACCACCTCGTTCTTCAAGCCGACGCGCGAATTCAATGCGGACGACGTCGTGTTCACGTTCCAGCGCATGCTGGACACGAACCAGCCGTTCCGTAAGGCGTACCCGGTCCAGTTCCCGTACTTCACGGACATGGGCCTCGACAAGCTGATCACCAGCGTCGAAAAGGTCGACCCGTACACGGTCAAGTTCACGCTGAAGGAAGTCAACGCGCCGTTCATCCAGAATCTGGCGATGGAATACGCGTCGATCCTCTCGGGTGAATACGCAGACCAGCTGCTGAAGGCCGGCAAGGCTGCTGACATCAACCAGTACCCGGTCGGCACGGGCCCGTTCATCTTCCGCAGCTATACGAAGGACGCGACGATCCGTTTCGACGGCAATCCGGATTACTGGAAGCCGAACGCGGTGAAGATCTCGAAGCTGATCTTCTCGATCACGCCGGACGCCGGCGTGCGCGTGCAGAAGATCAAGCGCGACGAATGCCAGGTGATGAGCTATCCGCGTCCGGCCGACATTGCGCCGCTGAAGGCTGAAGCGAACATCGCGATGCCGTCGCAACCGGGCTTCAACCTCGGCTATCTCGCGTACAACGTGACGCACAAGCCGGTCGACAAGCTCGAAGTGCGTCAAGCGCTCGACATGGCGATCAACAAGAAGGCGATCATCGAGTCGGTGTATCAAGGCGCAGGCCAGGCCGCGACGAACCCGATGCCGCCGACCCAATGGTCGTACGACAAGAACCTCAAGAGCGCCGCGTACGATACGGATAAGGCCAAGGCATTGTTGGCGAAGGCCGGTTTTCCGAACGGCTTCGACATCACGCTGTGGGCGATGCCGGTGCAACGCGCGTACAACCCGAACGCCCGCCTGATGGCGGAAATGATCCAGGCCGATTGGGCCAAGATCGGCGTGAAGGCGAAGATCGTCACGTATGAATGGGGCGAGTACATCAAGCGCGCTCACGCAGGTGAAGACGACACGATGCTGATCGGCTGGACCGGCGACAACGGCGATCCGGACAACTGGCTCGGCACACTGCTCGGCTGCGAAGCGGTGAATGGCAACAACTTCTCGAAGTGGTGCTACAAGCCCTTCGAGGATCTGATCCAGAAGGGCCGTGAGTCGACCGATCAGGGCGCGCGCACGACGGCATACACGCAGGCGCAGCAGATTTTCGCGCAGCAACTGCCGTTCTCGCCGATCGCTCACTCGACCGTGTACCAGCCTGTCAGCAAGAAGGTGGTCGACATGCGTATCGAGCCGCTCGGCTATGCGCGCTTCGACGGCGTCAGCGTCAAGTAATAGTCATACAGTCAAGCTTACGCAGTAGCTTTTCGCACGGTTAGAAAACTGGTCGAAATGGTCCGGCGACCGGGGTCACAAGCCCTCGTCGCCGGTTGCGTTTTTTCTTCATCAAGACCATAGGGACGAACCATGTTCCGCTTTGTTTCGCGCCGCATCGGCATGGTGATACCGACGTTCATCGGCATCACGATCCTCGCGTTTGCGCTGATTCACCTGATACCGGGCGACCCCATCGAAGTGATGATGGGCGAGCGCGGCGTCGATCCCGCCATGCATGCCGCCGCGATGCACCGGCTCGGGCTCGACGAGTCCTTGCCGATGCAATACGTTCACTACATCGGCCGCGCCGCGCACGGCGACCTCGGCACTTCAATCATCACCAATACCAGCGTGATGGGCGAATTTCTCGCACGTTTCCCCGCTACCGTTGAACTGTCGATCTGCGCGATGCTGTTCGCGTTGATCGTCGGCTTGCCCGCGGGCGTGTTCGCGGCGCTCAGGCGCGGCACGGTGGTGGATCACGGCGTGATGGGCACGGCGCTCACCGGCTACTCGATGCCGATCTTCTGGTGGGGTTTGATCCTCATCATGTTTTTTTCCGTCGACCTCGGCTGGACGCCGGTGTCGGGCCGCATCGCGGTCGAGTACGACATTCCGCACGTGACCGGCTTCATGCTGATCGACGCGTTGATGTCCACCGACCAAGGCGCGTTCAAATCCGCGGTCAGTCATCTGATTTTGCCGGCCATTGTGCTCGGCACGATTCCGCTGGCGGTCGTCGCGCGGATGACGCGTTCGTCGATGCTCGAAGTGCTGCGCGAAGACTACATTCGCACTGCGCGTGCGAAGGGTTTGTCGCCTGGCCGCGTGATCGTCGTGCATGCATTGCGTAATGCGCTGATTCCGGTCGTGACCGTGATCGGCTTGCAGGTCGGCACCTTGCTCGCAGGCGCCGTGCTGACGGAGACGCTGTTTTCGTGGCCGGGTATCGGCAAGTGGCTGATCGACGCGATCGGCCGGCGCGACTATCCGGTGGTGCAGGGCGGTATTCTGATGATCGCTACGCTGGTGATCGTCGTGAACCTCGTCGTCGATCTGTTGTACGGCGTGTTGAACCCGCGCATTCGCCATACGAGGTAACACAGATCATGGCAGACATACAAAATACAGTCCCCCAATCGGTGACGCCACCCAGTGGCCGCGCCATCGCCGCCCGCGAATTCTGGGCGAATTTCTCGCGTAACCGTGGTGCCGTCGCCGCCGGCATCATCGTGCTGGCGTTGATCTTCATCGCGATTTTCGCGCCCTTGATCGCGCCGCATAGCCCGATCGAACAGTATCGCGATTCCGTGAAGATCCCGCCCGCCTGGCTCGACGGCGGCAACTGGAAGTTCGTTCTCGGCACTGACGAAGCAGGCCGCGACATCCTCTCGCGTCTGATGTACGGCGCGCGGCTGTCGTTCTGGATCGGCTTCGTCTCGGTGGTCCTCGCGCTGATTCCGGGCATCGTGCTCGGCTTGATCGCCGCGTTCTTCGAGAAATGGGCCGATACGCCGATCATGCGCATCATGGACGTGCTGCTCGCGTTGCCCTCGCTGCTGCTGGCAGTCGCGGTGGTCGCGATCATCGGTCCGGGTCTCGTCAATACGATGCTGGCCATCGCGATCGTCGCGCTGCCGGGCTATGTGCGTCTGACGCGTGCGTCTGCCCAAGGCGAATTGCAGAAAGAGTATGTGACGGCTTCGCGCGTTGCCGGCGCCGGCACCTTGCGCCTGATGTTCTCGCAAGTGCTGCCGAACTGCACCGCACCGCTGATCGTGCAGGCTACGCTGGGCTTTTCGTCGGCGATTCTCGATGCCGCGGCGCTCGGTTTCCTCGGTCTCGGCGTGCAACCGCCTTCGGCGGAGTGGGGTGCGATGCTGGCCTCGGCGCGCGACTATATCGACAGCGCCTGGTGGATCGTCACGATGCCGGGTCTTTCCATCCTGATCTCGGTGCTCGCGATCAATCTGCTCGGCGACGGGCTGCGCGACGCACTCGATCCCAAACTGAAACGGATGGCCTGACATGGACAAACTATTGACCATCCGCAACCTCGCGGTGAATTTCAACGGACTGCCCGCAGTCGATCGGATCAATCTCGATGTCGCGCCGGGCGAGGTGGTCGGCGTAGTCGGCGAATCGGGCTCGGGCAAGAGCGTGACGATGATGGCATTGATGGGCCTGATCGACGCGCCTGGCAAAGTCACCGCCGACGAAATCACCTTCAACGGCAAGAATCTGCTGAAGGCGTCGGCGAAGGAACGCCGCAAGATCATCGGCAAAGACATCGCGATGGTGTTCCAGGACGCGCTCACCAGTCTGAATCCGAGCTACACGGTCGGCTATCAGATCAAGGAAGTGCTGAAGCTGCACGAAGGCTTGCGCGGTAGCGCGTTGGACAAACGCGCGCTTGAGTTGCTCGACCAGGTCGGTATCCCAGACCCGAAAGGCCGCATCGGTTCATTTCCGCATCAGATGTCCGGCGGCATGAACCAGCGCGTGATGATCGCGATGGCGATTGCCTGCAACCCGAAACTGCTGATCGCCGACGAACCGACCACCGCGCTCGACGTGACGATCCAGGCGCAGATCATGGAGTTGCTGATCAAGCTGCAGAAGGATCGCGGCATGGCGCTCGTGTTGATCTCGCACGATCTGGCGGTGGTGTCCGAGGTCGCGCAGCGAGTCGCGGTCATGTACGCTGGCGAAGTGATCGAAACGAACCGCGTGCCGGACATCTTCGCCGCGCCGCATCATCCGTACACGGAAGCGTTGCTGGCGGCGATTCCCGAGCACAATGTCGGCGCGGTGCGGCTCGCCGCACTGCCGGGCATGGTGCCCGGGCGAGATGATCGTCCGAAAGGGTGTCTGTTCGCACCGCGCTGCAAGTATGTGGTCGACGACTGCATGAAGGCGCGACCGGCATTGACACCGATGCAAGGTCACGCCGAAGTGGCGCGCGTGCGCTGCATCAAACCCCTGAACCTGAGCGGCGACGCCAACGTTCACACCCATGGAGGCGCACGATGAACGCAGTACTCGAACCGCGGCGCCAGTCGGACCATGCGGGCGATCACGTACTGGTTGCCGACAAGCTTGCGCGTTACTACACGGTGAAGCGCAGCATGTTCAGCCAGGGCACGGTCAAGGCTTTGAACGGCGTGTCGTTTGCGCTCGACCGTGGCAAGACCCTGGCAGTGGTGGGTGAATCCGGTTGCGGAAAATCCACCCTCGCACGTCAACTGACCATGATCGAAAAGCCCAGCGCGGGCCGCCTGTTGATCGACGGTGAAGACGTGGCGGGCGCCGATCACGCGAAGATCGCGGCGCTGCGGCGGCGCGTGCAGATGGTGTTTCAGAATCCGTTTGCCTCGCTGAATCCGCGCAAGACAGTCGAGCAGACGCTCAGCGAACCGCTCGCGATCAACACGCAACTGAGCACGACCGAACGCGCCGAACGGATCGCGCAGATGATGCGTACGGTCGGCCTGCGTCCGGAGCATGCCAAGCGCTATCCGCATATGTTCTCGGGCGGTCAGCGGCAGCGCGTGGCCATTGCGCGCGCGATGATCCTCGATCCGCAAATCGTGGTCGCCGATGAGCCGGTGTCCGCGCTCGACGTGTCGATCCAGGCGCAGATTCTCAATCTGTTCATGGATCTGCAGGAGCAGTTCAAGACCAGCTACGTGTTCATCTCGCACAACCTGTCGGTGGTGGAGCATATCGCCGACGATGTGATGGTGATGTACTTCGGCGGCGTGGCGGAGCTTGGCGACAAGAAGCGGATTTTCTCGAATCCGCGTCATCCGTACACGCGTGCGTTGATGTCGGCCACGCCTTCGATCTTCGAAGCGGATCGCACCATCAAGATCAAGCTGCAAGGTGAAATGCCGTCGCCGCTGAATCCGCCGTCGGGCTGCACGTTCCATCAGCGCTGCCCGTATGCGATCGACCGTTGCCGTAGTGAAGAACCGAAGTTGCGTGAAGTGGATGGCCGTCAGGTGTCGTGTCACCGCGCCGAGGAGGTGGGGGACATGGATGCCTGATGCAGTGGCGGCGCGTCGTCTTGCGCGCCGCTCGCGTGATGGTGGCCGCCACGCTGCTTTCGCGCGGCGCTGGGGAGCGTTTGCACTGACCGGTGCCGCGCTCCTTGGCGTATGTTCTGCTTTTCACCTGAGCGCAGGGCCGATCGGCCTCGCGCATGCCGCTGGGGCGGCCGCCAATACGCCCGCCCAGGCGGGGCGGCCAGCGATGCCGGTGCCGAGTCTGCCGGCGCCGCCACGCGCTGCCTTGCCAGGTTTCAATCCGCGGCCCGCTACGCCTGGCACCACGGCGAGCGGTCCGGTGCGCGCGCAGCCGGCGCGCATGCCGTTCTATGTCGCGACACGCGGCACCACGACCATTTACGTGCTCGGCACGTTGCATGTCGGCGACCCCGCCGACTACCCACCCGGGCAACCGTTTCGCGCGCCGATCCTCGGTGCGCTGGCGGCCTCGCCGACGCTGGCGCTCGAACTCTCCCCCGACGAACTGCTGGTCTCGCAAGACGATGTGTCGAAGTACGGCGTATGCCGCCGCGACTGTCTGCCGGGTCTGCTACCCGAGCCTTTGTGGCGCAAGCTCGCCTTGCGCCTGCGCGGCAATCCCGCGGCTCAGGATGAAATCAAGAAGATGCGGCCGTGGCTCGCGTCCCTGGTGGTCGAAACCTACGATTCCTTGAGTGCCGGCTTGCAGACCGAGTACGGCACGGAAGCGCAATTGCAGAACGTCTATATCAGGACGCGCGGCAAGATCGTCGGCCTCGAGACCTTGCCACAGCAAATGCGTGCGTTCACCGGACTGACGCTTGCGCAGCAACGCGAAATGCTCGCGCAGGACCTGGTGCAGACGCCCGCGGAAAACGTCGACGATGTGAAGACGTTGCATCGGCTGTGGCGAGTGGGCGATGCCGATGCGATTGCGGCGTGGCAGGCCGCGAAGTCCGAAAAGCTGGCGCGCGACAAGCGGATTTCGGATTCGATCGACAACCGGATCGTGTACGAGCGCAACCGGCGCTTCGTATCGCGGATGCTGCTGATCGCCGGGCCGAACAAGCCGGTATTCGTGGCGATCGGTGCGTTGCATCTGGGTGGCCGCAAGGGCGTGTTGCAGCTTTTGCGGCAGCACGGGTTCGTGGTGGATGCGGGGTAATAGTCGTCCCAGCCTTACGCGAAATCCGCGGCGTGGCTGATCACAGTCCTAACTGAGGTAGGCCGTTCGGCCAGACCAGGAACCGGTATTTCCACAGCCAGTCCGACGCTGACGTGTGTCGCAAACTGCTCGCGGCTCACGCGGACATAGCTACGCGTGCGTGCTATGATGTATGTACAGACGTCAATACAGATGCTGTGTGCAGTTTGAATGGGACGAAATCAAGAATCAAATCAACATTCGTAAGCATGGCATCGATTTCCGGGATGCTGTCGATGTGTTCGATCATCCCGTGCTGACGGCGATAGACGAGCGGGAAGACTACGGTGAGGATCGCTGGATCGCGCTAGGCTGGATGGCCGCCATCGTAGGCGTGGTGGTGTACGTCGAACGCAGTGTGGATGTGATCCGTATCATTTCGGCCCGCAAGGCGACGAAGCACGAGGTCAAACGCTACAAGTACAGTGTCTGGAATTGACTGGCACGGTGGGCAGCGTGGGAATGGCTGAAAACGAGCAGAGGCGAAATTATGGGTAAAACTTCAAGAACTGACTGGAAGCGACTTGCAAAAGCAGGCGACGCGCAAATCGATACGAGCGACGTGCCCGAATTGGGCGACGACTTTTTTAACCGTGCCGAGTTGCACGTTCCGCCGAAACAGGCTGTGACCATGCGCCTGGACGCGGATGTACTGAGTTGGTTCAAAGAACAGGGGGCGGGCTATCAAACGCGCATCAACAAGTTGTTGCGCGCTTACATGCTGGCGCAGCAGCGTCGCCGTTCTTAAGGTGCGGTGTCGTGGCAATTTGTCTGCGTACGAAGATGCGTACGAAGGGATTGAGAAGGCGCTGCGCAGAAACGCCTGAAATCTGTGCAGCGCAGGTTTTATAGACTACCGTCGCGTAGTTCTTCCGATACGCGTTCGACCACCGGCGCCCAATCGCCCAATCTGGTCTGCCGGAACAACTTCATCGCCGGATACCACGGCGAATCGCTGCGCTCCTCCAGCCAGCGCCAGTCCGAGTTGGCGGGCAGTAACACCCACACCGGCTTGCCGAGCGCGGCAGCCAGGTGCGCCACGCCGGTGTCCACGGCGATCACAAGATCGAGATTCATGATGAGTGCGGCGGTGTCGTCGAAGCTCTTCAGATCCGCGGTGAAATCGTAGGCCCGGAAAGCTTCAGGTGCATCAGCCAACTGATCGTATGCTGCGCCCTTTTGCAGCGCGTACCACGCGACGTCTTTAAGCTCACTTAGCGGGCTCAGGGCGGCCAATGCCATCGAGCGATAACGATCGTTGCCGAACGTCGGGCTGCCGGACCACACCAGGCCCACTTTGCGTTTTGCTTTGCCGGCTGCGTCCGCCCGTTTGCGCCATGTCTTGATCTTTGCCTTGTCGGCGAACATATACGGCACATCCACGGGAATGGTCGACAGGTCGGTGCCGACGCACGACGGCACGCTCATCATCGGCACCCAGAAATCGTACTGACCGTGAGGCGAGCCACTGAATGCGCGTTGCACGCCCGGGATGCGTTCGACCAGCGGTAGAAGCGGCTCGCGCACACAGAGATCCACCGTGGCACCGAGTTTCTCGAGTACGCGTGCGTAGCGCAGAAACTGGAAGTGGTCGCCGAAACCCTGTTCGCCGACCAGCAACAGACGGCGTCCGTCGAGCGGCTCGCCTTGCCACTCGGCAACGCCCGGCAGGGCGATTGCCTCGTAGTCGCTCTTGCGCCAGCGCTTCGCAAACTCCGCCCAACCCTGCTTGTAATCGCCGCGCTTGAGCAACAGCCACGCGAGGTTCTGATGCGCGTCCGCGTAGTTGGGATCGAGCGCCAGTGCATGGCGGTAGAAGCCTTCTTCTTCATCCAGGCGGCCCTGCGCGCCGAGCGATCCGCCGAGGCAAACCAGATTCGTCGGGTTCGGCTTGAGTGCGACCGCACGCCGATACTGCGATTCGGCGCCGGCGTAGTCACCGAGTTTGCCGATCAGGCTGCCCAGGTTGATGTGGGCCTCGGCATAATCGCCGCGCAGTGCCAGTGCTCGTTCGAAACTGGCGATGGCGGCGGCGTGATCGCCTTGCGCGTTGTACGCATTGCCAGCATTGAAGTGCGCTTCCGCCGAGTGCGGATCGAGCGCCACAGCGTTTTGATAACAGGCCAGCGCCTCGTCGTAGCGTCCGAGCTTGTTCAGCGCCGTACCGAGGTTCAGATGTGCATCGACCAGCGCGGGATTTATTGCCAACGCCAGCTGATACTGCTCGATCGCTATTTCGAACGAGCCTTGCGCTTGTAGCACGACACCAAAGTTGTTGCGCGCATCGGCGAAATCCGGCTGCAACTGCAGCGCCTGGTCATAGCAGATCATCGCTTCTTCGCGATGGCCGAGCGCAGCGGCGACGAGGCCACGATTGCTCCAGCAGGCAGCGTCAGTGCGATCGAGTTTGAGCGCTTCGCTCATCAACTCGGCGGCGAAACCATGGTCGCCGCGCTGATGTTGCAGCACGCCGAAGTAATGCAGCGTTTTGGCATGCGTTGGGGCGAGTGCGAGGGCTTCGCGGTAAAAAGGCTCGGCGGCATCGAGGCGGCCGGCCTGGTGTGCTTCGAGCGCGGCCTCAATCAGAGAGATGAGGTAAGCGGAGGGCGGCGCGTCGGTGGGCGCGGTGTCGGGGTGGGATTGATGTTCCATGACGGACCTGCTGGAAAGCGCTGACGGCGCGCGTTGCGCGCGTCGCCAGCGCATGTGGATGGAGGAGCATCCACCAGCTTATGTTCAGGCCCCTTCCCTGGCGATCGGACGCCTCCGAATTCGGCGGCGTCCATTTGCCGCGGACTCACGCGCATGCATCGGCCAGAGCGAAAGTCCTACGCGATATCGCAGGCTGCCACGCGGCTCGGCCAACGGTCCTACAGGAACATCAGGAAATTCAACAGGAAGATGTTCACAACCAGCAAGGTCAGTGCGGTGGGCACCTGCACCTTGATCACGGCATTCTTATCCGGCAGCTCCAGCAGCGCGGCCGGCACCATATTGAAGTTCGCGGCCATCGGCGTCATCAGCGTGCCGCAGTAGCCCGAGAACATGCCGATCGCGACCATCACCGCCGGGTTGCCGTGAAACACGCCGACGAGGATCGGCACACCGACGCCACCTGTCATCACCGGGAACGCGGCGAAGCCGTTACCCATCACCATCGTGAAGAGTGCCATGCCGATGCAGTACACGGCCACCGCGATAAAGCGGTAGTCGAGGCTGATGTAGGCCGTGGTCACGTGAGCGACCGCTTTGCCGACGCCGGCGTCCGAGAACACGAGGCCGAGCATGCCGAGCATCTGCGGCAGCACCGCGGCCCATGACAACGCATCGACCAGGCGGCGCGCCTCTTTCATCGACTGGCCGACGGTATCGCGCGTCAGCACGCAGGCAATCGCGAGTGCAATCACGCAGCCGATGCCGAAGCCGATCAGCGTGACGTTGGCCTTCTCGATCAGCGGCATGCCGCCGAAGATCAGATGGCTGGCCGACAGCGTAATGATCACGGTGACAACCGGAATCGTCAGTGCGGGCACGAACAGCTTGTTGCCCAGACGCGCGGCGCTAGCCTTGCGCGCTTCGAGCGACAGTAATTTCGGCTTGGCCGCGGTCACGCCGCCGAAGCCCGCGGCCAGCGCCATCACGATCACCAGCACGCCGACCACCGAGGGTGGCAGCTTGTCGCCGATCAGGAAGATCAGCGCGTAAAGGATCCAGAAACCGCCGGCGGTGAAACGACGCGGATGCTCCTTATCCGTGATGATCATGCCGCCAATGACGAGCAGCACTACGCCGAGCAGCCAGAACAGATAGGTAATCGTGAAGGTCATGCTTTGTCTCCAGCGGCGGGTTGCGTCGGCGCAACGGAGGCGGTGTTCGCTGCGGCATTGCCGCGCAGTTCGCGTTCGAGCCTGCGGTCGAGCAGATAGAGGCGGAAGCCGTGAACGATGAACGCACAGATCGCGGTCGGGATGCCCCAGACGGCCACGTGAATCGGCTCGACGATGATGCCGGCTTCTTTCAGGAAGGTTGTCATCAGCACGATTGCGCCGAACGCGACGAAGATGTCTTCACCGAAGAACAGGCCGACGTTGTCGGTCGCCGCGGAGTAGGCGCGCAATTTGAAACGCACTGCGTCGCTGATCTTGCCGAAGCGCGTTTCAGTCGCGCCCTCGGCCATCGGTGCGATCAGCGGACGCACCATCTGCGGATGGCCGCCGAGACCGGTCAGACCGACAGCGGCGGTCAGTTCGCGCACCAGCAGATAGACGATCAGCAAGCGCCCTGCGGTCGCGGCCTTGATGCCGCCGATCCACGCTTGCGCGCGCTCGCGCAGGCCATGCCGTTCCAGCAGGCCGATCACGGCCAGCGGCAGCAGGATGATCAACGGGATATTGCGGGTCTTGATGAAGCCGGTGCCGATTTCAGCGAGGATCTTTTCAGGCGGGAAGTGCGCGGCCAGACCGGTGATGATCGCGGCCACCGCCACGATCAGCATCGGATTGAACCGTAGTAAAAAGCCGACGATGATGACGGCCACGCCAATGAGCGGCCATAGACTGACTGTTGTCTGCATCTGGATCTCCAAACAGGGATTCAACCTCGCCGCTTGTGGCGGCTAACGTGGGCCGGCGCCTGATGATCCACGCGCCGTCTTGCTGCCACGGCTCTTGATGGCCGCGTTGCTTCGACTACACCTGCATCTGCTGCTTGTTTGCCGCTTCGCTGTTGCTCATTTGCTGTTCCACGGTGGGTACTGCAAAGTGTCATACACCTGGCAAACGCCCCGCATGGAGCGGGGCGTTCGGGGTTTGGCAACGGTTGAATCGCGTTGTCTGGTTCACAATGATCGGCGCGCGGATCAGACGCTCGCGGCGCCAGCCGCGTGAACGTCAATGCCCGCGTCCTTTAGCGCGCCGCGGATACGCCGCGCGAACGCCAGCGCGTGCGGACCGTCGCCGTGCAGGCAGATGGTTTGGGCGTTGAGCGGCACCCAGTGTCCGTCGACGGCCTGCACGCGGCGCTCGCGCACCATGGCGAGCGTGCGCTCCAGCACCACGTCTTCGTCGTCGAGCAGCGCGCCCGGTTCCTTGCGCGGCACGAGCGAGCCGTCGGCGCGATAGCCGCGGTCGGCGAATACTTCTTCGACGGCAGTCAGGCCGGCTGCCCGGGCAGCCGTCACGAGCCCGCTGTTGGCGAGCGCGAACACCGCAACCGACGGGTCGAAATCGTGAACCGCCGAGACGATCGCATCGGCGATCTTCGCGTCGCGCGCGGCCTGGTTGTACAGCGCACCGTGCGGCTTGACGTGCGCGATCCGTCCGCCCTCGGCCTGCGCGATCGCCGACAAGGCGCCGAGTTGATACAGCACGCCTGCGTAGATATCGTTGGCCGGCAGATCCATTTCCTTGCGGCCAAAATTCTCGGGATCGTTAAAGCTCGGATGCGCGCCGATCGACACGCCTTTTTGCACCGCCCAGCGCACGCAGTCGCGCATGGCGTTGGCGCCGCCCGCGTGCCAGCCGCACGCGATGTTGGCCGAGCTGACGAGGTCGAGCAGCGCCTCGTCGGAACCGCAGCCTTCGCCGAGATCGGCGTTCAAATCAATTTCCATGGTGTTCCCCTACATAGTGTTACAGCGCTGCGACCGCCGACCGGCGCGCACAACGTTCTTCGTGCATGGCAATCGCGGCGTCGATCTGCCGCAAATACGTGCGTTCTTCCAGCAACGCCTGGCGTGCCTCATAGGGCGTCGTCGGGATGAAACGGATGGCGGCGTTCAGGCGAACCTGCGCGAGCTTCCATAGATCAGCCTGAATCACGGCGCCGATCTTCGGATAGCCGCCGGTGGTCTGCGCATCGCTCATCAACACGATCGGCTGGCCGTTCGGCGGGACCTGAATCGTGCCGGGCAGCACCGCGTGCGAGAGCAGATCGTTTTTCCGAGTGCGCTTCAGTTCCGTACCGGCGAGGCGGTAACCCATGCGGTTGCTGTTCGGCGTGACCAGCCATTCATCGGACCAGAACGATTCGCGCGCTTCTTCAGTGAAGCTATCGTATTCCGGGCCCTGCAGCACGCGGATCGGCACGGCCCAGGGCACGCCCGAGGGATGCCGGCCGCGCCGCAGCGGTTCGTGTACCAGCACGAACTTGCACCAGGCGGGCGCCTTCACACCGAACTCCGGCGCTTCGGGGGTAAAGCCAAGATGGCCGCGTTGCGGCGGCGCGCCGACCGGCAGACGGTCGCCGTCGCGCAACGCCCGGCCGCCGAGTCCGCCGAAATGGCCGGCGAGATCGGTGCTACGCGACCCGAGCATCGGCAACACGTCGACGCCGCCCGCGATGCAGACATAGCCGCGCATGCCGCGTTTGGCCGCTTGCAGAACCAGCTCCTGGCCGGCCTGCACCGGCAGGCTCCACCATGAATAGACCGGCTTGCCGTCGAGCGTCGCGCCGAATTCGGTGCCGGTGATGGCCACGCGCGTGGCGCGCAGAAAGCGCAGCGCGGTTGGTCCGAAGGTAATTTCCAGGCCGGCCGCATCGGGCCGGTTGCCCACCAACCGGTTGCCGACTTCAAGCGACAGACGGTCGAGCGCACCACCCATCGCGACACCGAGGTGCCGGTAGCCGTGACGACCGAGATCCTGAATCGTGGTCAGCAGACCCGCGCGAATCACATCGATCATGCGTGTATCCCCGCGACGGTAAAGCGCACCCGGTCGCCCGGTTGCAACAGCGTGGGCGGACGGCGAGATGGATCGAACAGCGGCAGTTCGGTGCGGCCGATCAACTGCCAGCCGCCGGGGGAGGTCGCCGGATAAATGCCGGTCTGTTCACCGCCGATACCGACCGAACCGGCGGGCACTTCCAACCGCGGCGATGAACGGCGCGGCGTGTGCAGCGCTGTGTCGAGCCCGCCCATATAGGCGAAGCCCGGCTGAAAACCGAGAAAAAACACCACGTACTCGCCGTCCGCGTGACGTTGCACGACCTCGCGCACGCTCAGGCCGGTGTGATTGGCGACCACTTGCAGGTCGGGGCCGAACTCGCCGCCGTATTGCACCGGGATTTCGACTTCACGGCCGGCCACCGGCACGTCGCTCACCGCGTTCCAGGCTGCTTGCAGAAGGCTCACCAGCGCTTCGCGATCGGCTTCGAGCGAATCGAATACGAGCGTCAGATTGTTCATACCCGGCACAACCTCGAGCACGTGCGGCCAGTCGCGCGCGGCCTCGGCGGCAGCCCACACCCGCCGCTGGCAGTCCAGCGTGGCAGGTGGCGGCGCCTCGCAGACAAGCGCGGCGTCGCCGAGCGGGAAGATTCTTGGTTGGCTCATTGCTTAATGGCCCAGGTTGAGTCGGAAATGTCGAGCATATCGGACCCTATACCTATTTATCGGCATCGGGTCCGCGATGTTTGAAGCGTACATTATCAATAAAATATCAACAATTTATCTATAAGCGTTTTCGCCAGGCTCCCCGGAATGGGTGGCTCGTCGTACACTCCCGACACCTTCCCATCCTGTTTCTCGAGAATCTTCACCATGTCGCGCCACCCCACCAAGATCGTTTCCTCGGAACATCTCGTGTCCGACACCAGCGCGGAGTTGTCCGAACTGGAGTACGCGCTCATCATGGCGGGCAATGCATTCAACCGATGGATGGTGCGCTGCATGTCGGCGGCTGGCGAAAAGGACATGACCGCGATCGAAGTCTCGCTGCTGCACCACGTCAGCCATCGCGAG
Source organism: Paraburkholderia sediminicola (assembly GCF_046026675.1). Lineage (GTDB taxonomy): Bacteria > Pseudomonadota > Gammaproteobacteria > Burkholderiales > Burkholderiaceae > Paraburkholderia > Paraburkholderia sediminicola_F. The sequence continues at coordinate 4,220,449 of NZ_JAQQEY010000001.1, read as the reverse complement.
CGGCGCAAGAAGCTGGCGGACATCTGCTTCGTGCTGAACATTGAAGACACGCACGTTGCCACTTACGCGTTGAAGAAGCTCGTAGCTAGAGGGTATGTAAAAAGCGAAAAGACCGGCAAGGAAGTGTTCTTCTCGGCGACCGACGTGGGCCGCGAGCTCTGCCTGAAATACCGCGAAGTGCGCGAGAGCTGTCTGATTTCGACGCTGAAGGAAAGCGGCCTGACCAACGAGCAGATTGGCGAGGCGGCGCAATTGATGCGCAATGCGTCCGGGCTGTACGACACGGCCGCACGGGCGGCGGCGTCTTTATGACGGGATTCAGCCTCGGCAATTATCGAAGGGTGCGCCTCGCACGGCGCGCTTCAAACGCTTAATCCGCCGGCTGTGGATAGAGACCGGCTTCTGTCACGATCAGATCGAGCGGGATGTCGTGAGCCTCACGCTGCAACGCGTCCGTGCGACACGCTTCATAGGCGATACCGACCGTGACCGGCTTCTTCGGCCCCGGCCATGCGGCCAGCGTGCGATCGTAGTAGCCACCGCCGTAGCCGAGCCGGAAGCCCTCGGCGTCGAAGCCCACGCACGGCACGAACAACAGATCGGGAACCACCATGCGCCCCGACGTGGGCTCGGCGATCTTGTGATGGCCGATCTTCATTGCCATATCCGGCGCCCATGCGTGAAATTCGAGCGGCGCGCCGCGTTCCTTGACGATCGGCAAACCCGCCTCGCGTTGCGATTCGGCCGCGAGCCAGATCGCAATCGCGGCGCGCGCGTCGAACTCGCCCGCCAGCGGCCAATAGAACCCCACGCTGCTCACGCCGTAGTGCTTCAACGCATCGAGAACGCGACGGTTGAGCGCGGCGTTGTGCGCCGGCTCGGAAGCCGCTTGTAGCCTTGCTTCCAATAGCATTCGACGCAGCGCCTTTTTCGATTCTGCGACAGGGTTGCATGCTATGCTTGGGTTCAATTCGCGCTCCAGAAACAACGATGTCAAAACGCCTCTATCGAGTATATCGCGCGGCCGGTCTGGCGCTTGCCGCTGCGGCACTCGTCGCGTGCAGCACGGCCTCCGCCGTCAAGCCCATTCCCCTTTCGCAACTCACGAACGACGACCAGACCTTCGTCCAGCTTCGCGAAGCCGCCCGCAATAATGACGCGGCGCGCGCAGCGCAACTGGCGAGCATGATCCCGAACTATCCAGCGCCTTCGTATCTGGAGTACTTCCAGATCAAGCCGCAATTGTTCGATTCCAGCGGCCATGCGCGTATCGACGCGCCGGATGCGCCGGTGCTGTCGTTCCTGCAGAAGTACGACGGCCAGGCGATCGCTGACCGCCTGCGCAACGACTACCTCACGGTACTCGGCGCACGTCACGACTGGCGTAACTTCGATCAGCAATACGCGCGTTTCGTGCTGAACGACGATACACAGGTGAAGTGCTATGCGCTCGAGTCGCGTGCCGCGCGTGGTGAAAACGTCGCCGACGCGGCGCGCGCGCTGCTGGTCGATCCGAAGTGGTACGGCGACGGATGCGTCGATCTGGTCACCGCGCTTGCGGTCAACCAGCAATTCAGTTCCGACGATGTGTGGCAACAAATCCGCCTCGCGTATGAACAGAACTACACGAGCACAGGCAGCAAGCTCGTCGATGCGCTCAGCAACCAGCCGCCCGATCCGGTGCTGTTCGGCCAGGCCACGAGTACGCCGCCGTTGTTGCTGGCGCGCGGCGTCGGTCCGGATACGCAATCGCACCAACTCGCGTTGCTCGCGATCACGCGCATGGCGCGCAACGATCCGGCCATGGCAGCGGCCACATTCGCCTCGGTGGCGCCGTCGTTGAGCTCGCCCGAGCGCGCAATCGGCTGGGGCACGATTGCCTATCAGGCCGCTGCCAAGCAGATGCCGAGCGCGGTCGACTGGTACCGCCTGTCAGTGAATGCGCCGCTGTCGAACCCGGCGTACGAATGGCGCACCCGCACCGCGCTGCTCGCGGGCGACTGGACGATGGTGCGGTGGTCGATCGAGCAGATGCCGGCGGCGCTGCGCAATCAGCCGTCGTGGGTGTACTGGCATGCCCGTGCGCTCAAGCAGGCCGGCGACACAACCACGGCCAACCAGGAATTCGAGTCGATCTCGCAGGGCTTCAACTTCTACGGCCAACTGGCTTCGGAAGAGCTTGGCCAGAAGATCACGGTGCCGCCGAAAACCACCGTGACCGACGCCGAAATCCAACAGGCCGGCAACACGCCGGGCTTCGATCTGGCGCAGCGTTTCTACGCGCTGAATCTGCGGCTCGAGGGCAATCGCGAATGGAACTGGCCGCTGCGCAACATGAGCGACCGGCAACTGATCGCCGTGGCCGAATACGCGCGCCGCATCGAGCTGTATGACCGTACCGTGAACACGGCGGACCGCACGAAGAGCGAGCACGATTTCTCTCTGCGCTATCTGTCGCCGTTCAAGGATATCGTCGAGCGCGATGCGCAGTCGAATGGGCTCGACGTCGAATGGGCATACGGGCTGATTCGCCAGGAATCGCGCTTCATCATGAACGCGCGCTCAGAAGTTGGCGCGAGCGGTCTGATGCAACTGATGCCGGGCACCGCGCAACTGGTGGCAAAGAAAATCGGCCTTGGCCCGATTTCGCGCGAGCAGATGAACGATATCAACACTAACATCCTGCTTGGCACGAACTACCTGTCCATGATCTACAATCAGTTCGACGGGTCCGCCGTGCTGGCCACCGCCGGTTATAACGCCGGTCCCGGCCGTCCGCGCAACTGGCGGCAATCGTTGCAGCATCCGGTTGAAGGCGCGATCTTTGCCGAGGCGATTCCGTTCCAGGAAACGCGCGACTACGTCAAGAATGTGTTGTCCAACACGGTCTACTACGCGGCATTGTTCGAAGGCCGTCCGCAATCGCTGAAGGCGCGTCTGGGTTATATCGCACCGTAAGCGCCGTGCCGCCGCTGCGTCAGGTCTTCTGATGCGGCGGTGCGCCACGCCAGCTGTTGCCACGGCTTCCACCAGGGAGTCGAAAATGCGACATCAAGCCGTTGCGGTCATCGGCGGTTCCGGTTTTATCGGCAGCCATCTCGTCAATGCCCTCGTTGAAATGGGCAAAGACGTGCGCATCGCCACCCGGCGGCGCTATAACGCCCGCCATCTCACCCTGCTCCCCATCGACGTGATCGAAGCCGACGTGTTCGATCCGGTGCAGCTCGCGCGTTTCGTCGAAGGCGCCGATTGCGTCATCAACCTCGTTGCCACGCTGCATGGCAAACGTGGCACGCCCTACGGCCCGGAGTTCGCCCGTGCTCACGTCGAATTGCCGACCAAAATAGTTGCGGCTTGCGAAGGCAAGGGCGTGCATCGGCTGATTCATATCAGCGCGCTCGGCGCCGACGCGAACGGGCCGAGCATGTATTCGCGCTCGAAGGGCGACGGGGAAAAGGCCGTGCATGCGGCGAATCTGGCGTGGACGATTTTCCGTCCGTCCGTGGTGTTCGGTCCTGAAGACCAGTTCCTCAACAAGTTCGCGTTCCTGCAGCGGATGTTCCCGGTGATTCCGCTTGCGATGCCGGACGCGAAATTCCAGCCGGTGTACGTCGGCGATGTGGCAAAAGCGATCTGCAACGTACTCGATCTCGACGCGGCCGGCGGCCATACCTACGACCTGGGCGGCCCGACCGTCTATACACTCGAAGACCTCGTCAAGTATTGCGGCGATGTGATCGGCCGGCATGCGCGAATCATTCGCCTGCCGGAGGCGTTGGCGCGCTTGCAAGCGTTGACGTTTGAAATGGCGCCGGGCGAACCGGTGATTTCGCGCGACAATCTCGACTCGATGAAAATCGACAACGTGTTGAGCGGACCGCTTGCGCCTGAGCTCGGCATCGAACCCGCCAGCATCGAAACGATCGCGCCCGTGTATCTGACCGGCGCGTCGTCGCGTTCGCGCTTCGACACGTTTCGCGCGAGCGCGGGGCGTTGAACGTTTTTATCTCTTCCTTTCATATCCGGCATGAAGCTGCTTATCGGTGACAAGAACTACTCGTCATGGTCAATGCGTCCGTGGCTGCTGCTCAAACAATTCGGCATCCCTTTTGAAGAGGTGCTGATTCATCTGAATGAATCCGGTACGAAGTCCGCGATTCTGGCTTACGGGCCGACGGGTCCGGGCAAGCTACCGTGCCTGATCGGCGAAGACGGATCGGCTATCTGGGATTCGCTGGCGATCGCCGAGACGCTGGCTGAGCGCTTCCCGCAGCATGCGCTGTGGCCGCGCGACCCGGCGGCGCGTAGCCACGCGCGCAGCATCAGCGCCGAGATGCATTCGGGCTTCAGCGAATTGCGCTCGAACATGTGGATGAACATTCGTGCGTCGTTTCCGGGTAAGAACGCTACACCGGGTGCACTGGCCGACATTGCGCGCATCGACGCGATCTGGAGCCGGTGTCTCGATACCTACGGCGGTCCCTTCCTGTTCGGTGAGTTCAGCATTGCCGACGCGATGTACGCACCCGTCGTGATGCGCTTCAACACGTGGCAACCGGTGCTCTCCGAAGCCGCCGCCGCTTATGTTCGTCGCGTGACGGCGTTGCCGGCGGTGAAGGCATGGATCGACGACGCGCTGCGCGAAACGCATGCCATTCCGTACCAAGACGTATGCCCATGAATATCTACGCAGTAGGCGGCGCGATCCGCGACGAGTTGCTGGGCGTACCCGTGCAGGACCGGGACTACGTCGTGGTTGGCGCGACGCCCGAGCAGATGGTGGCGCAGGGCTATCGTCCGGTGGGCAAGGATTTTCCGGTGTTTCTGCATCCGCGGACGCACGAGGAATACGCGCTTGCACGCACCGAGCGCAAGACGGCCGCGGGCTATCACGGCTTCCAGTTCTTCTACGCGCCGGACGTCACGCTCGAAGAAGATCTCGCTCGCCGCGACCTGACAATCAACGCGATGGCGCGCGAAATGCGCCCGGACGGCGAACTGACCGGCCCGGTGATCGACCCGTTCAACGGCCGGAGCGATTTGCAGGCGCGGCTGTTTCGTCACGTCAGCGATGCGTTTCTGGAAGACCCCGTGCGGATTTTGCGGATTGGGCGATTCGCGGCGCGCTTCGTCGATTTCACGGTGGCGCCGGAGACGATGGCGCTGATGCGCAAGATGGTGGCCGACGGCGAGGTCGATGCATTGGTCGCCGAGCGCGTGTGGCAGGAAGTCTCGCGCGGGTTGATGGAGAAGAAGCCGTCCCGCATGTTCGAGGTGCTGCGGGAGTGCGGCGCGCTGGCGCGGATTCTGCCGGAGATCGACGCGTTGTTCGGCGTGCCGCAGCGGGCTGACTATCATCCCGAAGTAGATACGGGCGTGCACGTGATGATGGTGGTCGACCATGCCGCGCAGCAGGGTTACGCGTTGCCGGTTCGGTTCGCGGCGCTTACGCATGATCTGGGCAAAGCGACGACGCCGGACGACGTATTGCCGCGGCATATCGGGCATGAGGGGCGCAGCGTGGATTTGCTGAAGCCTTTATGTGAGCGGCTGCGGGTGCCGAATGAATGCCGTGATCTGGCGCTGCTGGTCGCGCGGGAGCATGGGAATATTCATCGCGTGATGGAGATGGGGGCAGCCGCGTTGGTGAGGCTGCTTGAGCGCAGCGATGCGATTCGGAAACCGGCGCGGTTTGCTGAAGCCTTGCAGGCATGTGAGGCGGATGCGCGTGGGCGGCTTGGGTTTGAGATGCGGGAGTATCCGCAGGCTGAGCGGCTGCGGATTGCGCTTGTTGCTGCGCGGGGCGTGGATGCTGGTGCTGTGGCTAAGCGGCTCGCTGACTCGCCGGCGGGGATTAAGGATGCTGTGCATGCTGAGCGCGTTCGCGCTGTTGAAGGGGCTCTTGTTTGAGGTTTTTTTGCCTGCTCGGCGCTTTGTCTGTGCGCTTAGGGCGTTGGCCTTTCCTTGAATTGTTAGTGGTCTATTAGTGTTGCCCCTGTGCGGGGCGGCACTTACTTTCTTTGCCGCCGCAAAGAAAGATAAGCAAAGAAAGCGGCTCAAACCGCTCATGCTAAGTGGGGCCTGTGGTTTGCAGCGGGTAGTGGTGCATCTGGAATCTGGGTTCGTGCACCTGCATGCGCCAGTGACAAGGGCGTCATACTTCCGGCGGCGCTGCGCGCGCCGAAGCGTACTTCTTGAAACCACCCGCTACGTTTTAACGCTCGTGTCCTGCTACCGGATCGTGGCTCGTCATTGAACCGCCGCTACCGCAGCCGCGATCGTGATTGCGGGGTACCGACATATCACTTGGAGTGAGGGGTTCCCGGGTGGGTGCAAAGGCGCGTCGCCGAGGCGACGCCGATGCCCCACAGACCTCAACGAAGCCCGTGGTTTCCCATGCAGACCCGTCCGCGACGCACGTAGTGCGGAGTGGGTGCTGATGATACCCTAGTCACTAACGCGTGAAGGAGCACGAGCCCGGATTCCACGGAGCCACTACCATTTACCTGCCACGGCCCCTACTTAGCATGAGCGGTTTGAGCTGCTTTCTCTTGCCTACTTCTCTTTGCAGCCGGCAAAGAGAAGTAAGTGCCGCCCCGCACAGGGGCAACGCTAATAGACCACTAGCAAATCAAGGAAAGGCCAACACCCCAAGAACACTGACAAACAAGCGCCGCGAAGGCTACAAAACCCTCGCGATAAGCGACAAAACCATCGAAAGCACAAGCGTCGACATAAACGGAAACGGATACTCCCGCCCGAAGAGGCGCAAAGTGACATCACCAGGCATCCGCCCAATCCCAACCTTCCTGAGCCACGGCCAGCAGGCCGACAACACCGCCACCGCAACAAACGTAGTCAACAGCCAGCGGATCATCGCAAATCCCTAAGGCAAAAAGTCACAGCGTATGTGACCGGTCACCGCTCGAAAACGCCTGCAGCGTGTCATCCAGCCCGCGCGAAAACGCGATCACTTTGAAGAGCTCGCCCATCTCCGCCTCGGACAACAACTTCTGGACCGCATTCGCCGCAGGCAAAAACTTCGCCGTGTCCGATGGATCGAGCGCCGATAACGTCTCGGTAATCCCCGCGTTCAACAAGAACCGCGCTTGCGAGGTGAATCCCAACAAATCCGCGCCAGCCTCGACACCGGCTTCGGCGATGCCGGTAAATTCCACGTGCGCGGTAATGTCCTGCAAACCCGGATAAACAAACGGGTCACCATGCGCCCGGTGCCGGTAATGGCACATCAACGTGCCCTGCGCACGCTGCTCATGGTAGTACTCGTGGCGCGGAAAACCATAATCGATGAAAAACGCCGCGCCACGCGTAAGCATCGTGCAAATGGTCCGCGTGAATGCCCGAGCGGCGTCGTGCGTTTCGGTGACGTAGTCGTCGCCGATAGTTTCAATCTCAGCCAGAACCGCAATGTCCGCAGCTTCCGATACCAGACGGTCGTCAAACGCAAAGGCCTCGTCGCGCCACGTCACGCCGCGTTCGTGCCAGGCGCCACCGGTAAAGGCGAACAGCCGCACCGGCATCGCGTCCAATACCTCGTTGCCGATCACCACACCTTCGAATTGCTCCGGCAATGCGTCCAGCCAGCGCACCTTCGTGGCCAGCGCCGGTGCCGTGGCTTCGATCGTCTCCCGCTGGCGCTCGCGCAATTCACCGGACAAATCCACGATCGAGTAGCTGTCGAATCCGACGCCCAGCGCGTCGAGCGCATTCAGCAAGCCGGCGGCGAGTTTTCCCGTACCGGCGCCGAATTCCATCAGCTCGCGCGTGCCGCTCGCCTGCAAGGCCTCGGCGAGCGGGCGCGCTAGCGTCGCGGCGAAGAGGGGCGACATTTCCGGCGCCGTCACGAAGTCGCTGCCATCGTCGCCGCGCAGGCCGAATTTGCGGGCGCCGCCGCTGTAATAGCCGAGTCCCGGCGCGTAAAGCGCGCGCTCCATGTAGCGGTCGAATGGCAGCCAGCCGCCTGCCGCTTCGAGCTCCGCGCGGACCTGCGCGACCAGCGCTTCGGACTGCGCAAGCGCGCTCGGGCCGGGAGCAGGTAAACTATCGGGTTGGTGAGCTTTCGGATTCATCCCCGCATTGTAAATGACCGCCTCTCTGGACACCGCCGCCGCCCGCGCGGCTGAAACGCCGCGCATCGTGCTGATTACCGGCGCCGCCCGCCGTATCGGGCGCTCGCTCGCGCTTGGCTTCGCCGCGCGTGGCTGGGACGTGGCGGTCCACTACGGCGCGTCGCGGGAGGAGGCTGACGAAGTGGTCGCGGAAATCGTCGCCCTGGGCCGCCGCGCAGTGGCTTTGCACGCGGAATTGGGCGACGAGGGCCAGGTCGAGCAGCTTCTGCCCGCCTGTATGGCCGCGCTGGGCCGCCCGTCGTGTATTGTCAACAACGCCTCGCGCTTCGAGGAAGACACGGCGCAGAACGTCGGTTACGACCTTCTGCTGAAGCTGACCGCAATGAATCTCGGCGCACCGCTCGTGCTGGCGCGTATGCTGTTCGAGATCACGCCGGAAGCCGCGCGCACCGATGAAAGCCAGCGCGGCGTGGTCATCAATGTGCTGGACCAGAAGCTGTACAACATGAACCCGGACTATCTGTCATACACGCTGTCGAAAGCAGCGTTGCAGACAGCCACAGTTGCACTGGCGCAGGCCTTGGCGCCGAAAGTGCGCGTGGTCGGGCTTGCGCCCGGTCTGACGATGCAATCCGGCGATCAAACGCCGGCCGGTTTTGAAGAAGCTCACCGGGCTACGCCTTTGGGCCGCGCGTCGCGGCCGGAGGATATTGTCGCCGCCGCGCTGTATCTCGCCGATGCAGCGGGCGTCACCGGAACGACGCTGGTGGTCGACGGCGGGCAGCACCTGGTGCCGCTGCCGCGCGACATTATGTTTTTGACGGGCGGCTGAAGCGCGTGCGTGCAGGCTTGCCGGGTGAACCGGCGGCAGGCTGCGCGTTGAAGCGCCCACTTGAGTGCTCCGCACTCTTTTTTCGACTGGAACGAACATGTTTGCCGCTCTTTCGCATCCCCGGCTCGCCGATTGCCGCCGGCTTTTTCTGCGCAATTACGAAGTGCACATCAACATCGGCGTGCACGACTTCGAAAAGCGCGGCGAACAGCGCGTCGTGATCAACGTCGAACTGTTCGTGCCGCTCGCGCTGTCCACGCCGGTTCAGGACAAATTGAACGAAGTCGTCGATTACGACTTCATGCGCTCGACCATCGCGCGCCGCGTCGAGCAAGGTCATATTCACCTGCAGGAAACGCTCTGCGATGACCTCGTCAAGGCACTCCTCGATCATCCGCAGGTGCGCGCCGTGTGCGTGTCGACCGAAAAGCCGGACGTTTATCCTGACTGTGACGCCGTGGGCGTCGAAGTCTTCCGTATCAAAGAGGATTGAGCCATGAATGCTCAGGAAATCCTGAACGACACCGCGGCGCCAGGGGCTGCGCATGCCTCGGCGGTCAAAGCGCCCCTCACGCGCCGCGAGCAGAAAGAAGCCTACGAGAACAACAAGCTGTTCAAGCGGCTCGCGCGCCAGGTCGGTGAAGCGATCGGCGACTTCAACATGATCGAGGAAGGCGACAAGGTGATGGTGTGCTTGTCGGGCGGCAAGGACAGCTACGCGATGCTCGAAATCCTGATGCGGCTGCGCGAACGCGCGCCGATCAACTTCGACATCGTGGCGGTGAATCTCGACCAGAAGCAGCCGGGCTTCCCTGAGCACGTGCTGCCCGAGTACCTGAAGCAACTCGACATTCCGTTTCACATCGAGAACCAGGATACGTACAGCATCGTCAAGCGGCTGGTGCCGGAGGGCAAGACCACCTGCTCGCTGTGCTCGCGCTTGCGTCGCGGCATTCTATATCGCGTGGCGGGCGAGATCGGCGCGACCAAGATCGCGCTCGGCCATCATCGCGACGACATTCTGCAAACGCTGCTGCTGAACATGTTCTACGGCGGCAAGCTGAAGGGCATGCCGCCCAAGCTGCAATCGGACGACGGCAAAAATATCGTGATCCGTCCGCTCGCCTACGTGAAGGAAACCGATCTGGAAAAGTACGCGGAGCTGCGCGAATTTCCGATCATTCCGTGCAACCTGTGCGGCAGTCAGCCGAACCTGAAACGCGCGGAAATGAAGGCGCTGATCCGCGATTGGGAGAAGCGCTTCCCGGGCCGCATCGAGAACATGTTCAATGCGTTGTCGAACATCGTGCCGTCGCATCTGATGGATCACAAGCTGTTCCCGTTCGCCGGCCTGCGTGCAAGCGGCGAGGCCGATCCGCAAGGCGATATCGCCTTCGACGAAGAGCCGTGTTCGACCGATTCCGGCGAGGGCGCAACGCTCAACGGATCGAAGCCGATCTCGATCGTTCAGTTCGACGATATGTAACCAGGCCGTGAAGTGCCCTGAAATCAAAGGTTTCCGGGTGTTTCAGCAAGGTAATAAGGCCGCGTGAGCGGCCTTATTCGTTATAGCCTGCATGATAGAATCATCGGCTCCAAACTTGTCTGATTGCCGACGCCATGAACATCGTGATTTTGGCGGCAGGCACCGGTAAGCGCATGCGGTCCGCGCTTCCCAAGGTGCTCCATCCCCTGGCTGGCCGGCCGCTCCTCGCTCATGTCATCGACACCGCTCGTGCGCTCAAGCCCACGCGTCTGGTCGTGGTGGTCGGCTATGGCGCCGAAGCCGTGCGTCAAGCCGTAGCGGCGCCGGATGTCCAGTTCGCCGCGCAGGAGCAGCAACTCGGCACGGGTCACGCCGTGCAACAGGCGTTGCCGCTGCTCGATCCGTCCGAACCCACACTGGTGCTGTACGGCGATGTGCCGCTCACGCGCGCCAGCACGCTGCAGGCGCTGACCGATAGCGCGGGCCGAGGCGGCTACGGCGTTCTCACCGTCACGCTCGACGATCCCAGCGGCTACGGCCGCATCGTGCGCGATCAGCACGGCAAGGTGTCGCGCATCGTCGAACAGAAAGACGCAACGCCCGAGCAACTCAAGATCGCCGAGATCAACACCGGCATCATCGTCGCGCCGACCGAGCGACTGGGCGGCTGGCTTGCCGCGTTGAAGAATGACAACGCGCAAGGCGAGTTCTACCTGACCGACGCGGTCGAGATGGCGATCGAAGCCGGACTCGAAGTCGTCACCACACAGCCTGACGAAGAGTGGGAAACGCTCGGCGTGAATAGCAAGCAGCAGCTTGCCGAACTTGAACGGATTCATCAGCACAATGTCGCTGAGACGTTGCTGGTGGCCGGCGTAACGCTTGCCGATCCGGCTCGAATCGACGTGCGCGGCACGCTCGAATGCGGCCGCGACGTCTCGATCGACGTGAACTGCGTCTTCGAAGGCCGCGTCACGCTGGCTGACAACGTGACCGTTGGGCCGAACTGCGTGATCCGCAATGCGACGATCGGCGCCGGAACGCGCGTCGACGCGTTCACGCATATCGAAGGCGCCGAAGTCGGTGCAAACGTCGTGCTCGGCCCTTATGCACGGCTGCGTCCGGGCACGTCGTTGCAGGACGAGTCGCATGTCGGCAACTTCGTCGAGGTGAAGAACTCGGTGCTCGGTCATGGCTCGAAAGCGAACCATCTGACGTATATCGGCGATGCGGACGTCGGGGCGCGCGTGAATATCGGCGCGGGTACCATCACCTGTAACTATGACGGCGCGAACAAATTCCGTACGATCATTGAAGACGACGTGTTCGTCGGTTCGGACACGCAACTCGTTGCGCCTGTGCGCGTCAAGCGCGGCGTGACGATCGCGGCGGGCACCACGGTCTGGAAGGATGTCGAAGAAGACATGCTGGTCCTGAACGATAAGACTCAAACAAGCAAGTCGGGCTATGTACGCCCGACCAAGAAGAAAGGTTGATGGGCGTGACGCGCGCATGAAGCGCGCTCCCTGAAACCCAGCACTGAAAAGGAATAAGCCATGTGTGGCATTGTCGGCGCGGTTGCGCAACGAAACATCGTTCCCGTCCTGATCGAAGGACTGCGTCGCCTCGAGTATCGCGGCTACGATTCGTGCGGCGTGGCGGTACTCGGTAATGACGGACCGCGTCGTGCGCGCAGCGTCGCGCGCGTGGCGGATCTGGACGAGCAGGTGAAGGAGAGCCACCTCGAAGGCATCACGGGCATCGCGCATACGCGCTGGGCGACACATGGCGCGCCGGTGACCGACAACGCCCACCCGATCTTCTCGAAAGACACACTCGCGTTGGTACACAACGGCATCATCGAGAACTACGAGTCGCTGCGTGAAATGCTGCGGGGTAAGGGTTATGTGTTTGTATCGCAGACTGACACAGAGGTTATCGCTCACCTGATTCACAGCCTGTATCACGGCGATCTGTTTGGCGCGGTGCGCGAAGCGGTCGGGCAATTGCACGGCGCGTACGCGATCGCGGTGCTGCATAAGGATCAGCCGCATACGGTGGTCGGCGCGCGGCAGGGTTCGCCGCTGGTGGTGGGGCTCGGCAACGGTGAGAACTTCCTCGCGTCGGATGCGCTGGCGCTTGCCGGCAGCACCGAACGCTTCATCTTCCTCGAGGAAGGCGACGTCTGCGAACTGTCGCTCGAGGGCGTACGTATCACCGATCGTGACGGCTACGATGCGCAACGCGAAGTGCGCCAGGTGGCGGCGTATGGCGGCGCGGTCGAACTCGGTCCGTATCGCCACTTCATGCAGAAGGAAATTTTCGAGCAGCCGCGTGCGATTACCGACACGATCCCGCAAGGCGATTCGTTCGACGCGGCGCTATTCGGCGAGGGTGCCGGCAAGGTGTTCGCGAACATCGACAATCTGCTGATTCTCGCATGCGGCACGAGCTACTACTCGGGACTGACCGCGAAGTACTGGCTCGAGTCGGTCGCGAAGATTCCGACGCAGGTGGAAATTGCCAGCGAGTATCGCTATCGCGAGTCGGTGCCAAATCCGAAATCGCTGGTGGTGGTGATCTCGCAGTCGGGCGAAACGGCCGACACGCTGGCGGCGCTCAAGCATGCGCAGTCGCTGGGGCATAAACATACGCTGGCGGTGTGCAATGTCGGCACGAGCGCGATGGTGCGCCAGACGGAATTGTCGTTCCTCACCCATGCGGGTCGCGAGATCGGCGTGGCGTCGACCAAGGCGTTCACGACGCAACTGGTTGCGCTGTTCGTGCTCGCCGCGACGCTTGGGAAGCTGCGTGGGCAGGTGAGTGCGGAGCAGGAAGCCGAGTATCTGAAGCAGTTGCGCCACCTGCCGGCGGCGTTGAATAGCGTGCTGGCGCTGGAGCCGCAGATCATCGCGTGGTCGGAAGAGTTTTCGCGCAAGGAACATGCGTTGTTCCTCGGGCGCGGCCTGCATTACCCGATCGCGCTCGAGGGCGCGCTGAAGCTCAAGGAGATTTCCTATATCCACGCGGAAGCGTATCCGGCCGGCGAGCTGAAGCATGGACCGCTGGCGCTCGTGACTGAAGCGATGCCAGTGGTCACGGTGGCGCCGAACGACGCGCTGCTGGAGAAGTTGAAGTCGAATATCCAGGAAGTGCGTGCGCGGGGTGGTGAGCTTTATGTGTTCGCGGATGCGGATACGAAAATCGTCAATGACGAAGGTTTGCATGTGATCCGGATGCCGGAGCACTATGGCTTGCTGTCACCGATCCTGCATGTGGTGCCGCTGCAGTTGCTGGCTTATCACACGGCTTGTGCGCGAGGCACGGATGTGGATAAGCCGCGGAACCTGGCGAAGTCGGTCACGGTGGAGTGAGGGTGGTAAGGCGCAGGCTAATACATTTAAGCGTATCAAAGCCGCAGCAGTTCATCTTTCATCCACTCGTGGACGGCCCGACTTAGTTCCTGTTGTGACAGGTCCCGAGGGGAGAATGCCGGGCCGACGACCACACGAATTTGTCCACGGCCGCTGGGCCAGCCTTTCGCCGGCCAGACTTTGCCTGCGTTGAGAACCACCGGAACAGCAGGCACGCCAGTCGCGCAAGCCAATCGAACGCCTCCCGATGTCATCCTCAATGGGGCATCGTGCGGCACCCGGGTCCCCTCCGGGAAAATGACAACGACATCTCCCTTCGCCAGCCTCTCAGCGCTTTCCTGCGTCACAGCCTGATGAGCCTGTCGAGCGGAGCCGCGGTTCAGGCTAACCATATCGAGGCCACGCAGCACCCATCCAAAAAAAGGAATGCGAAGAAGCTCCTCCTTGAAAACAAAACTGATGCGCCGTGGAAAAAGTGCAAGAAATGCGAGTGTCTCCCAGGTCGATTCGTGACGGCACAATAGTATCGCTGGCCCGTCAGGAATATGTTCGAGCCCTTCTATCGAACATGAAACTCCCGGCAGCCAGCGCATCACAACCACCAGTGCACGACACCATTGTTTTGCTAACCAGTATCGCCCAGCCCTGCCGACGAAAGGAAACAGGAACAGTATGGCCATTGAATACAGCGTGCCGCTACCGAGAAGGTAGACAATGAACAGCCATTTAGTGAAAGTCGAGCGCATCGGGGCCTGATTCAGATTGGTTTGCGGCGGAACATCTACCGTTGACGAGTGAGACTATGCCGTGAGCGATGCGTTCGTTCCCCAGACCAGAGACAGCGAACTTCCATCGACCTTCTGCGGGCACAACGGGCCGTGGGTGGTTTAGCCGGAAGAGGGCGCGACGCCAGCATCTTGATTCATTGCAGCACTTCGAGCTCCTCCGGGCGCTGGCGTCAAGTGTTCAACACAACCCAAGGTCAACGTCCTGACTCACTGCTGATCACGGCAGATACCGCGGACGGCAAGTTCGAGTGCGAAATCCTACAAGCTACGCCGGAGCAAATATCACTGCTCCAACGTCAGCGATATGCGTGAAGCTTCGAACAAACCGGTACGTCTGGCCGCCGATCGTTATCCGGTTTACGCCGGCCTGCGTCAGTTCGAGTATCTCGTCTGCCACGTCCGCTGCGATGGTTCCGTGACCAGTCAACCCGTTGTCCTCGTCTGCTGGGTCACCGAGGTAGACAGCACAGACGTCTGCACCGTGGCGCATCATCACGACGCATTCCCCCGCATCCAGCGAGAGTTCGAGATATTCAACCAGCGTCAGCAATGGCTCTGGCGTCTGTCCCTGCGGGTCGTAAGGCAAACCAGAATCAGCGGTCATATTGCCGTCCTCTCAAATGCGTCGGTCCTGAACAGAAATCTCGCCCAAAGCGTGACGATGGCTCCACTATAGGCGCCCATGTTCGAATGCGGGACATATTGGAATGTCCACCGAAAAGCAGGTTCGAACATGTGCGCCGACGGCGCCCGACAGCTACGCGATTTGGCGTGAAGTTCGGAGATGTTTCCCATCGCAAGGGCGCGGTAGAACCCGTAATTACTTCGGCGCCTGCAGGGCTGACACCGCGGGAGGATTCGTACGCGTTGCCACATCATCCCAGCGCCGCCAACAATTTGACGAAGTTTCGTTTCGCACGATAGGTCTTCCGGATGTTCTCCAGTTCATCGCCAAACTCGGCGTGCTCGTTCAATTCAGCACGCAACTTCCCGATGGTTCGCACAATGCCGAAAGCCTCCTCATATCGAGCGTTTTGTGCGCCGTTCTCCACCGCGATTGGCAACAGGCGGCGGTACAACGCAATGGCGTCGTGCGGATGGGTCTTCGCGCGAACAGCCGCCATCTGTGACCACATGGATGTCGCCACCGGGCCGCCATTAAAAGCCTCCCACGCAGCATCATTGTCGCGCTCAACCAGAAAGACCTTGACCAGTTCGGTGCGCGTCGACGTCTGCCAGACGTAGCGGTTCGATTTTTCTGCCGACTCTTCACCCTTCACCAGCGCCCAGAGATAACTGAGTGCACGTTCCCGGGTTGCGTTGTGCTGCCCGGGAGCGGTCGCCGTCTGCATCAATCTTGCAAACGCTTCGGCCACCGGCCGCATCTCGAAGCGCTGCCACGCAAACGCGTCGGCCGCGGCGAGCTCGCCACGGCGCAGGCATTCCTCGATACAGAAGTCGAGTAGGCGCTGGTCCACGTTATTTCCGGATACCGCGAGACCGCGCTCAGCCCACGCCAGCCCTTCGTCGTGACGACCGTGCTTCACGCACAGTTCCGCCACTTGCAGAAACCGGTAGGGGCTCGACAGGTCCTTCGAGCGGATGCGAATGAGCGCGTCAACGTCGCCGTCGATTTCCGCCAACGTCCCCATCGCGTGCTCAAGGCGCATACGCAACGGTTCGAAGGATTCGCGAAATTCGTTGCTCGGAGGAAGCGCTGGCAGCTTGGCCCATCCGCTTCCGACCAGTTCGCGATACCGATGCAATCCCGTGTCGCCTAGCGGCCCGACGTAGGCCGGCAGCACGTTGTAAAACGTGTCCCACACGCCTTCCGTCTGATAGAGAAACAGGCGCTCGGCGAGTTTCACCGCGTCCGGTCGCGTCTGCCGGCACGCCTCGAGATGAGCAGATGCAAGTTCCATGATTGCCGGCAGGACGTCGCCACCGGAGTCGTCAATCTGCTCAAGGCTTGTCTGTGCTCCAGAGATGGCAAGCTCAGCGAGTTCGACCACCTGAGCGGCGTGCGGGCCGGAAAGGCGCTGACGCAGCATGTCCGCGAGTGATATCAGGGCGTCACCGTAGGCGCCAGCTTCCCGCCAGTCGAGCGGCCTGGAAATGCGTGTCGCCTGACGGACGGCGGTTTTCATGCTCGAAAGGTCGCTTGCATTCGCCGCGCGCGCTGCGAAAAGAAGCTTGTCGCGCAGCGTCATGTCGTGCTCGGCAGCTTCAAGCAGTAGGTCGCGCATGGTGTCTTCACCTAGTGTCGCGACATACTCGCTAATCAGCTCGTCATGGGTTTTGCGTTTCTTGCGAGGCTTCGCCGGTTCGGCCTCGTCTGGATGGAACACTTCCTCACCGGTATTCTCCAGCCAGGCCAATGCGACCGCGACGGCATGTTTGCAGAAGATGCCGTTCTCGCCCACCGGGCAGTCACATTCGTACGTCAATTCGCCGTCGTCACCTACGCCAAGTTCGACGCAGTACCGATGCGTGCCGCGCACATTGGCGCGAAGCACACCGTCGTGCTCCTCAAGGCGCGACACCAAGCTGTCGTGGAAATAGGTTTTGCCTCGAGCAAAGGTCTTCAGGTCTGCCAGCGACTGGACCTCGGCAAGGGTAATGACGTCTGAGAGGGAGGTTGGGCGAGGCATCAGTAAGCGTAAGCAATTTAGGAGTGGACGGAAAGCGTAGCGACAGCGACGCACGATATACGCGGCGAAATGACCAACGGCCGCGTCTTCGTCGGCCTCATGGTAAGCGTCGCACCCCTCTCACTTCCTTACCACCTCCACCGCAGCCGCCGAAACAAACTCCGCGCGTACACTGTCGCCGACTTTCAATTCATTGAGCGGAATGTCCGCCGCCGCCCTCAGTACCTGCTGATGCTTCGGCCCACGCAGCGTCACCATCCGACTTTTGCGGTCGATCTTCAATACCGTCGCGACAACCTGCACCCTATGCGCCGACGATGCGTATCCCGCTGAGGCCGGTATTGCCACCGTCGTCTCGATGCGTTCACGCACACCTTTGGCTGTCACCTTGTCGACCTGAAGCAGCAGCGCCTGCTGGTACGCAACGTTCAGCTTGTCGCCGACCCGCAGTTTCCTGACGTCGGCCAACTGGGGATTGACATCGACATCCGCCAGATTGCCGTGCGGACCACGCAGCGTGACGGTGTTGGTGGCCGGGTAGATCGCTACCACGTGAACCTGGGCGTGAACGACCTCGGCTTTGCCGAGTGCTGTCTGACCGGCATTGGCGTCCGACGTCTGAGCCAGGCCGGATTGACAGAAAGCGGCCATCATCAAGGCCACACCCCCCATGACAGGGGCCGATGAGCCCACTTTGCATAGACGAGGCATTCGTTGCTCCCGAAGTGATCACCTCGAATGATGATCCCGAGTGACTAGCCTAAGCAACCAGCCGGAGTAATCCCCAAACGCCGGCCATGATCCCGCGCTTACAACTCCGGACGTGCCAGGTCGCTCGTCACGATGTGCTCGCCATACACCTGTGCCGCCGCGACGGCTTCCAGCTTGGTCGCGTAAGGTCCGAGTTCCGGCGCGCCGTCGAACGGGAACAGCACGCGGCCATCGGTGGTTCGAACCACTTTCAACACGCCGAAAAAACGCCGGTAGCCGGCCAGTTTCGACGTCGCCGACACGTCGAAATCTTCCTCCGACGTCGCGGGGACGCTGGGAATGAATACGGTCTTGCTCATACCTGAAAACATCTCTTGTTCAATGGGCCGACGCCTGCTGAAAAGGCCACGGCGCGCCCGGTTGCGCCGGGAAGACATTCACCGGCGGCCTCCATTGTCTCAAATCCCGGCGCATCGAGCCGGATGCCGGGTCAACAGGCCGGTCAACTGGCCAAGCGGTCAGGCGCCTGCATCGCTGATCATCGCCGCATCTCCGGCAGCCGGCACGCAACGTCAAGCCCCTTTGACGGCTGCCTCATGCTCGGCCGCCAGCGCAACATCCCGCTCGCTCACCTTCACGAAGCTCGGCCGCGAGCAGACGCGCTGGGCATACTCGAGCACAACTGGCGTCTCAGGCACCAGCTTGAACATCATCCCCCAATGCAGCGCGATGCCCCACAAAATATCCGCGGCCGACATCTTGTCCCCGAGCAAATAGGGCGACGCCTGGAGCTGGCTCGTCACGGTCCCGAGCATCGAATCGAAATCGCCATAGGGCGACGTGGCGAGCGGCGCCTGTTCGCGCTTCATCGCCTTGTCGACCAGCGCGGGTTCGTAGCATGCCGCGTAGTACACCAGCCAGCGCAGATACGGCCCGCGCGGCGGATCGTCGAGTGCCGGCGCGAGACCCGCTTCAGGAAACAGGTCGGCCAGATAGATAAAGATGGCGACCTGTTCGGTGATCAGCGCGTCGCCGTGAAGAATCGCCGGCACTTTGCCGAGCGGATTGATCGCGAGATACGGTGCCTTGCGCTGCTCTCCGGCCTTCATGTTCAGCACCTTCAGCTGATACGGGGCACCGAGTTCCTCGAGCAGCGTAAGTGCGCTCACGGAGCGGCATTGCGGTGAGTGGAACAGAGTAATCGTGCGATCGGTGGTCATGGGGGAGCCTTCTGAGTGAGCGTCTCGTTGGAAAGGCCAGCGTCCATCTGGCGCCGGATGTTCCCATCCTAAGCGCCCATACCTGTCAGTTTATGTCAGGTATGACTACACTTGTCCGTATGAGAGCCAGCCGCCTCCTTTCCATCCTGATGACCTTGCAAGCGCGCGGACGCGTGACCGCGCAGTCGCTCGCCGACGAATGCGCAGTCTCCCTGCGCACGATCTATCGCGATATCGACGCCTTGAGCGCCGCGGGCGTCCCCGTCCAGAGCGAACGCGGTGCGGAAGGTGGGTATCGTCTGCTCGACGGATACCGTACGCGTCTGAACGGCCTGTCGTCGCAGGAAGCGGAGGCATTGTTTCTCGCCGGCTTGCCAGGGCCGGTGCAGGCACTCGGGCTCGGCGCCGTGATGGCCGGCGCGCAAACCAAGTTGCTCGCCGCGCTGCCGGTCGAATTGCGTTCGACCGCGGAGCGCATGCGCTCGCGTTTTCACCTCGACGCCCCGGCCTGGTTTTCCGACGCGGACCAGCCCGCGAATCTGCCGTTGATCGCCAGCGCGGTGTGGGAACAGCATCCGCTACAGATTCGCTACCAGAGCTGGAAGGCCGAAAAATTTCGCCGGATCGAACCGCTCGGCATCGTGCTGAAAAGCGGCGCGTGGTACGCGGTCGGGCGGGTCGGCGCGGACATCCGCATCTACCGCATTTCGCGCATTCTCGAATTGAGCATGCTGGACGAGACTTTCGAGCGGCCGCCCGCCTTCGATCTGGCGGCTTACTGGCAAGACAGCATTCAGCGTCTGTCCGAAGAGATGCATGCGAGCGAGGCAACGCTGCGCCTGTCGCCGTGGGGCATGCAGATGCTCGAAGCCTTCACGTCACCGTTCGCACGCTCAGCCGCGAAAATCGGCGAGCCGGATCCGTCCGACGGCTGGCGCACGGTCACGTTGCCGGTCGGTTCGATAAGGCAGGCATGCGCGGAGTTGCTGCGCTTTGGCACGGAGGCCGACGTGCTGGCGCCGCCGGAATTGCGTGCCCGTTTCGCGGAAGTGGCGGCAGCCTTGCATCGCCGCTACGCGCAATGAGCGCACCGGTTCACCGCCGGCGTAGTTTCGCCGAGTGCACTGCTGCGCAACTGGGTGGGCCCGACATGCACTCGCAAAGCACGCGTGCACGCACCGGCCGGCCACCTTTCCTCAGACGAATTTTGGCCGTTTGGTGCCTCTTTTGGGGGCAGAGCTATAATGCGCAAATCCCCTTTCTTTTCCGTCCTCCGTTATGAGCCGGTTACTTTGCCTGATCGTGCTTTCGCTCGGCCTGATGCAAACCGCAACGGCCGACGAAAACAATGACCGCATGTCCGCGTATCTGACGCAGAAATTCGGTCTGGCAAAGGAAAAGGCTCAAAAGATCTCGGACGCGGTGCAGTCTGCCGCTTCGAAATACTCGCTGCCGCCGGCACTGCTGCTGGCGATCATTTCGATCGAATCCCGCTTCAAGGAAAAGGCCAAGGGCGCCAACGGCGCGACCGGGCTCATGCAGGTGGTGCCGGGCGCTCACCGGGGGATGCTGAGGAACGTCAAGGACCTCACAGAGCCGACCACCAACATCGAAGTGGGCTCGGCGATTCTGTACGGCTACATGCGTTCGGCCAACGGCGACATGAACGCGGCGCTCAAGAGTTACGGCGGATCGCAGGCATACGCGAAGAAGGTGAGCTTGCGCGTCGAAGATTTCGCGGACGCTGCCGGAGCGCAGGACGTCGCGTCGCATCCGGGCGTACAAGCCAGCATGTGCGAAGCCGACCGTTGCCCGGCGCCGGACAACTGGGCCGACGCTTTTACGATACCGCCCGGCAACGCCGCAGCGGCGCTGCCGGGCGCATCGCCTGCCATGCCGCACTGAGCGTCGACTCAGTCGTATTTCTCCTCTTTGTCATATTCCCGCGCTTGAAGGCGTGGAATTGAGCCGTCACGCTGTGTAAGGCGGCGTAGCGCTGCGCGTTTTTTACGCACACCTGGCAACCGCTCTACAATGCATTCCCATTCGAACTCACGCTGCGCCTCCTCCGATCGATCATGTTCCCCTCGTTTTCCAAAGCCACTGCCATCGCGCTTTTCGGCCTGCTGACACTTGCCGCTTGCAGCAGCGCCCCGCAACCGAAATTCCAACAGGAATTGTTCGAAACGGGCGCGAGCCCTTACGCCCGAAATTTCAATTCGAGCGCCACGGATACCTGCGAAGCTGCACGCCGCGCGCTGTTGAGTCAGGGCTATCTGACGACGATGACGCGCACCGATACCGTCGACGGGACGAAAAATTTCCAGCCGACCGGCGATACGCATATCGTCGTCGAGTTTCATGTGGTGTGTACGCCGGGGGAAGAGGCGAACGATACGAGCATCGCTTACGTCAACGCTGTGCAGAATGGCTTTGCGCTGAAGAAAAGCGATACGTCAGCGAGCGTCGGGCTAAGCGTGCTGGGTTCGCTGTCGCTGCCGATCCGCTCGAACAGTGATGCGATGGTCAAAATTTCAAGTGAGACCATCCCGTCGGGCAAGTTTTACGATCGTTTCTTCGGCCTTGTCGATCACTATCTGCAAACGGTGGTGCGCACGCAGCCGGTTGTGAACAACCGCATCGAAACGCGCCTGTTGCCGGTGCCGGTCG
Organism: Paraburkholderia sediminicola; assembly: GCF_046026675.1. Classification (GTDB taxonomy): domain Bacteria; phylum Pseudomonadota; class Gammaproteobacteria; order Burkholderiales; family Burkholderiaceae; genus Paraburkholderia; species Paraburkholderia sediminicola_F. The sequence goes on along the minus strand of NZ_JAQQEY010000001.1, from coordinate 4,198,627 downwards.
AAGCGATGATTCCAGCGCCGCCTCCCGACATGCCTGATGCGATCGAAAAGGCTGCTGCCGTGCAACCTGCAAGCGGACCGGGCGTTGCGCCTTGATACACGTACCGTTGCAGCGGGGTTTTGGCTGATCAAGAGCTGATCAGCCTTTGATCTCATCACGCAGCGGTACTTATCCTATGTCTTTTACTTCATACGTATATGTATGTAGTAATAGTTAACAAGGGTTAACCCCGTCTGTGGATAACTATCAAATCCTCCGTCACATCAACGTCATGCGAAACCCATAACCCTGCGGAACACGACTGTAGAAAAACTACAAAGCTGGGATAACTTTGACAGGGCTTGCCTGGCGGCGCGTCTTATCAAGATTTCGCACACAGGCTGTCCGATGCGCTATCCCGAAGTTATTCATAGGCAATTGTGGATAACTTGCGCATCCGGCCTACGCAGCCGGGTGGCGGCCCGGCTTTTTCGTCGACGACATCCGCTCGCCACCGTACAGACCGCGGTTCCTCGAACGCGCACATTGAAGCTGGAAGGTACAAAGATTGCGTCTATGTTTTTGCAAGCGCAACTGTTGCTATTTAGTCAAAATCATTTCAGCAACGCCCTATCCAGGCATAGAGTTAAAGTGTTTTCTGAAGTTATTGGTGCAGTGCGGGGGTGTGTAATGAAACGCAGAACAGCACGACAATTAGTCCGTCTTCTCTCGGATATCAGACATGCCAGCCACTGCACGACGCTGCGGGCGGCGGCCACTAATCGGGCCATATCTCTCGCATCTTCCGAGCATGATGAGGAAGGCGCCGAAAACGACGAAAGCAACGACACCACACGCGAGGCGAGCCACGACAAGCCGGCCCGGAGCGAATCATGAGAGCCGCAAGCGAACAATCACTGCGTTTTCTGGTCGAGAAATGGCTGGCGCCGGGGCCTTCGGTTCCGGTTCACGTGACCGAATTCAGCCGCACCCGTCTGGGCGGCAGGCGTTATGTACGGGTCGAGACTTCTCAGGAAGGTGGATCGCGCAGTCTCTTTTTCTTTCGACACGACGACGGCTGCTGGTGTGTGTTTCCACCCACCGCTGATACACCTAAACTCTTCGCATTGCCGCGCGCTGCTTAGCGGCCGAAGCAACCACTCGCGCGCCTGGCTAAACCCTCACGCTTCGTGAGGCAATCGATCACGTTCACTCCCGCGTCGCGAGGCTGGCCCCACCTGACACACGATCAAACCCGCGAGCATCAGCGCGCATCCGAATAGCGCGCGCGCCGACAGCGTTTCGCCGAGCACGAGCCACCCGGCGAGCGCGGCGAACACGCCTTCCATACTGAAGATCACAGCAGCATGCGACGGCGCCGCGTACTTTTGTGCAACCACCTGAATCGTATAAGCGACGCCCACCGACAGCGCGCCGCCGTACAGAATCGTCGGCGCGGCGCGCTCGATCACAGCGAGACTGATCGGCTCGGTCACGAGACCGATGGCCAGACACACGAGCCCGCAAGTCACGAACTGCACGAGCGCCAGCATGAGGGTGTCGTGCCGCAGTGCGAAGCGGCCCACCAGCATCATCTGCACGGAAATCACCAACGCGCCGGCCAGCTGATACCAGTCGCCGTACAGGATCGAGAAGTGCTCGTTGACGCTCAGAAAGTACATGCCGATCGCAGCGAGCGTCGCACCGAGCCACGTGCCGAATCCCGTCCGATGACGAAACAGCACGCCGAGCAGGGGCACGAGCACCACATACAACGAACTGATGAAGCCGGCGTTGGCGACCTTCGTGTATTGCAGGCCGATCTGCTGAAACGAAATCGATGCCGACAGAACGACGCCAAGCAGTACACCGGCACCGAGGAGTTCGCGTGCGCCGCCGGGTTCGCGCTTCCATAGTTCAGCCAGTGCGGAGCGCCGCACGCAGACGATCATCGTCAACACGACCAACGCGCCGAGCAGGAAACGCAGTCCGGTAAACAGGAACGGTCCGATCGCATCGAGGCTCAGGCGTTGCGCGACGAATGCGGAGCCCCAGATCATCGCCGCGATCAGCATCAGCAGATTGGCGCGCAGGTGTTGGCGTGTGTCAGGTTTCAAAGGCGGTTCTTCGAATTCGGTTGTTCTAACAAGGCGTCGTGTCAGGCACCGATTCTATCCGCGCGCACGCATGCGGGATACGCCGCGAACATTCGCGAACACTTGAACACAATTGCGCACACATTCCCCCAACTTCAGGACAGACGCGGCGAGGCAGCGTCCCTAGACTGCGGCTTCCGTCCCAAAAAAAGTCCTGATCGTGCGCAAACGCTTCGCTTATCTGTGTGTTCCGCTGTTTGGCCTGAGCTGCTCGTCGATGGCCTATGCCGAGAATTTCTATATGTTCTCGCTGGCCGGCGGCGTGGCGCCGCGCTATCAGGGCAGCCGCGACTACCGTCCGTTCGTCGCGCCGCTGATCGCCGCAGAGTTTAGCAACGGCATATTTCTGAGCGCGACGGACGGCCTCGGCTACAAGCGCACCTTTGCTAACGGCATGTTCGCCTCGGCGGCGCTGAGCTACGACTTCGGTCGTACGGATCGCAATCGAGCCGACTTGCCCGGTTCCGACTACCTGAAGGGCATGGGCCGGATTCCCGGTTCGGTGATGCTGTCCGTGCAGGTCGGGGCGCATCTGTTCGGCCCGTCGACCATCAGCATCACGCTGGACCAGCCGGTGACGAACACGAGTCACGGGACGAGCGGGCACGTCGATCTGACCGTGCCGGTGCTGCAAAGCGTCGACAACGAAATCAGCATCAAAGGCAGCGTGCATGCCGGCAGCGGCCGCTACACGCAGACCTTCTTCGGGGTCACCGATGCGCAGGCGGCCGCGAGCCGTTTTCAGCCCTATGCGGTGAAAGGCGGATTCGACAGCGCGAAGGTGTCGGCCGGATGGACGTACATGTTTTCGCCGCGCTGGTCGGTGCATACCGAAGGCGGCGTGACGCGGCTGCTCGGTGCGTCGGCGAACAGTCCTATCGTGCAATCGAAGAACAACTACTTCGCGATCTCGGCGCTGACGTATCGGTATTGACGCGCGTGTGGATGTGCCTGTTGCTGTTGATTGGTTGTCCGGACCGATGTTTCGACGATCTGACGTCCCCGCAAGGAGCTAGCGATGTTTGTATGGCAAACCCCTTTGTCCAACGCCTGGCAGGACAGCCTGGTATCGTCGGCGCGCGCGCAGGCGATGGGCGTCGACAGTGTGCTGCTGACCGGTGCGACCGGCTTTGTCGGCGGCAATTTGTTGGTGACCCTGATCAACGCCGGCCTGGTCGAACGCATGGTGTGTCTGGTGCGCGGCGTCAGCGTGGCCGACGCGCTCGCGCGACTGCGTGCTTCGGCAGTGCGCTGCGGGCTGCCGCCTTCTCGCGCTCAGCGAATCACTAATGCGAACGTGATGGTCGGCGAGCTCGGTAGCGCGTTTTCGGAAATCGATCTGGCGCGGCTCGGCAAGGCATCGCACGTGATCAACTGTGCGGGGCTCGCATCGTTCTCGACGCATCCCCAGGTGGTCGATACAAATGTGCGCGATACGTTGCGCTTTGTGTCGCGTTTTGTCGGCAGCAAAACGCTACGGCGCTTTCTGCACGTGAGCACCGCGATGGCGTGCGGCACGCAATGTGGCGCGAACGTGCAGGAATCTCCATTCGGCTATGGCGAGACGCGACATCTCGTGCCGTACACGCAAAGCAAACGCGAAGTCGAACGCCTGTTGCGCAGCACGTATCCACGTTTGCCGTTGGTGGTGGTGCGCCCGTCGAGTGTGGTCGGTCACACGGTGCTTGGCACGTTGCCGTCTGCGAGCCTGTTCTGGGTGTTTCGCGTAGTGCACGGCGCTCGGCGCTTTACGGCGCGGGCGATGAACCGCATCGACGTGGTGTCCGCCGACGACTGCGCGCGTGCGCTCGCGCTGCTGGCGGTGAAGCCGTCGCTGGCTTTCGATACGTATCACGTGTCGGCGGGTTCGGAGGCGCCGACCATCGGTCAGATTATCAGCGCCATGGACGAAGCCACCGGCACCTCGGGCAGACGCTATTCGATATGCCGCGTGCGCGACTTCGGCAAGATCGCACGCGAGGTGGTGGGCCGCGACCGCTGCGGCAGCGGCCGCCTGATCGAGCACGCGCTGCGGTTGTACGCCGGTTTCGCGGAACTGGACTACGCGTTTGACAACCGCCGTCTGCGTGACGAGATCGGTTTCGAGCCGCTGCCCTTCACAGACTACGTGAGCGAATGTGTGCGGACCTCGCGCGGGGTGGGGATCGCCGAGCAGATGCGTTGGGACTTCAAATGAGCCTTTAGTCGCGTGCATCCCGAGCTACTCGCGCGATAATCGCGCAACGGCCAGGCGGCTCAAAACATCACTGACCTGCCGGGCAGGCCGACTTTCAGGCAGACGCAATGGACGAGAAAGACTGGATCGCCGGCGCCGCGAAGGCGCTGGCGATCATCGAAGCATTCGACGAAGAGCATGCGCGCATGACGCCGACTATGGTGGCCGCCCGAGCAGGGCTTTCGCGCACGGCGGCGCGCCGCTATCTGCTGACGCTGCGCGAACTGGGCTACGTGGATACCGACGGCAAGCTGTTCTGGCTCGCGCCACGCGTATTGCGGCTCGGTCAGTCGTATCTGGATTCAGCGCGCTTGCCGCGCACCGTGCAGCCGTTTCTTCAGCGCATCACCGCGACGGTGCAGGAAACCGCGCTGGTCGCGATTCTCGACGAACACGACGTGGTCTACGTTGCGCGCAACGGCGTCAACCGGGCGATGGCGGTCGGTTTCGTGCTCGGCTCGCGAGCGAGCGCGCCGCTCTCGTCGGCGGGTTTGATCCTGCTGGCCTTCCAGCCACCGGAAAGCATCGAACAGTGGCTAGCGTCCTATCCGATCAAGGTATTCACGCCACATACGTATTCGACCACGGAGCGCTTGCGCGAAGTCCTGGGCGAAATCCGCCGCGATGGTTATGTTGTTACCGATCAACAACTGGAGTTGGGCATGCGCGGTGTCGCGGTGCCATTGCGTGACCGGCATGGCTCGGTCGTGGCGGCGATCAGCGTGAGCATGCCGATCGGCCAGGAATCGGCGAATGCCGCGCTGCATCGGGTGCTGCCGACCCTTCAGGAAACCGCCAGTTTGCTGCGGAATCTGGTCTAGAAGCAGGCCTAGGTAATCTCCCTGATATGGCATGCTTAATGAGTGAAAGCATATCGAAAGCAAGCTGTCTCGTGGAAAATACATATCGAGTTTTGCGCATGACAAACCGCCTACGCTGCGTAATACTCTCCCGCGGGGAGCGGTAAGGCGCCTCAAGCCTTGTCTGCTTCACCGTTCTGCTATTTCATTCACATTGACTCAGTCGTCCAGGTTTGGGGAACAACACATGAAAAAATTCATCGTCTCGCTCGCAGCCGCATCGATCGCGCTGGTCTCCGTTCAAGCTTTCGCACAGGCATCGGACGCAGCAGCGCCGGCCGCTGCAGCTAGCGCGCCGAAGAAGCACCACATCAAGAAGCTGAAGACGCACGGCAAGCGCGCTCCGGTTTCGGCAGCAGCTTCGGCAGCCGGCACGAACGACAAGGGCGCGGCAAACTAAGCTCACGCTTGGTTTCGCTGGGCGAACCCTGCCGGCTCTCCTGTACGCGCCGCTAGTCGGCGAGTGCAGCGCAGTTCCGGTTAAATGTCGCCAGCAAAAAGGCCAGAGCTTCTGCTCTGGCCTTTTTGTATTGGACGGCGGTTTGGGCGGTGTTTAGCCCGCGAGGCCGCGCTTGATGACCTCGTTCAGCAGCCCGGACATGCCTTCCGGATGCGTGACGGCCCGCGCTTTCAGTTCTGTGACCAGGTCGCCATTCAGCTTGCAGGCGAACGCGACGAGGCCCTGCGCCTGATCGAGCTTGCGCTGTTCGCGGCGATCGAGCTTCGGGTCGGCGGCAGCAGGTTTGCCAAAGCGGTCGGCGGTCGAAAGTTTCATTGCGCTGTTCAGCTTGAGCGCCTTGTTCTTCTCAAGGTCGGTTTTTTTCATCGCCATACGGAAGGCCTCTGCCAGATAAGTAATCCCGCATTGTACGCATCGCGCCGCGCGTCGAGCGAGCGGCGGCGATTCCGGACCTGAGCGGCGTTGGCGCGGTGCTCAGGCCTCATGGAGTCCGAGCCGTTGAGTGGTGTTCAAATCGGCGGTTCCGGCGCGCCGGCCACACTGTCCATCAGCGCACGCATGCGTTGCCAGTGCGTGCCTTCCCAGAACACGCGTCGGCACACGTCGCAGGTGACGAACTGGTTATGCCGTTCCAGCACGCCATCTGGCGCCCGGTCGCCGACTTCATCTTTGGCGATACGCCGCAGCGGCGCATTGCACATCAGACACAAACGGAACGGCTGCGCGCTGCCGGCCAGATCGAGCCGTTCAAACACTTCTCGCAATTGCTCACGCGGCCGCAGTGTGCGTACGTAGCAGCCGTGCGTGATGGTGCGGCGTTTTAATAGCTCCCGATCGCGCGTCAGCACGATGCGCTGTTGTGCTGCTGCGAGCGCTTCGATATCGGCGTCGGGATAGTGGTTGTCGTACAGCGTGTCGAAGCCAGCGAGCCGCAGCAGTGGTGCGAGACCGCCCAGATGCGCATCGGCAATGAAGCGCACCACGCGCAGCGGATGTTCGCGTACGCGCAATAGCGGCTGGATGTCGAGCGCTTCAAACTTCGGATAAACGGCGATGCGATCGCCGTCGGCGAGCGGATGATTGAAACCGACCGACTCACCGTTCACCAGAATCAGTTCGACCTCGGTATGCGGCACGCCGAGCACTTCGATCATATGTTTCGCGGTCGCGCCGTGCACGCAGACATGACTGAACGCGCGCCGGCGCAAGGGCCGGGCGAGAAAATCGTTCAGCTCCTCATAGAAGCGGAATGTCGCGGTGACCATCGCATCAGTATCGCACCGTGTTTAATTGCGCGCTGTCCTGCACGTGTCGCATGGGTGTGCTTTACTTCCAGTTCTTTAGAAGACGGAGCGACAGATGGACATCGGTTTTATCGGTCTCGGCGAGATGGGTGCCGCGATGGTTGCAAACATTTTGAAAGCCGGACATCAGGTGCGCGTGTGGAACCGCTCGCCGGAACGCGCGCAGCCGCTCGCCGACGCGGGTGCGCGGATCGTCGCGACGCCGGCTGAAGCGTTTGCGGGCGACGCCGTGTTCTCGATGCTCGCCGACGATGCCGCGCTGCGCGAAGTCATCACCGCGTCGCTGCTGGAACACGCCCAGCGTGGCCTGATCCACGTGAACATGGCGACGATCTCAGTGGCGCTCGCTGAGGAGCTGGCGACGGCGCACGCATCGCGCGGCATCCATTACGTTGCTGCACCGGTGATGGGGCGCCCCGACGTCGCGGCAGCGGGCAAGCTGACGATCGTGGCAGGCGGCCCGGCCGAGTCGATCGACCGCGTGCAGCCGATTTTCGACGCGATCGGCCAGAAAACCTGGCGCATCGGTTCGCTGCCGCAACAGGCGAACGTGATGAAACTCGCGGCTAACTTCATGTTGGGCGCAGCTGTCGAGACGCTCGGCGAGGCGGCCACGCTCGTGACCGGCCACGGCCTTGCGATGCAGGATTTCCTCGACGTCATCACGAGCGGCCTGTTCCCGGGACCGGTCTATTCGGGCTACGGCAAACTGATCGCGGAGCAGCGCTACGAGCCGGCCCTGTTCAAGGCGCGCCTCGGACTGAAGGACCTGCGCCTCGCGCTGGCGGCCGCTGATGCGGTCAACACGCCGCTGCCGATTGCGAGTGTGGTGCGTGACAGCCTGATCGAAGCGGTAGCGCATGGCGACGGCGAGAAGGACTTCGCGGTGCTGGGGCAGGTGGCGGCGCGGCGGGCAGGGCGCTGAGCAGGTGCTTGGGCCGTCGCTCCTGAAGGCGCGCCCCGCATCCATTGTTGAGCCTGTGCTCGGCAGTTGGGCCGAGCGCGCTTCGCCGCAAGGAGCGGCGCCTGCGTGCCGGGATGCGCGCGATGGGGCGTCGCCACGGATTTGCACGGGCGGGCATAATAGCCGTCCGATTCCAATTCGCCTTGATCCCAATGAGTCTCCATACCTGGTGGCTGTTCGCCGTCACTGTTTTCGTCGTTTCCGCGATTCCCGGTCCGAACATGCTGCTGGTGATGACGCACGGCGCCCAGCACGGGCTGCGCCGTTCCAGCGCGACCATGGCTGGCTGCCTGTCGGCGCTGGTGCTGATGCTGGCGGTGTCGGCAGCCGGCCTCGGCGTCTTTCTCGCGGCGTGGCCGACGATGTTCAACGCATTGCGGATGATCGGCGCGGCCTACCTCGTTTATCTGGGCATCAAGGCGTGGCGGGCACCGGCTGACGAAGGCGCTGCCGGCGCGGTCGATGAACTTTCCGCCAAACCCGCGCGCTCGCGCCTCGTGCTGTTTCGCAACGGCTTCCTGGTGGCGAGCAGCAACCCGAAGGCCATCCTGTTCGCCGCCGCGCTGCTGCCCCAATTCATCGACGCTGCGCAGCCGAAGCTGCCGCAGTTCGGCGTGCTCGTCGCGACTTTTGCGGTCATCGAGGTGAGCTGGTACCTGGTGTACGCCGGTTTCGGCACGCGGATCGGCGCCAGGCTGAAGAGCCGCAGCGTCGCGAGGATGTTCAATCGTCTGACGGGCGGCGTGTTCGTCGGTTTCGGCGCGATGATGGCACTGGTGCGGCATTAGGCGAGCGATCGCGGCAGGTGCGCGGCACTCAGCGCCGCTCGCTCGCAAAACGTTGCAAGGATTGTTGTGCTTATACAACGCAGAGGGTCAACCCTAATTTGTATGTTGCGACGCACCAAACCATTTGCTATAGTTTGTCTTGTCTCCTCCATGTCTCCTCTGATATGGATTCAGCCCGCCGGCTTAGGCGGGCTTTTTTTTGCCCTGAATTTCCCGCGTCCTCCAGAAAAGACAAAGCCGGCTGACCCCTCTGCGGGGCCCGCCGGCTTTGTCATATCTACGTCGAACTCAGAACTTGTAGGACACGGCCAGGAACGAAATGATCGGATCGGCTTTCAGCTCCGCCTTCGAGACACCCAATTCCGTGCCGTCCGCCGCCTTGATGATGACCGACGAGGTGGTCTTCAGCGGAATGTACGTGACCGATGCCACGAGGCCCCAGTGGTCGGTGATGTTGTACGAGAGCCCCGCATTGAACACCGGCTGCCAGGACGAGGACGCCTTCGCCGACACCTGCGTCTGTCCGGGCTTGCCCGCGCCGGCTGCCAGCACCGAGCCGAGATTGTTCTGCGTCGCGGTCACGAAGTTCGGGCTCAGCTGAACGTCGGAGAACCAGTTATACGACACGCCGATACCCACGAACGGCCTGAAATGGGCCGTCGGCGCATTGAAGTAATACTGGAACAGCAGCGCCGGGCTCCACTGGCGCACACTCTTTACGATCGGATTGGCCTGCGGATCGCCCAGATCCTGCTGACCGAGTGCGCCTGCCGGTCCCGGCGGCTTGACGGTGCCGTGCCCGTAGAGCTTGAAAACCGGCGGCACGCCGGCCACCGTCGATACGGCGATGTGATCGGTGAGGTAGTGGCTGAACACGAGGCCGACGGTATTGGCACTGCTGGTCGACAACCCCGTGCCGGCAGACGTGAACGAGCTCGGCAGACGCAGCGGTGTATTGATCGGCGTCGGGGCGACGTTGGTGGTCAGCGGCGTGCTCGAATCCTGCGGCATGACGTGGAACCAGCCGAGCACGGCGACGTTATCGCCCGCGTGTTGCGCGTGCGCACTGGCCGACAGGCAGATGGCCAGTAGCGCGAAATAGATTTTTTTCATGTTGTTCCTCCTGAGGCGCGCGTTGCGTTCGTCGCGCGCGGCGAGCGACGGCGGCCTGGCGGCCCAACCGGTGCGCTGGATACTGGGTGGACGCCGGCTGCCGCGCTTTTGCTGTGCGCAGCAGCCGGGACGCGAACGCCTCGCTGCGTGTCGGCGGCGCGTGCTGCGTCCATTACTGGACGAAGGCGCCGATCGTGAAGTACGGCGAGGCCGCGTTGGTCAGATCGAGGTAGCCGAACACGCCACCCGTGAAGATCATCTTTCCGGTCGGCGTGGTACCCGTCGAGGCGCCCACTTGCGTCGTCGTGACAACACCCGGCACGGTCTGCGTGAAGGCCAGATTCAGCGCCGTCGCAAGCGATGCCTGCGATGCATTGAACGGATCGAGCAGCGTGGCCTCGGTGCCTTCGAGCGCCGTGGTGCGATAGTCGAACTGGCTATCCACACCGATGTACTCACCGTTTTGCGAGTTCACCGCGATCGAGGTTTGCGGCGACAGAATCGAGATGCCCGATTCGTCGTCCGCGTACGGACCGAGTTCGCCATTCACCGGCGTCGTCACTGACGAGTTCGCCGCGCCAGTTCGCACCAGGATCGGCACCACCTGATTGCGCAGCTTGCCGACGATCATGTAGCCGCGCGCCTTCGGCGTGGTGGCGAGCGTTGGTTTGGCCTGGCCTACGAACTTGTCGGTTTCGAATGCGCCGCTGCCGTCCGACGACTGCACGAAGTTCGTACCCGGCTGCTGGCACGAGCCCGCGTTGACACCGGAGTTGTCGCACTCGGTCCACGTGCCGTCCGCATTGATCGTGATCTTCGTATCGACCGCGACCGGCGCGAAGTTCTGCGAAGGAACCTGGTGATAGCCGAGCTGGTTGTAGGTGCCGACCACGTTCGCAAGGTTCGTTTCAATCGACGAGAAACCGATGAACGGGTAGTACGGGAACGTGGTGTCGGGTACCGCGCCTACGCCGAGAATCCCGCCGAACGAAATTTCGGCACCCGGGATCGTGCCGCCTGCCACGCCTTCGCCAACGAAAATACGCGCCGGACGATTCGGGTCGAGACTGGCGCCGTTCAGGCGGAAGGCGCACTGGTTGAGCTTCTGCGTCGGCAGCAGGGTTTCCTGGGTCAGCGTGCCGCTTGCGCTCTGGCCGGCGCGCGTCGGTGCGACGGTGCCGGTGGTCGCCGGGATCGGCGATTCGATGTAGTTGATCTGCCAGGTCATCTTGGTCGTGTCCAACTGCAGCTTGACCAGTTCGCCGTCACCGCCGCCGCCGGTGAACACCGTGCCGTAGTCGAGCGAAGAAGGACACAGGCGAACTTCCGTCACCGGTCCATCTCCGTTACCGCCGCCACCACCACTGCACGCCCCCAGCAACGGTGCTGCAAGAGCGAGCACCGAAAGGATTCTCCATTTCATACCGCCTCCAGAATTTTCTCGTTGTGTGTGGCCGGCTCCCAGTCCAGCCACCTATTGCTCTATTTATGTCTCGTGTTGCGAACTACCGGTCCTTCGTTCGTTACTTGCTGATCTGCGCTCCGATGCCGAAGTAGGGGGCGCTCGAAGCAGTGCCGCTGAGTTGCGAGGTCGGCGCCACGCCGCCGTTCACCGTGCCCTGAATCTCGATCGCGTACAGTCCGCCGGAGGCGATCGCGAAGCCGGTTCCGTTCGGGTGCTGGACACCGATCAGTCCGGGGCTCGACAGACCGTAGCTGAGGCCAAAGTGGTCTTCCGCTGCGGACGTCGACGGGTTGATGAAGGAGCCCACACCTCCCTGAATCAACGTAGCGGTCGATTTGAAGTTCGAATCCGCGCCAACGTAGCCGCCGTCGAAGCCTCCGGATGCGAGCGGCGTGGCTGCGGCGAGCATGGCGATGCCGGATTCGTCGTCGACCTTGGCATCGAGATGCAGCGGCGCCGTGCCGAGATTCACGAGACCCGTGCGGACAACGAGCGGCACCGTTGCGCCGTTGATCTGGCCGAGAATCATGTGCGCCGGAGCCACGGAACCGCTAGTCCCAGTAGGCAGCGTCAGTTGAGTCCCGATCTGCGGCGTATTTTGACTGTCGAAGTAGCCGCTGCTGTTGAGTGTCCAGGCGGTGCCGGTCGTCAGGCAGCCACTTGCACTCGGATGAAACGCTGCGTTGGCCGCATTGGAGCCGGTGCAGTTGCCGCTCGCGTCGAAAGTCTCAACCGTGTTGGTGGCTGTTGCCGCATAAGAGCCCGACGGCACGAGATGGTAGAGAAGGCCGTTGTAGGTGCCAGGCAACTTCGTGATGTCCGTCGTCGTGGCGGCAAACCCGAGGAACGGATAGAAATCGAAATGCCGCGCGGGAACGGCGCCGATGTTCTCGAGGCCGGGCAACGGGGCAATAGTCAGGCCGTCGTACTCGACGTTCGCGCCCGGGATTCCGCCGCCGGCCACGCCCAGACCGACGAGGATCATCGGCGGGTTGGGGTTGTTGGTGAAATCGGGTGTTGTGTAGGGCTGACCATCTCCGACGCCGGTGCCTGTGCCCGCGCCGAGGATGAAAGCGCAGCGTGTCTGTTCGGCGGTCGGCAGTGCGCCGGTCGGCGGGTGGATCACCGCGCCCGTGATCTGCGTGCCCGCGCGTGTCGGCGTGACCTGACCTGTGCGCAACGGAATCGGCGACTCGAGCCACTTCAGCGTGTACGTCATGGCCGTCGCATCGATGTTCACCTGCACCACCTCGCCGCTACCCGCGCCACCCAGGAACGTGGTCTTCACGATGTCAGCAGTGGCCGGACATAACGCGGTCGTACCAGCGTTCGAAGTCGGCGGACCTTGCACGCCGCAGCTCGATCCCGAGCATTGCGGTGCGCTGATCGTGCCGGGATTGTCCGCCTTGCCACCGCCGCAGGCGATGAGAAATGGGGCCGTGGCAATGGCCATCGCCAGGCCTCGAGTAATGGCGTGCGACATACTGCTGTCTCCCTTCCTGTAATTGTGCGAACTAATTTCGCTGCGCGATTAATGCCTGTCAATTGAATGAGCCGTCTAAAAAGACCGATTCAAACAGCGAAATGTTTGCCGGGTGCATGCCATGTGGGACCTGGCAGCCCTTTTAAACAAAAAACGATTTTTGGGTTCAGCAGCGACATCGTTGCTTCGCGGCACACCCTTACCAGGCAAGCGTTGCAGCAAAATGGCTCTATGATCTTCGAACGACCGTTCGACAAAAAATCCGGAGTTTCCCTATGCGGCAAACTATGCTGTGCGGGTCAATTCAGGGAATGAATTACCGGGAGTTGGTGAGCATTCCGATTTTTCTTTTTAAAGTAATGCGGGCTACTACTGATTAACTTTAAAAGAGGGATTCTGAGTGCAGGTTTTTAAAACAAAAAAAGCCGGTCTGTTAAGACCGGCTTTTTTGTGGATTGACGGCGAATTGCCGTCCGTATCGCGAACCTGTTTAGCGTTTTAAGCCAGCCTCTTCGTTGGCGCCGATCGCGAGGTTCATGCACTGGATTGCCGCGCCCGATGCACCCTTGCCCAGGTTATCGAGGCGCGCGACCGTCACGAAGCGCTCTTCATTGCCGAACACGAACAGGTCGACACGGTTGGTGTCGTTGTTCGCCTGTACGTCGAAGAAGCCGCTGTCGAGGTTTGCTTCCGCGTCGAACGGCGCGACGTTCACGAATGCCTCACCCGCGTAGTACTCGGCGAACAGCGCCTGTACGTCTTGCGGTGTGGCCTTCTTGGCCAACTGGCTCGGCGAGAAGAACGTGGTGACCGCGAGACCCTTGTAGAAGTCGCCGACGATCGGCGTGAACACCGGCGCCGACTTCAGGCCCGTATGCGCAGCCATTTCCGGCAGATGCTTGTGCGTGAGGCCGAGTGCGTAAGGGCGCGGGCTCTTGAGCTTGTCGTTACCGCCGGCTTCGTAGTCGGCGATCATCTTCTTGCCGCCACCGCTATAACCGGTGATCGAGTAAGCGTGCGCAGCGAACTCCGGCGCCACGACGCCTGCTTTGACGAGCGGACGCATGGCCAGCACGAAGGCCGATGCATGGCAGCCCGGCACGGCGATGCGTTTCGCCGTGCGCAGACGCTCGCGCTGCGAGTGGGCCAGTTCGGGCAGACCGTAGGCCCAGTCTGCCGAGGTGCGGAAGGCGGTGCTGGCATCGATCAGCACGGTGTGGTCGTTCTCGACCAGCGAGGCCGACTCGCGCGAGGCGACATCCGGCAGGCACAGGAACGTGACGTCCGATGCGTTGATGAGACGACGGCGTTCTTCGAGGTCTTTGCGCTTCGCTTCTTCGATACGCAGGACCTCTACGTCGGCGCGTTGCGACAGGTATTCGAAAATCTTCAGGCCGGTCGTGCCTTCCTGTCCGTCGACAAAAACTTTCGTGCTCATCTCGATCTCACTGGCTTGCTGGAAACGGGGCGCGACACCGCGCTGGAACGCTATTTTAAGACCTGATAGCGGTGGGTGTGCGAAACGGGGTGAAAAAACGACGATGCGCGCCGAAAGTGACATCGGCGTGACCGGTTACGTGACAGATGCAAGCCGATGCTGGTGGGTTCGAGGCAGATTGGCGGCGCTTGTTGGGCGCGGCACCTTGTCAAGCGCGACGCCTGCCTCGAGCGCGCGAGGCAGGGCCGAGGCTTCCCGGCGCGAGCCTTCGTACGCTGCGTTATCGAACCCCCGCGTTCCACCGCGCCGTCACGTCCGCGACGCGCTTGCCGAACATCCGGGCCGTTTCCAGATCTCCGGCAGGCGGCGCTTCTTCCGGTGACGCATCCGCCGGGGACTGCGCCAGCAGGCCGGTAAAGCCGCCCACGTAGTTCAGGTCGTTGCGGGTCGCCGCCTTGGTGTTCGACGGCATCATGCCGGTGCCCACCCAGATCATGCTGTGTTGCATTGCCAGCGTGACGAAGTACTGGATCGTCGAAAACTTGTCGCCGTTCATGGTCGCCGAGTTGGTGAAGCCGGCCGCGATCTTGTCCTTCCACGTCTGGCCGAACCACGGTTTCGAACTCGCGTCGGCGAATTTCTTGAAGTCGGCGGACGGGCCGCCCATGTAGGTCGGCGCGCCAAAGATGATGGCGTCGGCGGCGGCCAGCTCTGTCCAGGCCGCGTCGTCGATCTCGCCGACCGGCATGAGTTTCGCGTCCGCGCCAGCTTCGAGCGTGCCGGCCAGCACGGCTTCGGCGACTTTCTTCGTGTGGCCGTAGCCGCTGTGATAAACGATGACGATTTTCGACATAACACTCTCCGATAAGATGAAAAAGCAGAGGTAAGTACGGCAACTGTGCGCGCATGTAGCGACGCGACATCGACAAGCATCGTCTGCGCCGCCCTGTTGCACATTAGCGTGCGCGGATGACAGAAATTCCGCGGCGGCAGCAATGCGATGCGAGCCGTGCACCCATCGCTGTGTCGACCCAAGGCGCGACTTGTCCGAGCTTGGCACTCGGCTCCGTGTGAGTCGCGTTTCGGCCCGCAGGCGATGCAGTTCGAATCAGATGTAGACGGCTGCAGCTATCGCCCGTAGCTCACCACCATCCGCGCGCTGCCAAGCGTGGCGGTGCCGATCTCGTGATCGAACATGAGCGCCGGGCGTCCTTGAGCGAGGCGCAGGTCCGCGGTGCTCAGCGCATAGACGGTGACGATATAGCGATGAGGTTTGCCGGGTGGCGGGCAGGGGCCACCGTAGCCGTCGATATCGAAGTCGTTGCGTGCTTCGACCGCGCCGAGTTTCTTCAGGAAGCCCGACGAGCTGGCGTTTTCCGGCAAGCTGTCGACGGTGGACGGAATGGCCGCCACGGCCCAGTGCCACCAGCCGCGGCCGGGCGCATCCTGGTCGAACACCGTGACCGCGAAGCTGCGCGTACCGGCCGGCGCATCGTGCCATGTCAATTGCGGCGAGCGATTGCCGCCCTTGCAGTCGTCCTGATCGAAAACCTGAGCCGCGTCCACGGTACCGCCCGCGCGGAAGCTGGTGCTGGTCAGCGTGAACATACCCTCGGCGAATGCGTCAGGACCATGCGCCGCGAATAGCGCGAGCCCCAGCATCGCGCAGGTGAGGGACGGCATACGACGGAATGGCGAAGCAAGCGAAACAACCAGGCAACGCGAGCGCATGTGCCGGTTCTCCTGTCAGGGCGCGAGGCGGTTGTCCTCGCGAGGATTATTGTCCCTATTTTGTGCCCCAGGGTCGAATCAAGTCTAACATTCGCTTTGCGACGGATCATTGTTGCTGCCGGCGGGCTTGGAGGATGCGAAATCGGCTATAGTCGGAGGAATTATTCGCGCGAATATAGGCGCGTGCCCGATCAGTTCAAGTACCAAGAATAGAAAGGCATGTCAGAAGTTTTGGAGAGTGGTTTATCTGTCGAGGGGAGGGCAATGCAAGATCCAGTCAGGGTCGTGGTCGCCGACGACCATCCGGTGATTCTGTTCGGCGCCGAACAAGCTTTGCTCAAGTTTCCAGGCCTGCAGGTCGTCGCGCGCGCGCGACAGTCAACCGAACTGGTGAAGGTGCTGCAAACCGTTGCGTGCGATGTGCTCGTCACGGATCTGGCCATGCCAGGCGGCCAATATGGTGACGGTTTGCCGTTGATCGGCTATCTGCGCCGCAATTTTCCCGACCTTCCCATCGTTGTGCTGACGATGCTGGAAAACGCCGCGTTGCTCAAACGCTTGAGCGAGCTCGGCGTGACTTCGGTCGTCAATAAATCTGACGATCTGAGTCACATTGGGCTCGCGGTGCAGCACGTCAGCCGTAACCTGGAATACATGAGCCCGTCGGTCAAGGCGTCGCTCGATACGCTGCGCATGAATGCCGGCGGCAAGAACGAAGATGTAATGCTGTCGCGGCGCGAACTCGAGGTGGTGCGCCTGTTCGTGTCCGGCATGACGATCAAGGAGATTGCGGAGCAACTCAATCGCAGCATCAAGACGATCAGCACGCAGAAGAACACGGCGATGCGCAAGCTCGGCATCGATCGCGATTCGGAGTTGTTCCAGTACGCGCAGAGCAACGGCTTGCTGAATCTCTCGTCGCATTCGGTCGACAATACCGGGAACGCATCCTAATCGCGCTCAACCCTTCGCCCGGCTGGGCGAGATCAATGAAAAAAGGCCGCCTGTCTCATTCGACAGGCGGCCTTTTCATTCCATCCGGATCAAGCAGTTGCGCTTACTGCGGCGTCGCGTTGGCGCCGCCGTGTGCCGCGGACCATTCGGCCGGCGCGTGCAGGAATTTTTCCACTTCGTCGAGCGTTTTGGTGTCGAAGTAATTGTTGGCCTTGGCGATCCGCAGCACGTCCCACCACGTGGCAAGCGCGTGCAGATCGACGTCGATGTCTTTCAGCACCGACACGCTTTCCTTGAAAATGTTGTAGTGGAACAGCACGAAGCAATGGTTCACCGTCGCGCCAGCAGTGCGCAGCGCGTTGATAAAGTTGATCTTGCTGCGGCTGTCCGTGGTCAAGTCTTCGACCAGCAGGACGCGTTGACCCTCGGTCAGCAAACCTTCGATCTGCGCGTTGCGGCCGAAACCCTTCGGCTTCTTGCGCACGTATTGCATCGGCACCATCAGGCGGTCGGACAGCCATGCCGCGAACGGGATGCCGGCGGTTTCGCCACCGGCGACCGCGTCGATCTGCTCATAGCCGACGTCGCGCAGGATGGTGGCTTCGGCCATTTCCATCAGGCCACGACGCACGCGCGGATACGAGATCAGCTTGCGGCAGTCGATATAAACCGGGCTCGCCCAGCCGGACGTGAAAATGTACGGTTTCTCCGCGTTGAAGTGCACTGCTTGCACTTCCAGCAGCATCTTGGCGGTCGTGTCGGAGATCGTCTGGCGATCGAAGCCTGTCATGGGCGGATCCTTGGGTGTGAGCGAGGAGAAGCGGGCGCGAGGCCCGGTGGCGCAGCAAACTGGGTATACCGCGCCATGATGGGCGGTGCCTTGATAGGCAAATACGCAACTGGTCAGTGGAGTGCAGGCCAGTTTTTGCTGCGCGCGTAGCCCGACATTTTACCCGAAACGGGCCTTCCCTAGGAGGCCGTCGTGCGTGCCGGCAGCGAATGACGGTCATAACGGCCGCACTGAACAGGGCTTGCGTGGTTCGTCCAGAGCCGTATTGCTGCTGCTTTCCGGGCTGTTTTTCGGCCTGCTTTTTGGCCTGCTTTTTGGCCTCCTTGTGAGCGGCCTGGCGCGCCTTTACACTCACGCGAATTTGCTGAGCGGCCTCGCAGGGTTGCCGCCTCCATGTCCTACGGAATGCTTTCAATGACTGCCGCTTCTTCTGCCACCGAGACCCGTGAAACTGCCAGGAGCGGCTATGCCGGTCGGGCGCTGATCGCCTCGGTGCTCGGTTATGCAATGGACGGCTTCGATCTGCTGATCCTCGGTTTCATGTTGCCGGTGATTGCCGCAGATCTGCATCTGAGTTCCGCGCAAGCCGGTTCGCTCGTGACGTGGACGCTGATCGGCGCGGTGGCCGGCGGCCTGATTTTCGGCGTGTTGAGCGACTATTACGGCCGCGTGCGGATGTTGACGTGGACGATTCTGATCTTCGCCGTCTTCACCGGACTGTGCGCGCTGGCGCAGGGTTATACCGACCTGCTGGCTTATCGCACGATTGCAGGGATTGGTCTCGGCGGCGAGTTCGGCATCGGCATGACGCTGGTGGCCGAGGCGTGGCCGGCGTCGCAGCGGGCGCGTGTGTCCTCCTATGTCGGGCTGGGATGGCAACTCGGGGTGCTCGCGGCCGCGTTGTTGACGCCGCTCCTGCTGCCGGTGATCGGCTGGCGCGGCATGTTCGCGCTTGGATTGCTGCCTGCCGTGGTGTCGTTTTTCGTGCGGCGCCGCGTCGAGGAGCCGGCGCTGTTTACCGCGCGCGTCGCACGTGGAATGCGCAAGCTGCCGCTCAGATTGCTAGTGGCCGATGGACGCACCGCGCGCGCCAGCATCGGTGTCGCGATTCTCTGTTCGGTACAAAACTTCGGCTATTACGGTCTGATGATCTGGCTTCCGAGCTATTTGTCGAAGACGTTCGGCTATTCGCTGACCAGGTCCGGCGTGTGGACCGCCGTGACGGTTCTCGGCATGGCGTGCGGCATCTGGCTGTTCGGCATGGCCGCCGACCGTCTCGGCCGCAAGCCGACGTTCCTCTTCTACCAGGTGGGCGCGGTGGTGATGGTATTCGTGTACGCCCATCTGAGCACGCCGATGGCGCTGCTGATCGGCGGCGCGGCGATGGGCGTGTTCGTCAACGGGATGATCGGAGGCTATGGTGCGCTGATCTCCGAGCTTTATCCGACCGATGCACGCGCCACCGCGCAGAACGTGCTGTTCAACGTCGGCCGGGCGGTTGGAGGTTTTGGGCCAGTGGTCGTAGGCGCATTGGCCGCACGCTATTCGTTCAGCGCCGCGCTCGCTTTGCTCGCGTCGATCTATCTGCTCGACATCTTCGCAACCCTCTTTCTGATCCCCGAGCGACGCGGCGCCGAGCTCGAATGATATGTGCGTGACTCGCGTCTGATCCATGCTTGACCAGGACATGCGGCACGTGCGGCCATCCGTTCGATGACCACTGGATGCGGCGCTGCAGCATTGCTGGCCGGTGTTTCGCCGATGGCGAGCCATGTTAACCACTCAGTGTATCGACGCATTCGGGGTGTACACTAACCGACCCGCGTAGCACTCCGCACCGTCTTGCCCCCCGCCGAGGTTCGACGCCGCGCCCAACCGGCGCATGCGAAAACCGCCGCAGTCGATTATCCCTTCGATAGACGTACGCGACGCCAACGGTGCAGTGTGCCGGGCCCAATTACTTACGTCTCGCAGGCTAAAAAATGGACGAACAACTTAAGCAAAGCGCTCTCGCCTACCACCAGTTTCCGAAGCCCGGCAAGATTTCGGTCACGCCCACCAAGCCACTGTCGAATCAGCTCGACTTGTCGCTCGCGTACTCACCGGGCGTCGCCGCGGCCTGCATGGCGATCTACGAAGACCCGCTCGACGCGCAGAAGTACACCTCGCGCGGCAACCTCGTCGGCGTGATCACGAACGGTACGGCCGTGCTCGGTCTCGGCAATATCGGCCCGCTCGCCGCGAAGCCGGTGATGGAGGGCAAGGGTTGCCTGTTCAAGAAGTTCGCCGGCATCGACGTGTTCGACATCGAGCTTAGCGAGTCCGACCCGGACAAGCTGGTCGAAGCGATCGCGATGCTCGAGCCTACGTTGGGCGGTATCAATCTCGAAGACATCAAGGCGCCTGAGTGCTTCTACATCGAAAAGAAGCTGCGCGAGCGCATGAAGATTCCGGTCTTCCACGACGATCAGCACGGCACCGCGATCATCGCTTCGGCGGCAATCCTGAACGGCCTGAAAGTGGTCGGCAAGAAGCTCGACGAAGTGAAGCTGGTGTGTTCGGGCGCGGGCGCAGCGGCCATCGCGTGTCTGGATCTGCTGGTGAATCTGGGCTTGTCGAAAAAGAACGTGCTGGTCACGGACTCGAAGGGTGTGATCTACGAAGGCCGCGGCAATCTGGATCCGTCGAAGGAACGTTACGCGGCGAACACCGAAGCGCGCACATTGGCTGACGCGATTCGCGGCGCTGACGTGTTCCTCGGCTGCTCGAGCGCCGGCGTGCTGAAGCCGGAAATGGTCGTCGAAATGGGCACCCAGCCGTTGATTCTGGCGCTGGCGAATCCGGAACCGGAAATTCGCCCGGAAGAAGCAAAGAAGGTACGCCCGGACTGCATTATCGCAACGGGCCGTTCGGACTACCCGAACCAGGTCAACAACGTGCTGTGCTTCCCGTTCATCTTCCGCGGCGCGCTGGATGTCGGCGCAACCACGATCACGGAAGAAATGAAGCTCGCGTGCGTGCGCGCGATTGCGGAGCTGGCAGAAGAAACCGACCAGGGCGATGAAGTCGCCAAGGCGTACGAAGGCCACTCGCTCGAATTCGGCCCGGAATACCTGATTCCGAAGCCGTTCGATCCGCGCCTGATCATCAAGATTGCGCCGGCTGTCGCGCAAGCCGCGATGGATTCGGGCGTCGCGACCCGTCCGATCAAGGACATGGACGCGTACCGCGAAGAACTCGGCACCACCGTGTACCGCACCGGCATGGTGATGCGTCCGGTGTTCGCGGCAGCGAAGTCGGAGCCGGCTCGTATCGTGTTCGCCGAAGGTGAAGACGAGCGCGTGCTGCGCGCCGCGCAATTCGTGCTGCTGGAAAAGATTGCCAAGCCGATCCTGGTCGGCCGTCCGTCAGTGATCGAGATGCGTCTGAAGAAGATGGGCTCGAAGCTGAAGTGCGGCGAGGACTTCGAGGTTGTCGATCCGGAAGACGATCCGCGCTATCAGCAATGCTGGCAGGCGTATCACGAACTCGGCGCGCGCGAAGGCGTAACGCCGGACGTCGCGAAGGCCGCGATGCGTAAGTTCAACACGCTGATCGGCGCGATCCTCGTGCGCCTTGGCCAGGCCGACGGCATGATCTGCGGGATGATCGGCCAGTACCACGCGCATCTGAAGTTCATCGAACAGGTGCTGGGTAAGGCAGACAACGTGCAGAACTTCGCTGCAATGAACCTGCTGATGTTGCCGGGCCGCAATCTGTTCATCTGCGACACGTACGTGAACGAAACGCCGACCGCCGAACAGCTCGCCGACATGACGATGCTGGCCTCGCGCGAAATCGAAAAATTTGGCATCACGCCGAAGGTGGCGTTGCTGTCGAATTCGAACTTCGGTAGCGCACCGTCTTCGTCGTCGCAACGTATGGCCGCAGCTCGCAAGTTGATCGCTGAACGTGCGCCTTCGCTCGAGATCGACGGTGAGATGCACGGCGACGCGGCGCTGTCGGAAGCAGTCCGCAAGGCCGCGTTCCCGGGCACGACACTGACCGGCGAAGCGAACCTGCTGATCATGCCGAACGTGGAAGCGGCAAACATCACGTACAACCTGCTGAAGATGATCGGCGGCGAAGGCGTGACGGTCGGTCCGTTCCTGCTGGGCGCGGAAAAGCCGGTGCACATCCTGACGCCGGCCGCGACCGTGCGCCGGATCATCAACATGACGGCGGTGGCTTCGGCAAACGCACGCAAGGGGTGAGCGCGCAGTCATGCGGATAGGTTGATGGTTGAAGTGACGCCGCGCGTATTGCGGCGTTTGCGGCAAGCCTGTGAGAACGCCACGGAAGTCGATTCCGTGGCGTTTTTTTATGTGCGGATTCTTATGCTGATGGTCGTTGGTCTGAGAAATTCTTATGGCGCTAAGCGAGCATTTAAGAATGCTCCTATTCGATTCGCTGTGACACTTTTGTAAAGTTACTTCTGAAGCGCGGCACATCGCGATGGCAACGGAACAGTCGGCTGGTCAATCCTTTGCGTCTCGTCTGGCGCTGCGCTTCCTCTCGTGTTGAGAAGTTTGTAGTGGCATTAAAAGTAGTTCTGGTGATGAAGACAGAAGTACCAATGGGTTGCAGTACTGGTAGTAAGTGTGTGTTGTTGTTGTCGGTAGTAGCAGTAGCAGTTGGTTGTTGAAGTGGCAGTGGGTAGTTGCAGTAGTAGTTCGTAGTTGCAGTCTGGTAGTTGTTTGTTTTTGGTTGTTTGTTTTTGGTTGGTTGTTTTTGGTTGGTTGTTGTTGTGTTGTTGGAAGGAGCAGTACCGCTTGTTCTTGTACACACGCATCACGTGTCGAAACAGGCAAAAAAAGGCGACTGTCCGCGAGGACAGCCGCCTTTTCCATTTCAGGCCAATGTCAGCCGGTCATGCCGGCAAGATCACGCTGCGTGCTGCGACTTTCCCGTTTCCGGCGAACGCCAGCGCGTCAGCAAGTCGTTCCATTTGACTCGCACACCCTTCAGATTATTTTCCTTCACGTGCCCGTAGCCGCGGATGCCGTCCGGCAGATCCGCCAGTTCGACCGCCAGTTCACGCTTCTGCGCGGTCAGGGCGCCGATCAGCTCGCGCACCAGTGCCTCGTACTCGACGATCAACGCACGCTCCGTGCGACGCTCCTCCGTCTTGCCGAACACGTCGAACGCGGTCCCACGCAGGAACTTGAGTTTTGCGAGCACGTGCATGGCGCTGAACACCCAGGGTCCGTACTTCTTCTTCACCAGATGACCTTGTGCGTCTTTTTTCGAGAACGTCGGCGGCGCGAGGTGAATGTGCAGCTTCCAGTCGCCTTCGAAATTCGCCTTCAGTTTTTCGATGAACGCGGGGTCGCTGTAAAGCCGTGCGACTTCGTACTCGTCCTTGTAGGCCATCAGCTTGTGCAGATTCTTCGCGACCGCTTCGGTCAACGGCAACTGGCCGTCGATCGAATCGAGTGCCGATTCCGCCACGCGCACTTTCGACACCAAGGCGCGGTAACGGTCGGCATACGCCTCGTTCTGCCATGCCGCAAGGTAGGCGGCGCGCTTGTCGATCAGCGTGTCGAGCGCCTTCGGCGTGTGCAGCGAGATGATCTTGCTGCTCGTCGTTTCCGCTGCGGCACCGCGTCCTTGCGAGTGCGCGAACGTGCGCACCGAAGCCAGATCGTGCGCGGCACGACGGCCCCATTCGAATGCCGCACGGTTTTTCTCGATCTGCACGTTGTTCAGCTCGATTGCGCGCATCAGCGATTGATACGTCAGCGGTACCCAGCCGCGTTGCCACGCGTAGCCGAGCACGAACGGATTCGTGTAGATCGCATCGCCAAGCAGCGCGACCGCGAAGTGATTCGCATCGACCATATCGACGCCCTCGTCGCCTGCACCGGCACGCACGTCCGCTTCGGTGCTGCTGCCCGGGAAGCGCCAATTCGGGTTCTTGATGAGCTCAGCCGTCGGTGTGTGCGCGCTATTGAGCACGACACGGGTGCGGCCCACCTGCATCCGCGAAACACATTCGTCGCTGGCGGTTACGATCGCGTCGCAGCCGATCACGAGACTGGCTTCGCCCATTGCGATACGGGTCGCGTGAATGTCGCCCGGGTTCTGAGCGATCTGCACGTGGCTCATCACGGCACCGCCCTTTTGCGCGAGGCCGGTAACGTCGAGTACCGTGACGCCCTTGTTTTCCAGATGCGCGGCCATGCCGAGCAAGGCGCCGATCGTTACGACGCCCGTGCCGCCGACGCCTGTCACCAGCACCCCATAAGGGCGCGCGATCGACGGTAGTTCGGGTTCCGGCACTGGCGGCATCGCGTCACCGACAATGCCGGAAGCCGCCTTCGGCTTGCGCAACTGCCCCCCTTCGACGGATACGAAGCTCGGGCAGAACCCGTTCACGCATGAGAAGTCTTTGTTGCAGGTCGACTGATTGATCTGGCGCTTGGTGCCGTACTCGGTATCGAGCGGCTCGACAGACAGGCAATTCGACTTCACCGAGCAATCGCCGCAGCCTTCGCACACCGCTTCGTTGATCACGACACGGCGCGCCGGATCCGGATACGTGCCGCGTTTCCTGCGGCGGCGTTTCTCCGTCGCGCAGGTCTGGTCGTAGATCAGGATCGTTGTGCCGGAAATCTCGCGAAGCTGGCGCTGAACTTCATCGAGCTTGTCGCGATGGTGAATGTCGATGCCGGGTGCTAGACCGACGTTCGCGTTGTACTTCTCCGGTTCATCTGTGACGATCACGATCTTCGTCGCGCCTTCGGCGGCGAGTTGATGCGTAATCTGCGGCACGGTCAGCACGCCGTCGACCGGCTGGCCGCCGGTCATCGCGACCGCGTCGTTATAGAGAATCTTGTAGGTGATGTTCGCCTTCGAGGCGATCGCCGCGCGAATCGCAAGCAGGCCCGAGTGAAAGTAGGTGCCGTCACCGAGGTTGGCGAATACGTGCTTATCGTTGGTGAACGGCGCCTGGCCGATCCACGCGACGCCTTCGCCGCCCATCTGGCTGAAGGTGCTGGTGCTGCGGTCCATCCACACGGTCATGTAGTGGCAGCCGATGCCGGCCATCGCGCGCGAACCTTCCGGCACGTTCGTCGACGTGTTGTGTGGGCAGCCGGAACAGAACCACGGCTTGCGCTCGGCTTCGACGCGCGGACGCGCCAAGGCCTTTTCCTTCGCTTCGATTACCGCGATGCGCGTCGCAATGCGCGCGCGCACGTCGGACGGCAGATCAAACTTGTCGAGCCGCGTGGCGATCGCCTTGGCGATGATCGCCGGCGAGAGTTCGTAGTGCGCCGGCAGCAGCCAGTTGCCCATCGGCACGGACCATTCGCCACCCGCGCCGTCCTTTTCATCAAACTTGCCGAATACGCGCGGACGCTGCGCATCGGGCCAGTTGTACAGTTCTTCCTTGATCGCGTATTCGAGAATCTGGCGCTTTTCTTCAACCACCAGAATTTCATCGAGACCGCGTGCGAAGGCTTGCGCACCTTGCGCCTCGAGCGGCCATACACAGCCGACCTTGTACAGACGGATACCGATGCGTGAGCAGGTTTCGTCATCGAGACCGAGATCGGTCAGCGCCTGACGCACGTCGAGGTATGCCTTGCCGCCGGTCATGATGCCGAAGCGCGCATGCGGTGAATCGATTTCGACGCGGTCCAGTTTGTTCGCACGCACATATGCAAGCGCCGCGTACCACTTGTAGTCGAGTAGACGCGCTTCCTGCACCAGCGGCGGATCCGGCCAGCGGATGTTCAGGCCGCCTTCGGGCATCGCGAAGTCGTCCGGCAGAATGATTTTCGTGCGGTGCGGATCGATGTCGACCGAAGCCGACGATTCGACCACGTCGGTCACGCACTTCATCGCGACCCACAGGCCGGAATAACGGCTCATCGCCCAGCCGTGCAGGCCGAAGTCCAGATATTCCTGCACGTTCGACGGGAACAGCACCGGCAGGCCACAGGCCTTGAAGATGTGTTCCGACTGGTGCGCGAGTGTCGAGGATTTTGCGGCGTGGTCGTCGCCGGCGAGCACGAGAACGCCGCCGTGTTGCGCCGAGCCGGCCGAATTGCCGTGCTTGAAGACGTCACCGGAACGGTCGACGCCCGGGCCTTTGCCGTACCACATCGAGAACACGCCATCGTACTTGGCGCTGGGGTACAGATTGACCTGCTGTGAACCCCACACGGAGGTCGCCGCGAGGTCTTCGTTGACGCCGGGCTGGAATACGACCTGGTGCGCGGCGAGATGTTGCTTCGCTTTCCACAAGGATTGGTCGAGTCCGCCGAGTGGCGATCCGCGGTAACCGGAGATAAAGCCGGCGGTATTGAGCCCGGCCGCCCCGTCGCGTTCCTGCTGGAGCATCGGCAGACGAACCAGCGCCTGGATGCCGCTCATGTACGCGCGGCCGCGTTCGAGGGTGTATTTGTCGTCGAGCGTGACGGAAGATAGCGCGGCTTCGAGCGAGGCTCGCTGACCTGCGTCTAGCGGGGCATTCATTATGTGTACTCCTCCAACCAGTTTGGGATCACCAAAACTTTTTTTGGCCGCGGCATCTTGTGAACGCTTGGGGCCGGGGTCGCCATATTGACGTGTTTTAAGTGATGGTAGCACTGGTGAAAACCCGCCGCAGCGCGCCAGAAAGGCGACATTGCAGCGCTCGACTTGCGTTGAACGCGCCGAGCGGCTTCCTGTGGCGCAATCACCCTGTAACAAGCTGTAAAAACTACAAATCTGGGGAACCGCAGTTGAAATGTCTGTCTAACACCCCACCTGCGAGCGATGTCTGCGCAACGCTCCGCATTCGGTGGAGCTTCAGGACAGCAGGGCAGTTAGAAAAGGAGTACGCATGAACACTAGAAACATCCAGACCTTCCTGATGGTTTCGGCCGCATTTTTCGCCATGAGCGCACCGGTGCGCTCGAATACAGGCTCGAGCAGCGCAGGGGCGCTGTCGAATGCGATCACCAGCACGGCGCAGGTCGCGCCGGCACGCATTGCGGTGGAGCGCATTGCACGATCCACAAAGGCCGACGAGGAAGACCAGAATTCGTGATGCATCGCTGAAGCGGCGCATCGGTTGAAAATCGGCAGTTGTCCGGGCTTCGGACAGCGGCATAAACGACGAAGGGCGAGGATCGCAAGATCCTTCGCCCTTTTTAATATCTCTCAGATTCCGTGTGGACCGTTACCCGTTGGTCATTAGGCCTTGTCCTGAACCACGCCACGGCGGATCTGATCCAATTCGATCGATTCGAACAGCGCCTTGAAGTTGCCCTCGCCGAATCCTTGATTGCCCTTGCGCTGGATGATCTCGAAAAAGATCGGTCCGATCTGGTTTTCGGTGAATATCTGCAGCAGCAAGTCGTCCGGCGCGCCGTCGATCAGGATCTTGCGCTTACGCAATTCGTCGAGCGGCTCGCCGTGATTCGGCACACGCCGATCGACCAGTTCATAGTACGTGTCGATCGTATCGAGCAGCGAGATGTTCGCCGCGCGCAAACCGTCAACCGTGCGGTAGATGTCGTTGCTGCCCAGCGCGATATGCTGGATGCCTTCGCCGTGGTACTGGTCCAGATACTCCTGGATCTGACCGGCTACGTCTGACCCTTCCTCATTGATCGGAATGCGGATTTTGCCGCACGGCGAGGTCATCGCCTTCGATTTCACGCCGGTCACTTTGCCTTCGATGTCGAAGTAACGCACTTCCCGGAAATTGAACAGACGCTCATAGAACTCCGCCCATTCCTGCATGCGGCCGCGATGGACGTTGTGCGTCAGATGGTCGATGTAGGTCAGACCGTGGCCGACAGGGTTCGGGTTCGCGCCCGGGATCGGTTCGAAGTCGACGTCGTAAATATCGATGTTGCCGATAGTGCCCGACTCAGCACCGTTCTTGCCGCGCCAGCGGTCGACAAAATAGATCAGCGAGTCGCCGATGCCCTTGATCGCCGGGATGTTCAGTTCCATCGGGCCGGTCTTGTTATCGAAGCCCCAGGCGCCTTTTTCCAGGGCCTGCTGGTAAGCCTTCGCCGCGTCCTGCACACGGAACGCGATGGCGCAGATCGACGGGCCATGCAGGCGCGTGAAACGTTGCGCGAACGAATCCTGTTCCCCGTTGACGATGAAGTTGATTTCACCCTGGCGATACAGCGTCACGTCTTTGTGACGATGCCGGGCGACAGCGGTGAAGCCCATCTGTTCGAACAGCTTGCCGAGCGCCTTCGGATCCGGTGCGGTGTATTCGATGAATTCGAAGCCGTCCGTGCCGACCGGGTTTTCCCAAGTTGAAACCTGCATTGTCTGTCTCCCATGAGCGCCGGCGCGGGGTATGCGAGTTGGCGCGACTGAATGACGCAAGTGTAAAGGCCGGCTGGCGACGAAAACTTGCGAACTTAACCGCGCGCCGATACGCTTGGGCTATTTTATAGCTCAATTTATCGCATGGACGGCAGAAAATGGCCAAAATAGAGATAGACGCCATCGATAGACGCATTCTGGCAATCCTTCAGGAGAATGGCAGGCTGTCGAATCAGGAGATCGCCGAGCGCATCAACCTGTCACCGAGCCCGTGTCTACGGCGTATCCGTCGGTTGGAAGAGAGCGGGGTGATTCGCGGCTATGTCGCGTTACTCGATGCGCAAAAGCTTGGGCTCGATCTGCTCGCCTACGTCAACGTGCGACTGGAAAAGCGCAGCGGTCCAGGACTCAGTCCGCGCGGCGACGCTACGCATGCCGATCTGTTTCGCGCGGCAGTGCAGACGTGGCCGGAAGTGGTCGCATGTCACGCGATGACGGGCGACATGGATTACCTGCTGCGTGTGCAGGTCGAGGATATGGCGCACTTTTCACGCTTCGTCCAGGACCAGTTGCTGCACCATCCCTCAGTAATCGACGTGAAGACGAGCTTTTCGCTCGAGAAGTTCAAGGAGACGACGGCGCTACCGATTTTGTGAGCGCCAGGCGATGGTTAGGCGACGGGCAAACAAAAAGGGCAGCCGTGAGGCCGCCCTTTTTTGCCTGAAGCGCGGACCGGTTAAGCGGCCTCTGCTGCCGGCATGAACGATTCGAACAACTTCGACGCCTGACGTGCCTGGCGCTTGAGTGCGTAGTCGAACACGGCGGCTTGCTCCTGCAGCATTTCAGCGATGATGCTCGTTTGGTCCGCCGGCGACAGCGTCAGATAGGCGTCTGCTTCGCCGTACGCGTATTCGATCTTCATGCCGGCCTTCTTCGCGATGTGCATCATGGTCGAATTGCGCGACAGGCAATGCATGTAAAGCGTGGTGACATGCGTATTGCGGCTGCGGATGGCGGCGCGCTCGAAGAGCTTCGAGCCAATACCTTGCCCGCGAACGCTTTCCAGCACCGACACGCCGAATTCAGCGGTGCGCTTGTCGCCTTCGGCCGGCAGATACGCCAGATGGCCGACGCCGGTGAGTTGCAACTGACTGTCGAACACGCCGAAGACCGTGTCGCGCGTGAAATCGATCGCGCGGACGTAGTTTTCAATGACGTGGTTCGGCACGATCTGGCCGAAGCGCAGAAGGCGGTCGTCTTCGCCGAGCGCGAGGAAATGGGTCAGCAGCCGTTCGCGATCAATGGCGGTGAGCTCACGGACCAGAGCAGGCGCACGACCGCCTGGCTGCAACGGACGATCGTGCGCGACGATCGGCTCAGCGGCGCGGGGTGTAATCATGTTCATGGTCGGGTTCTCCTTTTAATCGAGCGGTATGGTGCACCGCAAAAACGATTTTAGCGGATATGCCGATCTCGTACTAGGGAAAACCCGTATCAAAAACTGAGGGCAATGTCTAGAAAGTTAGCGCCCTATTTTTAAAGCATTGATTATTAATCAGAAATAAATTGAACGGGCGTTCGCGACAAGATGTCGCGCCTAGGCAACTCGTGGCAATTATTTCCTCTGAACAATGCTGCCGTGCGCAATCAGCCTTCGGCAGAACTCAGTCCGTGATCCACCATATCGACTACCTGCTCGGCGAATTCCCGGTAGCCCATCCGGCCGTCCGGCTTGAGCCACGTGAACGTCCAGTTGATCATGCCGAACACCATCATCGTTAGCGCGGTCTGGTTTTCGCGAGTGGCGCGTTGCGGATAGGCGCGCGCCAGTTGCCGCGCAAATGCCGCGACAACGTCGCGTTGGCGGTTCAGGATGACCTCGCGCTGGGTATCGACCAGATACTTCACGTCGTTCAGGAGCGCGACGTGCCGGCTGTGCGACGTCTCGTACTCGGATAGAAACGCCCGGATCAGCTCGGCGAAGGTGTCCCGCTCGGACAGTCCGCGGCGTTGGCTCGCGCCTTCCACCTCCGCGATGATCAGCATCAGCCGCTTTGTGTAGCGGTCCAACAGATCGAACAGGATCGCTTCCTTGCTCGCGTAATAGTGGTACAGGCGCGCTTTCGAGGTGCCGCTCGCGGCCGCGAGATCGGCCATCGAGGTGCTCGGGTAGCTGGTCTGGGCGAATTTCTCCGCGGCGAGTTCGAGAATCTGGTCGCGTTGGGTTTCGTGGTCGGGGGCTCGGGTGCGGGCCATGGTTGTCTATTTTATTAGTGTGGACAGGGGGCAAACGCCGCAGATAGTTCCAGCGTGCGCCATGTGCTCGCGTCGCCACGCAGCTTGATGCGACGGATTGCGGCCAGTTCGCGGAAGCGCCACAGCACGATGCTGTCGCTCACCAGATAACTGAGTTCGGCGGTCATCAGTTCCGCAGCAACGCGTGCGGCGGGCTGCCAGTCACCCGTGACGTGATCGAGAATCAGTGCGTCCAGATCGGCGAAGTTGCCGCTCGTGAAAGTGTTGTCGCGCCAGCGGCGCGTCTCGCCGTTTGCGTGCTTGGCTTCCTGCCATTCGAGCGCGAGTCGGCTGATGCGCAGAACTGAAATCGGCGCCGCGTCGTGTAGACGCCCTTGCAGGACAGTCGGCGCGAACATGCCGACGGACGTCGCGCGATCTTTGCGGCTGTGCGCCCATGCGCCCGGATCGGTGAGGTCGCGAATCGACAGACGCACTTCATTCAGCCGTTGCGGGCTGTTGCGCAGGTAGTAGCAGACGCGGCGCAGCATCAATTGATCGGCAGCGCTTTCGCCGTGCCAGACCACCAGGTTCGCGTCGCCCCGCGCGATGTTCTCTAGCGCTGCGGCCTGCTCGCGGAACTCGCGAAGAAAATCGCGCCTCGTGTCCGCGCTGACACGGTCCCAGAACTCTGCTCGCACGTCGGGTCCGTCGTCGATGCCGCGCAGAGGACCAACCGCCAGATCGTCGCGCAGTGCGTGCACGCGATCGCGGCCCGCCTCGGCTAGCGCGGCGCGCAGTGATTCGGCGGCGACATCGCCGTTGGTGAGGTGGATGGTGCTCATCGGCAGTGGCTTGGGCTGGCAAAAACGCAAATAGCAAAAGGGGTCGCTCATCGATCGGGACAGATGTCCGATCGCAAGCGGCCCCTAGTGTAAGCGCATCGCGGACCTGCTGAAAGCGTTGCGGGCGTCGCATGGCCACCCGCCGCGCTCGACTCAACGCTCGTCGTAACTCACCACCACGCGATCGCTGATCGGATGGCATTGGCAGGTCAGCACGAAACCGTCGCGGATTTCGTGTTCTTCCAGGGTGTAGTTCTTTTCCATCTTCACCTCGCCTTCGAGCACCTTGGCGCGGCAGGTGCAGCAAACGCCGCCCTTGCACGCGTAAGGCAGTGCGAGGCCGGCACGCAAGCCAACGTCGAGCACGCTTACGCCCTGATACGGCAGGCGCAGCTTGCGCCTTTTCCCGTCGAGGACGATTTCGAGGTCGGCGGCCGGGGTGTCGTCGGTGATTTCGACCGGCGGCACGCCCGCTTGCGGCAGCGGCGAACCGAAGCGTTCCACATGCACTTTCGCCGAAGGCACGCCTGCGGCTTTCAGCGCGGCTTCGGCCGCATCCATCATCGGGCCAGGGCCGCAGATGAAGGCTTCGTCGATTGCATCGGCCGGAAGCAGGTTTTCGATGAAGGCGGCGCACTTCTCCTGGTCGAGCACGCCGTTGAACAACTCGACGTCCTGCAAGTCGTCCGACAGCACGTGATAGAGCACGAAGCGGTTCATGAAGCGGTTCTTCAGATCTTCGAGTTCTTCCGCGAACATGATCTGATCGACGCTGCGATTGCCGTACACCAGCGTGAAGGTGCTGCGCGGCTCGACTTCCAGCGTGGTCTTGATGATCGCGAGTACCGGCGTGATGCCCGAGCCGCCGGAAAACGCGATGTACTGCTGGCCCTGGTCGGCATTGAGGTGGGTGAAGAAGCGGCCGTCCGGCGTCATCACGTCGAGGGTGTGGCCGGGTTGCAGCGTGTCGAACGCGAAGTTCGAGAAACGCCCGCCGCGCACGCGCTTGATGCCGATGCGCAGTTCGCCGTCGCGATCGTAATCGGTGACGCCGACGCAGATCGAATACGAACGGCGCGTTTCCTCACCGTCGATGTGTGTTTTCAGCGTGACGAACTGGCCCTGCGTGAAGCGATAGTGGTCGCGCAGCTCGACAGGGACTTCGAAGGCGACCGAGACCGCGTCGGCGGTTTCCGGCCGCACTTCGCGGATACGCAGCGGATGAAATTGCGGGGTAGCCATATCAGTATGGTTTGAAGTAGTCGAAGGGTTCGCGGCAGTCGATGCAGCGGTACAGGGCCTTGCAGGCCGTCGAGCCGAATTGCGCGAGACGCTCGGTGTGGGCGGAGCCGCAACGGGGGCACGACGGCGCCGGCAGCGCGCGCGGCATGAAACGCAGCACTTTTTCCTGCACCGGCGCGGCTGAACCGCAATTGCCCGTGGGCGGCGCGATGCCATAGGCGCGCAATTTTTCGCGCGCGTCGGCGGTCATCCAGTCGGTGGTCCAGGCTGGCGCCAGCACAGTGGCGATCCGATACGGCTTCAGCTCAGCCACATCGAGCGCATGGGCGACGTCTTCGGCGATCTGCGACATCGCCGGGCAACCGGAATAGGTCGGCGTGATCACAACTTCGAGCGTGCCGTCGACGGCGCGGCGCACGTCGCGCAAAATGCCGAGTTCACGAATCGATACCACCGGGATCTCTGGATCTGGCACCGTTTCGAGCACGGCCCATGCGCGCTCGAGCGTGGCGTCGGCGGTAGGCATGGCAGTCGAGGTCGTCATCGTAAAGTTCCGTCGGGTTCCGGTTGAGCGCTTACCAGGTGGCGCCGGGATGCTGACGCGCGAGGCTTTGCATTTCGGCCAGCACGAAGCCCATGTGCTCCGAGTGCTCGCCATGCTTGCCGGCCGTGATGTGCTTGACCGCTTCGGGGAGCTTGAGTGTGGCTTGGTCGAGCGTGGCCTCTACGTCTTCGAGCCATGCTCCCTCGAGGTCCGAAGTCAGCGGCCCGATGCCGGCGGCGGCGATGGCTTCCTCCACGGCGTCCGCACTGAAAAACTCGCGCGTGTACGGCAGCAGATAGTCGAGTGCGGCTTGCGCGCGGCGATGCGACTCCTCCGTGCCGTCACCGAAACGGATCAGCCATTCGCTCGCGTGGTGCACGTGATAGCTAGTTTCCTTGATCGACTTTGAGGCGATCGCTGCAAGCTGTTCATCTTTCGACATAGTGAGGGCCGTCCACAGATGCGCCATCAGCGTCGAGTACAGGAAATTGCGCGCGATCGTGACCGCGTAGTCCTTCTCGGCTTGCGCGGTACCGGCGAGCGGGCCGTAGTGCGGCAACTCGGCCAGCGTGTAGTTGGCGAACTCGCGCTCGGCACGGAAGTAGGCGTAGTCGTCTTCCGTGCGGCTTTTGCCGGTGAGTTGCTGTTCCAGCGAGGCGGCGTGCGTGTACAGCAGGCGCGCCTGGCCGATCAGATCCAGACTCATGTTCGACAGCGCGATGTCCTCTTCGAGGATCGGGCCGTGACCACACCACTCGGCATTGCGCTGACCGAGGATCAGCGCGGTGTCCGCGAGGCGCAGCACGTACTGCAGATGTTGGGGCGTGATGGTCATGGCCGCGCTTACATGTGGTTGACTTCGTCGGGGAGCGTGTAGAACGTGGGGTGGCGATAAATCTTGTCGCCAGCCGGTTCGAACAGCTCAGCCTTGTCTTCCGGCGCGGACGCCGTGATCGCCGACGACGGCACCACCCAGATGCTCACGCCTTCCTGGCGGCGCGTGTAGACGTCGCGCGCCATGCGCAGCGCCATCGGCGCGTCGGCGGCATGCAGGCTGCCGCAGTGTTTATGGTCGAGTCCCTGCTTGCTGCGCACGAAGACTTCCCAAATCGGCCATTCCTTGTTCATTGCTGATCTCCTGATACTTTGTCTGGCTTGTTGCCGCGGTTAGGCAGCTTGCTGTTGCGCGCGCTGGCGCTGCTTTTCGGCATGAGCGAGGGCGGCTTCGCGCACCCAGGCGCCGTCGTCGTGTGCCTTCACGCGGGTCGCGAGACGTTCGCGGTTGCATGGGCCGTCGCCATTCACGACGCGCCAGAACTCTTCCCAGTCGATATTGCCGTAGTCGTGGTGGCCGCGCGCTTCGTTCCACTTCAGGTCTGGGTCCGGCAGCGTGACGCCGAGCACCTTGGCCTGGTCGACGGTTGCGTCGACGAATTTCTGGCGCAGATCGTCGTTCGAGATGCGCTTGATGCCCCATTTCGACGACTGGCTGCTGTGGATCGAGTCTTTGTCGCTCGGGCCGAACATCATCAGCACCGGCCACCACCAGCGGTTCACGGCTTGCTGGACCAACTCGCGTTGCGCTTCGGTGCCGCTCATCATCGACATCAGCGCGTCGAAGCCCTGGCGCTGGTGGAACGACTCTTCCTTGCAGATACGGATCATCGCGCGGGCATAAGGGCCGTAAGTGCAGCGGCACAGCGGAATCTGATTCATGATCGCCGCGCCGTCCACCAGCCAGCCGATCACGCCGACGTCCGCCCACGTAGGCGTCGGGTAATTGAAGATGCTCGAATATTTGGCTTTGCCCGAGTGCAACGCGGCGATCAACTGATCGCGCGACACGCCCAGCGTTTCGGCCGCGCTATATAGATAGAGGCCGTGGCCGGCTTCGTCCTGCACTTTGGCCAGCAGGATCGCCTTGCGCTTCAGGCTTGGCGCGCGTGAGATCCAGTTGCCTTCCGGCAGCATGCCGACGATTTCAGAATGCGCGTGCTGCGAGATTTGCCGCACCAGCGTCTTGCGGTAGGCCTCAGGCATCCAGTCCTGAGCTTCGATCTTGCCGTCGGCGGCCATGACCGCGTCGAATTGCGACTGCTCGGGTGAACTCGCTGCCGCGTCGAGCGGGGCGACATTGCCGGGGATATCCAGGGATTGCGTGTACATGGGGACGCTCTCAGCGGAAGTTGTCTGTGTGTGCGCAGTATAAACCAACCGACCGGTCGGTTAATAAATTTTTTGAGACGAATGGCTCTTTCCGATAGGGACACCTTGGGTTCGTCGCCAAGGTGTTTCGCGAGCGTTGCCGCCCCCGCACCGACACATAACCTATAAAATTGCGAATTGGCCGCGATTTGCGGCCTTCATGCATCCCCCGGTACTCATGTTACGTCTAAGCGAAATTAAACTCCCGCTCGATCACCCCGAAAGCGTTCTCGAAGCCGCCGTCCGCGCGCGCCTCGCTGAACTCGGCGTGGGCGAGGACGGGCTCATCCGATACACCGTGTTCCGCCGCGCGCACGACGCCCGCAAGCGCAGCGACATCAAACTCACTTACATCGTCGACGTCGAGGTGAAGGATGAGCCGGCCGCGCTCAAGCGGCTCGCCGACGTGCCCCACTGCGCTGTGACGCCGGACATGACGTACCGTTTTGTCGCCAAAGCACCGGCGCAGCTGACTTCCCCGCGCCCGGTCGTGATTGGCATGGGGCCGTGCGGTCTGTTTGCCGGGCTGATCCTCGCCCAGATGGGCTTTCGTCCGATCATTCTCGAGCGCGGCAAGGCCGTGCGCGAGCGCACCAAGGACACTTTCGGGCTGTGGCGCAAGTCGGTGCTCAATCCTGAATCGAATGTGCAGTTCGGTGAGGGCGGCGCGGGCACGTTCTCGGACGGTAAGCTTTACAGTCAGATCAAGGATCCGAAGCACTACGGCCGCAAGGTGCTCGATGAGTTCGTCCGTGCGGGAGCGCCGGAGGACATTCTCTTTCTGAGCCGGCCTCATATCGGCACGTTCCGCCTCGTCAGTATGGTCGAAAAGATGCGCGCGACCATTCATGAGCTGGGCGGCGAGGTGCGTTTCGAGACGCGGGTCGACGATATCGAAATCGATCAGGGCAAGGTCCGCGGGCTCAAGCTGTCGACGGGCGAGCATTTGCGCTGCGACCACGTGGTGCTGGCGGTTGGCCATAGCGCGCGCGATACCTTCCAGATGCTGAGCGACCGCGGCGTCTATCTCGAAGCGAAGCCGTTTTCGCTCGGTTTCCGGATTGAACATCCGCAAGGGTTGATCGATCGCAGCCGTTTCGGCAAGTTCGCGGGTCACAAGCAACTCGGCGCCGCCGACTATAAGGTTGTGCACCACTGCAGCAATGGGCGCGCGGTTTATAGCTTCTGTATGTGTCCTGGCGGCACGGTGGTCGCGGCGACTTCCGAGCCGGGCCGCGTGGTGACCAACGGCATGAGCCAGTACTCACGGGCCGAGCGCAATGCCAATGCTGGGATTGTCGTCGGCATTACGCCGGACGATTATCCAGGCGGCCCGCTCGCCGGCATTGCGTTCCAGCGCAAATGGGAAGAGCGGGCGTTCGAGTTGGGCGGCGGCAACTATATGGCGCCGGGCCAGCTGGTCGGCGACTTTATTGCCGGGCGGCCGTCTACGTCGCTGGGTTCGGTGGTGCCGTCCTACAAGCCGGGCGTGCATCCCACCGATCTCAGCACAGCGCTGCCGGATTACGTGATCGAAGCGATCCGCGAAGCGCTGCCCCAGATGGACAAGAAGATTGCAGGGTTTGCCATGCATGACGCGGTGTTGACGGGTGTTGAGACGAGAACGTCGTCGCCGATTCGCGTGCGGCGACGGGATGACTATCAGAGCATGAATGTCGAGGGTTTGTATCCGGCCGGCGAGGGCGCGGGGTATGCCGGCGGGATCTACTCGGCGGCCATCGACGGGATCGAAGTGGCCGAAGCGCTTGCGCTGAAGATGGTTGGAGTGCCTGCGGCGGCGTGATGAGTAGTGCGTCTGTGCGAGTGGCGAATGGCTGCGGGGCAGGCGGGTTCATGTGGGTGAAGCGCTATGCGTCGCCTGGCGGAACGACTGCTTCGCGGACATCGCGCCTGGAGTCCCGGTGAGGGCTCTCCAATGCCGGGCGAGCCGAATACGTCCTGTTGCGCGTGGTGCGCCCAATACCCATACCGCCACTTGCGGTACGTTCGACACCGCGACCCTGCGACCAGGCGCGGGTGATCGAACGATAGCGTTCGCGCGGTCAGCCGCGGCAGTGATGGCGATCGGGCACAATGCACGTTTCGCCTCGAACTGACCACCCGAATGACCATTCGCACTCTGGCTGCCGCATGTAGCGCGGCGCTGCTTTGCCAATTCGCCGTTTCCCCGACTGTTTTTGCCGCTGACGCCCCGACGCACTGGGTCACCGCATGGGCGACGGCGTTGCAACCCATTCCCCAACGGTCGGATTTGCCACCTCTATATCGCGCCCCCGAGGTAGCAGGGCGAACGGTTCGCCAGATCGTCTATCCGACGCTGTCCGGTAAAACCGCACGGGTCCATCTCAGTAACGAGTACGGCAAGACGGCACTCGTCATCGAGGAGTTGCGCATTGCGCGCTCGGCCGGTGGCGCCGCAGCGCTGGGCAACGGGGAGGCGCGCGTGACGTTTGGTGGCAAGAGTTCGGTGAGCGTACCGCCGGGCGCCGAGTTGGACAGCGACCCGGTTGCAATCGACATCGCTGAGGGCGCACCTTACGCGATCAGTGCGTTCATGGGGCCGGAACAGCGGATCGTGGCATGGCATCGCGTCTCGAATCAGCTGAATTACGTTTCCGTACCGGGTAATCACGCTGCCGATACCTCCGCCGACTCGTTTCGTGGCCGATTCACGCAATATATGTGGGTGACGGGTTTGTCGGTGGATGCGCCGTCATCGGCTGCCGTCGCCGCAATCGGCGACTCGATCACTGACGGTATGCGTTCGAGTCTGAATCAGAACCGGCGCTGGCCGGACGCGCTGGCTCGCCGATTCGTCAGCACTGGCGACCACTCGACGGCGATCGTTAATCTTGGCATCAGCGGCAATCGCTTGTTGAGCGACTCGCCCTGCTACGGGGATGCGCTTGTCCGACGGTTTGACCGGGACGTGCTGGAACGCCCGGGCGTCAAGACGGCGATTCTTCTGATCGGAATCAATGACATCAACTTCGCGGAGATGCCAGCGCGTAGCGGCCTCGACTGCGACTTTCCGCATACCTCGGTGACAGCCGCCGACCTGATTGCCGGCTACCAGCGCGTGATTGCGGACGCACGGCACCATGGCGTGAAGGTGTTCGGCGCAACGTTGACGCCGGCATCGCTACCCGCGCCGCGGGAGACTATCCGCTTGGCGGTCAACCTGTGGATTCGAAGCAGCCACGCTTTCGACGGCGTTGTCGATTTCGACGCTGCGCTACGCGACCCGACGCAACCGGATCGTCTGCAGCGCGCCTTTGACAGTGGCGACCATATCCATCCCAGTGACGCGGGGTACACCGCAATGGCCGAAGCGGTTCCGGTGGCCGCTTTAGTGAATTCAACCCGGAAGTGAGTCGCCAAAAAAGATTTTCGTCAAACCCTTGTCACATGGCTGATGTTCGCCTATAGTTCGCCTCCTCGTTTGCGAACGAGGGCCGCGGCGGAAACCAGCGGCTGTAGCGTCAACAACGTTTTAAGCGAAAGCAAAAAAATGTTGTTGACGAAACGAAAAAGAGCCTTCATAATCTCGTTTCTCTGCTGCTGATGCAGCGACGCAGAACGAAGCGGTGCCGGGTGGTTGATGATTGATGTCAATGCCTCGCGGTGCAGGTTCGGTGGTGAATGCGGACTCGATCTTTAAAAATTAACAGCCGATAAGTGTGGGCGCTTGATGCGCGACGCGAGCCGGACTCTTCGGGGTCTGGCGACAAGCGAAAGTATCAAGTCTCACACGAGTATTAAAGGAAGGTTTTCCTGCCGGGGTGGATTCACGCCGGCAGGAGGATCATTCGTCAGTACGTTGAGTGAGCGACCGGTCTCGGAAGAGACCGAAAAACAGTAACAGGTTTGAACTGAAGAGTTTGATCCTGGCTCAGATTGAACGCTGGCGGCATGCCTTACACATGCAAGTCGAACGGCAGCACGGGAGCAATCCTGGTGGCGAGTGGCGAACGGGTGAGTAATACATCGGAACGTGTCCTGTAGTGGGGGATAGCCCGGCGAAAGCCGGATTAATACCGCATACGCTCTACGGAGGAAAGGGGGGGATCTTAGGACCTCCCGCTACAGGGGCGGCCGATGGCAGATTAGCTAGTTGGTGGGGTAAAGGCCTACCAAGGCGACGATCTGTAGCTGGTCTGAGAGGACGACCAGCCACACTGGGACTGAGACACGGCCCAGACTCCTACGGGAGGCAGCAGTGGGGAATTTTGGACAATGGGGGAAACCCTGATCCAGCAATGCCGCGTGTGTGAAGAAGGCCTTCGGGTTGTAAAGCACTTTTGTCCGGAAAGAAAACCTCTGCCCTAATATGGTGGGGGGATGACGGTACCGGAAGAATAAGCACCGGCTAACTACGTGCCAGCAGCCGCGGTAATACGTAGGGTGCAAGCGTTAATCGGAATTACTGGGCGTAAAGCGTGCGCAGGCGGTCCGCTAAGACAGATGTGAAATCCCCGGGCTTAACCTGGGAACTGCATTTGTGACTGGCGGGCTAGAGTATGGCAGAGGGGGGTAGAATTCCACGTGTAGCAGTGAAATGCGTAGAGATGTGGAGGAATACCGATGGCGAAGGCAGCCCCCTGGGCCAATACTGACGCTCATGCACGAAAGCGTGGGGAGCAAACAGGATTAGATACCCTGGTAGTCCACGCCCTAAACGATGTCAACTAGTTGTTGGGGATTCATTTCCTTAGTAACGAAGCTAACGCGTGAAGTTGACCGCCTGGGGAGTACGGTCGCAAGATTAAAACTCAAAGGAATTGACGGGGACCCGCACAAGCGGTGGATGATGTGGATTAATTCGATGCAACGCGAAAAACCTTACCTACCCTTGACATGTATGGAACCTGGCTGAGAGGTCGGGGTGCCCGAAAGGGAGCCATAACACAGGTGCTGCATGGCTGTCGTCAGCTCGTGTCGTGAGATGTTGGGTTAAGTCCCGCAACGAGCGCAACCCTTGTCCCTAGTTGCTACGCAAGAGCACTCTAGGGAGACTGCCGGTGACAAACCGGAGGAAGGTGGGGATGACGTCAAGTCCTCATGGCCCTTATGGGTAGGGCTTCACACGTCATACAATGGTCGGAACAGAGGGTCGCCAACCCGCGAGGGGGAGCCAATCCCAGAAAACCGATCGTAGTCCGGATCGCACTCTGCAACTCGAGTGCGTGAAGCTGGAATCGCTAGTAATCGCGGATCAGCATGCCGCGGTGAATACGTTCCCGGGTCTTGTACACACCGCCCGTCACACCATGGGAGTGGGTTTTACCAGAAGTGGCTAGTCTAACCGCAAGGAGGACGGTCACCACGGTAGGATTCATGACTGGGGTGAAGTCGTAACAAGGTAGCCGTATCGGAAGGTGCGGCTGGATCACCTCCTTTCTCGAGCTAACGTGTCGAACGTTGAGCGCTCACGCTTATCGGCTGTGAACAGGACAGACTCAGGGGTCTGTAGCTCAGTTGGTTAGAGCACCGTCTTGATAAGGCGGGGGTCGATGGTTCGAATCCATCCAGACCCACCACTGTTTCTGCGGTGGCTGCGCTGATCACTGAACCCCCTGGGGCTATCAATATACGGATAGCAGTATCCGTGTATGACTGGGGGATTAGCTCAGCTGGGAGA
Organism: Paraburkholderia sediminicola; assembly: GCF_046026675.1. GTDB lineage: Bacteria > Pseudomonadota > Gammaproteobacteria > Burkholderiales > Burkholderiaceae > Paraburkholderia > Paraburkholderia sediminicola_F. The sequence continues at coordinate 4,157,850 of NZ_JAQQEY010000001.1, read as the reverse complement.
GCACCTGCTTTGCAAGCAGGGGGTCGTCGGTTCGATCCCGTCATCCTCCACCAATCTTCAATGCCGGTTTTACTGCAGCGGCCCTGAAAGGGATTTGCGGTGTAGTGAAACAGGCATTGGCGATTGAGCCAGTCAGAGTGATACGCGGTTATAGCAACCGCGCTATCGGCTGTCGTTCTTTAACAATCAGGAAGAAGTAGTAAAGAGATTCACGAAAGGACATCTAGAGATGGGTGTGTGAGTAGGTGAATCAGGGTTGTGATTGTATCAATGTATGAAAAGGGGAATCGAAAGATTGCTCTTGGAATACGGCGCAACACGAATACTCAACCTGTAGCGACTGTGACGAAACACTTCATTCCCCGTGGATGCAGTGCGAGACACACCCGTTATAGGGTCAAGCGAACAAGTGCATGTGGTGGATGCCTTGGCGATCACAGGCGATGAAGGACGCGGTAGCCTGCGAAAAGCGGGGGGGAGCTGGCAAACGAGCTTTGATCCCCCGATGTCCGAATGGGGAAACCCACCTCTTTTGAGGTATCCGTAGCTGAATACATAGGCTACGTGAAGCGAACGCGGTGAACTGAAACATCTAAGTAACCGCAGGAAAAGAAATCAACCGAGATTCCCAGAGTAGTGGCGAGCGAAATGGGACCAGCCTGTACTCTTTATCTTCATTGTTAGTCGAAGGCTCTGGAAAGTGCCGCCATAGCAGGTGATAGCCCTGTAGACGAAAACAGCGAGGAAGAACTGGGTGTACGACAAGTAGGGCGGGACACGTGAAATCCTGTCTGAAGATGGGGGGACCATCCTCCAAGGCTAAATACTCGTGATCGACCGATAGTGAACCAGTACCGTGAGGGAAAGGCGAAAAGAACCCCGGGAGGGGAGTGAAATAGATCCTGAAACCGCATGCATACAAACAGTAGGAGCCTCCTTGTGGGGTGACTGCGTACCTTTTGTATAATGGGTCAGCGACTTACATTCAGTGGCAAGCTTAACCGATTAGGGCAGGCGTAGCGAAAGCGAGTCCGAACAGGGCGATTCAGTCGCTGGGTGTAGACCCGAAACCAGGTGATCTATCCATGGCCAGGATGAAGGTGCGGTAACACGTACTGGAGGTCCGAACCCACTAACGTTGAAAAGTTAGGGGATGAGCTGTGGATAGGGGTGAAAGGCTAAACAAACCTGGAAATAGCTGGTTCTCTCCGAAAACTATTTAGGTAGTGCCTCGTGTATCACCTTCGGGGGTAGAGCACTGTCATGGTTGTGGGGTCCATTGCGGATTACTACGCCATAGCAAACTCCGAATACCGAAGAGTGCAATCACGGGAGACAGACATCGGGTGCTAACGTCCGGTGTCAAGAGGGAAACAACCCAGACCGCCAGCTAAGGTCCCCAAATATTGCTAAGTGGGAAACGAAGTGGGAAGGCTAAAACAGTCAGGAGGTTGGCTTAGAAGCAGCCATCCTTTAAAGAAAGCGTAATAGCTCACTGATCGAGTCGTCCTGCGCGGAAGATGTAACGGGGCTAAGCAATATACCGAAGCTGCGGATGCACATTTATGTGCATGGTAGGAGAGCGTTCCGTAAGCCTGCGAAGGTGCATTGAAAAGTGCGCTGGAGGTATCGGAAGTGCGAATGCTGACATGAGTAGCGATAAAGGGGGTGAAAGGCCCCCTCGCCGTAAGCCCAAGGTTTCCTACGCAACGTTCATCGGCGTAGGGTGAGTCGGCCCCTAAGGCGAGGCAGAAATGCGTAGCTGATGGGAAGCAGGTTAATATTCCTGCACCATTGTTAAATGCGATGGGGGGACGGATCGCGGAAGGTTGTCCGGGTGTTGGAAGTCCCGGTCCTTGCATTGGAGAAGGCGCTTAGGCAAATCCGGGCGCGGAATTCAAGGGTGCGAGGCCATTCACTTCGGTGAAGAAGCAACTGGAAGTGGTTCCAAGAAAAGCCTCTAAGCTTCAGTTTAACAAGACCGTACCGCAAACCGACACAGGTGGGCGAGATGAGTATTCTAAGGCGCTTGAGAGAACTCGGGAGAAGGAACTCGGCAAATTGGTACCGTAACTTCGGGATAAGGTACGCCCCTGTAGCTTGATGCGCCTGCGCGCAAAGGGTGAAGGGGTTGCAATAAACTGGTGGCTGCGACTGTTTAATAAAAACACAGCACTCTGCAAACACGAAAGTGGACGTATAGGGTGTGACGCCTGCCCGGTGCCGGAAGATTAAATGATGGGGTGCAAGCTCTTGATTGAAGTCCCGGTAAACGGCGGCCGTAACTATAACGGTCCTAAGGTAGCGAAATTCCTTGTCGGGTAAGTTCCGACCTGCACGAATGGCGTAACGATGGCCACACTGTCTCCTCCCGAGACTCAGCGAAGTTGAAGTGTTTGTGATGATGCAATCTCCCCGCGGCTAGACGGAAAGACCCCATGAACCTTTACTGTAGCTTTGCATTGGACTTTGAACCGATCTGTGTAGGATAGGTGGGAGGCTATGAAGCGTGGACGCCAGTCTGCGTGGAGCCGCCCTTGAAATACCACCCTGGTTTGTTTGAGGTTCTAACCTTGGTCCGTTATCCGGACTGGGGACAGTGCATGGTAGGCAGTTTGACTGGGGCGGTCTCCTCCCAAAGTGTAACGGAGGAGTACGAAGGTACGCTAGGTACGGTCGGAAATCGTGCTGATAGTGCAATGGCATAAGCGTGCTTAACTGCGAGACCGACAAGTCGAGCAGGTGCGAAAGCAGGTCATAGTGATCCGGTGGTTCTGTATGGAAGGGCCATCGCTCAACGGATAAAAGGTACTCTGGGGATAACAGGCTGATACCGCCCAAGAGTTCATATCGACGGCGGTGTTTGGCACCTCGATGTCGGCTCATCTCATCCTGGGGCTGTAGCCGGTCCCAAGGGTATGGCTGTTCGCCATTTAAAGAGGTACGTGAGCTGGGTTTAAAACGTCGTGAGACAGTTTGGTCCCTATCTGCCGTGGGCGCTGGATATTTGAAGGGGGCTGCTCCTAGTACGAGAGGACCGGAGTGGACGAACCTCTGGTGTACCGGTTGTCACGCCAGTGGCATCGCCGGGTAGCTATGTTCGGAAGAGATAACCGCTGAAAGCATCTAAGCGGGAAACTCGCCTTAAGATGAGATATCCCCGGGGCTTCGAGCCCCTTGAAGGGTCGTTCAAGACCAGGACGTTGATAGGTCAGGTGTGGAAGCGCAGTAATGCGTTAAGCTAACTGATACTAATTGCCCGTAAGGCTTGATCCTATAACAGGTGTGTCTCGACCAGCGCTTACGCTGGTCCGATCCCCGAAGGGGATACGTGTGAACCCCCGGATGGGGGAGCAGAACACACAGGTTGAGATCGATGTTGTGCACGATACGCACAACCCAAAGTAATACCGAGAGGCATCCTCTCAGCTACTTCTTCCAGATTGGTTGTATTGCTCCACGAGCAGTACGGCAACAAGTCATGCCTGATGACCATAGCGAGTCGGTCCCACCCCTTCCCATCCCGAACAGGACCGTGAAACGACTCCACGCCGATGATAGTGCGGATTCCCGTGTGAAAGTAGGTAATCGTCAGGCTCCCCAGCAGCACCAGAAACCCCACCCCGCAACGGTGGGGTTTCTGCGTTTACGGTCGGAGTTGGAATCACTATATAAGTGAGAGCTATGAGTTTGGAACGGTCAAGCAAGCCTTGACAGAAAGCGGTTGTTCCCTCATAATCATCAGTTCTCTGCGGAGGGGTGCCCGAGCGGCTAAAGGGGGCAGACTGTAAATCTGTTGGCTTACGCCTACGTTGGTTCGAATCCAACCTCCTCCACCAGAATGCAAGCTGTAGCAGTAGTTGGGAATCCATGGATCCTTGCGGGTGTAGCTCAATGGTAGAGCAGAAGCCTTCCAAGCTTACGACGAGGGTTCGATTCCCTTCACCCGCTCCAGCAACAAAGAAGTAGCGCCCATGTGGCTCAGTGGTAGAGCACTCCCTTGGTAAGGGAGAGGTCGGCAGTTCGATCCTGCCCATGGGCACCAGAAGTACTCGGTGATTGTTTGCGCGCGGCGCAACGTACGGATAAATCCTCTTAGGAGTCGAAAATGGCCAAGGGTAAGTTTGAGCGGACCAAGCCGCACGTGAACGTCGGCACGATCGGTCACGTTGACCACGGCAAGACCACGCTGACGGCAGCGATCACGACGGTGCTGACCAAGAAGTTTGGCGGCGAAGCAAAGGCGTATGACCAGATCGACGCGGCGCCGGAAGAAAAGGCGCGTGGTATCACGATCAACACGGCACACGTCGAGTACGAAACGGCTAACCGCCACTACGCGCACGTCGATTGCCCGGGCCACGCTGACTATGTGAAGAACATGATCACGGGCGCAGCACAGATGGACGGCGCGATCCTGGTGTGCTCGGCCGCAGACGGCCCGATGCCGCAAACGCGTGAGCACATCCTGCTGGCGCGTCAGGTTGGCGTTCCGTACATCATCGTGTTCCTGAACAAGTGCGACATGGTGGACGACGCTGAGCTGCTGGAGCTGGTCGAGATGGAAGTTCGCGAACTTCTGTCGAAGTACGACTTCCCGGGCGACGACACGCCGATCATCAAGGGTTCGGCCAAGCTGGCGCTGGAAGGCGACACGGGCGAGCTGGGCGAAGTGGCGATCATGAACCTGGCCGACGCGCTGGACACGTACATCCCGACGCCGGAGCGCGCAGTTGACGGTGCGTTCCTGATGCCGGTGGAAGACGTGTTCTCGATCTCGGGTCGCGGTACGGTGGTGACGGGTCGCGTTGAGCGCGGCGTGGTGAAGGTCGGTGAAGAAATCGAAATCGTCGGTATCAAGCCGACGGTGAAGACGACCTGCACGGGCGTGGAAATGTTCCGCAAACTGCTCGACCAGGGTCAGGCAGGCGACAACGTTGGTATCCTGCTGCGCGGCACGAAGCGTGAAGACGTGGAGCGTGGCCAGGTTCTGGCGAAGCCGGGTTCGATCAACCCGCACACGCACTTCACGGCTGAAGTGTACGTGCTGAGCAAGGACGAAGGCGGCCGCCACACGCCGTTCTTCAACAACTATCGTCCGCAGTTCTACTTCCGTACGACGGACGTGACGGGCTCGATCGAGTTGCCGAAGGACAAGGAAATGGTCATGCCGGGCGACAACGTGTCGATCACGGTGAAGCTGATCAATCCGATCGCGATGGAAGAAGGTCTGCGTTTCGCAATCCGCGAAGGCGGCCGTACGGTCGGCGCAGGTGTGGTTGCCAAGATTCTCGAGTAACGCCAGAAAGTTCTCGTTGATCGGTAGTTTCGGGGTTGGCGGTGTCGTCAACCCCAAAATGGTTTAGGGGTATAGCTCAACTGGCAGAGCGTCGGTCTCCAAAACCGAAGGTTGGGGGTTCGATTCCCTCTGCCCCTGCCAACTCTCGCGTCATATATGGCGCTTCGTTAAGGTGTTATGGCGAATCCTTCCGTCGAAACTGTAAATACATCCGGCGACAAGCTGATGCTCGTCGCGGGCGTATTGTTGGTCTTGGCCGGGTTCGTGGGGTTCTTCTGGCTCAGCGGCCAGGAATGGTACGTCCGCGGAGCCGCCTTGGCTGTTGGCGCTATCGCGGGTGTTGCAGTCGGTCTTCTCTCCGCGCCTGGCAAGGGTTTCATCGCTTTCGCCAAAGACTCGTACAAAGAAGTTCGCAAGGTTGTCTGGCCGACTCGTAAAGAGGCTACCCAGACAACACTCGTAGTGTTCGGCTTCGTGTTTGTCATGGCGATCTTTCTTTGGATTAGCGATAAATCCATCGAATGGGCGATTTTCTCGGTGATTCTGGGTTGGAAATGATATGAGCGATACTCCGGCATCCCCGAGCGGCAAACGTTGGTACGTGGTGCACGCCTACTCCGGCATGGAGAAGAGCGTGCAACGTGCGCTTCAAGAGCGCATCGAACGTGCTGGCATGCAAGACCAGTTTGGTCAAATCCTCGTTCCGACTGAAGAAGTGGTCGAGGTGAAAGGCGGTCACAAATCGGTGACCGAGCGTCGTTTCTTTCCGGGCTATGTCCTTGTGGAAATGGAAATGACAGACGAAACGTGGCACCTCGTGAAGAACACGGCCAAGGTGACGGGTTTCGTAGGCGGTGCGCGTAATCGTCCGAGCCCGATTTCCCCGCGGGAAGTCGAGAAGATCATGTCGCAAATGCAGGAAGGCGTGGAAAAGCCACGTCCGAAGACCCTGTTCGAAGTAGGCGAGATGGTGCGGGTGAAGGACGGTCCGTTCACGGATTTCAACGGCAGCGTCGAAGAAGTGAACTACGAAAAGTCGCGCGTCCGTGTTTCCGTTACAATCTTCGGCCGCGCAACGCCGGTCGAGCTGGAATTCGGCCAGGTCGAAAAGTTGTAATCCAGAATTCTACGGGGCGCACCGGTCGGTGCGTTCCGTATTTCGCGCTTACGGTCCGCGTAATGGCCGTTGAGGAGCGTAAGTAGTCTGTTTTTCGGCGAACGCGCGCTACTACTCACTGAATGTCCGCTTGTACTAGGGCGGCGTTCCTAAGAGGTTTTCAAAATGGCAAAGAAAATCATCGGCTTTATCAAGCTGCAGATTCCTGCAGGTAAAGCCAACCCGTCGCCGCCGGTCGGTCCGGCACTGGGCCAACGCGGCCTGAACATCATGGAGTTCTGCAAGGCGTTCAACGCGCAGACTCAAGCTATGGAACCGGGTCTGCCGATTCCGGTCGTGATCACCGCGTTCGCGGACAAGAGCTTCACGTTCGTTCTGAAGACGCCGCCGGCTACGGTTCTGATCAAGAAGGCAGCGAAGATCGACAAGGGTTCGGCCAAGCCGCATACCGACAAGGTCGGCAAGATCACCCGCGCTCAAGCTGAAGACATCGCCAAGACCAAGATGCCCGATCTGACGGCAGCTGATCTGGACGCAGCGGTTCGTACGATCGCTGGTAGCGCCCGCTCGATGGGCATCACCGTGGAGGGCGTGTAAATGGCTAAGCTTTCAAAGCGTCTGCAAGCATTTGCAGCCAAGGTTGATCGTCAAAAACTGTACGCGATCGACGAAGCTCTGTCGCTCGTGAAGGAATGCGCAAGCGCGAAGTTCGATGAGTCGATCGACGTTGCAGTGCAGCTCGGCATCGACGCGAAGAAGTCGGACCAAGTGGTTCGCGGCTCGGTCGTGCTGCCGGCTGGTACCGGTAAGTCGGTTCGCGTGGCAGTGTTCGCGCAAGGCGAAAAGGCTGAGCAAGCTCGTGCGGCCGGCGCAGAAATCGTCGGTATGGAAGACTTGGCTGAACAGGTCAAGGCCGGCAAGTTGGACTTCGACATCGTGATCGCTTCGCCGGACACAATGCGCGTCGTCGGTACGCTCGGTCAGATCCTCGGCCCGCGCGGTCTGATGCCGAACCCGAAAGTTGGCACGGTCACGCCGGACGTTGCGACTGCAGTCAGGAACGCCAAGGCAGGTCAGGTGCAATTCCGTGTCGACAAGGCCGGTATCATCCACGCCACGATTGGCCGCGCATCGTTCGAGCCGACCGCTCTGCGTAGCAACCTGAATGCTCTGGTCGATGCGCTGCAAAAGGCGAAGCCGGCGACGAGCAAGGGTGTGTACCTGCGTAAGGTTGCGCTGTCGAGCACGATGGGTGTTGGCGTTCGCGTCGACCAGGCATCGATCGCAGCACAGTAATAAATTTCATCGCCTCGATGCAAGTCGAGGCGGTTTTATGGGCTTTGGGCGGTCGCAAGATGGCAGTCTGCATCGTGCGACCGGTTGTCAAAGACCGTTGGCGGGAACGCAGCAGGCAGGCGGTCCCTTAATGTAAAGCCAACGCAGATGGCGAACCCGAAAAGGTTTTGTAGTGATGAAGCCGTTGGATGTCCGCAGAAATGTGGATATCGGGCGGTCGAAATACTCCTGACTGGTCGGACGCCGTTATTGAACGCGGTACACAAGGCGCACGCTGCGTGTATCGAATCTGGAGGTTAACCGTGCCACTCAATAAAGAAAGCAAGCAGGCCGTCGTCGCTGAGGTTGCCGCGCAAGTCGCGAAAGCCCAGACCGTGGTTCTGGCTGAGTATCGTGGGATCACGGTTGGCGATCTGACCAAGCTGCGCGCGAAAGCGCGTGAGCAACAGGTTTACCTTCGTGTGTTGAAAAACACGCTGGCGCGTCGCGCCGTTGAAGGTACCCCGTTTGCTTCTTTGGCAGAGCAGATGACCGGTCCCCTGATCTACGGCATCTCGGAAGATGCCATTGCCGCTGCTAAGGTCGTCAACGACTTCGGCAAAAGCAATGACAAGTTGATCATCAAGGCTGGTTCCTACGAAGGCAAGGTGATGGACAAGGCTGGCGTGCAAGCGCTGGCAAACATCCCGAGCCGCGAAGAACTGCTCTCCAAGCTGTTGTACGTTATGCAAGCACCTGTTTCCGGCTTTGCGCGCGCTCTGGCCGCGCTGGCAGAAAAGAAACAAGGCGAAGAAGCTGCTGCGTAACGCACTTCAGTCGAGCGTGATTGATCGCTGGCTGTATCCGAATTCAATTTAGGAGTATTTCAAATGGCAATCGCAAAAGATGACATCCTCGAGGCAGTAAGCTCGATGTCGGTTCTGGAACTGAACGAGCTGGTTAAGGCGTTCGAAGAAAAGTTTGGCGTGTCGGCAGCTGCTGTTGCAGTGGCAGGCCCGGCAGGCGCAGCTGCAGCTGTCGCTGAAGAGCAAACCGAATTCACGGTCAACCTGACGGAAGTCGGCGCGAACAAAGTTTCGGTCATTAAGGCTGTTCGTGAACTGACGGGTCTCGGCCTGAAGGAAGCGAAGGACCTGGTTGACGGTGCACCGAAGCCTGTTAAGGAAGCGGTGCCGAAGGCTGCTGCTGAAGAAGCCAAGAAGAAGTTGGAAGAAGCCGGCGCGAAGGCTGAAATCAAGTAAGTTTCGGCGCGTTGTGCGAAGGCTGGCGGTTTTCCACCGCCGGCCTTTTTGTGCTTTGTGGGAACCATGTTTTTGTCAGCAAGTTTCGGCAAGAACAGGGTCCCAGAAGCCAAAGAAAATCGCCTATCGGCAATATTGACCGGCGCTTCTCTTTGTCTTCTGAAGCGACTGCAGAAGGCAAGTTTGGTCGGGTAGCGGGCAACATAGGCATCCGCTGCCGTCAGCCAGCGGTTGGTAGCGGCCAACCACCAAGCTTCTAGGCTCGTTCAAGCCATCGGACGGCCATCGGGTCTCAGTCGGTGAACACTCGGGTTGTCTCATCAAGGTATCCTGCCTCGACAACAATGCCCGCCGTGATTCGGAGATCGTATGCAATATTCCTTCACCGAGAAGAAGCGCATTCGCAAGAGTTTTGCGAAGCGCCCCATCGTTCACCAAGTACCTTTCCTGCTGGCTACCCAGCTTGAATCATTCAGCACGTTTCTGCAAGCAGACACGTCATCCACGCAGCGCAAGCCGGAAGGCCTGCAAGCTGCGTTCACGTCCGTTTTTCCGATTGTTTCGCATAACGGGTTCGCACGTCTAGAGTTCGTCAGCTACATGCTGTCGCCGCCGGCATTCAACATCAAGGAATGTCAGCAGCGCGGTTTGACGTACTGCTCAGCACTGCGCGCGAAAGTGCGCCTGGTGCTGCTCGACAAGGAATCGCCGAGCAAGCCGGTCGTCAAAGAAGTGAAGGAGCAGGAAGTGTACATGGGCGAAATTCCGCTCATGACGCCGACGGGTTCGTTCGTCATCAACGGCACGGAACGCGTGATCGTTTCGCAACTGCATCGTTCGCCGGGCGTGTTCTTCGAACACGACAAGGGCAAGACGCACAGCTCGGGCAAGCTCCTGTTCTCGGCACGTATCATTCCTTACCGCGGTTCGTGGCTCGACTTCGAATTCGATCCGAAGGACGTGCTGTATTTCCGCGTCGACCGCCGTCGCAAGATGCCGGTCACGATCCTGCTCAAGGCTATTGGCCTGACGCCGGAACAGATCCTCGCGAACTTCTTCGTGTTCGACAATTTCACGCTGATGCCGGAAGGCGCGCAGATGGAATTCGTGCCGGAGCGTCTGCGTGGTGAAGTCGCACGTTTCGACATTACGGATCGTGACGGCAACGTGATCGTCCAGAAGGACAAGCGGATCAACGCGAAGCACATTCGCGATCTCGACAACGCGAAGACGAAGTTTATCTCGGTGCCGGAAGACTATCTGCTTGGCCGCGTGCTCGCGAAGAACGTCGTCGACGGCGACACGGGTGAAGTCATCGCCAACGCGAACGACGAAATCACCGAAACCGTCCTCGAAAAACTCCGCGAATCGAAGATCAAAGACATCCAGACGCTCTACACGAACGACCTGGATCAAGGTCCGTACATCTCGTCGACGCTGCGTATCGACGAAACCGCGGACAAGATGGCTGCACGCATTGCGATCTATCGCATGATGCGTCCGGGCGAACCGCCGACCGAAGAAGCGGTCGAGGCGTTGTTCAACCGTCTGTTCTATAGCGAAGACGCATACGACCTCTCCAAGGTGGGTCGTATGAAGTTCAACCGCCGTGTCGGTCGCGACGAAATCGTCGGCCCGATGACGCTGCAAGACGACGACATTCTCGCAACGATCAAGATCCTGGTCGAGCTGCGCAACGGCAAGGGCGAAGTGGACGACATCGACCACTTGGGCAATCGTCGTGTGCGTTGCGTCGGCGAACTGGCGGAAAACCAGTTCCGCGCAGGTCTCGTGCGTGTCGAACGTGCTGTGAAGGAACGCCTCGGCCAGGCCGAAAGCGAAAACCTGATGCCGCACGACCTGATTAACTCGAAGCCGATTTCGTCGGCGATTCGTGAGTTCTTCGGTTCGTCGCAGCTGTCGCAGTTCATGGACCAAACGAACCCGCTGTCGGAAATCACCCACAAGCGCCGCGTTTCGGCACTTGGCCCGGGCGGTTTGACGCGTGAGCGTGCTGGCTTTGAAGTCCGCGACGTGCACCCGACCCACTATGGCCGTGTATGCCCGATTGAAACGCCAGAAGGTCCGAACATCGGCCTGATCAACTCGCTCGCACTGTACGCGCACCTGAACGAATACGGCTTCCTGGAAACGCCGTATCGCAAGGTCGTGGACAGCAAGGTGACCGATCAAATCGACTATCTGTCGGCGATCGAAGAAGGCCGTTACGTGATCGCACAGGCGAACGCGGCGGTTGCTGCTGATGGCTCGCTGACCGACGAACTGGTGTCGTCGCGTGAAGCGGGCGAAACGCTGATGGTTACGCCGGACCGCATCCAGTACATGGACGTGGCGCCGTCGCAGATCGTTTCGGTGGCAGCATCGCTGATCCCGTTCCTCGAGCACGATGACGCGAATCGCGCATTGATGGGTTCGAACATGCAACGTCAGGCTGTGCCGTGTCTGCGTCCTGAAAAGGCCGTGGTCGGTACGGGTATCGAACGCACGGTGGCAGTTGACTCGGGTACGACGGTTCAGGCATTCCGCGGTGGCGTGGTCGATTACGTCGACGCAGGCCGTATGGTGATCCGCGTGAACGACGATGAAGCCGTTGCTGGCGACGTCGGCGTGGACATCTACAACCTGATCAAGTACACGCGTTCGAATCAGAACACGAACATCAACCAGCGCCCGATCGTGAAGGTCGGCGATATCGTGTCGCGTGGCGACGTGCTGGCTGACGGTGCATCGACCGACCTCGGCGAACTGGCTCTCGGCCAGAACATGCTGGTCGCGTTCATGCCGTGGAACGGCTACAACTTCGAAGATTCGATCTTGATCTCGGAGAAGGTGGTTGCTGACGACCGTTACACGTCGATCCACATCGAAGAACTGAACGTCGTAGCTCGCGATACGAAGCTCGGACCGGAAGAAATCACGCGCGACATCTCGAACCTGGCTGAAGTGCAACTCGGCCGTCTCGACGAGTCGGGCATCGTCTACATCGGCGCTGAAGTCGAAGCAGGCGACGTGCTGGTCGGTAAGGTCACGCCGAAGGGCGAAACCCAACTGACGCCGGAAGAAAAGCTGCTGCGCGCGATCTTCGGTGAGAAGGCTTCGGACGTGAAGGATACGTCGCTGCGCGTGCCGTCGGGCATGAGCGGCACGGTCATCGACGTGCAAGTGTTCACGCGTGAAGGCATTCAGCGCGACAAGCGTGCGCAACAGATCATCGACGATGAACTGAAGCGTTATCGCCTCGACCTGAACGATCAGCTGCGTATCGTGGAAGGCGATGCATTCCAGCGTCTCGCACGTATGTTGACCGGCAAGGTCGCAAACGGCGGTCCGAAGAAGCTCGCGAAGGGTACGAAGATCGAACAGGCTTACCTGGAAGATCTCGACCATTACCACTGGTTCGACATCCGCCTCGCGGACGAAGAAGCAGCGGCACAGCTCGAAGCGATCAAGGACTCGATCGAACAGAAGCGTCACCAGTTCGATTTGGCGTTCGAAGAAAAGCGCAAGAAGCTGACGCAAGGCGACGAACTGCCGCCGGGCGTGCTGAAGATGGTCAAGGTGTATCTGGCTGTGAAGCGTCGCCTGCAGCCTGGCGACAAGATGGCCGGCCGTCACGGTAACAAGGGTGTGGTGTCGAAGATCGTTCCGATCGAAGACATGCCGTACATGGCCGATGGCCGTCCGGCTGACGTCGTGCTGAATCCGCTCGGCGTGCCGTCGCGGATGAACGTGGGTCAGGTTCTCGAAGTGCATCTGGGTTGGGCCGCGAAGGGTCTCGGCTGGCGTATTGCAGAAATGCTGCAGCGTCAGGCGAAGATCGCTGAACTGCGCGAATTCCTGACCAAGATTTACAACGAGTCGGGCCGCGCTGAAGAGCTGGACAGCTTCACGGACGACGAAATCGTCGAACTGGCGAAGAACCTGCGCGAAGGCGTTCCGTTTGCCACGCCGGTGTTCGACGGTGCGACGGAAGAAGAAATGTCGCGCGCGCTGGATCTGGCATTCCCGGACGACATCGCGAAGAACCTCGGCATGACGCCGTCGAAGAACCAGGTGCGTCTGTATGACGGCCGAACGGGTGAAATGTTCGAACGTACGGTGACAGTCGGCTACATGCACTACCTGAAACTGCACCACTTGGTCGACGACAAGATGCACGCGCGTTCCACGGGCCCATACTCGCTCGTGACGCAGCAGCCGTTGGGCGGTAAGGCGCAGTTCGGTGGCCAGCGTTTCGGTGAAATGGAAGTTTGGGCGCTCGAAGCGTACGGCGCATCGTACGTGTTGCAAGAAATGCTGACGGTGAAGTCGGATGACGTGGCGGGCCGGACCAAGGTGTATGAGAACCTGGTCAAGGGTGATCACGTGATCGACGCCGGCATGCCGGAATCCTTCAACGTGTTGGTGAAGGAAATCCGCTCGCTCGGTATCGATATCGACCTCGACCGCAACTAATCGGACTACGGAGAGAAAGCAATGAAAGCTCTGCTCGATCTATTCAAGCAAGTCCAACAGCCTGAAGTTTTTGACGCGATCAAGATCGGTCTGGCCTCGCCAGACAAGATCCGTTCGTGGTCGTTCGGTGAAGTCAAGAAGCCGGAAACCATCAACTACCGGACGTTCAAGCCGGAACGCGATGGTTTGTTCTGCGCGAAGATTTTCGGGCCGATCAAAGACTACGAATGCCTTTGCGGCAAGTACAAGCGCCTGAAGCATCGTGGCGTGATCTGTGAAAAGTGCGGCGTCGAAGTGACGCTCGCGAAGGTGCGTCGCGAACGGATGGGCCACATTGAGTTGGCCTCGCCGGTCGCTCACATCTGGTTCCTGAAGTCGCTGCCGTCGCGTCTGGGCATGGTGCTCGACATGACGCTGCGCGACATCGAACGCGTGCTGTACTTCGAAGCATACGTGGTGATCGATCCGGGCATGACGCCGTTGAAAGCGCGGCAGATCATGACGGAAGAGGATTACTACAACAAGGTCGAAGAGTACGGTGACGAATTCCGTGCCGAGATGGGCGCGGAAGGCGTTCGCGAACTGCTGCGCGCGATCAACATCGACGAACAGGTCGAGATGCTGCGCACCGAACTCAAGAACACGGGTTCGGAAGCGAAGATCAAGAAGTACGCGAAGCGCCTGAAGGTGCTCGAGGCTTTCCAACGTTCGGGCATCAAGCCTGACTGGATGGTGCTCGAAGTGCTGCCGGTGCTGCCGCCGGAACTGCGTCCGCTGGTGCCGCTGGATGGCGGCCGCTTCGCGACGTCGGACCTGAACGACCTGTATCGCCGAGTGATCAACCGTAACAACCGGTTGAAGCGTCTGCTCGAACTGAAGGCGCCTGAAATCATCGTCCGCAACGAAAAGCGGATGCTGCAGGAAGCCGTCGATTCGTTGCTCGACAATGGTCGTCGCGGTAAGGCAATGACCGGCGCGAACAAGCGTCCGCTGAAGTCGCTCGCTGACATGATCAAGGGTAAGGGCGGGCGTTTCCGTCAGAACTTGCTCGGTAAGCGCGTTGACTACTCGGGCCGTTCGGTGATCGTGGTCGGCCCGACGCTCAAGCTGCATCAGTGCGGTCTGCCGAAGCTGATGGCGCTCGAACTGTTCAAGCCGTTCATCTTCAACAAGCTCGAAGTGATGGGTGTTGCTACCACCATCAAGGCTGCGAAGAAGGAAGTCGAGAACCAGACGCCGGTGGTGTGGGACATCCTCGAAGAGGTGATCCGCGAACATCCGGTCATGCTGAACCGTGCGCCGACGCTGCACCGTCTTGGCATTCAGGCTTTCGAGCCGGTGCTGATCGAAGGTAAGGCTATCCAGCTGCACCCGCTCGTTTGCGCGGCGTTCAACGCCGACTTCGACGGTGACCAGATGGCTGTGCACGTGCCGCTGTCGCTCGAAGCGCAGATGGAAGCTCGTACGCTGATGCTGGCGTCGAACAACATCCTGTTCCCGGCTAACGGCGACCCGTCGATCGTGCCGTCGCAGGATATCGTGCTCGGCCTGTACTATGCGACGCGTGAAGCAGTGAACGCCAAGGGCGAAGGCCTGACGTTCACCGGCGTGTCGGAAGCACTGCGTGCGTACGAGAACAAGGAAGTCGAGCTGGCCTCGCGCGTCAACGTTCGGATCACAGAAATGGTCCACAACGAAGACACGTCGGAAGGCGCGCCGAAGTTCGTGCCGAAGATTACGCTGTATCCGACGACCGTTGGCCGTTCGATCCTGTCGGAAATTCTGCCGCCGGGTCTGCCGTTCTCGGTGCTGAACAAGCCGCTGAAGAAGAAGGAAATCTCGCGTCTGATCAACACCGCATTCCGAAAGTGCGGTCTGCGTGAGACGGTGATTTTTGCCGATCAGCTGATGCAGATGGGTTTCCGTCTGGCAACGCGCGCCGGTATTTCGATTTGCGTCGACGACATGCTCGTGCCGCCGCAGAAAGAACAGATCGTCGGCGACGCCGCGAAGAAGGTGAAGGAATACGACCGTCAGTACATGTCGGGTCTCGTCACGTCGCAAGAGCGCTACAACAACGTGGTCGACATCTGGTCGGCAACGTCGGAAGCGGTCGGCAAGGCGATGATGGAACAGCTGTCGACGGAACCTGTGGTCGATCGCGACGGCAACGCAACGCGTCAGGAATCGTTCAACTCCATCTACATGATGGCGGACTCGGGTGCTCGTGGTTCCGCGGTTCAGATTCGTCAGCTGGCCGGTATGCGTGGCCTGATGGCGAAGCCGGACGGCTCGATCATCGAGACGCCGATTACGGCGAACTTCCGCGAAGGCCTGAACGTGTTGCAGTACTTCATCTCGACCCACGGTGCACGTAAGGGTCTGGCTGATACGGCACTGAAGACGGCAAACTCGGGTTACCTGACGCGTCGTCTGGTCGACGTGACGCAGGATCTGGTGGTGGTCGAGGATGATTGCGGTACGTCCAACGGCGTCGCCATGAAGGCGTTGGTCGAAGGCGGTGAAGTCGTCGAAGCGCTGCGTGACCGTATCCTCGGTCGCGTGACGGTGGCTGACGTCGTCAATCCGGAAACGCAGGAAACGCTGTACGAAACGGGCACGTTGCTCGACGAAGACGCGGTCGAAGAAATCGAACGCCTCGGCATCGACGAAGTACGCGTGCGTACGCCGCTGACTTGCGAAACGCGTTACGGCCTGTGCGCAGCCTGCTACGGCCGCGACCTGGGTCGTGGCTCGTCGGTCAACGTTGGCGAAGCAGTTGGCGTGATCGCTGCCCAGTCGATCGGTGAACCGGGCACGCAGCTGACGATGCGTACGTTCCACATCGGTGGTGCGGCATCGCGTGCAGCAGTGGCTTCGTCGGTTGAAGCCAAGTCGAACGGTACGGTGCGTTTCACGGCGACGATGCGTTACGTTACCAATGCGAAGGGCGAGCAGATCGTCATTTCGCGTTCGGGCGAAGCGATGATCACCGACGACCACGGTCGCGAGCGCGAACGTCACAAGGTGCCGTACGGCGCGACGCTGTTGCAACTGGACGGCGCGCAGATCAAGGCCGGCACGCAACTGGCGACGTGGGATCCGATGACGCGTCCGATCATCACCGAGTACGGTGGTACGGTGAAGTTCGAAAACGTCGAAGAAGGCGTGACGGTTGCCAAGCAGATCGACGATGTGACGGGTCTCTCGACGCTGGTCGTGATCGACGTGAAGCGCCGCGGTTCGCAAGCGTCGAAGACGGTGCGTCCGCAGGTCAAGCTGCTCGACGCGAACGGCGAAGAAGTCAAGATCCCGAACACCGAGCACTCGGTGCAGATCGGCTTCCAGGTCGGCGCTCTGATCACCGTGAAGGACGGTCAGCAAGTGCAGGTCGGTGAAGTGCTGGCACGTATCCCGGTTGAATCGCAGAAAACGCGTGACATTACTGGTGGTCTGCCGCGTGTGGCCGAACTGTTCGAAGCGCGCTCGCCGAAGGACGCCGGTATTCTGGCGGAAGTCACGGGCACGACGTCGTTCGGTAAGGACACGAAGGGCAAGCAGCGTCTCGTTATCACGGACCTCGAAGGCAATCAGCACGAGTTCCTGATCGCGAAGGAAAAGCAGGTTCTGGTGCACGATGGTCAGGTCGTCAACAAGGGCGAAATGATTGTCGACGGTCCGGCTGATCCACACGACATTCTGCGTTTGCAGGGCGTCGAAGCGCTGGCTCGTTACATTGTTGACGAAGTGCAGGACGTGTATCGTCTGCAGGGCGTGAAGATCAATGACAAGCACATTGAAGTGATCGTCCGTCAGATGCTGCGCCGCGTGCAGATTGTCGATAACGGTGACACGCGCTTCATCATGGGCGAACAGGTCGAGCGCTCGGATATGCTCGATGAGAACGACCGGATGGCTGCGGAAGGCAAGATCCCGGCAACCTACGACAACGTGCTGCTCGGTATCACGAAGGCATCGCTGTCGACCGATTCGTTCATCTCCGCGGCGTCGTTCCAGGAAACGACTCGCGTGCTGACCGAAGCGGCGATCATGGGCAAGCGCGACGATCTGCGCGGGCTGAAGGAAAACGTGATCGTTGGGCGTCTGATCCCGGCTGGTACGGGTCTCGCGTTCCACAAGGCACGCAAGAGCAAGGAACTGTCCGACCGCGAGCGTTTCGACCAGATCGCTGCGGAAGAGTCGTTCGAATTCGGTACGCCGGAAACCCCGGCCGCCGAGCAGCAGCACTCAGGCGAGTAAGTCCCGGCGGCGCAAGCCGCTTGGGCTCACCAGCCAGCGAAGCCGCTCAGTTTCGACTGAGCGGCTTTTTTTATGCGCCGCTTTCTCACGCGCTTCCTGGTGGTTTCGTAGGCCGAACGGCTAACGTTGCATCAAAGCGCGGGCGCAGCACGAATGCGTTGGTAAAATTCGTGTCACCGGCATCACGCTGCTTCTCTCCAATTCATGTCCCGTTCGCTCGAAATCCTCAACGAAGTTTTTGGCTACCCCGCATTCCGAGGGCAGCAGGGCGAAATTGTCGAACACGTCGCCGACGGCGGCGATTGTCTCGTGCTAATGCCAACGGGCGGCGGCAAATCGTTGTGTTATCAGATCCCGTCACTGGTGCGACGCGAAGCGGGCTGCGGAGCGGGGATCGTCGTGTCCCCGCTGATCGCATTGATGCAAGACCAGGTCGCCGCGCTGAAGGAAGTGGGCGTGAGGGCCGCGTATCTGAATTCGACGCTGTCGAGCGCCGAAGCGATGGCCACTGAGCGCGCGTTGCGCGAAGGCGAAATCGATCTGCTGTACGTGGCGCCGGAACGGTTGATGACGCCCCGATTCCAGGAGTTGCTCGAGCGCACGCGCATCGGCCTGTTCGCCATCGACGAAGCGCATTGCGTGTCGCAATGGGGTCACGATTTCCGTCCTGAGTATATTCAGCTGTCGGTGCTGCATGAGCGCTTTCCGAACGTGCCGCGCATCGCGCTCACTGCGACCGCCGACGCGATCACGCGCGACGAAATCATCCATCGTCTCGCGCTCGATGACGCGCGCATTTTTGTATCCAGCTTCGATCGCCCGAACATCCGCTATCGCATCGTCGAAAAGGACAATGCGCGCGCGCAATTGCTCGACTTCATTCGCGCTGAACACTCGAAACCAGACGGTACGACCGATGCCGGCGTTGTCTATTGCCTCTCGCGTCGCAAGGTCGAAGAAACGGCCGAGTGGCTGAAAGAGAAGGGGATGCGCGCGTTGCCGTACCACGCCGGCATGGAGTTCGAAATCCGCCAGAAGCATCAGGAGATGTTCCAGCGCGAGGAGGGCATCGTGATGTGCGCGACGATCGCGTTCGGCATGGGCATCGACAAGCCGGACGTGCGCTTCGTGGCTCACCTTGATTTGCCGAAGAGTGTCGAAGGCTACTATCAGGAAACCGGCCGTGCCGGCCGCGACGGCATGCCGGCGAACGCCTGGATGGCGTACGGTCTGGGCGACGTCGTGCAGCAGCGCAAGATGATCGAAGAGTCCGACGCCGACGACGCGCATAAGCGCGTGCAGACAGGCAAGCTCGACGCGTTGCTCGGGCTGTGCGAAGCGGCGACCTGCCGACGGGTGCGGCTGCTCGCGTATTTCGGCGAGTCGAGCAAGCCGTGCGGCAACTGCGACAACTGCATCGAGCCGCCCGACACGTGGGACGCGACTCGCGAAGCGCAGATGGCGCTGTCATGTGTGTTCCGCGCGCAGCGGGCGAGTGGCTTTCACTTCGGCGCCGGACATCTGATCGATATTCTGCGTGGCAACCGCAGCGAGAAGATCCTGCAGCGCGGCCACGAGAAGCTCACCACCTTTGGGATCGGGGCGGCGCTCGGCGAGCCGGAGTGGCGCGCCATTTTTCGCCAACTCGTCGCTTTCGGCTACCTCGCCGTCGACCACGAAGGTTTCGGCTCGTTGGTGCTGACTGAGGCTGCCAAAGCGGTGTTGAAGAGCGAGCAGAACGTGACGATGCGCCGCTATGTGAAGCCGACGCGTACCCGCCAATCGTCCGGCCGCACTAGCGAGCGCGCCGACCCGACGATCGGCATGGGTCCGCGTGAGCGCGCCCGCTGGGAACGCTTGCGCGCTTGGCGCACGGAGACGGCAAAAAGCGACGGCGTGCCGGCCTACGTCATCTTCCACGACGCTACGCTGGCGGAAATTGCTCGCAACGGTCCCGATTCCATTGAGGATTTGCGCGGTATCCCGGGCATGGGCGCCCGCAAACTCGACCGTTTTGGCGACGAGTTGCTGGAAGTCGTTGCCGCCGACTGAGTGCCGGCGAGCGCAGTTTGCGGTCGACAGGCGTGCGAAACATTGCAACCTGTTGACTCGCTTAGCATTTTCGGAATATTATGCTAGGTTCCGGTTCTTGGAATGCCTGTGCGCGAAGTCAATTCGAGCGCTGGTCCCTCGGTCCGGAAGTTCGATGCGCAATCGTTTCTGCTTTGCCCGGAAACAGATGCGTCGATTTTGTTCAATTTCAGGAATAAACAATGCCAACCATCAATCAACTGGTTCGCAAAGGCCGCGCGTCGGAAACGACGAAGAGCAAGAGCCCGGCTTTGCAGGACTGTCCCCAGCGTCGCGGCGTGTGCACCCGTGTGTACACCACGACGCCTAAGAAGCCTAACTCGGCACTCCGTAAGGTTGCCAAGGTTCGTCTGACGAACGGCTTCGAAGTTATTTCGTACATCGGTGGTGAAGGCCACAACCTGCAGGAACACTCGGTCGTGCTGATTCGCGGCGGTCGTGTTAAGGACTTGCCGGGTGTGCGTTACCACATGGTTCGTGGCTCGCTGGATACCCAGGGCGTCAAGGATCGTAAGCAGGCTCGCTCGAAGTACGGTGCGAAGCGTGCCAAGGCTGGCAAGTAATTAGCCGGTCAGTGTAGTTTCAGGTCGCCTGTAAAGGCGGTAATAGCGGTGGTGCCGGAATCGCCGGTGCTGTCGAGTAAGTGGTCACCCGACCGGGCTGGTAAGTCGTTAGAGATGAATCGGGTTAGTTGGTGGCCGCGGGGCTAAAAATAGCTCCAACTGAAAAGTAAAGGAAGAAACATGCCGCGTCGTCGCGAAGTCCCCAAGCGGGAAGTGTTGCCGGATCCGAAGTTCGGTAACGTAGATGTAGCTAAGTTCATGAACGTGCTGATGCTCTCCGGCAAGAAGTCGGTTGCTGAGCGCATCGTGTACGGCGCTTTCGAACAGATCCAGACCAAGGGTGGCAAGGACCCGCTGGAAGTGTTCACGGTAGCGCTCAACAACGTTAAGCCGGTGGTCGAAGTTAAGAGCCGCCGCGTTGGTGGTGCGAACTATCAGGTTCCGGTCGAAGTGCGTCCGTCGCGTCGTATGGCATTGGCGATGCGTTGGTTGCGTGAAGCCGCGAAGAAGCGCAGCGAGAAGTCGATGGCCCTGCGTCTGGCAGGTGAACTCTCCGAAGCGGCCGAAGGCCGTGGCGGCGCGATGAAGAAGCGCGACGAAGTTCACCGGATGGCAGAAGCCAACAAGGCGTTCTCGCACTTCCGTTTCTAAGCTTCCCGAACCCGGGTTTAGCAGAAAAAGCGGAAAGAAATTCCGGGCGGGTGCGCTTGCAAGGCGCCTCGCCCGTTTGTGTTACAGCGCGATGGGTATTTTCTCGCATCGCGTCATCCCAATAGAGGATTAAAGTGGCTCGCAAGACACCTATCGAGCGCTACCGCAACATCGGTATTAGCGCTCACATCGACGCCGGCAAAACGACGACGACCGAGCGCATCCTGTTCTATACCGGCGTGAACCACAAGATTGGTGAAGTTCACGACGGCGCTGCCACTATGGACTGGATGGAGCAGGAGCAGGAACGCGGCATCACGATCACGTCCGCTGCTACCACGGCCTTCTGGAAAGGCATGGCAGGCGACCGCGCTGAGCATCGCATCAACATCATCGACACCCCGGGCCACGTTGACTTCACGATTGAAGTTGAACGCTCGATGCGCGTGCTCGACGGTGCATGCATGGTGTACTGCGCAGTGGGCGGCGTGCAGCCGCAGTCGGAAACCGTGTGGCGTCAAGCTAACAAGTACAAGGTTCCCCGTCTCGCGTTCATCAACAAGATGGACCGTACCGGCGCGAACTTCTTCAAGGTTTACGACCAGCTCAAGCTGCGTCTGAAGGCGAACCCGGTTCCGGTCGT
The DNA here is from genome assembly GCF_046026675.1 of Paraburkholderia sediminicola. Classification (GTDB taxonomy): domain Bacteria; phylum Pseudomonadota; class Gammaproteobacteria; order Burkholderiales; family Burkholderiaceae; genus Paraburkholderia; species Paraburkholderia sediminicola_F. The sequence goes on along the minus strand of NZ_JAQQEY010000001.1, from coordinate 4,136,213 downwards.
TGTGCCTATCGGCGCAGAAGAAACGTTTACGGGCGTGGTCGATCTGCTGAAGATGAAGGCGATCATTTGGGACGAAGCGTCCCAAGGCACGAAGTTCTCGTACGAAGAAATCCCGGCTGAGCTCGTCGACACGTGCAATGAATGGCGCGAGAAGATGGTCGAAGCTGCGGCAGAGTCGAATGAAGACCTGATGAACAAGTACCTCGAGTCGGGCGAACTGACGGAAGCGGAAATCATCAAGGGTCTGCGCGACCGTACGATCGCGTGCGAAATCCAGCCGATGCTGTGCGGTACCGCGTTCAAGAACAAGGGCGTGCAACGGATGCTGGACGCCGTGCTCGACTTCCTGCCGTCGCCGATCGACATCCCGCCGGTTACGGGTGAACTCGAAAACGGTGAAAAGGCCGAGCGTCGCGCAGCTGACGACGAGAAGTTCTCGTCCCTCGCGTTCAAGATCATGACGGACCCGTTTGTCGGCCAGTTGATCTTCTTCCGTGTGTACTCCGGTACGACGAAGTCGGGTGACACGCTGCTGAATGCGACCAAAGACAAGAAGGAACGTCTCGGTCGTATTTTGTTGATGCACGCAAATCAGCGTGAAGAAATCAAGGAAGTGCATGCAGGCGACATCGCTGCTGCCGTTGGTCTGAAAGACGCGACCACGGGCGACACGCTGTGCGATCCGCTGCACCCGATCGTGCTTGAACGCATGATTTTCCCGGAACCGGTGATTTCCCAGGCTGTTGAACCGAAGACGAAGCCGGACCAGGAAAAGATGGGTCTGGCCCTGAACCGTCTGGCTCAGGAAGATCCGTCGTTCCGCGTTCAAACGGACGAAGAATCGGGTCAAACCATTATTTCGGGTATGGGCGAGCTCCACCTCGAAATTCTGGTCGACCGGATGAAGCGTGAATTCGGCGTCGAAGCAACCGTCGGCAAGCCGCAAGTGGCGTATCGTGAAACGATCCGCGGCAAGGCGGAAGACGTTGACGGTAAGTTCGTCAAGCAGTCGGGTGGTCGCGGCCAGTACGGTCACGCGGTCATCACGCTCGAGCCGAATGAGCAAGGCAAGGGCTACGAGTTCCTGGACGAGATCAAGGGTGGTGTGATTCCGCGTGAATACATCCCGGCAGTCGACAAGGGCATCCAGGAAACGCTGAAAGCTGGCGTGCTGGCAGGCTTCCCGGTCGTTGACGTGAAGGTTCACCTGACGTTCGGTTCGTACCACGACGTTGACTCGAACGAAAATGCATTCCGCATGGCCGGTTCGATGGCGTTCAAGGAAGCAATGCGCAAGGCGCAGCCGGTCATCCTCGAACCGATGATGGCTGTCGAAGTCGAAACGCCGGAAGACTACATGGGCAACGTGATGGGCGACCTGTCGGGCCGTCGCGGTATTGTTCAGGGCATGGAAGACATGATTGGCGGCGGCAAGATCGTTCGCGCCGAAGTCCCGCTGTCGGAAATGTTCGGCTACTCGACGTCGCTGCGTTCGCTGAGCCAAGGTCGTGCAACGTACACGATGGAGTTCAAGCACTACTCCGAAGCACCGCGCAACGTGTCTGAAGCGATCATCAACGCGAAGTCGAAGTAAGCGCGCGGCAAGTCATTCAACGATTAACTTTTTGAAAGAAGAGAAACATGGCTAAAGGTAAATTCGAACGGACCAAGCCGCACGTGAACGTCGGCACGATCGGTCACGTTGACCACGGCAAGACCACGCTGACGGCAGCGATCACGACGGTGCTGACCAAGAAGTTTGGCGGCGAAGCAAAGGCGTATGACCAGATCGACGCGGCGCCGGAAGAAAAGGCGCGTGGTATCACGATCAACACGGCACACGTCGAGTACGAAACGGCTAACCGCCACTACGCGCACGTCGATTGCCCGGGCCACGCTGACTATGTGAAGAACATGATCACGGGCGCAGCACAGATGGACGGCGCGATCCTGGTGTGCTCGGCCGCAGACGGCCCGATGCCGCAAACGCGTGAGCACATCCTGCTGGCGCGTCAGGTTGGCGTTCCGTACATCATCGTGTTCCTGAACAAGTGCGACATGGTGGACGACGCTGAGCTGCTGGAGCTGGTCGAGATGGAAGTTCGCGAACTTCTGTCGAAGTACGACTTCCCGGGCGACGACACGCCGATCATCAAGGGTTCGGCCAAGCTGGCGCTGGAAGGCGACACGGGCGAGCTGGGCGAAGTGGCGATCATGAACCTGGCCGACGCGCTGGACACGTACATCCCGACGCCGGAGCGCGCAGTTGACGGTGCGTTCCTGATGCCGGTGGAAGACGTGTTCTCGATCTCGGGTCGCGGTACGGTGGTGACGGGTCGCGTTGAGCGCGGCGTGGTGAAGGTCGGTGAAGAAATCGAAATCGTCGGTATCAAGCCGACGGTGAAGACGACCTGCACGGGCGTGGAAATGTTCCGCAAACTGCTCGACCAGGGTCAGGCAGGCGACAACGTTGGTATCCTGCTGCGCGGCACGAAGCGTGAAGACGTGGAGCGTGGCCAGGTTCTGGCGAAGCCGGGTTCGATCAACCCGCACACGCACTTCACGGCTGAAGTGTACGTGCTGAGCAAGGACGAAGGCGGCCGCCACACGCCGTTCTTCAACAACTATCGTCCGCAGTTCTACTTCCGTACGACGGACGTGACGGGCTCGATCGAGTTGCCGAAGGACAAGGAAATGGTCATGCCGGGCGACAACGTGTCGATCACGGTGAAGCTGATCAATCCGATCGCGATGGAAGAAGGTCTGCGTTTCGCAATCCGCGAAGGCGGCCGTACGGTCGGCGCAGGTGTGGTTGCCAAGATTCTCGAGTAAAATCGGGGGCCGAAGTTGCAATAAGTGGTGCTCGGAGCCGGGCGTCGCCCCATGGCGGGTGTCCGGCTCTACGTTCTTTTACTATCTGGCGGCGCAATACCGCCTCGCTCTTTCCAAGGAATTGTCATGCCGAATCAAAAAATCCGCATTCGCCTGAAGGCTTTCGACTATCGCTTGATCGATCAATCGGCAGCAGAAATCGTCGACACGGCAAAGCGGACAGGCGCAATCGTTCGTGGTCCGGTGCCCCTGCCGACCCGCATTCAACGTTTCGACATCCTGCGTTCGCCGCACGTCAACAAGACGTCGCGCGATCAGCTCGAAATCCGTACGCATCAACGCCTGATGGACATCGTCGATCCGACGGACAAGACCGTTGACGCACTGATGAAGCTGGACCTGCCGGCTGGCGTGGACGTGGAAATCAAGCTGCAATAAGGCTTCCAGAGGTTGTCCGGCGTGCTGGACAACGCTAAGTCATTGATTGCTTGCGGAAAACGAAAAGCCTCGCTATAATGCAAGGCTTTTCGCGCACTTGCGCAAAAAAGTCGGTGTGCTGCAGCATGAATTCATGCCCGAAACGGCACCGGCATTTTGTAAATTAGCCCCGACCAATCGCAGTCGGGAATGGAGAAAACGATGAGCCTTGGACTCGTAGGTCGCAAGGTTGGCATGACCCGTATCTTCACGGCAGAAGGGGATTCGATTCCCGTTACCGTGCTGGACGTGTCCGACAACCGCGTGACGCAGATCAAGACTGTTGAAACCGACGGCTACACAGCCGTGCAGGTTGCATTCGGTACGCGCCGTGCATCGCGTGTGACGAAGCCGTTGGCCGGTCATCTCGCCAAAGCCGGTGTTCAAGCCGGTGAAATCCTCAAAGAATTCCAGATCGATGCTGCCAAGGCTGCCGAGTTGTCGAACGGCACCGTGGTCGGTCCCGACCTGTTCGAAGTAGGCCAGAAGGTCGACGTGCAAGGCGTGTCGATCGGTAAGGGCTACGCCGGTACCATCAAGCGTTACAACTTCGCATCCGGCCGTGCATCGCACGGTAACTCGCGCTCGCACAACGTGCCGGGTTCGATCGGTATGGCGCAGGATCCGGGTCGTGTTTTCCCGGGTAAGCGCATGACCGGTCACATGGGTGACGATACGGTAACCGTGCAAAACCTCGAAATCGCTCGTATCGACGCTGACCGCAAGCTGTTGCTGGTCAAGGGCGCCGTTCCGGGTGCGAAGGGTGGCAAGGTATTCGTTACGCCGGCCGTGAAGACGCGTGCCGTGAAAGGAGCGAAATAATGGAACTTAAGCTCCTGAATGCCAATGGTCAGGAAGGTGCAGGCGTTAGCGCGTCGGACGTAGTGTTCGGCCGCGATTACAACGAAGCCCTGATTCACCAGGTAGTGGTGGCGTATCAAGCGAATGCCCGTAGCGGTAACCGCGCGCAGAAGGACCGTGAGCAAGTCAAGCACACGACCAAGAAGCCGTGGCGCCAGAAGGGTACGGGCCGTGCCCGTGCCGGTATGTCGTCGAGCCCGTTGTGGCGCGGCGGTGGCCGGATCTTCCCGAATTCGCCGGAAGAAAACTTTTCGCACAAGGTCAACAAGAAGATGCATCGCGCAGGTCTCTGCTCGATCTTCTCGCAGCTGGCCCGCGAAGGCCGCATCTCGGTGGTCGACGAGCTGACGCTCGAAGCGCCGAAGACGAAGCTGCTGGCCGAAAAATTCAAGGCGATGGGTCTCGACTCCGTGCTGGTGATTACCGACACGGTTGACGAAAACCTGTACCTCGCGTCGCGCAACCTCGCCCATGTGGCAGTTGTCGAGCCGCGTTACGCCGACCCGCTGTCGCTGATCTACTTCAAGAAGATCCTGATCACGAAGGCTGCGGTCGCCCAGATCGAGGAGTTGCTGTCATGAGCGAGATTCGCAAAAACGATCATCGTTTGATGCAGGTCCTGCTCGCGCCGGTGATCTCCGAAAAGGCGACGCTGGTGGCCGACAAGAACGAGCAAGTTGTGTTCGAAGTCGCGCCCGATGCCACGAAGCAGGAAGTGAAAGCCGCAGTCGAGCTGCTGTTCAAGGTAGAAGTCAATTCCGTCAACGTGCTGGTCTCGAAGGGCAAAGCCAAGCGCTTTGGCCGTTTCATGGGCAAGCGCAAGGACGTGAAGAAGGCGTACGTCTGCCTGAAGCCCGGCCAGGAAATCAACTTTGAAGCGGAGGCCAAGTAATCATGGCAATCGTTAAAGTTAAGCCGACTTCGCCGGGTCGCCGTGCGATGGTCAAGGTGGTCAACAAGGATCTGCATAAGGGCAAGCCGTTCGCACCGCTGCTCGATTCGCAATCCACGACTGCCGGCCGTAACAACAACGGTCACATCACCACGCGTCATAAGGGTGGTGGTCACAAGCATCACTATCGTGTCGTTGATTTCCGTCGCAACAAGGACGGCATTCCGGCAAAGGTCGAACGTCTTGAGTACGATCCGAACCGTAGCGCAAACATCGCTCTGGTTCTGTACGCAGACGGCGAGCGCAAGTACATCATCGCTCCGAAGGGTGTGACGGTTGGCCAGCAACTGATGTCTGGTTCGGAGGCTCCGATCCGCGCAGGTAACACGCTGCCGATCCGCAACATTCCGGTCGGTACGACGATCCACTGCATCGAAATGCTGCCGGGCAAGGGCGCGCAAATGGCGCGTTCGGCTGGTACGTCGGCGATGCTGCTGGCTCGTGAAGGCATCTACGCACAGGTCCGCCTGCGCTCTGGTGAAATCCGCCGCGTTCACGTTGAATGCCGCGCGACGATTGGTGAAGTTGGCAACGAAGAGCACAGCCTCCGTCAAATCGGTAAGGCTGGCGCGAACCGCTGGCGCGGTATCCGCCCGACGGTGCGTGGCGTTGCAATGAACCCGGTCGATCACCCGCACGGTGGTGGTGAAGGCAAGACGGCTGCAGGTCGCGATCCGGTGAGCCCGTGGGGCACGCCTGCTAAGGGTTATCGCACCCGCAGCAACAAGCGCACGACGAGCATGATCGTCCAGCGCCGTCACAAGCGTTAAGGAGTAGGCAATGGCACGTTCTGTAAAAAAAGGTCCGTTCTGCGACGCCCATTTGCTGAAGAAAGTTGAGTCGGCAGCCGCTGCGCGTGACAAGAAGCCGATCAAAACCTGGTCGCGTCGTTCGACGATTCTGCCGGATTTCATCGGTTTGACGATTGCCGTGCACAACGGCCGTCAACACGTTCCGGTGTATATCTCGGAAAACATGGTCGGCCACAAGCTTGGCGAGTTTGCATTGACCCGGACGTTCAAGGGTCACGCAGCCGACAAGAAGGCTAAGAAATAAGGGGCTCATGATGGAAGTGAAAGCAATTCATCGCGGTGCCCGCATCTCGGCGCAGAAAACGCGCCTTGTGGCTGACCAGATCCGCGGTTTGCCGGTCGACAAGGCGCTGAACGTTCTGACGTTCTCGCCGAAGAAGGCTGCGGGAATCGTGAAAAAGGTCGTGCTGTCGGCGATCGCGAATGCGGAGCATAACGAAGGCGCCGATATCGACGAGCTCAAGGTAACGAGCATCATGGTCGACAAGGCTGCATCGCTCAAGCGTTTTACTGCGCGCGCTAAAGGCCGCGGTAACCGCATCGAGAAGCAATCCTGTCACATCACTGTGACGGTCGGGAATTAAGGGGTCATACGATGGGACAGAAAATTCATCCGACTGGCTTCCGTTTGGCCGTCAGCCGCAATTGGGCATCGCGTTGGTACGCGAACAACAACAATTTCGCGGCGATGTTGCAGGAAGACATCGGTGTTCGTGAATACCTGAAGAAGAAGCTGAAAAACGCTTCGGTTGGTCGCGTCGTTATCGAGCGTCCGGCGAAAAACGCGCGCATCACGATTTATAGCTCGCGTCCGGGTGTCGTCATCGGTAAGAAGGGCGAGGATATCGAGCTGCTGAAGTCGGAACTGCAACGCCGCATGGGCGTTCCGGTCCACGTCAACATCGAAGAAATCCGTAAGCCGGAAACTGATGCGCAACTGATCGCGGATTCGATCACCCAACAACTCGAGCGCCGGATTATGTTCCGCCGCGCGATGAAGCGTGCGATGCAAAACGCAATGCGTCTGGGTGCTCAAGGCATCAAGATCATGAGCGCTGGCCGCCTGAACGGTATCGAAATCGCTCGTACGGAATGGTATCGCGAAGGTCGCGTGCCCCTTCATACGCTGCGTGCTGATATCGACTACGCAACTTCGGAAGCGAAGACGACGTACGGCATCATCGGCGTGAAGGTGTGGGTCTACAAGGGCGACACGCTCGGCCGCAACGACGCACCGGTGGTTGAAGAAGTCGCTGAAGAAAAGCGTCCGCGCCGCAACGCACGTCCGGGTGGCGATCGCCGTCCGCGTCGCGATGGTGAAGGTGGTGGCCCGGCAGGTGCACGCCGTGGCGCTCCCCGTCGTGCTGGCGGTGCCGGCGACGGCGGGAAGACTGGAGAATAACGATGCTGCAACCGAAACGCAGAAAGTATCGCAAAGAGCAGAAGGGTCGTAACACCGGTATCGCTACCCGCGGCAACGCGGTGTCGTTCGGTGAGTTCGGCCTGAAGGCTATCGGTCGTGGTCGTCTGACCGCGCGCCAGATTGAAGCGGCACGTCGTGCAATGACGCGTCACATCAAGCGTGGTGGCCGCATCTGGATCCGCATCTTCCCGGACAAGCCGATCTCGCACAAGCCGGCTGAAGTACGTATGGGTAACGGTAAAGGTAACCCTGAGTACTACGTCGCGGAGATTCAACCGGGCAAAATGCTGTACGAAATGGACGGCGTAACCGAAGAGCTGGCACGCGAAGCGTTCCGTCTGGCTGCAGCTAAGCTGCCGCTTAAGACAACGTTTATCGTGCGTCAGCTCGGCGCCTAAGGAGTAAATGATGAAGGCTTCCGAACTTCACCAGAAAGATCAGGCCGCGCTCAACAAGGAGCTGTCGGACCTGTTGAAGGCGCAATTCGGCCTGCGCATGCAACTCGCGACCCAGCAGCTCACGAACACGAGCCAGCTGAAGAAGGTTCGTCGCGACATCGCACGTGTGCGGACCGTCCTGACTGAGAAGGCGAACCAGAAATGAACGATAGCGTAAAAACCTCGCTCAAGCGGACGCTGGTCGGCAAGGTCGTCAGCAACAAGATGGACAAGACGGTCACCGTGCTGGTTGAGCACCGCGTGAAGCACCCGATCTACGGCAAGTACGTTGTGCGTTCGAAGAAGTACCATGCGCACGACGATGCGAACACGTATAACGAGGGTGACCTCGTTGAAATCCAGGAAACGCGTCCGATTTCGAAGACGAAAGCTTGGGTTGTGGCTCGCCTGGTCGAGGCTGCTCGCGTCATCTGACGCCGCAAGTTGTAGAAGTAGTTGAAATCGCAGTAAGTTTCGCTTGCAAGACCGAGATTATTTGTTATAATCTCGGTCTTCCCTCTTTTATGGGAGCCCCGTCGCGGGCGAAGTTGGTGGGGGAAGCGGTTCAGGCGCCAGTCTGTTCCGAAGGATTCACCGGATTGCGATGGCGGGTTTCGTTTGCCGTCGCTGCTGTTCATACCCAAGCAGCCGATTGGCTGACGGGACCAAGACTGACCGGGTACGCCATGGTGGTGTGACCGGATTAAGTTGGGATAGATAAACCATGATCCAGACCGAAACTCGGCTTGAAGTGGCCGACAACACCGGTGCGCGTGAAGTCATGTGCATCAAGGTTCTCGGCGGCTCGAAGCGTCGTTATGCCAGCATTGGCGACATCATCAAGGTGACCGTCAAAGAAGCAACGCCGCGCGGGCGCGTGAAGAAAGGCGAAATTTACAACGCCGTGGTGGTTCGCACCGCCAAGGGCGTGCGCCGTCAGGACGGCTCGCTGATCAAGTTCGATGGCAATGCTGCAGTGCTGTTGAATGCCAAGCTCGAACCTATTGGCACCCGTATTTTCGGGCCTGTTACGCGCGAGTTGCGCAGCGAACGATTCATGAAGATCGTTTCGTTGGCACCTGAAGTGCTGTAAGGAGTCGCGATGAACAAGATTCGCAAAGGTGACGAAGTTATCGTCATCACCGGCAAAGATAAAGGCAAGCGCGGCGTCGTGCTGTCCGTTGGCGAAGACAAAGTAATTGTCGAGGGCATCAATCTCGTCAAGAAGCACGTCAAGCCGAACCCGATGAAGGGTACGACGGGTGGCGTGGAAGCCAAGACGATGCCGCTGCAAATTTCGAACGTCGCATTGGTCGACGCGAATGGCAAGGCGTCGCGTGTGGGCATCAAGGTCGAAGGAGACAAGAAGGTCCGTTTCCTTAAGACGACCGGTGCCGTGCTGAGCGCCTGACGCTGCGGAGTAAAAAAATGGCTCGTTTGCAAGAGTTTTACAAAGAGAAGGTTGTACCCGGCCTCATCGAGAAGTTCGGTTACAAGTCCGTGATGGAAGTGCCGCGCATCACCAAGATCACCCTGAATATGGGCCTTGGCGAAGCGGTTGCTGACAAGAAGATCATCGAAAACGCCGTTGGCGACCTGACGAAGATCGCAGGCCAGAAGCCGGTGATCACGAAGGCACGCAAGGCAATCGCTGGCTTCAAGATCCGTCAGGGCTATCCGATCGGTGCCATGGTCACGTTGCGTGGTCAGGCAATGTACGAATTTCTGGACCGTTTCGTGACGGTTGCGCTCCCTCGTGTGCGTGACTTCCGTGGCGTGTCGGGTCGTGCGTTTGACGGTCGCGGCAACTACAACATCGGTGTGAAAGAGCAGATCATTTTCCCCGAAATCGACTACGACAAGATCGACGCACTGCGTGGGCTGAACATCAGCATCACGACAACTGCGAAGACCGACGACGAAGCAAAGGCTCTGCTCGCCAGCTTCAAGTTCCCGTTCAGAAACTGAGGTTACCGTGGCTAAACTGGCACTGATCGAACGTGAAAAGAAGCGTGCTCGCCTGGCCGCTAAGTACGCTCCCAAGCGTGCTGAGCTGAAGGCGGTCATTGGCGATATGAGCAAGTCGGACGAAGAGCATTACGCAGCACGTCTGGAACTGCAACAACTGCCGCGCAACTCTAACCCGACCCGTAAGCGCAATCGTTGCGCAATTACCGGTCGCCCACGTGGCACGTTCCGTAAATTCGGGCTGGCGCGTAACAAGATTCGCGAAATCGCGTTCCGCGGCGAGATCCCTGGCCTGACCAAGGCGAGCTGGTAATAGGAGAAACGTAAATGAGCATGAGTGATCCTATCGCCGATATGCTGACTCGCATCCGCAATGCGCAGATGGTTGAGAAAGTTTCGGTGACAATGCCCTCGTCGAAAGTCAAGGTTGCGATTGCGCAGGTCCTGAAGGACGAAGGCTATATCGATGATTTCGCAGTGAAGTCCGAAGGTGCGAAGTCTGAATTGAACATCGTGTTGAAGTACTACGCTGGCCGTCCGGTGATCGAGCGCATTGAACGCGTTTCGAAGCCTGGTCTGCGTGTGTACCGCGGCCGTAACGACATCCCCGTGGTCATGAATGGCCTCGGCGTGGCAATCGTGTCGACGCCGAAGGGCGTGATGACGGACCGCAAGGCGCGTGCAACGGGCGTTGGCGGCGAAGTCATCTGCTACGTCGCTTAAGGCCGAAAGGAGAGAAACATGTCTCGAGTAGGTAAAAGCCCGATCGCGCTGCAAGGCGCAGAAGTGGCCCTGAGCGACGAACGCATTACCGTCAAGGGCCCGCTGGGTACGATTTCGCAGGCTGCAAACAGCCTCGTGAAGGTGGTGAACGACAACGGCACGCTGAAGTTCGAGCCGGTGGACGAAAGCCGCGAAGCGAATGCGATGTCGGGCACGATGCGCGCACTGGTTGCGAACATGGTGAACGGCGTGACGAAGGGTTTCGAGCGCAAGCTGACGCTGGTTGGCGTCGGTTACCGCGCACAGGCGCAAGGCGACAAGCTGAACCTGTCGCTGGGTTTCTCGCACCCCGTGGTGCACCAGATGCCGGAAGGCGTCAAGGCTGAAACCCCGACGCAAACCGAAATCGTGATCAAGGGGATCAACAAGCAACAAGTTGGCCAAGTCGCTGCAGAAGTGCGCGGCTATCGCCCGCCGGAGCCCTACAAGGGCAAGGGTGTGCGTTACGCCAACGAGGTTGTGATCCTCAAAGAAACGAAGAAGAAGTAAGGGTGCGCAATCATGGATAAGACTCAATCTCGCCTGCGCCGCGCTCGTCAGACGCGTATCAAGATCGCTGAGCTGCAGGTCGCGCGTCTCGCCGTGCATCGCACGAACACGCACATCTATGCGCAAGTGTTCTCGCCGTGCGGCACCAAGGTGCTCGCCAGCGCGTCGACGCTCGAAGCCGAAGTGCGTGCGCAACTGGCTGATCAGACGGGCAAGGGCGGCAACGTCGCTGCTGCGACCCTGATCGGTAAGCGCATTGCAGAAAAGGCTAAGGCTGCCGGCATCGAATCCGTCGCCTTCGACCGTTCGGGTTTCCGTTACCACGGCCGCGTGAAAGCGCTGGCTGATGCGGCGCGCGAAGCCGGACTCAAGTTCTAAGGAAGAATTCGTCATGGCAAAGATGCAAGCGAAAGTTCAGGCTGACGAACGCGACGACGGCCTGCGCGAAAAGATGATTTCGGTCAACCGCGTGACCAAGGTTGTGAAGGGTGGCCGGATTCTCGGTTTCGCCGCACTGACCGTGGTTGGCGACGGTGATGGCCGCGTCGGTATGGGCAAGGGCAAGGCGAAGGAAGTGCCGGTCGCTGTTCAGAAGGCGATGGAACAGGCTCGCCGCAACATGTTCAAGGTGCCGCTTAAGAACGGTACCCTGCAACACGAAGTGCACGGTAAGCACGGCGCATCGATGGTCCTCCTCGCCCCGGCGAAGGACGGTACCGGTGTGATCGCTGGCGGCCCGATGCGCGCAGTGTTCGACGTGATGGGCGTGCAGAACGTTGTGGCCAAGAGCCACGGTTCGACGAACCCGTACAACCTCGTTCGTGCAACGCTCGACGGTCTGCGTAAGCAGTCGACGCCGGGTGATATCGCGGCGAAGCGCGGCAAGTCCGTCGAAGATATTCTGGGCTAAGGTGGACACCATGTCTGATAAAACTGTCAAGGTCCAGCTCGTCAAGAGCCTGATCGGCACCCGTGAAACGCACCGTGCAACGGTGCGTGGCTTGGGCCTGCGCCGACTCAACTCGGTTAGCGAGTTGCAGGACACGCCGGCTGTGCGCGGCATGATCAACAAGGTTTCGTACCTCGTTAAGGTCATCAGCTAAGCGGCTGACCAGGACTCAAGGAGTTGATAATGGAATTGAATAACCTGAAGCCGGCTGAAGGCTCGAAGCACGCTAAGCGTCGCGTCGGCCGTGGCATCGGCTCCGGTCTGGGCAAGACGGCTGGCCGCGGTCACAAGGGTCAGAAGTCGCGTTCGGGCGGCTTTCACAAGGTTGGCTTCGAAGGCGGTCAAATGCCGCTGCAACGTCGCCTGCCGAAGCGTGGCTTCACCTCGCTGACGAAAGAATTCGTCGGTGAAGTGCGTCTCTCTGATCTGGAAAAGCTGCCGGTCGACGAAATCGATCTGTTGGCTCTGAAACAAGCCGGCCTGCTCGGCGACCTGATCAAGAGCGCCAAGATCATCGCGACGGGCGAGCTTAAACGCAAGATCGTTGTGAAGGGTCTGGGTGCGACGAAGGGTGCGCGCGCTGCTATTGAAGCAGCCGGCGGCTCTTTTGCCGAGTAACGCGCAAGTTATTTGCCGTCACTAGCATTTGCATCGGAGAAGGTACTTGGCTAACAGTCCGAGTCTCGCAAAACCCGGTCGCAGCGCGGCGAAGTTTGGCGATCTGCGTCGGCGTGCAGTATTCCTGCTGCTGGCGTTGATCGTCTACCGTATCGGCGCGCACATTCCGGTGCCGGGTATTGACCCGGACCAGCTGGCAAAGTTGTTCCAAAGCCAGTCGGGCGGCATCCTTGGCATGTTCAACATGTTCTCGGGTGGTGCACTTTCGCGGTTCACGATTTTTGCGCTGGGGATCATGCCGTACATTTCGGCGTCGATCATCATGCAGTTGCTGGCGATTGTCTCGCCGCAACTGGAAGCGCTGAAAAAGGAAGGGCAGGCGGGTCAACGGAAGATTACGCAGTACACGCGTATCTTTACGGTCCTGCTGGCGACGTTCCAGGCGTTCGGCATCGCCGTCGCATTGGAAAATCAGCCGGGCCTAGTGATCGATCCGGGGATGGTATTTCGGCTGACGACGGTCGTGACGCTGGTGACCGGCACGATGTTCCTGATGTGGCTGGGTGAGCAGATCACGGAACGCGGGCTTGGTAACGGTATCTCGATCATCATTTTTGGCGGTATTGCGGCGGGTTTCCCGAACGCAATCGGTGGTCTTTTCGAACTGGTGCGAACCGGCTCGATGAGCATCATCTCGGCGATTATCGTGGTCGCGCTGATTGCCGGCGTGACGTATCTGGTGGTGTTCATCGAACGCGGCCAGCGCAAGATTCTTGTGAATTACGCCAAGCGGCAAGTCGGTAACAAGATTTACGGCGGACAGTCTTCACATCTGCCGTTGAAGTTGAATATGTCGGGCGTGATTCCGCCGATCTTTGCATCGTCGATCATTCTCTTCCCGGCAACCATCCTGAACTGGTTTAGTTCGGGGTCGCGTACCAGCTGGTTCGCAGACACGTTGCACAACGTGGCCGAAGCCCTTAAGCCCGGTCAGCCCGTGTACGTGTTGCTGTACGCGTTGGCGATCGTTTTCTTCTGCTTCTTTTACACCGCACTGGTGTTCAACAGCAGAGAAACGGCCGACAACCTGAAAAAGAGTGGCGCTTTCGTCCCAGGCATCCGCCCGGGCGATCAAACGGCGCGATACATAGACCGCATCCTGACGCGTCTGACGCTGGCTGGTGCGATCTACATCGTGTTTGTTTGTCTGCTGCCTGAATTTTTGGTACTGCGCTGGAACGTGCCGTTTTATTTTGGTGGAACGTCGCTGCTGATCATTGTCGTCGTCACAATGGATTTCATGGCGCAGGTGCAGTCGTACGTTATGTCGCAACAGTATGAATCGCTGCTGAAGAAAGCTAATTTCAAAGGCGGCGGCGTCCCGATGCGTTGAAAGGACTTATGGCCAAAGACGATGTTATCCAGATGCAGGGCGAAGTCATCGAAAACCTGCCTAACGCTACCTTTAGGGTGAAGCTGGAAAACGGCCATGTCGTATTGGGACACATATCCGGCAAGATGCGGATGCACTACATCCGAATCTTGCCGGGCGACAAGGTAACGGTTGAATTGACGCCTTACGATCTGTCGCGTGCGCGGATCGTGTTCCGGGCGAAGTGATTTGAAAAAAGGGTAATATCATGAAAGTGATGGCATCGGTTAAGCGCATTTGCCGCAATTGCAAGATCATCAAGCGCAAAGGCGTTGTGCGCGTGATTTGCAGCTCTGATCCGCGCCACAAACAGCGTCAAGGCTGAACGCCGCGCTTTTTGCTGCGCTTTTTGTTTGAGGAAAAACAATGGCTCGTATCGCAGGGGTTAACATCCCGAATCACCAGCATACCGAAATCGGCCTGACGGCTATTTACGGTGTCGGCCGCACGCGCTCGCGCGACATTTGCGTCGCTGCTGGTGTGGCATTTTCGAAGAAGGTCAAGGACCTGAACGACGCAGACCTCGAAAAGCTGCGTGAAGAAGTCGGCAAGTTCATCGTTGAAGGCGATCTGCGCCGTGAAACGACGATGAACATTAAGCGCCTGATGGATCTCGGCTGCTACCGTGGCGTGCGTCATCGCAAGGGCTTGCCCCTGCGTGGTCAACGCACGCGTACGAATGCCCGTACGCGCAAGGGTCCGCGTCGTGCAGCGCAATCGCTGAAGAAGTAAGCGGAACTGACAGTTACAGGAAAACGTAATGGCTAAGGCTTCGAACAACTCCGCGGCGCAACGCGTTCGCAAGAAGGTCAAGAAGAACGTCGCCGAGGGCGTGGTTCACGTTCACGCGTCGTTCAACAACACCATCATCACGATCACCGACCGTCAAGGCAATGCACTTGCTTGGGCAACGTCGGGTGGTCAGGGCTTCAAGGGTTCGCGTAAATCGACCCCGTTTGCAGCCCAGGTGGCAGCCGAATCGGCTGGCCGCGTGGCGATGGAATACGGCGTGAAGAACCTCGAAGTGCGTATCAAGGGCCCCGGTCCTGGCCGCGAATCGGCGGTGCGCGCGTTGCATGGTCTTGGCATCAAGATCACCGCGATCTCCGACGTGACGCCGGTCCCGCACAACGGCTGCCGTCCGCCGAAGCGTCGTCGTATCTAAGACGCTGTTTTCGCCAGCGCCTGTCGCCGCCGGGGTTCAAGCCGGCGACCACAGGCTGCTTGCGCTATTGAATCGACTAAGCCCACCGTTCGGCCCAAAGGGTTCGGACTAGCGCGAGTGCATGCATTCGTGTGATCAATCATAGAAGGAATCAACGTGGCACGTTATATCGGCCCTAAGGCCAAGCTGTCCCGCCGTGAAGGCACTGACCTCTTCCTGAAGAGCGCCCGTCGTTCGCTCGCTGACAAGTGCAAGCTTGACAGCAAGCCTGGCCAACACGGCCGCACGTCGGGTGCACGTACGTCCGACTACGGCACGCAGCTGCGCGAAAAGCAAAAAGTGAAGCGCATCTACGGTGTCCTCGAGCGTCAATTCCGCCGTTACTTCGCTGAAGCCGACCGCCTGAAGGGCAACACGGGTGAAAACCTGCTGCAATTGCTCGAGTCGCGTCTCGACAACGTCGTGTATCGCATGGGCTTCGGCTCGACGCGCGCTGAAGCGCGTCAGCTCGTGAGCCACAAGGCGATCACGGTGAACGGCGTGGTGTCGAACATCCCGTCGATGCAAGTGAAGGCAGGCGACGTCGTCGCAGTGCGCGAACAAAAGAAGAAGCAGGCGCGTATTCTCGAAGCGCTGTCGCTGGCTGAGCAAGGCGGTCTGCCGAGCTGGGTTGCTGTCGATTCGAAGAAATTCGAAGGCACGTTCAAGCAGAAGCCGGAACGTAGTGACATCGCTGGCGATATCAACGAAAGCCTGATCGTCGAATTGTATTCGCGGTAATCGGATTAACGGCCGGGGCACCCCGATTGCGTTGCGCAAGGGGGCGTCTCGGCTGTTTATTTTCAGGTTGTTACCGGTCAGCCTTATCGGTGTAACGAGCCGAGGGTATTGAAAAGGAAAACCTATGCAAACCAGTTTGTTGAAGCCCAAGATCATCGCAGTTGAATCGCTTGGTGAGAGCCACGCGAAAGTGGTCATGGAACCGTTTGAACGCGGTTACGGCCACACCTTGGGTAACGCGCTTCGGCGCGTGCTGCTGTCGTCAATGATCGGCTACGCGCCGACCGAAGTGACGATCGCAGGCGTCGTACATGAGTATTCGACGCTCGACGGTGTGCAAGAGGATGTGGTCAACCTGTTGTTGAACCTGAAGGGCGTAGTGTTCAAGCTGCATAACCGTGACGAAGTGACGGTTACGCTGCGCAAGGAAGGCGAAGGCGTTGTCACCGCTGGCGACATCGAACTCGCGCACGATTGCGAAGTGATCAATCCGGATCACGTGATTGCGCATTTGTCGAAGGGCGGTAAGCTCGACGTGCAGATCAAGGTCGAGAAGGGCCGTGGTTATGTGCCGGGTAATGTGCGTCGTTACGGCGAAGAGTCGGCCAAGATCATCGGCCGTATCGTGCTGGACGCGTCGTTCTCGCCGGTTCGCCGCGTGAGCTACGCCGTTGAAAGCGCGCGCGTCGAACAGCGTACCGACCTCGACAAGCTCGTGATGAACATCGAGACCAACGGTGTGATCTCGCCGGAAGAAGCGATCCGTCAATCGGCGCGTATTCTGGTTGATCAGCTGTCGGTGTTCGCTGCACTGGAAGGCACCGAAGCAACGGCGGAAGCACCGTCGCGTGCGCCGCAGATCGATCCGATCCTGCTGCGTCCGGTTGATGATCTCGAATTGACGGTTCGTTCCGCGAACTGCCTGAAGGCCGAGAACATTTACTACATCGGCGACCTGATCCAGCGCACGGAAAACGAGTTGCTCAAGACCCCGAATCTGGGTCGCAAGTCGTTGAACGAAATCAAGGAAGTACTGGCGTCGCGTGGTTTGACGCTCGGCATGAAACTCGAAAACTGGCCGCCGGCAGGTTTGGACAAGTAAGTCGAGAAGTAGTCTCGGGATAAGACCCGCCGCTGCACTGGCAAAGACGCGGATTTTCCTTTAAAATCCGCGTCTTGTCTTTTTTCACTACCGGCCCGTGCACTCGTCACCGTTGGGAAACCGAGGGTAGACCGAGAGCGATAGAAGAGCTGGACCAAAACTTTGAATCAAAGGAATTAACATGCGTCACCGTCATGGTTTGCGGAAACTGAACCGCACGAGCAGCCACCGTCTGGCAATGCTCCGTAACATGTCCAACTCGTTGATCGAGCACGAAGTCATCAAGACGACGCTGCCGAAGGCGAAAGAACTCCGTAAAGTCGTCGAGCCGCTGATCACGCTCGGCAAGAAGCCGTCGCTGGCAAATCGTCGTCTGGCGTTCAACCGTCTGCGCGATCGTGACTCGGTCACGAAGCTGTTCGAAGTTCTCGGCCCGCGTTACGCTACCCGTCCGGGCGGCTACCTGCGCGTCCTGAAGTTCGGCTTCCGCGTCGGCGACAACGCACCGATGGCGCTGGTCGAATTGCTGGACCGTCCGGAAGTCGAAGAAGTTGAAGTGCAAGAAGCTGAGTAAGCTTTTTAGCATCGAAGAAAAAGCCAGGCGCCAAGCCTGGCTTTTTTGTTTATAGCGGCGAATTTCACTGCGGCACGTCGATTGCGGCGGCCAAATGCCGCATGCTAGCTGCGTGGGCGTCTGCGGCACCGCAAGGCTAGGTGATACGATATTGGCACTTCAATTGTGCCTGCCTGGAGCCTTCGTGAGCGTGAGCTTGAATGTGACCTTGATTCTGACCACGGTACCGGATGCCGCCGTTGCTCAGAAGCTCGCCGCGGATGCGTTGGCCTCGCGGCTATGCGCCTGTGTCACGCAATTGGGCACCGTGCAGTCCAGCTATCACTGGCAGGGCGCGGTCGAAACGGCGCAAGAGATCCAGTTGCTGTTCAAGACCAGCGCGGCGCGCGCGCTCGAACTCGAGCAGTACATTCAGGCACACCATCCCTACGACACGCCGGAAATCCTCTCGTGGCAAGCCACGGCATCGGCCGCGTACGGCCAGTGGATCACTTCTGAAACCCAACGTCCTCTCCATGTTTAACGGTCTCAATCGACGTGCGCGCTACGCGCTGCGTGCAGTCTTCTTCCTGCTGGGCTGCCTGACCTTCACGCAGCTCGGCACGCCGGCCTACGCTGCGGAAGACTTCCTCGATCCCGCCGTCGCCTTCAAGTTCAGCGCGACCGAGAAACCGGGCGAAGTCGACGTCACGTACAAGATCGCGGACGGTTACTACATGTACCGTGAGCGTTTCGCGTTCGCGACCCGCAACGGCACGACGACGATTGGCGAGCCCCAATTGCCGGCGGGTCATGTCAAGTTCGATCAGACCTTCAACAAAAACGTCGAGACGTATCGCAATGAGTTGACGATCCGCATCCCGGTGAAACAGGCTCAAGGGCCGTTCGACCTGGCGGTCACGTCTCAGGGCTGTGCCGATGCAGGCATCTGCTATCCGCCGATGGAGCGCGTGTACCACGTGAGCGGCGAGGCTCTGCAGCCAGCTGGCAGTGCGGCGGCTGCCGCCTCTACGCAGCGATCCGTAGCAGCCGGGGCGCCGTGGTATGAGCGTGCCACCAGCGCCGATTACGCCCAGTCGCTGCTGCAAGGCGGCGGCTTCTTCGCGATCATCGGGCTCTATTTCGTCGCCGGCGCCGCGCTCAGCCTGCTGCCGTGCTCATATCCGATGATCCCGATTCTGTCGGCAATCATCATTGGCGAAGGCGCGCGGGTGACGCGCGCCCGCGGCTTTGCGTTGTCGCTGACATATGTGATCGGCATGGCGTTCGTGTACACGGCGCTTGGCATCGCGGCAGCCCTCGTCGGGCAGAGCCTTGGCGCGTGGCTGCAGAACCCGTGGGTGCTCGGTACGTTCGGCGTATTGCTGACAGTTTTCGCGTTAACGCTGATTGCGGGCTTCGACATCGCGTTGCCGCAGCGCTGGCAGGACGGCGTGTCGCGCGCGTCGACTGGGCGTTCCGGCGGCAAGTTTGCCGCTGTTGCTGTAATGGGCGCTTTATCCGCGCTGGTGGTCGGGGCCTGCATGACCGCGCCGCTTTTTGCCGTGCTGGCATTCATCGCGCATACGGGCGACGCGTTGCTCGGCGGTGCTGCGCTGTTCTCGATGGGGCTAGGGCTCGGCGTGCCCCTCCTGATCATCGGTCTTGGCGCCGGTACTTTGCTGCCGCGCGCCGGCGTATGGATGGACGGCGTCAAGGTATTTTTCGGCGTGGTGCTGCTTGCTGCGGCCCTGTGGATCGTCTGGCCGGTGCTTGGTGCGGTCGCGACCATGCTGTTGAGCGCGCTGTGGTTGCTGATCGCCGCAGCCGGGCTTGGTCTTTTCTCGGCCCCGGCGGCGGGCGTTTCGGTGTGGCGCCGGCTTGGCCGCGGTATCGGAGCGGCGCTGGCAATCTGGGCGGCGGTGCTGCTGGTCGGCCTGGCGGCGGGCTCGTCCGATCCTCTGCGTCCGCTAGCGGTTCTGGCCGCGCGTGGCGGCGGGGACGCCAATGTGGCAAGTGCCTCCAACAAGCCTAATACAGCGTCACAGAGCGATCTGACGTTCGTTTCGGTTCGTTCCTCGACCGAGCTCGACGAGGCCCTCAAAACGGCTGCGCAGCCCGCTATGCTCGATTTTTACGCAGACTGGTGCGTGAGCTGCAAAGAGATGGAGAAGTTCACGTTCAGCGATCCGCGCGTTCAGGTGAAGTTGAAGCAGATGAACCTGCTGCGTGCCGACGTCACCGCGAATAACGCCGACGACCAGATGCTGCTCAAGCGCTTCAGCCTGTTCGGGCCCCCCGGCATCATCTTTTTCGACCAGGGTGGCAAGGAAGTGCTGCGCGTCGTCGGCTACGAGTCCGCGGACAAGTTTTTGCGCACCCTCGATCGCGCGAGCGCGCCCGGGGCGTAACGCGGAGTAGCTCGCCTGCCTGAGCGCGCAAAGAAACCCGTGCCGACGCGCCCGTAAGAGGCGTACGCCAGAGCACGCGTAAAAAAACGGAGGCCGACTTTAAGTCGTGCCTCCGTTTTTTTGGGAGCTTCCCTCCAGAATACTAGTGTCGCCGGCAAAGCGACACGTCAAATCACTTCTGTGAGCGCAAAATCCGCGCGGCATCCAGCGCGAAGTAGGTCAGCACGCCATCTGCACCCGCCCGCTTGAACGCCAGCAGCGATTCCATCATCGCCTTGTCGTGATCGAGCCAGCCATTTTGCGCGGCCGCCTTCAGCATCGCGTATTCGCCGCTGACCTGATACACGTAGGTCGGGAATTTGAACTCGTCCTTCACACGGCGCACGATGTCCAGATACGGCATGCCGGGTTTGACCATCACCATATCCGCGCCTTCTTCGATGTCCGCTTGCACTTCGCGCAGCGCTTCGTCCGAATTGGCCGGGTCCATCTGGTAGGTCATCTTGTTGCCCTTGCCGAGGTTCGTCGCGGAACCGACGGCATCGCGGAACGGGCCGTAAAACGCCGACGCGAACTTGGCCGCATAAGCCATGATGCGCGTGTGGATATGTCCCTCGCTCTCGAGCATTTCGCGGATCGCGCCAATGCGGCCGTCCATCATGTCCGAGGGCGCAACGATATCGACGCCCGCTTCGGCTTGCACACGCGCCTGTTCCACGAGAATCTCGACGGTCTCGTCGTTGATCACGTAGCCCGCTTCGTCAAGCACGCCGTCCTGGCCGTGGCTTGTGTACGGATCGAGCGCGACGTCGGTCAGCACGCCGAGGTCGGGAAAGTTCTTCTTCAGTTCGCGAACCGCGCGCGGAATCAGGCCAGCCGGGTTGGTCGCTTCGCGGCCATCAGGCGTCTTCAAGGAAGGGTCGATTGCCGGAAAGAGTGCCAGTACCGGCACGCCCAGCTCGACGCATTGCTCGGCCACGCCCATCAGCAGATCCACCGACACGCGCTCGACGCCTGGCATCGACGGTACGGCTTGCCGCACGTCGGTGCCTTCGACGATAAACACGGGATAGATCAGATCGTTGGTGGTGAGGATGTTTTCTCGCATCAGGCGGCGCGAGAAGTCGTCACGGCGCATGCGGCGCGGACGGTAGCGCGGAAAGAAGCTCATAACCGAATCGAAGAAAACGTGGATGTGTGGAGTGGACGAGTAACGCGCGCCTCCGCTCTCGGAAACTTTTCGAGACAATGGTATATCATACCGATCGAGCAAGGCGCCCTGCGCTGACCTCCCCGCTTCTCCTCCCTGAGCGGGTGCCTGTCGTTTTTTCGATTAGGCTGTTTGACCCGCCGTTAAAGCGGCGGGTTTTTTTATGGGCAGCCGGAATGGCGTTTTTTGTCCGGGCTCGTACCCGCCGCGCGATTACTGCGGCGCGTCTGCTTCGCCCTTCGCCTCGGGGATCAGCCAGCTTTCGATCAGCTCGTGCGCTTCGTCGATGCCAACGCGTTTGAGCGCCGAGAACAACTGCGCAGTCAATTCGCCCTGGTAGCCGGCGGCACGATATTCAGCCAAACCTTTCTGCGTCGCACGCAAGGCGTTGACGCTTTCCTGGCGCGTCAATTTGTCGCACTTCGTCAGCAGCGTGTGAATCGGCTTGCCAGTCGGCGCGAACCATTCGATCATGCGCCGGTCCAGATCCGTCAACGGGCGGCGCGAGTCCATCATCAGGATCATGCCGCGCAGTTGCGAGCGCGATTGCAGGTAGGTGGAGAGCAGCGCTTCCCAGTGGGCCTTGGCCGCGCCCGGCACTTCCGCATAACCGTAGCCCGGCAGGTCGACCAGATGCGCAGTCGGCTCGTCTTCCTTGCCCACCGAGAAATAATTGATGTGCTGCGTGCGGCCAGGCGTCTTACTGGCGAACGCCAGACGCTTCTGATTGCACAGAATATTGATGGCCGTGGACTTGCCCGCATTCGAGCGTCCCGCAAAGCAGATCTCGGGTTGCGCGGTGGCCGGCAGATCACGCAAGTGATTGACGGTCGTGAAAAAGCGGGATTGGTGGAGCAGGAAGGACATGATCAGGCCGGTATTCGAGACGCCGGGGAACCCGGAGTGGGGACGGGTCAAGCCCGACTGGCGTCTTAGCGATTAGCGAGTTATTGTACAATACGATGGTTTACTGAAAACCTGAGGGGGCCAGCCCGCGTGCCTTGGCGGCTCTTTGTGGTCACTCAGTCGCTGTCGTATCTTGCAAAACCTCTAAAATCCCACAAGACGAGACAGGGTGTGCGAATGAATCGACTGTGCAAGACTCTGATGGTGCTTCAAGTAGCGGCAGGTCTTTCAGGTTTGGCAATTCAGGCACGAGCAGCAGATCCGGCAAAGCCGGACGTCAATCGGGGGCAGGCAATCGCAGTGCAGGTTTGCGCGACATGTCACGGTGCAGACGGCAACAGTGCTGGCGGTGCGTATCCAAAGCTGGCGGGTCAGCATCCCGACTATCTCGTCAAGCAACTGACGGATTTCAAAACGCAGCCGGGCGCCAAGCAGCCCGCGCGCAACAATGCGATCATGGCGGGCATGGCCGCGGCACTGTCCGATCAGGACGTGGTCAACGTGGCTGCTTATTTTTCGACGCAGACCCCGAAGCCAGGCTACGCGCATAACAAGGACACCGTCCCGCTCGGTCAGAAGATTTACCGCGGCGGTATTGCGGACAAGGGAGTACCGGCGTGCGCAAGCTGCCACGGGCCGACCGGACAGGGGATTCCGTCGCAGTATCCGCGTCTGTCGGGGCAGTGGGCCGAATACACGGTGGCGCAGTTGGCCGCGTTTACGCAGGGGCCGGGCGCACGTAACAACAATGAGGCGATGCACGCTATTGCATCGCGTCTGTCGGACAGCGAGATCAAGGCTGTAGCCGATTACATCGCGGGCTTGCACTAAGAAGTCCGCACGCAAGCAACCGGCCCGGCGAGGCCGGTACAAAACAAGAAAAGGGTGAGGGCGTCGTGTCCACGACGGCCCTTCACCCTTTTTTGCTGTTCAGTCGGAGTATGAATGAGCGTCACCACGTCGGGTTTGCAGTCGAAGTCGGGCAATCGCATCACGCGCAGCATCATCGAAGTATTGAGTTCGATGCGTTTCGCGATCTCGTTGCTCGTGATCCTGTCGATCGCCAGCATCATCGGCACCGTCCTTACGCAGGACGATCCGTATCCCAACTACGTCAATCAGTTCGGCCCGTTCTGGGCGGACATCTTCCGCTCGCTGAGCTTGTACACGGTGTACAGCTCGTGGTGGTTCATGCTGATTCTCGGTTTCCTGATGGTGTCGGTGTCGCTGTGCGTGATCCGCAATGCACCGAAGATGCTCGCGGATGCCAGGAGTTGGAAGGACAAGGTCCGCGAAGGCAGCCTGCGGGCGTTCCATCATAAGGGCGAGTTCGCGGTGCACGGCACGCGCGCGCAGACCTCCGCCGTGCTCGCCAGACTCTCGGCCAAGCTCGGCTACAAGTTCGTCACACGCGAGTCGGACGGCGCAACGCTGATCGCCGCGAAGCGCGGCGCACTGACCAAGTTCGGCTACATCTCCGCGCACATTGCGATTGTGGTGATCTGTCTGGGCGGCCTGCTCGACAGCAATCTGCCGATCAAGCTGCAAATGTGGCTGTTCGACAAGTCGCCGATCCGCGCCAACACGGTAATCAACGACATTCCGCCGGAACATCGTCTGTCGCAATCGAACCCGACTTTCCGCGGCTATGCATGGGTGCCGGAAGGGCAGCACGTGTCGACGGCGATCCTTAACCAGCCGGACGGCTCGCTGATCCAGGACCTGCCGTTTTCGATCGAGCTGAACAAGTTCATCGTCGATTACTACTCGACGGGCATGCCGAAGCTGTTCGCGAGCGACATCGTCGTGGTCGACCATAAGACGGGCGCGCGCGTGCCGGCTCGCGTCGAAGTGAACAAGCCGTTCACCTACGACGGCGTGTCGATCTATCAGTCGAGCTTCCAGGATGGCGGCTCGCAGATGCAGATGACCGCGTATCCGATGTCCGGCGCGAGCGCGAAAACCGCGCCGTTCGGCGGCACGATCGGCGGCAATGCGCCGTTGGGTACAGCTACGCCGCTGGCTGACGGCCAGACCGTCGAATTCACCGATTTCCGCGCGATCAACGTCGAAAACGTCTCCAATGGCAGCGGCCAGAACGATGCGCGTGGCGTCGCCGCGCACCGCACGCTGAAAGAAGCGTTCGATGAGCGCCTCGGCTCCGGCGCCAAGAGTTCGAAGCCGCTCGATCTGCATAACGTTGGTCCGTCGGTGCAGTACAAGGTGCGCGACAAGGACGGCCAGGCGCGCGAGTACAACAACTACATGCTGCCGGTGGACGTCGCGGGCGAAAAGATGTTCCTCGCCGGCATGCGCCTGAATCCGGACGACCCCTTCCGGTATCTGCGGATTCCCGCCGATACCGGTGGGACCGTCAAGGAATGGATGAACCTGCGCGCCACGCTTGAAAATCCGGGCATGCGCGCGGCGGCCGCTCACCGTTTCGCGCTGCGCTCGGTGCCGGGTTCGAATACCGAACTGCAACAGCACCTGGAAGAAAGCGCATTGCGTGTCCTGACCCTGTTTGCCGGCGCGGACAGCAGTATCAAGACGCCGAACGGCCAGACGGTTGGCGGCTTCCAGGCGGTCGCCGGATTCATCGACCATTCGGTGCCGAAGGGCGAGCAGGAAAAAGCCGCGGGCCTGCTGCTGCGCATGCTGGAAGGCGCGACGTGGGACCTGTGGCAACTGTCGCGTGAGCAGTTGGGCGAGCCGGATGCGCAGCCCAATGCGGATGCCAGCCGCTTCGTTCAAAGCTCGATCAATGCGATATCCGACAGCTTTTTGTATGGTTCGCCGGTCTATTTACAGCTTGACTCATTCAAGCAGGTGCAAGCCTCGGTATTTCAGTTGACGCGCGCGCCGGGCAAAAAAGTCGTGTATCTTGGCAGCCTGCTCCTCGTGTTGGGCATCTTTTCGATGTTCTACGTCCGCGAACGGCGCCTCTGGTTCTGGCTCAAAGATACCGATCACGGCACGAATGTCGTGATGGCGATGTCGAGCGCGCGCAAAACGCTCGATTTCGAAAAAGAGTTCGTTCAAACGCGCGATGCTGTCGGCGCCGCGTTGGGCGCCAAACTCACTGAAGCATCCGCCGCCGCCGGCGCCTCCGACAAACCCGGCCAAGCCGGCGCGCCGTCCGCACGCTCACAAGATTCGACCCGGTAAGATCATGGACTTGACTCAGGTTTCCTCATCCTCCTCTTCAGCCTCGCGGCCGCAGAAGTCGTTCGCGAACGAGGCACTCAACGTTGCCCAGTATGACGAGCGGCCGTTTCTGAAACGGCTCGGCGTTGTCGACTGGCTGTTCGCCGTCGTGATGGTCGCGGGCGCGGGGTTTGCGCTGTCGCGCTATCACCCGTTCATGAACTACTACGACAAACTGGTGCTGTGCCTCGCGGTGCCGGTGTTCGTCGTACTCGGCTGGCGCTGGAAGCCGGTGCGTCCGCTGATGGTGGGTATCGCCGCGCTGTCGCTGCTGGCGATCCAGATCTATCACGGCGATCTGACACGCGCGGATAACGCGTTCTTCCTCAAATATTTCCTGTCGAGCCAGTCCGCGATTCTGTGGATGAGCGCGCTCTTCGTCTTTGCCACCGTCTTCTACTGGATCGGCCTGCTGTCGCGTTCACCGACCGGCGCCGCGATCGGTTCGAAAATGACGTGGGCTGCGGTGGTGATGGGCTTCGTCGGTCTGATGGTGCGCTGGTACGAGTCGTACCTGATCGGCGCGGACGTCGGCCATATTCCAATCTCGAACCTGTACGAAGTGTTCGTGCTGTTCAGCCTGATCACCGCGCTGTTCTATCTGTACTACGAGCAGCACTACAACACGCGTGCGCTCGGCGCATTCGTGCTGCTGGTGATCAGCGCGGCGGTCGGCTTCCTGATGTGGTACTCGGTCGCGCGTGACGCCCAGCAGATCCAGCCGCTCGTACCGGCGCTGCAGAGCTGGTGGATGAAGATCCACGTGCCGGCTAACTTCATCGGTTATGGCAGCTTCGCGCTGTCGGCAATGGTCGGCGTCGCGTATCTGGCGAAGGAGCGCGGCGTGCTGGCAGACCGTCTGCCGCCGCTCGATGTGCTCGACGACCTGATGTACAAGTCGATCGCCGTCGGCTTCGCGTTCTTCACGATCGCGACGATTCTCGGCGCGCTGTGGGCCGCGGAAGCGTGGGGCGGTTACTGGAGCTGGGACCCGAAGGAAACGTGGGCGCTGATCGTGTGGCTGAACTACGCGGCCTGGCTGCATATGCGCCTGATGAAGGGCCTGCGCGGCGCCGTGGCGGCATGGTGGGCGCTGACCGGCCTGCTGGTGACGACCTTCGCGTTCCTCGGCGTCAACATGTTCCTGTCGGGGCTGCATAGCTACGGCAAGCTGTAAGATCTGCCGTTCTGAGCCGACTAAAAACCGCCGCGTGCTTTCGCACCGGCGGTTTTTTTACGTCCGGCGGAATATTCGCTGCATCCAGTGTGTTTGTTAGATCAGTACCCAAGGATGGCTGGGCGAGTGGCTAAACGAGCCGATTCATCAATATGGCCCCGTAAGATAGACAACCCGATGGGCCGGCAAGGAGCAGCACGATGTGGATCAAGCGAAGCGACAGAACTCAACTCGTCGGCGATGACATCGCACGCAGCGAAATCACGCCTCAGCATGTCTTCGAGAACCGGCGGCGCGTGTTGCAGGCTGCTGGCGCGTTGGCGCTCGGCAGTCTGATCGGCGTGAATGGCGAAGCGCTGGCCGCGTATTCGTCGCCGGATCCGAAGGCGCAGAAGCTCGCGGCGAAAACCAACCCGAAGTTCGTCGTGCTCGACAAGATCACGCCGTACAAGGACATCACCACGTACAACAACTACTACGAGTTCGGCACCGACAAGGCGGATCCCGCGCACAACGCCGGTACGTTGCGTCCGCACCCGTGGAAGGTAAGCGTCGAGGGCGAAATCAAGAATCCGAAGGTGTACGACATCGACGAATTGCTGAAGCTCGCGCCGCTCGAGGAGCGCGTGTACCGGTTACGTTGTGTCGAAGGCTGGTCGATGGTGATTCCGTGGATCGGCGTGCCGCTCGCGGAGCTGATCAAGCGCGTGCAACCGACCGGCAACGCGAAGTACGTGCAATTCATCACGCTCGCCGATCCGTCGCAAATGCCCGGGCTGTCGACGCCGGTACTCGACTGGCCGTACACCGAAGGTCTGCGAATGGACGAAGCGATGAACCCTTTGACGTTCCTGACGATGGGTCTCTACGGCCAGGTGTTGCCGAATCAGAACGGCGCGCCGATCCGTGTGGTGGTGCCGTGGAAGTACGGTTTCAAGAGTGCGAAGTCGCTGGTGAAAATCCGCTTCCTCGATAAGCAGCCGCCGACCAGCTGGAACACGTATGCTTCGAACGAATACGGTTTCTATTCGAACGTGAATCCGAACGTCGATCACCCGCGCTGGAGTCAGGCCACTGAGCGGCGCATCGGCGAAGATGGTTTCTTCACGCCCAAGCGCAAGACGTTGATGTTCAACGGCTACGGCGATCAGGTCGCGTCGTTGTATCAGGGCATGGACCTGAAGAAAAACTTTTGAGCGGCGTCACCATGGCTTCCGATACGCAATCCGTTACCGAGACCTCGCGCACAACGCCGCGTGCCAAAGCGCCCGCGTCAGCGACGACAAAGCGGCCCGCCACCGGTGCGCGCTGGGTCGTGCCCGCAAAAATCGTGGTGTTCATTGCGGCGTGGTATCCGCTCGCGCGTATCGTGCTGTTCGGCATGACCGATCGGCTAGGCGCGAATCCGATCGAGTTCATCACGCGCTCGACGGGCCTGTGGACGCTCGTCTTTCTTTGCATCACGCTGGCGGTGACGCCGTTGCGTCGATTGACCGGCATCACTGCACTGGCCAGGTTCCGCCGGATGCTAGGTCTCTATGCATTCTTCTACGCGACGCTGCACTTCACTACCTACCTGTGGTTCGACAAGTGGTTCGACGTTGCCGCGATTCTCAAGGACATCGGCAAACGGCCATTCATCACCGTGGGTTTCGCGGCATTCGTGCTGCTGATCGCATTGGCCGTTACATCGCCGCGCGCGATGGTGCGCAAACTTGGACGTCGCTGGCAGACATTGCATCGCGCGATCTATGCGATCGGCGGGCTCGCGATCCTGCACTTCTGGTGGATGAAGGCGGGCAAGCACGACCTGATCTTGCCGAAGATCTACGGGGCGATCATGGTCGCGTTGCTGGGGTGGCGTTTGCTCGTCTGGCTGCGCGAGCGGAGGGTAAAGACACGCTGATCACCAGGTACGGCGCGCAAATAAAAAGGCGATGCCGCAGTGGCATCGCCTTTTTTATCGAGGGGCTCCAGGCTCAGATGTTTACGCCGGCAAGATCGTCTCGCCCGCAAATAGCTGCTTCACCTCTTCACGTGCACGGACCACATGCACCTGTGTACCATCAACCATCACCTCGGCCGCACGCGGACGAGTGTTGTAGTTCGAGCTCATCACAAAGCCATATGCGCCAGCCGAGCGAATCGCCAGCAGATCGCCCGGCTCGACCGCCAGCAGACGCTCGCGACCCAGCCAATCGCCGCTTTCGCAAACCGGGCCGACCACGTCGTACACGTGCGCGGGCACGTCGCGCTTAACGACCGCCTCGATCGCGTGATACGCCTCGTACATCGCAGGGCGCGCGAGATCGGTCATCGCCGCATCGACGATGGCGAAGTTCTTTTCCGCGCCAGGCTTTAGAAACTCGACGCGCGTGAGCAGTACACCGGCATTGCCGACCAGCGAACGGCCCGGCTCGAAATACACTTCACGATGCCTATGACCGCGCGCTTCGATGCGATCCAGCACGGTGCGCACGAAGTCGCCGATTTCCGGCGGCGTTTCGTCGTCGTACGTGATGCCGAGACCGCCACCTACGTCGATGTGGCGAATCTTCACGCCGTCCTGTTCGATCTGTTCGACCAGTTCGAGAACCTTGTCGACCGCGTCCAGATACGGTGCGACTTCAGTGATCTGCGAGCCGATATGGCAGTCGATGCCGACCACGTCGAGATGCGTCATCGCCGCGGCGGCTCGATACGTAGCGCGTGCATCTTCGAACGCGACGCCGAATTTGTTCGACTTCAAGCCGGTGGAAATATACGGATGCGTTTTCGCGTCGACATCCGGATTCACGCGCAGCGAGACGGGCGCCTTTTTGCCCATTTCCGCCGCCACCGTGTTCAGGCGGTCGAGTTCGGGAATCGATTCGACGTTGAAGCATTTCACGCCGGCCGCAAGTGCCTGACGCATCTCGTCCGCATGCTTGCCGACGCCGGAAAACACGGTGTTCTCCGCTTTGCCGCCGGCGGCCAGCACGCGCGCCAGCTCACCGCCCGACACGATGTCGAAGCCCGCGCCGAGGCGCGCGAATACGTTCAGCACCGCGAGATTGCTATTGGCCTTCACGGCGACGTGCACGGTCGCATGGCGGCCGGCGCAAGCGCCTGCGTAGGCATTCCACGCTTCAGTGAGCGCGGCGCGCGAATAGACGTACAGCGGCGTGCCGAACTGTTCGGCGAGTGAGGCGGCGGACACGCCCTCGGCGTGCAACACGCCGTCGACGTAGTCAAATGCGGATCGAGTCATGCGAAAGTCTTATTGAGCGGGAGTGACGGCGGAGGCAGGTTGCGCAGGCGTAGCAGCAGATGCGGCGGACGCGGGCGGCGCGGCGAGTTCGCTTTCCGGCGACAACGAGAGCGGCGCGCCGGAAGTATCCGGCACCTCACCCATCGGGGAGGGGGGGGGCGTGCCCGATTTCACTGCATCCGGCGACGGTAGTTGCGTGCGATCGATCGGCTTGGCCGGTAGCGGCGGCACGGTGGGCAAATAGAGCGAACCGCGTTGCCCGCAGCCGGCAAGTGCACAACCTGCGAGAATGGCTAAACCCGCTACAATCGCGCGGCCGGGCGCCGCCGCGCGCATCCGAGATACGACTCGCATGACTGTCCCTGAATAAATAATCGATGGAGTTTAGCATGTCCGATAGTGATTACCTGACCCGCGCGGAAGCCGCGCTAGCCGCCATCGAACGCGCGCTCGACGACACGGAAGCCGACATCGAACTCGAGCGCAGCGGCAATGTCCTGACCCTCGAATTCGAGAATCGCACGAAGATCATCGTCAACCTGCAGCCGCCGATGAGCGAGATCTGGATCGCCGCGAAAGCGGGTGGTTTCCACTTCCGTTTCATCGACGGTGAATGGCGCGATACGCGCAGCGGCACGGAGTTTTTCGCCGCGCTGTCGGAGTACGCGACGCAGCAGGCCGGCGAGCCGGTTCACTTCGAAGCGTAAAGCGCTTGCTTCTGAGCGGGATCGAGGAAGGGCCGCTCGGGGGTATCGCTGAGGCGGCCCATGACGTGGTCGCCGGATGGGTTGCTTGATCGACTGCTCAGGCGACTACAGAAGCAACCGCCCCAAAAAACCGCCGCACTGGATGCGCGACGGTTTTTTTCTGGCGGACTTTGCCGCCTTTTTTGAGCGCGTTTCTAGTGCCCCTTGAACAGATTCATGATGTCCTGCTTTTCCTGTTCGCCGACTTGTTCGGGCGCGGCAGCGGACGCGCCGCTCGCCTCGGCATCCAGCGCTGCCTGACTGATACCGACCGTCGAGACGAAACCGTGGCCCGGCGTGAAGTCGTCGAAATACAGTTCTGAGCCGAGCTCGGCCACACCGTCGGGCATCGGCATCTTGTAGTCCGGCACACCCTTGAGCGCGCGCGCCATGTATTCGATCCACACCGGCAACGCGAGGCCGCCGCCCGTTTCCTTATCGCCGAGGCTGCGCGGATTGTCGTAACCGATCCATGCAATCGCCGTGAGTGTGTGCTGATAGCCGGCGAACCACGCATCACGCGAATCGTTGGTCGTGCCGGTCTTGCCGCCGAGATCGGTACGCTTCAGCACGTTGGTCTTGGCGCCCGTGCCCCGTTGCGCGACGCTTTGAAGCAGGCTGTTCATCACGTACGCATTGCGCGGTTCGATCGCGTGTGGCGCGCTCTGCTCGGCGACCAGCGGTTGCGCGTGCGCTACGACGATGCCGCGCTGATCGGTGACTTCAGCGATCAGATACGGGTTGATGCGATAGCCGCCGTTAGCAAACACCGAGAACGCGCCTGCCATCTGCAAGGGCGTAACGAGTCCCGCGCCGAGCGCCATCGGCAGATAAGCCGGGTGACGATCCGCGTCGAAGCCGAAACGCGTGATGTATTGCTGCGCGTACTTGGTGCCGATGTGGTTCAGGATGCGAATCGACACGAGGTTCTTCGACTTCTGCAGCGCGGTGCGCATGGTCATCGGACCGTCGAAACCGCCGCCGTAGTTTTTCGGCTCCCACGCCTGGCCGCCCGTCTCCGCAGCGCTGAAAAAGAGCGGCGCATCGTTGATCACCGTGGCCGGTCCGAGCCCCTTTTCGAGCGAGGCCGAATAGATGAACGGCTTGAAGCTCGAACCCGGTTGACGCCACGCCTGGGTCACGTGGTTGAACTTGTTCTTGTTGAAGTCGAAACCGCCGACCAGCGCGCGAATCGCACCATCCTGCGGCACCACCGAAACGAATGCGCCTTCCACTTGCGGCAGCTGCGTGATCGACCAGTTGCCGTCATCATCCTTCACGACGCGAATGATCGCGCCGGGCCGCACGCGTTGATTCGGCTGCGCGCGCGTGCCGAGCGCGAACTGCGCGAAGCGCAGGCCGTCGCCCTGAATGGTTGCGACGTTGCCGTCGATGAAGGTGGCCTGCACCTGCTTCGGGCTCGCCGCCGTGACCACTGCGGCGATGATTTCACCGTTGTCGGGATGTTCGAGCAGCGCATCGTCGATGGCCTGTTCGCGGTCGTCCGCTTCGGACGGCAAATCGACGAACGCTTCCGGGCCGCGATAGCCATGGCGCCGTTCGTAGTCCATCAGACCTTTGCGCAGCGCCCGGTAAGCGACGTCCTGATCCGCCGAGTCGATGGTGGTCACGACGTTCAGGCCACGCGTGTACGCCTCTTCACGATACTGCGCGTACATCATCTGCCGCACCATTTCCGCGACGTACTCCGCGTGCACGCTGAATTCCTTGCCCGCGCCCTTGACGATCAGCGGCTGCCTGCTTGCCTCGTCGTATTGTTCCCGAGTGATGTAGTGCAGTTCGTACATGCGCTGCAGGATGTACTCCTGGCGGATCTTCGCGCGCTTCGGATTGACCACTGGGTTATACGCGGACGGCGCCTTCGGCAAACCCGCCAGCATGGCCGATTCCGCCAGGGTCAGGTCCTTCAGATCTTTCCCGAAGTACACCCGCGCCGCGCTCGCGAAGCCATACGCGCGCTGACCGAGATAGATCTGATTCATGTACACCTCAAGAATCTGATCTTTCGACAGCTTCGACTCAATCTTGTACGCGAGCAGCATCTCGTAGATCTTGCGCGTGTAGGTCTTTTCACTCGACAGGAAGAAGTTGCGCGCCACCTGCATGGTGATCGTGCTGGCGCCTTGCGTGGCGTGGCCGTTGGTCAGTGCGACGAAGCCGGCGCGCGCGATGCCTGTGAGGTCGACGCCGCCGTGATCGTAGAAGCGCGCGTCTTCGATCGCCAGCACGGCTTTCTTCAGGCTGTCGGGCACGTCCTGGATATGGACGATGTCACGCCGCTCTTCACCGAATTCGCCGATCAGCACGTGGTCGGCCGTATAGATGCGCAATGGCACCTTCGGCCGGTAGTCGGTCAGCGCATCGAGCGACGGCAGGTTCGGTGTTGCTACCACCAGCGCATAACCGAGCACCAGCAGCACGCACAGGATGCCTGCGACGATCAGACCCACAAAGCCGATGATGAGCTTGAGCCACAAGGGGCGTTTGCGCTTCTGCGGCGCGGGCGGCGGGGACGTAGGAGACGTGGATTGCATATGGGCACCAAAAAACAGTCCCGCGATTATAGCCGCCTCGCTTTTCAGCTTTCGGCATGCTTACTGACAGTTCTTGACAAGTCTGCACGCCGCGCGGGAATGACTTCACTGTAGACGCTTTGATGGCGGAGAGGGGCGCGCGTCGCGCAACGTTAGCCATTCGGCTGAGTGTCGCGCGGCGGCGCGGCTAAGCACAATCCTCCCTCGTTACTCGCGTTCGAATGGTTCGTCGCGTGAGTCTGAGGGAGGGCGTGATGACGTTCAAAAGTTCGTGGCTTCAAGGTGTGCAACTCGGCGCGCAGCGTTTTGCTGCGGGAATCGATGTGAGTTCGCAGGCGGTGCGGCTGGTCGTGGTGAGTCAGCATTCGCGCGCACGTGCCGCGCTGCATATCGAACATGCCAGCACCGTGCCGCTCGGCGCAGGCGCAATGGCCGGCACGGAGATCGCCGACCGGCATGCAGTGGCGCGTGCGTTGCGCGACGCATTCGCCGGGCTGCCGCGCGTGTGTGCGACGCACGCATTGCGCTGCGCGATGGCGCTGCCC
This sequence comes from Paraburkholderia sediminicola, assembly GCF_046026675.1. Taxonomy (GTDB): domain Bacteria; phylum Pseudomonadota; class Gammaproteobacteria; order Burkholderiales; family Burkholderiaceae; genus Paraburkholderia; species Paraburkholderia sediminicola_F. Next base: position 4,102,573 of record NZ_JAQQEY010000001.1, on the reverse strand, counting down.
GCCTCGGCCACGCTGACCACTACCGTGCCGCTCACACGGCTAGCCGCGCTCGCCGGTTGCGCGGGAGACGGAGGGCATGAACTCGCCGAACTCGAGCCGGCGGTGATGAGCGAAGTCGAGCGCATCGCAGGCCTTGAGCGGCACGCGTTGGCTGTCGACTGGTTCGTCGACGAAACGCGTTCGCCAATCCGTTCGGTGACGATCGCCGCAACCGCACGCCAGCATCTCGAAGCGCGTATCGAATGCGCTGCGACCGCCGGCATCTCGCTCACTGCGATCGATGGCGAGCCGCATGCGGCTTTGCGTGCCATGCGCTACGCGGCGAGTCACGAACTCGATCCGCACGAGCCCTATGTTGCGCTCTGGATCGGCACGGACGGTGTGTATGGCTGGCGCATCGTCGACGACTGCCTGGTCGGCGAAATGCGCTACCCGGCGCCCGAGCATGCCGATCTCGCCGACGCGTTGCGTGATCTTGTCCACGGCCCCGTACTCGACTGTGCGTTGGTAAGCGGCGAGGTCGATCTGCTCGACGGCGTGGGTTTCTCGATCGCGGATATCGCCGACGTGTTGGGCTGCACTGTGCTGCCGTTCGAGTGTGCGGCGCTTGGTGGGCGCGCACGTCAACTGCACGATCCGCTGTTGCACGAGCCTGCCGCCGCGGTCGCATTCGGACTTGCGTTGCGCGGAGTATTCGAATGATGCGCGGTCTGCAGCCCCGTTTGGTTCCGGCGGACGCGAACAAGCGAGCTTCTACACATGGCGCGCGCTTCGCACAGCCGTCGCTCGGCGGCTTCAATCTGCTGCCGTACAGGCAACGCAACGCTCGGCTTGCGCGCCAGCGGCGTGTGCTCGAATGGTTTGCCGCTGCGCTCGCTGGTTTTGCGGCCGTGTTCGCGTTAGTCGGATGGCAGGCATTCGAAAGGGCGCGGCTCGATGCGCGCCGTGCGTCGATCGAACAATCGCTCGCGCAACTGGCCATGCCGCTCGCGGAGCACGCCAGATTGCTGCGGGTGCAGGACGAACAACGCAAAGGCGTGGCGCGTGCGATGACCCTGTCCGAACCGCTTACGCATTTGCGCGATCTGCTGGATGCATTGAGTTTTGAACCCGGTGACGGCGTGGTGTTGCAGCAGATGCGGCAGCGCGAGCATGAGACGGAGTTGCTCGCGACCTCGCGCGGACATATCGCATCGGCTGAGTGGCTCAAACGCTTGAGCGCGATTCGCGGCGTGAAGGGTGCGGAGGTGAGCGACCTGCATCGCTCGACGCCCCGCAGCGGTTCGGTGGCGGCGGCCAGCGCGACCGGCCCGATCGAATTCGGAGCGCATCTGCGCTGGGGCGACCCGCCGAAGAAAACGGCCCACACGTCAGGCCTGGCCGCGCAACGTCACATGAAATCTGAACAATCAGGAGGTACGAAATGAGTACGACTTTTGTCAGGTTCGGGGGCGCGGCAAGCGCGCGGCCCGCTTTTTCCCAGTGGATGAAGCGCGTGCGCGTGCCGCTCGCTGCCTGGAGTCGCCGGCGCCGTTGGGCGGTCGCATTGCTGATCGCTGTTGTGGTGTTCGGACTTGGCACGCATGGTTGGGTTGTGGCCGATCTCGGCGGGGTCGAGGCGAGCCGTACGGCATTGGCGGCGGCCACGCGGCATCTCACGGATGCGCACCGTGCGCTGACGCAATTGCCCGCGCTGCGTCGTGAAGTTGCCGCCATATCGGGCGCACAGTTGCCTGGGTCATGGACCTCCGCGGACGACGTGCGGATCGTATCCGAACTCGCGGCGCAGAATAGCGTCTCGTTGCTCTCGGTGGAACCGGGCGCCGCCAGCGGCTCAGGTGCCGAAAGCATGCGTCCTGTACAGCTCACCGCACACACCGATTTCGTCCACCTGATGGCATTTATGCGCGGCCTGTCGGATCTGCCGGTGCTGATCGTGCCCGTCGACGTGACGGTCAAGCGCGATACTGATTCGTTAGCGGTGAGGGCAACGCTGCACGTATTCAGCGCGCTGAGGCCGCTGCCTTCAACTGCGACCGCGGACGCGTTTGCCGACGAAAGCCTCGATTCGGATGACGAAGAAAACATCGTGTTCTTCGATCCGTTCTCGCTTCCACAGATGCTTGCGTCCGGTGAGCAGCAGCCTGACGTTTCGCAGCTACGCCTCGTCGGCTTGCTGCACGATCGCACACGCGGACTTGCCTTGCTCGATACGCCGGATGGCGCGACCACGGTCGTGTCCGGGCAGCAACTCGGTACCGAGCGCGTCACGCGGCTCGACGCGCTCAGCATCACGCTGGCCAATGGTGGCGCGACGCGCACGCTGGCACTGACGGAGACGTCCTGATGAGGCTGATGAAGCCGTTCGGTCTTGCGGAGTCGCGTGTCGGCGTTCGCATGCGCTTTGATTCTGGCGTATGTCGCGGCTTGTCGGGAAGGACGCGTGGGAGCCGGGTTCGCAACCCGGTTCGCAGTTCGATTCACAATCCGCTTCGCAGCCTGGTCGCATGCCTGGCGATAAGCGTCGGCATCGCGCACGCTTCGACACCACCCCTCCCGCCGCTGCCCGCATACATGCCGCTCGACGACGCGATCGCGCCGTCCGATGCTCGATACGACGTACCACCTTTACCACGCGGCATCGCTGCCGAAGTACCCAACCCGTTCCGCGACAATTCCGTAGACGACTCCGTCGCCGACTCTGGCGTTTCGCGAGCGGCGGCAACCGCTGACATCGGACGCGCCGACGACCTGGCCGGCGACGCAGACGGTTCAGTGCCGCTACGGCGGCAATCCGCGGTGTCGGCACATAACGACATCGCTGGAACCTCGGCGCTCGAAGGGCCGCCGGTGCCGCTGCCTCCGCTTGCGCGACTGAGCAACGCACCGAAAACGCCTGACGACGCCAAACTCGCCGCCGACGACAAACCGATCTCGCTTAACTTCCAGCGCGCGGAACTCGGCGCGGTGCTCAACGCGTTCGCCCAGTTCACCGGCCTGAACATCGTCGCGAGCGAGAGAGTGCGCGGCGCAGTCTCACTACGACTCGACAAGGTGCCTTGGCGCACCGCGTTCGATACCTTGCTCGACGTCAACGGGCTCGCCATGGAGCGTCACGGCAACGTGATCTGGGTCGCGCCGATCGCGGATCTGGCCGCGCGTGAACGGCAGCGCTTCGAGGCGCACGCGAGAGCCGCCGACCTTGAACCGCTCGCAAGCCGCACGTTCGAGCTGCACTACGCGCGGGCCGAGGACGTGCGGCGCCTGCTGACCGGTGCCGGCAACCAGCGTGTGCTGTCCAAACGCGGCGCCGCGACTGCCGATCCGCGCACCAACCTGCTGTTCGTCACCGATCTCGAAGGACGGCTCGCGCAAATCACAGCGTTGCTTGCCTCCGTCGACCGGCCGACCCGTCAGGTATTGATCGAAGCACGTATCGTCGAGGGCGAGCATGGGTTTTCGCGCAATCTCGGCGTGCGGCTCTCCATGGCGGCCGCCAACGGCGACGGCACCGCCCGGGGCTTGACGGGCGGCGCGGACGGCGCCGTGTACGATCTGTCGGCGCGGCCGATTTCCGGTTTCGACGCCGCCACCGCCGGGCTGACCTTGTTTGCAGCCGGGGCAACGCGGCTCCTGAACATCGAGCTGAGCGCGCTGGAGGCCGAAGGGCGCGGCGAAATCGTCTCGAGCCCCCGGGTCGTGACGGCGGACCGGATGAAAGCGGTCGTCGAGCAAGGCACTGAGCTGCCCTATCAGGCGAAAGTGGGGCAGGGCGTGTCGGGTGTGCAGTTTCGCCGCGCTACGCTCAAACTGGAGGTCGAGCCGCAAATCATGCCGGACGGCAGAGTGGTGTTGGACCTGGACGTCGCCAAGGACAGCGTCGGCGAGCAGACCGACGCCGGGCCCGCGATCAACACCAAACACGTGCAAACGCGCGTCGAAGTCGAGGATGGTGGTACGGTGTCGATCGGCGGAATTTACGCGACCGACAACCGGGACGATGTGACGCGAGTGCCTGTCCTGGGCAAAATACCGGTTTTAGGCGCACTTTTTCGCCATCGGGCCCATCGGGACCAGCGCAGTGAACTGGCTGTTTTCATCACGCCGCGTGTCGTTCAGACAAATTAGGGGCATGCTGCTTCCGCTATCCAGCGGCGGCCTGCAGGCTCGACAAGGCAGCCGCTTTGCCAGTAAGCTGCGGCACGAACCATACCGGATTAGCCAGAGGGACACCGTTGCAAGCGCGGGACGCACACGCCAATGTATTTTTTGTAGGGCTCATGGGGGCAGGCAAAACCACCGTGGGCCGGGCCATTGCGCGCCGTCTCGATCGCCCGTTCTTCGATTCCGACCATGAAATCGAGGCGCGTACGGGCGCGCGCATCCCGGTGATCTTCGAGCTGGAAGGCGAAGCGGGCTTTCGCGATCGTGAAGCGCATGTGATTTCCGACCTGACCGGGCGCGACAATATCGTGCTGGCCACAGGCGGCGGCGCGGTGCTGCGGCCGGAGAACCGCGAAGCGCTGCAAAGTCGGGGCGTGGTGATCTATTTGCGCGCCAATCCGCACGATCTGTGGCTGCGCACCCGGCGCGACAAGAATCGCCCGCTTTTGCAGACAGAAGACCCCAAAGCGCGCCTCGAGGCGCTCTACGAAGTACGCGATCCGCTATACCGGGAATGCGCGCACTTTGTGATCGAAACTGGCCGGCCTTCGGTCAACGGACTCGTCAACATGGTTCTGATGCAGCTCGAGATGGCCGGCGTTGCCAAACATCCTGCGTCATAATGGACCGTATGATTACCGTCAATGTCGAACTGGGCGAGCGCGCCTACCCCATCCATATCGGTGCCGATCTGATCGGCCAGACCGCGTTGTTCGCGCCGCATATCGCCGGCAGTTCGGTCACGATCGTCACGAATACCACCGTCGACCCGCTTTACGGCGACAAGCTGCGCGCGGCGCTTGCGCCGCTCGGCAAGCAGGTGTCCACGGTCGTTTTGCCGGACGGCGAAGCGTACAAGAACCTCGAAACCCTGAACCTGATTTTCGACGCGCTGCTGGGCTCGCGCGCCGATCGCAAGACCACGCTAATTGCCTTGGGCGGCGGCGTGATCGGCGACATGACGGGGTTTGCCGCGGCCTGCTACATGCGCGGCGTGCCGTTCATCCAGGTGCCGACTACCTTGCTGTCGCAGGTGGATTCGTCGGTGGGCGGCAAGACAGGCATCAACCACCCGCTCGGCAAGAACATGATCGGTGCGTTCTACCAGCCGCAGGCCGTGATTGCCGACATCGGCGCGCTGCGCACGCTGCCGGCGCGCGAACTGGCGGCGGGCGTCGCTGAAGTGATCAAGACTGGCGCGATTGCCGACGCCGGTTTCTTCAGCTGGATCGAGGCGAACACCGAGGCGCTCAACCGCTGCGAGCCCGAAGCGCTGGCCGAGGCGGTCAAGCGCTCGTGTGAGATCAAGGCCTCGGTCGTGGCGCAGGACGAGCGCGAAGGCGGGCTGCGCGCGATCCTCAATTTCGGCCACACCTTCGGTCACGCAATCGAAGCCGGACTCGGCTACGGCGAATGGCTGCACGGCGAAGCGGTCGGCTGCGGGATGGTGATGGCGGCGGACCTGTCCGTGCGCATGGGTTATCTCGACGAAGCCGCGCGCAAGCGTCTGGTCGACGTAATCGTTGCCGCGCATCTGCCCACCCGGGCGCCCGCGCTCGGCGAGTCGCGTTATATCGATCTTATGCGGGTCGACAAGAAGGCTGAAGCCGGCGCGATCAAATTCATTCTGCTGAAGCGTTTCGGTGAGACGCTGATCACCCAGGCGCCCGACGCCGAGGTGCACGCCACGCTGGCTGCAGCCGTCTAAACCGACTCGGCAGAGGCTTCACAGTAAGGCAGCACGCACGAGCGTCACGAGGCGCCGCCCATGTTTCGGAGAATCCGGTGACTGACAGGCGCAGCGACGATGTAAAGCATGACCCGGTAGGCACGCCCGTGAGCGGCGTGCCGTCGCAGGAAGCGCTCGAAGCGCATCTCGCGCCGTATGCGGCACGTTCCGCTCAATCGCGCGGCCGCCGCTATCCGGAAGCCGCGCCCAGCGCGCGCACTGAATTCCAACGTGACCGCGACCGCATTGTCCATTCAACGGCGTTCCGCCGACTCGAATACAAAACGCAGGTATTCGTGAATCACGAAGGCGATCTGTTTCGCACGCGACTCACGCATAGCCTGGAAGTCGCGCAGATCGCCCGTTCGGTGGCTCGCAACTTGCGCGTCAACGAAGACCTCGTCGAAGCCATTTCACTTGCGCACGATCTCGGTCATACGCCGTTCGGCCATGCGGGCCAGGATGCGCTGAACGAATGTATGCGCGAGCATGGCGGCTTCGAGCACAACCTGCAAAGCCTCGCGGTGGTCGACGATCTGGAGGAGCACTACGGCGCGTTCAACGGCCTGAATCTCTGCTTCGAAACGCGGGAGGGCATTCTCAAGCACTGCTCGCGGGAGAACGCGCGGCGGCTCGGCGCGCTCGGCGAACGTTTTCTAGAGGGGCGGCAGCCTTCCATCGAGGCGCAGATCGCCAATGTCGCCGATGAGATTGCGTACAACAATCACGATGTCGACGACGGCTTGCGCTCTGGCTTGCTCACGGTGGAGCAGCTTGCCGAAGTCGAGCTATGGCAGACGCACTACGTGGCGGCGCGCGGCGACTTTCCGCAGATCGAAGGGCGCCGGCTGATTCACGAGACGGTGCGCCGCATCATCAACACGTTGATCGTCGATCTGATCGATACAACCTCGCTCAATCTTGCAAGGCACGCGCCGGTCTCGCTGGACGCAGTGCGCGCCGCACCGCCGCTGGTCGCGCATAGCGAAGCAATCGCCGCGCAGGCGGCAGCGCTCAAGCGGTTTCTGTTCAAAAACCTGTACCGCCACTATCGGGTGATGCGCATGGCCAACAAGGCACGCCGCGTGGTGGCCGGTTTGTTCGATGCGTTCACCGAAGACTCGCGGCTATTGCCACCCGGTTATCAATCGACGGACGCGTCGCAGCAACCGCGCCTGATCGCCCATTACATTGCGGGGATGACGGATCGATACGCGGTGAAGGAGTATCAGCGGCTGTTCGTGATCGACGATAACTGAACGGGCCTGCGCCGACGGGTGTCGGCGCAAAAAGGCCGCCGAGGCGGCAGCCTGCCTTGCCGCCTGGAGCAACAACCCGCCTAGCGCAACCGCGACGCGAACAGCGCGCCCGCGATCAGCGCAACGCCGCCGACGATCGCAATCGTCTGCCAAGGGTTTTCGTGCACGTAGTCGTCAGCGTCGGCGATCGCCACTTCAGCTCGTTCGCGCATGGCTTCACGGGTGTCGTTCAGGCGCTCGCGAGCGGTGTCGAGCTGCTTGCGCAGTTTGCTGCGCAGCGCCACTGCATCCGCCTGGGTGCCGTCCGCCAGGGTGGATTCGAGTTCCGACATCAGCGTGCGCAGTTCACCTGCGATATCTTCGGCCGCGTGGCGGCTATGGCGAGCGATACGCCGCGCACGGCGGCTGGTGCTGGTCCAGGATTCGCCGAGGGCGTCTCGCGTGTTCGGAAGTGTTGTCATGGTCGCTCCGTCGATGAGGATGAAAAAGGTCCCACGCTGGCATGCAGACACACGTTGCCACGCAGGAAACACTTCGAGAACGCAACTTCGGTGCCAAACCCAAAACCCCTATGCACCGTGGCGCGGCCCGCCATTCCTCAGCAGATATTGCACGAGCTGGCCCGCTTGCTGGTCAAATTTACAAACGTACGCTCGCGCCTGCCCGCCGGATGATCTCCGCACATCACGAACGGCCCTTCGACGCGCGCAAAATGAAAAACGCCGTCATTGGATCATGACAGCGTTGTCCAAGCCGCGAAAATTCGACTACCCTAACTAAACGGCCCCAATTTCGTGGCGCGTTAGAAACGGTAACCGATATTGACGTAGGTAACGATCGGGTTCAGCTTGATCTTGGTTTGCGATTGCACATTCAGCGTGCCGACCGGCGTGTTTGCGGCGGTGCTCAGCTTGGCGGTCGTGCTGAGCGGCAGGTACGAGACTGAGACGCCCGCGAACCAGTGCTGGTTGAACGCATAGGTGAAACCCGCATTAAACACCGGCTCCCACGAACTATCCGTAGTGACGCTGGTCGGACCATGCAGAACGTTTGCCTCGAATACGCCATTGGTGATCTTTTCGTCGGTGAACCAGATGCGGCTCACACCAACGCCGAGATACGGGCGGAACGTGGCGGTCGGGGCGTTGAAGTAGTACTTGAACAGCAGAGTCGGGCTCCACTGTTTCGCCTGACCGAGCTTGCCGAATTGGGAGAGGCTGCCCGAGCCTTCCAGGTCGAACGAAGGCGGATAGCCGATCACGAATTCGGTGGCGATGTGATCGGTGATGAAGTAGCCGGCGGTCAGGCCGATGGTATCGGCTGAACTCAGTGATGCGCCGGTGTTGGCTTCGGTGATATTGGTCGGGCTGCCGCCAATGCTTGTCACTTTCAATGGGTCGCTGCTCGATTGAGGTGCAAGATGGAACCAGCCTGTCGTGACGTAAAAGCTTCCGGCCGATTGCGCGTGCGCTGCCGTTGTCATGCAGGCTAGTGCGGCGATCCCCGTTACGGCCTGTTTTAATTTCATATGTGCTCCTCCAAAAAGGCCCGCTCATTATGACTACAACGTTTGAAACAAACCATACGCGGCAGTTAGAGCTTTCTCCCTAGGCTCCGCGCGGTTTCTGGCTTAGCCGTGCTGCGCCGAACCCCGGGCGCGCGCGGTTCTTCGGACCTTCGGGTATGTACCAACGCGACTATTGGATACTCCAGCATGGCACGGCTTGCACGTCTCTATGTCCCTGACCAGCCGCAGCACGTCATCCTCCGTGGACTCGATCAGCAGCCCGCATTCGTCGACGACCAGGACTACGAGCTTTTCATCGACTGTTTAAAAGCGGCTTCACGCGACCATCACTTGTCCATCCACGCGTATGCGTTGATGCCGGGCTCAGTCCAACTGCTCGTCACGCCCACTGAGGAGTCGAGCCTGCCGAAGGCAATGCAGGCGGTGGGGCGCCGCTACGTTGCACACTTCAACCGGCGTTATGCGCGCCGCGGCACACTGTGGGAGGGTCGCTACCGTGCCACGGTAATCGAAGGCGAGCGGTATTTCCTGCTGGCGAGCCGCGTTGTCGAGATGTCGCCGGTGCGTGCCGGGCTTGTGAGCGCGCCCGAGGACTACCGCTGGTCGAGCTACCGCCATCACATTGGACTCACGCTCGACAGCCTGATTACCGACCACCCGTTGTACTGGTCGCTCGGCAATACGCCATTCGAACGACAGCGCGCCTACCGGGAATTGTGCGAGCAACCGCTCGACGAACGCGAAGCCAGTCAGCTTCAGCAGGCCACCTTGAAAGGCTGGGTTTTGGGCAGCGACACCTACCGCGAATGGGCGGCGCGGGCCGCCAACCGGCGCGTTTCACCGTTGCCGCGCGGGCGGCCGCGCAAGGTGCGCGAAACGCCGCAGACGCAATAAAGCGTTCCATATCAAAAGGCTACACCCAGAACGGCATCTTCGCATGCCGTTTTCTTTTGCACCTTTTCGATGTGGCACCAATAAAAAACAGCCGCAATGCACCAACTTGATAATAGGGGTTCGATCATCACGTTTTATTTGCTATTCCATTGATTCGTCGCGTATATTCCGAATTCCGGTACTTTTTGGCACGCGTAGCATTCGAGCGTACTGAGTCACCGACGCGGTTGCGGTGCGAACTGCGGCAATAGAAAAACGGTTTTAACGGCCTGTCCGGCCCCTCACAGACGGTGTCCCCATGAACGACCACCAGCAACCGACTCATCCGGTTCCCGCCGCGCAAGGTCTGTACGACCCGCAAAACGAACATGACGCCTGCGGCGTCGGCTTCGTTGCTCACATCAAGGGCAAGAAAAGCCACGAGATCATCGAGCAAGGCCTGAAGATTCTCGAGAACCTCGACCACCGGGGCGCCGTCGGCGCCGATCCGCTGATGGGCGACGGCGCGGGCATCCTGATCCAGATTCCGGACGGTTTCTATCGTGAGGAAATGGCCAAGCAGGGCGTCGTGCTGCCGCCGAACGGCGAGTACGGCGTGGGCATGGTCTTCCTGCCGAAGGAACATGCATCGCGTCTCGCCTGTGAACAGGAGCTGGAGCGCACGGTGAAGGCCGAAGGTCAGGTCGTGCTGGGCTGGCGCGACGTGCCGGTCGACCACACCATGCCGATTTCGCCCACCGTCAAGGCGAGCGAGCCGCTGATCCGCCAGATCTTCATCGGCCGCGGTAAGGACATCATGGTGACCGACGCGCTCGAGCGGAAGCTGTACGTGATCCGAAAGACTGCGAGCCACCGCATCCAGGCGCTCAAGCTCAAGCACGGCAAGGAATACTTCGTGCCGTCGTGCTCGGCGCGCACGGTCGTCTACAAGGGGCTGCTGCTGGCGGGCCAGGTCGGCGTGTACTACCGCGACCTGCAGGACGAGCGCACGGTGTCGGCGCTGGCGCTGGTGCACCAACGCTTCTCGACCAACACCTTCCCGGCGTGGGAACTGGCTCACCCGTACCGCATGATCGCCCACAACGGCGAAATCAACACGGTGAAGGGCAACGTCAACTGGCTGAACGCCCGTACCGGCGCGATCGCGTCGCACGTGCTCGGCGACGATCTGCCCAAGCTGTGGCCGCTGATCTACCCGGGTCAATCCGACACGGCATCGTTCGACAACTGTCTCGAACTGCTGGTGATGGCCGGCTACCCGCTCGTCCACGCCGTGATGATGATGATCCCGGAAGCGTGGGAACAGCACACGCTGATGGACGACAACCGCCGCGCGTTCTACGAATACCACGCCGCGATGATGGAGCCGTGGGACGGCCCCGCTGCGATCGCCTTCACCGACGGCCGTCAGATCGGCGCCACGCTCGACCGTAACGGTCTGCGCCCGGCGCGCTACATCGTCACCGACGACGACCTGGTCATCATGGCGTCGGAAGCGGGCACGCTGCCTATCCCCGAGTCGAAGATCGTCAAGAAGTGGCGTCTGCAGCCGGGCAAGATGTTCCTGATCGACATGGAACACGGCCGCATCATCGACGACAAGGAACTGAAGGACAACCTCGCGAACGCCAAGCCGTACAAGAGCTGGATCGACGCGGTCCGGATCAAGCTCGACGAAATCGAGCCGAAGGCTGAAGACGTCGTCACGGAACGCCGCGAAGCGGCTGCCTTGCTGGATCGCCAGCAGGCGTTCGGCTACACGCAGGAAGACCTCAAGTTCCTGATGGCGCCGATGGCGCAAGCCGGTGAAGAAGCCGTCGGTTCGATGGGCAACGACTCGCCGCTCGCCGTCATGTCCAACAAGAACAAGACGCTCTATCACTACTTCAAGCAGCTGTTCGCGCAAGTCACGAACCCGCCGATCGACCCGATCCGTGAAAACATGGTGATGTCGCTGGTGTCGTTCGTCGGTCCGAAGCCGAACCTGCTCGACACGAACAACATCAACCCGCCGATGCGTCTCGAAGTGTCGCAGCCGGTGCTCGACTTCAAGGACATCGCCAAGATCCGCGCGATCGATCAGTACACGGGCGGCAAGTTCAGTTCGTACGAACTGAACATCTGCTATCCGGTGGCCTGGGGCAAGGAAGGCATTGAAGCGCGTCTGGCTTCGCTGTGCGCGGAAGCCGTGGATGCGGTCAAGTCCGGCTACAACATGCTGATCGTGTCGGACCGCAAGACCGACCGCGACAATGTCGCGATCCCGGCATTGCTGGCCACCGCCGCGATCCATACGCACCTCGTCCAGCACGGTCTGCGCACGAGCGCGGGCCTCGTCGTGGAAACCGGCTCGGCGCGTGAAACGCACCACTTCGCGTTGCTCGCGGGCTACGGCGCGGAAGCCGTGCACCCGTACCTCGCAATGGAAACGCTCGGCCAGCTCGCAGCGGGCCTGAAGGGTGACCTGTCGGCGGAAAAGGCGGTCTACAACTTCACCAAGGCAGTCGGCAAGGGCCTGCAGAAGGTCATGTCGAAGATGGGCATTTCGACCTACATGTCGTACACCGGCGCGCAGATTTTCGAAGCAGTCGGTCTGGCTGAAGGCTTGGTGTCGAAGTACTTCAACGGCACCTCGTCGAAGGTCGGCGGGATCGGCCTGTTCGACGTCGCGGAAGAAGCGATCCGTCTGCATCGCGACGCGTTCGGTGACAACCCGGTGCTCGCGAACATGCTCGACGCGGGCGGCGAGTACGCCTATCGCGTGCGCGGCGAAGAACACATGTGGACGCCGGATGCGATCGCCAAGCTGCAACACTCGGCGCGCAGCAACTCGTACCAGACGTACAAGGAATACGCGCATCTGATCAACGATCAGACCAAGCGTCACATGACGTTCCGCGGCCTGTTCGAATTCAAGTTCGATCCGACCAAGGCGATCCCGCTCGACGAAGTGGAGTCGGCGAAGGACATCGTCAAGCGTTTCGCCACCGGCGCCATGTCGCTGGGCTCGATTTCGACCGAAGCCCATGCCACGCTGGCGGTCGCGATGAATCGCATTGGCGGCAAGTCGAACACCGGCGAAGGCGGCGAGGACGTGAACCGTTATCGCAACGAACTGCGCGGCATTCCGATCAAGAACGGCGACACCATGAAGTCGCTGATCGGTGACGAGGTCGTTGTCGACATTCCGCTGAAGGACGGCGATTCGCTGCGCTCGAAGATCAAGCAGGTGGCGTCGGGCCGTTTCGGCGTGACGGCGGAATACCTCGCGTCGGCTGATCAGATCCAGATCAAGATGGCGCAAGGTGCGAAGCCGGGCGAAGGCGGTCAGTTGCCGGGTCACAAGGTGTCGGAATACATCGGCAAGTTGCGTTACTCGGTGCCGGGCGTTGGCCTGATTTCGCCGCCGCCGCACCACGACATCTACTCGATCGAAGATCTGGCGCAGCTGATTCACGACCTGAAGAACGCCAACTCGGCCGCCAGCGTGTCGGTGAAGCTGGTGTCGGAATCAGGCGTCGGTACGGTGGCGGCGGGTGTCGCCAAGGCGAAGGCCGATCACGTCGTGATCGCCGGCCATGACGGCGGCACGGGTGCATCGCCGCTGTCGTCGGTGAAGCATGCCGGTACGCCGTGGGAACTGGGTCTGGCGGAAACGCAGCAAACGCTGGTGCTGAACCAGCTGCGCGGCCGTATCCGCGTGCAGGCCGACGGTCAGATGAAGACCGGCCGCGACGTCGTGATCGGCGCGCTGCTGGGCGCGGACGAGTTCGGCTTCGCGACGGCGCCGCTCGTCGTCGAAGGCTGCATCATGATGCGCAAGTGCCACCTGAACACCTGCCCGGTCGGCGTTGCGACGCAAGATCCGGTGCTGCGTGCGAAGTTCCAGGGTCAGCCGGAACACGTCGTCAACTTCTTCTTCTTCGTTGCGGAAGAAGCGCGCGAAATCATGGCGCAACTGGGCGTCCGCAAGTTCGAGGACCTGATCGGTCACGCAGAACTGCTCGACATGAAGAAGGGCGTCGAACACTGGAAGGCGAAGGGTCTCGACTTCTCGCGCGTGTTCTATCAGCCGCAGGTTTCGGCTGAAGTCGCACGCAAGCACGTCGACGTGCAGGACCACGGTCTCGAGAAGGCGCTGGATCACGTGCTGATCGAGAAGTCGAAGGCCGCGATCGAGAAGGGCGAGCACGTCTCGTTCATCCAGCCGGTGCGCAACGTGAACCGTACGGTCGGTGCGATGCTGTCCGGCACGATCGCGAAGAAGTACGGCCACGACGGCCTGCCTGACGACACGATCCACATCCAGTTGAAGGGCACCGCGGGTCAGAGCTTCGGCGCGTTCCTCGCGCGAGGCGTCACGCTGGATCTGGTCGGCGACGGTAACGACTACGTCGGCAAGGGTCTCTCCGGCGGCCGCATCATCATCCGTCCGACCAACGATTTCCGCGGCAAGTCCGAAGAAAACATCATCTGTGGCAACACGGTGATGTACGGTGCGATCGAAGGTGAAGCGTTCTTCCGCGGCGTCGCGGGCGAGCGTTTCTGCGTGCGTAACTCTGGCGCGACGGCGGTTGTCGAAGGCACGGGCGACCACGGTTGCGAATACATGACGGGCGGCACGGTGATCGTGCTCGGCGAGACGGGCCGTAACTTCGCGGCCGGTATGTCGGGCGGTATCGCCTACGTGTACGACCCGGATAGCACGTTCGCGGGCAAGTGCAACAAGTCGATGGTCGCGCTCGATCCGGTCCTGCAACAGGCCGAACAGGAACGCACGGTCGACAAGGGCTTGTGGCACAGCGGCGCAACCGACGAAGCCCTCCTCAAGGGTCTCATCGAACGTCACTTCCAGTTCACGGGTTCGCCGCGTGCGAAAGCGTTGCTGGAAAACTGGGATGCATCGCGCCGTCAGTTCGTGAAGGTGTTCCCGACCGAATACAAGCGTGCACTGGGCGAAATGGCAGCGAAGAAGGCGAACAAGGAAGTACTCGCCGCTTAACTGACCCGCCCGCGGCTCGACCCGCAGACGTCAAACTTAGCCGTACCCGCCGCGCTCGACTATTCGATTGTTCGAAGCGCGGCGGGTGTAGATCACCTCACCTGATACAGATAGAGAAGAGAACCACATGGGCAAGGCAACCGGTTTTCTCGAGTTCGAGCGCCGCCACGAGGCGTACGAAGCTCCGCTCACGCGTGTGAAGCACTACAAGGAATTCGTCGCGGCATTGACTGACGACGAAGCCAAGATTCAAGGCGCACGTTGCATGGACTGCGGCATTCCGTTCTGCAACAACGGCTGCCCGGTGAACAACATCATCCCGGACTTCAACGACCTGGTGTTTCATCAGGACTGGAAGACTGCGATCGAAGTGCTGCACTCCACGAACAACTTCCCCGAGTTCACGGGCCGCATCTGCCCCGCGCCGTGCGAAGCGGCGTGCACGCTTGGCATCAATGACGACGCGGTCGGCATCAAGTCGATCGAACACGCAATCATCGACAAAGCGTGGGCCGAAGGTTGGGTCGCACCGCTGCCGCCGAAGCACAAGACGGGAAAGAAGGTCGCCGTGGTCGGATCAGGCCCCGCCGGGTTGGCCGTCGCGCAGCAACTCGCGCGCGCGGGGCACGATGTCACCGTGTTCGAAAAGAACGACCGGATCGGCGGATTGCTGCGTTACGGCATTCCTGACTTCAAGCTGGAGAAGTGGCTGATCGACCGCCGCATGCGCCAGATGGAGGCCGAAGGCGTGACGTTCCGCGCCAATGTGTTCGTTGGCAAGGCGGATTCGCTGCCGGAACACATCGGCAACACCGCGAAGGAAACCATCACGCCGGCCGAGCTGAAAGAACAGTTCGACGCGGTCGTGATCGCCGGCGGTTCGGAAACGCCGCGCGATCTGCCGGTGCCGGGCCGCGAGCTGGAGGGCATTCACTACGCGATGGAATTCCTGCCGCAGCAGAACAAGGTCAACGCCGGCGACAAAGTCGCGAACCAGTTGCTCGCCAAGGGCAAGCATGTGGTCGTGATCGGTGGCGGCGATACGGGTTCGGACTGCGTCGGTACGTCGAACCGTCATGGCGCGAAGAGCGTCACGCAATTCGAACTGCTGCCGCAACCGCCGGAAGAAGAGAACAAACCGCTCGTGTGGCCGTACTGGCCGATCAAGCTGCGCACGTCGTCGTCGCATGACGAGGGCTGCTCGCGCGATTGGGCGGTGGCTACCAAGCGCCTCGAAGGCAAGAACGGCAAGGTCGAGAAGCTGATCGCCGCGCGCGTCGAATGGAAGGACGGCAAGATGCAGGAAGTGCCGAACTCGGAATTCGAGATGAAGGCCGATCTGGTGCTGCTGGCCATGGGCTTCACGCAACCGGTGTCGCCGGTGCTCGAAGCGTTCGGCGTCGACAAGGACAATCGTGGCAATGTGCGTGCGTCGACTGAAGGCGACAAGGCGTATTACACGTCGGTGGACAAGGTCTTCACCGCAGGCGATATGCGCCGTGGCCAGTCGCTGGTGGTGTGGGCGATCCGCGAAGGCCGTCAGTGCGCACGTTCGGTCGATACGTTCCTGATGGGGCATTCGGAACTGCCGCGCTAACGTCTCTGGTTGGTTTTCGCTCTGCAGCGCGGAAACCAGCTGCTGCTTGCAGGACGTGGTGGAGACGACACAGCGGTAAAAACAAAGCCGGGCACCTGAGAGGGTGACCCGGCTTTTTAATTGTTACTTCCGATAGCGCGCCAACGTCAGTCCTTCCAGATCGATCTCCGGCGTACGCTGCGTAATCAAATCCGCGACCACCCGGCCCGAGCCCATCGACATCGCCCAGCCCGTCGAGCCGTGCCCGAGATTCAGCCAGAGATTGTCCACGCCGGACGGGCCGAGCAACGGCGCGCCATCGGGCGTCATCGGCCGGCGGCCCACCCAAAAGTGTGCGGAGGTCGGATTGGCCGCGTGCGGGAACCAGTCCTTGAGCACTTTCATCAGCGTCTGCAAGGCCTGCTCACGCAAGGTCGTCTGGCGATTGCCAAGTTCTGCGGTGCCAGCCACGCGCAGGTTGTTGCCGAAGCGCGTGATCGCCGTCTTCAGCGACTCGTCCATCAGTGCCGCATGTGGGGCCTTTTCATCGTCGGTGACCGGCAGTGTCGCCGAATAGCCTTTGACCGGATAGAGCGGCACCTTCACACCGAGCGGCGCGAGCAGCGCTGCACTGTCGACGCCCAGCGCCACCACTACCGCATCCGCTTGCAATGTCTCGCTACCGCGTTCGCTCTCGACATGCACCGCGCGAACCGTGCCGCCTCGCACGTCGAGCGAACTTACCCGCGTGTCGAAGCGAAACCGCACACCGTTGCGCTCGCAAATCGCCCGCAATTCGCGCGTGAAGCGGGCGCAATCGCCGGCTTCGTCGTCGGGGAGATAGAGACCCGAGAGCGGAGTCTGACGCGCCCAGCGCAAACCCGGTTCGATCTCGACGCACTGCGCCGCGCTGACCTCGCGGTGCGCGATGCCCGCGTCGCGTAGGACCGCCAACGCCGGTTGCGCGAGCTCGACGTCATACTCGCTGCGGAACAATTGCAGATAGCCCTGGCTGCGGCCATAGTCGAACGGATGACGGCCACGGAATTCGTGCAGGCACTCGCGGCTGTAATAAGCGATGCGTTGCATGCGCTGCTTGTTGACGCGAAAACTTTCGAGGTCGCATTCACGCAGCCAGCGCGCGATCCAACGCCATTGAGCCGGATCCAGGGTGGGGCGGAAAATCAGCGGTGAGGCCGGCTCGAACAGATACTTGAGAATCTTCGCCGGCATGCCGGGCGCGGCCCACGGCGTCACATAGCCCGGCGCGATCACGCCGGCGTTGCCGAAGCTGGTGGAGAGCGCAACGCCCGGCTCGCGCTCGATCAGGGTGACGTCGCAGCCTTGCTGGCGCAGATAAAACGCGGTGGCGACGCCAATGACGCCGCCGCCCAGAACAATCGTTTTCATGTATATGTACAGCGATTTCAGGCGGTAGGGCTGGTCGCGCCGAGCACTTTACCCTTGGTTTCCGGCAGACACACTGCGGCGACGATCACTAGCAGATAGCCCGAACCGGCGACGATACCCATCGCCTTAACAAGCGTCATGGTTTGCGACAGTGTACCCACCAGGATCGGAAAGAACGAGCCGAGACCGCGGCCCAGGTTGTAGCAGAAGCCCTGTCCCGAGCCACGGATCGCATTCGGATAGAGCTCCGACAAATACGCGCCGACGCCCGCGAAAATCCCTTGCACGACGATGCCGAGCGGGAAGCCGAGCGCGAGCATCATGCCATCGGTGATCGGCAGCATCGTGTAGACCATGCCGAGCACGAACGAGCCGATCGCAAATAGCACGAACGACGCGCGCCGGCCGATCTTGTCGCACAGAATCGCCCCGACGATATAGCCGGTGAACGAGCCGACGATCAGCACGATCAGATAGCCGCTGGTGTTGAAGACCGACAGATGGCGCACGGTTTTCAGATAGGTCGGCAGCCAGGTGGTGATCGCGTAGTAGCCCCCGAGCATGCCGGTGCACAGCACGCTGCCCAGCAGGGTGGTTTTGAGGTGAGGGAAGGAGAAGATCTGCAGGAAATGCGAGGTATCGAAACCGCTTTCGCGTGCGCGGCGCGTTTCGAGAAATATTTCAGGATCGCTGACATTGCGGCGAATGTAGAAGATCCACAGCGCGGGCAGCAGGCCGATCCAGAAGCAGGCGCGCCATGCGACCTGTTCCGGCAGCAGCGCGAAGAACGCCCAATAGATGATGGCCGCCGCGGCCCAGCCGACGGACCAGCTGCTTTGCACGGTACCGACGGCTTTCGCTCGATGTTGAGGTGAACGGATGGTTTCGGCCATCATGATCGTCACGACCGACCATTCGCCGCCGAAGCCGATGCCTTGCAGCGTGCGGGTGGTGAGCAACTGCCAGAACGAGTGGGTGAAGCCTGACAGGCAGGTGAAGATCGCGAAGGTGGCGATGGTCCATTGGAGCACACGAACTCTTCCGTAGCGATCAGCCAGAATGCCGGCGAGCCAGCCGCCGATCGCCGACGAAATCAGCGAACTGGTCGCGATCATGCCGGCTTCGCTTTTGGTCATGCCCCACGTTGCGATCAGCGTCGGGATAAGGAATGAGTAGATCATGAAGTCGAACGCGTCGACTGCGTAGCCGCCGAAGCCAGCGTAGAGGGTGCGGCGTTCGCGCTGGGTCAGTTCGGTGAACCATTGGAGAGAGGGCATGTTTTTTTGTGGTCTCCAGGCAGTTTTTGCCTTCCGGCGGCTTGATCGTGGGTTTTTGTATTCTAAGGGGACGAGGTGTTGTGCGGCCAGTCGTAGTCAAAAATGGCGACGGAGTAAGAAATTTCATTCCGGTTCATTACCAACTACTACGAAGTAACCCGAAAAAAATTATTCGCCGCTAAACTGCGCCGGCAGCACTCAAGCTGCGAAAGTCCTATCCACGTCCGCACCCGTCACCCTTAATGCACGCAACCGCAAAAACCTGCTCGCCATCCCGCCGCTCCGCGAGCACGCCTTTGCGGGCTTATCAATCGCGCCGCGCATTCCTGAAATCCTCGGCAAGCGTGTTGCTGCTCTCCGGCATGGGCAGTTCGCTGCTGTCGGCTTGCGGTGGCGGAAATCTGGACGCCGATCAGCCGGAAACGCCACGCCTCGCCTCGGTGAGTAACTTTCGCGATGTGGCGGGCGCGGCCGCCGGCTATCCAACGGTTGACGGCAAACAGATGCGCCGCGGGGCCTTTTATCGCGCGAACGCGCTGACCCTGAGCGCTGGCGACACGGCAGCGCTCGACAAACTCGGCATCGCCTCGGTCTACGATCTGCGCACGCCCGGCGAAATTGCACGTACCGCGGACATCCTGCCGGCCGGCGCGACATCGCAAGCGCTCGACGTGCTCGGTGTCAGCGACTTCGTCGCGCCAACGTTCGATACGGCAGCTGCCGCCGTCGCGTTCATGGAGGCCCAGGCACGCGCCTATGTCACCGGCGCCGCCCAGCGCGTCGGCTATGGCGAGCTCCTTACGCGACTCGCCAATGGCGCCGGCGCGCAACTGTTCCATTCCAATGCGGGTAAGGATCGCACCGGTTGGGTCGCGGCTCTGCTGCTCAGCATTGCCAACGTGCCGCTCGACGTCATCACGCAGGACTATCTGCTGAGCAACGTCTATCTGGCTCAGTCGATAGCGGCGCAGACCGAGTCGGTACGCGCGCAAAACGGCGACGCGGTCGCCGCGATCGAGTCGTCCCTGTTCACTGTCCAGGACAATTATCTGCAGGCGGGGTTCGATCAGGTGCAGGCGAGCTACGGCACGATGGCGAGCTATCTGACACAAGGCCTGGGCCTGTCTCAAGCGACCATCGACGCGCTGCACGACCGCCTGGTCGTCTGACTCGCGCTTCCTGCGCCCGGTGTTGCGCGGACTACACCGGAAGGCACAGACGAAAAAAAGTCCGCCCCAAATAAACGGGCGGACAGAGAAGGGCGGCATCGAGGTTGCCGGGGGCGACTATAAGGCCATAACCATCACAAAAGGCCTTCCAGTAAGGGCGTGTAAGTGGCCGTGGTCAATGCCGCTTCATCCTTCTCGATCATCCTTACGCGTGTGCCGGCCCAACCGGCAATTCGATCCGTACTTCCAGCCCGCCTTGCGCGTGATTGCGCACATGGCAGCGTCCGCCGCGATCATGCGCGAGCCGCGCGACAATCGCGAGACCCAGGCCGCAATGACCTTCGCCCCCCCGGGCGGCGTCGAGCCGGACGAACGGCTTCATCGCCGCCGCGATGCGGTCGTCGGGAATGCCTTGGCCGTGGTCGCGCACGCTGACGACCCAATGCTGGTCATCGCACGCCGTGGCGATATCCACCGGCGGTGAGCCGTGCTCGAGCGCGTTGTCGACAAGGTTCGTGACCAGGCGGTCGAGCAAGGTGCGCGGCAGCGTGAACGACGAACCGGCGCGCAGATCGAGCGTGAACAGCGGCGTCTCGGTGCTGTCGCCGGCGGAAAACTGTTCCTGCAGGAATTCGTCGACCTCGACCGGCGGCCCCGCGTCGGCGGACTGACCCGCAAACTCCAGAAACTGCTGGACGATGTTGGTCAGCGAATCGACGTCGCGGATCAGGCCGGCCCGCTCGCTTTCCGCAACCAGTACGCTCGCACGCAACTTGAGCCGCGTGAGCGGCGCTTTCAGGTCGTGCGCGACCCCGGCCAGCATCACCGCCTGGTCGTCACCGGCCTCGTTCAGGCGCCGCATCATGTCGTTGAAGGAGCCTATCAGATCGCGCAGTTCGCGCGGGCCCTGCACGGTCACGGGTTCCGGCCGGCCGCCTGAACCGAACGCGCGGGCGGCATCCGCCACGCGCGACAGCGGCCGCTGCATCTGCCAGACCGCGAACAGCGACAGAAGCAGCGCGGCCACAAGCATCGAGATGGATTCGATCACGAAGCGCGGGCGCGGCGGCACGTCCACCGGCACGACAACCCAGTTCGATTTGCCGGGGAACAGCACCCATAGCTGCGGCGGGCGCAGGTCGTCGACGGCGATTTGAGTGCCGGGCGGCAGATTCTCGCGCAAGTGCCGGCTCAATTCGACCAGCGGACGCTGATCCGGCGTGCGCAGATGGACGCTCGACGGCATGTTCCACGTGGGCACAAGGTGCACGCGCATGGCGGGCGCGAGCGCGGCGCCCTTCATCGGCTCGCCGTTGATGGCCTGCAGCACGAGCAGAATGCCGCGTGCGAAGCCGTCGATTTCGTGGCGCGGCGGCTGCATCACCACCAGCACGAACCACCCGGCCTGAATCGCGAACAACACCGCTGTCGACAATAACGCCATTCTGCCGAACAGCGTGTTCAGCGGGTTTCTCATGCGCTTGAGGCAGCCTCGTCGGCGAACGGTGTGCCGTCGGCGTCGGGCACGAATACGTAGCCTTTGCCGCGCACTGTCTGCACGTAGCAGGGATTGGACGGGTCGTCTTCGATCACGCGGCGCAGGCGCCAGATCGGCACGTCGAGGCTGCGATCGCGGAAAGCGAGATTGTCGCGATGCACGAGATCGTGGATCAGCACGCGCGACAGCACCTTGTACGGATTGTTGACGAAAATCTTTAGCAGGGCGAACTCACTGTCGCGCAGCGGAAGCTTCGAGTCGTCGCGCGACAGCGCGCGCGTGGCGAAGTCGAGTTCGAACGGCCCGAAGCGATACGGCTTGCGGGCTTCCGGCGCGCTCGTGGTGGATGGTCCACGGCGGCGCAGCACCGTATGGATCCGCGCGAGCAGTTCGCGTGGGTCGAACGGCTTGGTCAGGTAGTCGTCCGCACCGAGCGAAAGCCCGACGATGCGGTCGGCCACCGTACCGCGCGCCGTCACGAAAATCACTGGAATGTCGTCGCCGGCGGCACGCAGCGCGGTGAGCGCGCGTAAGCCGTCGGTGTTCGGCATCATGATGTCGAGCACGACGACCGACGGCCGTTCACGTTCGAGCCGGCGTTGCAAATGGGTGCCGTCGTGCAGCACTGACGCGTCGAAGCCGTTCGTCTGCAGAAACTTGCAAAGCAGATCGCGCACTACCGGGTCGTCGTCGACGATAAGGACCTGTGGATTCATGACGAAATTTTAGACTGGCACGCGCGGCGCGCGACCGACTGTTTTCTTACCAATGCTTACCCAGGTTCGCGCCGTGCCCTCCGGTCCGGACGTAAGGCCCGCCACCAAAGGCTCACGGCATATTTCACGGCCGCCATATCCGGCAACGCATTGGTAATGCGTTGGCCAATTTGCCCGCGCGCAGCGCGGCGTGGAAGTCATTCTGCACCGCTTGAATTTCTTCGGGGAAAGAATCTGTGCGCAATTGCTACTGATGGCAAGGGGTCGCAACGGATCGTAAGAACCGTGGAAAAGCGCGCGTTCCTTCGCGCATCGCCACTACGTGCGCGGCGAGATGATTCGTCGTGCAGTACGTTGCGCCGCATGCCGAAAACAGCCTAACGCCTTGGGCCCACGGCAGGCGGCGTGAAATCGAAACCTAGCGCCACGCGAGGCTCATCATGACCGTTCATAGCAATCTCAGCTCAACCCGCTTTTCTTCGCTCGCGCCCACGCCGCCAGCGGAAAAACCTGCAGCCGCAAACAACCCGCTGGCCACGCCGCAGACCAAGGAGCCCGCTAGCGAGGCTCCCTCGTCGCTGCCGACGGGGCTGGTCGGGCATCACGTCAACACGACTGCCTGACGCACCGAGGCCCGTGTGTCGACCTCGAGTATTCCTGAGCGTTTCATCCGTGTCGCTGCGTGGTTGACGCTGGGCGCGGCGTTGCTGCCGCTTGGCGGCTGCGCCGTCGCCGCGCTGCCGTGCCGGCTGACAGCGGCCACACTGAAAATCGTCCCGGTCGTCGGCCATGCCGCGGCCACCCCGTTCGACATGTGTTCATCCGCGATCGACTGAATCATGACACTCAAACGGTTTGCCTGCGTGCTGGCGCTGCTGGGCGGCGCGTTCTCGATGTTCGCTGCGGCGCAGCCCGTCGTGCGCGAAGCGAACGCGGCTAACGCCGCGTCGAAGGCCGCTTCCGCCGATGCGCGTCGACGCTCGCAGGACATGCCGTTTGCATTTCGCGGCATTGCGCTCGGCATCACGCTCGACGAGTTCCGCGCGGGTTCGACCGTGCGCGCTACGCCGATTGGCAGCGTGCCCGTCTGCGAGACGGACGTGCAGGCAGGCTCGCTCGGCATGCGGCTGAAATCGCGCGAGAGTCTGACGGTGGCCTGCCGCTGGGCGCATCGCGCGGACGATGGCTGGGCGGTGTCGCAAGCCGTCGTCGACGGCGCGCCGGCACTGGAGCATGTGCTGCGCTTTGCGCGTGTCGACGGCCAGAGCGCGCTGCGTCTGTACGAGATTTCCTTCGTGATCGACGAGATCACCGCCGAAGACTTGCGCGAGGCGCTCGCGGACCGTTATGGCACGCCGCGTCTGGTGACGCAAAGCGTGTCGTCATCGGGCGCGCTGCCGGTCTACGTGTGGGAAAACGCGGTGAGTTCGATCACGTTGTGCTTTCTGCCGGGCACCCGCAACGGCACGCTCACCTATCTGCTGAAAGGCTCGGACGCATGGGTGAAATCGGTCGTGCGGCAATGGCAGGCGAGCGGTGCCGAGGCGGGGTGATGTGCCGCGTCATCCGTCGCGCTGTTTGCGGGCCCATGCGTGGCTCAGATTGCGTCGTTGAACTCAGCGTCGGCACCAGGCACGACCGCAAAGTCCGTTTTTTATCCGGCCGATCCGGCCAGGGAGCATGCATGACTGCGCTACGTCTCACTGTCGCGCTAGGCGCGGCGGCCTGCCTCGCGGCTTGCGGGAGCGGCCAACAGCCGTCGATCGTCGAAACGCCGATGTCGCCGCCGCTCGCGTCGGCGCCGCTGAACGTCAACACGCAGGGCGCGATCTATCAGGCCGGCGCGCCCTTGCTGCTCTACGAAACGCCGCGTGCGCAGCATATCGGCGACGTGCTGACGATCCGCCTGTCGGAATCGTACAGCGGCAACAATAGCGCGACCGCCGCCGCGAGCCGTTCGAGCAGCATCACCGCGACCGCCGCCGATCAGTCGACCAACGCAGCCGCGCGGCTCGCGAGGCTGTTCAACATCGGCTCGGCCAGCACCGACTACAAGGGGCAGGGCAGTCTCACCGACGTCAGCGGCATGACCGGCACGTTGGCCGTGACCGTGATAGGGACGATGTCGACTGGCAATCTGGTGGTGTCGGGCGAAAAGATGATCGCGATGAGCGGCAACCGCGACCGCTTGCGGCTGTCGGGCATCGTCAATCCGAAGGATATTGAAGCAGGCAACTATGTGGCGTCGAGCAAGGTCGCGAATGCGCGCATCGAGCAGGCCGGCGTGGGGATGGTGTCCGACTCCACCACGATGGGCTGGCTGCAGAGAATGTTTCTGAGCGTGCTGACGTTCTAGCGCCGATGCGGTGCGCGCGCGAGATGCGCGACACGCCGCGCAGGTTTTCTCAAGTCCGAGGCTTGGTGCCGGGCGCTCGCCGGTCAAGCGTCATGCAAGCGGCGCCGCGTCGCGTTCCGCTGCGCCGATTTCACCGTCCGGCACGAACACGTAGCCGCGTCCCCAGACGGTCTGCACATAGCGAGGCTCGGACGGATCCACTTCGATCAGCCGCCGCAAACGCCAGATCGAGACGTCAAGGCTGCGATTGCGATGCACCTCGCTATTGCCGTGCAGTTTCTCCAGCAACTGGGCGCGCGTGAGTACGCTCATCGCGTGCGTGACGAACACCTTGAGCATCGCGAATTCGCTCGACCGCAGCGGAATCCGCTCACCGTCGCGGCGCAATTCGCGCGCCGGAAAATTCACCTCGAAACGACCGAAGCGATAGGGCGCGCGTTGCTCTGGCGCGCTCGGCGCAATCGTGCCGCGACGGCGCAGGACCGTGCGAATCCGCGCGACCAGCTCGCTCGGTTCGAATGGTTTGCCGAGATAGTCGTCGGCGCCGAGTTCGAGGCCGATCACGCGGTCGATCGGATCGGCGCGCGCGGTCAGCAGAATCACGGGAATATCGTCGCCGGCGACGCGCAATGCGCGCAACGCGCTAATGCCGTCGAGCTCCGGCATCATGATGTCGAGCACGATCAGCGCGGGACGCTCGTCCTGCAAGCTGCGCTGCAGCGCCATGCCGTGTTCGAGCGTGGACACCTTGAAGCCACGCCCCACCAGATATTCGCTGACGAGCTCACGTACGACGGGGTCGTCGTCGACGACCAGAATGGATTGGTTCATCCAGGTCATCTTAGTGATCCACGCGAGCGGCGCAAAGCGCGAAACACTTTCGAATCCTTTCTCGTGTAAGAGAAAGCAAGCAGGCCGTGCGCCTAGTTTGCCAGCGACGTCTGGATGGTCTGCATCGGCTGCCGGGCCAGATCGGTCTGATCGACCACCATCTTGTCGATCAGACCATTGAGCTTGGTCGAGGCGGTAGAGAAGCGGTCGGCGTTGAGGCCGCCGGTCTGGTAACGCGCGGTGACGAGAATGCGCCCGTGCTGGATCAGCGTCAGATCGATGATCGACAGATACTGGATCGTTTCGTCGCTGAACGAACGGCGGCCGTAATCGATCGCGGCGTTGTAGACGAGACGCGCCTCGCACCCGGCGGGCGAAGTGCCCGGATTGTAGACGTCCGAACGAATGCCGTGCCGGTCGAGCGCAAGCTGCAGCGCCGGCACGAAATCACCGACCGTCACCGTCTGATTCACTTCAATGCAGACGTTGTGCACGTCCGCCGGCCGGCCATTGACGAAGGTCGGCGATGAGTAATTCGCCGCGATCGCGTAGCCCGCCTGAATCACGGAGCCGGTGGCGTCGGCCGCCGAGATCAGCGTCCACGCGCAGCCGTTCAGGCCGAAGGCGAGGGTGGCCGAGGCGGCGAGCCACGTACAAGGCCGCCGCAACATGACCCACGCGGCCATTGGGGCCCGCGTGAAAGCGTAAGCGCGCAAGCTTGGCAGAGAGGTCATGATGCGGTGCCTGGTGGCGGTGAGGAAGTGCGGCGAATGACAACGGGTTGCAGCAGATTTCAGCGGCGCGTGGTGACAAAAACGACGCACGCTTAGCGCGTGATGCGCAGGCGCAGTTCGTTTTGCCCTTGCACGCTGGCCGTCACGTTCACGCGCCGGTCTTCCGTGGTCACGATGAAATGCTGGCGCGTCGGCGTGTTGACGTCGTGCACGACGTTCGGAAAGCAGGCGGCGATATCGGCGCCGAATTCTTCGAGCGGATCGTTGACGACACCGTCGGCTTGCCAGTGCGCGCGCCAGTGGCAATCGTAGGCGTGATTGTTGGCGCGGCAGTCGTCCACGGCCGATACACCCGGAAGTTGCGCGGCAGGCTGCGCGTGCAGCTGCTTGAAGTCGGGTGCGTCGACGATGTGTTTGAGCGCGGGGCAAACATCCGCCGGCTCATTGGGCTGGGTGGCTTGCGCAGCGTACGCGGCGCTCGTGAGCAGCAGGGCTGCGCCAAAAGCAAGCGCTGCGCGCTGGGTCAAAGGATAGAAGCGGCGATCGAATGACATGTGCGGAGAGTCCAGTAGCAGTGAGGGGCGGGGCGGGCGGCGCGTGGTACGGCCCGCACGACTATCGTCGCTGCTACAGGGGATTTTCAAAGCGCGGAACAGCTTGCCCGCTTCGCAAATGCTTTCGAACTGTTCTCGCGTGTTTCCGGATGTTGCGGCGTGCTGCCTAACCGAGCGTGAGGCCGCCGTCGATATGAATCACCTGGCCGGTGATGTGACGCGCTTCGTCGGAAAGCAGGAACGCGATCAGCGCGGCGATATCCGCGGGCTCGGCGACGTGACCGAGCGGCGTCGCTTCGGCGGCACGGGTCCACACCGATGCATTATCGGCACTTGGGCCGCGATCTTTACGGGTATAGCCGGGCGCTACGCAATTGACCGTCACGCCATGCGGCGCAAGTTCGGCGGCTGCGGTTTTAGCCAGCGACTCGATCGCCGCTTTCGCTGCAGCCGTTGCGGCGAACGGCGCATCCACGCGATAGCGATGCGCGACGAACGAACTGAGCGCGACCACGCGACCCCGCTTCGAGGTTTCCAGGGCGGGCGTCGCACGCTTGACGAGCGCGGCGAACGCGGCCGGCATGGCGGCGAAGGCGGCGCTGAACACGTCCGCGTCGAGTGCGTTGAGCGTTTGCCGTTGCGCGTGGCCGGCGTTCGCTACCAGTTGATCAAGCGCGCCGAAGCTCGCGAGCGTTTGATGAATCACGTGTTCGGCGCCGCCGCGTTCGGCGAGATCGCCGAACACCGTCGCGCAGCGCGCGCCGTTCGCGCTGCAATCGGCGGCGACTTGTGCAAGACGCTGGCGCGCTTCGTCGTCGGCGCCGCGTGCGTGCAGCATCAACGCGGTTCGCGGCGCGGCGATGCACCGGGCCAATGCCGCGCCGATGCCGGCGCCCGCGCCGGTGATCAGAACGACCCGATCGAGTTCGGCGCCACTCATGCCCGTCATGCTGCTCGCGTCACCGGTCTTGCTCATGTCGCTCACGTTGCTCATGCTATTCAGGCAGCAATCGGTTCGCCCGAGCGCTCGACGTCGAGCGTTTCGCCATGGAACGCCGCCAGTGATTCGCGATGCGCGACGCTGACGATCGCCGCCTGCGGCAGCCGCTCGGTGAACAGGTGATAGAGGCGTGCTTCGTTTTCCGAATCGAGCGCGCTGGTTGCTTCGTCGAGGAACAGGTAGTCCGGTTTGTGCAGCAGCACGCGCGCGCCGGCGAGGCGCTGTTGTTCACCCGGCGAGAGAATGCGCGTCCAGTGCCCCGATTCCTGCAGGCGGTCGGCGTATTCCGACAGGTGGCAGGTGATGAGCGCTTCGCGGCATTCGTCGTCGGTGTAGGTGTCTGCGGAGGACGGATAGGTGAGCGCGGCTTTCAGCGTGCCGATCGGCATGTAGCTGACTTGTGGGACGAACATCATCCGCGCGTTGACCGGTGCGTCGATCGAGCCGTCGCCGAACGGCCACAAGCCGGCGAGCGCACGCATCAGCGTGCTCTTGCCGGAGCCGGACGGACCCCGCACCAGCCAGCGTGAGCCCGGCTTGATCGAGACATCGCGGATGCGCGACAACGGGTTGCCGTTCGGCAATGCAAGCTGAAGGCCTTCGGTTGTGAGCTTGTCTTCGTCGACGAAATGCAGATTGATGCCGCCATGCGCGGTAGCAGGCGACACCGATTCCTTCAGACGTGGCGCACGCACGATGCGCTTGAATTCACGCAACCGGTTCACCGTAGCGCGCCATTCAACGAGGCTGCCGTAACTATTGATGAACCACGAAAACGAATCGCTGACGGTGCCGAACGCGCTCGAAATCTGCATCAGCACGCCGAAAGTGAACGCCCCAGCAAAGTAGCGGGGTGCGGCGACCACCAGCGGAAAGATGATTGCAATCTGGCCGTAGAAGGCTGTCACGAAGGTTAGCCGCTTCGTGTACTTCATCACCTGCCACCAGTTGTCGCGAATGCGGCCGAACAGGGAGTGCGTGTTCTTCTTCTCAGTCTCCATACCGTTATAGAAGGCGATCTGCTCGGCGTTTTCACGCAGGCGGATCAGGCCGAAACGGAAATCCGCCTCGACTTTTTGTGCCTGGTAATTGATCGATACGAGCGGATGGCCAACCTTCTGGATAATCACTGAGCCGACTACCGCGTAAAGCGCCGCGGCCCACACCATATAACCCGGAATCTGTATCGGCATGCCGCCGAGCGAAACGGTCAGCGCACCGGCCAGCGACCACAGGATCGTCATGAACGAGACCAGCGTGACGACCGTTGACAGCAGATCGAGGGTCAGCGAGAGCGTGCTGGTGGCGAGCGATTGCAGGTCGTCGCTGATCCGCTGGTCGGGGTTGTCGGCGAGCCGGTCGCGTTCGATCCGGTAGAAGGCGCTGTCGTGCAGCCATTCGTTGAGATAACGCGTGGTCAGCCACTGGCGCCAGCGGAAGCCGAGCATCTGGCGCAGATAGCGGCCGTACACGGCAAGGATGATGAAGCCGAACGCAAGCCCCGAGAACACCATCAGCAGGTGCGGGAAATCATGCACGTTCTTGGTTTGCAGCGCGTTGTAGAAGTCTGCGCTCCAGCGGTTCAGGCGCACGTTGATCCACACGATGAGCAGATTCATCACGATGATCGCGATGAGCAGCCCCCACGCCGTTTTTCGTTCTTCGGAAACCCAGTAGGGTTTGATCAGGCTCCATGCGGAGACTTTTTCGTCCGGCGGCAGCGCGGGGCTGGAAGCGGTATTCGGTGTCATGAGCATCCTGGTGAAGTGCTGGCCCGTGTCGGGCGGGCCCCAGTCGGGCCGGCCCACGGCGGGTTTGCGGTGCGTGCCCCGGGCGTCGTGCTCGACGAACGCACGTCCGGGTGAGCGTCCGATTCTGGCGCGAAGCCCTTAAGTGAAAATTAATTTCCGCTCAGAGGTCTTGCCTCGATGCCGCTGGCGAGCGGGCGGCGACGCATGTCACCCGCGCGCCAGCGGCATCCGGTCCTGGCATTGTGCCAGAGCGCTGCATTCGGCCGTATTGATGAATCGAAAGATAGTGACGGATCAACGGCGTGTGACGGCAGAGGCCGTTGGTTTGCGGGTGCCGCGCCTTTTATGGTCTAATGACCTTCGACGAAACAGGGGTGCTTTGCCCACAGGCAGCGTGATTTTCACGCAGCGGCGGCGAGGCTGAGAGAGACCCTTTGCACCCGATCCGGGTAATACCGGCGCGGGAAGTTTCCGGAAGCAGCCAGTCTTCCATTCCCCGCCGGGCGGCGTCCGTCATTGGACGTGCTTATTGCCCGGCCGGCCTCACCCGCCGGTTTCGTCCTGGGTACGCGCGTTTTTTTGCCGTACGGAAAGGACTCGATGACCGCCTATTCTTCAGACATGTGTTTTGCTCTTCACCGCGCTTTCGCCGGTTGTGTCGGCGCGCCGTGCTGTTTTAGTGTTGCTTGCCGCTGTGACCCGGAGTGCGCGCGATGAATCGTTCTGCTCAACCCGATTTCGCCGTGCTCGGCGGTGGGCTGTGCGGGCGTCTGGTCGCATGGCGTCTCGCCGGTGAAGGGTATCGCGTGGCGCTCTATGAGCGCGGCGATGCCGCGGGTACGCAAGCCGCGGCCTGGGTCGCCGCCGCCATGCTGGCGCCGCTGGCCGAAGCTGCCAGTGCTGAACTGCTGATCACCCGTCTAGGCGCAAGTTCGCTCGACATCTGGCCGCGCGTGCTAGCCGAATTGCCCGAACCAGTGTTCTTCCAGCGCAATGGCACGCTGGTCGTATGGCATCACGCCGACCGCACCGAAGCGCCACTGTTCGAACGCCGGGTGCGCTCGAATGCGCCTGCCGAATTGCTCGACGGTGGCTTCGTGACGCTGGCGGGGGCTCAGGTCGGCGCTGCCGAGCCCGCATTGGCGGGCCGCTTCAATCAGGGCTGGCTGCTGCCGCGCGAAGGCCAACTGGATAATCGTCAGGTGTTGACCGCGCTCGCCGCTGGTCTCGCCCAGCGCGGTGTCGAAACGCACTGGAACACGCCGGTCGACGATCATGCGCTGCCGTCCGCACGCATCACGATCGACTGCCGGGGTTTGGGCGCGAAGCCGGTGCTGCCTACGTTGCGGGGCATCCGCGGTGAAGTCGCACGCGTGCATGCGCCCGGCATCAAGCTGACGCGGCCAGTGCGCCTGCTGCATCCGCGCTACCCGCTGTATATCGCGCCGAAGCAGGACGATCTCTACGTGATCGGCGCGACCGAAGTGGAAGGCGAGGACATGTCGCCGGTCAGCGTGCGCTCGGCGCTCGAGTTGCTGAGCGCGGCGTTTTCCGTGCATCCCGGCTTCGGCGAGGCACGCATCCTCGAACTGAATTCGCAGTGCCGCCCGACTTTGCCGGACCACCGTCCGGCCTTGCTGTGGGATGGCGCGCAGACATTGCGCGTGAACGGCCTGTACCGGCACGGCTACATGATCGTGCCCGAAGTCGCCGACGAAGCCGTGCGCTTCGCCGCGGCGCTGCTCGACGGACGCATCGGCGACGCCGATGCTTTCGCCGACTGGCAAAGTGCCGCGCGCTGGAGCGAGCTGTTTCAACTGGACTCCACGCGGGAGCCGGCATGAGCGTTGCGCGCCTGCTGGCGAAACAACCGCGGGCAAAACAGGCGCGCGCCGCTGCCCCAATCGATTGAACCGTATTCGAACACCATGGACATTCATATCAATCAGAAGCCGTTGTCGTTGCCCGAAGGCGCGACTGTCGCCGATGCGCTCGCCGCGTTCGGCGCGCGTCCGCCGTTCGCGGTCGCGCTGAACGGCGATTTTGTCGCACGCACCCAGCATGCGGCGCGCGCGCTGCAGCCGGGCGACAAGCTCGATGTCGTGCAACCCGTGGCCGGCGGTTAAGCCCCGCGCCATGCATTGCCGGAGACCAGGATTATGCAAATGACTGCCCCCCAAACCGCCGACGCGCTCACGCTCTACGGCGAGACCTTCGCAAGCCGCGTGCTGCTCGGCACCTCGCGCTATCCGTCGCTGCAATCGCTGTCCGATTCGATCGACGCCGCGCGGCCCGGCATGGTGACCGTCGCGCTGCGCAGGCAGATGAACGAAGGCAGCGCCGAAGCCGGTTTCTTCGACCTGCTCAAGCGCCACGGTGTGCCGCTGTTGCCCAATACCGCCGGTTGCCTGACCGTCGGCGAGGCCGTGACGACCGCGCACATGGCGCGTGAAATCTTCGAAACCGAGTGGATCAAGCTCGAACTGATCGGCGACGACTACACGCTGCAGCCCGACCCGGTCGGTTTGATCGAAGCGGCCGCGCAGCTGATCAAGGACGGCTTCAAGGTGCTGCCGTATTGCACCGAAGATCTGGTGATCGGCCGTCGCCTGCTCGATGCGGGCTGCGAGGCGCTGATGCCGTGGGGCGCGCCGATCGGCACCGGCAAGGGCGTGATCAACCCGTACGGCCTGCGGGTCTTGCGCGAGCGCTTGCCCGACGTGCCGCTGATCGTCGACGCTGGCCTCGGCGTGCCGTCGCATGCGGCGCAGGTCATGGAGTGGGGCTTCGATGGCGTGCTGCTGAACACCGCCGTTTCGCAGGCGACGCACCCTGACGCGATGGCGCGCGCCTTCGCGCTGGGCGTCGAAGCGGGCCGCCAGGCTTTTCTGGCGGGGCCGATGGCCGAGCGCGAAAGCGCGCACGCGAGCACGCCGGTGATCGGCATGCCGTTCTGGCATCAAGACGGGAGCGCCGCATGACGCAAACTTTGCCTTTGACCGGTCGCGACCTCTTCTGGCCGCCCGCTGACGAACTCACCGAAGCCGCCGAGCGGATCCGCGCCCGCCTGGGCGAGTGGCCGCCGACGCATGCGCCGTGGCGCATCTGCCTGACCGCGCCGGACGAGCCGAACGGCGGGGACCTGATCGTCGTCGCCGACGCGCAGCAGCATGGCGAGCAGGTCGCGCGCTGGCAGGTGCAGGGCGCAGGCGTGATCGTCGCCGCCGAGAACGCGGCGACGCTGCATCTGGGCGGCGAGAAATACAATCTGGAAGGTCATCTGGCCGAAGACTGGATTCCAGCGCTGGCGGCGTTCCTGGACTGCGGCTTCGATCCGCACGACGCGCTGGTTTTGGCGCTGGCGTGGCGCGACGGCGACGAAACCAAAGCGGACGACGCATTTCCGGCCGATATCGCGCACTTCCCACGCCTCGCCGGCCTGCCGGTCGCACCGGCGCAAGCGTTCGCGCGTTGCCCAGACCGGCTCGGTCTGTACCCGGTGCTGCCGACCGCGGAGTGGGTCGAACGGGTGGTGAGTTTGGGCGTGAAAACGGTCCAGTTGCGCCGCAAATCGGCCGAACCCGCCGACGAACTGAAGCGCGAAATCACCCGCTGTGTCGCCGCGGGCCGTGAGCACGATGCCCAGGTTTTCATCAACGATCACTGGCAAGCCGCGCTGGAAGCGGGCGCCTACGGCGTCCACCTCGGTCAGGAAGACGTGCATACCGCCGATCTGCCGGCAATTGCCGCCGCCGGCATCCGCCTCGGTCTGTCAACGCACGGTTTCTACGAGATTCTGAAGGCACTGCATTTCCGGCCAAGCTACATTGCATTGGGCGCGGTGTTCCCGACCACCACCAAGGTCATGCCGACCGCGCCGCAAGGCCTCAAGCGTCTGGCGCGGTATGTGCGCCTGCTCGACGGCGTCGTGCCGCTGGTGGCGATCGGGGGGATCGATCTGCGGGTGCTGCCGGACGTGCTGGCGACGGGTGTGGGTTGCGCGGCCGTGGTGCGCGCCGTGACCGAGGCCGCCGACCCGGCTGCTGCGGTTTCTGCGCTGCAACATACGTTTACGCAATAATCGTCAAGTTCAGTAAAGGGACAGGGCACCTCACGGCAGCATTTCCATGATGGCCCTATAATTCGGCCTTCCGTGTAAAAGGACTGTCAGTTTCGTGTCTTCTTCCCCCGAGACCTTACTCGAGCTGCGCGACGTCGACTTCGGTTATGGCGACCGGCTCGTCCTGTCGAACCTGAATCTGCGCTTCAAGCGCGGCCAGGTCGTCGCGGTTATGGGCGGCTCGGGTTGCGGCAAAACCACGGTGCTGCGCCTGATCGGTGGTCTGGTGCTCGCGCAGCGCGGCCAGATCCTGTTTCATGGCCAGGACATCGGCGCGCAAACGCGCGACGGCCTTTACGCGCTGCGCCGCAAGATGGGCATGCTGTTCCAGTTCGGCGCGCTGTTCACCGATATGTCGGTGTTCGAAAACGTCGCTTTTGCGCTGCGCGAGCACACCGACCTCCCGGAAGAACTGATCCGCGACCTCGTGTTGATGAAGCTCAACGCGGTCGGGTTGCGCGGCGCGCGCGATTTGGCGCCGTCGGAGATTTCGGGCGGTATGGCGCGGCGTGTGGCGCTCGCCAGGGCGATTGCGCTTGACCCCGAGCTGATGATGTACGACGAGCCGTTCGCCGGCCTCGATCCGATCTCGCTCGGCATCACCGCGAACCTGATTCGCGCTCTGAATCAGGCACTTGGCGCAACGTCGATCCTGGTCACGCACGATGTCCCGGAATCGTTCGCGATTGCCGATTACGTCTATTTCCTCGCCAATGGCGGGGTGCATGCCGAAGGCACGCCGGCGGAGCTGCGCGCGTCGACCGATCCGACGGTGCGCCAGTTCATCGACGGCGCGCCGGACGGCCCGTTCAAATTCCACTATCCCAGCAAGACGCCGCTCGCGGCGGACTTCGGCATCGGCGGAGGTCAGTCATGATCAGTTCGATCGGCCGCTCAGTGCTCGACGGACTGGGCACGGCCGGCTACGCGACGCGGTTCTTCTTCCGGCTGCTGCTCGAGTTTTTCCCGCTGTTGCGCCGGCCGCGCCTTGTCACGAAGCAGATCCACTTCGTGGGTAATTATTCGCTGGTGATCATCGCTGTGTCGGGGCTGTTCGTCGGCTTCGTGCTCGGCCTGCAGGGCTATTACACGTTGAACCGTTACGGTTCCGAACAGGCGTTGGGTCTCCTGGTCGCGCTTTCGCTGGTGCGTGAACTCGGGCCTGTGGTCACGGCGCTCCTGTTTGCGGGCCGCGCCGGCACGTCGCTCACGGCCGAAATCGGTTTGATGAAGGCGGGTGAGCAATTGACCGCGATGGAAATGATGGCGGTGGACCCGGTCAAGGTCGTCGTCGCGCCGCGCCTGTGGGCGGGCATTATTTCCATGCCGATTCTGGCCGCGATTTTCAGCGCGGTCGGCGTATTCGGCGGTTATGTGGTGGGTGTGCTGCTGATCGGCGTCGACGCCGGCGCATTCTGGTCGCAGATGCAAGGCGGCGTCGATGTCTGGCGCGACGTGGGCGCCGGGGTCATCAAGAGCGTGGTGTTCGGCCTCGCGGTGACCTTTGTAGCGCTGTTTCAGGGCTACGAAGCCAAGCCGACGCCGGAAGGCGTGTCACGCGCCACGACCAAGACGGTCGTGTACGCGTCGCTTGCGGTGCTCGGCCTCGATTTTCTGCTGACCGCACTGATGTTCAGCTAAAACTGCGCTGCACGTTTCGGCTCGGCGGGCGCGCCTCGGTTTGCGCGCGACGGGAGCGGGAGCAGCGTGGCGGATTCACTTTGGGATGACGATGAAAAAGACTGCTCTCGACTTCTGGGTCGGCCTGTTCGTGGTGTTGGGTTTCGTGGCGTTGCTGTTTCTTGCGCTGAAGGCCGGCAATATGAGCTCGTTGTCGTTTCAGGCAACGTACCCGGTCAAGCTCAAGTTCGACAATATCGGCGGACTGAAGGCGCGCGCACCGGTGAAGAGCGCGGGCGTGACGGTCGGCCGGGTTGCCTCGATCGGCTTTGACAGCAATGCGTATCAGGCTGTCGTCACGATCGATATCGACAAGCAATACCCGTTTCCGAAAGACACCTCGGCGAAGATCCTGACCTCGGGTCTGCTCGGCGAGCAATACATCGGGCTCGAGCCCGGCGGTGACAGCGAGATGCTTAAAGCGGGTGACACAATCTCGATGACACAATCGGCGATCGTGCTGGAAAACCTGATCGGACAATTCCTGTATAGCAAGGCCGCGGATTCGGGCGCATCCAAGCCGGGCGCGAGTTCGGCTGCACCTGCGGCTGCCCCCGCCACGGCGCCCGCGGCGCCGACTCTGCCCGCCTCTGGCGCGGCCGGTCAATAAGGAGAATAAAAATGCAGACCCTACGCAAACGAGGCGTGCGCACCGTCCAGATAGCGACGTTCGCGCTCGCGGCCGCTACGCTCGTCGGCTGCTCGACCGTGCAGACGCCGACCAAGGGCGATCCGCTCGAGGGCTTGAACCGCACCATCTTCACCGTCAACGACAAGCTCGACCAGTACGCGCTGAAGCCGGTCGCGAAGGGCTACGTCTTCATCACGCCGCAACCGGTGCGCGACAGCGTCACTAACTTTTTCTCGAATATCGGCGACGTCTACATCGCGGCGAACAATCTGCTGCAGTTGAAGATCACCGATGGCGTCGAAGACATCATGCGGATCGTGATCAACACGGTGTTCGGCGTCGGCGGTCTGTTCGACGTGGCGACGCTCGCCAAGCTGCCCAAACACGACAACGACCTCGGCCTGACGCTCGGCCACTACGGCGTGCCGGCGGGTCCGTACCTCGTGCTGCCGCTGTTCGGGCCGAGCACGGTGCGCGACGCGGTCGGCTCGATCGGCAATTACTATGTGAATCCGCTCAGCTACATTCATCCGGATGGTCTGAGTTGGGCGCTGTACGGCCTGAACGTGGTCAACACGCGCGCGAATCTGCTGAACGCGGGCGACGTGCTGGAAGGCGCCGCGCTGGATAAGTATTCGTTCGTGCGTAGTGCGTATCTGCAACGCCGCGAGTATTTGCTGTCGGACGGTAAGCAGTCGCAGTCGCTGCCGAACTACGGCGATGAAGCACCGCTGCCGAAGTACGACGACGTCGATAGCGGCGCTGCTGCTGCGCCTGCAGGCACGCAGGGTGCTGCCGCGAAAGGATCGGCTGCGTCCGGTGCGGCCGCCGCAACGCCGCCGCAAGCTGCTTCGGCGGCTGGCGCAACCACGGGCGCAACCGGCACGGCGGCTGCACCTGAAGCCGCCTCGGGCAGCTCCGAAACGCCGCCGCTCGACCTGAACGGCGGTCCGGAAACGACGCAGATTCCGGCCGGCCAACTGGTTCCGCCGACGCGTTTCAGCTTCCCGTCATTCAAATTGCGTTGATCGTGCTGCCGTAACACCTCGATACGACTCTCGCAGTTTGCGCATGGATTGCTGCTGAACTCGCGTGTTAATGTCGGCTCAAACGGTTGCACTATTTTTAAGGCAAGCAAGGTTCGATATGAAAAAACTATTCCTGATTCCGTTGTTCGCAGCGCTGTTCTCGTTCGCCAGTACCGGTGCATCGGCGCAAACGGTGGACTCCAATTCGCCGGACGGCCTGATCAAGACCGTCACGCAGCAGGTGATCGATGCGGTGCGCAGCGACAAGTCGATCCAGCAAGGTGACATCTCGCATATCACCCAGCTCGTCAACGAAAAGATCCTGCCGTACACGGATTTCCGCCGCACCACGCAACTGGCGATGGGCCGCAACTGGCGCACCGCGACGCCGGAGCAGCAAAACGCCGTGGTCGAGCAGTTCAAGATGCTGTTGATCCGCACGTATTCGGGCGCGTTGGCACAAGTGCGCGACCAGCAGATCCAGTACAAGCCGTTCCGTATGAACCCGGACGACACCGACACGGTGGTGCGCTCGGTGGTGATGAACAACGGCTCGCCGATCGAACTCGATTACCGTCTGTACAAGACGCCGAACGGCTGGCGCGTGTATGACATCAACGTGCTTGGCGCGTGGCTGATCCAGGCGTATCAGCAACAGTTCAACGAGCAGATCCAGCAGAAGGGCGTGGACGGACTGATCCAGTTCCTCACGCAGCGTAACCAGCAACTCGCCTCGGGCAAGCAGTCGTGAGCGAAGTGCTGAACGCCGTCGCAAGCCGCTTCGAAAGCGGCGCGACGCTGACCCACGAGAGCGCGAAAGCCGCGTTCGAGGCGGGTTTGCAGCGCATCGCTGCGGGCGCGACCGGCGTGGATTGCGCGCCGCTCGCGCAATTCGACTCGTCCGCGCTGGCCGTCCTGCTCGCGTGGGAGCGTGCCGCCGAGGCGCGCGGCACCGCGTTCGAGATCGTCAACCTGCCGGCTGGTCTCGCCAGCCTCGCACAAGCCTACGGCGTGGACACCCTTCTTTCCGCGCGACATTGACGCTCCCCTAGCGTCACTTCCAATCGTCCCGGCCGAGCCGGGGCCGCCGATTTTTGCCCTATAATCAAACGTTTTTCGGGGCATATAACCGGCCCCAATTTCGTCCCTTCCAGCACTTTTGCGCCCCCTCGGGGCTCCTTTAGGCGCCGCGACGCACGCGGCCCATAGTCATGTCAGCCATAGAAATTCGTAACGTCAAGAAGCGCTACAAGGATTTGCAGGCGCTCAAGGGCGTCAGCCTCACGGTGGAAGAAGGCGAGTTCTTCGGACTGCTCGGTCCGAACGGCGCGGGCAAGACAACGCTCATCAGCATACTCGCTGGTCTCGCGCGCGCCGATGAAGGCAGCATCGCGGTACGTGGCCATGACGTAGTCAGCGATTTCCGCGACGCACGCCGCGCGCTCGGCGTGGTGCCGCAGGAGCTCGTGTTCGATCCCTTCTTCACCGTGCGTGAAACCTTGCGCATCCAGTCCGGCTACTACGGGCTGCGCAACAACGACGCGTGGATCGACGAGATCATGGCCAATCTCGACCTCACCGAGAAAGCCGACGCCAATATGCGCGCGCTGTCGGGCGGCATGAAGCGCCGCGTGCTCGTGGCGCAGGCGCTGGTGCACCGGCCGCCGGTGATCGTGCTGGATGAGCCGACCGCGGGCGTCGACGTCGAGTTGCGTCAAACCTTGTGGAAATTCATCTCGCGCCTGAATCGTGAAGGCCACACGATCGTGCTGACCACGCACTATCTGGAAGAAGCCGAGTCGCTGTGCGACCGCATCGCGATGTTGCGGCGGGGCGAGGTCGTCGCGCTTGAGCGCACCAGCACGCTGCTGCAGCGCTTTGCCGGCATGCAGCTGTTCCTGCGTTTTACGCAAGGTGCGTTGCCGGCCGAGTTGCGTCCGCTCGAAGTGGAAAGCGGCGCGGGCAACGGCAACGGCCGGCAGCATCTGCTGCGGCTCGCGAGCTATGACGACGTCGAGCGGATTCTCGCGCAGTGCCGCGCAGCGGGCTGCGCATTCGAAGAAATCGAGGTCCGCAAAGCCGACCTCGAAGATGTGTTCGTTCAGGTGATGAACGGTCCGGAAGTGATCGAGGGGCTGGCATGAGCGGCTTTCGCACGCTGTTTTACAAGGAAATCCTGCGTTTCTGGAAGGTGTCGTTCCAGACCGTGCTGGCGCCGGTCATCACCGCGCTGCTGTATCTGACGATTTTCGGCCACGCGCTGCGCGGTCACGTTCAGGTCTATCCGGGTGTCGAGTACACGAGCTTTCTGATTCCCGGTCTCGTGATGATGAGCGTGCTGCAGAACGCATTTGCGAATAGCTCGTCCTCGCTGATCCAGTCGAAGATCACGGGCAACCTGGTGTTTGTGCTGCTGCCGCCGTTGTCGCACTACGAGATGTTCGGCGCGTACGTGCTCGCTGCCGTGGCACGTGGTCTTGCGGTCGGCTTCGGCGTGTTTATCGTGACGATCTGGTTCGTACCGGTCAGCTTCAGCGCGCCGCTTTACATCATCGCGTTCGCGATTTTCGGCGCGGCGATCCTGGGCACACTCGGTTTGATCGCCGGCATCTGGGCCGAAAAGTTCGATCAGCTTGCCGCATTTCAAAACTTTCTGATTATGCCGCTCACGTTCCTCTCGGGCGTGTTCTACTCGACGCATACGCTGCCACCGGTGTGGCGCGAAGTGTCGCGGCTCAATCCCTTTTTCTACATGATCGACGGCTTTCGCTACGGTTTCTTCGGGATGTCGGATATCAATCCGCTCGTGAGCCTTGCGATCGTTGCCGGTTTCTTTGTGGTGCTGGCCGTGGTGGCGATGCGCATGCTCGCCTCCGGCTACAAACTGCGCCACTGATCAGGAGCATCTCTCATGTTGCCGACTCCCGAACAGGTCAAGCAATACATCGCGGCTGGGCTCGCTTGCCAGCATCTCGAAGTCGAAGGCGACGGTCAGCATTTCTTTGCGACCATCGTTGCCGAGAGCTTCGAAGGCAAGCGTCTGATCCAGCGCCATCAACTCGTGTATGCGGCGCTCGGCGACCGCATGCGCGAAGAAATCCACGCGCTCAGCATGAAGACGCTGACGCCCGCCGAATGGCAGAACGCGTAATCTGGAAATTTAGTGCGAATTACTCAAGAAGGGCGCGACGCCGGTAGCGGCGCGTCGAACACAGTCAAAGCGGGCCCGGCTGAAGTCCGGGTTAATCAGGAACTGACAGGCATGGATAAACTCGTCATTGAAGGTGGCTACCCGCTGTCGGGTGAAGTCGTCGTCTCAGGTGCCAAGAACGCGGCGTTGCCGATCCTGTGCGCGAGTCTGCTTAGCGCGGAGCCGGTGCATCTGGACAACGTGCCCGACCTGCAGGACGTGCGCACGATGCTCAAGCTGCTCGGCCAGATGGGCGTGCAGATCGAGAGCGGCGAGGGCTGCGTGTCGCTGGATGCGTCGAAGGTCGATAACCTCGTCGCGCCGTACGAAATGGTGAAGACCATGCGTGCGTCGATCCTCGTGCTCGGCCCGCTGGTCGCGCGCTTTGGTCACGCTCGCGTGTCGCTGCCGGGCGGCTGCGCAATCGGCGCGCGTCCGGTGGACCAGCACATCAAGGGTCTGCAGGCCATGGGCGCCGAGATCACGATCGAGCACGGCTTCATCGAAGCGCGTGCGAAGCGTCTGAAGGGCGCGCGCATCGTGACCGACATGATCACCGTGACAGGCACCGAAAACCTGCTGATGGCAGCGGTGCTGGCTGAGGGCGAAACGGTCATCGAGAACGCCGCGCGTGAGCCGGAAGTGGGCGACCTCGCGCATCTGCTGGTCGAGATGGGCGCACAGATCGAAGGTATCGGCACTGACCGTCTGGTGATCCAGGGCGTCGACAAGCTGCATGGTGCAAAGCACACGGTGATTCCGGATCGTATCGAAGCCGGCACGTTCCTGTGCGCGGTCGCGGCTGCCGGTGGCGATGTCACATTGCGCAAGGTACGCCCGCTGATCCTTGAAGCCGTCACCGAAAAGCTGCGCGAAGCCGGCGTCACGATCGAAGAGGGCGACGGCTGGATGCGCGTGCGCATGGACAAGCGTCCGAGCGCGGTGAGCTTCCGCACGTCCGAATATCCGGCGTTCCCGACCGACATGCAGGCGCAGTTCATGGCGCTCAATACGCTCGCGGATGGCACCTCGCAAGTCGTCGAGACGATCTTCGAGAACCGCTACATGCACGTGCAGGAGTTGAACCGCCTCGGCGCGAACATCACGATCGACGGCAACACCGCGCTCGTGACCGGCGTCGAGAAGCTGTCCGGCGCGAAGGTGATGGCGACCGACCTGCGTGCGTCGGCAAGCCTCGTGATCGCCGCGCTGCGTGCCGAAGGTGAAACGCTGATCGACCGTATCTATCACCTGGATCGTGGTTACGACCGGATGGAAACCAAGCTCAACGCCATCGGCGCCAGGGTGCGCCGTATCTCGGGGAGCCAGGCATGAGTTCGATGCCGCAAACGTCGTCGTCGTCGCCGGCTGTGAGCGCACCGCTTACGCTGGCTTTGTCGAAAGGGCGTATCTTCGAAGAGACGCTGCCGCTGCTCGCCGCAGCCGGCATTGAAGTCGCCGAAGATCCGGAAACCTCGCGCAAGCTGATTCTGCCCACGACAGACGCGAACGTGCGCGTGATCATCGTGCGCGCCACGGACGTGCCGACCTATGTCGAATACGGCGCAGCCGATTTCGGCGTGGCCGGCAAAGACGTTTTGCTCGAGCACGGCGGCAGCGGTTTGTATCAGCCGGTCGATCTGGATATCGCGCGTTGCCGGATGTCGGTCGCGGTGGCGGCCGGTTTCGATTACGCGAACGCGGTGCGCCAGGGCGCGCGTCTGCGCGTGGCGACCAAGTATGTGGAAACGGCACGTGAGCATTTTGCCGCCAAGGGCGTGCACGTCGACCTGATCAAGCTGTACGGTTCGATGGAACTGGCGCCGCTGGTCGGTCTCGCCGACGCGATCGTCGACCTGGTGAGTTCGGGTAATACCTTGCGCGCCAACAATCTTGTCGAGGTGGAAGAGATCATGCAGATTTCGTCGCGCCTCGTTGTGAACCAAGCCGCGCTGAAGCTTAAGCGCGCGGCGCTGCGGCCGATCCTCGATGCGTTCGAACGCGCGTCGAAGGCCGGCGCTGCAGCCTGAAAGTTTGACCACGCTCGTTTGATCACGCTTTAGCGCGCCTTACCGAAACGGATACCCGTATGTCTATCAAGATTCGCAAACTCGATTCCAGCGCTCCCGACTTCCAGAAGTCGCTGCACGCGGTGCTCGCGTTCGAGGCGAGCGAAGACGAAGCAATCGAGCGCTCGGTCGCGCAGATCCTGAACGACGTGAAGGCACGCGGCGACGCCGCGGTGCTCGAGTACACGAACCGCTTCGACCGAGTCGAGGCGAAGAGCGTCGCGGCGCTCGAGTTGCCGATGTCCGAACTGGAAGCGGCGCTCGAAGGCTTGGAGCCGAAGCGCCGCGCAGCGCTCGAAGCGGCGGCGGCGCGCGTGCGCGGTTACCACGAGAAGCAGAAGATCGAGTGCGGCAGCCATAGCTGGCAGTACACGGAAGCCGACGGCACCGTGCTCGGCCAGAAGGTCACGCCGCTGGATCGCGCGGGTATTTACGTGCCGGGCGGCAAGGCGGCGTATCCGTCGTCGGTGCTGATGAACGCGATTCCGGCTCGCGTGGCCGGCGTGCGCGAAATCGTCATGGTCGTGCCCACGCCGGATGGCGTGAAGAATCCGCTGGTGCTGGCGGCGGCCTTGCTGGGCGGCGTAGATCGCGTGTTCACGATCGGTGGCGCGCAGGCGGTGGGCGCACTGGCGTACGGCACGGAAACAGTGCCCGCGGTCGACAAGATCTGCGGCCCCGGTAACGCGTATGTCGCGTCGGCCAAGCGCCGGGTGTTCGGCACGGTCGGTATCGACATGATCGCCGGGCCGTCGGAAATTCTCGTGCTGTGCGACGGTACGACGGACCCGCGCTGGATCGCGATGGACCTGT
Organism: Paraburkholderia sediminicola; assembly: GCF_046026675.1. Classification (GTDB taxonomy): domain Bacteria; phylum Pseudomonadota; class Gammaproteobacteria; order Burkholderiales; family Burkholderiaceae; genus Paraburkholderia; species Paraburkholderia sediminicola_F. The sequence continues at coordinate 4,059,594 of NZ_JAQQEY010000001.1, read as the reverse complement.
TCTCGCAAGCCGAGCACGATGAGCTCGCGCAATCCATCCTGCTGTGCCCGGACGATGCCTTCATCGCCCGCGTTCGCGATGCGATCAACGAACTGCTGCCGACCATGCCGCGCCAAGACGTGATCCGCGCGTCGCTCGAAGGTCGCGGCGCGTTGATCAAGGTGCGTGATATGGCCGAAGCCTGCGCGATCGCCAACGACATCGCACCGGAACACCTCGAAATCTCCGCGCTGGAACCGCATCAATGGGGTCAGCTGATCCGCCATGCCGGCGCGATCTTCCTCGGCCGTTACACCAGTGAAAGCCTCGGCGACTACTGCGCGGGGCCGAATCACGTGCTGCCTACGTCCCGTACCGCACGGTTCTCGTCACCGCTGGGCGTCTACGATTTCTTCAAGCGTTCGAGCGTGATCGAGGTCAGTGCGGAAGGCGCGCAGACGCTTGGTGAGATCGCCGCCGAACTCGCTCACGGCGAAGGCCTGCAGGCGCATGCCCGCAGCGCCGAATACCGGATGCGGCAGAACGGCTAAGCGCGGCTGACCGCAACGAGCCGGAGTACGGAGCAGGCGGGCATCGAGCCGATGTCCGCAAACTCTGGCGACGGATTACGCGCGGTTTCCCGTTAAATAACGACAATACAGACCAACCTGGGGCAGTCCGCAAGCCGCCGATTCCCGGCCGGCGTCTCCCGTGCGGCCCGGTCCACTGACTTATGACGACACCTCAAGACATCATCCGCCGCGACGTGCTCGCGATGACGAGCTATCCGGTTCCGGACGCCACGGGCTACATCAAGCTCGATGCGATGGAAAATCCGTTTCCGCTGCCGCCGGTGCTCGCCGCCCATCTGGGCGAGCATCTGGCCGGCGTTGCGTTGAACCGTTACCCGGCGCCGCGCCCGGAAGCGCTGATCGAAAAGATCAAGCGCGTGATGGGTGTGCCCGCGGGTTGCGACGTGCTGCTCGGCAACGGCTCGGATGAAATCATCAGCATGGTGTCGGTGGCGTGCGCGAAGCCGGGCGCCAAGGTGCTTGCGCCGATGCCGGGTTTCGTCATGTATCAGATGTCAGCGAAGCTGGCGAATCTGGAATTTATCGGCGTGCCGCTGAAGCCCGATTTCACGCTCGACACCGAAGCGATGCTGGCGGCGATCGCCGAGCATGAACCGGCGGTCGTCTATCTGGCCTATCCGAACAACCCGACCGGCACGCTGTACGACGACGCGGATATGGAGCGCATCATCGCTGCGGCGAACAAGAGCCTGGTGGTGATCGACGAGGCGTACCAGCCGTTCGCGCAGCAAAGCTGGCTGCCGCGCGCCGACGCGTTCGACAACGTCGTCGTCATGCGTACGGTGTCCAAGCTCGGGCTGGCCGGCATCCGCCTGGGTTATCTGGTCGGTAAGCCCGCCTGGCTCACCGAATTCGACAAGGTGCGCCCGCCCTACAACACCAATGTGCTGACGCAAGCCGCCGCCGATTTCCTGCTCGACCACGTCGACGTGCTCGACGCCCAGGCCGAGCAACTGCGCGAAGAACGCACGAAACTCGCGCAGGCTGTGGCCCAATTGCCGGGCGCCGAAGTGTTCCCGAGCGCCGGCAACTTCCTGCTGGTGCGGGTGCCTGACGCATCCGTTATGTTCGAAACGCTGCTGGCAGCACGGGTTTTGATCAAAAACGTGAGTAAAATGCATCCATTGCTGGTCAATTGCGTGCGTTTGACCGTCGGTTCGCCCGAAGAAAACGCCCAATTGATCGCCGGACTGAAACTCGTGCTGCACTGAACGGCGAGCTGAATGGCCGCGTGAGTGCTTTTCCCTACTGGAGAAAGCGCGCGCGGTCCGCCGTGTTCCCATCCCACACTACTATCGCTTTCTAGCTAGATTCGAGGAATTACCATGCGCCTTGCGGAAGTCGTTCGCAACACAAGCGAAACGCAGATCCGTGTGAAGATCAATCTGGACGGCACCGGTCAGCAGAAGCTGGCCACCGGTGTGTCGTTTCTTGATCACATGCTCGACCAGATCGCACGACACGGCTTGTTCGATCTCGACATCGAAGCGCATGGCGACCTCGAAATCGACGACCACCACACGGTCGAAGACGTCGGCATCACGCTCGGCCAGGCCGTCGCGAAGGCAATTGGCGACCGCAAGGGCATTCGCCGCTACGGTCATTCTTACGTGCCGCTCGACGAAGCGCTGTCGCGCGTTGTGATCGATTTTTCCGGACGTCCGGGTCTCGAATTCCATGTGCCGTTCACGCGCGCGCGCATCGGCACGTTCGACGTCGATCTCTCCATCGAATTTTTCCGCGGCTTCGTCAATCACGCCGGCGTCACGCTGCACATCGACAACCTGCGCGGCCTGAACGCCCATCATCAGATGGAAACGGTGTTCAAGGCTTTCGGGCGTGCATTGCGCATGGCCGTCGAGATGGACGAACGCGCGGCGGGGCAGATTCCGTCGACCAAGGGCAGCCTTTAAGCGCTCATTTACCAGCCTCGTGACCAGGACCGGCTGCGCTTGCCCGCACCCGGTGTGCGATGGATATTCTGAAGTCGTTTATTTCGCTGCTGGCGTTGATCAACCCGGTCGGCGCCATCCCGTTCTTCATGAGCCTGACAGCGCATCAGAGCGACGCCGAGCGGCGCAGAACGATCCGCATCGCGGCAATTTCGGTGTTCTGCGTGATTGCGGTGACCACGCTGCTCGGACAGCAGATCATCAGCTTCTTCGGCATTTCGGTCGGCTCGCTCGAAGTGGGCGGCGGGATCATCATGCTGCTGATGGCCATCAACATGCTGAACGCGCAGATCGGCAACAGCCGTTCGACGGCGGAAGAGCGCGATGAGGCCGAGCAGAAGGACAACATCGCGGTTGTACCACTGGCGATTCCGCTGTTGACCGGCCCGGGCGCGATCAGCACCACGATCATTTATGCGGCCGGCTCGGCGCACTGGTACGACCGGTTGAGCCTCGTGGCGATCGGCGCGGTATTGGCGGCGATCTGCTTTTTTTCGCTGCGCCTCGCCGAACCGATTGCCCGCTGGGTAGGTCGCACGGGTATTAACATCGGCACACGGCTCATGGGTTTGATGTTATCGGCGCTGGCGGTGGAATTCATCGTCGATGGATTGAAGGCATTGCTGCCTAACTTGAAATGAAAACTTCGATAGCGATTGTGGATTACGGAATGGGCAACCTGCGCTCGGTTGCCCAGGCATTGCGCAAAGCCGCGCCGGAGGCGGACGTGGCGATCGTCGATCAGCCCGAAGCGATCCGCTCGGCCGACCGCGTGGTGCTGCCCGGCCAGGGTGCCATGCCTGACTGCATGCGCAGTCTGGCCGAATCCGGCCTGCAGGAGGCGGTCGTCGAAGCCTCGCGCACCAAGCCGCTGATGGGCGTGTGCGTCGGCGAGCAGATGCTGTTCGACTGGAGCGCCGAGGGCGATACGCCTGGCCTCGGTCTGTTGCCCGGCAAGGTGTTGCGCTTCGATCTGGAAGGCCAGGTACAGGACGACGGGTCGCGCTTCAAGGTCCCGCAAATGGGCTGGAACCGCGTGCGCCAGGCGCAGCCGCATCCGTTGTGGGACGGCGTCGCCGATAACGCGTTCTTCTACTTCGTGCATAGCTATTACGTCGTGCCGGACAACGCCGCCCATACCTCGGGCGAAACGGTGTACGGTGTGCCCTTTACCTCGGCGGTGGCGCGGGATAACATCTTTGCGACCCAATTCCACCCGGAAAAGAGCGCCGAAGCGGGGCTGCGCGTGTATCGCAACTTCGTGCACTGGAACCCGTGAGCCCCTTTCTTCATCCTGTTGCCCTACGCCGTTCCGCCACACGCGGAGCGTCGGCCGTGCGCCACAACCGCAGCAAGACGATTTCGCTCCATGCGTTCCAATATGGCGCTCCGCAAGGGCGTCGAAAGAGTTGTACTAAACTAGCGAAACGGCGTTATGGCGGGCTGGCTTGTCAGCCGCTGCCGCCGACCTTCAACCACCTCCCAGACAACACCCGATTGCTATGCTGCTGATTCCCGCCATCGACCTGAAAGATGGTCACTGTGTACGCCTCAAACAGGGCGATATGGACCAGGCGACGATATTTTCCGAGGAACCGGCGGCGATGGCCCGGCATTGGGTCGATCGCGGCGCCCGCCGTCTACACCTCGTCGACCTGAATGGCGCGTTCGCCGGCAAGCCGAAAAATGAAGACGCGATCCGCGCGATCATCGAGGAAGTGGGTGGCCAGATTCCCGTCCAGCTGGGCGGCGGCATTCGCGACCTGAACACGATCGAGCGCTATCTCGACGACGGTTTGTCGTACGTCATCATCGGCACGGCTGCGGTGAAGAATCCGGGCTTCCTGCAGGATGCGTGCACGGCTTTCGGCGGCCATATCATCGTCGGTCTGGATGCGAAAGACGGCAAGGTTGCCACCGACGGCTGGAGCAAGCTGACCGGCCATGAAGTGGTCGATCTGGCGCGCAAGTTCGAGGATTACGGCTGCGAGTCGATCATCTACACGGACATCGGCCGCGACGGCATGCTTCAGGGCATCAACATCGAAGCAACGGTGCGTCTCGCCCGCGCGGTGAAGATTCCGGTGATCGCGAGCGGCGGTTTGTCGAACCTCGCGGACATCGAGTCGCTGTGCGAAGTCGAGGACGAAGGCATCGAAGGCGTGATCTGCGGCCGGGCGATCTACTCGGGCGATCTGGACTTCGCGGCTGCGCAGACCCTCGCGGACCGGCTGCGCGAATCGGACGACGCTTAAGGCTCAAAGCTCGAGGCGCCGCGGTCAACTCGGAATCGACGCAGCAGCGGACTTGGACGGACTAGAAGCGGCGGAAGCAACGGCGCGTCACGAAAGCGCGTCAAGCCGCTTGCTGGCGTCTTCGGCACATTTCCGGCTTCCGGCCTGACGCGCCGAGCAGCGCCGGCACAGTGCCGCTCGTGAAGATTCAGGCGAGCGGCCTCATCAGCGGTATTGGCAGAATTGCACGATTATGGCTCTAGCTAAACGCATCATCCCCTGTCTCGACGTCACGGCTGGCCGCGTGGTCAAGGGCGTCAACTTCGTCGAATTGCGCGATGCGGGCGACCCGGTCGAAATCGCGCGCCGCTACGACGATCAGGGCGCCGACGAACTGACCTTCCTCGACATCACCGCCACCTCAGACCAGCGCGATCTGATTCTGCCGATCATCGAGGCGGTCGCCTCCCAAGTGTTCATTCCGCTGACGGTCGGCGGCGGCGTGCGCGCTGTCGAAGACGTGCGGCGGCTGTTGAACGCGGGCGCGGACAAGATCAGCATGAACTCGTCGGCGGTCGCGAATCCGCAACTCGTGCGCGATGCGACGGACAAATACGGCTCGCAATGCATCGTCGTCGCCATCGACGCGAAGCGCGTCTCCGCAGACGGCGAACCGCCGCGCTGGGAGGTCTTCACGCACGGAGGGCGCAAGGCCACCGGCCTCGAAGCCGTCGAATGGGCGCGTAAGATGGCCGAACTAGGCGCGGGCGAAATCCTGCTGACCAGCATGGACCGCGACGGCACCAAGAGCGGCTTCGATCTCGCGCTCACGCGGGCAGTGTCCGATGCGGTATCGATTCCGGTGATCGCCTCGGGCGGCGTCGGCTCGCTGCAGCATCTGGCCGACGGCATCAAGAGCGGCCACGCGGACGCAGTGCTCGCCGCCAGCATCTTCCACTACGGCGAACACACCGTGGGCGAGGCCAAGCGCTTCATGGCCGATCAAGGCATTTCGGTGAGGTTGTGACGTGGTGAATTCCTCGGCAGTAGAGTGGCTCGACAAGGTCAGGTGGGACGCGAACGGCCTCGTGCCGGTGATCGCGCAGGAAGCGTCGACCAACGACGTGCTGATGTTCGCGTGGATGAACCGCGAAGCCTTGGCTAAAACCGTCGAAACCGGCCGCGCGGTGTATTTCTCGCGCTCGCGCCAACGCCTGTGGTTCAAGGGCGAAGAATCCGGCCACGTACAGCATGTGCGCGAAGTGCGGCTCGATTGCGACGAAGACGTCGTGCTGCTGAAGGTCGAGCAGGTGTCGGGCATCGCGTGCCACACCGGCCGTCACTCGTGCTTTTTCCAGAAATTCGAAGGCACGGTTGAAGATGGCGACTGGGTCGCCGTCGATCCCGTGTTGAAAGATCCCGAACACATCTACAAATGACGCAATCCACGCAATCCACGGAATCGGCTTCGTCCACTAAAGACACGCTGCTGCGCCTCGCGGCCATCATCGACAGCCGCAAGGGCGGCGATCCGGACATCTCATACGTGTCGCGCCTGTTCCACAAAGGCGATGACGCGATTCTCAAGAAGATCGGCGAAGAGGCCACCGAAGTCGTGCTGGCCGCCAAAGACACGCGCCACGGCAGCGCGCCGAAAGCGCTGGTCGGCGAAGTGGCGGACCTCTGGTTCCACTGCCTCGTGATGCTGTCGCATTTCGACCTCAGCCCGGCTGACGTGCTTGCCGAACTCGAGCGCCGTGAAGGCCTGTCGGGCATCGAGGAAAAGGCGCTGCGCAAGAGCCGCGAGCGCGAAGAGAACGGCGACTGATTGTCGTCACCTTGTCGCCGCGGCTTGAAGTGGCGAACGTCGGCACCCACATTGCACTGAACGCATAGGATCGCATCCTCGGGAGGACGCAAGCATGGAACAGTCGCAAGGAAATTATCCGCCGCCGGTCTACCGCAACGCGATCGAGCCAGAGCGCGAACGCAGCCTGCGCACGCTCACGCATGTGCTGTATGCGCTGTATGCGGTTCATTGGCTGACGGGGGGTCTGACGATTCTGATCGCGATCATCATCAACTACGTGAAGCGGCCCGATGTGGTGGGCACGCCTTACGAAGCGCACTTCGAGTGGCAGATCCGCTCGTTCTGGATGGCCTTGCTGGGTTATGCGATCGGCGGTGTGCTGCTGTTCGTGGTGATCGGCATTCCGGTCCTGTGGGCCGTCAGCATCTGGATGTTGTACCGTATTATCAAAGGCTGGCTGTATCTGTACGATAACAAGCCGCTCGCGAATCCGCGTGGCTGGTTCTGAGTTGGGTCCGGCTGCGGCCGGCCAGGATCTGAGCCGTGCCGCACGATGCTTCGCGCTCTAGCCATACTGTGTCAGGAATACGATGAGCCACGACCCGAACTGCCTTTTCTGCAAGATCGCCGCCGGCGAGATTCCGTCGACCAAAGTCCATGAAGACGACGAATTCGTTGCCTTCCGCGACATCCGTCCGGCCGCTGAAACGCACGTGCTGGTGATTCCCCGCAAACACATCGCCACGCTGTCGAATTGCACCGAAAGCGACGCACCGCTGCTTGGTAGAATGCTTGTTCTGGTGGCGCGTCTGGCCGACCAGCTGGGCGTGGCGTACACCGGCGGCGAAACCGGCTTTCGTACGGTCATCAATACGGGTCCGGGCGGCGGGCAAGAGGTGTATCACGTGCACGCGCACATTCTCGCCGGCCCGCGTCCGTGGCAGCGCATGGGCTGATAGAACAGGCTGACTGAGCGGGCTCGTAAATAACCGCAGGCTGCGAGGCGCGCGGCGAGTTTTGGCCGCCGACAATAGCAGGGCCGTTTTCTTGCTGCACTGTAACGACGCCGACGCGATCGTCAGGTCACAATGGCACACCGTGTCGTGGGTTGAATCGAAACAGCTCGCGGCAACGTATAGATGGAGCGTACGCGCTTCGATTCACGCCGTAAGGCGCACGAGTTTTGCCGCATCACGTGCGGTGTCGGGGTTAAGGAGAGTAGTCATGGGTTCGTTGAGCATTTGGCATTGGCTGATCGTGTTGCTGATCGTGGCGCTCGTGTTCGGCACGAAGAAGCTGCGCAATATCGGTACCGATCTGGGTGGCGCGGTGAAGGGCTTCAAGGAAGGCATGAAGGAAGCCGAAACGCCCGCAGGTGAAGCGCAGCAGCGCGAACTGCCGCGCAATGGCGCGGTAGATGTGGATGCGAAGGAAAAGACGCCGCGTTCCGGCGATTACCGCTAAGCCGCGGCCCAACCGCGTTACTGACGGACACTCCACTTCATGCTGGACCTCGGTCTAACCAAGATGGCGCTGATCGGCGTCGTCGCGCTGGTCGTACTCGGGCCTGAGCGCCTGCCTCGCGTCGCCCGCACGGCAGGCGCGCTATTCGGCCGCGCGCAGCGGTATATCAACGACGTGAAAGCCGAAGTCACCCGCGAAATCGAACTCGACGAATTGCGTCGCATGAAAACCGAGTTCGAAGCGGCGGCGAGCAATGTCGAAACCAACGTTCAGGACAATCTGCGCAAGCATGAGACAGAACTGAACGACGCGTGGAACAGCGGCACGTCGGTGTCGCCGAGCATTGCCGGCGGCGCACTTGAAGATGTCAGCACTTCGCCGTGGCAGACAAGCACGCCCCCAGCAGGCTCCAAACGCAAGAACTGGCGCGTCAAGCAGACCGCCATGCCCACCTGGTACAAGCGCGCCACCACGCGCCGCACGCGTGTGCAGTCGGGCGCGGCGCGCGTAGCGCGGCATACGCCGGCTACCATGCGTCGTCCGACGCGGTTCTTCTGATGATCAGAACGACAATCTCTAACCGAGGGCCGGTGTGAGCGACCCCCAGCAAACCCAGGACGAAGGCACTGAAGAGACCTTCATTTCCCACCTCGTTGAATTGCGCGACCGTATCATCCGCGCCGGCCTTGCCGTCATCGTGGTGTTTGTCGGGCTCGTGTATTGGGCGCCGGATATCTTCCGGCTGCTGGCGCGGCCCTTGATGCAGAATCTGCCGAAGGACGGCAAGATGATCGTCACCGACGTCACCGGCTCGTTCTTCGTGCCGATGAAGGTGACCATGCTCGTCGCCTTCGTAATCGCGCTGCCGATCGTGCTGTACCAGATCTGGGCGTTTGTCGCGCCGGGTTTGTATCAGCATGAGAAGAAGCTGGTCGGGCCGCTGGTGGGCAGCAGCTACACGCTGTTCCTGTGCGGCATGGCGTTCGCGTACTTCGTGGTGTTCCCGACGATCTTTCGCGTGATGGCGCACTACAACGCGCCGCTCGGCGCGGAGATGACCACCGATATCGACAACTACCTGAGCTTCGTGCTCACCATGTTCCTTGCGTTTGGCGTGACGTTCGAAGTGCCGATTGTCGTGGTGCTGCTGGTCCGCATGAACGTGCTGACCATCAAGAAGCTCAAGGAAATCCGTCCGTATGTGATCGTGGGCGCGTTCGTGATTTCGGCGGTGGTGACGCCGCCGGACGTGTTCTCGCAGCTGATTCTGGCGATTCCGCTGATCGTGCTGTACGAGGCAGGCATCATCGCGGCGCGGTTGATTGTCGGCAAGCAGAAGCCTGTGATTGCGGACGACAGTCCGCCGGGTTGAACGGCAGCGGAGAGACAAACAAAAAGGGCAGTCCATCACGGACTGCCCTTTTTGTTTGCGGTGCCCTCACCACTGGCCGCTATCTATCTCTTCTCAACCGCCGTCGTCGTCCTGCTGATCGCCGCCGCCGTTGTCCTCGGCCGGTTGCTTCGGCGGAGGCGGGCGCTTGCCGATCGTCACCTCCAGATCCATCTCGTGGCTCTTGCGTACCAGATGAACCTTCGCCGCCGTGCCCGGCTTGATCTGCGCGATGACATTCAACAGACGCGTGGTGTCGGTGATCTCCTGGCCGTTCACGCTTACCAGGATGTCACCCGGCTTGATGCCCGCGCGGTCGGCCGGGCCGTTCTTCAGCACGCCCGCGACAATCGCGCCCGACTTCTGCTCGAGCCCGAACGATTCGGCGATTTCCGGCGTCACGTCCTGCGGCTCCACGCCGATCCAGCCGCGCGTGACCGAGCCCGTCGTGATGATGCTCTCCAGCACGCTACGCGCGGTCGAGACAGGGATCGCAAAGCCGATGCCGAGCGAGCCGCCCGAGCGCGAATAGATGGCGGTATTGATGCCGAGCAGATTGCCGTTCACGTCGACCAGCGCACCGCCCGAGTTGCCCGGGTTGATGGCGGCGTCGGTCTGAATGAAGTTTTCGAACGTGTTGATGCCGAGGTGATTGCGCCCGAGCGCGCTGACAATACCCATGGTCACCGTCTGGCCGACGCCGAACGGATTGCCGATCGCCAGCACCACGTCGCCCACGCGCGTCTGGTCCATGCGGCCGAGCGTGATGGTGGGCAAGTTGGTCATGTTGACCTTCAGCACGGCCAGATCGGTCTCTGGATCGACACCGATCACCTTCGCGTTGGTGGTGCGACCATCGGCCAGAGCGATTTCGATCTGATCGGCGCCGTCCACGACGTGCTGGTTCGTTAGAATGTAACCTTCCGAACTCACTATCACCCCCGAGCCGAGATTCGACGCGGGTTGCTCCTGCTGCTTGCCTTTGTTCTTATCGCCGAAGAAGTAGCGGAACAGCGGATCTTTCGCGCGCGGATCGGGCGGCAGTGAGCCATCCTTGCTGGAGAACACATTGACGACCGCGGGCATGGCTTTTTGCGCGGCGTCAGCATAGGACGCCTGTGCAGGACCCGTGCCGATGCCTGGCGCCACTTCCCGAAGGGCGACGATCGGTTCGGCGAGTTGCTTGCCGAATTGCCCTTGACGCTGGAGCCACTGCGGTTTGAGGGTCGCAATGATGAACATCAGCGCCAACAGCACAGTCACCGCTTGGGCAAAGAACAGCCAAAAGCGTCTAAGCATCTGAAGACTAGAGGTTTATATGGATCGGATCGAACTTGAATTGTACTTGAACAATCTCCTTGAAACCGCGCGCTTCAAGGACTATTGCCCCAATGGATTGCAGGTAGAAGGGCGCCGCAGGATCAATAAGCTCGCGACCGGTGTGACGGCTTCAGTGGCCTTCCTCGAGGCCGCGCTCGACTGGGGTGCGGACGCGGTGCTGGTCCATCACGGCTACTTCTGGCGCAACGAGGCGCCGCAGATCACCGGCCGCAAACACGCTCGGCTGAAGCTGCTGATCGCCAACGACCTGAACCTGTTCGCTTATCACCTGCCGCTCGACGACCATCCTGAATTCGGCAACAACGCGCAGATCGGCGCGAAGATGGGCTGGATCAGCGATGCGCGTTTCGGCGAGAACGATCTCGGCTGGCTCGCCACGTTTCCGATGCCGATCACGCTCGCGCACTTCACCGCGCAAGTCGAGCAGACGCTCGGCCGCACGCCGCTCGTGTTCGGCGACCCGGATCGCGAATTGCGCCGCGTGGGCTGGTGCACCGGCGCCGCGCAAGGCATGTTCGACGCCGCCATCAATGCCGGCGCCGACGTCTACCTGACCGGTGAAGTGTCGGAGTCGGTGATGCACACTTCGGCGGAAAGCGGCGTGGCGTTCCTCGCGGCCGGCCATCACGCCACCGAACGTTTCGGCGTCCAGGCGGTGGGCAAGCATCTGTCCGAGCAGTTCGATATCGAACACGTATTTATCGATATCCCCAATCCCGTCTGAATTGAAAATCGGCATTAGATAAGAAAAAGGCACGAATAACGTAGAGGGTGCTTAAAAGGAGGTGTGAAAAAGGTTGCGATCCGTACGGAGAAACCCTGACTTATCAAGGGCTTCGCACGGTTTTTGGCAATGGGGCCTTGTAAATGCCGACTCCATTCGCGCAAACTAGCGGCGGTAGAAGCGACGTGAAGGAAAAATCCAACTCAGAAGTGGGGCGTGTAATGCGAGACAAGGAAGATGAACGCGTCGACGGCGGCCGCCGTACCTGGCTGATAGCGACGACCGTAGCAGGTGGCATAGGAGGCGTTGCCACTGTCGTACCCTTTGTTAGTTCGTTTGCACCATCTGAAAAGGCCAAGGCGGCAGGCGCCCCGGTCGAAGTCGATATCGGTAATCTCAAGCCTGGCGACATGATGACCGTTGCCTGGCGCGGTAAGCCGGTATGGATCATCAATCGCACCGACAGAATGCTGGCCGATGTCCAGAAAGCCGATAACGAAGTAGCGGATCCCCACACCAAGAATCCTTTTTCGATGCCGTTGCCGGAGTACTGCAACAACGAATTCCGTTCGCGCACCGATCATAAGAATCTTTTCGTCGCCGTCGCCGTGTGCACCCATCTGGGCTGCACGCCGACGCCGCGCTTCCAGGAGGGCGCGCAGCCCAATCTTCCCGACGACTGGCCAGGCGGCTTCCTGTGCCCGTGCCACGGCTCGACCTATGACATGGCCGGCCGCGTCTTCAAGAACAAACCTGCGCCGCAGAACCTCGACATCCCGCCTTACATGTTCACGTCGGCCACCGGCCTCGTGATCGGCAAGGACGAGAAAGGAGAAGCGTAATGGCGATCGAACATGAAGTAGAGACGACCGGGCTGGTCGGCTGGATCGACCGGCGCTTTCCGCTGACTTCCACGTGGAAGAAGCACGTTTCCGAGTACTACGCGCCGAAGAACTTCAACTTCTGGTACTTCTTCGGTTCGCTCGCGCTGCTGGTGCTGGTCAATCAGATCGTCACCGGCATCTTCCTCACGATGAACTACAAGCCCGACGCGACGCTCGCGTTCTCGTCGGTCGAGTACATCATGCGCGAGGTGCCGTGGGGCTGGCTGATCCGCTATATGCACTCCACCGGCGCGTCGATGTTCTTCGTCGTCGTGTATCTGCACATGTTCCGCGGGCTGATGTACGGCTCGTACCGCAAGCCGCGCGAACTGGTGTGGATCTTCGGCTGCGCGATTTTTCTGTGCCTGATGGCCGAGGCGTTCTTCGGCTACCTGCTGCCGTGGGGCCAGATGTCGTTCTGGGGCGCTCAGGTGATCGTGAACCTGTTCTCGGCGATTCCGTTCATCGGACCGGATCTGTCACTGTGGATCCGTGGCGACTACGTCGTCTCGGACGTCACGCTGAACCGCTTCTTCGCGTTCCATGTGATCGCGATTCCGCTGGTACTGATCGGGCTGGTGGTCGCGCACCTTGTGGCGCTGCACGAAGTGGGGTCGAACAACCCAGACGGCATCGAGATCAAGGCGAAAAAGGACCCGGACGGCATTCCGCTCGACGGCATCCCGTTCCACCCGTACTACTCGGTGCACGACTTCATGGGCGTGACGGTGTTCCTGATCATCTTCGCGGCAATCATCTTCTTCGCACCGGAGATGGGTGGGTACTTCCTTGAAGCGAACAACTTCATTCCCGCCAATCCGCTGCAAACGCCGCAGGAAATTGCGCCAGTGTGGTACTTCACGGCGTTCTATGCGATGTTGCGCGCCACCACCGATCCATTCAAGATCGTGCTGATGATCATTGTCGCGCTGCTCGGTCTGTTCGCGCTGGTGCGCGCACGCGGCAAATGGAAGCTCGGTTTGCCGGTGCTCGCCGTGCTGGTGGTTCTGGCGATGGCGTTCACCGAATCGAAGTTCTGGGGCGTGGTGGTGATGGGCGGCGCGGTGATCTCACTGTTCTTCCTGCCGTGGCTCGATCGCTCGCCGGTGAAATCGATTCGTTACCGGCCGTTTTTTCACAAGGTGTTCTACGGGATCTTCGTGCTGGCGTTCCTGACGTTGGGCTTCCTCGGCACCAAACCGCCGTCGCCTGCCTCGACGTTGATTGCCCAGATATGCGCGCTGATCTACTTCGCGTTTTTCCTCGGTATGCCCGTCTGGACGCGGCTTGGCACGTTCAAGCAGCCGCCCGAGCGGGTGCGGTTCAAGCCCCACTAATCGCGAGCCCGGAGAACACGAAATGAAAAAACTGCTTTCGACGTGCGCGCTGATCGGCGCGACACTGCTCGCGGTGCTGGCCGGACCGGCGCACGCGGACGAGAATTTCCCTCTCGACCGCGCGCCCGATAACGCGGAGAATTTTGCTTCGTTGCAGCACGGCGCCCAATTGTTTGTAAACTATTGCCTGAATTGCCATAGCGCGAGTCTGATGCGCTACAGCCGGCTGACCGACCTCGGCATTAAGCCGACCGAAATCCAGTCGAACCTGTTGTTCACCACGGATAAGGTAGGCAACACCATGACCGTGGCGATGCGCCCGGACGACGCGAAAGCGTGGTTCGGCGCGAGTCCGCCGGATTTGTCGGTGGAAGCGCGGGCGCGCGGCAAGGACTGGCTATACACGTATCTGCGCAGCTTCTATCGCGACAATACGCGGCCAACCGGCTGGAACAATCTGGTGTATGAAAACGTGAGCATGCCTCACGTGCTGTGGCAGCTTCAGGGGCAACGTACCGCGAAATTCGGTGACGAAGTCGACGAAAAAACAGGCGAAACGGTGCACAAATTTGTCGGCTACCAACAGGTCACGCCGGGGACGATGTCGCCGGTAGATTATGATTCTGCTGTGGCCGACCTCGTGTCGTACCTGTCATGGATGTCCGAACCGACGCAGAAAACCCGCAAACAGCTTGGCGTGTGGGTGCTGCTGTTCCTCGGCGTCCTGAGCTTTTTCGCCTGGCGACTGAACGCCGCGTACTGGAAACATATCAAATAATCACGCCGTCACCCGGCGTGGGGCCGGCGCCAGGAAAAACCTGTTGAACGGTTTTTCCGCGCGCTGGCCTTTCAGCTTTTTGAGGAAACGTAAACATGATGGTTCTGTATTCCGGCACAACTTGCCCGTTCTCCCAGCGCTGCCGGCTGGTGTTGTTCGAAAAGGGCATGGACTTCGAGATCCGCGACGTCGACCTGTTTAACAAGCCGGAAGACATCGCTGTGATGAATCCGTATGGTCAGGTGCCGATTCTCGTCGAACGGGACCTGATTCTGTACGAATCGAACATCATCAACGAATACATCGACGAGCGCTTCCCGCACCCGCAACTGATGCCGGCCGATCCGGTTCAGCGCGCCCGCGCCCGTCTGTTCCTGCTGAACTTCGAAAAGGAACTGTTCGTTCACGTCGGCACGCTCGAAAACGAAAAGGGCAAGGCCGCTGAGAAGAATCACGAGAAGGCACGTCTCGCGATTCGCGATCGCCTGACGCAGCTCGCACCGATCTTTCTGAAGAACAAGTACATGCTGGGCGAAGAGTTCTCGATGCTGGACGTCGCGATCGCGCCGTTGCTGTGGCGTCTGGACCACTACGGCATCGAGCTGTCGAAGAATGCTGCACCGCTGATGAAGTACGCCGAGCGCATTTTCAGCCGCCCGGCTTATATCGAAGCGCTGACACCTTCGGAAAAGGTGATGCGTCGTTGAGTTTGGCTTTGGGGTGAGGGCGCCGCGTCTCGATTGTTTTCCGTGCGCGCCCCAACCCGGTAAGAGGACTGTTGATGCAAGAGATTTCCACCAAGCCTTATCTGCTGCGCGCGCTGTACGAGTGGTGCACGGATAACGGCTACACGCCGCATATTGCGGTCCGGGTCGACAATCAGACGCGCGTGCCGAGGCAGTTCGTGCGCGATAACGAGATCGTGTTGAACATCAGCTTCGAGGCGACCAGCCAGTTGCAGATGGGCAATGAATGGATCGAGTTCAGCGCGCGCTTCTCTGGCAAGTCGCACAAGATCGAAGTGCCGATCGCCAATATTCTCGCGATCTACGCGCGGGAAAACGGGCAGGGTATGGCGTTCCCGGTCGAGTCGGCGGGCGGCGAAGCGCAGGACTCAGGCGCCGATGCGGAACTGGCGGACGAGACCGAGTCACCGGCCGCCCCCGTGAGCGTGGCGCCGCGTGCGGTCGAAACGTCGTCTTCTGCCGCTGATGCCGCCAAAGCGCAAACCGCGACGGACGGCCCGCAGCCTGACGATGATGGATCAAAAGGTGGCGGAAGGGCTCGCCTCAAGATCGTGAAATGAAGTAGAATCACGGCCTCATGCCGGCTTAGCTCATCAGGTAGAGCGCTTGACTTGTAATCATGAGGTGGCGGGTTCGAGTCCTGCAGCCGGCACCAGTAGTGCGAAAGCGGGTTTCTGAATAATTTCAGAAACCCGCTTTTTTATTTGGGGCGGGAGTTTCGCGGGCTGGACGAGAGGCGGAAACGGCTCATTTTTGCCGGATCTCATTCACCTTGTCGATTGTGGACACTTTAGTCTACGAACTGCCCGCAGACCACAGCAAAGGGCGGTGGCATCAGGCTTGTCGGGGCAGCCGCCCACAGATACCGCCCCGCGAACCCGACTGGGAGAGGTACTATTCGGGCGTCAGTCGGCATCACGATCAGTCACTCCGGCGGGCAACGCCCCCCGAGACGCGAGTTTTCACCGCGTCACTCCCGCAACACAGATCCCACCTTCATCATGACCAGCCCCGCAATCATCACCTGGCCCGAAGCCGACGGCCCCCGCACTGCGCGTTGGCGCTCCGAAGCCGCGGTGCCGCCGCCCAAGCGCGTTGTCGTCGCCGATGACCGCACCACCGCCGACTCTGCCTACCGCCTCGCGTGCGAAGGCACCGCGCTGCTCTGGAACGGCGACTTTCAGAACGCTCGCCAATTGCTGCAGGCGGTCACGCGCCGGCTGGAGCGCAAACCGCGCAAGCACGGCGAAACGCCGATCGACGCGTTCAACCTGCATCGTCAGGCACAGTCGCAACGTGCCCGCACGCTCGGCATGATCCTGATTCCGCTCGACGCTGCGTACGCAATTCCGCTGCGCCGCTCGCCGGAAGTACAGCAGGCCTGCATCGAAACCTATGGACCGTCTACCGACGAGCCCTCGGTCGTGTCGCTGCGCGAATTGCTCGGTCTGATCGGCGCGCATGAGTGGCGTAAGAAGGGCGTGGAAATTCCTGCGCTGGGTGAGCGCATCCATCCGCACTACGGCGTGTTTTCGCCGGTGCGCGGTGAATATGTGGATCTGGTCGCGCGCACGCCGTTGCCGTCGTTGAACAAGGCGTTCGATATCGGCACCGGTACGGGCGTGCTGGCTGCGCTGCTCGCCAAACGCGGTGTGAAAAAAATCGTCGCGACCGATCAGGACCCGCGAGCGCTGGCCTGCGCGCGCGAAAATCTCACGCGTCTTGGCTACGATCAGCAAGTCGAGATCGTGCAAGCCGATCTGTTTCCGGAAGGCCGTGCGCCGCTGGTGATCTGCAATCCGCCGTGGCTGCCTGCGCGGCCCGCCTCACCGATTGAATACGCGATCTACGATTCGGAAAGCCGCATGCTGATCGGTTTTCTGGACGGGCTGGCGGAACATTTGTCGCCGGGCGGGGAAGGCTGGCTGATCATGTCGGACTTCGCTGAGCATCTCGGATTGCGTACGCGCGAGTGGCTGCTTGCCGCCATTGAAAAGGCTGGGCTGACCGTTGTGGGTCGCGAGGATATTCGTCCGCGGCACCCGAAGTCGACCGATGAGACCGACGCGTTACATACGGCGCGCAAGGCTGAAGTGACGTCGCTCTGGCGTTTGAAGGCACGCTAAACGGTGGCGCGCAGGGGGAGTGCGATGACGCTTATAAAGGCGCAACTGAAGAACGGCGAGTCAGACCGGCACGCCGCGTGCCTCGAGATACGCTAATGCGCCGCGCCCGGCCGCCAGCCCGCTGGCGAAGCAGGCGGTGAGCAGATAACCGCCGGTCGGCGCTTCCCAGTCGAGCATTTCACCCGCGCAGAACGCGCCGGGCAGATGCTCGATCATCAAATGTTGATCAAGCGCTTCGAAGGGGACGCCGCCCGCGGTGCTGATCGCTTCCGCGATAGGCCGGGCGCGCGTGAGTCGCACCGGCAGCGCTTTGATCGCGTGCGCTAGGCCATTCGCATCGGCGAAGGCTTCCTTCGACAGAATCTCGTGCAATAAGGCTAGTTTTACGCCCCCAATGCCGACTCTGCCATGCAGGTGAGTCGACATGGAACGCGAACCGCGCGGTCGCGTGACCTCGGCCACGACACGTTCCAACGTCAAGCCTGGCGCCAGGTCCAGCGCGATCGTGACGTCGCCCTCGGCGAGAATCCGCTCGCGGATGGCTGCCGACAGCGCGTAGATCAGGCTGCCTTCGAGGCCGGTTTCGGTCAGAAGTATTTCACCTTGTCGATTGTGGACTTTATTGTCTACATCGGTGAGCATGATGGCCACGGATTTCACCGGCTGACCTGCGAAACGCTCGCGAAGATAGGGACTCCAGTCCGCGTCGAAGCCGCAGTTCGCGGGCCGCAACGGTGTCACCGGCACCTCGCGTGCGCTCAGCAGCGGCACCCAGGCGGCGTCCGATCCGAGCCTCGGCCAGCTTGCGCCACCGAGTGCGAACACCACGGCATCGCAGGTCACGCGTTGCTCGCCATCGGGCGTTTCGAAGCGCAACGTGTGCGCCGCGGTGGCGCCGCCATCGTTGTCCCAACCGGTCCACTTGTGGCGCATGTGAAAGCGAACGCCCGCTTCTCTCAACCGATGCAACCACGCACGCAGCATCGGTGCCGCTTTCATATCGGTCGGAAAAACCCGCCCCGAACTGCCGACGAACGTTTCGATGCCAAGCCCATGCAGCCAGGCCCGCAAGGCGTCGGGACCGAATAGGTCGAGTAGTGGCGCGATCTGTTCGCGGCGTGCGCCGTAGCGGCCAAGAAACGGCTCGAGCGCTTCCGAATGCGTGATGTTCATGCCGCCTTTGCCCGCCATCAGGAATTTGCGGCCAACGGATGGCATCGCGTCGTAGACGTCGACTTGTACGCCGTGCAGGGCCAGCGCCTCGGCGGCCATCAAGCCGGCGGGGCCGCCGCCGATCACGGCGACGCGGGCGGAATCGAAGGAGGATGACATGCGGTCCTGCGGATGAGCGGGGGCGGCGCGTTGGCCTGATCTGACGACCTGCAGATCGGGCGGCGCGAAGGGCGCTATTTTCACACCGCCGGCAACGCAGGGCAAACGGCGCGCGGCGAACGACCGATGAGCTAACGCCAGCGCGAGCTAGCGGCTGAAAAAAGCTGGGTTCGGGCGTGTCGCAAACGTCTGCGCTCACGTTCGCTCCTTTGCTATTCACTCACGCGAACTATACTTTTCAAACACCTTCCACCGGACGCAGTCCGCTTCTTCCCCGCATCACACTACCCCACCGCTCTCATTTCGCCCGACACGGCCAATGCAGCCGCGTCGCGGCTGGCGATGTGGTTTGCGCACCCGCTGTTTGTCTGGATATTTCGATGTTTAATCAGGAGATTGCCATGACTCGAAAATACATCGACTGCCGCGAGTTCCCGAGCGAAATGAATTGCACCGTTGCCCTATCCGCCGACAGCGAGAGCGAATTGCTCGACGCGGCCGTGCAGCATGCGGTCACGGTGCACAAACATACGGACTCGCCGGAACTGCGCTCGCAGCTCAAGACGCTCTTTCATGAAGGCACGCCGCCGGTCGAGGCGCCGCGGGCGTGATTCGTTGTTCTTTTCCTTGAGGATGAAGGCCGGCTGACCAGCACGGACGGCGGCGCGCCGTTCGCGCTGGTCGCGGCGTTGTCTGAGCGTCCTAGCCGGGATATGCCTCATCCACCTTCAGTCCGGCCAGCTTGAAAATGACCCGCAGCGTTTGCGGTTTGATGTCGCGACGCGAAGCGAGCGTCGTCATCACGAAGTCGAGCACTTTCGCGTACTTCAGCATCGTCAGGCACGTCTCCATGTCGACGCTGCCGTCGCGCATGACCTCGGCCAGCCGCAGCATTTCGGTGGAGATGTCGCGTGCCATTTCCAGTTCGAGCTGCTGCTTTTCCGACCACGCAGGGGCGGCAGTGAGCTTCGCCAGCATTTCCTGAAACTTCTGTTCGACGTTTCCGTTGGGTACCGTGTCCATTGCTGCCTCTTCTATTTTCCAGGCGCGCGTCCGTTTGAGATCGCGGCGCGCTGCTGGTTACGTAACGTTCGGTCCGTGTTCCGGGACCGTCCTCCCCACATGCATTCGGTTCGCGTGATCGAAGCCACGGCCGGCAGCTTGTTGTTATGCGCGACACGGCTTACGCCATCGAGTGAGCCGGCCCGCAAGATGCTTTCAAGCCACGTCGGAATACGTCCCGCATATTGCGTTTTGAGCAGGAAGTGTTCCAGGTTTGTGGCATTTCTCGCATGGTCGACACGGCTCCTTAGGTGAGCGGCCCGCGCTTTGGGTAAACTGGCAGCAACTTTTCCTTTTTTCCGTCATCTGTCGCACGTTCGCGTTGCAATCGATGGCGGTCTCCCACGATGTCCAGCAAAACCCACGAAATCCGTCCGAACCAGTCCGTCGAGTTGTTGAAGGAGCTTCATATCCTCACGCGCGACGGCAAGATGAACCAGGACAGCCGCCGCAAGCTGAAGCAGGTCTACCACCTGTTCCAGTTCATCGAGCCGCTGCTGAAAGACCTCAAGGAGCAGCAGGGCGCGGTGACGCTCGTCGACCATGGCGCGGGCAAGTCATACCTAGGTTTTATCCTGTATGACCTTTTCTTCAAGGAATTTCAGGACGCCGCTGGTGGGGCGTCGCACATTTACGGCATCGAAACGCGCGAGGATCTCGTGACGAAATCCGAGGAGCTGGCTGGGCGGCTGGGCTTCAAGGGGATGTCGTTCCTGAATTTGTCGGTGGCGGAATCGATTACGTCAGACCGTTTGCCCGCGCAGATCGATATCGTGACGGCGCTGCATGCGTGCAATACCGCGACTGACGACGCGCTCCGGTTTGCTCTGGAAAAGCGTGCGAAATACATCGTGGTGGTGCCGTGTTGCCAGGCCGAGGTGGCGGGGGTTTTACGGCAGAACAAGGGTAAATCGCTGGGGAACGCGTTGACCGAGATCTGGCGGCATCCGCTGCATACCCGGGAATTTGGCAGCCAGATTACCAATGTGCTGCGCTGCCTGCAGCTGGAAGCGCATGGATATCAGGTGAGTGTGACCGAGCTGGTCGGGTGGGAACATTCCATGAAGAATGAACTGATTATTGCGCAGTTCAAGGATCTGCCGAGACGGCGGCCAACCGAGAGACTGAATGAAGTGATGGAGACGCTCGGGATCGAGGAGCTGAAAGAAAGGTTCTTTGTCTCGGCCTGATCCGTCCCGCGGCGGTGGCTGTTTCATAGCCACCGCGCGAATTACTTTCTTATCAATTCATTCCAGCCTTTAAGACCAATTCGCCGAAGCGTCTCCTGATTCCGTTCATAAATAGCTTCTGCATCGGGAAAAGCCTGAACCGCGCGTTCAATACTATCTTCGCGAAGCAGATGCAAAATCGGATAGGGCGCGCGATTCGTATAGTTCTCGATATCGTCGGGCCCACTATCTTCAAATTGATAATGCGGGTGAAAGCTGGCAATCTGAATAATGCCTTCCAGCCGAAGTTGTTTAATCATTATCTCGGCAAAAAACAGGCAATCGTTATAGTCGAGAAAATCGCTGAGTGCATTCGGTATAACCAGAAGCGTGGTATCCACCGCATCAGGATTCGCCGCGACGAGCGCCTGAATCTCGGTTTCGAGATCGGCTAACACCCCTTCCATATTCACGGCGTCGCTCACGGCATAGCGAATCTGCTCCTTAACATGCACGGCTTTGGCAAAGGGGCACAAATTGAGCCCGATCACGGCCTGCGTCAGCCAATGACGAGTGGCGGCGATAACAGCATCATGAGATTCGGCGGGCGACGACATGGCAAGCAGCAAAAGAGGAAAGTGCCATTCTAACGGCGCGCAACGGCACCGATCCGCACGCGGCCCCAACAGGACGACCCGAACCTCACCCCGCTTGCGTCCTGCTGCACGCCGCGGCGATCAACTGCGCCGCTACCTTCGGTGCGGCCAGAATCGGCCCGCAGCCCGCGCCGTAGGTCTGGCTGGCCGCGTACACGCCTTCGATCATCAAACCCAGCCCGTTGGCCAACGCCACCGGATCATCGGCGCCTGCCGCGGTTGTCAGGTCCAGAAGCCGCGCCATGAGCCGTTCCTTATTGCGAAACACGAATTGCCGCGCCGGATGCGTCGTGTCGGAAAACTCCACCGACACGTTCACGAAAGGACAGCCGCGGTAATCGTCGACCGATGCACGCACCGCCAGGTCGTCGAAATATTGCTGAAGCTGCCTCGCCGGTTCGCCTGGATGCTTCGCAAAGCTCTTCTCCACATAGCCGAAAAACTGCTCGTCCTTGCGCGCCAGATACGCCATCACCAATTCATCCTTCGACGAGAACTGGCGGTACAAGCTCATCTTGTTCACCCCTGCACGCTCGACCACCGCGTCGACGCCGACTGTCCGCACACCCTCGCGATAGAACAGTTCGTCCGCGGCGCGCAGCAGTTGCTGCTGTGCCTCCGGGCCGGCCGTCTGCGTGCCGCGCGCTCGCCGTGCGCTGGTTGGCTTGAGGGTTTCACTATCGGACATGGATGCCACCTGAATTGAATTGATGCCTTGACATGTTACCGACCGGTAACTAACATCGCAAACACTATTGTGACAGATCTGTCACAAGTCCTTTACCGAAGTCGTAACAATGCGAGCGGCGCGGCCTGCGGGGCAGGCGTCGATTGGAGAATTGATGAGCTGGGCAGCGAGACTGATTGGCGGACGTTTCCACTACGGCTGGTTGACCGTTGCAGTGGTGTTTCTGGTGCTGCTGGCGGCGGCCGGCACGCGCGCCACGCCGAGCGTGATGATGGTGCCGCTGGAGCATCAATTCGGCTGGAGCCGTGCGACGATTTCGCTCGCCATCTCCGTGAACATCGCGCTCTACGGCCTGATGGGGCCGTTCGCGGCCGCGGCGATGCAGCGCTTTGGCGTGCGTCCTACTCTGCTGATCGCGCTCGGGACGATGGCGGCGGGTGTGGCGTTGTCCTCACTGATGACGCACCCGTGGCAGATGGTTCTGATCTGGGGCGTGATGGTTGGCGGCTCGACCGGGGTGGCGGCGTTGTCATTGTCCGCGACGGTGGTGACACGCTGGTTCACCACGCATCGTGGTCTCGTGATGGGGATTCTCACGGCCAGTTCGGCGACCGGCCAACTGGTGTTCCTGCCGATGCTCGCGGCCATCGCCGAGCATTACGGCTGGCGTCAGGTGGTGTGGGTTGTCGCGGGCGCGGCGGCGGTTGTCTTGCCGCTCGTCGCGTTCCTGTTGCCGGAGCGGCCCACGGATATGAAGTTGCGCCCGTTCGGCGAACCGGCCGACTCGCCGATCTCTACCTCCGTGACCAGGCAGAATCCGCTGGCCATCGCCTTCGGCACGCTCGCCATGGCGAGCAAGACGCGTGATTTCTGGCTGCTGTTCTTCAGCTTCTTTATCTGCGGCGCGAGTACCAACGGTTACGTCGGCACACACCTGATCGCAATGTGCGGCGACTACGGCATGACCGAAGTGCAGGGCGCCTCCCTGCTCGCCGCGATGGGCATCTTCGATCTGTTCGGCACGACGCTGTCGGGCTGGCTGTCGGACCGCTTCAATAGCCGCGTGCTGCTGTTCTGGTATTACGGTCTGCGCGGTTTGTCGCTGATGTATCTGCCGCACGCTTTCGGCATCGATTTCTTCGGGCTGCCGTTGTTTGCGGTGTTCTACGGACTCGACTGGATCGCCACCGTGCCGCCCACCGTGCGTCTCGCAACCGATGTCTACGGCAAGGAAGCGGCGCCGGTCGTGTTCGGTTGGGTGGTCGCCGGCCACCAGCTCGGTGCGGCCTTCGCGGCGCTCGGCGCGGGCATGCTGCGCGCGAGCCTCGGCACGTACACGGTGGCGTCGATGATTTCCGGCGGACTGTGCCTGGTTGCCGCCGTGATCGTGCTGCGGATCAACCGGCCGGCCAAGGTGCCGGAGCCGCAAGCGGCGTAGAGCTGCGGCCCGGCGCGCGGCGAACAACGCGCACTTGAGCAAACGGCCTCATACGAGGCCGTTTGCCATTGCAGCTGAGGTGAAAACTAAGTGTGTACTTGTTGGAGCGCGAGTGGCTCAGCCCGGTTATGCTATGAAGCCCCGGGCAGCCGCCCGTCGTTCATGAATTTCGACCGAGAGAAGCGCATGACCAACAAACCCGCCCCTACCGCAGTTGCCATTCACGAGCTGATTGCAGGTCGCTGGAGCCCGCGCGCGTATTCGAGCGAGCCGGTGAGCCGCGAGGATCTGCATTCGGTGCTCGAAGCGGCACGCTGGGCGCCGTCTTCGTATAACGCGCAACCGTGGCGTTTCCTCGTATTCGACCGTAGCGTCGATGAAGTCTCGTTCAAGCAGGCTTTCGCCACGCTGGTGCCGTTCAACCAGGGCTGGAATGCGGCGGCGCCGGTGCTGATCGCGGTGACCACGCATACGCTCACCAACAAGGGCGAAGTGAACCGTTGCGCGCCGTACGACGCGGGCGCCGCGGCGATGGCGCTGGTGCTGCAGGCACATGCGCTCGGTCTCGCTGCGCATCAGATGAGCGGCTTCGACCCGAACGCGTTCCGTACGGCGTTCAAACTGCCGAACGATGTCGACGTGATCGCCATCATTTCGCTCGGCCATTACGGCGATGTCGATAAACTCGATCCGGTGCTGCGTGAACGCGAGAAGTCGGTGCGTCAGCGTTTGCCGCTTGCTGAAATCGCTTATGGCGGTGGCTGGAAGAAGGCGTTCTGAGCCCCTTGCGGCCTTGGTGGTGACAAAAACGCGCGGCACTGATCGCGCGTTTTTTATTCTGCAATGTTCGCGACGCTTTAAGGCGCGTGCTTCATTCCTCATCGTCCGCAACGCTCGAAAGCGGTGTGGCGACATTCTCAAGCGACTTGCGCTCCGCATCCACGCCCCAGATCGCAGCAATCACCGCGGCGGCGAGCATCAGCCCCGAGCCGACCAGATAGCCCAAAAACACTTCGCTACGCTGATGGGTATCGATCAACCGACCGAAGAACGCCGGACCGATGATGCCGCCCAGCGCGGTGCCGAACGCATAGAACACCGCGATCGCCAATGCACGAATTTCCAGTGGAAATGATTCGCTGACTGTCAGATACGCCGAACTCGCGGCCGCCGAGGCGAAGAAGAAAACTACCATCCACGCGATCGTCTGCGTGACGACGGTAAGCATCTGCTGCTCGAACAGATAGCCGCTTAGCGTCAGCAAGACGCCGGACAGCGCGTAAGTCGTGGCGATCATCTTGCGTCGCCCGATGACGTCGAAGAGCCGGCCGAGCACCAGCGGTCCAAGAAAGTTGCCGAGCGCGAATGGCAACAGATACCAGCCGATGTGGTCGCCCGGCACCTGATAGAAATCGGTCAGCACCAGCGCATAGGTGAAAAAGATTGCGTTGTAGAAGAACGCCTGTGCGGTCATCAACGACAAGCCGACCAGCGCGCGCCGTCGGTGCACGTTGAAGAGCGTGTGAAACACCTCGCGCAGCGGCGTATGCCCACGTGCGCGCAGTCTTAGCCGCGTGAGGTCGTCGTCGGCGAGTGCATGGCCTTCGCTGCGAAAGCGCGTTTCGATGCCGTCGACGATCGAACGTGCATCGTGTTCGCCGCCGTGCGTCAGCAGCCAGCGCGGACTTTCGGGCACCCAGATGCGCATCGGCAGAATCCCCAGCGCCAGTACCGAGCCGATGAAGAAACAGGCGCGCCAGCCCCAGTCGCCCGGCAGCAGATTCGGGTCGAGCAGGATCAAGGAGCCCGCCGCGCCGAGCCCCGCGCCGACCCAGAAGGTGCCGTTGATGCCGAGATCGGTCCAGCCGCGCACCCGCGCGGGCGTGAATTCCTGGATCGTCGAATTGATTGCCGTATATTCGCCGCCGATGCCCGCGCCGGTGAGAAAGCGAAACAGCAGAAAACTGGCAAGATTCCACGAAAAAGCAGTCGCCGCGGTAGCGGCCAGATACAGCGCGAGCGTGATGAAAAACAGCTTGCGACGGCCGAGCCGGTCGGTCAGCCAGCCGAAGCCGAGCGCGCCGAGTACGGCGCCTGCGATGTAAGCGCTGCCGGCGAGGCCCACGTCGGCGTTGGTAAAGCGCAACGATGGGCTAGACTTCAACGCACTCGCGACAGCGCCTGCGAGTGTCACTTCAAGACCGTCGAGCAACCACGTCACGCCCAGCGCGACGACGATCAGCGAGTGAAAGCGTCCCCACGGCAAGCGGTCGAGCCGCGAGGGCAGGTCGGTTTCAATGACGGCGGCGTTTTTCTCGTGGACAGCGGCGGTAGGCGGCGCGCTCATTGCTACAAGTCTCCTGATTACCGAAAATTGGCGGCGTATCCTGTCGAATTCAGCAATTTTTGTTCCGTCGAGCGGACCTTGGTCAGTATTGCGGACGTTCCGGAAAGCGTCAGTTGATGCTGATTGGGCTTTCGTGATACAAAGCCGCTCCCCTTTCTGTCCGCGCCAGCCGTGAGCGGCGATTCCTGCCATGAACTATTGCGCGATTGACTTCGGTACTTCCAATTCGGCCGTAGCCGTCCCAGACGGCGCTGCGCTTAGGCTTGCGCCGGTCGAGGGCGCCTATACGACGCTGCCGACCTCCGTCTTTTTCAACACCGACGAGAACACCCGCGAATTCGGGCGCGCAGCGTTAGCGGCGTACATCGACGGTTTCGACGGCCGTCTGATGCGCTCGATGAAAAGTATTCTCGGCTCGCCGCTCGCTGAGAACTCGACCGATCTCGGCGACGGTTCGGCGATCAAGTACACGGACATCATCGCGATTTTCGTCGACCATCTGAAGCGCTCGGCGGAGAAGAGTGTCGGCGGCCCGATCAGCCGCGCGGTGCTGGGCCGTCCCGTGTTCTTCGTCGACGACGATCCGCGCGCGGACCAGATGGCGCAGCAGCAGCTCGAATCGGCGGCGCGTTCAGTCGGTTTGCGGGAGATTCACTTTCAGTATGAGCCGATCGCAGCCGCGTTCGACTACGAATCGCATCTGACGGAAGAGGGGCTCGTGCTGGTGGCCGACATCGGCGGCGGTACGTCGGACTTTTCGCTGGTGCGGGTGGGGCCGGAGCGGGTGAAGCGCGTCGAACGTAAAGACGACGTGCTGGCCCACCACGGTGTGCACGTTGCGGGCACAGATTTCGACCGTCGCGTCGAACTGGTGACGATCCTGCGCGAACTCGGCTATCAGACGCTCGACCCCGAGGGCCGTGAGATTCCGAATCGCGTCTATTTCGATCTGGCCACCTGGCACCTGATCAATACCGTCTACGCCCCGAAGCGCGTCAGCGAACTCGCGCTCATGCGGCATTTGTTCCTCCAGACCAAACATCACGACCGCCTGATGCGCGTTGTGGACCGCCGCTTGGGACATGCGCTGGCGGCTCACGCGGAAGAAGCAAAGATCGGCGTGGCGGCGGGTGGAGAGACCGTGATCGACCTCGACGAGGTGGAAGACGACCTGCGCCTGGCATTCGACGAAGCGCAGCTTATCAAGGCCGGTCAGGACGAGACGCAGCGCATCGTGCAGGCGGCGCGCGATACGGTGCAGGCGGCCGGTGTGGCCCCGCGCGACGTCAACGCGATTTACTTCACGGGTGGCTCAACCGGATTGGCGTTTCTATCGGGCGCATTGGCCGCGGCATTTCCGGATGCCAAAGCGGTATTCGGCGACCGTCTCGCCAGCGTCGCGACAGGTCTCGGTATTCACGCGCGGCGTTTGTTCGGATAACCAGATTGATCAAACGCATACTGCGAAGATAATCGCCGAATGCAGTTACGGCGAATATAAAAAAACCCCGCCGAGGCGGGGTTTTTTGCGTCCAGAAGGAAGCGTGCTTGCTTACGCCGGCTTGATGTTAGCAGCTTGCTTGCCCTTCGGGCCCGTCTTCACTTCAAACGTAACCTTTTGGTTTTCTTGCAGCGTCTTGAAGCCTTCCGTGCGGATTTCCGAGAAATGCGCGAACAGATCTTCGCCGCCGCCGTCCGGCGTGATGAAGCCAAAGCCCTTTGCGTCATTGAACCACTTGACGGTACCGGTTTCCATATTACTTGTTCCTAAAGATGGTAAATAAGGCCGAAGCCCAATGGGTGCGCATGAAAATCAAGGAAGGGGGTAATGGGACCAACCGGAGTACCGTTGATGGGCGAACTACGAAAGACCAATTCACTCGCCGCTTGAAATCCTGCCCGAACGTTATACGGCGATTTCGGGCGAAGGTCAACACTCTCATCCCAACTTTACAAGATTTTGATGGGTTGGCGTAAAAATTGCTTACAAAGCTTGCTATTCGTCTGAGAATTTTGCTAGGGAGAACCCTTGGTTTTGCTGCAACGTGCGGGTGCAACCGTTAAACTACGCGCCGCGCGTCGGTTGCACCTGCTTCGGGACCGCCGCGCATGCATGCGCGTCACCCCGTCCCCAGCGCCACAAGCGATGTCACGCGGTGCCGACATGGTTCTGATGCAATCTGCAAGGGGCGGAGTAAGTGCTAAAGCACCGGCTCCGGCCGTCATACGGTGTATGGGGCCAGAGTAAGTGCTCTGCATGGGACCACAGTAAGCGTTAAAGCGCTAACTCTGGCCGACAGCTAAAGCGCTAACTCTGGTCGACACAGGAGAAGACGTGAAAAGTTCTATACAACGGAACATCGGACCGGTCGCGCTGTTGCTGACCGGCTTGGGTTCGATCATCGGATCGGGCTGGCTGTTCGGCGCGTGGAAGGCTGCAAAAATTGCCGGGCCGGCTGCCATTTGTGCATGGGTCATCGGCGCGGTGGTGATTCTCGCGATTGCCTTGACCTACGCAGAACTCGGCGCGATGTTCCCGGAGTCCGGCGGCATGGTGCGTTACGCGCGCTATTCGCACGGCGCGCTGGTTGGGTTCATCAGTGCATGGGCCAACTGGATTGCCATTGTCTCGGTGATTCCAATCGAGGCAGAAGCATCCATTCAATATATGAGCACCTGGCCGTATCCATGGGCGCATGCGCTATTCGTGGATGGGTCATTAACCACTAATGGGCTATTGCTGTCCGCGGCCCTCGTGATCATTTACTTCCTGCTGAACTACTGGGGCGTGAAGTTGTTCGCGCGCGCCAATTCGGCGATCACGGTCTTCAAGTTCCTGATTCCGGGCGCGACGATCCTCGGCTTGATGCTGACGGGCTTCCACAAGGAAAACTTCGGCGAAGTCAGCACCTTTGCGCCGTACGGCTGGTCGGCTGTGCTGACAGCAGTGTCGACGAGCGGCATCGTGTTCGCCTTCAACGGCTTTCAGAGCCCGATCAACCTCGCGGGTGAAGCGCGCAATCCAGCCAAAAGCGTGCCGTTCGCGGTGATCGGCTCGATCCTGCTGGCGCTGGTGATCTATGTGCTGCTGCAGATTGCGTATATCGGCGCGGTGAGCCCGGGCGACGTGATGAAGGGCTGGAGCCACTTCAACTTCGCTTCGCCGTTTGCTGAGCTGGCGATCGCGCTGAACCTGAACTGGCTGGCTATCCTGCTGTACGTCGACGCGTTCGTCAGCCCGAGCGGTACCGGCACGACGTACATGGCGACTACCACCCGCATGATCTACGCGATGGAGCGTAACAACACGATGCCGAAGATGTTCGGCAACGTGCACCCGTTCTACGGCGTGCCGCGTCAGGCGATGTGGTTCAACCTGCTGGTGTCGTTCATTTTCCTGTTCTTCTTCCGTGGCTGGAGCTCGTTGGCGGCGGTGATCTCGGTCGCGACCGTGATCTCGTACCTCACTGGCCCGATCAGCCTGATGGCGCTGCGCCGCGCGGCGACGGATCTGGAGCGCCCGCTGCACATTCCGGGCATGAAATTCATTGCGCCGTTCGCTTTCGTGTGCGCGTCGCTGATCCTGTATTGGGCTAAGTGGCCGCTAACCGGCGAAATCATTCTATTGATGGTCGTCGCGCTGCCGGTCTACTTCTATTTCCAGGCGAAGTCGGGTTTTGGCGGCTGGGGGCGTGACCTGAAGGCTGCATGGTGGCTCGTGGCCTATCTGCCGGTGATGGCGATCCTGTCGCTGATCGGTAGCAAGGAGTTTGGCGGCCACGGCCTCCTGCCGTACGGCTGGGACATGCTGGTCGTGGCCGTGTTCTCGCTGGTGTTCTACTACTGGGGCGTGCATAGCGGCTATCGTTCGGAATACCTCGAAGAACGTCAGACGCACGACGAAGTGCTTGAGGGCATGGGAGCACATTAAGTTGCTGTGCTGAGCCCTTCGCCGAATCGGCATGATCCGGCACAGTACGAAAAAAGCCCCCCTGAGTTGCTCAGGCGGGCTTTTTGTTGGCGGCGCTTTGGCCTTGGTTCGGCGTTGTGCAGGCGTTGAATCAGGCAGTGCCGAACACGTAATTCGTCATGGCGAGCGCGCGCTGATAGGTTCCGAGCGACTGAATCGCTAGCGAATAGTCGTCGTCCGCCGCACCCAGTGCCGCGAACACGGGCAGCAGATGCTCGTCGGTCGGATGCATCAGCACCGCGTGCGGCGCCTGACGGCGGTAGTCGAGCAACGCATCGATGTCGTGCGCGGCGAGCTTGGCCTCGAACCAGTCGGTGAATTCGGCCACACGCGGATCGGCATCTCCCGGGCGCGCGGAAAAATCCGCAGCGCGCAGGTTGTGCGTGATCTGGCCCGAGCCGATCACCATCACACCGTCATCTTTCAGCGAGCGTAGCGCGCGACCCACCCGGAAATGATGGGCGGCGTCCATGTGCGGCTGGATCGACAGTTGCGCGACCGGAATGTCGGCTTCCGGGAACATCAGCAGCATCGGCACCCACGCGCCGTGGTCGAGCCCGTGCGGCTGGGCGCCGGTGAGGATGCCGTGTTCGTCGAGCAGCACCGCGGCACGGCGTGCCACATCGGGGGCGCCGGGAGCCGGGTACTGAATCTCATACAACTGGCGCGGGAAGCCGTAGAAATCGTGGATGGTCTCAGGCGCCGTGGACGTGCTCACCACCGGTTGCGCCGTGCCCCAATGGGCCGACAGCATCAGCACGCTTTCAGGGCGCGGCAATTGCGCCGACAGTGCGCCGAATTCGGCGGACGGCAGGGAAGGGTCAATCGGCAGCGTAGGTGCGCCGTGGGAGAGGTAGAGCGACGGTAAGCGATTCATGGCAGCAACGCCGCCGCGGGAGCGCGGCGCGGAAGTAGGGTTGCTATCAATATAGGTTCGTACCGTCGTTTGATAAACGGGTGAAAGCGGAATTGATTGTATCGCCAGTGTTGTTAATGGCGATCGAGTGATTATGAGGCGCTGCTCGTCAGGCCCTGGCAATGCATGGCGCTTGCCTTCGCGCCCCGCACGGTGGCGGTCGTTGCCTGCGAATTATTCCTGCGCGCCGCGCAAACCTTGCCACGCTGGCGACATCGTCGGTCCCAACGCGAATAGATCCAACACGCGTGCCACCGTGTGATCGACCATTTCGTCGATCGTCGTGGGCTGGTTATAGAAAGCAGGCAAGGGCGGAAAGATCACGCCACCCATTTCGGTGACGGCCGTCATATTGCGCAGATGCGCGAGGTTTAACGGCGTTTCGCGTACCAGAAGCACGAGCCGGCGGCGCTCTTTGAGCGTGACATCGGCGGCGCGGGTGATCAGGTTGTCCGAAAAACCGTGTGCGACGCTTGCCAGCGTCTTCATCGAGCAGGGAGCGACCACCATGCCATCGGTCGCAAACGAACCGGACGCGATACTCGCGCCGACATCGCGCACCGAATGGACGACATCCGCGAGCGGATGCACGTCTTCTTTGCTCAACTGGAGTTCGTGCTGGATATTGAGCCACCCAGCGCTCGAAATCAGCAGATGGCTCTCGACGCCGCCCAACCGGCGCAACGTCTCAAGCAACCGGATGCCGTAGATGGCGCCGGTCGCGCCGGTAATCGCAACGATCAGCCGACGTGGCGCCGCAGCACGTGTTTCCATGGCTCGCGGCGCCTTATCGGAGGACAACAAAGGTTCGGACAGCGGCCGCTTAAGCCGCGGCGAACAGTTGCTGCAGTTCGCCCGATTCGTACATTTCCATCATGATGTCCGAGCCGCCGACGAATTCGCCCTTGACGTAGAGCTGCGGAATGGTCGGCCAGTTCGAGAACTGCTTGATGCCCTGGCGGACTTCGTCGTCTTCGAGCACGTTGACGGTTTTGATTTCGCCGACGCCGCATGCTTTCAGGATCTGGATGGCGCGGCCGGAAAAGCCGCACATCGGGAACTGGGCGGTGCCCTTCATGAAGAGCACGACGTTGTTTTCGTCGACGATTTGCTTGATGCGTTGTTGCGTATCCATGACTGACCTTGCGGTTCCGTTATGTGTAGGGAATAGGCTGAAATGATAGCGGATTTCGGTAAGACCGGCCGAGAGCCGCTTTGCCACCTCGGCGATTAGGGCCATCCATCGACGTTAGCCGGGCCAGCGTCCGCCGCTGATTCGCTCGATGCCGGCGAGATCCTGCTCCGAGCGGACGTCTGTAAAACCCTGTGCTGTTAGCAGGCCGCGCACGGCTTCAGCTTGATCGTATCCGTGTTCGAGCCACAATACGCCGTTGGCGGTCAAACGTGTGGGCGCGCCCACGACAATCTTGCGGATCGCGCTGAGTCCGTCGGCTTCGTCGGTGAGCGCGCCGCGCGGCTCGAAGCGCAGATCGCCTGCCGACAGATGCGGATCGCCGCTTGCTATATACGGCGGATTGCTGACGATCACATCAAAGCGCAATGCTGCGTCGAGCGAGCCGTACCAGTCGCTTTGCTGCAGGCCCACGGCGCCGCCGGGGCGTTTGGCATCCAGCAGACGCGTGGCGTTACGCGTGGCCACCGCCAGTGCTTCGGCGGAACGGTCCAGCGCCCAGACCTGCGCGTCGGGCCGCATCGACGCAATGGCCACGGCAATTGCGCCGGTGCCGGTGCCCAGATCGAGTACGCGCGGCCGCGAGATGTTTTCCATTGCAGCCAACGCCGTTTCGACCAGCAGTTCGGTTTCGGGACGCGGAATCAGCACGTCCGGCGTCACTTCGAAGTCAAGCCCGAAAAACTCGCGCGCGCCGACCAGTTGCGCCACCGGCTCACCGGCGACACGCCGCGCTTCCAGGGCCCGGTATCGGTCGACTATCGGGCCGTCGAGCGCTTCATCGCTGCGCGTAATCAACTGCGTATGCCGCCAGCCGAGCACGTGCGTGAGCAGAATCCGCGCTTCGAGCGGCGGCAGCGGCGAGGCAAACAACAACGCGGCGGGCGTGACCGGATCCATTCGCGCTTAGTCCGCGTCGCCCAGCGATGCCAACAACTCGGCCTGATGCTCACTGACGAGCGCCGCGATCAATTCGTCGAGATCGCCGTCCATGATTGCGTCGAGGCGATACAGCGTCAGGTTGATCCGGTGATCCGTCAGACGCCCCTGCGGGAAGTTGTAGGTGCGAATCCGCTCCGAGCGATCGCCCGAGCCGATCAGGCTCTTGCGCGTTGCGGCTTCCTTCTGCTGCTGCTCGTGCGACTGCTTGTCCTTGATGCGCGCTGCCAACACCTTCAGCGCGCGATCCTTGTTCTTGTGCTGCGACCGGTCGTCCTGACATTCGACGACGATGCCGGTCGGCAAGTGCGTCACCCGCACGGCCGAGTCTGTCTTGTTGATGTGCTGCCCGCCCGCGCCGGACGCGCGGAACGTATCGATGCGCAGATCGGCCGGATTGATTTCGACTTCGCCGATTTCGTCCGCTTCCGGCATCACCGCGACTGTGCACGCCGAAGTATGGATGCGCCCCTGCGTCTCGGTGGCCGGCACGCGCTGCACGCGATGGCCGCCCGACTCGAACTTGAGCTTGGAATAGGCTGCTTCGCCGGCAATCCGCACTATCACTTCCTTGTAGCCGCCGAGGTCCGATTCGCTTGCCGACATCATCTCCACTTGCCAGCGATTACGCTCGGCATAGCGCAGGTACATGCGCAGCAAGTCGCCCGCGAACAGCGCCGATTCGTCGCCGCCGGTACCGGCACGGATTTCAAGGAAGATGTTGCGATCGTCGTTCGGGTCTTTCGGCAGCAGCATTTTCTGCAATTCGGCGCCGAGTTTTTCCATCCGCTCGCGCGCCGCGCGAATTTCTTCTTCCGCGAAGTCGCGCATCGACGTGTCCGCCAGCAGTTCCTGCGCGGTCGCCGCGTCGTTCATCGCCTGGCGCCACAGCGCGTAATGCTCCACAACCGGCCCGAGCTCGGCGTGTTCACGCGTGAGCTTGCGGTATTGGTCGAGATTCGAGGTGATGTCCTCGCGGCTCAACAGGTCGTTCAGTTCGGCCAGCCGGGTAGTGAGCTGGTCGAGCTTGCGTTGCATGCTCGTTTTCATCGGACGGGTATCGGAGCGGACTCCGGCAAAGACGACGACTAGGGGAGTGGGCAGATGCCCTGGTCAGAAGCATGTCGCGGGCCACTCAGTGTGGCGCGGACGGTGCGGCGGTGGCTGCGCCGCTAACGCTCCGTAGAACCGGAGTGTTTGTAGAAACCGCCCATCAATTCGATGAGCGTGTCACGGTTCTCGCTGCTCGCGCGATTGAGCGCGTGCGTGGGGCCGTGGATCAGTTTGTTGGTGAGCGATTGCGACAACGCTTCGAGCACCGCTGCCGGGTCCTCGCCGCGTGCGAGCATTTTCTGCGCGCGTTCGACTTCGGCGCGACGCAGCACGTCGGCCTGTGTATGCATGTGGCGGATCACCGGCACGATGCTGCGTGCGTCGAGCCATTGCATGAAGTTCTGAACACGCGTTTCGATGATAGCCTCGGCCTGCGCGACCGCGGCCTGCCGCGACGCATTGCCTTCGCGCACGATCGCGCCGAGATCGTCGACGGTGTACAGGAACACGTCTTCGAGCTTGCCGACTTCGGGTTCGATATCGCGCGGCACGGCCAGATCGACCATGAAAATCGGCCGGTGACGGCGCGCTTTCACGGCCCGCTCGACGGCGCCCAGACCGATGATTGGCAGGGTGGACGCGGTGCACGACACGATGATGTCGAACTCATGCATGCGGGTGGGCAGTTCCGAGAGCGGAATGGCCCGGCCGTTGAAGCGTTCAGCGAGGCGGGTGCCGCGCTCGACCGTGCGATTCGCCACGACGAGTTCGCGTGGCTGCTGCGCCGCGAAGTGCGTAGCGCACAACTCGATCATTTCGCCCGCGCCGATGAACAGCACGCGCTGGTTTGAAATCTTGTCGAAAATCCGCTGTGCGAGCCGCACGGCAGCTGCCGCCATGGAAACCGACTGCGCGCCGATTTCGGTCGTGCTGCGCACTTCTTTCGCGACGGCGAAGGTACGCTGGAACAACTGGTTCAGATAGGTGCCGAGCGCGCCGGCCTCAGATGCCGTGCGTACTGCGTCCTTCATTTGTCCGACGATTTGCGTCTCGCCCAGCACCATCGAATCGAGCCCCGAGGCGACGCGGAACGCGTGGCGCACGGCTTCCGACTGCGGCAGCGCGTAGACATGCGGCGCGAGTTCGTCGACGGGCAGGTTGTGGTACTTCGAGAACCACTGGATCGCGGCTTCACGCGCGGCCTGGTCGTCGGTCGCGCAGTAGAGTTCGGTGCGGTTACAGGTGGACAGAATCGCCGCTTCCGGCGCTGTGCGGGCGGTGCGGCCGAGCCAAACGCTCTTGAAGGTGTCCAGTGCGGGCTTGATCTGTTCGAGCGGAAACGCCACGCGTTCGCGCAAGGCGACAGGCGCAGTGTGGTGATTGATTCCGATCGTTAGAAGCTGCATATGGGGAGCTATGGTTTAGCTCAATATTATAGCGTTTCCACGATTCTTACATTGTGAATGCGTCACCCGGCCTCCACAATGGCGTCCGGCGGGATGGCGTCGAGTTGGTAGCCATAGCCGTAAAGCGGCGTCAGGCAGTACCCGTGCTCCGGCCGCAACTGCAACTTGGTCCGCACGCGCGATGCATGGGTGTCGACGGTGCGCGACTGTACGTCGCGGCGGCGTGTCCAGACCGTTTCGAGAATATGCGCGCGCGACACCGGCCGTGACAGATTGGAAAACAGCAGCAGCGCAAAGCGGAATTCCTTCGGCGTCAGGGCGACCGTCTGATTACGGAAGGTGACGGCGAACTGCGCCGCGTCGAACGCATAGCCGCCGATCGTATCGCGCCGACGGTTGGGCGGCCGCCGCAAGCCCGCGCGCCGCAGCAGCGCATCCACCCGGGCCAGCATTTCCGGGCCGCGGACCGGTTTGGTCAGACAGTCGTCGGCGCCGGCATGGAGCGCTGCGACAATCTGGCTCTCGCGTGGCTCCGACAGCAGCACGATCACCGGCAAGTTCGGCAGAATCGAGCGGGCGCGCGGAATCAGGTCTTCAGCGCAATGGTCGCCGGCCCAGTTTTCAGTGATGAGAAGATCGAAGAATTCGTCGGCGGCACGATGCAGAAACGGTGTGCTCGCTGTGAAGTGCTGGCACGCATGGCCGCCGGCAAAGATCAGCCGGCCGACCAGGGTGGCGTGCCGTAAGTCCGGCTCGATAAGGGCGATTCGCATGGCACGCTTTCAGCTTGGCAATTACCCGGGCTAGGTTTCTCCGTAAGGCTTACAGCTTGCCTAACATCACCCCGACCCCTAAACTCAACCGCTATGCGGAAAGCGCCGTGCTGAACCTCTATAGTTAATGAGACAAAAATGCTATCTGTGTTGGCTCCTTGCGCCCATGAGACGAATCTGAAACTGCGCGAGACCGGCCGCTAATGGGGTGGCCCGGAATCCTGGTGCTGGGCGCGGTGATTGGCCTGGCGGGGTGGTGGCTGCATCCGCTGCGCCGTTCGAGCCGTGCCCCGTGGTGGGTGGCGCTCCTGGCCGGCCTGCTGGGCGCGGGTGTCGCGCGCATGGCCGGCAACGTGGTGGGTCTTTTTCATGATGGCGATACGCTCGAATGGCCGGTATGTACCGCCATCGCGCTGGTCGCCGTTGCCGTGACGGTCGGCTTGCTTTCCCGTCGATGAATACTTGCAGGTGACTCCGATGAATGCCCGACTCCCCGAAACTTCCTCCATTCCCGAACGGCTCGCGACATTGCGCAATGCGATGGCGCACGAAGGTGTAGCCGCCTATCTGGTGCCGTCCGCCGATCCCCATCTTTCCGAATATCTACCTGGGCGCTGGCAAGGCCGGCAGTGGTTGTCGGGCTTCACCGGCTCGGCCGGCACGCTCGTCGTAACAGCCGATTTCGCCGGCGTGTGGACCGATAGCCGCTATTGGGAACAAGCCAACGCGCAACTGGCCGGCACCGGCGTTCAGTTGATGAAGATGACCGGCGGCCAGCAGACCGCGCCGCATTTTGAATGGCTTGCGCAGAACGTCGCGACCGGCGGCACGGTCGGTGTGGACGGCGCCGTGCTGGGTGTCTCGGCGGCGCGCGCATTGAGCCAGGCGCTTTCCGCGCACGGCGTGAAACTGCGCACCGACGTCGATCTGTTCGACACGATCTGGCCGCAGCGCCCGTCGCTGCCCGTCGCGGCCGTGTTCGAGCATGCCGCGCCGCACGCGAGCGTCGCCCGTTCCGAAAAGCTCGCGCAGATTCGCCGCGCGATGGCGGAGAAGGGCGCGCAGTGGCACTTCATTTCCACGCTCGACGACCTCGCATGGCTTTTGAATCTGCGCGGCGCCGACGTCAGCTATAACCCGGTGTTTGTGGCGCACGCGCTGATCGGTCCCGAAAGCGCGTCGCTCTTCGTCGCCGACGGCAAGGTGCCGCAGGCGCTGGCCGATGCGCTCGCGCGTGACGGCATCAGCGTCGAGCCCTACGCGAATGCGGCCGATGCGCTGGCCGCGCTGCCGGCCGGCAGCACGCTGCTGATCGACCCGCGCCGCATTACCTATGGCTCGCTGCAATCGGTGCCGTCTACAGTGAACGTCGTCGAGGCGGTCAATCCGTCCACGTTCTTCAAGTCGCGCAAGACCGAGGCGGAAGCGGAGCATGTACGCGAGACGATGGAACAGGACGGTGCGGCGCTCGCCGAATTCTTCGCGTGGTTCGAAGGCGCGCTGGGCCGCGAAACGATTACCGAACTGACGATCGACGAGCGCCTGACGGCAGCCCGCGCGCGCCGTCCGGGCTTCGTGTCACTGAGCTTTGCGACGATCGCCGGCTTCAACGCGAACGGCGCGATGCCGCACTACCGCGCAACCGATGAAGCGCATTCGGTGATCGAGGGCAATGGCCTGTTGCTGATCGATTCGGGCGCGCAGTATCTGAGCGGTACGACCGACATCACCCGCGTTGTGCCGGTCGGCACCATCAGCGAGGCACAGCGGCGCGATTTCACGATCGTGCTGAAAGGCACCATGGCGCTGTCGCGCGCCAAATTCCCGCGCGGCATCCGTTCGCCGATGCTCGACGCGATTGCCCGCGCACCGATCTGGGAAGCCGGCGCCGATTACGGTCATGGCACCGGTCACGGCGTGGGCTATTTCCTGAACGTGCACGAAGGCCCGCAGGTGATTTCGCACTACGCACCGGCCGAGCCGTGGACCGCGATGGAAGAAGGCATGATCACCTCGGTCGAGCCGGGCATCTACCGGCCGGGCAAGTGGGGCGTGCGGATCGAGAACCTGGTGCTGAACGTGCCGGCGGAGAAAACCGAGTTCGGTGATTTCCTCAAGTTCGAAACGCTGACGCTGTGCCCGATCGACACACGCTGCCTCGACCTCTCGCTGTTACGTGACGACGAGCGCGCCTGGCTCAACGCGTATCACGAGATGGTGCGCACGCGTCTGTCGCCTCATGTGTCGGGCGAGGCCAAGGCGTGGCTCGAGTTGCGTACGCAGGCTATCTGATCTCATCGCCACGACCTTACTGACGGAGCGTGCATGGCCATCAAGGCAGTCGTGTTCGATTTCGGCGGCGTGCTGATCGACTGGAGCCCCGAGTATCTGTATCGCCAGTTGATTCCTGACGAAACGGAGCGTCGCTGGTTTCTGACGCACGTTTGTTCGATGGAATGGGTGATCCGTCAGGACGGTGGTCAGCCGATCGTCGAGGGGACAAACGAGCTGATCGCGAAGTTTCCCGATCACGCGCCACTGATCCGCGCGTTCTATGAACGCTGGCACGAGATGGTGCCCGGCATGCTGGAAGAGGGCGTGGCGCTTATGGAAAAGCTCGAAGCGGCCAATGTGCCGCTCTTCGGGCTGACGAACTGGTCGGCGGAGACGTTTCCGTATGCGTGGGAGCATTTCCCCGTGCTGCGGCGTTTCCGCGACATCGTCGTGTCGGGCAGGGTGAAGCTGGTGAAGCCCGATCCGGCGATCTTCGCGGAAATGCGTCAGCGGATCGAAGCGCAACTGCCGGGTATCCAGCCGGGCGAACTCGTCTTCATTGACGACAATCTGAAAAACGCCGAGGCCGCGACGGCACTCGGCTGGCACGGCGTGCATCACACGAACGCCGCAAAAACGGAAGCAAGACTGCGCGAATTGGGCCTGCCTGTCTAAGCGCGAGATGCCGCGTTACCGGGATGCCGGTTGAAGCGGTGACGTGTGGCGCTTCTTCGCTTCAACGGCGCCGCCTGCTTCGACCCAGGTCCGCCTACTGACCGAGCAGATTTTTCAACGCGTCACCTAATCCTTTCACTGTCTCCCCGGCGCCCTTCGCCACCCCTTCGACGCTCACGCCCATCGCTTTCGCAAAACCGGCGCCCAGGCGCGTCATCAGACTTTCCTGCACCGAAAACTTCGGGTCGTGCAAATTCCCATCCAGTACGAAATGTAGTGTGATGTCGCCGTTGTGCGTCTTGAGCGCAGCGATGGCGGCTTTCGTCGGAATCGACATGAAGGTGTCGAGCGGGTTGTCGCTTTCGGCGAGTTGCAGATGGTGGATCGTCACCGTGCCGGGTGCATGCAGCTGATAGTTGCGCACCGTCGAGTCGACCGTCAGGTCGACCGTGCCGCCCGTCACTGGCGCCTTCGCACCGGTTTTTTTCAGCAAGTACGGATCCAGCATGACGACATCGACGCCGCGCAGTGTGCTGGTGGTCTGCGAATCCTTGCTGGCAATCTTGATCCACCCACCGAACGAAACGGTGCCCGTATGCGTCGGGCCCTTGATCGAACCGGTGACGCTGACGTTGGTCGGTTCGGTGAGCGCGGGCAGATGCAGGTTTTCGACAGTCGCGTTGGCGTTGCTGACCGTGACTTTGAATGCTGGTGGGCCGACCGTCATGTCGTAGAAATGGAAGTTGCCTTGCTCGAAGCTAATGCGATCGACCAGCTTTTCGCGGGAGATGGGGATTGCCGCGCTGGTGGCTTCGTCGTCGTTGGAGCCGTTGATCGTTTGCCGCAGATTCGGCATCAGACGGATCGCACCGTCCTTGGTTCGCAGCACGGCGATGTCGAAGCCGCGCACCACCACGCTATGAATATGCATGCGCCGCGCGAGCAGATCGCGGATATCGGGCGTGATGGTGATTTCGTCGGCGCGTAGCGGATCGCCGGCGGGCCAGCCGGGCGGCGCCTTGAGCAGAACGTTGGTGAGATGGACTGTAGTAAGGCCGACCCGGATGCTTTCTGCGCTGCCTAGTGGCCCGAGCGCTGCAACGACGCGCTCCTTGACTTCGCGCTGCGCGAACTGCAGCGCACCGACCGCGACGACGATCAGCACCAGCAGCACGCCACCTGCGGCAATGGCCCAGCGCTTGGCTTTCGACATCGCCATGCTTGCCTCCTCGTCGCCGCGCTGGGCGCGGTGTGGGTGTGATTGGCCGGTGTGTGCGCCCGCTGGACGCACAATTTTTGATACGGCGGGATTCCTGCATCTCGCCGGAACGACGTGTATCACGCCGAGGCACGCAAAGCGTGTGCCCTACCGGTTAGCCGGCAAACGCACGGCGAATGCACGGCAGTTGTGGCGTGCGACGGTGAGCATAATGACCGGACAATCGGCCCTAAAACGCGCCGACCGAGCGGTCAGCAAAGCGGCCCACAAAAGCGTCAGCAATAAAAAGACCCTCAAAACAGCCCGCTCATCGAGCAACGAGCGGGCCGCCAGGCCAGCGATTTATCGCGCGATCGGCTTGTAACGCAGGCGCTTCGGACGTGCAGCTTCTTCACCGAGGCGGGCACGCTTGTCCGCTTCGTATTCCTGGTAGTTGCCGTCGAAGAACGTGATTTGTGAATCGCCTTCGAACGCCAGGATGTGTGTCGCGATCCGGTCGAGGAACCAGCGATCGTGCGAGATAACCATGACGGAGCCGGCGAATTCGAGCAGTGCGTCTTCGAGCGCGCGCAGCGTTTCGACGTCCAGGTCGTTCGACGGTTCGTCCAGCAGCAGCACATTGCCGCCCGCGATCAGCGTTTTTGCCAGATGCAGCCGGCCACGCTCACCGCCCGACAGATTGCCCACGGTCTTCTGCTGATCGCCGCCCTTGAAGTTGAAGCGGCCGATGTACGCACGCGAAGGCGTTTCGTACTTGCCGACCGTCAGCACGTCCGCACCACCGGAGATTTCTTCGAACACGGTCTTCGAGCCGTCGAGCGCGTCGCGGCTTTGATCCACGTACGCGAGCTTGACCGTCGGGCCTTGCACGATCTCGCCCGAATCCGGCTGTTCACGGCCGGTGAGCATGCGGAACAGCGTCGACTTACCGGCGCCGTTCGGCCCGATGATGCCGACGATCGCGCCCGCCGGAATCTTGAAGCTGACGTCGTCCAGCAGCAGACGGTCGCCGTACGATTTGCTGACGTTCTTGAACTCGATGACTT
The DNA here is from genome assembly GCF_046026675.1 of Paraburkholderia sediminicola. Lineage (GTDB taxonomy): Bacteria > Pseudomonadota > Gammaproteobacteria > Burkholderiales > Burkholderiaceae > Paraburkholderia > Paraburkholderia sediminicola_F. Next base: position 4,018,081 of record NZ_JAQQEY010000001.1, on the reverse strand, counting down.
CATTACCCAGGCGGTCGCCGACCGGGATGAAGATTTCCGAGGTCTCGTTGCGCTTCTGATAGTCCTGACTGTTCAGTTCCTCGAAGCGGGCGATACGCGCCTTCGACTTCGCCTGACGGCCCTTCGGGTTCTGGCGCACCCACTCCAGTTCCTTCTTGATCGCCTTCTGACGCGCCGATTCCGACGACTCTTCCTGCTTCAGGCGCTCTTCCTTCTGGTCGAGCCAGCTGCTGTAGTTGCCCTTCCAGGGAATGCCGTGGCCGCGGTCGAGCTCGAGAATCCACTCGGCGGCGTTATCGAGGAAGTAGCGATCGTGGGTCACGGCGACGACTGTGCCCGGGAAGCGCGTGAGGAACTGTTCGAGCCAGTCGACCGATTCCGCATCCAGGTGGTTGGTCGGTTCGTCGAGCAGCAGCATGTCCGGCTTTTCGAGCAGCAGCTTGCACAGCGCGACGCGGCGTTTTTCGCCGCCCGACAGATGCTCGATTTTGGCGTCCCACGCCGGCAGACGCAGCGCGTCGGCGGCGATTTCGATCTGCTGTTCGGCGCTGCCGTCGGTGGTGGCCAGAATCGCTTCGTACTTGGCCTGCTCGGCGGCGAGCGCGTCGAAGTCGGCGTCCGGTTCCGCGTAAGCTGCGTAGATTTCGTCGAGCTTCTTTTGCGCGCCGAAGACGTCGCCGAGACCTTCCTCGACCGCTTCACGCACTGTCTTGTTCGGATCGAGTTGCGGTTCCTGCGGCAGATAGCCGATGTTCAGGTTCGGCATCGGCGTGGCTTCGCCCTCGATGTCCTTGTCCACACCGGCCATGATGCGGATCAGCGTCGACTTGCCCGAGCCGTTCAGGCCGAGCAGGCCGATCTTCGCGCCGGGGAAGAACGATAGCGAGATGTCTTTCAGGATTTGACGCTTGGGCGGCACGATTTTGCCGACCCGGTTCATGGTGAAGACGTATTGGGCCATTTGCTTGCAATAGACGTTGACGACGCCGGCCGCGTGGGGGCAGGCGGTCGTGGGTGGATGGGTAATCGGTGTGTTGGCCGGGCAGTGTGCCCGGCGCCGGCCGGCGCGGCGTCGAGCCCGGCGTCGAACTTCGCGACGCCCCCGCGCGCGGGCGGGTTGTGCAGATGGCATTGTACTTCGGGGCGGGGGTGGGGCGGCAGAGGGCGCCCCTGGCGACCTCAGTTCGCGCGCCGTCCACTCGCTGGATCGAAGAAATGCAGATGCTGCGCGGGCAGCGAGACTTGCAGCGCTTCGCCAGCAGCGGGTCGGTGCGTGTGCGGCAGCCGCACGGTCACGTCGTGCTTGCCCCAGCGGCCGTGCGCCAGGTTGTCCGCGCCGAGCAGTTCGCAGGAATCGACGGTCAACGTGGCGTGAGATGCGTCCGCTTGACCCGGCGTCATGTGCTCGGGGCGAATGCCGAGCGTCCACTCGCGGCCCTTCGCAACTTCCCGGCCGATCGACGCCACGCCCGTAAGCGGCAGCTTCGGACCGTTACCGGCCACGTCAAACGTCAAGCCGTCATCCGACACCCGGCCTTCCAGCAGATTCATCCCCGGCGAGCCGATGAAACTCGCGACGAACACCGTCGCCGGCCGCTCGTAGACCTCGGTCGGCGCGCCGATCTGCTCCGCGTGGCCCTTGTTCATCACGATCACGCGTTGCGCCAGCGTCATCGCTTCGATCTGATCGTGGGTGACGTACAGGCTGGTTGTGGCGAGCCGTGCATGCAGGCGCTGGATTTCGAGGCGCATTTGCACGCGCAGGCGTGCATCGAGATTCGACAGCGGCTCATCGAACAGAAATACCGCCGGCTCGCGCACGATCGCGCGGCCCATGGCGACACGTTGTCGTTGCCCACCGGACAACTCGCGCGGCTTGCGTGCGAGCAGCGGTCCAAGCTCGAGAATCTGCGCCGCAGCGTCCACGCGCTTCGCAATCTGCGCGCGGTCGACACCCGCGATCTTCAGCGCGTAGCCCATGTTCTCGGCGACGCTCATATGCGGATACAGCGCGTAGTTCTGGAACACCATCGCAATGTTGCGATCCTTCGGCTCCAGCCGATTGACCACTTTGCCGGAGATCGAGACGGTGCCGTCGGAGATGCCTTCGAGCCCGGCCACCATCCGCAGCAAGGTCGATTTGCCGCAACCGGACGGGCCGACCATCACGACGAACTCGCCGTCTGAGACGTCCACGTCGATGCCGTGCAACACGAACTGTTTGCCGTCGTAGGTCTTTTTAACGCCTTGCAGAGTCAATGCAGCCATGCTGTTTTAGCCTTTTCGTTGCTTGCCGCGCGTGCCACGCTTTGCGCGGTGTTCTTTTTTCCGTGTCCAACGCCGAAGCTCGCCCACGCTGCGCGAGTTACTTCTCCGAGTCCACCAATCCGCGCACGAACCAGCGCTGCATCGTCAGCACGACGGCGAGCGGCGGCAGCATTGCGAGCAGCGTCGCGGTCATCACGAGGTGCCATTCGGTTGCGGTGTCGCCCGACGCGATCATGCTTTTGATGCCGACCACGGCGGTGGTCAGCGATTGCTGACTCGTAATCAGGATTGGCCACAGATACTGATTCCAGCCGTAGATGAACGTGATGACAAACAGCGCCGCCATGTTCGTTTTCGACAGCGGCAGCACCACGTCCCAGAAGAAACGCATTGCGCCCGCGCCGTCGATACGCGCCGCTTCCATCAGCTCATCCGGCAGCGTCATGAAGAACTGGCGGAACAAGAAGGTGGCGGTGGCCGACGCGATCAGCGGCAAGGTCAAACCGCTGTACGTATTGCTCATGTGCATCGACGACACGACCTGCACGGTCGGAAAGATCCGTACTTCGACCGGCAGCATCAGCGTGATGAAGATCAGCCAGAACGACAGATTGCGAAACGGAAAGCGGAAAAACACGATCGCGTACGCGGAGATCATCGAGATGGCGATCTTGCCGATCGAAATCACCAGCGCCATCACGAGGCTGTTGAACAGCATGCGGCCGAACGGCGCCGCCGCATTGCCGCTGCCTTGCGACCAGACCGTCGCGATGTTCTCGAACAGATGCGTACTCGGCACCAGCGATAGGGGCACGCTGAACACCTCATGCTCGCTCATCGTTGCCGCGCAAAACGCGACGTACACCGGAAACACCACCAGCACGACGCCGAGAATCAGCACCGCATGGCAAAAGAGGTCGAAACCGCGGCGGTTCTCGATCATGAGTATTGAACCCTGCGTTCGATGAAGCGGAATTGCACGACCGTCAACGCGACGACGATCACCATCAGGATCACTGACTGCGCGCCCGAGCTGCCGATGTCCAGCCCCTGAAAGCCTTCGGCGAAAATCTTGTAGATCAGCGTGCGGGTGGATTGCGCCGGGCCACCGCCGGTGGCGGCGTCGATCACAGGGAAGGTGTCGAAGAACGCGTAGGTGATATTGATTACCAGCAGGAAGAAGCTGGTCGGCGAGAGCAGCGGCAGGGCGATGCCGAAGAAGCGCCTTACCGGACCGGCGCCGTCGATGGCCGCTGCTTCGATCAGCGAACGCGGAATCGCCTGCAAGCCGGCATAAAAGAACAGAAAGTTATAGCTGACCTGTTTCCACACCGAAGCCAGCACGACCAGAAACATCGCCTGGCCCGCATTCAACGCGTGATTCCACACGATGCCGTACTTGGCGAGCGTATAGGTGACGAGGCCGATGCTCGGATTGAACAGGAACGACCACAACACGGCGGCGATCGCGGGCGCGACCGCATACGGCCAGATCAGCAGTGTCTGATAAGCCTTGGCGCCGCGTGTCACGCGATCCGCGCAGACCGCCAGCAGAAGCGAAATCACCAATCCGAACACGGTGACGAGCGCACAGAAAATCAGCGTCGTATTGAACGACGACAGGTAAAGCGGATCGGCGAACAACTGCTTGAAATTGGCGAGCCCGACAAACTCGCTCGACGTGCCGAACGCGTCCTGACTCTGCGTGGATTGCCACAGCGCCTCGCCTGCCGGCCACAGAAAGAACAGCAGCGTGATCAGGAGTTGCGGCGCGACGAGCAGGTAGGGCAGCACGCTGGTGCCGAAGCTGGAGCGCTTTTCCATCGAAGTTTCCTAGGTTCTTCTGCAACAACAGGTTTCGGTGCGGGCGCACCGAAACCTTGCCGGCGGGTGCTTAGTTACCGGCTTTTTCGAAGCGGCGCAGCAACTCGTCGCCACGCGACACCGACGAATCGAGTGCCTGTTGCGGCGTCTTCTTGTCAGCCCACACCTGTTCGAGTTCTTCGTCAATCACGGTGCGGATCTGCGGCATGTTGCCCAGACGCAAGCCCTTCGTGTACGGCAGGGGCGGCTTGTTGAGCATCTGCTTGATCGCGGTATCGCTGCCCGGATTTTTCTCGTAGAAGCCTTGCTGCTGGGTCAATTGATACGCGGCCGTCGTGACCGGCAGATAGCCGGTGTCCTGGTGCCACTTCGCGGCAACCGGCGCCGACGACAGATAAGACATGAATTTCGCCACGCCCTTGTATACCGCCGGATCTTTACCCGACAGCACCCACAGGCTCGCCCCGCCGATGATCGCGTTCTGCGGCGCACCCTTCACGCTGGCGTCGTACGGCATCATGCCGGTGCCAAAATTAAACTTCGCGTACTTCTTGATCGTGGCAAGCGAGCCCGACGAGTTCGTGATGATCCCGCAGTCACCGCTATAGAACTTCGATATCGGTTCGTCCTTGCGGCCAACGTACGTGAAGGTACCTTCCTTCTGCATGTTCTGCAGGAACTGGATGTGCGCGACCTGCAGCGGCTTGTTGAATTCGAGCTGCGCGTCGGCGCCGTCGAATCCGTTGTTCTTCGACGCGAACGGCGCGCCATGCCAGGCGCTATAATTTTCGAGCTGAATCCAGCTCTGCCAGCCCGACGAATAGCCGCACACCATGCCCGATGCCTTCAGCTTCTGCGCGTCCACTTGCAATTCGGCCCAGGTTTTCGGCGGTTGATTCGGATCGAGCCCGGCTTTCTTGAACGCGTCCTTGTTGTAGTACAACACCGGTGTCGAGCTATTGAACGGCATCGAGATCAGTTCGCCGGTCCTGGCGTCGCTGTAATAGCTGGCGATGGTCGGCACGAAGGCCTTTTCGTCGAGCGGTACGCCGGCTTGCTTGAATACTTCCGAGACCGGGATCACGGCTTTCTTCGCCTGCATCATTGTCGCGGTGCCGACTTCGTAGACCTGCAGAATGGCCGGCGCGTTGCCGCTTCGATAAGCCGCGATGCCGGCGGCGAGGGTCTGGTCGTAGCTGCCCTTGAACACCGGTACGATCTTGTAGTCGCTTTGCGACGCGTTGAACGCGTTGGCGATGTCGTTCAGACGCTCGCCGAGGGCGGCTTCCATGGCGTGCCAGAACTGGATTTCAGTGGCGGCATGGGCTGCCTGGCTAATGCCGAGGCTCAACACCGCGGCAACGGAAAGCGAACGGAATAACGGCTTGCAACGCATCGATTGATCTCCTAGTCGGAACGGGCGCAGATGGGAATCGCGCGATTCTATTTGTGTTCGATGACAGTCCGGCGTCAGTCGGCTGGCGGAAGCCCGCTTTCGAGAGGCGCCAACTGCCGCAATTTAACATCGGCTGTCACGAAACGGAAACAATGCACGGTTGATCAGCGTGCTTATTAATCAGGATTCCAGATGCAGAGTTCAGTACGATTGGCGGCTTTCGGCTCGATAGCGAGTCTCATCTTGCTCGCGGGATGTGCGCTGACGCCCGCCACGACGAATGACGGGCAGTCGACGGTGAGTTCGTTGCCGAAGATCATCGCCCATCGTGGCGGTACGGGCGACGCGCCCGAAAACACGCTCGAAGCGATTCATCAGTCGATCACGCATCATGCCGACGCAATGTGGCTCACGGTTCAGTTGAGCAAAGACGGCGTGCCGGTGTTGTACCGGCCGGCCGATCTGTCGGCGTTGACCGCTGCGAAGGGGCCGGTGTCCGCATTTACGGCAGCAGAACTCGCGCGTGTGAACGCGGGCTGGAATTACCGCCGCGGCGCCACGTATCCCTATCGCGACCGCCCAGTCGGCATTCCGACGCTGCGTGAAGCGTTGCGCACCGTCCCGACGGCCATGCCGATCATCCTGGATATGAAAGCATTGCCGGCTGCGCCTCAGGTTCAGGCGGTGGCGCGAGTGCTTAACGAAGAAAGCGCGTGGTCACGCGTGACGATTTATTCGACCGAAGCTGACTACCAACAGAGTTTCGCCACCTATTCGCAGGCCAGGCTGTTTGAGTCGCGCGATGCGACACGGGCGCGGCTCGTGCGCGTGCTGCTCAACCAGGGCTGTGTGGACGCGCCGGCTGAACACACCGCCACGGCGTTCGAATTGCACCGGCAGATGACGGTGGTGGAAAAATTCACGCTCGGCGAGGGACGCTCGGATGTGCAGGCAAGTTTGTGGACGCCCGCGACGGTCGCGTGCTTCCGGCAGAAGCCTGATGTGCGGATCGTCGCGATCGCGGTGAACGATTCGGACGACTATCGGGCGGCGGCGTGTCTGGGGATCGATGCGGTGCTGGTCGATTCGCCGCTGCAGATGGCGGCCGTCAAGGCAAGTATGGCTATGCCGCTGCGGTGTGGGACGCGGAAGGGCGCGCAGAGCGGGCAATAAAAAAGCCCGCATTTCGCGGGCCTTCTTCTTCCAGTATGGCGGCGCTCAGCCTTTCGCTGATCGCCGCTTGACGCCGAGGCGAAGCCTCAAACGTTGAACAGGAAGTTCATCACGTCGCCGTCGTGGACGACGTATTCCTTACCTTCCGCGCGCATCTTGCCGGCTTCCTTCGCGCCTTGTTCACCCTTGTAGGTGATGAAGTCGTTGAAGGCGATCGTCTGCGCGCGAATGAAGCCGCGCTCGAAGTCGGTGTGAATCGCACCGGCTGCCTGCGGTGCGGTATCGCCGATATGGATCGTCCACGCGCGCACTTCCTTCACGCCGGCCGTGAAGTAGGTTTGAAGGCCTAGCAACTTGAAAGCCGCACGAGCCACGCGGTTCAGGCCCGGCTCTTCCATGCCCATGTCGGCGAGGAACACTTCCATGTCCGCTTGTTCGAGGTCGGCGATTTCTGCTTCGATCGCCGCGCACACGGCGACGACCGGTGCGCCTTCGGCTGCCGCGAACTTCGTGACTGCGTCGAGGTGCGGGTTGTTCTCGAAACCGTCGTCCTTCACATTGGCGACGTACATGGTCGGCTTGGCGGTGATCAGGCAGAACGGCTTGAGAGTGGCCTTTTCCTCATCCGACAGGTCGAGCGCGCGGACCGGCTTGGCCTGATCGAGCTGCGCGCGCACTTTTTCCAGCACCGCGGCGTTCTTGATGGCTTCCTTGTCGTTACCCGACTTGGCAGCCTTCGAATAGCGCGACAGCGCCTTTTCGACGGTCGCGAGGTCGGCCAGTGCCAGTTCGGTGTTGATCACTTCGATATCGGACAGCGGATCGATCTTGTTCGCGACGTGAATCACGTTCTCGTCTTCGAAGCAGCGCACCACGTGCGTGATCGCGTCGGTTTCGCGGATGTTCGCGAGGAACTGGTTGCCCAGACCTTCGCCCTTGCTCGCACCGGCCACGAGACCGGCGATGTCGACGAATTCCACCACCGCCGGCAGGATGCGCTCCGGCTTGACGATTTCGGCGAGTGCATTCAGACGCGCGTCCGGTACTTCGACGATACCGACGTTCGGCTCGATCGTGCAGAACGGATAGTTTTCGGCGGCAATGCCCGCCTTGGTCAGCGCATTGAACAGGGTGGACTTGCCGACGTTAGGCAGGCCGACGATGCCGCATTTGAGGCTCATGGAAATCCTTCAGTGAATCAGTAAGTTGCGTGATGCGCTCGACGCTGTGTGCAGGATTCGGAAAGCCTTCGCGTTTGGCGTGGCGGAGGAAGCGCAGCGGAGCGGGACAAGACACCAGATCGGGGCGTTGCCTCGACGATTCTGGGCGAGTTTTGTCACGGAAAGCGCAATTGTAACCCGTTCGGATGGGGTTCTTGATCTGCCTCCGGTAAAGCGGGGCGCTCGATCCGTCCCCCGCAACCCCCGCGGCTATAATGCGCGGATGAACGCACACCACCAGACCTTTGATGCCGCCGTGATCGGTGGCGGGCTCGTCGGCAAGACCGCGGCGCTGGCGCTGACGCAAGGCGGACTGCGCGTGGCGCTGCTTGCGCAACCCTGTGCGGCGTTGCCCGCCAGCGCCACCTTCGACTCGCGGGTCTACGCGCTGTCGTCGAGTTCGCAGGCTCTGCTGGAGCGGTTGCGGGTCTGGCAAGCGCTCGATCTGTCGAAGCTCGGGCCCGTCTACGACATGCGCGTCTACGGCGATGCACATGCCGAACTCCATTTTTCCGCGTTTCAGGCCTCCGTGCCGCAATTGGCGTGGATCGTCGAGTCGTCGGTGATCGAGCGCGCGCTGGATGCCGCGCTGCGGTTCCAGCCGAATCTCACCTGGATCCACACGCGCGCGCAGGCGCTGGACTTTACCGCCGAGGGGGCGAGTGTCGGTCTCGCCAACGGCAATGTGCTCGAGGCCGATCTCGTGGTCGGCGCAGACGGGGCGCATTCGTGGGTACGTGCGCAGATCGGCTCGAAGATGGATCGGCGCGACTATAAGCAAACCGGCGTGGTCGCGAATTTCAAGGCCGAAAAGCCGCACAGCGAAACCGCCTATCAATGGTTCAAGGACGGCGAAATCATCGCGCTGCTGCCGATGCCGGACGGCCACGTGTCGCTGGTCTGGTCGGCGCGCACCGAGCACGCCGAGCAACTGCTCGCGCTCGATCCGGCGCAACTCGCGGCTGAAGTCGAGCGCGTGACGGGCGAGCAGTTCGGCGCTCTGGAATGCGTGACGCCCGCGCAAGGCTTCCCGCTCGCGCTGCAAACCGTCGATAAGCTCGTGGCGCCGCATGTCGCGCTGGTTGGCGATGCCGCACATCTGATTCACCCGTTGGCGGGCCAGGGCATGAACCTCGGTTTGCGCGATGTCGCGGCGCTTGCCGAGACGGTCGCCGGCAAGGAAGCGTTCCGCGATCTCGGTGACATGGTGCTGTTGCGCCGCTACGAACGCGCCCGCCGCGAAGACATCCGTGCGCTGATGATCGCCACCGACGGCCTGCAAAAGCTCTTCTCGGTACCCGGTCCGTTTGCCAAGGTGCTGCGCAATACCGGCATGGCGTTTGTCGGCGCGCAGCCGTTCATCAAGCGCTGGCTGGTGTCGGCCGCGCTCGGGTAATGCGCCCGAGCCGGCATATCCGGCCGGCGAGACGGGTATCATGAACGGATGGACGCCATTCTGGTCAGACCAGAAACGTCCCAAAAAACGCGCCTCACGCGCGATTGAACTCCAGGAATTCAGCATGAAAAAATCCTTTCGCATCGCGGCCGCCGTGCTCGCGATCGCTGCCGTAGCAATCGGCTGCTCCGCACAGGCCGATCAAGCCACCGACAAGCTCAAAGCCACACTGCAAACGCGTCTGACGGACGTGACGATCAAGAGCGTGACGAAGTCGCCGATTGCCGGCATCTACGAAGTGAATCTCGGTACGCAGATCATCTATAGCGATGCGAACGGCGATTACCTCATGCTCGGCGACCTGGTCGACGCGAAGACCCGCAAGAATCTGACGGAAGCGCGTCTGGCGGAAACCAACCGGATCGATTTCGCGAGCCTGCCGTTCGCGAACGCGGTGAAGGTCGTAAAGGGCAACGGCGCGCGCAAGATCGCCGTGTTCTCCGATCCGAACTGCCCATACTGCAAGCAGCTCGAGACCTCGCTCAAGTCAATCGATAACGTCACGGTCTACACCTTCCTGTACCCGGTGCTGTCGCCGGATTCGACCGCCAAGTCGAAGTCGATCTGGTGCTCGACCGACCGCGCGAAGGCATGGGAATCGTGGATGCAGGATCATCAGGCACCCACGGCAGCCGGCACCTGCGACACCGCCGCGATCGACAAGAACCTCGCGCTCGGCCGCGCGATGAACGTCGACGGTACGCCCACTGTGTTCCTCGCTGACGGCCGCCGCCTGCCCGGCGCCGTGCCGGCCGACCGGCTGGACAAGGAAATGTCCGCCGTGCACTGAGCACGTAGCACCCGTCGAAGAAAGGAGGCGCGCAGTGCGCCTCCTTTCACATCAAGCCCGAACCTCCCCGCCAGAACACTTCTAGTCGCCGCCGATGAAGCCGATCCGCTACACCATCGTTCCGAAGCAACCCGCCGCCCACCTGTTCGAAGTCACCGTGACCGTCGCCGATCCCGATCCGGCCGGCCAGTGTTTCATGCTGCCGGTATGGATTCCGGGCAGCTATATGATGCGCGAGTTCGCGCGCAATATCGTCACGTTGCGGGCGACTAATGAAGCGGGCCGCAAGGTGCGCGTCGAAAAGACCGACAAGCACACGTGGCAGGCCGCGCCGGTCAAAGGCGCGCTGACGCTGCGCTACGAGGTATATGCATGGGATCTGTCGGTGCGGGCCGCGCATCTTGACGACACGACGGGCTTTTTCAACGGCACCAGCGTATTTCTGTCGCCGCTCGGTCACGAGGACGCACAGTGCGTGGTCGATATTCAGAAGCCGGAAGGCGCGGCATATCGGGACTGGCGCGTCGCCACCGCGTTGCCGGAGGCACGCGGCACGAAACGCTATGGCTTCGGCGAGTATCGCGCGCAGAACTACGACGAGTTGATCGATCATCCGGTGACATTGGGCGAATTCGCGCTTGCAACCTTCAAGGCACACGGTGTGCCGCACGACATCGTGATCGCGGGTCGCGTGATCGGGCTCGATATGGCCCGCCTGTCCATCGATCTGAAGCGTATCTGCGAAACGCAGATCGCGCTGTTCGAGCCGAAGTCGAAGAAAGCGCCGATGGATCGCTACGTGTTCATGACGCAGGCTGTCACTGATGGCTATGGCGGACTGGAGCATCGCGCCTCGACGGCGCTGATCTGCAACCGCGGCGATCTCCCAGTGGAAGGCCGCGACGCGCCCACCGAGGGCTACCGAACCTACCTCGGTCTGTGCAGCCACGAATACTTCCACACCTGGAATGTGAAGCGCATCAAGCCGGCCGTGTTCGCGCCGTACGACCTGAGCGTCGAAAACTACACGTCGCTGCTGTGGCTGTTCGAAGGCTTCACCTCTTACTACGACGATCTGATCCTCGTGCGCAGCGGCCTGATTTCGCAAGATGACTATTTCGGCCTGCTCGGCAAGGTAGTCGGTGGCGTGCAGCGCGGCAGCGGCCGTCTGAAGCAGACGGTGGCCGAAAGCTCGTTTGACGCGTGGGTCAAATACTATCGGCAGGATGAAAATGCGCCAAACGCGATCGTCAGCTATTACACCAAGGGTTCGCTCGTCGCGCTGGCATTCGATCTGACGATTCGTGCGCAGACTGGCAACCGCAAATCGCTCGATGACGTGATGCGCCTTCTGTGGCAGCGCTTTGGGCACGACTTCTACCGCGGCAAGCCCCTCGGTGTCGAAGAAAGCGAGATCGAGGCGATCTTTGCCGAAGCGACCGGTGTGCAACTGGGCGAGTTGTTCGCCGAGGCCGTCCACGGTACACACGATCTGCCCCTCGACACGCTGCTCGCGCCTTTTGGCGTCACGCTCGCGCCCGAGCTCGAGAAGAATGGCAAGCCGTCGCTCGGCGCGCGCGTGCGCGGCGGCGCGGATTGCACGCTGGCGGCCGTTCACGACGGCAGCGCGGCACAGAAAGCCGGCCTCTCGGCGGGCGATGTGCTGATCGCGCTCGACGGTCTTCGTGTAACCGGCTCGAATCTTGATTCGTTACTGTTGCGCTATCTGCCGGGCGCGAAGGTCGAAGTCCACGCCTTCCGCCGCGACGAGCTGCGCACGGTGCAAGTCAAGCTGGACGGGCCTGACGTGGCGCGCTACAAACTGACCGTCAGCGATAAACGGCCCGCCGCGCGCAAGGCGCGGGAGCGTTGGCTGGCGAGCTGATCGTAATCCACGCTGTCGTTAATCGATGATTCAGGGCGGGGGATTGTTCTACCAGTGCAACAATCCTTCGCTGCGGGATGGCTTTTTCCCGGGCGGGTAAAAAATCACAATGGCTCCACTCGCGCAAAACTGCGCGCCCCTACTGGAGTCAACCATGACCACGATCCTGCAAATTAACTCGGCAGCCCGCTCGCAAGGCGCGAACTCGACGCTTCTCGTCAACGAGCTGACCGCAAAGCTGCAACAATCGAATTCGGGCGCGCAAGTCGTCGTCCGCAACCTGCAAGCTGAACCGCTGCCGCACCTGGACGATGCCGTCCTCGGCGCGTTCTTCACGCCGGCTGACCAGCGCACGCCGGAACAAGTTGCGATCGCTGCACGCAGCGAAGCGCTGATCGCCGAACTGCAAGCTGCCGACATCATCGTGATCGGTGCCCCGATGTACAACTTCGGCATCTCGTCGCAGCTGAAGACGTACTTCGACTTCATCGCACGCGCCGGCATCACGTTCCAGTACACGGCGAACGGTCCGGAAGGTCTCGTGAAGGGTAAGAAGGTCCACGTGGTTTCGGCACGCGGCGGCAAGTATCTTGGCACCCCGAACGACAGCCAAACGCCGTACCTGAAGGCCTTCCTTGGCTTCCTCGGCATGACCGATGTGAACTTCATCTACGCTGAAGGTCTGAACATGGGCCCGGATGCTGCGAGCGCAGCGTTGGCTGGCGCACGTGAAGCAATCGCTGCTGCGTAAGGTGTGAGGTTTGTCTCGCGCTGCGTGATCGCAGCGCGGTGGAATGAAAAAACGCCTCGGAGTGTGAATTCCGTGGCGTTTTCGTTTTTGCGGCGGTGATCTTGTAGCCGGTGTCGGTGCGCTTCGCGCGACGGGCGTTATGCCAGCATCTGCGCTTCGTCAGGCAAGCGCCAGTCGATCGGTTCGCGTCCGTGCTTCACGAGATATTCGTTGGCCGACGCAAAGTGCCCGCAGCCGAGAAAGCCGCGATGCGCCGACAGCGGCGACGGATGCGGCGCTTCCAGCACGTAATGCGACTTGCCGCCGAGCAGCGCGCGCTTGGCTTGCGCATGCGCGCCCCACAGCATGAACACGAGGCCGTCATGGCGCATGGCCAGTTCGTGGATCAGCGTATCCGTGCATTTCTCCCAGCCGCGTTTCGCGTGACTCGCAGCGGAGTCGCGCTCGACGGTCAGCACCGTGTTCAACAGCAGCACGCCCTGTTTGGCCCATGTGTCGAGGCAGCCATGACGCGGCGGCTCGTGGCCGAGGCTCGCGGCGATTTCCTTGAAGATGTTGCGCAGCGACGGCGGCGTGCGTACGTTCGGCGCGACTGAAAACGCCAGTCCGTGCGCTTGCGGCGTGCCGCGGTCTTCGCCGTGATACGGGTCCTGCCCGAGGATCACGACTTTGACTTCGTCGGGACTGGTGAGACGCAGGGCACGGAAGACGTCGGCGGGATAGACGGTTTTGCCGGCCACGCGCTCACCGTCGACGAAACGGCACAAGGGCGCGTAGGCGTCGCTTTCGATGAACGGTTTGAGGTGTGCGCGCCAAGCCGGGGGCAGGGCGGCGAATTGGGTCTCGAGCGTCGGCGGTGGGGAATCGGCGTCTGTGGGTGTCGGCTGCGGCTGCGCGCTTGCGCCGGCCGGCGTGGCAGAGGCGTCGCCGAATAACGAGGCTTGCGACGAATTGGAGCGAGTGCGGGAAGCTGAGGTCATGGCGGGGAAGTGTCGCAGCAAACGTGCTGTTGCTCAAGATACCCGCAACTGATACCCGCGTTGTGCCTTGCTAATGTTGTCCGGTGCAAGGCCGGCGACCTGTTTGCCGAGTTCGCTCGCGAGCGTGTTGAGTGCGGCTTCGTCGCCGCATTTCAGTTCGAGTTCGACTTCGGAGATCGGCGCGCGGCGGGTTTCGCCGTTCACTTCGGCGAGCACGTCGCCTTGGTCGATGGCGGCTTCGACTTTCGAGCCGTCCAGTTCGACATTCCACAGTGTGCGGGTGAAATTCGTGCGGAACAGTTCGATCAACTCCGGCGCCGCCTGGCGCAAGGCCTCAGCGGCGGTGGGTTCGTCGCATGCGTGCAGCAAGGCGTCGATTTCGAGTTTCTCGCCCGCCACCGGCATTTCCCACTCGTGCCGGCTATGCAGCCCGTCCTTCGCGTTGCCCACTGTCTTGAACGTTTGCAGCCAGCCGTCCGGCGTAAGCCGCAGCCGCAGCGCGCTTTTCGACGTAGCCAGCGCAAGCCTCGGCGTATCGAAGTAGATATTCGCCAACTCGATCGGGCGACCTTCGTCGCCGGTGCGTGCGACGAACCATTGCGTCGCCGCTTCCACCTGGCTCACCGGCAGAGCCAGCTTGATTTCACGTTCCATGCCCATCGTGTGCTCCGCAGCGTCCGCTGAATATTGAAATCGCGCTTAGAAAAACATCCGCGCAAGTTCCACACCCGGCTCTTCCGCGCGCATGAACGCTTCGCCGACGAGGAACGTATGCACGTCCATCGCCCGCAGACGTTCGACATCCTGACGCGACAGAATGCCCGACTCCGTGACGACGATACGGTCGTCCGGAATCGATTCGAGCATGCCGATGGTCGTCTCAATCGATGTTTCGAAGGTGCGCAGATTGCGGTTGTTGACACCGATTAGCGGCGTCTTCAACTTCAGCGATTCCATCAGTTCATTGTGGTCATGCACTTCGACCAGCACCGCGAGGCCCAGCGAATGCGCGAGCGCTTCGAGGTCCTGCATCTGCGAGGTTTCCAGAGCGGCAGCAATCAGCAGGATCGCGTCGGCACCCATCGCGCGGGCTTCGACGATCTGGTACGGATCCACGATGAAGTCCTTGCGCAGCACCGGCAGATTGCAGGCGGCGCGCGCCTCTTCGAGATACGCAACGCTGCCCTGGAAGAACTGGACGTCGGTGAGCACGGACAAGCAGGCTGCGCCGTGTTTTTCATACGAACGCGCGATCTCGGCCGGGACGAAGTTTTCACGCAGCACGCCTTTTGACGGGCTCGCTTTCTTCACTTCGGAAATCACCGCGGCCAGACCGGCCGCGTGTTTCGCGCGCAATGCACCGACGAAATCGCGGATATCGCGCGACGATGCTTCGAGCCGCAGCTCTTCGAGCGGCGCGCTCTGTTCAGCCGCGCGGACTTCTTCGCGTTTGACCGCGATGATGCGGTCGAGGATGTCGCTCATGAGTATCTCGCTACGTAATTACTGCTTGAATTGCTGGGTGAAGCGGATCAGGTCGTCGACCTTCGCCCGAGCCTTGCCGCTCGCGATCGCTTCGCGCGCCAACTGGATGCCGTCCGCAATCGACGCCGCCACGTTCGCCGAATACAGCGCCGTGCCCGCGTTCAGCGTGACGATCTCACGCGCGACGCCCGGCTTGTTGTCGAGCGCTTCCAGCAGCATCGCTTTGGATTCGGCCGCGTCGGCCACTTTCAGCGTACGGTTCGACACCATCTGCATGCCGAAGTCTTCCGGGTGAATTTCGTACTCGTGGATCTGGCCGTCGCGCAACTCGCCGACTTGCGTCGCCGCGCCGAGCGAGACCTCGTCCATGCCGTCCATACCGTACACCACCAGCACGTGCTTCGCGCCGAGGCGCTGCATCACACGCACCTGAATGCCGACGAGGTCCCCGTGGAACACGCCCATCAGTTGATTAGGCGCGCCGGCCGGATTGGTCAGTGGCCCAAGAATATTGAAGATGGTCCGCACGCCGAGTTCGCGGCGCACCGGCGCGATGTTCTTCATGGCCGGATGATGGTTCGGCGCGAACATGAAGCCCATGCCGGTTTCTGCAATCGACGCCGCCACCTGTTCCGGTTGCAGATCGATGTTCACGCCGAGCGCTTCGAGTACGTCTGCGCTGCCCGACTTGCTCGACACGCCGCGGCCACCGTGCTTCGCGACCTTGGCGCCCGCCGCAGCTGAGACGAACATCGTCGCGGTGGAAATATTGAAGGTGTGCGAGCCGTCACCGCCGGTGCCGACGATATCGACGAAGTTCGAGTTGTCCTGCACCTCGACGTGCCGGGCAAATTCACGCATCACCGTGGCGGCGGCGGTGATTTCGCCGATGGTCTCTTTTTTGACGCGCAAGCCGGTGATGATCGCCGCCGACATCACGGGCGACAGTTCACCGCGCATGATGAGCCGCATCAGGTGCAGCATTTCGTCGTGGAAAATCTCGCGGTGCTCGATCGTGCGTTGCAGCGCTTCCTGGGGCGTAATCGACATGATTTCGTCTCTCTTTATCAAGCGGTGCGGTGGGCTGTCTTCGACTGTTTCACGAAGTTTTCGAGCAACGCGTGGCCGTGTTCGGACAGGATCGATTCCGGGTGGAATTGCACGCCTTCAACGGCTAGTTCCTTGTGACGCACGCCCATGATTTCGCCGTCTTCGGTCCAGGCGGACACTTCGAGGCAGTCCGGCAGCGATTCGCGTTCGATCGCGAGCGAGTGATAGCGCGTCACGACGAAATGCTTCGGCAGGTCGGCGAATACGCCTTTGCAATCGGTTTCGATCGTGCTTACCTTGCCGTGCATGATGGTTTGCGCGCGCACTACGCGGCCGCCGAATGCTTCGCCGATCGCCTGATGGCCGAGGCATACGCCCAGAATCGGCGTCTTGCCGGCGAATTCGCGCAGTACGTCGAGGGTGATGCCGGCGTGTTGCGGGTTGCTCGGACCGGGCGACAGGCAAATGCGCTCCGGGTTGAGCTTCGCAATCTCGTCCAGCGTGATTTCGTCGTTCCGATAGGTGCGCACGTCTTCGCCGAGTTCGCCGAAGTACTGCACCAGGTTGTAGGTGAACGAGTCGTAGTTGTCGATCATAAGCAGCATGGTGTGTCTCCGGTCAGAAGTCGCTATCGAGGCCGTCTTGAACCTGCTCGGCGGCGCGCAGCACAGCGCGCGCCTTGTTCTCGGTCTCTTGCCATTCGGATTCCGGCACCGAATCCGCGACTACACCTGCTGCCGCCTGCACATACAGATTGCCGTTTGCGATCACGCCGGTGCGGATCGTGATGGCCAGATCCATTTCGCCAGTGAACGACAGATAGCCGACCGCACCGCCGTACAGGCCGCGCTTCACCGGTTCCAGTTCGTCGATCAGTTCCATCGCGCGAACCTTCGGCGCGCCGGACAACGTGCCGGCCGGGAAGGTGGCGCGCAGCACGTCGAAGTTGGTGGTGCCGGGCTTCAGCTTGCCTTCGACCGAACTCACGATGTGCTGCACGTGCGAGTATTTCTCGATCACCATCTGATCGGTGACGACCACCGAACCGATCTGCGAAATACGGCCCACGTCGTTACGCGCGAGATCGATCAGCATCACGTGTTCGGCGATTTCCTTCGGATCGTTCAGCAGTTCGGTGGCGAGCTCGGCGTCGCGCTCCGGCGTGTTGCCGCGCGGACGGGTGCCGGCGAGCGGTCGGATTGTCACGATGCGATCTTCGCCGCGCTTTTCCTGGCGGACCAGAATTTCCGGTGACGCGCCGACCACGTGGAAGTCGCCGAAGTTGTAGAAGTACATATAGGGTGACGGATTCAGCGAGCGCAGCGCGCGATACAGCGACAGCGGATTGTCGCGGTACGGCTTGATCAGACGCTGGCCAACCTGCACCTGCATCAACTCGCCGGCGGCGATGTATTCCTTCGCCTGGCGCACGGCGGCCAGGTAATCGTCTTTGGCGAACTCGCGGTAGGTTTCGGTGCGCACGCTGGCCGACGTGACCGGCGGCTGCACGGTCGTGCGCAAACGCTGACGCAATTCACGTAGACGCTGTTTGGCTTTGGTGTATGCCTCGGGTTGCGTCGGATCGGAGTAAACCACCAGGTAGAGCTTGCCCGCGAGGTTGTCGATCACCGCGACTTCTTCGGTGAGCAGCAACTGAATGTCCGGCAGGTTCAGATCGTCTTTCGGTGCGGTATGCGCGAGTTTTTTCTCGATGTAGCGTACTGCGTCATAGCCGAAGTAGCCTGCCAGCCCGCCCGCGAAACGCGGCAAACCGGGGCGCTGCGCCACTTTGAAGCGGCCCTGGAATTGCTGGATGAACTCGAGCGGATCGCCCTCGTGCGTTTCGACGACTTTGCCGTCCCGGACGACTTCCGATACGCCGTTACGGGTGCGCAGCAGCGTGCGCGCCGGCAGTCCGATGAATGAATAGCGGCCAAAACGCTCACCACCCACCACCGATTCCAGCAGGAACGAGTTGGCGCCGTTGCGTTCGCTCTGCGCAAGCTTCAGGTACAGCGAGAGCGGCGTTTCGAGGTCGGCGAGCGCTTCGGCGATCAGCGGAATGCGGTTGAAACCCTCGTTGGCGAGGGACTGGAATTCGAGTTCGGTCATGTTCCGATCCTGTACGTACGTCAGACGGCACTATGCGTCGGACAAAGCGGGGCGTTACGCAGCCGGTCAGGCGTTCGTTCGACGTTTCGACACGATGATACCGACCGGCGCGAGTTTCCCATCGACGCATGCAAGGGATTTCAGCGCACAGATGTACTTTGCGGGTACACGAACGCCAAATCAACCGATGCAGCGAAACTAGGTGATGGAAAAAACGCGTGAGCGCAGCGAAGTAAAAAACGGTTGCCGAAGACGAGCTTCAGCGTACCTCAGGCGAGGTTAGCGCGACCAGCGACGCCAGGGCCAGGCTCCCCGGTCGATGCTAATCAGACTCCGTTTTTTATTCAGAAACATGAGGATGAGGGACTTTTCAGGTCGTGGAATGGTGCGCTGCGATAGCCTTGGCGGCGTCGAGCAGCGAGGCAACTATACCATCGGATTTTATTTCTTGTATAGATCGACCGTGGTTGTAGCCGTACGGCAGCGTCAGCGTTGCCATGCCTGCCGCGCGGCCTGCCAGCGCATCGTTTTCCGAATCGCCGATGGCGACCGTGGTTTCCGGTGTGACGCCTAGCTGCGCCGCAGCGGTGATCATCGGCAGCGGATCCGGCTTCTTTTTCGGCAGACTGTCGCCGCCGAGCACGACGCTGAAATACTGGCGGAGCCCGTATTGCTCCAGCAATTCGACTGCGAACCGGTGCGGCTTGTTGGTGACGCAGGCGAGTTTGAGGCCGGCATCTCGCATGGCGCTGAGGCCGGCTTCGACCTCGGGGTACAGCCGCGTGTGCACGCCGTTGATCTTGGCGTACTCCTC
This sequence comes from Paraburkholderia sediminicola, assembly GCF_046026675.1. Lineage (GTDB taxonomy): Bacteria > Pseudomonadota > Gammaproteobacteria > Burkholderiales > Burkholderiaceae > Paraburkholderia > Paraburkholderia sediminicola_F. Next base: position 3,998,877 of record NZ_JAQQEY010000001.1, on the reverse strand, counting down.
TTGATAGATCGCGAGCGCTTCGTCGAAACGGTCTTGTGCGTGGTCCGTTTCGAAGCGCCCGGCCAGCACACGGCGAATCAGATTCTCCGAACCCTTGCCGATGTAGCCGACCACTTCCTCGCGCGAGGTTTCCGTCGCGTCGAGTTGCGCAAGCATGCCGTTCAGGCCGGCGGTGAAATCGTCTGCGGTATCGATCATCGTGCCGTCGAGGTCGATGATCGCGGCTTGCAGGCGCGGGCTAGTGAAGGTCGGGGCAGGGAACGGAGTCGTCATCTTTAGTGCGGGATATCAGTGCTCGATGTTGGCGAGTGCGGCGCGCATCTTGTCGATTACCGCTTTGTGATCCGGCGCACCGAAGATCGCCGAGCCTGCCACGAACGTGTCCGCGCCAGCCGCCGCGATTTCGGCGATGTTGTCGACCTTCACGCCGCCGTCTACTTCGAGATGAATCTCGCGGCCGGTTTTTTCCTTGTAAGCATCGATCCGCTTGCGCGCTTCGCGCAGTTTGACGAGCGCCTCAGGAATGAACGATTGACCGCCGAAGCCGGGATTCACCGACATGATCAGCACCAGATCGACCTTGTCCATCACGTAGTCCAGATGATTCAGCGATGTCGCCGGGTTGAACACGAGTCCGGCCTTGCAACCGTGGTCGCGAATCAGCGACAGCGTGCGGTCGATATGGTCCGAGCCTTCCGGGTGAAAGCTGATCAGGTTCGCGCCGGCTTTGGCGAAGTCCGGCACGATGCGGTCGACCGGGCGCACCATCAGATGCACGTCGATCGGCACGTCCACGTGCGGGCGGATCGCTTCGCAGACGAGCGGGCCGATTGTCAGGTTCGGCACGTAATGGTTGTCCATCACGTCGAAGTGAATCCAGTCGGCGCCGGCGGCGACAACGTTGCGGACTTCTTCGCCGAGGCGGGCGAAATCGGCGGACAGAATGCTGGGGGCAATGCGGAATTGCGTCATGGCGGGGGGCGGATGCAAGCGGGAAAACGCCATTTTACCGTTTTGTACGCTTCTGAACCGGCTTGGGGGCGAGTTGAGGCTGGCACCGAATACACGCGGCAAAAGTGACAAAACGTCTTAGCGGCCCTTGGCCAGAGGGATTTGTCCGGTTGCGGGCATGCCGCGCATCAAGCAGAATGCCAAACCATAGGCGCCGCTTCGCCAATGTGCCCGCAAACCATTGGCGTTCGGGGCTTCCCGCGATTTTTCACACTCCGTTTCACCAGACCGGAATCAGGATGAGCCAGTACGAATTCAGCGTCTCGGCGCAGGTGCAGTTTCTGCCCGAAGAGTCGGACCCGGAGCGCCGCCAGTATGCGTTTGCATACACGCTGACCATCCGTAACAGCGGTCAAGTGCCCGCGCAGTTGATTGCGCGCCACTGGGTGATCACCGACAGCGAAAACAATGTGCAGGAAGTGAAAGGCCTAGGCGTGGTCGGGCATCAGCCGCTGCTCAAACCGGGCGAGCACTTCGAATATACGAGTTGGGCCGTGATCGCCACACCCGTCGGCACAATGCGTGGCGACTATTTCTGCGTGGCGGAGGACGGCGAGCGCTTCGACGCACCCGTGCCCGAGTTCATTCTGCGGATGCCGCGTACTTTGCATTGAACCGAGGGCGTGGCTCGCGGTCTTTAAAAGGCTTTACAGCGCAGCTTTGCAGCTTTACTGGGATTTTTGCTGCTTTTGCTGTCCATCGGTGGCGGCGCGGGCGGCCTTCTTCTTGCCGGACGACGTCCAGACAACGATAAAGACGAGCAGGAAGAGTGCGAGGAGCGATTCCAACGCGAAGATGAGCATCGGGTATTCGTCGAACAGATCAGACATGGCGGTTTCCATCAAGAACGAACATTGTATGCGTTTTGTCCGCACGGCCGGAGCATGGCTCGGCGTGCTTTCGGTAGCGGTAATGCTGGCTTCCTGCGGTGGCGGCGGCGCAGTCCGGCCTTCGGTTTCGCCGCCCACGGGTGCCGCGATCATACCCGGGCAGATCGCCGCGACGCGGCTGACGGCCGTGGCCTGGCAACAGGTGCCGGGGTGGCAGGACGATTCGCTGATCGGCGCAACGGCTGCGTTGCGGCAAAACTGCCTGAGGCTTGCGCGTCAACCGAACTGGGCCCGCGCATGCGCGGCGGCCTCGCAGATCGACGATCTGGACGTCACCAGCGCGCGGGCATTTTTCGAGGCGTATTTCACGCCGTTCCAATTGGCCAATAACGACGGCACGCTCGATGGTCTCGTGACCGGCTACTACGAACCGTTGCTGCGCGGTTCGCGCACGCGGCATGGCGTGTATCAGACGGCGCTGTACCGCTGGCCACCCGGTTATCGCGCGGGTGCACCGCTGCCAGCGCGTGCGCAACTCGAGCGTGCGGGCGTGCTCAACGGCAATGAACTCGTGTGGGTCGACGATCCGATCGAAGCGTTCTTCCTGCAAGTGCAAGGCTCCGGGCGCGTCGTGATGGAAGACGGCAGCGTGATGCGGGTCGGATTTGGCGGCACGAACAATCAGCCGTACAAGTCGATTGGACGGTGGCTGCTCGATCGCGGTGAACTGACGCCGGCGCAGGCGACCATGCAGGGCATCAAGGCATGGGCGCGCGCGAATCCGACGCGGGTCGACGCGCTGCTCGATACCAATCCGCGCTTCGTGTTCTTCCGCGAGATGCCGTCCGGCGAGAGTGCGCCGAGCGGTGGCGCGGACGGTCCAATCGGTGCGTTGGGCGTGCCGTTGACGCCGGAGCGATCGATCGCGGTGGATCCGACTTCGATTCCGCTGGGTACGCCGGTTTTCTTGCAGACGACGCGACCTTTGACGAACTCGCCGATGAATCGCCTCGTCTTTGCGCAGGACACGGGGTCCGCGATCAAAGGCGGCGTGCGCGCAGACTACTTCTGGGGGCTCGGCGACGATGCCGGCGATCTGGCCGGCAAGATGAAGCAGGGCGGCCGGATGTGGTTGTTGTTGCCGAATTCGTGAGAGTTTGGGGGCGGGCGGCGGCGGGGTTTTCCTGATCGCTGGTTTCTGGTTTGATGACGGCGCTGACACCGGTCAGCTTCGTCATCAAACGTCGACCTTCGGCGCTTCGCTTAAAGCCCCGACTTCCGTTTGTCCACCACACGCCGTGCCTTGCCTACCGAACGCTCGATGCCGTTCACGCCCAGCACATTTACGATCGCGCTGACGCCGATCAGCGCCTTGATGTCGTAGGTCAGCGCCTGTTTTGCCGTGGTCAACGCCGCTGTATCCGGCGCTGATTCCGGGCAGGGCTCGACGTTCAACGTCAATACATCGAGCGGGCCTTCCTTCGTCAGCACGATTTGATAGTGCGGCGCGAGGGCGTGTTGCTTGAGTAGCAATTCTTCGATCTGCGTCGGGAACACGTTGACGCCGCGCACGATCATCATGTCGTCAGAGCGGCCCGTGATCTTTTCCATCCGGCGCATGGTGCGTGCGCTGCCCGGCAGGAGGCGAGTCAGATCGCGCGTTCGGTATCGGACGATCGGCAGCGCTTCCTTGGTCAACGACGTGAATACGAGCTCGCCGAGCTCGCCGTCCGGCAGCACTTCGCCGGTCTCGGGATCGATGATCTCGGGGTAGAAATGGTCTTCCCAGATGGTCGGGCCATCTTTGGTCTCGACGCATTCCGAAGCGACGCCAGGTCCCATCACTTCAGACAGGCCGTAGATATCCACAGCGTCGATGCCCATGCGCTTCTCGATCGCCTGGCGCATGTCATTGGTCCATGGTTCTGCACCGAAGATGCCGAGGCGCAGCGAGCAATTCGCCGGATCGATGCCTTGCCGTTCGAGTTCGTCGGCGATGGACAGCATATAGCTCGGCGTCACCATGATGATGTCGGGCCGGAAGTCCTGAATCAGTTGCACCTGCTTTTCAGTCTGACCGCCGCCGAACGGGATCACCGTCAGCCCAGCGCGTTCGGCGCCGTAGTGCGCGCCCAGGCCGCCTGTGAACAGACCGTAGCCGTAGCTCACGTGAACCTTGTCGCCGCGCTTCGCGCCAGCCGCACGGATCGAACGCGCGACGAGATTCGCCCACGTATCGATATCGCGCGCCGTGTAGCCAACGACTGTCGGCTTGCCCGTTGTCCCGGACGACGCGTGGATCCGCGAGATCTGTTCCTGCGGCACCGCGAACATGCCAAACGGGTAGCTGTCGCGCAGATCCTTCTTGGTGGTGAACGGGAAGCGCGCCAGGTCCGCGAGAGTCTTCACTTCGCTCGGGTGAACGCCGGCTTCGTCGAATTTGTGCCGATACACAGGCGAATTCTCATAAGCGTGATTCAGCGACCATTTGAGCCGTTCGAGTTGGAGCGCGGCGAGTTCGTCGCGGCTGGCTGTCTCGATGGGATCGAGCGGAAGGGCGGTGGTCATCGAATGTCTCCTTGCTGCCTCAATGCTTGGGTCTGGGGTGCGGTGCGCTTGCGCGCAAAAACCGGGGACTCGCTGCTATCTACTATCTATATACGTGTTGGCAGTAGGTCGCGATCGTGTCGCGACTCTGCCGTTCAATCTGCTGTTCAATCGCCGGTAGGAAGCAGGTTGCCTTTGATCTGTGCCGATTTGCCGCGAAACATCGCCACGGTCTCCTCTGCGCGATTCGTGACGCGAATATCGTAAATGCCGGTGCGGCCGCTCAGGGTTTGCTCGACCGCTTCGGCAGTCAACACGTCGCCGCCTTTTACCGGCCGCAGGAACTCGATCGAGCAGCCCGCTGCGACGGTGTTGATGTTGTACGTGTTGCAAGCGAAAGCGAATGTCGAATCAGCGAGCGTGAAAATCAGGCCGCCGTGGCAAATCTGATGGCCGTTCAGGAAGTCGTCGCGCACAGCCATGCGCAGGCGCGCATATCCTGGACGCACTTCAACGATTTCGAGGCCGAGCGCCCGGCTGCACGCGTCGTTTTCGTACATGGCGGCCGCGGTTGCGCGAGCGAGTTCGTCGGGTGTCATTTGGGCGGGGTGGTTCGGTTGCTCGGACATATCAGCGACCCTCGAAGCGCGGCGCGCGTTTTTCCACGAACGCCTGCACGCCTTCCGCGTAATCGTGCGAAGCACCGAGTTCGCGTTGCAGATCGCGTTCGAGATCGAGCTGCTGATCCAGCGTTTGCGTCGCGCCGGCGCGCATTGCCTGTTTGATCGCCGCGATAGCGCGCGTGGGCTGCTGCGCCAGTTGGGCTGCGAGCTTGCTTGCCGTGGCGGCTAGCTCTGTGTCGTCAACTGCTTGCCAGATTAGCCCCCAGCTTTCGGCTTTCTCCGCGCTCAGTTTGTCGCCAGTGATGGCGAGACCCAGGGCGCGGGCCATGCCGACGCGTTGCGGCAGGAACCACGTGCCGCCCGAATCCGGCACGAGACCGATCTTCACGAATGCCTGAATGAAGTTGGCCGAACGAGCGGCAAGCACGAGATCGCAAGCCAGCGCGAGATTGGCGCCGGCACCGGCGGCCGTGCCGTTGACCGCGGCAATCACGGGCAACGGCAGTGCTTGCAGGCGGCGAATCAACGGATTGAAATGCGCATTGATCAGTTCGCCCAGATCGGTCATTGCGCCTGGCGTGAAATCGAGATCCGCGAGATCCTGTCCTGCACAGAAGCCGCGGCCTGCGCCGGTCAGCACGAGCGCGCGCGCGCCGGATGCTTCGACCTGGCCGAGTGCGTCGCTCAATTCCTGGTGCATCGCGCGGGTAAAGCTGTTGAGCTTGTCCGGGCGGTTCAGTGTGATGGTCGCTACGCGGCTCGATGTATCGATGTCGAGGCGAATCGCTTCATATGACATTGGGTGTCTCCTCAAAGTCTCTTTGATCGGCGGCGCAATGGGCGGCGGCGTTAGTGTCAGAGCCGTTCGATTACCAGTGCAATGCCTTGGCCTACGCCGATACACATCGTGCAAAGCGCAAAGCGGCCGTTGATTCGTTCCAACTGATAAAGCGCGGTAGTGATCAAACGCGCGCCGGAAGCGCCGAGCGGGTGGCCGAGCGCAATCGCTCCGCCGTTCGGATTGACTCGCGGATCGTCGTCGCGCAGGCCGAGCGTGCGCAAGACTGCCAGTCCCTGCGACGCGAAGGCTTCGTTCAACTCGATCACGTCGAATTGCTTGAGCGTCATGTTCAACTGCTTCAACAGCTTTTGTGTGGCCGGTGCCGGGCCAATGCCCATAATGCGCGGCTCCACGCCCGCCGTTGCCATGCCCACCACGCGTGCGCGGCGACGCAAGCCATATTGATCGGCAGCTTCCTGATTCGCGAGCAACAGCGCACACGCGCCGTCGTTCACACCCGATGCATTGCCGGCGGTCACGCTGCCGTCGGGACGGACCACGCCCTTGAGCTTGCCCAGGCTTTCGAGCGACGTTTCGCGCGGATGCTCGTCGAGCGTCACGCGTACGGGGTCGCCTTTCTTCTGCGCAATTTCAACGCCGACGATTTCCTGAGCGAGCGTGCCGTCACGCTGCGCGCGAGATGCTTTTTGCTGACTCGCCAGAGCAAAGGCGTCCTGATCCGCGCGGCTTATGCCGAACTCGACGGCCACGTTTTCCGCGGTCTCCGGCATCGAATCGACGCCGTATTGACGCTTCATCAACGGATTGATGAAACGCCAGCCGATAGTCGTGTCGTAAATATCGGCCTGCCGTGAAAATGCACTGGCGGCCTTGCCCATCACGAACGGCGCGCGCGTCATGCTTTCGACGCCTCCTGCAATCATCAATCGCGCTTCGCCGGCCTTGATGGCGCGCGCCGCGGTGCCAACCGCGTCCATACCCGAGCCGCACAGACGGTTGATGGTTGTGCCGGACGCAGCCGTGGGCAAGCCGGCCAGCAAAGCCGCCATGCGAGCCACGTTACGGTTGTCGTCACCGGCCTGATTGGCACAGCCATAGATCACGTCGTCGAGTGCCTGCCAGTCGACACTGCCATTGCGCTCGATCAACGCCCTGATCGGTACTGCGCCGAGGTCGTCGGCGCGAACATCCTTCAGGGCGCCGCCGTAGCGGCCGATTGGGGTGCGAATCGCGTCGCAAATGAAGGCGTCGTTCATGTGGGTTCCTGCTGGGACGGATCGGCGGGACTTGCCAATCCGATGTCTCATGTTAGTTGGGGTGCACGGCTCGGTCCATTCGGCCAAACGGCATAGGGCGAAAGCCGTGCTTTTGTCTTATGCCATTCAGCCAGCTACCGCCGGTGCCACTTTCGGTTCAACATGAACGCGACTTTGAACGACGCGGAAGCGGTTCGCGACGAAGGCTGCGTCGGCCAGCGCGGCATTTGCGGCCGGGTTTGCGCCCGTGCCGTGGAAGTCGGAGAAAGCCGCCGATTGATTGACGAATACGCCGCCCGTCAAATTGATCGAGAGTGCTACGCCGCCGCGGATCGATGCTTCGTGCGCTTCGTCGAGCACGGCTTCGTCCGTGCTGTAGACCGACAGCGTCAGTGCACCGTGTTCTGCAGCGATTGCGCCGGCAAGGTCGAGCGACTGCGCTGTCGAGTCCGTTGCGATCACGAATGAGATCGGGCCGAACCATTCTTTGGTGAACTGCGCGTGGTCGGTGGCGGCGTCCAGTTGGAGCACGAGCGGCGTGCGCACACGAGCGCCGGCAAAAGCCGGATGTTCCAGCGATTGGCTTTCTACTAAAACGCGGCCGAGCTTGCTGGCTTCCTCGATGCGCTGGGAGACACCTTCGTTCTGGATCGCGCCAAGCAGTTCAACGGCGCGAGCCGGGTCGACGACCAGTTTTCGCACGGCGCCGGCGATAGCCTGAGCGACATCGTCGAAGCCGAGCGTGCCTTCAGCGGTGCGGATGCCGTTGCGCGGCACATAGACGTTTTGCGGCGCGGTGCACATTTGTCCCGAGTACAGCGCGAGCGAGAAGGCGATATTGCGAGCGGCGGCTTTGATGTCGTCGACCGAGTCGATCACGATCTGGTTGACACCGGCTTTTTCGGTGTAGACCTGAGCCTGGTGTGCATTGCGCTCGAGCCAGGTGCCGTTTTGAGTGCTGCCCGTGAAATCGATCAATTTGATTTCGGGGCGAAGAGCCAGGTCCTGAACCAGCGCGCCATCGTTCGGTTCGGTGGCCAGCAGCGTAACGACGTTCGGATCGAATCCGGCTTCGCGCAGCACATTGCGTGCGATGCGCACGGTTAGCGCGAGCGGCAGAATCGCGCCCGGGTGTGGCTTGACGATGGCAGTGTTGCCGGTGGCCAGATCAGCGAAGAGGCCCGGATAGCCGTTCCATGTCGGGAAGGTGCAGCAGCCGAGCACGAGGCCGGTGCCGCGCGGCACGACGGTGTAACGCTTGTGCATCGCAAGCGGCGGATTTTTGCCTTGCGGCTTTTCCCAGTGGGCGTTGGCGGGAATACGGCGCAGCTGGTCCCACGCGTACACGACCGCTTCGAGCGCACGGTCTTGCGCATGCGGGCCGCCGGCCTGGAAGGCCATCATGAATGCCTGGCCGGTCGTGTGCATCACGCTGTAGCCGATTTCGAAGCTGGCGCGATTCACGCGCGCGAGAATTTCGAGGCACACGCCGATCCACGCCTGCGGGCCGGCTGCGCGCCAATCGGGCTGTGCCGCAGCGGCTGCGGAGATCAACGCGTCAGGATCGGCCTTCGGATAGCGCACGCCGAGAGGGAACCCGAACGGCGAGACTTCAGCGCCGACGGTTTCTCCGGTCGACGGCTGGTCCAGTTCGAACGTCTTGTTCAGAAGCGCTTTGAATGCGGCTTCGCCGTCTGCGCTAGCTGTTTCCCCGTACACTTTCGGACTGGGCATCTCGACGAACGGACTCCAATAGCCGCGCGTTTCAACCGCGGTGAGTGCCTTTTGCAGCGTGTCTTCGTGCTTGGTGAATAGCGGATGTGTCATGGCAGAGGGGCTTGGCTGTACGTTGGGGAAAGCCTGTCGAATAATTGACCGACCGGTTGGTTGGTGAATGGTAGCATTACTGAGACGGCTGCGCGAAGCGTTTTTTGCGCGCCATTAACCATTAGGAGGCGGCATGGCTTACGAGAACATTCTGGTTGAGACGCGCGGGCGGGTGGGTTTGGTCACGTTGAATCGCCCGAAGGCGTTGAACGCACTGAACGACGCGTTGATGGACGAACTGGGCGCAGCGCTGCGGGAGTTCGATGCCGACGCCGCGATTGGGGCGATCGTGGTGACGGGCAGCGAGAAGGCGTTCGCCGCTGGAGCCGACATCGGCATGATGGCGACCTATACCTATATGGACGTCTACAAAGGCGACTACATCACCCGCAACTGGGAAACCGTGCGCTCCATCCGCAAGCCGATTATTGCTGCTGTGGCGGGCTTTGCGCTCGGCGGCGGTTGCGAGCTGGCGATGATGTGCGACATCATTCTCGCCGCCGATACCGCAAAGTTCGGCCAGCCAGAAATCAAGCTGGGCATCATGCCGGGGGCTGGCGGCACGCAACGGCTTCCGCGCGCAGTCTCCAAGGCGAAGGCAATGGATCTCTGCCTGACCGCCCGCTTCATGGACGCTGCCGAGGCTGAGCGTGCCGGATTGGTCTCGCGGGTGATTCCCGCGGCTTCGCTGCTTGACGAGGCGGTGGCTGCGGCCGCGACCATCGCTGAATTCCCGTTGCCGGCGGTGATGATGATCAAGGAATCGGTCAACCGCGCATACGAAACGACGCTCGCAGAGGGTGTGCATTTCGAGCGCCGCCTCTTCCATTCGCTCTTCGCTACGGAAGATCAGAAGGAAGGGATGGCCGCGTTCGTTGAGAAGCGCAAACCGGTTTTCAAGCATCGTTAATACGCTTGTCAAAATAACGCTTGCAAGGGGCGGTGCGGCTCGCTAGAATCTCGCTCTTTCGTGCTCCGGACAGCGGGGCGCGGGAAGCGGGAGAGCCAGCAGTGGCAAGGCTTTGCGCGAAGTGGGCGGGTTCAGGAAGTTGGAAAAACCTGTTGACGGCGTAGCGAAAGTTCTTCATAATCTCGTTTCTCTGCTGCTGATGCAGCGACGCAGAACGAAGCGGTGCCGGGTGGTTGGGGTTGATGCCTCGCGGTGCTGGTTCGGTGGTGAATGCGGACTCGATCTTTAAAAATTAACAGCCGATAAGTGTGGGCGCTTGATGCGCGACGCGAGCCGGACTCTTCGGGGTCTGGCGACAAGCGAAAGTATCAAGTCTCACACGAGTATTAAAGGAAGGTTTTCCTGTCGGGGTGGATTCACGCCGGCAGGAGGATCATTCGTCAGTACGTTGAGTGAGCGACCGGTCTCGGAAGAGACCGAAAAACAGTAACAGGTTTGAACTGAAGAGTTTGATCCTGGCTCAGATTGAACGCTGGCGGCATGCCTTACACATGCAAGTCGAACGGCAGCACGGGAGCAATCCTGGTGGCGAGTGGCGAACGGGTGAGTAATACATCGGAACGTGTCCTGTAGTGGGGGATAGCCCGGCGAAAGCCGGATTAATACCGCATACGCTCTACGGAGGAAAGGGGGGGATCTTAGGACCTCCCGCTACAGGAGCGGCCGATGGCAGATTAGCTAGTTGGTGGGGTAAAGGCCTACCAAGGCGACGATCTGTAGCTGGTCTGAGAGGACGACCAGCCACACTGGGACTGAGACACGGCCCAGACTCCTACGGGAGGCAGCAGTGGGGAATTTTGGACAATGGGGGAAACCCTGATCCAGCAATGCCGCGTGTGTGAAGAAGGCCTTCGGGTTGTAAAGCACTTTTGTCCGGAAAGAAAACCTCTGCCCTAATATGGTGGGGGGATGACGGTACCGGAAGAATAAGCACCGGCTAACTACGTGCCAGCAGCCGCGGTAATACGTAGGGTGCAAGCGTTAATCGGAATTACTGGGCGTAAAGCGTGCGCAGGCGGTCCGCTAAGACAGATGTGAAATCCCCGGGCTTAACCTGGGAACTGCATTTGTGACTGGCGGGCTAGAGTATGGCAGAGGGGGTAGAATTCCACGTGTAGCAGTGAAATGCGTAGAGATGTGGAGGAATACCGATGGCGAAGGCAGCCCCCTGGGCCAATACTGACGCTCATGCACGAAAGCGTGGGGAGCAAACAGGATTAGATACCCTGGTAGTCCACGCCCTAAACGATGTCAACTAGTTGTTGGGGATTCATTTCCTTAGTAACGAAGCTAACGCGTGAAGTTGACCGCCTGGGGAGTACGGTCGCAAGATTAAAACTCAAAGGAATTGACGGGGACCCGCACAAGCGGTGGATGATGTGGATTAATTCGATGCAACGCGAAAAACCTTACCTACCCTTGACATGTATGGAACCTGGCTGAGAGGTCGGGGTGCCCGAAAGGGAGCCATAACACAGGTGCTGCATGGCTGTCGTCAGCTCGTGTCGTGAGATGTTGGGTTAAGTCCCGCAACGAGCGCAACCCTTGTCCCTAGTTGCTACGCAAGAGCACTCTAGGGAGACTGCCGGTGACAAACCGGAGGAAGGTGGGGATGACGTCAAGTCCTCATGGCCCTTATGGGTAGGGCTTCACACGTCATACAATGGTCGGAACAGAGGGTCGCCAACCCGCGAGGGGGAGCCAATCCCAGAAAACCGATCGTAGTCCGGATCGCACTCTGCAACTCGAGTGCGTGAAGCTGGAATCGCTAGTAATCGCGGATCAGCATGCCGCGGTGAATACGTTCCCGGGTCTTGTACACACCGCCCGTCACACCATGGGAGTGGGTTTTACCAGAAGTGGCTAGTCTAACCGCAAGGAGGACGGTCACCACGGTAGGATTCATGACTGGGGTGAAGTCGTAACAAGGTAGCCGTATCGGAAGGTGCGGCTGGATCACCTCCTTTCTCGAGCTAACGTGTCGAACGTTGAGCGCTCACGCTTATCGGCTGTGAACAGGACAGACTCAGGGGTCTGTAGCTCAGTTGGTTAGAGCACCGTCTTGATAAGGCGGGGGTCGATGGTTCGAATCCATCCAGACCCACCACTGTTTCTGCGGTGGCTGCGCTGATCACTGAACCCCCTGGGGCTATCAATATACGGATAGCAGTATCCGTGTATGACTGGGGGATTAGCTCAGCTGGGAGAGCACCTGCTTTGCAAGCAGGGGGTCGTCGGTTCGATCCCGTCATCCTCCACCAATCTTCAATGCCGGTTTTACTGCAGCGGCCCTGAAAGGGATTTGCGGTGTAGTGAAACAGGCATTGGCGATTGAGCCAGTCAGAGTGATACGCGGTTATAGCAACCGCGCTATCGGCTGTCGTTCTTTAACAATCAGGAAGAAGTAGTAAAGAGATTCACGAAAGGACATCTAGAGATGGGTGTGTGAGTAGGTGAATCAGGGTTGTGATTGTATCAATGTATGAAAAGGGGAATCGAAAGATTGCTCTTGGAATACGGCGCAACACGAATACTCAACCTGTAGCGACTGTGACGAAACACTTCATTCCCCGTGGATGCAGTGCGAGACACACCCGTTATAGGGTCAAGCGAACAAGTGCATGTGGTGGATGCCTTGGCGATCACAGGCGATGAAGGACGCGGTAGCCTGCGAAAAGCGGGGGAGCTGGCAAACGAGCTTTGATCCCCCGATGTCCGAATGGGGAAACCCACCTCTTTTGAGGTATCCGTAGCTGAATACATAGGCTACGTGAAGCGAACGCGGTGAACTGAAACATCTAAGTAACCGCAGGAAAAGAAATCAACCGAGATTCCCAGAGTAGTGGCGAGCGAAATGGGACCAGCCTGTACTCTTTATCTTCATTGTTAGTCGAAGGCTCTGGAAAGTGCCGCCATAGCAGGTGATAGCCCTGTAGACGAAAACAGCGAGGAAGAACTGGGTGTACGACAAGTAGGGCGGGACACGTGAAATCCTGTCTGAAGATGGGGGGACCATCCTCCAAGGCTAAATACTCGTGATCGACCGATAGTGAACCAGTACCGTGAGGGAAAGGCGAAAAGAACCCCGGGAGGGGAGTGAAATAGATCCTGAAACCGCATGCATACAAACAGTAGGAGCCTCCTTGTGGGGTGACTGCGTACCTTTTGTATAATGGGTCAGCGACTTACATTCAGTGGCAAGCTTAACCGATTAGGGCAGGCGTAGCGAAAGCGAGTCCGAACAGGGCGATTCAGTCGCTGGGTGTAGACCCGAAACCAGGTGATCTATCCATGGCCAGGATGAAGGTGCGGTAACACGTACTGGAGGTCCGAACCCACTAACGTTGAAAAGTTAGGGGATGAGCTGTGGATAGGGGTGAAAGGCTAAACAAACCTGGAAATAGCTGGTTCTCTCCGAAAACTATTTAGGTAGTGCCTCGTGTATCACCTTCGGGGGTAGAGCACTGTCATGGTTGTGGGGTCCATTGCGGATTACTACGCCATAGCAAACTCCGAATACCGAAGAGTGCAATCACGGGAGACAGACATCGGGTGCTAACGTCCGGTGTCAAGAGGGAAACAACCCAGACCGCCAGCTAAGGTCCCCAAATATTGCTAAGTGGGAAACGAAGTGGGAAGGCTAAAACAGTCAGGAGGTTGGCTTAGAAGCAGCCATCCTTTAAAGAAAGCGTAATAGCTCACTGATCGAGTCGTCCTGCGCGGAAGATGTAACGGGGCTAAGCAATATACCGAAGCTGCGGATGCACATTTATGTGCATGGTAGGAGAGCGTTCCGTAAGCCTGCGAAGGTGCATTGAAAAGTGCGCTGGAGGTATCGGAAGTGCGAATGCTGACATGAGTAGCGATAAAGGGGGTGAAAGGCCCCCTCGCCGTAAGCCCAAGGTTTCCTACGCAACGTTCATCGGCGTAGGGTGAGTCGGCCCCTAAGGCGAGGCAGAAATGCGTAGCTGATGGGAAGCAGGTTAATATTCCTGCACCATTGTTAAATGCGATGGGGGGACGGATCGCGGAAGGTTGTCCGGGTGTTGGAAGTCCCGGTCCTTGCATTGGAGAAGGCGCTTAGGCAAATCCGGGCGCGGAATTCAAGGGTGCGAGGCCATTCACTTCGGTGAAGAAGCAACTGGAAGTGGTTCCAAGAAAAGCCTCTAAGCTTCAGTTTAACAAGACCGTACCGCAAACCGACACAGGTGGGCGAGATGAGTATTCTAAGGCGCTTGAGAGAACTCGGGAGAAGGAACTCGGCAAATTGGTACCGTAACTTCGGGATAAGGTACGCCCCTGTAGCTTGATGCGCCTGCGCGCAAAGGGTGAAGGGGTTGCAATAAACTGGTGGCTGCGACTGTTTAATAAAAACACAGCACTCTGCAAACACGAAAGTGGACGTATAGGGTGTGACGCCTGCCCGGTGCCGGAAGATTAAATGATGGGGTGCAAGCTCTTGATTGAAGTCCCGGTAAACGGCGGCCGTAACTATAACGGTCCTAAGGTAGCGAAATTCCTTGTCGGGTAAGTTCCGACCTGCACGAATGGCGTAACGATGGCCACACTGTCTCCTCCCGAGACTCAGCGAAGTTGAAGTGTTTGTGATGATGCAATCTCCCCGCGGCTAGACGGAAAGACCCCATGAACCTTTACTGTAGCTTTGCATTGGACTTTGAACCGATCTGTGTAGGATAGGTGGGAGGCTATGAAGCGTGGACGCCAGTCTGCGTGGAGCCGCCCTTGAAATACCACCCTGGTTTGTTTGAGGTTCTAACCTTGGTCCGTTATCCGGACTGGGGACAGTGCATGGTAGGCAGTTTGACTGGGGCGGTCTCCTCCCAAAGTGTAACGGAGGAGTACGAAGGTACGCTAGGTACGGTCGGAAATCGTGCTGATAGTGCAATGGCATAAGCGTGCTTAACTGCGAGACCGACAAGTCGAGCAGGTGCGAAAGCAGGTCATAGTGATCCGGTGGTTCTGTATGGAAGGGCCATCGCTCAACGGATAAAAGGTACTCTGGGGATAACAGGCTGATACCGCCCAAGAGTTCATATCGACGGCGGTGTTTGGCACCTCGATGTCGGCTCATCTCATCCTGGGGCTGTAGCCGGTCCCAAGGGTATGGCTGTTCGCCATTTAAAGAGGTACGTGAGCTGGGTTTAAAACGTCGTGAGACAGTTTGGTCCCTATCTGCCGTGGGCGCTGGATATTTGAAGGGGGCTGCTCCTAGTACGAGAGGACCGGAGTGGACGAACCTCTGGTGTACCGGTTGTCACGCCAGTGGCATCGCCGGGTAGCTATGTTCGGAAGAGATAACCGCTGAAAGCATCTAAGCGGGAAACTCGCCTTAAGATGAGATATCCCCGGGCTTCGAGCCCCTTGAAGGGTCGTTCAAGACCAGGACGTTGATAGGTCAGGTGTGGAAGCGCAGTAATGCGTTAAGCTAACTGATACTAATTGCCCGTAAGGCTTGATCCTATAACAGGTGTGTGTCTCGACCAGCGCTTACGCTGGTCCGATCCCCGAAGGGGATACGTGTGAACCCCCGGATGGGGGAGCAGAACACACAGGTTGAGATCGATGTTGTGCACGATACGCACAACCCAAAGTAATACCGAGAGGCATCCTCTCAGCTACTTCTTCCAGATTGGTTGTATTGCTCCACGAGCAGTACGGCAACAAGTCATGCCTGATGACCATAGCGAGTCGGTCCCACCCCTTCCCATCCCGAACAGGACCGTGAAACGACTCCACGCCGATGATAGTGCGGATTCCCGTGTGAAAGTAGGTAATCGTCAGGCTCCCCAGCAGCACCAGAAACCCCACCCCGCAACGGTGGGGTTTCTGCGTTTACCGGCGCAAAAAGCGGGCATCCGAAAACATCGCCACCGCAAGACTTTGACCGAAGCGCTCCGGGGCTGCCGGTGTCACTCCTTCCCGACCCGCAGTGCGTTCGCGTAACCCGTCAGATCCAGACAAGCACGTCCGACGTCAGTACCACCGCGTGTTGACATACGCGCGGCTGCAGCGACGGCCGAAGCATAAACCGTCGACCGGATCCATTAAGCCGCCTTAATTCTCCTGTGCCAGAAATCGTTGTGCTAGCCGGACCCAATACGTCGAGCCGATTGGCAATAGCTCGTCGTTGAAGTCATAGCTCGCGTTGTGCAGCATGCAAGGCCCGGCACCATGTCCTGAGTCCCGGTGGCCACCGTCGCCATTACCGAGAAATGCGTAGCAGCCCGGCTTCGCCAGCAGCATGAACGAAAAATCCTCGGCGCCCATTGTCGGTTCGACCGCGTCGTCGACATTCTCCGCGCCGACAATTTCCTTCATGACCGCCGCCGCGAAGCGGGTTTCTTCACTACTGTTGATGGTCGGCGGATAGTTTCGATGGAAGTGGATATCGACCGAGCAATCGTAAGCCTCGGCCGTGCTCTGGGCGATCTTGCGCATGCGCGTTTCGATCAGATCGAGCGTTTCGGTGGTAAACGTCCGTACGGTGCCTGCGATCCACGCATCGTCCGGGACGACATTGAGGGCGTCGCCGGCATGAATCTGGGTGATCGACAACACGGCGGTATCGAGCGGTTTCTTGTTTCGCGTGATGATGCTCTGCAGCCCGCTCGCAATCTGAACCGCAGTGAACACGGGGTCGCGACCATTGTGCGGCAGTGCCGCGTGTGAACCCACGCCTTTAATTTCAATGCGAAATTCGTTGCTGGACGCCATGATCGGGCCTTCGGTCACGCCGAAGTGGCCCGACGGCATGCCCGGCCAGTTGTGAATGCCGAAGACCGCATCGACCGGAAACTTCGTGAACAGGCCATCGTCGATCATTGCCTGTGCGCCGGCGCCGCCTTCTTCTGCCGGCTGAAAGATGAATACGATCGTGCCGTCAAATTCTCCGTATTTGACCAGATGCCGCGCTGCGCCGAGCAGCATCGCGGTATGTCCGTCATGGCCGCACGCGTGCATTTTGCCGTCGTTCTGCGAGCGATGGTCGAAGCTGTTTAGCTCCTGAATCGGCAGCGCGTCCATGTCGGCGCGCAGTCCGATCGAGCGCGATCCGTTGCCGCGCTTCAGTACGCCGACTACGCCCGTTTTGCCCAATCCGCGATGAGTTTCGATTCCCCAGGACTCAAGTGTCCTGGCAACCAGATCCGCTGTTGCTGTTTCTTCGTAACGCAACTCGGGGTGGGCATGAATTGTTCGTCGGAGGGTTTGAATTTCGCCGTGGGCGGCCTGGATTTCTGGGATCAGTTTCATGATGGTGCACTTGTGCTTTGCTTTGCGTGGAATCGCTCGGGGCCATATTGCCCGGGCACGTTGATAACCGATTCTACGCCGAAGGCGTTTTTGGCGGCACCATGCAGGTCAACGGGCCACGGAAGTAATAAAATTCGGGATTGCTCACCGCTTAACGCTCTCCTGACGGATC
Organism: Paraburkholderia sediminicola; assembly: GCF_046026675.1. Lineage (GTDB taxonomy): Bacteria > Pseudomonadota > Gammaproteobacteria > Burkholderiales > Burkholderiaceae > Paraburkholderia > Paraburkholderia sediminicola_F. Next base: position 3,981,567 of record NZ_JAQQEY010000001.1, on the reverse strand, counting down.
GCCGATGAATGCTCCGACTGAATTCGCCCGCGCCGTGTGTCCGCACGATTGCCCGGATACCTGCGCGATGCGCGTGACCGTCGAAGGCGGACGGGTGATCAAGGTCGTCGGCGACCCCGATCACCCGCCGACTCAAGGCGCGCTATGTACCAAGGTCAGCCGCTACGCCGAACGGGTGCACCACCCGCATCGGTTGACGACACCGATGAAGCGCGTCGGCCGCAAAGGCGAAGGCCGTTTTGAGCCGATCAGTTGGGATGAGGCGTTTGAGTTGGCCGCAACACGCTTGTCGGAGATCGCGAACCGCGCGTCCGAAGCCATCATGCCCTACAGCTACGCCGGCACAATGGGCCTGGTTCAGGGCGATAGCATTGCGCAGCGGTTCTTTCACAAACTTGGCGCATCGCAGTTAGACCGCACGATTTGTGCAGCCGCCGGTGCGGCGGGATTGAAGTACACCTACGGCGCCGGCATAGGCATGCTCACCGAGTTTTTCGGCGAAAGCGAGGTCATCCTGATCTGGGGCTCGAATCCCATCGCGTCGAACCTCCACTTCTGGACACTCGCTCAGGAAGCCAAGCGCCGCGGTGCAAGGCTGATCGCGATCGATCCGTACCGGTCGCTGACGGCGGAAAAATGCCACCAGCACATTGCACTGAAACCCGGAACTGACGGCGCTTTGGCGCTCGGCATGATGAACGTGTTGATCACGGAAGATCTGCTCGACCACGCCTACATCGCGGCCCATACGCTGGGCTTTGCTGAACTGAAGGCCCGCGCGCTCAGTTATCCGCCGTCACGGGCTGCTGAAATCTGCGATGTCGACGAGCAGATGATCGTCGATCTTGCGCGCCTTTACGGCAGCACGAAAAAGGCCGCGATCCGGATGAACTATGGCCTGCAGCGGGTGCGTGGCGGCGGTAACGCTGTGCGCGCAATTGCCTGCTTGCCTTCGCTGACAGGGGCATGGCGCGAGCGGGCAGGCGGTGTGTTGCTGTCTTCCGGCGGATGGGCGCCGGTGGATTCGCACGCGTTGCAGCGCCCGGACCTGATGCCGGGCTGGCCTGCCAAGACTTCGCGCGTCATCAATATGAACGCAATCGGCGATGCGTTGTTGCATCCGGGCGATGCCACATTCGGTCCGAAAGTCGAGGCGATCATCGTCTATAACTCGAATCCGGTGGCGGTCGCGCCGGACTCGGAACGGGTCGCCGCAGGTTTTGCACGCGAGGACCTGTTCACGATCGTCCTGGAGCACTTTCAGACCGACACCGCGGACTACGCTGATCTACTTCTGCCTGCCACGACGCAGTTGGAGCATCTCGACGTACACAAGTCGTACGGACACACACACGTGATGGTCAATTTGCCGGCGATCGCGCCGGTTGGCGATGCACGCCCGAACACGGAGATCTTCCGCGGCCTCGCGCGCCACATGGGCTTGCAGGAGCCGGCGCTTTACGAGAGCGACGACGCTATCGCGCAGTCTGCTTTCCGCTGGAACGACAAAACGCTGGAAGGAGTGAACTGGGAGTCGCTAAAGAAAACCGGCTGGGCCGCGCTGAACCTGCCTGAAGCGCCATTCGCCGAGGGCGGCTTTCGCACGCCGTCGGGTAAATGCGAGTTCTTCAGCGAGCGCCTCGCGCAGCAAGGGCTCGATCCGTTGCCCGACTACCTTCCGCCTTACGAATCCGAAGACGGTGCGCCTGAGCTCGCCGCCCGTTACCCGCTCGCGATGATCTCGCCGCCTGCTCGCAACTTCCTGAACAGCACTTTCGTGAACATCGAAAGCCTGCGTTCGACGGAAGGCGAGCCGCACCTGGACATCCATCCGTCCGACGCGCAGCAGCGAAACATCGCCGACGGTGACCAGGTGCGCATATTCAACGATCGCGGCGCGATGCGGGCGCGCGCCCGTGTCACCGACAAGACACGTAAAGGGCTCGTGGTCGGCCTGTCGATATGGTGGAAGAAGCTCGCGCCCGACGGCTGCAACGCCAATCAGGTCACCAGTCAGGCCCTCACCGATCTGGGCGGATCGGCAACGTTCTACGATTGTCTCGTCGAAGTCGAACGCGCCTGAAAACACGTTCAAAAATCTCGCGGCAACGGCACTCAACGGGTTCGAGGTTGCAGTCTAACCTAGCCGCTTTTCGCGAATAGCACAGGGATGCCCATGCTACGATGCATTTTTAGCACGACCATTCGAAAATAAAGGAGGAGACGCTGCATGGACAAAATCTGGCTGAAATCTTATCCACCCGGCGTTCCCGCAGAGATTGACCCGACTCGCTATTCGTCCGTCGCCGAACTGCTCGAAGAAGCCTTCCGCGACCATCACGCCAAACCGGCGTTCGTCTGCATGGGCAAGGAGATCAGCTATGGCGAGCTCGACGAGCTCTCGCGCAAGCTGGCCGCGTGGTTTCAGTCGAAAGGCCTCGCCCGCGGCGCGCGCATCGCGATCATGATGCCGAACGTGCTGCAATATCCTGTCGCGATTGCGGCGATCTTGCGCGCGGGGTACGTGGTGGTGAATGTGAACCCGCTCTACACCCCGCGGGAGCTCGAGCATCAACTCAAGGACAGCGGCGCGGAAGCGATCATCCTGCTCGAAAACTTTGCTGTCACGCTGCAGGCGATTGTGCGCAATACGTCGATCAAGCACGTCGTCGTCGCCGCAATGGGCGATCTGATGGGCATGAAGGGCACGCTGGTGAACTTTGTCGTGCGGCGCGTGAAGAAGATGGTGCCGGCGTGGAGTCTGCCGGGCCACGTTAAATTCAACACCGCGATTGCCGAGGGCGGCCGTCAGAATTTCAAGCCGGTCCAGCAAGGTCCGGACGACGTCGCGTTTCTGCAGTACACGGGCGGCACGACCGGCGTGGCCAAGGGCGCGACGCTTTTGCATCGGAACCTGATCGCCAACGTGCTGCAGTCGGAAATCTGGCTCGATCCGGTTCGCGCTAACCGCAAGGACATTGATCAGTTCGTCACGGTTGTTGCGTTGCCGCTTTATCACGTCTTTGCGCTGACGGTCTGCGGGCTGCTAACGATCCGTACCGGTGGCCTCGGCGTGCTGATTCCAAATCCGCGTGACATCCCCGGCATGATCAAGGCGCTGGAAGGCTATCCGATCACGACGATTCCCGCCGTCAACACGCTGTACAACGCGATGTTGAACAGCCCGGACTTCCACAAACTCGACTTTTCGAAGCTGATCGCAGCAAATGGTGGCGGTATGGCGGTGCAGGAAGCGGTCGCCAAGCGCTGGTTCGAGCACACGCATACGCCGATCATCGAGGGCTACGGTCTGTCGGAGACCTCGCCGTGCGTCACCTGCAATCCGGTCACCGTCACGGAATATAGCGGCACGATCGGTTTGCCGCTGCCGTCGACGGAAATCTCGATTCGCGACGATGACGGCAACGAGGTGCCGCTCGGCCAGCCGGGAGAAATCTGCATCCGAGGCCCGCAGGTGATGGCGGGTTACTGGAACCGCCCGGACGAAACCGCCAAGGTCATGACGCCGGATGGCTTCTTCAAATCGGGCGATGTCGGCTTGATGAACGAAAATGGCTTCGTCAAGATCGTCGATCGGAAGAAGGACATGATTCTGGTCTCCGGCTTTAACGTCTACCCGAACGAGATCGAAGATGTGGTCGCCAAGATGCCGGGGGTATTCGAAGTCGCCGCGGTCGGTGTGCCGGATCAGCATTCGGGAGAAGCGGTAAAGCTGTTCGTCGTGAAAAAGGACCCGGCGCTCACTGATGCGGACATCTTCACCTACTGCAAAACGCAGTTGACCGGCTACAAGCGGCCGAAGATCGTCGAGTTCCGGACTGAACTGCCCAAGAGCAATGTCGGCAAGATTCTGCGTCGCGAGTTGCGCGACGGTCGGGCGTAAGCGCATCAGGCTCATCGGCCCGGCCAAAGCCGACACGAAGTAACGCATTGCGTGAAAGAAAGAGAAAGGCCCGGCAGACGAAAGTCTGCCGGGCCTTTCTCTTTGAGTCGTCGTATTCCCGTAAAAGAGCGGACCGCGCCACGCGGCGCGCAACCATAAAAAAAGGCGCCCGAAGGCGCCTTTGAGGCAAACTGCTTTATTACGACTTATTAGAACTTGTGGCGGATACCAACGCGAGCTGCGAGTTGGTTCTGGTTCGACGAACCCGACAGGCCGTTGATGCCAGCCGTTGCGTTGACCGTAGCACCCGTTGCGCTCAGCGTTTCGCCCAGAGCGTGTTGGTACACACCGATCACGTACACGTCGGTACGCTTGGACAGGAAGTAGTCCACGCCGAGCGAGCCTTGGTGGTACTGAGCACGCGATGCGCCGTTGATTTCCGCGCCGCGCGTGTAGTCATACGCTGCGCCGACCAGCAACGCCGGGGTCAACTGATACTTGAAGTTGAGTTCTGCGTTGTTGAACGTAGCCGATTGGCCCTTAAACGGCGATGCGAATGCCACGCCCAAGTTGGCGAAGCGGATGTTCGAGTACGTCGCACCGATCGTTGCTGCGCCGAACGTGTATGCACCGCCTGCGCCGATCACCTGGTACGTGTTAGCCGAAGCGAAGCCAGCGTAGACCGGCGACTGCACGGCGAAGTTCGACAGAGCACCCGTATTCGTCGATGCCGTGCCGCCGTTGTTGAACAGGCCGCCCGAAGCTGCCGGAGTGCGCGCGTTCAAGTAGCCAACGCCCAAGACCAACGGACCGTTGTTGTAGCCAGCGCCCAACGACCAGATTTGGTTGCCGGTAATGTTGCCAGCCTGGCCGCCGAAGCTGTACGTGCCGCCGAACGTCAAGCCGCCGTAGTTTGCGCTCGTGTACTTGACCGTGTTGTTCGTGCGGTACGCGTTGTTGAAGTTATCGATGTCACCCGGGTGAGCAGCGATGTAGCCGCCCCACTGGTCACCGGCTTCCAGCGGGCCAACGTAGTCAACCACGGAGTCGTATTGACGACCCAGCGTGACCGTGCCGAACTGGCTCGACAGGCCGACGTAAGCTTGACGACCGAACATCAGGCCGCCTTGACCCAGCTTGCCGTTGTTCACGTCAAAGCCGTTTTCCAACACGAAGATTGCCTTCAGACCGCCGCCCAGATCTTCCGTGCCGCGCAGGCCGAAACGCGAGCCTTGCATGACGCCGCTGGACAGGTTGTACAGGTGCTTGCCAGCTGAGTTGGTGTTGATGTTGAAGCCTTCATCAATAATGCCGTACAGGGTCACGCTGCTCTGAGCATGTGCGACGCCTGCGAATGCGCCCAGTGCTGCGAGAGCGAGAAGCGACTTTTTCATCGAATGATCTCCAAGGATTACGAATCTTTTGTACAAGGCGAATATTTGTCTAGCGTTGAGGCCTTGCTTGTCCAACTTCGCGAGAAGTTGCACGTAATGTAACAAAAGGCATACATGGCACAAAGAAAAAGGAGACGGCCAGGACCGGTCCTGTTTCGTTTACGCAACATGGTCTAAAATCTGAAATTGGCCGTCGGAATCGTTTGAATTCAAGGTCTTCGCGAAGCCGGGTTTACCCAGCAAAGCCTTATCGCGTGGACCTGTCAGCGCGGCGCGGCGGTTGTCGAATCAGGGAGTGCTGAATGTTTCTGGACGAGTTGATTAGCGAGTTTGATCGGGGTTTACGCTCAATGACCGGCGTGTCGAGGATGAGTCGTCCGTTGCCTGTTCCGCAAGAATCGGCGGCTGAGCCTGCCGAACTCTCCCCGGCGGAACGCGCGCATGCGGCCGGTTTGATGCGTGTGAACCACGTCGGTGAGGTGTGCGCCCAGGCGCTTTACCAGGCTCAGAAACTCGCGACCAGGTCGCCGTCCTTGCGAGCTGTGTTTAATCACGCTGCCATAGAAGAAGAGGATCATCTGGCGTGGACCGCCAAACGCCTCGAAGCGCTCGATTCGCGTCCAAGTCTGTTGAACCCGCTCTGGTATACAGGCGCGCTGGCAATCGGCCTCGCTGCGGGCCGCCTCGGTGATCGGGTGAGTCTCGGCTTCATGGCCGAAACCGAGCGCCAGGTCGAGCAGCATCTGGATAGCCATCTGGATCAGTTGCCCGCGGCCGACCGCGAGTCGCGCGCGATCGTCGAACAAATGCGCGTAGATGAAGCGGGGCACGGTAAATCCGCTATGGACGCAGGTGGCGTCGAGTTGCCGTTCCCTGCGCGTGCGCTGATGCGGGCGGTATCGAAAGTCATGACCCGCACTGCCTATTACCTATAAGTTCGCGACCTCTGCTCACGCACCGCCTGAGAGTGGGACGGCGCCTCGCGCGCCGTCCGCCCGAAATACCCGGAACGCCAGCAAACACCTCCCGATCCCGCTTCACGATCTCTTACATTCCGCGCCTTTCCCTCGCGCTTTTCACGTATCACCTTCACAAGTTTCACTAGCTCATTCATTTATAACGGTTTTCCGTTTTATGCCTGACGTGAAGGAGTCGCGCTAAGTCCTTGTTCTAACAAACAAAATTCGCTCGAAAAGCGTCTATCTCCCTTGACCCCTGTTTAGCGTTACTCTAAAGTGGGAGACAGTGTGAGAAAGTGTATTTTTGTGTGATCTCACGGGCGGTTTCGGGTAGATTTTCACGAATCGGACAGTCGGCGAAAAAACGCCGACCGCAACTAGGTTGCATGGGACCAGAGTAAATGCTCTGCATGGGGCCCGGGTAAGCGCTAAAGCGCTAACTCGGGCGACAGCTGAAGCGCTAACTCTGGCCGACATGGGAGAGCGAAGTGTTCCAAGGGGCGTCGGCGCTGACGCTCGATGCGAAAGGGCGGATGTCGATTCCCTCTCGTTATCGGGATGCGCTGCAAACACAGGCAGAGGGCCGGGTGACGATCACCAAGCACCCGGACGGCTGCCTGTTGCTCTTTCCGCGTCCGGAGTGGGAGATCTTCCGCGACAAGATCGACAAGCTGCCTATGAACGCGGCCTGGTGGAAGCGCATTTTTCTCGGCAATGCCATGGACGTCGATATGGACGGCGCGGGCCGCGTGCTCGTGTCGCCGGAATTGCGCGCGGCCGGCTCGCTGGAAAAGGAAGTGAACCTGCTCGGCATGGGTCGTCACTTCGAGCTGTGGGACGCACAAATTTACGCAGCAAAGGAACAGGCAGCGATCGCCGAGGGCATGCCCGAAGCGTTAAAGAATTTCACGTTCTGATCGCGGACTACATATATGGCACCTGCGATGGGAAACGAATTGCAGCATCGTACGGTGCTGCTGGAAGAGGCGGTCGAAGCGCTGGTCACACGCGCGGACGGCGTTTATGTGGACGGTACGTTTGGGCGCGGCGGTCATAGCCGCCTGGTGCTGGAGAAGCTGGGTGAAGCGGGACGCCTGATCGCGTTCGACAAAGACCCGCTCGCCATTGCCACGGCTCAGCAGATTACGGATCCGCGCTTTGGCATCGTGCACGAGAGTTTTGCTTCACTGCGTGACGCGATTGCGGAGCGCGGAGTAGGGCGGGTGTCGGGTGTTTTGCTGGATCTGGGCGTGTCGTCGCCGCAAGTCGACGACCCGGAGCGGGGTTTCAGTTTCCGCGCCGACGGCCCGCTCGACATGCGGATGGACCCGACGCGCGGCGAGTCTGCTGCTGACTGGCTGGCGCGGGCCACGGTGCAGGAACTGACGGAGGTGATACGAGATTATGGGGAAGAACGGTTTGCTTTTCAGATTGCAAAGGCGCTTGTTGCTCGCCGGGCAGAGTCCGACCGTCTTGGGCCTCTCGTCAGCACGGGCGAGCTTGCCCAAATCGTGGCTAACGTCGTCAAAACCCGTGAGAAGGGCAAGGATCCGGCAACCCGCACCTTTCAAGCTATACGGATTCACATCAATCAAGAGCTTGCGGAGCTGCAAGTCGTTTTAGAAGCAGCGTTGTCGCTGTTGGAGCAAGGGGGGCGGCTGGTGGTCATCAGCTTTCATTCGCTCGAGGACCGGATCGTCAAGCGATTCATGCAGGCGCACGCCAGTACGCCCACGGTGGACCGCCGTCTGCCGATTCGTGCAGTCGATCTGCCGAGCCCTCCGCTCAAAATCATTGGCCGCGTGTTCGCCAGCGACGCTGAAGTCGCCGCGAACCCGCGCGCCCGTTCTGCCGTGATGCGTGTGGCGGAGCGGATCGCGCCATGAGCCGCCTCAATATCTTCCTGCTGATGATCGTGATGGGCTGCGCTTTGTCGGTCGTTAACGCCACCAATCAGCAGCGTCAGATCTTTATCCAGTTGCAGCGCGCGCAATCGCAGGAGCGCCAACTGCAGCAGGATTATTCACAGCTTCAATATCAGCAGAGTGCATTGTCGAAGACGTCGCGCATCGAGCAGATCGCCACTGATTCGCTGAAGATGCAATCGGTCACGACCGGGCGCACCCAGTACCTGACGCTCGACCCGGGTGCCGCCAAGGCTGAGGACGCACCGATCCCGACCTCCGGCCCGGCGTCGGCGCCGGTCGCGACCCGTCGCGGAGGCGTGCGATGAAAAAATCGTCGACTCGCAAAAGCGTCGCCTTTTCGGCGAACCCGATCCTGTCTGTGCGTCTGCCCATGTGGCGCTCGAAACTCGTCGTGTTCATGCTGTTCATGGCGTTTGTCGCGCTGACCGCGCGCGCCTTCTGGATTCAGGGGCCGGGCAATGCCTTCTATCAGAAGCAGGGTGAAATCCGCTATCAGCGCCGGCTCGAGCTGCCGGCCACGCGCGGCAAGATTCTCGACCGCAACGGCCTCGTGCTCGCCACGAGTCTGCCGGTGCGCGCGATCTGGGCGATCCCCGACTCGGTGCCGGACGACCTCGGCGCCGACAAGCTAAACCAGCTCGGCAAGCTGCTCGGTATGACGAACAAGGAGTTGCGCGCCAAGCTGTCCGAGGACAAGAACTTCGTCTATGTGAAGCGGCAGGTGCCGGTCGACGTCGCCGAGAAAGTCACCACGCTGGACATCCCCGGCATTTATGCGCGCGACGAGTACAAGCGCTTCTATCCGGAAGGCGAGATCACGGCTCACCTGATCGGCTTCACCAATGTGGAAGACGAAGGCCAGGAAGGTGTCGAACTCGGCGACCAGAAGTTGCTGGCCGGCATGTCGGGCAGCCGCCGCGTCATTAAAGACCGCATGGGCCACATCATCGAGGACGTGGACGAACAGGTCGTGCCGCATAACGGCCAGGACGTCGATCTCTCGATCGACAGCAAGATCCAGTACATCGCCTATACGAACCTGAAAGCGGCCGTCGAGAAGTTCAAGGCGAAGGCCGGCGCGGCAATGGTGATCGACGTGCGGACCGGCGAAGTGCTCGCACTGGTTAACTACCCGACGTACAACCCGAACGACCGTTCGCACCTCACGGGCGACCAGCTGCGCAACCGCATTCTCACGGACACCTTCGAGCCGGGTTCGATCATGAAGCCGTTCACGGTGTCGCTCGCGCTCGACCTGCACCGCGTGACGCCGACTACACTGGTAGATACGGGGCCGGGCCGCTTTGTGCTCGACGGTGCGCCGATTACCGACGACAGCGCGTTCGGCGTGCTGACGGTAGGCGGCGTGATCCAGAAGTCGAGCAACATCGGCGCGACGAAGATCGCCATGCAGCTCAAGCCCGAAGAGATGTGGAACATGTACACCAGCATCGGTCTCGGCCAGGCGCCGAAGGTCGGCTTCCCGGGCGCGGCGGCGGGCCGTCTGCGTCCGTGGAAGAGCTGGCGCCGCATCGAACAGGCGACCATGTCGTACGGCTACGGCTTGTCGGTGTCGCTGTTCCAGTTGGGCCGTGCGTATACCGCGATCGCGCATGACGGCGAGATCATGCCGGTGTCGATTTTCCGCACGCCTGGCGATCAGCCTGCAACGGGGCCGCAAATTTTCGCGCCCACCACCGCTCGCGAAGTGCGCGCGATGCTCGAAACCGTCACGGCGCCGGGCGGCACGTCGCCGGATGCGGCCGTGCCGGGCTATCGCGTCGGCGGCAAGAGCGGCACTGCGTACAAGCATGGCGCTCACGGCTACGATCACTCCAAGTACCGCGCTTCGTTCGTCGGCATGGCGCCGATGCCGAATCCGCGCATCGTCGTCGCCGTGTCGGTCGACGAACCGACGGCGGGTAGCCACTTCGGCGGTCAGGTGTCCGGTCCGGTGTTCTCGACGATTGTCGGCGACACGCTGCGTTCGCTGAATGTGCCGCCGGATATGCCGGTCAAACAGATGGTCGTGTCGGACGACTCCGCGCCTGCCGCGCCGAGCGCACCGCCCTCGCCCGCAACGGTCAAGAAACTTTCCACCAGCGCCGGCGCGAAGAAAATGACGATTTCCGCCAACGCGAAAAGCCATCCCGGAGTTGTGCGATGAGCGCGCTGCGTAAGAAGCACCCAGCGCACCGGCAAATTGCCGACGCACTCAACTGGCTGCACGCTCGCGTGCAGCCAGGCGCGCATCTGCACGCCGACACGCGTTCGCTTGCTGCTGGCGACGCGTTTTTCGCCTATGCGGTCGACGGCGCGGACAACCGCCCGTTCATCGAGGGCGCGATCGAGCGTGGCGCGGCAGCCGTGCTGGTTCAGCCCGAAGGCTTTAGCGGTGCGATCGACTCGTCCATGACGCTGGCCGTGCCGGCGTTGAACGAACTCGCCGGTTCGATTGCGAGCGCCTGGTATAACGATCCGAGCGACGGCATGCTGGCGGTCGGCATCACCGGCACGAATGGCAAGACCTCCTGCAGCCAATGGATTTCGGCGGCCTTGACCGCGCTCGGCAAGCGTTGCGCGATCATCGGCACGCTTGGCACCGGCCTGCCGGGTCAACTCGTACACACCGGCTTCACGACGCCCGACGCGCCGCAACTGCAACGCAGTCTTGCGCAATTGCGCGACGCCGGCGCCCAGGCGGTGGCGATGGAAGTGTCGTCGCACGCGCTGCATCAAGGCCGCGTGAACGGCACGGCGTTCGACATCGCTGTTTTGACGAATCTCACGCAAGACCACCTCGACTATCACGGTACGTTCGAAGCCTACGAAACCGCCAAGACGCGCCTGTTCGCATGGCCGGAACTGCGCGCGGCGGTGATCAACCGTGACGACGCCGCCGGTCGCCGTCTGCTCGCGAGCACGAAGGGTCATGCTCGCACGATCGCCTACGGTCTCGACGAAGCCCTCAAGGACGCGCCGCAAGCCGACGCGTTGCTGCTCGCCTCGAACGTACGTGCCACCGCGACCGGCACCGCGTTCCATCTGAGCACATCCGACTGGGGCAACGCCGACGTCGAAGTGCAAACGCTCGGCGCTTTCAACGTCAGCAATCTGCTCGGCGTACTCGGCGCATTGCTTGCAGCCGATGTGCCGTTCGACGCCGCGCTTGCCGAACTGGCGAAGCTCGAACCGGTAAATGGCCGCATGCAACGTCTCGGCGGCCGCCTGCAGAACGACGAGCCCCTCGTCGTGATCGATTACGCGCACACGCCGGACGCGCTGGAAAAGACCCTGGAGGCACTGCGCCCGATGGCGGGCTCACGCGGTGGCGAACTGATCTGCATGTTCGGCTGCGGTGGCGACCGGGACGCGACCAAACGTCCACTGATGGGCGCAATCGCCGAGAAACTCGCCGACGGCGTGGTCGTGACCAGCGACAACCCGCGCAGCGAAGACCCGCAATCGATCATCGAGCAGATCACCGCAGGCATGAAAGACGCGTCGAAAGCGCGCCGCATCGAGGACCGCGCGAGCGCGATCCTGCAGGCGATCCGCAGCGCCGCGCGCGAAGACGTCATCGTGCTGGCCGGCAAGGGGCATGAAGCAACACAGGAAATCATGGGTAAGAAGCGCGCTTTCTCCGATCAGGACCACGCTCGCCTTGCGCTCGCCGCACGGGCGACGCACGCACGCGGAGGTGGGGAGTGACCATGTTCTCGCTGCGTGAAGCTGCTGCGCTGATCCCCGGCGCCACGGTGCTGGGTGACGACAACGTCACGTTCGAACGCGTTTCGACCGATAGCCGCAGCGCCGGTCCGGGTGATCTGTTCGTCGCGATCAAGGGTGAGCGTTTTGACGCGCACGACTTCCTGCCGGACGTGGCGTCGCGCAACGTCACGGCGGCGCTGGTGACGCGCACGCCTCAAGACTGGCACGTTCCCGCCTTGCGCGTAGCCGATACGCGTGTCGCGCTCGGCGCACTTGCGCGTGGCTGGCGGCGCACATTCAGCATGCCGCTGGTTGCCGTGACGGGCAGCAATGGCAAGACGACAGTCAAGGAAATGATCGCGTCGATCTTCGCCGCTGCGGTTGGCGCGGACGCACGCCTCGCAACTGCCGGCAACTTCAACAACGATATCGGCTTGCCGCTTACGCTGTTCCGCCTGCACGCCGCGCATCAACTGGCGGTGGTCGAACTCGGTATGAACCATCCGGGCGAAACCTCGCTGCTCGCGAAGATCGCCGAGCCAACGGTCGCGGTGGTGAACAACGCACAGCGCGAGCACCAGGAATTCATGGCGACGGTCGAAGCCGTCGCGCTCGAACACGCCAGCGTGATTCACGCGCTCACGCCTGAAGGCGTCGCCGTGTTCCCGGCCGATGATGCCTACGCGAGCATCTGGCGCGTCGCGGCAACCGGCAACCGCATCATCGACTTCGCCTTGAACACCGCCGAGCGTGTGACCGAAGCCGCCGTAATCGGCACGTTCGCCGGCAATGTTCTGAGCATCGACACGCCGGAAGGCCACGTCGACGTCACGCTGCAGGTGCTCGGCAACCACAACGCACACAACGCGTTGGCCGCGACTTCCGCCGCGCTCGCCGCAGGCGTGTCGCTCGACGCGATCAAGCGCGGCCTCGAATCGTTCGGTGCCGTGAAAGGCCGTTTGCAGGTGAAGCGCGCCGTGCTCGGCACGCTCGCCGGCGCAACCGTGATCGACGACACCTACAACGCGAACCCCGATTCGATGCGTGCGGCGATCGACGTGCTCGCGTCGCGCGAATCGCCGCGCGTGCTCGTGATGGGCGACATGGGTGAAGTCGGCGACAACGGCCCGGCGTTTCACCGTGAAATCGGTGCCTACGCCAAAGAACGCGGTATCGACGTGCTGTACGCCATGGGCGACGCCTCGCGCGACGCCTGCACCGCGTATGGCACGGGCGCGCATCACGTGGCCGATGTCGGCACGCTGGTCGCGCAATTGCAGCAGGCGGGTTTTGGCGCCGCTGCAACGCTTCTCGTGAAAGGCTCGCGCTTCATGCAAATGGAACGCGTGGTGGACGCCGTAACGAGTCCACAACCCAACGCAGCGGGCAATACGTCCGCTGCACATTGAAATAGAAGGACCGAAGCATGCTACTGGCGCTGGCGCAATGGCTGCAGAATGACGCAAGCTTCTTGCGCGTGTTCAGTTATCTGACTTTCCGTGCGGTGATGGCCACCATCACCGCACTGCTGATCGGGCTCGTCTGTGGCCCGGCTGTGATCCGTAAGCTGACCGCGATGAAAGTCGGTCAGGCCGTTCGCAAAGACGGTCCGCAATCGCACCTCGTCAAATCCGGTACGCCGACGATGGGCGGCGTGTTGATTCTGCTCGGCATCGCCGTGGCAACGTTGCTGTGGGCCGATCTGACCAACCGTTTCATCTGGATCGTGATTCTCGTCACGTTCGGCTTCGGCGTGATCGGCTGGGTCGACGATTACCGCAAGGTGGTCTACAAGGACCCGCGCGGGATGTCGTCGCGCGAAAAGTATTTCTGGCAGTCGGTGATCGGCCTGTTCGCAGCGGTGTATCTCGCGTTCAGCGTGTCTGAAGCGAGCAACGTGCGCGTGTTCGATCTGTTCATGGCGTGGGTGCGCAGCGGCCTGTCGATGGGCTTGCCGGCGCGCGCCGACCTGATGCTGCCGTTCGTCAAATCGATCAGCTATCCGCTCGGCGTGTGGGGCTTCATCGTGTTGACGTATCTGGTGATCGTCGGCGCGAGTAACGCGGTCAATCTCACCGACGGTCTCGACGGCCTCGTGATCATGCCGGTGGTGCTGGTCGGCGCATCGCTCGGTGTGTTCGCTTATGTGATGGGTAGCTCGGTCTATTCGAAGTACCTGCTGTTTCCGCACATTGCCGGTGCCGGCGAGTTGCTGATTTTCTGTTCGGCGATGGGTGGAGCGGGGCTCGCGTTCCTCTGGTTCAACACGCACCCGGCGCAGATGTTCATGGGTGACGTTGGGGCGCTCGCGCTCGGCGGCGCGCTTGGTACGGTCGCCGTGATCGTGCGTCAGGAAATCGTGCTCTTCATCATGGGCGGCATTTTCGTCGCGGAGACACTCTCCGTGATGTTGCAGGTGACGTGGTTCAAGTTCACCAAGCGCCGTTACGGCGAAGGCCGACGTCTCTTCAAGATGGCGCCGCTGCATCACCATTTTGAATTGTCGGGTTGGAAGGAAACGCAGGTGGTGGTGCGCTTCTGGATCATTACCCTGATGTTGTGTCTGTTCGGTTTGTCCACGCTCAAGTTGCGTTAAGTCGTATTTAGGGGAAGCAGGCGATGTTTGGCGAGAAGTTTCGGGATCGGCAAAAGCCGATGGTGCTCGTGCTGGGACTCGGTGAATCCGGTCTCGCGATGGCGCGCTGGTGCGCGCGGCACGGCTGTCGGCTGCGTGTGGCCGATACGCGCGAGGTGCCGCCGAACCTGTCCGCGCTGGAAGCGCACAGCGTCGATGCCGAGTTCGTCGGCGGCCCGTTCTCGCTCTCGTTGCTCGAAGGCGTCGAACTCGTGGCGATCAGCCCGGGTTTGTCGCCGCTCGCCGCTGATTTACTGCCGCTCATCACTGCGGCGCGTGAGCGGGACATCCCTGTCTGGGGCGAACTCGAATTTTTCGCGCAAGCATTGAAGACGCTCGGCGAAAGCGGTTATGCGCCGAAGGTGATCGCGATCACCGGCACCAACGGCAAGACCACGACGACGAGCCTCACGGGCCTGCTGTGTGAACGCGCGGGCAAGAAGGTCGCGGTGGCGGGCAACATCAGCCCGGCCGCGCTGGACAAGCTCAGCGAAGCGATCGACAACACCGCGTTGCCCGACGTGTGGGTGCTGGAACTGTCGAGCTTCCAGTTGGAAACCGCGCATACGTTTACTCCGGATGCGGCGGTTGTTCTGAACATCACGCAAGATCATCTGGACTGGCACGGCGGCCTCGATGCGTACGCTGCCGCAAAGGGTCGCATCTTCGGTACACAGACCGTGCGCGTGCTGAATCGCGATGACGCCCGCGTGATGGCGCTCGCACCTTCGGACGGTGATGTCGCAATGGTCACGTTCGGCGTCACCGAGCCGAAGAACGACGGCGACTACGGCCTGCTGCGCGACAACGGCATGATCTGGCTGGTCGAAGCGCACGATCGCGACGTCAGCGACGAACCTGCGCCGACGCGCCGTCGCAAGAACGAAGTGGCGGCACCGAAGAACATCGCCCTCAAGCGTCTGATGCCGGCGGACGCGCTGCGTATTCGCGGACTGCACAACGCCGCCAACGCATTGGCCGCGTACGCATTGGCGCGCGCGATCGGCCTGCCTGGCGCGCCGCTCCTGCACGGCCTGCGCGAATACCGTGGCGAGCCGCATCGGGTGGAATTGATCGCGTCGATCGAAGGCGTCGATTACGTCGACGACAGCAAGGGCACCAATGTCGGCGCGACGGTTGCCGCGCTCGACGGCCTCGCACAGCGCGCGGTCCTGATCGCCGGCGGCGACGGCAAGGGCCAGGATTTCGAGCCGCTCGCCGAGCCGGTGATGCGCTGGTGCCGCGCCGTGATGCTGATCGGCCGCGACGCGCCGCAGATCCGCGCGGCGCTGGCAGACACCGGCATCGCGATGACCGACCACGTGACGCTCGAAGACGCGACGCGGGCCGCCACCGCATTGGCGCAACCAGGGGACGCCGTGTTGCTGTCGCCGGCTTGCGCGAGCTTTGACATGTTCAAGGGTTACGCCCATCGCGCGGCGGTGTTCCGCAGCACGGTGGAAGACATCGCGGCTGAACGGGGGACGATGATATGAGCTGGTCGGAACGCTTCGGTTCGCACCTGGCCGGCTCCCGTGCCGGCAACGGCGATACGGGTAGCACGGCCCGCGCCTCCGGCCGCACCGGCGGCAGTGGTCTCGCGAGCGCCGTGAACGGTGTGCGTCCGCTGCGCTCGCGGATGCTCGACTACGATCACTCGCTGCTGTGGGTGGTCGTCGCGTTGCTGGGGCTCGGCGTCGTGATGGTGTATTCGGCGTCAATCGCGATGCCCGATTCGCCGAAGTACGCGTCGTACCGCGATTACGCGTTCCTCGTGCGCCAGCTCATTTTCGTGGTGATGGGTTCGGTGATCGGCGTCGTGTCGTTCCGCATCCCGATCTCGACGTGGGATAAATACGCACCGAAACTCTTCCTGATTTCGCTGGTCGCGCTAGTGATCGTACTGATCCCGCACGTCGGTAAGGGCGTGAACGGCGCGCGTCGCTGGATTCCGCTGGGCATTACCAATATGCAGCCGTCGGAAATCATGAAGCTCGCCGTGACGATTTACGCGGCGAACTACACGGTGCGCAAACAGGAATACATGCACAGCTTCGCCAAGGGCTTTCTGCCAATGGCGGTTGCAGTGGGTCTCGTCGGCGCATTGCTGCTGCTCGAGCCGGACATGGGCGCATTCATGGTGATCGCCGCGATCGCGATGGGCGTGCTGTTCCTCGGCGGCGTGAACGGCAAGCTGTTCGGCGGCCTGGTGGCGACTGCGGTCGGCACGTTCAGCTTGCTGGTGTGGGCATCGCCATGGCGTCGTGAGCGGATTTTTGCTTATCTCGATCCGTGGGACGACCGTTACGCGCAAGGCAAGGCTTATCAATTGACGCACTCGCTGATCGCTTTCGGGCGCGGCGAATGGTTTGGCGTGGGCCTGGGCGGCAGTGTCGAGAAGCTTAACTACCTGCCGGAAGCGCATACCGACTTCATTCTCGCGGTGATCGGCGAGGAACTCGGTTTTGTCGGCGTGCTGGTCGTGATCCTGATGTTCTACTGGATCGTGCGCCGTTCGTTCGAGATTGGCCGTCAGGCGCTCGCACTTGACCGCACGTTTGCCGGGCTGGTGGCGAAGGGTATCGGCATCTGGTTCGGCGCGCAGACCTTTATCAATATGGGTGTGAACCTCGGTCTATTGCCGACTAAAGGTCTCACGTTGCCGCTCGTTAGCTACGGCGGCTCGGGCATCGTGCTGAACTGCGTGGCTGTGGCCGTATTGATGCGTGTCGATTACGAGAACCGGGTGCTCATGCGCGGAGGGAAGGTATGACCGCTCTCCCGCAACGCACGCTGATGGTGATGGCCGGTGGCACCGGGGGACACGTGTTCCCCGGGCTCGCGGTCGCGCATCTGATGCAAGCGTGGGGCTGGAAGGTCGTATGGCTCGGCAATCCCGCGGGTATGGAAGCCACGCTGGTGCCGAAACACGGCATCCCGATGGAATACGTACGCTTCGGCGGACTGCGCGGTAAAGGCCTGAAAACCAAGCTGATGTTGCCGCTGAATCTGCTGCGTGCGTGCTCGCAAAGTTTGAGCGTGCTGCGTCGCGTGAAGCCGGACGTCGTGCTCGGCATGGGCGGCTACATCACGTTCCCGGCGGGTTTGATGACGGCGTTGAGCGGCCGTCCGCTGGTGCTGCATGAACAGAATTCGATTGCGGGCCTCGCCAACAAGGTGCTCGCGAAAGTCGCGAAACGCGTGCTGGTTGCATTTCCAAACGCACTGCCGCACGGCGAATGGACCGGAAACCCGATTCGTGCGGAACTTGCGCGCGCAATTGCACCCAAAGCACGCTACGCAGAGCGCAGCGGCCCGTTGAATGTGCTGGTGGTGGGCGGCAGTCTGGGCGCGGCGGCGTTGAACGAAGTGGTGCCGCGCGCGGTTGCGCTGCTGGCGCCGAATGAACGTCCGCGCATCGTGCATCAGGCGGGCGCGAAGCATATTGAAGCGCTGCGTGAGAACTATGCGGCAGCGGGCCTGCAGGCCGCTGCGGGTGACCAACCCGATGTAGAACTCGTGCCGTTCATCGACGACATGGCGAGCGCGTACTCAAACGCGGATCTGGTGATCTGCCGTTCGGGCGCGATGACCGTGTCGGAGATTTCAGCAGTAGGGGTGGCGGCGTTCTTCGTGCCGTTCCCGTTTGCAGTAGACGATCACCAAACCACTAATGCAGCGTTCCTCGCCGATAACGGCGCGGCGCTGGTCGTGCAGCAACGCGATCTGTCGGCGGAAATGCTCGCCAACTGGTTGCGCAGCCAGACGCGAGAGACCCTCGCTGAGATGGCAGAGCGTTCGCGCTCGCTCGCGAAACCCGACGCCACGGAACAGGTCGCGCAGATTTGCGCGACTGTGGCGGGTTCGATTTCGGGCGCGAGCCCAGAAGGAAAGCAATGAAACACATCGTCAAACATATCCACTTTGTCGGCATCGGCGGTGTCGGCATGAGCGGCATCGCGGAGGTGCTGGTCAACCTCGGCTATCAGGTGAGCGGCTCGGATCTGTCGAGCAACGGGATCACCGATCGCCTCGCCGCACTCGGCGCGCGGATCGCGATCGGTCATGCGGCGGAGAACATCGAAGGCGCGAACGCTGTGGTCGTTTCCACCGCGGTGCGTAGCGACAACCCGGAAGTGCTGGCCGCGCGTCATCGCCGCATTCCGATCGTGCCGCGCGCGGTGATGCTGGCGGAACTGATGCGCCTGAAGCAGGGCATCGCGATTGCCGGCACACACGGCAAGACCACAACCACTTCGCTGGTGGCGAGCGTGCTGGCGGCGGGCGGGCTCGATCCGACGTTCGTGATCGGCGGCCGCCTGATCAGCGCGGGCGCGAATGCGCGTCTGGGTACGGGCGACTTCATCGTCGCCGAGGCGGACGAGTCCGATGCGTCGTTCCTGAATCTGTTCCCGGTGATCGAGGTCATCACGAACATCGACGCGGATCACATGGACACGTACGGCCACGACTTCGCGCGGCTCAAGCAGGCGTTCATCGAATTCACGCATCGTTTGCCGTTCTATGGGATCGCGGTGCTGTGCGTCGACGATCCGAACGTGAAGGAGATCCTGCCGTTCGTGTCGAAGCCGATCATCCGTTACGGTTTTGCGCCGGACGCGCAGGTGCGCGCCGTCAATGTCGAAGCGCGCGGCGGCAAGATGCATTTCACGGCAATGCGTGAAGACGCGGCGCCGATCGACATCGTTTTGAACCTGCCGGGCGAGCACAACGTACAGAACGCTTTGGCCGCAATTGCAATTGCGACTGAACTTGAAGTGAAAGATGCCGATATCCAGCGAGCGCTGGCGGATTTCAACGGCGTGGGTCGACGCTTCCAGCGCTACGGCGAAGTGCCGGTCGTGTCGGAAGGCAAACCGGCCGGCACGTACACGCTGGTTGACGATTACGGCCATCACCCGGTTGAAATGGCGGCAACGGTGGCAGCGGCGCGTGGCGCGTTTCCGGGGCGGCGTCTGGTGCTGGCATTCCAGCCGCACCGCTTCACGCGCACGCGCGATTGCTTCGAAGATTTTGTGAAGGTGTTGTCGACCGTCGACGCGCTCGTGCTGACCGAAGTTTATTCGGCCGGCGAAGCGCCGATCGTCGCCGCGGACGGCCGCGCTCTTGCGCGCGCGTTGCGCGTGGCGGGCAAGGTGGAACCGGTGTTTGTCGATACGGTGGATGAAGTGCCGGACGCGCTCTCAGCAGTGGTGCGCGACGGCGATGTGGTGATCACGATGGGCGCGGGTTCGATCGGCGGTGTGCCGGGTCGCCTGGCGCAAGAAACGAAGGTGTGAGTGAAATGAGCAGCATCGACCCTAAACAGTTCGGCAAAGTAGCAGTGCTGCTCGGTGGGGATTCCGCCGAGCGCGAGGTGTCGCTCAATTCCGGCCGTCTCGTGCTGCAAGGTCTGCGCGACGCCGGTATCGACGCCCATCCGTTCGATCCGGCCGAGCGTCCACTCGCCGCGTTGAAGGACGAAGGCTTCGTGCGCGCGTTCAACGCGTTGCACGGCGGTTATGGCGAGAACGGCCAGATTCAGGGTGCGCTGGATTTTTACGGCATTCGTTACACGGGTAGCGGCGTGCTCGGCTCGGCGCTCGGTCTGGACAAGTTCCGCACCAAGCTCGTGTGGCAGCAACTCGGCATTCCGACGCCACCGTTCGAGGCTGTGCTGCGCGGCGACGACTACGAAGCACGCGCGAAAGACATCGTCGCGAAGCTCGGCTTGCCGCTGTTCGTGAAGCCGGCGAGCGAAGGCTCGAGCGTCGCGGTGATCAAGGTGAAAAGCGCCGACGCATTGCCGGCAGCGCTGCTTGAAGCGGTCAAGTACGACAAGATCGTTGTGGTGGAAAAGAGCATCGAGGGCGGCGGCGAATATACGGCCTGTATCGCCGGCGATCTGGATCTGCCGGTGATCCGCATCGTGCCGGCCGGCGAGTTTTACGACTACCACGCGAAGTACATCGCGAACGACACGCAGTATCTGATTCCGTGCGGTCTGGCGGCTGACGAAGAGTCACGCCTGAAAGTGCTGGCGCGCCGCGCGTTCGATGTACTCGGCTGCACCGATTGGGGTCGCGCCGATTTCATGCTCGACGCTGACGGCAACCCGTACTTCCTCGAAGTGAACACGGCGCCTGGGATGACCGATCACTCGTTGCCGCCGAAAGCGGCGCGTGCGGTGGGCATCAGCTATCAGGAACTTGTTGTCGGCGTGTTGGCGCTGACGCTCAAGGATTAACAAAGGACTAACCGGGGCAACCCGAAAGCAACTCCATGTGGAACAACGTTCGCCAGCTCAATCTCGCCGCCAACGCATTGCATGCGTTGCTGGTGCTCGTGCTGCTGGCGGCAGGCGGTTACTGGCTCATCCAGCGTCCGAATTTCGCGTTGCGCGAAATCCAGATCGACGGCGAAACCGAGCACATCAATTCGCCGACGGTGCGCGCCGGCGTAGTTGGACGCTTGAAAGGCAACTTTTTTACGGTGGATCTCGACGTCGCGCGTCAGGCGTTCGAGCAGATGCCATGGGTGCGTCACGCGAGTGTGCGGCGGGTTTGGCCGAACGCACTGGCTGTCACGCTTGAAGAGTACAAACCGCTAGGAACGTGGGGCAGCGATCAACTGGTGAGCGTGGACGGCGAACTGTTCACCGCGAACCAGGGCGAGCTTGAAGAAGAGTTGCCCGCATTCGACGGTCCGGACGGAACGGCAAAAGAAGTCGTTGCGCGTTATAGCGATTTCAAGAAGTGGTTTGCGCCGCTGGGCGCGACGCCCGAAGAAGTCACGCTGTCACCGCGTTACGCGTGGACGGTGAAGCTGTCGAACGGCATGCAGGTGGAACTTGGGCGCGAACGCAATCAGGACACATTGCTCGATCGGAGCAAGCGCCTGACCGCGGCGTGGAACGCGGTGACGCAACGTTGGGGAAAGGATATCGAGTATGCGGACTTGCGCTATCCGAACGGTTTCGCGATTCGTGCCGCTGGCATGCGCTTCATCAGCGAACCCGACAAGGGCAAGAAGTAAACGGACATCACACGCAATGAGCACGCTATGAGTAAAGACTATAAAGATCTGCTGGTCGCCCTCGACATTGGGACGTCGAAGGTAGTGGCTATCGTCGCCGAGTTGAAGGGCGAGGGCCACTACGAGGTGATCGGCCTCGGCCAGAGCGAATCGAAGGGGCTCAAGAAGGGCGTGGTGGTGAACATCGAAGCCACCGTGCAGTCCATTCAGCGCGCGCTCGAGGAAGCCGAGCTGATGGCCGATTGCAAGATCACGAACGTATTTACCGGGATCGCCGGCAGCCATATCCGCAGCTTCAATTCGAGCGGCATGGTGGCGATCAAGGAAAAGGAAGTCACGCAGACGGACGTCGCGCGCGTGATCGAGACGGCGAAGGCGATCAACATCCCGACCGATCAGCAGGTGCTGCACATCCTGACGCAGGAATTCATCATCGACGGTCAGGAAGATGTGCGCGAGCCGATCGGCATGAGCGGCATCCGCCTGGAAGTGAAGGTGCATATCGTCACAGGCGCAGTGAGTGCGGCGCAGAACATTGTGAAGTGCGTGCGCCGCTGCGGGCTCGAAGTGAACGATCTGATCCTGCAGCCGCTCGCTTCGTCGCTGGCGGTCCTGACGGAAGACGAAAAGGAACTTGGCGTGGTGCTGGTCGATATCGGCGGCGGCACGACTGATATTGCGATTTTCAGCGAAGGCGCGATTCGTCACACGGCGGTGATTCCGATCGCCGGCGACCAGATCACGAGTGACATCGCGATGGCGCTGCGTACGCCGACGCCGGACGCAGAAGACATCAAGGTCGACTACGGCATTGCGAAGCAGGCCTTGGCCGATCCAGACGAAATGATCGAAGTGCCGGGTCTCGGTGAGCGCGGTCCGCGCACGCTGTCGCGCCAGGCATTGGCGGCGGTGGTCGAGCCGCGTGTCGAAGAACTGTTTTCGCTCGTGCAGCAGGTGGTGCGCGAGTCGGGTTACGAAGAACTGCTGAGCTCCGGCGTGGTGCTGACCGGCGGCGCGTCGATGATGCTCGGCATGGTCGAACTAGGCGAGGATATTTTCCTGAAGCCGGTGCGCATTGGCGTGCCGGAATACGCGGGCGGTCTCGCTGATGTCGTGCGTAACCCGCGTTATTCGACGGCGATGGGTCTGCTCGTCGAAGGACGCTCGCAACGGATGCGCGGCCGCAAGGTCGCGGTGCAGTCGGGGTCGATGGGCCAGGTCTTCACGCGAATGAAAGACTGGTTCCTCGGCAACTTCTAACGAATTCGCTTTTCGAACGGTTTTACGTAAATACGCGCTGGTGCCGGCGGCTGGCGCGCGACAGGAGGTTGCCCGATCTCCTGCCGAATAACGGCCGAAGTGGCTGCAATTTTTTATCTTGACGGAGGCAACATGGAATTCCAGATGCTGGAAACCGAAACGAACGGCACCATCATCAAGGTGATCGGAGTAGGTGGCGCTGGCGGCAATGCCGTTCAGCACATGATCAACAAAGGCGTGCAAGGCGTCGACTTCATCGTGATGAACACGGACGCGCAGGCTCTGTCGCGTTCGCGCGCTTCCGCGGTGATCCAGCTCGGCAACACGGGTCTGGGCGCTGGCGCCAAGCCGGAAATGGGCCGCGCCGCAGCAGAAGAAGCACGTGAGCGTATCGCCGACGCATTGCGTGGCGCGCACATGGTGTTCATCACCGCCGGTATGGGCGGCGGCACGGGCACGGGCGCAGCACCGGTGGTCGCGCAGATCGCCAAGGAAATGGGTATCTTGACTGTTGGCGTGGTCAGCAAGCCGTTCGAATTCGAAGGCGGCAAGCGCATGCGTGTAGCAGAAGCTGGTTCGCAGCAACTGGAGGATCACGTCGACTCGCTGATCGTCGTTCTGAACGACAAGCTGTTCGAGGTGATGGGCGATGACGCCGAGATGGACAAGTGCTTCCAGTGCGCAGACGACGTTCTCAACAACGCAGTTGCCGGCATCGCCGAAATAATCAATGTCGACGGTCTGGTGAACGTCGACTTCGAAGACGTGAAGACGGTGATGGGCGAGCAGGGCAAGGCGATGATGGGCACGGCGACGGTTGCCGGCGTCGATCGCGCGCGTCTGGCTGCCGAGCAGGCTGTGGCCAGCCCGCTGCTGGAAGGTGTGGATCTGTCGGGCGCGCGTGGCGTACTGGTCAACATCACGTCGAGCCGTTCGCTGCGTCTGTCGGAAACGCGCGAAGTGATGAACACCATCAAGAGCTATGCTGCAGAAGACGCAACCGTGATTTTCGGCGCGGTGTACGACGATGCAATGGGCGACGCGCTGCGCGTGACGGTCGTGGCAACGGGTCTGGGCCGTGCGGCGAAGAAGCAGCAATCGGCACCGATGACGCTGCTGCGCACCGGCACGGACAATCAGCCGATCAGCGCGCACGCTGCTTACGCACCGTCGCAGTCGCATGCAAGCACGGCGGATTACGGCGCACTGGATACGCCGGCTGTGTGGCGCACGTCGCGCGATACGGCGGCTTCGCACGTGCAGGCGCTGCAGGAAAAGGGCGTCGACACGTACGACATTCCGGCATTCCTGCGCAAGCAGGCGGACTGAGCGCACGAGCAGGCTTTCGTTGCGGTGCTGCTTGCGTAGCACTGGCGGACGAATGCATGAGCGTGGCGGGTGAACGGCGAACAAGCCGCGTATCGTCTGATTCGCGGCAAGGACAAGTGCCCTCTTCGGATTCGCGAAGCGGATGGGGCAACTGTCGCCGGCTGGCGGAGCCTGCAGTTAGGCAGACGCTGAAATTCACTGCGACACGATGGCGTGCGAGTGTGCTTCGCATCGATGCAAAGGACTGAGCATGATTCAAGCAGGTGAAAAGCTGCCCGACGCGACGCTCTTCGAGTTTGTCGAAGACACGCGGGCGGGTTGCACGCTGGGGCCCAACAGCTTCGACGTGCGCGAGCAGACGGCGGGTAAGCGCGTGGTGATCTTCGGGTTGCCCGGTGCGTTCACGCCGACCTGTTCAGCCAAACATGTACCGGGTTACGTCGAGCACGCCGAGCAGTTGCGCGCGCTTGGCATCGACGAGATCTGGTGCGTGTCCGTCAACGACGCGTTCGTAATGGGCGCGTGGGGACGCGATCAGCACGCCTCGGGCAAGGTGCGCATGATGGCGGATGGCAGTGCGGCTTTCACGCGGGCGCTCGGTCTTGAGCAGGATTTGTCGGCGCGCGGCATGGGAATCCGTTCCCAGCGCTACGCGATGGTTGTCGACGACGGCGTGGTCAAGACGTTGAACGTCGAGGCTGCCGGCAAATTCGAAGTCAGCGATGCAGGGAGTATCCTCGCTACGTTGAGCTAGGCACGATTGCGTTCGATGCCTTTGCCTCGAGTCTGCGCGGTTACCGCGTTGTATCAGGGCAACGGCGCATAAGACGCTTTTGTGACAGGCCGTTACTCGGGCCGATGACCGGAAACGCCTCCGTTCCGGACATCGGCCCGTCACGCTTTCCCTGACGGGCGCGCTTTGGGTAATGCAGCGAAACAGATTGATACGTTCCGTGTAACGACGCTCCTTAGGGTATTGGAGTATACTTCGCGCTATGGAATAAAAAGTCCCGATTGGGATTTTCAATCGAATAGAAGATCACCATGTTGAAGCAGCGCACTATCAAATCAATCGTCAAGACAGTCGGCATCGGCCTGCACTCCGGCCGCAAGGTCGAACTGACGCTCCGCCCGGCGGCGGCGAACACCGGCATTGTGTTTTCGCGGGTGGATTTGCCCACGCCGGTGGATATCCCTGCGTCGGCGATGGCGATTGGCGATACGCGTCTGGCTTCCGTACTGCAGAAAGACGGCGCGCGCGTGTCGACCATCGAGCATTTGATGTCCGCATGCGCAGGCCTCGGCATCGACAATCTTTATATCGACGTCACGGCTGAAGAAATTCCGATCATGGACGGTAGCGCGGGTTCGTTCGTGTTTCTGATTCAGTCGGCCGGTATTGAAGAACAGAACGCGCCGAAGAAATTCATCAAGGTCACCAAGCCGGTTGAAATTCGTGACGGCGATAAATTCGCGCGCCTCGATCCGTATTTCGGTTTCAAGCTCAAATTCACCATCGATTTCCGTCACCCGGCTGTGGATAAAACCGGCCAGGCGCTGGAAGTGGATTTTGCCAATACGTCGTATGTGCGGGAAATCGCGCGTGCGCGTACGTTCGGCTTTGCGCATGAAGTGGAAATGATGCGTGAACTCGGTTTGGCGCGCGGCGGCAGCATGGATAACGCCATCGTGCTGGACGAATACCGCATTCTGAACAACGACGGCCTGCGTTACGACGACGAATTTGTGAAGCACAAGATGCTCGACGCGATCGGCGATCTGTACGTGGTCGGCCATCCGTTGCTGGCTTCGTACACAGCGTACAAGTCGGGGCACGGGCTGAACAACGCTTTGCTGCGCGAGTTGCTGGCGCATGAAGATGCGTACGAAATCGTCACGTTCGACGATACGCAGAAGGCGCCGCGCGGCTTCGCGTACGAAACGCAAACGGCGTTTGCCTGATCGGCATGGCGCCTTCGGATGAAATGTCCGAAACGAATGGATGAAAAATAAGCGGCCCATCTGGGCCGCTTATTTTTTGTTCAGCGATTTCTCCGATGCCGCGCTGCCATTTTCGCCAAAGCTTCCTGCAGCGGCGAGGGCGCGAGCGATTGGGAGAGTGCGTGCAGCGCGTCTGCGCCGACCGGCGTCATGCGTGCCTGTTTGACGGGCGGCGGTTCCTTCAAAGGCTGCGGCCGCACGCGAATCCTCAGCGCATTGACCGGCCAGCCGCGCTGCTGAAGATCCGACAGCAACCTCGGTTCGATCTGGCGCAGGCGGGCGGCCAGCGCATTGTGCGCGGCAAATAGGGCCAGCACGCCTTCCTTGATGAAGCTGGGTTCCACGCTCGTGGCCAGATAATCCGGCAGCAGCTCGCGCAGATCCTTTTCCAGCGCCGCAATCTGCTCGACGCCCGCGCGCAGGGCCACGAACGCGTCGGTGCGATTCAGCACTTCGGCGACAGGCTGCGGGCGGCGCGCTTTGAACTGCTTGGGCGGCGGCCTTGAAAAGGACGGAATACGGCTCATGTTCGATAGTGACGGCGCGTTCGCACCCTATGTGCGTTCACGTCGCGATTGTACCGCGCGGGATGCATGTGGACCCGCCTCAATGCGTACCGTCGGACGTCGCTGCGGCGGGCTTTCTGTGCCCTGCCAGCGTCGCACGGCTGACACAGGCGTGGCCGGGGGCGCGTGCTAAAATGCCCGATTCGAATTCACTCTTGGACTAAGCCGCCGAGGCCCTTCCGACCCCGGGGCGCACGTGCATGAACTGCACGCCGCGACCCAGCCGAAGCCGCGACGCAGACACCGATCCGATGACCACCGGTTTTCTACAGAAGATTTTTGGCAGCCGCAACCAGCGGCTAGTCAAGCAATATCAAAAGACCGTCACGGCGATCAATGCGCTCGAGCCGCAGATCGAGCAATTGACGGACGACGAACTGCGCGCCAAGACGGGTGAATTCCGCCAGCGCGTCGCGAGTGGCGAGTCGCTCGACAAGCTCCTGCCGGAGGCTTTCGCGGTATGCCGCGAGGCCAGCAAGCGGGTGCTGAAAATGCGCCACTTCGACGTGCAGCTGATCGGCGGCATGGTCCTGCATTACGGCAAGATCGGCGAAATGCGCACCGGCGAAGGCAAGACGCTCGTCGCCACGCTGCCGGTGTACCTGAATGCGCTGTCCGGCCGCGGCGTGCACGTCGTCACGGTCAACGACTACCTCGCGCAGCGCGACGCCGAATGGATGGCGCGTCTGTACAACTTCCTGGGTCTGTCGGTCGGCATCAATCTGTCGCAGATGGATCATGGCGCGAAGCAGGAAGCGTACGCCGCCGACATTACCTACGGCACCAACAACGAATTCGGCTTCGACTACCTGCGCGACAACATGGTCTACGAGACCGACGCGCGCGTGCAGCGAGCCCTGAATTTCGCGGTGGTCGACGAGGTCGACTCGATCCTGATCGACGAAGCCCGCACGCCGCTGATCATCTCCGGTCAGGCCGAAGATCACACCGAACTCTACGTGCGCATGAATGCGCTGCCGCCGCTGCTCGAACGCCAGATCGGCGAAGAGAAGGCAGACGGCACCGGCGTCGAAAAGCCGGGCGACTACACGCTGGACGAGAAAGGCCGCCAGGTCTTCCTGACGGAATCGGGCCACGAAAAGGCTGAGCGTCTGCTCGGCGAATGGGGCCTGATCGGCGAGGGCGAAAGCCTGTACGCGCCGCAGAACATCACGCTGATGCACCATGTGTACGCGGCACTGCGCGCGCACACGCTGTTCTTCAAGGATCAGCACTACGTCGTGCAGAACGGCGAAGTCGTGATCGTCGACGAATTCACCGGCCGTCTTATGTCGGGCCGCCGCTGGTCGGATGGCTTGCATCAGGCTGTCGAGGCGAAGGAACACGTCAAGATCCAGAGCGAGAATCAGACGCTCGCGTCGATCACGTTCCAGAACTACTTCCGTATGTACGCGAAGCTGTCCGGCATGACCGGCACCGCCGATACCGAAGCGTACGAATTCAACGAGATCTACGGTCTCGAAACGGTCGTGATCCCGACCAACCGTCCGCCGAAGCGGATCGACAAGCAGGATCAGATCTACAAGACTGCCAAGGAGCGTTATGACGCGGTGATCCGCGACATCCGCGATTGCTATGAGCGTGGTCAGCCGGTGCTGGTCGGTACGACGTCGATCGAAAACTCGGAACTGCTGTCGCATTTGCTGAAGCAGGCCGGGTTACCGCACGAAGTGCTGAACGCCAAGCAGCACGCGCGTGAAGCCGAGATCGTCGCCGAAGCGGGCCGTCCGAAGCGGGTCACGATCGCCACGAACATGGCCGGTCGCGGTACCGACATCGTGCTCGGCGGCAATGCCGAAAAGCAGGCGTCCTTCATCGAGAAGGACGAAACGCTTTCGGAAGAAGAGAAGCAACGCCGTATCCAGAAGCTGCACGACGAATGGCAAGCGCTGCACGATCAGGTAAAGGCCGCGGGCGGTCTGCACATCATCGGTACCGAACGTCACGAATCGCGCCGGATCGACAACCAGTTGCGCGGCCGTGCCGGCCGTCAGGGCGACCCGGGTTCGTCGCGCTTCTATCTGTCGCTGGAAGATCCGCTGCTGCGCATTTTCGCGGGCGATCGCGTGCGCGCGATCATGGACCGTCTGAAGATGCCGGAAGGCGAGGCGATCGAGGCGGGCATCGTGTCGCGCTCGATCGAGTCGGCGCAGCGCAAGGTTGAAGCGCGTAACTTCGACGTTCGCAAGCAATTGCTCGAATACGACGATGTGTCGAACGATCAGCGCAAGGTGATCTACCAGCAGCGCAATGAATTGCTCGAAGCGAATGACATCACCGAAACGATCGGCGCGATGCGCGGCGGCGTGATCGCCGATATCGTTCACCAGTTTGTGCCGGCCGGCAGCATCGAAGAGCAGTGGGACGTGCCTGGGCTGGAGGAAGTGCTGCGCAACGAGTGGCAACTCGACCTCGCGATTCAGGAAATGATCAACGAGTCGAACTCGATCAGTGCGGACGAGATTCTCGAAGCTGTCGAAGCCGCTGCGGACGAAGCGTACGAATCGAAGGTCGAACAGGTCGGCCGCGAATCGTTCAGCGCGTTCGAGCGCTCGATCATGTTGCAAACGCTGGACCGTAGCTGGCGCGAACATCTGGCCGCGCTCGATCACCTGCGCCAGGGTATCCATCTGCGCGGTTACGCGCAGAAGAATCCGAAGCAGGAATACAAGCGCGAGGCGTTCGAACTGTTCGCCGCGATGCTCGACGCCGTGAAGCTCGAAGTCACCCGTGTGGTGATGAACGTGCAGATCCAGTCGCCGGAACAGCTGGAACAGGCCGCCGAGCAGTACGAAGAGCAAGGCAGCCACCTCGAGAACGTCGAGTTCCGTCACGCCGAATTCGCCGAAGCGGCGGCAGCAGCGCCTGCCGCTGCGGAAGCGGCGACAGCCGCCATGATCGGCGACGCGATGAGCCACGGTTCGTCGCATGCCATTGGGTCGGACGTGAGCGTGGACAACGTGCCGAAGGTCGGCCGTAACGACCCGTGCCCGTGCGGCAGCGGCAAGAAGTACAAGCAGTGTCACGGCAAGATCGCATAATGCCGAAAGCGGCGCGCTTTAAGCGCGCCGCTTCGTTTTACACGATGTTTTGCTGGTGAATTCGCGGTGGTTCGGCTACAGGCTCGAGCCATCAGTTACCGATCCCTCGATGCCGGCGCCACGCCGGCATTTTCTTCGACAGGTCGCGACCATGGCTGTCAATTTCCCCTCGATCGATCCCGCTCAACTTCACCCTGTCGCCGGCGTCACGCTGGGCTGGGCGGAGGCGAATATCCGCAAGCCGAACCGCAAGGACGTGCTGGTCATTTCTGTTGGCGAAGGCGCGACGGTAGGCGGCGTGTTCACGCAGAACCGTTTTTGCGCCGCACCCGTCACGGTGTGCCGTGAGAATCTGGAGCGCGTGCGCGCGGGCGGCAAGCCGATTCGTGCGCTCGTGATCAACACGGGCAACGCGAACGCGGGCACGGGTGAGCCGGGCCTCGTGGCTGCGCGCGAAACCTGCGTCGAGCTCGCGCGCCTCGTTGACATCGCGCCGGAACAGGTGCTGCCGTTTTCGACGGGCGTGATTCTGGAACCGCTACCGGTCGGCCGTCTGAAGGCGGGTCTGCCCGCGGCGCTGGCGAGCCGCAAGGAAGCCAACTGGTACGACGCCGCCCAGGCAATCATGACCACGGATACCTTGCCGAAAGCCACGTCGCGCCAGGTTACGATCGACGGCCATACGGTCACGCTCACCGGCATCAGCAAGGGCGCCGGCATGATCAAGCCGAACATGGCGACCATGCTCGGTTTCCTCGCGTTCGACGCCGCCGTCGCGCAGCCGGTGCTCGACGCACTGGTCAAGCACGTCGCGGGCCGCTCGTTCAACTGCATCACGATCGACGGCGATACGTCGACCAACGATTCATTCATCCTGATCGCCTCGGGCAAATCGAGCCTGCCTGCGATCACGTCCACCGATTCGCCCGCTTATGCAGCGCTGCGCGACGCGGTGACCGAAGTCGCCCAGACCCTCGCCCAACTGATCGTGCGCGACGGCGAAGGCGCGACCAAATTCATGACCGTGCATGTCGAAGGCGGTTCGAGCGTCGGCGAATGCCGCCAGATCGCGTACGCGATCGGCCACTCGCCGCTCGTGAAGACGGCCTTTTATGCATCGGATCCGAATCTCGGCCGCATTCTCGCGGCCATCGGCTATGCCGGCGTGGACGATCTCGACGTCGGCAAGATCGATCTGTAT
Source organism: Paraburkholderia sediminicola (assembly GCF_046026675.1). Classification (GTDB taxonomy): domain Bacteria; phylum Pseudomonadota; class Gammaproteobacteria; order Burkholderiales; family Burkholderiaceae; genus Paraburkholderia; species Paraburkholderia sediminicola_F. The sequence goes on along the minus strand of NZ_JAQQEY010000001.1, from coordinate 3,950,582 downwards.
CTGGACGACGTGCTGGTTGCCACCGCCGGTGGCCGCAATCCGGCCTACCGTGAGGAAGATGGCCAGCGCGTCATGAAAAAGAGCGAGATCGGCATTCGTGTCGTACTCGGCCGCGGTAATGCGCAAGCCACGATCTGGACTTGCGATCTGTCGCACGATTACGTGAGCATCAACGCCGACTATCGTTCGTAACCTGGTTCATTACGCGGCGCTTGGGCCGCTTAAGGCCGCTTATCTCACAGCCATGGACAAACTCGAACAGTTTCTGACCCGGGCCGAAGCCGTGCTCGTTCGCCTCGAAGCAATGCTTCCGCCCGCTGCACCGCAGATCGACTGGTCGGCGGCGGTCGCTTTTCGCTGGCGCAAGCGCCAGGGGCGCGGCTATCTGCAGCCGGTTCCCGCCATTTCGTCGATCACGCTCGGCGACCTGCAAAACATCGATCGCCAGAAAGGGTTGATCGAGCAGAACACGCTTCAGTTCGTGCGCAAGCAGCCGGCCAACAACGTGCTGCTGACGGGCGCGCGCGGCACCGGCAAGTCGTCGCTGATCAAGGCTTGCTTGAACGCCTATGCGAAAGACGGCTTGCGCCTGATCGAAGTGGACAAAGACGATCTGCACGATCTCGGCGACATCGTCGATCTGATCGCGCAGCGGCCGGAGCGCTTCGTGGTGTTCTGCGACGACCTGTCGTTCGAAGATGGCGAGTCGGGTTACAAGGCGCTGAAGGTCGCACTCGACGGCTCGATCGCTGCGCAGTCGGACAACGTGTTGATCTACGCAACGTCCAATCGCCGCCATCTGTTGCCCGAGTACATGAGCGACAACGAGACCTACAAGCACACGTCCGATGGCGAGATTCATCCGGGCGAACTGGTCGAAGAAAAGATCTCGCTGTCCGAGCGCTTCGGGCTATGGGTTAGCTTCTATCCGTTCAAACAGGACGACTACCTGTCGATCATCGGCCACTGGCTGCGCCATTTCGGCTGCGACGACGCGGAAGTCGAAGCGGCGCGCGGCGATGCGCTGGTGTGGGCGCTGGAGCGTGGTTCGCGCTCCGGGCGCGTCGCATGGCAATTCGCTCGCGACTGGTCTGGACGGAAGGCCCCGGCATGAGCGACGCGCAGAAGAACGTGGCTGGCCGCCCGGTGACTGAAGTCGCAGTCGGCGTGCTGATTCAGCCGGACGGACGCTATCTGCTGGCGCAGCGCCCGGCAGGCAAGCCGTACGAGGGGTACTGGGAGTTTCCGGGTGGCAAGCTGGAAGCGGGCGAGTCGGTCGAGGCCGCGCTAGCCCGCGAGTTGCACGAGGAACTGGGTATCGACGTCAAGGCGAGCCATCTTTGGCACACGCTCGAACACGATTACCCGCACGCCTACGTGCGGCTGTTCTTCTGCAAGGTGACCCAGTGGTCCGGCGAACCACACGGCCGTGAAGGCCAGGCATTTGTGTGGCAGGCGCTGCCGGCGGATGTCTCTCCACTATTGCCGGCGACGATTCCCGTGCTGGAATGGCTCGCGGCCGAGAAAAACTAGAGAAATGATCAGCGGTTTTAAACGGCGCTGCGTGAGCAGCGCCGTTCTGCGTAACTGCAGCACACCGCACAAGCGGTGTGCGTCTGCAGCCTGCAGCGCTTAATGCGGGTTGTAGTCCCCGCCGGGCGATTCATCTGACGGCGTTTCTTCCTCTGTGCCGCCTATCTTGTACTTCTCAGCGGCCCAGGCGCCGAGGTCGGTCTGCTTGCAGCGGTCAGAGCAGAACGGGCGGAAGCGGCTTTCTGGAGTCCAGCGGACATCCTTGCCGCAGGTGGGGCATTTGACGACAGTAGGCATACGGTCAGGCAGTCAATCGGAAACGGAACAAGTTACGAATATAGGGGCATTTTTCGCCGCTTTAAAGGCGCGGCCCCGCGATTGAGTTCTACAGGCCAAGCGTTACAGGCTGCAAAGCGTGAGCTGGAACGGCACGTCGACATCCACCGCGCGCGGACGCAAATCGCCGTCCTGCACCGTGAATCGCACCCAGAGCATGTACTTGTTGGCGCTAGCCTCCGGAATCACCCGCAATTCCGGTGCCACCCGTACTTGCATCAACTGGTACGAACGGCCTGACAGCATTTGCTGATAGCTGCCCTGCATCGCCATGACCTTGGACGCCTGACCCGATTCGCGCGCGAGGCGCAGCACGATTGTTGCCGCATCGCGCAACGGCAGGAGTGGCGTGACCCATTTGGCGATATCCTGCCGACGCTGATCAGGATGGATCTGCTGCCACGCGTAGTACGAAGGCAAATCGAACTTGCAGGTGCCGCCCGGGATGATCGCGCGGCTACGGATGCTGGCGAGCCACTCGTTGTCGGCCAGATGCTGGCCGGTCTTGCCCTGCATCTGTGAAAGCCCCGACAAGGTCTGCTCGATTTCCCCTAGCACTGCCTCCAGCGCGTTCTGCTCGATCCCCGGATTGCCCCGGAACGGCGCCAGAGTTTGCCGTTGGCGCTCGAGCTCCTTCATCAGATCGGACTTCAGATCCGCGCGACCCGCAACCTCTGAGATTTCGAACAACGTTGTCAGTGCGACGTGATGTTCCCTGGCGTCTTCCTGAGTCAGAAAGAACGTGAAGCGCTCGAACAGATCTTCGAGGCGCAATAGCGTCCGGATTCGCTCGTTGAAGGGATACTCGTAAAGGATCAAGCGGGCTCGCCTCGGGCGTGGTCGGTGACGGGAATGCAGAACATTCTAATGCCGTGAGACTACCCTAGCAATCACGCACTTTTTCAGCGCGCTTTCGCAACTTTTTTCACATGTTTCAAGCGGTTTGCCGCGTGCTTTGCGTGCGTGCCGCTGCACGGCTGAGCAAATCACGCAGCAAGCCGCGGTCAGCGTATTCTCATGCGCCCGCTAGGGACAGATAGACGCGATGCTGCGCATCGACCTGCGCCGTGAGTGCGTCGAGTGGCGCGCTGTCGTTGTCGATGACGTCGTCGGCTGCGGCGAGGCGTGCTTCGCGTGTCGCCTGGCGGGCGATGATCGCCAGCACCTGCTCACGGCTAAAGCCGTTGCGGCTCATCACGCGCGAAATTTGCGTCTCGACGCTGCAATCGACCGTCAGCACACGATTCACGCGAGTCTTCCAGCTGCCCGACTCCACCAGCAACGGCACCACTACGATCACATACGGCCCTTGCGCCTCGCGCTGCTCGCGTTCGGTCTCCGCACGAATTAATGGATGTGTGATGCCTTCGAGGCGTTTGCGCGCACCGTCGTCGCTGAATACCAGCGTGCGCATGCGGGCGCGGTCGAGCGAGCCGTCCGCCGCGACGAACGAATCGCCGAACTCCGCGGCAATCTGCGGCATCGCAATGCCTTGCGGCGCCGTGATGCGGTGCGCAATCAGGTCTGTGTCGACAAGCGGCACGCCGTGCGCGGCGAACAGGTCAGCTACGGTCGATTTGCCGCTGCCGATGCCGCCGGTCAGTCCCACAGCAAACATGCTTTAGCCTCCCAACGCCAGATAAAGCGGTGTGCCGAGAAATAGCGTAACAGCACCGCCCGCTGCGAGAAACGGCCCGAACGGCAGTGGTTCTTCGAAACGCATACGGCCGCGCCACGTCGCCGCGAGGCCGACCACTGCGCCAGCGACCGCCGCGATCAGCACGACCTGCGGTAGCGCCGCCCAGCCAAGCCACGCGCCGAGCGCAGCCAGCAGTTTGAAATCGCCATAACCCATGCCTTCGATGCCGCGCACCAGACGGAACAACCAATGCACGACCCATAGCACCAGATAGCCGAAGATTGCGCCCAGCACGGCATCGTGCAGGCTCGCGAACATGCCGTTGAAGTTCACGATCAAGCCAGCCCACAGGAGCGGCAGTGTCATGGAGTCAGGGAGTAGATGCGTGTCGATGTCGATCGCGCTCATCGCGAGCAGCGCGGCGCATAGTCCGAAAGCGGCGAGTGCCATGCCGGTCGGCCCATACAGCGCGAGCGCCCCGGCCGCGAAGGCGGCGCTGGCGATTTCGAGCAGCGGGTAGCGCAGGCTTATGTGTGTCTTGCATGCGGAGCAGCGTCCGCGCAACAGCAAATAGCTCAACACCGGCACGTTCTCCCACGCGTTGAGCACATGGCCGCAATGGGGGCACGCGCTGCGCGGCACCCACAGGTTGTAGCGGGCGGGCAAGCCGTCGTTTTCGAGCGCTTGTTCGGTGGCCTCGCTGACTTCCTCGCGCCATGCACGCTCAAGCATGATCGGCACCCGATGCGCGACCACGTTCAGGAAACTGCCGATCACCAGACCGAACACGACCGCAAACGCGATCTGCAGGTCGCTGGGCAAGCTGCCGAACGCGAGACCGAGACCGGTTGTGGCTTGGCCGGACAGCAGGCCCGAAAACAGGCTGGAAGAAGTATTTGACACGAGCGGAAGGGTAGCCTGCATATAAAGGGTGGGATTCGGCTGCGATGCTACACCACGTTGCCGAGTTGAATAATGGGAAGATACATCGCGATCACCAGGCCGCCGACCAGCGTGCCCAGCACGATGATGACAAGCGGTTCGCACAGGCTCGAGAGCGTGCCGATCTTTTCGTCTACCTGACGATCGGCGAGCGACGCCACATCGAGCAGCATGGTATCGAGCGCCCCGGACTCCTCGGCAACCGCAACCGGCTGCGTGACCTCCGGTGGGAAGCAGTGTGACGCGCGCATTGCGGCGGCGAGCCGTTCGCCGCGCCGCAGCCGGGCAGCAATCTCCACAGTGGCGCGATCGAAGAAAGCGTTGCCGGTGGCGTGAGTCAGCGAATCGAACGCGTCTGCGAGCGGTGTGCCGGCCGACAGCAAGGTACCGAGTGCACGGCTCCAGCGCGCTGCGCACAAGGTGCGCAGCAATGGACCGGCGACCGGCATTGTCAGCGATATGCGCGCGAAACGGATGCGTGCCGCTTCGGAACGTCGTAGCAGAAAGGTCACAGCCGAGCCTGCGGCGAAAACCATGACGACCAGAGGAATGCTCCACCGTGCTGCACCCGCCGACAAGGCCAGCACGAACTGCGTGGGCGCGGGCAGTTTCGCGCCGAAGCCGTCGAAGATCTGCTTGAAAGTCGGCACGACCCACACCAGCAGCGCGGCGGTAATTGCAATCGCAAGCAACAGGATCGCGACCGGATAGGTGAGCGCCGCGCGCACCTTGGCACGCTGCGCCGCGGCGCGTTCGCGGTCGTCCGCGATCCGGGCGAGGACGGCAGGCAGCGCGCCGGCTGCTTCGCCGACTTCGACTAGTTGACAGTACAGCGCGCTGAACTGCGCAGAATGCCGCTGCAACGCTGCGGAGAAGCGTAGGCCACCGGTGATGTCGCGTGCCAGCGCGCCGACGATCCGCGGCATACCTTGCCGGCGCGAACCATCCGCTTGCGCCAGCAGTTCCAGCGAAGGCGCGAGTGGCAAGCCGGCGCGCAGCAGACTGGCGAGCTGGCGGGTGAACACCGTGACGTCGGTGGTGCGGGTCTGAGGGCGTGGCGCCGGCCCGTATGCCGCGAGTTCGACGATGAACAGCTTTTTTTCGCGTTTGAGTATGGCTCGTGCGGTGCTAACGTCCGGCGCAATGAGCGCACCGGTTTTCTGTACTCCGTCGGCATCGACGCCGCGCCATCTGAAGCGCATCTCGGCCGCTGGCGGTGGGTGAGTCGTCGCTGTGCTCATGCGCGCTCGGTGGCGGCCAGCGCTTCGGCCAGGCTTGTCGTGCCGTCGCGTACACGCGCCAGCGCTGCGTCACGCAAGGTGGCAACCTGTTCGGTTTGCGCGAGCCGGGCCAGTTCATGGGTGCCTGCGCGTGCCACGATAAGCTCACGCATCGCATCAGAGACAGACATCACCTGGTGCACTCCGACGCGGCCGCGATAGCCGATGCCGTGGCAGGCTGTGCAACCGGTGGCAGCGAATGGTTGCCAACTGTCGAGGTGATCGTCAGAGAAGCCCGCTGCTCGCAGCGCCGCTGCCGATTGCTGCGCCGGCGCGCGGCATGCTATGCAGAGTCGCCGCACCAGCCGCTGTGCCGTCACCATCCTTAGCGCGGCCGCCAGGTTGTACGGCTCGACGCCGATGTCGATCAGGCGCGCGACGGCCGCGGGTGCGTCGTTCGTATGCAAGGTGGACAACACCAGGTGACCGGTTTGCGCTGCCTTCACGGCAACATCGGCGGTTTCGTCGTCACGGATTTCGCCGACCATGATTACGTCGGGGTCCTGACGGAGAAACGCACGCAGCGCCACCGCGAACGTCAGGCCGGCCTTTTCGCGCACGCTCACCTGATTGATACCCGCCAGTTGAATCTCCGCCGGATCCTCCACCGAGCACAGATTGCGCGCCTCGTCGTTGAGCATGTGCAGGAAGCAATACAGCGACAGCGTCTTGCCGCTACCGGTGGGCCCAGTGACGAGCACGAGGCCGTGCGGCGCGCGGATTGCAGCATCGACTGCTTCACGTTGTTGTGGATCGAGGCCAAGCGAGTCGAGCGATAGATCGGTAGGCAGTGCGTCGAGCCTGCGTAACACCAGCTTTTCGCCGAACAACGTAGGCAGCGAGTTCACGCGATAGTCTTCGACGCGGCTGGGCGACGTGGCAATCCGCAGGCGGCCGTCCTGAGGCACGCGCCGCTCGGCGATATCCATGCGTGCCAGCACCTTCACGCGCGTGATAAACGCGTCGCGCAGATGCGCAGGGGGCTGAGGGATTTCATGCAGTACGCCGTCGATACGCAAACGCACGCGCCAGCCATGCTCCGCCGGTTCAATGTGCAGGTCCGACGCGTTGCGGCGGGTTGCCTCCTGCAACGTGTCGGTTAGTAGGCGTACGGCAGGCGCGTTGTCAGAGTCGGCGGGATTCGCGCTGGGGTTGGTACTGACACTGGCATTGGCGTTTGCCGCAAAGGCGTTATGCCTCGGTTTGACTGGGCTTTCGCCATCGACGACGACAGGCCGCAACGACGCCGCGCGTTGAAAAGAATCTTGCATGAGAGACCGGTGATGAGCCGCCTGTAGAACACGACGACTTCATCATCCGGCAAGGCCGCAGGCACCACCATTCAGCCAATCGGCTAATGGCGTGCGTCGCGCCGATGTGCGACGCTGTGAGGCGTGCAGGGCTTAACCGCGCGCCGCCTTCATAGCTTTCGCGCCCGCGCGAACGGGCGGTTTGAACAGCTTGACGGTGCGGATCGCCTGGTCGTCGCTGCGCATCACTTCGAGTTTCACCTCGCCGATCTGCACGCAGACGTCGCCGTCCGGAATCTCTTCGAGAATCTCGAGGATCAGGCCGTTGAGCGTTTTCGGTCCGTCGGTCGGCAGCGTGAGATGCAGCCAGCGGTTCAGTTCGCGCAGCGGCATGCTGCCCGCCACGATACATTCGCCGTTCTCGTTCCAGCCGCCGCGAGAATTTGCGCTACGCGGAATCGAGGTAGTGAATTCGCCGATCAGCTCTTCGATGATGTCTTCCGGCGTGACCAGTCCTTGCAACTCGCCGTATTCGTTCACGACCAGCGCCGTGCGGTGGCGGCTTTCCTGGAAGTACTGTAGTTGCTGGAATACCGGCGTGCCGCTCGGCACGAAATACGGCTCGGCCAGCAACTCGCGCAGCGTCTCGCGCTCCAGTTCCTGGTTGTGCAGCGCAGCCAGTGTCTTGCGCACGTGGAGCACGCCGAGCACCCGGTCGATGTCGCCTTGATAGACGATCAGCTTGTTGTGATAACAGGTTTCCAGCTGATGCAGGATCTGTTCGAACGGCGCGTCGAAGTCGAGCGCTTCGATGCGGCGGCGCGGGATCATCACGTCGTCGACGGAAATGTTCTCGAGGTCGAACAGGTTCAACAGAATGCTGCGGTGCTTGGTCGGCATGAAGCTGCCTGATTCGAGCACGATGGTGCGCAGCTCTTCGGTGGAAAGCCGCTGATCGTGCGCGCCTTTGGTATTGATATGCAGCACGCGCAAGATCGTGTTCGCGAACAGATTGACGAACCAGACGAGCGGTTTGCCGACGCGCATCATCGGTGCGATCAGCAGGCTGGCCGGCAGGGCGATCTTCTCGGGGAACGTCGCGCCGACGATTTTCGGCGTGATTTCCGCGAACACGATAATCAGAAACGCGACGATGCCGGTCGCGATCGACAGCACCACATTGTTACGGCCGAAGGTATGCAGCGCGATCGAGGTGGTGAGCACCGGGATGATCGTGTTGAACAGATTGTTGCCGATCAGGACCACGCTCAACAGCTGGTCGGTGTGCGCGAGCAGACCTTGAGTGGTCTTTGCGCCGAGCGCATTCTGGTTGGCAAGGTGTTTCAGGCGATGGCGGTTGATCGCCATCATCGCCGTTTCGGAAATCGAAAAGAAGCTGGAGCAGATAAGCAGCAGAAAGACGGCGCCGATCTGCGCCCATAAGGGAAGTTGTTCCACGCGTAGTGAAGGATAGGGGACGGGATGGAGAGAATATAGCAGAGGGGCTGGGCGAGCCGCCTCCGCGGATGGTCTATGGCGCCTGGGACAAATCGTACGTGATGGCAACGCGTCGGCGGGGCACAAAAAATCGCGACCCAAAACAAAAAACCGCCAAGCAAGCTGGGCGGTTTTTCGAGCCTTGAACTAACAAGGCAAATCTGGTCGGGGTGAGAGGATTCGAACCTCCGGCCTCTACGTCCCGAACGTAGCGCTCTACCAGGCTAAGCTACACCCCGATTTGTACTGCTGGACTCCTACGGTGTTTCAGTCTCGTTTAAGACTGTCTTGCCGTCGAGTAAGAACATAATTCTAGCAGGCTATCTTTGAAAATGGAATCCGGAAATGAAGAAATTGCTGCAGCTGCGGCCATCGCTTCCTGCTTCGCGCACTCGAGTGTGTGATCCAGTGCGCCGGAACGCGTGATCGCCTCGAAAATGGTGTCGAAACGATCCGTGCCGCCTTGCTCGATGGCTTCCCGCGCGAGCGCCGACTGCTCGGGCGTACCGCGCTCGATCAGATAAATCAGCGGGAGCGTGGGTTTACCTTCGCGCAGATCGTCGCCGGCGTTCTTGCCCATAGATTCAGCCGTGCCCGTGTAGTCGAGCCAGTCGTCCATGATCTGGAACGCGGTGCCGATACGACGGCCGAATTCCGCGGCAGCGGCTTCGGTTTTCGCATCCGAACCAGCCAGCACGGCGCCGAGTTGGGCGGCAGCCTCGAACAGCTTGGCGGTTTTGTAGCGGATCACCTGCATGTAGCGCGCTTCGTCCACGTCGGCGTCGTGCATGTTCAGCAACTGCAGCACTTCGCCCTCGGAGATGATGTTGGTCGCCTCCGAGAGGATTTCCATCACACGCATCTTGCCCACGCCGACCATCATCTGGAACGAGCGGGAGTAGAGAAAATCGCCGACCAGCACGCTCGCAGCGTTGCCGAACAGCGCGTTGGCTGTCTGGCGGCCGCGCCGCAGGTCGGATTCGTCGACCACGTCGTCGTGCAGCAGCGTGGCCGTGTGGATGAATTCCACCACCGCGGCGAGTTCGTGCCGATGCCCGGTGGTTTCGCCCAGCGCGCCCGCCACCAGCAGCAGCAGCGCGGGCCGCAGCCGCTTGCCCCCGGCGCTGATGATGTACTCGGAGATCTGATTGATCAGCATCACGTCGGACGCCAGACGGTGCCGTATGACGCGATTGACCTGCTGCATGTCTTCGGCGATCGGAGCGAGCAGGCTGGCGGCGTTGGAGGAGGGGGTGGCAGTCGACGACATGATGGCTGAATTGGGTAGTGCCGCGAATTATAAGGCGAATCGCGACAGTTCCGGGTCGCAGGCTGCGGCACGGCGCGACGAAGGCAACGGCCAGGCCGTGTGCCGGGGCTGGACGGCAAGGCGCCGGGCGGTGCGCGCGGCGACTCTCAATGAGTTTTGACCGAGCAGCTAACTCTATGTATAATCACGGGTTTCCGCGCGCGGTGCGTGGGAAAAATGAACACAGAGTGAGGTTCTCAATGTACGCGGTCATAAAAACCGGTGGCAAGCAGTATAAAGTTGCCGTCGGCGAAAAACTTAAAGTAGAACAGATACCGGCAGACATTGACGCTGAAATCACGCTCGACCAGGTTCTCGCAGTGGGCGAAGGCGAATCGATTAAGTTCGGTACGCCGCTGGTCAGTGGGGCTTCCGTCAAGGCTACCGTCGTGTCGCAAGGTCGTCACGCAAAAGTGACCATCTTCAAGATGCGTCGCCGGAAGCACTACCAGAAGCATGGCGGCCACCGCCAGAACTATACCGAACTGCGCATCGACGCGATCAACGCGTAAGCGCAACGGTTAAGGAGCAAATCAAATGGCACACAAAAAGGCAGGCGGATCATCCCGCAACGGCCGCGACTCTGAATCGAAGCGTCTCGGCGTCAAGGTTTACGGCGGTCAGGCCATCAACGCTGGCGGCATCATCGTTCGCCAACGTGGCACGCGTATGCACCCGGGCGAAAACGTCGGTATCGGCAAGGATCACACCTTGTTCGCGCTGACGGACGGCCACGTCAATTTCTCGACGAAGGGCGCAGCGAAGAAGCACATGGTCAACGTCGTCCCGGCAGCAGTCTGAGTTTAATCAGGCACGGGCTTCAGGACCGGAAAAAGGCCCCGCGAAGTTCGCGGGGCCTTTTTTTATTGCGGCGCTTTTTGTCCGAAAAATTGGCGGATTGCACGGCCAAATCGGCACGGTTAGCCGATCGGCTGATTGCTCACCGCACGGCGCACGCGGCAAAATAGCAGCATCTGAAAGCATCAACCCAGCAGCACCATCTAGCAGTACACCACGGGACGGAGTTACGCATGAAGTTCATTGACGAAGCGAGGATTGAAGTCATCGCCGGCGACGGAGGGGATGGCAGCGCGTCGATGCGCCGCGAGAAATTCGTTCCGTTCGGCGGCCCGGATGGCGGCGACGGCGGCCGGGGCGGCAGCGTGATCGCGGTCGCAGACCGCAACATCAACACACTGATCGACTACCGCTACGCGAAAAAACATTTGGCGCGCAACGGCGAAAACGGCCGCGGCGCGGACTGCTACGGCAAGGGCGGCGACGACATCACGCTGCGCATGCCGGTCGGCACGACTATCACCGATATGGAAACCGGCGAGCTGATCGCCGATCTGACCGAGCACAACCAGAGCGTGCAAATCGCACAGGGCGGTGCGGGCGGTCTCGGTAACCTGCATTTCAAATCCAGTACGAACCGCGCGCCACGTCAGAAAACCGACGGCAAGCCCGGCGAGCGCCGCATGGTGCGCCTCGAATTGAAGGTGCTGGCCGACGTCGGTCTGCTCGGCATGCCGAACGCCGGCAAGTCGACCTTTATTTCGTCAGTGTCGAACGCACGGCCGAAGATCGCCGATTACCCGTTCACGACGCTCGCGCCGAATCTCGGCGTGGTGCGTGTCGGGCCGAGCCGCAGCTTCGTGATTGCCGATATTCCTGGCCTGATCGAAGGCGCGGCGGAAGGCGCCGGGTTGGGTCACCAGTTCCTGCGCCACTTGCAGCGCACCGGCTTGCTGTTGCATATCGTCGACCTCGCACCGTTCGACGAAGCCGTCGATCCCGTCGCGGAAGCCAAGGCGATCGTCAACGAGCTGCGCAAGTACGACGAGCTGCTCTATGAGAAGCCCCGCTGGCTCGTGCTCAACAAGCTCGATATGGTGCCCGAAGACGAGCGCGAAGCGCGAGTGTCGGCCTTCCTTGAGGGCTACGGTTGGGAGGGTCCGGTGTTCGAAATCTCAGCGCTGACCGGCCAGGGCTGCGAAAGTCTTTGCTACGCGGTGTATGACCACATCGCCGCGCATTCGGACGCGCAGCGCGCGGCGGAAGCCGAAGATCTCGCTGCTGACGTGCGTTTCCGCGCAAAACCGGAAGCACCGGCCGCTGCGTCGGACGACTCGAGCGTCGACCCGCAGTAATAACAAGCTTGAGCGCCGGCGCCTGCACGGGCCGCCGGCATGCATCACGCGTCATCTTGGGAGATCGCGCACAATGCGTTCCGTCATCGCAGATTCACGGCGATTGGTAGTGAAAGTCGGCTCGAGCCTCGTTACGAATGACGGGCGCGGCCTCGATCATGCTGCAATCGGCCGCTGGGCCGCGCAGATTGCCGCCCTGCGCGCGCAGGGCAAGGAAGTGGTGCTGGTCAGTTCGGGCGCCATTGCCGAAGGGATGCAGCGGCTCGGCTGGACCAAGCGGCCACGCGAAATTGACGAATTGCAGGCGGCCGCGGCTGTCGGTCAAATGGGTCTCGCGCAAGTCTACGAAAGCCGCTTTGCCGAGCATTCGATCCAGACCGCGCAGATTCTGCTGACCCACGCTGATCTGGCCGACCGCGAACGCTATCTGAATGCGCGCTCCACGTTGCTGACTCTGCTGCGTCTGGGTGTCGTGCCGATCATCAACGAGAACGACACAGTCGTTACCGACGAAATCAAGTTCGGCGACAACGACACGCTAGGCGCCCTGGTCGCCAATCTGATTGAAGGCGATGCGCTCATTATCCTCACCGATCAGCAGGGGCTTTTCACTGCCGACCCGCGCAAAGATCCGAACGCGACACTCGTTCAGCAGGCCGACGCCGGTGCGCCGGAGCTCGAAGCAATGGCGGGCGGCGCGGGTTCGAGCCTGGGCCGCGGCGGCATGCTGACCAAGATTCTTGCCGCTAAACGCGCGGCGCACAGTGGCGCCAATACGGTGATCGCGAGCGGGCGTGAAGCAGACGTGTTGTCACGGCTCGCCTCGGGTGAGGCGATCGGCACCCAGTTGATCGCGCGCACGGCACGCATGGCGGCGCGCAAGCAATGGATGGCCGATCACTTGCAGGTGCGCGGCCACGTGGTGATCGACGACGGCGCAGTCGAAAAGTTGACGGAAGGCGGCAAGAGTTTGCTGCCGATCGGCATCGTCGGTGTGCAGGGCGCGTTTGCGCGCGGCGAAGTGATCGCTTGCCTGAGTGCGGCAGGGCGTGAAGTCGCGCGCGGCCTGACGAACTACAGCAGCGCGGAAACCAAGCTGATCCAGCGGCGTCCGAGCGGCGACATTGAATCGGTACTCGGCTATATGCTGGAGCCTGAGGTGATTCACCGCGACAATCTCGTGCTGGTCTGACTCCCGGGCACGGTTCGCACGACAGAAAAAAAGCCGTTCCAGCGTGAGCTGGAACGGCTTTTTTTTTGTTCGCGGCGGCATCCACATTCGAAGAAGTACGCCCGCGAAAACTGCTTTAGTGAACCAACGAGGTCTGCGTGCGCTTGTAGCGGATGTTCTCGACAATCTGCTTGGCGTTGCCCGTGGGCATCTTGTTCGCACACAGGTAATCCTGATACAGCGCTGCCTGATAGGCGTTCAGCGCGCCATTCTCAATGCGCCTGAAGTCGTTGGCGACGGTCTGGTCCCAGCCGTCGTGATCGGCGTTCAGCCCCGCGTACTGGCGCCATTCATACGTATCGCAGCGAATCCCTTCGTAGTTCACGTTGCGCGCGCCGCTCGAGCTCGTTACGACGACGGTGTAGCGCACCACGCCGTCGGTGCCGACGGTAAGTGAATTTCTATCGATCGCGAACTGCAGCGGTGTGTTGCCTGAAACCTCGAAGGGCAGCAGATTCGAGTCTTGCGGTAGCGGCGGCAGGGCGTCGACCTTGTTTTCCACCCAGTTGCTCGGCCGGTCCAGCAGGTAGGCAAACTCGCTGTCGTCTTTATTGGTGGGTTTGCCGGCGCTCGAACATCCAGCCAGCAGGGCGCCGGTGGCGACGCACGCCACGACGAGAGCAAATGCTTTCAATATGGTTTCCTCGAAACACTGGCGCGGCTCATTGAGCCGCGCCAGCAGAGGCGGCGTGGACAGCCCGCACAGAGTTGTTAATTGCGTACGCCAGGGCGGAACAGCGAGCCGGCGGTTTCGCGATCCGATTCGTCTTCGTGTTCCGAAGCGGAGCCAACTTCGGCTACCGACCCGGAGCCCGGACCGCAATCAGAAACGATCGTCGTGTGTATCGACGTTTCGATGCTGAGTGTGGTCACCGAGGTGGTGACCGTCATCATCGTCGAATCCGGCGGACTTTCCATTGACGACGCTATCCGGGGATAACGCGGCCCATGGTGCCCGCCAGGTTTTTCCGCACGCGGCGCAGCCCGGCGCATGAAACGGGATAGCTCCGTCAGCGCCAACTGATACACATCCCGCTTGAACTCGATCACACAGTCGAGCGGCACCCAGTACTCGTTCCAGCGCCACGCATCGAACTCAGGGTGGTCGGTGGCGCGCAAGCAAATGTCGCAATCGCGTCCAACCATCCGAAGCAAAAACCAGATTTGTTTCTGGCCGCGGTAATGACCGCGTACTTCGCGCTTGATGAACTTGTCAGGCACCTCGTAACGCAACCAGTCGCGCGTGCGACCGATCACCTTGACGTGCTCAGGAAGCAGCCCGGTTTCTTCGTGTAACTCCCGATACATCGCTTGCACGGGGGTCTCTCCGTACTTGATGCCCCCTTGCGGAAACTGCCAGGAATGTTCACGGAGCCGTTTGCCCCAAAACACCTCGTTGTGCGCGTTCAAGAGGATGATGCCGACGTTCGGGCGAAAGCCTTCACGATCCAGCATACAACCACCTTCGAATCCTTTAAAATTGCTTTGATTATAAACAGATAACGGACCCGACGCACCGATTCGCACCAGATTGGAACGATTCGCCGCAAAAGGCCTGCGTTTGCGGTAGCCTGTCAGTCTTTCCGTGCCTTATCCCTTGCTGCAAAGGCTTTGCGCGGCGGCTTCGGCGCCGCGATCGGACCGGTTTTGCCGGGTTTTGCCTGGTATACGCAGGCCGTTTGCCGGGTCTGAGCCGGATTCCTGGTCAGACTTTGGCCCGGTCTGCGGCGCGTCCGTGCCGGCGCGAGGCCGGGTCTGTGTCGGTTTCCCCACCGTTTTCACCTTTCGGGCGGTCCCTCCGGAGCCGCCGCTTTTGGAAAATCTGAATGAAAGCTTCCCGTTTCTTTATCGGCACACTGAAAGAAGCGCCCGCCGACGCCGAGATCGTCAGCCACAAGCTCATGGTGCGCGCCGGCATGATCCGCCGCGTTGCCGGTGGCATCTATAACTACCTGCCCATTGGCCTACGTTCGATCCGCAAGGTGGAAGCCATCGTGCGTGAAGAAATGAACCGGGCAGGTGCGATCGAACTGTTGATGCCTTCGGTGCAGCCGGCTGAACTGTGGCAGGAATCGGGCCGCTGGGAAAAATACGGCCCCGAGCTGCTGCGCTTCAAGGATCGCAAGCAATCCGATTTCGTGCTCGGACCGACCCATGAAGAAGTGGTCACGGATATTGCGCGCGGCCAGATCAAGAGCTATCGCCAGTTGCCGGTGAACTTCTATCAGGTCCAGACGAAGTTTCGCGACGAGATCCGTCCGCGTTTCGGCGTGATGCGTGGCCGCGAGTTCATCATGAAAGACGCGTACTCGTTCGATAAGGACGCGGAAGGCCTGCGCGAGTCGTATCGCAAGATGTACGACGCGTACGTCCGAATCTTCACGCGCCTCGGTCTGGATTTCCGCGCAGTGGCAGCAGACAACGGTTCGATCGGCGGTAGCGGTTCGCATGAATTTCACGTGATCGCCGACACCGGTGAAGACGCGATCGCGTATTGCCCGACGTCGGAGTTCGCTGCGAACGTTGAAGCGGCCGAAGCGTTGCCACTGTACGCTGAACGCGCAGCGCCGACCGAAGAGATGAAGAAGACCGCGACGCCGGGCAAAGCAAAGTGCGAGGCCGTGGCCGAACTGCTGAACATCCCGCTCGAGCGCACGATCAAGTCGATCATTCTCGCCACGGAAAACGAAGGCGCCGAACCGACCATCTGGTTGCTGATGCTGCGCGGCGATCACGAGCTGAACGAGATCAAGGCGAGCAAGTTGCCGGGTCTGGCGGACTTCCGCATGGCGACCGAAGCCGAGATCATCGAGACGTTCGGCACGCCGCCGGGTTACCTCGGCCCGATCAACACGAAGAAGCCGATCAAGGTCATCGCGGATCGCACGGTCGCCAACATGAGCGACTTCGTGGTTGGCACGAACGAAGTGGATTACCACACCACCGGCGTGAACTGGGGCCGCGATCTGCCGGAGCCGGTCGTCGCCGATATTCGCAATGTGAAGAAGGGCGATCCGTCGCCGGACGGCAAGGGCGTGATCGACATCTGCCGTGGCATCGAAGTCGGCCACGTGTTCCAGCTCGGCAAGAAATACTCGGAAGCGATGAACGCGACCTGTCTCGACGAGAACGGCAAGCCGCAGCCAATGGAAATGGGCTGCTACGGCATCGGCATCACGCGTATTCTGGGCGCGGCGATCGAACAGAATTTCGACGACAAGGGCATCATCTGGCCGGAGTCGATCGCCCCGTTCGAGGTTGTGCTGTGCCCGATGGGTTACGACCGCAGCGAAGCCGTGCGTGAGCAGGCCGACAAGCTGTACGCGGAGCTGGTCGAAGCCGGTGTCGACGTGATCCTCGACGATCGCGGCGAACGTCCGGGCGTGATGTTCGCCGACTGGGAACTGATCGGCGTGCCGCATCGTCTGGTGATCGGCGACCGTGGTCTCAAGGACGGCAAGCTCGAGTATCAAGGCCGCCGCGACGCTGAAGCGACGCTACTGCCGGTCGAAGACGCCGCCCAAACGGTGATCGGCAAGGTTCGCGCCGCGTTGGCGCAGTAAGCGGAGCGGACGGTGGAGTACACCTTCGTATCTGCGACCGTCCTGCTGATTCTGATCACCGATCCGCTCGGCAATATTCCGCTCTTTATCAGTTGCCTGCGGAGCGTATCGCCCAAGCGACGCACGATCGTCATTCTCCGTGAGGTGGCGATCGCCTTCGCGATCCTGCTGGTCTTCATGGTGGTCGGCGACCGCTTCCTGCGCATGATGAGTCTGACCGACCAGTCTTTGCGCATCGGTGGCGGGATTGTGCTGTTTCTGATTGCGCTCAGGATGGTGTTTCCGCATCCTGACGGTCCGTTCGGCGGTGACACGCGCGGCGGCGAGCCGCTCATCGTGCCGCTCGCCATTCCGGCACTGGCGGGCCCGTCGGCGCTGGCGACAGTGATGCTGCTGACGTCGCAGGCGCCGGGCAAGATGTTCGAGTGGATCGGTGCGCTGACCGTCACGATGGTCGTCTGCGCGATCGTGCTGATGCTGGCGGAGCGCATTCAGGCGTGGCTCGGCGAGCGCGCGATGATGGCCTTCGAACGGCTGATGGGATTGGTGCTGGTGGCGATCTCAGTCGAAATGATGCTCGGGGGGATCCGCTCTTTCGTGCATCAACTTTGAGTGAGGTCTGGTGCGGCGTTCAGCAAGGTAGCGCAGCAGTGCTATCGCCAGCCTGACAAACAAAAAGCGGCCCGTGGGCCGCTTTTTTACGCCGGTGCGCGCCGTAAATGGCGCCGCCAGAACGACTTGGCTTTAAGCCCCCTCGGTCAGCGCCCGAATGGTCGGCAGATTGCGCCAGTAACCCTTGGCGTCCATCCCGCAACCGAACACGTAGCGGTCCGGCACTTCGAAACCACAGTAGTCAGGGCGCAGCGGCTTGGCCTTCGGAATGATCTTCTCGCACAGCACCGCGCTCAGGAAGCGCTTCGCGCCCATCGCGAGGATGCGATCGCGGATCGCGGCCATCGTCTCGCCTTCGTCAAGGATGTCGTCGAGCACCAGTACGACGCGATCCTTCACCGACTCAGCCGGCGCCACGCGCCACTGCATCTCATTGCCACCCTTGGTGGTGTTGCGGTAGCGGGTCAGGTGGATGTAGTCGAACTCGAGCGGGAAATCGAGGTGCGGCAGCAGCATGCCGGTAAACACCGCCGCGCCGCCCATCACCGACAGCACGAGCGGGAAGTCCTCGCTCATCTCGTTGCGGATGGCGGCAGCCATGCCGCTGATCGACGCGTTGACGTCGTCGGCCGAAACGATTTCTTCGGAATGGCTAAAAATATGGAGAGCTTCTTCGCGGTTCATAACGTCTGACGAGCGGTAACTGTATACATAGTGTGGGTGAGAACGGCGGCGTGCGGTACAGAATAAACCCGCACAAATCCGGAGTCAGCCGCGCGTGCCGTTGTTTATGCACGGAAGCACGCGCGCCGCCGTCTTGCTAAAGCTTAGCGCATGCCGGGCATCATGCCCTTCATGCCGCGCATCATCTTTTGCAGATTGCCGCCCTTCAGCTTTTTCATCATCGTGCGCATCTGGTCGTACTGATTCAGCATGCGGTTGACTTCCTGCACCTGCACGCCCGCGCCGGCGGCAATGCGGCGCTTGCGGGTGGCCTTGATCAGATCGGGCTTGGCGCGCTCCAGCGGCGTCATCGAATTGATGATGCCTTCCATGCGGCGCATCTGCTTTTCAGCCTGGCCCATGTTGGCACCGGCGGCGGCTTGCTGGAACTGGGCCGGCAGTTTGTCCATCAGCGACGACAGGCCGCCCATGCCCTTCATTTGGGTCAGCTGCGCGCGGAAATCGTTGAGGTCGAAGTCACCGCCTTTCTTGACCTTGTCGGCGAGCTTCTGCGCGGCGTGTACGTCCACACCGCGTTGTGCTTCTTCGACGAGGGCGAGAATGTCGCCCATGCCGAGAATCCGGTTCGCCATGCGATCCGGATAGAAAATTTCGAGGCCATCGAGCTTTTCGGCGACACCGACGAACTTGATTGGCTTGCCCGTCACGTGACGCACGGAGAGCGCCGCGCCACCGCGTGAATCGCCGTCGAGCTTGGTGAGGACGACGCCGGTGAGCGGCAATGCGTCGCTAAAGGCCTTCGCGGTGTTGACCGCATCCTGACCGAGCATCGCATCGACGACAAACAGCGTTTCCGCCGGATTCAGCGTGCTGTGCAGCGCGGTGATTTCGGCCATCATTGCTTCGTCGATACCCAGACGGCCAGCCGTGTCGACCAGCAGCACGTCGTGGTAGTGGCGCTTGGCCCAATCCACCGCGGCGATCGCGATATCCACCGGCTTCTGATCCGGTTCCGACGGGAAGAAATCCGCGCCGACCTGCTCGGTCACCGTCTTCAACTGCGCAATAGCAGCCGGGCGGTAGACGTCGCACGAAACGGTGAGGACCTTCTTCTTGTACTTCTCGCGCAGGAGCTTGGCGAGCTTGCCGACCGTGGTCGTCTTACCGGCGCCTTGCAGACCCGCCATCAGGATAACGGCCGGCGGCGTGACGGCGAGATTCAGCTCGACCGCCTTGCCTTCATAGTCGCCGCCGATGATCGCGGTCAGCTCACGCTGCACCACGCCGACCAGCGCCTGACCTGGCGACAGGCTGCTGAGCACCTCCTCGCCGAGCGCTTTTTCCTTCACCTTGGCGATGAACTCGCGCACGACGGGCAACGCCACGTCTGCCTCGAGAAGCGCGAGGCGCACTTCGCGCAGCATTTCCTGGGTGTTCGCCTCGGTGAGCCGGGCTTCGCCGCGCAGCGTCTTGACGACGCGCGCCATCCGTTGAGTCAGATTGTCGAGCATGGGGAGCGATGAACTGTGCGGCCGGAGCGGGGCGCGATGCGGGAGACGTCGCGGAGCAGGGGCCTAGTGTAAACTTCGAATATGGATATTGTACTGTATGCCCTCACTGCGCTCCTCTACGGCGGTCTCGCCGTGGCCGGCTGGCGTTCGCACCGGCACGCCGCCTTGCGCCCCATGCTCGAGAGCGTGCCGCCAGTGCCCGTCTCCGCGGGCATCCCGGCCTCATCGGCCGCTTCGGGCATGAGCACCTCGGGCCGCGCGCTGCTGTTTGTCGCGCTGCTGGCCCACGGCGTGCTGCTGCACACCACCATCTTTCCCCAAAACGCGATGGTGTTCGGTTTCGCGTTCGCGCTGTCGGCGATGTTCTGGCTCGGCGCCGGCATCTACTGGATCGAGAGCTTTTTCTTTCCGCTCGACGGCTTGCGCCTGCTGGTGTTGCCGCTCGCTTGCGTCGCTTCTTTATTGCCGCTGGCGTTCAATGGCGTACGCGTGCTGCCGTATTCAGCCGCGCCGATGTTCAAGCTGCACTTCCTGATCGCTAATATCGCGTACGGTTTGTTCGCGATCGCGGCGCTGCACGCGGTTCTGATGCTGCTGGTCGAGCGGCGTCTGCATGCCATGCGCGGCGGCATGTCGCAACGCAATGCGGCTGCGGCGGGCAACGGCTGGCTGTCGAGCTGGCTTGACACCTTGCCGCCGCTGCTGACACTTGAAAAGCTGCTGTTCCGTCTGATCGGCGCCGGCTTCGTGCTGCTCACGCTGACCTTGGTGTCGGGCATCCTGTTCAGCGAGCAATTAGTCGATCGCGCCTTGCGGCTCGATCACAAGACGGTGTTCGCGATTCTTTCCTGGGTGATGTTCGGCGCGCTGCTGACCGCGCGCAAGGTTTCCGGCTGGCGCGGCCGTGCGGCATTGCGCTGGGTGCTGGCGTCGTTCGTCGCGCTGTTGCTGGCGTACGTCGGCAGCCGTTTCGTATTCGAGGTGCTGTTGCACCGTGCTGTAGTGTGAGTGTCCTGCTATGCGACAAATTTTTCTGCTGATCCTGTTGTTCATCGTTGGCCAGTGGTTGGTCAAGGCACTGCGCCGTCATGACGCGCAAGCGTCGCAACGCACTGGCGCCGCGGGTGCCGGCGGGGCAAGAGGCCAGAGCGGTCCGAACGGCGGCGCGCGTGGGCCCAACGCGCCGCAAGCGCAGCCCCAGCTCGCCGAGCCGATGATCCGCTGCGCCGAGTGCGGCGTGCACGCGCCGAAGAGCGACTCCGTGGTGATGGCGGGGCAGCCTTTCTGCAGTGCCGCGCACGCGCAGCGTCACGGCGCGCGTCCCACGGGCCGCGACGCTCGATGAGCGTCGAGTTCACCGTTGACGCAGACGGTTGGGTCGCCGCCGCACGCAAGCTGCCATCGCCGAATTTCGAAACACGGCCCGAAGGGGCCGTGCCGACGCTGATCGTCGTCCACAACATCAGCCTGCCGCCCAATGAGTTCGGCGGCACGGCGATCGCCGAACTGTTCCTGAACACGCTCGACTGCGACGCTCACCCGTACTACGACACGCATCTGCGCGGCGTGCGGGTGTCGGCGCATTTCCTAATTCATCGCGACGGCGCGCTCGAGCAATTTGTGTCCTGCAACGAGCGGGCATGGCACGCCGGGCCGTCGAATTTTTTCGGTCGCGAGCGCTGCAACGATTTCTCAATCGGCATTGAGCTCGAGGGTAGTGATACGACTGCTTTCGAAGCGGCGCAATACCGCACGCTTGGTGCACTTGTGACGGCGCTCAAGGCTTGCTATCCGGTCGAGGGACTTGCCGGTCACTCGGACATTGCCCCCGGCCGCAAGACCGATCCGGGGCCGCATTTCGAATGGCAGCGTCTGCAGCGCGACACCGCGTTAGCGGATCAGTACTTCCCCTATCTCAAGTTTTCCAAAACGCTGTAACGACCCTTCGCGCAATCTCGCGTGATGCGAGGAGAGCAAGGCGCTGCCTTGTTCTCCGGGGAGTCGGCTTCGCGTCGCGCTATGCAAAAGTCAAGCCTTTGAAAGCAAATAAAACGATTTGACCTGTCTTGAAACTACACTATACTTGGTGCCAGAAATTCAGTTTCGCACTATATCTTGTGTCCGGTGTGTATAACTCTGTGCATAACTGAGTGCATAAGTCTGCGGCGCCCCGCTTCCCGAGCACGGCGCCGCAAGCATTCCGGGCAGCGATAAATATTCCTGCGGCGTGGCCGGTCGAGAGAGCCGGCAGCGTCCAGAAGCATTCAGGAAAGGGCATAGCAAGTGATCGCGACACACATGATGAAGACCGTTTTCAATTCGAATCAGGCTTCACCGCTGTCGCATCCCGCCACCCGGCTCGGCCGGCCTTTTTCCTGCACCCCATCGCTTGCGCACGCGGCGGCGCAGCGTTCGTTTTAATCCGCGGTTATCTCCGCAACATTTCCAAGACCAGGAGCTTTGCACATGCAAACCACCGACAACGCGACGACCCGGTACGAGGGTTCACCGGCTGGCCAGACCTTCGGCCAGACACAAGGCGCCCAGGCGCTCGCGCCGCAAGTGACCTACGCCGACTACAAGGTGATTCGTCGTAACGGCAGCGTGGTGTCGTTCGAACCGTCGAAAATCGCCATCGCCGTGACGAAGGCATTTCTGGCCGTCAACGGTGGTCAAGGCGCGGCGTCGGCTCGCGTGCGCGAACTGGTCGAGCAACTCACGCAGAACGTGGTGCGCGCACTCGTGCGCAGCCGTCCGAACGGCGGCACGTTCCATATCGAAGACATCCAGGATCAGGTCGAACTCGCGCTGATGCGCGGCGGCGAACACAACGTCGCGCGTGCGTACGTGCTGTATCGCGAGAAGCGCACCCAGGCGCGCGGTCATGACGACCAGATCGTCGCCAGCACGCCGGGTCTGAACGTCACCGACAACGGCGTGACGCGTCCGCTCGACATGGCTGCGCTGCGCGGCATCATCGAACTGGCCTGCTCGAACCTGGGCGACGCTGTGAGCGCCGATCCGATCATCGCGGAAACGGTCAAGAACCTGTACGACGGCGTGCCGATGAGCCAGGTCTACGACTCGGCGATCCTGGCTGCCCGCACGATGATCGAAAAAGACCCGGCTTATAGCCAGGTCACGGCCCGCATCCTGCTGCACACGATCCGCCGCGAAATCCTCGAAGAGGAAGTCACGCAAACGGAAATGGGCGAGCGCTACGCCGAATACTTCCCGCAATTCATCAAGCGCGGCGTGCAAGCCGAACTGCTCGACGACAAGCTGCTGCAGTTCGACTTGAAGCGCCTCGGCGCCGCACTCGACAACAACCGCGACCTGCAGTTCGGCTACCTCGGCCTGCAAACGCTGTACGACCGCTACTTCCTGCATCATGACGGCGTGCGCATCGAAATGCCCCAGGCATTCTTTATGCGTGTCGCGATGGGTCTGTCGCTGAACGAGATCGACCGCGAAGCGCGCGCGATCGAGTTTTACAACGTGCTGTCGAGCTTCGACTTCATGTCGTCCACGCCCACGCTGTTCAACTCGGGCACCCGCCGCTCGCAGCTGTCGTCGTGCTACCTGACCACGGTCGACGACGACCTCGACGGCATCTACGAAGCGCTGAAGGAAAACGCACTGCTATCGAAGTTCGCCGGCGGTCTGGGCAACGACTGGACGCGCGTGCGTGCTCTGGGTTCGCACATCAAGGGCACCAATGGCAAGTCGCAAGGCGTCGTGCCGTTCCTGAAGGTCGTCAACGACACGGCTGTCGCTGTGAACCAGGGTGGCAAGCGCAAGGGCGCGGTCTGCGCGTACCTGGAAACGTGGCACCTGGACATCGAGGAATTCCTCGAACTGCGTAAGAACACGGGTGACGACCGTCGCCGCACCCACGACATGAACACGGCGAACTGGATTCCCGATCTGTTCATGAAGCGCGTGCACGAAGGCGGCGACTGGACGCTGTTCTCGCCGTCCACCTGTCCGGACCTGCACGACAAGTTCGGCGCGGAATTCGAAACGGCTTACACGGCTTACGAAGACAAGGTCGCGCGCGGCGAGATCAAGCTGTTCAAGAAGATCCCGGCGGCGCAACTGTGGCGCAAGATGTTGGGCATGCTGTTCGAAACCGGCCACCCGTGGATCACGTTCAAGGATCCGTGCAATGTGCGTTCGCCGCAACAGCACGTCGGTGTCGTCCACTCGTCGAACCTGTGCACGGAAATCACACTGAACACCAGCGACGCCGAAATCGCCGTCTGTAATCTGGGCTCGGTGAACCTCGTCGCTCACCTCAAGGAACAGGCCGACGGCACCCTGGCGCTCGACCACGACAAGCTGAAGCGCACCGTCAGCGTTGCGATGCGCATGCTCGACAACGTGATCGACATCAACTACTACGCGGTTGCCAAGGCGCGTAACTCGAACCTGAAGCACCGTCCGGTCGGCATGGGCATCATGGGCTTCCAGGATTGCCTGCACCTGCTGCGCACGCCGTACGCGTCGCAAGAGGCGGTGGCGTTCGCCGATACGTCGATGGAAGCGGTTTGCTACTACGCTTACTACGCGTCGACCGAACTGGCCCAGGAACGTGGCCGTTACTCCAGCTACCGCGGCTCGCTGTGGGACCGCGGCATCCTCCCGCAAGATTCGGTGAAGCTGCTGGCCGAAGCGCGCGGCGGCTATGTCGAAGTCGATTCGAGCGAATCGATGGACTGGACCGAACTGCGTTCGCGCATCGCCACCTACGGCATGCGCAACTCGAACTGCGTCGCCATCGCACCGACGGCGACCATCTCGAACATCATCGGCGTGTCGGCCTGTATCGAACCGACGTACCAGAACCTGTATGTGAAGTCGAATCTGTCGGGCGAATTCACGGTGGTCAACGACTACCTGGTGCGCGACCTGAAGGAACGCGGTCTGTGGGACGAAGTCATGGTTGCCGACCTGAAGTACTTCGACGGCACGCTCTCTCGCATCGACCGCATCCCGGCCGACCTGCGCGCGATCTACGCGACCGCGTTCGAACTCGATCCGGTGTGGCTGGTCGAGGCGGCTTCGCGTCGCCAGAAGTGGATCGACCAGGCGCAGTCGCTGAACATCTACATGGGCGGCGCGTCGGGTAAGAAGCTCGACGAGGTCTACAAGCTCGCATGGGTGCGCGGTCTGAAGACGACCTATTACCTCCGCACGATGGCGGCGACGCACGTCGAAAAGTCGACTGTGGCGCACGGCGCGCTGAACGCGGTGAGCTCGGGTGGTGGCGAAGGGTCGGGCGGTGCGGGTGGTGTCGGCGGCGGCGCGGCCGGCGGCTTCGGCGTGAGCGGCGGTGCAGCTTCGGGCGGCATCCAGGTCGCGGCGGCGGCGCCGGCAGTTGCGGTCGAAGCAGCGCCTGAAGCGGATGGTCCGGTGTGCATGATGCGTCCGGGCGATCCTGGATTCGACGAGTGCGAAGCTTGCCAATAAGAAGTCTGGCGATCGCGAGGCAAGCACGAAGCGAGCGGCAGGATCGCTGCTTGCTAAACGGGTTGTAGGTAAAGACCCGCATGCAGCGATCAGCAAGCTTGATAGAAGTGGTGCATAAGCGAAGTAGATGAGCGGCGCAGCGAAACAAAATCGACGTTGCGCCGCTCGTCGAAAATTAGCGAAGCACGGCAAGCAACTGAAGTCGTGAAACAGCAGGCAAGCGGTAAGCAAGTAGCAGATGAAGCAGTCAGCAGTCGGCAGCACAGACGAAGCGCTCGACATGAAGCGCTCAGCAAACGCTCCGGTCGAAGGTCGATCGACACAGCCGGTCAGATGCATCGCTCGACATTGCATTGAACTTCACCTCGCCAGCACTGACGAACAGGCAACCACGGGGGCAGCCGAAACGTCAGCACGAGGCAGCAGGAAGCAATCGCAAAACGCTGCAAGCACGCTCCGCAATACAGATAGATAGAGCAGCGAAACGTCGCTTTAACACGTTGCTCTTCGAGTTCGCGAAGCACCTCGACGACACGCGTTCAACACGCTTCACATGAGGCGACACACACAGTCTGTTGAACAAAGTGTTGTATGAACGTAGCAACGCGAATCGAAAACAGGATTTTTCATCAGCGAACTCTTTTATCGCTCGTGAAAAGATGGTACAAACCGTTCTAAATTGATGGTGACATTTATGCTCAACTGGGATGACGAGATCACTGCCGTAACTCCCTCGAGCGCTACGCAACAGAATGTGTTGCGCAACGCTGCGGGATCGGCTGTCGGTTCGCAAGTCGGAACGCGTTCCGCTCCTCACGCTCCCTCGGCTCAAGACATCTTCGCGAACGACATCGCTGTCGCTCCCGTCGCTCATGTGACCCACGCTGCTACCGGAACGGCTGCCGCCTCCGAAGCGCGAGTCAATGTCGCCGACAAGCGCATCATCAACGGCCAGACCGACGTCAATCAGTTGGTGCCGTTCAAATACAAGTGGGCCTGGGAAAAGTATCTGGCTGGTTGCGCCAACCACTGGATGCCGCAAGAAGTGAACATGTCGCGCGACATCGCCCTCTGGAAAGACCCGAACGGTCTGACCGAAGACGAGCGCCGCGTCGTCAAGCGCAACCTGGGCTTCTTCGTGACGGCCGACTCGCTGGCCGCCAACAACATCGTGCTGGGCACCTACCGCCACATCACGGCGCCCGAATGCCGCCAGTTCCTGCTGCGCCAGGCATTCGAAGAGGCGATCCACACGCACGCTTACCAGTACATCGTCGAGTCCCTGGGTCTCGACGAAGGCGAAATCTTCAACGCGTATCACGAGGTTTCCTCGATTCGCGCGAAAGACGAATTCCTGATTCCGTTCATCCATACGCTGACCGACCCGGCTTTCAAGACCGGCACGCTCGAGGCAGACCAGACCCTGCTGCGCTCGCTGATCGTGTTCGCCTGTGTGATGGAAGGCCTGTTCTTCTACGTCGGCTTTACGCAAATCCTGGCGCTGGGTCGCCAGAACAAGATGACCGGCGCGGCGGAACAGTACCAATACATCCTGCGCGACGAGTCGATGCACTGCAATTTCGGCATCGACCTGATCAACCAGATCAAACTCGAAAACCCGCAACTCTGGACGGCTGAGTTCCGCGCGGAAATCCGCGAGATCTTCCAGCAAGCGGTCGAACTTGAATATCGTTACGCAGAAGATACGATGCCGCGCGGGGTGCTCGGCCTCAATGCGTCGATGTTCAAGAGCTATCTGCGCTTCATCTGCAACCGCCGTTGCCAGCAGATCGGTCTCGATCCGCTGTACCCGAACGAGGAAAACCCGTTCCCGTGGATGAGCGAGATGATCGACCTGAAGAAGGAACGCAACTTCTTCGAGACGCGAGTGATCGAATATCAGACTGGCGGCGCGCTGACCTGGGAGTGATCCGGGTCCGAGTCGCAGATGCATTCATTTTGGGGATGCCGGCAGGCTTCGGCCGCGGCAATTTAGTTAGGAGCAGAACCGCCTGATGCAAATTGTGCCCAGTGCGCCGCGTGCCTTCGCGGCCCACAAACATGACTGGCACTTTGCGAACCCTTCAGTGGGATGGGCAAACTTCCCCCCGGAAAAAGCCGCTGGCGTCGCCGCCAGCGGCCCGATCAAGCAATTGCCGGCGTTGAGATCCAGCGCCGACCAGATCTGGCGCGCGGTGCCCAAGGGCACGGCGCGCCTTACCGCATTCATTAGCGTAAGCGCGCAGCACCTGCGTACGCCGATGAATAGCCCGCTTCGTAGCGCGCGCCCTGAGAAGCGTCCGCGGGAAGCGGGTTTTGACGAAGGGTGTAGTTTGAACTGACTCTCATCTGAAAACCTGAAGGAGAAAATGATGGCAACTATCAAGAAAGCCGCAGCTAAGAAACCCGCAGCTAAGAAAGCTGCTCCGGCAAAGAAGGCCGCTCCGGCGAAAAAAGTCGCTGCCAAGAAAGTCGCAGTGAAGAAGGTTGCAGTGAAGAAGGTTGCAGCGAAGAAGGCTGCGCCGGCGAAGAAAGTCGCTGCCAAGAAAGTCGCAGTGAAGAAGGTTGCAGCGAAGAAGGTTGCAGCGAAGAAGGCACCGGCAAAGAAGGCAGCGCCGGCTAAGAAAGCAGCAGTGAAGAAGGTTGCAGCAAAGAAGGCAGCACCGGCGAAGAAGGCCGCAGCAAAGAAGGCGCCGGCTAAGAAGGCTGCTGCCAAGAAGGCTGCGCCTGCTAAGAAGGCTGCTGCCAAGAAAGCTGCGCCTGCGAAGAAGGCTGCCGCCAAGAAAGCTGCGCCTGCGAAAAAGGCTGCCGCTAAAAAGGCTGCGCCTGCCAAGAAGGCTGCCGCGAAGAAGGCCGCTGCTCCTGCCAAGAAGGCTGCCCCTGCGAAGAAGGCTGTTGCCAAGAAGGCTGCTCCTGCTCCCGCTGCGACTTCTGTCTCGAGCGCACCGGCGGCGACGGTGAAGACCGCGCTGAACCCGGCAGCTGCATGGCCGTTCCCGACGGGCAGCCGTCCGTAAGCAGTAGAAGTACTTCGACACGTCGTACTGTGTGTCGATGATCGAGTAGCGCTTGAAGCAGCATCACCGAGCGCTACTCGGTCAGGGTCCCGTTGCCGGGTTTCTGGCGACGGGATTTTTTTTTGCTCTGGCGAAGGCGGCGGCTCTGAGAAACGAGTTCGAAACCCGCAGGCGAAAAAAAACGCATGCACCGCCACTGTGTTGCATGGGACCGAAGTAACCGCTAAAGCGCTAACTCAGGTCGACAGGGAGGGCATGCGTTTGATGTCGTCGCGGAGGCGCATGAAGCGAGACCGCACGAGAGGGGAAACTTAGTGTGTGACGCGCGTGACGCCGCCACTGGAAAGCAGACGGACGCGCTCGCCGGCGCGGAAGATTTCGCCGGTGGCGCTTTGGGTGATCGCACGCATGTCGCCGTTGTCGAGTCGCACAGTGATCTCGAGGCCGTCGTGCACCGCGACGCCGTTCTCGACAGCATTGCCTGCCACTGCGCCAGCCAGACCGCCGATGATGCCCGTCACGATCGAGCCGCGACCGCCGCCGATCGCGCTGCCGGCCACCGCGCCCAACGCACCGCCGCCGATCGCACCCAGGCCGCTCGGCTGGCCGTTATTCGAACTGATCTTCACGGCCCGAACGCTGTCTACCGTGCCCATGCGGACCGTCTCTTCGCGCTGTGCCTGCGACGCCGTGTAGACGTCGGCAGAACTGCTGTTGTACGCACACCCCGACATGGCCAGCGAACCGGCAATCAAGGCGGCCACTACCAGGCGACTCGTTGTTCTCATTCCCTAACTCCAATAGCTTGCGGCATTACTGCAGGTCGTATCCGAACGCCTGCTTGAACCGTTCGTTGATCTCCGCCCGGTTGGGCGCGTAGTTTTGCGGGCCCTGGTGTTCGATCTTCAGCGCGCCCATCAGGCTCGCCAGGCGCCCCGTGGTCGCCCAGCCCAGCTTGTTCTCGATGCCGTACAGCAGGCCGCCGCGGAACGCGTCGCCACAGCCTGTAGGGTCGAGCACCTGCTGTGCCTTGACCGCCGGAATCTCTTCGATGCCGCCGGCGTGGTGGATCTGAGCGCCTTGTTCGCCGAAAGTGACAATCAGCGCTTCGACCTTGCCGGCGATCTCTTCGATCGACCACCCCGTTTTGTTGCTCACCAGTTTGGCTTCGTAATCGTTGACAGCTACGTAAGTAGCAAGTTCAATCATGCGGCGCAGCGACTCACCGTTGAACAGCGGCAAACCTTGGCCCGGATCGAAAATAAACGGCACGCCGGCCGCTGCCAGGTGCTCGGAATGCTGGATCATGGCGTCGTAACCATCCGGCCCAACGATGCCGAGCGTGATGCCCTTCGCTTCGTCGGCGCGGTTCAGATGCGCCTGCATCATCGCACCCGGGTGGAACGCGGTGATCTGGTTGTTTTCGAGGTCGGTGGTGATCATCGCCTGGGCCGAGTACGTGTCCGGCACCACCAGCACGTTTTCCGTGGAGAGGCCGAGCTGCTTGAAGCGGTCCATGTAGAGCTGCGCGTCGATCGCGCCAAGCGCGCCCATGATGCGTGCGTTGCCACCCAGCAGATGCAGCGAGTAGGCGATATTGCCTGCGCAGCCGCCGAACTCACGGCGCATCGTCGGCACGAGGAAGCTCACGTTCAGGATGTGGACCTGCTCCGGCAGGATGTGCTCCCGAAAGCGGCCTTCGAAGGTCATGATGTTGTCGTAGGCGAGCGAACCGCAAATCAGCGTAGCCAAGGCGAGCGTTCCTGTAAAAATCGATAAAGAGAATGGGCACGACGATGTGACAGCGCCGCGCATGAAGCGCGGCGCCGGGGTTCGTGCGCGAAGGTTTTACTTCAGCGCGGCAAGCGCTGCGTCGTAGTTCGGTTCGTTCTTGATTTCGCCGACCAGCTCAGCATGCACGACCTTGTCGTTCTCGTCGACGACCACCACGGCGCGTGCCGTCAGACCCGTCAGCGGGCCGCTCGTGACGTCGACGCCATAGGCTTGCGCGAACTCATGGCCGCGGAACGTGGACGCCGTCACGACGTTCTCGATGCCTTCGGTCGTGCAGAAACGCGATGCGGCGAACGGCAGGTCGCCCGACACGACGATCACAGCCGTGTTGCTCAGCTTGGCTGCTGCCTCGTTGAACTTGCGGGTCGACGTGGCGCAGGTCGGCGTGTCGAGGCTCGGGACGATGTTCAGCACCTTGCGCTTGCCGGCGAAGTCGGCCAGCGACAGCGGCTTCAGATCCTTGCCGACCAGCGAGAAGGCGGGGGCATTCTGGCCCACGCTCGGGAACGTGCCGGATACTTCGATCGGGTTGCCACCCAGCGTAACTTGACTCATGTTGTCGTGCTCCGAAAATTCGTCAGTAATGACGGTGAACACGCCCGGTCAGTGCCGGGCGCGCGAGGATGCGTTACGGATAAAAAATCTGTACGCGGAAATTGGACGCGACCGCATTGCCCGTGTCGAGGTGCACGATCATGGTCTGGGTCGTGTGCGCCGGCAATCCCGCCGCGATCGGAGTGCCGGGTGCGACGTAGTCTTGTGGCCACAGCACGCGGCGCACGGCGACATTGTTCTGGTCGTCGAGCAGCGTGAGTTCGATGGCCGGATAGGCCAGCGCAACATTGGCGCGGTTGCGCAGCGGCATCTTCAGTTCGAGCTTGTGCGGGCCGTCAATCTGCCGCAGATCGGACGGTTCGACCTGCAAACCGTCGATGTCGTGCGGCGGCGTGATCTGGCAGCCGAGCTGCGCGCAGGCTTTTACGTAGAGCGTCTGCGAACGTGGGAAGTAGACCTGCACGGTTTCACGCTGCCACCAGGCGAGTTGCGCGAGCAGGGCGATAACCAGCAGCGCGGCGATCACCGAGCCGAAGATGATCCAGCCGAGGCGGCGCGGTTCGGCCGGGCGCGTTTCGCGTACCACCGGGAAGGGATCGACGCCGTCATGCACCGGCTGGACCGCGAAGGGTTCGCCGCTCGATCCAAAGGTGGCTGGGCCTGGACCTGAACCACCGCCCGGGGTGGCCGCACCCAATCCGGCCGCCGCCGCTACGCCTGCGGCGCCTAAGCCGGCCCCGCCTAATCCGGCCGCACTTGCGGCGGCCCCACCGAAATGCGGCTCATTGTCAGGAATGCCATGCAAGCTGGCCGGCTCGTGCAAAACCGGCTCGTCAGCATCAGCAAGATGTTCAGAAGGACGCTCGGTCTTGTGCCAGACTCGCGGCGCTGCCTCCGCAGACGGATTGGCCTCGCGAGCGAAAGGCTCACTCGGCACGTCCGCGGGCGCGTTGGCGTCGTGGGCAACGGGTTCGAGCGGGGCGTTCGCGAGACTGGGTTCGTGGTCGGCAGGAATCGGCGTGGTAAAGGCGCTCGCCGGCAGTTCCGGCTCGGTAGCGTGGCGCGGCGTGACGGCGACGCCTGCGCCGGTGGAGATCGGCGTAAGCGGCAGATTGCTGGCGTTGTGAAGCAGGCGGTTGTCGATCGCGGCGTCGGGCGCCGGCGCCCACGGATCCCAGGCTTCAGCGCTGAAATCGGGGCCCTTGGCGCGTACGCCGGACAAAGCCTCGATCGCCGCAGCCGCGGCAATCGGCTTGGCGGAGGAGAAGTCGCCGGCCTCGTTCAGTTCGAACAGGCTGCTCGACGCGTCGAATACTTCATGGCAATGCCCGCAACGCACGAGGCCGCGGCGCAGCGCGAGCTGCGCCGGTTGCAGGCGGAATACGGTTTCGCAGAAGGGGCAACGCGTCGCCAGGAGCATATTGA
Source organism: Paraburkholderia sediminicola (assembly GCF_046026675.1). Lineage (GTDB taxonomy): Bacteria > Pseudomonadota > Gammaproteobacteria > Burkholderiales > Burkholderiaceae > Paraburkholderia > Paraburkholderia sediminicola_F. The sequence continues at coordinate 3,918,779 of NZ_JAQQEY010000001.1, read as the reverse complement.
GCCGATAAGCCGAAAGGCCGTTGGTTGGACAATACGCCTTATTCTAATGGCTTTCGCGGCGCGTTCCCGTCAGGCATACCCAACCTTCGTGTTCGCGCCATACGCCGATGTCGATCCATCGCGAATAGACCTGCGCCACTTCGTCCGCCTGGCGCGCCAGAATGCCTGACAGCGCGATCCGGCCACCCGGCTTGACCTTGGACGACAGCATCGACGCCATCAGCTTGAGCGGGTTGGACAGGATGTTGGCGACCACGATATCGAACTCGCCGATGGGGCATTCGTCGGGCAAGCCGTACGTGACTTCCGCCCGGTTGCGCTCGCTGTTGTGACGCGCCGATTCGACCGCCTGCGGGTCGATATCGATGCCGTACACCGGGTTGGCGCCGCACTTCTTCGCGAGGATGGCAAGGATGCCCGAGCCGCAGCCGTAGTCGAGCACGGATTGCTCCGCCTTCACCGACTGCTCCAGCCATTCCATACACAGACGCGTAGTGGGATGGCTGCCGGTGCCGAATGCGAGGCCCGGATCGAGTTCCAGCACGAGTGCGTCAGGGTCCGGTGCGTCGTGCCACGAGGGCACCACCCAGATGCGCTCGCCGATCGAAATCGGATCGAATTGAGACTGTGTGAGACGCACCCAATCCTGCTCTTCGACTTCACGCACGGTAAACGATGGTGCGGTTTCGAGCCCCACCTCATTGGCCGCCGCCGTGAGCAGCACCGCTGGCTCCTGTTCCGGCGCGAGCAGTGCGATCACGCGCGAACGCTGCCACGCCGTGCGATCCGGCGTGAGACCGGGCTCGCCGAACAGCGGCTGCTCGTCGGGTGTGTCGGCGTCCGCATCTTCAACCGATACGGACAGCGCACCCAACTCGAGCAGTGCGTCGGAGAACTCCTCCGCGTGCTCGCGTGCCAGCTCGGCGATCAGTTCCCGGTAGCTCATGACTTACGCTTCTTCCGGTGCGGCCTGCTGCTTCGCGGCCAACCGGTTTTCGAGGTAGTGAATGCTGGTGCCGCCTTCGACGAACTTCGCGTCCAGCATCAGCTCGCGGTGCAGCGGGATGTTGGTCGAAATGCCTTCCACCACCATTTCCGACAAGGCAATGCGCATCCGCTTGATCGCCTGTTCGCGCGTCGCGCCGTAAGCGATCAGCTTGCCGATCATCGAATCATAGTTCGGCGGCACGAAATAGCCATTGTAGGCGTGCGAATCGACGCGGATGCCTGGGCCGCCCGGCATATGCCACGACGTCAAACGTCCCGGTGACGGCGTGAACTTGAACGGATCTTCCGCGTTGATCCGGCATTCGATCGCATGACCCTTGAACACGATGTCGCGCTGACGGAACGCGAGCTTCTCACCCGCCGCGATGCGAATCTGTTCCTGCACGATGTCGACGCCCGTGATCAGCTCGGTCACCGGATGCTCGACCTGCACGCGCGTGTTCATTTCGATGAAGTAGAACTCGCCGTTTTCATACAGGAATTCGAACGTACCCGCGCCAAGATAGCCCATCTTCTTGCAGGCGTCCGCGCAGCGATCGCCGATGCGGTCGATCAGGCGGCGCGCGATGCCCGGAGCCGGCGCTTCTTCGATCACTTTCTGGTGACGGCGCTGCATCGAGCAATCGCGCTCGCCCAGCCAGACTGCGTTCTTGAACGAGTCGGACAGGATCTGAATTTCGATGTGCCGCGGGTTCTCCAGGAATTTCTCCATGTAGACCTGCGGGTTGCCGAACGCACGGCCGGCTTCCTCGCGCGTCATGTTGACCGCGTTGACCAGCGCTGCTTCGGTGTGGACCACGCGCATGCCGCGGCCACCGCCGCCGCCGGCGGCCTTGATGATCACCGGGTAGCCGACCTGGCGGGCAATTTTCACGATCTCTTTCGGATCGTCCGGCAACGCGCCTTCAGAACCCGGCACGCAGGGCACGCCGGTCTTGATCATGGTTTGCTTGGCGGTCACCTTGTCGCCCATCATCCGGATCGTTTCCGGGCGCGGGCCGATAAAGGTGAAGCCGGACTGCTCGACGCGTTCGGCGAAATCGGCGTTTTCCGACAGGAAGCCGTAGCCGGGGTGGATCGCTTCGGCGTCCGTCACTTCTGCCGCGCTGATCAGTGCCGGCATGTTCAGGTAGCTCAGATTCGAAGGCGCCGGGCCGATACAGACCGCCTCGTCGGCGAGCTTCACGTACTTGGCTTCCTTGTCGGCTTCTGAATAGACGACGACCGTCTTGACGCCGAGTTCGCGGCAGGCGCGCTGGATACGAAGCGCGATCTCGCCACGATTGGCAATGAGAATTTTTTCAAACATAGCGGATTTTCGACTCATCAATAGGCGCCCGGTTGATCACAACACAGGCTGCCTCAGAGGATCGGTCGCGCGCCTCGGGAGGGCAGGCGCGCGGGCGGCAAGCGCAAAAAAGCGCAAAGCGTGCCGCGTTAGCCGACCAGGAATAGCGGTTGGCCGTATTCGACCGCCTGGCCGTTTTCGACGAGGATTTCCTTCACCACGCCGGACTTGTCCGACTCGATTTCGTTGAGCAACTTCATCGCTTCGATGATGCAGATCGTCTGGCCTTCCTTAACTGTGTCGCCGACCTGGACAAACGGTTCGGCGCCCGGGGACGGCGCACGGTAGAAGGTGCCGACCATCGGCGAGGTCACCACGTGGCCCTGCGGTGCGACGGGGGCCGGCGTCGCGGGAGCGCCTGCAGCAGCCGGCGCTTCGCCGCCTACCATCGGTGCCGGCTGCGCATATTGCGGAGCATACGAAGCGGACGGTTGCACGTAAACCGGCGGCGCATTCTTGACGATGCGGACCTTGCCTTCGCCTTCGGTCACTTCGAGTTCGGAAATGCCGGACTCCGAGACGAGGTCGATCAGAGTTTTAAGTTTACGTAGATCCATCAGGAAGCCCCTTTCAATGCGTAAAGTGCCGGCGCGTGCAATCGCAATACCCGGCTTAAATTGGACGTGTTTGGAATCAGCCGCGCGACGAGCCGGCGGACAGCCGGTCGAGCGCGAATTCGAGCGCGTACAGATATCCCTTCCAGCCGAGGCCACAAATCACGCCTTCAGCCTGGTCAGAGAAATACGAGTGATGCCGGAACGGTTCGCGGCGATGTACGTTCGACAGATGAATCTCGACGAACGGGATGCCGACCCCCGCCAGTGCGTCCCGAATGGCCACGCTGGTGTGCGTGTACGCGGCGGGATTGATCAGTATGAAATCGGTTTTTTCAGTCCGGGCGGATTGGATGCGATCGACGAGAGCGCCTTCATGATTGCTCTGGAACGACGCGAGCTCGACGCCGGCGTCCGCTGCGCGGTCCGCAAGTGCCTGATCGATCTGCGGCAGCGTTACTCGGCCATAAACCTCCGGTTCCCGGGTGCCGAGAAGGTTGAGGTTGGGGCCGTGCAGTACCAGCAGTCGCGTCATGGTCGCTTCTTTTTCCGTGGAATTGGGCGCACTTTAGCGCTGATTAGAGAAACTTGTCTAGTTTCCTGCGCGTTGGAAACGATCCCGGCGACCTTTCGCCGCCTCTCCGGGCGCCCATCTTCTCTCAAATTTGAGCGATTTGCGCGTAATTTCGCGCCTTTTGCCCCGATCTGATCGTCAAAAGAATGTGAAATTTAGAGCGCGTCGAGCGTCTGTTTCAGCGCTTGCGGGTCGATTTGCCCTAATTTTGTCGAGCGGATGTTGCCTTTTGCGTCGATTACGACGGTAAAGGGCAGGCCGCCGGCAGTATTGCCGAACGCGCGTGCGAGATCGGCGCCGCCGAATCCGGTCACGTAGACCGGGTAGGCCACTTTCACCTTCTGCAGGAACGCCTGGACGTTTTTATCCGAATCGACGCCAAGTCCTACGAACTGGATTCCTTTCTTCGCATATTCGCGTTGAAGTTGCGAAAGGGCGGGCATTTCTTCGACGCACGGTCCGCACCACGACGCCCAGAAGTTGACGACGATTGGGTGGCCTTTAAGCAAACTTAGCGATTGCGGCTTGCCGTCGACGTTCGTGACGGGCGCGGTCCAAAGTTGCTCGACGGCGCTTTGCGTGGAGCCGGGCTGTGCCGCGTGGGCGACTTCCGGGTCGCCGTTCAGCAAGTGATTGGCCAGCACCCCGCCACCCGCAGCGGCGATCGCGACAAGCGCGCCTGCCAGAATCCGTGTCGTATTCATTCCAGGTCTGTCTAATTAGTTGAAGAGGTGACGTTGCTGCTGTCGAGCAGTGCCTGAACGGCCTGCTGATTCGCCCGGGCCGTGCGGCCGCGCGCGTCGGCCCGAACCGCGCCGCGCAAGTCGTCCGTTTCGTACAGGGCGACGTGGATGCCGGCCGGCTCTGCATCGCGCCCTTCATTCGTGGGGCGCCAGAGGAAGCTTAGCGTCTCGACATAGCCGCGACCGGCAAAATGCCGCGTCTCCGAAACGTCGTACTGGATGTTGGCGTTCAGAAAGTAGATCGCCACTTCTTTCGGGTTGTCGCAGAACACCTGAAGGTGAATATCGGAGTGTTCGCCGGCTGTGCCGCCGAGCACCGCGCCGGTCAGATACGGATTGAACGGCGCGAGCCGCTCCATCCAGTCGATCGCGATACGGCGCAGCCGCCGCAACAGCGCTGGCTGGCTGTCACCCTGGAAAAGCGACTGATATTCACGGATTTCTTCTTCAATCTGGTCGTTATCCGGCAGCCATTCGCCGGCAACACGGCTCTCGCCGACTACCTGCCGTGCCGCTTTACGCTTGGCCGTTGCGTAGTCCAGACCGTCTTCAGCGATCATCCGGGCAGCTGCAATGGCGATTTCCTCGCGCACGCGCTGCGGATCGAAATGTGATTTGCGAACCATCTCTCAATCATACTAGAGATTGATGACAGCCCTTTCTGGGCGGTTCACGCCGGGCGTTTTGAGGGGGCGGGGCGGGCGGCCATCCTGGCGGCCCCGTTCGTAGGGCGATTCGGAGGCGTCGGTTACAATAGCGTCCTTTGCGGACGGTCGTTTCGACCGCTCTTCTGCACTCCCATCCCTCGCAAAATACGCCCGCGCGGCACGACAGGCTTATGCACATCCACATCCTCGGTATCTGCGGCACGTTCATGGGCGGACTCGCGGTCCTCGCGCGCGGCGCGGGCCACACCGTGACGGGCTGTGACGCCGGCGTCTATCCGCCGATGAGCACGCAGCTCGAGGCCCAAGGCATTCGTCTGATTGAAGGTTATGACGCCGAGCAGTTGAACGGCCTCAACGCCGACCTGTTCGTGATCGGCAATGTGGTCTCGCGCGGCAATCCGCTGATGGAAGCGATCCTCGATCGCGGGCTGCCTTATGTCTCCGGTCCGCAGTGGCTCGGCGAGCACGTGCTGAACGGCAAGTGGGTGCTGGCGGTGGCCGGCACGCACGGCAAGACCACCACCAGTTCGATGCTGACCTGGCTGCTCGAGGACGCGGGTCTCAATCCGGGCTTCCTGATCGGCGGCGTGCCGCTGAACTTCGGCGTGTCGGCGCGGCTGACCGATTCGAGCTTTTTCGTGATCGAAGCCGACGAATACGACACGGCCTTCTTCGACAAGCGCTCGAAGTTCGTCCACTACCGGCCTAAAACCGCGGTCCTGAACAACCTCGAGTTCGACCACGCCGACATTTTCCCGGATCTGGCGGCGATCGAAACGCAGTTCCATCACCTGATCCGCACAGTGCCGGGCATTGGCCGTATTGTCACGAACGGTCGTGAAGATGCGCTTGAGCGCGTGTTGACGCGCGGTTGCTGGAGCGAAGTCGAGCGGTTCGGCGTGCAAGGCGGCTGGGAAACCTTGCCGGCGGAAGACGGCGTGCCGGTCGATGAGCGTTTTGCCGTGTATCACAGCAGTGAGCGTGTCGGTGTAGTCGAGTGGCAGGTTCAGGGCGAACACAACCGCATGAACGCGCTTGCTGCGATCGCCGCTGCGCGCCATGTCGGCGTGCCGCCGGCGCAAGCCGCGAAGTCGCTGGCGAGCTTCCGGAATGTGAAGCGCCGTATGGAAGTGCGCGGCAGCGTCGACGGCGTGACCGTCTACGACGATTTCGCCCACCACCCCACGGCGATCGAAACCACGGTGGCCGGCCTGCGCGCACGCGTCGGCCACGAAAACACGCGAATCCTGGCCGTGCTGGAGCCGCGCTCGAACACCATGAAGCTCGGCGTGATGAAAGCGCAGCTGCCGGCGAGTCTGGCCGATGCCGACCTCGTGTTCGGCTACGGCGCGCCGGCCGGCCGCGACGCACTCGGCTGGGATCTCGGCGAGGCGCTCGCGCCGCTCGGCGGCAAAGCGCAGGCTTTCGACAATCTCGACGCGCTGGTCAAGGCGGTGGTTCACGCAGCGCGCCCCGGCGATCAGATTCTGGTGATGAGCAACGGCGGCTTCGGCGGCGTGCATCAGAAGCTGCTCGACGCACTTTCCGCGCGAGGCGCTTCGTGATCCTTTACCTGCACGGCTTTCGGTCGTCACCCAATTCGTTCAAGGCGCGCGTGCTGGCGGCGCGCCTCGTCGAACTCGGCCGCAACGGCGAATGGTGCTGTCCGATGCTGCCGGTCTCGCCGTTCGAGACCGTGGCGCTCGCCGAATCGCTGGTGGCGGCTGCGAAGCCGAAAGACGTCACCGTGATCGGCAGTTCGCTCGGCGGCTACTTCGCCACGTATCTTGCCGAGAAGCACGGCTGGCCGGCGGTGCTGCTGAACCCGGCGGTCGTGCCGCAGCGCGACCTGAGCGCCTATCTCGGCGAGCAGCCGCTGTGGCACGGCGGCGGCAGCATCACCGTCGAGCCGCATCATCTGGACGAGCTGCGCGCGCTCGGCGTCGCGTCGATCACGCGGCCCGAACGCTATTATTTGATGGCCGCTACCGGCGACGAAGTGCTCGATTACCGCGAAATGCTCGCGCACTATCCGGGCGCGCGAACTACGCTGATCGAAGGGAGTGACCACGCGATCAGCGAATTCGCGCAATACGTCGACGAGGTGCTGGCCTTCTGCGATGCCGAAGACGTCGAGCCGCCGGCGCCGCGCGAAGCCGCCTGAGTGTGCCGACGATCCCGCAGCGAGGCCGTTGCGGATCGCCAGAATCATGCCGCCGGCGCGCGCGTATCGCGCCGCGGATCCACTACCACGAACACGTTGCCGTGCCGCGCGCGCAGTGACCGATAGTTGAACCCAATCGGGCGCGCCGGCAGATGCAAGACAGAACGAGAGTATTGAGTGAACGTTTTCTTTGAGGAATCGGGCAGTTTCAAGGCGGGCAGCGTGCTGTCGCGCCAGGGCGATGCTTTTCAGGTCGAGCTGCCGGGCGGCCGGCGCGCCAAGGTGCGCGCGAAAGACGTGCTGATCGAATTCGAAAAGCCGAGCGCGGGCGAATTGATGCAACAGGCTGACGCCGCCGCGCAGGACATCGATCTGGACTTCCTGTGGGAATGCGCGCCGGAAGACGAATTCCCGTTTGCCACGCTGGGCGCCGAGTACTTCGGTGATGGGTTCGGCGCCATCGAGCGTGCGGCGCTGGTGCTGCGCCTGCACGGCTCGCCGGTGTACTTTCGCCGCAAGGGCCGCGGCATGTACCAGCGCGCGCCGCAGGAGCAACTCAAGATGGCGCTTGCCGGGCTGGAGCGCAAGCGCCAGCAGGCGCTGGTGCAGGCCGGTTACGAAGACGAACTGAAGGCAGGCCGTCTGCCGGAAGGCTTCAGCGGCAGCAAGGCGCTGGCTTTGCTCACGAGGCCCGACAAGAACACGATCGAATACAAGGCGCTCGAAGGCGCGGCAGCAGCGCGCGGTATTTCGCAGGCGCGGCTGATGCTCGAATGCGGCGGTATTCTGTCGGCTCGCGCGTTGCATGAGGCGAAATTCCTCTCCGAGTTTTTCCCGCACGGCACCGGTTTTCCACCGGTCACGGTCGGCACGTTGCCTGAAGATCTGCCGGAAGCCGACGTACAGGCGTTCTCGATCGACGACATCACCACCACTGAAATCGACGATGCGTTCTCCGTCGAGCATCTGGCCGACGGCCGCGTGCGGATTGGCGTACACATCGCCGCGCCGGCGCTCGGCATTGAGCGCGGCGACGAGGTCGATGCGATCGCACGTACGCGTTTGTCGACCGTCTATATGCCGGGCGACAAGATCACGATGCTGCCCGATAGCGTCGTGGAAGCGTTCACGCTGGCTGAAGGCGGCTTGCGGCCGGCTCTGTCGCTCTATGTGATCATCAATCGCGAGACGCAGGAAATCGTGGCGAGCGAAACGCGCGCCGAGCGCGTGTTCGTGAAGAACAATCTGCGCCACAACACGCTCGATGAGCTGGTCACCGAAGAGGCGCTCGCCGCGGGTACCGGCGACTATCCGCACAAGGAAGACATTGCTGTCCTGTGGCCGTTCGCGCAGGCGCTGTTCGAAAAGCGTCAGACCGCGCGCGCCGGTTATGGCCTGCGCCGCGAAGTGCAGCGCAACACCGATTTCAACTTCTATGTGGAAGGCGAGCACATCACGATCACGCCGCGCCGGCGTGGTTCGCCGCTCGACACGATCGTCGCGGAGCTCGCGATTCTCGCCAACTCGTCGTGGGGCGCGTTCCTGCACGATCACGGCGTGCCGGGCATCTATCGTTCGCAGCGCGCGTTCGGCGCGCCGACCGGTCCGAAGCGCACTCGCATGCAGACCAATGCGGCGCCGCACGAAGGCCTGGGCGTTACGCAATACGCGTGGAGCACGTCGCCGCTGCGCCGCTACGTCGACCTCGTGAACCAGTGGCAGTTGCTCGCCTGCGTGCAGCATGGCGTGACCGCGAAACTGGCTGCGCCGTTCAAGCCTAAGGACGCCGATCTGTTCGCCGTCGTGCAAGGTTTCGACGATACCTACACGGCGTATGCCGATCATCAGCGCCGCATGGAGTACTTCTGGTGCCTGCGGTGGCTGAAGCAGGAGAACCGGAAGCAGGTAGTGGCCTCGGTGGTGAAGGGCGATCTCGTGCGCCTCGAAGAGATTCCGCTACTGCTGCATGTGCCGGGTCTCGGCGTCCACGCACGCGGGACGCGATTGCAGATGGAAGTGATGTCGATCGACGAACTGACCGTCGAAGCGTCCGTGCGCCTGTTGCATGTGCTCGATGCGCCGACGGTGACGAGCGGCAGCGAAGCTGAAGAAGCCGACGAGGGTGAAGAGGAAATCATCGACGCGGCGGAAGAAAGCGCCGAAGGCGAAGCCGAGGCTCAGGCGGAAGCCGACCTCGACGGCGGCGCGGCTGAACCGGGTGACGCCGAAAACGCCGCCGGCACCAGCAATGCGGCAGCCGACCAGCAGCACGTAGCGGAGCCGGGACGATGAGCGTCAGCGATTCACGCGACCGCTACGCGGTCATCGGCAACCCGGTCGGCCATAGCAAATCGCCGTTCATTCATGGTCGCTTTGCCGCGCAAACCGGCGAGCCGATCGAGTACGGCCACTTGCTCGCGCCGGTCGATGCTTTCGTGCCGCATGTGCGCGCTTTTATCGAAGCTGGCGGTCGCGGCATGAACGTGACGGTGCCATTCAAGCTCGACGCGCATGCGTTCGCTAGCACCCTGTCGCCGCGGGCGGCAGCAGCGGGCGCGGTGAATACACTGCGGTTCGACGCAACCGGTGTCTACGGCGACAACACGGACGGCTTCGGCCTCGTTCGAGACATCGAGGTGAATCTCGGCGTTTCATTGAAGGGTGCACGGATTTTGCTGCTCGGTGCGGGTGGTGCCGCGCGCGGCGTGGTGCTGCCGATGCTGGACCGCTCGCCGCATACGCTGACGATCGTCAACCGTACGGCAGCGAAGGCTGAAGTGTTAGTGGACCAGTTCGCGCAGGCTGCGCGCGATGCCGCTTGCCGTCTGACCGGTGGCAGCGCGCGAGCGATCGAATCAGGCACATACGACGTGATCGTCAACGCGACGGCGGGCAGTCTGGATGCTTCGTTGCCGGAATGCGACGACCGCGCGTTCGGCGCCGGCACGCTCGCCTACGACATGATGTACGGCGCGCATCCGACGGTGTTCATGGAGCACGCGCGGAAACTGGGTGCACGCGGCGCCGACGGCCTCGGCATGCTGGTCGAGCAGGCGGCCGAATCGTTTTACGTGTGGCGAGGCGTGCGGCCCGACGGCGCGCCGGTGCTGGCTGAATTGCGAGCGTTATTGACGGCGCCGCCGCTCGCGTAGACCACCGGTTTAATTTCCGGACTACGCAACTCACCAACCCACACGTTCACCGACTCGAGGACTCCAGGCACGATGAAAACAACGCGGCGCGCGAGCCGGCCAGGTCCGGTGCGATGGATCGTTTATCTCGGCGCCGTGGTGGCGATTGCGTGGCTGGCGACGCAGGCGTTTTACTTCGCGCAGATCGCGGCGTGGAATTACACGAATCCCCAGTCGACTGCTTTTATGCGGTCGGACGCGTGGCGCTTGTCGCAGGATCGGCCTGATCTGTCGGTGCAACGTACGTGGGTGCCGTACGAACAGATTTCACACAATCTGAAGCGCGCGATTATCGCTTCCGAAGACGCAAACTTCGTCAATAACAACGGCTACGAGACCGACGCCATTTTGCAGGCGTGGGAGAAGAACAAGGCCAAGGGCAAGATCGTTCGTGGTGGCTCGACGATTACCCAGCAGTTGGCGAGGAATCTGTTTTTGTCGCGGGAAAAGAGTTATATCCGCAAGGGCCAGGAACTGATCATCACGTGGATGCTCGAGACTCTGATGGACAAGCAGCGGATCTTTGAGATTTATCTCAACTCTGTTGAATGGGGCAATGGGGTTTATGGCGCGGAGGCGGCCGCGCATTATTACTACAAGACTTCCGCTGCCAAATTGACTGCCGGGCAGTCGGCGCGCCTCGCTGTGATGCTGCCGCAGCCTAAGTATTTTGATGAGCACAGAGGCTCAGGGTATCTCGCTCAACGTTCGCGCGTGATTGCGCGGCGGATGGGGGCGGCGGAATTGCCAGATTAAGGTTTGGTTTGCCTGTTCGGCGCTTTTTTGTGCTTCTGGGTTTGGTGCCTTTCCTTGAATTGCTAGTGGTCTATTAGCGTTGCCCCTGTGCGGGGCGGCACTTACTTTCTTTGCCGCCGCAAAGAAAGATAAGCAAAGAAAGCGGCTCAAACCGCTCATGCTAAGGGGGGGCCGTGGTCTGCTGCGGGTAGTGGTGCATCTGGAATCTGGGTTCGTGCCCCTGCATGCGCCAGTGACAAGGGCGTCATACTTCCGGCGGCGTTGCGCGCGCCGAAGCGTACTTCTTAAAACCACCCGCTACGTTTTGACGCTCGCGCCTCGCCACCGGGTTTCCGGGGTGAGTGGAGGGGCGCCTCGCCGAGGCGAAGCCGACGGCCCCCACAGACCAGACCCGAAGCCCCTGGTTTCCCATGCAGACCCGTCCGCGACGCACGCAGTGCGGAGTGGGAGCTGATGACACCTTTGTCACTCACGCGGAATGTGCGAGAACACGGATTCCAGATGCGCCACTACCCGCAGCAGACCACGGGCCCCCCTTAGCATGAGCGGTTTGAGCCGCTTTCTTTGCTTATCTTTCTTTGCGGCGGCAAAGAAAGTAAGTGCCGCCCCGCACAGGGGCAACGCTAATAGACCACTAACAATTCAAGGACGGGCACCAAAGCCAGATCAAGGAAAGGCCAAAGCCCTAAGAACACTGACAAACAAGCGCCACGCAGACAACAAGATCAAGAAAAGCCCACTGCCGCAGGCAGCCCAACGAACGAACCCTGCGAAGGCTAAGAGGGCAAACAAACAAAAAACCGCCCTCAGGGCAATCAACCAGTCCCCGGCAGGACAAAATCCCATTATATGAATCAAACATTCACATATTGGAGATTTCCAAAAAACCGCCCTACAATCCAACCCATCACGCACCGTGAGCCAAAAAAGCCACGACCAGCGACAGCAAGAAAAAAACCGGAGACAAGCCAAACCATGCCAAAGCCCCAAAGGCAGCAACCGCATGCCCGCGCCAGTGGCAACACGCACTGCGCCGCGAGCAAAACAGGCCTCCTCTCCGGCCCCGCGCTGTAAGCGCAAAAAACTACCTGAAAGCGAATCGCCATGAACAAAGCGATGCCCACTCACGCCGTAAGCGAACCTGACGCCGATCTGGCGCCGCAGGGCGGTCACGCTTCCAGCGCCGCGCCGCGGCAGGCTGCCAACGCTGCGAAGATTTCACGCGCGGCCGTCCAGCATCCGTCCGTGGTCGACGAAATCGCCTTGCCGAGCACGTTGCTCGACATCACGCCGCAACAGGCTGGCACGCAAACACTACTGCGCGGTCTCGCGATTCTGGAAGCAGCTGCCGCCGGCGTGCGCGATCTGCGCACCTTCGGCGCCGCGCTCGGCACAACCCGCAGCACTACGCATCGGCTGGTGAGCAGCCTCGTGCAGGCGCGCTATCTGCGGCAAGTGCAAGGCGGCTATCTGCTCGGCCCGAAGCTGATCGAACTCGGCACCATCGCGCTCGAACAGATGCCGCTCACGACCGTCGCTCGGCAGCATCTCGAATCGCTCGCCGAGCAAACGCTCGACACGATCCACCTCGGCGTGCGCGATGGCGACGACGTGCTGTACATCGACAAGATCCCCGGCACCCGTGGCCTCGAAATGCGCTCGCGCGTCGGTCACCGGATGCCGCTGGCGTCGACGGGGATCGGCAAAGCCATGATGCTCGACCTCACGCCGGACGTCTGGCAGTCGCTCTTCGAAGCATCGCGGCGTGCGCTCGCCGGCGTGAGTTTCAAGCCGGATAACCGCCCCGATGCGCAGACCTTCATGCAACGCATGACCAACTACGCTGCCGGCGGCTACACCTTCGACCTCGAAGAAAACGAAGCGTCGATCCGTTGCGTCGCGGCGCCGGTGCGCGATGCATCGGGCGCAGTCGTGGCGGCGCTGTCGGTGGCGAGCACGATTCCGTATATGTCGCTCGAACGCATGGATGAACTGATTCCGGTCGTGCAGCGCGAAGCGCGTGCGATTTCGGAAGAACTCGGCTGGCGTGCCCCGCAACCGGCAACCCGCAGGATCAAACGATGAAGCGAGCGGGTTCTCACACGCAAGCGGCCAATCCGGTGCACGCCGCCGCGGTTGCTGACGCTAACCTCCAGCACGCAGCGCTCATTGCGCTCGACTGGGGCACGACGTCGCTGCGCGCGTATCTGTACGACGCGGCCGGCGAGGTACTGGCGACGCGGGCATCGACAGCCGGCATCATGAATTTGCCGCGCAGCGCCGAGCAAGGCGGCTTCGACGCCGCCTTCGAGGACGCGTGCGGCGCCTGGCTCGAGCAGGCGCCCGCCGTGTCGGTGATCGCAGCCGGTATGGTCGGCAGCGCGCAAGGCTGGCTCGAAGCGCCGTACGTCGACGCGCCGGCGAACGCGGATGCGCTGGTGGCCGGCATCGTCCGTGTGAAAGCCGCATGCGGCGTGACGCTGCACATCGTGCCGGGCGTCCTGCAGCGCGGCGAGTTGCCCAACGTCATGCGCGGCGAAGAAACACAGATTTTCGGCGCGCTGGGGCAGGACACGGGTGCAGCGGACAGCGGTAAGCGCGCACTGATCGGCTTGCCTGGCACGCACGCGAAATGGGCCGTCGTGCAGGCGGGCCGCATCGAACGTTTTCATACCTTTATGACCGGTGAAGTGTTCGCGGCTTTGCGCGAGCACACCATCCTCGGCCGCACGATGGTCACGCCGGATCGTCCGGATACCGCTTCGTTTTTGCATGGCGTGAACATCGCTCGCGATAAAGGTCAGGCGGGCATGCTGGCCACCGTATTCAGCTCCCGCACGCTCGGGCTCACCGGACAACTTTCGCGCGAACAGCAGCCGGACTATCTATCGGGTTTGCTGATCGGGCACGAACTGGCCGGTCTCGAAGCCGCGCTGACGCAACAGCAAAGTTCGCTCGCCGGGCAGCATCTGCGTCTGATCGGCAATGAAGCGCTGTGCGAGCGCTATCGCGTGGCACTGGCGCAATTCGGTTGCACTCACGCGGAGCTGGTGAAGCACGCCACCGAGCGCGGCTTGTGGCGCGTCGCCACCCAGGCGGGGCTCGTCAAGCCCACGCCACAAGCGGCGCACGTCGGCTAACCGGCTGCGCCGCCGCTCACGAAACAAGGAACCGACATGCAACCTCACATCAATCTGCCCGCCCCGTACATGCCGCACGCGGGGTTGATCGCGGCGTTCGAGGTCTGTCCGCTGATCGCGATCATGCGCGGTGTGACGCCCGCGGATGCTGCCGAGCACGGTCAGGCGCTGTACGAAGCCGGCTTTCGCATCGTCGAAGTGCCGTTGAATTCGCCGCGGCCGTTCGACAGCATCGCGGCGATCCGCAAGGTGTTGCCGGCCGATGCGATCGTCGGTGCTGGCACGGTGCTGCACCCGAGTTTCGTCAACGACGTGAAGTCGGCGGGCGGCGAACTGATCGTGATGCCGCATAGCGACCCGGAGGTCGTCGGCGCGGCGAAAGCGCAAGGCATGGCGTGCGCGCCGGGTGTGGCGACACCGAACGAAGCCTTCATCGCGCTGAAAAACGGCGCGGATGTACTAAAGATGTTCCCGGCCGAACAACTCGGCTGCCAGGTCGTGAAGGCGTGGCGCGCAGTGATCGCGGCGGAAGTGCCGCTCGTGCCGGTTGGTGGGATCACGCCGGACAACATGGGTCCGTTCCTTAGCGTCGGAGCGAATGGCTTCGGCCTCGGCTCGGCGCTGTACAAGCCAGGACAGAGCGCGGCGGTGACCGCCTCGCACGCGAAGGCCTTCATCAACGGGTTGCGCATCGCCCGTGCAGGCGCGAAGAAATGAAGCGGCTCGCCGACAAAGTCACATTGGTCACCGGCGCCGGTCGCGGCATCGGTGCGGCGATCGCGTTTGCGTTTGCGCGCGAGGGTGCGGCGGTTGTACTGGCTGAACTCGATATCGAAACCGCGCAGCAGACGGCGGAACAGATCAAGGCACAAACGGGCGGACGCGTGCTGGCGGTACAAACGGATGTCACGCAATCGGCCTCGGTTCAGCACGCGGTGAGCGAGGCCGAGCAGGCGTTCGGCGCGCTCGACGTACTGGTCAACAACGCCGGCATCAACGTGTTCTGCGATCCGCTGACCATGACGGACGACGACTGGCGCCGTTGCTTCGCGGTCGATCTCGACGGCGTCTGGAATGGGTGTCGCGCGGTGTTGCCGGGCATGGTCGAACGCGGCGCGGGCAGCATCGTGAATATCGCGTCAACGCATGCATTCAAGATCATTCCGGGATGTTTTCCGTACCCGGTCGCGAAGCATGGCGTGATCGGATTGACGCGCGCGCTCGGCATCGAATACGCGCCGCGCAACGTGCGGGTCAACGCGATCGCGCCGGGCTACATCGAAACGCAATTGACGCACGACTGGTGGAACGAACAAGCCGATCCGGCTGCCGCGAAACAGGTGACGCTCGCTCTGCAACCGATGAAGCGCATCGGCCGCCCGGAAGAAGTGGCGATGACGGCGGTGTTTCTCGCCTCGGATGAAGCGCCCTTCATCAACGCCACCTGCATCACCGTGGATGGCGGCCGCTCGGCGGTGTATCACGACTGAACGTAGTGGGGCAGCACGCAGCAGGAAGCGGGAAACGCAGCAGGAAGAGAAGTAAGAAGCGAAGTAAGAAGCGAAGCAAACGGGCAGCAAGAACAGGCAAGAACAAAGCAGCAAGGTTTCACCGGACGACGCGCTGGCCGCGTGTGTCACACCCGGTACAAGAAGACGCGGCCGATACCTTCTCGTTATCAATTAGTCAGGAGACACGCATTATGAAACGAAGAATTTTCCTCACGCTGGCAGCAGCGGCGACGGGTGTGCTCTTCAACGCACCGGTGGCGCAAGCCGCGGATCCGGTCAAGATCGGCTTCCTCGTGAAGCAGCCGGAAGAACCGTGGTTCCAGGACGAATGGAAGTTCGCCGAAATTGCCGCCAAGGAGAAGGGTTTTACGCTGGTGAAGATCGGCGCGCCGTCGGGCGAGAAGGTGATGAGCGCTATCGACAACCTGTCGGCACAGAAGGCACAAGGCTTTGTGATCTGCACGCCTGACGTCAAGCTCGGACCGGGCATCGTTGCCAAGGCGAAGGCCGACGGCCTGAAGATGATGACGGTGGACGACCGTCTCGTCGACGGCGCGGGCAAGCCGATCGCATCGGTGCCGCATATGGGCATTTCGGCGTACAACATCGGCAAGCAGGTGGGCGATGGCCTGGCCGCGGAAATCAAGAAGCGCGGCTGGGACATGAAAGATGTGGGCGCGATCGACGTGACCTACAACCAGTTGCCTACCGCAGTTGACCGTACCACCGGTGCAACCGCTGCGCTCGTCGCCGCCGGTTTCCCGAAGGCCAACGTGATTGAAGCGCCGCAAGCGAAGACCGATACGGAAAACGCCTTCAACGCCGCCAACATCGCGTTCACCAAGAACCCGAACTTCAAGCACTGGGTGGCTTACGCGCTGAACGACGAAGGCGTACTCGGCGCGGTGCGCGCAGCGGAAGGCCGCGGTTTCAAGGCGGACAACATGATCGGTATCGGCATCGGCGGTTCGGACTCGGCATTGAACGAGTTCAAGAAGCCGACCCCGACGGGCTTCTACGGCACGGTCATCATCAGCCCGAAGCGTCACGGCGAAGAAACCTCGACGCTGATGTACGACTGGATCACGCAAGGCAAGGAACCGCCGATGCTCACGCTGACGACCGGCATGCTGGCTACGCGTGACAACGTTGCCGATGTGCGCCAGAAGATGGGCCTCGCGGCAAATTAAGCGGCTGTAGCGTAGTTAAATGAAGTGAACTGCCGGTGCGTCGTTTCTCCAAGGATTGGGCGCGCCGGCAACAGCAACACAAGATCAGCGGTTGAGACAGGCCAAGCTTTGTGCCCATGAGGCATCTGAAGAAGCACGGTTCACACGAAGCAGCAACTAATTTGCATGGGACCGGAGTAAGTGCTGAAGCACTAACACCGGTCGACATAGGAGGCGAAGTGTCAGCGACGCTACGTTTTGACAATATCGGCAAAGTCTTTCCAGGCGTGCGCGCGCTCGACGGTGTGTCCTTCGACGTCAACGTCGGCCAGGTGCACGGCCTGATGGGCGAAAACGGCGCAGGGAAATCGACCCTGCTGAAGATTCTCGGTGGTGAATACCAGCCCGATTCGGGCCGCGTGATGATCGACGGCAATGAGGTGCGCTTCACGAGCGCGGCGTCGTCGATCGCGGCGGGGATCGCGGTGATTCATCAGGAACTGCAATACGTGCCCGATCTGACGGTCGCGGAAAACCTGCTGCTGGGCCAGTTGCCGAACTCGCTCGGCTGGGTCAACAAGCGCGAAGCCAAACGCTTCGTGAGTGAACGCCTCGAAGCGATGGGCGTGGCACTGGATCCGAACGCGAAGCTGCGCAAGCTCTCGATCGCGCAACGGCAGATGGTCGAAATCTGCAAGGCGCTGCTGCGCAACGCACGCGTGATCGCACTGGATGAACCGACCAGCTCGCTATCGCATCGCGAGACCGAAGTGCTCTTCAAGTTGGTGCGCGATCTGCGCGCCGACAATCGCGCGATGATCTACATCTCGCACCGCATGGACGAGATCTACGAGCTGTGCGATGCCTGCACGATTTTCCGCGACGGCCGCAAAATTGCTTCGCATCCGACGCTCGAAGGCGTGAAGCGCGACACCATCGTCAGCGAAATGGTCGGACGTGAAATCGCCGACATTTACAACTACTCGGCGCGGCCGCTCGGCGAAGTGCGCTTCGCGGCGAAAGCGATCGAAGGGCATGCGCTCGCGCAGCCGGCCAGCTTCGAAGTGCGGCGCGGCGAGATCGTCGGTTTCTTCGGTCTGGTGGGTGCCGGGCGCAGCGAACTGATGCATCTGGTGTACGGCGCAGATCACAAGAAGGCCGGCGAAATCGTGCTCGACGGCAAGCCGATCAAGGTGCGCAGCGCGGGTGAGGCGATCAGGCACGGCATCGTGCTGTGTCCGGAAGACCGCAAGGAAGAGGGCATCGTCGCAATGGCGACCGTGTCGGAGAACATCAATATCAGTTGCCGCCGTCACTATCTGCGCGCCGGGATGTTCCTCGATCGGAAGAAAGAAGCGGAAACCGCCGACCGTTTTATCAAGCTGCTGAAGATCAAGACGCCGAGCCGTCGTCAGAAGATTCGTTTCCTTTCTGGCGGCAACCAGCAGAAGGCGATTCTGTCGCGCTGGCTGGCCGAGCCTGATCTGAAGGTCGTGATTCTCGACGAGCCGACGCGCGGAATCGACGTCGGCGCGAAGCATGAGATCTATAACGTGATTTATCAGCTCGCTGAACGCGGCTGCGCGATCGTGATGATTTCGTCGGAACTGCCGGAAGTGCTCGGCGTGTCCGACCGGATCGTCGTGATGCGTCAGGGCCGGATTTCCGGCGAGCTGGCGCGTAAGGACGCGACAGAACAATCCGTGTTGGGCCTCGCCTTGCCGCAAAGCTCGACTGCGCTGCCCGAAACCGGAACCGCAGCCACCGAGCAAGCGGCCTGAACATTATTTGGACGAAAGTCCGGCAACCCGTGGGGAACGGGAGGAGTCTTCAACATGCAAGCCAGAGAAAACCTCGCGCAACAAGCCGCAAAAAGTGCGGCCGAAGCGCTGATTCCGCAAGGCAACGACAAGGCGAAATGGTGGCAGCAGATCACCGAGTACAGCCTGATCCTGATCTTCATCGTGATGTTCATCACGATGTCGCTGACGGTCGACCACTTCTTCTCGATCGAGAACATGCTCGGTCTCGCCCTGTCGATTTCGCAGATCGGCATGGTCGCGTGCACGATGATGTTCTGTCTGGCCTCGCGCGATTTCGACTTGTCGGTGGGGTCGACGGTCGCGTTCGCCGGTGTGTTGTGCGCGATGGTGCTGAACGCGACCGGTAACACGTTCATCGCAATCATTGCGGCGGTGGCGGCGGGTGCGGTGATCGGCTTCGTCAACGGCGCCGTGATCGCCTATCTGCGTATCAACGCGCTGATCACGACGCTAGCAACGATGGAAATCGTCCGTGGTCTCGGCTTTATCGTATCGCACGGGCAAGCCGTGGGCGTGTCGTCGGATACGTTTATCGCGCTGGGCGGTTTGAGCTTCTTCGGCGTGTCGCTGCCGATCTGGGTCACGCTACTGTGCTTCATCGTGTTCGGCGTCATGCTCAATCAGACCGTGTACGGCCGTAATACGCTGGCAATCGGCGGTAATCCGGAAGCCTCGCGTCTTGCCGGTATCAATGTCGAGCGCACGCGCGTTTATATCTTCCTGATTCAGGGCGCCGTCACCGCGCTGGCCGGGGTGATTCTGGCGTCGCGGATTACGTCGGGCCAGCCGAATGCGGCGGAAGGCTTCGAGCTGAACGTGATTTCGGCTTGCGTGTTGGGCGGCGTGTCGCTGCTCGGCGGTCGTGCGACGATCTCCGGTGTCGTGATCGGCGTGCTGATTATGGGGACCGTTGAGAACGTGATGAACCTGATGAACATCGACGCGTTCTATCAGTACCTCGTGCGTGGCGCGATCCTGCTTGCCGCTGTGCTGCTTGATCAGTTGAAGAACCGCGGTTCACGGGATTAAACCCGGGACTAAATCCGCGACTCATCTCGCGGCGCACCCACTTTGCTCTAAAAGGAATCGAACGATGTCGTCTCCGGCCAATGCAAACGACCGCCTCGCGGACAACGCGTTTGCCCGCTATCCGAGTCTCGTCGACCGAACGGTGTTGATCACGGGCGGCGCGACCGGTATCGGCGCATCGTTCGTCGAGCATTTTGCGGCGCAGGGTGCGTGCGTCGCGTTCTTCGATATCGATGCGACCGCGGGTGAAGCGCTCGCCGACGTGCTCGGCGATTCGAAACACAAGCCGCTGTTCCTGCCCTGCGATCTGACCGACGTCGACGCGCTGCAAAAAGCGATCGCCGATGTGAAGGCTGCACTCGGCCCGATTCAAGTGCTGGTGAACAACGCCGCGAACGACAAACGCCACGCGATTGGTGACGTGACGCGCGAGTTTTTCGACGCGGGTATCGCGGTGAACATCCGTCACCAGTTCTTCGCAGCGCAAGCGGTGATGGAGGACATGAAAGCCGCCAACGCGGGTTCGATCATCAACCTGGGCTCGATCAGCTGGATGCTGAAGAACGGTGGCTATCCGGTGTACGTGATGTCGAAGTCGGCGGTGCAGGGTTTGACGCGCGGTCTCGCGCGCGACCTCGGTCACTTCAATATCCGCGTCAATACGCTGGTGCCGGGCTGGGTGATGACGGACAAGCAGAAACGCTTGTGGCTCGACGATGCGGGCCGTCGCTCGATCAAGGAAGGCCAGTGCATCGATGCTGAACTGCAACCGGCCGATCTCGCCCGCATGGCCTTGTTCCTCGCCGCCGATGACAGCAGGATGATCACCGCGCAGGACATTGTCGTTGACGGAGGCTGGGCGTGAGTGCGGGCGTGCCCGCGAGTTCGGGTGCGGGTTTGCCTGCACATAGCGCGGCGCTGCTGCTCGACACGAAATGCACGCTCGGCGAAGGCGCGACGTGGTGCGCGAGGACCGGCCGCTTCTACTGGAACGACATCGAAGGCGCGAGGCTGTGGCGCTATGACCCGCGCGACGGCGGCAGCACGTTCTGGCGCATGCCCGAGCGTCTCGGGAGTTTTGCGTTGTGCGCCGATTCGCGCTACCTGCTGCTCGGATTGGCGACGCATCTCGCGTTCTTCGAACTGACAACGGGCGAGACGCAGCGTATCGTCGACATCGAACCTGGCTTGAACACGCGCGTGAACGACGGTCGCTGCGATCGTCAGGGTCGTTTCGTATTCGGTACGAAAGACGAAGGCTCGCCGCTGCAGGCGATCGGCGGGTTTTATCGTCTGAATCACGATTTGTCGCTGGAGCGTTTGCCGTTGCCCGCACCGGCGATCTCGAACAGCATCGCGTTCAGTCCCGATGGCGCGACGATGTACTACGGCGATTCGCCGACGCGCGAAATTCGCGTCTGCGACTATCGCGCGGACGGTAGCATCGCCAACGACCGCGTCTTTACGACATTAACGGACGCAACCGGCGAGCCCGACGGCTCGACTGTCGACCGCGACGGTGGTGTGTGGAATGCGCAATGGGGCGGCTGGCGAGTAGTGCGGTATGGCCCCGATGGCGTGGAAACCGAGCGTGTCGACGTGCCGACCGCGCAGCCGAGTTGCGTCGCGTTTGGCGGCACGGCAAGAGGACTTCCTTCAGGGCCTGCGCAACTGGACACGCTGTACATCACGAGCGCGCGTATCGATCTCGATGCCGCCGCGCTTGCGGGCGATTCTCATGCGGGCGGCGTGTTCATCGCAACACCCGGACGACAAGGTTTGCCCGAGCCGGTGTTCCAGGGCGCGCCTACATAGCGCAGAATGACGCAGCCTCAGTCGCAAGGCAGAGTGCAGTCGAGCAGTGATTTTGAAACTGAATCAGTCGTTGATGTCGCAAACCAAGTGCCAGCAAATCGGCAGTAGATCGGCAGCATGCAGTTCGGACCCAGAGGCGACTTGTGCAAAAAAAATCGCCCAACAGCATCCGTCAGCAATGACGGCAATGTCCCACGCCTCTCGATGGAGCCAGATATGACTGTTGCGAATCCTGTTTCCGCCTCTTCTCAGAGCCGGCGCGCGCGACTCAACGCGGCGGCCAATCCGGTGCTTCCGGGTCCCAGTACTTCTGCGGTTGCGGTCGGTGAGACGAGCGGCGGCGAACTCGCGTGCATCACGCTCGCGAATGCGCATTTGCGCCTCGACGTCGCGCCGACGCTTGGCGGCGGCATCACCCGTTTCGACTGGCGCAACGACGGCGCGCTCACGCCGATTTTCCGGCGCTGCCGTCACGTCGCTTCGGATACCCAGCCGAATCAGCTGGCCTGCTATCCGTTGCTGCCGTATTCAAATCGCATAGGCGGCGGTCATTTCAATGTGGCGGGGCGGCGTGTCGAGGTGCCGCAAAATCGCGCCGACGAAGCCTTGCCGATTCATGGCGACGGTTGGCTCTCCGTCTGGCAGGTCGCCGAGTCGGATCGCGAAAACGTCCGTCTGACGCTCGATCGCCACGACGGCAAACCGTACGCATTCCGCGCAACGCAAACCTATACGCTGGACGGTCCCACGCTCGTCATCACGCTGGACATCGAGAACGCCGGCCGCGAGGCGCTGCCTTTCGGGCTGGGCGTGCATCCATTTTTTGTACGTGACGCGGATACCGAACTGTCGGCGGCGGCCGGCGGCCTGTGGCTTTCCGGCGACGACTGGCTGCCGGTGCGCCACGTGCCGGCGCCGCCTGCGTGGCAATTCGGCGTGGCGTATCCGCTGCCGGAAACCATCGTCAATCACGCGTTCACGGGCTGGAGCGGGCAGGCGGCGGTGGTGTGGCCAAAGCGGCGGCTGTCGCTGAATATCGCCGCCGACACCGACTACTACGTGCTGTACACGCCGCCGCGCGAAGACTTCTTCTGCTTCGAACCGGTCGACCATCCGATCAACGCGATGAATCTGGCGGGCGGCGCGTGCGAAAACGGGATGACGATGCTCGCCCGCGGCGAACAGCTCACGCGCACGTTCCGCTTTACCGTCGAACGCACGGGTTTGCGCTCGATGCCGGGCGCACGTGGTTCGCGCCGGCGGCAGTAGGGGCGAGCAAGGCAGCGGTACGGCGTACCTGTCACGTCCCAGCCTGAGCCGGTGTGACGCGTGGCCGCGGCTTGCCGCGCAGGACAGGTAAAATACGCGCCTCTTCCGTTATCGGCTCGCCGCGAGACTCACCATGTCCAATTTCATCCAGACACTCAACGACGCCTGGCAGCGCACGAACTCGCTGCTGTGCGTCGGCCTCGATCCGGAGCCCAGCAAATTCCCGGGCGCGCTCGCGGGCCGTCCCGAAGCGATTTTCGACTTCTGCCGCACCATTGTCGATGCGACCGCGCCCTACGCGTCGTCGTTCAAACCGCAGATCGCCTACTTCGCCGCTCATCGCGCGGAAGACCAACTCGAGCAGCTGATCGCGCATATTCATGCGAACCACCCGGGTCTGCCGGTGATTCTGGACGCGAAGCGCGGCGATATCGGCAGCACCGCCGAGCAGTACGCGCGCGAGGCCTTCGAGCGCTATCAGGCGGATGCGGTGACGGTGAATCCGTATATGGGTTTCGATTCGATCGAGCCGTATCTGGAGCACGAGGGCAAGGGCGTGATCGTATTGTGCCGGACCTCGAACGCGGGCGGCTCGGACCTGCAGTTTCTGGAGACGGGCGGACGTCCGCTGTATCAGGTCGTCGCGCAACTGGCGGCGGACAAGTGGAATGCGAGCGGCCAGTTGGCGCTCGTGGTCGGCGCGACTTTCCCGAAAGAAATCGAAGTGGTGCGTGGGATCGTCGGCGATATGCCGCTGCTGATTCCGGGCATCGGCGCGCAAGGCGGCGATGTTCAGGCGACGGTCAATGCCGGCCGGACGGCGAACGGCACGGGCATGCTGATCAACTCATCGCGGGCGATTATCTACGCCGGTAAGGATGACGATTTCGCCGAAACCGCAGCTAAGGCCGCGATGGAAACGCGCGACCGGATCAATGCGTTTCGGTAATTGAGAGTGGGGCCAGTCAGGTAACTGGCCCCAGCCGCTCAATAAACGCCGCATGCTGCGGATGCTGAGCTTTCAGCGCCTCGACGTCCGCCAGCTCAAACTCGCTGAATTCGAACCCCGGCGCGACCGTGCAGCCCACCAGCGCGAACGTCGCCGGGTCCGCGCATTCCGCGGCAAACCACAGACCCGCGGGCACCACTGCCTGAAACACGGCATCCGAATGCGTCAGCGCATTGCCTAACTTGTGCGTAATCAACGTGCCCGCTTCGTCGAGCGCGTGGACCTTCAAAGGCTCGCCGGCATAAAAATGCCAGATCTCATCGGACTTGATCCGATGCCACGCCGAATGCGCGCCGTCGCAGAGCAGGTAGTAAATCGCGGTGGACGCCGAGCGCGTCTGCGTTGAACCGTCATCGCGGCGCACGGACTCCGCGGACCGATATGTCTCGCTGAAAAATCCGCCTTCCGGATGTAGCTTCAGATCGAAGCGGCGGATCAACTCGTCTTTGGCTGCGTGCGAAGTCGACATGTTGGGCATCGTGGCGGCGCCTCAGATTTTGAACCGGACGTTAATGTTCGCGCTCGTCGAGCAGGGCCAGCACACCGCGCAATGCGTGCGCGGCGGCCTGCACGCGGATCTTCTCGCGATCGCCCTTGAAGACTTTGGTTTCCACGGACGTATGCAGCCGATTGCTCCAGCCGAACGACACCATGCCGACGGGCTTGGTTTCCGTACCACCGCCCGGGCCGGCGACGCCGGTAATCGACACCGACACCTGCGCGCGACTGTTGCGCAGTGCGCCCTCGGCCATCGCACGCGCCACCTGTTCGCTGACCGCGCCATGTTTTTCGATCAGGTCGGCCGGCACGCCGATCATCTCGGACTTCGCCTGATTCGAATACGTGACGAAGCCGCGCTCGAACCAGCCGCTGCTGCCGGAAATATCGGTGATCGCGGTCGCTACCATGCCGCCTGTGCAGGATTCGGCGGTGACGAGCATCAGGCGCTCGTCGCGCAGGCGGTTGCTCACGCGGATCGCGAGCTGGTGAACCACGGAATCGGTAGGCATGGCGTCAATCCGGAAAACGGGGAACTGCTGCGGGAGGCAGTCGGCAGCCGGTGGCCGACGGGCAACGGTTAAACCGACATGCGCCAGAGCGCAATTACGAGCAACGTGAAGAACGCGGCGACCAGGTCATCGAACATGATGCCAAAACCACCTTTCAGTCGGCGATCGAAATAACCGATTGGCGGCGGTTTCACCATGTCGAAGAAGCGGAACACGATGAACGCCCAGAGTTGCCCGGTTAGCGTGACCGGCGTGACCATCAGCAGCACCAGCCAGAACGCGATGATTTCGTCCCAGACGACTGGAGACGGATCGTCGGTACCCAGCTTCTTCGCGGTGAAGCCGCAAATCGCAATGCCGCCGAGAAAGCCGGCGACGATCAGCACGCCCCATTCGACCACGGTCAGATACCGGCTCAGGACAGCGAACGAGGCCCATGCGAACAGGGTGCCGATGGTGCCCGGTGCAACCGGCGACAAGCCGCTGCCAAAACCCAGCGACAGAATGTGCAGCGGATGCGACAGCATGAAACGCGCGGTGGCGCGGCGCGGCTGAGGACGGGGCGCGCGCGGGCCGGACGCGTTGGGCTGCGGATGGCCGATCAGATCATCGGCGGGGACCAGAGGGGGATCAGTCTGCATGGAAATGATCGAAGCCTTGCAACGTCAGAGTGAGCGGCGCGCCGGCGGCATTGCGCCAGCCGATCGCCGGGCGGTCGGCCGCCGTTTGAAGAGCGCTTATTGTACCGATGCGGGTGACCGGTACGGCTACCTCGCGGCCGGCTGCTTCGACCTTGGCGCGCGCTACGGCCGGCGCGGTGAAGCACAGTTCGTAATCGTCGCCGCCAGCTAGTGTGCAACGTTGCTGGATCTCGGGCGAAAGCCGGCGTAGCGCGGCCGAACGCGGCACGGCGTCGACGTTGACCGTGGCCTGCACGTTCGAGCGTTCAAGAATGTGCCGCAGGTCGCCCGCGAGTCCGTCCGATAGATCGAGCGCTGCATGCGCGATGCCTCGCAACGCGAGACCGAGGAAGATGCGCGGCTCTGGGCGTTCGAGGGCGCGACGAAACGTCGCAGCGTCGCTGGCATCGGCGGACCACTCGCCACGCTGTACGCCGAGGCCGGCACGTGCGTCGCCGAGCGTGCCGGAGATCCAGACATCGTCGCCCGGCTGCGCGGCGTCGCGGCGCAGCGCAACTTGCGGCGGCACGTTGCCGAACACGGTGATGCATAGGTTCAATGGCCCACCGGTCGTGTCACCGCCAATCAGATCGCAGCCGTAGCGCTCGGCCAACGCGAAGAGGCCGTTGCTGAAGGCGGCAAGCCATGCCTCGTCGGTTTTGGGCAAGGAGAACGCTAGCGTGAACGCCTGCGGCCGCGCGCCCATCGCGGCGAGATCCGACAGGTTCACCGCGAGCGCCTTGTGACCGAGCGCCTCGGGATCGACGTCAGGAAAGAAATGGCGGCCTTCAACCAGCATGTCCGTCGATATCGCCAGCATTTCTCCGGGTCGCGGCGCGAGCAGAGCGCAGTCGTCGCCGATGCCGAGCTCGCCTTCGGCAGCACGGGATGACGCAGCGGCTGCGCGGCGGGCGAAGAAGCGATCGATCAGCGAAAACTCGGAGAGCATGGTGGCAGTGGGTGAACGGATAAGTGCAACGAAAAGCCGCTAACGGCGCGCATTGTACGGAGATGCTCGCGGGTAAACACTCTATTCGCACTCAACTCCGATCCGACGAGTGGTTGGCCCAAAGTGCGCCATGTCTGCCTTTCGCTATATTTCAGTCGCGGCAGTTGTACCCGTATTGAAGGAATTGAGCCGGCAATTGGGGCTACAATGCCGTCGAACATCTATTCTAATCCGCCCTTCGAAGCCCGCCTTATGTCGACTCCCGTCAATAGCAAACTCCGCGAAGCCGCCCTCGATTATCACGAGTTCCCGACCCCCGGGAAGATCGCGATCGCCCCGACCAAGCAGATGATCAACCAGCGCGACCTCGCGCTGGCGTACTCGCCGGGCGTCGCGTTCGCGTGTGAGGAAATCGTCGAAAACCCGCTGAACGCCGCCCGTTTCACCGCGCGCAGCAACCTGGTCGGCGTCGTCACGAACGGCACCGCGGTGCTGGGTCTCGGCAACATCGGGCCGCTCGCCTCGAAGCCGGTCATGGAAGGCAAGGCCGTCCTGTTCAAGAAGTTCGCTGGCATCGACGTGTTCGATATCGAGCTGAACGAGTCCGATCCGCACAAGCTGGTCGACGTCATCTGTGCACTTGAGCCGACCTTCGGCGGCATCAACCTTGAAGACATCAAGGCGCCGGACTGTTTCATCGTCGAGCGCGAATGCCGCAAGCGCATGAAGATTCCGGTCTTCCACGATGACCAGCACGGTACGGCGATCGTCGTCGCGGCAGCCATCACCAACGGCTTGAAGGTGGTCGGCAAGGACATCAAGAAGGTCAAGCTGGTGTCGTCCGGCGCGGGCGCTGCGGCGCTGGCCTGTCTGGATCTGCTGGTCGACATCGGCCTGCCGCTCGAAAACATTACCGTCACCGATCTGGCCGGCGTGGTCTACAAGGGCCGCGTCGAACTGATGGACCCGGACAAGGAACGCTTCGCACGCGAAACCGACGCTCGCACGCTCGCCGAGGCGATCGGCGGCGCGGATATCTTCCTCGGTCTGTCGGCCGGCGGCGTGCTGAAGCAGGACATGGTCAAGCAGATGGCTGACAAGCCGCTGATTCTGGCGCTGGCCAATCCGACACCGGAAATCCTGCCGGAACTGGCGCTCGAAGTGCGTCCGGACGCCGTGCTCTGCACGGGCCGCACGGACTATCCGAACCAGGTGAACAACGTGCTGGTGTTCCCGTTCCTGTTCCGTGGCGCGCTGGATGCGGGCGCGACGACGGTGACGCGTGAAATGGAAATCGCCGCGGTCAACGCGATCGCCGAACTGGCCCGCCAGGAGCAGAGCGATATCGTCGCGACTGCGTACGGCATCCAGGATCTTTCGTTTGGTCCGGAATACCTGATTCCGAAGCCGTTCGACCCGCGCCTGATCGTCAAGGTCGCGCCGGCGGTGGCGAAGGCCGCGATGGATTCGGGCGTCGCCGAGCGTCCGATCGAAGACATGGAAGCGTACGAACAGCATCTGCAGCAGTTCGTGTATCACAGCGGCACGACCATGAAGCCGATTTTCCAGCTGGCGCGTGGCGTCGAGCCGGAGAAGAAGCGCATCGTGTTCGCGGAAGGCGAAGAAGAGCGCGTGCTGCGCGCCATGCAGATCATCGTCGACGAAAAGCTCGCAAAGCCGATCCTGATCGGCCGTCCGGCGGTGATTGAACAACGCATCGCGCGTTACGGCCTGCGTCTGATCGCAGGTCAGGACTACTCGGTCGTGAACACCGACCACGACGAGCGTTACCGCGATTTCTGGCAGGAATATCACAAGATGATGTCCCGCAAGGGCATCACCGAGCAGATGGCGAAGCTCGAAATGCGCCGCCGCACCACGCTGATCGGCGCGATGATGGTGGAGAAGGGTGAGGCGGACGGCATGATCTGCGGCACGGTGTCCACCACGCATCGCCACCTGCACTTCATCGATCAGGTGATCGGCAAGAAGCAAGGCGCGAAGGTCTATGCGGCGATGAATGCGCTGGTGTTGCCGAACCGTCAGATTTTCCTGGTCGACACGCACGTGAATGTCGATCCGACGCCTGAGCAACTGGCTGAGATCACGATCATGGCAGCCGAGGAAGTGCGCCGCTTTGGTATCGAACCGAAGGTCGCCCTGGTGTCGCATTCGAACTTCGGTTCGAGCAATGCGCCGACCGCGCAGAAAATGCGCGACACGCTGGCGATCCTGCGCGAGCGTGCGCCGGAATTGCAAGTGGATGGTGAAATGCACGGCGACCTCGCGCTCGACGCGAATCTGCGCCGCGAAGTGCTGCCGGACTCGACACTCGAAGGCGACGCGAACCTGCTGGTGCTGCCGAACATCGACGCGGCCAACATCTCGTACAACCTGTTGAAGACCGCCGCGGGCAACAACATCGCGATTGGCCCGATGCTGCTCGGCGCGGCCAAGCCGGTGCACGTGCTGACGGCTTCGGCCACGGTTCGCCGCATCGTCAACATGACGGCGCTGCTGGTGGCCGACGTGATCGCGGCCCGCTGATCCTTGATCTGGGCTGACGCGTGGCGCCGCTGGATCGGGCGCCATGCAAAAAAAAGGCGTGCCTGCAATGGGCACGCCTGCGGGTGAACAGGGGATTGCCACCCTAAAAAGGCCGAATGAGACCATTCCGCCTTCGAGAGACTGCGGAAACCGCAAGGCTTTCGTTAGAGGGGAATGGGCTGCGCAATGGGCGCCCCGTGGGCTTGGGCCCGCCTCATTTTGCTTCGTTGGGTTAATTTTAGCCTGCACAAGCTAAATATTCTGTCAAAAGTCGTCAAAGCCCGTTCCGTGGCTCTTTCCCACGCGATTGGAAGCTTTTGCCTGTCCGGCGAACGTTGATTCTGTGGGGTTTTAGCGATACCCTTACGACTTTCATGGTCGTCAAACTCGTGATCTAACAGCGGGGAACCTTGATTCATGGCACGCAAGTGGCGGCGCATTAAAGGCGTGCTGATCGGTGCTTTGACGCTCTGCGCTTTATCAGGCTCCGTGTCTGGCGCGTTTGCGCGCGACTACACGGCATCTGCCGATACACAAGCTCAGGTGCAGGGCACTATCGCGGCGGCACAGTTGCCGCGCGAAGCGGTCAATACATTGAACTTGATTGCCGCGGGCGGGCCTTACCCGTATGAGAAGGACGGCATCGTATTCGGCAATCGCGAACGGTTGCTACCGCCGCATCGGCGCGGTTTTTACCACGAATACACCGTTCCCACGCCTCGTTCACGAAACCGCGGGGCGCGTCGCATCGTCTGCGGAGGTCCGGTACAGCGGATCGACAACTGCTACTACTCGGACGACCACTACACCAGTTTTAATCGTATTGTTGAATGACATCGGGATGAACGGCATGAGCGACAACGTCTACGCGCACGACTCCGGAGTCGCGACGGATCTTTTCGCGGCCGGCGACGGCAATTTGTTCCAGCGCGTCATGCGAATGCGCGCCGGCGACCAGGGCCGGGATAACCAGAGCGAAGCCAGCACTGTGCTTTCATCGAACGAGGAGCCCATGAGTCTTTTCAAGACCGTACGACCGAACATCGTACAGTCGATCCGCGCCTTTCGCGTGCAGGATCTCGCTGACGAGGCCAACCAGCTCGGCCAGCACTTTCTGTACGCGTACTGCGCGAACGCACAGTCCAAACAGGAAGTGCTGGAGACCATTGCTACGTC
This sequence comes from Paraburkholderia sediminicola, assembly GCF_046026675.1. Lineage (GTDB taxonomy): Bacteria > Pseudomonadota > Gammaproteobacteria > Burkholderiales > Burkholderiaceae > Paraburkholderia > Paraburkholderia sediminicola_F. The sequence goes on along the minus strand of NZ_JAQQEY010000001.1, from coordinate 3,888,646 downwards.
GTTCCTGTTTCCGAAGCATTTCGGCAAGAATTACGATGCGCTCTACGATTGCCTGACCGATCTGGTCCATAAGGCAGGCGCGCAGCCTGGGTTCGTGATCGTGCTTGAGCAACTTCCGGTCGCGCAAAAGTTCGACAAGGAAGGGCGCGAGACGCTACTGGACGTGTTCCGCGAAGCATCCGAATTCTGGGCCGAGCGCAAGGTTGCGTTCCGCGTGTTTTATTCGTTTGCGTAAGGTGGGCCCGAGCACTTTGCTTGAATGGGGTGCCTGAGTACCGCTTACCGCTGTAAAGAAAGAGAAAGGCCCGCCAATTGGCGGGCCTTTGCTTTTGTTTTTGACTTACCAGGCGCCCCAGCGAGCTGCCAACGCCGAGAGCACGGCAATACCCGCGGTTTCCGTGCGCAACACACGCGGACCGAGGCCGACGGCGGTAAATCCGTGATCAGTCGCAGCGGCTTCTTCCGCCGCCGAAAAACCGCCTTCCGGGCCGACCAGCACGGTCACGCGCCCGAACGGCGGATTAACGGGCAGCGCCGAAAAGCTGATGCTGGCGCGCGGCGACAGCAGAATGCGCATTTCGCCTTCTTCAGGCGTGCGGGGCAGCGCGCCGAGCCACGTGGCGATCTCGCGCACCGGCATCACTTCCGGCAGTCGATTGCGCCCGCACTGTTCGCACGACGCGCGTACGATGCCTTGCCAATGCACATGCCGTCGCTGCGCGCGATCGCCGGAAAGACGCACGACGCTGCGCGTGGTGGTCAGCGGCACGAAACACGCTGACCCGAGCTCGACCGCCTTCTCGATGAGCCAGTCCATCTTGTCGCCACCGGCGATGCCCTGCGCGAGCGTGAGGTGATACGGCGCTTCCACTTCGATATTGCGGAACTCGTGAATTCTCACTTTGGCCGAGCGGCGTTCGACCTCGACGAGTTCGGCGCTGTATTCGCCGCCTTCGCCGTTGAAAAGCACGATCGAATCACCGGGCTGCAAACGCAGCACGAGGATGTGGCGCGTGACGTCATCGGGCAACTGCATGATGTCGTCGGGTTTGAGAGGCGTACCGACGAAGAAGCGAGGCATCAGAAAAATACTCATTGGTTCAGGAAAGGTGGCGAGCGAGCGCCCAACGGTAGCCGTCCAGATCTTCGACCTGGGCAAACCGGTCGCCCCAGAATTGATCCTGTGGCTCGCTCAGCGATTTTGCGCCGGCGGCCAGCGCCCGCGTGTAAACCGCGTCGACATCGTCGACATAGACATAGAACGATTGCGGCGCAATCGCGCCCGCGCTTTTGGGTGTTTTCGCCGCCGAGCCGAACGCGCCTTCCGGCGCGAACATCACGATCAGCTGGCCTTGATAGGTCATCTCGACATGCATGACGACACCGTCGTCCTGGACGCTGTCACGTACCTCGAAGCCGAATGCCGCTTCGAAGAACGCCGTGGCGGCACGTGCGTCGCGCACCGTCAGATAGGGGGTCAACCAGGGCACACCGGCTGGGCGGGAGGCGGTCATGGGGTTCTCCGGATCTATTGGGGTTGCGGGATGCATGCTGCGAGGCCAGGCGGGCGGTTGCGTATCGATTCATAGATAGCGCGCGCCGACCGAACCGTGCATTTTGCCCACGCGTTAGCTTGATGGCTTTAAGAATTGACTTAGTTTATCGCGCACGGACCGGGATGCCGAGAGTAGTCCGGCGTGCAGGGCTGGGTCGTAGTGTTTCAAAGAGTCGATTCGGCGTTCGGCAAGGCGCTCGGAGAGGGCTTCGGCGGTGAGGGCGGCGGGGTCGAGTGTGTCGCTGGCCGTCGCCATCATCCAGAGCGAGCCGTAGAGCGGGATGAAGGTGCTCATTGTGCGCACGACGGAGAAGGCGTCGCGTAAATCGTTGAGCAGGCTGGCGACGCGTTCCGCGTGGAAATAGGGAGAACCGAGGTGCAGCGAGAGCGCGGCGGTTGGGCTCATGACGCGCTTGAGCTGCATGTAGAAATCCGGGGTGTAGAGGCCTGACGCGGGTGAGTCGGGCGGCGTCAGGTCGAAGACGACCAGGTCAAATTGCGTATGGACGACCCTCGCGACGAAATCCGCGGCGTCGCCGATCACCAGCTCGACCCGCGGATCATCGAAAGCGCCGCCGTGCACCTCGGGCAGATACTCGCGGGTCATGCGCACGACCTCGGCATCGAGCTCCGCCACTACGATCCGCTCGATGCCCGGGTGCTTCAGCAATTGCCGCGCGGCGCCGCCATCGCCGCCGCCCAGCACCAGCGCGGCTTTCGGCGATAGATGCGCCAGCGCGGCCGGATGCACCATGCATTCGTGATAGATGAATTCGTCGCCGGTGGAGGTCATCGCGCGGCCGTCGAGCGTAAACAGCCGGCCGAGCTGCGGCGTGTCCCATACCTCGATCCGCTGATAGGGTGAATCGACGCGCGCAAGCCGCCGCGCATTCGGAAATCCGTAGACGGCGTCGGCGGTGGGGTGGAACAGCAGGGGAGCGCTCACGGATGTCGGGCTCCGTCGGGAGAGCGATGGGTTGGTGTCGCTCAATTGTAAAGGCGCAAGCGCGGCGTGGCCCCCATCTGCATGAAGCGCCGGCTCGAAACCGGCACACGGCCAGCCAGGAATCAGCTCGCACCGAACCAAAAACCAGCGCGGAGCCAGGCAGGAACCAGGCAGCGAGGCGGGCTTTGCGCGCGGGTGCCGGGCAACGTTCTGTTAGAATGTCACGCTTTCAGCCTTGTCCGTTTGCTCTGCCCGTTTCGCGTCTCCTGGCGCCGCACCGTGCGCCGAAGTGGACTGGCATTCGAGCATCCGGGCCTCAAGCGCGCACCGCCTTCTGACTCTGTCTCCGGACTCGACATGACGACCCCGTCTCCCGCACCCACCTCCCTGATGGCTAACGCAATCCGCGCGTTGTCCATGGACGCCGTTCAAAAAGCGAACTCCGGCCACCCCGGCATGCCGATGGGCATGGCAGAAATCGGCGTGGCTTTGTGGTCGCGCCATCTGCGTCACAACCCGAAGAACCCGCAATGGGCCGATCGTGACCGCTTCGTGCTGTCGAACGGCCACGGCTCGATGCTGCTGTACTCGCTGCTGCATCTGACCGGCTACGATCTGCCGATGGAAGAGCTGAAGAACTTCCGTCAAATGCATTCGAAGACGCCGGGTCACCCGGAATACGGCATCACGCAGGGCGTCGAGACCACCACCGGCCCGCTCGGCCAGGGTCTGGCCAATGCGGTCGGCATGGCGCTCGCCGAATCGCTGCTTGCCACCGAATTCAACAAGTCTGACGCAAAGATCGTCGACCACCACACGTACGTGTTCGTGGGTGACGGCTGCCTGATGGAAGGCATCTCGCACGAAGCCTGCTCGCTCGCGGGTGTGCTGAAGCTGAACAAGCTGATCGCGTTCTACGACGACAACGGCATCTCGATCGACGGCGAAGTGGTTCACTGGTTCCACGACGACACGCCGAAGCGCTTCGAAGCGTACGGCTGGAACGTGATCCCGAACGTGGTCGGCCATGACGTCGACGCGGTGGACGCGGCAATCAAGCATGCCAAGCAATCGGACAAGCCGACGCTGATCTGCTGCAAGACCGTGATCGGCGAAGGCGCGCCGACCAAGTCGGGCAGCCACGATTCGCACGGCTCGCCGCTCGGCGACAAGGAAATCGCAGCAACGCGCGAAGCGATCGGCTGGAAGTGGGAGCCGTTCGTGATTCCGCAGGAAGTCTATGCGGCATGGGACGCGACGGAAGCCGGCGCACGCAACGAATCCGATTGGGACAAGGTGTTTGCCGCGTACGCAGCCAAATACCCGCAGGAAGCCGCTGAATTCAAGCGCCGCGACGCGAAGCAATTGCCCGCCGACTGGAAGGAAAAGGCCAAGGCCATTATCGCCGGCGCGAACGAACGCAAGGAAACGGTCGCGACGCGTAAGGCATCGCAGCAGGCTATCGAAGGTTTGTCGGCCGTGTTGCCTGAACTGCTCGGCGGTTCCGCCGACCTGACCGGTTCGAACCTGACCAACTGGAAGGCCGCCAAGCCGGTGCGTGTGAACGCTGAAGGCAAGGCTGCCGGCAACTACGTGAACTACGGCGTGCGCGAATTCGGCATGAGCGCAGCGATCAACGGCATCGCGCTGCATGGTGGCTTCAAGGCCTTCGGCGGCACGTTCCTGACGTTCTCGGACTACAGCCGCAACGCGCTGCGCGTCGCCGCGTTGATGAAGTCGCCGTCGATCTTCGTGTTCACGCACGACTCGATCGGTCTGGGCGAAGACGGCCCGACCCACCAGTCGGTCGAACACGTCGCGAGCCTGCGTCTGATTCCGAATCTGCAAGTGTGGCGCCCGGCTGATACGGTCGAAACGGCGGTGGCCTGGACCCACGCGGTCGAGCATCACGGCCCGTCGTGCTTGATCTTCAGCCGTCAGAACCTGCCGTTCTCGGAGCGTACTGACGCGCAGATCGCCAATATCGAGAAGGGTGGTTACGTGCTGCGCGACTGGAACGACGAGATCGTCGCGCGCAAGGTCATCCTGATCGCCACCGGTTCGGAAATCGAACTGGCGTTGAACGCAGTCGAGCCGCTGGCTCGCGAAGGCATCGCGGCACGCGTCGTGTCCATGCCGTCGACCACCGTGTTCGACAGGCAGGACGCCGAGTACCGTGAACGCGTGCTGCCGAAGGGCGTGCGCCGCGTCGCGATCGAAGCGGGCGTTACGGATTTCTGGCGCAAGTACGTGGGTCTGGAAGGCGGCGTGGTCGGCATTGACACGTTCGGCGAATCGGCCCCGGCTGGCGTGCTGTTCAAGCATTTCGGCTTCACCGTCGAGAACGTGGTAGAGACGGCCAAAGCCGCACTCGGCTGACCTTCGGTAAGCGCGGCCGCGCGTACCCCACGCGTGGTTGCGCCGCAAGGGCAGACGAACATGGAAGATTTTTTTTCAGCCATCAGGAGATAGATCATGACGATTCGCGTCGCAATCAACGGCTACGGCCGGATCGGCCGCAACACGCTGCGCGCCTTCTATGAAAACGGCAAGAAGCACGATATCGAAATCGTCGCCATCAACGATCTTGGCGATGCCAAGACCAACGCTCACCTGACGCAATACGACACTGCTCACGGCAAGTTCCCGGGCGAAGTGTCGGTGGACGGCGACTACCTGGTCGTCAACGGCGACAAGATCCGCGTGCTGGCTAACCGCAACCCGGCAGAACTGCCGTGGGGCGAGCTGAACGTCGACGTCGTGATGGAATGCACGGGCTTTTTCACGACCAAGGAAAAGGCCAGCGCGCACATCAAGGGCGGCGCAAAGAAGGTCATCATCTCGGCGCCGGGCGGTAAAGACGTCGACGCAACGATCGTCTACGGCGTGAATCACAACGTGCTGAAGGCATCGGACACGGTGATCTCGAACGCATCGTGCACGACCAACTGCCTGGCACCGCTCGTCAAGCCGCTGAACGACAAGATCGGCCTGGTGAACGGTCTGATGACCACGATCCACGCGTACACGAACGACCAGGTTCTGACGGACGTGTACCACGAAGACCTGCGCCGCGCGCGCTCGGCCACGCACAGCCAGATCCCGACCAAGACCGGTGCTGCATCGGCTGTGGGCCTCGTGCTGCCGGAACTGAACGGCAAGCTGGACGGTTACGCGATTCGCGTCCCGACCATCAACGTGTCGGTCGTCGACCTGTCGTTCATCGCCGCGCGCGACACGACGGTCGAAGAAGTCAACGCGATCATGAAGGAGGCGTCGGAAGGCTCGCTGAAGGGCATTCTCGGTTACAACGAGGCGCCGCTGGTCTCGATCGACTTCAACCACAATCCGGCTTCGTCGACGTTCGACGCAACGCTGACCAAGGTGTCGGGCCGTCTGGTGAAGGTGTCGAGCTGGTACGACAACGAGTGGGGCTTCTCGAACCGCATGCTGGACACGGCTGTGGCGCTGGCCAACGCGAAGTAAGCTTGTTCTAGCTTCGTGTGCCTCTGCTGCCGGCCTTGGGTCGGTGGCGGGGTAACGGAAAAAAGGCCGCTCTTCGGAGCGGCTTTTTTACGCCTGTGGAGTCGGGAAATAAACGCCGGCGCGTTGCGCTGCGTTCGAGATGTGCGTTTCGATGGCTTTGCCGGCCGCCGCTGAATCGCGCGCCTTGAGCGCATCGAGAATTGCCCGATGCTCGGTGTACGTGGACAGCACCAGTTCACGCCGATAAAACGGCATCCGCTGACTTTCCTTCATGATCTCCGCGGCACTGCTCAGGATCGATTCGATCGCCGCGTTGCCGGCAATGCTCACAATGCGCATGTGGAAGTCGTAGTCGAGGCGGGCGGCTTCGTCGAGCTCGTCGCAGGCGAGCGCCGTCTGCATGGCCGCGATGTTGTCTTCGAACCAGGCGAGGTCGGAATCGCTGACGGCCAGCGCCGCCATGCGCGCGATAAAGCCTTCCAGCGCGAAGCGCATCTGGTAGGTATCCGGCAGCGACGACTGCTCCGCGAAGCGCCACGGTTGCGCGGCCGCGGCCTGCGCACTTTTCACATACACACCCTTACCGGGGCGGATCATCAGCAGACCGAGCGCCTCAAGCGTCGAGAGCGCCTCGCGCAGCGAGGCGCGGCTGATCGCCAGTTCCTCCGAGAGCTGACGTTGCGCCGGCAACAAACTGCCCACCGGATAGACGCCCGCTTCGATCCGTTCGCGGATGGTCGCGATGGCGGCATCGGTGACGGTGTGCGGAACGTTTTTCATCGTGGCTCACTTGGGTGCGCGGTCTGACCGGCATTGTAATACGCGTTCTGAACGCTCGTACGGGTAGCAGTCCAGGACGTGCAATCAGGCCAGAAAATGCGCGGCAGACAGCGGGTAAACGCTATTTAATGAATCCTTGACGCCAGTATATCGGCTTCCTACTATTCGCCATAACAGCACTGGTCGGACCAGTCTGAACAGATGTGAATGCTAATCTGGAGGAAGCCGTGTTGAAGTTCTTCAATTCACTGTTTGGCCGGGTCGTCATAGCGCTGGTGGCGGGCATTGTGATCGGTGCCGTGTTCCCGCATTTCGCCCAAACGCTGCGCCCGCTTGGCGACGGCTTTCTCAAGCTGATCAAGATGGTGATCGGCCCGATCGTCTTCTGTGTGGTGGTGAGCGGTATGGCGCATGCCGGCGATCTGCGCAAAGTCGGTCGCGTCGGGTTAAAGGCGGTGATCTACTTCGAGATCATGACGACGATTGCGCTCGTGATCGGCGCGGTGCTGGCCTATGCAACACGGCCTGGCGTCGGCATGAATATCAACCTGCATTCGCTCGACCCCGCTTCGCTGTCGACCTACACCGAGCACGCGAAGAGCCTCAAGGACACGGCTGGCTTTCTGCTGAAGATCATCCCCGACACGGCGATCAACGCATTCGCCACCGGCGATATCCTGCAAATCCTCGTGTTTTCGGTGCTGTTCGGCTCGGCGCTGTCGCTGCTGGGCAATAAGGCGCAGCGCGTCAGCAGCCTGATCGACGAGCTTTCGCAGGTGTTCTTCCGCGTGATGGGTTTCATCATCAAGCTCGCGCCGCTCGGCGTGCTCGGCGCGATTGCGTTCACGACGGGCACCTATGGCGTCGAGTCGCTCAAGCAACTCGGCATGCTAGTGCTGGTGTTCTACGCGAGCTGCTTCGTGTTCGTGGCGGTCGTGCTGGGCGTGGTGATGCGTCTGGCCGGCTTCAGCATCTTCAAGCTGATCCGCTATCTGCGCGAGGAGCTTTCGATCGTGCTGGGTACAGCCTCCTCAGATGCCGTGCTGCCGCAGATCATGCGCAAGCTCGAATGGATGGGCGTCAAGGATTCGACCGTCGGGCTGGTCATTCCGACCGGCTACTCCTTCAATCTGGACGGCTTCTCCATCTATCTGACGCTTGCGGTGATTTTCATCGCGCAGGCCACCAACACGCCGCTGTCGATCCATGACCTGATCGTGGTGGTGCTGGTGTCGCTGGTGACGTCGAAGGGTGCGCACGGCATTCCCGGCTCGGCAATCGTGATCCTGGCTGCGACGCTGTCCGCGATTCCGGCGATCCCCGTGCTCGGCCTCGTGCTGATTTTGCCGGTCGACTGGTTCGTCGGCATTGCCCGTGCGTTGACCAATCTGATCGGCAATTGCGTGGCGACGGTGGTGGTCGCCGTGTGGGAAAACGACATCGACCGTGCGCGCGCCCATCGCGTGCTGAACCGTGACGCAGCGCTGCGCTACGTGCCCGCAGGCGAAGACTCAGCCGTCGAGCCGACCGCTGGCGAACATGTGCCGGCCGTCTGACCGAGCGGGATTGCGCCGCCCTTTGGCCTGATCTATCGCTATTCATCAGCGCGCCAACGCAGCGCGCGTTCTGCCCCGGCGGATACGCTGACTCCGCCGCCTCTTCCTTACTTTTCGTTGCCTGACTGAGACTATGGCTAATCCGATCCTCGACCCCAACGCCCCCGCTTTCACCCGTCGCTACATGAACCTCGCCGACCCGCGTCTGGGCGCGCAGGCACTTCACGCGAGCGACGAATTCTTCGCCCCGAAAGAACGCATGCTCGAGCCGCAACCGGCAGTGTTCATCCCCGGCAAGTACGACGACCACGGCAAATGGATGGACGGCTGGGAAACCCGCCGCAAGCGCACCACCGGTCATGACTATTGCGTGATCCGGCTCGCGCGGCCGGGCGTCGTGTACGGGGTCGATCTGGACACGAGTCACTTCACCGGCAACTTCCCGCCGGCCGCGTCGATCGACGCGTGCTACGTGGACGACGACGTTCCGCCCGACAACGCCGATTGGCAAACGCTCGTGCCGGCCACCACGCTGCAGGGCAACCATCACCACTACGTCGAAGTGAACGACGCGCGCGCCTTCACCCATCTGCGCGTGAATCTGTATCCGGACGGTGGTCTTGCGCGTCTGCGCGTGTATGGCCAGCCGAAGCGCGACTGGGAGCGCGTCGAGCGCGGCACGCTGCTGGATCTGGCCGCGATCGAAAACGGCGCGTACCTTGTCGCTGCGAACAACCAGCATTTCGGGCCGGCCTCGCAGATGCTGATGCCGGGCCGCGGCGTCAACATGGGCGACGGTTGGGAGACGCGACGCCGTCGCGAGCCGGGCAACGACTGGGCGATCGTCGCGCTCGCGCGCCCGGGCGTGATTCGTAAGATCGAAGTCGATACGGCGCACTTCAAGGGCAATTACCCCGATCGCTGTTCGCTGCAGGCGGCCTCGGTCATGGGCGGCACGGATGAATCACTCGTCACGCAGGCGATGTTCTGGCCGGTGCTGCTCGGCGAACAGAAGCTGCAGATGGACCACGTGCATACGTTCGCAGACGACATCGCCGCGCTCGGCCCGGTGACGCATGTGCGTTTCAATATCTTTCCGGACGGCGGCGTATCGCGTCTGCGCTTGTGGGGCGAGATCGCATAACGGAGTCGCGTCGATGAAAACCTTGCATGTGGAACGGCTGACGCGCGCGGCCTTCGCGCCGTTCGGCGACGTGATCGAACTGGATGGCGCGCGCCATTTTCCGATCAACGGCGGCACGACTGAGCGCTATCACGACCTCGCGAACGTCGACGTGACGGAGCACGGCGGCCGGCCGCTGATCAACCTGTTTCGGGCGCAACCGCGCGCGCTGCCGATCGAGATCGCGATGATGGAGCGGCATCCGCTCGGCAGCCAGGCTTTCATTCCCTTAACGGCGCGCCGCTATCTGGTGGTCGTCGCACCGGCGGGTGAGTTCGATCCGGCGCGGATGCGGGCGTTCTGGAGCGATGGCTGGCAGGGCGTGAACTATGCGAAAGGTGTTTGGCACCATCCGCTGCTGGCGCTCGATCAGGTGAGCGATTTCGTGGTAGTGGATCGTGGCGGCGAGCAGCCCAACTGCGATGAATTGTCGTTGGCCGAGCCGTGGCGGCTGTTGTTCGAAGCGAGCGTCGAGCTGGCCGAATAGGCTCGAGTCGGGGGGCGCCAAGTTGCTAGCATAGACCGGAATCGCAACGCGGCGGCAATGCCGAACATGCAACGCGGCGCTAGCGTCCCCGCGCGGCCACAGAGCCACGCGCATAGAAAAACCCGGCCGATTGTCATCGACCGGGTTTTTTCTTTGCCAGCTGAACCACGCACCCCGACGCGGCCGGCAGCGCACTCACTCAGGTTCGGTGCTTGCGATGCGGGCAATTCTCCTTGGTACACGCGCCGTACAGCGCCAGCGCATGTTCCTGCAGCTTGAAGCCGCGTTCCTTCGCGATGGATTGCTGGCGACTTTCGATCTCGGAGTCGAAAAACTCTTCGACGAGCCCGCAATCGAGACAAACGAGGTGGTCGTGATGCGACCCTTCGTTCAATTCGAACACCGCTTTGCCCGATTCGAAATTGCTGCGCGACAGCAGGCCGGCCTGCTCGAACTGCGTCAGCACCCGATACACGGTCGCGAGACCGATATCGAGCTCTTCGTGCAGCAGGTTGCGGTAGACGTCTTCTGCAGTCAGGTGGCGCACTGGGCTATGCTGGAAAATCTCAAGGATTTTGAGGCGCGGAAGGGTCGCCTTGAGCCCGATATTCTTGAGATCGGTTGGATTGGTCATGACAAGGGATCCCTAGAGTACAATGCTGGGCTCTCATAGTAATGTGTTTTTGCCGTTCTGGTCATCTTCGATGGAATGAAACTCGCGCGGCTCGTCAGCGGGCCCGCACGGTGAGTGAAATGATTTCAAAATCTCAATTGATCTACCGGGGGAGCCGCATGCGGGGTACCTTGATCGCTGTTGCGACTGTCGCGGTTCTTGCCGGATGTTCCACCTACGACAGCCTGACGCAGCGCGTTGCCCAAAGCATTACCCCGTACCGTATTACGGTGGTGCAAGGCAATTTCGTCTCGAAAGAAGCGGCTGCTCAGATGCAGGTTGGCATGTCGCGCGCGCAGGTGAAGCAGTTGCTCGGCACACCGCTGTTGACCGACATGTTCCACGCGGACCGCTGGGACTACGTGTTCTATTTCAAGCGCGGCTCGACTAACGTCGTGCAGCAGCGCGACTTCGTGATCTTGTTCGCGGGCGACCGCGTCGCCAGCTGGACGGGCGGTGAAGATCTGCCGTCGAACCTCGAGTTGCTGGCGGAAATCGACGGCGACAAGCTCGGCAAGAAGAAGGCAGCTGTGCCGAACGTGGCAAGCGCAGCCACTGGCGCCAGCGCGCCGGTGGCTGCGGCGCCGGCTGCCGTGGACACCACGCGTTCGCCGTCGGTCGATGGCGCCGCCGCAGTGGTCGTGCCGTCCACGGATGCCAACGCCGAAGCCGCGCAAGCCGCCAATCGCCTGACCAATGCCGTGCAGTCGCCGTCTGGCAAAACGCAGTCGTCGGTGCGCTCTACCGCGCCGACCGCCAATGGTGGCGGTATTCCGTCGCAAGGCCCAACGGCCGCCGGGCAGCCGCAGTTCCAGTTCCACCGTCCACCGCCGCCGCAGGTTCCGGGTACGCAGGAGAATCCGGTGGGACCGACGGGCCCGCAAAGCAATAACGGCGGCCCGACGTTGAACGCGCCGCTTACAGCTTCTCCCGCTTCTTCCGCATCTTCGGGAACGGGCGGCTAAGCACGCTGTCCTTCTCTTGGGACGGTTAAGACGGGCGCTGCGTCGGAATCTACCGTGCGCAGCGCCCGTCAGCCGTTCTGCTGTACCTGTATGTGCGGCGCGCGGGTGTGCTGCCCACCGCCGCGTTTGCTCGTATTTGCCGGGTTTTGTCGCGTTTTACCCCTTTCGAATCCTCGTAGCCATGAAAATTGCCATTGCTGGCGCATCGGGCCGTATGGGCCGGATGCTCATCGAAACCGTCCTCAACGATTCCGACGCCACGCTGTCCGGTGCGCTCGACCGTGCGGGCTCCCCGCAACTCGGTCAGGACGCCGGTGCGTTTCTCGGCAAACAGACGGGCGTGCTGCTGACGGACAACCTCGAACGCGTGTTCGCCGAATCCGACTACCTGATCGACTTCACGCGTCCCGAAGGCACGCTGATGCATCTGGAAGCCGCGCAGCGCCACAACGTCAAAGTGGTGATCGGCACGACCGGTTTCGATAACGAACAGAAAGCGCAACTGCGCGCCGCGGCGGACACGATCGCCGTCATGTTTTCGTCAAACATGAGCGTGGGCGTCAATGTCACACTGAAGCTGCTCGAGTACGCCGCGAAGCATTTCGCGACCGGCTACGACATCGAAATCATCGAGGCGCATCACCGCCACAAGATCGACGCGCCATCCGGCACGGCGCTGACCATGGGCGAAGTGATCGCCCATGCGCTCGGCCGCAATCTCGACGACTGCGCGGTCTACAGCCGCGAAGGCGTGACCGGCGAACGCGATCCGTCCACGATCGGTTTTTCGGCAATTCGCGGCGGCGATATCGTCGGCGACCATACGGTGCTGTTTGCCGGCATCGGCGAGCGCATCGAAATCACGCACAAATCAGCGAGCCGCCTGTCGTATGCGCAAGGCGCGCTTCGTGCTGTACGTTTCCTCGAAGGTCACAAGAACGGCTTCTTCGACATGCAGGACGTGCTCGGCCTGCGCTGAGCATCCACAGGGCCTGTGCAGGCCCAGTTACGCCCCCTGTAATCACTTTCCGATAGCGAGGTCAGATGGCAGGCAGCAGCGGCATCATCCATTACCTGGAAACCAGCGACGCGATCACACATGGCGTCGCGTACGTGTTGCTGGCTATGTCGATTGCGAGCTGGTGCTTTCTGATCGTCAAAAGCTGGGTCCTCACGCGCGCCAAACGTCAGGCCACGCCGGCGATCGCGCAGTTCTGGCAGGCGTCGACGTTGTCGGACGGCGTCACGGCAATGGGGCGAGTGGACCGCGAACGCGTCTTCACGCCGCTCGCCGAGGCTGCGCTGCATGCCGCTGAAGTGGACATTCCTGGTGTGCTGCTTGCCCGCGTCGAACGTGGCGAGCGGGTATTGCGGGCGCTGCGTCAGGCACTCAACGCATCGCAGCGGCGGCTCGAGTTCGGCCAGGTACTGCTGGCCTCGGTGGGCAGCACGGCGCCGTTCGTCGGCCTGCTCGGCACGGTTTGGGGTATCTATCACGCGCTCGGCAGCATCGCGGCGAGCGGTCAGGCGCAGATCGAGAACGTCGCGGGCCCAGTTGGCGAGGCGTTGATCATGACGGCTTTCGGCCTGGTGGTCGCGATCCCGGCAGTACTTGCCTATAACGTGCTCGGACGGATGGTGCGGCAGTTGTCGGAGGAACTCGACGGCTTCGCGCACGACCTGCACGCCTATGTGTGCGCGCCGGCGGATCAGCCTCGGCCCCACCCGCAGCCTCAGCAGGCCCACGCCGGGACGCACTAGGCGCACCGCTGGGACTGGAAGACTCAAGGAGGCGATATGGCATTCGGCGGACTCGAGAAAAAGCAGGCAGCCGCGCCGATGGCCGAGATCAACATGACGCCGTTGATCGACGTGATGCTCGTGCTGCTGGTGATTTTTATCATTACGGCGCCTTTATTCACGCACGCGATCCGGCTTGACCTGCCCAAAGTCGCGGCAGCGCCCGCGCGGCAAACGCCGCAAACCATTTCTCTTTCAATCGATGCCACCGGCAAGCTGTACTGGAACGGCACCGTCATTACGCTGCAGCAGATGCGCGCGCAATTCATGGCAGCAGGCAAAGCGGCGCAGGCCGACCAGCCGGAGATCCACCTGAGCGCCGAGCGCTCGACGCGCTACGAGGTGATCGCGCAGGTGATGGGCGCGGCGCAGCAGGCCGGGCTCGAGCGGATCGGTTTCGTCACGGATCCGTCGCCGCCGGGCGCGAAGCCATAGCGGCGCTAGCGGCCCCGCGCCCGCTCAGGCGCGACCCTGTCGAACCCGCGCGCCACGCCACGCGGCGCACCCGTCCGCGAACGGTATAATCAGCCCTTTCCCTCGCAGAAGGGGAAACGACGCCATTTCATCCAGCAGAGCACCAGGCCCGGTGCGGAAGCACCGAACCCAGCGATTCCATCACACCATGCACGAAAAATACGTTCCCTCCGACGTCGAAGCCGCCGCGCAAGGGCAATGGCGCGCCATCGACGCGTACAAGACGTCGGAAACCACCGACAAACCCAAGTTCTATTGCGTCTCGATGTTGCCGTATCCGTCGGGCAAGCTGCACATGGGCCACGTGCGGAACTACACGATCAACGACGTGATGTACCGCTATCTGCGGATGAACGGCTACAACGTGCTGATGCCGATGGGTTGGGACGCGTTCGGCATGCCGGCGGAAAACGCCGCGATGGCGAACAACGTGCCGCCGGCGAAATGGACCTACGACAACATCGCTTACATGAAGAAGCAGATGCAGTCGATGGGCCTCGCGATCGACTGGTCGCGCGAAGTCGCGACTTGCAGCCCCGATTACTACAAGTGGAATCAGTGGCTGTTCCTGAAGATGCTCGAAAAGGGCATCGCGTACAAGAAAACCGGCACCGTCAACTGGGACCCGGTCGATCAGACCGTGCTCGCCAACGAGCAGGTGATTGACGGCCGCGGTTGGCGTTCGGGCGCGCTGATCGAAAAGCGCGAAATCCCGATGTACTACATGCGCATCACGCAGTACGCGGATGAACTGCTGAACGACCTCGAAGGCCTCGGCTGGCCCGAGCGCGTCAAGATCATGCAGCAGAACTGGATCGGCAAGAGCTTCGGCGTAAACTTCGGTTTCCCGTATGAAATCGACGGTGAACAGAAGCTGCTGCGCGTGTTCACCACGCGTGCCGACACGATCATGGGCGTGACCTTCTGCGCGGTCGCCGCCGAGCATCCGCTGGCCACGCGTCTCGCGCAAGACAAGCCGGAACTGCAGGCCTTCATCGAGGAATGCAAGCGCGGCGGCGTGGCGGAAGCCGACGTCGCGACGATGGAAAAGAAGGGCATGGGCACAGGCTTCTACGTCACGCATCCGCTGACGCAGGAACAGATCGAAGTGTGGATCGGCAACTACGTGCTGATGAGCTACGGCGAAGGCGCCGTGATGGGCGTGCCCGCGCACGACGAGCGCGACTTCGCGTTCGTGAAGAAATACGGTCTGCCGATCAAGCAGGTGGTGGCAATCGAAGGCAAGGAATTCTCGACCGAAGCCTGGCAGGAATGGTATGGCGAGAAGGAAGGCGGCGTCTGCATCAACAGCGGCAAGTACGACGGCCTGAACTATACGCAGGCAGTCGACGCGATCGCCGCCGATCTGAAAGCACTCGGCCTCGGCGACAAGCAGATCACGTGGCGTCTGCGTGACTGGGGCGTGTCGCGCCAGCGTTACTGGGGCACGCCGATCCCGATCATCCATTGCCCGACCTGCGGCGACGTGCCGGTGCCGGAAAAAGATCTGCCGGTGGTGCTGCCGGAAGACCTCGTGCCGGACGGCACGGGCAATCCGCTCGCGAAGTCCGAAGCGTTTGTGAACTGCACCTGCCCGACCTGCGGCGGCGCGGCGAAGCGCGAAACCGACACGATGGACACCTTCGTCGATTCGTCCTGGTACTTCTACCGCTACGCGGCGCCGGACGCGAAGACTATGGTCGACGAGCGTACCGATTACTGGGCGCCGATGGATCAGTACATCGGCGGTATCGAGCACGCGATTCTGCACCTTTTGTACTCGCGTTTCTGGGCGAAGGTGATGCGCGACATGGGCTTGATCGAGTTCGGCGAGCCGGCCAGGAACCTGCTGACGCAGGGCATGGTGCTCAACGAAACTTACTACCGCGAAAACGAAGCGGGTAAGAAGACCTGGTACAACCCGGCCGATGTCACCGTCTCGTTCGACGACAAGGGCCGCCCGGTCGGCGCCGTGCTAAATTCGGACGGCCAGCCGGTGGTGCTCGGCGGCGTCGAGAAGATGTCGAAGTCGAAGAACAACGGGGTTGATCCGCAATTGCTGATCGATCAGCATGGTGCGGACACCGCGCGTCTGTTCGTGATGTTCGCCGCGCCGCCCGAGCAGCAGCTCGAATGGTCGGGTTCGGGTGTGGAAGGCGCAAGCCGTTTCCTGCGCCGCGTGTGGAGCTTTGGTCACGCGAACGAAGCAGCGCTGCGCGCGGGCGGCAAGTTCGACGCCGCGCAACTCGGCGAAGTCGATAAGGTGCTGCGCCGCGAGATCTACAGCGTGCTGAAGCAGGCCGACTTCGACTACCAGCGTTTGCAGTACAACACGGTGGTGTCGGCGGCGATGAAGATGCTCAACGCGCTCGACAGCGCTAAGGGCGCGCAACCGGCAGTGCTGCGCGAGACGTACAGCGTGATGCTGCGCGTGCTGTATCCGGTTGTGCCGCATCAGACGTTCCAGTTGTGGCAGGAACTCGGTTACGCCGACGAATTCGGCTCGCTGCTCGACGCAGCATGGCCGAAGGTCGACGAACAGGCGCTCGAACAGGCTGAAATCGAACTCGTGCTGCAGGTGAACGGCAAGGTGCGCGGCGCGCTTACGGTGTCGAAGGATGCGACACGTGAAGCGATCGAACAGCTTGCCGCCGCGCATGAGGCGGTCGAGAAGTTCAGCGAAGGCAAGGCACCGAAGAAGATCGTCGTGGTGCCGGGCCGTCTCGTGAACGTGGTCGTTTGACAGCCCACCAGAACATGACAGCTGGCAAGACGCCGCCGCTCACGGCGGCGCTTGTCCGCGCCGCGGAATTTACTGCGAACCAGGAGCCAATGTGACTCGCAGATCGTTATTGACGCTGGTGTGCAGCGTGCTGATGTTGTCCGCTTGTGGCTTTCAGCTGCGCGGCCAACAGGACTACGCATTCAAACGACTCTTTATCTCCGGCGGTTCGTCAGCAGCTGGCGCGCGGCTCACGCGTATCGTGCAGGGCGGCAGCGACACGGTGGTGGTCACTTCGGTCGCGAATGCCGACGCAACGCTGCAGATCACGGAAGGCCGTGGCATCAATACGCTGACGCTGAACACGCTCGGTGTCGTCGAAGAGTATGCGATGAATCTCTCGATGAACTACACGCTGGTCGGCAAGGACGGCACGGTGTTGATTCCGCCGAGCGTGATCGCGCTGAACCGCGCGATGACCTATAGCGACCAGTTCTCGCAGGCCAAGGCTGCGGAAGCCGACCTTCTGTTCGCGGACATGGAAAACGACGCGATCGACCAGTTGTCGCGCCGTCTGTCGATGGTGCGCTCGCTGCATCCGGCGCCGGGTGAGCAGGTGCCGGGGGTTGCGCCGCGTGCGCCGTTGCCGCCGCCGCCGCTGTGAGCGTCGCGCTGTGTGTCTTTGTTTAGCTAATTGCACGTGTACATGCGCGTGTTTAACCTCGCCGATCGGTAGCCATGCAACTGCGACTTGACGCGCTCGAAGCGCATCTCGCGAAGGGACTCGCCGGACTGTACGTCGTGTACGGCGACGAGCACCTGCTCGCGCAGGAGGCGTGCGACCGGATTCGCGCGACGGCGCGTGCAGCCGGTTTTACTGACCGCTCGGTGTTCACCGTCGAGCGTGGTTTCGACTGGAGCTCGCTGCTTGGCGCGAGCCAGTCGATGTCGCTGTTCGGAGATCGTCAACTGGTTGAGTTGCGCATTCCGTCGGGCAAGCCTGGCAAGGAAGGCGCGGATGCGCTGAAAGCGCTCGCTGCCGCCGTGAATGACGATGTGCTGACGATGGTCACGCTGCCGCGGCTCGATGCGGCCACGCAAAAGTCCGCTTGGTTTACCGCGCTGTCCGATGCTGGCGTGGCATTGAAGATCGATCCGGTCGAGCGCGCGCAGTTGCCGAATTGGGTCGGCCAGCGGCTCGCGGCTCAGGGCCAGCGGGTTGCCGCTGGTGAAGAAGGGCGGCGCGCGTTGGCCTTCATCGCCGAGCGTGTTGAAGGCAATCTGCTGGCGGCGCATCAGGAAATCCAGAAGCTCGGGCTGCTATATCCGGCTGGTTCGTTGAGCTTCGAGCAGATTCAGGACGCTGTGCTGAACGTCGCCCGTTATGACGTTTTCAAGCTGAACGAGGCGATGCTGGCGGGCGACGTTGGCCGTTTGTCGCGCATGCTTGACGGCCTGCGCGGAGAAGGTGAAGCAGCCGTGCTGGTGCTGTGGGCGGTTGTCGAAGAAGTGCGGACATTGCTGCGGATCAAGCGCGGCGTGGCGGCGGGCAAGCCGCTCGCGATGCTGGTGCGCGAGAACCGCGTCTGGGGGCCGCGAGAGCGGCTGATCGGCCCAGCGCTGTCGCGCGTCACTGAGGGTGCGCTTGAAAAGGCGCTCGCTTTGGCGGCGCGGCTGGATCGGCAGGTGAAGGGATTGTCCGGCGGCACGCCGGGCAATCATCGCAACGATCCGCCGCCCGATCCGTGGGACGGCTTGTTCGAACTGGCAATGACGGTCGCTTCGCCGAAAACGGTACCTGTGCCGCCGCCACGACCTCGCTCTGCGGCAGCTGTACCGGCACGAAGGCCAGTCTGATCCGGACGGTTGACGCAGCTAAAGTGGCTGGGGGGCTGACATGTCGACGCGGGGCCGGTGAGGTTTTCCCAGCGAACAAGGCACCTGGTCATGGTCGCTGCAGATGCCGTATCAGGTCTCGTGCCGTCGACGTTGATGGCGCCAAGGACCTCGCCTTAGCCACTCCGGCCGCCGCGGTGAGCAAAGCGCCGCCGCCCGATTTACAATCGTTTGATGTTTCGCTAATTCTGCCTGTCCGCCGCACGTGAACGTGCGCGGCACCACGAGAATCACCATGGATATCGACCAGTACATGACCGACCTCGGCCGCCGCGCCCGTCACGCTTCGCGTGCGATGGCGCGTGCGTCGACGGCGGCGAAGAATGCCGCGCTTGCCGCCGTCGCGCACGCGATCGAACGCGATGCGGCGCTGCTGAAGGAAGCTAACGCGCGTGACGTGGCGCGTGCGCGCGACAAAGGTCTCGACGCTGCGTTCATCGATCGTCTGACGCTGTCGGACAAAGCGCTGAAGACGATGGTCGAAGGCTTGCGCCAGGTCGCCGCGCTGCCGGATCCGATTGGCGAGATCAGCAATCTTAAGTACCGGCCTAGCGGCATCCAGGTCGGCCAGATGCGCGTGCCGTTGGGTGTGATCGGCATCATCTATGAATCCCGTCCGAACGTGACGATCGACGCCGCCGCGTTGTGCCTGAAGTCGGGCAACGCGACGATTCTGCGTGGTGGCTCAGAAGCGCTCGAATGCAACACCGCATTGGCGAAGATGATCGGCGAAGGGCTTGAGTCTGCCGGTCTGCCGCAGGACGCGGTACAGGTAGTGGCCACGTCAGATCGCGCGGCGGTCGGCGCGCTAATCACGATGACCGAATTTGTTGACGTGATCGTGCCGCGCGGCGGCAAGAGCCTGATCGCACGCTTGATGGAAGAAGCGCGCGTGCCGATGATCAAGCACCTCGACGGCATCTGCCACGTGTACGTCGACGATCGCGCAGATCTGACCAAGGCGCTCACCGTCTGCGACAACGCGAAGACGCACCGCTATGGCACCTGCAACACGATGGAAACGTTGCTGGTAGCGCGCGGTATTGCTGCTGAAGTGCTGCCGCCTTTGGGAAAGTTGTATCGCGGCAAGGAAGTCGAGTTGCGTGTGGATGCGGCCGCGCGCGCTGTGCTGGCTGACGCGGGCGTTGGTCCGCTCGTCGATGCCACTGAAGAAGACTGGCGCACCGAATATCTCGCGCCGGTGCTGGCGATCAAAGTGGTCGACCATCTTGATGCCGCGATCGAACACATCAACACGTATAGCTCGCAGCACACCGATGCGATTGTCACCGAAGACCACGACCGCGCGATGCGTTTCCTGCGCGAAGTCGATTCGGCAAGCGTGATGGTCAACGCGTCGACGCGCTTCGCCGATGGTTTCGAGTTCGGTCTCGGCGCGGAAATCGGCATTTCGAACGACAAGCTGCATGCCCGCGGGCCTGTTGGGCTCGAAGGGCTGACGTCGTTGAAATACGTCGTGCTGGGGCATGGCGAAGGCCGGCAATAACGCCGGGGGCTTTGCACCGCAATCGCTGCACCGGGAAGCGGACACGCTTTCCGTCCAAGGCGCCGGGAAGAGCGTCGATCTCCACACTAACAAGCCGCACAAGGATCGCCGATGCTTTGGGTTAAGACGTTTCACATCGTTCTGATTGCTTCCTGGTTTGCCGGTCTGTTCTATCTACCGCGCATCTTCGTCAATCTGGCGATGGAGACGGAACCCGCCGCCACCGCGCGATTGCTGATCATGGCGCGCAAGCTGTTCCGCTTCATGACATTTATTGCCGTGCCTGCGCTCGCGTGCGGACTGTGGCTGTGGCTGGCGGTGGGCATCGGCCGCGGACAGGGCTGGATTCACGCGAAGGTCGGTGTGGTGGTGTTGCTGATCATTTACCACGCGTACTGCGGGGTGCTGCTGCGGACGTTCGAGCGTGGCGAGAATCGCCGCTCGGATAAGTGGTATCGCATGTTCAATGAGTTGCCGGTGTTGGGGATGCTGGCGGCTGTCGCGTTGGTTGTTATTAAGCCGTTTTAAAGTAGAAATGTTCCTTTTTTGACTTTATCGATTTGATATTCCGGGAAGTCGACTCGGGTGAGGCGCTGGCGGTCGGTGTGGCCGGCGCAACCTACAAGGGCTATTAGGCCTCGCCGCTACGCTCGAGGATCAATCCTTCGGCGGTTGATCACTTCCTTCGCTTGCGCCAGCTTCTCGACCAGTTCCGGTCCCCGGCTCAACGCCACGCCCACCGCAAGAATATCGCCAATCGCCAGATGCGAGACACGCGAGGTCATCGGCGAAAAGATATCCGTGTCTTCATCGACATTGGCGAACAAGCCGACCGTCGCCAGTCGTGCTAACGGCGAATTGCCGTGCGTAATCGCGATCACTTTTGCACCTGCCGCCAGCGCCGACTTCACCGCATCGACGATATCGCGCGTGCGGCCCGTATTTGAAATTGCCACCACCACGTCGCCGGCGCCCAGCAAGGCCGCGGACATCAGAAACGTATGCGGGTCCGAATACGCGACGCTCGGCATGCCGAGGCGAAAGAACTTGTGCTGAACATCGAGCGCGGCAATACCCGAACCGCCTGCGCCGTAGAACTCAATCCGCCGCGCCTGCACGAGTAGCGCAATGGCCGCCGCGACGCTATCGGAAGAAAGATTGTTACGCACCTGGATCAACGCGCCGATGGTCCGGTCGAACACCTTCGCTGCGACGCCCGGCGTCGGCTCGTCCGGCCGCACGTCCCGGTAGACGGCCGGCACTTCCGCGGCGATGCCCTGCGCTAGCCGGATCTTGAACTCGCGAAAACCCGAAAACCCGAGCGCGTGACAAAACCGCGCGATGGTCGGCTGGCTGACACCGGCGCGCGCGGCCACCTCGGTCATCGACAGATCGAGCACCTCGCGCGGCGCTTCGATCACGTAATCGGCCAGCTTGCGCTCGGACGGACGCAACTGGTCGCGCATCTCTTCCACCTGAGACAGCATCATCGGAAAACTCGCACTATGCTGAAGAATGCGTGGACTATATCTGATTGCAGAAAAAGGTACAAAAACTACATATCGAGTGCTAGGTGTATTCCCTGAGTTTTGGCGATTATGTCTCCAAGGCAAAGCCAGTAAGGCAATCAGGTTGTTAAAAAATGTCGCGATGCAACAGGGGTCGTGATTGCGATCGTGTAGTTTTTCTACTAACATTGCGACGTCGACTGTTTCGACATCCCCGCGATACCTGCCTGGCATAGTGCGCCTACGCCTCACGCCAGCGACGAAGGAGCTCCGATGGTTTCCCCGCATTCGCAATTGTTAAAGGTCACGCAACGCGTGGTCGAGCGCAGCAAGCCCACTCGCGAGGCGTATCTGGCCCGTATCGAGCACGCTCAGGGCAAATTCCCGGCACGCGGCGCGCTCTCGTGCGCCAATCTGGCTCACGGGTTTGCCGGTCTTGAAGGCCACGACAAGCTCGTCATCAAGCAGATTCGCCAACCGAACATCGGCATCGTGTCCTCGTACAACGAGATGCTGTCCGCGCACGCGCCGTACAAAAACTACCCGAACATCATCAAGGAAGCCGCGCGTGAAAACGGCGGCGTCGCCCAATTCGCGGGCGGCGTACCGGCCATGTGCGACGGTGTCACGCAAGGCAATGCGGGCATGGAACTGTCGCTGTTCTCGCGTGAAGTGATCGCGATGAGCACGGCGGTCGCCCTCACGCACAACATGTTCGACGCGGCGCTGTGTCTCGGCATTTGCGACAAGATTGTGCCTGGCCTGCTGATCGGCGCGCTGCAATTCGGCCATCTGCCGACGATTTTCGTGCCGGCCGGCCCGATGGGCAGCGGTCTGTCGAATGACGACAAAGCCAAGACACGTCAGCTGTTCGCCACTGGCCAGTGCGGCCGCGACGCGCTGCTCGAAGCGGAAGCCGCCGCATACCACAGCCAAGGCACCTGCACGTTCTACGGCACCGCAAACAGCAACCAGATGCTGATGGAAGTCATGGGGCTGCATCTGCCGAGTTCAGCGTTCGTGCATCCGCATACGCCGTTGCGCGACGCGCTGACCGCGCAGGCCGCACGCCGTGTGCTCGACTTGACGGTGGATCGCGGTAACTACATGCCGATCGGCCACGTGGTCGACGAAAAAACGATCGTTAACGGCATCGTCGCTTTGCTGGCAACAGGCGGTTCGACCAATCACACGCTGCACCTTGTCGCGATCGCGCGCGCGGCCGGCATCGTGATCGACTGGGACGACTTCGACACGCTGTCGCAAGCCGTGCCGCTACTCGCAAAAATCTATCCGAACGGCAAGGCCGACGTGAACCACTTCCACGCTGCAGGTGGTGTCGCGTTCCTTGTCCGCAATCTGCTGGAAGGCGGCTTACTGCATGAAGACGTGAACACTGTCGCCGGCAAGGGTCTCCATCACTACACCGAAGAACCAAAGCTGCTCGACGGCAAGTTGCAATGGGTGGCGGGCACGGAAAAGAGCGAAGACACGGCGGTGCTGCGCGGCATCAAGGAACCATTCCAGCCCGACGGCGGCTTGCGTCTGATGCAAGGCAAACTCGGCCGCGGCGTGATCAAGATTTCGGCAGTCGCAGCGCAGCATCGCAAGGTGAAGGCGCCGGCGATCGTGTTCGATTCGCAGGAAGCCGTGCAGGCCGCATTCGACAACGGCGAGCTCAAGCGTGATTTCATCGCCGTGGTGCGCTTCCAGGGCGCCCGCGCAAATGGCATGCCCGAGTTGCATCGTTTGACGCCGTTGCTCGGTGTGTTGCAGGATCAAGGTTTCCACGTTGCACTGGTGACCGACGGCCGCATGTCCGGCGCGTCGGGCAAAGTGCCGGCGGTGATTCACCTGTCGCCGGAAGCCTTGCTGCAAGGCCCGATTGGCAAGGTTCGCACCGGTGACATGCTGGTGATCGATGCGGACGCAGGCGTGCTCGACATCGAAATCGATGCAGCCGAATGGGCGGCGCGGCCGGAAGCGTTGCCACAGCATCAGGCGGAAAACGAAGTCGGCTTCGGCCGTGAACTGTTCGGCGTGTTTCGTGCGGCGGCAGCGCCGGCGGAGCAGGGCGCCTCGGTGTTCGGTCCGATGGTGGGCGAACGCGGCGCGCAGCACGGCGAACACAAGAAAGCACACACAAGCACCACTCAAGCCAGCCACGAGCTGCAGAAACAAGGAGTCTGACTATGACGGCGAAAACAGTAAGCGATATCGTGCGCCTCGGCCCGGTGATTCCGGTGCTCGCGTTCGACTCGGTCGAACAGGGCGAAAACGTGTCGCGTGCGCTGCATGCGGGCGGCGTGAAGGTGCTCGAAATCACGCTGCGCACGGCTGCGGGACTCGGAGCGATCGAACGCGCGAGCCAGCTGTCCGAGGACATCGTGGTCGGGGTCGGCACGATCACGAAGCCCGAGCATTGTTTTCAGGCGAAGAAAGCGGGGGCGCAATTCGGCGTGTCGCCGGGTCTGACGAAAGACATGCACAAGGCGGCGCAGGATGCGGGTTTGCCGCTGCTGCCGGGTGTCATGACGCCGAGTGACATTATCGCGGCGCTCGAACTCGGCTACGAAATCGTCAAGTTCTTCCCGGCGCAGCAAGCCGGCGGTATCCCGATGCTGCAGGCGTTTTACGGCCCGTTCCCGACGTTGAAATTCTGCCCAACCGGCGGCATCACGGCCGAAAGCGCCATCAATTTTCTCGCGCAACCGAATGTGGTGTGCGTGGGCGGATCGTGGTTGACGCCGAAGGCTGCACTTGCCGCGCAGAATTGGGATGAAGTCACGCGTCTCGCACGTGCCGCCAGCGAGCTGGCCGCACCTGCACATTGAGTTGAAACGGCCCGTACTTTAGTCCAGTAACCAGGTCCTACACAAAGGAGCCTCGTCGAAACAGCCTGTCAGGCTGTCGCGCCGAGGCTCCTTTGCGATATGCGTGCCGGATTCGCGCGCTTTTAAAGACAACAAACAGTAAAATTCAGCGTCCGCGCGGCTTGCCGGGTTTTTAGGCACCGCCTGAGGTCGCCGTGAGACAGGTGCCAGCCGTGTCCGCACCGACAATCAATAACGCAAAGGAGGAGCTTCATGGAAGCTGTCCACGGCAGCACGCTGCTGGTCTTCGCGGTGATCGCCATCGCACTTCTGATCCTGCTGATCACCCGCTACAAGGTTTACCCGTTCCTTGTCCTGATCATCGTTTCGTTGCTGCTGGGTCTCGCATCCGGCATGCCGATCGGCACGATCGTCAAATCGTTCGAAACCGGCAACGGCAATACGCTCGGCCACATTGCGATCGTGGTCGGCCTCGGCACCATGCTCGGCAAAATGATGGCCGAATCGGGCGGTGCGGAGCGCATCGCGACCACGCTGATCGATAAGTTCGGCGAGAAGCATATTCACTGGGCGATGATGGTCGTGGCGATCATCGTCGGCTTGCCGGTGTTTTTCGAAGTCGGCTTCGTGCTGCTGATTCCGATTGCGTTCAACGTCGCCAAACGTACCAACAAGTCGCTGCTGCTGGTCGGCCTGCCGATGGTTGCGGGTCTGTCCGTCGTGCATGGTTTGATTCCGCCGCACCCGGCCGCCATGCTCGCGGTTCAGGCGTATCACGCCGACATCGGCAAGACGATTGCGTACGGGCTGATCGTGGGTGTGCCGACGGCGATCGTCGCCGGTCCGCTGTTCGCGCTGTTGATCAGTCGTTACATCAAGCTGCCGGAGAACAATCCGCTCGCCGCACAGTTTCTCGGCGGCGCTGGCGGCGCGCAAACTGATGCAAAACAGGCGGCACCCAAGCGCGAGTTGCCGAGCTTCGGCATCACGCTGTTCACGATTCTGCTGCCGGTGATTCTGATGCTGGTCGGCAGCTGGGCCGACCTCGTGTTTACGCCGAAGACCCTGGCGAACGACCTGCTGCGTTTCGTCGGCAACTCGGACGTCGCGCTGTTGATCGCCGTGCTGGTCAGCTTCTGGACCTTCGGCGCGAGCCGCGGCTTCAATCGTGAGCAGATCCAGAAGTTCTGCGGCGACTGTCTGGCGCCGATCGCGGGCATCACGCTGATCGTGGGTGCGGGCGGCGGTTTCGGGCGTGTGCTGATGGATAGCGGCATCTCGAAGGAAATCGTCAACGTGGCAACGGCCATGCATCTGTCGCCGCTGCTGTTCGGCTGGCTGGTGGCTGCGTTGATTCGTCTGGCCACGGGTTCGGCGACCGTTGCAATGACGACGGCCTGCGGCATCGTTGCGCCGATCGCATCGGCTAGTGGCGTGCAGGTCACGCCGGAATTGCTGGTGCTCGCCACCGGTTCGGGCTCGCTGATTTTCTCGCATGTGAATGACGGCGGTTTCTGGCTGATCAAGGAATACTTCGGTATGACGGTGGGGCAGACCTTCAAGACATGGTCGCTCCTCGAAACGGTTATTTCCCTGATGGGCTTGGGTTTGACTTTCGCGCTCGCGACGGTCGTGTAAGGAGTTTTTGATGATTCTGATCGCAATGGGCGTGTCGGGCGCCGGCAAGACGAGGATTGGCGAAATGTTGGCGGAACGCCTGCACTGCGCGTTCACCGACGGCGACGCGTTTCACAGCGCCGCCAACAAGGAGAAAATGCACCACGGCATTCCGCTTACCGACGAGGACCGCTGGCCGTGGTTGCAAACCATCCGTGTCGCGATCGAAGAGAAGCAGAGGGCGGGTGACAAAGCGGTGTTCACATGTTCGTCGCTGAAGCGTTCGTACCGCGATGTTCTGCGTGGCGGGAGCAACGGTGATAAGGACGTGTGCTTTGTCTATCTGAAGGGCTCATTCGAGGTGCTGCGCGGGCGGCTGACCACACGCACCGGTCACTTCTTCGATCCGTCGCTGTTGCAAAGCCAGCTCGATACGCTCGAAGAGCCGGGTCCGGACGAAGCGATCACGGTGAGCATCGAGTTGTCGCCGGAAGCGATCGTCGACGAGGTGTTGAAGCAGATGACAGCGCGGTGAGGTTTTAAGCTCACTGGCGTCGCAGGATGAAAAAAAGGCGCTCACGTTTGTGAGCGCCTTTTTTATGGCCGAAGCTGCGAGGCAATGACCTGGTATTAAGCGATTCGCTTCGCCAGTTCGACTGCCTTGCCGATATACGAACCCGGCGTCATGGCGAGCAAACGATCCTTTGCATCTTGCGGAATCGCGAGGCCGGTCACGAACGTTTGCAGCGCTTCACGTGTGATGCCCTTGCCGCGCGTCAATTCCTTCAACTGCTCATACGGGTTCTCGATGCCGTAACGGCGCATCACCGTTTGCACCGGCTCGGCCAGCACTTCCCAGCAGTTGTCGAGATCTTCGTTCAGACGCTGCGCATTCACTTCGAGCTTGTCCAGACCGCGGATCAGCGAGTCGTAGGCGAGCAGCGAGTAGCCGAACGCCACGCCCATATTGCGCAGCACCGTCGAGTCGGTCAGGTCACGCTGCCAGCGCGAAATCGGCAGCTTGTCGGCAAGGTGACGCAGCGTGGCGTTGGCGAGACCCAAGTTGCCTTCCGAGTTTTCGAAGTCGATCGGATTGACCTTGTGCGGCATCGTCGACGAACCAATTTCGCCGGCCTTCGTGCGTTGCTTGAAGTAACCGACCGAGATGTAGCCCCACACGTCGCGGTCCAGATCCAGCAGGATCGTATTGGCGCGCGACACGGCGTCGAACAGTTCGGCCATGTAGTCATGCGGTTCGATCTGGATCGTGTACGGATTGAACGTGAGCTTCAGGCGCTGTTCGACCACTTCGCGCGAGAACGCTTCCCAGTCGAATTCCGGATACGCGGACAGGTGCGCATTGAAGTTGCCGACCGCGCCGTTCATCTTGCCCAGCAGTTCGACCTTCGCGATACGGTCGATCGCGCGTTCCAGACGTGCAGCGACGTTGGCGATTTCCTTGCCGAGCGTGGTCGGGCTGGCCGGCTGGCCGTGCGTGCGCGACAGCATCGGCTGTTCGGCTTGCGCGTGAGCCAGCGCAACGAGGCGCTGATGTACCGAGCGCAGTGCCGGCAGGATCACGTGTTCGCGTGCGCCGGCGAGCATCAGGCCGTGCGACGTGTTGTTGATGTCTTCCGAGGTGCAGGCGAAGTGGATGAACTCGCTCGCGCGTTCCAGTTCTTCCTGACCCTTCACCGATTCCTTCAGCCAGTACTCAACCGCTTTCACGTCGTGATTCGTCACACGCTCGATGTCCTTGATGCGCGCGGCGTCGTGCGCGGTGAAGCGCTCGGCCAGTTGCAGCAGGAATTGTTCGGCGGCTTCGGAAAAGCGCGGTACTTCAGCGAAACCGGCGTGCGAGAGCGCGATCAGCCAGTGAATTTCGACCGTCACGCGATTGCGCATGAAAGCGGCTTCCGAGAGCCAGTCGCGCAGGGCTTCAGTTTTCGAGGCGTAACGGCCGTCGAGCGGGGAGAGCGCGTTCAGCGCGAACAAGGTGTCGGGGCGGGTGTCGGACATGATGGGGGCGTGAGCGCTCAGAAGGCGGATCGGGAACGGAGGGAACCGCGAATTTTACCACTCAACCCGGCGGCGGCACCCCGCGCCGCTAGAATGCTGACTTCCTCCCTCCCGCTGGCAGCAGGCTCCGCATGGAACTGAAATGGCTCGAAGACTTCGTTTCGCTCGCGGAAACGCGTAGTTTCAGCCGCTCGGCTGAATTGCGTCATGTCACGCAACCGGCGTTTTCGCGGCGGATTCAGGCGCTGGAGGCTTGGCTCGGCACCGAACTGATCGATCGTTCGGTTTATCCGACGCGGTTGACCGCGGCCGGCCAGGTGTTCAACGAGCAGGCCCTCGCGATGCTGTCGCAGTTCCACGAGGCACGCGCGCTACTGCGCGGCCACACGGCGACGCCGCAGGCGACCATCGAGTTCGCGGTACCGCACACGCTGTCGCTCACGTATTTCCCGCGTTGGCTGCAGCGCATCGAGGCGCAGATGGGCCCGATTCACACCCGGCTGCGGGCGTTGAACGTGCACGACGCGGCGTTGTCGCTGGTGGAAGGCGGCTGCGATCTGATGATGGGCTATCACCATCCGAGTCATCCGGTCGCGCTCGATCCGGCGCGCTACGACATGCTCACGCTCGGCAACGAGCCGATCAGCCCGTTCTCCGCGCCGGGCCGCGCCGGCCGCGCGCGTCACACGTTGCCGGGCACCTCCGAGGCGCCCACGCCCTATCTGTCCTACACGCCGAACGCGTACCTGGGCCGTATGACCGAGGTGATCCTCGCCAACGCTCCAGAACGCCTGTATCTCGACCGTTTGTACGAAACCGACATGGCCGAGGGGCTCAAGGCAATGGCGCTGGCCGGCCACGGCATCGCCTTCCTGCCGCACAGCGCGGTGGAAGACGCGGTCGCCGACGGCAAGCTGATCCGGCTCGACCGCGCGACCCGTGGCACGCCTGAGGGGCAACTCACGCTGACCATGGAGATCCGGCTCTATCGTGACAAGCTCGTAGCGAAGAGCGACGATGCGCGGCAGATACTCGTGCGGCAACTGTGGGACGTGGTGTCGGAGGAACTCGCCCAACGCGCGGGTGCTGCCTGAGAACCTGCCTCCCCACGACGCGAATTTGCGGCTTTTTGATGGTTATGCAAAAAAAACATAATCGGATAATGAAACGGCATTGGATTTCAAAACGGCGTTTTTCGACAATGCTGTCACTCGATCAACGCCGGAGCGTTCATGTCATCCCAGCAACAAGCAGCACAATCCGCGTCAACGTTGCAGTCTGTTCCTTCCTACCTGAATAAAGACGACCTCGGCCCGTGGGGCAACTACCTGCGTCAGGTCGACCGTGTCGCGCCGTACCTCGGCTCGCTGTCCCGCTGGCTCGAAACCCTGAAGCGCCCGAAGCGCATTCTGATCGTCGATGTGCCTATCGAACTCGATAACGGCACGGTCGCGCACTTCGAAGGCTATCGCGTGCAGCACAACGTGTCGCGCGGTCCGGGTAAGGGTGGCGTGCGTTATCACCAGGACGTGACGCTTTCGGAAGTGATGGCGCTGTCGGCGTGGATGTCGGTGAAGAATGCTGCTGTGAACGTGCCGTACGGCGGTGCGAAGGGTGGTATCCGCGTCGATCCGCGTACGCTGTCGCGTGGCGAGTTGGAGCGCGTGACGCGCCGCTACACGAGCGAAATCGGCATCATCATCGGACCGAATACCGACATCCCCGCGCCTGACGTGAACACGAACGAGCAGATCATGGCGTGGATGATGGACACGTACTCGATGAACCAGGGCCAAACGGCTACGGGCGTCGTGACGGGCAAGCCGATCGCGCTGGGTGGTTCGCTGGGCCGCCGCGAAGCGACGGGCCGTGGCGTGTTCGTGGTGGCTTCTGAAGCCGCACGCCGTATCGGTGTCGAGATCGAAGGCGCACGGATTGCCGTCCAAGGTTTCGGTAACGTCGGCGGCATCGCCGCGCGTCTGTTCCAGGAAGCGGGCTCGAAGCTGGTCGCGGTGCAGGATCACACCGGCTCGCTGTACAAGTCGACCGGTATCGATGCTGTTGCGCTGGCGGATTACGTGGCGAAGAACGGTGGCGTGGGCGGTTTCCCGGAAGCCGACGCAATCGCGAACGAAGATTTCTGGACGGTCGAATCGGACATCCTGATCCCGGCCGCGCTGGAAAACCAGATCACCGAAAAGAACGCTGGCAAGATCAAGACGAAGATCGTGGTGGAAGGCGCCAACGGCCCGACCACCACGGCAGCGGACGACATTCTGCACGACCGCGGCATCCTCGTGATTCCGGACGTCGTGGCCAACGCCGGCGGCGTGACGGTGTCGTACTTCGAGTGGGTGCAGGACTTCTCGAGCTTCTTCTGGACCGAAGACGAGATCAACCAGCGTCTCGAGCGCGTGATGCGCGAAGCATTTGCCGCTGTGTGGCAAGTGTCGAGCGAACAGAAGGTGTCCGTGCGGACTGCGGCGTTTATCGTCGCATGTAAGCGGATCCTCGAAGCGCGTGAATTGCGCGGCCTGTATCCCTGATCGATTGGCTTGAAATGGCGGCCCGCCACCTCGCGGGCCGCTGCGAATCCTTGCTTTAGCGTGGTCCACAAGACCGCGTGCTTCACCCGGCGGGCGGCATCCTATCGATGCCGCCCGCCTTTGCGTATCCGCCGTGTTTGAATTGCCGGGTTAAGCCGCCGTAATCCCGTAGCGGCGCGCGGGCGCAACAAACATGGTTTATAGCAATACTTTCAGAATAATTACTTTGCTAAACTGGCGCCGGTTCTTGCCAAGGAGATCACACATGAAGGTTAAAAAAGCTGCGCTGCTGCTCGCGACTCTCGGACTGTTTACGGTTGGCGCGCATGCGCAAGACGCTGGTACGCTGAAAAAGATCAAGGACACGGGCGTCATTTCGCTGGGTCACCGCGAATCGTCGATCCCGTTTTCGTATTACGACGACAAGCAGAATGTCATCGGCTATTCGCAGGAATTCGCGCTGAAGGTGGTTGAGGCGGTCAAGGCAAAGCTGAATATGCCTAACCTGAAGGTCAAGCTCACGCCCGTTACGTCGCAAAACCGTATTCCGCTGGTGCAGAACGGCACCGTCGACATGGAATGCGGCTCGACCACGAATAACACCGAGCGCCAGCAACAGGCTGCGTTCTCGAATACGATCTTCGTGATCGGCACGCGCCTGATGACCAAGAAAGACTCCGGCATCAAGGACTTCGCGGACCTGAAGGGCAAGACGGTCGTTACGACCGCCGGCACGACCTCCGAGCGCCTGCTTCGCAAGATGAATCAGGACAAGAGCATGGGCATGAACATCATCAGTGCCAAAGACCACGGCGAATCGTTCCTGACGCTCTCCACCGGCCGCGCTGCCGCGTTCATGATGGACGACGCGCTGCTGGCTGGCGAACGCGCCAAGTCGAACAGCCCGGGCGATTTCGTGATTGTCGGCACGCCGCAATCGCATGAAGCGTACGGCTGCATGATTCGCAAGAACGATCCGGAATTCAAGAAGGTCGTCGACGACGCGATCGCGAAGGTCGAAACCTCGGGCGAAGCCGATCAGATCTACAAGAAGTGGTTCGAATCGCCGATTCCGCCGAAGGGCCTGAACCTGGCCTTCCCGGAAAGTGACGACATCAAGGCGCTCTACAAGAGCCCGAATGACAAGGCAATCGATTAAACCTTAGCTGTTTTTTTGAAACGCTGAACGAAACGGAAGGGGCCACGCGCTTCTTCCGTTTCTTTTTGCTGGAGTCTTGGTCATGTCATATCACTGGAACTGGGGCATTCTGCTGAGTCCGGTCTCCACCGGCGAGCCAACCACCTATCTGGGTTGGCTGCTGTCTGGCTTCTGGGTGACGATTACCGTGTCGCTGTCGGCATGGGTGATCGCGCTGATCGTCGGTTCGTTGTTCGGTGTGCTGCGCACGGTGCCGAACAAATGGGCGTCGGGTATCGGCACGCTCTATGTCGCAATCTTCCGCAACATTCCGCTAATCGTGCAGTTCTTCATCTGGTATCTGGTGATACCGGAGCTGCTGCCTGTGTCGATGGGGAACTGGTACAAGCAACTGCCGCCGGGCGCACAGTTTTTCTCGTCGTCTATTTTGTGCCTCGGGCTCTTTACCGCTGCGCGCGTGTGCGAGCAGGTGCGCTCGGGCATCAATGCGTTGCCGCGCGGCCAGCGCGCCGCGGGTCTGGCAATGGGTTTCACGCAATGGCAGACGTATCGCTACGTGCTGCTGCCGGTTGCGTACCGGATCATCGTGCCGCCGCTCACGTCCGAGTTTCTGAACATCTTCAAGAACTCGGCGGTCGCGTCGACCATCGGTCTGCTGGATCTGTCGGCTCAGGCGCGCCAACTGGTCGACTACACGTCGCAGACGTATGAGTCGTTCATCGCGGTCACGCTGGCCTATGTGCTGATCAATCTGGTCGTGATGCAACTGATGCGCTGGGTCGAAGCCAAGACCAGGTTGCCCGGCTATATCGGAGGTAAGTGATGCATCATTTCGACTGGAGCGGTATTCCGGGCGCACTGCCTACGCTGTGGACCGGCGCTATCGTCACCATCAAGATCACGCTGATTGCGATTGTGATCGGCATTGTTTGGGGCACCCTTCTCGCGATTATGCGGCTGTCGCCGATCAAGCCGTTCGAATGGTTCGCCAAGGCCTACGTGACGGTGTTCCGTTCGATCCCGCTGGTGATGGTGCTGCTGTGGTTCTTCCTGATCGTGCCGCAGGTGCTGCAGAACGTGCTGGGTTTGTCGCCGGATATCGACATTCGTCTGGCGTCTGCGATGGTCGCTTTCTCGCTCTTTGAGGCGGCGTACTATTCGGAGATCATCCGCGCAGGCATTCAGGCGGTGCCGCGCGGGCAGGTCAATGCCGCGTTTGCGCTCGGCATGAGCTACCCGCAGGCGATGCGCCTCATTGTGCTGCCGCAGGCGTTCCGCGCGATGGTGCCGCTGCTGCTCACCCAAGGTATCGTGCTGTTTCAGGATACGTCGCTCGTCTACGTGATCAGCCTCGCCGACTTCTTCCGCACCGCCACGAATATTGGCGACCGTGACGGCACGAATGTTGAAATGGTACTGTTCGCGGGCGCGTGTTATTTCGTGATCTGCGTGATCGCGTCGAGCCTCGTCAAAGGTCTTCAGAAAAAGGTCGCAAGATGATCTCTATCAAGAATGTTTCGAAGTGGTACGGTCAGTTTCAAGTGCTGACCGACTGCACGACGGAAGTCAAAAAAGGTGAAGTGGTGGTGGTGTGCGGGCCGTCGGGTTCGGGCAAGTCCACGCTGATCAAAACCGTCAACGGCCTCGAGCCGTTCCAGAAGGGCGAAATCGTCATCAACGGCCAATCGCTGACCGACAAGAAAACCAATCTGTCGAAGCTGCGTGCGAAGGTCGGCATGGTGTTCCAGCACTTCGAGCTGTTCCCGCATCTGTCGATCGTGCAGAACCTGACACTCGCACAGGTCAAGGTGCTCGGCCGCTCGAAGGACGAAGCCACGACCAAGGGCTACAAGCTGCTCGATCGCGTCGGCCTGCGTGCGCATGCGGACAAGTTTCCGGGGCAATTGTCGGGCGGTCAGCAGCAGCGTGTGGCGATTGCGCGCGCGTTGTCGATGGACCCGATCGCCATGTTGTTCGACGAACCAACCTCAGCACTTGATCCGGAAATGATCAACGAAGTGCTCGACGTGATGGTCGAACTCGCGCAGGAAGGCATGACGATGATGTGCGTCACGCACGAAATGGGCTTTGCCAAGAAGGTCGCGCACCGCGTGATCTTCATGGACAAGGGCTTGATCGTGGAAGACGACAAGAAAGAAGATTTCTTCGCGAATCCGAAGTCGGATCGCGCGAAGGATTTTCTGGCGAAGATTTTGCACTGAGGTTATTGCTGGGCCACGCGGGTCAAGTGGCTCGAGCAGGAAAAAAGCCGCTTCGAAAAAAGAAGCGGCTTTTTTGTATCTGATGACGTTTCAGGCTTTCGCGAACGCCGCCCAATCCGTTTCAGGATTCGAAAGCGGCCGTGTCATCCGCGGCTTCGAGGTCGACCTCGGCGGCTGTGGCAACCGCCTCAACCGAAGCCGCAATCGTGGTCGCCGAAGCCGACGCATCCAGCGCCGGATTATGTAGCTTCTCCAGCACCGAAGTCGGCACCGGCACGTTGACGCGACCGATCACTTCGCCGTGCTGGAACATCAGCAGATCGCCCGGTTTGAAGGCGGTCCACACTTCGTTATCGGTGAGCGGCTTGGTCGCAATCACGGCGACACGGTCTTCCGGCGTCGTGTATTTGGCGAAATCGATCGACACGTCGGCATCGACCAGATGCGCGGTCGAGAACGGCCAGCGCCGCACGATGTAATGCAGATGTGTCGAGCAATGCGCGAACAGCGCCTGGCCGTTCGACATCAGGAAATTGAATACGCCAAATTGCGTGATCTCGCGCGTGAGCGTTTCGAGCGCCGCGAACAGTTCTTCCAGCGGCGGCTGGCAGCCCGGGAAAGCCTTGCGCAAACCTTGCAGCAACGCGCAGAAGGCGAGCTCGCTATCGGTTGTGCCGACGGGTTGATAGACGCCGTTGAGCGCTGGCGAATAATCTTTCAGGTCGCCGTTGTGCGCGAAGATCCAGTGCCGCCCCCATAGTTCGCGCATGAACGGATGGCAGTTTTCCAGCAGGATGTGCCCTTGCGTCGCCTTGCGAATATGCGCGATCGTGTTCTTCGATTTGATCGGGTAGCGCTTGACCATCTCGGCGATCGGCGAGGTGGCCGACGATTGATGATCGATGAACAGGCGGCAGGCTTTGTCTTCGAAGAAGGCGATGCCCCAGCCGTCCGCGTGGTGATCGGTGACGCCGCCGCGCGCCGCAAAGCCGGTGAACGAGAACGTGACGTCCGTCGGCGCGGCGCAGTTCATTCCGAGAAGTTGGCACATGTTGCGGGTAAGCCTGTGAACGGGGCGAGCCGTTACAATGATGATTTTCCAAGCATATCACCGAGCCAGAAGCGCCAAATAGCAAAATTGACGTGTGTTTAGGCTCTAGCGCTGCGAATTGCTGTGATTTGTACCGCTTCGAGCGCGCCGATTTGCTTTTTTTGCCGCCGAATCTCGTTCCCCTCTCGCCATGACCGCTTCCAACGCCTCCCTCGATTCGATCGACACCATCGCCGCCATCGACTCTGTTACGCTCGCCCGTCCGGACGACTGGCATCTGCACGTTCGCGACGGCGAGATGCTCGCTGCCGTGTTGCCGGATACCGCGCGCCAGTTCGGCCGCGCGATCATCATGCCTAACCTGAAGCCGCCGGTCACCACGACCGCGATGGCAGAGGCGTACCGCGAACGCATCGTCGCCGCGATCCCGGCCGGCGCGAAATTCGAACCGCTGATGACGCTGTACCTGACCGACAACACGCCGCCCGACGAAATCCGCCGCGCGCGCGAAAGCGGCTTCGTGCATGGCGTGAAGCTGTACCCGGCGGGTGCCACGACCAACTCGGACGCAGGCGTCACCGACATCATGAAGTGCGCGAAAACGCTCGAAGTGATGCAGGAAACCGGCATGCCGCTGCTGGTGCACGGCGAAGTGACGGATTCGTCGATCGACCTGTTCGACCGCGAGAAGGTATTCATCGACCGCGTGATGACGCCGCTGCGCCGCGAATTTCCGGCGCTCAAGGTGGTGTTCGAGCACATCACCACGAAGGACGCAGTCGACTACATCCGCGAAGCCGGCGTAGCGCCGGGGCTGCTGGGCGCGACGATTACCGCGCACCATCTGCTGTACAACCGCAACGCGATCTTCAAGGGTGGCATTCGCCCGCATTACTACTGCCTGCCGGTGTTGAAGCGCGAGACGCATCGCGTGGCGCTGGTTGATGCGGCGACCTCGGGAAATCCACGCTTCTTCCTCGGCACTGATAGTGCGCCGCATCCGAAGGGTTTGAAGGAGCACGCGTGCGGCTGCGCGGGTTGCTATACGGCGCTGCATGCGCTCGAACTCTATACGGAAGCGTTCGACAAGGCCGGCGCACTGGACAAGCTCGAAGGCTTTGCCAGCTTCTTCGGCGCGGATTTCTACGGTCTGCCGCGCAGCGAAGAGAAGGTCACGCTGCGTCGCGAAGAATGGACGCTGCCGGCTGAATTGCCGGTCGGCGACACGCCTGTTGTGCCGCTGCGTGGCGGTGAGTCGATCGGCTGGCGCCTCGTCTGAGATTGCATTAGATGCAGGTGCAAGAGGCGGCACGCGTAGGCTTCGGTTTCGCCGATATCGACTGGTCGAAACCGTGGTTCGCCCAGTTCGCGGCGCGCGGGGAGCGCTGGCAGCAGGGCGCGTTGACGAGCTACGCGGCCTTGCTCGCGGAAATGAATGCCGATGCCGGCGAGATGCGGCAGGTGACAGGGCGCGGCCAGCGTCTCGGGTTCATTGCGCAGGACGATCTGCCGCCGGGCGCGGCTTACGAGGCGCACATCGCGTCGACGGGCTGCGTGCCGACGCGTCACAACCTGCATGACTTCTTCAACGGGTCGATGTGGTTTGCGTTTCCGCGGATCAAGGCGGCGCTGAATGCGCGGCAGTCGGCGGCGATCGACGTGCTAGGCGTCGGTCCGACCCGTGGCGGCGTGCGCGATACGCTGACCTTGTTCGACGAAAACGCGTTGCTGTTCGCCTGCGCCGACCCCGCGTTGATTGCGGCATTGCGCGGGTTCGACTGGCAGACGCTCATGGTTGCTCATCGTGATGCCTGGGGCGCACGCTGCGAAGTGCGCTGCTTCGGTCACGCGCTGCTGGAAAAGCTGATCGCGCCGTTCAAGGCCTGCACGGGCCACGCGTGGATCGTCGACGTGCCGTCCGAGTACTTCGGATGGGACGCCGCGGCACGCGACGCATGGCTCGACGAGTCTGTCAGCACGGCACTTCTGAGCGCCGATGCATTAACGAGCCGCATGTTTGCGCCGCTGCCGGTGCTGGGGATTCCAGGCTGGTGGGCGGAGAACGAATCGCCCATGTTTTACGACGACGCGTCCGTCTTTCGTGCAGGACGACGTTCACGCTAAAGCCGCGCAGATTCGCCGCAGTGTTAAAATGCGGCCCAGCAAAGCAGGCTAGGCAGTCGCGGCCTCTGCGGCTTCGGTCAAAGAGGGCGAGGAAAGTCCGGACTCCATAGGGCAGGGTGATGGCTAACGGCCATCCGTGGTGACACGCGGAACAGGGCAACAGAAAGCAAACCGCCGATGGCCCGGCGCAAGCCGGGATCAGGTAAGGGTGAAACGGTGCGGTAAGAGCGCACCGCGGCTGCTGCAAGGCAGACCGGCACGGTAACCTCCACCCGGAGCAATTCCAAGTAGGCAGGCTAGCATCTTCGAGATGCAGGACGGGGCCCCCGTCACGTCTGCGGGTAGGAAGCTTGAGCGCGTCAGTAATGGCGCGCCTAGAGGAATGACTGCTACGCGCGTCGCGTTTTCGGACGCGGCGCGTGCACAGAATCCGGCTTATCGGCCTGCTTTGCCACCCAACAAAAAATGCCGGCGTCCGTGTGGACGCCGGCATTTTTATTTTGACGCGCTGGTTTGGCTAAATGCGCGGCTATCTGCGCAGAAGCCGAAGCGCATGTTCAGCCTGCGACGATATCGAACGAGTGCGTGAGCTCAGCGGTCTTCGCGATCATGATCGAAGCCGAGCAGTATTTGTCGTGCGACAGATTGATCGCGCGCTCTACGGTAGCCGGGTTCAGATTCTTGCCCTTCACGGTGAAGTGGAAGTGGATCTTCGTGAACACTTTCGGATCTTCGCTGGCGCGCTCCGCCTTCAGCGTCACTGAGCAGCCGGCGATTTCCTGCCGGCTTTTCTTCAGGATCATCACGACGTCGTACGCCGTGCAGCCGCCCGTGCCAAGCAGAACCATTTCCATCGGACGCGGCGCGAGATTGCGGCCGCCGCCTTCCGGCGCGCCATCCATCGTGACCAGATGACCGCTGCCCGTCTCGGCCGCAAATGCCATCCCGTCTTGCCCCATCCAGCTAACTTTGCATTCCATGCTGTGCTCCACCGCGCTGCGCTTATATCGAAAACGCATTGTAGCCCGGTGTTTGCGCGTCCGCCCGAAGGGACTTTCGCTGGAACTTATGCCCGGTGACCGCTTGCGTGTTGCGGTGC
Source organism: Paraburkholderia sediminicola (assembly GCF_046026675.1). Taxonomy (GTDB): domain Bacteria; phylum Pseudomonadota; class Gammaproteobacteria; order Burkholderiales; family Burkholderiaceae; genus Paraburkholderia; species Paraburkholderia sediminicola_F. Next base: position 3,850,437 of record NZ_JAQQEY010000001.1, on the reverse strand, counting down.
GGCATGTTTTGGCGATTCGGGAATGCCCTGACAGAATTAGGGGTTTTACTCTAGGCGATGTCTGTGTATGCAAGCCCTTAAAAGGACTTTTGTGATTGATTTTAAAAGGAATTTAGAATATTTTGGCCGGCTGGCTCGTCTGCCGCATTGTAAAATCACATTTCACAATGCAAATGTTCTTGCGTCGCACAAGGGCGCCTCATATAATCGATCCCATCGGTTGCAGCAGTTCTGCAACCTCCGCTGTCTCCTCCACCTCCTCCTTTGGTGGATTAAACCCGAACCGCTCGTTCGGGTTTTTTTTCGTCCACGGCTTCGATCTCGCGAACGTCGGATTCGGGGCTAGCAGGACGGGCAAATGGCCAAATCTGGCCGCCAGATCGTCCGATTTCTCGCCCAAACCCCCGCAAGCTTTGACTCGGCGTGACAAATTCCTTTATAATTCAGAGCTTTTCCGCATCCGCGCCCGCGGAGGAAGAACCAGGGAGAGCCTGCACGCGCCTCGATGCGCACACTACAAGCAGGAAAAAATACATTGGGCGCAGCAATTTTTTTGGATCGATCATGAAGACGTTTTCCGCAAAAGCCCATGAGGTTACGCGTGAATGGTACGTGATTGACGCGACGGATAAGGTTCTCGGGCGTGTCGCCAGCGAAGTGGCACACCGTCTTCGCGGCAAGCACAAGCCTGAATTCACTCCGCACGTCGACACCGGTGATTTCATCATCGTTATCAACGCCGGTAAGCTGCGTGTCACGGGCAACAAGGCTACTGACAAGAAGTACTACCGTCACTCGGGTTACCCAGGCGGTATTTATGAAACGACGTTCGGCAAGATGCAAGAACGCTTCCCGGGCCGTGCGCTCGAGAAAGCGGTCAAGGGCATGCTGCCGAAGGGCCCGCTCGGCTACGCGATGATCAAGAAGCTGAAGGTCTACGCTGAAGCAACGCATCCGCATTCGGCACAACAGCCGAAAGCGCTCGAGATCTAAGGGGAGCCCACATGATCGGTAACTGGAATTACGGCACGGGCCGCCGCAAGAGCGCCGTCGCACGCGTCTTCATCAAGGCTGGCAAGGGCGAGATCATTGTAAACGGCAAGCCTATCGCCGATTACTTCTCGCGCGAAACGTCGCTGATGATCGTGCGTCAGCCGCTGGAACTTACGAACCATGGCGTCACGTTTGACATCAAAGTCAACGTGAACGGTGGCGGTGAAACGGGTCAAGCCGGCGCGGTTCGCCACGGCATCACCCGCGCGCTGATGGACTACGACGCAACGCTGAAGCCGGAACTTTCGAAGGCTGGCTTCGTGACGCGTGACGCTCGTGAAGTCGAACGTAAGAAGGTCGGCTTCCACAAGGCACGTCGCCGGAAGCAATTCTCGAAGCGTTAATCGCTTCGTGTGCAATCCGGCTTTCGGGCTGGAATGCTGCAAAAGCCGCCAACGCTTTCGCGAAGGCGGCTTTTTTTATTGGTTCGCGGCCAGGCTTCACGGCAACGGTTTGGCTGCCGGTTGGCGATTTGGCCTGTTCAGGCAAGCTGGTGGCGGCATCAGGGCTGACCTTTGAATTTGCTGGAAGAACCCATTGATTTTGTGGGCTTCGGCACGATATCGAGATCAGCCCTACAATAGCGGTTAGAAGCTTTTTGGAGAGTTCGAATGAACGCAGTCACCGATACACCCGTGACCGAGATGCCCGCCCCCTTCGTTTTTACCGACGCAGCGGCTGACAAGGTCAAGCAACTGATCGAAGAAGAAGGCAATGCGGACCTCAAACTGCGCGTTTTCGTGCAGGGCGGCGGCTGCTCGGGCTTTCAGTACGGTTTTACGTTCGACGAAGCCGTCAACGAAGACGACACTGTCATGAACAAGAGCGGCGTCCAGCTGCTGATCGATTCGATGAGCTACCAGTATCTGGTGGGCGCAGAGATCGACTATAAGGACGACATCAACGGCGCGCAGTTCGTCATCAAGAACCCGAATGCTCAAACCACGTGTGGTTGCGGCTCGTCGTTTTCGGTTTGATGGCCGCCAGTTAGGCGACAGGCTGTAAAAGAAAACGGGGCTTCGGCCCCGTTTTTATTGCCTGGGCTAAAACCCAGGCTCTTCGATCACCGCGGATAGATCGCCCCCAGCACGCGCTCGGCGGTGGCGCCAGTGACTGCCGGCAAATTGCCCGGCAGGCGCGCCACGCAGCGCATCGCTAGCCACGCGAAGGCCAGCGGTTCGACCTGGCTCGGCGGGACGCCGAGCGCGTCGGTTGTCATCACGGGCACGCCGCTTACGCCGCTGTCCTCCAGCGCCCGATGCAGCGCTTTCAGGATCTCCGGATTGCGCGCGCCGCCGCCACACACATAGACCGCCTTGGCGTCCGATGCATGCCGTTCGATTTCGCGAGCAACCGTTACGGCGGTCAGCGCGACGAGAGTGGCTTGCACGTCGGCGGGGGCGAGGGCGGCGAACTGTTGGAGCTTGGCATCCAGCCATTGAGGGTTGAACAGGTCGCGGCCGGTGCTTTTCGGTGGTTGTGCCGAGAAAAAGGGCTCGTCGAGAAGCGCATTCAGCAGCGTGCGATCGACCTGTCCGCTTGCGGCGAAATGGCCGTTTTCGTCGAAAGGCTTGCCGAGATGGCGCTGCGCCCATTCGTCGAGCAGCGCGTTCGCCGGCCCGCAATCGAAACCGCGCACGCCGCCGGTCGCGTTCAGGATCGTGATATTGCTGATGCCGCCGAGATTGCAGACCACCCGAGTTTCGTCTTTCGCACCGAACACGGTAGCGTGAAACGCCGGCACGAGCGGCGCGCCCTGGCCGCCGGCCGCGACGTCGCGGCTGCGAAAATCGGCGACGACGTCGATGCGCATCATTTCCGCGAGCAGCGCGGGATTGTTGATCTGCCGCGTGTAACCCTTTTCCGGCCGATGCCGCACCGTCTGGCCGTGCACGCCGATTGCACGGACTTCCGAGGCCGGCACGCGGCTGGCGCCCAGCAGTTCGTGGCAGCACACCGTGTAGCGTGTGGCGAGCGCATTGGCGGCCAGCGCTTCACGCTCGATTTCGTTGTCGCCCGGCTGTTGAAGCGCGAACAGCGCGTCGCGCAAGCCTGCCGCGAAACCGACAAACGCCTCGGCCAGTACCGCTGGCGGCTTTCCTTTCGCGAATCTGACGGCAACACCGTCCACGCCGTCCATACTCGTGCCGGACATCAATCCCAAGTACACGCCGTCTGCGGGGTCTTGCGCCACGTTGCTGCTCCTCTCGATGATTCGTTGCGATCTGTTTTAGCAGATTATCGACGCAAGCGCGGTCGAATATAAAGCGTCACGGTGCCAATGGCGCGTCCCTGCAAACCGAAATCATGCGTCGACGGCGCGCTTGTGGCCGAGTCAGTGGGCGCGGCGGCGCGCATCTATGGGACAATCTCCTTTTTTCGCGACTTCACGTTTCCAGCATGACCACCGAGTCCACCAAGCCCAGCCCCGCCTTCCCGATCACCGACGAAGTCCGTCACGCGCTCGCCGTCACCAAACGCGGCGTCGACGAACTGCTGATCGAAGAAGAATTCGCACAGAAACTCGCGAAGAGCGCGGCCACTGGTGTGCCCCTGCGCATCAAGCTCGGCCTCGATCCGACCGCGCCGGACATCCACATCGGCCACACGGTCGTGCTGAACAAGATGCGCCAGTTGCAGGATCTCGGTCACACGGTGATTTTCCTGATCGGCGACTTCACTTCACTGATCGGCGATCCGTCGGGCCGCAACGCCACGCGCCCCCCGCTCACGCGCGAGCAGATCGAATCGAACGCGAAGACGTATTTCGAGCAGGCAGCGCTCGTGCTCGACCGCGACAAGACCGAAATCCGCTACAACAGCGAATGGTCGATGCCGCTCGGCGCCGACGGCATGATCAAGCTCGCCTCGCGCTACACGGTGGCGCGGATTCTTGAGCGCGAAGATTTCACCAAGCGTTTCCAGGGCGGCGTGCCGATCTCGATCCACGAACTCCTGTACCCGCTGATGCAAGGCTACGACTCGGTCGCGCTGAATGCCGATCTCGAACTCGGCGGCACGGACCAGAAGTTCAATCTGCTGGTGGGCCGTGAACTGCAGAAGCAGTACGGTCAGGAACAGCAGTGCATCTTGACGATGCCCTTGCTCGAAGGCCTGGACGGCGTCGAGAAGATGTCGAAGTCGAAGAACAATTACATCGGTATCAGCGAAAAACCGACGGACATGTTCGGCAAGCTGATGAGCATCTCCGATGTGCTGATGTGGCGTTACTTCGAACTGCTGTCGTTCCGTCCGACGGACGAGATCGCCAGCTTCAAGAAGGAAATCGAGGCGGGCCGTAATCCGCGCGATTTCAAGGTGATGCTCGGTCAGGAAATCGTCGCGCGTTTCCACTCGCAAGCCGATGCCGAACGCGCGCTCGAAGACTTCAATCATCGCGCGAAGGGCGGCCTGCCGGACGATATTCCGGCCGTGACGCTCGCGGGCGCACCGCTCGCCATCGGCCAGTTGCTGAAACAGGCCAACCTCGTGCCGTCGACCAGCGAGGCGCTGCGCAATATCGAGCAGGGTGGCGTGAAGATCGACGGCACGACCGTGTCCGACAAGGGCCTGAAGGTCGAAGCCGGCGAGTACGTCGTGCAGGTCGGCAAGCGCCGTTTTGCGCGCGTCACGTTGACGGCTTGATGGCGCGGCGATAACGCGATGGTGATTCGAGCGTTGTTGCATCCGGAGTCGAGCCGATGATCGCGCTGATCCAGCGCGTGCGGCGCGCAGAAGTACGCGTGGGCGACCACGTGACCGGCGCGATCGAGGCGGGCCTGCTCGCGCTCGTGTGCGCCGAACGTGGTGACACGGAGGCCGCAGCCGACCGGCTGCTCGCCAAGGTGCTCGGCTACCGCGTCTTCAGCGATGCGGCCGGCAAGATGAATCTCTCCGTGCAGAATCTCGACGGCGCCGGGCGCGCAGGCGGTTTGCTGCTCGTTTCGCAGTTCACGCTGGCGGCTGACACCAACAGCGGCCTGCGTCCCAGTTTTACGCCCGCCGCGCCGCCCGACGAGGGCAAGCGGCTATTCGATTACTTCGTCTCGGCAGCCCGCGCCAGGCACTCGATCGTCGAGACAGGCGAGTTCGGCGCCGATATGCAGGTGTCGCTCGTCAATGACGGACCGGTCACGTTCTGGCTGCAGACGAACGCTTGAGATTCAACTGCCGCCGCATGGTGTAAGCGGCGGCACGCATCGATCCTCCAGCCGCTTTTTGCGACAATAGCGGCTCGGCATAACCGGCTACTGGCGCCCACGCTCATCCCATGACCACGCAGATTCTGTTCATCCGCCACGGCGAGACCGACTGGAACCGCATCAAGCGCATTCAAGGTCATATCGACATTCCGCTCGCGACGACGGGCCTCGCGCAGGCGCAACGCCTTGCATGCCGCATCGCAAGTGAGGTGAAAGCGGGTGCACGGCTCGACGCGATCTATTCGAGCGATCTGCAACGTGCCCAGCAAACCGCGCAGCCGATCGCCGACGCGCTCAGCCTGCCGCTTCAACTGCGTGAAGGTTTGCGTGAGCGCTCATATGGTGCGTTCCAGGGGCATGACAGCGACGAAATCGCCGTCCGATTCCCTGATGAGTACGCGCACTGGCAAACCCGCGATCCTGGTTTTGCGCCGCCTGAAGGTGAATCGCAGCGCACGCTTTATCACCGCGTGCTGCATGCAATCGAGCCTCTGGTGGCCGCGCATCCGGGTGGACGGATCGCTGTCATCGCGCATGGCGGTGTGCTCGATTGCGTGCGCCGGTTTGCGTGCAGTTTGTCACTCGATGCGCCGCGTGATTACGCGTTGCTGAACACGAGCGTCAACGTGGTGGACTATGCCGACGACGCCAGCAAGGCGACGATCGTGTCGTGGGCTGACGTGTCGCATCTCGACGCGCCGAGCGATGACGATAACTTCAGGAAGAAGGTGCCGGAACCGGGGCGCTGAGCGCTCAGGATGCGGCGGAATCCCATATGCCGGCTATGGGGCTCGACGCGTCCGGTGCGGCGAGACCGAAATGCCGGTACGTGAGCAGCGTGGCGACACGGCCGCGCGGCGTGCGCTGCAGGAAGCCCTGCTGGATCAGATACGGCTCGAGCACGTCTTCGATCGTGTCGCGCTCCTCGCCGATTGCCGCTGCCAGATTGTCGACGCCGACCGGGCCACCGTCGAATTTGTGCAGAATCGCCTCGAGCAGTTTGCGGTCCATCAGGTCGAAGCCGACCGCGTCCACGTCGAGCATTTTGAGTGCGGCGTCGGCCACTTCCGCGGTGATGTTGCCGTCTGCTTTCACCTCGGCGAAATCGCGCACGCGGCGCAAGAGCCGGTTTGCGATCCGTGGCGTGCCACGCGCACGCTTGGCGATTTCGAAGGCGCCATCGGGATGGATCTGTGCATGCAGTAACGACGCCGAACGCGTGACAATGCGCGCGAGTTCTTCGGCATTGTAAAACTCGAGCCGCGCGACGATCCCGAAGCGATCGCGCAGCGGATTGGTCAGCATGCCCGCGCGAGTGGTCGCGCCGACCAGCGTGAACGGCTGCAGATCCAGCTTCACGCTACGCGCAGCCGGTCCTTCGCCGATCATGATGTCGATCTGATAGTCCTCCAACGCCGGATACAGAATTTCTTCGACGACCGGCGAGAGCCGGTGGATTTCGTCGATGAACAGGACGTCGTTGGCTTCGAGGTTGGTGAGCAGTGCGGCGAGGTCGCCGGCGCGTTCAAGCACCGGGCCTGACGTTTGCCGCAGATTGACACCCATTTCCCGCGCGATGATATGTGCGAGCGTGGTCTTGCCGAGACCCGGCGGCCCGAACAGCAGCACGTGGTCGAGCGATTCAGAACGGCGCCTGGCGGCCTCGATGAAGATTTCCAGCTGACCGCGTATTTTTTCCTGCCCGACATATTCTTCGAGCTGGCGCGGGCGCAACGCGCGCTCGAACGCTTCTTCGTTCGGCGAGACGGGCGTGGCCGCGATGATGCGCTCGGCGGCGAGTTTGTCGGTTTCGATCATGCGGTCATTGTACCGCGCCCCGCCCGTTGCGAAACTCGGCCGAACGGCCAGGGTGCGCGCCGCGCCGCCGTGTGCGAAGCTTTCTTGTCGCACGAGGCGCCACCGTCACGGCATGAGCTTTTAACCCTTGGACAACGCCTTCAATGCGAGCTTGATCCCTTCGGAAACGCCGGTGCCGGCCGGCACATTCTTGACGGCCGCCAACGCTTCTTTTTCGGAGTAACCCAATGCGATCAGTGCGTTGAGGATATCGGAGGCGTGGTCGGATGCTGACGCCGCGCCTGCCAGTGCGCCCAGGTCGGCGCCGATCTTGCCTTTCAATTCGAGGAGCAGCCGCTCCGCTGTTTTCTTGCCGATGCCAGGCACGCGAGTGAGGCGCGCGGCGTCTTGCATGGTGACGGTCTGCGCCAGTTCATGCACGCTCATGCCGGAGAGCACGGCAAGCGCCATACGCGCGCCGATGCCGGTGATCTTTAGCAATTCGCGGAAGGTCGAGCGTTCTTCGGCGGTGCCGAAACCATAGAGGAGATGCGCGTCTTCACGCACGATCATTTGCGTGAGCAGCACGACGCGTTCGCCGGTCGACGGCAGGTTGTAGAACGTGCTCATCGGCACATCGACTTCGTAACCGACGCCGTTGCAGTCGACGAGCAGATGCGGCGGGTTTTTTTCCAGCAGAACGCCGGCAATGCGACCGATCATGGCGGATTCAATCTTGAGAGAAAGGGCGAGTGTAGCGCAGTGGATGCGCTGCGCGCGTAGTGCATGATGCGTAGTCGCGGTTCGCGCTGTTTCCACAATTCGTGCGGCCGGAAGCCGGCTCGGTAGTGTTGCGGATCATGGCGCTGGCAAGCCGGAACTGAGAGCCTAGCCAACCAACCGCCCACGCCGCACACGCAGGCCTTTTTTCGCGAGCGAAGGCGCAATGCCGCCCAGCGTACTAAGCGTCGAGCCGCCGTGCGCGTGGCAGATCGCCATGCCGAGGGCGTCAGCGGCGTCGGTACCCGGTACGCCGGAGAGATTGAGGAGTCGGACCACCATCTGCTGCATCTGCTCCTTGGTTGCGCGGCCGTAACCGACGACGGCCTGCTTCAACTGCAGCGCCGTATATTCGGCAACCGGCACGCCGCCCGCCACCAGTCCACAGATCGCCGCGCCACGTGCCTGGCCGAGCAGCAGGGTGGATTGCGGGTTGACGTTGACGAACACCTTTTCGATCGCCGACTGATCCGGCGAATGCTGGCGGATCAACGTCGAAATGCCTTCGAAAATGGTGCCAAGACGCGACGGCAGATCGGCGTCGGCGGTTTTGATCACGCCGCTTGCGACGTAGCTGAGCTTGTGTCCGGTTTGATCGATTACGCCAAAACCGGTCACGCGCAAGCCGGGGTCGATGCCGAGAATTCTCATGAGGTGCCGCGCATGCGGTGAAAACTATGTGCTTGCGATACTACAACGAACGCGCCGTGTGGCGGTCGGTGTGCAGCGATGTCGGCGGAATAAAAACTGCTGCTGCAGGCGTTGAAAGGAGGGGAGTCGCACATGGAGCACTATCGGAATCTCAGCGGCGACTCAGGCGTCGAGGCATATGAAATCGGCGACGATTTCGTTGCGGTCCGTTTTAAATCGGGCGTCGTGTATTGGTACACGGAGGAGAGTGTCGGCGCGAAGCACGTCGGCATGCTCAAGCGCCTGGCGCAGCGAGGGCAGGGGCTTAGCACCTACATTAGCCAGCACGCAGACGTGAACGGAGGCTACGCGAGAAAAGACCCGGATGCCTAACGGGCGTCGCGGAGAGACGCCGGCATGAGACAGCGGCCTGAAGAGTGCCACTGGTAAGAACGGCCAGGAGGGGCTAAGGAATAGCCAAAGTACGCGGCCGGGCAGGGCACCGTCAAAAATGCACCGCCAAAACAAAACGGCCCGGCGGAAAACTCCACCGGACCGTTTCGCTCAAGCTACGCTGGCGAGCATCGCATCACGAAGACGCCGCCCGCGAAGCCGAATTCAATGCCGGAAGTGACGCACGCCGGTCAACACCATCGCGATGTTGTGCTCGTCTGCCGCGCCGACCACTTCGTCATCACGCATCGAGCCGCCCGGTTGAATCACGCAGGTCGCGCCTGCCGCGACCACCACATCCAGACCATCACGGAACGGGAAGAACGCATCCGACGCCACGGCCGAGCCGGTCAGCGTCAAACCGGCGTTCTGCGCCTTGATGCTCGCAATACGTGCCGAGTCAACGCGGCTCATCTGGCCCGCGCCGACGCCGAGCGTCATGCCGTTGCCGCAGAACACGATCGCGTTCGACTTCACGTACTTCGCGACGCGCCACGCGAACAGCAGGTCATCCATTTCCTTCGGCGTCGGATGACGCTTCGTGACCACGCGCAATTCGTGCGGCTGCACGTTCTTCGAATCGAGCGATTGCACCAGCAGGCCGCCGCCGACGCGCTTCAGATCGAACGCGTTATGGCCTTCACCCAAGGCGATTTCCAGCAGACGCACGTTCTGCTTCGCCGCGAACACCTGGCGAGCCGCCGCGCTGAACGACGGCGCGATCAGCACTTCGACGAATTGCTTGGCCACCGCTTGGGCCGCCGTTTCGTCGACTTCACGGTTGAACGCGATGATGCCGCCGAACGCCGAGGTCGGATCGGTCTGGAACGCTTTCGCATACGCTTCGTTTGCGTCCGCGCCCACTGCCACGCCGCAAGGATTTGCGTGCTTGACGATCACGCAAGCCGGTACGTCGAAGGTCTTCACGCATTCCCACGCTGCATCGGAATCGGCGATGTTGTTATACGACAGCTCCTTGCCTTGCAACTGGTTGTAGTTCGCCAGCGCGCCCGCCGGCACGGAAAGGTCGCGGTAAAACGCAGCGCTTTGATGCGGGTTTTCGCCGTAGCGCAGATCCTGCACCTTGTCGAAAGCCAGGTTGAACGTGGCCGGGTAGGCATTGCGCGACGAGTGTTGCAATTCGTCGGTCAGGCTCGTCAGGTAGTTCGTGATCGCGCCGTCGTACTGCGCGGTGTGCGCGAAAACCTTGGTGGCCAGACCGAAATTCGTCTTGTACGAGACTGCGTTGCTATTTGCACGCATTTCGTCGAGCACGACCGCGTAATCCGCCGGATCAACCACTACCGTCACGTCGCGATGATTCTTCGCGGCCGAGCGCAGCATGGTCGGGCCGCCGATGTCGATATTCTCGATCGCGTCTTCCAGCGAGCACTCTTCCTTCGACACGGTCTGCACGAACGGGTACAGATTCACGACTAGCAGGTCGATCGTCGGGATGTCGTGCTTTTCAAGTGCCGCCATGTGTTCCGGCAGGTCGCGGCGCGCGAGAATGCCGCCGTGCACCTTCGGATGCAGCGTTTTCACGCGCCCGTCCAGCATTTCCGGGAAGCCCGTGTAGTCGGCAACCTCAGTGACGGACAAACCCGCGTCCGCGAGCAGTTTCGCGGTGCCGCCGGTCGACAGGATCTTGACGCCGAGGTCCGACAGCGACTTGGCGAAGTCGACGATGCCGGACTTGTCGGAAACGGAGATGAGCGCTTGCTTGATCATGATGAAGACGAAAAGCCGAAGGGAAACGTGGCAGGGCGCCGAAAAACTACAACAAACCGTGCTGTTGCAGCTTCTTGCGCAGCGTATTGCGGTTGATGCCGAGATACTCGGCGGCCAGCGACTGGTTGCCGCCGGCCTGCTCGAGCACCACTTCGAGCAAGGGTTTTTCCACGCATGAAATCACCATGTCGTAGACGTCATGCGGATTGGAGCCGTCGAGATCCTGGAAATACATCCCCAGGCTGTCGCGGACTGATTGTTCGATATTGTTCTTGCTCATGCTGCTAGTCGGTCGGTATGGTCCGGCTCGCCGTCGTTCTTGCTGAGCGTCTCGTCGACGTAGACGAGGCGGTCGGAGATCGCCTTTTGGGCGTCGAAGAATTCATTGACGGCGAGGAGTTGTTCGCGCGTGGTGTCCAGCGTATTCATGCGGTGCCGGAACACGTTGGCGCCAGAAAGGCCGCGAGTGTACCAGCCGATATGCTTACGCGCAGTGCGCACACCCGTAAATTCGCCGTAGAACGCGTAGTGATCTTCGAGATGCTCGTTCATCACCTGCTGGATTTCGTCGATGCGCGGCGGCGGCAGCAACTCACCAGTTTGCAGGAAATGCTCGATCTCGCGGAACAGCCACGGACGCCCCTGCGCGGCGCGGCCGATCATGATGGCGTCTGCGCCGGTGGCGGCGAGCACCTCGCGGGCTTTTTGCGGCGACGTGATGTCGCCATTGGCAACCACCGGAATGCGCACCGCGGCTTTGACGGCAGCGATGGTCTCGTATTCGGCGTCGCCGTGATACAGGTCGGCGCGCGTGCGGCCGTGCACGGTCAGCATGGAAATGCCGGCGGCCTCGGCCAGACGCGCTACCGTCAAAGCGTTCTTGTTGTCGCGATCCCAGCCGGTGCGGATCTTCAGCGTGACGGGCACGGCATCCGGCCCGACGCCCACTGCGCCCACCACCGCCTCGACGATGCGCTGCACCAGTGGTTCGTTCTGCAGCAAGGCGGATCCCGCGGCCACGTTGCACACCTTCTTGGCCGGGCAGCCCATGTTGATGTCGATGATCTGCGCGCCGTTCGCCACGTTGTAGCGAGCGGCTTCGGCCATCATGACCGGATCGGCGCCGGCGATCTGCACGGCGATCGGTTCGACCTCGCCCGTGTGGTTGGCACGGCGCATGGTTTTTTCGCTTTTCCACAACTGCGCGTTCGAGGCGACCATCTCCGACACCGCGTAGCCCGCGCCTAGCCGTTTGCACAGCTGCCGGAACGGCCGGTCGGTTACGCCAGCCATGGGGGCGACGAACAGGTTGTTACGCAGATTGTGGGAGCCGAGAGTAGGCATGACTTGGACGCGCTTGTGACCAATTGTTAAGTTTCTGTCAATCGGAGCTTGCGCGAAATGCGAAGGAAAACCGCCATTTTAGCGTTAACGGATAGCCGACACCCGACTTGAGCCTGTCGTAACTCATTAAATCTTCTATGAAAGTGGTCCGGTTCATAGAACCGGCACCGTTCGCGCGGCGCTGCTTATGTGCCTGCTTATGTGCCTGGTGCGACGCCTAAAAAAAGGCTGCAGCGGCTGAGGCGCGTCGGGCGCGAACGGGCAACGCGCTCAGCGGCGCTGGCCGAACATCATTTGCCGCGCCAGCGCGGTTTTCACCGGCGGCACGAATTCGAGCGCGGTGAGGGCGAGGCCGCGCAAGGCGGCGAGCGGCGGGAAGTCGACGGTGAAAAGGCGCGCTAGCGTGTCGGTTGCGCCGATCGTCAGGCGGCGGTCGAGCGCGCGGCGTTGCGCGAACGTCGCGAGAGCCATCGGGGTGGGACCTTCCGCCGACAGGGCATCGGCGAGCGCGTGCGCGTCGCGCAGGCCCAGATTCAGACCCTGACCTGCCACCGGATGCAGCGTCTGCGCCGCATTGCCGATTGCGACGACATGGCCGTTCACCAGCGTATCGACCGCGTTCAGTCCCAGCGGGAACGACGCGCGTCCCTTGATTTGCGTAAAACGGCCCATGCGGTTGCCGAATGCGGTACCGAGCTCGCTCAGAAATTCGTCATCCGAGAGTTCTGCGCGTCGTGCGGCTTCGTCGGGTGCGCAGCACCAGACCAGCGCGTAGTTCGCGCCGCGCACGCCGCCCATCGGCAGCAGCGCGATCGGCCCTTGCGACGTGAAGCGCTCCCACGCCACATGCGGTTGCGGTGCCGACACGGTGACCGTGCCGACCAGCGCGGTCTGCCCGTAATCGCGCGTGCCACCGTTGGCGCCGTTACCCGCGCTCCTGGCGGTTTTCTGGTCGCCGAACAGCCCCCCTTCGGCATTCACCAGAATCCGCGTGCGCAGGTTGCGTGTGACACCCGCAGTTTCGATCGGTAGCGTGACGCCGTCGAGGTCCTGAGTCGGCGCCGCGGCGGAGGTGGAGCGGAACCAGTGCACCGAGCTCGCGTGAACCGCTTCGGCGAGACCATGCACGATCGACCCATAACGCAGCACGTAGCCGAGCGCCGGCAGACCGTGCTCGCTGTGGTCGATCAGCGTGCGGCCGAAATGGCCGCGCTGCGACACGTGGATGCGCTGGATCGCGGTGGCGTCGGCGGGCCAGCGCAGCGGTTCGAGAATCATCCGGCTGCCGTGCGAGACGGCGATCGCGCGCGGATCGGCAATCGAATCTTCCGGCTCGCGCGCGTCGATCAGCGCGATCTTCAGCGCCTGTGTCGCGCTGCGGCGCGCCAGCCAGCCGGCGAGTGCCAGCCCGACCGGCCCGGCGCCGACGATCGTCACGTCGAAATCGAAGCCATGGTCGGACGCGGCGGGTTTGAGAATCACCGTCGACTGGGAAACGTCGTTCATTGCGGGTTGCTTCCTTGGGTTACTGCCTGGGTTACTGCTTTGCCGGCTGGGGCGCGCGGGCTTCCTGCATCAGCGCCTCGATCGCGTCCGCCGCCACCGGGACGTCGCGTGTGATCAGCTCGCAGCCCGCCGCGGTGACGATCGCGTCGTCCTCGATGCGGATGCCGATGTTCCAGTAGCGTTCGGGGACGCCTTCGGTCGGACGGATATACAGACCGGGCTCGATGGTCAGCGCCATCCCCACCTGCAGCGTGCGCCACGGCAGCGCGCCCGCTTCGTCGCGCGGCGCGCCGCGTTCGCGGTAGTCGCCGACGTCGTGCACGTCCATGCCGAGCCAGTGGCCGGTGCGGTGCATATAGAACGGCGCATAGGCTCGCTCGGCGATCACCTGGTCGACCGAGGCAAACTTCGTGCGGTCGACGATGCCGGTGTTGAGCAGACCTTGCGACAGCACGCGCACGGCGGCCTGGTGCGGATTGTCGAAGGTCGCGCCGACGCGGGTGGCGTCGACGGCAGCCTGCTGCGCGGCCAGCACGATGTCGTACAACTCGCGCTGCGCCGGCGTGAAGCGGCCGCTCGCCGGGAAGGTGCGGGTGATGTCGGACGAGTAGCCGTCGAGTTCGCAGGCGGCGTCGATCAGGATCAGGTCGCCGTCCTGGGCGATCGCGTTGCCGGCCGGGTAGTGCAGCACGCAGGCATTGGCGCCCGCGGCGACGATCGACGTGTAAGCCGGCGCCTGCGCGCCGAATTTGCGGAATGTGTAAAGCAGCTCGGCTTCGAGTTCGTACTCGCGCACACCGGGGTGGCAGGCGGCCATCGCGCGGCGATGCGCTTGCGCGGAAATCTGTCCGGCGCGGCGCATGATGGCGAGTTCGTGGTGATCCTTGATGAGCCGCATGTCGTCGAGCAACGGGATCAGATCGTGCGCGGCAGTGGGCGTGGCGACGCCGCTGCGGCCCAGCGAGCGCACCGCGTCGAGCCAGCCGCGCACCTGTTCGTCGAATTCCGCCGACGTGCCGAGCGCGTAATGCAGCGATGGCTTGTCGGCGAGAATGCGCGGTAGTTGCGCGTCGACTTCGCTCACGGGGAAGGCTGCGTCGAAGCCGAACGCCTCGCGGGCCCCGTCCGGCCCGAAACGGAACCCTTCCCACGTCTCGCGCTCGACATTCTTCTCGCGGCAGAACAGGATCGAGGCCGGTTCGCCCGATGCGGCGCTTGCGTCCAGCACCAGCCACGCCTCGGGTTCCGTGAAGCCCGTCAGATAGTAGAAGTAGCTATCGTGCCGGTAGGGGTAGTCGGCGTCCCGGTTGCGCAGCTTTTCCGGCGCGGTGGGGACGATGGCGACGCCCCCACCTGTCGCGCGCAGCGCGGCGAGGACGCGCTCGCGGCGCGTGCGGTAGACGTCGATGGCGATGGTGGGTTCGGTCGGCTGGTTCATCGTGAGATTGTAGCGCCCAATGCGGAGACTTATTTTGCGCGGATACTGGCGGGGAGAGGTGGTTGTCCCGGCCACGTTAGCCATTTGGCCGGGTAGACGGCATGCTGGCCTCGCAGCAATGTTGCAATCCATCCACAGCGAGCATCCATGCGGCTTGCGAAGCGACTGCGCTGTGCTCGGGAATGCCGCCGACCACTTATACTTTCGCCGAATTCAAGAAAAGGCAGATGGTAATGATGAAACTCATCGGTTCGCTCGCCAGCCCGTTCGTGCGCAAAGCGCGGATCGTTCTGGCCGACAAGAAAATCGACTACGAACTCGTGCCTGAGAACGTCTGGGCGCCGGATACCACGATTCACACCTTCAATCCGATCGGCAAAGTGCCGTGCCTCGTGATGGAAGACGGCGAAGCGGTGTTCGACTCGCGGGTGATCTGCGAATACGTGGATACGCTGTCCCCGGTCGGCAAGCTGATTCCGCCGTCTGGGCGCGAGCGCGTCGAAGTGCGCTGCTGGGAAGCGCTCGCCGACGGCATGCTGGACGCCGCGGTGCTGATTCGCCTGGAAAGCACCCAGCGCACGCCCGAGCAGCGCGTGGACGCGTGGGTCGCGCGGCAGCAGCGCAAGATCGACGAAGGCCTGATTGCCATGTCACAAGGCTTGGGCACCAAGCCGTGGTGCACGGGCAATCACTACACGCTCGCGGATATCGCAATGGGTTGCGCGCTGGGCTACCTCGATTTCCGCATGCCTCAGTTGAACTGGCGCGAAGGGTATCCGAACCTGGATAAACATTTCCAGAAACTGTCGCAGCGTCAGTCGTTCATTGATACGGTGCCGGCAGATTGAGCAATGCCCTCATGGCCGCTCAGCGGTGCGGTTGTCTGGAATCGCGCCGCCCGCAATTTTCGTTAAATTGCAAAATGATGTCATTCACGCTTTCATAAGCATAAATTTAAGCTTACGTTTGTGGTAAAAATGCGCCTACCCGTTAGGCGCATTTTTTTGTCTGCCGCGTGGCGTAATGGTTTATGCAATCGACATACGTGGAGTTTTTCTCCCGTGATATGCGGCCATTGCGAATGGGCGGTGCATTAAAAAACGCCGTCGATATTAATAACGTCCGCAAAAGAGACTTCCACCATGAAACCGTACCGCTTTGTCATTGCCGCTTCTGCCTGTGCGCTGTTTGCTGCGTGCTCGAACGTCAGCAACGTCAATCCGACTGCGCTGATCCAGTCCGGCCAGCAGGCCGCTCAGGCCGCCACACTCAGCGATGCTGACGTGCGTGCGCTGACCGACAAGTCGTGCGCGCAGTTGGATAGTGAGAATCAGATTGTCGCCGCGAACAGCAAGTATCAGAAACGCCTGAACAAGATTGCCGCGCAACTGGGCAACAACATCAACGGCGTGCCGGTGAACTACAAGGTGTACATCACCAAGGACGTCAATGCATGGGCAATGGCCAATGGCTGCGTGCGCGTCTACAGCGGCCTGATGGACATGATGAACGACAACGAAGTGCGCGGTGTGGTCGGCCACGAGATGGGCCACGTTGCACTCGGCCATACGAAGAAGGCGATGCAGGTCGCGTACGCGACTTCGGCGGCGCGTTCGGTGGCATCGTCGGCGGGCGGCGTGGCAGGAGCGTTGTCCGGCTCGCAGCTTGGCGATTTTTCCGAGAAGCTGATTAATGCGCAGTTCTCGCAAACCCAGGAAAGCGCAGCCGACGATTATTCATTCGACTTGCAGAAAAAGAAGAATCTCGATCCGTCGGGATTGGTGACAGCGTTTAACAAGCTTGCGCAACTGGATGGCGGTAAATCGAGTATGTTGAGTTCGCATCCGGCTTCGCCGGCGCGCGCGCAGCATATTCAGCAGCGGATCGCGTCGAATCAGTAAAGCCTGATTTTTTAAGCGCGCGCTCATGGGGTTCCGGAGCGCGCGTTTTTTTGTTGGAGCGGGTTTTGTGCCGCGATTCATCATGGCGCTTTCACGTATAAACGGCATGCGCGCAGTCATGCCGTTTATCGCGAGTTATTTCTTACCGTTTTGCCGCCGCGCAATCCCCGGGCCGAATGCAAACCCAAACGCCAGCAGCAATAACGAAACTGCCAGCACCGTGTTATTGCCGCTTGTCACATAAGGCGTGTTGCCCGAAGTGCCTTGCACCGTCACATCGAGCGAGCCGATCGTGTAGGGCGTCAAACGTCCGATTACTTTGCCGTTGGCGTCGATCGCGGCGGTCATGCCGGTGTTGGTCGCGCGCAGCATCGGCCGGCCGGTTTCCAGTGAACGCATGCGCGCGATCTGCAGATGCTGATCCAGCGCGATGGTGTTGCCGAACCAGGCGAGGTTGGTTGAGTTGACGAGCACACCCGCTGGCGTGTCACTCTCACGAATGTTCCGCGCGATCTCCTCGCCGAAAATGTCCTCGTAGCAGATATCGACCGAGACCGGCTGGTTATGCACGATAAACGGCTTCTGCACCGGTGCGCCGCGCGCGAAATCGCCGAGCGGAATGCTCATCAGGTTGACGAACCAGCGGAAGCCCCACGGCACGAATTCGCCGAATGGTACGAGATGGTGTTTGTCGTAGCGATACACGTCGCGCGTGCCCGGCGTGACGCCGAACAGGCTGTTCGTATAGTCGACCACCTGGCCTTCCGGCGTGATCGTGCCGCCGATCGCACCGAACACGATCGCGGTGCCGGTCGTGTCTGAAAAGTTACGCACCGCCGACGCGAACTGCGGCGGCAATTGCTGCGCGAGCACCGGAATGGCGGTTTCCGGCGTGACGATCAGGTCGGCCGGCTTCGACGTGATCATCTGCTGATACTGGTCGATCGCGGCGCGCATGCCGGCTTCTTCGAACTTCATTTCCTGTTTGATGTTGCCCTGCAGGAGGCGCACCGTCAGCGGCGCATTGGCGGGCAGGGTCCATTGCGCGAGTGGCAGCAGCAGGCCGGCCGCGATCAGCGCAACCGCGATTGCCCCCGGCACAGCAACGCGTGCGACGCCGCGATTAGCCTCATTGCCGGCATTTCCAGCATTGCCGCCGTCGGCGGTATCGAATTGCCCGCGCGAAGGCAACAGCGGCATCAGCGCCTGCACGATCAACGCTGCGACCAGCGCCAGCATCCAGCCGACACCGTACACGCCCGCCACGGGCGCGAACCCGGCGAACGGGCCGTCTACCTGCGCATAACCGCTCGCGAGCCACGGAAAGCCGGTGAACACCGTGCCGCGCAACCATTCACCGATCGCCCACGCGCTCGCAAACGCCAGCGCGCCGTGCCAGGTCGGCGAGAACGGCTTGTCGGTATCGGACGCGCCGTTGCGCGCGTGCCCTGCGCAGAACGACCAGACGCCGGCAGCCAGCGCCGGATACACCGCCAGATACAGCGAGAACAGCACGACCGCTGCGCCCGCGAGCGGTGCGGCCATACCGCCGTAGTCGTGCATGCTGACGTATAGCCACCATACGCCGGTGACGTAGTTGCCGAAGCCGAATGCGCCGCCCGTCAGCGCGGCGCTTTTCCAGCCGGTCGTGCGCGTGAGCCATGCGAAAAAGAACACGAAAATCACGAGTTCGAGCCAGCCGCCATGAGGCGTTGGCGCGAATGACAGCGTATTGGCCGCACCGGCGGCCAAAGCGACGAGGTAATGCCAGCGGGGCAGTGCACGGCCGCGCGCTTCTCGGGCGACAGGGGCGCTCACGCCGCGGCGCGAACGGGATGTAATCGGGTCGGCCATTGTTGCGCGGTCGGCGTGAGGAGTTGAAGAGGCGAGGAAAAGGAGCGGATCAGGTCTGCACGTGCTGTGCTTCGCGCTCGCGCTGGCCCGCGAGCGGGTCGCGGCGCACCAGCAGCATGTGAATCTGGCGGGCGTCGCCGCGCAGAATCTCGAAGATCAGATCGTCGAGGCGGACTTTTTCGCCGCGATGCGGCACCCGTCCGAAATGATGCGTGACGAGGCCGCCGATCGTATCGACTTCGTCGTCCGGGAAATGCGTGCCGAAGGACTCGTTGAACTGCTCGATCTCGGTGAGCGCGCGCACGCGGAAGCGGCCGTCCGGCGAGGCGATGATGTTGCCGCTTTCCTCGTCGAAATCGTATTCGTCTTCGATATCGCCGACGATCTGTTCCAGCACATCTTCAATCGTGATCAGGCCGGCCACTCCGCCGTATTCGTCGACCACCACCGCGAGGTGATTGCGATTCACGCGGAAATCGTGCAGCAACACGTTCAGGCGCTTGGATTCCGGAATGAAGACGGCGGGGCGCAGCATGCCGCGCACGTCGAATTCATCTTCAGCGTAGTAGCGCAGCAGGTCCTTCGCGAGCAGCACACCAATGATGTTGTCGCGATTGCCTTCGAATACCGGATAGCGCGAGTGCGCTTTTTCCAGCACGTAGGGGATGAATTCGGCGGGATTGTCCGCGATGTTGATCGCGTCCATTTGAGCGCGCGGCACCATGATGTCGCGGGCGCTGAGTTCGGACACCTGGAATACGCCCTCGATCATCGACAGCGAGTCGGCGTCGATCAGGTTGCGCTCGTGCGCGTCCTGCAGGATTTCCAGAAGTTCGGCCCGCGAGTCGGGCTCGGGCGAGATGAAGTCGGTCAGACGCTCGAGGAGTGAGCGTTTTTCCTGTGGTTTGTCGCTAGTTCGGTGTCGACTGGGATACGTGTCGTTCATGGTAGTGCGCCCGGCGAGACTGGGCGCGCTGTTGCAGAGCATTAAGGATACACCAGGCACATGGCAGGACCGTGTCCTGCCGGGCTGGGCGATGAGTGAAGCGGTGATGCAACCGCTCGGCCGCGTGCGGTGGGCATAGGCCAATCCTAACTGATTACGCGAGGAAAAGCGTTTTCGAGCAAAAAAGTACGGAGTGTGCGGTGCGCTGAAGTGCGTTCGGCTGCGTTCGGCTTATTGCGCCGAGCCCTGGCCCGTTTGCCGGCCAGCGTCATGACCGGCCTCGCGACTTTCTTCGCGGCAACGCTCGAGCAGCGCTTCGAGCGCGCGATCGGGCATGCCGCTTTCGCGCAGCGCATGGACGGTGCGGCTGACGTAGTCGAGCGTGGTGCCGTAGCGGCCGCTCGCGCAACCGAACACGGTTTTGACGACCTCGTCGCGCAGTTTGCCTGTGTAGGTCGGCACGTCGCGCCGCATCACGAACGCGAGCGCGTCGACGCGCCGGCCGTCGGCGAGCACGCAGGGCAGCCACGTTGGGCGATACGAGCCCATCGGCATTTCACGACGCCACAGCGCTTCCAGATGCGGCATCGCACCCTCGGCGGCGAGGCGGAAGGCGATGCCGGAGCACGAGCCGCCGCGATCGAGCGCGAGCACGAGGCCCGGCTGTTCGGGCGTGCCGCGATTCACGCGCGACCACAGATACAGTCCGCGGTGATAACCATGCACTTTCGAGCGGGCCGCTTCGACACTAGGCAGACCGGGATTCCAGATCAGCGAACCATAACCGAACAGCCACAGATCGCTCTTGCGGTCCCAGTTGCGTAACGTGCATTCGAGTGACGCGCGCAACTCCTCATCCGACAGCAGCCGCGGTTCGCCGAGCGCGGGCGGGTAGTCCGGGCAGGGCCTGCTTCGCGTATCGGTTTCAGGGGTGGACGTGCTCACGGTGGTTTCTGACGGAGAGGGTAAGGAGGTTGGGAAAGACTATTGGTAAGGATCCGGGAAACCGAGCTTACCGAGAATTTCGGTTTCAATCGCTTCCATCTCCTCGGCTTCTTCCTCGACCTCGTGGTCGTAGCCTTGCGCATGCAAGGTGCCGTGCACCAGCAGATGAGCGTAGTGTGCGATCAGCGGCTTACCTTGTTCGGCGGCTTCTTTTTCGACCACCGGACAGCACAGGATCAGATCGCCCGTCACCGGATCGTCTTCCGATTCGGCGTACGCAAACGTCAGCACGTTAGTCGAGTAATCCTTGCCGCGATAGGTGCGGTTCAGCGTGCGACCTTCTTCGGCATCGACGAACCGCACGGTCAGTTCCCCGTCTGCGAAGAGCGCCGCCTTGATCCAGCCGGCCACGGTGGCACGCGGCAGTAGCGCCTTGTGTTCCGGCCAGGTCTTGGCAGCGGGGAATTGCAGATTCAACGTCAGTTTCGGTGCGCGGCTCATGCTTGATTGATTTGTTGCCTGGTTTGCTGCGGCCTGTCCTGTAGAGTTCGGCGCAAAATTAACGACGCAATCTAGCGCGAATCCGCCGGACTGGCGGTTTTCTGCGAATGCGCATCGTACGCCTCCACAATTCGCGCGACCAGCGGATGCCGCACCACGTCGGCGCTCGTGAAGCGCGTGAGCGCAATGCCGCGCACGTCCGCCAGCACCTGCTGCGCTTCGATCAGCCCGCTCTTGTGACCACGCGGCAAGTCGACCTGGGTCGTGTCGCCAGTGACCACGGCCTTCGAGCCGAAGCCGATCCGCGTGAGGAACATCTTCATCTGTTCGGGCGTGGTGTTCTGCGCCTCGTCGAGGATGATGAACGCGTGGTTCAGCGTGCGGCCGCGCATGTACGCGAGCGGCGCGATTTCGATCATCTGCCGCTCGAACATCTTGGCGGTCTTATCGAAACCGAGCAGGTCGTACAGTGCGTCATACAAAGGGCGCAGATACGGGTCCACTTTCTGCGCCAGATCGCCTGGCAGGAAGCCGAGGCGTTCGCCCGCTTCGACGGCCGGACGCGTCAACACGATGCGTTTGACCTGATCGCGTTCCAGCGCGTCCACCGCGCAAGCCACCGCGAGATAGGTCTTGCCCGTTCCCGCCGGACCAATGCCGAACGTCACGTCGTGCGAAATGATCTGCTTCAGATACTCGCGTTGCATCGGTGTTCGGCCGCGCAGATCGGCGCGGCGTGTGTACAGCTTCGGGCCGAGCTCTTCGAGGTCGTCGTCGTCGCCGTCGGCCGGCTGATCAAACGGGTGATCCGGATTGCCCGGAAAGCGCGGATCCAGCGCCTCCGTGCCATGGCCGTTGCCGTTCGCGCGATGGCGTGCAGGCTGACGCACTTCAACGAGCGCGAGCTGGATGTCGTCGACTGACAGGGGCTTCTGCGAGTTGTCGTAGAACTTTTCGAGCGCGGTAAGCGCGAGTTTCGCGCCGCGCCCGCGAATCGTGATGCGGTGGCCACGGCGTTGCAGCGTCACGTCGAGCGCCTGCTCGATCTGCCGCAGATTCTCGTCGAGCGGTCCGCAGAGGTTGGCGAGCCGCGCGTTGTCGTCGCGCGGAGCGGTGAATTCCAGATGCTGCTGAGTGGTCTTCAAGGCGGAGGATCGATCCTGTCGGGGTTGTGACGCTGGCTGGCGTCGCTCAGTGGGTGGTCGCGGGCGCGTCGTCGTGCACCAGCACGAGCTCGCCGCGTAACGAATGTGGGTACGCATGGACGATTTTCACGTCCACCATCTGGCCGATCAGCCGTGCGTGCGACGCGACCGGCGCCGGGAAATTCACCACGCGGTTGTTCTCGGTGCGGCCCGCGAGTTCGTTCGGGTCCTTGCGCGCCGGGCGCTCGACCAGAATCCGCTCGATCTTGCCGACCATTGAATCGCTGATGCGCTGGACGTTTTCTTCGATGGTAGCCTGCAGATGGTACAGACGCTTGAGCTTCACTTCGTGCGGTGTGTCGTCGTGCAGATTTGCAGCCGGCGTGCCGGGACGCGGGCTATAGATGAACGAGAAGCTGGTGTCGTACTTCATCTCGTGGATCAACGTCATCATCTTGTCGAAGTCTTCTTCCGTCTCGCCGGGGAAGCCGACAATCATGTCCGTCGACAACGACAGGTCAGGGCGGATCGCGCGCAGCTTGCGGATCACCGACTTGTATTCGAGCACGGTGTAGCCACGCTTCATCGCCATCAGGATGCGGTCGGAGCCGTGCTGCACCGGCAGATGCAGGTGGCTGACGAGCTTCGGCACCTTGGCGTAGGTGTCGATCAGGCGCTGCGTGAATTCCTTCGGATGCGACGTGGTGTAGCGAATCCGTTCGATGCCAGGAATGTCCGCGACGTATTCGATCAGCTGGGCGAAGTCGGCGATCTCCGACGAACCGAGCGTGATGCCGGCGCGGTAAGCATTCACGTTCTGGCCGAGCAGCGTCACTTCGCGCACGCCCTGGTCGGCGAGGCCGGCGATTTCGGTCAGCACGTCGTCGAGCGGACGCGACACTTCTTCACCGCGCGTGTACGGCACGACGCAGTAGCTGCAGTACTTGCTGCACCCTTCCATGATCGACACGAACGCGCTCGCGCCATCGACGCGCGCCGGCGGCAGGTGATCGAACTTTTCGATTTCCGGGAACGAGATGTCGACCTGCGCGCGGCCGCTTTCGCGGCGCTTGTCGATCATTTGCGGCAGACGGTGCAGCGTTTGCGGACCGAACACCAGATCGACATACGGCGCGCGTGCAACGATCGCGGCGCCTTCCTGGCTCGCCACGCAACCACCCACGCCGATGATCAGATTCGGGTTCGCTTCTTTCAACTCGCGCACACGGCCGAGTTCGGAGAAGACTTTCTCCTGCGCTTTTTCGCGCACCGAGCAGGTGTTGAAGAGAATGACGTCCGCGTCTTCCGGCGTGTCGGTCTTGACGAGGCCTTCAGCCGCGCCGAGTACGTCGACCATCTTGTCGGAGTCGTACTCGTTCATCTGGCAGCCGTAGGTCTTTACATAAACTTTCTTGGTCATCGATTTTCGCCGGTCGCAGTGGTTAACCTGGGGGCGTCGTTTAAAAGGTGGAGAGAGGCGAAAACGTGCGGACGGCCCGCGGGGCGGCGCTTTCGTCCACTTTCAATGCACGTTTGCAGCGTAGCTCAATATTATAGCCCTTCACCGGATGCGGTTTCCGTGGCCGCCTTGGCTCGCGGCCGCTCCGGCGGCAAGCCCAGCAGGCCTTCCAGTTCGTCCGACACCTGCGCGAAGCGCTCGCTCAGAAAATCGAGCAGCACGCGCACGCGCGGCGCCATGAAGCGGTTGCGGTGGTAGAGCGCGTGCAGCGGCGCGTCCGGGTAGCGCCATTCGGGCAGCAGGATTTTCAGGCAGTCGCCCCGCAAGTCCGCTTCCACGTCCCACATCGACTTGATGACGATCCCGTAGCCGCGCCGCGCCCATTCGCGGGCGACCGCTCCGTCGTTGGTTTCCCGGGACGTTTCGAACGGCACCGTGTAGTGCTGCACTTCGTCGCCGCGCGTGAAACGCCATTCGTTGGCCGGGCCGGATGCGGTGCCGAGCACGATGCAGTCGAAATTCGCCAGATCGTTCGGGTCCTTGGGCTCGCCCTTGCGCGCGATGTAGTCCGGCGACGCACACAGCACACGGCGGTTCGGCGCCAGCTTGCGGGCGATGAGCGAGCTGTCCTGCGGCACGCCGAAGCGGATCGCCAGATCGATGTCTTCCTGCACCAGATTCGATAGCGAGTCCGACAGCGTCAGCGCGAACGTGACTTCCGGGTAAAGCGCGTTGAATTCGTCGAGCCAGTGCATCAGCAGGTTGCGGCCGAAGTCCGAGGTCGCGGAGATCCGCACCTTGCCGCGCACCACGCCTTGGCCGGCTTGCAGCGCGGCTTCGGCGTCGTCGAGCGATTGCAGCGCCTGGCGGCAGCAGTTCAGGTAGAGGCGGCCTTCGTCCGTGAGCCTCAGCTGGCGGGTGGTGCGCTCGAACAGACGCGTTTTCAGCCCGGTTTCGAGTTTGGCCAGCCGCGCGCTGGCGGCGGCCGGCGTCAGGCCCATCTTGCGACCCGCCGCCGACAGGCTGCCCTGCTGCGCCGCTTCGACGAACAGACGGATATCACCGAGGTTATCCATTGCGATCTTTCAAAGTTATTTGAAAATGTTTCAAATGCTACGCCAATTATCAAATCGACGTGTTCCGCTCACAATGCACTCCTCGTAAACCCTTTGTGCTCCGCGCAGCCCACGCCATGCAACTCGATCACGCAACGATCGTCACCGCCGACCTCGAGACCGCCCGACGCTTCTTCGTCGACGTCGCCGGGCTGACGGAGGGCGCGCGTCCGCCGTTTTCGATCGACGGCTACTGGCTGTATGCGAACGGCCGGCCAGTGATTCATCTGATCGATGCGACGGTGCCCGCCGTAGCGGGCAGGGCCACGCCGCGCATCGACCATGTTGCCTTCCGGCTGCAGAGTGCCGACGAATGGGCGGCGCTGTTGCGGCGCGTGCATGCGGCGGACCTCCCTTATCAGCTTGCCGAAGTGCCGCAGATGGGGCCGCAGCAAGCCGAACAGCAGCTGTTCGTCGCGCTCGCGCCGGGTGTGGTCATCGAATTCGTAACGGCGCTGCGCAACGCCCACCGTGGCTAACACGCTCAACTTTAGAACCTGGAGTAGAAAAATGCCCATTCCATTACTGGCGCTCGCGATCAGCGCTTTCGCGATCGGCACGACCGAGTTCGTGATCATGGGCTTGCTGCCCGAGGTCGCGCGCGATCTGGCTGTGTCGATTCCGTCGGCCGGTTTGCTGGTGAGCGGCTATGCGCTCGGCGTCGCCGTCGGTGCGCCGCTGCTCGCGGTGGTGACCAGCAAGATGCCGCGCAAACTCGCGTTGCAGTTGCTGATGGGCGTGTTCATTGTCGGCAATACGCTGTGCGCGATTGCGTCCAGCTATTCGGTGCTGATGATCGCGCGCGTGGTGACGTCGTTTGCGCATGGGTCGTTCTTTGGCATCGGCGCGGTGGTCGCGGCTTCGCTCGTGCCGGCTGAAAAGCGGGCAAGCGCCATCGCGCTGATGTTCACCGGTTTGACGCTCGCGAATGTGCTTGGCGTACCGTTCGGGACTTTCGTCGGCCAGGAGTTCGGCTGGCGTGCGGCGTTCTGGATCGTCAGCGCATTTGGCGTGCTGTCGCTGGCGGGCGTGTCGTTGCTGGTGCCGAATCGCCATGATTCCGGCCCGGTGGGCTTGGGCCACGAAGTGCGCGTGCTGAAGGACCCGCAAGTCTGGACCGCGCTCGCGATGACCGTACTCGGCTTCGGCGGTGTGTTTGTCGTGTTCACCTATATCGCGCCGATTCTCGAACAGGTCAGCGGTTTCTCGCCGCGAGGCGTGACGCTGATTCTGGTGCTGTTCGGCGTCGGTCTCACGATCGGCAACACCGTGGGCGGCAAGCTCGCGGACTGTGCGCTGATGCCTTCGTTGATGGGCATTCTGGTGGCGCTCGCGGTAGTCATGGCGATCTTCGCGCGTACCAGCCACT
Organism: Paraburkholderia sediminicola; assembly: GCF_046026675.1. Lineage (GTDB taxonomy): Bacteria > Pseudomonadota > Gammaproteobacteria > Burkholderiales > Burkholderiaceae > Paraburkholderia > Paraburkholderia sediminicola_F. Next base: position 3,824,268 of record NZ_JAQQEY010000001.1, on the reverse strand, counting down.
CACAGGTGGCGGCGGCGATTACCATTTTCGTGTGGGGCATTGCGGCGTTCGCGACGGTGCCGCCGTTGCAGATGCGTGTGGTCGAGAAGGCCGCTGCCGCGCCGAATTTGGCTTCCACGCTGAACATCGGTGCGTTCAACGTGGGCAATGCGGGCGGCGCGTGGCTCGGCGGTCTGGTGATCAATCACGGCCATTCGCTCGATACGCTGCCGTGGGTTGCGGCGGCGGTTAGCGTGGTGGCATTGCTGCTCACGTGGTTCGCGGCGCGGATGGATGCGCCGGCAGCGACCGTGGCGCAAAGCGCCTGAGTCTGCGTGGGGCGCCTGACGTCTACGGATGTGGTTAAGTGCGTCTACGCGCGTGTCGGCGTGTTCGAGCCCCACTGAGCCCAAGTACGCCCATATGAAAAATTCGCACAAGCTTTGCGAGAATCGTCCTCCGCAATGCTGATAACAGTGTGAAGATAACTTCGTTGGGTACGGCGGGGCGCAGTGCTATCTTGCTTCCACTAACCGCTTGCCCGCCGTCCGGCGGCGCTCCTGGAGGCAATCATGCATTCCCCGCTTGCGCTGGTTCGCGATCCCACGGCTGACACCGATGCGTCGCCGCGTGCCGCTGAACCTTTCGATGCTCTTGAACATCTGGTCGGCGTGAATCTCGCCCGTTTGCGCGCCGAGCGCCAGCTTTCGCTCGACGCTCTGGCCCGCGCCTCCGGCGTCTCGCGAGCGATGCTCGCGCAGATCGAGTCGGCGCGTAGCGTGCCGTCGATCAAGGTGCTGTGCAAAGTTGCATCGGCGCTGAAGGTTTCGGTGGCGGCGTTCTTGCGACGTCATGCGACCAATGGCTTCGAGCATTTGCCGGCGGAGCGTTCGTCGCGGCTCGTCAGTTCGAATGGGCGCTACTCAGCCCGGCCGCTTTATCCGGACGCCGAGCCGACCGCCGCCGAATTTCACGAGCTGCGTATCGCGCCCTTGCACACCGAGGCCGGCACGCGCCGCGCGCCGGGCACCACGGTGAATCTGGTGGTCAGCGAAGGCACGCTGGAAGTCAGCGTGCACGACCAGCGCCAATTGCTGGCCACGGGCGACGCGATCGTGTTCGATGCCGACCAGCCGCACAGCCTGCGCAATCCCGGTGACACCGAAGCGCGCGCGTTTCGCGTCACGTTGAAGGCGGAAACGCCGCCGCGCTGGGATGTGCCCGCGCCGCATGATTTGACACGCCAGGCCGCGCCGGTTTGACGGATGAGGTTTTTCAGGCGGATAGGCGGTAAAGCCGAGATGTCCGTCTAATCAGTAGGGGTTGCGCTGCAGGTTTCGCGCGACTGTTGTATTCTTTGCCGGCCGGTCAATCCGGCAATCAGTGCGTCTTCAGGGCGGGGCGAAATTCCCCACCGGCGGTATGCCGGCAGCGCGAAAGCGCGAGCCGGTGAGCCCGCGAGCGCCCGCTTCGTTCAGCTTTCAGCGTATCGAAAGCGCAGTGGGGTCAGCAGATCTGGTGAGAAGCCAGAGCCGACGGTTAGAGTCCGGATGGAAGAAGATGTGCAGATAGTCATGTTCGTTTCCGTGTTGCCGCCAGAGGTTCGGGCGGTGCGCGAGCGCCGCTTTGCGCGGCGTTCAACGGCGCGTCTTGGTCTGTTTGCAATGCCCTGAAACGTTTTTCGCCCAACTTTTGCGATGAGCGTTTCAACTATGTCCTTTGCTACTTTTCCTGCTCCGTCGGTGATTGCGGATAGCGCATCACTTGACCTTCCCCTGCTCGCCACCGAGCCCGTTCCGTCGCGCATCGCCGCCGCCTTGCAAGCCATGCGCGATGGCCGCGCTGTCGTCCTGCAAGACGACCACGACCGCGAGAACGAAGCCGATCTGATCGTTTCCGCCGAGCGTCTTTCTGTCGAAACCATGGCCTTGCTGATCCGCGAATGCAGCGGCATCGTCTGCCTGTGCCTGCCCGACGACAAGATCCGCGCACTCGAACTGCCGCCGATGTCTGTCAACAACGAAAGCCGTCACGGCACCGCGTTCACGGTCTCGATCGAAGCGCGCGATGGCGTGACCACCGGCGTGTCCGCACTCGATCGCGTGACGACAATCCGCGCGGCTATCAGCGATACGGCGAAGCCTGCCGACATCGTGCGTCCGGGTCATGTGTTTCCGTTGCGTGCGCAACCCGGCGGCGTGCTCGCGCGCCGCGGCCACACCGAAGGCACGGTCGATCTGGCGATTCTCGCGGGTCTGAAGCCGGCCGGCGTGCTGTGCGAGCTGATGAACGCGGACGGCACGATGACGCGCGGCGCGGATGTGGAGCGCTTCGCTCAACAACACAATCTGCCGATGCTGACAATCGCCGAGCTGGTGGAATTCCGCCAGGCGCTGGCGACGGCTCGCGAATGCGTCGCGGATGAGGCTTGATGTGTTAGAAAAAACCCCGCGCTCGGAAAAGCGCGGGGTTTCTCAGGAATTTGAAGCCGGCTATTGCAGCCGGCTTTTTTATTCTCGCGCCCGTTAAGACTGCACGTCGCCAAACTCGCCGCGCACACCGGCCTCGACCAGCGCGGGCAGTTCATCCATATGTTTCATGATGCGTGTCATGCCCATCTTGCGCAGCGCATCCGCATAACCGTCGGGGATATGACTTGCACCGACGAAAGCAATCGTCTTCATACCCGCCGCCCGCGCCGCATTCAAACCGGCCACGCTATCTTCCACGACGACGCAGCGCGAAGGCTCCACCCCCAGCGTCTTTGCAGCGAACAGATACACATCCGGATAAGGCTTCGGCCGCGCGACCTGTTCGGCGCTGAAAATCCGCTCGCCAAAAATCTGCTGCAAACCCGCGCGCCGCACCGACGCATTCACGCGCGCCATCCGGCTGTTCGACACGACCGCGGCGGGCAGCGTTACGCGTTGCAAGGCGTCGCGCACACCGTTGATCGGGCTGAGCGATGCCGCGAGTTCAAGCTCGACGTTGTGTTCAATCGTATTGAAGAAATCGGCCGGCAGCGTGATGTCGAACGACTTCTCGATACCTTCGAGAAAGCGCGAGGTCTGCTGGCCGAACGCTGTTTTGACGACGGGTTCGAAGTCGAGGCCGGGGAAGGTGGCGGACAGCGTTTCGAGCATCACGCGGTCAGCGATGATTTCGCTGTCGACGAGCACGCCGTCGCAGTCACAGATGAGGTGGTCGATCATGCTTTAAGACGGAAAGCGAGAGGCACGCGAGCAAGACAGTTGCAAGCTCATGCGCGGAGATTGAAAGCATCATGATACGTGCTTTGGCGCCGCGTGCGCGGCGCCGTCGCTTGCCGTCGGCGCTTATTTGCGCCGTGAGAGCGTGTTTAGTGCGCCCTGTATGCGCCCAAATGTGCGCCGCAGAATCAGTGCGCGTGCAGATACAAATACAGCCCTGTTGCCGCTGCGCCGCCCAGCAGCGGACCGCATACCGGAATCCACGAATAGCGCCAGTCGCTGTCACGTTTGCCCGGAATCGGCAGCAGCGCGTGCATCAGACGTGGCGACAGGTCACGCGCGGGGCTCATCGCGTAGCCGGTCGGGCCACCGAGCGAAATGCCGATGCCGAGCACCAGCAAGCCGACTGGCAGCGCGTCGAGCGCACCGAGGCCAACTTGCGGCGAAGCCAGATACAGCACGCCGAGAATCAGCACGAAAGTCGCGATCATTTCGGTGAGCAGGTTATGTGGCACGCTGCGAATCGCGGGCGACGTGCAGAACACGCCGAGCTTCACGTCGGCATCGCCTTCCTTATTAAAGTGCTGACGATACGCGAGCCACACGAGCAGGGCGCCCGCCATGCCGCCGAGCATCTGCGCCGCGACGTAGCCCGGCACTTTGGCCCACGCAAATTTGCCTGCCAGGGCGAGGCTGATCGTGACCACAGGATTCAGGTGCGCGCCGCTGTACGATGCCGTGACGTACACGGCGATGAACACGGCCATCGCCCAGCCCATCACGATCACGATCAGGTCCGCGCCTTTGCCCTTGGTGCGCGCGAGTAGCACATTGGCAACTGCGCCGTTGCCGAGCAGCACCAGGAGCGCGGTGCCGATGAATTCCGCAATGTAAGGAGACATGATTTGGTATCCGGAATATAGTTGTTAGGGAAGCCGCTGGATAGGCGGCTTCGTTATGTCGAAAGGTGTCTTATGGAACCGATGGACAAGCAATCAGGGCGTGTCGGCCCATGCCTTCGCGGCGCGGATCGCGCGCTTCCAGCCGTCGAGGCACTCCTTGACGTCGGCGTGCGGCAGGGCAGGCGTGAAACGACGATCGAGCGCCCACTGGCTTTTCAGTTCGTTCACGTCTTTCCAGTAACCGACCGCGAGACCGGCCAGATACGCCGCGCCCAATGCGGTCGTCTCCGATACCTTCGGACGCACTGCGTCGACGCCGAGGATGTCCGCCTGGAATTGCATCAGCAGATTGTTCGCGCAAGCGCCGCCGTCCACACGCAATTCGCCGATGCGAATGCCGGAGTCGGCTTCCATTGCTTTCAGCACGTCGAGTGACTGATAGGCGATCGAGTCGAGCGCGGCGCGGGCGATGTGCGCCGAACTCGTGCCGCGCGTCACGCCGAACAGCGTGCCGCGAGCCCGTGCATTCCAGTGCGGCGCACCGAGGCCTGCAAACGCGGGCACCAGATACACGCCATCACTATGCGGTACGCTGCGCGCCATCGTTTCGATCTCAGCTGCGTTCTTGATGATGCCGAGGCCGTCGCGCAGCCATTGCACCACCGCGCCGCCGATGAAGATGCTGCCTTCGAGCGCGTAGTTGATCTGGTCGCCGATCTGCCACGCAATGGTGGTGACGAGATTGTTCTTCGATTCGATCGGCTTGTCGCCGGTGTTCATCACGAGGAAGCAGCCGGTACCGTAGGTGTTTTTCACCATGCCCGACTCCGTGCACATCTGGCCGAACAGGGCCGCGTGCTGGTCGCCGGCGATGCCCGCGAGCGGAATCTTGGAAGCGAATACGGTGGTCTTGGTCGGCCCGTACACTTCCGACGACGCACGCACTTCCGGCAGCATGTTGCGCGGAATGTCGAGCGCTTCGAGCAGTTCGTCATCCCACTTCAGCGTGTGGATGTTGAACAGCATCGTGCGCGACGCGTTGGTCACATCGGTGACGTGCAGACCACCCTTGGTGAAATTCCACACCAGCCAGCTATCTACCGTGCCGAAGGCGAGGCGGCCTTGCTTCGCTTTTTCGCGTGCGCCTTCGACGTTGTCGAGAATCCAGCGGATCTTGGTCGCCGAGAAGTACGAGTCGATCGGCAGACCGGTTTTCGCGCGGACTTTCTCTTCGAGACCTTGCTCTTTGAGCTGATCGCAGAAGTCGGCGGTGCGGCGGTCCTGCCAGACGATCGCGTTATAAATCGGGTGGCCCGTTTCGCGGTCCCACACGATGGTGGTCTCACGCTGATTGGTAATGCCGATCGCGGCGATCGACGTGCCGTTCATGCCGGCACGCGTGACCGCTTCAGCGGCGACGCCGGCCTGTGTCGACCAGATTTCCTGCGGGTCGTGTTCGACCCAACCCGGACGTGGATAGATTTGCTGGAATTCTTTCTGAGCGGTCGACACGATATTGCCGAGCCGGTCGAACAGCATCGCGCGGGAGCTGGTGGTGCCTTGGTCAAGCGCGAGGATGTACTGATCCTGCATTGTCTCTTCTCCATGTGTTTTATGAATCGCCGGATTGCTGACCGGCGACGGGAACGGCTTGTTGTTTTAAGCGGGCTGCAACAGTTTGAGCGTGTGCGTCCCGGCTTTATCAGTAGCCGAGGGGTGAAAATCGATTCGGGTCATGCGGGTTCATCCACGTAGCCAGGGCGTGTTGCGATAGCCTGACCTAGGTGGTCTGGCTATGTGGCTCAGCTAAATAGCCTAACTAAATGGCTTAACTCAGTGACCTGACTAAATGACCCAACTAAGTGGTTCAACCAAGTGGCCTAACTAAACGATCCAACTAACTGGTTTAGCTAGGCACTCTGTCGGAAAGGCTCGCGGGCGAACCATGCGTCAATGTCGCGTGTAATCGAATCGAGCGTGCCCGGTTCGACGTGCAGGCCGAGTTTCGAGCGGCGCCACAATACGTCTTGTGCGCTGCGCGCCCATTCGGTGTCGCGCAGGTAAGTGAGTTCGGCTTCGTAGAGACCCGGCGCGAAAGCGCGGCCGAGGTCGGCCACCGAGCGCGCGTTGCCAATGATGTCTTTCACGCGAGTGCCGTACGCACGCGCGAGCCGGTGAGCCAGATCGGCGGGCAGCCACGCATTCTGTTGCTTGAAGCCGGCGAGGAAGCGCTCGAAGTTGGCCTGCGGAATATCGCCGCCGGGCAACGGGACGCCGGCCGTCCACGAAGGCGTGCCGTTATGCAGCGCGTTCACGAGCTTGTCGACGGCGTCTTCCGCCAGCTTGCGGAAGGTCGTGATCTTGCCGCCGAACACCGAAAGCAACGGTGCTTCGCCCGCAGGCGCATCGAGTTCCAGCGAGTAGTCGCGCGTGACTGCCGAGGGGTTGTCCGCGCCTTCTTCCTCAAGCAGCGGACGCACGCCCGAGTAGGTCCAGCGCACGTCTTGCGGCGAGATCTTTTCTTTGAAGTAACGGTTGATCGAATCGCACAGGTACTGTGTTTCGTCGGCATTGATCGCCACCTGCGACGGGTCGCCGCGATATTCGAGGTCGGTCGTGCCGATCAGCGTGTAATCGTGTTCGTACGGAATCGCGAAGATGATCCGCTTGTCCGGATTCTGGAAGATGTACGCGTGATCGTGTTCGAACAGACGGCGCGTGACGATATGGCTGCCTTTCACGAGGCGCACGCTGTGCGTTGCTTCCCGGCCGAGCGCGCCCTCCAGCAATTCGCCGACCCACGGTCCGGCCGCATTCGCGATCGAAGCGGCGCGCACGTCGAGGATCGTGCCGTCCTCGCGCTTGAGTTGCGCGCGCCATTCGCCGCCGGCGCGCACTGCGCTCAGCAGCTTGGTGCGCGTGAGAATCTTCGCGCCGCGTTCCTTCGCATCCAGCGCGTTCAGCACGACCAGACGCGCGTCATTCACCCAGCCGTCCGAATACACGAAGCCGCGCTTGATCGAATCGACCAGCGGCGCGCCGGCAGGATGGTCGCGCATCACGATGCCGCGCGAGCCGGGCAGCAGTTCGCGTTTAGCGAGGTGATCGTAAAGGAACAGGCCGGCGCGGATCAGCCAGGCCGGGCGCAGATCGGGCATGTGCGGCATCACGAAGCGTAGTGGCCACATGATGTGCGGCGCCGCGCGCAGCAGCGTTTCGCGCTCCTGCAGGGCTTTGCGCACCAGCCCGAACTCGCGGTACTCGAGGTAGCGCAGGCCGCCGTGAATCAGCTTGGTGCTGGCCGACGACGTATGGGCCGCCAGATCGTCCTGTTCGCAGAGCAGCACCGACAGGCCGCGGCCCGCCGCATCGCGTGCGATGCCTGCGCCGTTGATCCCGCCGCCCACGACGAGCAAATCGTATCTCGAGCCTTGCGTCACCTGCTGTGTCCTCTGCGTCGTATTCAGAAACTGGTTTGGAAAAACTATCGAGCTGATAGTGTTCGTTTGCGAACTTTAATGAACATATTCGAAAAAGTAAAGTTCGGTTTTCTTAGGCACCCCTCTAGCCGGTTGGCTAAGGTGGTGGCGTAACGCGCGGCCACGGACGATACTCTCGGCAGCAGCCATTTCGAGGTGAATTCATGCGTGGACTTTGGATAATCGGCGCCGCCGCACTCCTGACGGGATGCATCAGCTCGCCGAGCTTGAACGGGACGATGGGCGCTCCCTCGTTCTCATCGTTACAGCAGATGTGCAGCGCCCTGACGGTCGACTACGGAAACGACGCGCAAGGCGTTTACGCGACGCTGTTCGATGCGTACGTGGCGAACCGGCGCGGCAAGTTGTCGAAGGACGATTACTGCGCGTTTCAGGCGTCGCTGGCACAGCATTACACGAGCCTCGGCGCGAGTACTGACCCGCAAGTACGCAATCAGTGGGTGACTTTCTTCACCGACCAGCGAGCCAAAGCGTTGAGCTGGCGCGCCGCTGCCGATCCGACCTTGCGTGCGGGCTGAGCTTCACACCTGCTTGTTCCTACCCAGAACTTTTCGCGGGCTTATTCGCGTTGCGTGAGTTGATGGGCTAACCTGGGGCTAGCCGCGCTGCGGCTGCGCCCCGCGCCATAACATCCGGCGAATCTGCGCGAAGACGGCCTCGCGCGTCGGCGCATTGCTTCCAACGGCTTGTTGCGCCTGTGGCAAAGGCAACTGATTGGCGAGCGCCAGCATCGTGAAGCCGTGCAGGCTTGCCCAGTAGGCGTAACCGATCAATTGTGGGTCGCCTTCCAGAATGCCCGCGGCAACGAGCTGCTCGAAGTGCGCCCCGAGCCTGCTCCAGGCGCGATGCGATGCGGTCTGGAGTTCCGGATAGGCGCCTTCCGGCTGGCTCAGATCGAACATCAGGCGGTAGGCATGCGGCTCGTCGAGTGCGAACGCCACGTAGGCGTCGCTGACCGCGGAGCGGTCGGTTGCGGGCGCTTCCTTCGCCACGGCTTCGAGCCGTGCCGCGAAACGGTTGAACGCCGCTGCGCGGACCATCGCAAGGATTTCGTCTTTGTCGCGGAAGTAGCGATAGGGCGTCATCGCGCTGCAACCCAGCTCCTTCGCCAGTTCGCGCATCGTCACGCCTTGCGCGCCGCGCGTGGCGAACGCGTTTTCGGCGACGCGCCGCATGGTTTCGCGGAATTGCTGGATGTCGTCGGAAGAGAGCGTTTTTGGCATGCGCGAAGGCAGAAGGTCCGTCGCGTCAATTTACTGTGTAAATGAATTGGGCACAACAAAGCAGCCGCTGATGCGGCCGCCTTGCTTGGTAATCCAGGGTACTAGGAAAAACGCTTGATGGCCCGGAGCGCACTGTCGCCGGTTTCGGTTACGCGCCATTGTTCGTTGCCCGACGCGAGCCGTTCGAGTTGCACAAGCTGGCGTTCCAGCAAGGCGTCGAGTTCTTCTCGCTCCATGTCGACTTGATTGGGAGCGTCCTTGACGAGCAACAACGTGGCGAATTCATGCGGACTCAGCATCGTTCTCTCCATGTCAAGCAAACGCGGACGGCCTTGGAGGCGACTGACACGATGCCAGTAGAGTCCGCTAGAGGATCAGGCGGGAGGTGCGGCTATCACGACAGGTTCACGCTGCCGGCACTCCGCGTAACGCGGAACGGACGCCGGGGAACTGGAGTGTAGTCAACCGCCAGTCAAACACCAAATGGGCCCCAGTAAATTTTCCCTTTGACAATTGGGACCCGCAGAGGCGGTTTGGAGCAGCGGCCAGATCCTTGATTTCACTCGAAGTTTCGCGTGCACTGCAACATAGCGGAAGACGCCTGGGATCACTCGGCGATATACACCTGGCAGTTAGCGGCGGCGAGCGTTTCGTTCATCTCGGCGGGCGGCGCGACGTCGGTGAAAAGCGCGTCGATCTGATCGAGGTGACCCTGGCGAACGAGCGCCGGACGGCCGAATTTGGAGTTGTCGGCGGCGAGAAACACGGTACGTGCATGCTGGATGATCGCCTCGGCCACGCGCACTTCGCGGGTGTCGAAATCGCGCAGCGTGCCATCCGTTTCAATGCTCGACGTACCGATGATCGCGAAGTCCACCTTGAACTGCCGGATGAAGTCGATCGCCAGTTCGCCGACGATGCCCTTATCCCACGGCCGCACGATGCCGCCCGTCACCAGCACTTCGCAATCCGGATAGCCGCTCATCATGCTGGCGACGTTCAGATTGTTGGTGATCACGCGCAGGCCGCGATGCCGGTTGAGCGCGCGTGCGACTTCCTCGGTCGTCGTGCCGAGGTTGATGAAGAGGGACGCCTGATCGGGAATGTGAGTGGCCACTAGCGTCGCAATGCGCCGCTTCTCTTCGTGGAACATCCGCTGACGCGCCGTGTACGAAACATTCTCGGAGCTGGTCGGCAGACTGGCGCCGCCGTGATAGCGGCGCAGCAGGTTCATGTCGGCGAGCCAGTTTACGTCGCGACGGATCGTCTGCGGCGTCACGTCGAAGTGGGCCGCGAGGTCGTCCACGGTCACGAAGCCGTCGCGTTGCACCCACTCCAGCAGTTCCTGTTGCCGGGCATTGAGAGTCAGGCGGGGGTCTCGGGTCATGTGTCTCGGGTGGTGGGTTTTTATCGGCGCTGCCCGCAGCCGGCGCGAAAAGCTGAGCCGGAAGACGGGTAATGCGTGAACGAGGGTGAGCGTATTGTAAGACCATCGCACGTCTTGTCTGCCAACTCATGCGTCATGGTTCGGATCCGGGACAACCGTGCAGCAATTCATTCAGGTAATTTACGCATTTATTCATTTGATAAATGAATTTGTTTTTTGTGCCGGATCGCGCTGCAATCCAAGGCTCCGCGTTTTACCCGCGCGTTACCTGAGTTTTACCCGAGTCTCACCCGTTTCCCATGGTTTCCGGCGTTATAGAACGCGCCGGACCGCGCTTTCGAGAGTGTTCGACATGACTGGCTTCAACTGGCAAAACCCCTATCCGACGCCGCGTCTGCCTGTATTCGCGCGCAACATCGTTTCGACTTCGCATCCGCTTGCCGCGCAAGCCGGTCTGCGGATGCTGTGGAAAGGCGGCAATGCCGTCGACGCGGCGATCGCGGCGGCCGCCGCCATCACGGTGGTCGAGCCGGTGTCCTGCGGCCTCGGCGGCGACGCCTTCGCGCTCGTATGGGACGGCAAGAAGCTGCATGGCCTGAATGCGTCGGGCGTCTCGCCTGCGGCCTGGAACGTCGATTACTTCAAGCGCAAGTACGGCGAGGAAAACGGCCTTGCCAAACAACCCAAGCGCGGCTGGGACGCCGTGACGGTGCCGGGCGTGATCGCAGGCTGGGAAGCGCTGCATCAGAAATTCGGCTCGCTGCCGTTCGCCGATCTGATGGAGCCGGCGATCGAGATCGCCGAGCGCGGTCATGCGGTGGCGAGCATCGTCGCCTACAAATGGGCGGCCGCCGTACCCGAATTGAAGGACCTGCCGGGCTTTGCGCAAACCTTCATGCCGCGCGGCCGCGCGCCGGAAGTCAGCGAACTGGTGCGCTTTCCTGGCCACGCGAAGACGTTGCGCAAGCTCGCCGAACAAGGGCCGCGCGCGTACTACGAAGGCGAGATCGCCGAACAGATCGCGGCGTTTGCGCGTGAAGGCGGCGGCGCGTTGACTCTCGACGATCTGCGCAACTACAAAGCGGATTGGGTCGAGCCGATCGGCAAGGATTATCGCGGCTACACCGTGCATGAGATTCCGCCGAACGGCCAGGGCATCGCGGCACTGATCGCGCTGGGCATCCTCGAAAAATTCGACGTGAAAGAACTCGCCGTCGACAACGTCGAGTCGCAGCACTTGCAGATCGAAGCGATGAAGCTGGCATTTGCCGACGTCTACCGCTATGTCGCCGATCCGCGCTCGATGGACGTCACGCCCGAGCAGATGCTCGACGACGCGTACCTCACGTCGCGCGCGAAGCTGATCGACCACAAGCGTGCCACGCAATTCGACTTCGGCATGCCGAAGGCCGGAGGCACGATCTACATGTCGGTGGCGGACGAGCGCGGCATGATGGTCAGCTTCATCCAGTCGAACTACATGGGCTTTGGCTCGGGCATCGTGGTGCCGGACAGCGGTATCGCCATGCAGAACCGCGGCTGCGGCTTTTCGATGGACCCGAGGTCGCCGAACGTGGTGGAAGGCGGCAAGCGGCCGTTCCATACCATCATCCCGTCGTTCCTGACGCAGCAGGTGGACGGCAAGCAGGAAGCGGTGATGAGCTTCGGTGTGATGGGCGGCGATATGCAGCCGCAAGGCCATTTGCAATCGATCGTGCGGATGCTCGACTACGGTCAGCAACCGCAGGCCGCCTGCGATGCCCCGCGCTGGAAGGTCAACCGCGACTTCACGATCGACATCGAATCGACGCTGGATCCGGCGACCGCCACGGCGCTGCAGAAGCTAGGCCACACGATCAAGTCGGTCGACGATCCGTACATGGACTTCGGCTCCGGCCAGTACATCTGGAAGCTCGACCGCAACGATCCGGACCGCGGCTATGTGGCGGCAAGCGACAGCCGTCGCGACGGATTGGCAGCGGGGTTCTAAATGAACATCCCCGCGTCGCAATCCGCGACTGCATCGCCGCGTTCCATGTCCGCACCGCTCTCCAAAGCAATGGTGCGACGTATCGTATTTTCGTCGTCGGTCGGCAATGCGCTCGAGTGGTTCGACTTTCTGGTCTACGGTTACTTCGCGACCATCATCGCGAAACAGTTCTTCCCGATGCAGGACGAGTGGCTCTCGACGTTGCTCGCCATCGCCACCTTCGGCATCTCGTTCCTGATGCGGCCGCTGGGCGCCGTTGTGCTGGGCGTCTACGGCGACCGCAAGGGCCGCAAGGCGGCGCTCACGCTCGCCATCGCGCTGATGATGGTCGGCACCTTCACGATGGCGGTGATGCCGCCGTATGCGTCGATCGGTCTTGCGGCGCCCGTGTTGATCCTGCTTGCACGGCTTGTGCAAGGCTTCGCGGTGGGCGGTGAGTTCGGCAGCGCGACGGCCTTCATGGTCGAACACAGCGCGTCACGGCGTGGCTACTACGCGAGTTGGCAGTTCGCGAGCCAGGGCCTTGCTGCGATCACCGCGGCGGCCTTTGGTTCGCTCCTGACCGCGTGGATGCCGCCCGAGCAACTCAATAGCTGGGGCTGGCGCCTTCCGTTCATCTTTGGTCTGCTGGTCGGGCCGGTGGGCTATTACATCCGTTCGCATCTCGACGAGACGCCGGAGTTTCTCGCCTTGCGTAAAGCGCGTGAGTCTGCGAGCAAGCATCAGGTGGCGTCTGAAGAGAAGGACGCGTCGTTCAGCAACCAGTGGGTGAATCTGCTGCTGGCCGTGGGCATCGTCGCGCAATCCACGGTCGGCGTGTACGTGCTGCAACTCTACATGCCGATGTACGCGGTGAAGCAGTTGCACATGCCGGCTGCTGCGTCGTTCGGGGTGGTGGTGCTCAACGGCGGCTTGCAGTTCCTGCTGTCGCCCGTGATGGGCGCATTGTCCGACCGCATCGGCCGGATTCGCATCATGCTGACCACGTCGATACTGATGGGCTTGCTGATCTATCCGATGTTCGCTTTGCTGCAGTCGCATCCGACGGTCGGCTGGCTGCTGCTGTTGCAAGGTACAGCCGGAATTTTCAAGGCGGCTTACTCCGGACCGATGCCCGCGCTGATGTCCGAGATCTTTCCAACGCAGGTGCGCTCGACGGGTCTTTCAATCGGTTACAGCATCGGCGTCACGATTTTCGGCGGTTTTGCACCGACGATCGTGGAAACCTTCATTCACTTGACCGGCGACAAGCTGGCGCCAAGTTACTACGTCCTGATTGCGGCGGTGCTGTCCGGGTTGTCGCTTGTCGTGGTCGCGTGGCGTATGCGGCGCGTCCGGCGTCTCGAAGGCGTTCAGCCCGCATGATGGCGTGGCCGGTGGCCGTTGTGCTTCGCAGCGAGCCTTGCCGCGGTTGACGTGCAACCTCCTTTCAAGTCAAAGCCAGCTCTTCGAGCTGGCTTTTTTGTGCCTTGCGAGTGCCGCTTGTAATCAACTGAAGCATTCGACTACCGTGAAATTGGAACTGCGGCGGTCCGGCATGGTCTGTGCTGGGTTATCTGCAGAGTTGTGAAACACCGGCTAAGATGCAAGATACACGGGGTTAACTCTAACCAAGGCGCTGTATCTGACACGGCGGGCTGCCCTTGCGATAGTGGGCGGTTTCGAGCGCGCTCCACGAGTCGATACAGCTTTCGGAGCAAAGACACAATGCACACTGAGCTGAACCATGTGATGCCCTGGCGGATCGAGGATATCGACCTCACCCGCATAGATCGTCAGAAGGCCGTCGCTAATGAAGATCTGCTGCTTCTGCTGTGCGCCGCTTCGTTTATCGAAAGCGGTACCGATCTTTACACTAGTAATCTGAGCACGTTCTTCGACGGCGACCCCGAAGTCTCGGCGTGGCTCAACCAGGAATGGGAGCCGGAAGAGATGCAGCACGGCCGGGCTCTCAAGACGTATATCGCCTACGTGTGGCCGGAGTTCGATTGGGACACCGCATTCCGCAATTTCATGGAGGAGTACTCGCTGACCTGCTCGGTCGAGGACTTCGAAAAGACCCGTGCGCTCGAGATGGTTGCTCGCTGTGTGGTGGAAACGGGCACCGCAACGCTGTATCGCGCGATTGGCGAATGTTCGGACGAACCCGTGCTCAAGCAGATCACGGACAACATTCGCACTGACGAAGTCCGTCACTACAAACACTTTTTCAAGTTCTTCAAGAAGTACAACAAGATCGAAGGCAATGGCCGTCTCGCGGTTCTCGGCGCGTTGATGCGGCGCGTGATGGAGATCAAGAACGAAGACTCGGAGATCGCGTTGCGGCATGTCTTCGCGATTCGTTATCCGGAACGCGTCCACGATTCGGCCTATAACCGCGAACGCGCGGCGCGCATCAATGCGCTGGTGCGGCGCAATCTGTCGGCGGACATGTGCGTGAAGATGCTGCTCAAGCCCCTCGATCTGCCGGCCAAGATTCAGCCGGGCGTGCATTATCCGCTCGCCAAGATCACGCAGCACGTGTTCTTTCGCTGATGTTTTTCTGCTAAGTCCGCCGCATAGAGAGATGAAGATGAATGGCCCGCTTGCGCGGGCCATCTGTTTTTCGAGGCATGATTGATCCTCGGCAGCACTCGCAACCTCGGCAACCCGCTACTGACTGGATCGATACCATGAGCGATTTTCCTTCACCCGAACGTCCGCTCGAACAGAACGTGTTCGACGAATGGCCCGACGCCGTCCGCACGTTGTTCGACGGGTCGTCGCTGGCGAGCAAGACGGGGTTCACCGCGTCGCTGCTCACTGTGGATGCAAACGGCCATGTGCGAACGTCGCTGCTTGGCGTCGGCGAGTTGTACGCGCCGGATTCGCGCTCGCTGTGCATCGCATTGTGGCCGCAGGCTCGGGCGGCACGCGTGATCGCGCAAAACGGCCGGGCCGCGCTGACGTTCGTCTGCGACGAAGCGTTCTATCAGGTGCAGTTGCGTTTGACGCCGCTAGCGGGCGTAACAGGCGACGACTGCGGCCTCGTGTACCTCATCGGCTCGATCGACACAGCGGAGGCGCAGAGCGTGCGCTATGCGCGCCTGACGAGCGGCATTACGTTTGAACTGGAAGGGGAAGGAGAGGCGGTGCTCGATCGATGGGAACGGCAGATCGAGCACCTGAAGCAGGCTGCCGCTGCGGCTAGCCGATAGTCTGCGACTACAGCCAGCGAGCGGCAGTGCTTGAAACTTAACGGCCGCGCTGACCGCTGCGCGTCGGCTGGCCACCACGCGGCGCGTCGTTGCGCGGCTTTGCGCCACCCAGCAAAGCACCCGGATTGCCGCCTTGCGGCTTTGCAGTCTGCGGTTTGCGCGGTGCATGTTGCGCGGCGCTTCCTTCATGTGCTGCCGCACGCGGCTGACCGTCATGACGCTGGCCGTCGCGGCGCGGCTGGCCGCCGTTACCGGCCGGCTTCGCACCTTGCGGCTTCGGCTGCTGCTGACCATTCGCCGGACGCTGACCCGAACGTTGTGCGGGCTTGGCCGACGACGCGCCATCGCGGCGGCCGCCGTCACGCTGGCCACCCTCGCGCTTCGGCGCACCCTGGCTCTGGCGCGGCTGACGATTGCCACCGCCGCCACCACCCTGGCCGCGGCGCAGAATCGGTTCCGGCTTTGCAGTCGGATCCGGCTCAAAACCGGCGATCACTTCCTGCGGTACCTGACGCTTGATCAGCTTCTCGATGTCCTTCAGCAGTTGCAGTTCGTCGACGCACACCAGCGAAATCGCTTCGCCCGATGCGCCTGCACGACCCGTGCGGCCGATGCGGTGCACGTAATCTTCCGGCACGTTCGGCAAATCGTAGTTGACCACGTGCGGCAGCTGATCGATATCGATGCCGCGTGCGGCGATGTCGGTCGCGACCAGCACTTGCAGCGTGGCGTCCTTGAACTCGGCGAGCGCGCGTGTGCGGGCCGACTGGCTCTTGTTGCCGTGAATCGCCAGTGCGCTGATGCCGTCTTTCGTCAGCTGTTCGGCAAGGCGGTTCGCGCCGTGCTTCGTGCGCGTGAACACCAGCACCTGGAACCAGTTGTGTTGCTTGATGAGGTGCGTGAGCAGCTCACGCTTCTTATCGCGGTCGACGGGGTGAATCTTTTGCGCAACGAGTTCAGCCGTCGTGTTGCGACGGGCGACTTCGATCAGCGCCGGCGAGTTGAGCAGATTGTCGGCGAGCGTCTTGATCTCGTCCGAGAAGGTGGCCGAGAAGAGCAGGTTCTGGCGCTTCGGCGGCAACTTCGCGAGCACGCGCTTGATGTCATGGATGAAGCCCATGTCCAGCATGCGGTCGGCTTCGTCGAGCACGAGAATCTCGAGATGCGACAGGTCGATGGTCTTCTGCTGCATGTGGTCAAGCAAACGGCCCGGCGTCGCGACGACGATGTCCACGCCGCTGCGCAGCGCGCCGATTTGCGGATTGATGCCGACGCCGCCGAACATCACGGTCGACTTCAGCTTCAGGTACTTGCCGTAGGCGCGCACGCTTTCTTCGACCTGTGCGGCCAGCTCACGCGTCGGCGTGAGGATCAGCGCGCGTACGGCGCGCTTGCCCGACGCCGTGGTGACGGCGGGCATGGTGTTCAGACGCTGCAGGATCGGCAGCGTGAAGCCGGCGGTCTTGCCGGTGCCGGTCTGCGCGCCGGCCAGCAGGTCGCCGCCGTTGAGCACGGCGGGGATCGCTTGCGTCTGGATCGGAGTCGGGGTGGTGTAGCCGAGTTCGTGTACAGCGCGGACCAGCGGTTCGGACAAGCCGAGGGAATCAAAAGACATAAATGCTCTTTGCAATGCAGTTTCGCGAACGGCACCAGACGGCACCCAATGGACCCAAGCGGGCACCAGCGGGTACAGGCACGGCATGAACACGCCTCTATGGCGCGTTCGAGGCCAAAGCCCAGTTCCGGTCGCAGAGAAATCGGCGGCACGCTCAAATGCGTGCCGAATGCTTCAACGCGCTATGCAGACACGTTGACTGGCCTTAAGTTGCATTTCGCCGCCGTGGGATGTCACGCGACGTAGCGCGCAACACTGACGAATTGACACAGACTGCCCGCCAGTACGAACAGGTGCCAGATACCATGTCCGTGCCGGATGCGCTCGTCGTTGATGAAGAAGTAGATGCCGGCGCTGTAGATGACCCCGCCGGCCACGAGCCAGGCGGTACCCGCTGCCGGTAAAGCTTGAACCAGCGGGCGGACGGCAACGAGCGCGAGCCATCCCATCAAGACATACAGCACCATCGAAACGCTGCGGGTGCGTCGCCCGAGCGTCAGTTCCTGCACGATGCCGAGAGCAGCAAGCCCCCAGCTTACGCCGAATAGCGACCAGCCCCACGGTCCACGCAAAGTGACCAGCGTGAACGGGGTGTAGCTGCCGGCAATCAACAGATAGATCGCCGAATGGTCGCATTTTTGCAGAACCGCTTTGACACGCGGGTTGCGCACGCTGTGGTAAAGCGTCGAGATAGCATACAGCACGAACAGCATCGCACCGTAGACGCTGAAACTCACCACCTTGTACGCGTCGCCGTCGAGCGCGCCCATTGTCACGAGCGTAGCCAGCCCCACAACCGACAGCACGGCGCCGACGAGATGGGTAATGCTGTTGAAACGCTCACCGACATGCACGGCTCTTTCCTCCTGCGCGGTTTCATAAGGGTTTATACCCACATGATACCGGTCCTGCAAAAACGAAGGGGGCCGGCCCCGGGTTTTGCGCCCCCCCCCCCCCCCCCCCCCTCATTACCACCCCCCCCCCCCCAACCCCGCCCCCCCCCCCCGCTGCTTAGTCGAGCGGCGCCGAGCGCAGATCGGACACTTGCTGCGGCGACACAGCCGTACCGTGGTTGCCCCACGACATACGAATGTACGTCACGACAGCGGCCACTTCCGTGTTCGACAGTGCCTGTGCGAACGGCGGCATGCCGTACGGATGCGGGTTGGCTTCCGTGCTCGGCGGATAACCGCCGTTCAGCACCATACGGATCGGATTGACCGCCGACGGCATCTGGATCGACTGGTTGTTCGCCAGCGGCGGGAAGGACGGCGGCATACCAAGACCGTTTTCCGCGTGACACTTCGCGCAGTTGTCAGCGTAGATCTTCTGACCTTGCTTCAACAGTTCGCCACCGAACTTTTCCGAGGTTTCGAGCTGCAGCGGTTCCGGTGCTTCGCTCTTCTGCGGAATCGTCTTCAGGTACGTGGCCATCGCGTTGATGTCTTCGTCCGACATGTACTGCAGGCTGTTGTGAACCACTTCAGCCATCGGACCGAACACCGCGCCGCGGTTCGACACACCGGTCTTCAGCAGATCGGCGATGTCTTTGGTTTCCCAGTCGCCGAGGCCGGCTTCCTTGTTCGACGTCAACGACGGTGCATACCAATTCTGCAGCGGGATCAGGCCGCCGGCGAACGCAGCCGAGCTGACCGGGCCGCCCATGGCGTTGATCGACGTGTGGCACATGCCGCAGTGGCCGAGGCCTTCGATCAGGTACGCGCCGCGATTCCATTCGACCGACTTGGTCGGATCAGCCTTGTACTCGCCTTCGCGGAAGAAAAGCGTGCGCCAGCCGATCAGCATGTTGCGCTGGTTGAACGGGAATTTCAGTTCGTGCGGACGGCTCGGCACATTGACCGGCGTGACCGAGCGCAGGTACGCATAGATTGCGTCCGAGTCGGCGCGCGTGACCTTCGTGTAGCTCGTGAACGGAAAGCCCGGGTACAGCAGGCTGCCGTCTTTCGAACGGCCCGTGTGCATGGCGCGGTAGAAGTCGTCCTGCGTCCACTTGCCAATACCGTACTGGTCGTCAGGCGTGATGTTCGGCGTGAACATCGTGCCGAACGGCGTCAGCATCGGCAGGCCGCCGGCGAACTGCTTGCCGCCGCGCACCGTGTGGCAGGCGATACAGTCGCCGGCGCGGGCGAGGTACTCGCCCTTCTTGATCAGCGCGGCCTGGTCGGCGGGCGTTGCCGCCATGGCCGTTCCGTTATGCAGGTTGTCGCCGCCCGACCACAGGACGGGAACGAGTGCGGCAGCCGCAACGACGACGACTGCCGAGAGGGCGAACAAAGACTTGCGTTTCATTTGAGTGTCTCTCCCGGTGCCTTATTGCGGTTCGCTGCCGCAGGCAAGCGGAGTCTTCAACGAGCGGGCCGGAGCCGGCACGGGGTTTTGTGGAGCCTTTTGCGTGGAAAGCCAGGCTGCAACGGCGTTCACGTCTTCGTCAGTCAGGCGGGTGGCGATGGTGTGCATGCAATCCGGTGCGATGGCATGGCGCGAGCCCGAACGCCATGCGCCCAATTGCGCGCTGATGTAGTCAGCATGCAAGCCGACCAGACCCGGGATAGCGGGCTCCATGCCGGTCAGCGCCTTGCCGTGGCAAGCCGCGCACGCCGGAATCTGTTTGGATGCGTCGCCGTTCAGGACGATCTGCTGGCCGCGCGCAACGATGGTCGCCGACACGGTCGGCTTGGCCGGCGTGGGGTACGGCGGGCGTTGCTGCGAGAAGTACGTGGCGATCTGATGAAGATAGTCGTCAGAAAGATACGTGACGAGGTAGTTCATGGGCGGGTACTTGCGGCGCCCTTCGCGGAAGTTCTGCAACTGGTTGTACAGATAGTCGGCCGGCTTGCCCGCCAGACGCGGGAAGTAGTCGTTGTCGGTACCTTGGCCGTGCGAACCGTGGCAGGCCGTGCAGCCTTGCACGCGCGCTTCCATCGTATCGGGGGCCTTCGGTTGAGTCTGCGCTTTCGCAGCGCTATAGACACCCGCGGAGCCGATCAGCAGAAGGGCAAGCAACGGGCGGAAAATGCGTCTTGAAGACACGCGTAACTCCATCAAAATCGGGGACCTGACCGAACTTCGAGCGGCTCGGTGTGAAGGGCAGCCGGCGCTGCGGCGACGCAGCATTCTATCATCGAAGGGTGATGGTGACTATTTGCCACATTAGAGAAGGTTCCGGGTGTCACGGCGATGCGACAGTTTGACGCGCGTCATTGGCTGGCAAGCGGAGCGGCCGTCTCGATTCTATCCCCGGTATCGCGGGCGCATGTTGCGTTCCTGCCGGCTTGCATGACAAAGCAGGTTGAACCGACGCGCGCGCCGGCCATCGAAGCGTACACTTCCGGGCGCGCCGGCGTCCGTCCGACGCGGACGACCTTCGGCTCACCGTCTACCGTTTTACTTTCCACGAGCTATCTGCCTTACATGAAGCTATTCAATTTTTCCCGTCCGGCGCTACGTGCGTTGACGCTGGGCGCCGCGGCGCTGGTCATGACGTCCACGGTTTTCGCGCATGCGCATCTGGTGTCGAGCGAGCCGGCGGCGAACGCCGAAGTGGCCGCTGCCACTGAAGTGACGATTCATTTCACCGAGCCGCTCGAACCGGCTTTCAGCCGCATCGAACTGAGCGATGCGAGCGGCAAGCCCGCCGCGCCGGCTGCGTCGCAAGTCGATCAAAGTGACGCAAAGGTGATGCACCTGGCGCTGCCGCAGTTGACGGCCGGCCGCTACGCGGTGCACTGGATCGCGGTAGCCACGGACGGCCACCGTACGCAAGGCAACTTCGCGTTCATCGTCAAATGAGCATGGACGGACTGTGGATCGGGCAGGTCGCGATGGCCGCGCTCATGAATGTCGCGTTTGCGTTTGCCGTCGGTTCGGCGTTGCTCAGCGCCTGGCTCGCCAAGGACGCGCAGAGCAAGATCAACCCCGCACGGCCCGCCTGGTTGCGCGCGCAACGGTCGATGCTGACCGCCACCGTCGTGCTGGTGCTCGCGGATCTTGGCTGGCTGCTGTATCAGGCGGCCTCGATGAGCGGAGTCGCGTTGCCGTCCGCGATTGGCGTGGTGCCGACTGTCTTGACGCAAACCCATGTCGGTTACGGCTGGAGCGTGGCGTTCGCCGGCGCGCTGGTGCTGCTGGGCACGGCCATGGCCAGTCATACGGGCATGCTGCGCAATGCGCTGCTGTGGCTCGCGGTGATCGCGATTGCGGCGGGCAAGGCGTCGCTCGGACATGCGGCCGATGCCGGTCCGGCCTCGGCGGCGATCGGCATGCAGACGTTGCATGTGCTGGTGACGAGCGTCTGGGGCGGGCTGGCGATGGCGGCGGGACTCGCGGTATTGCCCGCGCTGGGCACATCGACCGCACGCGGGATGCTGATTCGCACGGCGACGCAGGTGTCGCACGTATCCGTTGTGGCGGTGGGGCTGGTGCTGCTCACCGGTATCTTCAACGCCGTGCGTGGATCGGGCGGCTCGTTCGAAGCCATCCAGATGAGCACGTGGGGCCATGTGCTGACGCTGAAGCTTGCGCTGGTCGCGCTCGCACTGGTGCTCGGCGGACTCAATCGCTTCTCGGCGCTGCCGCGCCTGCGCCGCACGGCCTCGACGATGGACGCGCATACCTTCGTCAACGTGCTGTATCTGGAAGCGCTGGCGATGATCGGCGTGTTCGTCGCAGCGGCCGTGTTGTCGCACAGCGTGCCGGCATTCGCCGCGTTGGGCGGTTAAGGCTAAAAAAAGCGCCGCACAGCAAAGGCGTGCGGCGCAATACACACGGTCGCCCGGCGGTGGCCGGCTGATCCGTTACTGCCCTCTAGGCGGCGAACGCGTTGTGCGCCCGTTCCAGCGTCTCTTCCGGAAACATCTCCTGCTGCAGTTCGCCGTCGTTGCCGAACCACTGGCAGATCAACCAGTTGCCCGGCGCGAACAGCACCGGTCCGCTCCAGGTGACGGTCATCGGGCGTCCACCGGATTTGAGCGTCAGGACGTCGCCGGCCCGGTAGACAGGTTTCGCAGGGCTCGCAGGTTTCTTTCGCAGTCGCATGATGAGCGTCCGTCCGATGAAACTGATCATTCGAGGCCGAGCCGATGTCCGAGAATCGGTGCGCAGAAGAGTGCGATCGCGCAGCCCGCTGCTTTGCCTTCCAGTTCCGCGCCGGCGGCGCGTGAGCCGTACATGTGCGTCAGCAGGTCGAAGAGTTGCGGCAGGCAGTACAGCACCGCGGCAGCGATAAAACATTTTTCGACTACCGAAATGCGCCAGCCGCGTTCATACGCGAGCATCGCGCCGAAGATGCGAAGCACGCCGAACACCACCAGCGCGCCGACGGCGGCCTGTTCGCGGATCAGATAGTCTGGAAGGAATTCGCCCATGATGTTCCCCGATGCATTTGTCGTTTTGAATGCATTTGAGCAAGGAGCGGGCCATGCGTATGTCTGATGCCGAACAAACGGCTTGAAAGCCTTTATGGATAAGGCTTTGCGGGCGGTATGGCCGTGCCGGAAAAGTGCCGTGAGAGGTGTGTTTCAGCCGCTTCGGTCCGCGGTGTTACGTAACTGAGACGGCGCGCGCTACGTCTGCCGTAACGTGCGCGCCGGTGACTTGGGCTACGCCTTCTTCATCACCGAACGGCGCCTACAACCAGGACGTCGGCCTTCAGACGAGTTTTGTTGACGGTGGCCGCGGGCCGTTTAAAACAGAACGCCGCCCGTGGGCGGCGCTGCATCAAGCAGTCACGTGCTTACCATTCCGCGACGCTGCCATCCTCATGGCGCCACACCGGATTGCGCCAGCGGTGGCCGACCTTCGCCATCTCGCGCACCTTCTCTTCGTTCACTTCGATACCGAGCCCCGGGCCTTGCGGAATCGACACGAAGCCGTCTTCGTATTTGAAGACTTCAGGATTCTTGATGTAGTCGAGCAGGTCGTTGCCCTGGTTGTAGTGAATGCCCAGGCTCTGTTCCTGAATGAACGCGTTGTAGCTCACCGCGTCGATCTGCAGGCAGGTGGCCAAAGCAATCGGACCGAGCGGGCAGTGCAGCGCGAGCGCGACGTCGTACGCCTCGGCCATCGAGGCGATCTTGCGGCACTCGGTGATGCCGCCCGCGTGCGACGCGTCCGGCTGGATGATGTCGACGTAGCCGCCAGACAGGATGTGCTTGAAGTCCCAGCGCGAATACAGACGTTCGCCCAAAGCGATCGGCGTGTTGGTCTGGTTGACGATGTCGCGCAAGGCTTCCGCGTTTTCCGACAACACTGGCTCTTCGATGAAGAGCAGCTTGTACGGGTCGAGTTCTTTGGCCAGCACCTTCGCCATCGGCTTATGCACGCGGCCGTGGAAATCCACGCCGATGCCGATGTTCGGCCCAACCGCTTCGCGCACGGCGGCGACGTTGTTAATGACGCCTTGCACCTTGTCGAAGGTGTCGATGATCTGCAACTCTTCGGAGCCGTTCATCTTCACAGCCTTGAAGCCGCGTTCGACCACGGCGCGCGCGTTGTTCGCGACGTCGCTCGGACGGTCGCCGCCGATCCACGAATACACCTTGATCCTGTCGCGCACCTGGCCGCCCAGCAGCGCATGAATCGGCACGCCATGATGCTTGCCCTTGATGTCCCACAGCGCCTGGTCGACGCCGGCGATCGCGCTCATTGTGATCGGGCCGCCGCGGTAGAAGCCTGAGCGATACATCACTTGCCAGTGGTCTTCGATCAGCAGCGGGTCTTTGCCGATCAGATAGTCGGCCAGTTCCTCGACGGCGGCCGCCACGGTATGCGCGCGGCCTTCGACCACCGGCTCGCCCCAGCCGACGATGCCCTCGTCCGTCTCGATCTTCAGGAAGCACCAACGCGGCGGGACGATGAAGGTTTCGAGTTTGGTGATTTTCATGGTGTGCGTCTCCTTGCGGCCTGGGTGCCTGCGTGTGCGGGCAATTTAGAGGATTCACATGCTACAACAAAAGTGCGATTAAGTACTATTAATAGTACTATTGGCCAAATAGTGGCCGGCTGTTGGTGAAGATGCTGGCTGGGACGGCGCCGAAGCCAGAGGTTGGCGGGTTGAGATACCGGATAATCGCTGTCGTTCCGGGCTCAGGTCCGATATCAATAGTGCCGAGAGGCCGCTGGGAGAAAGCTATTCAGCACGATCTGCATGGGCGCGTCGCCCATCTGCTGGCGACCGCGATTCTGCGCGGCGACTACGCGCCCGATTCGATCCTGCCGCGTGAGGCGGAGTTGATGGACACCTTCGGCGTGAGCCGGACGGTGTTGCGCGAGGCGCTGCGTACGCTGACGTCGAAAGGGCTGATCGAATCGCGGCCACGGGTGGGCACGCGGGTGCGGCCGAAACACGCGTGGAATCTGCTCGATGTCGACGTGCTCGACTGGTATTCGCGCGTCGCCGAACCGATGACCTTCGCGCTCAAGCTGCAGGAAATGCGCGAGATGATCGAGCCGTACGCAGCCGGTCTGGCGGCGGCCTCGCATACGGACGACACCTTCAATGCGCTCGCGGCAGCGCATGCGTCGATGGTCGGGGCGCGTAACGTCGATGAATGGGTGCGCGCCGATCTGCAATTTCATCTAAGCGTGCTGACGGCCTGCAGCAACGAATTGCTGATTCCGCTCGGCACGCTGATCGAGCGAACGCTCGAAGCGCAGCTACGCCTGAACGCGAAACGCGCAGACGTGTTCAACGCGTCGCTGGCCGAACACACGGCGGTGTTCGAAGCGATCCGCGATCGTGATGCAACTGCGGCGCGAGAGGCAATGGCGGGATTGCTGGGCGTGACGCGCGGAAGAATCGAAGCGTGAGCGTGACGCGAAAGCTCTGCCGCGCCCGCTTGACGCCACCATCGTGCTCAATCCATCGCCGCGTGCGCCACTGAGGCATCCGGCGCGTGGCGCGCTGGGCGGATCAACAGCAGCAGCGGAATGACCAGTAGCGTCGCCACGAACATCAGCTTGAAGTCGTTCAGATAGGCGATCATCGACGCCTGCTGCGTAATCGACGCATTCAGCGCCGCCAGGTCGTAATTCGAGCCGCTATTGAGCATCGGTTGGATTGCCGGATTGAACGGCGTGACATTCGCAGCGAGGTCGGCATGCGAGACCTGTGTGTTGCGGGTCATCAGCGTCTGCACGATCGAAATGCCGATACTGCTGCCGATGTTGCGCATCAGGCTATACGTCGCAGTACCGTCCGCGCGCAGTTCGGGCGTGAGCGTGGAGAAGGTCAGCGCGCTCAATGGCACGAACACGAGGCCGAGACCAAAGCCCTGAACCACGCCAGGCCAGACGATGTCCGACTCCGACAGCACGATCGTGTAATGCATCATCTGCCACAGTGCGAACGCGGAGATCAGGAAGCCGGCGAGCAGGAGAAGCCGCGCGTCGACCCGCTTCAATAACCGCCCGGCGAACAGCATCGCGACCATGGTTCCCGCGCCGCTCGGCGCCGTGACGAGGCCCGTGGTCGCGACAGGATAGTTCATCAGGTTTTGCAGCATCGGCGGCAGCAATGCGCGCGTCGCGTACATCACCGCGCCGATTACGAAGATGAAGAACGTGCCGGTGGCGAAGTTCGGGTCCTTCAATAACTCGTATTTGAAGAACGATTTCTTGCCGACCGTGGCCGTATGCACGAGGAAGAACGCGAAGCTGATCGCCGCGACCAGCGCCTCGATGACGATCTCATTCGAACCGAACCAGTCGAGTTGCTCGCCGCGGTCGAGCATCGCCTGCAGCGCGCCAATCGCGAGACCCAGGGTGGCAAAGCCGAACGCGTCGAACTTCGCGTCGTGCTTCGGTTCACGCGCGGGCAGGAAGCTCGCCACGCCGAACAACGCGAACGCGCCGATCGGCACGTTGATGAAAAACACCCAGCGCCAGTTGTAGCTATCGGTGAGCCAGCCGCCGAGCGTCGGCCCGAGAATCGGCCCGACCATTACGCCCATGCCCCACACCGCCATCGCCTGGCCCTGCTTTTCGCGTGGATTGATGTCGAGCAGGATCGACTGCGAAAGCGGCACCAGCGAGGCCCCGAAAATCCCCTGCAGCAAACGCGACGCGACGATCTGCGTCAGCGTTTCCGACAAGCCGCATAGCGCCGAGGCCACCGTGAAGCCGCCGATCGAAAAGATCAGCAGCCGCTTGACGCTCAGCCGATCGGACAGCCAGCCGGTCAGCGGCGTGGCGATCGCGGCCGCGACGATATACGAGGTCAGCACCCACGTGATCTCATCCTGCGACGCCGACAGCGTGCCTTGCATGTGCGGCAGTGCGACGTTGGCGATGGTGCTGTCGAGCGTCTGGATCAGCGTCGCGAGCATGATCGAGACGGTGATCATCGGCCGATTGAGCGGGGCGGCGCTCGTCGACGCGGAGTCGGTGGACATGGGGGAGTGGGACCTTCGATATAGTAAGCATGCTTATTATATTGGCTGCAAGTGCATCCGCCCACCAGGATTTATGCGGAGCCTGAATTGCAGCCCGCTGCGCCGGTTTTGCACCCATTCCGACGATGACAAACGAAACCCTTTCGTATAATCCGCGCATGACTACCCAACTCGAAGAGCGCTTCGGCTTTCTGATTTCCGACGTCGGCCGCCTGACAGGCAAGCGTTTCGACGATCTCGCGAAGTCGTCGGTCGATCTGACGCGCGCACAGTGCCGCGTGCTGGCCAATCTCGCCCACTACGGCGACGTCAATCAGGCGCGGCTCGCGGACCTGCTCGAAGTCGCGCCGATTTCGGCGGGGCGTCTGCTGGACCGGATGGAAGAGGGCGGATGGATCGAGCGCACGGCCAATCCGGAGGATCGCCGCGAACGCCAGGTGCGCATGACACCGAAGGCCGAGCGAACGCTCGGCAAGGCCCGCAAAGTGGGCGATGAAGTTGCGCTCGAAGCGCTGAACGGTTTTACCGACGAAGAAGCGAAGCAGCTCATCGCGCTGCTGCAACGGGTGCGCGGGAATCTCAGCCGACTGGTGGATCGGTGAGCGTGGGGCTTGCCCGTTTTTGTTAGAGCAGGACCGGGCTAAGACATTGCAAAGGAGCTAGCGCAAGCCAGCTCCTTTATTAGTTGCGAGCGTTAAAGCCGACGACTCGATTGTGCTAAGTCATCCGCCTATTTGGATTCGGGGGCGGCACCCGACGGCTGAACCAGTTCGAAGCACGCAGCCTTGGATTTTGCATCGGGCGACGACGGGTCGACACATTTGAAGGCGCTCTGATCGCGCTGAACGAAGATCGTATCGGTTGGGCCGGCGTTGCCGCTCGCGCTGTTCACTACGGCGACGATTTTGTAGCCGTCCTGCAGCAAGGTCGGGAGCGTGAGCGAGCTGGCGCGCCACTGACTGTCGGGCGGTGTTTGGGCGTTGGCGGAGAGCGGCGATGCGGCGGCGAGAAGCGTGCTGGATGCGGTGGCCACGGCAAGCGCGGCAGTGCGGAACGTCATCAAGAAACCTCCTTGAAGTTGCTGTTTGGGAGAGCCAAAACAAAAAAGCCGCTGACCTTGTGGATCAGCGGCTTCTTCTTGCAACTGGTGGCGAATCAGGGACTCGAACCCCGGACCTGCGGATTATGATTCCGTCGCTCTAACCAACTGAGCTAATTCGCCGAAAGAAGCGAGATTATGAGGATAGGGCCGGAGGCTGTCAACCCCTGGCCCGCAACTTTTTTAAGTTGCCCGAGCTGTCAGGCGTTTCAGTCCTTCGCGTAGATATCCGAGTCCTTGGTTTCCTTGACGAACAGCATGCCGATCACGAGCGTGATGAGCGCGACCACAATCGGATACCACAGCCCCGAGTAGATGTTGCCCTTGGCCGCCACGATCGCGAAGGCGGTCGCCGGCAGGAAGCCGCCGAACCAGCCATTGCCAATGTGATACGGCAGTGACATCGAGGTATAGCGGATACGCGTCGGGAACATCTCCACCAGCATCGCCGCAATCGGCCCGTAGACCATCGTCACGTAGATCATCATGATCGTCAGGATCACCACGCTCATCGGCCAGTTGATCTGCGACGGATCGGCCTTCGGCGGATAGCCGGCGGTCTTCAGCGTCGTCGCCAGGGTCTTGTCGAACGCCTTGCCCTGGTCCTTGGCGTCGGCGGCCTTGCCGTCATACGTGTTGATCACCGTATCGCCGACCTTGATCTCCGCCAGCGAACCCGCCGGCGCGGCGACGTTCTCGTAGTTCAAACCGGCTTTCGAGAGCGCGCTCTTGGCGATATCGCAGGAGCTCGTGAACTTCGCCGTGCCGACCGGATTGAACTGGAACGAGCACTCGTCCGGGTTCGCGATCACGACGATCGGTGCCTTTGCTGTAGCCGCCTCAAGCGCCGGGTTCGTGTAGTGAGTCAGCGCCTTGAACAGCGGGAAGTACGTGCAGGCAGCAATCAGCAGGCCGGCCATGATGATCGGCTTGCGGCCGATACGGTCCGACAGCGAGCCGAAGAACAGGAAGAACGGCGTGCCGATCAGGAGCGCGATCGCGATCAGGATGTTGGCCGTCGCGCCGTCGACCTTCAGCGTCTGCGTCAGGAAGAACAGCGTGTAGAACTGGCCCGTGTACCAGACCACGGCCTGGCCGGCGGTCAGGCCGATCAGCGCGAGGATCACGATCTTCAGATTCTTCCATTGACCGAATGCTTCGGTCAGCGGCGCCTTCGAGGTCTTGCCTTCGGCCTTGATGCGCTCGAACACCGGCGATTCATGCAGTTGCAGGCGAATCCACACCGACACGCCGAGCAGGATGATCGACGCGATGAACGGAATGCGCCAGCCCCAGGCGCCGAACGCGTCTTCGCCCATCGCCGTGCGCACGCCGAGAATCACCAGCAGCGACAGGAACAGGCCAAGCGTGGCGGTGGTCTGGATCCACGCGGTGTAGAAACCGCGGCGTCCCGGCGGCGCATGTTCTGCGACGTAGGTGGCCGCACCGCCGTATTCGCCGCCGAGTGCAAGTCCCTGCAGCATCCGCATCGCGATGAAGATCACCGGCGACACAATGCCGATCGACGCATAGCCGGGCAGGAAGCCGACGAGGAACGTCGACAGACCCATGATCACGATCGTGATGAGGAACGTGTATTTGCGCCCGACCATATCGCCGAGTCGTCCGAATACGATCGCGCCGAACGGCCGCACCGCGAAGCCCGCGGCGAAACTCAGGAGCGTAAAGATGAAAGCGGCAGTCGGATTGACGCCGGAGAAGAAGCTCTTGCTGATGAAGATGGCGAGTGAGCCGGCCAGATAGAAGTCGTACCACTCGAAAACCGTACCTAGCGACGATGCGAAGATCACCCGCTTCTCATCGTGCGTCATCGGCACGTGCGAGATTTGCCCGCCAACGGTAGCCATATGTCGTCTCCAATATTGATATGTGCACGCGGTCCGCCGGCAAAGGCGTTCCCGTGAAACCGATTATTGGAGTGGAAACTTACGGCGTACTGACGTGGAGGGATGGAATGGCAGTTTCAGATGTGTGAAGGGAAATTCCATCAAAACACGACAATTGACCACTAAGTCCTTTTAATTTTTGATAAACGTATCTCAATTTGGCGCCGGCTCAAGCGTGGATTTTTGCGCTCTTAGGGTAAGTCCCGTACCCGTTCAAGCACGTGCAAGCTGACACGCACGAGCGTTCCGGCAAGTCGTGGGGAAATTTGGTAGACGTTATCGTCGATGGCCATCTCCCCGCCGTGCATCGTCGTGATCTCGCGGACGATCGCGAGCCCAAGGCCGCTGCCGTCGCCTTCGCGGCCGAGAATCCGGTAAAAACGCTCGACCACCCGCGAGCGCTCGGCCACCGGAATGCCGAGCCCGGTGTCTTCCACTTCCAGATGCACGAGCCGCGCGGTCACGTCGTGCCGCACCCGCACGGTGATCCGCCCGCCAGCCGGCGTATAGCGGATCGCGTTGTCGATCAGATTCGACAGCATTTCCCGCAGCATGACCGGATTGCCATCGACTTCGACCGGCTCTTCGGGGGCTTCGTAGCCGAGGTCCATCTGCTTGGCGAGCGCAGCTTGCACCCAATCGCGCACAGCGCTGCGCGCCACCTCGGTCACCTCGACCGGCGTGAAAATCTGGCCCGACATCCGGTTCTCCGCGCGCGCCAGCGCCAGCAACTGGGTGACGAGGCGGGCCGCGTGCTCCGAACTGGTAGCGATCTGTTCGAGCGAGCGGTGGACTTCCGCGGAGGCGTCCTGGCGCAGCGCGAGTTCAGCCTGGGTGCGCAGACCGGCAAGCGGCGTTTTCATCTGATGCGCGGCGTCGGCGATAAAACGCTTCTGCAACTCCATGTTCTGTTCGAGGCGAGTCAGCAGATCGTTGAACGACGTCACCAGCGGCTCGATTTCCGGCGGCGCGCGGCGGGCTTCGAGCGGCGACAGATCGTCCGGGCGGCGCGCGCGAATATGCGCCTGCAGGGCGTGCAGCGGCGCGAGTCCACGCGACAGGCCGAACCACACCAGCAGGATCGCCAGCGGCAGGATTACGAACTGCGGCAGGATCACGCCTTTGATGATGTCGTTGGCAAGCTGGCTGCGTTTGTCGAGCGTCTCGCCGACCTGCACCAGCACCGGCTGGGCGCCGGGCGTTTGCGGAAATTCGACGGTCGTATAGGCGACGCGGATATCGTTGCCGCGCAGCACGTCGTCGCGGAATTCGACGAGACCCGGCGGCGGCCGGTCTTCCTCGTGCGGCAGCGGCATGTCGCGCTCGCCGCCCACCAGTTCGCCGCGCGTGCCGAGCACCTGATAGAACACACTGTCGACATTGTCGGCGCGCAGAAAGTCGCGGGTGGAGTCGGGCAGCGACAGCTCCGCCACGCCGTTGATCGGATGGATCTGGCGGGCGAGCACGTAGGCGTCGGTTTCGAGCGCGCGGTCGAACGGGCCGTTGGCGATCGACTTGGCGACCAGGTAGGTGACCGCGAGGCTCATCGGCCAAAGCAGCAGGAGCGGCGCCAGCATCCAGTCCAGAATCTCGCCGAACAGCGAGCGCGGGCGTGCTTCGGCGGCGGCTTCGGTCTCATCGGGCGGGGCGAACGGATTGGCGTAGCGCTCGTCGCGCACCTCGTCGAGGTCCGCCGCGTGCGCCGTGGCGCGATCTGCGCGTGCGGACATGGGGACCCTCTCTATTTGAAGTGATGGCTCGCGGGCATCGCGGCCGACGGGGGCGAGGAGGGCGGCTCGGATTCGGCGGGCGGGTTGGCGCTTGGGTTCACGTTCGCGTTCATGTTCACGTTTGGCGGCAGGGCGGCTTTCTCGAGGCAGTACCCGAGGCCCCGCACAGTAATGATGCGTACGCCGCTCGGCTCGATCTTCTTGCGCAGTCGGTGCACGTAGACTTCGATCGCGTTGTTGCTGACTTCTTCGCCCCATTCGCACAGATGGTCGACGAGCTGTTCCTTCGACACCAGCCGGCCGATCCGCTGCAGCAGCACTTCGAGCAAACCGAGTTCGCGCGCCGACAGATCGATCACCTGCTCGTTGACATAGGCAATCCGGCCAACCTGGTCGAACGACAGCGAACCGTGCCGCACCACTGTCGGGCCGCCGCCGGCGCCACGCCGGGTCAGGGCGCGCACGCGCGCCTCGAGTTCGTTCAGCGCAAAGGGCTTGGCCATGTAGTCGTCGGCGCCGAGATCGAGGCCTTTGACGCGTTCGTCGACGCTGTCTGCCGCCGTGAGAATCAGCACCGGCACGTTCGAGTTGCGGGCGCGCAGGCGGCGCAGCACCTCGAGCCCGGACATGCGCGGCAGGCCCAGATCGAGAATCAGCAGGTCGAAAGTTTGCATCGACAGGGCGGTGTCGGCCTCGACGCCGTTCTTCACATGATCGACGGCATAGGCCGATTGGCGGAGTGATCGAACCAGACCGTCCGCGAGTATGCTGTCGTCTTCGGCAATCAGAATTCGCATGGTGCGCAAGCTTGGCCTTGCCGGCACCGTAGGGTATCCCCCCCGGCGCACAGCGGTCTCCGAAAATTATTGTGGGTAGTTGGGCAGTGCGACGGTAAAAATGCGCGTTCGCATGAGAATCGCGCTTGCCAAAACTACTGTTTTTTTATACAGTGTCTGAGTTTCGTGTGCTGTCCTTCTAGAACGGGCCGCACATCTGCCTCAGACGCCGTTCATCATAGCAAAGGACGATTCATGGAAGAAAGCAAGAAAGGCTCGGCTGGACTGACTGCTGAAAAGGGCAAGGCACTCGCTGCCGCGCTCGCGCAGATCGAAAAGCAGTTCGGCAAAGGGTCGGTCATGCGGCTCGGCGCAGGTGAGGCGGTCGAAGACATCCAGGTGGTCTCAACCGGATCGCTCGGCCTTGACATCGCGCTGGGCGTCGGCGGTTTGCCGCGTGGCCGGGTGGTCGAAATTTATGGTCCGGAGTCGTCCGGTAAAACCACGCTGACGCTGCAGGTCGTCGCCGAAATGCAGAAGCTCGGCGGCACGGCAGCGTTTATCGACGCGGAACACGCGCTGGACATCCAGTACGCGCGCAAGCTCGGCGTGAACGTCAACGACCTGCTGGTTTCGCAGCCGGACACCGGCGAGCAGGCGCTCGAAATTGCCGATGCACTGGTGCGCTCGGGTTCGATCGACATGATCGTGATCGACTCGGTCGCGGCACTCGTGCCGAAGGCTGAAATCGAAGGCGAAATGGGCGACTCGCTGCCGGGTCTGCAAGCGCGTCTGATGTCGCAAGCGCTGCGCAAGCTCACCGGCACGATCAAGCGCACCAACTGCCTCGTGATCTTCATCAACCAGATCCGTATGAAGATCGGTGTGATGTTCGGCAACCCGGAAACCACCACGGGCGGTAACGCGCTGAAGTTCTATGCGTCGGTGCGTCTGGATATTCGCCGGATCGGCTCGATCAAGAAGAACGACGAAGTGATCGGTAACGAAACGCGCGTGAAGGTGGTGAAGAACAAGGTTGCGCCGCCGTTCCGCGAAGCGATTTTCGACATTCTGTATGGCGAGGGCATCTCCCGTCAGGGCGAAGTCATCGACCTCGGCGTGCAGGCCAAGATCGTCGACAAGGCCGGCGCCTGGTACAGCTACAACGGCGAACGTATTGGTCAGGGTAAGGACAACGCGCGCGAATTCCTGCGCGAAAATCCGGACATTGCCCGTGAGATCGAAAACCGTATCCGCGAATCGCTGGGCGTGAATGCCATGGCGGAAGTGGCGACCGGTGCGGCCGCTGAAGTCGCGGGCGAAGAAGAGTAACCAGCACGTGATACGCAAGGGCCGGCCGCCGTCCAACGCTGGACACAACGCGGACGGCCCGCGTGACGGTGGCGACGATTCGTTCGAGTCGTCGTCATCGTCCTCTTCGTCGACTTCCCGGTCCACCCGGTCGTTTGGGCGGTCGTCGGGAAAGTCGTCCAGCAGTTCGTTCAGTCGTTCATCCGGTTCATCGTTCGGCAAATCTTCTGGAAGCTCTTTCGGGCGTTCCACTTCACGTTCGCCGCGCGATCCTGCCGGCAACGCTGCCCCTGGGCGCTCATACGCATCAGATCCCGATTCCTTCGAATCATTCGACGCGCACGATCGCGCCGCAGGTCGTCAGCCGCCGTCTGATCCATCCGCGCAGGCTGCAGCGGACCCGTCCGAAACTACCTATACCCGCTCGCGTCGCACGCCTGACGAGGCGAAGCCGGAACAGAACGATGCAAAAAAATCCCAACGCCCGGCCCGTTCGCTAAAAGGACGTGCGCTCGGCTATTTGTCCCGGCGTGAATACAGCCGCTCCGAACTGGCGCGCAAGCTGAAGCCGTTCGTCGAGGAAACCGATTCGCTCGATACGTTGCTCGATTCGCTGGAAGCCGAAAACTGGCTGTCTGACTCGCGTTTTGCCGAAAGCCTGATCCATCGGCGCTCGTCGCGGTTGGGCGCGAGCCGGATCGTCGGCGAATTGAAGCAGCATGCGGTCGACCAAACGCTGGTCGAAGAAGCCAGTGCGCAACTGCGCGAAACCGAACTGGCGCGCGCTCAGGCCGTTTGGCGGAAGAAATTCGACCGACTTCCCGAAACTGCCGCCGAGCGGGCCAAGCAGGCGCGCTTTCTGGCATCGCGCGGTTTCTCGGGCGCTACGATCGGCAAAATTCTCAAAGGGTTCGACGAGGAATGAAGCGGCGGCTAGCTGCGCTATCCCGTTTGGCGCACCGCTTGTGCTGGATACCTGTGCGCTTCCCACTTTGAGATAGCGTCTGCCGCGCTCTCCGGCCTGCTGGGCGGCCCTGCGCATTCCGGCCTGTCTCAAATACCCAGTATGCTAAAATTCGTGGGTTTTCCAATCCGGCCTTTCCTTCCCGCATGCCGCTCTCCCCGCCAGTATCCCGTCAGTTGCGCCACCGTCGCGCAATCAGAGCGGAAGCCTATGAGCGAGCCGATGGCCTGTGGGATGTGGAAGCGTGCTTGACCGACGAAAAACCGCGCGATGTGGTGCTTGCGTCGGGCGTCCGGCCCAATGGTCAGCCGATCCATGAACTCTGGCTTCGCATCACCATCGATCGCAAGCTCAACGTCGTCGACGCCGAAGCGTCGTCCGACTGGGTGCCCTATCCAGGGTTGTGCCAGGCCAGCAATCCCGCCTACCGTGCCCTCATCGGGCTCAATCTGTTCAACAACTTCCGTCGCGATGCTGCCCGTTTGCTGGCCGGCACGGCTGGCTGCACGCATCTCACCGAGTTGTGCGCGCTCCTGCCGACCGCCGCAATCCAGGCGTTCGCCGGCGACGTGTGGAACACCAATGAAGACACGCCGGGCGCAGCGGCGAGTTCCGGGACCGAGCAGTCCAGAAGCAAAGACAGCACAGACGAGCATTCCAACAACAAACCGCCATTCCAGTTGGGACGCTGCCACGCGCTGCGTTTCGACGGCGAGGCGGTGCAACAGTTTTATCCGCGCTGGTATGGCCGCGCTCCGTATACAGCGGATCGCGCGGCATCGTCAGGCGACGGGGCAGCCCGCCAGACAGGTGAGGGCGGCAACGCGTCCGGCATGAACGACGGCAGCGGAAACGAAGTTCAATCCAACTCTCAGACTGAAGGGAATCACGCATGAAGATTCACGAGTACCAGGGTAAGGAAATCCTGCGGAAATTCGGCGTCGCGGTACCGCGCGGCAAGCCGGTCTTCTCGGTGGATGATGCGGTCAAGGCCGCGGAAGAGCTCGGCGGCCCGGTATGGGTCGTGAAGGCTCAGATCCACGCGGGTGGCCGTGGCAAGGGCGGTGGCGTGAAAGTCGCCAAGTCGCTGGAACAGGTTCGTGAATTCTCGAACCAGATCCTCGGCATGCAGCTCGTCACGCACCAGACCGGTCCGGAAGGCCAGAAGGTGAATCGTCTGCTGATCGAAGAAGGCGCTGACATCAAGAAGGAACTGTATGTCGGCCTGGTGATCGATCGCGTTTCGCAGAAGATCGTCGTGATGGCATCGAGCGAAGGCGGCATGGACGTCGAAGAAGTCGCGGAAAAGACGCCTGAGCTGATTCACAAGATCGCCGTCGACCCGTCGACCGGTCTGAAAGACGCTGAAGCCGACGAGCTCGCCACGAAGATCGGCGTGCCCGCCGCTTCGCTGCCGCAAGCACGCTCGATCCTGCAAGGCCTGTACAAGGCATTCTGGGAAACCGACGCATCGCTGGCCGAAATCAACCCGCTGATCCTGACCGGCGACGGCAAGGTCATCGCGTTGGACGCGAAATTCAACTTCGATTCGAACGCACTGTTCCGTCATCCGGAAATCGTCGCGTATCGCGATCTGGACGAAGAAGATCCGGCTGAAGTCGAAGCGTCGAAGTTCGACCTCGCCTACATCTCGCTCGACGGCAACATCGGCTGCCTCGTGAACGGCGCTGGCCTCGCAATGGCAACGATGGACACCATCAAGCTGTTCGGCGGCGAACCGGCGAACTTCCTGGACGTGGGCGGTGGCGCCACGACCGAGAAGGTCACGGAAGCGTTCAAGATCATGCTGAAGAACCCGAACCTGACCGCGATTCTGGTCAACATTTTCGGCGGCATCATGCGCTGCGACGTGATCGCGGAAGGCGTGATCGCTGCGTCGAAGGCCGTGTCGCTGAAGGTGCCGCTCGTGGTTCGCATGAAGGGCACGAACGAAGACCTGGGCAAGAAGATGCTCGCTGAATCCGGCCTGCCGATCATTGCGGCAGACAGCATGGAAGAAGCGGCTCAGAAGGTCGTCGCGGCCGCTTCGGGCAAGGCGTAAGCCTGCCGGGACGTTTACCAGGATTACGAATGGCGGCGCGTGGGCGGCGCGGGTGGAGAACATCCTGCCTAGCTCGCGGCGCCAGACGAACAGAGGTCAATACATGTCGATTCTGATTAATAAAGACACCAAGGTCATCACGCAGGGCATCACCGGCAAGACCGGTCAGTTCCATACGCGTGCTTGCCGTGAATACGCTAACGGCCGCGAAGCGTTCGTTGCGGGCGTGAACCCGAAGAAGGCCGGCGAAGATTTCGAGGGCATTCCTATCTACGCGAGCGTCGCTGAAGCCAAGGCTGAAACGGGCGCGACCGTGTCGGTGATTTACGTTCCGCCGGCAGGCGCTGCTGCTGCGATCTGGGAAGCGGTCGAAGCCGATCTGGATCTGGCGATCTGTATCACGGAAGGCATTCCCGTGCGCGACATGATCGAGCTCAAGGCTCGCATGCGTGCCGAGAACCGCAAGACGCTGCTGCTCGGACCGAACTGCCCGGGCACGATCACGCCGGACGAACTGAAGATCGGCATCATGCCGGGTCACATCCACCGCAAGGGCCGCATCGGCGTCGTGTCGCGTTCGGGCACGCTGACGTATGAAGCAGTCGGTCAATTGACGGCGATCGGCCTCGGCCAATCGTCGGCAGTCGGTATCGGCGGTGACCCGATCAACGGTCTGAAGCACATCGACGTGATGAAGATGTTCAACGACGATCCGGAAACGGACGCCGTCATCATGATCGGCGAGATCGGTGGTCCGGACGAAGCGAATGCTGCTGAGTGGATCAAGGACAACATGAAGAAGCCGGTGGTTGGCTTTATCGCCGGTGTCACGGCGCCTCCGGGCAAGCGCATGGGCCATGCCGGCGCGCTGATCTCGGGCGGTGCGGATACGGCTGAAGCCAAGCTGGAAATCATGGAAGCCTGCGGCATCACCGTGACGAAGAACCCGTCGGAAATGGCGCGTCTTCTGAAGGCGATGCTGTAAAAACAAAATTCGCGCACAGTCACGGCGCGTTTTTGATACGCTTACGAAACCCTTTCGTGAGCGGGCAGTCCTAAAAAGCGGGGGAGTCTAGACTCCTCCGCTTTTTTATTGCCTGCGCGTCCGATTCCTTCTTATTCTTTTACTCATGCTCGAGTTCTTCGCCACGCTCCATTGGGGCGCAGTCATTCAGATCATCGTCATCGACATCCTGCTAGGTGGTGACAATGCCGTCGTGATCGCGCTTGCCTGCCGCAACCTGCCGCCTGCGCAGCGTACGAAAGGCGTGCTGTGGGGCACCGCCGGCGCCATCGTGCTGCGCGTCGCGCTGATTGCGTTCGCCGTGGCGCTGCTCGACGTGCCGCTGCTGAAATTCGCGGGCGGCCTGTTGCTGCTGTGGATCGGTGTGCGTCTGATGGCGCCCGCGCATGATGCCCACGAGAGCGTCAAGCCGGCCGACAAGCTGATGTCGGCGATCAAGACCATCATCATCGCGGATGCCGTGATGAGTCTCGACAATGTGATCGCGATTGCCGGCGCGGCCGAGGCGGCCGACCCCGAACATCGCCTTGCGCTGGTGATTTTCGGGCTGGTGGTGAGTATTCCGCTGATCGTGTGGGGCAGTCAGCTGGTGCTGAAGCTGCTCGATCGCTTTCCAATCGTCATCACGCTCGGCGCCGCGCTTCTCGGCTGGATTGCGGGCGGCCTGATCATCAACGATCCCGCCGGCGACCGTTGGCCGATCCTCGATACGCCACTGGCCGAGTACGGCATGAGCATCGCCGGTGCGCTGTTTGTTGTGATCCTCGGTTATCTGCTCAAGCGCCGCAACGCGAATCGCGCGGCGGCTTGACGCTGCTGGGCGAGCTGACCTGAACATCGCAGCGTTAGCCATTCGGCTGACTGTGTCGAACGCCCGCTGCTGGCTACGATTGAAACGCCTGTCCCCGATTCGAGGGGCAGGCGTTTTTCGTTTCAGGAGCCTGCCGATGACCGTTACTTTGCCGTATTCCCCTTTTTCACAGTCCACGCTTTCGCCACGGAACGCGCTCGAACGAGTGCGTTGGACGGTGCCACTTGCACGTGCCTGCCGTCGTTTCGGTTCCAATTTCGGCTTCGGCTTTACGCTGATCGAGTTGATGATCGTGCTGGCAATTGTCGGCGTGATCGCCGCCTATGCGATTCCGGCGTATCAGGACTATCTGGCCCGCAGCCGCGTCGGTGAGGGGCTCTCGCTGGCTGCCTCTGCGCGGCTTGCGGTGTCCGAAAACGCCGCGAGCGGCAATGCGTTCGGCGGCGGGTATGCGTCACCGCCTGCCACCCGCAACGTCGAGTCCGTTCACGTCGACGACGATACCGGGCAGATCACCGTCGCCTTCACGACGCGCGTCGCGCCTGCCGGATCGAACACGCTGACCTTGGTGCCCTCGGTGCCGGACAATGCCGACGCACCCACTGCACGAATCGCCTTGAGCAAGGGCGCAGTGCAGTCCGGGGCGGTCACCTGGGAATGTTTCGTCAGCGGCAAAACAGCCTCTTCGTTGCCTGCGCCAGGCGCCGGGCCCGCACCAGCCGACACACCTTCCTTGCCGTCGAATCTTGCCCCGCCGGAGTGCCGCGCGTAAGCAATGGGGAGAAAGATCGGGTGAGTTGTTATCCGAACGTAAAACGCTGATTTTCGGGATATTTCAGCCCAGCCGGCGCACAGCAGGAGGATTTTTTTGTATAGTGCGCCGGTTGCTGACGCCCTCCCGGTTACTCGATGCCCACCCCATTTGCGCGCTACCTGTCTCTCATTCTGTTGGCTCTCGCGTTGGTGCTGCCTTATGCGGTCGCCAACCACACGTATCCGATTCCGACTTTCTACGCCGAATTCACGGCGCTCGCGCTGTATCTGCTGACGGGCGCGGGGGTCGTGCTGCTGGTGTGGACGGCGCGGCCGCGCGTGACGTTTGCGTCGCCGGTGGTCGCGCTGGTGCCGTTGTTGTTCGGACTGGTGCTGGTTGCACAGTCGGTGTTGCTGCCGGTTTCGCAGCCGTCGATGAACTGGCTCGGCGGCGGTTACCTGCTCGCCGCATTCATGGCGACGCATGCCGGCTACGGTTTCACACGCGCCAAACTGAATGAGACGGCACTGCGCTGGGCAGCCGGGGCACTCATCGTCGGTGGCCTGTTTGCGGTGTTTTGCCAGGTGATCCAACTGTTTCACCTTGAGGTGCGCGTGTCGCCGCTGGTCGTCGCCTACAACGTGACCGTCGAGCGCCGGCCGTTCGGCAATATGGCGCAGGCGAACCACCTTGCCACCTATATCGCATTCGCGATGGCAGGTGCACTGTTCCTCGTGCAGACGCGCCGCGTCGCCGTCAGCATCTGGCTGCTCGTGTCGACGATTTTTGCCATTGGACTCGCGCTGACCGTGTCGCGCGGCCCCTGGCTGCAGATGGGCGTGATCGTGGTGGCGGGTTTCTGGATGGCCTTTGCGCAGACGCGTAGCCAGCCGCTGCTCCGCCGCGGCAATCGCGAATGGCTGATCCCGATCGGGTTGGCGGTGCTGTTCTTCGTCATCAATGCCTTGATCCGCTGGGCCAATGTGCACTATCACCTCGAGCTTGGGCAGTCGGCGGCCGAGCGTTTCAAGGACGCCGGCCAGATCGCGCCGCGCCTGGCGCTGTGGAAGTACGGCTGGACGATGTTCAAGGCGCATCCGCTGCTGGGTGTCGGCTGGGGCGAGTTTCCGAGCTACCAGTTCGAGTATGTGAAGTCGCTGGGCGGCGTCGAGATCGCCAATAACTCGCACGACATTTTCATCGACCTGCTCGCGAAGACGGGTTTGATCGGCGTTGCGATCGTGCTGTTCGGCCTGATTACGTGGCTGGTGCGTGTGGTCCGCGCGCCGCAGAGCGCCGCGCGCGTGTTCGGCGTCGCGCTGATCGGCGTGCTGGTCATGCACGCGCTGGTCGAGTATCCGCAGCAGTACATGTTCTTCCTGCTGCCGGCTATGTTCGTATTCGGTTTGCTCGAGACGCGGTCGCTGCGGCTCGTGCCTGGCCGCCTGTCGTTCGGTGCGTTTGCTGTGGTTGTGTTCGGCGGCATTGCCGCGCTGTATCCGGTGTATCGCGACTACGCGCGCGCCGAGGTGCTGTATTACGGTTCGCGGCCTGCCGAGCAGTATCGTGCGGATCCGTCGTTCCTGTTCCAGGCGTGGGGAGAGTACGGTCTTGCGACGTTGGAACCGATGAATTCGATGAACCTGCAACACAAGCTCGCGATGCATAAGCAGGCGATTGCGCTGCTGCCGGGCGAAACCGTGCTGCGCCGGTATGCGGTGCTGCAGGCACTGAGCGGCGATACGGCGGGGGCGTTCGATACCGTCGAGCGTCTGAAGATCTTTGCTCAGGAGTTGAAGGACTGGCCGTCGCAGTTGGCATACGTGTATGAGCTGTGCGACGAGCAGAAGACGCTAACCGGCTTCAAGGCGGAATTGGTCAAGCGCTATGGCATGCCGCCGGGCGATGTCAATCAGGACGACGACAGCGACGACGATTGAGCCGCGCTGTCGTTCTGTAGCTTTAGTATCAGTAGAGCGGGGCGATGACGTTGGCCGTCATTAACCCGCTACCCAATCCCCTGATTTCCCGCCGTGCTTCTCCAGCACTTTCACATCGGTGATTGTCATCCCGCGATCCACCGCCTTGCACATGTCGTACACGGTCAGCAGCCCGATCTGCACGGCGGTTAGCGCTTCCATCTCCACGCCCGTGCGTCCCAGCGTTTCCACTTGCACCGTGCAATGCACGGCGGGCAACGTTTCATCGAGCTCGAAGTCCACTTTCACGCGGGTCAGCGCGAGCGGGTGACATAGCGGGATCAGATCGGCGGTGCGCTTCGAGCCTTGAATCGCGGCAATGCGCGCGATTCCGATCACGTCGCCTTTTTTGGCGTTGCCGTCGCGGATCAGCGCGAACGTCTCCGGCAGCATGCGAATCGAGCCGCGCGCGACCGCGATGCGCTTGGTCTCCTGCTTGCTGCCGACGTCCACCATATGCGCCTGGCCGGCAGCGTCGAAATGAGTGAGTTCAGGCATGGTTGGGCTCCTTCAGAGGGCGCCTATCATAGCAGCGTGATTGGACGGGTCGAGATGATTACAATCACCGTATGCCCGCTATCTTAGTCCGAGCGGCGGGCGCCGCTTTTCGACTTCGTCATATCGACCTCGCGATGCGCTCGAAACGGTTTCTTGCTGCGTTGTTGTCTGTCGCGCTCGCCGCGCCGCCGGGCGTGTACGCGCAATCGCGCGGCGCATCGAATGCGAACTCCAACACGGGCACGACCCTCGCGCTCAACATGCAGTCCGCGGAACCGCCGTTGGAAAGCGGCCCGGTCGAAACTTTCGCCGACCCTATCGTGCCGCCCGACATCGCCCAAGGCGTGTTCGGCGTCTATGGCGGCGCGCAAAGCCGCTTCTCCGGCAACGCTGGCGCGACCACCAACTGGCGTACCCCGATCGTCACCCAGCAATTGCCCGACCTCGGCAACGGCGGCTCCGGCTCGCTCACGCCGCAAGCCGAGCGCAAGCTCGGCGAACGCGTGATGCGCGAGTTGCGTCGCGACCCCGACTATCTCGACGACTGGCTCGTGCGCGACTATCTGAACTCGGTCGCCGCGAAACTCTCCGCGGCGGCGAGCGCGCTTTACATCGGCGGCTATCGTCCGGACTTCGAGCTGTTCGCGGTCCGCGACACGCAAATTAACGCCTTTTCGCTGCCGGGAGGGTTTATCGGCGTGAACACCGGTTTGATCGTGACGACGCAAACCGAGTCCGAACTCGCCTCCGTGCTCGGCCACGAGATGGGGCACGTTTTGCAGCGGCACATTTCGCGGATGATCACCACCGGCGAGCGCAGCGGCTATGCCGCGCTCGCCGGTCTGTTGTTCGGCATTCTGGCGGGCGTGCTCGCACACAGCGGCGACCTCGGCAGCGCGATTGCGATCGGCGGCCAGGCCTATGCGGTCGACAACCAGTTGCGTTTCTCGCGCTCCGCCGAGCATGAAGCGGACCGTGTCGGCTTTCTGCTGCTGGCCGGCGCCGGCTACGACCCCTACGCGATGACGACTTTTTTCGGCCGCCTGGATCGCGCGGCGATGAGCGACACCGGCATACCGGCTTACGCGCGTACCCACCCGCTGACTGGCGAACGGATCGCCGACATGGAGGACCGTGCGCGCCGCGCGCCGTACCGGCAACCGCATCAAACGTCCGAATACGGCTTCGTGCGGGCTCGGGCGCGCTTGCTGCAGGACCGCTCGCGTAGTGAATACGCGGATGGGATTTCGCGCCTGCGCTCCGAAATCGAGGACCGTACCGCGGTGAACGTCGCAGCGAACTGGTATGGGATCGCGTTTGGGCAGATGCTGCTCGAGCGTTACGACGATGCGGTGGCGTCGCTGGCTTCGTCGCGTGCAGCATTTGCCGCGGGCGAGCGTGGTGAGGGCGAGCCCATGCGCAGTTCGCCGAGCCTCGACGTGCTGGCGGCCGACATCGCGCGCCGAGCCGGGCGTGATGACGAGGCGGCACGTCTCGCCGAGTTTGCGCAGAAGCGCTGGCCGCAGTCGAACGCCGCGATCGATATGCATATCCAGACCCTGCTGACTTTGAAGCGATTCGCCGAGGCGCAGGCTTTGGCTCTGAAGGAAACGCGTGCCCAGCCCGGTCAGCCTGCCTGGTGGATGTATCTCGCGCAGGCAAGCGCCGGCAGTGGCGATGCGTTGACGCAGCATCGGGCGCTCGCGGAAAAATTCGCGCTCGAGGGGGCATGGCCGTCGGCCATCCGGCAACTGAAGGAAGCGCGGGATCTGAAGGCGATTGGCTACTACGATCTCGCGACGGTCGACGCCCGCTTACATGAAATGGAGAGCCGCTATAAAGAGGAGCGGCTTGACGAGAAGAGTTAGGGGTTGCCGGCTTGCGCTATCTGACCGGAACGCGAGGTCTGCAAAAGAACGATGCGATAAATAAGCAGGCAAACGACCTAGACGTTTGCCGCCGGACTATCGACAAACCCAAACCGCGCGGCAACCTCACTTCGCTGCACGCCCTGCAAGGGCAACACAACCCCGTTGTTCCAGCGAAACGCGCCGCTCATCGAGTCATCGCCCAACGCT
Source organism: Paraburkholderia sediminicola (assembly GCF_046026675.1). Classification (GTDB taxonomy): domain Bacteria; phylum Pseudomonadota; class Gammaproteobacteria; order Burkholderiales; family Burkholderiaceae; genus Paraburkholderia; species Paraburkholderia sediminicola_F. The sequence continues at coordinate 3,780,863 of NZ_JAQQEY010000001.1, read as the reverse complement.
GCGTGGTCGGAAAAAACCTCGAGGTCGTGATCGTGCAAAACCGCGACTCTCGGCGGGGCCGAGCCGTCGACAAACAGAATCCCACCTTCATCGTCGACAAACACGGCCGTTGGCTCGAAAGCCCCGCCGGCCTGGTCCGTCAAGGAAAGCACGCCGCCGGCATCGGCTGACAATCTCACCACCCACGGCGTATAGCCCAACTCGATATACACCCGCTGCGGGCCGTTCTGGAAAAACCACCGTCCGCGTTCGTCGGCGTCGTAATTCCGGTTGATAAACCCGAGCAACGCCTCATGCCGTATCGGCGTGCCAGGCGTACCGCTGGCCTGAGCGGCTTCATCCCGCATGCGCCAGTTGCCGCGCCGGTCCAACATCAACCATCCCGTGCAACTCGGCACGTTCGGCCATTTGGCCAAGGCCTGCTTGACGATGTCATCCATGATCGACGTGCTGCTCCAGATAGCCGAGCACGCGCCTCGACAACCAGTCGATGCGGCCCGGAAACGGCCCGGTCATAAAACCCGCGTGGCCGCCGTGTTCGGGTTGATCGAGTTCCACCGACGCCGATACCTCGTGCCGCGCCGGTAACGCTTCGGCCGGCAGGAACGGGTCGTTGCGCGCATTCAGCACCAGAGTCGGCACGGCGATACCGGACAGCAACGGCCGCGTGGTCGCGCGGCTCCAGTAGTCGTTAGTATCGCGAAAGCCGTGCAGCGGCGCTGTCACCACGTTGTCGAAGTCGTACATTGTGCGGCTCGCCAGCATGGCGTCGCGGTCGAACAGCCCCGGGAACTGCGTCAGCTTCTGCTCGGCCTTCTGCTTCAGCGTCTTCAGGAAACTGCGCGTGTAGATCATGCCGAAGCCCTGTGACAACGCGCGGCCGCCGGCGTGCACGTCGATCGGCGTCGAAATCGCCGCGGCGGCCGAGAGCACCGGCGACGCATCTTCGCGCCGCTCGCCGAGCCAGCGCAGCAGCACATTGCCGCCGAGCGACACGCCCGCAGCCACGATCGGCCCGCGATGCGTGGCGCGCAAGCGGCGCAGGATCCAGTCGACTTCGTTGCTGTCGGCGAGATGATAGAAACGCGGCAATCGATTCAGTGGCCCGCTGCAGCTGCGAAAGTGCGGCACCACGCCGTGCCAGCCGTACTCGCGCGCGGCCGCCATCAACGTGGCGGCGTAGTGCGACGTGGAACTGCCTTCGAGGCCGTGAAACAGCACGAACAGCGGCGCGTCGTCTGCGGGAATTCTGGCGGGCGTGGCAGGGGCGAGCACTGAGGCAGGCTTGCCGTCATGCACCACCCAATCGAGATCGATGAAATCGCCATCCGGCGTATCCCAGCGTTCGCGCCGGAACGCGATAGCCGGGCGGCGTGCAAACAGCGCCGGGACGATGGTTTGTACATGCCGGTTCGGCAGCCAGAGCGGCGCGCGGTAGAGCAGCTCGACGGTGGCCTCGACAGCCGCCGCGGCGCGGACTGCGCCGGTAGAGGTGGATTGATCGTGCGTCATCTCCCAATCCCCTATGGGGGATTCGTTCGGGACGGGTGACTTCCTGCGGGGCGTGCTCATGCCAGGGTCAAAGCAAAAAGATAGAACCGGTGAAACAGGCCGAACAAGCGAAATGCGCCCGTCAGGCGTCAGTGCAGCGACCCTTGGCCATGCCGCATCTTGGTCGCGAACTGACTGGCGGCCTCGTTTGGCATCGGACTCGCGTGAATATGCGCAATTCGCCATTCGCCGCGTTCGTGGACCATCACGTAAGTGGTGAACACCATCGCGGGCGTCGCCTTCGGATCGGCCGGGCGGTGCGCTTCGGCGATGGCGTAGACGACGGTGCCGAGGCTGTCGTAGACGCGAATATCGAGCGGTTCAATCGAAACGGGCGCGGTTTCGAGCTGGATTTGCAAGCCGGCGCGAATGCTGTCGAGACCGTGCAGATGGGAGCCGTCGGCGCAGATGCAACTGACGAATTCCTCATCGATCCACAGGCCCATCAAGCTGTCGATATTCACTTCGGCGATGGCCTGGTAATAGGCATTCAGCGTATCGGCGGCGGCTTCGAAGATATGGGCAAAACGTGGCATGGCTCGTCAGTCTCTTGTGCGCGGCGCGCGGTTGCGGGGCAGCGGTCAGCGGGACAGTCCGGAGCACCGGACAATCGCACCTAAGCGCGAGGATGCCCGCGCCGCAAGGCGCGAACATGACGCGACGCGCTCAGGGCGTGCGGTGTTGCGTGCAAGTATCAGCCGAATCAGTCTGGTTCAACGTTGCGCAAGCAACATGCCGCGCAAATCGCCGAACACCTGCTCGGCACTCAACTGCTTCAGGCAGTTCAGATGCCCGAGCGGACACTCGCGCTGAAAACAGGGGCTGCATTCGAGATGAAGCCATTGTACCTTCGCGAGCTCGGACAAGGGCGGCGTGTGGCGCGGATCGGTCGAACCGTATACGGCCACCAGCGGCCGGCGCAGCGCGGCGGCCACGTGCATCAGGCCGGAATCGTTGGTGACGACCGCGTTGGCCCGCGAGATCAGCGCGCAAGCCTCGCTCAGCGCGGTCTGGCCGCACAGGTTGCGCACGTTCGGCGCCTTCTCGGCAATGGCCTGGGCCAGCGGTGCGTCTTTCGGCGAGCCGAGTGCGACGATCTGCGTGTAGGGGAACGACTGGCCGACGATCTGTGCGAGCGCCGCGAAATGCTCGGGCGGCCAGCGCTTGGCCGGGCCGTACTCGGCACCCGGGCAAAACACCAGCAGCGGCACACGCGTATCCAGATTGAAACGCGCCGAGACTCGCGACGCTTCGTTCAGATCCGCGTCGAGCCGCGGCATCGGCAGGTCCTCGGGGACCTTGGCGCCTTGCGCGTAGGCGAGGGCGGCGTAATGACCGACCATCGGCGGGCGCTCGTCTTTGCGCGGATTCGCGTGACGTACGTTCAGCAGGCCGTAGCGGCTCTCGCCGGTGTAGCCGATGCGCAGCGGAATGCCCGCCATCCACGGAATCAGCGCCGACTTGAGCGAATTCGGCAGGACATAGGCCGCGTCGTAGCCGACATCGCGCAAGTCGCTCGCTAGTTGCCAGCGGCGCAGCATCTGCAGCTTGCCGTGCGCGAGGTCCGTTGCGTAGACGTCACGGATCTCGGGCATGCGTTCGAGCACGGGCGCGACCCACGAGGGCGCGACCGCGTCGATCACGATGCGCGGATGCAATTTCACGAGGCGCGCAAACAGCGGCTGCGCCATCAATGCGTCACCGATCCAGTTCGGTGCGATAACCAACGCGCGACGCATCAGAGTGAGTGTCCGGTGTCTAAACGAAGCGCCGCGCGAACCATGCGCGTGGCGTTCGATTGGGTAAAGGGGAAAAGCCGCGAGCCTTGCGGCGCGGATCCGGCATGACCGGTCCCGCCGCGGCTGCGGCGTTGCTGCGAAGCGCTTGCGATCAGTGACCCTTGACCACTTCGCCGTCACGCAGCTTGTAACGCGTGCTGCAGTACGGGCATTTCGCTTCGCCGTGCGTGACGTCGATAAAGACGCGCGGATGCGCGCTCCAGCGCGGCATGGCCGGATTCGGGCAGTACGCCGGCAGATCTTTTGCCGTCAATTCGACCAGCGGCATTTCCTTAATTTCGCTCATGGGGACTTTCTCGTTGTATGCAGGGTGCGTGCGTCGCGCCGGCAAAAGGCCGAGGGCCTTGGGCCGGCGCAGCGCGCGTTAGATCTTGGTGAGCCAGTGCGCGTACTTGTCGCTCTTGCCGTTCACGATATCGAAGAAACCGGATTGCAGCTTCTCGGTGATCGGACCGCGTGCGCCGGAGCCGATTGTACGGTTGTCGAGTTCGCGGATCGGCGTGACTTCCGCGGCCGTGCCGGTGAAGAACGCTTCGTCGCAGGTATAGACCTCGTCGCGCGTGATGCGCTTTTCGATCACCTGGATGCCCGCGTCGCGCGCCAGCGTGATGACCGTGTCGCGCGTGATGCCGTCGAGGCACGACGCCAGGTCCGGCGTGTACAACTTGCCGTTGTTCACGAGGAAGAAGTTTTCGCCCGAGCCTTCCGACACGTAGCCGTCCACGTCCAGCAGCAGCGCTTCGTCGTAACCGTCGGCGATCGCTTCCTGGTTGGCGAGGATCGAGTTCACGTACCAGCCCGACGCCTTGGCGCGGACCATCGAAACGTTCACGTGATGGCGCGTGAACGACGAGGTCTTTACGCGGATGCCCTTGGCGATACCGTCTTCGCCGAGGTAAGCGCCCCACGGCCAGGCGGCGATCGCCACGTGGATCGTGTTGCCCTTGGCCGACACGCCGAGCTTTTCCGAGCCGACCCAGATGATCGGGCGCAGGTAGCAGGATTCCAGCTTGTTTTCGCGGACCACTTCGCACTGTGCCGCGGCCAGCGTTTCGTGGTCGAACGGCACGTCCATCTGGAAGATCTTGGCCGAATTCAAGAGACGCTTGGTATGTTCCTGGAGGCGGAAAATCGCCGTGCCGCCGTCAGCCGTCTTGTAGGCGCGTACGCCTTCGAAAACGCCCATGCCGTAATGCAACGTGTGGGTCAGCACGTGGATCTTGGCGTCGCGCCAGTCGATGAGCTTGCCATCCATCCAGATCTTGCCGTCGCGATCGGCCATTGACATGCGATTCTCCAGCGGTGCGGTGAAAGAGCGTTATTTTAGCGTCTTTTGCACAAGGAACGGGCATTTGGCCGCATGCCGGGCGCTATAATTCGGCGCACGCATAATTCATCCGGATGCGCCAGCGGGTGCTTGACGACCTGGCGCCGACCTCCCTTCGTTGCGCCGCCGCTTGGCGCCCGCGTTTCGCCTCATGCTCGCTCGCTTGTCAGATACCGATCGCCGTTCCTTTCGTGAGGGCGCGCGTGACTATTCGCCCACGCTGATGGCGATCTTCTCCTGGGGCCTCGTCACCGGCATCGCCATGAGCAAGTCCGTGCTCACGCTGCCGCAGGCGCTCACCATGTCGCTGCTCTGCTACGCCGGATCGTCGCAACTGGCGGTGCTGCCGTTGCTGGCCGCCAAGCTGCCGATCTGGACCGTGCTGCTCACCGCCGCGATGGTCAATACGCGTTTCGTTATCTTCAGCGCTGGTCTCGCGCCGCATTTTTCCTATCTGCCGATGTGGCGGCGCATTGTCCTCGGCTACTTCAACGGCGACGTGATCTATCTGTTGTTCCAGAAGAAGAGCTTCCAGACCGGTTACGTGCCGGGCAAAGAGGCGTACTTCTGGGGCATGGCGGTGTGCAGCTGGTTGTCGTGGCAGGTCTCGTCGATCGTCGGCATTCTGCTGGCGAGCCTGATTCCGGACAACTGGGGCCTCGCGCTGGCAGGTACGCTGGCGCTGCTGCCCATCATGGTGTCGGCGATCGCCACGCGCTCCACGCTGGTCGCGGTCAGCATCGCAGGCCTGGTGTCGCTGCTCGCTTTCGATCTGCCGTACCGGCTCGCGCTGCCGCTCGCGGTGATTGCGGCAATTGTCGCGGGCAGCGCTGCCGACCTGATGGTCGAGCGCGCCGACTTGCGCCGCATCCGCAACAGCGCCGGAGATTCCCAATGACATCCACACAGATCTGGCTGGCCATTATCGGCATGACCTTCGTCACCGCGGTGACACGCGCGATGTTCCTAATCGGCGGCGAGCGCACGGTTTTGCCGGCGCGCGTGCAGCGGATGCTGCGCTATGCGCCGGCCGCGGCGCTTGCCGCCGTCGTGCTGCCCGATGTGCTGGCGACGCCGGAGGGGCTCTCGTTCGCGCCCTCGAACCACGAGTTTTACGCGACGCTATCCGGTCTGGCGTGGTTTATGTGGCGGCGCACCATGCTTGGCACGATTGTGGTGGGAATGGCCGTGTTCACGCTCTTGCGCCTCTTCATGTAATTGATTTACTCGAAAATGCTGCGCCGCGACATGCGGGGTGCATTCTTCAAATACGGGACATTCGCCTGGTTGCGGGTCAGAAGGCTGTGTGGATCAGTTAAAATGGCTGTTTCCGGGATAAGCGCGCCGCTGCATGGCGCGACAGCCGCGGCTTTGCCGCCGGCGCCCGACTCAGTGGAGCCGCTGCCGTGCTGAAGCGCTGGAGTTTGCCGCGCTTGAGGCCCAGCGTGTCGTCCGCCACCGCCTTCCATCAACTCGCACATACACGCCCATGAACAAGGTATTGCGTCTCTCCGATCTGATCGCCGAAGGCAAGCTGTCCGGCAAACGCGTGTTCATCCGCGCCGATCTGAACGTGCCGCAGGACGATCAAGGCACCATCACCGAAGACACCCGCATCCGTGCCTCCGTGCCGGCCATCAAGGCCGCACTGGACGCAGGCGCCGCCGTGATGGTCACGTCGCACCTGGGACGCCCGACCGAAGGCGAGTTCAAGCCGGAAGATTCGCTCGCGCCGGTCGCGAAACGCCTGGCCGAACTGCTTGGCCGTGACGTGCCGCTGGTCGCCAACTGGGTCGAAAACGGCGTGAACGTCGCGCCGGGCCAGGTCGTGCTGCTGGAAAACTGCCGCGTCAACAAGGGTGAAAAGAAGGATTCCGACGAGCTCGCGCAGAAAATGGCGAAGCTCTGCGACATCTACGTGAACGACGCATTCGGCACCGCGCACCGCGCGGAAGCCACTACGCACGGCATCGCCAAATACGCGCCGATCGCTTGCGCCGGCCCGCTGCTGGCCGCAGAGCTCGAAGCGCTCGGTAAGGCGCTGGGCGCGCCGAAGCGTCCGTTGGTGGCGATCGTCGCCGGCTCGAAGGTGTCCACCAAGCTGACCATTCTGAAGTCGCTGGCCGACAAGGTCGATCAGCTGATCGTCGGCGGCGGCATCGCCAATACGTTCATGCTGGCGGCCGGCCTGAAGATCGGCAAGTCGCTCGCCGAAGCCGATCTGGTCGCCGAAGCCAAGGTCATCATCGACGCAGCGAAAGCCCGCGGCGCCTCGGTGCCGATCCCGACCGACGTGGTGACGGCGAAAGAGTTTTCGCCGACCGCCAAGGCTGAAGTGAAAGCTGTCGCCGATGTAGAAGACGACGACATGATCCTCGACATCGGACCGGAAACCGCCAAGGTGCTCGCCGCACAACTGGAAAAAGCCGGCACGATCGTGTGGAACGGTCCGGTCGGCGTGTTCGAATTCGACCAGTTCGGCAACGGTACGAAGACGCTGGCTGACGCGATCGCCAAATCGCCGGCGTTCTCGATTGCAGGCGGCGGCGATACGCTCGCGGCGATTGCCAAGTACGGCATCCACGACAAGGTCAGCTACATCTCGACGGGCGGCGGCGCCTTCCTCGAATTCCTTGAGGGCAAGACACTACCCGCTGTCGCAGTTCTGGAATCGCGGGCTTAACGTGGTGACGCGCTCCCCCTCAGCGAAGTCTGCAAAAGCGCGCGGCAGCCAGCCTACCGGCAAGCCGCGCAACACCGCAGCAGCAACGGCAGGGGAGCGCGAAGCGCGCTCCGCCGCCACAACGGCCGTGGCTGAAGCCGCGGCCCCGCAGCAGCAGGAATCCGAGTCGTCCCTCGCGCTCGCGGAGTTGACCACTGGCAGCGAGGCAGCGGAATTGTCCACCGGACAAGCCGCCCACTCGCCGGCAGAACTCCCGCACGGCGAGGTTGCGCTCGCACCCCCAACGGCACTCCCCGTGCCGGTGTCGAACACCGCTTCACCCCATAAAGCGACGCTGGTTTCAACCGGCGCGCAGCCCCCAGCAGCACCCTTCGGTGCGCAGCCTCCGCATCCGACTCGCAGCGCTCATTCCAGCGATCCCACCCAGACGAGGAGACTCATGCATCGCGCCACCAAGATTGTCGCTACCATCGGACCGGCTTCCAGTACGCCGGAAATCCTGCTGCAAATGATTCAGGCAGGAGCCGACGTGGTGCGGCTCAATTTCTCGCACGGCACCGCCGACGACCACCGCCAGCGCGCCGAATTCGTGCGCGAGGCGGCCCGTCAGGCCGGCCGTGAAGTTGCCATCATGGCTGACCTGCAAGGTCCGAAGATTCGGGTCGGCAAATTCGAAAACGGCAAGACCACGCTCGTTCCCGGCAACGCCTTCATCCTCGACGCCGAGTGCGAACTCGGCAACGACGATCGCGTCGGGCTCGACTACAAGGACCTGCCGCGCGACCTGAAACCGGGCGACGTGCTGTTGCTCAACGACGGCCTGATCGTGCTGGACGTTGTGCGCGTGCTCGGCAGCGAGATCCACACCACCGTGAAGATCGGCGGCGATCTGTCGAACAACAAGGGCATCAATCGTCAGGGCGGCGGCCTGACGGCGCCGGCCCTGACGGCCAAAGATATGGAAGACATCCGCACGGCGATGTCGCTCGGTGTGGATTTCGTCGCGGTATCGTTCCCCAAGAACGCCACTGACATGGAAATGGCCCGCCAGCTCGCGAACATCGCGGGTGCGCCGTACGGCATCAAGCCGAAGATGATCGCGAAGATCGAGCGGGCGGAAGCGATTCCGGCCCTGCAAGGCATCCTCGACGCATCGGACGGCATCATGGTCGCGCGGGGCGATTTGGCCGTGGAAGTGGGCAATGCCGCAGTTCCTGCGCTGCAAAAGCGCATGATTCGTATGGCCCGCGAATCGAACAAGTTCGTGATCACCGCGACCCAGATGATGGAATCGATGATCTATGCGCCGGTGCCGACCCGCGCCGAAGTGTCGGACGTCGCCAACGCGGTGCTGGACGGTACGGACGCGGTGATGCTGTCGGCCGAATCCGCAGCGGGCAAGTACCCGGTGCAGACCATCGAGACGATGGCGGCGATCTGCCTCGAAGCCGAGAAGTCGGAGCAGTCGGAGCTGGACAAGGATTTCCTCGACCGCACGTTTACGCGAATCGACCAGTCCATCGCCATGGGCGCGCTGTTCACGGCGTTCCACCTGGGCGCGAAGGCGATCGTTGCGTTGACCGAATCGGGTTCGACCGCGCTCTGGATGTCGCGTCACTGGACGCACGTGCCGATTTTCGCTCTTACGCCGCGCGTCGGCAGCGAACGGGCAATGGCGATCTACCGCAACGTCACGTCGCTGCATCTGGACACCAGCACCGACCGCGACACCGCGTTGCAGCAGGCGCTGGAAACCGTGGTCGGGAAGGGCTACGCATCCCGCGGCGACATGGTGGTGCTGACCGTCGGCGAGCCGATGGGCCAGGCAGGCGGTACGAATACGCTGAAGATCGTACGCGTCGGTGAGCCGTATTGATTTGGTGTAGACCGAAGACTGCTCGATCGGCACGCAGGCTTGATTGAGCGAAGCAGGCTGTCATGCCCCGCGAGAGGCGGCGCACAGACTCCAATCGCGCGTGCGGTAAAGGTCCGCAGGTGACGCGCTTTAGGGAATGGGTGAACGGGTATGCAGCTTGCTTCGCGATAAAATCGCCCCAAAAGATGCCGACGGCACAGAATTCGTTTCAATCTAAGGAGTTAAGCATGCCTCTCGTATCAATGCGTCAACTGCTGGACCATGCCGCCGAAAACGGTTATGGCATTCCGGCATTCAACGTGAACAACCTGGAGCAGGTGCAGGCGATCATGGCCGCGGCCGACAAGGTCAACGCCCCGGTCATCATGCAGGCGTCGGCCGGCGCGCGTAAGTACGCGGGCGAGCCGTTCCTGCGCCACCTGATCGAAGCCGCGGTCGAGTCGTACCCGCATATTCCGGTTGTGATGCACCAGGATCACGGCCAGTCGCCGGCGGTCTGTATGGCGGCGATCCGCAGCGGTTTCACTAGCGTGATGATGGACGGTTCGCTCGAAGCCGACGGCAAGACGGTCGCTTCGTACGAATACAATGTCGAAGTCTCGCGCAAGGTGGTTGAAGCGGCGCACTCGATCGGCATCACGGTGGAAGCGGAGCTGGGCGTGCTCGGTTCGCTGGAAACCATGAAGGGCGACAAGGAAGACGGCCACGGCGCGGAAGGCACGATGACCCGCGAGCAACTGCTGACCGACCCGGAGCAGGCTGCCGACTTCGTCAAGCTGACGCAATGCGACGCGCTGGCGATCGCAATCGGTACGTCGCACGGCGCGTACAAGTTCAGCAAGAAGCCCACGGGCGACATCCTGTCGATCCAGCGCATCAAGGAAATTCACCAGCGCATTCCGAATACGCACCTGGTGATGCACGGTTCGTCGTCGGTGCCGCAGGAACTGCTCGCGGAAATCCGCGAATTCGGCGGCGACATGAAGGAAACCTACGGCGTGCCGGTTTCAGAGATTCAGGAAGGTATCAGGAACGGCGTGCGCAAGGTCAATATCGACACCGACCTGCGTCTGGCGATCACCGGTGCGATCCGCCGCTACATGGCGACCAATCCGGGCAAGTTCGATCCGCGCGACTACCTGAAGCCGGCGCGCGAAGCCGCGATGAAGATCTGTCTCGAGCGCTTCACGCAATTCGGCTGCGAAGGCCAGGCCGGCAAGATCAAGCCGGTTTCGCTTGATAAAATCGCGGAGAAGTACAAATCGGGCGAGCTCGCGCAAGTCGTCCGCTAAGCTATAACCAAGCTCTACACCTGGCCGAAAGGCCAGGTTGTCGTTCGATCGCCGTTCCCGCATCATCCGGGGAACGGCGTTTCCCTTTTGTTCCGGTCACACTTTTTGCCCCACTTTTAGCGAACCACGACGATGTCTACCCTTTACGAATCCACGCTCCACTCGCTGCCGCTGCTCGGCCGCGGTAAAGTCCGCGACAACTATGCGGTGGGCAACGACCAGTTGCTGATTGTCACGACCGACCGTCTGTCGGCGTTCGACGTCATCATGGGCGAGCCGATTCCGAATAAGGGCCGCGTGCTCAACGAAATGGCGAACTTCTGGTTCGAGAAACTGAAGCACGTGGTGCCGAATCACCTCACGGGCGTGGCGCCCGAGTCCGTGGTGGCGGCTGACGAAGTCGAGCAGGTCAAGGGCCGTGCAGTGGTAGTGAAACGCCTCGAGCCGATCCTCGTCGAAGCGGTGGTGCGTGGCTATCTGGCCGGCAGCGGCTGGAAAGACTATCAGGCAACCGGTTCGGTGTGCGGCGTAGAACTGCCGCCGGGCCTGCAAAACGCACAAAAACTGCCTGAGCCGATTTTCACGCCGGCAGCCAAGGCCGAAATGGGCCATCACGACGAGAACATCACCTACAACGAGATGGAACGCCGCATCGGCACCGAACTGTCGGCCACGATCCGCGACATCTCGATCAAGCTGTACAAGGAAGCCGCTGACTATGCTGCAACGCGCGGCATCATCATCGCGGATACGAAGTTCGAATTCGGTCTGGACAACCATGGCCAGCTGTATCTGATGGATGAGGCGCTGACCGCCGATTCGTCGCGTTTCTGGCCGGCTGACCAGTACCAGGTTGGCACCAACCCGCCGTCGTTCGACAAGCAGTTCGTGCGCGACTGGCTCGAAACCCAACCGTGGAAGAAAGAGCCGCCCGCACCGAAGCTGCCGGACGACGTGGTCACGAAGACGGGCGAGAAGTACCAGGAAGCGCTCGAACGCCTGACCGGACACAAGCTCGCTTAAGTACGCTTACCTGGTTACATCTGCACCGCGTGAGAAAACGCCGGGCCGCCCCAAGTTTCTCACCCCCTCGGGGGGCCTGGCGCGAAGCGACAGGTAGGGGGCGCTCTCAAGAAACAAGGAAGCCGTAACATGAGTGAAGCTCAAACCGCCCATACGCATGGCGCGCCGGTCGTCGGTGTGCTGATGGGTTCCAGTTCCGACTGGGAAGTGATGAAGAACGCCGTCGCGATTCTGCAAGAATTCGGCGTGCCGTATGAGGCCAAAGTCGTGTCCGCGCACCGGATGCCCGACGAGATGTTTGCGTATGCCGAGAGCGCGCGCGAGCGCGGCATACGCGCGATCATCGCGGGTGCAGGCGGCGCGGCGCATCTGCCGGGCATGCTGGCCGCCAAGACCACCGTGCCGGTGCTTGGCGTGCCGGTGGCGAGCAAGTATCTGAAGGGCGTCGATTCGTTGCATTCGATCGTGCAGATGCCCAAAGGCGTGCCGGTCGCCACGTTTGCAATCGGCGAAGCGGGCGCGGCGAATGCGGCGTTGTTCGCGGTGTCGATTCTGAGCGGCACGAGCGCCGAGTATGCGGAAAAGCTGGCTGCGTTCCGTGTGCGCCAGAACGAAGCGGCCCATGCAATGGTGCTGCCGGCGCTGTAAACGCCAAGGCTGATTGCTTTTAGACGTCTCCCTGTCAGACCCCCGGCCGCGTGCTGCTATTGAATGAATGCAGCGCTCGGCCGCGACCGACCACTAAGATGAACCCAGACAACACACCGGTTTCACCGATTCTGCCCGGCGCATGGCTTGGCATGGTCGGTGGCGGCCAGCTCGGCCGCATGTTCTGTTTTGCCGCTCAGGCAATGGGCTATCGCGTTGCCGTGCTCGACCCGGACGAAACCAGTCCTGCGGGCGCGGTTGCCGACCGCCACATCCGCGCGGCTTACGACGACGAAGCGTCGCTTACCGAACTCGCGCGGTTGTGCGCGGCGGTGTCGACCGAATTCGAGAACGTGCCGGCGGCGAGCCTCGATTTCATGGCGAAAACCACCTTCGTGAGCCCGGCCGGCCGCTGCGTCGCTGTGGCTCAGGACCGGATTGCCGAGAAGCGTTTTATCGCGTCGTCAGGCGTGACCGTGGCGCCGCACGTGGTGATCGAATCGTCGGACGCGCTGGCCGCGCTCGACGACGCGAAGCTCGAAGCCGTGCTGCCTGGCATTCTGAAGACTGCACGCATGGGCTACGACGGCAAAGGTCAAATCCGCGTGCGCAACGCCGAGGAAGTCCGCGAGGCGCATGCGTCGCTCGCGGGCGTCCCGTGCGTGCTGGAAAAGCGCTTGCCGCTGAAGTTCGAAGTGTCCGCGCTGATCGCGCGCGCGGCGAGTGGCGCGTCGGTGGTGTATCCGCTGGCGCAGAATACGCATCGCGACGGCGTGCTGTCGCACACCATCGTGCCCGCGCCGGATGCAAGTCCGACGCTGGTCCAGCAAGCACAGCAGGCCGCGCTGCAAATCGCGGACAAGCTCGGCTATGTCGGCGTGTTGTGCGTCGAGTTCTTCATTCTCGAAGACGGGTCGCTGGTCGCCAACGAAATGGCGCCGCGTCCGCATAACTCCGGCCATTACACCGTCGACGCCTGCGCGACCAGTCAGTTCGAACAGCAGGTCCGCGCCATGACCGGCATGCCGCTCGGCGATACGCGTCAGCATTCGCCGGCGGTGATGCTGAACATCCTCGGCGACGTCTGGTTCCCAAGCGGCCCGAAGGGCGCGGCGGTCACGCCGCCGTGGCACGAAGTCGCTGCCATGCCGGCGGCGCGTTTGCACCTGTACGGCAAGGAAGAAGCACGTTGCGGCCGCAAGATGGGTCACGTGAACTTCACGGCCGCGACACTCGAAGAAGCCCGCACGTCGGCGCGCGATTGCGCGCGGCTCCTGCATATCATGACGAGCTGACGCGAGCACCATGCCGGATCAAAGCAAACCTGCCGAAGGGGGCGCCGCAAGCGCCTTGCCTGTGAGCGCCGAGCAGATCGAACACGCTGCCGCGCTGCTCGACGCGGGCGGCCTCGTCGCGTTCCCCACGGAGACGGTCTACGGACTCGGCGGCGACGCCGAAAGTCCGGACGCGGTCGCGCGTATTTATGCGGCGAAGGGCAGGCCGGCGAATCATCCGGTGATCGTGCATCTGGCGCCGCAGGGCGATCCGAACTACTGGGTCGAGCATTTGCCGGCGGAAGCGCAGCGTTTGATCGATGCGTTCTGGCCGGGGCCGCTCACGTTGATCCTGAAGCGTGCCGAGCGGATCAACGCAGCCGTGAGCGGTGGCCAGGATTCAGTCGGTTTGCGCTGCCCGTCACATCCCGTTGCTCAGGCTTTGCTCGAAGCGTTCAGTGCATTGCGCGGCGGACATGGCGGCGTGGCTGCGCCGTCGGCGAATCGTTTTGGTCATGTGAGCCCAACGACAGCGCAACATGTTCGCGACGAGTTTGGCAGCGCGATTCACGTGCTGGACGGCGGCGCATCTGACGTTGGGATCGAATCGACGATTCTGGATTTGTCGCGCGGATTTCCGGCGCTGCTAAGGCCAGGGCGCGTAACGCCGCAGGATATCGCCGACGTGCTCGGCGAGGCGCCACGCCTGCCCGACGGTTCGGATGCAACGGCACCGCGCGCTTCGGGGACGTTGAAGGCGCACTATGCACCGCGCACGCCGTTGATGTTGCTACCTTTTGATGCGTTGCAGATTTTGCTCGCGGCGCGCCAGGGCGATGAACGCGTGGCCTTGGTGGCGCGTGCTTCCCGCGCAGGGGAGTGGGCTCATGCCGAGGGCGTGCATTTCATTGCCGCGCCTGAAGATCCGCACGTTTATGCGCGCGAGTTGTATGGTCTGCTAAGGGCACTCGATCGCGCGGATGTGAGCCGGATTCTCATCGAAAAGTTGCCGGACACGATCGAGTGGATCGCTGTGAACGATCGGCTGGGCAGGGCCGCTGCGGCTTTTGAAGCGCAAGGTTGAGGTTTGATCTTCTTGCCTGCGTGGGCTAAGGTTGCACGCAGCAGGCGAATAGATATCGAGCGCCGCGTAGGCAAGCAAATCACATCGCGCTAACGCCGCAGGCACCTGATCCGACGCGCCGCGCAGACGATAAAAAAACGCCCGGCTTGACCAGCAAGCCGGGCGTTCACAGAACTCGCATCCTGCTGCCGCTACGCGGCAATCCTCAACTTATTTCCCCAAGCCGGTGGCCGCGATCTGCTGCTGAACGTACTGCGCGAACAAGGCGTGCAAGTGCGTGCTCGGATGGACCAGATCCGCGAACATATAGGTCTGGTCAGCGCCGGCCACCGTGTAAGTCTGCGGTGAGCAGAACAACGACGAGCCGAACTGGGCGCCGTACTGGGCCGGGGTCAGCCCGTTCGTTGCGCTCGGATTGGCGGTGGCGTACGCGGTTGCGTTGGTCACCATCGACGTCAGGTTACACGCCGTACCGGTGTTGGAAACCGTGAAGCCCAGCGCCTGGTAGTTCGGCAACTGCTGATCAATCCACGTGAACGCATCGGCTACGATGACCTTGCCCGTGCCCAGCAGGCCGAGGGCCGTCAGGCTCTGGACCAGGATGCCGTTATACGCCGCGGTAATCCCCGACAGGAGTGCAGCCGTGCCAGGCGCGGCTGCGTTGGCCTGAACGCCTTGCGGCGTATTGCCGATGTCCGGCACCGTCGACACCACCACGTGGGTCGCACCTGAGTTGACGATGGTCTGGATTTGCGCGGCGAGCTGCGTGGCGGCCGTCGCGATCTGGGGGGTGGCCAGCTGCTGCAGGTAGCCGGCGATGAACTGTACCTGGCCCGCCTGCGAGTTCGGCAGTTTGCCGGCCTGCACGAGCAGCGGGTATTGCGTCTGCAGCGCGGTGGCGAGCGCCGTCAGATTGGCGGTGGTCGAGAACTGGAAGATGTCGTTCGCGCCGCCGTTCACCAGCACGAGCTGGTTCGAGTTGAAGCTCGTATGCGCGCCCAGGTAGTTCGCCACCTGGGTCACCACCGGCACGGTCGTTGCCGCCGCGTTGTTCGGTGCCCAACCTTCGCCTTGGGCGTTGACGACGTCCGAGCCGCCTTGCGCGTAGCCGAACCCGCCCGTCGCAACCAGCGGTTGACCGAAGCCGCCCACATACGCGGCGGTCAACGTGCCGCCGTAGTACTCCGCGACCTTCTGGGTCCAGACTTCACCTGGGTTCGTCGTGAAGCGGCCGCCGCCGAAACTCGACTGAATCACCGGCGCGTACGTGCCGACATCCGACAAGCTGTCGCCAAACGAAACGACCTGCAGTTTCACGCCGCCTGCCGGCGTGCTGCTGCCTGAGCTGTTGTTGTTATCGCTGCCGCCGCCGCAAGCCGCGAGCAGTGCAAACGCCGCACTGGCAATGGCGATCTGCGTGACGCGGACGAAATTGCGTTTCTTCGATGCTGTTTGTTTCATGTTGACTACATCTCCTCGTATGTGTGGCCCTTATGCCATGTATTGCAGGCAGCGCCCACCGCGTCGGCGGCATGACGACAGCTTACAGAATCTTCTACGGCCTGCGCGGTGTTTGAAACGCGGCCGTATGGTTATCTTCAATGCTCGTAGCGCCGCTGGAAGCCGTGGCGGCGGCACCTGCACCGGCGGCGCGGCGCGCATGATATTCCGCGGCCCATGCGGGCGGTGCGAACAGCGCGCGCAACTTGTTGCGCCAGCCTTGCACGCTCACGAAATCGGCGGCCATCGACGCCCATTCATGAAACGTCGCCCTCAACGGGTTATAGGTGTGAAGCGGTTCGACGATGCCGTACACCGGCGCATCGTGCGGGTATTCCTCGACGTAGCTGCCGAACAGGCGATCCCAGATCACCAGCACGCCGGCATAGTTGCGGTCGATATAGCGGTCGTTGCGTGCGTGATGCACGCGGTGAATCGACGGCGTGTTGAGCACGTATTCGAGCCAGCCGAGTTTGCCGATCGCCTGCGTGTGCACAAAAAACTGGAAGCCGAGATTGATCAGCACGATCGCGACGATCTGCTTCGGCGGAAAGCCGAACACGGCGAGCGGAATCCAGAACAGCCACATGCCGGCAATCGGATACATCAGGCTCTGGCGGAATGCGGTCGAGAAATTCATCCGCTCCGACGAGTGATGCACGACATGCGCGGCCCACAGCCAGCGCACGCGGTGGCTGCACCGGTGAAACCAGTAATAGAGCAGATCCTGAGCGACGAACAGCACGACGAACGACACCCAGCTCGCCTGCCACGTATAGACGCGATAGTGATCGTAGAAAAATGCATAGACGGGGATGATCACGAGCCACGCGAGCTTGTCGGCGGCTTGCTGCATCAGCGCGAGCGCGGCGTTGCAGAACGTGTCGCGCCAGCTATAGAGCTGCGCGCCGGGGCGCGTACGCCGCAGGTGCCACGCCTCCCAGCCAATGCATGCGAGAAAGACTGGCGCCATGGCGAGCAGCAGCAATTCGGCATCGAATTGCATCGTGTCTTCCTCCGTGGTCCCTTGCCGCTGCGCTTGCCGCAGCGGACGTTGTCGTTATCGTTTGATTGGGCCACGCTTTCGTAACGGCTGCGTGGCTCGTGCGCTACGCATAACGTTTTACGCGCGCCTCAAACACTGCCCGACAGCGTACACGCTTGGGCGCATTGCGGCGCGTGGGTTCTATAGAAGGAATCCTCAATGGGTGCCGCGCTTGTGCGGGTTTTTCCTGGGCTTGCTGCCGCGCGGTTCGGCGACGGGGTCGGAGACCTTCGTGAATCCCTGGGAGGGTCCCTGATACACCCATTCGAGCAAGGCGTCGTGCGCGGCGCGCGCGGCCTCAGAATGCGGGTCGTTGATCAGGCTCACCACCACGTAGCTGTTGCCGTCCGCTGAGGCTACGTAACCGGCGATCGCCCGCACGTCTCGCAGGGTGCCGGTCTTGATGTGCGCGTTGCCGCCCGCGCCCTGGTTGGTCAAGCGGTTGCGCATCGTGCCGTCGACGCCCGCAATCGGCAGCGACTCCACGAACACCTGAGCGACCGGGCTCGCATTGGCCCGCTGCAGCAGATCGGCGAGCGAGAGCGCGGTAACGTGCTCGTCGCGCGACAGGCCCGAGCCGTTGTCGAGCGTCAGGTATTGCATGTCGACGCTGTCGCGGCGCAGAAAGTCCTCGATGGCGCGCGCCGATTTCGCGGGCGTGGCGGGCGCTTTTTCTTCCGTTGCGCCGATTGTCAGGAACAGGTTGCGCGCCATGGTGTTGTTACTGAACTTGTTGATGTCGCGCACGATGTCGGACAGCATCGGCCCCTGGTGAGTGGCGACGAGGCGCGCGCCGACCGGCACCGGGCCTTCGCGGGTCGCGCCGCTGAACGTGCCGCCAGTTTGCTGCCACAGGGCCAGGAACCCGCCCGCGAAGAACGCGGAGTGATCGAGCACCGCGACGTTGATCGTGCGCGGACCGCAGCGCACCGAGTAATCGCCGTCGAACGACGCCACCACGGTGCCGTTCGGCTGCGGCGTGACGGTGGGCGAGACGGCGGCGGCGTCGCCGCGGCACGGGCCGTTGACGGCGTGCATCTGATTGTCGATCTGTAGCTGCGAGAGCGCGGGCAGCACGTCGATGGTGACGCTGCCGTCGGGCGAAGGCGTCAGCGTGAACGACAGCGATTTGAAGGCGTACAGCAGCGGATCGGGGCCGACGTTGTACGGCGCAGTGGTGTCGTCGTCGAACGGCGGCAGGTCGCGCGTGGAGGCGTCGAAATAGCGCTTGTCGAGCACCAGCGCGCCGTCGATGCCGGTGATACCCGCCTTGTGGATCTTTTGCACGAGGTCGATCAGTTCTTCGGGAACGAGTTTCGGATCGCCCGTGCCCTGAATGTACAGATTGCCGTGCAGCACGCCGTTGGCATCGAGCGTGCCGTCCGCGTAGGCGCTCGTTCGCCAGCGATACTCCGGGCCGAGGATCGACAGGCCGGAGTAGGTGGTGACGAGTTTCATCGTCGAGGCGGGCATCATCGGCTTGCCGGCGTTCAAGGCGAGGATCGGCGTGCGGTCGCCCACTTTCTCGACCACCACGCTGATCGACGACAAGGGCACGTGCGCGCGCTGCAGGCCGAGCATCACCGGCTGCGGCAACACCGTCGTAACGTTAACGCTTGGATGCGTGGCCTTGACGCGCGCCTGCGCGGTAAGCGGCAACGCCGCGCCGCCGCAGCCGAGCGCGGCGCAGGTAAGCAGCAAGGCCGCCGAGCGCGGTGCGAACCGGCGAGGCATACAGTCAGCAACAGGAGAAGACAGCGGACGCAGCGCTACACGGCGTGCGAGTGAGTGCAAAAAAGCGGGCAAAAAAGCGTGCGTCATGGACAGGCGAAGAAGCAAGATTTCGGGGCGCGGTGGCGCGCGGCAATCCAGAGAGTGTCGAAGCGTCGCGTAACGCGCGAAAAACCGCGGCGCGACGCAAAGCGCCCATTGTAGAGACATGCCGCCACGCTGCGGTGAAAAAGCATCGCGTGGCGCGCACGTGAGGGCTGGGCGCTAGAATGCGGCATCATCAAATGTTTCGGGACCGTACCAACCATGCGCATATTGCTTGTCGAAGACGACCGGATGATCGCCGAAGGTGTACGCAAGGCGCTACGCGGTGAAGGCTTCGCGGTCGACTGGGTGGAAGACGGCGAAGCGGCGCTCAGCGCGGCGGCCAGCCAACCTTACGATCTGGTGCTGCTCGATCTCGGCCTGCCCAAACGCGACGGGCTCGACGTGCTGCGCACGTTGCGCGCCAAAGGCCAGGCCATTCCGGTGCTGATCGTCACCGCGCGCGACGCGGTTGCCGATCGCGTCAAAGGTCTCGACGCCGGCGCGGACGACTACCTCGTCAAACCTTTCGATCTCGACGAACTCGGCGCCCGCATGCGCGCGCTGATCCGCCGCCAATCGGGCCGCAGCGATTCGACGATTCGCCACGGCAATCTGACACTCGATCCGGCCTCGCATCAGGTCACGCTCGACGGCGCGCCGGTCGCGTTGTCGGCACGTGAATTCGCTCTGCTCGAAGCGTTGATCGCGCGGCCTGGCGCGGTGCTTTCAAAGAGCCAGCTCGAAGAAAAAATGTACGGCTGGGGCGAGGAAATAGGCAGCAACACGGTCGAGGTCTACATCCACGCCCTGCGCAAGAAGCTAGGCGCGGACCTGATCCGCAACGTGCGCGGTCTTGGCTACATGATCGCCAAGGACGCCTGAGCCGATGCGTTCGATTCGCCGTCAATTGTTGTTCTGGCTGCTGGCGCTCGTGTTGCTTGGCGTCGGCATTGCGGGTTGGCTGATTTACCGGCAAGCGCTTGCTGAAGCCAACGAACTGTTCGATTACCAGTTGGAGCAGATCGCCGCGGCGCTGCCGTCGGAACCGTTCTCCCAGGTGCTCGGTTCGCGCGACACCGGCGACGAAGGCATCGTGCTGCAAATCTGGAATCGCAACGGCGTGTTGATGTACTACTCGCGCCCGCGTGCGCCGCTCGCGCCGCGCGCCGAACTCGGTTTTTCGACCGAGCACACGGAACGCGGCGATTGGCGTGTGTACGGTGCGATCGTCGGCGATAACGTCGTGCAACTGGCGCAACCGGTTTCGGTGCGTAACCGGCTGGCGGCGAATGTGGCGTTGCGGACTTTGTGGCCGTTGATCGTGCTGCTGCCGCTATTGGGCGTGGCGGTGTGGGTCGTCGTCGGACGCGGGCTGCGGCCGTTGCGGCGCGTGACCAGCGCGCTCGACGCGCGTCACCCCGAGGCGCTCGATCCCTTGCCCGATCAGCGTCTGCCGCTCGAAGTGCAGCCGCTCGTGCGCGCGTTGAACGGCCTGCTCGAACGGCTCGCCACTGCGCTCGATATTCAGAAAGCATTCGTTGCCGATGCCGCGCACGAATTGCGCACACCGCTTGCCGCCGTCCAGATCCAGTCGCAACTGGTGGCCCGCGCAAAAGACGATGCCGCGCGCAGCGAAGCGCTGACCGATCTGCAGGCGGGCGTCACGCGCGCCACGCGTCTTGCCGAGCAATTGCTGGCGCTCGCGCGTTCGGAGCCGGACGGCGTCGCCGCGACGAACGCGATCGATTTGCGCGCGCTGCTGCAGGACTGTGTGGTTGCGTACGCGCCGCTTGCACAGAATCGCGGCGTCGATCTCGGCATCGAGGCGAGCGAACCCGCCACGGTGACCGGCGACGCCGATGCGCTGCGGGTCATGTTCAACAACCTCGTTGATAACGCAACCAAATACACGCCGCAAGGCGGCCGTGTCGACGTCAGTCTGCATGTGGAGGAGGGGCATCCGGTGGTGCGGATTGCCGATAGCGGGCCGGGCATCGAGCCGGCCGAACGCGAGCGCGTGTTCGATCGCTTCTACCGGGCCGGCGCCAGTGCGAACCGTGTGCGCACCGATGTGGCGGGCAGCGGCCTCGGCCTCGCGATCGTGCGCCGCATCGCCACGCAACACCATGCGGCGGTGAAGCTCGACGAATCGGAGGCGGGTGGTTTGCAGGTCGATGTGCGCTTCTGAGGGTGAGACTTTCTGTTCGTAAAGTGACTCGAACGTGGTTTGAACGTGGCTTAAGCGAGGCTTAAACAAGCCTCGGCAATGGGCTTGAAGCGATCTGGCGCTGCTTAAGACTCTTTTAAGCGATGCCACGTACGCTTCATCTCATTCCAAAGCCTCTTTCTCCCAGTCAGGAGTACACGATGAACGCGAAAACCTTGTCCCGCAGCGCTGTTGCAGTGGCTGTCGCCGTGGCGCTCTCCGCCGGCTATGTGGCGGGGCATCGCGACGTGCCCGCGCCGCAGGTGATCACGCCGGCGCAGGCCGCGATGATGCCTGCTGAAGCCGCGGCAAAAACCGGCATCCCCGATTTCTCGGGTCTGGTCGAAACCTACGGCCCGGCGGTGGTCAACATCAGCGCGAAGCACGTGGTCAAGCAGACGGCATTGCGCGGTAACGGCGGTAATGGCGGTAATGGCGCCAACGGCGGCAACCAGTTGCCGATCGATCCGAGCGATCCCTTCTACCAGTTCTACAAGCACTTCTTCGGCGGCATGCCGGGCATGCAAGGCGGCGACGGCGGCGATGCGCCCGATCAGCCGAGCGCGAGCCTCGGCTCGGGATTCATCGTCAGCAGTGACGGCTACATCCTGACCAACGCCCACGTGGTGGACGGCGCGAACGTCGTCACCGTGAAGCTTACCGACAAGCGTGAATTCAGGGCAAAAGTGGTCGGCGCCGACAAGCAGTCCGACGTCGCCGTGCTGAAGATCGACGCGAGCAGTCTGCCGACCGTGAAGATCGGCGATCCGCGTCAGAGCAAGGTCGGCCAGTGGGTGGTCGCGATCGGCTCGCCTTACGGTTTCGACAACACGGTGACCTCGGGCATCATCAGCGCGAAGTCGCGCTCGCTGCCGAACGAGAACTACACGCCGTTTATCCAGACCGACGTGCCGGTGAACCCGGGTAACTCGGGCGGCCCGCTGTTCAATCTGCAAGGCGAAGTGATCGGCATCAACTCGATGATCTATTCGCAGACGGGCGGATTCCAGGGCCTTTCGTTCGCGATCCCAATCAATGAGGCGATCAAGGTCAAGGACGACATCGTCAAGACCGGCCATGTGAGTCGCGGACGTCTCGGCGTTGCGGTGCAGGGCATGAACCAGACGCTGGCCGATTCGTTCGGCATGCAGAAGCCGCAAGGTGCGCTCGTCAGTTCGGTCGATCCGGGCGGCCCGGCCGCCAAGGGTGGTCTGCAACCGGGCGACGTGATTCTGTCCGTGAATGGCGAGCCGGTCAGCGACTCGTCGGATCTGCCGTCGCAGGTCGCGGGTCTGGCGCCGGGCAGTTCGGCTACGGTGCAGGTGTGGCGCGACAAGGCCACCAAGGACCTGAAGGTGACGATCGGTTCACTGTCGGATGCCAAGGTGGCCTCGGACAAGGCCGATCAGCCGACCCAGTTGCAAGGCCGTCTCGGCGTGGCGGTGCGGCCGCTGACGCCGGAAGAGAAGAGCGGCGCGTCGGTGTCGCACGGTTTGCTGGTGCAGCAATCGGGCGGCGCGGCTGAAAACGCCGGCATCCAGCCGGGCGACGTGATTCTGGCGGTCAATGGCCGGCCAGTCACGAGCGTCGATCAGTTGAAGCAGATGATCGCTGGCGCGGGCAACAGCATCGCGTTGCTGATCCAGCGGGATAATGCGCAAATCTTCGTGCCGGTCGATCTCGGCTAACCAGAAATTGAACGCATTGAAGTAACGCTTGCCGGTCCTTGCACTTACTGCGTACGGACCGGCATTTTTTCACCTGTTTCAAAGCTTGACTCAAAGCTGCATCAAAGCTGTAAAGCAGGGCGCTCTGCGCCGCATGGCGTGGCGCAGCAGCGGTTTCCATACGACGCGAACTGATGGCGGGCACGCAGGTTGCGTCTGCCTTGATCTGGACCCTCCGAGGGATTCCGGATGACAAGGACCTTAAGAAGGAGCGAACCGATGAAAACCCAACGCAATCAGCGAAGGATCGTAGCCGCCGCCGTCTGCGCAGCGCTCACGCTCGGTCTGGCGGGCGGCGCTTATGCGCAGGCGAGTGACGTAACGGGCGGTACGACCACCGACGAAAGCAGCGCGGGCAACGCCAACGGTGGTGGCCTGCCGCAAATCCAGCAGCAGGGCGACGTCTCGTTCGTGTCGGGCGGCGTCGGTCTCGACGAATCGAAAGCACTGCAGCACGCGCAAAGCGAGTGGCCGCTGTCGATGCGCTTCACCGGCCCCGGCTCTGATTTTCTCGCCGACATCCACGTGCGAATCGTCGATGCGCACGATGGCAACGTGCTGACCGCTACCTCGCGTGGGCCGTACATGCTGGTCAGGCTGCGCCCGGGCCGCTACACCGTGCACGCGCAATACAAGGATAACGATCAGACCAAGGCGGTGACGATTCCCGCCAAGGGCACTGCCAAGGCGGCGTTCTACTGGAATACCCAATAAGCGGCTTGCTTCTCTGAGCGGCGCCGGACAACACGCCCCGGCAGCATTCAGGAAGGCCGCGCAATCGGCTGAAGTTTGGCCGATAATGAAGCCACGGGCGCACCCCGTGGCTTTTTTGTTGCAGGACCGCATACCGAGTTGCATCCCGGGTTACATCCCATCACGGAGCCGAGACATGAGCGATGCCTTGACGCCTCACGGAAGCCCCGTCCCCGGCGCGAGCACGGGCGGGCACACCATCGCCATCAGCGGCAACAACCATCGGGTGCGTGTGATTCACGGCGGCGTGACGATGGCCGATACCCAGGCCGGCCTGACACTCGCCGAAACCGGCCTGCCGGACGTGTTTTATTTTCCGCGCGGCGACGTCAATATGGCGCGCCTCGAACGCTCCGCTCATACATCGCACTGCCCGTTCAAGGGCGATGCTTCGTACTATCATCTGCGCACCGAAGACGGTCTGATCGAAAACGCCATCTGGAGCTATGAGACGCCGCTTGAACCGGCGCTACAGATAAAAGGGTATCTCGCGTTTTACGCATCGCGCGTCGACCGCATCGATCAGACGTCCTGACCGGCTGTCGCGCGTTCATCGGGGAGGCTGCCATGGAACTGAACGACGCGTTACGGATTCCGCTTGCGCCGTCCGACGTTTGGGACGCGTTGCAGGACCTCGCCCTGTTGCGTGCCAGCCTCGACAACTGCGAGTCGTTCACGCGGCTCGGCCACGGCGAATATGCACTCACCATGACCGTGCCGCTCGGGCCGTTGCGCGCGCGTTACGAAGCGCGCGCCCACGTAGCCGGCCAGGATTCCGGACCGGCGGACGCGCAACGCCGCACCATCAACTTCAAGGCGCGAGCCGAGGGCATCGGCTCGTTGCGCGGACAGATCGAAGTGAGATTGCGCGCGGACGATGGCTCGCATGGCGTCGGCAGGGAGCGCGGAACGCGGATCGACTACACGATCTGGGCGACCTCGTCCGGGCCGCTCGCCGAACTGCCCACGCGCCAACTCGAAAACGCGTTGCACCAACTGGCCGACGATTTTTTCGACGAGTTCGGCGCGGTCGTTCGCGCCAAACATGGGCAAGGGCCGAACCGTGCGCGCGGTTCGGCGGCGCGTCGGCAGCACGTGTTTCTGCGGCCGATCACGCTCGGCGGGATTGCCCGGCGCACGCGCGTGGATCACGGCAATGCGCTGACCGGACGGGCAGCGAGCGCGTCGCATGGGGCGGCCCACGGTGTGTCGCATGGAGTTTCGCATCGCGAGCACAATCCGCACGTGGTGCCTAACTGGGCGTGGGCGGTGATGATTTTCCTGGTGGCGTTGCTGTTGTATGTGGCGCGCTGGATTAGCGAACAGTGACGGCCTGGCTTGGCACATCGCTGTCGTGTCAGCGCGACTACGAAACCCTGGTGGGTTACTACGAAACGCCGTTGACCGCGCGGCGTTTGTGACACCTGAATGCTCTGCTGGTTTCACCCGCGCTCACACGCCACGGAACTCCCGCCTCCACGCGGATGGCGAGGTGCGGAACGCCTCCGCGAAATGTTGCCGTAGCGAGGCGGTCGAGCCGAATCCCGCGATCCCTGCGATCGCTTCCACGGACTCATCCGTGCTTTCCAGTAATTGTTGAGCGCGGCCGAGCCGCTGTGCCAGCAGCCATGCACCGACGGTCGTGCCGGTGGCGAGCCGGAAGCGCCGCGTAAACGTGCGGCGGCTCATCAACGCGCGTTCGGCGAGCGTGTCGAGCGTATGCGGCGCATCCAGATTCCCGCTTACCCAATCGAGCAGACAGGACAGGCGGTCGCCGCGTACGTTCGGCGCCACCGGTTGCTGGATGAATTGTGCCTGGCCACCCTGCCGATGCGGCGGCACCACCAGCCTTCGCGCGACATAGTTCGCCGCCTGCGCGCCGCACATCTTGCGTAGGACATGTAGGCAGCAGTCGAGGCCGGCAGCGGTGCCGGCCGAGGTCAGCACGTTGCCGTCGTCGACATAGAGCACGTCGGGGTCGAGCCGCACGCGCGGAAAGCGGCGCGCGAAGTCGTCCGCCCATGCCCAGTGGGTCGACGCCGGCCGGTCGTCGAGAATGCCGGCGGCGGCCAGCACGAACGCGCCCAGGCACAGGCCGACCAGCTGGGCGCCGCGTGCATGGGCGGCGCGCAGCGCGTCGAGCAGGGCGGCGGGCGGCGTCTCGTCCGGATCGCGCCAGCTTGGCACGATGATCGTATCTGCGTCGGCGAGCGCTTCGAGCCCGTGCGTGATGGCGATCGAGAAACCGGCGGTGGTGGTCAGCGCGCCGGGTTCGGTAGCGCAGACGCGAAAGTCGAAATCGGGCAAGCCGCCGTTGCTGCGGTCCTCGCCGAATACCACGCACGGTACCGAAAGATGGAAGGGGCTGATGCCGTCGAACGCGACGACCGCGACGACGTGGCGGGGTGCGTCGTCGCGCCCGGCAGTAGAGGAGGTGGATGTAGCCGTCATTCGCAATCGCCCCGTGATATTCAACGATGATCCAACGATGGCCCGATTCTAGCGAAGATTGTCATTCGGGTCGCTATCGGGGAAGTGGCGGCTGACGAACAATGCTTCATCGCCGCTGCCTGCAGAACGCCCATCCCGGGCCGTGCAGCGCGAGCCCTAACTGCTCAACCGACAGGAGTCTTGCCATGACTGCACCCCGCCGCGCGCTGATCGTCATCGATGTGCAGAACGAATACGTTACCGGCGATCTGCCGATCGAATACCCGGACGTGCAAACCTCGCTCGCCAACATCGGCCGGGCGATGGACGCGGCCCGTGCCGCCGGCGTGCCAGTGGTGGTGGTGCAACATCTCTCGTCGGCCAGCTCGCCGGTGTTCGCGCGCGGCAGCGACGGCGCCGAACTGCATCCGGTGGTGGGCGCGCGGGCGCACGACCACTATATTGAGAAGTCGCGGGCGAGCGCTTTTACCGATACCGATCTCGCCGACTGGCTGGCCGCGCAGCAGGTCGACACGCTGACGGTCGTCGGTTACATGACGCACAACTGCGATGCGTCGACGATTAACCACGCATACCACGCGGGGTTTGCCGTCGAATTTCTGCACGACGCAACCGGCTCGCTGCCCTATGAGAACAGCGCGGGCTTTGCGAGCGCGGAGGAGATTCACCGGGTCTTCAGCGTGGTCCTGCAGTCGAACTTCGCGGCGGTAGCGAGTACGGCGCAGTGGATTGCCACAGTGCAGGGTGGGGCGCCGCTCGAACTCGGCAATATCTACACGTCGAATCAGACGGCGCGGGCGCGCCGGGTCGCGGCGTAAGTATCTAGCTAGTCTGACCGGGTAACCGGGCGGCCGGCGCCGTCCGATTCCCGGTGCGCAGCGCCGGACTCAGCAGCAGCGCATCGAACATCCCGGCGACCATTTGCTCCCCGTGCTTGCCGAAATCGGTCGCATCCGGCAGGAACAGCATGTCGCGCAGCGAGCCACTGACGAACGCGTGGACCATCGCCGCTGCCGTCTTCGTGTCTAGATCGGCGGGCAGTTGGCCTTTGGAGATCGCGTTGCGCAGACCGCCTTCGATCTTCTTCAGCCCTTCGCGCATATTGGTCTGATAGCGGATCATCACTGGTCCCATCTCTTCGACCAGCTCGCACTTCAGAAACAGGATGTCGAACACGCGCCGGCGACGCGGGTCGTTGGCGGTGTCGCGCAGGCAGACCGTGCAGATTTCCATCAGGCGCCCGAGCGGGTCAGGCTCATTGGGGTCTTGCGAGGCGGCCTTGAGTTCGTCCAGCGGCAGCAGCACGCGGTCGAACATTTCGGTAAACAGATCGCTTTTGTGCGCGAAATGCCAATAGATCGCGCCGCGCGTGACGCCGGCGGCCTGCGCGATGTCGGCGAGCGACGTGCGCGATACACCCTTCTCGAAGAAAACCCGTTCGGCCGCGTCGAGAATGCTGTTGCGCGTCTCCTGCGCCTCTTCTTTGGTTCTTCTGACCATATTGTGGTGACCTGCCCTGATTGTGGGGTTTCCCCGGGCGCTTTTAAGTACGCTCGATGACAATCTGTCTGCTGTTAAGCAATTTACGAAGCGATCTTGCAGGTCCCCCGCCTGCAAAGAAGTAAACGCACTTTTACATGCATTCGTGGATGTATATATAATAGCATCCCACGATCGGATAGCCCAAGCCGTGACGACCGGTTAATATCCGTCACTGTTGCCTTTCAAAACGCTCTTGCGCCGTGCCCCGACGGGCGGCGCCGTGCGGCATTTCCCCGGTATGGCGCATTTTGCTCAGGATGCCCCTGCAGGTGCGGTTTGCATCCACGGGCTTCCGGTCACGCGTCGCAAGACGCATGTGTGCGCTGTCGTCCCCGGGGTAGGGATGCGCGCACTTTTTCATTCTCAGTCTTTGACAGAGGTCGCTCCATGCGCGTCGAACGGGTTCCATTCCGCTTAATCAGTGCCGCGACGGCTGCCGTATTGCTGGCAGCGTGCGGACCAAAACAATCTGCCCCGCCGCAACAAACGCCCGAAGTGGGTGTCGTCACCGTCCAGCCGACGGCTGTGCCCGTCGTCACCGAATTGCCTGGCCGCACCAGTGCCTTCCTCGTCGCGCAAGTGCGTGCACGGGTCGACGGCATCGTGCTGCGCCGCGAATTCACGGAAGGCGGTGAGGTCAAGGCCGGTCAGCGTCTGTACAAGATCGATCCGGCGCCCTATATCGCGACGTTGAACAACGCGAAGGCAACGCTGGCGAAGGCCCAGGCCAATCTCGTGTCGACCACCGCGCAAGCCAACCGCTTCAAGGTCCTGGTGGCCGCCAATGCCGTCAGCAAGCAGGACTACGACAACGCGGTGGCCTCTGCAGGCCAGGCGGCGGCTGACGTGGCCGCCGGTAAGGCCGCGGTCGACACGGCGCAGATCAACCTCGGCTACACCGACGTGACCTCGCCGGTGACCGGCCAGATCGGCGTGTCGCAAGTCACGCCGGGCGCGTATGTGCAAGCGAGTGCCGCCACGCTGCTGGCAACGGTTCAGCAACTCGACCCGGTCTACGTGGATCTGACGCAATCCAGCCTCGACGGTCTGAAGCTGCGCCGCGAAGTGCAGGAAGGGCGCCTGAAGACGAGCGGTCCGGATGCCGCCAAGGTCTCGCTGATTCTCGAAGACGGCCGCACCTATTCGGAAAAGGGCAAGCTGCAGTTCACCGACGTGACGGTCGATCAGACCACCGGCTCGGTGACGGTGCGCGCGATCTTCAAGAACGCGGACAAGGTGCTGCTGCCGGGTATGTTCGTGCGCGCGAGGATCGAGGAAGGCATCAACGACAACGCGCTTGTCGTGCCGCAAGTCGGTATCACGCATGACCAGAAGGGCCAGCCGACCGCGCTCGTCGTCAATGCCGCGAACAAGGTCGAATTGCGCCAGCTCGTTACTGCGGGCACGTACGGTTCGAACTGGGTGGTGGAAAGCGGCCTGAAGGCCGGCGACCGCGTGATTGTCCAGGGCACCGACAAGGCGCATCCGGGGCAGGACGTCAAGGCCGTTGCCGCGCAACTTCCCGCCACACCCGCTTCCGGCGCAGCCGCTCAGGGTGCGCCGGCCGCCAGCGGTGCTACGCAGACGGCTCAACCCGCTTCTGCTGCATCGGGCGCGTAATAACAGGGAGCCCGCCACATGGCAAAGTTCTTTATTGATCGCCCGATTTTTGCATGGGTGATCGCCATTATTCTGATGCTCGCGGGTATCGCGTCGGTCTTTACGTTGCCGATCGCGCAATACCCGACCATCGCGCCGCCGGCCGTGCAGATCAGCGCAACGTATCCGGGCGCATCGGCGAAGACGGTGGAAAACACTGTCACGCAGGTGATCGAGCAGCAGATGAGTGGTCTCGACCACTTGCTGTATCTGTCGTCCACGTCGGACGACTCGGGTACGGCAACCATCACGCTGACGTTCGCAGCCGGCACCAATCCTGACATCGCGCAGGTGCAGGTGCAGAACAAGCTGCAGCTCGCCACGCCGCTGTTGCCGCAAGCCGTGCAGCAGTTGGGTACCAAGGTCACGAAGTCGAGCAGCAGCTTCTTGCTGGTGATGGCGTTCGTGTCCGAAGACGGCAGCATGAACAAGTACGACCTGGCGAACTACGTCGCGTCGAACGTCGAAGACCCGGTCAGCCGGATCGACGGTGTGGGTACGGTGACGCTGTTCGGCTCGCAGTATGCGATGCGGATTTGGCTGGACGCGAACAAGCTGACCAACTTCGGCTTAACGCCGGTGGACGTGCAGACGGCGTTGACGGCGCAGAACGTGCAGGTCGCGGGCGGTTCGCTCGGCGGCACGCCGTCGGTGCCGGGTCAGGTGCTGCAGGCAACCATCACGGAAGCCACGCTGCTCAATACGCCTGAACAGTTCGGCAACGTGCTGCTGAAGGTGAATACAGACGGTTCGCAAGTCCGTATCAAGGACGTGGCGCGTATCGAACTCGGTGGCGAAAACTACAACTTCGACACCAAGTACAATGGTCAGCCGACGGCAGGCTTCGGTATTCAGCTCGCCACCGGTGCGAATGCGCTGGCTACGGCCAAGGCAGTCCGCGCGAAGGTCGCCGAACTGTCGAAGTACTTCCCGCACGGCCTCGTCGTGCAGTATCCGTACGACACCACGCCGTTCGTGCGCCTGTCGATCGAAGAAGTGGTCAAGACGCTGCTCGAAGGTATCGTGCTGGTGTTCCTGGTCATGTACCTGTTCCTGCAGAACCTGCGCGCCACGCTGATCCCGACGATCGCCGTGCCGGTGGTGCTGTTGGGCACGTTCGCGGTCATGGGTCTGGTGGGTTTCTCGATCAACACGCTGTCCATGTTCGGGCTCGTGCTGGCGATCGGCTTGCTGGTGGACGATGCGATCGTGGTGGTGGAAAACGTCGAGCGGGTGATGCAGGAGGAGGGCTTGTCGCCTCGAGATGCTACCCGCAAGGCGATGGACCAGATTACCGGCGCGCTGGTCGGCGTGGCGCTCGTGCTGTCGGCGGTGTTCGTGCCGGTGGCGTTCTCGGGCGGTTCGGTCGGGGCTATTTACCGGCAGTTCTCGCTGACGATCGTGGCGGCGATGGTGCTGTCCGTGCTGGTCGCGTTGATTCTGACGCCGGCGCTGTGCGCGACGATCCTCAAGCCGATCGAAAAGGGTCATCAGGAAAGAACCACCGGTTTCTTCGGCTGGTTCAACCGCACGTTCAACAAGAGCCGCGACAAGTATCACTCGGGCGTTCACCACGTGATCAAACGCTCGGGCCGTTGGCTGATCATCTACATGGTGGTGATCTTCGCGGTCGGCCTGCTGTTCGTGAAGTTGCCGAAGTCGTTCCTGCCTGATGAAGACCAGGGCACGATGTTCGTGCTGGTGCAAACACCGTCCGGCTCGACGCAGGAAACCACGGCTCAGGCACTGAAGGACGTGTCCGACTACTTGCTCAACGGCGAGAAGAGCATTGTCGAATCGACCTTCACCGTGAACGGCTTCAGCTTCGCCGGCCGCGGTCAGAACGCGGGTCTCGTGTTCGTGCGGATGAAGGACTACGCGGTGCGTCAGCACTCGGATCAGAAGGTGCAGGCGCTGGTTGGCCGACTCTTCATGCACTTCTCGAGCTACAAGAACGCGCTGGTGTATCCGGTGAATCCGCCGTCGATTCCTGAACTCGGCACGGCTGCCGGCTTCGACTTCGAGTTGCAGGATCGCGCCGGTATCGGCCACGAGAAGCTGATGCAGGCTCGCAACATGCTGTTGGGCATGGCTGCGAAAGATCCGACGCTGGCTCAGGTGCGTCCGAACGGCCTGAACGATACGCCGCAGTTCACCGTGAACATCGACCACGAGAAGGCTTCCGCGCTCGGCGTGTCGCTGTCGGTGATCGACCAGACGTTCTCGATCGCATGGGCGTCGCAGTACGTGAACAACTTCCTCGATACCGATGGCCGGATCAAGAAGGTGTATCTGCAAGGCGACGCGCCGTTCCGGATGAAACCGGAAGACCTGAACGCCTGGTACGTGCGCAATACGGCCGGCAGCATGGTGCCGTTCTCGTCGTTCGCCAGCGGTACGTGGTCCTACGGTTCGCCGAAGCTCGAGCGCTACAACGGTATCTCGGCGGTGGAAATCCAGGGCGCGGCTGCACCGGGCAAATCGACCGGTCAGGCCATGACGGCCATGGAAGCACTCGTGGCGAAGCTGCCGGCGGGTATCGGCTACGAATGGACGGGCCTGTCGTTGCAGGAACGCCAGTCCGGTTCGCAGGCGCCGATTCTGTACGGCATCTCGATCCTGGTTGTGTTCCTGTGTCTCGCGGCGCTGTATGAAAGCTGGTCGATCCCGTTCTCGGTGATCATGGTGGTGCCGCTCGGCGTGATCGGCGCACTGCTGGCCGCTACGCTGCGCGGGCTCGAGAACGACGTGTTCTTCCAGGTGGGTCTGTTGACCACGGTGGGGCTGTCGGCGAAGAACGCGATTCTGATCGTGGAATTTGCCCGCGAGTTGCAGCAGGGTGAAGGAATGGGGCCGATCGAGGCGGCGCTGGAAGCAGCGCGTCTGCGGTTGCGTCCGATTCTGATGACCTCGCTCGCGTTCATTCTCGGCGTGATGCCGCTCGCGATCAGTAACGGCGCGGGCTCGGCCAGTCAGCACGCAATCGGTACTGGCGTGATCGGCGGGATGTTGACGGCGACCTTCCTCGCGATTTTCATGATCCCGATGTTCTTCGTCGTGATCCGCGCGAAGTTCGGCGGCGAGAAGGAAGACCCGGATGAGGCGCTCGCACACTACAACCAGCACCATCCGCATGACGGCCAAGGTGGCGGGTCGACTGATGCAGGCTCGGGCAAGGACGGACATTGAGATGCAAAAACACTCTTTGATTGCAGTGGCGGTTGCGCTGTTCGCCGCGGGTTGCACGATGGCGCCGAAGTACCATCGCCCGGATGAGCCCGTGACGGCGACCTTCCCGACCGGCGGCGTGTACGACACGCAGCCGGGCGCGGCGGGTGCCTCGCGGACCGCGAACGGCCAGGCGGCCGCCGATATCGGCTGGCGTAATTTCTTCGCTGATGCGCGTTTGCAGCGGCTGATCGAAATCGCGCTGAAGAACAACCGCGATCTGCGCGTGTCGGTGCTGAATATCCAGGCGTCGCAGGCGCAGTACCAGATCGCTCGCGCGGCGCTGTTCCCGACGTTGGACGCTGCGGCTTCGCAAAGCAAACAGCGCACGCCGAAAGATCTGACATCCACTGGGCTGACGATCAGCAACACGTACTCGGTGGGTCTGAACGCGTCCTGGGAAATCGACTTCTTCGGGCGGATTCAAAGCCTGAAGGATCAGGCGTTGGCTCAGTACCTGGCTACCGCTCAGGCGCGCAAGGCCGCGGAAATCGCGCTGGTCTCGCAGGTGGCGAATCAGTACATGACGGTGCTCGAGGTGGACGATCTGCTAAAGGTCACGCAGAACACGCTGAAGACCGCGCAGGAGTCGTACCGCATCACCAAGCTGCAGTTCGACAACGGCACGGGTTCGGAACTGGATCTGCGGCAGGCGCAGACGGTGGTCGAGCAGGCGAACGCCAACCTGCAGTCGGAGGCACGTCTGCGGGCTCAGGCCGATAACGCGCTCGTGCTGCTGCTCGGCGAGCCGTTGCCGGACGATCTGCCGCCAGGCATGTCGCTGGACAGTCAGAACCTCCTGACGGACATTCCGGCGGGCCTGCCGTCCGATCTGCTGACACGTCGTCCGGACATCATGGAGGCCGAGGAGAATCTGCTTGCGGCCAACGCGAACATCGGCGCGGCGCGTGCAGCGTTCTTCCCGAAGGTCTCGCTGACCGGCAGCTTCGGCACGCTGAGCCCGACGCTCGGCGGTCTGTTCAAGCCGGGTTCGGCGGCATGGAGCTTCGCGCCGTCGATCACGTTGCCGATCTTCGAAGGCGGTCAGAACAAGGCCAATCTCGATCTCGCCACCGTGCAGAAGAACATCCAGATCGCAACGTATGAGAAGGCGATCCAGACGGC
Source organism: Paraburkholderia sediminicola (assembly GCF_046026675.1). Classification (GTDB taxonomy): domain Bacteria; phylum Pseudomonadota; class Gammaproteobacteria; order Burkholderiales; family Burkholderiaceae; genus Paraburkholderia; species Paraburkholderia sediminicola_F. The sequence continues at coordinate 3,747,252 of NZ_JAQQEY010000001.1, read as the reverse complement.
CTTCCGCGAAGTGGCGGACGGACTGGCGGCACGCGGCACGTACGATCAGCAGATCCAGGCGCTGGAGCGCAATACCTTTGCCGAACAGCGCCGGCTGGATCTGTCGGACCTGCGTTATAAGAACGGTGTCGACAGCTATCTGTCGGTGCTGACCGCGCAGAACGATCTGTATGCGTCGCAGCAGTTGCTGGTTGCCGCGCGCATGCAACGTCTGCAGAACCTGGTCACGCTGTACCAGGCACTCGGCGGCGGGTGGATCGAACGGGCCGGCGAACAGCCGCGTCCGGCGGATGCACCGGTCGATTACGGTGCGGCGAGTGCGCCGGTGGCGGCTTCGGCGGCGACTGCGGGTTGAGTCTTGCAGTAGCAGGCGCGTAGGGCGGGTTTCGGTTTTAGGGAAGCTGTCCTGCGTAACTGGCAATAAAAAAACGCCACGGCATGCCGTGGCGTTTTTGTTTGTGCTCAGATCAATTCAACTCAACTCAGATCACAACCTAGCTCAAATCAACCCAGCTCAACCCAGCACTCACGCTAAACGCGATCTCTATCGCGCTGCGTTGCCCGCATCCCGATGCTTAGTGCGCATCCACCGCACGCAGCATCTCGTCGCGTGGCGACTCATTACCGCCGCGTCCGTCGAAGTCATGTCCGGCCTTGCGAATTTCGCACTGCGCTTTCTTCTCGCTCTTCACACCGTTGAAGATCAGGTTCAGCACGACCGCCGACACCGACGCCAGCAAGATCCCGCTATGCAACAGCGGCGACAGCGCCGGCGGCAGCTTCGAGAAAAATTGCGGCGACACCACCGGCACCAGACCCATGCCGATGCTCACCGCGACGATGAACAGGTTGTGATGGTTCTTCACGAAGTCGACCTTAGCCAGCACCTTGATGCCGTTCGCCGCGACCATGCCGAACATCACGATGCCCGCACCGCCGAGCACGAATGCCGGCACAGAAGCCACCACTTGTGCCATCTTCGGGAACAGGCCCAGCAGCACCAGGATCACGCCGCCCATCGCGCAGACAAATCGGCTCTTCACGCCCGTCACGCCGATCAGGCCGACGTTCTGCGAGAACGAGGTATGCGGGAACGAGTTGAAGATGCCGCCGATCAGCGTGCCCAGACCGTCGACACGCAGACCGCGCACCAGCGTCTTCTGATCCACCGGACGATCGACCATGTCGCCGACCGCGAGGAACATGCCGGTCGATTCGATGAAAGTGACGAACATCACGGTGACCATCGTCGCGATCGCGAGCGGATCGAAATGCGGCAGGCCGAAGTGGAACGGCATCACAATGCCGACCCACGGTGCGTGCGTGACGCCATCCATATTGACGCGGCCGAGCACCAGTGCGATCACGAAACCCGCGACGATGCCTAGCAGCACCGAGATATTGGCGAGGAAGCCCTTGGCAAACTTGTTGATCAACAGAATCAGCATCAGCACCATCAGCGACAGACCCAGATAGACCGGGTTGCCGTAATCAGGATTGCCCACGCCGCCGGCTGCCCAGTTGATGCCCACTTCCATCAACGAGAGGCCGATCACCGAAATCACCACGCCGATCACCACCGGTGGGAAAAAGCGCAGCAGCTTGCCGACCGCCGGCGCGAGAAGGATGCCGATGACACCGGCCGCGATCGTCGAGCCGAAGATGTCGAGAATACCGAGCGAAGGGTTGGTGCCGATCGCGACCATCGGGCCGACAGCCGCGAACGTGCAGCCCATGATGACCGGCAGACGGATGCCGAAGATCCACAGACCTAGGGTCTGAATCAGCGTGGCGATGCCGCAGGAAAACAGGTCGGCGCTAATCAGGAACGCGATCTGGTCTTTCGGCAATTTCAGCGCCGCACCGATGATCAGCGGCACCGCAACTGCGCCTGCGTACATCACCAAAACGTGCTGAATGCCGAGCGTCAGCAACTGGCCCGCGGGCAGTCGCTCGTCGCACGGGTGAACCGTGTTCGATTGCATTTTGTCTCTCTCCACCATCTCGTTTTGGGATGGCTCCAAGGTATGCGGAACGAAAAGCTGCAACAAGACCACTGGGGCCTATTCCGGCATTCCCGGTGACGATATGGATGAGGCCTGTTTGAAAGCTAAAAGAAATGCGTGCGCCGCACAAATCGGCCGTCAGCCCCACGCAGCGGCGATGGGCGCTCGCGCGTCGCGCGTGCCCGTGCTTACGGGATATGTGTGAGAATCAATGAGGTGTATCTCGCTTGACGCATAGTGCTATTTTTGTGCGGCTTACGGCGTAGCGGGGTTAACCCGCGATTCCGGGTTTTCGGCGCGCTTTCGGGCGCGCTTCCGAAACCGTGCAGCGATGACAGAAAATACGCCGTTCCAGGCACCCTTCGCGTGCTTGTCCCTAAGCTCAAATTGACGTCCTATCGCCCATGAGTTTTCTTGGCATCGACCTCGGCACCGGCTCTCTCAAAGTCGCAATCGTCGACGAAAACGGCCGCGAGCAGGCAGCGGCGAGTGTCGCGTATGCACTCGAGACATCGCATCCCGGCTGGGCCGAAATCTCCGTGCAAACCTGGTGGCGCGCGCTATGCGAAGCGGCGGGGCGTTTACCTGCTGGGTTGCGTCGTGACGTGCAAGCAATCGGTTTCTCCGGACAGATGCATGGTGTCGTGTTGATCGACGCCGATGGCGAAGCCGTGCGCCCGGCGATGCTCTGGCCCGACACACGCGCGTTGAGTCTGCTCGATCAGTGGCCCGAGCCGCAGCCGAATCCGGTTGCGCCAGGCATGGCCGGTCCATTGCTGCGCTGGATCGTGCAGAACGAACCGCAGTCCGCGCGTAAGACGCGATGGGCGCTGCAACCGAAGGATTGGCTGCGCGTCGCATTGGGCGGCGTGGTCGCAACCGATCCATCCGACGCCTGCGCGACTGCGCTTGCCGATCCCGCAGGCGTGTGGGATCAGGCGCTGCTCGAGCGGCTCGAATTGCCGCATGAATGGTTTGCGCCGCTTGCGCCTTCCTACGCGGCGGGCGGCATTCTGTCGCAGGAAGCTGCGCAGGAACTGGGTCTGCGCGCAGGCATCGTGCTCGCGATCGGTGCCGCCGATACGCCATGCGCGGCGCTTGGCAGTGGTCTCGCGAGCGACGGCGACGCGTTGCTCACCACCGGCACCGGAGGACAAATCGTCGTGCTCGCCGAGCAGGCGCCGCAAGCCGTGAAAGGACTGCATCGCTATCGGGCCGCGAGCGATCACTGGTATCGGATGGCGGCGATGCAAAACGTCGGCGTCGCGCTCGAACGCGTGCGGGGCTGGTTGTCGTATGAATGGGTTGATGCTTATCTTGAAGCGTTCGGCGATGCATCCGGCAGTCTCTCCGGCAACGCATCGGATGGTGCCTTTGGCGAAACATCGGCCGTTATCTCCAGCGCAGCAGCGGGCCTGACTTTTCTGCCCTACCTCACCGGCGAACGCACCCCGTGGCTCAACCCCGCCGCGCGTGGCGGCTGGCTCGGCCTCGCGCTCGACCACACGCGCGGCACGATGATGCGCGCCGCATTCGAAGGCGTCGCGTTCTCGTTGCGCGCCGGCCTCGACGCGATCCGCGCGAGCGGCGCGACAGTGACGACTTTGAAGCTCGCGGGCGGCGGTTCAGTCGATGCGCGCTGGCGGCAGTTGCTCGCCGACGCGTTAAACGTCGAACTCCATGCCGTCGACTGTCCCAACGCGGCGCCGCGTGGTGCGGCTATCCTCGGTGGATTGACGAGCGGGCATTGGCACGCGAGCGACCTCGCCGCGCTTGCGCCGGGCGCGACGCGTGTTGCCGGACCGCAAGGCGATGCGGCGCTCGCCGAACGATATGCGCGCTTTCTCGATCTGTATGGCCGCGTCGAATCATGGTTCGGCGAAACTCCGCTTCGCTGAACAACGCGATGTCAGCTACAGACAATGCCGCGGCGTACTTTGCAATACCATGACGGCTTTCGCACGCTAAGGTATAGGCCGGCGCTTGATGCCGGGCGGCAACGACACTGTCCGTCCCCCGTCCGGCACACGAATTAACTGCGGAATCCCGACACCGGCACGCCGCGCGATATCTCACTGCGACGCGCCAGCCATTCACCGACTCACAGGAGCATTCACGATGAAAACCAAAGCAGCAATCGCATGGAAAGCCGGCGCCCCGTTGACGATCGAAGAAGTGGATCTGGAAGGTCCGCGCGCCGGTGAAGTCCTGATTGAAGTGAAAGCGACAGGTATCTGCCACACCGACTACTACACGCTCTCGGGCGCCGATCCGGAAGGCATCTTCCCGGCGATTCTCGGCCACGAAGGCGCGGGTGTGATCGTCGATGTGGGTCCGGGTGTCGGCACGTTGAAGAAGGGCGACCACGTCATTCCGCTTTACACGCCGGAATGCCGTCAGTGCAAATTCTGTCTGTCGCGCAAGACCAATCTTTGCCAGGCGATCCGTTCGACGCAAGGCAAAGGTCTGATGCCCGATGCCACGTCGCGCTTCTCGCTCGACGGCAAGCCGCTGTTTCACTACATGGGCACATCGACGTTTTCGAACTACATCGTCGTGCCGGAAATCGCGGTCGCGAAAGTGCGTGAAGACGCGCCGTTCGACAAGATCTGCTACATCGGCTGCGGCGTGACGACGGGCGTCGGCGCTGTCGTGTATTCGGCGAAGGTCGAAGCGGGTGCGAACGTGGTGGTGTTTGGTCTCGGCGGCATTGGTCTGAACGTAATCCAGGGCGCGAAAATGGTCGGCGCGGACAAGATCATCGGCGTCGATATCAACCCTGGCCGCGTGGAGTTGGCGAAGAAATTCGGCATGACCCACTTCATCAACCCGAACGAAGTCGAGAACGTGGTCGACCATATCGTGCAACTCACCGACGGCGGCGCGGACTATTCGTTCGAATGCATCGGCAACACCAAGGTAATGCGTCAGGCGCTGGAATGCACGCACAAGGGCTGGGGTCAGTCGTTCATCATCGGCGTCGCGGCGGCGGGCGAAGAGATCAGCACGCGTCCGTTCCAGTTGGTGACGGGCCGCGAGTGGAAGGGCTCGGCATTCGGCGGCGCACGTGGCCGCACGGACGTACCGAAGATCGTCGACTGGTACATGGAAGGCAAGATCAATATCGACGACCTGATCACGCATCGTCTGCCGCTCGAGCGCATCAACGAAGGCTTCGACCTGATGAAGAAGGGCGAGTCGATCCGCTCGGTCGTGCTGTACTAAAACTTCACCGACCCGGCACAGAAAGGAGCATGTCGATGCTTGAATTATTGTCGTCGCATGCCTGCCATGGCGGCGAGCAGCGGATCTACCGGCACGACTCGCAGACCGTCGGTCTGCCGATGCGCTTCTCGGTGTATCTGCCGCCGCAGGCTTTGCAGGCCAACGCGAACGTGCCCGCGCTGTTCTATCTCGCCGGGCTGACTTGCACGGAAGAAACCTTTCCGGTCAAGGCGGGCGCGCAGCGCTTCGCGGCGCAGCACGGCATCGCGCTGATCGCGCCGGACACCAGCCCGCGCGGTGCGGGCGTGCCTGGCGAAAGCGCGGCGTGGGACTTCGGCGTGGGCGCGGGCTTTTACGTCAACGCGACGCAGCAGCCGTGGGCGAAGCACTACCGGATGTACTCGTATGTGCGCGATGAACTGCGCGAAACCGTGCTCGCGAATCTGCCGGTGGATGGTGGACGTCTGGGCATCTTCGGGCATTCGATGGGTGGCCATGGCGCGTTGATGCTGGCGCTGCGCAACCCGGAGATCTATCGGTCGGTGTCGGCCTTTGCGCCGATCGCCGCGCCTTCACAGTGCCCGTGGGGCGTGAAGGCGTTCAGCGGATATCTGGGCGAAGACCGTGAAGCGTGGAGGCAGTATGACTCGAGCGAGCTGGTCGCCCACGCAAAGCGCAAGTTCGCTGAGGGGATTCTGATCGATCAGGGGCTGGCGGATCAGTTCCTCGCCGAGCAGCTGAACCCGGATGTGTTCGAAGCTGCCTGCAAGGCCGCGGGACAGCCGCTGACCTTGCGTCGTCATGCAGGCTACGACCACGGGTATTACTTCATTACGACGTTCATCGAGGATCATCTCGCGCATCACGCGAAGGTGCTGCTCGGTTGAAATTCCGCAGGGCGATGGCGGCGGCACGCAGTGTGTCGCCGCCAGGCGCCGCTTCAACGCCGCCTCAGCAAACTCCCGCCATACACCACCGCCGACAGCACGGTGATCCAGAAGCTCGTCGGCCAGTCGGTATAGAACGCCAGCGTGAGACCGAGCCAGGCTTGCACCAGCGCGAACACGGCGGCAAGCACGAGACCGGTCGAGAGCCGCGTCGTCACGTTTTGCGCGGCGGCGGCCGGCCCGACCATCAGCGTGAACACCAGCAGCACGCCGACAATCTGCGTGCACGCCGCCACGGCGAGCGCGGCAATCGACAGAAACAGCACCGACACCCTGCGCAACGACACGCCCTTGGCTTCCGCCAATTCCGGCTGCAACGAAGCAAACAGCAACGGGCGCATGATCGCAGCGAGCGCCAGCAAACTGATGACACCCAACGCCGCCAGTACGCCGAGTGTCGACGCATTCACGCCGAGCACGTTGCCGAACAGCAGCGCGGTGACCTGGGTCGCGTACGCGGTGAAGAAGTGCAGGAACAGCAAGCCGAAGCCGAGCGACAGCGACAGGATCATGCCGATCGCCACATCGCGTCCTGCCAGTTTCTCGCCGAGCGCGCCCATACCGACGCCTGCCGCCAGCGTGAAGCCGATCATCCCCCAGATCGGCGAGATGCCGATCAGCACAGCGCCGGTCGCGCCGGTAAAGCCGACGTGCGAAAGCGCGTGACCGGCGAAGGTCTGTCCACGCATCACCAGAAAATAGCCCACCACGCCTGCCAGCACCGCGACGATCCCCGACGCCGCGAACGCGTTCACCATGAAATCGTATTCAAACATCGTGCTTATGTCCGTCGCGTGAGTCGTGCTGGTGTGAGTGGCCGTGCGCGCCACCGTGATCGTGCGAATGTGAGTGGCTATGGCCGCCGTTCTCGTCGTGTTCGTGCTCGTGATCGTGTTTTTCGACTTCCACGTCGCCCGACATCACGAAGATGCGGCCATTCACGCGCATCACGTCGATCGGCGAGCCATAGAGACGCGACAGCACCGGCCGCGTAATGACTTCATCGACGGTGCCGAGCGCGGCGACGCCGCTGCCGAGGTACAGCACGCGGTCGAGCGCGTGCAGAAGCGGATTCAGTTCATGCGCCGAGAACAGCACGGCAATGCCGAGCTCCTGTTGCACGCGCCGTACCAGTTCCACCACGCTCTTCTGATGATGCGGATCGAGGCTGATCAGCGGTTCGTCGAGTAGCAGCAGCTTGGGGTCGCCGAGCAGGCATTGCGCGAGAAGCAGACGCTGACGTTCGCCGCCCGACAGTTCCGATAACGGCCGCTCGGCCAGCTGACGGCCGCCTACCAGATCGAGCACCCGCTCGACATCCGCGCGGGTTTTGCTGTCCGCGTGGGGCAGGCCCCAGCGGTGTCCATCGGCGGCCATGGCGACGAAGTCGCGGCCGCGCACGCGGCGCCCGGCCAGCGCACTGCGCGTCTGCGGCATGTAACCGATCGACGAGTTACCACGTTCCACCGGCTGTCCTAACACGCGGATCGCGCCGCTCGCAGCCGGCACGAGACCGAGCACGGCGCGCATCAGCGTGGTCTTGCCCGCGCCGTTCGGCCCGAGCACGCCGATGAATTCGCCCTGGTTCACCACGAAGCCGGCGTCGCGCAGAATCGTGCGGCCGCCGAGTTCGAGCGTCACGCGCTCGAGTTCAAGCACGGGCGCGTTGCTGCGTGCGCCCGTCGATGCATTAGCTGGCGTGCTGCGGCCAGTTTCATTCATTGGGATTTTCCTTTGGCGCTGGCCGCCGCCGCATTCGCTCCGCCCGCATCGCCCGCAGCCAGCGCCGCACCCAGCACGTCAAGCTGCGTCAGCATCCACGTCTGATAGGTCTTACCGGCCGGTTCGGTTTCGGTGACGCTCATGGTCGGCACCTTCGATTGCTGCGCGAGCTTCAACATGCGTTTGGTCAGGGCCTCGGTTGCCTGGCTGTTATAGATCAGAACGCGTACGCGCTTTTCGCGCAGATCGCGTTCGAACGCGGCGATATCGGCCGCGCTTGCTTCAGTGTCGTTCATCGTCGCCAACTGGAAGCGCAGATTGCGCATCGAGAGGCCGACTGCGTCCGACATATAGCCGAACACCGGCTCCGTTGCCGTCACCGGCACACCGGCGTAGCGGCCGTGCAGATCAGCGACTTTGGCGTCGATGGGTTTCAGCGAATCGAGAAACTTCGCGAGGTTCGCATCGTACGCCGACTTGTGCGCCGGGTCAGCCGCGACCAGCGCCGCGCTCACCGCGCGCGCCACTTTCGGCATGGTGGCCGGGTCGTACCAGAGGTGAGGATTATCGCCGCCCTTCTTGCCTGTCAGTTCGGCGGCAACGATCGTCGTGCGATTCGAGCCTTTGGACGCGGCCAGCAGTTTCGCCATCCACGGATCGTAGTCGGCGCCGTTGTAGACCACAAGGCTCGCATGCTGCAAGGCTCGCGCCGTCTTCGGGCTGGCTTCGAACAGGTGCGGGTCCTGGTCCGGATTGCTGAGGATGCTGGTCACGTCGACGCGATCGCCACCCAGTTGCTGCACGACGTCACCGTAAAAGTTTTCCGCTGCCACCACCGGGATTTTCGCATCTGCGGCAAATGCGCCGTGGCTGAACATGAAAGCAGCGGCGGTCGCTGCGCCCATGGCCAAGGTCTTCGACAGCTTCAGCGCATGGCGCGCCCCGTTCAACATCGAGCCGAATTTCTTCATCGTTGTTTCCTGCTGCGTGAGAGTTGAATGAACTACAAACCTTGGGAGCGGCGCGCTTCGGCGTTCGTGCCAGCGTTCAGGCCGGCTTTCATAGGGGCGTACCGGCGGGCCGCGTCGCGCGGGCGCAGCGCGCGCACAGACCGCTTAGCTCGACCACCTGGCGATGCACCTCGAAACCGTGCGCCGGCGCGCTATGCGACAGCTGTTGGGCAAGATCGCCGCCGGGAATCTCGACAGTCGCGCCGCATCCGTCGCACATCAGAAACTGGCTGCGATGCGGCACGCCGACCTCGCAGCAGGCAAAAAACGCGTTCTTCGATTCGATCCGATGGACGAAGCCATGCGCGAGCAGAAAGTCCAGCGCCCGGTAGATCGTGGTGGGTGGCACGCGCCCGCGTTGCGGCTCGAGCGCGTCCAGCAACTCGTAAGCGCCGATCGGCCGGTCACTGGCGACGATCGCCGCATACACCTGACGCCGCAGCGGCGTGAGCGCGAGCCCATGCAGGGCGGCGTGCGCCTCGGCATGGGCGAGCCGTACGGCATGGTGTTCTGCAATCGATGTAGCCATCGGCGGACTCCCTGACGAACCTGCAAAGCTTCGGAGCGAAGCGAGGCCGCAATGATATAACGTATCTCGAATTTTTGTCAGCGGCTTGCGCAGAAAGCAGCTTGGCGGTCTTCGATTTCTCGTATTTGTATCGATCGAAGCTGGAAGAGGGTGCGCGATGGTCCTGCCGCGCTGCACCATCGAAATCTGGTCGAGCGCCTTGACATGACCCGGTCCGTATCCGATCATTCGATCACTAACAGAGCAATTGTTCGCGCAACGAGCGTTCGCTCACCGCGCCTCAAGAAGCGAAACGAACCGGAGACAGGCAGTGTCGGCACGATTGCAAGACAAGGTGGCCATTCTGACGGGCGCGGCAAGCGGAATCGGTGAAGCCGTGGCCCGGCGCTATCTGGACGAAGGCGCACGCTGCGTGCTGGTCGACGTGAAGCCAGCGGACAGTTTCGGCGACGCGTTGCGCGCCGCTTACGGCGACCGTGTGCTGAGCGTCAGCGCCGATGTCACGCGCCGCGAGGATATCGAACGCATTCTCGCGAGTACGCTGGAGCGCTTCGGCCAGGTCGACATCCTGTTCAACAACGCCGCGCTCTTCGATATGCGCCCGATCCTCGATGAATCCTGGGACGTGTTCGACCGCCTCTTCGCGGTCAACGTGAAGGGCATGTTCTTCCTGATGCAAACCGTCGCCCGGAAAATGGTCGAGCAGGGCCACGGCGGCAAGATCATCAATATGTCGTCGCAAGCCGGGCGCCGCGGCGAGGCGCTGGTGTCGCACTACTGCGCAACCAAAGCCGCCGTCCTCAGCTACACACAATCCGCAGCGCTCGCCCTCGCGCCGCATAAGATCAATGTGAACGGCATCGCGCCGGGCGTCGTCGATACGCCGATGTGGAAAGAGGTCGACGCGCTCTTCGCCCGCTATGAAAACCGGCCGCTCGGCGAGAAGAAGCGCCTCGTCGGTGAAGCGGTGCCGCTCGGCCGTATGGGTGTGCCGGACGATCTGACCGGCGCCGCCCTGTTTCTCGCGTCGGCGGATGCCGACTACATCACCGCGCAAACCCTGAACGTCGACGGTGGCAATTGGATGAGCTGAGCGAATCGCAGAGTGGATGAGTCGAACCTGTTTCACCCTTCGTCATTTTCGTAGAACAAACGCAGCATCACATAACGTACGAGAAAGGAGACAACACATGAAACCAGCTACAAAATCCGCGCTGAAGGCGGTCAGTGCCGGCGCCGTCGCATGCTTTGCGTTGCACGCTCAGGCGGCCACGGTGACCATCGCCACGTTGAACAATCCGGACATGATCGAGCTGAAGAAGCTCTCGCCCGCTTTCGAGCAGGCGAATCCGGATATCAAGCTCAACTGGGTGATTCTCGAAGAAAACGTGCTGCGTCAACGTGCCACCACCGACATCACGACCGGCAGCGGCCAGTTCGACGTGATGACGATCGGCGCGTACGAAACGCCGCAATGGGGCAAGCGCGGCTGGCTCACGCCGCTCACCAATCTGCCCGCTGATTACGATCTGAACGACGTCGTGAAGACGGCCCGCGACGGCCTCTCGAGTGGCGGCCAGTTGTACGCGCTGCCGTTCTACGTCGAAAGCTCGATGACGTATTACCGCAAGGATCTGTTCGCCGCGAAGGGCCTGAAAATGCCCGACCAGCCGACCTACGACCAGATCGCGCAATTCGCCGACAAGCTCACGGACAAAGCCAACGGCATGTACGGCATTTGCCTGCGCGGCAAGGCCGGCTGGGGCGAGAACATGGCGTATGGCACGACGGTGGTGAACACCTTCGGCGGCCGCTGGTTTGACGAGAAGTGGCAGGCGCAGTTGACGTCGCCGGAATGGAAGAAGGCGATGACGTTCTACGTCGATCTGCTGAAGAAAGACGGCCCTCCGGGAGCCAGCTCGAACGGCTTCAACGAAAACCTTACGCTGATGTCCTCGGGCAAGTGCGCGATGTGGATCGACGCAACGGTGGCCGCCGGCATGCTCTACAACAAGCAGCAGTCGCAGATCGCCGACAAGGTGGGCTTTGCAGCGGCGCCGATCGCCGTTACGCCGAAGGGTTCGCATTGGCTGTGGGCGTGGGCGTTGGCCATTCCGAAGTCGTCGAAGCAGGCTGACTCGGCGAAGAAGTTCATCGCGTGGGCCACGTCGAAGCAGTACATCGAACTGGTCGCGAAGGATGAGGGCTGGGCCTCGGTGCCTCCGGGAACGCGCCACTCCACCTACGCACGTCCTGAATACAAACAGGCTGCACCGTTCGGCGACTTCGTGCTGAAGGCAATCGAAACGGCTGACCCGGATCATCCGACCTTGAAGCCGGTGCCGTACACCGGTGTGCAGTTCGTCGGCATTCCTGAGTTCCAGTCGTTCGGCACCGTAGTTGGTCAGAGCATCTCCGGCGCGATTGCCGGCCAGATGACGATCGATCAGGCGCTGGCAGCCGGCCAGGCAACGGCGAATCGCGCCGTGCAACAGGCTGGGTATCAGAAGTAAAGCGGAAGCCCGCCACATGAGTCACGTGGCACGCGCCGGCTGACGCCCGTCAGCCGGCCCACGCAGCACAGCGGGCCGTCCCCGCCGCGTGGGCACCGAGACATCGCATTGCGTCGCGGTAGCCAGGCGGTTAAAGCGATCACGGCGGATAAAGCGCCGGCCCGCGCATTACCGAACAGGTGGTCAATCATGCGTCCTTTACGCCTGCCTCTTATGCACGCCCATCCCCAAACAGAGAAAGAACGCGAAACCCGCAAAGCCAATTCCGCCCGCTGGCTCGTGACGCCCTCAGTCGCAGTGCTCGTACTGTGGATGGCGATTCCGCTGGCGATGACGATCTGGTTTTCGTTCTCGCGCTATAACCTGCTGAATCCGGATCTGAAAGGCTTCGCCGGTTTCGACAACTACAAATATCTCGCCAGCGATCCGTCGTTCGGACCGTCGATCGGGCACACGCTCGAGTTGATCATCTCGGTGCTGGTGATCACGGTGGTCGGCGGCGTGTTGATGGCGATTTTGTTCGACCGTAAGTTCTACGGCCAGGGCATTGCGCGGCTACTGGCGATCGCACCCTTCTTCGTGATGCCGACGGTCAGCGCGCTGATCTGGAAGAACATGATCCTGCATCCGGTGTATGGCCTGATCGCACAGGGCATGCGCGCAATCGGCATGCAGCCGATCGACTGGTTCGCCGAGTACCCGCTTACCGCCGTGATCATGATCGTCGCGTGGCAATGGTTGCCGTTCGCGTTCCTGATTCTGTTCACCGCGATCCAGTCGCTCGATCAGGAACAGAAGGAAGCGGCGAAGATCGACGGTGCGGGTCCGTTCTCGATGTTCTTCTACATCACGCTGCCTCACCTGAAACGGGCAATCGCGGTGGTGGTGATGATGGAGACGATTTTCCTGCTGTCGATCTTCGCCGAAATCTATACGACCACGGGCGGCGGCCCGGGCACCGCGACCACCAATCTGTCGTACCTGATCTATTCGCTGGGCCTGCAACAGTTCGACGTCGGTCTCGCTTCGGCGGGCGGCATTCTGGCTGTCGTGCTGGCTAACATCGTGTCGTTCTTCCTTGTGCGGATGCTCGCGAAGAACCTGAAAGGGGAGTACGAAAAATGAGCCACGTTGCCTCTACCTCTGCGTCGGGCACGGCGCCGATGACCGTGCCGGCCAAGTCGCCGTTCGCCGCAATTCGCCGTGGCATCCCCGGCGTGATCGCCTGGCTCGTCGCGTTGCTGCTGTTCTTCCCGATCTTCTGGATGACGATTACCGCGTTCAAGACGGAGCAGCAGGCCTATTCGTCGTCGCTGTTTTTCATCCCGACGCTCGATAGCTTCCGCGAGGTGTTCGCGCGCAGCAACTACTTTTCGTTCGCGTGGAATTCGATCCTGATCTCGGCGGGCGTCACGGTGCTGTGCCTGATTCTCGCCGTGCCGGCCGCGTACGCGATGGCCTTCTTTCCGACGCGCCGCACGCAGAAAGTGCTGTTGTGGATGCTGTCGACAAAGATGATGCCGTCGGTGGGCGTGCTGGTGCCGATCTATCTGTTGTGGAAGAACAGTGGTCTGCTCGATTCGGTGTCTGGTCTGGTGATTGTCTACACGCTGATCAATCTGCCTATTGCGGTGTGGATGTCGTTCACGTACTTCGCGGAAATTCCGCGCGACATTCTCGAAGCAGGCCGGATCGACGGCGCGGCGACGTGGCAGGAAATCGTCTATCTGCTGATGCCGATGTCGCTGCCGGGGCTTGCCTCCACTGCACTGCTGTTGGTAATCCTGTCGTGGAACGAAGCGTTCTGGAGCATCAACCTGTCGAGTTCGAACGCCGCGCCGCTGACTGTGTTCATTGCGTCGTATTCGAGTCCTGAAGGCTTGTTCTGGGCCAAGCTCTCGGCTGCTTCACTGCTTGCGGTCGCGCCGATCCTGATCGTCGGCTGGCTGTCGCAGAAGCAACTGGTGCGCGGTCTTACCTTTGGGGCGGTCAAATGACCGCAGGCACGACGGTAGGTCATTTCGCGCTGATCTGCGATTGCGACGGCGTGCTGATCGACAGCGAAGCCGTGGCGGCGCACATGCTGGTGCACGAACTCGAGGCGCGCTGGCCCGATGCCGATGTCAAGCCGGTGGTGCTGCCGCTGCTCGGCTTGCGCATTGAAACGGTGTTGCAAGGCACGGCGGCGCAACTGGGCAAGAGCCTCAGCGTCGAGGATATCGAGGCGATCCGCCAGGCGGTGGAAGCGGCGGCGATGCAGGCACCGACAGTCGTTGGCATTGAGGCCGCGCTCGCGCAGGTGCCGCTCACCAAGGCATGCGCGAGCAACAGTTTCCGGCCGTATGTGGAGAACGTGCTGGCGCGCACGGGCCTCGTGAAGTTCTTCGGCGACCGGCTCTTTTGCGCCGATGCGGTGCCGAATCCGAAGCCCGCGCCCGATGTCTATCTCGCTGCAGCGCTTGGTCTCGGCCTTGCGCCGTCTGCCTGCCTCGTGGTGGAAGACAGTGTGACGGGCGTGACGGCGGCAACCGCGGCGGGTATGACGGTGCTGGGCTTTATCGGCGGCGGTCATGCGAGTGACGCGCAGATCGACGCGTTGCATGCGGCGGGCGCGCGCACGGTGTTCGACGACATGCTGCAGTTGCCGGACCTGGTCGCGCAATGGACGCTGAGCGCGACGGCGGCGACGCCGTAAGGCCGGCCGCGTTGGCACGGTACCTGGATAAGTGAATTAACGTAGCAAGAGCAATACACGGAGACACATCATGGCAAGCGTAACTCTGCGCAATATCCGAAAAGCCTACGACGACAACGAAGTGATGCGCGACATCAACCTCGACATCCTGGACGGCGAATTCGTCGTGTTCGTGGGTCCGAGCGGTTGCGGTAAATCGACGCTGATGCGGATGATCGCCGGCCTCGAAGATATCAGCGGCGGCGATCTGACCATCGACGGCACGCGCGTGAACGACGTACCGCCCGCCAAGCGCGGTATCGCGATGGTGTTCCAGTCGTACGCGCTGTATCCGCACATGACGCTGTACGACAACATGGCGTTCGGTCTGAAGCTCGCCGGCACCAAGAAACCGGAAATTGACGCCGCCGTGCGTAATGCGGCGAAGATACTGCACATCGACCATCTGCTCGACCGCAAGCCGAAGCAGCTTTCAGGCGGTCAGCGCCAGCGTGTTGCAATCGGCCGCGCGATTACGCGCAAGCCGAAGGTGTTCCTGTTCGACGAACCGTTGTCGAATCTCGACGCCGCGCTGCGCGTGAAGATGCGCCTCGAATTCGCCCGTTTGCACGACGAGCTGAAGACCACGATGATCTACGTGACGCACGATCAGGTCGAGGCCATGACGCTGGCCGACAAGATCGTCGTGCTGTCGGCGGGCAATGTGGAGCAGGTCGGCAGCCCGACCATGCTGTATCACGCGCCGGCCAATCGCTTCGTCGCCGGCTTCATCGGTTCGCCGAAGATGAACTTTATGGAAGGCGTCGTGCAGTCGGTCACGCACGACGGCGTCACCGTGCGCTACGAATCCGGCGAAACGCAGCGTGTCGCGGTAGAGCCAGGCGCGGTGAAACAGGGCGACAAGGTAACAGTCGGCATTCGCCCGGAGCATCTGCATGTGGGAATGACCGACGACGGCGTGTCGGCGAAAACCATGGCGGTCGAATCGCTCGGCGATGCAGCGTATCTGTATGCGGAATCGAGCGTCGCGCCGGACGGCATCATCGCGCGCATTCCGCCGCTCGAGCGGCACAGCAAGGGCGAAACGCAAAAGCTCGGCGCCACGCCTGAGCACTGCCATTTGTTCGACAGCGAAGGGAAAGCCTTCCAGCGTAAGATCGTAGAAGTGCTGGCCGCGTGAGTATGTGATTGGGAAAGCGGCGGGCGCGCCGCTTTCCGTTCGGTCACGTTTATTCACGCTCAGGAATCGTTCATGCCCGCCTACGTCGTCATCACGCGCGAGAAAACGCTCGACCCCGCCAAACTGGAAGAATACAAACAGGACGCGCCCGCAGTCTTCGAGAAGCATGCGGTCATGGTGCTCGCGAGCCACGGGCAAAAAGAAGTGGTGGAGGGGCCGCCGATCGACGAAATCCTGATTCTCGAGTTTCCCAGTTACGACGAAGCAATCGCGTGGTATCGCAGCCCAGCGTATCAGGCGGTCAGCGAGACGCGCCTGCAGGGCGGCGAGTACCGCATCATCATCACGGAAGGGCTGCCGGTGTTGTAGAGCGGCGGTGGGCCGTTTCTAAGCCGGGCCTCTAAGCCTTGCCTGTAAGCCTTTTAAGCCGCCGCTTCGAGCGCCGCGCGCGCACACAGCTCGTCGGTCACCAGCCCTGACAGCCAGCCGCCTTTAAGCACCGCGATCAGCGCCTCGCGCTTGCGCTCGCCGCCGGCAAAGCCGATGGTAGGACGCCGCGGCGGCGAATCGAGCGCGATGCTGGTAACGCGCCGGCCGGTCGGCGATTCGACGTGCGCGCCGGCGGCATCGATCGGCAGGCCGAGCATTTCGGCCACTGCACGGTTCTGCATCAACTCCTTCACCTCCGCGGAGGTGATGAAGCCGTCTTCGTGCAACGGACATTTCGGCCCAATATTGCCGACGCCGACGAACGCAACATCCGCCTCGGCCAATAGTGATTCGACGATCCGGTAGAGCCGGTGATTGCACCACTGCGCGCGTTCGGCCTCGCTATCGGCGAGCAACGGCGCGGGCAGCAGAAAATGCTTGCCGCCGGTCTTCTCCGAAATGTGCAGCGCGACGTCGTAGCGGTTCGAGGAGCCGTCCTGGGCGATCGCCCCGACCATTGATACCAACCGGTGCTGCGGACGCTCCAGCTGCGCGATCTGATCGACCGCGGCCTTCAGCGTACGGCCGCTGCCCACGGCGACCACCATCGGTTTTTCTTCGACGAGATAGCGTTCCATGACCTGCGCGCCGGCTACTGCCAGCTTGCGGTCGACTTCTTCCGAGGTATCGCTGTCGATCGGTACGACTTCGCACATGCTCAGGCCGTAGCGCTTCGAGAGTTGATCGGCGAGCGTGAGGCAATCGGCCAGTTTGTGATCGACGCGTACGCGAATCAGGTTCTTTTCGACCGCGAAGGCGACCAGCCGCTGCGCGACCGGGCGCGACACCTGCAGCTTCTCGGCGATCTCGTTCTGGGTATTGCCTGCGACGTAGTAAAGCCACGCGGCGCGGGTAGCAAGGTCTAATTTTTCTGTGGACTTGGGCACGGTGACGGTTCGCTTGAAGTGCGCCGATGATAGCAGCCGGTTCCCGCGTCTCAACGGGAACCGGCTGTGCTTTGCCGGTTAGGCGAGCGGTTGCCGCGCGGGGTCGAACAGCGGTCGCACGTGGCGGTAGAGCGCGCGATATGCTTCGAGCCGGTTGCGCAGTTCGGCGTGCCGTCGCGGGTTCGGCGTGAACTCCTTTTCGATCGGTGGCTTGGTCAGCACCTTGGCCGGGTCGCCGCCCGCCGCCAGCCAGCCAAGGCGGGCCGCGCCGAGCGCCGCACCGGTTTCGCCGCCGCCGTGCTTGCGGGTGGCGGTGTCGAGCGCGTCGGCGAGCAGTTGTGCCCAGTAGTCGCTGCGTGCGCCGCCGCCGAGCAGGGATAGCGCCTTCGCTTCGGTGCCGGCCGCGCGCAACGCGTCGAGGCCGTCGGTGAGCGCGAGCGTCACGCCTTCGAGCACCGCGTAGCCGAGCGAGGCGCGATCAGTCGCGTGATTCATGCCGAAGAACACGCCTTGCGCATACGGGTCATTGTGCGGCGTGCGTTCACCGGACAGATAGGGCAGAAAGAGCGGGGCAGTAGTCAACGCTTCCGCTGGAAGCGCCTCGATTTCGGCGAGCAGCGTCGGCTCGTCGGTGGACGTGAGCTTGCAGACCCAGCGCAAGCAGCTTGCCGCCGACAGCACCACGCTCATCTGATGCCAGCGATCCGGAATCGCGTGACAGAACGCGTGCACCGCGGAGGCGGGATTCGGCCGGAAACTGTCGCCGACCACGCACAACACACCCGAGGTGCCGAGCGAGACGAAGCCGTCCCCCGGTTGCGTCGCGCCGATGCCGATCGCGCTCGTGGCGTTATCGCCACCGCCGGCCGCGACGATCACGCCGTCGCTCAAACCGAACTCGCGCGCCAGCGCGGGAAGCAGGGTGCCCGACGGCTCGCTGCCTTCGCACAAGGCCGGCATCTGGGCGCGCGTCATGTTGCAGGCGGCGAGCAGCGAATCGGACCAGTCGCGTTTGGCGACGTCGAGCCACAGCGTGCCCGCTGCATCCGATGGATCGGACACCTTGCCGCCGGTCAGTTGCAGACGCAGGTAGTCCTTCGGCAGCAGCACGCAGGCGGTTTGCGCGAAGATTTCCGGTTCGTGGTGCGCCACCCATAGCAGCTTCGGCGCGGTGAATCCGGGCATCGCGAGATTGCCGGCGACGGTGTGCAACTCCGGCGCGCGCTCGGTGAGCTCGGCGCACTCCTTGTCGCTGCGCATGTCGTTCCACAGGATCGCGGGCCGCAATACGCGGTCTTGCGCATCCAGCAGTACGGCCCCGTGCATCTGCCCCGAGAGGCCGATGCCGCGAATCTGCGCGAACTCGTCCGGATGTTTGGCGCGCAACGCGGCCAACGCCGTGCGCGTGCCGGCCCACCAGTCTTCGGGATTCTGTTCGGCCCAGCGCTGATGCGGACGCGAAACGGTAAAAGGTGAGCCTGCGGTGCCGATCACGCGTCCATCGGAGGCGAGCAGCAGGACTTTCACTTCGGACGTGCCGAGGTCGATGCCGAGATACATGGGCGCGAAACCTTCGTCGTTAGGGATGCGCTACTTTAGCCGCACATGGCGCGCGGTGCCATGCGCATTAAGCCTGGCACCGGGGTGTTTCGCGTGGTTCACGTGGTTCGCTATAGCGCGGGTCAGGCGGCGCCGCGTTTGGCCAGCCACACGTCGACACGCGCCAGCGCGCCCGCCAACGCCGATTCCAATTCCGGTGTCTGCGCCATGCCGCCCCAAAGCAGGCGGTCAGCTGCGAATGCCTGCAACGGATCGGGCGCGGCAAAGAAACCGCGCGCAACTTTTTCGTCCATCACGCCATCCTGATACGCATACGGCAACGTGCCGGCGTTCCAGCGCTCGAGGAAGCGGAAGAACAACGCCGGTAACATCGCCGTCGCCGAAGGCGTGACGCCACGTTCGAAGCATTCGGCGAGCGTCGGCGCGATAAAGCCGGGCAGCTTCGAAAAGCCATCGGCCGCGACGCGCTGGTTGGTGTCCTGGATGTAGGGATTGCCGAAGCGTTCGAGCACCACGTCGCGATAGCGTTCGAGATCGAGCGGGCTCGGCGTGAGGCACGGAATCACGTCTTCGGTCACGTAGTCGAAGGCGAATTTGTTGATGTCCGGATCGAGCGTGCCTTCGTGGATGTAGGTCAGCCCGACCAGCGTGCCTGCCCACGCAATACAGCTATGCGTGGCGTTGAGAATGCGGATCTTTGCTTCCTCGTACGGCAGCACCGAGTCGACCAGTTCCGCGCCGACCTTTTCCCACGCGGGGCGTCCGGCCATGAAGCGGTCTTCGATCACCCATTGGATGAAGGATTCGCCCATCACCGGGCAGGCATCGTCGACGCCAGTAGCGGCTTTGACGCGTTCGCGTACGTCGGGCGTCGGACGCGGCGTAATGCGGTCGACCATCGAACTCGGGCACGCGGTGTTGTCGTCGAACCATTGCGCCAGGTCGTCCGCGCCGCGCCGTTCGAGAAACTCGCTCATGCCCGCATGAAAACGCTCGCCGTTGCTGCGCAGGTTATCGCAGGTCTGCAGCGTGACCGGGCCGGCGCCACGCTTCATGCGTGCGTCGAGAATCGCCGCGATCGCGCCGTAAATCGTGGTGTGGCCGCCTTTCAGGTCAGCCGCGAGATCGCCATTGGCCGTGTCGAGTTCGTCCTGTTCGTCGAGGTAATAGCCGCCTTCGGTGACGGTAAACGCAATGATCTTGCAGGCCGGATCGGCGCCCGCTTCGATCAGCGCATCGAGACTCTCGGTCCACGGCACCACGCGCTCGATCGAGCGAATCGTCTCGTACGCGCGCTCACCCTGTGGCGTAACGGTCTCGAGCGTATAGACGCCGTTTTGCGCGGCGAGTGCTTCGAGCACCGCGTTCATGTCGCTGCGGATATTGCCCACCGTCAGCGACCAGTGCGGCTCGCCCGCCACCTTCGCCTCGTTCAACCAATGGAGATACCACGCCTGATGCGCGCGATGAAACGATCCCGCGCCGATGTGCAGGATCACGTGTGCGGCCGCGCCGCTGCCTTGCCCGCTGTTCATGTGCGTCTCCTGAATGTCCTTGATCGCACGGCTCGGCGCGTGCGTTTTTCTTGAGGTGGAGCATTTGCTCTGTCTGTGAGCGAATGATCGTACCCGGCGGAACGAATGTCAAGGCGACGTAGAGGGCTTTTCGTGGCGCAGCGCGGCGTGGCGGGACTTCCGGCGCGACTCACGCGACGCCCGGACGTTATGGGGCGTGTCTCGCGGTGCGTATTGCATTGCACCAAATTTGACTTTCGCCGCGCCAGGACTAACCCGAATGCAAAAAAGTATCGGTCTGCGGTTTGATTTTTAGTGGTGGATCAGGCTCTAGAGGGCTACTTTTCGCTATACAAGACGAAGTTCAGCGGCATCCGCAGCACGCCGCTTCATGGAGGAAGACGCGAATGCAACCCGATCTGGAAGTCGTCGCCGTACGGCGCGACGAATCCTTCAAAGTGTGGTCGCACGGCTATCCGTATCGCACGGTGCGCTGGCACTTTCATCCGGAATACGAAATCCATCTGATCGTGGCGACGACCGGCAAGATGTTCGTCGGCGATCACATCAGCAGCTTTACGCCTGGCAACCTCGTGTTGATGGGGCCGAACCTGCCGCACAACTGGGTCAGCGACGTGCCGGAAGGCGAGACGATTGCGCAGCGCAATCTGGTCGTTCAGTTCGGGCAGGAGTTCGTGTCGGGTTGCATCGGAAGTTTTCCGGAGTGGCGCCAGGTCGAAGCATTGCTCGCCGATTCGCGCCGCGGGGTGTCGTTCGGTGCAGAAACGAGTGCGGCGATCCAGCCGTTGTTCCTCGAATTGCTGGCCGCGCGCGGACTGCGCCGTCTCGTGCTGTTCATGTCGATGCTTGAAATCCTGATGAACGCCGAAGACCGCGAGACGCTCGCGAGTCCCGCCTATCAGGCCGACCCGACCGGCTTCGCGTCGACGCGCATCAACCACGCGCTCTCGTATATCGGCAAGAACCTGTCCAACGATCTTCGCGAATCGGATCTCGCGCAACTCGCCGGGCAAAGCGTCAGTGCGTTTTCGCGTTACTTCCGCCGTCATACCGGGCTGCCGTTCGTGCAGTACGTGAACCGCATGCGTATCAATCTCGCGTGTCAACTGCTCACGGACGAAGAACTGAGCGTCACCGATATCTGCTTCAAGGCGGGCTTTAACAACCTGTCGAATTTCAACCGGCAGTTCCTCGCGGTCAAAGGCATGGCGCCTTCGAAATTCCGCCGCTATCAGCAACTGAACGATGCGAGCCGCGACGCTTCCGAAGAAGCTGCCGCGCGCGGCGCCGGCATCGACAATGCACCCGCAATCGTGCTTGCGCCAGGTTTGCCACGCAGCGCCGCGGCTGCCTATCCACCGACGTAGTTCTCCACCGGGCTTCAGGCCAAAGCGTTTTACTTCACCCGCGTTTTATCACCTATCGCGCTGTCCATAGACAGCGTGAGGGACGAGCTCATCTCATCGAACAGTTTTAATAACGGAGACAACCATGACGCAATCCATTTCGAAGCAGACATCGTTGAAGACCTTCGCGCGCAGCACGGCTGCGTTGGCGACGCTCGCATTCGGTCTGTCGTTTATCGCCGCGCCGGCTGCACTTGCCGCGCCGCTGAAGATCGGCATGACGTTTCAGGAGCTGAACAACCCGTACTTCGTGACGATGCAAAAAGCGCTGAACGATGCGGCTGCGTCGATTGGCGCGACGGTGGTCGTGACCGACGCGCATCATGACGTCAGCAAGCAGGTCAGCGACGTCGAAGACATGCTGCAAAAGAAGATCGACATCCTGCTGGTGAATCCGACCGATTCGACCGGCATTCAATCGGCGGTGACGTCGGCGAAGAAGGCGGGTGTTGTGGTTGTCGCCGTCGATGCGAACGCGAACGGTCCGGTCGATTCATTCGTCGGCTCCAAGAATTTCGACGCGGGCGAGATGGCCTGTGAGTATCTGGCGAAGTCGATCGGCGGCAGCGGCGAAGTGGCGATTCTCGACGGCATTCCGGTGGTGCCGATTCTCGAACGCGTGCGCGGCTGCAAGGCGGCGCTTGCAAAGGTGCCGGGCATCAAACTCGTGGATACGCAGAACGGTAAGCAGGAACGCGCGACTGCGTTGTCCGTCACCGAGAACATGATTCAAGCGCATCCGAATCTGAAAGGCGTGTTCAGCGTGAACGACGGTGGCTCGATGGGCGCGCTCTCGGCGATCGAATCGTCAGGCAAGGATATCAAGCTGACCAGCGTCGACGGTGCGCCGGAAGCGATTGCCGCGATCCAGAAGCCGAATTCGAAGTTCATCGAAACGTCCGCGCAATTTCCGGCCGACCAGGTGCGTATCGCGCTCGGCATTGCACTCGCGAAGAAGTGGGGCGCCAATGTGCCGAAAGCCATTCCGGTCGACGTGAAGATGATCGACAAGAGCAATGCCAAGGGCTTCAGCTGGTAAGCCGAATGCTCGTTGCCATGTGCATGTGCGTCTTCGATGAACATGGCGACGAGCAGCAGAGGAGGACCCGATGGATACGATACTCAAGCTCGATAGCATCACAAAAAGTTTTCCGGGTGTGAAGGCGCTGCAAGGCATTCATCTGGAAATCGCGCGCGGTGAGATTCATGCGTTGCTCGGCGAAAACGGCGCGGGCAAATCGACGTTGATGAAGATTCTGTGCGGCATCTATCAACCGGACGAAGGCACGATCACGATCGCGGGCGAAGTGCGGCACTTCACGAACTACCACGACGCGGTTGCCGCGGGCGTGGGTATCGTGTTTCAGGAGTTCAGCCTGATTCCGTATCTGAACGCGATGGAGAACATGTTTCTCGGCCGTGAATTGAAGAACGGTTTGGGTTTGCTCGAACGCGGCAAGATGCGGCGCGCGGCCGCCGCGATTTTTCAGCGTCTGGGCGTGGCGATCGATTTGTCGGTGCCGATTCGTGAGCTGTCGGTTGCGCAGCAGCAGTTTGTCGAAATCGGCAAGGCGTTGTCTTTGGAGGCGCGCATTCTGATTCTGGATGAACCGACCGCGACGCTCACACCCGCTGAAGCAGAACACCTGTTCGCGATCATGCGTGACCTGAAGACCCAGGGCGTCGCGATGATCTTCATCTCGCATCACCTGGAGGAAATCTTTGAGGTGTGCGATCGCATTACGGTGCTGCGCGACGGTCAGTATGTCGGCATGACGGAGGTTGCGCAATCTGATGTGAGCCGCCTGGTGGAAATGATGGTAGGGCGTCGCATCGAGAACAGCTTTCCGCCGAAGCCACCGCTGCGTACCGATGCGAAGATCGTGCTCGACGTTGAAAAGTTGCAGTTGCTGAAGGACAGCCCGGTGTTGAGCTTCAATTTGCGTGAAGGCGAGATTCTCGGCTTTGCGGGACTGGTCGGCTCGGGCCGAACGGAAACCGCTCTGGCAGTGATCGGCGCGGACCCGGCTTATGTGAAAGAAATCCGCATTAACGGCACAGCCGAAAAACTATCCGATCCCGCCGATGCCCTGCGCGCCGGCGTCGGCATCTTGCCGGAGAGCCGCAAGACCGAAGGTCTGATCACCGATTTCTCGATCAAACAGAACATTTCGATCAACAACCTCGGCAAGTACCGCTCGCTGCGTTTCTTCATCGATCAGCGCAGCGAAGCGCGCGCGACTGCCGACATCATGAAGCGCGTCGGCGTCAAAGCCCCGACGATGCACACCGAAGTCGCGACCCTTTCAGGCGGCAATCAGCAAAAAGTGGTGATCGCCCGCTGGCTGAATCACCACACCAACATTCTCATCTTCGACGAACCGACGCGCGGCATCGACGTCGGCGCCAAAGCCGAAATCTATCTGCTGATGCGCGAACTCACCGCGCGCGGCTACTCGATCATCATGATCTCGTCCGAATTGCCTGAGATTGTCGGCATGTGCGACCGCGTCGCCGTGTTCCGGCAGGGCCGCATCGAAGCGATGCTCGAAGGCGGCGAGATCGACTCGAACGCCGTGATGACCTATGCAACAGCCGGCACCCGTGGAGCAGCTCATGAACACGCCTAATCCTTCTTCATCGCCGAAAACGTCGACTGTCAGTAGTGACACGCCGGGCGCACCGGTGCGCTTTACGTGGGCCGCGTTGAAACGCTCGACGCTGTTCTATCCGTTCATCGGCCTGCTGGTGGTGTGCATCGTAATGGTATTCGCGAGCGACAGTTTTCTCTCCGCCGCGAATCTGGAGAACGTGCTGCGCCAGGTATCGATCAACGCGATCATTGCTGTCGGGATGACGTGCGTGATTCTGACCGGTGGTATCGATCTGTCGGTTGGCTCCGTGATGGCTTTGGCGGGCACGCTCGCCGCGGGCTTGATGGTGGCTGGGATGAACGCAGTCGCTGCTTTGGCTGTGGGCATTGCGGTCGGTTTGGGATTTGGTGCTGCGAACGGATTCTTCGTCGCGTTCGCCGGTATGCCGCCGATCATCGTCACGCTCGCGACGATGGGGATCGCCCGTGGTCTCGCGCTGATCTACACGGGTGGTTATCCAATCGACGGCCTGCCTGAATGGGTCAGTTTCTTCGGCAGCGGCAAGATCCTCGGTATTCAGGCGCCGGTTGTGATCATGGTGGTGATCTACGCGATCGCATGGGTGTTGCTCGAACGCATGCCGTTCGGCCGTTACGTGTATGCGATTGGCGGCAACGAACAGGCGACGCGTCTGTCCGGTGTGCGCGTGGCTCGCGTGAAGCTGATCGTTTACTCGATTGCCGGTTTGACGTCCTCTTTTGCCGCCATCGTGTTGACCGCTCGTTTGATGAGTGGCCAGCCGAACGCAGGCGTCGGTTTCGAACTCGATGCCATTGCCGCCGTGGTGATGGGTGGTACCTCGATTTCCGGTGGACGCGGCTCGATCATCGGCACTCTGATCGGCGCGTTGCTACTGGGTGTGTTGAACAACGGCCTGAACATGGTCGGCGTGAATCCTTATGTGCAGAACGTGATCAAGGGCGGAATTATTTTGCTGGCGATCTACATCAGCCGCGACCGTAGAAAGTAACTCTCAAACGACCTCTTTTTAGCAGGACCATGCAATGACTCAATCCACGCAATCCGATAAGCAGGAAATGACGGCGATCGTCTGCCACGCACCGAAAGACTATCGCGTCGAACAGGTGTCCAAGCCAAAGGCCCGCGCGCATGAGCTGGTGATCCGCATCGCCGCGTGCGGCATCTGCGCGAGCGACTGTAAGTGTCATTCGGGAGCGAAGATGTTTTGGGGCGGCCCGAGCCCGTGGGTCAAAGCGCCGGTGATTCCGGGCCACGAGTTCTTCGGTTTCGTCGAGGAAATCGGCGAGGGCGCGGCCGATCACTTCGGCGTGAAGATGGGTGACCGCGTGATCGCCGAACAGATCGTGCCGTGTGGCAAGTGCCGTTATTGCAAATCCGGCCAGTACTGGATGTGTGAGGTGCACAACATCTTCGGCTTCCAGCGTGAAGTCGCGGACGGCGGCATGGCCGAATACATGCGCATTCCGCCGACGGCGATCGTCCACAAGATTCCCGACGGTATCTCGCTCGAAGACGCGGCGATCATCGAACCACTGGCATGCGCGATCCACACGGTGAACCGCGGTGATCTGCAACTCGACGATGTGGTGGTGATTGCCGGTGCCGGTCCGCTCGGCTTGATGATGACGCAAGTCGCGCATCTGAAGACGCCGAAGAAGCTCGTCGTGATCGATCTGGTTGAGGAGCGTCTGGCACTTGCGCGTGAATACGGCGCGGACGTGACGATCAATCCGAAACAGGAAGACGCACTGGCGATCATTCATTCGCTGACCGATGGCTATGGCTGCGACGTCTACATCGAAACGACCGGCGCGCCGATCGGCGTCAATCAGGGCATGGAGATGATTCGCAAGCTTGGACGCTTCGTCGAGTTTTCCGTGTTCGGTGCGGATACGACACTGGACTGGTCGGTGATCGGCGACCGCAAGGAGCTCGATGTGCGCGGCGCGCATCTGGGTCCATACTGTTATCCGATTGCAATCGATTTGCTGGCGCGCGGGCTTGTGACGTCGAAGGGTATCGTCACGCACGGGTTCTCGCTTGAAGAATGGGACGAAGCGATCAAGGTTGCTAACTCGCTCGATTCGATTAAGGTGTTGATGAAGCCGCGTGCCTGAGCGTTTAACGGGGGCGCGGGGCAAGGACGAGCGGCACATAAACGGAGACTGTATGGACTACGTCATCGGCGTCGATATCGGCACGCAGAGCACCAAGGCGCTGCTGGTCGATCAGCACGGCACGATCGTCGCGCAGCATGCGTCGAGCTATCAGCCGGATACGCCCAAGCCGCTATGGGCTGAGCAATGGCCGGCGGTGTGGTTGAAGGCGGTGGTGGAGTGTATTGCGGCGTGCGTGCGTAAGGCGAAGGAGGCGGGCGTTGCGGCGAAGTCGATCAAAGCGGTGTGCGTGAGCAGTCTGTATGGCGGCTCGGGGATTCCCGTCGATAGCGATATGCGGCCGCTTTATCCGTGTCTGATCTGGATGGACCGGCGTGCGACTGATCAGGTCGGGTGGGTGCGTGCAAACATTGACCTCGAGCGACTGTATGCAATTACGGGCAACGGCGTAGACAGCTACTACGGTTACACGAAGATGTTGTGGTTGCGCGATCACGAGCCGGAAGTTTGGGCGCATACGCGTTACTTCCTGCCGCCGAATGCCTATGTGATTTATATGCTTTCCGGTGAAGTCGCCGTCGATCATAGTTCGGCGGGCAATATTGGCGGCATCTACGATATTGCGAAACGCGACTGGTCGGATGAAGCGCTCGACATGCTCGGCATTCCCGCGACGATGATGCCGGAGCGGTTGGTGGAATCGTCGGACGTGGTGGGCGGGTTGTTGTCGCAGTGGACCGAGCAGCTTGGATTGGAGGCAGGCACGGCGATCGTTGCGGGCGGCGTGGATGCTGCGGTGGCGACGTTTGCCGCGGGCGTGACGCGCGCGGGGCAGCACGTTGCGATGATCGGTACGAGCATGTGCTGGGGGTATATCAATCAGACCGTCGATGCGCGGCATGGGTTGATCAGCATGCCGCATGTGTTCAACGGTCAACGCGATATTTATGTGTTTGGCGGTGCGATTACGGCGGGTGCTTCGGTGACGTGGTACCGGGAGCAGTTTTGTCATGCGGAGACTGAGGCGGCGCGCGCGATGCCGAATGGGGATCCGCATCGGTTGCTTGAAGAGAGCGCTTCTCAGATTCCGGCAGGCGCTGATGGTGTGATGTTCTTGCCGTATTTGATGGGGGAACGAAGCCCCGTTTGGGATGCGAAGGCGAGTGGGGCGTTTGTTGGCCTGAGCCTGTTTCACACGCGGGCGCATCTATATCGTGCGGTGTTGGAGGGCGTGTCGTTCGCGTTGAAGCACAACATCGAAGCGGGACGTAAAGGTGCGCAGTCGTTGGATGACAAGTTGATCGTCGTGGGCGGCGCGGCGCATTCGGATTTGTGGATGCAGATTATTGCCGACATTACCGGCTATCCGGTCTATACGATCGAGCAGGATGTAGAGGCAGCGATGGGCGCGGCGTTGCTGGCGGGTGTCGGTGTCGGCCTGGTATCGCGTGAAGAAGCACAGAACGGATGGGTCACGCTGGTTGAACGTGCAGAACCGAACGCGCAACGGATGGCGTTGTACGAGCAGCGGTTCGGCGTTTATACGGATTTGTATCCGGCGTTGAAGCCGGTCATGCATCGGTTGCAGACATCATGAATGCTACTTTTGATTTTTCGGGTCGCTCGATTCTTGTGACGGGTGCGTCGAGTGGAATTGGGCGAGCGACGGTGGAAGCGTTGTGCGCTTCTGGCGCGAGTGTGGTCGCGGCGGCGCGGAATGTGAATGAGCTTGCGCGGTTGGCCGAGGAAACCGGCTGCGAGCCGTTGATGCTCGATGTGGGCGATGAAGCCGCGATTGATGAAGCGTTGGGTTCACTCGACGCCTTCGACGGGCTCGTGAATTGTGCGGGGATCGCGCTGCTCGAGCGTGCGGTGGATACGACCGGCGCGAGTTTCGATCGCGTAATGGGGGTGAACGCGCGAGGGGCGGTGTTGGTTGCGAAGCATGTGGCTCGCGGGATGATCGATGCCAAGCGCGCTGGCAGCATCGTGAATGTTTCCAGTCAAGCTGCGCTGGTGGCGCTGGATGATCATTTGAGTTACTCGGCTTCGAAGGCGGCGCTCGATGCTGTTACGCGGGCTTTGTGTATCGAGTTGGGGTCATACGGTATCCGGGTGAATAGCGTTAATCCGACGGTGACGCTGACGCCGATGGCGGTGCAGGCGTGGAGTGATCCTGCGAAACGCGATCCTGCTTTGAAGGCGATTCCCTTGCGACGCTTCGCGGAGTCTGCTGAGGTTGCTGCGCCGATTATGTTCTTGTTGAGCGACGCGGCTTCGATGATTAGTGGGGTTTGTTTGCCGATTGATGGGGGGTATACCGCGAGGTGACTGGTTTGTCTGCGCTGGGCTAGCGGGTTGCGCGTATGCGGCGTTGGCGCGCACTGCGTCCCGCACCATCGGAGCAGACCGCGAGTTCACGTCCCGTTTTTTAGACAACATCCACGCTTGATGTCTCAAGGCGCAACAGCTTGATGGCATCAAACGTTTCTGACGCTAGGGCGTTAAGACCCTACGTAACTTCAGAATCATCGCATGCATTTTTCAAGTGTGACTGATTTCTCCCGCCGCCAAAAAGCGCGAGTCTCTATGGATAAGTTTGTTCAACTCTGTAGGAGACGGGTTCGTGGAAAATATCTCAACCAGTAGAACAGCCGATCTGTTCGCAACCATCTGTTCATTGCTCGGACGAGGCGTACAGATTACGACTGCAATGCGTGCCAACAATGAATAAAGAAATTGCTACCGAACTTAACAGGTTGCTGCTAGAGGCATTTCGATCGGTTGATGATGCAACGAGGCTGGTTCAGGAGCGGTGCCCCACGCGAGAGTTTAAGTTCTTTCGCACTGAGGCCGGAAAGGTGGCGGGAGGTTTGACTCTGCTCCTCTTTCCGCTTTGGGAAGACTATCCAGACCTTGCTCCAGAAGGAGTGATGGTGAAGCGACCTAAGAGGAGAAAGCGCAGGAGGTGACACATAAAAAAGGCGCGAACAATTCGCGCCTTTTTCTTTGCGACGGCATCGTGGCCGCCACTTCACCCTAGTGCTTCACTGCCGTCTGCTGTGCATCAGCCCGCGCGCACACAGCAGTCTTTACGCGCTCCCGCTTACGCGTCGCCGCTTTGTCTGACGCAGCTTCAGCTTCCCCTGTCTCTCGTCCCGCCTCCGCAGCATCCGAGAGAAGCTTCGCTGCAAGTTTGGCCGTGATGCGACTGTGAGCAACTCCCTTCGCATCGAGCGCGATCACCTGGTACAGGTCACGGTCGCATTCAACTTCCTGCTGGTATTGCTCGACGGTATAGAGCAGGTGTTCCAGCAGATTGCGCTCACGGCGTCTTTCTTCAACCGTCGTCGCTGGGCATCGCGTGATGCTTGCCGCGAGATCAATCAGTGTTCGAAGCTGTCGGATTTGTCGGTCGCATGCTCCAAAAGCCGACAGCGCAAGTTTTTCGTACTGGAGCGCATCAACGGGCGGTCGTGATGCCGTTTGAGTCTTTTTGGTGGTTTTGGTCATGGTGCGATTTCCGATGTGTTCCTGAAACGCCCGACACTCGCTAGCAAGTAGGGTGAGCGGGCACGTAGCGAGTTTGAGAGACCGGCGGTAGTTCAAACCGGCGGGCCTTTCGGCCCCCTCACTACGACCCGCCCGTTGAATGGACGTGTGGAAGCAAGCGCACGACCCACGAATGTGGGTTGTGCGAACTACCGTTCGGGCTCTCATACCCTGCCGTTTTGTCTGACGGCACATAGAAATCTAACCTAACCGTTTTTTAAGACGATCAACCAGACAGGCTAAACACACGAATTATGACCAATCTTTACACTTCGACCTGTACGTCTGCGCTGCACAACGCATTGCGCGAACGCCGCTCAATGCATCAACGATGTGAAGACGCTTAAAGCATCGTCCTCACATGCCAAAGCTCAGGAAACAAAACCACATCCAGCATCTTCCGCAGATAAGGTGCGCCACTCGTGCCGCCCGTACCTTGCTTGAATCCGATAATCCGTTCAACCGTCGTCACATGCCGGAATCGCCACTGTCGAAACGCATCCTCGAGATCGACAAGCTCCTCCGCCATTTCATACAACTCCCAATGCTGCGAAGGATTCCGATAAACCTCCAACCACGCCGCCTCAACGGAAGCATCATGAGTAGTCGGCTGCGTCCAATCCCGCTCCAGCCTGGAAGGTGAAATCGCAAACCCACGCCGCGCCAGCAGTCGAACAACTTCGTCGTAGAACGAAGGCGCTTCCAGCGAAGCCGTCACCTCGGCAAGAACATCCGCCCGATGCGCATGCGGCTTCAGCATCTGCTCATTCTTATTGCCGAGCAAAAACTCGATCTGCCGATACTGATAAGACTGAAATCCGGAAGAACTACCCAGATAAGGCCGCATCGCCGTGTACTCGGACGGCGTCATTGTCGCGAGAACGCTCCATGCCTGCACGAGCTGCTCCATGATCCGCGACACGCGAGCGAGCATCTTGAACGCCGGCGGCAACTCGTCGCTATGTACCGCCTTCAACGCCGCGCGCAATTCATACAGCGCGAGCTTCATCCACAACTCACTCGTCTGATGCTGGATGATGAACAGCATCTCGTTGTGATCCGGCGACAACGGATGCTGCGCATCCAGCACCGTCCCCAGCGAGAGATAGTCGCCGTAACTCATCGACTCCGAAAAATCGAGCTGTGCGTCATGCCAGCCGTCGCCGGAATCGGCGGCAGCAGCAGCCGTAGCAGGGGCCGAAGAGGCAACCCCACTGCCATGCCCAAACGGACACCCTTGCGCCGGCTTTTCTTCCGGTAATCCCGGCGTTTGCATATGATCGGTCATCGCGCGCTCCTTAGGTCACAGCGCCGCGTGCGGCAAATTCAGGTGCCCGCCAGGTCTCTTGCGCAAGCACCTCGCGCAGCGTCTCGACCGCATCCCATACATCGACAAAGCGCGTGTACAGCGGCGTAAAGCCAAATCGCAACACATGCGGCTCGCGATAGTCGCCGATCACGCCACGTGCGATCAACGCCTGCATCACTTCATAGCCATGCGGATGCTCGAAGCTCGCATGCGAACCGCGCTGTGCATGTTCACGCGGCGTTACAAGCTTCAAAGGAAATTCGCCGCAACGCGCTTCGACCAGTTCGATAAACAGATCGGTCAACGCGAGCGACTTCGCACGGATCGTCTGCATATCCGTTTGGAGGAACACATCGAGACCACATTCGACGAGCGACATCGACACCATCGGCTGCGTGCCGCACAGGAAGCGGCCGATACCATCGTCGGGTTGATACGCCGGGTCCATCTTGAACGGCGCGCGATGCCCCCACCAACCGGACAGAGGTTGCGCGAAATCGTTTTGATGGCGCTTCGGCACCCACACGAATGCCGGCGAACCCGGACCGCCATTCAGATATTTATACGTGCAGCCTACCGCGTAGTCCGCTCCAACGCCATTCAAGTCGACCGGCACCGCGCCCGCCGAATGCGCGAGGTCCCACAGCGCGAGCGCACCCTTGTCGTGGATGAGCTTCGTCAACGCGGCCATGTCGTGCATATAGCCGGTGCGGTAATTCACATGAGTGATCATCGCGATCGCAGTGTCGTCGCCGATCGCTGCAGGAAGTTCAGACGGATCGTCGACGAGGCGCAACTCATAACCGCGATCGAGCTGTTCGATCAGCCCTTGTGCGATGTACAGATCGGTCGGGAAATTCGAGCGCTCGGAGACGATCACGCGACGCTTCGGATCGCGCGCATTCGCCACCCGCACCGCGGCCGAAAGCAGCTTGAACAGGTTGATGGAAATCGTATCGGTGACAACCACTTCGTTGTCGGCCGCGCCGATCAGCGGCGCAAGCTTGTTGCCAAGGCGGCGCGGCAATTCGAACCAGCCGGCGGTGTTCCAGCTGCGGATGAGGCCTTCGCCCCATTCGGCGCCGATCACGGTCTGCGCGCGTTGCGCGGCGGCGGCCGGCGGCACGCCGAGCGAGTTGCCGTCAAGATAGATTGTTGTCGGCGACAGCGCAAACTGGTCGCGCAGCGTTGCGAGCGGGTCGGCGCTATCCAGCGCCAATGCTTCTTCACGAGTGTTCATGATGGTCCAGTCAGTCAGATCAGGGAATTCGGTGGATGCGATGAGTGCGGCGATTCAGTTTGCAGAGCGTCGACGATCAGCGAGATTCGGGCAGCGCGCGCAACACGGCGCGCACGGGGCTCGCATCGAGCGTGGTCAGCTTGAGCGGCAACGCGATCAATTCGTAGTCACCGGGCGCGACGGCGTCCAGCACGATGCCTTCGAGAATCGCCATGCGGTGCGCGCGAATCCGATGGTGTGCGTCCATCGTCTTCGATTCCTGCGGATCGAGCGACGGCGTATCGATGCCGATCAGCTTCACGCCTTTCTCTGCCAGCAGATCGATGGTCTCCGGCGCAACCGCGCAGAACGCGCTATCCCAAACCGCAGTCGGCGCGTTTTTGTAAGTGCGTAGTAAGACTCGCGGCGGCAGGTCGTCGAGCGAGCCGCTCAGGTGTTGTGGCGTCACAACAGGCGAAGCGCCGATGCAATGAATCACGCGGCAGTGTCCAAGGTACGCATCGAGCGCAACGTGGCCGATCGCCGCGCCTTCTGCGTCGTAGTGAAGCGGAGCGTCGGTGTGGGCGCCGGTATGCGGCGACAAGGTCAGCCGCCCGACGTTGACGGGCGAGCCCGCCTCCATGCGCCACACGCGTTCGATGCCGACCGGCGTATCGCCCGGCCAGACGGGCGTCGCGGTATCGACGGCGGGGGTGATGTCCCAGAGTGTGTCCATGTCTCCATCTGCGGATTGTGTCTATCCGGGAATGATAGGTGGCTTGGCGCGAAATGTGATTGCGAAAAAATCTCCTTCTGAGCCGTGTCTTGGAACATAATTTGAGTCAAATGGGAAAGGGAGACCGAATATGAACGCGATCTCGCTCGACGCCACCGATTGCCGTATCTTGACGGTGCTTCAGCAAGAAGGACGGATCAGCAATCTCGATTTGGCGGAGCGCATTTCGCTTTCGCCATCGGCCTGTCTACGACGCCTGCGCCTCCTGGAAGAGCAGGGCGTCATCGAACATTACCGCGCGTGTCTGAATCGCGAGGTGCTGGGTTTCGAACTGGAAGCGTTTGTGCAGGTGTCAATGCGCAACGACCAGGAGAACTGGCACGAGCGTTTTGCGGACGCGGTGCGGGATTGGCCGGAAGTGGTCGGCGCGTTTGTCGTGACCGGCGAGACCCACTATCTGCTGCGGGTGCTCGCCCACAATCTCAAACACTATTCGGATTTCGTGCTGCAACGCCTCTATAAGGCGCCGGGCGTGATGGATATTCGTTCGAATATCGTGTTGCAGACGTTGAAAGAAGATTCGGGCGTGCCAGTGTCGCTGGTGCCGAAAACCAGCGGACATAGCGCGCCGCATAGCTGAGTGCAAGTGACGGTTCAGCTCGCGTCGGCGTGTGCCCGCTTTTGCCTGCTTGCGGGCCGCTGTTAAAACACAGCGGCGCCGCGTTCAGAGCGGCTTGAGTCCGTGGAATTGACCGCTGTGGAAGACCAGCGGCGCAATCTCCGCGGCACTCTCCTGGACGCCGCAGCGCTCCACTTCGCCGACGAAAATCACGTGGTCGCCTTCTTCGTAGCGGCTGCGGTTATGGCATTCGAACCAGGCGAGCGCGCCGTCGAGCACCGGCATGCCGGTGTCGCCTTCGGCATGCGAAACACCTTCGAAACGATCACCCTTCACCGTGGCGAAGCGTTTGCACAGATCGAGCTGCGACGCAGCCAGCACATTGACCACGTAGTGACTGTTCGCCCGGAACACCGACATCGACGCCGAGCGCGTGGCGAGGCTCCACAGCACCAACGGCGGATTGAGCGAAACCGAATTGAACGAGCTGGCCGTGATGCCGATCAATTGGCCGGACGCCGCACGCGTGGTGATGACGGTGACGCCGGTGGCGAATTGGCTGAGCGCCTGTTTAAAGGCGGGCTGGTCGAAGTTGGGCGGGTTGGCGCGCTTCATCGGGCGGAAGCCTTCGGCGCAAACCGGGTGAACCCCGGAGTGAACCCATCGCGCGTGCGGCCGGAAACAAATGATTCAAAAGTCATAGTGAAAATCGTCGATTTGCCCCAATTTTAACTGCAATCGCGGTGGACTGGCCGCGACACCTGCCGGTTAATGGAAAAACCGCTAAGCTGGAAAGTCTTGGTGGTGGCATGAGCGTTGCGGTTAACTGGGACCGGCATCGGCCGACTATGAGTATCAAGGAGCAAGCAGCATGAGTCAGACAGGCGAAGTCGCCACCCTCGGTGGCGGGTGTTTCTGGTGCCTCGAGGCGGTGTATCTGGGCGTCGAAGGCGTGAACTCGGTGGAGTCGGGCTATGCGGGCGGCCAGACCCAACGGCCGACCTATGAACAGGTGTGCGACGGCGTGACGGGCCACGCGGAAGTCGTGAACGTCGACTTCGATCCGGCGAAGATCAGCTATCGCGAGATTCTCGATATTTTCTTCGCCATCCACGATCCGACCCAGTTGAACCGGCAGGGCAACGATGTCGGTACGCAGTACCGCTCGGTGATCTTTACCCACTCCGACGCGCAGCGAGAAACGGCGCTGCAGGCGATTCGCGAGATCGGCGAACAGCAGATCTACGACGGCCAGATCGTCACTCAGGTGCTACCGCTCGACGGCAACTACTGGCAGGCCGAGGCGTATCACCAGAACTACTTCGCGCAGCATCCGAATCAGGGGTACTGCTCGTTCGTGGTGGCGCCGAAGGTCGCGAAATTTCGTCAGAAATTCGCCCATCGGATCAAGGCGAGTTAAGTCGGCGCGGTGGTGGAGGTTTGATGGCGGATTGATTGGCGGCACGGGCGGCGGTTCAGGTTTCGACCTGGGCCGCTGCCGCTTGAGTGGCAGTTCTGCAAGCCACGTGACCTCAGACGGCTCGCCACGCGTGGGCGTTGCGGCGCCGCTCAGCCTTCTTCGTCGCCTTCGCGCTGCCCATTCTCGTTCGAATCCGACTCCGGGCGCGTTTGCACATGGTCGTGTTCGTGTTCGTGCTCATGAGCAAGCCGTGCATACGCTTCAATAATCTCCCGCGCCAGTTCCACGCAACTCAACGGCGCCGACCCTTCCGCCTTATTGTTGATTGCGATCACCACCGGCTGGCCGGCCAGCGCATAGCGCGCGGCCAGCTCGGCGAGCGCGGCGCGGGTCGACGGGTCCTGATCGACCAACTGGTTAAACGGTTCGTACTTGGCCTTCGCCTGTTCGTATTTGAAGCCGCCGTGCAAACTCCAGCGCACGATC
Organism: Paraburkholderia sediminicola; assembly: GCF_046026675.1. Taxonomy (GTDB): domain Bacteria; phylum Pseudomonadota; class Gammaproteobacteria; order Burkholderiales; family Burkholderiaceae; genus Paraburkholderia; species Paraburkholderia sediminicola_F. The sequence goes on along the minus strand of NZ_JAQQEY010000001.1, from coordinate 3,711,454 downwards.
AGCGGGCCGGCCGGCTCGCCGTCCAGCAGCGCGAGCGCTGCCGCCTGGCGCAGCGGATCCGGCATCCGCGCATGAATCCCCACGCAATACCGCACGCCCGCCGCCTTTAGCGTGCGGATAAAGCGCGGTGTGAGCAAACTCCCGTCGCGGATTTCGATCGCGTAGCACGTACCTTCAGGCAGCTTCGGCAATGCCGTCAGGAATTCGGCGAGTCGCTCGATAAACACCGCCGGTTGCGCGAGCATCTGGTCGGGCAGCGGCGAGAGCTGGAACACCAGCGCACCGGCTTTCGTGCCGAGGCCTTCGAGACATGGCGTGACGAATTCGTCGATTGCCATTTGCGCGTTCAGGAAGCACGGGTTCAACGAAACCGGCTCGCCGCGTTCGGCGCGTACGGTCGCGTCGGTGATCGTCATCGGTGCTTTGACGATGAAGCGGAAGTGCTCCGGCACCTGCTGTGCGTAGCGTAGGTATTCGGTGACGGTGAGTGCCTGGTAAAACGACCGGTCGATGCTGACCGTTCTTAGCAGCGGATGCGCGCCGTAGGCCGTCAGACCTTCGCGTGAGAGTTTGCTATTGCTGTACTCGTCGCCGTAGACGATGCCGTTCCAGCCCGGAAACGACCACGTCGACGTACCGAGATGGATCTGCGCCGGCAATTCGGCGGCGAGCGCCAGGAGTTCAGGGGAGGGTGGAGCAGCGAGCACGTCGCGGGTACGGCGTTTCTTCGGCGTATCCGGGGAAGACAGTGCTGAACTGGCGTCGGCGATGGGCGCCGGTGGCGCGTCATCTTCCTGCCAGAGGGTGGTGGCGCTCGTCTTCGCGCGCGGCTGACGCCGCCGCTCGAGCTGTGCCGTTTCGTCGGCCGTTGCCGGTGTGGCAGCGGCAGGCGCCGCCGATGCCGGCTCGTGCTCGACCGGCATCCCGAACAGATCGAACTGCGGTGCGTCGGCCTGTGCGTCCTGCTCGCCGCTCACCGGCTGTTCAACTTCACTTGTCCCGCTCTGGTCCATCGATGTTCGACCTGCTGTTTAAGGTTTGCGCCGCGTCGGGCCGCCCACGCAATGCACGTAGACTCGGCACGCAGCCACGGCACATCGCCGCGGCGCAACCGTATCACAGTGATTTGTCGTACATATAGCGTCGCGACCACGGCAAGGTTGTCGCACTGCGGCCGGCTTTGCGGCACACCACCTGGTAGATCGAGACGTCGTCGGTTTCGAATGCGTACGCGCAACCGGCGAGGTACACGCGCCAGATGCGGAATTTTTCGTCGTCGACCAGCGTGCGGGCTTCGTCCGCATGCGCTTCGAAGTTTTCCGCCCAGATGTCCAGCGTGTGCGCATAGTGACGGCGCAGGCTTTCGACGTCAACTGCTTCGAGCCCACCGCGCTGCATCGCTTCGAGCGCAAGGCCGATATGCGGCAGTTCGCCGTCCGGGAACACATAACGGTCGATGAATTCGCCGCCGCCGAGCGCGGTTTCGCCGCTGTCCGAATCGCTCGACGTGATGCCGTGATTCATGGCGACGCCGTCATCGACGAGCAGATCGTGGATCTTCTGGAAGTAGCCCGGCAGATTCTTGCGGCCCACGTGCTCGAACATGCCGACGCTGGTGATGCGATCGAACTGCCCTTCGACGTCGCGGTAATCCTGCAGACGAATCTCGATCTGGTTTTCCAGGCCCGCGGCCTTCACGCGTGCGGTAGCGAGATCGAACTGGTTCTGCGACAGCGTCACACCCACGCACTTCGCGCCGAACTTCTGCGCCGCGCGCAGCACGAGCGCACCCCAGCCGCAGCCGATGTCGAGCAGGCGCTGCCCCGGTTGCAACTGGATCTTGGTGAGGATGTGGTCGATCTTCTTGATCTGCGCGGTGGCGAGATCTTCGTCGCCATTCTCGAAGTACGCACACGAGTACACCATGTTCTCGTCGAGCCACAGCTTGTAGAACTCGTTCGAGACGTCGTAGTGATACTGAATGGCCTTCTTGTCCGACGACTTCGAGTGCTGGAAGTAGCGCCGGACGCGCGCCAGCTTGCTCGCGCTGCTGACGGTGTTACGCGCCAGCTGGTAGCTGATGTTGATGATGTCCGACAGCTTGCCTTCGATGTCGATCTTGCCCTTCACGTACGCCTCGCCGAGATTGTCGAGGCTCGGTTCGAGCAGATAAGGCAGCGCCGTGGCGCTTTTGACATGTAGCGTAACCTGAGGCGCGGCGAACTGCCCGAAGTCATGTTGCTGACCGTCCCACAGCACAAGGCGTGCTGGCAGGTTAGCCTTGGTTTTTACATCTTCCACCCACTGCGCCAGCTTTTTCTCCCAGAACATGTGATTTCTCCGTGTCCGTTGAATTAAAGCAAAGCCTGTGTGGATCGCTGCTCACTGCGACGCAACTCCCATGCCGCGAGGCGCAATCCGGCCGTCGCGCGCTGCTGCGTTGGCAACGCGCGTACGTGTTGTATTCCGATTCAAGGCGATAGGCGGGAGATTTGCCAGTCGCTACTTTCGCTTGAACGCGTGAAGAGCAGACGGTCGTGCAGACGCGACGGTCGGCCCTGCCAGAATTCGATTGCTTCGGGTACCAAACGATAACCGCCCCAGTGCGGTGGGCGCGGTGGCTGGTCGCCGTATTGCAGGCTGATTTCGCGTTCGCGTGTTTCGAGCTGCGAACGGCTTTCAATTACCTGACTTTGATTGGATGCCCACGCGCCGATGCGTGAACCGAGCGGACGCGACGCGAAATACGTATCGCTTTCTTCCGGGCTGGTTTTGACGATGTGGCCTTCAACGCGCACCTGGCGTTCGAGTTCGATCCAGTAGAACAGCAGGCTCGCATAGGGATTGGCGGCCAGTTCGCGGCCTTTGCGGCTTTCGTAGTTGGTGAAGAACACAAAGCCGCGTTCGTCGACCCCTTTGATCAGCACGATGCGCGCCGACGGCCGGCCACGCGAGTCGACGGTGGCCAGCGTCATCGTATTCGGTTCGGGCAGTTGGGCGTCTACCGCTTGCTGAAACCACGTGTCGAATTGACGAAACGGGTTGCGGTTGATATCGGCAACGTCCAGGGAACCCAGCGAATAGTTTTTTCGAAGTTCGGCGAGTGAGGTCATGTTCTTATGCGAACGCTTCAGTCCACCCAGTATAGCCAGGGCTTGAATTTTTTGCGCGCGACCAGGTCAAGCCCCGCCGGGCTGTGTGGACATCCACGCCACGATGTTTCGCGGGCATTTGTGCCTGAGTGGGTGCGGCCATGTGGATCGTCGGGATCAGGCAAAATACGGGCTGCGAACGCTTGGGCATGCCTGAGCGTTTTTTGCCACTTTGTGTTTTGCCTGCTTTGAACGAGCCTTCCACTATGTCCAGCCCCACCGCGCATTCCGATCTTACTACCAGCCTCGACGGGAGTGAAACCGCTGATCGCGCACGGCGCTTCGGCGGCATTGCCCGCCTGTACGGCGCGCCGGCGCTCGCTGCGTTCGAAGGGGCCCACGTCGCTGTGATCGGCATTGGCGGGGTCGGCTCATGGGTGGCCGAGGCGTTGGCGCGCAGCGCGGTCGGCACGCTGACCTTGATCGATCTCGACAATGTTGCCGAGAGCAACACTAACCGCCAGATCCATGCGCTAGACGGTAACTATGGAAAACCGAAGGTCGAGGCGATGGCCGAGCGCATTGCGGCAATCAATCCGTTCTGCGACGTGCGGCTGATTGAAGACTTCGTCGAGCCGGACAATTTTGCGGCGACGCTCGGCGGTGGTTTTGATTACGTAATCGATGCGATCGACAGCGTGCGCACCAAGACCGCGTTGATCGCGTGGTGCGTCGAGAAGAAGCAGCCGCTGATTACGGTGGGCGGCGCGGGTGGCCAACGGGACCCGACGCGGATTCGGATCGACGATCTCGCGTTGACTATCCAGGACCCGTTGCTGTCGAAAGTGCGCGGGCAGTTGCGCAAACTACACGGCTTTCCGCGTGGTCCCAAGGCGAAGTTCAAGGTGAGCGCCGTGTATTCCGACGAGCCGCTGATCTACCCGGAAGTCGCTGTCTGCGATATCGACGAGGAAGCGGAGCACGTCACGACGTCGCCGGGTCATACGGGACCGGTGGGTTTGAATTGTGCGGGATTTGGATCGAGCGTGTGCGTGACTGCGAGCTTCGGTTTTGCTGCGGCCGCGCATGTGTTGCGGGCGTTGGCGGAGCAGGCGCGGCTCGTTCGCCGCACCTGAACACGCGCCCGATTAATACAACAACGCGCTCAGCTTGCGCCGCCATTGCGACACCAGCTCCGGCTGATGCGCGGCGAGATCGAACACCGACAGCATCGTCTTACGGCCGATGTCGTCGCGGAACGTGCGGTCGCGCTGCACGATGGCTAGCAGATGCTCGAGCGCCCCTTCGTATTTGCGGCGGGCGATGAGCGCGCTAGCCAGATCGAAGCGTGCTTCGAGATCGTCCGGGTTCGCTGCGACTTTGGCTTCGAGTGCATCCGTGGGCGGAAGGTCGGCCGCCGCGTCTACAGCATCGAGCCGCGTCTTGATCGCGTTGAAGCGGGCGTCGATCCCTTGCGTGGTTTTCGGCGACAGCAGGTCGACTTCATTGCGTGCTTCGTCGATGCGGTTATCTTCGAGCAGCATTTCGATGCGATCCATGCGCGCTTCGTCGAAGCCTGGGTCGTAGGCAAGGGCAGCTTGCAGCGCGTCATACGCATCCTCACGACGCCCTTCGGCCAACGCGGCTTGCGCTTCAAGACGTGCCGCGTCCGCGCCTTGCGGCACGAGGCGCTCGATAAACTCGCGTAACTGGCCTTCCGGCAGCACGCCGACGAATTGATCGACCGGCTGGCCGTCGGCAAACGCCATGACGTGCGGAATGCTGCGCACCTGGAAGTGCGCGGCCAGTTCCTGGTTCTCGTCGACGTTCACCTTCACCAGCTTCCATTTGCCGGCGGCTTCGGCTTCGAGCTTCTCGAGCATCGGGCCAAGCGTCTTGCAGGGGCCGCACCACGGCGCCCAGAAATCGACCAGCACAGGGGCCAGTGTCGACGCCGTGATGACGTCCTGTTCGAAAGTGGCCAGAGTGGTGTCCATTGCATCCTCTTCGATAAAGCGGTTTGTTGGCTAGATGGGGCCGTATGCCGCGAATTCAACGGTTCAACGCGGCGGATGCAGGCCACCGCGGCCTGCACATGCTCGCACAGACGGCGAGCTTGCCGGTGGCAACCGCATGGGCGCCGCCTCGCTCGCTCATTTTCTGGTCGGTAGCGGAATCCATTCGGTTTCGCCCGGCACCTTGCCCATCTCTTGATTGGACCACGCCAGCTTTGCGGCTTCGATCTTCTCGCGCGAACTGGCGACGAAGTTCCATTCAATAAAGCGCTCGCCATCCAGCTTCTCGCCGCCGAGCAGCATCACGCGCGCGCCGTGGGTGCTGGCCAGCGTGACGGTTTCGTCGAGTGCGAGCACGGCCATCTGGCCCACTTCGAGCGGCGTGCCGTCGATCTCCAGATCGCCGTCCACCAGATAGACGCCGCGTTCCTCGTGTTCCGGTTCGAGCGCGAAGGCGCCGCCTGGGGCGAACTCGGCAGCCACATAGAGCGTGCCGGAAAAGGTCGCGACCGGCGAGGTTTCGCCGAACGCCGTGCCTGCGATCACGCGCAGCGTGACGCCGTTGCGTTCGACCACCGGCAGTGTATTGGCCGCGTGATGCGAGAAGGACGGTTCGATGTCTTCGTCGTCGAGCGGCAGCGCGACCCAGGTCTGGATGCCGTGCATGGCGAGACCGCTTGCGCGGTCTTCGGCCGGCGTGCGCTCGGAGTGGACGATGCCGCGCCCCGCCGTCATCCAGTTAACGTCACCCGGGACGATCTTCTGCTCGGAGCCGAGGCTGTCGCGATGCATGATCGCGCCTTCGAACAGATACGTGACGGTGGCAAGGCCGATATGCGGGTGCGGACGCACGTCGAGTCCGACGCCGGGTTCGAGCGTGGCGGGGCCCATGTGATCGAAAAAGATGAACGGACCGATCAGGCGCGCCGCCATGGCCGGTAGCACACGCCGCACGGTGAGGCTGCCGACGTCGCGCAGATGCGGTTTGAGAACTGCTTTGATCGAGGAAGACATGGGCAGGCTCGGCTGGAAGGGTGAGTCGGATTTTGTTTAATAGATGATTCTACTGCGGGGGGGCAGAATGCTGACGGTTTGCGCCGCTTTACCGCTCCGGGATTCCGTAACGCGCGCCATCCCCTGATGCTGCTGGCTCCGCTACACTGCCGGATCCAACAACGAAATGGAGACCGGGATGTCGCCCAGGGATTTACTGCTCGCGCTGGTCGTCGTGATTGCGTGGGGCGTCAATTTCGTCGTGATCAAGGTGGGTCTGCACGGTGTGCCGCCGATGCTGCTTGGCGCGTTACGTTTCGCGCTCGCCGCCGTGCCGGCGGTGTTTTTCGTCAAGCGGCCGCAGATGCCGTGGCGCTGGCTGCTCGCTTACGGCGCGACGATTTCGTTCGGGCAATTCGCTTTCCTGTTCTCGGCGATGTACGTCGGCATGCCGGCGGGGCTCGCGTCGCTCGTCTTGCAGGCGCAGGCATTCTTCACGCTGATCTTCGCTGCGTTGTTTCTGCATGAGCGTTTTCGCGTGCCAAACATCGTCGGTTTGCTGATCGCGGCGGGCGGCCTCGCGGTCATCGGCTTGCAAGGCGGTCACGCCATGACGCTCGCGGGTTTCGTCCTCACGCTGTGCGCCGCGTGTTCATGGGCGCTAGGCAACATCGTCACGAAGAAGGCCGGCAAGGTCGATCTGGTGGGGCTAGTGGTGTGGGGCAGCCTGATTCCGCCATTACCGTTTTTCGCGCTGTCGTACGCATTCGAAGGGCCGCAGCGGATCGTCGCGGCGCTGTCCGGGATCAGTGCGATGTCGATTTTCGCCATCGTGTATCTCGCGTTTATCGCGACGCTGATCGGCTACGGGTTGTGGAGCCGGCTTCTGTCGCGCTATCCGGCGAGCCAGGTGGCGCCGTTCTCGCTGCTGGTGCCGATTGTCGGGCTGGCGTCGGCGTCCCTGTTTCTCGACGAGCAGTTGTCCGCAGCGCAGATCGTGGGCGCGTTGCTCGTGATGGCGGGGTTGGCGGTGAATGTGTTTGGTGGTTGGGTCGTGCAGCGGCTTTCACCGGCACGTTGACGGCCTCTTAAGCGTAAAGCAGAAAAAACGGCCGCATCGAGCGGCCGTTTTTTATCGCCTGCATGACGCGACATGACGTGGTGTCACGCCGGCTAGCGTCAGGTCATGCGGTTTTTCGCCAACGGCGGATTCGCCGCGAAATAGCGCTTGATGCCGGTCATGATCGCGTCCGCCATTTTCTCCCGATACGCGTCGTCGTTCAGGCGGCGCTCTTCATCCGGGTTGCTGATGAATGCGGTCTCCACCAGGATCGACGGAATATCCGGCGCTTTCAGCACCGCAAACCCGGCCTGTTCGACCGAGCCTTTGTGCAGCTTGTTGATACCGCCGATCTCCTTCAGCACGAAGTTGCCGTAGCGCATCGAATCGCGAATCTGCGCGGTGGTCGACATATCGAACAGCGCGCGATTGACGGTCGCGTCGGCGGACTTGATGTTGATCCCGCCGATCTGATCCGACGAGTTCTCCTTGTTCGCCATCCAGCGCGCAGCAGCGCTCGACGCGCCGTGCTCTGACAAAGCGAACACCGACGAGCCCTTCGCGTCGGGCGTGGTGAACGCGTCCGCGTGGATCGACACGAACAGGTCCGCGCCGACGCGCCGCGCCTTCTGCACGCGCACGTTCAGCGGCACGAAGAAATCGGCGTCGCGCGTCATCATGGCGCGCATGTTCGGCTGTGCGTCGATCTTCGCGCGTAACTTCTTCGCGATGTCGAGTGCGACGTGTTTCTCGTACGTGCCCGAGCCGCCGATCGCGCCTGGGTCCTCGCCGCCGTGACCCGGATCGACCGCGACGGTGAGCAGTCGCACCGTGTTGCTCTTGCCGGTTTTCGGATTGGTGAAGGCGTAGTTATCGTCGCCGTCGTTGTCGTCGCCACCGAGGTTGCTGCCGCCCGTGCCTCCCTTGTTGCGGGCGATCGCTGTGGGCGGTGCGACCGGCGCCGTCGGGGTAGAAGGCTTGCCGAGGATGGGCGGAGCCGGTGTCGGCACAACGTGCACCGGTGGACGCGGTACGCTCGGTGCCGTGCCGCCACTGCCGTTCTGCGCATAACGCTCGAAAAAGGCTTCGCTGTTGTCGGCGGTGGGCGGCGTGGTGCCGGGGCCGCTCAGCGTGGCGGGCGGCGCGTTGTTTTCGTCCAGTGTTTGCTGCTTGCGCTCGGTCTGCGCGAGCAGATCCATCAGCGGATCGGGCGCGACAGCGGGGTACAGGTCGAACACAAGCCGGTATTTGTACGCGCCGACCGGCGGCAGCGTGAACACCTGCGGCTTCACCGAGCCCTTCAGATCGAACACCATACGCACGACGTGCGGCTGATATTGCCCGACACGCACCGACTGGATCTGCGGATCGTTCGGCGTGATCTTCGATACCAGATCCTTCAGCGCCTGATCCAGATCGAGGCCGCTCAGATCGACCACCAGCCGGTCAGGACCCTGCAGCAATTGCTGCGCGTTCTGCAACGGCTGGTCCGATTCGATCGTTACGCGCGTGTAATCGCGCGCCGGCCAGACCCGCACGCCCAACACGGAACTCGCCCACGCGAGGCGTGGGGCAACAAGGCCGAGCACCAGCGTGGACGCACCCGCGCGCAGAATCTGCCGACGCCGCCAGTTATGTGTTGCGGTAGCCGCCGATTCGATCGAGCGGAACGGTTTGATCAACATCTTTCGAGACATGCCTTTCCTGATTCGCTGTATGCCCGTGCGACGAGTACCCGGCCGTCGCCCTCGCGGTCCAGGTCGAGCGCGAAGACGAGATCCGGCACGCCAAGGAGACGCCCGGCACGCTGCGGCCATTCGACGAGGCAGATCGCGCCGCTGTCGAAGTACTCGCGAAAGCCCGCGTCGGCCCATTCGGCCGGGTCGGTGAATCTATACAGATCGAAGTGATTGAGCGCGAGTTCCCCAGCGGGCCGCTCGAGCACGTAGGGTTCGACGAGTGTGTAGGTGGGACTGCGCACGCGGCCGGTGTGGCCGAGGCCGCGCAGGGTCGCGCGCACGAGCGTGGTTTTGCCGGCGCCGAGGTCGCCGACGAGCTGCACTTGCAGTCCGTGGAATGCCTGACGACCCGCGGCACCTGGCGCGTGTTGTTGCGCTGCTTGCTGCGCTTTTGACAGCGGGTTTTGCTGCACCTCGCGCACGCTTTCGATCGCCTGCGCGAAGCGTTTGCCGAACGCGTTAGTGGCGGCCTCATCCGCGAGCGCGAAGGAGCGTTCGAGCAGGACATCGGCGGGCGGTTGGATCGCGAGATCGGGATTGACGGGCATTCTCGTAAAATGGCGTGATGAACCGAAGTCCGGAGTCCCCTGTTTCCCGCACGCCTGCGTCTAACGACGATGTGCGTGCCGAGCGTCATTTCGATGAAGCGGCGCTGAATGCGCTCGCGCTCAACATCAAAACGTGGGGCCATGAACTGGGTTTCGGGGCGATCGGAATCAGCGACACCGATCTCTCCGCTGCCGAAGCGCCGCTTGCAGCATGGCTGGATGCGGGGAGCCACGGCGAGATGGATTATATGGCGAAACACGGCATGAAACGCGCGCGCCCCGCCGAGCTTGTGGCCGGCACGCGACGGGTGATTACCGCGCGCATCGCCTATTTACCCGCAGAGACATTGAGTGGAAAGGCGCACGAAAGCGCTTTGCAGGACGCGCCGCCGGCACCGCCAGACTGGCGCGCAGCCGAGCATGCGCGGCTCGCGGACCCATCGGCTGCGGTGGTGTCGATCTATGCGCGGGGCCGCGATTATCACAAGGTAATGCGTAACCGTTTGCAACATCTGGCCGAGAAAATTGAGGCGGAGATCGGCGCGTTCGGCTACCGCGTATTTACCGATTCGGCGCCGGTGCTCGAAGTAGAACTTGCCCAGAAGGCTGGAATCGGCTGGCGCGGCAAACACACGCTGCTGCTGCAGCGCGACGCTGGTTCGCTGTTTTTCCTCGGCGAAATCTACGTCGACGTGCCGTTGCCGACCGATGCCGAGACCTCGCCCGACGATGCGCCCGAAACGCCGGGCTCGCATTGCGGCAGTTGCGCGCGCTGCATCGACGCATGTCCGACGGGTGCGATCGTGGCGCCCTATAAGGTCGATGCACGCCTCTGTATTTCGTATTTGACGATCGAATTGAAGGGCAATATTCCCCTGGAAATGCGGCCGCTGATCGGTAATCGTGTGTATGGCTGCGACGATTGCCAACTCGTCTGTCCTTGGAACAAGTTTGCGCAGGCCGCGCCGGTCGCCGATTTCGATGTGCGGCATGGACTCGATCGCGCGACGCTGGTCGAACTGTTTGCATGGTCCGCCGAGGAGTTCGATACGCGCATGCAGGGGAGTGCGATTCGTCGCATCGGCTATGAAAGCTGGCTGCGCAATCTGGCGGTGGGGATGGGCAATGCGCTGCGGGCTTCGTCGGAGAGTTTGAGTGGGGATGCGCGCGAGGCGATTGTTCACGCGTTGAAGTTACGCGTCGAAGACCCCTCCGCCGTCGTACGCGAGCATGTGGAATGGGCGTTGGAAGCAGCGTAAAGTAGCGCCAATCACGGAGCAGGCAACCATGTTCAATGCAGTGATCGATGCACCGTTCGGCAAGGTCGGCGTCCGCCTCGAAGGCGATGCTGTGCGCGAGATCGTCTATCTGCCGGAGTCGGTGCAGAGCGTGGCGCCAGACGCGCCTCTCGCAAAGCAGGCCGTCGAGCAGATCGAGCGATATTTCGAGCGGGCATCCGCGAAGTTCGAATTACCGCTGGCAGCGGTCGGCACCCCGTTTCAGCGGCGCGTGTGGCAAGCAATCAGCGACATCCCGCCGGGCGTTGTGCTGACCTATGGGCAACTGGCAAGGCAGCTAGGCAGTATTCCGCGCGCGGTCGGCCAGGCGTGCGGTTCCAATTACTTTCCGATCGTGATTCCGTGTCATCGGGTGGTCAGTGCGAGCGGCATCGGCGGATTCGCGCATCACGCTGGAGATGGCTTCTTTCGCAACGTCAAGCGCTGGCTTCTGGCGCATGAAGGCATTCCGTACGCATGAGCGACACCGTGACTGAAGACGCGCCGAGCGCGTCACCGCTGTTTTTATCGAGCTCAGCCTCGATCGATGCCTTCTGCGACGCGTTGTGGCTCGAGCACGGCTTGTCGCGCAACACGCTCGATGCGTACCGGCGCGATCTGCGCCTATTCTGCGAATGGCTCGCACAAACCCGCAACACGTCGCTCGACACGGCCAGCGAGGCCGATCTCAACGCCTACAGCGCGGCCCGTCAGAAAGACAAATCCACCTCGGCGAACCGGCGGCTCTCGGTGTTTCGCCGCTATTACGGCTGGGCCGTGCGCGAGCATCGCGCAAAGGCCGATCCGACGGTGCGTATCCGTTCGGCCAAGCAACCGCCGCGTTTTCCGTCGACGCTCACCGAAGCGCAGGTCGAAGCGCTGCTCGGTGCGCCGGATATCGACACGCCCTTGGGTCTGCGCGACCGCACCATGCTGGAATTGATGTACGCGAGCGGTTTGCGTGTCACCGAACTCGTCACGCTGAAGACGGTGGAAGTCGGCCTGAACGAAGGCGTAGTGCGCGTGATGGGCAAGGGTTCGAAAGAGCGCCTGATTCCGTTCGGCGAAGAGGCGCACGGCTGGATCGAACGCTATCTGCGCGAAGCGCGTCCGGCTTTGCTCGGCGCGCGCGCGACGGATGCGCTGTTCGTCACGAGCCGCGCGGAGGGTATGACCCGCCAGCAGTTCTGGAACATCATCAAGCGTCACGCGGCGGCCGCCGACGTGCACGCGCCGCTCTCGCCGCATACGTTGCGGCACGCGTTCGCGACGCACCTGCTAAACCATGGCGCTGATTTGCGCGTCGTGCAATTGCTGCTCGGCCATACGGATATCTCGACCACGCAAATCTATACGCACGTGGCCCGCGAACGGTTGAAGTCGCTGCATGCGCAGCATCATCCGCGCGGGTGATGCGCGTTAGACGAATTCGCGAAGCCGGTGCTTGAGAATCTTGCCCGTCGACGCGGCCGGCAGCGCGGCGAGCACCTTCACTTCGGCTGGACGCTTGTACGGCGCGAGACGCTCGCCGCACCACGCGATCAGCTCAGCCGGCGTCACCTTCGCGCCCGCGATTAGTTCGACGAACGCGACCACTTCCTCGTTACCCTCCACGGCGCGCCCGATCACCGCCGACTGCACCACCTGCGGGTGTGCGTTCAACACATGCTCGACTTCCGTCGGATGCACGTTGAAGCCCGAGCGGATGATCAACTCCTTGCTGCGCCCGACGATATGCAATGTACCGTCCGCGTCCTGCCGCGCGAGATCGCCGGTTTTGAGCCAGCCGTCTTCGGTAACGACGGCGCGGGTCTGCTCCGGGCTGCGGTAGTAACCCAGCATCACGTTCGGGCCACGCACCCACAGTTCACCGATTTCTCCCGGCGCGGCATCGACGCCGTCGAGTCCGACGAACCGCACGTCGACGCCAGGAATGACCTCGCCGACCGAGCAATCGCTGCGCGGCGCATCGAGCATGGTGTGGGAGACGGTCGGACTGCTCTCGGTCATACCATAGCCGTTGTGCAGCGGAAGGCCGTAGACGCTTTCGACGTGCGCCTTAAGCGCGGCGTCGAGCGGCGAGCCGCCCGAATAGGCAAAGCGCAGATGCGGCGCGAACCACGCATGGCCGTGCGTCTGCAAATGTTCGAGCAGTTTGGCGTGCATGGCCGGAACGCCCTGGAAGATCGATACGCGCTCTTCGGCGAGAGCGCGCCGCACCGCTTCCGGCGCGAAGCGCGGCGCGAGACGCAAGGTCGCGCCGGCGTACAGGCTGCCTAGACAGACCGAGGCAAAGCCGTACACGTGCGAGATCGGCAGAACGGCGTACACGACATCGCCCGGCCCGACTTTGCGCAAGCGGCTCGACACGGTTGCGATGAAGAGCAGATTGCGGTGGGACAGCATCACGCCTTTCGGCGCGCCCGTGGTTCCCGTGGTGTAGATCAGCGCGGCACATTGACGGTCATTCGCGGCTTCGACCGGCTCGGCTTTCGCGTCGGCCTCGATCGTGTACGACCAGGCGCCGATATCCGGCGTGATGGCAGGCGCTGTGGCGGCTTGAAGCCGCTGCGCATGCTGTTGGGCATCCACGGAGCTTTCGACCGCATACGCGACCACGCGGGGCTGCGCGTGCGCCCGTATCGCGTCGAGTTCGGCGGCGGACAGACGGGCATTCGACACCAGCGCCCACGCGTCGAGCTGCGCGGTGGCGAACAGCAGCACGATCTGCACGATGCTGTTCTCGGCCACGATCATCACGCGATCGCCGCCACGCACGCCCCATTCGCGCAGCCGCGCGGCGGTGGCATCGACGGCTTCCAGAAGCTGCGCGTTGGTGAGGCGACGCGCATCCTCGATCAAGGCGACATGTTGCGGATCGCGCGCGGCTGCGAGCGCCGGAATGTCGGCAATGCGCGCGGGCAGGGCGGCTAGGAGCGCGGGAATGTCGATCGTGGAACGGGTGGATGAATCGAGGCTCAATGCCGTCTCCTTTGTCGACCAGAGTTCGCGCTTTAGCGCGTTACTCGGGTCCCATGCAAAGCGGTCGACCAGAGTTCGCGCTTTAGCGCGTTACTCGGGTCCCATGCAACGTAGTTGCAAAACTATTCAGTGCCCGGCGTACTGTGCGCCGGAAGATTTGCGAACGATCGTGCCACAATCCCCGATCCCGCACAATTGGCCGTTCGGCAAATAGCCGTTGCGCAAACTCGCCATTACAATGCGCCGATGAGCAAATCCAGACACGTCTCCGAAACGCCCGCGACGCAGTTTCTGCGCCGTCACGGCGTTACTTTCGGCGAACATCCTTATGATTACGTGGAGCACGGCGGCACCGAGGAGTCTGCGCGCCAGCTCGGCGTGGACGAACATCATGTCGTGAAGACGTTGGTGATGGAAGACGAGCACGCCAAGCCGTTGATCGTGCTGATGCACGGCGACCGCACTGTCAGCACCAAGAATCTGGCGCGACAGATCGGCGTGAAACGCGTCGAGCCTTGCAAGCCCGAGGTGGCGAACCGGCATTCGGGCTATCTGATCGGCGGCACATCGCCGTTCGGTACGAAGAAGCAGATCCCGGTGTACGTCGAGTCGAGCATCCTCGAGATGGACAAGATCTGGCTGAACGGCGGCCGGCGCGGTTTTCTGGTCAGCATCGAGCCCACGGTTTTGACCAGCTTGCTGGCAGCGAAGCCGGTTCAGTGCGCGAGCGTCGATTGACGTTTGTCTCAATGTTTTCCGGGCGGGTGGGTTCGGTAGAATGTCCGCCGCCTTGTTCCCTGTTGCGGTTGGGGTGTCGAGTTTCAGACCGCCGATCCTTATAAGAGTCCCAGATGCAAAACCTGATCGTTGCTGTCGTTGCCTACCTGATCGGCTCGGTGTCGTTTGCCGTAATCGTGAGCGCCGCCATGGGGCTGGACGACCCGCGCTCATACGGCTCGGGCAACCCGGGCGCCACCAACGTGCTGCGTAGCGGCAGCAAGAAGGCCGCGATTCTCACTCTGATCGGCGACGCCTTTAAAGGATGGCTGCCGGTGTGGTTCGTGGTGCACTTCGGCGCGCGTTACGGCCTCGACGATACGTCGGTCGCGATTGCGTCCGTTGCTGTGTTTCTCGGCCACCTGTATCCGATCTTCTTCCGCTTCAAGGGCGGCAAGGGCGTGGCGACCGCGGCGGGCGTGCTGCTCGCGATCAACCCGATCCTTGGCGTGGCCACCTTGCTTACGTGGCTGATCGTGGCGTTCTTCACGCGCTATTCTTCGCTCGCGGCACTGGCCGCGGCGGTGTTCGCACCGATCTTCGACGGCTTTCTGTTCGGGCCGCATATCATCGCGCTGGCGATTGTCGTGATGAGTTCGCTGCTGGTCTGGCGCCACCGCGGCAACATCGCCAAATTGATGCGCGGGCAGGAAAGCCGCATCGGCGCCAAGAAGAAACCCGACGCAGCGGCCTAGCGCGGCGGGTGGTAACGAACTTTGAACCTGGGCAGGGTACGGCCGGGTGTTAGCCGGCGTGCCTGAGTGCCTTCACGAAGTACGCACTGAAGGCGCAAGGGCTATGTGCTGAGCGCATGCGACCCGTGCGGGTGCTGAGTCTCTACGCCGCCCGTTGCCGAGCCCTCAACGCATGCCCATTGCCGAGGGGCAACACGCGCTCGCGCTCGGCCTTGAGCGTGACGCGCGTTCAGTCGCGGAAGTTATTGAAGTCGAGCGGAGTATCAGTCACGTCCTTGCGCAGCATCGCGATCACGCTTTGCAGATCGTCGCGCTTGCCACCAGTGATACGCACCGCGTCGCCCTGAATGCTCGCCTGGACCTTGATCTTGCTGTCTTTCACGAGGCGCACGATTTTCTTCGACAGATCGCCGGACACACCTTTCTTGATCTTGATGATCTGCTTGACCTTGTCGCCGCCGATCTTCTCGATCTTGCCGTAGTCGAGAAAGCGCACGTCCACATTGCGCTTGGCCATTTTCGACAGCAGGACGTCTTTCACCTGGCCGAGCTTGAAGTCGTCGTCGGCGTAGGCGGTGATTTCGCTTTCCTTGTGCTCGACGCGCGCGTCCGACCCTTTGAAGTCGAAGCGGGTTGAAATTTCCTTGTTGGACTGCTCGATCGCGTTCTTGACTTCGATCATGTCTGCTTCGCAGACGACGTCAAACGATGGCATTGTTTTCTCCCAATAGTGCTGCGGTGCGTGGCGCGGCCGGTCGGCTGCTCACGGGGCACTCGCTATAATCACGAACCGGACGTCATTTTACCGACGCCACTCCCTTTTGCCTAAGGCCGCCGCGCATTGTCGTGCGGCCGGGGCCAGATGTCGTTTAGCTGGCCGTTCCATTCTTCTCATTCCGATGTCCCGATCCGACTCCGCCGCGTTCATTGCCGGCTATCCGCTGAAGGCGCATAACACCTTCGGTTTCGATGTTCGCGCGCAGTTTGCGTGCCGGATCGAACACGAAGCGCAACTGATGGTTGCCGTGCGCGATCCGCGTACTGCCGGCTTGCCGCGGCTGGTGCTGGGCGGCGGCAGCAATGTCGTGCTGACGGGCGACTTCGCCGGACTGGTGCTGCTGGTGGTGCTGCAAGGCCGCCGCGTTGTGCGCGAGGACGATGATGCATGGTACGTCGAGGCGGCCGCCGGCGAGCCGTGGCATGACTTTGTCGCGTGGACTTTGGCGCAAGGGCTGCCTGGGCTGGAGAACCTTGCGCTGATTCCGGGCACGGTGGGGGCGGCGCCAATTCAGAACATCGGCGCATATGGGCTGGAGATGTGTGAGCGATTTGCGTCGCTGCGGGCGGTTGAGCTGGAAACGGGCGCCGTCGTCGAGCTCGATGCCGACGCGTGCCGATTCGGTTACCGCGACAGTTTTTTCAAGCGGGAAGGGCGCGATCGGTTTGTCATCACGTCGGTCACTTTCCGTTTGCCGAAGGTTTGGCAGCCGCGCGCCGGCTATGCGGATATCGCGCGTGAACTGGCTGCTGGTGGTCATGCCGATGCCGCCGCGCCGAGTGCGCAGGCGATTTTCGACGCGGTAGTCGCGGTGCGGCGCGCCAAGCTGCCCGATCCGCTTCAGTTGGGCAACGCCGGGAGTTTCTTCAAGAATCCGGTCGTCGAGGCAACGCAGTTCGAAGCGCTGAAGGTCAAGGAGCCCGAGGTCGTGTCTTACCCGCAACCGGACGGCCGGGTGAAGCTCGCGGCGGGTTGGTTGATCGATCGATGCGGCTGGAAAGGCCGCGCGATGGGTGCAGCGGCCGTGCATGAACGGCAGGCGCTGGTGCTGGTCAATCGCGGTGGGGCGAGCGGCGCCGAGGTGTTGGCGCTTGCAAAGGCGGTTCAGCGCGATGTGCTGGCGCGATTTGGGGTTGAGCTGGAAGCGGAGCCGGTTTGTTTGTGATTGCGTGAGCGGCATGCGGCAATGAAAAAAGGCGCCGGGAATTTCCTCCCGGCGCCTTTTTTTGCATCTGAGCTTCAGTCTCAGTCGCGTTGACGACGCGCGTTCTCCGCAATCCGCATACGCAGCGCGTTCAGCTTGATGAACCCGCCAGCGTCGGCTTGGTTGTACGCACCGCCGTCATCGTCGAACGTAGCGATCGTCTTGTCGAACAGCGTTTCCTTCGAATCGCGCGCGACAACCGAGACGCTGCCCTTGTACAGCTTCACACGCACCCAGCCGTTGACCTTCTCTTGCGTATGGTCGATCAGCACCTGAATTGCGCGGCGCTCCGGGCTCCACCAGTAGCCGTTATAAATCAGCGACGCGTAACGCGCCATCAGGTCGTCTTTCAGGTGGGCCACTTCGCGGTCGAGCGTGATCGACTCGATGCCGCGGTGCGCCTTCAGCATGATCGTGCCGCCCGGCGTTTCATAGCAGCCGCGCGACTTCATGCCGACGTAACGGTTTTCGACCAGGTCCAGACGGCCGATGCCGTGCTTGCCGCCCAAACGGTTCAACTCGGTCAGCATTTCAGCCGGCGACAGACGCTTGCCGTTGATCGCGACCGGGTCGCCGTGCTCGTACTCGATATCGAGGAATTCGGCCTGGTCGGGCGCCTGTTCCGGCGACACCGTCCAACGCCACATATCGGCTTCGGCTTCGGCCTTCGGGTCTTCCAGGTGACGGCCTTCGAACGAGATGTGCAGCAGGTTCGCGTCCATCGAATACGGCGCGCCACCTTGCTTGTGCTTCATTTCGATTGGAATGCCGGCCTTTTCAGCGTAGGCGAGCAGCTTTTCGCGCGACAGCAGATCCCATTCGCGCCACGGTGCGATCACCTTGATGCCCGGTTCCAGCGCGTAGTAACCGAGTTCGAAGCGAACCTGGTCGTTACCTTTGCCGGTTGCGCCGTGCGAGACCGCTTGTGCACCGCTGGCACGGGCGATTTCAATCTGACGCTTGGCGATCAGCGGACGCGCGATCGATGTGCCCAGCAGGTATTCGCCTTCATAAATCGTGTTGGCGCGGAACATCGGGAACACGTAGTCACGCACGAATTCTTCGCGCAGGTCTTCGATGAAGATGTTGTCCTGCTTGATGCCGAGTTGCAGGGCTTTCTTGCGCGCCGGTTCCAGCTCTTCGCCCTGGCCGATGTCGGCCGTAAACGTGACGACTTCGGCGTCGTAATTGTCCTGCAACCACTTCAGGATGACGGAGGTGTCGAGGCCGCCCGAATAGGCGAGCACGACTTTCTTGATATCGCTCATGGTGAACTCGTAGCTGGAGAAAGCTGGAAAACAAGGCGCGCCGGCGGTTCCGGAGCGCGGAAAACCACTATTTTGACACTAAACCGCCGCTTGCCCGCGTTTTTGGAGCGGTGCGGTGGGTGAGCCGGTTCCGTTGCATTCGCGGAGGCCGGCTCGATGCGTGGCGTTAAACGTGGATGCCTTGCCTCGTATTCAAGGCCCCGTCACGCTTCACGCAGATGCTGCAGAGGGTGAAAAAGGCTCGCTTAGTGATTCAGCTTGCCGAGCAGCAGATATTCCATCAACGCCTTTTGCACGTGCAGACGATTTTCCGCTTCGTCCCACACGACGCTTTGCGGGCCGTCGATCACTTCCGCGCTGACTTCCTCGCCGCGGTGGGCGGGCAGGCAGTGCATGAACAATGCGTCAGAATTGGCGCGCGCCATCATCTCGGCGTCGACGCACCAGTCTGCAAAGGCTTTCTTGCGGGCTTCGTTTTCTGCTTCGAAGCCCATGCTGGTCCACACGTCCGTGGTGACGAGATCGGCGCCCGTGCAGGCCTCGTTCGGGTCGTCGAATTCCTGATAGAACGGCGCGCTTTCAGCCGCGACCATGGCGTGGTCGAGCTTGTAGCCCGGCGGCGTGGACAGGCGCAGCTTGAAGCCGAGAATCTGGGCGGCTTCGATCCACGTGTACAGCATGTTGTTCGCATCGCCAACCCACGCGACCGTCTTGTCGCGAATCGGACCGCGATGTTCGAAATACGTGAAGATGTCCGCCAGCACCTGGCACGGGTGATATTCGTTGGTCAGCCCATTGATCACCGGCACGCGCGAATTCTCGGCAAAGCGCGTGAGAATGTCCTGGCCGAACGTGCGGATCATGATGATGTCGACCATGCGCGAGATCACTTGCGCGGCGTCTTCGATCGGCTCGCCGCGCCCGAGCTGCGTGTCGCGCGTGCTCATGAAGACGGCGTGGCCGCCCAGCTGGAAGATGCCGGCTTCAAACGACAGGCGCGTGCGCGTCGAGTTTTTCTCGAAGATCATCGCCAGCGTGCGGTCGTGCAGCGGGTGATAAGTCTCGTAGTTCTTGAATTTGCGTTTCAGAATGCGCGCGCGTTCCAGCACGTACTCGTAGTCTTCCAGCGAGAAATCCTTGAACTGCAGGTAGTGGCGAATTTTCTTGGCGGTCATGAAACAAATACGGCGGTCTCACCCGGCAGGATTGCCGGACGGCGCCGCCGTCGTTTGTGGTAACTCAATGCAGCATAAAGGATTTCGCCCCGTTTGACGAGTCGGCCAAAAGGCCAGGCAAGCTCTCTGAAAGCCTTTCGCAATCCTCAAACGAAGCTTGTGTGCGCTGCGGAAAAAGGTCCGCTGCGCTATAATCTACCGGTTATCCCTAAGCCCAGCAGGCCGGTATTGAGCTTGCGGGACACGGCTCGCGCACTCCGGAAAGTTTCCTCGCGGTGCGCCGTCAAGATGAGCGCCGAGGCGGCTTATCTGGCCCTTCGTGGTTTCTGGCGGCGCAGCTCGCCATTCAGGCGTGGCCAACGTGTTCAGGCATCCCAAAGCCGCTTTGCAGTCAGCTTTGCCGTCATCCCGCTGGGCAGTCACACAGGTATTCCTACATGGCCGAAGCAGCTCCAACCGAATATTTCATTCAGGGCATCACGTCGAACGGAAAAAAGTTTCGGCCGAGTGACTGGTCGGAGCGGCTCGCAGGCGTCATGGCGTGCTTCGGTCCCAGCCCGCGCGGCAAGGGGCCGAATGCTTACCTGCAATATTCGTTGTATGTCCGGCCAACCATGATCGGTGATCTCAAATGCGTGATACTGGATTCGCGCTTGCGCGACATTGAGCCCATGGCTTTCGATTTCGTCCTCAACTTCGCGAAAGATAATGACCTTCTCGTGACCGAGGCGTGCGAGTTACAACTTGAGCACGCTACGCCGCAAGAGAAAAGGCACGTGATCTAGCGCGAGCTTGCCGGGCCGGATCGGCAAAAGAAAAACCCGCCTGTAGCGGGTTTTTTTGCGCCTGAAGCAGTGGCTTCAGGCGGGGGGGCTTCGATGTGCGGCCAGCTGACTCATGAACAGGCGTGAGTCAGTATCCGGTTCCGTCGGCGCCAAGCAAAAAAGCCCGCCGAAGCGAGCCTTTCTGTTGCAGCGGAAACAGGAGGTAGCCCACCGAAGCGGGCTGACCGAATTTACTGCGCTGCGGGTGCTTGCAGACCCTTGAGGGCCGCAGCCAGACGGCTCTTGTTGCGAGCTGCCTTGTTCTTGTGAACGATTTTCTTGTCGGCGATGATGTCGATGGTCTTCGACGATGCCTGGAAGATCTCGACGGCCTTAGCCTTGTCGCCGGCTTCGATTGCCTTGCGGACAGCCTTGATAGCCGTGCGGAACTTCGAGCGCAGTGCCGAGTTGTGCGAGTTTGCCTTGGCGGCCTGGCGGGCGCGCTTGCGTGCTTGTGCGGAGTTAGCCATGACGGTTCCTTATCCTGTTCCTGTTTCCAGTACCTGACCTTCAAGTGGTGAGGTGCTGCTTTTAGATCGAACTCTTGGAAGCGATTGCCCAAGAGCGCAAAAGTGTCGAAATAATTCGAAAAATCGATCGGACTACGCGAAGGCGGGCCCGTGTTCCGGTGTATTTCGAGGCTGGTTGGCGCCTCAATACGGCTTGTGCGCTGCTGGAGCGGCGCCTGCCTACTGCGTGCCTGAACCCCGTCCGAAAATTGAGCGAGCTTCGAAACCGGCGATTATAGCAACAAAATCAGGCACGTGGCAACGAGGAATCGCCAATCCTGATATGCCGGGTCGCCGTACATCGCCGGGGATTCTGTTAGTTTTGGCGAGTTTCGACGGTTCGTGGACGTCCCGGCGCCGTCGCAACGGGTAGGTGGGCGGCGAGGGTGTGGTTCGCGGAACCCGCGGCAAGCAACAAAAAACAACCCGATCCGCTCATCCGACCGAACGTCTGCGGCGCAAATCGGTCCGATTCGCGTTCCGGCTCGTCGTCCGCACCTGCGGCACCCGTATAATAAGCGCCCCATGAATCTATTCCGAGCCCTGCTGACGGTCAGCGGCTTCACGCTGCTGTCGCGCGTGACCGGACTGGCCCGCGAAACGCTGATCGCCCGCGCGTTCGGTGCCAGTCAATATACTGACGCGTTTTACGTCGCCTTCCGTATTCCGAACCTGCTGCGCCGCATTTCCGCCGAGGGTGCGTTCTCACAGGCCTTCGTGCCGATTCTGGCCGAATTCAAGAACCAGCAAGGACACGACGCCACCAAGGCGCTTGTCGACGCGACCTCGACCGTGCTGGCCTGGGCGCTCGCGATTCTCTCGCTGATCGGCGTGGTGGGGGCGTCGGGCGTGGTGTTCATCGTCGCGTCAGGACTCGCGCATGAAGGCCAGGCCTATGCGCTCGCGGTCACGATGACGCGCATCATGTTCCCGTACATCATTTTCATCTCGCTGACGTCGCTGGCGTCCGGCGTGCTGAATACGTACAAGAACTTTTCGCTGCCCGCGTTTGCTCCGGTCCTGCTGAACGTTGCCTTCATCGTCGCGGCGGTGTTTGTCGCGCCGCGCCTGCAGACGCCGGTCTACGCGCTTGCGTGGGCGGTGATCGCAGGCGGCGTGCTGCAATTCATCGTGCAATTGCCCGGTCTGAAAAAGATCGACATGCTGCCGCGCATCGGTCTGAATCCGCTCAAGGCGCTCGCGCACCGCGGCGTGAAGCGGGTGCTGTCGAAGATGGTGCCGGCCATGTTCGCCGTGTCGGTCGCGCAGATCAGCCTGATCATCAACACCAATATTGCGTCGCGCATCGGTCCGGGCGCCGTCTCCTGGATCAATTACGCCGACCGGCTGATGGAGTTTCCGACCGCGCTGCTCGGCGTCGCGCTCGGCACGATCCTGCTGCCGAGCCTGTCGAAGGCGCACGTGGACGCCGATCCGCACGAGTATTCGTCACTGCTCGACTGGGGGCTGCGCGTTACCTTCCTGCTGGCCGCTCCGAGCGCCGTCGCGCTGTTCTTCTTCGCCCAGCCGCTCACCGCCACGCTGTTTCACTACGGCAAGTTCGACGGCAACTCGGTGGTCATGGTTGGCCGTGCGCTGTCGGCCTACGGCATCGGCCTGATCGGCCTGATCCTCATCAAGATCCTCGCGCCCGGTTTTTACGCGAAACAGGACATCAAGACGCCGGTGAAGATCGGCATCGGCGTGCTGATCGTTACGCAACTGAGCAACTATCTGTTCGTACCGATCTTCGCGCATGCGGGTCTCACGCTGAGTGTCGGGCTCGGCGCTTGCGTCAACGCGCTGTTCCTGTTTCTCGGCTTGCGCAAGCGCGGCATCTACATGCCGTCGAACGGCTGGTTGAAGTTCTTCGTGCAGTTGTTCGGCGCCTGTCTGGTGCTGGCCGGCACGATGCATTGGCTCGCGATCAGCTTCGACTGGATCGGCATGCATAACCGGCCGGTCGACCGTATCGTGTTGCTGGGGGCGTGCCTGGTTCTGTTCGCCGCGCTATATTTCGGTATGCTTTGGCTGATGGGCTTCAAGTACGCGTATTTCAAAAGGCGAGTGAAGTGATCACGATGACGCGAGTTCTCGACTATTTCAGTACGCTGGTTGCCGAAGATGACAGCCTGCCGCTGACCGAGGCGGCGCTCTCGCTCGCGCAGGACGCTTATCCCGATCTCGATTTGCAAGGCACGCTAGCCGAGGTCGACGAGCTGGTTTTGCGTTTGCAGCGCCGCATGCCGGACGATGCCGACATCAGGCAGAGGGTCGGCATTCTCAACCGGTTTTTCTTCCGCGAGCTGGGTTTCGCCAGCAACCTCAACGATTATTACGATCCCGACAACAGCCATCTGAATGTGGTGCTCAAGCGGCGCCGCGGCATTCCGATTTCGCTGGCGGTGCTGTATCTGGAGATGGCCGAGCAGATCGGCATTCCGGCGCGCGGCGTGTCGTTTCCAGGTCACTTCCTGTTGCGCGTCACGACGCCGGACGGCGACGTGATGCTCGATCCGACCAGCGGGCATTCGCTGTCCGAATCGCAGATGGTGGATATGCTGGAGCCGTATGTGGCGTCGGCGGGTGAGTCGGTGAGCAGGGCGCTGCGCATGTTGCTGCAACCGGCCACGCGCCGCGAGATCATCGCTCGCATGCTGCGTAATCTGAAGTCCACTTATCTTCAGACGGAACGCTGGCAGCGTCTGCTAGCTGTACAGCAGCGCCTGGTGATCCTGCTGCCGGACAGTATCGAAGAAGTGCGCGATCGCGGTTTCGCCTATGCACGGCTTGATTATCTGCGCCCGGCGCTCGAGGATCTCGAACGCTATCTCGGCGACCGGCCGGATGCGGAGGACGCGACGGTGGTGGAGTCTCAGTTGCATGAACTGCGTCAACGCACCCAGTACGACGATCGCGACTAAGAGCCGCTTTCCGGCCTGCCGATCAAAACAAAACAAAACAAAACAAAACGCCTGCACATGCCTCACGTGCAGGCGCTTTTCATTGGCGCCGCCGCGTAAAGCGGCGCGCTGGGCACATCATTACTTCGGCTGCATCCGGATCGCGCCGTCCAAACGGATCACTTCGCCGTTGAGCATCGGGTTGTCGAAGATCTGCTTGGCCAGCATCGCGTATTCAGCCGGTTTGCCGAGACGCGGCGGGAACGGCACCATTGCGCCGAGCGCGTCCTGCACTTCCTGCGGCATGCCGAGCAGCATCGGCGTTTCGAAGATGCCCGGTGCAATCGTCATCACGCGGATCGCGTTGCGCGACAGGTCGCGTGCGATCGGCAGCGTCATGCCAACCACGCCGCTTTTGGATGCTGCATAGGCGGCCTGGCCGATCTGGCCGTCATACGCGGCCACCGATGCCGTGTTGATGATCACACCACGCTCGCCGTTCGCGTTCGGTTCGTTCTTCGACATAGCCGCGGCGGCGAGCCGGATCATGTTAAAGGTGCCGATCAGATTGATGGAGATGGTGCGAGCGAACGACTCGAGCGGATGCGGGCCGTCTTTGCCGACCGTCTTGATGGCGGGTGCAACGCCTGCGCAATTCACGAGGCCGCGCAGCGTGCCGAGCTTCGTAGCGGCTTCGACCGCTTGCGTGGCGTCGTCTTCGCGGCTTACGTCGCACTTGACGAACACGCCGCCGAGTTCCTTCGCGAGCGCCTCACCGGCATCCTGATTCAGATCGGCCAGCACCACCTTGCCGCCGTGCTCGACGAAAAGGCGCGCCGTGGCCGCGCCGAGGCCCGATGCACCGCCGGTGATCAGGAATACGTTGTCACGAATCTCCATGTCTTCTCCTTTGCTTCAGTTCAGTAATGTCTCGATCGAATATCTTTTCGATGATCGATTGTAACGGCTATGCTGCAATGCGGAAAGCGAAGCGGCGGGGGGTGCCGGCCGGGTGGGCCTCCTGTCGAAGTCCCATGGTGCCGCTGAACTGCTACGGATGGCTAATCAATGTGGGGCATGGCGGATGACGGAGACTGGACAAGCGCAAACGCCACGACACGTCGCGTGCAACAAAAAAACCCGCCGGAATGGGCGGGTTTTTCGACCAACAACCGCAGATGTGCGATTACTTCAACGCATCGAACGCGCGGTTGCGAATTTCGTCGACCGAGCCGAGGCCCGAAATGCGGCGATATTGCGGTGCCGTCAGCGGGGTCGCCGGGTCGCCGTTTTGCGCCCAGTTGTTGTAGTACTCGATCAGCGGCTTGGTTTGCGCAACGTACACGTCGAGGCGCTTCTTGACCGTTTCTTCCTTGTCGTCGTCGCGCTGGATCAGCGGTTCGCCCGTCACGTCGTCCACACCTTCAACCTTCGGCGGGTTGAACTTGACGTGGTAGGTACGGCCCGACGCGGCGTGCGAGCGGCGGCCGCTCATACGCAGGATGATCTCTTCGAACGGCACGTCGATTTCCAGCACGTAGTCGATCGCGACGCCTGCCTGCTTCATGGCTTCCGCTTGCGGAATGGTGCGCGGGAAACCGTCGAACAGATAACCGTTTGCGCAATCCGGCTGCTGCAGGCGTTCCTTCACCAGGTTGATGATCAACTCGTCCGTGACCAGTTCGCCGGCATCCATGAAACGCTTGGCTTCAAGGCCGAGCGGCGTGCCTGCCTTGACGGCGGCGCGCAGCATGTCGCCGGTGGAAATTTGCGGAATGCCGAATTTTTCCTTGATGAAGTTTGCCTGAGTGCCCTTGCCCGCGCCGGGCGCACCCAAAAGGATCAAACGCATGTGATATCTCCAGATCTATGTGAATTCTTTGGTGACGCTGCAGCCATCCCGCGATTCGTCGAGGGACCCGCATCGGCTTCCGTTTCGCGTCTCGCGCTGCACGTCGAACACGACGGCGCTGCAAGACCACAACGGTGCGACCGGGCAAACCCTGACTCTCGCGTTTAACGGGAGGCGCGCACAACCGTCCGATTATGCCATGGGTTTTTCCGCTCAAGCCCCGAATAAAGCCTGTACGCGCGCGAGATCGGCGGGCGTGTCGACGCCGGGCAGCGGCGCATTCTGCGTGACGAGCACGGCGATTCGCTCACCATGCCACATCGCGCGCAGTTGTTCGAGTGCTTCGACCTGCTCGATCGGCGAGATCGCGAGGCCCGGATACGAGCGCAGGAATCCGGCGCGATACGCGTACAGGCCGATATGCCGGTGGACGACTGCGGGCGCTGGCGGTGTGGGCATCGATGCCACGTCGGGCCAATGCGGCTGATACGCGTCGCGTGCCCACGGAATCGGCGCGCGCGAGAAATACAGCGCGACGCCGCGCGCGTCGAGCACGACCTTGACGACGTTCGGATTGAAAATTTCCGCGGGGTCGGTGATCGGATGCGCGGCAGTGGCGATCGCGCATCCGTGGCTCGAAGCCAGGTGCGACGCCACGCCGCACACGAGCGCCGGGTCGATCAGCGGCTCGTCGCCCTGTACGTTCACCACGATGGTCTCATCGTTCCAGCCGAACTGCGCCGCCACTTCCGCGAGACGGTCGGTGCCCGACGGATGATCGGCGCGCGTCAGCACAGCTTCGAAGCCGTGCTTGCGGGCTACATCCAGCACCGCTTGCGCGTCGGAGGCGATCAGCACCTGCTGCGCGCCTGACTCGCGTGCGCGCTCGGCGACCCGCACCACCATCGGCTTGCCGCCGATATCGGCGAGCGGCTTGTTGGGCAGACGCGTCGAAGCGAGCCGGGCCGGCACGACGGCGATGAACGGGGGAGTGGTGGCGTTAGCGTTGGTCATCGGAAGGACAAGCGGCGATGAAACCGGAAGAAAGCGCTCGCAAGTGCAGGGCGGGCGCTGATGGGAAAACGGCAAATAAGGCAGCAAATGCGGTAATTACAGATCAGACACGCGCGGCGCGTTGAATGGTCTCGCGCCGCACCCGCCCCGCGTCGGGCAAAAGCTGACTCAGGCCACAGAGCCCGGATTCAGATCGACCGGTGTGCCTTCCACGGTTTGCCGCGCTTCGTCGACCAGCATCACGGGAATGCCGTCGCGGATCGGATAGGCAAGTTTGTCCGCGTTGCAGATCAGTTCCTGCGCAGAACGGTCGTAGCTGAGCGGGCCCTTGCAGATCGGGCAGACGAGAATTTCAAGCAGGCGAGCGTCCACGGACTTTCTCCACAACTAATGCAATGAGGCGATGATCGAGCGCGGCTTCGACAGGGACAACCCAGATGCGCGCGTCGTGCCAGGACCCTAATTTTACCGCATCCTTTTCAGTTATCAGGATGGCGTCCGCATCGACGTCTGCAAAAGGATTGCGCTCAAACGCGTAGTGATCCGGCAAGGCGCGGGTGGCGGGCGTGAGGCCGGCCGCGCGCAGCGTCGCGAAAAAACGCTCCGGCGCGCCGATGCCGGCCGCGGCCAGCACGCGTTCACCGCTGAATTGCGCGAGCGGGCGGCGCAGAGCGGGATTGTCGAGATGCCAGGCGTCGGCGGGCGCGAGTTGCAGCGCGAACGTATTCGGCCATGAGGGCAGCGTGCGGGCATACGGGTCGTTGATCAGCGTCGCATCGCGGTGGCGCGACAGCGGCTCGCGCAGCGGACCGGCCGGCAGCAGAAAACCATTGCCGCCGAGCCGGTGATCGAAGACCACCAATTCGGCGTCGCGCTTGAGGCGGTAATGCTGCAAACCGTCGTCGCTGACGATCACGTCGACTTCGCGATGCGCGGCGCACAGCGCCTGCGCGGCCGCGACGCGATCCGGGCAGACCCACACCGGCGCGCCGGTGCGGCGCGCGATCAGCAGCGGCTCGTCACCGCCGGCGCCTGCTGCCGACGTGGAGAAAACCGGCGTCGGTCCTTTGACGCGCGCGCCATAGCCACGCGACACCACGCCGGGCTTAAAGCCGGCGGCACGCAAGGCTTCGACCAGGGCAATGACGGTCGGCGTCTTGCCGGTGCCGCCGACGGTGACGTTGCCGACCACCACCACCGGCACGCCGATGCGCACGGATTTCAGCCAGCCGAACGAGAAAGCGGCGCGGCGCGCGGCGGCAATCGCGCCGAACACGCACGCGAAGGGCGTCAGCGCCCACGCCAGCGGTCCACGCTGCTGCCACTCGCGCGCGAGGCGTGCTTCGAGACGGTCGTTCAGTCCGCTCATCGGCAAGCCGCAAGGACGGGCGAAAGGGGCCGGGACTGCGGCATGGAAGCGCCAGGCGCAATACGCGGTGCAAGCATCAACGCGGTTCTCCGGACAATCGAAAAGTGAAGCGAAAAGGTCAGGCAGCGGTTGCATCCAATGCGCTCGCGCGGTGTGCCCCGCAGTGTGCAGTCTATGGGGCGTAATGGCGAGCGCGGCGGACTTTCAACATGCTGTCGAACCCGCCACTCTAGCGCGCGCACGTCCCGCCCGGCAAGTCACGCGCCTCGCGCCGCGCGGCAGGTCACGGTTCCGGACGATGCCCACAGCCTGTGGATAACTTTGTGGAGAACCTGCCCGTCAGCGGGCTGAGAAGGCCGTGCCGAGCGCTCCGTATCGGCAATCGTTCTCTTTAACGAGATGCAAACTCCATATAAATCAAGGACATGCTTCCAATTCGCACGGTCTGGCGGGCGATCTGGCGATATTCGTCTAACGGCTCCCGACATGTGGACACTTTTAACAATTCATCCGCCACGCTGGACGCCGATGGCCACTCGGTCTATCGTCTGTCCGGCCAGTCACCGATATTCTTCGCATGAATCCCGAAAGCCCCTTTTCCTCGTCGGCTACGCCCGGCGGTGAAGTTGTCGTCCCCGTTTCCGCGCTCAACCGTGCCATTGGCACGATGCTCGAACGCTCATTTCCGCTCGTCTGGGTGTCCGGGGAAGTGTCGAACTTCACGCGTGCCGCGAGTGGCCATTGGTATTTCTCGATCAAGGACGCGCAGGCACAGATGCGCTGCGTGATGTTCCGTGGTCGTGCGCAATACGCCGAGTTCACGCCGCGCGAAGGCGATCGCATCGAAGTGCGCGCGCTGGTGACGATGTACGAGCCGCGCGGCGAGCTGCAACTGAATGTGGAAGCGGTGCGCCGCACGGGGCAGGGGCGTCTTTACGAAGCCTTTCTCAGGTTGAAGGCGCAACTCGAAGCCGAGGGTCTCTTTGCTGCCGAACGCAAACGCGCTTTGCCGGGCCATCCGCGTGCGATCGGTGTCGTGACGTCGTTACAGGCCGCCGCATTGCGCGATGTCCTGACCACGCTGTCGCGCCGTGCCCCGCATATTCCAGTGATCGTCTATCCGGCACCGGTGCAGGGCGTGGGCGCCAGCGCCAAAGTAGCCGCCATGGTCGATGCCGCCAACGCGCGGCGCGAAGTCGATGTGCTGATCGTGTGCCGCGGCGGCGGCTCGATTGAAGACCTATGGGCGTTCAACGAAGAAGTGCTGGCGCGCGCGATCGCCGAAAGCGCGATACCGGTGGTGAGCGGCGTGGGTCACGAAACCGATTTCACGATCGCCGACTTCGCCGCCGACGTGCGCGCACCGACGCCCACCGGCGCCGCCGAACTCGTCAGCCCGCAGCGCGTGCTGTTGCTGCGCGAGCTCGATCATCGGCATGCGACGCTCGCTCGTGGCTTTGGCCGCATGATGGAGCGGCGCGCCCAACAGCTCGACTGGCTCGCACGCCGGCTCGTGTCGCCGGCCGAGCGGCTCGCGCGGCAGCGCACGCATTTGCAGCAATTGAGCGTGCGGCTGGCATCGGCGGGCGCGCGTCCCGTGCGTGACGCCCGAGCGCGGTTTTCTCTGCTGCAGATGCGCTGGCAGCGCTGGCGCCCGGATCTCGCCGCGCATCAGGCAAAGCTCGACATGCTCTCGCAGCGTCTGGACGCTGCATTGTTACGCCAGCATGAACGTCAGTCCGCGCGTATCGGCACACTGGCTGCCCGGCTCGAAGTACTGAGCCCGCAGCGCACGCTGGAGCGTGGTTATGCTGCCGTGCTCGACGCGCAGAGCGGTCGCGCGGTGCGCGCGCCGTCGTCGCTGAAGCCGGGACGGCGCCTCACGGTGCATCTCGCGGAAGGGGCGGCGGACATTGCCCTCGCCGACGTGCAGCCGCGCCTGACCGATGGTTTCTGACACTTCGCCGATGGCGCTGCAAAAGCGCATTTTTGACCGTCGCCAAGGCCGGGCACACCCCGTGCGAATGCACTAATTACGCTATGTGTGCGGCATGTTCGCCGATGCCGGGCATAAAGTCCGTTGGTTTGCGGGGTTATTCCAACTCGCCTACAATCGAGTGCTCTAAAGCCTTATCCGCAGACTCCCCCACAACAGATACAGACACAAGGAAAGCACCATGGAACATACGCTCCCGCCGCTGCCGTTTGCAAAAAACGCACTCGTTCCGAACATGTCGGAAGAGACGCTTGAGTATCACTACGGCAAGCACCACCAGACCTATGTGACCAACCTGAACAATCTGATCAAGGGCACGGAGTTCGAGAACCTGTCGCTCGAAGAAATCGTCAAGAAGGCATCGGGCGGCATCTTTAACAACGCTGCTCAGGTGTGGAACCACACGTTCTTCTGGAACAGCCTGTCGCCGCAAGGTGGCGGTGCACCGACCGGCGCACTGGCTGACGCGATCAACGCCAAGTGGGGTTCGTTCGACAAGTTCAAGGAAGAATTCGCCAAGACCGCAGTCGGCACGTTCGGCTCGGGTTGGGCATGGCTGGTGAAGAAGGCTGACGGTTCGCTCGACCTGGTGTCGACGAGCAACGCGGCTACGCCGCTGACCACGGACGCGAAGGCACTGCTGACGATCGACGTGTGGGAACACGCGTACTACATCGACTACCGCAATGCGCGTCCGAAGTTCGTTGAAGCGTACTGGAACATCGTCAACTGGGCATTCGCGTCGAAGAACTTCGCGTGAGTTTGCCGGTTGCAGTGTGACAAGATAGTTCGGATGTCCAACAAAATTGGGGATCCGAACGCATCGCTGCAATGAAGTCTGGAAACGGTAATAAAGCAGAAAGCCCTCCTTCGTGAGGGCTTTCTGCTTTTTGGTTCTCCAGGTTTGGCGACGCCAAGGCGGCGCGTACGACGCTGCACTTGCGTGGCTCGATGCGGCGCTAACTCGCGCGCCTGAAAACGCGCGATATCACTTTGTTCGAGGGCAAGTGTTTTCCGCCGCCGAACGATTTACCGACGCGATCGACGCCTATCTGCAAGCACTGTCATTCGAAGCCGGTGCTGTTCGCACTGGCCGCGGCGCTGCAAGCGGTCGGCGAATATGCTGCTGCGATAGAAACCTATAGGTCGCTGCTGGCGTTTGAGCCGGGGCACGTCGACGCGCTCAACAACGCGGCGACCCTGATGCGTACGCTCGGTCGCATCGCCGGGGCGGAATCTCATTTGCGTGAGGCGCTCACCCTCGAGCCGCATCACTGCATCACGCACAACAATCTCGGCAGACAAGCGCTACCGCGGGGGAATGACGATGCCAGGTGAAGCCCTCGGAGGGCGGGTTACGCGTGTTTTTCCGGCGGTTACGCGGTAACGGGGAGAAATAGTTGTCGGGTCGGCGCTTGCCGGGCCCGTCGGGACTGCAAGCTTTGTCACAGATGGTAACTGCGGCGAGGTCAGCGGACCTCTGTTCGGCGCCGATTCAGACCTTCTGCGCGCTCGATCAAGGCTGTGTCGACGCGGCCCCGGTCGTATCCGAATCCGTCGACATCTGCCGATGCCGATGGCCGCGCCCGCCGCCGCCGCTGGGCGACACCGAACTCGCAGGCGCGGGAGGCGGAGGCGGGTGATTGATGTACTGAAAATTCTGCGCGATCGAGGCGCTGGGAAAGGTCGTTGTAGACGGTTCGATCGCGCTGCTCGGGAATGTCGTGTTCGACTGCGCGAAAACGGGCGATATGCAGGCGGCAGAAGCCGCCGCCACCAGGAAAACAAGCCGGTTCATCGAGTCATCCTCTGATTCATTGCCCACTATTGGCGCAAGCCAGTTTAGGCCGCACGATGCGAAAACAGGTTGCGGCTTCGCTTACAAGCGTTACCCGATATGACGTGGCGGCGCGCGCCGTTCAGGCCGCGAAACCGTGCCGCGCGAACGCGCGCGAGAATGTAAGCGAAAAACTTTCTGTAACGATCTCGTAACCAAGCGCGATACCGATTGGCATAACGTTTGAATTCCAATGTCATCGAAGCGCACGAACATGATCTCCAGCACCAAGTCGATAAGCCTCGCCATACCTGCCGCCGTCGTTGCGCTCGCGCTCGGCGGTTGCGCGGTCATGCCGCCGAGCGGCCCAAGCGTGGTCGCGCTGCCGCGCAGCGGCGAGCCGCTCGGGCAGTTCCAGCAGGACGACTACGCATGCCGCGACTACGCGAACCGCTCGACGGACCCGAACGCGGCTGCCCAGGCGGCGACCACCAACAGCGTGAACAGCGCGGCGCTGGGCACGCTTGGCGGTGCGGCTGTCGGCGCCCTGATCGGTGCGGCGGCGGGCAATGCGGGCGCGGGCGCGGCGATCGGCGCGGGCAGCGGCTTGCTGATCGGCGGCGCGAACGGCGCGAATGGCGCGCAGTATTCCGCGGCGGGCCTGCAAGCGCGCTACGACGCCTCCTACGCGCAGTGCATGACCTCGAAGGGCAACACCATCTCGCAGCCGCCACAACCGGCCTACTATGCGCCGCAGCCGGCCTATTACGCACCTCAGCCGTACTACTACGCTCCGCCGCCGAGGTATGTCGCGCCGCCTCCGGTGATGTACGCGCCTTACCCGTATTACTGAGACTGAGGTCGATCGGAAACCTCGCTGCGCCGAAACAAACCGTTTGCGCCAGGGGGCAGGCAAGCTTGTTGCTGTAAAGCTTTTGTCATGTCTGGCGGAAAGACACGAAACGATGGCGGCAGACCGCCCGGCAAAGGGCGTACGTTTGGATGGAGGGCCAGGAACGCCAGTTGTCTGACGGTTCCGCACAGCCCGCAAACTCCACTCCATCCCTGCCGGCATCCGCCGTTTCTGACTCCGCCGTTCGACGCAGCCCGACGCACGGAGTGAGCCGGACATCGTGCAAACGAGGCGACCATGCAGCGACCGCAAACCGGCACGTTCAATCCGAGTGTCTGGTCCCGCGTGTGCGAGTGGCTGGCGATTGCATTTGTCACCGGCTGCTTCCTTTCTTGCGGCGGCGGCTCGGGTGGCTCATCGGGTTCGGGTTCGGGTTCGGCCGCCGGCAGCGGCACCACTGGTAGCGGTTCGACGACCGGCAGTGGTGGCACCGGCTCAACCAGTCCGGGTGGCACGTCGATGGGCACGGCGGCCTTCGCCACCGACGTGCTGACGCATCACAACGATCTCGCCCGCACGGGCCAGATGCTCGCCGAGACCACGCTGACGCTCGCGAACGTGAATTCGGCGAGCTTCGGCAAAGTCGCGTTTCTCGCCGCGGACGGTAAGGTCGATGCAGAGCCGCTGTTCGTCACGAGTCTGTCGATTGGCGGCACTGCTCACGACGTGGTTTACGTCGCCACCGAACACGATAGCGTGTACGCGTATGACGCCACTACCTTCGCGCAATTGTGGAAGGTCTCGTTGGTCGGCAGCGGCGAGACACCCAGCGACGACCACGGTTGCCAGGACATCACGCCGGAAATCGGCATTACGTCGACGCCGGTAATCGATCGCAATCGCGGCGCGAATGGCGTGCTGTATGCCGTGGCGATGACCAAGGACGGTAACGGTGGGTACCATCATCGGCTGCATGGGCTCGATCTGGCCACGGGGGCAGAGATGCTCGGCGGGCCGACGGAGATTGCGGCGAGCTTCCCTGGCAGCGGCGCGGGGAGCGTCAACGGCACCATCACCTTCAATCCGTCGCTGCATACGGTCCGCGCGGCGCTCACGCTGGTCGGCGGCAACGTCTATATGGGCTGGACCGCGCACTGCATGTCGGGCGCTTACACTGGCTGGTTGATGGCCTATAGCGCCGACACGTTGCAGCAGGCCAGCGTGTTCGACGTCGCGCCGAACGGCAGCCAGGGATCGATCTGGATGGCCGGCTCAGGCATGGCGTCGGACGGCACCTCGATTTACGTCGTCGACGGCAACGGCACGTTCGGCACCACACTGAATGCGCAGGGCTTCCCGGTTGACGGCGACTTCGGCAACTCGTTGATGAAGCTGTCGTTAGGAAACCTGCAAGTCACCGATTACTTTGCCATGGATAACGTCGTGGCCGAGGCAAATGCCGACAACGATTTCGGTTCGGGCGGCGTGATGCTGTTGCCGGATCAGACGACCGCGGGCGGCGTCGTCAAACACCTGGCGGTGGCGGCGGGCAAGGACAATCTGATCTATGTGGTCGATCGCGACTCGATGGGTAAATTCAGTCCCACGGCGAACAATAACTGGCAGGTGTTGACCGGCACGCTCGCGGGCGGCATCTGGGGGTCGCCGGCTTATTACAACGGTGTGGTCTATTACGGCGGCTGGAACGATAACCTGAAGGCGCTGCCGATCTCCGGTGCGTTTCTCGCGACCACCGCATCGTCAAAGAGTCCAACCACGTTTGCCTATCCCGGCGCGACACCAGCCGTGTCGGCCAATGGCTCGAGCAACGGCATCGTCTGGGTGGCGGAAAACGGCACGACGGGTGCCTTGCATGCGTACGACGCAAGCAACCTCGCGAGCGAGCTGTACAACAGCAATCAGTCCGGCGCGCGCGATCAATGGGGCGCGGGCAACAAGTTCATCACGCCGATGATCGCGCGCGGCAAAGTGTATGTCGGTGCGACGAATGGGGTGGCGGTGTTTGGCTTGATGTAGGCGGTGCTGTCGCGGTTTAAGTTTGAGCTTCGCCCTCAGCTTGATCGAAGCGTTGCGAACCGGAAATGGGAAAGCCCCTGTTCATTGCGAGCAGGGGCTTTTTGTTTGCAGCGGAGTGTGCGCGGCGGCACTCACATTGCTATCGGTGTACCGGAAGAAATCGGTGCACGTCACGCAAAGTGAGACGCTTATTCCGCCTCGCTCGTTGCCGCTGCCTTACGCGGACGGCGACTGCGCGGGGCGGTTTTGCGCGCCGCCTTTTTGGCGGCCACGGGCGCTTTTTCTTCGGTGACCGACGCCACCGGTGCTTCAGCAGGCGCCGCGATCTCCGGTACCTCGTCGATCTTTCGCGGTGTTGCCTTCTTCGCCTTCTTCGCGGCTGTCTTGCGTGGTGCGCGTTCCTTGCGGCGCTTAGCTTGGGTGCCGCTCGTTTCCTGCGCTTCTTCTTCGGCTACCGCGGCCGGTTCAGCCGTAAAGGACTCCGGTTCTGCCCAGACGGCTTCCGACTGTTCGAAAACGGACTCACTGGCCGACGGCGCGTGAGTGTGCACCGTGTCAGTTTGAGGCTGTGCATGACCATGACGGCTGTGGTCAACCGCCGCACGCTCTTCCTGTGCGCCTTCCTGCTGACCGCGGCCGGGCTTGCGGTTGCCGCGGCCCCGCCGGCGCGCCTCGTGCTTGCCGCCCGACTCGGCGACGACGGTTTCGGCAACCTGTGCCTCAACGATCTGTTCTGCCGACTCGCTCGCCTCGGCCGGTTCGTTCACGTTTTCGGCGCCCGCATTCCCAGCCGTGCCCCGATAAACGTACGCGCCTGACTTCTCGTCGCGGCCGAATTCGAGCAGCCCGCGCGCATGCGCCTCTTCCAGCAGATTGCCGAATGCGCGAAAACCGTAGTACGTCTCGTTGAAATCCGGCTTGCGGCGCTTGATCGCGTTTTTCAGCACCGATGCCCAGATCTTGCCGCTGTCGCCACGTTCGGAGGCGAGCGCGTCGAACGTCTGCACGGCGATCTCGACCGCTTTGGTGCGGCGTTTTTCGAGGTCTTCCTTGCTGCGTGACTTTTCTTCGTCGGGCGTACGTTTGGCTGTCTGCTGCGCGGTCTGTTGTGGGCGCGACGACTCGCGCTTGGTGACCGTGCGCTGACTTTCGCGCACGAGGTCGTCGTAAAAGAAGAATTCGTCGCAGTTCGCGATCAGCAGATCGGAGGTGGATTGCTGCACGCCGACGCCGATCACCTGCTTGTTGTTCTCGCGCAGCTTCGACACCAACGGCGAAAAGTCCGAGTCGCCACTGATGATGACGAAGGTATTGACGTGCGATTTCGTGTAGCAGAGGTCGAGTGCGTCGACCACGAGCCGGATGTCGGCGGAATTCTTGCCCGATTGGCGCACGTGCGGAATCTCGATCAACTCGAAATTGGCCTCGTGCATCGCGCCTTTGAAACTCTTGTAGCGGTCCCAGTCGCAATACGCTTTCTTCACGACAATGCTGCCCTTGAGCAGCAGACGTTCGAGCACCAGCTTGATGTCGAACTTGTCGTACTTCGCGTCGCGCACGCCGAGCGCAACGTTTTCGAAGTCGCAGAATAGCGCCATGCTGACGGTTTCGTTGGATGACGCCATGAATATCTCCATTGAAGCGATCGTCAAATTCGACGAATCGCGACCATGATAGCGATTCCAGCGGAGGTGATCAGCTTTTGTGTTTCCGGCGCACCGATAGGGCCGGCAAAAGCCGTCCGGGGCGAGGACGTTTCTGGCGGTGCGGCCTTGCCGCGCTACATGTCACGGTGACGAGTCGAATCGCCTGGATCGCCAAGCGCTGCCCGTGTTTCCAGCACCTCGTCGACGAGGCCGTACTCCTTCGCGCCTTGGGCCGACATGAAGTTGTCACGGTCGGTGTCGCGCACGATCTCCTCGATGCTGCGCCCGGTGCGCTCGGCCATCATCGCGTTGAGACGTTCGCGCTGGTAGAGCACCTCTTTCGCCTGGATCTCGACATCTGCAGCGGTGCCCTGGCTGCCGCCCGACGGCTGGTGAATCATGATGCGCGCGTTCGGCAGCGCATACCGTTTGCCGCGCTGGCCGGCGGTCAGCAAAAACGTGCCCATGCTGGCGGCAAAGCCGGTGCACAAGGTCGACACCTCGGGCTTGATGAACTGCATCGTGTCGTAGATGGCGAGGCCGTCATACACCGAGCCGCCCGGCGAATTGATGTAAAAAGAAATATCCTTGTCGGGATTCTCGGATTCCAGAAACAGCAATTGAGCGACGATCACACTGGCCGACTGTTCGTTCACCGGACCGACCAGAAAGACGATGCGCTCGCGCAGCAGGCGCGAATAGATGTCATAGGCGCGCTCGCCGCGGCCGGACTGTTCGATCACGGTGGGCACGAGGCCGAGGCCGGTGATGGACGGATAGCTGGAATGCATGTTTGCCTCGTTTCAGGTGGCGCGTTGCCGGTAGCCCCGGGAGCGGTGGCCGATTCGAACAACCACGCACCCATTGCGCTGGTTGTTGCTCGTATGACGAGGGGAAGGGTGGCGGCGTGACAGGAATATTTTTTCGTTGGGCTGTCACATCGGCGGGAGCCCGAGCGTCAAGGTAAAAAGGATGTAGATCAGGAGGTCCAGGCATGACGGAACAAGGAATCGACAAGGCATCCAGCTTCGAGGCCGTGCGTGCCCGCCTGCTCGCGCTGGCGTACCGCATGCTCGGCAGCCGCGCCGAAGCGGAAGACGTGGTGCAGGACGTTTGGCTCAAGTGGCATTTCGCCGATACGCAAGAGGTGCAGACACCGGCCGCCTGGCTCACTACGATCACCACGCGCGCGGCTATCGACCGGCTTCGTCACGTGCAGCGCGAACGCGCGTCGCAGGCCGCCGGCTGGCTGCCGGAGCCCTGGCTCGACGAGGTGGCGCCGTCGGCGGAGGAACTGGCCTTGCGCGCGGCGGAGATGTCGTACGGCGTGATGCTCCTGCTCGAACGTCTGAAGCCGGATGAGCGGGCGGCATTCGTGTTGCATGAAGCGTTCGATTGCGACTACGCGGAGATTGCGAAAATCCTCGACCGTACGCCGGCCAGTTGCCGGCAGATCGTCCATCGGGCCAAGGGGCGTTTGCAGCGTGCGGGCGCGCCGCTGGAGCGGTCGGATCCCGCCGCGCATGCACGGATCGTGGAACGCTTGCGCACCGCGCTGGAGACGCAGGATCGGGCGGGCTTGTTACGGCTCTTTAGCGATGCGCCGGAAGTCGTCAGCGACGCGTCGGTGTGTACACAGGAACTGGTGCCAGTGGCCTGGATGGAGACGGTGACAGCGCTCGCGCATCAGGCGAGCCATGCAGAGGTGGTGTCAGTCGAAGGCGCAATGTGTATTGCGTTGCTCTTCGAAGGCGAGGTTGTCGGGGTAATCGACGTGTCCACGCAAAGTCTGGCGGACGGGTCGACGAAGATTGTCGCGTTGCGCGCCGTCACCAGCGCGGCGCGTTTGCAGGCAGCCAACCGCTTGCTGGGCCGCGCGGCCGTCATGAAGCTGCTCGCGCGGATCCAGCGGAACGCCCTTGCCTCAATTACGATGCGCGGCGACTTCCCAGTTGATGTCGACGCATAGCACCTGAGTGCCGTGCGGCGTATGCGCGGCGATCGAGGCCGTCACGCACAGGTGAGCTTCGTTGATCGACAGGTAGGGCGGTGTGAGGTGCACCTGGCCGGGCATGCGCATGGCCTGAATGAAGTACGGCCGGCGTTCCCAGCTCGCGCCTTCCGAATGTAGCAATGGTCGGAAGCGCTTGGCGCGTTGCGAAGCGCGCCCCGCCGGCAGCACGTTGTCGCCGATCTGCCGGCCCGAACCGTCGAGTACGAAACAGCGCGCCGTCTCGCCGAGCGTGAGCAGCGTCGCGGTCGCCTGGGTCACCGATTCCCCGGCCACGAGTTGGGCCGCCGCCGTTTCCAGCGCCGTGACATAGGGCGCGAGCCGCGCGGACTGTGCGCGTTCGCGCGCGGCAACCCGTTCGCGTAGCGCCGCGGAGAGCGAGTCCATCAGGCCGGCCGCCGCTTGCGGTTTCACCGGCTCGACGCTCGGGCCCGCGAAGTATGCGCCCTGCACGAAGTCGACGTTGCATTCGAGTGCGATCAGCGCATCGCGCTCGGTGCTCAGGCCGCCCATCAGCACCAGTTGGCCGGATTCGTGCAGCAGGGAAACGAGGCCCGGCAGCACGCGTTCGATATGCGAGTGTTCGCTCGCTTGCGCGAGAATGCAGCGGTCGAGCGTGACGATGTCCGGACGCAGATTCCACACGCGGTCGATGTTCGAATGCTTGGCGCCAAAGCCGTCCAGCGCAATCAGGAAGCCGGACTTGCGCAGCGCGTCGATGATGTCGGCGAAGCGCGTGGTTTCACCGCCGGCCTGTTCGGATACTTCCAGCACCACCCGTTGCGGCGGCAGGCCCAGCGCCTTGAGGCCGGCGAGCAGTGCGTCGCCGTAACTGGTGTCCATCAGCGCCGCCGGGTGCAGGCTCAGGAAAAGCCATTCGTCGTGGCTGTCGAATGCGTTGAAGTTGCCCAGATGCAGCGATTCGGCGAGCCGTCCGAGCTCCAGCAGGTCGCCGCGCCGCGCCGCCTGCGTGAAAACCTCGTGCGAGGGCACCTGCAGCGCATGTTCGTCGTGTGCACGGAGGGAAGCGTGATAACCGATCGCGCGCCGGTGCGATACCGAAAAAACCGGCTGGAACACGCTGAAAACGGTGTAGCCGCCGTACAGGACGGTGCGCCGGGAGCCTTCGTCGCCGGCCATCGGGCGCGGCGGCTGGAAGCCGGGAGGATCGAGTTCGATCATGCTCATCATGTCAGTCGTGTGGAGGTGGCGGCGCGCTTGCATGCTCGACATGAGTGGGCACGCGCAAAATGTGAGTTTACAGGATAGGCGAGCAAGAACTATGCGCGTGCGGAAACACTCTGTGCGCGCCCGCTTACCGCTGTCGGTACGGCGATTGTGCGCCAGCGCGGGCGCGAAGGCGATGATTCGCACTTCGGTGGTGCGGCCCGCGCCCCGTTGCGGGTCGGCGGCGGGGCGCGGCGGGTAGCGGCAACGTCACCGCAGCCTGGCGCAAAACTCAGGTCCGCTCCGAAGGATCGGTCTTTTTCGCCGGCGTCCGGATGTCCGGCGACAGTTGCGCGAAGATCCACGACGAGCCGGCGGTGATGATGCCGACGCACAGGAACGTCGCATGGAACGCGGGCAGCGAGTTGACGGCCGTCACGCGCGGCAGGAGGCCGGTGAAGGTCGCGAGCAAGGCGCCGGCGACCGTCACGCCGAGGCTCATCGACAGCATCTGCACGAGTGAAAACAGGCTGTTGCCGCTGCTTGCGCCGCCGGTGCCGAGATCCTTGAGCGTCAGCGTGTTCATCGCGGTGAACTGCATCGAGTTGACCGCGCCGAAGAATGCCAGTTGCAGGAGCCGCAACCACAGCGGCTGGCTGGCTGAAGTGAGCGCGAAGCTCGCCATGGTCAGCCCCACCAGCACCGTATTGACGATCAGCACGCGCCGGTAGCTGTATTTGACGATCAGTGTGGTGACGAGGCGCTTGGCCGCCATGCCCGCAGCCGCCACCGGCAGCATCATCATGCCGGCTTCGAAGGCGCTATAGCCGAGACTCACCTGCAGGAGCAGAGGAATCAGATACGGCATCGCGCCGCTGCCAATCCGCGCGAACAGATTGCCGAGCAGGCCGACGCTGAAGGTGTGAATCTTGAACAGATCGAGCGGGAAGATTGGTGCGGGCTCGCGTACGGCATGCAAACCATAGGCGACGAAGCAGGCGAGGCTCAGGATCAGCAGCACCAGCACGGTGGCGTGCTGGATGCCAAATTCCGTGCGGCCGTCGAGCGCGAATGAGATCGCCACCATGCCGAAAATCAGTAGTAGATAGCCCTTCAGATCGAACTTGCCGGTGTGCTCGTTGCGGCTATCCGGCATGAAGATGAATGTGGCGACGCAACCCACGATCCCCACTGGCACGTTGATCAGAAAGATCCAGTGCCACGAAGCGATTTTCACGAGCCAGCCGCCGAGCGTCGGGCCGATCAGCGGTCCGATCAGTCCTGGAATCGCCACGAACGACAAAGCCGGCAAATAGCGCTCCGCCGGAAAGGTACGCAGCACTGCGAGCCGCCCGACCGGCAGCAGCATCGCGCCGCCCACGCCTTGCACAATGCGATAGATTACCAGTTGATTCAGGGTATGCGCGTTGGCGCACAGCAGCGAGCCGACCGCGAACACGAGGATCGCGCTGAAGAACACGCGCCGCGTGCCGAGTTTGTCGGCGAGCCAGCCGGACACCGGGATCATCACCGCCATCGTCAGCGAGTACGCGATCACCACCGATTGCATACGCAACGGCAACTCGCCGAGGCTCGTCGCCATCGCGGGGAGCGCGGTGTTGACGATCGTGGAGTCGAGTGTCTGCATGAAGAAGCCGGTGGCGACGAGCCACAGCATCACGGTGAGCGAGCGAGCCGATGGGCCAGAAGTGGCGGTGGGGGCGGAGGCGGGCAGGGTCGGCGGCGTGGACATGGAGGGCGGCTAGGCGCGCAGGGACGGGCTGGGACTCGCTATTCTAGGGAAAAGCGTGGCCCGGCGCAGCGGATATACGCCCAGCGCGAAGACAAGATGACGAGGTCAGTCCGAGGGAGGCAACGCCACAGCGGCTCGGAAAAATGCCTGCGCACGCGGGTCATTGCCGAACGCGGCGTGGATCCTGGTCCACGGGCTCACTTCCATGTTCGGCCGGAAATAGCTGCCTGGCGCCACGGTTACGCCGAGCGGTGCGCCGCATGCCACCAGCCGTTCGGCGTTGCCGACGTGCGGCACACGCGCCCATACGAATTTGCCGCCGACAGGTTTTTCGAATAGCTCCCAGCCGGCGTCTTCGAGTGTCTGGATGGTCGAGCCGAGTGCGTCGCGCATGCGGCGGCGCAGCCGTTCCAGATACTTGCGGTATGCACCGCGTTCCAGCAACGACGCGGCGACCGCCTCGGCAAAGCGCGAACCGCCGATGCTCGTCAGCATCTTGATGTCAACCAGATCCTTGATGATCGCGTGGCTCGCGACCACGCAGCCGATCCGCAACGACGACGACAGCGTCTTCGACAAGCCGCCCACGTAAATCACGTGTTCGAGCTGGTCGAGGGTGGCGAGACGGTCGGTGACGTCGGACTGGAAGTCGGCATAGATGTCGTCT
This sequence comes from Paraburkholderia sediminicola, assembly GCF_046026675.1. Taxonomy (GTDB): domain Bacteria; phylum Pseudomonadota; class Gammaproteobacteria; order Burkholderiales; family Burkholderiaceae; genus Paraburkholderia; species Paraburkholderia sediminicola_F. The sequence goes on along the minus strand of NZ_JAQQEY010000001.1, from coordinate 3,669,473 downwards.
TCAATGATCGTGAAACCGTGTTCGCGCGCCAGTTGCAGCAGCCGGAATGCCACCGGCGGCGCGACCGTGGTGCCGGTCGGATTGTGGAATACCGTGTTGATGAACATCAGCTTCGGCCGCTGCACTTGCAACTGCGCCTGCAGCACATCGAGATCGGGGCCGTTGCGGGTGCGCGGTATGCCAATCAGCTTCACGCCGTGCAGCTTCAGCAGACCGTTCAGGTTGTAGTAGCCGGGGTCCTCCACGAATATGGTGTCGCCGGCTTTGAGCATGTAGCGCATCAGCAGATCGAGCGCCTGGCTCGCGCCATTGGTGATCAGAATCTGCGAGGCGTCCGCCTGAATCCCCAGTTGAGCAATACGGCCCTGCAGATGTTCACGCAAGGTCAGATTGCCGAGCGGGAGCGCGTAATCGACCATGCTCGCGCTGTCGGTGCGCGACACATGGCGGATCGCCTGCGCGAGGCTCTCCGTGTCGCGCCACGCATCGGGAATGAAGCCGCTGCCGAGCTTGAGCGTCTCACTTTGGTAGTTGAATTGCTGGAGAATGTGCCCCGATTCGTCTTCGGCGCGGCGCGGGTCCGAGGTGCCCTGGCAATGGGTGCTTGGCGGCTGGCGGTCGGCGACATAGAAGCCCGAGCCATGACGCGAGTCGACGTAGCCGAGAGACACCAGCCGATCATAAGCCTCGATCACCGGAAAACGGCTTACACCATAGTCGGCGGCGAACTGGCGGATCGACGGCAGCTTGGAGCCGGGGTGAGCGGTGCGCGAGCGAATCCAGGCGGTGACGCCCGTGACGATCTGCTCGGTGAGCGGTACGCCGTTGTCCCGATCGAGTTGGATTTCGAGTTTCATGCGGTGCATTTCCTTCGCCGGGCAGCTGGGGCGCCGGAGCGCCGAGCCGTCGGTGCGGCGCGCGCTGCACGTGTCTATGAAGCGCGATTGCCGTCAACTGTCCGTTTTTTCGACTGAACAGTTCCGATGAAAGTGTTCGGAACTGTGCATGGGTATCTGATGATCGCACGTCAATAATCAATACAACAGGAAAGTTCTTTGAAGGAGAACAGCGATGCGTGAAGTCCGGATTTTCGAAATGGAACATGACGAGCCCGCGGCGGCCTGGCGTGTCGCGCGTCCGTCGGTCTTCAAGGTGATCTCGGGTGAGATCTGGTTGACTGTCGAAGGCGAAAACGGCGATCACTGGCTGGCAACGGGGCAATCGATCGAGTTGCCGCGCGGTGCGATGGCGTGGGTCAGCGCAGGGCGGGCCGGTGCGCGTTTCGCGCTGGCTAGCGGGTCGGAGCGCGCTGTAACGCGGCCGTTGAGCGGTTCGCCGATGTTGAACTGGCTGCCGCGCTGGTTGGGCGTGGCGTGACGGGGAGCGGTGGCTGCTGCAGTTGCTGTATTCGTTGTAACCGCTGCGGCTGATACGGGTATGGATGTGCACCGCGTCTGTTTCGCGGCCGGTCAAGGCCGTGCCTCATCCGGTCGCCTCAACCTCCCCGATATAGCGCGCGCGTGGCCGGATCAACCGGCCGTCGCGCGTCTGTTCCATTGCATGGGCGATCCAGCCGACCACCCGGCCCACCGCGAACAGCGTGAACGCGGCGCCGGCCGGCAGGCCGAACACCCGTTCGATGGCCACAAGTGCAAAGTCGACAGTCGGCTCCGCGCCGGTCGTGTCGCACACCGTGCGCGCGATCGCCTGGACTTCGCCTAGCGGCGAACGGGCCGGCGCGCAGTCGGCGAGCATCTCAAGCAGCAGACGCGCGCGCGGATCACCGTCCGGATAAAGCGGATGACCGAAGCCCGACAGCACCGGCCCATGCGCGCCGTGCTCGTGACGGGCGAGCCGGTTCGCCAGATAGCGGTCGAGATCGGGGGCGCGTGACGCTTCATCGAGCAGCGCGGCAATCCGTACCGTTTCGCCACCATGCCGCGGGCCGGCCAATGCGGCCAGACCGCCGGCCACGGCGCCGAACAGATGCGTCCCGGTCGACGTGATGCAACGAACCGTGAAGGTCGACGCATTCAGTTCATGATCCGCGCAGGCCACCAACGCCGCGCGCAGCAACCCCGATTGCTGACGGTTGCGTATGTTCCACGCCGAAGCCAACTGCTTGTGCAGCGGTTCGTTCGACGGCGCCGCCGAGACCATCGCGGCGGCCAGCAAACGCATGACCGCGCAGGCGGTATCGAGTTGCGCGTCGCGGCCGAGTGCCCATATCCGCGGCATTTGCGCGGCGGCGGCCGGCAGCAGCACGAGCGCGCGGTCGAGCGGCGTGCTGTCGCTCCAGAGCTTGAGCCACGCGGCCCACTGCGCGGCGGCGAAGGGGACGGCCGGTGCATCGGCGATACGCCTCGCACTGCATTCCCACAACAACGCCGCGACATCTTCCAGGGATGCCGTGCGCGCCAGTTCCATGGCGTCGTGCCCGCGATACAGCAGGCGGCCGTCGGCTACCAGCGTGATCGACGATTCGAGCACCGGCACGCCCCAGTCCAGCACCTTTTGCGCGACCTTGCCGGCGCGCTTGCCGTCTTCCTTGCGTCGGGCGAGCCGCCGTACTTCGCCAGCGTCGTAGAGCCGGTGCTTGCCTTGCGCATCCGGCGATGAGCTCAGCATGCCGCGGCTGACATACGCATACAGCGTAGGCAGGCTGATGCCGAGCGTGGCGGCGGCTTCGGCGGCGGTCAGGGAATGGGAAGGCGGCATGGAAACGCGTAGAAACCGAAGAAATCAATATATATTGATTATCATAATCAAGATTGATTGAAGCAAGGCGAAATTCTAGACTCGGTTCACTTTCTTCCTGTTCCAACTCGAATGAGATGAACGACATGAGCACCATGACGCCTGAACTCGCACTCAAACATATCTGGATGACCGCGCAATGCGACCCGGTTGCGTTGCGCTCCGTCTCGCTTCCCGGCACCGATCCAGGCTTGCCGTCGGTCTATCGGGTCGGCGCGTTGGCGCAGGCGACCATCGCCGCGAGCGGCCTGGCGGCTGCCGAATACCATCGCTTGCGCACGGGGCGCCGGCAACACGTCACCGTGGAGATGCGGCGCGCGCTGGCTTCGTTTCGCAGCGAGCGCTATCTGCGCATCGACGAGGGTCCGCCGCCCGCTTTGCGCGATCCGGTGATGGGCTTCTACGCGACGCGCGACGGCCGCTGGATTCAACTGCACACAAACTTTCCGCATCATCTCGAAGGCGTGCTGAAGGTGCTCGACTGCGCGAACGATCGCGCGGCGGTGGCGGAGGCGATTCGCGGCTGGGATGGCGCGACACTTGACCAGACGCTCGCGGATGCCGGTTTGTGCGCGGCATTGATTCGCACGCCCGACGAGTGGGCCGCGCTCGATCAGGCGAAAGCGATTGCGGCGTTGCCGTTGTTCGAGATCGAGCGCATCGGCGATGCACCAGTCGAGCCGCCGCGCGAGGCAGGCGCGGAGCGGCCGCTGGCGGGCGTGCGGGTGCTGGATTTGTCGCGGATCATTGCCGGGCCGGTGGCGGGGCGCGCGCTCGCGCAGCATGGCGCCGAGGTCTTGATGGTCAACGGTCCGCACTTGCCGAACATTGCGCCACTGGTGATCGACAACGGTCGCGGCAAGCGCTCGGCTGTGATCGATTTGCGCGATGCAACTGGCCGGGAAACGTTAATTGGCCTTGTTAGCGACGCGGATGTGTTTCTGCAGGCGTATCGGCCCGGGGCGCTCACAGCGCGCGGGTTTGGTCCCGAGGAATTGGCGCAAGTGCGGCCGGGGATCGTCTATGTCTCGGTTTGCGCTTATGGGCACACGGGACCTTGGGCCGGGCGGCGCGGCTTCGATAGCCTGGTGCAGTCCGCGAGTGGGATTGCTTTTACCGAGCGCGAGGCGGCAGGATGGGATGAGCCGAAGCATCTGCCTTGTCAGGCGTTGGATCACGCGACCGGATATCTGGCTGCTTTCGGCGCAATGGCCGCATTGGCGCGGCGAGCCACCGAAGGCGGCAGCTGGCACGTGAGGGTGTCGCTCGCGCAGACCGGGCGGTGGTTGCAATCCTTCGGATTGCTTCCCGACGGCTGGAAGGCGCCCGACGTTTCGATCGACGATGTGCGGGATTGTTTGGGAACCGTGCAGTCGGAGTTCGGGCGAGTGCTAGGCGTTCTGCCGGCTGAGCGTCTTGAGGAGACGCCTGCGCGCTTTGACTTGCCGCCGGCTCGGATAGGGGCGCATGAGGCGAAATGGGCGTAACAGCGTTGCGATTGCCCCGAAGGACAAACACCGCGCTTACTTCCTCAACTCCGCCACGAAATCATAGTAATCGTTCCGGCAGTAGGTATCGGTCAGTTCGATCGCCCGTTGATCCGCCGTGTACCCGACGCGCGTGATCAGCAACAGCGCCTCGTTAGGGGCAATGCTCATTTGCTGCGCGATCTCGTCGTTCGCGTTCACCGCGCGAAAATGCTGCAGCGCGCGGACAATCGTCAATCCGCGATTTTCCAGGTACGTGTACAACGAATCGCCAATTGCCTGAGGATCGGGAATCACCGCGGCAGGGAAGGTGGAGTTCTCCACCGCCATCACGATGCCGTCGGCGAGGCGCAAGCGGCGCAGCCGGGTTACCGCCGCCGCCGGTGACAAGCCCAGTTGAATCACCTCATCGCGGTTAGCCGGCGAAATTTCTCGCGACAACCATTTCGAACTCGGCGTAAAACCGCGTCGCCGCAGCATTTCGCTGAAACTCGACAGACGCGATAGCGGATCTTCATAGCGCGGCGTGATGAAACTGCCCGCGCCTTGAGTGCGGCGGATCAATCCCTGTTCGACCAGGAGGGCAATGGCTTTGCGCGAGGTGATCCGCGATACGCCGAGCGCTTCGGACAGTACGCGCTCGGAGGGCAGTGCCTCGCCCGCGTTCCAACGGTTTTCGTGAATCGCACTGCCGAGCTTGCGAGCGAGTTGCAGATACAGCGGCGTGTCGTTTTCCGGGTCCGGGCGCAGGTCGCGCCAGCGGTCTTCCGAGGCAGAGGTCATGGGGCTCACGCAAGAAGGGCAAGCGGCAATTCTAAGACATCGGCGCGCTCCGTTATAGCGGGCTTTTGCCTGGTGCCCGATCCGGTGCTCGTGCAACCGCTAAACTCGTCCCCATGATTTCCGTATCATGCGCCGTGGATTCGCCCGCGCCGCCGCATGGACATGGACGCGTTGCCCTATGTTTAGCCACTTCGAGGAGAAAGCATGACGACCGATATCGCAAGCGTGAGCCTGCCCGACGGCGAGCGTATTCCGAAACTGGGGCAGGGCACCTGGGAGATGGGTGAACAGCCGGCGCGGCGCGCCTCGGAACTCGCGGCGCTGCGCTGCGGCATCGAACTGGGCATGACGTTGATCGACACGGCGGAAATGTACGGCGACGGCGCCACCGAATCGCTTCTTGGTGAAGCGCTGGCGGGGCTGCGCGATCAGGTCTTTCTCGTGAGCAAGGTGTATCCGCATAACGCCAGCCGGCGCGGCGTGATCGCAGCCTGCGAGCAGAGCCTCAAGCGCCTGAAAACCGATCGACTCGATCTGTATCTGCTGCACTGGCGCGGCTCGGTGCCGCTCGCGGAAACCGTCCAGGCATTCGAGGCATTACGCAGCGCGGGCAAGATTCGCCACTGGGGCGTCAGCAACTTCGACACCGACGATATGGAAGAGCTCGTCGCCACACCGGGCGGCGAGGCGTGCGCGACCAATCAGATTCTCTACAACGTTGCGCGCCGTGGACCGGAATTCGACCTCTTGCCGTGGCTCGCCGCGCGCAACATGCCGGGGATGGCGTACAGTCCGGTCGATCACGCACGCCTGCCGAAACGCTCGCCGCTCGACGATATCGCCGACGCACGCGGCGTCTCGGTGTTTCAGGTGGCGCTTGCGTGGGTCCTGCAAAAGCCCGGCGTGTTCGCCATTCCGAAAGCGGGCAGCGTCGAGCATGTGCGCGACAACCATCGGGCGTCACAACTGAAACTCGACGCGCATGAACTCGCTGCCATCGACACTTACTTCAAACCGCCACGCAGCAAGCGGCCACTCGAAATGCTGTGAGCGCGGTAGCGGCCGTTAGCGGATTGCAGCCAGCCATGGTGCCGGCGCGCTTGTGGCGCTGCGGCTCGCTGCGCCGGCGTCATTAATTGCAACTGTGGTGCATGTGCACGGAACCCAGAACGGCGACTTCAGCGGGCGTGTGCTTGAGCGAATCTTCGTTGACCTGGGCGGCGTCGGCAACGAATTCGTCGACGATCGACGACACCTGCGTATTGCGCAAACACAGCGACACACGCTGCGTTTCGTTGGGCGGCAGCGACGCGCGCTGACCCAGGAACAGCACGCCGTACTGATAGCCGTGGATGATGCCGCGGATCGCGCCGACGCATTGACCTTGCGCGACGTTATCGTTTTTCAGCTTGCAGGTTTGCGCGAGCGAATAGGCAGAGAAGGTGGGATCGACCGACGGAGCGGCTTGCGACAGGGTTTGCGGCTGCGGCTGGGGCGATGTGGCCGGTGTTTGCGCCGCAGTTTGCGCATTAGCGAGCGATGCGAGGCCCAGAGCGGCGACCATCAGCAGGCCGGTGGCCGTGCGCGCCATGGAGTGGGGGACGTTTCGTTGCATGTTGTGGTGCCCTCATATCGAACGTTGAATCTGATATGAGGCAATCGCTTCGGTTTGGTTCCGGTCACGCACGACACGATCGATTGTTTTGGTTTTAAACGTGTGCAAGAGCAGGAACTGCCTGTCAGCATTTCGCGGCGGTGCGTGCCGTTTTGCCGGACCGCCTGCAGGTGCTGCCGACTTCGACCGGCTTCGGGCGGTGATGCTCGACCGGGGGATCGAGACATCACCGCCGCTGCCGGGGGACTGCGAACGGCATACGCATGTCGTTAGCGACGGGTAGGGCGCGGGGGCCCCCTACCCGGGAAACAGGGGCTGTCAGTGCCCGTTTCCTCCGCCGCCATTGCCACCACCATTGCCGCCACCACCCTTGCCTCCGTGACCGCCGCCGGAGCCTCCGCCAAAGCCGCCGCCGAACCCGCCACCGAAGCCTCCGCCAAAACCACCACCGGGGCCGCCTTTTCCACCGCCGAACCCGCCGCCGGGGCCGCCACCGCAACCGCAGCCGCCGCTCCCGCTACCACCGCCGCTGCTACCACCGCCGCTGCTACCACCGCCGCTGCTACCACCGCCGCTGCTACCACCGCCGCTGCTACCACCGCCGCTGCTACCACCGCCGCTGCTACCACCGCCGCTGCTACCACCGCCGCTGCTACCACCGCCGCTGCTACCACCGCCGCTGCTACCACCGCCGCTGCTACCACCGCCGCTGCTACCACCGCCGCTGCTACCACCGCCGCTGCTACCACCGCCGCTGCTACCACCGCCGCTGCTACCACCGCCGCTGCTACCACCGCCGCTGCTACCACCGCCGCTGCTACCACCGCCGCTGCTACCACCGCCGCTGCTACCACCGCCGCTGCTACCACCACCGCTGCTGCCACCACCGCTGCTGCCACCACCGCTGCTACCACCGCCGCTGCTTCCACCGCCGTTACCCTTGCCGCCGCCACTGCCCGAACCAGCTGCGCCGCCGGCGCCATTGCCGCTCGCAGCCGCGCCACCGCTGCCTGCGCTCGCGGCGCCGTTGCTGCCTCGATGCTGCGCGCACCCTCCAATACTGGTGCTTGTGCAGTCGCGCGGGCTGAACACAATGGCCGCGTCGTCCGCAGCGGTCGGTTCACCAGGCGCGGTGCCAGTCGCCGCTGCGCCCGCCGCCGACCCATCGTCCTGCGAGATTTGCGTCGCTGCGTGCGCGCCGCTCGCAGGCAGCGGTGCATCGGCAACCGTCATAAACTTGGGGACCGCATCCGTCGACGCCGAGTACGCGACCTGGGTGATCAGCAAAGCCACGCCCGCCGCGATTGCCGTACTCCGTAAGACCCCGAAGTAGTACTGATTGAATTTTCTGGTTTTCATCACGTCTCTCCCGAGGGGACGCCGACACCTCGCTGCCGCCATCTCCCACGCTGAATCGCCGACGCCGGGCCTGTCTGAACGCGAGCCTCGCCGCCCCCCGAGTCTGTTTTGCGGATGCAAGTCAAACACCATCACTGTCTTCCCGGCGCCGTAGCCGGGTTGCTGACAAACGCTTGCGTGCGTTTCAGCCGATACCGTCCGAACGCGCTGCGTCACGTATCGCGTCTTGCCATTGCGATTCGTCCAAGCGGCGCTTCCAGCTCTCTTCCGATCTCTTCTGGATTCGAATGTCTGGACAGTACTTAGCGATATCCATGCCACGGTCCGCAAAGCCTTGCGGCGACGGACGTCGAATAGGGGTGTGCGATGGCCGCGAGGAAAAAACGCAGGAAAATGTTTCGATGATGAAACGCGTGGCCGGAAAGCCGCCTTATTGCGCTTTATTCGTTGCGCGCGGCGTTTTCCGGCGCGTTTTCCGAGCCGCTGCCGGAGACCTTGCCGGCGTTGTCGCGCGCGGCGGATTGCAGTACACGCAAGTCGTCGACGGGGATATGGCAGCGGATGCGATGCGCGGACGGCTGACCAGCGTCACCGCTGCCGGCTTCGAGGAAGGGCGGGTCTTGCTGCTCGCAGATGACCCCGAGTTTGCGCGGGCAGCGCGTATGGAACACGCAACCGGAAGGCGGCGATGCGGCGCTCGGCAGATCACCGGACAGTCGTATGCGGGCGGTGTTGTCGTGGGCATCGAGTGTCGGCACCGAAGACAGAAGCGCTTCGGTGTAGGGATGGTGCGGTCCGCCGAAGACGGCGGCTGCCGGTCCGATCTCCAGAAGCCGGCCGAGATACAGCACCGCGATGCGATCCGACAGATAGCGCACCACGTGCAGATCATGCGAGATGAACACGTAGCTCACGCCACGCTCGCGTTGCAGATCGGCGAGCAGGTTGAGGATCGCGGCCTGCACGGAGACGTCGAGCGCGGACGTGGGTTCGTCGCAAACCACCACGCGTGGCTCACCGGCAAACGCGCGCGCGATCGCCACGCGCTGCTTGAGCCCGCCGGACAACTGACGCGTGCGCGAGCCGAGATAGCGTTCGGGTAAGCGCACCGCCGCTGTCAACGTAGCGAGCCGTTCGTCGATTGCGGCGCCGCGCAGCGCGGTGAGGCGCGACAACGCACGACCGATCAGCCGCTTCACCGAATGCGCGCGATTGAGCGCCGAGTCCGGATTCTGGAACACGATCTGCAGCGACTTGACCTGCTCGTCGTTGCGTCGCGTGACGCGCGCGGCGAGGGGCGTGCCATCGAGTTCGAGCACGCTGCCCGCATCCGGTGTGAGCAGGCCGAGCATCAATTTCGCGAGCGTCGTCTTGCCGCTGCCAGATTCGCCGACGAGGCCGAGTGTTTCGCCACTGGCGAGATCGATCGAGACGTTGTCGACTGCGCGCAGCGGAGTGCCGGATACGTGGAATGTTTTCGAGAGTTTTTCCGCGCGCAGCACGACAGCAGGGCGCGCGCCGTCACGCAACGCACCGTCATGCTGGGGCAATACATCCGCAGCCGCGCGCGGCAATTCGATTGCGCGTTCGTGGTAATGACAGCGTGACATCTGATCGCCGTGTGCGGCACTCACGCGATAGGGCGGCGGTGCTTCATGGCGGCAGCGGTCGTCGGCGAGACGGCAGCGGTCGGCGTAAATGCAGCCTTGCGTGACCGAGCCTGGCAATGGCAAATTGCCCGCGATGGTATCGAGCCGCTCGGTGTCCTTGCTGCGTCCCGTGGTCGGCAAACAGCGCAGCAGTCCAACTGTATAGGGATGACGTGGCCGCGCGAACACGTCCTGGGTGGCGCCTTCCTCGACCAGCTTGCCTGCGTACAGCACGCCGACGCGCTCGCACATCCGGCCGATCACCGCGAGGTTATGGCTGATGAACAGCACCGCAGTGCCGAGTTCTTCGCGCAGTTGCGCCACGAGATCGAGCACTTCGGCTTCGACGGTGGCGTCGAGTCCGGTGGTCGGTTCGTCGAGAATCAGCAAGGCCGGGTTCGAGGCGAGCGCCATGGCGATCACCACGCGCTGCTGCATGCCGCCCGACAACTGATGCGGATAGCTGTCCATCACGCGCTCGGGTGAAGCAATGCGCACACGTTGCAATATCTCGACCGTGCGCTGCACTGCTTCGTCAGGAGAGACGCCGGCGGCTTCGAAGGCTTCCGTGACTTGCCGTGCGATCGTCAGTGATGGATTCAACGCGCGCCCGGGATCCTGATAGACCATCGAAATCGCGTTCGCGCGCATCGTGCGTAAAGCGTCGGCGTCGAGCTTCTGCACGTCCTGGCCGGCGATGATGATCTTGCCGGCCTTCACCTTGCCGTTACGCGGCAGATAGCGCAGCGCCGCCATCGCGACTGTCGATTTACCGCAGCCCGATTCGCCGACGAGGCCGTATGCTTCGCCGCGCCGCACGCGAAACGATACGTCCTGCAGTACTTCACGATCACGTCCGCGCATCCGGTATGTGACCGTCAGGCCGACGACGGTCAGCGCATCCGTGCGATCGCTCTTCGAGACGTCGAAGGCGGGGAAGGAGGCGGGCGGCGGGCCGTTCATCGGTCGAGCACTCCTTGCACGCTATCGGCGATCAGATTTACGCCAACCACGAGAGAAGCGATGGCGCCGGCCGCGAACACCACGGTCCACCATGCGCCACCCGCCATCAGCGTGTAGGACTCGGACAACGCGAGGCCCCAATCGGCGGAAGGCGGCTGAATGCCGAAGCCGAGAAACGACAGCGTAGCGACCGCGAAAATGGCATACCCGAGCCGCACGGTCGCCTCGACGATGATCGGCGGCAGCACGTTCGGCAGAATCTCCGCGAACATGATGTACGGCGCGCGTTCGCCGCGCAGTTGCGCAGCGGCGACGTAGTCCAGATGCCGTTCGGCGAACACGGCAGCGCGTACCGTACGCGCGGTGATCGGCGTGAAGGTAATGCCGATCACTAAGATCACGGTGAAGTTCGATGCACCGACCGCGGCCAGCGCGAGCAATGCGACGATCACCAGCGGCAGCGCGAGTACAGCGTCGATCGCGCGGCCGACTACGTTGTCGACCCAGCCCTCGAAGTAGCCGACGATCAAGCCGAGGGCCGTTCCCGCGACCGTGCCGAGCAGGGTCGCCAAAGGCGCGATGGTCAGAATGTCGCGCGCACCGACAATGACTCGAGAGAACACGTCACGGCCGAGCTGATCGGTGCCGAACCAATGCGTGCCATCCGGCGGCGTGAGCGAGTTGAGCGGATCGGACGCATACGGGTCGATCCGCACGATCCATTGCCCGGCGATCGCACAGACGACCCACCATCCAACGATCAACACGCCGACCACAAACGTGGGCGAGCGCAGCAGCACGCGCAACTGGTCGAAGCGCGGTTCAGTAGCCGGGCGTGGCGCAGGCGGCGCGGCCGGCGGAACGATGGTGCTCATTCGGCGCTCCTCACTCGCAGTCGCGGATTGAGCAGGATATGCAGTGCATCGGCGACGAGGTTGGCGACGGTGTAGACCACGCCGATCGTCAGCACGCCCGCTTCGAGCATTGGAAAATCCTTGGCCTTGGCGGCGTTGTAGATCAGCGAGCCGATACCTTGATAGTGGAACAGCGTCTCGACCACCACGAGGCCGCCGATCATGTAGCCGAGCTGCGTGGCGGCGACGGTGATGGTCGGCAGCAGCGCGTTGCGCAACACATGCCGCCAGATCACGGTACGGCGCGGCAAGCCTTTGAGGATCGCGGTGCGGGTGTAGTCCGCGTCGAGCGCTTCGACTGTGCCCGCGCGCGCCATTCGCGCGATGTAGCCGAAGAAGACCAACACCAGCGGTAGCACCGGCAGAATCAGATACCGCAGTTGCTCGAGCGCGCTCGCTTCGGGAGGATATGACGCTTCGATCGGCAACCAGCGCAGCCACACGCCGAACACCAGAATCAGCACGATCGACGAGACGAACTCCGGCACCACGGTCGCCGACAAACCGGCGATGCTGATGGTGCGATCGAGCCAGCGTCCCGCGTGCATGGCCGACCACACACCGCCCGCAATGCCGAGCGGCACAACGACGATAAACGCCAGCAGACCGAGCTTGGCCGAATGCGCCAGGGCGTCGGCGATAAATGGCGCAACCGGTTCACGATACGCATAGGAGAGTCCCATGTTGCCGCGCACGAAATGCGAGATCCACTCGACGTATTGCGTCATGAGCGGCCGGTCCGCGCCGAGCTGATGATTGAGCGCGGCGACCGCGCGCGCATCGGCGAGCGGCCCGAGCACCGCGCGGCCGATATCGCCAGGCAGCAACTGGCCGCCCGCGAACACGATCACGGAGAGCAGCCACAGCGTAATCAACGACAAACCGACCCGCGTCGCCAGAAATCGCGCGACACGGCCGGCGTTGCCGTTGGGGGCTGGAGAGGCGGAAGGGGTCACCGTGGTCGACATTGTGATCTCCTGCCGAAGAAGTGCCGCGCGCTCATGCTTTCAACGGTTTTTGTGTTCACCGGCTTTCGCGTTCAACATCACGCGCTCAGCACCGCGCGGTCGAAATAGAGTTGCGCGAGCGCCGTGAAGCGCACGCCGTTCACACCCTTGCGCATCGCGATCAGTTGATCGTAAAAGAACGGAATGATCACGGGCGTCTCATCGAGCAGCAACGTCTGGATCTGTCCGGAGATTTTCTTCTGCGTGCCCAGGTCGACTGCTGCGACGAACTGCGCAACCAGTTGATCGTACTGAGGGTTCTTGAAGTGAGCGGCGTTCCACGTGCCGGTGCTGGTAAGCGGCGCGTTCAGAAACACGTTCGGCACGCCGCGATGACCGTAATCGGTAATGCCGAGCGGCGAGTCGAGCCAATCCGATTTGCCCGGTGTGCCCGCGCCGTAGTACAGCGCCTGACTCTCCACCTTCAGATTGATGCGCACGCCGATCGCTTTCGCTGCGTTCTGCACGACCACCGCGAGATCGGGAATCTCCATGTACTTCTCGGTAGTCAGCGTGACGTCGAAACCGTTCGGCACGCCTGCTTGTGCAAGCAGTTGCTTCGCTTTCGCAATGTCGATCTTGCGTTGCGCGACGCCCGCATCGGATGACGGAAACACCGGTGCGAACGGGCTATCGTTACCGATCTGCGCGCGGCCTTTGAACAGACCCCGCACCAGCACGTCGCGATCGAGCGACAACGCCAGCGCCTGGCGCACGCGCTTGTCCTTGAAGAGCGGATTGTCGTTGCGCATATGAATCTGGCGATGCGCACTCGACTTCACGCCGATTGCCTTGTAGTCCGGATTGTTCAGAATGCCGGCGCCGCCCTGCACGGTGAAGGTGCCCATCACGTCAGCCTGATGGCCTTGCAAGGCGAGCATTTGCGCCTGTTCGTCGGCGTAGAACGAGAACTGTACGCGTTGCGGTAACGCCTTGTCGCCCCAGTAGTCCGGATTGCGCACGAACGAGGCGCCGACCTTTGCCTGATACTTTTCGAGCTTGAACGGACCGGTGCCGATGAAACTCTTTTCATAACCACCCGCATAGTTCGCGGGTAGGATCACGGCGTTGAAATTGTCGGAGGAAACGTAGTACGGGAAGTTGCCGTTCGGTGCATCGAGATGGAAGGCGACCGTGTGCTCGTCGACGACCTTCGCACCGCCTTTCGACAGCACGCCCTTGAGCACCGAGAGCGCCGCCGAACCGCTCGCCGGATCGGCGAGGCGATCGAAAGTGGCGGCGACGTCTTTGGCGGTGAACGCCTGGCCGTCGTGGAATTTGACGTTCGGGCGCAGCGCGAAGGTCCACACGTCCCCCTTATCGTTCGCCTTCCACGACAAGGCAAGCGCCGGCTTCAGCACGAGCTTTTCGCCGTCGTCGTCGATCAGGAATTCGCCGGTCTGGTTCAGCAGCGCGAGGCTCGCGGCATCGTTCACGGTGAGCGGATCGACCGCGCCGGCCGGCGTCAGATGGGCCACGCGGATCGTCTGGTTAGACGGGCTCGGCGTGCCTTGCGCGCGGGCTCGCGGCGCATTCAGCACGCCGCCGCCAGCCAGTGACAAACCGATCACGCTCGCATAGCGCAGCAGATCGCGGCGCGTGATGCGGCCGGCGATGAATTCGTCGATGGCGTGGTTGCCATAGGCGTCGGCGGTGCGGCGGGCTAGGTCGAGTTCGGGAAATCGGTCCGCGGGAGTCTTCATCGATGGAGTGTCCAGTCCGTTCTGCTGCCGGTTCTGAAGGGCCGCGCCGGATGCGCGCGACAAGGCGACTTATTGCAATGACGAAAAGCTGCAGTGCGCTGCAGTGCTGAAAAGTGGTTTCAGTGTAAGCGATTGCCCGCTGGTTCGGCGCGCTTGCAGCGCGGTCCGGTCGCCGTTTGGCGTATAAAAGGGCCGGCGTGTGTCATCACGACAACGCTCGGCGGGCCGTCTCGCACGGCCTGCGCAAAGCGCAGGATGCCGCAGCGCGGGAATTGCCGTTGCGCCGTCGTCGCCGTGGAAACCTTACCGATCCTCTGCGTAGGCAAGCTGGATTTACCGCGCGACGGTGTCGGCGCGGCGCCAGCGATGGAACAGTACCGAGCCGATCCAGCACGCCATGAAGGTTGCGACGATGCCGTAGCCCAGCGCGCCGAAGTGCTCGTTAAGACTCGCCACTGCATCCCAAACACCGCCGTTCAGACCAAGTTTGTCCGATAGCAGTCCCAACGCTTCGACGCCGCCAATGACGATCGCCACCACCGCCGAAACGAACGTGATGCTCGCGTTGTAGTAGAGCTTGCGCTTCGGATCGTCCATGGCCCAGCCGTAGGCGTGGACCATCAGCACGTTGTCGGTCGAATCGACCAGCGTCATGCCCGCGGTGAAGAGCGCCGGGAACACGAGGATTGAATACAGCGGCAGACCTTTGCCGGCTTCGGAGGCGGCAATCGCCAGCAGGCCGATCTCGGTCGCGGTGTCGAAGCCGAGGCCGAACAGCACGCCGACCGGGTACATGTGCCAGCTTTTCGTTACGAGCCGGAACATCGGCCGCAATGCGCGCGACAGCAGACCGACGGGCGCGATGCTTGCCGTCGTTTCAGCAGCGAGTTCGCCGCCGCGTTGGACGTGGCGATAGCGGCGCCACACGTCGCGCAGAATCACGAGGTTCACGCACGCCAGCACCAGCAGAAACACCGCCGACACAACCGTGCCGATCGGACCACCGACCGCCTTGAAGGTCTCGAAGCGGCCGTGCAGCGAGTGCGCAGTCCACGCAATGCCGATCGTTGCCATGATCACGATCGTCGAATGGCCCAGCGAAAACGCCAGGCCGACGCCGAGCGGCTGCTTGCCCGCCTGCATCAGCTTGCGCGTGACGGCATCGATCGCTGCGATGTGGTCTGCATCCACTGCGTGGCGCAGACCGAAGCCATAGGCGAGCAGCGCGGTGCCGAGCAGCAGCGGATAGTGACGAAACGCGATTAGCGCCCACGCCCATGCGCCGAG
This sequence comes from Paraburkholderia sediminicola, assembly GCF_046026675.1. Lineage (GTDB taxonomy): Bacteria > Pseudomonadota > Gammaproteobacteria > Burkholderiales > Burkholderiaceae > Paraburkholderia > Paraburkholderia sediminicola_F. The sequence continues at coordinate 3,653,949 of NZ_JAQQEY010000001.1, read as the reverse complement.
ATTAGCGGCGATCAATACGGCGTACAGCGTGATGAGGCGAGGGCGCAGCGAGGCGGTCGGCGTCATGAGGTACGTGAAAGAGGTTTAGTGATCGTGCGGATGCTTGTGAATCGGATCGACCCAGAAGACCGTTTCTGGCGCTTCCACCGCGTCGATGTTCAGATTCACCACCACCGCTTCATTGTCGCTGCGAACCAGCACGCATTCGAGCGGATCGTCGGTGCTTGCGTTGATTTCCTGATGCGGCACGTAGGGCGGCACGAAGATGAAGTCGCCCGGGCCCGCTTCGGCCGTGAACTCGAGATGCTCGCCCCAGCGCATGCGTGCCTGGCCTCGCACCACGTAGATCACGCTTTCGAGTGCACCGTGATGATGCGCGCCGGTTTTCGCGTTCGGATGGATCGTTACCGTGCCGGCCCAGATTTTCTGCGCGCCGACGCGTGCCGCGTTGATCGCCGCCGCGCGATTCATGCCCGGCGTTTGCGCGGTATTGCTGTCGAGCTGGTCGCCCTTGATGACCTTGACGCCGTGCTCGCGCCAGTCGATCGGCGCCGATGGTTGCTCGTCCTTGTAATGCGGGTGTTCGTGATCCTGGCTCATGGTGTGTCTCCTCGGGGGCGTTGGTCCGGGCGGTCGGCACGGCGCCGTTTGGCATTTTTGCACGTTCAAAAACGTGTGTGTTGCCGGCTGCCCCAGGCGGGGTCGTGGACGAAAAAAAGCCCATCCACCGAGGACGGGCCTTTTGCTGTTTGCCTTCGTTGCATTGCGGGTTGCAGCACATAGCGTGTTGCAACCCGCGGTGCTTACTTGTGCTTCGCGTTGATCACGGCTTCCGCGACGTTGTTCGGCGTTTCAGCGTAGTGCTTGAACTCCATCGTGTACGTCGCGCGGCCTTGCGTTGCCGAACGCAGCGACGTCGAATAGCCGAACATCTCCGCGAGCGGCACTTCGGCACGCACCAGCTTACCGCCACCGCCGGCAATGTCTTCCATGCCTTGCACCATGCCGCGACGGCTCGACAGATCGCCCATCACGTTGCCCATGAAGTCTTCCGGCGTTTCCACTTCGACCGCCATCATCGGTTCGAGCAGCACCGGCCTGGCCTTGCGCATCGCGTCCTTGAACGCCATCGAACCGGCCATGCGGAACGCGTTTTCGTTCGAGTCGACGTCGTGGTACGAACCGAAGGTCAGCGTCACCTTCACGTCGACCACCGGATAGCCCGCCAGCACGCCGGCCTTCAGTGTTTCCTGAATGCCCTTGTCGACTGCCGGAATGTATTCACGCGGAATCACGCCGCCCTTGATCGCGTCGACGAATTCGTAGCCCTTGCCTTGCGCCGACGGTTCGAGCGTGATCACCGCATGGCCGTACTGGCCGCGGCCGCCCGACTGCTTGACGAACTTACCTTCGACGTCTTCGACCTTGTTGCGCACCGTTTCGCGGTAAGCCACCTGCGGCTTGCCGACGGTCGCCTCGACGCCAAACTCGCGCTTCATCCGGTCGACCAGAATTTCCAGGTGCAATTCGCCCATCCCGGAGATGATAGTCTGGCCGGATTCTTCATCCGTCTGCACGCGGAACGAGGGGTCTTCCTGCGCCAGACGATTGAGCGCGATGCCCATTTTTTCCTGGTCGACCTTGGTCTTCGGCTCGACGGCCTGCGAAATCACCGGCTCCGGGAAGATCATCTTTTCAAGGATGATCACGTGTTGCGGATCGCACAGCGTGTCGCCCGTGGTCGCTTCTTTCAGGCCGACTGCCGCGGCAATGTCGCCGCAGTAGACTTCCTTGATTTCCTTGCGCTCGTTCGCATGCATCTGCAGGATCCGGCCAAGGCGTTCCTTCTTTTCCTTGGTCGCGTTGTAGACGGTATCGCCCGAATTCACCACGCCCGAATACACGCGGAAGAAAATCAGCTGGCCCACGAACGGGTCGGTCATGATCTTGAAGGCGAGCGCGGAGAACGGATCGTCATCTTTCGGATGCCGCTCGATTTCGTTGTCGTGCTCGTCGTGACCGGTAATCGCGGGGATGTCGAGCGGCGACGGCAGATAGTCGATCACCGCGTCGAGCATGGCCTGCACGCCCTTGTTCTTGAACGCGCTGCCGCACAGCATCGGCACGATCTCGTTGGCGATTGTGCGCACACGAATGCCGTGCTTGATTTCCTCTTCGGTTAGCGTTCCGCCATGCAGATATTTGTCGAGCAACTCCTCGCTCGCTTCAGCGGCGGCCTCGACCATCTTGTCGTGCCATTCCTTCGCGGTGTCCGCGAGTTCCGCCGGAATGTCCCGATACTCGAACTTGATCCCCTGGTTCTCTTCGTCCCAGTAGATCGCCTTCATCTTGACGAGGTCGACCACGCCCTGGAAGTGATCTTCCGCACCGACCGGAATCTGGATCGGCACCGCGACGCCCTTCAGGCGATCGCCGATCTGCCGCTGCACACGGAAGAAGTCCGCGCCGACGCGGTCCATCTTGTTGACGAACGCAATGCGCGGCACCTTGTACTTGTTCGCCTGACGCCACACGGTTTCGGATTGCGGCTGTACACCGCCGACCGAGTCGTACACCATGCAGGCGCCGTCGAGCACGCGCATCGAGCGCTCAACTTCAATCGTGAAGTCGACGTGACCCGGGGTGTCGATGATGTTGATCCGGTGTTCCGGATAGTTGCCGGCCATACCCTTCCAGAAAGCAGTGGTGGCAGCCGATGTGATCGTGATGCCGCGCTCCTGCTCCTGTTCCATCCAGTCCATCGTCGCAGCACCGTCGTGAACCTCGCCGATCTTGTGGGTCACGCCTGTGTAGAACAGGATGCGTTCAGTGGTGGTGGTTTTGCCGGCGTCGATGTGAGCGCTAATGCCGATATTCCGGTAGCGCTCGATGGGAGTCTTGCGGGGCACGTGAACCTCCTTGAAATGGCGCGCCTGAAACGCTTGCCGGGCGGCAGTCTGTGCTGCCCGGGGAGCCTTGGATGCTGCTTTGCCAAGAATACAAGGATAGCGCGTCGGCCTGTCTTTTGCAGGAATCTTGCCAGCCGCGTGTGAAGGCCTGCTGGTATGGGCTCGCGCGACGGCGCCGAGCCTCTGATGCGTGGTGCCGTGCATGGCCCGCTCCGCGCTGAACGCAAAAAGCCGGTGCCTCGCGAAAGGCACCGGCTTTTTCTGAAAAGCGGCCGCTGAAGAATCGGCAGGGCGTCGTTATGGTCGATGCGCTTTTATTGCGCGGCCGGCAAGCCCTGGATTTTCATGCCCGGTTTGATGCCTTTCGACGAGAACCAGCCCTTGCTCATTTCCAACGCGTACACGCCGTTGTTCTTCGGGCAGTGATTGTTGGTGGTCTCGGCCTGCATTTCGTCAATGTCGGTGACCGTGCCGTCGGCGCGAATGAAAGCGATCGACAGCGGGATCAACGTGTTCTTCATCCAGAAGCAATGCACGGCGTTTTCATTGAAGACGAACAGCATGCCTTCATTCGGCGCGAGGGTCGTGCGATACATCAGACCTTGTTCGCGATCGGCGTCGTTGGCGGCGACGGCTGCGTCGATCACGAACATGCCCGCGGTCAGCTTCGCGCGCGGAAAGTCGCCGGGCTGCTTCGCACCGGCCGGCATCTGTTGCGCATGAGCGGGGGCAGCGGTGGTCGCTGCGAACGACATTGCGGCGAGCGGCAGTGCAACGGCAACAGCGAAACGCGCAATCAACGAGCGCATGGGAAATCGCACGGCATGACTCCTTGCTGGAATTTAACTCGCGAATGTTACGCGAGCGCGTCAAAAACAAAAAGGCAGATCGCCTTGCGGTGATCTGCCTTTCAACGCCGTAAGAACGGCAATGAAGCTAGTTCTTGACTGCGTTTTTACAACAAACTTACTCCGAAGCGCCCGAAGCTGCAGCTGCTGCTGCTGCCTTCTTGTGCGACTTCTTGTGTGCTGCCTTCTTCGTGGTCTTCTTTGCCGACGAAGCTGCTGCTGCCGGAGCTGCCGATGCTGCCACCGGTGCCGAAGCTTGTGCGAATGCTGCCGTTGCGAAGAGGCCAGCGACCAGAGCGGCGATCAGTTTGTTCATTTTGTAAATCCTCAGCTTGAGTTAATTAACCAAATGACCCGGTTATATGTAGAGTCATGTCGGTAAACGTGCCATCCACCTTTCGGTTGACAGCCGCATCGACATTTTTTTCGACGCGTCTGCTTAGCGCTCAGACTCCCCGTACTCACCGCGAGTGCGGCGTGTGCAAAGGCCCTTAAGGCTGAATGCCGGATAGCTTCGGGCGGCATCTGCGTCGAATAACGCGTGAGCTCGCGCACCGGTTGACGTGAATTTTGTGGAAAATTTATATGCCAACGTGCTGAAGCAAATGAATAGCTGCGCAACGATCGTGAACGCAATTGTTTCACGCGTTTTTCACATTGGTTTCACGCGCTAATTTGTTTGCGGATACAACGAGTTAGCTTTTTCGCCGCGGGTCAAAATATCGGTTCGATGCGGGTTCAGTCCCGGTTCGCTGCAGACATGGCACGCAGGCAAACGCGTTCAGACGATCCCTTCCCATGGCGCCTTCAGCGGCAATTCGACACTCTCTCCCGGCTGCAGTCCGAGCGAAAAAATATCGAGTGCGCCGATACCGGCACGCACGAGACGCAACGTCGGGAAACCCACCGCCGCGGTCATGCGACGCACCTGGCGGTTCTTGCCTTCGGTGATCGACAATTCGATCCACGTGGTCGGAATCGCGGCGCGGTAGCGAATCGGCGGCGTGCGGGGCCACAGCGAATCGGCCGGTTCGACGTATTCGGCGCGGCAGGGCCGCGTCACATAATCGCCGAGATCGACACCGCGTGCGAGCTTCTCCAACGTGACATCATCGACTGCGCCTTCCACCTGTGCCCAATAACGTTTGACAAGTTTGTGACGCGGCTCGGCGATGCGCGCTTGCAGCGCGCCGTCGTCGGTGAGGAGGAGCAGCCCTTCGCTATCGGAGTCGAGCCGGCCCGCCGGATAGATGCCGGGCACTTTGACCCAGTCGGCCAGAGACGCCCGCGTTTCGTGCGGCGAAAACTGACAGATGGTGCCGAACGGTTTGTTCAGGGCGAGGAGTCGCATGGAGGAATCGATGAAGGTCGAGCGGCGGCGGGAGCGTGCCGCGAAGGCCAGGAGGGGCGCTGGCTCGGTAGTAAATGGCGGAATAATAATGCATAATGAGCCGCGGCGAGTCTTATGTCTTATATAAGACATAAGAGTGTGCCTCTTACTGATTTTGATTTTCGACAAGGTTGGAAAACCCCGAGCCGCATGCGGCCTCGTTGCCGCGTCGGCGTGGGCTAGAATAGGCGACCAGGCCGCTCGCAGGCGTCCGGCATTGCGTAGCGAGGAGCACCCAGTTTCCGCAGTCTCCCATCAGCTTTCAGCACAGCCTTCACTGGAGTCCGATCATGCCGTACCAGCACATCAAGGTTCCGACCGGTGGTGACAAGATCACCGTCAACGCAGATTTCTCGCTCAACATTTCCGACCAGCCGATCATTCCGTATATCGAAGGCGACGGAACGGGCCTCGACATCACGCCGGTGATGTTGAAAGTCGTGGATGCCGCAGTAGAAAAAGCCTATGCGGGCAAGAAGAAAATTCACTGGATGGAAATCTACGCCGGCGAAAAGTCGACCAAGGTGTACGGCCCGGACGTGTGGCTGCCGGAAGAAACGCTGCAGGTGCTGAAGGAATACGTCGTCTCGATCAAGGGGCCGCTCACCACGCCGGTCGGCGGCGGTATCCGTTCGCTGAACGTTGCGCTGCGTCAGGAACTCGATCTGTATGTCTGCCTGCGCCCGGTGCAGTACTTCAAGGGCGTGCCTTCTCCGGTGCGTGAACCTGAGAAGATCGACATGGTGATCTTCCGTGAGAACTCGGAAGACATCTATGCCGGCATCGAATGGCCCGCCGGGTCGGAAGACGCCAGGAAGGTCATCAAGTTCCTGCGCGAAGAAATGGGTGTGAAGAAGATCCGCTTCCCGGAAACCTCGGGGATCGGTGTCAAGCCGGTGTCGCGCGAAGGCACGGAGCGCCTGGTGCGCAAGGCGATCCAGTATGCGATCGACAACGAGCGCCGCTCGGTCACGCTGGTGCATAAGGGCAACATCATGAAGTTCACCGAAGGCGCGTTCCGCGACTACGGTTATGCGCTGGCGCAGAAGGAATTCGCCGCGGAGCTGATCGACGGCGGTCCGTGGATGAAGATCAAGAACCCGAAAACGGGTGGCGACATCGTGGTGAAAGACGTGATCGCCGACGCGTTTCTGCAGCAGATCCTGCTGCGTCCGGCGGAATACGACGTGATCGCCACGCTGAACCTGAACGGCGACTACATTTCAGACGCGCTGGCCGCGCAAGTCGGCGGTATCGGGATTGCGCCGGGGGCGAACATGTCGGATTCGGTCGCGATGTTCGAAGCCACGCACGGCACTGCGCCGAAGTACGCCGGCAAAGACTACGTGAACCCGGGTTCGGAAATTCTTTCGGCTGAAATGATGCTGCGTCACATGGGCTGGACCGAAGCGGCCGATCTCATCATCAAGTCGATGGAAAAGTCGATTCTGCAAAAGCGGGTCACCTATGACTTCGCGCGCTTGATGGAAGGCGCGACGCAGGTGTCCTGCTCGGGCTTTGGCCAGGTATTGATCGAAAACATGTAAGCTCGTCCAGCGTGTACCGGCGAAATCCGGTAAACCCCGGTGTACACTATGTGTCGCCGGGGTTTTTGTTTTTCTGTGTCCGGCGTGATTTGAGGAAATCCGAGATTTAGTGAGGGAAAATTTGAGGGGACTGAGGGTAGATTTTCCCTCGCTACCCTCATTTGTGAGGGGCCGGGAATGAGCAGGAAAAGACACTTCAACTACACATTGACGCCGACGCGCCTGAATAACGCCAAGCCGAAGGAAAAGTCGTACAAGCTGACAGACGGCGGTGGCCTATTCGTACAGATCATGCCCGGCGGTTCAAAGACTTGGTGCTATCAGTACTCGCTGGCTGGGAAGCGCCGGGAGGTAACGATCGGCCGGTACCCCGAAATTGGGGTGAAGGATGCACGCGACCGGCACAGCGAATATCGCGCAATGGTGGAGCAGGGCATTGATCCTGCGGCACAGAAGCGAGCAGATGAAGCGGAGCGGAAAGCGAGGGAGCTATTGAGGGCGGACGAAGGCCAGTTCAAAGCGTTTTCCCTCAAGTGGATCGACGAGCGTCTATCTGGCAAGTCGGAAGGATATCGAAAGCAAATCCGATCCCGCCTGGACCGATTCGTTTGGCCTTTCATTGGGCGCAAGGCCCTTGAGGACGTGAAGGCGTCTGACGTGCTGTCGATCATCGAGAGAGTCCGCGCGACGCCGAGCACAGCCGAGGGGGTGCGCGTCATCATCCAGCAGGTTTATAACTACGCGATCCAGAAGTTGTTGGTTGAAAATAACCCTGCATTGCCCTTGCGGGGCGTGATCGAGGTTCCTAAGGCCGAACATCATCGGCATCTGAGCGAGTCGGAGTTGGGCGCGTTCTGGCGTGCTGTGTGTAAGCAAGGAGCGCATCCATCCACCACGGCGGCGGCGAAGCTGTTGATGTATAGCATGTGCCGAAAAGCGGAAGTGCTGCGTGCGAAGTGGGCTGAGATTGACGTGGACAAGGCCCAATGGGACATTCCGGCTGAGCGGATGAAGTCGCGCCGTCTTCACCGAGTTTATCTCTCGCAGCAGGCGCTGGACGTTCTGAACGTACAGCGCGCGCTCACCGGCCGGGGCGAGTATGTGTTTCCATCTGCGTTCCGCAGCAACGTGCCGATGGCTGACGCGACGTTGAACCATCTGTTTAAGCGGATGGATTTCGGCGTACCAGAGTTCTCGCCGCACGGCACGCGCGGGACCGCAGCGACGCTGTTGCGTGAACACGGTTTCAGCCGGGACGTAGTGGAATTGCTGCTTGCGCACACCGAGAGAAGCCAAACTGCGGCAAGCTATCACCATCACGAATTGGAAGCCGATCGGCGGCGCGCACTGCAATATCTTGCTGACGAAATCGACCGTCAGGCGGTCATCTCGGTGGCGAACAAAGTCGTGAGTATCGCCGGCAAGGCAGCCTAGAAGCACCTCGCTGCATAGGATGTACACGAACCAAAACTCAGCTCGCGTGACCTATTTGCCGGGCCGCAGGTCGCCGCAGAGACTTAAGGTACACTCGGGTCGCATATTTGTATAGACGACATGAACAGAAACGAGAACCCAACAAACGAATGAAGACGGCATCGCCTCTTAGGTATCCTGGTGGGAAGTGGAGGGTCGCTCCCTTCTTCGGTCGTCTACTCGATGCGAACAGACTAGATGGGATTGATTATGCGGAACCGTATGCTGGCGGGGCATCGCTCGCGTTGAGCTTGCTAATGCAAGGCCGAGTCGGTTCGATACACTTGAACGATCTTGATGTCGCGATCTACTCGTTCTGGCACGCCGTCCTGGAAGACAACCAGCGATTCGTGGACCAACTAGCGCTTGTTGAGGTTACGCCGGACGAGTGGGCTCGACAGCGTCAGATATACATGCTCGGATCGCGTGCCGATACCTTTGCTCTGGGCTTTGCTACTTTTTTCTTGAATCGAACCAACCATTCCGGGATTATGAATGGTGGCATGATCGGAGGCAAAGCGCAGGCTGGCGAATGGCGGCTCGACGCCAGGTTCAATCGGCATGACCTGATGGCGCGCGTTGCCCGCGTGGGTCAACTCCGGTCTAGAATCCATATATCGAACCTCGATGCGCTAAAATTTTTAGCCAATCTAGGGCGGAGGCGGCGCGAAAAACTGATCTATCTCGATCCGCCGTATTTCAAGAAAGGTCCCGATTTATACTTGAACGCTTACAGCGCGGCAGACCATGCGAAGGTTAGACTCGCCGTCGGCCAAATTAAGGCACCTTGGGTCGTGTCATACGATGAGGTTCCCGAAATCCGATCGCTTTACCGAGGCGTCAAAGCGCGAAGCTTCGATTTGCTGCACAACGCAAGAACCAGTCGGACGGGGCGTGAGGTGCTGTTCTTTTCGGATTTGTTGCGCGTGCCTCGGTCGGTTAGCTGATAGCGATGCAACGCATCAGTAGGCCGCGAGTAGTAAAATCAGAATGTGTATAAGTGGAGGTCGCTATGACAGGCAACCGGATTGATTCGCCAGCGCTGGAGTGTCGGTTTTGCCGCATTGGCGCGGGGAAGACTCACGCCGGTTACGATCGGGTGCTGATGGAGTCTGACGACTACTTCGCGATTCCGTCTATCGGCGGGTTCGTGGAGGGCTGGACGCTTGTCTGCGCGAAGCGCCATACCCTCAATCTGTCACAAGACTACCGCGAAGCGGCTTTTCAAGAATTTGCGCGGGAAGTCGCGGAGGTTATATCGTCAGCTTACGGAGACGTCGTTGTATTTGAGCACGGCGTCAGCACGTCTGGTTCGCTCACCGGTTGCGGTACAGATCACGCGCATTTGCATTTGGTGCCCTTTCGCGGCTCCTTTGTGCAGCAGGTCCTTGCAAATGACGGCAAGCGAGCTTGGGTTCGTACACCGGCGCGCGATCTTGAGCGAGCAATTGACGGTCGCGAATACCTGCTGATGGCGGACACGGCGGATGAGCTTTCGGCGTCGGTTCATGTCTCCATCGTCGATCAGCCGCAATCACAATTTTTCCGAAAGATTTTGGCGGCCGGTATGGGAGTGGGGGGGCAATTCGACTATCGCCTTTTTCCGTTTACTGACAGCGCTGAACGAACTGCCGCCCGGTTAGGCGCTTTGGCCGGCGAGCGCCTCACAACAGCTGCGATTTAAGGTTGGCGCGCAGACATGACATCTGAACGGGCGAGCGGGGCGGAACCGATATTAGTAGATGCTGCATCTTTAGTGTCGTCCGCGCCGGACGACACCGTGTCCTCAACTGATACCGCTCCAGCCGATGACGCCGCGTTGCTCGCCGTTCCGGGAGTAATTCCCCACGACGAAGCGGATGGACGAACCGTTCATGATTGGCAGTCACGGTACCCCCCGGACGCGCGACGTCAGATAGGTTGGGAAGGTGCCGCGGTGGCCGCCATTTCTATCGGCTCGCTGCTGATGATTTTCTTGGTATGGAGCGGTCTTTTTGCGGATTGGACGGCATGTGCTGTTTGCAGTCGGCCAGTGTTTGCGCGTTATGGCTATTTCTTTTTGGGGGGCGTTCTTGGCGGAACGCTGTTTGGGATCAAATATTTGTATCACGTAGTCGCTAAAGGATTTTGGAATCAGGACCGTCGGCTGTGGCGTCTCCTGTCACCGCTGCTCGCGGGGTCACTGGCCTTCATTGTGGGCGCGCTCACGGACGCAGGATTTTTGGGCCTAACCATAAACGCGAACAAGGCATCTGCGTTTGTTTCGCTGGGTTTCATCACTGGCTACTTCGGCGATAAGGCTCTGGCTAAAATGACCGAGATGGCGGATGTAATTTTTGGTACACGAGAAGCATCGAAATCGAACGCCACTGCAACGAAGGGCGATGGCCAAAAATAAGAGCACACCGCAACGCTCAAGAGACGCTGCGCCATCACCAAAGAACCCGCTCAACATTGTCACGACTGACGGCCTGCGATTACTTGAACCCGACGATATCACGCACTCGGAAGTAGGCTGGAAAGCCTTTGGGTTGAGCACGTTGCCGGCGGAATGGGTTCCACCATATTTTGTTATCTCTGGCAATTGCCTAACGGGAGCGCACGACCAAGCGACCGAGGACAGTATTGTTCTAGCGATACGAACGGCGCTTTCGACAGTCGATCTGGCTGAGCACGCGTCGGTCTTTATCAGATCGAGCGGCGTGGCCGAAACACTCGACGCTCGAGGGCAGTTGGATTCTCTTGAATGTCCAGCGCGAGATACATGGCTTCGTGCGAAAGAGCTTATGGGAAGGCTCACGGAAACGGCGAAGGCAAAGGGGGACTCTGGCGCGATACATCTTGTTGTGCAGAAGAGCGTTGTCGTCGCAGAAAAGGGACACATGTCTAACGAGCGCCGTCTCAGCTACGAACCGCGAGATTGGGTCGCGGAGTTCGAACCAGTGAACGGCGAGGTTGGGCGGACGGAGCCCGTGGCTGTAAGGACATGGCGCAGTGGGAAGGCGCTGAACACAGCGCGGTTGATTTGTGATGCTCGGCCGGCGATTGGGATTGTCTTGAAGCGTGTCGGCAGTTGGTCGATGCAATTTTCCTCGCGCATGCATTTCGAATGGGTATGGGATGGCCGGGTTGTCTGGCTTGTTCAGGCCGATCGCGCAGCCGTAAGCGGTGGTATCGATCCGCGATCTGTTATCCCGAGGCACATACCTCAAATCAATACCGACCGGCTCCGCGCGTTTCGGCCCGTAAATGAGCAGGACTTTGCAACCTATGGGAAGCTTCGCAACGCAAAGTTATATGCTGATCTCGGTTATCGCATGCCGCCGTTTTACATTCTGAACGAACCTGCGGTTATTAGCGCGCTGCTAAGTGGGATAGTAACGGATGACCTCGCGGCCGACCTTGGCTTTCTGACGCAGCGGCCCTTCATCATTCGCACTGATGGGACGGACATCCCCGCAACGAAGCGAGAGATGTTACCTAGGAGCGATGAGTTGCGCTCGCTAGCAGATGCGAAAGGTTGGCTGACAACCACCTTCGCGCGGTTCGTGCTGGAGTCGGACCTCCAAGGTGCGGGGTTGTGTCTAATCGCACACCACTTTATTCCGTCGGTTGCCTCTGCTTGGGCGCGAGCTGAGCCCGGAAATCCTATCGTTCGAATCGAGTCATTGTGGGGAAATCCTGAGGGGCTCTATTGGCATTCGCACGATACATTTGAAGTCGACACAGGTGGCCGAAGCATTCAGGTTAGCGAAATCGGTGGTGACCTGCATTATGGTTTGCGCGAGAGATTGCGGTTCAAGGGCACTTTTATTGCGGCTGACGAGGCTGGGCGGTGGATCCCGCAAGTTACGGATTCTGCGCACGATTGGTCGCGTAGCATTACGCGGACCCAGTGGATATTTGAGATTGCGCAAACCACGCGCCGGATCGCTGAACGCCGCGAAGAAGCAATATGCGTGATGTGGTTTGTGGATAACCACCAAGATGCAACGTCACATCGTGTGCTGCCGTGGTTCCACAGTTCGTCCTCCATTAGTGGAGGTCCAAAGGCTGCGCCTCGAAGAAAACGGGTTTCTGCGCACGAGGTCGTTATTCGGCATCGCGAAGACTGGGAACAACTGAAAAAATCGGCCGATGCCGGCGAAAGTATCGAACGGGTAGTCATGGCACCGGTCGACGCCGAACTAATCCGAAACGCAAGTTTCGCTTCCGAGTTGGCGCAACTTGCGAGGAAAATTGGTTTCGTGGTGGAATTGTCCGGTGGCATTCTGTCACACGCCTATTACATGTTGAGTCGCGAGGGGTGCAGTGTCGAATGTGTGGATTTGTTTGGGACGGGCGAGGAGGTCGTTGAGTTTCACAAACTGGTTAGGGACGGAATTCCGGACTTGATTCGCGAGCGCGGGGAGCGGGTCGAGTCGATTGCGCTGAAAGGGGATGCGCTTGTTAGCGCCTTGCGGCAAAAGCTTGTCGAAGAGGCTTTCGAGGCATTGGATGCTCGCACAGGTGACGACCTGATGGGCGAACTCGCTGACGTCCAGGAAGTGTTACTAGCGCTCGCTGCTGCGCTAAACATTGATCATGCGAGCTTGGAGCAGGAACGGCTTAAAAAGCGAAAGAAAAGGGGCGGTTTTGACGCGGGCCTTATGTTGTTAAAGACGGCGACGCCGCAGTCTATTGCCAGGTTACCTGGTGAGCGGCGCACGTCCGACGGCGACCTTGCGATGGAAGATAGCTTGAACCAATCTGCGCCCGTCATTTCCGAGCCTATGGCTCTGCCACCTAAAACACCGTATCGGCGTCCTGACTTGCGCAACGTCGAAGGGGGTATGGAAAAGCTGTTTACTTTCAAGACTGATATCGAGTCATTGAATGATCATCAGCAACGACTTACGTTTGATATGCCAGTTCCGAAGGCAGGCAACAACTCGTTTGTGCTGACGGTGGAATTGGATCGCGTTAAGGCTGCTGTTCGCGGGAAAATTAGTCTTCAGCTTGGGCCGACGCAGTTGGAGTTGCCCTTCCAGCAATGAGCTGACCGATCAGTGCGCTTTCTTGGGAACGCCCCAGTGTTTGTTCAATTCGGTCAAGACTTCTTCTTTGCTTATCCCGGCGTCCCGAATGCGGGAAAGTATTGTCACCAGAACCTCTAGCCCTGTTGCCTGCTCAGAAACAGTTGGCGGTTTGCGAAGAGTCGTCACGATATCAGTAACCGTTTCGCCAAGCGTCCCGGCGACCCGCAGCGCCTGCGTTGCGACACCGGATAGAACGGGAAAAGGAATTCCAAAGTCAATTTCGCTCGGACTTCGGAATTCACCATCTGGACCAATATCTACGTATAGGGATGCATTCCTCGGCTGAAGACTGGCCATGAAAAGCGTTTCCGAAGCGGCTATAAGGTCTTGGTCGACGGTATGGTCCTCCAGTTGGAGATTGGCCAGTTGCACGCTTAGCTGGGTAATTTTGGAGTCGTGACTACGAAATCGACGCCAGAACCGTTTCCAGTCCGGTGCATTCGCTTGAACAATTCGCTTCCCAGCCAGTTGCAGTACAAAAAACTTTGCGAGTTCCTCACATGCCGTATGTGCAAGTGTGTAGGCTCGCGCATGACGACCTTTGTCGGCCAGCAATGCGGCATCGGTGAGAAGTTCCGAAGCGTTCCCCCGGCATTTCTGCATCCCGAATGCAACTTGTACGAGAGTCAGTTCCAGATGTTTTACTGTTGATCTCATCAGAGGCGGTGACTGATAGGTCGAATGTTTTTCTTTGTGCTGCGATTTTATGGGAACAACTCAACACCGATGTGGATTCTTCGCCCGACTGCCGTGCGAAGGCGTAGCCGCAACGCGAGCAGTCTGCTATGCGACTGAGAACGCGATGTCAGTTTGTGCGATTCGACATGCATCTTCTCGCTTCTGGTGGTAACCAATCGTCCGATAGATTGCCACGCCGTTGGCACCCCCGAACGCGGTAAACAACTGCGGCTGGGCTTGTTGATTACCGGCTGCATTGATTTCCGTGGTCGACTACCAGTTAGGATGACATGTCCTCGGCGCACGCCCGCTTGACCGTAGCTGTGCCGACGCCGAACTTCTCAGCAGTCACCCGGATACTTGCGCCGCGTTCCGCCCGCCATGCCTTGATTGCAGCGTAGTCATGTGATCGTGTACGCCCCTTGTATTTTCCTTCCGCCTTCGCGATCGCCACGCCGCGTCGCTGCATTTCGGCGCGGTTCAGATAATCGGCTTCGCCCTGCGCGGCCATGAACGCCAGTACTGCATCGCGCGTTGCTTTCTCGATGGCGTCTTTGGCCTTTCCATCAAAGACCATCCCGTTGAGCGTGCATTCGACCCGCACACCCAGTTCCATCAGTCGGCGCATGGTGGCGTGTAACTCGTCGTAACGGCGGCTGATCCGGTCGAGCCAGCGCACGATGAGAATGCCGCCGTGCCGCAGATCGTGCTCGGCTTTGCGCCACTGTTCCCGCGCGTCAGGAGCAACGTGGTAGCCGCTGACGCCCTCATCAATGAAAACATCCTTGTCCTGCACGCCGTGGGCTCTGGCGTCGCCGTACTGACTCGCGGACGACTGGCCGTCCGTGGTGGAAATCCGCCCGTAATAGAGTTTGCGCATGGTTTTTATGGATCATTTGAATTGATGGATCAATTATATCATGGCTCAAATATCCGGTTGATCCTGTTGATCCAGCGCGATATGCCCCGGCGCATAGTCCGTTACGGTGTACCCAAACGATCCATATTTTCTGTGGCCCATATTTATGGCCGCGTGACTTCGCTGTCGGTTTCAGACTCTCGCCGTTTGCAGTAGGCTAACGAGTCGAATATCAGATTCTGTGATCCGCTTTTTCCCCAATCCACTGGAGACTAAAACTGAGGTTCTTTCCTGACGGCCCAGCCATCCCTAATGAGCTGGTAAGCCTCCGAGATAAGGGAGAGGTTGTATTTTTTTGTGGCGCTGGCGTATCCATGCCAGTTGGATTGCCTAGTTTCTTCAAGCTTACGAAACGCGTCATTAAGCGTCTTGGAGTCTCGCCATCGTCAAAGGTGGGAGAATTGATGGTACGCGCAATCGCTCAGAACGATCCTGACCTGGCTCCGCCACTGGATCAAGTTTTTGGGCTTTTGCAAAGAGAGTATTCTCGGTCAAGGGTAGAGCGGGAGGTCAACCGAGAGCTGAAGAACCCAATTGGGGCAAATCCCGTCAATCATGAAGCTGTTCTACGCCTATCGGTCGACGCTTCCGGCAGTCCATTCATCGTCACAACGAATTTTGATTTGATGTTCGAGCGGGCGAATAGGCAATTGCAGCAATGGACACCCCCGCTCTTGCCTAGCATGACTACCGGTGAGGCGCCGACCGGCATCGTTTATCTTCATGGTCGTTTGCAGCATCAACGCGACGACGGTCAGAATCTAGTCCTTGGTTCTGGTGATTTCGGTCGAGCGTATCTAGCGGACGGTTGGGCGACTGTTTTTATGCGCGAACTACTCGAGCAACGCGTCGTTGTTCTGTTGGGCTATTCGGCGAGTGATCCGCCGATTCGCTATCTGCTCGAAGGTCTGTCTGCGAGCAATTCTCCGCGATTGCGCACCATCTACGCATTCGATCGCGGGGAACCCGACGAAGTACGCGCAAAATGGCATGAACTAGGCATAGTCGGCATAGCGTTCCACCAGTTCACTGACTTGTGGGCAACGCTTGAAGCTTGGGCGTCGCGAGCAGCTGACAAGGACTCTTGGACCTCGAGTGTCATATCGTATGCACAGATGTCGCCGCGCAAGTTGTTGCCATATCAAAGGGGACAAGTTGTCGCGCTAGTGGAAACGCAGGATGGGGCAAGAGCATTTGCCGATGCTGAGCCGCCTCCAGTGGCAGAGTGGCTTTGCGTTTTCGACAGACTTTCCAGATACCGTCCTCCTGAAAAAAACGGATGGGGGAGCGATGTCGAAGAGATCGACCCACACGTAGAGTACGGATTGGATGACGATCCGCCACGCCCTCCTTTGAATGAAAATGGCAGGTCTACGGACATTGGTGCGAAAGACCTTATTGGATCGCTGCCCACCGACGAGGACGGACGCAGTTACATGCGCCTGGCTGGCATGCGGTCCGTTTCAAGCAAGATAGACTCCAAGCGTCTCTGGTGGTTTGTCCGATGGTTTGAGCGGGTGGCGGAACAACCGGCCGCCGTGTGGTGGGTAGCTCGGCAAAATAACCTGCACCCCGCGGTCTTGGACGCTGTAGACCGAAGACTGAACGGTCGTAGCCCGGGCATTTTGCCGCTTAAAGGCGAAGCCAGGCGCGTTTGGGCTCTTTTGGCGGAATCGTTTGCTGAGTTACCCGACGACATCGGGGAATTTGCATGGTACACCCTTGTTGAGAGAATTCGCATCGAAGGCTGGTCATCGTCCGTGCTGCGTAAGTTTGCCAAAATCGCTCAGCCTCGATTGGCAATTGGAAAATCTATGTTACGTGCGCCCGTGCCTCCGTCAATAGATGAGTCGGCGGAGGTTGGCAATCTCGTGCAATTCGAAGTTACTACTGCGCAGCGACATGGTGTCGACATCAACGTACCAGACAACATGGTACGTCCTGTCTTCCAGATCATCCGTCAAGCACTGGTTAATTCGATAGGTTTACTAAGTGAGACTGTGCGGAAATCCAGGTTCTTTCGGCTTCCCGCAATCGAACCCGATTCGCGACCAGGAGTGCGCATCCATCATCGTGAGGGGATTGAAGCCGATTTTTTTTGGGCGGTCGAATTGTTTGAGCGCCTCTGCAAGCTATCTCCCAGCGACGCTCGAGAAGAGTTGGGCGCATGGCCCAAATCTGATGATTTTATTTTTGACAAACTAAAATTGCACTTTTGGAGAAATGACTCCGTATTTGACGGTGAGAACGTCGGCGTCGGAATTCTCGATCTTTCCGACGATACATTCTGGAACACATATCTCCGACGGGAGTTACTGATTTTGCTTAGGTCTCGGTGGACGGACCTTCGCACTTCAGTCAGAAGAAGTATCGAGCGCAGGATTATTCAGGGGCCGCAACCATATGAAGGCGAATCGCCGGATGATTTCGCGTCGAGAATCACATACAGCGCGGGTACTTCGTTAGGGTGGCTTGAGCAGAACGGCTGCACATTATCACAATCTGCTTTAAAGTTTCTAAAGGCGACGCGAAAGAAGCCGGATTGGAGCGGAGAAGCGGAGGCGACCGCTGATCACGACTACGACGGTCGGAGTGGCTGGATTGCGCGTAAGACGGACCCGCAAAATCTGATGCAACTGCCGATAAGCGAAATAGTTGCGCGTGCACTTGAGTTGTCGAAGCACGATCGGTTCGAATTTGTTGAGCACGCGCCGTTTGCCGGGCTTGTCCGCGAGCGACCAGCGCGCGCTCTCCGCGCGCTTTCCTCCCGCGCAAATGGCGAAGTTCGAGCACCGTTTTTGTGGCGACAACTACTTTCGAACTGGCCTGATTCGACCTCAAAAAGAACGCTTTTGGTTTGTGCATGCAAGATCGCCGATGCGCCTGATGATTTGTTTTTTGAACTTCGCTTTGATATCAGCGGCTGGTTCGAAAAACATCTGCCTTCGATATTCCTTCAGAAGCCAGACCTCTTTTGGTCCGTGTGGGATAAGATATTTCAAAGAATCGTCGTGATTGGAGAAAACGCTACGGAGAGCGCCCTCCACGAAGACAGAAATAAGAACGCGACGAAGTCGTTTTCGCGGTCGATTGATTTCGCCATCAATGCCCCAGTCGGGCATATGGTAGAGGCAGCATTCGCGATATTAACCAAGACGAACTACGAGAGAGACGAAGGACTTGATCCGGCATTGCTCGATCGGCTTGATCGAACTCTTACAGCGCCGGGAGATGGAGCGCGTCATGCGGCAACTCTAATCGGTCGCCGTTTGAACTTTTTGTACCATGTGGACGGCAGATGGGTGAAGAACCGACTAGCTCCGTTCTTTTCCCGACAGAATGCACTATCGGATGCTATTTGGGCAGGTGTGCTCTGGAGTGAGCAAGTGCCGCATCCCGGGACACTTTTCCGCTTGCTGAAGGTCGATTTCCTGAAACTCTTCTCCGAGCCATACGGTCCTGCATCAGACGCAGGGCTGGAAAACAATGCGGCACGTATGCTGATTGTTGCAAGGTTTTGGAGATTGGAGGACCGTCGATATGTCACCAATGAGGAATGTCGCCGCATTTTGCAGACGATCGGCGAGTCGGGTAGGCATGCGGCACTCTGGATGGTCGGTCAAATCATAGAAGAGCATTCGGTATGGGAAAGGTTCGGAAAACCCTTCTTCAGTTCGGTGTGGCCGCAGGAAGTTGTATTTCAGACTAGCACATCAACGGATGCAATAATTCGAATTGCCAATCAATTGCCGGATATCTTTGATAAGGTAACAGATGCGGTAAAGGACTACCTGACGTCCATCGAACACGCAGACGTCGCGCTTTATGGTTTGCAAGAGACGAAAGGTGACAATCTCTCGCTTGCTATGAGATGGCCCAAACATGTTCTTTTCATGCTGGATAAAATTGTTGAGACGACGCCGAACTATCCTCCCTTAGGGTTGCAGGGATTGCTTGATGAGATCGCGATGGCTGCCCCAACGCTGAGAACCACGAAATCGTGGAGGAGGTTGCACGACATAGTGTCAAGGTAGTGCTGGCACGTTATGCAGACATCGACTACAAAATCCGGTGCTATGGCGAGACGAAAATCCGATGTGTCGTCGATGAAAGCTTTGAAGCGTTCAACGACACCGACAGGCCATCCTGCGAAGTTCATTTCTAAATGGCTTGTAGAGGTCGTATATATTCACTGTGCCGAATCGTATCGAGAGTGACCTCAGCATCATACAGGCCGGGGAAGCGTCGGCCCCCGCTTGCGAACACTCTCTGTGGGCAATATCGTCCCCCGCTGCGTGGCCTCTGCGGACACCCACAGGGGGCCAGTGTGGGAAGCGCTACGGAACGGATATCGGTCGGCGGAGTCTGACGGAGGGCAACTGGTCGCGTCTGGTCCATCGCCGTCGGGCACTATGCGGCCCGGTTGCGGTCATCCGCTGCACGCCCGCTAAGCGGACACTCAATTCCCAGGTAGCTTCGCTTCCGATCGTTGGCGATGGTCCTTGGTTGATCTCTGCGGCAGACGAAAGGTTGAGCAGGGCACGCATTTACTGTCATGTTCCCTCCCTGTACCAAGGCGGAGCCTCCCTGCTTCATTGGGCGCCAGTCGCATCAGCGGGCGTCGCGCCATGTTTCCACGCTGCATCACAGCTTGCCAGCCGGCTCTCTAGGTCGGCGATCAGCGGTTCAAGATAGGCCAACACTTCTTCGGGGCTGGAAAGCACCAGCGGGGTCTTCAGATATTGAAACCGCACCAGGTCGGTGATCGGGTAAACGCCTCGGATAGCCTTTCCCATAACTTCATCTGCGGTGTGCAAAACAAAGAACGCTGAATAGCCGTCGCCCACCTCCTGGCGAAGGCCGTGGTCGATCCGTACACTCTTGGGGATGTCCCAGTACCGCTCTCTTGATGCCTCAATACGCTCCAGCAGCTCTCGAAAGCGCAGGTTGTAGACGTCTTTTTGAGCCGACTGCATGACATTGGCTAAGGAGGTCACCACGACATTTGTGAGCTGCGCGGCTTCAATAGCGCCGCTTTGGAAGCCGACTTCGCAGAGCAGAATTCCTCGATCTGCGCCGATCTCCTGGACGATGCTCCGCAGCCCCATAACATGCAGCTTCGACACCTTGCTCTTCCAATGTTTACATTCGATCGCCCACGTGATGTCGAATCCGACATGGTGCATCTTCACAAGCACGTCGATGTCATGTTGTGTCCTGACGCCATGCACCGTGACATTGGTTTGAGCGTCTAGGCCTAGGCTTTTAAAGAACGCCGCCGTTTCTTCCTGATATTCGTACCAATCAACTGCCATAGCCTCCCCCGTGCAACAGTTTAAGAGCCGGCTATCGTACTGGACTTCCATTTGACGAGGAAATGTGCCGCAGAGTTTTTTGCGACCGCCCGCCAAGTGACAACGTCCGCCATTCCAATTCGACGAGCGCGACACCCTCGTCAGCATCGATAGCTACACGGTCGAAGGCCGAGTGACTACCAGGTCATGCATCCCCGCTCAGCACGGCCACGCAAGCTGAGTAGATTCCACGCACAACAGGCGATCGATAGTCCAGTCTCCAGCCGTCGGTGAACAGTTTTGCCAGGTATTCCGTGTCGGCTAAACCCGACGGACCTGTCAAGTCGCGCGCGATCTTTTCTGACAGAGTGCCAAGTTGCACCCGCTCTGACCAGTCGGCCTTCGCGCCGTTTCCGGCAAGCCAGATGCGGGTCGACTCGACGAGGTGATCTGTGCGTAGCCAATCACCGCTGCGCGCCCTGGCGACAAGCTGCGCTATTGCAAGATAACAGAGCAGTTCGGCGCGTGCTTCCTTGTCCAATCCGGTAGGTTCGATCATTAGTTGTTCCGCATCCGGCCAGCATTGTGTCGTGCTGCTTTAGCTGCAGCGTGAAGACCTGGCGAAGAGTCCCGGATCTCACATAGTTGCCCGTAAGCGCCGTTCGTCTGGGCGACGTCCAGCATATTGACATAGACGATGAGCGTACGCCGACACCCGTCCTCGATAACAGTCGCCGCACGAAGGCGAACCCCGGTGCATTTGTTCGCCTTGGCTTCGTTCAATGAAACCTCCGTGCAGGATTGGAGCTGCGACCGGGCTTTAAGCGTTCGTAGCCCTGCGAATTGCCGGCCCCAGGTAATTCCACGCATAGCGTTGCCGCGAATGTTTCCGATGCCGGACTGGAGCGGGCGCAGGGCAATAACGTCGATCGCCTCTCGCGGCAAGCGTCATCGCCGATCTTGACTTCGTGGCAAAAAACACTAGCACTGAAGCTTACCGCCAGTCGAGCCTCCATGTCCCCCGCCCGGAAGCCTTCTACGCATCCGTCTGCGCCGCCTCGGGCCGCGCAGTACATTCGCATGTCCACGGATCACCAGGAGTACTCTCCGTTCTTCCAGCGCGAAGCGATTGCCCGGTATGCAGCCACACACAACATACGGATCGTGCGGGACTACGAAGACGCGGGCATCAGCGGTCTCACATTGCGTGACCGGCCAGCACTGATCCAACTGCTGCTCGATGTGGAAAATCCCGCTCGCAGGTTTTCCAGCGTCCTGGTGTACGACGTCAGCCGCTGGGGACGTTTCCAGGATGTCGATGAGAGCGCCTTCTATGAGTACACATGCCGCCGCGCCGGCGTGAACATTATTTATGTCGCTGAGCCTTTTGAGAACGACGGCAGTCCACTCTCATCGGTGTTGAAAGCGATGAAGCGGGCGATGGCCGGTGAATTCAGTCGTGAGATGTCGCGCAAGATATTTCTTGGCCACTGTCTGAACGTCCAGCGCGGATTTCACACTGCGGGGCCTGTGGGTTACGGTCTGCGCCGCGTGCTCGTCAACGCCCGTAGGGAAATCCGACAACCACTTGGCTGCCACGAATACAAGAACGTGCAGACCGACCGTGTCATCGTTGTTCCGGATACCTCGGGTGAGGCGGCTATCGTCCGTAAGATGTTCGAGTGGTATGCGACGCAACGGGTCACGGCGACTGGCATAGCGCGACGCCTGAACGACTTTGGGATCGTCAACGGGGGCGGGCGCCCCTGGCAGGGGCAGCACGTCATGCAGATCCTGCGCAATGAGAAATACATCGGTACCAATGTGTACAGTCGCACGACATCCAAACTCGATAGTCCCTGGCGACAGGTCCCCAATGACGAGTGGATAAGGGTACCGGGGGCGTTCGCCGCTGTGGTTGACAGGCGGCTCTTTGCGGCGGTTCAGGCAAGGCTCGCACATAGCCGGCGCGGACCGACGCGTGAAGAAATCATTGATGGCATGCGCAAGGTCATAAGCCGCACGGGGAAAATCAATCAGAAGTTACTGAGACACTACCGCAGCGCGCCCTCGGCGGAGCAGGTGGCGCGCGAGTTTGGCAGTCTCAACGAAGCGTATAAAGCCATCGGCTATGCGCCGAACCTCGATCCCGAGCGCTCCGAAAACCGATGTGTCGAACGCCGTATGGAACGACACGTCGTGGACAGTGTTACTGCAATGCTGTGCGAACTCGGACACGACGTTCGGTATGAAAAGCACACCACCACGCTGTGCGTAGACGGCGCGCTACGAATGCAACTGGTCGTGCGCCGTCCGTGGATGATCCAGGGGCATCTGCCTTACTGGACCGCACGTTGGCCGGACTGCTTCGCGATTGATTTTCTGGTTTATGGTCGTATCGAACGCGCGGTCACAGAACTGCTAGATTTTCATATCCTGCCGCGCGGCAGTCTCCGTGCAGGCGAATACACCGTGGTGTTCCGTCATGGCCTGTCCCATTTTGAAGCGTACCGACGTCTCGATCTGAAAGCACTGCTCGTGCTAGCGGACAATGTTTCGCTCGAAGTGTTGCCGGTAGTCTCCAGTTCGGCCCCGAGGTAGATGCCATGGCACGCGCGATTCCAATTGGCCTGAATCTGGCTGTCCCGGCAGACGACCAGGGTCAGGCCTCGTTAAGCGACGACCGGTGTCCCGCGAACCGGAAGTCAACGCCCGAAGCCCGGGCGCGAAAGGTCTTCATGCTCGAACGCGCGCGGCAGCAGACTCTTCTTGGACGGATGGAATCCGTCCGGGCGGAAATGGCCGTTCTGGAAAACGTACTGCGGGAGCTATTGTCCGATCCCGCGTTTGTGGCGCTGCTAAGACGTCAGGGGTTCGTTACGATGCCACGACTGCTTCGAGATCGCCTGAGCGGGAGGAATTCATGACCACCGCCCGTCCTGCCAGATTCGTCGCCCGGGCCGCGGAAACCTCCACAGGGCGGGTGGCACCGGCAGGCATCTGTCTGGAGGCACTCGCACTGCTGGCTGGATACCGCTTGCCGGACCGCACCGTGGCAGCGCTCAGGCGGATGGTCACAGTGCGTCAGCTGGCCGCAGTGTTGGTGATGGTCGGCGCGAACAACTGTTCGAGCGATCTGGCGCGCGCGTTACTTGCAGCCACTCCTGCATCGCAACGCGCCGACGATCCGCGTGGCCGGCAGTCTGACCGCCATCGCGCAAGGCTGCTTTCCGGGATGGAAAAGGGTCTTACGCAGATGCAGGAGACGGTGCAGTCCCTGACGCCGGGCTATCACGATGACCTTTGCTGTCTCGCCTTGGCCGCGAGCTTCGTCAGGGGCTGGATGCGTGATGACGTCGTCACAGCGTGGCTACAGTCCCGCACTCCGGGCGCCGCCGTGACACTTGGGTACCTTGTATCAGCTTCGGAGAGAGCTACTGCACCGAAGCGGCGGATGAAATTGCCATATGCACCCGCTACTCAGGCAGCTCATCGCAAGCGGCGCTGAACTGAATCCGGCGTGCAGGCTTTGGAAAAATCGTTCGCTGCGGTTTGTACTACAGGCAGAGGTGCTTGCAAAGTGGGAGGCTTCACATATCTGAAGACGGTTCGTTTCCACTTCAGCCGAAATGGGCTGGTCAAATCAATCGGACGAAGATTTTCGAGCTACCGCAGTCGGCCACGAACAGACACCCGCCTAACGATATCGAACGACCGAGAAACATTCGGCAAACAGCCATTCGAAAAATCCGGCGGTAAGGTGAGTTTGAGGCGCAGTTGGCCCGACGCCGTACTTTCCACAATATTTCAGCAAGCTTTCGACTGTATATCTGGCTGTCGGGATTTCAAGTCGACCTTCGCGAAATTTGTATTGAGTCGTGTATAAATACGGAGACCGCAATACGACATAACAACCGATTCATTTGTGCGCAGGACGATGGGCAAACCGATAGACTATATTCCTCTCGCAGAACGTAGGGCTCTTGCCGCCAAGCTTCTGTTGAACGGTGACGGTATTAGCGAAGTGTCCAGGAAGGCTCGGCTGAGCCTTCCGACCGCGAGCAAATACAAGGATCTGGTTGAACGGGGCGGGGCCGACGCCCTTGTTCGCCTTCGCATCCACGGTGGTCCCTCGCGACTGGACGATGCTTCGCAAAGCTGGCTCGTTAGCGCAATCAAGCACTCGCCTGGACTTCACGGCTATCCTGGACCGACCTGGACGATAAGCCAACTGAGCGAATTGATCTTTCGGCGTTTCGGCATCCGGTTTTCAGCTTCGCACGTTGGCTACCTTGTTCGTAGTTATGGCCTCGCATACCGTCTCACCTATTCAACGTCAGAAAAGGCGTCACCGGCTACTGCTGAGAAATCGCAGAGCGACGTCTATGCCGCCCGCCGAAAGGTCGCCGCGAAAATGTTGCTGAACGGGGACAGTGTCGAGCACGTCTCGAAAGCGCTCAACATCAGCGTGCGCACCGTTGCAAAATACAGATCAATGGTAGTAGCTGATGGCGTTGAGGCCGTTGAACAGATCAAGTCATCCGGGCGCAAGGCTACGCTTGGCCCCGAAGCTCTTGAGTGGTTACGGATGACATTGGAGGGTAGCCCCATGGCTCACGGCTACGAAACCGAACTCTGGCGAAACGGGGATGTTCAGAAACTGATCAAGGAAAAGTTCGGCGTTTACCATTCCGCTGGACACGTCAGAACTGTCGTCGGGAAGCTTGGAATGGATCACCGGATGCGATCGCCAAAGCAGCGCACGGACAAGAAGCCTTCCGCGATGAATGACGAAACGCTGGCATGGGTTGCCGCGACGCTCAGACAGTCGCCTCGAGCGCGCGGCATAGAGTCTGATCACTGGACCAACGCACGTTTGCGTACCGTGCTTCATCAGCGGGCAGGCGTCGATTATTCTCGCGGATATATCTGGGAAATTGCCGCCCGTGCCGGTGTAGCTGACCTTCTTACAAGGCGCAGGGGCTGACCAATTCATTGTGGCGCCGACCACGATCGCCCGCCTTGCTAGCCATCTGTTTTAGCGCGAATTCCCGCCCGTCGAAGCTTTACGATGAGCAGCAGTAGTGGGTCGCACTGAGACAAATAACCACCGCCCCACGACGTTGGCCATCGACCTTCACCGAACTTCCGTAGCCGACCCGCTTGAGCCGCACAGAGAGAACTTGCGAACGTCCGTTCCAGGGCACGAAATGAGACGACCATGGATGCCGCTTCGAGTTAGCCCGGCAAACTGACGCGAACAACAAGGGTGCCATGGGCAATGTCCGCGTCCGCGTTCGCGTTCGTCGACCATGCCTTCGCAGCCCGATCCTTCAGGAGCGGAAGTCCTGACGTCGTTTGCCGGGGCTCCAGCAAGCCCCGGCTGATGATTACCGCCCTTCTTTGTGACGCTGCCCCCGGGCAGCTCATACGGTTGCAGCGCTATGCCCGCTCATCCAGAAGCAATTCGGCGGCCAGCTCCTGGAATTCCACATCAAATTCGGCTCGCATGCGTCGTTTTTCCGCCTCGTCGGCCCAGCAGGCATCTATACCGTTGAGCATCAACTCACGCGCAACATCGGAGCCCCAGTTCAACATGTCGAAGAGTTGCACCCAAGCATCGGCGAGGTCGCAGCCATACAGCCACGGATCGTCGGTGCTGATCGTCAACCGCAACCCGGCATCACGCATCGCCGCAATCGTGAGGGCGCGCCGCTTGCGAAATGCCGGCACGGCAGTCGGCACGCAGGTGCAGAACGTCACGCCTCTTTCCCGCGCGAAGTCTATGGTTTCGGCGTCGGCGAGAATGTTGTAGCCGTGATCGAGACGGTCGCATTTCAATTCGTCGACGCATACGCGCACGTTATGGGGCGGCGCCGCCCACAGCGGCTGGTTCGACTCGCAAACGTGCGCGGTCCGCTTCAGGCCATGTTCGCGGGCGAGCCGATAGGCCGGTTCGAACGTCCCCGGCAGACCCTTGCCTTCAGCGAAGTCCATGCCGATGCCGGCGACGTAGCGCGACGGGTACCGGATCACATCCTTGACCATCTGCAGTGCAAGCCGGGGCGGCTTCTCGCGATCGATTGACGGGATCACCAGCGATGTGACGCCGAGGCGCTCGCGTGCCCGCTCGATGCCGTCGGTCAGGCCGTCGATCATCTGTTCATAAGACACGCCAAGCGCCTGAAACACCGTCGGATTGAAGAACATTTCGACGTGCCGGGCATTGCTGCGCGTCACCGAATCGTCGAGCGCCTCGTAGGCAATCCGCGAGAAATCCGCCTCATCGGTCACGCAATACGCGAGCGCACGCAACACCGCGAGCGACTGTTCGAAGTCGGTGGTCTGATACAACCTATCCGCATCGTAGGTCGGTAGCTCGACCACGTTCTTGATCGCGAGCTCGATGACGGTTTGGGGCCGCACTGCGCCGAGTAGATGGAAATGAAGCTCGGTTTTCGGAATGCGGCGCAGGAGCTGGTGGAACGGCGTGCTGGAGCGGCCAGTTGGCGCTGCAACAGATGTATCAATCAGCATGTGGGTATTCTCCCGGGTAGTCTCGTGTTAGGTTCCGCACAATGTTTCAGATGGCGACGGGCCGCTCACGGCGCGGCTCACGTGTTTCGATCGGCCGGTTGACGCAGAACAGATAGCAGCCTGCAGACAGCACCGCCAGCGCCGCACTGACCAGCAGCGCGTCGACGAATGAGTGAGTCGTATCGACGATCCATCCGGTCACAAAGGGCGCGAATGCTGCCCCGATGCTCGCGCCGAAGTTCTGAATGCTGCCGAGCGAGGCGACCAGATGCCGCGGCGCCGCAACGCTGACGAGCCCCCACACCGATCCGCCCGCGAGGTTCAGGCAAAGCATTGCTGCGCTGATATAGGCAACGGCGGCGACGGCGCTGTCGGTGAACGCGGCGGGCACCGTGAACGCCGCCGCGCCGAGCAGGCCCGCGCACAACGGAATCTTGCGGCTGACAATCGCGCTCGTGCCATGGCGCATCAGCCAGTCCGCGACGACACCGGAACAGAGCATGCCGACGGTACCGAACAGGTACGGCACTGCTGCGGCCCAGCCGCTGTGCGCAATGCTCAGGTGCCGCTCGCGTTGCAGATAGTTCGGCAGCCACGCGAGATGCAGGTAGACCATGTATAGGATGCCCATGAAGCCGAACATCATCGCCCAGGTGGTGCGCTGTCGGAACAGGCCGATCCATTCGTCGAAGGTCAGCTTGCACGGCGATTCCTTCAGCGTGTCGCCGGCGTCGAGATATGCGTTCTCCGCGGCGGACAGCTTTTCGTCGTCACGGTTGCGGTAGAGCAGATACCACACGAGCGCGACCGGAATGCCGATCGCCCCCATGATGACGAACATCGTGCGCCAGCCGAACGACAGGAGCAGCAGCGTCTGCAATGGGGGCGCCAGCATCGAACCGAGCGTCGTCGATGCGAGAATCAGACCGATCGGCAGCCCGCGCCGGTGCACCGGGAACCATTCGCTAACCACTTTCGATCCCGACGGATACTGCGGCGACTCACCGAGTGCAAGCAGAGCGCGCACCACGAACAGCCCGCCGACCGAGGAGACGAAGCCGCCGGCGATCTGTGCGACCGACCAGACCAGCAGGCCGGCCGCCAGCACCTTGCGTGTGCCAAAACGGTCCAGCACGCCACCGATCGGCAGCAGCGCGAACGCCAGTACCCATGAGAAGCTCGAGAGCAGCAAGCCCATCTTCGTCGCCGACAATCCAAGCTCCGTGGCGACGCGCACGTTGGCGATTCCGAGCGAGCTGCGGTCGAGATAGTTGATGATGCCGGCGACGAGCAATAGCGACACCGATGTCCACTGCATGCGCCGTATGCGCGCGTTTTCTGTCGTGTTCATGCGAGTTCCGATGGCTGGAAGCTGGAAGGCGAGTTGCACTAATATGCTCGTTGATTGACGCTAGAACTTGTGTCGTATGCCGATGCTGGCGACCGATTGCGCGTCGGTGCTCGACGGCGCGAGCGGAAACAGCACGGCGTGAACACCGGCGCTTGAGCGCATCGAATTCAGGTGCAAGTAGACATCGGTTCGTATCGACAGGAAGTAATCCGCCACCAGCCCCACCTGCTGCCAGTGATCGCCCTGCAACTTTGTATACGCGTAGTCTGCACTCAGGCGCAATGCGGGACCGAGCCGGTACGTGAGGCCGGTTTCGGCGGTACGCAATATCGCCGATTGACTGGCGCGCCGAAAGTCGACGAAGGTCGCGACGGTCCGGACGTCGAGGGCGCCAAAGCTATAGCTCATGCCGACACCGCCCGTGCCGTAGCGGTCGATTGCGGCGCCCGTTAGCGATGCGCCGAATACCGGCGTGCCGAGGTCGAACGCCGGCATGAAGTTGCGAATTTGCGTGTACGCCGCCCCCAGCTGAAAAGCGCCGCGGCGGTAGCCGGCGCCAAAGCTCATGGCGCTGTTGCGCGAAAGGCTGCCAGGCTGGTTGCCGAATGAATACAGTCCGCCAAATTGCAGGCCGCCGATGTCCGGCGACATGTACTTGACCGCGTTGTCAACGCGTTCGCCTCCGAGGCGGTCATAATCGCCAAGGTGAAACGCGTAGACATCCGAACTCACGCAGCCGTTCGACATGGGGCACAAAAAATCGAGTACGAAGTCGTATTGCCGGCCAAGGGTCAGCGAGCCGGCGCGCGGATGGCTCAAGCCCACATATGCTTGCCGGCCGAACTCCAGGCCGCCCTGGCCGAGCGCTCCATTGTTGATGGTAAAGCCATTCTCCAGCCGGAAGATCGCCTTGTAGCCGCCGCCCAGATCCTCCTCGCCGAGCATGCCCCAGCGGTCGGACTGCGCATCGCCTGAAAGCTGCATGAAGGTGCGCCCGCCCTTCTGGTTGCTGACATAGGCGAGTGAGTCGTCAAGCAACCCGTACAGCGTCACGGTGCTCTGCGCGTGACACGGTAGTGCGCACAGTGCAGCAATTGCAGCCGTTCCCCCTCCCATCCAGCGGCGTGTGTTGAACATTTTTGTCTCCAATATGATTTGGCGGACCCGCTCGTTGTCGAGTGCGCAATGGGAAGGTAGGCAGGACAAATTTCCTGAGCCAATCCCTTTTGTTTATGTCTTTATTAATTCGCTTAATGGGCTCTGCCGATGAGTGCAAGCAATGCCAGTTCAAAGCACGTCCGCCCGCTTCCGGCGCTTTCCTTGCGGCAGTTGCAGTACTTCGTTACAGTGGCGCGCACGGGCAGCTTCACAGAGACGGCTGAACGGGTCGCGGTTACACAGCCCGCGCTGAGCACCGCGATTCGTCAGATGGAAATCCTGCTCGGCGGCCCCCTGTTTGATCGGGCCACGCATCCCGTCACGCTGACTGATCTCGGACGCGACATCCTGCCGCTTGCGGAACATCTGCTTGAGACCGCCGACACGACGTTTTCATCGATGAAGGACAACGCGCGTCTGCGACAGGAAATCGTTCGACTGAGTCTGCTGCCCGCTTCAGCCGGGCGCGTGATCCCGGTGCTCCAGTCGGTCGCGCTGTCGATGCCCAAGATCCGCTACGAGGTCCGCGATGTGATTCATCCCAATCTGGCCAACGACGTGCTGAGCGGCGCATCCGACATCGGCATTGGCGTGCCGTGCGACGACCCGCGGCTGATGGAAAAGCCGCTGTTCACCGATACGCTCGCGGTCGTAATGCGCGCGGACGATCCGCTTGCCGGGCAAACCAGCATCCCATGGTCGCTTTTGAACGGGCGCAGTCTCGCGATGTTTCAACGCGGCGACATCGCCGATTGGCTCGGCAAGCTGGCCGAAGCGCAAAAGGTTCCACCCGTGGTGGTGGCGTATCGGGCCGAGTATGTGGAAACGCTTTGGGAACTTGTTCGTGCACGCATGGCGCTGTCGGTTCTGCCGCTGATGTACGAGGACTTGCTGTTCGATCCGCAGTTGACTTTCCGACCGCTCGTCGAGCCGGTGATCACGCGTTGCGTTGTCGCGCTGCGACGCGTGCCGCTAGTGCAGAGCGCGGCAGTCGATGCGTGTTTCGAAGCGCTGTGCGCGGCGCTCTCTGGCCGTGCTTCATGTTCTCAAGAGATTAAGTAGGAAGCGCAGGCGCCGAAGCGCTTGTCACGCGAGGACCTGGATGGGCTCTGACTCGCGCGCCATGACTCGCTAGAAGAGCATTCAAGAGTAAAGTGAAATCCGTTTCGGTGACCGTCTTATGTCCCACCCTGAGCGGACCGTCGCGAGTTTTCTTCGAACGACTGAAACTGGCCGAGGCCGTGTAAAAACGCGCGTGATCACCTAGACTAAATCAACCCGCTGAAACAAGAGGCGCAGATGGGGCGATTTGTCGAAGGTGCGGAACGCAGTCAGACGACACTCCTGCCGGAGTGTCTCGATGACTTTATCGCTGAAGATAATCCTGTGCGGATTGTCGACGCCTTCGTCGAAGAACTCGAACTGGCATCCCTCGGATTCGAAGGCACCACGCCGGCAAGCACCGGGCGACCTTCTTACCACCCGGCCGTGCTGCTCAAGATCTATATCTACGGCTATCTCAATCGCGTGCAGTCTAGCCGACGCCTGGAGCGGGAGTGCCAGCGCAATGTCGAATTGATGTGGCTGACCGGCCGGCTTGCGCCAGACTTCAAGACGATTGCCGAGTTCAGGCGGAACAATGGTGAGGGCATTCGCAACGTGTGCCGTCGCTTCGTGATGATATGCCGGGAGCTGAAGCTGTTTACACAAGCGGTCGTAGCCATCGACGGTAGCAAGTTCAAGGCGGTCAACAGCCGCGACAACAACTTCACGCCCAACAAGATTGCACGACGTCAGGAGCAGATCGAGCAAAGCATCCAGCGTTATCTGGACGCACTGGAGACCGCCGATCGCACTCAACCAGCCGAGGTAGAAGCGAAGACTGAACGCCTACGGGAGAAGATTGAGACGCTGCGTGAACAGATGCGCGATCTGGATCGCGCAGCGGAGCTTCTAAACGACCTGCCGGAAAAGCAGGTCTCGCTGACCGATCCCGACTCACGCTCAATGGTCTCTCAAGCCAAGGGTACGGG
Source organism: Paraburkholderia sediminicola (assembly GCF_046026675.1). GTDB lineage: Bacteria > Pseudomonadota > Gammaproteobacteria > Burkholderiales > Burkholderiaceae > Paraburkholderia > Paraburkholderia sediminicola_F. The sequence goes on along the minus strand of NZ_JAQQEY010000001.1, from coordinate 3,622,734 downwards.
CGTGGTTGGCTATAACGTTCAGGTCGCCGTCGACGCCCGGCACCATCTCATCGTTACCCACGAAGTCACGAATGTCGGCAACGACCGGACGCAGTTGAGCCCAATGGCCAAAGCGGCGCGCGACGCGATGGGCAAGAAGAAAATCAAGGCACTGGCAGACCGTGGATACTTCAGCGCACCAGAGATCAAGGCATGCGACGACGCGGGCATTACGGCATTGGTGCCCAAATCACAAACCTCCGGTGCAAAGGCTGACGGTCGCTTCGACCGGGCCGACTTCATTTACATCGCCAGAGACGACCAGTATCTGTGTCCGGCAGGGCAACGCGCGATATACCGCTACACCTCGTTGGAGAGTGCCAATCTGCTGAAACTGCGGACCTACTGGAGCACTGCCTGCCCACACTGTCCGCTCAGAAAGCAGTGCACGCCGGCGCCGTATCGGCGCATTCGCCGATGGGAACACGAAGCGGTACTCGACAGAATGCAACGCAGACTGGATCGTCAGCTTGACGCGATGACAATACGGCGACGAACGGTCGAACACGTGTTTGGCACGCTGAAGCACTGGATGGGCTCAACCCACTTCCAGATGCGCAGGCTTGGGAACGTTTCGACTGAAATGAGCTTGCATGTGCTGGCGTACAACCTCAAACGCGTCATGAAGATCCTCGGATTTGCAAAGACACTGCGAGCGATGAAGCTCGCAGGCGCGTAATCTCACGCCTGCCTTTGCTTGTTGGCGTGGCGCAATCAGTTCAGTCGTAGACAACAGGAAGACAGGAAGCTGCGAAGGCGCGGCCTCACCAGTCGCTCGACAGACCGCCGGCTCACGCGTTTTTACACGGCCTCGGCCGAACACGGTCCGACGCAGACCTCGATCGATCGCTGATTGCAGCGGATATGCGAAAGGCATACATCGACCCAGGTTGTGTAAAAACGCGGCGCGGGCGCCCCGACGATTTTCCCCACGAGCCAATACGGCCGTCGTCGGCCTCGTTGAGCCGGTCTTACGGATATCGGGTCTTTGATGATGTTGAGAGAAGCAGAGGTGCCTGGGCGCCTTGATGCGCGCCGGCCAGCGGACCTGATGCAAGTTGGTCCTCAGGCCCGCATCTTTTGCATCATCGACCGAGTGCCGAGGATCGCCATGACGCGCCTGAGGTTGTACGCCAGCACATGAAGGCTCATCTCAGTGCTGACATGCTCGCGGGTTTTCATCAGGAAGTGCGCCGCGCCCATCCAGAACTTCAGCGTGCCAAATGGATGCTCGACGGTCTGACGGCGTATGCGCATCATGTCCGGCTTCTGGTCAAGCCGTTGCTGCATCGCTTCAACGACGGCCTCATGCTCCCAGCGCTTTATGCGGCGAGCCTGTTTGCCGGATGTGCACTGTTTCCTGATGTCGCAGGTAGTACAGGCCGAGCTCGAATAGCAATGCAGCGTCATGCCATGTTCGATGTTTGTGAAACGCCAGTTGAGCCGCTGCTGGGCAGGGCAAATGTACTCGTCATCTTTGGCAACGTAGATAAAATCCTGCTTGCCGAAGTAACCGTCAGCGACCTTGCCTGAAGTCAGCGGTTTAGGAACGAAGGCCGTAATGCCCACCTCGTGGCACTGCAGGATTTCCTCGCTCTTGAAGTAGCCCCTGTCCGCAACAACGGTCAGTTCGGTGATGCCGGTGGCCGCCCGCGCCTGGGCGGCCATGTTCGACAACTGGCTGCGATCGTTGCCGACGTTCGTGACCTCGTGCGCCACGATCAGATGATGCGCGTCATCAACGGCTGTCTGAACGTTGTAGCCGACCATGCCGGTTCCCCGACCGCTCGTTGCCATTGAGCGTGCGTCTGGATCAGTCAGCGAGATCTGCCCATCTGGCGAGTCGCGCAATCGCTGCTCCATAATCTTGAGGTCCTGCATCTGCTGTTTGAGCTTGCTGATCTTGTCGCTGATGCGACTCGTCTTCGCTTCAGTAACATCGGATTGAGTCCGGTCTGCCGTCTCCATTACGGAAAGATATCGCGCGATGCTCTCATCGATCTGCTGCAGGCGCGCCTGAACCTTCCCGCTCGTAAAGTTGCGATCACGATTGTTGACGGCTTTGAACTTGCTGCCGTCGATGGCCACTATCGATTTTGAGAAGAGGTCCAGGTTACGGCATAGCACGATGAACTGGCTGCACACATTGCGAATCGCTTTGCCGTTGTTACGACGGAAATCAGCGATGGTCTTGAAGTCCGGCGAAAGGCGGCCTGTTAGCCACATGAGCTCAACATTGCGTTGAGTCTCACGTTCCAGACGCCGACTCGATTGAATCCGATTTAGATAGCCGTAGACGTAAATCTTGAGCAACACGGATGGATGATATGAGGGGCGTCCCGTCATCGCGGGAGCGGTTCCGTCAAAGCCGAGATCATGAAGATCAAGCTCATCGACAAAGACGTCGACTACGCGCACTGGATTGTCGTCGGACACATAGTCCTCGAGATACTCGGGCAGCAAAACAGCTTGCTTACGGTCTTCGCCTTCAACGAATCGCTTCATATGACCGCCCGACCTGAATGCGTTACTTCAGTTTAGGCGATCAGCATGCGTTTTCACACAAGCTGGACCCACAAGGGACCCCTGCGACTTTATACATAGCGGCCGTTCGTGAGCCACGGTCGAAGCATGTAATCTATCGTCACGATTACCGAGCGCGATGCATAATCGCGAAGTGGATTGACTTCGGTAACGAGTAGCCGTCACCCAGAGTCACAGCACGCTGCAACGAGTGGTCGGCGAGAGTTGATCCGCCAACCAGCTCCGGTTCTAACTGAAGGGAGCAGGGTCAATGGGGCATGTTGGGGGTCGCGGTGCGCATGGACTTCAGATTTGCCGCGCTCTATGAGTCTGCGATAAAACTGCTCTTTGATGTGGTTGAAATTAATTATCGGACTTTTTGCTGAGAAAAGTAAAATGTACAAAGGAAATATTGCCTTAAAATCGAGTTTCTCGATATTGATAGGATCTGTTATCAGCGCTCGCGCAGGCATAGAAAAAAAGCTCATTCTGGAGATTGGTGATGGGAAAGCCCCAGTTGGCTTTCAGCGTGTCAGGGAGGCCGACCCAAAGTCTTACGAACTCTTGGTTCTTCTTCGAGACGCCCGGCATATCGCGGCACACGATGAGATTGATAATTATCAAGCGGAGTTTCGTGCTCTACTTGAAGCCTGCGAAAAATTTGTTCATGAAGTTAATGGAACATGGCCAAATGGCTGGAAGAATTGTCTGAGTGAAAAAGGGTTTTTCTTTGCGAGCAGGGATTATTCTGCGTTCGAAAGGGCAGTCGAAATTCTTTTCCACGAGGTCGCAAAAAAGTTCGACATAAAACTGGAGTCGATCGCAGCTCTCGATGGTTTCTACCCGCCGGGTGTCCCGAGCCTGACGCAGAGAGTTGAGCAGTTGGTGTTGACGCGCGATCCCCACGATTTCCTCTAGGCTATTACGGAACAAAGAGCACGATTTTTAACTGAACAATTCCAATCAAGTATGCAGCCAGCTATCTTTGAATGCTTGTATTGCGCGCAACAGTTTCACACCGAAGATTCGAGTCTCGAACATGCAATTCCTCAATTCATGGGAGGGGCATACGCGCCGTCTCAGTTTATGCTTGAAAATGCTTGCAGGGACTGTAACAACAAGCTCGGGCTATTCGTGGACGCGTCATATGCGAAATCGTGGTTTGTGACGAATGGCATGACGGTCGCTGCTGGGAAACTATATAGGGGGCTGGGCGATTCACCGCTACCTCTCGTTTGCATCGGGAAGACCGCGATATCAGGATTGGTTGTCCCACCGGATCACGTGGCGGAGCATTGGATAGGTCCGTCCGGAGAAACGATCGTCTGGGTACGATACGAAGACGAGCGCACGTTCTGGTACTCCGGCGGAAATCCAACCGACCGGAAGCGAAAACCATCGGCTGCTTATTTGTTCCTGACCAGCCAAGATTCGACACGTTGGCAAATGGGCATCGCAAGCTTTTTGGATGCTTTCAAGAGCAAGAAAATTCGCAAAATTCTCGGTACACCGGTCGCTGGGTTGGCTAGCAACAGCGCGTGGCCCGGATTCGATGTCGCTGATGCGCAAGAGATATCTTCCGTTGCAGCTATCCGTGCGGCACTAGCCGCCGGGACGCTTCTAGCCAAAATCAGATTTAACGGAAAGTTTGACCAGAGGTTCATCGCAAAAATGTCGCTCGCAGTCGGGTATTCACTCTTCGGTGAGCCTTATCTCGCCACAGAGCACGCTCATGAAGCTCGCAAGGGCTGTTGGCCATCAGCAAACAACCAATCGAAGTTGCGCGGGGCCGCAAGTCTTGTCCATCAAGCGGATCCCCGTTTTTCCCAATTGATGGGTTACCCGGGAGGTGTGGCACTCTGCGTCACGTGGGTTAGATCTGGTTACGTCCTGAACGTAACGATCGATGAAAAGCTACCCTTCACCGTGGAACTTGCTCCTTCGAGCCTGACCAGCGCTTGGGTAGACCGTGAGGGCGGATACGTACTGCTGCTTTTTCCGCAATTAAGGAAAGCGTTGGAGTTGACTTTGCCCGAACTGATTGCTCATTCGACTGGCGTCGCCCAAAACATGGAATTGGATAAACTCGACGCGATCAGGTCTCAGGCAAGCTCGTTCATGGGTCAATTAGGCCCGGTGCAATGACTCTATCGCGTCATCGCAAGTTGCTTAGACGGCGCTACTCAGGCACGCCCGCACAAGCAAGTAAGCCAACCATTTTTCTGCTTAACCGCGTCCGGAGTTGATCATTTCGGGGGCGCCCAAAAGACCATACAGTGGAAAGGTGTGTCGTCGCGTCCACTCGTTCCAGAACGCTCTCGAGCTCAGCAATATGTTGGCAACGGTCGCTCATCGAAGTCATCGGCGGACAGCTTGCGCGCGCAACCAGCTTGCGGCTCATGCCGCGCGATGACTTCCGGACCAGCCCGGCGCGAAGGCCTTTCCTGAGTCGCAGAGCGCTCATGCCGAAGCAGCGCAGCAGTGTCCGGCACAGGTTTCGGACTGCCAAACACCTGAAATTGCTTGATTTGCACAAAAAATAAGCAGACTTGCCCGTTTTTCCTACGAAGAGTGTGCCCCGGACGCAACGTTGCACTGCAGCAATAATTACAAATCTTTCGTTGTTGGCGAGCGGGACGTGGAGCGGCTGACGCTTTGAATCCATGCTTTCCCGCTTAGCGTGGGAAGGATGGCCCACTGGTGGGGCTGTAATCGGGTCAGAGAGCGATTTCTACGTCCGGAAGTCCCTAGGAAATCTCTTGCAACACCCGGGTCGGGCAAAATAGCGGGCCGGGATGCCGTTTGATCGATCCCTTTTATTTATTCGGCCATTTGTGTTACATTTCGCTCGATGAGTGGCCGATTTGGGGCGTTTTTCGACCATTTATGAAGAAAAATGCCAGTTTTTCGGTGTCCGCCTGATTCGCTCAGGTGACTTGACCATCAACCTCGACTTCCGGCATCTTCACGCCCGGCAACTGCCTCCGATAACGTCTCCGCTGAGCCGAAACGTACTGCTGCAGCCTCGCGTTTCAGCTTTTTCACCCAACTTGAGCCTTTGATACCGGAATCCAGCCGGGGATGACGCTCGCGCAAAATATTCAGTACACCTGACAATGAAACAGAGCAGCCGAAAATTTCTTTTTCCACTAGGCCGCACCGTGATGACGCCCGGCGCACGCGAACTGATGCACCGCACCGGAACTCACCCCTTCCAACTATTGCTGCGACACCAGCGCGGTGACTGGGGCGTGCTGGATGCAGAGGACCGCGCCGCCAATGAACGCGCCGTGATATTGGGCGGGCGACTCCTGAGTGCGTACGAAGTCGGTCCAGGCAAGGAAAAACTTTGGGTGATTTCGGAGTGGGACCGCAGTGCGACCACGATTTTGCGCCCGGACGAGTACTGACCCATGAGCTTCGTCGTGCAGCGGTTTCACCCGCTCATCCGTCCGGGTCAGAGTTTGAGTGCGGCTGGATCGAAGCTTCCCGTTCATAGTCAGCAGGGCCAGTGGGATTCGGCGTGCGCGCTGTATTGCGTAGCGATGGCACTGCAGATTACCGGGCTGATTACCGACTCATCGTGCATCGCCACGCATCGGCGGCGGCTTGAAGCTGCATTCTGGAAAAGAGCAGTCAGCTACTTCTTCACGGGGGCGACGTTCCGGGAACTTGAAGCGCTCATTGCGGAGCTCGACTGCGGCATGCGAACGAAGGTTGCCGAAAGTGGGGTGCACCGGGAAGTCATCGCATTCATCGAGCGCGAACTGGCGAGAAAGAGACTGGTGATATGCAGTTGGCGCGGAGTCGGGGAATCGCATAGCCACGCGGTACTAGCGATCGGCGTTCAAGGTGTCGAGGATGCCCGTCGGTTCGATGGGCAAACACTGCTGCTACTCGATCCTGCCGAAGGGCCACCCGCGAAAATGGCGACGTGCAACGCGCGACTTCACTATGCGGGCAGGGAACCCGGCAAGTGGCCACGATACGCAACGTACACCACCATCGACGCGACGTTTTCGGTCGTACTGAACGGGGCAATCTCTATCGACGGGAGCGAGCCGCAGAAGCCTCCGTAGCTACCGAAGTGGTCGGCGCTTAGGCTGAGGGCTGACATCTGTGCGGTGCTCATCGGATGGCTTGAGGGCGAGCTTCAATGGCTCAAACAGGTCAGACAACGTAATGCCAAGCACGTAGCAGATAGTCGCCAGCGTCTCTACCGTGGGATTCGCGATGCCGCGCTCGATAGCACTGACGCGAGTCCGATCTAGACATGCCTCGTACGCCAGTTCCTCCTGAGACTTATCTGCTTCGATCCGACATGCTTTGACGCGCTTGCCCACGGCTGTCGCCACTGCGTTACGCCGGTCTCGGATTTTTGGTTTCGTAGCCATGGCGTACAGAATGCGTTTCCGACGCCTTCATAACCACGGTTTATAATAGTCTTTTAAATGAAGTTTATAGGCATCATGTTTACGGTAAAATCGCCTCGCTTTGGGTTGCTGCAAGGGTGGCTAACAGGAAACGGGGATGGAAAACATGTTGCATATCCGGATCGCGGTCAATTCTGGATATGTGAATGCAATCGAAGGAAATCAAAAACCATGAAAATTTCACGAATTTCAGCTATTGCTTTAGCGGCCCTCGCACCTGCCATCGCGAACGCCCAACTGAGCCAAATTCTTGGCGTGATCCATTCGGCTCAAATCGCCGTCGCCCAAACGGCGCAAGTTCAGCCTCAGCAAGACACCGCGCAATTGCAGGCGCAGCAAGCTCAGCAGAAGCGGATTGACTACCAGACGCAGCATCCCGTGTGCAACGCCAACTGCCCGCTCGACCCTGCGGACCAAGCGAAGTACGACGCGCAACAGCGACGGGACCAACAGGAAGGACAGCAGCAGCTACAAGCTGCCCGGAATGTATTGGCGATATGTCCCGATCTGGCAAACGCAAAGTTCAACTCCGCCGAACGGATCATTCGCTGCCGGAACAAAGGACTTACGGAGGAACAGCAAATGACGGTTGTGGGCGGATTGCCGCCTTTGGCCCAGGCATATGCGGCGTCTATGGTCCAAGACGTATACGAGGACAACGTCACTGATCCGAGCAGAGGGAAATCAATCTCCGACTATTACAACGCTTGCCTCCAACGCGGGACGCCATGCGCCCGACCGAAGTGGTAAGCAGCTCCGTTGACTAGCTGACTTCTGGCCATTCTGGTCGAGGAAGTCAGGAAAGAATTCGCTGTCGAATCCCTCGCGCTTGTGGCGATACCGACGGGCGGCTTTGTGTTCGCGAATCGGAAGATGTTTTTCAAGTACCGGTTCTGAATCTTGCGCGGCCTCGGAAAAATTCTGAGTTACTGTAGTACACGCACTTCTCCTGCGAGCAGCGCATTGCTGCTCGCAGGAGGGCAACTCTGATTCGGTGATCGCGTCGCTCACAACGTACCGCAACTGACACTCCTCGACCCGTTGCAGGCGGTGATTTTGACGCCACAGAGCTGAGGGCTGTTAAGCGCACGGAAGTGTCGAGCGGGAGTCCTGCCTTTAAATGCAGCAGAATCGGAAAGGAAGATTGCTCTACGACGGCCTAGCAGAGCACATTGTCGTTGGTTGCATGATGGTACCAAAACTCAAAGGCTTTATAGAGCACTTCAATTCCATCACGCACTCCTTCGTCGTCGATGATCTCCAGGCGACCTACGGCGTTTTCTACCTCCGATGTCTTATCAACATCGTCTGGGGTCATTCGCGCCGCCGTGATCCCCGCGCACACAACGTGCTTCGAGCCATTACAGATGGATTGACAGACATTCAACTCGGGGCACGCGCTTACGGCCCACTTAACAAGGTCGTCCTTCGTCAGTCGACGCCCAGTCACGCCCAGCAGGTCTTTCAATTCCGGCTTGTCGCGGGCTGCGGCAGCTATCCCGTTCCACACCCAGTCGTTCATATGCCACAAGGTGATCGCGCAATTAATCGCAGCATCACGACGGTCATCGTTCGATGCTGCGTTTGTGCACCGCTGATATTCGCGCCAAGCCTTCTTGACCATAGAGTGTGCTGTGTTCAATCCGAAGCTTCCGGTCGCAGACAGAAGATGATTGCTCATAACGCTCATAGTTTGATCCTTTGATGTGCCTCGTTGTCGTTGCGATTTTGAAACAGGTATAGAGCATCGAACGCCACGAGAGCAGATCGCGTTCGATCGCCGCCAGCCTACCCGAAAGCTGCCTCCGACGGGCGACTCCCTGTGGCCGATCACTGTCCCGCGCGGCCCGCATATGTGGTGCGATCTCCGAAATGCGTCGCGCGACAGCACGCGATGTGTTGAAGATGATCGACGAGTATAAGAGAACGGTCACGGCTCGCCAGCAAGCCGACATTCTATGGTGATCTATAAGGCAACTATCGAATGGGATAAAAATGACTGAAGACAGGAATTTCGACAACGCCGAGCGTGCCGACCTGCTATGTTTTCTTGTGCTGGCACAATTCATCGGTCACGCAAGCACGGGCGACTGGCTACGGACTGGTCACTTAGTAGAGGCCGCGCGGATGTGGACGGCGTCAAATTCGGCGGACTGTGACTGGCTCGATCGGCGAAGCTGGCGCGGATTTCGGCTGATCTTGCGCCTCAGTTCCTGACATTTCCGTGGTTCATGGGCCCGGCCAGAATGGTCGCGATGTTCGTAGATGGCTGGCGGCTGAATTACCGCTTGCCAATCATGCGAGGCATGCTTGATGTGTGCGTGGAACATCTGACGCAGCATCGGTGAAAACTCAGTCCAAAGGCGGCGGGTAGCTAGACTGGACTTATCGTCATGAGGCCTTCGCTGCAAAAAACGTTCGCTCTCCCTTTGAGGCGTCCGGGAATTATTTGACGCTAGTTCTGCAAGGACAGCTTCCCGCTTGTTAGCAAACCTTATCCAGTCCAACCCGAAAAACCATTCTTGGCCGAACCCGGAAATCTGAGAATTTGGTACTACCAACTCTTGTGGCGCTTCAGCTGTTTCCGTCTTCGCTTGTCGTCCCGGTCGCGGAACGCCTACGGATAACGGAGCAGTAGAAGGCAAATCTGATAGCATCGGTATCGGAAATTTTTCCTGTAACCCTATCTGGAGATTGAAACCATGGCGAGCAAGTCCGTTGCTGAATTGCGGGCGCAACTTGAAAAGACACAGGCGGAACTGGAAGCGGCTATCGCGGCAGAGTCAGTGGCTGTGCTCGCTGACATCCGCGAGAAGGTTGCACTCTATGGCTTCACCGAAAAAGATGTGTTTGGTCGCCGCCGAGCCGTCGGCCCGGTGGAAGCGAAATATCGGGACCCAGAAAGTGGCGAGACGTGGACCGGCCGCGGGCGAGCTCCGGCCTGGATCAAAGACGCGAAGAATCGAGATAAATTCCTGATCAAATAGCTATCCACAAAGGAGTCGTCAAGGCTCCCTTTATGCGCAGGTGTCGCTGTGGCTCTCAAAGAGAGCGGCAGCGCATCGACGGACGACAATTGCAACGCATCAGGCGTGTGTGTGCCACTGAGCCGCACGAAATAAACCCGTTCAGCGTTCAACGACGCACCCAACGTGTTTGATGCATTGCTATCCGAATAATCAGACGTAGTTTGGTTGTCGATGTTGCGAATGGCGTCGATGGTGGTGTGGTGGTGGCACTGGACGGCAATGTCGAACCAGATGGCCGCGATACCAGACGTGTTTGCACACTACACGCGGGCGCGCTTCTGCTGTCACTGGCGAGAGCATTATCAGCAACACTGCCAGCAAGCTCAATAAAACAAAGAATTTCGACACAGTGCCCCCGGTTCAATGCGCGGCATTTTACCTCGGAGCAACCACGCCGGATCGTCGTTCGCCCGAACTCGTTCAGCGATGGGATAATATCGACAGCGTTCGGGCGGTAGTTATCTGGCGCCCCAACAGACCTCAGGCAGAGCAGGTAGGAGATAGACCGTGGACTATAACGTTTCCTACGAGCACAGCCTCGCGAGTGCGCCGAACGATTTCATTGTTCATGTGCCGTCCCAGTTAGTCACCGACGTTCCTGCGACCGTGCCGCGTGCCCTGCTACCCGAATTTCTCGCCGATCTTATCCGGCAGCGTTCACCGCAGATCGGTCGAATCCGAAATTTGCGCCTTCTTTGACAACTCGGGGACCCAAGGTATGGCCGGACCAAATCGTCACGACTTTTCGGAGAAGACCAAGAGATTGCTCGCACTTCGGGCGGATCATCGGTGTTGCTTTCCTGGCTGCGAAATCCGAACTTCCAGTCCGGGCGAGGAGTCGCCAAGTGCCATTGTGAGCATCGGTGTGGCGGCTCACATCCACGCAGCGTCCCCCGGAGGACCTAGATATCTTGAAGGAATGACAGCGGAGCAACGCTCTGACATCACAAACGGCATCTGGATGTGTGCGAACCACAGCGTCCTCATCGATAGAGAGCAGGTGCGGTACCCGGCAGACGCATTGCTCAGGATGAAGTCGGATCACGAAGAGCGGCTGTCGCAAGGAATGCATGCGGGGTCCGAGTCAAATCATCCGACGGATTTTGTCGCCATCGGCCAGAGTCTTGTTTTCTCCGGTGAACTCATCGGAGCAAGCGGAACGGAATGGCGTGTGCGCATCGATCACTTCCTGATTGGTGACCTGTCCGAACTGATTGACTTCGGCGAGCGTTTCTCTCACGTTGATCCATACGATCGCTATATTCTGGTTAATGCGTTAGGTGACGGGCGGCAATTGATTGCGGCACCTAAATGGGAGAAGACACATGAGGGATATGTTGTGTCGTGCGCTGTGCGCGCGGGTTTTCCGCGCACGAACGTACACCGACTGCCAGCGGACCTGGCGCTCAACGAGGCGCACGACCTATTCTTGGTGAACGGAGACCTTGCAATGGTGTCCGGTTTGGATGCGTTCCCGCAAAAGATCAAGATGTGCCTCTCGACGCTTCGCGGCGAAGTTTTATTCCATCGGAACTTCGGGACGCGAATCAAAGAGTACTTCGATGACCTCAAGGGGTCGTCATGGCTTCCGCGTCTCATCAAACTGGAAGTTATCCGCTTGGCCTGCATACCTTACCGCGACCCCGTCGGGTTGCGGGAATACACGCCGATGCATAGCGTGAAGCGTGTTCGGAGTGTCGATCAGGTCGCGAGTGACGCCGAAGCGGACTGGCAGCCTTTCCGGTTTCTGCTTGACGTCGAAGGTGTTGGGCCTTGGCAGTGCGATATCTCAATCTTCATCCCTCGGGGCCAACGACAACACCTTGGATGATAAAACCCGGTTTGGGCGCGTACGGATTTGGCTTGTGCGTTGACCACGTTCGCTCAGTGCTAAGACCTGTTCCGTGAAACTGGTCTGCGCATCAGGGCCATTTCCTCTTGCGCAGTACGTACCCGCGTTCATCATAGAGCCACTCCAGAAATTCTTGCATCTGCGGGAACGGAGGAACTGACAAACCTAACCCATACGCCCGGCGGCTTAAGTCTGAAATAAGGTCTCTCACCGGGGATAGCAATCTGACGACGTAAAGCACCGCGTGCTTTGTTGCTTGTTGGTGAAGTCCCGGCAGTAAGAGGGCCTGCTCTGTCGAGAGTGGCTTCGTGTCCAGCCCTTGCATGAGTGTAAAAGTCTTATCCGAGATCGCTTCCGATATGATCTTCGCGGTTTTGCCTATTCGCGCCTTTGATCGGGGCGAGATATCTACGCGCAGGATCGATTCGAGGATTTCGTTGAAGTGACTGAGTGGGTCCTTACGTGCAGGTGGGGCACTCAATGCATCGAGGTTGTGATATCTGGTCGTTTGCGCGAAATCACTCAGCAGCGCGAGTATTTCTCGGGCAATTGGTTGCAGGTCATCTACTTTGGGAAGCGTCATATCTTCGTCGTACGGGATCGTAGCGCATGACCGATAGAGTTGCTGAATGTCATGTCCGTACTCTTTCAGTTGCTTTCGCGTGGGCACCTTCAGATCATTCTTCAACATATGATCGATAATAACCGTTGCTTTCAGCAGACGCTCGAAACCTATCGATAGGTTGAATAGGGCCGCGTAGAACGCGCCCTTGTTGTGCACATCCGCTGAGCGAAGCTCGGTCAATCCCGTCGTCAGGCACGAAGAGATCAAATGTCCTTCCTGCTGGAGCAAGAGGAATGATGACGGCAACGATGAGATAGTTGGCATGTTTTTCTGGTAACCGCGCAGGGCACCTTAGGCGGTGTAGCGATGGAATACTACCTAACAATGTCATGATATCCGCGGGGGGCGCTTCCCGCTTATAACGCCGATAATATCGAGCGCTGCGATTTCGAAATCGCCCGCCTGCCGTGCCTCGCGGATATGTCTGGAAGACAGCAGGGAAACAACGCGGTCTCGCTGCATGCGCTCTCAACTACGGTGGCCGTGTGTGCTTGGAATCTTGTGGCGCACGGAGCCGCGCAAGAATGCTTCGATGCTGATCAGTCGTTCTTCACGATCACCTTTTCGTTGCCACGGAGCACCAAGAACGAAAGTGTGAGATGTGCCGTACTTCTGTTTGGCCGACAGGCTGCTATCCGGTTGCAGTTCCCACTCCGGCTTTATCTCGAGGAGCGAGGTGCCTACCACCGAAACGTCAAGAGCCCACGAGAATTCGTTTCGACGGTACCAGTCTTCTTTTACCATGGCGAAGTATGCTTCGCGCTCATCGTCCGACAGGCGGTACAACGCCGCGACACGCTCCATGGCGATATCCAGCCGCCCCCTAATTCCGGCTAGGCCGAGATGAAATGTTTCGTGGCAGTCGGCGCATACTGGAATCAGCTTGACAAGGCGCTGAACACCGCACAACGCGCCTCGATGAGTTTGCCCGTCTTCGCCGGGTTCATAGTACTTCCAGATTTCATGGCAATCCAGCTTTCCTGCGGCACCGCAAAGCAGGCATCGATGTCCCGTTTCCATAAACGCGGATTGGCGGAGTCGATTCCAGCATGGCCACGTCAAAAGGTTCGAGAGACTTGATCCCCATGACGTTTCTGGAATCGAATCGGCAAGAAACGGTCGTACGCTCCTTTTGGCGGCATATGGCAAAAAATCTTCGATCGGCGGCAGATCGGCACCGGATTCTCCGAAGAGGAATACGCCATCTTCCCCTACAAGGACGCCTGCAGCCGCGTTTGCACATTGTCGAGCTTCCTGCTGCTTGAGAAGAAACAGTCGGTTCCGACTGTCGAACAGCACTTTACTGAGTTCGGATATCGTGCAGATTCCGCGCAGTTGCCAAAGAAAGGTGCCGGAGTCATCTCGAACCCTGAAGTCGCATCCGTCAATAACCACCGTTCGGAATTTACGAGTGAGTGTCATCGTTTTTTTTAGAAGCAATGCCTACGAATCGGGTCGACGCTGCCCTCAGCCGCTGACCCGGCCCTCTGCATCTGTGCCGGACTGCAAGTCGTAGCACAAGCGATGTGCAGCCCTCCCGTTAACAGGCAACCATGGCATCGCCCGCGAATACCTGGCATTCTCCGTGGACCAAGGCGGGGACCGGCGATTAGGTAAGCTAGTGCATCCGCCAAATATTGAATGCGATTGCCAATCGAGTTCGCTACCCACATCACACATTCACTTGCCGCTTCACCACAGAACGCCCACCTTCATCGACGAGTTTCTTTTCAGCGATCTTGAAGACAAGGTGTAGGATCGACCACATCAACCCAAAAATGAGAGCCGCTACCGCAAGACCGACCCACTCTCGAGCGGGGTGTGTCGTAGCAGGATCATTGAAGTTCATCAAAAGCTCGCTAAAGGGCTTCGATAACCCGGCAGCAAGAAAGAAGATCACACCCGCCGCTGCGATCATAGTTGCGAGCCAGCCGACCGCGGTCAAGAAGGGCATATTGCGCCCCGCCGACACCTCTTTCCCGACGACAGTGGCAGGAACGTACGCAACCCGCTGCGGTGCCTTGCCTCGCGTGATCAAAAATCGCGTCTCGTACTTTGCCCGTTCCCAGTCATGCTTCAGCAACAGAGCGACTCGCGCCGTTACGTCATCAAGAGCGACCAATCGTTGTGTGGCAGGTGCGGTCACTATACGATCGATGTTACTGAGAATCGAGCGATCAGCTTCGTCCTGAGGGTTCAGACGAAGCTGAAACTGAAGACGCAGACGCTGAACTTCTTGAAGCTGTCCATTTCTCGTAGCCATCGTGAGCTTGTCCGCGAGTTCGCGGATATGTTCACGCCATTTTGTCCGTTCTTTCGTAACGCTGTCGACGTGGATATTGCGCGCAGCAACCCGCATGGTCGCGAATGCGCTGATAATAGCGCCGGTCGCGGCAGCCCCTAGAATCTCGGTAAGCATTTTCTGGTTTCGATATATGTGATAAGCAAATCGATTACGTACACTATATCGACATGACGACAGTGAAACTTGAGAACCACCGATGAAGGGAGTTCGCTGGCCTTAAAAAATGCGCAGCGCATACAGCCATATTGGCGCTATGCGTCTTTGGATGTGCGCGTTGATTGATAGCGCGCCCAATGAAGGGGATTCTGGAATATCGGGGTTGCCAAATGGCAAATGCAGAACTGAGCTTCACGAGAGAACCGTCACCGACCTCGGATCAAAAGAGGGAGTTGGCCGCGACACTGGTGTTGCTGGCTTTGACGGCGCAGCGGGTGCTCCGCGTTGCCGACAAGTTCGATGCATGGACCCCGACGCTTGGCGCGTGCCATGAGAACGTTAGGCGCTGGGTTGAGTCTCATCCCGCTCACAAGGCTGTGCGCGGCTGGCTCGACGTGTCGTTTCTGGCGCTGCCGCCTGCCAGGCGATTCACCGCACACTCGGTCGTTGCCGACGAGCATGGCGATCTTTTTGATGTGACGTTGGGTGCATCTGATCCGGGGTGCACATTCATCCGGCACCCCGGTAGTGACGAGGATTTTTTTTACTACGCATTCACACCTGGTGAGCACACCATCGAATATGTACCACCGGTTCAGGCAATTCGATGATCGAGTTTGCTGGCCGTCGAAGTATGGTTGCACTGCGTGCGCGTTTCCGCTCGCGCTACGGGGCTTGCTGCGCGCGGCGCAACGTCTTCCAGCGGCGGAGCTTCTCGCTGACTATTGCTTTCGTTGTTGGCATGGAACGCAGCAGCAGGGAATAGCCCCGTTTTACGCAACTCCGCGCACGCCTGTGCCCACATGGTATCCGGCTTCCACCAGCTGGCCTTATGCGAGCGCCAGAAAGCATTTATTTCACG
The DNA here is from genome assembly GCF_046026675.1 of Paraburkholderia sediminicola. Classification (GTDB taxonomy): domain Bacteria; phylum Pseudomonadota; class Gammaproteobacteria; order Burkholderiales; family Burkholderiaceae; genus Paraburkholderia; species Paraburkholderia sediminicola_F. Next base: position 3,606,910 of record NZ_JAQQEY010000001.1, on the reverse strand, counting down.
CACATCCGACGTTCCTTTGTAGTGCTCAAGCGCGGCCTTCACGCCGCGATCACGGCACAGCGACATAAACTCATCTTCCAGCTTCTTTGGCAGCGTCGAACCTTGGCCATTCAGGTCGGCAAACGTGAAGCGAGCAAACCGGTTTTCGAGTTCACCGAGTTTGTGCAGCAGCAGACCGCGCAACTTCTTGCCACGCACTTCAACGCGTACGACAGGCGGTGCGCCATGCAGTTGCTCTAGCTGTTTGATGAAGTTCGCCGTTAGCGGCTCGTTGCGGCGGCCGTGCTTTGCAATGTTGAGGATCGCGCGGTGCCGACGTTCCGCGCTCTTGTCGTAGACCGAGGTCATGTAGTCCGACTTTTCGCTGCCGAAATTGTAGGTTTCAATGATCCCTGCCGAGTTCACCGTTTTGCCGAACACGGTGAACTGCTGCGCGTTACTGTAGGAGATCAGCATACGGCTCAGATCAGCATGCACGATATCAACCGCGAAGTCGATGTGATTCAGTAACGCACGGCGCGTCAGGCTACGATACGACGCCCCGACAATGCGCGTCATAATTTCGTGAAAATGCTCGACATCACCGACCGCGAACTTTGCCGGGTTCATCGTTACTGAGATGCCGCCCTTCTGGCGCTTGAGATCAAGAGCGCCAATCTGCACCAGCGCCTTCGATTTGCCGGGCAGAGGAATGTTGAAGCTGAAACGATACCGTTTGAACTTGACGAACGCGGGCGTGCAGAAGCCATCGTCAATCTCTTTTTGAATGCGGCGACGAGCACGTTCGAACAATGCTTGCTGATTGGCAAGCGGCTCGCAACCCCATGGCAACAGGAATACAAGACCGTCAACGACGGGTCTTTTCGGAGTGGGAGTTTTAATGCATAACTTCATGATGGGGCCTTCGAGAATTTGTTGAGCGGGCGTTCTTGTGCGAACGTCGGTTGCATCAGCATCATGCGATCAGGCGCATCGAACAAAGCAACGCCTACTGGATGGCTATTCGATTCGTGAGTGCGGCTGCGTGTGAATGCGCCTGCACGCGTGTCAGCGATACACGTTCATTTACATTTTTGGCGCGAGAGGGCAAGTGCACGGATTTGCGAACTGCGCTGTATTGAGCGTCCGGACTGCTACTACTATGAATATCTAGTACATACAGGGGATACACTCTTATTAGACTCTTCGCGGCCGGATGAGCGGATGTGTCTGTCCATCGCAAGGCAACATTAGCGCGGTGTTCTACTGGGAGTGTGAATGGTGACTGAATCCTCAGCACGGGACGATGCTTCGAGAAGCACAACACCGACTGTACTTCCGTTGCCGCTTATGGCATCGATCGGCGTAGCGCCGGTTGCGTGAGTTGCAACCGGCGCGCGCAACGACTACGCGAGCGCTTCGGACTCGTCGGGATGATCCGGCGAGCCTTTGCCAGCGTCATCGATTTCGAGTGCCTCAGCGTGCTGCGCAATCGACTCGTCCGACATTGCCTGACGACGAACTGGGCGCATTCCGTCGAGGCACCGCTTTACGCTCGACTTGTGTCGGTCGACCAATTCGCCGATTTCGGCGAGCGATTTACCGGCGGCGCGGAGCTTCCAAATGAAGCGATCGCGCAGCGACTTTGCAACGAACGGTTCGAACGTCCGCACGTAACCATCGTCAGTCAATGTGACGTTACAGATTACCTTGCCGTAGCCGAGTCCGTGCATGTCGGCGAGTCGCAACGCTTCGATGGAGAAGGCTAGATGTGCGCCGGGGTCTGGTTCGCAAGCTGCCACTTCGAGGTATTCGTCGCAGAAGTCCCGGATGCTTGGCACTTGTTCCTTGCTCGGGCACACGATGACCAGCAACACGTAAGCTTCCGCTTTCTGCGCAGTGGCTCGAATCTCGCACATCCCGGCGATTAGATGTTCCGGAGACAACGAATCGCAGGACTGCGCGAGCGTCACCCAGCCGTTTTCGGCATCTTTAATGATGGGGAGCAGCGTTTCCAGTCCCTCATCGTTGCAGAACTTGAAATTCGGGCGCGAGCCGGAAATATGGAAGGTACGTTCGATCGCGGTTTCGATTCGCTTCTCCAGTTCCGCACGTGCCTCAAGTTCATCCATTGCCTGCGGCATGCCGGAGTGCAAGGACCACATGAACTCCGCGGCCGGAGCTGGGATATCGGCAACCACGCCGAAATTCAAGTACTGCGCTTCGATTGCATCGCGAGCGTCGCGGACCAGATGCTTGTCGGGGACCACCATAACCGTTAGCCCGGTCAACGTCGGTTTGAGGAATTTGCGGAGCGCATCGATCGCTGTTACGTGAGTATTCTCGGTACCCGAAGTGCAGGTGCCCGTTGCTTCTTGAGGCAACTGTTTTTCCGCTGTGGCTGGCGTGGGGCGCTTCTTGAACGGCATTACGCACCCTCCGAGATGGTGACACCGCCGATACGGTTGTTCTCGGTGAACGCCTCAGCTACGGCTCCTTTAGCGTCGCGTTCTGCGATGCGTCGAGCAATATAGGCCTGCACTTCGCTCAGTGGCCACGCGACCATGCGTGGCCCGATGCTTACGCCTTTCTTGAATTCGCCATCTGCAATGCGCTGGTACAACGTGCTGTTCGACCAGCCCGTCATTTCGAGGACCTGACGCTTGCGAATCAGCGCCTCAACTAATGCTTCACTCATTTTCCAACTCCGTTCAGATTGATTCGGATAGGTCTCGTCAGACCCGATTCGGCTAACCTGAACGGATTGAACAACGGGAGCAGTGCGACTTTGGTGCATCTTCCCAGACGTCGCGAACTTACCGCGAAATCGGTGCAACTTCCCAACCAGAGGGAAGGGAAATTCCCAAAGTATTCAAAAAAGATGGTCCGTCAGTCGATCCTGAAGAAGTCGTCCAGTGCTGCGGCTGCCGCTCTGAAGCGTTTGCGGTTCGCTTCCGCGCCGAACCCCGAAATGCTCGGCTTGCCGTGTCGCTTAGCCGTGGATGCAACGATCTTGTTCACCTCCTTGGCTATCTGTGACTTGTTGAGCTTGCCTCCGGAAATCAATAAAGCTCGGTCGATATCGCTGTCTCCTTGTAAGGCTTTCTCAAGGAGCGTGAGCAGCGCACCCATGCGTACCAGGTCGTACCGCTCCCCTTTGGGCGCGTCTTCGAGAGAGTGTGTGGATGATGCTGTAGTCGCCAAAGCCACTTCGGTCGACGACAGTCCCGCCTCGAACATGCTTAGGTCATTCCAGCCGATGTCTTTCGCGAACGCTAGAAATTTGTCGAACATCACGAAGCGATCGCCCGGGTTCTTTCCAGCTCGCAGATGTTCAATTGCTGGCAGATGTTCGTGCACGCTATATCGAGCGATAGCTACTTCGCAGCGGCGTCTGTATTCCTTGTACCGCTCGGCATCGTTCGCGCGTAGCACGTGCCGGTTTTGGACAGTCGGATTCACGTTCATGGAGAGCAGCACAGCAACCCATAGGCGGCCGCCGCCTTTCTCACGCCATGTTTTCCAGTCGGGGGGCGAGGGTAAAGCATTAACTGTCACATGATGTGCTGCGGTGTTGATGTCGTTGGCAGATTTGTACGGATTCGACGCCATGTTGCTGAATATTTGTGTGTGGTGGTTTCTACTGGTACTTGTGCTGGGTGGGTTCAAAATCGGTTGCAGAACAGGATACCTCGCTTACCGCGTTCGACGTGGCCGTCGCATCTGGGCCGACGTACGAAGACGACGCATTCCCTATGGCAGTCGGGAGTTAATGAGGGGTAGATTGAGGGGAATTGGATGTATGTAATTTTCTTCGTCAATAGCAGAAGGGGTTTGCGGAGAATTTACATAGAATGATCGAACATGTAAGCGATTCGCGCTGGTTTTTCCAGCCTGAGTCAAAACCCCGGTGCCGTGAGGCGGCCGGGGTTTTTTTACGGCCAGCGGCAGCGGGTGAGCATCGAAAGTGTTCGGAAAGGAGACGAATGTCCGATATTTGGGTATTCGCGTTATCGAGGTCTCAAACGACGCTTCAAACGACACCTCAAGCGATGGTCGCGATTTGCCGTAAATCAGAATGTGCCACCCAAAAAAAGAAACCCGGCATAAAGCCGGGTTTCAAAGGACGGGTAACGAACAGTATCAGGCTGGTGCCTGAATGTTCGATGCCTGTTTGCCTTTCGGGCCTTGCACGACCTCGAAGGTTACTTTTTGACCTTCCTTGAGGGTCTTGAACCCATTCATCTGGATGGCCGAGAAGTGTGCAAACAGATCCTCACCACCTTCGTCAGGCGTGATGAATCCGAAACCTTTTGCGTCATTGAACCATTTGACCGTACCAGTTGCCATTCCAACTTCCCCTGTAACTCATGTCACTACCACGAGCCCTCGAAAAGCTCGACGACCGCGCGATGCAGCCGCTCCCTCCTCACAAGCTCACCATCGGCATTTTTTCGATTTATGGCTCAGTGAAAAAAGTGCCAGCTTGATTGTTGAGGCTCTTTATTCGAGTGTCAAGAAAATTTTGAGACGCCGTTGTCGCGTTGCAAACAGGCGTTTTCCAGGGTTTTTCCCGCTTTTGTTTTCTTATGTGCGGTTGCCCAAGCGGGCTGTCTTGAAAAGTCGCATAATCGACTCACATGCTGTTCTGCGGGTCGCACACTGTCCGCTGGCCGGGGGCAGGCCGCCAGCCAGCACGGGCAGGTTGTGCGATACTCGATCCGACTGCGGCGCAGCACGGCCGCGACGCATCACAGGATAGGGGCCGGCTCCGCAATCGGCTCGTCGAATGACGCACCGCTTGGGGTATTTACCCATCAGGCGGGAGCGAACGGGCTCACCGGCCGGTTGGCCGGGTTTTGACAGGATTGCGGGCCTGTCCTAGTTGTTTAGAATGGGTGTATGGCGATTATCCCGGACAAGCAGGACGGCACCGTACTGGAGCGGCAGGAAAAGAAGCTGAAGCCGCCTTCCATGTACAAGGTAGTGCTGCTGAATGACGACTTCACGCCAATGGAATTTGTCGTGATGATCGTGCAGGAATATTTCAATAAAGATCGTGAAACCGCAACGCAGGTGATGTTGAAGGTGCATCGCGAGGGCAGGGGAGTTTGTGGGGTCTATACGCGGGACATCGCGTCGACCAAAGTCGAGCAAGTCGTTACCCACGCACGGCAGGCCGGGCATCCGCTGCAGTGTGTGATGGAGGAAGCATGATTGCCCAGGAACTGGAAGTCAGCCTGCACATGGCGTTCATGGAAGCACGCCAGGCGCGGCACGAATTCATAACGGTCGAACATCTTTTGCTGGCACTGTTGGACAATCCAACAGCGGCGGAGGTGTTGCGTGCATGCGCGGCCAATATCGAGGATCTGCGCCAGAACCTGCGCAACTTCATTCATGACAACACGCCGACCGTGCCTGGCACGGACGACGTCGACACGCAGCCCACGCTGGGTTTCCAGCGTGTGATCCAGCGCGCGATCATGCATGTGCAATCCACCTCGAATGGCAAGAAGGAAGTGACCGGCGCGAATGTGCTGGTGGCGATCTTCGGCGAGAAGGATTCGCATGCGGTGTACTACCTGCAGCAGCAGGGCGTGACGCGTCTGGATGTGGTGAATTTCATCTCGCATGGCATTGCCAAGACCAGCAGCACGGACGCCGCGAAAGCGAGCGACGCGAATGCCGAGTCCGACGAAGCCGCTGCGCAGAAGGAAACGCCGCTCGCCCAGTTCACGCAGAACCTGAACCAGATGGCGAAAGACGGCCGCATCGACCCGCTGATCGGGCGCGAGTCGGAAGTCGAGCGCGTGGTCCAGGTGCTATGCCGTCGCCGCAAGAATAATCCGCTGCTGGTCGGTGAGGCCGGCGTCGGCAAGACCGCGATCGCCGAAGGGCTCGCCTGGCGCATTACGCGCGGCGAAGTGCCGGATATTCTGGCCGATGCGCAGGTGTATTCGCTCGACATGGGCGCGCTGCTCGCCGGCACCAAGTATCGCGGCGACTTCGAACAACGCCTGAAGACGGTCCTCAAGGAATTGAAGGAACGTCCGCACGCAATCCTGTTCATCGACGAAATTCATACGCTGATCGGCGCGGGCGCTGCGTCGGGCGGCACGCTGGACGCATCGAATCTGCTGAAGCCGGCTTTGTCGTCGGGCACTTTGAAGTGCATCGGCGCGACCACGTTCACGGAATATCGCGGCATCTTCGAAAAAGACGCGGCTTTGTCACGCCGTTTCCAGAAGGTCGACGTGACCGAGCCGACCGTCGAACAGACGGTGGCGATCCTGCGTGGCCTGAAGTCGCGTTTCGAAGAGCACCACGGCGTGAAGTATTCGTCGGGTGCGCTGTCGGCGGCGGCTGAGTTGTCGGCACGCTTCATCACGGATCGTCATCTGCCGGACAAGGCGATCGACGTGATCGACGAAGCGGGTGCGGCGCAACGCATCCTGCCGAAGTCGAAGCAGAAGAAAACCATTGGCAAGAACGAGATCGAAGAAATCATCTCGAAGATTGCTCGTGTCCCGCCGCAAAGCGTGTCGCAAGACGATCGCAGCAAGCTGCAAACGCTGGATCGCGATCTGAAGAGCGTGGTGTTCGGGCAAGACCCGGCCATCGACGCGCTGTCGGCCGCGATCAAGATGGCGCGTGCAGGCCTCGGCAAGCTGGACAAGCCGATCGGCGCGTTCCTGTTCTCCGGCCCCACGGGCGTCGGCAAGACGGAAGTGGCGAAGCAACTGGCGTTCACGCTGGGGATCGAGCTGATCCGCTTCGACATGTCGGAATACATGGAGCGTCATGCGGTCAGCCGCTTGATCGGCGCGCCGCCGGGCTACGTGGGTTTCGACCAGGGCGGTTTGTTGACCGAAGCCGTCACGAAGAAGCCGCATTGCGTGCTGCTGCTCGACGAAATCGAGAAGGCGCATCCGGACATTTATAACGTGCTGCTGCAGGTGATGGACCACGGCACGTTGACGGACAACAACGGCCGCAAGGCGGATTTCCGCAACGTCATCATCATCATGACGACGAACGCGGGCGCCGAGGCAATGGGCAAGGCGGTGATCGGCTTCACGAACCGTCGGGAAACCGGCGACGAGATGGTCGACATCAAGCGCATGTTCACGCCGGAGTTCCGTAACCGTCTGGACGCAACGATCAGCTTCCGCTCGCTCGACGAAGAAATCATCATGCGCGTGGTCGACAAGTTCCTGATGCAACTGGAAGATCAGTTGCACGAGAAGAAGGTCGACGCGCTCTTCACCGACGCGCTGCGTGCTCACCTCGCGAAACACGGTTTCGATCCCTTGATGGGTGCGCGGCCGATGCAACGTCTGATCCAGGACACGATCCGTCGTGCGCTGGCCGACGAGTTGCTATTTGGCAAGCTGATGAACGGCGGGCGCGTGACGGTCGACGTGGATGCGGAAGACAAGGTGCAGTTGACCTTCGACGAGCATCCGGCGCCGCGTAATCCGAATCCGGAAGCGGTTGAGGTTGAATAAGTCGGTCGAGTAAACGTTTCGGTTTCATCTGAAAGCAGAACGGCGCGGGTTGAACCCCGCGCCGTTCTGCTTTTTGCGTTGTGCGAAACGCTTGTTGGCAGCAAGCGGAGCTTCAACGCCTATCGTTAGTTCTAGTGCTTGCCGGTGCTGCCGAACCCACCCGCGCCACGCTCGCTGGTTTCGAAATCGTCGACGATATTGAACTCAGCTTGCACGACCGGCACGATCACGAGTTGCGCGAGGCGTTCCATCGGATTCAGCACGAACGTGGTCGTGCCGCGATTCCACGTCGATATCATCAGTTGCCCTTGATAATCTGAATCGATTAGGCCGACCAGGTTGCCAAGCACGATGCCGTGCTTATGACCCAGACCCGAACGCGGCAGGATCAACGCGGCATAACCCGGATCGCCGACGTGAATCGCGAGACCTGTCGGCACCAGTGCGGTTTCGCCGGGTTTGAGGGTTAACGGTTCGTCGAGACAGGCGCGCAGGTCGAGCCCCGCGCTGCCGGTGGTTGCGTAGGCCGGGAGTTGTTCGCGCATGCGCGCATCGAGAATCTTCAGGTCGAGTTTCATGCAGGTTCGAAGGTTTAAGGAGTGGAGGCCGGGCGTCCGAGTTGGAACGCGTCGGCGAGAAGTTCATAGGAGCGCAGCCGGGCGCGATAGCTGCCCGCTACGGTGAGCACGATCAATTCGTCGGCCTGGAACCGCTCCTGCAAGGCATGCAGCCGTTCAGCGACGGTTTCCGGCGTGCCGATGATGCTGCGCGGCTTCTCGCGATCGATCACCAGCCGCTCGCGTTCGCCATACTCCTGCGCGACGCCTTGTTCGATCGTCGGGATCGGCTCGTTCAGACCGTAGGCCATTTGCACGCGGCGCAGGTCGACGGCCTTTTCCAGATCGGCCGCTTCCTGTTCCGTGTCCGCGCAAATCACGAAGACTGCGGCGGCGAGATAGGGCTGTTGCGTTTCCAGGCTGGCTTTGAAGCGCTCGCGATAGGCAAGCGCCACCTGGTGCCCAAAATGCGCGTTGATGAAATGCGCGAACGCGAAGCGGATACCAAGCTGCGCCGCCAGCAGGCCGCCGAATTCACTCGAGCCGAGCATCCATAGTTGCGGGCGTGTAGCGATCTGCGGCTGCAGCAGCACGCCGTGCGCAATGTGATCGTCCGGCAACGTACCGTGCATCAGGCCGACCAGGTCGGCAACCTGCTGCGGGAAAATGTCGCCGCGGTTGTAGGCGCCGGCTGCGACCGCCTGCGCTGTTTGCATGTCGCCGCCCGGTGCGCGGCCTACGCCGAGGTCGATCCGATTCGGGAATAGCGCTTCGAGCATCATGAATTGCTCGGCGACCTTGAACGGGCTGTAGTACGGCAGCATCACGCCGCCAGAGCCCAGGCGAATGCGTTTGGTGACGCTGCCAAGGCGCGCCAGCATGACCTCGGGGCAGGGGTTCGACACGCCGCGCAAGCCGTGATGCTCGGCACACCAGTAACGCGTGTAGCCGAGGTCGTCAGCCAGCTGCGCGAGTTCGACGGTGGCGGCAATTGCGTCCGCCACAGAGTGCCCGTCGATCACGGGCGTTTGATCGAGCACGGAAAGTAGCGTCATGTCAGTACTGCTCCAGATACAGATAATTCGGTGCGCTGGAGGCGCTCGCGGCGAACGCAGCTTGCCACCGCCGCGAGCAGCTTTAGCGGATCAGACTTGTGTCGGGCAGACGCTTCGCAATTTCGACGATCAAGGCGCGCGCGAGCGTCTGCTTGTCGGCGCGCGGCAGTTTGGTTGCACCACCTGCTTCGAACAGGATGACCTCGTTGTCGTCGAGTCCGAACGTGAGCGGGCCGAGATTGCCGATTAGAAGCGGCACCTTCTTGCGCGCGCGTTTTTCTTCACCATGCACTTCGAGGTCGCCGCTTTCCGCTGCAAAGCCGACGGCGAACGGAGGATGCGGCAGCCTGGCGACCGCTGCCAGGATGTCCGGATTCTCGACGAACGTGAAGGTGGGCAGCGCGCGCTCGGCGGTCTTCTTGATCTTGTGTTCGCTGGCATGATCGACGCGCCAGTCGGCCACCGCGGCCACGCCGATGAAGATGTCGGCGTCGGCGACCGAGCGCATCACCGCGTCGTGCATTTGCTGCGCAGTTTGCACGTCTTGGCGGAACACGCCCCACGGCGTTTCCAGCGCCACCGGACCGGCAACCAGATGCACCTCGGCGCCGGCTTGTTGCGCGGCGCGCGCCAGCGCAAAGCCCATCTTGCCACTCGAACGATTGGTGATGCCGCGCACCGGATCGAGCGGCTCGAAGGTCGGGCCGGCGGTCAGCAACACGCGACGGCCGGACAGGATCTTCGGTGAGAAGAATGATGCGATTGCCTCATACGTGGCGGCCGCTTCGAGCATGCGCCCGTCACCGACTTCGCCGCACGCTTGCGGACCCGAATCGGGGCCGAGCACTTCGATGCCGTCCGCGCGCAGCTGCGTGACGTTGCGTTGGGTGGCCGGGTTCTGCCACATCTGCCGGTTCATCGCCGGCACGACGAGCAGTGGGCAATCGCGTGCGACACACAGCGTCGACAGCAGATCGTCGGCCATGCCGTGTGCGAGTTTGGCGAGGAAATCGGTAGATGCGGGCGCAATGACGATCGCGTCGGCTTCACGCGAGAGATCGATGTGCGCCATGTTGTTCGGCACGCGCCCGTCCCACTGGCTCGTGTAGACCGGTCGGCCGGACAGCGCCTGCATCGTAACGGGGGTGATGAACTGCGTGGCCGCTTCGGTCATGACGACCTGCACGGTCGCGCCGGCCTTGGTCAACAGACGCGTGAGTTCGGCGATCTTGTAGCAGGCAATGCCGCCCGTCATGCCGAGGACGAGGTGTTTTCCTGCGAGTTCTGCGGTTGCCAACGAAAGCCTCCGACAAAGCGTGGTGGCCGGTGGTGGCACTGTCCACCGCCACCTGCCTTCAAACCGGACATGCCGCTCGGCCGTGTCCGTGACAGCCGGGCATGGCCTTTAAACATGGTCTCTAAGCGTGGCCCCGGAGCATAGTCACTGAGCACAACCCAGCCTTGGCCCTGATATCAGGCCAAAGCGGGCAGGTGACCCGCGTTACCGCGAGCCGCGCACGCGCCGCAACTCGTCGAGCACGAGCAGGATCGCGCCGATCGTGATCGCGCTGTCAGCGAGATTGAACGCCGGCCAGTGCCACGTACGTACGTGGAAATCGAGAAAGTCGATCACGTGGCCGTACGCCAACCGGTCGATCACATTGCCGAGCGCGCCGCCCAGAATCAGCGCGAGCGCCGTGCAGAACATCTTCTGCCCGCCGTGGCGCTTGAGCAGATAACAGATCACCAGTGCCGCGACCACACCGAGCGCGGTGAAGGCCCAGCGCTGCCAGCCGCCCGCCATCGCGAGGAAGCTGAAGGCGGCGCCACGGTTGTACACGAGGATCAGGTTGAAAAACGGCGCGACCTCATGCGGAACACCGTAGGCAAACACCTTCTGGACCGCGATCTTGGTGAGCTGATCGAACAGGATCACGATCAGCGCGACACCGAGCCACGGCGCCAGCGAACCACCGGCGGCTGACGATTTCGACATGGTTTTCGCCATTATGCCGCGCTCCTCGCTTCACCGTTGCCGAACAGATTGCTGAAGCAACGGCCGCACAGGGTGGGGTGCTCCGCGTTGGCGCCGACATCCGCACGGTAGTGCCAGCAGCGTTCGCACTTCAAGTACTTCGAGGCGATCACTTCGACGCCTTCTTCCGCTTCGCTGTCGACCTTCACGACGTTCGCCGCCGACGTGATCAGCACGAACTTCAGGTCGTCGCCGAGGCTCGTGAGCGCATCGTAACGCGCGCCGCTCGCGCGGATTTCGACTTCCGCCTGCAGCGACGAACCGATCAGGTTCGCAACGCGTGCTTCTTCCAGTGCCTTGGTCACATCGCTACGCGCGGCGCGCAGCAGTGTCCATTTGTCGAGCAGATCACCCGCTTCCGGCACCGCCGGGAACGCGTGATAGGTCTCGGTGAAGATCGTTTCGCTGTTCGGCGAGAAGATCTTCCACGCTTCTTCGGCCGTGAACGACAGGAACGGTGCGATCAACCGCAGCAGGCCGAGTGCGATGTGATACAACGCGGTCTGGGCCGAACGGCGTGCGACGGAGTCAACGGCCGTGGTGTACAGACGGTCTTTCAGCACGTCCAGATAGAAGCCGCCCAGGTCTTCCGAGCAGAACGTCTGCAGTTTCGCGACCACTGGGTGGAACTCGTACTTGTCGTAGTGCGAGAGGATGTCGTTTTGCAGATTCGCCGACAGCGCCACCGCGTAACGATCGATCTCGAGCCAGTCTTCGACTGGACGCGCGTGTTGCGCGAAGTCGAAGTCCGACAGGTTCGCGAGCAGGAAGCGCAGCGTGTTGCGGATGCGGCGATAGCCTTCCGTCACGCGCTTCAGGATTTCCTCGGAGATCGCCAGTTCGCCCGAGTAATCGGTCGATGCGATCCACAAACGGATGATTTCCGCGCCGAGGCGGTTCGCCACTTCATGCGGGTCGATACCGTTGCCGAGCGACTTGCTCATCTTGCGGCCTTCGCCGTCGACGGTGAAGCCGTGCGTGAGCAGCGCGTTGTAGGGCGGGCGGCCGTCGAGCATCGAAGCCGTCAGCAGCGACGAGTGGAACCAGCCGCGGTGCTGGTCCGAGCCTTCCAGATACAAGTCGGCCGGGAACTGCAGTTCGTCTTTATGCGAGCCGCGCAGCACGTGCCAATGCGTCGTGCCCGAATCGAACCAGACGTCGAGCGTGTCGCGGTTCTTCTCGTACATGTTGGCGTCATCGCCGAGCAGTTCGCGCGGGTCGAGCGTTTGCCACGCTTCGATGCCGGCCTTCTCGACGCGTTGCGCGACTTCTTCGAGCAGTTCTAGCGTGCGCGGGTGCAGTTCGCCGGTTTCCTTGTGCACGAAAAACGCCATCGGCACGCCCCATTGACGTTGACGCGACAGCGTCCAGTCCGGGCGATTCGCGATCATGCTGAACAGACGCTGCTTGCCCCACGACGGATAAAATGCCGTGTTCTCGATACCTTCGAGCGCGGTTTCGCGCAGCGTCTTGTCGGTGTCGTTCGGCTTCACGTCCATGCCGGCGAACCATTGCGAGGTCGCGCGGTAGATGATCGGAGTCTTGTGGCGCCAGCAGTGCATGTAGCTGTGCGTGTACTTTTCGGTGCGCAGCAGCGAACCGGCTGCCTGCAGGGCTTCGACGATCTGCGGATTGGCCGCCCAGATCGACAGGCCGCCGAACAGCGCGAGCGATTCGATATAACGGCCGTCGCCCATCACCGGGTTGATGATGTCCGAATCGGCCATGCCGTGCGCCTTGCAGGACACGAAGTCCTCCACGCCGTATGCCGGCGACGAGTGGACCACACCCGTACCCGTTTCGGTCGTTACGTAGTCGCCGAGATAAACCGGCGCCGTGCGCTTGTAGGCCGGATGCGCGGAGGCGAGCGGATGATTGAAGCGCAGGTTGACGAGCTTCGCGCCCGGCGTGGTCGCGATGACCGTGCCTGCCAGGTCGTACAGTTTCAGGCACGCTTCAACGCGCTCTTCGGCCAGGATCAGCAAGCCGCGCGGTGTATCGACCAGCGCGTAGACGATTTCCGGATGCAGGTTCAGCGCCTGGTTGGCGGGGATGGTCCACGGCGTGGTGGTCCAGATCACGATGCCGCCTTCATTGCGCGGCAGCGCATTCAGGCCGAACGCCTGCGCGGTCTTTTCCGGCTCGGCGAAGCTGAACAGCACGTCGATGGTCGGATCGGTCTTGTCCTTGTACTCGACTTCCGCTTCGGCCAGCGCCGAGCCGCAGTCGAAACACCAGTTGACCGGCTTCAGGCCGCGGAACACATAACCCTTTTCCATGATCTTCGCGAGCGCGCGGATTTCGCCGGCTTCGTTCGTGAAGTTCATTGTCTTGTACGGGTTGTCCCAGTCGCCGAGCACGCCCAGACGGCGGAAGCCGACCTTCTGCTTCTCGATCTGTTCGGTCGCGTAAGCGCGCGCCTTCTGCATCACTTCGGCGGCCGGCAGCGACTTGCCGAACTGTTTTTCGATCTGGATTTCGATCGGCATGCCGTGGCAATCCCAACCCGGCACGTAGACCGCGTCGAAGCCCGCCAGATTGCGCGCCTTGACGATCATGTCCTTGAGGATCTTGTTGACCGCGTGGCCGAGGTGGATGTCGCCGTTCGCATACGGCGGGCCGTCGTGCAGAATGAACTTCTTACGGCCCTTGCTGGCCGCGCGGATCGTCTCGTAGACCTTGCGTTCCTGCCATTCCTTGACCCATTGCGGCTCGCGCTTGGGCAGGTCGCCACGCATCGGGAACGGCGTGTCGAGCAGGTTGACCGGGTAGCGTGACTGCGGTTTCGAATCGGCTTTCTTGTTGCTCATGATGAGGTCGCGGTGAATTCTTTCTAAGCGCAGCGAGGCTGCGGTATGCGCAAGATGCGCAGGGCGTTGAGCGCGCCCGGCAGGCATGTCGCGTGATCCACGGACGCCCTTCGATGCGCGCAGCAGTGGGTACATGCAGCGCTTCAGCGCGCTCGCATGTACCGCGGCGGCTATCTAATTCGGTCGGTGGCCGAGGTGGCGAAACCAGTGGAGCGGCTACCCGGCGTGCCGGCGCCGACGGCCGCGAACCACGCGCGCGCATTGGCGACGTCGCGCGCGATGGCGGCGGTCAGCGTTTCGAGGTCGACATATTTTTCCTCGTCGCGCAGCTTTTTGAGGAATTCGACGCGCACGAGTTTGCCATACGCGTCGCCGTGCCAGTCGAGCAGATGCACTTCGAGCAGCACGCGGCCGGAATCGTCGACGGTGGGGCGCAGGCCGAGGCTGGCGACGCCCGGCAACGGTTCGTCCGCCACGCCATGCACGCGCACCACGAAAATACCGGCGAGCGCCGGGCGCTTGTGCGCGATCGGCAGATTGAGCGTGGGGAAGCCGAGGTCGCGGCCGAGCTTCATGCCATGCACAACGTGGCCGCTGATCAGGTAATCGCGGCCCAGCGCGGCACGCGCGGAGTCGAGATCGCCTGCCACCAGCGCCGCGCGTACGCCCGAGCTGGAAATGCGCGCGCCGGATGGATCCGCCACGGTTGCCATCTGCTCGACTTCGAAACCGTGCTGTTGACCCGCGGCCTTGAGCGAGGTGAAATCGCCCGCGCGCCTGGCGCCATAGCGGAAGTCGTCGCCGATCATCACCCAGCGAGCATGCAGCCCATTGACGATGATCCGTTCGACAAACGCATCCGGCGACTGGCTCGCGAAGGTGTGGTTGAAATGCTCGACCACGACCCGGTCGACACCGTTGGTGCGCAGCGCCTCGAGCTTGTCGCGCAGCATGGCGATTCGCGGCGGCGCGCCAGCGGGGTTGAAGAATTCGCGCGGGTGCGGCTCGAAGGTCATCACGCAGACGGGCAGGCCACGAGCATCGGCGGCGGCCCGGACGTGGGCGAGCAAAGCCTGATGGCCGCGGTGGACACCGTCGAAGTTGCCGATGGTCAGTGCGCAGGGCGCACGGCTTTCGGCATTGGGAAGACCGCGGAAGACTCTCACGATAGCGGGTTTGAGGTAGGGCGGCCGATATGCCGCAAAGCAAACGATTATAAACGCTCAGCGCACGAGACGGCGGCGCGTCGCCGTTTCAGTGTCCCCCGAATGATAAAATCCGCGGATGAAAAAACTCGTCATCCTGATTTCCGGACGGGGAAGCAACATGGAAGCTATCATTCGCGCCTGCGCGGACGAAGGCTGGGCGGCGCAAGTCGCCGCTGTGATTGCCAACCGTCCTGACGCCGCGGGCCTTGCGTTCGCTGCGTCGCACGGCATTGCCACGGCGGTGGTCGACCACCGCCAGTTTCCCGATCGCGACAGCTTCGACGCCGCGCTGGCGCAAAAAATCGACAGCTTTGCGCCTGATCTCGTCGTGCTCGCCGGCTTCATGCGGGTGCTCACGGCCGGTTTCGTCGACCATTACGCCGGACGCATGCTGAACGTGCATCCGTCGCTGCTGCCGAGCTTTCCGGGCCTGAAAACCCATCAACAGGCACTTGACGCCGGCGTGCGGCTGCACGGCGCGTCGGTGCATTTTGTCACGTCGCAGCTGGATCACGGGCCGATCGTCGCGCAGGCGGCCGTCCCCGTTGAGGCTGGTGACACCCCCGCCATGCTCGCCGAACGCGTGCTGGCAACCGAACACATTATCTATCCACGCGCGGTGCGCTGGTTCGTCGACGGGCGTCTTGCTCTCGACGGCTTGCGTGTCACGCTTACGCCGCCGGAGCCGCAATGGCTCTTTGCCGGTCACACCGCCGGAGAGGGCGCATGAGATTACATGGTTTTTTGATTGGACAGACCGAGACTTTGCTGGCTGAAGTCCTGAAGCTGAACGGCCCGGCCGACGCAACGACGAGCCGCTTTTTCCGGGCGCATCCGAAGCTCGGGCACGGCGAGCGCGGCGTGATCGCCGAGGCGGTCTTCGCAGTGCTGCGCCGCCGGATGGAATTTGCCCATCTGGCCGAAGGCGGCGCGGGCAGCCCGGCGCGCCGCATGGCCTTGCTGGGTCTGATGCAGACGGCTGGGCGCACCGCGCTCAAGCCGTTTGTGTCGGAGACCGAATCGCACTGGCTCGAACACGTCGCGAAGATCGATCCTGAAAGCCTGCCTCTGCGAATTCGCCTGAATCTGCCCGACTGGATCTATCAGGCGCTCTCCAAGCGTTTCGAGCCCGCGGAACTGGCGCAACTGGCCGCAGCGCTGAACTACCCGGCACCGTTGGACCTGCGCTCGAATCCGATCAAGGCAAGCCGCGACGACGTGCTGAACGCACTGTCGAAGGCCGGCATCGAAGGCGGTGCAACGCCTTTCGCGCCGTTCGGCGTGCGGGTGGTCGGCAAGCCGCCGCTCACCAAGCTGGACGCGTTCCAGCACGGCTGGGTCGAAGTCCAGGACGAGGGCAGCCAGTTGCTGTGTTCGCTGGTCGCCCCCAAGCGCGGCGAAATGATCGTGGACTTCTGCGCGGGCGCCGGCGGCAAGACGCTGGCACTGGGCGCGGCGATGCGTTCCACCGGGCGTCTGTACGCCTTCGACGTCTCCGAGCGGCGTTTGGCCAAGCTCAAGCCGCGCCTCGCGCGCAGCGGGCTGTCGAACGTGAATCCGGTGCTGATCGACAGCGAACACGATGCGAAGATCAAGCGTCTGGCCGGCAAGATCGACCGCGTGCTGGTCGACGCGCCGTGCAGTGGCTTGGGTACGCTGCGCCGGAATCCGGACCTGAAGTGGCGCCAGTCGCCGGAATCGGTCGCCGAACTGGCACCGAAGCAGGCGTCGATTCTCGCCAGCGCCTCGCGTCTGGTGAAGAAGGGCGGCCGTCTCGTCTACGCAACCTGTTCGATTCTGGAAGCGGAAAACGAAGCCGTCGTGCAGCAGTTCCTCGCCGACCATCCGGACTTCGCTTTGGTGCCGGCGCGCGACGTGCTCGCTGAGCAGCGCATCGAGCTGGAAATGGGCGATTACCTGTCGCTGTGGCCGCACCGCCATGCCACCGACGGCTTCTTCGCAGCCGTGCTGGAACGCCAGAGCTAAACGCAACAGGCTATCTGCCGGCGCAGCGGGGTTCCTTTTCTGAACCCCGCTGCGCCGGCGATTTCGGCGACATCATGCAAAACCGCATTTTTCCTCATATGTTCGGCGACCTCGCGCGCGACTTCGGCCAGCCGGTGATGCTGTGGCAGGTCGGCGTCCTGCTCGTGACGCTCGCCGTTGCCTGGCTGCTCGCGCGCCTGTTGCGCCGCACACTCGATCTGCGGCGCCAGACGCGCTACCAGACCCTGCGTTTCGGCGCGGAAAGCCTGAACCGCGCGTTCTTCCCTCTGATCGGCGCGGTGCTCGTGTGGCTTGCACAGGCGATCACCGGCCAGTTCATGCACACCGCGCTGCTCGATCTGGCGCTGGTGCCGCTGTTCGGTATCGGTCTGATTTACATTGTGTTTTTCTTCGCGCGGCGGGTCTTCAGTCAAGACGGCGCGAACCATCCCTGGCTGTTCCTCGTCGAGAAAATCGTTTCGCTGATCGTCTGGATCGGCATGGTGCTCACCGTGATGGGCATCCAGGACGACGTGATCTCCTGGATGGGCAGCGTGCGTTTCCGGGTCGCGAATGCGCACATGACACTGCTTTCGCTTACCACGGGGCTTCTGTGGGTGTGCGTGACGATGATCGTCGCGATGTGGCTCGGCGCCACGTTCGAAGACCGCCTGATGCGCTCAAAGACGCTCGACGCCAACCTCAAGGTGGTGGTGGCGCGAGTCGGGCGTGCTGCGTTCGTGCTGGCGGCGGTGCTGATCAGCCTGTCGCTGGTCGGCATCGACATCACGGTGCTTGGCGTGTTCGGCGGCGCGCTGGGTGTCGGGCTCGGGTTCGGCCTGCAGAAGATCGCCAGCAACTACGTCTCGGGCTTCATCATCCTGATCGACCGCTCGCTGCGCATCGGCGACACGATCAACGTCAGCGGCTTGCAGGGCATGGTCACGCAGATCCGCACGCGGTATACGGTGGTGCGCGGCCTCGACGGCATCGAAACGCTGATTCCGAATGAAAAGCTGATTACGGACGTGGTGCAGAACCAGTCGTCCTATTTGACGCGCGGTTACGCCAAGGCGGCCGTGCAGGTCGCATACTCCACCGACGTCGAACAGGCGATGGCGTTGCTCGCCGGGGCCGCACAGGGCGTCGCGCGGGTGCTGCAGGAACCGGCGCCTACGCCCTATCTGGTTGGCTTCGGCCCCGACGGCATCAACCTCGAACTGGGTTTCTGGATCGAAGATGCGGCAACAGGCACGTCAGGCGTGCGCTCGGCCGTGAATCGCAACATCTGGCGTCTGTTCTCCGAACACGACATCGCAATTCCTTTCGCACAACGCGAAGTGCGAATCGTCGGCAATGTCAGCGACGCGATGCCGCAAGCGGTAACAATGACCGCTTCCGCGGCCAATCAGGCCGACAGCGCCCACTGACGGGCAGTTCGAACCCGCCGGCAGGTCCCAAAAAGACCTCCGGCGCGTTCCATCTGGTTGATAGCGCACAAAAAATCCCTATTTGTTACAAACACTTGGAACGCTTCAAGTAGAATATCGTCCAATCCCGCTGTATGCTTTCACTTTCTTGACACGCGCATTTCGCGTGTGTCTGGCGTCTCTTGTTCCACAGGTAAATTGCCTTGTTGAATTCCTTGCTCGATTTCCTTGCTCACGGTTTGCTGCACTTCTCGTGGTGGCAACTTGTGCTGTACACGCTGGTCGCGACGCACATCACGATCATTGGCGTAACGGTCTATCTGCATCGCTGCCAGGCGCACCGTGCGCTGGAGCTGCATCCGATCGTCAGTCATTTTTTCCGCTTCTGGCTGTGGATGACTACCGGCATGCTGACCGGCCAATGGGCCGCGATTCACCGTAAGCACCACGCCAAGTGCGAGACCGAAGAAGATCCGCACAGCCCGCAAACGCGCGGCATCTGGAAGGTGCTGCTCGAAGGCGCGGAACTGTACCGTTCCGAAGCCAAGAATGAAGAAACGATGCGCAAATTCAGTCACGGCACGCCGAATGACTGGATGGAACGCAACGTCTACACCAAGTATCCGATCCTCGGCGTGAGCCTGATGATGGTGCTGAACGTCGCGCTGTTCGGCGTCGTCGGCCTGACGATCTGGGCCGTGCAGATGGTGTGGATCCCGTTCTGGGCGGCTGGCGTGGTGAACGGCCTCGCGCACTGGTGGGGCTACCGCAACTTCAACTCGTCGGATGCGAGCACCAACATCTTCCCGTGGGGCATCATCATTGGCGGTGAAGAGCTGCACAACAACCACCACACGTATGCGACGTCGGCCAAGCTGTCGAACAAGTGGTACGAGTTCGACATCGGCTGGATGTACATCCGCATCATGTCGGCGTTCCGTTTGGCCAAGGTGAAGAAGATCGCGCCCACGCCGCGTCTGACCACCGGCAAGCTGGTCCTCGATCAGGATACGTTGCAAGCCGTGCTGGCAAACCGCTACGAAGTGATGGCGCGTTACGGCAAGGCGCTCAAGCGCGCATATCGCCAGGAACTGGCGCATCTGAAGGAAGTGGGCGCGCGCGAGAAGTATCAGGTGATGCGCGGTGCGCGTAGCTGGTTCCACAAGGAAGAAGCGGGTCTCGATGAACCGCAGAAGCGCCAGTTGCCGCAGATCTTCGCGAACAGCCAGAAGCTCAAGACCTACATCGACATGCGCAATGAACTCGCGGCGATGTGGGAGCGCTCGAATGCGTCGCGCGATCAACTTCTGGTCCAGTTGCAAGACTGGTGTCATCGTGCGGAACAGAGCGGTATCAAAGCACTGCAAGACTTTGCGATGCGCCTGCGCCGTTATGCTTGATCGTATGCCTGAGCGCGAAATCCATTAAAATTTCGTTACGTCACAAAACCCCGCGTTGGCGGGGTTTTGCTTTTTGGGCCGCGGCAATGTCAACGACATGCGATTGACAGTCCGCGGCGGCAGAGCGAAGGCAGAGGAGATCATGGATCAGCAGGCGATCAGGACCGTCGAATACGACCGGCCACAGGCGCAGGGCACGACCTGCGGGATCGGGCAGGCGTGGGCGAAGGTGCCCGACGTGCCGTCGGCGGAACAGAAGGTGGCGCTGAAAGAGCGCATCCGCGCATTGCTTAAGCGCGAGAAAGCCGTACTCGTCGCGCACTACTACGTCGACGCGGAGCTGCAGGAACTCGCCGACGAAACCGGCGGTTGCGTGGCCGACTCGCTGGAAATGGCGCGCTTCGGCCGCGATCATGAGGCGCAGACGTTGGTGGTGGCGGGCGTGCGCTTCATGGGTGAGACCGCAAAAATCCTGAGTCCGGACAAGCGCATTCTGATGCCAGATCTCGACGCGACCTGTTCGCTCGACCTCGGCTGTCCAGTCGATGAATTCTCGGCGTTCTGCGACGCGCACCCGGATCGCACGGTGGTCGTGTACGCGAACACCAGCGCGGCCGTCAAGGCCCGTGCGGACTGGATGGTGACGTCGTCGATCGGGCTGGAAATCGTTGCCGATCTGCACGCACGCGGCGAAAAGATCATCTGGGCGCCAGATCGGCATCTCGGTAGCTATATCCAGAGCAAGACCGGCGCGGACATGCTGCTGTGGCAGGGCTCGTGTCTCGTGCACGATGAATTCAAGGGCATCGAACTCGATCTGCTGCGCGCCGAATATCCGGGCGCGAAGGTGCTGGTGCATCCGGAGTCGCCGGCTAACGTGGTCGCGCAAGCGGACGTGGTCGGCTCGACCACCCAGTTGATTGAGGCCGCGCAAAAACTCGACGCGACGCATTTCATCGTGGCGACCGATCTCGGCATTCTGCACAAAATGCAACTCGCAGCGCCGGGCAAGACGTTGATCGCCGCGCCGACGGCCGGCAACAGCGCGACCTGCAAAAGCTGCGCGCACTGCCCGTGGATGGCGATGAACGGTCTCGCCAATCTGGCTGAGGTGCTCGAACGCGGCCACAACGAAATCTTCGTCGATCGGGCGATCGGCGAGCGGGCGCGTCTGCCGATCGATCGGATGCTCGGCTTCGCAGCGCGTCATAAGAAGCGCGTGCAAGCCAGCGGCGATCTCGCACGCGACGCGCAACTGTATTCGAACGTGGGAGCGGCGTAATGGGGGCGGTTGAAGGGGCTGTTGAGCGCAATCAGGTCGAGGCGGTGTCGCCGCTGTTAGCGGAGATTCATGCGCAGTACGGCGCGGCATTTGATGCAGCGTTGGCGCGCAACGTCGCCGACGCGCTGGCCGAAGATGTTGGCGCAGGCGATCAGACTGGCCGTCTTGTCCCCGCAGACGACGTGCGTGATGCACGCATCATCGTGCGCGAAGACGCCGTGCTGTGCGGCGTGCTCTGGTTCAACGCGGTGATGCGCCAGGTCGATCCGCGTATCGATGTGCAGTGGCGTTATCGCGAGGGTGATCGGATGACAGCGGATACGCCGGTCTGCGAGCTGCGCGGCCCTGTCCGTGCGCTGTTGACTGCTGAACGCAATGCGTTGAATTTCCTGCAACTGTTGTCGGGCGTGGCGAGCGCAACGCGCCGCTATGTCGACGCAATCGCCCACACCCAAACGCGCATCCTTGACACGCGTAAGACCTTGCCGGGCTTGCGGCTCGCGCAGAAATACGCAGTGCGCGTGGGTGGCGGAGCGAATCAGCGGCTTGCTTTGTACGATGGCATTCTGATCAAGGAAAACCACATCGCTGCGGCGGGCGGCGTCGGGGCCGCAATGGATGCGGCGCTCGCGCTGAATGCGGGCGTGTCGATCCAGATCGAAGTCGAAACGCTCGCGCAATTGGAAACGGCGTTGGCGCATCGCGCCCAATCCATTCTGCTGGACAACTTTTCGTTCGACGCGATGCGTGAAGCGGTGCTTATCACGGCAGGGCGGGCGGTGCTGGAGGTGTCTGGCGGGGTGAACTTCGAGACGGTGCGGACCATCGCGGAAACGGGCGTCGACCGCGTGTCGATCGGTGCTTTGACCAAAGATGTGCGTGCAACGGATTACTCGATGCGAATCGTCTGAACTACGCGCGCCTAAGCGTTCGCAATTAATGAAAAAGCCATCGCTGGGAAACCGGCGATGGCTTTTCCACTTCAGCTTCAGCAATCACACGTTGCGGTTACGCACATGTTCCGGCGACAACACCGATGGCAGCGCTTTAGGCAACGTGGCCGGCCAATCGCGGCTGAAGTGCAGACCGCGGCTTTCACGCCGTGAGCGAGCGCCTTCGACAATCAGCGACGCCACGTCGACGAGATTGCGCAGTTCAAGCAAATCGCGGCTCACCTTGAAATTCGCGTAATACTCGTGAATCTCGTCACGGAGCAAGGCAAGCCGATGCTTGGCTCGCGCCAGTCGCTTGTCGGTACGCACAATACCGACGTAGTTCCACATCAGGCGGCGCAGCTCATCCCAGTTGTGCGCGACCACCACTTCTTCGTCTGGGTCGGACACTCGGCTTTCGTCCCAGTCAGGCAGCGGCGCATGGACGGCGGCGCTGAAGCCTTCTTCCTCGATGGCTTGCGCGGCGGAGCGCCCGATCACGAGACACTCGAGCAAGGAATTGCTGGCAAGCCGGTTCGCACCGTGCAGGCCTGTGCATGACGTTTCACCGACCGCATAGAGACCCGCGAGGTCGGTCCGGCCTGCCAGGTCCGTCACGACGCCACCGCACGTGTAGTGCGCGGCGGGTACAACCGGAATCGGCTCTTTGGTGATGTCGATGCCGAACTCCAGGCAGCGGGCCAGAATCGTCGGGAAGTGTTCGCGCAGGAATTCAGGCGGCTGATGGCTGATGTCGAGATAGACGCAATCGATGCCGCGTTTCTTGATCTCGAAGTCGATCGCGCGTGCGACGATGTCGCGCGGCGCGAGTTCGGCGCGCTCATCGTGGTTCGGCATGAAGCGCGTGCCGTCCGGCAGCTTCAGAATGCCGCCCTCGCCGCGTACCGCTTCCGAGATCAGGAACGACTTCGCATAAGGATGGAACAGGCAGGTGGGATGGAACTGGATGAATTCCATGTTCGACACACGGCAGCCGGCGCGCCAGGCCATCGCGATACCGTCGCCGGTCGCGGTGTCAGGGTTGGTGGTGTACAGATAGACCTTGCCGGCGCCGCCGGTGGCGAGCACGGTATGCGGCGCTTCGATTGTCACGGTGCGGCCGCTTTGCAGATCGAGTGCATACAAACCGTGGCAGCGACGCCCCGGCAGACCGAGACGGTCGGACGTGATCAGGTCGATCGCGTAGTGGTCCTCGAGCAGGGTGATGTTCGGATGACGGCGTACACGTTCGCTGAGCGTGGTGACCACTGCATGGCCCGTTGCATCCGCCGCGTGAATGATCCGGCGATGGCTGTGGCCGCCCTCGCGTGTCAGATGAAAGCCGAGTTCGGCGGCGTCGTCTTTGGTGAACGGCACGCCTTGCTCGATTAGCCATTCGATCGCGGCTCGCCCATGCTCGACGATGAAGCGTGTCGCCGCCTCGTCGCACAGGCCGCCACCGGCGATCAGCGTGTCGCGCACGTGGTTTTCGATGCTGTCTGCCGAATCAAGAACGGCGGCGATTCCGCCTTGCGCCCAATCGCTCGCGCCTTCGGTCATCGATCGCTTGGCGACCACCGCAACCCGCCGGGTCTCCGCGAGGTTGAGCGCGACGCTCAAGCCCGCCAGACCGCTACCGACAATCGCTACATCGAATTCCATCGCCTGCATCTCCGTCTTTCGTTTTGCCATGACGGCATGCTGTGCGCATGCCGCTAAAACGAGAAAGGATACGCGTCGCGACGAATGAGGGAAAGCTGGCTGAACGGGATAAGACTGTCCTAAGTTGGCAAAGGACAGCGAATCAGCGCGATATTGGGAAGTTGAAAACAAAAAAGCCTCGCACGGATACGAGGCTTTTTTGCGAATCTTTTTGCCTTCGTCAGGCAGGAGCCAAGATTTATTTAATCTTGGTTTCCTTGTAGTCAACGTGCTTACGGACGACCGGATCAAATTTCTTGATCAGCATCTTTTCCGGCATGTTGCGTTTGTTCTTCGTCGTCGTGTAGAAGTGACCCGTGCCTGCGGTCGATTCCAACTTGATCTTGTCGCGTGCGCCTTTCGCCATGATTTACTCCTTAGGCTTCACCGCGTGCGCGCAGATCTGCGAGCACAGCGTCGATACCGTTCTTGTCGATCAGGCGCAGGCCGGCGTTCGAAACGCGCAGACGCACCCAACGGTTTTCGCTTTCCACCCAAATACGGCGGTTTTGCAGGTTCGGCAGGAACCGGCGCTTGGTTTTGTTGTTCGCGTGGGAAACGTTGTTGCCGCTCATCGGCGCTTTCCCAGTTACTTGGCATACGCGTGCCATGAGAGCACTCCTAATACGCTAATTCTGAGTTCGAACGCCGTGAAAGTTTCCCGAAAAGAGCCGCGCTGAGAGCTTATTGAAACTCGAGGCACGTTTCCTTTCCGGAACGCCTTGGTGGCTTCGGAACAGGGGGTTGGAAATAGGCAAACCGGAATTCTAGCAGAAAAAAAGCCGCAAAATCAAACCTTATTTGCGATGCCGAACTCGGCACGACGTTGCCGCGCCCCTGGTTGGCGCCGTGTCAGGGCCAGCCGGCGCGGGCAAAGGAGTACGTGCGATCCGCGCCGATCACCAGATGATCGATCAATTGTACGTCGATCAGCGCAAGGGCTTCGCGCAGCGTATGTGTCAGCCGGCAGTCGCTCGCGCTCGGCTGGACAGCGCCGGAAGGGTGATTATGCGCGACGATCAGGCTGGCCGCATTCAGGCTCAACGCCCGCCGCACGATTTCGCGCGGATAGACGGCCATGCGCGTGAGCGTGCCTCTTGCGCTCTCCTCGCAGCGGATCAGCCGGTGGCGGGCGTCGAGAAAGAGCGACACAAAGACTTCGTGCGGACTTCCGCCGATGCGCAGGCGCAGATAGTCTTGCACGGCTTCAGGCGAGTTCATTAACGAGCGGTCACGCATTCTATCGACCAGCGAACGCCGCGCCATTTCCATGATGGCAATCAATTGGGCCTTTTTCGCCGGCCCGATGCCGCGCAGGCCGTCGAAGTCCGAGTAAGTTGCGTCGAGCATGGCGCGTAGCGAGCCGAAGCGGTCGAACAGGGAGCGCGCAACGTCGAACACGTCGTGGCCCGGCAGCCCCGCGCCGAGCACGAGTACGATCATTTCAGTGTCGGACAGGACGCCCGGCCCTTCCTCGATCAGCCGCTCACGCGGCATGTCGTTTTTGTGCCATTTCCCGCGTACAAGCGGTCGGGGCAGGGGTGTGGCACCGTTCGCCGTGGCGTCGGCGGCGGTATGGCCAGCGGCGGCGCCGGCAGGCGGCGACGCCGGGGCGGGTGCGGCGACGGCGGGCGTGGCGCGCTCCGGCCAGGCCGCTTCAGGTGTCGTTTCGTCCATCGTGCTGGCATAGTCGGCCATATAGATATGCATCCTCCTGTTCTGGTTTGGGGCGGCGCGCGGTGCCCGGCCGAGCCGCGAAGCGCGCGACGGATGCAAGCCACCGCCCGCTATGTGGCTTACAATAGACGCTTTGCGCACGGCACCCTGACGGTTTGCCACACGCGTAGGCTGCGCCCGCGGCGCACGCGTGCAGCGCGCTTCGACAGAGCGAGCATTGCATGAGCATCATCGACATTTCCGAAGTGAAACCCGGTTCACATGTGACGCTTCACTACCGGCTTTCCCTTGCCGATGGCGCCGAAGTCATCAATACGTTTACCGACAGGCCGGCCACGCTGCTGCTCGGTGCAGGCCAACTTGCGCCGCCGCTGGAAGACATTCTGCTGGGTTTGAAGGTGGGCCACCATTCGACCTTTCAGCTAACGCCGGATCTGGCGTTCGGTCCGCGCAATCCGGAACTGATCCAGCGGGTCTCGCTGGCCACGCTGCGCGAAAACAGCATGATCGGCGAGGATTTTTCGCCGGGTGATCTGGTCGAATTCAACGCGCCGGGTGGCGGCCGCTACGCGGGCGTCCTCAAGGAAGTTGGCGAGACGTCGGCGTTGTTCGATTTCAACCATCCGCTTGCCGGCCAGGCGCTGGCGTTTGAAGTGAAAATCATCGGGATTCTGTAAACATGAGCATCACGGATACGACTCTTGCCGAAGCCGAGATCCTGCTGGCGCAGCCGCGTGGGTTCTGCGCCGGCGTCGATCGGGCCATTGAAATCGTAGAGCGGGCCATCAAGCTGCACGGCTCGCCGATTTACGTGCGCCACGAAATCGTTCATAACGCCTATGTCGTCGAGGATTTGCGCAAGAAGGGCGCAATCTTCATTGAGCAGCTGGAAGAAGTGCCGGCCGGCAATACGGTTATTTTCAGCGCGCATGGCGTGTCGAAAGCGGTGCGTTCGGAAGCCGAGTCGCGTGGCCTGCGGGTGTACGACGCCACCTGTCCGCTCGTGACCAAGGTGCATATCGAAGTCGCGAAGATGCGCCAGGACGGCTTCGACATCGTGATGATCGGCCACAAGGGCCACCCTGAAGTCGAGGGCACGATGGGGCAGGCGGGCGAAGGCATGCATCTGGTGGAAGACATCAAAGACGTGCTTGCCTTGCAGCTGGGCGATCCCGAGCGGATCGCGTTCGTGACGCAAACCACCCTGTCGGTCGACGATGCAGCCGAGATCATCGGCGCCCTGAAGGCGAAATATCCGGCGATCCGCGAGCCGAAGAAGCAGGACATCTGCTACGCCACGCAAAATCGTCAGGACGCGGTCAAGTTCATGGCGCCGCAATGCGACGTCGTGATCGTGGTTGGCAGCCCGAATAGTTCTAATTCGAACCGGTTGCGCGAGCTGGCCGAAAAGCTTGGCGTGCCTTCCTATATGGTGGACTCGCCAGACCAGATCGATCCGGTGTGGGTCGAAGGCAAGCGCCGGATCGGTGTGACGGCGGGCGCCTCGGCGCCGGAAGCGCTGGCGCAAGCGGTGATCGGCCGGTTGCGTGAGCTCGGCGTGCGCAACGTGCGCGCGCTCGACGGCATCGAGGAAAACATCGCGTTTCCGCTGCCGCGCGGGCTGGGTCTGCCTGCCTGACGATCAGCCGACGTTTCTGAAAGAAAAGCGCGCCCGAGGGCGCGCTTTTTTTACGTCCGTAGATTCGTGAGTCCGTCCAAAATAAAGTGCCAGATCATCGTGCCGAGTCGTTTTAAGTGTTCTCCCACACACATTCCTTTGAATTGTGATTTGGCTTTTAATCAATTTTTTAATGATGTGACCCCGTTTAAATCGCATCAAACGCGGTGCCCCGATTTTTGACGCACTAAAATAGTGCGTGCCTCCTGATATCAATGGAAACGTAATACTTAACGCGAACCACGGTGCAATCAGGGATCGGGCCAGATCGCTGCAACACTTGATGCCATTGGGTGCGACGATGGTGCAACTGATGCACGAAAAATAGTCGCAACCCGGTTGCGCCTTTTGCGGAATTTCCCTCTCAAAATAAGGTTGCAATGCAGGAAAACCCCACCGTTTCAACAATATTGCCCGTCGCATAATTGGAGTTACAATGCGCGCGTTCTCAAGGCCTCCGGGTCCCGAACAATAGATTTTGCAAGGCGCAGGAGACCTACTTAATGCGAGTCAAGTTTGCTTACGCCGTGTCCATCGTGACCGCGGTTGCGATGTTGACCGCGTGCGGCAAGAAGCAGGATGGCGAGGCGGGAGCGGGTGCATCGGCTGCCACGGCGGCAGCGGCACCGGCAAGTGAAGCAACTGTCGTGAAAATCGGTCATGCGGCCCCATTGACCGGCGGCATTGCGCATCTTGGCAAGGACAATGAAAACGGCGCGCGTCTGGCGGTCGAGGAAATCAATAAGCAAGGCTTGACCATCGACGGTCACAAGATTCAGTTGGAGCTCGACGCACAAGATGATGCAGCGGACCCGAAAACGGGTACGGAGGTCGCCGAAAAATTTGTCGACGATCACGTTGTCGCCGTAGTCGGGCACCTGAATTCAGGCGTCTCGATTCCGGCGTCGAAGATCTATAGCGATGCCGGGATCGTGCAGATCTCGCCGTCGTCGACAAATCCGGGGTACACGCAGCAAGGTTTCAAGACGACTTATCGGGTGGTCGCGACCGATGCCCAGCAGGGCCCGGCGCTGGCCAACTACGCGACGAAAGTGCTCGGCGCGAAACGCATCGCGATCGTCGACGACTCGACCGTATACGGTAAGGGACTGGCCGACGAGTTCGCGAAGACGGTACAGGCGAGCGGGGCGAAGATCGTCGCGCGTGAAGCCACGAATGACAGGGCTACGGAGTTTCAGGCCGTCCTTAGAAAGATCAAGAGTGTTCAGCCGGACGTGATCATGTTCGGCGGAATGGACGCGACGGGCGGGCCGTTTGCCAAACAGGCGGCGGCGCTCGGTATCAAGGCAAAAATCCTTGGCGGCGACGGTGTGTGTACCGACAAGGTGGGTGAGCTGGCGGGAACCGCCGTGCAAAACCTGGTCTGTTCGGAGGCGGGACTCGCGCTTTCGAAAATGGACAAGGGAGCGGACTTCGAACAGAAGTACGTGGATCGCTTCCACACGCCGGTGCAGATTTACGCGCCGTTCACGTATGACGCTGTGTACGTGATTGTCGATGCAATGAAGCGCGCTAATTCGATCGAGGCGCCCAAGGTGCTGGCTGCGATGCCGTCCACCGATTACAACGGGGTAATCGGCCACATCGCGTTCGACGACAAGGGTGATTTGAAAGAGGGCGCCATTACGCTTTACGACTTCAAGGACGGCAAGAAAGCGGTTCTCGACGTCGTCAAGATGTGATGACGGGATGTACAGCCTGACGGCACCGAAACCACCCAACGGTGCCGTTTTTGCATCCGCCATCGGTTCGTCCCCGACTGCAACCCAGTCGTAGCACGAACCGGACAGCGGATAACCCTTACCGGTCTTTTACATCAGTACCCGCAGTGCCGTTGAGATTAGCGTACCGCATCACCGCCCACCGGCTGATGAAGTACGCGAATCCAGTCGCACGGGCTAAGGAGCAATAAATGGATATCTTCATCCAGCAGGTCCTCAACGGGCTGGTGCTTGGCAGCGTTTACGCCATCATCGCACTGGGCTATACGATGGTTTACGGCATCCTGGGCATTATCAACTTCGCGCACGGCGATGTGTTGATGGTGGGCGCGATGGTTGCGCTCTCAGCCATAGGCGTGCTTCAGAACCACTTCCCCGGCCTCGGCAATGTGCCGACGCTCATCATCGCGTTGATCATCGCGGCAGTGGTTTGCTCGCTGGTCGGCTACACGATCGAGCGCGTGGCCTACCGGCCGTTGCGTAAAGCGCCGCGCCTCGCGCCGCTGATCACCGCGATCGGTGTGTCGATCCTGCTGCAAACCCTCGCGATGATGATCTGGTCGCGCAACCCGCTGCCGTTCCCGCAGCTGTTGCCTACTGACCCGATCAACGTGATCAAGGCCACCGACACGACGCCTGGCGCCGTGATCTCGATGACCGAAATCGTGATCATCGTGGTGGCGTTCCTCGTGATGGGCGGTCTGCTGCTGCTGGTTCACAAGACCAAGCTCGGCCGCGCGATGCGTGCGATCGCTGAGAACCCGGGCGTTGCCAGCCTGATGGGCGTGAACCCGAACTTTGTGATCTCGGCGACCTTCATGATCGGCTCGGCGCTGGCCGCTCTCGCCGGCGTGATGATCGCGTCCGAATACGGCAACGCACACTTCTATATGGGCTTCATCCCAGGTCTGAAGGCTTTTACCGCGGCGGTGCTGGGCGGGATCGGCAATCTCGGTGGGGCGATGGTGGGCGGCGTGCTGCTCGGTCTGATCGAACAGTTGGGGGCAGGCTATATCGGCAACCTCACGGGCGGTGTGTTCGGCAGTAACTATCAGGACGTGTTCGCGTTCATCGTGCTGATCATCGTGCTGGTGTTCCGTCCGTCGGGTCTGTTGGGCGAACGTGTTGCTGATCGAGCATAAGGAGTAGACAGACATGACCTCAATTCAACCGATCGAGCCGTCCACGACGCTCATCCCTGAAAAGAACCTGACGAAGACGCTGACCGTCGGCATCATCACCGCGATCTTCGTGATCGCCGCGCCGATGATCATCGGCGCGGCAGGCGGCAACTACTGGGTCCGCGTGCTCGACTTCGCGATGCTGTACGTGATGCTCGCGCTGGGTCTCAATGTGGTGGTTGGCTTTGCCGGCCTGCTGGACTTGGGCTACATCGCGTTCTATGCAATCGGCGCGTACGTCGCGGCTCTCCTGAGCTCGCCACACCTGACCTCGCAGTTCGAGTGGATTGCGCATCTGTTCCCGGGCGGCCTGCATGCGCCGATCTGGATCATTGTGCCGATTGCGATGGGACTCGCCGCGACCTTCGGGATCCTGCTCGGTGCGCCGACCCTGCGTCTGCGTGGCGACTACCTCGCGATCGTGACCTTGGGCTTCGGGGAAATCGTGCGGATCTTCATGAATAACCTCGACCGTCCGGTGAATATCACCAATGGTCCGAAGGGGATCACGGGGATCGATCCTGTGTCGGTGGGTGGCTTCAGCCTCGCGCAGACGCATTCGCTGTTCGGCATGCAGTTCCCGTCGGTGTACTTGTACTACTACCTGTTCGTGCTGTGTTCGCTGCTGGTGATCTGGGTCTGTACGCGTTTGCAGCACTCGCGTATCGGCCGTGCATGGGCCGCGATCCGCGAAGACGAAATCGCCGCCAAGGCGATGGGCATCAACACCCGCAACGTGAAGTTGCTGGCCTTCGCGATGGGGGCGTCGTTCGGCGGGTTGTCGGGTGCGATGTTCGGCTCGTTCCAGGGCTTCGTGTCGCCGGAGTCGTTCACGTTCTGGGAATCGGTCGTGGTGCTGGCGTGCGTTGTGCTCGGCGGCATGGGCCACATCCCGGGTGTGATTCTCGGTGCGGTGCTGCTTTCGGTGTTCCCGGAGTTCCTGCGTTCGACGATGGGTCCGCTGCAGAACGCGATCTTCGGCCACGAAATCGTCGATACGGAAGTGATCCGTCAGTTGCTGTACGGCCTCGCGATGGTTGTGATCATGCTGTACCGCTCGGAAGGCCTATGGCCGGCGCCGAAGCACGAAGACAAGATTGCGAAACTGGCGAAGCGCAGCGGCAAGAAGCCGGTGCGCGCTTAAGGCCCGGGGAGAAATCATATGAGCGATAACGTAAACAATAGCGTAGGCAGCGACCAGATCCGCCTGTCGGTGAAAGGCGTGAACAAGCGCTTCGGTGGCCTGCAGGCATTGTCCGACGTCGGTCTGCAGATCAAGTCGGGCCAGATTTATGGCCTGATCGGTCCGAACGGCGCCGGCAAAACGACCTTCTTCAATGTGATCACGGGTCTGTACACGCCGGATTCGGGCGAGTTCAAGCTCGACAACGTGGAATACACGCCTACCGCTGTCTACCAGGTGGCGAAGGCGGGGATTGCGCGTACGTTCCAGAACATCCGTTTGTTCGGTGGCATGACCGCGCTGGAAAACGTCATGGTTGGGCGCCACGTGCGCACGAAGCATGGCCTGATCGGCGCAGTGTTCCAGACGCCGGCCGAGCGCAAGGAAGAGCGCGAGATCAAGGAGCGTGCAATCGAACTGCTGGAGTACGTCGGTATTGCGCAGTACGCGGACTACACGTCGCGCAATCTGTCGTACGGTCACCAGCGTCGTCTGGAAATCGCCCGCGCACTGGCAACGGATCCGAAGCTGCTTGCACTGGATGAACCGGCTGCCGGCATGAACGCAACGGAAAAAGTCGAGCTGACCAAGTTGCTCGACAAGATCCGCAGCGACGGCAAGACGATTCTTCTGATCGAGCACGACGTGAAACTGGTGATGGGTCTGTGCAACCAGATGACAGTGCTCGATTATGGCAAGGTGATTGCCCAGGGTCTGCCGCATGACGTGCAGAGGGATCCGAAGGTGATCGAGGCTTATCTGGGTGCGGGGGTCCACTAATGGCAACGGCAATGTTGAAAATCAAGGGCCTGCAGGTCAACTACGGCGGCATCCAGGCAGTCAAGGGCATCGACCTCGAAGTTGCGCAGGGCGAACTGGTCACGCTGATCGGCGCGAACGGCGCGGGCAAGACCACGACGATGAAGGCAATCACGGGGCTGAAGCCGTACTCGGCAGGTGACATCGAGTACATGGGCCAGTCGATCAAGGGCATCCCGGCGCACGAACTGCTCAAGCGCGGTCTCGCGATGGTGCCGGAAGGCCGTGGCATCTTCTCGCGCATGTCGATCGTCGAGAACATGCAGATGGGCGCGTATCTGCGCAACGATACCGACGCCATCAAGGCAGACGTTGATCGCATGTTCGGCTTTTTCCCGCGCCTGAAGGAACGGGCGACGCAATACGCGGGCACGCTCTCGGGCGGCGAACAGCAGATGCTGGCGATGGCGCGCGCGATCATCAGCAAGCCGAAGCTGTTGTTGCTCGACGAACCGTCGATGGGTCTGTCGCCGATCATGGTCGAGAAGATCTTCGAAGTGGTGCGGGCGATCTCGGCTGAAGGCATGACGGTGCTGCTGGTCGAGCAGAACGCGCGTCTCGCGTTGCAGGCGGCGAACCGCGGCTACGTGATGGACTCGGGTCTGGTGACGATGTCGGGTGACGCGAAGCAGATGCTGGATGATCCGAAGGTGCGGGCAGCGTACCTGGGTGAATAAGTTGGGCAAATGAGCCGGGTGAATAACCCGGACCAAGTTTGCCTTAGCCGCAAAAAAGGCCGCATGCGCCTCAATCGCGCATGCGGCCTTTTTCCATTCAAGCGATTGCGCTTAAGCCGCCGGCGTTTCCGCCAGTTCGCCCAATCGTTTGCCGAGACTGATCACAGCATCCGCACGATAACCGAGCGCTTCATAGAACGCGCGCACATCGTCCTTCGCGGACAGCACCTGCAAATTCAGCTTCGGGCAGCCACGTTCGGTCAACGCGTGTTCGACATGTGCGACCAGCCGCGTGCCGATGCCGTGACGACGCAACGATTCATCCACCGCAAGCGAATACAGCCAGCCTCGGTGCCCGTCGTAGCCGCCCATCACCGTGCCGACGATACGCCGGTCGAACACTGCGACAAAGAACAGTTCCGGTTGCGTCGCCAGCTTGTTGGCGATCGACAGATGCGGGTTGCGCTGTGGCCTCGTCACGTCCCGATACTCGGGGAACGCTTCCTGCCACAGCGTGACCACGGCGTCGGTGTCGCTCGCTTCAAAGCGACGGATCGATAGCGTTGCGGTCGTCGTCATACGCGCTTCCCTGTGTGATTACAGCGTGTCGAGAATCGAACGCAGCATCGCCATCATCTGGTCGATTTCTTCATTCGTGACGTTCAGTGCCGGCATGAAACGCAGCAGGTTCGGACGCGCCGCGTTCAGCAGCAGGCCATCGGGCTGCATCACGCGAGCCTTCTCGACGATCTGGTTGCCGATGTCCTTGCCGAGCAGCAGCGCGCGCAGCAGACCTTCACCGCGTTCGCCTTCGAAACCACGCTCTTCCGACAGTTCGAGTAGCTTCGCGCGCAGATATTCGCCGCGGGCGCGCACGCCTTCGAGGAAGCCCGGCGCGGTCATTTGCGAGATCACCGAGAAGCCGACCGCGGTCATCAGCGGATTGCCGTTGTACGTACCGCCCTGGTCGCCCGCTTCGAACACGGCGATTTCGGCTTTGGCGAGCAGCGCTGCGAGCGGGACGCCGCCGCCGATGCCCTTGCCGAGCGTCATGATGTCCGGTTCGATGCCCGACAGTTCATACGCGAACAAGGTGCCGGCACGGCCGCAACCGCTTTGCACTTCGTCGACGATCAGGAGCAGGTTGTGCTGTTTGGTCAGCGCGCGCAGTTGCTGCATGAACTCGCGCGTGGCGGGAATCACGCCGCCTTCGCCCTGAATCGGCTCCAGCATCACCGCGACGGTCTTTGCATTGATCAGCTTTTCGACCGAAGCGATGTCGTTCAGATCTGCCTTCGGGAAGCCCGGCACTTGCGGTGCGTAGATCGTGTCCCAACCAGGCTTGCCGCTTGCCGACATGGTGGCGAGCGTGCGGCCGTGGAAGCTGTGGTCGAACGTGATGATTTCGAACGCGCCGTCCTTGAACTTCTTGCCCCACTTGCGCGCGAGCTTGATTGCGCCTTCGTTGGCTTCGGCGCCACTGTTCGCGAAGAACACCTTGTCGAAACAGCTGTGCTGGGTGAGCAATCCGGCGAGCTTCGCCATCGGCTCGTTGTAGAAGGCCGGCGACGGATTCAGCAGCAGCTTCGATTGCGTGTTGAGCGCTTCGATCATGCCGTCGTTGCAATGGCCGAGGCTGTTGACCGCCCAGCCCTGGATGAAGTCCAGATATCGCTTGCCGTTATTGTCGTAGAGCCACGAGCCCTTGCCGTGCGTGAAAACGATTTCGGGCCGGTTCGTGATGTACATCAGCGACTCGATCGGGTACTCATTGAAATTCATGACGGCAAGCTCCAGACAGCGGGGTGAAGGGTGAGTGAGCGGTTGGCCTCAAATGAAGCAGCGGCCGGTGAAAACAAAAAAAGCAAACAAAAAAGCCACGGCATGCCGTGGCTTTCATGATTCGAACTGCTTGCGCCTTTGTGCGGCGCGAATCCGTGACGAAGCCAGCGGCGCCCCTAAGGGAGCGGCGAGCGGCGACGTCGGAGTTCGGACTGGATGCGGTTCATGCGCGAAAGAATACGACAAGAAAAGCGCTGGTGTAAACCATGAATTTGCACAGATTCGCGTCAACGCGGATTTATGCAAGTCTGCCAGCGTGCCTATTTCGTTTTGATGAATGGGTCGATCGTCAATCGATCGACCCATTCACTCCCTCAAACCGCGTTCGCCAGATCCGCCGCGCTCGTGAAGGAGTCCGCGTAGAACTCGTCTTCCGGCAGCCCATGATGCTGGGTGAAATCGCGCTGTGCCGACTCCACCATCACCGGTGCGCCGCACGCGTACACTTGGTACGGCGACAGATCCGGCAGATCCTCGATCACCGCGCGATGCACGAAACCGACGCGACCCGTCCACGCGTCGCCCGCGTCCGGTTCCGACAGCACCGGCACGAACTTGAAGTTCGGAATCTCGCGAGCCCATTGCTCGGCGAGTTCGAGCAGGTACAGGTCCTTCTTGCGGCGCGCGCCCCAATAAAGCGTCATCGGCCGGTTCAGGTTCTTGAACACCGCATGTTCGACGATCGCCTTCAGCGGCGCGAAGCCCGTGCCTGAGGCCAGCAGCACGATCGGCTTGTCCGAGTCTTCACGCAGGAAGAAGGTGCCGAGCGGAGCTTCGAAGCGCAGGATGTCGCGCTCCTTTATCGTGTTGAACACATGGTCCGTGAACGCGCCGCCCGGCATATGACGGATGTGCAATTCGATCGGGCCTTCCGCGTGCGGCGCGTTCGCCATCGAATAGCTGCGGCGTTTGCCGTCTTTCAGAATGAATTCGAGGTACTGGCCGGCCAGATATTGCAGACGTTCGTTAGCGGGCAATTGCAGCTTCAGCACGACGACGTCGTCGGCCTTGCGCTCGATCGCGTTCACGCGGCACGGCAGTTTCTTGACCTGCACGTCGCCTACGCCGGCTACTTCGCGGATATCCACTTCGAGATCGGAGCAGCCCGTCGCGCAGCAGAAGAGGGCCATGCCGCGCGTCTTTTCGTCGTTCGACAAGGCCGACGACGAATGCTGACGCTGTTCGATCTGACCGCTGACCACGGTGCCTTTGCATGAGCCGCATGCGCCGTTCTTGCAGCCGTACGGCAAACCAATGCCCTGGCGCAAGGCCGCGATCAGGACCGGTTCGTCCTGTTCCACCTGAAACTGCCGGCCGCTTTGCCGGAGCGTGACGTTAAATGCCATAGAGTGTTCGAAATCGAAAAGTCGGTAATCGTTATCGGACCCGCGGTGCAACTGTGCGGTACCTGCCGCGCTTGACGGCTACAATGCGTCCACCATGAAAGCGACACGAAATTTACGCCGGCCGCGCGTGTTGATTGTTGGCTGCGGTGACGTCGGCATGCGCTGCGTGCCCCTGTTGCGGCCACACGCGCATGTCTTCGCGCTCACCAGCCACGCCGAGCGCAGCGCCGAATTGCGCGCCGCTGGCGTCACGCCGCTGGTCGGCGACCTGGACGCGCGCCACAGCCTGAAACGGCTTGCCGGCCTCGCGCCGACGGTGCTGCATCTCGCGCCACCGCAAAAGACCGGCGACGACGACCGCCGCACCCGCGCCTTGCTCGCTACGTTGAGCGCGCGCCGTGATCGGGCGATGCGTGCCGCACGCGGCGCGGCGGCGCCGGTCGGGCGGCTGCGCCGCGGGTTGCGCAACATGAGTGCCTCATGGGCGGAATCTGAAGCAGCCAATATTGTACCCGACAGGGTGCGCTGGACCGCCGCGCCGCGCGTGCCCGTGAGGCTGGTGTACGCGAGCACGACTGGCGTCTACGGCGATTGTGGCGGCGCGTGGATCGACGAGACGCGCGCGTCGCAGCCGGCCAATGCGCGCGCCAAACGGCGCGTGTCGGCCGAGCGGCAATTGCGCCGCGCCACCGCGCGAGGCGTGGTCGCCGCCAGCATCGCGCGGATTCCGGGCATCTATGCGAGCAACCGCCTGCCGCTCGGGCGGCTGGAGAAGCGCACCCCGGCCTTGATCGACGCCGACGACGTCTACACCAACCATATCCACGCCGACGACCTCGCCGCGATCCTCGTGCGTCTCGCTACCCATGGGCGGCCGGGGCGCGTGATCCACGCGTCCGACGATACGTCGCTGAAAATGGGAGAGTACTTCGATGCGGTGGCCGATGCGTTCGGTCTCGAGCGTGCGCCTCGCATTACGCGCGCCGAGGCGGAAGAGCAGATCGAGCCGACCTTGCTGTCCTTCATGCGCGAATCGAGGCGGCTTGTGAATCGGCGTCTCAAAGAAGAGTTGCGCGTGCGCTTGCAGTATCCGAGTGTCGGGGATTTTTTCGCGCAGCGTGAAAATTGAAAACGCGCCGACAGGCGGCGCGTTTTCAAGATATTCGGCCGCGAGCAAATCAAATGCTCGCCGCGCCATGCATGACCCGGCCAGATTTCACTCGCGTCGGCGACGCCCTGCCTCGCTGGCTTACGTCAGCGCCGGCAATGCCTCCAGCAACAGGAAACACAGCATTGCGCCGATCAGCGCGCCGATCAGGTTCGGATGATATTTATGCCGCAGCCGCATCATGACCAGCAGTCCGCCGACCAGGACGATTCCGAGACACGTGAAAGCAATCATCACGGACGAAATTTCAATAGTGTCGTGGATGACCATGGCGCCCCTCCCTGAGACCTTTGTAGTCTTTGTTTAAACGAGTATAGAGCGACTTGTAAGGAAGAGCATGCTGCAATGCAGCGTGTAATCAGGTGTCCGCGAGAGCCTATGTGTGGGGGCGCACACGATTCTCCTGACGCATCAAGGCTCTAAAGGGGACCTACCTGTTTACCCGCTCCGTAAAGATCCGAGGTCGGTTTCGTCGAGCCATTGCCACGCGCCTTCCGCGAGCGTCGCGGGCAATGCGAGTCCGCCGATCCGCTCGCGATGTAGCGCCTCACAACGGTTGCCGGCTGCCGCGATCATTCGCTTGACCTGGTGATATTTGCCTTCCATCACGGTAAGGGCCAGCGCGTGCTCACCGCGCGCCTCTACGTCGACGGCGACGATCGGCTTGGGCTCGCCGTGCAGCAAGACTCCGTCGCGCAAGGCACTCAACTGGGCGTCGTCGATGGGATGGCGCGTGGTCGCGATATACAGCTTCGGCACTTTGCGTTTCGGCGACGTGAACATGTGCACGAACTTGCCATCGTCGGAGAGCAGCAGGAGGCCGGTCGTGTCCTGATCGAGGCGGCCCACGCACTGCACGCCGCGTTCGGCGAACTGCGGCGGCAGCAGGCTGAACACGCTCAGATGATGCTGCGGATCGCGCGAACATTCATAGCCGGCAGGTTTGTTCAGCAACAGATAGGCGTGCTCGCGATACGGCCAGACGGCCCCGTCCACGCTGAAGGAGAAGGTGCTGTCGTCGGTTGAGAAATCGGCGTCGGCATCGGCGCAGACGGAGCCGCCGATGCTCACGCGACCGTCGCCGATTAGCGCCCGGCATTGACGGCGCGAGCCGAAACCTTGTGTGAAGAGGATGCTTTCGAGATTCATGGCGAGCGAAGAATAACACCGCAAGAAGCGGAGCGCCGCGCTGCGCCATAGCGACGACGATGGTCTTTCCCCATCCCGTCGCAGGAGTTCATCGATGCACGCCGCTTCCTCTTCGTCGTCTTCATCCGCGATCCGTCTGCCGGCCGCTTTCCAGCGGCTCGCATGGTCGAATCTGGTCGCGCAATCCGCTGAGCAGATCAGCCTTGCCGCCGCACCGCTCGTCGCCGTGTTCGCGCTCGGCGCCGGCGCACGCGAGACCGGCCTGCTGCAAACCGCGCAGACTTTGCCGTTCCTGTTGTTGTCGATTCCGCTCGGCGTATGGGCCGACCGCCGCTCGCGCCGCACGTTGATGACGCTCGCCGAAAGCGTGCGCGTGATCGCGATGTTGTGCGTGCTGCTGCTGTTGATGACGCATGCGCTGAGCTTGCCGCTGCTCGCCGCGCTCGGCTTCATTGCCGCGACCGGCACGGTTGCCTACAACATCGCGGCGCCCTCGCTGGTGCCCTCGATCGTGCCGCGCGAGGCGTACGCCCAGGCCAACGGCCGGCTCGAATTGGCGCGCAGCGTCGCGTATTCGGCGGGACCGGCGCTCGGCGGACTGCTGGTTGGCTGGATCGGTGCGGGATGGGCGTATGGCTGCGCGGCCGGGCTATCGGCGCTGGCCGTCGCATTGCTCGCGGGGCTGCGCGAACCGTTGCGAGCGGCTGCTCCCCAGCGCCACTTCCTGCTGGAACTGCGCGACGGTACGCGCTTTGTGCTGCGCGACGCGTTGCTGCGGCCGATGCTCGCCACTGCGATCTTCTTCAACCTCGGTTTCTTCGTGCTGCAGGCGGTGTATGTACCGTACGCCGTGCATCGGTTGGGCTTGAGCGCTTCGATGGTCGGTGTGACGCTCGGCGCGTACGGTGTCGGCATGGTGTGCGGCGCGCTGGCTGCACCGGCCATTGCGCGGCGTCTCGCGTTCGGCCGTGTGCTGATCATCGGACCGTCGTGCGGTTTGCTCGCTTCGCTCGTGATGGTGGCGACGATCGTCACGCCGTCGTTCTGGCTCGCGATGCTGAGCTTCTTCCTGCTCGGCGCCGGACCGATTCTGTGGGTGGTCGGCTCGACCACGCTGCGTCAGGCGATCACACCTGAACGGATGATGGGCCGCGTCTCGGCGCTCAACAGCACCGCGACCTATGGCGCGCGGCCGCTGGGTGCGCTGCTCGGTGCGGCGATCAGCGCGCGCTGGGGAATGGACGCGTGTCTGGTCGCGGCTGCAGCGGCTTTCCTTGTGCAGGCGCTGATCATCGTGATGTCGCCGGCGGCGCGGCTCGCGCACATTCCCGAAGGCGCAGCGGTTGCACAATGAAAACTGGTTTTCATCGGATGGCACGCGTTGCATGTCGACGTGCTCACAGGCGTCCGTGAAAACCCTCGAAAATGAAAATGAATTTTTTTCGGCGAGTTTTCTATGTAAATATACTTTCATTCATTTTGATTACAGCCGCCGCGCGACCGCGTCGGCTCACTCGCATGATCCATCACTCGTCCGTTGCTTCGAACCCCGCCGAGCAGGCCATCGCCGCGCGTATCGCCACGGCGATGCCGACCCTCACGCCGATCCATCGGCGCATGGGCGAATACGTGCAGGCGAATCTGTTCCGCGCGGCGACCATGCGGATCGACGAACTGGCGAGTGTGGTCGGTGCGTCGGTGGCGACGGCGAATCGCTTCGCTCGCGCGCTCGGCTTCGACGGTTATCCGCAGTTTCGGGAAGCGCTCGTACGCGGTTTCGAGGCGACGCTCGCGCCGGTCGAGCGGTTGCGTAGCGCGCAGGAATCGCTCGCTTCCGGCGACGATCTGATTGACGCGTCGCTCGAACAGGCCGCCACCAATCTGCAATCCACGCGTTCTGCGATCGACAGCGCCGCCGCCGAGGCCGCCGTAGAAGCGATCATCTCCGCGCGTCGCGTCTTCGTGCTCGG
This sequence comes from Paraburkholderia sediminicola, assembly GCF_046026675.1. Lineage (GTDB taxonomy): Bacteria > Pseudomonadota > Gammaproteobacteria > Burkholderiales > Burkholderiaceae > Paraburkholderia > Paraburkholderia sediminicola_F. The sequence continues at coordinate 3,566,592 of NZ_JAQQEY010000001.1, read as the reverse complement.
CGCGGGTTCGAGCGCGTTCCTCGCAGGCCTGATGGAGCACGGTCTGATGCCGTATCACGACAACGTGCAATCGCTCGCGTTTGTCGGCGGACCGTCACACGCCGCGCGGCGTCTGTTCGCCTCGAATGAAGGCGATCTGGTGATCGGGATCGCGTTTCCGCGCTACGTCGAAGACACGATCGAGCTCGCGCGGCGTGCGGCAAGCCGCGGGGCACGTGTGCTTGCGCTAACCGACAGCCCGCGCTCGCCGCTCGCGCAATTCGCCGATCTCTCGCTCTATATCCGCTCCGAGCGGCGACTCGCAGCCAATGCCGATTCGGCCGTGCTGGCCGTCATCGAAGCGCTGTGCGACGCGGTCGCCTACCGGGCGAAACGCTCGGTGAAGGCCGCCGCCGAGGTCACCGAGTTCGTGCTGCCGTGGCTCACCGATCCGCAAACCATGGCCGCCGGCACGAGTGAACAACCCGCGCGCGTTTCTACCCGCACCACCCGCACTACCAAAGCCAAAAAATGAACTCCAACGCAGTCATTGCCATTCACGGCGGGGCAGGCACGATCCTGCGCGCATCGATGTCGGCCAGCGCCGAAGCCGACTATCACGCTGCCTTGCACGCTGTGCTGAGCACCGGACAGCGCGTACTCGCTGACGGCGGCAGCGCGCTCGACGCCGTCAGCGAAGCCGTCCGTCTGCTCGAAGACTGTCCGCTCTTCAACGCAGGCCGCGGCGCGGTCTACACAGCGGCCGGCACGCATGAACTCGACGCAGCCATCATGGACGGCAGCACGCTCGACGCTGGCGCGATCTGCTGCGTGACGCGTGTACGCAATCCGATTCTGGCGGCGCGTCGAGTGCTCGAGCGCAGCGAACATGTGCTGTTCACCGGCGCAGGCGCTGAAGCCTTCGCGGCCACGCAAGGACTTGAATTCGTCGAGCCCGAGTATTTCCATACTGAAGCACGTCATCGCCAATGGCAACTCGCACGCGGGCAGCAGCGCGCAATGCTCGATCACGACGGCGCGACGTTGGCCTCCGCGTCATCGTCAAGCGACGACGATCCCACGCCGCACGAGCCGATCGATCCGAATCGCAAGTTCGGCACGGTAGGCGCGGTCGCGCTCGATCAGCATGGCCACGTTGCAGCTGCTACATCGACAGGCGGTGTCACCAACAAGCAGGTGGGCCGGGTCGGCGACACGCCGCTGATCGGCGCAGGCTGTTACGCGGACGACGCAACCTGCGCGGTCTCGACCACCGGTTCCGGCGAGATGTTCATGCGCATGGTGGCCGCCTACGACGTCGCGGCGCAGATGGCGTACCGCAACGTCTCGCTCGAAGAAGCAGCGCACGACGTGGTGATGAACCGCTTGCCGAAGATCGACGGACGCGGCGGTCTAATCGCCGTCGATGCACGCGGCAACGTCACGCTGCCGTTCAACACCGAGGGTATGTATCGCGGTTTTGCGCGAATCGGCGAATCGCCGGAGACGGCGATTTATCGCTAGCGCGGTCTTGCTGCGCCGTCGCTTGAACCGCTTGCTTGAGTTGCCGCTTGAATTTTCGTTTGAATCACCGTTAGCCGTGTTCGAATCCAAAGGAACCATCGTGCCGACTTCATCGCACACCGCCCGTCCGCTTATCGAAACCTTGCCGCCGCAACGCGTGCTTGCGGTTGACGATCTGTCGGTCGCATTTCGCAGCGGCGACAAGACCGTCAACGCGGTGCGCAATCTCTCGCTGACCGTCGAGCGTGGCGAGACGCTGGCGATCGTCGGCGAATCGGGCTCGGGAAAATCGGTGACATCGCTCGCCCTGATGCGGCTGATCGAGCATGGCGGTGGGCGCCTTGCCGGCGGCAGCATCACCTTCCGGCGCCGCGACGGCAGCGTGCTCGACCTCGCGAAAGCGTCGTCCGGCACGATGCGTTCGATTCGCGGCGCCGACATCGCGATGATCTTCCAGGAGCCCATGACCTCGCTGAATCCAGTGTTCACGGTGGGCGATCAGATCAGCGAAGCGATTGCCTTGCATCAAGGGAAGAGCCGTTCTGCCGCGCACGCCGAAACGCTGCGTCTGCTCGAACTCGTGCGCATTCCGGAAGCGCGCCGGGTGGCCGCACGTTTTCCGCATCAGCTATCCGGCGGTATGCGTCAACGCGTGATGATCGCGATGGCGCTGTCGTGCAAGCCCGCACTGTTAATCGCCGACGAGCCGACCACGGCGCTCGACGTCACGATCCAGGCGCAGATCCTGCAACTGATTCGCGGCCTGCAGGACGAGATGAACATGGGCGTGATCTTCATCACGCACGACATGGGTGTAGTGGCCGAGGTGGCCGATCGCGTGCTGGTGATGTATCGCGGCGAAAAAGTGGAAGAGGGGGCATCGGATACGCTGTTCGCCGCGCCGTCGCATCCTTATACGAAGGCATTGCTTGCGGCGGTCCCGCGCCTTGGCGCGATGCAGGGCACCGATCAGCCCGCCAAGTTTCCGATTCTGTCCGTCGAGCAGGCGGCGCTCACCGGTACCGACGAAGCCGTTCGTCCCGCAGCCGCCGTCGCGCAAGAAACCCAACCGCTGGTCCACGACAGCACGCCGCCGATTCTGCGCGTGCGCGATCTGGTCACGCGCTTTCCGGTCAAGAGCGGTGTGTTCGGGCGTTTGACGGGCCGCGTGCATGCGGTCGAGAAAGTCAGCTTCGATCTGCGCCCGGGTGAAACGCTCGCACTGGTCGGCGAGTCGGGTTGCGGTAAATCGACGACCGGCCGATCATTGCTGCGCCTGGTTGAAAGCCAGAGCGGTTCGATCGAATTCGACGGCAAGGAAATCAGTTCGCTCACAGGCCCTGCGTTGCAGGCGCTGCGCCGCAATATCCAGTTTATTTTCCAGGACCCGTTCGCTTCGCTGAATCCGCGCTTGACGGTCGGCTTCTCGATCATGGAGCCGCTGCTCGTGCACGGCGTCGCTCAAGGCGCGCAAGCACAGGCACGCGTGGCGTGGCTGCTCGAAAAGGTCGGGCTGCCGCGCGAGGCCGCAGGCCGCTATCCCCACGAATTTTCAGGTGGGCAGCGGCAACGCATCGCGATTGCGCGTGCGCTGGCATTGAATCCGAAAGTCGTCATCGCCGACGAATCGGTCTCCGCACTGGACGTCTCCGTGCAGGCGCAGATCGTCAACCTGATGCTCGATCTGCAACGCGAGCTCGGCGTTGCGTATCTGTTCATTTCGCACGACATGGCGGTGGTGGAGCGAGTCAGCCATCGCGTAGCGGTGATGTATCTCGGCCAGATCGTCGAGATCGGTCCGCGCCGCGCGGTGTTCGAAGCGCCGCAGCACCCGTACACGAAGAAGCTGATGGGCGCGGTGCCGGTCGCCGATCCGGCGCGACGTCACGCGAAACGCATGCTCGCCGCCGATGAAATTCCGAGTCCAATCCGCTCGCTAAACGACGAGCCGGTCGTGGCGCCGCTGATTGCGGTCGGACCGGATCATTTCGTGGCTCAGCATCGGGTCGGGGGCGCTTACTAGGCGCGATAGACGCTTACCCACGCGCAGACCTGAACCACGCACTAAAACTGAAGCCAAACTGTTTTCTCTCGCAGCACATAACCCTGTTTCAATTCGCAGCCTGGAGCCAACCTCATGAACCTGCTGGTCCCGTCTTCTCCGTTTCGTTTGCGCGCGCTGGTCAGCGGCGGCGCGGTGGTGTTCGCGATGCTCGCCGGCAGTGTGGCGCACGCCGATACCACGGCCGTGATGGCCGTTGCGTCGACCTTCACGACGCTCGATCCGTACGATGCTAACGACACGCTGTCGCAAGCCGTCGCCAAGTCGTTCTATCAAGGCCTGTTCGGTTTCGACAAGGACATGAAGCTGGTCAACGTGCTGGCCGACAGCTACGAAGCGAGTCCGGACGCCAAGGTTTACACGTTCAAATTGCATCACGGTGTGAAGTTCCAGGATGGTACCGACTTCAACGCCGCAGCAGTGAAAGCGAACTTCGACCGCGTGACCGATCCGGCGAACAAGCTCAAGCGCTACAACATGTTCAACCGTATTGAGAAGACCGAAGTGGTCGATCCGTACACGGTGAAGATCACCCTGAAGGCGCCGTTCTCGGCGTTCGTCAACGTGCTGGCGCATCCCTCGGCGGTAATGATTTCGCCTGACGCCCTGAAGAAGTACGGCAAGGACATCGCGTTCCATCCGGTCGGCACAGGTCCGTTCGAACTGGTGAAGTGGGACCCGGCTGGCGACCTGACGGTGAAGAAGTTCGCGGGTTACTGGAAGAAGGGTTACCCGAAGGTCGATGCGATCGACTGGAAACCGGTGGTCGACAACAACACACGTGCTGCATTGATGCGCACCGGTGAAGCGGATTTCGCGTTCCAGGTGCCGTTCGAACAGGCGGCGCAATTGCAGTCGAGCCCGAAGGTCGATCTGATTGCTTCGCCGTCGATCATCCAGCGCTATATCAGCATGAACGTCAACCAGAAGCCGTTCGACAATCCGAAGGTGCGTGAAGCGCTGAACTACGCGGTCAACAAGGATGCGCTGATCAAGGTCGCGTTTGCCGGGTACGCAACGCCAGCTGAGGGCGTGGTGCCGCAAGGTGTCGAGTACGCGACGAAGCTCGGCCCCTGGCCGTACGATCCGGCCAAGGCGCGTGAGCTGCTGAAGGAAGCGGGTTATCCGAACGGTTTCGAAACAACGCTGTGGTCCGCGTATAACTACTCGACCGCGCAGAAGGTGATTCAGTTCGTGCAGCAGCAATTGGCGCAAGTCGGCATCAAGGCGCAGGTTGAAGCACTCGAAGCGGGTCAACGCGTCGCCAAGGTGGAAAGCGCGCAGGATCCGGCGACCGCGCCGGTGCGCATGTACTACGCAGGCTGGTCGTCGTCGACGGGTGAAGCGGACTGGGCGATCACGCCGCTGCTCGGGTCGGTCTCGTTCCCGCCGAAGATGGTCAACACCGCGTACTACAAGAATGACACGGTCGATACCGATCTGAAGCAGGCGCTCGAAACCACCGACCGCACGCAGAAAGCCGCGCTCTACACCGACGCGCAAAAACGCATCTGGGCCGACGCGCCGTGGATCTTCCTCGTCAAGGAGAAGGTTGTGTACGCGCGCAGCAAGCGTTTGTCGGGCGCATATGTCGCGCCGGATGGCTCGTTCAATTTCGACGAGATCGCGATCAAGTGATGAGCGGACCGTTCGGCGCGGCGTGTTCTTCACGAACGCACTGGCCGGACGGTCGTGTACTGCTCTGAAAGATCTTTCGTTGCCCGCATCATTGCCGGATTGGGTTTCATGCTGAACTTCCTCGTCAAACGTATCTTCGGCCTGCTGCCGACGCTCTTCATCGTCGCCGTGCTGGTGTTCCTGTTCGTGCATCTGTTGCCCGGCGATCCGGCGCGCCTCGCGGCCGGTCCCGAAGCGGATGAGGCGACCGTTGCGCTGGTGCGTGCCGATCTCGGCCTCGATAAGCCGATGCCGCAGCAATTCGCCAACTTCTTCCTGAAGATCGCGCACGGCGACTTCGGCACGTCCACGCGCAGCAAGCGGCCGGTCAGCCAGGAGATCGGCGAGCGCTTCATGCCGACGTTGTTGCTTACGCTCGCGAGCATGGTGTGGGCAGTGGTGCTCGGCATGGGGATCGGGATCGTCTCGGCGGTGTGGCGCAATCGCTGGCCGGACCGGCTTGGCATGACGCTCGCGGTGTCGGGCATTTCGTTTCCCGCGTTCGCGCTCGGCATGCTGCTGATGGAGATCTTTTCGGTGAAGCTCGGCTGGCTGCCGATTGTCGGCGACGGGTCCTGGAAGAGCTACGTGCTGCCTTCGCTCACGCTCGGCGCGGCAGTGGCGGCGGTGATGGCGCGCTTCACGCGTGCTTCGTTCGTCGAGGTGATGAATGAAGATTTCGTGCGCACCGCACGCGCCAAGGGTGTGCCCGAACGACTCGTCATCGTCAAACACTGCCTGCGCAACGCGATGATTCCCGTTATCACGATGATGGGGCTGCAATTCGGCTTCCTGCTGGGCGGCTCGATCGTAGTCGAAGTGGTATTCAACTGGCCGGGCCTCGGGCGCCTGCTGGTGGATGCCGTGGCGATGCGCGACTATCCGGTGATTCAGGCGGAAGTGCTGTTGTTCTCGCTTGAGTTCATCATCATCAACCTGGTTGTGGACGTGCTGTATGCCGTCATCAACCCGACCATCCGTTTCAAGTGAGGCCCGCATGAGCATCTTAGCCACCGAGGCGAATGCGGCCAAGGCCGCTCTCGTAGAAAACGCGATTCGTACGCCATGGAGCGAATTCTGGCGCAAATTCCGTAAGCAGCATGTGGCGCTCGGCGCCGGCATTTTCGTGCTGCTGCTGGTCGCGGTTGCGATTCTCGCGCCGCACATCGTGCCGTACGATCCGGAGAATTTCTTCGACTACGACGCGTTGAACGCGGGCCCTTCGGCCGCGCACTGGTTCGGCGTCGATTCGCTGGGCCGCGATATTTTCAGCCGCATTCTGGCGGGTTCGCGTATTTCGCTCGAGGCCGGTTTTCTGTCGGTGGCGATCGGCGCGGTGATCGGTACCTTCTTCGGCTTGCTGGCCGGTTACTACGAGGGCTGGTGGGACCGCATCACCATGCGTGTCGCCGACGTGCTGTTTGCCTTTCCCGGCATTCTGTTGGCGATCGGTGTGGTCGCGATTCTCGGCAACGGCATGATCAATGTGATCTGCGCGGTGGCGATTTTCAGCATCCCGGCGTTTGCGCGGCTCGTGCGCGGCAATACACTGATGCTCAAGCAACTCACGTATATCGAAGCGGCGCGCAGCATCGGCGCATCGGACTGGACCATCATCGTGCGGCATATTCTGCCGGGGACGATTTCGTCGATCGTGGTGTACTTCACGATGCGGATCGGTACGTCGATCATCACGGCGGCGAGCCTGTCGTTTCTCGGACTCGGCGCGCAACCGCCGATGCCGGAGTGGGGCGCGATGCTCAACGAAGCGCGCGCGGATATGGTCACCGCGCCGCATATCGCGCTGTTTCCGAGTCTGGCGATTTTCCTCACCGTGCTGGCATTCAATCTGCTCGGCGACGGTTTGCGCGATGCGCTTGATCCGAAGCTCGACCGGCCATGAGTTCGGCTGGAACGGTAGGCGAAAGCGCGCCGCATATCGGTGTGTTGCCGAGCGGCCCGCGCGGAACGATTGCCGACGTAGAAGGTGTGACGGTCGGACATTGCACGCTGGATGATGGCGCTGTGCAAACCGGCGTGACCGTGATTCGTCCACATCGTGGCGATCCCTTTCTAGCGAAGGTGCCTGCGGCTGCTTCAGTGATCAACGGTTTCGGCAAAAGCATCGGGCTCGTGCAGGTCGAAGAGCTCGGCGTGCTGGAGACGCCGATTGCGTTGACCAATACGTTTGGCGTGGCCGCTGTCGCACAAGCGCAGATTCGCGCTGCGATTCATGCCAATCCTCAAATCGGACGCGAATGGTCCACGGTCAATCCGCTAGTGTTCGAATGCAATGACGGATACCTGAGCGATATTCAGGCGCTGGCTGTCAGCGAGCGGCATTTCACCGATGCATGTGAAGCGGCAAGCGCTGATGTCGCGAGCGGTTCGGTCGGCGCGGGAAGGGGCATGTCATGCTTCGATCTGAAGGGCGGGATCGGCAATGCGTCGCGCGTCATTGGGGTAGCAGGGCGGAGCTATACGGTTGGCGCATTGGTGCTGGCGAACTTCGGTCGCCTGCCGATGTTGACGATCGACGGCACGCCGCTCGGTCGTGTGCTGGCCGAACGCGCGGGTGGATCTGCTGCGGCGAGTTCGGCGGGCTTGGCAACTTCAGCAACGTCAGCGGCTTCGGCCAACTCAGCGACCTCGACCACCTCAGCCATCTCAACCAGCCCAGCAGCCTCAGCGATTCACTCGGCCGCCTCGAAACCCGAACAAGGCTCGATCATCATGATCGTCGCCACCGACGCGCCGCTCGACGCTCGTCAACTCAAGCGTCTGTCATTGCGCGCCGCGGCCGGTCTCGCACGAACCGGTTCGGTGTACGGCCACGGCAGCGGCGACATCGCGTTGGCGTTTTCAACGGCCTACACCGTGCCGCACGAATCCGACTTTGTCGCCTTGCCGCCCGTGCTCGCCGACGCACGCCTCGATCCGTTATTTCGTGCCTGCGCGGACAGCGTCGAGCAAGCGATCGTCGATGCGCTATGGCGTGCCACGTCTGTGACGGGCCGCGACTGTCATCGTCGCCTGTCGCTGCACGACACCGCACCCGACCTCGCTCAACTTCTCAAGCAATCTTCCTGATGAAAGTCCTGATTTCCGTCGACATCGAAGGCGTAGCCGGCGTGTTCCATCCCGAACAAACGCGTGCGGGCAACGGCGAATACGAAGCCGCGCGCCGCTGGATGACGCTCGAAGCCAACGCCGCAATCGAAGGCGCGTTTGCAGGTGGCGCCACACACGTATGGGTCAACGATTCGCATGGCGGCTTTCGCAATCTGCTGCCCGATCTGCTCGACGCGCGTGCCCAGGTGGTGCTCGGCAAACCGCGTACGCTCGGCATGATGACCGGACTTGAATACGGCGCGGCGCTGGTGTTCATGATCGGCTATCACGCGAGGTCGCAAACGCGCGGCATTCTCTCGCATACGATCAACAGCTTTGCGTTCGCGCGTGTTGCGCTAAACGGCGTCGAAGTCGGCGAGGCGGGATTGTACGGAGCGCTGGCGGAAGAATATGGCGCACAGGTAGTGCTTTTGTCCGGCGACGATGTATTCGCCGAGGAAACCGCGCCGCGCTTTCCGGGCGCGCGTTTCGTGGTCACCAAGAGCGCGACGGGACATGCGAGCGGCGTCACGCAAACGCCGGCAAGCGCTCGCGACGCGATCGAAATTGCCGCACGCGAAGTGGTACGGCACTACATCGATAAGGGGCACGCGCCGCAAGCCACGCGCGCTGCCGCGAAGCCTGTCGAATGCGAGTTGCGCGTGCAAACTACCGTACTTGCCGATCTGTTCTGCCAATGGCCGACGCTCACGCGCGTTGACGCCGTCACGTTGCGCTTTGGCGCGGAGTCGGCGGAACATGCGGTGCGCATGCTGAACTGCCTGTCGGCGATGTCGTTCATGCTGCGCTGAGTCGTGTGACGAGGAGCGATGCCGGCCCAGCGCGGCCGTCCATCACGCTTACGTTTCGATAAAACGCTGCCCGCGCGGTGACACGTTTGGCGAGGAAGCGGTACTCTCTGCCATTCCAGAGGTACCGTCTCTCTCACTTAGCGGAGTACAGCATGGGTAAGCAGACTATCGCGGATTATCTGGCCAGAACACTGGCGGCAGCAGACGTCGAACGGATTTGGGGCGTGACCGGCGACAGCCTGAACGGCCTGTCGGATAGCTTGCAACGGCTCGGATCGATTCGCTGGATGCATACGCGCCACGAAGAAGTCGCGGCCTTCGCCGCCGGCGCCGATGCCGCGGCCACTGGCAAGCTCGCCGTCTGCGCGGGCAGTTGCGGTCCCGGCAACCTGCACCTGATCAACGGCCTGTACGACTGTCATCGTAATCATCAACCCGTGCTCGCGATCGCCGCGCACATCCCCTCCTCGGAAATCGGCCTCGGTTACTTCCAGGAAACCCATCCGCAAGAGTTGTTCAAGGAGTGCAGCCACTACGTCGAGCTGGTGACGAACCCGTCGCAGTTTCCACGCGTGCTGGCTCGCGCGATGCGCACTGCGATCGAAGAGCGCGGCGTCGCGGTGATCGTGCTGCCCGGCGACGTCGCGCTTGGCGAAGCGCCTGATGAAACGCCGGCGTGGGCTGGCACGCTCGAACGCTCGACGGCGGTGCCCTCCGGCGCGGATCTCGACCGCCTTGCCGATATGCTGAATCAGGCGGGCGGTGTGACGCTGCTGTGCGGCAGCGGCTGCGCGGACGCGCATGACGAAGTGGTGGCCTTTGCCGATCAACTCGCCGCGCCTACCGTGCATGCATTGCGCGGCAAACAATACGTGGAATGGGACAACCCGTTCGACGTCGGCATGACCGGACTGATCGGCTTCAGCTCCGGCTATCACGCGATGATGTCGTGCGACACGCTTGTGATGCTAGGCACCGATTTCCCGTATCGCAACTTTTATCCGTCACATGGCAACGTGGTGCAGATCGACCGCCGCGGCTCCGCGCTCGGCAAGCGCGCGCCTTTGAAGCTGGGCCTTGTCGGCGACGTCAAGGCGACCCTGCAGGCGCTGTTGCCCATGATCAAACCCAAGACCGACCGGCGCTTCCTCGAGAACGCCCGCAAGCACTACGCGGATACGCGCAAGGACCTCGACGATCTCGCCCGCCCATCCGATCCGGGGCGCGCGATTCATCCGCAATACCTGACCAGCATCATCGACAAAGTGGCGAACGAAGACGCCGTATTCTCCGCCGACGTCGGCACGCCGACCCTCTGGGCCGCGCGTTATCTGACGATGAACGGCAAGCGCAGTCTGCATGGCTCGTTCAATCACGGCTCGATGGCCAATGCGATGCCGCAGGCGCTGGGGGCGCAAGCGGCGCAGCCGGGGCGCCAGGTGATTTCGCTATCGGGCGACGGCGGGTTGTCTATGTTGCTCGGCGATCTGCTCACCGCGCGCCAACTGAATCTGCCGATCAAGGTGGTCGTGTTCAACAACAGCACGCTCGGCTTCGTTGCGATGGAGATGAAGGCGGGCGGCTACCTCGAAAGCGGTACCGATCTCGCCGCCACCGACTTCGCGGCGATTGCGCGCGGCGCCGGCATCTACGGTGCACGGATCGAACTGTCGGAAAACATCGAGCCGGCGTTGCGAGAGGCATTCGCGCATCCTGGCCCTGCGGTGATCGACGTGGTGACGGCAAAGCATGAACTCGCGTTGCCGCCGAAGATTCAATGGGCCCAGGCGAAGGGTTTCAGTTTGTATATGCTGCGGGCGGTGCTCAATGGCCGCGGTGATGAGGTGGTTGAATTGGCGACTACGAATTTGCGGTGAGCAGCGTTGGAGTCGCAGAGCGCCGGAGCTTCAGCTATGGTGCGGCTTTAGCGCTCGAGTGTGGTTGAGTGAGCTTGGTTGCGCTTGAGTGCGCTTGAGTGTCAAAGCGTTTTGCTTGCATTGGCGTATGCGCGATCCCTCTCGCGCATACGCATCAAACCGGCTGCGGTCTATTGTTGCCGGCTCAACTCCCGCGCCGCCCGATCGATCACATCCGCAACCGCTCCCGCATGCGACACCGGCACGAGATGGCTCGATGAGATCGGCACGATCTTCGCGCCCATCCGGTTGGCCATGAACTGTTCGACTTCAGGCGATATCGCACGGTCCCTCGTTGTCACGATGTACCACGAAGGCTTTTCGCGCCACGCGACCTGACTGACCATTTCGCTGAAGGCCCTGGCGGCGATCGGCTGCTGCGCGGCGGAGAGCACGCGCGTCAGATTCTCGGGCACATCGGCGGCGAAGTCGGCGTGATATTTGCCGCGGTCGAGCCACAAGAAGCCCGTCGGGTCCGCGGTGATGCCTTGACTCGCGGGCGCCGGCGCCGCGCGCTTCATCAGGTCCATCGTAGATTCGTGCAGGTCCGGTGCAATCGCCGCCACATAGACGAGACCGGCGACGTTCGGCGCGTTCGCGCCGGCCTCGGTGATCACGACACCGCCCCATGAATGCCCCACGAGGATGGTCGGGCCATCCTGGCGCGCGAGAACACGGCGGGTGGCGGCAACATCGTCGGCGAGCGACGTGAGGGGGTTCTGCACCGAACTCACGTGATAACCCTTCTGCTGCAATTTCGCGACGACACCGTTCCAGCTCGACCCGTCGACGAACGCGCCGTGAACCAGCACGACGTTGCGTACGGGGCCGGTCATCGGTGTTGCGGGTGGTTTGGCGGCAGTCGCCTTCGGAGTAGCGGGTGCTGCGGGCTTGGGAGCGGTGGCGGCAGGCGTCGCGGGTACTACGGCCGGTGGGGCGGGTGGCGGTGGCGGCGCGGGTGCTTCCGGTGCGCTCGACTCCATGCCCGGCATGTCGGCTGGTTCGGCGGCGGGTTCTGCCGTGGGCGCCGCGGTTTGCGCGAGGGCACCCGCCGCAGCGAAACAGAGACACAAAGCAGCGGCGCAAAGCAGACGTTTGGGCAACATGTTGAATCTCCGAAGGCAGAAACCTCGACTAGGGCAACATACAGAAGCCCCACGCCAGTGACAATCACTATCCGCGCCGTTAGGTGCGGCGCAGAACCAAGCGCGGGTTGCTCCCAGTATTTAGGTAATATCGGCCGCGGTAAAATTTCAGGTTCTGCCGGGGCGGACCATAAGTCTGATCGGGCGATCGATATCCATACACTGGGGCGCAATTTTGAATAGTGCACAGCAGCAAGACGGCCTGAAGCGCGGGCTGAAGAATCGTCACATCCAGCTGATCGCGCTGGGTGGGGCGATCGGCACGGGCCTGTTCCTCGGCTCCGCCAGCGTGTTGAAGGCCGCCGGCCCGTCGATGATTCTCGGCTACGCGATCGGCGGCATCATTGCCTTCATGATCATGCGCCAACTCGGCGAAATGGTCGCGCAGGAACCAGTTGCCGGTTCGTTCAGCCACTTCGCGTACAAGTATTGGGGTGATTTTCCCGGTTTTCTGTCCGGCTGGAACTACTGGGTGCTGTACGTGCTCGTGAGCATGGCCGAGCTGACCGCGGTCGGCACTTACGTGCATTACTGGTGGCCGGGTGTGCCCACGTGGGTATCGGCGCTGGTGTGCTTCGTCGTCATCAACGCAATCAATCTCGCCAACGTCAAAGCGTACGGCGAAACCGAATTCTGGTTTGCGATCATCAAGGTGGTAGCGGTGATCGGTATGATCCTGTTCGGCGGCTATCTGCTGATCAGCGGCCATGGCGGGCCGCAAGCCTCGATCACCAATCTCTGGGCTGACGGCGGTTTTTTCCCGCACGGTTTTCATGGCCTGTTCATGATGCTCGCGGTCATCATGTTTTCATTCGGCGGGCTCGAGTTGATCGGCATTACGGCTGCAGAAGCGGCTGATCCGCAAAAGAGCATTCCGAAGGCCGTTAATCAGGTGATCTACCGGATTCTGATTTTCTACATCTGCTCGCTGGCGGTGCTGCTTTCGTTGTATCCATGGAATCAGGTCGCGGCCGGCGGCAGCCCGTTCGTGATGATCTTCTCGCAGATTGGCTCGACGCTGACGGCGAACATCCTCAACGTGGTGGTGTTGACCGCGGCGCTGTCGGTCTACAACAGCGGCGTGTATGCGAATAGCCGCATGCTCTACGGTCTCGCGGAACAGGGCAACGCACCGCGCGCGCTGATGAAGGTTGACCGGCGCGGCGTGCCGTATATGGCGATTGGTTTGTCGGCGCTCGCCACGTTCACCTGCGTGATTATCAACTATCTGATTCCGGCCGAAGCGCTCGGTCTGCTGATGGCGCTGGTGGTGGCCGCGCTAGTGCTGAACTGGGCGCTGATCAGCCTGACGCATCTGAAGTCGCGCAAGGCGATGGTGGCGGCGGGCGAGACCCTCGTGTTCAAGTCGTTCTGGTTCCCGGTCAGTAACTGGATCTGCCTCGCTTTCATGGCGCTGATCCTCGTGATTCTGGCGATGACGCCGGGCCTGTCGGTCTCGGTATGGCTCGTGCCCGCGTGGCTCGTCGTGATGTGGGCCGGTTATGTGTTCAAGCGTCGGCGTGCGGCGACGCATGGCGGCGCGCAGGTGGCAGGGCGGTAAGGCGGATATTGGGTGCCGGCGCCATTGGTGTCGGACCGCTCAATGTCGAGAAGAGCTTCAATATGCGGCGTAACGCCACATATTGCTTATGCAATTATTGCCTAAGCTGATAAGTGCAATGTCGCACGTCAGGAGCCAAACATGAACGCCACCATCGAACACGACGCACGTCTGGAATTGTTGCTGTCGATCGCGCATGAAACGCTCGGTATCGCGACGTTCGAACTGAGCGGCAAGCCGAGTGCCGATTTACGCATCGTGCGTGTCGATAGTCTCGCGCGAGCGCTGGAAGCGGCCTACGACACCGGCCTCATGGTCGGTCATCGAGTGAGCTCGAATAAAAGTCCGGCTGACCATTTTCAGTAGTGCGCTTTGGACGATTTGCAGAAGGCAACAAAAAACCCCGCGCAGCATGACTGGGCGGGGTTTTCTGATCTTTTACGGTACTGCTGGAATTTCTTTTGGTGCCCAGGGCCGGAATCGAACCGGCACGCCTTGCGGCGGGGGATTTTGAGTCCCCTGCGTCTACCAATTTCACCACCTGGGCAGGTCTTGCAGCGCACGTGCCAGAGTATGGCTCGCGGCGAAGACGCAGATTATGGCGGAAAATTTGGCGACGGGCAAGCCGGTCGCCTTCTTCGTATGCTTAGCCCTCAAACCGTGCGTGAAAATCGTTCGAGCGTCTGCTGACCGAGATAGCGGTCGAACACCATCGCGATGTTGCGCACGAGCATGCGTCCGGCCATCTGCACTTCGAGCTTGCTCTCACTCACCGACACCAGCCCGTCCTGCTCGAAGCCGTGCAAGCGCTCCAGTTCCGGCTCGAACGTATCGGCGAAGCGGATGCCGTACGCGGCTTCGAATTCGTCGAAGCGCAGTTCCAGATTGCACATCAATTGCGTGATCACATCGCGACGCAGACGGTCGTCCGCAGTGAGGCGCACGCCGCGCGTGATCGCGAGCTTGCCCGCATCAATTGCGGCGGCGTAGCCTGGCAGGTCCTTGACGTTCTGCGCGTACACGTCGCCGACTTTGCCGATCGACGACGCGCCGAAGCCGATCAGATCGCATTCCGCCCGCGTGCTGTACCCCTGAAAATTCCGATGCAATGTGCGCTGCGCTTGTGCGCGCGCGAGTTCGTCGGTGGGCAGCGCGAAGTGATCCATGCCGATGTAGACATAACCCGCTTCGGTCAGGCGCTCGACTACCCGCTGGAGGATCGCAAGGCGCAGGGCAGGCGAGGGCAGCGTGGCCTCATCCATCTGCCGTTGCATCTTGAAGAGCTGCGGCATGTGCGCATACGCGAACACCGAAAGACGATCGGGTGCGAGTCTGATCATCGTGTCGAGCGTGCGGCTGAAGCTATCGACCGTTTGATGCGGGAGTCCGTAAATCAGATCGACGCCGATCGAGTGGAAGCCGGTATCACGCGCGGCTTGCATCACCGACGCAGTCATCTCGAACGGCTGAATGCGATTGATCGCCTGCTGCACTGTCGGATCGAAATCCTGCACGCCGAGACTGAGCCGGTTGAAGCCGAGCGTGCGCAAATGCGCAATGGTCTCGGGCGACGCTTCGCGCGGATCGACTTCGATCGAATATTCGCCTTCGGTATCGGGCAGCAACGTGAAGAGTTCGCGCGCCGCGGCCATCAGTTCCGCCATTTCATTGTGCGACAGGAACGTCGGCGTGCCGCCGCCCCAATGCAATTGCGACACGGGGCGTCGCGTGTCGAAACACGCGGCCTGCAAAGCCATTTCGCGCTTCAGGTGCTCGACATAGGGACGGGCGTGCGCGCGGTTCTTGGTGGCGACCTTGTTGCAACCGCAGTAGAAGCACACGGTGTCGCAAAAGGGGATGTGGAAGTACAGCGAGAGATCGGTGGCAGAGGCGCCTGGGTCTGCGGCGGCGCGCAGATAGTCGGCGGGATCGAAATCGTCGCGGAACTGCAAGGCGGTCGGATAGGACGTATACCGTGGACCGTTCGCGCTGTATTTGGCGAGCAGGTCGGGGCGGAATAGGGTGTTGGCGGTGGTCATGGGGCGCTCGGGTTTGACGGCCACCCTTGACGAGGCACGAGCCGGCGGATTCTCGGGACCGGTTCGAACAGCGCAAACGCCTCTTGAGCGTGGCCTTTCGTATCCATCAAGTTTATGTGAGCGACCCTTCGCCGAATTGTGTAAAAAGGTCGCACAGGATGCAATGGCACAATGCGGGTCTGGCGCTGCGTTGTGTGTCGTGTTGCATGTTTTCGAGTTCAGGAAAAATGTCGTGAGTGATGTGTCGAACAGCGTTGTGAAGCGTGAGTCCCCGTTCCATGTGACCGATCATGCGTGCCGCCCCGATTGCGGCGCGTGCTGTATCGCGCCGTCGATTTCGAGCCCGATCCCCGGTATGCCGAATGGCAAACCGGCGGGTGTGCGCTGCGTGCAACTCGGCGATGATCTGCGCTGCGCGATCTTCGGTCAGCCGGAGCGGCCGGCGTGCTGTTCCGGACTGCAACCGCAGACGGACATGTGCGGCACGAGCCGCAGCGAGGCGCTCGCATGGCTCACCCAGCTTGAAGCGCAGACTCAACCGCAACCGGTGGTGCGCCAATAGCGCGCGGGAACGATTCCGCCACGTCATCCATCCGGACCAACAACCCAACGCAACCGCATGCTCGAGAAGGCTTCCACAGGAGATTTCGCATGACTCGACCCGCTGCGCCGACCCGGCGCCGCTTCCTGCTTGCCGCGCTGACAGGCTGCACCGCGCTTGGCATCACCGTGTCGCTGGCTGCCTGCGCGACATCGACTTTCCCGTTCATCCCCTCGCATTACACGTTCTCGCAACAGCAGGTGCAGGACGCGGTGCAGCGCAAATTCCCCTATCAGCGCACGGTTTCGCAAGTGTTCGACGTCGCGCTGAGCAATCCGGTGGTCGGCTTCCTGCCGGACGCGAACCGCGTCTCGGTGAAGCTCGACGCCCGCCTCGCGAGCCCGTTCATGCCGCAACCGGTCGACGGCGTATTCACACTGTCGAGCGAACTGGCCTACGACGCCGCCAGCAAGTCGGTCGTGCTGAAGTCGCCGAGCGTCGACAACGTCAGCGTGAGCGGCCAGGCGCAGGCCTACACGCAACAGATCAATGCCGCGGCGGCTGTGCTCGCTACGCAGTTGCTGACCAACTACCCGATCTACACCTTCAAGCCCGAACAGCTGCAATTTGCCGGGGTGAATTACGAACCCGGTACAATCACCATCCTTACAAACGGCATACGCGTGCAAATCGTCGAGAAATGACGCTGCGCGGCCGGCAGGGCCGCGCGCACCGTGCCGACCCTGTTCGTTTCGACTATCTATAACAACGAGGGTCACGGATGGACTGGCTATTGGCTTGCAAGGCGCTGATTCTGGGCGTCGTCGAAGGGCTGACGGAATTTTTGCCGGTGTCTAGCACCGGCCATTTGATCGTCGCGGGCAGTCTGCTCAATTTCACGGATGAACACGCGAAAACTTTCGATGTCGTGATCCAGCTCGGCGCGATTCTGGCCGTGTGCTGGGAGTTTCGCCGCCGCATCGGCAGCGTGGTGGTCGGCTTACCCAGCCGGCCCGACGCGAGGCGCTTTACGCTGAATGTGATCATCGCGACGATTCCGGCGATTGTGCTCGGCCTGCTGTTCGAGAAGGCCATCAAGGCAGCGCTGTTTTCGCCCGTGCCGGTCGCGTTCGCGTTAGTGGCGGGCGGGGTGGTGATTCTGTGGGCGGAAGCACGTCAGCGCGCGCGGGGCGACGTGGCGGCACGTGTTCAGAACGTCGACAATTTGAGCCCGCTGGATGCGTTGAAAGTCGGCCTCGCTCAATGTTTTGCGTTGATCCCGGGCATGTCTCGCTCGGGTTCGACGATCATCGGCGGGATGCTGTTCGGCCTCGATCGGCGCGTTGCTACGGAGTTTTCTTTCTTCCTCGCGATTCCGATCATCTTCGGCGCGACGGCTTACGAACTCTATAAAGACTGGCATCTGCTGTCCGTCGACGCGCTTGGCAGTTTCGCGCTCGGCTTCGTAGCGGCCTTCATCAGCGCCTTCGCCTGCGTGCGCTGGCTACTGCGCTACATCGCCGCGCACGATTTCACCGTGTTCGCGTGGTACCGGATCGGCTTTGGACTGTTGATCCTGCTGGTGGGTTACAGCGGCGCGTTGAGCTGGGCGGACTGAGCCTCCACTTGTTTTTCGCGTCATGAAAAAAGCCCGCGTTTGCGGGCCTTTTTGCTTATGGCGAGCACAACTGCAGTGCGGTTTTATACCGCGCCGCGCTTCCTGAACACCAGATCCCACACACCATGCCCGAGCCGCAGCCCACGGCGCTCGAACTTCGTCACCGGACGATACTCGGGACGCGGCGCGTAGCCGTCAGCGGTATTTTCCAGAGCAGGATCGGCGCCCAGCACCTCGAGCATCTGCTCGGCGTAGTTCTGCCAGTCGGTCGCGCAATGCAGATAGGCGCCTGGCTTCAGACGCGAAACCAGCAACGCGACGAACTTCGGCTGGATCAGCCGGCGCTTGTGGTGGCGTGCCTTGTGCCAGGGGTCGGGAAAGAAGATATGCACGCCGTCGAGGCTGTCCGGCGCGATCATCTGTTCGAGGACTTCGACTGCGTCGTGCTGAATGATACGGATGTTCGACAGCGTCTGCTCACCCATCAGCTTCAGCAGCGCGCCGACGCCTGGCTCGTGCACTTCGACGCCGAGGAAGTCGTCGCCGGGACGGTGCGCGGCGATCTCCGCGGTGGTCGCGCCCATCCCGAAGCCGATTTCCAGCACACGCGGCGCTGCGCGGCCGAACACACTGTTCCAGTCAGGTTGCTGCGGCGCGAAGGGCACGACGAAGCGCGGGCCGAGTTCGTCCATCGCGCGGCGCTGGCCGGTCGATACGCGACCCGCGCGCGTGACAAAGCTGCGGATACGGCGACGATGCAAGGCTTCGTCTTGCGGGGTGTCGGCAGTCGCGTCGGCGTCGGCCGGTTGGCTTTCGGCTTCGGTGGAAGGCGGCGGGAGTTCGTCGGGCAGGCCGGCGTCGTTTGGATCGTGGATCATTATCGATACTGCTTACTAGGGTGAGGGCCTGGCGGCTTGCATGGCGTGTTGCGAGGCACCGTTTGCGCTTGCGCGGCATGGGCAGTTCGCAGGCGCGGTTCGCTCGAATCGCTATGCCGGGCCGCTGCCACTACAAAAAAGCCGCCTTCATGGGAGGCGGCTCGTGCTGGATTCTGCTGAAGGCTCAGCAGGAAGGTGGAGCGGGCGTTGCAAGTGCGCGTAAGGTAGCACACCCGAAAAGGGTGCGTCCAGACGGTGGCCGCCTTGGGGGGAGCCTGAATTCGGCATCAAGATTACGTTTTCATAACCGCGACAGCCATTCGTATGATTTAATCGAGCTGTAAGCCATCCCGTTGCAACGATTATCAAAACGAAAATCCACTATGGGCAAACACGCACACAATCATCGTCAGGCAAAAGCCGCCAAAACGGGTTGGGTCGCTATCGATCCAACTGCGGTTCCGACTACTTCCCAGAATGCACTTCGCAAGGCAATGGCCATTGAAGGCGTGCCGCTCACGCAATTCAACGATTTACTGTGGCTCATGGCGCAGGAATCGAGTGGTGTGGTCGACGTGCGCAATGGGAAATCGTCCGCACGCGGGCTTTATCTATTGCTGCGGCCTCAATATGAATTGAATCCGAATGGCGAAAAATCTTTCGGTAATGCGGTTGAAGAATGTCAGGGCGGGATTCGCTATATTCTCGGGCGCTATCACACCGCGGCATCAGCGCGGCTGTTCTGGGAAAAACATCACTGGTATTGAGCAATGAAAAAGTTTCTCTTGATGAGCTTCGTCTCGGCCATGTGCTGGATGGGTGTCGCGCACGCCGCTGATACTGGCGCGCCGCGCTTTGAAGACTTCGCAGTCAGCGACACATTTGCAGGCAAAGCGGCGAAAGTGCGGCTCGTATCCGCGGACGACAAGGAGTATGCGACGCGTATCCGCGAAGCCAGCCGGCAGAAGCCGAACTTCGCGGGGCACTATGTGCTGGCAAGCTGGGGCTGCGGGGCGTCCTGCGTGTCCAGCGTGGCGATCGACGCGAAGACCGGACGCGTCACGTGGCTTCCTTTTACGGTGTGCTGCTGGGACGTGGATGTGAAGGAGCCGATCGAATTCCGGCGCGACAGCCGCCTGCTGGTGGTTCACGGCAGCAGGAATGAAGCGGGCAGCGGGACGTACTACTACGCGTTGGACAAAGACGATTTCAAGCTGGTCAAGGCGATCGAGAAGGCTGCGAAGAACTAGCGGCAGCTCGCGCAATGGCGCGTTGACACCACGCGGACTCATCTTGCGTTTGTGCGATTTCTCGAATGACAGACGGGGAGGGCGTGGCGGGTGGGAAGTGCGGCAAGGTGCTGCAGATGCAGATCCTTTCGCGAAGCCGCCTGGTTAATCGCCAGGCTGGCTGAAAAGAATCTGGAGCGGGCGATGGGAAACTGCTCCAACTTCCCGGAAATGCCCGCCAGCCGGTCCTCCACTCACATTAGCGCCCAAAAAACAGGCAAAAAAGTGTGGGTGAAAAGCGTGGGTATTCAACCCAAGCAGGCGCGGAGTATAACAAGTATCCGAATCGTCGAGCTACGAGGGGAACTGCCCGGCGCATCTATTTCGCTGCCGTATCGTCACCGCTCACATCATCTAGGTCGCCGAAAAACTCTGACGGGCGAACCCCCAGTGTTCGTATGATTTTCATGATGTTGATAAGTGCGAGATTGTGTTCGCCGCGTTCGATTCCGCCCATATAGCTCCGGTCAATACCACAAGCATCCCCGAACGCCTCTTGTGAGAAGCCCTGCTGTCTGCGTCTTCGTCTCACGGCTTCGCCGAACGCTACTACGGCGGGGTGCTTAGCCTTGATTTGGCTGGGAGTAGAGGAGGTTGCCATACCCAATGTTTCCTCCAGAGTGAATAAAACTCCACGGGATAAGAGAACACGGGATATAAATTCGCGGGATATGGTTACAGTTTGCGCTATGATCGCACCCAGCATGGCGGATGCCGTGTCCTGTTCAATCAACTAGAAACATGGGTGCGATATGCGAGGCAAATTAACAGCGGCAGTGATAGCGGTTTCGCTAGCCGCTTGTGGCGGTGGGGGCGGCGGCGACAACCAAACGAACTCGACGACTACCACCACGCCTGCGGCGGTGGTCCCGACTGACGCACAAATCCGTGCTGACATTGCAATCAGCCAAGGCACGACAAGCAACACTCCTATCTGGGATACCTCCGGAGCATACGGCGCGATTGGCAATCCCTATAAAGGCAGCGTGGACGGTCTGCACTCGTATCGCTGGAACATCGAACGCGATGGCCTGATTCCCTTTCTGGACACAAGCAACAGTGCGACCGTCACTACCGCTCTGAACAACCTGGAAGCGGCGATCGGCAAAACCGTGTTTAACCGCCTTCCGGCAACGACGAACCCGGCATCCGTCACACGAGGGGTGATCTTCAACAATGCGACGCCGCCGACTGCCAGTGCAAGCGAGCCAAATAACTGCGGTCAGCTGTATGCAAATCGTCAGAATATTTTCAGCCAATGGGTTGATCCGACCTATTCCATCGATCCGCCGCTCGCCGCTGATTGGCAAGCAGAAGTGGATTCCAGCCCGCTCATCGATCCCCGCCCGACGTTCAACGTCGATGTCGATTTCAGCAATGTCAGTTGCGCACCGTTTGAGCCGCTGGTTGAGCATGAACTCGTGCATGCCCTCGGTCTGACCAATCACTTTGACGGCTTTGGACAGGGCAGCGGTGGCAACTGCAACGGCGCGATTTGCACCGATCGCACCTATCCCGTTCTGAAAACCCTGTATGCCAATCCGCCGATGACTGTCATCAGCAACATGACCATCGCCCGCTGAGAGATCGCCCATGAAAAAACTGATTGCCCTGCTGACTGCCATCGTTGCATTTGCCGTTCAAACGCCTGCATCGGCTCAAGTCATCGCATCTGTGAATATGAATTGGGATCAGGGCTCATATCCGGCCCACTTCATTGATAACTACAAGGACAGCTTTATCCGTAATTTTGCGAGCGTGCCGAACATCGATCCGAAACAGGTGGCGTTGCTGACCGTTCCGGGCTTCTACAAAGAACACAACCCATACAAGCAGGCCGATGTGGTGAGGGCGAGCGTAGGGAAGCTCAAGAGCTTGTCATACGGCAAGGATGGGCTGGTTGCTATCACGGTAAATCGCGCCGCTGAATTCGATCTGACTAACCCCGCGACCGGCGAATACAAAGTGGATTTCTCCTTCCCGCATGATGCCGGCGAAGTGAAGGGCTTCCATTTCTCACTGACCGGACAACCGAACTATGACTACGGTTTTAACTATGCCTTCTCGTTCGCTCAGACGAAGAAGAACGGCGTGGTGAAGACTCTCGGTCAAGCTCGGGCACGACAGATTGAAGATCTCATCGGCGGTCAACGTGATCAATACGGCCACGTTCTGCTGCCCGTCACCTTCTACGTCAAGCTCAAAACCGCCAAGGTGGATGAAGCCTACGAGCAGGGAATAAAGGCAACCATTGGTGTTGAGATCGAATCCGCTGACATTGCGTTCGGCGACGCGAATTCGGTCAAAACCATTTCGCATCTGGACAAGCAGGACATCCAGTCGCCGGCCGCCACAGCGAAAGATGGCACGGTTCCGCGCGGCTGGTATTGACGCATAGCAAGCCTGCGGCTACCTGCCCCGCAGTTCATCCGGCAGGATTCATATAGGGGAACCGCGATGCACAGCGACGATAATCGCACAAAGTCGGGCAGCTATTTTATCGACGGCGAGGGCGACGTGTTCGCCAGCGTTCAGCAACAGATAGAAGCCGGGGCATTGCCTACAGACGGACCGACCGCCGCCAATTTCAAGCTGGGCGCGCACCGCTTCAAGAGCCAACAGGTTCAAAGCGATCCCCTTCCGTATTTAGGCCCGGCAATGGATGTCACGGATGGTCTTGAGCGGGTGCTGGATTCTGCGTCGGCGGCTGTCCGGCTGGCATTCCGTTTCTTTCCTTTCGTCGTGCCGCTGCTGATTCTTTCTCGATATAGTGATCGCTACATTCCCTTCGGCATGACCTATCTGCTCATGAACCTGCTTCGGTGGGCAAGCGTTCCGTTGTTTATCTATCAAGCGGTGCGAGGCGTCGTGCGTTTGTCACGACGTTCGGACAAGGCGGAAAATCGTGGGATTGGGTCCAGGCCGATATACGAGCGCATTCAATTGCCGGATGGCAAAGTTGCGGTTACGTTCCGGCAGCGACGTCTGAATTTCGTGGCCGCCGATATCGTGACGGCAGTGCCAGTTATCGGGGCGATTCTTGCAGGACTTGCTGCATGCTTCTATGTAGCCGTCAACGATAACCTGCTGGTCGGGGTGCTACTGATGCCTGTTGCAGTTCTCACGCCAATGCTGGTGGTGCATCGTCTCAACTGGCGAACCCACACGATCACGATTGAGCCGGGTGTTGGCATTCGATCGGGCAGTCAACTCGTGAGCTACAAAGACGTCTACGATTTCGGTTGGCAAGCTTCGCAACGCACCGGCAAAGGTGGCTATCTCAGCATGACGGATTCCGTCGCTTACGCGATGATGAACGGCGGCAAGAAAGTCCTACTTACGAAAGAAATGCGTGGGAATACTGCAGCAAGCATCTGTGGACTGATTCGCGAGCTCGCGTGATCGGCAGCGAACTGAGCAATCGCGATGATTCTTCCATTCTTGAACGGCTTATCCACGGTTTTCGAAGCGGCCCCCTGTGAGGGCCACGAGCTAGAAAACGGTGGACAAGCCGCCCGATCAACCCCAATGCTTTTTCTTGCCATCATACGGTGCTGAGAAGTTATTTCAGTCGACTGGTTTCCTTCTTGTCGTTCGACGCGATGTCTTAGCCTTATTTTCGTCCCGCTCGTTGGCAAGCAAGCCTTGAATGCGCTGCTCCGCCAGAAGATGAAGAGCATGCAGGAATTCGCGCTGGCGAAGGCCATTGTCTCCCCGCCCGCCGGCCGTTTCGTACAATTCATCGAATAGCGACGTAATATCGTCATCCGAAAGAATTGGCGAAGTCGCACTTACTTTGCTACGTGACGTGGAAGCCTGCCCTTCGCGCTTGGCCTCATTAATATAAAAGTGCGCTAAGTTAAGGGCGTCGTCCGCATCGCTCAACGCCTCTAATTCAACCTTATCCTGCAATCTACTACGGAATGCTGGTAACGCAACGGAATACCGCCGCAAAGCATCCGGCGTGATCGCCAGCAACATGAAGAGATGTTCCGGAAGTGCGTCTATGATGGCACGCATGGCCGAGAGATAGCGAACGACCTGCGTAGCACTCAACGTCCCGTCCTGTTTCTCCAGCTCATCCAACAGCAAAAAAATCCCCGAGAGTTTTTTGGCTTTGCTGCTGACGAATACCAGATCACGAAATGCAAGCGTCCTAGACTCCAACGTATCAAGACGAAATTGAACACCGAGGAGTTCCCTGTGCCTGTTCAATATCCGTAACCCTTGGAGCCATTCCCAGAAGGCATTCGCGACGTCATGAGAATCTTCCTCACTGGCATCGGACATCCCTATCGCTAGCGCTTGCAGAGCTATTCGCATCTCCCGGCCCTTAGCTTCTTCAATGACGCCCTCGTCCTCGCTAAGAGCCTCACCCAGTTCAATTAGCCGCGAAACGTCAAATTCCTGCATCAGCCGTCTTAACGTCGAATCAAAAGATGCTTCGGGATCGGAGAGATATCGAACCAGATAGAAACCCTCCGTTTCCGAGAGGATCTCCGTCAATTCTTGTTCGTAATAGTTAAGCAGGTTTGTTTTCCCTACGCCTTGAGACCCCTCGACCACAACAACTTGTGAACGATGATCGCGCATGAAACTCACTATGCGCTGGTCTATCACCTCGTTTGCTGCCGTTGGCGCGTGTGGATTGCCGTTGGTTTGGGACGAAGGCGGAAACGGATTCCTTCGGAATCCATATGTTTCGAATATTTTTCCAGAAGAAGTGGATGCATTGGCGATGCGTTCGGATAGCCGTTCTCTTAAGCTCATTTCGCCATTTCCTCCAATCGAAAGCTGGTACTAGATTTTCCGGGGATAAGGAAATCTCCACGATATAGGTATTCTGTCCTGACCAAGGGTTTGTCTCGCTCAACTGCGAGAGTTCGGATCATTTTTCGATCATGGCGAGTGTCCGTCGTCGATCCCTCGGTGATTAGATGAATCAATTTAGCCGCGCGAGCTTCCGCTAGACGCGATCTCGCATTCAACGGATGGATTCCGTCGCTTCTAATTAATTCCTCAAGCCAAGCACCCACTGAAGCGAGCTTTTCGCCCTTCGCAATTTGAGCGAACCGTTTCAATGCAATTTCCGTGAATGCCTTGGGGTTAGGGTTCGTCGTCGTTGCGTAAAATCCTTCCCCAGCGATGGGCGCTCCGATGCAGCAGAACTCAGCCAGTCCTTGGTAGCCCGATAGCACTCGCGAGGGGAAAGGGGATTTACCCTCGGAAAATTTCCTTTGTTCCTCTAGAGTTTGGAAGAAAAGGTTGCACGAGGGGATCAATTTCAGCACGTCCGTCATCGCTTTGAAATCGGCTGTCACACAAGCGTTCCAAAGCGAATCCAGCCGTTCTGTGCCGATCCAGTTGCTTTTCTTGTCCGCCAGAATAAACTCTCCCGACTCCAGTAGGCGCCGATAGTCTGCCCACGTTTTTTCGGATATGTCGGCTTGACTCAACAGCGTTTTTTGTGCGATCAGTTTCCTCGCGCCTAGTATCGCCACCAAGTCAAATAGTCGCTCGGCGGAGAACCGAATCATGGAGGTGGTTTCATCGGCTCGCTTCTGGACGACCGCTTCTGCGACGGGCTTAATTTCCATCATCGCGGATCCAAGCTTTTCGGTCTGGGTCCCAGCTTGCGAGGACGGCCGCGTTACGATGCCGTCGCCGGCCTCAATTCCGCCTTCTGTCCGAACCCAAAAAAGATCCTCGCGCGAATGAAACGGCGACCACGTTAAATCGTCACCGATTGTCGCAACTTCGACGTACGCTGAGTCGTCAGGAAGTGCGATGCGTGCATTGCCAAATGCAACAGCTAATTCCCATAGCACCTGAGTTAGGGGGACGACGCTAAGAGCGCCGGTCAGTGGGTTAAAGCCCGATCCTGTAACTATCTTTCCGAGGAAGTCGCTGGCTACGGGGGAGGCGTAAAAGATCGGCTCGATACCTTCGGACATTGCCATTCGCGCTAACCCCTGATCTGCGGTCAAAAGATATACCGCATGTCCGGGTGCAGAATACGACTGGTGTTGCCGAGCAACTTCCAAGATCAAGCGATCGCAAAAACTGCGCACAGGGGCGCTTAAGTTCAAGTCGGCAGTTTCGCCGCTCTCCTTCTGAAAAGCGCTTCGCAGTGGCTCGCTCATCACGGCGGTTCGCTCAATCTCGACATCGGATTGCAATTCGAGGCGTAACAAAGTCCGCTGCGACCCTTGACTTATTATGTGCTCATATAGCATCCCAGCCTTAGATTTAGGAGAACGCCGCTGCGCAAAATATCGATCGCCCAAATTTACGATCTCCATGTGTGCGATAGCTGGGATCTTTATCCGGGCTGCCGGATGAAGGTAGCGAGCGACGAAGTCCAACGCCCCTTGCGCGATGGCCGCTGTGTCCGTCACTACCGTCACGGGGCGTCGGAAGGGGAATTCAGCGAGACTATCGGCGTCAAAAGTTGGAAGGGTAAGTCCTAGCCTCGCAGCCGTTGCCGCAACTAGATCAAGAACTCGCTCAATTTTTGCCAACTCTTTTTCCGCGCGTGCCTTGTTATTACCCTCGGCTGGCGGAACGTCGAGCGACTGCACCAACCCGCTTCGTATTGCCTCCGACGTGGGCACATGCCATTCATAGCATCCCGATCGATCAGAGTTATCGACAACTGAGAATTCAGTGTCTTCCACGGGCAAGCTGATTTGACCCAAGTCGAGCCGCTTTTCTCCGAAGCATTTATCTTCGTTTACCGAAATGACAAATTTCCTGTCGGAGGTCTTCTTGAACAGGTTGTCAAGAATGGTTCCAGCCGCAGCCGGACTAAGCAGTTTGAAGTGGCTCATCGGATAGTCACTGAGGCATCGGGCGCGTTTCTGAAAATCCCATAAATCCACGCTACTTGGTTGTAGAAAGCGAGGAGGGCGTTTATGCCGAATACGATGGCGGGATCTTCAGGGTCGTTTTGTCGACTGGCTGTCCATTTGGAGGTCTTAGACGTCGCAATCGGACGCAACTCTTCCACAAGGCGACCAAATTTTGCGATGTTTCTTTCGACTGGGGGGAGGAGTGCGTCGAACTCGTCTCGAAGCTTCTCCATGAGCAACACGCGGTTCTCGTCGTCTTCCAAGCCGCCCCAAATGTCCTCGCGCGCTTGCCATGAGAAAACCTCTCGATGGAGCCAAGTGTCCGTCGAAAAGGATGTGTTTATTATTGGGTTCGAGCCGGATGGCGCGTACATAGCGAGAGCTTTCCCCGGTCGGTAGGCTCGCCACACGGTTATTTTCAAACTAGCCGTCGTGTCGTTGGTCATTAAATTTCTCTTTTCGAACAGGCACTTACGGGCGTCAGTCGAATTCTGGACCCCGGACCGTGTAATTTTACAGGTCACCGTTGACTTCGGGAAATTTAATGGCTCCCTCACACTGTCCGGCGCCTTCTGCGACCGTTGGCCCGAATTTCTGCTTGATGCGGCGGAGCCGTCGGTTGTTGCATCGAATTGACGCCTTCCTTGCCCCTTTTGAGTCCGATAGCTCATTTTCCGAACCTTTCACCGACCACGCGGCATTCCAGTCGCTGCTTCTGCTCCCGGACTCAGATACCCTACATGCATCTTTGAGTGGCAAGGGCTTGTGTCGTTTGGTGCGGGCAGCGGAGGCTGGTCAGTTTCCCCTCATGCCGGACAAGCTGTTCAACTGGTGAATCTTCGCCTGACCAAGCTGAATTTGCAGCCGAGACCTCTGTTCCATCAGCTTCGCCAGTCGACGTTCGGCTTCCGCACGCTGTTTCGGTGTTTTGGCCGAATTCACGTCTGCCGTCGCCGCGTTGATGTTTGATTGAACCTCGCCAATAGCTGCCACGATATCGCTGAAAACACCCGAATCAGACGGTGTGTCGGAGCCATGAATGGCTTGCTCTCGCATGCTGTGCATACTGCCAATGACGGCGGCCTTGTCGCGGGTGGTCCAGGTGGTCGGACGGGTTGCGTGGACGGCTCGGGCTTCCTGCAATGTCTGCCGAGCGATGAGTTTGATGGCGGTAAATTGTGATTTCATGTTGCTGGTCTCCTTACGGTTTGTTGTTATTGGTTTGTATGTTTGCCGTTCGCGAGCTGCTTTGAACCGATGGCTACGAAGCACGCGGGGTGACAGGTAGGCTTTCACATTGAACTGACGGCGAACTTCAACGAGCTGGCCCAATGTCGTGCGCGACTGCTGGAATTCAGTTACCGACAGGCGGTGATCCTGCTTTGCGTCCCGAGCGGAAATCGCCAATTCGGCGTAGTTGGCATCCGCGTTATAGAGCGGGCCGCGAAAGCGTTTGGCTTTTGCCGCGCCGGGAAACTTCATTGAAATGTAGTCTCGCCCCTTGCGGGTCACTTCAACGCCGTATTGCTCGCTCAGGAAGTCGCATAGCTGATCGCGGTTTGCTACCTGTCCGGTGCGAATCGCCCTCGTCAGTCGCTTATGCAGATACAGCTTGTTGCTGCGATCTTTGCTGCCTTCCGGGGTGTGTCTCTCGAAGTCACTCAAAGCCAATTTGAGTGGATCGGGCACAACCTGAGCATAGCCGAGCTGGTGATTGGTCACCTGCGTGAAAGCCTCGTATAGCTTGATGTTCTGCTTGCCCGGTGGGTGAATATTCATCCGTTTGCCTGTGGTCATCTCAACCATAGGCACGACGAAATGAATTTCCGTGTTGCCTTTGTCACGGTGCAAGACAAACAGGCTATTGAAATGCTCAGGCGCGAGTCCCGGACAGACAGTCTTCTTGAATGAGCGGATGACTTCATGCATCTGGTCGCGTGTCGGCTGTTCGTTGTCGCGAAATGCAATCGCGCCGGACACATATTTATGTTTTCGCTGTATGTTGTTGATGACGGCGATGGTCAGGTCTGGACTGCCTTCCAGGACTTCGGGGGCGACCGCGCGTTTCTGGCCGGTATGGTCACGGTCACTCATGAGATAGTTGACGGGGGACTCGCCACGCGAAATCCCCGCCTTGAATACACGCACAATCATGCAGTGCCTGTGCCCCTCGCTTGCTTCACTTCCTTCCAGACTTCTTCTGCGATGTCCTGAACTTGCATGAGCACCAGCAGGATTTCTTCATCCGGCTCGCGGCCGTCCTTCAGTTGCACGGCGATTTCGGCGACGTAATTCCCAATGAGATTGATGGTCTGCAACCACGCGAGTTCATCGTTGCTCGGGTGAGCCGTTTTTCCGTTCAATCCAGTTTCGCGAAGGTATTGGGCGAGATTGTCGTAACCAGCTGCGATGGCCTTTTCGCCGAGCGTCGCATGCTCTTGTGGGCTGACCCGGATTTCAACCCGCTTGGTTCTGCGATGAATGTTTCCGTCGATGCCGGACTGGCCGGCCTGTTTCTTGATTAAGGCGTCGGCCTCGTTATATTCGTATTGCATATCGGCTCCTGTTGTCATGGTTATTGGGCCGTGCGTTGCGCTAGTCCGTGTCTGTCTCGCTGGTGTTGCTTGTCAGGGGACTGGGGGGAAACCCCAGAAATATCGTTTATCGTGGATTCATCCAGGATAAATATCGTTTATCGTGGATGAACCCAGGATAAACGTTGACCTTGTTTGGGTTTGCTTCGTTCGGCTTCCTTTACAAATACCGGATTTTTTTCGGATAGCAAGGATCATCCGACGAACGGTTCCGGGCGGATACCGCTCAAGCGGCATCCTCCAGATTCCTTGGCTGTAGATTGAGACCCGAGAAATCAGGATTTGACCCAGATGGAATGGACCCCCTCGGCCTTTCGTTACACGGTAATATAAGCGGAAGTCAACCAAGGTTCGGCGCTGCGCGGCGATCGCTTTCCGATCTAAAATATTTGTCCGTAGATGCCGCCTGACACAATCAAAACGAAGTCAACCGTCACAGATCAGGCATGGTCAATCAGGTACAGCTGATCCGCTGCGCGGATCGGACCTTGCCCTATCGACGATGAAGATAACGGATTTCCAGAGGCCAGGAGGGAGCATGGGGGTTAAATATTCACGGGGCGCAGAGTGGCGGATTTGGGACCTACAGGTTCACACGCCTTACTCTGCATTGAACAATGGCTTTGGATCTGACCTCGAAGCTTACGCCAAGATTTTTTTCACCAAGGCGATTGAGAAGAATATCGCGGTTATCGGTGTCACCGACTATTTTTTGGTTGACGGGTACAAGTATCTGCGCGCGCTTCAGCAAGACGTAGATCGGCTTGCAAGCCTGATCGGCAAGGATAAAGTTCAAGCGGCGCAAGAAATTAAGCTCTTTGCAAATGTCGAGCTAAGGACCAATATTTTGGTCAACGGCAATAGGGTGAACTACCATGTAATTTTCTCGGATGAAGTCTCCCCTGATGACATCAGAGATAATTTCCTTGCTCGATTATCGTTCACAAGCGAAGGAAATCCCGCCGGAATCGACCAAGAGGCATCCCTCACGCGTGCAAATCTTGAGCACTTGGGGCGAACGTTGAAGGCGCAACACGAAAATTTCCAGAAGCATTCCGATATTTTCGTAGGATTGATGCAAGCTACGATTGATACCAAGACGATTTCAACCGAATTGCAGAAGCAAGAGTCACTATTTGCGAATCGGTATGTTTTCTGCGTTCCTTGCGACGAAGACTTATCCAGCGTCAGCTGGAACGGGCAAGGTCACATGTTGCGCAAGGTCTTGATTCAGAAATCGCACATCTTGTTCTCTAGCAATGCGAACACTCGCGCGTTCGCGTTGGGGCAGCGACACAACTCTCCGGAGGAATACCTCGCCGAGTTTCGCACATTTAAGCCCTGCCTCCATAGTTCAGACTCTCATGCTGTTGACGAACTGTTTGAGCCGGACGATGCACGCTACACGTGGATAAAAGCGGATCCGACATTTCGAGGTCTACTCCAAACGATCAACGAGCCAGATGGCCGTGTCTATGTCGGTGCTAGCCCGCCGAGCTTGGAATCGGTGCGCAGCCGAACGACCAAGATCGTGCGTGAGCTCACCATTCGCAAAACAAGTGACTCAAACCTTGCGGAAGCATGGTTCGATCATCAATTACCGTTAAACCCCGAGCTTGTTGCAATCATTGGAAACAAGGGAAGCGGCAAGAGCGCACTGGCAGACATCCTGGGGTTAATTGGCAATACCCCGCGTCACGGCGAATTCAGTTTTTTGCACCCTGAGCGCTTTCGAGATCGAAAAAGTAACAAGGCCAAGCATTTCGAAGCGTTCGCCAGTTGGGGCGATGGCACGAGTACCGAACCCATAAGGCTCGATGAGACACCGCCAGAAGGTGTACTCGAGACCATCAAGTACATTCCGCAGGACTACCTTGAGACGATCTGCAATGAAGTGAGCCTCGGCAGCGACGGGCAGTTCTACGCTGAGCTCCAGAACGTGATTTTTTCGCACGTTTCCCCGGCAGAGCAATTGGGTCATGCGTCGCTCGACGAGCTTCTGCGTAGCCGTTCGCAGGAGACGCAGAAAGCGATCGACTTTCTCGTCGATCAGATCAAGTCGATGAATCGTGCGATCGTCGCCCACGAGGACCGACTGTCACTAGAACACCGGCGAGCACTTGACGCCCAACTTGAAGCCAAGAAGCGAGAGCTGCAGGCGCACGATCTTGCCAAACCGGACGTGGTTGTGGCACCGGATGTCGATCCAGCGTTAGCGGAAAAGAGTAAGCAGACGGCCGACGAGTTGCAGAAATTGCAAGGGCAACTCGACGCAATCAATGGCGAAGTTACGTCGATCAACTTGAAAATCACCGACGAAACGAAGCGCCGAACGACAGCAGAGAGATTGCTGGGTAAGTTGGGTAACCTGAAGCGGCAATATGAGGCGGCTGTCCAAGATGCTCAACTCGATGCTACCGAATTGAGTGTTAGTTTGCCGATCCTAGTCGACATGGATCAGACGATTACCCAAGTAGAAACCATACGCAGTCAAGCGGAAGAGAACGGGAAGCAGTTAAATTTAAAACTTAGCCCGGAAACTGCTGGAGGGCTGTTTCAACAGAAGGAAGCGGTTGGGAATAGCGCAGCCAAAATCACGGCAGATTTGTCCGCACCGCAAAAGGCCTACGAGGAATACAAAGCTGCTTTGAAGCGATGGGAAGAAGCACGCGACGCAATCGTAGGGACTGTTGAGCTCCTCGGCAGCGTCACCCAAATACAAATTGCAATCGCGCAGCTTCCGGCGGTTGCGCTTCAGGTCAAGGAGTTGCGTCGTGTTCGTATGCAAAAGGCCGGCGAGATATATCGTGAGAAGCAGAAACTTCGCGATGACTATGCTCGGTACTACGGGGCCGTTCAAAAGTTTTTAGCGGAACACCCGCTCGCACGGGGCGGCCAGATCAAACTAACGTTCAACGTGGCAATCGCTGAAGAACGCTTCGCACCGAAATTCCTGAAATTCGTGAGCCAGCGACGTGTCGGCACGTTCTCAGGTATAGAGGAAGGAGCAGAGCTGCTCAAACTAATGCTAGCTAGCACAGACTTCGACCTACCTCGAGCTACGATGAAGTTTGTGCTGCGGCTGATGCGAGCGTTGCGGGAAGACCGACGCCCAGGAAGAAACAATGCTCGTCTCGAGTTGAAAGCGCAACTTGCGCAGAGCGTCACCCCCGAGGAACTGTACGACTTCGTGTTCAGTCTCAGTTATCTCGAGCCGGTGTATAGCCTTCGTTGGGATGGCAAGACACTCGAGCAACTCTCTCCTGGGGAACGAGGGAACCTGTTGCTCATCTTCTATCTATTGATTGACCGAGACGACATCCCGCTCGTCATCGATCAACCGGAAGAGAACTTGGACAATCATACGGTCTACCGAACGCTCGTGCCTTGCGTCAAAGAAGCAAAGCGACGCCGACAGGTGATTATGGTTACGCACAACCCGAACTTGGCGGTTGTGTGTGATGCCGAGCAAATCATTTATGCTGAAATTCGAAAGGATCGAGGCAACGAGGTGACCTATCTCAGTGGTTCCATCGAGGAGCCCGAGATCAATCGAAAAATCGTCGATGTTCTGGAAGGTACGCGGCCCGCGTTCAACAAACGCGATGCAAAGTACTTTTCGTAAGGCACGCGAGTTACTTTGTTCGACGGCTCGCTTGTCTTCCGTCGACCCATCGCGAGCACTCCTCGAATTCAGTCGAAAGACGGATGCGCGCTCGTCATGCCTGCCGCTTTGGCGGCAGGCTTCCGCCCAAGCGGCAGGCAAGCGGGATTCGATACCCGCTCGCCTGCCAAAGTCATCCACCGTTACGCCTATTTCGCATGACATCAACTGAACTTCGCCTTCGGCTCAGCTTGCTTCCCGCCAAAACCGTTTTAACCGGTGCCCATGTCGCTGCGTTGGCAGATGTACTGCTACCTGTTCCAAAGTCTGATTCGCTCGCCGGTCGCCCGCTGACCGAATCCGATCTGAGTAATGTACTGGGAGAACCTGAATCGA
This sequence comes from Paraburkholderia sediminicola, assembly GCF_046026675.1. GTDB lineage: Bacteria > Pseudomonadota > Gammaproteobacteria > Burkholderiales > Burkholderiaceae > Paraburkholderia > Paraburkholderia sediminicola_F. Next base: position 3,532,995 of record NZ_JAQQEY010000001.1, on the reverse strand, counting down.
CGTTGCAGGGTTGGCACGCAGCAGGGCAGGGATCACGAATTCGTTATCGTGCCGGTGACGTCCGTGAGTGGCTGGACCGCCGCGCTGTGCCGCATGGTTTGGCTGCCTATTCGGACCAGTTCGAAGAAGACGGCGAAACGTATGAATGGGGTGAGCCAGTTCCCGCCATTATTGTTGACGGCCGGATGACCGGCGTCTTTGCCAAGCTGGACGAAGAGGTTGAGCCTGACGGCTACGAGATCCTGCGAATCGCCTCGCCGGTCGTCGCGGCCTACTCGCCGACGAACCTGACGCGAACGCAGTTTAACGATCTGCTGAAGGTGGTCGATGCACTCGGGACATTCGGACAGGAAATGTCAACCTCCCCCGACAACGCGGCGGCGACCTTCGACCAATGGCAGGACAAGGCAAGCCCTGACGCGCGGCTCCTGTTTTTGCGGATATCGCTGGGTCATGCAACGGGCATCTCCAGCGATGTGTTGGCAACGATTCCTGCGGACCTACGACAGCGGATCAATCCCGCAGAATGGTTGTATCGGCTGTGGCTGGATCACGGCTTCTGCGCACTCGATATGGGTGGTTTGCAAGCCACGATGGACGATCAAACTGCCGCACTGAACCGGAATGCAATGGTCGCCAAAAGCGATGGCGCTATCGTATTTCACGGAACGATCGCACACCTGCTTGCGGACACGACGGGAGCATTTTTCAATCTTAAGTCGCCTGTCGAATGCGACGGCCCGTCGTGCCATCAGTCATATACCCAACTGCTCCTCAGACTGCTTCGTGACGGCATGCTCACTGACCGCCCGAATCGCGACAAACAGACTGCCGAAACGATCGGCGACCAGATATATGCGGGCAACCCGGATGCCGCATGGTTTCGCTATGTGGTATCGAAATACCGCCAGAAGGACAAGCTTGAAGCGGAGCTGCCGATCCGTAAAGGTGTCGTCAAGAAAACGAGCATTAAGGTTTGATTCAATTGCTTCCGTCTGCCTGATCGGGACCGGACGATAGTGGCCGGAGCCCGAGCTCGTCTCGCACGCGCACTGCGGATGCCAGATCCTGTCGGGCGAGATGGTATTCAATCGCAATGGTCCCGACCAGATCCCGGATGCCCTCGAAAATGCGATGGTGTTCGAGAATCGATTTGACGGGGCCGCTGATCAGGTTGATAACCATGGACTCGAAAAGGTCGGCATCTTCGCTCTCTACCATCGCAAGACGCCAGGCAGTCAGAGCCAGAGCGACCCGGTATAGGGTCGGCTGAAAATATCTGTCGCTGATGGACCGCATAACGGGATTGTCTGCTGGCCGCATGGGTCTGTGTCCGCTTCTGGCTACCGCCCATGCGGCAGGCTCGGCAAATTCGCTGAGTACCGCGTCGGTACGTGAACGCGTTCCGCGCTCAATCCCCATGTCGTCCAGCATGTCGTCCAGATAATGTGCGAAATCGGCATGTTCTTCGAGCGGGCGCCATAACGGGACATTCGTGCGATCCTCCTCCGGTCCGACCTCAAGCACGAGCCTTGCACCTCGGCAGACGCTGTTCTGCTCGACGAGGCTGATCGCGGCTCCGTCCGGGGCACGCTCTCCTGTGCCATAGCGACTCCATGAAAGCTGCGGCAGCTTCTTGAACGGATCGGAAGTCGGATTTTTCTTCGTCCATTCGATGCCGAAAATCACGCGGTTAAGTTCGGCATATCCCTTCGCGCCAGTCCTGCGTAGCAGATCAACGACCCATGCACGGGTCCGCATACCATCGAAAATCGCACGTGGCCTCTGTCCTGACTGAGCTGGGTTTGACTTGCTCGAACTATCTGATTTGGGATCGCCAGTATCTGCCGATGCCGCTTTCATATTGTCCTTTCCCTTGTTTGCCATGCTCTGCGCCATTCCATTGCCGGAGTAATCCATTTTAATGCGCGCATGGCCATCATGTGCGCAATCGTTATTTACGGACGTATAGCTCATCCTTTGCGGACCACAGAACGGTTAGGCCGAAGCGTTGTGAAACAACGGTGGGAACGGAGACGCGATGCTCGCATGGCGGTCATGCACGCAATCGTTATTTTCGGACTTATGGCTCATCCTATGCGGACCGCAAGAGGGTTAAGCGGAAAGCCATGAAGCAGTTTGGGAGCCAAGAAACACGATGCTCGCATGACTGTCATGCTGACACTGGTCCTCAAGGCAGCAGAGGCGGATCATTTCACTATCGACACGACGCAGACGAAACCCGGGAAGTTCGAGACGCCAGTGAAGATAACCAAACCTTTCATTTACAGGAGAAACAGTATGAACAAGCAAGCTAAGCAACAGAAAAAAATCGACCCATTTGTTGTCCCGAACGGCGGCGACACCTATGAAATCACGACAGTGGACTGCACGGTCGACGGATGGCGCTTCCAGCGACTTCAGAATATCCATAAAGGCCAGTCTTATACGGTTCTTCGAGTAGCGGATATCGCCAATGGAGTCGCTTTCCTGAAGGTTCAGCCCAACTGCGGGGGAATCCATCAGCAGTTTCTGAAAGACAGTCCTATCGTCATCACGCTCGACCGTACAAAGGAGTACCAGAAATACACCGGTCTGAGCCATGCCCAGCTTCGTAAGATTACTGTTGGGGCCGGCATTGAATTGATGGACAGCCTGTTCGGCTCGACAGAAGCTCCGAACTAAAAGTAGTCAATGTTTATGGGAAGGCGTCTTCCTATAAGAGTAGTAGTCCTATGTAGTTGTTGTATCAAAATTCCCCTGTTTCCATGGTGGACGCAGGGGGTTTCAGAATCTAACCTTGGAGGTTTATATGCAATTTATCAATCACGATGTAAATATTTACGAACAGTTTGAAGTCCACTCGGCAGCGAGCCTGTTTCCAGCCATGCGCGACGATGAGTTCGCCCAGTTGAAGGCCGACATCCGGGAACACGGTCAGAAGATGCCGATCCTTGTGTATCACAACAAGATCGTGGACGGCCGTCAGCGGCTCCGTGCCTGCCGCGAGCTTGGTATTGAGCCCGTCTTTGTGGCGATCGGAGACCTTGGCATGCCTGTGCAATCGTTTGTCGCCAGCCAGAACCTGCATCGCCGTCACCTTGACGATAGCCAACGGGCAATGATCGCGGCCCGCCTGACAAAAACCAAGGTCGGTGCGAACCAGCATACCGCTCAGGCGGTATCCCAGAAACAGGCAGCGGCCGATCTGAAGGTGTCGGTCGACTCGCTGCAACGGGCCGGCAAGGTTATTCAGTCCGGTCATGAAGGGCTGATCGAGGCGGTCGATTCGGGAAAAATCGATGTCAGCAATGCCGCAGCACTTGTGAGCCTGTCGCAGGAAGAGCTGGACGAACTGGTGAAGAAGGAAGCAAAGGACATGGTGGAGCAGGCGAAACAGGCCCGTGCTGATGACCGCGAGCGGCTACGACAGGTAAAGCTGGCCCAGCTTGATAACATACGAGCCGGGAACAAGCCTTTCGACCATTCTGTTGGCACGTTCAATGTGGTGTATGCGGACCCACCATGGGACTACCTCTCTGAATTGAGTGTGGGCTATCCGACGATGAAGCTGGACGAGATATGTAATCTGCTTCACGACAGCAAAGCGGTTGCATACGATGCCGTACTGTTTCTCTGGGTACCTGCCTCGCTCATGGCGGAAGGGCTGAAGGTGATCGATGCATGGGGATTCAAGTATCGAACTCAGGCGATCTGGCACAAGGGAGGAAGCGGCATGGGCCCATATTTCCGTGTGAACCATGAGGTGCTGATGCTGGCGACTCGTGGCAACACCATGCCTGAAGTTCCGGCCAAATCTCGCTTCACTTCGGTGTTCCAGTACGACCGCCGTGCACACAGCCAGAAGCCGGATGAGTTTTACGAAGTGATCGAGAAGATGTACCCGGAACTCCCGAAGATGGAACTGTTTCGCCGTGGTATGCCGCGCGACGGATGGTACTGCTGGGGCAACGAAGTTCAGAATCGTCCAATCGCCCAGCTTGAACAGCAGATCATTGATGCCATCCAGGTTGAACAGGTGGCCGGCGATATGGAGCACGTGTCAGAAATGGGCAATGCCTCAAACGATACGATGCTGGAAGCGGCGTAGCGGGACAACATCCTCTGCCAGTGAGCACATCGCGGAGTGATTGAAACAGGTAGGTTGAAGGCTGATGCAGTAAAAGAATGGTCGAAATGTGCTTCGGCCATTTTTTATTTGTATTTGCCCTTTGGGCTGGCTATTCCTTGCTATGTTGCGTCTGGATCTCTCTTTCCCCTTGGTTTGCCGGCCGCTAGAGCGGTATGCTGCCGTTGGCTGGACGCTGACGCGATCCAAGCATGCGGGCTAATTACCTGATGTACGCCGTGGCGGTCGAAAAATGGTGATTTCTTCCAGACCAGATCAACATCACAGATGAGGTAGTGAATGCGTAGGACATTGCAGAATCCAATGTTGCTAACCATCGCTACATTGCTGGTGGTCGTAATATCTATCCGTTCCGACATCGGAGCCACGTCGTGGATGTGGTTTCAACGATCAGGGGCAGTCGTTGTTCTAACCGGTGCATTGCTCGGCTATCGGAGCATCGTTCGACTCGGCAAGCAGGGCGTTGGAGGCGCATCCGTGCAGTGGGCTAAGGGCACGCTTCTGTCGGTGGATGATTCGGGGCCTATCCAGAAGGCAAAGATTAAGTACGACCGAGAAACTACGGAACGCTTCCGGCAAGATGAACTGGACAAAATCGCGGGCTATATCGGCGTCTGGATGATCGTTCTCGGAACGCTGATCTGGGCGTACGGCGATCTGCTTGGGAAGGTGCTCTAGTCGCCAGGCATAGGAGCGGTTATCAACGATTCCCCAGATGGGCGACCGCTTCTCCATAGTATTTGCGCACGGTCTTGATGTTCATGCCGGTATGCTCCATGAGCAGGCGGGGACTAAGTTCGTTACCGTAGGTCGGATGCAGATGGATGGCGGCTGCTATCAGCGTGTCCAAGGATTTTTGCCTGCGCATGGCATTGGTGTACTCCGCGCCGCATCGCATGCGTTCAACGGCGGGTTCGTCGGCAAAGGTAAGGACACGCGGGCGATAGTGGAGTTCGTGGCGTTTTTTCCATGTGCCGGTTGCCACTGATTTTGCCGTCGCCTTGACCTCAGAGTAGGGAAGTGATGCGTCGAACGTCTCGTCTATCTCGATGGCTTTCGCCAGCACCTCGCGGTGCCATGCTTCAACATTCGCATGGGCGTGTACCGCGCCGTAGGCCCAGAATCTCAGGGTGTGGAACAGCTCGTCATTCCTGCCGCGAAAAACAATATCGTCGGGTAATCGCTTGGCCGCAGACCGTTTCGGCAACTCGATCCATTCCGTAAAGTCGGTCAGATCATAGTGCGTCGGGAAAGTGATCACCTCCCATCCCGGATGCAGCGGATTCTTGGTCAGGGTGTGATTGAAGGCGGTATCCGCCGATAGTCGTGATTCCATCTCCGACTGGATCGCCTCGAAGTAGTCCTGTGGCGCGCTGCGGCTATTCTTGTGATAGGCGACGGGGGTATTAAGCCGGTAGAGCATGTGACAATGCCCGTTCTTCCGGTTCACGGTGATGATGGTTGGGGCTGGCAGGTTCACATCTTCAAACCTGAATGCGGATGCGGGCCTGTCTATGTCGAAGCTCAGATAGGCGCGGTAGATAGGGTTCAGACCGCAGTACGCAAACTGGTCGACCTTCTCGCGCTTGCGGAATTTGGTGCCTTCGGAAAAATCGTTGGTTGTGACTACGGCTTCGTTCAGGTGGTTATAAAATTCTTCTAGTTGTGGGTTCATTTATTTTGTTCGTTGTTCTTAACAACAAACAAAATTAACGGGCCAAAGTCAAGGCCCGTTGCCTATTAAATTGCCTGGGCGGTTGCTTCCTCCGGCTCCGGCGTATTTAGAATTCCCTGAAGCGCTTGGATTGCTGTCATCAGCGTGCCCTCTTCGCGGCGATCACCGATCTGCGGGAAGACACGTTGCAATGTGCTGAGTCCCCACCATTGGCCGGCGCGGGTATCCAGATTGGCAACCGGGACCCAGAGCCATTCGTCGTAGTGACGAACCTCGATCTCGTAGGCCTGTGTCTCGGCATTGATTCGCAACTTGCAGCATCGAAGGTATGTGCTTGGTCCGGTTGCTTGGCCGGTCGCGACCACGGGACTGCTATTCAGGTAGATGAGAACCAGCTCTTTATAGATTTCCACCTGCTCCCTGATGTCATCGAAAAGCGCCGATGACCAACCACTGCGATACTTGATCTCGACTAGATACTTCGCTGTCTGTTCCCGATTCATCACCACGAGGTCTGGAAGGGCTCGCATCGCCTTGGGATAGTCGAGTCCCGCGTATTCCAGTGCCGTCAGGCAGGCCAGCTCGCGCACCAGGTTTTCAATCCCTGAGTCGATGACGCGATACCCCGCGTCATCGAGGATCGCTCGAACGATGCCCTCGCTCAATTCCTTCTTGATGCGACTCTGAAAGTTCATCGCCTAGAACACCGTGAAGGCCAGACGGTGGTTGAAGTTGGCGAAGTCTAGCCGGTCATGGAAATCGAGCATATCAATCGCCTGCTTCAAACGAGGCATCGGGATCGGGTGCAGATAGTCAAAATGGGCGGTTACCTTGTCAACGTGACCGGTCAGCTGAAAGAGCGTGCTGCTGTTGACGTTCAGGCTTGCAAGCCGCGTGATGACTGTGTGCCGAAGCGAGTGGAAGCAGGTCGTGGGATCTTTCACGCCGATTTTGACGAGGTACTCAGAAAAACGTCTGGACAGGTTCTTCTTGGTGCCGTTATGCCCGTCCACGAGATACCAGAACAGCCTGTCGTTTTCCCGATTTTTGACTGACGTAGACATTTTCACAAAGTCTAGGAAGCCAAGTTCGATCAGCTTCGAATGGACGGGGATGTTTCGATTACCCGCCTCGGTCTTTGCATCCGATACACGGAAGAAGACTACGCCATCCTGTTCCTTGATATCGCTCAGTTCGATCGAGGTTGCTTCCTCGATGCGCATGCCGGAATATAGGCACATGAGCGGACCCCAGAAGTAGTCGGGCTTGATCGCAAATTTTCGATAATGTCGCCAGTCGAAGATAACGGCGAGGTCATCGTCGTAAAACATTTCGCGCCTCTTGATGTTGTTTTTTGCGTGCTTGATGAACATACCGTCTACAGGATTCGTCTTCTCGTCGCTGTATCCATTGCCGCTGGAAAACTGGAAGAAGCTTTTAAGGTGCGAAAGATACTGGTTGATCGTATGGGCGACCTTGCCTTCATTCAGCATTCGCGTCTTGAACAACTTAATGTCTTCTTTGGAATAATCGTCCACGATTCGATCGTCGGCCTGGCCGAGAAAGAGTTTGAGTGACTGCTGGTGCTTGTACACGGTCGCGGGAGCAAGGGTGGCTTCCGCTTCCTGCATGTACATTGGCACAACCTCACTCATTTTCCGTACGACGCGGTTTGGCGAGGCAACCGGGGCAGCAGCAATTGCCGCCGGAAGTGAGGCGGCAGTCCGGGCATTTGGCGCGAAGTGCTGTGGCTCGCCAGCAATCCGAGCTGACATTGAGATTGATCGAAGCTTCGCCATCTGTTCAAGGATTTTCAGCCCGCGCTCCTGCTCGTCTGCCGTATCCGCCTCGAAGACCCCTTCGTCCAGATTGATTTTGATGAGTTGCCTGATTTTGCTCAGGTCGATCGGTTTGCTCATTTCGATCCCGTAGTTCAGCAGCGTGGCGATGGCCCGCGCCTGTTTCTGATTTCTGGTCCGAAGCGAAGTATAAATGCTCGTCTGATGAATGGCGACGGCGATGCGGCGGGGCAGGGTATAGCGGAAGTAGAAGATGCCCGTCTTGTTGTCACGGACGAGGCGAGGGACTTTGATTGGCACTGGAATGGCTCCAAGTGCCTATTTCTTGAGCAGACTGTGGGTGCGAGGTGTGGGTGGGATTCTCCATCACCATGCTCAGAGCCTTATCTGGCGGGCCTGAGAGGGTTTTGGAGCGGGCGATGGGAATCGAACCCACGGCTCTAGCTTGGGAAGCTAGGGTATTACCATTATACGACGCCCGCAGAGCGCACGATTCTACTCGGGAAGGGGCGGTTAGCGCAAATCGCGCTGCCGCCACCCTTGTTCCACAAGGCGCACCGGGCGCCGTTCAGATCACGAAGTAGGTCAACTGAACGGCCGCACGCGTGACCACCATCAGCAGCACCTGCACGATCACGAACAGAAGGATCGGCGAGAGGTCGATTCCGCCGAGTTGCGGCACCACGCGACGCAGCGGATTCAGGAACGGCGCGGTCAGCTGGTACAGAATCGGCATGGCCGGCGAGCGCGGATTGAGCCACGACAGCAGCGCCATCAGAATCGTCATCCAGATGATCAGGTTCAGCGCCCACTTGATGACGGTCAGCACGGCAACGATCAGCAGTGTCGGCACGAGCGTGAGCGGATCGGCGCCCGTGAGCACCACCATCAGCACCACATAAACGATTGCCGCAATCAGCGCTGCGACAAGACTCGCCCAGTCGATGTTGCGGGTGCTATGCAGAATATGCCGCAAAGGCAGCACGATCCAGTTGGTGGCTTGCAGCACGGCGTTCGTGACAGGGTTGTACGGCGGCATGCGCACGACCTGCAGCCATGCGCGCAGCAGCAACGCGGCGCCGAACAGCGTAAAGACGGTATTGAGCAGAAAACGGGCGATATCGCCAAACATCTCGTGTCCTTATCCTTCGGAAGGCGGCCGTCAATCGGCCGCAGGGTGCCGGCGCTGACCGATCGGTGCGCCGGCGGGTTCATTTGGATTGCCTGCGCCGTTCCCGGGGGAGGGCGCGTTACGCGTCACAAATGGGGATGCAATGCTTCAATTTCCAGATGCTCGAGTCAGGCCAATCGGCGAACCGCATGCAGTCAGGCCACACCCGCCACGGGATATCACACAGAAATCTTGATTTCGCTGATCAGAATCGTACCGTTACCGCCGTCGGTGTAATTCGGAATGTCGGCAACCAACCGCTCCGAGGCCGACTTGAAGACTTTGTAGAAGTCGTCCGTGCCATCAAACAGGAAGTGGCCTGCGGCGACATACGGCGGCGGCGTTCCCGGCGGCCCGGCATTAATGCCGACGTCGACCGACCAGCCTCTCAGCGACGGCCCGAACAGCCTGGCCGCGAGCGGCATGTGCGTGACGCAGTAATAATCCACGTCGAAGTGGCCGTTTTCCCGATACGGATAAAGGATGCTGACCTTGATCATTGTGCGTTCTCGTCTGTTGGTCCCGAAGCGCGGCGCTGGCGGATTGCGCGCGGCGCCGGACGTCACATTATCACGGCTTACTTGACGCTTGCACCTGCTGCGGCCTGATTCAGCGACCGGTTAAGCGATTCTTCCACCGCCTCGGCAATCGTCCCGATCGCGGCGGGCGGTTTCACGCGGCGTTCGGCCAGTCCGACCGCGCGCCGCGTCAGCAAACCGTACAGCGCGGCATGATCGCCGCCAAGGCCTTCGAGCAACGCCAACTGCTTTTCCACAACGCCCGTATCGCCGCGTGACACGGGGCCCGCAAGCGCGTTGGGCAGGCCCTTGTCGCGGGCGGTTTCGATGGTGCCGGAGAGCATCGGCAGCAGCGCGCGCAGCGCGTCGTCTTCGGCAAAGCCCAGCGTGCGCCACAGCGCGACGCATTCAGCGAGGCTGCACAGCGCGAAGCTGGCGGCGTAGTGCGCGGCGGCGTGATACAGCATCCGGCCGCCCGCTGGAATCGACAGCGGATGGCAGCGCAGGGCGACGGCCAGCGCCGTCAGCGCCTCCATGAGGGCGCCGTCGGCCTCGATCGTCACCGAGCAGCCGGCGATCCGGTCCAGGTCGGCGAGATCGCCGCTAAAGAGGTACAGTGGGTGAAAGCCGCCGATCGAGGCACCTTGGTCGCGCGCCGGCGCCAGCAACTCCACCGGCGAGGCGCCGCTGCAATGCACGAGCGCTTTGCTGTATGGGCCGCTTGCCGTGTCCGCCGCGAATCGCAGTGTGTGCGCTGTCGTACCGATGCTGTCATCGGGAACGGCTAAAAAGACGATATCGGCTGCGTCGACAACCTGTTGTGGATTGTCGAATGCAGAGCAATGTTCGATTTGACTGGCAAGCCGGCCGGCCGAGGCCGCCGAGCGGCTTGCCACCGCCGTGACAGGATACCCGGCGCGTGAAAAGCTCAGCGCGAGACAGCGCGCGAGCCGCCCCGCACCGATGAAGCCGAGGCGCGGCAGAGAGGGCTGGGACATGGTTGCGTGCTCCAGGCGGGATACTTGAACGGGAATGCAGCAGTATCGCCCATCCGTCCGGCAGTAGTGCGTCCCGGTGTGGGTATTCCTCTGATCAGTCCGCGCGCGATATGGCGCGTCTGGTCGGTCATCCGGCCACACGCGCCCCGCGGGTCCGAAAACTGCTCACAATTTCCTTCATGCTCCGGTTTTGCAGTTGCTGTTCTGGGTTTTTCGTCTCGCAGTCAGATTCGGGAGGTAACGATGAATATTTTTTCTTACCGAAAGCACTTGCGGTTCCTGACGCACTCGCAGCGCCGTCGCTGGTGGGATCAGAAAAAGCGCCTGACGCCACGCGTGCGCATCAGTGGCGCGTATGTTCCGCCCAACGTCTCCCGAGAATTCGCCTATGTGAAGGTCGGCTGAAAATACCGTCTGCTCGAGAGGGTAAGAGATGCCCGGTGCGATTGCACCGGGCATTTTTCATTTGAGCCGTCAGGATTGAAGCTAATTTGTAATCAAAGATTACTGACAAGTGGGAGCCTGGAGCTGTGAGACCCGCAAGGCAGCGGATTCGCGCCCGCTCGATCGCTGGCAAACCCTTAGTTCTCAGTCCGTTAGACAGCATGTCCCGGCGGCCGCGCGCCGGCGCACATTCAGACCTATTGCCGCCAATTGCAATTTGCAACAAATGCGAACATCTATGCGTGGTCTTTTTCGATACATTGATTTCATAGCATGCAAGGCATGCGAAGTCGGCGACCTTAGTGGGCCGCGCCAGGAGAATAAAAGTGAAAAAGATCGTTCCGTTTGTCGTTGCCGCCGCACTCGGCGTGGGGTTCGCTACTGCTGCTGAGGCGCACGTTTCCGTCGGTATCGGTATTGGCATTCCGGTTGCGCCGGCGTATCCGGTTTATGCCGCGCCGCCGCCGGTCTATTACGCGCCGCCGCCGCCGGTAGTTTATGCACCGGGCTATTACGCACCGCCGCCGGCAGTCGTGGTGGGTGGGTATTACGGTGGCTACGGCCGTCCTTATTATCACCACGGCTACTACGGCCGCGGCTATTACGGCCACGGCTACTATCGCCGCTAATCGCGGGCAGAGCACAGCATGTGTTGACGGCGTAACGCCGGCTTGATTGCCGGGTTGCGCCGTTTGTGTTTCTACTGCGGCATACCAAAGCATCGGCGAAGCTGGGAGAATGGCTGTTTCGCCACTGCTCTGGAGAGTTTCGTCAATGCAAGCGCTTCCCGCTCCCACTTTCGACGACGTGCTCGACGCCGCTGCGCGTCTCGAAGGCGTCGCCCATCGCACTCCCGTTCTAACCTCGAGCACGTTCAACGAGCGCACGGGAGCGTCGGTGTTCTTCAAGTGCGAAAATTTTCAGCGCATGGGCGCTTTCAAGTTTCGCGGTGCCTACAACGCGATTTCGCATTTCGACGCGGAGCAACGTAAAGCGGGTGTGTTGACATACTCGTCGGGCAATCACGCGCAAGCGATCGCGCTGTCGGCGCGTCTTGCCGGGATTCGCGCCACGATCATCATGCCGCACGACGCACCCGCCGCCAAAGTTGCGGCGACCAGGGGCTATGGCGGCGAAGTGATCAGCTACGACCGCTACACCGAGAATCGCGAAGAGATCGGCCGGCGGCTCGCCGAAGAGCGCGGCATGACGCTGATTCCGCCGTATGACCATCCGCACGTGATCGCCGGGCAGGGCACGGCAGTGAAGGAGTTGATCGACGAAACCGGCCCGCTCGACATGCTGTTCGTTTGTCTCGGTGGCGGTGGACTGATCGGCGGCAGCGCACTGTCGGCGGCGGCATTGAGCCCAGCGTGTACCGTCATCGGCATCGAACCCGAAGCGGGCAACGACGGTCAGCAATCGCTCGCACTCGGCGAGATCGTGCATATCGATGCGCCGCGCACGATTGCCGACGGTGCTGCTTCCACGCATCTCGGCGACTACACGTTCGCCATCATCCGGAAGCTGGTCGCGCAGATCGAAACGGTCAGCGACGAACAGTTGATCGAGACCATGCGTTTCTTCGCGCAGCGCATGAAGATCGTGGTCGAGCCGACGGGTTGCCTCGCCGCGGCTGCAGTGCTCAACGGCATCGTGCCGGTGAAGGGCCAGCGCGTGGGTGTGGTGGTGAGCGGCGGCAACGTCGATCTGGCGAAGCTGGCGCAGTATCTCGCCTGATAGGCTGCTTGATCGTTTTTGCGCCGCGCTGCGCACGTTGAAATTCAGGGAAGACGGCTCGCCAAGGCGAGCCGTTTTTTCTAGCTCGCCACCTGCGCCGTCTGTACGATCAGATCGCGATACCCGTTCACGATCACGCTATACGAGAAGTACGCGAACAACAGCGCCGACAACACGTGGCACGCGCGCAGCAAACCGGTGCCGGCGCGTTTGCGTCCATGGCTGCCGAGTCCGCAGATAAAGATCGTCCAGCACAAGCCGCCCAGGAAGAAGCCGCCGAGGAATACCGGTGCCGTCGTCGCACTGGTGGCACCGGCTTTTGCAATCAAAGCACCGCCGACTGCAGCGAACCACAGAATCGCTGACGGCGACGACATTGCCAGCAACGCGCCGCGCAAGAAACCGCGCCAAGGAGAAAGGTGCGGCGCGTTGGCATCCGCTTCGCCGGCAACTGCAGACGCTGTCGCCGGGAACAGCGCTTCACGCGCCATCTTCCATGTGAGAAACAGCAGAACAGCCGCGCCGCCGATCCACACGACCCAGCGCACCGATTCGAACTGCAGCAGCGCAGCCATTCCCGCGAGCGCGAGCGCCGCGTAAACGAGATCGCCGAAACAGGAACCCAGGCCTAGCCAGAAGCCCGGTTTGAAGCCGTGCGACAGCGTCAGTGAAATCATCGCGACGTTGACGAGACCGATATCCAGACACAACGACAACGACAGAAAAAAACCATCCGACATCATTGAAAAGGCATGCATCCGCGCAACTGCTCCATCAGTTTTGTTATTCAGACTTGTTCAAGCGCGAGCGATCCAGCTGGTGAGCGGATCGCTTCGATGCCGACAGAATCCCGACATTCAGTGATGTGATTCGAGGCCTGTTTTTACAGTCCCAACTCATTCCACAAGGTGTCGATGCGTTTTTTGACCGCGCCGTCCATCTCGATCGGGCGGCCCCATTCACGATCGGTTTCGCCGGGCCATTTGTTGGTCGCGTCGAGTCCCATCTTCGATCCGAGACCCGCTACCGGCGAGGCAAAATCCAGATAGTCGATCGGCGTGCGATCGACCAGCACGGTGTCGCGCGCCGGATCGATACGCGTGGTGATCGCCCAGATCACTTCCTTCCAGTCGCGGATATTCACGTCCTCGTCGACCACAACGATGAACTTCGTATACATGAATTGCCGCAGGAAACTCCACACGCCGAACATCACGCGCTTGGCGTGACCCGGGTAGCTCTTCTTCATCTGCACGATCGCCATCCGGTAGCTGCATCCTTCGGGTGGCAGATAGAAATCGGTGATTTCGGTGAACTGCTTCTGCAGCAGCGGCACGAACACTTCGTTGAGCGCGACGCCGAGCACGGCGGGCTCATCGGGCGGTTTGCCAGTGTAGGTGGAGTGATAGATCGCGTCGCGCCGCATGGTGATGCGCTCGACCGTGAAGACGGGAAACCACTCCTGCTCGTTGTAGTAGCCGGTATGGTCGCCATAGGGGCCTTCCAGCGCGTGTTCGTAAGCGGCGGACGCGCCCTTGGCCGGACGCGGCGGTGCGCCCGAGGGAGCAGGCGACGGCGTGCCTTCCTGAGGATAGATGAAGCCTTCCAGAACGATTTCCGCGCGCGCGGGCACCTGCAAACCGTCGACGCCCGGCGTGATGCACTTCGCGAGTTCAGTGCGGCCGCCGCGCAGCAACCCGGCGAACTGGTATTCGGAGAGCGTGTCGGGCACCGGCGTAACCGCACCGAGGATGGTCGCCGGATCGGCGCCCAGCACCACGGCCACGGGATATGGCTTGCCCGGATTCTGCAGCGCGAACTCGCGGAAATCGAGTGCTCCGCCGCGGTGCGCGAGCCAGCGCATGATCAGTTTGTTACGCCCGATCAGTTGCTGGCGATATATGCCTAAATTTTGTCGGCTCTTATTCGGGCCTTTTGTGACGGTCAGGCCCCATGTGATCAGCGGCCCCGCATCGCCCGGCCAGCAGGTCTGAATCGGCAGCTTTCCGAGGTCGACGTCGTTGCCTTCCCAGACGATTTCCTGGCAGGGCGGTGCGCTCACTGTTTTGGGCGCCATGTCCCACACCGCCTTCGCGAGCGAGAACAGTTTGCCGGCGTCCTTGAGTCCCTTCGGCGGCTCCGGTTCTTTCAATGCGGAGAGCAGACGGCCGACGTCGCGCAGTGACTCCAGTGCCGCGCCATCGCCTTCACCTGCTTGCGCGTTGATACCCATGCCGAGCGCGACGCGGCGCGGCGTGCCGAACAGGTTGCCGAGGACCGGAAACGCGTGCTGCTGCTGGCTCTCAAACAATATCGCCGGACCGCCGGCGCGCAGGACGCGGTCGCACAGTTCGGTCATTTCGAGGACGGGCGAGACGTTTTGCGAGATGCGGCGCAGTTCACCGATCGTTTCGAGACGGCCGACGAAATCGCGCAGGTCTTTGTATTTCATCTGGTGCGGTAGAGAGCCGCGCAAGCGGCAAAAAAGGTAGGGCGCCGCAGGGCTTCGCGGTGCCAGAACGATTGTCGATTTTACCTGTGTTGGCAGTCGCACGTAGATTGGCCAAACGGCTGACTTAGGAAGGACTAATTGAGATAGCTCAAGAAGCGCGCACCGCGCGGTTCTTAACGGACTGAACACTGTTCATTATTACAATTAGTTATACATTTGCCTATCTATAGTGTTGACGATCTATAAAACCGTGCATAGAATCCGTCCACATTGGTTGCAGGGCGTGAACGTTTTTACCGCCGCCCCGGTCCCTTCAGACGCAACGCGTCACCGCTTACCGACCCCCTGCACGGTATTTGACGGTCTTACTGAAGTCCTCGCCAGCGCCTGTTGACGCTGGTTTTTCGCGTGGGAGCCTCCGCCTGCATGTTTTTTTGGCATGCCGCGGGCCATCTTTTCAAGATGGCTCCCCACAAACGGTATTTGCCGTTTTCCCGACGTCGCTGCTGCCCTAACCAGACAGAGCGCGCGATGTCTTGACTCTGCGAATGTGTGTTACCGCCTGTTCGACTGGCGGAGTTCGCGGATCATGCAACATGGGAGATCTGAATGAACGCCTGGTTATCGTGGCGTCCCGATGAACGTATTGCGCAAGTTGTGCGTGGTGCGTTGCGTCGCGGGACGCGAATGAGTCATCACCTGTTCAGCATTGTCGGCGGAATCGCTGTCGTGCTGGCACTCGCGCTGTGGCTGATGCCGACGTGGCGTGGCACCCTTGCCGCCAAGCTGATGCCGGTCATTTCCGCCGCTGTGCAAGCCGGTCCCGCCCGTCTGCTGCAGGGCCACCCGCTGCCGGCTTTCGGGCCCCCCGGCGCGTCCTCTGACGACTCGCTGTCCGCGAATTCGACCGGTAGCGACGCCGCCAGCGTTGCGAACAACGGCAACAACGGCAACAACGGCGTCACCGCCAGCAATACCAGCTACGACGGCGCCTTCGACGGCACCGGCACGTCCGGTATGGGCGTGGCCGCATTGAACGGCCTCGATCCGCGCACCATGCAGAGCGTCTCCGCGCTGGCACGGCTGATTCCGGCGCAGCGTGTCTCGGCCGATGCACGCGACGATCGTGTGCTGGTTTCGACCCGCGAGCAGGATCTGGTTTCGTCGTATCTGGCGCGGCGCTATCGCGTTGCTCAGGAGCCCGTTAGCGAGCTCGTGAAGGCAGCGTTCGACACCGGCCGCGAAGTCGGTCTCGACCCGCTTCTCCTGCTGTCCGTAATGGCAATCGAATCGGGCTTCAACCCGTACGCCGAGAGCGGCGTGGGCGCGCAGGGCCTGATGCAGGTGATGTCCAAGGTTCACTCGGACAAGTTCCAGTATTTCGGCGGCCAGAGCGCGGCGCTTGAACCGGTTGCGAACATCAAGGTGGGCGCGCTGGTGCTGAAGGATTGCATCGCACGCGGCGGTTCATTGCCGGGCGGTCTGCGTCTCTACGTCGGCTCGACCTCGCAGGACGACGGCGGCTACGGCGCCAAGGTGATGGCTGAACGTGGTCGTCTGCGCGATGTAGCGCGTGGCCGCAAGGTGCCGATCAACGCGCCGCAGGCTCCGGTTCTGACGGCGTCGAATACGACTACGGCGGCATCGACCAACGGCAAGCGCGTGCAGATGACGCTCGATGCCGGTCATCCGCTGAGCGCGGCAGCGCCGGTGAAGACGCCGGTGTCCGAGCAGGACGACGCCAGTTCCAATGCGACCAAGCATGTGGCATCAGCCTCGGAGCTGGGCGCTTGAGGTTGACGTAACCCGGTGCGCCGGGCCAAAGAAT
Organism: Paraburkholderia sediminicola; assembly: GCF_046026675.1. Classification (GTDB taxonomy): domain Bacteria; phylum Pseudomonadota; class Gammaproteobacteria; order Burkholderiales; family Burkholderiaceae; genus Paraburkholderia; species Paraburkholderia sediminicola_F. The sequence goes on along the minus strand of NZ_JAQQEY010000001.1, from coordinate 3,516,220 downwards.
GGCCGATGCAAAAAAGGACACTCGAGAGTGTCCTTTTTCTTTTGTGGCTTGCATCTGCAGAGGCGCGCTTCGCCGAACCCTTGGGGCACTCAAACCGTGATGCCTCTATCCAGTCAGTGCCGTCCGAAGAGCTTCGCCAGCCGCTCGACCGCTTCTTCCAGCTTCGGCAGCGCGGTGGCATACGATAGCCGGATGTAGTCCTTCGGCGCGTGCGTGCCGAAGTCCATGCCGGGCACCAGCACGACGCCCGCGTCGTGTAGCATCGCTTTGGTGAGCGCCGCGCTGTCTCCGGCCGCCTGATGCGCGACCGTGCGGCAATCGGCGTACACATAGAACGCGCCGTCCGGCATCACCGGCACCGAAAAACCCAGCGATTCGAGCGCCGGCGCAATGAAGTCGCGGCGGCGCTTGAATTCGAGGCGGCGCGCTTCGTAGATAGCGATCGTGTCCGGTTCGAAGCAGGCCAGCGCTGCATGCTGCGCGAGCGCCGACGCGCAGATGAACAGATTCTGCGCGAGCTTTTCGAACGCGCCGACCATGCCGGGCGGCACCACCAGCCAGCCCAAACGCCAGCCGGTCATGTTGAAGTACTTCGAGAAGCTGTTGACGGTGATGACGTCGTCGCCGAACGAGAGCGCTGAGACGGGCTTCGCGTCGTAGCTCAGACCCTGGTAGATCTCATCGACGATCGTAAAGCCGCCACGCGCCCGCACGGTCTTGACGATGCGTTCGAGCTCAGCCGGTTCGATCGAAGTGCCCGTTGGGTTAGACGGCGACGCCAGCAGCACGCCGCGGGTGTGTTCGTTCCACAGGCGTTCGACGTCGGCGGCGGTCAGCTGGAAGCGTTCGGCCGGCCCGCTCGGCACCATCACCGGCCTGCCTTCCGCCGCGATCACGAAGTGTCGGTTGCACGGGTAGCACGGGTCAGGCATCAGTACTTCATCGTCGCGATCGACTAGCGCCGCGCAAGCCAGCAGCAGCGCGGCAGACGCGCCCGCGGTGACGACGATCCGCGCAGGATCGACGCTGACGCCGTAGAACTCAGCGTAATGCGCCGAGATCGCCTCGCGCAGCGCGTGCAGGCCAAGCGCGTTCGTGTATTGCGTCACGCCGCGGCGCAGGGCGCTCGCGGCCGCTTCGATGACCGGCTCGGGTGCGGTGAAATCGGGTTCGCCGATGCCCATGTGGATGATGTCACGCCCTTCGCGCTCGAGCAGCGCGGCTTCCTTGGCCAGTTCCATCACATAGAAAGGCTGGATGGCGTCGACACGGGCAGCAAGCCGCACCAAGGGTTCGGTCACGGAGTTCATACGATCAAATCCAGTTCAGAAGCAAAAGCGGGACGGCGCATGGCACATGGGTTCATGTGCGCTGCGGCGTCCTTGCAAGCGCCCAACGGCATGGGGCTTGCGGCATGGAGCAGGCGCGTGACGAGGCCACGCGCCCCATCCTCAATGCTTGCGAGCCGCCTGCGTTTCGGCAGCGCGCAATTGCGCCGACAGCTTGTCCAGCACGCCGTTCACGTACTTGTAGCCGTCCGCGCCGCCAAACGTCTTGGCGAGTTCGACCGCTTCATTGATGACCACGCGATAGGGGATATCGACGTGATTCTTCAACTCGAACGCGGCGACCAGCAGCACGGCGCGTTCGACCGGTGAAAGCTGATCGATCGGGCGGTCGAGGCACGGCGCGATATCGGCGGAGAGTGCTTCCGAATCGCGGATCACGCCGTGCAGGATGGCGTCCAGATGTTCGTGGTCGGCCTTGTCGAAGCCTTGCGCGCCGCGCAGTTGCGCGTCGATTTCACCGCCGGGCGAACCCGACAGCAGCCACTGGTAAAGCCCCTGCGTGGCCAGTTCGCGGGAGCGTCGGCGTGCGCTCTTCATGCCTCTTCCTCTTCTTCGTCTTCTTCTTCGTCGTCACCGCCGAGTTGCTCGAGCGCGACCGAGAGGTTCGCCATTTCGACGGCCACGCGCGCTGCGTCACGACCCTTCTCGGTCATGCGCGCAACGGCCTGTTCGTCGTTTTCGGTGGTCAGCACTGCGTTCGCGACCGGAATGCCGAAGTCGAGGCCGATGCGGGTGATGCCCGCGCCGCTTTCGTTCGACACCAGTTCGAAGTGGTACGTCTCGCCACGAATCACCGCGCCCAGCGCGATCAGTGCGTCGAATTGCGCGCTTTCGGCAAGCTTCTGCAGTGCCAGCGGGATTTCCAGTGCGCCCGGCACGGTGACCAGCAGCACGTCTTCGCCGGTCACGCCGAGGCGTTCGAGTTCTTCGATGCACGAATCCGCGAGACCGTTGCAGACGGGTTCGTTAAAACGCGCCTGGACGATGCCGATACGCAGTCCGTCGCCGTCGAGATTCGGTTGGTATTGTCCGATTTCCATGTGAATTCCGTAGTGTTTTGAGTTGGCGCTTAAGCGCGTGAATGGTCGGATCAGCCTTGTTGCGGAGCCTGTGCGGTGCTGCCCGGCATGGGCACGAAGCCGGTGACTTCCAGACCGTAGCCGGACATGCTGCCCAGCTTGCGCGGGTTCGACAGCACCTGCATCTTGCCGACACCCAGCTCACGCAGGATCTGTGCGCCGATGCCGTACGTTTTGAAGTCGACCGGCCGGCGTTTGAGCGCCTCGGCTTTTTCCTTCGAATCGAACGCTTTGAAAACGTCGACCAGATGATCCTTCGAATCGCCGCAGTTCAGGAGCACGATCACACCGAGGTCGCGCTCGGCGATCTCTTTCATCGCCGCATCCAGCGTCCATGAGTGAGTCGATTTGCCGACTTCGAGCAGATCCAGCATGGACAGTGGCTCGTGCACGCGCACCGGCGTTTCCTGCTCCGGGTTCGGTGTGCCGCGCACCAGCGCGATATGCGGCTGGCCGCTCGGCTGGTCGAGATACATCACCGCGCGAAACGCGCCGTGCGCGGTTTGCATGGTGCGTTCGCAAATGCGCTCGACGATCGATTCCGTGCGGCTGCGGTAGTGAATCAGATCCGCGATCGTGCCGATCTTCAGATCGTGTTCTTTGGCGAATTCCATCAGGTCCGGCAGGCGCGCCATCGTGCCGTCGTCTTTAATGACTTCGCAGATCACCGCGGCCGGCGTGAGGCCTGCCAGCGCGGTGAAGTCGCAGCCGGCCTCGGTATGGCCGGCGCGCACCAGCACGCCGCCGGGCTGCGCCATGATCGGGAACACGTGTCCCGGCTGCACGATGTGCTCGGCCTTGGTGTCCGGTGCGACCGCCACGGCGATCGTGCGGGCGCGGTCGGCGGCCGAGATGCCCGTGGTTACGCCTTCGGCTGCTTCGATACTGACGGTGAACGCCGTGCCGTACTGCGTGCCGTTGCGATAGGTCATGAGCGGCAGGTTCAGCAGCTTGCAGCGTTCCTGCGTGAGCGTCAGACAAATCAGGCCGCGGCCGTAGCGGGCCATGAAGTTGATCGCTTCCGGCGTGACGAATTCGGCGGCGATCACGAGGTCGCCCTCGTTTTCGCGGTCTTCTTCGTCGACGAGGATCACCATCCGGCCTGCTTTCAGTTCGGCAATGATCTCTTGAGTGGAGGCGAGCGTCATGTTGGCGGAGTTTTTCGAAGAAAGCGCGTATTTTACGCCACGCGCGCCCTCAAGTCGCCTGGGCCGGATGGCATAGGCCGTTTGGTGAGGCACTTAGGGCTGTCTGGCGGCGGTTTGACAGGGCGGCGTTGCTATAATTCGTCGCGCCCGCGAAGGCTGCCTCCAGAAACCAACTTCCCCGCTAAACCCGTTCGAGAAAGATCATGCCGCACTATCGCTCACGCACATCGACTCATGGCCGCAACATGGCCGGCGCCCGCGCCCTGTGGCGTGCTACCGGAATGAAAGACGACGATTTCGGCAAGCCGATCATCGCGGTGGTGAACTCGTTTACCCAGTTCGTGCCGGGCCACGTGCATCTGCGCGACCTGGGCGCGCTGGTCGCGAAGGAAATCGAAGCGGCCGGCGGTGTGGCCAAGGAATTCAACACCATCGCGGTGGACGACGGCATTGCCATGGGCCACGGCGGCATGCTGTATTCGCTGCCTTCGCGCGAGCTGATCGCCGACTCGGTGGAATACATGGTCAACGCGCACTGCGCCGACGCCATGGTCTGCATCTCCAATTGCGACAAGATCACCCCGGGCATGCTGATGGCCGCCATGCGCCTGAACATCCCGGTTGTCTTCGTGTCCGGCGGTCCGATGGAAGCGGGCAAGGTCAAATCGCCGACGGACGGCCAGGTGATCGCCAAGATCGACCTGATCGACGCGATGATCAAGGCGGCGGACCCCAAGGTCAGCGACGCTGAAGTAGCGGAAATCGAACGCAGCGCCTGCCCGACGTGCGGTTCCTGCTCGGGCATGTTCACCGCGAACTCGATGAATTGCCTGACCGAGGCGATCGGTCTGGCGTTGCCCGGCAACGGTACGATCGTCGCCACGCATGCATGGCGTAAGGGCCTGTTCGAACAGGCCGGGCGCCTCGTGGTGGACCTGTGCCGCCGCTACTATCAGGAAGAAGACGTGTCAGTTCTGCCGCGCAGCATCGCCAGCAAGCAGGCATTCGAGAACGCCATGGCGCTCGACGTGGCCATGGGTGGTTCGACCAATACTGTGCTGCACCTGCTGGCCGCCGCGCAGGAAGCCGGCGTCGATTTCACGATGTCCGACATCGACCGCATCTCGCGCAAAGTGCCGTGCCTGTGCAAAGCGGCGCCCGCCACCGACAAATACCATATCGAAGACGTGCACCGTGCCGGCGGCATCCTCGGCATTCTCGGTGAACTGGCCCGCGCGGATCTGCTGGACCTGTCGTGCGGCAACGTGCATAGCGGCACGCTGGGCAATGCCATCGCCAAGTGGGACGTCGCCGGTGGCGCGGATGAAGAAGCACAAAAATTCTTCCGCGCGGCCCCGGGCGGTATTCCGACCACCGTCGCGTTCAGCCAGGAAGCCACGTTCGCATCCCTGGATACCGACCGCAAAACTGGCTGTATCCGCAGCAAGCAGGACGCGTATTCGAAAGACGGCGGCCTCGCCGTGCTCTACGGCAACCTCGCGGAGAAGGGCTGCATCGTCAAGACCGCGGGTGTCGACGAATCGCAGTGGATTTTCTCCGGGCGCGCGCGTGTCTTCGAGAGCCAGGATGACGCCGTCGAGGCCATTCTGGGCGACAAGGTGGTGGCGAGTGACGTGGTCGTGATCCGTTACGAAGGTCCCAAGGGCGGCCCCGGCATGCAGGAAATGCTGTACCCCACGTCGTATCTGAAGTCCAAGGGTCTGGGCAAGACCTGTGCACTGTTCACCGACGGCCGTTTCTCCGGCGGTTCGTCAGGGCTCGTGATCGGGCATGCGTCGCCGGAAGCAGCCGAAGGCGGCACGATCGGTCTGGTGGAAGATGGCGATGTGATCGAGATCGACATTCCCAGGCGCAAGATGCACCTGGTAGTGTCGGACGAGGAATTGGCGCGCCGTCGCGAAGCCATGGAGGCTCGTGGCGACAAGGCGTGGATGCCGGTGGATCGTGAACGCGTGGTGTCGCAGGCGTTGCAGGCCTATGCGGCGTTGGCGACTTCAGCGGACCGTGGCGCCGTGCGGGACCTCTCGCAATTGAAGCGCAAGTGAGACGTAGTTGAAGCTTAGCTGACTGGCTCGCTGAAACAGGAGTCGTGAGATTGGGCGGCGTTCGCAATGGACGCCGCCCGTATGTAACCCGAACAGTAGACCGCTTCCGGTCAACCCCGCCGGACTACGGCAACGGACGGGCAGCGCCCGCCAAGCCGATTACTTCAAAGACTGTTGGCCGTCCTGCGATGCCGAGAGCATCCGCTCCACATATCGCGCAATCAGATCGATTTCCAGATTCACCTGCGAACCCTCGCGCAAATTCTTCAGCGACGTCACCTGCACCGTGTGCGGAATCAGATTGATCGAGAATTCGCAGCCGTCGTCACGATCCTGAACCGAGTTGACCGTCAAGCTCACGCCGTTGACCGTGATCGAGCCTTTGTAAGCCAGATAACGACCGATTTCACGCGGCGCGAGCACGCGCAGTTCATGCGATTCGCCGACCGGCGCGAAACGCGTGACCGTGCCGAGACCGTCCACATGGCCGGAGACGATATGGCCGCCGAGCCGGTCGTGCGCGCGCAGTGCTTTCTCGAGATTGACTTCGCCCGGCTCGCCGAGGCCGACCGTGCAGTTCAGGCTTTCGCGCGACACGTCCACGTCGAACGAATGTGCGCCTTTTTCCACCACCGTCATGCAGGCGCCCTGGATCGTGATGCTGTCGCCAAGCTGCACGTCTTCGAGATCGAGGCCGCCGGCTTCGACGTTCAGGCGCACGCCCGCGTCGCCGTCCGCGCCGAGGGGTTTGACTGATTCGATGCGGCCTACCGCCGCGACGATTCCTGTAAACATCGTGCTAATCCTTGATCAATTCGAAGTTGGTTGGGGTGCGGGCTCGGTGCCGGCTTCGGGAGCCGGATGCGGCACGGCGCGGGGCACAAAGCGCGCAAGAATCCGCAGATCGTCGCCGATCCGGTCGACTGCATGGAAGTTCAGTTGCGTGCGGCCGTCGAGCGTTTCCGGTGCGTTCAGATTGAACATGCTCATCGAGTCTACGCCAAGCAGGCTGGGCGCGAGATAGACCAGCAGTTCGTCGACGCAGCCTTCGCGCAGCAGCGAACCGTTCAGCTTGTAGCCCGCCTCGACGTGCAGTTCGTTGACGTTACGCGCGCCGAGTACTTTCAGCATGGCGGGCAAATCGACTTTGCCGGACGCGTTCGCCAGTTGCACGATCTCCGCGCCGCGATCGCGCAGTGCGGCCGCTCGCTCGGCGTGACGTTCGTCGAGATTGCCGCAAAAAATCAGCGTGGGTGCGCCGGCCAGAATCTGCGCGTCAGGCGGCACGTCGAGCTGGCTGTCGATCAGCACGCGTTGCGGCTGGCGGGGCGTGTCAACGGCGCGCACGGTCATGCGGGGGTCGTCCTCCCGGACGGTGCCGATGCCCGTCAGAATCGCTGACGCGCGGGCGCGCCACGCGTGACCGTCGGCGCGCGCCGCTTCGCCGGTAATCCATTGACTGACGCCCGACGGCAAACCGGTGCGGCCATCCAGCGAGGCGGCCACTTTCATGCGCACCCATGGGCGGCCACGCGTCATGCGCGACACGAAGCCGATGTTCAGTTCGTGCGCTTCGTTGGCGAGCAGCCCGCAACGCACTTCAATGCCGGCGTCGCGCAGCATTCTGAGGCCACGCCCGGAGACTTGTGGATTCGGGTCTTCCATCGCCGCGACCACGCGCTCGACCTGCGCTTCGATCAGTGCGTTCGCGCACGGCGGCGTGCGGCCGAAATGGCTGCACGGTTCGAGCGTCACGTAGGCCGTGGCGCCGCGCAGATCATGGCCGCGCGAACGCGCGTCCTTCAACGCGCGAACTTCGGCATGATCCTGGCCGGCCGGTTGCGTGAAGCCTTCGCCGATCACCTCGCCGTTCTTGACGAGCACGCACCCGACGCGCGGATTCGGGTCGGTCGTGTACATGCCGCGCTTGGCTAGCGCGAGCGCGCGTTCCATATGGACGAAGTCGGTTTGCGAAAACATCGGTGTCCGGTCGGGTACGGTGGCTAGGCAGTATTGAACCTGGGTTCGGGCGGTTTGCGTGTCTTGCCGGCTTCAGGCCGCGAGCGAGGCGAACGCGCCGCGCGCCGCGTCGATCGTCGCGTCAACGATCGCGTCGTCGTGCACGATCGACACGAAGCCCGCTTCATAGGCCGACGGCGCGAAGTACACGCCCGCGTCGAGCATCTTGTGGAAGAACGCATTGAAACGCGGCACGTCGCTCTTCGTGACTTCGGCAAAGCTGGTCGGGACCGACTCGGTGAAGTAGAGGCCGAACATGCCGCCGAGCGAATCGGCCGCGAACGGCACCTTCGCTTCACGCGCGACATTCGCGAGACCTTGCGCAAGACGCGTCGTGCGAGCGGCAAGCGTGTCGTAGAAGCCCGGCGCCTGGATCAGTTGCAGCGTCTTCAGGCCCGCGGCGACGGCGATCGGATTGCCCGACAGCGTGCCTGCCTGGTAGACGCCGCCGAGCGGTGCGAGATGAGCCATGATGTCGCGCCGGCCGCCGAAGGCCGCGGCCGGCATGCCGCCGCCGATCACCTTGCCGAGACACGTCAGGTCCGGCGTGATGCCGTAGACCTCTTGCGCGCCACCCAGGGCGACGCGGAAACCGCACATCACTTCGTCGAAAATCAGGACCGAACCGTACTCGGTGCACAGGCGCCGCAAGGCTTGCAGGAATTCGGGCGTGGCGCGCACGAGGTTCATGTTGCCCGCCACCGGCTCGACGATCACCGAGGCGATTTCGTTGCCGAACGCCTTGAACGCTTCTTCGAGTTCCGCGACGTTGTTGTACTCGAGTACCGTGGTGTGCTTGGCGATATCGGCCGGCACGCCCGCCGAAGTCGGATTGCCGAAGGTGAGCAGGCCCGAGCCGGCTTTGACCAGCAGGCTGTCCGCGTGACCGTGATAGCAGCCTTCGAACTTGACGATGCGGCTGCGGTTCGTGAAGCCGCGCGCGAGACGCAGTGCGCTCATGGTCGCTTCGGTGCCGCTCGAGACCATGCGGACCTGTTCGATCGACGGGACCAGTTTGCAGATTTCTTCGGCGATTTCGATTTCGGATTCTGTCGGCGCGCCGAACGAGAAGCCGTTAGCCAGCACGCGCTGGACGGCTTCCAGCACTTCAGGATGGACGTGGCCGAGGATCATCGGGCCCCATGAGCCGATGTAGTCGATATAGCGTTGGCCGTCCGCGTCCCAGAAGTACGCTCCTTCGGCGCGTTCGATGAAACGCGGCGTGCCGCCCACCGAACGGAAGGCGCGGACCGGCGAGTTCACGCCGCCGGGGATGGTGCGCTGTGCGCGTTCGAAGAGGGTCTGATTATTGGACATGGCGATGGCTGGAAATTGGGTTGCGCAGCGGCGCGGGTAGCCTGGAGGCGGCTGACGCGGCGCTGGGATGAGTACAGAAATTGTACCGGAGTCAGCGTGAAGAGGTTTTGGGTATGGCCAAGCCGGGGGATGTGTCGAGCTTTGGTGGCTTGCGCTTGCCCGTGAGCTCCGCCCAGCGCTTCTCCAACGCACCTTCCGCCATGGGCTTGATCACGGTGCCTGAACTCTGTGCGTCCCATGTTTGCACCGAAAACGGATGCGTACGCAACATCTCACGTGGAATCACGACACCCTCGTGTGCGTCGACCACCCAGTCGTAGACGAAGTCGATGCACAAGCGGTAGCCGCGCTTCGTCGCCGGGTCAGGGACCTCGTACGGCGCGCGCGTTACGTAGCCCGAGCCGAAAATGCCCTTGGGTTCCTGTGCAACACGGTGCAGAAACACGCGGTCGCCCGGCAGGATGCTGCGGGCAAATCCGCAACCCCAGACATCAGCCACCGCTACGCCTGCGGCGACCCGTTTCGCCACGTCGGGCAACTCGGGCCACGGCCATTTCTTGGGGCTCCAGATCAACAGGAAGGCAGTCATGACAAGGTCGGAACAGGGCAGTGTGGAAGGCGTAGCGGACAGGTTTGTGTCACGCCCCGAAGCGTTCTGGCGGCAGCTTAACCGATCGACGGCGCGCTTGTCGCGAGGCATGAACGGCCCGTGATCATTCGGACCTGGACGCCTCGGACGGTTTAGCTGTCGCGTACAATCGAGGTCGTCAAGCTGCTGCTTTCCCTGTTTCACCGTGTGTCGCTGCCGATAAAGGCGCGGCGCTTCATCTGGATTCCCATGTCTCACGTCACCCGAAGCCGGCCCGATGGCCGGCTGATTCTGTTGCTCGGTGCGCTTGCCGCATGCGGGCCGATTTCGATCGATATGTATTTGCCGAGCCTGCCGACTATCTCGCAGGCATTCGCCATCAGCAACGGCGCCGCGCAAACCACGCTTACCAGCTTCATGTTCGGCTTTTCGATCGGCATGCTGCTCTATGGTCCGCTGTCGGATACCTATGGCCGCCGGCCCGTCCTGCTCGGCGGCATCATCATGTATGCGCTGGCAAGCGTGGCCTGTGCGCTGTCGTTTTCGATCGGATCGCTGGTGATATTCCGCTTCGTGCAGGCGCTCGGCGCGGGCGCGGCCTCGGTGCTGGCGCGCGCGATCGCTCGCGACGCGCACGGGCCGACCGATGCCGCGCGTGTGCTGTCGATGCTCGCCATCGTCACGTCGATCGGGCCGTTGCTCGCGCCGCTGATCGGCGGGCAGTTGCTGTTGCTCGGTGGCTGGCGCGTCGTCTTTATCGTGCTGACGCTGTTCGGTACGGTGTGCGCGGTGACCGCGTTCCTCAAGGTGCCGGAAACCTGGCCGCCCGAAAAGCGTGCGCATTCAGCGCTGCTGAAATCGTTCGGCGCCTATGGGAAATTGCTGCGCGATCCGGTCGCGTGGGGGCACATGCTGTGCGGCGGCATGGCGTTCGCGTCGATGTTCGCGTACATCACCGCGACGCCGTTCGTGTACATCGAATATTTCCACGTATCGGCGCAGCACTATGGCTTTCTGTTCGCGCTGAATATCGTCGGCATCATGTTCGGCAACTTGATGAATACGCGCCTCGTCGGCCGGCTCGGTTCGCTACCGATCATTTCGTTCGCCGCGACCGTGAGTTGCATCGCGTCCCTGTTCGTCTGTCTCGTCTCGCTGACGGGGTGGGGCGGGTTGTGGTCGATCGTTTTCGGTTTGTTCTTCGTGGTTGGCGTGGTGGGGTTGTTGTCCGCTAACTGCACGACCGATCTTATGCATCGGTATCCGTTGAATGCCGGCGCCGCGGCCGCTGTGTTCGGCGCGGTGCAGTTGGCGCTCGGCGCGTTGGCGAGCCTCGCCGTCGGACTCTGGCAGGATGGCTCGCCCAAGGGCATGGGCATCGTCGTGGGCGTCGCGGGCGTGCTGTGTTACGGCGGGCGGATTCTGGTAATCAAATGGCACGGGATGAAGGTACCTGTCGCTGCTGTTTGACGGCATCGTACGCAGGGATTCTTCGCCGAACGCGGATCATTGTTCCTTAGCGCGAAACGCGCGGCCTCCCTGCTTCTTCGTCTTGCGCGAACCAACGTGTCTACGGAAAACACCAGGTGTTGCGTGCGCGCGACCGTGCGTTTTGATTTGCGTTGCTATGATGGAGTCACTGTTCCTCGGAGCGGCAATCATGGCGATCAGAGATTTGATGAACGGCGAACGGCAACATGCTGCTTTCGCTGAAGCGCAGAAGCTGGCAGACAGCGGCGCCTATCACGATTACACAGACATCGAATACGTCTTGCGCTTTGATTACGGTTTGTCTGATGTATCAGCGCTGCTCGACAGCCAGTTGATACATCGCGACCTGAATCGCCGTTGCGCCGATGCGCGTGAGAAGCTGGATGCGCTTAGCGTCTGACGCGGGCGGTGAGTGGCGTGCAGCGTCCTGTGCATAGCCACGCGCCGCGGAGGCGCCATCCACTTTGGAGTTGCATTCATGGCTGTTAGCCAGCACGACCCGCATCTGCCGCACATGGACAATCCCGCTGGTTTGGCAAAACCGGGTGGCCATTACAGTCATGTCGCGATTGCGAATGGTTTTGTTTTCGTCTCGGGACAGTTGCCGATCAACGCACAGGGCGAGAAGCTTGCTGATGCCTCGTTCGAGGTCCAGGCCGAGCAAGTGTTAACGAATGTCCAGGCTGCGCTCGAAGGCGCCGGTAGCAGCATTGCGCAACTGGTGCAGGTACGCGTCTATATCGCCGATGTCGAACACTGGGCGAGCTTCAATCAGATATACGCGCGTTGGGCAGGTGAGGCACGGCCGGCGCGGGCCGTCGTGCCGGTTCCACACCTGCATTACGGGTTGAAGGTCGAGGTCGAGGCGACCGCGCTGATTTAAGTCGTTGTGGTGTCGAGGCGTTGCGACTCAGTGAATGATGAGCCCGTTGAACTGGGCGTTGCCCACACCGGACGCGATATTCACGCCGACATTGCCGCTCACTGCCGCCAGTGAGCCGGCGCCGAGTTTGGCGGAGGTGCTGCCCGTCACTTGCGCGACGGCATGCACATTCTGTTGTGAGGTGATCGTGGCTTGCGGCGTGGTGATGAGGATGATCTGGTTGGACTGAGCATTCAGCGCACCGGCTGAGACGTTCACGCCGATATTGCCGCTTGCGCCTCTCAACGTATTGGCGCCCAGGGTAGCGGCGGACGCGCCAACTTTCGCGCTGCCGCCGACGTCCTGCAGATTCGACAGCCTGGCTGAGCCGAATACCGCTGCGCTATCGTCGTCGGATAGAGCCGTTGACGTGCCTGCGAGCGCGGACGATGCGCCCGTACTCGCAGCAACCCAAATTAGTGCACAGGCTAAAGTACTGACTTTCATGAGCAACTCCCTGGCGTGCTGACGGCACAGATAGTCTTGATATCGACCATGGGAGCGAGATGTTGAGGGAGGGGTTCCCCTTAATGCGGGTGGTGCCGAGAGATTGACCGATACGAACTTGGTCAGGAACCGGCCCAGCCAGAAATTACCACCTCCCGCGGCCGCCATAATAACCGCCGACGCCAACACCCACGCTGACGCTCGGAGCGGCGTAGTAGCCGGGCGCATATCCGTATGCCGGCGCGTAGCCATAGGGCTGTGCGACCACACACCCGGTAAGGCCCACTGCGAAACCTATCGTTAACAGTAATTTGAGCATGATTCCTCCCTCTTCATGAGTTGGAGGAGCCTGGTGCAGCGTTCGTTCGGCCTGGCTTGTGACAGCAAATTACGCAGCCTCGGTGCTATCGGGCTTTATTTACAGTTGCTTACCCGTTCGACACGTTGGACATTCGCCGATCGGCGGGTTCTTTGATGTGCAGAAATGAAAAACGGGCCGATAGGCCCGTATTCATTGATTGTCTGGCGGAGGCGGTGAGATTCGAACTCACGGAAGGATCACTCCTTCGCCGGTTTTCAAGACCGGTGCCTTAAACCGCTCGGCCACACCTCCAAGCCCTAAATTGTAACCTGAAAAATCCTCGGTGCGGCGCTTGGCGGGCCTGCAATCACTGCGGATCTTTCAGAAACAGCGCCTGCAGATCGTTCAGGAAGGCCTGGCCAAGCGGCGTCGGCGCGATCTTTTCGTGGTCGCGCGTAATCAGCTTGCGCCGTTCCGCCTCCTGCAAAGCCGGTTCGATGGAGGTCATCGAGAGGCCCGTGCGCTCGATAAAGCGATGCACGGGAAACCCTTCCACCAGCCGCAGCGCGTTCAGCATGAACTCGAACGGCAGATCGCGCGGCTCAACCTCATTCTCTTCCTGCACTGCCGTGCCGGCCAATGCCTGCTCGATGAAGGTGGTCGGGTGCTTGTAGCGCACCTGACGCAGCACGCGGTTCGGAAGCGACAGCTTGGTATGCGCGCCCGCGCCGATGCCAAGATAGTCGCCGAAGCGCCAGTAATTCAGATTGTGCCTGCTCTGCCGATGCGGTTGCGCATACGCGGACACCTCGTAGCGTTCGTAACCGGCGGCCGTGGTGCGCTCGTGAATCCAGTCCTGCATGTCGGCGGATGCATCGTCGTCGGGGAGTGCAGGCGGGAATTTCGCAAACAGCGTGTTTGGTTCCAGCGTCAGGTGATACAGCGACAAATGCGGCGGAGCGAACGACAACGCCGTCTCCACATCGGCCTGACACTCCGCGAGCGTCTGCTGCGGCAGCGCGAACATCAGATCGAGGTTGAAGTTGTCGAAGGTGGTTGCGGCCACTTCGACCGCGTGGCGCGCCTGCGTCGCGTCGTGAATCCGGCCGAGCGCCTTCAGATGCGCTTCATTGAAACTCTGGATGCCCACCGACAGACGATTCACGCCGCTCGCGCGAAACTGCGCGAACTTGGCGGCTTCGAAAGTGCCAGGGTTGGCTTCGAGCGTGATTTCCGCGTCGGCGTCGAGCGGCAGCAGCGCACGCACGTCGGACAGCATGCGGTCGAGTCCGGCCGCCGACAGCAAGCTGGGCGTGCCGCCGCCGATGAACACCGTATGCACCTGGCGCCCCCACACGAGCGGCAGCGCCATCTCGAGATCGGCGCGCAGCGCGTCGAGATATTCGGTTTCCGGGAACGTGTCGCCTTTCCACTCATGCGAGTTGAAATCGCAGTACGGGCATTTGCGCACGCACCAGGGAAAATGCACGTACAGCGCCAAGGGCGGCAACGACGTCAGGCGAATGCTGCCCGGCGACGTGAAGGCCTTGATGACACCGTTGCCGATATCGGCAGGCGCCGGTTTGATCGGAATCACGCTTCCTCCGTCAAACGCGCGAGCAGATGGCGCAAGGCAATCGCGCGATGGCTGCTGGCGTTCTTCACCGCCGGTTCGAGCTCCGCGGCGCTCGCATTCAGCGACGGCAGGAAGAAGTACGGGTCATAGCCAAAACCATGCGCGCCGCGCGGCGCATCCAGCATTTCGCCATGCCAGCGGCCTTCGGCGATCAGCGGTTCGGGATCCTCCGCATGACGCACCAGCGCCAGCACGCAGTAGTAATACGCGCGACGATCGGTCTCACCTTGCAAGGCTGAAACCAGCTGCGCGTTGTTCGCGGCATCGCTCTTTTCACCGCCGGCGAGTTGCGCGTAGCGCGCCGAATAAACGCCGGGTGCACCGCGCAGTGCGCGCACGCACAAGCCGGAATCGTCGGCAAGGGCGGGCAGGCCGGTGAATTTCGCGGCGTGACGCGCTTTGGTCAGCGCGTTTTCGACGAAAGTCGGATACGGTTCTTCCGCTTCCGGCACGTTCAACTCGCCTTGCGGAATCAGCTCAATGCCGGCCGCGCCGAGCAGCGCCGCGAACTCGCGCAGCTTGCCTGCGTTATTCGACGCCAGCACGACTTTCTTCAACGGCGAGTCAGACGCAATAGCGCCGCTGCCTCGACGAACCTCATTCACTCTTTTGCTCCAACGCTGCTTTCTGCTTCGCGATCAGCGTGTTGATGCCGTCGCTTGCCAGATCGAGCAGCGAATTCATTTCGTCGCGCGAGAAAGGCACGCCTTCGGCCGTGCCCTGAATTTCGACGAAGCCGCCCGCGCCCGTCATCACCACATTCATGTCGGTGTCGCATTGCGAATCTTCGTCGTAATCGAGATCCAGCACCGGCAGACCGTCGTATACGCCGACCGAAATCGCCGCGACGTAATCGGTAATCGGTGAGCTTTCGATGCGGCCCGTAGCCAGCAGCTTCGCCACGGCATCATGCGCCGCCACGAATGCGCCGGTGATGCTGGCCGTGCGCGTGCCGCCGTCGGCCTGGATCACGTCGCAATCGATATGCAGCGTACGGGCGCCGAGCTTCTCGAGATCGAACACCGAGCGCAGGGCGCGGCCGATCAGGCGCTGAATTTCCTGGGTGCGGCCGGTTTGCTTGCCACGCGCGGCTTCGCGGTCGCTGCGGGTGTGCGTGGCGCGCGGCAGCATGCCGTATTCGGCGGTCAGCCAGCCTTGGCCGCGATCGCGCAGGAACGACGGCACGCTCTCGGCGATACTCGCCGTGCAGATCACCTTGGTGTCGCCGAACTCGACCAGCACCGAGCCCTCCGCATGCTTCGTGTAGTGGCGCGTGATGCGCACGTCGCGCAGCTGATTGGCCTGGCGGCCGCTGGGGCGTTGGGTGTTGTCGGTCATGTTGGGATTGGTCTGGAAGAAGAGCAGGAGGGAAACCGCGATTTTACCGCCGATCGCGTCGGGCGCGGCGCGGCCTGTCGATCGGACGGCTGCCCGCATGTACCGGGGCTTTGCGCGGGGTAACACTTCGCGCGTGGCGTGGCTCGTGCTACCCGGCTGCTGCCCGCGTACGAAGCGGCCTCGTCGGTAAAAATGGGATAATGCGGATTCTCCGCCCCGCGTCTCGTACACGCCGGGCGATTCGACTCTCCGGCCATCGTCAAACGCATGGCCACAATCGCGAGAAATACGATGATCTACAGCATGACTGGCTATGCGAGCGCCACGCGCGAACTCGTCCCGGCCTCAGGCACAGGCGGCGTGAGCGTATCGGTCGAACTGCGCACGGTGAACTCGCGCTTTCTCGATCTGAACTTCCGGATGCCGGAAGACGTGCGCGTCTGCGAACCGACGCTGCGCGAAATGCTGATGAACAAGCTCTCGCGCGGCAAGGTCGACATCCGTATCAACCTGCAACGCAGCGAACAGTCGGCTAACGCGGGTTCGGTCAATCGCGACGCGCTGACGCAACTCGCGCTGCTCGAGCGCACGGTGTTGTCGACGTTCCCGGAAGCAGGGCGCCTGCGCACCGGAGAAATTCTGCGCTGGCCGGGCGTGCTGGCCGAAACCGGCGTGGCGCCGGACGTGCTGCGCGACGCGGTGCTCGCCTGCGGCAAGCAGGCGATTACCGATCTGATCGACGTGCGTGCCCGCGAAGGCGCGCAACTGGCGACGGTGCTGCTCGCCAACGTCACCGAGATGGAAGCGATCGTCACGAAGATCACGCCGCTCGTGCCGGAACTGATTGCCAAGCATCAGCAGAAGATCGTTGAACGTCTGCAGGAAGCACTGGGTATCGCCGCGCCTGACACAACGGCAACGAGCGTCTCGCGCGAAGAAATCAACGAACGGATTCGCCAGGAGGTGACGATGTACGGCATCCGCATCGACATCGCCGAAGAACTGTCGCGCCTCACGGCTCACCTGAACGAAACGCGTCACGTGATCGAGAAGGGCGGCAAGGTCGGCAAGCGGCTCGACTTCATGATGCAGGAACTGAATCGCGAAGCGAACACGCTCGGCTCGAAGGCGGCGGCGAAGGAACTGGCCGATTCGTCGATGACCCTGAAGCTGCTCATCGAACAGATGCGCGAGCAAGTACAGAATCTGGAGTAAGGCAGGAGCCTCGATAACATGACCGACCACACACGCGAAACCAGCGCACCGCGCAACCCCTACGCCGGTGCGTATCCCGGCAACCTGTTCATGGTGGTCGCGCCTTCGGGCGCGGGCAAGTCGACGCTCGTGAACGCGCTGCTCGCCGGCGACGACGCGATCCGTCTGTCGATTTCGTACACGACGCGCCCGCCGCGTCCGAAGGAGCAGGACGGCGAGCACTATCACTTCACGACGGTCGACGATTTCCTGACGCGTCACGCGACTGGCGAGTTTCTGGAAAGCGCGGAAGTGCACGGCAATTACTACGCGACCTCGCGCGTGTGGATCGAAGAGCAGATGAAAAGCGGGCACGACGTGCTGCTCGAAATCGACTGGCAAGGTGCGCAGCAGGTGAAGAAACAGTTTCACAACGCCGTTGAGATTTTCATCTTACCGCCTTCCCTGGACGCGCTCGAAGAGCGTTTGAAAAAGCGCGGCCAGGACGAGCCGAACGTGATCACGCGCCGTCTGCTCGCAGCCGGCAGCGAGATGGCGCACGCGGCCGAAGCGGAGTACGTCGTGATCAACGACAACTTCGATCGCGCGCTCGGCGAACTGCGCTGCCTCGTGGCGGCGACGCGTTCGCGCTTCGCCTCGCAATACGCGCGCCACACGCAGCTTTTCGTGCAACTCGGCATTCACCTGCCACACGCGTGAACGCGGCGGCATGTCGAGCACATAAGGTAGAATAAGCAACATCAATTAACGCCCCCAGACCTGTCGCTTCGCGCCGGGCCCCCCGAGGGCAACAAGAAGACTTGGGGCGGCCCAGCGTTTTCTGGAAAGAAGGAACACAACATGGCCCGCATTACCGTCGAAGACTGCCTCAAACAGATCCCGAACCGTTTCGAACTCGCGCTTGCCGCGACCTATCGCGCGCGTCAGCTCGCACAAGGTCACACGCCGAAGATCGAAAGCCGCGACAAGCCCACGGTCGTTGCGTTGCGCGAAATCGCAGCTGGCCAGGTTGGTGTCGAAATGTTGAAGAAGGTGCCTGTTTAAGGCGCACCCTTCGGTTTTCGATTGCCCAATTGCCATGTAATTGCATCAACGTACAGACCGGCGTCCAACCCTAACCGATACGGAGGCGAAATTGAGTGCTACCCCGCCCACCGCCACGGAAGTGGAACACGACGCTGATTCGCCCTCGTCTGCACGGAAGTACATCGACGCGGTCCTCGAACAGTCGTTTCGCCATCTGTTTGGGCCGACCGCCACGCCGGAGCAACCGCGCCGGCATGACGTCGTTTCGATCGCCAAGCTGACGGCCGTTCTGTCCGGTTATCTGCAGCCGGAAGAAATCAAGGACATCAAGGCGGCGTTCCATTTCAGCGACGAAGCCCACCTTGGTCAGTATCGCCAGAGCGGCGAGCCCTACATCACCCATCCTGTCGCTGTCGCGGAAATCTGCGCCGGCTGGAATCTCGACGCCCAGTCGATCATGGCGGCGCTGCTGCATGACGTGATGGAAGATCAGGGCGTGACCAAGGCCGAACTCGCCGAGCGATTCGGCGCGAAGGTCGCGGAACTGGTCGACGGCTTGTCGAAGCTGGACAAGATGGAGTTTCGCAATCGCGAAGAAGCGCAGGCGGAAAACTTCCGCAAGATGCTGCTCGCGATGGCGCGCGACGTCCGCGTGATTCTGGTCAAGCTCGCCGACCGGCTGCACAACATGCGCACGCTGGGTGCCGTGCCGCACGAAAAGCGCCGCCGCGTGGCGCGCGAAACGCTGGACATCTACGCGCCGATCGCCCACCGGCTTGGCCTGAACAATACCTATCGCGAGCTGCAGGACCTGAGCTTCGCGAACTTCAACCCGCATCGCTACGCCACGCTCGAGAAAGCCGTCAAGGCTGCGCGGGGCAACCGGCGTGAAGTGGTCGGCAAGATTCTGGAGTCGGTGCAGCGCGCGATTGCCGACGCGAAGCTCGACGCCGAAGTCACCGGCCGCGAGAAAACCATCTTCAGTATTTATAAGAAGATGCGCGACAAGCAGTTGTCGTTCTCGCAGGTGCTCGACGTGTACGGCTTCCGCGTGGTGGTCGAAAGTGCGTTGGAGTGCTACACCTGCATCGGCGCGTTGCATGCGCTCTACAAGCCGGTGCCGGGCAAGTTCAAGGATTACATCGCGATCCCGAAGGTGAACGGCTATCAGTCGCTGCACACCACGCTGGTCGGCCCATTCGGCGCGCCGATCGAGTTTCAGGTGCGCACGCGCAAGATGCACGAGATCGCCGAAGCGGGCGTTGCCGCGCACTGGCTGTATAAGAACGGCGGCGCGGATCTGAACGATGTGCAGAAGCGCGCGCACCAGTGGCTGAAGTCGCTGCTCGACATTCAGAGCGAAGCGGGCGATTCGAGCGAATTCCTCGAGCACGTCAAGATCGATCTGTTCCCGGATGCGGTCTACGTGTTCACGCCAAAGTCGAGGATCATGGCGCTGCCCCGCGGCGCCACGGCGCTCGACTTCGCGTATTCGATCCACAGCGACCTGGGCAACCAGTGCGTCGCGGTGAAGATCAACAACGAACTGCTGCCGCTGCGTACCGAGTTGAAGAGCGGCGATATCGTCGAAGTCATCACGGCGCCGTATTCGAAGCCGAATCCGGCCTGGTTGGGTTTCGTGCGCACCGGCAAGGCGCGTTCGGCGATCCGCCACTATCTGAAGACCATGCGTCTGAACGAGTCCGTACAGCTCGGCGAGCGTCTGGTCGATCAGGCGCTGAAGGGCTACGGGCTGGCGCTGTCGGATGTGACGCCGGAAGCGTGGGAAAAGCTCGTCCAGTGGACGGGCAACAAGAGTCGCCAGGAAATCTTCGCGGATATCGGTCTCGGCCGCCGTGTCGCCGCGGTTATGGCCAAGCGCATCGAAGTGCTGATGAGCGGCCGCGATGCCGACGACGACGGCTCGCGCGACGGCACAGCGTCGCATGCGCCGCCGGTCGTGATCACGGGTACCGAAGGCATGTCGGTGCAACTGTCCGCATGCTGCCGTCCGATTCCGGGCGACGACATTATGGGCTACATCGGTATCGGCCTCGGCATGGCGATCCACACCACGGACTGCCGCGTCGCGCAGCGTATCCACCGGCGCGATCCAGGCCGCTGGATCGACGTGGCCTGGGCGCCGCAGCCGGGGCGTCTATTCGACGTCGCGGTGAAGGTGCTGGTCAAGAATACCAAGGGCGTATTCGCCCGCGTGGCGGCCGATATCACGTCGGCGGATGCGAACATCGTCCACATCGCGATGGACGAAGACCTGTCGCAGGAATCCACGGTGCTGCGCTTCGTGATCCAGGTCAGCGATCGCGTCCATCTCGCCAACGTCATGCGCCGCGTGCGTACGAATCCTGACGTGATGCGTATTGCGCGTGAGCGGCCGAGCGAGGAAGGGCATCACCGCCATGACGGCGGGATGCGGATCGACCGCGAGCGAGCGGATTACTGATCTGACGGCTGGCTGGGTTTGCTCGGCTACACATTGGACGTCTGCTCGCCTCGAGCGGCTTCAGGCGGCCTTCGTCGAATCTGAACGCACCTGCCTGCCAGCGAGTCTCACCGGAACTTCAGGGAGAGCGCTTATGAACGTAGCTGATCTCACCGGCGTGGCGCTCGATTATTGGGTGGCCCGCAGCCTGCACGACTTCGTGCGCGAAATCTACTTTACCGACAGCGGTGAAACCGTCTCGATCCGCGGCAATGATCGCGGCCGCCCGTGGGATGGCCGTTTTACGCCGTCCACGTCATGGGAAGCGGCAGCTGCGGTACTGGAGCGCGCACAGCGACTGGAGGTGCGTGAGCGGCCCAATCATGGCGCGGCACATTGCATCGCGGAGTTCGAGGGCGGCCATCGAACGGTGGAAGGGCGGGGAGATTCGTTGCGGATCGCGCTGCTGCGGGCGTTTGTTGAAAGCCGTTTCGGCGATAGCGTGGACGAGGTATTGCTGCAGGCGCAGGCTGTGACTGGCGAGCGCGCGGCGCTGATCGGCGAGGAATCGGCCGAAAGGCCGTTCGAGGATGTGCCGAGTCCCGATGGGCAGATTGGTGATATTCAGTCGATACCGCGATAGCTGCGGCGACGCCGCCAGGGCATAAGGGCCTGACAGGGTGGACCGGTTGAAGCAGACCGCCCACGCCAAAAAACAAAGGGCCTTCCGATCGGAAGGCCCTTCATAGGTGGTGCGGCTGGCAGGATTCGAACCCACGACCCCTTGGTTCGTAGCCAAGTACTCTATCCAACTGAGCTACAGCCGCACGCTAAACAGGTGGCGCTAAATACGATGATACTGCAATGAGGCTCAGTAAAACGTAAGGGCCTCCCCGGAGGGAGGCCCTCGAATAAGTGGTGCGGCTGGCAGGATTCGAACCCACGACCCCTTGGTTCGTAGCCAAGTACTCTATCCAACTGAGCTACAGCCGCACGCAGAAACGAGATTATAGCAAAGGTTTTCAAAAAGGGAAGCATGTAACTGCGATTTGTCTCATTGCCCTGATCGTGTACCCTTGATAGGCAGTCGCTTGCTGCAGTTAATGGACCATCATGAACAAGGCCTTTGTCAAAGAGTCGAGTGAAGAGAATGACGACGATCTCGACGTCGCCCAGCCCGAAATCCCCCCGGGTACGAAAAACTACATCACGCCCGCCGGTTACCGGCGTATGCGCGATGAACTGCTGCATCTGATCGATGTCGAGCGGCCTGAGGTAGTCAGACTGGTGTCGTGGGCGGCCTCGAACGGCGACCGCTCGGAAAACGGCGACTATATCTATGGCAAACGCCGTCTGCGCGAAATAGATCGGCGGATTCGCTTTCTGACCAAGCGCCTCGACATCGCTGAAATAGTCGACAGCAGCAAACAGGAAAACGTCGATCAGGTTTTCTTCGGCGCGACCGTCGAATATGCGACTGAAGACGGCGAGGTGCATTCCCTGACGGTTGTCGGCGTCGATGAGGTCGACTTGGATGTTGGTCACGTGAGCTGGATCTCGCCGATCGCGCGGGCGCTGCTCAAGGCCAAAATCGGCGATACCGTGACGTTGTACACGCCGGCCGGTCCGCAGCCGATCGACATCCTGGACGTCAAATATCCTCCGCCTGATACCGGCGGCGGTGCTGCATAAAAAAAGGCGCCGCGAACGGCGCCTTCGATACTGCAGGTGTTGCCAGCCGCTTTAGAAGCGGTGGCGCAGACCTGCGGTCACAGCGATTTGCTTGTTGTTGTTCGAAGCGCCCAGACCGTTGATGTCGGCATCGACGACGGCGTTTTCGTTGACTTGCTGGTATTCGCCTTGCAGGTACACGTCCGTACGCTTGGACAGCGCGTACGCCGTTTGCAGGTTGAACTGATTCCAGTGCGGACGCGTGCCGGCCAGGCTCGCACGCGTGTACGTGTACGAACCGGCGATGCTCACTGCCGGCGTCAGCGCGTAGCGAGCGTTAGCTTCGAAGTTCTGGAAGTGAGCGCTGCTGCCGCCGAAGCCACCGATACCGGCCGTTTGACCCGATGCGCCTGCACCGATGCCTGCCAGACCCGACAGATTCGTTTGCGAATACACCAGGCCGACGGTAGCCGGGCCGAATGCATAGTTAGCACCTGCGCCCCACGTTTGCTGACGGGCAGCAAAGAACGTGTTGTCGCTCGACACTGCGCCGCCCGAATTGAACGCCGCAGCCGCGCCAGTCGCGCCGTTGCTGTTCAGTTGCAGGTAAGCGGCAGCGAGGTTCAGGCCGCCCCAGTTATACGATGCGCCCGCGCTGTAAGCACGGTTGTTGGCGAAGCCGTCAGCCTGGTTCGAGAAGCCGTACATGCCGCCGAACTTGAAACCGCCGTAGTTCACGCTCTGGTACTTGACCGAGTTGTTGACGCGGAACGAGTTGTTCAGGTTGTCGTTATCGAACGGGTGCGCGAACTGCGTGCCGCCGTATTGCGTGCCGGTCAGTGCCAGCGGGCCCACGTAGTCGACCATGCTGTCGTATTGACGGCCGAGTGTCACGGCGCCGAACTGGTCGCTCGTCAGACCGACGAACGCTTGACGGCCGAATTCGCGGCCACCTTGTTTCAGCGTGCCGTCATTGATGCCGAAGCCGTTTTCCAGCGTGAAGATGGCCTTGAGACCGCCACCAAGATCCTCAGAACCACGCAAGCCCCAACGGCTGCCGTTCACCGAGCCGCTCGTTTCTTGCCAGTTGCTGTGGCCGTGCTGGTTATTGGTATAGGTGATGCCGGCGTCGATCAAGCCGTACAGCGTGACGCTGCTTTGGGCATGTGCTGCCGTTGCAAAAACGCCCGTGAGGGCCGCGACCATGAGAGTCTTTTTCATCTTGTAACTCCGAGAGCTAGAGTGGGCGTTGAACCCAGGCTTAAGGAGACCATCACGCGGGCGCTGCGAGAGGCGAAATCCGCATGAGAAGCGCGCTGTACGCCACGCGCGCCGGTTTCCGATTACGCAGAGTGTAGAGAGACGCTCGCAAAGCGGATGTTCCGATTTCCGCAATAAAGTATTACTGGATATGAAACGATAGGCGAATGCCGTTTAAGCCTTTCTGATAAAGGCTTGCAGCGTTATTGCGGGGGGCGTGAGAGGTGAGTCAACTGAATCGCGTTGCACATTCGCTACAGTAATCGATGCAAAAAAACAACGCGATAAATCGTAAAAAAGGATTGTTGCCGCTATAGCAATAGATGGTTGTCGATTATGCAAATAATCGATCTCAACTAAGCCGTTATACTGAAATCTCTGCTTTCCGAAGCAGACTTTTTCGTTGACGAAAAAGATCTCCAAACCTTTGTCGGCGCGACTTCCCAGTCGCGCTTTTTTTTGCCTTCAGGTTGCGGATTCGCAGGCGTTAGTCAGTGCGCCGGCGCGGCACCGTCCACATCACTCCAGTTGGTTGCCACCGATACGCTCCAGTCTTCCATCACATAGCGGCGCGCGTCCATGGGAGACGAGAGCAGATTTTGCCAGTGGTCCCCATGCCACATGGGATCGACCTCGAAGGCCGAAGGTGGCGGGGCGGCCGGTTCGGATGGCGCGGGAACTGTCTTTGTGTGCGATTGGGTGAACCAGGCGATAAAGCGACGGAATTCATAGAACAGCATGGCAATCTCCTGACGCGCATTCATTACTTCTTGGTACTGATTTCCATCATGCTGGCATGAGTGCGGCGCAACAACTCGGACAAACACTTACTAAAAACATCCTTTGTTACATATTCTCGTGGGCATGCCGAAAATTTTTCCGATATTGGTTGTGTCCGATATCGAGCGAGTAATATTGACGTGAAATCTATTCTGTTTTCGCTGAATATGCGGCCGGAATCCTTCGATTCATTTGGCATTGACTTATCGCGCCGCGTGCTAAGTGAATATGAAAAATTCGCTTGACGTTGTTTCTTCGTTCCCCGTATAACAGCAAAGCTGAATTTCAATTGCCAGATATGAAAGTGCTGAGGGCTTCAGCAATGCCCGATCGCGGATGAAATGGCCATGAAATGCAGCGTGAGGGCAATGCCCCGATTTGATAAATCCTCGAGGGAAGCTGGAATATGGAAACTGGTATTGTTAAATGGTTCAACGATGCTAAGGGCTTTGGCTTCATTACATCGGATTCGGGTGGCGAAGACCTGTTCGCGCACTTTTCGGAGATCCGCACCGAAGGCTTCAAGTCGTTGAAGGAAAGCCAGCGCGTCTCCTTCGAGGTCAAGGCCGGCCCGAAGGGCAAGCAAGCGGCGAACATTCAACCGCTATAAGTCACACCGCGCTGCTCCGCGTATTTCGCCGGGCAGCCAGGTCGCCGGAAAGCCTTCGCAAGACGCGAAGGCTTTTTTATGGGTATTCGTTATTTGTATCGCGGTAGAAACGATTAACTACCTGGTTCGAATTAACCTGGAGGAGATCGGTGCATAAAATTACGCCCTCGAATCTAAAATCGATGTCATAGAAATATAATAATTAACGCCTTTTGGAGCGAGTCGCGGGTCGTGCAGAAATGCGGTCTTTGTGCCGCGCGGCGACAAGGGCAAAGCAATACTGGCTGGGTGCACGGCGGCTAACTGGTGCATACTTGCCGCAAAGCCACGCGTCCAAAGTATCTCTTTCCATGTCTGAACAGTTTCCGCCGCAACCGGCCCTAGATGTGCCGATCGTCTTCGTCGACCTTGAAACCACCGGCGGCTCGACCAGTGAGCATCGCATCACCGAAGTCGGCGTGGTCGAAATAGGACCGGCCGGTGTGTCGCGCTGGAGCAGCCTGGTCGACCCTCAGCAACCGATTCCTTCCTTCATTCAGCAACTCACCGGCATCACGAACGCGATGGTGCGAGGCGCGCCTACTTTCGACGTCATCGCGCCGGCATTGTTCGAGCGCCTGAACGGCAAACTGTTCGTCGCGCACAACGCCAGTTTCGATCGCGGTTTTCTGCGTGGGGAGTTTCGCCGGGCCGGACTAGCCTTCGATCCGGATGTGTTGTGCACCGTGCGCCTGTCACGCGCGTTGTTTCCGGCGGAAAAGCGCCATGGGCTCGATGCGTTGGTGGAGCGGCATGGTCTCGTTCCGTCCGATCGTCACCGCGCGCTTGCTGACGCCGATCTGATCTGGCAGTTTTGGCAACGTCTGCATGGTGGTCTCGTGCCACCGGACGTTTTGCATGCGCAGATCGAGCGCACTACGCGGCGCTACCGGCTTGCTGGCGACATCACCGAAGATCTGCTCGACACAGCGCCGGCCGGATGCGGTGTCTACGCGTTCTATGGAGAGGACGATCTGCCGCTCTATGTCGGGCGAAGCGTGCGTGTGCGTCAGCGGCTGCGTTCGCACTTAACGGGTGAGCGGCGCTCGTCGAAGGACGTGCGGCTTGCGCAACAAGTGCGGCGTGTCGAGTGGCGCGCGACCGGTGGCGAGCTGGGCGCCATGCTCGCAGAGGCACAATGGATCGCGACGCTGCGTCCCGGCCATAACCGGGTGCCGCGTGTCATGAAGAGCGATCCGGTGGACGCGCCCTGGCCGTTCGAAGGTCCGATCGTTTTTGAGGAGCGTGAAGAAGCGTCGCACGCGCGTGCTTTTCATATCGTCGACCGATGGCGTTATCTTGGGCATGCGCCCTCGCTCGCCCAGGCGGCGGAGCTGCATGCGTCGAACGCTGGCGGACCGTTCGAACTGTCGACCTATCGTCTTCTGCAAAGCCATCTGGCGCGCGGCTTGCGCGTGATGCCCTTGAGCGTCTCGAGCGGCGCACCCGTGCCGAGTCTGGCTTAATGCGGGTTTTGTTTGTGCAACAACCCGCCTCTCAGGGCGGGTTCAATCCTTACCTAAAAGGGGTGGACCGAGCGGAGTTTCAGACCCCGTTCGACCGCACCGACCGATCAGCCCGTCGCACCGACTCCGCCCGCTTCGCACACATGGCCGAGAGCGCGCGTCAATGCGCTTGAATGGGCCGAGTCATAGCGCGTCAGCGATTTCCAGTTAGCAAGCGATTGCGCCACGCGCGACGGACAGTCCTGCGCCGCGCGCAGTGGTTGCACGCGCGCGAGTCCGGCCACGAGCGACTGCGTCAGCCGGTCCAACTGCGGCCTCGTGCTGCTGGCGAGGTCGGGCGCAGGGCCTTCGGGCGGCCGCGTGCTGCGCCAGGTATCAAACAGCGAGTTTTGCACGTCCTTGCTGGCGTCGATCTGATCCTGGAAGAAGGCGTGCGCAAACGCTGGATCGACGTTCGCAGCAACGGCGCGCTTTTCGACGTCGACGAGCAAAGCATTCTCGCGCGGCGTGTCCGTAATCGCCTGGTGGTTAGCCCACTTCCAGCGCGCAACGGGCTCTGCGAGCGCGAGGCGCTGTGAAGCCAGTGCGATCAGATTGGTGAGAGCGGTGTCGTCGCCATCCGCGACGGCAGGGGCGGGCGCGAGCACAAGCGCGGTGAAGAACGCGAGCGCACATGACGCTCCAAAGCGATACGAGCGATTCATGGAAGGCGGGAGTGGCCGGTGGCCGCGGAAGAAAACCAGAAGAATAGACGATGCGCGGAGCAAGTGGGCGCGCTGAATGACCGAAAAGCAAACCGCCGGGATATTTAAAAGCGTCTATCAGAGACGAGCACTATCAGTGCGCCGGGCCACATCAACCAGGCGTCGCAACCAGGCAGGCGTAACCCGCACCCCGAAAGCGGCAAACGACAATCGTAGGGGCGCGTAGCAACGTTCGCCGCGCGCCGAACGCGCGGACGCTGATGCTGCATCGCACCACTGCACAATTACTTCGAGTCGCACGACTTACGTTGTTCGTCGAAAAATGCACGAACATGCTCAGGCAGTTCGGCACCCAGAAACTCGACGCCAGCGGGTTCCGGATCCGGGCTAAAAACTTTATCCGGGGTCGGAATCTTCGGTGGTTTGGCATCCATGATCTCTCTCCTTTACAAACCGATTATCTGCCTCGGTCCCCGTTTTGCACCAGTGTCTGATGCGGCTCACATGTTGTGTGTTGCTTTAACGGTACAGCCTTACATTGGAACGGAATGTTTGAATAGAATTTACCGGTTGACTGCGCAGAACCGAATTTGCCGCGGCCAATCAAAAACAGTCCGATATCTTCGCCGTTTCCTTCCCTTCTCAGCCTTGCCCCATGCGCCTTCCGCGCATTATCTCTGTTGCATCACAGCATCGCCTGTTCATATCCCTTGATATGAACAAATCACAGCGTTTTTGTGCGCTGCCGCATCGGAAGGATTTTCTCCGCGTTAGTCCGAACGTTCGTTTATTACCGATTGGTTCAGCGCGTTCATTCAGCCCCCTAATTGTTTGTAAACGAACGATTGCGCAACTTCGTTGACGAATGGGAATACTTTTCTGACTATTTTTTGCAAACAAAAAAAGCGCCGCGCTCCAGACAAAGCGTCGCGCTCAAGGTGGACGATTTTTACGCGTTTGGCGCTGGAATTTTCACGGGTGCGGAGTAGGCGGTGGGTTTGTCGGCGACTTCGACCTGGCCATGAATCCGCGCCTGATGACCGTCGGCAAACATGTAGTACGGGAATGGACGAGCAGGTTCCGAGACGGCGTCGAGCCGTGCGACCAATTCCGGCGCGAGCGTGAACTCGAGCGAGCCGAGTGATTCCTGCAACTGCTCTGGCCGGGTCGCGCCGACAATGATGCTCGACACGCCGCGCTTGTGATGCAGCCAGTTCAGCGCAACTTGCGCCATCGGCCGCCCCGCCAGGTTCGCGACGGCTTCCAGTTCCGCGACGATGCGGAAGTTGCGCTCGGTCAGCTTGTCGAATCCCGGCGGCGGCGCGCTGGCCATGCTCGCAAGGCGACCGTCGCCAGAAACGGCGCTCGCCGCTCCGCCTTGCGAAGGGCGGTATTTGCCCGACAACACGCCCATACCCAGTGGACTCCACGGCACGAGCCCCATGCCCAGATTGGCGGCGAGATCGGCGAACTCGTTTTCGGCGTTGCGCTCGATCATCGAGTATTCGAGTTGCATCGCCGCGACCGGTTCGAAGCCGCGCCAGTCGGCAAGCGTCTGCGCCCGCCCGGCGAACCACGCGGGCGTATCCGACAGGCCGACGTAGCGGATCTTGCCCGCACGCACGGCGTCGTCCATCGCGCGCATCACTTCGTCGACCGGCGTGACGCGATCCCACGTGTGCAGGTAGTACAGGTCGATGTAGTCGGTGCCGAGGCGCTTGAGCGAGCCGTCGAGTGCACGCAGCAGATTCTTGCGATGGTTACCGCCCGCGTTCGGATTGCCGGTCTCGGCGTTGTAGCCGTACTTGGTGGCGATCACAAGCCGGTCGCGCAGACCGCGCGCCGTGACGAATTTGCCGAGCCATTTCTCGCTGGTGCCCTCGGTGTACAGGTCGGCGGTATCGATGAAGTTACCGCCGGCATCCACGTACAGATCGAACAGGCGTTGCGCCGATTGTTCGTCGGCGCCCCAGCCCCATTCTGTGCCGAAGGTCATCGTGCCGAGTGCGATCGGGCTTACGCGAAGGCCCGAGCGGCCGAGCAGGGTGTAGCAGTCCATCGTCATATCAGTCTCCTTGAGCGATCAGGCGGAAAGCGTTGAATCGATGACGCTATCGTGCGCCGATTCGTTACTTGGAAAAATGCCGTCTGTCTGCAAGGATTGTGAAGTCCGACTTAATAATGGAGGTCGCGATGGACCCAGCCCAGTTGCCGGCGTTGATGGCGTTCGCGAGCGTGGCGCGGCACGGCAGCTTCACGCACGCGGCTGCGGAAACCGGCGTGACGGCATCGGCGTTGTCGCAAAGCATTCGTTCGCTCGAGACGCAGCTGAATGTGCGTCTGTTCAACCGGACCACCCGGCGTGTCGCCCTGACGGAGGCCGGTGCGCAGTTTCTCGCGCGCGTGCTGCCTGCGCTGAGTGAGCTGGAGGCGGCCTTCGAGGCGCTTGATGAAACTCGCGACCAGCCCGCCGGCACGCTGCGCATCAATTTGCCGAGGGTCGCGAGCGAGTTGCTGGTGCTGCCGCATCTGGCCGAGTTCGCGCGCCGCTATCCGCAGATCCGTCTCGATCTGACACTCGACGATGGTTTCGCTGACGTAGTCGGCGAAGGATTCGACGCGGGCATCCGGCTCGGCGAACGGATCGCAAAGGACATGGTGGCGGTCCCATTGGGTGGCGAGATCCGCATTGTCGTAGCCGGCTCACCGTCCTACTTCGAACGCTATCCAGCGCCGGCGACGCCAGCCGATCTCGCTGCTCACGATTGCCTGCGCTACCGCTTCTCGACTAGCGGCGGCATCTATCGATGGGAGTTCGCGCAGCCTGACGATCCGTCGCGCGTGTTCGAAGTCGAGACACGGGGGAGTCTCGTCACCAACGATCTGCACACGATGGTGCGGGCGGCGGAGCAGGGCGTGGGTCTCCTGCACGTAATCGACGACTACGTGAATGAGCAACTCGAAGACGGCCGCCTGGTCCGCGTGCTGGACGGATGGTGTCCTAGCTTTCCGGGCTTTTATCTGTACACGGCGAACCGTGCGCAAATGCCGTTCAAGCTGCGCGCGCTGATCGATTTCCTGCGGGAGAAGCGCGAAGTCCGATAGAGCTCGCGTGTTGCGGCAGCGTCAGGCTGCGAATCGTTGCATCGGACTGGTTGCCGTGCGACTCTCCCCGGTGATGTCTGCAACTGCCGTTGGTTTGTCGTTCGCCTCGATCGTGCCGCCGACTATCATTGAAGCTACTATCTGCGGCACAGGGTGCGGTGGATAACGGAAGCGCCGACACCGGCGCGGAAGATGGCTGTCTTCGCCCTTCAGAGAGTTCGCCATGGAAAACGCTGTCTACTGGAAAGGACGTCAGGTTGGAATCGAGTGCGCCGGTCGGGTCTCGTGGTTTTCGTCGGCGCCGCAGGAAGCCGTGTTGGCATATGGCACGAAGCCGGCTGAGAACGTGATCGTTGAAGATGCGGTCGTCGTTCGCAATCTCGGCGTGACCGCGCGAAGCGATCGATTGGATTTTGGCGACTGAACGGGCGCTACCGTCGATCATTGTGGCGGTCGGTTGAAGCGAGAACCACCTTGAAAACCGCCAACAGAAAGCAAAAAGCCCGGTCACGAGGACTGGGCTTTTTGCTCGAATCTTGTGGTGCCGGAAAGAGGAATCGAACCCCCGACCTTCGCATTACGAATGCGCTGCTCTACCGTCTGAGCTATTCCGGCATCAGGAGAAACGAGATTATAGGGACTTCTTCAGGAACTTGGCAAGCCCCCGCGGTCACTTTTTTGTTTCGAGATGGTAGCGGGTGACGCGGTCGACTTCGTTTTTCGAGCCGAGGAACACCGCCACACGTTCGTGCAGACTTTTCGGCTGGATGTCCAGAATCCGCTTCTCGCCATTGGTTGCGGCGCCCCCCGCCTGCTCGACGATGAACGCCATCGGGTTCGCTTCGTACATCAGGCGGAGCTTGCCCGGCTTGTCCGGTGTGCGCTTGTCGGCCGGGTACATGAAGATGCCGCCACGGTTCAGGATACGGTGCACGTCGGCCACCATCGATGCAATCCAGCGCATGTTGAAGTCGCTCTGGCGCGAACCGTCCTTGCCGTCTTTCAACTCGCCGATGTATTTCTCGACCGGCGGATACCAGTGACGTTCGTTCGACGCGTTGATCGCATATTCACGCGTTTCAACCGGAATGCGCATATCGCTCTGCGTGAGCACCCACGAACCCAGTTCGCGGTCGAGCGTGAAGCAGTTCACGCCGTTGCCGGTGGTCAGCACCAGCACGGTTTGCGGGCCGTACACCGCATAACCTGCCGCGACCTGCTGCGTGCCGGGTTGCAGGAACGACTGTTCGGTGGGCTGCTGGCCGTCCGGGCAGCGCAGCACTGAGAAGATCGTGCCGATCGACACGTTGACGTCGATGTTCGACGAGCCGTCGAGCGGATCGAACACCAGCAGGTATTCGCCCTTCGGGTAGTTGGCGGGGATTGGGAAAAACTGCTCCATTTCCTCAGACGCCATGCCCGCAAGGTTGCCGCCCCATTCATTCGCTTCGAGCAGGATTTCGTTCGACAGGATGTCGAGTTTCTTCTGCACTTCGCCCTGAACGTTCTCGCTGCCTGCCGTGCCGAGCGCATCGCCCAGCGCGCCCTTGCTGACGTGGTAGCTGATCGCCTTGCACGCGCGCGCGACGACTTCGATCAAAAGGCGCAGGTCGGCCGGCAGGTTGTTGGTTTCGCGCTGCTGCTCGATCAGGTACTTCGTGAGAGTGGTACGACGTTGCAAAGCCATTGCTGTACTCCGGGAAGGCTTGGGGAATGTCTCGATTTTAACCGCTCGCTGTGTCGGTTCCGTGCTTTTGAGATACGAGGGCGTGCGCCGGTCTTGCCAGGCGCCGTAAAGCCGCGCGAAATTCAGGCTTTGCGGCGAGCCTTGATGGCCGTGACATGGCCGGCCACGTGAGTGGCAAGCGCCGCGGCACGGGCGTGTTCGGCCGGGACCTTCGGCATTTTGGGTCGGTTTGCCTTGGGCATCGGCTCGATCTCGCGTTCGATCTGCTCGCCGGCTGCCGCGGTGGCGACGCGCAGATCGTAGGCAATCTGCAGATTCAGCCAGAACTGCGCACTCGCACCGAAGTAGCGTTCGAGCCGCAGCGCGGTGTCAGCCGAGATGGCGCGCTTGCCGCGCACGATGTCGTTAATGCGCGGCGCCGGTACGCGCAGTGCAAGGGCGAGCGCATTGACGGACATGCCAAGCGGCTCGAGGAACTCGCACCGCAGAATCTCGCCGGGGTGGATTTCCGGGATGCTTTCGCCGGTGCTGATGTCGGAGAAATCGATGCTGCCCAGATCGGAGCGTTTGATGACCATGCTGGTCTCCCAATAATCAGTGATAGTCGACAATTTCGACATTCAGCGCCTCCCCGTCGACAAAATGAAAACAGATGCGCCACTGCGCATTGATTCGAATACTCCACTGCCCGCTGCGATGACCTTGCAGCGCTTCGAGCCGATTGCCCGGCGGCGCATGCAGATTGCGGATGGACTTGGCGGCGTCGATCATGAGCAGCTTGCGGCGTGCGAGCGCCTGCATGTAAAGCGGCAGTGAATGCACGAACTTGCCCTGAAAGATTGCTGCCGTAGCCTTGTCGCCGAATGTCGTGATCATGGGATAATATAACGCGTCGCGTTAAACGTAAACCGTTAAATGAATGCGTTTACTTTCACCCTGCCGAGCCGATACGAACAGTCGTCCAGACGGCTAACGTTGACGTTCGCACACCGCCTCATCGCAAATTTAGGACGAAAAAAACCGGCAACACGTGCCGGCTTTTCGCTGCGCAAAGCGCTGTCAGACGATCGTCATGCCAACGCTTTCTCCACGATCTCGCGCACGTCGCGCGACTTCACCTGCGACGCCACTTTCTCCAGCGCCGCACGCATGCCGTCACGCAGTGTCGGCGTAAAGCGGCGCCACAGTTCCAGCGAGCGGGCGAGGCGGGCGGCCACTTGCGGATTGATGGCGTCGAGCGCGATCACCTGTTCGGCCCAGAACACGTAGCCCGAGCCGTCTTCGGCGTGGAACTGCGCGGGGTTCGCGGCGCAGAAGCTGAAAATCAGCGAGCGCGCGCGGTTCGGGTTCTTCAGGTTGAAAGCCGGGTGCGCCATCAGCTTGCGCACGATCTCGATCACCGGACGCTGCGCGCTGCCACGCTGCGTGGCTTGCAACGCGAACCACTTGTCGATGACGAGCGGTTCCTTTTCGAAGCGCCGGTAGAAGTCGTCCAGCGCCTGCTGCGCCTCAATGCTGCCGCCCTTCGCCGCCGACGCATTGAGCAATGCCGAGAGCGCCGCCGAGCGGTCGGTCATGTTGTTGGCGGCGTCGTATTGCGCGGATGCAAGACGCACGGCTTCAGCTGGATCGTCCAGTTCCGCGAGATACGACAACGCAAGATTCTTCAACGCACGATGACCGGAAGCCTCCGGCGTCGCTTCATACGCACCCGGCGTGCGGTGCTTTTCGTACACGGCAAGCCAGTCCTTCCTGAGCGCATTCGCGAGGCGCTTGCGTACGAACTGCCGTGCGGCGTGTACGGCAGCCGGATTCGATTCGGCCATCTGTTCAGCCAGATACGCTTCTGACGGCAGCATCAATGCCAGTTCGCGGAACGAGGGCGAGAGCGTTTCGTCGGTCAGCACGCGCGCGAACGCGGCGACGACCGAGTCGTCGAGCTGCAGCGGCACGCCGGTTGTGGCGCGCCCGGCCAGCGTCAGCAACTCGCGCGTGGCGAGCCGTTGGCCGGCTTCCCAGCGGTTGAATGGGTCGCTGTCGTGCGCGAGCAGGAACGCGAGCTGATCGGCCGAATAGTCGTATTCGACGATCACCGGCGCCGAGAAATTGCGTAGCAGCGAGGGCAGCGGTTCCTGCGCGACGTTGACGAACGTGAAGGTCTGTTCGGTCTGCGTGAATTCCAGCACGCGCGTGGTGGAGTCCGACGCCCTGGCTTCGCCTTCCAGCTGCAGCGGTAGATCGTGCCCGTCCTTGCCGATCAATCCGATCGCGAACGGAATCAGCAGCGGGCCCTTTTGCGTTTCACGCGCGGCCGGGGCGGTATCGCCGTAGCCTTGCGTGAGCGTCACGCTGTAGCGCTGCTGTGCGGCGTCGTATTTCGTACGCACGGACACGCGCGGCGTGCCGGCCTGGCTGTACCAGCGCTCGAACTGCGCGAGATCGCGGCCGTTCGCATCGGCGAGCGCGTGGCGGAAGTCGTCGCAAGTCACAGCCTGGCCGTCATGACGCTTGAAGTACAGGTCCATGCCTTTGCGGAAACCGTCGCGGCCGAACAGTGTCTGATACATCCGCACGACTTCGGAGCCCTTTTCGTAGACCGTCATCGTGTAGAAGTTGTTGATCTCGACGTAGCTTTCCGGGCGGACCGGGTGCGCCATCGGACCCGCGTCTTCGGCGAATTGCATCTGGCGCAGCACGCGCACGTCTTCGATGCGTTTGGTGGCGCGCGCGGCTTCGTCAGTCGCACCGCCTGCCATGTCGGCCGAGAACTCCTGATCGCGGAACACTGTCAGGCCCTCTTTCAGGCTCAGCTGGAACCAGTCGCGGCACGTCACGCGATTGCCGGTCCAGTTGTGGAAGTACTCGTGGCCGACCACTGCCTCGATGTTCGCGAAGTCGGTGTCCGTTGCCGTTTCGGGGTTCGCCAGCACGTACTTCGTGTTGAAGATGTTGAGCCCCTTGTTCTCCATCGCGCCCATGTTGAAGTCGCTCACCGCGACGATCATGAAGCGGTCCAGATCCAGCTCCAGCCCGAAGCGCGACTCGTCCCAGCGGATCGAGTTGATCAGCGAATCCATGGCGTGACGGGTCTTGTCCAGGTCGTGCGGTTCGACCCACACCTGCAGCAGCTTTTCCTTGCCCGAACCGCTCTTCACGCGTTCTTCGAGCGCAACCAGCTTGCCCGCGACCAGCGCGAACAGATAGCTCGGCTTCCTGAACGGATCTTCCCAGCGGGCGAAATGGCGGCCGTCCGGCAGATCGCCTTCTTCGAGCAGATTGCCGTTCGACAGCAGCACCGGATAGTCGGCCTTGCTGGCGCGCAGCGTGACCGTGAAGGTCGCCATCACGTCGGGGCGGTCGAGGAAATAGGTGATGCGGCGAAAGCCCTCGGCCTCGCACTGCGTGAAGAAGTTGCCGCCCGACACATACAGGCCCGACAGCGTGGTGTTTTCCGCCGGATTGCAGATGCTGGTGAGCGTAAGCTCGAAGTTATCCGGCACGTTGTCGAGCGTGAGGCCGTGTTCGTGCGCATGCGCGTGGGCGAACGGGGCGCCATTGAGCGTGGCGCTGACGAACTCGAGTTGTTCGCCCATCAGTTCGAAATTCGCGGCGCGGGACGCGTCCGGGTTGCGGCGCACCCGCATCGTGTTCCTGACAACGGTGCGTTCGGGGACCAGATCGAACTCCAGTGCGACGGTGTCGATCAGAAAGGCGGGCGGCGCGTAATCGGCGCGGCGGATCACATTGGGCGTTGCGGTATCGGCCATGGCGTTCTGTAGTGATGGGACTCGAGCCGTCAAGCGTGCTTATGGCGCGCGAGCCGGGCTTGTCGAGCCATTGTACAAAGGCTCGGCAGATTGTGCGGCTCGAACTTTTTACCGATTCGCCTGGTCAGCGTATTATCGGGGCCGCTCTGCGCAGCAAAGCATGCGCATGAGCCAACCCGCTTAAGAACGGTAATAACAGGCGTCACGAGGTAGACCATGAAATTCGATCGATGGACCCGCCGCGCCACGCTGCTGCTGGCCACGCTGACGGTGCTGCTGTCCGGCTGCACGAGCTACGTGACCTCCCAGGTCACGGCGTTCTCCGACTGGAGCGGCAACGATGCCACCCGTACCTATGCCTTCACGCGGGCGGGGGATCAGCAGAACAATCTCGAACTCACCACCTACGAGCGGCTCGTCGGCAACGAGCTTGCCACGCATGCGTTCCGTCAGGTCGACACGTCCCAGGCGCGTTATCTGGTCGGGCTTTCTTACGGGATTCGCTCGGATATGGTGACGGTCGCGCAGCCGGTGTATTACAACCCCTGGCCGGCGCCGTACTGGGGTCGGCCGTTCGATCCGTGGGGTCCGTGGGGCGCGTTTTCGACCGCCTATGTGAACCAGAGCTACCCGATCTTCACGCACCTGCTCGGCGTGCGGATCACCGAGCGCGCCAGCGGCAAAGAGGTCTATAACGTGACGGCGCGCAACTCGGACGAAGAATCGTCGCTGGTGAGAGCCATGCCGTATCTGGCGCGCAGCGCGCTGGCGGACTTCCCGC
Source organism: Paraburkholderia sediminicola (assembly GCF_046026675.1). Taxonomy (GTDB): domain Bacteria; phylum Pseudomonadota; class Gammaproteobacteria; order Burkholderiales; family Burkholderiaceae; genus Paraburkholderia; species Paraburkholderia sediminicola_F. Next base: position 3,479,964 of record NZ_JAQQEY010000001.1, on the reverse strand, counting down.
TCGGCAACGGCGTGGTACATACCGTGAAGCTTCCCGTCGACAAGAACGGCGGGGTCTCGAACGAAGTCGCGACGACGGGCGCGGCGCCCGCGGCCGCGCCGGCTTCGGCGCTGGGTGCTAAGGTCGTGCAGTAAGCGCGTAAGCGTAATAAGCACTGAACCTTCACGGCGAACCGCATACGCTGCGGCGCAATACAAACGGCCCGGCAGGTCATTCTGCCGGGCCGTTTTGCTTTGCAGCTCGCGCGAGCGTACTTTTGGCCGGAAGCCGATGGCGCTGCCGCAATATGGCAAAAATGGGCAAAAACGGCGCTGCGGTAAGCCCCCGTAAGTCGCGCGCGAGATTCGAGCGATGCACGGCATCTAACTCAGCAGAACGGCCGCTAAGCGTTGAAATGTTCCGAAACGAAACACCTGTTTAGAAAGTTAAATGAAAGTATTCGAGTCTATTTGGTGATAGGGCAAGACCCATCTGGCCCGCGGAGCTTGCTGCCAGCGGCTTTGCAGACTGCTCACAGACGTGCAAGGGCCGCCAGGCCTATATTTTGACGTTGTCCAGGCATCCGTCGCACCCGCGATACGGATACAGATAGATACGTCTTTTGTGGCTGATTTAATCCACAATATTCAGTATGATTCCGGCGACCACAGGGAGCCTGAGTCAATCCATCAGACTAATTGGCACAGGCGCCTAAATAATCGGGGCCAAGTGCCGTTAAATCGCTGAACCCTATATAAGAAGATTGGATTGACCCCCGGCTGGAGATTGTCGTTCCGCGCGGCGCGCATACGCTGTGACGGCTGCGTATTCCGTCAGGCGCCCTCAGCCTCTCCTCGCTTCTACGCGCGAACACCGATATGCCCGATCTGCACTGGACCATTCCGGTCGCTCGCTGGTCTAGCTGGCCTGCTGCCGCTTCTGCCGCACCCGACATCGGCTTTATCGAGCCGATCGTGCGGCGTCGCCTGAGCACGCTGTCCAGAGTCGCCCTGAAGGTCGCGCACGACTGCGTGGCGCAAGACGAGGTCAGGGTCGTGTTCGCTTCACGCCACGGCGAATTGCGGCGCACCACGGACATCCTGCGTACCATCAGCGCGGGCGAGCCGGTCTCGCCGACCGCCTTCAGCCTGTCGGTGCTGAACGCCATGACCGGCGTGTTCGGCATCGCGCGCGGCGACCGTTCCGCTGCCAGCGCGATCTCGGCCGGCGCCGAGACGCTCGGCTACGCGCTGCTGGAAGCGTACGCACAATACGAAACGCAGCCCGGGGCACCGGTATTGCTGGTGTACGCTGACGAACCGGCCGATCCCGCGTATGGCACGATCGAAGACGAAGTTCAGGGTGGCGCGATCGCGATCCTGCTAAACGGCGAAGCGGCGACGGGGCAGTTAGTCTGCACGTTGTCCGGCGCAAATGAGCCGGAGGCGGCGGAGGCAGCGCAGGAGGCAAATCACGCAGACGCGGGAAATGTGACAACTGCGGTGACAACTGCGGTGGCAACCGCGAAGGCAACCGCCGACGCAAGCCCGGAAGAAAGTTTCGCGACCCAGAGCCAGGCGCTGCAGCACTGTCTGGAAACGGGTAGGCCCGCCGTCTGGAAAGGCGCCGGTGCGGCCTGGCATTGGAGGTGGGATGAACGCGCGGCTTGATTACGTTTGGCGGTTCTGCGCGACAGGCATGGCCTTCGTAGTGTTCGGCATTTGCGGCGTGCTGTTTTCGGTGCTGGTGTTCCCGCTCGCGTGGCTGTGGCCGCACCGGACGTCGCGTCAGCGCGTGGTGACGACCGTGATTCACTGGTTTTTCCGCGCGCTGGTCGCGGTGTTGCAGCGCATCGGCGTGATGGAGCTAGAGGTATCGGGTGGGGAGGCATTGCGCGCCGGCGGCCCGGCGATCGTGGTCGCCAATCACCCGACCTATCTGGACGTGATGGTGTTGTTGGCGCTCACGCCGCGTGCCTGTTGCGTGGTGAAAAACGCGCACTGGGGTAACCCGTGTTTCTGGGGGATCGTGCGCTCGGCGGAATATGTGAGCAACGCCGATCCGTCGGAACTCGTCGAAGCCGGCGCGCGGCAGCTTGCAGCGGGCTACACGATGATTATTTTTCCCGAGGGCACGCGCAGCCCAGCGCCGAACCGGCTGCACGCGTTTTCACGCGGGTTCGCGCACATGGCGTTGAAGGTCGGCGCTCCGATCGTGCCGGTGCTGATGGACTGCGATCCGCCTGCGTTCACCAAACAGATGCGCTGGTACGACGTGCCGGCGCGTGCTTTCCGTATACGCGTGAACGTGCTCGAGCCGCTTGGCGTCGAGCAACTCGCGGACCACGACACTTCACCGTCTCTCGCGGCGCGCAGTGTGACTAGCGCCATCGAAGCCCACATTACTCAGCACCTGTTCGATTATGGATTCTTTAAAACTGGAAATTAAACAGCTTCTGATCGAAGCCCTCGATCTGGAAGACCTGAGCCCGGCCGATATCGACGACGACGCTCCGTTGTTCGATACCGACGGCATCGGCCTCGACTCGATCGACGCGCTCGAGATCGGCATCGTGCTGCGCAAACAATACCAGCTGACCATCGCCGCGAACGACGAACGCACCCGCGAGCACTTCCGCTCGATCAGCACGCTGGCCGCGCTGGTCGCGAGTCAACGCGAAACGGCGCATGCTGTGAACGAAATCACAAGAAAAGGGGATTAATCGTGACCGAGGCAGAGATTCTTGAGCGCATCCGCGCCATCTTCAAAGAGAACTTCGCGATCGAGCCGGAGCGCGTGACGCCTGACGCGCATCTCTTCGAAGACCTCGATCTCGACAGCATCGACGCCGTCGACCTCGCGATCAAACTGCAGGAAATGACCGGCCGCCGCATCAAGCCGGAAGAATTCAAGTCGGTGCGCACGGTCGGCGATGTGATCGGTGCGGTCGAATCCCTGCTGGCGGCACAGGGCTGATGCCATCCGTGCGCTCGCGAATGCAAGCGGCGGCGAGCCGGCCCGCCGAGGCATCGCCCGGCATTGAGCGCCACTGGGCCAAAACGGTGGTGCAGGTCCTGCTGAAACTCGCGTATCCCGCGTTGATTCTGTGTGCCTGGCGCTGGGACACGCCGCGCTATGTCGGCTGTATGCTGTTTGCGATCCTGTGGTTGCAACGCTGGGCCGGCAGCGGTCCGGTCGCGACCTCGCTGCGCCGGCTCTCCACGATCGACTGGACCGTGGTCGGCTTGCTAAGCTGCGCCTCGGCGGCCATCGTCTTCACCAACAGTGAACTGCTGTTGCGCCTCTATCCGTCGCTCGTCAATCTGGGTCTGTTGATCGCGTTCGGTGCGACGCTCGTGCGCGGGCCTTCGATGATCGAAAAATTCGCGCGGCTGGGTAATCCGAATTTGTCGCCTGGTGCCGTGCGCCATACGTGGCGCGTGACCCAGGTGTGGTGCGTATTCTTCGCGCTGAACGGCGCGTTCTCCGCTTATACGGCGCTGTACTGGAGCCGCGCAAACTGGTCGCTCTATAACGGCGCGATCGCTTACGGGTTGATCGGCGTGCTGCTGGCCGCCGAGGTTATCTGGCGTTATCTGGTGGTGCTGCCGCGAGCCGCGCGTTCGGAGGCGGCATGATTGCGTTGCACGATCTGTTGTCGGCGGACCATGGGGCCGTCGTCGTGAATGCGCCGGTATGTCGCGACGGCGCTACAGTACTCGACCGTACAGCGTTTCGCGCGCGCGTTTCGGCTCTGGTCACGCTGATGCAAACGCAGGACGCGCGCCGCTACGCGTTGTGTATCGACGATCCGTTCGATTTCGCTTGCGCGCTGTTTGCGTTGTTCGCGTGCCGCAAAGAGCCGGTGATTCCGGCCAATGCGACGCCGGGCTATCTCGCCGATCTTGCAGATGCGTACGACGCCGTGCTGACCGACGCCGATCTGCCGCGTGGCGTGCGAGAGGATGTGCGAGACGCTGACGCCGATGCCGCACACACGCCAGGCACCTCGCACACGATCGATCCGCAAGCGCCGTTGACGCTCTACACCTCCGGCAGCAGCGGCGCCCCCAAGCCGATCCGCAAGACCCTCGCGCAATTCAACGCCGAAGTGCACACGCTCGAAAAGCAGTGGGGCGCTTTGGTCGGCGACGCGACGATGCTCGCGAGCGTGCCGCATCATCACATCTACGGTTTGCTGTTTCGCGTGTTGTGGCCGCTTGCCGCGGGTCGTGCGTTCGACCGCGCGATCAGCATCGAGCCCTTGCATCTGCAAACGCAGATCGGGCAATGCGGCGCGACGGTGGTCGTCTCGACGCCCGCGCAATTGTCGCGTTGGCCTGCGTTGCCTGGTTTTGCCGCGTTGACGCCAGCGCCGCGCGCATTCTTTTCTTCGGGTGGCCCGCTCGCCCTGGAAGCCGCACAGGAATACGCTGCCGCTTATGGCGCTGCGCCGCTCGAAATCTACGGCAGCACGGAAACCGGTGGCGTCGCGTGGCGTCGTCAGGATCAGACGGATGCCTGGCAGCCGGTCGTCGGCATTGAAGTGCGCCGCGACGAAGACGGTGCGCTGAATGTCCGTTCACCGCATCTCGATCATGCCGGTTGGCATCGCACGGACGACAAGATCGCGTTCGACGCCGATGGCCGCTTCCGGCTGCAGGGCCGGCTCGATCGTGTGCTCAAGCTGGATGGCAAGCGCGTGTCGCTGCCGGAGCTCGAGGCGCGTCTTGCGCTGCATCCGTTTGTCGCGCAAGCGGCGATCGTGCCGCTGGAAGGCGCCTCGCGCGAGCGCGTCGGCGCCGTCGTGGCGCTGACGGAAGCCGGCTGCGAGGCATTGCGCGACGAAGGCCGCGTGCAACTCGCGCGAACCCTGCGCCGACATCTCGCTGCTTATTTCGATGTGGTGGTGCTGCCGCGTCATTGGCGTTTCCGCCTCACGTTGCCGTTCGACGCGCGCGGCAAACTGCCGGTGGCCGCTGTCGCGGCGGCATTCGAGCCGCGCGCGGACGGTGTGGAAGTGCTCGCCGAAGCCCGCAGTGCCGACACGTTGCACTACGAACTGCGCGTGCCGCCGACGCTCGTGCATTTCGCCGGCCACTTCCCCGGTCTGCCGATTCTGCCGGGCGTCGTTCAGGTGCACTGGGCCATGCATCTGGCGGCCGAACACGTGCCCGCCGTGCGCGCGCTGGCATCGGTCGACCGTCTCAAGTTCATGGCGCCGGTGCCGCCGGGCGCGGTGCTGAATCTCACGCTCGCACACGACGCCGCGCGTGGCCGCGTGCAGTTCGCGTACCGGCTGAGCGGGCGTGAATGCGCGTCGGGCGTGATCGTGTATCGGGAGCCTGCATGATGCGCTTCGCTCCTTGCATCGTCATTCCGATTTACAACCACAAGGACGCGATCGGCGCGACCGTTGCCCATCTCGCGGTGCACGGCTTGCCGATCCTTGTCGTCGACGACGGTAGCGATGAGGCGACCCAGCAGGTGCTCGCTTCGTTCGCGCAACAGTACGCAGGGCAGCTCACGCTGCTGCGTTTGCCGGTGAACGGCGGCAAGGGCGCGGCGGTGATGGCGGGACTGCGCGCCGCGCGCACCGCGAAGTACACGCACGCTCTGCAGATCGATGCCGATGGCCAGCATGACGCGACGGACGTGCCGCGGTTTATCGAAGCAGCGCTTGCCGAACCGGGCGCGGTGATCCTCGGCCGCCCAGTCTACGACGAGAGCGTGCCGAAATCGCGTCTCTACGGCCGTTATCTGACACATGTATGGGTGTGGATCGAAACGCTCTCGCTGACGATCCGCGATTCGATGTGCGGCTTCCGTCTGTATCCGCTTGCGCTGGCCTGCGAGCTGATCGACAGCGTGCAACTGCCGACGCGCATGGACTTCGACATCGAAATTCTCGTGCGTCTGTACTGGCGGCGCGCCGCATTCCGCTCGATTCCGACGCGCGTCACCTATGCAAGCAATGGCGTGTCGCATTTCGACGTGCTGTGGGACAACGTGCGCATCAGCCGCAGCCACACGCGCCTCGTGTTCGGCATGCTGTGGCGTCTGCCGATGCTGCTCGCGCACAAAGTGATGCCACGCCGCCCGGCTATCGCAACTGAGGCGGTCAAGCAGGGCGATCGGAACAAACCCGGCCAGCACGCGGAACCACGCGAACCGAGCCCCCAGGACTGGTGGCGGATCGCCGAACGCGGCAGCCATCTGGGCATGTCCTTGCTCGCGCTCAGTTGCAAGCTGTTCGGCCGCCGTTTCACCGCGCTCTGGCTGCATCCGATCGTCGCGTATTTTCTGCTGACGGGCCGCGCCGCACGCGAGGCGTCGAGTAACTACTTCACGCGTCTTGGCGAGGTCGCACCGCACGGCGATACGCCGCGCCCGGGTTGGCTGTCCGCCTACCGCCACATGCTGGCGTTCGCGCAATCGGGCTTCGACAAGCTCGCGGCATGGTCCGGCCGTGTCAACAACGCCGACGTCAAATTCGAAGATCCTTCGGCATTCGAAGCATTGGTGGCAAGTGGCAAAGGTGCACTCGTGATCGGCGCGCATCTCGGCAATCTGGAAATGACCCGCGCGCTCGCCGCGCAGGGCGCCTACGCGAAAGTGACCGCCGTGGTCTACACCGAACACGCGCGGCGCTTCAATAGCGTGCTGGCGTCGGCGAATAGCCAGTTCGCGCGGCATCTGCTCGAGGTTAGCGACTTCGGCCCCGAGACCGCGATGATGATGCAGGAGCGCGTCGATGCGGGCGAGCTGCTGGTGATCGTCGGCGACCGCGTGCCGGCACACGAAGCGGGCCGCACGACCGAAGCGCAATTTCTCGGCTCGACCGCCCCGTTCGCGCAAGGTCCCTACGTGCTCGCGCATGCGTTGGGCTGCCCTGTCTATCTGTTCTTCTGCCTGAAAGAGCGCGACGGCTATCGTCTGTATTTCGAACCGTTCGCCGAGCGCATCGAGTTGCCGCGCCGCGAACGCGCGCAGCATCTTGCCGTGTGGGCGCAGCGTTACGCGGCGCGCCTCGAGCACTATTGCCGTAAGGCACCTTATCAATGGTTCAATTTCTTCGATTTCTGGGCCAGCCCCAAGCGAGGCACACATGGCCGAACATGATCTGATCGACGCGCCGAACGCTAGCGCACATGAGAACGCGGGTGCAAACGCGGCGGCGGTGACGATCGGTGGCCGCAAGCTGACGATCGAAGAAGTCGTCGCGATCGCCCACCATCGCGCACCGGTTGCGTTGAGCGCCGATCCGGCGTGGCGTGCGCGCATCCAGCGGGGCGCGGATTTTCTGCACCGGCATCTGGCATCGGGTGCGACCGTGTATGGCGTCAACACCGGCTATGGCGACGCGTGCGTGGTCGACGTGCCGATGGAACTCGTCGAAGCCTTGCCGTTGCAATTGACGCGTTACCACGGCTGCGGCATGGGCCAGTATCTCGACGAAGCGCAAACGCTCGCGGTGATCGCAGCGCGACTCAACTCGCTGGCCTACGGTTTCTCCGGCGTGCGCCCGGTGTTGCTCGAACGCCTTGCCGATCTGATCAACCATCGCGTGTTGCCGCGCATTCCGTCGGAAGGCTCGGTCGGTGCCAGCGGTGACCTGACGCCGCTTTCGTATGTGGCCGCCGCGCTCGCGGGTGAACGCGATGTGATGTTCGAAGACAGTCTGCGCAACGTGCGCGAGGTCTGGACCGAACTGGGTCACGAGCCGCTCACGCTCGCGCCGAAAGAAGGCCTTGCGCTGATGAACGGCACCGCAGTGATGACGGGCCTCGCCTGTCTCGCGTTTGCGCGAGCCGATCATCTGACGCGCCTCACCGCACGTCTCACGGCGCTTTCCACCGTCGCACTCGACGGCCGTGCCGCGCACTTCGACGCGATGCTGTTCGAAGTGAAGCCGCATGCAGGGCAGGCCGAAGCGGCGGCGTGGATTCGCGACGATCTGAGTGGGCGAGACGATACGCCGGGGCATCGTCTGCAGGATCGCTATTCGATTCGCTGTGCGCCGCATGTGATTGGCGTTGCGCGCGATGCCTTGTCGTGGGTGCGCCGCGACGTCGAGAACGAACTGAACAGCGCGAACGACAACCCCTTGATCGATCCCGACAATGAGCGCGTGCTGCACGGCGGCAACTTCTATGGTGGCCATATCGCGTTCGCGATGGATTCGCTGAAAGTCGCGGTCGCCAATCTCGCCGATCTGATGGACCGGCAGCTCGCGCTGCTGGTCGACGTGAATTTCAATAACGGCTTGCCGCGCAATCTGTCGGGTGCTGCCCCCGCGCGCGCCGCGATCAATCACGGTTTCAAGGCGGTGCAGATTTCGTCGTCCGCATGGACGGCCGAAGCGTTGAAGAACACGATGCCTGCCAGCGTGTTCTCGCGTTCGACCGAAGCGCACAACCAGGACAAGGTCAGCATGGGCACGATCGCCGCGCGCGACTGTTTGCGTGTGCTGGAGTTGACCGAACAGGTCGCCGCCGCGCATACGCTGGCGACGGTGCAAGCCGCGCGCCTGCGCTTGAGGATCGACAGCAGCACGCCGGTTCCCGCGCCGCTGCAAGCCTTTATCGAAAGCGTGACGGCGCAGTCGCCGTTCGTCGACGAAGACCGCGCGCTGGAAAGCGACCTGCGCGCGCTGACTGCGCGCATCGCCGCATGCGATCTGTTGAACGACTATCGCGGAGGCGCGAACGTATGACCGGCTCCCCTAAAGTGCTCGCAGCCAGCGCGATGGTCGAAGTGCCGTTTCACGATGTCGACGCGATGAACGTGTGCTGGCATGGCCACTATCTGAAGTACTTCGAGATCGGCCGCGCGGCGCTCCTGCGCACCTTCGACTACGACTACCGCGAGATGCAGGCTTCGGGTTACCTGTGGCCGATCGTCGAGGCGCATCTGAAGTATGTGCGCCCGGCCACCTACGGCCAGGCGCTCGAAGTGCGCACGCAACTGCTCGAACACGAAAATCGCCTGAAGATAGGCTATGAAATTGTCGACTGCGCATCCGGTACGCGATTGACGAAGGGCTACACGATCCAGGTCGCGGTCGATGCCGCGACGCAGGAATTGCAGTTCGTGTCGCCGCCTGTCGTATTCGAAAAGCTGGAGCGTGTATGGGGACGATGAACTTGCGCGGTGTGGCAGCGGGTGGATTGTTAGCGCTAGGCACGCTGAGCGTATCAAGCCTGGCAGCATGGCCGACTGTGGCGTTTACGGCTGAAACCGCGCAGTCTGCCGGCAACCCGGCACTCGTCTCGCAGATCGCCTCTCATCTCGCACAGGCCAAGGGCGTGCGAGCGCAATTCACGCAAACGCAAACGCTCGCCGCGATGAAGCAGCCGCTCGTCAGCACGGGTTCGCTGCTGTTCTTCCGCGATCGTGGCGTGATCTGGCAGATCGACACGCCGTACAAAGCCACCTACGTGATCACCGACGCGGGCGTCGCCGAAGTCGACGCCAACGGTCAGCGCGTGACCGCTCACAGTGCCCAGGGCACACGCGGCGTCGCGCAGGTTTCGAAGATGATGCGCGCGATGCTAGGCGGCGATCTGTCGGCGCTGTATTCGCAGTTCGACGTGCAGGCCGAAGGCAGCGCCGCGCAGTGGCGCATGCAACTCACGCCGAACCAGCCGCAGATTGCGCAGTCGATCAAAGGTTTGCAGATGAATGGTGGCGACTATCTTCAAAGCCTGCGCATCACGCTCGCGAACGGCGACATCACGAAACTCGACTTTGCGAAAAGCGCGGCGGTGAGCGAACCAACGCCGGCTGAGCGCAGCCTGCTCGGAGCGCCGTAATGCAGGTGCTGCAACAGCGGTCCGCGAAACAGGCGTGGGGCATGCGCGCCGCGTGGCTGCTGCTCGCGCTCGCCGCGGCGCTGTATTGCGGCTGGCGTTTCGCGGGACCTTCGCCGCTGCAGACCAATCTGTTGGCGTTGCTGCCGGCCACGGAAGCGGATCCGGTCGCCGAGAAGGCGGTCGATACGCTCGCGAGTGCACTGGGTGACCGCACGGTTTTTCTGGTCACCAGCAACGACGACGCGCACGCGAAAGCGGCTGCGAAACAGCTCGGCGCTTCGTTGCAGAAGAGCCGGGCGTTCGGCTCGGTGACGGCGGAGTTGCCGCCGTTCGATCTGTCGCAGATTGCCGCGTTGTATATGCCGTATCGGTTCGGTTTGCTGGCGCCCGCTGACCGCGCGGCGCTCGCGCAGAGCAATGTTGCAAGCTCTACGCTGCATGACGCACTCGCGCAGCGCATCTACAGCCCATTGCACGGCGGCCTGACCACGCCCCTCGCCGACGATCCCTTGGGCTGGCTCGAACACTGGCTCGGCGGTTTGCCGCTCGCCACGTCGAATCTCGAACTCGAAGACAACATGCTGGTGTCGCATCGCGGCCCCGCGACCAGCGTGCTGATCGTCGCCACGCTGCCGGGTTCCGCCTACGAATCGAAAACGCAGCACGCGGTGCTCGCCGCGCTTGCGCAAGGTGAAAGCACTTTGAAGCAGGCGTTCCCTGACGTGTCAGTGGCGAGAACCGGTGCGGTGTTCTACGCGGAGTCGGCACGTAGTGCATCGGAACATGAAGTGCATCTGATCGGCGTCGCGTCGCTGTGCGGGATTGCGTTGCTGATGATGTGGGTGTTCCGCTCGCCGCGTCTGTTGCTGCTCGGTTTCGTTTCGACGGCGCTCGGCATCGTCTGTGCGCTCGCGGTGACGATGCTGGTGTTCGGTCAATTGCATCTGTTGACGCTGGTGTTCGGCGCGAGTCTGATCGGCGAAGCCGTCGATTATTCGATTCAGTATTTCGTGGGCTATCTCGGCGCGGGCCGCGATTGGGATTCGCGCCGTGGCGCGCGTGCAGTGCGCCCGGCCTTGACGGTTGCGCTTGCCACCAGCCTGCTCGGCTACGCGATCCTCACGTGGGTGCCGTTCCCCGCGCTCAAGCAGATCGCATGCTTCGCGATTGCGGGCATTGTGACGGCGTATGCCTCCGTGCTGTGGTTGCTGCCCGCGCTGCTCACGCGCCCGCCGAAGCGCGGTCCACAGCAACTGTTCGCTGGCGCGGCGCGTCTGCTGACGGTCTGGCATCGTACGATCGGCGGCAAGCGCGCATGGTTCGTCGCAGCACTGTTGCTGATCGTGGCGATTCCCGGCTGGTTGCGTCTGACGAGTGACGACGATATCCATCTGCTGATCCAGCGTGATCCTTCGCTGGTCGCGCAGGAAGACAAGGTGCGCGCGGCGGTGGGTGTCGATAACAGCGCGCAGTTTTTTGTCGTGCGCGGCGAGACGCCGGAAATCGTCTTGCAACGCGCCGAAGCGCTGGGTGCGAAGCTCGACGGCTTGAGCGGTACCGCGAACAAGGTGGGCAGCTATCAGTCGGTGGCGCAATTCGTGCCGTCCGCGAAGCAGCAAAACGCAGACCGTGCGTTGCTTGCGCAGCACGTATTCAACGATCCCGCGGCCTTGCGTGCGACGCTGCTGCAGGCGGGCTTTAAAGACGAAATCGCCGATGCCTGGCTCGCCGCGTATGCGAAACCGCAGCCGCTGCTTACGGTCGATGCGTGGCTCACCGCACCGTGGTCGCAGCCCTACAGGCATCTGTGGCTGGGTGAAGTCGATTCGGCTACCAAAGCGTTTGCGGCAGTCGTGATTCCACAGGGCGTGACGCCGCAGAACGAACCTACGCTGATCGCCACCGCGCAGGCGCTGCCCGGCGTCGTATTCGTCGACAAGGCGGCAAGCGTCTCGAAGCTATTCGGCGCGTATCGTGTGGATAGTGGGTGGTGGCTCGGCGGTGCGCTCGCGCTGGTGCTCGTCCTGCTGATGCTGCGTTACCGCGCGCGCGGCGGCATTGCCGTGACGCTGCCGGTGCTGCTCGCGGTCGTCGTCACGCTTGCCGTGTTCGGCTACGTTCACGTGCCGCTCAATCTGTTCAACTGGCTCGCGCTGATGCTGGTGCTCGGCGTTGGCGCAAACTATGCGGTGTTTCTGCGCGAAGGCTGCCTGCGCGCGGACGCCGATCTCGGCGCGGTGTGGACGGGCGTGCTGCTGTCGTCGGCCACCACGCTGTTGTCGTTCGGCATGCTCGGCATGAGCGCGATGCCCGCGCTGAAGAGCTTTGGCGCCACGCTCGCGCTCGGCATCCTCGTATCGGTGCTGCTCGCGCCCATCGGCATGCCATCGGAATCAAGGAGGGCCGCATGAAGGCGCCATCAGTTTATTTGCACGCGCTCGGCATGATCAATGCGCTCGGCGGCGACCTCGATGCAATCGTCCCGGCGCTGGTCGCCGGTCACGCACCCGGTATGGCGCACGCACATACGGGCATTGGCGAAGCGTTTGTCGGCAGTGTGCTCGCGCCTCTCGATCTGGCGCCGCCTGCCGGGCTCGCACGCTACGACTGCCGCAATAACCGCTTGCTGCTGGCCGCGCTGACGCAGATCGCGCCGGCGGTTGACGCGGCGCGCGAGCGTTACGGCGCGCATCGGATCGGTGTGGTGCTCGGCACCAGCACGTCGGGTATCGAAGCGGCCGAAGCCGCGTTCGTCTATCAGGCGCAAGCGGGCAACCTGCCCGCCAACTTCAATTACCGGCAAATGGAGATCGGCACCGCCGCGCCGTTCGCCGCCGCCGCGCTCGGCGTGCAGGGCCCGGCATTCACGATCTCGACTGCTTGCACTTCGAGCGCGAAGGCCTTTGCGTCGGCGCGCCGTCTGCTGCAATTGCGACTGTGCGACGCAGTGGTGGTAGGGGGCGTCGATTCGCTGTGCGAGTTGACGGTGCAGGGTTTCGCCTCGCTTGAATCGACCAGCGGCGTGCGCACCAATCCGATGAGCCGTAATCGCTGCGGGATCAACGTCGGCGAAGGCGCAGCCGTGTTCCTGATGAGCCGCGAAGAAGCGACAGTACGACTCGCGGGTGTCGGCGAATCGAGCGATGCGCATCATATTTCCTCGCCTGACCCCCAAGGGGTGGGCGGCGAACTTGCGTTGCAGGCAGCGTTGGCGGATGCGGGCATCGCATCGTCGGCCATCGGCTATGTGAATCTGCACGCCACCGCTACACGCAAGAACGACGAGATGGAAGCGAAGCTGATGGCGCGTGTTTTCCCCAGCGGCGTGGCGACGAGCGGCACCAAGCCGCTGACGGGTCACCAGCTCGGCGCGGCGGGCGTGACCGAACTCGCCTTCGCATGGCTGACGCTGGCGGGCGCGAATGGGTCGCAACCCGTGCCGCTGCCGCGTCATCTGTGGGACGGCGAGGCGGATCCCGCGTTGCCGACGTTGGACCTGGTCGAAACGGAGCGCTTTCTGCCGCGAGGCGCAGGACCACAGCACGTGATGAGCAACTCGTTTGCGTTCGGCGGCAGCAATGTCAGCCTGATCCTGGGACGGTGACGCGCGCGATGACCCAGACGCCCTCCATTCAGGATCTCATCCTGCAACCGATCGAAACGATCATCCCGCATCGCGGCACCATGCTGCTGATCGACGCCGTGAGCACGTTCAGCGAAGAGGCACTGAGCGCGCGCGCCACCGTCCATGCCGACGCCTGGTATGCCGACGCCGACGGCGCGATGCCCGCATGGATCGGCATCGAGTTGATGGCGCAGACCATCGCGGCGCACGTCGCGCTGCTGGCCATGCGCGGCGGCGGTCAGGCGCGCCCCGGTGTGCTGCTCGGCTCGCGCAGCTATCGCGCGTTACAACCGTCGTTTGCCGGCGGTGCCCAGTTGCTGGTCAGCGCAACAGAATTGCTGCGCAGCGAAGAAGGCCACGGCGCCTACGAATGCACGATCCACCATGGCGACGTGTGTTGCGCCGAGGCGGTCATCAAGGTCTTTCAGCCGCGAGATTTTCAGTCATTCATCGAAGGGAGTTTCAGTTCATGAGCCGGCGTGTTCTCGTTACCGGCGCAAGCCGCGGCATTGGCCGCGCGATTGCGTACAAGTTGGCCGCCGACGGTTTCGCGGTGTCGGTGCATTGCCGCACGGGCCGCACCGAAGCCGAAGCCGTGGCAACGGGCATCGCCGCACAAGGCGGGACGGCGCGCGTGCTGCAATTCGATGTGCGCGATCGCGCCGCATGCCGCGAAGTGCTCGAAGTGGATGTCGTGGCGCACGGCGCGTATTACGGCATCGTATGCAGCGCGGGCGTGACGCGCGACGCCGCGTTCCCCGCGCTTACCGAAGAAGACTGGGACATCGTGATCGAAACCGGTCTCGACTCGTTCTACAACGTTGTCCATCCGCTGACCATGCCGATGGTGCGGGCGAAGAAGGGCGGCCGCATCGTCACGATCGCGTCGGTCTCCGGCGTGATGGGCAATCGCGGCCAGGTCAACTACAGCGCGGCGAAGGCCGGCCTGATCGGCGCGTCCAAGGCGCTCGCCGTCGAACTGGCGACGCGCAACATCACCGTCAATTGCGTCGCGCCGGGTTTGATCGATACCGGCATGCTCGACGACATGCCGCTCGAACAGGCATTGAAGACGGTGCCGATGAACCGCGTCGGCCAGCCTGCCGAAGTGGCGTCCGTGGTCAGCTTCCTGATGTCGGATGCGGCCTCGTATGTCACGCGTCAGGTGATCGGCGTCAATGGTGGGATGGTGTGATGAAACGCGTCGTCATTACCGGCATGGGGGGCGTCACGGCGTTCGGTGACGACTGGGACGCAATCGAAGCACGCCTGAAGAACGGCGTGAACGCGGTGCGCCGGATGCCCGAGTGGGATTACTTCGAGTCGTTACACACGCGGCTCGCATGTCCGTTGCCGGGCTTCACGGCGCCTCCGCATTACCCGCGCAAGAAAACCCGTTCGATGGGGCCGGTGTCGATGTACTCGGTGCGCGCGAGCGAACTGGCGCTTGCAGACGCGGGCCTCGCCGACGACACCAGCATCAAGGACGGCCGCATGGGCGTCGCCTATGGCTCGTCGTCGGGCTCGGTGCAGCCGATTCGGGCGTTCGGCACGATGCTCGAAACCGGCTCGATGAGCGACGTCACGTCGAACAGCTACGTGCAGATGATGCCGCACACCACGGCAGTCAATGTCAGCCTGTTCTGGGATCTGAAAGGGCGGATCATCCCGACCTCGTGCGCGTGCGCATCGGGCAGCCAGGCGATCGGTTATGCGTATGAAGCGATCCAGACCGGCAAGCAGACGTTGATGCTGGCGGGCGGCGCGGAAGAAATGTCGGGCCCGGCGGTCGCCGTATTCGACACGCTGTATGCCACCAGCACGCGTAACGACGAGCCGCATCTCACGCCGCGTCCGTTCGACGCCGCGCGCGACGGCCTCGTGGTCGGCGAAGGCGCGGCGACGCTGGTACTCGAAGAATACGAACACGCGGTGGCACGCGGCGCGCGGATTCACGCGGAGATCGTCGGCTTCGGCTGCAATTCGGACGGCGCGCATATGACCCAGCCGACCGCCGAAACCATGGCGCTGGCCATGCAGCTTGCACTGAAAGATGCGCAACTGCCGCCCGAAGCGATTGCCTATGTGAACGCGCACGGCACCTCCACGGACCGCGGCGACATCGCCGAAAGCCATGCGACCGCGCAGACCTTCGGTGCGCGCATGCCGATCAGTTCGCTCAAGAGCTATGTCGGCCACACGCTCGGCGCATGCGGTGCGCTGGAGGCGTGGTGGACCATCGAGATGATGAAGCGCAACTGGTATGCGCCAACCTTGAACCTGGAGAACGTCGATCCGGCCTGTGCGCCGCTCGATTACATCGTCGGCACGGGTCGTGAGATCGACGCCGAACATGTGATGAGCAACAACTTCGCATTCGGCGGCATCAACACGTCGCTGATTTTCAGGCGCGTTCGATGAGCGTGCCGCTGCAACGCGTGGTCGTCACCGGCATGGGGATCGTGTCGTGCCTCGGCAATACGCTCGACGACGTGTCCGCCGCATTGCGCGCGGGCCGCTCACGCATCGAGCGGATCGACGTGTGGCGTGAGCGCGGTTTCGGATCGCAAGTGGCGGGTGTCGCATCGGTCGCGCAGGAGCAGCCGTTCGATCGCAAGCTCGAGCGCTTCATGGGCGACACCGCCCGCTTTGCGTGCCACGCGGCGAAGAACGCGGTCGACGATGCCGGGCTCGATCTCGCCGCGCTGCGCTCGCCGTGCGCCGGCACGGTGATCGGCTCGGGCGTTGGCACGATGTCGAGTTACGACGTGTCCATGTCGATTGCGAATTCCCGCGGCGTCGACAAAGTGCCGCCGTATACGGTTCCGCATGCGATGAGCAGCACCGCGTCGGCCAACGTCGCGCAGGCGTTCGGACTCGAGGGCGTGAGCTATTCGCCATCGTCGGCATGCACGACGTCGGCGCTCGCCATCGGGCAGGCGATGCAACTGATTCAGACCGGACGTCAGCAGATCGTGCTGGCCGGTGGCAGTGAGTCCTTGCACGACAACATGACGCTGATGTTCGACGCGATGGGCGCACTGTCACGCAACTTCAATGACACGCCGCAGCGCGCTTCGCGTCCCTACGACACGGCGCGCGACGGCTTCGTGATCGCCTCGGGTGGCGGTGTGCTGGTGCTCGAATCGCTCGACCATGCGTTGGCGCGTGGCGCCCGCATTTACGCCGAGCTGACCGGCTTCGGCGACTGCACGGACCGCGCGGGTATGGTCACGCCGCATGCGGCCGGCATCGCACGGGCGATGCGTGGCGCGTTGGGCGAAGCGGGCAAGCGCCCGGACTACGTCAACACGCACGCACCGTCGACGCCACTTGGCGACGTCGAGGAATTGCGCGCACTAATTGACGTATTTGGCGGCGAAGTCCCCGCGTTTTCGTCGACTAAAGGCATGACCGGGCATCCGCTCGGCGCATGCGGCGCGCATGAGGCTATCTACACGTTGCTGATGATGCGCGAGGGTTTCATCGCGGGGACGGCGGGTATCGAGACGCTGGAGCCGGGCGTCGACGGCATGCCGCTCGTGCGCACGACGCGCGACGCACACATCGGTTCGGCGATGTCGATTTCATTCGGGTTCGGCGGCAGTTGCGCAAGCCTGATATTTGAAGGGTGGCAAGGCGGTTGAACCGGCCGCGATTTAAAAAACGAGGGTAATAAAAATGAAAAGAGTTTTTGTACTGGGTGCGCTGGCGGTGGTGGTGCTGACGCAGGCGGGATGTGCCACAGACGTGAAGTCGGTGCCGCTCGCGGCGGCTGGCGGTCAGTCGCGCGGCGGCGTGCCCGTGTATTTCGGCCAGCAGAGCCACCCGGCGGTGACGGCCAGGTTGGGCGACGTGTCCTACTCGGTACGGATCGCGCGCAAGGTGGCGAGTCCCGACGACGCATGCCACGAAGCGCTAGCCGAAGCCGTGCAGAAACTGCGCGCGGCGGCCCGCGAACGCAACGCCAACGCCGTGATCGACGTATCCACGCGCTTTCATAGCACCGAGAGCAACTCGTCGACCGACTTTACCTGCGGCGTGAGCCCGAGCGCGGCTGCCATCGCGGTGAGCGGCCAGCTTGTCGTGCTGGAAGCGAACTAGGTCGAATCGAATTCAGAACTCACTAAAGCAACAAAAACCACAAAAACCACTCAGGAGTCTCGATGAAACGCAATCTGCTGTTTGCCGCGCTGTTCGCTTCGCTCGCCACGCTGAGCGCTACTCAGGCTTTTGCTCGCGACACGGTTGATAACTATCCGGTTGCGCCGGCGCTGCAGAGCGAACCGGGCAAGGTCAGTGACGACATCGCGTTGTATTTCGCGGGCCAGCAGCATCCGGCCGTGGTCAAAACGATGGGCGAATTCGCGACCAACAAGAAGACCAACGCCTTCGGCAAGAGCGACCTGGCCGCGTGCCAGCACGTGTTCCTTTCGGCGGTGATCGAGTTGCAGGATCGCGCGCGTAAGGAAGGCGGTAATGCCGTGATCAACATCAAGAGCAACTACAAGAACGAAGTGCGTGAGAGCGCGACGGAGTTCACGTGTGGCGCGGGTGCGGTAATTGCTGGTGTGGCGCTGAAGGGCGATGTGGTGACGCTGCGCGGTAAATGATCACCGAAATGGTGTGAGCTGCAAACAAGCACGCAAACAGACACGCCGTGATGCTTACCAGTGCGGTGGCATGCCACCGCACTGGCGAAATTCAATCTGCCTTGACTGCCGCGACATTGACCAGCGTTTCACGACGCTTGCCGGGTTGCGGGTGGTACAGGCTGAGGCGTTCGAGAAGGCCGAAGTCTTTCGCGCGGCTCCACCAGAGATACGGCAGCGAGATGTTGCGCTGCTCGAAGCGGAAACCGCCGCGGCGGATCATGTCGAGGTAGCCGTCGGCGCTTTTCTGCACGTGCATGGGGTGGCGGAACAGCAGCCGGATCACCCACGATTTGATGTACGCGTCGGTGGATTCGGCGAACAGCAGGATGCCGCCCGGTTTGAGCACGCGGCGGAATTCGGCGAGCGCGCGGTCCTGCTCGACGAGATGGTGGAAGGTTTGATGACAGAACACGATGTCGGCGCTGGCATCGGGCAGCGGCAATTGCGCGCAGTCGCCGTGCAGCACGTCGATATCGGCGAGCTTGTCGCGGCACGCGCCGGCTGCATTGGCGGCAAGCGCCAGCGACGGTTCGTGAAAATCGACACCGATGAGGCGGCGCGGCTTGAACGCGTCGGCAAGCAGGTGGAATGAAATGCCTTGCCCGCAGCCGACGTCGAGGATCACCGGCGCGGCAGGCAAGGGCGCGTCGATCAGGCGTTTGAGGTCGTTGATCGCGACCCGCAGGACGTGATGTTCCCACGTGTAGGTGCGCAAGAACCAGATTCCGAAGGCCGTTTCCGGCACGAACGGCACATTGGATGTTTCGGATGGCGACACGCTGGGCTCCGACGAAATTTGTTCTTGCTGTGAAGCGTAATTGTAACGAAAAGTAAGGATGCAGCGTAACGCTGTTCCGTGCAAGCAAACGATTGAGGCAACCTTGAGTACACATTCGTCAAAGCGCATAACCGTCGACGTAGCGATCATCGGTGCGGGACCGGCAGGCGCAGTCGCGGCGGCGCTCTTGCGCCGGGCGGGCCGCTCGGTGCTGGTGCTGGAGCGCCAGCATTTTCCGCGCTTCTCGATCGGCGAAAGTTTGCTGCCGCAAAGCATGGCCTACCTCGAAGAGGCGGGCATGCTGCAGGCGGTGGTCGAAGCCGGTTTCCAGTACAAGAACGGCGCGCATTTCATTCACCGCGGCCAGTCGTCGGCGTTCGACTTCCGCGACAAGCATTCGCCGGGGTGGGGCACCACGTACCAGGTCGAGCGCGCGGTGTTCGACGATATTCTGATTCGCTGCGCGGCCCAGCAGGGCGCCGACGTGCGTTTCGGCCATACGGTGCGCGCGATGCAAACCGGGGAAAATGGCAACAAGCCGGTGCTCGACGTGATCGACGAAGCGGAGAGCGCGTATGAAGTGGAGGCGCACTTCGTGTTCGACGCAAGCGGCTTTGGCCGCGTGCTGCCACGCTTGCTGAACCTCGAAGCGCCTACGCGCATGCCGACACGTGCCGCGATCTTCACACACGTACGCGATGGCATTCCGGCCGGCGTGACCGATCGCAACAAGATCTGTGTGGCGACGCACCCGGAACGCCGCGACGTATGGTTCTGGATGATTCCGCTGGCGGGCGGCCGTTCGTCGGTGGGCTGTGTCGCCGAGGCCAGTTTCCTCGATGTGCCGGAAGCTGGGCGCGACGCGAAATTGCGGGGGTTGATCCAGCAGGAGCCGACGCTCGGGCCGTTGATCG
Source organism: Paraburkholderia sediminicola (assembly GCF_046026675.1). Taxonomy (GTDB): domain Bacteria; phylum Pseudomonadota; class Gammaproteobacteria; order Burkholderiales; family Burkholderiaceae; genus Paraburkholderia; species Paraburkholderia sediminicola_F. The sequence continues at coordinate 3,460,198 of NZ_JAQQEY010000001.1, read as the reverse complement.
GCAATGCACCGTTTCTGATGCCGGTGCGTCACATCGGCGGCTACGCGGCAAACGTCGAGCGTTTGCATGGACCGGGCTATGCGTTGCTCGGGAATGCGGGCGAATTTCTCGATCCGGTGTTCTCGTCCGGCGTGACGATTGCGTTGCGTTCCGCGCGTCTCGCCGTGCAAACGTTGAACCGGCAATTGGAAGGCGAGCAGATCGACTGGTCGGCTGCTTACGACGTACCGTTGCGCAAGGGGATCGATACGTTCCGTGCCTTTGTCGAACGTTGGTACACGGGCGAGTTGCAGGACATTATTTTTTATCCGGACCAGACGCCGTCGATCCGCCGCATGATCAGCGCGGTACTGGCGGGTTACGCGTGGGATGAGTCGAATCCGTATGTCGCCGATCCAGTACGCCGTCTGAATGCGTTGCACGACGTGTGCACTCACCGTTGACCATTGATCGGGCCGCACGGCACGGGCAAATGAAAACGGCGCTTCCTGAAGGAAGCGCCGTTTTTCATTCAACCGCCTGAATCAGTTCAGGCTCGGCTCACGGATCCAATCAGGCCGCGATCTTCGCCGCGCGCGATGCGTGTTGCCGCACGTCGTCGCGACGATGCACGCGCTTGCCCGCGGCATACGTTTCGTAAATCGCGCGGTCGTCGCCGAGCAGCGCGAACGCGAACAGCAGTTCTTCGAGCGATTCGGTGCGTGCGGTACGGCGTGCGAGCAGCGGCGTGGCTTGCGGATCGAGCACGACGAAATCGGCTTCTGACTTCGGCTTCAACGTGCCGACCTTGTCGGCCAGATCGAGCGCTTCGGCAGCGCCTGCGGTGGCGAGATAGAACATCCGCGTGGCCGTCAGATGATGGCCGGTCAGACGTGCGACCTTGTGCGCTTCGTTCATGGTTTGCAGCATCGAGAACGAGGTGCCGCCGCCGACATCGGTTGCCAGTGCGATCGGCATGCCGGCTTCGTCGGCCTTGTCGAAGTCGAACAGGCCGCTACCGAGGAACAGGTTCGAGGTCGGGCAATGCGAGGCGACCGTGCCGGTTTGCGCCATGCGTTTGCGGTCTTCCTCGTCGAGGTAGATGCAATGGCCATACACCGCGCGGCGGCGCAGCAGGCCGTAGTGATCGTAGATGTCCAGATAGCTGCGGTGGCCCGGGAACAGATCGGCGACCCATTTCACTTCGTCGGTATTCTCCGCGACGTGGCTCTGGATGAAGATGTCCGGATGCTTGGCCGCCAGCACGCCGCACGCTTCGAGTTGCGCTTCGGTCGAGGTCGGTGCGAAACGCGGCGTGAGCGCGTACATCTGGCGGCCACGGTTGTGCCAGCGGCCGATCAACTCGGCGCTGTCGTCATAACCCGATTGCGCGGTGTCGCGCAGAAACTCGGGGCAGTTGCGGTCCATCAGCACCTTGCCGGCCACCATGCGTAGATTGCGCGCTTCGCTCTCGGTGAAGAGGGCGTCAGCCGATTCCTTGTGGACCGTGCAATACACGAGCGCGGTGGTCGTGCCGCAAGCCAGCAGTTCTTCGACAAAGAAACTCGCCGTATCGCGTGCATACTCCGGATCGGTGAATCGGCGCTCGGTCGGGAACGTGTACGTGTCGAGCCATGGCAGGAGACCCGGCGCCGGCGACGCGATCATGTCGGTCTGCGGATAGTGAATGTGCGTATCGATGAAACCCGGCACGATCAGCTTGTCGCGCATTTCCTGCACATAGGTGCCCGGCGCGAGTTGCGACGCGAGCGCCGCATACGCGCCCGCCGCGACGACATGGCCGTCTTCGACGATCAGCAAACCGTCCTCGTTGAAGACCGCCGCGTTGGGCGATTGTGCAGGATCGCCGTTGAAGGTCAGCAGTTGTGCGCGGAATGCTGATTGAGCGCGTTGGGCTGATTGTGCCGATTGAGTCATGAAAAACCGTCTCCGTATTTGTGAGGAGCTAAACAGCGCAGACGGCGGCTTGATTCTGGGTGTGAAACGAACCCGTGCCGCCGCCGGCTGCCATTCATTGGCCCGTCAGTGCGGGCCGCCTGGGTGCCAGTGCGCGTCGAGCTTCGCGATCAGTTCGCTGCGTTGCTCGGGCGTGACGAACGACGCTTCGAAGCTGTTGCGGATGATCGTGTAGACCTCGGCATCGTTGAGCTTCAACGCGTCGATGGTGGCGAAATAGTTGGCGTTCACGTAACCGCCGAAATAAGCGGGATCGTCGGAATTCACCGTGACGGCGACGCCGCGATCGAGCAGGTCCTTCAGCGTATGTTTGGTCATGTCGTCGAACACACAGAGCTTGAGGTTCGACAGGGGGCACACGGTCAGCGCGACGCGCGTATCGGCGAGGCGCGTGACGAGCGCCGGATCTTCGATGCTGCGCACACCGTGGTCGACGCGGTCCACTTTCAGCAGATCGAGCGCTTCGTAGATATACGACGGCGGGCCTTCTTCGCCCGCATGCGCGACCAGCTTCAGACCGAGCGCGCGTGCTTGGGCGAATACGCGTTCGAACTTCGACGGCGGATGACCACGTTCGGACGAATCGAGACCTACCCCGATCAGCCGGTGCTTGTACTGCTCGAACAGTGGCAGCGCTTCTTCGAACGTGGCGAGCGCGTCTTCTTCCGATAGGTGGCGCAGGAAACACAGAATCAGCTTGCTCGTCATGCCGCGCTTTTCCGCATCTGCCAACGCGCGATCAATGCCGGCGACGACGGTTGCGATCGGTACGCCACGTTCCGTATGCGTCTGCGGATCGAAGAAGATTTCGCTGTGGATCACGTTATCGGCGAGGCAGCGTTCGACATACGCTGTCGTCATGTCGTAGAAGTCCTGCTCGTGCAGCAGCACGCTTGCGCCGGCGTAATAGATGTCGAGGAACGATTGCAGATCGGTGAACGCATACGCGGCGCGCAGCGCTTCGATCGAGTCGTACGCGAGCTTCACGCCGTTGCGTTCGGCAAGCGCGAAGATCAGCTCGGGTTCGAGCGAACCTTCAATATGAATGTGTAACTCGGCCTTCGGGGCGCGAGCGGTTTTCTCGATGAGTGGCGTAGGGGTAGCAGTCGTTGTATTCATGGTCGGTCAGCATTTCGTTGGAGTCGGTTCGCGCCGGATGCGGGATGCAGGACAGGACGCAATCGCTGTGGGGCGGCAGGTCGATTGTGCGGCAAATCAGACCGTCTGCGCCGCGTGCGCGCCCGCATTCGCCTCCACTGCCTGCAACACTTGAGCAGCCGCGGAGATCGCGATGATCTCCGGCGACTTGTCGACGATGCCGTCGACGCCGAGCGGGCACTTCATCCGCGCAATCTGCGAAGGATCGATGCCACGCGCGGCCAGCCGATGTTCGAACTGCTTGCGCTTGCTGTGCGAGCCGATCATGCCGAAGAAGGCGAAATCGCCACGCCGCAGAATGCGCTCGGCCAACTCGAGATCGAGCGAATGGTTGTGCGTCATCACGATGAAGTACGTGTGCGGCGCGGCCTGGTCGATGGCTTCGTCGGGTGCGTCGTTCGGATCGATCTTCACGTTCGGCGCATGCAGCGTTTCCGCGGGCGGAAATTGCGCGTCGCGCTCGTCGACCCAACGCACGGTGCAAGGCAGCGTGGCCAGCACGCGAACCAGCGCCGCGCCCACGTGACCGGCGCCGAACAGCACGACCTGGAAGTCGCCTGGCGCGATGGTTTCGGTGAGCAGAGCACCGCTGTCGTCGAAACCGGCGCCGTCCCACAGCAGGCAGTCGGAGGCATCGACACCCGGTTCGGGGTCGGAGAGCATCACCGCATCCGGTGCGGGGCCGAATGATACGCTACGCACCGTCGAAAGGCCCGCGGCCACGCGTTTCGCGAGCGAGGTGATCCAGCCGAGGTCGCCGATGTCGAGGCGCTCGAAAGCGAGAATCACGGCGCCGCCGCAGCACTGGCCGAGACTGGGGCCAAGCGCGAAACGTTCGAGGCGGCGCATATGCGGCGAGCGCATGCCGTCGCGCAGCACCTGGCGCGCGGTCTCGATGGCCTTCCATTCGAGATGTCCGCCGCCGATCGTATGCCTGGCCGAATCGCGCGTGACGATCATCTTGGTGCCGGCTTCGCGGGGCGCCGACCCTTCGACGCGTGCGACCGTCACCAGCACGGCGGCGTCGCCGTGCGCGAGCAGTTGTTGCAGGTCAGGTAGCCAGGCTTGCATCCGGCGGTTCTCCATACGTGGCCGCGGGGGTGTCCGTGCGACCGGTTGAGTGTGGCGGGACGCGTTCGTGTCGCGTCGGGCCCAGGCTTTAAGTTGCTTAACGTCGCTCACCGTTTCATCAAATTGCTAAACCGGCGTGGTGGCGGTTGAGGCTGCCGCTGCCGCTGCTTGTTCCGCCGGTTGTCCTGTCGCGGGTTCCGTTGTCGTTCCAGGCGATTGCAACGCGTCCAGCGCGTCGAGAATTGCTTCGGGCGTCGCGGGTGCGCGCAACGCGGGTGCATGTTCCGCACCCGGCACCGCGGCCGCAACCGCATCGCGGATCGCGAGAAATACCGAGAACGGCAACAGCAGCGGCGGCTCGCCTACTGCCTTCGAATGAAACACGGTCGGCTCGACGTTCTGATTCTGGTAAAGGCGCACATTGAAGGCCGCGGGCGTATCGCTGACGGCGGGAATTTTGTACGTCGACGGCGCGTGCGTCATCAGGCGGCCATCGCGGTTCCACCACAATTCTTCGGTGGTGAGCCAGCCCATGCCCTGAATGAAGCCGCCTTCCACCTGGCCGAGATCGATCGCCGGATTGATCGATTGGCCGGCGTCGTGCAACACATCCGCGCGCACCAGTTTCCATTCGCCGGTCAGCGTGTCGATCACCACTTCCGACACGGCCGCACCGTACGCAAAGTAATAAAACGGGTGACCGGTCAGCGTTTTCGCGTCCCAGTGCACTTTCGGCGTCGTATAGAACCCGTCCGACCACAACTGCACGCGCGCCAGATACGCTGCGGCGACCAGTTGCTCGAATGGCATCGCACCGCCGTTCACCGACACTTCACCGCTGGCGAATTCCACTGCATCGGCGCTGCCGCCCAGTTGCTTCGCCGCGAGTGTGGCGAGCCTGTCGCGAATGGTCCGCGCAGCGGCTTCGGCGGCTTTGCCGTTCAGGTCGCTGCCGGTGGAGGCGGCGGTCGCCGAGGTGTTGGCGATCTTCGACGTATCGGTCGCCGTCACGCGCACGCGCGAAAGCGGCAGGCCGAACTGGTTCGCGACGACTTGCGCGACCTTCGTATTCAACCCCTGGCCCATTTCGGTGCCGCCGTGATTGACGAGTACCGAACCGTCTTTGTACACGTGCACCAGCGCCCCGGCCTGATTCAGAAACGGCACGTTGAACGAGATGCCGAACTTCACTGGCGAGAACGCGAGGCCGCGTTTGAGCACCGGACTTTTTGCATTGAACGCCGCGATCGCTTCGCGGCGCGCGCGGTAGTCGCTGGTTGCAAGCAACTCATCCGTTAGCGGCGCGATGATGTTGTCGTCGACGCGTTGTCCATACGGCGTCGTGTCGCGTTCGCCGATGCCGTAGTAGTTGGCGAGCCGCACGTCGAGCGGATCGCAGTGCAATTGACGGGCGATGCTGTCGAGCATCACTTCCATCACCAGCGCGCCTTGCGGGCCGCCGAAGCCGCGGAATGCGGTGTTCGATTGCGTATTCGTCTTGCAGCACAGCGCGACGATGTCGACGTCGGACAGGTAGTACGCGTTGTCGAAGTGACAGACGGCACGGGTCGCGACCGCACCGGACAAGTCAGCGGAATAGCCGGCCCTCAAGGCGATTTCAACGCGCGCGCCGAGGATTCGGCCGCTATCGTCAAAGCCCGCTTCGTACTCGTAGACCGCGTCGTGCCGCTTGCCAGTGATCATGAAATCGTCGTCACGGTCGGCACGCAGTTTGACCGGGCGGCGGAGCAGCTTCGCCGCCAACGATGCCACGCACGCGAACACCGCCGATTGCGATTCCTTGCCGCCGAAGCCGCCGCCCATCCGCCGGCATTCGCACACGACGTTGTGCGCCGGCCAGCCGAGCATATGCGCGACGACCTGCTGCATTTCGCTCGGATGCTGCGTCGAGCTGTAGACGAGCATGCCATCCATTTCCTTTGGCACGGCGTACGCGATCTGGCCTTCGAGATAAAACTGTTCCTGACCGCCGACTTCGAACGTGCCGCGGATCTTATGCGGCGCGGCGGCGATTTTCGCATCGGGTTCGCCACGCCTCAGATGCAGAGGCGGCAGGACGAATTGCTTATTGGCTTTCGCTTCGGCTGGCGTTAGGATGACCTCGAGCGGTTCATATCGCACCACGTCGTCGCTTTTAGCCAGCGCTGCGGCGCGCCGTGCGAGTTCATGACTTTCGGCGATCACCGCAAACACCGGTTGGCCGAGATACAGCACTTCGTCTACAGCGAGAATTGGATCGTCGTGCAGCACCGGGCCACAGTTGTTCTCGCCGGGGATGTCTTCAGCGGTCAGCACCGCGATCACGCCAGGCGATTTTCTGACAGCGTCCAGATCGAGCGACACGATCCGCGCATGCGCATGCCGCGACAACCCAAGCGCCGCGTGCAGCGTGCCTTGCAATTCGGGGACGTCGTCGGTGTAGGTGGCTTCGCCGCTCACATGCAGCGCGGCCGATTCGTGCGGCAAGGAAATGCCGATCGCCGTCTCGCTCTCCTGAACGGCGGCGTGCTTGTCAGCCTGGTGCACAGCAGGTTCGACGAAAGCATCGGTCCGGTTCATCACGACGACTCCTTCGCAACGGCCGCGTCGGGCGCGCCGGCTTCGTACGCGAACGCATTCACGTCGAAGAGGGCGAGCGGCGCGTCATCGCGCGTTTCGAGGTGGAAGCGCCACAACAGATTGCGCGCCACCTTCAGTCGATAGGCGCTCGAGGCGCGCATGTCGGTGAGCGGCTGGTAATCGGCGACGAGTGCGTTCATCGCTTGCCGCGCGGTGCTTTCGTTCCATGGTGCGCCAATCAGCGCGGCCTCGGTTTGCGCGGCGCGTTTAGGCGTCGCGGCCATGCCGCCGAACGCGATACGGGCGTCCCTGATCGTGCCGTTTTCGCCGATGAGCAGCGCGAATGCGGCGCACACCGCGGAGATGTCCTGATCGTAACGCTTTGACACTTTGTACGTGCGGAAACGCAGATCGCGCGCTGGACGCGGCACACGCAGCGCGGCGACGAATTCGGCTGCCGCGAGCGCGGTTTTCTGATAGCCGAGGTAGAAGGCGTCGAGCTTCAGCGCGCGAGTTTTAGCACGGTGACGCAGCACGACTTCGGCGTCGAGCGCGAGCAGCGCGGGCATCGAGTCGCCGATTGGCGAGCCGTTCGCGACGTTGCCGCCGAGCGTGCCGGCATTGCGGATCGGCAGCGACGCAAAACGCGTCCACAGTTCGGCCAGTTCAGGGTAATCGACGGCGAGCGCCGCGTAGGCGTCTTCGAGCGTGACGGCGGCGCCGATCGTCAGCGTCTGCGCGTCACGCTCGATTGTTTTCAATTCGACGACGTTGCCGATGTACAGGATGTCGCCGAGATCGCGGAACTGCTTGGTGACCCAGAGGCCGACGTCGGTGCTGCCTGCCAGCAGGCGCGCTTGTGGGTGCTCGGCGCGCAGTTTGGCGAATGCGTCGAGCGAGACCGGTGCATGGAAGGTGGGTGAGCCGAACGCAGCGCCACGCGTATCGGGCGCGCTGTATTCGAAGGTGTCGCGGCGTTGGATCTCGCGCAGCTTGTCGGCGATCGTTTTGCGGTCCAGCGTCACGCGTGGGTATTGCGGATAGTCGAACATTTTCTGCGACGCATCGACAATCGGCCGGTAGCCGGTGCAGCGGCACAGATTGCCGGACAGCGCGGCGTTGATCTCATCGCGGGTGGGCAGGCCGGCGGCGGCCGGCTGGTTTTCGTACAGCGCCCACATCGACATCACGAAGCCGGGGGTGCAAAAACCGCACTGCGAGCCGTGGCAATCGACCATGGCCTGTTGGACGGGGTGCAGGGCGCCGTCGGCGGCGCGCAGGTCTTCGACGGTGAAAAGGGCTTTGCCGTCCAGCGTCGGCAGGAACTGAATACAGGCGTTGACCGCTTTCAGCGCGAGGCCGCCTTGTGCGTCCAGTTCGCCGATGACGACCGTACAGGCGCCGCAGTCGCCTTCCGCGCAGCCTTCCTTGGTGCCCGTGCAATGCAAATCCTCGCGCAGGTGCTGAAGCACGGTGCGCGTCGCCGGGACGCCCGCGACCTCACGGACGGACCCCTGGTGATAAAAGCGGATGGTTTGCGTTGTCATGGCGAATCCGAAAGACAGTGCGGACCGGGCGCGCGTTACGCATGGGGTCGCGCCAAAGCCGGCCTCGCGCACGTAGATCGCCATCCAGTTCCGAAGATAGCATTACCTTGTCCCGAAAAGATTTCCCAACCCGCATGAAGCTTATTCGGAAGCAGTCATGAGATAAGTACGATTCACGCCAGAGCGGGAAGTTGCGTGGGGCGGGATGAGCGGTGCAAAGCCTTGAGGGACGGGGCGCGGCGAGAAAAGGGGGCGGAGCGGACGTGAAAACGCCGGCCTTCAACCCGTCAGAGAAGACAGATCAAAGGCCGGCGCCGTTTCAGTCAGATCGACCGGCAGCGCCGATCAGGCGATCCGGCGGCGATTCTTAGCCAGGCTCAGCGCCAGCGGCACGAAAGCCACGACGAAAGCCACCAGCGACCAGGTGGGCAGCGACAGGCCCAGAATCGGCGGATAGGCCGTTTCGCAGAGGCCTGCCACCTTGAAGACGCCCGGCAGCCACTGCGCGGGCGGCAAGCTGTCGACCACCGGCTGCAGTGCGTCGAAGCCGCAGCTGAAGCCCGGATTGGCCTGCACATACACGTGCCGCGCGGCAGTCACGATGCCGCCCAGGGCCGACAGAGCCGCCAGCACTTCCAGCAGCCGCACGCCGCGCCAGCTGTTAAAGCGCGCGCCGAGGAATGCAAAAATCGCGATCAGCAGGAAGAAATAGCGCTGGATGATGCACAGCGGGCACGGGTCTTCGTGCAAGCCGTATTGCAGATACAACGCGCCGGCGACGAGGCCGACGCAGATCAGGCCAAGCAGAACCAGCAGGGAGCGCTCGCGGCGCAGCATCGCATTGTCGTTATTCATCGGTCGTGTGGCTGTCTGGAAACGGAAAGGGCAGGTGCCCGCGATTCTAGCGCGAACCCCCGCCCTGGCGCTTATCGCGCTTTTAAGTCGAAATCCCCGTTCGGTGTCTGCTCCGTGTCCCGTTCAGCGCCCCAATCAGCGAATGGCGTTGAGCACCGCCTGGGCGCCGCGGCCGATGGCCAGCAAGGCGTCGTCGGCGTGCGGTGCGCCTGCCAGCATCAGGCCGACGGGTGCGTCGCCGCGCAGATGACAAGGCAGCGACAGCGCGCAGGCGTCGAGGAAGTTGAATACGCTCGGGTTGCGCAGGATCAGCGCGTTGGTGCGGCCAAATGCGTCGTCGTCGATCAGGTCGGCCACGCGCGGCGGCACCACCGGCACGGTCGGCGCGACGACCGCATCGAAACGCTGCCACAGCGTGCGCGCGGCTTCGTCGAGCATGGCCTGGCGCTCGGCGAGCAGGTCCAGATAGTCGACGGCGCTGGCCGGCTGGCCTTTCAGGATGCGCACCAGCACGCGCGGATCATATTGATCGCGGTGCTTTTCCAGCAGCGGACGGTGCCATGCATACGCTTCGATCGGCGAAAAGCCGAAGCGGTTGATCTCGGGTAGACGGTCGAGCGGCGCGAAGCGCACTTCGGTGACGATCGCGCCGGCCGCTTCCAGATGCTTGAGGGCGGTATCGATCGCGGCGGCGACCGCCGGTTCGACGCCGTCGGTCACGAAATTGGTCAATACGCCAAGGCGCACGCCTTCGAGCGGCCGGGCCGCCGGAATGCGCGGCTCGAGCCCGGCCAGCATGCGGTCGACCAGCGCGCAGCACGCCACCGAAACGCCGATCGGCCCGAACGAATCCAGCGTGGACGAAAGCGGTATGCCGCCTTGCTTCGGAATGCGATCAGCGGTTGGCTTGAAGCCCGTCAGGCCGCACAGCGCAGCCGGGATGCGGATTGAACCGCCGGTGTCGGTGCCGAGCGCAACGGCCGCCATGCCGTCCGCGACCGACGCCGCCGCCCCCGACGACGAGCCGCCCGAAATCCGCTCGTCTCCCTTCACGCCGCGCTGATACGGCGACAGCGGATGTCCGTAGTGCGGGTTCAGGCCGAGTCCGGAAAACGCGAACTCGCTCATGTTGGTGCGCCCGACGATCACCGCGCCCGCCCGTTTCAGGCGCGCGACCGCCACCGCGTCCGCTTTGGCGGCGGGCGCGTCGGCCAGCACCACGGAACCGGCGCGGGTCGGCTGGCCTTCGATATCGAACAGATCTTTGACCGAGACCGGAATCCCGGCGAGCGGCGAAAGGACGGTGCCGGCGGCGCGCAGGCGGTCGTGCGCATCGGCGGCGACGCGGGCGCTGTCGGCGTCGACGTGCATGAAAGCGACCGCACCCTGGCCGGCCGGATCGGCGATCCGTTCGAGCGCGGTTTCAACAAGCGCGCGGCTCGTGGTGCGGCCGGCGGCGAGGTCAGCGGCAAGCTGGGCTAGCGGCGGGAAGGGCGTGAATTCGGTGGCCATGGTGTCGGGAAGTATCCGGTTAGATGCGCGGTTAGCTTGAGATCACTGTGTGGCGGGCTCCCGCTGACTGCGCAGCCGGGCCCGCGTTCGGGGTCAGTCAAATCCGGTTGAATAATGTCGCGCGGAACGCTTCGATATGCTTTTGGACCGATTGGCGGGCGCCTTCGGCATCGCGTTCGCGCAGCAGGCGAAACAGTTCCAGATGTTCTTCGTGGACGTCTTCGAGATGATGCGGCTCGGATAGCGAAATGAACCAGAAGCGCAGCGAGCGTTCGTGCAGACCACGCAGGATGTCGGCCAGCACGGGGTTGCGCGATGCCGCCGAAATTGCCAGATGAAACTCGCGGTCGATATCCATCATGCCCTCGATATCATGCGCGGCGACGCACACCGACGAGCGGTCCAACAAGGCCTGCATCGCGTCGAAATCGTGTTGCTGCGCGTGGCGCGCGGCCAGCTCGACGCAGTAGCTTTCGTTGACGAGCCGCACGTCGATGATCGCCAGCACGTCGTCGAGAGAAACCGGGCGGACCATGATGCCCTTTCTCGGCATGATGGTGAGCATGCCTTCGTGCACCAGCCGATGTAGTGCCTGATGCACCGGTGTTCTGCCGATGCCGGTCAGCACCATCAATTCCGCTTCGTTCAGCACCTCGCTCGGCCGTAAACGCATCGTGATGATCTCGCGCTTGACGAAGGCGTAGGCCTGCTCGGCGAGACTCGCCGAGGCGGTTTCGCGGGGGGCACTGGAACGGCGGACAGTCTGCAAAAGCGTCATGTGAAGAAGGTGCGGGCGGTGTCGTCCGCATTGTAGAGCAAGGTTTTGCGCGGACGGCGCCGGGTGGGCGGTTGCTCACCGGCGCCGCTTGCGCATGACGCGTGGTTCTCACACGTCACAGCAATCACGGAAATCTCTGCGTGTCAGGCGCTCCTCGGCGTTACCGCCGCGGCGTGCTGCACCTTGACGCGCGGCATCATCAACGTGACCAGCCCACCGACGATCAACGCCCCCGCGATCAGCACCAGCCCGAAGGTCACGCTATGCGTCGCATCCTTGACGATGCCGAGCACATACGGGCTCACATAGCCTGCCAGATTCGCAATCGAGTTGATCACGGCGATGCCGGCCACGGCTGCGGTGCCTTGCAGGAACGTGGTGGACATCGACCAGAAGATGCCGAAGCCCGCCAGAATGCCGATATAGGCGATCGACAAACCGGTGACGGCGAGCGGAATCGAATTGGTCACCGAGGCGCTGCCGAGCAGGCCCGCCGCGCCGATGAAGCAGCACACGGCATAGTGCCAGCGCCGTTCGCCCGTAATATCGGACGAGCGGCCGATCAGGATCATGCCGATACCCGCCGCAAGGTAGGGAATCGCGGTGACGAAGCCGTTCGTGACGAGGTTGGTCACGCCGAGGTCCTTGACGATCTGCGGCAGCCAGAACGAGAAGCCCGCATTGCCGGTGACGAGGCAGAAGTAGATCAGCGTCAGCAGCCAGAAGCGGCCCGAGCGCAACGCAACCGCCAGACTCTGCTCTGCGCCGGCTGCAGCCGCCGCAGTGTTTTCGCGCGAAAGGCGGGTGAGGATTACGCGCTTTTCGTCGTCGGTGAGCCAGGCGGCTTCGGCGGGTGTGTTGCGCAACACGGCGAGCGCCCAGAAGCCGGCGAGGATCGACGGAATGCCTTCGATCAGGAACATCCACTGCCAGCCGCGCAAGCCGTGCGCTTCATGCAGCGCCGACATCAGAAAGCCCGACAACGGCGCGCCGATGATTCCTGCCACCGGAATCGCCGCCATGAACACGGCGACCATCCTCGCGCGCCGGTCGGACGGAAACCAGAAGGTCAGATACAGCACCACGCCCGGCACCAGTCCGGCCTCGGCGACGCCGAGGAAAAAGCGCAACACGTAGAACATCGTCTCCGAGCGTACGAACATCATCAGACACGACAGCAGCCCCCACAGCATCGTGATGCGGGCGATGGTGGCGCGCGCGCCGAACTTCTTCAGCAGCAGATTGCTCGGCACTTCGAACACGAAATAGCCGAAGAAAAAGATCCCCGCGCCGAGTCCGTACGCCGCGTTCGACAGGCCGAGGTCGCCGGTGAACTGCAGCTTCGCATAGCCGATGTTGACGCGGTCCAGGTACGACAGCACGTAGACGAGAAACAGGAACGGCATGATGCGCCAGGTGATCTTGCGCAGGGCGGCGGCTTCGAGCCACGCGTCGGAAGACGCGTCGGCGTTGGCGGATAGCGAAGGGGGATTCATGGATGCCTCATTCGACGATAGGTAACGCGTGCACGCGGTAAGCGTGGCGCAGCGTGCGGTTCAGGATGGGATCGTGCAGTTCGAGTTCGAGCGCGTCGCCGTCGGCCATCCCGACGATGCCGCCTTGTACCGCCAGCGTGCCGCAGAACATCGCGGCGCCTTCCGCTACGGGCGCGCGTTCCAGCAGATCGGCGGCCGGCAGCAGCGACGCGACGCTGCCTTGCTGATAGATGCGCCGCTCGCCGTTCTTTGTCACGGCGAAGGCACGCAGTTCGAGTTGATCCCAGTGACCGGCGACATCGTCGAAACGCCATGCGTCGCGTGCGACCGGTTTCGGGCAAACCTGTTTGGAGACGGTGACGCCATAGGCCTCGACTTCGCGGTCGGTATGATCGGAGCCGACGGTGACGAGTAGCCCCGCCTTCGAGCGCACCAGTACGCACTCGGCTTCACCGCTTGACTTCACGCCGACCACGTCGACCTGTTCAGCCTGCGTCAGCAGTTCGGCGCCGAGGCGATAGAAGCAGGGCGTGGTCGACGGCCGCTTCACGCCGAGTTCCGCCAGTTCGGCGATGTGATGCTCGATCGCCGCCTGATCGCGCCCGGCCCAGCCGGCGATCGTCAGACGATTCACTTCGACGATATCGGCGCGACTGTCGCCGGAACGATCTACAACATTGAAGGACACCTGCATCACTCGACTCCCAAGAAAATATGCGTCAAATATTATTGTGATATTTCACAGGTGTCCAGCGTGTCAAAAAAGTTTCGTGTCAACGGCCCTGCCGTGAGGTTAGCGATCCGGCTAATCCCACGCCCTTTCGACGTTTGCGCGATTTGGTGCGTCGCACGAGTACGTTACACTGCGTTTTTGAGACATTACTTTTTGTAAGGGACGCATCCATGCATCACGGTATCGGCTTTATTCAGGATCTGGCGGTCGTGATGGCGCTCGCCGGCGTCGTCACCGTGCTGTTCCATCGCCTGAAACAGCCGGTGGTGCTGGGCTACATCGCCGCGGGCGTGATCATCGGGCCGTACACGCCGCCGTTCCAGCTGATTCACGACGAGCAGACCATCCAGACGTTGGGTGAACTCGGCGTGGTGTTCCTGATGTTTTCGCTCGGCCTCGAATTCAGCCTGCGCAAGCTGTTCAAGGTCGGCGCGACGGCGATCGTCGCGGCGCTCTCCGAAATCGTGCTGATGCTATGGATCGGCTACGAGATCGGCAGCGCGTTCGGCTGGAGCTCGATGGACTCGCTGTTCCTCGGCGCGATTCTCGCGATCTCGTCGACGACCATCATCGTCAAGGCGCTCTCCGAATTGGGCTTGAAGCGCGAGAGCTTCGCGCAACTGGTGTTCGGAATTCTGATCGTCGAGGATATTCTCGCCATCGCGATGCTGGTGCTGCTCTCCGGCATCGCGCAGACGGGGCAGTTGAGCGCGGGTGTCGCCGTCGTTACGCTCGGCAAGCTGCTGCTCTTCATGACGGTGTCGTTAGTGGTGGGCATTCTGGTCGTGCCGCGCGCGTTGAACTACGTGGCGCGCGCCAGGAGCGACGAGATGCTGCTGGTGTCGGTGCTCGGCTTCTGCTTCGGCTTCTGTCTGCTGGTGGTGAAGCTCGATTACAGCATTGCGCTCGGCGCGTTCCTGATAGGCGCGATCATGGCCGAGTCGCGCCATCTGCATCGGATCGAGCACCTGATCGCGCCGCTGCGCGACGCCTTTTCTGCGATTTTCTTCGTGACGATCGGCCTGATGCTGAACCCGGCTGTGCTGGTCGACTATGCCTGGCCGATCGCGGTGATTACGGTGGCGGTGATCGTCGGCAAGATCGTGTCGTGCGGGCTCGGCACTTTTCTCGCGGGCAAGGATGGACGCACGGCGATGCGGGTCGGCATGACCGTTTCGCAGATCGGCGAGTTCTCGTTCATCATCGCGTCGCTCGGTCTGACCTTGAAGGTGACGAGCGCGTTTCTGTATCCGATCGCGGTGGCGGTCTCCGCTTTGACCACGCTTTTCACGCCTTACCTGATTCGTGCCGCCGATCCGCTGACGCAGCGTCTCGGGCAGGCGATGCCACGCACGCTCGCCAACGTGTTCGGCATGTACGGGCAGTGGCTGCGTAGTTTGAACACTGGAACCGGCGAGCCGACGCTGTTCAGCATGACGCGGCGGATCATTTTGCAGATCGCCGTCAATCTCGCGCTGGTCGCGGCGATCTTCCTGATCGTGTCGTACAGCGCGCCTTACACCAGCACCCTGCTCGGACACTGGATGAGCTCCGAGCCGATGCAGCGCGTCGTGCTTTGGAGCATCGCGCTGGTGCTGTCGATGCCGTTCCTGGTCGCGGTCTATCGTAAGACCAAGTCGCTCGCGCTGCTACTCGCCGAGGTGAGCGTGCAGCCGGCGACAGCGGGGCGCTTCACCAGTGCGATCCGTTACGCGATCTCCGACCTGGTGCCGGTGGTCTCGATGGTCGGCGTGTTTTTGCTGGTCGCGGCGCTCTCCAGCAGCATTTTGCCGCCGACGGGCCTCCTGACCGTGGTGCTGGTGTGCGCTGCCCTACTGCTGGCGCTGGTGTGGCGCTGGTGCGTGAAAATCCACGCGACGATGCAGATCGCCCTGCGCGAAACGTTCGAAGAACAGCCGGATCCGTAAGTCAGACGACCCGCGTCTGGAGCCGCAACAATGTGAGCAATTGTGTGCGGGTTTGCCGGGCTTGCCGCGCTAGCGGATAATCAGGGCATATTCATTCGTTCGCGTGGAAGGCGCCTGTCTGACTGTCATGAGCGAAAACAAACCTGAAAACGCCGGTAAGCCCGGCAGCCCAACGTCGCCTTCGGCGACGCCAGCGTCCTCATCTTCGTCAACACCGTCCGGCGCAGCCCCAGGCGCGTCGAAACCCGAGGTTTTGCCGCCCGAGCCGGCAGCCACGTTGCCGCTTTCCCACGAAGATTCCATCCAGTCGTCGATCAAGGACGTGGTTACGCCGTCGGCTGCATCGCCGGCTGCCGAGGAGGCCGCGGCGAGGTCGTCGACTGACGACCCTAATAGCGCATCCACTGTCACCCCCACCGATCCGCAAACGGCGCGGCAACGCGACGCAGCTGAAGCACGCAGTTCAGCGGCGGCGTCGACCGCACAGCAGGAGGCCGAGGTTCACGAGCGCGCCGCACGCAAGGCGGGACAGGCTTACAAGAGTCCAGCCACACGTCCCAGCACGCTCGGAAGCAGTGAACCGCTCGCCGGCGAATTGAGCGCTCCGGCCGACGAAGCAGCCCTCACCGGAAACGAGGAACAAGCGCAAGAAGCGGCCGCTGCCGCCCACCGGGCCGGTTCGCCGCCGCCGGGTTTCGGCGCCGCGCCTGACTTCACTGCAACGAACCCGCCGCCGCCGAATGCGTTGCCGCCGTCGCCGCCGCGCTATCTGAAGCAAAGCGATTCGGCGTGGACGGTGTTCGGCCGCATCATCGCGGCGCGGGCGCGTCAGTTGTTCGATCGCGCTGGCCAACGGATCACGCAGCGCACGCTGCGCATCGGCGTGTCGGCACGCATCTTTCACCCGGAGCCGGGCGCGAAGGGCTTGCGGGGCAAGACGCTGCAATACCTCGAGGAATCGATTGCGCACTGGGTGATGTCGCGCGACGTGCTGGTGTTCATGATTCCGACGGTCGGCCATCAGGGCATGCTGCACCCGAGCAATATCCGTTTGCGCGACTATGCGAAGCATCTCGACGGTCTGCTGCTGCAAGGCGGCGCGGACGTCTCGCCGCAATCGTACGCGGAACAGGCAACGAGTCCCGAGTGGCCGGGCGACCGCGTGCGCGACATGTACGAACTTGAATTGCTGCATGAGTTCATCGAGTCGGGCAAGCCGGTGCTTGGCGTGTGCCGCGGTTGCCAGTTGATCAATGTGGCGTTCGGCGGCACCTTGTATCAGGACATCGCCACCGACGTGCCGACCGCCGGCGCGCACGTCAACGAGAACTACGATCAGCATCGGCACAGCATTCATTTTCCGGACGGCTCGACGCTGGCCAATATGTTTCCGGGCCGGCGCGAGGCGATCGTCAACTCGATTCACCATCAGGCGGTCAAGACCATCGGCCGCGATCTGAATATCGAGGCGGTGTCGGCGTCGGACGGCATCATCGAGGCCGTGCGCTATCGGCGTGCGCCGTTTGTGATGGGCGTGCAGTGGCACCCGGAGTTTCATCGCGCGGGCGGTCCGGAGCTACTCGATTGCACGCCGCTGCTCGATACCTTCCTGCGGGTGGCGCGCGAAACGCGGTTTTAAGGGCACGCCTTCAGGGCGTGCTTTCGAGTTTCGAGTCCGGTCTTTCAAGCACGATTGTCACGAGCTGCCGCCATGTTTGGCAGCGGCGCTTCGTGCGGTTGTTTTCCCACTGCGGCTTCATGTTCATGTTCGCTCCGCTGTCAGGGCCTTAATTGGGTTATGCGGGTTATACGCTTGTTATCGGCGGCGTGTTTTCAAGCTACCTATCTCCATATTTCCGCTCTGCTTGACGTTGGATTCGTGCGAACGCCATGCAGATTGGGAAACGTCCGCATGAGTCATGCGTGAGTCAAATTGTTGCGTTTTCATGTTATCCGAAACCTTTTATTTCGCGACGGATACGTCCATCTGGCTAAATCATTCGTTATCGATTTATCTCGATTTAAAGTCCGTCAGCGAGACAGTTGAATGCTTCGCTTGACGGCTAATCCGCGCGATAATCCAAGGCTGTTTTGGATTTGCATGGAGTATGCACGTATGAAGTACCCCTTAATTGTACGGCGCACCATGTTGCTCGCGGCCTCGTGTGCGCTGTTGCAGCATGGTGGTTTCGTACTGGCAGCGCAAAGCGACGAAACCGCGCCGCTGGTCGGCACGCGGCCGTCCATCAACACGCTCACGCCCCAACCGGTCGCTGCTGCGCTGCGTAGCGCGGCATCCGCCACGCCGGCTACCGCCAGCGATGCGCAAGGCAACGTCGCAGAACTGATGCAGATGATTCACGATGCGAAGCTGAGCGAACTGCGCACCACATATAACGGCAGCTACGGCGCGAGTCTGTTTTTCTATCCGCAGGAAATGACGTACTACGTCGCGCTTTTTCAGGACAAGCATTTCTGGCGCGTAATCAAGTCGGAGGACGTAGGCCGCGCCGAAGCGGTCTATGCAGGTTTCGTCCAGAAGACGGCGCAACTCGCGGACGTCGAGATTCGCCGTACGCAGCTGCAGGCGCAGAAGGCGTATATCGAAGACATCATCGCGTTATCGGAAGATCGCGCGAAGCGCTTGCAGGCCGATCTCGACGTTGCGCGTGCGCAGCAGGCCAAGGTCAACGACTACCAGCGGCAGGCGCAAGGCGAGGCGGCGGCGCTGCGCGGGGAAAAGGAAAAGGCACAGGCGCAGTTGCGTCAGGTGCAGGGCGAAGTGATGCAGTTGCAGCGGCAGACCGAGTTCGGATTGCCAACGCAGAAGTAGGTGTATGAGTGTAAAAAAGCCCGGGCGTGAATGGCCGGGCTCAGACTGCTGATCAACCCCACGTTTTTCGGAGCGTGGGGTTTTGTTTTTTGCGACTCGATTTTTCGGTGTTTCGATGGCCGCGCAATATTGCGCAGATATGTGCCGGCTGACAGG
Organism: Paraburkholderia sediminicola; assembly: GCF_046026675.1. Classification (GTDB taxonomy): domain Bacteria; phylum Pseudomonadota; class Gammaproteobacteria; order Burkholderiales; family Burkholderiaceae; genus Paraburkholderia; species Paraburkholderia sediminicola_F. The sequence continues at coordinate 3,441,595 of NZ_JAQQEY010000001.1, read as the reverse complement.
GTCATCGACGCATATTCGTCGGTGCCGCTTTGGACGACGATCAAACCAGGCGCACGTACCTCACCGATCCAGCCGGTACACGTAGCGCAACGCAGTAATATCCACGCCGCCCATATGATCCGGTTCGGCGCCGACGAACTGCCAGCCTTGCCGTTCATAAAAACCGATCGCCGGTGTGTTGCCTTCGAGCACGTAGAGATACAACTGCGTCTCGCCTTGCGCGCGCGCCCAGTCTTCGGCGGCACGCATCAACAGCTTGCCGGCGCCAATGCCCTGGTGTGCTGGCAGCGCATGCAGGTTGTCGAGCAGGACACCCCATGCGGATTCCGGCTGCCGTTCGACGCAGACAAAACCGATCGGCTCGTCCGCGAGCTCGGCGATCAGGACGATACGGCGCTCGCCGCCCGGTGCGCGCAGGCGCGCTTCCCAATAGGCGGCACGCTCCCGCGTTACCTCGCCGTCGAGGAACGCATCAGGCAGCAGGCCGCGATAGGTAGCCTGCCAGCTGGCGCTATGGATCGAAGCGATCAGCGCCGCATCCGCGAGGGTCGCAGGGCGCAGTGAGAGTGCGTGGGAGGTTTGCATCGGGATGGTGGTCAACGGGAATGGCCTGTCTGCGAAAAGTCTACCGCAAGGGTGAGCGGGTGTTGTCTGTAATGAAGCTGTATGGAATACGCGACAGCGCCAGGAACGGTAACATTACGTGTTGCGGGTTCCGGGTATTTCACAACGTTTACCCTGATACCGCGCAAATGTGTTCAGCATGAAAATGCAGCGCCCCCGGCGCGTTCTAATTATTGAGTTGCCCGCGGCATCCGCTTGCCGAACGCAGTGGATCGTTTCAACTGCCTGAGCGCCGCCTGTCTGCGTGGCGACAGGCTTATCAGAGAATGTCATGTCTACTGCGTCACACGCTACTTCTTCATCGCAGGAATCCAAGGTCAAGACAGTTTTCCGCGTGGTTAGCGGCAACTTTCTTGAGATGTACGACTTCATGGTCTACGGCTATTACGCGTCCGCGATTGCCAAGACCTATTTCCCGAGCGGTAACGAATTCGCCTCGCTGATGTTGTCGTTGTCGGTATTCGGCGCGGGCTTCCTGATGCGGCCGCTTGGCGCAATCGTGCTGGGTGCCTACATCGACCATCACGGCCGGCGCAAAGGCCTGATCCTCACCCTCGGCCTGATGGCGCTCGGCACCCTCACGGTCGCGTCGATACCAGGCTACGCGACCATCGGCGTGCTTGCGCCCGTGCTAGTGCTGGGCGGCCGGCTGCTGCAAGGCTTCTCGGCCGGGGTCGAACTGGGCGGCGTGTCGGTCTATCTGTCGGAGATCGCGACCAAGGGCAACAAGGGTTTCTATTGCGCGTGGCAGTCGGGCAGCCAGCAGGTTGCCGTGGTGTTTGCCGCGCTGATCGGCGTGGTGCTCAACAAAGTGCTGCCGGCTGACCAGATGAGCGCCTGGGGCTGGCGCGTGCCGTTCCTGATCGGCTGCCTGATCGTGCCGTTCCTGTTCCTGATCCGCCGTTCGTTGCAGGAAACCGAGGAATTCAAGGCGCGCAAGCATCGTCCGAGCATGGGCGAGATCATGAAGACGATGGCCGCGAACTGGGGCATCGTGCTGGGCGGTATGGGCATGGTCATCATGACCACCGTGTCGTTCTACATGATCACGGCCTACACGCCGACCTTCGGCAAGGAAGTGCTGAAGCTGTCGTCGATCGATACGCTCGTCGTCACCGTCTGTATCGGTTTGTCGAACCTGATCTGGCTGCCGCTCGCGGGCGCGTTGTCGGATCGCGTCGGCCGCCGTCCGGTGCTGATCGCCTTCACGATCCTGACGATCATCACCGCATACCCGGCGCTGCAATGGCTGGTCGCCGACCCGTCGTTCGCTCGCCTTCTGGCGGTCGAGCTGTGGCTGTCGTTCCTGTACGGCAGCTACAACGGGGCGATGGTGGTGGCGCTGACCGAAGTGATGCCGGTCGAAGTGCGGACCGCCGGCTTCTCGCTGGCCTACAGCCTGGCTACGACGATCGGCGGCTTCACGCCGGCCATTTCCACGTTGCTCATTCACACCACCGGCAACAAGGCCGCGCCTGGTCTGTTCCTGGGCGTGGCGGCGATTTGCGGGTTGATCGCGACGCTGGTGCTGTATCGCACGCCGGAGTCGCGCAATCAGTATCGAGCGGCTTAAGCGTCACCGTTCACCCGGGCAAACAAAAACCCCGCGCTCGTGAGAGCGCGGGGTTTTTTCTTGAGCGTCGCATCGGCAACCGATTTCGCTGAATCCGGTCCAGTTAGCCGCGGCGCAATTCGTTCGCCACTGCCTCAACCACATCGCCCCACGCGCCGGGTTGTGGCTGGCGCAACAGCGTTGCGCCCGGATACCACGGACTGCGCGACTCGCCGACGAACCAGCGCCAATCCGCGGCGAACGGCAGCATCAGCCATAGCGGCTTTTTCAGTGCACCGGCGAGGTGAGCGATCGACGTATCGATCGACACAACCGCGTCGAGCCGCTCGATGATTGCCGCGGTATCCGCAAAATCGCCGATCCGCTTGTCGAAGCGATGAATCGACGCCGCGTGCGGATGCGCGTCGAGCGCCACGTGTTCCTCGGCGCTCAGTTCAGGTTGCAGCACGATCCAGTCGATCCCTTCGAGCGCGAACAGCGGAGCGAGCGCGGCGAGCGGCATCGAACGGGTTTCGTTCTGCTGGATGCGTCCTGACCACGCGATGCCGATCTTGCGCTTCGCGTGACCGCCGAGCGAGCCGCGCCATTTGCGGCCGTAAGCCGGCGGTGCGCTGAGGTAGGGCGTGCGGTCGGGAATCGTGTCGTAGGTTGTGCCGAGCGCGAGCGGCAAGCTCAGCAGCGGGCATTGCAGATCCGCCGCCGGACGCGGTGTGCCCTGGGCGATTAGCGTCACGCGCCACGCTTGCGCGGCCGGTGCAAGCAGCGGCAGCAGTTGCGGTTGCACTTCGAGCACAACGCGCGCGGCACGCTGCGCGGCCAGCGGAACGAAACGGACGAATTGCAGCGTATCGCCGAAGCCCTGCTCGGCATGAACGAGGAGCGTGCGTTGTTCGATCGGCTCGCCGTGCCAGCGCGGCAACGTCTGAATGACCGGCTGCGCGGTGGTCTGCAGCCGCCATTCGTATTCCGGCAGCCCACGTGCGAAATCGCGCAACGCGAGCCAGGCAAGCGCACGGTTCATGTGCGCGGACGCGAGATCGGGGCGCAAGCGCAGCGCCTGATCGAAGGCCCGCACTGCTGCGGCGTGCGCGCCCAGTGCCTGGTGTGCCGTGCCGAGGCTCAGCCATGCGAGTGCGAACTGCGGATCGAGACCCACCGCGCGCTCGAGATACGGCAGCGCTTGCGCATGGCGTCCCAGTGCCGCGAGCGCGTTGCCGAGGCCGAAGATAGTGGGCGGCAGGTTCGGCTGCAAGGCGAGCGCCGTCTGGAACGAGGCGACCGCTTCTGCGTGGCGGCCGGTGGCGTCGAGCGTATTGGCGAGATTGAAGTGCGCGGCGACAAAGCGGGGTTCGGCCGCCAGGGCCGCCTGAAAGCACGGGATCGCCTCGTCCGCGCGGTCAAGCGCATTCAGCGACATGCCCATGTTGTTGAGCGCACCCGCGTGCCCAGGACGCAGTTCGAGCGCGCGCTGGAATGACGCGATCGCCTCCGTATGCCGGCCGAGCGCGTGCAATGCGTTGCCGAGATTGTTATGCGACGAGGCGTCGTTCGGTTGCAGGCGCAGCGACTTCTCGAAGGCGTCGGCGGCATCTTCGTGGCGGCCCACCGACGCGTATGCATTGCCCAGGTTGTAGTGCGCCATCGGAAAAGACGGCGCCAGCGTGAGCGCATTGCGGAACTGTTCGATGGCGCCGTCGATCTGGCCGAGCGCCTTTAGTGCATTGCCGAGGTTCAACTGCAGCGCGGCATCTTCCGGGCGCAGGTTCACCGCGCGCCGCACGAGCTCGGCGGCTTCGGCGTGCTGGCCCTGCTGGTGGCGCAGGACGCCCAGCAGGTGCAACGCATCGACGTGCACGGGATTGCCGTCGAGCGTCGCGCGGTAGCCGCGTTCGGCGTCGTCGAGGCGGCCGTCACGATGCGCCGCGAAAGCGCGGTCAAATACTTGTTGCATGACGGAGGGGTGGCATTCGGGTGAGGCAGAGGCCGCATTTTCCCACACTCGCCGGGCCGCCCTCCAATTTGACCTGTTGCCTCGATGTCTATAACATATGAATACATGTTCATATGTGTGTCAATGATGCCGCTTGCCATGGCTTCCGCTATCTCGCCTGCCAGTTTCGAAGACCGTCCAGTGGAGACGATCGTGCCGCTAGCCGACCTGTTTCGCCTGCTTGGCGATCCGACGCGTTTGCGCATCGTGCTCGCGTGCGTCGACGAGCGGCGCGCGGTCGGCGCGATCGCGGAGGGGCTGGGGCTGTCGCCGTCGCTGGTGAGCCACCATTTGCGGCTGCTGCGCGCGGCGCGGATTGTGCGCGCGGAGCGGCGGGGCAAGCAGGTGTTCTATCTTGCCGCCGACCGCCACATCAGCGCGATGCTGGCCGGCATGCTCGAGCATGTAGCTGAGCCGGCCGGCGAATTTTCTTTGGACCCGTCATGAAGAAAATCACCGCCCCGATCCGGGCCGCCGAAGAGCGCGAGGACGACCACGCGCCGGTGTGGCTCGAGGGGGAATTCGATGGCATCGATGGGGAAGATGCGCAGGTCGAGGGGCAGGATGGCGATGCTCGCGATCAGGCCGGGCTTCTGCGCGGCGTGGTTCGTCCCGAGGCGGCCGATGCACGTGAGAGCGGCTTGCAGGAGCACGGCACGCAGGGGCACGAGGCACATGAGCGCGAGGCGAGCACGCACGGTACGAGTGAGCACTGCGCGCATGATCACGGCGCCGACCACAGCCACAGCGCCGACAGTCAAGGCAGCCGCAGTCGAGGCGGCCAAAGCCAAAACAGCCCCGCGGACCACAATCACGGCAACCACGCCGACCATAGTCACGCCGACCACAACCACGGCAGCCACGCCGGCCACGGCCACTCCGGCCACAGCCACTCCGGCCACAGCCACGCCCACGCACCCTCTCCAGGCCACGGCCGCGCCTTCGCGCTCGCCGTCGGGCTGAACGTAGCGATTGTGGTGGTTCAAGCCGTCTACGGCGTGATCGCGCATTCCACCGCGCTGCTCGCCGACGCCGGCCACAATCTCTCCGACGTGCTCGGCTTGCTGCTCGCGTGGGGCGCAACCTGGCTCGCCGCGCGTCGTCCGTCGGCGCGCTATACCTTCGGCTACGGCAGTTCGTCGATCCTGGCGTCGCTCGCCAACGCGGGGCTGCTGCTGTTCGCGTGCGGTGTGATCGTCGCCGAGGCGATCGGGCGCCTGATGAATCCGGCACCCGTCGCGGGACTGGTGGTGTTCGTCGTCGCGACGATCGGCGTGGTGGTGAACGGCTTCTCGGCGTGGCTCTTCATGCGCGGCCAGAAGGAAGATCTGAACATTCGCGGCGCGTTCCTGCATATGGCCGCGGACGCCGCCATCTCGGCCGCTGTCGCGATCAGCGGCCTCGTGATTCTCTATACCAACTGGACGTGGCTCGACCCGGTGATGAGCCTGCTCGTGGTCGCGGTGGTAGTGGTTGGCACGTGGGGACTGCTGCGCGATTCGGTGCGCATGGCGCTCGACGCCGTGCCGCCCGGCGTCAGCCTGCAGGATATCCGCGACTATCTCGCCGGACAGCCCGGCGTGACCGACGTGCACGACCTGCACGTCTGGGCCTTGTCGACTACCGGCAATGCGCTCAGCGCGCATCTGGTGATGCCGGCAGGCCATCCCGGCGACGAGTCGATTGACGCTATCGTCGTCACACTGCGCGAACGTTTTTCGATGCAGCATGCCACGCTGCAAGTCGATCTCGGCACCACCGAGCATCGATGCGCGATGGATCATTCCCACGATTGATGCAGCGCACCGTTGAACGGGCTATCGGCGGCGTACACTAGAACGATCTGTTGCCTCCGGAGTCCCGCATGGACGCTGCCGCACACGATGCGTCGCCGGTGCTGATCGTTGGGGCGGGTCCGACCGGGCTCGCCGCGGCAATGAGTCTGGCGCGTGCCCACATCCCCGTGCGTCTGATCGACAAAGCGCTGCAACCGAATCCGTATTCACGGGCCATCGGCATTCAGGCGCGCACTCTCGAACTGTTTGAACAGCACCGGCTGATCGAGCCGTTTCTCGAACTCGGTCATCGCGCGCGCATCGCCAATCTTTTTTCCAATGGCATGCGTCTCGCGCGCCTCGATTTCGATCCGCTGCGCACACGCTATCCCTATCTGCTGTTTCTCGATCAATCCGTTACCGAACGTCTGCTGACGGAGCATCTCGCGACGCTCGGCGTGACAGTCGAACGCGGCGTTGAACTGATGATGTTCGTGCAGGGTTCCGCCAGCATTCAGGTGACGTTGCGTCGCGCGGACGGCCATACCGAAACCCTGCGCCCGTCGTACGTGATCGCGGCTGACGGCGCGCATAGCACGATCCGCCACCGGCTCGGCTTGAGCTTTGCGGGCAGCACCTTCGAGCAGACGTTCCTGCTGGCCGATGTGCATGCCGAAACCGATTGGCCCGAAGACGAATTCCATATCTTCGCGTCGGGCGAGGGTCTCGTCGCGCTGTTTCCGATGGGCCATGGCCGTCATCGTCTGATTGCGGACCATCCGGTCGAACCGACCACGGTCCCGCCGCCGGCCACGCCCGCGGTGCTCGGCGAACCGCCACTCAACCACGTCTCACCGCCGTCGCTCGCCGAATGCAAGGCGCTGATCGCCCGGCGCGTGCGGGAGCGCGTCGACGTGTCGGAGCTGGCATGGTCATCGTATTTTCATCTGAACAGCAGGATGGTGGAGCGGCTGCGCGTTGGCCGCATCTTCCTCGCCGGGGACGCGGCTCACGTACACAGCCCGGCCGGCGCGCAAGGGATGAACACGGGCATTCAGGAAGCGTTCAATCTCGGCTGGAAGATCGCGCGCGTTCTGAACGGCGCCGCGCCTGACCGTCTGCTCGATACGTATCACAATGAACGGCATCCGATTGAGCGCGACGTGCTGCGGCAAACGGGCTTCATCACGCATATGGCCGAGGCCGATCATGGACCGCTGAAGCTGCTGCGCGAGCGCGTGATGCCGGTGCTAGCGGCGCTCGGTCCGCTGCGCGATGCGGCGCGTATGACGATCAGCGAGTTGTCGGTCCAGTATCGGCGCAGTCCGCTGACGCTCGAACGCCTGCTCGACGGCGGCCCGCGTGCCGGCGAGCGCGCGCCGGATGCGCTGGTGCACGTAGTGGATGGGCCGCTTGGCCGTGCGCCGGGCGTCGGTTGCATTTTCGATCTGCACGATCCGGCGTTTTTCTCGTTGTTCCTGCTGGTCCCGCCGCTGGCCGTCGACGACACGCCGCTCGATCCGGCCGCGAAGCACGCACCGCCACCGGACCCGGAACTGGAGCGGCTGGCTGCGGAGGTCGAGAGATTGTTGCCGGGCGCGGTGCGCATCTGGCGCGTGACCGATACGAGCGGCGAGGGCGGCCCGGCACTGTCCGAATCGTATGGACGCACGCGGCCGTCGTTCTATCTGGTGCGGCCGGACGGCTACATCAGCGCGCGCGGGCGTACGGGGTCCGACCTGCACGGCTTGCTGCGGCATTGCGAAGCGTGGTTTGCCGTGGGGGGCGTGATACCGGAGCAGGCGGCGCTGTGAGGAGGCCCTGACACGCACTCGCCTTGCGCGTCGTATCCGCCGGCTGCCCGGCCTTCGCTTATACCGCAGCCGCCGCAGCCGGCGTCAAGCTTTCACGATGCTTGACGAGCGCTTCCTTGACGATGCCCGACATCTCGATGCCGCTCGCATCCGGCTCATCGAGCGCCGCCAGCAAAGCGCGCCGCATGCGCGGCTCCCAGAAGCGGCGGATATGATCGGCGATGCCGGCGAGTGCTTCCTCGCGGTCCGGCATCGAATCGAAAAAATCGCCGATCCGGTTCGCCATGTCGATCAGATTCTGATTGTCCATGGCTTGCCTCACTTACCCGACGTTGCGTTGGCCAACTCGCGCTGCTTCAGCAGATCGAGCTGCTCCGTGTTGAAGCGCGAATAGTCCTTCTGCCATTGCGACGGTTGTTCGACCGGCATCACCTGCACCGCGGTCACCTTGTATTCGGGACAGTTGGTAGCCCAGTCCGAGCTATCGGTGGTGATGACGTTCGCGCCCGATTCGGGGAAGTGGAACGTCGTGTAAACGACGCCCGGCTGCATCCGCTCGGTGACCTTCGCGCGCAATACGGTTTGTCCCGCGCGGGATTCGATACCGACCCAATCGTCATTCCTGATGCCGCGTTCTTCCGCATCGTGCGGATGGATCTCGAGACGATCTTCGTCATGCCAGCGCGAATTTTCGGTGCGGCGTGTCTGCGCGCCGACGTTGTACTGCGACAGGATGCGGCCTGTGGTGAGTAGCAGTGGAAACTTGCGCGTGACCTTTTCCGGCGTGGCGATGAACTTCGTGATCACGAACTTGCCCTTGCCGCGCACAAAGGCGTCGATGTGCATGGTGGGCGTTCCGTTGGGCGCGTCCTCGTTGCACGGCCACTGGATGCTGCCGAGCTCCTCGAGTTTCTTGTACGACACACCGTGGAAGGTCGGCGTGAGACGCGCAATCTCGTCCATGATCTGCGACGGATGCGTGTAGCCCATCTCGTACCCGAGTGCGCGCGCGAGCATCACCGTGACTTCCCAGTCGGCGTAACCCGGCACCGGCGGCATCACCTTGCGCACGCGCGAAATGCGGCGTTCCGCGTTGGTGAAGGTGCCATCCTTTTCGAGGAACGACGAACCCGGCAGCAGGACGTGCGCGTACTTTGCGGTTTCATTGAGGAAAATGTCCTGCACGACGATGCATTCCATCGACGACAGTGCCGCCGACACGTGATGCGTGTTCGGATCGGATTGCACGATGTCTTCGCCCTGGCAGTACAGACCCTTGAAGGTGCCGTGCACGGCGGCGTCGAACATGTTCGGAATGCGCAGGCCCGGTTCGGGTTGCAGCGTGACGTTCCATGCTTCCTCGAACAACGCACGCGTGATCGAATCGCTGATATGGCGATAGCCCGGCAGTTCGTGCGGGAACGAGCCCATGTCGCATGAACCTTGCACATTGTTCTGGCCACGCAACGGATTTACACCGACACCTTCGCGGCCGATGTTGCCGGTCGCCATCGCCAGATTCGCGATGCCCATCACCATCGTCGAACCTTGCGCGTGTTCGGTGACGCCGAGTCCGTAATAGATTGCGGCATTGCCGCCGGTGGCATAGATGCGCGCAGCTTCGCGGATGGACGCGGCGGGCACGCCGGTGAGTTCCTCCGTCGCTTCCGGCGCGTTCTCGGGCAGGGCGACGAACGCACGCCATTGCTCGAACGCGCGCGTTTCGCAGCGCTCGGCGATGAACGCTTCGTTCAGCAAGCCTTCGGTCACGATCACATGCGCGAGCGCATTGACCACCGCCACGTTGGTGCCCGGACGCAATTGCAAATGATGCGAGGCCTTCACGTGCGGTGTATCGACGATATCGATACGACGCGGATCGACGACGATCAGCTTCGCGCCTTCACGGATACGGCGCTTCATGCGCGAACCGAATACCGGATGGCCGTCGGTCGGATTCGCACCGATCACCATGATGACGTCGGCTTTGTCGACCGAGGCGAAGGTCTGCGTGCCGGCCGATTCGCCGAGCGTGGTCTTCAGGCCGTAGCCGGTCGGTGAGTGACACACGCGCGCGCAGGTGTCGACGTTGTTGTTGCCGAAGGCGGCGCGCACGAGTTTCTGTACGAGATACGTTTCTTCGTTCGTGCAGCGCGACGACGTAATGCCGCCGATCGAATCGCGGCCGTGCTTCGCCTGAATGCGGCGGAATTCCGACGCCGCGTAACTGAGCGCTTCTTCCCAGCTGACTTCACGCCACGGATCCGTAATTTTTGCGCGGATCATCGGCTTGGTGATGCGGTCCTTGTGCGTCGCGTAGCCCCAGGCGAAGCGGCCCTTCACGCACGCGTGGCCTTCGTTGGCCTGGCCGTTCTTGTGCGGCACCATCCGCACGACCTGGTTGCCCTTCATCTCGGCCTTGAACGAGCAGCCGACGCCGCAATACGCGCACGTGGTGACCACCGAATGCTCGGCCTGGCCGAGCATGATGACGGTCTTTTCCTGCAACGTCGCGGTCGGACACGCAGCGACGCATGCGCCGCACGACACGCATTCCGATTCCATGAACGGCTTGTTTTCGCTTGCGGCCACGCGCGATTCGAAACCGCGCCCGGCGATGGTCAGCGCAAACGTGCCTTGCGTTTCTTCACACGCGCGCACGCAACGATTACAGACGATGCACTTCGACGGGTCGTACGTGAAGTACGGATTCGATTCGTCCTTCTTATCCTTCAGGTGGTTCGCGCCATCGAAGCCGTAGCGCACTTCGCGCAAGCCGGTGACGCCTGCCATGTCCTGCAATTCGCAGTCGCCGTTGGCCGGGCAGGTCAGACAGTCGAGCGGGTGATCGGAGATGTACAACTCCATCACGTTACGGCGCAGCGACTGCAGACGATCGGTTTGCGTGCGGACCTTCATGCCCGCTTCGACAGGCGTAGTGCACGAAGCGGGGTAGCCGCGCTTGCCTTCGATCTCGACCAGGCACAAACGGCATGAGCCGAACGGTTCGAGCGAATCGGTCGCGCAGAGCTTCGGCACGTTGACGCCGGCTTCGACGGCGGCGCGCATCACCGAAGTGCCGGCCGGAACCGTCACCGCCTGGCCGTCGATTTCCAGTGTGACGTCGACGTCGGCATGACGCGCGGGTGTGCCGTAGTCGGTGTCGTCAAAGAACGAACGGGGCGCACGTTGCGCTTGTGCTTGCGATTTGCACGCGCAGTTACCGGAGCCGCAGCCGCCACCCAAGGGGACTTCCTTCGGGGCGCCGGCAGGGGAGTTGAGCACATCGGACATGTGAGGCTCCTGGGTCAGGCCGCAGCCGCTTTGGGCGCGTGGTCATGCACGTTATCGAGACCGAAGTCTTCGGGGAAATGGTCGAGCGCGGACAGTACCGGGAACGGCGTCATGCCGCCCATCGCGCAGAGCGAACCGGACACCATCGTGTCGCACAGATCGCGCAGCAACTGCACTTGCCGCGTGGACGTATCGCCGTTGCGGATCCGTCCGATCACTTCGACGCCGCGCGTCGAGCCGATCCGGCACGGCGTGCATTTCCCGCACGACTCCAGCGCGCAGAAGTGCATCGCGTACTGCGCGAGTTCGGCGAGATTCGACGTGTCGTCATGCACGACGATGCCGCCGTGGCCGACCACCGCGCCGACGGCCGCGTACGCTTCGTAGTCCATGGGGATGTCCCACTGGTTTTCGGGCAAATACGTGCCGAGCGGGCCGCCGACCTGCACGGCGCGCGCCGGGCGTCCGCTTGCCGTGCCGTCACCGTAGTCGTAGAGCAATTCGCGCAGCGTGACGCCGAACGCCAGCTCGACCAGACCGCCTTGCTTCACATTGCCGGCGAGCTGGAACGGCAACGTGCCGCGCGAGCGGCCCATGCCAAAGTCTTTATAGAACGCCGCACCGCGCGCGAAGATGATCGGGACCGTTGCGAGTGTGATGACGTTGTTGATCACCGTCGGCTGGCCGTACAGGCCGACTAGCGCCGGCACCGGCGGCTTCGCGCGCACGATGCCGCGTTTGCCTTCGAGCGATTCGAGCAGCGCGGTTTCCTCGCCGCAGACATAAGCGCCTGCACCCTTCGCGACGAAGAGTTCGAAGCGATGCGCTGCCGAGCCGAGTACGCTGTCGCCGAGCCAACCGGCGGCGCGTGCTTTGGCGATCGCGGCTTCGAGCGTCGCGATCGAGTGCGGATATTCGCTGCGCACATAGATATAGCCGACTGTCGCACCGGTCACGACGCCCGCGATGATCATCCCTTCGATCAGCACGTACGGGTCGCTTTCCATTACCAGGCGATCGGAGAAGGTGCCGGAGTCGCCTTCGTCCGCATTGCAGACGATGTATTTCTGCGCCGCCCTGGCGCCGCGCACCGTGCGCCATTTGATGCCGGCGGGGAAGGCTGCGCCGCCGCGCCCGCGCAGGCCGGATTCGATCAGCGCTTCGCAGGCGGCGTCGCCGTCGGTTTGCAGGGCTTGCTTGAGACCTTCGAGGCCGCCGTGAGCGACGTAGTCGTCGATGGAAAGCGGATCGGTGATGCCGATCCGCGCGAAGGTCAGACGCTGTTGCTTCTTCAGATACGGGATGTCATCGACCACACCGACACGGCGGGCGTGCTCGCCGCCTTCGATGAAGCCGGCGTCGAACAGCGCGGTAACGTCGCTCTCTTCGACGTTCGCATAGCCGACTCGACCTTCAGCCGTCGCAACTTCGACGAGCGGTTCGAGCCACAGCAAACCGCGTGAACCGTTGCGAACCAGTTCGATTGCAATACCGCGACGTGCGGCTTCAGATTCGATCGCTTGAGCCAGTGCATCGGCGCCGAGCGCAAGCGCCGACGAATCGCAGGGAACGTAAATGCGCGTCATGCCGTGACCTCCACGCATTTGCTGGCGGCGGCGAAGAGCGCGTCGAATTTTTGCGGCGTCACTTTCGCGTGCAGCGTGCCGTTGACCATCATCGCCGGCGACAGCGCGCATTGGCCGAGGCAATAGACCGATTCCAGCTCGACCGTCTCACCATGCCGATGCTCCGCATCGAAACGGCAGCCTGTGTGCGCCTCGATATGCTGCGCGAGCGCCTCGGTGCCCATGCTGCGGCATGCTTCGGCGCGGCACAGTTGCACCGTGACGGGCGCCGCGGGCTGCGTGCGGAAATGGTGGTAGTAGGTGATGACGCCATGCACTTCCGCGCGCGACAGGTTCATGGCGCGGGCGAGAGACGCAACCGTGTCGGGCGGCACGTAGCCGAGTTCGTCCTGAATGGCGTGCAGTACCGCTAGCAGCGACATGCCCGGTTGAGCGTGACGCTGCACCAACTGCTCTGGCGCGACGGCGATGGAATCATCCAAGTGGGGGCTCCTCCAAAGTCATATATGCACTTGTTATTCATAATGCGTGCACTTATGCTTCGTATATTCGGTATGGGATAGCCGAACAATAGGCGGGTGATACGCCTCGTGCAATAGGAAAGAGTTGAACATATATGATCAGGATCGAGTGCCAGGCGCAGCTGGTTGTGAAGGGCCCGGATGGCCGTGAGGCAAGCCTGTCGGACGTCGTGCCGCTGCTCGCACTGGTGGACGAGTCCGGCAGCATCGCGCAGGCGGCGACGCTTAAGGGTTTGTCCTACCGTCACGCGTGGGGTTTGTTGCGCAGCATCGAGGAGCGTTTGGGTGGTCCGCTGATCGCGAAGGAGCGTGGGCGCGGCTCGGTGCTGTCCGAGCTCGGTCAGGCCGTGCTGCGCGCGCAGCGTCTGTGCGGCGAGCGGCTCGACGGCAACATGCAGGCGCTGGCGAGCGAAGTCGCCAGCGAATTGAACCGTTGGCTCGCGCCGGCCGCCGACGACGTCCGGATCTACGCGTCGCACGGTTACGCCGTGGCGGCGCTGGTGACGGCGCTGGTCGCGAACGACCTGCCGGTCGATATCAAATACCGCGACAGCGCCGACGCGGTTAGCGCGCTCGCCCGTGGCGAATGTGATCTGGCCGGCTTTCACTTACCGCTGGGCGAGTTTCGCGCGGCCTGCGCGGATACGTATCGACGCTGGCTCGATCCGCAGCGTCATGTGCTCGTGCATCTGACGAAGCGCAAACAGGGCCTTTTTCTCGGCAAGGGGAATCCAAAGGGAATCGGCGGCCTGAGCGATCTCGCGCGCGACGACATTCGCTTCGTCAATCGTCAGCCCGGTTCCGGTACGCGCATGCTGCTGGATCTCGCGCTACGAAAAGTCGGAGTCGATCCGGATCGGGTCAACGGCTATGCGTCGGCGGAACTCACGCATTCGGCGATCGCGGCATTCGTGGCGAGCGGCATGGCGGATGTGGGTTTTGGCGTCGAGCCGGCTGCGCATCATTTCGGGCTCGACTTCATTCCGATCGTCGACGAAGACTATTACTTCGCCTGCGACCGCGCCCGGCTGGAGCGCGCGCCGCTCGCAACGGTGATCGGCTTGCTGCGCGGCGCGGCGTTTCGGCATGGCGTCGAACAGCTCGAAGGTTACGATCCACGCGACTGCGGCAAGCTGCTCGATCTCGATGCGGGACTTGGTCCGAGCGCGGCGTAAGCAACTGTAAACAAATTGGTTGCGTCGCCGCTGCGGGGGGCGTTTGTTTGGGATAATCTCTATCCTTCCGCTTACGCCTTAACCGCGCGCTATGGCGCGCTGAACCGATATGAAAGTTCTTCTACACGCATGTGCTGCGGCAGCGACGGCCGGGGTGCTTCTCGCCACCGCTTCGGTTGCTTTCGCACAGAATTCGCCGGGTGTGCCGGGCGGTATCCTGCAAGATCAGTTCCGTCTTGCCGAGCATCCGCAGATGCCGTTTGCGGCGTCCGCGCCCTCGGACAAATACCAGTCCAACAAAAAGTCATCCATGCGCAAGCGTGGCGACAATGGCGATCCGAACGGGTGTAATTTGCAGTGTCCTAAAGACGAATAAGCGAGGCGCGCGAATCAGCGCTTTCGTGTTCCGCTTTTTGTGTTCTGCTTTTGTGTCCGTTTAAGACGCCGGCTTACTGCCGGCGTTTTTCGTTTGAGTGATTTTTATAAGGTCTCTCGGTTCTGGCCCATCGTTCAGCGGCGAGCGGTTATGGCTTCGCCGTGTGCCACATGTCCTTGAAGCCATCCCCCTTCATGTCGCCCGCTTGCTTGTCGGCAGCGTAGCGATACAGCGGATGGCCTTTATAAGCCCATTGCTGTTTGCCGTCGGCCGACGGAATCACGGTCCAGTCGCCTGACGGCTTGTCCGACGAGCTCGCCATGGCCGCCGGCCAGTTGCTCATGCAGCCGCCGGTGCAGGCGCTCATGCCGGGCGTGGTGTCTTTGTCGAAGGTATAGAGCGTCATGCCGTCCGTGGTGACGAAGCGGCCGTCCACAGTCTTCGGGGCTTCGGCAAAAGCGGTCTGTTGCAATGCGAGGAGAGTCAGCGTGGAGAGGCAGAAGAGAGTCTTGCGCATGATGTCGGCTCCTGATTTTGATGTTGGTCTCGCGCGGAACGCAGTGTGCGGTCGTGCGTGCGGAATAAACGATTGGACGGATGCGTTTATTCCCTTGGCTTCACGCAGCTTTGATATGCGCCAGCAAAAAGGCCCGCTCGATGAGCGGGCCTTCTGTTTTATAGGTAGCCAACAAAAAACCCGCAAGCAGCAGGCCGCTTACGGGTTTTGAGTGAGTCTTGATGGTGCAGCATGAAAGTGCAGCTTAAAGCGATGTTCTGGTGGAGGCGGCGGGAATCGAACCCGCGTCCAGAAGCACTCTACGACTAGTTCTACATACTTAGTTCTGTCATTTGATCTAACCACCACGACGCGGACGAACACGCTGCGTGACGGCGATTCACTAGATTTTCGACCTTGGCGTCGTGACGCCGCCAAGACTTAACTGACGTATATGACCTCTGTCGGTATTGCTACCGGTCTTGCGACTCTAGCCCGTCAGTGAACTAGGCAGAGGACGGCGGCCCTTAGGCTGCCAGTGCGAACGTTTCGTCGTTTGCAGTTACGTTTTCCCATTGATTAACGAGGTGACGGGTCCTCGGTATGCCCTAGCCGCTTCGCAACCCCTGTCGAAACCAGGTCGCCCCCGCGGTTCGTTGCCCAAAATGTTTGGGCCGAACAGAGATTTTACAATAGTTTGACGGCCACGTCCTGGCTGATTGGCTTGATGTCCGACCGTGTTGGTGCACTGTCGATGCGAAGCGGCACGACGCCGCGATGCATTGCGAGTGCCGTTTCTACGGTGCTCGCTATATGCATCAGCAGTTCACCCGATGTCGCGCAGCAGCTTCTGCAATTCTGCGGGCGAGTGCACGACATGCTGCGCATGCCATTGCGTCGGAGGAATGTCGTTGCCGCAGTAACCGTAGGCGGCCGCGATGGTCTTCATGCCGGCCGCGAAACCCGCCTGGACGTCGCGCAGGTCGTCGCCAACGTAGACGATGCGCTCCGGCACCACATCCAGCTCACGCGCGGCGTGCAACAGGGGCGCGGGGTGCGGCTTCGAATGCGGGGTCGTGTCGCCGCTCACCACGCAGCCGGCACGCTCTTCGAGGCCGAGTTGCGCGATCAGCGGCTCGGTGAGCCTTGCCACCTTGTTTGTCACGATGCCCCAGCGCACGCCCCGTGCATCGAGATCGTCGAGCAATTCGGGGATGCCGGGAAACAGCGTGGTCTCGATGCACAAGTCCGCTTCGTAGTTGGCGAGAAACTCCTCGCGCATCGACGCGAACTCGTGATCCTCAGGGCCGATGCCGAAGGCCCCGCCGATCAGCCCGCGTGCGCCGGCTGACGCGAGCGGCCGCAGGTCTTCGAGCGGCACCATCTCGAGGCTGCGATCATGGCGCATTTTGTTGACGGCGGCCGCCAGGTCGGGCGCGGTGTCGGCCAGCGTGCCGTCGAGGTCGAACAGGATAGCCTGGCAAAGACCGAGCGCGTCGTCGATGTCTTCGCGTTGGGGCAGGGGCGTGGGATCGCTCATTGATTGGATTGAGTCCGGGCAGGTCGGGGCGGATCAGACGTCGCGGCGGCAGGCGAGCATGTAGTTCACGCTCGTGTCGGAGGAGAGCGTGAAATGCTTGCTGAGCGGGTTGTAAACGATACCTTTGATCTCGACCGTACGTAGGCCGGCGGCGCGTACGAAGCTCGCCAATTCCGACGGACGGATGAAGCGCGCGTAGTCATGCGTACCCTTGGGCAGCATCCGCGCGATATATTCGGCGCCGATCACCGCGAACAGATACGACTTCACATTGCGGTTCAGCGTGGAGAAAAACACCCAGCCGCCGGGTTTCACGAGTGTCTTGCATGCTTCGACAATGGCAGCTGGTTGGGGCACGTGCTCGAGCATTTCCATGCAGGTGACGACGTCGTAAGTGCCCGGTTCGCGGGCGGCCAGTGCTTCGGCGGCGATTTCTTCGTAACTGACGGTTACACCACTTTCAAGGCTGTGAAGATCTGCCACGCCGAGCGCCTGCG
Source organism: Paraburkholderia sediminicola (assembly GCF_046026675.1). Lineage (GTDB taxonomy): Bacteria > Pseudomonadota > Gammaproteobacteria > Burkholderiales > Burkholderiaceae > Paraburkholderia > Paraburkholderia sediminicola_F. Next base: position 3,424,334 of record NZ_JAQQEY010000001.1, on the reverse strand, counting down.
TCGACAGGTCGATTCCCCTCACATGCGCTCCCAATCCCGCCATCGACTCCGACAGAATGCCGCCGCCGCAGCCGATATCCAACACGGTTTTGCCGGCGAGATGCGCATGTGCGTCGATCCAGCTCAAGCGAATCGGGTTGAGTTCATGCAGCGGTTTGAATTCGGCATTCGGGTCCCACCAACGATGCGCGAGGTCGCTAAATTTCTGCAGTTCGTGGGGATCGGCGTTGGTCATAGCGGAAGCTGCCTCGATGAGAGCGTTGGGCGGGCGCTCGAGGATAAACCCTGAGTATATAGGCCGGGCGACAGGGCGGCAAAATGCCGCGCGGTGGCGACGCGTCCTGTTCCGGCAGGTCGGGCGCGTACTCGGAGGAGAAGGCGAGCGGCGCCCGCAGCTGCGGCATAAAAAAAGCCCCGCCGAAGCGGGGCTTTGATACTGCGGTAATTTGTAGCTTACTGCTTCGAAGTACCGACAACTTCGACTTCCACGCGACGATCCGGTGCGAGGCAGGCGACGAGTTGCTTGTGGTTCTTCTGGTTGCAGCCGGTCGTGACCGGGTTGCGCTTGCCCTTGCCTTCCGTATAGATACGGTTGGATTCGATGCCCTTGCTGACGAGGTACGACTTCACAGCTTGAGCGCGGCGCAGCGACAGACGGTCGTTGTACTTGTCCGAACCGATGCGGTCCGTGTAACCCGTTGCAACGATGACTTCCAGGTTCAGCGAACCAACCTTCGATGCCAGATCGTCCAGCTTTTCCTTGCCAGCCGGCTTCAGGATAGCCTTGTCAAAGTCGAACAGAGCGTCAGCTTGATACGTAATCTTTTGGCTCGTAATAGCCGGTGCAGGTGCGACCGGAGCCGGCGGGGTCGGAGCCTGGGCAACCAGGGCGCCATCGCACTTAGCGTTGGCCGTTGCCGGCGTCCAGAATGCATCGCGCCAGCAAAGCTCGTTCGTGCCGTTCATCCACACGTATTCGCCGGTACCATTCACCCAGTTGTCGTTCGTAGCTTGTCGCGACGCCGGCACCGATTGCGCCATAGCGGATGCAGCCATAACTGCGGTAGCTGCAATGAACGCGAGCTTTGAAAGTTTATTCATATTTCTCCTCTCGAAATTGAGATTACCGCAGGTTTACTGCGAGCCTGTTGACGAAGACAAGTCATACATTGCTCGAAGTATAACATCGGTGTAGAACAAAAAACGTGCTGTGTAGACTTCGAGCAGTGTCTAACTCTTTGTGCGTTGGCATTTTGCCATATCGTTCCCTTCCAACGATAAAAAAATCTGCCCCCGATCAAATCACCCTCCAATTGTGGTGCATGCGCAACAGAAGCAATCCGCTGTAGGCGCCGCCAGTCATGGCTGAGCGGCGAATTGCCCCACGCACAAATCGAGCCTGCCCCGACTTGATCATGGGGCGTTCAGGCGCCGTTCCCGCTCATCTGCTAATAGGTATACGTACCCCAGTCGGGGGCGGATGCGCGGCATGTTAGAATCGCGTGATGCGTTGCGCCTGCAATGCTTACGCGAAGGCGCGGCGAGGTGAGGTCAGCTTCACGCCGTCGCCTTGGCACGTAAAAGATACGGATAATGGATCAATTCGCCAAAGAGACTCTGCCAATCTCCCTAGAGGAGGAAATGCGCCGTTCGTATCTCGATTACGCGATGAGCGTGATCGTGGGGCGTGCGCTTCCCGATGTTCGCGATGGCCTGAAGCCGGTGCACCGGCGCGTGCTGTACGCGATGCACGAACTGAACAACGACTGGAACCGGGCGTACAAGAAGTCGGCGCGTATTGTCGGCGACGTCATCGGTAAATATCACCCGCACGGCGACACGGCTGTTTACGACACCATCGTCCGGATGGCGCAGAACTTCTCGCTGCGCTACATGCTGGTGGACGGTCAGGGCAACTTCGGTTCGGTCGACGGCGACAACGCCGCGGCAATGCGGTACACCGAAATCCGCATGGCGAAGATCGGCCACGAGCTGCTGGCCGATATCGACAAGGAAACCGTCGACTTCACGCCGAACTACGACGGCAGCGAAAACGAACCGGCCATCCTGCCGGCGCGTATTCCCAATCTGCTGATCAATGGCTCGTCCGGTATTGCGGTCGGCATGGCGACTAACATCCCGCCGCACAACCTCAACGAGGTTGTCGACGCATGTCAGCATCTGCTGAAAAACCCGGAAGCCACGATCGACGAACTGATCGAGATCATCCCGGCGCCTGACTTCCCGACCGCCGGCATCATCTACGGCGTGGCCGGCGTTCGCGACGGCTATCGCACCGGCCGCGGCCGCGTTGTGATGCGCGCGCTCACCCACTTCGAGGAAATCGACCGCGGCCAGCGCATGTCGATCATCGTCGACGAATTGCCGTATCAGGTGAACAAGCGCTCACTTCTTGAGCGCATCGCCGAACTGGTCAACGAGAAGAAGCTCGAAGGCATCTCGGACATTCGCGACGAATCCGATAAGAGCGGCATGCGCGTCGTGATCGAGCTGAAGCGCGGCGAAGTGCCGGAAGTGGTTCTCAACAATCTATATAAAGCCACCCAGCTTCAGGACACCTTCGGCATGAACATGGTCGCGCTGGTCGACGGCCAGCCGAAACTGCTGAACCTGAAGGAAATGCTGGCGTGCTTCCTGTCGCATCGCCGGGAAGTGCTGACGCGGCGCACTGTATACGAACTGCGCAAGGCTCGCGAACGCGGTCACGTGCTCGAAGGTCTGGCCGTCGCGCTCGCCAACATCGACGAGTTCATCGCGATCATCAAGGCCGCACCGACGCCGCCGATCGCCAAGCAGGAATTGATGGCGCGCCCGTGGGATTCGTCTCTGGTACGCGATATGTTGTCGCGTGCCGAGGCGGAAAACGCGTCGGCCGGTGGTCGTGAGGCTTATCGCCCTGACGGTTTGAATCCGTCGTTTGGTATGCAGTCCGACGGCCTCTACCGCTTGTCCGACACCCAGGCTCAGGAAATCTTGCAGATGCGTCTGCAACGCCTGACGGGTCTGGAGCAGGACAAGATCATCGGCGAGTACCGCGAAGTGATGGCGCAAATCGCCGACCTGCTGGACATTCTGGCTCGCCCGGAGCGCATTACGGCGATCATCGTCGAGGAATTGACGTCGATCAAAGCCGAATTCGGCGACGCGCGCCGCTCGAAGATCGAGCTGAACGCAACCGAATTGAACACCGAAGACCTGATCACGCCGCAAGAGATGGTCGTGACCATGTCGCACGCGGGTTATGTGAAATCGCAGCCGCTGTCCGAATACGGTGCGCAGAAGCGGGGTGGTCGCGGCAAACAGGCCACGGCGATGAAAGAAGACGACTGGATCGACACGCTGTTCATCGCGAACACGCACGATCACATTCTGTGCTTCTCGAATCGTGGTCGCGTCTACAGCGTGAAGGTCTACGAAGTGCCGCAAGGTTCGCGGAACTCGCGCGGCCGTCCGATCGTCAATATCTTCCCGCTTCAGGATGGCGAGAAAATTACGGTTGTCTTGCCGGTCAAGGAATTTTCGGCGGACAAATTCGTCTTTATGGGCACCGCGTTAGGAACTGTAAAAAAGACGCCGTTAGAAGCCTTTGGCCGCGTGTTACGCAAGGGTATTATTGCGGTCGGTCTGGATGACGGCGACTACCTGATCGGCGCCGCCATTACAGACGGCCAGCACGACGTGATGCTGTTCTCGGATTCGGGCAAGGCAGTTCGCTTCGACGAGAACGATGTGCGCCCGATGGGCCGCGAGGCGCGTGGCGTACGCGGCATGCAACTCGAAGACGGCCAGAGCGTGATTGCGTTGCTGGTGGCCGGCGACGAGCAGCAGTCGGTATTGACCGCAACCGAAAACGGCTACGGCAAACGCACGCTGATCACCGAGTACACGCGCCACGGGCGCGGCACGAAGGGAATGATCGCGATCCAGACGTCGGAGCGTAACGGCAAGGTCGTCGCCGCCACGCTGGTGGATCAGGAAGCGCAGATCATGCTGATCACCAATACGGGCGTGCTGATTCGTACGCGCGTATCGGAAATCCGCGAAATGGGGCGCGCAACCCAAGGTGTTACACTCATCAGCCTTGACGAAGGGACCAAGCTTTCAGGTCTGCAACAGGTTGCTGAGGCGGAAGCAGATATCGATGTGGAAGGCGACACCGAAGATCCTGCCGAAGGCGACAACGGCGGTGAAGACGGTGGTGCGGCCTGATTCGCGTCGGCAGCTTTCAGTCTCAGTTATTGGTTGAAAGCTGCGCAGGGAACAATGGCGTGTCGGGCCGATACGCATCCCGCGCAGCTTGCAGTTCAAGTTAATTTCTCTTAGGGAGTAATGATGCAAAAACGATTCAAACAACTGATGTTGCTGGCTGCTCTCGTGCCGACCTTCGCTATGGCTCAAGCGCTTCAGAGCCCGGCCCCGGCGGCTCCGGCTGCTGCCGCTGCACCGGTTGATCCGGCCAAGCAGGCTGCAATCAAGGACTTGCTGGACGCAATCGACGCACAGAAGCTCGTCGGCGCGATCGGCAACAGTGCCCAGATGCAAGCCAAGCAGCTGGTTCCGGCTATCCTGTCGGACGCCCTGAGCGAAAACAAGACGATGACGGACAAGCAGAAGCAGGCTTCCGTCCCGACGCTGCAAAAGAACGCAGTGCCGAAGCTGGTTGACGGCGCGGGCCAGGTGTTCGCAACGGACAGCTTCCGCCAGGACGCAATGCAAGCTCAGTACGACGCTTACGCGAAGTACTACAGCACGTCGGAAATCAAAGATCTGACCACGTTCTACAAGAGCCCGACCGGCCGCAAGTTCATCCAGGTGCAAGACCAGGTTGGCCGCGACGTCGTGAATGGCTTGATGCAAAAGTACATGCCGCAATCGATCAAGGCGACGCGCGACCAGGCTGACAAGGAAGTCGCTTCGGTCAAGCCGGCTAAGTAAGTTGGTTAAATGAGTTGGCTAAATAAGCCGGCGAGTTGAACCAAAAGGTCGAAAGGCTGCGCTGACATCGCGCTAGCCGCTGCTCGGCGAGCCATATGGCGTGCTGGGTTTGGCGGGTTGGCGGTGACAATGCGATAATGGCCGTTTGCGCACACGCGCAGGCGGCCATTTTCTTTTTGGGCGCGGAAATGTTGCTAAATGCGTGTTGCGAAATGCATGTCGCCCAACTCGCGTTGTTGAGTTTCGCGTCGCAAACTTTGCAATGGCTGCCTTCGCGGCTGCCAACTTCGCCGATTTTTGCGCGATCTGTTCGTTTTTCGCGCCAGCTTCCAGGATCTCACGATGCGCCTCTTTAATTTCTCCGCCGGCCCAGCTGCCATGCCAGAAGAAGTGCTGCGTCAGGCAGCCGACGAGATGCTCGATTGGCAGGGCAGTGGCATGAGCGTGATGGAAATGAGCCATCGCGGCAAAGAATTCATGTCGATCCACGAAGAAGCGCTCGTCGATCTGCGGGAGTTGCTGGAGGTGCCGGCCAGCCACCGGATTTTGTTCCTGCAAGGCGGCGGCCTGGGCGAAAACGCAATCGTGCCGATGAATCTGATGGGCGCGAAACCGCGCGCGGACTTCGTCGTGACCGGTTCGTGGTCGCAAAAGTCGCTCAAAGAAGCGCAAAAGTACGGCACGGTGCATCTGGCGGCGAGCGGCCAGACGGCCGAGGGCTTCACGCGCGCACCCGCTCGCTCGGAATGGCAGCTGTCGGACGATCCGGCGTACGTGCATCTGTGCACCAACGAAACGATTCACGGCGTCGAGACGTTCGAGATTCCCGATCTCGGCGATATTCCGCTGGTGGCGGACGCCTCGTCGCACATCCTGTCGCGCCCGATGGACATCGCCAAATATGGCGTGCTGTTTGGCGGCGCGCAGAAGAACATTGGCATGGCGGGTGTGACTGTCGTGATCGTGCGCGAAGACATGCTGGACCGCGCGCAGGCGATTTGCCCTTCGGCGTTTGAATGGAAAACCGTCGCCGAAAACAATTCGATGTACAACACGCCGCCCACTTACGCGATCTACATCGCGGGGCTGGTATTCAAGTGGTTGAAGAAGCAGGGCGGCCTTGCCGCGATGGATGCGCGTAACCTCGAGAAATCGAAGCTGTTGTACGACACGATCGATTCGAGCAGCTTCTATCTGAACAAGGTCGAGCGTGGCTCGCGTTCGCGGATGAACGTACCGTTTTTCCTCGCCGACGAGTCGCGCAACGAAGATTTCCTGGCCGGCGCGAAAGCGCGGGGAATGGTGCAGCTAAAGGGCCACAAGTCCGTCGGCGGCATGCGGGCGTCGATTTATAACGCCGTCCCGCTCGAAGGCGTCAAAGCGCTTGTCGAATACATGAAGGAATTCGAACAGCGCAGTGCCTGATCGTCTTCGATATTCAGGCACGCGCATCCTTTCCAGCACGCATTTGTGCAGCAGCTACCGGCAGGGCCGTTTTCACGCATGGACGACGAACTCAATACCCGACTCAAACCCCTTCGCGAACGCATCGACGCGCTCGACGCGCAGCTGATCGCGCTTCTCAATCAGCGTGCCGCAGTGGCGCTCGAAGTGGGCGAGGTGAAGAAGCATTTCAACGCACCGGTGTTCCGCCCCGAGCGCGAGCAGCAGGTGATCGCGCGCTTGCAGGATATGAGCGACGGCCCGCTGGCCAGCGAGCATATCAGCGCGATCTGGCGCGAGATCATGGCCGCGAGCCGCGCGCTCGAAAAGAGTATCAAGGCCGCGTATCTCGGTCCGGTCGGTACGTATAGCGAACAGGCGATGCACGAGTACTTTGGTCAGTCGATCGAAGGGCTGCCGTGCCCGTCGATCGACGAAGTATTTCGCTCGGTCGAAGCAGGCGCCGCCGAATTTGGTGTCGTGCCGGTCGAGAATTCGACCGAGGGCGCGGTGTCGCGCACACTCGATCTGCTGTTGCAAACGCAACTCACGATCGGCGGCGAACTGGCCTTGCCGATTCACCATAATCTCTTGACGTTGAACGGCGGCCTCACTGGTGTGACGCGGGTGTGCGCGCACGCGCAGGCGCTCGCCCAGTGTCAGCGCTGGCTTGCGACCAACGCGCCGCATCTCGAGCGCCAGGCGGTGTCGAGCAATGCCGAAGCCGCGCGCATGGCAGCGGAAGATCCGACGGTTGCAGCCATCGCAGGCGACCGCGCGGCGACCCACTACGGTTTGCAAGTTGCGTACGCCCTGATCCAGGACGATCCGCACAACCGCACGCGTTTTGTGATGATCGGCAAGGAGCGCACCGGCGTCAGCGGGCACGACCAGACGTCATTGATCGTTTCGGTGGCGAACGAGCCGGGCGCCGTGTTCAAGTTGCTGGAGCCCTTGGCGCGCCACAGCGTATCCATGACCCGTTTCGAGTCGCGTCCGGCACGCGTCGGCACGTGGGAGTACTACTTCTATATCGATGTCGAAGGCCATCGGGATGAACCGGCGGTTGCCGCCGCACTCACCGAACTCGGTCAGAAGGCCGCGTTCCTGAAGATACTTGGCTCGTATCCGCGCGCTCGTTGATGTCGGCCGAGGCGCGCGCACGCGGTCTGGGCGCGCCTGTCGCAGGTTCACTTACTACTAATTAGTCGTTCGGAGATTTTCATGACAACGTCCTTCGGTCCTTCCTATGTGCGCGCGATCGCGCCTTACATTGCCGGCAAGCCGATTTCGGAAGTAGCCCGCGAGTTTGGCCTCGACGAAGCGACCATCGTGAAGCTCGCGTCGAACGAAAATCCGCTCGGCATGCCGGAGTCGGCGCAACGCGCCATGGCGCAAGCGGCCAGCGAACTCGGCCGCTATCCGGACGCGAATGCATTCGAACTGAAGGCAGCGCTGAGCGAGCGCTACGGCGTGCCGGCCGACTGGGTCACACTCGGCAACGGCAGCAACGACATTCTCGAAATTGCCGCGCATGCGTTCGTCGAGAAGGGCCAGTCGATCGTCTACGCGCAATACTCGTTCGCGGTCTACGCGCTCGCCACGCAAGGCGTGGGCGCGAATGCGATCGTCGTACCGGCCGTCAAGTACGGCCACGACCTCGATGCGATGCTCGCCGCGATCACGGACGACACCCGCGTGATGTTCGTCGCGAACCCGAACAACCCGACCGGCACGTTTATCGAAGGCGCGAAGCTCGAAGCGTTTCTCGACAAGGTGCCGCGCAACGTGGTGGTCGTGCTCGACGAGGCGTACACGGAATATCTGCCGGAAGAAAAGCGCTACGACTCGATCGCGTGGGTGCGCCGTTATCCGAATCTGCTGGTCTCGCGCACGTTCTCGAAGGCGTTTGGCCTGGCTGGACTGCGTGTCGGCTTCGCAATTGCGCAGCCTGAATTGACCGATCTGCTGAACCGTCTGCGTCAGCCGTTCAACGTGAACACGCTGGCACAAGCCGCGGCGATCGCAGCGCTGAACGACAAGGCGTTTCTGGAAAAGAGCGCGGCCCTGAATGCGCAAGGCTATCGCCTTTTGACCGAAGCGTTCGACAAACTCGGCCTCGAGTATGTGCCGTCGGACGGCAACTTCGTGCTGGTGCGCGTCGGCAATGACGACACAGCCGGCAATCGCGTCAACCTCGCGTTGCTGAAGCAGGGCGTGATCGTTCGTCCGGTCGGCAACTACGGTTTGCCGCAATGGCTGCGCATCACGATTGGCCTGCCGGAAGAAAACGAAGCGTTCCTTGTGGCGCTCGAAAAGACGCTCGCCACCGCGTAAGCGGTTGACCTTGACCCGCGCGCCTCAATCATGAAAGGCGCGCTTTTTCAGTGACCGACGTGGCCGCGTTTTCTTTTAATAAGCTGGTGATTTTCGGTGTCGGCCTGATCGGCGGATCGCTCGCGCGCGCGCTGCGTGAGCGGGGTGAGGCGGCAGGCGCGCGAACCGTGGTGGGTGTCGGACGTTCGTCCGCGTCGACGGCGCGCGCGCTCGAGTTGGGTGTGGTCGATGAAACTGCGGCGTTGGGTGACGACGCAGCGTTGCGTGCGGCGTTGTCCGGTGCCGATTTCGTGCTGCTTGCCGCACCTGTCGCGCAGACTCAGCCGTTGCTCGAACGTATTGCGCCGTTTCTCGACGCAGCCACGATCGTCACCGATGCCGGCAGCACCAAGTCCGACGTGGTGGCTTCCGCGCGCGCGGCGCTCGGCGCACGCATCGGCCAGTTCGTGCCGGGGCATCCGATTGCCGGCCGTGAGGCAAGCGGCCCGGATGCGGCGTTGCCCGATCTGTACGTGAATCGCAATGTCGTGTTGTGTCCGCTGCGGGAGAACGCACCGGAAGCGGTCGAACGCGTTGCAGCGATGTGGCGTGCAACCGGCGCCTGTGTGCGGGAGATGACGCCCGAGCAGCATGACCAGGTGCTCGCATCGGTCAGCCATTTGCCGCACGTTTTGTCTTTCGCGCTGGTCGAGCAGATTCTCAATTCGCCCGACGCCGCGCTGAAATTCTCATTCGCCGCCGGCGGCTTCCGTGACTTCACGCGTATCGCCGCGTCGAGCCCGGAAATGTGGCGTGATGTGTGCGTGGCGAATCGCGCCGCGCTACTCGACGAACTGGATGCCTACACGGCCGTGCTCGCGCGCTTGCGCGCGGCGATCGAAGCCGGCGACGGCGCCGCGCTCGAAGCCGTGTTCGCGCGCTCGCGCGTCGCGCGCAGCGAATGGCAGGAACAGCGCAGTGCGGGGGCCGCCCTCGGCGACGCCTCGAAATAACCGGAACTGGACTCAATCATGGAATTCCTCGATCTCGGACCATTTTCTCGTGCGTCCGGCACGGTTCGTTTGCCCGGCTCGAAAAGCATTTCGAATCGCGTGCTGCTGCTCGCGGCGCTCGCCGAAGGCGAAACGACGATCACGAATCTGCTCGACTCCGACGACACCCGCGTGATGCTCGACGCGCTCGAAAAACTCGGCGTACGTCTGAAGCGCGAAGGCGACACCTGTTTCGTGAGCGGCACACGCGGCGCGTTCACGGCGCGCACGGCCGATCTGTTCCTCGGCAATGCCGGCACGGCGGTGCGTCCTCTGACCGCGGCGCTCGCAGTGAATGGCGGCGACTATCGTGTTCACGGTGTGCCGCGCATGCACGAGCGGCCGATCGGCGATCTGGTCGACGGTTTGCGGCAGATCGGTGCGAAGATCGACTACGAAGAGAATGAAGGCTATCCGCCGCTGCGGATTCGCCCGGCGCAAATCACGGCCGAGACACCGATCCGCGTGCGCGGCGACGTATCGAGCCAGTTCCTGACGTCGCTGCTGATGACATTGCCGCTGTTGCGCACGGAAAGCGGCGTGACGACCGTACAGGTGGACGGTGAGCTGATCTCGAAGCCCTATATCGAGATCACGATCAAGCTGATGGAGCGTTTCGGCATCAAGGTCGAGCGCCATGAATGGCACCAGTTCATCGTGCCGGCGGGGCAGCGCTATCAGTCGCCGGGCACGATCATGGTGGAAGGCGACGCGTCGTCGGCGTCATATTTCCTCGCGGCCGGCGCGCTCGGCGGCGGCCCGTTGCGGGTGGAAGGCGTGGGCCGCTCCAGCATCCAGGGCGACGTAGGTTTCGCCGATGCGCTCATCAAGATGGGCGCGAACCTGCAGATGGGTGACGACTGGATCGAAGTGCGCGGTGTCGGCAACGACAACGGCAAGCTCGACCCGATCGACATGGATTTCAACCTGATTCCGGACGCCGCGATGACGATCGCCGTCGCCGCGCTGTTCGCGGACGGCACGACCACGCTGCGCAACATCGCGAGCTGGCGTGTGAAGGAAACCGACCGGATCGCCGCGATGGCCACCGAGCTGCGCAAGGTTGGCGCGAAGGTGCAGGAAGGCGAGGATTTCCTTGTCGTCACGCCGCCCGAAAAACTGATTCCGAATGCCTCGATCGACACCTACGACGATCACCGTATGGCGATGTGTTTCTCGCTCGTGAGCCTGGGCGGCGTGCCGATCCGGATCAACGATCCGAAGTGCGTCGGCAAGACGTTCCCTGACTATTTCGAGCGCTTTACCGCGCTCGCTCAACCCTGATTCGCTCCTGAATCGACTGACGTGCGACTTTTTCGATGAAACCGATCCGTCCCTTTCACCAAACGCCCGTCATTACGATCGACGGCCCCAGCGCCTCGGGCAAAGGCACCGTGGCCGCGCTGGTTGCCGCGAATCTTGGCTTCCATTTGCTGGATAGCGGCGCGCTGTACCGGCTCGCCGCGCTGGCCAGCATGCGCTACAACATCGTAGCGGATGACGTCGACGCGCTTGTAAAGCTGATCGACGACCTGCACATCACGTTTCGCGAGGGGCTGGCACAGCTCGACGGCGCGGACGTATCCGCGGACATTCGCGCCGAAGAAGTCGGCAGCCGGGCCTCGGCGATTGCCGTGCACGCGCCCGTGCGAACCGCGCTGGTGGCCCGTCAGCGGGCTTTCCGTAAGGAACCGGGGCTGGTCGCCGACGGCCGCGACATGGGCACGGTGATCTTCCAGGACGCCATGCTGAAGGTGTTCATGACCGCCAGCGTCGAGGCCCGTGCGGCGCGCCGGCATAAGCAATTGATCCAAAAAGGATTTTCTGCTAATATGGATGACTTGCTCCGGGATTTGCGTGAGCGCGACGAGCGTGACAGCCAGCGCGCGGCCGCGCCGCTCAAGCCCGCAGCGGATGCAAAGCTGCTTGATACCTCCGCATTGTCGGTCGACCAGGCGGTTGAGCAGGTGGTGCAGTGGTATGAAGCATTGGTCCCCCATGCCTGATGTCCGAGTGGCATCTGAGCAGTGGGCGCAGTAGAAGTAGTGTTGTCAGTAGGTGCTCCGCGAGTGTCGTGGAGCGTGTATTAACCCCTTAACCCCGCGTGGCATTCGCACTCTTGCCGTTGTAGCTGACCGTCCGGCCAGCCGGGCACCGCGAGAACCATGCAAATTTTGATTTTTATGTCCGACCTGCAAACTTCCAACCCGAATACCGAATCTTTTGCGGCTCTGTTCGAAGAGTCGCTGACCAAGCAAGACATGCGCGCTGGCGAGGTGATCTCCGCCGAAGTCGTGCGTGTTGACCACAACTTCGTGGTCGTCAACGCTGGTCTCAAGTCCGAAGCCTACATCCCGCTCGAAGAGTTCCTGAACGACGCGGGCGAGGTAGAAGTGCAGGCGGGCGACTTCGTTTCCGTCGCGATCGACGCGCTGGAAAACGGCTATGGCGACACGATCCTGTCGCGCGACAAGGCGAAGCGCCTGGCTTCGTGGCTGTCGCTGGAAAAGGCTCTCGACAACAACGAACTCGTGACCGGCACGATCACGGGCAAGGTCAAGGGCGGCATGACCGTCATGGTCAACGGCATCCGCGCGTTCCTGCCGGGTTCGCTGGTTGACACGCGTCCGGTCAAGGACACGACCCCGTACGAAGGCAAGACGCTGGAATTCCGCGTCATCAAGCTCGACCGCAAGCGTAACAACGTCGTGCTGTCGCGCCGTGCTGTGATCGAAGCGACCCAAGGCGAAGAGCGCGCAAAGCTGCTCGAAACGCTGAAGGAAGGCGCGATCGTGGAAGGCGTGGTGAAGAACATCACCGACTACGGTGCGTTCGTGGACCTCGGCGGTATCGACGGCCTGCTGCACATCACCGACATCGCATGGCGTCGTGTGCGTCACCCGAGCGAAGTTCTGTCGGTTGGCCAGGAAGTCACCGCGAAGATCCTCAAGTTCGATCAAGAGAAGAACCGCGTTTCGCTGGGTATCAAGCAACTGGGCGACGATCCGTGGGAAGGCATTTCCCGCCGTTACCCGTCGGGCACGCGCCTGTTCGGTAAGGTCACCAACATCACCGACTACGGCGCATTCGTCGAAGTCGAATCGGGCATCGAAGGCTTGGTTCACGTGTCGGAAATGGACTGGACGAACAAGAACGTTGCACCGTCGAAGGTTGTTCAGCTGGGCGACGAAGTCGAAGTCATGGTTCTCGAAATCGACGAAGACCGCCGCCGTATCAGCCTCGGCATGAAGCAATGCAAGCCGAACCCGTGGGACGACTTCAGCCGCAACTTCAAGAAGGGCGACAAGCTGCAAGGCGCAATCAAGTCGATCACCGACTTCGGCGTCTTCATCGGTCTGCCGGGCGGCATCGACGGTCTGGTTCACCTGTCGGACCTGTCGTGGAGCGAAACGGGCGAAGAAGCAGTTCGCAAGTACAAGAAGGGCGACGAAGTGGAAGCGATCGTTCTCGGCATCGACGTCGAGAAGGAACGCATTTCGCTGGGCATCAAGCAGCTCGAAGGCGACCCGTTCAGCAACTTCGTTGCAATGAACGACAAGGGTTCGATCGTCGACGGCGTGGTCAAGACGGTAGACGCGAAGGGTGCAGTGGTTCAGCTGTCGGCGGAAGTCGAAGGCTACCTGCGTGCTTCGGAAATCGCACAAGACCGCGTGGAAGATGCTCGCAACGTGCTGAAGGAAGGCGACAAGGTCAACGCGATGATCATCAACATCGATCGCAAGTCGCGTGGTATCAACTTGTCGGTCAAGGCCAAGGATTCGGCTGAGCAACAGGAAGCGATCCGCGGCCTGGCTTCGTCGGATTCGAGCTCGGCTGCTACCGGCACGACGAACCTCGGCGCGCTGCTGAAGGCCAAGCTCGACGGTCAGAACCAGTAATTGAGGAACGCCCCCAAACCTGTCGCCTTGCGGCAGGTCCCCCGCGAGGGGGCAACAACATGGGGGCGGCCCGGCGTTTTCTTGCGAGGTCTGCTGCAGTATGACCAAATCGGAATTGGTCGCCCAGCTGGCTACGCGATTTCCGCAGCTTGTACTTAAAGATGCGGATTTCGCGGTGAAGACGATGCTTGATGCGATGTCGGAGGCGCTTGCCAGCGGTCATCGCATTGAAATTCGCGGCTTCGGCAGCTTCGGCCTTAATCGTCGTCCCTCCCGCGTCGGGCGTAACCCGAAGTCGGGCGAGAAGGTGCTGGTACCTGAGAAGTATGTACCGCATTTCAAGCCGGGCAAGGAATTGCGCGAGCGGGTAGATCGACGTTCGGGCGAGCCGTTGAAGGCCGACGAGCCGGATGACGACGACCTGTAAATGCTTCGCTGTGCGGTTCGCAGCATGGCATTGGTAGCGTCAGCGGCCAAAGCCAGACGGCAAAAGACCAGAAAAAGCGCCTTCGGGCGCTTTTTTTTCGTCCGCATCTTTTGTCCGCCTTTTGACAGTTTTTCGTCCGCTTTTTCGTCACTTACGCGCGGCACATCCCCCGATCGAACACACCTGCCGACGCATCCTCTTGCGGCAAGGTAAACCCCGCGTAAGTCCTCTATTAGCCAGTTCCTGCCCAGCCGCGAGGGCATCCATTACAATACGGGTCACTTCGGCGCGGGCAACACCGTGGCGCGACGCGTCATCAAGCCGGCGTCACCCCGCAACTGCCGTCAAGAGACCTATTCATGAAATTTATCGTCTGGCTGATCCGTGTGCTGGTGTTCGTGCTCCTGCTGGTGCTCGCACTCTCCAATACACAAACTGCTACGCTGAATTTCCTCGCGGGTTACGCGTGGTCGGCGCCTTTGATTCTGATCGGCCTCGCGTTCTTCGTGGTGGGGCTGCTGGCCGGGTTGGTGTCGTCCATGCCGGGCATGGTGCGCCTGCGCATGGAGAATGGCCGGCTCAAGCGCGAGTTGCGTGTGGCGCGCGAAGCCCCGGTGGTGGTCGAACAACCGCCCATGCCGCCGCTGATCTAAGTTGTCTTCTGCCGTGCTTCTAAAGCGCGGCTTTCCGCTTCGGCTTTCCCGGACATTTGCATTAATCGCATGGATCTAGACTTCTGGTGGCTGCTTGTCATACCCGTCGCTTTTGCGTTCGGCTGGATGGCCGCGCGCTACGACCTCAAGACGCTGCTGTCCGAAAGCGCCAACCTGCCGCGCTCGTACTTCCGTGGCTTGAATTTCCTGCTCAATGAGCAGCCTGACCAGGCGATCGACGCGTTTATCGAAGTCGTCAAACTCGACCCGGAAACGGTCGAGCTGCACTTCGCGCTGGGTAACCTGTTTCGCCGCCGCGGCGAGACGGATCGCGCGATTCGCGTGCATCAGAACCTGCTGAGCCGCACCGATCTGCCCGTCACCGAGCGCGATCACGCGCTGTACGAACTGGGTCAGGACTTTCTGAAGGCCGGTTTGCTCGATCGCGCCGAGGAAACCTTTCGCTCGCTCGAAACCGGCAATTACGCGTTGGGCGCGCAGCGTGCGCTGCTCACCATCTACCAGATCGAGAAAGACTGGGTTAAGTCGATCGATATCGCGCGCCATCTGGAAACAATGGGCGCCGAGTCGCTCGACAAGGAAATCGCGCAGTTTCATTGCGAGCTCGCGCAGGAAGCGCTTCAGCAGAAAAATGCAGATGAGGCGCGCCGTCAGCTTGGTTTTGCATTGAAGGCGAACCCAACGAACGTACGCGCCACGATCCTGTTCGGCGACGTGGACGCGACGGCCGGTTCGCAAGAGGCCGCGGTCGTCCAATGGCGGCGCGTCGAGGAACAGAATCCGGCCTATTTGCCGCTCGTCGCTGAAAAGCTGATGAAGGCCTATGAGGCGCTCGGCCGTCCGCAGGATGGCGCCGATCTGCTCATCACGTGGGTGGATCGCTATCCGTCGAACGATCTGCTCGACGTGACCTATCAGCACATTGCGGCGGTGCGCGGGCCCGACGCCGCTCACGCGCTGGCACGCTCGCAGATGCAGAAGTCGCCGAATCTGGCGGGCATGACGCGTCTCCTGGAAGCGCAGGAAGCCGTCGCGGAAGAGCCGCGGAAGAGCGAGCTCGAACTGATGCGTACGCTGATTCGCCAGCGCACCAAAAATCTGCCACGGTATACGTGCCAGAATTGTGGTTTCAGGGCACGGCTGTTCTACTGGCAGTGCCCGGGTTGCAGCGGTTGGGAAACCTATGCGCCGCGTCGCGTCGAACCGATCACGGCGTCGAACTGATAGCGAATGGAATTGCATAGCCGCGCCGCAACGACGGCGGCCCGTGAGGCGAATTAGGCCGGACGGGATCATGACGGCCTTGTTCACTACGAGAAACCCTCACCGGAACCCTCTACCGGAAAGCGTATGAAAATCACCATTATCGGCACGGGCTATGTTGGCCTCGTCACCGGCGCGTGCCTCGCCGAAATCGGCCATGACGTCTTCTGTCTCGACGTTGATCCGCGCAAGATCGAAATCCTCAACAACGGCGGCGTGCCGATCCACGAGCCGGGCTTGCTGGAGATCATCGCCCGTACGCGTGCGGCGCGCCGCATCACGTTTTCGACGGATATCGAAGCGAGCGTGGCGCACGGCGAGGTGCAGTTCATCGCTGTCGGCACGCCGCCCGACGAAGACGGCTCGGCCGATCTGCAATACGTGCTCGAAGCGGCGCGCAATATCGGCCGCACGATGAACGGCTTCAAGGTGATCGTCGACAAGTCGACGGTGCCGGTTGGTACCGCGCAACGCGTGCGTGCGGTGGTCGAAGAGGAACTGGCCAAGCGCGGGCTTGCCAATAGCGAACAGCACCGCTTCTCGGTGGTGTCGAACCCTGAGTTTCTGAAGGAAGGTGCGGCGGTCGACGACTTCATGCGTCCCGATCGCATCGTGCTCGGCAGCGATGAAGACGAAGCCGGCCTGCGCGCGCGTGAGCTGATGAAGCGCCTGTACGCGCCGTTCAACCGCAATCACGAGCGCACGCTGTACATGGATGTGCGCTCGGCTGAGTTCACGAAATACGCTGCCAATGCGATGCTCGCCACGCGCATCTCGTTCATGAACGAGATGTCGAATCTGGCGGACCGGGTCGGCGCGGATATCGAAGCAGTGCGTCGCGGCATCGGCTCGGACCCGCGTATCGGTTATCACTTCCTGTACGCCGGCGCCGGCTACGGCGGTTCATGCTTCCCGAAGGACGTGCAGGCGCTGATCCGCGCCGCCAGCGAAAGCGGCCACAATCTGCGCATCCTCGAAGCGGTCGAGGAAGTGAATGACAGGCAGAAAGACGTGCTGGTGCACAAGATCACGAGCAAGCTCGGTGAAGATCTGAGCGGCCGTACGTTCGCCGTGTGGGGTCTCGCGTTCAAGCCGAATACCGACGACATGCGCGAGGCGCCGAGCCGTCGCGTGATCGCTGAATTGCTGACGCGTGGCGCTCAGGTTCGCGCGTACGATCCGGTCGCGGTGGCCGAAGCGCGCCGCGTGTTCGCGATCGATCTGCACGATGCACCGGACCAGCTCGCGCGTCTCACGTTCACGAGTACCCAGGACGAAACGCTCACCGGCGCCGACGCGCTGGTGGTCGTCACCGAATGGAAGGAGTTCAAGAGCCCGGATTTCGTGCACCTGAAATCGGTGCTGAAGTCACCGCTGATTTTCGACGGCCGCAATCTGTACGAGCCGGACGCGATGACCGAACTCGGCATCGACTATCACTCGATCGGACGACCTTATGCCAAGCCCTCTGAACTTCCGGCCGATGTCTCCAGCAATGCCTGAGGCCGCTCAGTCCACACCCACGTCCGCACTGACCGTGGTGCCGCGTGAACGCCTTGGCGCGGCGCGCGTGCTAGTGGTCGGCGACGTGATGCTCGATCGCTACTGGTTCGGCGACGTGAACCGTATTTCGCCGGAAGCGCCGGTGCCGGTCGTGCATGTGCAGCGCCAGGAAGACCGTCTCGGCGGTGCCGCGAACGTGGCGCGCAATGCGGTGGCGCTCGGCGCGCAAGCGGGTTTGCTGTGCGTGGTCGGCCATGACGAGCCCGGCGAGCGCATCGTGCAACTGCTCGCCGAAAGCGGGGTGGCGCCGCATCTGGAACGCGATCCGGATTTGCTCACCACCATCAAGCTGCGCGTGCTGTCGCGTCAGCAACAGTTGCTGCGCGTCGACTTCGAAAACTCGCCCGCGCACGAGGTGCTGCTCGCGGGGCTCGCGCGTTTCGACGACCTGCTGCCGTCGCACGACGTGATCCTGATGTCCGATTACGCGAAGGGCGGTCTCACGCACGTCACGCAGATGATCACCAAGGCGCATGCGGCGGGTAAGCCGGTATTGGTCGATCCGAAGGGTGACGACTGGGAGCGCTATCGCGGCGCCACGCTGATCACGCCGAATCGCGCCGAGTTGCGCGAGGTGGTCGGACAGTGGAAATCCGAAGAGGATCTGATCGCGCGCGTAACCAAACTGCGTGCCGATCTCGAGTTCAAGGCGCTGCTGCTGACGCGTTCAGAAGAGGGCATGACGCTCTTCGCCGACGACGGCATCCTGCACACTTCGGCTGTCGCACGCGAAGTGTATGATGTATCGGGCGCGGGCGACACCGTGATCGCCACGCTCGCCGCCATGCTCGGCGCGGGTCTTACGCTGGTCGAGGCGGTTGGACTCGCGAATCGCGCGGCCGGCATCGTGGTCGGCAAACTCGGCACCGCTACCGTCACCTACGACGAACTTTTTCATTGATGCAGCCCACCGGGTTTCCTGCCTTGCGCTTCAGTTTCAGCGGCGCAAAAGAGGGACCCGCGAGGCGTCAACTGAGCTGTCGATCGGAGTTGGTGCAAAGCACTTACTCCGATCCCATGCAAAGCCCATTACCGCAGGATCATCATGACCCTCATCGTCACCGGCGCGGCCGGCTTTATCGGCAGCAATCTCGTGAAGGCGCTCAACGAGCGCGGTGAACAACGCATCGTCGCGGTCGATAACCTCACGCGCGCGGACAAGTTCAAGAATCTCGTCGATTGCGAAATCGACGACTATCTCGACAAGACCGAATTCGTCGAGCGCTTCAGGCGTGGCGACTTCGGCAAAGTGCGCGCGATTTTCCACGAAGGCGCCTGCTCGGACACGATGGAAACCGACGGCCGCTACATGATGGACAACAACTTCCGCTACAGCCGTGAAGTGCTCGATGTCTGTCTCGCGCAGAACATTCAGTTTCTGTATGCGTCCTCGGCGGCCACGTATGGCGGCTCCAGCCGCTTCGTTGAAGAGCGCGAAGTCGAGCAGCCGCTGAACGTGTACGGCTACTCGAAATTCCTGTTCGACCAGGTAATTCGCCGCGTGCTGCCCACCTCGAAGAGCCAGATTGCCGGCTTCCGTTATTTCAACGTGTACGGGCCGCGCGAGACGCACAAGGCGCGCATGGCGTCGGTGGCGTTTCACAACTTCAACCAGTTTCGCGCCGAGGGCAAGGTCAAGCTGTTCGGCGAATACAACGGCTATGCCGCCGGCGAACAGACGCGCGATTTCGTCTCCGTCGAAGACGTGGTGAAGGTCAACCTGTTCTTCTTCGACAATCCGGACAAGTCGGGCATCTTCAACCTGGGCAGTGGCCGCGCGCAGCCGTTCAACGACATCGCGAGCACGGTGGTCAACACATTGCGTGCGTTGAACAACGAGCCGCCCTTGTCGCTCGCGGATCAGGTGCAGCGCGGGTTGATCGAATACATTCCGTTCCCCGATGCATTACGCGGCAAATACCAATGCTTCACGCAGGCCGACCAGACCAGGTTGCGTGCTGCCGGTTATGACGCGCCGTTCCTGAGCGTACAGGAAGGTGTCGATCGCTACGTACGTTGGCTATTCGGCCAGGTGTAAATCTTTCGGATACCTCTTTAAACTGGAATCTCCCGGTTGGTGATGGTCGCCAACCGGTTGTACGAGGGAGATTCCATATGTTTCGAAAAATTCTGGTTACCGCGGCCATGCTCGCCGCTTTCGGCCACGCGTATGCGGCGGTCGACGTCAACACGGCTAACGAGGATGCGCTGCGCGGCATCAAGGGCATCGGTCCTGCCAAGGCGAAAGCCATTCTCGAAGAGCGTTCAGCGCATGGTCCTTTCAAGGACCCGGCCGATCTCGGCAAGCGCGTCAAAGGCATGGGCGGGCATACCGTCGAGCGCCTGCAGGCGGAGGGTCTCGCTGTCGGTCCGGCTGGCGCGGCTGCTAACCCGCAGGCTGCGGCGTCTGCACAGAGCAAAGGTGCGGCCGCTGCGAGCAATGGCGCCAACGCGGCCAACTCGACTAGCGCGGCGGCAACCCCAAAGAACGCCACTGTGGCGGTGAAGAAATAGCCTGACGCGAGCCGTGCGCGCGAGGCTGGTCACTTCCGTGCGCATGGTCCCGCGCCTGGTCTGTTACCGTCGTTCCCCTTCATGGTCGGAGTGGGTAAGAACACTCCTTCAGCTGTCATGCAGATGACTGGCTCCCGCGGTTCTCAGCCGCGGGCTTTTTGCGTTGCGTGCGCCCGTCGGTCGGCACCTGCATCCATGCGGCTAGAAGGGCCGCACGGCAGCCGTGCGCACGGTGGTTTAGAATCGATGGATTGAAGACTCCGCGCATCGACAGCACCAGAACCCATATGGCTTACAAAACGATTGAAGACACGATCGGCAATACGCCGCTCGTGCAACTCGTCCGGCTCCCTGACGACGAGATCCGCAGCCGCAATAACGTGATCCTTGCGAAGCTCGAGGGCAACAATCCCGCGGGCTCGGTGAAGGACCGTCCGGCGTTGTCGATGATCAAGAAAGCGGAAGCACGCGGGCGTATCAAGCCGGGTGACACGCTGATCGAATCGACCAGCGGCAACACCGGCATCGCCTTGGCCATGGCTGCGGCGATCCGCGGCTACAAGATGGTGCTGATCATGCCGGAAGACCTGTCGGTGGAGCGCCGTCAGAGCATGGCGGCCTATGGCGCGCAGATCGTGCTGACGCCGGTGACGGGTGGCATGGAGTACGCGCGCGATCTGGCTGAACAGATGCAGCGCGAAGGCAAGGGCATCATCCTCGATCAGTTCGCGAACCCGGACAATCCGGCAGCGCACGTCGAAGGCACCGGTCCGGAAATCTGGCACGACACCGAAGGGCGCATCACGCACTTCGTCTCGTCGATGGGCACGACCGGCACGATCATGGGCGTGTCCAGCTATCTGAAGGAACAGAATCAGGCGATCGAGATCATCGGCGCGCAACCGGAAGAGGGTTCGCGCATTCCGGGCATTCGCAAATGGCCGGAAGCCTATCTGCCGAAGATTTTCGATCGTAGCCGCGTGGACCGCGTCGAGAACGTGAGCCAGGCCGCAGCCGAAGCGATGGCGCGGCGCATGGCCTCGGTCGAAGGGATCTTCGCCGGCATCTCGTCGGGCGGGGCCTGTGAGGTGGCGTTGCGCGTCGCGCGCCAGGTCGAGAACGCGACGATTGTGTTTATCGTCTGCGATCGGGGTGACCGGTATCTGTCTACGGGTGTGTTCCCGGCTTGATTGCGCCGCGGCGCATTGAGTAGCCCTCAAAACGAGTTGGCCAATGCGGGTTGGTCAATGAAAAGCGCCGGTTTAACCGGCGCTTTTTTGTGTCGCTTGCTACCCGTTCGTGATGCGGTGAGTGTCTGGCAACCGGGTGCCTGACAACCGCCGCCGCTCAGCTCATTGCGAGGCCGCGACCGGCGGCGCAGCATTGCTGCTGGCATTCGCCGCGTCGCTTGTTTCCATCTGAGCCTTGACCCGCTGCCCCAATTGATAAACTGCGAGCGCGTAGAAGAAGCTGCGGTTATAGCGCGTGAGCACATAGAAGTTCTTCAGGCCCAGCATGTACTCGGTGCCACGTCCCGGCGACGGCAGATCCACCACCGTCACAGGCGTGCCGGCTTCCGAGGCGATATCGACACCCGGCTCGTTCAGCAGCAGTCCGGCACGGAGCAATTGATCCAGCGGCCAATGCGGCTCCGGCTTACCGTCGGCGGCCGCTTGCGCCACGCCCAGGCTGCCGGCGTCCGTGCCGATCTTCCACACCACCGGCCGGCCGTTTTCCCAGCCGTTCTGGCGCAGATAATTTGCCACGCTGCCGATCGCATCCGCCTGGCTTGTGCGCAGATCGATCTGCTTGTTACCGTCATAGCTCACCGCGTATTGCACGATACTGCTCGGCAGAAACTGCGGAATGCCGATCGCGCCGGTGTAGGAGCCGAGCACGGTGGTCGGATCGATTTGCGAATCGCGTGTCCAGACCAGGTAATCTTCAAGATTCTTGCGAAAGGTCGCCTGGCGATCCGCGCGATTGGCGGTGTTCGGATAGTCGAAACTGAGCGTGGTCAGCGCGTCGAGCACGCGGAAGTTGCCCATGAAGCGCCCGTAAATCGTCTCCACGCCGATGATGCCGACGATCACTTCCGGCGGCACGCCAAATTCTTCGTAGGCGCGTTGCAGCGTGGCTTGATTGGCGCGCCAGAAGCGCACGCCGGCGTTAATGCGCACCTGGTCGAGAAAGCGCGACTGATACACGCGCCAGTTCTTGATCGACGGGGAGGGCGACGGGGTGACGAGCTTGACCGCGGTGGCCGAATAGCTCACGCGAGCGAACAACGCATGCAACGCGGCTTCGTCGAAGTCATAGCGCGCGGACAAGTCGCTGATGAACGCGTCGACATTCGGGTTATTCGCGTAGCGCTGCGGAATGATCTCTTCTTCGAAGGTTTGCCCTTGCGGCACGGCCGGTTGCGGTTGGCTTTGCGCGAGCAGAACCGGCGGCTTTTTCGCGGCGCTTTGCGCTATTGCCGGATTGGTTGCCATGAACATGCACGATGCGACGGACAGTGCGGCGGTTGCGGTCTTCATGCGTAGCCGGTTTCGTGCAGACAGAGCAAGCTTGACGGTCATAGTGAGCTAGGGGCGCAGTGCGAAAGAGACAGGGGGAAACGGACAGGGCAGTATACCCGACGCTTTCTGCAAAACTGTGCCCAGCGCGTCACAGTCGCATGGTGTGGTAACTTGGCAAATGTTGGCGCGCCCAGTGTGCGCGCCCATGGACGGAGACACGCCGCGCGCGCCTTGAAAGCGCCGCGCCGCAGACGAGAATCATGGCAACAGGCTTCTATTCCCACGCCGATTGTTTGCTGCACGATATGGGGCAATGGCATCCCGAATGCCCGGCACGCCTGCAGGCAATCGAAGATCAACTCATCGCGAGCCGCATCGACTCGCTGATCGAGCGCGAGTCGCCGCCGCTCGCCGATGACGCCGCGCTGCTACGCGTGCACACGCAAGCCCACGTCGATTACGTCCGCAGCTGTTCGCCGGTGGAGGGTCTCGCCGAAATCGATCCCGACACGTCGATGAACCCATACACGTTGCAGGCCGCGTTGCGCGCAGCCGGCGCCGCGGTGGCCGCGACCGACGCCGTGATCGAAGGCCGCTACGACAACGCGTTCTGCAGCGTGCGCCCGCCCGGCCACCATGCGGAGCCGGCGCGTGCAATGGGCTTCTGCTTCTTCAACAACGTCGCGATCGCCGCGCGTCACGCGCTTGAAGTGCATGGCATGCAGCGCGTGGCGATCATCGATTTCGACGTCCATCACGGTAACGGCACCGAAGCAGCCTTTTCGGGCGATTCGCGCGTGCTGATGTGCAGCATCTTCCAGCATCCGTTCTATCCGTTCTCCGGCGCCGACAATCAGGCGCCCAACATGTGCAATGTGCCGATGCCGGCGCGCTCGAAAGGCATGGCGGTGCGCGAGGCGGTCGACATGATGTGGCTGCCGCGCCTGCATGAATTCAAGCCGGAGATGATCTTCATCTCGGCTGGCTTCGATGCCCATCGCGAGGACGATCTCGGCAACATGGGTCTCGTCGAAGACGACTACGCATGGATAACCGATCAGATGCGCGAGATCGCGAAGCGCTATGCGCAGGGACGGATCGTCAGTTGTCTCGAGGGCGGGTACAACCTGTCGGCGTTGGGGCGCAGCGTGGTGGCGCATGTGCGCTCGCTGGCCGGGATCTGAGTTGTCACGCGACCAAAGCTGCCCGAACGTCGCGAAATGCACGAATTCAACGAGGAGCGAGCCATGAATGCCGAGGTGCGCGGTGCGTCGCTGGTCGAAATCGAACACGACGCCTACGGCGTGCCGGGCGTCGTCCGTTTGACGATGAACCGGCCCGATGCCTTCAATGCGCTCTCCGAGGCTCTGCTCGACGCGTTGCAGTCGGCGCTGACGGCGCTGGCGGAGTCCAACGCGCGGGTGGTGGTGATCGCCGGCGCGGGCCGCGCGTTCTGCGCGGGACACGATCTGAAGGAAATGCGCGCGGCGCCGTCGCTCGCTTACTACCAGGCGTTGTTCGCGCGCTGCACGAAACTGATGTTGACGATCCAGCGCTTGCCGCAACCGGTGATCGCGCGCGTGCACGGCATCGCCACGGCGGCCGGCTGTCAACTGGTCGCGATGTGCGATCTGGCAGTCGCTGCCGATACCGCGTGCTTTGCCGTCTCGGGTGTCAACCTGGGTCTTTTCTGCGCGACGCCTTCGGTGCCGCTGTCGCGCAATCTCTCGCGCAAGGCGGCGCTCGAAATGCTGCTCACCGGCGATTTCATCGACGCTCTCCAGGCGAAGCAGCAGGGACTCGTGAATCGCATTGCGCCGGCGGACGCGCTCGATGCCGAGGTCGCGCGGCTCGCGAAAAGCATCTGCGCGAAACCCGTCGAAGCGGTGAGCGCCGGCAAGGGCCTGTTTTATCGCCAGCTCGAAATGGGGATCGAAGCGGCGTACCAGTTAGCCGGCCAGACCATGGCCTGCAACATGATGGACGACTCCGCGCTCGAAGGCGTGCAGGCCTTCATCGACAAACGACAACCCGACTGGAAGAGTTAGCCGGGCCGTTGCTGGCTGCGGGCCAGATTTAGTACTCCTCGTGCGTGCTTAAGCCCGAACTTCTGCTGTCTGTGCGGCGCTCAGGCTTTGGGCAGCCGTTTCTCGATCCAGTCGATCAGCGCGCCGATCACCCGATCCCGGTCGAGATCGTTCATCGTTTCGTGATAGCTGTCTTCGTGCATCGTCAGCGTCTTGTCGGGGGATCCTGCGTGCGCGCCGAAATCGCGGCTGCCTTCGGGCTCGGTGAGTTTGTCGGCGGTGCCGTGATACACCAGTAGCGGTACGCGCAGGCCCGCACGGCCGCGTTCGATGCGCGCCATCGCCAGCAACAGCTCCGCACCTGTACGCGCGGGAATCGCGCCGTGATGAACCAGCGGATCATTGCGATTGGCGTTCACCACGGGCTGAAGGCGCGACAACAAAGCCGCGTCGATTTTCATCGCCGGGAAGGTCGGCCAGATGCGGCTGATCACCTGGCTCACCTTGAGCATCCAGCGCGGTACATCGCGGCCTGGCGCGAGCGCGGGGCTCGACAGGATCAGACCGCTCAGCCGACGCCCGCTTGCTTCAAGCCTCTCGATCGCGTAAAGCGCAGCAACTGCGCCGCCCATGCTGTGACCCATCAGGAACAGCGGTGCACAACTGGTTGCCGCTTCATCGAGCAAGGCCTGGGCGTCGAGCAGATAGTCGTCGAACCGGTTGACCCACACGCGTTTGCCCGGCGCATGCCCATGTCCGCGCAAATCGATAGCGACGAGTTCGATGCCGGCCGAGTTCAGCCGATCCGCCAGTGCCGCGTAACGCCCGGCGTGCTCCGCGAGGCCGTGCACCAGCGCGACCGTGCCGCGCAGCGGTGTCGTGGCGGGCCAGCGATACAGCGGCAGTTCCATGCCGTCGCTCGTTGTGATCGTCGAGCGCAGCGCGGCACCGCCTTTCGGTGCGCCCGCAGGGGGACGCACATTGCCGGATCGGGTTGTTTCCATGGCTGCCGTTTATCCTGGACGTGTCCTGATTTCGATTCGCCCGATCATAGTCGCAGCGGGCGCCCACGCGCGAGCATCTGGTGCCAGGCATGCCTCTAATGCTCTGTGGTTATGAAAAGATCGAAATTGATTATTAAAGGGAATGACGGCGCTGCGGTAGAATTGCGGCCTCAAATCCCAATAAAAGCAACGGCGGCCGCTTGTCGGGAGCGCACAACGCTCGTTGGCAAACTCCGCCGTTTCGTTTTTCCATGATCGAAATACGCAATATCTCTCAGCGGTTCGCCGGACCCCGGGGCTGGGTCGAAGCGCTGCACAACGTCAATCTGTCGATTCCGGCGGGTGAGGTGTTCGGCATCATCGGCCGCAGCGGAGCGGGCAAGAGTACGCTCGTACGCACCATCAATCTGCTGACGCGCCCGAGCGAAGGCAATATCGTCGTCAACGGCCGTGATCTGACGACGCTGCCCGCCGCGCAGTTGCGCGAGGCGCGTCGCGAAATCGGCATGATCTTCCAGCACTTCAACCTGCTGTCGTCGCGCACGGTGTACGAGAACGTGGCGTTGCCGCTCGAACTCGCCGGCATGAAGCGCGATGAGATCGAGGCGAACGTGCTGCCGCTGCTCGAACTGGTCGGCCTGTCGGCGCAGAAGGATCGTTATCCGGCGCAGATCAGCGGCGGGCAGAAGCAGCGTGTGGGCATCGCGCGTGCGTTGGCGAGCAAGCCGAAGGTGCTGCTCTCCGACGAAGCGACTTCCGCGCTCGATCCCGAAACCACGCGCTCGATCCTTGATCTGCTCAAGCGTATCAATCGCGAACTCAACCTGACGATCGTGCTGATCACGCACCAGATGGACGTGATCAAGCAGGTCTGCGACCGCGTCGCGGTGCTGGACGCCGGCCGCGTGGTCGAAGAGGGCAAGGTCATCGACGTGTTCCTGCAACCGCATCATGAAGTGACGCGCGCGCTGATCGGCGACGTGATCGCGCAGGAACTGCCGCCCGCGATGAAGGCGCGCGTGGCCGAACGCCTGAAGACCGGCAGCGGCCACTTGTTGCGCCTGGCGTTCACTGGTTCGGGTGTCGATCAGCCGATCCTGTCGGAAACGATTCGCCGCTACGAACTCGACTTCAACATCCTGCATGGCCAGATCGACGAGATTCAGGGGCAGGCGTTCGGCTCACTCGCGGTGCTCGCGGGTGGCGAACCGACGAAGGTCGCACAGGCGCTGACCTATCTGCGCGAACAAGGTGTGGTGGTCGAGGAGCTGTCGTATGTTGAGTGAAATGTTCGATATGTTCGTCCAGTCGTTCTGGGAAACACTCGTGATGGTGGGCATCTCCGGACTGGTCGGCGCAGCGGTCGGTCTGCCGCTCGGCGTGCTGCTGTATCTGACGGACCGTCAGGGCGTGCTGCAGAACATTGCCGTGAATCGTGTGATGGGTGTGATCGTCAACGCGGTGCGTTCCACGCCGTTCATCATCTTGCTGGTCGCTGTGATTCCGTTCACGCGTCTCGTGGTGGGTTCGTCGATCGGTACGGCTGCGGCCGTAGTGCCGCTGACGATCGCCGCGGCGCCGTTCATTGCGCGTCTGGTCGAAACCGCGCTGCGCGAAGTCGACCGCGGCCTGATCGAAGCGGCGCAGGCGATGGGCGCGACCACCAGTCAGATCGTCTTCAAGGTGCTGTTGCCGGAGTCGCTGCCGGGCGTGGTCGCCGGTTTGACGATCACGTTTGTCTCGCTGGTCGGCTATTCGGCGATGGCCGGTGCGATCGGCGGCGGCGGGCTTGGCGATCTGGGCATTCGTTACGGGTATCAGCGTTTTCTGCCGGAAGTGATGGTGACGGTCGTGGTGATTTTGATCGTCTTCGTGCAACTGGTGCAGTCGTTCGGGGATTGGCTCGTGCGTCGTTTGAGCCATAAGTAAACAACAGAATCGATAGATTCGGAAAAGGTCCATCATGCAACGTCGTTTCATTCTCAAGCTGGCCGCCACACTCGGCGCCGCGTCGCTGTTCGCTGCCGCCACCGTGGCTCACGCTGAAGACACGATCAAGGTTGGCGTCACCGGCGGCCCGCACGCGCAGATCATGGAGGTCGTGAAGACGGTCGCGGCGAAGAACGGTCTGAACATCAAGATCGTCGAGTTCTCCGACTACGTGCAGCCGAACGCGGCACTCGCCGGCGGCGATCTGGACGCGAACAGCTACCAGCATGATCCGTACTTGCAGGCCCAGGTGAAGGACCGCGGCTACAAGCTGATCCGCATCGCCGATACGGTCACGTATCCCATGGGCATTTATTCGAAGAAGGTGAAGACCCTGGCTGAATTGCAGCCGGGCGCGAAGATCGCGGTGCCGAACGATCCGACCAATGGCGGCCGGGCACTCCTGTTGCTGCAGAAGCAGGGTCTGCTGAAGCTGCGCGCGGACGCGGGTCTTAAGGCAACGCCGCTCGATATCGTCGACAACCCGAAGAAGCTGAAGATCGTCGAACTCGACGCCGCGCAGATTCCGCGCTCGCTGAACGACGTGGACGCCGCCGCGATCAATACGAACTTCGCGATGGAAGCGGGTTTGAAGCCCAGGCAGGACGCCATCGCGATCGAAGACCCGAAGGGTCCGTACGTGAACATCATCGCAATCCGCGAAGCGGACAAGAGCAAACCGTGGGTTGCGAAGCTGGTCGCGGCGTATCATTCGCCGGAAGTGAAGCAGTTTGTCGAAAGCAAGTTTGGTGGGGCGGTGATTACCGCCTGGTGATTTGACGGCCGTTTTTCGGCCGTTTCGCCTGACAAGACACGACGGCAATGCAAAATTAGAGTCGTAAGTCTTAACCCGGGGTTGTCTCCCGGGTTTTTTCGAGATTAAAATAGAACGATCGTTCGTTATTGCCGTCACGCCGCTGAGGAGCGATATCCTTCTGCTAGAGCGCCCGCGATCAGGCTGCCATGAGGGCAGTCGTTATAATGTCCGTTGGGTTGACGTATTCGTAACTTTGGAGCGTGTGCATGAAAATCCTGGTGCCAGTCAAGAGAGTGGTCGACTACAACGTGAAAGTCCGGGTCAAATCGGACGGCACGGGCGTCGACATCGCGAACGTGAAGATGTCGATGAATCCGTTCGACGAAATCGCGGTTGAAGAAGCCGTGCGTCTACGCGAAGCGGGCGTGGCGACCGAAGTGATCGCTGTGTCGGCCGGTGTGACGCAAGCGCAGGAAACGCTGCGCACAGCGCTGGCAATTGGCGCGGACCGCGCGATCCTGATCGAGTCGGGCGAAGAACTGCAGCCGCTGGCGGTCGCCAAGCTGCTCAAGGCGCTGGTCGACAGGGAACAGCCTGGGCTCGTCATCCTCGGCAAGCAGGCCATCGACGACGATTCGAACCAGACCGGCCAGATGCTGGCTGCGCTGGCGAACCTGCCGCAAGCTACTTTCGCGTCGAAGGTTGTCGTCGCTGACGGCAAGGCTACGGTGTCGCGCGAAGTCGACGGCGGCGCGGAAACGCTGTCGCTGAGCCTGCCGGCTGTGATCACCACCGACCTGCGCCTGAACGAGCCGCGCTACGTGACGCTGCCGAACATCATGAAGGCGAAGAAGAAGCCGCTGGAAGTCGTCAAGCCGGAAGACCTCGGCGTTGATGTGACGCCGCGCCTGAAGACGCTGAAAGTCGTTGAGCCGCCGAAACGCTCCGCCGGTGTGAAGGTGCCGGATGTGAAGACGCTGGTCGAGAAGCTGAAGACCGAAGCCAAGGTGCTGTGAGGAGACGGACGAAATGACGAATCTGGTAATTGCAGAACACGACAGCGCGTCGATCAAGGCCGCGACGCTGAACACGATTGCAGCCGCGCAGAAGATTGGTGGCGATATCCACGTGCTGGTGGCAGGTCACAACGCACAGGCTGCGGCAGAAGCGGCAGCGAAGATTGCAGGCGTTTCGAAGGTGCTGCTGGCCGACGCGGCGCAACTCGAAGCGGGCCTGGCGGAAAACGTCCAGGCAACCGTGATGAACATCGCGAAGGACTACACGCACATCCTCACGCCGGCGACCGCCTACGGCAAGAACATCGCGCCGCGTATCGCCGCGAAGCTGGACGTCGCGCAGATCAGCGACATTACCGCAGTGGATTCGGCCGACACGTTCGAACGTCCGATCTACGCGGGTAACGCAATCGCGACGGTTCAGTCCCAAGACCCGATCAAGGTCATCACGGTCCGCACGACCGGCTTCGACCCGGTGGCAGCAGAAGGCGGCAGCGCAACGGTCGAGAAGATCGAAGCGGCAGCCGACACGGGCCTCTCGCAGTTCGTGAGCCGTGAAGTGACGAAACTGGACCGCCCGGAACTGACCTCGGCGAAGATCATCGTCTCGGGTGGCCGGGGTCTCGGCAACGGCGAGAACTACACGAAGGTTCTGGAACCGCTGGCGGACAAGCTGAACGCAGCGCTGGGCGCATCGCGCGCGGCAGTGGATGCGGGCTTCGTGCCGAACGACTATCAGGTCGGCCAGACCGGCAAGATCGTCGCGCCGCAACTTTACATCGCGGTCGGCATCTCGGGCGCGATCCAGCACCTAGCCGGTATGAAAGACTCGAAGGTCATCGTGGCGATCAACAAGGATGCGGAAGCGCCGATTTTCAGCGTTGCCGATTACGGTCTGGTGGGCGATCTGTTCACGCTCGTGCCGGAACTGGTTAGCGAGCTCGGCTAACAGCCGCAGCGCCGTGTTGTAAAAGGCGTCTGGCAGCAAACAAAGGGCGCGGGACTGATCAAGTCCAGCGCCCTTTTTATATCAAAAGCAGGAGGAGAACTGAAATGAGCTATACGGCGCCCATCAAGGACATGCTGTTCGTGATGAAAGAGCTGGCCGGTCTCGAAGATATCGCGACGCTGCCGGGCTTCGAAGATGCCAACCTCGACACGGCGCAAGCCGTGCTCGACGAATCGGCGAAACTGTGCGGCGAAGTGCTGGCACCGCTGAACGTGGAAGGCGATCGCAATCCGAGCAGCTGGAAAGACGGCGTGGTTACCGCAACGCCCGGTTTCAAGGACGCATTCCGCCAGTTCGGCGAAGGCGGCTGGCAAGGCGTGCAACATCCGGTCGACTACGAAGGCCAGGGTCTGCCCAAGCTGATCGCCACGGCCTGTATCGAGATGCTGAACGCGTCGAACCTGTCGTTCGCGCTGTGCCCGCTCCTCACGGATGGCGCCATCGAGGCACTGCTCACAGCGGGCAGCGAAGAGCAGAAGCAAACCTACGTGCCCAAGCTGATTTCCGGCGAGTGGACCGGCACGATGAACCTGACCGAGCCGCAAGCCGGCTCCGATCTCGCGCTGGTGCGCACGCGCGCCGAACCACAGGGTGATGGGTCGTTCAAGCTGTTCGGCACCAAGATTTTCATCACGTGGGGCGAGCACGACATGGCGAAGAACATCGCCCATCTCGTGCTGGCGCGCACGCCGAATGCACCGGAAGGCGTGAAGGGCATCTCGCTTTTCATCGTGCCGAAGTTTCTCATCAACGAAGACGGTTCGCTCGGTGAGCGTAATGACGTGCATTGCGTGTCGATCGAGCACAAGCTCGGCATCAAGGCGAGCCCGACTGCGGTGCTGCAATTCGGCGATCACGGCGGCGCGATCGGGCATCTGATCGGCGAAGAAAATCGCGGCCTCGAGTACATGTTCATCATGATGAACGCGGCGCGTTTCGCGGTGGGCATGCAAGGTGTTGCCGTGTCCGATCGTGCGTATCAGCAAGCTGTGGCGTATGCAAAGGATCGCGTGCAAAGCCGGCCGGTGGATGGCTCTGCGAAACAATCGGTGGCGATCATTCAGCACCCGGACGTGCGCCGCATGCTCGCCACGATGCGTGGTCTCACCGAAGCGTCGCGCGCGTTGGCGTATGTCGCCGCGGCTCACTGCGATATCGCGCATCGTCATCCTGACGAAGCAAAACGTGCCGAACATCAGGCGATCTACGAATACCTTGTGCCGATCGTGAAGGGCTGGAGCACGGAGTTGTCGATCGACGTGACGAGCCTCGGCGTGCAGGTGCATGGCGGCATGGGCTTCATCGAAGAAACTGGCGCCGCGCAGTACTACCGCGACGCGCGCATTCTGCCGATCTACGAAGGGACGACCGCGATTCAGGCAAACGATCTGATCGGCCGCAAGACCGTTCGTGACGGTGGCAAGGTGGCGAAGGCGCTGCTGGCCGGCGTGGCTGAAACGATCGAAGCACTCGGCGCGCAACAAGGCGCTGCGTTCGAATCGATGAAGAAGTACCTGACGCAGGGCCATCGCTCGCTGAGCGCGGCGGTCGATTTCGTTGTCGCTAACACGAAGAGCGATCCTAACGCGGTGTTCGCGGGCAGTGTGCCGTATCTGAAGCTGGCGGGCGTTGTCCTGGGCGGCTGGCAGATGGCGCGTGCGTTGCTCGTGGCGGCTGACAAGCGTGCTGAAAATCCGTCGTTCTATGGCGCGAAGATCGCAACCGCGCAGTTTTATGCTGAGCATGTGCTGCCGTTGGCTTCGGCGTTGGAAGCCTCGATCGTCAGCGCGAAGGGTGGAGAGAGTGTGCTGGCGTTGTCGGACGATCAGTTCTGATGTTGCATTTCTGTCGAGCCAGGTAGCGAAGGCTCGCGCTTAAAGAGAGCTTAAAAAGACAAACGGCGCCCTGTGGGGCGCCGTTTGTCTTTGTCAGGCCGGTCTGTCTACGATGACGAACCGGCGTAACCGCTCGCGAAGCGTTAAAACATTAACCCTTAAGCATAAGCCGGACGATGCGCACCGCCGGTCTCGCCGAGATAGCGATGCACCGACAGATCGTCTGCCTTGATCGCCGGCTGCTTGCTCGACATCACGTCGGCCAGCAGTTGACCCGAGCCGCACGACATCGTCCAGCCCAGCGTGCCGTGACCCGTGTTCAGGAACAGGTTCGGCACGGGGGTGCGGCCGACGATCGGCGTGCCGTCCGGCGTCATCGGGCGCAGGCCGGTCCAGAAGGTGGCCTTCGACGTATCGCCGCCGCCCGGGAACAGATCGTTCACGCACAGTTCCAGCGTTTCACGGCGCGCCTGGCGCAACGACTTGTCGAAGCCGACGATCTCCGCCATGCCGCCGACACGAATCCGGTCGTCGAAGCGTGTGATCGCGATTTTGTAGGTTTCGTCGAGCACGGTTGAAATCGGCGCGGATGCTTCGTTGACGATCGGCGCGGTGATCGAATAACCCTTGAGCGGGTACACCGGAATCTTCACGAGGCCGGACAGGAATTTCGTCGAGTACGAACCGAGCGCCACGACAAACGAGTCAGCGCGGACCAGTTCATCGCCGCATTGCACGCCGGCGATGCGGTCGCCCGCCATGGCGAGGGCGTCGATCGGCGTGTTGTAGCGGAACTTGACGCCCAGTTGCTCGGCCATCGCGGCGAGGCGCGTGGTGAACATCTGGCAGTCGCCGGTTTCGTCGCCCGGCAGGCGCAGGCCGCCCGTCAGCTTGTGCGAAACCGCGGCGAGCGCCGGTTCGGCTTGTGCGAGTTCGGCCGGCGACAGCAGTTCATACGGCACGTTGGCTTCCCGCAGCACGGCGATGTCTTTCGCGGCGCCGTCGAACTGCTGTTGCGTGCGGAACACCTGCAGCGTGCCGCCGGTGCGGCCTTCGTACTGAATGCCGGTTTCGGCGCGCAGCGCTTGCAAACAATCGCGGCTGTATTCAGCGAGGCGGACCATGCGGCCCTTGTTCACCGCATAACGCGACGACGTGCAGTTCTGCAGCATCTGCCACATCCATTGCAACTGGAATTGCGTGCCGTCGAGGCGGATCGCCAGCGGCGCATGTTTCTGGAACATCCACTTGACGGCCTTCAGCGGCACGCCCGGCGCGGCCCAGGGCGACGCGTAGCCCGGCGAGATCTGGCCGGCATTGGCAAAGCTGGTTTCGAGCGCCGGGCCGGCCTCGCGGTCGATGACGGTCACTTCATGACCGGCGCGCGCGAGGTAATAAGCACTCGTCACTCCGACAACGCCACTGCCCAAAACGACGACTCGCATAGCTGCTCCAGGATGTTCAATAAGAGGTCTGAGGGCGGCGCGCTCGTCGATTCGTTTGAATTCGTTCGATTAACGAGGTGTAACGCGGATCGCCCAGTGATAACCGCTATACTATTAACAGTCAGGTAGGTTTTGTTATTGTATTTTCAAGATTTTCAGCAAAAACACCATGCGTACACAGCGCCAACCAATCCGGGCCCTCGACAAACTCGATCACAAGATCCTGCGGCTCCTGCAGCAGGACGGCCGGATGGCGATGAAAGACCTCGCCGAACAGGTCGGACTGTCGGTCACGCCTTGCATCGAGCGCGTCAAGCGGATGGAGCGCGACGGCGTGATCACCGGTTACCACGCGCGTGTGAACCCGGCTGAGCTGGGCGCGGCGCTGCTGGTATTTGTCGAGATCACGCTCGATCACAAGAGCGGCAACATGTTCGATCAGTTCCGCCGCGAGGTGCAGAAGATCCCCGAGGTGCTGGAGTGCCACCTCGTCTCGGGCGACTTCGACTATCTGATCAAGGCGCGCATCGGTGAAATGGCCGACTACCGGAAGCTGCTGGGCGATATCCTGCTGCAACTGCCCGGCGCGGTGCAGTCGAAGAGCTACGTGGTGATGGAAGAGATCAAGGAAACGCTGACGATTGCGGTCGGCGATTAACTCGCGCGGGAGCTGCATAGCTGGACTCGACAAACGGCGTAAACACTGTATATTTATACAGGTGTTTTGCGCCGTTTTGCCTTTTGCGTGCTCCAGCCGTGACCGATTCCGACACTCACTCCGCCAACGAATTTCCGATTGCTCCGCCCACGCCTCGCAAGGGGCGCGGCGCGGTGACGAACCTGCAAGGCCGTTACGAAGTCGACCAGCGTGAAGTGGTGGACGACGGCTGGCTTTCGTCGCCGGAGGAAGACGGCGAGCCCAAGGTCTTACGCACGCAGGTTTTCGAAGAGCGGGCCAAGACCATTCTCACGCGCAACGCGTCGCCGGATATTCCGTTCAGCGTGTCGCTGAACCCGTATCGGGGCTGCGAACATGGCTGCATCTACTGCTTCGCGCGGCCCACTCATAGTTATCTAGGGCTGTCGCCGGGGCTCGACTTCGAAAGCCGCATCTATGCGAAGATCAATGCGCCGGAGTTGCTCGAGCGCGAGTTGTCGAAAAAGTCCTATGTTCCAGAGCCGATCGCGCTCGGCGTCAATACCGACGCCTGGCAACCTGTCGAGCGCGATTTGCGCCTCACGCGGCGGGTGGTCGAAGTGCTCAGCGAGCGCGGCCATCCGTTCGCGGCGATCACCAAATCGTCGCTGATCGAGCGGGATATCGATCTGCTCGCACCCATGGCGGCGCGCGGGCAGTTCATGGCGGCTATCACCATCACCACTCTGGACGTGGATATCGCGCGCACGCTTGAGCCGCGTGCGGCCACGCCGTCGCGTCGATTACGCACGATCCGTACGTTGAGCGAGGCGGGCATTCCTGTTGGCGTCAGCATCGCGCCGGTGATTCCGTTCGTCACCGAGCCGGACATGGAGCGCGTTCTGGAAGCTTGTGCGGAGGCAGGCGCAAGCAATGCGAGCTACATCGTGCTGCGTTTGCCGTGGGAGGTTGCGCCGCTATTCAAGGATTGGCTCGCGGCGCATTTTCCCGAACGGGCTGACCGGGTGATGAGTCGCGTGCGCGATATGCGGGGCGGGAAGGACTACGACTCGAACTTCGCCACTCGAATGAAGGGAGAAGGCTTGTGGGCGGACCTGCTGAAGCAGCGCTTCCACAAGGCCGTGCGCCGGCTCGGGTTAAACCGGCGCGATCGCGGCATTCTGGATATGTCGCATTTTCGCCGGGTTGAGCCGGTGCGCGCTGAACCGCCGCGGCGCGACGATCCGCAGTTGGATCTTTTTTAGCGCGGCGCGCAGTGAGTTACTGCGACAGCGCTTTGGCGGCCTGCACCTGACCTTCGAAGTAAGTCTGGAACGAGATCGCGAGGCCCGTCATCAGCAGGAATGCGCCGATCAGCAGCGAAAAGATCACGATGAAAATGACGGTCCAGCCAGAGCGGCTTTTGCGCTGGGTTTGTGCGTTGAACTGCGCGTCCCATTTTTCATCCGGACGCAGGCCGTAGACAATTGCGGCCAGAAAGGCGGAGAGCAGCGAAACGGCGCCGAAAAATGCGAGCACCCAACCGAGCATCGAGGCCCGTTCGCTCGCCACCACCAGCATGGCGCCCGGGATCCCGATCAGCGTGCCGAGCAGATGCGCCCAGCCGTAGATGTCGCGCATGCCATACAGATAGAAGCGGTGGGCCCCGATGCTGCCGAAGAAGAAGGCCAGCGCGGCGGTAATCGTCTTGGATCTGAAATACGAGGAAGTCGAAGCAAGGGTGGACATGTAGGCGAGGGCAGAGTGACAGGCAGTCGAAAGGAACAGGGCGTCGGTAGGGCACGGACCGACGCGCATTCTACGCCCGCGGCGCGCTTACGGCTAAGGCGAGGAGTAGGTCACGCGATAGACCGCGCCGGCGTAGTCGTCGCTGATGAGGAGCGAGCCGTCGGGCAGCGGTTGCACGTCGGCGGGGCGGCCCCATACCGCTTCGCCAGGCTGGAGCCAGCCTTCGGCAAAGACCTCCTGGTGTGCGTTGCTGCCGTCCGGGTTGGTGATCACCCGCGCAACGCGGTAGCCGACCTTTTTGCTGCGATTCCACGAGCCGTGTTCAGCGATAAAAATATTGTCGCGATAAGCGGCCGGAAACATCGAACCGCTGTAAAAGCGCATGCCGATCGCGGCGACATGTGCGCCGAGTTTGACAACCGGCGGTGTGAAGGCGCTGCATGGATGATCTTTGCCGAATTCGGGGTCGGGCGTGTCGCCGCCATGGCAGTACGGAAAGCCGAAGTCCATGCCAGCACGCGGCGCGCGGTTGAGTTTGTCATCCGGTACGTCGTCGCCCATCAGGTCGCGGCCGTTGTCGGTGAACCACAACTCATGCGTCGCCGGATGCCACGCGAAGCCGACGGAGTTGCGAACGCCGCGCGCCACGACTTCATAATGGCTGCCGTCCGGGTCCATGCGGCCGATCATCCCAAAGCGGTTGCGATCTTTCAGGCAGACGTTGCAGGGCGCGCCTTGCGGCACGTACAGCTTGCCATCCGGGCCGAAAGCGATGAATTTCCAGCCATGATGGGTCTCTGTCGGCAGTGAGTCGGTGACCACGACCGGTTTGAGCGGGTTATTCAGATGGGCGTCGATCGCGTCGAAGCGTAGAATTTTCGACACCGCGGAGACGTACAGCGTGCCATCCCGCCACGCCACGCCCGCCGGCGTTTCCAGGCCGGAGGCGATCACGTGGCGGCCTGTCACGCGCCCATTCTGCAATTCGAGCGCATAGACGTGGCCGTCGAGGCTGCCTATATAAAGAATGTTCTTCGGCGAGAGCGCCATCGCCCGTGCACTCGGTACGGCGTCCGAGAGGACCTCGATGTGGAAGCCGGGCGGCAGTTTGATGCGCTCGACCGGCAGCGCGGCCAGCACCGGCAGGGCCGTGGCGGCAAACAACAACGCCGCGCCCGCTCGCAGGGCCTGAACGCAGGCGGCGCGCAAAAGGGCTGTATTCAGCGAAAAGCCGGCAACTCGCCGAAAGACGGCGCATGAAGCGAAAAAAAACGCAGGCGGCAGCAGGAGTTTCACGGGCGTTCCGTCAGGTAATTCGGGCGTTTCGGCGTGTTTCGGGGCCTTGGCCTGTATGGCCGACACAACCCCGTCGTGCAGTTTATCCGGGTAAGTGTTTGTTATGGCGTCGGTTTCCCGCTATAATCGCGTGTTTCAGTCGTTCCGAACCCCGGTTTTCAAGGATTCTAGTATGGTCATCATCCGCTTGGCTCGTGGCGGCTCCAAGAAGCGCCCGTTCTACAACATCGTCGCAACCGATTCGCGTAACCGTCGTGACGGCCGCTTCATCGAACGCGTTGGCTTCTACAACCCGGTCGCTACGAAGGGTGAGTCGCTGCGTATCGCTCAAGACCGCCTGACGTACTGGCAAGGTGTTGGCGCACAACTGTCGCCGACCGTCCAGCGTCTCGTGAAAGAAGCGCAAAAGGCGCAGCCGGCTGCTTAATGGTAGCTAGCGTGCGTATCGTCGTCGGTGCGGCCGGCGGCTCGCGCAGCTTGCGTGAGCAGTCCGATGCGCGAGTTTTGCTGAAGCAGACGTCGAAGTTGGCAGCGAGGTGCTCTTATGTCTGAACGTGATTCCGGCAATTCAGGTCGCGTAAAGACAAAAGCGGCAGCCCCGCGCGCGAAGACGTCTGGTCAGGCGCCGTTCGGTGCATTCGTCCGCAAGCCGGTCGAAGCGGCCGAGGGGCAGGCGAAAGCCAAAGTTGCAAACGCCGCTTCCGGCACAGCAGAAATGCGAGCGGAAACGGTGGAAAGCTGGCCGGCCGATGCGGTCGAGGTCGGTGCAATCGTTGACGCTTACGGCCTCAAAGGCTGGGTCAAGGTAGCCGCGCATGCGGATGCCGGGCACGGCGGAGACGCATTGCTAAGCGCGAAGCGCTGGTGGTTGCTGAAAGGCCACGAGCGCAAGTCGACGCCGTCATTACAGGCAAAAACGCATAGCGACAGTATCGTTGCCCATCTTGGCGGCGTAGCTGACCGCGATGCGGCACTGGCACTGCGCGGCACGCGCGTCTATATCAGCCGCAGCGAATTTCCGGCCCTCGGGGCCGACGAATTCTACTGGGTCGACCTGCTCGGCCTGGATGTGGTGAACCTTGCCGGGGTCCACCTCGGCAAGGTTGCAGACATGATCGACAACGGTGCGCACTCGGTGTTGCGCATCGAATATCCGGATACCGACAAAAGCGGTAAGCCGGTCACCGGCGAGCGTTTGATCCCGTTCGTCGGCGTCTTTGTCAAAACGGTGGATCAGGCGGCGAAGCAGATCATCGTCGACTGGGAAGCCGATTACTAAATAACTCGCTGACTGGAGAGAGCGATGCAGTTCGATGTCGTGACGCTCTTTCCTGACATGTTTCGTGCGCTGACCGACTGGGGTATCACCAGCCGTGCGGCGAAGCAGGAGCGCTACGGGTTGCGCACGTGGAATCCACGCGATTTCACTACGGACAACTACCGCACAATCGACGATCGCCCCTACGGCGGCGGCCCCGGCATGGTCATGCTGGCCAAGCCCCTGGAAGACGCGATCGGCGCGGCGAAAGCTGCGCAGGCGGAGCAGGGCATCGGCGCGTCGCGCGTCGTGATGATGTCGCCGCAAGGCGCCACGCTGAATCACGATCGTGTCATGCAGTTCGCGGCCGAGCCCGGTCTGATCCTGTTGTGCGGGCGTTATGAAGCGATCGATCAGCGTTTGCTCGACCGTGTCGTCGACGAAGAGGTCAGTCTCGGCGACTTCGTGCTGTCCGGCGGCGAATTGCCGGCGATGGCGTTGATGGATGCCGTGGTGCGTCAGTTGCCCGGCGTGCTGAACGACTCGCAATCGGCGGTGCAGGACAGTTTCGTCGATGTGCTGCTGGATTGTCCGCATTACACGCGTCCGGAGGAATACGACGGCGTGCGTGTGCCCGATGTGCTGCTTGGTGGCCATCATGCGGAAATCGAAGCGTGGCGTCGGCGTGAAGCCTTGCGCAACACGTTGAACAAGCGGCCCGATCTGATTGTGAAGGCCAGAAAGAACAAAATGTTGAGCCGTGCCGACGAGGCATGGCTGACGAGTCTCGCGAAGGAAGTGTCGAAGGCGTGAAGCCTTGGGCTTTCGAGCGGACATAGGCGGTGCCGCACATGCGTGTACGGCGCCAGATGTGAACCCATCCTCTATCGGGGCCGTAGCCAAGCGCAACAGGTAAAACCAGCGCGCGGCAGGTACGAACGCCGACAAGATGGACATAGGAGTCAGTGATGAATCTGATTGCAATACTCGAGCAGGAAGAAATCGGCCGCGCCCTCGGCGAGAAGACCATCCCCGAATTCGCCCCCGGCGATACGGTGATCGTCAGCGTGAACGTGGTTGAAGGTACGCGTAAGCGTGTTCAGGCTTACGAAGGCGTCGTGATCGCCAAGCGTAACCGTGGTCTGAATTCGTCGTTCATCGTCCGCAAGATTTCGTCGGGCGAAGGCGTCGAGCGTACGTTCCAGACGTACTCGCCGCTGCTGGCAAGCATCGTCGTGAAGCGTCGTGGCGATGTGCGTCGTGCGAAGCTGTACTACCTGCGCGACCGTTCGGGCAAGTCGGCTCGGATCAAGGAAAAGCTGGTCGCGAAGAAAGACCGCGCTGCTCCGGAAGCGTAAAAGCTGTAAGAAAAAGCACCCCTCGCGGGTGCTTTTTTGTTTGCCAGGTCAAAATAGCGGAATGTCCCCTAACCGCTCATTCCGAGAGACCCGTTGATCCGCCCCGCCTTTGAGCCTGAAACTCTACCTGTCGAAGCGACGGGTGCCGATCTGCCACCGGTGGTTGCCGGGCGCCTGACGCCCGACGGTCTGCGTGCGCGCTTCGAGCAGCGTCTGAGCTGGACGCCTGAGCCGATTATCGAAGCACCGTGGCGCGATCAGCACGTCGATCCGCGCGTTGCCGCTGTGCTGGTGCCGCTGGTCGTGCGCGACAACGGCCTCACCGTGCTCCTGACTCAACGTGCCGACCATCTGAACGACCACGCCGGCCAGGTGAGCTTTCCCGGCGGCCGTCATGAACCGTTCGACGCAGATGCAACCGCCACGGCGTTGCGCGAGGCGCAGGAAGAGGTCGGTCTCGATCCGTCACGCGTTGAAATTCTCGGTGCGTTGCCCGACTATCTGACGGGCACCGGTTTTCGTGTGACGCCCGTGATCGGTCTGGTGCATCCACCCTTCACGTTGAAAGCGGATGCGCTCGAAGTGGCCGAAGTCTTCGAAGTGCCGCTCGCTTTCCTGATGAACCCCGCACATCACGAAGAGCGAGTGTTTCGTTACGAAGGTGGCCAGCGCCGCTTTTTCGCCATGCCCTATCCGCGGGCCGCGTCGGCGGAAGCTGTGGATCGCGAGGGGCAGGTGGGCGGCCACTATTTCATCTGGGGGGCGACGGCGGCGATGCTGCGCAACTTCTATCGCTTTCTCGCGGCTTGAATCGCCGCAGGTTGTGCACTTGTTGGGTGTTTGTCAACGTCCGTGCTCAGTGGCATCCGACCCTGTGCTATCGTTATAAAACAATCGTAAAAACTCGAAAAGCACGGCGCATCGCATGACTTTTTTCTCCGTATTGCTGGCTCTGATTATTGAACAGGTCCGCGCGCTGTCGCTGAACAATCCGGTGGCGGCATTGCTTCAATACCATGCGGAGTCGGCGGCGCACGGATTCGATGCCGGCAAGCCCAAGCATGGCCTGCTCGCTTGGCTGGTGGTGGTGGTGCCCTGGACGCTGGCCGTCGCGCTTATCTACTACGTGCTGTATCACATTCACTTCGCGCTGGCGTTCCTGTGGAACGTCGCGGTGCTGTACTTCACGCTCGGTTTCCGGCAGTTCAGCCATTACTTCACGGATATTCACCTCGCGTTGAACAACGACGACGTCCCGCGTGCGCGTGAAATCCTGAATGAATGGACCGGGCTCGATACCGTGGATATGCCCGTCAGCGAAATCGTGCGTCATACACTGATTCACGCGGTGGTCGCCTCGCATCGGCATGTGTTCGGCGTGTTCTTCTGGTTCCTGATTCCGGTCGGGCCGGCGGGCGCGGTGCTGTATCGCATCGCCGAGTATCTGGCGCGCACGTGGGCACGGCCGGTCGACGATCGCACCGCGGCGTTTTCGAGCTTCGCTCAACGTGCTTTCTTCGTGATCGACTGGGTGCCGGCGCGGCTCACGTCGCTGGGCTTTGCGATTGTCGGCAATTTCGAAGACGCGATTTATGCATGGCGCAACCATGCGCGTCAGTGGCCGGATGCGAACGACGGCGTGTTGCTGGCTGCGGGTAGCGGTGCGTTGGGCGCGCGATTGAGCGGGCCGCTTGCCGAACCATCGAGCCTCGATGCGCTGACTACCGGCGACGGCGGCCCGATGCAAGTCGGCGACGACTGCACGCCGCGCACGCTGCAATCGGCCGTGGGTCTCGTGTGGCGTGCGGTGGTGCTGTGGATGATTTTGCTGTTGATGCTGACGATCGCGGTGTGGCTTGCCTGATGCAGCTCGCTTGAGTCAGCGCGCGACTAACGCAACGCAGAAAAAAGCCAGGTTATGAACCCGGCTTTTTTATTGTCCACGGCACGGCGGTTTTACTGCGTCGCACCTGAATCTCAATCGCTTCACCCTCTATCAGCCGCGGCCAACCACTTCATCCATCCAACGGATCACGCGCCGTCCCACACTGCCAGCACACCGTGAACTGCGCTTCGAGCGTCTCCCCGCACTGACGGCATCGCCACGAAGGCGACCCCGCAGCGGGTCCATGCGAAGCCGCATCGATCAACCGCCGCGCCATCACCTCATCGCGCTCATCCACAAGCCACAGCTCCGGCGCGCACTGATCCGCCGGAATATCACCGAGCGCGCCGTTCAGATAACGGTTGTGCAACTCGCAAGCGATGCCCGCCGTCTCCAGCACATTGATCCAATGCTGACCGATGATCAGATTCGGCGCGCGCATCAATTTCATCATGAATCCATGGTTTGACAGCGGCGCACGTTAGCGCACGATCTGACTGGCTTCGTGCACCAGTTGGGCGTACAGGGCATGCCGTTCGCGCCGGATGCGGCCATCGGCGACCGCTTCGAGAATCGCGCAGCCTGGCTCCTGCAAGTGATGGCAGTTGTAGAAGCGGCAGTTCGGCAGCAACGGCCGGAACTCGGGAAACGCGCGCTCAAGCCGGCCTTCGGTCAGATGATGCAGGCCGAATTCCTGGAAGCCCGGCGAATCGATCAACGCGCCGCCGTCGGCGCCAGGCAACGGGTAGAGCCGCGTGAAGGTGGTGGTGTGCCGGCCGCTGTTCAACGCGGTCGAGATCTCGCGCGTCGCGACTTCGGCATCCGGAATCAGCAGATTCACCAACGTCGATTTGCCCATGCCCGACTGGCCGAGCAGCAGCGTCGAGTGACCTTGCAGATGCTCGAGCAAAGCGGGTCGCGCGCCATCAGGCTGCGTCTTGATCGACACTTCGACCACGGTGTAGCCGAGCGCGCGGTACGGCTCGAGCCGCTTGCGCGCGCCTTCCAGCGCGCCGGTCACGTCGATCTTGTTCAGCACGATCAACGGCTTCAGCTCATTCGCCTCAGCAGCGACCAGCGCGCGGCCGAGCAGGTCTTCGCTGAAATGCGGCTCGGTTGCGAGCACGATCAGCAACTGGTCGAGATTCGCGGCAAACAATTTCGACTTGTACTGATCCGAGCGATACAGCAGATTGCGCCGCTCGCCGATCTCGACAATCACACCCTGATCCGCCGAAGTCGGTTCGTAAATCACGCGATCGCCGACCGCCACTTCGCTGCGCTTGCCGCGCGGGAAGCACTGAAGCATCGGACTGCCGTCTTCCGGCGCGACCAGGTAGTGCCGGCCATGAGCAGCAATCACCAGACCGCCTACGCGCGTGCTGGACGGCGCGCGCGGCGCTTTCGGGGAGCGGCCGCTCATGCGTGCCGCAGCAGGCGGTCGATCCGCTGCGACGCTGGCGGGTGCGAGTAATAGAACGCGGTGTAGAGCGGATCGGGCGTCAGGGTCGACGCGTTGTCCTCATACAG
This sequence comes from Paraburkholderia sediminicola, assembly GCF_046026675.1. Classification (GTDB taxonomy): domain Bacteria; phylum Pseudomonadota; class Gammaproteobacteria; order Burkholderiales; family Burkholderiaceae; genus Paraburkholderia; species Paraburkholderia sediminicola_F. Next base: position 3,380,910 of record NZ_JAQQEY010000001.1, on the reverse strand, counting down.
CTTGACGAGCGCGTTGACGAGGTCTTGCGCATCGGTTTGCGTCGCGGCGAAGGCGTCGGCCTCGAACTCGTGCTTGCGTGAGCTGAGGCTGCCGAGCGGCGTGACGAAGAACAGGAACACCGGCAGCGCTAGGAAGAACAGCACCAGCGCGAGGCCGCTATTGCCGCCGATCAGCGACGGCCGCACGCCCAGGCCTTCATAAAACCACACGCATTGCGTCAGCCAGCCGAGCAGGGCGAGCATCACGAGGCTGATCGCGAACATGACGACCATCCGCTTGATCACGTGACGGCGCTTGAAATGGCCGAGTTCGTGCGCGAGCACCGCTTCGATCTCGTTGCCCGACAGGCGCGCGAGCAGCGTGTCGAAGAACACGATCCGCTTGGCCGCGCCGAAGCCGGTGAAATACGCATTGCCGTGTCCCGAACGGCGGCTGCCGTCCATCACGAACAGACCCTTGGCGGCGAAACCGCAGCGCTTCATCAGCGCTTCGATGCGGCTTTTCAGCGCTTCGTCCTTGAGCGGCTCGAACTTGTTGAAGAGCGGCGCGATAAACGACGGATACAGCACCAGCACGAGCAACTGGAACGCAACCCAGACGATCCACGTCCACAGCCACCACAGGCTGCCGGCCTGGCTCATCAGCCACAGCACGACGAACAGCAACGGCAGGCCGAACGCGGCGCCGAGCAGGATGCCCTTGAGACGGTCGAGAAAGAAAATGCCCTTGCTCATGCGGTTGAAGCCGAAGCGTTGCTCGACCACGAATTGCCGGTAGTACTCGAACTGCAGATCGATCATGCTGGTGATCGCGATCACCGCCGCGACCAGCGCGATCTGGCCGGCGTAGCCGCGGCCCAGCCAGTCGGAGATCGCCAGATCGAGCGCCTGCACGCCGCCGAGCAGCGTCAGCCCGACCAGCACGGCCGCGCCGACGACGATCTCGATCATGGTGAGGCGCGTGCGTTCGACGGTGTAGTCGGCGGCGCGCTGGTGCGCGGTGAGCGCGATGGTGCCGGCAAACTGGTTCGGCACCTGCTCGCGATGGCCGGCGACGAAGCGGATCTGCCGCGACGCGAGCCACAGCTTGGTGCCGACCATCGCCACGACGGCGACGACGAACAGAACAGTGAAGTACAGGGTAGGCATCCGGGGATTCCGTGGTATCTATGCGAGAATTATATGTTTCTTCCCGCCTGGCGGCGGGGGGATAAGATCAAACCCGGCTTAAACCAATCTCATACGAACATTCGCCGCGGCAAGCGTGCTTCCAGAGAAGCCGTCTGCGCGGCCATCAGGATTGCCTTCATGACTGACATCCTCTCATCCACCGAACAGCCGCCACTCGTGCGCAGCGACATGAATCTCGTCTGGCTGGACATGGAAATGACCGGGCTCGAACCGGACACCGACCGCATCATCGAAATCGCAGTGGTGGTGACGAATTCGACGCTCGACAGGTTGGTCGAAGGGCCCGTGCTGGCGATTCATCAGAGCGACGAGACGCTCGCCAAAATGGATCAGTGGAACCAGAACACGCATGGCCGCTCGGGGCTGATCGACCGCGTGAAGGCGTCGACGGTGAGCGAAGCGGAAGCGACCGAACAGATTCGCGATTTTCTTGGCGCTTATGTTCCGCCGGGCAAATCGCCGATGTGCGGCAACTCGATCTGCCAGGACCGCCGCTTCATGGCGCGCTGGATGCCGGATCTGGAACGCTTCTTCCATTACCGCAATCTCGACGTCAGCACGCTGAAGGAATTGTGCCGCCGCTGGCAGCCGACGATCTACAAGGGCTTCCAGAAACGCGCCATGCACACGGCGCTGGCCGACATCCATGAATCGATCGACGAGCTGAAGTACTATCGCGAGCACTTCCTGATTCCGACGGCGCCGGAAGCGTCGGCGGCGGAGTAACGCTGTTGCGGCTTCGGCGGCGCTGGTAGTGGAATAAGGTCGCCGCGGCTTTGAACTCAACCCTGCCGGGGCGCGCGCACCGCGTTCTTCGGCCGGAACGCCTTCACCACGTCGGGGTTCGTTTCCACATACGGACCGCCGATCAGATCGATGCAGTAAGGCACCGCGGCGAAAATCCCAGCCACCTTCACGGCGCCGCTTGCGTCTGCGTCACGCAAACCTTCCAGCGTTTCCTTGATCGACTTCGGCTGCCCCGGCAGGTTGATGATCAGCGCCGCGTGATCCGCGGTTTCGCGGATCACTGCCATCTGGCGCGACAGAATCGCGGTCGGCACGAAATTCAGGCTGATTTGCCGCATCTGCTCGCCGAAACCCGGCATTTCCTTGGTCGCAACCGCCAAAGTCGCTTCCGGCGTCACGTCACGGCGCGACGGGCCGGTGCCACCGGTGGTCAGCACCAGATCGCAACCCACTTCGTCGACCAGTTCGATTAGCGTGGCGGAAATGGTGGGCGCATCGTCCTGAATTAGGCGGGTGACCACCTGAAACGGCGAGGTCAGGGCGGCGCCGAGCCATTCCTGCAGCGCCGGAATGCCTTTGTCCTCGTAGACGCCTGTCGACGCGCGATCGCTGATCGACACGAGGCCGATCACGATTTCGTCCGGATGCTCGCGCACCAGATTACGCGCCGGCTTATTCGTCGCGGTCGTCATCGTCGTCTTCCAGCGCGTCTTCTGCATCGGAATCAGCGTCGGCGGACGGGCCGTCGGCGTTCTTGATCCACTGGAACAGCTCGCGGAAGTAGCGCGGCGGCTTGCTTTGCTGTGCTTCCTTGCGGGCGTTGCGGATCAGCGTGCGGCCTTGCTGCGGATCGGCGTTCGGGTGCTGGCGGATGAATTCGGTCAGCGCGGCGTCGTCGGCGAGCAGTTTCTCGCGGGTGCGCTCGATCCAGTGCAGTTTGGCCGTTTCCGCCTTGTTGACGCCGTTATAGGTGTCGAGCGCGGTGCGCAGGGCGGCGGTTTCCTCGTCCAGCAGCGAGCGCATCACGCGCCCGACGTACTGTACCTGGCGGCGCTTGCCTTCGTGATCGGTGATGCGGCGCGCTTCGCGCACGGCGTCGTCGAGCTTTTCGGGCATCGGCATGCGCTTGAGCGCGTCTTTCGGCAGGGCGATCAGCGCCGAGCCCAGTTCCTGCAGCTCGTGCATGTCGCGCTTGAGCTGGGACTTGCTGGGACGGTCGTAGCCGTTCTCGTCGACTTCCGGCTCGGCGGATTCGATGGGTTGAATGCGGGTTTTGCGTGTCATATCGATATTGTAGCGTGCCGCGCACGCTGAACCCGCCGTGCTGCTGTGCACAAGTGCGCTCGCCGGCTTTAGTGGACGCGGCGAATGCCAGGTACGGCTTCGCAACCCTTGCTATGATCGCGGGATGCGTTACTACGCAAACGCGCACGCAAATGCACTTGGAAATGCGCACGCACGTGCGTGGCATGGGCGAACACACAGGGCCGCTCGGCCCCGAACAGGACGGCAACGACAATGGCAGCAGACATGGACGTCAAGCAGCGCTTTTTTCCGCATACCCAGGATGAACTGAAGGAAATCGCCTCGGACATCCTTCGTCACGCGAAGTCGCTCGGCGGCACCGACGCGGCGACCGAGATCTCCGAAGGCGACGGCCTGTCCGTCTCCGTGCGGCGCGGCGAAGTCGAGACGATCGAACACAACCGCGACAAGATGGTCGGCGTGACGGTGTTCATCGGCAACAAGCGCGGCAACGCGAGCACCTCGGATTTTTCTTCGCAGGCTTTGAAGGACACGGTCGCGGCGGCGTACAACATCGCCCGCTTCACCGCGGAAGACGACTGCGCGGGTCTCGCCGAAGCAGACCTGCTCGAAACCGCGCCGCGCGATCTCGATCTGTATCACCCGTGGAATCTGACGGCCGACGAAGCGGTGGAAATTGCCCGCCGCTCGGAAGACGCCGCGTTCGCCACCGATCCGCAGATCAAGAATTCGGAAGGCGCAAGCGTCTCGGCGCAGCATTCGCAATTCGTGCTGGCCACTTCGCGCGGCTTCCTCGCGGGCTATCCGTACTCGCGCCACTACATCGCCTGCGCGCCAATCGCCGGCAGCGCGCGCAACATGCAGCGCGACGACTGGTACACGTCGACCCGCAGCGCGGCCGACCTCGCGGATCCGGAAGCGGTGGGCCGCTACGCCGCGCAACGGGCGCTGTCGCGCATTGGCGCGCGCGGGCTCGACACGCGCAAGGTGCCGGTGCTGTTCGAAGCGCCGCTCGCCGCCGGCATTCTCGGCGCGTTCGTCCAGGCCACGAGCGGCGGCGCGCTGTACCGTAAGACCTCGTTCCTCGTCGATAGCCTCGGCAAGCCGGTGTTCGCGCCGCACGTTCAGGTGGTCGAAGATCCGCACGTCGCGCGTGCCATGGGCAGCGCGCCGTTCGACGAAGAAGGCGTGCGCACGAAACAACGTTCGGTGGTGAAGGACGGCGTGGTGGAAGGTTATTTCCTGTCCACCTACTCGGCGCGCAAGCTCGGCATGCAGACAACCGGTAACGCCGGCGGCTCGCACAATCTGTCGCTGCGCAGTTCGAAGACGCGCCCGGGGGACGACTTCGAAGAAATGCTGAAGAAGCTCGGTACCGGCCTGTTGCTGACCGAACTGATGGGGCAGGGCGTGAATTACGTGACGGGCGACTATTCGCGTGGCGCGTCGGGCTTCTGGGTCGAGAACGGCAAGATCCAGTATCCGGTCGAGGAAATCACGGTGGCGAGCACCCTGCAGGAGATGTTCCGCCATATCGTCGCGATCGGCGCGGATACGATCACGCGCGGCACCAAGGAAACGGGCTCGGTGTTGATCGAACGGATGACGATCGCGGGGCAGTAAGCGCTTCGATCAAGCGCCGGCCGGCTGCACAACGGCGCTGCAAATAGAAACGCCACGCAAGCAACTGCGTGGCGTTTTTTTGTGCGTACATCTTGAGTGGTGGCGAATGACGAATGCGCGAAGCGCGGATCGTCAGTCAGGCGCGCTGCAATACCCTCAAGTGCCCTTGCGCTTATACGTCACGAACGCGTAATCGAAGTCATTCGGCGCGTCTGCGCGATGCGTTTCATGCGCGACTTCTTCCCACTCGCTTTCATCGAGCTCGGGGAACGTGGCGTCGCCTTCGAAGTCGGCGGAGATCTCGGTGATGATCAGCTTGTCCGCCTGACGCAAACCTTCTGCATACAATTGCGCGCCACCGATCAGAAACGCTTCCGGTGCCTGATCCTGGGCGGCCAGCTTCAGCGCGTCTTCGAGCGTGGTGGCCGCGTCGCAGCCCTGAAAGCGCCGTGCGGCATCCCGTGTCACGACAATGTTGCGGCGTCCCGGCAACGGCCGGCCGATCGATTCATGCGTCTTGCGGCCCATGATGATGGGCGCGCCCATCGTGGTGCGCTTGAAGAACGCGAGGTCTTCGGGAAGTCGCCAGGGCAGCTGGTTGTCGCGGCCGATCACGCCGTTATTGGCGCGAGCGACGATCAGGGTGAGCGTCGTCATCGAATGGAAAGGGGAACGTAACCAGGATGATTCTACCTGAGGCGCAACACGGTGCCGCTATGTCAGTCGGCCGGAGCCCGGACGTGGGGCTACGCGGGAGCCCGCCTGACCCGTTGACTGGTTGACGCTTCCACCGTGGCACCTGGCGCGGCACTGGCCGGGCAGCCGGTGCCGCATTATTCGTGGGCAGCCTCGTCGGCGACGCTCGGTTCAAACGACGCCTTCTCGTCAACGGCACTCAGCTCCCGCAACCCGTGGTGACCCATTAGCCGGTACAGCGTGACGCGCGAAATATTCAGATCGATCGCCGCCTCGTTCAACCGATGGCGATGCCGCAACAACGCTGCTTCGATCGCGCGTTTCTCGGCGGCTTCGCGCGCCTGCGAGAGACTCATGGTCTCCTGCTCGGTGAACTGCGCGAGGTCGAGGTCTTCGGCGGAAATCAGCTTGTTTTCCGCCATCACGATCGCGCGGCGCACCCGGTTGATCAACTCCCGGACATTGCCGGGCCAGCCATAGTTGTACATAGCCTCGATCGCCGACGGCGTAAAGCCGCGGATTTTGCGCGCGCTGTCGGTCTTGAACTTGTGCATGATGTGATGCGCAAGAATCTCGATGTCCTTGCCGCGGGCGCGCAGCGGCGGCTCGTCGACACGCAGCACGCACAGGCGGTGGAACAGGTCGGCGCGGAACCGTCCGTCGCGCATCGCGATCTCGAGATCCACGTGGGTCGCCGAAATGATTCGCACATCCACCGGGATCGATTCGCGGCCGCCGAGCCGGTCGATCTTGCCTTCCTGCAAAAAGCGCAGCAGGCTTGCCTGGCTTTCCAGCGGCAGGTCGCCGATTTCATCGAGCAGCAGGGTGCCGCCGTCCGCGGCCTCGACCCGGCCGATCTTGCGCTGGTTCGCGCCGGTGAACGCACCGCGTTCGTAACCGAATAGTTCGGACTGCAACAGATGATGCGGAATCGCGCCGCAGTTGATGGCGACGAACGGCGCCTTGCGGCGCGGCGAGCGTTCGTGGATCGCCAGCGCCGTGAGTTCCTTGCCGGTGCCGGATTCACCCGAGATGAACACGCTGGCGTCGGTGTTGGCGACTTTGCGAATCGTGCGGAAGAGTTGCTGCATCGCTTCGCAGGTACCGACCATTTCATCTTCGTCGTCGGCAGCGGGCGCGGCAGGCGGGATCTCATCGGCATCGCACAACGTCACCATGCCGAATGCGTGACTGGCGAGGTAGTCGATCGTGGCGTTGGCCACCGGTGTCTTGACGTAGTCGAAGCAGTAGTGGCGGATCAGGCGCCGCACGTTGGCGTCGGCGAGGCGTTCCGAAGTGGCGAGCGCAATCCAGCCGATCTGCTGTTGACGCAGGCTCGCTTCGAGGCCACCAAGGTCGCGCGGCGCAAAACTGGCCAGGTCGACGATGCCGGCGCATATCACGTCGGGCTTGAGCAGGCGCGAGACCTCATGCGCCGAGCGGGCCACCATCACGTGCCAGCCGCGGCTCTTCAGATGGGCGGTCAGCGCCTCGTCCGGCGTGCGCGCGACGTACAGCAGCGCCCGATCGGTCCGCGTGTGCAGCAGACCGCACCCATTCGCGGCGGGGGCGGCCTCGCGCACGCGTCCCACAGTGGCCTCCTGAGGTCGCGCCAAAGAGACTTCCGACGGCCGCCCCACGAGGACTTCCGCTGCCCGGGTCACAGAAACATCCGACGCTCGGGCAATCGACAGATGTGTGCCGGAGGGCGGTGTAACGCTGCTCAAATGGGGTGATTCGCGCACGATCAGCCTCGTATCGTTGGCACGTCAAAAAGTGTAGGGAAAGCGCACACCGATCACGAAGTTCGGTGTGTCGGGTGTGAGGCCGACCGATACCGAACCGTTGATCGTCAAGTGCTTGTTCACTACGTGATTCAAACCGAAGGTCAATGCGGCAGCGGTGGTCTCGCTGCCCGGCACCTTCGAATAGGTTCCGCCTGGCGACTTGGTCTGCGATTCGGGTTCCAGCGCCATGGTGTACGAAATGCTGGCCGAGTCCTTGTCCGAGAACGCCAGCGCTACGCCGCCGCCGAACTGCACGACGTCGCCGATCTTGACCGTCGCCGGTTCGGTCTGGCCGATGACCGACGAGATGTCCTGGAACGAGCGGGCAATGTTGTAGGTGTACGAAACGCTGCCGAACAGCACGACCGGATCGTAGGTCTTCAACACCGACAGGCCCGCCGTGATGTTCCAGAAGCCGGTGCCGGTGGGCAGCTTGGTGGGGGCGACGAGGTTGGTGTTGTTGGCGTCGACCTGCGCCAGCTTGATGCCGAACGGCGACGAACCGGTCGGCGCCTTGATGCGCAGGCTGCCGACCAGGTCCGGCAGATTGTTGGTTTCCTTCAGGAACTGGTAGTAGATCCCGAAGTTGACGTCGCCAATGTCGCTCGAATTTGCCGAGGCGTCCGAGACCGTATTCGCCGCTCCGCCGGCTCCGCCGACGATGAAGTTGCTGTGCCGGTAGATATAGGGCACGTCGACGTCGACGCTGATGCGATCGGTCAGACCGTAGCGCGTGTCGAGGTCGGCCATCACCTGGTGCGACTTGGTTTCGCCGAGGTTAATGTTGCCGAGGAAAATCGCATCGAGCGCGAGGAAGCCGGACAGTTGCAACTGGCGGCGGTCGTAGTAGGTATCGTTGATACCCCAGTCGAGGGTCAGCTTGTGCTCGAACAGCGGCGTGTGCTGCTGGCTTTGCACCACTGCGTCTTCCGATTGGGTGCGCACCGGTTGCGCGGCCTTCTGCGTCTGCCCGACTGCGCCGCTGCCGTCCGTCGCGGCCGGCAGGCCGCCGCCACTGCTGCCTTCCGGCACCGGCGGCGTGACCGGCACGCCTGTTGCGGTACCCGTGGCGCCCCCCGGCGCGGGGGTGCCCGGATTCACCTGGGCAAGCGGCGGCAACGGCACAGGCAGGCCGTCTGAGCCAGGCTGCTCGGCGACCGCGGGGTTGCCGGCCGGCTCACCGTAACCCGGTGCGCCGCGGCCGCGCTGCGACATTTCGAGGTTCGTGACCTGCCGTTCGAGTGAGATGATCTGCTTTTGCTGCTCGCTGACGACACGCATGAGCGTGTTCAGCCGTTCTTCAACTGATTGATCGGCGAGCGCCTGCGCGCTGGCCCCCTGCGATAGCGCAAACAGCATGACGGCGGCTGGAATAGCCGCTAACGCCATGCGCGGCGCCCCGGTCTTTGAGAATCTGATCATTTTTGTTCCCCCGGTATTCTGACTGCGCGTCGCATGTCTCCTTGTGCATCACGCGGTCGTTTGGTACTTCGGTCTCCTTCCTGGTCGGGTGGCGGCCCGTGTTATCTCCTTACCGTGTTTTGCAGGGCTTGTAGGACGCCAATCTGGCGCAGCATCGAGGCCGACATCGGTTGCGTCTGCAAATGCAGTTGCAACTGGTTGGCGACTTGCTGGTTATTGCCTGCGATCTGCAAGAGTTGGGCGATCATGCCGGCCTGTTGAGCACTGGACGGCGCGATGGTTTGGGTGGCGATGCCGCCCGGCGTCTGCAACGAAATCGAAATGCCGCCGTTGGCGAGACTGACGGAGGCTTTCACCGAGCCGTTCGCATTGCTTGCGGAGGCCGACGTTGCGTTGTTATAGGACCCGCCCGTCAGGCTGCCCGGCGAGGCGTCGAAATCGATCAGCGCCTGGTTCGTGCCCAGGTTGCCGTTGCCGGCCACCTGGGCAATCTGCGAGACGCCGTTGACGTTGACGTTCTGCCCGCCGGTCGCGCTGGCGTTGCGGTTTGCGCCGCTGCCCCCGCCCACGTTCGGACCGGTCACTGAGGCCGCTGAATTGAACTGGACGTTCGGCTGGTTGGGCGTGTTTGTACCGATGGCGAGCGAGCCCGAGGCGACAGCGGTGGCGCCGTTCGGCAGTTGCCATTGCGACAGCAGGGTGATAACGACACCCGAAATGATGTCTCCAACAATGCCTTTGCCGGTCTGATTGGCGAGGATGGCGTCGTCGACAGGTTGCAGCTTGAGGGCGCCGACGTCTTCAAACACCGTAGATGTCTGCTCGGCAGCGTGTGCGACTGATGCGAGGCCGCACGTTGTGAAACACAACGCACAGCCAATGGTGAGTAAGTTTCGTTCCATGATGAGTCAGAACAACTCTGCCTTGATCAAACCGTATTCAACAAAGGGAGTCGCAGCCGTGCCGTTTTCCAGTGCACGTTCGCGCAGCTTGAGCGCGAGCGACTCGTTGCCTTGCAAGAGCGGAGAATCCTCCATAAATGGCTTGCCGACGACCGCGAACACGAGGCCGTTCCATTTCTTGATGAAGTCGTCTTCCATGACGATGCGGTTGCCGAGCGCTGGGTCGGCAATGAAGACGCGGCCGTCTTCCGCGTGCTTGACGATCACGAAGTGCTCGTAGCCGTCGCTGTTCATCAGCACGAGCACAGGAATCTGCAGGTGATAGAGCGCTTCAGGGGTAACGCGGAAACCCCGGCCACGCAGGCCGATCGTTTCGACGAACTTCTTCATGTCAAGCATCGAGAAGCCGTTCTTGACCACCACCTCTGGTGTCGAAAACACCATCATGCGTTGGATCATTTCGGGTTCGGGAATGTCGATGCCGTAGCCGTACTTCAGCAACGTGGCCAGAGCGGCCGAGCCGCAGCTGTAGTCGTAACGCTGCGAAACGATGTGGTTGTAGCGGATCTCGTGGATCGAGCGCACGTTCACGTCGAACGGCACGCCCGCGGCTGCATTCATGGAAAGGGCACTCTGCGCGTGACCCGTCTGCGAAAGCACGAGTCCAGCGAAGAGTGTCAGGAAAAAGCCGTGCGTTACCCTGCTCACCCCGAACATGGTATGTCCCCCCCTGCGGAGACAGCCGGCCAGCACGAGGCTGACCGGTGTCTTCCTGCGATACAGCTTTAGTTACTGATGCGACACGCTGGCGACTGCAAGGCCGTTGTGTTGCAGGTTGCCTACACCCGACGCGATATTCACCCCGATGTTGCCGCTTGCGTTAGACAGGGCGCCTGCACCGAGCATGGACGAGCCGGTGAAGTTGCCGCTGACCGATGCACTGGCGGTTTGGCAGTTCTGGTCGGTTGCGATGACTTCGCCGCCGTCCTTCCCGCCCTTGTTACCCCAGCCCATGCCGCTGCTGCTGCTATCCGTGGTGGCCGATGCAGCGAGGCTGTTGTTTTGCACGTTGCCCACACCCGACGCCACGTTCACCCCGATGTTGCCGGTCGCGCCCTTCAGCACGTCGGATCCGACGCTGGCGGTGAAGTTGAAGTCACCAATCTTCGCCTTGCCGTCCGACGATTGCGTCGAGTAGATCTGCGCAGTGCCGAACACGGGGCCGACGTCCATATTGGACAGGGCGGCATCATTGGATTGCGCGTTGTCGACACCGGTGGCCATGTTGACGCCGATGTTGCCGTTCGCGGTTTGCAATGCGCCGTCGCCGATCGCCGCAGACATCACCGTCGGTTTTTCGGTGTTGATGTGCTGGGTGATGCTGCCGTAGACATTCACTGTGCCTGCGCTGATGTTGTCATGTGCGCTCCAGCCCCATGCGTTGGCATCCGCAGAGACATGGCCGGCCTGGTAGTAGCCGGAGGCGCTTTGTTCCGCAGCTTGCGCGAAGTAGCCGGACGAATGTTCTTGTCCCCATGCGGCCTGGTGTCCCGAGGACTGCTCGGCGAAGTAGCCGCCGAAGTTATCCGAGGAGTGCGTGTTCAGCGCTGCGGCGAAACCTGCCGCTACTCCGCCGACGATCACACCGCCGCCGCCGCCGAGGCCGGCGATGAAGCCGGCTGCAAGATAGCCGTTCGCGCTGTTGTGGGTGTTGACGTGGCTGCCGCCGGCAACCGAGGCTTGATAGCCTTGATTGAAGCCGCTGCTTTCGCCGAAGCTCTGGCCTTGTGCATAAGCTGCAGCCGATTGCTCCTGCGAGCCTTCAGCAAACGCGCCCGCGCTGTACGACGAGTGAACCGCGTAGTTCGAGCCGCCGCCGCTGCCGTTGAACCAGGCTTTGGTCGTGTCGATAGTTGTAGTCACCTTGCCGGAGGTGTAGGTCTGCGGAGGCGTCTTCATGTTGACGCCACCGATGTCTACATTCTGCGTGTTGTTGACCGTGGCGCCGGAACTGCTCGACACGTCGACATGGCCGCGCAAGGTGATGAAGCCGAATTCGCCAATGTCGGTGTAGACATTCGTTGCCGTAAAGAGCTCAGCCGGGTCGCAACCGGCCGTACATTCGGCGTAAGCCGAGCTTGCTGCCAACGTCGACAGGACAGCCGCTGCAATGAGAGTGCGCTTCATGATGACGCTCCGATAAAGAGTGTGGCTCGTTAGAAAAAGGTGCCCGCCGGGGGACGGAGCACAAAACTGTTTGAACTGACGTTACCTGAGCCGGCTGTCTGGTTGATCTGAACGATCCCACTGACGTTTTTGAGCGCGTCCGTACCGATGGACACCTCGCGTACGTCGTGGTTTTCGCTAGACCTTCCCAGGCCACCGCCCTTGGCGGTCGTAGCGGATAGCACCCCATCCGCTACGATCTCCGCTCCAATCGGTCCAGAACCAACTACGGCGCTGTTCCGCTGGAGATTCCCTACACCCGCCGACTGATTCACTTCGATAAGGCCAGAGGTGTTTGAAAATGCATTACTGCTGATCGTGCTTTTGGCAGCCGCCGTCTTGGCGTTCGTGGCCGCGATCTGCAAGCTGCCGATCAGGTTGAGAGGCGTGGGTCCGTTGGTGAACACGCCCTGATTCGCCTGTGCGTTGTCGAGTCCGGAGGTCTCGTTGATGGCGATGACCCCCAGGCTGCCGCTGACCGCGCCTTTGCCGATCAGCGATTCCGCGTCGATCTGGGCTGGCAGCGTTTGGGCATGGACCGCGAAGCTCGCACAGCCAAGCACTGCCAAGGCGAGCAGGGGCCAGCGCGACTGTTTGCGTGACGGAAGGCGCTTGGCCGGCGCGCGTGACGTTGTCATTTCATGGCTCCTAGAGCGGCGCCCAAGGGGGCGAGTGCACTGTTGACCGACTGGGCAATCGAGCTGCCGATCCCACCTGCGCCGCCGAAGCTGGCGCCCGCGCCGACCGGAACGTTGTTGCCGGCGCCCGCCAGCATGTGTGTGATACCGTTCGCGCCGACCAGCGCAGGCATATAGCCGTTGCCGGCGATACCGGCCGTGCCGTGCGCGCCGTTCAGGTCGAGATCGCTCGCCATCGTGCCGATCGCGCCATCGAAGGTCGCCCTCGGGAAGGTTTGCACCTGGACTGCGATCGGGTCCTGGTTCTTCGGCACCGGCACGAACGCATCGCGTGGCGTGATGTCGCGCTCAATGACGAGGTTGCCCGGCTGCGTCAACTGCTGCGCGGTGGCACTTGTTACGGCGCCGGCAGCGAGCACGCCGAGCAGCGTGCACAGCAGGGCTGCGCTGGGACTGCTGCTCGGCTTCTGGGTTGAGGCGTTCATGTCAGTTCCTTGCGGGCGGACGATCGGTCGGTGCGGTCTTGGGCAGCGAGCGGGTCGTTGCGCTAATTTCTCTGGTAGCTCGTGACGTTGCCTTGAGCGGAGCGGGCGACGTCGACGGGAACCGGCAACTGCGACGGCGGGGCGATTTCGTCCCACAGCGTCACGCCGTTGCCACTGTTGTTAAAGCCACGCACCAGCTGCGGCGTCGCGGAGACCATCAACATGCCGCCGAAGCCGCCGCGTTGGTGGGACAGCGCCTGATCGTCCAGCACGAGATCGGTCACAGACGCGGCGTCGGCGGAAATGCTCAGCGCGTTGCCGGCCAGATCGCTGCGGGGCGCGGCGCTGTCGTTCGTGGTGGCCACGGTGTTGTCCACCGCGGCGGCGCTTGTCGTATCAGTGACATCCGTAACCGTCTTGGTCGGTGAGGCCACCGCTGCGAGCGTCGTGCTCGCGAGGGTGGCGGAACCGGCATCGGCGGTTTCGGCCATCGTGGCGGATTGAGGCTGTGTGGATTCCTGTGCATTGACGCCAACGGACAGCACGGTCAAGGTCACCGCGGCGGCGCATAGTGCGGCGCAAGGTGCAATGCTGCTCAGGTCGATGCGGAAAGCGAGTCGCATGATGTGTCTCCTTGGTGCACAGCATTTAGCGAAACGTGTGCCATGAGTCGCAATCCATTGGTGCGTCTGGATGCGACCCGTATGCCGCGGAGTAACAGGTAAGAAATCGGACAAAAACGTTTCAGCGCTGAAACGGCAGGCAGAAAATACCTGTAATTCGTTAAATCCGACGGTATGAAGTACCTTGGGGTCTACGCTAGGAAAAGCGCTTCCACATTGCTTTTATTCATAAGCTGAATAACTATTTATCGGCCGCTTGGCCTTGCTGGGCAAGGAGTCCCCGATTAAATTCGCATAATTGTTTTCCAAGCGGCGCGTGTATAGTAAGCTCTCGAAAACAGCTTCAGATTTAAAAAAGCCCGCTAACGGGCCGTCTCAAACACACACGCCGCTTTCTTGGGGATCAGCTGTCCGCACGGAATGGAATGGCCGTTCGGTTTTTGCTATATCGCGAATCCCGAACGAGTCAGCGTGTCTGAACTGAAGTTCAGGTGCGTGCGTCATCCTTAACGTTCGTTGACGAGAGGATCTGAATAATGGAACCCGCAACGCGGCAACTGATTTACGTTTCACGCGATCCGAGCGCGGAACTGAATACTCGCTTCCATCAGCGCGGCTGGCATGTCGAAGTCGTGGGGTCGGCGCGCGATGTGCGCCGTGCTGTTCGCGCCGGAATGGCGGCGGGCGGCTTGCTCGATCTGTCTAGTGATTTTCAGCCACACGAAATCGCCGCCTTCGAGTCCTGTCTGACCATGCCGAACGTCGGCTGGGTTGCGGCAACCACGCCGGGACAATTGCAGGACGCGGCCTTGCGCCGGCTCGTACGGGACTATTGTTTCGACTATGTAACGGTGCCGTACTCGGGCGACAGGATCGTCGATTCGGTCGGCCATGCATACGGCATGATCTCACTCGGCGAGCCGGCATCGAATGATGGATCGCAAGGCGCCGAAGGCGAAATGGTCGGTTCGTGCGACGCAATGCTCGCGCTATTCCGCTCGATCCGCAAAGTGGCCATGACCGACGCGCCGGTGTTTATCTCAGGCGAGTCGGGCACGGGCAAGGAGCTGACCGCAGTCGCGATCCACGAACGCTCAGCTCGCCGCAATGCGCCTTTTGTGCCGATCAACTGCGGCGCGATTCCCCCACATCTGTTGCAATCCGAACTATTCGGCTATGAGCGCGGCGCGTTCACCGGCGCGAATCAGCGCAAGATCGGCCGCGTGGAAGCGGCCAACGGCGGCACGCTGTTTCTCGATGAAATCGGCGATCTGCCGCTCGAAAGCCAGGCGAGCCTGCTGCGCTTCCTGCAGGAACGCAAGGTCGAGCGGCTCGGCGGCCACGGTTCAATCGACGTCGACGTGCGCATCATCTCGGCGACGCACGTGGATATGACGGCCGCGATGATCGAAGGGCGGTTCCGCTCTGACCTCTATCACCGTCTGTGCGTGCTGCAAATCGACGAACCACCGTTGCGTGCACGTGGTAAGGATATCGAACTGCTTGCGCGGCACATGCTGGAACGTTTCAAGAAAGATGCAAGCCGCCGTCTGCGAGGTTTCGCACCCGACGCCATCGCGGCGCTGCATAACTACGGCTGGCCGGGCAACGTGCGCGAGTTGATCAATCGCGTGCGGCGCGCCATCGTGATGTCGGAAGGGCGCGCGATCACGGCCCGTGATCTCGAGTTGGCCGAGTATGTGGAGATCGTACCTGTCTCACTCGCGCAGGCGCGCGAAGCGGCCGAACGCCAGGCCATCGAGCTCGCGCTGCTGCGCCATCGCGGCCGTCTCGGCGACGCCGCGCAGGAACTCGGCATTTCGCGCGTGACGCTGTACCGCCTGCTGTGCTCACACGGCATGCGTCATATGGAAGGCGAACCGCTTGTCACGCCGCACGGCGAATTGCCGGCTTCGGTGCCGCATCTCTGACGGGCGTAGGTGTCCACTTGGCGCCCACTTAGCCACCGATATTTTCTCCGCGGCGCGCCTCGACCAGGCGCCGTCCGGCTGCGCTTGTTAAAATCGGGTTTTCCGCTCAATCTCCGTGGCGCGTGTGCCTGACCAGGCGCGCGCTTCGTCGAAGGAACCCGCATGAAACAATACCTCGACCTCGTCCGCACGATTCTCGACACCGGCACGTGGCAGGAGAATCGCACCGGCATCCGCACCATCAGCATGCCGGGCGCCATGTTGCGCTTCGACCTCCAGCAGGGCTTTCCCGCAGTCACCACGAAAAAACTGGCGTTCAAGTCGGCGGTGGGCGAGCTGGTCGGCTTTCTGCGCGCCTCGCGCAGCGCCGCGGATTTTCGCGATCTCGGCTGCAAAGTGTGGGACGCGAACGCCAACCAGAATCCGCAATGGCTTGCCAATCCGTATCGCCAGGGTCCGGACGATCTCGGCGACGTGTATGGCGTGCAGTGGCGCCGGTGGCCGGCCTACAAGGTGTTGGACGCAGACGCCGCCGCGCAGCTGGCCGACGCCACGGCGCGTGGCTTCCAGGTGGTGACGGAATTCGAGGAAGATGGTAGCCCCAAGGTGCTGCTGTACAAGGCGATCGACCAGTTGCGGCAGTGCCTCGACACGATCATGCAGAACCCGGCCGACCGGCGAATTTTGTTTCATGCCTGGAACCCCGCCGTGCTGGACCAGATCGCGTTGCCGGCTTGCCACCTGCTCTATCAGTTTCTGCCGAATGTTGCGCGGCGTGAAATTTCGCTGTGTTTGTACATTCGCAGCAACGATGTCGGCCTCGGCACACCGTTCAATCTGACTGAAGGCGCTGCGTTGCTGCATCTGGTCGGCCGGCTGACGGGTTATACGCCGCGCTGGTTCACCTACTTCATCGGCGACGCGCATATCTACGAGAACCAGCTCGGCATGCTGCAGCAACAGCTCACGCGCGAGCCGTATGAAAGCCCGGCTTTCGCGATCTCGGACCGTGTGCCGGACTATGCGAAAACCGGCGTGTATGAACCGGAATGGCTGGAGAAGATCGAGCCGTCGGACTTCTCGCTGGTCGGCTATCGGCATCACGAGCCGCTCACGGCGCCGATGGCGGTCTGAACGCGCTCTGAGTATCTGTTCGCAGGCCACTCAAAGAAAACCCCCCGCGATGCGAATCGAGGGGGTTTTTTCTTGCTGACTTCCGGCCGTCAGGTTGTCACTGCATCTAGCTGCGCGCGTAACCGTTAGCCTTTGTGATGCTCGTCACGATTGCCGCCGCCCGAATGCTGCTCGGCGTGCTGCGGTTGCGGCTGGGGACGCTGCTGTTCCACACGCTGCGGCTGCTGTTGAGGACGCGGCTGTTGCGCCTGCTGCGGACGCTGCTCAGGACGCGGCTGCTGCACCTGCTGCGGACGTGGTTCAGGACGCGGCTGCTGCACCTGTTGCGGACGTGGCTCAGGACGCGGCTGCTGTACCTGCTGCGGACGCTGCTCAGGGCGTGGCTGTTGCACTTGCTGCGGACGCGGCTGCTGTTCCTGTTGCGGCTGCGGACCATTCTCCTGACGCGGTTGCTGCTGCGCCTCCTTCGCCGGTTGCGGCCGGGGCTCCTGGGGCTGTGCACGCACGTCAGGTGCGCGCTGCGGCTGCGCTTCCGGCTGGCGCTGAGCCGCCTGTTGTTGCTGCTCCGGACGAGCCTGTTCCAGCGGGGCGCCGCGCTGCTGCGCCTGCTGGGCCATTGGCGTATGCGGCTGCGTCCATGCAGGCTCGTGCCGTCCTTCCGCGCCCGGTTGCTGACCTGCTTGCGTCGGCACGCCGTGCTGTTGCACGAAAGCGTTCGGGTTGGCGCCGTTCGCTTGCGGCGGACGGGGCACGCCATTGGACGGATGAGCTGCCTCGGCGGGTTGCTGATGCACGTTGGCTACTTGCGGCGGCATGCCTGGCCGCGCCTGCGGTTCGCCGCCCCGTTGCGGTTGACCGTTGGGCGCTTCGCCCGGCCGCTGACTGGCCTGCTGCATGCCATTAGGCGTACCCGCCACACCCGGCGCACCCGGTGCTGCGCCCGGCGTCCGTCCGGCCATATGCGATTGCACGACCCGCACGTTCTGCACGGGCATGGCTCCCGGACCGCCCGCTATATGAGCCGGCACCGAGGTTCGCACGATCGGCGCGCCCGCGCCCGGCACCCGTCCGCCGCTCTGCGCAAAACGTTGCGCAAGACTATCGTGGTACGCCGCCGGCACGGCTGGACTGCGCGTAGCGACGACCGGACGCGCCATTGCGCCGGCCGGCGGACGGTAGTTCGCGTTACGCAGACCCGGTCCGAAGCTTTCCTTCACCGGTGCGATCCCCGGACCGCCCGGATTGATCTGCGCGTTGCGCCACTGGTGCGGATCGACCTTTTGGGCGAAGCGGCCAACCGATTGACCATGCACGAAGGCGGTCGCCGGCACCGCGGTCACGCCGCCCGGCCGATAGTTGACGTACGTGTTGTGAACATTGGTCACATTCACATTCGTCACGTTGCGGTTGTAGTTGTTGACGACCGTCGTGTTGTTAACGCGGTTGTAGTACCCCGGGCTCCAATGATCGTGATCGCCCCAGTGCGGGTGCCACGGTTCGCCCGGGCCCAGCGGGAACCACGCGACGCCGGCCGCGACCGCGCCGCCAATCGCCAGGCTCACCCCCCAGTCGACTCCGCCGCCACCGCCGCCCACGAAGGCGACCAGCGCCGGTGCGTAGACGGGCGGTTCGCTGACCACGACCGGCCCCGGTACCCACGCCCAGTCGTCGTCGACCTGGGCCCAGCGACCGTAATGGTAGGGCGCGAAGCCCCACGGCGCGTCGTCGACCCAGGTCCAGCCCCACGGCGCTTGCCACACCCAGTGGCCATCGTGATAAGGCGCCCAGCCGGCGGGGGTTGCACGCGGCACCCATACTTCACCGTACTGAGGGCTGCTGCGCCACGTCCCGTTGGCGTCGAGGTCCTGATAGCCGGGGATGTCGCGCGACACATAGCGTGCCGAGACCGAGCGGTCTTCCGAGGCGTCGCGGCTCGCCGCCCATTGATCGAAGCCGTCGAGGCCCGGTGCGCCGCTGTCGGCGACCTGTTGCAGGTTGGTACCGGCAAAGCGGATCTGCTGGCCGGCCGCGACCGGCACCTGGCCGCTGTCGCCGTACACCGTGGCGCTGCCGCTGCGCACGGTGACGGTGGTGCTGCTGCCGTCCGGCGCGACATCGACACGATAGTCGCCGGGGCCGTTCAGGCCGAGTGCCACATTCGGCGTGTCGATTTCATAGGAGGAACCCGGCGCCAGTTCGCGCACGCGCGCCGACAATGTGCCCTGCGCGACCTTCAGCTGCGCGCTGTTGTCATCGAGATTGAGCAGGTCGAGGCTGGTGGACTGGCCGAGGCGCACCGCGGTCGAGCCGATATGCAGTTCGGAGCGCGCGTTCTGATCGTTCCACAACTGATCGCCGGTGGTGAGCGGGCGATTGATCTGTGCGTACGACCAGTCGGTTGCGCCGGCCGGCTCGGTGGTCACGGCACCGGCCGTGTAGTTCAGACGTGCAACACGCCCAGGCGGATCGGTGTTCTGTTGTGATGCAGCCCCTGGCGGCGCCTGTTCGGCTTCCTGCGCGAGGGTGGCTTGCGCAGCGAACAGGAACGCCGCGGCAGCGATCAGCGTGTAGCCGGTGATCCGGCGTTTCGATTGTTGGGGTGTGGTCACTGTTCTCATGGTTTCTCTCCGACGGACGCGCATTGTGCGACATCCGTGAGAGTCACTCTACCCTTGCGCTTTGTTTCAAGGCCCCCACTTTTGTAAGGTTCCCCTACGAGCGTGTAACAAAAGGTCTCGATAAGGCGTTTCGTAAGCTGAATGCGCAAATTCTGTAATCGCGTCAATCAGTTAAGCGTGTTTCAAGCGGCCAGGAACGCGTCGAAATGGCGGTGGCCTGCCGGGGTGATGCGCAAGATCCGCGGCCGCTCAGTGCGTTCGACCCAGCCATGCGCCGACCACGAATCGAGCAGCGCGGCGCCGAGCGCGCCGCCCAGGTGCGGACGCCGTTCGCTCCAGTCGGGACAGGTGCAGGCGAAGCGGCGTCGGCGGCTCTTCTGGGTAGACATGTCGATGCCCCACTCGGCGAAACGGGCGGCGCCGTCGGTAGTGGCTTCGAGCGATGAGCCGTGTAGCGTCAGCAGACCGCCCTCGACCAGCCGCTCGAACACCCGCACCGACAATTCACCGGCCATATGGTCGTAGCAGGTGCGAGCGTAGCGCATGTCGACTGGCACGGTGCGCACCGGACGCGGCACGGCCCGTTGCGGCGCGCTGACCTGCGCAACGTTGGCGAGCGCTTCGATGGACGCGGCGATATCCGACGAGGCGATCCGGAAATAGCGATGCCGGCCGCGCACTTCGAGCGCGAGCAGGCCGCCGTCTGTCAGACGCGCCAGATGGGCGCTGGCCGCCGACGGCGAGAGCCCGGCGATCATCGTCAGTTCACCCGCCGGGCGGGCGCTGCCGTCCATCAGCGACCACAGCATCGCGGCGCGGCCGGGATCGGCGAGCAGCGCACCGATGCGGCTCAAGCCGGGGAAGTGATTCTGTTCGTCTGTGAGGGTGGTGGGCATCAGCCGTCTCCGGTTGGCGGCGCGGGCATGGGCGCCATGCAGTCCACTGTATCTGGCTGCCGTATTCGATGTTTCAGCTTAGCGTGAATCGTCGAATGCAGTGGCTACGAAAATCCGGCGGGCAGGGCAGGGCAGGGCAGGGCAGGCCAGTGCGCGCTTCGATGAGGCGCTGTTTCTGCGTGTCGGTGCGGCGATGCCGCTTTGGTGTCGCGTTGGCCCGTCAGGCTAGAATCGAACTCTGTCTTTGCAGGAACACGCTGTCATGAAATTTCTTCTTGCCGCCGCTGCCGCGGTTCTGCTGTTCAGCGCGTGCGCGCAGGGCGGTTCCGGCTCGAGTTCGGGCGCGGGCACGGGCAGTATCACGATGTACGGCACGATCGACGAAGGCATTTCGGTCCGCAAGTAAGCACGAGGCCGCCGTGGTCACATTTTCAGATGGGCGAGTGCAGCGGCTGGCTGGAATTGATGCATCATTGGCATTTCTGCCACCTCCGGCCATGTGACGATCCAGGCATCGCCACTTCCGCCGTCCGAGGCCTACCGATGCCGCCACCCGCTGCTTCCTCCGCCGTTGCGTCCTTTGCCGCCACGCAAACCGGCTCCGGCCACTCCGACCCTCATAGCCGGCGCGCCGCGCGCGTGCTGGCGGTCTGCCAGGCGCTCTACACCTCATCGGTCTCGATCGATCTGACCTTGACCGGTCTGGTCGGCTACTCGCTTGCCGACGACAAGGCGCTCGCGACGCTGCCGTTTTCACTGATTACCGTCGCCGCCGCACTGACCACCATCTTCGCGTCGTTCCTGATGGCGCGCATCGGCCGGCGCGCGGGCTTCATGCTCGGCGCGGGCGTCGGCGCGTTGGGCGGCGCCGTCTCCGTGTGGGCGATCTTTCATCACAGCTTCTGGGCGTTCTGCGCCGGCACGGCGACCGTCGGTGTGTTCCAGGCGTTCGCGCAGTACTACCGGCTGGCGGCCGCGGATGCGGTCGGAATCGAAGGGAAAAGCCGCGCGATTTCGACGGTACTCACCGGCGGCGTGGTGGCAGCCGTTTGCGGACCACTTCTCGCCGCATGGAGCAAGGACTGGCTCGCGCCGGTCGCGTTCGCCGGCTCCTATGCGCTGGTCACCGGCTTCGGGCTCGCATCGATTGCCATGCTGGCGCTGCTGTATCGCGACGCCGCACCGTCCGCGAGTGCGGCCGTGACGCATGAACCGGCGCGACCGCTTGGCGAAATCGTGCGACAGCCGATCTTTGCCGCGGCGCTCGCCAATAACGCGCTCGGCTACGCCGTGATGATGTTCGTGATGACCGCGACGCCGATTGCGGCGGTCGCGTGCGGCCACACGATCGGCGACGGCGCGGCGATCATCCAATGGCATCTGGTCGGCATGTTCGCGCCGTCGCTGTTTTCCGCGCGGCTGATCAGGCGCTTCGGCGTGTTGCCGGTGATCGGTGCGGGGATCGCGCTGTCGGCGCTGTGCGGTGTGTTGGCGTTGCGCTCGACCGATCTGCCGCACTTCTACGCGGCGCTTGCATGTCTGGGCGTGGGGTGGAATTTCATGTTCGTCGGCGGCTCGACGCTGCTCGCACAATCGTACCGGCCGTCCGAGCGGGCCAAGACGCAGGCGACCAGCGAATTCACGACGTTTGCGTTTTCCGCGCTGGGCTCGCTGTTTGCCGGGCAATTGCTGGCGCGCTTCGGCTGGGCGACGATCAATGCCGCGATCTTCCCGCTGCTGGGGATGGCGGCGTTGGCCACGCTGGCGTATGCGTGGTCGAGAAAGCGGCAACTTGCGGCGGGGGTGTCCTGATGACGGCACGTCATATTGTTTTCGCGGTCGCTCCTGAGCTCGTGTTGCTCGATGCGTGCGGGCCGCTTGAGGCGTTCTGGCGCGCAGAGTTGACGATGGCGGCTGCGGCGGGCAAGTCTGGCAATGCTGCCGAGCCGGTCGCCTATCGCACGACGGTCGCATCGATCGACGGCGGCGTGCTGCAAACCTTTCCGGGCCTGCCGGTCGTCACCCAACGGCTCGATTCGCTCGACGACCAGCCGATCGACACCCTGATCGTCCCCGGCGTCCCGATCGACGAACACTGCACGTTGCAGCCGGAACTCGTCGCGTGGATCAGGCGTCGTGCGCCGGAGGCGCGGCGCGTCTGCTCGGTCTGCACGGGAGCCTTCTATCTCGCAGCGGCGGGCCTGCTCGACGGCCGCCGGGCGACCACCCATTGGCGGGAAGCGCCGCATCTTGCGCAGCGCTTTCCCAACGTACAGGTCGACGCTGATCCGATTTTTATCCGCGACGTGGGCCATGGCGAGGGAAAGCGCGTGGTTTGGACGTCAGCGGGCGTGACGGCGGGCATCGATCTGGCGCTCGCGCTGATCGAAGAAGATGTCGGCCACGCGGTTGCGATGCAGGCAGCGCGGCGGCTGGTGGTGTTCATGAAGCGGCCCGGCGGCCAGTCGCAATTCAGCGCTGCGCTTGCTGCACAGGCCTCGGCTGGCGGACCGTTCGAGGCGTTGCATAGCTGGATGACGGCCCATTTGCGCGACGACCTGTCGGTCGAGCGGCTGGCCGAGCGCGCGCAGATGAGTCCGCGGACTTTCGCGCGTCGCTACGTCGACGAGGTTGGCCGCACGCCGGCTAAAACGGTGTCGGCACTGCGGCTGGAGGCGGCCGCGCGGGCGCTGGCGGAGTCGCGCCGGCCGCTGAAGCGGATTGCGCTCGATTGTGGCTTCGGCAGCGAGCAGAATTTGAGGCGAGCCTTTGTGCGGCGCTTCGGCGTGTTGCCGCTGGAGTATCGGGAGCGGTTCGAGTCGGCGGTCGTGCCGCAGCGCGCGGCGGTTTCTGCGCTTGTGGCGGCGAGTTAAGCGGGTCTTGAACCGAAAGCGCGACGAAAGCATTGCGCTCGTCCAGGCCGACATTCGGCCACATAACCCCACTCGATCTACGACGGAGTCAATATTGCGCTCGTATAATCGCCTCCTTTAAATGCGTCCGATTGACCGGAGTCAAGATGAGCACCCCTGCCTTAGCGCCCCTGGATCGTTCCGAAACCACCTTCCGCTTTCTCGCCGAGCCCAGCTCGGTCAACTTCGGCGGCAAGGTGCATGGCGGCGCATTGATGAAATGGATCGACGAGACCGCGTACGCGTGCTCGGCGGTGTGGTCGGGGCGCTACTGCGTGACGGTCAGCGTCGGCAATATCCGCTTTCGCCGGCCGATCCTGGTCGGCAATCTGGTTGAGCTGCGCGCACGGGTCGTGGCGACGGGGCGCACCAGCATGCACATCCACGTGTCAGTGCAGGCGGGCGATCCGAAGGGCGGCGAGTTGCTGCAAACCACGGACTGCCTCGTGGTGATGGTCGCGGTCAATGAGAATGGCCACCCGGTGCCGGTGCCGGCGTTCGTCCCGGAAACGGATGAGCAGAAGCGCCTTGCCAAGTACGCGATGGATGTGAAGGATGCGCTCGACGCGATCGTCGAACTGAAGCCGGAAGAAGTGGCGCAAGGGAAGGTTTAAGCGGCGCCTCGGGCGGCATCGGCACGCCTTGCGGGGACGTGCCGCCGCTTGCCAGGGGCATGCACAACACCACGCGCGAACATTGCATCCGCGCGGCCTGCTAATTGCCATCAAATCAGCCAATCTGCCGGATCGGCCAACCTCCGGCCGATCCCATCGGCGATCACCCCGCCGAATGCCCGACCATATCCTTCGGCTGCACCCATTCGTCGAACTGCTGTTCGGTGACATAGCCGAGCTTGAGCGCTGATGCCTTTAGCGTCGTGCCTTCCTTGTGCGCCTTCTTCGCGATCTGCGCGGCCTTGTCGTAACCGATGTGTGGATTGAGCGCCGTCACCAGCATTAGCGATTCGTTGAGCAACGTATCGATGCGCTCGCGATTCGGCTCGATACCCACTGCGCAGTTGTCGTTGAAACTTTGCGCGCCGTCGGCGAGCAAACGGACCGATTGCAGCACGTTGTGCGCAATCATCGGCCGGAACACGTTCAACTCGAAGTTGCCGCTCGCACCGCCGATATTCACCGCGACGTCGTTGCCGAACACTTGTGCGCACAGCATCGTCAAGGCTTCGGACTGGGTCGGATTGACCTTGCCCGGCATGATCGAGCTGCCTGGTTCGTTCTCCGGAATCGACAGTTCGCCGAGGCCGCAACGCGGGCCGCTTGCGAGCCAGCGGATGTCGTTGGCGATCTTGTTCAGGCTCGCCGCCACCGTCTTCAACGCGCCATGCGCGAACACCAGCGCATCGGCCGCGGCCATCACTTCGAATTTGTTCGGCGCGGAGACGAATGGCAAGCCGGTCAGTTTGCCGATCGCCGCCGCCACCTTGTCGGCGAACTGCGGATGCGCGTTCAAACCGGTGCCGACTGCCGTGCCGCCCTGGGCGAGTTCGTACAGATGCGGCAGCGCCGATTCCACGTGACGGATGCCATGATCGAGTTGCGCGACGTAGCCCGAAAACTCCTGGCCGAGCGTCAGCGGCGTGGCGTCCTGCAGGTGCGTGCGGCCGATCTTGACGACGTCCGCGAAGGCTTTCGCCTTGCCGTCGAGCGTCTCGCGCAGCGTCTTCAGCGCGGGCAGCAGATGCTTGACGATCGCGTAGGCGGCGGCCACGTGCATTGCCGTCGGAAACACGTCGTTCGATGACTGGCCGCGATTCACATCGTCGTTCGGATGTACCTTGCGCGCTTCGCCGCGCTCGCCGCCGAGCAGCTCGCTCGCGCGATTCGCGATTACCTCGTTGAGGTTCATGTTGGTCTGTGTGCCGGAGCCGGTTTGCCAGACTGCGAGCGGAAATTCTTCAGGGTGCTTGCCGTCGATGATCTCGTCGGCCGCCTGCATGATCGCCTTGGCCTTGTTCTCGTCGAGCACGCCCAGACCCTGGTTGACCTCGGCGGCGGCGCGCTTGATGACGGCTAGCGCGGTGATCAGTTCGGGCGATTGTTTTTCAGACGAAATGCGGAAATTCTGCAGCGAGCGCTGGGTCTGCGCACCCCATAAACGAGCGTTCGGTACGGCGATTTCACCGAACGTGTCGCGCTCCATTCGTACGTCTTCAGCCATGGTTCAACTCCGCTTCTCAAAGTTCTGCGTTGACGGGCAATAAGGAGAATAGACCCGTTAGCGCGTTCCGGTAAAAACCCGCTTGGGGGTCGAAGATATAGGTGCGGCGCGTGCCGTCCTCGACGTCGGTCCAGACAAGCGGCGAGAGGGGCGCGCCGATCGAGCGCAGATAGGCGAGTTGCGCCGCGTCGGCGAGTGTGACGTGGTAGCTGGCTTCGGGCGCAATCGCACGTTCGAAGATCTGTGCAACCTGCTCGGCGAGCGCCGGGCTATGGATGACCAGCGTCTGTTCGGTGTTCAGATTGGCCGAGCGCGGGTCGAGATTCATCGAGCCGATCACCAGAATCTTGTGGTCGATCACAAAGGTTTTTGCGTGCAGACTGGCGCGCGAACGGGATCCGGCGAATCCGGTGCGCCGTGACTCTTGCTGCGGTTTGAATTCATACAATTCCACGCCTTGCTGCAGCAGCGGCACGCGGAAGGGGCTATAGCCGGCTTGCACCGCTACCGCGTCGGTCGCGGCGAGCGAGTTGGTCAACACCGCAATGCGTACGCCGCGATGCGTCAGTTCGCCGGCGGCCTTGACGCCGCTCTCGTGCGGTACGAAGTAGGGCGAAATGATCAGAAAATCCTTCTGCGCGTCGTGCATCAACTCGCCCAGTCGCTGCATGGGCGGACTGACGTAGTCCGGCGATGGATGTTCGATTTTCTCCGGCAGGTCCGCCTTGAATTCGGCCGGCGCCCACGTCAAGCCAAGTTGATCCTGGGCAATCTGCGTGGCGAGCGGTGTGGCGTTCAGCGGTTTCGCGTTGTACGGGTCGGCGTTGGTGCGCCAGTGCTGGCGTAAATCGTCGCGCGTTTGGTCGAGTTCTTTCGCATCGAACTTCTGCTTGTTCAGCGCCCGCAGCGGATAGGCGATGCTGCTGTTCCAGTAGTCGTCGAAACTGGCGGAGACGTCGGCGACTACCGGGCCGGCGGCCAGCACGTCGAGGTCGCGGAACTGCAGCGTTTCGCTCGCGCTGAAATATTCGTCGCCGAGGTTGCGGCCACCGACAATGGCCAACTGGTTGTCGGTAATCATCGACTTGTTGTGCATGCGGCGCGTGAAATGGCCGATCTGCGTGAACACGTTCGTAGTGCGTTCGAATACGCCTTCCTGCGCGCTGCCGAACGGATTGAAAACGCGGATCTCGATGTTGTCGTGCGAGTTCAGACCCGCCATCGTTCGGTCGATGTCCTTGAAGTTCAGATCGTCGACCAGCATGCGCACTCTCACGCCGTGGTCGGCCGCATAGAGCGCGGCGCCGAGCAGCAGCTTGCCGGTGGTGTCCTCGTTGGCGATGTAGTACTGCATGTCGAGGGTTTTCGTCGCCGCGCGTGCGAGCGCAATGCGCATCTGCAAGGCGTCGGCGCCGCTAGAGAGCACCCGGAAACCGGTCTGATTCGGATGCGCGGCTTCGAGTGGCGCGAGGGCCGTGTGAAGCGGCGTTGTTTCAGTGGCGGGCAGTGCGTGGGTGACCGGACGGTCGAATGCGGTGGCAGGCGGCTTGGTCGCGCAAGCGGTCAGAAATGCCATTGCGCAGCACAGCAGGAAGAAATGTCTCGTCGTCTCCCAAGAGGTCTTCCTGCTGGGTGTGCTGAACGCGCACTTGCGGTCCGATGCGGTCTGATCTTGATTTTGATGCCACGACACGCTGGCTCTCCCTGGTTTGCACGCTTCTCATCGCGGCAGCGCGGGTAGCGCGCTCACGCTGTCGAGAAATGCATTCTAAGGGGAATCAGGCGTGCGGGCTTTCGATCTTCCGTGTGGCTACGACGCGCGTCGCAGGTTCGTGATTACCCGCGTTCGACGTTCAATGCGCGCTCGCCATCCGGATGCGTCGATCCTTTCGCGGGACGTCCTGCCCAATACCCCGCGAGCAGCGAGCCGGACAGGTTATGCCACACCGAAAACAACGCGCCCGGCAATGCCGCGATCGGCGTGAAATACAGCTTGCCGAGTGTTGCCGCGAGTCCCGAGTTCTGCATGCCCACTTCGATAGCGAGCGTGCGGCAGACGGCTTCGTCGAAGCCGAGCAGACGGCCGCCCCAATAGCCGCCGAGCAAACCGATGCCGTTGTGCAGCACCACGCCCAGCATGACCACGAGGCCCACCGACGCGATGCTTTTCTGCGTGCCGCCCACCACCGCGCCGATGATCAACACAATCGCGACCATCGAGATCAGCGGCAAGATCGGTTCGATCTTGCGTACCGCCTTGTTGAACAACTGGTTGACGATAAGGCCGACCACGATCGGCAGCGCGACGATCTGCAGGATGCTCATCAGCATGCCGTGCACGTCGACGGCAATCGATGCATCCACATAAAGACGCGTGAGCAGCGGCGTCGCGAATACGCCGACCAGTGTCGACAACGCGCTGATCGTTACTGATAGCGCCACGTCGCCGCGGGCCAGGTAGATCATCACATTCGATGCCGTGCCGCTTGCCACGCTGCCCACCAGCACCATGCCCGCGGTCAGATCCGGCGGCATGCGCAGTGCCTTGGCGATGGCCCATGCGGCGAGCGGCATCACGAGGTAATGAAGCACGATGCCGGCAACTACCGGTGCGGGTCGTGTGAAGACGCGCTGGAAATCGGCCACCGAGAGCGTGACGCCCATGGCCAGCATGATGATCGTCAGGAGCGTGGTGACGTGCGGCGCAATACCGGTGAACGAGGCGGGCGAGAAGTACGCGGCAATCGAAACGAGCACGGCCCAGAGCGGAAATAAACGGGTGACGCGGGCAAGCATGACGGGTGGTCCTTGGTTATGTTTTGTAGCGAAATTCGGCGGTCAGTCGGGCGGCATGCTGCAAGGAGCGGTGCATACCTGGGGCGCCGCTCGCGAGGAGCGGCGGATGCTGGCGGCGGGTGTCGGGCCGCCAGGCGGCGCGGGCCTTTGTGAGGCGCGCGTGTGGCGTCGCGCGGGTGCGCGCGATTTTGCCAGAGGGCGCATTTTACCGTTCGCGGCGCGCTTGCCGGGAAACGATGGTTGCGGGCGCAACCATCCGCGAAATGGTGGGTTAAGGCCGACCGTTGGCCGGACTCAGGTGACTTCAGGCCGAAGGGGCAGGCGGCGTGCCGGGCATAACCGGCACGCGCCGCAAGCTCAGTTTGTGAAAGCGCAGCGTCATCAGCAGCGCGACGCTGGCAAGGCCGGCCGCGAGTCCCCACCACAAACCGCGCGCGCCCAGCCCGAAGTGAAATGCCATCACGTAGCCGGTCGGAAAGCCGATGACCCAGTACCCGAACGTCGCGGCGATCATCGGCACGCGCGTGTCTTTCAGACCGCGCAGGCAGCCTGAGCCGACCGTCTGCATGCCGTCGACGATCTGGAAGATCGCGGCCACGCCGAGCAGCGAACTCGCCAGCGTCACCGTGGCGGCGTTGGCCGGGTCGTCGAGATGCAGATACAGGCCGACGATCCAGTGCGGCGCGGCGATCAGCACGATGCCCGACAGCGTCATGAAGCCGACCCCGAGCGCGAGCGCGACGAAACCCGCATGGCGCGCGGCGAGCGGCTGGCCGGCGCCGGACCAGTAGCCGACCCGCACATTGGCCGCCTGGCCGATCGCGAGCGGCACCATGAAGGCCACCGAGGCGACGTTCAAGGCAATCTGATGCGCGGCCAGTTGCGATTCGCCGAGCAGGCCGACCATCAGGCCGGTGGCGAGGAACAGCGTCGATTCGACGCCATAGGTGATCGCGACCGGCCAGCCGATGCCGAACAACTCGCCCATCAACGGCACGTTCGGCCGCGTCGCAACGACGAAATGCTTATAGCGTGGCCGCAGATGCAACAAGGCCATCAGCACGAGCGCGCTCAGCCAGACGGTGATCGAGGTGGCCGCCGCCGAACCGAGAAAGCCTAAGCGAGGCAGTCCGTAGACGCCGTGAATCAGCCCGTAGTTGAGAAAACCATTGACGAACACGCTGACGAGCGACACCCACAGGAGCCGCTTGGCCGCGCCGATGGCCGGCAGGAACGAGCGCATCAGGCCGACGCCGATCAGGCTGCCGAGCGAGCCCCAGCGCAGCACCGCCGCGTATTCGCCGACGTTGTGCGCGAGCAGCGCGGGTTCGCCGAAGGCCAGCAGGATCGGCGTGGCGAACGACAGCAGGAAGAACGCGGGCACCGACAGCAGCACCGACAACACGAGGCCGGTCCAGTAGATATGCGGCACGCGGCCTTCGTCCTGCGCGCCGCGCGCATGCGACACGCTCACGCTGACGGAGGTGAGCACGCCCTGCAGCAGCGTGACGACGACGAAGAACAGGTTCGCGCCGAGGCCGCCGGCGGCGAGCGCATCGGGGCCGAGCGAGCCGAGCAGGATCGTATCGGTGACGCCCATCGCCATTTGCGAAAGTTGCGCGATGGCGAGCGGAGCCGCGAGCCGCGCGGTGTCGGCAGCGTGGCGGGTCAGGGTCGGCGGCCGGGCGGCCACCCGGGTGAAGCCGGATTGAGTCATGGAGCGCTTGGAAGCGGAAGGGGCGACAGCGTGGCGGAGGGCGGAGCCCAGCCGGTTCGCGGGGCTTGCGTGCTGCCGGTGAGGCGGCGAAATGCGGTGGCTCACCGGAGCGTAGGGCGGCTGTCAGCCGATTGTTTGTCTGTCGAAATTGACAGCTTATTGGTTAGGCGCGGGGATGTCGATGGAAGAGGCACGATTTTGGTGCGCGCGGTCCCCCGAGTTTTCGGACTTGGCGCGTCAGGCCTCGTGCACCGCGATGCGCGTATCGCCCAGCAGTACGACCTGGCCCGCGCGGATTTTGCAGGTTTTACGCGTTTCGACCCGGCCGTCGACGGTCACCGCACCGTCCGCGACCATCATTTTTGCCGACCCGCCGCTGTCCGCAAGCCCCGTTATCTTCAGGAGATTGTGCAGTTCGACGTAGTCGCCGGTCAGTGTGAAATCGAGGTTGGGCATGGCGTTTGCACCTTGAAGCAAAGGGTTCGCATCATAAGCCACAAGCTTGCCCTGAATGAATAGCCTCGTGTTGCCGGAGCGTTTTCGGGTGATTGCAAGCAGATGTTATGTAGTTGTCAGAAAATGAAACGTTCCGTAACACAGGTCGTATATTACGAACTTCACTCGTAAAGTGCGGGTCTGTAGGAAAGCTTGCTGGATTTTTCCCAGCGACGAATAGACCGGGCGAGGTGCGCATGGCATGAAGCACACGTCAATGTGCCGCATCGGATACGGCGCCCGCGTCACAACAACCTTAGAGAGGATTTAGCCATGACTCAGATTCGTACGCTCCTGATCGGTACCGCCCTGACCGCTTTTGCCGCTACCGCGGCGTTCGCGCAGACCGTGCAACCGGCCGCCGGTATGAACGGCCAGGCACAGGTCCAGACCCAAGGCGCCGATGTCGCGCCCGCAGCACCGGCCGCGCAAGGTGTACAGCCGGTGACGCCGGCGCCGACGCGTCTGACGGCATCGGGCTCGACCGATCCGCTGGTCCAGAAGCGCGACGCCAACGCGCAGGCTAACGCCGAATACAAGGCGTCGAAGAAGGCGTCCAAGGCGGAGTTGGCGCAGCAGAAAAAGGCTGCCAAGTCGCAGTACAAGGAGCAGGTGCGCGACGCCAAGATCAACCAGAAGGCTGACAAGCAGACAGCCAACAACGAAATGAAGATGAACATGCAAGGTCAGGCGTCCGATCAGGACAACGGCGCTGACGTGAAGCACTAAGCCTGCGTTCTGACGCGCCATCTCCGGCCCGCTTCACTCAACTTGCTGCGGAGTGAAGTGGGGCCGTGCAAGCTGCCTGATTTACCCGCATTCCCGTTGTACGGAGGTATCGCATGAACATTGCCCAGCCGATGAAGAACCGGATTTACGCCGCGCTGATCGCCGGTTGCCTATCGTCAGTCGCGTTCGCGCAGGCGAGCGACCCAGCCGTCGCGCCGGTGACCCACGCCGACAAGAAAGCGGCCAAGGAACAGTCGAAGGCCGACAAGAAGACTTCGGTGGCGCAAGCCAAGGCCGACAAGAAAAAGACCGATGCCCAGGCCGACGCTGACAAGGTGAACGCCGATGCCAGTCTGAAGGACGCGAAGAAGCAGTAAGAGCGCTTCGATGGGAAGCAAGGCGTCGCGAACGCGTTGCTAGACGTCGTCGAGAAAATGGCCCGGAGCGCGTGTGCGCCCGGGCCATTTTTTGTGCTTGCTTTGCGTGGTCGAAGGGCCGCGACCATGATTTCGCAAGCCCCTGCGTTGCCTGACGTTGATGTTAAAAAAGGGTCGCTTGTCTCCGATACTTGTATGGATATACAGTATGCGTCGCCGCGTTCATTCCACCTCAGGCCCGAATCCACTGTGCTCTCCGTCGCTGAGTCTTCGCCACTGTCTGCTTCCGGTACCGATAACGATACCGACACCGCCGCCTGGCTGGCAAAGCTTAACGACGCGCAACGCGAAGCCGTCGAATACGGCGCCGACAGTCCCAATGCGCCGGCGGGCGCGCTGCTGGTGATCGCGGGGGCCGGCTCCGGCAAGACCAACACGCTGGCGCACCGGGTCGCCAATCTGGTGGTGAAGGGCGCCGATCCGCGCCGTATTCTACTGCTGACTTTCTCACGCCGCGCCGCGCTCGAAATGACCCGCCGTGTCATGCGCATCGCTGGTGCGGCGCTCGGTACGCGGGCCGCGCTGGCGCAGGGGCTGACGTGGTCCGGGACCTTCCATAGCGTCGGCGCGCGGCTTTTGCGCGAATATGCCGAACTGATCGGACTCGCGCCCGCCTTCACGATCAACGACCGCGAGGATTCCGCCGACCTGATGAATCTGGTGCGCCACGAGCTCGGTTTGTCGGCGAAAGAGCGGCGCTTTCCGGCCAAGGGCACCTGCTTTGCGATCTACTCGCGCGTGGTGAACACCGGCGCATCCCTCGCCGACGTGCTCAACAGCGCGTTTCCCTGGTGCCGCGAGTGGGAAGCCGATCTGCGCATGCTGTTTGCCGCATACGTCGACGCCAAGCAGAAGCAGAGCGTGCTCGACTACGACGACCTGCTGCTCTACTGGTCGCATATGGCAGGGGAGCCGGCAATCGCGGCCGATCTGTCGGCGCGCTTCGATCACGTGCTGGTCGACGAGTATCAGGACACCAACCGCCTGCAGGCGTCGATCCTGCTCGCGCTGAAACCCGACGGCCGCGGCCTGACGGTGGTCGGCGACGACGCCCAATCGATCTATTCGTTTCGCGGCGCGACCGTGCGCAACATTCTCGACTTTCCAGCGCACTTCAATCCGCCCGCGAGGCAGATCACGCTCGAGCGCAATTACCGCTCAACCGGGCCGATTCTGGCGGCGTCGAATGCGGTGATCGAGCTTGCCAGCGAGCGCTATACGAAGAATTTGTGGACCGACAAAGCGTCGGCGCAGCGTCCGCGTCTGGTGACGGTCGCCGACGAAGCGGATCAGGCGCGCTACGTCGTCGAACAGGTGCTCGAAGCGCGCGAGCAGGGCATGAAGCTCAAGTCTCAGGCAGTGCTGTTTCGCGCCGCGCATCACAGCGCCGCGCTCGAGATCGAACTGACCCGGCGCAACATTCCGTTCGTGAAGTTCGGCGGCCTGAAGTTTCTCGATTCAGTGCACGTCAAGGATGTGCTCGCCGTGCTGCGCTGGGCGGAGAATCCGCGCGACCGTGTCGCGGGTTTTCGCGTCGTGCAATTGCTGCCGGGCATCGGTCCCGCCACCGCCGCAAAGGTGCTGGACGACGTCGTGGCTCGGGCGCGCGCGGGCAATCCGGCCGATTTCACCCATAGCGCCGGTGGTGCGCTGGCCGCCTTTGCGCCGCCCGCTCGCGCGCAGGAGGACTGGCATCCGTTCGTCAAGCTGATGTCGAGCGTGTACGGGCGGCAAACGCCGTGGCCGGCGGAGTTCGAAATGGTGCGGCGCTGGTACGAGCCGCATCTCGAGCGCAATCATGAGGACGCAGCGATCCGTCATGCAGACGTGCTGCAGATGGAAAGCATCGCGGGTACCTATGCGTCGCGCGAACGCTTCCTGACCGAATTGACGCTCGATCCGCCCGACGCCACCAGCGACGAATCGGGCGTGCCCCTGATCGACGAGGACTACCTGATCCTGTCAACGATTCACTCGGCGAAAGGTCAGGAGTGGCGCAACGTGTTCGTGCTGAATGGCGTCGACGGTTGCATTCCGTCCGATCTCGGCACGGGCAGCGAAGAGGAAATCGACGAGGAGCGCCGCCTGTTATACGTGGCGATGACGCGTGCGAAGGAAGACCTGCATATCGTCGTGCCGCAGCGCTTTTACGTGCACAACCAGACGCATATGGGCGATCGTCATGTGTGGGCGTCGCGCACGCGGTTCATTCCGGCGCATCTGATGCCTTTGTTCGACGCCTACGCCTGGCCGCGCGTGTCGGTGCCGAGCGCGCCGACAGCGGCGGGACTGGCCGCGGCGGCGCAGGCGAAGATCGAGATCGGCGCGAAGCTCAGGAAGATGTGGGACTGAACCTGCTTTTACCGCGACTGCCGTTGTTGCTGTTGCGGCGCCGGACGCGGCGGCACAAAGAAATTACGCAGCCAGGCGGCGAGGCGTGAGAACACGTCATACGGTTCTTCGACGAAGATTTCCGGCTTCAACAGGCGCAGATACTCCATGATCTGCTGCGCTTCCTGCTTCTGGAACGAACCGTGCGAAATGCCGAGGCGCAGCAGTCCGCGCAGTTCGCCGAGCTTTTCACGCGCAGTGCTACCCACGCTGGTTTCGCACGCCACTTTCGCTTCGTAGACGCGCTGACGCAGCGATTCCACCAGACGCCAGGCCGGCGTCTGCATGACTTCCTCGAGCGCCTGGATGTCCTGCGCGGCGCTCTTGATCTGCGCCGCGAGCGGATCGATCAGCACGGCGTCGCCTTCCGCTTCCTTGACGATGGCCGCGGCCCAGTCGCGGCACTGCTTGGTGAGCTCTTCCGGTGTCCATTCCGAGCGGGCTGCAAAGCCGAACCCGAATTCCCCCGCCTGCCGCATCAGAATCGCGACGACGTCCGGAAATTCCTTGTCCAGCGTGCGTTTTGCCCACGCGTACTGGCCACCCTGCAACATCCGCTGAACCGCGTGTTCGGTTAGCGGCACCATGTTGTCGAGCAGCTTGGCGCGCAAAAAGTCCTCAAACGACGGCGTCGCGAACTGCGGATCGAGCTTCAGCGAAACCCGCAGAAAAGCGTCGAAGTCCTTGCGCAGCGTCGCAATGGTCTCGTCTTTGAGCGTGAGGGTGATTTGACCCATGTGTTATCCCGTTTGGTCCTGCCGCGCTGCATTGTCATATCGGCGTTTCGCGCACGGACCCCGTGAGACGCGACGCCCATGCTGGCGCGGTTGATTCCTGCCTGTTGCCGCGTAACTAGCGGGACGTATCCCGATGAGCGGACCTCGACTACTTATCGGCGGATTCAGGGAAAACTTAAGGGTGTGGGGGCGTTAGCGGAGGCTTTAGAGGAATGCGTCGCTTGTGAGGGCAACGCGCGGCGGGCGCCGCCCTGTGGCGAGCCCGCCGCGCTTGGCGTCTATGGCAACGTGGGCGCCGCAGGTGCGGGATGTCGGCCTCGAACAGCGCCTATTTAAGCACAACGCCTTGCCAGACAAAAAAGACTGTCAGGCCGACCGCGATGGTCAGGAGCGGTCGCCGCGTCAGCGCGCTGACTACGATGGCGGCCAGCGCCCCGACCAGTTGCGGATTGCGCCAGGTCAGTTCGGCGCCGGTGCCGTGCGGCGAGACCGCCATCGGGACGATGATCGCCGTCAGCACGGTAACGGGCACGAAGCCGAGCGCGGTGCGCACGAGCGGCGGAAACACCAGCCGGTCGCCGAGCACGAAGACGGCGGCGCGGATCACCCACGTAATGGCGGCCATACCGAGGATCAGAACGACGTAGTTCATCGCAATGCCTCCATGGTTTCCTTCGAGGTTTTCCGTGGGGCGTCCCGGCGGGGGCCCTGTGAGCTTTCGCGCGACGCTGCTCGCGAGGATTCGCGATTTCCCCGCGCGCCTCGCCCAAATCGCGGCGCCGACAGCACGACACCGATTGCCACACCCGCGAACACGGCGCCGAGCAGGCCGAGCTTGTACGGCCACGCCTGCCAGAAGAAAGCCAGCGTGCCCGCGGTCGCGGCCGCCGCGATATAGCGCAGCGCGACAAGCTGCGGCACGACGATTGCGATGAATGTGGCGACCATCGCGAAATCGAGCCCGAGCGACTGAAGGCCCGGAAAGGTCGCGCCGAACAGCAGGCCGGCGACGGTCCAGAGCTGCCAGTTCAGGTACATGGCGAGCCCCGCGCCAAAGAAGTAGTGCGGGCCGACCGTGCCGGGCTCCCGATGCCGGTAATGTTCCCACGCGACCGCGAAGACTTCGTCGGTGAGCAGCGCGCCGAGCGCCCAGCGCCAGCGCGAGGGCAAGTGCGCGACGTGCGGCGCGAGCGTCGCGCTATACAGCACGTGACGCAGGTTGACGACGAGCGTGGTCGCCCAGATCACCGCAAAACTCGCGTGGCCGGCGATCAGGCCCAGTGCGATGAATTGCGCCGAGCCGGCGAATACGACGAGCGACATCAACTGCCCGTGCCACAGATGCAGCGGGCCGGATGCGACCAGAGTGCCGAAGATCACACCGAAGGGCGCCGCGCCGACCATCATCGGGATAATGTCGCGCGCGCCGGCGGTGAATTCTTTTAAGTGGCCTGTGCTTGAGGGCTGGCCTGGGTGGGAATGGGTCAATCTTGCCTCCTTGATACGCAAAGGATAGCGGGCAAGGCTGGGTGAGGACTTGTACGTTCTTGCGGTGGGTGGCGGCGAAGCTTGCTTGCGTCAGCTGCCTTGCCAGCGCCCCGGCGGCACGCCGAACATGCGCCGGAAATGACGCGTGAAATGGCTTTGATCCGTGAAGCCGCTCGCCGCGGCGACATCCGTCACGGAAACGCCCGCTCGCAATGGTGCGAGGGCGCGCTGCAAGCGCACCTGATTGCGCCATGCGTGCGGCGGCAATCCGGTGGTCTGCGTGAAAAGGCGTGCGGCGTGGAAGGGCGAGAGTCCCGCTGCCCGCGCGACCTCGGCTAACGTGACAGCTTCGGCGATGTCGCCGGTCAGGCGCTCCTGCATCGTCGCGACGCGGGCGTCGTCGGCGGCGAGGCGCCACGCTTCCGGCTGCGTTTGCGCGTAGCGGACCAGCAAGGTGGACAGCGCGTCGAGCATCGCGGCCTCGGCGGCGAGCGGATCGTCGCCGGCCTCCAGCAGACAGTGCGCACGTGCCAGTCGCTGCGCCAGATCGGGATCGCGGATGACGCCCGGCGCGAACCACGGCAATGCTTGCGGCTTGCCGGCAACGTCGTTGGCAAGCTCGTGAATGAAATCCACCGGCGCATACATCACGCGATAGCGCCAGCCTGCCTCGACAGCCTTGGAACCTGTGTGCAGTTCGCCAGGATTGATGATCGGCACGCTGCCCGCTTCGGCGACATAGTCCGAGCCGAGATACCGATAGCACTCGGCACCTGCGACGATCACCGGAATCGTGTACGCATCGTGCCAATGCGGCGAGAACTCGTGATCGTGATATTCCGCCGTGAGCAGATCCGCGCCGGGCAAAAGCGGCGTGCGCCAGTAGCGGGCGGAATCCTGGAAACGATGGGCGGTCATGGTGAAAGTCTGGCGATCCTGCGCTCCGGCATGACCGGTCAGTGTAGCGCGCCTCGGCCGTTGCGGTCACTCATGCGTGTACGTTCTTGCGCAGTGAGCGTGGCCGCGGGGTGGCGACTACTTGATCGGAATCGTCGTGCCGGCTGGAACCGGCACGGCGCTCACGCTGTTTTTCGCGCTGCCGCTGACTACACGATCGCTGTACGTCATGTACACCAGCGTATTGCGCTTCGCGTCGACCACCCGTACCACATGCAGCGATTTGAAGATCAGCGACATGCTGACCGAGAACACATCGGATTGCTGCTTCACGGGGCCGGTGAAATGAATCGCGCCCACTTGCCGGCAAGCGATCGACGCTTCGGTCGGATCTTCGGCGATGCCGAGCGTGCCCTTGACGCCGCCCGTGCGCGCCCGCGACACGTAGCAGGTCACGCCCTGAACGAGCGGATCGTCATAGGCCTCGACGACCACGCGGTCGGAACCGGTAATGCGGAAGTTGGTATTGACGCTGGCGACTTCTTCGCTGTGGGCCGCGGGCAGCAGCAGGGCGGTAGTGACTGCAAGCGCGATGCGCAACACGGTGGATTTCATGGGAGGGCCGGAAAGAGTGCTTGGGTTGGGCGCGAGAGAAAGCGCCATCGTATAACGGCGTAGCCGCCGGAGGGTCAGTGCAAATGCGCTAGGTTACGCGCTATCTTCCAGCCGGAGCCGACCACACCGCCCGCCGATTCAAGCCACCAGATCCGGTATTGAAATAGGCCAGACCAAAACAAAAAAGCCCGCACGAATGCGGGCCTTTCAAAATTTTGGCTCCTCGACCTGGGCTCGAACCAGGGACCTACGGATTAACAGTCCGGCGCTCTACCAACTGAGCTATCGAGGAACAGCAGTACAACTTGATCTACATAAAAAAGCCCGTATTGGTTAACGGGCTTTTGAAATTCTTGGCTCCTCGACCTGGGCTCGAACCAGGGACCTACGGATTAACAGTCCGGCGCTCTACCAACTGAGCTATCGAGGAACAGAACTACAAACAGCAGAGAAGCGAAATTGTAGGAGGTGACTAGGCGCCTGTCAATACCCTGCATTCATCTCGATTTGGTCCGAATGCAACGGCGGGGGGCGCGCCGCGCCGCTCAGCGTACGAGCAGGGCCAGCTTTTCCTTCACGTCCTTGAATTCGTCGGCTTCCGGCAGCGGCGCTTTGGTCTTGGTGATGCTCGGCCAGTTCTTCGCCAGATCGGCATTCAGCTCGGTGAAGTGCTGCTGGTCGCCCGGCACGTCTTCTTCGGCATAAATGGCGTTCACCGGGCATTCGGCCACGCACACGGCGCAGTCGATGCATTCATCGGGGTCGATCGCGAGGAAGTTGGGACCTTCGCGAAAGCAGTCCACCGGGCACACATCGACGCAGTCGGTATAGCGGCACTTGATGCAGCTTTCGGTCACAACGTGAGTCATTCAGGCAGCTCCTGCATGCGGAATCAGGGGAGGCGAAACGCCAAAAGCGCTATTGTAACGTAACGTCAAGAGCCGCATGCAGCATCGGGCAACGGCTTTTATACGTTTTTGTGATTAGTTTATGGCGTCCGGCGAGCGCCGCCCGCCGGCGCGCTGAATCCGGATGCATTCGGGTAACATGCGTCAGGTTGGCGCGCACGGGGCGCGCCGCACGCGCATGGGTTGACGCGGTTGGTCGAGCCAAGCCTTCCGTTTTTCCTGCAGTCCAGTTCGCACCATCATGATTATTACTTCGCTGCTCGACACCGATCTGTACAAGTTCACGATGATGCAAGTGGTGTTGCATCACTTTCCCGCGGCGAATGTCGAATACCGGTTTCGCTGCCGCACGCCGAATGTCGACCTCGTGCCGTATATCAGCGAGATTCGCGATGAAGTGCGCAAGCTCTGCGATCTGCGCTTCACCGACGACGAGCTCGACTACCTGCGGCGCATGCGCTTCATCAAGGGCGACTTCATCGAGTTTCTCGCGCTGTTCCATCTGAACGAGAAATACATTTCGATTTCGCCCTCGCCGAAGGGCAATGGTGAAATCGACATCGAGATCAAGGGGCCGTGGCTGCACACGATCCTGTTCGAGATCCCGATGCTCGCGATCGTCAACGAAGTCTACTTCCGCAACACCCAGCAGAAGCCTGACTACAGCGAGGGGCGCGGCCGTCTCGTCGAGAAGATCAAGCTGCTCGGCGCGCGCCCGGAATTCGCCGACTGCAAGATCGCCGACTACGGCACGCGCCGCCGCTTCTCGAAGCAATGGCACGAAGAAGTGATCCTCACGCTGAAAGACGGCCTCGGCGAACAATTCGCCGGCACCAGCAACGTCTTCTACGCGATGAAGCACAGCCTCACGCCGCTCGGCACGATGGCGCATGAATACCTGCAGGCGTGTCAGGCGCTCGGTCCGCGGCTGCGCGATTCGCAGATATTCGGCTTCGAAATGTGGGCGAAGGAGTATCGCGGCGACCTGGGTATTGCCCTGTCGGACGTGTACGGCATGGAGGCCTTCCTGCGCGACTTCGACATGTACTTCTGCAAGCTGTTCGACGGCGCGCGCCACGATTCCGGCGACCCGTTCGACTGGGGCGAGCGCCTGCTCAAGCACTACGAGGCGAACCGCTGCGACCCGCGCACCAAGATCCTCGTGTTCTCCGACGCGCTCGATATTCCGAAGGTGCTGCAACTGTACGAGCGTTTCCGCGGCCGCTGCAAGCTGGCATTCGGCGTAGGAACCAATCTGACAAACGACCTCGGTTACAACCCTTTGCAGATCGTCATCAAGATGGTTCGCTGCAACGGTCAGCCAGTGGCGAAGCTGTCGGACTCGCCGGGCAAGAACATGTGCGAAGACAAGGCCTATCTCGCGTATCTGCGCCAGGTGTTCGGCATTGCGCAGCCCGAGGAAGACGCTGCGAAGTGACGTGGTGTCTGCGTGGCGCGTGTGCGACTCACACGCCGCTGTCTTGTGCCGATATTTTGCTGGGATATCACTGAGATCGTGCTTGCCGCGTGGCCGATACGCCGCCCCAGGCTGTTCGGCCAGGGTGTTCGCGCGCAGGGTGGCCGGTATAATTCCCGCCATATCGCACGGCTGTCGACACGAGGATTTCGCATATGGACACATCGATTGCCCGCCGCAACATCCTGGCGCGCATCCGCGCGGCGCAGGGGCGTGAGCCTGAGCCGTCCGTTGCCGAGCGCGAGGCGGCTGCGGATTATCTGGCGCGCCATCCCGAGGGCCCGCGTCCGGAGATGCCGGCCGATCTGACCACGCGCTTCATCGAAGAAGCGCAGAGAATGGCGACCACGGTCGATACGGTCGAATCGCTGGGCGACGTGCCTTCCGCTGCGCATCGCTACCTCACTGAACACGCTTTGCCGCTGCAAGCGATCGCATGGCAAACCCTGCAAGATCTGCAATGGGCCGCAGCCGGCCTTAACGTCGAATTTCGCAAACCTGAAGACGGCGATGTGGTCGGTCTCACCGGCTGCTTCTGCGCGACTGCTGAGACGGGCACGCTCGTTCTGTTGTCCGGACCGGAAACCTACGCATCGGCAGGCTTGCTGCCGGAAACGCATATTGCAATCGTGCCGGCTTCGCGCATCGTCTCAGGGCATGAAGAGGCGTTCGGGCTGATCCGCAGCGAATGCGGTGAACTTCCGCGCGCGGTCAATTTTGTCTCCGGGCCATCGCGTACCGGCGATATCGAACAGACTATCGTGCTTGGTGCACATGGGCCGTATCGAGTGCATGTAATCGTCGTACGTGGCGTTTGAGCGCGGCGAGCGGCTGGGCCTTCCGCCGCGCACCGTCACTCGCGCTAATAAGGACTTCAAGAATATGAAACGACATGCCGTGTGGGCGAGCATGATGCTCGCTGCTGCTCTGACGCTGGCCGGGTGGCCTCAACTGGCATCGGCGGCCACGCTCGATGGCGCGACTTTGTCGGCGTTGTGGGGCCTGCCATTTGCAGGCGTGTTGTTGTCGATCGCGGTGTTTCCGTTGGTCGCGCCGACATTCTGGCATCACCATTTCGGCAAGATCGCGGCAGCGTGGGCGCTGCTGTTCCTGGTGCCGTTTGCGCTTACCTTCGGTACGGGCGTCGCATTCGGAACGTTTGTGCATGCGGTGCTCGAAGAATACATTCCGTTCATCGTGTTACTGACGGCGCTTTATACGGTCGCGGGCGGCATCTGCGTGCGCGGCAATCTGCATGGCACGCCGCGCCTGAATACCGCAATTCTCGCGCTCGGCACACTATTGGCCAGCATCATGGGCACGACCGGCGCGGCGATGCTGCTGATCCGCCCGTTGCTGCGCGCTAACGACAATCGCAAGCACGTCGTTCACGTGGTGGTGTTCTTTATTTTTCTGGTCGCGAACGCGGGCGGCTCGTTGTCGCCGCTCGGCGACCCGCCGCTCTTTCTCGGCTTCCTGCAAGGCGTCAGTTTCTTCTGGACCACCACGCATCTGGCGTTGCCGATGCTGTTTGTCTGCGTCGTGCTGCTGGCCGCGTTCTATGCATTGGACTCGTACTATTTTCATCGGCGTGAAGAAGAGCGTTCGCGCTTTCTCGATCCGACGCCGGATTCGCCGCAGCTAGGCGTCGACGGCAAGATCAACTTCGTGCTTCTCGCTGCCGTGATTGCGCTGGTTCTGATGAGCGGACTCTGGAAGTCCGACGTCGTGTTCGACGTTTTCGGTACGCACGTCGCGCTGCAAAATGCCGTGCGCGATGTCGCGCTGATCGGCGTCACCTTGCTCTCGCTAGCGTTGACGCCGCGCGCGGCACGCGCGGGAAATGACTTTAACTGGGCACCGATCGAAGAGGTCGCCAAACTGTTTGCCGGCATCTTCGTGACGATCGCGCCGGTCATCACGATCCTGCGTGCCGGCGAGGCGGGCGCGTTCGCCGGCATCGTCCATCTGGTCAACCCATCCGGCCAGCCCCACGACCTGATGTACTTTTGGGCGACTGGCCTGCTATCGTCGTTTCTCGACAATGCACCGACCTACCTGGTGTTCTTCAACCTGGCCGGCGGCGACGCGCAGACACTGATGACCACTGGCGCCAGCACGCTCGCGGCGATCTCGGCCGGCGCGGTGTTCATGGGCGCCAACACGTATATCGGCAATGCACCGAATTTCATGGTGAAAGCGATCGCGGAGTCGCGCGGCGTGCGCATGCCAAGCTTTTTCGCGTATCTCGGCTGGTCGGTTGTGGTGCTGGTGCCGCTGTTTCTCGTCACCGGCTGGCTGTTTTTTTGACGCCTGGTTTCACGCTCATCCTGACGCCGAGGTCATTGGACCCGACGACGCGCTATCCGGAGAATTGCAATGCAGAAGATCCTCGTCGCCCGTCCGATCTTTCCCGATGTGATCGAACGGCTCAAACAGTATTTCGATGTCGATTGGCACCAGGGTGACGTGTTGCCCGCCGACGAGTTGACGCGACGTCTCGCGGACAAAGACGGCGCGCTGACCGCGGGTGATCCGGTCGGCGCGGCAGCGCTCGCCGCGGCGCCGCGTCTGCGCGTGGTGTCGAACATGGCAGTGGGCTACAACAACTTCGACATGGCTGCGTTCAACGCGGCGAACGTACTCGGCACCAACACGCCGGACGTGCTGAATGAATCGACCGCCGATTTCGGTTGGGCGCTGATGATGGCCGCGGCGCGCCGCATTGCCGAATCGGAGCACTGGCTGCGCGCGGGCAAATGGCAGAAGTGGACCTATGACGGTTTTCTCGGCACCGACATCTACGGTTCGACACTCGGCGTGATTGGCATGGGCCGGATCGGGCAG
This sequence comes from Paraburkholderia sediminicola, assembly GCF_046026675.1. GTDB lineage: Bacteria > Pseudomonadota > Gammaproteobacteria > Burkholderiales > Burkholderiaceae > Paraburkholderia > Paraburkholderia sediminicola_F. Next base: position 3,338,101 of record NZ_JAQQEY010000001.1, on the reverse strand, counting down.
GCGCTGGCGCGTCGCGCTAAGGGTTTCAACATGCAGGTGATCTATCACAACCGTTCGCGTGTCGCGCCGGAGATCGAGGCGGAGTTGAACGCGGAATACGCGTCCAAACAGGACCTGCTGCAGCGCGCCGATCACGTGGTGCTCGTCTTGCCGTACACGAAGGAAAACCACCATACGATCGGCGCTGCCGAACTCGCGCAGATGAAGCCGACCGCAACGCTCACCAACATCGCACGCGGTGGCATTGTCGACGATGCGGCGCTGGTCGAAGCACTGCGCACGAAACAGATTGCCGCCGCCGGTCTGGATGTTTACGAGGGCGAGCCGCGTCTGAATCCTGATCTGCTGACGGTGCCGAATGTCGTACTGACGCCGCATATCGCCAGCGCGACCGAGGCAACACGCCGCGCCATGGCGAACCTCGCTGCGGACAATCTGATCGCGGCGCTGGGTGAAGGCCCGCGCGCCGGCCGGCCGCCGAATCCGATCAACCCCGAGGTCATCGGCAAGGCGCGTTCATGACAATGATTCTGGTGGCGGCCGTTGCGGTGCTGGCGGTCGCCTTGGTCATCGCGTTGGCATTGCTGATGCGCGGTAGTCGCGCGGACGGAAGCGAGCAATTCGAGATTCTCAGCGAACGTATCGACACCGCGAAGGATGCGCAGTCGCATGCTTATGAGCGGCTCGAGCGTCAACTGCGCAATGACATCACCGAAACGGCGCGCGTCTCGCGTACCGAGCAGAGCAGTGGGTTCGCGCACTTTCAGCAAACGCTGGCGTCGCAATTCAGCAGTATGACGACGGTGCAGGGCGGCAAGATCGACGGTTTTGCGCAGCAACTCGACGCAGTGCGTCACAGCCTGCAGCAGCAGGCTCAGCAGGCACGCGATGAGCAAGGGCGCACGCTGAAGCAGTTCGGCGAAACGCTGACCCTGCAACTGGGCCAGCTCACTGAGTCGAACGATCGCCGCTTTGCCGAAGTGCGGGCGACGATCGAGCAGCGGCTGAAAGATATCGAAGCGAATAACTCGACCAAGCTCGACGAGATGCGCCGCACCGTCGACGAAAAATTGCACGCCACGCTCGAACAACGTCTGGGCGAATCGTTCAAGCTGGTGTCCGACCGGCTGGAGCAGGTGCATCGTGGTTTGGGTGAGATGCAGACGCTGGCTGCGGGTGTCGGCGATCTGAAGAAGGTCCTTACCAACGTCAAAACGCGCGGCACGTGGGGCGAAGTGCAGCTCGAAGCATTGCTCGAACAACTGCTCACCGCGGATCAATACGCCAAGAACGTCGCGACGGTGCCGAAGAGCGCCGATCGTGTCGAGTTCGCGATCAAACTGCCGGGCCGTGCGGAGGCGGGTGGTCCGGCCACGCCGGTCTGGCTGCCGATCGATGCCAAGTTCCCGCGGGAAGACTACGAGCGGCTGATCGAGGCTCAGGAACGCGCCGATCCGATTGCGGTGGAGGAGGCGTCGCGCGCGCTCGAAGTGCGGATACGTGCCGAGGCTCGCACGATTGCAGAGAAGTACGTGTCGCCGCCGCACACCACGGATTTCGCGCTGCTATTTCTGCCGACCGAAGGCCTGTACGCGGAAGTCCTGCGTCGGCCGGGCCTGACGGACCTGCTGCAACGCGACTATCGCGTGACGATTGCCGGCCCGACCACACTGACCGCCTTGCTCAATAGTCTGCAAATGGGGTTCCGCACGCTGGCGATCGAGAAGCGGTCGAGCGAAGTGTGGCAAGTGCTCGGTGCGGTGAAAACAGAGTTCGGCAAATTCGGTGACGTGCTGGCCAAGACCAAGGCGCAGCTTGAAACTGTCACGCGTTCTATCGAAGCCGCGGAAACGCGCACCCGCGTCATGAACCGCAAGCTGCGTGACGTCGAGGCGTTGCCAGGGGAAGAGGCGAGCGGGTTGCTCGGCGATGCGCTAACGGGCGTGGATCCCGACGAGTAGTAGAGTCTGACGTCGGCTCAAACTCAAACTCAGGAAGCGGCTGCTGCGGCCAACTGTTCCAGCGCGTCGCCCGTCAGACGCACGACGCGCCAATCAGGCATCACTGTCGCGCCCAATTTTTCGTAGAAGCTAATGGCCTGCTTGTTCCAGTCCAGCACGGTCCATTCAAAGCGTCCGCACTTCCGGTCGACTGCCAGTGCCGCCAGCCTCGCGAGCATCGCGGCGCCTAGACCGCTGCCGCGCTGACTCGGTTGCACGTAGACATCTTCGAGATATAGCCCGCGCTTGCCGGCGAAGCTCGAGTAATTGTGGAAGAACAGCGCATAGCCGACGATGCGTCCTTCGTTTTCCGCCACCAGCGCTTCGATCGAGGGCCGCGCGCCGAACAGGGCGTCGCGCAATCCGTCTTCGGTCGCAACAAATACGTGCGTGAGGCTTTCGAATTCGGCCAGCTCGTACGTCAGCGCGAAGATAGCGCCCGTATCCGCAGGCGTCGCGGTGCGGATCGTCGCGGGCATTACGCTTCTTCCGGCGCGTCGGTCAGCTGGATTTCGATGCCGCCAAAGCGCGATGCCACCCAGTTGTAGGCGTGGCACGCAATCCACAGCAGGATGAAGCCGAGAATCGCGTTCAGCAGCAGCGCGCTGAACACAGTGCTCAGTTCGACCGAGCCATAGCGGATGAACGCCACCAGCACGCCGAGCAGCACGATCGGCACCGAGAATGTCAGGTACACGAGGATAAGCGCTTTGGCCGTCTGTCCCGGTGCAATGAACGAGATCTGTTTTTTCATGTAAGTCAAACCCGTGTGTCGTAGTGGTAATGGGTAAAGCTGCAAACGAAGCTGCAAATGGGGCCGAAAACGCGGTTGCAAAAAGCTGCCACGAAAGCGTTCCGTCAGGCGTCAGATCAGCCCGTCGAACAACATGATATCGACGGGCTCGCCCTCGGCAATATCGGCTTCATCGTGCCCGAGAACGATGAAACAATTTGCTTCGCTCATCGAACTCAGCACGCCGGAGCTTTGCGAGCCGGTCGGCGTGACCTGCCATTGGCCGTGCGCATCCTGCCCGGCGACGCCGCGCTGGTATTCGGTGCGGCCGGCGCGCTTGCGGATGGCCTGGCGGCTGGCGGCGCGCAAGACCGGCAGCGCCTGTGGCGTCGCGCCGGACATCAGCAGCAGCGCTTCGCGCACGATCTGGTAGAACGTCACCATCACGGCCACGGGATTGCCCGGCAAGCCGAAGAATAACGCGGGTAGCCCGAGACCCGGATGTTCGCCAGACCAGACGCGGCCAAAAGCGAGCGGCCGGCCCGGACGCATGGCGAGGCTCCAGAAGGCGACGTCGCCGAACGTCTGTAGCAATTGCTTGGTGAAATCCGCCTCGCCGACCGACACCCCGCCGGAGGTCAACACCACGTCGGCGCTGGCTGCGGCGCTGCGCAATGCAGCCTCGAGCGCAGCGGGTTCGTCGCGCACCACGCCGAGATCGAGCGTATCCATGTTCAGGCGCCGAAGCATCGCAAACAGCGTGTAGCGATTGCTGTCGTACACCGAACCCGGGTCGAGCGGCTCGCCAAGCGAGCGCAATTCGTCGCCGGTCGAGAAAAACGCGACGCGCAAGCGCCGCCGCACGTTGACTTCGCCAATGCCGAGCGAAGCCAGCAGACCGAGGTCCGACGCGCGCATGATGCGGCCGGCGCGTAGCGCGGCATGGCCGCGGGCGAGGTCTTCGCCGGCGAGGCGGCGGTTGGCGCCGCTCCGCAAGGCGTTGGCCGCAAAACGGATCGAGGTGGAATCGGCACTGCGCTCGACAAGCTCCTGCGGCACGACGGTGTCGCAGTCAGCCGGCATGCAGGCGCCTGTCATGACGCGTACGCATTGCGTCGCGTCCACGTGGCCCGGGAACGGGTGGCCGGCCAGCGCTTTGCCGACGATCGTCAAATCGACCGTGGGTTCACGCGTTGCCAATGCCGCGCCCTTGAACGCGTAGCCGTCCATGGCCGAATTGTCGTGCGACGGGACGTCGATCGGCGAGACGATATCGGCCGCGAGCACGCGGCCGAGCGCATCGCGCAAGGGCACGCGTTCGACCGCCGTGACGGGCGTTGCCCATTGACGGACGATCGCCTGGGCGGCCGAAACAGGTAGCGCGTGAGGATCGTACTGCGCGACGCAGCGGGAAAATTCGTTAAGCGTGGTCATGAAGGGCTGGACGTCGCGATCGGCGGCGGAAGCGGCTGTTGCCGTGCGGCCGGAGCGGGATTTCAACCGGAGCCTCAACAACGCTCGAGGTCGGCGAGTTCTTGTAACGAATTGATATTGTAAAACGCGCGCTCGTCGCTAAAGGCGACTTCGACGGTCTTGTGGCGCGCGTACCACGCGCGGACCTTGCGCTCGCCGTCTTCGAGAAAGGCCGCCAGGTCGTCGGCGAGACTCGTGCGCAGCAACGCGAACACGGGATGGAGCGAGACGTGGCCTTCGGCGTCGGTGGTCGTGACGGTGGCGATGTCGGCCTGATTCGAGTCGAGTGCCCGAGTGAGGTGGGAGGCGAGATCGGCCGGCAGTCCGGGCGTGTCGCAGGGCGCGCTCAGCACGTACGCGGTGTCAGCCGCGCGCAGCCCGGCGAGCAGGCCCGCCAGCGGGCCGGGAAAGCCGGGCAGGGTATCGGCAAGCACCTTGGCGCCGAACGGCGCGCCCAGCGCCGTGTAGACCTCTGGGTGGCGATTGGCGCTGATCAGCAGGGCGCCGGTTTGCGGTGCGAGTCGTTTCAGCACATGGGAGGCGAGCGGCTCGCCGTGCAGCGTTTGCAGTCCCTTGTCGACACCGCCCATACGCATGCCGCGTCCGCCCGCGAGGACCAGACCGGTGATGTGTTCGCGAGTCGGGTTCATGGGCGCGGCCGTTTAGCCGCCGATGTACGACATTTCCACGCGGCGGGCGTCTTGCGCGCGGAGTGCGGCTGCATTGCTGCCGCGCAATTGCGAATAACGGTCGCTGCGGCCTTGCCAGATTTCGGCGACGGCGGTGGCGATAGCGGCGTCGCTCGCGCCGCTGCGCAGCAACGCGCGCAGGTCGTGACCGGACGAGGCGAACAGGCACAGATACAGCTTGCCCTCGGTCGACAGACGCGCTCGCGTACAACTGCTGCAAAATGCGCGTGTCACGCTCGAAATCACGCCGATCTCGCCACTACCGTCCACGTAACCCCAGCGCTGGGCGGTTTCGGCTGCACTGTGCGCTTCGAGCGGCATAAGCGGGAAATGTTCGGCGATGCGCGTCACGACGTCGGCGGAAGGCAGCACCTCAGTCATGTTCCAGCCGTTCGACGTGCCCACGTCCATGTACTCGATAAAGCGCAGCACCGCGCCCGAGCCTTTGAAATGACGCGCCATCGGCACGATTTCGCCGTCGTTGGTGCCACGTTTGACGACCATGTTGACTTTCACCGGCGCGAGTCCCACCGCTTGCGCCGCGGCGATCCCGTCCAGCACGTCGGCGACCGCGAAGTCGGCGTCGTTCATGCGGCGAAACAGGGTGTCGTCGAGCGCGTCGAGACTGACCGTCACGCGGGTCAGGCCAGCGTCTTTCAGGCTGCGCGCCTTGCGCTCCAGCAGCGAGCCGTTGGTGGTTAGCGTCAGATCGAGCGGGCGGCCTTCCGGCGTGGTGAGTTGCGCCAGCCGTTCGATCAGGAATTCCAGATTTTTGCGCAGCAACGGCTCGCCACCCGTAAGGCGGATTTTCTCGACGCCGTGTGCGACGAAGAGCCGCGCCAGCCGTTCGATTTCTTCGAAGCTGAGCAGTGCGCTATGCGGCAAGAACGCGTAATCCTTGTCGAACACCGCGCGCGGCATGCAGTAGACGCAGCGGAAATTGCAGCGATCCGTCACCGAGATGCGCAGATCGCGCAGCGGGCGCGCCAGCGTGTCGTGCAGCGCGCCGCTGGGCGCCTGCACGGGGCCGGTGATGACCGGCACCGCGCTGAGATCGGCAACAGGGATGATGCGTCGGGACATGAATTGCTTCGCTTGATGCTTCGTTTCGGGCTGCTTAAGTGCTGCTTAAGTGCTGCGATCGCTGCTGCGGCTGGGGCTGCGATTGGAACCTCGATCTTCATTCTAGCGGAAATGTATCCGGCGGCTGCCGGCCTCCAGACGCCGTCCGGGTATACGGGGAGTGGCATAAAGCCCGCAATCGGACGGCGTGCGGCGCCCATAAAACAAAAAGCCCACCGGTAAGGGCGGGCTTTTTGCATGGCGGCGGTTCGCTTACTGCGGGTGCTTACCGGTTTCCACCATTTGCATCGGCGCGGTTTCGACCGGCGGCAACGCCTTACGCTCGCGACCCACGCGAACCGGCTTGGCCGCTTGCGCAGCAGCCTCCTGCGCGGCTCGCAGCTTGTCGGCGTCGGTGTTCACCCAGACAAGACCGGCTTGTTCGAGCACCGGCTTCAGGGCTTCCGCAGACACGCCGGCGGTACGCGGCGCTTGCGGTGCAGCAACTGCAACGGGCGGCGCGGGCTCGACTGCTGCCGGTTCAACGACCGCTTCAACTGCCGGTGCGACCGCTGCAACGACCGGTTGCGCTTCGAAGATATCGGCTTGCCGTGCTGGCTGAGCGGCCGGTGCTTCGACCACTGCTGCAGGAGCCACGGTTTTTTCTACCGGAGCCGGTGCGGTTTGCGCTTCAACCACCGGAGTAGCTGCCGGCGTTTCGACCTGAGCTTCAACCGGGGCTTCAAAGCGAGCGACCGGTTCGACGAGCGAAACCGTCTCGCTGGCGGCCGGAGCAGCTTGCGCGGCTTCGACCGGCGTGGCAGCGGCTTGCGCCACCGGCGCTTCCACGGCCTGCTCGACCGCAACCGGTGCCACCGGCGCTTCCGCGACCGGCACAACCGTTTCCGTCTTCGCAGCTTGCTCGGCGGCCAGAGCAGGCGTTTCGGTTACAGCGTGCAGCTCACTGACCACAACGGTTTCCGTCGCGACAGCAGCGACAACCACTTCCACCGGTTTGACAGCAGTCGCTTCGTTGACTTCAGCCTTGTGCTCGACCGCTTGATGCGCAGTGCGCACCGGTGCGTCATCGGTCACATTGACGTTGTCGCCTTCACCTTCGGCAACGTCCGCAGCCAGGTTGCCGTTCACGTCTTCTTCACGCTCACGACGACCACCACGACGGCCGCGACGGCGACGACGACGCTCTTCACCTTCACGCGCCACCGCTTCCTGATCGACCGGCATACCGTTTTCGCCCAAGGCGGTCTGGTTTTGCGCCAGTTCTTCCGCCGTTTGCGCGTCGTTCTGCGTCAGTGCGTCTGTCGCTTCCGGCTGCTTGCGGCGTTCGCCACGTTCAGCGCGCTCGCCACGCTCACGGCGTTCGCCGCGTTCCTGACGCTCGCCACGTTCGGCGCGCGGTGCGCCCTCGACGGTTTCCGCACGATCGCTGCTGCGATTGTCGCGGTCACGGTTTTCGCGGCCCTCGCGACCTTCACGCGGCTCACGAGCCTCGCGTGGATCGCGGCCTTCACGGGCCTCACGCGGTTCACGGGTGCCACGCGGCTCGCGCGACTCACGTGCTTCACGCGGCTCACGACCTTCACGCGGTTCGCGTTCCTCGCGACGCTGCGACGGCTGCTGCCCCTGAGCCTGACGGCCGCCGGTTGTGCCTTCGCCACGGCCCGCTGCGTCGCGGCTGCCTGCGCCGCCACGGCGATTGCGGTTGCGATCGCCGCCGCGTTCGCCGGTGCGCTCACCGCGCTCCGTGCGTTCGCCACGTTGCGGGCGTGTCTGCTTGTCGGTCGTAGCCGGTGCGGCAGGCGCTGGTGCGGCCGGCTGCACGCCGAACAGATTCTTCAACCAGCCGATAAAGCCTCCGCCGGCCGGGGTGACGGCCACCGGCGCCGGAGTTACCGCCGGACGGACCGGCGCGCTCGGGGCCGGCTTCTCGGGCGTGATGCCCTTGACCGCGGCTTCCTGCTTTGGCTTCACTTCCTCGGCACGCTTGCTGTAACCGGTTTCCGATTCCAGTTCGCGGGCGGCTTCTTCGGCCATCTTCCACGAAGCGCGCGGCTCGTCGAGGCGTGCATCGTCGTGACGCAGGCGTTCGAGCTTGTAATGCGGAGTGTCGAGATGCTTGTTCGGGATCAGAACGACGTTGACCTTGAAACGCGATTCGATCTTGTTGATTTCGGCGCGCTTTTCGTTCAACAGGAAAGCGGTCACTTCGACCGGCACCTGGCAGTGGATCGCCGCGGTGTTTTCCTTCATCGCTTCTTCCTGAATGATCCGCAGCACTTGCAGCGCGGACGATTCGGTATCGCGGATGTGGCCCGTGCCGTTACAGCGCGGGCACGTCACATGGCTGCCTTCCGACAAAGCCGGGCGCAGACGTTGACGCGACAGTTCCATCAGGCCGAAGCGCGAGATCTTGCCCATCTGGACGCGTGCACGGTCGTGCTTCAACGCGTCTTTCAGACGTTGCTCGACTTCGCGCTGGCTCTTGGCCGATTCCATGTCGATGAAGTCGATCACGATCAGGCCGCCCAGGTCGCGCAGGCGCAACTGGCGGGCCACTTCGTCGGCGGCTTCGAGGTTCGTGCGTGCAGCTGTTTCCTCGATGTCGGCACCCTTGGTGGCGCGTGCCGAGTTCACGTCGATCGCGACCAGGGCTTCCGTGTGGTCGATCACGATGGCGCCGCCGGAGGGCAGCGGGACCGTGCGCGAATACGCGGTTTCGATCTGGTGTTCGATCTGGAAGCGCGAGAAGAGCGGCACGTCGTCGTGATACCGCTTCACCTTGCTGACATTGTCCGGCATCACGATATCCATGAAGGCGCGGGCCTGGTCATGGATTTCGGTGGTGTCGATCAGGATTTCGCCGATATCCGGCTGGAAATAGTCACGAATCGCGCGAATAACGAGGCTCGATTCGAGATAAATCAGCATCGGCTGGCCGCTCGAACCGCTTTGCGACGCAGCTTCGATGGCACGCCACAGTTGCATCAGGTAGTTCAGGTCCCACTGCAGTTCTTCGGCGGAGCGGCCAATACCGGCCGTGCGCGCGATGATGCTCATGCCTTCCGGCAATTGCAGTTGAGCCATGGTTTCGCGCAGTTCCTGGCGGTCGTCGCCTTCGATCCGGCGCGATACGCCGCCGCCGCGCGGATTGTTCGGCATCAGAACCAGATACCGGCCGGCGAGCGAGATGAAGGTGGTGAGGGCCGCGCCCTTGTTGCCACGTTCTTCCTTTTCGACCTGAACGATCAGTTCCTGGCCTTCACGGAGGGCGTCCTGGATGCGCGCGGAGCGCATGTCGACGCCGTCACGGAAATACTGGCGGGCGACTTCCTTGAACGGCAGGAAGCCGTGGCGGTCTTCGCCGTAGTTGACGAAACAGGCTTCGAGCGACGGCTCGATGCGGGTGATGATGCCCTTGTAGATATTGCCTTTGCGCTGTTCGCGCCCGGCGGTTTCGATGTCGATATCGATGAGTTTTTGCCCATCGACGATGGCGACGCGCAGTTCTTCCTGCTGCGTCGCGTTGAACAACATTCGTTTCATTGAACGGCTCCAGGCGGCTTAGCTAGCCCTCAGCTGCGCGGTTGTCAGTCGCGAGAGCCACGAGGGCAGCGGCATGCCGCGCCTTATTGTGTTTTCACAAGCACGCTGGAGCGGGAAAAATGGCGGGAGAATTGCCTGAGAGGGCCCGGCCCCATTGAAAAATGGGCGCGGTGCCGCAGGGCACATGCGAACACGGCTTCAAATAACGACCCGACACGCCGCGGGTTCTGCCAGCAGACCTTCATAAGCCTTTCGTCCACTCGCGCCGGTGCGCCAACTGGGCGCGTGACCGGAGGGCCGGAGGCTGCGGTCATGCCGCAGCGGGAAGTTCGCGCAGTCGGCGCGTCTTTTCTCGCTGGGGGTGTCTCGCCTCATTTTGACGTCGCCATGTCTTGTATTTTCTACAAGACGCCTCGGGCGCACGCCGTATTTTCGCAACTCGCAGCTTCCTACAGCAGGGCGTCAGACCGCCCGATACTGAAGCTGAAAGTTAAATTCTTTTTTACCAAAATTCCGTTACCGTCGAAGCCGACCTTGACCGAACGCGCCTGTGGGCGCCGTCCCTGCCGGGCACTGACTTCGTGCGTGCAACATGTTGCATCTCATTTTCAGGGTGAGCAACCAGACCCCGGCGCAAGTAAAATAACGGTTTATCGCTTGCACCTGCGCAATCCGCCCGAATTCCGGACACTGCGCCGGCCGCCGCAGACTGCTGGGCAAATTATATTCATAATGAAAGAGTTAGGCAAAATATCCCAGAAATCGGTCGCAAGCGACCAGGTCTCGATGATCGAGATCGACGACAGTGCGGCCGGACAGCGCATCGATAACTTCCTTTTGCGCGTCTGTAAGGGCGTGCCAAAAAGCCATATTTACCGCATCCTGCGTAGCGGGGAGGTGCGGGTGAATAAGGGCCGGATAGACGCGCAGTACCGCCTCGAACTGGGCGATCTGGTGCGCGTGCCGCCCATTCGCGTCGCTCAACCGAACGAGGCGATCGCCCACGCGCCGGTGCCGAGCGCCGATTTCAAAATTATTTTTGAAGACGAGCACATGCTCGTGATCGATAAACCGGCCGGCGTGGCGGTCCACGGGGGGAGCGGCGTCGCGTTCGGCGTAATCGAACAGATGCGCGAAGCGCGGCCCCAAGCGAAATTCCTTGAATTGGTGCATCGGTTGGACCGCGAGACCTCCGGCATCCTGATGCTCGCCAAGAAGCGCTCTGCGCTGGTCAATCTGCACGAGCAGATTCGCGAGAACAAGATGGATAAGCGCTACTATGCGTGCGTCCACGGCGAATGGGCGAGCGACTGGGGCCGCCGCCGCGCGGTCAAGGAGCCGCTGCATAAGTATTTGACCGCAGACGGCGAGCGGCGCGTGCGCGTCCAGGCCGACGGTCTCGCGTCGCACACGGTTTTCAATCTGATCGACCGCTGGCCGGAGTACGCGCTACTCGAGGCGGAACTGAAGACCGGCCGCACGCATCAGATCCGCGTCCATTTGCAGCATCTGGAACTGCCGATCGTCGGCGATGCCAAATACGGCGACTTCGCGCTGAACAAGGCGCTGGCGCGCGCTAACGCGAAGCCTGGCCTGAAACGCATGTTCCTGCACGCATACCGCCTTAAGCTGACGCATCCGGCAACCGGCGCGCCCGTCCAGTTCGAGGCGCCGCTGCCGGCCGAATGCCGCAGTTTCGTGGCGCAGCTCAATGAATTACGTGAATCACAAAATGGGTCAAACCCGGAGACGACACCGCATGGCTAGAGAGCAATTTGATCTGATCGTCTTCGACTGGGACGGAACGCTGATGGATTCGACCGCGCACATCACGCGCAGCATCCAGTTGGCATGCCGCGATCTCGGTCTGCCGGTTCCCGCCGATGAGGCCGCCAGCTACGTGATCGGCCTCGGCCTGCGCGACGCGCTGCAAATCGCCGCGCCCACGCTCGATCCGTCCGATTACCCGCGTCTGGCGGAGCGCTATCGCTTCCACTATCTGGTGAAGGACCAGACCACCGAGCTGTTCGTCGGCGTGCGCGAGATGTTGCAGGAATTGCGCGATCAGGGTTATCTGCTGGCGGTGGCGACCGGCAAGAGCCGCGTCGGACTGAACCGCGCCCTCGACCAGTCGCGTTTGACGAGCCTGTTCGACGGCACCCGCTGTGCGGACGAAACCTTCTCGAAGCCGCATCCCGCGATGCTGCACGAGCTTACGCGTGAACTGGGGCAGGATCCGGCGCGCACGGTGATGGTGGGGGATACCACGCATGATCTGCAAATGGCGATCAATGCGGGCGTCGCGGGCATTGGTGTCACATATGGCGCGCATCCTGCTGGCTCGCTGACCGCTCTGTCGCCGAAATTCGTCGCGTCCAGCGTGACCGATCTGTCCGGCTGGCTGCGAGCGAACGCGTGAGTACGGGTATGACCGAAGCGGCGACGGAAGCGGTACGCATCTGCGCGTCCGAAGAACTGGTCGATGGCGGCGCCGGCGTGCGGCGCGCGGCCAGGCTTGGCGGCGACGACGTCGTGGTATTTTTTGTTCGCTATGATGGCCGTGCATACGGCTATTTGAACCGCTGTGCCCACGTGCCGATGGAACTCGACTGGGCCGAAGGGCAGTTCTTCGAATCGTCCGGTTTATACTTGATGTGCGCCACACATGGCGCGATTTACGCGCCAGATACGGGCAAATGCGTCGGCGGCCCGTGCCGTGGCGGCCGGTTGCGTCCCGTCCAGGTTGACGAGCGGGATACCCCTGAAGGCCGTGCCGTGTTCTGGCTGCCGGACGGCGAACTGCGCCCGGCCACCCCCTGATTTTTCTTCTCTTCGACCTTTCCACTGCACCGCATGTCCGATAATTTGACTCCCGAACCGAAGGAACCGTCCCTGACAGGCCGCCCCCGCACGCCTGTTGATGAGCCGGGCTGGGAGCGCGCCGCGCTCGAGCGCATTGCGCTCGCGGCAATCACCGAGCAGCGCGCGGCACGCCGCTGGAAGATCTTCTTCCGGTTTGTGTTCCTGATCGTCTTGCTGCTGGTGGTGTGGGGCGCCTTCGATTTCTCGGGGGACAAGGTAACGACCACTGGCCGGCATACGGCCATGATCACGCTTGACGGCGAAATCTCCGCTGATACGAACGCGAACGCGGAAGATATCAACACCGCGCTGGAAAGTGCGTTCGACGACGCGGGTACGGCAGGCGTGATTCTGCGCTGTAACAGCCCGGGCGGCAGTCCAGTGCAGGCGGGCATTATCTACAACGAGATTCGCCGGCTGCGCGCCAAGTATCCGTCGATCCCGTTGTATGTCGTGGTTGGCGATATGTGCGCGTCGGGCGGCTATTACGCGGCCGCGGCGGCCGACAAGATTTACGTCGACAAGGCGAGCATCGTCGGTTCGATTGGCGTGCTGATGGATAGCTTCGGCTTCACGGGTTTGATGGACAAGCTGGGAATCCAGCGCCGTCTGCACACGTCGGGTGAGAACAAAGGCTTTTTCGACCCGTTCTCGCCGGAAACGCCGAAGATGGACGAACATGCGCAGGACATGCTCGATCAGATCCACGCGCAGTTCATCGACGCCGTGCGTGAAGGCCGCGGCAAGCGCCTGCACGAAACGCCGGATATGTTCTCGGGCCTCTTCTGGACAGGGCAGAAGAGCGTCGAACTGGGACTTGCAGATGGTTTCGGCGACGCGGACTACGTTGCGCGCGACCTTTTCAAGGCGCCGGATATCGTCGATTACACGGTCAAGGAGAGCATTACGGATCGCGTGGCGCGCAAGTTCGGTGCGGCGGTCGGCAGTGGGGCCGTTCATGCGATGGCGCTTGGCGGGAAGATGAGCTTGCGGTGATTCAATATGGGAAAAGCCCCGTGCGATCGAGCGCTGATCGCACGGGGCTTTTTTTGCCCTTTTAGTTAAGCCGTGACCGATCGGCAAGCTGACCGGTTTGAGCTGCAGCAGCGGTCAGACGGCGAGGATCAGGAAAATTGCCGGCCGCTTGTGGAGATCGATAGCCGGTTTCTTTTTCCAGTCGGCCACAGTGCGGCTGGTGATGATTTCCGTTTCCAGCGTCAGATCGACGGCGACGCAGACTAACGTGGATGGCGCGCACGTCGCCAGCAATGTGTCGAGCAGTGGCTTATTCCGATAGGGCGTCTCGATAAAGATCTGCGTTTGCTTGGCTTTGCGCGACTGCTGCTCCAGGTCGCGCAGGCGCCTGGCCCGTTCGATGGCGTCGACCGGCAGATAGCCGTGGAACGCAAAACTCTGGCCATTCAGGCCGGAAGCCATCAACGCCAGCAGAATCGAACTCGGTCCGACAAACGGCACGACCTTCACGCCGCGTTCATGCGCGCGGCGTACCAGCAGGGCGCCCGGATCGGCGACTGCCGGGCAACCGGCTTCGGACACCAGGCCGGCATCCGTCCCCGCAAGCAAAGGCGCGAGCAGTTTGTCGATCTCACCGGCCGGTGTGTTGACGTTCAGTTCGCGAATCTCGATTTCCTGGATCGGCTTTTCGGTGCGGACTTTCTTCAGGAAAGCGCGGGTGGTTTTCGCGTTTTCGCCGATGTAATAGCTGAGCGACGCCGCGCGGGCGCGCACCGGCGCGGGCAGGACGGCGTCGAGCGCGTCGGCATCGCCTTCGCCGAGCGTGTTCGGGATCAGATATAAGGTGCCGCTCATTGCGCCCCCAGGAGTGGATAGCCCACTGCGAGCAGCATGCGCGACAGTGCGATCAGCGGCAGTCCGACCAGCGCGGTCGGGTCGTCTGAGTGAATGGCTTCGAGCAGCGCGATGCCGAGGCCTTCGGATTTGGCGCTGCCCGCAACGTCGTAGGGTGTTTCGGCATGCAGATAGGCGTCCAGCGCGGCGTCTGGCAGGTCGCGGAATTGCACGCGAGTGATGACGTCGACGGCTTGCGACGCCCCTGAACGGCTGTCGAACAGGCACAGCGCACTATGAAACAGGACTTCGCGGCCGCGCATTGCCTGCAACTGGGCGAGCGCCTTGTCATGCGTGCCGGGCTTGCCGATCTGCAGACCGTCGTAAGTGGCGACCTGATCCGAGCCGATGACGAGTGCGGCTTCACCGGCGCCGAGGTTGTCTGCCACCGCGCGGGCTTTTGCCTCGGCGAGGCGCAGGGCCGTCACTTCGGGCGTTTCGCCGGCGAGCGGCGTTTCGTCGATCGCCGGCACGACGACTTCGAACGGAATCCGCAGGCGCTCGAGCAGCTCGCGACGATAAGGTGAGCTCGACGCCAGGATCAGGCGTGGCGAGCGGTTGAGGGAATCTGGCATGTGCAACCAACGGCTAGAGAGGCGGGTCGTACGGGGCTGTGCGGGTATGGCACGTGTACGGGCTTAAGTGTTTGACTCGAAAAGACAAAACGGATATGATTTCGGGCTTTTCATCGGTATGCTATTGCACAGGCGGGCCGCTGCTTAGGTAATGCGCTTGGTAACGCCGAGCAACACCGGGCAGCGCATGAGTTCCGCGAACTGCTTTGTAAACCGATTTACCCCGGCGAAATCCTTGCCGACGCAGGAGCGCACATGACTCAACATCCTGGCAACCCTGCTGGTCTGTCCGACCCGCACGACATCGATCTGTTCGAATTTGCGCGGAGTGGGCGTCAGGCCGCGGGTGTCGTGCGCGTCTCGCAACTGCCGCGCATGTTAAACGAAGTCCCGGCAGAAGCGCCAGACCGCGATGCCGCGTTCACCTGGCAAGCCGAAGGGGCGATGCAGCCGGAATTGCAGGACGACGGCACCGAGGGTCCGCAGCCTTATCTGAGGTTGGCGATTCACGGTGCGGCATGGCTCGAATGTCAGCGATGCATGACGCCGTATCTGCAGGCGTTCAATGTCGATGCAACTTACCGGATCGTCAACACTGAGGCGGAAGCCGAAGAGTTTCCGCTCGACGAGGATGAAGTCGAAGTGATCGTGGGCTCGCGCCAGTTCGATCTCATCGACTTGATCGAAGAAGAGTTGCTGCTTTCCTTGCCGCTCGTGCCCAAGCACGAGGTGTGTCCCGAAGTGCACGAGAGCCTCGTCTCTGGTGTGGCCGGAGCAGAAGGTGAGGGCGAGGCTGCGCCGGACGAAGCTGGTGAGGGCGGTGAGCCCAAGCGGCCCAATCCGTTTGCGGCGCTTGAAAGTCTTAAGCGCGGTGAGCCGGGCGACAAGAAGCACTGAACAGTTGCATGGGAGCGCGAAGCGGGCGCATTGGCCATTCGGTCAATGGCGGACACCGGGTCGGGCTGTGTTAGAATTCGGAAAATTTTTAGGAGTTAGTCATGGCAGTTCAACAAAATAAGAAGTCGCCGTCGAAGCGCGGCATGCACCGTTCGCACGATTTCCTGACGGCAGCGCCGCTGGCCGTGGAGCCGAGCACGGGCGAAGTGCATCTGCGTCACCACGTTAGCCCGAACGGCTACTATCGCGGCAAGAAAGTCGTCAAGACGAAGAACGACTAATCGTCTCACTGCGTAGCGCCCGTTGGCGTTTCGCGTGGCGATCGGCTCGCTTGACATTTTCCCGGCTCGGCAAAAAGGCGGCATTTATCTGCCGCTTTTTTGTGTCGATTGCAGTTGGCGCTTTAGCGCCTGCTGTGATTCCATGCAGGGCGCATGAAATTCGTCGCACTCCATGACAGTAAAGCTCACGATAGATTGCATGGGAGGCGACCACGGCCCGTCCGTGACCGTTCCCGCAGCCGTCAACTTCGTTCATTCGCATCCCGATGCTGAGTTGTTGCTCGTCGGCATTGAAAGTGCGATTCGTGCGCAGCTGAAGAAGTTGAAGGCTCAAGACCTGCCGGCGCTGAGCGTCGTACCTGCTTCCGAGATCGTCGCCATGGACGATCCGGTCGAAGTCGCGCTGCGCAAGAAAAAAGACTCATCCATGCGCGTGGCGCTGAATCGCGTCAAGGAAGGCGAGGCGCAAGCCTGCATTTCCGCCGGCAATACCGGCGCGCTGATGGCGGTCTCGCGCTATGTGCTGAAAACGCTGTCGGGCATCGAACGCCCGGCCATTGCGTCCGCACTGCCCAATCCCAATGGCTACACGATGATGCTCGACCTGGGCGCCAATGTCGATTGCGAACCGCAGCATCTGCTGCAGTTCGCGGAGATGGGGCATGCGCTCGTGTCCGCGCTCGAGGGCAAGGAGCGGCCCACCATCGGCCTGCTCAACATCGGCGAAGAAGTCATCAAGGGTAACGACACCATCAAACGTGCCGGCGAACTGCTGCGCGCGAGTACACTTAACTTTCACGGTAACGTTGAAGGCAACGACATCTTCAAGGGCACGGTCGACGTGATCGTCTGCGACGGTTTTGTCGGCAATGTCGCGCTGAAAACGTCGGAAGGCCTCGCGCAGATGCTCTCCAACATCATCAAGGAAGAGTTCGGCCGCTCGTGGCTCACCAAGGTGATGGCGGTGCTCGCCTTGCCGGTATTGATGCGTTTCAAGAAGCGCGTCGATCATCGGCAATACAACGGCGCCGCGTTGCTGGGCCTGCGTGGGCTGGTGATCAAAAGCCACGGTTCGGCGGATGCCTACGCGTTTGAGTGGGCTATCAAACGCGGGTATGATGCCGTCAAAAACGGCGTGCTGGAACGCCTTGCGCGAGCAATGGAAGAGAATGCAGGTTCTCTCGAACAGGCGGCGCGCGATGCAAGCGGTGCGGGTCACGCAAGCCCGATCGCAGGCCAGCCAGCCGAGCCCTACGCTGCGCAATCCTCGAAGGCATAATGGCTCAATCGACAATTTATTCCCGCGTGCTGGGCACCGGCAGCTACCTGCCGCCCGGGCGCGTCACCAATCAGGATCTGGCTGAACGTCTCGCCAAGCAGGGCGTCGAGACGAGCGACGAATGGATCGTTGCCCGCACGGGCATCCATGCGCGCCACTTCGCGGAGCCCGATGTCACCACCAGCGATCTGGCGCTGTTCGCCTCGAAGCGCGCGATCGAAGCGGCTGATATCGATCCGCAATCCATCGATCTGATCATCGTTGCAACCTCGACGCCTGACTTTGTATTTCCGAGCACGGCGTGCCTGTTGCAGAACAAGCTCGGCATCAAGAACCACGGCGCGGCATTCGACGTGCAGGCTGTCTGTTCGGGCTTTGCTTACGCGGTGGCGATGGCGGATAGCCTGATTCGCGGCGGTCAGCATCGCACGGCACTCGTGATCGGCGCGGAAACCTTCTCGCGTATTCTCGATTTCAAGGACCGCACCACCTGCGTGCTGTTCGGCGACGGCGCCGGCGCGGTGATTCTGCAGGCGTCCGATGAACCGGGCGTGCTGGCGAGCGCATTGCACGCCGACGGCAGCCATTCGAACATTCTCTGCACGCCGGGCAATGTGAACGGCGGTGTGATCGAGGGCAGCGCGTTCCTGCATATGGACGGGCAGGCTGTGTTCAAGCTCGCGGTCAATGTGCTCGAAAAGGTTGCAGTCGAGGCACTCGCAAAAGCGAATCTGTCGGCCGAGCAGATCGACTGGCTGATTCCGCATCAGGCCAATATCCGCATCATGCAAAGCACCTGCCGTAAGCTCGGCTTGCCACAGGAGCGCATGGTCGTCACGGTGGGCGAGCACGGCAATACGTCGGCTGCGTCCATTCCGCTCGCATTCGACGTCGCGGTGCGCGACGGCCGCATCAAGCGCGGCCAGAACGTGCTGATTGAAGGCGTCGGCGGCGGCTTCACCTGGGGCGCGTCGGTTATCCGCTATTGATAGCGGCGACGTTGTGGCGAGCGCTATTTGCGGCGCTCGGCTACGCTTGAGCGCGCTTGCCATCCACCGGGCGCGCCACCCACATCTGACAACATCGATTTTGGGGACGATATGAAATTTGCATTCGTTTTTCCTGGGCAGGGTTCGCAGTCGGTCGGCATGCTCAACGCATTTGCCGATCACGCGGTCGTGCGTGAGACGGTTCAGGAAGCGTCCGATGCGCTCAATCAGGACCTCGGCAAGCTGATCGCCGAGGGCCCCGCCGAAGATCTGAACCTCACCACCAATACCCAGCCGGTCATGCTGACCGCCGCGTACGCGATTTATTGCGCGTGGCAGCAGGCTGGCGGCCCGAAGCCGGCCATCGTCGCCGGCCATAGCCTCGGCGAATACACCGCGCTGGTCGCGGCGGGCGCGATTGCGTTTCGCGATGCTGTGCCGCTCGTGCGTTTTCGCGCGCAAGCTATGCAAACGGCTGTGCCGGTTGGCGTTGGCGGCATGGCCGCGATTCTCGGCCTCGATGACGACACGGTCCGCGCGGTTTGCGCCGAAGCGTCGGTCGCGGGTGTTGTCGAAGCGGTGAATTTCAACGCGCCGGCGCAAGTCGTGATCGCCGGTCACAAGGCCGCAGTCGAAAAGGCCTGCGAAGTTGCGAAGGCGAAGGGCGCGAAGCGCGCGTTGCCGCTGCCGGTGTCGGCGCCGTTCCACTCGTCGCTGTTGAAACCCGCGTCGGATCAATTGCGCGAGTATCTGGCCAGCGTCGACGTGCAGGTGCCTTCGATTCCGGTGATCAACAACGTCGACGTCGCGGTGGTCAACGAGCCGGCAAAGATCAAGGACGCGCTGGTGCGTCAGGCAGCCGGTCCGGTGCGTTGGGTCGAAAGCGTGCAGGCGATGGCGGCGCAAGGCGTCACGCACGTGATCGAATGTGGCCCTGGCAAGGTCCTCGCGGGCTTGACGAAGCGTATCGACGGCAATCTGGTCGGTGCGTCGGTGTTCGATCCTGCCTCGCTCGAAGAAACGCTCAAGCTGGTGACGGCAGGCTGAACGCCGCATCATAGGGCGCAAGCAAGGCGCCAAGCTCGACATCAAGAATCAATCAGCCCTCCGAAAGGGCATCCGGACTGACAGATGGAAAAGACTCTCGACAAGCAGATCGCAATCGTGACGGGCGCGTCGCGCGGCATCGGCCGTGCAATCGCGATGGAGCTGGCGCGCCAGGGTGCGACAGTGATCGGCACGGCAACCAGCGAAAGCGGCGCGGCTGCGATCAGCGAAGCCTTTAACGCGGCTGGCGTAAGCGGCCGCGGCGCGGTGCTCAACGTCAACGACGCCGCCGCAGCCGAAGCGCTGATCGACGGCACCGTGAAGGAATTTGGCGCGCTGCACGTGCTGGTGAACAACGCCGGCATCACGCAGGATCAGCTCGCCATGCGCATGAAGGACGACGACTGGGACGCGGTGATCGACACCAATCTCAAGTCGGTCTTCCGCCTGTCGCGCGCAGTGCTGCGTCCGATGATGAAGGCCAAGGGCGGCCGGATCATCAACATCACCTCGGTGGTCGGCTCGGCCGGCAACCCGGGGCAGGTCAACTATGCAGCCGCGAAAGCGGGCGTGGCAGGCATGACGCGCGCACTTGCACGCGAGATCGGCAGCCGCGGCATCACGGTGAATTGCGTGGCGCCAGGCTTCATCGATACCGACATGACCAAGACCCTGCCGGAAGAGCAGCAAACCGCGCTGAAGACGCAGATTCCGCTCGGCCGCCTTGGCAGCCCGGACGATATCGCGCATGCCGTGGCGTTCCTTGCGTCGCCGCAAGCGGGCTATATCACCGGCACGACATTGCATGTGAACGGCGGAATGTACATGTCGTAACCAAATTCGGTTACTATCCGCGCCTTGACGCGTTTGCAAAAGCGTAAGGCGCATGCCTTGACAGGAACCCGATGCGCCGCTTTTTTGCCGGGTCAAACCTGATAAAATGCGCGCACCTGTATTTTTGAACTTCTTTTCCCTTGGAGGGGTAATGGACAATATCGAACAGCGCGTCAAGAAGATCGTCGCAGAACAACTGGGCGTTGCAGAAGCTGAGATCAAGAACGAAGCTTCGTTCGTGAACGACCTCGGCGCCGACTCGCTCGACACCGTTGAACTCGTGATGGCCCTCGAAGACGAATTCGGCATGGAAATTCCGGATGAAGAAGCCGAGAAGATCACTACCGTTCAGCAAGCGATCGACTACGCTCGCGCGAACGTCAAGGCCTAAAGTCATTCGCGCCTGCGTTTCTGCGTTGGCGGCGTATGACGCCCTGCCGTGTCGGGTTCCGACGCCAGCAGGGCTGGCGCTTTTTGCCGTGCAGGAGCCTGCGATGTTGACAGCGCAACTTTTCGCGCGATTGCCGACTTTCAAGAAAACGCCGGGCCGCCCCAAGTTTTCTTGCCCCCCTCGGGGGGACCTGGTGCGAAGCGCCAGGGGTAGGGGCGGCTAACAGCCACAGGGCACACAGGGCAGGTTCCTGTGGCCGCTGTGGCTTTTGTGCTTTTGTCATCTATGAAAAAGGGGTTACCGTGAGCCGCCGTCGTGTTGTTGTTACAGGCCTGGGGCTGATTTCGCCTGTTGGCAATAATGTTGCCGACGGCTGGGCCAATCTGGTCGCCGGCAAGTCAGGTATTGCCAATATCACGAAGTTCGATGCGTCGAACTTTTCGACTCGTTTCGCCGGCGAGGTGAAGGGCTTCAATATCGAGGACTACATCCCCGGTAAGGAAGCGCGCCACATGGATACGTTCATCCATTACGGCGTCGCGGCCGGCATCCAGGCGATGCAGGACAGCGGCCTCGAAGTCACCGATGAGAATTCGGAGCGCATCGGCGTGGTGGTCGGTTCGGGCATCGGCGGCCTGCCGATGATCGAAGCGACGCAAACCGAGTTGCTCAATCGCGGCCCGCGCCGTATTTCGCCGTTCTTCGTGCCGGCGTCGATCATCAACATGATCTCCGGCCACCTGTCGATCAAGTTCGGCATCAAGGGTCCGAATCTCGCCATCGTTACCGCGTGTACGACGGGTCTGCACTGTATTGGCGAGGCTTCGCGCCTGATCGAATACGGCGACGCCGACGTGATGATCGCAGGCGGCGCCGAATCGACCGTGTCGCCGCTCGGCGTCGGCGGCTTTGCGGCAGCGCGTGCACTGTCGCAACGCAACGACGACCCGGCAACGGCGAGCCGTCCGTGGGACAAGGATCGCGACGGGTTCGTGCTGGGCGAGGGTGCCGGCGTGATGGTGCTCGAAGAGTACGAACACGCGAAGGCGCGCGGCGCGAAGATTTACGCCGAAATCAGCGGCTACGGGATGAGCGGTGACGCCTATCACATGACCGCTCCGCTGGAAGATGGCGACGGCGCGCGCCGCTGCATGCTGGCCGCCTTGAAGAACGCGGGTATCAATTCGGATCAGGTGAATTACCTGAACGCGCACGGCACGTCCACGCCGCTGGGTGACCTGGCTGAAACCACCGGCATCAAGCGCGCTTTCGGCGACCACGCCAAAGACATGGTCGTGAATTCGACCAAGTCGATGACGGGTCACCTGTTGGGCGGCGCCGGCGGTCTGGAGTCAGTGTTCACCGTGCTCGCCGTGCATCATCAGGTGTCGCCGCCGACGATCAACATCTTCAATCAGGATCCGGCCTGCGATCTCGATTACTGCGCCAACACCGCGCGGGAGATGAAGATCGACGTCGCGCTGAAGAACTCGTTCGGGTTCGGCGGCACGAACGGCACGCTGGTCTTCAAGCGCGCCTGATCGCTTGCTGACGCGTCAGTCGAAAACGCCGGCTTGCCCGGCGGTTTCCCTCGAATCGGCAACGCCCGACGGAGCGCCGCAGCGGATTACGTTGCGGCGCTCCGTCGCCATGCGCGCCGCTTTGGGAGTGTTCGTCCTGACGGCGACGGGGGCTGCCTATACCTGCTTCGCGTCGCATCTGGGCGCATGGCAGGCGGTTCCGTTGACGTTTGCGGTGTTGGCGCTGCTGTCGCTCTGTGCGGTAAAGCATGAGCGTGCGCAGCCCGTCGCGGTGAAAATCGGCCCGGACGGACTGTCAGCCTGGAACCGCGCCGGCAATTTGCTCATGCAGGGCCGCATTGCCGGCTGTTCGCAATGGAGCGGTCGCCTGCTCGTTCTGGCGCTGGCGCCGGATCATGGGCGCTTCCGCACGCTGCTTCTTGCTGCTGACGCGCTTCCTGCGTCCGTTTTCCGGGAGCTGGCCGTGCTGGGTCGGCGTGGCGCCGGTGCCTGACTGTAACGACTGTAACCGCTGTTACCGGAGTAACGTGCCGCGATGATGGGGACGCTACAATGGTCCCCCGCCATGCGCCCTATAGTTAACGGATTTATCAGGTGAGCGAAAAAGAAATTGATCAGGTGCTGGTCGAACGCGTCCAGAAGGGCGACAAGGCCGCGTTCGAGCTTCTGGTCTCCAAATACCACCGCAAGATTCTCCGGCTGATCTCACGCCTCGTGCGCGACCCCGCCGAAGTCGAAGACGTCGCTCAGGACGCCTTTATCAAGGCGTACCGGGCGTTGCCGCAGTTTCGCGGCGAATCGGCCTTTTATACGTGGTTGTACCGGATTGCGGTCAATACGGCAAAGAACTACCTTGCGACCCAAGGGCGGCGCGCACCGACTTCGACCGAAGCAGATGCTGAAGAAGCTGAAACTTTCTCGGACGCCGACCAACTAAGGGATATCAACACGCCTGAGTCGATGTTGATGAGCAAGCAGATCGCTGAGACGGTCAATGCTGCGATGGCGGTTTTACCGGAAGAGTTGCGCACCGCCATTACTCTTCGTGAAATTGAAGGTTTGAGTTACGAGGAAATCGCTGAGATGATGGGTTGCCCAATTGGCACAGTCAGATCACGAATTTTCCGCGCTCGCGAAGCCATTGCGGCAAAATTGCGTCCGTTGCTTGACACACCTGAAGGCAAGCGCTGGTAAACACCAGCCCGCCGGACGGGGCACGGATGCAATATCTGGATTAGTGGTGTCACTACGGGGTATTTGTAAGATGGGGAGCATCATGGGGTCGGTCTCGATGCAATCGCAAGCCAGCTCGCGCGGCGAGCGTCTGTCCGCTTTTGTCGACGGTGAGCTGTTCGGCGAAGAGCATCTGAACACGTTTATTTCCGAACTGGACGGCGAAGATCGTGCCGCCTGGTCGTGCTATCACCTGATCGGCGACGCCCTGCGTTCCGACGATCTGGCGGTCAGCCCAGCGGCGAGCAGCGCGTTCCTGAGCGGTTTTGCCGCGCGTTTCGACAATGAGCCACACGTGCTCGCGCCTGCCGCAATGCCGGTCGCGCGCCGTTTGCTGGCGCTGCGCCGCCGCGTTGTGCCGGCATTTGCTGTCGCCGCCGCCGCTGCCACGCTGACGTGGATCGTCGTGCCGCAACTGCAAGGCGTGCCGGGCGGCCCGGGTGTGGCGCAAGTCGCGTCGGTCCAGTCGCATGGCGATTCGCTGCAACGTGTGGCCATGGCATCGGTGCCGGCTGCTACGCTCCAGCCGGTTGTGCAAGACGCCAACATCATTCGTGACGCCAGTCTCGATCAGTATCTGGAGGCTCACCAGCAATTCGCGCAACAACCGGTCATGCCGGGTTCGATGCCGCTGATTCGCGCTGCCGCCGTTTCTACGCAAGGCCAATAGTTTGATGCAGACTCCGCGGTTGAATAAAACGACTATCTGGGGGCGGCTGCCGGCATTTCTGTTCTGCGCAGCCGTATTGTTGTCCGCTACGCCGCGGGTCTTTGCACAAACCGACGATCCATTCGTCGCCCGTCGCACGGCCGCGGAGCTGCTCGATCGCATTCATCAGGCCGCCCAGCAGCAGAACTACGAGGGCGCGTTCGTCTATCAGCGCGGCAATTTCGTCCAGACGTCGCGGATCTCGCACTACGCGACCCGTACTGATGGCGAATTCGAGCAACTCGAAAGCCTCGACGGCAAGCCGCGCAAAATGCTTCGCCACAACGAAGATCTCTACACGTTCGTGCCTGAACGGCATCTGTGCGTGGTCGAGAAGCGCCAGAACAAAGATTCGTTTCCTGCGCTACTCGCTGTAAGTGGCGAGCAGGTGCTGTCCGTGTACGAGCCGAAGCTGCTTGGCGACGACCGCGTCGCGGGTATCGACAGCCAGGTGATCGAGCTCGACCCGAAAGACGCATACCGTTTTGCTTACAAGCTGTGGGCCGACAAGAAGACCGGCCTGCTGCTGCGTGCGCAAACGCTTGACCCGAACGGGCAGGTGCTCGAGCAGTTGTCGTTTTCGCAGATTCGCATCGGCGTGCCGGTCGACAAGACAGCCATCGTCAACGGCATTCGTAATACAACGGGTTGGACGGTAGTACGTCCGCCGGTCGAACCGGTCGATATGGCTGCGCAAGGCTGGCAGATCACACCGACGGTGCCGGGCTTCCGTAAGATTCGCGAGCTTCGCCGTCCCATGGCCGCGCGTGACGCGGGCCAGCCGACCATTCCGGTTGATCAAGCTGTATTCTCCGATGGCCTCGCGGCCATTTCGGTATTCGTCGAGCCGGTCGAGAACAATACTCGCAAGGAAGGCGCGGGCAGTAGCGGCGCCACGCACGTGCTGGTCAAGCGGCGCGGCGACTTCTGGATTACTCTGCTTGGTGAAGTGCCCCAGACCACATTGCAGCAGTTTGCGTCTGCCATAGAATATAAAGCTCCGAAGTAATCCTCCGAATCACACGAATCCCTCGGCTTGCTACGATATGACGACTTTCTCGGTGCGCAAATTCCTCGCGGCCGCGGTGGTAGCGGCGTGTTTGCCGCTCGTGCCGCACACGGCATCGGCCGCTCCCGCAGCCAATCTGCCCGACTTTACTGACCTCGTCGACAAGGTCGGCCCGGCAGTCGTCAACATTCGCACGACCACGCGCGTGTCGAGCAGCGGTGCCCGTGGCGGGTTGCCGCCAGGTATGGACGACGGCGACATGTCGGAGTTTTTCCGGCGCTTCTTCGGCATCCCGTTGCCGCAGTCGCCGCAATCGCCTGGTTCGCCACGCGGTGGCGATAACGGTGGGAGCGGCAGTGGCGGCAACCAGGACTCGCCGGATAACAGCGACCCCGAACAGAACAGCGGCGTCGGCTCGGGCTTCATTCTGTCGGCGGACGGCTACGTGATGACCAACGCGCACGTCGTGGACGACGCGGACACCATTTACGTCACTCTCACCGACAAACGCGAGTTCAAGGCCAAACTGATCGGCGTGGACGATCGGACCGATGTCGCCGTCGTGAAGATCAGCGCGGCCAACTTGCCGACCATCACGATTGGTGACTCGAACAAGGTGCGAGTGGGCGAGTGGGTGGTCGCGATCGGTTCGCCGTTCGGTCTCGAGAACACGGTGACGGCCGGTATCGTCAGCGCCAAGGGGCGCGATACGGGTGATTATCTGCCGTTCATCCAGACCGACGTGGCCGTCAATCCAGGTAATTCGGGCGGTCCGCTGATCAATATGCAGGGCGAAGTGATCGGCATCAATTCTCAGATTTACAGCCGTACTGGCGGCTTCATGGGTATCTCGTTCGCGATTCCGATCGACGAGGCGATGCGCGTGGCCGATCAGCTGAAGGTATCGGGCAAGGTCGTGCGCGGCCGGATTGCGGTGGCGATCGGTGAAGTGACGAAGGACGTGGCCGATTCGCTCGGTCTGCCGAAGGCGCAGGGCGCGCTGGTCAGCAGCGTCGAACCGGGCGGGCCGGCAGACAAAGCCGGCGTGCAGCCGGGCGACATCATCCTGAAGTTCAATGGCCATTCGGTCGACACGGCAACGGACTTGCCGCGTATGGTTGGCGATACGAAGCCGGGCACCAAGTCGACCATTACGATCTGGCGCAAGGGTCAGACGCGTGATCTGCCGGTCACAATTGCCGAGATGCAGCCGGACAAGACCGCCAAGGCAGATGATAAAAAGCCGCCGGTGCCGAAGCAGCGTGCCACGAACGTGTTGGGTCTTGCCGTCAGCGATATCCCTGCCGACCAGATGAAGGCGTTGAAGCTGCACAACGGCGTGCAGATCGACGCGGTAGACGGCCCGGCCGTGCGCGTTGGATTGCAAAAGGGCGACATCGTCCTGCGTGTGGGTGATACGGATATCACGAGCGCGAAGCAGTTCGACGAGCTGACCACGCACCTCGATCCGCAGAAGATGGTTGCGTTGCTAGTCCGCCGCGGCGAGAACACGCAGTTCGTGCCAATTCGACCGCGTAGCGGCCAGAAATGAAGCCAATGGCGCCACTGACGCTCTACGGGCGCGCGTGGTGCCACTTATGCGACGACATGCGCGTCGCTCTCGAGCCGTTGCTGGCCGAATTCGCTGCGCAAGTCGTTGTGATCGACGTCGACACTGATCCTTTGCTGGAAGTCCGTTATAACGAGCTGGTTCCGGTTCTGGTCTGTGACGGCGTCGAACTGTGTCACTATCACCTTGACGTGGCGCGGGTTCGTGCCGCGCTTGCTGCACGCGTTGCAGTGACCCATTCGGGATCCAGTTAAGGGTCCAAAACAGGCGCGAACGTGCGCTGTTCACACCCCGTTTCACGCCTCTCCTGAGCCGTCTTTTCCGCCCGAGCCTTGCAAGATGCGCCGGGCGATAGCCTTTTCGGCTAAAATAGATAGGTTTTTCACCTACTTACAAGGCGTGCTCCGCTATTGTCCGAGCGCGCCTTTTTCGCTTGATCGGCACTGAATGGATCATATTCGTAACTTCTCGATCATTGCGCACATCGACCATGGCAAGTCGACGCTCGCCGATCGCATCATCCAGATCTGCGGTGGTTTGTCCGACCGCGAGATGGAATCTCAAGTGCTCGACTCGATGGATCTCGAGCGCGAGCGCGGTATCACCATCAAGGCACAAACCGCTGCACTGACGTACAAAGCCCGTGACGGGCAGATCTACAACCTGAACATGATCGACACGCCGGGCCACGTCGACTTCTCGTATGAAGTCAGCCGTTCGCTGTCCGCGTGTGAAGGCGCGTTGCTGGTCGTCGACGCAAGCCAGGGCGTGGAAGCGCAAACCGTCGCCAATTGCTATACGGCGATCGAGCTTGGCGTCGACGTCATTCCGGTGCTCAACAAGATCGACCTGCCGGCCGCGAATCCCGAGAACGCGATCGAAGAAATCGAAGACGTGATCGGCATCGATGCGACCGACGCGACGCGTTGCAGCGCGAAGACCGGCCTCGGCGTCGAGGACGTGATCGAAGCGTTGATCGCCAAAGTGCCGCCGCCGAAGGGTGATCCGGAAGCACCGCTGCAAGCGCTGATCATCGACTCGTGGTTTGACAATTACGTCGGTGTCGTGATGCTCGTGCGTCTGATGAACGGTACGCTGCGTCCGAAAGACAAGATCCGCATGATGGCGACCGGCGCGCAGTACCCGGTTGAGCACATCGGCGTGTTCACGCCAAAGTCGAAGAATCTCGAATCGTTGTCGGCCGGGCAAGTGGGCTTCATCATCGCAGGCATCAAGGAATTGGCTGCCGCGAAGGTGGGCGACACCGTCACGCTGGTGAATCGTCCGGCCGCCGACCCGCTGCCGGGCTTCAAGGAAGTGAAGCCGCAGGTCTTCGCCGGCCTCTATCCGGTCGAAGCAAATCAGTACGACGCGCTGCGCGATTCGCTGGAAAAGCTGAAGCTGAACGACGCCTCGCTGATGTACGAGCCGGAAGTGTCGCAGGCGCTCGGCTTCGGTTTCCGTTGTGGCTTCCTCGGCCTGCTGCACATGGAGATCGTGCAGGAACGTCTCGAGCGCGAGTTCGACATGGACCTGATCACCACGGCGCCGACCGTGGTGTACGAAGTTCTGCAGCGCGACGGCACGATCCTCATGGTCGAAAATCCGGCCAAGATGCCGGAGCCCTCGAAGATCGAGGAAGTGCGTGAGCCGATCGTCACCGTGAATCTGTACATGCCGCAAGAGTACGTCGGCGCGGTGATCACGCTGTGTACAAACAAGCGTGGCAACCAGATCAACATGCAGTATCGCGGCCGCCAGGTGCAGTTGACCTACGAAATCCCGATGGGCGAAGTCGTACTCGATTTCTTCGATCGTCTGAAGTCGATCTCGCGGGGTTACGCGTCGATGGATTACGAGTTCAAGGAATATCGTGCGGCAGACGTCGTGAAGGTCGACATGCTGATCAACAGCGACAAGGTCGATGCGCTGTCGGTGATCGTGCATCGTTCGCAAAGCCAGTATCGCGGTCGCGAAGTGGCGGCGAAAATGCGCGAGCTGATTCCGCGCCAGATGTACGACGTTGCGATTCAGGCCACCATCGGTTCGAACATTATTGCGCGCGAGAACATTAAAGCATTGCGTAAGAACGTGCTGGCAAAATGCTACGGCGGCGATATTTCCCGTAAGAAGAAACTGCTCGAGAAACAAAAGGCAGGCAAGAAGCGAATGAAGCAAGTCGGGTCCGTCGAGATTCCGCAAGAGGCTTTCCTCGCGATCCTGCGTGTCGAAGACAAATAAGACGAACAACGGAACCCTATGAATTTTGCGCTGATTCTTTTTGTGCTCGTCATTTTGACGGGCGTCGCATGGGTCGCAGACAAACTGGTTTTCATGCCGCAACGGCGGCGCGCGGCGGAAGCCGTGGTTGCTGAGTTCGACCGGCAGCAGGCACGTGTCGGCGAGCGTTTCGCCGACGAAAATGCGGCGCAAACACGTGCCCGTCTGCGTGACGACAAGTTGCGTCAACCGTGGTGGCTCGAGTATTCGGCGAGCTTTTTCCCGGTGATTCTGGTGGTGTTCGTAGTGCGCTCGTTCGTGGTCGAGCCGTTCAAGATTCCGTCGGGCTCAATGGTGCCGACGCTGCTGGTGGGCGACTTCATCCTCGTCAATAAATTCGACTACGGCATCCGTCTGCCGATCACCAACACGAAAATCACCGAAGGCCGTCCGCTCGAACGTGGCGATGTGGTGGTGTTCCGCTACCCGAAAGACGAATCCGTCGACTACATCAAGCGCGTGATCGGCCTGCCGGGCGACACCGTTGCTTATCAGGACAAGCAACTGACGATCAATGGCAAGCCGGTGCCGGAAACGCCTCTGCCTGACTACCTCGACGAAGAGCGCCTCGGCTACGCGAAGCAATTCGAAGAAGATCTCGGCGGCCGCAAGAACGCTATTCTGAACAACCCGGCCGTGCCGCCGTTCATCGTCGGCGCGGAAGATTATCCGTATCGCGATAACTGCACCTACAACGCACGCGGTGTGATCTGCAAAGTGCCACCGGGCAATTACTTCATGATGGGCGACAACCGCGACAACAGCGCGGATAGCCGTTACTGGGGTTTTGCGCCGGATAAGAATGTCGTCGGCCGCGCGTTTTTCATCTGGATGAACTTCAGCGATCTGAAACGCATCGGCTCATTCCACTGAGCACGCATGCCTTGATTGCACGACACGCCGCGCGGGTGGCCCACACCAAGCCAAATTAGTCGCGGCGTGTTCTCACGCTACTTTAAGAATCCGCGGTAACGTCGCTTCACCACGCTTTTTCCGCTGGCCGTCCCGCGTTTTCGCCGGGGCAGGCGCCCGCGTTATACTCTGCCCATGCCCCTATCTCCGTTGGAAAGCCGTCTGCGCTACGAATTTCGCAATGCGGAATTGTTGCGCCAGGCTTTAACGCACCGCAGTCACAGTTCCACGCACAACGAACGGCTCGAGTTTCTCGGCGATTCCGTTCTAAATTGCGCGGTGGCTGCGCTTTTGTTCCAACGTTTCAGCAAACTGGACGAAGGCGACCTGTCGCGCGTCCGTGCCAATCTGGTCAAACAGCAGTCGCTTTACGAAATCGCTCAGGCCCTCAATATCTCAGAAGGCCTGCGTCTCGGTGAGGGCGAACTGCGCAGCGGCGGCTTCCGCCGTCCGTCGATCCTCGCTGATACGCTCGAAGCCGTGCTGGGCGCGGTGTTCCTCGACGGCGGGTTCGATGCCGCCCAAACGGTCATCAAGCGCCTTTACGTGCCGATTCTGGATCACATCGACCCGCGCACGCTCGGCAAGGACGCCAAGACGCTGCTGCAGGAGTATCTGCAGGGCCACAAGATCGCGTTGCCTACTTACACGGTCGTCGCGACGCATGGTGCGGCGCACAATCAGCAATTTGAAGTCGAATGTACGGTGCCGAAGCTGGACGTCAAGGTGTCCGGTTCCGGCGCAAGCCGTCGTGCGGCCGAGCAGGCCGCGGCCAAGAAGGCGCTCGACGAAGTCATGGCCGCCGCGCCCGCCGTGGTCGCCAAACCCAAGCGTTCAAAGGGCGCCCGTGCGGCGAAGAATGCCGAGCAGGAGGTCGTGCCCGGCGTGACCGGCGTACAGGCCGCGCTCGACTTGCGCAGTCCGGATCGTAAGAGTGAGCGCGGGGCCGGACGGGGTGACACACGCGCCACGCCGGTAGCGGAGTCCGCAATCGAGCGGCCGACCCTGACTGCGACGTCCGCGCCGCTGGCTGTGATTCGCGCCGCGCATGTGGAGTACAGCGGACAGGACAAGTCGGAGCGCGCTGAGAGAGCTGACAGGTCTCCTGAAAAGGCAGCGACGGATAAGTCAACCGACAAGCCGGACGCTAAATCTGCTGAGATCAGATCAGAGGCCGCGAAGCCCGCCGAAGCAAAGCCGGAAGCCGCCGCCGTCCGCAGCGCAGACAAACACCGCAGCCGTGAAACCACACCCGGCGCAGCCGTGCCCACGCCTGACGTGCCGGCACCTATCGAACACGAACCCGGCGTAGCCGACGCGGTGCAAACCCGCGTCGCCGATGCGGGCCATTGATTGCCATCGGCGCGCCATTCCCCGCGCGTCGATCTGAACCTGCCGTAGCCCGAATATGAACGCTCCCACTCCCACTGGTTTTCGCTGCGGCATGGTCGCGATCGTCGGCCGCCCGAACGTCGGCAAGTCCACGCTGATGAACGCGCTGGTCGGCCAGAAAGTCAGCATCACCTCGCGCAAGGCGCAGACCACGCGCCACCGCATCACAGGCATTCACACGTTTGAAGACGCGCAGTACATTTTCGTCGATACGCCGGGTTTCCAGACCAAACACAGCGGCGCGCTGAACCGTTCGCTCAATCGCGCGGTCACGTCCACGCTGAGTTCTGTCGACGCGATTCTGTTTGTGATCGAAGCCGGCCGCTTCGGCCCGGACGACCAGAAGGTGCTCGACCTGATTCCGCCGTCGGTGCCCACGCTGCTGATTGCGAACAAGCTCGATCGCGTGTCGGATAAGGACTCGCTGTATCCGTTCATGCAGCAGGTGAGTGCGCTGCGTCAGTTCAACGAGATCGTGCCGCTGTCGGCGAAAAATCCGGACGACATCAAGCGTTTGCTGGCGACGATCAAGCCGTTCCTGCCAGAAGGTGCACCGATCTATGGCGAAGACGATTTGACCGATCGTAGCGAGCGCTTCCTTGCGGCCGAAATCCTGCGCGAAAAAGTGTTCCGCTGGACCGGCGACGAACTGCCGTACACGAGCACCGTGCTGATCGACAAGTTCGAAACCGAAGGGCGTCTGCGCCGCATTTTCGCGACCATCCTGGTGGAGCGCGATACGCAAAAAGCGATGATCATCGGCCAGAAGGGCGCCAAGCTGAAGCAGATCAGCACCGAAGCGCGCCTTGATATGGAAAAGCTGTTCGACGGCCCGGTGTATCTGGAAACCTTCATCAAGGTGAAGAGCGGCTGGGCGGACAACGAAGCCGGACTCCGCGCGTATGGGTACGAATGACGCGTGGATGACGCTGAATTCCGACGCTGACCCGGACGACTCGGCGCCGGCAGCGCCGGCACGCGAGCCATCCAAACCTGCTCGCAGTACCAAAAAAGCCTCATCGAGTGTGAAAAGCGCTCAGGCCGTTCAAAGCGCCGAAGGCGAGCCCCGCAAAGCACCGACTCGCCGCGCGCCTCGCACCTCTGCCTCCGACTACCGGATCGCGGAGCAACCCGCCTTCGTCCTGCACAGCTATCCGTACCGCGAAACCAGTCTGATCATCGACGTGCTGTCGCGCGATCACGGCCGTCTTGCGCTCGTCGCGAAGGGTGCTAAACGCCCGCACTCGGCCTTGCGCGGCGTGCTGCAGACGTTCCAGCCGCTCGCCTTGTCGTGGTCCGGCAAATCCGAAGTGCGCACGCTGACCGGCGCCGAGTGGGTCGGCGGCATGTTGCCTTTGGCGGGCGACGCACTGCTCTGCGGTTTCTACGTCAACGAACTGCTGGTCAAATTCTGCGCTCGCGAAGACCCGCATCCGCAATTGTTTCATCACTACGTCGTCACGATGACGCGCCTCGCACATGACGAACCGCCGGTGCAGGTGCTGCGTTCGTTCGAGCGCGTGCTGCTGCGGGAAACCGGTTATGCGATGGCGCTCGATCGCACCGTCGCGCGCAAAGCGGTGCAGGCCGATGGCCGCTACGTTTTCGACCCGGAGCGCGGCGTGCGTGAAGCGTCCGACGGTCTGCCTGCGCAGTGGCCGGTGATTGCCGGACAGACCTTGCTCGATATGGAAAAGGACGATTACCATCGAGCGCAGACCGTGGCGCAAAGCAAAACGCTGATGCGCTTTCTGCTCAACACTTACCTTGGCGGCACGCCGCTCGCGACGCGCCAGATACTGATCGACTTGCAGAACTTATGAGCTTCTTTCTTACGTCGCCGAATGTGATTGACCTGGGCGTGAACATCGATCACGTCGCCACGCTGCGCAATGCGCGCGGCACGTCTTATCCCGATCCGATCCGCGCCGCGTTGATGGCCGAAGAGGCCGGCGCCGATGTGATCACGCTGCATCTGCGTGAAGACCGTCGCCATATCGTCGACGCCGACGTGCGCAAGCTGCGGCCGCTCTTGAAAACGCGCATGAATCTGGAATGCGCGGTCACGCAGGAGATGCTCGACATCGCCTGTGAAGTGCAGCCGCACGATGTTTGCCTCGTGCCGGAAAAGCGTCAGGAACTGACGACTGAAGGCGGCCTCGACGTCGCCGGCCAGTTCGAAGCGGTGCGTGCGGCATGCAAGCAACTCGCGGAAGCGAACTCGCGTGTGTCGCTCTTCATCGATCCGGACGAAACGCAAATCCGCGCCGCGCACGAAGCGGGCGCGCCGGTGATCGAGCTGCACACGGGTCGCTATGCCGAAGCGCACGATCCCGCTGAACAGCAGCGCGAATATGAGCGCGTGGTACGTGCCGTCGAATTCGGCGAGACGCTCGGCATCAAGGTCAATGCGGGTCATGGTCTGCACTACACCAACGTTCAGCAGATCGCCGCGATCGAAGGCATCGTCGAACTGAATATCGGCCACGCGATCGTCGCGCATGCGATCTTCGCCGGCTGGGACAACGCCGTGCGCGAGATGAAGGCGATCATGGTCGCCGCCCGTCTCGGCGCGAGCGCTTAAAGCCGCGGCGTCGCCCATGACGATCTACGGCATCGGTACGGATATCGTGCAGGTCAGCCGCGTGGCCGCGGTGATGACACGCACCAACGGCCGCTTCGCCGAGAAGGTGCTCGGCCCGGAGGAACTACGCGTGTATCACGCGCGCCACGCGCGGTCGGCGGCGCGCGGTCTTGCGTTTCTCGCCACGCGGTTCTCGGCTAAAGAAGCCTTCTCGAAAGCGATCGGCCTCGGCATGCACTGGCCGATGACCTGGCGCGCGCTGCAAACGCTCAATAAACCGAGCGGCGAACCGATGGTGGTTGCGTCGGGCGAACTGGCCGAATGGCTCGACGCGCGCGGCATCACGGCGCGCGTGACGATCAGCGACGAACACGATTACGCGGTGTCGTTTGTGATTGCGGAAACCGGGGAAGTGGCGCGAGGGCCGGACGCCCCCCACGCACCCGCCAGCGACGAATAAATATATTCTGAACGCGGCGCACGTCAGCCGTGTCTCTCTTTGCATCAAGCTTTTTCTAGCGGAATTCGATGAAACTCACTCCCGGACCGGTAATGCTCGACGTGGTCGGCACAAGGCTGAACCACGACGACAAACGCCGCCTTGCCCATCCGATGACCGGCGGCGTGATCCTGTTCACCCGGCATTACGAGAGCCGCGCGCAGTTGATCGCGCTGACCGATTCAATCCGCGCGCTTCGCGACGATCTGCTGATTGCCGTCGACCACGAAGGCGGTCGCGTGCAGCGCTTTCGCACCGACGGCTTCACGGTGCTGCCGGCCATGGGCAAGCTCGGCACGCTGTGGGACAGCGACGTGCTGCACGCCACGAAGGTGACGACTGCGGTCGGCTACATCCTGGCGGCCGAGTTGCGCGCGTGCGGCATCGACATGAGTTTTGCGCCCGTACTCGATCTGAATTACGGCCAGTCGCAGGTGATCGGCGATCGCTCGTTCCATCGCGATCCGCGCGTCGTGACCTTGCTGGCGAAGAGCCTCAATCACGGCCTTGCGTTGGCCGGCATGAGCAATTGCGGCAAACATTTTCCAGGACACGGCTTCGCGCACGCGGACTCCCACGTCGCGATGCCGGTCGACGACCGTTCGCTCGATGAGATCCTGCGCGAGGACGCGGCGCCGTACGACTGGCTCGATGTGTCGCTCGGGGCCGTGCTGCCCGCCCATGTGGTTTATCCGCAGGTCGACTCGAAGCCGGCAGGTTTTTCGCGTGTCTGGCTGCAGGACATCCTGCGCAAAAAACTTCGCTTCGAAGGCGCGGTCTTCAGCGACGATCTTTCGATGGAGGCCGCGCGCCAGGGCGGCACGCTGACGGAAGGCGCGAGCGCCGCGCTGCAGGCCGGCTGCGACATGGTGCTGATCTGCAATCAGCCGGACGAAGCGGAGAAGGTGCTGGACGCGCTGCGCTTCACGCCGTCGAAGGAGTCGCAGCAGCGGCTTAAGCGCATGCGGCCGCGCGGCAAGGCGCTTAAGTGGAGCAAGCTGGTCGCCGAGCCGCAGTATCTGCAAGCGCAAACTTTGTTGCGCAGTGCGTTTGCGTGAGCAACCGGTAACAACCAATAGCAACCGGTAGATAGCGGATCTACAACTCAAGCGTTTGCATCGAACAAAAAACGGCGCCTCTTTCAGGCGCCGTTTTTCCATTCAAGCCAAGCCCGCCGTAAGGCCGACCTCATCCGGTCAGTTCAGGCGCATCCGCTGCAGCTTGTTGTACAGCGTCTTCGGACTGATCCCCAGCAGCGACGCCGCGCGATGGCGCGTGCCGCCGACCGCATCAAGCGTTGCGCGAATCAGCATTTCCTCGACGTCCGCGAGGGGCGTGCCGACGGTGACCTGCACGCGGCTGCCGTTCAGATCGCGCCCGTTTACCGAGCCCGCTTCATCGGCGCGCAACGATTCCAGTACGTCGCCCGATGCGTGATACGCCCGGCGCACGCGATCCTGCAACTCGCGCACGTTGCCTGGCCACTCGTACGAGAGGCACTCGCGCAGGAAGTTCGGCCCGACCTGCTTGGCCGTTTCCGAGCTGCCGCGCGTGGTCGCTTCGTGATTCAACTCGTCGACGACGGCTTGCGCGATCAGCGTTGGATCGTCGCCGCGCTCGCGCAACGGCGGCAGTGATATCGCGGCCGCTTCGAGGCGCAGCGCGAGGTCCTCGTGCAGGCTGCCGTCGGCGACCGCCGCGCGCGAGTTTTTGCGCGTCGAGGCGATCAGCCGGAAGTCGGTCGCCACCTGATTCGCGCCGCCGACCCGCATGAAGGTCTGTGAATCGAGTGCGCGCAGCAGCGCTTCCTGCTGGGCGCGCGGCAGTTCGGCGATTTCGTCGATGAACAGCGTGCCGCCGCTGGCCTGCTCGAACAGGCCAGGCTCGCGCTGCTCGGCACCGCTGAACGCGCCGCGCTCGTGGCCGAACAGCAGGCTGTCGAGCGAGCGTTGCGCCGCGACGCTGCCCGCGGTCCGACAGTCGAACGTGATGAACGGTCCTTTGCGGCGCCGGCTCATGTCGTGCAGCGTGCGCGCGGCAATCTGCTTGCCCGTGCCGGCTTCGCCGGAAACCAGCACGGCGGCTTCGGTCGGCGCGATATGTTCGATCGTGTCGTAGACATGCTGGATCGCGCCGCTGCGGCCGAGTAACGAGCCGAAACGACCGAGTCGGCGCAGCGACGCGCGCAACGTCTGAACTTCTTCGGTCAGCTCGTACGGACGCGGAATCCGGGCGAGCAGGCTGCGCAGACGCGGGATATTGACCGGTTTGAGCAGATAGTCCCAGATGCCGTGCCGCAGACCTTCGATCGCGCTCTCGACCGTCGCGTTGCCGGTCATCACGATCACGGGCAGGGCGCCGCCAGGCGGATGCGCGGGCAGGTGCTGCAACACGTCGAGCCCGCTGCCATCCGGCAGATTCAGGTCGACCAGCACGACATCGGGGATAAAGCGCGTCAATGCTGCCCGGGCCTCGGCGATGGTGGTCGCGGTGTCGACGGAGAAGCCGTCGGCGGCAAGGATGGCGGACAGGCCTGACAGGCTATTGGGATCGTCTTCAACAATCAGGGCGTGTGGCATGGCGAGCGCTATTTTTGGATGGACGGAATACCCGGTACGCCGCGCCGGTACTCTGGCGCGCGACATGGGCGCGATGGCTGGCCGGTACTGCCGGTCGAATGCCGGACCGCGGGGGCAGCGTCTGCCGCGGCGGCGGGATAGCCGCAGCTCAATTGGCATGGGCGCGACGCAGGCCGTGGAACACGACCTGCAAGCGGATCTGGGGCGATTCGACTCACGTAGTTCTGGTCCTTTGCTTTTCTATGGATGCCCGCCCTGACGCGATGTGACGCATGGACGGGCCCCTGTATTTCCTTCATTCGACCGGTCAGAAATCCCGATTGCTGTCGAAGAAACGCCGTACCTCAAGCTCCGCTTGCTCGCGGGTCTTACCGTAGCGCTCCTGGATCAGCCCGGCCAGTTTGTCGACGCGGCCTTCTGCCTTGGTCAGTTCATCGTCCGTCAATTCACCCCATGCTGTTTTGGCCTTGCCGACCATTTGCTTCCACTTGCCTTCAGCGATGTCGTGATTCATGTCGCATCTCCGGAGTTGAGGGAATCAAGCCTTACTGGCCTGTATTAGGGAGAAGCATGGACTGTGCCACAGCCAATTACTTAAGCTTATCAATGGTTTGTTTGACGCAAGGCAGGAAGAGAAGAGCGACGGATAGGCATTTTTGAGAAAGGGCCGGTAAAGATTTCCACAACCATACACGGTGGCGCAAAAAAGAAAAAGCGCCCAAAGCGGGCGCTTTTTTTTGCCATTTATTTATCGCTGCGCCGGACTTGCTCCGGCGCAGGACTCAGGCTGCAGGCGCTTAGGCGCGGCTGCGGTACTCGTGCGTGCGCGTGTCGATTTCGATCTTGTCGCCGATGCTGCAGAAGAGCGGCACTTGCAGTTCGAAACCGGTGGTCAGCTTGGCGTTCTTCAACACCTTGCCCGACGACGTATCGCCCTTGACTGCCGGTTCCGTGTAGATGATTTCACGGACCAGCGTGGTCGGCAGTTCGACCGAAATGGCTTTCTCGTTGTAGAACACGACTTCGCAAGCCATGCCGTCTTCGAGGTAATGGAGGGCGTCGCCCATCATTTCGCCTTCGACTTCGAACTGGTTGTAGTCGGCGTCCATGAAAACGTACATCGGGTCAGCGAAGTACGAGTACGTGACTTCCTTGCGCTCCAGCACGACGACGTCGAACTTGTCGTCTGCCTTGTACACGCTTTCCATGCCTGCGCCGGTCAGCAGGTTCTTGAACTTCATCTTCACGACGGCGGAGTTACGGCCCGACTTGTTGTATTCGGCCTTTTGCACGACCATCGCGTCGCTGCCGATCATTACGACGTTGCCGGTGCGGAGTTCCTGTGCGGTCTTCATAAAACTGTCCTGTACGAAATTAGTAGCTTCAACTTTTGCTCAACGGCAGACGGCGCAAGCGGATTGGCCTGCCGGGTTTGCCTTGCGAATTGGTCTGGCCCGTGGGTCCTGTCCCGTGAGTCTGGCCCCGTGAGTCTGGCCCCGTGAGTCTGGCCCCGTTATCCTGGCGAATTTGCCAGACGAATTTGCAAGACGAGTCTGCCAGATGAATTGGCTAAACGAATTTGCCAAACGAATTTGCCAAACTTCGCCACGATCGGGCCGCGTTTGCGTCGTCGGCCGTTGGATAACCGCTTATTTTAACTGAGTTTTTGCGAACAAGGCCAGATTTCCGGCGAGGTCGCCCACCTGGGCCAGTTCGCCGGCCCATTCGGCCGCACGCTGCTTCAGCACCGAGCGGTGGCGTTGGAATTCCGCCCAGTCCGGCCGGCCCGCGCCGTTCCATGCGTGCCAGAAGCGCGTGAGGGCGTCCCGCGCGTCGGCGGGCAGGGTGCGGGCGTAGTGGGCGAGCGCGGCATCGAGCTTTGGCAGATGGGCGTCGTCGGCCTGGGGGTAGATGTGCCAGACGAAGGGTTTGGCGGCCCATTGGGCGCGCACAAACGAATCTTCACCGCGCACGAAATTGACGTCGCTGGCCCACAGCAGCTTGTCGTAACCCGGTTGCTCGGTGAAAGCGAGCGCGTGAACGCTGAGGCCGTCGCGCTCGGCATGCGAACCGGCAGCGAACGACGGCAACCCGAAAAAGCGCGCGACCGAGCCCGAAATGCGGCCTTCCGGCACCAGCAGAACGACTGGTTCAACGCTGTCGCGCCATTGTTCGAGCAGGCTGTCGATAGCTGGGTTTTCGTAGGCGAACAGTGAGACGACCGTGGCCGTGGCCGGCGGCGGCGCACGGCCAGTGGTCTTCAGCCACCACGCTGCGCGCGCCGGTTGCGAGGCCTCGAAGGCCGCGCGCGCGGCGTCGAGAGGCCGTTCCTTGAGCACGCCGCCGGTGCTGGGACCGAGTCCTGGGAAAAAGAAGGTCTTGGTCAGTGGGTAGCGTGGATGCGGCGACGGCCGCAGATGGAAATCCGCGACCCAGTCCTCGGCGCTCAGGTATTCGAGGTTGAACCAGACCGGCACGCGCTCGCGCCGCGCCATTGCGGCGACGTAGATCGGCGGTAACTCGCAGGCGAATGCCTCGATTACGACGTCAGCCACTTCGAGCGTATCGCCCGCGTGGGCCGGCTCGTGCCAGTGCTCGACGATGATGTCGCCGACTGCCTGGCGCGCGCGATCCAGCGCCAGCGACGGGCACAGTTTCTGGAACGCATGCAGATCGTCGACAAACACACGCACCTGCCAGCCGTGCTCGCTTGCCAACTGGCGCGCGAGACGCCAGCACACGCCGATGTCGCCGAAATTGTCGATCACCGCGCAGAAGATGTCGCAGGCAATCCCTGTGGGCGCGGCCGCGGGTTGTTCGGAGACGGGCGTAACGAAGGAAGCGGAGGACATGGTGGCGTGGTCGCAGAGTGGAACAGGTGGTGCGGTCGGGTTCTGCGGGGTTTTGCTGACGGATGACGCAATCGGCTTCAGCCGTCGGCTTCTACCTGTGCATCACACCATTCGATGCAGCAGGGTTCGAACGCACGCGGAATGCTCTAAACTGGCGATTCTAAAGCACTCGTCCCCGGTTCCGCGCCTCAGTGACCACTCAGCGCGCAGCGCGTGGGCAGAGGCTTCGCGACACTGTCCCAGCTAACCGATTCTGCATGACCGAACCCGAAGCAACCGACGTTTTCGAGCCGAAAAAAGTGCTCGCCCAATTGCCGCATCTGCCCGGCGTCTATCGCTATTACGATACGCAGGGCGCGGTGCTTTACGTGGGCAAGGCGCGCGATCTCAAGAAGCGCGTCTCGAGCTACTTCACGAAGACGCAACTGTCGCCGCGCATCGCGATGATGGTGACGCGCATTGCGCGCATCGAGACGACCGTTACGCGCTCCGAGGCTGAAGCGCTGCTGCTCGAAAACAACCTGATCAAGGCGCTGGCGCCGCGTTACAACATCCTGTTTCGCGACGACAAGTCGTATCCCTATCTCAAGCTGACCGGTCACAAGTTTCCGCGCATGGCGTACTACCGTGGCTCGGTGGATCGCAAGAATCAGTACTTCGGGCCGTTCCCGAGTGCGTGGGCGGTGCGCGAAAGCATCCAGATCCTGCAGCGCGTCTTCCAGTTGCGCACGTGCGAGGATTCCGTGTTCAACAACCGCACGCGGCCGTGTCTGCTGCATCAGATTGGCCGCTGCACGGCGCCGTGCGTTGCGGCGATTAGCGAAGAAGATTACGCGCGCGATGTCGCCAACGCGTCGCGCTTTCTGCTCGGCCGGCAGGGCGAGGTGATGAAGGAGCTCGAGCAGAAAATGCACGCGTTCGCGAGCGAGCTGAAGTTCGAGCAGGCCGCGGCGGTGCGCAATCAGATGAGCTCGCTGTCGACGGTGCTGCATCAGCAGGCGATCGAAGTCGGCGGCGATAGCGATGTGGATATTCTCGCGGTGGTCGCGCTCGGCGGGCGCGTGTGCGTAAATCTCGCGATGGTGCGCGGCGGAAGGCATCTGGGCGACAAGGCGTATTTTCCGTCGCACGTGGAAAGCGCATTGACGGTTGCCGAGGGCGGGCTTGAGCAAGGCGGCGACGATGAACTGCTGGTCGACGTCGCGAGCGGTGCGGGCCTGGTGTCTGACGAGGCCGCAAATGGCGTGAACGCATTGTCCGATGCAGCTGACGCGCTCGCAATCGCCGGGGAGATGCCGTCCGAAGAGGATGATGACGAGGCAGATGCTGCCCTTGAGGCCGAAAATGAAGAGGGTGATGCGGGCGAGTCCGAGTCCGAAGTCGAGCCTTCGGCGCCACGCAAAGGCCGTGCAACCGTCGGCGGCATCGAATCTGAAGTGCTGGAGGCGTTCATCGCGCAACACTACATCGGCAATCGCGTCCCACCAGTGCTCGTGGTCAGCCACGCGCCGGCCACGCGCGAACTGGTCGATGTGCTGATCGAACAGGCCGGCCACAAGGTAACGGTGCTGCGCCAGCCGCAAGGCCAACGGCGCGCATGGCTGGCAATGGCCGAGCAGAACGCGCGGCTCGCGCTCGCACGCCTGCTCTCGGAACAAGGCTCGCAGCAGGCCCGCACGCGCGCGCTTACCGACACGCTCGGCATGGAGTGCGACGACCTCGCGCATCTGCGTATCGAGTGCTTCGACATTAGCCACACGATGGGCGAGGCGACGCAGGCGTCATGTGTGGTGTATCACCATCACAAGATGCAGTCGTCCGAATACCGCCGCTACAACATCACCGGCATTACGCCGGGTGACGACTACGCGGCGATGCGCCAGGTGCTGACGCGCCGCTACGAGAAGATGGTCGCGCAGGCGGCTGCGAACGCCGCGGACGAAGCCGCCGAATTGCAAAGCGACGCGGCCTCGGATCCTGCGCTCGCAACGGATGCCGCGGAACCGGCTGCGGCCGGCGGCATCCTGCCGACCATCGTGTTGATCGACGGTGGTAAGGGTCAGGTCGAAATCGCGCGCCAGGTGTTCACCGAACTGGGTCTCGATACCGGCATGCTGGTCGGTGTCGCGAAGGGCGAGGGACGCAAGGTCGGTCTCGAAACCTTGATTTTCGCGGACGGCCGCGCGGCGCTCGAACTCGGCAAGGAAAGCGCGGCGCTGATGCTGGTCGCGCAAATTCGTGACGAGGCGCACCGTTTCGCCATCACCGGTATGCGCGCGAAGCGCGGCAAGACTCGCCAGACCTCGCGGCTCGAAGAGCTCGAAGGGGTGGGCGCGAAGCGGCGTCAGCGGCTGTTGGCGCGCTTCGGCGGTCTGCGCGGGGTGGTCGCGGCCAGCGTCGAGGATCTGGCGAGCGTCGAAGGAATTTCGCAGGCGCTTGCCGAGCAGATCTACCGGCAGTTGCACTGATCGCGATACGTCACGCTGCGTGCGGAGCGGCAAGTCACTCATCAAAAAGCGACTGGGAAGCGCGCGGCAAGCGGTTGACAGGCGGTTGAGATGCGGCGGACAGGCGACACAAAAGC
This sequence comes from Paraburkholderia sediminicola, assembly GCF_046026675.1. Lineage (GTDB taxonomy): Bacteria > Pseudomonadota > Gammaproteobacteria > Burkholderiales > Burkholderiaceae > Paraburkholderia > Paraburkholderia sediminicola_F. Next base: position 3,295,812 of record NZ_JAQQEY010000001.1, on the reverse strand, counting down.
TGCCGGCAGGCGACTGATAAACCGTGCTTCGGCATCGCCCGTGCTGTGCCCCGCGCGCCGCTTTGCTTGTGGCAGGCCCTGTGACACGGCACAATTGCATCTCCCTTGTCAGACGCTGCGCCTGCCCATGCCGTTTAATTTCCCGATTTTCCTGACTTGGCTGCGGATCGTGCTGATTCCGCTCGTCGTCGGCGTGTTCTATTTGCCCGACATGATGATGAGCCCGGCACACCGCAATCTGGCCGCCGCGACGATTTTCATTCTGGCGGCGCTCACCGACTGGTTCGACGGCTTTCTGGCCCGCAAATGGAATCAGACCTCGGCGTTCGGCGCGTTTCTCGACCCGGTCGCCGACAAGCTGATGGTGACGGCTGCGTTGCTGGTGCTCGTGCAACTGGCACGGATCGATTCGGCGATCGCGCTGGTGATCGTCGGACGCGAAATCGCCATCTCGGCGCTACGTGAGTGGATGGCGCAGATCGGCGCATCGAAGAGCGTTGCGGTGAATTCGCTCGGCAAGTTCAAGACCGTGTGCCAGATGGTCGCGATTCCGATGCTGCTGTTCTACGGGCCGTTGCCGTTTGGTGGCGGGGTGTCTGTCGATACGCGCGTGTGGGGCCTGTGGCTGATCTATCTGGCCGCGTTCCTGACGATCTGGTCGATGCTCTATTACATGAAACTCGCGTGGCCGCAGATCCGAGAGCGGGGTGGCGTCGTGTGATTGGAAAACGTTCGGGGCGCGACGCCCGAGCGGCTGAAGCGTGTCCGAACGTCGGGCAAGCGTGAGTGAAATTTTTTCAGTTAAAGACATTCGCAAAAGGGGTTGACACGTTTCAGTCGATTCTCCATAATCTCGTTTCTCCGATGCACGCAGTTTGAGGTGCGGTAGCAGTAAGAGAGTAGTTGCAGTAATAAGACAGCAGTTAGCAGCACATTGCGGGAGTAGCTCAGTTGGTAGAGCGCAACCTTGCCAAGGTTGAGGTCGCGAGTTCGAGCCTCGTCTCCCGCTCCAAATTTTGAAGCAACGCGTTGTTTGGTGAAGTAAAAGTGCAAGGCGTTGTGAAGTAGGGCAATGCGGGAGTAGCTCAGTTGGTAGAGCGCAACCTTGCCAAGGTTGAGGTCGCGAGTTCGAGCCTCGTCTCCCGCTCCATACATAAGGGGAAGCAACGCTTCCCTTTTTGTTTGGTGGGTCGGTCCTTACGGTTGCCCACCAGACAAATCTGAGAATCTGCAGCTAGATTCCAGTCCGCTTGCGGCGCGATAGCAAAGCGGTTATGCAGCGGCCTGCAAAGCCGTTTAGGCCGGTTCGACTCCGGCTCGCGCCTCCAGTAGTTGATGTAAAGAAAAGCCCCGACTTGTCGGGGCTTTTCTTTTTTCGGCGGCATTGTCGCTGATACCTACTCGACGCGAGGCTTGTGCGTTCCAGTACATCGGCCCTCGCAGCCATCCGTGCGTTTAACGCAGCGAGCACGCAGTTGCGCCTGCTCGTCGCTCGTCACCTCAAAAAACAATCGCCGACTTGATCGATTGAAGTGCTGCGCTGTTCAGGAAGTAGTAGCTGTCTTGCTGCGTCCCGCCACCGAGAGGCGCGAGCTGCAGCGTCGTACCGTCCTTGATCAGGTAGCCCGCGTAAATTTCACCGTTGTTCTGGTAATAGACACGGTAGTCAGTCGCCGCCGAGGCCAGTGCAGCGTTGGCGACCCACGCGCGCATTCCGGCCAGCGTGACGATCTGCCCGTCGCCGATCTGATAGGTCTTGCCATCTGCCGTGCTTGCGTAGGGAAAGAAATTTTCAAGCGTCGAAATCGTCGCGGAGCATGGCGTTGGATTGGGCCCCGTCGTGGTGGGTGCAACGCAGTCGTATGTGAATGCCTCGTCGCCGACCGTGTGCCTCACAACTTTGACGTAGGCCGCGCCCGTTTGCCAACTGGCCTGCCGGTTGTACAGCGATTGCCCGTTGAGCGTGTTCGTGAGAACGCCAACTGCGCTATTGGCAAAGAGCTCGGCGGGTGAAGCGGAAATCAGGCCTGTTAGCGCCACGACGCTGTAGCTGGTGCCAAGTAGCGTGCGGGTCACCGTTTTGCCGTCTGAGGCCAGATAATCTTCCTGGACATTCGCTCCCGAGTAGCTGATCCGAACTTGCGGAGGAAACGCGGAGCTATAGACGGCGCCATTGACGAGTAAGCGCGGCGCCACGATTGCCGGAACCTTTAGCGCGGACGACACGGACGTGTATGTCACAGTCAGCGGCTGCGCCCCGTTCGCGGCGCTTTGCGCGATGCTCGAGTCGTCGGTATAAAAGACACTGCTTGGGCTGACCGTCAGTGCGCCAGTCGACGAAGCGCTAACCGACAGACTTTCGCTCAGAAAGTGCATGCCGCCGTTTGCCGCGAGCGCGACACTTTCGTAGCTTTTTTGTGTGTCGCTCAGATTCGACGCGCTTGCTGTCGATCCCAAGCTGCCTGACGAGCCGCCGCCGCACGCAGACAAAATCGCAGACAAAATAAATGCGGCGCTTGTGGTCAACATGAAATGTCGATTTACCAATTGCTTCTTGTTTTCTTTCATTTTTGATTTTTTGTCTTTCGATTTTGTTCTGTTGATTTTTGAAAGCCCCGAATAAAGCATTGATCGCTGGCAGCCCGATGCCGATCATGTAAAGTATCTCATGCTGCTTCGCATATTCGGAAACATCATTAGACATACGATGCAATGGTTCTGGATGTTTCCAGGTGCGAAAGCACGGGGCAGGGCAAACCCGCTGTTAATACAACATACGACCAATGAAAAAAAACATAACCGCTGTTGCGCTGTTTACCATTGGGTTGCCACTGCTGGCGATCGCGCAATCGGCACCGCCTCCCGACATTAAAGGCGGGGATTCGTGGACCTACGTCAACACCTTTGAGAAAACGCCTTCAATATGGCGCCAGACGCATGACGAAGTGACGGTCCTGCGCGCAACCCCTTCCCACATCTATTACACCTCGAAGCAAGCGGGCTCGACTCAGGTGCCGAACGAGGTGATAGCGGGTGCCGACTGGAGCCGCGAGCGGAACGTGAATGGCGCAGAGGTGGTCGTCAATCGGCCGTTCGTTTTCCCGCTATCGCCGGGCAAAATCTGGAACCTCGAATATACGGAACAGCATCCGAACAAGGCTTTCACTTCGCAAAAGTGGAGCAGCCAGTATCGGGTGGTGGATACTGAAACCGTCGAGGTGCCGGCTGGAAAATTTCAGGCGATTAAAATCGAAGCGGAAGGTGAATGGGTTGCGCAACTCGAGCCGACTCAGACTGTCACTCAAGCCGTGCAAACGCAGCAGGGCGACACCGCCATGATCACTCACGCACAGAAAACAGGCCCCGTTCAGGTGACCGGACGCACTTATAAGGCATTCTGGTACGTGCCTGAGATTGGCCGTTGGGTGAAGTCGGTGGAAGAATATTACGGCAGTAACGGCGTGCGAAACGAACGCTATACGGGCGAACTGGAGTCGTTCAAAAGAGGCACGGAATGATCCGGATGTGCGCGATTAAACTGTCCGCTTTTGCTGCGTAAGAAAAAAGCCCCGAATGCCGGGGCTTTTTTTCTAATCTTTCTTGTATGCAAAATGGATCAGGCATGCGTATCTCAAACCCCGAACGCCGTTCCTTCTATTTGCGCCTGATCTACGCGCTGTGTCTGTGCGGCGCCACTTGGACGCATCTGCAAGTGGCTTTGATCCACGGGCTCTGGTGGGACTACGGCGGTGCGGCGCCGCTGACATAAATCTACTGGACGTCACTGCTCTTTATCGATCCGCTAACGGTTCTGCTATTGCTGTTGAGTCCGAGAGCAGGGCTGATCCTCTGCGTCGCTGTCATCGTGACCGACGTGGTGCACAATTCATGGTTCGCGCTGCATCATCCGATCCGCATGGACCTGTACGTTTCGCAGATCGCTTTCCTGCTGTTCGTCGCGTTCACGGTGCGGACCGCGTGGCGAGGGGCCGCGAGCCGGGGCGCCGCGCTGCGCGCCGCTGATTGAATTGCCCGATTGCCGCTTTGCGCAATTGCCCGTCTACACGAGGCTACATGTACCTACAACTCACCGGCACCAACGTCCGTCTGCTCGGCTCGATGCATCTGTTTCCGGCGACGAGTCGCAGAACGCCGCCATGGATCGCCGAAGCGTATGACTGGGCCGAGTCGCTGGTCTTCGAATCCGATCCGCCGACGATCCTGCCGTTTCTGAATGCTCCCCCGCAGGGCGGTGCCGATCAGCTGCAGCCTTTGCTCTCCGCCGATGCCTGGAATCAGCTCCAGGCTGTGTGGCCCGTCGAGGGCCCGTTGGCGCCGCTCGTCGAGCTACGTCCGTGGGCCGCGCTGATCGTCGCGCCGACGCTGTTTCAGCAGGTCGTCGAAGGTGTCGAGCCGCGGATGCTGCGCTCGGCGCTCACGCAAGCCAAACCGTACCAGTATCTCGAGACCGCTCAGGACGTGGCGGCGTCGCTCGAATCGATTTCGCTTGAAGCAGTTGGCACCGCGCTCGGCATGCTGATGTCCGATCTCGACGAACCGCAGCGCACGCTCGAGCGGATGCACACCGCGTGGTTGCATGGCGATCTGGAAGCCGTGCATCAGATCGCTGTCGAGTCGCCGATGTTCAACCTGCCCGGCATCCGCCACGCCATTCTCGATGCGCGCAATCGCGCGTGGGCGGCGCGCGTGAAGGCGCTGCTCGGGCGGCCGGAGCGGACCTTGGTGGTGGTGGGCGCACTGCATCTGTGCGGGCCCGGTAACCTGATCGACTGTCTCGCACAGCCCGTCGAGCCGGTTTTTTTAAGCTGCTAGCGGATTTGCCGCCGGGCGGCAGCGTCGGCGCAATTCACCGTCAAATACCGTGATTGAGGGGCCGGGGAGGGCCCGGTTGAGGCGCGATCAAGCGGAACTCCGGCAGCCGGGCTCAATCCGACGGTATGGATGCCGCTATACACTATGTACCTACGACGCCGGTCAACCTCCATGGCCCTACGGAATACGACATGCATGTCCCACTGACGCCCGTTAATGAAAGCGCCCGTCTCGACACACTGCGTGCGCTGAACATCCTGGATACCTTGCCGGAAGAACGTTTCGACAGGCTGACGCGTCTCGCCAAACGGCTATTCGGCGTGCCGATCGCGCTCGTGAGCATCGTCGATGCGGACCGGCAGTGGTTTAAGTCGTGCGTCGGCTTGACCGCGAGCGAGACTTCTCGTGACGTGTCGTTCTGTGCGCACGCGATTCTCGGCGACGAAATCATGATGGTCCCTGACACGCTGGCCGACGAGCGTTTCCACGATAACCCGCTCGTCACGAACAATCCGAATATCCGTTTCTATGCCGGCTGTCCCCTCACGGTTCCGAACGGCAGCAAGCTCGGCACGCTTTGTCTGATCGACGTAAAGCCACGCGGCCTTGACGAGGAAGAGCGCGAGTTGTTGCGCGATCTGGCGCGTATGGCCGAACAGGAACTGGTGGCGGTGCAGCTGGCCACTCTCGACGACTTGACGTTGCTGTCGAACCGCCGCGGTTTTGAAGCGCTCGCACGACATGCGTTGAACGTCTGCAAGCGGATGGATAAACCTGCGTCGCTGCTGTTTTTCGATCTGAACGATTTCAAGCTGATCAACGATACCCACGGCCACGCAGAAGGCGACCGCGCATTGAATACTTTCGCCGACGTGTTGCGCACCGCGCTGCGCGAAAGCGATGTGATCGGGCGGCTCGGCGGCGACGAGTTCGTCGCGCTTCTGACCGACTCGGGCAGCGCGGAAACGCTGGAGGTCACGCAACGTCTCGCGAAATTGCTGGACGAGCGCAATGCGGAAGCCCGGCGCGGTTATCAGATCCGCTATAGCGTCGGCCAGATTCAGTACGATCCTGAGCGGCATGCATCAATCGCCGAATTGCTAGCGGCGGCCGACGCAGCGATGTATAGCCACAAACAGGCGTCGAAGGCGCGGGCGGCGCACGGCGGTTGAGCGCGGCTGTATGCGCATGCGTGTGGGGTTGCCGCCGAACTTGCCAATATCGGCGCGGCATAGCCTAAGATCGCCACGCGCGGCATAATTTCGGATTGCCGCCGCTCCTCCCGGCGCACCTCTTTTTTGAAGCCTTTCCATGACTGAACCGCAGCAAACCGCCGCCACACGACTGGCGCAACTCGAATGGCGCTGGAAAGCGTTCGAAGATCTCACGGCAGCCGAAGTCTACGCGATGCTGGCCGCGCGCAGCGCAGTGTTCGTCATCGAGCAGAACTGCCTGTATGGCGATATCGACGGGCTCGATTCAGATGCCTGGCATCTGTTTGCCTTTGGCCCCGGTGCAAAGAAGCCGCCGCTCGCGGGCTATCTGCGCGTGCTGTTACCGGACGCCGCCGACGCCGATATCCGCATCGGTCGCGTACTCACCACGGCGGAATTCCGCGGCATCGGCGTCGGCAACGCGATGCTCGAACGCTCGCTCACGCATATCCGGGCGCAGTGGCCGGGTACGCAGATCCGTTTGCACGCGCAGGCGCATCTGCAAGGCTTCTACGGCGCGTTCGGCTTTACGCCGGTGTCGGAGATTCACGAAGAGGACGGCATCCCGCACGTGTGGATGCGTTCGGCCTAAACCAAACTGCTGCCGGCTCGGCTCGGCTCGGCTCGGCTCGGCTCGGCTCGGCTCGGCTCGGCTTGCTCGCCGACCGGCTTCAAACGCCGCGACTTCAATCGATTCGAAATGCTTAGCGCTGGCTGCTCGCAGGCGCTGACGCGGGCTGCGTCAAATCTTGCGTCGCCTTTGCACGCCGCTCGCCGCGCAGACGTCCGCGTGCCGACAAGCGCATCCAATGACGCAACGCCAACAGCGCGCCGATCACGCTCATCATCGAGCCTGGAATCCATAGCAACAGCCCGCCGATTTGCTGATCGCGCATCGGGCTCAGCCACGTGAAGGCGCGGCCGCAAATCGAGTAGATCGGATACAGTTCGCGCGGCGTAAAGAAGATAAACGCGCCCAGCATGATCTGCGGCGGAATCGCAGCAATCACCACCAGTACGCGCTTGCCGGGCGACAAACGTGCCGGCGGTGCCGGACGCGGATCGAGCACGAGCCACCAGAACAGCAGCCCGTCGATCACCATGCTCCAGTTCATCACGCGATAGAGCCGCCAGTCGAGCATCGCCATGAAATGAATTGGCGACATCAGCCAGAAGTAGATCAACCCGACGAACAACGTGACGGCGACCACCGGATGCATCACCACATCCAGCAGCTTGCGTACTACCGGAGTCCCCAGCGCCGGCCGCACGAAGCGCTGCCGCCAGCTGAATGGAATGCCCGCGCGCAACGCGGCACCCGGATAAGAGAGTGCGATAAAGAACGGCCCGAGGTGATGCAACACCAGATGCTGCGCGCGATGCATGAAGAACTCATGCTCGAAGAAATAATCGAGCCGCGTATGCAGGGCGATATACAACGCGACCAACCCAAACCAGAAGGAAATGCGCCGGGGAATCGACACTTTCGCCTTGTGCGCACCACGCACGAAAAGAATCGCCGGCACCAGCAATGCGATGACGACGGTCGGCGAAAACTCCCAGGGGTCGAGCCAGTAGAGCAGGTTCATCGCGGGACGTTACTTGGTCTGGGCGGGCGATTTGACGGCGAACGGCGTATCGAGCGTTTCGCCGTCGGAGAACTTCAGCGTCAGACGCACAGTGTCGCCCGGTGCGACCTTGTGCTTCGCATCTTCGAGCATCACGTGATAGCCGCCCGGCGCAATCGCCACCTGGCCGTGCGCGGGCACCGTCAGCTTGTCGACCATCACCATCTTTTGCGTCGAGCCGTTCGACACGGTCTGATGCAGCATCGCATTGCCGTAGTCGTTGCTGGAAATATCGACGAGGTCGACCGGCTTGTCGCTCGTGTTCACCAGCGTCACGTAGCCGGCGGCGGGGAGGTTGTTCGGCAGCCAGCGCACCCACGCGTCCTTGACGCTGATCCCATTGGCACCGGCGGCATGCGCGGCCGAAGCGAAACCGAACGAGAGGGCGAGGGTGCAGCTCAGTGCGGCGAACGTTTTGATCTTGATCGACATGGGTGAACTCGGGAAGGGTCAGGAGCGGTCATCAACGATGCGGCGCAGATCTTGCGCGATCGCATCGGGCGTATCGTGATCGGTAGCGAGCAGGCGCGCGTGGCCTTGCGGGTCGAATACGTAGACGGCCGAGCTATGGGTGACTTCGTAGTCGCCGTTGGGGTCGCGCTTTTCCATCTGATAGGCGACCCGGTAACGCTTGGCGAGCGACTCGATCTGCCAGTCGGTGCCGGTCAGGCCCTCGGCGTGCTGCGAGTCGAAAGCGCCGACGTAATCATGCAGCGCTTTGGGCGTGTCGCGTGCCGGATCGACGGTGATGAACAGGATGCGCACTTTTTGCGCGTCCGGGCCGAGTTTGCCGATCACCTGCATCAGGCGGCCCATCGTTTCTGGGCAGACGTCCGGACAATGCGTATAACCAAAGTAGACGAGCGCCGTGCGGCCTTTAAACGAATCACCGGTTGCGGCGCGGCCGTCGTCGCCAGTTAGCGTGAAATCTAGATCAGGCAAGTGGCCGGTTACGTTGGTCAACTGGAACGGTTCGGCGGGATGCGTGCAGCCGGTTAGCGCAGCGAGCGCGCCCGCCATGACGGTCAACGCCACCAGGCGCGCGGGCCACGGCCGACGTGGCGTTAAGCGGTTCGACTGTTGGTGGCGGGGCGAGAGGATGGGGAACAAAGCAGGGTTCAATGACTCGATTGAAGAGCGGCGCGTGACGCTGCCCGTGAACGGACTCGGTTGATTCGTGCCAGGCACGCGGCCCGTCATGGTGTGCAAATAGGGTCGTCGCTGCAATGGCCTGCGTGGCAGCGACTGTATCGCAAAATCTCCAATGACGTCGCGCAGCGCCCGCGGGTGCGCGGTTTGCGAGGCAATTTGACGCAGGCGGCTGAAAGCTTGCTGAAGCCCGATTGTTCTCTTTTTGAACGCAATCGTGAGCGGCGTCGGCAGCGCCGCCCGGCCAGGCTTGTGTCCAGGCTTACTTTCTCGAAAAATTGACGGATGCGCGGTAAGATGCGCACACTTTTCCGGCCGCAGAAGGCCGAAAGGCAAAATTAACCGATGCAAGCACTTCCGGCTGTTCTGTCTCCTGGTGAGACGGCATTTTTCTTCGACTTCGACGGCACGCTCGTCGAACTCGCGCCCACGCCGGACGGCGTGCTGGTGCAACCGCGCGTGATCGGGCTGCTGACCGAGTTGCGCAGTCTCACGAACGGCGCGGTCGCGATCGTGTCGGGCCGCGGCATCGACAGCATCGACGGGTTTCTCGGTATGCCCGATCTGCCGATCGCCGGTCTGCATGGCGCCGAGCGGCGCGATGCGAACGGCGACACACAGCGCATTGGTTTTCACGACGAGCGCCTGTTGCGCATGGAGCAGGTGCTCGCGCAGGTTGTCAACGAACATCCCGGCATGCTGCTCGAGATCAAAGGGGCAGCGCTGGCGCTGCACTACCGCAACGCGCCCGACCGCGAGCCGGTGGCGCGCGAGGCGACCGAGCGGCTGGTGGCCGATTACCCCGGCTCGTATGTGTTGCAGCCGGGCAAGATGGTCTACGAAATCAAACCGAAGGACGTCGACAAGGGCCGCGCGATGCGTGCGTTTCTGGACGAACCGCCATTCGTGGGCCGCACGCCGGTGTTTGCCGGCGACGATCTGACCGACGAGAAAGGCTTTGCCGTCGTCAACGAGCGCGGCGGCCTGTCGATCAAGGTGGGCGCGGGCGACACGATGGCGCATACGCGTATCGAGTCGGTCACGGCGCTGCTCGACTGGCTGGAATCGATTGTCGCGGCCGCTCGCGGAGCGTGATCTTGACACCGCTGGTTGCGCCCCATCCCCTAACGACCATGACTAATTGCATCGGGAATCGCGCTTCATGAGCCGACTGATCATCGTATCGAACCGGGTTGCGCCGATCTCGGAGGGCGGCCCGGCGGCGGGCGGCCTGGCGGTCGGCGTGTACGACGCGCTGAAGGAAACCGGCGGCATGTGGTTCGGCTGGAGCGGCGATGTGCTCAGCTCTGGCCAGCCGCAGATCAAGGTGGAAGAGCGCGGACCGGTGACCTTCGCGACCATCGCGCTGATGCGCCGCGACTACGACCAGTACTACCGCGGTTTTTCGAACGCCACGCTATGGCCCGCGTTCCACTATCGCGCCGATTTGTTGCAGTACGACCGGCACGACTTCGAAGGCTATTGCCGCGTCAACGCGTGGCTCGCCCAGCAACTTGTCCCGCTGTTGCGCGAAGACGACGTGATCTGGGTCCACGACTATCATCTGATCCCGTTCGCCCAGGCGTTGCGCGCGGCCGGCGTGAAGAATCGCATCGGCTTCTTCCTGCATATTCCGTTTCCGGCGTCGCAGGTATTGCTGGCGGTGCCGCCGCATCGCGAACTGGTCGAAGCGCTGTGCTCGTTCGATTTGCTCGGCTTCCAGACCGCGCCGGATTTGCGGGCGTTCTGCGACTACATCGTCAATGAGGCGAACGGCACGGTCGACGTGTCCGCCAGCGGACCGCTGAGTGTCCATGCGTTCGGCCGTACGTTGCGCGCGGCGGCTTATCCGATCGGCGTCTATCCGGACGAAATCGCCGAGCTGGCGAAGGCGGGCGAACGCGGCAAGCCGGTGCGCACGATGAAGACTGCGCTGCATTCGCGCAAGCTGATCATGAGCGTGGACCGCCTCGATTATTCGAAGGGGCTGGTCGAACGTTTCCGCGCGTTCGAGCGCTTGCTGGAACATTTCACCGCGCAACGCAACCAGGTGTCCTTCCTGCAAATCGCACCGCCGACGCGTGCCGACATGCACGCCTATCAGGACATCCGCCTGCAACTCGAAGGGGAGTCGGGGCGCATCAACGGCCGCTTCGCCGAACTAGACTGGACGCCAATCCTTTACATTCATAAGCAGTACGAGCGCTCGGTGCTGGCTGCGCTGTTTCGCACGGCGCATGTCGGCTATGTCACGCCGTTGCGCGACGGCATGAACCTCGTCGCCAAGGAGTATGTGTCGGCGCAGGATCCGGACAATCCGGGCGTGCTCGTGCTGTCACGTTTTGCCGGCGCCGCGCAGGAACTGGATGGCGCGCTGATCGTGAATCCGGTCGATATCGACGGTATGGCCGAGGCGTTGGCGAGAGCGCTGGAGATGCCGCTTGTGGAGCGTCAGGCGCGTTATCGCGACATGATGGTGCAACTGCGCGAGAACAACGTGTCGGTGTGGCGCGACAACTTCATGCGTGATCTTCAGAGCGTCGGTGGTGCGAAAAGCACCAGAACCGTGAAGGTGCGTGCCGGATCGGGCAAGAAGACTGCGCGCGAAACCACGGTCGGATAGGTGGTTTTCAGGCCCGACTAGAGCTGCCTCTGGAAAACAAAAAAGCCGCTCGAAGCGGCTTTTTTGTTTGTTGTTGCTGCGATTCTCGCTGAAGCAGCAGAAGGCGGTGCGTTGACTAGACCACGTGCTGTTCGTCCACCTTCTTACCGCCGACGTGCAGCGTGGTGCCCTTGCCGTACTGCTTCGAGAGCAGATCGCGATACAGGCCCGGCCGTTGGCGCAACTCTTCCGGACTGCCGTCGTCGATGACCTTGCCCTGGCTCATCACGATGATCCGGTCGAAGTTATTCAGCGTCGACAGCCGGTGCGCGATCGCGATCACCGTGCGGCCTACCATCAAGCGGTCGAGCGCCTTCTGAATTGCTTCTTCCGATGCGCTGTCGAGCGCAGAGGTGGCTTCGTCGAGCAGCAGGATCGGCGCATTCTTCAGGATCGCGCGCGCAATCGCGATACGCTGGCGCTGTCCGCCGGAGAGCTTGACGCCGCGGTCACCGACGATCGTGTCGAACCCTTCCGGCATGGCTTCGATGAAATCGCTGCAGCGGGCTTCGCGCGCGGCAGCGACCACTTCTTCCCGGGTCGCTTCAGGGCGGCCGTAGGCGATGTTTTCGTACACTGTGCGATGGAACAGGGAAATATCCTGCGGCACCAGCGCGATTGCGTGGCGCAGGCTGTCCTGGGTGATCGCGGCGATGTCCTGGCCGTCGATCTTGATGGCGCCGCCCTGCGTCTCGTAGAAACGCTGCAGCAGCGCCAGTACGGTGGATTTGCCCGCGCCCGACTTGCCGATCAGGCCGACCCGCTGGCCCGGCTCGATATGCAGGTCGAAGTGATCGAGAATCGGCCGGCGGCGCGGGTAGGCGAACGTCACGGCTTCGAAATCGACCCGGCCGCCTTGCGGCACGAGCTCGGTGGCGCCGTCGCGGTCCGGCATGCCGTGCGGCTCGAGCAGGGTGCGCACGGCTTCCGCGAGTCGCGCGACGTGCTGCGTGACGTCGACCAGCGCCACGGCCAGATCACGCGTGCCGTGCAGAATCGTGAAGCCGAGCGAGCTGACCAGAACGATGTCGCCGGAGGTCGCACGGCCTTGATCCCACAGCCACAGCGCCCAGCCCAGCAAGCCTGCCGACAGCAGCGCGGTGATCACCGCGTGCAGCAGGCGCAGCTTTTCCAGATATAGCAGGCTCTGCTGGCGCGCTTCCATTTCCGCTTTGACGGTCGCGCCGAAACGTTGCTGCTCGCGAAACGTCATGCCGAAGGCACGCACGAGGCCCATGTTGCTGATCACGTCGACCAGCTCACCGTCCACGGATGCTGCTTTGGTGGCGAAATGATGATGCCGCGCCGAACCACGCCCGGCAAGTTTGTAGAGCACGACCGACAGAATGGCCGAGCACAGCATCAGGCCACCGGCCATCAGCGGATTCACGGCGGTGATCATGACGATCGCGCCTAGCACGGCGATACACGGCGGCAGCACGTTCCAGGCGGTGGTGTTCTCGGCGGTGTAGACCGCGTTCGAGGTTGCCGTGATGCGGCTCGCCAGCATGCCCGGCTGTTTCTCCGAGTAGTAAGTCGGCGAGTGGCCGCTTAAATACTGGAACAGGTCGCGCCGCAGGTCGCCGGTCACGGCCACGAAGGTATGCGCGGCAACCCATCCGCCGACCCGCCACAGCATGTTGTCGGCGGCGATCAGGCCAACCAGGATGGCGAACGCGCCCCACAGCGGACCGGGATGATGCCGGCCTTCGCCGAGCACATCGATCAGATGCTTGATCGCGTATTGCGAAGCGAGCGCACAGCCCACGGCCGCGAACACGCTGCACAGGACGATCGCATGCGCGAGCGGGTGGCGGCGAATAAAGCGGAAAAGAAACGCAAGCGGCCGGTGCGCATAGCTCGCTAGCTTTGCGTTCTGGGCGTTACGCTGGGCGATGGTTAAGTGTTCCAATTGATCGTGAGGTCGGTGTGTTTCAGGTTGTGCATGCAAGGCATGGGCCACAGCAAAAGCGTTCGCCGCGAAGCCGATGCTTCGCATTGTAAACATGCAAAAGCGATTGCGCCCTGTGTATCCGGGCGATGGCGCGACTGATTTCGCGATAGACGACCGCGACCTACTGTTGCTCGACCCGCCGATCGGGCGGTGGTTCACGCAGGCTGCGGAAAATTTCGGGATATAATTACAAATTGCATTCAACTGCGGTGCGGCATTTCTTCAACGCCTGCCGGCAAAGTTGACACAGGAACTTACAGCTGCCGTGTTCGGGTCAGCGTTGCAAGCCAGTTGCTACTGTAGAACTGTCTTATAAAACAAGGGTTTGTAAAGTGTTTCGCCTTTGTAACAACGTAAAGACTTTGAAATGTTGTGGTGCAGCGAGATGTCCGGCATTGATAATGCATGCTCTGCTAGCCCACCGAAAAATCTGACAGTTTGTCAACGTAGGTGCCGTGTGTGCGTTTACCGGCACATGCGCAGACAGCGAACTGTTGATCTGGGCTCACTACCCAAGCGATCCATCGCAGGATTTCTCGAAAGAATCAGGCCAGCGCCGGCATATCCGGCCAGACTGCCCTGGCGAGCAAGCGAGTCGCTTTTACCAAACGCAGTACTTTTGCCTGATTTTTTACGAGGAGTTCTTCATTATGCGAATCGCTCAAATCGCTCCCTTGCACGAGGCGGTTCCTCCCAAGCTTTACGGCGGGACGGAACGCGTGGTGTCCTACCTGACCGAAGCGCTGGTTGAACAGGGCCATGACGTCACGCTTTTCGCAAGCGGCGATTCGCAAACCTCCGCGAAGCTCGAAGCGTTCTGGCCGCAGGCGTTGCGTCTCGACCCGACCATCCGCGACGTGATGGCGCCGCACATGCTGCTGCTCGAAGAAGTACGCCGCCGCGCGGACGAATTCGACGTGCTGCATTTCCACATCGACTACTACCCGTTCTCGCTGTTCGCCCGCCAGCCGGTGCCGTTCCTGACCACGCTGCACGGCCGTCTCGATCTGCCGGAACTGCAGCCGATCTTCAACACATTCAGCGACGTGCCGGTGGTGTCGATTTCGGACAACCAGCGCATCCCGCTGCAACAGGCGAACTGGCTGCAAACCGTTTATCACGGCCTGCCGGAAAACGTGCTCACGCCGATCAAGGACGTCGAGCCGGGCTACCTCGCATTCCTTGGCCGCGTCTCGCCGGAGAAGGGTCTCGACCGTGCGATCCGCATCGCCGGCCAGGCAGGCATGAAGCTCAAGGTCGCCGCTAAGATCGACAAGGCCGATCGTGCCTATTACGAAGAAGTGATCAAGCCGCTGATGGCGCTCCCGCACGTCGAATACATTGGCGAAATCGGCGAAGCCGAAAAGCGTGAGTTCCTCGGCAACGCGCATGCACTGGTGTTCCCGATCGACTGGCCGGAGCCCTTCGGTCTGGTGATGATCGAAGCAATGGCTTGCGGTACGCCGGTGATCGCATTCAACCGTGGTTCGGTGCCGGAGGTGATCGATAACGGAGTGTCGGGTTTCGTCGTCGAAGACGAAATCAGCGCGGTCGCCGCTGTGAAGCGTCTGCACACGCTGCCGCGCGCCGGAGTGCGCAAGGCATTCGAAGCGCGCTTCTCGTCGAAGGTCATGGCGAAGAACTACGTTGCCACCTACGAAGAGCTGCTGCGTCAGAAGCATCGCACGGTGCTGCGCGAAGTCAACGCCAGCTAAGCACGGTACGTAAAAGCAGCCAGGCCGGCCTTGCCGGCGCGCGCTTTCGGCGTCCCGGCTCAGATGGTCCGGCTGCCCCAGCAACGCCCCGCGTGCATCTCGCCTGCGGGGCGTTGTTGCATGCGCGCCTCGGTTTTGCGCGTACGCGGCAGAAAGTACGGTTTTGGGACCGGCAAGCATGAGCCTGTCTCGGTAATATCCCTATAATGGCCGTGCCGCAAATCTGGCTGCGGCGCCGTCGACGACAGGAGGATGCTTTGGCGAGAACGAAAGAGACGCGTGCGAACGCGGCGCCCGGCGCCGGAATGATTTTCGCGCTGCGCGCCATCGGTCTCGTGCTCCTCACTCGCTGGCTTTTTTCGATGGCGCAGATGGACCTGGGCGCGTCGTTGTCGGCGATGGTGTCCTCGCCATGGGCGTGCATCAACCTGGTGTTCCTGTTCCTGCTGATCTTCCTGCCGGGCGCCCGCGCCGTGGCCGAGCGTCCGTTGCATCCGCTGCCGCAATGGTTGCGGCAGGCGGTGCGTCTGTTTGCCTTCCTCGGATTCCTATTTGCTGTCTGGTCGGTCGGCGCATTTGTGGCGAGCGCCGGTTGGCGCCGCGCCGCGCAGGCGGTGGCGGCTACCAACGGCTGGCTGTTGGCGGCACCGGCGTTGTACGCGGCGGTGGTGTGGATCTGCCGGCCGCGCGCGCTGTGGCGAACCAATATCGCCGCGCGACGCTTTGCGATCGGCCGCTATGCGGTCGCGCTCGATCCGGCTACACGCACGGTGGTCGTCTGGGCCGAGCGCCGCAAGGTGGGGCAGTACGACGCCCGTGAATTGTCCGTGCGTTGGGCGGCGGCCCCAGGCATGAGCGCGCCGTCGGCGCCTGCCCCGGCGGTGGCGTTCGGTGTTGCCGGTGAGGCGGCTGGACCTGCGGCGCCGCTCGGTTCGGTCGGCGCGCCTGCGCTGGTGCGCGGCGGTTTCGGCCGACGTCCGAAAATCGAATTGCTGTGGGATTCGCCGGCCGCGGCGGGCCACAATCGTCAAACCGTGTTCCGCGCCGCGCTGACCACCGAGGGCGATCGGGTCGCCGCGCGAGCGCTCGACACATCGTTGCGGCAAGTCTGAAACTGTCGCTTCGTTCGGTCAGCTACAAGACGCGGGCGAAGCAGACGTCGTAAAGTGCGGTAGTCGATAATAAGACATGTAAGAAAAAGTGCCGCCCGGCGTTTCTGTGGGCGAGTGAGAGATACATCGATCGTATTGCGTCGTTTGCAGGAGTCGCTATGCTGGTTCGCTGGTTGCTTGCCGCCCTTCATCTGCTTGCTTATGGCTTTGCCCTCGCGTCGATTCTCCGGCGCACCTGGTCACTGCGGCGAGCCAGCGTGCCTGCTGCGTTGCGATCCGTATTCCGCTCCGACTCGCGGTGGGGCATTTCGGCTTTGGTGCTGATCGTCACCGGTCTGATGCGCGCCTTCGGCGGTTTCGAAAAGGGCGCCGACTATTACCTGCATGAGCCGCTCTTTCACGTGAAGATGACGCTGCTCGTGCTGATCCTCATTCTCGAAGTCCCGACGATGCTCGGCCTGATGCGCTGGCGCGCCAGTATCAGAAAAGGCGCCCCGCCTGATTTGCGTAAGGCGCGTAGTTATGCGCGTTTCAGCGTGATCCAGACCGTGCTGCTGGTGCTGATGGTGTTCGCGGCGACTGGCATGGCGCGCGGCATCGGGCTGCCTGCGGGCGTGGTGTAGGTGTGCGTAAGCCTGCAGAGCACGCCTGTTACGGCGGCTTCTGCAGGACGTCCCGCACGCTACTTCGCAATTTACTTCTCGAGCAGCAAGTCCAAATCATCGAGTCGATTCGCCTTCGCGCCATCGGTCTTGTGCATGACCTCCGAATCACCCAGGCCCTTGATCAACTCCAGCGCCTGACGTTCGAACAAGCGCCTGTACAAGCCGTTCTCGAGTCTGATCAACGCCTCGTGACTGCCTTCCTCGATGACCTTGCCCTTGTCCAGCACCAGCAGCCGGTCCAGTGCTCGCACGGTGGACAGACGGTGCGCCACCACCAGCGTCGTGCGGCCCATCATCAGCCGCTCCATGGCGTGCTGGATCAGCACTTCGCTTTCGCTGTCGAGGCTTGAGGTCGCTTCGTCCAGAATCAGGATCGGCGCGTCCGCGAGAAACGCCCGCGCGATCGCGACGCGCTGGCGTTCGCCACCCGAGAGCTTGATACCGCGCTCGCCCACCAGCGTGTCGTAACCTTGAGGCAGCGCCGCGATAAAGCCGTGCGCACTGGCGAGCTTCGCGGCGCGTTCGATCTCGGCACGGCTCGCGTCGGGCCTTGCATAGGCGATGTTCTCCGCCAGCGAGCGGTGAAACAGCACCGGCTCCTGCTGAACGATGGCGATCTGACTGCGCAACGATGCCTGCCGGACACAGGCGATATCCTGGCCGTCGATCGTGATCCGGCCTTCCGAAATGTCGTACAGCCGCTGGATCAGCTTGATGAAAGTCGTCTTCCCGGAACCCGAGTGCCCGACCAGCCCGACGCGTTCTCCCGGCGCGATGCGCACGGAGAAGTTGTCATAGAGCGGCGTGGCTTTCGCACCGTAGTGGAAGGTCACGTGCTCGAAGCGAATTTCGCCGTTGCTGATCGCGATCGGGCCCGCGTTGGGGCGGTCTTCGATACCCAGCGGCTGGTTCTCCAGCGACACCAACTCTTCCATGTCGTTGACCGAACGCTGCAGGTTGCGGATGTGCATGCCCACGTCGCGCAGATAGCCTTGCAGCATAAAGAACATTGTCAGCGCGAACGTGATATCGCCGACACTCGCTTCGCCGCGCATCCACAAGAGCAACGCGACGCCGAGAATGGCAGCCTGGATTGTCACAAGCATGCCGCCCTGCAAGCCGCCGTTAATCGTGCCGCGTATCCACGTGCGGCGTGTGCGATGACGCCACTTGACGATCACACGCTCGAGCAGGGATTCTTCGCGCTCTTCGGCGCCGAACGCTTTCACCACGCCGTTGCAGCTGACTGCGTCGGCGAGGGCGCCGCCCATGCGTGTATCCCATGCGTTGGCGAGGCGTGCGGCGGGTGCAACGAAGCCGAGCGACATGGCCACGGTCACCGCGATATACAGCACCGAGCCGATGCCGACGACCGCGCCCATCATCGGCCAGCGCCAGCCGAGCAACACCGTTGCGCCGACCAGCATGACCAGCGACGGGAACAGCGCGATCAGCAGCGTGTCGTTGAGCAGGTCGAGCGCCCACATGCCGCGCGTGATCTTGCGCACCGTGGACCCGGCGAAGCTGTTGGCGTGCCAGTCCGTTGAAAAGCGCTGCACGCGATGAAACGCGTTCGCGGCAATTTCGCTCATCATCTTCAGGGTCAGCTTGATGATGTTGAAGAACACGCCCTGGCGAAGCAGCGTGGCGCCGAGCCCAAGCGCGCCCAGCACGCAGAAGGCCGTGATCGCGGCGTGCCACGCGACGGTGTCGCCGGCCGATCCGGACGCGATCGCGTCGACAAGCCGTCCGGCGAACATCGGCGTGAGTACGTCGGCCAATGCCGAGAGCAGCACCAGCGCCGCAATGACGAAGATGCGCCAGGGCTGTTTGGCCCAGTGACGGAAGGTGAAGCCGAGGACGTCCTTGAAGGCTTGCCCACGAAAGTCGAGTTTTTTTCTAGTCATTTGCCACGACCCGGTGGCGCGCGAGCGCACCGAGGTTCCAGTCAGAAGCGAAAGGAAGAGACAGTCAAGCGAGCCGCGCTGTGTTGACAGCAATGCCGACGATGAGACTACGGACTGTCTGGGAATTGCGCGGGACGCCTGATCAGGCAGAACCGCGTGAGCGACAACGCGACAAACTTAAGATCGCGAGAATGGACGTGAGGCCATCCCAGGGACAGCGATATGCACTGCGAACATGTGACGCCTCCCTGTAGTCGAATGAAGCGAAGGAAATAGACGGGGCGAGTGCCCGATGACTGACTATATCAGCAGTATTTAGCGGCCGCAATCGTACGAAAGTTCGGTATTGACTTCGAAGCGGAGCAGGCGCAGATGCATATCTACGGGCGCGCGCTTGATCAATGAAGCGTGCGCATGTCTGGAAACAAACAGAATCAAGCGGAAGCAAAAACAAAAAAGCCCTCGACTTTCGTCTAAGGGCTTTCTCTTGCGGTTCTTCGGGAACCAGCGAATCTGGTGGGTGGTACAGGGATTGAACCTGTGACCCCTGCCGTGTGAAGGCAGTGCTCTACCGCTGAGCTAACCACCCGAAGAGAGCCGAATTATGTCAGGGATTTTTCGACTCGTCTAGTACTTTTTAAGCGGTTTGCTCATCCGCGGCCGCAGCCGGAGCCGGTTCAAGGCGCCACACGCTCGTGCCTTTGACCGCTTTGTCGAGACCGTCGAGCACGGCCTGATGTTCGGCGACTTCGTCGTCGCTCGCAGCGATCACGGCCAGATTCAGCGAATCGATCGCGATGCGCGGTGCGTGCGCATCGGCGCCGCCGTGCGAATCGCCGAGCATGTCAATGACGAGGCTTTCCTGGCCGCGCGTCATTGCCAGGTAAACCTCGGCAAGCAGTTCCGAGTCGAGCAGTGCGCCGTGCAAGGTGCGGTGTGCGTTGCTGATGCCGAAGCGGTCGCACAGCGCGTCGAGCGAATTGCGCTTGCCCGGGAACATCTGCTTGGCGCGCGCGAGCGTATCGATGATCTCGCCGCAGTAGGTTTTCACCGGCGGCAAACCCAGCAACGCAAATTCGGCGTCGAGAAAGCCAATGTCGAACGGCGCGTTGTGAATGATCAGTTCCGCGTCCTGAATGAAGTCGCGAATCTGATCGGCAATCTCGGCGAACTTCGGCTTGTCGCTCAGGAACTCGGTGGTCAGCCCGTGAACCGCCAGTGCGCCCGGATCGCTGTCGCGTTCCGGGTTGATATAGAAATGCAGATTGTTGCCCGTGAGCCGGCGGTTCACCATTTCGACGCAACCGAGTTCAAGAATCCGGTCGCCGGTTCGTGCATTCAGGCCGGTGGTTTCGGTATCGAGGATGAGTTGACGCATGTCGGATTAGCCTGCTCTAAAAAAATCAGCAAAAAAGAAGGGCGCGCGCGTGGGTGCCGCCGCGGGCATCACGGCACGCATCACATCTCCGCGAGTGACGCGACGCCGCGATTGGCCAGTTGATCCGCACGTTCGTTTTCCGGGTGGCCATTGTGACCGCGCACCCAGCGCCATTCAATTTCGTGCTGCGCGACTAGCGCGTCGAGTCGCTTCCAGAGATCGGCGTTCTTCACCGGTTGCTTCGCGGCGGTGATCCAGCCTTTTTTCTTCCAGCCGTGAATCCATTCGCTGATGCCTTTCTGCACGTACTGCGAGTCAGTGTGCACGACGGCCTTGCAGGGGCGCTTGAGTGCCTCGAGCGCGCCGATCACGCCCATCAGTTCCATGCGATTGTTGGTGGTGTTGGGTTCACCGCCGAACAGTTCTTTTTCCTGATCGCCGAAGCGCAGCAGCGCGCCCCAGCCGCCGGGGCCGGGGTTGCCCTTGCAGGCGCCGTCGGTATAAATATCGATGATGTCGGGAGTCATTGAGTGTGGTTGCGTGTGTTCGGAGTGGCGGCAGGCGCGAGGCCCGCGGCGAGGACAGGTTTCTTTACTTTCAGCGGGCCGACGAGGCGCATGCCGCGCACGCGCTTGATCGCCTTGATCATGTAGGTGGCGCCGAAAATCGGCCACCAGCGGTCACCGGCGGCTTCCATGAAGCCATAGCGGGACAGCCATTGTTCGCTGCCGAGCGGCGGACGATAGCAGCCGAAGCGCCCGCGTTCAAGGTCGAAACCCAGCAATTTGATCCAGTCTTTCAGGCGCGTGAAGGCGATCAGGTCGACTGCGGCGGGCACGAACGGCCGGCCGGTCATCTTGCCGACCGATTGGCGCGCGCCCCACAGCGACAGCGAATTGAAGCCGAGAATGATCAACTGCCCTTCGGGCATCAGCACGCGCTCCGCTTCGCGCAATAGCCGGTGCGGGTCGCTCGTGAATTCCAGCGTATGCGGCATCACGATCAGGTCGACGCTTTGTGCTTCGAACGGCAAGTCGAGCAGATCGCACCAGACGGCGCTGCGTCCAGCGGGCGCAGGCAAACCCGCGGGCAGACCTTGCGCTGCGCTGTTACCCATGCCTCTGCCCGAGCCATTCCCGGTGCGCCCGAGGCCGCGCGGAAAAGTGTAGGGCGCGCTCGCGCCGCTCGCTGCGTCGAGCACGAGCCCGCGGCACGGCATGCGGTTCTCGCGCAAAGCATCGAGCTGCGGCAGGCCGAGTTGCAACGCATGGTAACCGAACACATCGGACACCACGCGATCGAGCTGGGTCTGTTCCCACTCGAGTACGTAGCGCCCGGGTGGCGAATCGGTCCAGGCAGGCCAGTCTATAATCGCTCGATCAGTCATATCAGAGAATGCGTCGCCTATGAATGCGCTCGAGTACGTACCGGTCCCGGCGTTTGAAGACAATTACATCTGGGTCGTTTCCGACGGGCATCATGCGGCGGTCGTCGATCCGGGTGAGGCCGCCCCCGTGCGCGCATATCTGGCGAAACGGGGTTGGCGGCTGAGCGCTATTTTACTCACGCACCATCACCAAGACCATGTCGGTGGGGTGGCCGATCTGCTGAACGGCCAGGCCGTTCCCGTGTACGGCCCTGCTGGTGAGGCGATCCAGCATCTCACGCATCGTCTCAAAAACGGCGATCACGTGACGATTGCGGCCCCCGCACTCGAATTCAGCGTGCTCGATGTGCCCGGTCACACGAGCGGTCACATTGCCTATTTTCAGGCGGCCGACCCGCGCGGCACGCCGCACGTGTTTTGTGGCGACACGCTGTTCGCGTGTGGTTGCGGCCGCTTGTTCGAAGGCACGCCCACGCAGATGCTGGCGTCGCTGGATGCGCTGGCCGCGCTGCCCGGCGCGACCGAGGTTCACTGCGCCCACGAGTACACTTTGTCGAACATCCGCTTCGCGCTCGCCTGCGAGCCGGGCAACGCCGAACTGCAAGCCTGGCGCGACACGGCGAGCGAATTGCGCGCACGCCATGTGCCGACGCTGCCCACTACCATCGCCCACGAACGCGCCGTGAATCCGTTTTTGCGCGCCGACAGTCCGGCAATTCGCGCTACCTTGCAAGAGCAGTTGCACGAAAAAGTGTCCGATCGTTTAACGGCATTTACGCTGATGCGCGAATGGAAAAACCGCTTCCGTTGACCCGTTGAGCATCAGGGTATTCCTCACGCGAAGAATCGCAAAAATTCGCCAAGCCCAAGATTTCCTTGATTTTTTTCGTAATTTTCCGATTGACGTAAACGTTGCCGTTTCGTACTATCGGCTGCAAATTCCAGCCCTTGTGGAAGCCGAGACGTTCATGCGATTTATCTTTAGTGCGTTGTTGGTCCTGACGCTCGCCGCTTGCGCGAGTCAGGGACCGGCGACGAATAGCCCCACCACCGCAACAAACCCCGCCAGTCAGCAAGCCGTAGCCGACGCCCTTCGCAAGACAGCCACCGCCAAAGAGACGATCAACGTCGATCAGGGCTCGGTCAGTCAACTGACGAGCGCGGACGCCGATTTGTGGGGTCGTATTCGCCGTGGTTTTCAAATGCCGGATCTGCAAACCGACCTCGTCGACATGCAGGTCAACTGGTATGCGCAGCGCCCGGATTACGTGCAGCGCATGACCGAGCGCTCGCAGAAATACCTGTACCACATCGTCGAAGAGCTCGAAGCGCGCAATATGCCGACCGAGCTCGCGCTGCTGCCGTTCATCGAATCCGCGTACAGCCCGCAGGCGTTGTCGGTGGCGAAGGCCGCCGGCATGTGGCAGTTCATGCCGGGCACGGGCCGCACCTACAATCTCAAGCAGAACATGTGGCAGGACGAGCGCCGCGACGTGCTGGCTTCGACCAGCGCCGCGCTCGACTACCTGTCGCGTCTGCATGACATGTTCGGCGACTGGCAACTGGCGCTCGCCGCATACAACTGGGGTGAGGGCAACGTGCAGCGTGCGATCGCGCGCAACGAAGCGGCGGGGCTGCCCACCGACTACCTCAGCCTGCGCATGCCGAACGAGACGCGCAACTACGTGCCCAAACTGCAGGCGGTGAAGAACATCGTGATGAACCCGCAGATGTACGGGCTCACGCTGCCGTCGATTCCGAATCACCCGTATTTCGTGACGGT
The DNA here is from genome assembly GCF_046026675.1 of Paraburkholderia sediminicola. Classification (GTDB taxonomy): domain Bacteria; phylum Pseudomonadota; class Gammaproteobacteria; order Burkholderiales; family Burkholderiaceae; genus Paraburkholderia; species Paraburkholderia sediminicola_F. The sequence continues at coordinate 3,272,425 of NZ_JAQQEY010000001.1, read as the reverse complement.
CACGACTTCGCACGACATCGACGTGGACATGGCGGCAAAACTCGCCAATCTGTCGCCGGACGAATTCCGCTCGCTGAACCCATCGTTCAGGAAGCCGGTGATTCTCGGCGCCACGCAGCCGCAAATCCTGCTGCCGTTCGATAACGCCAGCGCCTTCGAACGTAATCTGAAGGCCTATTCCGGCTCGCTGTCGTCCTGGACCACGTACACGGTCACGGAGCGCTCGGCGCCGGCGGCGATCGCGCAAAAGATCGGTGTCGACGCCGACACGCTGATGGAAGTGAACAAGATTCCGGCCGGCATGCGTTTGAAGCCGGGTTCCACAATCGTGGTACCGCGTGGTTCGGATGACGACGAAGACATCAGTGCCGACGTCGCCGAAAGCGCCGTGCTCGCCATGGAGCCCGACGTTCCCGACACGCGCAAGATGCTGATCCGCGTGCGTCGCAATCAATCCATGGCCGCCATCGCAGTGCGTTACGGCGTTTCGATCGGTCAATTGAAGGCGTGGAATCGCACGCATCGCGATCAGGTTTCGCGTGGCCAGGTGATCGTGCTGCACGTGCCGGTCGGCAAGGCGATGCCGAGCGAACCGGGTCCGGAGCGCATCGCGACCGACGTGCAGGGCGGCGGCGTCGAGAAGATCGGGACCCGTGTCACAGACACGAAGAACGATTCGCGCTACGATAAGAAGAAGGGTCGTGGCCGCTCCGCCGTGGTGAAGGTGTCTGAGCCGGTGGGTAAAGCGAGCAAGCCGACAACGTCCAGCGCCAGCAAGGGCAAGGTGGAGAAGGTGTCGGCTTCCACGTCCAGCAAGGCGTCGAAGGCCGCGGCAGATAGCCGCCAGAAGACCGCGGCCAACGCGAAGAAGGGTAAGTAGACCAAAAAGCGGCTCCACGGTAGTGACCACATGCGTTGCGGGGGCAGCGCATGAATTGCGCTCCGATCACGCACCGTGTTATTCCGACGCCGTCACCTCAGGGTGACGGCGTTTTTCATTCTGCAGATCAATTCAGGCGAATTTCGCTCATTTCATTTATCGTTCGTGCTCAGGCCTCGTCGGCCGCTCATTTCAAAGCTTATGTCGTCGACCCAGTTGCGCGTTTTTCTTCTGTTTTCCGCCGGTTACTTTGTTTCGTACGTGTTTCGCGGCGTCAATCTGGGTTTTGCGCCCTTCATCACGCACGATCTTGGCTTGTCGGCCACTGATCTCGGCTTGCTGACCAGCCTGTATTTCCTCGGCTTCGCGGGCGCGCAGATTCCGGCGGGCGTGCTGCTGGACCACTTCGGCGCGCGTCGGGTGACGGCGGTCACCCTGCTATTTGCCGCGCTGGGAATCTGGGCGTTCGGCGCGGCGCACGGCGTAGGCGTGATGATGATCGGGCGGCTGCTGATAGGCGTCGGCGTGTCGGTGTGTCTCGGCGCCGCCTTCAAGGCACTGGCGCAGCATTTCGCGTCGGCACGGCTGCCGCTGATGAACGGGTTGGTGATGGCGATGGGCGGCTTCGGCGGCGTGATGGTCGGTTCTCCGCTCACGTGGGTGCTGGGCTTCGCCAGTTGGCGCGCGGTCTGCGTCGGCTTGGGTTTGCTGACGGTTCTCGTGGCGGTCGCGCAGTGGACCCTCGCGCCGGACGCAAAAGAAAGCCATCGCCAGGCGAGTCTCGGGGCCCAGTTCAAGGGCACTTTGCACATCTTGAGGAGCGCGGCATTCTGGAAGATCGCGTCGTTTTCGGTCGTGACGCAAGGTGTGTTCTACGCGATGCAATCGCTGTGGGTCGGCGCCTGGTTGCGCGACGTGCAGGGCTTCGAGCCGCGTGAAGCTGCCGCGCTGGTATCGGTTCTCGGCTTCGCGATGATGGCCGGCTGCGTGGGCTTCGGCGCGGCGGCGCGCAGTCTGGAGCGGCGCGGTGTCTCGCTCCACGTGTTCTGCGGCATCGGCATGGCGCTGTTCGTCGTCACCCAGCTGCTGATCATGTTCAATGCGCCGCTGCCCGCGAGCCTGCTGTGGACGGCGTATGGGATCTTCGGCGGTACCGGGATTCTCAGTTACGCGGTGATGGCGCGGCACTTCCCGGCACAGATGATCGGCCGGGTGAATACCACCCTGACACTGATCATCTTCCTGCTGATTTTCGGCTTCCAGATCGGCGTCGGCGCGGTCCTGTCGCGCTGGCCGGCCAGCGGCGGACATTATCCGGCCGCCGCGCATCTGACCGCCTGGGGCATTCTGATGGCGCTGCAACTGTTGAGCGCGATCTGGTATGTATTTCCCGGCCGTACAGGACTTCAACCGGTGCACGCGCACGCCGAGCGGCAGGTTTAAGGCCGTCGTGGATGGTTCGCCGGGTCGGGTCACATTTACCGGCTCTATCCCGATTCTGGCCCGCGCAAATTTTGTCCACCGGCTTCTGAGCCATATGCGGCAAGACTTTGACCCGTTTGGGAGGGCCCTCTGCTACGCCGGCTCCCCATCTCGGATTTGGAGGGAAGGGTAGTTTCACGCTATAATTCCAAGGTTTGAGCTTATCAACCCGCACCCTAGCGCCTACCTCTCCCATACCGTTCATCCGCCGCGCGCTTTTGACGCCCCGCACCCCAGCCGATCCGTCCACACAATGGACCCATCGCGCCCCTTGCGACGTCACCAGCAGTACGCGAGCGAGTCTGCGCGCGCATCCTTGTCGATGCGTTTCGCTGCGGCTCGCAGTCGGATAGACAGGTCGGCAACAGGGTGTTCCCCAAGGAGTCTCCCGTGTTGCCGTCATTTTCTCCCGCTTTGCTCGCACTCGCCGACGGCACGGTCTTTCGTGGTTACTCGATCGGCGCCCCCGGGCATACGATCGGCGAAGTCGTGTTCAACACCGCTATCACCGGTTATCAGGAAATCCTGACCGACCCGAGCTACGCGCGCCAGATCGTGACCCTCACGTATCCGCACATCGGTAACGTCGGCGTGAATGCCGAAGACGTCGAAGCCACGAAAGTCCATGCCGCCGGCCTGATCATCCGCGATCTGCCAGTTCTCGCGTCGAACTTCCGCATGGAGCGCACGCTCCCGCAATACCTGAAGGACGAAGGCGTGGTCGCCATCGCCGGTCTCGACACCCGTATGCTGACCCGCGTGCTGCGCGACAAGGGTGCGCAGAACGGTGCCATTCTGGCCGGTTCGGATGACGAAGCAAAGGCAATCGAACTCGCGCGCTCGTTCCCGGGTTTGTCCGGCATGGACCTCGCGAAGGTCGTGTCGACGAAAGAAAGCTACGAATGGACCCAGACCGAATGGCGTCTGGGCACCGGTTACGGCACGCAGAACGCGCCGAAGTACCGCGTGGTCGCGTTCGATTACGGCGTGAAGTACAACATTCTGCGCATGCTGGCTGAGCGCGGCTGCCACGTCACCGTGCTGCCGGCGCAAGCTTCTGCTGCCGACGCGCTCGCGCTCAATCCGGACGGCGTGTTCCTGTCGAACGGCCCCGGCGATCCGGAACCATGTGGCTACGCAATCGCTGCTACTAGAGATCTGATCGAGCGCGGCGTCCCGACCTTCGGCATCTGCCTCGGCCACCAGATCATGGGCCTCGCACTCGGCGCCAAGACCCTGAAGATGAAGACCGGCCACCACGGCGCGAACCATCCCGTAAAGGATCTCGAAGACGGCCGTGTAGTTATCACGTCGCAGAACCACGGTTTCGCGGTCGACGCCGACACGTTGCCGGCCAATGCCAAGGTCACGCACATTTCGCTGTTCGACGGCACGCTGCAAGGCTTCGCGCTGACCGACAAGCCGGCGTTCTGCTTCCAGGGCCACCCGGAAGCGTCGCCCGGTCCACACGACATCGCCTATCTGTTCGATCGCTTCACCGCGTTGATGGACACGAAGAAGGCCGGCAAGGCGACCGCGGCATAAGCAGCAGCGTGTGAGGCGCCCAGGCGGCGCAGGGCTCGCGGGGCGTGAATGGCGCACTCAGCGCACAAGCGCAGCGAGCCGCACACAACAGAGCGCGCGCAACGTATTAACGCAGCGCGCCGACGGAAAGAATTCAGGAATACATTAGCGAGAGCGTTATGCCCAAGCGGACAGACATTAAAAGCATCCTCATCATCGGCGCGGGTCCGATCATCATCGGCCAGGCGTGCGAGTTCGACTACTCGGGCGCGCAGGCATGCAAGGCGCTGCGTGAGGAAGGCTACAAGGTCATTCTCGTCAACAGCAATCCGGCGACGATCATGACCGACCCGAACACGGCCGACGTCACCTACATTGAGCCGATCACGTGGGAAGTGGTGGAGCGCATCATAGCCAAGGAGCGCCCGGACGCGATCCTGCCGACGATGGGCGGCCAGACCGCGCTGAACTGCGCGCTGGATCTTCACGCACACGGCGTGCTGGACAAGTACAAGGTCGAGCTGATCGGCGCCTCGCCCGAAGCGATCGACAAGGCGGAAGACCGTCAGAAGTTCAAAGACGCGATGACCAGGATCGGCCTCGGTTCGGCCAAGTCGGGTACCGCGCATTCGATGGAAGAAGCACTGAAGGTGCAGGCCGACATCGCCGTGCAAACGGGTAGTGGCGGTTATCCCGTCGTGATCCGTCCGTCGTTCACGCTCGGCGGTTCGGGCGGCGGCATCGCGTATAACCGCGATGAATTCGAAGAGATCTGCAAGCGCGGTCTGGATCTGTCGCCCACGCGCGAACTGCTGATCGAAGAATCGCTGCTCGGCTGGAAAGAGTACGAGATGGAAGTGGTCCGCGATAAAAAGGACAACTGCATCATCGTTTGCTCGATCGAAAACCTGGACCCGATGGGCATCCACACCGGCGACTCGATCACCGTCGCGCCGGCGCAAACGCTCACGGACAAGGAATATCAGATCCTGCGTAACGCATCGCTCGCCGTGCTGCGCGAGATCGGCGTCGACACGGGCGGTTCGAACGTGCAGTTCTCGATCAATCCGAAAGATGGCCGGATGATCGTGATCGAAATGAATCCGCGGGTGTCGCGTTCGTCGGCACTGGCCTCGAAGGCGACCGGCTTCCCGATCGCCAAGGTCGCGGCAAAGCTGGCAGTCGGCTACACGCTGGACGAGTTGAAAAACGAGATCACCGGCGGTCAGACCCCGGCATCGTTCGAACCGACGATCGACTACGTCGTCACCAAAATCCCGCGTTTCGCGTTCGAGAAATTCCGCGAAGCCGATGCGCGTCTGACCACGCAAATGAAGTCGGTCGGTGAAGTGATGGCAATCGGCCGCACCTTCCAGGAATCGTTCCAGAAGGCGCTGCGTGGCCTCGAAGTGGGCGTGGACGGTCTCGACGAAAAGACCAATAACCGCGACGAGATCATCCGCGAAATCGGCGAAGCCGGTCCGGATCGTATCTGGTATGTCGGCGACGCATTCCGTGTCGGCATGACGGCCGAAGAGATCTTCGAAGAGACCTCGATCGACCCGTGGTTTCTCGCACAGATCGAACAGATCATCCTGAAGGAAAAGGCGCTGACAGGCCGTACGCTGGCAAGCCTCTCGAAGGAAGAACTCAAGTATGTGAAGCAAAGCGGCTTCTCGGATCGCCGTTTGGCGAAGCTGCTCGGCGCGAAGCCGGCGGAAGTGCGCCAGCGTCGTATCGAGTTGAACGTGCGCCCGGTGTACAAGCGCGTCGACACGTGTGCGGCCGAGTTCGCCACGAAAACCGCCTACATGTACTCGACCTACGAGGAAGAGTGCGAAGCGAACCCCACGAACAACAAGAAGATCATGGTGCTGGGCGGCGGCCCGAACCGGATCGGCCAGGGTATCGAGTTCGACTATTGCTGCGTGCACGCCGCGCTCGCCATGCGCGAAGACGGCTACGAAACGATCATGGTCAACTGCAATCCTGAAACCGTTTCGACCGACTACGATACGTCCGATCGTCTGTACTTCGAATCGCTGACGCTCGAAGACGTGCTCGAAATCGTCGACAAGGAAAAGCCGGTCGGCGTGATCGTTCAATACGGCGGTCAGACGCCGCTGAAGCTCGCCCTCGATCTCGAAGCGAACGGTGTGCCGATCGTCGGCACGTCGCCGGACATGATTGACGCCGCGGAAGACCGCGAGCGTTTCCAGAAGCTGCTGCAGGATCTCGGCCTGCGTCAACCGCCGAACCGCACCGCGCGTGCCGAAGACGAGGCACTCAAGCTCGCCGAGGAAATCGGCTATCCGCTGGTAGTGCGTCCGTCGTACGTGCTGGGTGGCCGCGCCATGGAAATCGTCCACGAGCCGCGCGACCTCGAGCGCTACATGCGCGAGGCCGTGAAGGTGTCGAACGATTCGCCGGTGCTGCTCGACCGCTTCCTCAACGACGCGATCGAATGCGACGTGGATTGCATCTCCGATGGCGAAGCCGTGTTCATTGGCGGCGTGATGGAGCACATCGAACAGGCGGGCGTCCACTCGGGCGACTCGGCTTGTTCGCTGCCGCCGTACTCGCTGTCGCAGGAAACCATCGCGGAACTGAAGCGGCAGACCGGCGCAATGGCGAAGGCGCTGAACGTGATCGGCCTGATGAACGTGCAGTTCGCGATCCAGCAAGTGCCGCAGGCAGATGGTTCGAAAGAGGACGTGATTTACGTGCTCGAAGTGAATCCGCGTGCATCGCGCACCGTGCCGTATGTCTCGAAGGCGACCAGCCTGCCGCTCGCGAAAATCGCGGCGCGCGCGATGGTCGGCCAGACGCTCGCACAACAGGGCGTGACGAAGGAAATCAACCCGCCGTACTTCAGCGTGAAGGAAGCCGTGTTCCCGTTCGTCAAGTTCCCGGCAGTCGATCCGGTGCTCGGACCGGAAATGCGTTCGACCGGTGAAGTAATGGGCGTGGGTCAGACGTTCGGCGAAGCGTTGTTCAAGTCGCAGCTCGCGGCGGGTTCGCGTCTGCCGGAGTCCGGCACGGTGCTGTTGACCGTGATGGATGCAGACAAGCCGAAGGCCGTCGAAGTCGCGCGCATGCTGCACGAACTCGGCTATCCGATCGTCGCGACCAAGGGCACGGCTGCCGCGATCGAAGCGGCCGGCGTACCGGTCAAGGTCGTCAACAAGGTGAAGGACGGTCGTCCGCACATCGTCGACATGATCAAGAACGGTGAAATCGCGCTGGTCTTCACGACCGTCGACGAAACCCGTGCCGCGATCGCCGACTCGCGTTCGATCCGCATGAGCGCGCAGGCGAACAAGGTCACGTACTACACGACGATGTCTGGCGCACGGGCCGCGGTTGAAGGTTTGCGCTATTTGAAGGACCTGGAAGTCTATGATTTACAAGGTCTTCACGCTCGCCTAAACTAAGGCTTCGAATACCTGTCCAAGATGTAAGTGCCGCGGTTAAGCGGCGTTCCGCAGGTGCTGTGGCCCGGGTTTTGACCGGAACGTCAGCCTCCACGGAATGCACTTAACCGCGGTGATTTTTTTTACGGCTGTTTTTTGCATAGAGTTGTTTATGAGCACTGTTCCATTGACTAAGCGCGGCGCGGAAATGTTGCGCGATGAATTGCAGCGCCTGAAATCGGTTGAGCGTCCCTCGGTGATCAATTCGATCGCGGAAGCGCGTGCCCAGGGCGATCTGTCGGAAAACGCGGAATACGACGCAGCGAAAGAAAAGCAGGGTTTCGTCGAAGGCCGTATTGCCGAAATCGAATCGAAGCTGGCCGGCGCGCAGGTGATCGACCCGTCCAAGGTGGAGGCGGATGGCCGTGTGGTGTTCGGTGCGACGCTCGAACTCGAAGACCTCGATTCGGGTGCGAAGGTCAAATACCAGATCGTCGGCGACGATGAAGCGGACATCGACCACGGTCTGATCTCGATCAGCTCGCCGATCGCGCGCGCATTGATCGGCAAGTCGGAAGGTGATGTCGCATCGGTGCAGGCGCCGGGCGGCGTGCGCGAGTACGAAATCATTGCGGTTAGCTACGTTTGACGGCGGCCCCGGTGTCCTTGATGCCGCATCGACTGTTCCGTCTGCTGACGGTGGTGTGGGTCGGTAGTCTGTTGACTATCGGCTATGCCGTCGCGCCGGTGTTGTTCACGTCGCTCGATCGCATGACGGCGGGCGCCGTGGCGGCGCAACTGTTCCGTATCGAGGGCGTGCTGGGTGCGGTATGCGGCATTTTGCTGCTGGGTCTCGCGAACGTACTGGTGCGCCGGGGCAGCGACGCTTATCGTCGTTTGCGCTGGCTGATCGTCGGCATGCTGGTGTGCGTGCTGGTGGGTTACTTTGCACTGCAGCCGTTCATGAATGCAATGCGCATTGCCGCGCTGGAAGCGGGCAGTGATGTCGGGCATTCAGCTTATGCGACGCGCTTCGGCATCCTGCACGGCGTATCGAGTCTGTTTTACCTGATCGAAAGCCTGCTGGGTGTGGCGCTGGTGTGGAAGCTACCGTCGAGCGTCGGCATCGTGAGCGCGGAGCAGGGCGCTCGCGGCGCTGCGGGGAAAGTAGCCAGTTGAGTGGTAGGGTTCTACCTTGCTTGAGCGGGTTTGCCTGTAGCGTTACCCAAATGGGCATCAGATGGGCATCACCCAGACGGCCTGAGCAGTTCACCCCAAGGTGCGGACACCGCCCGCACCCTCATCATTCGCTTACTTCGACGACTGATGCGCGCGCTTCGCGCTGGTCTGGCGCTTCTTGGCGCGCTTGATATTGCCGCCTTGCGTGACGCGCTCATTGCCGCGCACCACGACTGCTTTTGCCTTCGGCTTGCGCATCGGGATTTCGCTGGGTTTCACCACCGTGACCACGCGCGGTGCGCGGCCTTTACCCGGTTTGGCTTCGACAGCCGCTTCGCGGGCGCTCGGCAGGGCGCCGCGCTTGGCCTTAACAGCCGGTTGTACTGCGGCTTCCGGCTTCCAGATCACCAGCAGCTTGCCGATATGCTGGATCGGCGCGGCGTTCAACGTGTCGCAGATCTGTTCGTAGATGGCAATGCGTTCTTCGCGTTCGTCGCCGAACACGCGGATCTTGATCAGTTGATGCGCGCCAAGGTGGACCTTGATTTCCGACAGCACAGCGTCGGTCAAGCCTTCGGCGCCGACGAGCACGACCGGTTTGAGCGCATGTGCCTGGGAGCGCAACTCGGCGCGTTGGTCGGAAGAGACTTTAAGGGCTGGCATGGAAAGTGGGAGACTCGACTAAAATGGCGGCACCTGCATTTCCGAGAGATTCGGCCAATAGCGCAGGGCGGCGCGTCAGAACAACAGAATCGCGGATGACTGCCAGTTTTGGCGGTGGCCGCGCGAATTAACCGCGTATTATCCCCTAAAGCGCCACATTTCGCAGCAAGAGTTCATCATTAATGGCAAAAAACAAGTTCAACACGGCGTGGTTGCATGATCACATCAACGACCCGTACGTCAAAATGGCGCAGCGGGAGGGCTATCGCGCCCGCGCAGCCTACAAGCTGAAGGAAATCGACGAGCAGGACAAGCTGATCCGGCCAGGCCAGGTGATCGTCGACCTTGGCTCGGTGCCGGGCAGCTGGAGCCAGTACGCCCGCAACAAGCTCGCCAAGGGCTCGCAGCGCGACGCCGAGCGCGAGGGCGGCATCGACGGCACGATCATCGCGCTGGACATGCTGCCGATGGAACCGATCGCTGACGTCCATTTCATTCAGGGCGACTTCCGCGAAGACTCGGTGCTCGAGCAACTTGAAGAATTAGTCGGAGAACGCCAGGTTGATCTTGTAATTTCGGATATGGCGCCCAACCTGTCGGGAGTGGCGGTGGCGGATGCCGCGCGAATCGAGCATCTGTGCGATATCGCGATGGAATTTTCGCAAAACCACCTGAAGCCAGATGGTGCCCTTTTAGTCAAATGTTTTCATGGCAGCGGTTACAGCCAGATTGTCGAAAAGTTCAAGCGTCAGTTCAAGGTGGTGGCGGCCCGCAAGCCGAAAGCCTCGCGGGACAAATCGTCAGAAACGTTTATTTTGGGTAAGCATCTGAAGCGGCCCGCGTAGGTGCGCTGCAGGAAGGTTCCGCATCTGCCGATAATGTGCCAACAGCACCGGAAATTGGCGCTGAAATGGCCCGCTGCGCTATTTGTGTGGTAGCGAAACCTTATGGCAGGGGTCTGCGGACTGGATTAGAATGCTTTCGTGGTGCCGCAAGGCAAATGTAGGCGCCCGTCTAAGTGAAGGAGTGGTGCTTTGAACAACAATATGTTTTCGAAAGCAGCAGTGTGGCTGGTTATCGCACTGGTGCTGTTTACGGTGTTCAAGCAGTTCGACAAGCCCCGTGTCCAGGAAGGCGTTTCCTATTCGCAGTTCATGGACGACGCGAAGAACGGCAAAGTCAAGAACGTTATCGTCCAGGGGCGGAACCTCACGGTCACTCCAGCAGACGGCCAGAAGTACCAGATCGTGTCGCCCGGCGACATCTGGATGGTTGGCGATCTGATGAAGTATGGCGTTCAGGTGAGCGGCAAGGCTGATGACGAACCGAATGCGCTGGTGTCGGCGCTGTACTATCTCGGACCGACGATCCTGATCATCGGTTTCTGGTTCTACATGATGCGACAGATGCAGGGAGGCGGGAAAGGCGGTGCGTTCTCGTTCGGTAAATCCCGTGCACGTCTGATCGACGAAAATAACAACGCTATCAATTTCACTGACGTCGCCGGTTGCGACGAAGCCAAGGAAGAAGTTTCCGAACTGGTCGACTTCCTGCGCGATCCGCAGAAATTCCAGAAGCTGGGCGGACGAATTCCGCGCGGCGTGTTGCTGGTCGGCCCACCGGGAACGGGTAAGACGTTGCTGGCGCGTGCTATCGCCGGTGAGGCGAAGGTGCCGTTCTTCAGCATCTCGGGTTCGGACTTCGTGGAAATGTTTGTGGGTGTCGGTGCGGCTCGTGTGCGCGACATGTTCGAGCAGGCCAAGAAGCATGCGCCGTGTATCGTGTTCATCGACGAAATCGACGCGGTCGGCCGTCATCGTGGCGCCGGCATGGGCGGCGGTAACGACGAACGCGAACAGACCTTGAACCAGATGCTGGTCGAGATGGACGGCTTCGAAGCGAATTCGGGCGTGATCGTGATCGCTGCCACGAACCGTTCGGACGTGCTGGACAAGGCGCTGCTGCGTCCGGGCCGTTTCGACCGTCAGGTGTACGTCGGTCTGCCGGACATTCGTGGTCGCGAGCACATCATGAAGGTCCACCTGCGCAAGGTGCCGATTTCGAACGACGTCGACGCAGCGGTTATCGCACGCGGCACGCCGGGCTTCTCGGGCGCGGACCTGGCGAACCTGGTCAACGAAGCAGCACTGTTCGCGGCTCGCCGCGGCAAGCGCATCGTCGAGATGGCGGATTTCGAAGACGCGAAGGACAAGATCTTCATGGGTCCGGAGCGCAAGTCGGCCGTGATTCGCGAAGAATCGAAGCGTGCTACGGCGTATCACGAGTCGGGTCACGCGGTCATCGCCAAGCTGTTGCCGAAGGCCGATCCGGTGCACAAGGTCACGATCATTCCGCGTGGCCGTGCGCTGGGCGTCACGTGGCAGTTGCCGGAGCATGACAACGAAACGTATTCGAAGGACTACCTGCTGGACCGCCTCGCGATCCTGTTCGGTGGCCGTGTCGCGGAAGAGCTGTTCCTGAACCTGATCAGCACCGGCGCATCGGACGACTTCAACAAGGCAACGGCTACGGCCCGCGCCATGGTGGCTCGCTTCGGCATGACGGACGCACTCGGCCCGATGGTCTACGTCGACGACGAGAACGACGCAACGCCGTTTGGCCGTGGCTTCACGCGCACCATTTCGGAAGCGACGCAACAGAAGGTAGACGCGGAAATCCGCCGCGTGCTGGACGAGCAGTACAACCTCGCGAAGCGCCTGCTGGATGAGAACCGCGACAAGGTTGAAGCGATGACCGCCGCGTTGATGGAGTGGGAAACGATCGACGCCGATCAGATCAACGACATCATGGCAGGCCGTCCGCCGCGCTCGCCGAAGAGTTCGCCGCCGTCGGTGGGCGATGCCTCGTCGGGTGGCAGCCCGGGCACCGAGGTCAAGCCGGGTAACGCGACCGCGCCGGCCTGATAGGCGACCAGTAGAAAGTGCGGGCCGGTGTGTTTCACACCGGCCCGTTTTGCATTTATTCGTTTTACGTGATTGACCGCTACGTGTCGAAAGTCGAATTTCCTTCTCTTCCCATCCCTGAACCGCTGCAATGCGGCCGCTTCAAGCTGACCTTTGAACGCCCGTTGGTCATGGGCATCCTGAACGTCACTCCCGATTCGTTTTCCGATGGCGGTCAGTACGCGATGCGCGGCGACGCGTTGCGCCAGGCCGAGCGCATGTTGCTCGACGGCGCGGACATCATCGACATCGGCGGCGAGTCGACTCGCCCGGGTGCGCCGCCCGTGCCGCTCGACGAAGAGCTGGAGCGGGTGATCCCACTGGTCGAACTACTGCGCGGCGCGAATGTGCCGTTGTCGGTCGATACATACAAGCCGGAAGTGATGCGTCACGCACTGACCGCGGGCGCCGACCTGATCAACGATATCTGGGGCTTCCGGATGCCCGGTGCGGTCGACGCCGTGCGCGACAGCGAGTGCGGTCTGTGCGTGATGCATATGCTCGGCGAGCCGCGGACCATGCAGCTCGGTGAGCCCGTCTATGACGACGTGGTGAGCGAGGTGCGGCAGTTTCTCGAAGAACGGGTGGCAACCCTGAAGCAGGCGGGCATCGCCCGTGCTCGCATCAGCGTGGACCCGGGCTTTGGTTTCGGTAAGGCGGTGATCGAACACAATTACGCGCTGCTCGCCCACCTGCCGGACACGGCGCCGCGGGCCGAGCCGCCGTACCCCATTCTCGCCGGCATGTCGCGCAAGTCGATGATCGGCGCGGTTGTCGGACGCCCGGCGCCGGAGCGCGTCGCGGGCAGCATTGCCGCCGCGGTGTGTGCCGCCGGGCGCGGTGCGGCAATTCTGCGCGTGCACGACGTCGCGCAAACAGTGGATGCATTGAAAGTATGGGCGGCCATGCGCGACGCGGCGAATCACAGCCGCGCGCGCGGCTGAACCCCACAAGCCAAGGAGGAACATAAAACATGGCACGTCGTTATTTCGGAACGGACGGGATTCGGGGCAAGGTCGGCGAAGGGCCGATTACGCCGGAGTTTGTATTGCGGCTCGGCTACGCTGCTGGCAAGGTGCTGGCGGGCGCGGACCGCTGGGCCAGAACGGGCGCACGGCCCACGGTGCTCATCGGCAAAGACACCCGGGTCTCGGGCTATATGCTCGAAGCCGCGCTCGAAGCGGGTTTTTCCGCGGCGGGTGTCGACGTCATGCTGGCCGGACCGATGCCGACCCCGGGCATTGCCTACCTGACGCGCGCACTGCGGCTCGCCGCGGGCGTCGTGATCAGCGCGTCGCACAACCCGTACTACGACAATGGCATCAAATTCTTCTCCGCCGACGGCAACAAGCTGCCCGACGAAGTGGAATTGCAGATTGAAGAGCAGCTCGACCTGCCGCTCGCGTGCGCGGCCTCCGAGCAACTCGGCAAGGCGCGGCGCCTCGACGACGCAGCCGGCCGCTATATCGAGTTCTGCAAGAGCACCTTCCCGGCGGCGTTCGACTTGCGTGGCCTGAAGCTGGTGGTCGACTGCGCGCACGGTGCCGCGTACGACGTTGCGCCGCACGTGTTCCATGAACTCGGTGCCGATGTGATTCCGATCGGCGTCGCGCCGAACGGTTTCAACATCAACGACGGCGTCGGTGCGACCGCGCCGGACGCGCTGGTGCGCGCGGTGCGCGCAAATCACGCGGACCTCGGCATCGCGCTCGACGGCGACGCCGACCGGCTGCAGGTCGTGGACGCGGCAGGCCGCCTGTATAACGGCGACGAGTTGCTATACGTGCTGGTCAAGGACCGGATGGCGACCGACGGCAAAGTGGACGGCGCGGTCGGCACCTTGATGACCAACATGGCGGTCGAAGTCGCGCTACAGGAAGCCGGCGTGAAGTTCGTCCGCGCGGCGGTGGGCGACCGCTACGTGCTCGAACAGTTGCGCGAACACGGCTGGCAACTCGGCGCGGAAGGCTCCGGCCATATTCTCTCCCTAGACCGCCATTCGACCGGCGACGGCATCGTGTCGGCCCTGCTGGTGCTGGCCGCGATGAAGCGCAGCGACAAAACGCTCGCCGAGCTGCTCCACGGCGTGACGCTGTTCCCGCAGAAGCTGATCAACGTGCGGATGCAGCCCGGCGCGGACTGGAAGGGCAGCGACGCGATCCGCCGCGCCATCAGCACGGCCGAGGAAGCATTGAACGGCCGCGGCCGCGTGCTGATTCGGGCCTCGGGTACCGAGCCCGTTCTGCGCGTGATGGTGGAAGCCGAAAAAGTCGACGACGCCATTCGCCATTCTGAAGCGATCGCCAACGCGGTGAAGCAGGCCACGGCCTAAACCGCGCTTGGCCACGACGGCGAGGGACGACCATGAGCGCGTCCCCGCTGCCGCACCCCTCTGCCGTGCACCCTTTCCCACACGCAAACGTTCGCGTCCCATTTTTTTCGCCTAATCTGTAGAGCGACGTGTCCAACACTGCCAAAACGGCAATTTCTCCGTGCGAGAGCCTTTCACCTTAGTAATCTCACTGTCACATCCGTTTCACGGTTAGTCACGTTACTGTCACAAAGAGACCCTAAGCTTCGCGGTGTTCGTGTTATTCGCTCACACCGCTCACACCCTTGGAGGTCTCATGAAATTGATGCAAACCGTGTTCGCTGGCGTCGCTGGCGCGCTTTTCGCGATCGCAGCGCAAGCCGCAGACATCACCGGCGCGGGCAGCACCTTCGCAGCACCGATCTACACGAAGTGGGCCGATGCCTACCAGAAGTCGGGTGGCGGCAAGGTCAACTATCAAGGTATTGGTTCGTCGGGTGGCGTGAAGCAGATCGTCGCGAAGACTGTTGACTTCGCTGGTTCGGACGCTCCGCTGAAGGACGAAGACCTCGCCAAGGAAGGCCTGTTCCAGTTCCCGACAGTAGTCGGCGGCGTGGTGCCGGTCGTCAATGTGCCGGGCGTGACGCCGGGTGAACTGACGCTGTCGGGCGAAGTGCTCGGCGACATCTACCTGGGCAAGATCAAGAAGTGGAACGATCCGGCGATCGTTGCACTGAACCCGAAGGCTAAGTTGCCGGATACCGACATTGCCGTGGTTCGCCGCGCCGACGGTTCGGGCACCAGCTTCATCTGGACGAACTATCTCTCGAAGGTCAACGCAGACTGGAAGTCGAAGGTTGGTGAAGGTTCGACGGTCAACTGGCCGACCGGTACGGGCGGCAAGGGCAACGACGGCGTCGCAGCCTTCGTGCAACGCCTGCCGGGCGCAATCGGCTACGTCGAATGGGCGTACGCGAAGCAGAACAAAATGACGTATGTCGGCCTGAAGAATTCGTCGGGCACGGTGGTCGAGCCGAAGACGGAAACGTTCAAGGCAGCGGCAGCGGGCGCGGACTGGTCGAAGTCGTTCTACCAGATCCTGACGAACGAGCCGGGCAAGAACGCATGGCCGATCGTCGGCGCAACGTTCGTGCTGCTGCACACGGCGCAGGACAAGCCGGCGCAAGGCACCGAAACGCTGAAGTTCTTCGACTGGGCGTTCAAGAACGGCACGCAGGCTGCGAACGATCTGGACTACATCTCGCTGCCGGATTCGGTTGTGTCGGAAATCCGTACGCAGTGGAAGTCGAAGGTGAAGGACGCTGCGGGCAAGCCGATCGCTGACTGAGCGACGTAACAAAGCGACGCAGCATGCAGTAAGCATCCAGCAATACATTGGCCGTCCTCATTCGAGGACGGCCAATGGCGTTACCCCGGCATTAGCCCAGCATTGTCCGCCGCACGACAAGTGTCGTACGGCAACTGGAAACAGGTCCATCAGGCTCTCATGTCCGATATCCAATTAGCGCCTGGCGCGGCGAGATCGACGCCGCCCGGCAGCACGTCCCAGCAGAAGGCGCCCAGCCGCGTCGGCGACGTCATCTTCGGCGGCCTGGCCCGTCTCGCCGCCATCGTCACCCTGTTGCTGCTCGGCGGCATCATCGTTTCGCTGATCGTCGCTTCCCTGCCGTCGATCAAGCAGTTCGGCTTCGCGTTCCTATGGACCGCCGACTGGGATCCACCTAGCAAGCAATTCGGCGCATTGGTGCCTATCTACGGCACGATCGCGACCTCGCTCATTGCACTCATCATCGCGGTGCCCGTCAGCTTCGGCATCGCGCTTTTCCTGACCGAACTCGCGCCCGCGTGGCTGCGCCGTCCGCTCGGTATCGCCATCGAACTGCTCGCCGCGATTCCGTCGATCGTCTACGGCATGTGGGGTCTGCTGGTGTTCGCGCCGATCTTCGCGACGTGGTTCGAAAAGCCGCTTGGCACGCTCCTCGGCGGCATTCCTATCGTCGGCGCGTTGTTTCAGGGCGCGCCGATCGGCATTGGCATTCTGTGCGCGGGTGTGATTCTCGCGATCATGATCATTCCGTATATCGCTTCGGTGATGCGTGACGTGTTCGAAGTCACGCCGGTCCTGTTGAAGGAATCGGCGTACGGCATCGGCTGCACGACCTGGGAAGTGATGTGGAAGATCGTGCTGCCCTTTACCAAGAGCGGCGTGATCGGCGGCGTGATGCTCGGCCTCGGCCGCGCGCTTGGCGAGACGATGGCGGTGACCTTCGTGATCGGCAACACCAATCTGCTCGATAACGTTTCGCTGTTTTCGCCGGGCAACAGCATTACTTCGGCGCTCGCCAACGAATTCGCGGAAGCGGATCCGGGCCTGCATACGTCCGCGCTGATGGAACTCGGGTTGATCCTGTTTGTGATTACCTTCGTGGTACTGGCGATTTCGAAAATCATGCTGCTTCGCCTCGAAAAAGGGGAGGGCGCGAAATGAGCCAGCCCACTTTGAATATGCCAGGTTCGAACGACGCCGTCGCGCTCGAAGCGATGCGCGTGCGTCTGCAAGGCCGCCGCCGCGCGAAGAATGCGGTTGCGCTGACAATGTCGCTCGCGGCCATGGCGTTCGGCCTGCTGTGGCTGGTGTGGATTCTCTATACGACCCTGCGCCTTGGCATCGGCGGCCTGTCGGTCGAATTGTTCACGCAATCCACGCCGCCACCGAACACCGATGGCGGTGGTCTTGCCAACGCGATCGTCGGCAGCGTAATGCTGGTTGCGCTCGCAACTTTTGTCGGCACGCCGATCGGCATTCTGGCAGGCGTATATCTCGCCGAGTACGGTCAGAAGGGCTGGCTCGCCAGTCTCACGCGTTTCATCAACGACATCCTGTTGTCGGCGCCGTCCATCGTCGTCGGTCTGTTCGTCTACGCGCTCGTCGTGGCGAAGATGGGCCACTTCAGCGGTTGGGCCGGCGTGTTCGCGCTCGCGCTGCTGCAGATTCCGATCGTGATCCGCACCACCGAAAACATGCTGAAGCTGGTGCCGAATGCGCTGCGCGAAGCCGCTTTCGCACTCGGCACGCCGAAGTGGAAGATGGTGATGTCGATCACGCTGAAGGCGTCGATCGCGGGCATTATCACGGGCGTCCTGCTTGGCGTCGCGCGGATTGCCGGCGAAACCGCACCGCTGCTGTTCACGGCGTTGTCGAATCAATTCTTCTCGCTGAATATGGACCAGCCGGTTGCGAACCTGCCGGTCACGATCTACAAGTTCGCGATGAGCCCGTTTGCGCAGTGGCAATCGCTCGCGTGGGCCGGTGTCTTCCTGATCACGCTTGCGGTGCTGGGACTGAACATCCTCGCGCGCACGATCTTTTCGAATAAGTAAGGGCGGAGTGTAATCCGATGAATATGGCAGAAACTCAACTCAATCCGACCGTGCGTCCGACGGCGCCCGCCGGTTTCGATCCCGCCCAAAGCGGCCAGGCGCAAGCCCCGTCGCGTCCGAAGATCGAAATCAACGACCTGAACTTTTTCTACGGCAAGTATCACGCGCTGAAGAACATCAATCTTCGGATTCCCGAAGGCAAGGTGACCGCCTTCATCGGCCCGTCGGGTTGCGGCAAGTCTACGTTGCTGCGCACGCTCAACAAGATGTACGCGCTCTATCCTGAGCAACGCGCCGAAGGCGAGATCCTGATGGACGGCGAAAACCTGCTGACCTCCAAGCGCGATATTTCGCTGCTGCGCGCGCGGATCGGCATGGTGTTCCAGAAGCCGACGCCGTTTCCGATGTCGATCTACGACAACATCGCATTCGGCGTGAAGATGTTCGAAACGCTGCCGCGCTCGGAAATGGACGACCGCGTGGAGTGGGCGCTGACCAAGGCCGCACTGTGGAACGAAGTCAAGGATAAATTGGGCCAGAGCGGCTACGGTTTGTCCGGCGGCCAGCAACAACGTCTGTGTATCGCGCGCGGTATTGCGATCCGTCCTGAAGTGTTGCTGCTCGACGAGCCGTGTTCCGCACTCGACCCGATTTCCACCGGCCGAATCGAAGAACTGATCGCCGAACTGAAAAGCGATTACACGGTTGTGATCGTGACTCACAACATGCAACAGGCCGCACGCTGTTCGGACTACACTGCCTATATGTACCTCGGTGAACTGATCGAATTCGGCGACACCGAAAAGATCTTCATCAAGCCGGTCCGCAAGGAAACCGAGGACTACATCACTGGCCGCTTCGGCTAAGCCGCCGCGCAAAACAACGGAGTACGACATGTCCGATAAACATCTGTCCAGCCAGTTCGACGCCGACCTGAACCTCGTTTCCTCGAAGGTGCTCGAAATGGGCGGCCTGGTCGAGTCGCAGATCGTCAACGCGATGATCGCGCTCAACAACTTCGACCTCGATGTATGCGAGCAGGTGATCGCCGCTGAAGACCGTCTGAACACGATGGAAGTCGAGATCGACGAAGAGTGCAGCAACATCATCGCGCGCCGTCAGCCGGCCGCGCGCGACTTGCGCCTCCTGATCGCGATTTCGAAGACCATCACGAATCTCGAGCGCGCCGGCGACGAAGCCGAAAAAATCGCCAAACGCACCAAGCGTCTGATGGAAGACGGCGCTTCGCGCAGCATCAATATCGCCGAGATCAAATTGTCGGGCGAAATGGCGGTGTCGATCCTGCGCCGCGCGCTGGACGCCTTTGCGCGTCTGGACACCGTCGCCGCCGCGCAGATCATGCGTGACGACAAGGCGATCGACGAAGAATTCCGCGCTTTCGTTCGCAAGCTGATTTCATACATGACTGAAGATCCGCGTTCGATTTCGGTGGGCCTCGATTTTCTGTTCATCGCCAAGGCGATCGAACGGATCGGCGACCACGCGAAAAACATCGCTGAATTCATCATCTACATCGTCAAGGGCACCGACGTGCGGCACAAGTCGCGCGACGCGCTCGAACGCGAAGCACTCAGTTAATCAGTTATAAGGACCAGAGGTGCCGATGCCCAGCAGCATTCTCGTCATTGAAGATGAGCCCGCCATTTCCGAACTGATTTCGGTGAATCTTCAACACGCCGGGCACTGCCCGATTCGCGCGTACAACGCGGAGCAGGCGCAGAACCTGATCAGCGATGTATTGCCCGACCTCGTGCTGCTCGACTGGATGTTGCCGGGCAAGTCGGGCATCGCGTTCGCTCGCGATCTGCGCAACAACGAGCGCACCAAGCACATTCCGATCATCATGCTGACCGCACGTGGCGATGAGCAGGACAAGGTGCTCGGCCTCGAAATCGGTGCCGACGACTACGTCACCAAACCGTTTTCGCCGAAGGAACTGATGGCGCGCATCAAGGCGGTGTTGCGCCGCCGCGCGCCGCAGTTGACCGAAGACCTGGTTGCGATCAACGGTCTGAAGCTCGATCCGGCAACGCACCGCGTCGCTGCGCACGCCGAAGGCAGCGAGATCAAGCTCGATCTTGGCCCGACCGAGTTCCGTCTGCTGCACTTCTTCATGACGCACCCGGAGCGCGTGCATAGCCGCACGCAACTGCTCGATCAGGTGTGGGGCGACCACGTGTTCGTCGAAGAGCGCACGGTGGATGTGCACATCAAGCGTCTGCGTGCGGCACTGAAGCCGGCCGGGTGCGATGCTATGATTGAGACGGTACGCGGCAGCGGCTACCGGCTCGCGAAGAGCGCCTGACTTTGCGGTAGCGCGAGTGGCGGTGCTTGAGCCACACGCGTTATGGAGGTCACATACGCCGCATAGGCCACATCGGTTACGTTAGGCGCCGCGATTTCAGATCCCGGCGTGAACGGTTTTCTCTTCGATCGCTAGAACATGAACATCATCTGGGCGCGCTCCATCGTGTCGGTCGTGCTGCTGGCTGTTCTGTGCGTGGTGGTCGGCGCACTTCTGAACGTCAAGGCAGGGCTGGTCCTCGCGATCGTCATGCTGCTCGCGCAGAGCCTCTTTAGTACCTTCCACAAGCAGCGTTTGTGGCGCCTGCTCGACGCGCCGGTCTACGGCGAAGTGCCGAGCGCCCCGGGCATCTGGGGCGAAATCTACTACCGTCTGCATAAGCTTGCGAAGCGCTGGCATGCGCAGGTGCGCCAGGTCGAGCAGCAGCATTCGCGTTTCATCCAGGCGATCCAGGCGTCGCCGAACGGCGTGGCAATGCTCGATGATCACGATCAGATCGAGTGGTGCAATGCGATATCCGAACTCCATTTCGGGCTCGATGCGAAACGTGATCTGCGTCAGCACATTACGCATCTCGTGCGTCAGCCCGATTTCGTGCGCTATCTGAATTCGCAACGCTACGAACAGATGCTGATCATGCGCGGCATGGGCGAGAAGCGCCAGAACGTGCTGTCGGTGCAGGTGTTTCCTTATGGCGAGAATCGCAAGCTGGTGCTGTCGCAGGACATCACCGAGCTGGAACGTACCGACGCGATGCGGCGCGACTTCGTCGCTAACGTGTCGCATGAATTGAAAACACCGTTGACCGTATTGTCGGGTTTTCTCGAGACGATGCGAGAACTGCCGCTAAGCGAAGCCGAGCGTGGGCGCTACCTCGAACTGATGGAGCAGCAGGCCTCGCGCATGCGCCATATCGTCAACGACTTGCTGGTGCTCGCGAAGCTCGAAGGCGACAACAAGCCGCCGAGCGATCAGATGATCGATATGCGTGCGGTGCTGCGGCATCTGCGGGACGACGCGCAAAGCCTGTCGAGCGACCATCACAAGATCGTGTTTGACGCCGACGAAGGGCTCACGGTAACCGGTGTGGAAACGGAGATTCTCAGCGCGCTTGGCAACCTCGTGACCAATGCGATCCGCTATACGCCGGACGGCGGTGCGATCAAGGTGAGTTGGCAGGCAAACGGCGGCAGTGCGGTGTTTTCGGTCACGGACAGCGGCTTGGGGATTCCAGCCGCGGACATTCCACGTCTGACCGAGCGCTTCTATCGTGTCGACCGCAGCCGCTCGCGCGATACGGGTGGGACGGGCCTCGGGCTCGCCATCGTCAAACATGTGCTGCAACGGCACGATGCACAGCTCGACGTGAAGAGCGAAGAGGGACGTGGCAGCACGTTCACCGTGCGTTTCCCGGTGTTTCGCACGGCGCGTCGGCAACCGGCGCCGGTTTGAAAACGTTGGCCTGAAAAAGCCCGCCTGGAACGAAACAAGGCGGGCTTTTTTCGTGCGCAGCGCCGCTTGCTTCCGCGGCGCGCAAACGCGATCAGACGATCACGAACTCACGAACAGAATTTCCCCAGCAGGCTCATCTGCGCATTGCGCGAGGATTTGCCCGGCCGGCGGCGCCGATAGTGGCCGTCGCTTTGCATCAGCCACGCGGATTGGTTGTCGCCGAGGAATGCCGACAGCCCTTCGGCGATCACACGCCGCTTCAAACGACGGTTGTTGACCGGAAATGCCACTTCCACACGGCGGAAGAAGTTGCGATCCATCCAGTCGGCGCTCGACAGATACACCTGTTCCTTGCCGCCGTCGTAGAAGTAGAAGATGCGGTGATGCTCGAGAAAGCGCCCGACGATCGAACGCACCGTGATGTTCTCCGACAGGCCAGGCACACCCGGCTGCAACGAACATACGCCGCGCACGATCAGATCGATCTTCACGCCCGCCTGTGACGCTTCGTACAGCTCGGCAATCACGGTCGGTTCGAGCAGCGCGTTCATCTTCGCGACAATGCGCGCCTTCTTGCCGGCACGAGCATGCTCGGCTTCCGCACGAATCGCCTCGACCAGTTTCGGATGCAGCGTGAACGGCGACTGCCACAACTCGTGAAGCGACAGTTCACCACCGATGCCGGTCAGTTGCTGGAACACGTGGTGCACGTCTTCGCAAATCTTCTGATCGGCCGTCATCAGGGCGAAGTCGGTGTAAAGACGCGCGGTGCGCGGGTGATAGTTGCCGGTGCCCAGGTGCACGTAACGCTTGAGCGTGGTCCTGCCGCCTGACGACACACGCCGCACGATCAGCATCATCTTCGCGTGGCACTTGTGGCCCACCACGCCGTACACGACGTGCGCGCCCACCGCTTCTAGCTGCGACGCCCAGTTGATGTTGGTTTCTTCGTCGAAGCGCGCGAGCAGTTCGACCACCACCGTCACTTCCTTGCCATTGCGCGCCGCCTGCATCAGCGCGTCCATCAGCGGCGAGTCGGTGCCGGTGCGATAGATGGTCTGCTTGATGGCCATCACGTTCGGGTCTTTAGCTGCCTGCAGCAGCAACTCGAGCACCGGTTGAAAGCTCTCATAAGGGTGATGCAGCAGCACGTCGCCCTGATCGATCACGTCGAACATGCTGGTGCTGTTCGCGATTTGCGGCGGAATCGCCGGAATATGCGGAACGAATTTCAGGTCGGGCCGGTCCACCATCTCCGGCAATTGCATCAGCCGGACCAGATTGACGGGGCCATCGGCGAAATAGCAATCCTTGGTGGTGAGGCCGCTTTCGTCGAGCAGGCGCCGCACGACATGCGAGGGCGTTTCCGCCGACACTTCGAGCCGCACAGCGTTGCCCAGATGCCGTGCCGGCAGTTCGCCCTGCAACGCGACACGCAGATTGGTGATTTCGTCTTCGTCGACGAACAGTTCGCTATTGCGTGTGATGCGAAACTGATTGCAGGTACGCACCACCAGGTTCGGGAACAGCTCGCCGACAAAGCGCTGCAGCAACGAGCTCAGCAGCACGAAACCATGCGGATAGCCTGACAGCTCCTGCGGCATGCGCACGAGCCGGGGCAAGGCACGCGGCGCCTGCACGATGCCCATCATCGCCTGGCGGCCGAACGCATCTTTGCCTTCGAGTTCGACGACGAAGTTCAGGCTCTTGTTGAGCACGCGCGGAAACGGGTGAGCCGGATCGAGGCCGATCGGCGTGAGCACCGGCAGCAGTTCGTCGAAGAAGTAATTGCGCGCCCATTCGGTCTGCGCCTCGTTCCACGCTTCGGTGCCATGAAAATAGATGCCTTCTGCCTCGAGCGCGGTGAGCACCGTGTCGTGCAGCATGGTGTACTGGCGATGCACGAGCCTCTGCGCGCGCTCGACCACGAGGTCGTACACGTGCTGCAGCGACATGCCGTCCGGCGACAGTGCGCCCGGGTTGTCGCGCATCTGTTCCTGCAGTCCGGCCATGCGGACTTCGAAGAATTCGTCGAGGTTGCTACTGGTGATGCAGATGAAGCGCAAGCGTTCGAGCAAAGGGACGGCTGGGTCGGCAGCTTGTGCCAACACACGCTCGTTGAAACCCAGAATGCCCAGCTCGCGATTCAATAATGGGTAGCGGATGGACATCGGCAGCGAGAATGGAATGTCAGGAAGGGAGACGTAAAGACGCTCGGAAATTCTCACAGTATGATGACGTTGTTATGACATTCTCGAATGTTATAAATTCTACGCCGTATTCATTGCGTGTCGTAATTATGACGCAGTGCGTGTGGGACCATAGGGCACCCCCATTACTGCGAGGCGACATCGTGAGGTCCGGTACGCTTAGAATGGCGTCTTTGAACAGCGCGGCCGGCCACAAGGCGCCCAAGGCATCCGGTGGGCATCCGGCAGCCTTCGCATCCACCGCCGCCGCGCTCGCGCGCATGGAGTCCGCTTACTCGATGGTCACTACTCCACAACTCCTTGCTGCCGTCGATCTCGGCTCGAACAGCTTCCGGCTGATCGTGGGCCGGGTCGAGGAAACCGACGCGGGCAGCCAGATCTATCAGGTCGACGCCTTGCGTGAGCCGGTGCGCCTTGCCGCCGGCCTGTCGCGCGACAAGATGCTCGACCGCGCCTCGCAAGTGCGCGGCTGGGACGCACTCAAGCGCTTCGGCGAGCGGCTGCGCGACTTTCATCCCGATCATGTGCGCGCCGTCGCCACCAATACGTTGCGCATCGCCAAGAACGCGGGCGAGTTTCTCGGCGAGGCACAAGCCGCGCTCGGTTTTCCGATCGAAGTGATCGCTGGGCGTGAAGAAGCGCGCCTGATTTATGCAGGGGCGGCACACTCCGTGCCCGCGAGCGCGGGCAAGCGTCTCGTGGTAGATATCGGCGGCGGCTCGACGGAATTCATCATCGGTTCGCACTACACGCCGATCAAGATGGAGAGCCTGTATATCGGCTGCGTGAGCCACAGCCGCGCATTTTTTCCGGCGGGCAATATCGACGAATACACGATGCGCCAGGCCGAACTCGCCGCGAGCCGTGAAATTCAGATCATTTCCGCCGAATACAAGAAAACCGGCTGGGAACAGGCGATTGGCTCGTCCGGCACCGCGCGGGCGCTCGCCGAACTGGTCGAGGCCAATGGCTTCAACGATGCGGGCGTCACGCACGGCATCTCGCGCGGTGGGCTGGAGCGCCTCAAGCGCGCGCTGATCAAGGCGGAAAACGTCAATCGTCTGAAGCTGGTCGCGTTGAAGGGCGATCGCATTCCGGTGCTGGCCGGCGGCCTGTCGATCATGATCGCGGTTTTCGACGAACTCGGCGTCGATTACGTCGATACAACAGATGGTGCGCTGCGCCTCGGCGTGCTGTACGACTTGCTGGGCCGTTCGCAGCACGAGGACATGCGCACAGTGACGGTGGAAGGCTTCATGCGCCGTTACGGTGTGGACCGCGCGCAGGCCGGGCGTATCGGCGAACTCGCGGTGCGCTTTTACGACCAGTTTGCCGAACCGGACGAAGAGCGCCGCGCCGAGAACCGCATGTTCCTCGGCTGGGCTGCGGCCTTGCACGAAATCGGACTGTCGATTTCGCACAGCGCCTATCACAAGCATTCCGCCTATATCGCCAGCAACGCCGACATGCCGGGTTTTTCGCGCACCGACCAGGCGCGGCTCGCCGCGCTGGTGCTCGGCCACGCGGGGAAACTCGGCAAGCTGTCACAAACGCGTGAAGTGGAATGGCCGCTGCTGTTCTGTCTGCGGCTCGCGGCGCTGCTGTGCCGCCGGCGTGCGGATGTCGGCTTGCCGGGTATCGCGGTCGCGCAGGCCAACGGCGGTTACGAAGTACGTTTGCCGAACCAGTGGGTGGCTAACAATCCGCTGACGGATTACAGCCTGATCCAGGAAGCCGCGGAGTGGGAGAAGGTCGGCATTCCCTATCGCGTGGTTTACACGGACGATTGAGAATCTTGCGGTGTAAATGAAAAAGCCCGGCCGATTAGCCGGGCTTTTTTCTGCGCTTCAGTTTCAGCCACCGGCTGACTGTGCCGGGCGGTTCGCCATGTGCCGCTCAGCGCGGCGTTGCGTCGCCGAGGAAGTGCCGCGCGTAACGCGCGTTGATATCTGTCAGACGCAACAGCGTCAGAAAGTCGGCCGTGTTGAAATCGGGATCCCAGGCCGGTGCGCCGCAAATCTTCGCACCGAGGCGCAGATAGCCCTTCACCAGTGGCGGCGGCGCGACATCGGCGCCCGTTTGCAATTCTTCCACCGGCAGCGGCGTGTGCGGGAACGCGCGATATTCCGGCGCCGTCATCGCGTTGTCGCGCAGCGAGCAGTAAAGATTCGCTGCGTAGTGGCCACCGTCGACCATCGCGACACTCGCGCAGCCGAGCATCGTCTCGTAGCCGTTGTGCTTCATGTAGGCGGCGAGCCCTGCCCACAACGACATGATCACCGAGCCGCTGCGATAGTCGGGGTGCACGCATGAGCGGCCCACTTCGACCATCTTCGCGCGCAGGTGCGTGAGACGTGACACGTCGAATTCGCTTTCGGCATACAGGCGTCCGATACGGGCGGCCTGATGCGGCGGCAGCGCGCGATAGGTGCCGACCACCTTCAGCGTGTCGAGATCGCGCACCAGCAGGTGATCGCAGTATGAATCGAACACATCGACGTCGAGGCCCGCCGGACCCGTCAGACGGGCGCCCATTTCATCGGCGAATACTCGGTAGCGCAGACGCTGGGCCTCGCGCAGTTGCTCGTCGGTGCGTGCCCACGTCACTTGCAGGCGATGCTGGGCGGTGACTGTCTCTTCGGCGCGCGGCAGGCGACGCGTTTCGAAGATCGAAGCCAGGGGCAGGGTGGGCGTCGGCAGTTCTCGCATGTGGCGTCCTGGTCGAAAAAAGGGAGATTTCTTTTTTCGCCAATGTAGTAACGCCTGGTGACGCTCGCATGGCAAAGCCGTGACGATTGGATGACTGCCCGTAAGCTGCGTGCGCGCGGCTTGTAATGTCGTGGGCCGGGCAGGTCATGTGTTGTTTCCGCGCGACCGGTGGGACTGGTGGGCGCAGCCGGGTCTCTTCGAATACCAGGTTGCGCGACCTCATCAGTTCAGCTCAGATCAGATCGGGACTCATCGCCGCGCGCAGCACGGCCTGGTCGTCGCCGTCGCGCTCACGGCTTTCGATCCACCACAGGCCGGCTTTCTTCAGCGGCCAACTCGCTCCGCTGTTGCCGAGCAAACGTGCTGCAACGTGGCCGAGCGTCGGTTGATGGCCGACGATCACGACAGTGGGTGCGATGCCTTTTGACCAGCCGGCGGCTTCGAGCACATCGTCCGCACTGGCGTTAGGCGCGAGTTCCCGCACCACGCGGTACTGGTCGCTCAAGGTTTCCGCGGTCTGGATGGTGCGCACCGCAGGACTCGCGAGGACCACTGCGTCGTCGGGCAGGCGGGTGCGCAGCCACTTGGCGACGTTTTGCGCCTGTTTGCGGCCCCGCGTGGTGAGCGCGCGGGCGAGATCGCTAGCGGCGAAATCTTCGGCTTCGGCGTGACGCCAGAGGATCAGATTCATGCTTGTCTCCTTGACTCTGGTTGCGGCGTAGATAACAGCGCCGGGTTTTCGATCACTGTCGCATGCGAGCTTGTGAGGGCGCAAGGCGGTGGCGCGCGCCGAATGGTCACATCAGTTCGCATGAGTTTCTGATGCCCAGAAAGCAAAAACCCGCGAAGCCGAAGGCTACGCGGGTTTCGTATTGCTTTTCGTGGTCGGAGCGAAAGGATTCGAACCTTCGACCCTCTGATCCCAAATCAGATGCGCTACCAGGCTGCGCTACGCTCCGACGAATCCGAGATTCTACGTGGCATTGGGTGCCAGAGTCAATCACGAATTGCGCCGGGGTGAAAAAAGGTGTCAGACGGTCTGCGGTGGCAAGGTCGTTGCGGCGATCTTGCCACGCTGCAAGCGCGAGAATTGCGCTATGGATGGTCGGCGCGTCCGCTTCGTGCAGTGCGCTGCGCTCAGTGCCGACGACGCATCCAGTGTGGCATGTGCTGGTGCGTGACCCAGTGATGCAGCATGCCTTCGCCGTCATGTTCGCGCCGGTAGGTTCTCGATTCGAAAATCGACAGGGCGAGCAGCACGAGCAGGCCTATTGCAAGTCCGATCAGACCTGCGATCGATTCAGCGTCCATGGCAGTCTCCTATGACACGCAGCTGTGCCTCTATAGTAGGACACGCGTAACAAAATGGCAGGTGCGGCAGGAGGGGCGCGGCCTGCCGCGACATCGTCGAATGCGAATTGCAGGTAGACTCTCGGCGCTTCGTTGCCGTTATTGTCATTCTGTTTCGAGAGTCTATGAACCGCGTTTTGTTGATTGTGTTGATGCTGGCTGCCGGGCTCGCCGGCTGTGCCAACGATCCTTCCGGCCACCATGGCGGCCCGCCGCCAAAAGATCCCGTCGACTACCACGGCGTGCCTACCGACGACCGTCCGCCTGTCATGGCGCCCACTCCCTGAGCGCTTGCAGTGAACGAAAGCGAAGCACCGGCGCGGGCACGCCGGCGCTTCTGACCCGCGCAGACTATTCGCGCGGACGGCGCGGGCTGCAGTTATTCTAGGGCGAGGTGCACGCGTGATATGTGTGCGCTTGTTTCAAGCCGTAACCGTGTGCTGCGTTGTCGTTCAGACCGCCGCCCCCGCCATGCCTCGCACGACACCAGGCAACAAACGCGCGAGCGTGACACCGCGCGCGGCCATGAAGATCAGCATCGCGGCCCACAAGCCGTGATTGCCATACAGCGCCAGCAAGGCCCACGAGGCCGCCACGAACACTGCGAACGAGACCACCATCGACGTCATCAGTTCATGCGTGCGAGTGGCCCCGATGAACACGCCGTCGAGCAGAAAGCCCCACACTGAGATCACCGGTAAGAGCGCGGCCCAAGGCAGATAAGTCTCGGCCGTGGCGCGTACGATGGCCTGATTGGTCAGACCTTCGATTATCCATGAGCCCGCGCCCCAGTACACCAGCGAGAAGCCCAGCGCACCGAGTGCGGACCACAGCGCCGTCACCTTAATGGCCTGCACGAAAGCGTGCCGGTCGCGCGCGCCGATCGCAGCGCCTACCAGCGCTTCGGCCGCGTGAGCGAAGCCGTCGAGTCCATAAGCCATAAAGGTCTGAAAATTGAGCAGCAGCGCGTTGGCGGCGAGCGTGGCGTCACCTTGCTTCGCGCCGAGATGCGCGAACCAGCCGAACGACGACAGCAGACAGAGCGTGCGTACGAAGATATCGCGATTCAGTACCACCAGGCGCTTGAGGGTGGCGGCGTCGAAGAGGGTAGCGCGGTTCAATGCCGGCAAACCGCGCGGCCGGCCGTGCCATAACAACGCGGCGCCGAGTACGAAGCCGAGCGCGTCGGCGGTGGCGGTGGCCGCGCCGATGCCGGCCACGCCCCAATCGAATACGTACACGTACAACAGCACCGCCGCGATGTTCACGCTGTTGATGAACACTTGCGACAGCAGCGCGAGCCGCACCTGCTGTGTACCGAGCAGCCAGCCGAGCACCACGTAGTTGCCGAGCGCGAGTGGCGCGGCCCAGATGCGCGCGTGGCAGTAGATTTGCGCATGGCGCTGCACCGCGTCGCTGCCGCCGATCACGCGCAATGCGTAATCGATCAGTGGCGCTTGGAACAGAAGCACCGCGGCGCCGATCGCCGCCGCCAGCAACAACGCACGTACGACGTTGTTGCGCAACTCGGCGTGATCCCCCGCGCCGTGCGCCTGCGCGACGAGGCCGGTGGTGCCCATGCGCAGGAAGCCGAAGCCCCAGAACACGAAGTTGAAGAACAGGCCGCCGAGCGCGACGCCGCCAAGATAGGACGCGCCGTCCAGATGGCCGGCGACGGCGGTGTCGACTGCGCCGAGAATCGGCTGGGTGAGATTGGCGAGGACGATTGGAAACGCCAGCGTCAGCACCCGGCGGTGCCAGCGCACCAGGACGGCGGGGGCCGTCGCGCTCGCGCCGTTCCCCGAGGGGACTTCCTTCGGGGCGTGCGCGGGGTCGCTCAATTACGTTCCTGTACGCACACCCATGGCGAGACGACCACTGCCCACAGATCTGGATCGCGCGCGGCGAGATCGGCGGCGGTTTCCGCCTGCACGCGCTCGACAAGGCCGGAAGACAGCCATTGCGTGACCTGCGTGGTGTCGTCGCTGGCGATGGCTTCGGCGACGCTTACCAGATCGAGGTCGCGTGCGACGCGCAGCAGCATGCCGCGCGCGAAAAAGCGTTCGAGTTCGGTCCAGCCGATTTTGGCGGTTTCGGCGAGCAGCTGGGCGTACAGCGGGCTATGAGTGGCGTCGTTGGAAGTCATCGTAAGCGGGGTCTGACGGGGCCGTTACTATAAACCATCGGCGCGGATCGCCAGGGCGGCGCGCGTTCCGGTACGCTTGAGGTCTTTCGGCAAAATTCATTCTGAACCTTCATGTCACTGGATTCAACGGCGCGCGCTGCGGGCGCGCAAGCTCATGTGGTGGCCGATGCCACACTTACGCGCACCGACGTGGAGCGCCTCATTGCTACGAGCCTGGCGGGGAATAAAGATCCACTCCATTTCACCGACTGCGATTTCGAAGGGGCCGATCTGTCGCGACTCGATTTGCGCGGCGCTGAGTTTCATCGCTGCACGATCGTCGAGACGTCGTTTTTCGGCGCGATGCTGTCGCACACGCGCTGGGTTCGTTGCCGCGGCCGCCAGGCGGATTTCGCGTCGGCCGATCTGGTCGACGCGGTGTTCCAGTCAAGCGACCTGAACAACACCAGCTGGCGGCGCACCAAGCTTGCCTCGGCGTTGTTTCACAGCTGCAAGCTGACGGGCGCCAATTTCGAAGCCTGTACGGCGCTCGGTTTGAGCTTCGTCGAGACCTTGCTGGTGGGCGCGCATTTGCGTGGCCTGTCGTTTCGCAAGGCCACTCTCCAGCAACTCGATTTCTCCGACGCCGATCTGGCCGGCGTCGATTTTCGCGAGGCGATCTTCGACGGCGGCAGTTTGAAGGATGCCCATCTGAAAGGCGCGCGCTTTGACGGCGCGGACCTGCGCGAGGCGGATCTGAGCGGCGTGCGGCTCGTCGATGCGGCGCTGTTCAAGGGCGCGACGATTTCGCATCAGCAGGCAGCGGTGCTCGTGACCGAACTGGGCCTGCGAGTCATGTGATCGCGCTGCAAGCTGGCCGATTTTAGCCATTCGGCCAGCTTGAATGGATCAAAGCCTGTGCTTATCATCCAATCTATTGATTCATTAACGACGGTCGATTTGAAGCTCGCAATTTGTCAGTGGATTTGAAGATTTTTAATGTATTCGCTATTCGCGAATTTGTTATGAAGAAACGCGATTGCTTATTAGCGTCTCTCAATAATCGCTATTACACCAGTATGGTGCGTTGGCGCACTAAAGGTTCGCAATACATAAAGCGTCCGGATCATGCTGGGCGGGGCTCACGGGAATCGACTCACGGGCTTTCGTCAGGCTTTACCGGTAGCGGGTGGGTAGGTGCTTGATTTATAAGGCTTGATGAACCACGCGCGCGACTTTGACTTGCCGCGTTTATGAGGTTTCATACGGGGCAAGCAAGGCTATTTACCTCGTTTATTTCCGACATTTTCTCTTCACGTAATGCGGACTCCGTACGCCGCGTCACATTGAGCATGCAATTAATAGATTGCGCTTGTAAAAGGGGGTTGTTAGATTTCCTTCTGGCGCATGGTGAACCGGTCCTTTGCCGATATGCGCCGAACCCCCGTTAGCCCGGCCTCGTGCCGGGCTTTTTTTTGTGGGCGATTGCGCTCGGCGCGCTGCTCGCGTTCGCCGCACGCGTCGATCCGCGCTCTGGCCGCCGCTGGCGCTGCCACCAACTCGAGCGGCTCTGCGCCTGCGTTATTGCCTTGCCAGTTTGCTTCTACTGCTTGCAGCGAACCACCATCGACCGGTTCTTGACGTTCGCACCGAAAATTCCACCGACCGAGCCACCCGAGGTCGCGCCGTTGTCGACGTCCTTCGAAACGACGTCGTAGCCGTAGTTGCCGCAGACCTCGCCCGCGCGTTTGTAGCACTCGGCCCAACTTGAGCTCGCGTCACTGCCGCTGCAGTTGATCGCAAAGCCCGTATCGCCGCTTGGCAGGTAAGTCATGGTGGTGGTGCTGGAACAGCCGCCGAGGCTGCCGAGCGCCAGCAGGCCGAGGCCGATCGCCGCGGCCGTTGTTAAGGACGCCAGTGCGCTCTTCATTGCAGATTCCTTACAAATGACAGGGGGGACGCGGCGCAAAGCCGCGTCATACATAGGGTTGGGCGTTTTATAGCACGCGCGGTTCCCTCGACTGCTGCTGCAGGGCGCGTGCCTGAAGCCGGGCGGCTAGCGCGCCGGCAGTGCCCGCGAGGGGTCGATCGAGCGGCCCTGATAGCGCAGTTCGAAGTGCAGCATGACACGGTCGGTGTCGGTGTCGCCCATTTCGGCGATCTTGTCGCCGCGGGCGACCGACTGGCCTTCCTTCACCAGCAGCACGCGGTTGTGTGCGTAGGCCGTCAGATAGTCGGCGTTGTGTTTGAGGATCAGCAGGTTGCCGTAACCGCGCAAGCCGTTACCCGCATAGACCACTGTGCCGGACGCCGCGGCAACCACCGGGGTGCCCGCCGCCGCCGAAATATCGATGCCCTTCGAATTGGCGCCGTCGAAGCGTCGGATCACCGTGCCGTCAACGGGCCAGATCAGCGAGATCGCCGAAGCCGGCGCGGATGGCGGCGCGCTATCGGCGGGTGCCGGCCGTGGCGCCGCCGAAGCGCTCGCGCTTCCTGCACCGCTGCTACGCGCGGCACCACCTGTGGACGCCACATTGCCCGGTGGCGCGACACGCAGCACCTGTCCGACCTCGATGCTGTCCGGGTTGGTCAGGTTGTTCCAGCGCACGATGTTTTGCACCGGTTGCCGGTTGCTGCGCGCGATCTTCGATAGCGTATCGCCCCGTTCGACGCGGTAAAAGCCTAGCCCCACCGGAGCGGACCCGCAGGCGGCAAGCACCGCTAGCAACGACGCGCAGGCGAACCGTTTCATTCTTGTTGTGTTAAGCATTGGACCTCGCAAAGCGCTGCCACGCGCCGATCCCGATCACGCGGCAGGTAGATGCAAAGCGTCCGATTCTAACGGTTTTGCGCTGCAGCATCCGAAAAACGGACGCAGAGGCGGGCGCGTACGGCGGGAACGCGGCGAAAAGCCGCGTAACCCGTTACGTCCCGATGAGGGGAAAACCTGCCATCAGCGCAGCTTGCTGACGTTGATACGCAGTGTGGCCGTCTCGGTTTGTCCCGGTTCGAGCCAGCGCAGTCCCAGGCCGTTGTGGATCGCATCCGGCAGACCCAGCCATGGCTCGACGCAGTAAAAGTCTGACTCAGCGGCTTCGGTCCATGTCGTGACCGCGTACCAGGGCACCGAGTCCGGCCGTTGCAGATCGATCGTGATGAGCCGGTTCAGACCGGGCGCGACGAGACGCACGGGTTGGTCAGGCGCACCGACGAGACAATGGAAGCGATCGAGAATGCGCGCCTCGTCGAGCGTGTAGCGGGCGGCGCCTGGCTCGGTCGCGCTGATCGAGCCGTCGCTCTGCTGGTAGCACCGTTCGGTGGGCGGCAGCTCCAACGAGGTCTCGGCGCGCTGCGTATGCGGCAGCGTGAAATAGAAGTGATGGCCGGCGTAATAGGGCAAGCGCGTGTCGTCGGTATTGGCGGTGCTTAGCGTGACTTCCAGCGTATGCGTATCGACGAGCCGGTACGCCGCTTCGAAACGGAAGCCGAACGGGTAGCCGCTGCGCGTCGCGTCGCTGTCGGCGAGGGTCATGCGCAAGCCGGCGCCGTGTACGTCGGCGTGGGATTCGAAGGGCAGGTCGCGTGCGAAACCATGCATCGGCAATTCGCGCACCGTGCCTTGTGCGTCACGCCAGAAGCCGATCTTGCCGTCGACGCGATGCCGGCCCAGAAACGGAAACAGCAGTGGGTTGCCGCCGCGAATCCTGGCAGGCTGGCTCCAGTCGGCGTTCTCGGGCCAGTGAATGACCTCTTCGCCGTCGATGATCCACGACAAAAGACGGCCGCCGGCTTGCGGCGAGAAACGGAGCACGGAGGCGTCCTGGGCGATCTCGAGAATGTCCTGTTGCGGGGAGAGGGGCATGGTCGATGGGCTGGTTGATAAAGGTTGGGTGCGGTTCAAACGTGAGTTGAGCGCGGCTCGAACGCGGGGTGTGAACGGTCGAACGGCGCCGCATGACGGTTCGCGAAGCAACGATTTTGCGCTGCTTTGCGCTACGGGGAAACCCTTCTCGGGAAATTGCGGGTGGCCGGGAAGCACTATCCTTGTCGATAATCCACTGACTGCCCGGCCACTTCAACGACCGGGCGAGATCGGCTCAGGAGGCTTTATGGATCTCGCAATGGCAATGGGTGTGGCGCTGTTCGGCATGTTTGCGGCAAGCACGGTCTACTTTTTCTACAAGCTCGAGCGCTGATCCAGCCATCTGCGTCGCGTTCTGCCGGGCCGTCAATGCGGACCTGGTACGACGGTTTAGTACGAGTCTCGCGCGTCAGTACATTGAATTTCTCATGATCGCAGGGCGACCACCGGCGGCGCTCTGTTTCTTTTGCCGCGACGTAACAACGGTTTCCAGTTGTGACGCAGCGCATCAATATTTCCCCGAAAGCGGTTCAAACGCTTGGCGCTGACTTTGCAGCCAGGCATAATCGGTGCGCTTTTGACGCGCCGTCGATTTCCTTGTGCGGCGCGCTGTTCCCCGACATTTTCCTTACAAGGACCGCCGCGTGAACCTGTCGTTTCTGATTTTCCTGAGCGTGCTGCAAGGCGTCACCGAACTGTTCCCGGTCAGCAGCCTTGGCCACACGTTGCTCGTGCCTGGCCTCTTCGGCATGCATATCGACAAGCATGCGCCGCAACTGCTGCCGTTCCTCGTCGCGTTGCACCTCGGTACAGCATTCGCGTTGCTGTGGTACTTCCGCAAGCGCTGGTGCGCGCTGGTGCGTGGCTTCTTCGCTTCGTTCGGCGGCCGTCGCAACGACGACGCGCACATGATGTGGGCGCTCATCATCGGCACGATTCCGGCGGGCCTCGTCGGGCTGATTCTTGAGAAACGTCTCGAGCTGATTTTTCACGATCTGCGCATTGTCGCAATCGCGCTGATCGTGAATGGCGTGCTGCTGTGGTTCGGTGATCGCCTGCAACGTTCGCGCGCGCATCAGGCGCCGGAGAAGCTGACCTTCCGCCAGGCGTTTTTCGTTGGTCTCGCGCAGATCGGCGCGTTGATTCCGGGCTTCTCGCGCAGCGGTCTGACGATGATCGCCGGTAATGCGGCCGGCCTGACGACCGAGAAGGCCGCCGAGTTCTCCTTCCTGCTCGGCACGCCGATCATCTTCGCGGCCGGCGTGCTCGAATTGCCGAAACTGTTCCATGCGCCAGACCAGCTCGCCGATGCATTGCTCGGCGGCGTACTGACCGCAATCGCCGCGTATCTCAGCGTGCGTTTCCTGATGCGTTATTTCGAAGGTCGTGGACGTCTGGCTTCGTTCGGCGTGTACTGCGTGATCGCGGGGATCGTGTTCCTCGGCTGGTTCATGCTGCATCCGCAGCCGGTCTGATTATGCTCGACATGCCCGTTACAGCCCGCTAAGTGCCGGTTTGCGACTGGCGGGTAAGAAGCGATCGGTTATAATCCGGGCCCGGCTCAACGCGCCGGGCCCGTTTGTTTTGTGATGCTGTTTGGTGATTGCCGATCAGGGTTGCTGTGCGCCGGACCGGATTTCCACAGTCCTCGGCCCGGTCAGTTAGAATTTCGGTATCCCATGAACCCTGTGGCAGTCATACAGCACAGGTTCCAATGCCCGTTACGGGTTCTCATTGCGGGCGATGCAGGTTGTTCACGTTTGTGTTTGCATCGCCTCACGTCAATACGGCAGTAGCTCAGCTGGATAGAGCATCGGCCTTCTAAGCCGAGGGTGGGGGGTTCGAGTCCCTCCTGCCGTACCAACAAAATCAACGTGTTGCGCTGTTTCTTCGCGCGACTGCTCGTCGATAAATGTTTCATGTAGGCCCGGTGTAGGTTTTCACGGACAATACGATTGCTCCTGCCGCAGACCTCCCGAAACCTGCGCGTGGTGGACTCGACCGCCGTGATGATGTCTACTACCTCATCCAGCACAGGTTGGTATTTAGCTGCAACTTGAGCGGACGTGTGAGCGAGGTCGTTAACTGCGGCGTCAAGCGCGTCTCGCACAACAAGGCGGCTTGCTACGGCGGATTCTCGCGCGTGACGTTGCGTGACCGTCGCCGCTCGTTCGGGACGTTGTCTGAATGATGTGAGGTGCCGGTTGGCGTCGTGCCGCAGATCCAGGGGGCATAAACCGTCAGCCATTGCCGAGAAACACTATCGACGTCGGCCGCTGGATCTGCTCCGGATGTGGCACACAAAAATCGAAATGTGGATGCTGGAACAGGCGGGTATCAATTTCCAAGCGGCGAAATCTGTGTAATCACCCGGCGCCAGGACTCGCAAGGATCTGGCGCTTTTTGCCGTCTCGGCGCGGCAATAGATCTCGAGCGGCCAGAGCGGGATAGAATTGCCAGACCAAGGCGGGATAACTCGCCAGAGACCAAATATCCATAAACGTTATCGCATGTCTACGCCTCCCACCGAACAGGCACGCATCGCCGCGGCTGCCCAACTGCGAGCAACGCTGCTCGACTACTTCGCACGAGAATACTGGACGCCCCTGGAGGGTTGTCTGATCGTCTCAGGAATTCATCCCCTACCCGATTGCACGGAAATTCCATTGGGCGGAGTGGGCCTTGACAACAAGCCGTTGAACGCGGGTTCGTCACGCTTTCACGACGCGCGTCACATGTGGGATGCGTGGGGCGATTATCGTGAGAGTCAGCTTGAAGAGGGCGAGGAGGCGTACGTGAAAATCCTCGCCAAAGCCGGAAGCGACACGGAAATCCAGGTCATGCTGGTCCGCAGTCAAAAGCGCTGGATTAGCGCGCGCGACAAAGGTTTCGACGGCACGATGGATGTCCCCGGCGCGCCGGATAAAGGCGCTCTAGCGCAATCTCTGCTTCAGGCCATGCGATCTCGGACCGCGGAGTTGACGGAAACGTCGCATGCCAATCCGGCTTTGCCTCACCTGATCGAACTGGCGTCGGCGCAGCGAAAGTTCCTCGGTCAATTTACGGGCGGGGCCTTTGCGGGTTTCGATATGAACTGCGATTTCCTGCCTGGTGGCGGCACGCTCTCCTATGGATGCTTTGGCGTGCGCCGCTATCAGAATCTGGATCGGGTGTGCATGGTGCAGGACGATTGGGCGAGCGGGCATGTCTCGCAGGTGCAGTCGGTTGCGAAAGTCGTGCGAGGCAAGCTCGAAGAAGTCGCCGTATGCGGCGATGGCGAGGCCGACGCCGGTCAGTGTCCCGATGCGGGTAATCCTGACGATCCCGCCGCGCAGTGGAATCGGCATCCTGCCCAGTCGCCGGGGCGTACTGCTTCGTCGCAAAACTGGCCACAATTGGACACGGACGCTGATGCCGGCGCCGTCCTCGACTGGTTGCGCGTGTGCCTCACGGACAGCCACTATCCCCCGGCACAAGTCGCGAAGCAAAGCGGCAAATGATGCATTGAACGGAAAAGCCGCGGGGCACGCCTGCGGTGAATCGACCAGGGCGCGAGCGTCGACGCCGTCGACTTGGGTCTTTGGTGGGGAGAATCATGTTGACAGAGAACCAGTACGCCGACAAAGCGGACGCGCAACCGCACGAGCGGGAACATCCGGCCATGACCGCGATGTTGCGCACCATCGCGGCAATGCAGGCCGACGATCCGCTGATCGGCGCGAAGATCGCGGGTCAGGAAGTGTTTCACCGGTTCATGGAGCTGCTGAAGACCGAGCGGGGTGTGAATGTCGAATCGCTGTTCACGGGGCTTGGCGCGCTCGCCGGCTTCTCCTGCCAGATGGGTATTCGCGCGGCGTATGACCAGCGCAACGAACCCCTGCCGTTTCACTTCATGAAGAACGAGCAGGGACGGGTTTTCTATTTCGGCGACGAGCTCAACGCGCCGCTGGCGGAGAGTTCGTACTCGATCTGGTCGCTGGGAGCGGGACAGGTGCAGCATCTGGGCGGCGAGCTTCCGGAGCTCGACGAAATTTTCGTGCATGTAACGAAAACCTGCGCCAGTGGCGGATTCGGTGTTCCCCGTTATCCTGGTGAGCGCGCGGGGAACTTGCCGGTCGAATTCATTCAGACCTTCTGGCCGATACTGCAACCGAATGTCGGCAAGTATTGCGGCAACCGTTTCGACGACTGGCATATCGCTTATGGACTCGCAGTACAGCGAGCCATGGATATGACGAAGGAGACGATCACACCCGGCAACGCGTTGAAGATCGTGATGGAGTCCGCGATTCCGATGTCGAAGCTCGACGTGCGCGAAGTCGGTCTTTGACGCTCGAAGAGGAGACATCATCATGAAGTCGTCGGACGCAAGATTATTGTCGTTGACCCTCGCGACGCTGTTCGCGTCGTCGGTCCAGGCGAGCGGCCATGTACCGCCGATGCCCATGCCTGCCCAATCGTTCGCCAGTTTCGACGCGTGCGTGGAGAAACTGCGCCAAATGTACGCGGAACACATGACCGGCGCGAAAGACGGTCCTCAACCGTTCAAAGACAGTGCTACGCGCGAGAAGAAGGTCGATACCCAAGGCGTCGCGAGCAACGGACGCGACGAAGCGCACTACAACGTCGAGGTGGGCTGGGAGATTCGTGCGCCGGGCGGCGATGCGATCGGCAATCACTGGATCATGACGAACTATACGTACGAGCGCTTCGCATGGACCTGCAGCGGCGCCACATTGAGCGGCACCAGGGAAGGCGGCTTCGCGTCGCCTGGATTCCAGCCGGTACCGCAAGGAATGTGAGTGCCTGCCATTCGACGTTGTGAACCGAACCAACCGGAAACAGAAAATGATCAGGAGACTCGCTAAGGTCGCACTGGCGGCGTGGAAACGCAAGGGCGGTCGGCAGCAGTACAACAACAGGATCGTGAACAGCATGTCTGAGCGATGGATGCGAGCGGTGCCACTGCTCGATGACCTGAGACGGTGGTTCGACGCCACGCGTGCCAGGCTCCCGGCGAAGTCCGACACGACCAAAGCGATTCAGTACGCCCTGAACTGCTGGCCGGCGCTCGACTACTGCTGCACGGATGGGCGAGCAGCGATAGATAACCTCATTGCCGAGCGTGCCCTCCGCGGAGTAGCCCTGGGGCGCCGCAATTATCTGTTCGCCGGCTTCGACACTGGCGGCGAGCGCGCTGCAGCCGTGTATAGCCTGATCGGCTCGGCACGCCTGAACGGCCTCGATCCCGAAACCTATCTGCACTGCGTCATCAAGCGTATTGCCGGTCACGCGGCCAACCGCATTGACAATCTGCTGCCTAGGAACGTCGCACTGCACCTGCCCGCCACCGTCAGCATCCCACCCATCCAATAACCGCTCGCTTGCGGCGTTCGTCAACTACTTCTCCCGCGGCCTCGATTCAACGCTTGCGACTCGGTTTCGAGAATGTGCGATGCAAAGCCAATGCAAATATGCCCGATCACAACTTGACCACAGAGTAGAACGATTAGGATCATTTGATCCGCGCACCGGCAGGTTGGTTGGCGCGGGTGGGGGCACGATACGCGGCGCGCGCCTTCGGGACGGCGTAATAAATGGCAACGTTTAAGGGGAACTTACAATGTCTTCAGGTAAACGGAAGGTACTGACAGGCGCGCTGTTGGCACTGGCGATGATGAGCGGCTGTACATTGCCCCAGAGCAAATACACAATGACGCCCGAAGAGGTACAGCTCTATCACCTTCAACTGCAGAAGTCGCAAGCGGCAGCTGAAGCTTATAACAAGACACCTGAGGGAAAGGCAGAAATCCGCCGAAGATTTGAGCACGATGCTCAGTGGCAAGCTGACCAGCAGGCTGCGGAGGGCGCCGAAATCCAGAAGCGTATGTCGCCGAATTATCGACCGCCAGCACCGCCTGAACAGCACATGTGCTCGGTCAACTATGGGAGCACGGTCGGATTGGTGCCCTGCCCATAGTGCGAAGTATCGTCGGGATGTAGGCCGTCGCACTGGATCGCAGGGGCGGGCCTGACGGGCGGCCCTGGCGGGGCCCCCGAAGATGTTTCCGTGTCCCCCACCCGGGTTGGGTGACTCCCTTCCATGGAGCATTGTTAGCGGCTGCATTGCGTCTTCGACGCGATGACGACGAGGCGCCAGCGGCTTCGCGCAGGAGGCATTTCAATTGGCCAATGTTGCATTCCTTTTATGACAGGTGTTACCCATGTCGAATGTACGGACTGTCCTGACGGCTCTTTCTATCGCTTTGGCCACGGCTGCCTTGCTCTCGGGCGCGGCAGTGGCTCGGGCCGCTTCCGAAGACGCCAGCCTGAGCGCCAATGGAGCGGTCTCCCACGAGCTTTTCGATAAGGGAGATGACTACTATTGGGTCCTGGTGCGCGATCCAGGGAATGACGGCTTCCAATGTTCAGTCAGTTTCGTGACCACCAATGGAACCTATTCAATTCATGGTCCAATGGACGCAGAAATGGCAAAGACAGGGTCCGGGATGTTGTGGTTCGAAAGTCCGCGTATTCCAAAGACTCCTCACTCGACGCAGCGCGTGACGCTCGCTGTTCATGGGAATGACGGCGCGTTCAACTGGCCCGCCCTGCAGACCACCATTGGGAATACGCCACATGGCACGCTCATGGTTGCCGTGCAAATCATGTCGGTGCTCAAGGAAAAAGCGGACACGAACAACCTTTCGGTTTCGCTCGCTGGTAACGAGGTGTTCAAGGCCAAGCTGGTCGGGCTACAGGCGGCCTATGCGCGGCTCAGCGGATGTATGGCGGAGCATTCGGGAAGCTAGCGTCGACGAATCGGCACTCCAGAATGGCGGCAGCAGGTGGATGCTGTTCACACAGCAACATGTCACGCTGGGTCGTGATCAGGTCGTCGGCGACCTGACGCCGCCGGATTTCGCTGGCCTCGGTGTCCAGCGCGTCCAGTCTTGCAGTGAGCGTGACGCGACGCGCTGTTGTCTCCGCAGAACCGACGGTTGAATTACCTGTCCGGTAGATCCCATTGGCGGCACTCGCACCGGAATTATGCGAAATGGATATTTTAGTGCTGTTCTAATACAGCTCCGGCGAGAATCAACGTGAAAGCCATGGCACGTCGCAAGCAGTAAACGCAGCGCGCATTCGCACCACCATTGCACCTGACTAGTTGAAGAATCCTGTTTATTGAAATGCTTCAGCTTCTCGTCACAATTAATGGCGATATGTGGCGTTTTGAATGAAAGACTCTGGTGGGCGAGTTCAGTGTAAATAAAATGAAAGAAAATACTTTCTAAAAATTACTAAAGATTTCTCCGTGCCTGCCGACATTCGTAATATGAAAGCGGGACCTGATCCGGACTAGTCCTACTGCCTCGCATAAAAACAACGCCTCGGGGTTTCTCTGATTATGCGTCGATTATTGGCTCGGACTTGTATTGCTACTGCGGTCGCCTTCGCCGGTGCTGGTTTTGGTCGACGCGACGGGCCAGGCCGCACCGCTCGTATCCGTACTTGCGGCCTTGCCTCGCGGTAATGCACAGGCAATCGCCAACGTCACCGCGCTGACTACCGCAATCGCGGCACTGCTGACCTCGTCGGGCAATCCGCTCGATCTGTCGACGCCGGCCACGCTCGTGAGCCTGAGTTTGGCTGCGGTGCAGGCCGCCGTCGCGAAGCTCAATACGTGAGGCAGTTC
The DNA here is from genome assembly GCF_046026675.1 of Paraburkholderia sediminicola. Lineage (GTDB taxonomy): Bacteria > Pseudomonadota > Gammaproteobacteria > Burkholderiales > Burkholderiaceae > Paraburkholderia > Paraburkholderia sediminicola_F. The sequence goes on along the minus strand of NZ_JAQQEY010000001.1, from coordinate 3,230,875 downwards.
GTCCCGCGAGTGCAGGCGCTTGTGTCAGGAACACCCCTTTTTTTGATCGCCATGGCGTCGCCTTGCAATGCGTCCGTCAAGCGAAGCAATGATCGCGGCGCAGGCGCCATCGCGCGGGAATGTGGCCGCAAGCAGACCAGATAAAGATAAGAATGAATAAATGTCGCAGTACGCCCTTATCGGGCAAGCCTCGGGGAGCGCTGACGTCGGGCCGCGCAGTGTTGCTGATGCGTCGCATCTGGATTTCGCGCATGCAGTTTGCCCTGTTGGCGTGGGCGCTTTTTCCAGTGGCGCACGCTCCAGTCGCACACGCACAAACGTCTTCGGTGCTGGATGCGGAAGAGCAGCGTCGCCGCGTACAGGAGCAGGCGATCGAGCGCGAGCGTGCGATCACCGCCCCAAACGTTGCCCTTCAACCCGTCGAGCGTCCGGCCGAAGACGACGGCAAGGTTCCCGTCGAAACACCGTGCTTCAAGGTCGACGAACTGACGCTGGAAGTGCCACCCGGTTTGAGCGATTCCGTGGAGTCTGCCGGGGCACGCGCATTGTTGCCCAATCCCCTTTTCCCGGGCGAACTGATGTTCGTCAACGACTATCTGCAGCGCTATCGAGGACAGTGTGTCGGCAGGGAAGGGCTCAACCTGATCGTGCATCGCGTAATGGCGCTCGTGATCGAAAAGGGATACTCCACGACACGCGTTGTCATTGCACCGCAAGATCTTTCGACCGGCAAGCTGAAGCTTCAACTGATCCCTGGCGTCATCAGCGCAATTCGCTTCGCCGATCCGTCAACGTACGGCACGTGGCGCAACGCGTTTCCGACGAAGGCGGGCGATCTGCTGAATCTGCGCAATCTCGAGCAGGGCCTCGAGCAGATGAAGCGCGTGCCGAATCAGGATGTTGAAATGCAGATCGTGCCGGGACCGTCGACCGGTGAAAGCGACGTCGTGATTTCGGTCAAGCGCACGAAGCCGTGGTCGCTTTCCGTGAGCGCCGACGATAGCGGGCTCAAGTCGACCGGCCAGTTTCAAGGCAGCGCAAGCCTGACGCTCGACAATCCGCTTGGTCTGTCCGACCTCTTCAACGTCAGCTACAACCACGACATCGACGGTCATACGAGCCAATACGGCACGCACGGCAGCAGCGCGTATTACTCGATTCCCTGGGGCAACTGGACGTTCACCTCCACGGCCAGCCAGTACGACTACCACCAGCAGATCGCAGGCGCGTTCTCGACGCTCGTATCGAGCGGCAAGTCCAGCAACTTCGACGTCAAGGCGGAATACCAGTTCTATCGCAATCAGGTGCAGAAGAACACGGTCGAGTTCCGCGTCGGTAAGCGCTTCAGCGAAGCGTTCATCGACGGTACGGAAATCGGCGTTCAACACCGCGACAACAGCTACGCGGAAGTCGGCTGGGAACACAAACATTACTTCGGCGCTGCGCAACTCGACAGCACGCTCGCCTATCGGTGGGGCGTGCCGTGGTTCGGTGCACAGCCGGATCTGCCGGGCGCGGGCGCAGGTATCCCCACGTACTACTACCACATGGAGACGGTCGACGCGACGTTGAGCGTGCCGTTCACCATCGCGGGTTTCCCACTGCGCTACTCAACAACGGTACGTGCGCAGAACACACCCAACATGCTTTATCCCACCGAATACTTTTCGATCGGCAGTCGCTATACCGTGCGCGGTTTCGATGGCAACACGATGCTGGCTGCCGAGAAGGGCATCTTCATTCGCAACGATCTGGAGATTCCGTTTTCGCGTTTCGGGCAGGCGCTGTATTTCGGCATCGACGGCGGCGAGGTTTTCGGTCCCGAAGCGAACAACGTGCTTGGCCGCCGTCTGGCGGGTGCCGTGGTCGGTGTGCGCGGCAGTGCATTCAAGCACGTCAGCTATGACGTTTTCATCGGCGGTCCTTTGTACCAGCCGGCCCGTTTCCCGAACCACTGGCCGGTGGCGGGCTTCAGCGTGAGTTTCCTGCTATGAACAAGAATATCTATCGCGTCATTTTCAATGCAGCTCGTGGTCTGTGGACGGCTGTGCAGGAAACAGCCACGGGTACGGGAAAGGGGCGCTCGGCCGGCACGCCTTGTAGTACGCATCGTTGCGCGCCTTTCATGCACGCGCGCGTGGGCTTCGTCGACATGCTGTCGATGCGGCACGTCGCATTTGCCGCGTTGTGCGCGCTCGGCATGCAACCGGTACTGGTCGATGCCCAGGTCGTCGCGGCACCTGCATCGGGTAGCAGGCCGGCCGTCGGCGTGACGGCAAATGGGTTGCCGATCGTTCAGATTGCAACGCCGAATGCGGCCGGTGTTTCGAACAACGCCTACATGACTTACAACGTCGGCCAGTCGGGTTTGATCCTGAACAATTCGGCAGCTAACGTACAGACCCAACTCGGCGGGTACGTGACGGGGAACGCGAATCTTGGCGCCGGCAGCGCGCGCGTGATCGTGAACCAGGTCGTAGGGGGCAATGCGAGCCAGTTGCTGGGCTATACCGAGGTGGCCGGCCAGAAGGCCGAGGTCGTGATCGCGAACCCGGCTGGTATTTACTGTAACGGATGCGGCTTTATCAACACGAGCCGCGGCGTTCTGACGACTGGCACGCCGGTCTTCGGCGGCACGGGCAGTCTCGATGCGTTTCACGTGACGGGTGGCCAGATACAGATTGGAACGGCGGGGCTCAACGGCAGCAACGTCGACCAGGTCGACCTGATCGCGCGCAGCGTGGCGATCAACGGCAAGGTGTGGGCAGGGCAGTCGCTCAATGTCGTGGCGGGCAACAACGACGTACGCTATAGCGATCTGAGTGCGCAATCGCTCGGGTCGGACGGCAATAGCCCGGGAGTGGCGATCGACGTCGCGCAGCTCGGTGGTATGTACGCTGGCAAGATCATGCTGGTGGGCACGGAGGCAGGCGTTGGCGTCAATAGCGCCGGCACGATTGCGTCGCAAGGCGGCGACGTGCAGATCAGCAGCCAGGGCAAGATAACCTTGTCAGGCTCGACGAGTGCGAACGGCAATGTCGCGATCTCCGCAGCGGGCGACGCGGCGAACAGCGGCTCCGTCTATGCGACGCAAAACACCACGTTGAACAGCCAGGGGCAGGTGACCAACAGCGGCACGATCGCTGCGCTCGGCAACACAAGCGTCACGGGCGCGAGCATTAATTCGACCGGCTCACTCGGCGCGGGAGTCGACGCGAACGGCAACGTCACCGGAACAGGCAACCTTTCGGTGACGGGTTCGGGCGCCGTGACTGCCGCCGGGCAGCAGATGGCGGGTGGCAATCTCGCGCTGTCGGGTAGCAGTTTGAACATGGCAGGCGGGCAAACGCTGACGAAGGGCAACGCGTCCCTGACAGCGACCGGCGCCGGCGGCGACACAGGCAACATCGTTCATACAGGTGCGTCGCTGCAGACGAGCGGCATCTTGACGGCCAATGCCGCAGGGACCGTCACGAACGATCAGGGGCAGGTGAGTGCCGCGCAGTTGAGCGTGACGGCAGGTGGTATTTCAAATCGCGGCGGTACGTTGTCGCAAACGGGCGCGAGCGACACGACGTTGGCAGCATCCGGCGCGTTCGACAACACCGGCGGCACCGTCACGACGAACGCGCAAAACACCACGATCCGTTCGGGCAGCCTGACCAACGCGAACGGGACGATTAGCCAGGCGGGCACGGGGGCGCTGGGTGTCCAGACCGGCGCGCTCGACAATGGTCACGGCAGCATTGGCACGAACGGCGTAGCGACGATTGCGGCTACCAGCCTTCAGAACGGTTCAGGCTCGATCACGTCGGCTCAGGCGCTCAACGTGGCGTCGAGCGGCAACATCGACAATACGGCGGGCCGGCTCGAAGCGGCTGGCGCGGTGAACGTGTCGGGCGCGAACGTACAGAACACGGCCGGACGCATCGTGTCGGGCAACGGCGATGGCCTCACGCTCACGGCGAGCGGCCAGATCACGAACGCGGCGGGCACGACGGCGCAGGGCGCGACGGGCGGTGTAATTGGCGGCAACGGCAATGCGACGATTAACGCGGCAACACTGACCAATAGCGGCACGGTCACGGCCGCGCAGAACGTGCAGGTGACGACATCGGGAACCCTCGACAACAGCGGGGGATCGATGAGCGCCGCGGCGCTCAAAGCGAATGCAGCGTCGTTGAAGAACGCGAACGGCACGATCAGCGCCAGCACCGTGTCAGTTACGGCGCCGCAGTTCGACAATAGCGGTGGGAAGATTACTGCGAACCAGATCAATGTAAGCGCCACGAATCTGACGAATCACAATGGCGCGCTCACCCAGCTCGGCTCGGGGGCAATGGGCGTGAATGTCAGCGGCACGCTCGACAATTCGGGCGGTGGCCTGATCCAGACCAACAGCACGGACCTGACGCTTGCGCCGTCGACGTTGAATAACAACGGCGGAACGATCACCCATGCAGGCACCGGCACGCTGACGATCGACTCGGGCAGCGGCACGGGGTCGCTGACGAACGTCGGCGGCAAGATCGTGACGAACGGTCTCGCGAACCTGTCGGCCGGCAGCATGGACGACACGGGCGGCACGATCTCCGCACAGACCGGATTGAATGCGACTGTTGCGGGTGCATTGAACAATGCGAATGGACAGCTTGAATCGAGCGGGGACCTGAGCGTCACGAGCGGTTCGGCCATTACGAATGTCAACGGGACGATCGCTGCAGCGGGTAACGGCTCAGTGCAGGCGGCTTCGCTGACGAACAGCGGCAGCGTGACTGCGGGCCAGAATCTCGACACCACCGTCACCGGCACGCTGGACAACAGCGGCGGGACGCTGAGCGCGCAAACGATCACGACTAACGCCACGTCGCTGAAGAACGCGAACGGGACGATCAGCGCCGATACCGTGTCGGTAACTGCCCCGCAGCTCGACAACAGCGGCGGAAAGATCACGACGAACCACCTCGCGCTGGTCGCCACGAACCTGACGAACGAGCATGGGTCGATCACCCAGCTCGGAACGGGCGCAATGGGGCTCGGCGTGAGCGGCACGCTCGACAACTCCAACGGCGGCGTGGTCCAGACGAAAAGCACTGATCTGACGCTTGCCCCTGCAACATTGAACAACAACGGCGGAACCATTACGCACGCCGGGACCGGGACGCTGTCGATCGATGCAGCCAATGGCACGGGCGCCGTCACCAACGTCGGCGGCTCGATTATCAGCAACGGACAGGTCGCGTTGAATGCGGGTAGCCTGGACGACACGGGCGGGAGCATCGGGGGGCAGTCCGGGCTGAGCGCGACGCTCGCCGGCGCCCTGAACAACACCAGGGGGCAACTCGAATCGAACGGGAACCTGAGCGTCACAAGCGGTTCAGCCATCACGAACACCAGCGGCACGATCGCTGCGTCAGGCAATAACACGGTGCAGGCTGCGTCGCTGACGAACGGCGGCAGCATCACGGCCGGACAGAATCTGGACACCACCGTTGCTGGTACGCTCGACAACAGCAACGGAACGTTGAGTGCGCAGGCGGTCACGGCAAACGCCGCGTCATTCAGAAACGCGAACGGCGTCGTGAGCGGCAATGCGGTATCGATGTCGATTGCGCAGCTCGACAACAGCAATGGCCGGATCACCACGAACCAGCTTGGTGTCACCGCGACGAACCTGACGAACGAAGGTGGATCGATCACGCAGCTCGGGACTGGAGCGATGAGCCTCGGTGTGAGCGGCACGCTCGACAACTCCAACGGTGGCGTGATCCAGACAAAGAGCACGGACCTGACGCTCGCGCCTGCGACATTGAACAACAACGGCGGCACGATCACGCATGCCGGGACCGGCACGCTGTCGATCGATGCAGCCAATGGCACGGGCGCGGTCACCAACGTCGGTGGTTCGATTGTCAGCAATGGACAGGTCGATCTGAATGCGGGCAGCCTGGACGACACAGGCGGGAGCATCGGGGGGCAGTCCGGGCTGAGCGCGACGCTCGCCGGCGCCCTGAACAACACCCGGGGACAACTCCAATCGAACGGGAACCTGAGCGTCACAAGTGGCGCGGGCATCACGAACACCAGCGGCACGATCGCTGCGTCTGGCAATAACACGGTGCAGGCCGCGTCGCTGACGAATGGCGGCAGCATCACGGCCGGGCAAAATCTCAACACCACCGTCAGTGGCACGCTCGACAACGGCAACGGAACGTTGAGCGCGCAGGCGATCACGGCAAACGCCGCGTCATTCAGAAACGTGAGTGGCGTCGTGAGCGGCAACGCGGTGACGATGTCGATTGCGCAGCTCGACAACAGCAATGGCCGGATCACCACGAACCAGCTTGGTGTCACCGCGACGAACCTGACGAACGAAGGGGGATCAATCACGCAGCTCGGGACCGGCACGATGGGCCTCGGCGTGAGTGGCACGCTCGACAACTCGAACGGCGGTGTGATCCAGACCAATAGCACGGACCTGACGCTTGCTTCCACGTCGGTGAACAACAACAGCGGCACGATCACGCACGCCGGCACCGGCACGCTAACGATCAAGCCGAGCAATGGCACCGGGTCGCTGACGAACGTCGGCGGCAAGATCGTGACCAATGGACAGGCCTCGGTGTCGGTCGGCAGCCTCAACAACACCGGGGGCAAACTGGCGTCGCAAGGCGTCATGACTGCGACCGTCCAGGGGACGCTGAACAACACGAACGGACGGCTGTCGTCGGGCACCGGACTGACCGCCACCAGCGGCGGTCAGCTGATCAATGCCGGCGGCGTGATCGGCGCGGGCGGCGCGGCGACCGGCAGCACGCTGAGTCTCGCTGCATCGTCGATCGACAACTCGGGCGGGGCGATCACCAATCTCGGGAATGGCGCGACGACGATCAACGGCGGCAGCCAGATCGCCAATAGCAATGCGGGCGGCGCCTCCGGCATGGGTTCGATCAGTGGTAACGGCAACGTGGCGCTGAACGCGACGTCGGTCTCCAACACGCAGGGCGGGCAACTGAGCGGCGCGAACCTGCAGATCAACGCAGGCAATCTGGACAACACCGGCGGGGAAATCGGTAATGTCGCCAACATGACGGGCGATGTCGGGATTGCGACGGGTATGCTGACCGCCACGAGCGGCCAGATCAATGCATCCCGGAATCTGTCGGTCACCGCGAATACGCTGGCAGGCGGCGGCACGTACAGTGCGGTCAACGATCTTTCGTTGAACCTGCAGGGGAACTTCACCACTTCGCCGAACTACGGCTTCAGTGCGGGCCACAATCTGAGCTTCACGCTGCCCGGCACGTTCAGCAATGGCGGCGCGCTGTCGGCCGTAAACGGGCTGAACATCAATGCCGGCGACATCCAGAACTCGGGAACGCTGGGGGCCGGCGGCCTGCTGACCACGCACTCGAACACGCTGACCAATACGGGCACGATCGTCGGCGGCAGCGTGTCGCTGAATGCCACCCAAAGCCTGTCGAATCTGGGCACCGCCGCGCTGATCGGTGCGACGGACAGCGCGGGCACGCTCGAACTGCTTGCGCCGGACATTGAGAACCGCGACGACACAACCGGGACCGACACGCAAGCGATGACCGCGATCTACGGTCTCGGCAAGGTCGTTCTGGCTGGCGGCAAGGATGGGAGCGGCAATTACACCAACGTGAATCTGGTCCGGAACCAGTCCGCGCTGATCCAGTCCGGCGGCGACATGGAGATCGATGCGAACCAGGTGACGAACACGCGCCGCGTGATGACCACGGGCGGCTTCACGTCGTCGATCGACCCGGCCCTGCTGCAAAGCCTCGGCATCAGCCTGTCAGGATGTGACGCCACGTACCTGGCTGCGTGTGGACCGGGCAATCCGCAGGTCCTGGGTTCCAGGGGCGACCCGACGCTGATCGGCGGCGTGCCTACCGATCCGCCGCACGGAGGCCAGTGGAACAGTACTTATCAGTACACGACCTATACGGGCGACGCAGTCGCCAATACGGTCACGTCCGTCAGTCCGGAATCGCAGATCATCGCCGGCGGCAACCTGAAGGCGTCATCGGTCGGGACGTTCCAGAACTACTGGAGCCAGGTGGCCGCGACGGGCAACATCGCATCGCCCACGACACTCGACCAGGACAGCTGGCAAGGCCAGAGTGCTCCGCAGGTGCAGGTCACCTACTCGGGGCAATATCACTACGACAACTACGACAACAGCGAGCACAACTGGCAGTTGCCGTTTGGCAATGCTTCGTTCGTCACCTCCAATCCCGGCGGCTACACTCAGGCGGCGCCGGCCGACATCCGCACGTATGCGCTGCCGGCGTACGAATCCTCGTTCACGGCGGGCGGTACGCTCAGTGGCACGGGCGTGACGATCAACAACACCGCGGGCAACGCAGGGGTGACGCCGCTCGGGCTCCTGCCCGGGCAGACTTTATCGGGCTCGGGAGCCGGTTCCGTGAGCGGGACGATCGGCACGCAGGGTGTGGGGGCGATTGGCGCGGGCGCGGTGAGCGGGGCGATCGGTTCGTACGGCGTGGGGGTCATCGGCGCAGGCGCGGTGAGTGGATTGATTGGTACGGGCGGTGGCGTGCATCCGGGCGCGGTGGCAGTCCAGGGCGGCAGCCTTCTCAACAGTGGCCTCGCGAACTTCAATAATCCAACCATCGCGGCCGCGACGGCGGTCAAGGTGCTCAACAACATCACGGTGCCGAAGGGCGGGCTCTTCAGCCCGGATACCGCACCGAACGCGCCGTATCTTGTCGAGACGAACCCGGCCTTCACGAATCAGCAGCAGTGGCTGTCGAGCGACTACTACTTCCAGCAGATGGGCATGAACCCCGGCCAGATCCAGATGAGGTTGGGTGATGGCTTCTACGAGCAGAAGCTCGTGCAGGACCAGATCCTGTCGATGACCGGGAAGTCGGTCCTGACGAACTACGCGAACACGCAGGACGAATTCAAAACCCTGATGACGTCGGGCGCTGCACTCGCGAAGTCGCTCGATCTGGCGCCTGGTACCGGCCTGTCGCCCGAGCAGGTGTCGCAACTGACGAGCAACGTCGTCATCATGCAGACGCAGATCGTCGATGGGCAGCCGGTGCTCGTGCCGGTGGTCTATCTGGCGCAGGCGAGCCAGGAGAACATGGGTAACGGTCCGGTAATCGCCGCGACAAACATCGATCTGCAGAACGCACAAACGGTCACCAACAGCGGCACGATCAAGGCGGCGAACAGCTTCGCGATCAGTGGGCAGAGCATCGACAGTTCGTTCGGCACGCTGCAAAGCGGTGGGCAGATGTCGCTTGTGACGACGGGGGATGTGAATCTCACGTCGGCGACGCTCAATGCGGGAAGCCTGGCGCTGCAGGCGGGCGGCAATCTGATTCTGAACACTGCGGCGAACACGCTCAACCAGGTCAGCGACACCGGTGCGACGCGTGTTACGACGACGCTTGGCCCTGTAGCCAGCATCAACGTGACGGGTAATGCGGCGATTACGACGGGCGGCAACTTCGAGCAGGACGCGGCCAGCCTGAATGTGGGCGGCGCGCTGGGCATGAGCATTGGCGGCAACTGGAATCTCGGGGCGCTGCAGACCGGCGAGACCAAGGTTGTGGCTCGTGCGAACGGTATTTCCGATACGCACATCGTGAGCGATGTGGGCAGCAGTGTGAAGGTCGGGGGTGCGTCCTTGATCGCTGTGGGCGGAGATCTGACGGCAACCGGGGCGAACATCAACCTGGGCGGTGGAGGGGCTGTCGTGGCCGGTGGCAACGTCACGCTGCAGGCGGCGACCGCGACGTCGACCGTGGACAGCAACAGCTCCGGTAGTGATCATCATGGCAGCTACGCGGAGACGCTGCACATGTCTGACGACGCAGTGACAGGCACGACGCTCAAGAGCGGCGACAGTCTTGCGATCGTGTCGGGCAAGGACATCAACGTCGTGGGCAGCACGGTCTCGCTCGACAAGGGCAACGCGTTGCTGATGGCGGCGGGGAGCGTGAATGTCGGCGCCACGACAGAGACGCACGTCTCGAACATCGACGAGACCGACAGCCACAGTGGCGTCGCGAGCCATACGAGCGCTGTCAATCACGTCGCCCAGAGCGCGACGTATGCCGACGGCAGCACGATCTCGGCCGATGGCGTGTCGGTCGTGAGCGGCAAGGACATCAACGTGACCGGCAGCAGTATCGTCGGCACGAACAGCGTCGCGCTTGCGGCAAAGGGTAGCGTGAACATCCTTGCCGCAACCGACACCTATCAGGATTCCGAGTTTCACGATGTCAAGCACTCGGGACTGTCGGGAAGCGGCGGCATCGGTTTCAGCGTCGGCTCGAGCGAGCAGAAGGATCAGTACGATGCGAATTCCGTTACGCAGAGCCAGTCGCGTAGTACCGTCGGTGCTGTGCAGGGGAACGTGTCGATCTCTGCGGGCAAGGACGTTCATATTGGCGGCAGCGACGTCATCGCCGGGCAGGCGAAGGGTGATGTCACGGGCGCAACAGGCAACATCAGCATCGCCGGCCAGAACGTCACGATCGATCCGGCGCAAGACAGCGCTCAGTCGCACGATCAGCAGGAGGCGCGTTCGAGCGGTGTGACGGTCGCCGTGACCGGAACGCCGCTGGAAGCGGCTCGCGACCTGAAAGCGAACGCGTCATCCGGCAATGGCTTCCAGCGTGCGCAAAACGTCCTGAACGGGATCGGCGCGAGTGCGGCCAACACACCGTCGATTTCCGTATCGTACGGCAGTAGCCATAGTTCTAGCACGACCGACATATCGAGTCTGACCAATGCGGGCAGCACGATTCGCGGCGGCGGCAATGTGTCGTTGACCGCCACGGGCGGCGCAGTGAAGGATGCGAACGGCCAGCCGATCGACGGTGATCTTTCGGTCATCGGCTCAACGATCAGCGCAGGCGGCACAGCCTCGCTGGCGGCGAATCGCAACGTCACGCTGCAGGCATCGACCGATCAGTTGCTGCAGAGCACGCAGTCGAGCAGTTCCAGCATGGGAATCTCACTGGCGTCGCCGGGTCTGGGCGATATGGCGCGCTGGATCAGTGGTACGGCAAATAGCGGCGGCACGAGCCCTTCGCCATACAACGCGAGCCGCAGCAGTTCGAACGGAACGCAGGCGCAGGCTACTCAGGCCGCGACGACGGTGTCCGGCAACAGCGTGGTGGTGAAGAGCAATACTGGCGACATCAACGTGATCGGTTCGGGCATCAGCGGAACGCAGGGTGTCGATCTGGTGGCGAAGCAGGGCGCAATCAATGTGCTGGCCGGCCTGGATACGAGCGCGAACCATCAGGATTCGAGCGGTCATCAGATCGGCAGTCTGGGTAGCAACGGCACGGCCACGGGCTTCACCGTCGGCGTGTCGAACAACCATTCGGTGCAGGACACGGCCGCGCAGACACAGAGCACGATGCGCAGCCAGATCGTGAGCGGCAAGGGAGATGTGACGCTGGACGCGAATCAGGATGTGACGGTGGCCGGTGCCGATCTGAGCGCGGGCAAGGATCTGACGCTGATCGGCAAGAACGTGAATCTCGATCCGGGTACAGATGCGACACAAAGCAGCGCAAGTCAGAGTTCGAGCCAGTTCGGCGTGAGCCTCGCGCTGGGCGGAGCGGTCGGCAATGCGATCGCGACGATCAACCAGAGCATGAACAATGCGAGCCACGCCGGGGATTCGCGCCTGGCTGCGCTCGACACGGCACAGGCGGGGCTCGCGGCCTATAACGTATATCAGGTGGCGAGTTCGACTGGGCCGACTGGCCAGCCGCTGGTCAAGGCAACCGTGAGTATCGGAGGTGGTTCGAGTCACAGCGAATCGCAAAGCAGCGAGCTGGCAAACGACGGCAGCACGCTGCATTCGGGCGGCACTGTCAATGTGATCGCGACGGGAAGTGGCACGAAGGATGCAAACGGGCTCGCGACGGATGGCGACATCAACGCGCGTGGCACGCAGATTTCCGGGCAAGATGTCGTGTTGAACGCTGCGCGCGACATCAATCTGCAAAGCGCGAAAGATACGACCCAGCAGTCGAGCAGCAACAGCAGCAGTGGAGGCAGTATTGGCGTTGGCCTTGGGCTGGGCGGACAACAGAACGGCTTTACTATTGAACTTGCAGCCAGCTCTGCGAATGGGCACGCCAACGGTAACGGCGTAACCAATCGCGATACACAGATCAGTGGCACTGATACGGTGACGCTGACGAGCGGGCGCGACACGAACCTGCGTGGTGCGGAAGTGGCGGGCAATACGGTCGATGCGAACGTCGGCCGAGATCTGAATATCGCGAGCCAGCAGGATACGAACACGTACGACAGCAGGCAGGCGAGCGCGGGCTTCCAGGCGAGCATCTGCGTGCCGCCAATCTGTTACGGCACGACCGTCAGCGGCTCGGCGAATACAAGTGATCAGACCATCAAGGACAATTACCAGTCGGTCAACCAGCAGAGCGGCATCTATGCAGGCAACGGCGGCTACAACATCAGCGTCGGCAATCACACGCAGCTGGACGGCGGGGTGGTTGCAAGTACCGCGAGCGCGGACAAGAACAGTCTCTCGACGCAGACACTTGGTTACACGAACCTGCAAAACACCGCGAGCTACTCGGGAGAGTCGATGGGCTTTGGGATGAGCGGCAGTTTCGGGCAGAGCACACCGGCCGGCGTGAATCTGAACACACCGGTGAAGCAGGCCGCGAGCAGTACCGCTGGGCCGCAGAATTCGCAGGGGTTTGGACCGAGTGGGTTCTCGGCAGGCGGGACAAGCAACAGCGCGTCCGGCACGACGTATGCGGCCGTGAGTGCGGGAACGATTACGGTACGGGGAGATGCGGGCACGGGGCAGGACAGCACCGCGGGCCTGAGCCGGGATACGGCGAATGCCAACGGCTCGGTGCAGAACACGTTCAACGCACAGACCGTGCAGAACGACATGGCGATCCAGCAGATGACGGGCCAGGTCGGGATGCAGGTAGTGGGGGACGTCGCGAATGCGTTGGAGAACAAGGCTGCTGCAAAGGAAACGGCGGCGCGGCTGGCCTACGCAAATGCAGAAAAGAACGGCGATGAGACTGGTATGGCACAGGCGCAGGCCGATATCACGGCGGCGCAGCAGCAGGAAGCATTGTGGGGTGAGAATGGGACGGCTCGCATTGCGTCACACGCGGTCGTGTCGGGTCTTGGTGCAGCAATGGGTGGCGGCAATGTAGCCGGCGCGGTTGCTGGAACGGTGGGAGGCGACATTGCTGGAACTGCCGCTAGCAATGCGCTGGGCGATACGGTTGGAGGCAAGTTGCTGTCGAACGTCGCGGCAGGGATAGCAGGCGCTGCGATGGGCGGGGCATTGGGCGGTTCAGCCGGTGCGATGAGCGGCGCAAGTGGGGCGCTGAATGCCGATCTGTACAACCGGCAACTGCATCCGCAGGAACGCGACATGATCGCCAAGGTCGCGAGTACGATCGCGACGTCCGGCAAGACACCAGCAGACCAGCAAACGCTGAACGACTACTGGACCAACATGCTGACGCTGGCGGCCGGCGCGCAGGTCGATGCCCAGGCGGCACAGCAGCTTGGTCAGTACGAGGCGCAACTGGCGCAAGCTGCTAAAGCGTCGGGTAACACCCAAGCGTACAACACGTTTATGACAAATCTGGGAATCGCACAGGATGCGATCCAGCAGATGTCGGGATACACGATTGTTGGCACCAACGGCCCCATCGTCGCAGACGGCAGCACGGTGAAAACGTTCCAGTCCACCAATGCTCAATCCAACGATTCGTCGCTGTTTGGCACGCCCGGAGGCACCACGCAGGGGTTGGCGCAGGGTCAAACGCCCGCGACCGCCGGCATCGGTCCGCAGTACTACATCGCACCTAACGGGCCGACGAATGGGCAAGTGGCGGCGTTTGCCGATGACCTCATCCAGCGGGCAGCAACGTCGAATGGGGCAGTGACTCCGACATATCCTCTCGAGAACGCAGCTCTCGGATGGGCGGCTGGAAAGATTGTCTCGGGCGTGCTTGATGCAGTCTTTGGCGCAGGGGTTGCTGGTGGCACTAATGTGGGCAAGGGGCTTGCGACTTTAGACGGTGCAACGCCGGTCACGCCTACGGCGTCCGGCTTTGTCAATGCGACAAAGGTATGTCAGAGCAGCTGCGTCCTGAGCGCGTCTACCCCTGAGCAGCAGACCTTGGTGCAGACAATTATTCAGGATGGCGATCCAAGCGGCCAACTAACCGAAAACCTGATCAACTCGATCGGCAAGGACGAAGGTTATACAATCTTGTCTGGTGGAAAGTACGGCGGAAACAACGGCTTCGATCATGTTTTCGTGGATTCGTCTGGAAACGTGACGTTGCTTATCGACAGTAAGCAGATAACAAATGGCACATTTGCACTCTCGCCAAAGGCTGCTGGTGGAAATATGCAATTGTCTGACGCTTGGGTTGACGCTGTTTTGAATAAGTTGGATCCTTCTTCACCGGCATACCAAGCAGTATTTAGAGCGCAAAATAATGGAACTTTGAGGACGGCCGTAGCCGGGGTCGACAAGATGACCGGGCAGGTGATCGCCGTTCCAGTGAAAGTGCAATGACATTAAGGTTTGTAGCGACATGAAATCGACAGAGTACACGGCGACTGCGCAGCAAGGACTGGATCATGTCTCCAAGCATCACGAATTCTTGGATAAAGAGCAATCTAACCTTGTAGCAATGATCGAGAATAATAAAGGTAGTCGGTCCGGTTGCTTGCGCAGTTTGCGCAACCACGCGACCGCGACTGCGCTTATTTCGTGGTTCAGACATAACGATCTGGCGAATTTCAAGGAATGGAGCTATGTAAGCGCCAAGTTGGAAAGAATTCTGTTTCAGATGGATCCGAAAACTTGGTATCCAGCATATTTGCTGCTGATGCCCCTGTTGTCCGATCATGAAGGACTGATCCAATGGTTTGCTCATAACGACCGTCCGTTCGATATTGCGCGCGCCAATGACCCAGCAACGCCGGAATTTCACGGGTATCAGGCTTTGTTGGCGGTTCGTGGGGAGTGGCGTGCATTGGAAGATCGCTGTCTTCGAATCATTGGCCATTCGCCGTCAAAAATGAAGAAATACGAGATTGACCACCGGTTCTATCTGGCCTTGGCCCGAAAGGATGTACCGGGCATGGAAGCAGTTCTTCAAGAGCTCACGTCACCCAAGGTCTCCAAGGTTCGGAACGTCGAGCAAGCTTTTGGCTTTACGGAAAAGCTCATCGCTACGCATGCCGTGATTTACGCAAAAATTGCTTGGCGCCACGGATTTCAGGTTAATGTCGACACGCCGTGGATTCCTCAAGAGTGGTTGCCGATCGCCCCTCTAGCCGATTACGTTGACCCCTACGATTTCATGAGGCGCGTCGAAATTAGTGCACCGTTGTCGTGAACAGCAGGGCTATTGAGAAAACCTCTGCTGACCTGTAACGTCAGCCGTAGGCAGGGCCGCCACGCTGGCGCGGGCGTGCTGACGGGGCACTGTCTTGCCGGCGGCGAATCACAACGCCACGTCACCCACATGCCATCGTGATCAGTAATAAAAAAGTCGCATGCCCGCATCACGAAGAGCAAAAAGCACAGCGGTGCGAAGAAATACGCCGCCGCCCGTCTGGGGACGCGGCACAGGCAACAGAATGGTTATTGCGACAGCCCGATCGCCACGTACTTGGTATCGGCGTCGAACGTTAGTGGGTCGTCGGTCGCGCCGGGAGTGGTCGTGCTGTTGACGGTGATGTAGGCGTACTTCATGATGTCGTTCGCCGTGTACCTGTAGATCCTCGCGTGCTCGACGGAATGGTTGGCCGGATCGGGAAGGCCGTCGGCCGTGAGCGCCTGGGCGACGTTGGCATTCGGTGCGTCCTGGTTTGAACCATTGAACTGGTCGCAGAGATCCTGTCCCAGATCTATGTGCCGGACTCGGGCGCATAGATCTGGGGCCAGCCACGACCAACAGTCCGACTGAACGGTATGTCGTCTGTGCATCAACGGCACGGCTTTCCGTTTCCCGCTGGACTCAACTTCGCTAAACCCTCTGCGATTGCACTTCCGCTATTGGGCGACGATGGGGCGGCGCGAATCGCGTCGCATGCGGTGGTTGCGGGCGTTGGGGCTGGTATGGGAGGTGGTAATGTCGCTGGAGCCTTAGGTGGAACAGTTGCTGGGGACATCGCGGGCACCGCCGCCAGTGCTGCGACGGGCGACACCCTTGGAGGCACGCTGCTGTCCAATTTAGCGTCTGGGCTGGCCGGGGCTGCGGCTGGGGGCGTACTCGGCGGCTCGGCGGGCGCGATGAGCGGGGCGAATGGGGCGCTGAGTGCGGATCTCTACAACCGGCAGTTGCATCCGCAGGAAAAGACCGCAGCCCAGCAGATAGCGGCGAATGCAGCAGCGCAAGGCATCACGAACCCGGACGGATCGCCGATCACAGCGGACCAGATCGAGAACGCGATGCGCGCGGCCAACAACAGCCAGTACGGAGAGATTGCCGCGACGGGCGTCGTGGTGCCGTTGAACGCGAACACCCCGGCCAGCGCGGTCTACGACACGACCGGCATGAAGACGGTAAGCGACAGTTCGGGTAACTATCTGGTGCAGGATCCGTCGATGCTCGCGACGCCTTCGCAAGCGCTGCAAAACCTGATTCAGCAGAACACCGGCGGCACGAACTCGCCCTATAGCTGGAATCCGCCGTCTGCGACGCAGGCGACTGCCCCGAGCGTCGATCCAAACGGACCGTTCTCGCCGAACTGGAACACAGGAGACTACTCGGCAGGATTGGGCACCAGTTATCGTGGTCTTGCGCCGGACTATGGGACTTTGAATACAGGAGCGCTATCGGGCGTTGCGAGCGGTGCTATCAATTTCTACGATGGTTCCACCTATCTATCAGGGGGAGTGGCCCAGACAAATCCATCTGCGATTTCATGGAAACCTGGCCTAAGTGTTACATTTGGATGGATATTTGGTGCTGACAGTGCCAAGGCGACGAGTAGTTTCCTATTGGGAGACGGCAATCAAACGTTCATTTCCATCCCAACACCTTTTAAGGTTAATGTTAGTGGTGCAATTACCCATTCATACGGAGGGGCGACTGGGATTGAATTGGGTGTCGGTGCACCGGGCCCGCTCACTTATGGTGTGCAGCCTTGGGGGCACTCTACGCAGGTAACGGGTCCACTGAAATAAAGGAGGTATCTATGGCTGCAGGCGGAGGGCCAACGCCAGAGCAATGGGAGAAAATGACCCGAAAGGAGCGCACCATCTATTGGATTTGTGTTGCTCTGGTATGCGGAATCTTGGGGGCAATGGCGATCAAAAGGTTCTTCTAGTCGCTGTGTCTCGATCTGTACAACCGACAGTTGCACCCGCAGGAACGCACGTGGGCGATGCAAAGATTCTCCGATTGCAGATCAGCCACGTACTGGGCGTCTGCGGCGGCGCATGGAGCGGACCCAAGGCTACGACCGTGAGTGCAGGTCTGATTGAAGACGGCAAGGTCATCCGTCACACCAAGATAAATCGCTGGTCGGTTGGCGGCGTTTGGGGTGCGTTCAAAGGAAGCTGTTCGATTCTGGATCGCACGACCATTGTGATCAACAAGGACCTGAGCCGCTGGGTGCGCGACCCGTCCTATGAGATCAAGGAAGAGGCGCCGCCGAAAGAGGCTTCCGCGCCGACCGCTCAAACCGATCCGGCGAGTTCCGCGAAGGCCGAATAAACGGTCGTCCGTCAGCGGGCGCACACTGCGTCGAACGCAGGCGCGCACTTGCCGAAGTCTGTGCTTTCCGGTGCGAGAAGATGATCTGCGGAATCTGCGCGATCTCGAACAAGATTCCGAACAGATGGAGCGCGTAGGGAGCCAGGACGTTGACATGCAGTTTGAGCCGAGCGATGTGCCTGACGAGAGCGATGTCATCGTCAACGTGAAGCGCTCGAAGCCGTGGACAATCGTAGCCTCGGCCGACAATTTCGGCACGCGTGCAACCGGTGCCCGGGCCGGACAACAGACTTGAAGACATCATTTCAGGAACGCGTTCCCGAAGTGTGCGGGACATGCAGGGGATCGGTAGAGCCCGCCGTGGACGTGAGGGTATGGAAATTAACAGCGGAGGGGTAATCGATGGCAAAGGGACGATGAAAAAGGCAACGGTTTCGGCGCTGGCGGCTCAACGTCGGGAGAGCGATGATGGCGCCGGCGGCCTCTGCATTGGGCCGGAGCCAACGGACGGCGGGCCGCTCGGCACGCTGAAACGACGTGCGGGCGAACTCGGCTGGCAGTGTCTGGCCGACGTCTGGGTCGGCTACCATACCCGATATGGCTTCGAGTGTGCGCACGGTCACCGCTTCGAACGCCGTCCTACGCAGATGCTGTATCGGGAGCTTGAGTGCACCGAGTGCCAGCGTGACGCGCTGCGTGACCGTTGGCTGGCAACAGTCGTAGATCGAGGAGGCGAACTGGTCGAAGGCACGTTCACAGGCCTGCTCGAACGCTACCGGCTGCGTTGTGCTGCGGGTCACGAGTGGGAGGCACAGGGCCGTAAGATCAGCGAGGGCAACTGGTGCCCAGCGTGTGCACACGAGGCGTCGGCGCGGCGCAATCGTCTGTCAGATGGGCTTGCCCGGCTATGGGCTGCGGCAAGGACCCAAGGAGGCAGGTGCGACGCAATTGAGTACATAGATGGCCGTCAGCGTTACCCGTTCGAGTGCGCCAAAGGGCACCGCTGGGAAGCGCAGGGCAGCGAAGTCATGCGCGGATCATGGTGCAAGATCTGTGCGTGCATGGCTGCAGGTGCAGCGACCTTTGACAAGGATGGGCTGGCGCGCCTTCAGGAGGCAGCGCGGGCGCATGCTGGTCAATGTCTGTCCGGTGAGTATCTGGGTTCGGTGGAGAAATACCGATTCCGGTGCGCCGTAGGGCATGAATGGGATGCGATAGCGAGCCAGATCTGGCTGGGCCACTGGTGCGATACGCGAAAGCGGTCTACTGAACGTCGCAGCCAAGAGCATACATCTCTGCTTGCGCGCGTACGACCAGACTGGCCGGCGTTTGACCGGCTTGTGGCGCTTGATGTACTGAAGACCGCAGGATAGGAGAATGCACCGGGTACGACCACAGCCTGTTCGCTGAGCGCTTGAACGATCTCGGCCG
The DNA here is from genome assembly GCF_046026675.1 of Paraburkholderia sediminicola. Classification (GTDB taxonomy): domain Bacteria; phylum Pseudomonadota; class Gammaproteobacteria; order Burkholderiales; family Burkholderiaceae; genus Paraburkholderia; species Paraburkholderia sediminicola_F. The sequence continues at coordinate 3,211,667 of NZ_JAQQEY010000001.1, read as the reverse complement.
CAAGGCTCTCTTGCCCACGCGCAGGGCGAGTTTGGTGAGTCGGTTGGCCGGGGTCTTCTCGCTGGTTGCCGCAAGTTCGGCGGGCGACTGGTATCGCTCAAGCAGATCTCGCTTATATGCAGGAGTCGGTCGTGCGTGAACAGGCGGACGGCTCGCGCAAACTTCAGGGCCCGAAATTGATCTTCGTCTGTTCAAGCATCCAGGCTTCAATCTTGTCGTGCCACATGCGCAGCAGGTCGAGGGGACGTCGGCGGTAATGTTTTTCGGCGATCGCCGACGGCTTATGCCCTTGGATTTGTGCGACAACGCCGACCGGGACCTCCACCCACTCCGACAGAGTGCCGAACGATCGGCGTAAGCCGTGCAATGAGATGTGTGGCAAACCCGTTGGGGCTAACGCGTGATTGTGTGCATGCCGCGGTTCAGCAATCTTCCCATCAGATGCAGTTTTACTGGCGAATACCCACTCGGACGGCGCCCACTGCTCACCATTCTTTGCGAGACGCGTGGCCTGCCGCTTGTTGGGAGGAATCTCGTTCAGTCGCTTCAGATTCAACAATAGACTCGCCAAATACGGGGGCAGTGGAATGGTTCTGCCGCCGGTACCCTCAATTTTGTCGTTCATGGTCAAACTGCGCCAGCGGAAATCCACATCGACCCATCGCAGTGCTGCGAGCTCCTCCCGACGAGCACCTGTGATCAAAAGACCTTGCAGGTAGGCACTGATGACCGGATTGGCGATGCCACGTACGGCACCAAACCAAACGGACAACTGCTCGCGCTGTAGACAGTCGTCCTTTGCTTTAGTGCGAGGTACGGCGGCACGAACAGAGCGCGCGCTATAGATGTTTGGCGCGATGATGCCGGAGTACTCAGGCCGGTCGTTACTCCAGCGAATGAAAGCCCGCAATTTGCGGTAAGCCTGTTCGGCATTTGTCGGGCGGCTTTGGGCCTCGGTCTCCAGCCATGACACTGTTGTTTCCACATTCAGGCTCGATAACTTTAGTGGCATAAGTGCAGCCAGAGGGCCTGCTTTCGTCACGCCTGCCCCCCGGCGCTTCTCCACGCCTCCAGCTTGGGCCAGATTTTCGTGATCCGTGTAGTGGCGTTCGCTCCATTTGGACCGGTTCGCGTCAAGATACGCTTGCCATGCGGAACCTACGGTCGCGTCTTGGCGTTGCGACTCGAGCTTGCGGGCTTCGTGAGCGGCTTGCCGCTCGGCCTTTTCCTCGCGTGGATCTATGTTTCTATCCATTAGAGCCTTAAGCCGTGCCGCCTCCTGCCGTGCGCCTAATCGCTCTATCTTCTCTCCGGTGGCGTGGTCGGTCATGACGTACCGCTCGAGTGGCCACGCGTCAGGAGCGCCAAGTGTTAAGCGCACGGTCTTGCCGAACAAACGACCTTCAAAAACGTAAGCCTTGCTCCCGGAAGCCGTTACGCGAAGCCCCAGACCTGGCTGTTTCTTGTCCCAAAAGATGGTCTGCTGCCGTCCCGGCCAGCACTCATAGGCGGTCACACGCTCAGGTGTGAGGTTTTCTTTTTCCATTGCTATTTCCTACATAGAGCGCCATGTAGGCGCTGTGTAGGGAAATTATGCGGGTAGTTAATCAATTTCGGTCAACATGGGGACAGCAGGCATTGGGCTGGAACGCCCGTAATTGCTGGTGATGGCGGGTTTAATGAATTTGGATCTACGTCAATACATACGGACTTGTTCGGCCTTCTAAGCCGAGGGTGGGGGGTTCGAGTCCCTCCTGCCGTACTTCAAAAGCCTGGCGCCGCGCATCGAAGCCTCATCGCTGCGATGCGCGCGTGGCCGTTTACTCTGCCGGTTGCACGTCGATGGAATCGACGCGGTTCGGATAGAACGCCAGATGCTGAGCAATCTCTTTCACGGGCGCGTAGGGCGATTCGTAGGTCCAGACCGCATTCACTGCACGCTCGCCACCAAGCGGAATGCTGTAGTAAGCGCAATCGCCTTTATATGGGCAATAAGTCGTGTGATCGGTACGTTCCAGCAGCGTCATCTCGACGTCATTGCGTGGAATGTAATACACCGGCGGATACGCCGCCTCGCGTAGCACCAGCGCATTGCGCGTGTCCGCGATCACGCGGCCGGCGACCGTCACCACCACGTGGGCTTTATCCGGCGCGATGGTGATCGGATGATCGGGACCGGGTACCTTGATGATTTTTTCAGTCATGCTGTCGAGCTCCTGAATAGGTGGGCAAGCCTGCAACTCGTTGCTATGGGTTTCGAGCCGCCGTCGGCGGGAATGATCGCGTCCTGCGTCGAAGCATACGCCGGTCGTGCAAATGCGTTGTGTCGCCGTTTGCGTCGATAACGAGTCGCGCGCGTCGTGGGGTTATCCGCGCGAAGAAAACAAAAAAGGGCAGCCGAAGCTGCCCCGTCAAGATCCCACCGTCAGGCGGACTGTTGCAAGCGGATTACTGCCTGATGTTCAGCGCGGCCGTCAGATCGCCCATCGGCTTGCTACCGTTGCTGACCAGCGCGGCATCACGCGCCGAGATGCCCGGCAGCGTCGGCAGCGAGTAACGGCGCGTGATGAAACGCAGAATCGACGTCGTGTCGTACTGCGTGTGATCGACGAAACCCTTCTTCGCGTACGGCGAAATGATCAGCGCCGGAATCCGCGTGCCCGGACCCCAGCGATCGGCCTTCGGCGGCGCGACGTGGTCCCAGAAGCCGCCGTTTTCGTCGTAGGTCACGACCACCAGCATGTTATTCCACTGCGGGCTTTTCTGCAGATGCGAGATCACGTCGGCGATGTGCTGGTCGCCCGAGGCGACGTCGGTGTAACCCGCGTGCTCATTCAGGTTGCCCTGCGGTTTGTAGAACGACACTTGCGGCAGCGTGCCGGCGTCGATCGCCTTGATGAACTCAGAGCCTGCCAGACCGCCGTCGAGCAAATGCTGCGAGCGGCTCGCTGAGCCTGGTGCGAGATCGGCGAAGTAGTTGAACGGCTGGTGATGCGGCTGGAAGTTCGGCGCCGTCAGGTTCGCGCCGTAGATCACATTCGCCGTGCCGGTTTGCGCAGCCGATACCGCCGCACCCCACGCGCCGCCGTACCACGCCCACGACACCTTCGCGTTGTTCAGCAGATCGCCAATGTGCTGCTGCGTTTGTGCCGGCAACGTGGTGGCCGCGGTCGGGTCGGCCAGGTTGGTGTCGCCGCCCGAGGCCGCCTTGTTGCCGCTCGGCTGATACGGCGGCTGCATCGTGTTGATCGCATAGAAGTCGGGCGTCAGGTTGCCCGAGAGCACGTATTTCGGCGGGCCGCTCAGCGCCGAAGCCGGCGAATTGGTCGCGACCTTCAGCGTGACGCCGTCGCTTTCGACCGACGAGATCGAGGTGGCTGCCGGGCTCTTGTCCGCATTCGGATAGGTCGGCGTGCACGCGCAAACCAGCCACTGGTGATTCAGGAACGAGCCGCCGAACGCGCCCATGAAGAAGTTGTCGGCCAGCGTATATTGCTGGGCAACCTTCCACAACGGCAGCTTGTCGGCGTTGAGCGTGTAGTGACCCATGACGAGGCCGCCGGAATCCGCCCATGCGGCGAACTTGTCGTTCTTGCCGCCATTGATCTGCATCTGGTTTTCATAGAAGCGGTGATACAGATCGCGCGTCGTGGCCGTGATCGGCGTGTTGAAACCATTCGGGTCGTCGATGGCGAACGGACTGTTCGGCAGGTTGGCCGTCATCGCTTGCGTCACCACCGGCGTCACGCCGGTTTGCGTCAGACCGTTCCACACTTGCGGCAGCGTCGCGAGTGTCGTGCCGTTGCGGTCCAACTGTGTGGCGCTCGCCGCCGTCACGTTCTGCAGACCGTTGGCGCCGGGGAAGTTACCGTACAGATTGTCGAAGCTGCGATTCTCCGCGTAGATCACCACGACCGTCTTGATCGACGTGATGTCCGGTGGCGCGGTGACATTGTCGCCGCCGCACGCATACAGACTCAACGCTGCCGCGATCGCGATAGGCGCCGCGCAGATCAGTTTCTTGTTCATTTGGTATGTGTTCTCTCTCTCGCGTTGGGGACGGGCCGCGTGCATTGCTTGCACGGATGGCCGCGAGCGAAAGTTTGAACAAGGAATTTGACAGAAACATGTAACTAATTACGAATTGCTTGGGTTTCGATATTTTCGTCGGCTGTATGTCATTTAAACGACATGTCGATGAAATACGCTCGCGGACTTCAATATCGCAAACTCACATCATTCATATGCGGCTTGGTCTCGCGGGGATTCGGAAAACGACGGTTCGGCCGCAGGCGCGGCGGCGCGTGGGGCCGGCTGGCATTGGTCCGGTGCTGGCGATGGTGCTCGCGGCCATGACCGTGACGCTGGCTGCGTGCGACGCAGGCTCGCAGACAGCGGGCGCCAAGGCCGACGGGAGCGGTAACGCGCAAGTGAGCGCCAGGGCGGATACGAACGCCAACGCCAATGCGGGCGTCGGAACGCAGGCGAGTGCGTCGCCAGCGGCCACGTCTACGTCTACAGCGGCCTCTACCGTCAAGGTGGCGTCACATGAGGCCGGTCAGACCCGCGCGCAGGTCTACGAATCCGTGCGGCAGACGACGGCCCTCGGCAAGCAACTGTTCTTCGACGCGTCGCTATCCGGCTCGGGCAAGCTGGCGTGCGCGTCGTGCCACAGCCCCGATCACGGCTTTTCGCCGGCGAATTCGATGTCGGTACAACTGGGCGGCAACGACATGCACCGCACCGGCATGCGCGCCGCACCGACGCTCAAGTACCTGCAATCGGTGCCGGCGTTCGCCGAGCACTATCACGAGTCGGACGACGAAGGCGACGAAAGCGTGGATGCCGGGCCGACCGGCGGCTTGACGTGGGACGGCAGGGTCGACCGCGGCTCGGACCAGGCGCGTATTCCGCTGCTGTCGTCGTTCGAAATGGGCAGCACACCGGCGAAGGTCACGGCGGCGGTGAAAGCCGCGCCGTATGCGGAGGCGTTCCGCGCGGCATTCGGCGAGCATATTTTCGATAGCGACGACGCCACCTTCAACGCCGTGCTGCAGGCGCTGGAAACCTTCGAGCAGGCGCCCGAGATTTTCTATCCCTACACCAGCAAATACGACGCGTATCTGGCGGGCAAAGCGCAATTGACCAAGGCCGAACTACACGGGCTGGAAGTCTTCAACGACGAAAGGAAGGGCAATTGCGCGAGCTGCCACATCAGCCAGCGCACCATGGACGGGGCGCCGCCGCAGTTCAGCGACTTCGGTCTGATTGCGATCGGCGTGCCGCGCAACCGCGCGCTGCCGATGAATCGCGATCCGCAGTTCTTCGACCTCGGCGCATGCGGGCCGGAGCGTACCGACCTGAAGGGCCGCGCCGAGTTTTGCGGCATCTTCCGCACGCCGACGCTGCGCAACGTCGCGTTGAAGAAGAGTTTCTTCCACAACGGCATCTATCATTCGCTGGATCAGGCAGTGCGTTTTTATGCGCAACGCGACACGAACCCGGAAAAGTTCTATCCGGTATCGAAGGGCAAGGTGCGGAAGTTCGACGATTTGCCCCAGCGTTTCTGGGCCAATCTGAATACCGATCCGCCGTTCGATCGCAAGCCGGGTGACAAGCCGGTGCTCGACGAGGCTGAAATCAAGGACGTGGTGGCGTTTTTGAATACGCTCACGGATGGGTATAAGGAGGGAGGTAAGGCTGGAAATAAAGCAGCCGCGAATTGATCGGCGAGTGACGGGCGCGCGGGAGGTTGGGGCGGCATGTGCCGCCGCTGGCGTGATCAGTGGCCTGCGCCGGCAATAATGTAATAGCAGCCGACTAGCAGAAGCGCGAACGACACGAGGAGGCAGGCAATGCCGACGCGTGTCAGCAGATTCGGCCAGCGTGCGCGAGGGAGGCTGTCCATTTGCACGATGCGCCGCGCAAGACCGGGATCGCGGCCGATGGCGAACGGCACCAGCGCGACGCAAAAGAGCGCGAGCGCGACCGTGAAGGTTTCGAGAGCAAACGAGATGTCCATAAGGCGGCGTTGAAAGCTTGATCGGCGCTGCAGCGCAATAGAGCTATCTTAAGAAGACGTTTCATAAGAAGATATGAGACGCGTCCTAAAAAGTCTGAGCGGTCGTCGCACCAGTTCGTTCCCCATAGCAGGGAGCTGGCGCTACACGCTGCCGCGGGCCGTTGCAAGGCCGCATCCGGGCGGCCACTTCGAGGGCGACATGCTATGCTTTTGGGGTCCAGATCACGAGCTGCCGTGAGCGCGCTCGAGACCGCCGAACCACTCTTCGAGGAGAACCCTTCATGTCGATGCGACCCCGTGCCCTGTTTCACCTGACCGTCGGTGGCCTGCTGCTTGGCGGCGCCATCGGCGCGCAAGCGGCGAACCTCGGTTTTCTGAATGACACGCCGATCAGCTACATGAAGCAACGCGACGTCGACTCGATCAAGAGCGCCGTGTTCACTGCCTTGAACGACAAGCAGGACGGCGAAAGCGTGAGCTGGGTCAACGAAGGCACCGGCAACAGCGTAAAGATCGACGCGACGATCAGCATCGCCAGCACCGCGAAGGATGGCGAGCGCACCTGCCGCGACGTCGGCGTCGTGCTGAATGCGAAAGGGCAGTCGATGAACCTGCGTCCGCAGTTCTGCAAACAGGGCAGCGGCAACTGGCAATTGCAGAAAAAGCACTGAGCGTGCGGGCCCGTATGATGGCGCGCGCCGGCTTGCCGCCGGCGCAGCCTGAAGTCGTGCGTCCTTGCGGCGCGTTGCGTCGATGAGCGCGCGGGTCGTCTCGTGCGGCGTCGTGTTCCTCGACCCGGACGGCCGGGTGCTGCTCGCGCACGCCACCGAAACGTCGCACTGGGACGTTCCAAAAGGGCATGGCGAAGAGGGCGAGGCGGCACACGTCACGGCGTTGCGCGAGATGGTCGAGGAGACCGGTATCGTGATCGAACCCGGGCGTTTGAATGATCTTGGACTGTTCGTCTACCGGCGCGACAAGGATCTGCATCTGTTCGCCGCGCGTGCGACGGTCGACGAACTTGATCTGTCTTCGTGCACCTGCACGTCGCTGTTTCCGCGTCGCTCCGACGGCACGCTGATCCCCGAAATGGACGCATATCGCTGGACCACACCGGACGAAGTCGAGCGGTATGCGAGCCGCAGTCTCACACGGCTTTTTCAGACCACGCTTTCACTCGCGGAACTGCATCGAACGCTGTAGCGGTGAATGGATTGTTTGGACTGTCGCGCTGGCAGCACCCGCCACCCGCACGGCCGACGCGCTCAGTCGAGCGCGCGGTCGTTTGGATGCGCGAATAGCGTGCGGTTCTGTTCCGACAACGGAAAATTCAGATTGATGCCGTGCGGCGGAATCGGCTGGGTGAACCACTGGTTGTATAGACGCTCGGCGTCGCCGGCAATCTGGCCGCGTGCGATCACCCCGTTCACGAGCGTGCGCAGCGGCTCGTCGCCCTTGCGGAACATACAGGCGTAGACCTCATAGCCGAGCGGCGTGCCCGTTACCACGAAGTCTTCGGGGTGCGGGTCGGTCGATTTGAAACCGTACACGATCGGCTCGTCCATCACGAAGGCCACGGCCCGGTCATCCTTGACCGCGGTGAATGCTTCCGCATGGTCGCGCGCGCTCGTGATGCGCATGTTCAGATGCTTCTCGGTGTTCAGGCGGCGCAGCAGGCGCTCATCGGAGGTGCCGGCGGTCGTCACAACCGTCTTGCTGGCCAGGTCGGGAAAATCCGTAATGCCGCTGCTCTTGCGCGCGATCATGCGCACCGCATACTGGAAGAAGCTGTTCGAGAACGCGGCCACGTTTTCGCGTTCCACCGTATGCGTGGTCGAACCGCATTCCAGATCGATCTGGTTGTTCAGCAACATCGGCGTGCGGTTCGACGAGGTCACGGTGATTTCGTGCACTTTCAGTTGCGGCAGGCCGAGCGTTTTCTTGATTTCGTCGACGATCTGCAGCGCGATGGTCTGCGAGTAGCCGACCGTGCCCTTGCCGTCGAAGTACGAGAAGGGAATCGACGCTTCGCGCACGCCGAGTACGACCACGCCGTCGTCGTGAATTTTCTTCAGCGTGCCGGTGAGTTCGTCCGCGTGAGCGGGGCAGGCGAGCGATGCCGTGCCGAACGCGACCAGCGCCAAGAGTGCGCAGCGCAAGCTATGCGCGGCGCGTGCGGCGCGGGTTAGGCGAGTAACAGGAACGGTACGCGTATGACCCGCGCCTGGTGCTGTGTCCCATGCACTTACCCCGCGACGGGCTGCAACTTTCATCGGGCCTCCCGGACTACTGCGTGCACGTATGCCGCGCTGTCACTGTCGATGGAACATGATGCAACGAAACGGCGTGCATCCCGCTCACGAAATGCACGCCGTATTTGACGCCAGATAAGCAACGTCCGATGCGCTTCGCGCTGTAGTGGCTCCAGCTTACGCCGGCTTGCCCCAACTGTCGCGCAAGCTGACGATGCGATTGAACACGGGCTTGCCCGGTTTCGAATCGACGCGGTCGGCGACGAAATAGCCGTGGCGCTCGAACTGATAACGCTGTTCCGGCAGCGCGTTGCGCGCACCCGGTTCCAGGTAGGCGTTGACCACGCGCTTCGAATCCGGATTCAGCGCTTCGAGGAAGTCGCGGCCGCCTGCGTCCGGTTGCGGTTCCTTGAACAGACGGTCGTAGATGCGCACTTCGGCCGGGCACGCGGTTGCCACGCTGACCCAGTGAATGTTGCCCTTGACCTTGTAGGTGTTCGCGCCTTCGGTGCCCGACTTGCTGTCCGGGAAGTAGTTACAGTGGACTGCGACGATGTTGCCGTTCTCGTCCTTGTCCGCACCGATGCATTCGATCACATAGCCGTAGCGCAGGCGCACCTTGTTGCCCGGGAACAGGCGGAAGTAGCCCTTCGGCGGCGTTTCGCTGTAGTCCTCGCGTTCGATCCACAGTTCGCGCGAGATCGGGAACTCCCGAACCCCCATTTCCGGATGATGCGGGTGGACCGGCGCATTGCACGGTTCAGTCACGCCTTCGGGGAAGTTGTCGATGATCAGTCTGACCGGATCGAGCACGGCAGCAGTGCGCGGCGCCTTGTCGTCCAGATCGTCGCGCAGCGCGCCTTCGAACACGCTCATGTCGATCCAGGAATCGACCTTGGTGACACCGATGCGCTCGCAGAACAACTGGATCGCCTCCGGCGTGAAGCCGCGGCGGCGCACACCGACGATGGTCGGCATACGCGGATCGTCCCAGCCCTCGACATGGCCTTCGGTCACGAGCTGCAGCAGTTTGCGCTTGCTGGTGATCGCGTAGGTGAGGTTCAGCCGCGAGAACTCGATTTGTTGCGGCAGCGGGCGCGTGAAAATTCCGGCTTCGGCCAGCTCGTTCAGAATCCAGTCGTACAGCGGACGATGGTCTTCGAATTCGAGCGTGCACAGCGAATGCGTGATGTTTTCCAACGCGTCCGAGATGCAGTGCGTGTAGTCGTACATCGGGTACACGCACCATGTGTCGCCAGTGCGGTAGTGATGCGCGAAGCGGATCCGGTAGATGACCGGGTCGCGCATGTTGAAGTTCGGCGACGACATGTCGATCTTCGCGCGCAGCACGTGCTCGCCTTCCTTGAACTCGCCGGCTTTCATGCGGCGGAACAGGTCGAGGTTTTCCTGCGCCGAACGCTCGCGGAAGCGCGACGGCGTGCCGACTTCGGACGCCGAACCGCGGTTCGCACGCATTTCTTCGGCCGACTGGCTGTCCACATACGCCTTGCCGCGTTCGATCAGCAGTTCGGCGAATTCGTACAGTTTGTCGTAATAGTCGCTCGCGAAGTAGAGCTGCTCCTTCCCGCCTTTTTCCCACTCGAAACCGAGCCAGCGCACGGAGTCGATGATCGAGTCGACGTACTCGACGCTTTCCTTTTCCGGATTCGTATCGTCGAAGCGCAGATGGCACACGCCGCCGTAGCTGCGCGCCACGCCGAAGTTCAGGCAGATGCTCTTGGCGTGACCGATGTGCAGGTAGCCGTTCGGCTCGGGCGGAAAGCGCGTTTCGACGCGCTGGCCCCACTTGCCGGTGCGGTTGTCTTCGTCAATGATGTTGCGGATGAAATTGGATGCCGCTGGCGCGTCGTTGCGTTCGGTATTCATGCGAGAAGGTGAAAGTCTGTCGGGGACGCGCAATGCGCCCACTTATCCGTCAATTCTACCTGACGTGTTCGCTCGCGGCAGGCGAGTGCGGCGCGCAGCCAACGTTTGAGCGGTTTCGAGCGTTTTTGGGGGCAGACGAGATCCTGCAAGCTGCGTTTAAGGTGCTGTAACAGGAGGTAAAACGTTTTGTTGGTGCGGTCCATGGCGACTTACGATGCGGGCGGCGCACTCTCCACGCGCCGCGCACGGGCGACATGAATGATGTTCGCCCACGGATTTTTTCCCCGGCGCCGCTTTGCGCCCGGGCGGCGCAAGCCAGACAGCCTCGCCCCACCCCCGCGCCCCGCTCAAGCCGTTTCGGATTGCGCTGCGTGTGCCCTGCCGTGTAGCGCCGAGCGCAGCGCTGCCGGGCGCGCAGGCCGCCTCACCCATTGGGCCGCCCTGGCATGGACGCTTTCCGTTCGTGCAGCATGGCGCTCCTAGTTCCCGGAGTTTCTCGGATGTCCGTCCCGTCGCATGACGCGCCTCGCGCGCCTTTCGCCTCTTTGTTCTTCGCACGGATCGTGACGGCCGCGGCCGTGTTCGCCGCGCTCGCCGGCAGCTTCGTCGCGCCGGCCCCCGCGCTCGCGAAAACGCCGCCGCCAAAGGCCGTGCTGGACGCATCGGCGGTGGCCGTGCCGGATCGCTACAGCGCGGACACCGCCCAGCAGATCTTCGCCGCTGGCGGCAACGCAGTGGATGCCGCGGTGGCGATCGCCTTCACGCTGGCCGTGACCTGTCCGGACGCGGGGAATATCGGCGGCGGCGGGTTTATGACCGTGTTCATGGACGGCAAGCCGTATTTTCTCGACTATCGCGAGCGCGCGCCGCAACAGGCGACCCGCGACATGTACCTCGACGATAAAGGCAGCCTCGTGCCGGCTATGAGCGTGGTCGGCCATCGCGCGGTGGGGGTGCCGGGCACCGTCGAGGGCATGTGGGAAGCGCAGCAGCGCTTCGGCAAGCTGAAATGGAAGCAGGTGCTGGCGCCCGCGATCCGTTATGCCACCGACGGTTTCCAGGTCGAGCCGGGCCTGCAGCAGCGCCACGACGCGGCGGCGAAGATTTTCGCCGGCAAGACCAACTTCGACGCCTACTTCTCGAACCTGAAAGCGGGCGTGATGTATCGCCAGCCGGAACTCGCGCAAACCCTCTCGCGCATCGCCAGCGACGGCGGCCGTGAGTTCTACGAAGGCCGCACCGCCGATCTGATCGCCCAGCAGATGTATGGCCACGGTCTGGTCACGAAGCCGGACCTGATTCAATACAAGGCTGTCTGGCGCCAGCCGCTTACCGCCGATTGGAACGGCTACGAGGTCATGACCGCGCCGCCTCCGAGTTCGGGTGGCGTCGGGCTGATCCAGATGCTGAAGATGAAGGCCGATCTGAAGCCGGCGTTCGATGGCCTCGAGCTGAATTCCGAGCCCTATATCCATCTGATCGCACAGATCGAAGACCGCGTGTTCGCCGATCGTCAGCAATACATCGGCGACCCCGATTCGTACAAGGTGCCGCTCGACAAACTGACCAGCGACGCCTACCTCGCGCAACGCGCCGATGAAGTGAAACCCGACGAAGTGCCGGGCGCCACGCCCGTCAAAGGCGGCCTCGGCGACGTGATGCCGGAGAAGGCGCAAACCACGCATTTTTCGGTGGTCGACAAGTGGGGTAACGCCGTGTCGAACACCTACACGCTGAACGGGTCTTTCGGTTCCGGCGTGGTGGTGGACGGCGGCGGATTCCTGCTCAATGACGCGATGGACGACTTCATCACCAAACCGGCTGCCGCCGGCACGTCCGGCGCAACGGCTGACGACCTGAACACGGTGGCCCCGGGGCGCCGGCCGCTTTCGTCGATGACGCCGACCATCCTGTTGAAGGACAACAAGGTGTCGCTCGTGATCGGCACGCCCGGCGGCTCGCGAATCCTCACATCGATCTTCCAGGTCATGACCAACCTGTACGATTTCAATATGACGCCGGCCGACGCTTTGGCTGCGATGCGGTTCCATCATCAGTTGCTGCCGCCGAAGACAATCTATTTCGAGCCGTATCATCCGATCACGGGTGAGTTGGCCGACCAGTTGAAAGCCCGGGGCTACACGCTTGAAGGGCAGTCGTTTAACGGCGACGTGCAGATGATCCGCGTCGAAGGGACGACGCCCGAGCCGGCGGCCGATCCACGCGGCGTGGGCGTGGGCCGCGTGATGCATTGAAGCACGCGGCTTTGGCCGGGCGATGCGGGTGATTGCGGAAGCGGGCTGCGTGCGGAAACGTACCGCAAAAACGTACCGCAGCAACAATTGCAGACGCGGACCGCGGCAACATATCGCGAAAGCGAATTTCAGAAACGAATTGCGACGGGGAACGCGATGAACGGACAAAAACTAAATGTACTCGTGCTGCCGGGCTACCAGAACTCCGGCACGGGCCACTGGCAGACGCTTTGGGAAGCGCTCGATCCCGCCTTCGTGCGTGTGCAGATGCCCGACTGGGACCATCCGGCGCGCGATGCGTGGTGCCGCACGCTCGACGCCGCAGTGGCCGCAGCCGACTCGCCGGTGGTGTTCGCCGCGCACAGCCTTGGCTGCCTGACGACCGCCCTCTGGGCGTCGCAATACGCGAGCGCCGAGCAGTTGGCCAAAGTGGCCGGTGCGTTACTGGTCGCCGTGCCTGACCCCTCCGAGGCGCATTTTCCCCAGGACGCCAGCGGCTTTGCGCCGGTGCTGCTTGCGCGCCTGCCGTTCGCGAGCATCGTCGTGTCGAGCAGCGACGATCCGTACGGCGGTGTGCCGTTTTCGCAGACTTGTGCGAGCGCGTGGGGCAGCCGCTGGATCGATATCGGGCCGCGCGGCCACATCAATGCCGACAGCGGCCTCGGCGATTGGGAAGAGGGGCGGCGCTGGCTGGCTTCATTGGGCGAGCGGCGGTGATGGCCTGATTTGCGGAGATTAGGGCGGCGAGTGAGTTGGCACCGTCGCCAGCTCCGCTGAAAACCGCCACCGCCCCAGCCGGCATCAAATCACTCGGCCACCGCCTCAGCCGGCCTCAAATCACCGACTGGTCCCGCAGCGCCGCAATCCGTGCCTCGTCATAGCCGAGCACGTCACGCAAGATGCTGTCGGTGTGCTCGCCGAGCGTCGGCGGATGGGACAGCGCTTCGGGTGGTGTGCCGGTCATATTGATCGGATTGCGCACCAGTTTGACCGTGCCGCCCGACGGATGCGGCAGATCGACCTGCAACCCGCGCGCTACCACCTGCTCGTTCTCGAACACTTCGCCCAGATCGTTAATCGGCCCGCACGGAACACCGGCTGCTTCCAGGGCGGCAATCCATTGTTGTTTGCCCTGCAGACGCACCATGTCGGCAAGAATCGGTACGAGGATATCGCGGTTGCGTACGCGTGCCGGATTGGTCGCGAATCGCTCGTCAATGGCGAGTTCCGGGCGCCCACCCGCCTCGACGAACTTGCGGAACTGGCCGTCGTTGCCGACCGCGACGATGATCCAGCCGTCGCTCGTCTGGAAGGTCTGGTAGGGCACGATGTTCGGATGCGCATTGCCCCAGCGCACGGGCGGCTGGCCGCTCGCCAGGTAATTCGAATTCATGTTGGCCAGCATGGCGACCTGCACGTCGAGCAGCGCCATGTCGATGTACTGGCCTTCGCCCGTGCGGTCGCGATGCGTGAGCGCCGTGAGCACGGCGATGGTCGAATACATCCCGGTCATCAGGTCGGCGATCGCGACGCCGGCCTTTTGCGGACCGCCGCCCGGCTGGCCGTCGCGCTCGCCGGTGATGCTCATGAAGCCGCCAATGCCTTGCACGATGAAGTCGTAGCCGGCGCGCTGCGCATACGGCCCGGTTTGCCCGAAGCCCGTCACCGAGCAGTAGATCAGATCGGGCTTTACTTCCTTCAGTGACGCGTAATCGAGGCCGTACTTCTTCAACTGCCCGACCTTGTAATTCTCCAGCACCACGTCGCTTTGCGCGGCCAGTTCGCGGATGATCCGCTGGCCTTCGGGCGAAGCGATGTCGACGGTGGCCGAGCGCTTGTTGCGATTCGCCGCGAGGTAATAGGCGGCTTCGCGCGTGTCGGTGCCTTCCGGCGTTTTCAGGTACGGCGGCCCCCAGTGGCGCGTGTCGTCGCCGACTTCGGGCCGTTCGATCTTGATCACGTCGGCGCCGAAATCGGCGAGTGTCTGCGCGCACCAAGGCCCGGCGAGCACGCGTGTGAGGTCCAGCACGCGGATATGACTGAGAGCGCCCATATTTTTCATTGTCTCCTTTGTAGCCGAAGCGACGCGCGTGGCGCCGCGGATGGAGGCAATCTTAAGCGATTCCCGCGCGCCGGCGCAGTCAGCCGAACGGCATAGGACGCGCGATGCGTCATGCCATGTCGCTCGTTACCCGGCCAAATCCGGCCAAACCTGGCCGAATGGCTAACCAGACAGGGCCGCCGCCGCGCACGGGCGCCGATCCCGTATAATCAGTCGTTTAAGAAACAAACAGTTGGCGCATCCCCATGATGCCGCCGGTAACAGCCAGGACCGTCCCCCGCACGCTATGAAAGCCGCCGAAATCCGCGAGAAATTCCTCAAGTTCTTCGAATCGAAGGGCCATACGATCGTTCGCTCGTCGAGCCTTGTGCCCGGCAACGACCCGACACTGCTCTTCACCAATTCGGGAATGGTGCAGTTCAAAGATGTGTTCCTCGGCGCGGAATCGCGTCCGTATTCGCGCGCCACAACCGCGCAGCGCAGCGTGCGCGCCGGCGGCAAGCACAACGATCTGGAAAACGTCGGCTACACCGCGCGTCACCATACGTTCTTTGAAATGCTGGGCAACTTCTCGTTCGGCGACTACTTCAAGCGCGACGCGATCCACTACGCGTGGGAATTGCTGACGGGCGTGTACCAACTACCGAAAGACAAGCTGTGGGTCACCGTCTATCACGAAGACGACGAAGCGCACGACATCTGGGCGAAGGAAGTCGGCGTGCCGGTCGAGCGCATCATCCGCATCGGCGATAACAAAGGCGCGCGCTACGCGTCGGACAACTTCTGGCAGATGGCCGACGTCGGGCCGTGCGGCCCGTGCTCGGAAATCTTCTACGACCACGGCCCGGACGTGTGGGGCGGCCCACCGGGATCGCCTGAGGAAGACGGCGACCGCTACATCGAGATCTGGAATCTCGTGTTCATGCAATTCAGCCGCGACGCGCAAGGCAACATGACGCCGCTGCCCAAGCAGTGCGTCGACACGGGCATGGGGCTCGAGCGTATCGCCGCGGTTCTGCAGCACGTGCACAGTAATTACGAGATCGATCTGTTCCAGGCGCTCATCAAGGCCGCGGGCCGCGAAACCGGCGTGACCGATCTGACGAACAACTCGCTGAAAGTGATCGCCGATCACATCCGCGCGTGCTCATTCCTGATCGTCGATGGCGTGATTCCGGGCAACGAAGGCCGCGGCTATGTGCTGCGCCGTATTGTGCGCCGCGCGATCCGCCACGGCTACAAGCTGGGCAAGAAGGGCTCGTTCTTCCATCGCATGGTGCCGGACCTCGTCGCGCAAATGGGCGGTGCCTATCCGGAACTGAAGGGCGCGGAGCAACGCGTGACCGACGTGCTGCGTCAGGAAGAAGAACGCTTCTTCGAGACCATCGAGCACGGCATGTCGATTCTCGAAAGCGCGCTGGCCGATCTGGAAGCGAAGGGTGGCAAGACGCTCGACGGCGAACTCGCGTTCAAGCTCCACGATACCTACGGCTTCCCGCTCGATCTGACGGCAGACGTCTGCCGCGAGCGCGAAGTGACGGTCGACGAAGCTGCTTTCGACGAAGCCATGGCGCGTCAGCGCGAACAGGCTCGCGCGGCGGGCAAGTTCAAGATGGCGCAGGGTCTCGAATACTCGGGCGCGAAGACTACGTTCCACGGCTACGAAGAAATCATCTTCGACGACGCGAAAGTGATCGCGCTGTATGTCGACGGCGCGTCGGTCAAGGAAGTGAGCAACGGCCAGCAGGCGGTCGTCGTGCTCGACCACACGCCGTTCTACGCGGAGTCAGGCGGCCAGGTCGGCGACCAGGGCGTGCTGGCGAACGCGAGCGTGCGCTTTGCGGTGACCGACACGCTGAAGGTGCAGGCGGACGTCGTCGGCCATCACGGCACGCTCGAGCAGGGCTCGCTGAAAGTCGGCGACGTCGTGAAGGCGGAAATCGATGCGGTGCGTCGTGCCCGCACCGAGCGCAATCACTCGGCCACCCACCTGATGCACAAGGCGCTGCGCGAAGTGCTCGGCTCGCACGTGCAGCAGAAGGGCTCGCTTGTCGATGCGGACAAGACCCGTTTCGACTTCGCGCACAACTCGCCGATGACCGATGAGCAGATCCGTCAGGTCGAAGCGATCGTGAACGCGGAAGTGCTGGCGAATGCGCCGGGCATTGTGAAGGTCATGCCGTTCGACGAAGCAGTGAAGGGCGGCGCGATGGCGCTGTTCGGCGAAAAATACGGCGACGAAGTGCGTGTGCTCGACCTCGGCTTCTCACGCGAGTTGTGCGGCGGTACGCACGTGCGTCGCACGGGCGACATTGGCCTCTTCAAGATCGTGATGGAAGGTGGTGTGGCTGCCGGTATTCGTCGCGTGGAAGCGATCACGGGCGACAACGCCGTGCGCTTCGTGCAGGATCTCGACGCACGGATCAATGCGGCAGCGGCCGTGTTGAAGGCGCAGCCGTCGGAACTGACGCAACGGATCGTGCAAGTGCAGGACCAGGTGAAGTCGCTGGAGAAGGAACTGAGCGCATTGAAGTCGAAGATGGCTTCGAGCCAGGGCGACGAACTCGCAGGTCAGGCAATCGAAGTAGCCGGCGTGCATGTGCTGGCGGCAACGCTCGAGGGCGCGGACGTGAAAACGCTGCGCGAGACGGTCGACAAACTGAAGGACAAGCTGAAGAGCGCGGCGATCGTGCTGGCCTCGGTTGAGGGCGGCAAGGTGAGCCTGATCGCCGGTGTGACGGCGGACGCCAGCAAGAAGGTCAAGGCCGGTGAACTGGTCAACTTCGTTGCACAGCAAGTCGGCGGTAAGGGCGGCGGGCGGCCGGATATGGCGCAAGCGGGTGGCACTGAGCCGGCGAATCTGCCGGCGGCACTGGCAGGCGTGAAGGGTTGGGTCGAAGCCCAGCTTTGATTCGGGTTTGATTGGGCCATGCGACGCGCTGGTGGTTTTGGCGTCCCGTGTGGCCCAAGTTGTTTCTGGTCTTGGCGTGTCTTGCAGTGCATCAACCCGGCCGACTGCGCTGGCGGTTAGCGTTCCCCGTCACGCAGGCAAAGCATCAAGCAAAAATTCAAGCAACGCCTACCGGTGCAGCGGCAGGCAACTCCACCGCATCCTCTGCCGACACAAGCGTTTGCCGCAGCGCATTGAGCGCGGACGAAAAATGGCCTCGTCGCCAGACGAGAAGCGTCTCGATCACACCAATATCGGGAAGCTCGTGAACCGCAATATTGCTGGCGTCCGTTTGCAGATTGAGCACGGATCGTGGCGCCACGGCCACCCCCGCGCCGGCGGCGACACAAGCCACGATCGCATGATACGAACCGAGCTCCAGAACGCGAGCCGGTCTCACACCATGCTCCAGATACCACTTCTCGATGTACGCCCGGTAAGCACACCCGCGCTCGAACGCGATCAGCGTCGATAACGCAATATCCCGTACTTCGCGAATCGGCCTATGGCCTCGCGGCGACAGCATCACCAACTCTTCGCGAAAAACTGGCACCCTCTCGAACAATTCGCCGAGCGCGGCAGGATCCTGCGGCGTCGCCACCAGCGCTGCATCTACTTCGAATTCGCGGACCCGCTCGATCAGTTTGCCGGTCGTGCCGGTTTCGAGTTCCAGCGCGACATCCGGCCACCGTTGGTGATAACTCGCAAGCAATCCAGGCAAACGCGTTGCAGCGACGCTTTCCATCGTGCCCAAACGCAAGCGTCCACTCGGACGATCTTCGCGCACGGCATGGCGCGCCTCATCGGCGAGCGCGAGCAAACGCTCCGCGTAGGGCAACAGTGTCTCGCCAGCCGGGGTCAAAACAAGGCGCCGCCCGTCACGGATGAACAGGTCGGTGCCCAGCTGCTCCTCGAGTTGCTTGATGCGCGTCGTGACGTTCGATTGCACTCGATTGAGCTTGGCAGCGGCGCGCGTGACGCCGTTTTCCCGCACGACAGCACGAAAAATGGTCAAAGCGGCCAGATCCACGATTCTCTCCTGGTGATGGTTGATATCCTAATTATTCATTTTTCGTGATTGAAAGGTCAAGCTAATATGAATTGAACAAACCGGCAACTGCCGGTCCGCTTCAACTATCCGTGATGCCCATGATCGATCTCGCCTCCAGTGCGCAAGACACCTCTGCCGATCGGCATGCCGCCCGCCGCGCGGCGCTTGCCTGCATGATCACTTTGGCCGTGGTGCTCGGCATCGGCCGTTTTGCGTTCACGCCGCTCCTGCCGCTGATGCTTCACGGGAGCGCCTTGGGTCAGCCACAGATCGATATCCAGCACGGCGGCTGGCTCGCATCGGCCAACTACGCAGGCTATTTCGTCGGAGCGATCACCTGCGCGGCGCTGCGGGTCGCGCCGGCGCGTATGGTGCGCGCGGGGCTTGTTGCGACGGTCCTGCTGACGCTGGCGATGGGCGTAACAAGCCAATTCTGGCTGTGGGCCGTGGTGCGCTTCATCGCCGGCGCGGTCAGCGCCTGGACCTTCGTGTTTGCCTCGCAGTGGGGCCTGCGGCGGCTTACCGAACTCGGCGCGCACGAGTGGAGCGGGGTGATCTATACGGGCCCGGGCGTGGGCATTGTCGGGACAGGTTTGCTCGTCAGCGCTGCCGGTAGCTACGGCGCGACGGTCGGCTGGATCGGTTTCGGACTCATCGCGGCGGTGCTTTCGATCGTGGTTTGGCCCGTGTTCCAGACCGTCTCAGGAGGCGCAGCGCTTGCCACAGGCGGGGCAGTCACCGCCGTTCGGCAATCCTCGCCCGCAGGTCGCCGCGCCTCTACAAACCACGCCTGGCACCGCGCCGACGCCTTCTGGCTGATCCTGCTCTACGGCGTGCCCGGCTTCGGCTACATCATCACCGCGACGTTCCTGCCGGTGATCGCGCGCCACGCGCTGCCGGGTTCGTCCTGGCCCGATCTGTTCTGGCCGATGTTCGGCGCGGCCTTGATCGTCGGCGCGCTGCTCGCGGCACGCCTGCCGGTGCATTGGGACAATCGCACATTGCTCGCCGGTTGCTACGTGCTGCAAGCCGCCGGTATTGCGCTCGGCATCGTCTGGCCCACGGCGGGCGGTTTCTCGCTCGGCAGCATCCTGATCGGCCTGCCATTTACGGCCATCACCCTGTTCGCGATGCGTGAGGCGCGGCGCCTGCTTGGCGACGAAGCGGCCGGCCTGATGGGCTATGCGACGGCTGCGTACGGCGTTGGCCAGATCGTCGGCCCGCTGGTGGCCGCGCCGATCGCCGAGCACACGGGGTCTTTTTCGCCGGCCTTGTGGTTGGCGGCGGGGACGCTACTGTTGGGCGCGGCTGGCCTGATCATCGTGGCACACATGCCGCGAGGCCGTGGCCGCATGCCCGATTGCGGTTGCAACTAACGGTCTTTCCGGTTGGCGCCTTCCTCAGCGTCAACTGATCCCGCAGGTGCAAGCGCCAGCAAGGCGAGTTTGTCCCCCGCCTTGCGCAGAACGCGTGGGCCCGTTGAACCGCCCGCGAGACAAATGCCAGGCCAAAAAACAAATAACTCCCCGGCGCACTAAAATGACGGCTTTCCCGTCATCTCAGCGCGCCCGTCGCCGGGCGCGCCGCCAGCCATGCAACATTTCGCGTCCGACAACTACGCCGGCATCTGTCCCGAAGCGCTCAACGCGCTGATCGCCGCCAACAACAGCGGCCACGAACCCGCTTACGGCGACGACTCCTGGACCAACCAGGTTTGCGACCGCCTGCGGGATCTGTTCCAGACCGATTGCGAAGTGTTTTTCGTGTTCAACGGCACGGCCGCCAATTCGCTGGCGCTGGCGTCGCTGTGCCAGTCGTATCACTCGGTGATCTGCCATGAACTCGCGCACATCGAAACCGATGAATGCGGCGGTCCGGAATTCTTCTCCGGCGGCTCGAAGCTCCTGACGGCGCCGGGCGTCAGCGGCAAGCTCACGCCGGATGCGATCGAAGCGGTCGTTACGCGCCGCGCCGATATTCATTACCCGAAGCCGAAGGTCGTCACGCTGACCCAATCGACGGAAGTGGGCACCGTCTACACCGTCGAGGAAGTGCGCGCGATCGCGGCGATCGCCAAGCGGCGCCATCTGAAAGTGCACATGGACGGCGCGCGCTTTGCGAACGCGGTCGCGGCGCTCGACGTGCATCCGTCCGAGATCACGTGGCGCGCGGGCGTCGACGTGTTGTGCTTCGGCGGGACCAAGAACGGTTTGCCGGTCGGTGAAGCCGTGGTGTTCTTCGACCGCTCGCTAGCCGACGATTTCGCCTACCGTCTGAAGCAGGCCGGCCAACTCGCCTCGAAAATGCGCTTCATTTCCGCGCCGTGGCTCGGACTGCTGGATAACGACGTCTGGCTGCGCAATGGGCGTCATGCGAATGCGATGGCGGCGTTGCTGGAAACGCGGTTGCAGGAAATTCCCGGTGTGAGCATCATGTTTCCGCGAGAATCGAACGCGGTCTTTGCGCAATTGCCGGCGCAGGCCGCCAAAGCAATGCGTGCGCGCGGCTGGAAGTTCTACGAGTTCATCGGCGCGGGCGGTTGCCGGCTGATGTGCGCCTGGGACACGCAGCCGGAAACCGTCGAGCGTTTCGCTGCGGAAGTACGCGACTTGTGCCTGGCCTGAAACCGCGTCGACCGCGCGCTTGCGACCAGGCTGGCACCGTGAGCTTGAACCGGAAGCTGGAGCCAGGAACCAGCCGTACAGACTAGCACCGCGCACGAGTTGCTGAACCCGCGGCAGCACGACATTCAACACTGAACAACGCTGCACACAAACCATAAGAGACGACCCACTCGCCATGACCGAACACCGATTTTGTCCGCGCTGCGCTACGCCTTTGATCGAGCGCGCCGATGCCGAACACGAAGGCGGCAGGATTCGCCAGATCTGCCCTGATACGGAATGCGGCTACGTCCACTGGAACAATCCGCTGCCGGTGGTGGCCGCGATCGTCGAGTACGAGGGCAAGATTCTGCTCGCGCGCAACGCCGCCTGGCCGGAAGGCATGTTCGCGCTGATCACAGGCTTTCTGGAAAACGGCGAGACCCCGGAAGAGGGCATCGCCCGCGAAGTGCTGGAAGAAACCTCGCTGCACGCGGAGACGGTCGAATTGATCGGCGTGTACGAATTCATTCGCAAAAACGAACTGATCATCGCGTATCACGTGAAAGCGTACGGAACGGTCGCGCTGTCGCCGGAATTGCTCGAATACCGGCTGGTCGAGCCGGCCAAACTGCGTCCATGGCGCGCGGGCACTGGTCAGGCGCTCGGCGAATGGATGCGGCGGCGCGGCTTGCCGTTCGAGTTTGTCGAAAAACCGGGGCAGTAAGCGATGAACAAACCCGCACCGGCCACGCGCAGCGCCTACCCGCATTTTCTGCCGATCACCACGCGCTGGATGGATAACGACGTCTATGGCCACGTCAACAATGTCGTCTATTACAGCTACTTCGACACGGTGGTGAACGAGTATCTGATCCGCGCCGGCGTGCTCGATTTCGAGCATGGCGCGACGATCGGCCTCGTGGTCGAGACGCATTGCAATTACTTCGCGCCGCTGGTGTTTCCCGAGCGCGTCGAAGCGGGCTTGCGGGTCGTGCGGCTCGGCACCTCGAGCGTGCGCTACGAAGTGGGCCTCTTCAAGGAGGGTGAAGATCAACCCGCCGCCCAAGGGCATTTCGTGCACGTATATGTGGATCGCGTCACGCGTCGCCCGGTGAGCTTGCCCGCGGACCTGCGCGCGGCGCTCGAACCGCTGACCGTCGCTGTGCAGGCGGAATAGGCGCGTGCAGTCGCTCGTCATCAACCTGCTCAACGGTGTCAGTTACGGCCTGCTGCTGTTCATGCTGTCGGCGGGCTTGACGTTGATTTTCAGCATGCTCGGCGTGCTGAATTTCGCGCACGCGAGCTTCTACATGCTCGGCGCGTACGTCGGTTTTTCGGTGGCGGCGCATACGGGTTTCTGGAGTGCGCTCGTGATTGCGCCGCTGATCGTCGGCTTGATCGGCGCGGCGTTGGAGCGCTGGCTGTTGCGCCGCGTGCGTGTGCACGGTCATCTCCCCGAATTGCTGCTGACTTTCGGCGCCGCGTATCTGCTCGGTGAACTGGTCAAGCTCGGCTGGGGTTTGAGTCCGCTTGGCGCGACTGTTCCGGCCGTGCTCGACGGACCGTTGTTCACCGTCTACGGTGCGGCCTTTGCACGCTATCGGGCCTTCATGATGGCGGTGTCGCTGGCGATGTTGGCGGTGCTCTACGCGGTGCTGCGCGTGTCGAAGGCGGGGCTGATCGTACGCGCCGCGCTTACACATGCGAGCGCTGTCGAGGCGCTCGGCCACAACGTGCCGCGCGTGTTCACCGGTGTGTTCGCGGCGGGCACGGCGCTGGCCGCGTTGGCCGGCGTGATCGGTGCGCCGCTCTTTGTGATCGAACCGTCGATGGCGGAGTCGCTCGGCTCGATCGTCTTCGTGGTGGTCGTGATCGGCGGACTGGGCTCGTTGAGCGGGGCGCTGGCGGCGTCGCTGATCGTCGGTTGCGTACAGACCTTCGCAGTAGCGAGCGACGTGTCGCTGGGCGATCTCACGGCCATATTCGGAGGCGCGCTGCCGGACGCATGGGACACGCTGACGCTCGCGCAACTCGCACCGTTGATTCCCTATCTGCTGCTAGTCGCGATGCTGGCGTTGCGCCCGCGTGGACTGTTCGGACGGCGTGACGATCATGCGTGAGCCGGCCGGGAAGCTCGCTGTGCCGGCAGTCAAGCCGCGCTCGATGCTGCGCAGGTTCGCGCCATGGCTCGCGCTCGTCCTGTTCCTCGTCGTGCCCCCCTTTGTCTGGCCGCAAAGCTGGCTGCTTGCCTATCTCGCGCAAACCGCGACGATGATCGTATTCGCGCTCTCGTATAACCTGCTGCTCGGCGAAACGGGTTTGCTTTCTTTCGGACATGCCGCTTATTCCGGCCTCGGCGCGCTCATTGCGGCGCAAGTGTTCAATCGCATTGGCGTGCCGTTGGTGCTGCTGCCGTTGATCGGCGGCCTCGGCGGCGCGCTGTGCGGAGTCCTGTTCGGTTTCGTGTCGACGCGACGCGCCGGGACGGCCTTCGCGATGATCACACTCGGCATCGGCGAGCTCGTCGCGGCGGCCGCGTGGACGCTGCCCGACTGGTTCGGCGGTGAGGCCGGCGTGCCGATCGATCGCGCTAGCGGACCGATGCTCGCAAGCTGGAGCTTCGGCCCTGCACGCGAGGCGTATGCGCTGATCGCGCTGTGGTGCGTGCTGGCGAGCGTGACCATGTTCGCGTTGTCGCGCACTCCGTTCATGCGGCTCGCCAACGCCGTGCGCGACAACCCGGCGCGCGCCGCGGCGATCGGCTGCTATCCGCGCCGCATCCGCTATGGCGTGGTGGTGATGTCGGCGTTCTTTGCGGGTATCGCAGGCACCCTGGGGCTGATCAATGTCGAACTCGTGTCGACGGAAAGCGTCGGCATGATGCGCTCCGGCGCCGTGCTGATCGCGACGGTGATCGGCGGCACAGGAGCGTTTTTCGGGCCGGTCGTGGGCGCGATCGTCCTGACGTTTTTCAGCGTTGCGGTGGCGAGCGTGACGCGGGCGTGGCTGTTCTATTTGGGGCTGTTCTTTATCGTGGTCGTGGTGGCGTCGCCGGATGGACTGGCGGGCTTTATGCAGCGGCACACGACACGTGTTGCCGCTTACGGTTGGCGCGTATGCGGCAAGGCGTATCTATGGGGCGCAGCCTCAGCGGTGCTATGGACGCTGGCCGTCGTGCTCGCGGTGCAGTGGGCGTATGCCGCGCAATTCGGCGCGGCCGATGGCGCGGCGTTTAGCATCATCGGCGTGCCGCTGGAGCCGGCCTCGCCGCATCTCTGGCTCGGCGTCGTGGTGTTCATGCTGGCCGCACCAGGCGCACTCGCCGCGCACTATGCGCGTCGTGCGCAAGCATGTCTTGCCGTGCGTGCCAGCGCCACGCCGATCACCGGAGACGCGCGATGATCCCGGCCCTCGCGGTCTACGGCGTCGAAAAACGCATCGGCGCCACGCGGATTCTGCGCGGCGTCGATCTTGCGATCGAGCCCGGTGAGCGTCATGCTTTGATCGGGCCGAACGGCGCGGGCAAGTCGACGCTGTTCAATCTGATTGCCGGCGGCGCGCGCCCGAACGCCGGGCGCATCGATCTGTTCGGCGCGGAGATCACGCGCCTCGCGCCGGCCGCGATCACGCGCCGGGGTCTTGCGCGCAGCTTCCAGACCACCAGCGTGTTCGCACGCCTGAGCGTATTCGACAACCTGCGCTGCGCGGCCATGCTGGCCGAGCGCGACCGCACGCGCTGGTGGCAGCGTTTTAGCGGCTCACGCACGGTCGATACGCGCGCCGACCAGGTGCTCGAAGCCGTGGGGCTGAGTGCGCGCAGACATATCCAGGCTGGCACGCTCAGCTATGCCGAGCAACGCGCGCTCGACCTCGGCCTTGCGCTCGCCGGCGGCGCGCACACCTTGCTGCTCGACGAGCCAACTGCAGGCATGAATCGCGCCGAAGCGGCGCGCGCCATCGAACTGATTCGCGCGACCACCGCCGGCCGTACGCTGCTAATGGTCGAGCACGACATGGACGCCGTGTTTGCTATCGCCGACCGCGTTTCGGTGCTCGTGCAAGGCCGGATCATCGCGACCGGCACGCTGGCGGCGATTCGCGCGGATGCGGCAGTGCGTGCCGCGTATCTTGGCGACAGCGTCCGCCCATGACCGCCTTACTCGACATTCGACAAATGAACGCCTGGTACGGCGCGAGCCAGACCCTGCATGGCGTCAACCTGCAGATCGACGCGGGCGAAGTCGTCGCGCTGGTCGGGCGCAACGGCTCCGGACGCTCGACGCTGGCGCGCGCGATCATGGGCCTCGTACGCAGCGAGGGCGAGTTGCGTTTTGCCGGCCATGCACTCGGCGGGCTACGCACCTTCGAGATCGCCCGCCTGGGGCTCGGTTACGTGCCTGAGCATCGCGACGTATTTCCGACGCTGAGCGTCCAGGAGAATCTGCAACTCGGTGTGGCGCCGCACGCTCGCGGCCGTGCACCGCGCTTCACCTTTGACGACGCCTACGAACTGTTTCCCGTCCTGCGCGAAAGAAAGCGCGCGCACGCCGGCGTGTTGTCGGGCGGCGAACAACAGATGCTGACGCTTGCCCGGGCATTGCTTGGCGACCCTGACCTGCTGGTCATCGACGAACCCGGCGAAGGGCTAGCCAGCCTGGTGATGGGGCAGGTGGCGCGGTGCCTGCGGATGCTGCGTGATCGTGGCGTGGCGATGCTGCTGATCGAACAGCGGCTCGTCATTGCGCAAGACATCGCCAGCAGGGTTGCGGTGATGGGGCACGGCGAAATTGTCTTCGATGATGCGCTGGCGTCGTTTGTGAAGCGGCCGGACGTGATGCAGGAATGGCTCGGCGTGGGTTAGCCGCGATGCGTAGCGGATCTACGCATAACCGTTAGTTCACTGGCGTCACCGCACCTCGCTGAGGGTCAGCGCGATAGGGCGCCCAAGCCCGGTTTCGCAAAGCCGAATCTGAGCATCCCTGGCAGGCGTCTCGCTGCGGTTTTATTGCAGCGCCGCATTCGAATTTGCGGCCATTTTGTTGTCCTGACGCGCACGTCATGCACTGCGCGATGCACTCGTCCCTTGGTCCGCGCCCAAATCGCGCTCTGGATGCCGTTTGAATCCCGTTTGCGTACAGCGCGCTCAAGCCTGATGCGTGCGGCTTTCCCGTGACTTGCCGTAGCGATTCAAACGCTTGATCGTTTGGTGAGCGTCCTCCAGAAATCTTGTCGGCAGCGCGCTGACAAATCAAGACAATCAGGTCAAAGGCGCGCAACGGCGGCACGGTGTTTAAAGCCGACGTATGTGCGACCGACCATGCCGTGCCGGACGCGCAAAAGACGCGCCGCGGCCTCAGGAGGAGACATCATGAAACAGACAGGCGCATTGGGCGAAACATCGGCTGACGGCGTGCAGGCAGAGCCCGCGCTGCGACCGTTTCAAAGAGAGTTACCGCGTCGAGTGGCGCGCACGCCGCTCGGAGAAACGTGGCGCACCCGTGCCGGCGCCGGTGCCGCGCTGGTGACGGCTGCACTGCTGATGTCCGCGTGCGCCGACGCGAGTTCCACGACCGGCGACGCGACATCCGCACAGTCGACACAAACGAGCGCGGCAGCGAACGTTGTGAGCAACAACGATAGCCCGCTGACGGCAAAATCTCAGCCGGATGCGGGACTCACCGCTAACGGCACGAACGGCGTCGCTACCGCTTCGAACGGCACCGCCGTTGCGAACGCCGATCAACCCGCCTCCGCATCGCGCCCCGCGCTTGAACTTGCCAAGGCCAAACAGCTCGCTGCCGAACAGCGCGTCGCCGCCCGTGTGCCAGCTGCGAGCGGTATGACCGAGAAGCGCAGCCGTCCGCTGACGCTGCGTGATTCCGGCATCGACGGTTCGTTGATGTTCGCGCGCGACGTCGACTTTCGCGTGACCGGCGACATTGGCTTCATGATTCACGACATGGCGGCGACGCTGACCCCGGCGCGCGCCGGCCAGCCGATCGTGTTCGACGATCCGACCAGCGTGACGATCAACGTCCACCGCGGCGACGTCACGCTCGACAGCGCCAAGCTCACTGCGATCTTCAATCGCTACCTGTTCCAGTACCAGGGCTCGCCGCTGCGCAATATGCGAGTGGTGCCGCAAAACGGCGGCACCTTGCGCATTACGGGCGAGATGCACCGCGACACGTGGGTGCCGATCGTGCTGATCGGGTCGCTGTCGATGCGCAACGCCGACGACCTCGTGTTCCATGCCGATCACGTGGAAGTGGCCGGCGTCGGCGCCGACAAGCTGATGCAGGCCGCGCACGTGAAGATGGCCGACCTGTTGAAAGTGGACACGCCGATCGCGCGTCTCGACGGCGACGACGTCGTGATGCAGGTGGCCAAACTCACGCCGCCGCCTGCGTTGCGCATGACCATCACGCAGATCAGCACCAGTGCCACAGGTGTGCGCTTCACGCTCGACGACCGCACGGTGCAGAAAATCGACTGGCCCGCGACGATGCCACCACGCGGCATGCTGGTGCAGGGCGGCGACGTGAAGTTCATGCGTTCGATGCCGATGAATATCGACATGGCGCTGACTCCGCTTGATACCAACGCGCCGTTCGTGCTCGACCTGTATCACTACCGCGACCAGATGGCGGCCGGCTACTTCACCTTCGACGAGGCGGGCGCACTGGACGTGCACTTGCCGTCATATCCGACGCTAGCCAGCGCCTCGAAAGATGCGCCGACGCAAATGGGCAGCGCGAGCGCGCGCTTTAACGACAGCTTCATTCGCGCGCAGCAGGCGTCGCTCGCGCAGGCACGCCTCGTGTGGCAACACGTGCCGCAGACGTTGCGGACGGCATCGGTTGCACGCGCGATCCCGGTCGGCACGCGCGCGGCGTTTTCCGGCCAGAGCATGGCAACGCCGGGCTCCGCGATCAGCGACGAGCGGCACTCGTCCGGACCTGCGCCGTTGATTCACGTCGAGAATGTGGACTTCTACGTATCGGGCCGAATCGGCTTTCATGTGCGTTCGCTGGATGCGCAGATGGTGCCGAAGAAGCCGGGTCAACCTGTCGATCTCGACGATCCCGATCAGTACGATATTCGCATCATTGGCGGCGAAGTGGTCGAGCCGTGGTCTGCGATGGCGGCGTTGTTTAACGACTATCTGCTCGACTATGAGCCCCGTTCGCTGAACGATTTGCAGCTGAAGCCGGTGGATGGCAAGTTGGAAGTGTCGGGCGGGATCAAGTTGTGGAACCACTTTCCTGGCGTGTGGTTGCCGACGACGATGAGCGGCACGATCGTGGCTAAGGATGAGCGGCATCTTGTCTATGAGCCGACCTCGGTGAAGGTGCTGGGGGTGCCGCAGGCGGGGTTGTTGCGGGCGCTGGATATTCCGTTGGCGTCGTTGACGCCGTTTACACGTAAAGGTGTTGCGTTGAAGGGTAACGAACTGGTGTTCGATCAGTACACCGTGTTTCCGCCGCCGGTTTTGCAGGGGCGGCTGGCTAGTGCGACGGTGACTGACGAAGGGTTGGTGTTGAAGTTCAAGCGCGATAGTTCTATTGCTGCTGCGAGGCCGCCTGTTGGGGCGGCGAAGAGTTTTGTGTGGATCGAGTCTGGGGATGTGAAGATGTTTAATTCGTTGGTCACGAATGCCAGGACTTTTATTCGGGATAGTTCTAATCCAGGGGTGATGAAGTTTGATCTTTATGGGTATCGGGGGGATGTTTCTAAGGGGACTGTGAGGATGGGGGAGGATGGGGGATTGGAAGTGGATCTGGCCGCTAGGAAATAGTTAGGGTTTTTGCCTTTCGCGGCGGCATTTGTCCGTGTTCTTAGGGCTTTGGCCTTTCCTTGATTTGTTAGTGGTCTATCAGCGTTCCCCCTATGCGGGGGGGCACCTACTTTTCTTTGCCGGCTGCAAAGAAAAGTAGGCAAAAGAAAGCAGCTCAAACCGCTAACGCTAAGTGGGGCTCGTGGTTTGCTGCAGGTAGTGGTGCATCTGGAATCTGTGTTCGTGCCCTGGCATGCGCCAGTGACAAGGGCGTCATACTTCCGGCGGCGCTGCGCGCGCCGAAGCGTAGTTCATAAAACCGATCGCTGCGGTTTCGCGTACACCCGTCATTCGGCGCGTCGCCGAGGCGAAGCCGGAGGGTGTAATTAGTTTTGTGTAAACGGTCATTTGGCAGGAGACTGCCAGTAATCAGGAGCGACGATGACCGTAGCGAAACGCAACAAACGCGTGAAACCCGACCCTGAGCTCGTCAAGCTGGCCGACAGCCTGCTGGCGAACTACCAGAAACCAGAGGACCTGATTGGCGAGAACGGCCTGCTCAAGCAGCTCACGAAGATGCTGGTTGAACGGGCGCTAGAGACGGAGATGTCCGAACACCTGGGCCACGGCAAGAGCGAAGCGGTCACCAATGCCACGGGCAACACCCGCAACGGCCATAGCGCCAAGACGTTGCAGGGGGAGTTTGGCGAGTTGCCGCTCGATATCCCGCGTGACCGTCAGGGTGCGTTCGAGCCGAAGCTGGTGAGTCGTCATCAGACGCGCTGGTCGGGCTTTGACGACAAGATCATCTCGCTATATGCCCGCGGCCTGAGCGTGCGGGAGATTCAGGGGCATCTGGAAGAAATGTACGGTACCGAGGTGTCGCCCACGCTCATCTCGGCCGTAACAGACGCGGTGAGCGAGGATGTGAAGGCCTGGCAAGCCCGCCCGCTCGACGCGCTTTACCCCATCGTTTATCTCGACTGCATCCACGTCAAGGTGCGCGACAGCGGTGCTGTACGGACCAAGGCGGTCTACCTCGCCATCGGCGTGAACATGGACGGCCACAAGGAAGTCCTGGGGCTGTGGATCGCCCAGACCGAGGGCGCGAAGTTCTGGCTGCAGGTGGTGACCGAGCTGAAAACGCGCGGCGTGCAGGACATTTTTATTGCCTGTGTCGATGGGCTCAAGGGCTTCCCCGAAGCCATCGAAGCAGTCTATCCGAAGGCAGCAGTTCAACTGTGCATCGTGCATATGGTGCGCAACAGTCTGAACTTCGTGTCCTGGAAGGTGCAGCGCGAGGTCGCCGCCGACCTGAAGACGATCTACACTTCATCGACGGTCGAGCTGGCCGAGCAGAAGCTGAGTGCCTTCGAAGCCACGTGGGACAAGGACTATCCGTCCATCGGGGCAGAGCTGGCGGCGCAACTGGGCACGCGTCATTCCGTTCTTCGACTATCCGCCGGAGATCCGGAAGGTGATCTACACCACCAACGCCATCGAATCGATCAACATGAGCCTGCGCAAGGTGATCAAAACCCGCAGTTCGTTCCCGACCGACGAGGCCGTGACCAAGCTGTTTTACCTGGCACTTAACAACATCAGCAAGAAGTGGTCGATGCCGATCCGCGACTGGAAGGCAGCCCTGAACCGCTTCACTATCCAGTTCGAAGACCGCCTGTTACCGGGTTAAATCAATACCCGTTTACACAAAATTCCGGACACCCTCCGAAGCCGACGGCCCCACAAACCAAAACCGAAGCCGGTGATTTCCCATGCAGACCCGTCCGCGACGCACGCAGTGCGGAGTGGGAGCTGATGACACCTTTGTCACTAACGCGGAATGTGCGAGAACACGGATTCCAGATGCACCACTACCCGCAGCAGACCACGGGCCCCACTTAGCATGAGCGGTTTGAGCCGCTTTCTTTTGCCTACTTTTCTTTGCGGCAAGCAAAGAAAAGTAGGTGCCGCCCCGCACAGGGGCAACGCTAATAGACCACTAACAAATCAAGGAAAGGCCAAAGCCCTAAGAACACGGACAAATGCCGCCGCGAAAGGCAAAAACCCTTAACCATCCTTATTAATAATCCACTCATGCGCCGGATCATTCCGAAAATGCCAGGTCCGCTGCCCCCCAGCCATAACATTCAAATAATAAGACTCATACCCATAGGGAACAACAACAGGATGATACCCACGCGGCACCATCACGATGTCGTGATTCTCCACCGCCATCGACTCATCGATATCCCGCATATCCGTATACACGCGCTGAAAAGCAAACCCTTGCGGCGGATCGAGCCGATGATAATAAGTCTCTTCGAGCGAACTCTCATGAGGCACATTATCGGTATCGTGCTTATGCGGCGGATAGCTTGAAGCATGCCCCCCAGGCGTGCGAACCTCAACCACAAGCAAAGACTCCGCAAGCTCAGTCTGCGGAAGAATATCGCATACGTAGCGCGTATTCAGCCCTTTCCCACGCGTGGAACGCTTCATCGTAGAAGGCTCGATCAACCTCGCCGGATACATGCCCTTGCCGGGCGCACTTGCTACACCAACCTCAGCATCGCGACAGGCGCGAACCGTCACCCGCACGCCAGGCGGCAAGTACACCGCATACGGCGCGGAGTCCTCGAACACGCTATCGCGTGAACCCAGCGAACTCCATTTCGCATCAGCAGTTTCAATATCCACCGCGCCCGTCAGCACGACGATACATACTTCGCGAGACGGCTCAAACACATGCACGACTTCATCCGCGCCCAGCCGGTAAGCCGCAAATCCCACATACCGCCAGCACGCCGACTCAGGCGTCACCCGCGCGATCGTTTGGCCCTCGCGCTGCGCCTTCACCAGTAAACTCATGCTGCCTCCTGCTCAGTCCCGCCACCGGCGTCGAGCGGTGCATCGACCAGCGCCCGCAACGTCCGGAATCCTTTCTGCGCATACTCGTACGATGGCGCCACCACCGGGTCCTGTTCCGCTTCAACTACCAGCCAGCCACGATAGCCATGCCGCTTCAATCGATCGATGATCGCCGGAAAGTTCACCGCGCCATCGCCCGGTACCGTGAACGCACCGCTGATCACGGCGTCGAGGAAACTCCAGTTGCGATTGCGCGCCAGTTTCATCACCGCGGGTCGAACGTCCTTGCAGTGCACGTGACACACGCGCCCGATATGTTTGTCGAGCACCGCGAGCGGATCGCCGCCGGCAAACGTGATGTGTCCTGCGTCGAATAGCAGGCCGACGGCGTCGCTCGTGCGCGACATCAGCTGATCGACGTCAGCCGGCGTTTCGACATACGCGCCCATGTGATGATGGTACGCCAGCCGCACGCCGCGGCTCAACGTATAGCGCGCGAATTCATCGACGCGCGCCGTATACGCGGCCCATTGCGCTTCGCTGAAAAAACGCGGGCGTTGGTACAACGGTTGCGGTGCGCCCTGGATCGAATCGGCGACTTCGCCATAGACCATCGCAGTCGCACCGTTCTGTGCGAGCAGTTCGAGATGCGGGCCGACCGAGGCGATTTCCTCTTCCACGCTGCGTCGTGCGAGGCGTCCGGAGTACCAGCCGGAGACCAAGGCCAGATCGTATTGGGCAAGCAGTGTCTTCAGCGCCTGCGGTTCGCGCGGAAACTTGTTGCCGAGTTCGAAACCCTGGTAGCCGATCTGGCGCCCTTCGGTCAACGCGAGTTCGAGTGGCGTTTCGCCGCCGAGCGAAGGTAAGTCATCGTTCATCCACGATAAGGGGTTGATGCCGATACGTACGTCGAAAGCAGTCATGCGGGCGTCCTCATTCGTTGTCGATGTGGCCGGGGCGGTCGCTGGGGTCGGTGGGCGCCGCGCGGGCAGCGAGTTGCGCATCGTATTGCGAGCGCGCAGCACGCACGGTGTCGCGCGCCGATACTTCGGGCACGGCGACTTCCCACCACCAGCCGCCGTCGTCCGTAGTACGGGCGGGATCGGTGTCGATACTGATCACGTAGGTGCGATCGGCGGCGCGCGCACGCTGCAGTGCGTCTTCAAGTTCAGCGATATTCGCGACGTGCTCGGCCTGCGCGCCGAGCGCGCGTGCGTGGGCAGCGAAGTCGATCTTCGGCGCGCCGAGCGGGCCTTGCATGCAGTCGTCGAGCAGGTTGTTGAACGGTGCGCCACCGCAGGCTTGCTGCAAGCGGTTGATGCAGCCGTAGCCGCGATTGTCGAGCACCACCACGATCAGCTTCGCGCCGATCATCACCGAAGTGGCGATCTCGCTGTTCATCATCAGATAGCTGCCGTCGCCAAGCATCACGATCACCTCACGCGCGGGCCGTGCGAGTTTGACGCCGAGGCCGCCGGCGATCTCGTAGCCCATGCATGAGTAGCCGTATTCGACGTGATAAGCGCCTGGTTTGCCTGCGCGCCATAGCTTGTGCAACTCGGCCGGCAAGGTTCCCGCTGCGCACACGACGATATCGTCGGTCGCGGAACGCGCGCTTGAACGCTGCACCGCGCCGATCACGTCGCCCTCATACGGCAGCACGGTGTCGCGTTGCGGCGCATGCGTGAGCGTGCTCACGGTGTCGCGCCAGCTCGCCGCGAGTTTGTGCGCGCGCGCGGTCCATGTGCGGTCTGCATGCCAGCCTTGCAGGGATTCGGCGAGCGCGTCCAGCGCAAGACGTGCGTCGGATTCGAGCACCAGCGCGCGATGCTTGAGGCCATCGAACGGATTCGCGTTGATGCCGATCACGTCGGCCTGTGTGAACAACGTATTCGAGCCGGTGGTGAAGTCCTGCAAGCGGGTGCCGATTGCCAGCACGCAGTCTGCATCGTGGGCGAGCGCATTGGCGGCGGGCGAGCCGGTCACGCCCAACGCGCCGGCGTTCAGCGGATCGTTCCACGCGAGCGAACCCTTGCCGGCCTGCGTTTCGGCTACGGGAATGCCGTGCGCAGCGGCGAAGCGGTGCAGCGCGTCGGTCGCGCGGCCATAGAGCACGCCGCCGCCCGCGACGATCAACGGCCGCTTGGCGCGACGCAGATGGGCAACTGCCGCGGTGATGTCTTCAGCGCGCGGCGCAGGGGAATGGAACGTGACGACGCGCGGCGTAAAGAAGTCGGCCGGGAAATCCCATGCCTGTGCTTGCACGTCCTGTGGCAGCGCGAGCGTGACAGGGCCGCACAACGCGGCGTCGGTGAGCACGCGCAAGGCGCGCGGCAACGCATTGAGCAATTGCGCCGGGTGCACGATGCGGTCGAAGTAGCGCGACACCGGTTTGAACGCATCGTTGGCGGAGACGCCGCCATCATGGAAATCTTCAACCTGCTGCAACACCGGATCGGGCGCGCGCGAAACGAACACATCGCCGGGCAACAGCAGCACCGGCAGACGGTTCACATGCGCGAGCGCGGCCGCCGTGACCAGGTTAGTCGCGCCGGGGCCGATCGACGTCGTGACGGCCATCATACGGCGACGGAAATGCGCCTTTGCATAGGCAATCGCGCTGTGCGCCATCGCCTGTTCGTTGTGAGCGCGTAGCGTGGGCAACGCTTCGCGGTGCTGATACAAGGCTTCGCCCATTCCGGCCACATTGCCGTGCCCGAAGATCGCGAATACGCCGCCAAAGAGCGGCTCGGTGCTGGTGCCGTCTTCCGTCGTGACGCGTTGCGCGGCGAGGTAGCGAACCAGCGCCTGGGCGGTCGTCAGACGGATGGTGCCGCCCGATGGCGCGTGAGCCTGGGTGGCATCGTTGGCCGACGCCGCATCATGATGCAATACGCGCTGGTTCATGCCGCCTGCTCCTGATGTGCATGGTCCGCCGTGGTGGGCCGCGTGATTGTCGTTCCACGCGTAGCACGCCACGACGCAATCAGCGTTTCGAACGTGCGGCGTACCCGCGCGATCAGTTCATCGTCGCCGATCTCGGCGGCGAGCCACGCGTGGCTCGGTTCGTGAAAGATCGTGCGGCCCACGGTAAAGCCGCGGCATGTCGCCGATTGCGCCGCCGCGCGAAAGCCCTCGTTCAATTGCTCGACGCCCGCCGACAAACCGAGCAATACCACGCCCCGGCAGTACGGATCACGCTCGGCGATCAGCGCGTCGACGGCTTTCCATTGGGCGGCGTCCATCGGCTCGAGTTTCCACCATTCCGGATAGATACCGATGTTGTACAGCCGCTTCAACGCGCGATAAACGATGTCCGGTGCTTGTGGCAGATGTGCGTGTTTCGGCGGAATCACTTCAAGGAGCAACTCGTGGCCGCTCGCTTGCGTCGCGTCGTAAAGCGCGCGCAGTTGCGCTTCCTGTTCGAGGCGTTGTTCGACCGGTTCGTCGGGATGGAATTGCACGAGGCACTTGGCGATGTGTTCCTGCGGCCATGCGATCAGCGTCGTGCCGATCGAGCGGCCGTGGTCGAACACGAGCGGCACGGAGCCGGGCAGCTCAACCGGCCGGCCGATCCACCAGCCGCGTCCGGTGGCGGCGTTCAATGCGTCCTGACCGTAGCGGTCGTCGCTCAGGATGCCGATGCGGCCTTGCAGCCCCAGGGCGGTTTCCGTCTGCGCGACAGCTTCGACGAACAGACCCTTCAGTTGCACGATACGCGCTTCGTCGGCGCCGGTCTGCTGGGCGAGTTCGAAGAACTGGTTGCGGTGATCGAACGCAAAGCCGAGTACTTCGTCCCATTGTTTGCGGGCAGGGGAGACGCGATGCAAGCGCGCGAGCGTTGCATCGCGGTCGGGGCGGCGCATCCGTTGCGGATCGGCCTTGGCTTCGCGCAGAAAGTAGTCGAGTTCGGCGGGCGTCGGCATCGCGGGCGCACAGCCGTGACGCGAGACGACCAGCGCGCCGCTCGCATTCGCTGCACGCGCGCACGCTTCGAGTGGTTGATCGCGCAACCATCCGGAGAGGAAGCCCGAGGCGAAGGCATCGCCCGCGCCGAGTACGTTGAGCACTTCGACTTCCACGCCGCCATGAATCGGCAAATCGTCGAGCTTTGCGGGTACTTTGCCATCGATGATCTGGCAGCCCATCGGCCCGCGCTTCAGAACCAGCGTGGCCGGCGTCACGGCGCGCACCATCGCGAGTGCGTCGACGAGTTCAGTTTTGCCGCCGGCGATGCGGAACTCCTCCTCGGTGCCAATCACCAGATCGAACAACGGCAGGATGCGCTGCAAGTGCGCGGTCACGCCTTCGCTCGCGACGAAGCGGGTTTCACCGTCCGCCTTGCCCGTGAGGCCCCACAACACCGGGCGATAGTCGATATCGAGCACGGTGCGCACGTTATTGCGTCGCGCGTAATCGAGCGCGCGGCGGCTCGTGCGATTCACCTGCTCGGTCGAAAAGTGCGTGCCGGTAATCAGTAGCGCTTTCGACGACGCAATGTACGCCTCGTCGAAATCCGCTTCATCCACCGCCATATCCGCACAATTCTCGCGATAGAAGATCAGCGGAAAGGTATCGCGATCTTTCAGACCGAGCAGAACGAGGGCGGTCAGGCGCTCCTGGTCGACGCGCACATGACTGACGTCGCAGCCTTCCTTCGTCAAGGTCTCGGTGAGAAAGCGCCCCATGTGATCGTTACCGACGCGCGCCAGCATCGCCGATGCAAGCCCGAGCCGCGCGCAACCGAACGCGATATTCGCCGATGAACCGCCAAGATACTTAGCGAAGCTCGACACGTCTTCGAGTCGCGCGCCGACCTGCTGCGCGTACAGATCGACGGCAAGACGGCCAAGACAGACGATGTCGCGGCTGCGATCCGGTGCGAAACGGCTGACTGTTGCCGCTGAAGCGGAAGTGAGCCCGCCACCGTTCACGATCCCGGTCCTGCTGGATGTGCTGGAATGATCCATGAATATTCCTGAATAGCTGAGCGCGGGCGTGAGGCGCAACAAGCGCCGGAAACCCGCGCGAATGAATCAGATCGTCGCGCCGTCGAGTTCGCCGATCATCTTCTGCATTTCGGCGCCGCCGGCCATCATGTCGAGTACTTCGTCCTTGCTGATGGTGTCCTTCGTGAACGTGCCGAGCGATTTGCCGCGATTGAGCAGCGTGAACGAATCGCCGATCGGATACGCGTGGTGCACGTTGTGCGTGATGAAAATCACGGAGATACCCTTTGCGCGCGCCGTGTGAATCAGTTTGAGCACGTTGAAGCTCTGCTTGACGCCAAGCGCGGCAGTCGGCTCGTCGAGAATCAGCACGCGCGCGCCGAAGTGAATCGCCCGCGCGATCGCGAGACATTGCTTCTCACCGCCGGACATCGTTCCAATCGGCTGATGCGGGTCGCGCACGTTGATGCCCATTTCGGCGAGCTTGTCGCGTGAGGTGGTGGCACTGGTTTCGAGGTCCATCACGTTCAGGAAGCCGAATAGCTTCTTTTGCGGCTCACGACCCATGAAGAAGTTGCGCGCCACGGAGAGCAAGGGCACCAGCGCCAGATCCTGATAGACGGTGGCGATGCCGAGATCGAGCGCGTCTTTCGGCGATTCGAACTGCACCGGCTTGCCGTCCACCAGATATTGACCGGAAGAGGGGCGATGCACGCCGGCGAGCGTCTTGATCAGCGTCGACTTGCCCGCGCCGTTGTCGCCGAGCAGGCAATGCACTTCGCCGCGCTTCAGGCGCAAGGTCACGCCGCTTAGCGCGATGACCTGGCCGAAGTATTTGCTGACGTCTTCGAGTGCAAGGATCACGTCGTCCTGCGGCTTGGTCGCGGTGTTCACGGTATTCGTATCGGACATGGTCGTCTCCTCGTTACGATTGCGCGACGCGGCGGCGCACGTAGTGATTGAACAGCACGGCGATCAGCAGCATCACGCCGAGGAACACGCGGAACCAGTCGGAATCGACATTCGTATAGGTGATGCCGATCTGCACGACGCCGAAGATCAGCGCGCCGAAGCAGGCGCCGATCACCGAGCCGTAGCCGCCGGTCAGCAGCGTGCCGCCGATCACCGCCGCGATGATGGCTTCGAATTCGGCCTGCAGCCCGCGGTCGGCCGCGGCCGAGCCGATGTCGCACACTTGCAGCACGGCGAAGAGGCACGCGCAGAACGCGGTCAGCACGAACAGCGAAATCTTCACGCGCCGCACCGGCACGCCGACATTCTTCGCCGCGTTGGCGTCACCGCCGACCGCGAAAATCCAGTTACCGAAGCGGGTTTTGGCGAGGGTGAACGCGCAGACCGCGGCCAGCGCGAACCACCAGAGCAGCACCTTCGGAATGCCCGGCACGAGCGGGTTGCCGTTATCGAGCAGCTTCACGACACCGATGTGGCCGAGCCAGGTGAATAAGCCCTTGAACGCGACACCCTGGAACAGGGTATGGGCGAGCCAGTCGTGCGAGGCGACGTCGCCCACACCGGAGATGATCGTGCGGTCGGCGAACATGACCGACAGGGCCAGTGTGAGCCCGCGCAGGATGAACAGGAACGCCAGCGTCACGATGAATGACGGCAGCCGCGTGCGCATCACCAGATAGCCGTTGAGTGCGCCGAGCAGCATCGATCCGGCAAACGCGAACACGATCGACAAGGCAATCGGCCAATGGAAGTACATCGTGGGCAGCGCGACCATCATGCCCGAGAAGCCGATCATCGACCCGATCGACAGGTCGAATTCGCCGGCGATCATCAACAGGCACGCTCCGACCGCGATCAGGCCGAGATACGCGGCCACTTGCGACCAGTTCATCACGCCGTCGAGGTTGAACATGCCGGAGTTGCCGGCCGCAATCCCAAACACGAGGAACACCATCACGGTGCCGGCGAGGGCGGCAAATTCCGGACGATTCAGCAGATGCCGGAACCACGATTCCTGGCGCACGCGCTCATCGGCCGCCGCGGGCGTACCGCCGGGCGTTGATGTCGTCGCGGTGTTCGAAGGGGGCTGCTTGCGGGGATGAGGATGGAAGGGGTTGGCTACGCCCATTGAAGCTCTCCTTGATGCGCCCGGCTTTTCGCAGTCGTCAAAGGACCGCAATCGGACCGCATGGCGCGTAATGCACGTAAAACGTGGTGAACGCAGGCGTGGGGCGGCCTGGCCAGTTGCGGCCGGCCGCGTCCACTTTCTTCATACCTGCCGGAACGGTTCTCCCGTGTCCGTACTTCCAGCGAAATGCGTTAGCGGTACTGCCCTGCGTACTTGACCACCTTGTCGATATTGGCCTTGGTGATGAAACCCGGGCCGGAACCGATATTGCGCGGCCCATAGGCGGGTTGCAGGCCGTACGTGGTGAGACGTTGCTGGAACTTCGGATTGGCCTGCAGGATCTGGCGGATCTTCGCCGGATCGGTGGTGTGTTCCTTCTTCACGATGGCCAGTACGGCCACCGGGATATAGCCCTGCAGGTAGGGTTGCTGGTCGATTGCGAACTGGATCGTGCCGTCCTGGATGCCCTTGGCAATGTCATTGTCGAAGTCGAACGTCGCGAACCAGACCTTGCCGGCGAGGCCCATCTGCTGCAGCGCCTTCATCGTCGGCGCAGCCGACAGCGGACCGAGGGCGAGCACCGCCTGGGTGTTCGGGTGATTGCGCAGATACGCGCTCACTTTCGATTGCACACCGGTCGGGTCCTGGCCGGCGTCGAGCGTGGAGGACTTGAAGTCGACCCCGATGGCCTCGGCAAAGCCGCGGCAGCGCTCGAACGAAGCCGGGTTGGTCGCGTAGTGGTTCACGCACAGGAACGACTTGATGCCCGCTGCCTTCGCTTTCTGGCCCGCCGCTTTGCCCGCGGCGTATTCAGGCTGACCGACGTGCATGATCGCGCCAAGCTGTGCGCTTTGCTCCTCAGTGCCGGAATTGATCGTGACGAGCGGAATGTGTTTCTCGGTGACCTTGGCGAGCGAACTCTTGAGTACGTCGAAGTCGGCGATCGAAACGATTACGCCGTCGTAGTTGCGCGCGGCGGCCTGTTCGACCAGACGCGCCATATCGGCGATGTCGCCGTTCGGCGGATTGCGGTAATCGGTCTCGACGTTGAAATCTTCGTCGGCCTGTTTGATGGCGTTCTTGATGGTGTTCCACCACGAATCCGAATCCGGCGCGTGGCTGATCAGCACGAAGTGAGCGTCAGCCGCGCGGGCGGCCGACGCCGCACCGAATCCCGTCGCCAACGTCAATGCCGCCACCAGAATCCTGAGCGTAGCCTTGCCCTTGCAAAGTCTCATTGTCTCCACCTTTCTCGGTCTGTCGTTATTGAAGGGAGCGTCTGGCGGGCGGCTTTCCGATTGCGTGCGTTGCGGCAGACGTCAGCCGATGCACCATCGCTCACGACCAAGATTAGGCCATCTTCCGAAGCGTTGCAATGAAAATTTCATGACAAATAAAAATGGAAAATACATTCCATTTGACGGGGCGCCTGCCTATAATCGGCAGCGTCAGGATGCTGTGTGGCGCGCGCTGGAAGCGTCTTCCGCACTGCAATAAAGCAACGAAGAGAGAGCCATGGCGGAAGAGAGCACCGAAGACTTGCCGAGCGTCGAAGAATTGATGCAGCGCATCGCGGAAAACTACGAGGCGCTGCCGCGGCAATTGAAGAATGTCGCGACGTATATCGAGCAGCATCGCTCGAGCGTGATGGTGGATCGCACCAGCGATATCGCCGCGAGCTGTGGCGTGCATCCGTCCGCGGTGGTGCGTTTTGCGCAGCGCTTCGGTTTTTCCGGCTTCTCCGATCTGCAGGCGGTGTTTCGTCAGGCGTACACGGGGCAGGGCACGTCCTCGCCGAGTTATCAGCAGCGGATTCGCAAGCTGATCGACGAGAAGCCTGGCGCGTTGTCTGGCGGTTCAGTGGCGCGCGAATTCATCGCCGCCTCGCGCGGTGGTCTTGAAGAACTTGAAGCCGGCCTCGACGACCAGCAGTTCGACGCCGCCGTGAAGATGCTGCAGCAGGCCGACAACATCTACGTAATCGGCGTGCGGCGCTCGTTTCCGGTGGCGAGCTACATCGTCTACGCGTTGCAGCACACCCCCAAGCGCGTGCATCTGGTGTCCGGCTTTGGAGGCATGTACCGCGAACAGATTCGCAGCGTGAAGAAGAGCGACGTGGTGATCGCGATCAGCTTCGCGCCGTATGGCAAGGAAACGCAGTACTGCCTGCGCGTGGCACATCACCATCAGGCGAAGACATTGGTTATTACGGATAGCCAACTATCTCCGTTGTCACGTTATGCCACCACCCAACTGTATGTGAAAGAGGGCAGCGCGTTTGCGTTCCGCTCGCTGACCAGCACGATCTGTTTGTGCCAGGCGTTGTTCATCGCGCTCGCGTACAAGCTCGAACTGAACGTAGAAGAATCCAAAGAGACTGGAGGATACGATGACTGAGGCGGTAAAGACGATCGATGTAGCGGTATTCGGCGCGGGACGTATCGGCAAGATTCATGCGGCGAATCTGGCACGGCAGCCGGGCGTGCGGCTTAAGTATGTGGTCGATGTGAATCGCGAGGCGGCTGCTGCGCTCGCCGCCGAGCACGGTGCGCAGGTTGCTGATATCGACGGCGCGATGGGCGATGCGACGATCGGCGCGACGGTGATCTGTTCGAGCACGGACACGCACGCGGATCTGATCATGAAATCGGCTGCGCAGAAGAGGCATGTGTTCTGCGAGAAGCCCGTCGATCTGACTTTGGAACGCGCGCGGGCCTGCGCCGAGGCAGTGGAACGTGCGGGCGTGGTTTGCATGATCGGTTTTCAGCGCCGCTTCGACCCGACCTTTTCCGCGTTGAAAGCGCGCATCGATGCGGGCGAAATCGGCACACCGGAAATGCTGGTGGTGACGAGCCGCGATCCGGGCGCACCGCCAGTCGAGTACATCAAACACTCGGGCGGCATCTTCAAAGACATGCTGATTCACGACTTCGACATCTTCCGTTGGATTCTCGACGACGAAGCCGACACGTTGCACGCCACGGGTAGCTGTCTTTCGGATCCGGCGATTGCGGAAGCGGGCGATATCGATTCGACCGCGGTGACGATCCGTACGAAGCAAGGCCGCCTGTGCCAGATCAACACTGCGCGGCGCGCGGCCTATGGGTACGACCAGCGTTTCGAGGTGCTCGGCAGCACCGGCATGCTGCAGGCAGGCAATGTACGGCCCACCGAAGTCACCGCGTATTCGAAAACCGAAGTGTCGAGCGATGTGCCCGAGGCGTTTTTTCTCGAGCGCTATCGCGCAGCGTACGCACTTGAAATCGCGCATTTCTTCGACGCGGTCACGCACGGCAAGCCGGTACGAACCACTGTCGCCGACGGCCTGAAAGCGCTCGAACTCGCCGACGCCGCGACGCGATCGTGGCGCGAGGGTCGCGCCGTGAAGCTCGGGGAGGCATCGTGATGAAGGCTACGACTGGACGGCTTCGTTTGGGTGTGGTCGGCTTGGGACGCCTGGGCAAGCGGCACGCGGAAAATCTGGCGTATCGCGTCCCAGGCGCGGCACTTGTGGCCGCTTGCAGTCCGGTGGAAGAGGAGCGGGCGTGGGCGCGTGAGGCGTTGCCCGAACCGCGTCTCTACGCCGATTATGCGGCCCTGCTCGCCGATCGCGACGTGGACGCGGTGTGGCTCGTCACGCCGTCGTCCTTGCACGCGCAGCAGATTATCGACGCATTGCGTGCCGGCAAACATGTGTTCTGCGAGAAGCCGCTGTCGCTGGATCTCGCCGAATGCGAGCGCGTACTGGCTGAAGCCGCGCGTTACCCGCATCTGCAAGCCACCATCGGCTTCATGCGGCGTTTCGATCCGAGCTACAAGGATGCGTTCGACAAGATCGAAGCCGGCAAGATCGGCCGGCCGTTTCTGGTGCGCTCGCAAACCACCGATCAGAACGATAACGACGGTTTCTTCGTGCGTTTTGCGGCGACCTCCGGCGGGATCTTTCTGGACTGCACGGTGCACGACATCGACGTCGCGCGCTGGCTGCTCGGCAAACCGCGCGCCAAACGGGTGTTTGCGGCGGGCGCGGTCGCATTGCATGAGGGTCTGCGTGAATTCGGCGACGTCGATAACGGCGTGGCGATCTGCGAGTTCGAGGACGGCAAGCTCGCGATGTTCTACGCGTCGCGCACGCAAGCTCACGGTAACGACACGCATAGCGAGGTGATCGGCACTGCCGGCGCGCTGGCGATTGGCCACAATCCGCGTGCAAATCGCGTCGAGATCTACGACGCCACGGGCATTCGCAACGAATGCACGCCGACGTTCTTCGATCGCTT
Organism: Paraburkholderia sediminicola; assembly: GCF_046026675.1. GTDB lineage: Bacteria > Pseudomonadota > Gammaproteobacteria > Burkholderiales > Burkholderiaceae > Paraburkholderia > Paraburkholderia sediminicola_F. Next base: position 3,168,604 of record NZ_JAQQEY010000001.1, on the reverse strand, counting down.
CGAGGATGCGTTTTTGCATGAAGCCCGCTCCTTCGTTGCGGCGGTGCAGGGCGGCGCGGCGTCGAATGCGCAAGCAGGCGCCACGCTGGCTGACGCGCTCGAAGCGACGCGGATCGGCATGGCGTTGCGGCAGTCGCTCCAGAGCGGAGAGGCGGTCACGTTGTAGCGCTAAACAGCCGCCGGATTGCGACAATCGACATGACAGCGTCACTTCCGGCGGCTAAACGACGCCTGCTGTAGAATTTGACCCTCTGTCCGGCGTCGCTTACGACGCCTCATCCCGAAGGTCATCGTCGATGCAAATTCAGGTTCACAAGGAAGTCGATGCGCGCGGGCTGATGTGCCCGCTGCCCATCTTGCGCGCAAAGAAGGCGCTCGCCGACATGGAAAGCGGCCAGATTCTCAAGGTACTAGCCACCGATCCGGGCTCGCAGCGCGATTTCGCCGCGTTCGCGAAGCAAACCGGCAACGAAATTGTCGAAAGCTCGGCGCACGACAAGGTTTTCACGTTTTTGATGAAACGCCGCTGAAATACAAAACAAAAGGCGCTGTGCCCGCGATTGCGGGGCACAGCGCCTTTTTTACGTCTGACTACGGCTTATCGCGAGAGGCTAACAGCGCAAGGGTTCTGCGCGCGGCTGTCCCGTTGCTCAGCCTTCCAGCACCGGCGAACGGGTACGCAGATATTCTTCGAAATCAGCTGCCACTTCCGGGTGACGCAGCGCGAACTCGACCGTCGCTTTCAGATAACCCAGCTTGCTGCCGCAGTCGAAACGCGTGCCGTGGTACTTGTACGCCAGCACCTGTTCATCGGCGAGCAGCGACTGAATCGCGTCCGTCAGTTGCAATTCGCCGCCCGCGCCCGGCTTCAGCGCGCGCAGATGTTCGAAAATACGCGGCTTCAGCACATAGCGGCCCACCACGCCGAGATTCGACGGCGCGACGTCCGGCTCCGGCTTTTCGACGATGCCCGACATCTTGATGATCGAGTCTTCCCACTCCTTGCCGTCGACGATACCGTACGACTTCGTCTCCGAGTGCGGGATCTCTTCAACGCCGATCACCGAGCTGTGATAGTGGTCGAACACCTCGATCATCTGCGTCATGACGGGCGGCTTGCCGTACAGCAAGTCGTCCGCGAGGATGACGGCGAACGGGTTGTCGCCCACCAGCTTTTCAGCGCACATCACCGCATGGCCGAGACCAAGCGCTTCCGGCTGACGCACGTAGAAGCAGTCCACATGGCTCGGCTTGATGCTGCGCACCAATTCCAGCAGCTTGTCCTTGCCACGCGCCTGGAGTTCGGCCTCGATTTCGTATGACTTATCGAAATGGTCCTCGATCGCACGCTTGCTGCGGCCCGTCACAAAGATCATTTCGGTGATGCCGGCCGCCATTGCCTCTTCCACCGCGTATTGAATCAGCGGCTTGTCGACGATCGGCAGCATCTCCTTCGGGCTTGCCTTCGTGGCAGGGAGGAACCGGGTGCCAAGACCTGCTACCGGAAATACCGCTTTTGTGACTTTTAGCATGTGATTACCCTGAATCCTCTGGTTTAGCTTTGCGCCCTGTCAGCCCGCAACGGGGCGGACAAGGCGCGTCGATCAGGCCGGCAAACGCGCCAATTGGGCTTTCAGCTTGCCGATAGTGGTTTCGAATTCTGCCAGCCTTTTCTGCTCCTGCTCAACGACTGCCGGTGGCGCCTTTGCCACAAAGCTTTCATTCTGCAATTTGGCATTGCACTTAATGACCTCCGTGCTCAGCCGCGCAATCTCCTTCGACAGACGCTCGCGCTCCACCGCAACGTCGATTTCCACCTTCAGCACGAGCTTGTCATTCCCTACGATAGCAATTGGCGCGCCATCCGCCTGCGCATCCAGCGTTGCCTCGTCGGCGATGATCTGCACCTCCGACAAACGGGCCAATGCCTGAGCGTACGGAGCGAAGGTTGCGAGGCGCTCCGCGTTGCCGGTTGCGAGCAACGGCACCTTGACCGCCGGCGACAGATTCATTTCGCCGCGCAGATTCCGGCACGCATCGATCACTGCTTTCAGGTCGGCCGCCCATTGCTCCGCGTTCTCGTCGATCTTCGACGGCTCGGCAACGGGGTAGGGCTGCACCATGATGGACGCTTCGCCCTCGGCTTTGCCTTCGGGATAACGTCCGGCCAACGGCGCAACTTTTTGCCACAGCGCTTCGGTGATGAACGGAATCACCGGATGCGCGAGGCGTAACACCGTCTCGAGTACGCGCAGCAACGTGCGGCGCGTTGCGCGCTGCTGGTTCGGCTGACCCGTCTGGATCTGAACCTTGGCGAGTTCGAGATACCAGTCACAGTATTCGTCCCATACGAACTTGTATAGGGCGTTGGCCACATTGTCGAAACGATAGTCGGCGAAGCCCTTGGCGATTTCCGCTTCCACGCGCTGCAGGCGTGAGACGATCCAGCGGTCGGCTGCCGAGAAATTCAGGTGGCCGTCCGGACCGCATTCGCCGCATTGTTCCGGCTTGCCGAAACCGCAATCGTGGCCTTCGCAGTTCATCAGCACGAAGCGGGTGGCATTCCACAGCTTGTTGCAGAAGTTGCGATAGCCTTCGCAGCGCGCCAGGTCGAAGTTGACGTTGCGGCCGAGCGTGGCCATCGACGCCATCGTGAAGCGCAGCGCGTCCGTGCCGAACGCCGGAATGCCGTCCGGGAATTCCTTGCGGGTTTTCTTTTCGATCGACGCAGCCTGCTTCGGATTCATCAGGCCGGTGGTGCGCTTGGCGACCAGCGCGTCGAGGTCGATGCCGTCGACGATATCGATCGGGTCGAGCGTGTTGCCCTTGCTCTTCGACATCTTCTGGCCTTCGGCGTCGCGCACGAGACCGTGCACGTAGACCGTGTCGAACGGCACCTTGCCGGTGAAGTGCGTGGTCATCATGACCATGCGCGCGACCCAGAAGAAGATGATGTCGAAACCGGTGACCAGCACCGACGAAGGCATGAAGTGCTTCAGCTCCGGCGTCTCGGCAGGCCAGCCGAGCGACGAGAACGGCACCAGCGCCGACGAGAACCACGTGTCGAGCACGTCTTCATCGCGCTTGAGCGGGCCCGTGTAACCGGCTTCGGCGGCTTTTTCGCGCGCGCCTTCTTCGGTCTTGGCGACGAAGATTTCGCCGTTTTCACCGTACCACGCCGGGATCTGATGGCCCCACCAGAGTTGGCGCGAGATACACCAGTCCTGGATGTTTTCGAGCCACTGGTAATACGTGGTGGACCAGTTTTCCGGCACGAACTTGATTTCGCCGCTGCGAACCACGTCCAGCGCCGTTTCCGCGATCGACTTGCCCGGATTGAAGGTGCCTTCCGGCGCCGGCTTGCTCATGGCGACGAACCATTGGTCCGTCAGCATCGGCTCGATCACGACGCTCGTGCGGTCGCCGCGCGGCACCATCAGCTTATGCGGTTTGACTGATTCGAGCGCGCCGAGCGCTTCGAGGTCGGCCACGACCTCTTTGCGGGCTGCAAAACGGTCCTGACCGCGATATTTTTCCGGCGCGTTGTCGTTGATCTTCGCGTCGAGCGTGAGGATCTCGATCATCGGCAGCTTGTGGCGCAGGCCGACCTGATAGTCGTTGAAATCGTGCGCGGGCGTGACCTTGACCACGCCGGTGCCGAATTCGCGGTCGACGTAATCGTCGGCGATGATCGGGACTTCGCGGCCGGAGAGCGGCAGCGTGATCGTTTTGCCGATCAGATGCGCATAGCGCTCGTCTTCCGGATGGACCATCACCGCCGTGTCGCCGAGCATGGTTTCCGGGCGCGTGGTGGCGACCGTCAGATGGCCCGAGCCGTCCGTGAGCGGATATTGGATGTGCCAGAGGTGGCCGTTTTCTTCTTCGCTGACCACTTCGAGATCGGAGACGGCGGTGAGCAGTACCGGATCCCAGTTCACGAGGCGTTTGCCGCGGTAGATCAGGCCTTGTTCATACAGGCGTACGAACACGTCGCGCACGGCGGTCGACATTTTGTCGTCCATCGTGAAGTATTCGCGCGACCAGTCGATCGACGCGCCGAGGCGGCGCACCTGATTCGTGATGGTCGAGCCGGATTCCTGCTTCCATTCCCAGACGCGTTCGGTGAACTTTTCGCGGCCGAGGTCATGACGGGAGACGCCTTTCGCATCCAGTTGCCGTTCGACGACGATTTGCGTGGCGATGCCCGCGTGGTCCGTGCCCGGCACCCAGAGGGTGTTTTCGCCGAGCATGCGGTGATAGCGCGTGAGGCCGTCCATGATCGTCTGGTTGAACGCGTGGCCCATGTGCAGGGTGCCGGTGACGTTCGGCGGCGGCAGCTGGATCGAGAAGTCTTTCTTGTTTTCGTCGAAGGTGGCCTTTGCGTAGGCGCGCTTTTCCCATTCGGGGCCCCAGTGGGCCTCGATGGTGTGGGGCTCGAAGCTTTTGGCAAGCGTGGAGGTCGGGTCGCTCGGGGTCTCGCTCATTTCTGTCCGTCTGCTGGTGGATGCAAAGAATGCTCGATTATAAGCGGCGCTGCGGGTGAGGGCTCTTGGTTGGTTTTTTTGCCTTTTGCGGCGGCATTGGCCCTGTTCTTGGGGCGTTGGCCTTTCCTTGTTTTGTTAGTGGTCTATTAGCGTTGCCCCTGTGCGGGGCGGCACCTACTTCTCTTTGCCGGCTGCAAAGAGAAGTAGGCAAGAGAAAGCAGCTCAAACCGCTCATGCTAAGTGGGCACCGTGGTCTGCTGCGGGTGGTGGTGCATCTGGAATCCGTGTTCTCGCCCATTCCGCGCTAGTGACAAAGGACTCATCAGCTCCCACTCCGCACTACGTGCGTCGCGGACGGGTCTGCCAGGGAAACCAGGGGTTTCGGTTCAGGTCTGTGGGGGCCATTGGCTTCGCCTCGGCGACGCGCCTTTGCCCCCACCCGGAAATCCGTCACTTCAAATGATATGGCGGTGCGATGGCGAGCCACGGCCCGTTGGCGAGGCGTGAGCGCCAAAACGTAGCGGGTGGTTTTATGAAGCGCTCTTCGGCGCGCGCAGCGCCGCCGGAAGTATGACGCCCTTGCCACTGGCGTATGCAGGGGCACGAACCCAGATTCCAGATGCACCACTGCCCGCAGCAGACCACGGTGCCCACTTAGCATGAGCGGTTTGAGCTGCTTTCTCTTGCCTACTTCTCTTTGCAGCCGGCAAAGAGAAGTAGGTGCCGCCCCGCACAGGGGCAACGCTAATAGACCACTAACAATGCAAGGAAAGGCCAACGCCCCAAGAACACGGACAAAAGCGCCGCAGAAGGCAAACAAATCAAGCAAAGCCCAACGCAGTAGGCAAACAGACACCAAGCGCCGCGAAGGCAAAAAACCCCAAAAAAACCCAACCCCCGGAGGGGCCTATAATGTCGAACGCCCTCGCCGTCCTCCCAAAAAATGCCCGATCTGCTAGCCAATCTAAACCCCGAACAACACGCCGCCGTCACGCTCCCCAACGAGCCAGCGCTCATCCTCGCAGGCGCGGGCAGCGGCAAAACCCGCGTCCTCATCACACGCATCGCGTGGCTGATCCAGCACGGTCTGGCGTCGCCCGCCACCATCCTGGCGGTGACCTTCACCAATAAAGCCGCCCGCGAAATGATGTCGCGTCTTTCGGCTCTTCTGCCGATCGACACCCGTGGCATGTGGATCGGCACCTTCCACGGCCTCTGTAACCGCATGCTCCGCGCGCATCATCGCGACGCCGGCCTGCCCGCCACCTTCCAGATCCTCGATACCGCGGACCAGCTCTCCGCGATCAAGCGTCTGATGAAGGGCCTCAACATCGACGATGAAAAGTACCCGGCGAAAAATCTCCAGTACTTCATCAACAATTCCAAAGAACAAGGCCTGCGTCCGAAAGACGTCGACGCCACCGACAACTTCAACCGCAAATTCGTCGAGCTCTACGAAGCCTACGACCAGCAGTGCCAGCGCGAAGGCGTCGTCGACTTTCCGGAACTGCTGCTGCGCTGCTTCGAACTGCTCGCGCACAATCCGCCGCTGCGCGCCCACTATCAGGCGCGCTTCAGGCACATTCTCGTCGACGAGTTCCAGGACACCAACAAGCTGCAATACGCGTGGCTGAAAATGCTGGCCGGGCAGACCAACTCGATCTTCGCGGTCGGCGACGACGACCAGTCGATCTATGCCTTCCGCGGCGCGAACGTCGGCAACATGCGCGACTTCGAACACGAGTTCAACGTCCGGCACATGATCAAGCTGGAGCAGAACTACCGCTCGCACGGCCATATTCTCGATGCGGCCAATCAGCTGATCGCCAATAATTCGCGGCGTCTGGGCAAGAATCTGCGCACCGACGCGGGTCACGGCGAACCGGTGCGAGTCTACGAGTCCGCCACCGATACGCAGGAAGCCGGCTGGATCGTCGAGGAAATCAAGGCGCTGATCAGCACCGGCACCTCGCGCAGCGAAGTCGCCATCCTGTATCGCAGCAACGCGCAGTCGCGCACGATCGAACACACGCTGGTCAATGCGGGCATCGCGTATCGCGTGTACGGCGGTCTGCGCTTTTTCGAACGCCAGGAAGTCAAGCACGCGCTCGCCTATTTGCGCCTGATCGACAATCCGAACGACGACACCGCGTTCGCCCGCGTCGTCAATTTCCCCACGCGCGGCATCGGCGCGCGCTCGATCGAGCAACTCGCGGACGCGGCGCGTCTGTACAACTGTTCGATGGCCGCAGCGATTCCATATGTCGCGGGTAAGGCGGGGTCGAGCCTCGCGAGTTTCGCGAACCTGATCGGCAAGATGCGCGCGGAAACGCAGCAGATGAGCCTGCCGGAAACGGTCGAATACGTGGTCCGCACAAGCGGTCTCACGGACTTCTATCAGAACGAACGCGAAGGCCAGGACCGGCTGGAGAACTTGCAGGAACTGGTCAACGCGGCCGCTGCTTTCGTCAGCGAAGAAGGCTACGGCATGGATACACCGGCGCGCTCGATTCCGCTGCGTCCGGGCGCGACCACGGCGCCTGAACTGGCCGTCGCCACGGATGATCCGAATACCGTCGTGCTGGACGCGCCCGGCATCGCCGATCCGGCGCAAAACCCGGACACGATGACGCCGCTCGCCGGTTTCCTGTCGCACGCATCGCTGGAAGCGGGCGACAACCAGGCGCAAGCCGGTCAGGAAGCCGTGCAGTTGATGACGGTGCACGCGGCCAAGGGTCTCGAGTTCACGGCGGTGTTCATCACCGGGCTCGAAGAAGGGCTGTTCCCGCATGAAAACAGCGCGATGGAATCGGACGGTCTGGAAGAAGAGCGTCGTCTGATGTATGTGGCGATCACGCGGGCCAAGGAGCGTTTGTATCTGTCGTTCGCGCAGAGCCGGATGCTGCACGGTCAGACGCGTTACAACATCCGCTCGCGCTTCTTCGACGAACTGCCGCAGGAAACGCTCAAGTGGCTCACGCCGAAGGTCGAGGCGGGCGCGCGGTGGGGCGGGCGTTCGGATAACGCCGGTTATGGTCGCGACTGGTTCGCGCGGCCCGGTTACACGGGCGCCGTGTCGTCGACGCCGGCGCCGCTGCCGGCCTTTGCGAACGAACAACGCGCAGCAGAAACGGGTTTCCGTGTCGGCCAGCAGGTGTTCCACACCAAGTTTGGGGAAGGCACGATTACGGCGCTTGAGGGCGGTGGCACGGATGCCAAGGCCCAGGTCAAATTCAAGCGGCACGGCGAGAAATGGCTGGCGCTTGCGGTCGCTAAATTGCAGGCGGTTGAATGAGCGCGGGCGGCATGGATCCAGACCGCGGCGGCGCGCCGGTCTCGCATCGTCCGCTTGGCATTCTGGCGGCCTTGCCGCAGGAACTCGGCGATCTGATCGAAGCGATGCGCGCCGAATCCGGCGTGCGCACTATCACTCACGGTCAGCGTGACTATCACCTCGGCACCGTGCACGGCGCGCCTTGCGTCGTGACACTGGCGCGCGTCGGCAAGGTCGCGGCGGCAGCCACCGTCAGCGCCCTGATCCATGCATTCGATGTCGAAGCGGTCGTGTTCACCGGTGTTGCGGGTGGCGTGGGGACTGAAGTGCGGGTCGGCGATATCGTCGTCGCCAACGTGCTGATGCAGCACGACCTCGACGCGTCGCCGTTGTTTCCGCGCTTCGAAGTGCCGCTGCTCGGCGTATCGCGCTTCGCGGCCGATGCGGCGCTTGCCGATCAACTGGCCGCCGCGTGCGAGCGTTTTGTTGTTGAAGAGGGCGCTGCGTCGGCGGCGCGCTTCGGCACACGCGAGCCACGCGTGCATCGTGGCTTGATTATCAGCGGAGACCAGTTCGTCGCAAGTGCGACGGGCGTCAAAGCCTTGCGCGATGCGCTGCCGGATGCGCTCGCGGTGGAGATGGAAGGCGCGGCGATCGCGCAGGTCTGTTACGAGTACGGCGTGCCATGCGCGGTAGTGCGGACCATCTCCGACACCGCCGACGATCACGCGCCGCAGTCATTCGTGTCGTTTCTCACGGAGATCGCCGGAACGTATTCGAACGCGATTCTGAAGCGGTTTCTTGAGGCGCGTAGTTCGGTCTGAAACCCGCCTCTGACACACGTGTGCTCGTGCCAATCTGATCGCAGGCTGGCGTGCGGATCGCCGCGCGCGTGTCAGGCAGGATTGCGAGGTCAGGCTCGGTGAGCCATGTTCAAGTGAACAAGTCGATTCCCCGCAGACCGCCGGATCGTCAGCCCGGCCCGAGGCTAGCCTTTCCCTGAACCGTCCAGCGCCTCCCGCACTTGCTGCAACGCCGCCGGATCCTCGATCGTCGGCAGATCGCCCGGCTCGCGTCCCTCGGCCAGCGCCGCAATCGCGCGGCGCAGCAGCTTACCCGAGCGCGTCTTCGGCAGCATCGACACCACCACCACGCGCGCCGGCCGCGCAATCGCGCCGAGCTGGCGGTCGACCGTCGCCGTGAGTTCGGCTTCCAGCTTCGCTCGTGCCTTCTCGCCCGCAAAGGCTTGCGCGTCGCGCAGCACCACGAAGGCCATTGCCGTCTGACCCTTCAGCGCATCCGTCACGCCGACCACCGCGACTTCCGCGACCGCCGCGTGGCTCGACAAGGCTTCCTCGATCTCGCGCGTGCCGAGCCGATGGCCGGCGACGTTGATCACGTCGTCGGTGCGGCCGAGGATCGTGACGTAGCCGTCTTCGTCCTGAATGCCCCAGTCGAAGGTCGAGTAGGCCAGCTGGTTCGGAATGCTTGACCAGTACGTGCTGACAAAGCGCTTGTCATCGCCCCATACCGTCGACATGCAGCCCGGCGGCAGCGGATAGCCCAGCGTAAGCACGCCTTTTTCGCCGGGCGGGCAGGGCTCGCCCGTCAGTTCGTTACGCAAGGTCAGATTGAAGCCAGCCGATGGCACGCCCGGCGAGCCGAGCTTGGTGGGCAGGGCTTCGACGCCCCGCGGAATCGCCAGCATCGGCCAGCCGGTTTCGGTCTGCCAGTAGTTGTCGATCACGGGCTTGCCGAGCGCGTCGGCGATCCATGCGGCGGTTGGTTCGTCGAGCGGCTCGCCGGCGAGGAACAGCGCGCGCAGGCTCGACAGATCGGATTTTTTTAGCAGCGCCGGGTCCTGCTTTTTCAGCACGCGCAATGCAGTCGGCGCGGTGAACATCAGATTGATCTTGTGCTGTTCGACGAGGCGCCACCAGATGCCGCCGTCCGGACGAATCGGCGTGCCTTCGTACATCACCGTAGTGAGGCCCGCGATCAGCGGCGCATAGACGATGTAGCTATGGCCGACTACCCAGCCCACGTCCGACGCGGTGAACATCGTATCGCCGGGCTTGCCCTGAAAGATGTGTTCCATCGAAGCGGCCAGCGCCACCGCATAGCCGCCGACATCGCGTTGCACGCCCTTCGGCTTGCCGGTGGTGCCCGACGTGTACAGCACATACGAAGGCTCGTTCGATTCGAGCCATTCGCATGGCACATGGGCGTCGAAAAATTTCTCGCGCAGCGGCTCGTAGGCGACGAGGTAGCTCGCGTTCAGGCGCTCGGGTGCGAGTTGCCGGTCGATCAGCAGCACGTGCGGTGTCTTGTGGGTCGCGCGCGCCAGTGCTTCGTCCACCAGCGGCGTGTAGTCGATTACTTTGCCGCCACGCGCGCCGGCGTCGGCGGTGACGATCAGCACAGGTTTCGCATCGTCGATGCGGGCCGCCAGATTGGGCGCCGCGAAGCCGCCGAACACCACCGAGTGAATTGCGCCGAGCCGCGCGCAGGCGAGCATCGCGAACAGCGCTTCGGGGATCATCGGCAGATAGAGCAGCACGACGTCGCCGCGTTTCACACCCAGCGAGCGCATCACCGCGGCCATGCGGTTGATTTCCGCGTACAGCTCGGCGTAGGTGTAGCGCCGTTCGATGCCGGTTTCCGTCGACACGTACACGAGCGCGTTCTGCTGCGGGCGCTCGGCTATATGCCGGTCCACCGCGTTATGGCACAGGTTTGTGCGGCCGCCGACGAACCAGCGCGCGAACGGCGGATTCGAGCGGTCGAGCACGGTATCGAACGGCGTTTGCCAATGAATCCGCTGCGCCTCGTCACGCCAGAATTCCTCGGGTTGCTCGATCGAACGGCGGTGGAAGTCGCGGTAGGTGGTCATCGGCGGCGATCCTTCTGCTGCGTGAGTGAACGGATGTCTAGTCGTACGACTGCCAGGCGCGGCGAGAGGGCAGTACGTATATCCGCACAAGCATAGAGCAGCCGTCACCTTGCGGACAACGCGGGTTCACCATGAGGGGGCGGCCCAATGGAAAAAGGCGCCGTAGCGCCTCTTTCTTCATGCAACCGCAAGCGATTCCATCACGCTTTCGCGCGCTTGCCTTCGACATCCGGCAGAAACACCGTCAACAGGCCGATCAGCGGCAGGAACGAGCAGACCTTGTACACATAGGTAATGCTGGTCGCGTCGGCCAACTGCCCGAGCACGGCAGCGCCGATCCCACCCATACCGAACGCGAAACCGAAGAAGAGTCCCGCGATCATCCCCACCTTGCCGGGGATCAGTTCCTGCGCATAGACGAGGATCGCCGAGAACGCCGAAGCCAGCACGATACCGATGATCACGGTCAGCACGCCGGTCCAGAACAGGTTGGCGTACGGCAGCAGCATTGTGAACGGCGCGACGCCGAGGATCGACACCCAGATCACATACTTGCGGCCGATCCGGTCGCCGATCGGACCACCGATCACCGTGCCTGCCGCAACCGCTGCGAGGAACACGAACAGGTGGATCTGGGCGGCCTGCACCGGCAGATGGAACTTGTCGATCAGATAGAACGTGAAATAGCTGTTGATGCTGGCGAGGTAGAAGTACTTCGAGAACACCAGCAGCATCAGTACGCCCATTGCGAACATGACCTGGTTGCGCGACAAGGTCGCGTGACCGGTCTGGCTGCGCGCTTTCTTCACCGCGGGATGCTGCTTGTACCAGCGGCCGATCTGCGTGAGCACGACGATCGCAACCAGCGCCGCCACCGAGAACCACGCGATGCTGCGCTGGCCGTGCGGAATCACGATCAACGCGGCGAGCAACGGCCCGAGCGACGAACCCGCATTGCCGCCCACCTGGAACAGCGACTGCGCCAGCCCGTGGCGACCGCCCGAGGCCATGCGCGCCACCCGCGACGATTCCGGATGGAACACCGACGAGCCGCAGCCGACCAGCGCCGCCGCGACCAGCAGCACGCCGAAACTCGGCGCGACCGACATCAGCAGCAGGCCGGCGAGCGTGAAGCCCATGCCGACCGGCAGCGAATACGGCTTCGGATACTTGTCGGTATAGCTGCCGACCAGCGGTTGCAGCAGCGACGCGGTGATCTGGTAGGTCAGCGTAATCAGGCCGATCTGCCCGAACGACAGCGAAAAGTTGTCTTTCAGCATTGGGTAGATCGCCAGGATCAACGACTGGATCATGTCGTTGAGCAGGTGCGAGAAGCTGATCGCGCCCAGCACGGAGTAGACCGTGCGCTGGACTTTAGCGGCCGGCTGCGCGCCGGCGGCGGGGTTGGCAGGACTGGCGGGAGAGGCTGAGGCGCCGGCGAGGGCGCTTTTATCGAGGCTCGTTTCCATACGCTAGGTGAGAGAGGAGAAAGAGGGTGAAAGGTGATGATTTCAGGCTGCCGGCGCGTCGCGACTTCGGGCGTTCACATGCCTGTGCGTGACCTGCCGGGTTGCCGCGGCATTTCGACGCGGCGTCGGGCCTTGTCAGCTATTTGTCGAAGTTTAATGTGGCTCACGCGAATTGTAAGGACAAGTTTTGTCGAGAATCGGACACGCATTGCGCTTCCCATGCGTCATGGATGTGCCGAAACCCCAACGCGGTGCACTGCGGCGGTGTCTGTGTCAAGCGTGTTGCGCATGGCGACGTCTAGCTGGCACGTCGTCTGATAAATGCGATTCGGGGATTTTTGGCCATGTATAAAACGGTCGCGGGCGCGAAGCTTACAAGGCGACGCGTCGAGGACCGGGCGCGACAATCGGCATGAGACGAGCGGCGTTAAAGATCGCAGACGTTTGTGCCGTAGACCCGGAGAGATAAGTATTAATGCCGGAACCGACCTTTCCGGCAGTTCGAAACGTGGGGACGAGGAATATGAAAGCAGTTTCGCTGGGTGGCCAGACGGGCGCGGGGTTCGTACCGGAAGGAGAAGCGGCGGGCAAGCCGTCGCCGTCGCGTGGCCAGGGCAGCCGTTCGCGGGCCGTGCGGCTCAAGGGCTTGTCGGTGAAGGCGACGTTGCGGCTGGCGTTTGCTGTGCTGCTGATTGGCACGCTCGCGATCGGCGTGTTTTCGCTGACCCAGATCAGCCGCCTGAATGCTTCCGCACAATCGATCTACGACCAGGGCCACGTCGCGAGCCGCGCTGCCGAAGAGGCGCGTGGCCACATGCTGCGTGCAAGCCGCGCGCAAAAGATGCTGCTGACCGCGACCACCGCGAAGGAACGCGACGAGCTCGGCGCCGACATCGACAAGGGCTTGAGCGGCCTCGCGAGAGAGCTCGGCACGCTGCAACAGTACGTCGACACATCCGACGCAAAGGCCGTCGACCAGCAAAAGAAATTCGCCGCCGCCGTCGCCGTGTGGAGCGGCCACTTGCGCGACTTCGTGACCCTCGTAAAAGCGCAACCGCTCGATCTTTCGCAGATGAACTGGCAGGTTGGCACCCAGGACGTCTCGTTGCTGGTCGAGACCGGCAAGCTCGAAAAAATGGTCGACGAACTCGTTGCGCAGCGCGGCACGGCCGCGAAGGCGACCATCGAGGCAGCGGGTTTTATCTTCCATTCGTCGTTCGTGATGCTCGCGGCGATGACGGTCGCGCTGATCGCACTGGCGTTCGGCATTAGCGAGTGGGTAGTCCGACGCCTGGCCGGCCAACTTGGCGGCGAGCCGGCGTACGCAAAGGAGATTGCTAGCCGGATTGCGGCGGGCGATCTATCGAACCAGATCGCATTGGGCCGCAAGGACAAGTCGAGCATGCTGTACGCGCTGCACGACATGCAGAGCGGCCTCGCGACAACGGTCTCCGACATTGCGTCCAGTGCGGACGCAATCGCGACTGCATCGGGCGAAATCTCGATGGGCAATCTGGATCTCTCGCAGCGCACCGAGCAACAGGCAATGGCGCTCGAGCGAACCGCGAGCAGCATGGAGCAGTTGACGTCGACGGTTCGTCAGAACGCCGACAACGCGAAGCAGGCGAGCACGTTGGCCAACAATGCTTCGGAGATTGCCGAGAAGGGTGGTGACGTAGTGAGCCGCGTGGTGGCGACGATGAACGAGATCAACGACAGCGCGCGGAGCATTGGCGACATCATTGGTGTGATCGAGGGGATTGCATTCCAGACCAACATTCTGGCGTTGAACGCCGCGGTGGAAGCAGCACGAGCCGGCGAAGAAGGCCGAGGATTTTCGGTAGTCGCAGCCGAAGTGCGCAACCTTGCTCAACGCAGCGCGGCTGCCGCGAAGGAGATCAAGGGTTTGATCAGCACGTCGGTGGAGCGAGTGAGCAACGGCTCGACGCTGGCGCAAGACGCTGGACAAACGATGGATGAAGTGGTGAAGGCGGTGAAGCGCGTAACGGACATCATGGGCGAGATTTCGGCGGCGTCATCGGAACAGAGCGCGGGGATTGAAGAGATCAATCTCGCGGTAACGCAAATGGATTCCGGCACGCAGCAGAACGCCGCGCTGGTGGAACAGGCCACGGCGGCCGCCAGGTCGCTGGACGATCAGGCTCGCGGCCTGAAGCAGATGGTTGGAAAGTTCAGGCTATAAAACGCTGAAGCACCGCGACTAAAGAAACGAGACGAAGTACTGCCTCGGCGGCGCGCATAGCGCCGCCGAGCCGAAGCCCCTGGTTTCCCATGCAGACCCGTCCGCGACGCACGCAGTGCGGAGTGGGAACTGATGACACCTTTGTCACTAGCGCCGAATGTGCGAGGGCCCGGATTCCAGATGCACCACTACCACTTGCAGGCCACGGTTCCCGCTTAGCATGAGCGGTTTGAGCCGCTTTCTTTTGCCTACTTTTCTTTGCGGCGGCAAAGAAAAGTAGGTGCCGCCCCGCACAGGGGCAACGCTAATAGACCACTAACAATTCAAGGAAAGGCACCAAACCCAGAACCACAGACAAAAAGCGCCGCGAAGGCAACCACGTTAGCTTGGCTTAACAACAACAGTACAAGTAATCCCTGCAGCAAGCACAACCCCCTCAGGCACAGAATCAATCCTCACCCGCACGGGCACACGCTGCGCCAACCGAACCCAATTAAAAGTCGGATTAACATCAGCGAGCAGCTCACGGCTTTCCGGATTATCCCGATCATAGATCCCACGAGAAATGCTCTCGACATGCCCCTGCAGGGTACCCCCACTCATCAACCGAACTTCAGCTTTATCCCCGACCCGCACATGAGGCAGCTTAGTCTCTTCGAAGTAGCCGTAAACCCAAAAGGAATGACTATCAACAATCGCCAGCTTAGCTGACCCAGCAGTAGCATAATCACCGCGGAATACATTCAGATTAGTGACATAGCCATCAACCGGCGACACCACGCGAGTGCGCTCAAGATTCAACTTGGCAGCATCGAGCGCAGCCAAAGCCTGCTGATAGGAAGCCTCAGCAGCAGAAGCAGTATGAGTCGCATTCTCGCGACTCTCCTTGGACACAACCAAAGCATCCATATCCGCCCGCCGCTGCGCATCATCCCGCTTCATCTGCAACTCCGCCTTCCGTGCAGCAACCGCAGCTTCCGCCTGCTCAACAGCAATCTGATAATGCGAAGGATCGACCTGCATCAACAGATCCCCCTTCTTAACCAGCTGATTATCCTTAACAGGCAAATCCAGAACCGCGCCGGAAACATCAGGCGCCACATTCACAATCTCAGCGCGCACGCGCCCATCACGTGTCCACGGTTCATCCATGTAATGAACCCACAACACACGCCCAATCAAAATCGCGACGATAAAAATAACGGCTGTCGCGACGAAGCCCACAATATTTCGGATGGTCATGTTTCGACTCTGATCAACGATAAACGGCGAGACCCAGCACGCCGCACACACACACGAGCAAGCTGGCCCGGAACAAGGACGGATGCCACACCACGCGATACAGCCCCGTATAGGCGATGACACGGTCCAACACCCAGGTAAGCGCGGCGCCCGCGACAAACAGCAGCACAATGGCCGGCACGTAGGCATCGAAAACGGCGATATCACGTGGCATGACGAACTCCTTCTGACGCGTCGGCACGTCCGCTCATCAGCGGTTCAAGCGGTGATTGCGGATCGAGCAGCGCGGTACGAATGAAATGCAGTTGACTCAGAATGCGTTGCAGCCGATGCCGATCCTCACGCGGTGGCGTGAAGGTGGCGAGCATCAGATGGACCGCGGCAATCGCATCGGTGGTGGCGGCGAGCGCACGGTCGAAGCGGTCTGCACGCGGCCGTTCGAACAGCGCGGTCACCGCGTCGCGCATCGCACGCAATGTGACGCGCCAAGGCATCGACTTCGCGTAGCGCGCGTCGCGCGGCAGCGCCGCCACTTCGCCGCGCAAGTCGATCATCGCGTTGCCCACTTCGAGCACCGAGAAGAGCCAGCGCAAGGTGTCGCGTTTGAGCTCGGGTTCGTTCTGCGCGAGCGCGTTGATCTGGGACATCAGATCGCGTGCGCCGCTCTCGAAGCGCGAACGCACCCGGCGCATGCCCGCGCGGCTCGCCAGCGCCACCTGGCGGCGCAAGTCCACCAGCAGGCGGTTGCGCAGCCAGGGCGTCGAGGGCGGCAGCAGCACGGCAAAGGCCACCGCGCACACCAGCATCGACAGCACCAGCGCAATCGCGTCGTTGATGGTGCCGCTAGGGTCGTAGTGAATCAGGTTGTCCGGGCCGGCGAGGAAACAGAAGAAGATGCAGTAGCCGACGCCGTAGCCGGCCAGCGCGGGCCGCGTCGTCATGAATACGCCGAGCAGCAGGAACGGCGTGAGCGCGGCGCACAGCAGCGGAAAGCCGTCGATGTGCGGATACACGCCGTACACTGCGATCATCCCCATCACTGAGGCGACCAGCGTGCCGGCGGCCATCTGGAACGCGGTGCGCTTCGGATTCGGCGACGCTGACGCCAGCGCGCAGACCGCTGCTGCGTCCAGCGTCAAGGTCGAGCCGCTCGGCCATGCGGTCGCGATCCAGAACGCGCCGAGCACGATCATGACGATGGCCGCGCGCAAGCCGGCGACGCCCGCGGCGATCGCGTTCGTCTTCGGTTCGTAACGCTCGATCCAGCGCTCACGCTCGTGCGTGTCGACGGCAAGCGATGCATAGGTGGCCGCGTACGCGTGCAGATCGTCGATGAAGCGATACAGCAGTTCGGCGCCGGTGTCGAAGTCGAGCAGCGGTGCGTCCGGCTGTGTTTCCAGTGCGGCGCGTGTTTCGCGCACCCGCTTGGGCAGTTCCGCTTTGTACGCGTCGAGTTGCGCGGCGGCGTGGGCGGCATCCGTGGCGCTCAACACCGGTTCGCCGGATTTCGCGAGCAGCGGGGCGATTTCCTTGAAGTACGGCTCGAGCGCGTCGACCGCGACCATCGCGCCGCTCGTCTGCGAATCGCGCAGCCGGTTCATCAACTGATGCAGCGCGTGAAAGCGCGTCGAGGCGGTCATGAACTCGCTGTTCAGACGCGCCAGGCGGCCGCCGCGCATCCGCGAATCGGGACCTTCGAACACGGCGACACTGCGTGCGGCTTCGAAACCGACGATGTCGGCGACAAAGCTCGCATTGGTCGCTTCGATTTTTGCGCGATCGTTGCGGCCGGCTAACGAGGCCGACACATACTCGACGAACGCCGAGAAACGCGCCCGCACGGTGCTGCGCATCTGCAAGCCGGCGAACTGCGGAAACACGAGGCCACTGACGGCGCCCGCGCAGACGATGCCGACCACCACTTCAGCCACCCGCGTGAGCGCGCTGAGAAACGCGCCATCCGGATGCTGTGAAGCGGGGATACCGATCAGTGCGGCGGTGTAGCCGGCCAGCACGAAACCGTACGACTTGAAGTTGCGATTACGCGCGGCGCCCGCTGTGCAGATGCCGACCCAGATCGCGGTCGTGACGATGAACAGTTCTGGCTGCTGCGCGAACAGGCCGATCAATGCGAGCATCACGACGAGGCCGACCAGCGTGCCGCAGATCCGGTAGAAGCTCTTGGCGAACACCATCCCGCTTTGCGGCTGCATCACGATGAACACGGTGGTCATTGCGGTACGCGGCTGCGGCAGGTCGAGTTTCATCGCGATGCCGAGCGCGAGGAAGCAGGCGGCGAGTGCTTTGAACAGATAGACCCACGTGAGACCGTCTGTGCGCGCCCAGTCGGCGGCGGCTGAGTAGAGCGCGGCGAACGACGACGGACGCGAGGGCGAAGGGGAAGCTGACATGGTGGCTTCCTTACTCCGCCGCGGGCGCGGTGGCGGACGGGCGAGACGAGGTGATCGCGGCGCTTATACCGGTGTCGCGCGCCCGTTTGACCGCAGCGCTCGAGGGTCCTGCCGCAGAGGCGGCCGGGCTTTGCGCTGGTGGCGTGGCGGCAGCGGGTGCGGTGCTATCCGCGTGACCCGCCGAACCGGCTTGCGTCGGCGCGTCCGAAGGCTTGGCCGCAGAGGTCGAACTTGCCGCCGCCGCTTTGCCCTTCCCATGCGCCGGCAGCGTCTCGCTCGCCTGCGGACCGTTGGCCGGTTCGTCGAGCCCACCACCCAAAGCCGTAACCAGCGACGCATGCGCGCCCAGCCGCTCGGCCTGAATCTTCGCGACGCCTTCCTGCGCGCGCAGCAACTGGCTTTGCGCAACCAGTACGTTCAGATAGTCGGTCAAGCCGCGCCGATAGCCTTCGCGTGCGAGGTTGTAGTTCTTGCGCGCCGCTGCGACCGAACGGTCCGCATCTTGCGCCTGGGTCGCGAGCGAACGGATCCGGATCACCTGATCGGAGATGTCCTTCAGCGCGCCGACGATCGACTGGTTATAGCTGTCCACTGCCTCGTCGTACCCGGCCGACGCCGCGCCGAGCTGCGAGCGCAGACGCCCGCCGTCGAAGATCGGCAGCGACAGCGCCGGACCGGCGCTCCAGCTATGCGACGGGTCTTTCAGGAACTGGAATAGCGGGCCCATTGCCGCATAGCCGCCGATCGACGCCAGCAGGTTGATGTCCGGATAGAAGCTGGCCTTGGCGACGTCGATGCCGCGCGCCTGCGCCGCAACCGTCCAGCGCGCCGCAACCACGTCCGGCCGATGGCCGATCAGATCCGCCGGCAGCGCGCTCGGCAGAGCGGCGGGTGCGTTGTCGAGCGAGAGCGTCGGTCGCTGGATCGCGTCGCCCGCGCCCGGACCCTTGCCGGCCAATGCGGCTAACTGGTTGCGGCCGAGGGCGATCTTTTCCTCGATCGCGTCGATCTGGCGTTCGTATTCCGGCATCGGCGTTTCGGCCTGGCTCACTTCGAACTGGGTGCCGATGCCGCCTTTCAGACGCCGGTTCGCCAGGTCGACGATCTGCTGCTGTTGCTGCAGGGTGGACCTGGCGATGTCGAGCAGCGCGTAGTTCATCGACAGCTCGATGTACGTGCGCACCACGTTGCCTTCCAGTTCGAGCTGGGCGGCGCGGAAGTCCGCCGCGCTCGCATGAGCGGCGTCGAGCGCGCGCTCGGCGGCGTTCTTGTCCTTGCCCCAGAGATCGAGGTTGTAAGACAGGCCCAGCGTGCCGGTGTTGTTCCACGACTGCTGGCCCGCGAGCGGGCCGGGGCCGTAATAGAGGTTGTCGGCCCATTTCTGCCGCTGGATCGACAGGCTGCCGTTGACTTGCGGCGACAGCGCCGAACGGGCGACACCCGCCATCGACACGGCTTCGCGTACGCGCGCCTGGGCGATCGCGAGACTCGGATTACCCATCTGCGCGGCTTCGATCCACTCGTTGAGCTGCGGGTCGTTATAGGCGCGCCACCAGTCGGCGGCCGGCCATTGGGCGTCCGCGTTGGCGGCCCGGATGGCGTTGCCTGCGTCGAGCGAGGAGGGCTCCATTCCGCGGTCCTGCGGCGCGATGCCTCCGGTACTGGCACAGCCGGCGATTGTTAATAGGATCGTAAGAACCGCGGCTGCGGCGACCCCTTTCTGTACCGGAGACTGCACGATTTCCTCCAAAATTGGCTATAGAAGCATGTGCGTCATTATATTTTTTGATTGATTGAGGAATAACCGGTAAAGATGCAAGGGATTTTTACGCAATATGAGACAATCGCCTTTGCGAATCGTGTAACAATCGCTGCGGATCAACAGGAAAAAGTATGGATACGCTTCAAAACATGCGCGTATTTGTCCGCGTCGTCGAAGCGGGCAGTTTCACGGGTGCCGCGCAGCACCTGAACACGACCACGGCGTACGCGTCGCGCGCGGTTTCCGACCTGGAAGCGCATCTGCGCACGCGTCTGTTGAACCGCACCACGCGTCGTATCGCGCTGACCGAGGCGGGTGAGCGCTATCTGCAGCGTTGCGAGCAGATCCTCGCGTACGTGGATCAGGCGGAAGCGGAGGCCGGCGACGCGCACGCGCGCCCGTCCGGCAAGCTCAAGGTCCACGCCATGACGAGCTTCGGCCAGCACTATGTGGTGCCGGCCGTGGGTCGCTATCAGGAGCGGTATCCGGACGTGAGCGTCGAGCTGACGCTCGCGCAGCGCATGCCCGATCTGCTCGACGAAGGTTTCGACGTGTCGCTGACACTGGCAACCGGCCTGTCGGATTCGGGGCTGGTGTCTCAGCGGCTCGGCAGCGCCTTCAGCATCGCGTGCGCGTCACCGGCTTATCTGGAGCGGCACGGCGTGCCCCAAACTCCCGCCGACCTCGCGCGCCACACTTGTCTGCAAATGGTGACGCCGGTGTTTCCGATCGACAAATGGATCTTCGACGGCCCGAACGGCGAAGAAACCATCAACCTCGGCCCGACCACCTTTCAGGTGAATGTCGCCGAAGCGATGGCGGTCGCGGTGAGCAGCGGCATGGGGGTTGGACTGATTCCGATCTACTCGGCGATCAGCGGTCTGCGCAGCGGTGACCTGGTGTGGCTGTTGCCGGAATACACGTCGCAGGAAATGAATCTGTATGCGCTGTATCCATCCCGGCAGTATCTGGACGCGAAAATTCGCACCTGGGTCGAATTTTTGCGCGACGAACTGCCCGTCACGCTGGCCGTCGATCAGGAAGAGTTGCGCCAGTTCGCGCGCAGCTGAAGCGGCGCCGCGCGGGCGGTTGACCATTGTTGACGGTTCCAGCGAGCGGTGGCGTGACAGACTGTTACATCAGTGCCGCGTCGCAACATTTCCTTACTTCTGCGCCGGGGTTGATTTGCTAACGTGTGGTTCATGGGCTGCCGCATTCGGTCGGACGCGTTCAATTAGCCGCTGTTCGGCAAATCGCAAGAACCGCAACAATCGCAACAATCGAAGGAAGAGGGATTCATGGATACGCATCTGATGATCGGCGTGGCCGTTATGCTGGGACTGATCGGAATCGCCGCATCGCGCGATCTGCTGCGCCGCCTGCGTGACCAGCAGCCGCAACTGGTGCCGATCAAGGTCGAGCGCCCTGATCTGCAGGGACAGCAGCGCGATCGTTGAGGCTGGCCGGCGCGCCGGGTTAATGGGCGCGCGGCAATTGAGCTTGCTGTTGCATTTCTTCGGCGTGCCCTGCGCGTGCGTTACCGCGCCGATGCGGTCCGGCTGCCGATCAGTTTCGATCCGCCCTCCGCACGTTCAGTGCAGCGCTTCAATCAGACCCGGCTCGTCATTGAGCGTGCGGTCTACTTCTGGGCTCACCCGGTGCCAGCGGAACCGCGCGGCGGGCAGACAGGCGCTGCGAGCGAGCTGTTCGAGTTCGTCGAACTGCAGTGCCGGATCCAGCCATCTGCGCGCCGCCTCCGGCGCGAACACCAGCGGGCGCCGCCCGTGTACATCGATCAGACCCTTGTCGGCGGTGGCCGTCACGATCACCAGTCCCATGCCTTCCGTTTGCGGTTCCGTGCCGCGCACGCTCGATAGCGCCGCGAGGTACATCGGAGCGTCGCTTTTCAGGTACACGAAGTAGGGCTGGCGGACCGTCGCGTCGGCTTCCGCCGCGTTATCCCCGTGCGATCTTCCGGACGCCGCTTCCATGCGCCACTCGAACCAGCCGTCTGCCGGCACCAATACCCGCCCGGTTTTCCACAAATCTTTGAAGTAGCGCGTATGCGGCGCGGTTTCGGCGCGCGCGTTAATGGTCTGCGGCAGATGCTGCTCGCGTGCCCAATCCGGGCAATAACCCCAGTGGATCGCGTGCAGCGTCTGGTCCGGGTAAATCGCGAGCGGATGAGTGCCCGGCGCGAGGTTGTAGCCGGGGCGGCGGTCGGCATCGTCGAACAGCATGAGCGGATCGGCGAGGCCGAGCTGCCGTGCGTACAGACGCGGATCGCGGTACTGGCTGATTCGACCACACATGAGCGACCTCCGGAGATGACCGGGCTGGCGGGTTTGGCCGAGTCGAAGACCCGAATCCCACGACAACAACAGCGTAGTGCGTGGCGCCTGGCCGCGCTACCCAGATCGGCCCCAAGCCGACGCTATATCTCGACGACTTTATCCCACGCGAATTGCGGATTTTCCCACTGGCCGGTGCGCCGGTCGAAATAGCCGCGCGGATTGCAGACCACGCGCGTGCCATTCACCGTGTAATCGAACGGCGTATGCGTATGTCCGTGAATCCACAGCGCAACGGGCGAGCGCACCAGTTCCGGCAAATGGTTAACGAAACCGGCCGAGACGCGGTCCTCCGCATAGCGTTCGGCCAGACTCAGCCGATGTGGCGCGTGATGGGTGACGACGATCGTCTTGCCCTCGAACGGCCGCGCCAGCTCGCTTTCGAGCCAGGCGCGCGCCCGCCGGTGCAGCGCGAGGGAGTCGTCAGGGGTGAAGTCGCGCGGCGAGTCCTGAGTGTCATGCGGCCAGTTCGTCTGGATCAGGCCGCGGAAGTCGAGCATCGCACGGCGCGATGCGTCGATGCACTCGGCGAGCGTGTCCGGATCCGCGCCGTATAGCGCGAAGTCGGTCCATAAGGTGGTGCCGAGCACGCGCCAGCGGCCTTGCGGGTCGACCAGCGCAGCATTGTTCAGGACGTGCACGTTGTCGACCTGGGCCGCTGCGTCGTACAGCGCGGTGTCGAGCGCGCTGAATTCGCCATCGTAGTACTCGTGATTGCCGGGCACGTAGACCACCGGCACGGCGCCGTCGAAAGTCTGCGCGGCCCAGCGCGGGCCGGCTGCGTGATTGTGGATGTCGCCGGCCAGCACGATCAGATCCGCTTCCGCATGCGGGACCAGTTCGGGCTCGTCGTTCTCCAGATGCAGATCGGACAGCACTCGAATCTTCACGACAGCGACTCCTGCAATGGGCCTCGCACCAAACGGCGAAGGCTTCAAACCCTAGCGTAGCACCTTGCCCGGATTCATCAGGTTCAGCGGGTCCAGCGCGCGTTTGACGGCGCGCATCAATTGCACCTCGACGCCCTGCTTGTAATGCATCGCCTCGTCGATCTTCAACTGGCCGAGGCCGTGTTCCGCGCTGATGCTGCCGCGATGCCGGTGCACGTTGTCGTAGACGAGCTGGTTGATCGGGCTTTGCCAGGTTTTGAGGAATGCCTTTGCGTCGACGCCCTCGGGCGCCTGCACGTTGTAATGCAGATTGCCGTCACCGAGATGCCCGAACGTGACCATGCGCACGCCCGGCACGGCTTGCGCGATTGCCGCGTCGGTTTCCTCGATGAAGTGGCCGATGCGCGAAATCGGCACCGCGATATCGTGCTTGATGTTCAGACCTTCCTCAGCCTGCGCGAGCGGGATGTGTTCGCGCAGATTCCAGAATACCCGCGACTGCGCAAGGTTTTCCGCGACTACTGCGTCTTCGACCAGGCCCTCTTCGAGCGCGGTTTCCATCAGGCGCTCGAACAGTCCGCGTGCGTGTTCCTCGCTCTCGCTGTCCGACAGCTCCAATAGCACGACTTGCGCATGCGGTTCGACGAAGGGATAGCGCATCTGCTCGAAGTGCCGGCCCACCAGCCGCAGACAGAAATCCGACATCAGTTCGAAACCGGTCAGAAGCGGTCCGGCGACGCGTTGCGTGAGTGAGAGGAAATCGAGCGCCGCATGCGGCGACGCGAGCGCGGCGAGCGCCGTGACGCGTGCGGCCGGCTGCGGATGCAACTTGAGCACGGCGGCGGTGATGATGCCGAGCGTGCCTTCCGCGCCGATGAACAGATCGCGCAGGTCGTAGCCGGTGTTGTCCTTGCGCAGTCCTCGCAGGCCGTCCCACAGTTCGCCTTGCGCGGTGACCACTTCGAGGCCCAGGCACAGTTCGCGTGTGTTGCCGTAGCGCAGTACGCCGGTGCCGCCCGCGTTGGTGGCAAGATTGCCGCCGATCGTGCAACTGCCTTCTGCGGCGAGGCTCAGCGGAAACAGACGGCCTGCTTCTTCGGCGTGCTTCTGTACTTCGGCGAGGATGACACCGGCTTCGACGGTGATCGTGTTGTTGTGCGGATCGATATCGCGCACACGATTCAGACGCCGCAGACTGATCACCGCCTGCGCGCCGCTTGCATCCGGCGTGGCGCCGCCGGCGAGACCCGTGTTGCCGCCTTGCGGCACCAGCACGATGCGATGTTCGACGGCGAGTTTGACGAGCGCCGCGACCTCGTCAGGCGTAGCCGGGCAGAGCACCGCGCAGGCCGCGCCGGTGTAGCGGCGGCGCCAGTCGGTGAGGTAGGGGGCGGTGTCGTGCGGGTCGGTCAGCACCTGGGCGGCGCCGATGGCGTCGCGGCAAGCGGTGAGGAAAGCGGCTTGGGTCATGTTGGTCGGTCAGTATGTTCGGCGGCGGATAGATTGCGCGGGAGGTGAGGCGAAAAACGACGCGAAAAGCGCTGTTCTCATCGTGTGCTTTCCTCGGCCTGCCCGGTGTTCTGCTGTGCGTTCTCTTGTGCCGCCTGCTTTGCGGCCCGTTTCGCTGCCCGTTTTGCCGCGCGCTTGAACGGTGCGACATACGCGAGCGTGCAGATGAAGAAAACTACGGCGAGAGCGGCTTCGAGCCAGCCGAGGCGGGCACTCAGGCCACGGTCGCTCCAGCCGCGCACGATGCCCTCGGCAAAATACAGCAGGATCAGCATCGACGCCCATTGCAGCGTGTAAAGCCGGTGCCGCCACACGCCGGGCAGGGCGAGCAGCAGTGGCACGGCTTTGAGTACCAGCGCCGAGCCGCCCGGACGCAGCGGCGCGAGCCACCATTCCCACGCGACGGACAAAACGATCAGCGCGAGCAAGGCGGCGGTGGCGCCGAAAGCGGCGGCGCGTTTTTGCTGCACGGGCAGGGCGGCTGCGTTCACGGCCGCTCGCTCATGGAGGCCGCCGTGCGGGCAACGCGTGCGCCGAGAGCAATCGCGAGCGTTTTTTCGTCGGCGGAGATGCCTTGTTCGGCCGTGCCCGCGCGTGCGAAGTGCGACGCGCCGTAGGGCGTGCCGCCGGTTTGCGTAGTGGAGAGCGCGCTCTCGGTGTACGGAATGCCGACGATCAGCATGCCGTGATGCAGAAGCGGCAGCATCATGGACAGCAGCGTGGATTCCTGGCCGCCGTGCAAGCTGCCGGTGGACGTAAACACGCATGCCGGTTTGCCGGACAACGCGCCCGAAAGCCACTGCGGCGTGGTGCCGTCGAGAAAATATTTCAGCGACGCGGCCATGTTACCGAAGCGGGTGGGCGAACCGAGCGCGAGACCGGCGCATTCTTCGAGGTCGCGCAGCTCGACGTAGGGCGGCCCTTCAGCGGGAATATCCGGCTGGGTCGCTTCGCAGACGGTGGAAACCGCCGGCACGGTGCGCACGCGCGCCTGCATGCCGGGGACGCTGTCGACGCCGTGCGCGATCGCCAGCGCAAGCTCGCGCGTGGCGCCGTGGCGGCTGTAATAGAGCACGAGAATGTCTTTCATAGGCCTCATCGGTGAACGGGTATTATAGGGGCTCGGTCCGCTGCACAGGCCATCCATAGCCATTCGGCCAGGCCCCGCGCACGGTCCTGAAACACCGGTTTATGAAGCAAGGAGGTGGGTTTGTTGTCCAGGGTGCGTTTCGATCTCGACACGCTCAAACGGCTCGCGCAGTTTGCGGCGAAGCGCAGTAGCGAAGACCGCATTCCGCAGGTGGCCGGCAGCCTCACGTTCACCACCATGCTCTCGCTCGTGCCGCTCGCCACAGTCGCGTTTGCGCTGTTCACCGCGTTTCCGATTTTCAGCTCGTTTCAGATGTCGCTGCAGATTTTCCTCGCTGACCATCTGATGCCCGCGCAGCTCAACAGTCAGATTTTCGATTATCTGAATCAGTTCGCGTCGAAGGCCAAGGGCCTTACGACCATCGGGATGATTTTTCTGTTTGTCACCGCCGTGATGACGATGATGACCGTGGAATCCGCTTTCAACGTGATCTGGCGGGTGCGCAAGGCGAGGCCGATCGCGCAGCGCATCCTGGTCTACTGGGCGATCATTACGCTCGGCCCGATTCTGATCGGCGTGAGCCTGTCGACTTCTTCCTATCTGTTCACGCGGTCCATGGCGGTCACGGCCGTCCAGCATATTCCGTCGGTGATCGACTGGGCGCTGACCGGCGCCGCGCTGCCGTTGACGGCACTCGCTTTCACGATGCTTTACGTATTTCTGCCGAACTGCCGGGTGGAGTGGCGCGACGCGGTGATTGGCGGGATTACTGCCGCGATCGCCTTCGAACTCGCCAAGCGCGGCTTTGGCTACTACGTGCGCCGCATTCCCACCTACACCGCGGTGTACGGTGCGTTTGCCGCTGTGCCGCTATTCCTGCTGTGGATGTACCTGTGCTGGTTCATTGCGCTGGCCGGCGCGATGATCGCGTCGGCGTTACCCGCGATTCGCATTGGCCAGTTTCACCGGCCGACTTTCGAGGGCAGCGATCTGTTCGATTCGCTTGAACTCCTCGCACGGCTCTCGGAAGCGCGCGATGCGGGCAAGCGTGGCTACACGATGCCGGAGATCTCGCGAATGCTTCGCCGTGAGATGGATACCACGGTCAGGCTGCTGCTAAAACTCGAGGAGATCGAATGGATCGCGCGCTTGCAGGACGACGACACGCGTCCGCACTTCCTGCTGCTGGCAAATCCGGCGCAGATCACGGTCGAGCGTCTGTTCGATCTGTTCGTGATTGACCGGGCGGAACTCGAATATCAGCTTGAACTGAACTCTACGCGCGTGGATGGCCAGACACTTCTGGCAGCGCTGGAAAACGACAAGCTGAAAGTGACGCTCGCTGTGCTGCTGGCGGCGCGTGCTGCCGCGCGGGCAGCGCGCGCGCAGGAAAGTGAGCAGGGTACTTCTTCAATGCCGCATCAGGCTGCATGAGCAGGCCGCCGCTTCAGGCGACATACGCAGGCCGCCTGAAGCGGCGGCAAACCTACAGCGAAATCTTCCCCACGCAGATGTCCTTGAACATCACCCAATCGCCCATCAGGCTATAAAGCGGATGCCGGAAGGTAGCCGGCCGGTTCTTCTCGAAGAAGAAATGCCCGACCCAGGCAAAGCCGTAGCCGCAAATCACGGCGGCCGGCAGCCATAGCCAGTTACCAGTGGCGAGCGCCATGGCGAGGCAGCCGATCACGCCGAGCGAACCGACGAAATGCAGCCGCCGCGATACCGTGTTGCGATGCTCGCTCAGGTAGTACGGGTAGAACTCCGCGAAACTCGCGAAGTGATCGGTGTGCGCGGTTTGAGCCATCATGGCCTCCGAAGGTCGACGCTACTCGATTCCGTGCCCGTCGCTCCCAGGTTGTTTCGCCGTGCGTCGGCATGTTCGGAACGCGCTCGAAACAGGACAGGCTTGACCCATTGTGCGGCTATCGGACCATGCGCGCAACTAGGCCATTCGGCCGATGGTGCGCCTCCACCTGCCCGGTTATCGTGACGACTCGCAGCGACTATCGAACGCCGGTTGGAACAGCACCTGCGGCTTTCGAGGCGAAGCTGAACAGCGCGTCGAGTGTGGCATCGGGCTGCTCGGTCATCAAGGCATGGCCGGCCTCGAGCGTGACGGTGTCGACCGGTACGCCGGCCTGGGAGAGCGCTGCGGCGAGCGCTTTGGCCGCCCGCGGCGGCGTCATCGCATCGCGCCGGCCCACGATCAGGCGCGTCGGGCAACGCACTTCCGTGGCGCGTGTGAGGCCGTCCGCGTAGCTATTGCAGGCGGTGAAGTCGGTGTGGAACAGGTGCGGCTCGCCACTTGCCGAGACACGCTCCATCAGCCGCTGGTTCATGCCGTGCAGCCAGAAGCCCGGGCCGGGGCATGACGGCTTTGCGGCGAGTGTCGAATGCGACCATTGATTGACCATGTCGATTGCATCGGGCTCGCGGTGCAGGGCGGCGTCGAGCAAGGCGTCGGAGACGGCCATCGGCACGGCTGTGGCGAGCAACGCCAGGTGCGTTGCGCGCTCCGGATAGCGGCCGGCGAAGTCGAGGGCGATCAGCGAGCCCATGCTGTGGCCGGCCACGAAGGCGCGCTGTACACCGGCGGCGTCGAGCAGGGCGGCCAGCCAGTCGGCCATTGCGGTCACGGTTGTGAGCGCCGGGCCGGTGCTGCGGCAGTGACCGGGCAGGTCGACCGCCAATACGCTGAAGCCGTGATGCGCGAAGTAACGCGTTTGCAATGCCCACACGCTATGGTCATGTTCGGCGCCGTGGATGAACACCGCGCTCGGCAGGCTGGGGTCGAAGGGTTTGCCGCCGGTGTACGCGTAGGCGGCCTTGCCTTGAACGGTTAGGATCATGCGGACTCCGGGCGGGGTTTGGCGGCATCGGCAGGCAGGGCGGATGGGTGACCGTCTGCTGGAGCAGCGGATGAACTGACGGGGCTGGTTTTTGCCGTGCTGGACGGACTGGATGTTTCACTCCCCGCGGTCGTCCCGCTCGCTTTCTGCGCGGCTTTCAGCGCGCGCTTGAGGTCGTCGATAAGATCGTCGGGGTCTTCAAGGCCGATCGACAGGCGAATCGTGCCTTCGGCGATGCCGGCCGCGGCGAGCGCGGCGGCGTCCATGCGGAAGTGCGTCGTCGATGCGGGATGGATGACCAGCGAGCGTGCGTCGCCGACGTTCGCGAGATGCGAGAACAGCGAAAGCGCTTCAATGAAGCTGCGCCCGGCGGCGCGGTCGCCGCGCAGATTGAAGCTGAACACCGCGCCCGCGCCGCGCGGCAGCAGACGCTTCGCGAGCGCATGGTCCGGATGCGTCGGCAGTTCCGGGTAGGCGACGGCTTCGACGGCAGGGTGTGTGCTCAGAAATTCGACCACCTTGCGTGTATTCGCGACGTGCCGTTCCATGCGCAGCGGCAGTGTTTCGATGCCTTGCAGCAGTTGCCAGGCGGCCTGGGGATGCAGGCACGCGCCGAAGTCACGCAGGCCCTCGCGGCGTGCGCGCAGGAGGAACGGCGCGACGGTGCTTTCCTCGGCGAACACCATGCCGTGAAAGCCTTCGTACGGCTCGGTGAATTCAGGGAAACGGCCGGACGCATTGAAGTCGAACGTGCCGCCGTCCACGAGTACGCCGCCGATCGTGGTGCCGTGGCCGCCGAGGAATTTGGTCGCAGAGTGATAGACGAAGTCGGCGCCATGCTCGAACGGCTTCAGGAGATAGGGCGTAGTGAACGTCGAATCGACCAGTAGCGGCACGCGGTGCTCATGCGCGAGCTGCGCCACCGCGGCGATATCGAGCACGTCGAGGCCCGGGTTGCCGAGCGTCTCGCCGAACAGCAGGCGCGTGTTCGGGCGTAGCGCGGCGCGCCACGCGTCGATGTCACCGGGTTTGACAAAGGTTGTCTCGATGCCGAAGCGCCGCAGCGTGTAGTGCAGCAGGTTGTGCGAGCCGCCGTACAGCGCGCTTGAGGCGACGATATGGGAGCCGGCGCCCATCAACGTGGCGATCGCCAGATGCAGCGCGGCCTGGCCGCTGGCGGTGCCGATCGCACCCGCACCGTTTTCCAGCGCGGCAACGCGCTCCTCGAACACGGCCACGGTCGGATTCGAGATGCGCGAATAGACGTGGCCGGCGCGTTCCATATTGAAGAGCGCCGCGGCGTGGTCCGAGTCGCGGAACGAAAACGAGGTAGTCTGGTAAATAGGCGTGGCGCGCGCGCCGGTAGTCGGGTCGGGCGCGGCGCCGGCATGCAGCGCAAGCGTATCGAAACGGTTGGCGGACATCCTGGGCGGCGAGGCCACGGACGGCCTCGCGAAAGGTGAAAGTGGCGGTCATCCTATCACCGGCATGGATCGCCTCAAGCGCGGTTTTCCCGCGGGTTGGCCAATGTGGGCGCGCTGAACGGCGCCGGGCTGACCTTGCAAACGCCCGTTGCGCCATGGTGGGCGGGCCGCTTTCCTTTTATGGACCTTTCCGCTAGGATCGAAAGTCATTCAGGCAATATCAGCTTAGCGGGTATCACGGAGACAGATTATGCGAGTCAGCGACATTCTTAAAGTCAAAGGCAACACCCTTTTCACGGTCACGCCGGATACCACGCTGCACGACGCAGTCAATACCATGGCCGAGCACGATATCGGCTCGCTGGTCGTGATGGAATACGGCGACCTCGTCGGCATGCTGACGTTTCGCGAAATTATTCTGACCCTGAGCAAGCACGGCGGCAGCCTCGGTACCTCCACGATCCGCAAGTTGATGGACGACCATCCGCTCACCTGCACACCCGAAACGGACGTCAACGAGGTTCGCCGCATGATGCTCGAGCATCACGTGCGCTATTTGCCGGTGCTGGAAAGCCGCACGCTGATGGGCGTGATCTCGTTCTACGACGTCGCAAAGGCGGTGGTCGAAGAGCAGGGCTTCGAAAACCGCATGCTCAAGGCTTATATCCGCGACTGGCCGGAAGAACCGCAGGACCAACAACCGGCGCCGCGTTAACTCACGCGCGGTGGCTCACCGCGGCGCTCGCGCCGTTGCTGTGAGTGTGAAAATGCGATTAAGGCGCGCGCGAAAGCGTGCGTTTTTTTTGTGCCCGGCCCTTTGCCCTTGGCTGCTCTCCTAGCCTGTTCCCGGAACCTCATGAGCGATCGTCCGTTACCTGCCGCCCGCCGTGCCGCCCGCTCCCACGAGACGCACGAGTCCCAGTTCCGCCTGCTGAGCCAGCGCCGCTTCGCGCCGTTTTTCTGGACCCAGTTTCTCGGCGCGATGAACGACAACGTCTTCAAGATCGGCTTCACGTCGCTCGTCACGTACCAGGCGGCGCGCTTTTCCGGCGTCGATCCGAAAACCGCGGCGTTCCTGATCTCGGCGATCTTCATTTTGCCGTTCGTGCTGCTGTCGGCCACCTCCGGCCAGATCGCGGACAAGTACGACAAGGCGATGCTCACGCGCTTCGTCAAGAGCTTCGAAATCGTCGTGATGCTGATCGGAGGCACGGGTTTCTGGCTGCATAGCGCGCCGTTGCTGTATCTGTGCACGTTTCTGATGGGCGTCCATTCGACCGTGTTCGGACCGGTCAAATATTCGTATCTGCCGCAGCATCTGTCCAAGTCGGAACTGGTCGGCGGTAACGGCATGGTCGAGATGGGCACCTTCGTTGCGATTCTGATCGGTACGATCGTCGGCGGCGTGGGCGCGGGTTTTGTCGAGCACGGCGCGGCGGTGCTGGCCTGCGCCTGTGTCGGGATTGCGCTGGTGGGGCGGCTGGTGTCGAACTTCGTGCCTGTCACGGCGGCGCCGCAGCCCGATCTGCGCATCAACTGGAATCCGGTCAGCGAGACGTGGCGCAACCTGAAGCTCGCGCGCGAAAACCGGACGGTGTTTCTGAGCCTCCTGGGGATTTCCTGGCTGTGGTTCGTCGGCGCGACTTTTCTGTCTTCGTTTTTTAGTTTCGCGAAAAACGTGCTGTCCGCCGACCCGGACGTCGTGACCGTGCTGCTCGGTACGTTCTCGATCGGCATCGGCCTCGGTTCGCTGATGTGCGAAAAGCTCTCGAAGCGGCGCATCGAAATCGGCCTCGTGCCGCTCGGCTCGATCGGCATGAGCGTGTTCGCGATCGATCTATTCTTCGCAAGTCATGCGTTGCCGGCCGCCGGGCATTTGCTGAGCGCCGGCGAATTCCTCGTGCGGCCCGCCCATTGGCGCGTGCTGGTCGATCTGTTCCTGCTGGCCATGTTCGGCGGCTTCTATAGCGTGCCGCTTTATGCGCTGATCCAGAGCCGCAGCCAGCCGACTCACCGCGCGCGCATCATAGCCGCGAACAATATTCTGAATTCGCTGTTCATGATCGTCTCGGCGTTGATGGCGATGGGGCTGACCGCGGCGGGTTTCAGCATTCCGGCGATTTTCCTCGTCACCGCGCTGCTGAACATTGTCGTCGCGACGTACATTTATTCGCTCGTGCCTGAGTTTTTGCTGCGCTTTATCGCCTGGGTGCTGGTGCATACGTTCTACCGGATTCGCCTGGTGCATGCCGAACGGATTCCGGAAGAGGGCGCGGCCGTGCTGGTGTGCAACCACGTGAGCTTCGTCGATGCGATCGTCATCATGGCCGAGAGCCCGCGGCCGATCCGCTTCGTGATGGACCATCAGATCTTCAAATCGCCGTTCGCTGGCTGGGTGTTCCGCCATGCGAAGGCGATTCCGATTGCGCCCGCCCATCAGGATCCGGAGCTGTTGACGCGCGCCTATGAGCGCTGCGCAGAGGCGCTCGCCGAGGGCGATCTGGTCTGCATCTTCCCGGAAGGCAAGCTGACGAAGACCGGTGAGATGAATCCGTTCCGCCACGGCGTGACCGAGATCATCCGCCGCACGCCGGCGCCGGTGATACCGATGGCGCTGCGCGGGCTGTGGGGGAGCGTATTTTCGCGCGCCAACGACGCCCGCTGGCCGCGACCGGTTCAGAAGGGCGTGATGAGCCGGCTGACGCTGGCGGTGGGTGAGCCGATCGATCCGGCCGAGGCAACGCCTGAGGTGCTGCAGCAGATCGTCACCGAGTTGCGCGGCGCGCGGAAGTAAGGCGGCCGGATACCGGGTCGCCGGTCGGGCTCGTGCTGCGAACGGCTGCGTGGCGACATTCGCGGGTGTATCCCGTGGCGGCCGGCATCCTGCGCGCCCACCTGTGCCGCCGCACCTACGCGCGACTTGTCCAGAAGACATAGGCAGGCGGGCATCCGGGACCTAGCCCCTGCAGGGCTGGCATAATGGTGCTTTCCCCGCATTTCTTTGGACGACGCCCATGTCCGGCAACACGCTCGGTACGCTTTTCACTGTCACGACCTTCGGCGAATCGCACGGCCCCGCTATCGGCTGCGTGATCGACGGCTGCCCGCCGGGCATGGCGCTTGACGAAGCCGACATCCAGCTCGAACTCGACCGCCGCAAACCCGGCACGTCGCGCCATGTCACGCAGCGCCAGGAAGAAGATAAGGTTGAGATCCTGTCGGGCGTGTTCGAAGGCCAGACCACCGGCGCGCCGATCGCGCTGCTGATTCGCAATACAGACCAGCGCAGCAAGGACTATGGCAACATCGCCGACACTTTCCGTCCCGGCCACGCCGACTACACCTACTGGCAGAAATACGGCATTCGCGACTATCGCGGCGGCGGCCGTTCGTCGGCCCGTCTGACCGCACCTACGGTAGCGGCCGGCGCGGTTGCGAAGAAATGGCTGCGTGAAAAATTCGGTACTGAGATTCGCGGCTACATGGCGGCGCTCGGAGAAATCGACGTGCCGTTCGTCGACTGGTCGCATGTGCGTGAGAACCCGTTCTTCGTGCCGAACGCGGAGATCGTGCCGGAGCTGGAAGCGTATATGGACGCCTTGCGTAAAGACGGCGACTCGATCGGCGCACGCATTAACGTCGTGGCTTCCGGCGTGCCGGTTGGGCTTGGCGAGCCGCTGTTCGACCGGCTCGACGCGGACATCGCGCACGCCATGATGGGCATCAACGCGGTAAAGGGTGTCGA
Source organism: Paraburkholderia sediminicola (assembly GCF_046026675.1). Taxonomy (GTDB): domain Bacteria; phylum Pseudomonadota; class Gammaproteobacteria; order Burkholderiales; family Burkholderiaceae; genus Paraburkholderia; species Paraburkholderia sediminicola_F. The sequence continues at coordinate 3,135,005 of NZ_JAQQEY010000001.1, read as the reverse complement.
GATCGGCGCGGGCTTCGCCAGCGTCGCGCAACGCGGTTCGGTGCACGGCGACGAATTGACGCCGGAAGGCTTCGTCGGCAATCACGCGGGTGGTGTGCTCGGCGGTATTTCGACCGGACAGGACATCACGGTGTCGATCGCGATTAAACCGACTTCGAGCATCCGTACGCCGCGCCGCTCGATCGACAAGGCGGGGCAGCCCGTTATTGTCGAAACGTTCGGGCGTCATGACCCGTGCGTCGGCATCCGCGCCACGCCGATCGCCGAATCCATGCTCGCGCTGGTGCTGATCGACCATGCGTTGCGCCACCGTGCGCAATGCGGCGATGTCGCCGTCAGCACGCCGAAGATTGCGGCGAGCGCGCCGTAAAGGGCGCTCTCTGAGCGTCTTCGTATTGCGCGCAGCCTCTCGTCTCAATGACTGATACGAACACCGGGCCGGCAGATAGCCAACTCGCGGGCCTGCGTGTGCGTGCCGCCGCGCCGTACGCCGGCGCTACCGACTGTCTCGCGTTCGGACAATTGTTGCTGGAACGCGCCGGCCGCGACAAGGCCCTTCGGCGCGAGGCGCTCACGGCGCTGGTGCGTGCTTACCAGCTTGATCCCTCCTGCGAAGCTACGCTGCTTCACACCGTCGCGCAGACCGCTTTCATCGTGCGGGACTGGCCGCTGGTCGACTCCGCTACGGCGCTGTTGCTCGCGCAAAACGCCGAAGACGCCAACGCGCTGATCTGGCGTGCGGCGGCGGTGCAACAGCGCAATGACTTCGACATGGCCGAGCGGCTACTGCGCGAAGCGGTGCGTGTCGTGCCCGGCGACCCGGTGGCGCTTCACAAGCTCGCGTTGTGCATCAAGGAGCAGGCGCGGTTGGCTGAAGCGGAAGAATTGCTCAGGCAAGTGTTGGCGTTGTCACCGGATAACGTGCACGCGCTATTCGATCTGTCGGAACTTGAAATCCGCGCGGGACGTTTCGCCGACGGCTGGGCGCATTACGAGTCGCGCGTCGCGTTCGGCGACGATTTGAATAACGCGCAGCATGCGCTCGCTGCGATCAGCGCGCATTGGCAGGGCGAATCGCTGCAAGGCAAAACGCTGATCGTGTACGGCGAGCAAGGTAACGGCGATTGCCTTTGGGCGGTGCGCTTTCTGCCGCTGCTGGCGGAGCGGGCGCGACGCGAAGGCGGTCGGGTGATTTTCGGGCACGACGGGCCCTTGCGGCATCTATTCGAACGGATGCTGCCTGCGGACCTGCCGCTTGAAACGAGCCTTGAAACGCGGCCGGATTTCCATTGCGGGTTGATGAGCTTGCCGCTGCGGCTTGGCGTCTTCGATGCAACAGGGTGGGGTGCGCCGTATCTGAGCGCAGAGCCCGCGCGCGTGCAGGCATGGCGTGAGCGGGTTCATGCGCACACGGCTGGCAAGCCTGGCAATCGCAACGTCGGTTTAGTGTGGAACGGGAATCCTGAGCATATCCGCGATAGGCGGCGGTCGGTGCCTGTAGAGCAACTCGAGCCGCTATTGAGCGTGCCGGGCGCGACCTGGTTTGCGTTGTCGCCTGGGCGCAGCGAGACAGTCGCGCAGTGGCGGGCCAAGGGGCTCGATGTTGTCGACCTGACCCACCATTTTCAGTCCGGATTCGACGATGTCGCCGCGCTACTGGCGAGTCTGGATCTGATCGTCACGATTGATAGCGGGCCCGCTCATCTGGCGGGGGCGCTCGGCGTGCCGACGTGTTTGATGATCGATCATGTGTCAGCATGGTTTTGGGGCGACGAATCGGGCACCACGGCCTGGTACGATTCTATTGAGCTCTTTCGGCAGCCTGAGATTGGCGCGTGGGCGCCGGTGCTGGCTAAAGTGCGGGAGCGGATTGAAGTGATGCGGGGCGTTTGAGCGTGTTGCTTTGCGGCGACGTTGGCAGTACGTCTGCAACGGATGCCGCTTTGTTTTTACCTGGGTGGAGCCTGTTTGCCTGCATGCCGTGCGCGAACAAACAAGCTTCGCGCACGGCAAACAAACGCCGAATCACATATTCGGATAGTTCGGACCGCCGCCACCCTCAGGCGTCACCCAGACGATGTTCTGGGTCGGGTCCTTGATATCGCAGGTCTTGCAGTGCACGCAGTTCTGCGCGTTGATCACGAGACGCTCGCTGCCGTCGTCGTTCTTCACGAACTCATACACCGCCGCGGGGCAGTAGCGTGACTCCGGACCGGCATAGGTCTGCCAGTTCACATTCACCGGCACCGACGGATCTTTCAGCGTCAGGTGAGCCGGCTGATTCTCTTCATGGTTGGTGTTCGAGATGAACACTGAAGACAAGCGGTCGAACGTCAGCTTTCCATCCGGCTTCGGATACACGATCTGCTTGCACTGCGACGCCGGTTTCAGCATCTCGTGATCCGAATGCTGGTGATGCAGCGTCCAGGGCACGTTGCCGCCTAACAGCTTCTGCTCGATGCCGACCATCAGGGTGCCGAGGTACAGGCCCTTGCTCATCCACTGCTTGAAGTTGCGCGCACGATGCAGTTCTGTGTGCAGCCACGAGGTCTTGAACGACTCCGGATAGGCCGTCAGCTCGTCGCTGGTGCGGCCAGCCTGCACGGCTTCAAAAGCAGCCTCAGCGGCCAGCATGCCGGTCTTGATCGCCGCATGCGAGCCCTTGATCCGCGATGCGTTCAGGAAGCCTGCATCATCACCCACCAGCGCACCACCCGGGAACACCAGCTTCGGCAGCGACAGCAGACCGCCCGCAGTAATCGCTCGTGCGCCGTACGACACCCGCTTGCCGCCTTCCAGAATCGCGCGGATTGCCGGATGCGTCTTGTAACGCTGGAATTCCTCGAACGGCGACAGATAGGGGTTCGTATAGCCCAGACCGACCACAAAGCCCACCACCACCTGGTTGTTGTCCATGTGATAGAGGAACGAGCCACCGTAGGTGTCGTTCTCCAGCGGCCAGCCAGCGGTGTGCATCACCAGACCCGGCTTGTGCTTCGCCGGATCGATTTCCCACAGTTCCTTGATGCCGATGCCGTAGACCTGCGGATCGACGCCTTCGCGCAGCTTGAATTTATCGTTCAGCTGGCGGCCCAAGTGCCCACGCGCGCCTTCGCAGAACAGCGTGTACTTCGCGTGCAATTCCATGCCGAGCTGGAAGTTCCCGGTCGGCTCGCCATCCTTGCCGATACCGAGATTGCCGGTGGCGACGCCTTTAACGGAGCCATCGTCGTTATACAGAATCTCAGCAGCCGGAAAGCCCGGGAAAATCTCCACACCGAGCGCTTCAGCCTGCTGACCCAGCCAGCGCGTGACGTTCGCGAGGCTGATCACGTAGTTGCCGTGGTTCTTGAAGTTGTCCGGCAGCGCCCAGACCGGCACGCTCTTCGAGCCGGTTTCGGTCAGGAACAGGAATTTATCTTCGGTCACGTCGACCGTCAGCGGCGCGCCTTTTTCCTTCCAGTCCGGGATCAGTTCGGTGATGGCGCGCGGATCCATCACCGCGCCCGACAGGATATGAGCCCCGATCTCCGAGCCTTTTTCCAGTACGCACACGCCAAGCTCGACGCCTTTCCCAGCCGCCAGCTGCTTCAGGCGGATCGCCGCGGACAGGCCAGCCGGGCCGCCACCGACGATCACAACGTCGTATTCCATCGACTCGCGTGGACCGTATTGCTCAATGAGGCTTGCGGGGGTCATTGATGCTCCTCTTCTTACCGTTAGAATGCTTTTTTCGGGATCGTATTGTGGGCGATGGTCTCCGCCACTGCAACCAGATGAACAGAGATTAGCACGATCGTTCTATTTCTGTGATACGGTATGACCCGCAGTGATGGTCTTACCGCACCTGTCAACCGCGTCTGTAACAACAACCGAACAAGGGAACGACAATGGGCCGTTCGATCAATCTGGAAGGCAAGGTCGCGCTGATCACCGGCGCCTCGAGCGGGTTGGGGAAGCGCTTTGCTCAAGTATTGTCGCAGGCTGGCGCCAAGGTCGTGTTGGCAAGCCGCCGCACCGAGCGCCTGAAGGAGTTGCGCGCCGAGATCGAAGCCTCCGGTGGCGCGGCGCACGTTGTCTCGCTCGACGTCACGGATTATCAAAGTATCAAGTCAGCTGTCGCCCACGCGGAGACCGAGGCGGGCACGATCGACATTCTGGTGAACAATTCAGGTGTGTCGACGACGCAGAAGCTCTCGGAAGTCACGCCGGCCGACTTCGAATACGTGTTCGACACTAACACGCGCGGCGCGTTCTTCGTTGCCCAGGAAGTCGCCAAGCGCATGATCATGCGTGGCAATAGCGCGCAGAAGCCGTCATACCGGATCATCAATATCGCGTCGATGGCGGGCCTGCGGGTGTTGCCGCAGATCGGCCTGTACTCGATGAGCAAGGCCACCGTCGTCCATATGACGAAAGCTATGGCGCTGGAGTGGGGCAAGCACGGCATCAACGTGAACGCCATCTGCCCGGGCTATATCGATACCGAGATCAACCATCATCACTGGTCGACCGAGCAGGGGCAGAAGCTGGTCTCGCTGTTGCCGCGTCATCGTGTCGGCAAGCCGGAGGATCTGGACGGGCTGTTGCTGCTGCTCGCGGCCGACGAATCGCAGTTCATCAACGGTTCGGTGATTGCCGCCGACGATGGATTCGGGCTCGCCTGAACGCGCCTTTGGGCTGCCGTTCCTTGTTTGTCATGTTTGCCCCGGCCCACGCGCCGGTTTTACCCTCGTTTCAACCCGTTAAAGAAGTACGATGAGCGATTTTCACGCAGTTTTTGAGATGTCGATGCCGATCCGCTGGGGCGACATGGACGCATTCGGCCATGTGAACAACACGGTCTATTTCCGTTACATGGAGCAGGTGCGGATTTCCTGGTTCGAACGACTGGGTCTGGCCGGCAGCAACGTCGACGGGCAGGGGCCGGTGATCGTCAACGCGTCGATGGAGTTTCTCAAGCAGTTGCACTATCCGGGCGACGTGATCGGCCGGATGTCCGTGGCCACGCCCGGGCGCAGTAGTTTTGACACGGCGTTCGAACTCGTGCGCGCAGACGATCCGAACACCGTCTATGCCCGCGGTGCTGCGCGCTGCGTGTGGATTGACTACGCCGCAGGCAAGTCCGTGCCGGTTCCCGATATGCTGCGCGCGACCATCGAGAGCGCGGCGCTGGTCAAGGCGGCTTAATAGCTCCCAGCGCCTCCTCAGCGCCTTCTCAATGCCCGAGCAAACGCTGCAGCAGCTCGGTCGCATTCCCCGTATCGTATTTGCGCATCAGCCGCGCGCGGTAGACATCGACCGTGCGCGGGCTGATATCCAGCGCCCGTCCGATCTGCTTGCTGGTTTTGCCCGTCACCAGCTGCGCGGCGATTTCCCGCTCGCGCGGCGTTAATTCGACCGCCACGCGCCGTGTCGCGCTCAAATCCTCGAAGGTCCAGACACCGGCTGCGTGCGGGTCTGTGCGTTGCTGCGCGCGGCCCGTCACGTGGCACCAGAACAATTCTCCGTTGGCCCGCTTCATGATCCGGTCGTCCGCGTAACTGCCTTGCGCGGTCATGATCGGCGGAATCCGCGCGCCGATCCGCTCGAATTCGCCCGTCGACGGATACAGCACCTGGAACGACTGGCCGAGCAGCGCCTCGCGCGTGCAGCCGAATATCGACGCCAGCTCGTCGTTGCAGTCTTCGATGATCCGTTCGCGCGACAGCACGAGTCCGATCGGGGCGAGGTGAAACGCGGTTTGGTAATCCAGTGCGGGCATGGGCTGGCGGCAAGTACTTATGTATTTTTGCGTATTGTGCCGCATGGCGCGCCCAGCGTACTCTTTCGGACACATGACAACGCGGCGGAGCATCCGCAGCAGGCATTCGCGCCAGGCAGGGCAGCCTGAGCGCAGAACAGGCTGCGGATGACTAGAATGACGTGTCGGGCGTTTGCCCGCTGAACGTCTTATCCAAGTCGCAACGAACCGGTTTCGGGTTTCCATAAAGGAAGGGACAAACGATGAACAAGGTCTATCCAGGCGCGGCTGAAGCGCTGAAAGACATCGTCAAGGACGGGCAGACGTTTGCCGTCGGCGGCTTCGGGCTGTGCGGCATTCCCGAGGCGCTGATCGCGGCGCTGCGCGATTCGAAGGTGCAGGGCATCACCTGCATCAGCAACAATGCGGGCGTCGATGGTTTCGGCCTCGGTCTGCTGCTCGAAACGCGCCAGGTCAAGAAGATGATTTCTTCGTACGTGGGCGAGAACAAGGAGTTTGAACGCCAGTATCTGGCCGGCGAACTCGAGCTCGAATTCACGCCGCAAGGCACGCTCGCCGAGAAGCTGCGCGCCGGCGGCTCGGGCATTCCGGCCTTCTTCACGAACACCGGCTACGGCACGCTGATCGCCGAAGGCAAGGAAACTCGCCAGTTCGGCGAAAACCATTATGTGCTCGAACATTCACTGACGGCGGACGTCGCTTTGGTTAAAGCATGGAAAGCCGATAAATCGGGCAATCTGATCTATCGCCGCACCGCGCGTAACTTCAACCCGATGTGCGCGATGGCCGGCAAGATCACGGTCGTGGAAGTCGAGGAAATCGTTGAAGTGGGCGAACTCGATCCGGACGCGATCCACACGCCGGGTATCTTCGTGCAGCGCATTGTGCTCAATGCGAATCCGGAAAAACGCATTGAACAACGCATCGTCCGCGCGAAAGGAGACTGATCATGGCATGGACTCGTGACGAAATGGCCGCACGCGCGGCGAAGGAATTGCAGGACGGCTTCTACGTGAACCTCGGCATTGGCTTGCCGACGCTGGTGGCGAACCACGTGCCGGCCGGCGTCGAAGTGTGGCTGCAGTCGGAAAACGGCCTGCTCGGCATCGGCCCGTCGCCGACCGAAGAAGAAGTGGATGCCGATCTGATCAACGCCGGCAAGCAGACGGTGACCACGCTGCCGGGGTCGTCGATTTTCTCGTCGGCGGATTCGTTCGCGATGATTCGCGGCGGCCACATCAACCTGGCGATTCTCGGCGCGATGCAGATCAGCAAGAAGGGCGATCTGGCCAACTGGATGATCCCCGGCAAGATGATCAAGGGCATGGGAGGCGCGATGGATCTGGTCGCGGGCGTCAAGCGCGTGGTTGTGCTGATGGAACACGTCGCGAAGGGCGACCAGCACAAGATCCTCGAAGAATGCACGTTGCCGCTGACGGGCGTGGGCGTGGTCGATCAGATCATTACCGATCTCGGCGTGATCGAAGTGACGGAAGACGGCCTGAAGGTGACCGAGCTGGCGCCGGGCGTCAGCGTCGAGGAAATCCAGACGAAGACGGGCGCGCCACTGGATGTGAGCGCGGTGAGCTGAATGGTGTTGTGAGCCGCCCGCCTCGGTCTTTGTGACGGAAGCTGGCGGCAACGCAAGCTGCCTTGTAGGTCGCGGGGCGGCTTGCGAAGCGAATTAAAGCGAGGTTGTAAACGGGCGAGGCGCGAGTCTCGCCCGTTTTGTTTTGGTGCCGTTTTTCCGTGCCGTTTTGCGCTGCCCGCATCGGGGCGTCTTTGCTGCGGCTTTTACCTTGGGGCATCCTGGTCAGTCTTAGGCCGTTTGGCCGATCCTTGCCGCGCGGCAAAGCGGTTTACAATCGTTTCAAGATTCGACGTTCATTCCCCGCCGCTTGGTCTGCGCCGAGCCCATAGCGCTTTTGCAAGGAACCCAGATGACCGAGACGTCCGCTTCCACCGCCGAGCGGCCCGCGCCCCGCCAACGTTATGTGCAGTGCGCGAGCGCCGGTGGCCTGCACCGGATCGCCTACACCGAGTGGGGCGACCCCGCTAATCCACGTGTGCTGCTGTGCGTGCACGGCTTGACGCGCTCCGGGCGCGATTTCGACCGCCTCGCGGCGGAATTCGCCGGCACTTACCGCGTGGTGTGTCCGGATGTGGCGGGGCGGGGCTTGTCTTCGTGGCTCGCCAACCCCAACTTCTATAGCGTGCCGCAGTACGTCGCCGATATGGTTACGCTGATCGCACGCCTGAACGTCGAAACGGTCGACTGGTTCGGTACCTCGATGGGCGGTTTGATCGGGCTCGCGCTGGCCGGCCTGCCGGAAACGCCGATTCGTAAAATGTTGTTGAACGACGTCGGACCGCATCTGGAGCCGGTGGCGGTGCAGCGCATCGGCGAATACCTTGGCAAGCCCGTGCGTTTCGAAACGCTGCAGCAGGGCATCGATTACGCCGCGTTGCTTGCGCAAACCTTCGGTCCGCTCACGCCAGAGGAGTGGCGCGAGATCAATACGCCGCTTTTGCACGAGCAGGACGGCGCATGGTTGTTCCGCTACGACCCGCGGATCGCACAGCCGTTTGCCGCGACAACCGAAGAGGCGGCCAAACTCGGCGAGGCCGCACTGTGGCATTCGCTGGCTGCGTTTCAGGGGCCGGTGCTGGTGGTGCGCGGCGAGCAATCGGATCTGCTCTCGCGCGAGACCGTCGCGAAGATGGTGAAGACCGGGCGTGCTGTATCCAGCACCGAAATTGCGGGCGTCGGGCATGCGCCGGCGTTTCTGTCGGCCGATCAGATCGACCTCGCGAGGCGGTTCTTTATCGGGCCGCCCGCTGACGCGTCATAATATCGAGTTCCGCGCGGCGTCCTCTATTGGACGCAATGCGTGGGTGCAATGCGGAACGCATTTGCGATCAATTTTCAACCAACCCCAGGATTCTTCATGGCAGTCATTCGTCACCACGTCGGCAAGCGCCTCTCGGAAACCGCTGTGTACAACGGCACCGTGTACCTCGCCGGCCAGATCGCCGAAGACGCGGATCAGGACATCACGGGTCAGACGCGCGAAGTGCTCGGCCACATCGACCGTCTGCTCGAAGAAGTGAACAGTGACAAGTCGCATTTGCTGTCCGTGCAGATCTACATCTCGGACATGGTGCACTTCGCCGGCATGAACGCAGTGTGGGACGAGTGGGTCGCACAAGGTGCCACGCCGCCGCGCGCTACCGTCGAAGCGAAGCTCGCTAACCCGAAGTGCCTCGTCGAAATCGTCGTGGTCGCGGCGCAGCGCGATTGAGCCTGGCTGAGCCTGGCCTCGCAGTTGTTGTTGAAATTCCGTTGATCCGTCTGGCCCAGTGGGCCGTCGCACCATGACTACCGAAATCGTTACGAGCACGCCGTCCCCCATCCCTTCCTTCGACGAAGCGATGGCGTTCGTGCGCGAACACGCGGGCGAAGTGCGGCTCTCATCGGGCGAGTTGCTGGCGGATCATGCGGGGGGTACGGCGTCGATCATGCGCACGCTCAACGTCGATCCGCCAGCTGTGCTGGCGGCGGCCTTGTTTGCGCTGACGCCGCATTTGCAGGACCCTGAGCGCGTGATCGCCGATAACTTCGGCGAAGAAGTCGCGCAACTGGTCGGCGACGTGCGCAAGTTGCTGCGCCTGGGTACGGTGAGCTTGCGCGCCGCGCAGAATGCGATGCCTGAAGCCGGGCGCGATGCGCAGACCGCGCGCCGAGCGCAGGTCGAGGCGCTGCGCAAGATGCTGCTCGCGTTCGCGCAGGACATTCGCGTCGTGCTGATACGGCTCGCGTCGCGTTTGCAATCGCTGCGTTATTACGCGGCGGCGAAAATCACGCCGTCGCCCGACGTCGCGCGTGAAACGCTCGATATTTACGCGCCGCTCGCCAACCGGCTCGGCATCTGGCAACTGAAGTGGGAACTCGAGGATCTCGCGCTCCGCTTCGAAGAGCCGGTCACTTACAAGCGCATCGCCAAGCTGCTCGACGAGAAGCGCGTCGAGCGCGAGAGCTATGTTGCGCAGGCAATCGAGCGGCTGCAGCAGGAACTGGCCGCGGCGCATGTTCAGGCTGAAGTCAGCGGCCGGCCAAAACACATTTACAGCATCTGGCGCAAGATGCACGGCAAGGAGCTGGATTTCGCCGAACTGTACGATGTGCGCGCGTTTCGCGTAATCGTGCAAGACATCAAGGATTGCTACACCGTGCTCGGCATCGTGCACAACCTGTGGCAACCGGTGCCGAAAGAGTTCGACGACTACATCTCGCGGCCGAAGCCGAACGGCTATAAATCGCTGCACACGGTCGTGATCGGCGACGACGGCCGCGCGTTCGAAGTACAGATCCGCACGCAGGAAATGCATCAGTTCGCCGAGTATGGCGTGGCGGCGCACTGGCGTTATAAGGAAGCGGGCGCGCGTGGTTACGGCGGCCAGTTCAGCGCCAATGAGAAGTACGACGAGAAGATCGCGTGGTTGCGTCAACTGCTCGCGTGGAAAGACGATGTCTCCGAAGGCGAGCACGGCGAGAAGCGCGCCGCGCAGCCGTGGGAGCAATTGCGCCAGGCTACGCTCGACGACGACCACATCTACGTGCTCACGCCGCAAGCACGCGTGATTCCGCTGCCGCACGGTGCGACACCGGTGGACTTCGCGTATCACCTGCATAGCGAACTGGGGCATCGCTGCCGTGGCGCGCGTGTCGATGGCGCGATGGTGCCGCTCAACACGGCGTTGCAGAACGGTCAGACGGTCGAGATTGTCGCGGTGAAAGAGGGCGGTCCGTCGCGTGACTGGCTCAACCCGCAACTCGGGTATCTGCAGAGCCATCGGGCGCGGCAGAAAGTGCGCGCGTGGTTCAACGCGGTCGAAGTACAGGAGCACATTTCCAGCGGCCGCGCGATGGTCGAAAAGACCCTGCAGCGCGAGGGCAAGACGTCGGTCAATCTCGATCAGCTCGCCGCCAAGCTCGGCTTCAAGACCACCGACGATCTGTTCTCGGTGGTCGGCAAGGAAGAATTCAGTCTGCGGCTCGTCGAGCAGGCGCTGCACGATGCCCCGCCGCCCGAGCCTGTAGTCGAAGCGCCAGAACAGTTCGAGAAGCGCAGTAGCGGCGCGAGCGTCGCCCGCGGGGCTTCTACCGGTGTGCTCGTGGTCGGCGTCGATGCGTTGCTTACGCAACTCGCGCGCTGTTGCCGTCCTGCACCGCCCGACGACATCAGCGGCTTCGTCACGCGCGGCAAGGGCATGTCGATTCATCGCAGCGATTGCCCGACCTTCGTGCGCATGGCAGATCGCGCGCCGGAGCGCGTGTTGCAAACCGCGTGGTCGGCGGATGTCATGAGCGGGCGCGGGCAGTCGGTCTATCCCGTCGACCTCAGCATCGAGGCCACGGATCGGCAAGGTCTGCTGCGCGATATCTCTGAAGTTTTTGCGCGCGAGAAGATGAATGTGATCGGCGTGAAAACGCAGTCGCGTCGCAATGCGGCGTTCATGCAATTTACTGTCGAGGTGTCGAGCGCCGCGCAAATTCAGCGCGCGTGTACGTTGCTCGGTGAAGTAATCGGCGTGGTGCGCGCTTCACGCAAGAGTTGATGAGTGGACAAGGCGGCGGGTGCGTGCGGGTGCCCGGTAGGCTTCGGTTCGAAGCGCCCGCGCGCGTGAGTAGAAATTTAAAGTCGGTGCATAAAAGTACTTGCCAAGCGGTGTGGGGCTCCATATAATCTCGTTTCTTCAGGCTCGTAGCTCAGCTGGTTAGAGCACCACCTTGACATGGTGGGGGTCGTTGGTTCGAGTCCAATCGAGCCTACCAACGAAAGAGAAATTCCGGTTTTGCCGGGGTTTCGCAAACTGCAGTAAGCGCTTCTGCGCAAAAGGCAAATACGGTTATGGCACCGCGAACGTTGACCGAAACTACTTCGGAGCGACGCTAGTCGAGGACCACTTTCGCCACTGTAGTTAGCAGGAAATGTGAATGCGGCCCCTCGAAAGCGGGGCCGCATTTTTTTTGGCTTTTTTGACCTGGTTGTATGTGCCGCCGCCGGTCGGCACCACGGAGAACGCAATGGTTTCGATACGTCTGCCTGACGGTTCTGTTCGACAGTACGAGCATCCGGTGACCGTCGCCGAAGTGGCTGCCTCGATCGGCCCCGGCCTCGCGAAAGCTGCGCTCGGCGGCAAGATCGACGGTGAACTCGTCGATACGTCCACGCTTATCGATCATGACGTGGCGCTTGCCATCGTCACGGAGAAAGACGCCGACGGCCTCGACATCATTCGCCACTCCACTGCGCACTTGCTCGCGTACGCGGTGAAGGATCTGTTCCCGGAAGCGCAGGTTACGATCGGCCCGGTGATTGACAACGGCTTTTACTACGACTTCGCGTATAGCCGTCCTTTCACTCCGGAAGATCTCGAGAAGATCGAAAAGCGCATGCAGGAACTCGCGAAGAAAGACGAACCGGTCTCGCGCCGCGTGGTGTCGCGCGACGAAGCCGTGGACTACTTCAAGAGCATCGGCGAAAAGTACAAGGCCGAGATCATCGAATCGATTCCGGCTACCGACGAAATCAAGCTGTACTCGCATGGCGGCTTCACGGATCTGTGCCGCGGCCCGCACGTGCCGTCCACCGGCAAGCTGAAGGTCTTCAAGCTGATGAAGCTTGCGGGCGCCTACTGGCGCGGCGACTCGAAGAACGAGCAATTGCAGCGTATCTACGGCACGGCCTGGACGAAGAAGGAAGACCAGGACGCGTATCTGCACATGCTTGAAGAGGCGGAAAAGCGCGATCACCGCAAGCTCGGTAAGCAGCTCGACCTGTTCCACATGCAGGACGAGTCGCCGGGCATGGTGTTCTGGCATCCGCGTGGCTGGACGCTGTGGCAGCAGGTCGAGCAGTACATGCGCCGCCGTGTGAACGACGCCGGCTACCTCGAGATCAAGACGCCGATGATCATGGACCGCTCGCTCTGGGAAGCGTCGGGTCACTGGCAGAACTATCGTGAAAATATGTTCACGACGGAATCGGAAAAGCGCGATTACGCGATCAAGCCGATGAACTGCCCGGGTCACGTGCAGGTGTTCAACCACGGTTTGCGCTCGTATCGCGATCTGCCGCTGCGTTACGCGGAATTCGGCTCGTGCCACCGCAATGAATCGTCGGGCGCGCTGCATGGTCTGATGCGCGTGCGTGGTTTCGTGCAGGACGACGCCCACATTTTCTGTACCGAAGACCAGTTCATCAGCGAATCGATCGCGTTCAACACGCTGGCGATGAGTGTCTACAAGGACTTCGGCTTCGACAATGTCGAGATCAAGCTGTCGCTGCGCCCGGATGCGCGCGCCGGCACGGACGAGACATGGGACCGCGCGGAGCAGGGCCTGCGCGAGGCGCTGACGGCCTGCGGCGTGACGTGGGAAGAGTTGCCGGGCGAGGGCGCGTTCTACGGCCCGAAGGTCGAATACCACATCAAGGACGCACTCGGCCGCTCGTGGCAGTGCGGAACGTTGCAGCTCGATATGGTGCTGCCGGAGCGCCTGGGCGCCGAATACGTCGCTGAAGACAATAGCCGCCGCCGCCCGATCATGCTGCACCGGGCAATCGTCGGATCAATGGAGCGTTTTCTCGGTATTCTGATCGAGCACCATGCTGGTGCAATGCCGTCGTGGCTCGCACCCATGCAGGTTGTGGTGATGAATATCGCGGAAAGTCAGATCGAATATGCGCAGTCTCTAGCCCAATCGTTGCAAAAACAAGGGGTTAGAGTAGAGGCCGATTTGCGCAACGAGAAGATTAGCTATAAAATACGGGAGCACACGCTAGAAAAGGTGCCGTATCTGCTTGTGGTCGGCGACAAAGAGCGTGAAGCCCAAACGGTAGCCGTGCGTGCCCGTGGTGGTGTCGATCTGGGCGTGATGCCTCTCGATACCTTCATTGAGCGTCTGCGCCAGGACGTGCAGTCGTTCAACTGAGCCACTTGGCAGCCCGGCTCGTTTTTTTAATTTTTAGAGGAAACGTAACATCGCTACTGATAAGTCTGCGCACCGCATCAACGGTGAAATTACAGCACCCGAGGTGCGTCTGGTCGGAGTCGAGAACGAACCGCTCGGCATCGTGAAACTCGCTGATGCGTTCCGCATGTCGGAACAGCAGGATGTGGATCTGGTTGAAATCGCTCCGCAAGCGGTTCCGCCGGTCTGCCGTTTGATGGACTACGGCAAGTTCAAGTACTCGGAAGCGAAGAAGCAACACGAGGCCAAGCTCAAGCAGAAGATTGTCCAGGTCAAGGAAGTCAAATTCCGCCCGGGCACCGATGACGGCGATTACAACGTCAAGCTGCGCAACCTCATCCGCTTCCTCGACGACGGCGACAAGACGAAAATCACGTTGCGTTTCCGTGGCCGCGAAATGGCTCACCAGGAAATCGGTATGCGCATGCTCGAGCGCCTGCGTACAGACCTCGACGAAGTCGGTCAGGTCGAGCAGATGCCGAAAATGGAAGGGCGCCAGATGATCATGGTGCTCGCGCCGAAGAAAAAGAAGTAAGCCGCTGGAGCAGCGGCGCACCGTGTGGTGCGCGCTCCGGTTGTGAAAGATTGAGACGATGCTGTGCCGGGTGTCCGGTGCGGGATCGGCAGGTTTCGGAACGGCGCATGTGCAAACGTGCGCCTCTTCCTGAAAAGCGGCCGCTGGCGGTAACGGCGGTCTGCATACCAAGTGGAGTGGGTTTCGAAGGGCGGGTAATGGCCATCTGGCCGACCGCACACCCATATCCATCTAATAATGGAGTTGTCATGCCGAAGATGAAGACCAAGAAGAGTGCTGCAAAGCGCTTCGTGGTGCGTCCGGGCGGTACCGTCAAGCGCGGTCAAGCCTTCAAGCGCCACATTCTTACCAAGAAGACCACCAAGAACAAACGCCATTTGCGCGGTTCCACGTCAGTTCATGAAGCAGATATGAACTCCGTGCGCGCAATGCTGCCGTTCGCTTAACCCTTAACCGACACTCATAGGAGCAAGATATGCCTCGAGTAAAACGTGGGGTTACCGCACGGGCCCGTCACAAGAAGATCATCAAGCTGGCCAAGGGTTACCGCGGCCGTCGCAATAACGTCTATCGCATCGCCAAGCAGGCGGTCATGCGCGCAGGCCAATACGCCTACCGCGATCGCCGCAACAAGAAGCGTGTGTTCCGTGCATTGTGGATCACGCGTATCAACGCGGCGGTGCGTCAGCACGACATGACGTACAGCGTGTTCATCAACGGCCTGAAGAAGGCTTCGATCGAACTCGACCGCAAGGTGCTGGCCGACATGGCTGTGTTCGACAAGGCTGCTTTTGCTGCGATCGTTCAGCAGGTGAAAGCCGCCGTTGCAGCCTGATTGCGCTTTGGGCAATTAAACTGCGTGGTTCGTTGCAGCGAACATCCGGTAGTCTCGGTGACGCTGCAGCAAAAACGGGGCTCCTCACCGAGCCCCGTTTTTGTTGGTAGAACCGGATTGCTTCGATAGAACACTGACGTTGAAATGATGGGATCAATGGATCTGGACCAGATTGTCGCCGACGCGCAAAAAGCCTTCGCAGAAGCCTCCGACGTCACCACCCTCGAGAACGAGAAAGCGCGCTTTCTCGGCAAATCGGGTGCGCTGACCGAGCTATTGAAGGGACTTGGCAAACTCGATCCCGAAACGCGCAAGACCGAAGGCGCACGGATCAACCTCGTCAAGCAACAAGTGGAAGCCGCGTTGACGGCCCGGCGCCAGGCGCTGGCCGACGCGTTGCTGAACCAGCGCCTCGCCGCTGAAGCCATCGACGTCACGTTGCCCGGCCGCGGCACCGGCGCAGGCAGTCTGCACCCGGTGATGCGCACATGGGAGCGCGTCGAACAGATTTTCCGTACGATCGGATTCGACGTGGCCGACGGCCCCGAAATCGAAACCGACTGGTACAACTTCACCTCGCTGAACAGCCCGGAAAACCATCCGGCGCGTTCTATGCAGGACACCTTCTATGTCGACGGCAAAGATGCCGACGGCCGTCAACTGCTGTTGCGCACGCACACCAGCCCGATGCAGGTGCGCTACGCCCGTACCAACACGCCGCCGATCAAGGTGATCGTGCCGGGCCGCACGTATCGTGTGGACAGCGATGCAACGCATTCGCCGATGTTCAACCAGGTCGAAGGCCTGTGGATCGACGAGAACATCAGCTTCGCGGATCTGAAGGGCGTCTATTCCGACTTCCTCAAGAAATTCTTCGAGCGCGACGATATTCAGGTGCGCTTCCGTCCGTCGTACTTTCCGTTCACCGAACCGTCGGCTGAAATCGACATGCTGTTCGAAACGGGCAAGAACGCCGGCAAGTGGCTCGAAATTTCGGGTTCTGGCCAGGTTCACCCCACGGTGATCCGCAACATGGGCCTCGACCCCGAGCGCTACATCGGTTTTGCCTTCGGCAGCGGCCTCGAGCGGCTCACGATGTTGCGTTACGGCGTGCAAGACCTGCGTCTGTTCTTCGAAAACGACCTGCGTTTCCTGCGTCAATTCGCGTGAACTGGCGCGTACGAACGCGACAAGCATAGAGCGCGGCACTGCGCGCAGTGCCGCAGCCGCGTCCCCGACATAGCCCAGTGAACCAATGGGCCGCCTGCCGGACCTGGACCTAACCTGATCAGAACGTACACAGAACCATGCAATTCCCGGAATCCTGGCTGAGAACCTTTGTCGATCCGCAACTGACGACCGATGAGCTGTCGCACGCGTTGACGATGGCGGGTCTCGAAGTCGAAGACCTGCGGCCGGCCGCGCCGCCGACCTCGAAGATCGTCGTCGGCCAGGTGCTGGAAGTCGTCAAGCACCCGGACGCGGACAAGCTCAACGTTTGTCAGGTCGACGCCGGCACGGGCGCGACGCTGAATATCGTGTGTGGTGCGCCGAATGTCGCGCCGGGCATCAAGGTCCCGGTCGCCCTGGTGGGCGCGCAACTGCCGCCGGCCGAAGAGGGTGGCACGCCGTTCGCGATCAAGCTCTCGAAGCTGCGCGGCGTGGAAAGCCAGGGCATGCTGTGCTCGGCACGCGAACTGAAGCTCTCGGAAGATCATAGCGGCCTGATGATCCTGCCGGAAGCTACGCCGATCGGCCAGGACATCCGCGAAACGCTCAATCTCGACGACACGGTTTTCGAAATCAAGCTGACGCCGAACAAGGCGGACTGCCTGTCGGTGTTCGGCGTGGCGCGCGAAACGTCGGCCATCACCGGCGCACCGCTGCGTCCGCTCGAGATCAAGCCGGTCGAAGTCAAGTTAAACGAAACGTTGCCCGTCAAAATCTCGGCGCCCGATCTGTGCGGCCGCTTCTCGGGTCGCGTGATTCGCGGCGTGAATGCGCGCGCGAAGTCCCCACACTGGATGGTGCAGCGTCTTGAGCGTTCGGGTCAGCGCAGCATTTCCGCGCTCGTCGACATCTCGAACTATGTGATGCTCGAACTGGGCCGTCCGTCGCACGTTTTCGATCTGGACAAGATCCACGGCGGCATGGACGTGCGTTGGGGCCGCAAGGGCGAGACGCTCAAGCTGCTGAACGGCAACACGGTCGAACTCGATGAGACTGTCGGCGTGATCGCCGACGAACAGCACATCGAAAGTCTCGCCGGCATCATGGGCGGCGACAGCACGGCCGTCACGCTCGACACCACCAACATCTATCTCGAAGCCGCGTTCTGGTGGCCGGATAGCATTCGTGGCCGCTCGCGCAAGTACAATTTCTCGACCGATGCAGGCCATCGTTTCGAGCGCGGCGTCGATTACGCGACCACCGTCGAACACATCGAACGCATTACGCAATTGATCCTCGATATCTGCGGCGGCGAAGCTGGTCCGGTCGACGATCAGATCGTCAACGTGCCGAAGCGCGAGCCGGTGAAGATGCGGGTCTCGCGTGCGAACCGCATCATCGGTATCAAGATCGACGCGGACGAAATTGCGCAGATCTTCACGCGCCTCGGCCTCACGTTCGAACGCGACGGCGATACGTTCTCGGTGATCCCGCCATCGTACCGCTTCGATATTGAAATCGAAGAAGACCTGATCGAAGAAGTCGCACGTATCTACGGCTTCGAAAAGATCCCCGCACATCCGCCGGTTGCGACCAGCGAAATGCTGCCGACCAACGAAACGCAGCGCTCGATCCACGTGATCCGTCACGCGCTCGCCGCGCGCGATTACGCGGAGACGGTTAACTTCAGCTTTGTGGATGCTGAGTGGGAATCGGACTTCGCCGGCAATGACAAACCTGTTCGTCTGTTGAATCCGATTGCGAGCCAGTTGTCGGTCATGCGCACTACGCTGTTCGGCAGCCTGATCGAGGTCCTGCGCACGAACCTGAACCGTCGCGCGGCTGATCGTGTGCGCGTGTTCGAAGCCGGCCGCGTGTTCCTGCACGATCCGTCGATCAAGGCAGGTGAATTGACCGTCGAAGGTTTCGCGCAGCCGAAGATGATCGGCGGCCTCGCCTACGGTCCCGTGCTCGAAGAGCAGTGGGGCGCACAAACGCGCACAGTCGACTACTTCGACGTGAAGGGCGATCTGGAAGCCGTGCTCGCGCCGGCAGTGGCGCGCTTCGTGAAAGCGGAGCATCCGGCATTGCATCCGGGGCGTAGCGCGCGTATTGAACTGAATGATCGCGCGGTAGGCTGGATTGGTGAATTGCATCCGCGCTGGATGCAGAAATATGATTTGCCGCATGCGCCGATTCTGTTTGAAATCGAATCGGAAGCATTAATGCAGCGTGTATTGCCGACTCCGGCGGATGTGTCTAAATTCCCGCCGGTGCGTCGCGATATCGCGGTGGTCGTCGATCAGAAAATCGAGGTGCAGGCGCTGCTGGACGAGCTCCAGAAGGCTCAGTCCGAAGAGGCCTGCAAGACTGTTCAGAAGGTTGTGCTTTTCGACGAATTCCGTCCAAAATCAAACACTTCCGGTGGTTTGGCTGCTCATGAGAAAAGCCTTGCGTTCCGTGTGACCTTGCAAGATACTGGCGGGACCCTTCAGGATGAAACGGTCGATCTGGCCATTCAAACTCTGGTGGAACGTCTGGCTCGAGTATATGGCGCACGGTTGCGTGGATAACCCGCATTTAACATTTGCACGGCATTTTTTCGCAACCTCCGTTTCTGCTTGGCGCGCCATTTGATAGATATGAATGAAATGAACTCGAGTGATTTCGAAGCCCTTCTTACGGCGCAACGCAGCGCCATGATTCGCGATATTCCGACATCACCCGCGGCCGTTTCCACCGAAACGCCGACGCTTACCAAGGCTGAACTTGCCGAGTTGCTGTTCGACAATGTCGGGCTCAACAAGCGGGAAGCGAAAGACATGGTCGAAGCATTCTTCGAGGTGATCCGCGATGCGCTGGAGAGTGGTGATAGCGTGAAGCTGTCGGGGTTCGGCAACTTCCAGTTGCGCGACAAACCCCAGCGTCCCGGCAGAAACCCGAAGACCGGCGAGGCGATTCCGATCGCCGCGCGCCGCGTTGTGACGTTCCATGCAAGTCAAAAGCTGAAAGCGTTGGTCGAGAACGGCGCTGAAGCGAGCTTCGCGCGCTGATCGACTGGCGCGTCCCTGCGCAACCCACCACGACGGCTAACTGACGATGACAGCGACGATCGAAAAAGTCGTCTTGCCTCCGATTCCGGCGAAGCGCTACTTCACGATTGGTGAGGTCAGCGAACTATGCGGCGTAAAACCGCATGTGCTGCGCTATTGGGAACAGGAGTTCACGCAGTTGAGGCCGGTCAAGCGGCGCGGCAATCGCCGGTACTATCAGCATCATGAGGTGCTGTTGATCCGGCGGATTCGTGAGTTGCTGTACGAGCAGGGCTTTACGATCAACGGAGCACGCAATCGGCTCGATTCGCATGGCGGTGGCGCGTTGGGTGGGCCGGCTGATCTGGTCGAGGAAGGCGAGGGCGCGGCGGTTCCGGCCGCAGCAACGGCTGCGGTAGATGTGGAGCAGTTGCGCAAGGAATTGCTGCATGTGATCGACCTGTTGGGTCACTAGTTTTCTTTGTTAGCGCCGAGCGGTTCTAATCGATTGAAGTGTCTGTTATAATTCTTCGCTGTTCGGGGCGTAGCGCAGCCTGGTAGCGCACACGCCTGGGGGGCGTGTGGTCGGAGGTTCAAATCCTCTCGCCCCGACCAAAGAAATCAAGGCCTTATGGATGTATGTCCATAAGGCCTTTTTCTATTTCTGGCCTGAACCGGTTTCGTGTTCTGGCCGACGCTAGTCAATCACGACGAAGAAAGCCTGGAAACCAGCTCTCACCCTCTGCCGAGCGCGATAAACCGCTCGAGATGATGATCCTCATCGCCCAACTGATGGTCGATCATCACAAGGCGCTTCGCATAGTGCGCCATCGGCAACTCCCACGTCATGCCGATACCGCCATGCAACTGAATACACTCCTCGGCGACCATCGTCCCTATCCTGCCGATACTGTATTTTGCCGCTGAAACCGCGCGTTCCCGCACCGTACGTTCAGCGCCCAGCGCGGCCGCGGCATTGATCACCGCCGATCGCGCCTGCTCGATCTCGAGTAGCAGATCCGCCATCCGATGTTGCAATGCCTGGAAGCTGCCGATTGGTACACCGAACTGCTTACGCGTGCGCAGGTACTCAAGCGTGTAGTCCTTGGCAACATCCATCGCGCCGACCGCTTCTGAACACAACGCAAGGACGCCACAGCTGATCGCGTACTCGAGCGTTGCAAAGCCTTCTCCGGCTGTGTCGAGCACAGCATCGTCTGCGAGCGCGACGTTGTCGAACGTGACCTCGGCCGCGCGGCCGCCGTCGATCCTGCGATAGCCGTGCACGTTGACACCCGCGGCGTCGCGCGGGACGAGAAAGAGCGTGATACCGGCTTCGGCGTCATCGGCGCCTGCGGTGCGTGCGGAGACCAGAAAAACGGAAGCGTTCTCGCCGTGCTGAACCACCGCCTTCGCGCCATTCAACTGCCATGCGTCGCCAACACGCTGGGCACGGGTTGTGACGCGCGACAGTTCGTAGTGGCCGTCCGGCTCGCCATGCGCGAGCGCAACGATCCGGGATCCGTCGATCAATTCGCCAAGCGCGGCCCTTTGCGTTTCATTGCCGCCGCGCGCGATCGCCTGGCCGACGATCAGCGTATCGAGAAACGGCTCGACCACGAGGCCGCGACCCAGGCTCTCGAATACGACGGCGATATCGAAGCCGCCGCCGCCAAAACCACCCTCCGATTCATCGAACAACGCGCCGATAATGCCGAGTTCCGCGAAGCGATTCCACAGGTCGGCGCTGAAGCCTTCGGGCGAGCCCGCGATGCGGTCACGCGTTTCGAAGGCGTATTGCTCGGTGACAAAACGGTTGAGCGTATCCGCCAGCATGCGGCGGTCTTCGGTGTGCTGGAAATTCATGACGTGCGCCCCTTACAGTCCCAGGATCATTTTGGAAATGATGTTCTTCTGGATTTCGTTGGAGCCGCCGAAGATCGACAGCTTGCGGTTATTGAAGTAGAGCGAAGCAGCGCTCGCGGCTTCGTCTGGACCGACTGGCGTGCCGTCGAAGCCATCGTGCAGGGCTTCCTCGACGAACGGCTGCGCATACGGTCCCATCGCGCGGCGCGTGAGCGAAGAGATCTCCTGGCGGATCTCGGTGCCGCGAATCTTCAGCATCGAACTCTCGGCGCCCGGCACACCGCCCCCAGCCACTGCCGCGATCACTCGCAGATTGGTGGTCTTCATGTTCTCCAGATCGATCTCGACACGCGCCATGCGTGCCGCAAACGACGGGTCTTCCGCGAGCGGCCTGCCGTTGCGTTGCTGCTTCGCGGCGATCTTGCGCAGCCGGTTGAATGCGGCGACCGAGAAGCCGACGCCCGCGATATTGGTGCGCTCATACGTGAGCAGGTATTTGGCGTAGGTCCAGCCCTTGTTCTCTTCGCCGACGAGGTTCTCAACCGGTACACGCACATCCGTGAAGAAGACTTCGTTGACTTCGTGCTCGCCATCGAGCGTGATGATCGGGCGCACTTCGACGCCTGGCGTATTCATGTCGATCAGCAGAAAGCTGATGCCTTCCTGCTTGCGCACGTCGGTGGCGCTGCGCACGAGGCAGAAGATCATGTTCGCGTAGTGGCCGAGCGTGGTCCACGTCTTCTGGCCGTTGACGATGTAGTGCTCGCCTTGCGCGTCGCTGCCGCGTACCGCGGTGGTCTTGACCGATGCGAGGTCCGAGCCCGCACCCGGTTCCGAGTAGCCCTGGCACCACCAGTCCGAGCCATCGAGAATGCGCGGCAACCAGTGGCGCTTTTGCGCTTCGTTGCCGTATTTGATCAACACCGGGCCGAGCATGTTGACGCCGAACGGCACGACGCGCGGTGCGCCCGCCAATGCGCATTCATTCTCGAAGATAAATTTCTGCACGGCGTTCCAGCCCGGGCCGCCGTACTCCTTCGGCCAATGATTGGCGAGCCAGCCTTGTGCGTTGAGTATCGCGTGCCACTCAGCCATGTCGTCGCGCGTCAGGCGGCGGCCGCCGTGTACCTTATCGGCGAGACGTTGCGGGAGTTTGTCACGCAAAAAACGCTGCACGTCAGTGCGAAAAACCTCTTCTTCAGGCGTGAAGTTCAGATCCATAGCGGGTTCTTCCCTAGATTTTTACCGGACCGGCGGGTGGGGCGGGCAGGCACGCGGGCCTCCTGCCGGTCGAGAATGCTCCAATTAACAGGCCGTCTCAAGCTGACTGGTTAATGCTCGCGAAATCGGCGCCGCGCTCGACCAGATCGACCAGCAGCGGCGACGCTCGCCAGAACAGCGGGTCCTCTTTGGCGAATTCACGAATGTCCGCGAGAATCGTGGCGAGGCCCACCGTATCGGCGTATTTCATCGGACCGCCGCGATAGCGCGGAAAGCCGTAGCCATAGAGGAAGGTCGCGTCGACGTCCAGTGGCCGCAGCGCGATGCCTTCATGCACGACGTTGGCGCCTTCGTTGATCATTGCGGCCATGTAACGGCGCAGGATTTCTTCGTCGGTGAAAGTGCGCGGCGTGATGCCGGCGCGCTCACGCTCGGCCTCGATGATGGCCTCGACTTCAGGGTCCGGTGCGCCGCTGCGCGAACCTTCGGGGTACAGATAAAAGCCACGACCGGTCTTCTGGCCAAACCAGCCGCGTTCGCAAAGACGGTCGGCAATCTGCACGTAGCGCGCGTTGGGGTTTCGTGTGGCTGCGCGCCGCTTTCGCGCGGCCCAACCGATGTCGCCTCCTGCCAGATCGACCACCTGGAATGGGCCCATCGGGAAGCCGAACGCACGCACCGCCGCGTCGATCTGATACGGCGACGCGCCGTCTTCCATCATCGCGTCGGCCGCGCTGCGATACACCGCCAGCACGCGATTGCCGATGAAGCCGTCGCACACGCCCGCACGCACCGGCGTTTTGCGCAGCTTCTTCGCGAGTTCGAACGCGGTGGCGACCACGTCGGCGCTGACCTGCTTCGGCACCACTACTTCCAGCAGCTTCATGATGTTCGCAGGGGAGAAGAAGTGCAGGCCGATCACGTCCGCGGGGCGTGAGATGCTGGCCGCAATCGCATCGATGTCGAGATACGACGTATTGGTGGCGAGCACCGCGCCGGTTTTGCAGACACGATCGAGTTCGGCAAACACGGCCTTTTTCACCGACAGGTCTTCGAATACCGCTTCGATTACCAGATCGGCATCGGCGAGCGCATCGTACGAAGTGCTGCCATGCCAGCGCGTCATCACGTCGGCTTTCTTTTCCGCGCTCATGCGGCCTTTGGCGATCAGACCGTCGTAGACCTTTTCGATGTGCGCGCGGCCGCGTGCGAGCGACGTGTCGTCGCGTTCGATCATCGTCACCGGCAGGCCGGCATCGAGCACGGCGACGGCAATGCCCGCGCCCATTGTGCCGCCGCCGACCACGCCGATCTCGTTCAGCGCGCGTGGTTTGGCATCGCGTGTTTCCGGTGCCTTGAGCACTTCGCGCTCGGCAAAGAACGCGTGAATCAGGCCGGCACGCTGCGGGCTGTCGATGCATTCGAGGAACAGTTTGCGTTCAATCCGCAGGCCTTCTTCGAAAGGCTGTTCGATGGCGGCTTCCACGGCGTCGACGATTTTTAGCGGGGAGAACAGGCCGCGCGATTTTTTCGCCGTTTCCGCGCGCGCTGTGGCGACGGCGGCGAGGCTCGCTGCGCGGTCGCTGAGCGCCGCGGCATCGCGCGTGCGGCGCACCGGTGCGTGAGCGGCCAGCAGTTCCTGCGCGTAGGCGAGTCCTTCAGCGAGGATGTCGTCACTGCTGCCAAACCGGTCAATGAGGCCAAGCGCGAGTGCTTCTTTCGCGCCGGCGTGGCGGCCGCTTAGGATCAGGTCGAGGGCGGCCTGCGCGCCGATCAGGCGCGGCGTACGCTGCGTGCCGCCTGCCCCCGGCAGCAGGCCCAGTTGCACTTCAGGCAAGCCGAGCTTCGCGCCGTTCACGGCGAGACGATAGTGCGCCGCGAGCGCCACTTCCAGGCCGCCGCCGAGCGCGGCGCCATGAATGGCTGCCACCACCGGCTTCGAACATGCCTCGATGCGATTGCACACGTCCGGCAGCGACGGCGGCACCGGCGGCTTGCCGAACTCGCGAATGTCCGCGCCCGCGATGAAGTTGCGTCCGGCGCCGACGATCAGCACGGCTTCGACAGCCTTGTCGGCATCCGCCGCTTCAATGGCGGCGAGCAAGCCGCGCCGCACGTCGGCGGACAAGGCGTTGACCGGTGCGTGGTCGATGGTCACCAGCAGGACTTTGCCGCGCAGTTCGCGCGTCACAACGTCGGCGGAAGGGTTGAGGGTCATCGTGTCGTCTCCTGATTGATATCGGGGCAGATAGGGCATATCGGGTCTGGCGAATTCTCCGATTGTGGGTTGGTCAAGGTTCATTGACAATTACATAGGTGGTTGACAGACTGTCAAAGATATTTTGACAAAGGCTATGCCATGGACGTCAATTCGCT
Organism: Paraburkholderia sediminicola; assembly: GCF_046026675.1. Classification (GTDB taxonomy): domain Bacteria; phylum Pseudomonadota; class Gammaproteobacteria; order Burkholderiales; family Burkholderiaceae; genus Paraburkholderia; species Paraburkholderia sediminicola_F. The sequence goes on along the minus strand of NZ_JAQQEY010000001.1, from coordinate 3,110,171 downwards.
GACCTTGCTGGTCGATATCCTCGATGCGGGCAACCTGAGCGAAGCCGCGCGCCGGCTGAAAATGAGCCGCGCGAATGTGAGTTACCACCTGAACCAGTTGGAGCGCTCGATCGGGCTGCAACTGGTCAGGCGCACCACGCGCCGGGTCGAAGCGACTGAAATCGGTCTGCAGTTGTACGAGCATGGCCGCACCATTCAGAATGCGCTGCTGGCCGCACGCGAATCGGTCACCACGCTCGGGCAGAGCTTGCAGGGGCGGGTGCGATTGAGCGTGCCGAGCGGTTACGGGCAACTGGTGATGTCGGATTGGCTGATCGCGTTCAAGCGGCTGTATCCGGGCATCGTGCTGGACGTGATGTTCGAGAATCGGGTCGAGGATTTGATGCGCGACGAGGTCGACATCGCGGTTCGGGTGATGTCGGAGCCGCCGCAGAATCTCGTCGCACGTGACATGGGGCCGGTGCGATATGTTGCGTGTGCGTCGCCGGATTTTGCCGAAAGCCACGGCATGCCGGTGCGTCTCGATGATTTGCGCACTGCGCCCTTGATTACGGCGGCGGTAGTCGGCAGGCAGTTGCGGGTGGCGGCTTATCTACGCGACGAACGCCACGAAGTGCTGCTGGAGCCGACGATCATTTCCGAGAACTTTCTGTTCTTGCGCCAGGCGGTGCTGGCCGGTCTGGGCGTCGGTCTGGTGCCCGACTACGTGGTGCAGGACGACCTGCGCCGCGGGGACGTCGTGACGGCGCTCGATGAATGGCGTCTAAGCATCTTCGGTACGAACATGTACCTGCTCTATATGCCGAATCGGCATCACACGCGGGCGGCGGCGAGTTTTATCGAGTTCATTCTGGAGCAGGCGCACGGAAGTGGCAGAGGGGTGGCCGCTTAAGTCGTAATGAAGCGTTGTTTCTTCGGCGCGTTGACGATCTGTGCGCGGCAGGCGAACAGATCAAGCATGCCCTACTGCGTTGGCGTGCAGAAGAAAACAGCACCAGCACCGGTGCGTCACTCGCGGGTATGCTTAACAAAACGGCGAGAGAGCCGTGCATCTGGCAGCACATCAAACTTCAGGGGAGACGGAGATGAAATCGGCAATCGCATGTATTGCGCTACTTGCAATCGCCATCGTCATTGTGTTGGTCTCGCGTCTCCCGAGTGAGGATGCCATTCGCTTCGCCGGCTACGCGGCCACTGCGGCCTTCGCCGCATTGGTCGGCTTGCTGATTCGCTGGCGAGCAAATCGCGCTCAACGAAACAAACGCGTCGGTTGAACACACACGCCGGCCGGGTAGTCACCCGACCCGCGTCACGGCCCTGCAGCGCCTCGCTTCCCGCACGCCCGCTAAACCCATTGAACACCTGCTTCCAACCCGTCGCCGGGAAGGTTGACGCACGTCCCGAGTTTCGTCGTCGGCACGACCTTCGGCCTATCCCTCGACGCCGATCTACGCGTAAACCCGATCAGGGAATTTGCATAAAATTAAAATATTGACGTTAAATTAACGACGGGCTACCTTTACTTCCAATGCGACGGAACATCCGGGCGCAGCAATCGCGACGAGAGAGTTGCCATGTCACACAGCCTGTTTCAACGTTTTCGAGGATTGGTCACCTGCGCCCTGGCGGCGACAGCGTTGGTCATGTCGGCGCCCGCTTTTTCCGAGGGCGACACGCTGAGGGTCGCAACGGAGGGCACCTATCCTCCGTGGAGCTTTAAAGATGCCTCCGGCCAGCTACAGGGCTTCGATGTGGACATTGCGAATGCCCTCTGCGCACAGATGAAGGTGAAATGCCAGATCGTTGCGCAGGCGTGGGACGGCATCATTCCCGGTCTTCAGGCCAATCGGTATGACGCAATCGTTGCGTCGATGTCGACAACGCCCGCGCGCCGCAAACAGGTGCTGTTCACCAACAAGTACAAGGACACGACGTCCAGCTTTATCGCGGCAAAAGACAGCGGGATCAAGGACGTGTCGCCTGCGGGTCTGAAAGGCAAGCGCATCGGCGTTCAACGCGGCGCCTCCCAGCACCAGTGGCTGGTTGCCAACGGTTACGACAAGACGGCGTCACTCGTGCTGTATGACGATACCCGTCAGCCGGAATTGGACCTCGTCGCAGGTCGTGTCGACCTCATCATCGGCAACAAGGCAACGTTCTACTCTGACTTCTTCAAACGGCCTGACTCGAAAGACTTTGCATTCGCCGGACCCGAATTCAAAGGCGGCGTACTCGGGGACGGAAACGCAATTGCCGTTCGTCTCGACAACGCCGAGCTCTGTAATCGTATTAACGCTGCGTTGGCCGCAATCATGGCGAACGGTACCTACGACCAGATCAGAAAGAAGTATTTCCCTTTCTCTCTGATGTAAAGCGGGAGCCAGCATGGTCGATTTCACTCTGGATGGTTATGGTGGGCTCATTCTGCTAGGGGCCCTGACGACGTTGCTGGTCGCACTCGCGGCCACAGCGATCGGCTCGGTCATCGGGATTCTGATGGCGGCTGCCAAGTTGTCTCCCATGCGGGTTCTCAGCCATTTCGCCGGGGCCTACACAACCACGATACGAGGTGTTCCGGACCTGCTGGTCATCTTCCTTGTGTACTACGGCGGCAGCGCAACCCTTTCACATGTCCTGGGACGATCCATTGAAATCAATGCGTTCGGTGCTGGTGCGGTGTCGCTCGGGCTGGTGTTTGGCGCCTATGCGACGGAAATCTTTCGGGGTGCGATTCTGGAAGTTCCGCGCGGGCAGTTTGAAGCCGCCGCAGCGCTGGGGTTGACTGGCACGGGGAGCTTTGTCCACGTCATTGCACCCCAGGCGTGGCGCCTCGCAGTCCCGGCTTTCGGGAATCAACTGACCGTACTACTGAAAGAAACTGCGCTTGTTTCGCTGGTTGGTCTGGAAGACCTGATGCGACGAACAGGCTTCGCCGTTGAGGCGACCAACCGTCCATTCTTCTTTTACCTTGTTGCTGGCGTGCTGTACTTCGTTCTCAGCTTCGCCCTGACAAATGTCTTTAGTACGGTTCGACGCAAGGCGTCGACCGCATTGGCGAGGTGAGGCATGTTTGATTTCTCATTACTCATTTCGAGTCTTCCGCGTCTGCTTGCTGCGTTGCCCGTCACGCTTGAGTTGTTTGTCGCCATCGTGGTCGTGGGTCTCATTGTGGGTGTGCCCATAGCGCTCGTGGGATTAAATTCGTCGAAGGTTCTGAGCGGTTGCGTCAAGTTTTATATCGGCGCATTCCGCGGCACGCCTGCGCTCGTGCAACTGTTCTTTCTCTACTACGGATTCGGACAGTTCTCTTTTATTCGACACTCCGTGTTCTGGCCGCTTCTGCGTGACCCATTCACCTGTGCCGTCATTGCCCTGGGGCTGAATTCGGGCGCGTACACGGCGCGCATTCTGATGGGGGCGCTGTCTGCCGTGCCCAAAGGCATTGTGGAAGCTGCCGAGGCACTCGGGCTGAGTCGGGCCTCGATACTCACTCGCGTTAAAGCACCGATCGCCATTCGCATTGCAATCCCCGCGTACGCCAACGAGACGATTCTGAATCTGAAGGCGACGTCGCTGGCATCGACGGTGACCATCATGGAGTTGACCGGAACGTCGAAGCTGCTGGTTAGTGAGACCTATGCGCCTTATGAGATTTTCGTCGGAGCCGGATTGATTTATCTCGCGATGACGTTCTTCCTGTCGCATGCATTCCGGATCCTCGAGCTGAACATCGCACGCAGAACGGGCAAGGACGTCAACGTTGCCAATCCTCGAAAACCTAAGCAACCCGCAATGCTGAAGTCTTCGGATTCTGGCGACACTCACATAGCCTAGTGATCGTGTAGCGCATTTTTACAGGTGGACTCATGTTCCCGAGTCCTCTACGCAAAGTTAATGGAGAAACGCAAATTGCTTCGGTTTCTGACACTTGGACCCAGTGGTAGCAATCACGAGTTTGTGACTGCTCGATACGTTCAACATCACGGTCTGGAAGGACAAGCATCGATGGCTCTGGTGTTGAGCTTTGACGAGGCAGCGCGCATGGTGATTGACGGCGAGGCCGACTATATCGTTCAGGTTGCAGTGCATCCTTCGACGGCTGACATTGTCGCGAAGTACCGCAAGAAATTGTTCGTCATCGATGCATTCGTCTCTTCTAGCAAAGACATGGCGGTGGTGACCCGGGTTGATATCGGCATACCTCGAACGCTCGCACTTCAGCCCGCCACGCGCGACTATGTCAATACAGAGGGACTGACGCTCATTCCGGAGACATCGACAGCATCGGTTGCGGATGGACTCCTCTCCGGCAAATACGAAAGTGGTCTGACGTACTCGTCCCTTGCAATAGAGAACCCTACCCGGTTCAGAATCGACGAGCGAATCGGTACGGTCGACGACCCATGGATTGTCTATGGTCGTGAGCGATTGTCCGACGGTCAGGTTGTAGCCTGGAAAGAGAGCCCGGCGGCTCGAGCGTTCCACGCCCAGACACCTCCGCGGCTTGATACCTGAGTCGCACGAAATGCACAGGATTTCCGCTATGAACACGGTACCGAACAACGAATTCGCGATATCTATCAAGGGACTCTCAAAGAGTTTCGGCGCGTTCAATGTACTCAATTCCATTTCGCTGCGTGTCCGACGAGGTGAAAAGATTGTTCTGTGCGGGCCGTCCGGCTCCGGAAAATCGACACTGATTCGCTGCGTGAATCGGCTTGAGAAGCATGATTCGGGAGATGTGCACGTCGACGGAATCGAGCTCACCGACGATGCGAAACACGTGCGCATGGTACGTGCGGATGTCGGCATGGTGTTTCAGCATTTCAATCTGTTCCCGCACATGACGGTGCTGGAAAACTGCACCTTGGCTCCGATGCGCGTTCGCGGTCTGAAGCGGAAGGAGGCTGAAGCACGGGCACTTGAAATGCTTGAACGGGTTCGCGTTGCGAGTCATGCCACGAAATACCCCGCGCAGCTTTCCGGCGGTCAACAGCAGCGGGTGGCTATCGCAAGAGCGCTTTGCATGTCGCCCACCATCATGCTGCTCGATGAACCGACATCGGCGCTTGATCCGGAGATGGTCAGAGAGGTGCTCGATACGCTTACGCTGCTCGCGCAAGACGGCATGACGATGCTTTGCGTCACTCACGAAATGGGATTCGCAAGGGCAGTGGCCGATCGCATTCTGTTCATGGACCAGGGCGAAATTGTGGAAGACAGCGAGCCTGCTGATTTCTTTGACGCACCGAAGACTGAACGCGCGAAGCGCTTCCTCAGTCAGATGATTCAAAAATGAACGCGCCACGTTGAAGATGCGCGCGAATTTTCAGGAGTAAAGCATGGCCACAATCAGGTTTGGCACGCTCGGCCCATCCGGGACGAACCACGAGTACGTGACTCGTCGTTACATTGAATTCCACGGGCTTGAGGCCGAGATCAAACTCTTCGGTAATTTCGACGATGCCCTGGCTGCGTTTGACGCGGACGAAATTGACTATCTCGTTCAGTGCGCGGTTCATCCAGATACCCCGCGCGTGATGGGCAGTAACTTTCGCGAGCGGTTCGTTGTCGACACCTTCATCTCGCCGAGTCAGACATTGGCGATTCTCACGCGTAAAGAGGTGAGCAAGCCGGAAACAATTTCGCTTGTTTCCCCTGCAACCGATGAATACGCCGACCTCAGTTCGTATTCGAAGCTGATTCCTGCGGTCTCAATTCCAGTGGCCTTTGAGCGACTGATGAATGGGGAATGCGATTCCGCGCTTGTCTATCGATACTATTTTGATTCGCAACCGGAGAAGCTGCGGGTGGACGCAACGATCGGTTCGCCCGATGACGCGTGGATTGTGTACGGCCGGGAGCGTGTTGGGGCGGGAGAAATTGTCGCGAATCGGGAAAGCGTCGTGGCAAAGCAATTCGCAGAACTGCAGCGGTCGCAACGATAAACCGACACGTGCGAGAGGCCAGTGCAAGAGGGGTGGCCTCTAATTTCTAGCTGTATTCCCGAATGTTGAAGAATACCGCGAGAAATTTGACCGGCACAGTCTCGATGTCTTCCGGCCCATGCGCCGCGTTCGGATCGAACAGCAAACTATCACCGGGCTTCAGATCGTAGAGCCGATTGGCATACCGGTATTTCATCTTGCCTTCAAGTACGTGAAGGAACTGGATTCCAGTTGTCTGGTGGGTTGACCATGGTTGGGACTTTTCGTCGAGCGTAACGACATACGGTTCCACGGAAAGGTTGCCTGACAATACGTGACCAACGAGCCGATAGATATGGCCGTACGACGAACCTTCCCGGTCGACCGTCACGCCTTGTCCAGCGGGTACGAACGAGCAGTCGTGGCGTTCACTCTGGTCGACGAAAAACCGCGACACGGGTTTGCCCAGGGCATTGGCAAGCCGTGTGAGCGTTTCTATCGATGGCGTCGCCGTTCCTTTTTCGATTCTCGAGAGCATCGAATGCGAAATGCCGGCCATTTTCGCGAGCGTTCCGGAAGCGATTCCTGCTGACGTTCGAAAGGCATGAATCTGCGCAGACAAAGCACGGGACACTTTTTCTACTGCTGGGTCGGTCTGCTTCTCTGCTACCTCAATGTCCGGAGATTCTCCAGCGGATGGCTGGTTCTGAGATTTTGGCATGGTGCCTTCAGTGAAGGAACAGTTCAAAGATGACTACGTGTCGCCATTATATGAGGCATTGCTGTGGACGAGTGCCAGGTCAACAGCTTTTTGGCCGCACCGCGCGAGATAGTAAAGGGGATCACCGTGACGCATATTCGTTCTATTGCACCGACCGATGCACATTCGGTTGCTCATCTTGTGGATGAGCTTCTGACGGAGCTTCACAATGGTGAACTTGAACCTGCGGACCGGGTGTCTATAGCCGAAGCCGTTCTGAACCAAACGAATCGCAGCTTCGGATACGTGGCGCTCGAAGGTGAGAGTCCGGTGGGCATACTTCTCATGACAGAAGGCGTGGCGATTTACGCAGGGGGGGCCTTCGGACAGATTACGGAGCTATACGTCCGGCCGGAATACCGATCGGGTGGAGTGGCCGCTGCGCTGATCCGCGAGGCCATGAAATTCGGCAAGGAGCGAGGATGGAAACGACTCGACGTCGGCGCGCCTGATCAGCCACGTTGGACACGGACGCTTGCGTTCTATCTGTCCGCGGGTTTTGTAGAGGTCGGACCACGGTTGCGTCTGGACTTGTGATGATATCCGTGAGGCTAATCGATTGACCGCGGCCCGCGTTTCGCCGCTGCTACAATGCTTCTCACAATACGGTCGCGACACGCGCCGTATTGACTACCATCCCGCCTCATAAAACCGAGAAGCAGTAAGCTCGTTTCTTCATGAATGATGCCGTCGACATAAGATTTCTGCTCAGCATTCGCGAAGCGGGCAGCCTTGCGGGCGCTGCCCGGAAGTTGGGCGTCACGCCGTCGGCGGTCACGAAACGGTTGCAGCAGATTGAGACGAAGCTTGACGTCCATTTGCTGGACCGGTCGACGAGACAATTGCGCTTCACGGAAGAGGGCGAACTGCTCTGTTCCAAAGGCGCTGAGCTTCTTCGTGACTTTGATTCGTTGCTCGCAGAGCTGGGCAGACGAAGAGGGCAATTGGTCGGGGGCTTGAAAGTCAACGCACCACTTGGTTTCGGGCGGCGATACGTCGCTCGCATCGCATCTGCGTTCAAGGATGCCCACCCGGATGTGGACGTCTCTTTGACATTGTCCGACCGCCCGCTCATTGAAGAATATGACCGCTATGACGTCGTCGTTCATATCGGCGAGTTAGGTCCCTCGAACCTTGTCAGGTACGTAATTGCGCCTAACGCTCGCTACGTCTGCGCGTCCCCCGCTTTTCTGAAAAGATACGGTCCCCCCGCGAACCCGGAAGACCTCGCGAATATTCCCTGCATTGCACTCCGTCAAAACAACGAGGACGTAACGTTGTGGCATTTCTCGAAGGGACGTACTTCACGGGGCGTCCGTATTTCCTCTGGCCTCAGTTCGAACGATGGCGATGTGATTCACCAGTGGGCTCGCGAAGGGCGAGGGGTGATGCTTCGGTCGGAATGGGACGTAGCCGAAGAATTACAAAATGGCTCACTGATCCGGCTGCTGCCAGGCTGGAAGCTGCCGGATGCTGACGTCATCGCGCTCGTTCACCAACGAACGGGTATGCCGGCGCGAATCAAGACCTTTCTGCAGCATCTGCAACGGGAGTTTCGTCCGCGGCCGCCTTGGCGGCCCTGACTCCGCGTCGCAAGGTGAAAACCGTCCGTCGATTCGTTCCTGAAAGTTAATCTCGGATTGCCTCACTGGAAACCCTATCGCTGCAGGCTTCAACTAGACTGCATTCAGATACGGGAGGCAACGATGTTTACAGGTTTCACCGACGCGTCGATCCACGTCGACGGCATGCATATCCACGCAATCTGCGGCGGCAACGGCCCGGCCTTACTCCTGCTGCACGGCCATCCGCAGACCCATGCTATCTGGCATAAGGTTGCGCCCACGCTGGCCCAATACTTCACGGTCATTGCTGCGGATCTGCGCGGCTACGGCGACAGCGGCAAACCGCAGGGCGAGCCCGACCACAGCAACTATTCGAAACGCCGCATGGCCACGGATCAGGTGTCGTTGATGCGCGCCCAGGGATTCACAAAATTTGCCGTGGTCGGCCACGACCGGGGTGGACGCGTTGCTGCTCGCATGGCGCTCGATCATTCCCAAGCCGTGACGAAGCTGGTCACGCTGGACGTCGCGCCGACACTCGCCATGTATGAGCAAACGTCGTTCGAGTTTGCGCGAGCTTACTGGCACTGGTTTTTCCTCGTGCGTCCCGCGCCGTTTCCCGAAACGCTGATTCGCGCCGATCCGGATCTCTATCTGAAGCAGACCATAGGCGCACGCAGCGCTGGGCTCGCACCATTCACCGATGCTGCCTACACCGAGTATTTGCGCTGTCTGTCGGACCCTGCCACCGCGCACGGCATCTGCGAAGACTACCGCGCGAGCATCACGATCGACCTCGATCACGACCGTGCCTCGCTTGCTGAAGGGCAGAAGATTGAGTGTGATTTCCTGGCGTTGTGGGGCGCGCAGGGCGTCATCGAGCAATGTTTCGAGCCGCTCGCCGAATGGCGTCAGTGGTCGGTGCACGTGAGCGGCGAGGCCTTGCCGTGCGGTCATTACATTCCCGAGGAAGCGCCCGAGTTGTTGCTCGAACGTGTCCTGCCGTTCTTGCAGTCCTAGTCGCCGGTCGACCCATCATGTCAAAACGAACCCTTTACCAGAAGCTCGTCGATTCGCATGTTGTCACGCGTATCGATGAGCAAAACGTGCTGCTGTATGTCGATCTGCATTTGATGAACGAATACACCAGCCCACAGGCGTTCAGCGCGCTTGCGGCGAAAGCGCGGCCCGTGCGTCGCCCGCGGCAGCAGTTGGCAGTGGTCAGTCACATCATTCCGACGCATGCGGAATCGCCGCGCGTGATTCGGGATGCGGCTTCACTGTTGCAGGCGAACAATCTCGCGCGCAATTGCGAGAAGGCCGGTATCGAACTGCACGCGGCGAACGATCCCCTGCAAGGCATCGAACATATCGTCGCGCCAGAACGAGGGTTGATTCGCCCGGGCATGGTCGTGCTTTGCGGCGATAGTCATACGACTACGTACGGTGCGCTTGGCGCATTGGGCTTCGGCATCGGCACCTCGGAGGTCGAGCACGTGCTTGCCACGCAAACACTGGTCTATCGCGTCGCGCAAACCATGCGTATCACGATCGATGGGGCGTTGCCCTACGGCACATCGTCTAAGGATGTGATTCTGTGGATCATCAGCCGTATCGGCGCACAGGGTGCGCGTGGTTACGCGGTGGAGTTCGCAGGCTCTACGATTGCTTCGCTGTCTGCGGAAGCGCGCATGACCTTGTGCAACATGACCGTCGAAGCCGGCGCGCGAGCGGCGTTGATCGCACCCGACGCGACCACGTTCGACTATGTCCGCGCGCACGCAACATCACTGGACGATGCCGCGTGGGCTGCCGCCATGAATGACTGGAGCGAACTGAAATCGGATGTCGGTGCGAGTTTCCATGCCGAACATCATTTCGACGCACACGATATCGCGCCGTTCGTCACGTGGGGCACGAGCCCCGATCAGGCGATTGCGGTTGATCAGCGCATTCCCAATGCAGCCGCGCAAAAGACGCCGGAGGCCGCTGCCGCACTGCGTCGCGCGCTCGACTATATCGGGCTCGATGCGGACCAGCCGATTGCCGGCACGCCGATCGATCGTGTGTTCATCGGTTCGTGCACCAATGGACGTATTGAGGATCTGCGCGTGGTCGCTGCGATTGTGCGAGGACGGCACGTCGCGCAAGGCGTGCGCGCGATGGTCGTGCCAGGCTCGGGCAGTGTGCGCCGCCAGGCCGAGGCCGAGGGCATTGCGGCGCTGCTGCGCGATGCCGGTTTCGAATGGCGCGAGCCGGGCTGTTCGATGTGTCTCGCGATGAACGACGATTTTCTCGCAATAGGTGAGCGCTGCGCATCCACGACCAACCGCAACTTCGAAGGACGTCAGGGACGCGGCGGACGCACCCATCTGATGAGCCCCGCGATGGCCGCAGCCGCCGCACTAACCGGGCGCATCACCGACGTCCGCACGCTGGAGACGCAATCATGCTAACAAGGCTCACCGAAATCGACGGGAATGCCGCGCCATTGCCTATCGAAAACCTCGACACCGATCAGATCATGCCGAAGCAGTTTCTTCGCATCATCGACAAGGCCGGGCTGAGCGGGGGCTTGCTGTACGACTTGCGTTTCGACGCAGAGGGCGAGCCGCGCACGGATTGCGTGCTGAATCAGACGGCGTATCGCGGCGCACACATCCTGATCGGTGGCTCGAATTTTGGCTGCGGTTCGAGTCGTGAGCACGCCGTGTGGGGGCTTCAGCAATTCGGTTTCGAAGCCGTGATCGCGCCGAGTTTCGCGGAGATTTTCTATTCGAACGCGATGAACAACCGCTTGTTGCTCGTGCAACTGGATCGCGAAGCAGTCGACGTTCTTATGCAGGACGCGGCGACACATCCGGCTGCACGATTGCATATCGACATCGAGCAGCAAACGGTGACGACGGTCAACGGTCGCACGTTTGCGTTCCCACTCGGCGCGCGTCACAAACATATGGTGATCGAGGGTGTGGACACCATCGATCTCACTCTCGCTTCACTATCAGCGATTGAAGCGTTCGAGCGGACTCATTTCGAACGGCATCCCTGGGCCGCCGTGCTGTAAATCCCCAGGCGGCCCTTGCGCCGCCATTCAACCGGAACGCGTGTGACCGATTCCCCGGCAGAAGGGAAGGGACGCGCTTTGCCTTTAAAAAACGGAGGAGACATGAAGCGCAAACCGCTTTATAAGGTGCTGTACGTGCAGGTGATCGTGGCGATCGTTGTGGGTGTGATCGTCGGCCATTTCCTGCCGGTGGATGCGGTGGCAATGAAACCGCTCGGCGACGCGTTCATCAAACTCGTGCGCATGATCATCAGCCCGGTGATCTTCTGCACCGTCGTGACCGGCATCGCCAGCATGCACGACATGCGCAAGGTCGGCCGCGTGGGTGGCAAAGCACTGTTGTATTTCGAAGCGGTGTCGACGCTCGCGCTCGCCATCGGTTTGCTGGCCGCGCACGTACTGAAACCCGGTGTGGGCTTCAATGTCGATCCCGCTACGCTCGACCCGGGCGCAATATCCAGTTACGCCGCACAAGCCGCGCACGGCGAGGGGCTCGCGGGTTTCTTCGTGCATATCATCCCGGAGACGTTCGTCGGCGCGTTCACCCAGGGCGATATTCTGCCGGTGCTGCTGATCGCCATGCTGTTCGGCACGGCGCTCGCGGTGATGGGTGAACCCGCGAAACCCGTCATCGGTTTGATCGAACTACTGTCGAAAACTTTCTTCCGCATTGTGCGCATGATTACGAGCCTCGCGCCAATCGGCGCGTTCGGCGCCATCGCGTTCACGATCGGCAAATATGGCATCGTCTCCTTGCTGCCGATGATGAAACTGATCGGCACGTTCTATCTGACCGCATTCCTGTTCGTCTCGTGCGGACTCGGCCTGATTGCACGGGCATGCGGTTTCAGCTTGTGGCGCTTTGTCGTGTACATCAAGGACGAACTGCTGATCGTGCTCGGCACGTCGACATCCGAAGCGGCCTTGCCACAGCTGATGGAAAAGCTCGAACGGCTCGGCTGCTCTCGCGGGATCGTCGGGCTGGTCGTGCCGACGGGTTACTCGTTCAATCTCGACGGCACCAATATCTACATGACGCTCGCGGTGCTATTTCTCGCCCAGGCCACCAATACCCATTTGACGATTGCTCAGGAGATCACGTTGCTGGCGGTGACGATGCTGACCTCTAAAGGTTCGACCGGCGTTACAGGGGCAGGCTTTATCACGCTGGCCGCGAGTCTTTCGGTCGTGCCGACCGTGCCGGTGACGGCGATGGTGCTGATTCTCGGCATCGACCGTTTCATGTCCGAGTGCCGCGCGCTGACCAACACGATGGGCAACGGCGTCGCATCGATCGTGATTGCGGCGTGGGAGAAGGAACTGGACCGCGAAAAGCTGAAGGCAGCGTTGGCGAGACCTGTTGTGACGCCCGGCACGGTTGCTGCAGAGGAGGGCGAGACCATCGTGGGTCGCTTGCCCGAACGTGAAACGCAGCGCCCGATCTGACTACGCCGCCGTGGTCGCCTCATGCCCATGCACCAGCGACAACAACCCGCGGCGCGAATTCACGCCAAGCTTCGCGAAGGCGCGCTTGGCGTAAGTTTCAACCGTCGATTCCTTGACGCCCATCGCCTCAGCGATCGACAGCGTCGTCATCCCCTTGACGAAGGCCGAGCAGACGCTTGTCTCTCTCGATGACAACAGGATTGACCGGCGTGTCAGATACGCCTGTAGCACGTCCGCCGGCGCGATCCTGTTGACGTTGTCGTCGAGCGGCACGCCAACCATCCGCGTATGCAGTTCCGCCAGCGGCAACAGCATCTGCGCGAGATGCTTGAGTACGCTCAGTTCATAGAGCGAGAACGCCGGCAAGCGCCGCGAGCGGCAGGTGGACAGCGAATAGGCGATGCCATTCGATGGCCGCACCACCACGCATTCGTCGTGGATATTGGCGACGTCGTAAATCAGGCAGCGCAACTCGATATCTTCAATTGTCTGTGCCGACCGGTGAATCAATTCGACCTGCCGGGCATCGGAAACCCGGTCGTTGAGCGGATCGCGGTCCACGAAACTGCCGAAGTACGTTTCCATGGTCCGCTGCAACATGTCCAGGTCAGCGGCATAGCTGCCGATCCACTCAACGCGCCGCGCAGACGCGTGCTGCGACGCGACACGCGTGCGTTGCAGATGCAACGAATCGCAATCGACGAACTGCTTCACGCAATCGAACAGTTCCCGCAGAAAGCGCGACGAACCTGCGGCATCGACCACCGGGCCCATGGCGTTCGACAGCGCGGCCAATTGCCCGACAGACAGCGGCGTGGTGGAAGAAATGGCGTTCATGACCGGATATTTTCAGCGGGGAGCCGTGGCAGGCTTCACTGATAACACGAAAAAATCAGCGCGCCCACTGCGGCTTACCCATCCATCTGGATGGCCCAGGCGCCGGGACGCTGAATAACCCGCGGCAGGACGTTTATATCCGGCGTGTCCCCCCTGAGTCGGGACAGACGGCGCATTTTCGCCTCCCTAGACTCTGTCCATCGTTGCATCATCATGAAACGGGGATGGAGGTCGAGGATGGAAATGAGCGGGTGGAGTAAGAGACTGGCGCGGCCGATGCGGACGCTATCGGTATGTTTGCTGACCGCGGCGGCGCATGCGGACCCGGCGGTCGTGAACGTCTACAACTGGGGCAATTCGATCGGCAAGGATACGATCGCCAACTTCGAGAAAGAGACCGGCATCCACGTGGTGTATCAGGAGTTCGACAGCAATGAGACCTTGCAAGCCAAATTGCTCTCCGGCAGTTCCGGCTACGACGTCGTGGTGCCGTCGGACGCGTTCTGGGCGAAACAGCTGGCCGCCGGCATCTACCAGCCGCTCGACAAAGCGAAGCTGCCCAACTACACACTGCTCGACCCCAAGCTGATGGCGCTGCTGGCTGTCGACGATCCGGGGCATCAGTACGGTGTGCCATGGAGTTGGGGCACGGACGGATTCGGCATCAATGTCGAGAAAGTGCAGGCGGCGCTCGGCAAGGACGCCAGGCTCGACGGTCTCGACCTGCTGTTCGACCCGAAGAACGCGGCGAAACTCAAAAGCTGCGGCATTTCATTGATCGATTCGCCGCGCGATGTGTTCGGCAGTGTGCTGCTGTATATGAAGCGCGATCCGAATAGCGCCAATCCCAAGGACTACCAGGACGCGATGACGGTGTTGAAGGGGATTCGTCCGTTTATCGCGCAGTTCAGCACCGGCAGCTACATCGGTGACCTGGCGAACGGCGATATCTGTCTGGCGCTCGGCTGGTCGGGCGACGTGAATACCGCGCGCCGCTCGGCACTGGATGCACATCGTTCCTATCACATCAAATACATTCTGCCGAACGAAGGCGGTCCGATCTGGTTCGACGTGATGGCCGTGCCGAAGGATGCGCCGCATCCCGAAGCCGCGCTGAAGTGGGTCAACTTCGTGTTGTCTGAGAAGGAGAGCGCGAACCTGACTAACGACACCTCGTATCCCACCGCCGTCACAAGCGCGTCGAAACTGGTGCATGCGGACGTGCTGGCCGATCCGGCGGTGTTCCCGTCACCGGCCGAATTCAACAAGCTGTTCGCGGTCAAGCCGTTGCCGACCGAGGTCAACCGGCTCGTGACGCGTCTGTGGCAACAGTACAAGACGGATTAGCGGCCCGAACGGACTATCTAACGAAGCGGGGGAGCTGAGTCACGTAACTCAGTTGCATAGCCACCCACGCTCAACCAACCAGCGCGCTTTCCGCCGCCGCGTCTCGCGACGCGGTGCGGGTCAACTCGTCCATTCGACGTATTCCATCATGAAACTGAAAGTCATTGTTCTCGTGAGCGCGCTCGCGTTCCAGCTGACTGCCCTTGCTGCACAGACGGACGCCGCCGCGCGACCCTCTGTTGCCGCACAACTCGACGCATTGCAGGCACAAATCAAGTTGCTGCAGGCGGAGGTTCACAGCCTGCAGGCTCAAGCTAAGGCTAATACTAAGGCCACGCCGCAGATCGTAGCCGTCGCATCCGCACCGGCGGCTGCCACAGGTTCCGCTTCCGCTCAGGATTCTGCAGCAATAGCGCGCGATTTTCAGTCGATGCATGAGCAGGTCAACAATCTCACGTTGAAAACAGACTCGCTCGAAGACGCGGCCACGACTGGCCCGCTCGCCGGCCTGAGCGTGACTGGCTACATCGACCCGCTGTACCTGTACAACCGCGCGCAGCATTCAGGCGGCTTCCAGTTCCTGAATCACGACCCGGGCGTCTACGACTACTTCGAAAGTCAGATTGGCGATGTCTATCTCGACATCAAGAAGACCTTCGGCGTCGGTCCGCTCGCGCCGGCAGCGGAGATCGTGATCCAGCCGAATCGCGGCGTCGGGTCGACCTTGAGCAGCGGTCGCGGCACCGTCGGCAACAACATCCTGACGCAAGCCGATGTGACCGTGCCGCTGAATTCGCTGACAACCTTCACCGCGGGTCTGTTGCCAAGCCCGATCGGCTACGAGCCGCAGCCGTCGAATCAGATGCTGACGCTAACGCACAACCTGCTGTACGACTTCAGCGAGCCGGCGGGCATGGTCGGCATTGGCCTGAAGGGCAACAACGCGATCTTCACGCATTTCTGGCAGGTGTACATCGCGAACGAACAGTTGCGCACCTCGTCGGCTATCGTCAACGGCCCCAACAACACCTCGCGAAGCAACTGGGTGCCGTCGCTCAGCGCGCGCTTTGACGATGCCCTGTCGACGGCGCTCGACATCGGCGTAGCCGGCATGATCGGCCGTTCGACGCTGTTCTCGCCGTGCGCGAATCCGGGCGGCTACGGCTACCAATGCAATGCATCGACGCCCTTCGGCATGATGCGTTACATCGAAACCGACCTGACCTACACGCGCGACAAGCTGCAACTGAACGCGCAGCTCGACTACGGCGAACAGCAGAAGGGCGCTTACGACGGCGGCACCGCGCGCTGGTACGGCCTTTCATTGCAGGGCCACAAGAAGTGGACTTCCACATGGCTCGGCCACATGGGTGCGACGCTGCGCTTCGACTACCTGAACGACACCGCCAACGGCGGCGGTGCACCGAACATTCTGTACGGCCTTTCCGGCGGGAACCCTTCGGTGAATGGGACGAGCGGTTTCGGAATCGACCCTGCGTGCTTCTCCGCGTCGACGCGCAATGGCACCGAGTGTAAGGGCGCGACGCACTACGACATCACAGCCGACCTCCTGTTCTTCCCGACCCAGCAGATCACGCTGAAGTTCGAATACCGGCACGACCAGGCCAACCATCCTGTGTTCCTGATGAACGACGGCACCTATTCACGCGCCAACGACATTCTGGCGACCCAGTTCGTTTACTCCTTCTGACCACTACCATGAAGAACTTTTCCCACGACGCCGCCCGCGACGCGCTGCGCTACCGCAATTGCACCTTCGTCAACGGCGCGATCTACACAGGTGGCACGACGCCAACAGTCGCGGAGTGTCTCGCCGTGCGCGACGGCACAATCGCCTACGTCGGTACCCGCGCCGGCTTGCCTCAAGCGCTCCGCAATACGGAAGAAATCGACCTGCGCGGCCGCATGATCGTGCCCGGTTTCACGGACTCACACGCACATCCCGTCGAGGGATTCCAACTGACGTGTGACGCCGACCTCGGCGACGCCCATTCATTCGACGCCATCGCCCACCGGGTCCGCGAATGTGCCGCCTTGCATCCACAACGCAGTTGGGTGATGACGGGCAACGTCGCGCTGGACGCGCTTGGTACACAACTCAACCGCGCGGCGCTCGACACGATGGTGAGTGATCGCCCGCTGCTGCTGATTGGCCACGACGTGCATTCCGGCTGCCTGAACAGCGCCGCATTACGCACCCTCGGCGTGAGCGCGACGACACTGGACCCTGAAGGTGGCATCTACGAACGCGACGAGCACGGCGAGCCCACGGGCGTCGTTCATGAAGCCGCGCTATACGGACTGTTCCGCCACCTTCCGCAAATGGGCGCCGACGAGTCTGCGCTTGCGTTGAAGAAGGCGCAACGCCAGGCCCATGAAAACGGCATCACGGGATGGTTCGAAGCGATGGTGGGGCAGCGCCTTGTCGATGCTTACGTGCGTGCACGAGATAGTGGCGAATTGAAAGCGAACGTGAGTTTGGGCTTGCTGGTGTCCCCGAACATGGCGCTCGCGCCGCAGATTGCCAAGCTGATCGACTGGCGCCATCAGTACGACGGCGGCCGCGTACGTTTGCATACGGCAAAGATCTTTATCGACGGCGTACTCGAGAGCCACACAGGCGCATTGCTCAGCAACTACGACGACGCCGACCACAACGGCGCTGTGCATTGGGATCCCGCGCAACTACGCGAGGCCGTGTTCGCTGCTGACGCGGCTGGTTTCGACTTGCACTTCCACACGATCGGCGACCGAGCGGTCCGGATGGCATTGGACGTACTTGAGGCGCTGAACCACGAACGCGGCCACCGCGACCGCCGCGCGCAGCTGGCGCATGTACAACTGATCGACCCGCAGGACATCCCGCGATTCGCGGAGACGGGAGCAATTGCCTCGATTCAGGCCGTATGGGGCAGCGTCGCCCCGGAATTACAGGAGCTGTACAGGCACTTGCTTGGTGAGCAACGAATGAGCCGCCACTACGCATTTGGCGATCTGCAGCGCCACGGCGCGATGTTATCCGGCGGCTCCGACTGGCCGGTCTCGACGCAAAACCCGTTGGTGGCAATAGAAACCGCATTGCGCCGCGCGCGACCGGGCGACATCGACGACATTCCATTCCTTCCGGAGCAAAGTGTCGACCTTGCGACAATGATGAAGGCCTACACGCACAATTCCGCGTACAGCCTCCGTTTTGACGACAGGTCAGGCCAACTGACCACTGGCCGACCGGCGTCGTTGGCTGTATTGAGCAACGACATACGCGAGGTATCACCACATCGAATAGCGGAGGTGGTGACGACGATGACGTTATTCGAGGGCGAGACGGTACACGGCAACCTCGATTAATTGAGTCAAGCCTAAACACGGCGGGGAAATCAAAAAAATAGCCCGCAGTGCCGGCTCGCCCGCAGGTTTCCCTGGCAAACCCGTCCGCGACGCACGTAGTGCGGAGTGGGAACTAATGAGTCCCTTGTCACAAGCGTATATAGGTTCACGAACACAGATTCCAGATGCACCACTACCCGCAGCAGACCACGGTGCCCACTTAGCATGAGCGGTTTGAGCCGCTTTCTTTTGCCTACTTTTCTTTGCGGCAAGCAAAGAAAAGTAGGTGCCGCCCCGCACAGGGGCAACGCTAATAGACCACTAACAATTCAAGGAAAGGCCAACGCCATAAGAACACTGACAAACAAGCGCCGCGCAGACAAACAGATCAACAAAAGCCCCCACCACATCCTCAGCGAACGCGTCCGATCCCACATGCTACGATTACCCCATCAATCGCAAAAAACCGTCGGAGACAAAAAATGCGCCCAGAAAATGCAACCCGTTTCGACGAACAATTCGCACCTCGCATCGCCGAAGCAATCGCCGCCTGTTTCGCGACAACCGTGCATACAGAAGTGCTCTCATACGGCGGCCACGGCCACCCCACCCGAGTACGAATCCACGCAACCCCGATCGAAGACCTCCGCCACTACGTACATCCGCTAAACCTGTACCTAACCTGGGACAGCGACGAAATAGAACGCCTGATGGGCCCAGAAGGCCCCACCCGCTTCGCCGGCTACTTAGCCGCATTGCCCCGCAAGCTCGAAGCCTGGCGCCACGTCCGCGAACTGGACTTCGTCTCGCACACCCAGGCCGAGCCAACGGTCTTACTTGGCGGCCTCGACTTTGAGTCTTGATTAAGAAGCCGCCACACCAATCCGAAAGAAACTCACACTTTGCACCAGCCCTGAAGCCTTGCTCTGCACCGCATCGGCCGCCGCAGCCGCCTGCTCCACCAAAGCCGCATTGCTCTGCGTCACCTGATCCATCTGCGTGACCGCATCGTTCACCTCCGCAATACCCGCTGCCTGATCGACACTGGCCGTCGCGATCGCCTCGACGATACGCGTCACGCTGCCCGCGCTTTGCACCACGCCGTCCATCGTATTGCTTGCCTGATTGATCAACTGCATGCCGACGTCGATCGTGGCAACCGACTCACGAATCAGTGCCTTGATCTCACGCGCTGCATCGGCCGAGCGTTGAGCGAGACTGCGCACTTCACTCGCGACGACCGCGAAACCACGTCCCTGCGTGCCGGCACGCGCCGCTTCAACCGCTGCGTTGAGCGCCAGAATATTGGTCTGCGCGGCAATCGCTTCAACCACCGCGATGATATCGACGATCCGCTTGGACGCCGCATCGATCTGACCCATGGTGCGCACGGCATCGGTCATCACCGCACCGCCGTCGCGTGCCGCTTGCGCCGCGGTTTGCGCGAGCGTGGTGGCCTCGCGTGCGTTGCTGGCGTTGCGCTGAACTGAGTCGGTGAAATGCTGCATCGACGCGGCGGTTTCTTCGAGCGAGGCGGCCTGTTGCTCCGTGCGCGCTGACAGGTCGAGGTTGCCGGCGGCGATCTCCTGCGTCGCCGAAGAAATCGTGTGTGCGCCTTCACGAATCTCGCTGACGATGTGCCGCAGGCGTTGATTCATTTCGTTGAGCGCGACTAGCAGTTGACCGGTTTCATCGCGGCTCACCACGGCGACATCAGTGCGTAGATCACCTGCCGCAACTGCTTGCGCGACACCCACCGCCTGCCTGACCGGCAACGTGATGCTGCGGCTCAGGAACCAGACCGCGAAGCTGCCTACGCCGAGCGAGCAGATCACGACCGATAGCAGCAGCACGCAGGCGAGCGTGTACGCGTGTTCTGCGGCGTCGCCCGTGCGCACACTGGAGTCTTGCGCCTGCTGCATCACCAGGGCGACGATGTCGTCGATAGCGGCGGTCGGCGCGCGGTCGATGCCTTTGACCAGGCCGTCGACGACGTGCGCCGTATTCGGATCGGCTGCGTCGTAATGCTTGAGCGCGTCGAGGTAGTTGTCCTGCAACGAGGCGTGCGTGGCGAGCGCCTTGTCGACGCCGTCGACGTTGGCGCCCAATGCACTCAACTGGTCCTTCAGACGCAGCAGCGCAGTGTGCGTCGTGCCGCTTTCCTTGCTGAAGGCCTCACGGTACTTGGCGAACGCAGCCGGATCCGAGCCGCGCAGCAGCAGGTCCTTCCATTCCTGAACCTGTTTTTTGAATTCGACCTGCGCGACGCGCGCAGTGTCGGCGGCTTGCGCGTATTGGCTGAGCGTTTGCGCGGACTGGATTTGCAGTGCATGCGTCTTCGATAACGCATGCCACCCTTCCAGACCCACCACCATTGTCGCGGCGAGCAGCACCGCGCCGAGCAGCGCCAACTTGACGGCGATCTTCAGATTTCTATAGAACATCACGGCGATTTCCTTGGGTAGACCTTAGTCCAGCCTGAATTGCGTCACGGCACTGGCAAGACTCACGGCCTGGCCTTGCAACGCGGCAGCGGCCGCTGTGGATTCCTCCACCAGCGCGGCGTTCTGCTGAACCATTTCATCGAGTTGGCTGACTGCGCGGTTCACTTCCTGAATCCCGCGCGTTTGCTCGTTGGCCGCCTGGGTGATTTCGGAAATGATGGTGGTCACGTTGGCGACGTTGCTGACGATCTCCGTCATCGTCTCGCCGGCCTGGCGCACCTGGCCCGACCCGGAGGTCACGCTTGCCACGGTTGCTTCGATCAGCCCCTTGATTTCCTTTGCGGCCTGCGCGCTGCGTTGCGCGAGGCTGCGCACCTCGCCCGCGACCACCGCGAAACCGCGGCCCTGTTCGCCGGCGCGCGCCGCTTCCACCGCTGCGTTCAACGCGAGAATGTTGGTCTGGAATGCAATGCCGTCGATCACGCCGATGATGTCCGAGATCTTCACGGACGCATGTTCGATCTCGCCCATCGTCGTAATCACTTCGGAGATCACTGCGCCACCACGCGAGGCGACCTGCGATGCGGACACGGCTGTATCGTCGGCCTGCTTCGCGGCGCTCGCCGATTGTGTAACCGTCGAGGTGATTTCTTCCATCGACGCCGCCGTCTGTTGCAGGCTGGCCGCTGCGGATTCAGTGCGGCCCGACAGATCGACGTTGCCCGCGGCGATCTCATTGGCTGCCACGCGCACCGATTCGCTGGCATCGCGAATCTGGCGCATCACGTGGCTGAGTTTGTCGATGAAGGTATTGAACGAGCGCGCGATCTGCGCGACTTCGTCGTTGCCGACGGCTGGCAGACGTTGTGTCAGATCGCCTTCGCCCGAGCCGATCGCGTCCATCGCATCGCGTACTTTCGAGAGGCGCTGGAACGACACGGCGGTGACCGTGGCCACGATGGCGGCGGCGATCGCGGCGATCACGATCAAGGCGATCACCGAAGCGGTCAACACCGATCGCATGCCCGCCGTCGCTTCCGATTTGTCGAGCGCGACGACAGCGTACCAGTCGGTGCCGGGAATAGCCTCGGCGCGCAGCAGCTTCGTGCTGCCGCTCACGTCGACTTCGACGGGGTGCTCGGCGCCGAGAAGCGTAGTCAGCTTGTCGCTGGTGAGAGCCGGTGCGAGGTCCGATACCGGCTTCAGAGTCAACTTGGCATCCGGGTGCGCGACGATATGACCGCCGGCGTCAATCAACATGCCGAAGCTTGCGGGCGTCGGATGAATCGCCTTGACGTTGGCAATCACGCTGTCCATGGCGACGTCGCCGGACACCACGCCTTTCACCACGCCGTCCCGTACCACGGGCGCGGCGAATGCGACCACCAGCTTGCCCGTGCCCACGTCCACATAGGGCGGCGTCACCACCGGCTTGCCCGCTGCGGCGGCCTGCTTGTACCAGGGACGGCCAGTCGGATCGTAGTCGGGCGGAATGCCGGTCGGGTCCGAAAACTTCGCGGTCTTGTCCGCGTAGCCGACGTACACGTTGGTGAACTTGCCGGCTGCGGCGATCTGCTTCAGCGCGGCAGATGGATCGGGTTGCAGCACCGCGTCCTGCAGCGAGTTGATCATCTGACTATTGGAAGCGATCCAATCTTCGATACCGTCCGCGTGACCGCTTTCGACAGCGCTCAAATTGCTTTCGATCGCATCGGCGTTGTACGAATTGGCGACGACATAGTTGAGAACCGCGTTAGCAGCGAGCGCAACCACAACGATGGCGACGCACAGGGCGACGATGCGCGCGCGAATGGAGGAGAACATGTTGGGAGTCTTTCGGAGTAAGCAGTGAGCCGTAGTCGGTGAGGCGGGGGCCTCATACGCGGTATACGGCGCCGGCGGTGGGGACTTGAGCAGATAATGCTTTCAGTTTCTGACGGCGACCGGCAACGCCGCTTGTGGCAGCGCGGCGCGATGCTACACACTTTTTAGCGCGCTGCGGGGTTTTCAATGGGTGCCGAAACAGCGAGCTGGCATCGAGTTGCAGGGCGCTGTATTCGTATGACGATAACGCGGGTGCAACGCTATATACCAATGCGCACAGATGGTTTCACATCACCGGAGAATGCAGATGATGCGGATGGTCGAGTGTCTCACCTACGATGCGCAGTGCCTCTTCGCATTCGTCGCGCGTCTTTGAGCCACCGAGGCACACACGCATTGCGTTCGGCGGATTGCCGTCGGTGGAAAACGCCGCCCCCGCAACGGCGGCGATGCCCTGGTTGCGCAGTTGCAATGCGAGTTCGGAAGCACTCCAGCCGCTTTCGGCCGGTACCGGCAACCACAAATGAAAGCCATCCGCGTGCGCTTCGTAAGGCCACGCTTCGAGCATGCGCGATGCAATCGCCTGGCGTGCGCGAGATTCATTGCGGATCGCGTTGAGCATGTCGAGCGCGGTGCCGTCGACGATCCATTGCGTTGCGAGCGTAACCGTGAATGGACTCGCCATCACCGTCGTCGCGCGCAATGCGCCGGCGAGGCGCTGCGTTTGCCTGGCAGTCGGCGCGTGCAGATGCGCCACGCGCAAACCGGCACCGAGACTCTTCGATAAACCCGTGACGTAGTAGGTCAGTTCCGGCGCGAAGCTCGCGAGCGCATCGGGCGCACTCTGCGGCAGCATCGCATACGCATCGTCTTCGATGATCGGAACGCTGTAGCGCAACGCGACGTCGGCGAGCGCTTCGCGCCGTTTGTGCGTGAGCGTGAGCGTGCTCGGATTCTGCAGCGTCGGATTGCAATAGAACGCGCTCGGCTTGTCGGTTTTACAGAGCGCTTCGAAGGCGTGCGCGAGTGGACCTTCGTCGTCGCGCGGCAGAGCCTGCAGACGCACGCCGAGCTGCGCGGCAATGGCCTTGATGCCGGGGTAAGCCAGCGTGTCGAGACAGATCGTGCCGCCGGGTCGCGCCAACTGCGAGACGAGCGCCACCAGCGCGCTATGAATGCCGGGGCACACCAGCACGTTCTGCGCGTCGCAATGCGGCACGCGACGCTTCAGCCATTCGGCTCCCGCGTCCTTGTCGGCGGCCGAGCCACCGAAGTCCTGATAACGCAGCAACTGATACGGATCGCTGCCGCTCATCAGGCGCGCTGCCGAATCGCGCAGACGGGCCGCGTAATCGGGCGGCTCGGGTGGCGTATTCATCGACATCTCGATGCTGCTGCCGCCGGCGAGCGGCAAGGTGGCGGTTCGGCCACGCACGAAGGTTCCACTGCCCGCGCGCGAATCGAGCAGGCCGCGCTTGCGCGCTTCCGCATACGCGCGCGCCACAGTCGTGTAGTTCAGCGCGAGTTCTTCGGCCAGATCGCGCAGCCCCGGCAAGCGGTCGCGTGGACGCAGGCGGCCGGTGGCGAGATCTTCTTCGATCAGATCGGGAATCGCGAGGTAAGCCGGCTTGCGGGTGTCGGCGAGGCGTTTGATCCAATGATGTGTGGGGCTGCTCATCGATAGTCTTCGGCTGGGGTGATGATCATTGATCGCATTCGAATGCGATCAATGATCGGATTGATCGTCTGTGGTGAATGAGTGCACCACGCCGACTCGTTCGGGCAGGCAAACCGCACTTGGCTGGTGCGATATCCCAGGGTCGTGGGCTCTCGGTCGCGACGTCCCGGCTGTATGCAAGCTTCACGCCTGGAAATTTTTCGAGTCGCATGTCGAATCGAGGCGGAATTGATTGCTGATTGATCGCATTTGCGCGACCGATCAATGGCACGGCCGTTGCATTGGGAGAAGCGCGCACGGATTGAATGCGCCATCTTTTACTTAGCAAACCTGATCGGAGAGTGTCATGCCAGCCGTCAACAAACCGCTGCATCAGAAAGGCGATTACCTTGTCGACTACGAAGAGAAAGTCTTCGAAGACGTGAAGGCCGAACCAGGCGAGAAGGCACTCGTCACGTTCCATACGGTCGCGTTCGAGGGGTCGATCGGCTTCGTCAATCTGTTGCAAGCCACGCGTTTGCAACGCAAGGGCTTCGAGACGTCGGTGCTGCTTTACGGGCCGGGTGTCACGCTCGGTCTGCAACGCGGCTTTCCAACGCTTGGCGACGAAGCGTTCCCGGGCCACCTGAACTTCAACAAGCAACTGATGAAGTTCATGGAAGAGGGCGGCAAGGTGTACGCCTGCCGCTTCGCGCTGCAAGCCCTGTACGGTCACGGCGAAGCTTCACTGATCGAAGGTATCCGGCCGATCAGTCCGCTCGATGTGCTGGATATCCAGCTGCTTCATCGCAAGGACAACGCGCTGATCATCCACACGTGGACGGTTTGACGAGAGGCGGGTGACCACTATGTCCGACAAACGCATCGTGCGTGCCGCCGCGGTCCAGATCGCACCGGACTTCGAGCGCAGCGGCGGCACCCTCGAGAAGGTGTGCGAGGCCATCGAGAAAGCGGCGCGCGAAGGCGTGCAACTGATCGTATTCCCGGAAACCTTCGTGCCGTACTACCCGTACTTTTCTTTCGTGCGTCCGCCGGTTGCTTCCGGCGCCGATCACATGAAGCTCTACGAGGAGGCCGTGATCGTGCCGGGCCCGGTGACGCAAGCGGTGGCCGAGCAGGCGCGTTTGCATCGGATGGTGGTGGTGCTTGGCGTCAATGAGCGCGATCACGGCAGCCTTTACAACACGCAGTTGATCTTCGACGTGGACGGCCAGCTGGTGCTCAAGCGTCGCAAGATCACGCCGACGTTTCATGAGCGCATGATCTGGGGGCAGGGCGACGCGTCCGGTTTGAAAGTCGCGCAAACTGCGGTGGCGCGCGTCGGCGCGCTCGCGTGCTGGGAGCATTACAACCCGCTCGCGCGCTATGCCTTGATGACGCAGCACGAAGAGATTCATTGCAGCCAGTTTCCCGGTTCGCTGGTGGGTCCGATCTTCGCCGATCAGATCGAAGTGACGATCCGGCATCACGCATTGGAGTCGGGCTGCTTCGTGGTCAATGCAACCGGTTGGCTGACCGAAGCGCAGATTGCATCGGTCACACCCGATACGAATTTGCAGAAGGCGCTGCGCGGCGGCTGCAACACCGCGATCGTGTCGCCGGAAGGACAGCATCTGGCGCAGCCGCTGCGTGAGGGCGAAGGCATGGTGATTGCCGATCTCGACATGGCCTTGATCACCAAGCGCAAACGCATGATGGATTCAGTCGGCCACTACGCGCGGCCGGAATTGCTGAGTCTTGCGATCAACCAGCGGCCGGCGGAAACCGTCGCGCCGATGCCGGCCTGGTCCAGTGCTTCGAGCACGGGTTTCAATTCAAACGAAGGATGGCGCGATGAACTCCAGCGAGACACTGTCGGCAGCGAGCCGGCAATTGATGACTGAACTGCAGTCGGCCGGTTTGCGGCTCGTGTCTCCGGATGCCGGCGCAGCGAGCCGGCGTGGCGGCGCGGGACCCTCGGACCATAAGGCAGTGACGGTGGACGGCGTGACGATCATGGTGCCGGTGCATACGAGCACCGCGTGGCACTCGCCGTTCGTTGCAGAGACGCCGGATGCAAGCGGATCGAGCGCCTTGCTGCGCGGCACGATTCCGATTGCCAATATCAGCTTTCCAAAAGCGCCGCGCTTTTACGGCATGCAGACGCTCGACGGCGTGCCTTACTCGCACATTGCCGCGCTGCATAGTGCGGATGTGCTGGCCACGACGGTGCTGCAGACCTGCATCCGCTACGAGAGCCGCCGCAAGAGTTGCAAGTTCTGCGCGATTGGCCAATCGCTCGCAGCAGGCCGCACCATTGCGCGCAAGACGCCGGAGCAATTGGCCGAAGTGGCACGGGCGGCTGTATTGCTCGACGGCGTCAAGCATATGGTGCTGACCACCGGCACGCCGCCCACGTCCGATCGCGGCGCGCAGATCCTGTGCGAAAGCGCGTTCGCTATCAAAGCGGCGGTCGATCTGCCGATCCAGGCGCAATGCGAGCCACCCGACGACGACCGCTGGTTCGCGCGCATGAAAGCAAGCGGCATCGATACGCTCGGCATGCATCTCGAAGTGGTGACGCCCGCGTTGCGCGAACGCATCATGCCGGGCAAGGCGAGCGTGCCGCTGGCGCGCTACATGGAAGCGTTCAAGGCGGCAGTTGCTGTGTTCGGACGCGGTCAGGTGAGTACGTACATACTCGCCGGTCTTGGTGATAGCGCGGAGGCGATTCTGGCTATGTCGCGCGAGTTGATCGAGCTCGGTGTCTATCCGTTCGTTGTGCCGTTCGTGCCGATCACCGG
This sequence comes from Paraburkholderia sediminicola, assembly GCF_046026675.1. Classification (GTDB taxonomy): domain Bacteria; phylum Pseudomonadota; class Gammaproteobacteria; order Burkholderiales; family Burkholderiaceae; genus Paraburkholderia; species Paraburkholderia sediminicola_F. The sequence goes on along the minus strand of NZ_JAQQEY010000001.1, from coordinate 3,083,145 downwards.
CACGCCGCTCGAAGATCATCCTGCGCCCACGCCCGAATTCATGAAGTCGGTTCTGCAACCGCTCGGCGCAATGCTGAACTCTGCTGCGATGCGATCGAGCGATATCAAGGCCGGCTGCGGAAAATGCGGCGCTTGTTCGTCGTTGTCGTCGTACGAGGAGTGATCATGTTCGGTGAAGCGATCGCAGGTGAGGCACTGGAAGGCGACGTGGGTTTCGCGCCCTATGCGCCGAGTGAATTCCGCATCAAGTGGACGACGCTAGATTGGGAAGCCGACGAAGCGCACAAGCTGAGACGCGCGGTGTTCTGCATCGAGCAGGGAATTTTTGTCGGCGACGATCGCGACGATATCGACACGCACGCGCAGCAACTGGTAGCAGTGAGTTGTGTCGCCGGCATGCCGGAGCAGGTGGTCGGTACGGTGCGCATTCATCGCGACGAGGGCAGCGTATGGTTCGGCTCACGTCTGGCCGTACATGCTGCGTTTCGCCGCTACGGAAAAATCGGCGCGACGCTGATTCGTCTGGCCGTGAGCAGTGCCCATGCGCTCGGCTGTGAGACCTTTCTTGCCCACGTGCAGAGCCAGAACGTACCGCTCTTTTGCGCAATGCATTGGGACGTGCTTGCAGAGGAAACGTTGCTGGGCCGCCCGCATCATCTGATGCAGGCGCAACTGGACTGGTATCCGCCGTGTGTGACGCCGTGTAGCGGCTTCGTGACTCATACGCAACCGCGCAGCGCGGCTCCTGCACGGAGCGTGGCATGACAAGCGTGGCCGATCTCGTCGCCAGCCTGCGCGAGAGTCGCGGGTTTCGGCACAAGACGGATATCGTCGACGTGGTCGGTACACTCGCCCGGCGTCTGCCGGGTGGCACGCAGGATCTCGCGCAGGCAGTTGCACTTGGCGACGATTGCGCGGCCATTGCCGATGGCGATGGATACCTGCTGTTCGCAATCGAAGGCATGGTCAGCGATTTCGTGAACGCAATGCCGTGGTTCGCCGGCTACAGCAGCGTGATGGTCAACGTCAGCGATATCTACGCGATGGGCGGGCGGCCGCTGGCGGTGGTCGATGCGCTATGGAGTCGGGGCATCGACGCCGCCGAAGAGGTGCTTGCCGGCATGGCGGCGGCCTCCGTCGCGTACGGTGTGCCGATAGTCGGCGGTCATACGAATACGCGCAGCGATGCGGCGCAACTTGCGGTGTCGATTGTGGGGCGTGCGAAAGCGCTGCTGTCGAGTTTCAATGCGAAGCCCGATGACAGCTTGATGATGGCCATCGATTTGCGCGGACACTTCGAGGAACCGTATCCGTTCTGGAATGCGTCGGTGGGTGCGCCACCTGAACGTTTGAGAGCGGATCTCGAACTGCTTCCGCAGCTAGCGGAAAGTGGCCTATGCGATGCGGCGAAGGACATCAGTATGGCCGGCACACTCGGCACGGCGCTGATGTTGCTCGAGTGCTCACGTGTGGGCGCACGGATCGATCTCGAGCGTATTCCGAAACCTGCTGAAGTCTCCCTGGAGCGTTGGGTCACTGCATTTCCGAGCTTCGGCTATCTGCTGTCGGTTCGGGAAGAACATGTCACCGCAGTGCAGGCGCAGTTCGATTCGCGTTCGCTCACATGCGCCGTGATTGGTACGGTCGATGCGTTGTCTGAAGTGGTTTTGCGCCACCACGATGACGCGGCGGTGTTGTGGGATTTCAATCGCGAGCCGTTCATGGTCGCGAAGGACGGTCCGCGATGAACCCGTTGCGTATCGCGTTGCTGACGCATTCGGTCAATCCGCGTGGCGGGGTCGTGCATACGCTTGAACTGGCGACCGCGTTGACCGCGCTCGGTCATGACGTGACCGTCTTTGCGCCGGCTGCGCCGGGCGAGATACTGTTCCGCCTGCCGTCGTGCCGCGTGGTCTACGCGCCGATCACGCTGTCTCAGGCAAGCACGGTAGCCATGGTGGAGGCGCGTATTCACGCATTCAAGCAGACCTTGATGGAACATGACGCGTGGTCGTTCGATGTGCTGCACGCGCAGGACAGTATCAGCGGCAACGCACTTGCCGAGCTGAGAGCGCAAGGGCTCATTCGTGGTTTCATGCGGACTGTTCATCACCTGGATCGTTTCGGCGATCCACGTCTCGCTGCATGGCAACGGCGGGCGTACGAGGATGCGGAGCAGGTGTTGTGTGTTAGCGATACGTGGACGCGCGAGATGCGTTCGACTTTCCGCATTGCGGCGCTGACGGTGCCGAACGGCGTCGACATCGCGCGCTTCACACCTGAGGAAGATGCACACGATGCGCAGATCCGGTGGCGCTTTGGCATTGATGGCGGCCCGATCGTACTATCAGTGGGCGGTATCGAAGCGCGCAAGAACACACTCGCACTGCTCGAAGCGTTCGCGTTGGTGCTGCGCACGTTGCCGGACGCGCAACTTGTGATTGCAGGTGGCGCAAGCCTGCTCGACCACGACGCCTACTCCCGCGGTGTGCTTAAACGAGCGGCGGAGTTGGGACTGTCGATTGGCCCAGGCGAAAGCGTGGTCGTAACCGGGCCGCTCGAAGACGCCGCCATGCCCGCGCTCTTTCGCCGCGCGGACGTGTTGTCGATGGTGTCGTTGCGCGAGGGTTTTGGTCTGGTGGTGCTGGAGGCGCTTGCTAGCGGCACCCCAGTGGTTGTCTCGGCAATCGCACCGTTCACCGAATACCTCAACGACACCACCTGTTACTGGGCAAATCCTGCCGATGTCGAGTCGATAGCGGCGGCCTTGCTATGCGCTCTCAGCGGCAGCGGTAGTCGTATTGATTTCGACCACGCCGTACCCGCGTTACTCGCACGCTTTAGCTGGGCGGAAAGCGCACGGCGTCACGTCGATGTGTACCGCCAATTGCTGGCAACGCGCGCGTTAGATATTCATTGATCGATTGAGGGTTTGTCATGCCTGTCATGCACTTTCGGATTCAGTGGCCCGATGGCGATGAAGCGAACTGTTATTCGCCGTCGCTCGTCATTGGCGATTTCTTCAAACCTGGCGAGGCTTATCCGTTGGACGATTTCGTCGCACGTTCACGACAGGCATTGGGTATCGCTTCGGAGCGCGTGCGCGAGAAGTACGGTTTTGCGTGCTCGGCAGCGATGGATCAGCTTGCACAGATCGAACGCGATGCCGAGCGCTTTCGCGATCGGCCCGAGGCGACCGTCAAGGTTATCGAATTCAGCTAGCCGCTTATTTTTGCAGAGGACGCATCATGTCGAATCCAATCCATCCTGGACGCGCTGACGGGCATTACAGCGTGCTCGTCATCGGCGGCGGGCAGGCGGGCCTGTCGGTCAGCTACTACCTCAAGCAGGCCGGCATCGGCCATCTGGTTGTGGAAAAGAACACGGTGACGCATACGTGGCGCCAGCAACGCTGGGACGCGTTCTGTCTCGTGACGCCGAACTGGCAGTGTGCGTTGCCCGGTTACCCATATCTGGGCGACGATCCGCACGGGTTCATGAAGAAGGACGAAATCATCGACTATCTCGACGGCTTCATCGCACACGTTGAAGCACCGGTAATCGAGCATGCGGAAGTCAAACGCGTGAAGCAGCGCGAGGATGGTGTCTATACGATCGTCACTACGCAGGGCGATTTCACCGCGGATCAGGTGGTGGTCGCCTCGGGTGGTTATCACACGCCGATCGTGCCGCGTCTCGCCGAGCGCTTGCCCGCAGACATCATGCAGTTGCAATCGTCAGCGTATCGGAATCCACAGACCTTGCCCGATGGCGCGGTCATGGTGGTCGGCACGGGGCAATCCGGCGCGCAGATCGCGGAAGACTTGCATCTGGCCGGACGCAAAGTGGTGCTCGCGGTCGGCGAGGCGCCGCGCTGTGCGCGCTTTTATCGGGGACGTGATGTGGTCGATTGGCTTGCCGACATGCAGTACTACGACATGCCGGTCGAAAAACATCCCCTGCGCGAAGGCGTGCGCGACAACACCAACCACTATGTGACCGGCCGCGACGGCGGACGCGATATCGATCTGCGCAAGTTCGCCGCTGAAGGCATGGAGTTGTACGGGAGGCTCGACGATCTGCGCGACGGGCAATTCCATTTCGCACCGACGCTCGCCGCCAATCTCGACTCCGCGGACGATACGTACAACCGGATCAACGCGAGCATCGATGGCTTCATCGAAAAGCATGGCATCGACGCGCCAGCGGGTGAAGTCTACGAACCCGTCTGGCGGCCGGCCGGAGAACGCACGACGCTCGATCTCCGCACTAGCGGCATTTCGGCAATTATCTGGTGCATCGGCTTTACACCGGACTTCAGTTGGCTCGACGCGCCGGTGTTCAACGGTCGCGGTTATCCGGCGCATACCCGTGGCATTACACCGATCGACGGTTTGTATTTCGTTGGTTTGCCGTGGCTGCATACGTGGGGATCGGGGCGCTTCTCAGGCGTCGCGCGCGATGCGGAGTTCGTCGTACAAGCGATTCGCGAGAAAACGCGCGAGCGTGAGTCGGTGAGGGCGGCTGTGGCAGCTTGAGATTACGGCTTATGCGCCGCGACGCGAATGCATGAAAAAACGGCCGCTGCTTTCTATCGCAGCGGCCGCTTCTTTTCGTACGGACTGAATCGAAACCAGAATGAAACTTAGCTCCCCAGTGCCGGATCGCTCATGCTGCTCCGGCCGGTTTCCACGTGTCCGGCGAAGCGTCGTGCGAACGACGGGTCCGTGTCGACGGTAATCACCAGGTCGTACCAGCCGTAGGCATTGCGCAGATCGAGGTACAACTGTTCAGTATCACCGCCGCGCACCGAATGCTTGACCACGTTGTGCGCGTCATAGGCATTGACGATGGTGAACTGGCAGCGTGCGCTGCCCACATTTTCCAGCCGCAATTGCAGGTTGCCGTTAGCGACGTCGTAGCCTTCAGCGACTTCCGGCCGTGCGATATCAGAGCCGTGCCACCAGCTTCTCGCGACCGGCTTGCCCGCGAAACGGCGCAGAAAGCCGTTCGGGCCGTAGACCGTGTAATCGTACGTGCCGTCGATATTCAACGGCAACTGATCCTGCAGCCGCTTGCCGGCTTCGACGGTATAGGTCAGCGGCGCAGCGAGACCATTGGCTGCATAGACGAGAAACACAGCGCCGGTGCGGCCCGAATTGACGAAGCGCATCGTCAGTTTGTTCTCCGCGCCTTCACCATGCACGCGCACGAACAGTTCGTACGGCAGCGCACGAGCCGGGCGCACGCCGGGTTCCTGCTTCGGTACGGCCTGCACGAGCGGCGGCAGCGGCACATAGTCCGGATGGCGATTCTGATCGGGCGGCACATAGCCGCTCGTGCTCGGCAGCGTCGGGAACGCGTCGTTCGGGGTGCTGAAGTTGAATGCCGACATCAGATCGCCGCACACCGCACGGCGCCACGGCGTGATGTTCGATTCGCCCAGATTGTGCTGTTGGCCGAAGCGCTTTTCGATAAAGCGGATCACTGACGTATGGTCGAACAGTTCCGAGCACACGTAGCCGCCTTTCGACCAGGGCGAGACCACCAGCATTGGCACACGCGGTCCGAGTCCGTAGGGACCCGCCGGCGTATTGCCGCTGCCCGCATAGTTTTCATTGCTGGTGTCGACGGTCGACAAACCGTTTGCACTCGATGCCGGCGCGAACGGCGGCGCCATATGATCGAAGAAGCCGTCGTTTTCGTCGTAATTGATCAGCAGCACGGTCTTGCTCCACACTTCGGGATTCGACGTGAGAATCTGCAGAACCTGATCGACGTACCACGCACCGTAGTTCGAGGGCCAGTTCGGGTGCTCGGAATACGCTTCCGGCGCGACGATCCACGAGACTTGCGGCAGGGCGTTGTTCTGCACGTCGCGCTTGAGGATGTCGAAGTAGCCGTCGCCATTCGCCGCGTTCGTGCCCGTACGGGCGTTGTCGTACAGCGGATTGCCCGGTTGCGCGTTGCGGTACTGGTTGAAGTAGAGCAGTGAGTTGTCGCCGTAGTTGCCGATGTACGGATTCTGCGTCCAGCCCCACGAGCCGCTGGCGTTGAGTCCCGTACCCATGTCCTGATAGATCTTCCAGGTGATGCCGGCGTTCTGCAGCACTTCCGGATACGTGGACCAGCCGTAGCCGAGTTCCGAGTTGTCGATCACCGGGCCGCCGCCGTTGCCGTCATTGCCGACCCAGCCGCTCCACATGTAGTAACGGTTCGGGTCGGTCGGACCCATCAGCGAGCAGTGATACGCGTCGCAGATCGTGAAGGCGTCGGCGAGTTGATAGTGAAACGGAATGTCTTCGCGCGTGAGGTAGGCCATTGTCGTGGTGCCCTTGGACGGCACCCATTGATCGTAGCGGCCGCCGTTCCATGCGGCGTGTGTGCTGGTCCAGTCGTGTGCGAGGTCTTGCAGGAATTGCAGGCCGAGGTTCGGCGCGCTCGGGCGGAACGGCAACACATAGCCGACGTCCGCGGCAAGCGGCTGGTACCACACCGGCTTGCCGTTAGGCAGGTTGATCGCGCGCGTATCGCCGAAACCGCGTACGCCCTTGAGCGTGCCGAAGTAGTGGTCGAACGAGCGGTTTTCCTGCATCAGCACGACGATATGTTCGACGTCGCGAATGCTGCCGGTCTTGTTGTTGGCAGGGATCGCGAGGGCGTTGCGAATGCCCAGCGGCAGCATGCTCAACGCGGTGGCGGAACCGGCGGCGTGCGCGGCGGAGCGCAGAAAATCACGGCGATTTTTTGAAGTCATGGTTTTGGCTTTCGATCTTCATAAGAGGAACGAACCATGCGGCACGAGCGTGAGCCACGCGTCGCACGGAGCGCGGGACTCAATCTACGGTGTGGATGACGGGTGTAGCGAGCGGCGTCGAAGCGGCAGCGGACAGCGCCGCGTCGGCGCTTGATGCGGGCAGTGCTGGGGTTTGAATCGTGACTGCGGGTAACGCTGGTGAAGCTGGTGAGGCGGACGGGTTCGCTGACAGGACCTGTGAAGCGCCGCTGTTATCGCCGGCGCCGTCGGTAGAACTCGAGGCGTTCGTGTCCGGTGCCTGGTCGTCGTTGCCGCAGGCGCCAAGCAGGCCGCATAAGGACACGGCAATCAGCGCACCTGCCAAACGTTTGCGATGTAAGGCAGTAGTCGGCTTCGACACAACAGACATGGCAATGTCTCCGGCACGGGGAGGATGCGCCAGGGCATCCACGCGCCCAGGTCAGCGATGCGCAAGAATAGTCGCTTACCTGTGTAACTTTTGTGAAGATGTGGAAATTTGGGTATTTGTTGAGAATTGGGCGGCCGTCAATCCTGGATCGCGACGATCGCCTCGATCTCGACGGTAATATTGCCCGGCAAGGAGCCCACGCCGACTGCAGAGCGGGAATGCCGACCGGCATCGCCGAATACATCGACGAACAGATCCGAACAGCCGTTGATCACACGCGGATGCTCGGTGAAATCCGGCACCGCGTTGACCATGCCCAGCAGCTTGACGACCTGCTTCACGCGCCCCAAGTCGCCCAGTTCGTTATGCAGCACGGCGAGCAGATTCAGGCCGACCATCTGCGCGTGCCGGTACGCTTCGTCCGCGCTGACCGTGGCGCCGACCTTGCCGGTCATCAGCGAGCCGGATTCGTCGAGCGGACCCTGGCCGGATAGAAACAGCAGATTGCCCTCGCGCGTGCAGTGCGTGAAATTGCCGATCGGCGTCGGCACTTGCGGGAGCTTGAGGCCGCGCGTGTGCAGCCGGTCGTAGCAGTTCATCGATGGGGAAGTGATGGTGAGCGGTCTTTAGGGAGTCAGCGTTGTGCGCGGGGGATTCAAGGCTTAGGGTTTGGCGCGGGCTTACGCCGCCGGTTCCTGTTCGCGATGCCGCCAGCCGAGGCGCGCTTCGATACGGGCGGCCACCGCCTGGACGGCTTGTGCGAAACGTTCGGTGCCGAGCTCGGCTTTCGCCTCGGGCATCACGATCGAAATCGTGAAGACGCACGCGCCTGTGTTGTCGAGCACGGGCGCCGCGAGACACGCCACGGACGCATCCGATTCGCCGATCTGGATCGACAGCCGCGCCTCCAGCGCCTCGCGGGCAATCTGCGCGAGCACTTGCGGCCGGGTTTCCGCGCGGCCGGTAGGTGAGCTTTGCGCGTGCTGCGCAAAAAACGCGACCCGTTCGGCATCCGGCAGGTGGCCGACGAGCAAGCGTCCGGACGCGGTCCAGTTGAGCGGCACGCGGCTGCCCACTCGCGAGGTCACGCGGAAATGCCCCGGCCCTTCGGCCATTTGCTGTACGACCATCATGCCGTCTTCGAGTCCGCAGACCTGCACGGTCTCTTCGACTTCGGCGGAGAGACGCTGCATTTCTTCATGAGCGACCGCGAGGTAGTCGAGCGAGCTGGCGTACGTCAAACCGTAACCGTACAGACGCGAGCCGAGCCAGATCGTGCCGTCCATGCGCCGCGCCAACAGGTTCTTCTCGACCAGATCATTGATGATCGAATACACGGTGGACAGCGGCGCGCTGACCATGCGCGCGACTTCATACGCGGTGGCGGGGCGGTTCGCCTGCTGGAGCGCGTCGAGAATCTGCACGGTGCGCTCAATCGCGCTGGTGCGCGTGCGCGGCGCGGCAGCTTCAGCCTGTGCTTCGGCGCTGGCTGAAGGCGCCGCGGGTACTGCTTCGGACGCGGAAGGTCGGGACGTGCGAGCCATCGTACTCCTCTGACGCGAGATGTTTTTGTCCAGTTGACGCAGGGTGATTGTATGCTAGACTGATCCGTAATTACAACATATATTCCATAATTAAGAAATACCCGGTCGGAGGCGCTTCATGGACATTCGCTCTCGCTTTGGCTTACGCCCTGTCATCAATGCTTCAGGCACGATGACGAGTCTGGGCGCGTCCATTGTTAGCGCGCCGGTAATCGACGCGGTGGCGCAGGTGCTGCCGCAATTCGTCGAGATCGACGATCTGCAGCGCAGAGCCTCGGCGGCGATTGCCGAGGCGTGCGGCAGCGAAGCCGGGTATATCACCGCGTCGTGCTCGGCGGCGATCACGCTCTGCATCGCCGCCGCCATGACGGGCGACGACCACGGCCTGATCGAACGGCTGCCTGACACGACCGCCCTGCAGCGCAACGAAGTCGTCATTCAAACCGGTCACCTCGTCAATTATGGCGCACCGGTGGACCAGGCGATCCGTCTGTCCGGCGCGCGCGTCGTCCCGGTGGGCGCGGCGACCGAAGCGCACGGCTACCAACTGAATACCGCCATCACCGAACGCACAGCTGCAGCGCTTTACGTGGTTTCGCATCATACGGTGCAATTCGGCATGATCCCGCTTGAAGAATTCATTGCGATCGCGCACGCGAAGGGCGTGCCCGTGATCGTCGATGCGGCTTCCGAATACGACCTCAAGCGCTTTATCGCAGCCGGCGCCGATCTCGCGCTCTACTCGGCGCACAAATTTCTCGGCGGACTGACCGCCGGCATCGTCGCGGGTAAGAAAACGTTGGTACGTGCCGCATATTTCCAGAATGGCGGCATTGGCCGCGGCATGAAAGTGGGCAAGGAAGGCATTGTGGGCGCGATTACCGCGCTCGAACAATGGCAGCAGCGCGACCATGTCGCGGTTCGCGCCCGCGAACGCGGCTACCTCACGCTGTGGCGCGAGACCTTGAATCGTTGCGACGGCGTCTGGGCTGAGATCGACGCCGACCCGACCGGCAATCCACTCGATCGTCTGAAACTGCATATCGATCCCAGGCAGGCACGTATCACCGCGTGGGATCTCGCCGATGCGCTCGCACGGCCGCCCGAAGGCGAGGCGCCGGTGATTGTGCGCGATCATGAAGCGGAACTGCATTTCTTTTTCATCGACCCGTGCAATCTGCACCCGGGCGAGGAACAAATCGTACTGGCACGGCTTACTGCCGAGCTCGAGCGCGCAGGAAAGTCGCCCGAACCCGTCGTTACCCCTTTTTACCAGCGCGACGCGCGCCGCATTGCCGCGCGCCGTAATTGGCCGGATTGATTCTCTTCGGTTCATTTCGATTGATCGATGACCGTTGTTTGACCCTGGCACCGGATTTCATTCCGGTGCCCCTTTGACTTGCCCGCTTAGTACTACTTATATCGCTGGAACACCATCGTGTAACCGGCGTTCGTTTTTCTTTCGACTTGAGGAAACCATGATGCACAAGCAGATTCTTCGTACGGCCATCGCGTTCGCTGCCGCCGGACTCGCCGCGCAGGCCGCTCACGCGCAAAGCAGCGTGACGCTGTACGGCATTGTCGATGCCGGCTTTACCTTCACCAATAACCAGAAGGGTGAGAAGGCTTATCAGGCGACGCAGGGCAATGTACAGGGCTCGCGTTGGGGCCTGCTCGGTAGCGAAGATCTGGGCGGCGGTAACAAGGTCCTGTTCAAGCTCGAAAACGGCTTCAGCCTGGAGAGTGGCGCGTCCGGTCAGGGTGGCCGCATGTTTGGCCGCAGCGCATGGGTTGCGCTCTCGAACAGCACGGCGGGCACGATTACGCTCGGCCGTCAGTACAACAGTGTGCAGGACTATCTGTCGAACATGCAGATCAATGGCGTCGGCGCGATGAGCCAGTACGGCAACGCGATCTACGACAACGACGATATCAACAACACGTACCGCACCAACAATGCGGTCAAGTACACCACACCGACCTATGCCGGCTTCACCGCGAACGCGATGTACGCGTTCTCGAATACGGCGGGCGAGTTCGCCAACAATCGCGCATGGAGCGTCGGCGCCGATTACGTGAACGGTCCGCTGCACCTTGACGCGGCCTACTCGCTGGTCAATCAGCCGGCTACCAACACCACGGGCGCGGCGCCGTCTGACAACTACTACAGCACCAGTTCGTCGATCATCAGCGGCGTGAAGCGCAACCAGGTGTGGGGCGCGGGCGGCTCGTACGTGTTCGGCCCGGCAACCGTCGCACTGCTGTACACGAACTCGCAATTCCAGTTGCTTAGCGGCGGCAGCCTGCGCTTCGCCAACTATGAAGCCAGCCTGAAGTATCAGTTCACGCCCGCTACGTTGCTCGCGCTCGGCTACATCTACACGACGCAGAACACCAGCGGCACCACGGCTACCAACGCTCACTACAACCAGCTGAGCGCGGGCGGCGAGTACTTCCTGTCCAAGACCACCGATCTCTACCTGAACGGCATCTACCAACGTGCGTCCGGTTCGCACGCATGGGTCGAAGGCATTTCGAATCCGTCGAGCAACAACGGCCAGTTCGTGACCGTCGCCGGCATTCGCCACAAGTTCTAAGTACGCCGCCCGTGCCGCTGCGCATACAACATTCCGCTTAACGGAAACTGCGGCGCGGCTCTTTCTCTTCAGGAGCACCTATGGCGACCGTTCAAGGAAGTCTGTTACTCGTCTATGCATTGATTGCCATCATCGCGCTGGTCGTGCTGATCGCGCGCTTCAAGATGAACCCGTTCATCACGTTGATGATGGTATCGGTGGCGTTGGCACTGGCCGTCGGCATGCCGGCGACGTCGATTCTCAAGTCGTTCGAAACCGGTGTGGGCGGCACGCTCGGCCATATTGCCATCGTGGTTGGGCTCGGTACGATGCTCGGCAAGATGATGGCCGAATCGGGCGGTGCGGAACGTATCGCGCGTACGCTGATCGACCTGTTCGGGCCGAAGAATGTGCATTGGGCGATGATGTGCATCGCGTTTCTCGTCGGCCTGCCGGTGTTTTTTGAAGTCGGCTTCGTGCTGCTGATTCCGATCGCGTTCAACGTCGCCCAGCGGACCGGTACGTCGATGATTCGCGTCGGCATTCCGATGGTAGCGGGTTTGTCCGTCGTGCACGGCCTGATTCCGCCGCACCCGGCTGCGTTGCTCGCGGTCACGGCGTACAACGCGGATATCGGTCACACGATTTTCTACGCGCTGATCGTCGGCATTCCGACCGCGGCTGTGGCTGGCCCGCTGTTCTCCAAGCTGATCGCGCGCTTTGTCGTGCTCGACGGCTTTAACCCGATGGCGCAGCAGTTCATTGAACAGGACGCGAAGCGCTCGCATCAGGAACTGCCGGGCTTCGGTATCACGTTGTTGACGGTGCTGTTGCCGGTTTTGTTGATGCTGGTGGGCAGTTGGGCCGATGCGATCGTGCCGGCCAAGTCGTCGATGAACAACGCGCTGCGCCTGATCGGCCATCCGGATATGGCTTTGTTGCTGGCCGTGCTGTTGAGCTTCTACACGTTCGGCAAGTCGCGTGGCTTTAATCGCGAGCAGATCCTTAAGTTCACCAACGAGTGTCTTGCGCCGACTGCGAGTATCACGCTGGTGGTGGGGGCGGGCGCGGGTTTCGGACGCATTCTGATCGATAGCGGCGCGTCGAAGGCGATCGTCGATGTGGCGACCGGCGCGCACGTGCCGCTGCTGATTCTCGCGTGGCTGGTGGCGGCGTTGATTCGCGTGGCGACCGGTTCGGCGACGGTCGCGATGGCGACGGCGGCCGGCATCATTGCACCGATCGCGGCAGCGGCGGCGGGTACGGTGGGCGGAGTGCGTCCCGAGTTGCTGGTGCTCGCCACCGGCGCAGGGTCGCTGATTCTGTCGCACGTGAACGACGGCGGGTTCTGGCTGGTGAAGGAGTACTTCGGTATGACTGTGCCGCAAACCTTCAAGACGTGGACTGTTTGCGAAACGATCATTTCGGTGACGGCGCTTGTACTGACGTTGGGACTTTCGACCGTGATTTGAGCGGGGAGAGGGCCGATTGCGGCGTATCTTGAGGACACGTCGCAATCGGGCGATACATAAAGATGCCGCAATGCTCATGCGGCGCGGCGAGCGGTAGAAATGCCGCTGCCCATCTACTGGGCAGCGGCCACGTGATGCCTTACTTCTCAATGTTCAGAAACGGCAGCGGCGCACCGGCGCCCATATAGGTCGGCAGCTTGCCGTCCCAGCGGTTGATCGCCTGCAACTGCAGATATTCCTGTCCGCCATTAGTCTTGACGGCCTGCGCCTGAATCGCGATCGATTCCGCTTCACCGCGTGCCTTGGCAATCTGCTGATCCGCTTCGAACTTCACACGCGCGAGTTCGCGCTCGGCCTGCTCGGCGCGCTGGCTGGCTGTGACCTTCGCTTCGATCGCCTGATCGAACGCGGCGCTGAACTTGAAGTTGGTGATGTTGATGTCCTGAATCAGGAAGCCGTAGCCTTTGAGCTTGGTGATCAGGCCGCTCATGATGTCGGTCGACACCTGCTGGCGCTTTGTGACGAGTTCTTCAGCGGTGTAGCGTGCAGCGACCGCTTTGAACACTTCGAACATCGCAGGTTGCACATACGACGCCTCATACTCGAGCGACGGCGCCATCGCAAACAGTGCGCGAACCTTATTGGGGTCGACGCGATAGTTCATCGTCAGGTCGGTATGCACTGACTGCAGGTCTTTCGATGCAGCTTGCGCGCCTTCCACCTTGGCGACATCGAGCCCAATGAATACCTCATGCACCCGCGATACCGGGCTGACCAGGTGAGGGCCCTCGGACAGCGTGTCCGTTTCGATATGCCCAAAGGTCGTTACTACGCCGATGCGCGATTGCGAAACCTGCGTAAAACACGAAAACAGCATGCCGACAGCCACAACCAGGACGAATGTGATGACCCCGTAGCGCATTTGCGGCTCATGGTCTTTGCGCAGCGATTTAGAAGCGAATACAGCTGCCGCGCCGATAATGGCGGCGAAGAAGAGAACAACAATAATCTGGCCCATGTCGATGATCTATCAGGTGAGAGAACACAATAAAAGAGAAAAGACCGGTTGGTTACGCACGTCGTTCGACCGGTCTCATGCGGAGGTGTGGCGGAAAGTGGAAAGAGTGTTTAGCGAATCTGGAATAAGAACGAACCGGCTGAGCCGCCCGGCGCAGCGCGATGAGGGCACTCAATAGGCCGTATGGACGAGTGTTATCAAAGAACGCCAGTTTGTTCGTTTGCATTGAGGCGGTGCGAAATCATTAAGCGAATTTGTTGTTTTTTATGTTTCTGGCGATTAAAGAAATCAGCGAAGTTGTGGCGAAGTCTACAAGCATATTGAATGCTTGCGCAACGGTATCTTTTAGAGTGGGGGGATTAAAGCGCTTGATCGTGCAAGCGCTTTGCGAGCGGCACGCTTCTTTATTTACGCCGCATAAAAAACTGCGCCGGAGGCGGCGCAGTTGTACGGCGTTTTGGTGCGATCGTTTCAGGCTAGCGCTGTTTTGCAACGAACGCCGCAATGGCATCATTTAGCGCATCCGGTGCATCGCGATGTGGCGAGTGTCCACACGCGTCGAGCTTGACCAATTGCGCATGCGGCACGCGCTCGCCGATCGTATCGATCTGCGCCATGGTGCCGTAGTTGTCGTCGTGGCCCTGCACTGCGAGTAAAGGTTGCTTGATGGCGGCGAGTTCATCCACGATGCGCCATTCCCTGAACGCCGGATTCAACCAGATATCGTTCCAGCCATAGAACGCAGAATCGACATCTGCATGATAGCGGGCTAGCTTGCTGCGCAGATCAGTGGTTTCGTAGAGCTGCCTGGTCTGCGCGATGCTTTCCACAGAGATGTCCTCGACGAATACATGCGGTGCGATTGCTACCGCGCCGGCCAATTCATCCGGATGCTGCGCCGCGTAGAGCAGCGCGATCGACCCGCCGTCGCTATGGCCGATCACCCACATGCGCTTGCGTTCCTGCTTGCCGATATCGAGCGCATCGAGCAAAGTGGGCAGAATGTCACGCGCTTGCGCGGTCATAAACTCGACCGGCCATTTGACGTCGTGTGCACGCGGTGTGGATAGGCCATAACCGGGTCGCGAATAAACGAGACCACGCATGCCGAGCCGCTCGCACAAAGCTTGCGGCCAGTCGCGCCACATCGAGATCGAACCGAGTCCTTCGTGGAGGAAGACGGCGATTGGTGCATTGGCCGCCGCTTCATTCACCCAGCGATATTCGATGCGCAACGGCCCATGCGATGCCGTGGCGGGCAGTTCTGCGAATTCGCTAGCATGGGTTGCGGTTGCGGGCTTCTGCATGGATCACCTTATGACTGTTCGCGCAGTTTGAAGCGTTGAATCTTGCCAGTGGCGGTTTTGGGTAAATCGTCGACGAACAGGATGTCGCGCGGATACTTGTGCGGCGCGAGCCGTCCCTTGACGAAATTCTTCAACTCATCCGCGAGTATCTCAGACGGTGCGAATTCACGCTTCAACACCACGAATGCTCGGGTCTTCACGAGGCCGCCGTGATCGACACCGACCACCGCGGCTTCCAGCACCGCGTCGTGCTGCACCAGGACCATCTCCACTTCGACGGGCGATACGTATTGACCGCTCACTTTCAGCATGTCGTCGCTGCGGCCCGCATACACGTAGCAGCCGTTCGCGAGACGACGGTATTTATCGCCGCTGCGGATCCACTCGCCAAGGAACGTCGCGCGAGACTTCTCGCGATTGCTCCAGTACATGAGTGCCGCACTCGGTCCTTTGATGAACAGATCGCCGACTTCGTCGTCGGGCACCGCATGACCGGCTTCGTCGCGCAGTTCGACTTCATAGCCGGGCACGGGGCGGCCCGTGGTGCCGTATTCGACTTCGCCCGTGCGATTCGACAGGAAGATATGCAGCATCTCGGTCGAGCCAATGCCGTCGAGAATTTCGCAGCCGAAGTGTGCGGTGAAGCGCTCGCCAATTTCGCGCGGCAGCGCTTCGCCCGCCGATGTGCACACGCGCATCGCGACATCCGCGCGCGCCGGCAGGTTGGGTGAGACGAGCATGCTCGCGTAGAGCGTCGGTACGCCATAGAAAATGGTCGGGCGATACCGCACGAGGCGCGTGAAAATCGCGTCGGCGGTGGGACGCTCGGCCATCAAAACGGCCGTAGCGCCGACTGAAAGCGGGAACGTCAAACCATTACCCAGACCATACGCAAAGAACAATTTGGCTGCCGAGAAAACCACATCGCTTTCGACGATGCCAAGAATCGGCTTCGCGTACAACTCGGCGGTCCAGTACAGATTCGCGTGCGTATGGACGGTGCCTTTCGGTTTGCCCGTCGAGCCGGACGAATAAAGCCAGAACGCAATATCGTCGCAACCGGTCGTGGGCACCTTGATAGCTGGCGTAGCTGCATCGAGCAGATCTTTAAGCAACGGCGCTGCTAAAGGCTCGCCTTCAGGCGGCTGTGAAACGATCAACTGGCAACCGTCGTGTTCGGTGGTATCCATCGCCTGCGTGACATTCGGCAGCAATGCGCCGGATGCGATCACGGCGCGTGCGTGACTGTGCGTCAGCATGTACACATAGTCGGCGGTGGTGAGCAGCGTGTTCGCGACGACCGGCACGACGCCTGCATAGAGCGCGCCTAGAAAGGCGATCGGCAGTTCGATGGTATCGAGCATCACCAGCAGCACGCGTTCTTCCGGATGCACGCCGAGTGTGCGCAATGCGCTCGCGAAGCGCCGGGCCCGTTCTTCGAGTTCGCCGTAGGTGGTGGTGCCGGTGTCGTCGATATAGGCGGTCTTGGCGGCGCGCGCTTCGTTCAGTCCAAACAGGTAGGCCGCGAAATTGAATACCGCGGGCGGCGGTTCCACAGTCGGGGCGGCTCGACTCGCAGCCGTTTCCAGTAGGGCTTCCATATGTCTCCTCCATCGGGTGGGGGCGGTCTGGCAGTTATCTGCTCTTGATCCGCTCGATGCTCACTGTCTGATTGCGTGAAGCTTGTCTCGCGCCGCTATGCTGCGGGCAAATGGGTGTTTTGCGTCAGTGCTTCGATTGCAGCGCTCGATGCCTGAACAGCAGAGCGCCTGTGATAGAACCCCAGTGCACGCAGCCCGCCGAGTTCTTCTCCGCCACCCGCGCGGCCCGGCCCACCATGCAGCGACATCGGCATTACGTTGCCGTGGCCGGTGTGACTCTGCTGGACTGAGGGCGAGATTGCGTGGACGCGTCCATGCGAATCGGCGAGTTCCAGTGCGAGCTTGCCGAGATGCGCGTCGTCGTTCGAATAGATCGACGCGACGAGCGAGCCCTGGCCGCGTCGCGCGAGCGCGACGGCGTGCACTTCGGGAAGGGCGCCGTTTGCCGCAGTTGTGACGCGATAGGGCGCCACGGTCGCCACTGGTCCAAATACTTCGACGTCGTGCAGCAGCGTTGCGTTATCGGGATCGTTGACCACGAACAGATGCGGCGCAACGCAAGCCGCAATCGTTGCGTCGGCATCGATAAACGGTGTGGACGAGCCGTCGTATGCCAGCACCGCTTCCTCGCGCAACGCGGCGATGCCGGCCAGCACGTTCTCGTATTGCTCGCGACTCACGAGCGAACCCATCCGCACGGTTTCGTTGCGCGGATTGCCGACGGTCATTTTCGCGAGCTTTGCTTTGAGTGCGTCGAGCACCGCTTCGAGTGATGCCTCAGGCACGAATGCGCGCCGGATCGCCGTGCATTTCTGACCGGATTTCACGGTCATTTCGCGCACCACTTCCTTGATGAATAGTTCGAAGGCTGGCGTGTCGGGTGTTGCGTCGGCGCAGAGAATTGCGCTGTTGAGGCTGTCGGCTTCGACATTCATACGCGCACCGTGCTCAATGACGGCCGGATGCGCACGCAGTGTCGCGGCGGTTTCCGCTGAGCCGGTGAACGACACCAAGTCGAATGCCTGAATCTGATCGAGCAGACCTGCGGAACTGCCGCAGATGACGGACAACGCGCCGGGCGGCAGAATGCCAGCGTCGACCACATCGGCAACCATGCGTTGCGTGAGCCATGCCGTCGCAGTGGCGGGTTTGATAATGACGGGCACGCCGGATAGCAGTGCGGGCGCGGCTTTCTCCCACAAGCCCCACGACGGGAAATTGAACGCATTGATGAAGAGCGCGACGCCGCGCGTCGGCGTGAGCACGTGCTGCACGCCGAACGATTGGTCCTTGCTCAACGAAGTGGTATTGCCGTCGCGCAGCGCATGTACATCACCAAGCGACGCGCCGAGTTTCGCGTAGTACGACAGCGTGAAGATGCCACCGTCGATGTCGACCGCCGAATCATTGCGCGTGGTGCCCGAGTTCGCAGTTGCGATCGCATAGTAGTCGTCGCGCTTCGCCTGCAGCAGTTTGACGATCTCGCCAAGACGCGCAGCGCGCTGCGCATAGGTCAGCGCACGGAGGGCAGCGCCGCCTTCTTCCCGAGCGAAACCAAATGCATGGTTGAGATCCAGGCCCTGGCTCGACACGCGCACGAGCGCTTCGCCGGTGATGGGATCGGTCAGCGTGACGCCTTCACCGCCGCCGGCGACCCACTGATCAGCAACGTAGTTTTTCAATAGTTCGGTCATGGCGAGCCTCAGGCGGAAGGTGAGGTGGGCGTGAATTCGATCGCGCCTTGCGGCAGCAGATACAGCACCAACGCCTGCCCATTCGCAACGGTCGGTCGATGCGCGCTGCCGGGGTCGTACACGCACCAGCCGGCCGGATGACCGTCGAAGGTGGCGCCTTCGGTGAGCGGCATGATCAGATCGATTTCGCCGTTCGGATGTACATGATGCGGACCGGCAATATCCTTCATATCGACCACGTCGACGGAAAAGCCGTGGGTTTCCGGCAAGGCCTTGAAGATCCGGCCATAGCGAATGCCGCCGCCTTCGCGATTGCACAGCCAGCCTTCGGCCACGCCGGTGCGGCAGGCATCGGCCAGCTCGCGGAAGGTCGCGCCGTCCGTGGGATACGTGTCGTTGAGCCACGTGCTCAGCGTGCCGTCGAGCGGCCGGCCGGCGAGTTGCTCTGTCACGCCCGCAATCAGGCGTTGAAAGTCGTGTGGGGACATGCAAGCCTCCAGATCGGCGCAATAGCACGCACCTTAATTCATGCGTGCTATTGCGCCGTCTCCGTGACGCCGCCGAAAAACCTCGACAGCGTTTGTTATTGGATCAATATTTGGCGAAAATTAACTGTTCACCAGAACCCTGTCAAGCACTATAGTACATGTAACGTATTCAATGGGCAGTTAAACATGAATCAAAATTACTCTTCTGCGCCGCTGGACGATCCTGCCGATGAGGACGCGGGCCGCGCCGCTGGAGCCAACCGCGGGGCCGACGGCGGGGCTGAGCGTGGGGCGGAGCGCGAGGAGCGCGATCCTTTTCTAACGGCGATGGGCGATCGCGTGCGTCTGCTGCGCGCGCGCCGCGGCATGACGCGCAAGACGCTGGCGACTGAAACCGGTTTGTCGGAGCGTCATCTCGCGAATCTGGAATCGGGCGTGGGCAACGCATCGGTGCTGGTGTTGCGGCAGATCGCGGCGACGCTGAACTGCCCGCTGGCCGAAGTGATCGGCGACGAAACGACGGCTTCCGCCGAATGGCTGCTGATCCGCGAACTGCTGCAGGGTCGCGACCAGGCGGCGCTGCAGCGCGCCCGCGTGGCGCTTGCCGAGATGTTCGCGCAGGCGCCGCGCGACCCGCATCGCAAGGACCGGATCGCGCTGATCGGCTTGCGTGGGGCAGGCAAATCGACCTTCGGCCGGATGCTGGCGCAGGAGCGCAAAGTGCCGTTCGTCGAGCTGACGCGCGTGATTGAGCAACTCGCCGGTTGTCCGCCGTCGGAGATTCATTCGCTTTATGGTGCGAGCGCTTACCGGCGTTACGAGCACCGCGCGCTGGAGGCGGTGATTCATGAGCACGAGCACGCCGTGATCGCGTCTCCGGGCGGGCTGGTGTCGGAGTCGGGCACCTTCAACGCGTTGCTGTCGCACTGCTTTACCGTATGGCTGCAGGCCACGCCGGAAGAGCATATGCGCCGCGTCGTCGCGCAAGGTGACTTGCGGCCGATGTCCGGCAACAAGGAGGCGATGGATGACCTGAAGCGCATCCTGGCGGGGCGTAGCGAACTATACGGCCGCGCCGACATGACCTTCGACACCAGCGAAAAAACCTTGGCAGACGCCTATTTGCAGCTGCGCGACCGGCTCGCTGCAAGGCTCGCGGCAGAATCGCCGGACGACGCGCGGGTGAGCTGAAATGCGGTGCGAGACTAGGGTTTACTAGCAAACATGCACTAAAGTGCTTTACTAGGGGATGTCGATGCACTATTGTTCAAAAAACAAGTTTTGCATCGTCCAGTCAGGAGACGCCCCATGTCCACAGCAGAAACCGCAATCGCGCCGGTCGACTACCGCACCGATCCTTCGCAGTACAAGCATTGGAAGCTGAGTTTCAACGGTCCTGTCGCGACCCTTGGCATCGATATCGCCGAAGATGGCGGGATCCGGGACGGCTACAAGCTGAAGCTGAATTCGTACGACCTTGGCGTTGACATCGAACTGCACGACGCGATACAGCGCATCCGCTTCGAGCATCCTGAAGTCAAAACGGTAGTGCTGACGAGCCTGAAGGACCGCGTGTTCTGCTCGGGCGCGAACATCTTCATGCTGGGTCTGTCCACGCATGCGTGGAAGGTCAACTTCTGCAAGTTCACCAACGAAACGCGCAACGGCCTCGAAGACTCGTCGCGTCATTCAGGTCTGAAGTTTCTCGCCGCCGTGAACGGTGCATGCGCCGGCGGCGGTTACGAACTCGCGCTCGCTTGCGACGAGATCTATCTGGTGGATGACCGCTCGTCGTCGGTTTCGCTGCCGGAAGTGCCGCTGCTGGGCGTGCTGCCGGGTACGGGCGGCCTGACGCGTGTTACAGACAAACGCAAGGTGCGTCACGATCGTGCGGACATCTTCTGTACGGTGGTCGAAGGTATTCGCGGCGAACGGGCAAAAGCATGGCGTCTCGTGGATGAAGTCGTGAAGCCGAATCAGTTCGATCAGACGATTCAGGCGCGCGCGCTCGAACTCGCCGAACAAAGCGATCGCCCGTCGGACGCACAAGGCGTCATGCTCATGCGTATCGAACGCACCAACCGCGAAGACGGCCTGACTTATAAAACGCTCGACGTTACGATCGATCGTGCGAAACGCATCGCCACCTTCACGGCGAAAGCGCCGCAAGCCGGACAACCCACGGAGATCGACGCGATCGTCGCCGCCGGCACGAGCTGGTGGCCTCTGCAGTTCGCCCGTGAACTCGACGACGCGATCCTGTCGATGCGCACCAACGAACTCGAGGTCGGCACCTGGGTCTTCAAGACCGAAGGCGATGCCCGTAACCTGCTCGCTACCGACGCCACGCTGATGCAGCACAAGGATCATTGGTTCGTGCGCGAGACCATCGGCCTCCTGCGCCGCACGCTGGCACGTATCGACGTGTCGTCGCGTTCGCTGTTCGCGCTGATCGAGCCGGGTTCGTGCTTTGCGGGCACCTTCGCGGAACTCGCGTTTGCCTGCGACCGCAGCTATATGGCGGCACTGCCGAGCAACGAAGACGAAGAACCAGCGATCACGCTGTCGGAAGTCAACTTCGGTCTCTATCCGATGGTCACGCATCAATCACGTCTTGCTCGTCGCTTCTATGAAGAAGCCGAACCGCTTGATGCTGTGCGCTCGAAGATCGGCCAGGCGATCAAACCTGTCGAGGCCGAGCGCCTGGGTCTCGTGACCGCGTCTCCCGACGATATCGATTGGGCCGACGAAATCCGCATCGCGCTGGAGGAACGCACGGCGATGTCGCCGGATGCATTGACCGGCCTCGAAGCGAATCTGCGCTTCAACGGCCCGGAAACGATGGAGACGCGTATTTTCGGGCGTCTCACCGCATGGCAGAACTGGATCTTCAACCGGCCGAACGCAGTGGGCGAGAAGGGTGCGCTCAAGGTATACGGCAAAGGCAGCAAGGCGCAATTCGACGTCTCGCGCGTTTGATGCTTTCCGACGCGGCGCAACGTAACTGAAACCGACGCCCCCTGCCTGATACGTGCCTCTCAGCCGCAAGCTCTGTATTCCGACTAAGGAACCGACTATGTCTACGATCAACTACAGCGAAAAGATTCCGAACAACGTCAATCTAGCCGATGACCGTGCACTGCAACGTGCGCTTGAACAGTGGCAGCCGAATTTCCTGTCGTGGTGGGGCGATATGGGCCCGGAAGGCTCGCATGGCTATGACGTGTATCTGCGCACGGCGGTGAGCGTCGACGCGGGCGGCTGGGCGCATTTCGATCACGTGAAGATGCCGGACTATCGCTGGGGCATTTTCCTCACGCCCGGCGACCAGGATCGCAAGATTCATTTCGGCGAGCACAAGGGTGAGGCCGCGTGGCAGGACGTGCCCGGCGAACATCGCGCGAATCTGCGCCGCATCATCGTCACGCAAGGCGATACGGAGCCGGCTTCGGTTGAGCAGCAACGGCATCTGGGTTTGACCGCTCCGTCGATGTACGACTTGCGGAACCTGTTTCAGGTGAACGTGGAAGAAGGCCGCCACCTGTGGGCGATGGTGTACCTGCTGCACCGTTACTTCGGCCGCGACGGTCGCGAGGAAGCGGAAGCACTGCTCGGCCGCCGTTCGGGCGACGAAGACAATCCGCGCATTCTCGGCGCCTTCAATGAGAAAACGCCGGACTGGCTGGCGTTTTATATGTTCACGTACTTCACCGACCGCGACGGTAAGTTCCAGTTGTCGGCGCTCGCTGAGTCGGGCTTCGATCCACTTGCGCGCACCACGAAGTTCATGCTGACCGAAGAAGCGCATCACATGTTCGTTGGCGAATCGGGTGTGTCGCGTGTGATCCAGCGCACGGCGCAAGTGATGAACGAACTGGGCACGGACGACGTCGCGAAGATTCGCGCGGCCGGTGTGATCGATCTGCCGACTATCCAGCGTTATCTGAATTTCCACTACTCGGTGACGATCGACCTGTTCGGCGCCGATCATTCTTCGAATGCGGCCACGTTCTACAGCTCGGGCCTGAAGGGCCGCTATGAAGAGAACAAGCGCGACGACGATCATCAATTGAACGGTCAAAGCTATAAGCTGCTCGACGTGCAGGACGGCAAACTGGTCGAGCGAGAAGTGCCGATGCTCAATGCCATGAATGAAGTGCTGCGCGACGACTACATCAAAGATTCGGTGGCGGGCGTCGCCCGCTGGAACAAAGTGCTCGAAAAGGCCGGCATCGATTTCCGCATGACGGTGCCGCATAAAGCGTTTAATCGGCAGATCGGCACGTTTGCGAACACACGTGTGTCGCCGGACGGCCGTGTGATCAGCGAGACCGAATGGGCCGCCAATGAAGCGAAGTGGCTCGCCACGCCGGAAGATCGCGCGTATGTTGCTTCGCTGATGGGCTGCGTCACTGAGCCCGGCAAATTCGCGAACTGGATTGCGCCGCCGGCAATGGGCGTGAACCGTCAGCCTGTCGATTTCGAATACGTGCGCTTTAACTGAGCACGGCAATTGAAAACGTGCGGCGTGCGGCGTTGTATTCGCACGAATATCTGGTGGAGGAAGTCATGAATGGCCCAGTATCGATCGAAGTTCTCAGGCAGCATCTGATCGATCCGGAAATCTGCATTCGCTGCAATACCTGCGAAGAGACTTGCCCGGTCGATGCGATCACGCACGACGAGAACAATTATGTGGTCAAGGCGGATGTCTGCAACGGCTGCATGGCGTGCGTGCCACCGTGTCCGACTGGCTCGATCGATAACTGGCGCACCGTGCTGAAAGCCGATGCGTATTCTATCGACGAGCAGTTCAAATGGGACGTGTTGCCCGAGCAGAACACGATGGCAGTACCTGCTGCGGAAGATGAATCGGCCGCAGCCGGAGCGTCAGGCGATACGCCGACGGATGCAAGTGGTATTGAAGTCGATACCGTGCGTGGGTCGGTCGTCCCGCCGTGGTCCGCGGCGAAACCGTACGTGAATCTCTACACGCACAAGGCGCCGACTACCGCGACGGTGGTCGGCAACTACCGGCTTACCGACGGCTCGACCGATAGCGACATCCATCACATCGTGCTTGATTTCGGTTCGATGCCTTTCCCTGTGCTGGAGGGGCAGTCGATCGGCGTTCTGCCGCCGGGCGCGACCGCCGATGGCCGCACACATCACGCGCGGCAGTATTCGATTGCGAGCCCGCGCGATGGCGAACGTCCCGGCTATAACAATGTTTCTCTCACCGTGAAGCGTGTTTCCCAGCAGCACGGCGACGCGCTCGATGGGGTGTGCTCGAATTATCTGTGCGATTTGAAGAAGGGCGATGTGGTCAGCGTGATCGGCCCGTTCGGCGGTACCTTCCTGATGCCGAATCATCCGAACTCGCATCTGCTGATGATTTGCACGGGCACCGGCTCGGCGCCGATGCGCGCGATGACCGAATATCGCAGGCGGCGTCGTCTGAAAGGCGCAACCGGCAAGCTGATGTTGTTCTTCGGCGCGCGCACGAAAGAAGAGTTGCCGTATTTCGGACCACTGACGAATCTGCCCAAGGATTTCATCGATACGAATCTGGCGTTTTCGCGCACGCCGGGTCAGCCAAAACGCTATGTGCAGGATGCGATGCGCGAGCGCGCGGTTGATGTCGCGCAGATGCTCAAGGACGACAACACGCATATCTACGTGTGCGGGTTGAAGGGGATGGAAGACGGCGTGCTGCAAGCGCTCAAGGAAATTGGCGAACAGCACCAGCTCGATTGGGACGCGTTATGGATGAAGCTGAAGCGGGAAGGGCGGCTGCATCTGGAGACGTATTGAGCCGCTAAGGCTCGAGAGAGGCATCACACAGCGGTGCGAAGGCCCGGCTGCTTTTTAAAAAACGCAGCCGGGCTTTTTTATCTCGACGGATCCGCGCCATCTTCGTGCTGCGCCGGCGATACCGCGCCACACGCACGAATCACCAACTGCACGACTTCCTCCGTCGTCGCCTCAAACGCCTTCTGCGTCAGCGCGCGTTTGCCTTTAAGCGCACGAATCTGCGCATCGAAGTCGGCGTAATGCTGGGTCGTCGCCCAGATCATGTACATCAGCGTTTGCGCATTCACCGGCGCCAGCAACCCGCGTGCGATCCAGTCGTCGATGACCTTTACCCGGCTGTCCAGCCACGGCTTCACGCGCCCCGTGAGAATGTCCTCCATATGCTCCGCGCCGTGAATGATCTCGCTTGCCCACACCTTCGAGCCTAAAGGCCGGCGGCGCGACAACTCCATTTTCGCGCGTACGTATCCGCCAATCGCTTCGACCGGATCGTCGCTGCATTCGAACGTATCCGCCGCACGGTGCCAGTCTTCGAACAGGTCTTCCAACACACGCCGGTACAACGCGAGCTTTGTCGGGAAGTAGTAATGCAGGTTAGCTTTCGGTAAGCCTGCACGCTCCGCGATCATCGCCGTGCTGGTTCCGTCGAGTCCTCGCTCGGCGAAAACCGCTTCGGCGCACGCCAACAAATGCGCTTCATTCGACTCGCGAATGTGCGCCTTGCGCCGCCGCAAAGGCGCGCGAGTTTCGTCCTGTGTCTCGTCGTTTTCCGTGATGTCGGCAGCCACGTTGTCGTCTCTCATGTTGGCCTTCGTCGGCATGTGTGCCGCGTCGCGCTTCATTCTAGTCGTTTGAGCGCGGAGGGACACGCGCATTCTAGGCCGTCGAAAAATGCGTGCTGCAGTGCAATGGCACGCTTCTCGCTATGTTTCCCACCGTACGAAAGGTATTGATTTGGCGGGCTTAATCGTCTACAACCTGTCCAACTGGACAGGATTGAGGGGGCGGGATATGCCTCAGGGTTTGCCCTCTGTATAAAAGGCGATCGGAGACATGGAGTGTGCACCGCCGCCGTGCGGCCACGCCCCAAAACCCGCCGCCAATGCACCAGTTTCATGTCGGTTCACCGAAAGGAGCGAGACGAATGAACGCGGTATCCGAAGCGCTGAAGCACGCAGAACCCGCTACGTCGATCAAGGTCGACGGCAAGCGGCTGTGGGACAGCCTGATGACGATGGCGAAGATCGGCGCGACGCCCAAAGGCGGCGTCTGCCGATTGGCGCTGACCGACCTCGACAAACAGGGGCGTGACCTGATCGTCAGTTGGGCGAAAGAAGCGGGTTGCGCGGTCAGTGTCGATCAGATGGGCAATGTGTTCATGCGCCGCGCCGGGCGCAACCCTGATGCGTTGCCGGTCATGACCGGCTCGCATGCGGACTCGCAGCCAACCGGCGGCCGCTTCGACGGTATCTACGGCGTGCTCGGCGGACTCGAAGTGATCCGCAGTCTGAACGATCAGGGCATCGAGACCGAGCATCCGGTTGAAGTGGTGATCTGGACCAACGAGGAGGGCTCGCGCTTCGCACCCGCCATGGTCGCCTCGGGTGTGTTCGCTGGCGTCTTCACACTGGATTACGGTCTCTCGCGCAAAGACGTGGACGGCAAGACCATCGGCGAGGAACTCAAACGTATCGGCTATGCGGGCGATCTGCCTTGCGGCGGACGTCCCTTGCATGCCGCGTTCGAATTGCACATCGAACAAGGGCCTATTCTCGAAGCCGAGCACAAAACCATTGGCGTGGTGACCGATGCGCAAGGTCAGCGCTGGTACGAAATCACGCTGACGGGACAGGAGGCGCATGCGGGTCCGACACCGATGCCGCGCCGTCGCGATGCATTGCTGGGCGCTGCACGCGTGGTCGATCTGGTCAATCGCATCGGGCTGGATAACGCGCCGTTCGGCTGCGCGACGGTCGGCATGATGCAGGTCTATCCGAACTCGCGCAATGTGATTCCGGGCCGCGTGTTCTTCACCGTCGACTTCCGTCATCCGGACGACGCGGTACTCGCGAAAATGGATGCCGCGTTACGCGAGGGCGTGGAGAAAATCACCAGCGCCATCGGTCTGGAAACCGAACTCGAACAGATCTTTTACTACGCGCCCGTCGCTTTCGACGAAGCCTGCGTGAAGTCGGTACGCGCAGCGGCCGAACGCTTCGGCTATCCGCATCGCAACATGGTTTCAGGCGCAGGACATGACGCCTGCTATCTGTCGCAAGTCGCGCCGACTTCGATGGTGTTCGTGCCGTGCGTCGACGGGATCAGTCACAACGAGATCGAGGACGCGACCTTCGAATGGATCGAAGCGGGCGCGAACGTCTTGCTGCACGCCATGCTCGGACGAGCGTGCGAGCCGGTTTCATAACGCTTTAGCGGTAGCTGTAGCGGGTTTTGGTTAATTCCCTAGCCTCACCGTAGTGCCCATAAAACATGCCGCCCCGGCTCCGCTTCAGCGCAGTCGGCGGGACCGGCTACGTCCTCACATCGAAGAAGGAACGTGTATGGCCATCAAGCAAACCGGCGATATTGCGCCTCAGCGCCTATCGGCCGATCAACTCTCGTGCGAGTTCTCCGATATCGCACCGTTGCTCGACGCGAGTGCCGCGGCCGCAGCAGCGAGCCGCTGTCACTACTGTTACGACGCGCCGTGCGTGAACGCGTGCCCGACGCAGATCGACATTCCCAGTTTCATTCGCAAGATCAGCAACGGCAATCTGAAAGGCGCGGCCGTCGACATTCTGTCGGCGAATCCGCTGGGCGGCATGTGCTCGCGCGTTTGCCCGACCGAGATTCTTTGCGAGGGTGCCTGCGTGCGCAACCATCAGGATGCGAAGCCGGTGGCGATCGGCGCGCTTCAACGTCATGCGACCGATTGGGCGATGGCGCGCGGCGAGGTGCTGTTCAAACGCGCAGCCGAAACCGGTCGGCATGTCGCGGTGGTTGGTGCGGGACCGGCCGGACTTGCGTGTGCGCATCGGCTTGCATTGGCCGGCCATAACGTGACGATCTATGACGCCCACGACAAAGCAGGCGGCCTGAACGAGTACGGTATCGCTGCCTATAAAACCGTCGATGATTTTGCGCAGCGCGAAGTGGCGTGGTTGTGCTCGATCGGCGGCATCGAGATAAAAAATGGCGTCGCGCTTGGACGTGACGTGGCGCTCGACGCGCTGCGCAAACAGCATGATGCGGTCTTCCTCGCGATCGGTCTCACGGGCGTGCGCGCATTGGCGATGGAAGGCGAGGACCTGAGCGGCGTGATGAACGCAGTCGATTTCATCGAACAGGTGCGCACAGCGAGCGACTTCGGCACAGTGCCGGTGGGGCGGCGCGTTGTTGTGATCGGCGGTGGCAATACGGCAGTGGATGCCGCCGTGCAAAGCCACAAGCTCGGCGCGACCTCGGTGACGATGGTGTATCGGCGCGGCGTCGAGTCGATGAGCGCGACGTGGGCCGAGCGCGATTTCGCGCAGACCAGCGGCGTCACGCTCGTCACGCATGCAAAACCGATGCGTTTGATCGGAGAGAGCGGCGTGGTGACGGGTGTCGAATTCGAGCGCACGTTAGGCGATGGCAGTCAGGAGCGCTTCGTGGTCGAAGCCGACATGGTGCTCAAGGCAATCGGGCAGACGCTGGTGCCGGTCGGTATCGAGCGCGAACTGTTGACGCTGGACGGCAGTCGTATCGCGGTCGATGCAGACGGGCAAACCTCGTTGCCAGGCGTATGGGCCGGTGGCGATTGCGCGGCGACGGGAGGGGTCGATCTGACGGTGCAAGCAGTGCAGGACGGCAAGATTGCCGCCGCCGCGATTGACGCCCAGTTCGCCCGCACGGCAGTCAAAGCTGCGTAAGACCGCACAAAGCCGCTTAAGCCAAGCATCACACCAAGATAAAACAGCAGTCCCCAAGGAGCCGAACATGGCCGATCTCCGCTGTACGATTGCCGGCATTACATCGCCGAATCCTTTCTGGCTCGCTTCCGCGCCGCCGACCGACAAAGCCTATAACGTGAACCGCGCGTTCGAAGCGGGCTGGGGCGGGGTCGTGTGGAAGACACTGGGCCTCGACCCGCATGTGGTGAACGTCAGCTCACGCTACGGCGCGGTGCAATGGAATGGGCAGCGCATCGCGGGCCTGAACAACATCGAACTGATCACCGATCGTCCGCTCGACGTCAACCTTAAGGAAATCGCGCAGGTCAAACGCGACTGGCCGGATCGCGCGATGATCGTCTCGCTGATGGTGCCGTGCAACGAACGCGACTGGAAGTGGATTTTACCGCTCGTCGAAGACACCGGCGCCGATGCGGTGGAATTGAATTTCGGCTGTCCGCACGGCATGAGTGAGCGCGGCATGGGCGCGGCAGTGGGCCAGGTGCCCGAGTACATCGAGATGGTCACGCGCTGGGTCAAGGAAGGCTCGAAGCTGCCTTGCCTCGTCAAGCTCACGCCGAATATCAGCGACATCCGCCTCGGTTCGCGTGCGGCCTATAAAGGCGGTGCGGACGGCGTGTCTCTGATTAACACGATCAACTCGATCGTCGCGGTCGATCTCGACGCGATGTCGCCGTTGCCGATGGTCGACGGCAAAGGCACGCACGGCGGCTATTGCGGTCCGGCGGTGAAGCCGATCGCGCTGAATATGGTGGCCGAAATTGCGCGCGACGTCGAAACGCCGAATCTGCCGATCTCCGGCATCGGCGGTATTTCGACATGGCGCGATGCGGCCGAATTCATGGTGCTCGGTGCGGGCAGCGTGCAGGTCTGTACAGCGGCGATGCACTATGGATTCCGCATCGTCTCCGATCTCGCCGACGGCCTCTCGAACTGGATGGACGAAAAAGGCTACGCGACGCTCGACGACATTCGCGGCCGCGCCGTACCTAACGTCACCGACTGGAAGTACCTGAACCTCAAATACGACATCAAGGCGCGCATCGATCAGGACAAATGCATCCAGTGCGGCCTCTGCCATATCGCGTGCGAGGACACCGCTCACCAGGCGATCATGAAAGAAAAAGATGGCGTCCGGCATTTTGAAGTGATGGACTCCGAATGTGTCGGCTGCAATCTGTGCATGCATGTGTGCCCGGTCGAGCAGTGCATCACGATGGAGCGCGTGGACAGTGGCGAATACGCGAACTGGACCACGCATCCGAACAACCCTGCACGGGTGGATGCCGGCGAAAGCGGCACGTTGGACGCGGCTGAAACTGCCGAGCATGCCCATGCCCACGCAGCAAAAGCAGCCTGAAATGCGAGCGTCCTGTAGGAAAAGAAACGAAGCGAGGCGCTTGTGCTGAACCTGTAATTTTCCCTCAAGGCCTGACGCGC
Source organism: Paraburkholderia sediminicola (assembly GCF_046026675.1). Lineage (GTDB taxonomy): Bacteria > Pseudomonadota > Gammaproteobacteria > Burkholderiales > Burkholderiaceae > Paraburkholderia > Paraburkholderia sediminicola_F. Next base: position 3,053,072 of record NZ_JAQQEY010000001.1, on the reverse strand, counting down.
CATCAGAAGCCGCACGGGCCGCAACGATCAGTGGAGATCTTTCGATGAAGCAGACAGTGCAACCACCCGTCGATCCGCAGTTTGCGGCCGGCGCGCAGGGCAGCAGTCTTTATAACGACGACCTTGCGCCGACCGGCGTCGCACAGCGCACGTGGCGGTGGTATCACTTCGCCGCGCTGTGGGTGGGGATGGTGATGAACATCGCGTCGTACATGCTCGCGGCCGGTTTGACGGAGGAGGGCATGTCGCCGTGGCAGGCGGTGGCAACGGTATTGCTCGGCAATCTGATCGTGCTGGTGCCGATGCTGCTGATCGGGCATGCGGGCGCGAAGCACGGCATTCCGTATGCAGTGCTGGTGCGTTCCTCCTTCGGCACGCAGGGTGCGAAATTGCCGGCGATGCTGCGGGCGATCGTCGCGTGTGGCTGGTACGGCATTCAGACATGGCTTGGCGGCAGCGCGATCTACACGCTGCTGAACATTCTCACCGGCAACGCGCTGCACGGCGCGGCCTTGCCGTTCCTCGACATTTCGCTCACGCAGCTCGCGTGTTTCCTCGTGTTCTGGGCGCTGCAGATATATTTCATTGTGCATGGCACCGATTCGATTCGCTGGCTCGAAAGCTGGTCCGCGCCGATCAAGATCGTGATGTGTATTGCGCTGGTGTGGTGGGCCACCTCGAAGGCGGGCGGTCTCGGCTCGATGTTGTCGGCGCCGTCGCAGTTCGTGCCGGGCGGCAAGAAAGAAGGGATGTTCTGGGTGACTTTCTGGCCCGGCCTCACGGCGATGGTGGGCTTCTGGGCGACGCTCGCGCTCAACATCCCCGACTTCACACGCTTTGCCAAAACGCAGCGTGACCAGATCATCGGCCAGTCGATCGGTTTGCCGGTGCCGATGGCCTTGCTTTCGGTGATCTCCGTGGTGGTGACGTCGGCGACCGTGGTGATCTACGGCAAGGCGATCTGGGATCCGATCGATCTGACGAGCCGCATGACCGGCATCGGCGTCGGCCTTGCACTGATCATCCTGACGCTCGATACGATGTGCTGCAATCTGGCGGCGAATCTCGTCGGGCCGGCCTATGACTTTTCGAGCCTGTGGCCGAAGGGTATTTCGTATCGCGTCGGCGGCATGATTACCGCGACCATCGCCATTGTGATGATGCCGTGGAAAATTCTCGCCACCACGCAAGGCTATATCTTCACATGGCTGGTCGGCTACTCGGCTTTGCTCGGTCCGGTAGCGGGTATTCTGATGGTCGACTACTTCCTGATTCGCGGCACACGGCTGGACCCGCGCGAACTGTTCGACGAGCATGGCGAGTACAGCTACACCGGCGGCTGGAATATCGGCGCGGTGGTGGCGCTCGTAATCGGCGTGCTGCCGAATCTGCCAGGCTTTTTGCATACCGCGTTTCCGGCATCGTTCCCGAATGTGCCGGCGATCTTCAACACGCTCTATACGTATGCGTGGTTTGTCGGACTCGCGTTGGCGTCGATCGTATACAGCGCGTGGATGAAGCTGAGCAAAGGAACGAGTGCGCGCGTGGCGAGTGCCTGAGTGAGTCCATCAGCCACGCACGAAGTAAATGAAGTACGTAGCACCGAAACCAGCAGTTCATAAGGAGGCGGCACCATGACGACCCTGATTCGCGGCGGCACGATTATCGACGCGGAGAACACGTATCGTGCGGACGTGTTGTGTGCGGACCCGCAGGACGGCGGCACGATCCTGCAGATCGGAGCAGACCTGGAGGCGCCGGCCGGCGCCACGATCGTCGATGCGGGCGGGCAGTATGTGATGCCCGGCGGCATCGATCCGCATACGCATATGGAATTGCCGTTCATGGGCACCACGGCCAGCGACGATTTCTACACCGGTACGGCCGCGGGTCTATCCGGCGGCACGACCAGCATCATCGACTTCGTGATTCCGAGCCCGAAGCAATCGCTGATGGAGGCCTTCAAGGAATGGCGCGGCTGGGCTGAAAAGGCTTCGGCGGACTATGGTTTTCACGTTGCGGTGACGTGGTGGGACGATTCGGTCTATCGCGACATGGGCACGCTGGTGCATGAACACGGTGTATCGAGTTTCAAGCATTTCATGGCCTACAAGAACGCGATCATGGCCGACGACGAAGTGCTGGTGAACAGCTTTTCGCGCTCGCTCGAACTCGGCGCGCTGCCCACCGTGCATGCGGAAAACGGCGAACTGGTGTTTCAGCTGCAGCGTCAGTTGCTTGCCAAGGGATTTACGGGACCGGAGGCGCATCCGTTGTCGCGACCGCCTGAAGTGGAGGGCGAGGCCGCCAATCGGGCGATTCGGATTGCACAGGTGCTAGGCGTACCGGTGTATATCGTCCACGTGTCCTCGAAAGATGCGGTGGACGCGATCGCGCGTGCCCGCAGCGAAGGTCTTCGGGTGTTCGGTGAAGTGTTGCCGGGTCATCTGGTGATTGACGAAGCGGTGTATCGCGATCCCGACTGGACCCGCGCGGCGGCGCACGTGATGAGCCCGCCGTTCCGTTCCGCGGAGCATCGCGAAGCATTGTGGCGGGGGTTGCAAGCGGGCCAGCTGCACACCACCGCGACCGATCACTGCGTGTTCTGCGCGTCGCAGAAGGCGATGGGCCGGGAGGACTTTACGAAGATCCCGAACGGCTGCGGTGGCGTCGAAGATCGTATGGCCGTGCTCTGGCATCACGGCGTGAATTCGGGGCGTCTCACGCCGAATGAATTCGTGCGCATCACCTCGACGAACGCCGCGCAGATTTTCAACCTGTATCCGCGTAAAGGCGCGGTCCAGGTGGGTGCCGATGCCGACCTGGTCGTGTGGGATCCGCAGGCAAGTAAGACGATTTCGGTGAAGACACATCACCAGAAGGTCGACTTCAACGTGTTCGAAGGCATGACGGTGCAGGGCGTGGCGATGCACACGCTCACGCGCGGCGCGCTGGCATGGACCAATGGCGAACTGCGGGCGGTGCGCGGCGCAGGGCGTTATCTGAAGCGCCCGCCGAATCCGGCTTATTTCGACGCGATCCGGGTGGCCAACAAGCGCAAGGAGCCGCATCCGGTGGAACGGTAAGCCGTTTGCAAACTGACGGGCGGCCTCGCAACGCCGCCCGTACCGACTATTTTTCAACGCCGCGCGTTCGCCGCGGCGATACCCCTCCCGCGTTTTCCCCGATGGCGCCCGGCACATGTTCCGTGGTGCGATGCATGCCGCGCCTCCCATATCTGCTGTAGAGTCGAATTCGATGCTGTATGAGCCACCTTGGCTGTCCGCTTAGCACGCAAGCGCATATTGATCGGAAACCTGATCCTTTGTAAAAACGCAAACCGTTTGCTACAGTCCGCCCACTCTGCCGGGTCTGACCGCCGGCGGGATGCCGCACACAAAACCATGCAACTGACGTAGCAAACTTTACGGAGCCACCAGATGAAGTCGATTCGTTCCATTCTGCTGATCGCGCTGCTGCAAGCGTTGGCCCTGAGCCCGGCATTCGCTGCTGACGAGCTCGCGCAGATCAAGTCCGCGGGCGTGTTCAAGATCGGCACCGAAGGTACCTACGCACCGTTCACGTACCACGATGAGTCCGGCAAGCTGACCGGTTTCGACGTTGAGATCGGCACGCAGATCGCGCAGCGCCTGGGCGTCAAGCCGCAATTCGTCGAGGGCAAATGGGACGGCCTGATCGCCGGTCTCGATGTGAACCGCTACGACGCGGTGATCAACGAAGTCGCTGTCACCGACGCACGCAAAGCGAAATACGATTTCTCGGACCCGTACATCACCTCGCACGCGGCGCTGATCGTGCGTTCGGACAACACCACGATCAAGACGTTTGACGACCTGAAGGGCAAGAAATCGGCCAATACGTTGACCAGCAACTTCGGCAAGATCGCGGCTGCACACGGCGCTGAGGTGATTCCTGTGCAGGGCTTCAACGAATCTGTCGACCTGCTGACCTCGGGCCGCGTCGATGCGACCGTCAACGATTCGCTGTCGTTCCTCGACTTCAAGAAGCACAAGCCGGATGCGAAGGTGAAGATCGCCGCGCTCGATACGTCGGCTGATAGCAGCGACAAGTCCGCGGTGCTGATCCGCAAGGGCAGCCCGGAATTGCAGGCGGCCATCAACAAGGCGCTCGCTGACATCAAGAAAGACGGCACTTACGCGAAGATTTCGCAGAAGTACTTCGGTAAAGACGTCTCCCAATAAGCGTCATCTGCGAGTCTGAATCATGCCGGCATGGTTGCATCTGATGGCGCAGTCGCTGTGGCCCCTGCTGTATGCGGGGCTCGTCTTTACCGTGCCGCTCACGCTGGCATCGTTCGCGATCGGAATCGTGCTCGCGTTTATCGTCGCGTTGGTCCGCTTATTCGGGCCGAGATGGGCGATCGCGTGTGTACGTTTCTATGTGTGGCTGTTCCGCGGCTCGCCGTTGCTCGTGCAACTGTTCGTAATTTTCTACGGATTACCGAACGTGGGCATTGTGCTCGATCCGTTGACGGCGGCGATTATCGGATTTTCGCTGAATGTCGGCGCGTATAACTCGGAAGTGATACGCGGCGTGATCGAGTCGATCCCGAAGGGCCAGTGGGAAGCGGCGTATTCGATGGGTATGACGCGTGAACAGGCGCTGCGCCGCGCGATCTTGCCGCAGGCGGCGCGCGTCGCGCTGCCGCCCCTGTCGAACTCGTTCATTGCGTTGGTGAAGGACACGTCGCTTGCCGCGGTGCTGACGGTACCTGAGGTATTTCAGGCGGCGCAGCGGATCGCGTCAGTGACGTATGAACCGTTGATTCTCTACACAGAGGCGGCGCTGGTTTATCTTGTGTTCAGTTCGGTATTGTCGTCGGCGCAAGTACGGCTCGAGCGCAAGTTCGGGCGTCACGCACTTTTCCATGCGGGCAACTGATGATTCGACTGGAAAAAATCGACAAGTACTTCGGCGAGAATCGGGTGTTGAACTCGGTGGATCTGCAACTCGCCTCGGGCAACGTCACCGCGCTAATTGGCCCATCCGGCAGCGGCAAGAGTACGCTGCTTCGCTGTGTGAATCTGCTAGAAATTCCGGAAGCGGGATCACTTCAAGTTGGCGACCAGCGCCTCGAATTCAGCCGCGACCACAAGCCCCCGCGCGAGGAGGTCCTGACGATCCGCCGCCGCACCGGGATGGTATTCCAGAATTTCCAGTTGTTTCCGCACTTGACGGTACGACAGAACGTCATGGAAGGCTTGCTGACGGTACAGAAGTGGGACAAGGAAAAAGCGCGCGTACGTGCGGACGAATTGCTGGAGAAAGTCGGCATCGCACAAAAAGCGGACGCATGGCCTTCGACACTTTCCGGCGGCCAACAGCAGCGCGTGGCAATAGCGCGGGCGTTAGCTCCGTCGCCGGAGGTGCTGTTGTGCGACGAGCCCACTTCGGCACTGGATCCCGGACTGGCTGCGGAGGTAGTGGACGTACTCAAGCAGCTTGCTACGGAAGGCATGACGATGTTGATGGCGACGCATGATTTGCGTCTGGCCGCGACGATTGCGCGAGACGTGGTGTTTCTGAACAACGGCGTAGTGGTCGAGGCGGGTCCATCGCGAGACATTTTCATGAATCCGCGCGAACCGGAAACAGAGCGCTTCGTATCGACGCTGACGCATAGCTTGCCGGACGCATGGACAGAGCGGGGCTGACCGGAGCGAGGGAAGGGCGGCAACAAAAGCCTGTATATCGATCTCCAGCAGCGCAGAAAAAAGAGGGGCGCCAAAGCGCCCCTCAATAAAAATGTACAACGGTCCCAAACGTAGCCCACTGGTTTTCTAGCAGACTCTTCCGACGAGCACGCAGTGCGAGTCGGGAAGTATGACACCCTTGTCACAAGCGCCGGCAGGTGCACGACCCCAGATTCCAGATGCACCACTACCCGTAGCAGACCACGGCGCCCACTTTGCATTAGCGGTTTGAGCCGCTTTCTTTTGCCTACTTTTCTTTGCGGCATGCAAAGAAAAGTAGGTGCCGCCCCGCACAGGGGCGACGCTAATAGACCACTAGCAATTCAAGGAAAGGCACCAAAGCCAGATCAAGGAAAAAAACCTCAAACCGCCACACGCTCCGCGTCATCCCTCAACGCGACCTCAAAAAACCGCCCTTGGGCATCAGCCCCACACCGTTCATAAGCCCGATTAACCCCACTAATAACAGCCCGAATAGAAGCAGTCACCAGATTGGCATCGATGCCAACCCCAAACGCACTCCCAGCCACATCAGCCCCAGCCATTTCAGCGACAGCAACAGCCCGCGCATCCGCGCCTTGAGTCAGCGCCCGCTCCTCATAGTGCTGGATCCGTACCGGCACCCCCATAGCATGCATCAACGCATCAAGCGGCCCATTCCCTTCACCGCTCAACACGCGCCGCGAGCCATTAATGTCGACAGTGAGCTTAATATGCTCCCGATCGCCACGCTCGGACAGACTATGTCCAACATAATGAATCGGCTCAGCACTATGCACATACTCCTGCTGGAACAATTCCCAGATCTGTGAGGGCGTCACTTCCTGCCCGCTATCATCGGTATAGCGTTGCACGGCCGAGCTGAAATCGACCTGCAAGCGGCGCGGCAAGACAACCCCATAACCCTGCTCGAGCAAATAAGCAATCCCACCCTTGCCTGACTGGCTATTCACCCGAATCACCGAGTCATAAGTCCGCCCAAGATCGCCAGGATCGATCGGCATATAAGGCACTTCCCAGACCGCGTCCGGTTTCTGCACGGCAAAACCCTTCTTGATCGCATCCTGATGCGAGCCGGAGAACGCGGTGAACACCAGATCGCCGACATACGGATGGCGCGGATGCACCGGCAACTGCGTGCATTCCTCAGCAGTCCGCGCGACTTCATTGATATTCGAAAAATCGAGCTCAGGATCGACACCCTGCGTGTACAGATTCAACGCGAGCGTCACGAGATCGACATTGCCGGTACGTTCGCCATTGCCGAACAAGCACCCTTCGACGCGATCCGCTCCGGCCATCACCGCCAGTTCAGCGGCAGCCACGGCCGTGCCGCGATCGTTGTGCGGATGCACTGAAACGATCAACGAATCGCGACGCGCGAGATTCCGATGCATCCATTCGATCTGGTCCGCGTACACATTTGGCGTAGCCATTTCGACGGTAGCGGGCAGGTTGACGATCGCTTTGTGCCCGGGCGTCGGTTGCCAGATATCGAATACGGCATCGCATACTTCCTTGGCGAATTCGAGCTCGGTGCCGCTGAACACTTCCGGGCTGTATTGCAGCGTGAAGTGCGTTTCCGGCGTGGCGTCGGCGAGACGCTTCATCGTACGCGCGGCGTTTTGCGCGAGTTCTTTCACGCCGCTCTTTTCGAGGCCGAACACGATGCGGCGGAATTCCGGCGCGGTGGCGTTGTACAGGTGGACGATGGCGCGCGGCGCGCCACGCAAGGATTCGAAGGTGCGTTCGATCAGGTCGTCGCGGGCTTGCGTCAACACTTCGATGGTGACGTCGTCGGGGATATGTCCGCCTTCGATCAACTCACGCACGAAATTGAAGTCGGTCTGCGAGGCAGACGGAAATGCGACTTCAATTTCCTTGAAGCCGATCTGCACCAGCGTCTTGAACATGCGCATCTTGCGTTGCGCGTTCATCGGCTCGAACAGCGCCTGGTTGCCGTCGCGCAGATCGGTACTCATCCAGATCGGCGCACGCGTGATAACGCGTGACGGCCACTGGCGGTCGGTCAAATTGATGGGCTTGAACGAGTGGTACCTGGTAGCAGGGTTCTTCAACATTTTCATCATCCTTGGGATCGATCAACCTGGGTTGTCGACCGGACGACGAAAAGACAAAGCATGGCCGCCGGTCGGAAACCGGGGCTGGGTCAGTTACTGGGGAATTGAGCGGTGCTTCGGGTGTATCAGATGGAAGCGCGCAGCAGCAGACCTAGCCCGGTAGAGCGGGCTAGTAGTAGCGATAGGATGGTCTGGGCGCGGTACATAGTGCGCAATAGGAACATATTATTGGGATCGCGTCAAGCGCCGGTGCGGCGAAGCGCGCACCGGCCGGCAGGGCTCATCCCGACCGGCGCGCGCTGAAACCCGGGCCGGTCATGTCCGTCACCTGGGTTTCACGAAGCGCAAGGTCATGCGATCCGATTCGCCGATCGCCGCGTACTTCGCCCGATCGACGTCGTGGCCTTCATACGTGGGCGGCAGCGACCACACGCCGTGCGGATAGTTTTTCGTATCGCGCGGGTTGCTGTTCACCTCGCTTTGGCCCGCCAATTCGAAACCTGCGGCGCGCGCGTGTTCGATGACATAGGCTTCGGTGACATAGCCGCTGTCAATGGTCTGTTGCAGCGAAGTGCCCGGCGCCGCGCGATGTTCCTCGACGCCGAGGATGCCGCCCGGCTTAAGTGCTGCGTGAAAGGCGCGCAGATTCGCGTCGATCTGGCCGTCCTTGATCCAGTTGTGGATATTGCGGAAGGTCAGCACCTCGTCAACGCTGCCGTCGGCCGGAAAGCCGCTGAACTGACCCGCTCGCAGCGTGCCGACGACCACATTGCCGTAGATAGCCGGTGTGGCCGCCAGCTTGCGCGCGAATGACGCCCGGCCAGTCTGCTCTTCTGCCGCCGACGCAGCGTCCGGGCTGTCGTATTGCGCTTCGTACAGCTTGCCGTGATCGTGCAGATAGGGCGCGAGTATCTCCGTGTACCAGCCGCCACCGGGTGCGATCTCCAGCACGGTTTGCGACGACGCCACGCCGAAGAACTGCAGCGTTTCCTTCGGATGGCGGTAGACGTCGCGTGCGCGGTTCTTGTCGCTACGCTGCGGCCCCGAAACGGCGGCATCGAGCGAGGCGGAATCAGCCGCCGTGGAAGAAGTCGATGCCGTTGGAGCGGCGCAGGCGGCCAGCAGCAGCGCCGCGCTCAGTGCCACCAGCGCGGAACGCAGCGCGCGGGCCTGGGGAGTGGGGTGGGTGTTCATGGCTGCCATTATCGGACGCGATCCGCCTGGAAAGAAATCGCCAATCCGCATAACGATATGCGCTTGGGGTATTTACTGCGTCCCCGTGGCCCCGTGGCCCCGTGGCCTCGATCAGCGCACGGTGCGCGCCGGCTCTGCCATTTTGCCGTCGGCGGGCAGATTTTGCCGAATCCGAAAGACCAGGTAGCGCGTATAAATGATGTGATCAGCGTCTGCCGCGTGCGCTGGCGCCCTGTACTGGATTCGCGGACGTGATCGCCTTTCATTTCACTTTGCACTTTGCCGGAGGTCGGTATGAAACGAACATCGAGGACGTCGAGGGTAGTGGGGGTTCTGCTGTGCGCGGTCGCTTGCAGCGTCGCCACGTGGGCTGGCGCACAGGGCCTGAGCGTGCAGGACGACATCAACGCGCCGCAAAACAGTACGCGCGTGATGCCGAACGCGGCGCGTGGCAGCGAATATCCGACGCACGGCAACCAGCAGGCGGGCGAGTTGAATCTGAATCCGGCCGATCCGCGCGCACAACTGGTCAATGGGTTGCCGAACAACACTCAGTCGGGTGGTTACGGTTCGCCGCTCGCCGGTGTGCGCACTTACGTGCAGCCGCAAATGCCGTCGAACTGAGCGTTCGCGCGGGCGACAATCGGTCGTGCTGCATCGCGCGCTGGCAGCAGCGCATCCCGGCACGCACAGTAGTGTTTCTGTTTTGGAGCCGGACTCGGACCCGGATTCGGATTCAGGCTCCAGTTCCAGTTCCAGCCCCGGCCCCGGCCCCGGCCCCGGCTCCGGCGTGCCCCTCCCTGTCCGGCGACCGGATCGCCGGCTGCAAGTCCGCCTCAGATACCGAACACAATCCGCAAGGTATCGTTCTGCACGATCACCGAGACGCCAATTACCAGCAGGATCAGTGGCAGCAAAGCGGTGCCGTAGCGCCGGATCGGCGCGCCCAGCAACGGATGCTCCACTAGCCACACCGCGCCTGCGCACCACAGGCCGATCATGACGACGAACACCAATGAGATGAACATACCCTCACTATGCGAATGGCTCGCGTACAAGGGGACGTAGACGGCGAGATTGTCCGAGCCGTTTGCGACCGCCACACACGCGACTGTCCACCATGACGAGCCTGCGCCAGCCGTAGCCGGCGTGGCTGATGAACGCGTGCGCGCCGTGGTCTGCGCCTCTTGCACCTGACCCGCGGTGCCGGGGCGAAAGCGCGCCCATGCTTTGCTCAGGCCCACGCCGATCGGCAAAATACCGAGCAGACCGACGTAGCCGGCAGGTAGGCGTGTCAACAGTGCGGCGAGCAGAATCGACCCCAGGATCAAGGCAAGCGAACCGGCAAACTGCCCGGCGATCACGTGCCGACGCTGGCCGCCCGTTTCCGCAAGGAAGGCGAGCAGCACGAAAAGGTTGTCGATATTAGTCGCGGCGTAAGCCGCGACGGCGAGCAGGGCAAGGCTGAACATGCTGGAAAGCCGGTCAATGCGCAGTGGGAAACGGATCCGCACCCATCAAGCGGGTACGGCTGAAGAGGCGGCGGCGCGCCGCAGGTATGGCGACCGGTCAACACGATGCCGATGCAAGGCGCCGCGGTCAAGCCGTCTCTTTGTCTTGTGCGATGTGCGGATCGGCACGTCCTTCGCGGTGCCGCGTCGCTGCCTCTGTCCTTCTCCCTGTGCCGTCCCCGTGGGCGGCGGCGGTGCCGATCAGTCAGCCCGTAAGCTACAATTGCCGACGGCTTGCAAAACGGAACATCAATGAAAGTTCGGATTCTCTCTATCGCCTGCGTCACGACTGCTGCAGCGCTGCTGGCGGCCTGCACGGCCGTCTACAAGAACTCGGATGCATGCGAGCAGTTGATGCGAAGCAAGCTGGCTGAAACGTCGTCGCCGGATACGCTGAAGATCGCTCATACGGGCACCGCTATCGACGGCTCGCGGGTGGTCGTCGAAGGATCGATCGAGCATGTGATGACGGCTTCGGAGGTTGCGGCCGCCTCGGCGGCATCCGCGGCGGCTTCCGCCGCGAAACTGGCGAATGCGCCTCGTGCGGCTTCGGGCGTGCGCGCCGCGTCCGCGGTGTCCGTGGCACAGGGGGCTTCCTCGGCTTCGGCCGCTGCGGCTGTCTCAGACGTTACGGCTGGCGCGGCTTCAGGAGCAATGGCCGCTTCGGCGAGCATCGCTGCCTCGGGGGTTGACGCAGCTTCGCTTAAATCGGCCAAGCCGAAGAAGATCAATACGGCAGCGGCCGCCGAGTGCACGTTCCACGGCTCCGCGCTGAGCGTATTCAGCTGGTTGGCGCCGGCAAAGCTCGCCACGCCGGCCCCTGCTGCTGCGAGCGAAGTCGCCGAGTAAAGGCTTGCTCGCAACGGGCGCCGGCAGCTTTCGCTAGCGCCTGCTCAACCGCAAACCACAAACCGCGAGTCACAAACCTCAAGCCGCCCCGTCCGCGAGGCGGCTTTTGTTTTCGCGCATCAGTTTCAGCACGCTTTCGCCGAACGCCCGCGGCCGCCCTTCGAAGCAACGTTGCACTGCCTGCGTATCGATCAGGCATTGGCGCAGCGCCGCGCGCTCGTCGTGCTGGTGGATCATGCGCACGGCCGCAGCGACATACGTCTCGACGCTGTCCGTGGTGGTCCACGAGGGCATGCCCACGCGCTCGAACAGCGCGCCATCGATCCGCTCGAACACTTCCGGCCCGCGTTTGCACACACCTGGCAAGCCGAACGTCAATGCATCGACGATACCGTTGGTGTTGCCGAACGGAAACGGGCTCAGGAATAGATCGGACTGGTTGACGCGCGCCAGATATGCGGCGTAGTCGTGAAAGTCGTGCACGACAGCGCCCGGCACCGCACGCACGATGGCGTCGCGCAGCCGGTCAAACGGCAGACCCGACGGCACGCCGGTCATGAAGTGAAACTCAACGGACGTCACCGTGCGCGCGCCGATCTCGCGGCACGCGTCGAGAAATCCGGGATTGAGTTTCATCGCGCTGGCGGTGATGACGATCTGCAGCGTCTCGCGCCGCGGAGGAATCTGCGCGACGATGTCCGGCAACGCGACGGACGGGCGGTACGGTTGCCCGTCTTTTGGCAGCTTCATCAGACGTTCGCTGAAGCAGGCCGGGTCGCCGACATAATCTTCCTCGACGCTGATGTAGTCGATCTTGTCTGAATGCGTGGTGGCGGGATGGCCAAGCGCCGCGATCTGCAACGGCGCGATGCGTAGATTGGACATGAACACCGTTAGCACGAACATGCCGACGCTCGGCATGTACAACACGTCCGGCTGCTCGGCCTCGGCGAAGTCGCGAATCGTTTTTAGGCATTCACCGACGTAGTCAGGCTGCTCTAGTTCGATGAAGCGGTCGAAGATGTCCCGCCCGACCTCGTCGACGGCATAGCCGAAGCCGAAACCCACCACCTCGAAATGTTCGCGAGCGGCTTCGAGGGTGCGCGAGTGCGTGCGGTAGATCGAATGGGCGCCGCTGAACCACTCCAGCACCACCACCATCAGCGGCTTCTTGCCGCGCCGCGGTTTGCCTCTGGCAGGCGTGCGCTTTGGCGCGGGCAGGTCGGTCAGGCCAAGTTGTTCCAGCTTGCGACGCACCAGCACATTGATGTCCTGCTTGATCGCATGCCGCCGCGGCGTATCGGCATAGCTGCAGAACATATAGGCGTTGTGCAGCACGGCCGATGGCAGATCGTCGAGATCGTCGATGAGTTCCAGCTTGCCGGGCAGCCACGCCAGCAGCGCCTCGCGCTTGATATGCGCGCTTGGCGAGCCGTTGAAGACCGGTGCCAGCAGAGCGAGGGCGAGACAGGCCGCGATAGTTTTGTCGTACGCCCAGAGCGCGGCGAAGTCGAGTTCCAGTTCGGATTCGGTCGAATAGAGCACGCAAAGCTTCTCGATGAAGCTGTCTCCCGGCAGAAACTGCGTGTCCGCCGCGCCGCGAGGATTCAGATGACGGATGACGTGGTCCGCGTTGCCAAACGCTGTGGCCGAGAACAGCGTGCCGATCCATTCATGCAGCGTGAAAAACAATCTGACGCACGCGGTGGGCGGCCGGAAATCCTCGTCGGCGAACAACGTAGACGCCGCGCTTGTCAGACGTGTGCAGAAACGCTGGCGCTGCTCATTGGGAGACAGGTCGATCATTCCCGATGCTTTGAAGCTCGCGTTCAACTCGCCGCGTGTTTGCTGGAGGAGTGCGAGTGCCGCGATGAGCTGAAGCGAGGCCTGCGTATGCTGCCGCGTGTAGACGAGTTGTTCGAAATCGTCGAGCGAAAAGGTGACTTCCATCGTTTCACTATTATTGGAGTATGCAGAGCTAACGATATCGAGGAGACGCTAGCCGGAAACGACGATTATTGCTGTCAGGGCGTATCAAATAAGCGGGGGATGAGAATTTGGGAATTTTCCGCGCAGGTAAATCCGATTGGCCTGTAGGATTTTTCTGTTTGACGCGGGAGCTTGGCGCTCGATACGCCAAGTCTGCCGGGGCACTTAGTCGAATCCGCCCAACGCGGTTGTCTGTGCGAGGTGGGTCCCGACATCGAGCACTCAGAACGCGTAATACGGACCCGGCCCGGCCGACGTCTCGCTCGAGGCGATCGCCGTATAGACGCGTCGTCCGAAGAAGAAGGGCAGGCCCCAGCCGAAGCTGTTGCTGGCAATGCCGGCCAGGTTGTCGAAGGCGTTATTCGACGAGCCAAACAGTGCGCTCGAATTACCGATCGAAAATGACACCGTGCTCGACACGCCATCCGTGCCGGAGATCGAGGCGCTCGCTGTTTGCGTGGAACTCGGGCAGTACCAGTAACCGCATCGGGGCAATTGGCTATTGTTGAAGAACAGGCCGTTCGAGCCACTGTCGAGGTAGCTCTGCCCGTAAGTCTGGCCGGCGCTGGTCGTGCGCACATAGCCCGTCTGCGTGTTGGCCCTGAAGATGGTTGCACCGCCCAGCGTGTTATTCGCCTGAGTGCCGATGCCGAATATCAAGGAGCCTGACACACTGAGCGCCCCCGCGTCGGTGATTGCCGGCAGGTCGATCACTACGCCGTTGTTGTCGAGCGCGAAGCGGCTGACTGGATTGGTCACCTGCCTGGCGAGCGCTTGCGTGCCCGCGAGGCAGGCGCCGCTGGCGTCGCAGCTGTAATACCAGCGAGGTAGCGCCGAATTGACGCAGCCACTGCCGCAATCGGCCGAGAACAGGCCGACGCCGAGAATGCCGTTGGCGCGCAGGCTTGCGACGGTCAGCATCGCGGGGCCGGAGCCTGCGCAATCGGTGGGCACGTTGGGCAGCGCGGGGTCGGCGATTAGCTGAATTGAAATGGAGGCGGCGAGTTGGCCGGCCATGCGCACGTCCGCGCCGCGCACCACGCCCCACGCATAACCTCCGCCGAATACCGCGCACTCGCCCGTGACGCCGCTGCCCGAGGCCACGGCAGCCAGCGCAAGGCTGGCCGGCAGCGCCGAGGCGAGAATCCGCAAGCCCTGCGAGCCGGTGTCGACCTGAATATTGTCGATCGTCGCGCAGTTGCTGGTGCCGGGCTGGCAGACGGTAACGCTAGTGGTCAGCATGTTGCGCGTCAGGCCTGGCGCGGCGCTGACCGTGATCGGCTGGACATTCGGCGTGTTCGACTGCGGCACAGAGTTAGTCACGCTGGCGCCAGCGGTTCCGGACGGCGCGCGCGCGGCGTTCGGACTGCTGGCCGGGCTTGTCGAGCCTGCCTGGGTGGAGGCAGCCGGCGTACTGCTTCCACCGCCGCCACCGCAACCAGCGAGCACGGCGCAAGTCAGGAGCAGGGCGCGGAGACGAGAAGAGGTATTCATGGCGTGGCGGGGGAGTTTGCGGAGCGGTCTATTGCTGCCTTGCCCGCGTCAGCGGAGGTCGTCGGAGGTGACGCCGGCGGGCAGCGCCTCCGGCAGCCACGCGCGACCGACATAGCCGCGCATCGGACCACCCGATTCAACGACCACGTCCGGCCTGACAACCCGCGAGGCGTGCAGATTGCCGTCCGGCGCCGATGCGGCGGCGCCCGCCCTGTAGGAGTCGGCGTACCCTCCCAGCAGTGCGCGCAGGTCCGGCATGGTCGGCCCTTGCCACGTGTAAGCGATGATCTGCCCGGTATTCGTTGCGTACTCATTGATGGTGGTGTTGCCTGCGTCGGTCAGCGTGCGCAGACGCAAGGCGCCGTTCAGCAGGGTTTGGGGCGCCGCGGTCGTCGAATTTGCCTGGCTGGGCATCATGCCGCCCAATTCGGCATGCGCGTCGGCACTGACGCACAGCAGGGCGGCCACCATTGCCGGGAGGGCGAAGGCTGGGAAGAAAGAGAAATTTGGCATGGCAACTTGTCTCGTTATTGGAAAATCCGAAGCGCTAATTTTTTATTGAGATGTTCAATTCAAGATAACACTCAGGTTTCCTGATCGTTGTCAGGAGCGGCGCACGGCGCTTCAGCCAATCTTGAAAATAGCGTGTGGCGGGGGCGAAAAGTATCTTTTAAAACAATGGTCTGACAGTGAAGTAGGTCATGTCCTACGGGCGGTTGAGAAGTGTTGTGAACTGTTAAATTTGCTGCGAAAGGACATGATCGCCGCCGTGAAGCGGGGCGCTTTTCCCGCGATGGGAGGGGCGCGCTGCGCAGCGATTCATCGGTATCCAGACCCTTCGACGCAACCCGGGATTTGCCGTCCGCGCGCTGCTCAATTCACGGGCAAAGCCGGGTTTTTGCACATGACTCGCCGGGATCGGTAAAATGTTGGGTTGATCCACGGAAACTTGCCGTGGCGTAGCGGAAGGATTCCCCGAACATGACTGATCTTCGTCTTACCAAGCGGTTTGCAGTAATGCTGATGGCAGGCGGTCTGGTCGCCGGCTGCGGCACCTCGTCGCCGACCAAAATCGACTACAAAAGCGACTCGAAATCGAAGCAAGCGTCACTTGCCGTACCGCCGAACATGATCGATGAGACGGCCGATCAGCGTTCGTTGCCCCCGCAAGGCGGCGAAACCTCGCTGTCCACGCTCAAGCAGGTCCAGGCGCAAGCGCCGGCCGGCAACACCCTGACGGTGGTGCCGCAGGTAACCGGCATGCATATCCAGCGTGACGGCACGGAAAGCTGGCTTGTGATCGACAACAAGGCGCCCGAACAGACTTGGGCGCCAATTCGCCGTTTCTGGCAGGAACAGGGCTTCCTGCTGGTGGTCGACCAGCGCGACAAGGGCGTGATGGAAACGGACTGGAATGAAACGCACGCTTCGATCAACGAGGGGTTGATCCGCGACACGCTGTCCAAGGCAATGGGCAACAGCTATGTGAGTTCTGAACGCAACAAGTACCGCACGCGTCTCGAAACGGCGCCGAACGGCGGCACTTACGTGTTCATCAGCCAGAAGGGCATGCGCGAGGCGGTCAGCGGCACGAACAACGAGTCGACCAAGTGGGAAGCCAAGCCGAACGATCCGGGCCTTGAACAGGAATATCTGAAGCGGTTGATGGCAGCGCTGGCGCTGGCCGATTCGCGCACTACGCAAAGCGCCCAGCTCACGCCGGCAGGGGCGCAAACGGCACCGAACGCGGCTACGGCGGGTGCGAAATCGGCGGCTGCGGCCACGGCGGCGCAAAATGTGGCGTTGTCGGCGCAACAGCCTATGCCGGATGACCCGGCGAACACCACGGCGGCACAGTTCTCGTCCACCGAGCTGACGCTCAGCGAGCCGTATGACCGTGCGTGGCTGCGTGTGGGCCTCGCGCTCGATCGCAGCAACTTCACGGTCGACGATCGCGACGCGAGCCGCGGACTGTACTTCGTGCGCTACGTCGATCCGAAGGATCTGACATCGGCGGAGCAGGGCTTCTGGAGCCAGGTGTTCCACGGCAAGAAGGAAAAGGTCGCCAAGCAGTATCTCGTGAACGTGCGCGCGGTGACGCCTGACCAGACCCGCGTGGCGGTGGTCGACGACAAGGGGGGTATCGATCAGAGCCCGCAGGCCAAGCAGATCATGGGTCTGATGGTCGACCAGTTGCACTGAACGAAGGTATAGCAAGCAGCGAACTCTGTCTGAAAACCCGCCCGGAAGGCAATTCCGGGCGGGTTTTTTTTTATGTCTGCAGTTTATCGCCGGCGCCGTAAGCCGTAGACCGCCATCGCGGCGTGCACGTGTTTTGCTTTCCGTCTGAAACACCGGTATGAACCGGCGACGCTTAACGGGGAGATGGCCATGTTCGACGTGATTCCTTACTGGATGTGGGCGGCGAGCTTGCTCGTCCTGGCGCTTGTCTGCGGGGCGGCCCTGGAGCGGCGCGAGACGCATCGGCCAACGGGCTTGCGGGTCCGGCATACGGCCGCGCAACGCACGAAATGGCCGATGCGGTGATGGTCGACTCGCTTCAAACGCATGAAGCGAGTTCGCGCGGCCGCCCCTGTGCGGCCGCATGTAACGTGACGTTACCCCGGTGACGTAACTCGCGAAGGCCCTTCCGCAGACTCTGCCAATATCCCTTCTTCGCAAAATAATGTAATAAAAATCAATGATTTGCGAACAATTTCTTGTAAATCGCTATAACTGGCACGCAAGCTGCTTTTAAAGACTCATGGGGCCGGATTCGTAACATCCGACGTGAGTTTGCGGCGAGTGTCCAACCGGCGATTCCCAGACCCTTTCAGCACCGGCGAACGAACCGGTGCTTAGCCCGATGATGGCCTGCGCGCACGGCGCGCGGCCTCGGTGGCCCCGTCGCCTATCCTCGTAGGGCGACGGTTTCGCCCGCACTCCAACGGAGTGCGGGCTATTTTTTTGGGTGCCCGGAATGGGTTGCCAGGCCGCTGATGCGGCGAGCGGTGCGAGACGGGGAGGCGGCGACCTTGAAGGCGTCGCGTGAGGCGGTGTTTCTATGTTGGCGCGGCCTCGCGGAGGCGGGAAGCGGATCGCGCCGAACGTATCGTGTGCGACGGCTTTCAGGTGTCGGCGCGGCGCGGCCCGACCCACGGCAGACGTTTGACCACGCCGGTGGCAAGCGCGGTGCCGACGAGAATCACGCCACAGCCTTCCAGCATGCCCGGCGACACGGTTTCGCCAAGAAACAAGGCACCCCACAGAATGCCGAAGATCGGAATCACGAAAGTCACCGTAATCGCGCGTGCCGGCCCGGCCACTGCGATCAGATGGAAAAACAGCATGTACGCGACGCCGGTACACGCGATTCCAAGTGCGATGACCGCGCCCCACGCGTGCAGCGAGATCGGCGCGGCCGGCCAGTAGATCACGGCGAGCGGCAGCAGCACAATGGTGGCGCCGGTCATCGTGCCGGTCGCGACGGTCAATGCGTCGACGCCGGTCAGGTGACGCTTCGTGTAATTGGCGGCGATGCCGTAAAGCAGCGTGGCGGCGAGCGCGGCGGCCGCCGCGAGCGCGGTGGTCTCCGGTGTGGCCGCCGAGCCGTTCGGTGCGGCGATCTGATCCCACACCAGCATCAGGACGCCGAGAAAGCCGATCACGAGACCGAGCGTGCGTAGCGCGCTCAGGCGATCACGCAGCCACAGGAAGCCGACGAGCGCGCCCCACAGCGGCGTGGTCGCATTGATCACGGACGTCACGCCCGCCGACAGCGTCAGCTCGGCATACGCGAACAGGCAGAACGGCGCCGCCGAATTCAGGATGCCGACCACCAGCAATGGAAAAGCGCGTGTGCGCAGGATCGTCGCGGACTCACGCAGCGGCCGCCGCGCAATCAGGACGACGGCGAGAAAGGCCGCGCCGATGCCTACGCGCAACGCCATCAACGGCGCGACGCCGAAGTCGGTCACGCCGACGCGGATAAACAGAAATGAGGCGCCCCACAGGGCGGCCAGGATCAGCAGTTGCAGCAGGTTTTTGGCATTCATTGTCGTGGCGCCGCGCGCGGTTGAGTCGAGACGCCTGCGCATCGTAGCAGCGCGATCGCGCGAAACGTTTCAGGCTGGAATGAAACGGCAAGATTCGGGGGATGGGGACGTCTGATAATCGTTATCGTATGCGCAGTCGAGCCGGCTGCAAAACGAGCAATTTTCACGCTAATGTGAGAAAAAATACGATGAGATTAGCGTGGTGAGGACACGATTCCAAGCCCGACGGGGCGGGCGCCTGTGGAGCGTGAATTATATTGCGGCAACGCACCAGTGATCCTGGCCCATCGTGCAAGCTGCCGTTTCAAGGAATCAGCAGGTGCGAACAGTTGCGTCGATGGGCCAGGCGCGCCTCAATGCGGAATCATCCACTGCAGGAAATTCTGCTGCAGCCAGACCAGTACGCCGAGGATCACCGTCAGCAGGATCGAATGCTTGAAGGTCTTGGCGAACACGACACCTTCCTTGCCCTTGAGGTCGGTCGTCGCCACGCCGGTCGAGATGTTTTGCGGCGAGATCATCTTGCCCATCACGCCGCCCGACGAATTGGTCGCGGCCATCAGGATCGGGTTCAGATTAAGCTGATTGGCCGCCACCACCTGCAGGTTGCCAAACAGCGCATTGCCCGAGGTGTCGCTGCCGGACAGGAACACCGCAACCCAGCCGAGGAAGGCCGACACCAGCGGAAAGAACGGTCCGACCGACGCGGCGCCAAGCCCGAGCGTGTAGGTGAGCCCGGAGTAGTTCATCAGATAGGCAAGGGCGACGATGGTCGCCACCGTCAGAATGGCGATGCGTGTCTGGACCCACGTGTCGGCAATGGCCTTGCCGAATTCGCGCGCGCTCAGACCCGTCACGAACGTCGTGATGATGGCGGCCACCAGAATCGCCGTGCCGGTCGCGAGCGGCTGGAAGTCCCACACCGCGCCGTACGGCGTGTTGTACAGCGTGATGAACACAGCTTTGTCGAGGCCCGGCCACGGTAGCTTGACGTCGCCGATCAGGAAGATTTTGGCGACGGTCCAGACGATCACCACCGCCGAGACGATGATCCACGGATACCAGCCCTGGCCGCCGCCGATCTTGCCGCGCACCTCGCCTACACGATCGATGTTGATCGCGAACTTCGGATCGGCGGCGGGCTTCCAGACGCGCAGGAACGCGATGGTGAGAATCAGCGACACCATCGACGACAACACGTCGGTCAGGCTGTAGTTCACGTAGTTCGACGCGACGAACTGGGTCAGCGCAAAGCTTGCACCCGACACCAGCAGAACCGGCCACACGCGCAGCATGTTACGAAAGCCCGCATAGACGCCGATCACATAGAACGGCAGCAGGAAGGCGAAGAACGGCAACTGGCGGCCGACCATCTTGGCGAGCGAATCGGCCGGCAGATGCGTGACCGCGCCGAGCACCGTGATCGGCACGCCGAGCGCGCCGAAGGCAACCGGCGCGGTATTGAAGATGAGCGTGAAGGTGAGCGCTTCGAGGGTGGGAAAACCGAGCAGGATCAGCAACGAACTGGTGATTGCGACTGGCGTGCCGAAGCCGGAAATCCCTTCGAGCAGCGCGCCGAACGAGAAGCCGATCACCACCAGCACGACACGGCGGTCGTTCGGCAGGTTATCGATCATCCACATGCGGAAGGCGGCGAAGCGGCCCGAGCGCTGCGAGATGTTGTAGAGCAGGATCGCGGTGAACACGATCCACATCACCGGCCAGCAGGCGAACACGGCACCGTTGGCTACTGAAGCGGCCGCGAGCCCTATTGGAAACTGCCAGACGAAAATCGCCACGATCAGCCCGACGATCAGGCCCGCGAGCGACGCCTGCCAGGCGGGCCGGCGCGCCCAGCCGAGCAACAGCAACACGACAATGATCGGCAAGGCGGCGACGAGGAATGAGAGCGGTAGCGAATTGCCGACGGGTGTGAGTAGTTGGTGAAACATCACGTCTCCTTCGTTGTTGTTCGATTCGACGCGGGACTACGCACTACGGGGCGCGTCGCTCGGGCAGGACGGATGGGCGCCGGCGGCGCGTCGAAGACGTGCCGGGTCGCTTATTTAAACAGGTACTGCGTGTGGCTTTCCCAAGCATAGGGCCCGGTTGGAGCGCGTCAAGAAGGGAAAGTACGGGCGAAGGAGAGAAAGGGGCGCCGGGTCTTGCGTGTCGGGATCGGCAAGGCATGATGCGCGTGAGGTCCGTCGGCGCGGCATGGCGCGTGCTGGCGGTTGCCATGCCGACTTTCAGGTAACGGGGTGCGCACGACGTCGTGAGGCATGGGTTCATCCCGTGCCTCGAAAGTTGCGGGTACGGGACGGTCAAAGCAGATCAGCGGAATCCGGCTGCGCGATTCAGTGCCAGTGACCGTGGCCGCCCCACCCACCGTGGCCTCCCCAATAGCCGCCGAAACCGAAGCCGATCGAAACCGACGGGCCATACCAGCCCGGATAGCCGTAATAAGCCGGATAGGCCGGGTAGACCGGCGGCGGATAGTAGGCGGGATAAGCGGGAGCAACATACACGGGCGGCGGCTGAGCGACTGCGTAGGTGGCCGGCTGGGATTGCGAATTGGCTCGCGCCTGCTGCGCCGCCTGAGCCTGCGCCTGCTGCTGCGAAGTGGCCGAATCGCCGGCCGTCCCGATGGGGACTTCCTGCTGAACGCCATTGGCTGGAACAGTGCCGTAAGCGTAATACGGGTAGTAGCCTGGATAGTAGCCGTACGGGTAGTAGCAGCCGGACAGCGTCAGCACACAGGTCACGCCGGCCAGCGCGATGCCAGTTTGGGAAAAACGGGGCAAGCCGCGCGGCAGCCGCTGGCTGATTGCGCGAAGAGACTTGATGACGGGGGACTTCATGACGTGCTCCTGTTTACATCGGACGCCGCCATCCGGGGCGTAGTGGCTTGAGCTTACGCCGCCGCAGCGCCGACAGGATTGCAAAACCGTAACGGCGTATTTCACGTCATTGCAAAGCATTTCGCGAAGCACCCGGCATGGCGCAGGTCGCGTACGCTGTGTGCCCACACACTCGTCGGTGCGGGCAAGTTCGTTGCTCGATGTTGATACGGTTGAAGTTCGGCGCGGGATGCCCTTGAACGCGTCGCCAGCGCTTGTTTGCGCTTATTCGCCCTTACTTGCCGACCTGATTACCGATGATGCCGCCCGCTGCCGCACCGCCAATCGTCGACAGTGCATTGCCGCCGATCAGCCCGCCTGCTGCGCCGCCCACACCCGCGCCGATCACCGTATCGCGTTGCCGCGTGGTCATGTTGTCACACGCGGAAAGACTTGCGACAACCGCGACGATCGCAGCGAACGTACTGAGTTGACGAATCGATTTCATGATGCTGACTCCATTCAGTGTGTCTGGACAATGCTTCGTGAAAGTGGACAAATCGCCCCGTCCTTACATTTGATCTTATCGCCGCAGCCCGTATCCGGATGTGTGGGCTTGTCAGCAAAGTGTCGGTTTCGTAATCAAATGTTTCCCTTCTGTCAGCATGCGATGTGCCCGCCTGCGCAGAAACACAAAAGCCCGCCAGTGGCGGGCTTTGGTACTGCAATACCGTGACGCAGAAGATTCGAATGGCGGGCGCGCGCTAGTGCGCCCGCGATCCCAACCTTACTGCCGCTGATAGATCTCAGCGCCTTTCTTCATGAACTCGATCGACTTCACTTCCATGCCTTTCTTCAGCGCGTCGTCGTCGGAGATGCCTTGTTGGGCTGCGAATTCGCGCACATCCTGGGTGATCTTCATCGAGCAGAAGTGCGGGCCGCACATCGAACAGAAGTGCGCGACTTTGGCCGAATCCTTCGGCAGGGTTTCGTCGTGGAATTCGCGTGCCTTGTCCGGGTCGAGACCGAGATTGAACTGGTCTTCCCAACGGAATTCGAAACGCGCCTTCGACAAGGCGTTGTCACGCACCTGAGCGCCCGGATGGCCCTTCGCCAGATCGGCGGCGTGTGCGGCGAGCTTGTACGTGATGATGCCGGTCTTGACGTCGTCCTTGTTCGGCAGCCCAAGGTGTTCCTTCGGCGTGACGTAGCAGAGCATTGCCGTGCCAAACCAGCCGATCATCGCCGCGCCAATGCCCGACGTGATGTGGTCGTAGCCCGGCGCGATGTCGGTCGTCAACGGTCCCAGCGTGTAGAACGGTGCTTCGTCACACCATTCCAGCTGCAGGTCCATGTTTTCCTTGATCAACTGCATCGGCACGTGGCCGGGGCCTTCGATCATCGTTTGCACGTCATGCTTCCACGCGATCTGCGTGAGTTCGCCGAGCGTTTTCAGTTCGCCGAGTTGCGCTTCGTCGTTCGCATCGTAGATCGAGCCGGGACGCAGGCCGTCGCCGAGCGAGAAGGCTACGTCGTACGCCTTCATGATTTCGCAGATGTCTTCGAAGTGCTCATACAGGAAGCTTTCCTTGTGGTGAGCGAGGCACCACTTCGCCATGATCGAGCCGCCGCGCGAGACGATACCGGTCATGCGCTTGGCCGTCAGCGGCACGTATTGCAGACGCACGCCCGCGTGAATCGTGAAGTAGTCGACGCCTTGCTCGGCCTGTTCGATCAGCGTGTCGCGGAAGATTTCCCACGTCAGGTCTTCGGCCTTGCCGTTGACCTTCTCCAAAGCCTGATAGATCGGCACCGTGCCGATCGGTACCGGGCTATTGCGGATGATCCATTCGCGCGTTTCGTGGATGTGCTTGCCGGTAGAGAGATCCATCACCGTGTCACCGCCCCAGCGGATCGCCCAGGTCATCTTGTCGACTTCTTCGCCGATGGACGAGGTCACGGCCGAGTTGCCGATGTTCGCATTCACCTTCACGAGGAAGTTGCGGCCGATGATCATTGGCTCGCTTTCCGGGTGGTTGATGTTGTTCGGGATGATCGCGCGGCCGCGGGCGACTTCTTCGCGCACGAATTCCGCGGTGATTTCCTTCAGGCCGTCGGGACCGAATGCGCTCGCACCGAATGCCTGGCCCGGATGCTGACGGCCCATCATCGCGGCGAGCTTTTCGCCGTTCGGACCGCTCGTCTTCAGGCTTTCCAGATACTCGGCGCGCTGCTGGTTCTCGCGAATCGCGATGTATTCCATTTCCGGCGTGATGATGCCTTTACGCGCGTAGTGCATCTGCGAGACGTTCTTGCCGGCGACTGCGCGGCGCGGCGTGCGGTGCAGGCCCTGGAAGCGCAGCTCGGCGGTCGCGGTATCGGCGGCGCGTTCGCGGCTGAAGTCGCTCGAGAGGCCCGTCAGCGCTTCGGTATCGCCGCGCTCTTCGATCCAGGCTTGACGCAGCGCGGGCAGGCCTGCGCGGATGTCGATTTTGGCTTCAGGATCGGAGTAGGGGCCCGACGTATCGTAGATAAAGACCGGCGGATTCTTCTCGCCGCCGAAGCTATCCGGCGTATCCGCCTGGGAAACTTCGCGCATCGGCACGCGGATATCGGGTCGCGAGCCGGTCACGTAGACCTTGCGGGAATTCGGCAGCGGCGCGAGAGCGGCGGCATCGACGTGGGCGTCGGCGGAAAGGAACTTCGGATTGGCGTTCATGCATATCTCCTATGACGCATAGCAATGTGGGGCCGCTAAGCAGGAGACGAGACGGAAGTTGTCGGAATTCGCGAGAGATGAAACGGTAGACCAGGTGCGAAATCCGTACGCTTCCCTGCGCTGGCATTATCCAGATCAGGTTCAAAGGGTATTTCTCACCCACGCAACACGGACCTCCAACCTCCGCGCTACGCAGGACCCCCGCGTTAGCAGCGCACACAATACACCGCCCGGGCCTTGCTTGGCAACCCGTCTTGAAAAAGTCAGATGTCGGAGATAACGCCGGTCAGCCACGCACTATTCTTATTGTGATAGGGCTGCCGGGGATGGTGCGGCGCAGCGTTCTGCGTCGCGAATGGCTTGGGCTTACAGCGTGAAATCGTCGGCGGCTTCGGGCTGAAACAGGATCTTTTCGAGCTTCAGCACCTTCTCCGTGCCGCTCGGCGGCGTGAAGCGAATGCGTTCGCCGCGTTTCGCGCCGAGCAGCGCAAGACCGACCGGCGAAAACACGTTCAGGCGGCCGTGCGCGAAGTCCGCGTTGGGCGGATAGACGACCGTCCAGGTCATCTGCTCGCCGCTGGTTTCATCGACCAGCGTGGCTTGCGAATTCATCGTGACGATGTTCGCGGGGATGTCGCGCGATTCTACGATTACGGCGCGTTCGAGAACGTCGTCGAGCATGTCTTGCAATTTGGCGTCGGCGCCGGGCGCGGCCGCGTGCTTTTCAAGACGGGCGACGTCGAGTTCGGTGAGGTAACAGGTTTTCGTCTTTTTCATGACGGGTTCTCCAATTGATCTGCATATAAAGGAATTGCGTACGGATGAGATCAGCCCGGAGCCCGACGACGCGGCCCCGGCATTGGAGGGGAACTGCGTCAGATCGGGCGCCGGGCGGCGGGAAGCGGGAGCGTTCGGGACGGCTGGCCGGCGTGTGGCGTCGCGATGTCCACGCGCGCGCAACCGGTTGCGCGACGGGGGCGCAAGCGGGTGAGGGCTCGGGAGAACGGAACGCGCATTGGGATAACCGGCAGAGTGCGAAAAGTATTGGGGAGCGTCGGAAGGGAAGCTTGATTGACGCGATCGAAAGGTGAATGTTAGCACGGGCGCGGCGTCTCTTTAATTGCCGCCGGAAGGTGCCGCGTGCACGTAGTGCGGCGCGTCTATATCGCACGTGGTCGTTCAAGGCCGTCGTCGCGCTGCCGTTAATCCTCCTGTAGGGGCGGCCGTTGCCCAGCCGAGTGACCGGCGGCGGGCAGCGCGTCAATGGCGCGATGCGGTTTGAGACGGCTTGAGGAGATGTGCTGATGAAAACGGGAATGGGGCGGTTTGGGGGGCTCAGTGCGGTCGCGGGGACGGCAACCCTGGTTGCGCTGGCTTCAGCGCCAATGCCGGCGGTAGCCGCGAATGGTGGAACGATCAGTTTTTCGGGCGCGATCATGGCGCCGCAGCTGGCGATTTCGGTGGCGCCGGCCGGAGCACGTGTCGATGCCAGAGGTGCGCGGCTCGAGCAATCGGGTTCAGCGGTCACGCTGACCTTTAGCGCCGCGCCGGGCGTGGCGACGGGCGCCGACGTCGCGCTTCAGGTGAACAGCGGCCCGACGACGCGTAATGGTGATGCTCTGGCTGAGCGTTTTGTCGACAGCAGTGGACGTCTGTTTCGCGCGGCCAGTGACGGGCACTACCGCGTTGGCCGCGACGGTGGGGTATTGTCGCTTGCACCGAAGAATGCCGGGCAGGACACCCGGGTGACGGTTGTCGTGAGTTACGACTGAGGCCCCTCCGCGGGGCGCTTTGAGGCGGTTCGCCCGCAAGCGTACAGACACACCCCGCCCCGCGGGGATAAACAGCAAGGAACGGTCTTGACCGTAGGCGAACAACCCGGACATAAATAAAAATTCAGAGTCGGCTGTCATAAGCGGTCTCGTGGTTCGACAAACGTGCAGATCCTGATGGAGCACGCCATGCAAACCGCACGAACCCGCCGAGACAATCGGTATGTCACTCGCGCAATCGCGCTAGCCGTAGCGCTGACAACCCTCTTCGCCAGCGGCCTTGCGAGCGCGGCCGGCGCCGTATGTGCGTCGCACAGCCCATCCCACCGCGTTGCACTGGTGGAGCTCTACAGCAGCGAAGGCTGCAACAGCTGCCCGCCCGCCGACAACTGGCTGAGCCAGTGGAAAAACAGTGGTGCAAGCCAAAGCATCGTGCCGCTGGCGTTGCATGTGGACTACTGGAATAGCCTCGGCTGGACCGACCGCTTCTCGCAACATCGCTTTACCGAGCGTCAGCAGACGCTCACTGACCTCGCCGGCGGCCACACCATCTACACGCCCGAGATATTCGTATCGGGCCGCGAACTACGCAGCTGGTCGCAACGCGACAGTTTCCAGAGCCGCATCGGCCAGGTCGTCGCCGAACCGGCGCAGGCGAACGTGGCGCTTGAACTGAAACCCCAGGCGAAGGGCGCCTTCAATGTCGATGCGCGATTCACCAGCAAGGCGGCAGACACCTCGGGCCCAATGAATGCCTACGTCGCGGTCTACCAGAACGCGTTGAACTCGCAGGTAAGGGCCGGGGAAAACAGCGGCGCAACACTGCATCACGAACGTGTCGTGCGGCAATGGATCGGCCCCGTGCCGCTGGTTGCCGGTAATGCACAAATCCGCCGCGATATCCGTATCGACGATGCCGACGCGAATGCTCCGGCGGACCACTTCGGCGTCGTCGCCTTCGTCGAAAACGCTGCGACCGGCGATGTGCTGCAAGTGGGCGAGCTCGCCGCCTGCAATTGATCGCGCGACGACCCGCAGTGCTCCCCCGTTTTATCGGAGATTCTCATGGCCACGCCTCATGCTCTTAGCAAAACCGCTCCGCCCACCATGCCGAAGAGCGGCACGATTCATCCGGTGTGGGTGCGCGTCACGCATTGGCTCAACGCACTCGCGGCCGTTCTGATGATGTTGTCCGGCTGGCGCATCTATGACGCCTCGCCGATCTTCAAAGGCTTCACGTTTCCGCCGGCAATCACGCTCGGCGGCTGGCTCGGCGGTGCGCTGCAATGGCACTTCGCGGCGATGTGGCTGCTGGTCTTCAACGGTCTGCTGTATCTCGCGCTGAATCTGGCCAGCGGGCGCTTCGTGCGCAAGTTCCTGCCGGTCTCGCCGCGCGCCGTGCTGCACGACTTCATCGCTGCGCTGACCGGCAAGCTCTCGCACGCCGATCTGCGCGTCTACAACGCTGTGCAGAAATTCGCTTATCTGTTTGTCGTCTGCGATCTGATCTTGCTGGTGCTCTCGGGCCTCGCGATCTGGAAGTCGGTGCAGTTTCCGCTGCTGCGCGAGTTGATGGGCGGCTACGACAACGCACGCATCGTCCACTTCTGCGCCATGTCGCTAATGGCTGCGTTTATTGCCGTGCATCTGGCGATGGTGGCCCTCGTGCCGCGCTCGCTGCTGGCGATGCTGCGCGGACGTTAAGCCATTGATACACGGATACGCAAAGCGTAAGGACATCGAATCATGACTAAGCCCGATACAAAACCCGATCGAAATCCTGCTTCCGCGCTCGACCGCGAATCGATCCTGATCGACGCCCGGCGCGAACTCGCGATGCCTTCGCGGCGCCTGTTCGGCAAGCGGCTTCTGACGCTCGGCGGCCTGTCGATGCTGACGGGTTGCTCGCTTACCGACAACGATTCGGTCAGCGCATTCCTGACGGCCGTGTCGCATCTGAACGACCGCGCGCAAGCCGCATTGTTCGATCCGAAGCAACTCGCGCCGACCTACACGGAAGCGCAAATCACGCGGCCGTTTCCGTTCAACGCGTTCTACGGTATCGACGACGTCCCCGATGTCGACGCCTCCGACTACAAGCTGAAGATCAGCGGTCTCGTCACCGGTCAGCGTGCCTGGACCTTGCCCGAGTTGTACGCGCTGCCGCATGCCGAGCAGATCACGCGGCATATCTGCGTGGAAGGGTGGAGCGCGATCGGCCGTTGGGGCGGCACGCCGTTTGCCGATTTTCTGCGGCGCATCGGCGCGGACACGAGCGCGAAGTACGTCGGCTTCAAATGCGCCGACGACTACTACGAAAGCATCGACATGCCGACCGCGCTGCATCCGCAAACGCTCCTGACCTTCGAATACGACGGTGAGCGATTGCCCGCGAAATACGGCTTTCCGATGAAGCTGCGCATGCCGACCAAGCTCGGCTACAAGAATCCGAAGCACATCGTCGAGATGTTCGTCACCAATACGTATCCCGGCGGCTATTGGGTCGACCAGGGCTACAACTGGTTCGGAGGCTCCTGACGCGCGCGGGTCGGCGCGTGCAATGCCGGACGCGCGACCCCGGGCGGCAGAAGCTTCGGAAGTACGCCGGCACAAGGTAAAAGCCGGTTCAGGTTTATCCACTACAAAACGGAGTCATCCCATGAAAAAGTTCGCAATCGCAGCAATGGCCGTCGCCCTCCTGACCAGCGGCGGCGCCGCATTCGCGCAGGCAAGCGGCGCAATGTCCAACGATGCAATGTCCAAGGACACGATGTCGAAGGATTCGATGTCCAAAGACACCATGTCGAAGGACAGCATGAAGAAGAACACGATGAAGCACGACAAGATGAAAAAGGGCAGCGACGCGATGGGCATGAAGCACGAAGCATCGGGCGCCATGGCCAACTGAGCGTTGCTGGCGATGCCGGTTGCATAGTTTGAGCGTCGGTGTCGCAGGTGAGCCGAAAGCCGGGGATACGTCCCCGGCTTTTCTGTTGCAAGCACGCAAAAAAGTTACGATTCTTTCAGGCGACGCGGTGGGCGCTTACTGCATAATGCGATGCGCGCCCAGCATTTGGCGTGTGTCAGCCGTGGCTCGATTTCCATCGATCTCCGCGGCGTTGTGGCCCCATTGGCCATCTATCGTCCTTCCGTTCCACCGACATGTCCGCCAGCCTCGCCCGTCAGACCGCATCGCCGATGCGGTGTCCGCCATCCCGTCACAGGGTCTTCAGCGGGGGCGCAGCACCTCGAGCGGCATGGGCGGCTTGAACGTATGGCGCCGCAACTCCCCAGCCGTTTTTCGCGTGGTTTCCCGATCCGTTTGCCGCAGTCCCGCAATGGACAGATCGCGCTCGCGCTCGCCGTTGTCTATCTCGTATGGGGTTCGACGTATCTCGCCGTGCACGTCGCGCTGGGTTCGTTTCCGCCGTTGCTGCTCTCCGGGTTGCGCAATCTGTTCGCCGGGATAGGGCTTTTCATCTTCGCGGCGCGCCGCAATCCGGTCTGGCCGAGCGCGGGTGAAATCCGCAATGCCGGCCTTGTCGGCACGATGCTGGTTGGCCTGTCGAGCGGCATGCTGGCTTACGGCATGCGCACCGTCGGCACCGGCACCGCAGCCGTGATGGTCGCGACCGTGCCGCTGTTCGCAACGGTGATCGCGGCGGTGGCTGGGCGCAAGATCGGCAGAGGCGAGTGGTTCGCGGTTGGCCTCGGGCTGGTGGGCATCGCGATCCTGAGTCATGGCGACACCGCGCCGGGATCGGCGGGCGGCAGTCTGGCGATCCTGTGCGGTGCGCTTTTCTGGGCCGGCGGCGCGCATCTGGCCGGACGGCTGAAGCTGCCGTCGGACCTGTTTCTCTCGACGTCGCTACAAATCGGCCTCGGCGGCGCGATGTCGACGATGGTCGCCTGGGTGTCGGGCGAGCGGATGATGGAAGTGCATTTCCTGCCGGTGCTGGCCTTCGTCTACCTGATGCTGATCGGGACGATGACCGCCTACGTCGCGTACGGCTTTCTGATCCGGCATACGAGTCCGATCATCGCCAGCAGCTGCATGTACGTGAATCCGGTGGTGGCGGTGGCGCTCGGCGCGTTGTTGCTCGGTGAGCCGGTGACGCATTCGACGGTCATCGCGACGATCGTGATTCTGGCCAGCGTGGGGCTGTCTTTCTGGTTCGATTACCGGAAGAAGCGGCTCGCTTAAGGAGGGCGGTGCGGCGCGGCCGCCTCCGCTCTCCACCAGGTCAGAGCGCCGCCGCCACCTCCGCACCCTCGCGAATCGCGCGTTTCGCGTCCAGTTCGGTTGCCACCTTTGCGCCGCCGATCACGTGATAGCGCGGACCGCTCCCACCATTCGCACCATTTGAGCCTTTGACGTCGTTCGCGCCGTTTGTCCCATCCGCAGTTCGCGCGGCCGTCCCCGGATGCAGATCTCGCAACGATTCCTGTCCCGCGCACACGACGATCGTGTCCACTTCAAGCCATTCTTCGACACCTTCACGCGCAATTTTCAAACCGCGTTCGCTGATCTCCTGATACGACACGCCACCGAGCATCTTCACGCCGTTTCTGGCCAGCGTCGCGCGATGCACCCAGCCGGAGGTCTTGCCGAGCCCCATGCCGAGTTTGCCCGCCTTGCGCTGCAGCAACCAGATCTCGCGGACCGGCTGCGCCGGCGCCGGCGGTTTCAAACCACCGCGTTCCCGCACCGCAAGGTCGACACCCCATTCGTCGAGCCATGTATCGCGCGGCATGGGCAGAGGATCGCCGGAACGATGCAGCAAAAACTCGCTGACATCGAAGCCGATCCCACCCGCACCGATCACCGCGACGCGGCGTCCCACCGGCGCACCACGCAGCACGTCCACATAAGACAGCACGTTAGGCCCGGTAATGCCGGCGATCGACGGGCTCCGCGGCACGATGCCCGTGGCGATGATCACATCGTCGTAAGCGCCTGCCGCGAGCAGGGCAGGATCGACGCGCGTCTCGAGGCGCACATCGACGCGATGCCGCTCCAACTGGCTCTGAAAATAGCGGATCGTTTCGCTGAACTCTTCCTTGCCCGGCACGCGCATCGCGAGATTGAACTGACCGCCGATCGTTGCGCTCGCATCGAACAACGTCACGCGATGCCCGCGTGAGGCCGCAACGGTCGCCGCGGAAAGTCCCGCCGGGCCCGCGCCGACTACCGCCACCGAGCGCGCGGCCTGCTGGCCTGCGATCGGCCGATAGACCAGCTCGGTCTCGCGTCCCGCACGTGGATTCACGAGGCAACTTGCACGCTGGTTCTTGAACGTGTGATCGAGGCAGGCCTGATTGCAGGCGATACAGGTATTGATTTCATGCGCACGTCCTTCGGCGGTCTTCAGCACGAACTCGGGGTCGGCGAGAAGCGGCCTCGCCATCGACACCAGATCGCCCGCTCCCTGAGCGAGCAGTTCTTCGGCGACCTCGGGCGTGTTGATGCGGTTCGACACGATCACCGGCACCTTGACCGCGGCCTTCAACCGCGCGCTCAACGCAGCGAATGCAGCACGCGGCACCGAGGTCACGATGGTCGGCACCCGCGCTTCATGCCAGCCGATTCCCGTGTTGAACATCGTTACGCCGGCGGCTTCGAGCGCCTGGGCGACCTGCACGGTTTCTTCCCACGTGTTGCCGCCTTCGACCAGATCGATCAGCGAGAGCCGGTACACCACGATAAAGCGTTCGCCGCACACCGCGCGCACGCGCTCGACAATCTCGCGCGCGAGACGCATGCGGTTCTCGATGCTGCCGCCGTAGCGATCGGTGCGCCGGTTCGTGC
This sequence comes from Paraburkholderia sediminicola, assembly GCF_046026675.1. Lineage (GTDB taxonomy): Bacteria > Pseudomonadota > Gammaproteobacteria > Burkholderiales > Burkholderiaceae > Paraburkholderia > Paraburkholderia sediminicola_F. The sequence continues at coordinate 3,021,024 of NZ_JAQQEY010000001.1, read as the reverse complement.
GCGGGCACAGGAACTGGTTGAGCAGATAGCCTTCGCTGCCCATGATCTCGATGCCGTCGTAACCGGCGCGCTGGGCGAGGCGCGCGCAGCGGGCATAGTCGCGCACGGTCCGCGCGATGCCGGCTTCGGTGAGCGCGCGCGGTTTGAACTTCGAAATCGGCGACTTGAGCGCCGACGCCGACACAACGAAGGGCTGGTACCCATAGCGGCCCGCATGCAGGATCTGCAGCGCGATCTTGCCGCCTTCGGCATGCACGGCCTCGGTCAGCAAGCGGTGATTGCGCAGATCGAACACCGAGTTCAGCGTGCCGCCGAAGGGCAGCAGCCAGCCTTGCCGGTTTGGCGAGATGCCGCCGGTGACGATCAGGCCGACGCCGCCTTTCGCGCGCTCACGGAAATACTCGGCCAGTTTCGGGTAATTCCAGAAACGATCCTCCATGCCGGTGTGCATCGAACCCATCACCACGCGATTGCGCAAGCGGGTGAAGCCAAGGTCGAGTTCAGCGAGTAAGCGTTGGTAAGACATGCAAGGGGCCGTGTAAGTATTGGTTGTGCGCGAACAATACACCGCGAAACGTGCCAACCCTCCGAGGAAAAATTCTAATCCGCGCAACTCGTTGCTCCGTAAGGCATTCGTTTGATGCCTGAAGCCATATCGAACCCGCGGCACATGCTTTGCTGAATGCAGGCGTCCAGTCCATCGACACGGACCACGCCGCTCACCAGCACGGGCGCGATGTGCGGCAGGGATAGGGAGGGGGCGCTTCATTTCGGAGAGCCGGCCTGGAACCGTTCTAACGACCAACGAACAAGGTTTCCAGCCGGCGCGATGTCCGAGGCCGGGCGCTCGCAAATTAACGGCTCGAGAGCCCAACATCGATATAGGTGGAACACAATGAAAATGATCCGAACCATGGCGGCTGTAGCCGCTGTTGCATCCGTCCTGGCTGCATGCGGCGGCGGCGGCAGCAGCGACGTAGGCAAGGAACTCGGTCTGACGAATCCGGAGATCCATTTCATCCACGCAATTCCTGGCGGTCCGGCAGTCGACTTTCTCGTGAACGGTACCGCACCCTCGGGACAGACGAACATCAGCTATAAGGGGGTGACGAACCTCACCAACATCAACACGGGTTCGACCACCGTCGCGTATTCGACCACCGGCACGACGACCGCGTTGGCGAGCGGTAACTTCCCCGATGTTGCGAAGGGCCATGAATACACGGTGCTGGCTTTGCCAGGGGCGGCTGCGCCGGATATTGGCCTGATCGACGACCCGTTCGACAAGGGGCTGCTCTCGAATAGCGCGCGTCTACGGGGCTTCAACGCATCGGCTAATGCGACCAATCTCGACCTGTATCTGGTTCAGTCAACCAGCACTGACATCACCAATGTCAGTCCGACGATGGCGGGCGTGTCGTTCAAGAACGCTGTGCCGGCAAGCGGCCAGGATTCGATCTATGTGTCCGGCGGCCAGTACGTGCTGATCGCGACGGTGGCGGGCAGCAAGACGCCGATCTTCCAGTCGTCGGCTTTCTCGCTGTCGAACAACGCCGACTGGCTGGTGACGTCGGTGCCGATCGCCGGTACGCTGAGCCAGCTCGTGCCGGGGCAGATCCATCTGCTGATTGCGCAGAACGGCAACACCGGCACGCCGAGCGTCGAGCTGACGAACACGCTGACGGGTCAATAAGCTCGCGAACCCGCATGCGTGCATAGCATGCGATAGACACGATAAGCGACAGTCCCAGGGAGGGATGGCGGCGATCCACGCAAGTGGATCGCCGTTTTGTTTATGGGTCTGACTAAAAAAAGCCCGCCGCGGTTTCCCGCGACGGGCTGTGGAGTTCCTGCATGGCAAGGCGCCGTGAGGCGCCGCGCAGTCGATGGTAGCCGCTAACTTACTTGGCCTGGTCGGCCGAACTCGTGATGGCGTTGCCACCCTTCGAAATATCCTGCCCAGCCCCCGCCATCGTGTTGCAACCGGCGAGCGCAGCCGTCCCTGCAATGAGAAGCAAAGCGATCAGTCGATTCATGAAAGTTCTCCTTGTCGAGAATGCATCGGTTGACGTGCCCATGCTGTACGGCACGCGCTAGCCGGGCTAGCTGTCGTCCGACCGGGGCTTACGCCAGTCGATCCGGTCTGATTGCATGTTAAAAAAAGGGCGGGGGCAGCGCTGTCGGTTGCCCTGCGATTTTGTTGTAGGCATGCTCCGGTGTTCGCGTCGGCGTACTCCTACACGCGCTATCGCAACGTGCCGCGAAGCCTTGCTAGACAGCCGTTCGCGACGGCGTCGATGGCGGCAGATCCACTGACGGCGTTGCCGTGCTGACACTCGGCATCACCACCTGAATGTCGGTGCCATTCGGCACGCCGCGCTGAATATCGAAGCGCCCGCCGTGCGCGGCAACCCGCTGGCGCATGCCGAGCAGCCCGTGGGTGTGCGTACGCTGCAGATCGGCGGGCGTGATGCCAACGCCGTTGTCCGCGATACGCAATGCCACCTCGCCGTCGCCGACGTGCAAGGCGATCGACACCTTCGAGGCCCGGGCATACTTGGCGGCGTTCGTGAGCGACTCCTGCGCGACGCGAAAGAGTGCGATTTCGGTTTGCTCGTCGAGCTGGATATCGTCGGCGGGCAAATGCGATTCGAGCGTCCAGTTGTTGCGCTGCGCAGCTTCGTCGGCAAGCGTGCGCAGCGCGGTGACGAGCCCGAAGTTCGCCAGCACGGTGGGCCGCATGTCTTCGATGATGCGGCGTTTCAACGCAATGCCCTGGTCGAGATTGGCGAGCGCGCGCTGGAGTTTCTCGGAGATGTCCGGGGCACTGTCCTTCAGTTTGCGGTTGGCCCAAGCCACATCCATTTTGCTCGCGGTCAGAATGGCGCCGAGTTCGTCGTGCAGTTCGCGCGCGAGTTGCGTCTTTTCGTTTTCGCTGACGGCCTGCAAGTGCCAGCCCAACGCTTCAAGCTGGCGCGTGCGTTCGTTGACGAGCTGGTCGAGCTCTTCCTGTTGCGTGATCAGTTGAAGCTGCACGCGTGCCTGCCGATCCATCTGGATACCGAGATTGCGAAACAACAGGATGAACAGCACGATGTTGAGCGCGGACAGCGCCGCCGCGCACACCGTGGAGATGCGCTGGTCGGCGCGGCTTGCATCGAGTGCGTGCTGCGCGCGGCGTTCCTCATTGTCGCGCAGCAGCGTGAGCGTGCTGTCGACCAGTGTGGCATCGGCCGGATTGGCCTCGCTTGCGCTGCCGCACGCTGAGAGATCGAGCGAATGCGGTGTCGCGCGTTGCAATGCAGCAGCACCCGCGCCGATGCGCGCGTCGGTCAGCGCGACGATCTGGGCGAAGCTCGCAAGCTCGGCGCTGTCCGCCTTGCCGCCGCGGTAGAACCGGCTTAGCTGCTGTTCGTTCTGCCGTATCCGCACGGCGGTCGCGCAAAAACCTTGAGCGGACGAGTCCTGCTTTGTCAGAAGAAAATCGCTTTGCTGGGCGCTGAGGCGGGATAGCTGGCTTGAGAGCGTGCTCAGTTGGACCGTGACGTCGCGCGCTTCGAGTGCCGTTTCGTATTCAGCGGCAATGCGTTGGCGCGCGGTTTCGAGAATCACGAGTCCGCCCACGGTGATGACGATCGCCACGGTCATCGCAATGGCCCAACTGCGATTGCGCATCCAGTCGCTTAGCCGCACGGTGGCCCCTGATTTATGCGTGTCCGACACGTTCAGCACTTTTGGCTCCTGAGGTGGGCAATCAGTGTAACGCCCGCCAGGCTCGACGATGGAGCAGGCGGCGTAACGCTGCCGTAATCCCGTGTAAGCGGATTCTCACACGAAAAACGGAGCACGTCGGAATGCGCCCAGCGTCGACGATCGATAGGATGAACCTGATCGTTCATTGACTGATTCGGGAGGAAGCCATCATGTTGAAATGGGCATTGTTCTTCGCCGTCGTGGCGGTGATCGCCGGCCTTCTTGGCTTTACCGGCGTAGCTGCGGGCGCAGCGGTGATCGCAAAGTTCCTGTTTATGGTGTTCGTGATTCTGTGCGTGGTGTTCCTCGTGCTCGGCTTCGTGGTCACGAAGAAGATCGTCGATTAGCGCCGTTCGATGAGGTGGTTGCGCGCTGTTCCCGCCGGTTGTGAGGGAGCGTTTCGCTTCGGGTTCGCCTCAGGGTCTCTTGATGCAGATACCAACAAGGAGAGTCGCCATGCTTCACTATGCCATCGTCTTTTTCGTGATTGCGATCATCGCAGCCGTGTTCGGTTTTACCGGAATCGCTGCGGGTGCGGCCGAAATCGCGAAGATCCTGTTCTACATCTTCCTTGTCGTGTTCGTGGTCACGCTGCTGCTTGGTGTATTCCGAACGTAGACGAATACCCCTTCCTTAAACCGGCGTATCAGGCGCGATTCGTGCGGGATACGCAGTTCCCCCAATACCGGATAAAGGAGAATCTCAATGGCGAAGGCTCCTGGCGCCCAAGGCGCAGCATCTCAATCTAGCGGTCCGTTCGTGATGGACATCAAGAAGATCCGCGAAGACGCCCGCAAGCATATGTCGGATGGTCCGGTCACGCAAAGCTACGGTGCCGACCGTGAGACGGTGCTGAAACTGCTCAATGATTCGCTGGCCACTGAAATCGTCTGCGTGCTGCGCTATAAGCGGCATCATTTCATGGCCAAGGGCATCAACTCCGAGGCCGTGGCGGCGGAATTCGCGGAGCATGCCGCGGAAGAGCAGGAGCACGCCGACCGCATCGCCGAGCGCATCGTGCAGCTTGGCGGCGAGCCGGATTTTGCACCGGATGGCCTGAAGACGCGTTCGCATTCAGAATACAAGGAAGGCAGCAATCTGACGGACATGATTCGCGAAAACCTGATTGCCGAGCGTATTGCGATCGATACGTATCGTGAGATCGTGCATTATCTCGGCGAGAAGGACGTGACGACGCGCCGTCTGTTTGAAGAAATTCTTGCTGTCGAAGAAGAGCATGCCGATGATATGGCGGACTTGCTTGAGGGCCGCGAGTAGGCGAGGTTGAGAAGCGGAGTCGAGAAGCGGACGTCGGCAGGCGTCCGCTGGTCGCAGCGCGAATCGCCGCTTCGACTGTCGCGCCAGGTCGGGCGGCGCGGGACGGGCTGGATGGTTTCCCGCGCCCGTATGGTTCGATGCACCGCTACGCCGTGCACATCGGTCTTCGGCAAAGACGGTGCCGGAGGTCATTACAATGTCTGCTTTGGAGCAATCCAGTAGCACGGACGCCAAACTGATGATTCGAGTGCTGATAGCTGACGACCATGCGATCGTCCGAGGTGGTTTCCGGCAGTTCGTCGCTGACGAGCCGGACATGTGCGTCGCGGCCGAAGCCGCGACCGGTGACGAAACCATTAGCCTCGTGCGGGAGCAGGCGTTCGACGTGGTGCTGCTCGACATCGCGATGCCTGACAAGAACGGCATCGACACGTTACGTGTGATCAGGCAGGTGCGGCCCGAGCAGGGCGTGCTGATTCTGTCGGGCTATCCGGAGAGCCAATACGCGATCAACCTGCTGCGCGCGGGCGCCAACGGTTACCTGAACAAAGACTGCGAGCCCGAGGAGATTGTGCGGGCGATCCGGGCGGTGGCGCGCGGGCATCGTTATCTGTCGGAGGCCGTGGCCGACACGCTGGCCGACAACCTCGACAAGCCGGCGGTGGGGCGGCCGCACGAAGCGCTCTCCGAGCGCGAGTTCCAGATATTCTGCAAGCTCGCGGCGGGACAGATTCCGACCGACATTGCGGAGGAATTGCATTTGTCGGTAAAGACCGTGAGTACTTATCGGGCTCGCGTGCTGGAGAAGATGCGGTTGGCGAACAATGCCGATCTGACTTATTACGCGATCAAGAACGGCTTGATCGAATAATGAACGATCGAGATACACCGATGAACAGCGAATCGAACACTGATGCCGGACCAGCGAGCCGCGCGCCGTTGCGCGTGCTGCTGATCGAGGATTCGCCGTTGATCCGCAGGAGTCTCGTCGAGGCCATCGATGCATCGGGTTTGCTGCAGGTGGCCGCGTATGCGGATTCTGCCGATCAGGCGATTGCTTTATTGAGCGATGAGGCTTTTGATGCGGTGATTGTGGACTTGCAGTTGAAGCAGGGGTCGGCGTTGCCTGTGCTCGCTTACTTGCAGCGCGAGGGGATGGTTGAGTCGATTTTTGCCGCCGTGTTGACGAATCATGCCTTGCCGGCTTATCGGGAGCGTTGTGAACAGTATGGCGTTCGACACTTCTACGATAAGTCGTTCGAGTTTGACCTGGTGATTGATGCGTTGCATGAGTATGCGTCGACGCGCTGAGCTGTGCCGTATAGCCGGTCCAAGTCCCGCTGCAGCGCGTCGAGAGCATGCCCGCTGTCTTTCCCTGCTTCGAACAACGCGATTTCCAGACGATCGCGCGGCAGCCGCGAGGCAGCCAGGCCACCGAACCTGATCAGGATGCCGTGACGGCGTGGCGCTTGCCGCGGGAGTGATTCCATCCCGCCAGCGCCGCGAACGCCAGACCGGCGATGCTGACGCCGGCCCAGCCGAATGTCGGCCACACGACTGCGCCGACGCCGGACCCCAGCGCTCCGCCGATGAAATACGCCACCATGTAAACCGTGTTCACCCGGCTGCGCGCGTCGGGCTTCAGCGCATAGATACGTGACTGATTCGATATCTGCGCAGCCTGCACGCCGATATCGAGGATGATCACACCGATCACGAGCCCGGCAATGCTGGTCGCCGACAGGCCGAACACGACAAACGACACGGCCACGAGTGCGATCGACACCGAGATGATCGCTCGCGGCCCGCGTCGATCGGAAAACTTGCCGGCGAGCGGCGCGGCCATGGCCCCCGCCGCGCCGACAATGCCGAACAGTCCGGCCGCCTGCGGCCCAAGATGAAACGGTGCGCCCGCCAGCAACAACGCCAGCACCGACCAGAAGATACTGAAGGCGGCGAACATCGCGGCACCTGTTAGCGAGGCCTCGCGCAGCGCGCGATGCTCCACGACCAGATGCCACATCGAAACCAGCAGCTTGCCGTAAGGGAGCGTCGAAGTCGGCTTGCTCTTCGGCAAGCGCAGGATGATCACGACCGCCAGCGCCAGCAGCGCGACCACCGAAGCGCCGAATACCGTGCGCCAGCCGAAATACTCGGCGATCAGGCCCGCCGCGGTCCGCGCCAGCAGAATGCCGAGCAGCAGGCCGCTCATCACCGTGCCGACGGCTTGCCCCCGCTGCGCCGGCGGCGCGAGTTCGGCGGCGAACGGCACAGCCTGTTGCGCGATGGTGGCGAGCACACCGATGGCAAGGCTCGCCGCGATCAACACGGGCAAGTTCTGCGCCGCAGCCGCGATCACGAGCGTGACGCACATGCCGGCAGTCTGCAGCAGGATCAGCTTGCGTCGATCGAAGCGATCGCCGAGCGGCGCCAACAACAGCATCCCGGCCGCGTAGCCGAGCTGCGTCACGGCAGGTACCACGCCAACCCACGACGCGCTATTCGGAAACGACTGCCTGAAATTGTCGAGCAGCGGCTGGTTGTAATAGATGTTTGCAACTGCCACACCGGCAATCGTCGCGAGCAGAAGCAGCAAGCCGCGCAACGACCGGTCGGCGGAAGCGGGAGTGGAAGCGTCGGATGTGGACATGAGAGGGGCTATCGACGGACCGGCCCATGCGCGGTCCTCAAGCGTGCCGATCATACCGGAGCAGGAAGGATCGTGCTGACGGCCGTGGAACGCCTCGCAGACAAAATGAGATGGTCGTTCGGTTTTCGTTCGTAGAATCGGCGCGCGCAACAAGATCCATTACGTGACCGATCTCATGAACACAACCTCGAAACCCGAACCTCGACGCATCAGCGGCTGGCTGCTCGTTGCCCTGATCTGCCTCGCTGCATGGGCGCTGTCAACCGCAGTCGCACTGCGCGATCCGCTCAAGCTGATGCTCGAATGGGAACTGCTGGCCGTATTCGTGCGCCCTGAAACACACGGCTGGTATCGCACCGTGATTGCGATGGTCGGCTGTGACGTGATCATCGGGGTGCTCATCGTCGCCGGCGCAGGCTGGCTGGCGCTGCTCGTACGACGCAAATCGGCGCGTTTTCCGCTGCAGGTGCAGGCGTGGCTGTTGGCCATCGTCGTCATGCGAACCATCGCCTACCTGCTCGGCGATCACATGACGCACGCCATTGGGATCGACATCGCCATTCCGTTCGATGGCTTCATTCAGGCCGTCGTCGCTGCCGTGCTCGGGATACCGTATTTCAGGTTGTCCCGGCGTGTACGGCACACTTTCGTCGCCGCCTGAACCGGCGAGGCGACACCGTTAATCGATCAACTCGCCTTCGGGTTCGTAAAAAGGATACGGACCATCGGCTTTATCAACATACGCATGGTGCGTGACGATGCCCGTCGCCGGATCGTAGCGATGCAGCGCATATGCGGGCGGCTCCATCACGAATGCGGAAGGCGCGTCCTCGCGCAGATCGAGTCCGACCTGATGCGCGGGCGCCGGCACCGCGGACGCAATCGTGCCGCCAAAACGTACGAACATCGGCCGATGCACATGGCCGCAGATCACCCGCTCCACGTTCGGATAACGCGCGATCAACGCGACGAGCTTGTCGGCGGCTGCGGGATCGAGCCGCAATTCATCCATGTGCCCGATTCCGCAGACGAACGGCGGATGATGCAATGCGACCACCGTCGGCTTGCCTTGTGCCGCATCGAGTTGCGTCTCGAGCCAGGCGAGACGCGAATCGCATAGATTGCCGGCGCTTTCGCCCGGCACCATCGAATCGAGCGCTATTACGCGCAGCGGTCCGACATCGACCGCGTAGTGCACGAACTCGCCACCACGACGCAATTCGGCGCGATCGGGAAACGCCGCGCGCAACGCAGCCCGTTCGTCATGATTGCCCACCATCAGAAAGTAGGGGATCTCGAGCGGCGCGAGCAGCGTTTTGAGGTGTTCGTATTGTTCCGGATCGCCCTGATCGACGAGATCGCCGGTCATGATTACGGCGTCGGGACGCGGCTCCAGCGCATTGAGCGCGGCGACAGTGCGCGCGAGATAGGCGCCGGTGTCGACGCGGCGGTAAGCCAGCGCCCCGGGCCGTTTGATATGCAGATCGCTAATTTGAGCCAGCAGCATGGAGATGTCCTTCTTTATGGCGCGCCAGAAACGCAGCGCTGTGTCATTACGATAGCGCAATCAGCGCGTCCTGCGCGATCGAAATCCCGACCGGCGTGCCACGTGCGAGTTCTACGCGGCCCGCGACGTCGATCAGCAGCGCGTCCGGTGCGGCGCCGCCGATCGTCAGCCGGGTGCGCTCGCCGAGAAACGCCGTGCTTTCGATATTGCCGCGCAATTGGGCGCTGGCTGGGTCGGCGAGGTACGCATCCTCGGGCCGGAAGAAAAATTCGTGTGCCGCGCTTGCGTGCCCGCCGCTTAAGGGCAGTGGTACGGCGCCGCCAGTTGTGGTCAACAGACCATCACGCCGTTCGCCCGCCAGCCGGTTGATCGTGCCGACAAATTGCGCGACCGTGCGATTCGCCGGACGGTAGTAGATATCGCGCGGCGACCCGATCTGCTCGATGCGCCCAGCGCTCATCACGACGATGCGGTCGCCGAGTTCCATCGCTTCGGCCTGATCGTGGGTCACGTAGACGGTCGTGATGCCCAACTCGCGCAGCAACGTATTCATCTCGCTGCGCAAGGTGTCGCGCAAACGCGCGTCGAGGGCGGTCAGCGGTTCGTCAAGCAGCAGCACGCGGGGTTGCACGGCGAGTGCGCGCGCCAGGGCAACACGCTGACGCTGACCGCCCGAAAGCTGATCGATGGGTTTGTCCGCGTGCGCGGTAAGACGCATCATCGCGAGCAATTCGTCGACGCGTTGCCGCGCGGTTTCAGCCGGCACGCGTTTGATTTTCAGGCCGTAACCGATGTTGCCGCGCACGGTCAGATTCGGAAACAGCGCGTAGCTTTGGAATACCATGCCGACCTGGCGTTTTTCGATCGGCAGGGCCGTGACGTCTTCGTCGCCGAACGCGATGCTGCCGCCGGTGTCAGGTGTCTCGAGGCCCGCGATCATGCGCAGCGTGGTGGTCTTGCCGCAACCGGAAGGGCCGAGCAGCACCAGCGTCTCACCGGCGCCGATATGCAGATCGAGAGGTTCGAGCACACGTGTGCCGCGAAACGTTTTCGCGCACTGTGTGAGCGTGATGGGAACGGAGTCGAGTTTCATGGCGAGGACGTCGGAGTAGGCTTCAAACGGGAGGCAGCAGTGCGTTGTTTGCCCGCGCTGCGCTGGCCGGTCGCATCGACGCCGAGCCATTGCATCGCGACGAGCAGCGGCATCGTCATGATGAAAAACAGAATCGTGTAGGCGCTGCCGATTTCGATGCGTAACGACGCATAGGTGTCGGCGAGCCCGACAGGGAGCGTTTTCGTGTCGGGCGTATGCAGCATCCACGTGAGGTTGAATTCGCCGATCGAGAGCGTGAGCACCGCCAGTGCACCGGCGACGATCCCTGGCCGCGCATTCGGCAGCACGATCGTGACAAAGCGTTGAAAGAAGCTCGCGCCAAGGCTCGCCGCGCCTTCTTCAAGTGTGCGCAGATCGCTGCTCGCGCACACGGCCGCAACCGCACGCACCATGAACGGCAGCGTGAACACCACGTGTCCGACGACGATAAACGCGACGCTCATGCGAAACATCGTGAAACCGCCGTAGACCACCAGCAGCGCGAGCGCGGAAGCGAGGCCGGGCAGAGCGATCGGCAGCACCAGAAACTCTTCGATGATGCGCGAGAGCCGCGTCTTGCTGCGCGCCAGCACGTAGCCGGCGGGCACGCCGGTCAGCAGCGTGATCAGCAAGGTCATCGCTGCCACTTCGAGCGAGAGAAATACTGAGCTGTGATACTGCGTCCACACTTCACCGAGCCAGCGCAGTGTGAGGCCGCTCGATACGCCTTTGAAGTAGTTGACCGTGAGCCCGGCCATGATCGACATCACGACCGGCACGATCAGAAAGGCGCACAGCAGCAGCGTAACGAGCCACTGTCCGGCTGCGAGCCACGTGCGTGATGTGGGCAGCCTGAACCGCCGCGCGCGCGGTTTAGCGGCCTGCTTGATTGGAGCAGTGATGGAATTCAACGAAGTCTTGTCATCGGGTTTGGACACGCCGCTCATGCGCTTGCCGCGACAGCCGAACCGCTCACGCTGCGAGCGAACGCCAGCACGGCCCATGTGACGATGCCGAGCACGATCGAGAGGCCCGCGGCCGTCACCATGTTCGCGTTCAGCGTAAACTCGGTGTAGATGGTCATCGGCAATACGTCGATGTCGGTAGCTAGGGTGAAGGCGGTGCCGAAGGCGCCCATCGCGGTCGCGAAACATACCGCGCCGGCCGCGATCAAGCCCGGCGATAACGCGGGCAACACGATGTCGCGCGTAATACGCCATGGCGATGCGCCGAGCGAACGCGCGGCCTCTTCGAGCGAGGCATCGAGCTTCGTCGCCGATGCCATTACAGTGACGATCACGCGAGGGATCGAGAAGTACAGATAGCCGAGAAAGAGGCCGCTCATCGAGTAAGCGAACACCCAGCGGTCGCCGGTGAGTTTCAGCGATAACGCGCCGATCAAACCCTGACGTCCGGCCAGCATGATCACCATAAAGCCGACCACGACGCCTGGGAATGCCAACGGAAACGTCAACAGCGCGAGCAACGTGCGCTTGAGCGGAAACTCACCGCGCGCCAGCAGCAAACCGGCGATCACCGAAAGCACCAGCGTCGTCACCGTGACCGCTGCGGACAACATCACCGTCGCGCCGAGGCTCGACATGTAGCGCGGATTCGTCAGCATCGCGCGATAGGTCGCGAATGCGTGGCCGTCGCCGCTGATCTGTGCGAGCGCGCCCATCGGCAACAGCCAGAACGCGATGAAAACCGCCAGCGCCGGCGCGATCAGGGCGATGCGCCAGCGCAGCGGGAACGTGACGTCGTTCAATGCATCACCTGTAGATAACGCTCGCCGAAGCTCGACTGCTTCTCGGCCATTTTGCCGAAATCGACCGGTTTGGCACGGGCATAGTCGCTTGCGGGCAGGAATTTGGCGGCGGTTTCCGGGCTCATTGCATCCGCGCGCACCGGACGCAGATAGGCGTCGGCCCACAGTTTCTGGCCTTCGTCCGACAGTACGAAATCGAGCACCTTCTTGCCGTTCGCTTCATGCGGCGCGCCCTTTACGAGACTCATCACGTACGGTACCGAGATCGTGCCTTCCTTCGGAATCACGAATTCGACGTTCGCGTGATCCTTGTACTTCGCGCGGTAGGCGTCGAAGTCGTAGTCGAGCAGGATCGGGATTTCGCCGGACATCACGCGCGCATAGGCGGTCTGCTTCGGCACGATCGGCGCGTTGGCTTTCAGCTTGCGGAACCAGTCGAGGCCCGGCTCGAAGTTATCGAGCGTGCCGCCGAGCGCCTGATTCACCGCGACCGCGCCCGCATAACCGACAAACGCGCTCGACGGATCGAGGTAGCCGGTCATGCCTTTGTACTCAGGTTTCAGAAGGTCGGCCCACGAACGCGGGACCGGCTTGCCTTCCAGCGCGTCCTTGTTGACGAAAAAGCCCAGCGTGCCCGAGTGGATCGTGAACCAGTAGCCTTGCGGGTCCTTCATGTTGGCGGGAATGTCGTCCCAGTGCGCCGGCTTGTACGTCTGGATGACGCCTTTGTCTTTCGCCTGGAACGCCGACGACACGCCGAGATAGACCACGTCCGCGACCGGGCTCTTCTGCTCGGCCATCAGTTGCGCAATCGACTGGCCGGAGTTCTTGTTGTCGAACGGCACGCGGATGCCGGTCTTTTGCTGGATCGCCTTGATCTGGCTCGCCCAGTCGGCCCATTCGGGCGGGCAGTTGTAGCAGATCGCGGTTTCATCGGCGTGGGCTGCTTGCGGTGCGAGGGCGGCAAGCGCGGCGGTGACGATCATGCCAGCCGACAGCGCGGTGGCTGCGGTGCGGGCGAGGCGATGCCAGAGCGGTTTGATCGAAGAAGCGAAGCGTGTTGAAGAGCGGATCACTGCGGGTCTCCTGGAGAGGAAGAGAGCGGGTGGTTCGGGGTTCGAATTGGATGCGTACGCAAGCGGCTATGCAAACGGTCTTTCTGTCGCCGCCGACGTTTCTGTGCGGTTTGAAATCGCCGCGATAGTGGCGCCTTCGCGCAGGCTGTGCGGCAACGTCAGCTTGGGCGACGTTTCACCTGGTGTTTCATCTGTGCCGGTTACGCGGGCCAACAAACGCCGCCAGGCGGCGCAGCCGATCTCGCGATTCGGAGCGCAGATGCTTGCCAGCGGCGGCGACAGCAACTCGCCCATTGCGAGTCCGTCGAAGCCGAGAATCGACATGTCGTGCGGAATCTGCAGATGCGCACGGCGCAGGCCGCGCATCACGACCATGGCGAGCAGATCGTTGCTGCAGAAGAGGGCGGTCGGGCGGTTCGGGCCGCTGGTCAGATGAGCGAGCACGGACGGCGCCAGTTCGTCGGCGTTGAAATCAACTTCGAGCGCGGGCGCAGGGGTGAGGCCGGCCTGCTGCATCGCCTGCGCGTAGCCGAGATGCCGCTGGCGGGCGCGGTCCGACGCGGCCAGCGTGCCTGCCAGCACCAGGATGCGGCGATGGCCGTGCGCGATCAGCATGCGTACGCCATCGAATGCAGCGAGGCGGTTGTCGACCGAAACCGACGGACGCCGCACGGTGTCGTTATGCATCAGCACGTAGAGCAGACCGGCGCGGTCGAGGTCGTCGAGCAGCGGATGTGTGTCGGCATCGGCGACGGTCAGGATCAGGCCTTCCACGCGATGTTCGCGCAACGTTTCGATGGCGTGGCGTTCGCGGTCGGCATCGTACTGAGTGGTCATCAACATGAGCCGGTAGCCTTGCGCCGCGGCGAGTTCGTCGATGCCTTGCAGGCATTCGGCGAACACGGGGTTGGCGAGCGTCGGCAGGATCACGCCGATCAGGCGCGTGCGCTCGCCGCGCAGTTGCCGCCCTAGCGGGCTGGGGCGGAAGTTAAGGGCGTCGATGGATTGCCGCACCTTTTCGAGCGTGACCGGGTTCACGGTATGCGGCGCGTTGATCGCGCGCGAGACCGTGGCGATGGAGAAGCCCGCGTGGGCGGCGACGTCTTTGATCGTTGGGATCATGATTTCCGCGCGTTATGTAAACGTTTTCGTCAGCGGATTATCAGGAACGTTTGTGACTTGCGGATGACTCCAATTTTTATGCCTGGCGGGAGAGGGTGGGGATGGGTCGCGGCGGGATTGCGCCGGTTTGGTGCGCCCGCCGGGCAATGGTAGAATTCGCGTCCACGCGTGGTTCTGACCCCTGCCGGGGTGATGAAATTGGTAAACATAGCGGACTTAAAATCCGCCGCTTCACAGCTTGCCGGTTCGAGTCCGGTCCCCGGCACCAGGAAGTATTCCAAGTAGTTCCAAAGAGATTCGAAAACCCATGACAGTCATAGGCTTCATGGGTTTTTTTGTTCCAGTACGTTTCTTGGAGAGACGTAGACAGCCGGGGGTATAAGGGGGTATTTTTAGGGGTATGGGCTGCGCCTTTTGCCAGTCTGTTCCAGAGATACCCCCATGCCGCTAACCGATATCGCCATCAGGAAAACGAAGCCCGATACAAAACCGCAGAAGCTGTTCGACGGCGGCGGTCTGTTCCTGCTTATTACTTCCGCCGGGCAACGATATTGGCGGCTCAAGTATCGTTTTGCTGGCAAGGAGAAGTTACTGCGTTAGGCGTATATCCGGAAGTAGGGTTGGCAGCGGCACGCAAGAAACGGGATCAGGCTCGCGAGAAGTTGGACGCAGGCGTTGATCCGAGCGAAGCGAGGAAGGCTGGCAAACGGGCGGCACGGATTGCTGCCGCCAACTCTTTTAAGGTGGTCGCTCATGGTTGGATGGATGAGCGCAAGACCGTTGTCGAAATCGGTCAATACGAAAAAACGCTGGCCCGCTTTGTGAAGGACGTGTTCCCATGGATGGGCAACCGGCCGATCACGGAGATTGACGCGCCTGAGATATTGGCTGTGCTCAAGCGGATCGACGCGCGAGGTGCGCGTTTTACCGCCCATCGAGTACGAAGCGAAATAAGCCGGATATTCCGCTACGGTATCAAGGAGGGGTATTGCAAGACGGACCTCGCAAAAGACCTTATCGGCGCGATTCCGGCCCCCGTCGAAACCCACTTTGCCGCAATCACTGAACCCGGTAGGGTCGGCGAAATGCTACGAGCGTTCGAAGGCTTCTCGGGCACATTCCCTGTGCTGTGCGCGCTTAAGCTCGCCCCGATGCTATTTGTGCGTCCCGGCGAACTTCGGCAGGCCGAGTGGTCGCAGTTCGACCTCGACAAGGGCGAATGGCGCTATCTGGTCACGAAGACGAAGACCGAGCATCTCGTGCCTCTGGCAAGTCAGGCCATTGCTCTGCTTCGAGAATTGGAGGCGCTGACGGGGACTGGGCGCTACGTCTTTCCTGGTGCACGCAGTGCATTGCGCCCAATGAGCGATGCTGCGGTCAATGCAGCACTTAGGCGCCTAGGTTACGACACACGTACGGAGATTACCGGTCACGGATTTCGAGCGATGGCGAGGACGATCCTGCATGAGGAGCTGGAGCAAAAGCCCGAGGTGATCGAGCATCAACTCGCGCACGCTGTACCGGATAACCTGGGTTCGGCGTACAACCGTACGAAATTCATCAAGGAGCGCCGCGCCATGATGCAGCGGTGGGCAGATTATTTGGACCAGTTGAAGGCCGGCGCGCAGATTATCTCGATTGGAGCGACGGCGAACTAATATCGATCTCGAGCAGATTCGAGCGATAATTTACTTGCCGCGCCTAGATCGGCCAATCGAAAACCGCGCTCCCTTACCCGGCTGGCGCGGCTCCTCAAAAGGGGTTGCGTAAAGGGACGCCATGGCAAATATTGGACCGTTTAAAAGTTGGTATTCACTGAAAGAAGCCGCCGGGGTGATTGCCGACAAATTCGGGGAACCAGTCACCGTCAGCGATCCGATCGACGGGATCAATGAGGACGAACTGCCGACGTGGTTCGATGCTACCGGATGTTTTGTCCTGAAAGTGTTCCCAGCGTCCGCCATTCACCTCGACACGACTAAATATCCATTCTCGCGTCACGGTGCAGAGAACTATGTTTTCCATAGTGGCAAGATTGATGCCCTCACGGCTTTCCGCCAGCCGGGGCTTCCCGGGCATTCCAATATCTTCCGAAAACGTCCTCTAGATCGCTGATTTCAAAGCGCTTTATGGGTAACGGCGTGCTTGCTGCTTCCATCCAGGTCCCGCACAATTTCCACCCGAAGTACGGGTAGCGACATGGGTTTTGTGGGTAGGAATGGAGGGCAATATGGCAGGACGACAGTTGCACCGGCTCAGCGCACTGCGGGTCGCCAAACAGGTGGTGCCAAGCCATTACGCCGACGGCGGTGGTCTCTACATGCAGATCGCCGACACTGGCTCTCGCTCATGGGTATTTCGCTTCAAGCTTGACGGGCGCGTGCGGGAGATGGGCCTTGGTCCGCTTTCGCGAGTCTCGCTTGGCGAGGCGCGGAAACTGGCCACCGGATACCGTGACATGGTCAGAGACCTGATTGATCCCATCCTCGCGCGGCGTGAGCAGCAGCGTAGACAGTTGCTCGATATCTCTTCGGATACGGCTTCGAGCTTGCTCCGTGGGAGGTCGTGAAGCTCTGCCGTGAGCACACTGCCGTAGTAGTATGGCCGGACACAGGGGTACGGATGTTTGACGACGACCGAGTAACGATTATCCCTAGCTTGTTGTACACGCTCGCCCGCCCGTTTCATCAATCAGATACGCCAGCGGTCTGAGAGGGAAGCGTGAGACGTATATCGAACCTACGCCGGATACTTTTGGACGGCGGCGCATGGCAAGCAGACGCCGGGGCACCTAGGTTATCGGCCTCCGGCAAGCTAAACGGCGTGCGTCAACGCGGTGGTAAATCCAGAGAACGGGGGTGGGGGCGTGGCATTCCAGTTAGAGAAAGCAAAGACGTGGGCGGAGCTTGCCCTTACATGTGCCTCACTGGTCGCGATCCCCGTTGGCGGCTGGTGGGTGTACAGCAATTTCACAGCCGAAGACACGCACGAAGTCAATCCGAATATCAGGGTCACCGCCGAGGTGCAGCCGTACGACGATACACGCCGGTTGCTGATGGTCCACGTCAAGCCTAAGAACCTTGGCAAAGTGCCGATAGAATTGGACGGCGGGAAGAAGGGCGATATTGACGTACTGGTGAAGGCCTTTCCAGCCGGCCTTGCCAATGGGCGAGTCGATTACGACAAGTTACCCCGGCTCTTTCCCGCGTATCACATCGTTTCCAAATACGAAGACGGGTACGTCATGGAGCCCGGTATCGACTACGACGAGGTAGAAACCTTCGTTGTTCCAAAGGGTACGACGTATCTGGTTAATGCAGAAATGAACCACTACGACGACACGCCCGATGATGAGGTTGACGACTCAGTAGTGGTCAAGGTCGATTGACCGGCCTTAGTGACATTTGTAGACGATTGCGGCGCTGGTCCAATTCAGTGGTGAGCCGTTCGGCGGTTCGAATGACCTAGGAGAGCGAAGGGTTCAGTGTGGTCAGCAGGTCATCAACCGCATGGACAGCCTGTGTCGCAGTACCTTTGATCATGGCTTTCCCTTCATGAATTGCGTCGTTGCGGGGGTCGACCACGACAAGGTAAAGGTCAATGTCCGGCACGGGGATAGCGAGTGTGCGCGCCAGCGCAAGCCGCCCCCCAAGGGTCCGGTACTGACGTTCCTTTAGGCGCTTTTCGGGGTTGTCGCCAATCTCGTTACATCGCTTCACGATAGCTTTCGTAAGCACCACTTCTGCTGCGGTGGCTGAATCGATCACCGCCTTACGGTAATCAGCCCTTCGTAGCGCCCGGTACGCATCAAGCTGGAGCGAATATTCGAGCGATGGCCGCACGCTGGATGAACACAGGCGACATATCTGTTTCAGTTGCGCCAGCTTCAGACGCGTGTCTGCGCTCGTGGTTGTGATGGCGACGTGGATATTGTCATCGTAAGCCCATGCGTGTTTGCCCTCTGCGTCCCGGTAGAACAAGTGCAGCCCCGAAACCTCTCCCGTGACTTCGACAGCGCGGGTCCGTCTTTGCTTGGTGATCAACTCCAGAAAATCGTTAAACGTTGATCGCCACAGCATGAACGCCTCACGGATTTGGATTCCGGCGGACTTCAGTTCCGAGTCCTGAATCACGAATTCGAGCAGCACGCAGCTAACGCTGGCGTTCCCCGTCGGATGGCTCGTTGGGTGCCCCCACCAAACCGGTTCGCCACCGCGCTTCCAATCTTTCGCAACGTCCGGAGAGACGAGAGGCATGTTCAGGGGATCGCTGTCGGTGGGCGACCAATTGGGCAGACCGGGAAACTCAATGGTTCCTTTCACCCCGCCAATGGAAATCGTTTCCCGATGCCCTAACACGTCACGCGCGCATGCACTCGCTTCTTCAAACCACGCGAGCCCGTAGACGGTGCGCGTGGAAGTAGCCAAAGACGGTTCTATTGTCATTGTGATTTTGTCGCCTAGCCCCGGTAGGCGAGAAGTCTACGCGATGCCCTTTTGTTGTCCGCTGCAATTGATTGCGCAGCTACGGCTCCGACCTTATACGAACAGCGACCATGGGATAGACGGTGAAATCGAGTTCAAAGACGATCGCGGCGAGGCCACGGGACGGCGACTGTATGTTCAAGTAAAGTCTGGCCAGTCTTACCTCAGGAGGAGAAAATGGGATGGCGCAGAGATTTTTCAGATAAAAAAGCCTCGCTGGGCTCAATACTGGCAGCAACAGCCTTGCGCGGTAATGCTAGTTATTAGAACTTCAGAAGACGACGTCCGCTGGATGGACATAAGTGCATACCTGAAGCGACGTGCGGCACAGGGGGAGACGGTAACGCAGATAGTTTTCGAGGGGGAGAAGCTCGATGTGACCAGTGTACGGCGGTGGCGTGACCTATTGTTAAATGGTTGATCTAAAGGATCATGGCCTCTCGGACGCACACCTTCGGACGTTCGCAACTTCAACGGAACTTGGGTCGTATTTCCGAGGAAAAATTACGTCAATTTCCGCTTCCGCATGTGTCGTTTGACAAGCCATACGGTATCACTTTCACAAATCGTCTTACGATGCCCGATCTTCGCGGTTTTTGAGTAAAAAACGGGCATGACCGCTCCGATGCGGTCCGACGAAAACCGTTAAGTGCCAGCAAAAAATTTCGGTATCGTTGACAGTATCTGCGCGACACGATCGGGCGAGAACGCCGTCTCCACGAGGGTTCAGCCTGACGATTGACAATCGAGTGGGAGTGAGGAGGGCTTTGGATTCCTTTTAAATCAATGGGTTGCAATGCATCGAAAATAATTTTGGGCGGATTCTCTATTGGCGGGAGTCCGTCCGTAACCCATTGAAAAATATGGGCTTATTTTATTTGCCATCTACGCGCTAATGAATCCCGGCGGGCCCAATGTGACGTCATCGTTGCTGACGACGATGGCGCGGTCGTCATTCCCTCTTTGATTCACGTGTCCACGCCCCCAAGCCGCTCAGCCCTCGAGCAGCGCCTGCGCGAGCCGCCCCAGTCGGCGGACGCCGCCTTCGATGCGATGGTTCCAGGCATGCCCGGCGCTCAGCCTGAGGCAATTGCGAAAGCGTCGGCTTGCGGAGAAGACGTCACCGGGCGCGAAGCAAATGCCTTGTTCGAGCGCTTCGTCGAAGAGCGCGCGCGAGTCGAAGCGCCTCGGCAGTTCCAGCCAGAGCATGAAGCCGCCTGCTGGCCGGCTCACTTTCGTGTCGGTTGGGAAGCTTGTCTCGATCGTACGCGTCATGCGCCCGAGGTTCTCTTCGAAGATGCGCCGGACGCTGCGCAAGTGTGCATCGTATGCGCCGCTCTCCAGAAAGTCTGCGAGCGCGACCTGAGGCAGGACAGGACAGCAGAGGCTGAACGCCAGCTTGCGTTCCATCACCTGCTGCGCATAGGTACCCGCCACAATCCAGCCGACCCGATACCCGGGTGCAAGGCTTTTCGAAAACGAGCTGCAGTAGATCGTATTGGCTCCGCCGTCGAGCGCGATGAACGGCTTGGGCCGCTCGCGACCGAAGTGGATGTCGCCGTAGACGTCGTCTTCGATCAGCGGCACGGCATGCCGTGCGAGCAGCGCAAGGAGCGAGCGCTTGTCGGCTTCGGCCATCGCGCAGCCTAGCGGGTTGTTGAAATTCGACGACAGCACGCAGGCGGCCACCGGTTCCGTATCGAGCAGACGGGCGAGCGCGTCGACGTCGATGCCGCGCGTCGGGTCGGTGGGCAGCTCGAACGCCTTCAGACCCAGCACTTCGAGAGTATGGAGGAGGCCAAAGTAAGTGGGCGATTCGATCGCAATCGAATCACCGCGCTTCGCGACTGCGGTCAGCGCGAGCGTCAATGCCTCGGTGCAGCCGTTCGTGATGAGCAGGTCATCGGGCGACAGCGCGTGCCCGAAGTGTATCGCCCGCTTCGCGATTTCGCGGCGCAGGCGCGGGTCGCCTTGCGGTGCGCAATAGATGTTGTAGCGCGTGCCGTGTTGACGTGCGGCACGCGCGAGCGCGAGGTCGAGCCGCTTCGACTGCAGCAGCGCCGCGTCGGGTACGGCGCAGCCGAGCGGCACCAGCGCCGGGTTCGAGACTTGCTCGAGCAGTCCTGCAACGGCTCCGCTGATCGACACGGTCGAGGCCTTCGCGCGCGCTCGCGAGACCGAAGGCAGCGCGAGTGCGCCGCGGCGCGAGCCCGCGACGTAAAAGCCTGACTGCGGCCGCGCGACCAGGACGCCGCGATCCTCGAGCAGGCGATACGCCTGTAACACCGTGGAGATACTGATGCTGTGCTGTTCGCTGACTGCGCGCACGGATGGCAGACGCGTGCCCGCCGCGAGCGCGCCATTGTCGATCATGCCGACGATGAGCTCGGCCAGGCGCTCGTAGCGGTACGGAGTGGGCGTGTCCATGTCCATGGAAGGGCTCATAACGGTGTAATCGGTGTAATCCACGATTATCGACTCGGCGCCCCGGCTCGCCAAGAGGAATTGTGATGGTCCATTTCGAAGAAAATTGTGACTGTTATGGTCGAGCGGTGGGCGCTACGATGCATGCGTTGCGATCGCGTCTGAAGGAGCCGGGGTGCTGCGCACAGCGCTAACTGTTGTCAGGGTAGCGCTGGAACGGCTGTCTGGCTGATCGCAAAGGGATCGTCTGACAATCAATTCACAGCAAATGCAAGGCAAAAGCATGCAGGGTATTCAACGGAACGCCGACGAACGACAACAGGCCGGCCTCAGCGAATCGACTCCCCAGCCGTGGCGCGGGCGATTTCCTCGCAACGAGATCATTTCACTTCTCAATGTGAACCGGCCGTTCAACCTGGCGGAGAGCACGTCGCAGGACCTGACGCTCGGCGAACTCCTGTCTCTGCCGGGTCTCGAGGATATCCGCAATCTGAAGCTCGGCTATGGCACCTCCGCCGGTTCGGTCGCGCTTCGCGAGGCAATTGCCGAGGGCTGCAAGGTTCCAGCCGAGCAGATCATCACGACACAAGGTACCGCGCTCGGTTTGTTTCTTCTCGCTTTCGAAGTCTGCCGGTCGGGCGACGAGGCTGTCCTCGCGACGCCCTGCTTTCCGCCGAGCCGTGATTGCCTTCTCGGCGCCGGCGTTAGCGTCCGCGAGATCAAGCTGTCATTCGAGCATGGCTATCGGCTGGATCTGGACCAGATCGAGGCAAGTCTGTCGCCGAAAACGAAGCTGATCAGCATCGCTTCGCCACAGAATCCGGCCGGCATTCAGACCTCTCGTGCCGACGTCGAGAAGCTCCTCGTCTTGATGGAAAAGCGCTCTCCGGACGCGATACTTTTCATCGACGAGACCTATCGGGAAGCCACCTACGGCGACCATGCGGCGATCGAGAGTTTCGCGGGACTCGATCCACGTATCGTTACCGGCGCGTCGGTGTCGAAGGCGCTCGGCGCGCCGGGCTTGCGCACGGGCTGGCTCACGGTGGCGGACGCGGATCTGCGGGAGCGTCTGGCCGTCGCCAAAATGAACACCGTGATCTCGGGATCGGTTCTTGACGAGACCCTCGCCACAGCGCTTCTGCGCAACAGAGAAGGCGTGCTCGCACCGCGACGCCGCTTGCTCGCCGCTGCGCTGCAGGAACTGGCGCTTTGGTGCGAGAGCGAGCACGAGCGCATCGAGTGGGTGCGTCCTGACGCCGGCGCGTTATGCTGCCTGCGTCTGCGCGCCGACGCATTCGACGACGTGGCTGTCGTGCGTTTCTGGGACCTGCTGCCGGGTCATGATTTGCAGTTGGCATCCGGCTCATGGTTTGGCGAAAGCAGCCGTGTATTCCGGTTGGGCTTTGGCTACCTGCCGCCTGCGCGTCTCGGACCCGCACTGTCCGCACTTTCAACGGTCATGGATGCCGCTCCGGCATGACGTGTCGGCATAGCAGGGAAACATCACGATGAAACTTGTCCGATTTGGTCCGCCTGGCGACGAGCGGCCAGGCATTCTCGACGCCTCCGGAACGGTGCGCGACGCCAGCACCCTGGTCCGCGATTGGTCAGGGAGCGCGTTGGAAGCAAACGTTCTGAGCGAAATATCGCGGGCTGATCTTTCGCGGCTACCGGAAGCGCCTCCAGCCTCCCGGCTGGGTAGTCCAATCGCAGCGCCCGGCAAAATCGTATGCGTGGGACTGAACTACGCGGATCACGCTGAGGAAACCGGCTTCGAACTGCCGCAGGAACCGCTCGTGTTCTTCAAGTCTCCGACTGCGTTGAGTGGGCCATTTGACCCAATCGTCATTCCAGCGACTGCCAATGCGGTCGACTGGGAAGTCGAACTCGCAGTGGTAATGGGCGGCGTGGCGCGCAACGTTCGCCCCGAGGAGGCCGCGTCGCTCATCGCTGGCGCCACAGTCGCCAACGACGTCACCGACCGGCACTGGCAGTTCGAGCGCGGAGGGCAGTGGAGCAAGGCGAAAAGCGCGGACACTTTCGCTCCGCTCGGGCCCTGGCTGGTCACGCTGGATGAGCTTCCCGCGTCGCTCGATCTCAGGATCTGGTTGCAAAAAAACGATGTGCCCCGGCAGGAAAGCCGTACCAGCAGAATGGTATTTTCCGTCAAGCAGATCATTGCCCATCTAAGTGAATTCATGACCTTGTTGCCCGGCGATCTCCTCCTGACTGGGACGCCTCAAGGCGTTGCGTACAACAAAGCACAGCCAGACTATCTGAAGGAAGGCGACACCATTGTTTGCGGAATCGAGGGGCTCGGTTCGCAGCGCTGCGCGGTTCAGACTGCCGTGTCATCGATGCACAAATGAATCGCCACGCCCGACGGCGTGGCGAGCGGAATCTTAACTGCTGGACATGTGGAGAACAGCTATGAAAGTAAGAATCGCATATCTCGAGGAACCGCCCTTCTACTGGACGGGTGAAGATCATTCGGTGACGGGTGCCGACATCGAGCTGGCCGAAGTGGTGCTTCGGGCGATCGGTGTGACCTCCATCGAACATCAGTTGACCTCGTTCGAAGAACTTCTGCCTGGCGTGCAGGAAGGCCGGTGGGACATGAACGTACCCATTTTCGTGACCGCTGAGCGCGCCGAGCGCGTTGCGTTCAGCGTGCCGGTCTGGGCGCTGGGCGACGGATTCCTGCTTCGCCAGGGCAATCCGAAAGCGCTGACGAGCTATGCGGCCGTCGCGGCGCGCAACGACGCGCGGCTTGGAATCGTCGCCGGAACGGTTCAGCTGGACTCTGCAAAGTCGGCCGGCGTGAACGATAGCCAGATCGTGGCGTTCAAGGGCCAAACCGAAGCGATCGACGCGCTGCTCGCGGGAGAGATCGACGCCTACGCGAGCACGGCGGTAGGCAGCCGTGTCCTTGCCAGTGCCAATCAGGAACTGGAAGTGGTGGCGCACGAAACGAGCAAGGATGGCAGGGCACCTGTCGGCGCGTTCTCGTTCAGCAAGAGCAATCCTGACCTTCTGCAGGCGGTGAATGAGCAACTTCGCAAGTACCTCGGTTCGGCCGATCACCGTGCCCGCATGGCGAAGTACGGGCTTACACAGACAGAGCTCGACAGCGTCAGCACAACGTGAGCGCAGCCTGAGCGGAATGATGCATCCTGCCGCGCGTCGGTGGACGCTCGTGCAACCCCTGGTCGCCATACGTCCGGCACAGAATTCGTCTGCGCCGACGACACCACACGCTGGCCCTGCGATCCGCCGCACGGACATGACGTCATGATCCAGCCCCAGTCACTCAGGTATTTCGCCGAAGTCGCGCGCACGGGTTCGTTAAGACATGCTTCGGAGACGTTCTTTGTCGCACCCAGCGCGATCAGCAAACAGATCAGCAACCTGGAAAAGGAGCTCGGCGCGGCGTTGTTCGACCGCTCACCGCGCGGTGCGACGCTAACCGCAGCCGGCCAGCTATTGCTCGACTACGTGAACGCCAACACGCGCCACGTCGAGCAGTTGCACGCCGCAATGGACGACCTGAGCTCATTACGCCACGGTGTGGTCCGGATCGCGCTGGTCGAAGCTGCCGTCCATAGCTTCATGCCCGACCTTATAACGGGGTTCTCGCGTGACCACCCGGGTATTGCTGTGCACCTCGAGGTCTGCGGAACTGCACAGATTGTCGACGCGCTTGTCGATCATCGCGCTGAGATTGGCATGGCCTTCAATGTCCTCAATCGCGACGACATCAATCTTCATGGCCGCTCAATCCAGCCGTTGCAGATGATATGCCGGCCGGCGCATCCACTCGCCGGCCGGAAAACAGTGTCCATGTCCGAACTGGGTAACGTGAGGGTTGCGTTGCCGGCGCGGACATTCGGCATTCGCTATCTGATCGAAAAAGCCGCCGAACGGGCGAACATCGCGCTTCAGGTTGCGATTGAAGCGAACTCACTGCAGGTTATCAAGAACCTCGTCAGGCAATCGGATCTTGTCAGCTTCATGCCGCCGCTCACCCTCGAGCAGGAGACGGCTCACGGATGGTTACGGGCAGTACCGCTGGACGAGCGCGACTCCGGATCGGCGACCATCGACGTGATCAGCTTTCGCGGGCGACAACTGTCGGTCGCGGCACAGCGTTTTCTCGATCTTCTGATCTGGCGTCTCAGGGCAGGCCGCCAGTCTCCCTGACCAACCACCCCCAGTGTTCTGTTTTTGTGACGATAGACGTCACTTCGAGCACCTTCCCCGGGAAATTTGTATCCCATCTAATGCATTCATCACGTGGGGCCGAGCCCGGGCGCCACGAACCGAGTGAGGGATAGGATGAATGTTGGATTGATAGGATGCGGCGCCATCGGGAGCCTGCTATATGACTTGCTGAGTCAGTACGTACCTGCCGTCCGTGTCATGGCTGTCTATGAGCGGGACACACATCGCGAGGGCGCGCGCAGGGCGCTCGATGCCGGCGCCCGGGTTGTCGATAACGTTGACGACTTCCTTGATAGCGATCTCGATCTCGTCGTCGAATGCGCAGGTCACGAAGCTTTGCGTAACCTGGGGCCGTCCGTCCTCGCGGCCGGGCACGACATGCTCGTTGCCTCGGTCGGTGCGTTGGCAGATCCCACACTCGAGACGCTATTGATCGATAGCGCGACCGCTGCAGGGGCACGTCTGCGCATTCCCTCCGGGGCGCTGGGCGGGCTCGATGCGCTGGGCGCTGCAAAGTTCGCCGGACTGCGCGAGGTGCGCTATGAATCGCACAAGGCGCCGGGCGCCTGGCGGGGCACGCCTGCCGAAGCGCGGGTTGCGCTCGACGACATCGAAACGCCGACCGCCATCTATGAAGGTACAGCGCGAGATGCGGCACGCCTCTTTCCGCAGAACGCCAACGTGGCCGCTGCGGTAGCGCTGGCCGGCGTCGGCTTCGATCGGACCAGGGTGGTCCTGTACGTCGATCCGCTTGCAACCGGCAACACGCACCGGATCAAGGCGGAAGGCGATTTTGGCCACATCGACATTGCGGTCACCGGCAAGACCCTGCCGAGCAACCCCAAAACCTCGATGCTGGCGCCGTGCAGTCTCGTGCGTGCGATCGCAGATCTCAACCAGACCCTGGTCGTCGCATAGCCGGCGAGAACACATCTCGTCGGAGCACCACGCGGATTCGCAGTGAGCGGCCAAAAATAAGAACACCGATTATAGATAAGGATGCCAAATGAAATATGAAATTGAGACGCAAACCCAACCCACCGACGCTGTGCGCAGTCCCTATGACGGAGCTGTGGTCGGCCATATGCCGATTGCTGATGCTGACGCTGTCGAGCGATCAATCGAGCGTGCACAAGCCGCGTTCGAGATCATGCGCCAACTGCCTCGATTTGCACGCGCGGATATTCTGCAACGCGCGGCGGACCTGATCGAATCACGGCGCGACGAGTTCGTGCGCACGATTGCGGCGGAGTCCGGCAAGCCTTTATACGATGCGCGAGGGGAGGTTTCGCGTGGCATCTTCAACTTGCGTAACGCGGCTGCCGAAGCGCGGCGCAGTCATGGTGAAGAAGTGCCGCTCGATGTCGACGCGGGCGTTTTCGAATACCAGACCACCGACGCCAGTGGCAGCGCTACGGAATTGTCCCGTCTCGATCTCGACAAACTGGCCGACATGCGCCGTCGTGTGGGTATTGCAAGGCGCTTTCCGATTGGCCTCATCCTGGCGATCTCGCCGTTCAATTTTCCGCTCAATCTTGTCCTGCACAAAGTCGCGCCGGCGATTGCTGTAGGCAATGCCGTCGTGCTGAAGCCGGCACCGCAAACGCCCCTTACCAGCCTTCTGCTGCAGGAGGTTATGCGCGATGCGGGCCTGCCCGACGGCGCGCTGGAGGTGTGTCACTGCAGTATTCCCCTTGCGGAGTCGATGGTCCGGGACGACCGCTTCGCAATGGTGACCTTCACGGGCAGTGCCAAGGTCGGCTGGCATATCAAATCGATTGCAGGCCACAAGAAAGTCGCGCTGGAGCTCGGCGGCAACGGCACGGTGATCGTGGCGGAAGACGCGGATCTGGACCTCGCGGCGGCGCGTTGTGTTCGCGGTGGCGTGGTGTTCGGGGGGCAGTATTGCATTGGCGTACAGCGCATTCTCGTGCACGAGAACGTACGGGCCCAGTTCGAGGCCAGGTTGCTCGACAAGGTACGCGCGTGCAAGGTCGGCGATCCGATGGAAGAGGGCATCGACGTGGGTCCGGTGATCGACGAGAAATCCGCGGTCCGCATTCAGGGCTGGATAGACACGGCGTTGACCGGCGGCGCGCGTCTGCTGGCCGGCGGCCCGCGCGTCGGCGCAGTCGTGCAGCCGACCGTACTGGCGGACACCCGGCCAGGCATGCTGGTCGAAGACGAGGAAATCTTCGGCCCCGTGCTCACGCTCAACAGCTATCGCGTATTCGATGAAGCCGTCGAGCGTGCCAACGACTCGCGCTACGGCTTGCAGGGCGGCCTGTTCACGCGAGACCTGCAGCGCGCGTTCCGGGCACTGGAGAAATGGGATGTCGGCGGACTGATGATCAATGACGTGCCGATCTATCGCATCGACAACATGCCTTTCGGCGGCTGGAAGGAATCCGGCACCGGCCGCGAGGGCACACGGTACGCGATGGACGAGATGTCGGAAATCAAGCTGCTTGTCATCAATTACTCGTGAAGCCAGGTCGCGCGTTTCGCTGAAGGCTGCGAGACGCGTCTTCCATGTCCTCTTCCAGGATCCAACATGTCGACGTCTCCCCTGAACATCCCCTCCTGTGACCTTGAAGATGATGCCCCGACCGGGCGCAGTCTCTATCGCAAGCTCACATGGCGGCTCGCCCCATTCCTGGGTCTATGCTTCTTTGCCGCATTTCTGGATCGCGTGAATGTAGGCATTGCCAAGCTGCAGATGCTCGATTCGCTCGGATTTAGCGAAACGGTGTACGGGCTCGGTGCCGGACTGTTTTTCGTCGGCTACATCCTGTTTGAAGTGCCCAGCAACCTGATACTCGAGAAAGTCGGTGCCCGCTTCTGGATCGCGCGCATCATGGTCACATGGGGCGTGCTTTCAGGGCTGACGATGTTCGTGAAGACGCCGGGGCAGTTCTACGTCGTGCGTTTCCTGCTGGGGGTGGCGGAAGCCGGGTTCCTGCCCGGCGCACTGCTTTACCTCACCTACTGGTTTCCCGACGCGCGGCGCGGCCGGATCGTCGCACTCTTCATGGTGGGCTTGCCGTTGTCGAGTCTGATCGGCGCGCCGCTTTCAGGCTGGATCCTGTCGCTCTTTGACGGCGTGCATGGCTTGCGAGGGTGGCAGTGGTTGTTTGCGCTGGAAGCGCTGCCTTCTGTGCTGCTTGGTGTACTCGTCTATATCTTCCTGCCGAAAACGCATCAGGGTGCGCATTTTCTCACCGCTGGCGAACTCGCGAGACTAAAGCGGGACATTGGAATCGACCGGGAGGAGAAAAAGGAGCATCGGCTGGTTCAGGCGTTTGCCAATCCGAAAGTATGGGTGGTGGGTTATCTCGACCTCTGCGTACTGCTCTGCTTCTATTCGATCAGTTTCTGGATGCCCACGATGCTGCGCGATGCCGGCGCGAGGAGTGCGATCGAGATCGGTGCGCTGATGGCGATCCCCAATGGGTTGGCGGTGGTCATGGTGCTGCTGACCGGGATCAGTTCCGACCGGTTCAGGGAGCGTCGCTGGCATGTTGCCGTGCCCTTGCTGTGCTCATCGTTTGGCCTGATCGCAAGCGCTTTCTTCCCGGGTAGCGTGCCCGCCATCGTCATCCTTCTCTCGATGGCAAACGCCGGGGCCGCGGCGGCGATGCCGGTGATCTGGGCGCTTCCGTCAACGTTTCTTCGCGGCACGGCTGCTGCGGCTGGTATTGCATTCGCGTGCTCGATTGCCAACCTCGGAGGTTTCGCGAGTACCTATTTCCTTGGCTGGCTGAAAGATCGGACACATAGCGTGGGCGCGGGTGTGATCACGTTTGGCATCTGCCTGCTGCTGGGTTGTGTGCTGGCGCTGGCGATGCCGAAGCGGATCGTCAACCGGTGAGTGCGTGCCATTCCCGCCGGGCGAAATTGTGATGGTCGAATGGGCGAAAGATTGTGACTGTTACGGTCGCGTTGCACGCGCTACGATGCATGTGTTGCACTTGCATCTAAAGAATGCCCAAGATGTCCACCGAAGTCAGGCGAGGCGAACATGAAACGATCTTACAAAGTGGTTGACGTCTTCACCGCGAGGCCGCTTCTCGGCAATCCGGTGGCCGTAGTATTGGACGCGGAGGGCCTGACTACTGACGCGATGCAAGCTGTCGCGCGCTGGACCAACCTTTCGGAAACGACATTTGTTCTTCCGCCCACGACAACCGGCGCCGACTATCGTTTGAGGATCTTCACGCCGCGCAGTGAGCTTCCCTTCGCAGGACATCCGACGCTGGGTAGTGCTCACGCTGTTGTGGAAGCGGGGCGCGTTACGCCGGGCGAAAGCGGTCGATTGATTCAACAATGCGGCATTGGCCTCGTTGAATTGACGCTCGAGGAGCGCGGCGCAGACCGCCAGCTCACATTCAACCTGCCGCCTGCGAAGTTGGAGCCGCTGCATGCGGCCGAAGTGGCGGAGCTGGAGCGGATCCTCGGCTGCAAAGTGGACCTCAAGACTGCGCCAGGTATCGTGAATGTCGGCCCCATCTGGATTGTGGCGCATCTGAACGATGCGGCTTCCGTGCTCGATCTCCAGCCGGATTTCGCGAGGCTGGCGGAACTCGAGCATCGCCTCGGCGTTACGGGCCTGACCGTATTCGGCACTCGCGAGCATGGAGACGATGCCGCAATCGAAGTGCGTACCTTCGCGCCATCCTGTGGGGTGGAGGAGGATCCTGTCTGCGGAAGCGGCAACGGCAGCGTGGCAGCCTTCCAGTGGCAGCGCGGTCTGTTGCCGCCCGGCGGAGCAGATTACGTGGCTGCTCAGGGACGGTGCGTCGGTCGAGATGGACGGGTCAAGGTAAGCGTGGATGCGGACGGAAATGTGCGTGTGGGCGGTTCCTGCGTCACCTCCGTGGAGGGCTCGCTTACGCTCTAGACAGGGACCGGACGCAAGACGCGCTGAAACGGGTTGCGCGTTGGTTTCCGACATTTTCCGCATTCGCAAGAAAGGACGCAGGCGCTTCGAAATGAATTCCGCATTCCTCATTGACTCATCGCCCGGCTTTATCTCGGTCACCAATCCCTTCGATGGCGTCGAAGTCGGCACTGTCGTGAACATTCCGCCGGAAGGCGCAGAGGTACTGATCCAGACCGCGAAGGAGGGCGCGCGCGTTTGCCGTAACCTGTCCCGTCACGAACGCTCTCGCGTGCTCGATACCTGCGCATCGCTCGTGGAGCGCGATAGCGACGCGTTTGCCAGTCTCATCGTCGCGGAAGCGGGTAAGACGATCAGGCAGGCCCGAAAGGAGGTGCTGCGGTGTGTGAACACGCTGAAGCTATCTGCCGATGAGGCGCGTCGAAACGCAGGCGAGGTCGTGCCGTTCGACGCGTATGGTGGATCGGAAAACCGCCAGGGATGGTTCACGCGGGAACCTCTCGGCATTATCGTTGCCATCACGCCGTACAACGATCCACTCAACCTGGTTGCGCATAAACTCGGCCCGGCGATTGCCGGCGGCAATGCCGTCGTTCTAAAGCCGTCCGAACTCACGCCGCTATCGGCGATCAAGCTCGTCGGATATCTGGTGGCGGCTGGCATGCCACAGAACGTCGTGTCGGTCGCGACGGGTGGCGCAGCGCTCGGCGAAGCACTCGTCTCATCCCGGGACGTCAGAATGGTTTCGTTTACCGGTGGATTCGCAACCGGGGAGAAAATAGCCAGTTCCGCAGGCCTCAAAAAGCTTGCGATGGATCTGGGCGGTAATGCGCCCGTCATCGTTCTGAACGACTGCGACCTCGAGGACGCTGCTACGTCGTGCGTGTCTGGAGCGTTCTGGGCCGCCGGCCAGAACTGTATTGGCACGCAACGCATTCTGGTTCAGTCGTCCATCTATGACGCGTTCAGGACGCGTTTCGTTGCCGGCACCAAAGTGCTCAAGACGGGCAATCCCGCGTTGCCTGACACGGACGTCGGGCCGATGATCACCGCTCAGTCAGCGGCGCACACGAAACGCGTGGTGGATGCCGCGCTCAGTCAGGGAGCCACACTGCTGTGCGGCAATACTCAGGACGGCTCGCTTTACGCGCCAACGGTACTTGAGGACGTCAGCTTCGAATGCGAATTGTGGAAGCAGGAAATATTCAGCCCGGTTGTCGTTCTTCAGCGGATTGAGACACTGGATGAGGCACTCTCGCTCGCCAACAGCTCCGAATACAGTCTGCATGCCGGCATCTTCACAAATGATCTACATGCCGCGCTCAAGGCAGCCGACAGGCTGGAGGCTGGCGGCGTCATGATCAACGACTCGTCGGACTACCGATTCGACGCCATGCCGTTCGGGGGATTCAAGTACGGAAGCCTCGGCCGCGAAGGTGTCAGATTTGCGTACGAGGAAATGACTCAACCGAAGGTCGTGTGCATCAGGAAGGCGGTATATGGCAGCCATGAACAGTCAGCAACGGCCTGATAAGGACGAACCGGCAAGCCTCTCCTTCGCAAGTCAGGTAGTGCACGCCGGGAACGTCATTGACGCCACGACGGGCGCAATCCGTACGCCGATCGTGATGGCGAATTCGTACCAGTTGCCCGATGACCCGTCTGCACTCGACTGGTCGGATTCTCAAACGCTCTTCTATACCCGCAATTCTGGCCACAATCAGCTTTGCCTCGAGCGCAAGCTTGCCGCGATGGAGCGCGGTGAGGATGCAGTCGTTTTCAGCACGGGTGTTGCTGCGTTGCATGCGATCTTCTTCACGTTCCTGAAGAGTGGCGATCATGTCGTGGTCAGCGACGTCACATATGAGGCTGTCTGGCGTCTTTTCAGTGATCTGCTCCCGCAACGGTACGGTATCGAAGCCACGTTTGTGGACATCAGCGATCTCGCTGCGGTACGCGACGCCGTACGCCCGAACACGAAGCTGATCCACGCCGAGACGATTGCCAATCCGACCACAAAGGTGGCGGATGTCCGGGCGCTTGCAAAGATCGCACACGATGCCGGCGCCATGCTATCGATCGACGCAACGTTCACGCCCCCACCGATGTTTCGCGGCCTTGAACATGACGCGGATTTCGTGGTTCATGCACTGACGAAGTACATCAACGGGCATGGCGATGCGATGGGCGGAGCCGTGATCGGGTGCGCGGAACTGATTCGTCGTCTGAAGGCCGATGCGCTTGTCGATGTGGGCGGTTCAATCTCGCCTTTCAATGCGTGGCTGATCATGCGGGGCTCAGTGACCTTGCCACTGCGTCTGGCTCAGCACGTGTCTACCGCGCAGAGGGTCGCCGAATTCCTCGACAAGGATCCACGTGTTGCCTTCGTGGCGTTTCCAGGACTGCCTTCCCATCCTCAACATGCGCTTGCATTGCGCCAGTTTGGTGGCATGGGATATGGCGCTGTCATGGCTTTTGCCGTCAAAGGTGAACCGGAGATACAGAATCGCTTCGTGGCTAACCTGTGTCTCATTACCTCCGCGGTATCGCTTGGCCACGACGAGTCTCTGATCGTGCACGTCGGCAAGGCGGGGCGGGGCGGATCGGAGCGCTATCCGGACGTGTTCCGGGAATATGGTCATCTGCGTCTGTCGATCGGCCTCGAAGACCCAGCCGATCTGATCGCAGATATCAAGGCGGCGCTCGACGAGACGTTCGCCTGATTGGCAACGCGCTGAGTAAGCGGCACAACGCCCGTCATCGGAGGTCGTCACTATGGTTGACCCACGGCGGTTGCATCGCGCGTTGCATGCTTTCCGGTCGGAGGCGCGGCCGAAGTTAAGATGGCTTCCACAACATCTGCCAGGATCTCGTTGGAAAGTGCCTGACGGTATCGATGACGGTATCCCCGCAGAAATCGTCCTCAGATGCCCAGTGCTCTTGATCTTTCAACGAAAGCGCAGGTTGATTCACCGATGCAGTCTGTCCAAAGCTGCTAACTGCCGACTGGATTTTTCGGTATCGCTGACGGTATCGTCGCTGCCTGACCGGGCGGAAACGCCGTATCAGCAAGGGCTCAGCCCCCGATTGACCATCGAGTGGGATTCGGGATAGCCCCCACAGCGACCTGATCGGAAGCACCACGCCCGCCTTTTTCTGATCTGTTGTGGCTATTGATCTTGCAGTATGGGTAGGCCGTGTTCAGGCAGAGCGGGAGTCAAACCTGGCGGCGCCTTGCGGGCAACTGTTGGAGTCGGCTGCCTGGAGCACAATCGAACATGCCAGGAGTGTGGGGGTAGTTTTGGGGGTATGTTGCGAACGGAATCTAGCCAGAATGCTGTGAGACAAATGATGTCAGACGGTATTGGATTCCGGTCCCCGCACCAGGAAGTATTCCACCCGGTTCCGCGAAAATCCGTAGACCCTCGATGCAGCAATGCTTCGAGGGTTTTTTGTTTCCCAGAACACTTGCAAAGTTCCGTTGACATCCGGGGGGCATGTGGGGGCATCTTAGGGGGATTGTTGGTAAGTTGGACACCCTTGCAAAAAATGCCCCCAGGAGGTCGTCATGCCCCTGACTGACATTGCCGTGCGTAGCGCCGCCCCTCGCAAGAGGGCCTATCGCCTGACTGACGGTGGCGGGATGTATCTGGAGATTGCGCCGTCGGGAGGGAAATATTGGCGCCTCAAATACCGATTCGGTGGTAGAGAAAGACGCTTGGCGTTGGGTGTCTACCCCGACGTATCGTTCGCGGCAGCGCGCAGGAAACGAAGTGCGACGCGTGAACAACTGGCGGCCAGGATTGACCCGAGCGACGTAAAAAAGGCTGATAAGCGGGCCGCAAGGCTCAACACCAACAATTCATTCGAGGCGGTCGCCCGTGATTGGTTGGAGGAGCGCAAGTCGGTCGTGCGGATCGGTCAGCACGAAAAGACACTCGCCCGTCTGCAAAACGACGTATTCCCCTGGCTGGGCAAGCGTCCTATCACCGAGGTCGACGCCCCCGAGATTCTGGTGGTGCTCAAGCGGATCGATAGTACGGGTGCACGATATTCAGCACACCGGGGTACGCAGTGAAATCAGCCGCGTTTTCCGGTATGCGATCAAGGAAGGCAAGGCAAAGAGCGATCCGGCAAAGGACCTGATCGGGGCGATTCCGCCTCCAATAGAAAAGCACGTTGCCGCGCTTACCGAACCCGCCAAGGTGGCGGAAATGCTCAGGGCCTTCGATGGCTTCTCGGGGACGTTTCCCGTGCTCTGTGCGCTCAAGCTTGCGCCGATGCTATTCGTGCGGCCTGGCGAACTTCGTCGGGCCGAGTGGGCGCAATTCGATCTGGATAAGGGGGAGTGGCGCTATCTGGTGACAAAGACGCGGACTCAGCATCTGGTGCCGCTTGCAACCCAGGCAGTGGCTTTCCTGCGGGAGTTGCAAGCATTGAGCGGCAAGGGGCGTTTTGTTTTTCCCGGTGCTCGTTCGACGTTGCGTCCAATGAGCGAAGCGGCGATCTATGCCGCACTCAGACGATTGGCTTATGACACCCGTACGGAAATTACCGGCCACGGTTTTCGCGCTATGGCCCGTACCATCCTGCACGAGGAACTGGAGCAGAAACCAGAGGTGATCGAGCACCAACTCGCACATGCAGTCCCGGATAACCTTGGCTCGGCGTATAACCGGACTAAGTTCATCAGGGAGCGCCGAGTGATGATGCAGTTGTGGGCGGACTATACGGACAAGCTGAAGGCGGGGGCACAGATCATTCGGATTAGTGGCGCGGCAGGCTGACCCCGGATTCGCGTGAGTTTGCGCGACCGTGCATGGGGTGCAGGTGGTCGGAGGTTCAAATCCTCCCGCCCCGACCAAAAAAACAAGGACTCACGGTGAAAGCCGTAAGTTCTTTTTCATGGTTTGCCCGCACGGTTACCGCTCACACAGCGGACGGCTCTCGTGGGAAACAGAGCGGAGGTTTCCGAGGGGAGGGGGCACGCATTCGGCGCACGGGAACCGGTCATGCCGGCAATGCGCGGCCATTCGTGACCGCTTTGGGGTGGACACTTCTACATTTTCAATTGCTGCCAAGACAGGCTTTTTGAGGTCTCGCAGAACTTCCCGATGGACCTTCGGAAAATGGCGGATGCCGTGGACGACTCAATCCGCCAGTACAGTCAACCGGTGTTCGTGGAGGCCCAAGGCGCGATGACTCAAGATGGGCTTCTGCGGCCGATCAACTTGTATTGCAAGATCGACGGGGTGTTTTTTGTCGGGCTGATGCAACTCGAACGTCAATACAACGTCATCAATCAAACTCGGAATACCTGCGTTAAGGTGCCGACGTAGGTTGCCTGAAAAATAGGAAAAGGCCATGAAACGCGGGCCAATTCAACGCGAGTGACACGAGATATCGATAGACGTCGGCGGAACTCAGTAAGATGTGATGGCAGTGCGGATTGGTAGCGCATCACAAGATGACATAGATCGCCGATCGCACGGACAACGCGGACTGTCGATCGCATCCGTCACTGCGCCGTCCACCCCCCATCGACCTGCCACGCCACGCCGCGCACGTTGTCCCCGCCGGGCGAGCACATGAACACCGCAAGCGCGCCCAACTGCTCCGGCGTCGTGAACTGCAGCGACGGCTGCTTCGCGGCCAGAAACGCACGGGTGGCGTCATCGTGCGACATGCCTCGTTCGGCGCCGAACGCCGCGATCTGCCGCTCGACCATCGACGTCAGCACCATCCCCGGACAGATCGCATTGCAGGTCACGCCGCTCATTACGTTCTCCAATGCGACGGCCTTGGTCAGTCCGATGATTGCGTGTTTGGCGGCCACATAGGCCGATTTGTTCGGCGATGCGACGAGTGAATGCGTCGAACCTATATTGATGACGCGGCCCCAGTTCGCCGCCTTCATCGCCGGCAGCGCGAGACGGGTCGTGTGAAATGCGCTCGACAGGTTCACTGCGATCATCGCGTCCCAGCGATCCTCCGGGAAATCCTCGGTCGCGGCGATGTACTGCATGCCTGCATTGTTGATGACGATGTCGATCCGGCCGAAGCGTTCCGCGGCGGCGCGCATCATGTTCGCGATCTGCAACGGGCTGGCCATATCGGCGCGGAAGTAGGCGACCTGCGTGCCGTGCGCCGCAACCTGCGCGGTGCCCTCGCGCGCGTCGTCCGCGCGGCCGTTTAGCGCAATGTTGGCGCCGGCCCTGGCCAGCGCAATCGCGGTGCCGAGGCCAATGCCGCCAGTGGAACCGGTGATAAGCGCTGTCTTTCCTTCAAGCATGGGTGGTCCCGCTAGTGTCATTGAGCCGTTGAATGAAGCCAGGATGCGTTAGCGATCGCCGTCTGTCTGTTTGCATCGCGGTAGTTCGATACCCGGGAAAATCTTGATGACGGCGCTGTCGTCTTCGCGCGCAAAACCGGCCGCACTCGCCTGCATGAACATCTGGTGCGCGGTGCTCGACAGCGGCAGCGGAAACTTGCTCGAGCGCGCCAGATCGAGCGCAAGTCCAAGATCCTTGACGAAGATGTCCACCGCGGACAGTGGCGTATAGTCGCCGGCCAGTACATGCGCGATCCGGTTCTCGAACATCCAGCTGTTTCCGGCGCTGTGCGTGATGACCTCGTACAGCGCATGCGGGTCGACGCCTTCGCGCAGGCCGAGCGCGATCGCTTCGGCGGCGACCGCGCCGTGCACGCCGGCCAGCAATTGGTTGATGAGCTTCACCTTGCTGCCAGCGCCGGCTTCGTGGCCAAGGCGGTACACCTTGGCGGCGATCGCGTCGAGCACCACTTCGCACCGCTCATACGCAGCCGGGACGCCGGACGTCATCATCGTCAGCTCGCCGTTCGCCGCGCGGGCGGGGCCGCCGGAGATCGGCGCGTCCAGATACAGCACGCCGAGTTCGGCGATGCGCGCGGCGAATTCGATTGAGCGGTTGGGCGGCACTGTGCTGCACATTACGAAGACGCTGCCGGGCTTCATTGCCGCGGCGCAGCCAGTCGGGCCGAACAGCACCTGCTCGGTCTGCGCCGCATCGACCACCACGCTGATCACCACGTCGCACCGTGCGGCCAGCTCGGCCGGATTTGCGCAACCGGTCG
Organism: Paraburkholderia sediminicola; assembly: GCF_046026675.1. Taxonomy (GTDB): domain Bacteria; phylum Pseudomonadota; class Gammaproteobacteria; order Burkholderiales; family Burkholderiaceae; genus Paraburkholderia; species Paraburkholderia sediminicola_F. The sequence goes on along the minus strand of NZ_JAQQEY010000001.1, from coordinate 2,983,632 downwards.
CGCCGTCGACGGTAAAGCTTTCCACAGCGGCCGCGCGCGTGTCGCATACGTGAGTCGCGAAGCCGGCGCGCAGCAGCGAGCGCGCGACGCCCGAGCCCATCGCGCCGAGGCCGATGACGCCCGTGACGGGGTGCAATGTATTCATTCGAATGCCTTTCGATGCCGATGGTATGAAGGAATAGAAAAGGTGGGGCGCCAGGCAGATGCGCGCGACGGTGTCCGCTCACACCCAGCCGTCACCTTCGAGCGCGCGGCCTAAGTAATCTTCGGTGCCGTTCTGCCCGGCCTTGAGCAGTACCTGCATGCCATCGAACGGGCTGCCCTGCGCGTGGACCCGCATGAAGGCTTCGTTGGTCGCGGTGTTGACCGCGTCGATCGTCAATGCCTCGACGCCGAGTCGGCGCATCGTCTGGCTCGACGTATCGCCGCCAGCGAGTACGACGCGCGACAGGCGCCGGCTCGCTACGACACGCCGCAATACAGCGCCATACACGCCGCCGATCACCGCCGACGATTCGGTGGCCATGCTGTCGAACACGCTGCGGCCCGCGGCGATCGACGCATCGTCGGGACCGGCGGCCGCATAGACGATGATGCTGCGCCGCGCGGCGAGTGCGTCGAGAATCTCGGCGACGAGTTGTTCGACGACCTGCGTTTCGTCCTGTGTGCCGAATTTTTCGACTGGCAGGCGCAGCGTGCGCCACCCGTGCGCCTGCGCATACGCGATCTGCGACGCCGTGCGCGGTGAGCAACTTCCCGATAGCACGACGAGGCTTTCCACCGGCTTTTGCGGCGCGTGGCTCACCGTGCCGGTCTCGCCGAGTTCGGCGAGATGACTGCCGAGGCCCGCGGCGAAACCGTGCGCTGACAGCGTGAACAGCGGCTGTTGCCGCGACGCCCGCCACGCCGCGCGCGCGACGGTTACAAGGTCGCGCCGCTCGATCGCGTCGAATACGGTCGCGGCCGCATCGGAGCTCGCCAGCAGATCGTCGAGCGCACCGTCGCTCGCCGCACGCAGCGACGGCAGATCGCACAGCGCGATCGGCAGCGCCGTCTGCGCGGCCAGATGCCTGCGCAGATCCGCCTCGTGCATCGGCGTGGCCGGATGGTTCGCCATGCTCGGGTGGCGGTCGAGCCGGAACACGCTGTCCTGATAGACGGAAAAGTGATTGCCGAATACCGTGTAGCGGCCGAAGTCCGGATGGGCTGGGACGATCGGTATCGTGCGCGTGCCGAACAGCGTGCGCGCCAGTTCGAGTACGGTGCCGAAGTTGCCGCGCACAGGCGACGAATCGAACGTCGCGCAGATCTTGTACTGGATCAGGCGCGCGCCCATCGTGCGGAATAGTTCGAATGCGGGCCGCACTTCTTGCTCCATCGCCGCCGGCGCGAGCGAGCGGCTCACGCCAGCGATGCCGATCACGTCCGCCTTACCACGGTAAGCGGTGAGTTGCGCGGCGCTCGGCGTATCGACGAACAGCACGCCGCGCAGTCCGTGGCAATGAAACTCAAGCAGGTTCGCGGCGGCGCCCGTGAAGTCGTCGCCGTAGAAACAGATGGGCTCTCGCATCGGGCGTGTCTCGCGGTTCAGGCCGTGTGATGCGCGGTCGCGTGTTGGACCGCCCGTTCGACCGCAACGATCGGCTCGAAGGACCGGTGCGCGATATACGGCGGACGCGTCGGCCGGCGCAGATGGTTCGACAGCGCTGAGTAGGTGACGTACAGGATGCGGCGCGGCAGCGGCGTGATGTTGCCCGCCGAACCATGCACGACGTCGCCGTGGAACAGCAGTACGCTGCCCGCGCGGCCCTCGGCGATCGCAATGTCGTCGCCGGAGCGGATCAGGCGCACCACGTCCTCCCGTTCGAGCCAGCGGCGGCCGTTGACGTCCTCCGCGTAGATCATGCCTTCTTTGTGGCTCCCCAGCACAAACATCAGCGCCCCGTTGGATGCGTGGACGTCGTCGAGAAAGATCGCGGCGTTCATCGCACGGGCTTCTGGCATGCCGTCGTCTTCATGCCAGGTCACGAAGTCCTGGTGCCACGGGAACGTGTCGCCCTCGAACGCGACCTTTGGATTGACCTTGAACTGGTGGATATACAACTGCTCACCGATGATCTGTTCGACTGGTTCGACGAGCCGGCTGTCCAACGTCAGCGCGCGAAATACTTCGTTGTATTCATGGCAGCCGAACGCGGTGCGCGGTTCGCCGTTTTTCTCGCGCCAGATTTCCGGCCGATGGTGCTGGAAGATCGCGGTCGATTCGTCGCGCAGCGCGATTACTTCGTCGAGCGAGAATACGTCTGGCACGAGCAGAAAGCCGTTGTCGTCGAACTGTCGATGTTGTTCCGCAGTAAGTTTCATTACCTGTCTCCTGATCCGTCTTTGCTGATTTTCGTTTCGACGCCCGTATCTGTTAGCGGCGCCTGCAGCCTACTTGCCAAATTTATCGACCGCCGCCCGCAATTCAGGCCGCGAGCTCGCGTACTCGACGAGGTCGGCGCCGGCAAGCGCCGCGTCCCACCCCTGCTGCATGCTGCGCACCCCTGCCGTGACGCCATGCGGATGCGCCAGGATGCCGCCGCCCGCCATATGGAGCAAATCGACGGTGCCGGTCGCCGCATAGGTGGTGATCGCCGAGCCGGCCCACTGCGCGGACGACACCGCCGGCATCGCCGTATAGCCGCCGAACATTGGCGTGAGGCAGTCCTTGATCGACTGCGTCACCTCTTCGTTCGCCTGATAAAACTTGCTGTCGATCCCGCCGACATGCAGATGGTCGACGCCGGCGAGACGCGCGAGCTTCTGATACGCGGTAAAGCCGATGCCGAGCAGCGGGCAGCGCGACAGCGCGCCGATCGTCGCGCGGTGGCCGTGAATCGGCAGTGCGCTATGACGGCGCAGCCACGCTACGCCCGCGAAGCCGATGCTGTTGACCGCCACCATCACGCAGTTGCCGCCGTGTTCGAGCACGAGATCGTGGCCGCGCCGCAGTTCGTCGATATCGCCAGTGATGTTGAATGCGTACATCACCTTTTTTCCGGTCTCGTCCGCCGCGCGTTCGATCTCGCCCATCACCGCGGCGACCCGTTCGGCGAGCGGCGCATACGGCGGGTTGCCGCAGAGTTCATCATCCTTGATGAAGTCGAGACCCGCCAGCGCGAGTTCGCGCACCCGAACTCGCAACTCCTGCGTCGAGAGGCCGATGCTCGGTTTGACGATCGTGCCGATCAACGCGCGGTCGTATACATTGACCAGTTTGCGCGTGCCTTCGATGCCGAAAGCCGGCCCCGGATAACGTGCGCCGAACGCATCGGGCAGATCGAGGTCGAGCAGCCTCAGGCCGGAAAGTTGCTGCAATTCATACAGATTGCCCGCGACGGTGGTGAACAGGTTCGGCAGCGACGGTCCGAAGTTGTGCAGCGGAAAAGAGATCGCGATCTCGCCGCGTTGATAACGTGCCGGCCCTGACGAGCGCGCCGGCGTGCAGCCGGGCAGTGCCGGCGTATCGACCGTTTCGAGCGGCGTGATGCTGACGACCTGCGCGCCGAAGCGCTCCTTGAGTTCGACGGTTTCGCCCGGCACTGTGACGAAGGTGCCGCTGGACTGTTCGCCAGCAATCAGTTCGGCCGCTTGTCCGAGCGGGTACGGCGATTCGACGAGATAACGGGCTACGACGCGATCTTGGCTCATGATGAGATTCCCGTTGCTACGCCAGGCGGGCGCAGGCGCGCGTCGATGTCAGGCATGGTGTTCTCCTTGGTCCGGTTGCGAAAAGCTTTGCATCATTTGCGATGAGTCTAGGACCCGCGTAGCAGGCAGACAATCGACTTTTTTTCGGCAAGCCGTGAGAAAAACGCAATGCGGATGGTTAGAATAACTGACGAAATTCATTTCGATTTCAACACTTCGTTTTCCATCACTTACTCCCACTCCCAATGTCAGCGCTTCGTCCATCGCTAAACGCCCTTAGAGCCTTTGAAGTTTCCGTCAGGCTCGGCAGCATGACGCTGGCCGCCAACGAACTGGGGGTGACGCCCGGTGCCGTCAGCCGCCACATACAATCGCTCGAAACGATTTTCTCGATCACGCTGCTCAAGCGCCTCGGACAGTCGGTCGAACCCACGTCCGAAGGCAGGCGGCTTGCGGTCAGCCTGTCCGAAGGATTTCAACTGATCAACGCGAGCGTGCAGCAGCTGCAACCCGGCCCGCTGACCGTGTCGTGTTCCGCGACGATCATGATGTACTGGCTGATTCCGCGGCTTGCGCGGTTCAAGCAGGCGTATCCGGATGTCGAAGTGCTGCTGAACGTCAACTACGGGCCGCTCGATCTCGCGCGCGAGGAGGTCAGCGTCGCGATCCGCAACGACATGCTGGCGCCGCCGCAGGACGTGATCGTCAAGCATCTGATGAAGGAAGAGACGGGACTTGTCTGCGCGCCCGGGTTTTTCGAAAAGCACGGTGAGCGTGGCCTCGACGATCTGCTGAAAATGCGCATCCTGGCCACCAAGACGCGGCCGCGGGCATGGCGCGACTGGCTTGCGCGCGTTGGGCGGCAGGACCTCGACGTGATGCCGCACGACGTCTACGAACATTTCTATCTGATGATCCAGGCGGCGTCGTGCGGGCTTGGCATCGCGATCGCTCCGCGCATGATGGTCGAGGAGGAGATCGGCTCGGGGCGGCTCGTCGCGCCGTATGGCTTCGAAGAAGGGGAGTACAACATCGTGTTGTGGATCGCGCCCAGCCTGCGCTCGTCGAAAGACCTGCAGGCGCTCGTCGCGTGGCTGCGCAAGGAGGGCGCTGGCGACGCCGCGCCGGTGGACGGCACGGGCTCGCATTAGAGGAATCCGACTGAGAACCACGGCACGGCCGTGACGACGGCGAGGCCCACGAGAAGCGCTGCCAGATACGGCCAGATCTTGCGCATCGCGCTCGACGGATCCACGCCGCCGATCACACAGGCCGAGTAGTAACCGACACCAAACGGTGGTGCGAACAGCCCGATCCCCATCGAAAGAACCACAACGATCGCGTAGTGAACTTCGCTGATACCCATTGTGCGCGCGATCGGAAACAGCAGCGGTCCGAACAGCACCACCGCCGGAATGCCTTCGAGCACGCTGCCGAGCACGATGAACGCGACCACCGACACCGCAAGAAAGGTCGGCGCGCCGCCGGGCAGCGTCGCCATCGCAGCGGCGAGTTCGATCGAGAATCCCGATTGCGTCAGCGCCCACGCCATCGCCGTCGCCGTGCCGATGATCAGCAGGATCGAGCCCGACAGCGCGGCTGTCTGGATCATCATTGGCCGCATCCGGCGCCATTCGAACTTGCGATAGATGAGCAAGCCGACGATCAGCGAATACATCACGCCGACCGTAGACACCTCGGTCGCAGTCGCCACGCCTTCCACCACCGCGCCGCGAATCACCACGGGCAGCGCAAGCGCCGGTAGCGCAATCACGAAGGTCTTCAGAAGACGCCGCACGTCAATGCGGCCCACCGTGTCGGGCGCATGCTTGCGGTGCCGGTACCACACCACCGCGCACAGCGCGAGGCCTAGTGCGATCGCCGGCATCAGGCCGCCGGTGAAAAGCGCGGTAATCGATACTCCGGTAACCGAACCAATCGTGATCAGCACAATGCCCGGCGGAATCGTCTCGGTTTGCGCGCCGGTCGCGGCCAGCAGCGCAACCAGTTCGCCCGGATCCGAGCCGCGCCGCTTCATCTCGGGAAACAGAACCGGCGCGACCGCTGCCATGTCGGCGACTTTTGAACCCGAAATTCCTGACAGCAGATACATTGCGCCGACGAGCGCATACGACAGCCCGCCGCGAACCGGACCCAGCGCCTGTGCGAGAAAATTGACGAGCGCGGCGGCGATGCCGGTCATCTCCATCAGATAACCGAGGAACACGAAGAGCGGCACGGCCAGCAGGATCGGATGCGACATGCCTTCGTCCATCCGGCCGACCACCACGGTCAGCGGGACGTTGGTCGTCAACGCCAGATAGGCGAACGTCGCGATACCGAACGTGAACGCGATCGGCACGCCGGAAAAGATACCGATCGCGACGATGACGACGAAGAAGATCACCAGATTCACGTTGCCGAGATTCTCGAACACCGGCTGAAGCGCATATAGCGCGCCGGCGAGCAACGCGACGCCCATGATCGCCAGCAGCACCGTGCGCCGCTTCGCCACCTGCGCGAGCTGAATCACGCTCGATATCACCAGCAGCACGGCGCCGACCGGCAGCGCGGCGGCTCGCCATACCGTCGAAATCTGGAGCGCGGGAGACGTAACGTCGATCGCATCGTTCGCGTAACTCCATGTCGGTTGCACGATCAGCAGCAGGAACGCGAGTGCGGCGGCGATCGCGAATACATCGAGTATCGCGCGCAGCGCGGGCGACGCACGGTCGACCAGCGCCGTCATCCGCATGTGGTTGCCGCGCCAGAAGGCGATAACCGCGCCCAGCATGGCGAGCCACAGAAACAGCAACGAGCCGAGTTCGTCGGACCAGTCGAGCGGATGCTGGAATATATAGCGCGCGACGACGCCGCTGAACAGAATCACTGTCTCCACGGCGACCAGCAGCGCCGCAGCGCTTTCGATGGTCCAGACCAGCGCCGCGCGGGCTTTCGCCAGCCCCGTTTCGACGTCTTGCGAGGGTTCGGCGGTCATCGTCAGATTGTGTCTCATGGTCAAGTCTCGTGATTGCTTCCCGTCATGTTCCCGGACGCCGCGCAAGGGCGGCGCCGGGGCCGTGCTCAGGCGAGCTTGCCCACGGTCTGTTCGAGCAGGCTCCATGCTTTCGGATCGAACTGCTGCTGCCAGTCCTTGTAGAACGATGTCTTGCTGAGCGCGGCGCGGAACGCCTGCTGATCCACGTCGATGAATTGCAGGCCCTTCGCCCCCAGACTGCTGCGCAAACTCACGCTGCTGGCCGCGATATCGCTGCGCTGATCGCCGATCGAGCGGTTGAGCTCTTCGGTGACGATCGTGCGCACCGCGGGCGGAAGCTTCATCCACGCGCGCTGATTGCTGAGCAGCCAGAAGCCGTCCCAGATGTGATTGGTAAAGCTGCAGTATTTCTGAACCTCGTACAGCTTGCCGGAGTTGATGATCGCGAGCGGGTTCTCTTCGCCGTCCACGATGTGTGTTTGCAGCGAGGTGTACAGATCCGAGTAGTTGATCGGCGTGGGGCCGGCGTGGAATGCATTGAACAGCATCGTGTAGGCCGGTGTCGGCGGCACGCGCAGCTTGAAGCCGGCGAGATCGGCGGGCAGTCTGATCGGCCGCGACGACGACGTGACCTGGCGGAAGCCGTTGTCCCACATGCGCGCGACCGCGACAATCGTGCCGGTCTTGTTGATGTCGTCGCGGATGTAGTCGCCCAGCGCACCGTCCACGGCGGCCCATACGTGCGAGTAGTCGCTGAATGCGAAGCCGGTGCTGAGGATGCCCGACGATCGCACATAGTTACCCAGGTTGCCATGCCCGAGGACCATGAATTCGACTGCGCCGGTGCGCGTCTGCGTCAGCGTGTCGGCGTCGGAGCCGAGCACGTTGGCGGGGAACAGTTTGATCTCGACCTGGCCATGCGTCGCTTCGCGGATGCGGACAAACGCCTCGCTCGCGCGCACGTTCAACGGATGGCCGCCTTGCAGCGCAGTCGCGAACTTGTAGTTGAATTCTGCGGCTCTTACCCCTTTGGGCAGAATGCCGACGAGCGGCAACGCCAGTGCACTCCTGATCAGCGTCCGGCGTGTAGTCTTGCTTTGCGACAGGCGTACGTGCGCCTTCACTTTCGTGGCTTGCATGTCTCCTCCGGTTATGGGCAGTGCCCTTATGTTCTGGTGATGAAGATCTCCTCGTCGCGGTATTCGTCCGCGTTTGTCTATTTTGATTCTAGGGGCGACGTGATTGCATCCCTAACGAGTTTTTATTCGCTTCTGCTTGAGGAAAACTCAACCCCGAAGTGCCGTCGTCGGCTTCTGCCAACGCCGCTCCCACCGCGGCGCCGCTGTTAAAAGTGTTGACACATTGTATTGTAGTGTCGGTAAAATATTTAATAGTGAATACACTTAGCCTGACCTGCATCAGATGCGGATTGGGTCGATACCTGGAGGAGAGATGGACCCGATACAACCCCGCGTGGCCGCGGCAGCTGCAATCGACGTCGAAGAGATCGCACCGGCCATCGCGCGAGTCGCGATTGCAAACCCGCCGCTGAATGTGCTGACTCAGGCGGTGCGCCGTGAGCTCGGCATTTTTTGGGCCGGCGCACAGGAGCGGCGCGATTTGCGCTGTGTGATTTTTGGCAGCGGAGAACGCGCGTTTTCCGCGGGCGCCGATCTGTGTGAATTTCCACTGCGTTTCGACGCAAAGGTCGCGCGCGCGCACGGCGAGAACGCGCATCGGATGATGCGCGCGCTGGTCGAACTCGACATTCCGGTGATCGCGTCGATTCACGGCTTCTGCATGGGCGGCGGGCTCGAGCTCGCACTCGGTTGCACGTTCCGGCTGGCCGCACGCAACGCGCTGTTCGCATTACCGGAGATCGACCGCGGCGTGTGGCCGGGTACGGGCGGCATCGCGCTGCTGACGCGTCTGATCGGCCCGGTGGCAGCGAAGAAAATGCTGTACGGCGGCCAGCGGATCGACGCCGAGCAGGCGCTGGCGCTCGGCATCGTCGATGAAATCGTCGATAACGACGCGCTTGATCAACGCGCGCTCGAACTTGCGTCGCTGTATGCGTCGAAGCCGGGGCAGTCGGTGCGAACCATCACGAGTCTCGCCGATCATGAATTCCGCAGTGCATTCCGGCGCCACCTCGAAGTCGAGCTCGAAGCGTTCGTGCTGGCGTATCAGTCGCGCGATGCGGCCGAAGGCAATCAGGCGTTCTTCGAAAAACGTGCACCGCTCTGGCGTCATCGCTAACGAACAAACGGCGCCGCGAGCCGTGCTCGAAGCGCCGTGTTAACCGCTCCAGCCAATGCTAAACCGATCTCGGCTTCGAAGATTTCGGCGGATACCGCGATTGCCGTAATGCCGCCTTTGGCGGCGCGTCGTCGAGCTGGCGCGACCCGCCGTCAGGCGAGCTGATGCGTGTACTTCTCGAGCAGCGACCACGCCTCGTCGCCATACTGCTTCCGGTATTGCTGGTAGAACCCGGCCTTCTGCAGCACGGCGCGGAACGGCGCGATATCCGGCTTGTTGAAAACCATCCCCTGTGACTTCAGCTTGGTTTGCAGCGTCGCGTCCAGCGCGGCGACGTCGGCGCGCTGGTTCATCGCCGCGGCGTTCACATGTTTCGCGACGATCGCCTGCATATCCGGCGGCAGCTTGTTCCACGAGCGCTCGTTCGCCAGGAACCAGAAGCCGCTCCAGATGTGGTTGGTCAACGAGCAGTACTTCTGCACTTCATAGAAGCGCGACGTTTCGATCAGCGTCAGCGCGTTCTCTTCCGCATCGACCACCTTCGTCTGCATGGCCGAATACGCTTCGTTGAAGTTGACGCTGGTCGGCGCCGCGCCGAGCGCCTTGAAAAGCGCCGTCCACAGCGGGCTCACCGGAACGCGGATCTTCAGCCCTTTCAGGTCAGCCGGCGTATTGATCGGCCTGAGCGAACTCGTCACCTGCCGGAAGCCGTTATCCCACGTCTTGTCCATCGCCATGAGGCCGACCTTGGAGATCGCGTTGCGAATGTATTTGCCGAGGTCGCCGTCCATCGCGGCCCATACCTCGTTGTAATCGTTGAACGCAAAACCGACGCCGTTGATCCCCGCGACCGGCACGAGCGACGACATGATGTCGCCGCCTTCGGTCAGAAAATCGATCGCACCGGAACGCACCTGCGACAGCATATCGGTGTCGCTTCCCATCTGGCTGTTCGGGAAGATCTGCAAATCGATGCGGCCGTTACTTTCCTTGCTGATCGCAGCCGCGGCTTCTTTCGCACGCACGTTCATCGGATGCGAAAGCGGCATGTTGTTCGCGTACTTCAGCTTGTATTGCACGCTCTGCGCAAACGACGAGCGCGGTGTGAGCAATGCGCCGGCGCCTGCTATTGACGCGGCACCGAACGTCTGCAGGAAGGCGCGGCGTGAAAGGTGGTTCATCGTGTCTCCGTTCCGGAAGTGAGCGCATTGTTCGGCCGGCCGATGAAGCGCCGCACGATACAAGGCGAAAGGTTTTGTTTTATTGTCTACACAGACTTTAAAAGTGTTGACACATTGATGTCAAGGTGTTGTTATTAAAAAGACAATGCAGATAGTAAAAAAGAAAAACGGAGACGCAGATGAACTCGTAACGATCGGTCATGCTGGCCTTCAGCCATCGAACTTAGTACCCCGAAGGTCCAACTTTTCCGGCGACAGCGCGCGCCGCGCCTTGTCGCTTGTCCTGTTGCGCGCGCCGTTTCCAGGCATGCGCAACATCCACCTCCGTCCTACAACAAGTGAGAGGAGACTCAGCAGTGAATCAGCTTCTGAACGCATCACCGAAACACCCTGCCGGGCACGCAGCGTCGCCGCAAGCGCCGGCTGGCCGGACGCTCACGCTCACGCGCACGCTCTGTGCGCTCGCGGCGACGGCCGCTGCCACGGCGGCGGGCAGCACCTATGCGCAAAGCAGCGTCACGCTATACGGGATCATCGATGACGGCGTCAACTACACGAGCAACGTGCAGACGAGCCCGGGCAACGGTCATCAGCAGTACGAGATGTTAAGCGGCGTGCTGAGCGGCAGCCGCTGGGGCCTGCGCGGCAACGAAGATCTCGGCGGAGGCTTCAGCGCGCTGTTCGTGCTGGAGAATGGGTTCGACGTCAACGGCGGCAAGCTGGGGCAGGGTTCGCTCGAGTTCGGCCGTCAGGCGTTCGTCGGCGTGTCGACGCCGTACGGCACGCTTACGGCCGGCCGTCAGTACGATCCGATGATCGACTACGTCCATCCGCTCACCTCGGGCGCGATGTTCGCCGGCAATCTCGGCGCGCATCCGGGCGACCTCGACAACCTGAACAATACGAACCGCGTGAACAACTCGGTCAAGTATCAGACCGCGAACTATGCCGGTTTTTCGGCCGAGGGCATGTATAGCTTTGGCGGCGTACCGGGCAGCATTGGGGCGAATCAGATCTATTCGATCGGCGCCGGTTATATGCACGGCCCGCTGAATCTCGGCGTCGCTTACCTGAACGCGCACAATCCGAACGCGTCGTTCTTCGGCACCGCGGTGGGCGCGACGGCGGCTAGCAACAACCTGGGCAGCTCGCCGGTGATCAACGGCTACGCGTCGGCCCAAAGCGAAGCGGTGCTGACGGTCGGTGCGACCTACACGATCGGCGCGGCGATGCTGAACGCCGTCTATGCGAACACCCGCTACAACAGCCTGAGCGGCGTCGTATCGGTATTGAACCCGGCCGGACTGAGCGGCACGGCGACGTTCAACAGCGCGGAACTCGGCTTGCAGTACCAACTGACGCCCGCGCTGTCGCTCGCCGCCGCTTACACCTATACCGACGGCGGCACGACGAGCCGTGCGACTTATCAGCAAGGCGCGGTGAGCGCCGACTATGTGCTGTCAAAACGCACAGACGTGTATCTGCTCGGCGTGTTGCAGCATGCGTCGGGCGTCGATTCGACGGGACGCGCAGCGCGCGCGGCGATCAACGGGCTGTCGCCTTCGTCGAGCAACCAGCAGGCAACCGTGCGGTTTGCAATCCGTCACAAGTTCTGACGCGTTGAACGGCGTGCCGCACCTGTTGCATTAGCTGAGGAAAATTTAGCACTGCGACGTGTGACGGCCGCCGGCCTGACAACGGCGTAATTCCGCGCCTGCGGCGCGGAGCGGCATGTAAAGAGGCGCTGGTCCGGCCTCTTCGCGGGCGGCAGTTCAACTGCGCCGCATTCAACATTGCGCGTAATGTTGTTCGATCCCTTGCGCGAGTTGCGTGACGAGCCGCGTCATCGCGACCTGAGTCCTCCATGCGACATGAGGCGTCACGATCAGATCGGTGCGGGGGGTGGACAGCAGAGGATGATTGGCTGCGGGCGGTTCCTGTTCGAGCACGTCGAGCGCGGCATTCGCAATCAGCTTGCGGTCGAGCGCCTCGATCAACGCCGCTTCGTCGACGATTCCGCCTCGCGCGGTATTCACGAGCGACGCGCTGCGCTTCATCCGCTCAAACTCGGCGATACCGAACAGATGCCGCGTTTCGTCGGTCAGAGGGCAATGCAGGCTGATCGTATCGGCCTCGCGCAGCACCTGGTCGAATGCGATGTAACCGTCGCGCACCGCGCTCGCGTGCTTGCGCTCCGCGAACAGCACGCGCATGCCGAACGCGCTGGCCAGTTCGGCGAGGCGCTTGCCGCCGTGACCCGCACCGACGATGCCGAGCGTCGACCCATACAGATCCTCGAGCGGGTGCAATTCGGCATAGAAGGTGGGTGATCCGCTCCAGCCACCCGCATGAACGTCGTGCCAGTAGGGCACCAGGTTGCGACGCAGCGCGAGCATCAGCGCGAACGCGTGCTCGGGCACGGAAATCGTCGAATAGCCGGGGCATGCGACTACGCCAATACCGCGCTTGCGGCACGTTTCGAGATCCAGATGATTGACGCCGGCGGCCGGCACGCCGATGAGTTCCAGTTGCGGCAATCGCGCAAGCGCGTCGCCCGGCAATGGCACCTTGTTGGTCACCACGATCTGCGCGTCGCGGCAGCGTTCCACAACCTGTTCCGGCGTGGTGCAAGGATATTCGACCCAACAATGGGGAAACGGAAAATCCGGCAGATCGACGGACAGCGTTGCGCGATCAAGAAAGACGATGGTCCTCAACTACGACTCCAGTGGGGGTGAGACGGGGGGTGCGCTGGTTTGTTATACGCCTGCTCAACGATCCGACGCGCTCGTGGACACGGTATCGAGCATGCGCTTCTTGCCGGTCTGCACGTGATTTTCGAACGCTTGCGCGGCGGCATCCGCGTGGCCCGTGCGTAGCGCGTTGAACAGGTCGTGGTGCTCCTTCGCCGAGCGCTGCATCTGCGTATACGAGTAGACCCCTTTGTGCAGATACAGCGTCAGTTCTTCCTCGACGGCCTGATTGATCTTGATGAGCCGCGGATTCTTCGTCGCTTTCATCAACTGGCTATGGAACTCGGTGTTCAGCGCCTGATATTCGCGTGTGTCGCGCGCGGCGACCGCTGCGTCCATGCTGTCGATCAGCTCGGACAGCGAGCGTTCCTCTTCGGCGGTCAGGCGCAGGGCGGCAAGCCGGCCCGCCGTGCGTGCCAGACCGGCACGGATTTCGTAAAGATCCATCGCTTCCTCGAGCGACAGCCGCCGCACCTCGGCGCCGCGATTTGGCACGATGCGTACAAGCCCAGCCTGTTCGAGCGCGCGCAGCGCTTCACGAGCAGAATTGCGACCGACGCCAATATGCTGCGCGAGCGCCTGTTCGTTGACCCGCTCGCCGGGCCGCAATTCACCACGCTGGATCATCCCGCGCACCTGGTCGCGGATTTCGTCGAGTTTCGAAGCGATCACCTCGGGGGCCCGCGCATTGGCCTTGCCGTTTACAACGCCGGTTGTGTCGGTTTTCATGTGTATCGCCTTCCTCATTGCCATTGTTGCCTCTATTTTTGCATAGCATTTATCGGAGAAAGCCAACCGACACCCACGGCACCGCGACGATCACGATCAGCGCGGCTGCAAGCGCGCCCAAGTAAGGCCAGACTCGCCGCATCGCCACACCCGGATCCACCTTGCTGACCGCGCACGCGGCGTAAAAGCCGAGCCCGAGCGGCGGCGCGAAGAGTCCGAGCCCCATCGCGAAGACCACGACCATCGCGTAGTGCACCTCCGAAATTCCGATGGCGCGGGCAATCGGAAAGAGCAGAGGTCCGAACAGCACAATAGCCGGAATCCCTTCGAGAAAGCTACCGAGAATCACAAAGGTGACAGCCGAAATCGCCAGAAAGCCGAGTTTGCCGCCTGACCACGCCATCATCAGCGACGCAAGCTGCGCTGAAAAGCCGGACTGCGTAAGCGCCCAGCCCATCGCCGTCGCGGAGCCGATGATGATCAGGATAGCGCCCGACAGCGATGCGGTCTCCACCAGAATCGGGTACAACCGACGCCACTCAAAGCGGCGGTACAGCAGCAGCCCGACCACGCACGTGTAAGCGACGCCGATCGTCGCCACTTCGGTAGCGGTCGCGACACCTTCGACGACCGCCGCGCGAATCACGAACGGCAGCGCGAGCGACGGCGCCGCGATCAGTAGCGAGCGCCCGATCTCGGCACGCGACGCGCGCTGCACGCCCAGCAGGCGCTCCTTGCGGCTTTTGAACCAGATCACGCCGGCAAGCGCAACCGCGCCGACCACCGCCGGCATGAAGCCGCCGGTAAAGAGCGCGGCAATCGACACGCCCGTGACCGAGCCGATCGTAATCAGCACGAGGCTCGGCGGGATCGTCTCCGACATCGCCGCGGCGGCGCTCAGCATCGCCACCAGATCGCCTTCGTTCGCGCCGCGTTTTTTCATCTCGGGGAAGAGCCCCGGCGCGAGCGCGGCCATGTCGGCCACTTTCGATCCGGAAATCCCCGACACCAGATACATCGCGCCGATCAACACGTACGCGAGACCGCCGCGCTTGTGGCCGATCATCGACGCGAGAAAACGGATCATCGCTTCCGCGAGACCCATCGCTTCCATCAGCGCGCCGAGCAGAACGAAGAGCGGCACCGCGAGCAGGATCAGGCTCGACATGCCCTGGTTCATCGTGCTGACGACGATCGTGAGCGGGGCGCCGGTGACGGTCGCGAGATACGCGAGCGTGCAGACGCCGAACGCAACCATGATAGGCACGCCAAGACAGATGATCGTGACAAGCCCGACTACGAAAAACAGGATCAGGCTCGTGGCCGTCAGCGGCGCGAGCGCGCTGCTCGCGAAATACAGCACCGCCGCGAGGCCACCGACGATCGCAAGCGACGCAGCGCAGTCGCGCGGCGTCGCGCGTCCGAGCAGCCGCGTGACGGCAAGCGCGAGCATCAGCGCGGAGCCGACCGGAATCGCTGCTGCCGGGATCGCATTCGGCAGCCCGAGCGCGGGCGTCGTGATGATCCACTCGTTCATCGCCCAGTCGGTTGCAGGGCCGACCAGCAGCAGCACGAACGTCACCACGACGAAGTTGCCGAAGGTTTCCGCGAAGCGGCGCGCCGACGGAGACATCCGTGCGACAAACATTGACAGCCGCATGTGTTCGCCGCGCCGCAGCGCGATCACGGCGCCGAGCATCGACAGCCAGATGAACAGCATCGACGCGAGTTCGTCGCCCCAGATTAGCGGGTTCTCGAGCACATAGCGGCAAAACACGTTGCTGAGCAGCAGGATCACTTCGGCCACCAGCAGGATCGCCGCCGGCACTTCGGTGCTCCACTTGATGACGCTTTCCAGCATGCCGCCAAGGCGCGCGACCTTCGACGGGGAAGCGCGGCTGCCGGACGCGGGGCCGCTCATATCGGCGGCGAACGGCTGCTCGGGATGCACTTGGGATGTCATGGCAGGTTCTCCTGAAACGCTTTGACGGCTCGACTTCATGCGAGCTTCTGTGTGTACTTCTCGAGCAGCGACCACGCCTCGTCGCCATACGTCTTGCGCCATTGCCCGTAAAAGCCGGACTTTTTCAGCACGGCGCGAAACGGCTGCGTATCCGGCTGGTTGAACACCATGCCGTGCGACTTGAGACTGGTTTCGAGCTGCCCGTTCATCGCGGCGATATCGGCGCGTTCGGCCACCGCCGCCGCGTTCAGATGTTTTGCGACGATCGTCTGCAGATCGGGCGGCAGGTTGCCCCACGAGCGCGCGTTGCCGAGGAACCAGAAGCCGTCCCAGATGTGGCGCGTCAGCGAGCAGTATTTCTGCACTTCGAAAAAACGCCCGGTCTCGATCAGCGCGAGCGGATTTTCCTCGGCATCGACCACCTTGGTCTGCAACGCCGAATACGCTTCGCTGAAGTTCACGCTAGTGGGGGCCGAATCGAACGCCTTGAACATCGAGGTCCACAGCGGACTGACCGGCACGCGGATCTTTAGGCCCTTCAGGTCCACCGGCGTCTGCACCGGCTTCACCGAGCTCGTGATCTGGCGAAAGCCGTTGTCCCACGGCTTGTCCATCGCGACGAGGCCGACCTTTGAGATTGCCTGGCGGATATGCGCGCCAAGGTCGCCGTCCATTGCGGCCCAGACCTGGTTGTAGTCGGTGAACGCGAAGCCGATGCCGTTGATCGCCGACACCGGCACGAGCGTCGACAGCACGACGCCGCCTTGCGTCAGGAAGTCGATCGCGCCCGAGCGGACCTGCGACAGCATGTCGGTGTCAGAGCCCATCTGGCCGTTCGGGAAAATCTGCAGTTCGACGCGGCCGTTGGTGTCCTTCCTGATGGCGTCGGCCGCCTGTTTCGCGCGGATGTTCAGCGGATGCGCGACCGCGAGGTTGTGTGCGTATTTCAGCTTGTACTGAGCGGTCTGCGCCCGCGCGACGGGGGCCAGCACGCTGCTGCCGGCCACTGCGGCCGATGCCGCGCCGAGCGTGCGCAGGAAGCTGCGCCGGTCATATGTACTCATGTGTCTCTCTCCATGTAAGAAGCGCTACGTAGGGGACGCAGTCGGCGGCGCCGCTGCGTTCTTATGGATGGCCTGACCCACCTCGGTAATTTGCACACGATCACCGTCATTTCGCTGACACTCACTTTAAAAGTGTTGACACTTTTGTGTCAAGATGTTGTTATAAGAAAAAGCGTGCGGACAACAACGAAGGCCGCGTCGGCACCGTCGGCAGTAGGCGCGTGCAGAGAAGCCGCTCTACGAACCCTTCAGGAGGCAGCATGGAATTGCAGAACCACTACCGCGACCACGGCATGTTGATCGGCGGCCGCTGGTACGCCGCATCGGCGGAAAATGGGCAGATTTCGATCAATCCGGCCACCGAGGCCGAACTCGGACACACGCCGCTCGCCACGAAGCAACAGGTCGCGGATGCTATCGAGGCGGCCGTCGTTGGCTCCGCTGCGATGCGCCAGTTCTCGCCGTGGGAGCGCTCGGCGCTGTTGCGGCGTGCGGGCGCGCTGATTCGCGAGCGTGCGGCGCAGATCGGCCGCATCGTCGCGCTCGAAACCGGCAAGCCGATCGCGCAGGCGACCGGTGAAGCGAATGCAGCCGCGGAATCGATCGACTGGTTCGCCGACGAAGCGCGGCGCGTATTCGGCATGTCGTACGAAGGGCGCGTGAAGGGCGGCCGTTACCTGGTGCACTACGAGCCGCTCGGTGTGGTTGCGGCGTTCACGCCGTGGAATTTCCCGTTGCTGCTGCTGGCGCGCAAGATGGGACCGGCGCTCGCCGCGGGCAACGCGATCGTGATCCGGCCGTCGAACGAGGCGGCCGGCGCGACGATGGCGCTGGTGCGCTGCTTTACCGACGCCGGCTTTCCCGAAGGCGCGGTGAACCTCGTGATCGGCAAGCCGGATGTGATCACGCCGGTGATCATGGCGGACTCGCGCGTCGCGAAGATCAGCTTCACCGGCTCGGTGCCGGTTGGCCGGCAGATCGTCGAGATGTCGGCGCAGACGCTGAAGAAGGTCACGATGGAACTGGGCGGCCACGCACCCGTGATCGTGCACCGCGACGCGGATATCGCCGCTTTCGCGCAACTCGCGTCGCTCGGCAAGTTCCGCAATGCGGGCCAGGTGTGCGCATCGCCGACGCGCTTCTATGTGCACGAATCGATCTTCGACCAGACGGTCGCGGCGCTCGTCGAACGGTCGAAAGCGCTGCGCGTCGGCGACCCGCTCGAGCAGAACACCGACCTCGGACCGCTCACCACCGCAAAACGGCGTACCGCGATCGAACGGCTCGTCGACGAAGCGGCGAGCAGCGGCGCGCAGATCCTGTGTGGCGGCCGCCGCCCCGCGCAATTCGGCCGCGGCTGGTTCTATGAGCCGACACTGGTCGCCAATCCCGCACCGCACGTCGGCCTGATGAACGACGAGCCGTTCGGCCCGGTCGGCACATTGACGCCGTTCTCGACGATGGACGAAGTGATCGGCGAAGCGAACCGTCTGCCGTTCGCGCTTGCTGCGTACGTGTTCACGCGCTCGATGCGCAATACGCTCGAAACCACCGAGCGCCTGCAGGCGGGTGTGATCGGCGTCAACACATTTGTTGCGTCGACCGCGGAAACCCCGTTCGGCGGCAGCAAGGACAGCGGCTTTGGACGCGAAGGCGGCCCGCACGCGATCCGCGATTACCTCGATACCAAATTTATCAACCTGGAACTGGCACAGGACGCGTCGCTGGAATCCGCGAACGGCGCTGCGTAAGAGCCCCCGCACGCCGACCTTCCCATATGACCTGAACGGAAACCAACATGAAAAGCATCAAGAATCACGCGAAGGCGCAACTTGCCGCCGGCGAACTCGCGCTCGGCATGGGTCTGCGCCAGGCCCGCACCGTCGATATCGCACAGATCGCAAAGGCGAGCGGTTACGACTGGCTGTTCATCGACATGGAACACAACTCGATGGACATCGACACCGCCGCGCAGATCTGCGCGGGCGCGCTAGTCGGAGGCGTCACGCCGATCATCCGGGTGCCGAGCCACGAGCCATTTCACGCGACGCGCCTGCTCGACACGGGCGCGATGGGCATCGTCGTGCCGCACGTGAGCACTGCCGGCCAGGCTGCGCACGTCGCGAACATGTGCCGCTTCCCGCCCGCGGGAGGCCGCTCGATTCCCGGCATGCTGCCGCAGGTCGGCTTCGAAGCGTTACCGATCGCCGACGTCGTGCACGCGATCAACGATGAAGTGCTGGTCGTCGTGATGATCGAAACGCGCGAGGGGCTCGAAAACGTCGAGGAGATCGCGGCGGTGCCCGGCATCGACGTGCTGCTCGTCGGCGCGACCGATCTTGCTGCGGACCTCGGCATCACGGGACAGCTTGGCCATCCGCGCATCGGCGCGGCAATCGACGTGGTGTGCGCTGCGTGCGCGCGGCACGGCAAGGTGCCCGGCGTCGGCGGCGTGTACGACGAAGCGCTAATGACCGCCTATGTGCAAAAGGGCGCGCGCTTCATCCTGTCGGGCTCCGACCTCGCGTTCCTGATGGCCGGCGCGAAATCCCGTTCGAGCATGCTGCGTTCGATTGCACTCGACGAAATCGACCAGCTCAAAGCCTAGTGATTTCTCTGGAGGAGACACCGTGAATCAGGAATACGCAAGCCAGCTTGTCAATCGGCGCGACCTGAAGCCGTATCTGAATGCCGATCAGTTCGAATTTCGCGACTCGATCCATCGCGTGCTGACGCGTCATGCGTCGCCCGAGTACATCCGCGAATGCGATGAAGCCAAGCGCTTTCCGCAAGAACTCGTCGACGTCGCCGCGCAGCAGGGCTGGTTCGGCCTCACCCTGCCCGAGCAGTACGGCGGCATCGGCGGCTATCTCGACATGGCGGCTTATCTTGAAATCGTCGCGTACCACACGATCGCGCTCGCGCGCTTCTGGAACGCGAACGTCAACATGGTGGGCGGCGCGCTGTCGCGCTTCGCGTCCGACGACATCAAGGCCCAAGTGCTGCCGAAGCTCGCCGCCGGCAAGGCGTGGCTCGCCTTCGCGCTAAGCGAGAACGGCTCGGGCTCCGACGCCGCGTCGCTCGCGTCGCGTGCGGTCGCGCAGGGCGACGACTTCGTGATCGACGGCACCAAGATGTGGATTTCCGGCGCGCTGCAGGCCGACTACATCCTGACCGCCGTGCGTACCAATCCCGATGCGAAGAAGCACGACGGCATCAGCCTCTTTCTGGTGCCGAAGGAATCGAAGGGCCTGACGATCAATCCGATCGACCTGCTCGGCGGCCATGCGATCCGCACCTGCGAGGTCGTGTACGACGGCGTGCGCGTGTCGAAGGACCGGCTGGTCGGCGGTCTGCATGTGGGCTGGAAAAAGCTCACGACGGTGCTGTCGAAGGAGCGTATCGCGTTGTCGGCGATGTGCGTCGGCGGAGCGCAGGCGGCGATCGATCTGGCGCGCTGGTACGCCAACGACCGCAAGCAGTTCGGCCAGTCGATCATCGATTTCCAGGCCGTCTCGCACTTGCTCGCCGACATGCAGACGCGCGTCGACGCGGCCCGCATGCTCGCGTTTCGCGCGGCAAAGCTGCTCGACGAAGGCGAGACGTGCGACGTGGAATCGTCGCAGGCGAAGTATTTCGCCTCGGACACATACGTGCAGGTCGCAACCGATGGTATCCAGATCATGGGCGCCAACGGCTATTCCGCCGAATACGCGATGCAGCGTCATTTTCGCGAAGCCAAGATGTTCCAGATCTTTGGCGGCACCAATCAAATCCAGCGCAACATCGTGGCACGCGCGCTGAAGTCATAAGCGGAGACGGATGTGACTTTGATTCAGACATTCGAGAAGTTGGGTTTTGGCGTCGATACGGCGCGCGCCGATGTGGTGGTGGTCGGCGGCGGCGGTGCGGCGTCGCGCGCGGCGGTGTCCGCGGCGCAGGCGGGCGCGAGCGTGCTCGTGCTCGCGAAGGCGCCGGTCGGCAGCGGCGGCAGCACCGTGCACGGCGCGAGTGAAATCATGAGCATGGGCGCGTCGGGCTACGGCAGCGCGGCGGACAGCCCGACCGTCCACTACGAAGACACGATGCGGCCGGCGGGCGGCTTCGTCGATCGCGACCTCGTGCGCGTGCTGGCTGAAGACGCGCCCGCACGGATTGCCGATCTGATCGCGATGGGCGTGCCGTTCGATCGCAGCGACGACGGCTACAAGCTGATCCGCAGCGACTTCGGCAGTTATGCGCGTGCGCTTGGCGTGAAAGGCAAGACCGGCAAGGCGTTTGTCAACGCGCTTGCGGACGAGGCGCAGAAATTGGGCGTCGAGACGCGTCATTCAGTTGCGCTGATCGACCTGCTGCGCGATGCAGGCGGACGCGTGAGCGGAGTGGTTGGCCTCGATCGGAATTCGCGGCGACTGCTCGTCGTCACGGCGGGCGCGGTCGTGCTCGGCACGGGCGGCGCGCATGGACTGTTCTCGCAACAGGTGTCGACCGCCGAAATGACCGGCGACGGCCAGGCGATCTGCTTTCGCCACGGCGCGGAACTCGTCAACATGGAGTTCCATCAGTTCGGCCCAGCGATGGTTCATCCGTACGTGCAACTCTTCAGCAAATCGTGCTTCATCCTGCATCCGAAGATGCTCAATCGCGATGGTCACGAATTCCTCGCCGACTATCTGCCCGCGGGCGTCACGCCCGAAGCCGTGATGGACGAGAAGGTATTCCCGTTCACGATCTCGAACGAATCGCGCTATGTCGATATCGCCATCGCGGCCGAGATCGCGCAAGGCCGCGGCACGCCGCGCGGCGCGGTGCAGTTTTCGTTCGCCGACATTCCGGAGGAGCGGCTCGCCGCGACGATCCCGAACACGCTGCGCTGGATGCGTGCGAAGGGGCTCGATCCGAAGCGCGATCTGCTCGACGTCGGCATCGCGTTCCAGTGCCTGAACGGCGGCGTGCGGATGACCGATACGAATGCGATGTCGACCATCGAAGGACTCTTCGTGATCGGCGAACTCGCGGGCGGCGTGCGCGGACCGGACCGTCCGGGCGGCAATTCGCTCGCGGAAGGCCAGGTGTTCGGCCATCGCGCGGGTGCGGGCGCGGCTGCGTTCGCCTCGCAAAGTACGGCGCCGGGCGTCGCGGACGGGGCGCCGCTCGCCGCCCGACTCGAGATCGCGCTGAAGCCGAATGCCGGCTTCGATGCGCAACGTATCGCAACCGAATTGCGCCAGTCGATGCAGGAAAATTGTCTCGTCGAGAAGACCGAGGCGGGTCTGAAGCGCGCGCTCGCGGCCGCTCAACAGAGCCGCGAGCAATTCGCGGCGGGCGGCAACGCGAGCCCTGCTGACGTGCTCGATGCGCTCACTATTGAGAACATGGCGACCAGCGCCGAAGTGATCGTCGCGGCGTGTCTCGAGCGGCGCGAATCGCGCAGCAGCCACTACCGCACCGATTGTCCCGATCGCGACGACGCGCATTTCGGCCACGCGCTGACAATCACGCGCGGCACCAACGATCCGTTCCGCCTCCGCTTCGACGCGCTTGATTACCCGCGAGCGGAATTCGCCGACCAACCGATTTCGCAGGCAACTCTTCATGGATAAGAAAACAGTTGGCCCGTTCTCGGGCTATCGCATTCTCGACCTGACCGTGATGACGGCGGGTCCCGTCGGCACGGTGCTGCTCGCCGACCTCGGCGCCGACGTGATCAAGATCGAGGAACCACGCGCGGGCGATCTGGCGCGCAGCCTCGGCAACCAGTTCGTCGAAGGCGAGAGCGTGCAGTTCCTCTCGCAGAATCGCAACAAGCGCAGCATACGGTTGGACCTGAAGTCGGCGGAAGGGCGCGAGGCGTTCCTGCGAATGGCTGAACATGCGGACGTGGTGGTCGAGAATTTCCGGCCGGGAACGGTCGAGCGACTCGGCATCGGTTATGAAGCGGTGAAGGCGCGCAATTCGCGGATCGTCTACGCGAGCGTTTCCGCGTTCGGACAGAGCGGTCCCTATGCCGGCTGGCCCGCGAACGATCCGATCGTGCAGGCGACGGCCGGTCTGATGGACATGACGGGCGAAGCGGGCGGCGATCCGGTGCGTCTCGGCGTGCCGCTGCCCGACTTCGGCGCGGCCGCGCTGCTCGCGTTCGGCATCTCGGCGGCGCTATTGCATCGCGAACGGCACGGCGAAGGACAGCGCATCGATACATCGTTGCTGTCGGCGGCCCTCTTCAGCACGATTCCACGCGACGGCGAGACGCTGCGCAGCGGCAAGGCGCCCGAGCGCCTCGGCAGCGGCCATCCGACGATGGTGCCGTATCGCAACTATCGCGGCTCCGATGGCCGGCATTTCTTCGCGGCGTGTTTCACCGAAAAATTCTGGCAGAACCTGTGCCGCGCGTTGCGGCGTGAAGACCTGCTGGCCGACGAGCGCTTTATCGGCAACACCGCCCGCACCGCGCATCGCCATGCGCTCGACAAGATTCTCGAAGAGACGTTCGCGACGCACACGGCTGAACATTGGGTCGCGCATCTGAGCGCCGCCGACGTCCCGTGCGCGATGGTGCAGGATTACCACACGGCGCTGACGCAGGATCCGCAGATCCGCCACAACCGCACGGTGATCGAGATCGAGCATCCGCGTGTTGGCACCGTCAAGAACATCGCTAGCCCGGTGAATTTTCACGGCAGCCCGGCGACGTATCGCAGGCCGCCGCCGGTGCTCGGTGAACATACGTCCGAAGTGCTTACCGAGTTCGGTTTCAGCGACGAAGAGATCGCCGCACTCGAAAGCCGACGTGTGGCCGACGCGGGAGGCGGATCATGAAATCTTACGCGGCGGACTATGTGATCGTCGGCGCCGGCACGGCGGGTTGCGTGCTCGCGAACCGCTTGACTGAAAATCCGAACGTTAAGGTGATCCTGATCGAGGCGGGCGAGCGCGATCGGCATCCGTACATTCACGTTCCGGCCGGGTTCGTGCGGCTGCTCGACCATCCGGGCGTAACGTGGCGTTACCGCACGCAAGGCGGCGAGCATACCGGGGGGCGCGAGATCCTGTTTCCGCGTGGCCGGGGTCTCGGCGGATCGAGCGCGATCAACGGGCTGCTGTATGTGCGGCCGTTTGCCGAGGATATCGACGGTTGGGAACGCGCGGGCGCGACCGGCTGGAACTTCGACAACTGCCTGCCGTACTACAGCCGCTCGGAGACGTGGACCGAAGGGCGCAGTCCGCAACGCGGCACTCAGGGTCCGATCCGCGTGAGCCGCGTGCAGAATCCGCCGGAAATCTGCGGCTCGGTCGTGCGCGCCGCGAAGCAGGCGGGCCTCGAATTCGTCGACGACCCCAACAGCACGACGTACGGCCCGTCGGTGTTCTATTACCAGCAGACCCGCGACGGACGGCGCCGCTCGAGCGCCGCGCGCGGTTATCTGCGGCCCGTGATGGCACGTCCGAATCTGACTGTGCTGACCGGCCTTCAGGTGACGTCGCTCGCAGGCAGCGGCGTGCAGGTGACAGGCGTCAGCGCCGTCACGGGTAGCGGCGAAAACGTCGAGATTCGCGCGGCGCGTGAGGTGATCCTGAGCGCGGGGGTGATCGGCACGCCGAAGCTGCTGGAACTGAGCGGCATCGGCGATAGCGACGTACTCGATAACGCCGGCATTCGCACGCGGGTCTCGCTGCCGGGTGTCGGTGCGAATCTTCAGGATCACTACGTGGTCAGGCTCGGCTTTCGCGTGCGCGGTGCGCAGACGGCGAACGAACGGTCGCACGGTCTCGCGCTCGCGCGCGAAATGATGCGCTACGTGGTGAGCGGCAGCGGCGTGCTGACCTATAGCGCCGCGATCGTCGGTGGTTTTGGGCAGACGTCGCTCGCGAAGCGGCCGGACGTGCAGTATGTGATGGCGCCGGGCAGCTTCGCGGCGGGGCGCATCGGCGTGCTCGAGTCGGAGCCGGGCGTGTCGTGCGGAGTCTGGCAGATGCGGCCGGAGAGCCGCGGCCACGTGCATATTCGCAGCAGCGACGCGAGCGTCGCGCCGGTAATCGCGCCCGAGTATCTGAGTCATGAACTCGATCGTGCGACGGTCGTCGAGGGACTGAAATCCGGCCGGAAGATTTTTGCGCAGCCGGAGATCGCGCGCTACATCGTTGACGAAACCGTGCCCGGGCGCGCAGCCGCAACCGACGAGCAACTGCTGCGGTACGCGCGCGACAACGGTTCGACGGTGTATCACGCGGTCGGCACGTGCCGGATGGGCGACGACGCGATGAGCGTGGTCGATGCGAATCTGCGCGTGCGCGGGATGACGGGCTTACGAATCGTGGACGCGTCGGTGATGCCGTCGATTACGTCGACCAACACCAATGCGACCGTGCTGATGCTCGCGGAGCGTGCGGCGGAGATCATTCTGCATGGCGCGAAGCAGGCGCAGGCGGCAGTGGAAAAGTGAGGGAGCGAAGCAGGCCTGCGACTCCAGCGAAACGTAAGTCGGTCCCCCGCACTTCGCGTGCCCCGGCGGGGAGATCTGGTGCGTTCGGCCATGCAGCAAGCGCAGCCGCTGGCCGCTGTGCCCTGGCTGGTTGGCAACGGACGGGCGGTGATGTTGCAACTGTATGTATTCCAGAATCGTATAGATAAAGCGTTATTCTTCATTATAAAGGCATGCCAATCGCCGCTAGTATGCAGACTCCTGGCTGCGCCCCCGCGTGAACCCGACAGGCGCACGGCGTCCATACGCCGCCTCGCCGCGCTGGGCCGACGTGGAAGGGCCGAACCAACCATTCCCTGATGCGCAGCGTCGTCGAAGGCAAGGCGAGCGTCTGAGGAGGAGACTCGAACATGAAAATGACCTTTCGCTGGTATGGCGACACGGACCCCGTGCCGCTCGCTTATATCCGCCAGATCCCCGGCATGGTTGGGGTCGTCTCGGCGATCTATGACGTGCCTGTGGGCGAGGTGTGGCCGATCGACAGGATCCTGTCGCTGAAGGAGAAGATAGAGGCTCACGGCCTGACGCTGGAAGTGATCGAAAGCGTGCCGGTGCACGAGGACATCAAGCTCGGCAAACCGACGCGCGACACGCTCATCGCCAACTACGGCCAGACGCTGCGTAACCTTGGCGCTTGCGGCGTGAAGGTGGTCTGCTACAACTTCATGCCGGTTTTCGACTGGACCCGCACCTCGCTGGAAATGCCTCTGCCCGATGGATCGACGACGCTCGCGTTCGACACGCAAGCGATCCGCGAGCTCGACGTCAGCCACGGTATCCAGCTGCCCGGCTGGGACGCGAGCTATCGGCCCGAACAGTTGAGAGCCCTGCTGCGCGACTACGAAGCGCTTGACGAAGCCGGTCTTTGGACCAATCTCGACTACTTCCTGCGCGCGATCATTCCGGTGGCCAAAGAAGCCGGCATCAAGATGGCGATCCACCCCGACGATCCGCCGCGGCCGATTTTCGGGCTGCCGCGCATCGTGAAGAATCGCGCGGACCTGCAGCGCGTGCTGGCTATCGTCGACGATCCCGCCAACGGCCTGACGCTGTGTTCGGGGTCGCTGGGCGCGGACCTGCAGAACGATATTCCGGCACTGGTGCGCGAGTTCGGCGCGCGTGGCCGGATTCATTTTGCACACCTGCGTAACGTGCAAACCAATGCGGCGGGCGATTTTCATGAGACCTCGCATCGCTCGGCCGACGGCTCGCTCGACATGGCGGAAATCGTCAAGGCCTACTTCGAAACCGGCTTTGAAGGCTATGCCAGGCCCGACCATGGGCGGATGATCTGGGGTGAAACGGGCCGCGCCGGCTATGGGCTGTTCGACCGGGCACTGGGTGCCGTCTACCTGAACGGCATCTGGGAAGGCCTCGCCAAACATCCGGCCGATCATGCGGCTGAGTAATGCCTGCCTGGCTTCGCTCGCGGCGCGCACTGATGGCGAAGTCGTCGTTCCCGCCTACGATCGCGCGAGCCTTGCACCAGGCATCGTCCATCTGGGCCTCGGGGCGTTTCATCGCGCGCACCAGGCCGTGTACACCGAGCACACGTTGCGCGCTGGCGATCACCGCTGGGGCATCGTCGGCGTGTCGTTGCGACGTGCGGACACGTCGGAGGCGCTCGCTCCGCAGGATCATCTGTATGCCGTGGATGTGCGCGACGGCATCGCGGATTCGTTCCAGGTGGTCGGTGCGCTTGTCACTTCGCTGGTCGCGCCGCAGTCGCCCGCCGCCGTGCTCGATGCGATGACCGATCCGCGCTGCCATATCGTCAGCTTGACGATCACCGAGAAAGGCTATTGCCGCAATCCGGCCAGTGGCGTATTGCAGTTCGATCATCCCGACATTGCCCATGATCTGCGCGAGGCCGCCGCGCCGCGTAGCGCGATCGGCTTCGTCGTACGCGCGCTGGCGCTGCGCCGCGCGGCCGGTGTGGGCCCGTTTACCGTGCTGTCGTGCGACAACCTGCCGTCCAACGGCGACACGATGCGCGCGTTGACGCTGGCGTTCGCGCGCAAAGCGGATCCTCTGCTGGGCGACTGGATCGAGCTAGAGGGCGCATTTCCCAACACGATGGTGGATCGGATCGTGCCGCTGACCACCGACGCCGATCGCATGCGCGTCGCGAAGCAGCTCGGTGCCGACGATGCATGGCCGGTGATGACCGAGCCGTTTTCGCAATGGGTGATCGAGGACCGCTTCGCGGGACCGCGGCCGGCATGGGAGCGCGCAGGCGCGACACTCGTGGGTGACGCGCGTCCCTATGAGCAGGCCAAATTGCGGATGTTGAACGGCGCGCATTCGGCGCTCGCGTACCTCGGGTCGCTGATCGGCTATGACACCGTCGATCAGGCGATCGGCGCGCCGGCCGTGCTGAACTTTATCGAAAGCATGTTGCGCGACGAGGTGGAGCCGACGCTGTCGCGACCCGCTTTGGCCACCTATCGCGCTGAACTGTTCGCGCGTTTTCGCAACACCGCGCTCGATCACCGCTTGCAACAGATCGCGACCGACGGCTCGCAGAAACTGCCGCAGCGCTGGCTGGAAAGCGTGCGCGCCAACCTGACAAGTGGCAAGCCGACCGAACGTCTTGCCTTTGCGTTGGCCGGCTGGATCGCGTACCTCAGCGGTCAGGACGAGACAGGCCGCACCTACGCCATCGCGGATCCCCTCGCCGACACCCTGACCGAGGCGGTCCGCTCGACCTTGCACGCGGATGCCGTTGATGCGGTAGAAACACTGTTCGAAATCGAGTCGATTTTCGGATGCGATCTGCGTGCACAGCCGCGCTTCGTCGCGCAAGTCGCACGCCATCTGGCGGCGATTCGCGCACAAGGTGCCGTCAAAGCCATGAACGCTTGTACCGCTTCAGGCCATGCGCGTAGCCGCAGCGACCGCCGCGTTCCGGCGAGTAGCAGCCCTAAATAACCGGAGGAACACATGAGCGAGCTGCTCGTCAAACCGTCAAAGCATACCGAAGACGGCCAGATCATCCATATCACGCCGGCGAGCGCCGGCTGGAAATACGTCGGCTTCGATGTTTTCGACCTGAAGGTTGGCGCCACGGTTACTCGGGAGACGGGCGATCGCGAAGTCGTGGTCGTGCTCGTCAGGGGGCACGCAACAGTCGGTTGCGAAGGGCTCGCGAGCCGTGCGATCGGCGCTCGGATGTCGCCGTTCGATGGCGCGCCGTGGTCCATGTACGTGCCACCGCATACGCGCTACACGATCGTGGCCACGGACGAAGTCGAGCTCGGCATCTGCTCCGCACCCGCGAAGGGCTGCCTGCCGCCGCGCTTCATTGCACCTGATGAGGTCAAGCAGGAAACGCGCGGCGCCGGCGCCAATCTGCGTCACGTACGCCACATCCTGCCGGAAACCGAGCCGGCGGAGAGCTTGCTGGTGGTGGAATCGGTGACGCCGGCGGGCAACTGGTCGAGCTACCCGCCGCATCGGCACGATACCGACGATGGCGAGCAGCAGACCTATCTCGAGGAAACCTATTACCATCGCGTCTCCCCGCCGCAGGGCTTCGCGATTCAGCGCGTCTATACCGACGACCGCAGTCTCGACGAAACGCTCGCGGCGTACGACAAGCATGTCGTGCTGGTGCCGCGCGGCTATCATCCGGTTGCTGCGGCGCACGGCTACGACCTCTACTACCTGAATGTGATGGCCGGTCCGCGCCGCACCTGGCACGTACACAACGAGCCGGCTCATGAATGGTTACTACAACCCGGCGCAAGCGTCGCGGTGGACGGCGCGCGCTGAGTCCCGTTGCTGTAAGTCAGTCGCTGTCGGCGTCGGGGCCTTGAGTGTCGAATCCGGCGGCCTCGCGCAGCGCTTGCAGCATCGCCCGCGCACCCGGTGAGAGCCTGTCGCCGCGCCGTGTGACGATGCCCGCCGGTCCAAGCTTCAGATCGAGTTCGAACGGTAGCGGTTCGAGCGCGCCGGCAATGCAATACGGCCGCACCGGCTCGCGCGCAAGCGGCGCGATCATATCGCTCATCTGCAGCAGACTCGTGATGACAGGCAGCGATGAGCTCTCGACCACATCCGTCGGCAACGCGAGCTGCCGTTCTAGAAAAAGTTGCGTGAACTGATTGCGCATGACGTTGCCTTTAGGCGGCAGGATCCACGTTTGCGGCGCCAGTTCGTTCCAGCTCAAAGTCTTGCGCTTGACGAGCGGATGGCCAACGCGTGCGAACAGCGCGTGCTGTGCTTCTGCGAGCGGGGCGTAGTGCAGTTCCGCCAGATCGTCCGGATTGCGGATTCGCGCGACAATCATATCCAGCTTGCCTTCCTGCAGACGCTGCACCAGTACCTCGCTGAACTCCATCTCGATGTTGACGCGAATCTGCGGAAAGCGCTTCTTGAGCAGCGCCACGGCTTGCGGCACGAGGTTGGTGGCCGCCGTGACCTCGGTGCCGATCATCGCCTGCCCGGTCAGGCCGGCTTTGAGCGCGGACACTTCGTCGTACGCGTGCTGCAACTCTGCCAGCACGTTGCGTGCATGGCGGATCAGCACGTCGCCATACCAGGTGGGCTCGACACCGCGCGGATGCCGTTCGAACAATTGCACACCCATAGTCTCTTCCAGTTCCCGCAGCAACTTGGTCGCCCCGGGCTGCGTCATGTGCGCGGCGTCCGCCGCGCGCAATACCGAGCGATGGGTGTCGAGCTGAACGATCAGGGCCAATTGGCGCGTCTTCAGACGCGTGGGGTCGAAGCGGCCCGTCGCGATGGCCACCGCGCCGTTGTCCGGATGAATGGCCGAGGTCACGATGTCGTCTCCATGTATTCCATATCGATATAGATTTTGAGTTATTTTTCATTATAAAAGCATATCGATAGATTCTACTATGCAGCAGACGTCTGCATTCCAAGGCGGGCGGATTCCCATCACGGACATCGAGACCGGCTGTATCCACCATCCGCGCATGCAGCCGCACAGGAGACGAAGAAGCAATGAACACCCGTACCGCAGATATCCCGCCGGAAGGCATCACCACCGACGAGTTCCTCGGCCGCGTCGCCAAGGTCCGCAGCGCACTCGACAAGGCGGGCCTGGTCGGCCTGCTGGCCTTCGGCGATTGTTGGCGTGGCGCGAACATCGGCTACTTTACCGAATTCCGTCCGCTCGACGGCGTATCGGACATCGCCAACGCGATCCTGCTGCTGCCCGTGGACGGCGACCCCGTGCTGTTCGTGTCGGATCAATGCTTCGACTACGCGACGAGCGTGACCGCCTTCGAGGTGCGCAGCCTGCGTGAAGTCACGCAACAGGTGCAGGCATTTTCGGCGCGGCATCGCAGCGGCACGGTCGGCCTCGCTGGCGCAGCCTATATCCCCGCGGACCTGTTGAATCGCCTGAACGCCGGTCTCGGCGAACTGAATCTCGAACCGACGATGGTGCTGGCCGAAATCAAGGCGATCAAGAGCGACGCCGAAGTGGCGCTGATGCGTAAAGCCGCCGCCTTGACCGATTCGGCGATGGCCGCGATTCGCGACGCGCTCGCCGACCGCCGCCCCTACACCGAGCGTGAACTCGCTCTAATCGCTGACCGCGCGATGCTCGCGGGAGGCGCGGAGCGGACCGCGTTCGATTCGATGGTGCAATCCGGTCCGCGCTCAGCGTATAACCTGGCGCGCCCCACTGACCGCATCCTGCAACCGGGCGACCTGATCATGACCGACATCGGCGCGCGTTATCGTGGGTACGTGGCCGATGGCGGACGCGGTTTCACCTACGGTCCGGCGAATCCCGAGAAGATGGCGATCGTCGCGGCAGCGGCGCGCGCGGTCGAAGCGGGGCTTGCCGCCGCGCGTCCCGGCATGGCGGCCATGGAACTGAACGCCGTGATTCAGCAGGCGCTGGTGAAATCGAACTACGAGCAATACTCGAGCGAAGCGCGCGGCCATGGCACCGGTCACGGCACCGGCATGGACCCGGAAGAAGAAGCGCCGTGGATCGGGCCGGGCAACAAGACCGTGCTGCAGGAAAACATGGTCTTTACCCTGAAGGCGACGATCACGGTGCCGAACGTCGGCGGTTTGCGCACGGAGCGTATCGTGCGGTTGACCTCGGGCGGCGTCGAAACGCTCGACCAGTTCCCGATGGAACTGCACTGGTGAGTGCAGCAAATTTATCGTAACGTGCCGGCGAATCCACGCCGCCGACACGCAGCAGTTCAAAACATAGATTCCCAGAGAAGGGAGGAGACATGAATACATCGCCCATTTCACCCGGCAACGCGCCGGTTATCAGCCGGTCGGCCGTCAACCGTGTGCTGGTCGCTTCGGTGGTCGGGACCGCCATCGAGTGGTACGACTTTTTTCTCTATGCCACCGCTTCGGCGCTGGTATTCGCCAAGCTGTTTTTCCCCTCGTTCGATCCGGTGGTTGGCACCATCGCGGCGTTCGGCAGCTTTGCGGTCGGCTATCTCGCACGGCCTTTCGGCGCCGTATTTTTCGGGCACTTTGGCGATCGCATCGGACGTAAGGCGACGCTCGTCGCGACGCTGACGATCATGGGCGTCGGCACCTTCGTGATCGGCCTGCTGCCGACTTACGCCTCGATCGGCGTCTGGGCGCCGATCCTGCTGGTGGCGATGCGCTTCCTGCAAGGGCTCGGCGTCGGCGGCGAATGGGGTGGCGCGGTGCTGATGGTGGTCGAAACGGCGCCGGCCAGGAAGCGCGGCTTCTTCGGCGCGTTCCCGCAATTGGGCGTGCCGCTCGGACTGATGCTCTCGACCGCGGTGTTCAAAGCCGTCTCGAGTATGCCGTCGGACGCGTTCTATTCATGGGGATGGCGCCTGCCGTTCCTGCTGAGCGTCGCGCTGATCGCGATCGGCCTGTTCATCCGCCTGCGCGTCATGGAGTCGCCGGTATTCGAACAGATCAAGGCGAGCAAGCAGGTCGTGAAGGCGCCGCTGATCGAATTGCTGCGCCGGCATCCGAAAGACCTCGTGCTGACGATCGGCACGCGTTTCGCGGTCGACATCACCTTCAACGTGATCAACGTGTTCGTGCTGGTATACGGAACGACGCGGCTCGGCTTGTCGCGTGGACTACTGCTGAACGCCATCATTGTGGGCTGCGCGTTTGCGCTGATCACGCTGCCTCTGTTCGGCAAACTGTCGGACATGATCGGACGCCGGACCGTCTTCATGCTCGGCGCGGTGTTCGTGGCGATCTATGGATTCGCGTTCTTTCCGTTGCTTGAGACACGCAATCCGACCTTGATTTTCGTGGCGTACGTCTGCGGTATCGCGTTGAGCCAGGCATCGGTGTACGGCGTGCAATCGACGTGGTTTGCCGAACTGTTCGGTACGCGGGTGCGCTATACGGGTGCGTCGCTGCCTTATCAGATCGCCGGCATCATCACGTCAGGACCGACGCCATTGATCGCCACCTATCTGTTCGCCACGTATGGCCAGACGCTGCCCATTTCGATCTATATCGCGGCGACAGGG
Source organism: Paraburkholderia sediminicola (assembly GCF_046026675.1). Taxonomy (GTDB): domain Bacteria; phylum Pseudomonadota; class Gammaproteobacteria; order Burkholderiales; family Burkholderiaceae; genus Paraburkholderia; species Paraburkholderia sediminicola_F. The sequence continues at coordinate 2,951,031 of NZ_JAQQEY010000001.1, read as the reverse complement.
TTGCTGAGCCTGGTGTGCGCGTTTTTCCTCGCCGAGACTTTCAAGCGGGATCTGTCCGCGGAGCCGGAAGATGAACCGGCCGCAGCGCTGGGCGCGCGTGCGTCCGCGCACTCGCCGCATCCTCTGCCGCGCTGAGCGCAAATCGATCCGGCTGCTATGCCGTGTATGACCTGGTCGTTTTCGGCGCCGTAGCGGCAGCCGGCGAGGCGACCGTCGAGTCGCTAACGCGGGTTGAATGGACGCCTCGTTGGCCCGCTTAATCGCGGATCGGATATAGGAGCGGCGGTTAGGGGCGGCGGCATGGCCTGTCCGATGGCGTGCGCAGCCCTGCGCCTGCGGCGCAGGGCTGAAGAGAATGTCATGCGTGGTCGGTGAGCGTGGGAATCCGGTCATCATTTGACACTGCTTGAGTAATTCGTTATTGTCTGACAACCTGATGAAACGAGATCCTGTTAATGCTTGAACTTGAACGTCCCGATTCGCTTGTGCAGCGTGTGGTAAGCGCACTTCGCGCGGAAATTGATGCTGGTCATTTTCCTGCCGAATCGCGCCTGCCAACGGAGCAGCAACTGTCGGAACGGCTCAACGTGAGCCGCTCAGTCGTGCGCGAGGCAATCGCGCAGCTGAAGTCGGACGGCGTACTGGTTGCCCGGCGCGGCGCAGGGTCGTTCATTTCGCAGACGCCGTCGGGCACGGTTTTCCGGCTGCCGAGCGGCGGCAAGCAGAAGCTGGATCTTGCGCAACTGTTCGAAATGCGTCTGTGGATCGAAACCCAGGCGGCGATGACCGCGGCGCGCCGACGTACCCCGGAAGATCTGAAGCGTATGAGCGATGCGATCCGCGAGATGGAAAAGAAACGCCTTGATTTCGACGCGGCTTCCGCGGCCGATGTCGCGTTTCACCGGGCCATCGCCGCAGCCACCAAGAACGAATATTTCGTCGCGTTCCACGACTTCCTGCGCGGCCAACTGGTGGCGGTGCGTCGCGCGCAGTGGGCCAACACGGCGAGCCACGCGGGCGACTACGCGCGCCACGAGCACGGCGAGCTGTACGAGGCTATCGAGCGCGGCGACCATCGGGGCGCCGCCGAGTCGGCTGAGCGGCATTTGCGTGCCGCAGCCAAACGCCAGAAAATCGAGTTACCCCCTAGCGATTGACGATAACGGGCTTGAGCGCGGACCTTCGCGGCCCCGCGCTCAAGCCCGCTAGGCGATCTTTTTTTTTGACTACTTAGTCTGACAACCTGATAAGCGGACGAGAAAGCATTTAGCAAGCTGAATCCGCAAAGTAGAAGCGAAGAAGAAAAACATGATTTATGACTTTTGCATCATCGGTGGAGGCATCGTCGGTCTCGCGACTGCGATGGAGTTGCTGCAGCGAGAGCCCACGGCTTCGCTGCTGCTGCTCGAGAAGGAGACCACGCTCGCGAAGCATCAGACCGGGCACAACAGCGGTGTGATTCACGCTGGCATCTACTACCAGCCGGGCAGTCTGAAGGCGGAGTTGTGCAAGCGCGGCGCCGAGGCAACCAAACAGTTTTGCAGGGAGCATGCCATTCCGTTCGACGTGTGCGGCAAGCTGCTGGTCGCGTCCAATCCGCTTGAACTGTCGCGCATGGAAGCGCTGTACGCCCGCTCGCAACAGAACGGTTTGCGCGTCGAGCGGCTCGACGCCGCCGAATTGCAGCGCCGCGAGCCGAATATTGTTGGTCTGGGCGGTCTGTTCCTCGATGCGACAGGGATCGTCGATTACCGTCAGGTATGCGAAGCGATGGCGCGCGTCATCAAGAAAGCAGGCGGTGAAATTCGCCTCGGCACGCAGGTCACGTCGATTGCCGAGTTGGGCAATTACGTCACCGTCGGTGCCTCGGAGGAACAGCAATGGCAGGCGAAGAAGCTAGTGGTCTGCGGCGGCCTGCAATCGGACCGGCTAGCCAGGCTCGCGGGCGTGAAAATCGATCACCAGATCGTGCCGTTTCGCGGAGAGTACTACCGCTTGCCGGCCTCGAAGAACGACGTGGTGCGTCATTTGATCTATCCGATTCCCGACCCGGATCTGCCATTTCTCGGCGTGCATCTGACGCGGATGATCGACGGTAGCGTGACAGTCGGACCGAATGCAGTGCTCGGTTTCGGCCGCGAAAGCTATCCGAAGCTTTCCGTGAATCTGCGCGACGTCGCCGAATATGCCGCTTTCCCCGGTTTCTGGAAAACCATCTGGCGCAACCTGGGCTCCGGCATGGGCGAGATGAAGAACTCGCTGTTCAAGCGCGGTTATCTCGAGCAATGCCGCAAATACTGCCCGTCGCTGACGGTCGACGATCTGCTGCCTTATGAAGCCGGCATTCGCGCGCAAGCCGTGATGCGCGACGGCACGCTGGTGCACGACTTCCTGTTCGCCGACACGCCGCGCATGGTGCACGTGTGCAACGCGCCTTCGCCGGCCGCGACCTCCGCGATGCCGATCGGCTCAATGATCGCCGACCGCATTCTGAAGGCCGCATAACTGACTGGCACACCCATCGGCACGCTCATTGAACAACACCGTTTCCGCCGACGAGGCCGGTCATCGCCTCGTTGGATTTTCTGTTGTGTCCGCCGTGCATCGGCAAAGCGCAACCCATCTCTGCATTGAAAAAAAATGACTGGAGACCTCGCAGTGCATAAGTCCCTCGCAACCTCATCGAAACCTCTCGCCGCACATGTGGCATTCGCATTCGCCGCGCTTGCCGCCGCGGCCGCGCCGGCATCCGTTCACGCGCAAAGCAGCGTGACGCTGTACGGCATTATTGACGAGGGTATCAACTACACGAGCAACGTACAAACGAGCCCGGGCCAGGGCCGCAGCCTGTACAGCCTCTCGAGCGGCATTCTGAGCGGCAGCCGTTGGGGCCTGCGCGGCAATGAGGATCTGGGCGGCGGCATGAAGGCGATCTTCGTGCTCGAAAGCGGTTTCGACGTGAACAGCGGCAAGATGGGCCAGGGTTCGCTGCTGTTCGGCCGCCAGGCGTATGTGGGGGTTTCGAGCCCGTACGGCACGGTCACGCTCGGCCGTCAGTATGATCCGGTGGTCGACTACATCCATCCGTTGATGCCGAGCGCGATGTTCTCGGGCAGCATCGGCGCGCATCCGGGCGACCTCGACAACCTCAACAACACCAATCGCGTGAACAACGCGGTCAAGTACCGCACGGCCAGCTATGGAGGCTTGACCGCGGAAGGCATGTATAGCTTCGGCGGCGTGCCGGGCAGCATGGCCGGCAACCAGATCTACTCGTTCGGCGCCGGTTACGCCCGCGGGCCGCTCACGGTCGGCGTCGGCTACCTGAATGCGCGCAATCCGAATGCTTCTTTCTTCGGCACGGCAGTCGGCGCGACGGCGGCCACCAACAACTTCGGCAGTTCGCCGGTGATCAACGGCTATGCCTCGGCGCAAAGCGAAGAGATTGTCAGCGCCGGCGCCACATACGTGATCGGCGCTGCGACCCTGGGCGGGATTTACTCAAACACGAAATTCAAGAATCTGAGCGGTGCGGTGTCGGCGCTCAATCCGGCTGGCGTGGGCGGCACCGCGAGCTTCAACAGCGCGGAAGTCAACTTCCAATATCAGCTGACGCGGGCGCTCTCGTTCGGCGCGGCCTACAACTACACCGACGGCGGCGGCGCGAATCACGCGAAGTACCAACAGGGCTCGCTGAGTGCCGACTACATCGTCTCCAGGCGCACCGATTTCTATCTGATTGGCGTTTTGCAACACGCGTCGGGCACCGATTCGACCGGGCATGCAGCGCGCGCCTCGCTCAACGGCCTGACGCCCGCGTCGGGTAACCAGCAGGCGACGGTGCGTTTCGCGATTCGCCACAAGTTCTGACGCCCGACCGGCCACCACTTCACCGAAACCAGGAGCAAATCTGTGACCTCAGCGACCGCAGTGACTATCCCGAGCCCGCTCACTGACGAGAACCGCGCCCGCTTGCGCAACGTCAGCACGGCGACCCTGACCACTGCGCTTTTCAAGCGCGGCCTTCACAACGTTTGCGTGCAAGGCGTGCTGCCGGTCAACCCGGCGGCCGCGCGCATGGTTGGCGAAGCGTATACGCTGCGCTACATTCCGGCCCGCGAGGATCTCGATCACATTGGCGTGTTCTCGGACCGCAGCCATCCGCAACGCCGCGGCGTCGAGGAGATTCCGCCTGGTCACGTGATGGTGGTCGATTCGCGCAAGGACGCGCGCGCGGCCTCGGCAGGAGGCATTCTGATCACGCGGATGATGAAGCGCGGCGTGGCCGGCGTCGTCACCGACGGCGGCTTTCGCGATACGCCGGATCTGCAGAAGCTCGACTTTCCATGCTATCAGGCGCGGCCGTCGGCGCCGACCAACCTGATCCATCACCATGCGGTCGATCTGAACGTGCCGATCGCGTGTGGCGACGTGGGGGTGTATCCGGGCGACATCATCGTCGGCGATGCGGAAGCCGTCGTGGTGATTCCGGCGCATCTGGCCAACGAGATCGCTGAAGAAGCCGCCGCGATGACGGTATTCGAAGACTGGGTCGACGCACAGGTGCGCGCCGGCCGCTCGACCTTCGGACTGTACCCGCCGGACGAAGCGACGCGTGCCGACTTCGAAGCATGGAAAAAGAGCCCGTCTGCAAACGGGGCTGGCCTATAAGCAGGGAAATGGGCATCTGTGCCGCGCAACGGTGCAATCGCGCGAGCGCTGGTGGCCGCTCTAACAAATGATCCCGTGCGGCGAGGCCGTACGAAACCACCCGTATCAGCATTTACGATGGACCGCGCAAAAGGCGGTTCGGCATGGAGACGCTAGTGACCGATCGAAGCAGTGAAGAACAACTTTTTACGCGCATAGCGTGGCGGCTCGTGCCGCTGCTGATTGCGATTTTCCTGGTCGCGTATATTGACCGCGCCAATATCGGCTTCGCCAAACTGCAGATGCTAAGCAGCCTGAAGATGAGCGAGGCGTCGTACGGCTTTGCGTCGTCGCTGTTCTTCATCGGCTATCTGGTATGCGAGGTGCCGAGCAATCTGCTGATGCATCGCTTTGGCGCGCGCCGCTGGATCTCGCGGATCATGTTCACATGGGGCGTCGCGACGCTGCTGCTCGCGTGGACGCCTTCGGCATTGGCGTTCCAGATCCTGCGCTTTCTGCTCGGCGCTGCGGAAGCCGGCCTTTATCCCGGGATAATCCTCTATCTCGGCATGTGGTTTCCTGAACGGCAGCGCACCGGCATCATCGGCTTGCTGACGCTCGGCAGCAGCATGGGCAACATGCTCGGCTCGCTGATCGGTGGTTTCTCACTGGAACTGCATGGCGTAGCGGGCCTCGCCGGCTGGCAGTGGGTGTTCCTGACCACCGGCACGCCTGCCGTGCTGCTGACCTTCGTCACGCTGTACTGCCTGCCAGATGGCCCGCGGTCCGCCAACTTTCTGACGGCCCGCGAGAAAGATGTCGTCGAAAGCCGGCTGCGCGCGGATCCGCCCGCGGCACGCCTTGCCGGCGGCGGTGGTTGGTCATTGGCCGCGCTCGTTACGGTGGGGCTCTTTAGCCTCGGGTACGGAACCATCTCCATCGCGATCTACGGTATCGCGTACTGGCTGCCGACTTTGGTCAAAGGCTTTGGCGTGACGAGCAGCGTCAACGGCATGCTCAACATGATTCCGTGGTTCATCACATCGCTGATGCTGCTGTGGTTGCCGCGTCGTCTGAAAACGCCGCGCCGCGTGCTGATCGCCGCGTTCTGCGCAGCACTGCTCGGCATTCTGTGCTTCGTCGCCAGCGTGGGACCGTTCAGCAATGCAGTGCGTTTCGCGGCGCTCTCGTTCGGCGCACCGTGTCTGTATCTGATGATCCCGTGTTTCTGGGCATTGCCTCCGCGCTTGCTGCCAGCCTCGTTCATGACGGGTGCGGGCGGCGCGGCGGCGCTCGCGGTGATCGCGGCGGGCTCGAGCGTTGGCGGTTTCCTTGCACAAAACATCATGCCGTGGGTCGGCAAGGTAACGGGCAGCACGTCCGCGCCGATGCTCGTACCCGCCGTTAGCCTGCTGTTGCTCGGCATCGGCGCAGTGGTGGTCTGGTTCCGGCTTGGTCTCGCCGGCCGCGGCGGGCCGGAAGCCATGTCCACCGCGCAATAACGTTTAACGCTTAACTCAACGCAACACGCCGGCCCATTTATTTCGATTCAATTCTTTCGTTTAGCAGGTTAGTCATGGCAGACACTATGCCCCGCGTCGGGGCCGCAATCGCACGGCAGCAAATCGAGGTCATCCTTGAAGCTTGGGGCATGTCGCCCGAGCAGGTCGCGGCTTCGGCCGACATCCTGATCGATTCCGATCTGAAGGGCATCGACTCACACGGCATCTCGATGCTGATGTTCTACGACCAGTTGTATCGCACCGGTCAGATCGACATGAAGGCGAGCGCGCGTATCGTGCGCGAGACCGCGACCACCGCGCTGATCGACGGCAATGCGGCGATGGGGCATCCGACCTCGCGCATGGCGATGGAACTGGCCATCGAGAAAGCGCTGGCGTGCGATATGGGCGCGGTCTCCGTGTTCAACTCGCAGCATTTCGGCGCGGCTGGCTACTACGTAGAAATGGCGGCCGAACGTGGACTGATCGCGATGGTGTCGTGCTCGACCCGGCTTGCAACGGTGGTGCCCACTTTCGGGGCCGAACCGATGCTCGGCACCAATCCGTTTGCCTTTGCCACGTCGGCGGGCCGGCATCCGCCCGTGATTCTCGACATGTCGACCAGCGTGGTCGCGTCAAACAAGGTCAAGGTGTACGCGTTGCAGGGCAAGCCGTTGCCGCCGGGCTGGGCGCTCGACGCGAACGGCAACCCGCTGACCGATTCGGCCGAAGCCTACCGGCTGCTGTTCGAGCGCCTCGGTGGCGGCCTCGCGCCGTTGGGAGGCGAGGGCAAGACACTCGGCGGTCACAAGGGCTACGGCCTCGGTTTGTTCGCGCAGATTCTCGGCAGCACGCTGGGCGGCGGTTCGTTCTCGCCCGTGCGTAACCGCACGCAAAGGAGCGATGAGCCGGACAACATCGGCCATTTCTTCCTTGCGATGAATCCGGCGGCGTTCCGTCCTATCGAGGAATACCACTCTGATCTCGACGCGGTAATCACTGCGCTGCGCGAAAGCCAGCCCGCCGACCCGTCTCAGCCAGTATTGATCCCAGGGGACCCTGAGCGTCTCACGCGCGTGGCGCGCAGCGTGGAGGGCATTCCGATGCCCGATTCGTTGCGCGAGAAGATCCGCGAAGTCGCAAAGGCCGCGGGCGCGCCTTTCCTGCTGACTGTTTGAGTTTGAATTTGAGGCCGAGGTTGAGCCTCACGACCCCGACCACAGCGGCGCGCGCAGCGCAAAGACCTGCGTGCGCTGCTCACCACGCCAATTACAACGAGCACAAAACCAAGTGACAGCAACCATTCTCGGCCACAACTACATCGGAGGCCAGCGCAGCGCGTGTGGCGATATCTCGCTGCACAGTCTCTCGGCATCGACCAGCGAAGCTTATCCGGTGGCTTTTTCCCAGGCGACCGACGCTGAAGTCGACGCAGCCGTGGAGGCCGCGGCGGCAGCATTCCCGCGCTATCGGGTGCTACCCTCAAGCGTTCGTGCGGATTTCCTCGAGGCAATTGCAGCGGAGATCGACGCTTTCGGTGACGATTTCATCGCCGACGTGATGCGCGAAACCGCGTTGCCGAATGCGCGTATCGCCGGCGAACGGGCGCGCACCAGCAACCAGATGCGACTCTTCGCCAAGGTTTTGCGCCGGGGTGGTTTCTACGGTGCGTGCATCGACCAGGCGTTGCCTGAGCGGCAACCATTGCCGCGTCCCGATCTGCGGCAATACCGAATCGGTGTCGGCCCGGTCGCAGTGTTCGGCGCCAGCAATTTTCCCTTGGCGTTCTCCGTTGCTGGCGGCGATACTGCGTCCGCACTGGCAGCCGGCTGCCCGGTCGTGGTCAAGGCGCACTCCGGCCATCTGGTGACGTCGGAGCGTATGGCGGATGCAATCGAGCGCGCGGTGCGACAGACCGGCATGCCGGCGGGGACCTTCAACATGATCTATGGCGAGCGCGTCGGCGCGCGCCTCGTGCAGGCACCTGGCATTCAGGCGGTTGGCTTTACCGGTTCGCTGCGAGGCGGCCGAGCGCTATGCGATCTTGCGGCGGCGCGTGAACAACCGATTCCGGTGTTCGCGGAGATGTCGAGCGTGAATCCGGTGTTCGTGCTGGACGGTGCCTTGCAGGAGCGCGGCGCGGCGATTGCCAATGAACTGGCGGCCTCGGTCGCCACGGGTGGCGGCCAATTGTGCACAAGTCCCGGCCTCGTGCTCGGCGTGCGTTCGCCGCAATTCAGCGCATTTATCGACAACCTCGGCAAGGCGATCGAGCGGCAGGCGCCGCAGACCATGCTGAATCCGGGCATCTTCGCCAACTTCCGCGCTGGCCTCGAACGCGCGTCGAAACACGCAGGCATCACCTTGCACGCAGCCGCGCAAGGTGAAACTCAGCAAGCCGCCGCACAGCTGTTCGTCGCCGATGCCGCGTTGCTGTTCGATCCGAGCCGGCCGCTCGAAGAAGAAATCTTCGGACCGGCCACGATCGTGGTCGAACTCGACAGCGCGGAATACCTGCTGCGTTTCGCGTCGGCGATGCGGGGCCAGTTGACGGCCACGCTGCTCGCGTCGCCCGGCGATCTGCAGTCGCACCGCAGGCTGATCGAACGGCTCGAGGAAAAGGCCGGCCGTCTGTTAGTGAACGGTTATCCGACTGGCGTCGAGGTATCGGACGCGATCGTTCACGGCGGCCCGTGGCCCGCGACCTCGGATGCGCGCGGCACCTCGGTCGGCACGCTCGCGATCGACCGGTTCCTGCGGCCGGTGTGCTACCAGAACTATCCGGACGAGCTCCTGCCCGACGCGCTGAAGAATGCCAATCCGCTCAATCTGATGCGGCTCGTCGATGGAGAGATGACCCAGCGTTCTCTTGATTGTGCGCCCGGTCGCTAAGGAAGTTCGCGTGATGTCAAACCTGTCGATACGCGCGCGTCTAGGCGCCGCGATACTTTTCCTGTGTGTGCTGCTGACGGCGATCGGCGCGCTCGGCGTAACGGGTATGGCGCGCAGCAACGACGCCAACCGCGAGACCTACACGAACCGGCTCGCCAGCACGCGGCTGATCGGCGACGCGGAACTCGCGATCAGCCGCGAGCGCACGACCGTCGACCGGATCGCTTTCGATCCGGCCGCCCCAACGGTCGAGAAAGACGTTGCCACTTACCGCATGCTCAAAGGGCAGGGTATGGATGCGTGGGCGAAGTATTTGGCCTTGCCTGCCACATCGGATGAAACCCGTCTTGCCGCCGCGGTCAGTGCCAGGCGTAGCCATGTGCAGAACCAACTCGATGCTTTTGCGGATTCGGTCAAGGGCATGGACGATGCGGGAGTCAAAGTCGCGTTGAAGAAAATCGCGCTGGCCAATACGGACTATGTCACGGTGAGCTCAGATCTCAAGCAGTTTCAACGCGATCAGGCAAAGGCACAGTACGATGATTCGGAAGCGAGTTTCCAGCGCTTTCGTGCAATAACTATCGCCTCCGTCATATTTGGGCTGCTCGCCGGTGTCGTCACCTTCGTGTCGCTGCGTCGCGCGATCGGCCGTCCGCTCGGTGAGGCGCTGGGACACTTCAACCGGATCGCGACGGGCGATCTGTCGCAGCGGATCGAAGCGCGTTCGCACGATGAAATGGGCATGCTGCTGCACGGTCTTTCGCAAATGCGCGACGGCCTCATAAGTACCGTCACAACGGTGCGTCACGCGAGCGATGCCATCGCCACGGCGGCCCAGCAGATAGCCTCAGGCAATCTCCATCTGTCCGCACGTACGGAACAGCAGGCTGCGTCGTTACAGGAAACCGCCGCCAGCATGGAAGAGCTGACCGGCACGGTGAGGCATAACGCCGAGAATGCACGTCAGGCGCAGGCTCTCGCTGCCAATGCGGCCAACATGGCCGATCACGGCAACTCCGTGGTGGGCGAGGTGGTGACGACGATGAAAGAAATCGATCAGAGCTCGGGCCGTATCCGCGACATCATCGCGATTATCGATGCCATCGCGTTTCAGACCAATATTCTGGCGCTCAATGCAGCGGTCGAAGCTGCGCGCGCCGGAGAACAGGGACGCGGTTTCGCGGTGGTGGCGGCCGAGGTGCGGATGCTGGCGCAGCGCTCGTCGGCTGCCGCGAAAGAGATCAAGGAACTGATCGAGACGTCGAGCGGAAAAGTGCAGGCGGGCGGCACGCTGGTCACGGAGGCAGGCGGTCGCATGCAGGCGATCCTCACCGGCGTGCGGCGCGTGGCGGACATTATGGACGAGATATCGGCCGCTTCGTCAGAGCAAAGCACGGGTATCGAGCAGGTTACTCGCACCGTCGCGGAAATGGACTCGGTCACGCAGCACAACGCCGCGTTGGTCGAAGAGGCCGCAGCAGCGGCCCAGTCGCTTGAGGAACAGGCGCGAATGTTGAAAGAGACGGTGGCAGTGTTCAGGATTTAGGCCCGAGCGGGACTCACTTCCTGACGCTCTGTGCATAAGCGAATGCTTGCCATCGAGTTCGAAGAGGAATTCAGAGAACGATTTTTTTTTAACTAGCTGGTCAGTGACCAGCCGCCATCCATACCCGATGGTTTCGCTCGCGGAATTAATTCACTGCGTCACGGGATCGACCGGGTTATCCCCTCTGGTCACGCCGAACTGGACACGAAAGCAGCGGCATGACCGGCAACTACGGCAAGTAAGCTGCCAGTCCGGACAGCACAGGCCTCGGCCAGGTACCGAACGTCCCTGGGCGGCCCTGTGCGGCGTGTCGAGTCAACTAAATTGAAGGACCGCTTTCCATAGGGCGACGAGGCTGGCGGCCAAGTTGTTTTGTCGATTCGCGCTGCGCAAACAGCGCGTGACCATCTTTTTCGTTTGGCGCTCTCACCGACGCAGCATGAATTCCGCAAAGGCCTCCGAGTCAAGCGGGCGGCTGACTAGATAACCCTGAATGGAATCGCAACCAGCGTCCTTCAGTTCTTCGGCCTGGCGTTGGCACTCGACGCCTTCCGCGATAGTTTTCATGCCCAGCGAACGGGCGAGACCGACAATGCCTCGAATGACCGCCGACGCCTTCTCTGAATCGACCAGCGCTCGAACAAACGACTTATCGATCTTCAGTGTGTCGATGGGCAGTCGGACAAGATAGCTGAGACTGGAGTATCCAGAGCCGAAGTCGTCCAGCGATGTGAATATGCCGGCTTGCTTCAGCGCGGCAAGAACGGACGTTGCCTGTTCGATATCGCTCACTAGAGAGTCCTCCGTGACCTCGATGTCGAGCATTGCGGGGGAGACGTCGTATGCCCTCGCGATATGGAGAATCCTATCTGCAAGTCCCGCGCCGAGGAGCTGCCGAGCCGACAGATTGAGGCTGATCCGAGGTACGGATACCCCTAATCGTCTCCATGCACGGATATGCTGGCAAACTGCATTGAGCAGCCATTCGACGAGGATTCCTTCATATTTAGAATCAAGCAGCACATCCAGGAATGCGTACGGTGTCAGCAGGCCTCGTTCGGGATGACGCCAGCGAAGAAGCGCCTCGGCACCGATTGGGAAACCGTCCGCGAGTGCCACCTGAGGTTGGAAATGAAGCTCGAACTGGTTTGCCGCAAACGCCTCGCGAAGATCCATGCGTAAAGCAAGGCGGTCACGCATGCCCCGGTCGAGTGCTCCATCGTACGCGCGCACCTGAAACCGGCCAGATGACTTCGCTGCGTACATGGCCGTGTCGGCACGACTCAGCAACGCCTCGGCTGAGTCCGGTGCTTCTCTCAGTAGCGCGATGCCAATGCTAGCCGATAGGGAGATGGATCTTCCCCATACTTCGAATGGCACCGCGAGCTCGCTGAGCACCGCATGCGCGAACGCTTCTACCGCGCTTTCGGTAGTATCGCGTAACAATAGAACGAACTCGTCGCCCCCTACGCGCGCGGCGAAAAAAGCAGGTTCAAGAATTGCGCGTAGCCGTTTCGCAAAGGCGCGCAGCAACTCATCGCCCACAGCATGACCGAACGCGTCGTTGACTTCCTTGAAATGGTCCAGGTCAATAAACAGCACCGCCAGGGAAGCACCATCCGTAAAGCCTCGTGAAGCAGCTTCAGCGACCGCGCATGATAGCGCTTCCATGCACTTGCGCCGGTTGGCCAGACCAGTCAGATAGTCGTGACTCGCTTCAAATTCCAACTGCGCCGCGTGCTCGTGTTCGCGCGTGACATCGCGGAAGAGCACCGTAATGCCATCGTCGTGGGCAAATGATCGAGCCTCAAACCACGTGTCGAGCGGTGCGTAATAGTCAGTGTGCCGACCTGGGAGTCCAGTGGCCGCCGTTTGTTGATAGACGCGATAGTAGCCGGAGTCCACCAGGTCCGGGTAACACTGCCATATGTCGCGTCCGAGCAGGTTTTGCCGCTCCTGCTGCAAGTATCGCTCAGCTGTATGGTTGAGATAGGTGAAGCGCCACGACCTGTCTATCGACATGAATCCGTCGCTGAGGCTATCAAGCATGTCACCAAGGTGGGCCGGTGCAGGGTGTCGGGCGCCGCCAGCTGTCGGGCGCGGAGGACGAGAGTTGGTCTGTCGTTCCATTTTGAGCTTTCTGTTCGCATCGGCCCCAAAGGCATCGCTCGTGCGCGAACCGATGGGTTCATCGCATTCTAACCGCCTTTGGCACCGCTTCGAACATCAGGACGCCCCGCGCTCCGCTGCCTTTGATTGGGATGACGCTGTGCCTGACGCAAGTCGGTCATCTGTCGCGCGTTGCGCTTGCAATCAATCAGACGACCAAACGCGTCGGCCTCGTCTCGCTTCGAGTCCATTCAAGCACCGCACCCCAGTACGCTCAAGGTTGAAAATAGATTCCGGTCATGCGCGGCCGGAAGCAACCATGCGGGATCGCACCGACGCACGTTTCCGGCGACACGGCTCGCGCGGCATTGCCTACGGACTCACCGTTTTCATCTGCTCCGGCACGCCCGCATTCAAGCAGATGTGTTTCAGTTCGGTGAAGTCCGCCAGTGCATCGTACCCGTGCAGACGGCCGAGGCCACTCTGCCGATACCCGCCGGTTTCCGCTTCGGCGAATAACCGGTTGTGGTCGTTGATCCACACGGTGCCGTTGCGCAGTGCCCGGGCGATCCGATAGGCACGCGCGACGTCGTGAGTCCACACGCTCGCGGAGAGACCGAACACCGTATCGTTGGCCTTGCTGAGCGCCTCAGCCTCGTCCTCGAAGGTCTCCAGTGTGACGAACGGCCCGAAGATCTCCTCCTGACAGAAAAACGCTTTCGGATCGCCATGCTCGACCAGCGTTGGCGCCAGGAACGCATTGCCGCGGCTCGCACCGCGTAGTAGCACACGGTCCGCGCTGTCGCACGCCCGCTCGATCGTCGCATTGACCGCATCGCGAGTGCGATGGTCGATCAGTGCGCCGATATCGGTCGCCGCGTCGCTTCCCGGGCCGACCTTTAGCGCGGCGAGTGCGGCGGCCAATTGCTCGCGCATCTGCTGCGCTTTCGAGGCATGCACGAGCACGCGGCGCGCGGCCGTGCATTGCTGGCCGGAGATGATCGTCGCCGCGCGCGCGAGACGCGGCGCGATCGCGGCGACATCGGCATCATTGAACACCACGCAGCATGATTTGCCGCCCAGTTCGAGCGAAAGCTTTTTCATGCTGTCGGCGGCCGCGGCCATGATCCGCTTGCCGGTGGCCGTCGACCCCGTGAAGCTCACTACGTCGACATCATGCGATTCGACGAGCCGCTCGCCAGCCGCATGCCCGGTCTCGTTCACCACATTGACCGCGCCCTTCGGCAGCGCGGTGCCGTCCAGGCAGCGCATCATCGCCGCGTTCAGCAGGCTCGTCTGCGCCGCCGGCTTGACGACGCTTGTGCAGCCGGCCGCCAGGGCCGGCGCGAGCGAGCGCACCAGCAGCACCGCGGGCGCGTTCCACGGCACGATGATCGCGGCGACGCCGGCAGCTTCGCGCAGCAGCGTGGAGATCGTGCCCGGTTCCGGCTCCAGCACGTGGCCGGGCAAATGGCGCGCAAGCCCGGCATAGTAGCGGACCTCCGAGATCGCCGCGGCGATTTCGCCGCGCGCCTGCGCGATCGCTTTGCCGTTCTCGCGCGCCATCAGCGTCGCCAGTTCTTCCCGCTTTGCATCCAGCGCCGTGGCCCAGTCAAGCAGCACGTTCTGCCGCAGCCGCGCGTCCTGTGCCCACGTGGTGCGATCGAATACAGCGCGCGCGGCGGCAATCGCCGCGTCCGCCTCTGCCGCGCCTCCGTCGGCATACAGTCCGATCGGCTCGCCGGTGGCCGGGTCGATCGTGGGCTGCGTCGGCGTGCCGGTCCAGGTGCCGGCGATCCAGTGTTGTGCGTTCATCAAATTTTCCTGATCGGGGTAGGGGTGTCCTTCGTCGCGTCCAACGGCGCGGCGTTCAGCACCTGGCGCAGTTCGTCGGCAATGATCGAGATCAGCGCGTCCGCGGCGGCGCTTAGCGGCCGGCGCGGATGCGTGATGCAGACGATGTGTCGCACGATGCGTGGCGCCAGAATCGGATACGCGCGCAACGTGCCCGCCCGGACTGCGCGCTCGACCACGATACGCGGCAGGATGGTCGCGAAGCGCGTATTGCCGACCAGTTGCACGATGGTGCTGAGCACATCGATTTCGAAGCGCGGCGTCAGGAGTACGTCCTCGTGCTGCGCGGCGGTATCGAGCACGCCGCGCAGGCCGTGCCGCTTGGTCGGCAGCACCAGTTCGAGTTCGGGCAGCTTGGCCAGCTCGATCGCGTGCGGCAGGTCCGGGCCGTGTGCCGCACTGGTGGCGAGCACCATTTCTTCGTCGAGGATCGCTTGCGAATCGAGCGAGAGCTTGCCGCGCGGTTTGTTGATGAGCGCCGCATCGAGCTGGCCGCCGGCGACCCAGTCGATGAAGGTCGCGCTGTAGCCGTCGGAGACAGTGACTTCGACGTACGGATATTTCTCGTGATAGCGCGACAGTGAATCGGCCAGCACGCTTTCGCTAATCGACGCGATCAACCCGATCGACACACGCCCGGTGATGATCTCGTCTCGCTGGATCAGCTGCTGCCGCGCGTGCGCAAGATCGCGCATGATCGGCAGGAAGAGCCGGTACATGAGCCGCCCGGCGGCGGTCGGCGTCATCCCGTGCGAGCCGCGCTCGAACAGTTGCTGATGCAGCTCTTCCTCGAGCTTCGCGATCTGCATGCTGAGCGCCGGTTGCACGATATTCAGACGCTTGGCCGCGCGTGTGACCGAGCCGTCTTCGAACAGCGCGATGAAATATTGAATCTGCTTCAGGTCCATGGGTGTGTTTGATCAGGCTTCCACATTTTCATTGTTTTTGATGTTAACGATCGCCGTTATCAATTCCCGTGCGGTTGGCAGGGACACTGTTCCGTATGCGCCAGCCTTGTCGATCGGTCACCAAACGCCCGTCGCAGTAGAGGTAAAGGCGGTCGCTGCTATTAATACTCAGGACGCTGGCCAACGTCATCAGGGGTAACACTGATATCAGAGTAAGTGATGCAGAAAATCAAAAAACACTATTAGAAGTTATACGCCATTCTCGCTACGCTCCATCCAAATCCACTGTGCGCTCGCTACACAAAACAGCGGGTGGACATTGACACGACACATGGAGACCCAGATGAACTCTCGCGGAACCGCTTCCCTCGAAACGACGGTTTCTCCGGGCGCCGGAGGGCGTCCCGCCCGCTCACTGCGAAGCTGGCTGGAGCACCTGTCGGCGAGCGGGCGGGTGGCCACCATCGAAAACCCCGTCGCGCTCGAACACGAACTCGCTGCGATCGCGAAAAAGCTCGACGGCTCGCGCGCCGCAGTGTTCGTGCAGCCTGGTGGTCATGCAATTCCGGTGGTCAGCGGTTTCATGTCGAGGCGCGCGTGGATCGCCGAAGCGATGGGCGTGAGTGAGGACCAGCTGCTCCATCGCTTTCGCGAAGCCGCCGAGCATCCTCTCGCGTGGCAGGAGGTCCCAGCGGATACGGCGCTGTGCCAGCAGGTCGTCCATACGCAAGGGATCGATCTACACAAGCTGCTGCCCATTCCGACGCATAGCGAACACGATAGTGGCCCGTACATCACCGCCGGTCTCGTGATCGCGCGCAATCCGCGCACAGGCATCCAGAACGTATCGATCAATCGGATCCAGGTGCATGGACCGGACCGCATGGCGATCCTGCTGCTGCCGCGCCATCTGTACGCATTTCACCGGGCCGCGGAAGCGGCGGGAGAGCCGCTCGATCTCGCCGTGGTGATTGGCGTGGACCCACTGACGATGCTCGCTTCGCAGGCGATCACGCCGATCGATCACGACGAGCTGGAGATCGCAGGCGCACTGCATGGGGCGCCGCTGCCGGTCGTGAAGTGCGTGAGCAACGGTGTGAAGGTGCCGGCCTTCGCGGAGATCGTGATCGAAGGGCGCATCCTGCCGAACGTGCGCGAGCAGGAAGGCCCGTTCGGCGAGTTTCCAAAGTATTACAGCGCGCGAGAGGCGCGTGAGGTGATCGAGGTCACGGCGCTCACGCATCGCGCGAAGCCGATTTATCACACGATTGTGCCGGCCGAAATGGAACATCTTCTGCTCGGCGCAATTCCGCGTGAGGCAACGCTGCTTGCGCATCTACAACGCAGCCATCCGGATGTGAGGGACGTGCATCTTTCGGTAGGCGGCGTGTGCCGCTATCACCTGTGGATCCAGTTCGAGAAGAAGCGCGAAGGCGAAGCGAAAAACGTGATCCTGTGTGCGTTCGGCGCCCACTACGATATCAAACAGGTGGTGGTGGTGGATACCGATGTGGACGTGCACGACCCCGCTGAAATCGAATG
Organism: Paraburkholderia sediminicola; assembly: GCF_046026675.1. Taxonomy (GTDB): domain Bacteria; phylum Pseudomonadota; class Gammaproteobacteria; order Burkholderiales; family Burkholderiaceae; genus Paraburkholderia; species Paraburkholderia sediminicola_F. The sequence continues at coordinate 2,934,028 of NZ_JAQQEY010000001.1, read as the reverse complement.
GGCCATCGCCACGCGCTTCCAGGCCGATCGTGATCTGGTCGTGATCGAAGGCGCGCAGGGCTCGCCGCTCGATCCGTCGACTACCGTGGGCCAGCCGGATGACGCCCCGGCGCATCTGCAGGGCATCAGCGCGAAGATGGGGCTCGACGCCACGCGGCCGGTGGTTTATGCGGCGCATGTGTTCACGCGCGTGCGGATTCCGGGGCAGGACTCGGTGGATCTGGAAGCGCTCGTCGCCGGCGACAACGCCGCGTTCGATACCTATCTGGGTGACGTTCATGCCTGACAACAAGCGTGAGCGGATTGTCGTGGGCATTTCGGGCGCGAGCGGCGCATTGATCGGCGTGCGCCTGCTTGCCGCGCTGCGCCGCCTCGGCACGCATGAGACGCATCTGATCGTGTCGGCCTCCGGCGCGGTGACGGCGGCTCAGGAACTAGGCATGGCGCGCGGCGATCTGGAGAGCCTCGCCGATGTGGTCTACAACGTGCGCGATATCGGCGCAGCAGTAGCAAGCGGTTCGTTCATCACCGCGGGCATGGTTATCGCGCCGTGCTCGATGAAAACGCTCGCGGGCGTGGCCAATGGCTTCGCCGACAACCTGCTCACGCGGGCCGCCGACGTCATGCTCAAGGAGCGTCGCCGACTGGTGCTGGTTGCACGGGAAACGCCGCTCAATCTCGCGCACCTGCGCAACATGACGCTCGCCACCGAGACGGGCGCGATCGTGATGCCACCGGTGCCCGCGTTCTACGCGCATCCGAAGACCATCGAGGACGTGGTCGATCACACGGTCGGCCGGATTCTGGATCTGTTCGGCATCGAGCACCGCGAGATTGCCCAGCGTTGGAGCGGACTCGCCGATGAGTTCGCGGGCCGCCGTGAGGGAGCCGACGAATGAACCAGCGCGACATGATCAATTCAGGCAATGCTGCGACTGTAGAGGTTGAACCAACCCACGACGAAGCCGTAAAGCGTCCACAGACCTATCTTGGCCGCCCGATGGAGCGTCTCGAAGACCCTGCGATCCTTACCGGTCGTGGCCGTTATGGCGACGATCTCGGCACCAGACCCGGCACCCTGCATGCGGCGATTCTGCGCTCACCGCATGCACATGCAGAACTCGTTGCCATCAATACCGACGCCGCGTCAAAGCTGCCCGGCGTGCGCGCGATCCTGACGCGCGAGGACCTGCGTGCGTGGTCGCGGCCCTTCGTGGTGGGGGTGAAATCGCCGATGGAGCAGTGGGCGCTTGCGATGGACCGCGTGCGCTATGTCGGCGAACCTGTCGCGGTGGTGCTGGCGGAATCGCGGGCCATCGCCGAAGACGGGCTCGATCTTCTCAAGGTCGACTATTCCACGCTCGATCCGGTCACGACGATCGAACAGGCGGCGAGCGAGGAATCAACGGTTTTGCATGAAAAGGTCGGCACCAATGTGATCAGCGACCGCCGCTTCCGCTATGGTGATCCCGAAGCTGCGTTTGAGAAAGCGCCACATCGCGTGAAACTGGTCGCGCATTATCCGCGCAATACCTGTGCGCCGATCGAATGCGGCGTGGTGATCGCCGAATATCTGGCGGGCGACGAAGGCTACGACGTTACGTCGAATTTCATGGGCCCGTTCTCGCTGCACGCGGTCATGGCGATGGCGCTGAACGTGCCGGCCAATCGTCTGCGGCACAAGGCGCCGCGAGATTCGGGCGGCAGCTTCGGCGTGAAGCAGGCAGTGTTTCCGTATGTCGTGCTGATGTGCCTCGCCTCCCGCAAGGCCGGCGCCCCGGTGAAGTGGGTCGAGGACCGGCTCGAACATCTGAGCGCGGCGACCTCCGCGACGGCACGCCTGTCGACGCTCGAGGCGGCTGTCGAAAGCGACGGTCGTATTACCGCGCTCTCATACGATCAGCTTGAAGATTGCGGGGGCTATCTGCGCGCGCCGGAACCGGCGACGTTCTACCGGATGCATGGCTGCCTGACAGGCGCGTATGCCATCGACAATCTGCTGGTGCGCAATCGCGTCGTGCTGACCAATAAGACGCCCACGGGTCTCGTGCGCGGCTTCGGCGGCCCGCAGGTTTACTTCGCGCTCGAACGGCTGATGCAACGCATCGCGCTTGAGCTGAAGCTGGATGTGCTCGACGTGTATCGCCGCAATTTCGTCGCCGCCGATGCCTTCCCGTATCGCGCCGCAGCGGGCGCTTTGCTCGACTCGGGCAACTATCAGGAGGTGCTGCGCCGCGCGCTGGCCGAAGGCGGCTATGACGAACTGCGTGCGCGCCGCGAGGCGGCGCGCAAGGATGGGCGGCTGTACGGCATCGGCTTCGCGGCGATCGTCGAGCCGTCGGTGTCGAACATGGGCTATATCACGACGGTGATGCCCGCCGACGCGCGCAGGAAGGCCGGCCCGAAGAGCGGCGCGATCGCGAGCGCCACGGTCAGCGTTGATCTGCTAGGCGGCGTGGTGGTGACGATCGCGTCGACGCCCGCGGGCCAGGGACATATGACGGTGTGCGCGCAGGTGGTCGCGGATGTGCTCGGCGTCTCGCCTCAAGACATCGTCGTCAATGTCGAGTTCGATACGCACAAGGACGCGTGGTCGGTGGCGGCGGGCAATTACTCGAGCCGCTTCGCCGGCGCGGTGGCGGGTACGGTGCATCTGGCGGCCGTGCGCGTACGCGACAAGGTCGCGCGCATCGTGTCCAAGCAGTTGGGTTGCACGCCGGAAGATGTCTGTTTCGAAGGCGGCCGCATTTATGCCAGGGGTGCAGAGGATCGCGCGCAGCCGTTCGGCCGCGTCGCCGCCAATGCGCCGCATTGGGCGCCCGCGCTCTTGCCCGAAGGCGAGGAGCCCGGCCTGCGTGAGACCGTGTTCTGGAATCCGCCGAACATGGCGGCGCCGGACGAGAACGATCGCATCAACACGTCGGCGGCTTACGGGTTTGCCTTCGACATGTGCGGAGTGGAAGTGGACCGCGCCACGGGCCGCGTGCGGATCGACCGATATGTCACCGCGCACGACGCCGGCACGTTGCTGAACCCCGCGCTCGCCGATGGCCAGATTCGCGGCGCGTTCGCGCAAGGTCTCGGCGCGGCGTTGATGGAGGAATTCCGTTACGGCGCGGATGGCAGCTTCCAGTCGGGCACGCTCGCCGATTATCTGATGCCGACCACCTGCGAAGTGCCCGATCCGTTGATCGTGCATCTGGAAACGCCGAGCCCGTTCACGCCGTTGGGCGCGAAAGGACTCGGCGAGGGCAACAACATGAGCACGCCGCCGTGCATCGCGAATGCGGTGGCGGACGCGCTCGGCGTCGACGATATCCGTTTGCCGTTGACGCCTTCGAAGGTCATGGCGCTCATTGGTATCGACGACCCCGCGTCGTCGCGTCCCGAGTTGCGTGACACGCCACCGGCGAAACCGGCGATGCCCGGCGGCGCAAAGGCGCTGACCGCGCAAGGCAGCGTCGATTTGCCGGCGTCGCCGGAAGCCATTTTCGCCGTGCTGCTCGATCCGGACGCGCTCGCCAGAGTGATACCGGGTTGCCACGCGCTCGAAGCCGAAGGCACGAACCGGTATCGCGCCGACGTGACAGTCGGCGTGGGCATGATCAAGGCGCGCTTCGAAGCGAAGATCGGGTTGTCGGAAATCGACGCGCCACATCGGCTGCGTTTGGCAGGCGCGGGCATGTCGTCGCTCGGCAGCGCACGCGGCAGCGGCCTCGTCGAGTTGATACCGATCGAAAGCGGCACTCGTCTTTCCTATGACTATGAAGCCCAGGTGTCGGGCAAGGTCGCGGCCGTCGGCGGACGGATGCTCGAAGGGGCGGCCAAGGTCGTCTTGCGGCAACTGTTCGAATCGCTTGGACGCCAGGCCGCAGGCAAACCGGTGAAAACCGGAGACGGGTGGCTATCGCAGTTGCTCGCACGTTTCAGGAGGCAGGCATGAAACCCGCGCCGTTCGATTATCTGCGCGCGATGACCACGCAGGACGCGCTCGACGCACTCGCGCAAAACGGCGAAGACGCCCGCGTGCTGGCCGGGGGGCAGTCGCTGATGGCGGTGCTGAACATGCGGCTCGCGCAGCCGCGCATGCTGGTCGATATCTCGCGCACGGACGAACTGAACGCGGTGCGCATCGATAACGAAGCAGGTCGGCTAATTGTGGGCGCGGCTGCCACGCAGGGCAGCGTCGAATGGCGCGCGTCACTGCGCGATGAAGTGCCGCTGCTGGCGATGGCGTTCCCGCACATTTCGCACTTTCAGATTCGCAATCGCGGCACCGTGTGCGGCTCGATTGCACACGCCGATCCGAGCGCGGAATTGCCCCTTGTGCTGGCGGCGCTCGGTGGCGACGTGACCCTGCGCTCGAAAAAGAAGAAGCGTGTCTTGAAGGCCGAGGAATTTTTTCAAGGGATGTTGATGACGGCGCGCGAACCGGAAGAATTGGTCGAAGCGGTGCGTTTCCCGCTGAAGAAGCCCGGCGAACGCTACGGCTTCACCGAATTCTCCGCGCGTCATGGCGATTTCGCGATGGTCGCTTGCGCGGCGGTGGTGACAAGCGACTCGATCCGCCTCGCGGTGGGCGGCGTCGCGGATCGGCCGGTGGTCGAGAAATGGCCGAGTTTGCACGGCGAAGACCTACGCAGTGCATTGAACGATTTGAGCTGGAAGCTGGGCGCGCAGGACGACGCGCACATTAGCGCGACCTATCGCCGGCATCTGGTCCGGCAACTCGGATGGCGCGTGATCGAGGAGGCAAAGTAAAGTGAGCAACACGTCTGAAGGCAACATCATGCGGCAGGGCGACCGGCAGTGCATCACGCTGACGCTCAATAGCTGCGAACGCAGCGGCCATTGCGAGCCACGCGAACTGCTGTCGGATTTCATCCGTCACGAACTGGGCGCGACCGGCACGCATGTCGGCTGCGAACATGGCGTGTGCGGCGCGTGCACGGTACACATCGACGGTGTGGCAGGGCGTTCTTGCCTGATGCTGGCGGTGCAGGCGCAAGGGCGTCGCATCGATACGGTCGAGGGCCTCGCGCCCGATATGGTGCTCGGCGATCTGCAGCAGGCATTTCAACGCCACCACGCATTGCAGTGCGGCTTCTGTACGGCCGGCATTCTGATGTCGTGCGCGGACTATCTGAAGCGCGTGCCCGATCCCACCGAGGCGGAGGTGCGCGACATGCTCTCGGGCCATCTGTGCCGCTGTACGGGCTATACGCCGATCGTCGCAGCGGTGTTGGACGTGGCGGCAAGACGTAACGCAGGCAAGCGGGTCGGTGAAACCGTGGAGACCGCTCATGCTTGATCTCGGCCGAACCTATCTGCAAAGCGTTGAGCGCAGCCCGAATGCGCTCGCTCTGGTCGATGGCGAGCTGACGCTGACCTATGCGCAGTGGCATCGCATCATTGTGAACCTCGCCGAAGGCCTGCGCGAACTGGGTCTCGCGCACGGGGACCGGCTGCTCGTCGTACTGCAAAACCGCTGGGAAATGGCAACCTTGCACTGGGCCTGCCAGTTCGCCGGCATTGTGATCGTGCCGTTGAACTGGCGCGCCAAGCCTGACGAACTCGATTACTGCGTGACCGATGCCGGCGTGAAGGCGATCGTCTATGAACCGGTCAGTGCCGAAGCGGTCACGCAAAGCCCGGCTGCACAAAATCTTCCTCGCATCGGGCTCGACGACGCGCAAGGCCGCAGCGCCGGATTCGCATCACTCCTCGTCGAGCGCTCGCATGATGCCAGCATCCAGACCACTCGCGCGAATGCGGACAACTACTCGCTGATTCTTTACACGTCGGGCACCACGGGAAAGGCCAAAGGCGTGCCGCGCCGTCACTGTCATGAGCGGGCTGCCGCGCTCGCCCATGTAGCGCAGAACCTGTACCGGCATGGCGAGCGCACGCTCGGGGTGATGCCGCTCTATCACACCATGGGCGTGCGCTCGCTGCTCTCGATGGCAATGGTTGACGGCGTGTTCGTTTGCGCGCGCCGCTGGAACGCCCGCTTCGCGCTCGATTCCATCGCGCAGTATCAGATCAGCTGTCTTTATCTGGTGCCGACGCTTTATCACGATCTGCTGGCCGATCCGGCTTTCGCCGCTATCGACACGACCTCGGTCAAAAAGCTCGGCTTTGCCGGCGCACCGATGAACGACGGTTTGCTCAAGCGGCTCTCGGCTGCTTTCAAACCCGAACTGTTCGTCAATCACTACGGCTCGTCGGAGGTCTACACCTTCAGCATCGACCAGGACGCAACGCAGAAACCGGGCAGCGCAGGGCGTGCTGGCATCAATACGCGCCTGCGTGTCGTGAAGCTCGATGCGCAAACGCCGGAGGATCTGGCGCAGGCTGGCGAAGAAGGCCAGATCATCGCCGATCTGCTCGGCGACGAAGCTTTCGAAGGCTACTGGAACCGCCCTGACGCCAACGCAAAGTCATTGCGCGACGGCTGGTATTTCACCGGCGACACCGGCTTCTTCGACCTCGAAGGCGACCTGTATGTGTCCGGACGCGTCGACGACATGATCATCAGCGGCGGCGAGAACATTTCGCCGGTCGATATCGAATCGGTCCTGTCTCTGCATCCCGCCGTCGACGACGTGGCGGTGGCAGGCGTGAAAGACGAGCGGTGGGGCCAACGGGTCGTCGCCTTCGTCAAACGCCGCGAATACGTCGATGCCGAAACGCTCGATGCGTATTGCCGCACGTCCAATCTCGTCAACTTCAAGCGGCCGCGCCAATACGTCTTCGTCGACGACATTCCGAAATCGCCGGTTGGCAAGATCTTGCGCCGCAAGCTGTCCGCGGGCGAGTACGAACGCGACGAACGTGGTCAGCCTAATGACGGTAACGACGGCAACCACGGCCGCGCCAGCGGCGCATTCATTGCCACACACACGGAAACTACCAAGGAGTAACCCCATGACCGACTTGACTCACCGCGGCCAGAGCCTGCTGCAAGAACTCGACGGCTTTTCGATCGAGATCGATGCCGAACGCGAGCGGGCCGACATTATTCTGCATCGGCCGCCGTTTAACGTGATTTCGATGCATGCACGCGACCAGTTGCGCGCGGCCTTCGAAGCACTCGACGAAGACGAGCGCGTGCGCGTGATCGTCGTGCGCGCCACGGGTGAACACTTCTCGAGCGGCGGCGACATCAAGGGCTTTCTCGAGGCGTCGCCGGAACACGTGTCCAAGCTCGCCTGGAATATCGCGGCGCCTGCGCGCTGCTCCAAGCCGGTGATCGCCGCCAATCGCGGTTTCTGCTTCGGCGTGGGTTTCGAACTGTCGCTCGCGTGCGACTTCCGCATCGCCACCGACACCACCTTCTACGCGCTGCCGGAACAGAAGCTCGGCCAGATCCCGGGCTCGGGCGGCTCGGCGCGTTTGCAGCAGATGGTCGGCGTCGGTCGAACCAAGGACATCGTCATGCGCTCGCGCCGCATTCCGGGCAAGCAGGCCTACGACTGGGGCATCGCGGTGGAGTGCGTGGCCGATGCGCAACTCGAAGCCACGACCGATGCGTTGGTGGATGAACTGCGGGCCTTCTCGCCGCTCGCGCAACGCACCGCCAAGAAGCTGCTGAACGATAGCGAAGATGCGCCGCTCTCGATCGCGATCGAACTCGAAGGGCATTGCTATAGCCGTCTGCGCACGTCCGACGATTTCCGCGAGGGGGTTGAAGCGTTTCATGGCAAACGCAAGCCGGTGTTTCGCGGCAGTTGAATCGAACGCAGCACAACATAGCGGCAACACCCCGTAGCGAATAAAAAACCGCAGGAGACAAAGCATATGGAGCGTTTCGATTACGTGATTGTGGGCGGTGGATCTGCCGGATGCGTGCTTGCGCACCGGTTGTCGACAGTACCGTCGTTGCGCGTCGCGTTGATCGAGGCGGGCAAGGATACGCCGCCGGGCGCCGTGCCCGCAGCGATTCTCGATAGCTATCCTATGCCGGTTTTCTGCGGCGACACGTACATCTGGCCGGAGCTCAAAGCGAGCGCGACCCGAACGGCCGCGCCGCGTGTGTATGAGCAAGGGCGTGTGATGGGTGGCGGATCGAGTATCAACGTGCAATCGGCCAATCGCGGCCTGCCGCGCGACTATGACGACTGGGCCGCCAACGGCGCAACTGGCTGGGCGTGGCAGGACGTGCTGCCGTACTTCCGCAAGCTCGAACGCGACGTGAATTTCCCGGAAGGCGAATTGCACGGCGACGATGGGCCGGTGCCTATTCGCCGTGTTCTTCAGGCCGACTGGCCGCCGTTCTGCCATGCGTTTGCCGACGGGATGCGTAAAAACGGCTTCGCCAGCTTGCAGGACCAGAACGGCGAATTCGGTGACGGCTACTTTCCCGGCGCGTTCTCGAATCTCGACGACAAGCGCATCTCGACCGCAGTCGCCTATCTGGATGCGCAGACGCGCAGGCGCCGCAATCTGCACATTTACCCGGAACTGCGCGTCGAGCGCATTGTGATGGAGGGCATGGTCGCGCGCGGTGTGGTGGCCGTGGCACGTAACGGCGCCCACGTGCGCTTCGAGGCGAATGAAGTTGTGCTCTGTGCAGGCGCGTTGCAATCGCCGGCGCTGCTGATGCGAGCGGGTGTCGGCGCGAGGGATGATCTGAGCGCGCTCGGCATCGATTGCATGATCGATCTGCCGGGCGTGGGGCGTAATCTTCAGGATCACCCGTCGCTGACCTTCTGCCATTTTCTCGAGCGACGTTATCGCATGCCTTTGTCGCGGCGCCGCGCGAGTATGACAGCCGCGCGTTTCACCTCGGGCGTTGCAGGGTGCGATGCGTCCGATCTGTATCTGTCTAGTGCGACGCGTGCCGCATGGCATGCGCTTGGCAACCGGCTCGGGCTGTTCTTTCTCTGGTGCAATCGCCCGTATTCACGCGGCCGTGTGCGACTCGTTTCACCCGACTCGGCGGTGCCGCCGCGTGTCGATCTGAATCTGCTCGACGATCCACGCGACGTCGCGCGCCTCGCTTTCGGCGTACGAATGCTGGCGAAAATCGTCGATGCCTCGGGGCTCGGTCACGATTCACGCGACTTTTTCCCCGCGGCGTTTTCACCACGGGTCAAGGCGCTTAGCCGCGTCGGAACCCGCAACGCCGCGCTGACCTCGATGCTCGGCGTGCTGCTCGACACACCTGCGCCGATTCGGCGGACGTTGATCGAACGGTTTTTCACGCGAGGCCAGAAAATGTCTGCACTGCTTGACGATGAGACCGCACTTGAGTCGTTCATTCGCGCCAATGTGTTCGGCGTATGGCACGCGAGCGGCACCTGCAAGATGGGCGATGTGAACGACGTCATGGCTGTGACGGACAACGCGGGCCGCGTGCGTGGCGCGCAGGGCTTGCGGGTCGTCGATGCGTCACTGATGCCGCGGCTGCCTTCGGCGAATACGAATATCCCGACCATCATGATGGCCGAAAAGATCGCCGACGCGATGCTCGCGCGAAGGTACCCGGGCGCAGCGTCGAGCACGACGTCGCCCACGGTGGTCGGTCGATAAAGTTTCTTAACACAACTAAGAGCACGCAATCCAGAACGTGCCTTAAAACGGGGGCGATCGAAAGACGGCCCGCTGAAAATCAAGGAGATGACGATGTCCGTAGCAGCGCAGAATGGCGCCGCCTTGCCCGCTGTAGACCAGCGGCAAGTGATGGGTGCGGTAGTGGCCTCGTGCCTCGGTTGGGCACTGGATTTGTTCGATCTGTTCGTCTTGCTGTTCGTCGCACCGGTAGTTGGACGGCTGTTCTTTCCGTCCGAACACGCAATGCTCTCGCTCGCCGCGGTCTATGCATCGTTTGCCGTGACCCTACTGATGCGCCCGCTCGGCTCGGCATGGTTCGGCTCCTACGCGGACCGGCACGGACGCAAGGGCGCGATGATCACTGCGGTAGTCGGCGTGGGTCTCTCGACGGCAGCCTTCGGCTTGCTGCCGACGGTCGCGCAAGTCGGCCTCGTCGCGCCGATCCTGTTCTTGATGCTGCGTTTGATACAAGGCGTATTCGTCGGCGGGGTGGTGGCGTCGACCCACACCATCGGCACCGAATCGGTCGCGCCGAAATATCGCGGCGCCGTGTCGGGGCTGATCGGCGGCGGCGGGGCGGGACTCGGCGCATTGCTCGCATCGCTCACCTATCTGGCGATGTCGGCGATCTTCCCGGGCGACTTGTTCGACGTGTGGGGCTGGCGCTGCATGTTCTTCACCGGCATTGTCAGCTCGATTCTCGGCTTGTTCGTCTTCAGTAGTCTGGAAGAGTCGCCGCTGTGGAAGAAGCTGGCCGCCGAGAAGGCCGCCAAGGCCGCAATGCAGAACACGGCCGCACCGGTCGAGGTCGTACGCTCGCCGATCCGCACGCTGTTTTCACGCGACTATCGCTCGATTCTGTTCGTCAATCTGCTGCTGACGATCGGCGGCGGTAGCGGCTATTACCTCACGTCCGGCTACCTGCCGACCTTCCTCAAGGTGGTGAGTCACGCACCGAACGGCGCCGCGGCCGCGATTCTGATGATCTCCAGCGTCGCGGTGGTCATCGCGTCCATCGCGGCGGGACATCTGAGCACCTTCATTGGACGCAAAAGCGCGTTCGTCTGGATCGGCCTGATTCGCCTGATCGCGCTCCCTGCGCTATTCCTGCTGCTGCCCACAGCGCAAAGCATCACGATGGTCGGCGTCTACGCGGTGATTCTGAGCGCGCTCGGCAGCGCCGGCTACGCGCCGATTCTGATCTTCCTGAACGAACGCTTTCCGACCGCGATTCGCGCCACTGGCACGGGGCTGTCATGGAACATCGGGTTCGCGATCGGCGGGATGATGCCGACCGCCGTCTCGCTGGTGGCAAAAGACGCCAGCCAGTTGCCGATGACGCTTGCGATCTTCGCCGGGGCGATCAGCGTAATTTTCCTGGTCGGGGCGTTCATCGTGCCGGAGACCCGCGGCAAGCTCGATAACGGCACAGCTTGCGAGACCGCCTAGTGCATTCCAGCGGGCGCAAAAGCGCGCCCGCATCGCTCAGATACAGGAGACATATATGAAATACGACGAGGACGTTCGCGCGCGTTCATACCAGTTTCGCGACGATTATGTGGCGGCCACGCCACCCTGGTATCGCGGTGAAATGCACCTTGGCTTCACGCTGCTTTTCACGGGTGGAGTGATCGCGTATTGTTTCACGCGGCTTCATGCTCCCACGCTTGCCGAATGGCTGGCGGTCATTCCGCTCTTTCTGTTCGGCAACTGGGCGGAGTGGGCCGCGCATCGCTACGTGCTGCATCGCCCGACGAAGTACTTCAGCATGATTTACAAGCGGCACTGCGCGGTCCATCACAGGTTCTTCACGCACGTCACGCTCGAATACAAGGGCCAGCGGCACTGGCGCGCCTTATTGTTTCCGCCGTTTGCGCCGGTCGCGTTTGTGCTGGCCGCAGTGCCGTTCGCACTCTTCATTGGTTATGTGTTTTCGCGCAACGCAGGATATATCGCGCTGCTCACGATGGCGGCGTACTACCTGATGTACGAGGGGCTGCACACACTGTCGCACGTCACCGACAGCCCGTTGCTCGACCGCGTTCCGTTCGTCAATACCGTACGGCGCTTGCACGTCACGCACCACGATCCCGAACTGATGGCGACGCAAAACTTCAACCTGACGTTTCCCATCTGCGACACGCTGTTCGGCACGCGCAGGGATGCGCCGCGCACCGCACGCGAGCCGCTGGCGCGTCGTCCATAAGGAGCTTCAGTGGCTTTTTCGAAATAAGGGACCCGACAACCCCCAAGTCGCCGGTCGATAGAGGACGGCGAGCGTCCGGATGTGATCGGCTGACAGGACGTTCGCAGGTGACGTACCGATATCCTGGTTGTTCGCGCCGGTTGCGGTACCGGAGGTGTAGGCCAGGATGCGGCCCTGTCACTCAGCGGATCTCACGAAATCAAACGGGTAAGCTCTTCGTGGAGTTCCTTTGAGAGCGACACGCCGTGCTCAATGCTGCGCTGTCGTGCATCGAATCGTCGCTGGGAGGGCAGGCGCGCGCCTTGACCCACGATTCCTTCAAACAGAGTCTCAGCGCGCTGCAGGTTGTCCGTAGGGGCAGCGCCAGCAAAGACTGCAGGATCGAAAGCGACGATGATTTCCCCGTGACATGGTGCTGCGCCTACGCCTTCGTCAAAAGCCAGCGACTCCGGGCTGAGCATATCGCTGATCAACGGGCCAGCCAGCAACTCGACCATCGCCGAAAGCGCGGATCCTTTATAGCCTCCGAACGTGAGCATGGCACCCCGCAACGCTTTATCGGGATCATCGGTGGCTTGACCGTTTTCGTCGATCGCCCAGTCGCTCGGAATCCTGGAACCCGACCTCTTGTGCAGTTCGATGTCGCCACGGGCGATTCTGCTTGTAGCCATGTCGAACACAAACGGAAAGGGGCCTGGACGTGGCCAGGCGAACGCGATCGGATTGGTTCCGAATAGCGGCTTGTTCCCGCCAGCAGGTGCGACACAACTATGAGTAGGCGTCATGGCTAGTGCGGCTACGCCTTCAGCAGCGATTGCCTCGACCTCCGGCCATAAAGCGCTGAAGTGAAAACAGTTGTTGATTGCCAGAGCCGCGATGCCAGATTTCTTCGTCTTTTCAACGAGCACCCGGCTCCCCAGTTCAAACGCGAGCGGAGAGAATCCGAACCGGGCGTCGACTTTAACAAGCGAAGGCGAGACATCGTTTATCTGCGGGTCGGCATCAGCATTGACTTTGCCCATCTTCAGCGTTTTTACGCATCCAATGAGGCGCCATACACCGTGTGAGTGGCAATCGTCCCGTTGGCCCGCAACGAGTACCTTCGCCATCGCGTTCGATTGACGCGGGCTGAGCCCATTGGATGCCAATACGTCAAAGGCCAACTTGTGCAAGTGATCAAGTGAAAGAACTATTTCTGCCATGTCTTCTGAAGTCCGTCCTTTATTCGTGGCAGCGCGGCCACGCGCGTTTAATTTGTATCCAGCGTCTGCTGACAATCATCGGGGACATCGCTACTGCGATCTCTTTGTCGACGATGGTGGAGTGTTCGCGGCCAGCTAATTGACCAAGGCGGCGCTACTTGGGCGCAATATCCCGTCGCACCCGCTTGATATGCTGCTCCACGTAGAATCCTGCTGCCTCAGCATCGCCACTCACGATCGACTCGTAAATAAGCCGATGCTCGGACGCATACAGGCGTATCCGTAGCGGATCGTAAATCGCGTCGTCCTTTAGCCGTTTCCACAATGGCTGATCCATTGTTTTCGCTACCTCGTCTGCGATCTTGACGAGCAAAGCGTCACCGGTCATGACAGCCAATTGGCGGTGGAACATTCTGTCGCTGTTATTCCACAGCGCGCGCTCCTCTAGATTGGTGATATCGCGAATCGTCTCCATCTCCGCAAGGTATTGCTCAGCCAGGCGATCGCGCTTGCCTCGGGCGGCGGCTCGCCGTGCGATTGCTGGCTCGAGGATGAATCGCGTTTCGAGCGTTCCCGTTGGACTGAAATCCGGCTCCGCGTTCTGAACTCCATGATTGCCGTCGTCGTTAAGTAAACGCTCAGAGGCCGCAGAGGAGACGTACGTGCCGGAATTCCGTTTCGTCACAACGAGGCCTTCATTCTGAAGAGCCCCTATTGCCTCTCGAACCGCAGGTCGGCCGACGCCATAGAGCGCTGCAAGCTCGCGCTCCGATGGCAGCCGGGACTCGGCCGCGAACCGTCCCGTGCGGATTTCCTCCTTGATCTTCTCCTCGACCTGCTCATAAATCTGCAGCGGTCTGAAATTCGATTCGAGATCCTGCCGTGTCGTACCCATCTCACTTCCTTTCATTTCCTGACGTCCGATGCGGGGGACTTCACCTGTCATTGACGAATAATTATCATGCGTCGCAGCGACATGATGCCATCTCCTGATTCGACCACGTATGAAGTGTTCTCCGTGCCTCGCACAAGGCAAAAAGCGCGGCTGCATCCCATTTCAGAATGCGCCGCGAAGGCTCCAAGGAGATGGGCCAAAATGTGTCACGTCAGTGTGACAGCTGCTGTCGAAGCAGCGCCTGGAATCTGCAACCTCTACCGCACCAGGAATCCGTAGGTCAAAGGATCGCGTTCGTCGATCAACCACGTCCCGTAGCCGCAGATGAACGCGTTCCCTTCGATCTCGGGAATCACTGCATCGAATTCACCGCATTTCGTCTCGCTGAGCACGCGGCCCTTGAAGATCGTTCCGATGATCGACTCGTTCACGAGCGTTCCATCCGAGGGTAGATTGCCGCGCTGGTAGAGCTGAGCGACGCGCCCTGCGGTGCCGGACCCTGTTGGCGATCGGTCAACCTCGCGATCGGCGAAGATGCAGCAGTTCGCCTGAGTCGATCCCGGATGACGGGCTGTATTCGAAATGATCGTGCCGTAGAGCCCTCTGATTTCCGGAATCTCTGGATGAACGATGTCAAACGCTGCGTTAGTCGCCTGCGTGATCTCGTCGCCGAACCGCTTCAGTCGATCAACGTTGTTTTCGCCTACCGCCATATCGTACTGTGCACCATCGACGTAGAAATAGAACGCGCCTCCGTAAGCGATATCTCCTGACACGGGGCCGAACGTCGGCGTATTGACGGTGACGTCCTTTTTCCAGACGAATGACGGCACATTCACGAAACGCACATTCCCTGCATTTTCGCCGTCCCACTGGACGAAGGCCTCGAGGAATCCGCAAGGCGCGTCGATGCCCACGCGCGTTTCCGGCGACGTGCGCTCAATCCAACCCAGTTCAACCGCCGCGGTGGCCAGCGCAATGGTCCCGTGACCGCAGTGGGGGCTGTAGTCTTTATTCTGCGTAAAGATGATGCCGAAATCCGCGCCTTCGCTTACCGGCTCAGTGAGAAAGCCTCCGTACATATCGGCATGGCCTCGAGGCTCCAGCATCATGGCGCTCCGCAACTCATCCGCATGCTTCTGGATCCAGTCCCGCCGCTCCACGATGGTTTTCCCCACCAGACGCGGGAAACCATTGGTGATGATGCGAAACGGCTCACCCCCGGTGTGCATTTCGATCGTGTTAAGTGTTCTGGTAATTCGCATAGATACTCCGTCTTGCTTACTATTTTCGTTGAGACCTTAGTTACCGTAAGTTACGACAGCGCCATCCTTGAATGTGTACACCGTCGTCGCCGAGCTTTTCAGATCATGATGTACGTCGAACGAGTACTCGCCGGCCACGCCGGTGTAGGCGGACCTGGCGAGTTGCGCGCCAATTTTGGCGCGGTCGGATGTCGTGCCGGCCTTCACCATCGCGTCGGCCAACAGCTTCATGCCGTCGTAGTAGCTGACGCCATACACCTGCGTATCGACGTTGAAGGTTGTCTTGTACTTTTTCACGAATGCGCTACCCGCAGGCGTCTTGTCCAGTGAGACCCCGCCTTGCGAACAGTACGCATTCGTCGCTGCGGGACCAGCGATTTTGGCCATGTCAGACGTACAGATTCCGTCGCCGCCCAGCAGCTTCGCCCGCAACCCGAGCTGACGCATCTGTTTGACAAGCGGGCCGCTTTGCGACGCGTAACCACCATAGAAGATGACGTCGGGATTCGTCGCCTTGATCTGGGAGAGGACGCCCTTGAAATCGACGGCCTGACCATTCGTGTATTGCTGGTCGATAATCTTGAGCCCTCGTGTCTTGGCCACGCTCATGAACTCTTCAGCCACGCCCTGGCCGTAAGCCGACCGGTCATCTATGACCGCAGCTGTCTTCGCTTTAAGCGTATCGATGGCGAAATTAGCCATCGCTCCGCCGAGTTGCCCGTCACTGGCGCCAATACGAAATACCTCATTAAACCCTTGAAGGGTCAGCGCTGGGTTCGACGCAACCGAAAGCATCGGGATGCCAGCGCTCTGGTAGAGCCGCGAGGCCGGGATCGCGACTCCGGAATTGTACGGACCGAGAACTGCGGCTACCTTGGCGTCGACCAGCTTTTGCGCGACCTGCACCCCAATCCGGGGATCCGCCTGGTCATCTTGCGATACCAATTTGAATGTTACGTTTTTACCCGCGATCGTCGTTCCGGCGCTATTTAGTTCGTCAACCGCCATGCGCGCGCCATTCTCGTTGTCTTTCCCTTCCGACGCCTGCGGACCGGTTAATGGGCCGGAAACGCCAACAAGAACAACCTCTTGGGCGCTTGCGCTACCGAAGGCGAGAAGCGCAGCAATCGTCATTACCGAAGAGACCAATTTTTTCATCGCACACCCCGAGTGGTTAAAGTACACTGGACTCTATAGTGACCACTTGTGGTTCTATTTTCAACCATTGCAAAATAAAATCTCACAGGGGTTTACCCTGGCCGTAGACAGTCGCGGAGCAGCGCCTGGAACCACGACCAAGAACGATCGATCATTTGACTATGAATACTTCCCACTCCAAAACTCCCGCGATCATCGGCTATGTAACCCCGTGGAGCGCACACGTTGGTCAGGAGCTGGCGTTCAAAATCAGTTCACGCGGCGATCGCGCTTTTACGGCGACTGTTGAGCGCATAGATTGTTGTGACCCAAACCCTAACGGGCCCGGAATGAAGCTGGTCCCGATCGATGTCCAGCTGGAAAGCACTTACCCAGGACAGGAGCAGCCAGTATTTCCCGGCTCCTGCGCTTACGGCCCAATGCCTGCCCTAAAGGACTCTCAGCGCGTCAAACTCGACCTGACGGTTCAGCCCACGTTCGAGGACACTTCCCTCCAGACATTGGTCGCTCTTCAGAACCACGATGGGACGCATGGTGTAGCGATCGCTCTCACTCGCGGCGAACTCGTTTTCCAGAGCCTCGCAACAGGGGAACAGATCACCACAGGCGTAGCTATCGCCGCCGATTTATGGACAAACTTGCGGATATCGATCGACCGTGACGGGCACGTTCAGGCAGTCAGTTCAGGCACGAACGCGCGCGAAGAGGTGTTCAGGAACGTGTTAGATTTTGAAGCGCCATTCTCTGCTGCCGCGTTCGACGGTTCGACGGTGTGCTTTGCGGCTATCTGGAGAGGACACCCGGAGGATGCCTTCAACGGCTTCATCGAAAGCCCGGAATTGCGCGCGCCCGGCAGCGATGCACGCGGCGATCTGTGCGAGGACAACGTGTTGGCGCATTGGGACTTCACGCCAACGCTCGCGCACACGAGTCTACCGAACAGGCTTGATAGCGACGCCCCATTGACGCTTGTGAACGCACCAATGAGGGCAGTTCGGTCGTCGGGGTGGACCGGACAGGAACTGGACTGGACGCATGCGCCAGAGGAATACGCCGCGATCCGATTCCACGCTGACGACCTGTCGGACTGTGGCTGGCAGACGTCGGTACATCTGAAAATCCCGGCCGACATGGCGTCGGGCGTCTATGGATTGCGTGTGGACAATGGAGAAGGAGTCGACACAATCCCGTTTTACGTCACGGTTGCGTCGCGGGGGAAACATGCGCGCATCGCGTTCCTCGCGCCCACACTGACTTACCTCGCCTACGCCAACAACGCCCGTGGAAATTTTTCGGGGGCGCTTGCTGCTCGCGTGGAAACATGGGGAGCGTATCCCCACAACCCGGACGTCGTAACCTCATTTGGCACATCAACGTACAACTATCACAGTGATGGTTCAGGTGTAAGCCTCTCTTCCCGCTTGCGCCCGGTTCTCACCATGCGTCCAGGCTATCTGACGTTCCTTGACGAGCATGGGTCAGGTCTGCGCCACTTTTCCGCGGACTCCCATCTGACCAACTGGTTAAGGGAAAAAGAATTTGAATTTGATGTCGTTACCGATGAGGATCTCGATGAGCGCGGTGTCGACGCGTTGAAGCACTACGACGTCGTCCTGACTGGATCGCACCCGGAATACCATACACGCCGAATGCTGGACGCGCTTCTGGCCTATCGGTCTGCGGGCGGAAGCCTGATGTATCTTGGTGGAAACGGTTTCTACTGGAAGATCGGGCGGACCGTATCAGCGCCACATCTGCTTGAAATTCGTCGGGCCGAGGCGGGCATGCGGGTATGGGAAAGTCAGCCCGGTGAGTACTACAACCAGCTGGACGGCGAGTATGGGGGTATGTGGCGTCGAAACGGTTTGCCGCCGCAAAAAATTGCCGGCGTCGGATTTACTGCGGAGGGAGACTTTCGGGGCACGTTCTATCGCCGCACACCGGAATCGCATGCCCCCGAGCACGCGTGGCTGTTTGCAGGGGTAAAAGCAGGAGCAGGGGAACCGTTTGGAAACTTCGGCTTATCTGGAGGCGGCGCTGCGGGCTTTGAAATTGATCAAACTGCGACCGACCTCGGCACGCCCGCCTACGTGACAGTGGTTGCGTACTCCGACGATCACGACGCCAGTTTCGTGACCGTTCCCGAGGAGCTTCTCTTCAATCGGATGGTCGGCAAACCCAGAGTGCACAGCGGTATTCGAGCGCACATGATCTGCGGTTTCGGCCCGAGCGGTGGCGGACTATTCGCAGTCGGCTCTATCTCCTTTCTCGGAAGTCTTTACAGCGCCAGTTACGACAACGACGTCTCGCAAATCGTCGAGAACTGCTTGCGCCGTTTTCTAGCCGTTTCCCACACTTCCCGCAAGTTGCCCGTATAGCAGGTTTGATCGGAGGCGGGGTCAGCAAAGAGGGCCATTAGCGACAGGGGCGCGCACAAAGTCTGATGGTCATCGATTCATAGACAGCGTATCTAGCGTGCAATGGGAAGCAGGCGATACGCGCCCGGAATGACTGTTGTGCGCCGAGCTTCAGACGTCGAGGCGTCGGTCGCGAAGGTCACTAAATGGCCGAACCCGGTCCGATGGCGAACATCCGTAGTTGACCCGCTAGAGTCGCTCACAAATCCTTTCCTGCTGTCCGCGGCGGCGTGGGTCGTTCGCCGACGACTCATCATCTCTGCACTGCTTCACTGGCTCTTTGGGCACGGTGTCCACCACGTCGTTAAGGGCACCGTCGCAGTGCCCGACCGCCTCCACAACTCTTTTTTATAAGGCTCGTATCAGCGGATACTTCGTTACTGGTGTCACGGTCATCGCTGTCGCATCCGAGGAGAGACGATCCGGAGTAGCGGCAATGACGGCTAGCGCAGTCTGTCCTGTGAGTCTCGCTCCCTTGCTGCTTTTATTCTGCGTTCGGAACGAGAGTTCGTTTCTTCCGCATCTCAAGCAATCCAGAACGTTCTCGGTGAATATCCTTTCCTCCAGTCAAGATGCCGTCTCGCGATACTACGGCGGTCAGGCACATCGCGGCACCATAGGCACGTGGGACTTAAGCGCTGCTTCCGCCCCGGTACTGGACGGCGCGAATGCCACGTTTGTTTGTCATGTCACCAATCTTCAGGAGCTCGGCGGCCATCATGTTGTTGTCGGCGAGGTCGTCGACATGTATTCAATTGACCCGCCGGTGCCTGCACTTATCTACGCGGCGGGCAAGTATCTCGGCGTCGAGCTCGACAGCTAGTCAGCGGCGCAAGCGTCGGCGTAAGCAAGGCCAATTCAGTCACGACTTTTCATGGTGCAGACTCAAATGATTGACCACATTCCTAATGCCGAGACCTTGATTGAGCGCGCGAGGTTGATGATTCCGATGCTGAAGGCGCAGGGACCGGGACACGACAGTGCGAAGCGCATTTCAGATGATGTGGCCAGCCAGCTTCGTGCGGCCGGCTCTTTCAGAATCTGCCAGTCTGTCGAAAACGGCGGCTACGGATTGCGTCCGTCGGTCTTGTGGCGTGTCTGTCGCGAAGTTGCCCGCGGCGATAGCGCGACAGCCTGGGTACCGGGCCTTGCCGGGCTACATCCGTGGATGGCTGGCATGTTCGGCGAGCGAGCACAGGACGACGTATTTGCCGGCGGCCAGGACGCTGTTGTTATCGCGCTCACCGGAAACGTAGGGCGTGGAGTCGATGCCAGCCTGGACGGCGACCACTTTGTCCTGAACGGCAAATGGACTTACGCGTCGGGTATCGATGTTGCTGATTGGGCAAGCGTGTTGGTCGATGTGCCAACCACCGAAGGTATCAGGGAACTGAGGTTGCTTCTTGTCCCCCGGAGCAGTTTCCGCGTTGATCACGAGAGCTGGAACGCCTTCGGAATGAAGGGGACTGGCAGCAAAGACGTCTATCTCAACAACGAGTGGGTCCCGGTCTACCGTAGTATCAAATGGACTGACGTGCAGCACATTGCGTATCCGGGGCGCGAGCGCAACAAAAGCCCGATGTATCGCATTCCGCACACCAGCCTGTTTGTCATGTCTGTCGCGGCGGCCATTGCATCCGTGGCGCACGGCCTGCTGGACATCCATGCCGACACTGTGCGAAAGCAGGATTCCTGCTGGCCTGAACTCGCCGCAAACCGAAGATCGCTTCACACTGGCGGAGCTCGGCAAAGCCGCGGCGAAGATTGAAGGGGCGTTCAATCTGCTCATGCATGACGTAGACGAGATGTGGGACTGGGCCGAAGAAGGGAAAGAGTTCTCGGTGGAGCAGCGCGCGCGATATCGAACGGACGGAGCCATTATTTGCGACATGGCGCTCGCCGCTGCTGACGACCTGGTGCGAAATCTCGGTGGGAGTCTCATGCCGGCTGGCCCAGTGGAAGGATACTTCCGCGACTTGCATAGCATGGCCTCTCACTTCCTGATGCAAGTAAATCCATCCGCTGAACTGTACGGCCGCGTTTTGCTGGGTATGCCGCTGCCGGCGAATGCGCGAATCTGAGGAGACGCCTGTTCTTGAAAGATTTCTACCTACGCCGTATACGTTGCGTGAATTAGATGCATATACGCATATAATGCACGCGGTAGGTACGTGTGCATGAGCATTATTCAGCTAAGCTTGGTTTCCTTCCACACGCCACTCACCGGGTAATCGCATATCCCACCAACCAAGCGGGTTAACCCCGCTTGGCGTCAAGCCAAAACGATCCTAACGTTACACACATTGATTGAACGACCGGACGGTTTATTAATATCCGACCCGGTCAATCAGGCGGATGTGTTCCCTCAGATTACCCATCTACTTCCCGTCGCCGGGCAGCGATCCTGCTCGTCCCGACGAAAGCGAAGAACCCGACTCTCCGGCCGCGCTGGCAATAAATACGACACCTACATCTGGAGATACCAACGTGAAGAGCTGGATTGAATGCAATGCCGGGCGACTCGTTGTCGCATTGGCGGTGGGAGGGTGCGTCCTCGCACTTTCGGGGTGTGGCAGTTCCGACAATGTCGCGTCGCCGGCGCCAGTCGACTATGCAGCGCTGTGCACGAAGATAAACGGCCAGCAGTTCAATGGCATTACGGTGACGGCAACTTCACGCATCGCGTCCGCTGGTGGCAACCCGGGTTATTGCAAGGTCAGTGCGACGGGGGCCGCCAGTACCACACTCGACATCGAGGTCGATCTTCCGGACAACTGGTCGAAGCGGCTGCTCCAGCAGGGCGGTGGCGGTTTCGACGGAAGCATCCCGACCGTCGAAGCAACATCCGCACAGTTCCCGCTCATCAAGCCATTGGCCCGTGGGATTGCCTATACCGCTTCGAATGGCGGAAACCGCACCGGTAATCCGACGGATCTGCTGACGAATGCAACGGCAGAGAAGGACTACGCGTATGCGTCGACGGGTATCACGGTTCATTTCGCCAAGGCCGTGATTACCGCCTTTTACGGTTCCGCGCCGAAATATACGTACTTCAGTGGCGCATCGAACGGTGGCCGCGAGGCCTATCTTGCCGCCCAGAATCAGCCGGGGGACTACGACGGCATCATCGCCGGCGACGAGAGCATGAACATGGGAACCCAGGTAACGGCGATGCTGAATACAGCAACGCTTGCCGGTTCCGCTGCGATGCCCTCAAGTGCTCAGTGGACAGCAGCGTATTCCGCGGCAGTCGCGCAATGCGGGAATGCCAACGGCGTGATCCTGAATCCTGCTGCCTGTACCTTTGATCCATCGACCTTGCAGTGTGGTGCAACCGGTGCGCCCGCGGCAACCTGTCTTTCGCCGGCGCAGTTGCAAACCGTGCAGCGGATAGTCGCGCCATTGTCGACAAGCGGCGGCCAGTTACTGTTTTCCGGGTACAACTGGGCGGATTTCGGCTCCATGTTCGGGGTCGGCTCGTATGGCGGGCTGGGTGGCGGCTTCGCGGCGATCGGCACGGGCAATGCGAACTGGCTACTGCCCGCAACGGTATCAGGCAGTCTGCAAGCGAACTTCAACGTCGACACCTCGTATCCGGTCATTGCCGCAGGGCTGCAAAACGTGGGAGCGGATCACAACCTGCAGGCCATTGCGCAATATCTGATGGCAGGCAGAAAGATGATTTCGTTCAACGGCGCAGCCGACCCGTTGATTTCACCACGCGACCATCTGCGTAACTGGCAAACCGTCGTACAGCTTGCCGGGTCCGCTGGAGGCAATGCACGCTTCTATCTCGAACCAGGGGTGGGCCACGTACTCGGTGGCAACGGTCCTGATCAGACAGACTATCTCGGCGCGATGATCGCGTGGGTCGAACAGGGTACCGCCCCAGGGCAGTTGCTACTGACGAAATTCGACTCCAACGGCAACGTGACGTCGTCCCTGCCGGACTGTCCGTACCCAACCGTGCCGCACTATTCGGGCTTTGGCAACGTGAGCGCCGCGGCCAGCTACACCTGTGCCGCAAGCTAGACACGCGTGAATACCTGCCAATAAAACGGGGCAATCCTATGAAACTCGCTACATCAATACTGAGCCTGCTTGCAACCACATTATTCTTTTCGGTCGCGGCGCAGGCGCAGGTCAAGATAGGCGTGACGCTATCGACCACGGGACCGGCGGCTTCACTCGGCGTACCAGAGAAGAACACGATCGCGTTGTTGCCGAAGGAGATCGGCGGCAAGAGCATCCAGTACATCGTGCTCGACGACGCATCGGATACGGGCCGTGCTGTGCAGAACGCCCGCAAGCTGATCGACGAAGAGCATGTCGATGCGATTGTCGGTTCGACGGTCACCCCGAACTCGCTCGCCATGGTCGATACCGTGTCCGAGGGGCACACGCCGATGATTTCGCTTGCGGCATCCGCAGCGATTATTGCGCCCATGGATGCGAAGCGCGCATGGGTGTTCAAGACACCGCAGAACGACAGTCTGATGGCAGACGCCATTGCCGGATATATGGAGGCGCACGGTGTGCATACCGTCGGCTACATCGGCTTTGCGGACGCCTACGGTGACGGCTGGTATAGCGTATTCAGCGCGGCGGCAACGGCTCATCATCTGAAGATCGTGGCGAATGAGCGTTTTAACCGGACGGATTCGTCGGTGACCGGTCAGGTACTGAAGACTTTGGCTGCGTCACCGGACGCCGTGCTGGTGGCCGGTGCCGGGACACCGGCGGCTTTGCCTGCCAAAACACTGAAGGAGCGCGGCTACAAGGGCGCTATCTACCAGACGCACGGGGTAGCGAATAACGACTTCCTACGCGTATGCGGCAAGGATTGTGAAGGTGAGTTGTTGCCCGCGGGACCGATCCTCGTTGCGGACCAGCTGTCCGATTCGAATCCGGTCAAGCAGTCATCGCTTGCCTATAAGGCGGCGTATGAGAAAGTGTATGGAGCGGGTTCGGTGGCGACATTCGGCGGCCACGCGTGGGATGCCGGTCAGATGTTGCAGCGGGCGATTCCTGAGGCTTTGAAAAAGGCCCGGCCTGGCACGCCCGAGTTCCGCGAAGCGTTGCGCGCGGCACTTGAAAACGTGAAGGACTTACCCCTGTCTCATGGCGTCATGAACACGACTAAAGCGGATCACAATGGTCTTGATCGGCGGGCGAGGGTAATCGTCGAGATCGTCGACGGGAAGTGGACGCTGCGCAACGACTGACCGTGCTGCGCCTGAAGTTGAACTGGTGTCGAGCCCACGGCACCAGTTCAACTCATGTTGGACAAAAAGCCTACCTGCAAGAACAGTCAGACTGCACTAGATGTGTGCGTGCATACAACTGACGTCCTTTCCGCGAATATCTGCGAAAATCCAACCTGAAGAATCCCGCCACACATCGAAGGTGTGCCAGCGTGCAACCCTTCCCGCTGCCTTTACGTGGCAGGCCGTGGCGAGAAATCTGTAAACACAGGGTTATCGCAATGCAAATATTCGTCGGAAATGGACAGGCGCATGAAAGGTAGTGCAACCGGCATCGGGCGCAAACTCGAACTCCTGTATGGATTGGTTGCCTCGCGGGTATTTCACCACGCGTCGACGATGTTAAGCGGCGACGTGACCTTCGCGCGTGTCATCTCTCTGTTCCACCTCCATCATCACGATTCGCAGACCATTGCTGAACTGGCCGAGGCAACTGGCCTGAGTCATGCTGCGGCCAGTCGTATGGTCGACGGGTTATACCGGGAGGGTGTAGTGGATCGTCAGGAGGCGGCCGAGGATCGCAGGCAGAAGTGTGTTGAATTGACACCTGATGGTCTGAAAAAAATAGAGGCCATGCGCCAGGTAACGACTGAGGCCTATGCCGAGATGATGGCGCAAGTGCCAAAGGAATTATGTATCAGGCTCGACGAGATCCTGATGGAACTTGAGCCGTACGTGATCCCTGCTGAAGCAGAGCGGGGAGGCCGTCCGCGTAAACCCCGATCGCGTCGCCAAAGCTGAGAACATGCAACAGGAATCGGCGGCAACGCTGGCCCTTTAGACCGCAGCCACATAACTATTCACGAAGCGGCAGGTACCAGCCGCTTCAACGCTTTTCCAATCGGCGTGATGCCATTGCCATCCGGTGTGCGGGCGAGCCACCGCGTCTCGCGCACTTTACTGCGACCGAAATTCAGGTACACAATCAGTCCGGACATTGCGGATCGCAGTCTCGAATCCTTTTGATTATTCGTGCCCTCAAGGTGCTCACCCGGGTCACAATCTGTGCCCACTCATTGGGAATCTCTTCATGAGCGATAAATCGTCGGGCAGATTTGGAGAACTGGTGTCGGGTGGCAGCCGCCACTACCAGATTTTTCCAACGCTGAATGAAAGCCAGTTTGCACTGTTGGAGAGGTACGGTGAGCGACGCAGGCTGAACACGGGCGATGTGTTGTTCTCTGAAGGCGACCGGCACATTCCCATGTTCGCCATCGTCTCGGGGACGATCGAGGCGACGCGAGGCTCAGGAGAGGGTCTCCATGTGCTGGGCGTGCACGGTCCAGGCTGCTTCACCGGTGAGGTCGGAACACTTGCCGGCCGCGCCGCGGTGGCATCGGCGCGCGCCACCAGTGATTGCGAAGTCATCGTGATCGACGAGGAATCGCTGCGCTCGCTCGTCATCGCGGAAGCTGAATTGAGTGAAACGATCATGCGTGCGTTCATCCTGCGCCGGGTCGCTTTTATTCAGGACCAGAGCGGGGGTATTCTGGTGATTGGCAGTGCGGCGTCTGCGGCCACGTTCCGTCTTCGGCATTTTCTGAGCCGTAACGGTCAGCCATCGGCCTACTTCGATATCGTCGACCATCAGGAGGCGCAAGCGCTTCTCGAACGCAATGGCGCGACGGAAGCGGATATACCGGTGGTCATCACGCGACAAGGTCACGTTCTGAAGAGCCCGACCCACCGCGCCGTGGCCGATGCAGTGGGTCTCAGTCCCGACAAGCTGAATGGCGAGCGGTTCGATGTGGTCGTAGTGGGCGCCGGACCTGCAGGTCTTGCGGCCGCGGTATACGTGGCCTCCGAAGGCTTAAGGGTCGCGGTCCTCGACACGAAGGCGCCGGGTGGCCAGGCGGGCACCAGTTCGAAGATAGAAAATTACTTCGGGTTCCCAACGGGTATCTCGGGTCAAGCGCTTGCCGGCCGCGGCCTGTCGCAATGCCGAAAATTCGGTGCCGAGGTCGGCGTACCCATTGAAGCGCTCGGCATCGATTGCCAGGACGAACCGCCTTTTCACATTCGGCTCAATTACGACGAGCACGTGTATGCCCGCGCAGTCGTCGTCGCGACTGGCGCACGTTATCGGAAACCGCCGCTGGATCGCCTTGAGAATTTCGAGGGACGCGGCGTGTACTACAGCGCCACGTTCATGGAAGCCGCGTTTTGTGCCAACGAAGAATTGATCATCGTCGGCGGCGGAAATTCAGCCGGTCAGGCAGCGGTTTTCCTCGCGGGATTTGCGCGGCATGTCCACATCGTGATTCGCGGTGACGGACTCGCTACGAGCATGTCGAATTATCTGATCCGACGGATCGATGCGGCGTCCAACATTACCGTTCATCAGCGGACTCAGGTCGTTGAACTGTACGGCGAGGAGCGGCTTGAATCGGTCAAATGGGACCGGCAAGGGCAGGTTGAACAGAAGCCGATCCGGCAAGTCTTCCTGTTTCTCGGTGCGCAGCCCAGTACCGGCTGGCTCGGCGATTGTGTTGCACTGGACAAGAACGGTTTCGTGCTCACCGGCACCGATGCACTTAAGGCGTGTCCGCCAGATCGTCCGCCTCGATTTCTGGAGACGAGCCGGCAAGGCATCTTTGCAGTTGGCGATGTTCGCAGCGGTTCGGTGAAGAGGGTCGCAGCTGCCGTCGGAGAGGGCGCCGCTGTCCTTCAGTCGCTGCATGAATATCTGGCTCTCTATGAGTGAGGCCTGACTGCAAGTGTCGGCAGAGTAGCGGCGTTTGGACCATGCAGCGCCGTAGCGATACGTACCTCATGCGGGTGGTTACGACCAATAGTCGTAACGCACCCCGCGTCAAATCTGGACGACTTTCCGTCCATGCCGCATCAAGCGCATAGCTCGCGACAAAAGTACACAAGTCCAGACAAACGGGCCGTGGACGGAAGAAATACTTCCGTCTAACATTCGCCCGTTCTTGTAAAAATCGGTAATACACAGCAGACGTCAATAGTCGATTTGCCGGATCTCATCAACAGAGAGGTTTGGATTTCCGCCTGGTAAGCGCTCTGAAAATCTGGAATTTCATGGTAGATGAAATCATCGATGGAATCGATCGCTCTCTCGCTGCCGGTACTGATGTACCACCATGTCTCAGAGTCGAATGGCTCGCTGAATATCTCACCCGAGTGTTTCGAATCGCAGATGAACTGGCTGGCACGCAACGGATATGTCACGCTCACCGCGGACGAATTCACGCGTTTCCTGCGCGGTGCGCCAATGCCTGATAAATCGATTCTTCTGACATTCGACGACGGATATTTGGACAACTATATTCACGCGCATCCTTGTCTCGAGCGTTACGGTTTCAATGCCGTCATGTTTCTCGTGACCGGTCGTATTCATGACGGTCCTGTTCGACCCGCCATGACAGCTCGCGCGGCCAGGAGCATGTCGCACGCAGAGTGCGAGCAACGCGTCCAGGCGGGCCGATCGGACGATGTCACGGCGCGTTGGAGCGAGATCGAACTCATGCGTAAGGCCGGAACGTTCGAGTTCCACAGCCACACGAACACTCATCTCCGTTGGGACATGCTGTGCAGTGATTCGGTCAGCAAGCGGCATCGCATCGCACAGGACATCGAGATATCTAAATGTATTCTGGCCGGGCGCATGGGTTCAGTATCGACGCGCTGCGCCGCCATGCCAGACACGCTCCTGTTGATCGAAGACGACCTTCCATTCGCAGCACTGACGACAGAGTTTTTGCGCTCCGAAAATTTCGAGGTCGTGATTGCTCACCGCGGCGACGTGGCGGTGAAGATGATCGATGCCGTACGCCCGGATCTGCTCGTTATGGACGTCATGCTGCCGGGCATGGTTGGATTCTCTCTATGCCGCGAGATTCGGTCCTCCTATTCCGGGCGGATTCTCATGATGACGGCGCTGGACGAGGACGTAGAACAGTTGATGAGCTTCCATGTCGGCGCCGACGACTTTGTCGTCAAACCGATCGATCCTCTATTGCTCGTGGCCCGCATTCGCGTCTTGTTGCGAAGGGACATTCGCCTTGCCAAGCCGGGGCGGGTGTTCGACCATACGTTTGGGGACTTCCGCCTTGATCTCCATGCTCGAAGGGCCTGGCTCGACGATAAAGCCGTCGCGTTTTCGGTGGCAAAGTTCGATCTCCTGTCGATTTTCGCTCGGCATGCCGGCACGCCGCTCAAAGCAGGACGTTCGGCCGGCAGTAGTGGTTCTGGATGTCGGTTTTGTATTTTCTCAGCGGGAAACGCTGTCATTCGCGTGCCGGGAGATGATGGCGATGGGTAAGCCGGTGATTGTCTCTGACACGGGTGGTTTGCCGGAGAACGTGACCCCTGGCGAGGATGGGTGGCTTGTCCCGCCAGGTGGACACGGTTACATCGCGCAGCTTCTCATGCTCCTGCTGTGCAATCCGTCCGAGATCGAGCGGGCTGGCGCCGCCGCACGTGCCAAGAGCGAGGCGGAGTTTTCATTGCAGATTTTCGCGGCCCGTACCGAGGCGGTTTACGTCGAGTGCTTATCAAGAGTCTCGCCGTTGGCGGCAGAAAAAGGTCTCGCTCAACGGGTGGCGCGGGGGCGCACTGCCCCAAGCGAGTCGTAATTGAGCGAGTGTGCTGAACACCCGCGACCGCTGTGGCGCTCCAGAATCGAATCAATCACATCCAGCTACCTATGAACTTATCACTGTCATCCAACGGCGCAGCGTATAGAACTCGGGAAACCCGTGACGGTGTCCCGCTGAGCTATATCAGCGAGAAGCTGGCGTACGCCATAGAAGATACCCATGCGGCCGGTCAGGCGCACCCGGAAATGCGCTTACGTCTTTCCCATGTGATGTATTCGCAAACCCTGGCCTTCCTCGCGCTTCACAATATGCTGGGCGCCGCCAATGACTCGGGCTTGCCGGAACGGTTGCTCGATCTGGAGCGCGAGGAACTCAGGAAATGGATCGACGCTGTCGTAAGCTATGGGGATCTGCTGGGAGTGGGCGACGTCGGAACGCGCAACAGTCCTTGTTAAAGCAACAGTAGCGATCGGGAAGCGGGTGCGTGGTCATGTTTGAAGCGAGATCCATATCGATCAGCTACTACATGCTACGATTCCTCGACGATCACGATGGAGACAGCCATGTGGGACAAGATCGAACACGACGGATACGAAGTCTGGGTCCTACCTATCCTTGCATACGGTCCCCCGGCCCCCACCACCTTGTGGCACTACTCGGCGTACATCTGCCGCCACGGTTCCGATGCCCACCTCGCCGGGCAGAGCTTTCGCTTCCAGGAACTTGTCGTCACTTTCGGCAGCGAGGAGGCAGCCCGCGAGGCTGGGTATGTCGAAGGCAAGCGGCGTGTCGACATGATGGTCGAAGGCGGCTCGGTTGCCAGCAACGGCTGATCACTGCTCTGGTTGTTCAAAATGGAACTCTGGATTCAACCATGCGCACGGTGCGCTGATCTCTACGGGCAGCCGGCTACTGCGACTCCGCACGACGACCTGACGCCCAACGGCGTCGGCGCCGTGAAGGATACGCGAGCAGAAGAGCACTACACCTGCGTGCGGTGCGGCGGCGTGTTTGCACGCATTCTCGCCGGTGCGCCGACGCGACAGATCTGGATGCTCCTGAACGCGGGGCAGCACTGATTCTCCTGTGCGGGAAAGCCGGCTTACGGATAGTATCCTTCATACGAGGATTGCTCGAAGATACCGACGGAGGCCGCTATG
The DNA here is from genome assembly GCF_046026675.1 of Paraburkholderia sediminicola. Classification (GTDB taxonomy): domain Bacteria; phylum Pseudomonadota; class Gammaproteobacteria; order Burkholderiales; family Burkholderiaceae; genus Paraburkholderia; species Paraburkholderia sediminicola_F. The sequence goes on along the minus strand of NZ_JAQQEY010000001.1, from coordinate 2,904,344 downwards.
TGGACCTGTCGAAACTGCAATGTGTCGTTCGACTTCGATCGCGTCGAGCGGCAAGTCGATGAACAAGGATTCTTTTTCCTCTGTCCTGCCTGTGACTACCGCAACAAGCTGGTGGATTCAGGTCCAGACGCAACAGGGCGCCCGAAGCTTGTTCAGAGCGACGACGGTATCTCGCCCCAAGATCAGCCTGACTGAAGAGCGCTGCCGAACACCTTCTGCCGGTAATCGCGCTCGGGGCGGAACCTATCGAACTGGCGTACGCCGCAGTCTGTCCTGGCCCACGCGATTGCCTCCCCATGCTGATCCAGAATGATGAGGGAGCGATCAGACGCCCGTTGCACCCCGGATAATTGCGCCGATGTACAGAGCGTCGCCCTGTTTAATGTAAATTGGTCGTTCTTGAGAGCGCCTTTCAGCGAGACACCATGAAAAACGGAAAACCAAAACTAACGCGTCGTGATGCAGACGGTCTTTTCCCCGACCTGCAGCAAAGCGGCGCCCATCTCGCTAGCCGGCCTGATAACCCGTTCGGAGAAGAAGTATCCCGAACAACCGACCGACGTGATCGCGACGAGGCCAAGCTTTGGAAAGATAATCTCGTTACCTTGCCTGCAGCGATCGAGTTGCCGCCGGGGTATGAGTCGGTGTCGCACGTGCGCGATGCGATGGAGCGGGCCTGGCGTATGAAATGGGTCCGGGAAAGCGGCAATGAGGTCGTCGCTGAATTTCCTGAAGGCTGGGCCGCCGCTCGGCCGGCCAGCGGTCCAGTGGAGTTAAAGGACGCAACCGGCGTGGTCCGGGCCGTGTACGGCTGGGCAGGGGATGCTGAAGTGAGACTCTTGCCGCGATATCGGGTCGAAACGCAGGAGAACAGTTCGAGCGGTCTTGGCAGTTTGCTTGTCCGTGATCGTGAGAACGGACAGATTCTCGAGAGATCGTCGACGTGGTCTGCGAAGACTGGGACCAACCACCCCGATTGGACCCGGCTGTCGGCGTGGCTCGACAAGCAGTATCCGCTTCACCGGGATCCGCTGCGGCTCTGGACGGATTGCGAAAGCAATCGCGGTTGAATCCGGCTCAACGAAAGTCCGTCGCCGCGAGGCCATCGTCAAAAGCAAACACCATTGCCATGCAACACCTGAAATACCTGACAGGCTACCCAGCCGGGCTACAGGAAAAAGTCAAAAAGCTGATAGCCGACGAACAACTCGGCCCGTACCTCGTGGAGCGGTACCCCGGCACGCACCAGGTGCAAACAGACCGGGCCCTGTACGAGTACTGCTCGGAGCTCAAGCGCGAACACCTTCGCAACGGCGCGCAAATCGACAAAGTCACTTACGATAGCAAGCTCGACGTTGTGCGCCACGCACTCGGCCTGCACACGAGCATCTCGCGTGTGCAGGGCGGCAAACTGAAGGCAAAAAAAGAAATCCGCATTGCGTCGCTATTCAGGGACGCCGCACCGGAATTTCTGAAAATGATCGTCGTGCATGAACTCGCTCACTTGAAAGAAAGCGACCACAACAAGGCGTTTTATCGCCTCTGCGAGTTCATGCAACCGGGCTACCACCAGATTGAGTTCGATCTGCGCTTGTATCTCACGCATCGCGATCTGAAGAAAGACCAGGCGTGAGCGTCAATCTTCAGATGCGGAGCTTCGGGCGGCGCCCACTACCCGCCACCCGGAACCCAGCACCGTATCAAGCAGCAACCGCTTCAACAACCGCTGACGCCGTCAACAGCACCGGAATCGACTTCGAAGTCGGCGTCCCCGCGCCATCGGCAACCGAAGAGAGCGGCACCAACGGATTCGTCTCCGGATAGTAAGCGCCAAGACACCCACGCGGAATGTCGTATTCCACCAGCAGGAACCCAGCCGCGTGACGCTCGATTCCGTCGGCCCACACACTTTTGATATCCACGCGCTGGCCCGCAACGAAGCCCAGCATCGCGAGATCGTCCTTGTTGGCGAACAGCACGCGCCGCTGCCCATATACGCCGCGATAACGGTCGTCGAGGCCGTAAATCGTCGTGTTGTACTGGTCGTGTGAACGCGTCGTCATCAAGGTCATCAGACGCTCGCCATGCTCGGCGCGCGCCTGATGAATCGGCGTGTCGACGTCAATCGCATGCACGAGGAACTGCGCCTTGCCGCTCGGCGTTTTCCAGATCCGCTCGCGTGACGCCACGCCCAGGTGAAAACCGCCCGGGCTCTTGAGGCGTTCGTTGTAGTTCTGGAAGCCGTCGATCACCTGCGCGATGCCATCGCGAATCAATGCATAGTCGGCCGCCTGAGCGAGCCAGTCGACCTTGGCGCTGCCGAGCGTGGCGAGCGCCATGCGCGCGACGATCGCAATCTCCGACAACAGATTCTCCGAGGCCGGCTTGTTCATGCCGTACGAGATGTGCACCATGCTCATCGAATCCTCGACGCTCACGCCTTGCGCCACACCATTCTGCAGATCGATTTCGGTGCGCCCGAGCGTCGGCAGAATCAGCGCGTCGCGTCCGTGTATGAGGTGGCTGCGGTTCAGCTTGGTCGTGATGTGCACGGTCAGCTCGCACGAGCGCATCGCATCCCACGTGCGCGGCGTGTCCGGCGTCGCGATCGAGAAGTTGCCGCCGAGGCCGATGAACACCTTCACCTTGCCGTCGAGCATCGCCTGGATCGTGTTGACGACGTCGAGACCATGCTCACGCGGCGGTTCGAAATCGTAGACTTCGCCGAGCCGATCGAGGAACGCCTGAGTCGGCCTTTCTTCGATGCCGACCGTGCGATCGCCCTGCACATTCGAGTGTCCGCGCACCGGGCACAGGCCCGCGCCGCGGCGGCCGATATTGCCGCGCATCATCATCAGGTTCGACAGGATCTGCACCGTCGGCACGGAGTTCTTGTGCTGCGTGAGGCCCATGCCCCACGTCGAGATCACCGCGCGGCCCTTCACGTAGATATCGGCAAGCTTCAGCACGTCTTCAAACGGCACGCCGGATTCGGCAACGATCGTGTCCCAGCTTTCCGCACGCAAATCGTCAGCGAACGTATCGAAGCCGACCGTGTGTTCGGCGATGAACGCGACGTCGAGCACGCGTTCGAGACCCGAAGCCAACGCTTCGTCGTCGAGCTCGATTACACGTTTGGCGACGCCCTTGATCAAGGCGAAATCGCCGCCCACCTTCGGCCGGATGAACACGGAGCTGATCTTTGTGCTGCCCATCGTGATCATTTCTACCGGATGCTGCGGGCTTGCAAAGCGTTCGAGGCCACGTTCCTTCAGCGGATTGATCGACACAATGGTCGCGCCGCGCTTCGCGCATTCACGCAGTTCGCCGAGCATGCGCGGATGGTTGGTCGCCGGATTCTGGCCGAAGATCAGCAGCGTATCGGCGTGTTCGAAGTCGTCGAGCGTGACCGTGCCCTTGCCGATGCCGACCGTGTGCGGCAAGCCGCGGCTGGTCGCTTCATGGCACATGTTCGAGCAATCGGGGAAATTGTTGGTGCCATACATGCGCACGAACAACTGGTACAGAAACGCGGCTTCGTTACTGGCGCGTCCCGATGTGTAGAAGGCGGCGCGGTCCGGATCGTCAAGGCGCTTCAGGTGATCGGCAATGAGATCGAAGGCTTCGTCCCAGCCGATCGGCACGTAACGGTCGCGCATGGCGTCGTAGACGAGCGGGTCGGTCAGACGGCCATGTTGTTCGAGCTCGTAATCCGACTGCGCCATCAGTTCTTCAACCGTATGTTCCTCGAAGAACGCCGGCGTCACGCGCTTGCTGGTCGCCTCGGCCGCCACGGCCTTGACACCGTTTTCGCAGAACTCGAAGGTCGACGCATGCTCGCGGTCCGGCCACGCGCAACCCGGGCAGTCGAAGCCGTCCGGCTGATTCTGCTTGAACAGCATGCGGTAGTCGCCGCCCGTCACCTTTTCCTTGATGAGGTTGATGGCAACGTATTTGAGCGCGCCCCAGCCAGCGGCGGGGTGGGTATACGGTTCGATGCGAGCTTCGGGTTTCTTCATGATCTTGCCGCCGGATGTGGCTTGGACGAGGCTTTTATGCCGATGCATGAAAGCCTACTGTGTTCCAAAAATGGCGCAGCATACAGAAAATCGGAAAGGAGAGGGGTACAGTTGCGCCAAATTTGTCATAGACTGGCGTTCCGCACATGTTTTTGTTCGAGCCAGGTCCTTGAAACTGTACGAAAAACTCGCCGACGAAATGACCGAAGCCGTACGCCGCGGCGTTTTCGCCGCAGGCGAGCGGATTCCGTCGGTGCGGCAAGCGAGCCAGCAGCACGGCGTCAGCATCAAGACCGTGCTGCACGCGTACGCGTTGCTGGAAAGCCGGGGGATTGTCGAAACCCGGCCGCAGTCGGGCTATTTCGTGCGCGATGCGGTGGCGACGGCGGCCGCGCTCGACGAGCCGCGTCTGAACCGCCAGCCGGCAGCCCAGACGCCGCCGGTGGCCGCTGCGGTCGACGTGAGCCGCCTCGTGCTGTCGACCCTGCGTAGCATCCGCGCGCATGATGCCGTTCCGCTCGGCTCACCGTACCCCGATCCGTCGCTGTTCCCGTGGCGGCGCATCAACCAGTACGCAAATGCAATCGCCCGGCGTCACGCGAGCTGGAATCTGATCGACGACCTGCCGCCCGGCAATCCCGAGCTGATCCGGCAGATCGCGCGGCGCTATGCCGAGAATGGCGTGCCGGTCGACCCCGACGAAATCATCATCACGCTCGGCGCGACGGAGGCGATCAACCTCAGCTTGCAGGCGGTCGCGAAGCCGGGCGACACGGTCGCCGTCGAGTCGCCGACTTACTATGCGATGCTGCACGCCATCGAGCGTCTCGGCATGCGCGCCATCGAAGTGGCGACGCATCCGGTCCACGGTATCGACATCGAGGCATTGGCCCAGGTCATCGCCCGGCAGAAGATCGCCGCGTGCATGGTGATGCCGAACTTCCAGAATCCGCTCGGTTTCCAGATGCCGGACGAGCGCAAGCGGCAACTGGTCGAACTGCTCGCCGCGCACGAAATTCCCGCCATCGAGAACGATGTCTATCAGGAGTTGTACTTCGGCGAGGCGCGGCCATCGACCTTGAAGAATTACGACACCAGGGGGCTGGTGCTGCATTGCGCGTCGTTTTCGAAAAGCCTGACCGCGTCGTACCGGATCGGCTGGGCGATGCCGGGGCGCTACCGCGCGCAGGTCGAGAAGCTGAAGTTTCTCAACACGCTGACCACGCCTTCGGTGCCGCAAGTCGCCGTCGCCGATTACCTTCGGCAGGACGGCTACGACCGGCACCTGCGGCACGTGCGCAAGGTCTACCGGCAGCAGGCGAGCATCATGATGGCGATGGTGCAGCGGTTTTTTCCGGCAGGTACGCGCGTGTCGACGCCGCAAGGCGGGTACGTGCTGTGGGTGGAGTTGCCCGAACGGGTCGATTCGATGCGGCTCTATCAGGCGGCGCTCGCGCGCAGCATCACGATCGGGCCAGGCATGATGTTTTCGATGCGCGACGATTTCCGCCACTTCATGCGACTCAATTACAGCTATCCGTGGACGGCACAGACCGAGGCGGCATTGAAGACGCTGGGTGAACTGGTGGCGCAGATGGCTTGATCGGCCCTAAGAAAAGCGAGGAGACATTCACGATGGAAGACGATGAACTCGATCCGGTACTGGTAGCCGTGCTGGCGCAGTTGTGGCGCGCGCATCAGGAAACGCCCGGCGGCGCGTGGTCGCTCGCCAAGCTTTCCAAACAGGCGGATGTGCCGATGAGCGGCTTGCGGCGACAGTTGACGGCGCTGGTCGACGGCGGCCTGGTGGACACCACGTTCAACGAGGAAGGCACGGGAACGGCACGCCTGAGCGAGATCGGCCAGGGCTTGTGCGCGGACCTGTTCGGTGAGGACGATTCGCCTGACGATGATGAGGCTGACCCACCGCCACGCGTTCACTGAGCTGCCGCTGAATTCGACGTGAGGGTTTTGCGGCCGCATTCGTTCGAAGGCTCGAACCTGTTTCTTGGCTACCAAAATACAGATTTCGTTATGGGCGGGATAACGGGAAATAATTTTTCCGCGGAAATTGACCTTCGAATATGGCCCCCTATGCTGGAGCCTTGTCCGGGACAATCCCGGACACAGTGGCAGGCACCTGGAAACCATCTTCGGAGAATTCATGAAAGCAAAGCTGGCGCGAGCGCTGCATCACTCATTGCGCATCAAAACCGTCCTGACCGTTCGCACTGTTCTTGCTGCAGCGTTCGGCGCGTCCCTCGCGCTCGGCGCCGGGGCGGCAGCCGCCGCGACTGCGCAGCCGCTCGGCATCGCTTTCGTCTACCTCGGCAATCCGGGCGACGCCGGCTGGACCTACGCGCACGAGCAGGGCGTGAAAGAGGTCGAGGCGAAATTCGGCGACAAGATCAAGGTGACGCGCGTCGAAAACGTGCCGGAGTCGGCGGATTCGGAGCGCGTGTTTCGTGATCTGGCGTCCAAGGGCAATAAGATCGTGGTCGGCTCGAGTTTCGGCTTCCAGGATTTCGAGCTGAAGGTCGCCAAGGACTTTCCGGACGCCGTGTTCGAACATGCGACCGGCTACAAGAAGGCCGCCAACTTCGCCACCTATGACGTGCGGACCTACCAGAGCGCCTATCTGGCCGGACTGGTCGCCGGTTATACGACGAAGTCCAACACGCTCGGCTTTGTCGGCTCGGTGCCGGTGCCGGAGGTGGTGCGCAACATCAACGCGTTCACGATGGGTGCGCGCTCGGTCAATCCGAATGCGCGCGTGAAGGTCGTGTGGATCAATAGCTGGTTCGACCCGGGCCTCGAAAAGCAGGCCGCCGAAACGCTGATCGGCCAGGGCGCCGACGTGCTGATCCAGAACACTGATTCGACAGCGACGATGCAGACCGCCGAGCAGAAGAAAGTGCATGCATTCGGCTGGGACTCCGATATGAAGAAGTTCGGGCCGAACGCGCAACTGGGGGCATGCGTGAGCAACTGGGGCGTGTACTACACGCATCTGGTGCAGCAAGTAATGGCGGGTTCGTGGAACAACTCGCCCGTGTGGTGGGGGCTGAAAGAGAAGGCGATCGATCTGGCCAACATCAACACAGACGCGGTGTCGCCGACGGCGCAAAAGGCCTTGAGCCAGAAGCGTGACGACATCATCTCCGGCAAGTTCAATCCGTTTGCCGGTCCGATCGCGGATCAGTCCGGTGCGGTGAAGGTCGCCGCGGGCAAGTCGTTGAGCGATGCGGAGCTGCTGCGTTTGAACTGGTTCGTGCAAGGCGTCGACGGTTCGCTGCCGAAGTAATGCATTGATTGGTTTACCTAACTATCATTAAAAGATTAAAGGAGATCGCCCGTGAGTCTTACCGTCCCGACCGATGCCGGCGCCGCTGGAGTGGCGCCGGCCTATCCGCCGCAGGGTTTAACGCCGACGCACGAGCAGGTCGTGCGTCATCTGCGGCATTCGAGCCGGATAGCCGAGCGGGCGACGCTGCTGGGACACCATCCGTTCGGCGCGGTGCTGGTCGGCCCGGATCAGGAGACCGTGTTGATGGAGCAGGGCAATGTCGATACGGTGAATCACGCCGAGTCGGTGCTGGCTCGCGTGGCGGCGTTGAACTTCACGCCGGAGTACTTGTGGGGTTGTACGCTGTACACGTCGGTCGAGCCCTGCTGCATGTGTGCCGGCACGATGTACTGGGCCAATATCGGCCGCGTCGTGTTTGGCATGACCGAGAAGCGCCTGCTGGAGGCGACCGGCGATCATGCCGAGAATCCGACCATGAGCGTGGATTGCCGGTATGTGTTCGATCACTGCCAGAAGCCCGTCGAGGTGATCGGCCCGGTGCCCGAGGTGGAGGCTGAGGTGATGGAGGTTCAGCGGAGGTTCTGGAGCGGCAGGTAGTGCTATCGCACTTCCGCCGGCGCGAGCATCGCCAGTCCGCAGAACCAGTCGCCGCCGTGTGGCTGATATTTCCACTTACCGTTGTTCTCCTTGATCACAGTGGAACACTGGTCGTTCACGACGATCCCGGGATCCGCCGCGGTGCATCGAAGCATCGCGGTTTCGGTTTGCTGTAGCGCGGGCATCACCGCCTTACGCTGAGTGTCCGGTTCGGCCGGACCATCCGGGGTTCCCGTTCGGATGCTTTCGATCAGCCGCTGCAGTTCCTCGATCCGAGTGTCATACCACGTCCCCAGACACACCGCATCGCGGCAATTCGCTTCCCGCCACGCCCACTTGCTGTCACTGTCCGTGAGGAAGGCGCGACGGTTGACGACCCGTCGCCGCGCTTTCCAGTAAAGTTGTCCAAGCGTGTCATCGAGCTTCGAGAGCGCAGGGTCGTTGCAGATCATCCGTTCGGTGAGCGAGCGTCCCCTGCTGCAGTCGAAACTGGTGGCGTGAGCGGGCAGATGCGTGAGCATCAGTGCAGCGACAAGGATAGGGCGGAAAATTTTCATGGCGCTCCGAGCAGTGCATGGGTTTTTCATGCCATGGATGATCGGCCGAGTCGCCGGAGTACAGAGGCCCGAAAACAGCGTGAGTTCGGGTGGGTGATTACCAAATCTTGCTTTGCACGGGGCGCACTGGAACGGCTAGGGCAAGTCCGTAAGCATTTGCCGGGCGGTTTCAGGCATGCGCATTGCAGGTGCGGATGAGTAGGTATCGTGGCCGCCACACCGCTTGAAGCGATGGCCAGGCCCGACGCATTCTTACGTGCGTGCGTGCGTGCGTGCGTGCGTGCGTGCGTGCGGGCGGGCGGGCGGGCGGGCAGGCAGGCAGGCAGGCAGGCACATATGCGGGCCGTAGCGGCACGCATGCAAACGCGGGACGTAAAAACGGGAGAAAAAATGAAACGACACCTCGTTCGATGCATGTACGCGGCGGCTAGCTTGCTGGCGCTGCCAGCAGTGGCGTCCGCGCAGTCGCAGGCCTATACGAATAGCACGGTCAACGTGCGCGCAGGGCCGGCTTCGGATTATCCCGTCGTGACGCAGTTGCCGGGCGGTGTCCCGGTTAGCGTGATGGGTTGCATCAGCAACTACCAATGGTGTGACGTCGCCGCTCCGAACCTGCGTGGCTGGGTTTATGCGGCGCGACTCAGCTATCCCTATCAGGGCAGCAATGTGCCGGTGATGAGCTACGGCACGGTGATCGGCTTGCCGATCGTGACGTTCTCGATCGGTACCTACTGGGGCAATTATTATCGGGGCCGGCCGTGGTATGGCCAGCAATCCCGCTGGGCGCATCATCCACCGCCTCCGCCGCCGAGACCCGGTGCCGGACGGCCACCAGGTTGGCGTCCGCCCGGAGGTCCGCCGCCCGGGAATGTGGGTGGTCGGCCACCAGGCGGTCGGCCACCGGGTAATGCCGGCGGACGTCCACCGGGTGGGCAGCAGCCAGGCAATGGAGGCGGTCGTCCACCGGGCGGCCAGCAGGGCAATGGAGGCGGACGCCCACCAGGCGGGCAGCAACCGGGCAATGGAGGCGGACGTCCGCCGGGCGGGCAGCAACCGGGCAATGGAGGCGGTCGTCCACCGGGCGGGCAGCAGCCGGGCAATGCGGGCGGACGTCCACCGGGCGGGCAGCAACCGGGCAATGCAGGTGGTCGTCCATCGGGTGGGCAGCAGCCGGGCAATGCAGGCGGACGTCCACAGGGAGGTCAGCAAGGCGGTGGGAATAACCGCCCTCAAGGTGGGTCTCAACAGGGCGGCGGTCGGCCGCCAGGAAGTGGAAACAACTGAGGCAAGGTGGACCGGTCCATCCGGTCCGCCCATTTGCTTCAGTAGGCCGCGTTCAGAAATGCCGAGCTAACCGCTCGCAAAGTTTCCTGCGAGCGCGGGTCGCTCAGCCGCGTATGCAATACCACTTTCGAAGCCGGCAGCTGCGGCAAGCCGAGTTGCTCGCCGACCTCCACCGCTCCCGCCGGCGCCACGCGCTGCGCCAGCGCGGCCACGGCGAGCCCTGCGCTAACGGCAGCGCCGACAGCCATCACGCCGCCGCCAACGAACACCTCGGTCCAAGCAATCCCGGCCGCATCGAGCGCGTCGGTGGCAATCGCGCGAATCCCGCATGGCGCGGCGAGCGTCGCCAGTTTCAGCGGCTGCCCCTCGCGATGCTGCCAGCCCGGCGCCGCAAACCAGCCGAGCCGCTCCTCAGCCAGCGGTTGCCCATCACGGCGATCGCCTTCGCGACGACCGATCGCCGCGTCGACTTCACCCCGCTCGAACCATGCAAGCACGTCGCGTGACGCGGCAATGCGCACTTCGATGACGAGCAGCGGATCGTAAGCCGCGAGTCGCCCCAGCAGCGCTGGCAGATTCGGCCCTGCCACGTGGTCGCTGATGCCAAGCTTGAGCCGGCGCTCCGGCGCGTCGGCGGTCCCGGCCAGCGCTCGCTCATGAGCGAGCAGCAATTGCCGGGCGGCGCCGATGAAAGCGTCGCCGCGCGGCGAGAGTCTCACTGCGCGCGGGGTGCGCTCCAGCAAGCGGTAGCCCAGACGCGCTTCGAGCCGTTTGAGCTTGAGGCTCATCGCGGCTTGTGACGTATCCATGACCTCGGCGGTGCCGGTCGCCGCGGAGGGGCACGGTCTACGAGGTGCTGCACCTCGCGCGGCCGGGCGTCGCGAGTCTGAAGTGAGCGCTAGTGGGGCGCCCAACGGCAGGACGGCTGAGACCGGTCCGGCAGCCGTTCCGTTGGCCCCCGCTCAACCCGTGCAGCTGGCGCCTCTCGATATCCGCGTGGCGCTGGCCGCGCATCTGGCAGGGCTGGCGCTGACGATGGCCGGGATCGTCGGCTTCACCGTGCTCACAGTGTTAACGGGGCAGTCGCTTCATTGGCTGACCGGCTAGCCGGTCACACGCTTTGCGCGCTATGCATCGCGATTAAAGTGCGCTAGCCTCACGTAAACCCCGGTGCGCCGCGTACATTAACTTGCCGATGTGGGGTTAGGGGGCGCACAAATGACACGCGAAGCGACATCAGATAGCACGATGGGAGCAACGCCTGAGGGCACCCGCTACGGGCCGGATCGGGCCGAGGGGGTGTTGGCGTCGGAGCGTACGGTGTTGCGGCTGATTACCCGCAACACACCGCTGCCGGAATTGCTCGACGAAGTATGCCGCCGCGCGGAAGCGCTGCTCGGCGATGGTGCAACCTGTTCGATCCTGCTACTGGACGCGGACGGCGTACGCGCGCGCGTGGGCGGCGCGCCTTCGCTGCCGGCGCACTTCAGCGCCGCGATCGACGGCGTCCCGATCGGCCCGCGAGCCGGGTCCTGCGGCACGGCGATGTACGAGCGCCGCATGGTCGCCGTCGAAGATATCGAAACTGATCCGCTGTGGGCCGATTTCCGGCACCTCGCGCTGCCGCTCGGTTTGCGCGCGTGCTGGTCGGTGCCGTTTGAAAACGATGCCGGCGCGGTGCTGGGTGCGTTCGCTGTCTATCACCGCACGTCGCGCCGACCAAGCCCCGAAGAGGCGGCGATGCTCCACGACATTAGCCACAGTGTCGGTCTCGCCGTTCATCAGGACGCGATGGCGCAACGCCTCGCGCACAGCGAGGAGCATCACCGGCTGGTCGTCAACCATCTCAACGAAGGCATCATCGTGCAGTCGCGCGAGGGCGTGGTGCTGGCCTGCAATCCGAGTGCGCAACGCATTCTGCGGGCGAGCGCCGACCTGATCGGCCGCGACATTCTGACGGTGATGGTGCGCGCATATCACGAGGATGGTTCCGTCGTCACCGACGCCGATCGTCCGACCAGTCAGGTGCTGGCGACCGGCAAATCCAGGCTCGGCATCACGATCGGTCTGGAGCTAACGGACGGCGATGTCGTCTGGATTACTGAGAATGTCGTGCCGATCATCAAGCCGGGCGACAGCGAACCCAGCTCGGTGCTGATCTCGTTCACCGACATCGGGCCGGTGCGCGAGGCGCAACGGCAGCTCAAGTTTCTGGCCACCCGCGATCCGCTCACGGGCCTTTACAACCGCGCCTACCTGGCTGAGCGGATGCGTGATCTGTTCACGCCGGGTGAAGTGGCGGGCATGGGCGAGCTGGCGCGGGTCGCCGTGCTGTTCGTCGACCTGGACGGTTTCAAGAAGGTCAACGACACCGCCGGTCACGAGGCCGGTGATGCACTGCTGTGCAGCGTGGCGGAGCGACTGTCGGCGTGTGTCGCGCGCAACGATACGCTCGCGCGCGTGGGTGGCGACGAATTCGTGATCGTGGTTAGCGCTTACGAAAACACGGGCCGGCTGATCGCGCTCGCCCAGCGCATTCTCGACACGATCGCGGTGCCGTTCGCCGTGGCGGACAACGAGTACTACATGGGTGCGTCGATCGGCATCAGTCTGTTTCCCGAGGACGGCCAGGACGTGCCCACGCTGATGCGCAACGCCGACTCGGCGATGTACCACGCGAAACAATGCGGTCGCAACAATTTTCAGTTCTTCACCGCCGAGCTGAATCGGCATCTGCAACGCCGCTTCATGATCGAGCAGGCGTTGCGGCGCGCGCTCGCCACGGATGAACTGAGCCTCGTGTATCAGCCGATCGTCGACAGCCAGTGCGGCCGCACGATCGGCGCCGAGGCGCTGCTGCGCTGGTACAACAGCGAGCTGGGCAACGTCTCGCCGGTGGAATTCATCCCCGTGGCCGAAGACGCCGGCCTGATCGTCGAGATCGGTTCCTGGGTGCTGGCGCGGGCCTGTGAACAGGTCGCGCAATGGCGGCGTACGCTGGCGCCGGATTTGATCGTCGCGGTGAATCTGTCGCCGCGCCAGTTCAAAGGCGGGCTGGTGGAGCGGATCGAGCGCTGTCTCGAGGAGTCCGGGCTCGAGCCGGCGGCGCTGGAGCTGGAGATTACCGAGCGGCTGTTGATGAGCGACAGCGACGCCGTCCTGCCGATGCTCACTGCGTTGAGCGCGATGGGCGTGCGGATTTCCGTCGACGATTTCGGCACCGGCTATTCGTCGCTGTCGTATCTGAAGAGGTTTCCGCTGCATAACCTGAAGATCGACCGTTCCTTCGTCGCGGGGTTGCCGGATCATCGCGATTCGATCGCGATCACGCAGGCGGTGGTGGCGATGGCCCATTCGCTCGGCATGAATGTCACGGCGGAAGGTGTGGAAACCGCCGAGCAGGCGGCGTTTTTGCGCGGGATCGCTTGCGACAAGCAGCAGGGGTATTTTTATAGCCGGCCCGTGGGGGCGAGCGCTTATGCACGTAGCTTGCATGATGCGCAGGTGGGGCTGGCCAGCGCTTCATAGCTGTCCTGACGTCTCCGGGCACGGCCACAGGCGCCACAAACCCACTTCGCGTGAGGGGCTAATGTCGCAATCGGACTCGACTGCCGAGGGGATCCAGATTCGATTGTTCAGATTCGCAAACAAGTGCCTTCGCGTTCCCGGTATTTATCCGAGCCTCCGGTTTCCCTAAAATCCTCCCATCGAATGTACATTCCGCGTCGTGCCAGAACGGCCCAGCGCGATGGGAGCCGTTATGCCAGCCTTAATTCAGAACCAGCTTTATCGACCATCGGTGATCCTGCCGATGGTTGCCCTCATGCAAGTGATGGTGTCGCAGGATTTCAACCTCGGCCAGGTCGGCTGGGTCGTGGCCGCTCGCGGCGCGCAGGCCGCGCTGCAACGCTCGCGCGAGTTGATCTGCGCCGTGCATTGCCACGCCTGAACACAACGGGGCGCAATTTCCATCAATCGGCCGCGCCGGCCCATCGGCGGCGCGAAAACAGATCGGCAGCCGGCGCGCGAACGTCACCGCGCGCAGCAGAAGCAACAAGAGCGGGCGAGAAGGGGCGATAGCGGCAACGCGAGGCGCTGAGGGTAAGATGCTACGACCAGCACCCCAGCCTCGGGAGATCTGCCATGCCACAGCACTTCGACGCAGTCGTGATCGGTACGGGACAAGGCGGGACGCCGCTCGCTGTCCGTCTCGGTCAAAGCGGCCGTAAAACCGCGGTGATCGAACGCGGGGCCTTCGGCGGGACCTGCGTGAATGTCGGCTGCACACCCACCAAGTCTTATGTGGCCAGCGCCCGAGCGGCCCACGTGGCGCGCCACGCCGCGGACCTCGGCGTGCAGGTGAGCGGAGCGGTCAGCGTCGATCTGGCAGCGGTCAAGGTGCGCAAAGACGGGATCATCGGGCAATCGCGCGACGGCGTCGAGAAATGGCTGCGCGGTGCGGATAACGTCACCGTCTTCACGGGCCACGCGCGCTTTACCGGCGCGCATACGCTCGCCATCAGTAGCCCGGACGGCTCGGTGCGCGACGAACTCAGCGCCGACGAAATCTTCATCAATACCGGCACGCGCGCCGTCGTACCGCCGCTCAAAGGCCTTGAGCGCGTTCGCTACTACACCAACTCCAATCTGCTCGACCTGACGGAATTGCCGGATCATCTGGCGATTGTCGGCGGCAGCTATATCGCGCTCGAATTCGCCCAGATTTTTCGCCGCTTCGGCAGCCGGGTGACTGTGCTGGTGCGCGGCGAGCGCGTGCTCACGCGCGAGGATGCCGACTTCGCCAACTCCGTGCAGAAGGTGCTGGCGCGTGAAGGGATCGAGTTTGTCTTTGGCGTGCAGCCCTCGCGGGTCGAACCGCATCCGCATCACGAGAACGAGGTGTGCATCGGCTTTGAGCAGAACGTTCCCGCACTCGAAGCGTCGCACCTGCTGTTCGCCACCGGCCGTGAACCGAATACCGACGACCTCGGCCTCGACGTGGCCGGCATCGCGACGGACAGGCACGGCATGATTCCCGTCGACGGCCAGTTGCGCACCAACGTGCCGGGCGTCTGGGCGATCGGCGACATCAACGGACGCGGCGCCTTTACCCACACTTCCTACGATGATTTTCAGATCGTCGCCGCCAATCTGCTCGACGGCGGCGCGCGCAGCGTCGATACGCGGATCATGGCGTATGCGGTGTTCGTCGACCCGCCGCTCGCGCGCGTCGGACTCTCGGAGACCGACGTGCGCAAAGCCGGCCGCGACGCGCTAATCGCCACCATGCCGATGACGCGGGTGGGCCGCGCGCGCGAACGCGGTGAGACCGACGGTTTCATGAAGGTGCTGGTCGACCCGCAAAGCAAGCAGATTCTTGGCGCGGCGATCCATGGCATTGAAGGCGACGAAGCCCTGCACACGTTCATCGACATCATGACGGCCGGCGCGCCGTATCCGACCTTGCAGTACGCGATGCACATTCATCCGACCATCAGCGAACTGGTGCCGACCTTGCTCGATGGCCTCAAACCGATGAAATGAGCGGTGCACCTGGTGGCAAACCGGGGGCGAGCGCGATCGGCGAAAACGCGCAGCGAACTCAGGTAGCGAGCATAGCCGGAGCATAAGCGATGAAAGGCATGATCAGCAGCGGCAATCTCTTCGATCCCGGCGCGCCAGCGAGCCCTGACGAACAGATCGACGCGCTCGTGGAAGAGGCCGGTGTGAGCATTGAGCGGATCGTCTCGCGGGGGCACGCAAGCCCGCCGGACTTCTGGTACGACAGTCCGCGCGCCGAGTGGGTCGTGCTGCTCAGCGGCGCGGCGGCGCTCGAATTCGAGGGTGAGCGCGAGTTGCATCCGATGAAACCCGGCGACCACGTGCTGATCGACGCACATTGCCGGCATCGGGTGGCATGGACGAGCGACACGGAGCCGAGCGTGTGGCTGGCGGTGTACTACCCTGGCGTTTCAAGCTGACCGATAGCTGAGATCACGTCGCCATAACGGGATTAAACTCGAACTGGCACGTATCCTGGAGCGAGATCATGACTGATGCTGACCCCAAAAGTACTTTTCGCGGTCTTCCGTTGACCCCGGAACAGGACGCGGAAGTCAGACACTACATAAAAAAGCAGAAGCAACAGGGCGCGGAGTGGGACACGCCAGAGCTGTCGTCCATGCTTCGGGACATGCTGGAGCCGCCGGGCGATGACGACGGAGAATTCGATTCCGTCTTCGACGAAACGAAAGCCGCCGCTGAACGTGCAGCGTCCTCGATCGACGAGGCGATGGACCCGATCGAGGCGAGCGAAGAGCGGAACGCGGCGATGGAAATCGAGGCCATGAAGGGCTTGAGGCGCTGAGCCTGCATCGCAGAACCACTGACGAGCGCGTTGATCGACCCGACGGGGGAAGGTCGCGAGCCCACCACGGATCAGGCAAACAACATGAGCATCAGCATTGTCCAGCTTGGGTCTCCGAGAGCGGCCGACGAAGGGCTGCGTATCGGTACCGTTCGGCGACCGCCGCGCGGCGTACCCCGGGCCGAATTCGCCCCCCGCGACTATTACGATGTGTGGCTGCCCAATCTGTCGCCTGACGCGGACCTGGTCAAAGAAGCAAAGGCCGTTACCAGTGACCGCGATTGGGCCATGTTCGCGAAAAAATTCCGCGCGGAGATGAATGGTGGCGATGCCAGCAAGGTGTTGGACCTGCTTGCCGCCCTGTCAAAAACGACCAACTTTTCCGTTGGCTGCTATTGCGAGGACGAAAGCCGCTGCCATCGCAGCATTCTTCGTCAGTTGTTGGACGAGCGGGGTGCGCTCATAAGGTGAGGCGTGCGTACGCCGCCGGCCGGCATTCGACAAGTCCCGTTGTCATCGCCGATAATCGGTGGCGTAGCGACTACACAATCAGGAAACCGACCGATGGGCAAGGGACGCGTCGAAGCCTTCAGCGATGGCGTGATCGCCATCATCATCACGATCATGGTGCTCGAATTGAAGGTGCCGGACGGCTTCGATCTCGCCGCGCTGCGCCCCGTGATCCCCGTGTTCTGCGCCTACGTGCTGAGTTTCATCTACGTCGGCATCTACTGGAACAATCATCACCACTTGTTCCATACCGTGCAGAAGGTCAACGGCGCGGTGCTCTGGGCCAATCTCCATCTGTTGTTCTGGCTGTCGTTGCTGCCGGCCGTCACGCATTGGGTTGGCGAAAACCATCTCGCCGCCTGGCCGACCGCGATGTACGGCGCCGTGTTGTTCATGTCGGCGATTGCGTATTTCATTCTGACCCGCGTGCTGATCCGCGAGCACGGCACGGAGTCGACGCTCGCGAAGGCGGTCGGCAACGACTTCAAGGGTAAGGTCTCAGTCATCATCTATCTGGCGGGCATGGCGCTGGCATTCGTTCAGCCGTGGCTCTCGGCCGCGCTCTACACGCTGGCCGCGGCGTGGTGGCTGATACCTGACCGACGCATCGAACACCTGATGGAAGCGTAAGCATGTTGCTTACGCTCAAGCTCGCGCTGGTCCCCGCGTTTCTCGCCGCGCTGACGGTGGCGGGGCGTGTGTGGGGGCCGTCGGTGGCGGGATGGCTGGCGGGGCTGCCGGTGGTGTCCGGCCCGATCGTGTTGCTGCTTGCGCTGGAGCGTGGGCCGGCGTTCGCGGCGCTGGCGTCCGCGGCGTCGATTGCGGCGATCGCCGCATCCGAGGCGTTCAATTTTGCGTATGCGTGGACGTGTCGGCGTTCAGCATGGCCGCTTGCGCTCGCGGCCGGGATGCTGGGATGGGTTGGCGTGGCGATGGTGCTCACGCATTTGCCGGGTGGACTGATGTGGGCGGTGGCCGCGAGTTGTCTCGCTGTCGCCATTTCGCAAAGCGGCTTGCCGCGCGTCACGGGCCATGTGCCGGCGACGCGTCTCGGGCTCGGCGATCTTGCGCTGCGCATGCTCGCCGGCGCGTTGTTGACGTTGGCTGTGACTACGCTGTCTGCGTCGATGGGCGCGACATGGAGCGGGCTGCTGTCGGTGTTTCCTTTGCTCGGCATCGTCCTCGCGGTGTCGGCCCAGCGCGCGCATGGCGCGGACTTCGTCGCGTTGTTGACGCGCGGCATGGTGATCGGCCGCGGCTCGTTCGCAGCGTTCTTCGCCGTGACCGCGACGATGTTGCCGCATAACGGCGTGTGGTTGAGCTTTGCGTGTGCGGCGGGGGTGTCGATGGTGGTGCAGGGGGCAACCAGGCGGTTGCTTCGCGCGAAGCGGCCGGCGCAGGTGTTGACGCGTGAGCTTGCTGAACAGCAGTCGGCGGATTGAGGCCGTTTGGCCGATACTGACATTATGACTTCGCGCACCTCAAGCCCCGCAGCCACCCGAATCGGTTTGATCTCCGACACGCATAACCTCGTGCGCCCCGAAGTCCTGCAGTACCTTGCAGGGTGCGACGCGATCATCCACGCGGGCGATATCTGCAATCAGGCGGTGCTCGATGTGCTCGCGCAGATCGCGCCGGTCACCGCCGTGCGCGGCAATAATGACATCGGCGAGCCAGTCGCCTCGCTGCCGACGCACGTCAAGCTGACCGTGCACCAGGTGACGATCCTCGTCGTGCATGACATCGCCGACGTGGGCGACGATCCGCGCAGCGAAGGCATCGATGTGGTCGTGACGGGGCACTCTCACAAGCCGGCAATCAGTGAGCGCGACGGCGTGCTGTTCGTCAATCCAGGCAGCGCAGGGCCAAGGCGTTTCAAGTTGCCGATTTCCGCCGGCATGCTGATCGTTGAAGGTACGCGCGCCAGCGCAACGTTCGATTCTCTGGTGACGTAAAAAAGCGGGCCGGCAAATATCTGCCGGCCCGCTTTCGAACATGCTCACGCTTATTGCTGTGGTTGCCTGCCGCCGTCCGTCATAGCGCTTGCGGGCGATACGCGTACCACTTCAGTGGCTAGTTACTGCGCAACCGAGGCGCAACCCAGGATCAGGCACGCGCCGTAGCCGCGGAAGCGTAACCTTCATCCATCTCCGCTGCCTCACGCTCGCCGCGCAGCACCGCATGCGCTTCCGCACGCGTTGCCACGCACGGACCGGAGCCGAGCAACGGCTTGCGGGCCGTTTCGCGCAGCGCCAGCACCGATACGATACCGATCAACGACGCACCCATCAGGTAGTACGCGGGCATCATCAGATTGCCGGTGCCGTCGACCAGCCATGCGGTCACGAGCGGCGTCGTGCCGCCGAACAGCGACACCGAAATGTTGAAGCCGATCGCGAGCGCACCGTAGCGGATCTTGGTCGGGAACAGCGCCGGCAGCGCCGACGGCATCACGCCGGTAAAGCACGACAGCAGCACGCCGAGAATCATCAGGCCGCCGAACACCGGCAGCACCGTCCCCATGCGGATCAGCAGCAGCGCGGGAATCGACAGCACGAACAGACCCACGCAACCGAACAGCATCACCGGCTTGCGGCCGATCGTGTCGGACAGACGGCCGGCTGCCAGCGTCATCGGCATCATCAGCACCATCACGAGCAGCACGAGGAAGAGACCGTGCGTTTCGTTGAAGTGCAGCGTGGCCGACAGATAGCTCGGCAGATACGAGAGCGCCATGTAATCGGTGACGTTGAAGATCAGCACGAGGCCGACGCACAGCAGAAGCGGCTTCCATTGCTGCATCAGCAGCTCGCGGAACGATTGCTTCGGGAGCGCCTTGTCTTCGGCTTCGCGTTGCTCGGCCTGCTTCTTGAACGCAGGCGTTTCTTCGAGCTTCATCCGGATGTAGAGACCCACCAGACCCAGCGGGCCCGCGATCAGGAACGGCACACGCCAGCCCCACGAGAGGAGCGCCTCGTTCGAGAGCGTCGCCGTCAGAACCGCGACCGTACCCGCGCCGAGCACATAGCCGATCAGCGTGCCGAACTCGAGGAAGCTGCCCATGAAGCCGCGGCGCTTGTCTGTCGAGAATTCGGCGATGAAGGTCGCGGCGCCGCCGTATTCGCCACCCGTCGAGAAGCCCTGCACGAGGCGCGCGACCAGCAACAACGCCGGCGCGAAAATGCCGATCGTCGCGTAACTCGGGATCAGGCCGATCGCGAAGGTGCCGAGCGCCATCATGATCATGGTCATGGCCAGCACCCGCTGACGGCCGATGCGGTCGCCCAGCGGCCCGAACACCATGCCGCCGACCGGCCGCACGAGGAACGCCGCGGCGAACGTGCCGAAGGTGGCGATCAACTGGGCGGACGGGCTCGACGACGGGAAGAACACTTTGCCGAGCGTGACAGCGATATAGCTGTACACGCCGAAATCGAACCATTCCATCGCGTTGCCGAGCGCCATGGCGCCGACGGCCCGCTTGAGGAGAGATTTGTCGACGACGGTGATGTCGTCGAGTGAGAGGCGTTGTTCTTCTTTGTGATGTCGCCAGAAGCCGTTGCTGGAAGCGGTCAAGGTGAAAACTCCAATGACTGCGACGAAACTCATGAAAACGCGCATGAACGTTCCGCCACGGGTGCTGGGGAAGTGCAGTTTCGCGAGCAGAGCGATGGCGTCTCTCGCCCGAAGGCGATAGAAGGGGCGTGAAAAAGAAAACGGAACGCCCGTGCCTCGCGAATCATTCGCGAAAAAACACTCGTCTAGATTGTGCTGACTGTTGCAACTGCGTGGCCGTGGAAGGGGGGCAGATGCATGAGGACGCTGGGGTGGCTGAAAGCTGGCCCATGCGCCGCTGGAAGGCTCGAAACGAAAAAGGCCGGTGCTGGATCGCCGCTCTGGGTGCAAGCTCAAGCGGGGAAACGACCGACAAGCCTTCTTGTATAAAAAACTATTCAATCCGGCCCTCGGTACGCACTGCATGCCAAGTTTGAACTGAACCGTGACGCGGGGTGAAATGCTGGTGAATTGCTGTTGGAACGGTGCACATGATAGCACGATGACGGACGATCGTGCAAACCCAAGGTCCGGTCGGCGGCCCGGGGAGGGCGCTCAATCCCTTGCGTGACGGGGGATTCGGCGGATTGCGGCGGTATGGAAAAGAGGCTTAAAAGTGGCCGGAAATGGTCCAGTTAGTGAATTTTTACAAGGCTGGAAAGTGGCGAAATGCGTGGCGAAATGCGTGGGCAGACAGGCGAAAAAAATCCGCGCTCGCGGCGCGGATTTTTCATCAGGCTGGTCGCCAATCCTGGCTTGTAGCGCAGGAAAGCGCTTACTCGGCTGCCGGCGGCACGTAGCCCTGTGCCGTATCCGCGCCTTCGCCGAAGAAGAACTTCTCGGTCTGCTTCATCAGATATTGGCGTGCGCGCGGGTCGGCCATGTTCAGGCGGTTTTCGTTGATCAGCATGGTTTGCTGCTTCAACCAGGCCTGCCAGGCTTCCTTCGAAATGCTTTCGTAGATCCGCTTGCCAAGTTCGCCCGGCAGCGGCGGGAAATCGAGGCCTTCGGCTTCCTTGCCGAGCTTCGCGCATTGAACCGTACGAGTCATGCTGTGCTTCTCCTTTGTCGACCGGAGTTAGTGCTTTAGCACTTACTCCGGTCCCATGAAAAAAATAATTACCGTGGCGGGCAGTCGCTTTATATGAGGACGTTCAGAGCTGTTTCATCAGCACGAGCGACTTGCGCTGCCAGTTATAGAGTCGGCGGCGGTCTTCCGGCAGGTCGTCGACCGTGACCTTGACGAAGCCGCGCTTGAGGAACCAGTGTTCGGTGCGCGTAGTGAGCACGAAAATTCGCGTGAGGCCGCGTGCCCGGGCGCGTTGTTCGATGCGCTTGAGCAGGCGCTCTCCGTCGCCGGTGCCTTGTGCTTCAGGCGCGACCGTGAGGCAGGCCATTTCGCCGATGCGCTCCTGCGGGTACGGATACAGCGCCGCGCAGCCGAACAGCACGCCATCGTGCTCGATCACCGAGAAATGGTCGATGTCGCGTTCGATCTGGTGGCGGCCGCGCCGCACCAACGTACCGTCGGATTCGAGCGGCTCGATCAGGGAGAGAATGCCGCCGACGTCGTCCGGCGTGGCTTCGCGCAGGCTTTCGAGGTTCTCGTACGAGATCATCGTGCCCACGCCATCGTGCAGGAACAGTTCGAGCAGCAGGCTGCCGTCGAGCGCGTAGGGGATGATGTGCGCCCGCGCCACGCCGCCGCGGCAGGCGCGGATCGAATGTTTCAGATAGAAGCCCGCGTCGCCGGTGACTTCGCCGCTTTCATGCAGCTTGTAGGCGTCGTCGAGCGACAGTTCGCGAACCAGTACGGGTCCGTCTTCGCCGGTTTCCATCAGGCCCGGCGTCTCGGTCAGGAACACGATCTTGTCGGCGCGCAGCGCGATCGCCGCCGCCGAGGCGACGTCTTCCATCGACAGATTGAATGCCTCGCCGGTGGGCGAGAAGCCGAGCGGCGACAGCAGCACCAGCTTGCGGCTCGCGAGCGAATGGCGGATCGAATCCGCGTCGATCTTACGCACCACGCCGGTGTGGGCGAAATCGACGCCGTCCAGAATGCCGACCGGGCGCGCCGTCACGAAGTTGCCGGACACCACGCTGATGTGCGCGTGCGCCATCGGCGTGTTCGGCAAGCCCTGACTAATCGCCGCCTCGATATCCAGACGCACTTCGCCGGCCGCTTCTTTCGCGGACTCCAAAGCACGCGCGTCGGTAATGCGCATGCCGTGCGAAAACTCGGATTCCACGCCGTGCAGGCTCATCTGCTCTTCGACCTGCGGCCGCGAGCCGTGCACCAGCACGATCTGGATGCCCATGGCCTGCAGCAGCGCGATATCGGACACGAGCGCATTCAGGAGCCCCTGATGCACCACCTCGCCGCCGAAACCGACGACGAACGTCTTGTTCCGGAACGCATGGATGTAAGGGGCGACTGAGCGCATCCAGTCGACGAATTGCGCGTGCTGTGCGAGGTCTTCCGTTGCTCCGGCGGGGGCCGGAACGCTCGCGGGCGCGGGGACGAGGTCGGTTTGGGAATTCATGCCGGGGATTATAATGCGCCCCCATGTCGAATGTACCCAAAAGTCCCGCTACGGCGAACGAGAATGTGACGCCGGCCGCCGATCAGGTGAAGGCCGGCGACGCAAAGCGCCGCGATGCGCAGGACGCTAACCGCAACACGCCGGAAACGGCGCGCGAGCCGCGCCGTGCCGCGGAAGGCGCGCAAGCGTCGCCACAGAAAAATAATCCGCCGCGTGCGGCGCGCCGCGAAGCGGGCGCGCAGGCGCCGAAAGCTGCGCATGAAGGGCGCAAACAGCTGCCGCAGGGCGATGCTTCGCGCAGGCAACCGAATGCCGGAAGCGCTGCGCAGCCGCCGCGTCGTGCTGAAGGGCGCGCGCAAAATTCGCCGCAAGCAGGCGATGCGCAAGGCGGTCAGCCGCGTCGTGAACCACGCCCGCCGCGCGTTCAGCGCGTCGTCGAACCGAATCCGATTCCGCCGATCACATTCCCCGAAGCGCTGCCGGTTTCCGGCCGTCGTGAGGAGATCGCGCGGGCCATCGCGCAGAATCAGGTGGTGATCGTCTGCGGTGAGACGGGTTCGGGTAAGACGACCCAGTTGCCGAAAATCTGCCTCGAACTCGGGCGCGGCCTCGGCGCAGGCGGTACCGGGTTGATCGGTCACACCCAGCCGCGCCGGATTGCTGCATCGGCGACGGGCCGCCGTATCGCCGAAGAACTCGGCACGCCGTTCGGCGAAGTGGTCGGCTACAAGGTGCGTTTTACCGACAATCTGTCGCCGGGCGCGTCGGTCAAGTTGATGACCGACGGCATTCTGCTCGCCGAAACGCAGACCGATCCGCTGCTCAAAGCCTACGACACGCTGATCATCGACGAAGCGCACGAGCGCAGCCTGAACATCGATTTTCTGCTTGGCTACCTGAAGGAAATCCTCGTCAAGCGACCCGATCTGAAGCTGATCGTGACCTCGGCGACGATCGACGCGGATCGCTTCGCGCGTCATTTTGGCCGCGACGACAAACCCGCGCCGGTGATCGAAGTGAGCGGGCGTCTCTATCCGGTCGAGGTGCGCTATCGGCCGGTCGCGGAGGACAGCCCGGCGGTGAAGGCGGCGGAAGGTTCGTCCCCTTCTTTCCGTGAGCGCGAGCGGCCGAAGACCCAGCGCGAAACAGATCGCGATCTGATGGAAGCGATCGTCGATGCAGTCGACGAACTGTGCCGCGAAGGCCCCGGCGACGTGCTGGTCTTCCTGCCTGGCGAGCGCGAGATTCGCGATGCCGCCGAGGCGCTGCGCAAGCATCACCCGCCGCACACCGAAATTCTGCCGCTGTTCGCGCGCTTGTCCGCCGCCGAGCAGGAGCGCGTGTTCCGCACCTCGAACGCGCGCCGCATCGTGCTTGCGACCAACGTCGCCGAAACTTCGCTGACGGTGCCCGGCATTCGCTATGTGGTCGATACGGGCCTGGCGCGTGTGAAGCGCTACTCGTATCGCAACAAGGTCGAGCAGTTGCAGGTCGAGTCGATTTCGCAGGCCGCCGCGAATCAGCGGGCAGGGCGTTGCGGCCGCGTCGCGGATGGCATCTGTATTCGTCTGTACGAGGAAAGCGACTATCAGGGCCGCGTGCGTTTCACCGACCCGGAAATTTTGCGCTCGTCGCTGGCGTCGGTGATTTTGCGCATGAAGTCGCTGCATCTGACGGCGATCGAAACCTTCCCGTTCATCGAGCCTCCGCCGGGCCGTGCCATCGCCGACGGCTATCAACTGCTCAACGAACTGGGCGCCGTCGACGACGACAACCAGCTCACGCCGCTCGGCCGCGAACTCGCGCGCTT
Source organism: Paraburkholderia sediminicola (assembly GCF_046026675.1). Taxonomy (GTDB): domain Bacteria; phylum Pseudomonadota; class Gammaproteobacteria; order Burkholderiales; family Burkholderiaceae; genus Paraburkholderia; species Paraburkholderia sediminicola_F. Next base: position 2,879,795 of record NZ_JAQQEY010000001.1, on the reverse strand, counting down.
GCCGCTCGACCCGCGCGTGGGTCGGATGATTCTCGCCGCCCGCGATCAGCAGGCGTTGAAGGAAGTGCTGATCATCGCCAGCGCCTTGTCGGTGCAGGACCCGCGTGACCGGCCGATCGAGGCGCAGGAGCAAGCCGACCAGGCGCACCGCCGGTTCGCCGACGAGCGCTCAGAGTTCTTGCAATGGCTGAAGATCTGGAACTGGTTTGAAGAGGCGATCGCGCACAAGAAGTCGAACCGGCAATTGCAGGACGAGTGCCGCAAGAACTTCCTGTCGCAACTGCGCCTACGCGAATGGCGCGACGTGCATTCGCAATTGCTGACCGTGGTGCGCGAGCACGGCTGGCGGCTGAACGAAGCCGAAGCGACTTTCGAGCAGATTCACCTCGCGTTGCTGACCGGCCTGCTCGGCAACATCGGCCTGAAAGCCGACGACGAACCGTATTTCCTCGGCGCGCGCAGTATCAAGTTCTACCTCTGGCCGGGCTCAGCGCTGGTCAAGAAGGCCGGCAAGTGGGTGATGGCCGCCGAACTGGTCGAGACGAGCCGTCTGTACGCACGCTGCATCGCGAAGATCGAGCCGGAATGGATCGAAAAGATCGGTGAGCATTTGCTGAAGAAATCGTTGTCCGAGCCGCATTGGGAAAAGCGCGCGGCGCAGGTGTCGGCATTCGAGCGCGCGGTGCTGTACGGTCTGCCGATCTACCATCGGCGGCGCGTGAGCTTCGGCAAGCAGGACCCGGCGCGTGCGCGCGAGTTGTTCATTCGCGGCGCGCTGGTGGAAGGCGAGTTTGATACGAAACTCGCGTTCTTCGCGCACAACCGTAAGCTGCTCGCCGATATCGAGCAGCTCGAACACAAGTCCCGCCGCCAGGACGTGCTGGTCGACGACGAACTGATTTTCGGCTTCTACGATCAGGCGCTGCCGAAAGGCATCTATACGGGCGCGTCGTTCGAGCGCTGGTACCGCGACGAGGTGAAGAAGAGCGGTCAGCCGGAAGACAAGCTGCGTTTGCTGTATTTGTCGCGCGACGACCTGATGCGGCACGAGGCCGCCGGCGTGACGACCGATCTGTTCCCGAAGCGGATGACGATGGCCGGCGTCGAAATGTCGCTCACGTATCACTTCGAGCCGGGCTCGCCGCGCGACGGTGTGACACTCGCGGTGCCGCTGTATGCGCTGAATCAGGTCGATGCACGGCGCTGCGAATGGCTCGTGCCCGGCATGCTGAAAGAAAAGACGCAACTGCTGCTGAAATCGTTACCGCAGAAGCTGCGGCGCCACTGCGTGCCGCTGCCCGAGTTCGCGGCGGGTTTCGTCGAACGGCATAGTGGTCCGCGCTTCGGCGCGGGCGGTTTGCTCGAAACGCTGATCGCCGACGTTCGTGAGCAGACTCAGGTCGCGATGAAGCAATCGGACTTCAAGCTCGAAACGCTGACGCCGCATCTGTTCATGAACTTCAAGGTCGTCGACGAGCACGGGCGGCAGCTTGCGATGGGCCGGAACATGTCGCAACTGCGTGCTGAACTTGGTGGTCAGGCGCAGCAGCATTTTCAGAAGATCGCGTCGGGTGCGGCTGGAGTGGCGTTGGCGGACGCGGGCGGCGGTGGCGGCGTGGCCGCTAGCGCGCAAGCGAGCGGAGCCGCCGGCGCGGCAAACGGTGCGGCTTCGCGAGGCAAGGGCACCGCTGCGTCAGGTCCGCAAACTGCGTCGCAAGACGGCGCAGCGGGCACCGCGCTGTACGAAAAACTGACGACGTGGAATTTCGGCAAGCTCCCCGAGTTGCTCGAAATTCGCCGTGGCGGGCAGACGTTGTTCGGTTATCCGGCGCTAGTGGATCGCGGTACGCACTGTGACGTCGAGGTATTCGATTCACCGGACGAAGCCGCGCGCATCCATCGCGCCGGGCTGCGGCGATTGTTCGCGTTGCAACTGAAAGAACCGATCAAGTACCTGGAGAAGAATCTCCCCGGTCTGCGCGAAATGGCGATGCAGTTCATGCCGCGCGGCACTCAGGAGGAGTTGCGCGATCAACTGATCGACACAGCACTCGACCGCGCCTGTCTGCAAGATCCGCTGCCGGCCGATGACGTCAGCTTCCACACGCGCCGCGACGAAGGCCGCAGCCGTCTGACTTTGCTAGCTCAGGAAATTGCCCGCCTCGTTGGGCAGATTCTCAGCGAATACGCGACCGTGACGAAAAAGCTGGTGCAGGCGAAGACGTTCACGGCTGCGCATGCGGACATGCAGAACCAACTGGATGGTCTGATCGGCAAACGCTTTGTGGTCGATACGCCATACGCGCAGTTGACGCACTTTCCGCGTTACCTGAAGGGCATTGCGCTGCGCATCGACAAGCTGAAGGCGGACTCCGCGCGCGACGCACGGCAGTTCGCCGAATTTCAGCCACTGTTGCAGAACTACCAGCGCGCGCTCGCGCAACGCGGCGGCGTGCTGGATACGCGCTTGTCGGAATTCCGCTGGCTGCTGGAGGAACTGCGGATTTCGCTGTTCGCGCAGGAGTTGCGTACGCCGATGCCGGTTTCGGTGAAGCGTCTCTACAAAGTTTGGGAATCGATGCAGCGCTGAGCGCCGGACGGCGTGGAACCGATGCGGCGCCGAGCGGCGTAGGGAATGGGGCGCCGCAGGTGTTCGATTCGGTTGCCTAAGGTTAGCCGATGCGGTCCCACAGGTGGCGTCGAGCAAAAAAACGCGCGACGCCATTCCTTTCGAGAATGATGTCACGCGCAAAAGGCGCGAGTTCTTGCGGGCCCGCGCCAGCTCGCTGCTAGTACGGCAATGCTATTGGGCGAGGCGTGACGGGTTCCGAGCGAACCAGTCACGCTTCTTGCCGAAGTTTTACCAGTGCATGCCCGCGCCGACCGACGCACCGAATTGACCACGCGAGTCGGTCGTCCCTTGCACCTTGTAGACCCACTTGCCGGTTTCCGACAGTTGCGATACACCGATGGCCATTGCCGACTGGCCGCCATATGTGCCACCCGCAATCGCCACCATGCCGTGACCCGGCAAGACCGCCTGCGGCAAACCTGCTGCAGCCAGCGCCGATGCCGTGCCACCGTATGAATCGCGCCGGGCCGAGCGGATCTGGTCGTCGGTGTAGCTATTTGCCTGGCTGACCGCGCCGCTTACGCTCTGCTGCAACTGATTGACGTTGACGGCGTCCGTGCCTTGTACGCCGGCTGCGACATTCGTGATCTGACGCTCCTGGCCCGCCGCGCCGACCGAAACCGTGTTCGCCCGATCCGCGACCGAGCCTTGGCCCAATGCCACTGAGTTGTCTGCGCTGGCGTTTGCTGCGGCGCCGAGCGCAGTGGCGTTGCTGCCGCTTGCGACCGAGTTCGCGCCGATCGCCACGGTATTGGTGCCCGTGGCTTGTGCGTTCGCGCCGGAAGCGACTGAATGCGTGCCGCTTGCCAGGGCGCCTTCCGTATCGCGGTCGCCTTCCGCGCTGAAGAACGGATTGGCCGTGTTGACTGTGATGTCGTTGACCGCGCCGTTGATGGCCGCGTTCAACTGGCCGAGGTTGACGGCGTCGCTTGTATCCACGCCGTCGGCGACGTTATGGATCATCGTGCCACCGCTCGTTGTATCGCCGAGCGTGACGCTATTCCTGTTGACGCTGCCGTCTGCATTTTTGTCGTACATCACGGCGCCATCGAGCCTGGCGTCGGTCTGCGCGGTAACTTCCTTCAGTTGGGCAACGTTGACGGCGTCGGTGTCGGCGGTGCCGGCTGCGACATTGGTGATCTGACGTTCTGCGCCGCTTGCCCCGACAGAGACGGTGTTAGCACGATCGGCGACCGAGCCTTGGCCCAACGCGACCGAGTTGGCCGCGACGGCATTTGCGTTATAGCCGAGGGCCGTCGAGCCGTCGCCTACTGCCGTGGCGAGGGTGCCGACGGCCATGCTGTTGTCCCCTTGTGCCCACGAGGAGGTGCCGGCTGCAAATGACGCGCGGCCGGAAGCATTGGCATAGGCGCCGATCGCGACCGAGTGCTCGCCGTTGGCGATGGCATCGTCCGAGCCGTCATTGGCGCCGCCTGCCTTGAAATAGCGCGAGGCGTCGGCGGCAGCGGCATTCAGCTGGCTCAGGTTGACGGCGTCGGTCGCTTCGGTGCCGGCTGCGACGTTGGTGATTTGACGTTCTGCGCCGCTTGCCCCGACAGAGACGGTGTTAGCACGATCGGCGACCGAGCCTTGGCCCAACGCGACCGAGTTGGCCGCGACGGCATTTGTCTTGTAGCCGAGGGCCATCGAGCCGTCGCCCGCGGCCGTGGCGAGGGTGCCGACAGCCGTGCTGTTGTCCCCCTTTGCCCACGAGGCGGTGCCGGCTGCAAATGACGCGTGACCGGAAGCGTTGGCATAGGCGCCGATCGCGACAGACTGGTCGCCGTTTGCGATGGCGTCATCCGAGCCGTCATTGGCACCGCCTGCCTTGAAATAGCGCGAGGCGTCGGCGGCAGCGGCATTCAACTGGCTCAGGTTGACGGCGTCATTAGCTTCGGTGCCGGCTGCGACGTTGGTTATCTGGCGCTGCTGTGTGGCTGAGCCGACCGACACCGTATTCGCCAGAGTAGCCACTGAGCCTTGGCCTAGTGCAACGCTGCCGTCGGCGGAAGCGGTAGCGCCAAGGCCAACGGCGACCGCGCCGCTTTTATTCGCGAGCGCATTGGCGCCGAGCGCCGTGCTGCCACCGTCAAGCGCATAGGAGTTGGCGCCAAATGCGCTCGCTTGCGGGCCGTTCGCGCGGGAATAGGAGCCGATGGAGACCGAATCAGAACTTTGCGCCTCCGCCGTATAGCCGAGCGCAACCGAATTCTCGCCATTAGCCTGCGCTAACGCGCCGACGGCCGTTGCACCCACGCCCTTCGCGATGGCGAAGTTGCCTACGCCGGTGCTGAAATCAGCGTCGGCCAGGGCCGTCATCCCGGCTGCGAATGCACCTTCGCCGTTGCTTTCCGCCTTGAACCCGAGCGCGATCGCGGCCGTGTTCGTTGCCGTTGCCCAGTTACCGATCGCGACGGAGCCCGAACCCGATGCGCTCGATCCTACGCCCGCTGCCACCGAGCCCGGTCCCGAGGCTGTCGCATCGGGATCAACGGCCGGAATGACCGCGCCGGCAGCGAAGTAAACCGTGTCCGCCTGCGCGACCGGCACACCGCCCAGCAACATTGCACTGGCCAGCACAGCCTGCGCCAACACCAGCTTCCGAGCCGTTCCGCGCTTTGTCTTCGACCGAGCCGTTTCCGACGTGGCTACCCACGTTCCCGTCGCTTCACACCAAACCGATTTGTAAATCTTGTTCATGCTTTTTGAAAACTCCGCGGAATTACGAGTGTGGACAATGCGTGAAGGCATTTTGATTCGGAGGGGGTCATCGCCCTCAATATGTCGTCGCGCACAAAATAAAACATGTCGGCCGCGGTTTCTCCGGTGTCCGTTTTTTCGTGTCCTGCTGAATTTTTCGCGCGTCCGAATCGCCTGCTTCACGCTCTTAGGTCCACAGGATTAAGTGCATGGGCGATGATCGGCGGGATTGTCAGGTGTGGCGGGGGAGAGGCGGAATAAGCCAATTCCTAAAGGATTGAAAACAAATAATTGATTGTAATTTGATTTTATTAATTGTTATTTGAGTGTATAAAATTAAGAAATGTAAAGATAAATCTTGGTTTTTCTTAGGTGTGTTTTAAGAAATTGAGAATGTAATAATCCATTGTTTTGATTGAAATGGATGGCATTGAGAAAATCGAATGGGGGTCTTCTTACGCGAAGCTGACCTTATGTCAGCAGTGCAGCGGAATATCCTGACAGTCTGGTGCCCGCATCCCGCCTGATTTCCGTTTTCCCCCGCACGTCGCACCCGCATCCACGTCAACCGCTGGTCACAGCAAACGTTCTACAATGACGGTTGTTCTCCGAAGTGAGTTTTCATGCGTAAATTTTTTCTTCCCGGCTTGACTGCCACGTTCGCCGCAGGCGCGGCGCTGGTCGCCGCCGCAGGCTTTTTTTCTCCGGCGGCTTTCGCCAACAACGTGATCGTGCTCAATTCCGGCGAAGCCACGCTTAGCCTGATCGACGAGACCACCCGCCAGGTCATCGGCACGGTGCCGACGGGCAAGGAACCGCATCACCTGATGGCCACGCCGGACAACTCGTCGCTGATCGTCGCCAACTCGGTGTCGAACAATCTGATGTTCGTCGATCCGAAGTCGGGCCAGGTCCAGCGCTGGGTCGAGAACATTGAGGACCCGTACCAGATCGGTTTTTCGCCCGACCGCAAGTGGCTCGTCACCACCGGGCTGCGTCTGGACCGCCTCGACATCTATCATTACGACAGCCAGAAGAACCAGATGACGCTGGCCTCGCGCCTGCCGCTCGCGGTGATGCCGAGCCACATGGCGTTCACCAATGACAGCAAGACGGTGTTCGTTACGCTGCAGGTGTCGGGCGAGCTGGCCGCTATTGATCTGGCTACGCAAACCGTCAAGTGGAAGATGAAAGTCGGCAAGGTGCCGGCCGGCCTGTGGATGACCCCGGGCGAAAAATATCTGCTGATCGGCATGACCGGGGCGGACTACGTCGCGGTGGTCGACTGGCGCAACCAGAAAATCGTCAAGACGATCCAGACCGGCAAGGGCGCGCACAACTTCCGCTCGCTGGTCGACGGCAAGCATGTGGCGGTGTCGAACCGCGTCGCGAGCACGATCAGCATCATCGACGAAGACACGCTCACCAACGTCGGCGATATCACCGGTTTGATGCCGGGGCCGGACGACATGGAACTTTCCGCGGACAAACGCTATCTGTGGGTGACCTTCCGCTTCGCGAAGCATATCGGCATCATCGACCTGAACACGCGTAAGCTGATCCAGACGATAGCCGTCGGCCGTTCGCCGCACGGTATCTATTTCTTCAATCGCGCGCCGATCACGGCGCCGAACGGCGCGTGACGCCGTAACAGGCAAACCGCCAGGAATGAAGTAACAGGCCAGCACCATGTTCCATCTGATTTTTTCTTCTCTCGACAGCTTCGTCTCGGCGGTGCAGACGCTGCTGTACGTCGACGTGGTGCAGCCGCTGCTATTCCACTTCAACTTGATGGACTATGACGAAGATACCTATGACAGCCTGTATTGGGTGATCGTGGGCGTCTTCGAGGTGCTGGCGATGTACGCGGTGCTGCGTCCGCTCGAGATGCTCCGTCCGGTGGAGCGGTGGGAAAACCGCAAGGCCGTGCGCGTCGACGTGATTTACACGTGGATCGCCAAGCTCGGCATCCTGAACCTGTTCTTCTTTTTCGCGCTGCAGCCGTTCTTCGACACTGTGCAGGCCTGGCTGCGTCTGCACAACATCGCGAATATCGAATTCGACAATCTGTGGCCGGGCGTCACCACGCAGCCGCTCGTCACGTTCGTGATGTATCTGCTCGTGCTCGATTTCGCGGGGTACTGGTACCACCGCTGGGAACACCGGATCGGCGTGTGGTGGGAATTGCACGCGGTGCATCACAGCCAGCAGCAAATGTCGCTGTGGTCCGACGACCGTAACCATCTGCTCGACGACGTGTTGCAAGCGTCGTTCTTCGCGGTGATTGCGCTGGTGATCGGCGTGCCGCCGTCGCAATTCGTCGTGCTGGTGGCAATCACGAACCTGGCGCAGAGCGTGCAGCACGCGAACATTCGTCTGTACTTCGGCTGGCTTGGCGAGCGCCTGCTGGTCAGCCCGACTTTCCATCGCAGGCACCATGCGATCGGCTACGGCCATGAAGGCCTGAACTACGGTTGTAACTTCGGCGTGCTGTTCCCGTGGTGGGACATGCTGTTTCGCAGCGTGTCCTGGAGCCGGGAGATGGAGCCGACCGGCATCGCCGACCAACTCGAAGGCCGACGCTACGGCGACGGTTTCTGGGCGCAGCACTGGCTTGCCTTCGTGCGCATCGCCGGGCGGCTTGCGCCGAAGCGTCGCTCCGAAGGCAGCGACGCCGCCCCGGTTTGAGCATTCTTCCTCTCGCGGCGCCGGTTTTCCCGGCGGCGCGTCACGTGGTTTATCCTGTTCACGTTTGTGCGCGCGACCTTGGCCTCGTGGCCGGTGCGTTGCGGCATTCTCCTTATTCCATCGTTTCGTTCACCGGCAATGGCTCGCATGAATGATCTGTTGCGCTCGCTCGGGCGCGCGCTCACAAGCGCGCTCCACCCGCGCATGCTCTGGCTGACCTTCCTGCCGTTTCTGGCGGCAACGGTCGGGTGGGGCGTGATCCTGTGGTTTTCCTGGCAGACGCTGATCGGTGCCACCCGCACGTGGCTCGAAAGCTGGTCGTTCACGGTCACGCTTTATCATCTGTTCGACTGGCTCGGTTTTTCGGCGCTGCACACGGCGATCGCGCCGTTCATCGTGATTGCGATGGCGATTCCACTGATCGTCGTCACGGTGCTGCTATTGATCGCCACGCTGTCGATGCCGGCGGTGATCCGCTTTCTGTCGGCGCGGCAATTCCCCGGCCTTGAAATGCGCCGTGGCGGAACGTGGTACGGTAGCCTGGGCCAGGCATTGTGGACCACGCTGGTTTGTCTGGTGCTGCTTGTGGTCACATTGCCGCTCTGGCTGGTGCCGCCCTTCTTCGCGCTGATTCCGCCGCTCCTGTGGGGTTGGCTGACGTATCGCGTGATGAGCTACGACGCGCTCGCGCTGCATGCCACGCGTGACGAGCGGCGCGCGCTGGTGAGACGCTTCCGGTTTCCGTTGCTGTTGATCGGCATTGCGAGTGGACTGCTGGGGTCGCTGCCGACGCTGCTGTGGGCGTCGTCGGTATGGCTGATCGTGCTGTTCCCGGTGATCACCGCGGTGACGATCTGGATCTACGCGTTCATCCTCGTGTTTTCGGCGTTGTGGTTCGGCTACTACTGTTTGCGCGCGCTGCAACGCATGCGCGCGGAAGAGCACGGCCCGCGGCACGCGGCGCCGGTTCCCTACTGATGAATTACTGACAAAGCGAAAGAGGCGGCAATGGCATTTGGCGTCATCATCATTGGCGACGAAATCCTGTCGGGCAGACGTATCGATAAGCATCTGCCGAAGGTCATCGAATTGCTGGGCGCGCGCGGGCTGTCGCTCGGCTGGGCGGAATACATCGGCGACGAGCCGGAGCGCATCACGGCCACGTTGCGACGCACGTTCGCGTCGGGCGACATAGTGTTCTCCACCGGCGGCATCGGCGCCACCCCGGACGACCACACCCGCCAGTGCGCGGCAGCCGCGCTCGGCGTGCCGCTCGAACTGCATCCGGAGGCCGCGAACCTGATTCAGGAGCGTATCCGCGATATGTATCCGGCGAACTCCGCAACGCCGCTCGATCTGAATTCGGCCGAGAACCGGCATCGTCTGAATATGGGCACGTATCCGCAGGGCGCATCGATCATTCCAAACGGCTACAACAAGATTCCGGGCTTCTCGATCAAGCAGCACTACTTCGTGCCGGGCTTTCCGGTGATGGCGTGGCCGATGATCGAGTGGGTGTTGGACACGCAATACGCGCATCTGCATCACGCGATGCCGCATGCGGAAAAGTCACTGCTGGTGTTCGAGCTGCCGGAGTCACGCCTCACGCCGTTGATGGAAAAGATCGAACACGATTTTCCGGGTGTGCGGGTGTTCAGCCTACCGAGCGTGGGCGATGCGGAGCGCGGCGGCGTGTATGCGCGGCATCACATCGATCTCGGTGTGAAGGGCGAACCGGAAGCGGTGGCGGCGGCTTTTGTGAAGCTGCGTGAAGGTGTCCACCTGTTGGGCGGCGATATCGTCGAGCCGGAGGCGGCTGCGGTTAAACCGCGCGGTTGAGCTGCGGTTTCCGCCGCACATGCCAAACTTCTTTCAGGTGCGTACGTGCCTGAGTTAAGACTCAACGCATCATCGGCCTGTCACATGCAGCGCCGACGATGCGTCTGATTGTCTCGCCCATCGCCCGGGCCCCTGCGAATCAACAATCAGGCGCCGATCCACGGCAACCCGCGAAAGCACCAGCCCGACACCGTCTTCCGATGCCCCTGGCCGTCCTTGTCGCCTTCGAAGCCTTCCAGCAGGTCATACGCCTTGGTAAAGCCGGCCTGGGTAGCGGCAATCGCGGCGAGCTTCGAGCGCGCGGCGCTGCGGCACAAAAACAGCACCGGCGTATCGGGCGAGGCGATGTGGCTCAGTTGCTGAAGGAATTCCTGGTTTGGCACGGCGCCCGGATAGCGCGTCCATTCCACGTGGGCGTATTGCCCATCGCCGATAACCGGTCGGCCGACCCAATCGAGTTCGGCACGGGTGCGCACGTCGACGAGACGCGTGCGCGGATCGAGTTGCAGCAGTTCGAACGCCTCGGCGGGCGATACCGCGCCCGCATACGGCAACTGGTTCTCGGTGCGGCGCTTGTCCGCCTGGGCGTACAACTGTTCGAGCGTGCTCATGAGCGCAAATCTCCGTCGGACCAAATGAACATTCTAGCGCGCGGCGCGCGACACGCACGCGGTTCAGAGGCGGCGTCCCGTCCGCACGAAGCAAGGAGACGCGCGCTCAATAGTGGTGCATATTCCCGTGAATGCACCAAAATAGAGATGCTTTCCGTTGCTGATTTTGTGAATGCACTGATTCGGTGCGTCAGGCAGTGTAAAGATTTTGGGGCTGCATGCGGTTCGGTGCGCCCATTCCCCGCAAACGCGCGCGCAGTGTGGTTCTGCGCCGGGTTGGCGCATACATGGCACAGAAGCTGCTTTATTGGTGCCGATCGATTTGTTCCAGCAGGCTTTTATGTTCATCCTCAACGATAGAGGGGTGGACGCGCCGGGACGGGTCAGCTAGATTGGGCGGCGGCTGAATCCGCCGAATTCGTTAATCAGGAGATAGGTTATGAGTAAATCCGTGGCCGACGTCGTTCAACTCGTCAAAGACGAAGACGTCAAGTTTGTCGACTTCCGTTTCACCGACACGCGCGGCAAAGAGCAACACGTTTCGGTGCCGGTGTCGGCATTCGATGAAGACAAGTTCGAAAGCGGCCATGCGTTTGACGGTTCGTCGATTGCCGGCTGGAAGGGCATCGAAGCATCGGACATGTTGCTGATCCCGGACGCGAACACTGCCTTCATCGACCCGTTCTATGAAGAGTCGACCCTTGTCCTGACCTGTGACGTCGTCGAACCGGCTGACGGCAAGGGCTACGAACGCGACCCGCGTTCGCTCGCCAAGCGCGCTGAAGCGTATCTGAAGAGCACGGGCCTCGGCGACACGGCCTTCTTCGGTCCGGAACCTGAATTCTTCATTTTCGACTCGGTCAAGTGGGGCACGGACCAGTCGGGCACGTTCGTCAAGATCGGTTCGGAAGAAGCACCGTGGTCGTCGGCGATGGACTTCGAAGGCGGCAACACCGGCCACCGTCCGGGCACGAAGGGCGGCTATTTCCCGGTCGCTCCGGTCGACACGTTCCAGGACATCCGTTCGGAAATGTGTCTGTTGCTCGAACAGATCGGCATCCCGGTCGAAGTGCATCACCACGAAGTCGCGGGCCAAGGCCAGAACGAAATCGGCACGAAGTTCTCGACGCTGGTGCAACGCGCCGACTGGCTGCAGCAAATGAAGTACATCATCCACAACGTCGCGCACACGTACGGCAAGACGGCAACGTTCATGCCGAAGCCGGTGGTCGGCGATAACGGTTCGGGCATGCACGTTCACCAGTCGATCTGGAAAGACGGCACGAACCTGTTCGCAGGCAACGGTTACGCAGGTCTGTCGGAATTCGCGCTGTTCTACATCGGCGGCATCATCAAGCATGCTCGCGCGCTGAACGCGATCACGAACCCGTCGACGAACTCGTACAAGCGCCTCGTGCCGCACTTCGAAGCACCGGTGAAGCTGGCTTACTCGGCTCGCAACCGTTCGGCATCGATCCGCATTCCGCACGTGTCGAACCCGAAGGGCCGCCGTATCGAAACGCGTTTCCCGGATCCGATGGCGAATCCGTACCTGTGCTTCTCCGCGCTGATGATGGCGGGTCTGGATGGCGTGCAGAACAAGATTCACCCGGGCGAAGCTGCCGACAAGAACCTGTACGACCTGCCGCCGGAAGAGGATGCAAAGATCCCGACCGTGTGTGCCGGCCTCGACCAGGCTCTGGACTCGCTGGACGCGGACCGCGAATTCCTGACGCGCGGTGGTGTGTTCACGGACTCGATGCTCGACGCGTACATCGAACTGAAGACGGGCGAGCTGCAACGCTATCGTCAGTCGGTGCACCCGATCGAATTCGAAATGTACTACTCGCTGTAAGCGGCAATGACGCTTCGCCCTTCAAACGGCGAAGCGCTTTGCCCGACGCTCGCGATCGGTCACGAAGGGACGGCGGCGCCGTCCCTTTTTTGTTAGCGCGAATGAGTCCATTCGCAGCGTTCGCGGCGTAGGGGCAATGAAGTAGCGCATCGGGCAGGACAATAAGCGGTACACCTGATTGATCACCATCTCCTATCGGCCAGACTGCAAGATGGTTCTGAAGAATCTGATGAAGGCAAGGAAAGGGCACGAGCAGACGCTGTCGGAAGACGCTCAGCTGGTGGGCTCCGGTTTGCTGCCGGGCTTCGAGGCATTGCCGACGGTTGTGCTGGTGCTGGAGAAACGCACGCTGCGCGTGGTGTTTGCGAACCCGTCGGCGGAGTCCATGCTGGAGCTCTCGCGCAAGCAATTGACGCAGATGGCATGGCCGGACATCTTCTCGAATGCGGACGAACTGCTCGCCACGATTTCGGCGATCGCCGCTCACCGTTTTCACGCGACGCATCTGGACGCCGTACTCGAGCGTCCGGGCCACGAGCCGCTGCATGTGCATGCGATCGTCGGCCACCTGGAAAGCGCGCAAGACTATGTGCTGCTCGAACTGTTCGAGAACGAGCGGCATATCCGCACCGACCGCGAGGAGCGCATCAATGACCTCACGGCGGTCAACAAACAACTGATCCGCAACCTCGCGCACGAGATCAAGAATCCGCTCGGCGGGATTCGCGGCGCGGCGCAACTGCTCGAGTTCGAACTCGGCGAGCGTCAGCGCGACGAGTTGCGCGAGTACACGCAGGTCATCATCAAGGAATCGGACCGGCTGCAAACGCTGGTCGATCGCCTGCTGGAGCCACACCGTCATCCGCATATCGTCGGTGACGTGAATATTCATGAAGTGTGCGAGCGCGTGCGCCAGGTGATTCTCGCGGAGTTTCCGCGCGGTCTCACGATTGAACGCGATTACGATGTGAGCGTGCCGGACCTGCGCGGCGACAAGGAGCAACTGATCCAGGCGCTGCTTAACATCGTGCGCAACGCCGCCGAAGCATTGCGCGAACGCATCTCGCAAGGCGATGCGCGTATCGAATTGCGCACTCGAATTGCGCGCAAGATCACTGTGTCGAAACGTTTATGTAAGCTGGCACTGGACTTGCATATCACTGACAACGGGCCAGGCATTCCCGAAGAAATCCGCGACCGCATTTTCTATCCGCTCGTGTCGGGGCGCGAGGACGGCAGCGGTCTCGGCCTGACGCTCGCGCAGACTTTCGTGCAACAGCACGACGGGCTGATCGAAGTGGAAAGCCGGCCGGGCCACACCGAGTTTCAGATTCTGCTGCCGCTCGACTGCTAACACCACAAGCCTCTCAAGACTTCTGAACGACCTATATGAAGCCGATCTGGATAGTAGACGACGATCAATCGATTCGCTGGGTGCTCGAAAAAGCGCTCGCCCGCGAAAACTTCGCGACACGCAGCTTCGCGAACGTGCGCGAGGCATCGGCCGCGCTCGATCACGACAGCCCTCAGGTGCTGGTGTCCGACATCAGGATGCCTGGCGGCTCCGGCCTCGAATTGCTGCAGACCGTTCGTGACAAGGTGCCGGGCCTGCCAGTCATCATCATGACGGCGTTCTCGGACCTGGACAGCGCGGTCGCCGCATTCCAGGGCGGCGCATTCGAATACCTCGCCAAACCGTTCGACGTCGACAAGGCGGTCGAGCTGATCCGTCGCGCGGTCGACGAAAGCATGCGCGGCGAACAGACGTGGGACGACCGCGTCGCCGATGCACCGGAAATGCTCGGCCAGGCGCCGGCGATGCAGGACATGTTTCGCGCGATCGGCCGGCTGTCGCATTCCGCGGCCACCGTGCTCATTACCGGCGAATCAGGCACCGGGAAGGAACTCGTCGCGCGTGCGTTGCACCGACATAGCCCACGCGCGAACGGTCCCTTCATCGCGCTGAATACGGCGGCGATTCCGAAGGATCTGTTGGAATCCGAACTGTTCGGTCACGAGCGCGGTGCTTTTACCGGCGCGCAGGCTATGCGTCAGGGGCGCTTCGAGCAGGCCGAGAACGGCACGCTATTTCTCGATGAAATCGGCGACATGCCGTTCGATCTGCAGACGCGCCTGTTGCGGGTGCTATCGGACGGGCAGTTCTATCGCGTCGGTGGCCACAATCCGTTGCGCGCCAATGTGCGCGTGATCGCGGCGACGCACCAGAACCTCGAATCGCGCGTGCGTCAGGGCCTGTTCCGCGAGGACTTGTATCACCGGCTCAATGTGATCCGCTTGCGTTTGCCGGCCTTGCGCGAGCGTAGCGAAGACATCCCGCTGCTCACGCGCCACTTCCTGCAAAAGAGCGCGCGCGATCTGGGCGTGGAGCCGAAGCGCGTGTCGGAAGAGGCGCTCGCTTATCTGGCATCGCTGCCGTTTCCGGGCAACGTGCGTCAACTGGAGAATCTCGCCAACTGGCTCACAGTGATGGCGCCGGCGCAGACCATCGAGATCAAGGACCTGCCGCCCGATCTGGGTCCCGCGCAAGTCGGTGTGGCCGATCTCGCGGGCGGTGGCAACGGCGTGATCGGTACGGGTGAAGCCGGGCTCGCCGGCGGCGCGCCGATCAACGGCATCAGCGCGGCCACGCATCCGGCCAGTACTGCCGGCATGCCCGTCGCGACCGCCGTCGCCGCCTGGGAAGGCGGCTTGCGCACTGAAGTCGCGCGGATGTTGCGCGAGAATGCGGCCGACGTCATGGACGAACTCGCGCGCCGCTTCGAAGCAGCGGTGATTCGCGAGGCGCTGGATTTCACGCGTGGACGCAAGGTCGAGGCGGCGGAGCGACTCGGTATTGGCCGCAACACGATTACGCGCAAGATTCAGGAACTCAATCTCGAGCCCTGAGGTTTGCGCGGTCAGTCCGGGCGGCTTGTCAGCCGCCCCGACAGTTGTTACCCGGGCTGCCCCGTTAGGCCGATTCCTGGGCAGTCCCGCGGGCAGCCCCAGAGACAGCATCGTCAGCCGCTCCGGCGCGCAGCGTCAAAGGCTCTCCGGCTCTCGCAGGGCATAATCAACGCTGTTTTCATTCGACAGCTGACGATGCCCGCTTCTCCCGCTACTTTCTCCTGGCCGCTTTCCCCCGATCCCTTTCTGTCGCTCGAAGCACTCGACGATCCTGACGCGCTCGCGTGGGTCGAAGCGCAGAACGCCCGCACGCGCGCCGCGTGGTGCAGCAGTGCGGAATTCGAGTCGCTCAAACAGCGGCTTGCCGACGCTTATCTGCCGCGCGAGCGCCCGGTCATCCCCGATTGCTGGAAAGAATGGGCCTACGACCTGTGGCAGGACGAACGCAATCCCAAAGGCATCTGGCGGCGCACGACGTGGGCGGCCTGGCGCGGTGGCGCACCTGACTGGCAGAACCTGCTCGACTTCGACGCGCTCGGTGCGGCCGAAGGCACGCCATGGGTCTGCGCCGAACTCGACATTCTTTATCCGGATGGCGATCGCGCGCTGGTCACGCTGTCGCCGGGCGGCTCGGATGCGCTGGTTGTACGCGAGTTCGACATCGACGCGCAACGGTTTGTCGACGACGGCTTCGTGATTGCTAAGGCCGGCAAGCACACGGCTTCGTGGATCGATCGGGACACGCTTTATGTCGGCTGGGACAACGGCCGCAAGACGCTGACGCGCTCCGGCTATCCACGCGAAGTGCGGCGCTGGACGCGAGGGAGTGCACTGGCCGACGCGCCGGTCGTCTTCAAAGGGGCGTTTGGCGACATCGGTGTGGAGGCCCACTACGATCCGATTGAGCAGCGCCACACGGTGGTGAGCAGCGTCGATTTCTTCGATTCGCAGACGTACTATCTCGATAGCAACGACCGCACTGCAGACGGTGCCGACGCGTGGCACCGGTACGACGTGCCGTCGCATGTCGCGGTCGGCGGCTGGCAAGGCTGGCTGCTGCTCGAGCCGCGCCTCGATTGGGACTGCAATGGCGTGCGCTATCTGGGCGGCGCGTTGCTGGCGATCCGCGAAACCGCGTTCTTGCGTGGCGAGCGTGACGTGACGCCGCTCTTCACGCCGACGTCGCAAACCTCCGCCTGCGAGTGGACACACACGCGCAATCACCTGATCGTGTCGTACCTGGAAGACGTACAGAGCAGGACTTCGCTGTGGATCCCGTCGCAAGTGGCCGATCAAACCTGGCACTGGCATCAACGCCTCTTTCCGTCACGTGACGATGTGCAAGCCGACGTCTCACCGATCGAGCCGACGCTGAACGACGAAGTGTTCGTCGATACCGACGACTATTTGCAGCCGCCTGCGTACTGGCTCACCGATCTTGCCCAGAACGACCTGACCGATTGGACGTTGCTCGACCGCTGGCCGACTCAGTTCGATGCGACGCCGTTCGCGGTGACGCGTGGGCACGCGGTGTCCGCGGACGGCGCGCGGGTGCCGTACACCGTGATCGGACCGCGGGTAGCGCAACACGCTATGCAAGAGCAGACGGCGCAGACGCACGAGCAAACGCGCCCATGCCTGCTCAACGGTTACGGCGGTTTCGCGATTCCGTTGCTGCCAAGCTATCTGACCGGGCCGGGTATCGGCTGGCTGGAGCGGGGCGGTGTGTACGTGGTGGCGCATATACGCGGCGGCGGCGAGTTTGGCACGCAGTGGCATACGGCGGCGCAGGGTGAGCATCGGCAACGCTCGTTCGACGATTTCATCGCGGTGGCCGAGGCGCTCATCAGCACAGGCGTAACCAGCGCCGCGCAACTCGGCATTCAGGGCGGCAGTAATGGCGGCCTGCTAGTCGCGGCGTGCATGGTGCAGCGTCCCGAGTTGTTCGGCGCCGTGGTGTGCGAGGTGCCGCTGCTCGACATGAGCCGCTATCACCTCTTGCACGCAGGCGCGTCATGGATCGATGAATACGGCGATCCGGACGAGCCCGAGGAAGCACGCGTGCTGGCCGCTTATTCACCCTATCACCGCGTGAACGCGGACGTGGCGTATCCGCCCGTGCTATTCACCACGTCGACTGCCGACGACCGTGTGCACCCGGGACACGCGCGCAAGATGGCCGCGCGCATGCAGGCGCTGGGCGCAGAAAGGGTCTGGTATCGGGAGAACACGGAAGGAGGGCACGGCGGCTCCGATGAGCTGGAGCAGGCCGAGCATGATGCGATGGTGTTCGAGTTTTTGTGGCGCTGTTTGAGCGGGGCAGCGTAGGTTTCGTTCGCGGCCTGTTCAGCCGATCTGCGCGACGACCGGCGCGTGGTCTGACGGCTGCTCCCACTTGCGCGGCACCTTGTCGACATCGCAGGACGAGCACGCTTCGGCCAGCGCTTTCGACAGCAGAATGTGGTCGATACGCAGCCCCGCGTTGCGGCGGAACGCCATCATCCGATAGTCCCACCATGAGTAGATCTTCTCCGGCTGCTCGAATTGGCGGAACGCATCGACGAGACCGAGTTCGACCAGCCGCACGAACTCGGCGCGCTCTTCGGGCGACACCAGATTCTGGCCTTCCCACGCTTTCGGATCGTGCACGTCGCGATCTTCCGGCGCGATGTTGTAGTCGCCGAGCAGCGCGAGTTTCGGATGCAGCGCCATTTCGCTCGCGATCCAGTCGTGCAGGGCGGCGAGCCAGCGCAGCTTGTAGGCGAATTTGTCGGTGCCCGGCGCCTGGCCGTTCGGGAAGTATGCGCAGATGATGCGTACGCCCTCGACGGTCGCGGCGATCACGCGTTGCTGGGGGTCTTCGAAGCCGGGGATATTGCGCACGATGCTGCTTTCGTCGACGTTCAGGCCTTCGCGCACCAGGATGCCGACGCCGTTATAGGTCTTCTGGCCCGCGAACCAGCTTCGGTAGCCTTTTGCTTCGAGTTCGGCGCGGGGGAATTTGTCGTCGGTCAGCTTCAATTCCTGCAGGCACAGTACGTCCGCGTGGCTGGTTTCGAGCCAGTCGATGACGTGTTGCAGGCGGACTTTGAGGGAGTTGACGTTCCAGGTGGCGATTTTCATAAAGTTCTCACATTCTTGCTGGGCAAGGCTTTGTGGGGCGCTGACCCCGCGTTCCGCTTTATTTTTGCTTCAGCGACGATCCGTCAGGCGACCCAGATTCGGATTGGCAGGATCGGGTCGATTCCGACAGTCCCGCATCTTATCGCGCGAGACGAGCGACGGTGAAAATTGCCGCGGCGGCCGTCAAAAATAAAAGCCCGATGCCGTCATGCCACGGCGTATAGTGGGATCACATTTACGCGCATCGGGAACGCATCATGGCCCAACTTTATCCAGCCCTTTATAAGGACTTCGAAGTGCATCCGCTGGTGTTTTCGCGGCAGTTCGACAAGTTCGACGGTCACAAGCGTCATGCCGAAGGTTACGACGTCGCAGTACGCGTGTGCCGGCCGGGCGCGATCAGCGGCTCGAAGGCAAGCCGCGTATTTCGTCTCGTGCTGGCATCCACGTTCTCCGATTTCGGCGTGGCGAAACGCAGCGCGAGCCAGTACGGCGCGGACATCATCGACGGCAAAGTGGAAGGCGCGACGGTCGAGGATCTCTGAGTCGTCTGATCATGTGCCGCATTCACTTGCTGCACGTGTGCGACCCGCGACAGGCACCTCATCTGAAATTATTTCGTCCGATTGTTTGACGTCTCGCGAGTCACCCTATATACTCTTTTTCTCTGACGCGGGGTGGAGCAGTCTGGCAGCTCGTCGGGCTCATAACCCGAAGGTCGTAGGTTCAAATCCTACCCCCGCAACCAAGCATTGTTGAAAGCCCGCTAGCGCAAGCTACGCGGGCTTTTTAACTTCTGGCGTCCGCTCTCAAGCCTGCATGCGCCACACGCGTTTGCATTCACGCCGACTCGATCGCCCAGTCCACCGCCGCTTGCGCATGCAATGCGGTCGTGTCGAACACGGGTAACGCCGAATCTTCCGGCTTGATCAGCAAGGTGATTTCCGTACAGCCGAGAATCACCGCCTGCGCACCCCGCGCGGCCAGTCCTTCGATCACACGTTGATACACCGCACGCGAGGCGTCATTCACGTTGCCGTGGCACAGTTCGTCGTAGATGATGCGGTGCACATCCGCGCGTTCGGCTTCATCGGGGATCAGTGTCTCGAGGTCGTAGCGTTCGCGTAAGCGCCCCGTGTAAAACGTCTGCTCCATCGTATAGCGTGTACCTAGCAAGCCCACCCGCGCGATTCCTGCGGCGCGCAGCGAGTTGCCGGTCGGATCGGCGATGTGCAGGAAGGGCACGTCGATCGCCTGTTCGATCGATTCATACACGCGATGCATGGTGTTGGTCGCCAGTATCACCAGGTCGGCGCCGCCTCGTTCGAGTTGGCGCGCGGCGTCGGCCAGCTGATTGCCGAGCGCGGTCCAGTTGCCGGCGCGCTGGTTGGCCTCGATCGGCGCGAAATCGACCGTCAGCATCAGGCTGCGGGCGTTGTGGTGGCCGCCGAGACGCGCCTTGGCGTGGCGGTTCAGGAGCCTGTAGTACTCGGTGGACGACTCCCAACTCATTCCGCCGATCACGCCGATGGTTTTCATGGTCTTGCTCCGTGGGTGGATGATGCAGGCCGTTGCGTGTCGAACGCCAGTCATCGAACGTGTGGAAAGTCGAGTATAGGCGGGCGTCGTCATCCGTAGCCGGTACGCATTCCTCTCCGCCTGCCGGTACGGCGTCCTGCTAAAACGTCGGCACACACTTTCTGACGCCGATAGAATCGCAATCAGTCAAAGAGCGGTCAACAGGAGCGAATCATGGATCTGATTATCCGCCGCGCGATGCTGCCGCCGAGCGCCGCACCGCAGCACAAGCGGCCGGTCGACATCGGCATCGAAGCGGGCCGCATCGTCGCCGTCGAACCGAGTCTGGCCGCGAGCGCGCACGAAGAAATCGACGCCGCCGGTTCGCTCGTCACGCCGCCATTTGTCGATCCGCATTTCCATATGGACGCGACGCTGTCGTACGGTCTGCCGCGCGTGAACGCGTCGGGTACCTTGCTGGAAGGCATCGCGCTGTGGGGCGAACTGAAGCCGGACCTCACGCAGGAGGCGCTGATCGAGCGCGCGCTGCAGTACTGCGACTGGGCTGTCGCGCGCGGTCTGTTGGCGATTCGTAGCCACGTGGATGTGTGCGACCCACGTTTGCTCGCGGTCGAGGCGCTGCTCGAAGTGAAGCGTCGCGTCGCGCCTTATCTCGACCTGCAACTGGTCGCGTTTCCGCAGGACGGCGTCTTGCGCAGCGTCGGCGCATTCGAGAATCTCAAGCGGGCGATTGCGATGGGCGTCGACGTGGTCGGTGGGATTCCACATTTCGAACGTACGATGGCCGACGGCGCACAGTCCGTGCGCATGTTGTGCGAGTTCGCGGCGGAGCAGGGCTTGCGCGTCGACATGCATTGCGACGAATCGGACGATCCGATGTCGCGCCATATCGAAACGCTCGCAGCCGAAACGCACCGGCTCGGCCTGCATGGGCGCGTTACCGGTTCGCACCTGAGCTCGATGCATTCAATGGACAACTACTACGTCAGCAAGCTCTTGCCGCTGATGCGCGAGTCAGGCGTCGCGGCGATCGCCAATCCGCTGATCAACATCACGCTGCAGGGCCGCAGCGACACTTATCCGAAACGGCGCGGCATGACACGCGTGCCGGAGATGATGGCGGCAGGCATCAACGTTGCGTTCGGCCACGACTGCGTGATGGACCCGTGGTACAGCCTCGGTTCGGGTGACATGCTCGAGGTCGCGCACATGGGTTTGCACGTCGCGCAGATGACGGGCGTCGACGGTATGCATGCGTGTTTCGACGCGGTCACGGTGAATGCCGCGCGTATTCTCGGGCTGGAAGGCTACGGCGTCGCGCCGGGAAGTGCTGCCAATCTCGTGCTGCTCGACGCACGAGATCCGGTCGAAGCGATCCGTTTGCGCGCCGCTCGGCTCGCGGTGGTGAGTCGCGGCAAGGTGGTGAGCCGTGCGCCTGCTGCGCGCGCGGCGTTGTCGCTGGAAGGGCGTCCTGCCGAGGTGGATTTCAAACTGCATCGCGGTTAGCCGCCGCGCACCGCTCGCGACACACACGCGAATGGAAAATGCCGGTGCCTGCTCATGAAAAAACACCCCGCATCGTTGGACACCCGTCCAACGATGCGGGGTGCAGTTCAATCACCGGCTTTTTGTCGACGTCGGCGTTTATCTACAACGCCGCCGAATGCTTCAACGCAAGATTCAATGCGTCGCGGCAGGCGTCATGCCATTGTGGCGCAGCAGCGCATCGATACTCGGCTCGCGACCGCGGAACGCCTTGAACGACTCCATCGCGGGACGGCTGCCGCCGACTTCCAGAATCTCCTTGCGATAGCGCATGCCGGTTGCCTGATCGAGCACGCTGCCGCTCGCGGCTTGTGCGGCTTCTTCGAACGCGGCATACGCATCGGCGGACAGCACTTCAGCCCACTTGTAGCTGTAGTAGCCTGCTGCATAACCGCCCGCGAAAATATGGCTGAACGTATTCGGCCAACGCGAGAACGAAGCTTGCGGCACCACGTGGAAACGCTCGTTGATCTCGCTCGCGAGTTCGGTGGCGTTCTTCGTGCCGGACGCATCGAAACCGGTATGCAGTTGCATGTCGAACATTGAGAACACGATCTGGCGCAGCGTGCCGAGACCGCTCTGGAAATTCTTCGCGGCGAGCATCTTGTCGAACAGATCACGCGGCAGTGGCTTGGCGGTGTCGACGTGCGAGGTCATGTCGCTCAACACGTCCCACTCCCAGCAAAAGTTCTCCATGAATTGCGACGGCAATTCAACCGCGTCCCACTCGACGCCGTTGATACCCGACACGCCCAGTTCATCAACACGCGTGAGCATATGGTGCAGACCGTGGCCGAACTCGTGGAACAGCGTGATCACTTCATCATGCGTGAAGCAGGCGGGCTTGCCGCCGACCGGCGCCGAGAAGTTGCAGGTCAGATACGCCACCGGCGTTTGCACACTGCCGTGCGTGTGCTTGTGACGGCCACGTGCATCGTCCATCCATGCGCCGCCGCGTTTGCCTTCGCGCGCATACAGGTCGAGATAGAACTGCGCGACGAGGCCGCCGTCCTGATTCTCGACGCGGAAAAAGCGCACGTCCGGGTGCCACACGGTTGCTTCGTCGCGACGGATGCGCACGCCGAACAGCGTTTCGGTGACCTTGAAGAGGCCCTTGAAGACGATGTCTTCCGGGAAGTACTGTTTGACTTCGTTCTCGGAGAATGAATAGCGCTTCTGACGCAGACGTTCAGCGGCAAACGTCATGTCCCACGGTTGCAGCTCAGCCATGCCGAGTTCGTTCGCTGCAAATTCGCGCAGTTCCTTCCAGTCCTGTTCAGCGTGCGGGCGCGCACGCGTGGCGAGGTCTTCGAGGAAGGCCATGACTTGCGCCGGCGACTCGGCCATCTTCGGCGCGAGCGAGACTTCGGCGAAGTTGTTGTAGCCGAGCATGTGCGCTTCTTCGGCGCGCAGCTTCAACTGATCGGCGAGCACGGCCGTGTTGTCCCATTCCGGCTTGCCGTTGCCATATTGCGGACCGAGTTCCGACGCGCGCGTCACATAGGCGCGGTATATCGTTTCGCGCATCGCGCGATTTTCCGAGTACTGCATGATCGGAAAATACGACGGGAAATGCAGCGTGAATTTGTAGCCGGTCTTGCCTTCGCGTTCGGCTGCTTCCTTCGCGGCTTCGATCACGTCTTCGGGCAGGCCGGCCAGTTGCGCTTCATCGCCCGCTTCGACGAGATAGGCGTACGCGTTCGTTGCGTCGAGCACGTGATCCGAAAATGCTTTCGACAATCCCGCCTGCTTTTCCTGCAATTCGGCGAAATGCGGCTTCTGGTCTTCCGGCAATTCCGCGCCCGACAGGCGGAAATCGCGCAGCGCATTACCGAGGATTTTCTTGCGCTCGCCAGTCAGCGAGGAAAAATCGCTGCTGGCGTAAAGCGCCTTGTACTTCTCATAGAGGGCGAGATTCTGGCCGACGCTCGACCAGAACTCCGTGACGCGCGGCAGGTTCTCGCCGTACACGGCGCGAAGTTCCGGCGTGTCCGCCACGGCGTTCAGATGGCCGACCACGCCCCAGGCGCGCGACAGCGGCTCGGTCGCGCGTTCGACCGGCTCGACCACATCAGCCCACGAAGCGGGCGTGATGGGCTGGGCGGCGCGCTCGACGGCGGCGGCCGCATCGGCGAGCAGGATATCGAGGGCGGGGGTGACGTGTTCGGGGCGGATTTCGCCAAAGCGCGGCAGGTCGGAGAAATCGAGGAGCGGATTGTCGTGCTTCGAGGGGGTAGTGGACATAAGGCTTCCTGTCTGACGCGGGTGAACGGGTAATCGGTGCATCGACGGGCGCGCGATGACGCCCCAATGACACTCCATAGGGACATTATTGGGGCAGGGCGCGCCGATTCCAATCCGTCGGTAGACAAATTATCAGATGTCGCGCGACTGTGCCCGGAGGAGCGGGTGCCACACGCAGTTCCGGTGGCCGCAATACATGCGCCACCGGTTGCACCCGATTCGCTGAGCCCGCCGCGCCGCTGCGCTATGGCGCTCTGTGCGAAAGCGAACGGTGCAAATTGCTGCCATGCCGCATTCTGGCGCGTCGGCACCCGTTAGTGACGCTTTCTGTAAGAGGAATCGATGAACCCGCTTTCGGACGCTCTATCGCGCAACGGCAACAACTTCGATCTCGTGCGGCTCCTTGCCGCCATCGCCGTGGTGTATGGTCATTCGTATCTGATACAGGCGCCCGACGGCACCACGGATTGGGTCCAGAACGCGCTCGGCTTCGACGGTTTCGGCGCACTCGGCGTCTATGCGTTTTTTCTGCTGAGCGGCATGCTGGTGACTGCCAGTTTCGACCGGCAACGCTCGGTGCCGCGTTTCGTCGTGTTGCGCATTGCGCGCCTGTGGCCGGCAGTGGCGGGCGGCACGCTGGTGACGATCTTCATTGTCGGGCCGCTGTTTACGACACTGCCGTTGCGCGACTATTTCGCCTCGGGCGTGACGTGGGCCAATCTCGACAACTTTTCCATCATCGTGCTGAAAACCGGCTGGGTGGTGCCCGGTGTATTCGAGCACAATCGCTTTCCCGTCGACGTCTGCGCGCCGCTGTGGACGTTGCCGATCGAAGTGCGCTGCTATCTCATCGTGATGGTGACCGGCATGCTGGGGTTGCTGTCCAGCGCGCGGGGCGCGGCGCTGGCGGCGGCGCTCGGCTGCGCCGCGTTCGTTTTGCGCGTGCATCTGCCGCATCTGCAGATCGGCCTGCGTGATTTCAGCGAAACGCCCGGCGGCTATTCGTTCTGGCCGGAACCGTTTTTCATGCTTGGGATGCTGCTGTACGGCTGGCGCGAAAGGATTGACATCAATGGCCTGACCGCGCTCGCGCTGGTGATGGTGTTTCTGGTGTTCCGCGACACGGCCGGCGCTCAAGCGTTGTTTTATCTGGCTTTTGCTTACGGCGTGCTGTGGGTAGGCGCGACGCCGCTCTTGCGGCGTTTCGTGCCGCGCCACGATTACTCGTATGGGATTTATCTGTACGGCTTCATGGTGCAGCAATGCGTCGCGAATATCGCGCCGCAGTTGAGCCATGTGACGGCGGTACTGATCGCGGCACCGTTCATCCTGCTGTGCGCGGCACTGTCGTGGCACTTCGTGGAGAGGCCGGTGCTGAGGTGGTGCCGCGGGCGTCTTGCGCGCCGGTCAACGACGCTTGGCGCTGGGATAGCGACGCGGTGAGTGTCCTGTTTGGCGCCGATGTCTGCAACCGGCGCTTGTTACCCTGGTTTGACGCCGGGGTTTGACGGTTTACATGCCATGCCGGCGAAATCATTTCGCCGGCATGAGTCCTCGGCTTTACGCCTTCGCCGCCGCTTCGCGCTCGGCGGCTTCGATCGTGTTGACGAGCAGCATCGTAATGGTCATCGGACCGACGCCGCCCGGCACCGGCGTGATGTAGCCGGCCACTTCCTTGACACCCGCGAAATCCACATCGCCGCACAGCTTGCCGGCTTCGTCACGATTCATGCCGACGTCGATCACAGTCGCACCCGGTTTCACCATGTCTGCCGTGAGAATGTTGCGCAGGCCCGTGGCGGCGACCACTACGTCGGCGTTGCGGGTATGGGCAGCCAGATCGCGCGTCTTGCTATGGCAGATCGTGACGGTAGCGCCCGCTTCGAGCAGCAGCAGCGCCATCGGCTTACCGACGATGTTCGAGCGGCCGATCACCACCGCGTTCGCGCCTTGCAGCGGAATCTCGTAGGCCGCCAGCATTTTCATCACGCCGTAGGGCGTGCACGGGCGGAACAGCGGCCGGCCGGTCATCAGCGCACCGGCATTGGCGACGTGAAAACCGTCGACGTCCTTTTCCGGGGCGATCGCCTCGATCACCTTGTGACTGTCGATATGCGGCGGCAGCGGCAGTTGCACCAGAATGCCGTGGATGCGCGGATCTTGATTCAGCTCGTCGATGCGCGCCAGCAGATCGGCTTCCGGCAGATCGGCCGGATAGCGGTCGAACGACGAACCTAGGCCGTTGTCATTGCACGCCTTGACCTTGTTGCGCACATAGACTTCGCTGGCTGGATTGTCGCCGACCAGCACCACGGCGAGGCCCGGCTGATGCCCGCGGGCAGTGAGGGCGGCGGCGCGCGTGGCGACGTCGGCGCGCAGGGTCTTGGAAAGGGCTAGGCCGTCGATCAGTTTGGCTGTCATGGTCGGTCGAGAAGGGCGGTTTGGAAAGCGGAGCAGGGCACAGGCGCGCGTGCGGGGCACGTGCGATGGCGCTTTTCACCGAAAACGGGTCGGCACATGAAAAGCGCGCGGCGCGAATCAGGGATAAGCAGCGCTGCAAAGTCCGTCATTATACCGGCCCGGCTTGCCGTGCCATGCACGGATTCCGGGTGCGCGGGCGCGCCGGAATCCGCGATGCCTCCAACCGTCGAGCGACTTCTCCCGCTACTCCTGCACGGCCTGCCAGCTATCGTCCGGGTCGAACGATTTAATGGCGGCCGCGGCACGCGCGGATTGCGGCCCAAGGTTCTTCTGATAGACCTGACCGTCCTGATTGACGATAAAGCTCATCACGCCGGTCTTGCCGTACTCGGCCGGCGAGGCGATCAGGCCGAATCCTTTGGTCAGCACGCCGTTCTCGACGTAGTTCTGCGCGCCCCCCTTCGCGTGCGCACCTTGTGCCGTCAGGATCCGGTAGTGGTAGCCGTGGTAGGCCTCTTTCGGCAAGGTGCCGTTGGGCATGGTGGCGGCAAGCGGTCCGAGCGGGCTTTCCGTTTCGCCGGGCGCCGTCGCCCAGTACAGGCCGTCATGCTGGCCCTGCGTACTGACGAAGCGTTGTGCGTAGTGCTGGGTCAGGTTGTGATAATCGTTTTGCGCGTCGAGGTAGGCGAGCGAGGTCAGGATCGCCGCGTGTTCGTTGCGGCCGATCCTGCGTGTCAGCATCTCGTCCTGCGCGGCGGGCGGATCGAAACGCCAACCCTTGCCAGCCTGCACGAGCGGGATCGGCAAGGTCCAGCCACTGTCGCCGACTGCCAGATGCGCGGTTGCGCGACCCTTGCTCTTCGCTGGGTCCTCGATGATCTGATGCCCCTTCGACCATGCGCCGAGGAACTGGTAGATGTCGTCCTCGCCGATTCCCTCGGAGGGAATGTAGCGATGAAAATCGTTGCCGAGCACGTGTTTGAGCGCACCTTCGTCGTTGCGGGCCAAGGCGTCGACGAACGCATTGGCAGCGTCGTCGGCAGTGGGATAGACCGCCTGGGCGTGCGCGGCGGTCGTGCCGAGCAGAAGTACCGGCGCAACCAGCAGGGTGCCGGTCGTGCCGAGGGCGACGGCGAGTGTCAGAACGTGGGCGCGCAAGGCGCCGCGTGGGAATAAGCGAATCATCAGAGACTCCTCTTGATCGTTCAACGGTTGCGGCCGAGGTGACGCTCACCGCCGCCGCCACCGCCCAGTCTGCCGCCACCACCGCCGCCGCCGAAGTTGCCACCGCCGCCGCGCTGGACGCCACCGCCGTTTGCACCGAGGCCGCCGCTCGTGCGCTGCTGACCGCCACCGTTGGCACCGAGGCCGCCGCCGGAGCGGTTCGCCGCAGCGTTGCGGCTCGCCTCGCCGCGTTGCGTATCCTGCCGCGCGGCATTGCCGTCACCGGCGCCGCGCAACGCGTTATCGCGATTGGCATTCTGTGCGCGGTTCTGCAAATCGGCGTTCTGCGTGCCGCCCTGGTGAATCCCTTGCACGCGCTGGCTCGCATTGCCGCTCAGGTTCTGGCCGGTTCGGTTCTGCAAGGTCTGCTGCGCCTGGGCGCGGGCGGCGTCGTCACGGCCGCGATAGGCATCGCGCTGTGCGCCGCCGAGGTTGTTGTTGACGTTGCGGTTGATGTTCGCGTTGTTGACGTTGCGATTGACGTTGGTGTTGCGGTTCCAGTTCGTCGTGTTGCTATTCACGTTGAGCCGGTTGTTCACATTGATGTTGTTGTACCGGTTCACGTTGATGTTGACGTCGTGCGTGTTCCAGTTGAAGCCACCCCACAGCGAATTGGCAACCGCGACACCGGCGCCGAACGCAAGGCCGGCCGCCAAACCGCTTGCGATTGCATAACCGGGCGGCGGTGGCACATACACGGGCGGGTAGGCGGGATAGGGCCATGTGCCGTAGACCACAGTCGGGTTATAGGTAGGTACGTAGACCACTTGTGGATTGGCCGGCACGATCTGAATCGTGCTTTGCTCTACCACGACCTTTTGTTGCGAGCTCGTCTTCAGATTGCCCGCCGCTTGCGCCTGTTTGCGCAGGCGTTGCACGGAGTCCATCACGTCATTCGACTGGCCAAGAAAGGCCGTGCCGAGTTGCGAGACCCAATCGGGTTTCGACGCCATCGTCGCGAGGACCTGCGGGAAGGCGACGAGTGATTGCACGCTCGGGTCCCAGGGCTCGGACGCGACCGCTTTGACGGCGTCGTCGCCTTGCAATTTCGAGTTTGCTTTCGACCATGCGGCCGCGGCTTGCACGTCTTGTGGGAAGGTGGCGGCCATCAGCACCTGCGCAAGCAGCGCGTCGGGATAGAGCGCGATGGGCGCGGTCAGCGAATCGAGTTGCTGGTTCGACAGCTTCGCGGCGCTTTGCGCATAGACCGCGCCCGGCGTGACCAGACCGACGAAGAGTGGCGCGCCCGCGAGTGCGGCGCAAACAAGCAACACACGCGAACGGTGTGTTCCGGATCGTTTCACGATGAAATCCTCCCGGCTGCGTTAGACGCGCGAGATCGATGCGCAGCGCATGTTGCGTTGCTTTCGCGCGATGGAATGGAGAAGGCGGCGAATAAGGCGAATAAAGCGAGTAAGGGTCGGCTCAGCTTCGCTTGAACCGTTCGATATGACTGATGCGTCAGCAATGCGGCCGCACCGCTTTAACTGATTTGCGCCATATGGCGACGCCGCATACGACAACGACAGCACACTTGTCCTGTGTTCATCGGGCATCAAAGATTCCTGCTAAGGAGTTCTTTATAAATTAAGGGGCGCAGTGAAGCTTGTCAATCTTGTCGGAGGAAAGAAGTTATTGCTGCGCAGCGTAAGCGTTTGCTGAGTAATGCGTAATGATTAGCGGATGAGGGTGCGCGCGCGTCGAGCTATGCCGCGCGTCGCTGTTGCGAAGCGGGAGAGGGGAGGGATGGAGCAAGCCGGACTAGTCGACAGTCCGGCCGTTGAACCGCAATAGCGACCCGCGGGCTGCGCCGCGGTCGTTATGTTTATTGCGCCGGTTGCGGCTTGTTCGACAGCGCCAGTCGCAGCAGATCGGCGACCGTGTTGACGTTGAGCTTTTCCATGATGTTCGCGCGGTGCGCTTCAACCGTCTTGATGCTGATGCCGAGGTCGTCGGCGATCTGTTTGTTCAGGCGGCCGGCGATGATGCGCTCGAGCACCTGATGCTCACGCGCGGTCAGCTTGCCGAGACGTTCTGCCGCAGCGCGTTGCTGCTGCACGCTGGTGCTTTCGCTGCGCGCCTTGTCGAGCATGCGCTCGACCAGCTTGCGCAGTTCGGCTTCGTCGAACGGTTTTTCGATGAAGTCCATGGCGCCTTTTTTCATCGTCGACACAGCCATTGGCACGTCGCCGTGGCCCGTCACGAAGATGATCGGCAGCGACGCGTTGTCGGCGATCAGGCGTTCCTGCAACTCGAGCCCGCTCATGCCGGACATCCGCACATCGAGAATCAGACAAGCGATCTGGCCCGGATGCGTATGCGGCTGCCATGCGTCGATAAACTGCTCGGCGCTGGAGAAGCATTGCACGCGGTAGCCGTTCGCCTCCAGCAGCCAGCGCAGCGAATCTCGCACGGCCTCGTCGTCGTCGACGACAAAGACAGTTTCCTGTGTGGTGACTGGGCTGTTCATAGCTCTCCCGTAACGGTTTGTGGTGTCGGCGCCTCTGACCCGCCGTTGCTCGGGCCGTCAGGCTCTCCAATAGGCAGACTGCAATGGAACGTGGCGCCTGTGATGTGGCCGTCAGATTCGACGTTGTTGACTACCCACAGACGGCCGCGGTGCGATTCGATAATCGAACGGCAAATGTTCAGCCCCATGCCCATACCATCGGACTTGGTGCTGTAAAACGGTTCAAACAGACGCTCGGCCGTCGCTTCGTCGACACCCGGTCCCTGGTCGACGACGCTGATGCAGACAAACCCGCTCTCCAGTCGCACGACGACGCGAATCACGGGGTCGACCGCATTCGGGCGCGCATCGTGCATGGCCTCGACGCCGTTCTTCAGCAGGTTGACCAGCACCTGCTCGATCAGCACCGGGTCGACGTAAATCACCGGTAGGCGCGAGCGCAGATCGGTCACGATGCGAATCTTGCGCTTGCGCGCTTCGAGTTCGGCGAGCCCTACTGCATCGGCGACGATATCGGCCACGCGCGTAGCCTGCCGTTTCGGCTCGCTGCGTTTTACGAACTCGCGAATGCGCTTGATGATCATGCCAGCCCGCACCGCCTGTTGGGCGGTTTTCTCAAGCACGGGCAGCAGATTGTCAGGCGTCGTCCGACCGGATTTAACCAGTGCTACGGTTCCTGAGCAATAGTTATTGATCGCGGCGAGCGGCTGATTCAGTTCGTGCGCGAGCGACGAGGCCATTTCGCCCATCGTCATCAGGCGGCTGGTGAACTGCAGCTTCTCATCCTGCTGACGCGAGAGTTCCTGGGCCTGCTTGCGGGTGGTGATGTCGGTCGCGATCTGCATCTGCGCAAGGTGGCCGTCCACCCACTGGATGTACTGGCGGCGCACTTCGAACCACTTCTGGATGCTTTGCACGTAGACTTCCTGCGCGTCGGCGGTGCTTTCGGTCAACGCGGCGGCCGGCAGACCCGCGTAGGCATCCACCATATCGATCGAATCGGACGACGCCTGTGCGCTATCGAACCCGCCGCCTGCCAATTCAAGATGGCCGTCCGGGCGAATGCCGAACAGGTGGCGGTAATAGCGGTTGGCGAACAGCAGTTCGGCTTCGTCAGCGGCCAGCACGGAGACGGCGGCGTCGAGACTTTCGAGCACGGTTGTGAAACGCTCGTGCGCGGCGGCGAGCTCTTCGCGCGCGCGCTTTGGTTCGGTAATGTCGGTCATCGACGACATCCAGCCGGTCTGGCGGCCCGAGCTGTCGATCAGCGGCGACACATAGAGGCGTGCATGGAACAGCGAACCGTCCTTGCGGCGCACCCGCAATTCGAAGCCCGAAGAGGGGGCTTTGCCGCGCAGCGTCATGTCGAGCTGGCGTTGCATCTCAGGGTAGGCGTCACGCGGCCAGTAAGCGAACGGCGCGTTCTTGCCGACCAGATCGCTTTCGTCCCAGCCGGTCATGCGGCAAAAGGCCGGATTGACGTGGGTGATGCGCCCGTGCATGTCGAGTACCCGCATGCCGATCAGCACCGAGTTTTCCATTGCGCGGCGAAAGAACGCTTCGGCGTAGAGCGCCTGCTGCGCCTCGAAGCGTTGCCGCGTGTGTTTCCACAAGCTCCACAGACTCCACAACACGAAGCACGACAGGCCGGCCACCAGCCAGACCAGCGTGTTGTTGGTGAAGTTGGTCATCTGCGGGAACGCGTAGACGCGTACCGAGACGCCCTGGCCCGGCGGGTCGAGCGGCAGATCGTAGAACATGTCGCGCGGCAGGCGCGGGCGGGTCGACGTGGTAGTCAACTCGCGGTTGTTCACGTCGATGATCGAGATTTTGTATTTCGCCGACAACTCGGGCGGAATGTCGTGCTTCAGGATGCCTTCCACCGAAAACACGGCGGCAATCGTGCCGAGGAAGTCGCGGTCGCGGTAGACCGGCGTCTGCAGCGTGATGTAGCCGTTGCCGAGGTCGTCGTAGATCAGGGGCGAGTACACCTGGCGGCGCGTATTGCGCGCCTCGTTGAAGGCGGCTTTGACGGCCTCGTCCATCTGTGCGTCGTTCGGCTTGGCAAGCCGCTGGCCGAACACGGGGAGTGCGGTATTGGGCCAGCGCGGTTGCTGCAGGCTCGTGTACCAGTTCATGTAGAGGATCTCGGGATGCCCCTGCATGATGTCCGTGGTGGACACCTGGAATGAATGCGGATCGGCGTGGCCGGCGACGAGATCGCGGGCGAGGGCCTGAATCTGTTCCTGCGCGCCCGTCATGGACAGGCGGATCTGCTGCTGCGCCCACGCGACATTGCGGTAGAGCGTGTCTTCCTGCTGCTGTTGTTCGCGCCGGTTCAGGCTCCACAGAATCAGGCTCATGACGACCAGGAAAACCAGGATCGACAGCAGCGGCGTGAGCAAATAGGAGTTCGACCACCACGGTCCGTGGTGCCAGCGGGAGGACGGCGTCGAATCCGCCGGCGAACCAGCGGTGCGCGCCGAGCGAGCGAAAAGCCGTTCGGTCAACATGCGTGGCATTGTAGCGCAGCGGGTCACTAGCAAATGGCGCAAAAAAGCGCTGAAAGAACCGTTATTCGGCGCAAACTAGCCGACGTATCGGTCGATCGGCAGTCAAATCAGGTTGCGCCGCAACAATTTTCCGCATTATGAGAATCAATCTCGTGATTCGAAATTTTTGTTGCGCAGACGTCGGGACCCCTTTTACAATCGGCCGAAGCTGCCGCGGCCGTGCTTCGTCCGCGTCGTCTGTTCAAAGAGCGTTCCTCTATATCCAGGAGACGAGCATGTCCGCTGTACCCGACGAAGTCATGAAATATGTCGCTGCCGAAAAAGACGACGATCCCCAGGAAACCGGCGAATGGCTGGAAGCGCTGGATGGCGTGATTTCTGCTGTGGGCCCCGATCGCGCTCACTACCTGATCGAGAAACAGATCGAATTCGCCCGTGTACACGGCGAACATCTCCCGTTCTCTGCAAACACCCCCTACATCAATACGATTCCCGTGTCGCGTCAGGCGCCGATTCCCGGCGACCAGGACCTCGAACACCGGATTCGCTCGTACACGCGCTGGAACGCCATCGCCATGGTGCTGCGCGCGGGCAAGGATACGAACGTCGGCGGCCACATCGCTTCGTTCGCGTCGGCCGCCACGCTGTACGACGTCGGCTACAACCATTTCTGGCACGCACCGTCCGCTGAACATGGCGGTGACCTCGTGTTCGTGCAGGGCCATTCGTCGCCGGGCGTGTACTCGCGCGCGTTCCTGCTCGGCCGTCTGACCGAGAACCAGCTCGACAACTTCCGTCAGGAAGTGGGCGGTGAGGGCATCTCGTCGTACCCGCACCCGTGGCTGATGCCGGACTTCTGGCAATTCCCGACCGTCTCGATGGGCCTCGGCCCGATCATGGCGATCTATCAGGCGCGTTTCATGAAGTACCTGCAGGCGCGCGGCATTGCGAAGACCGAAGGCCGCAAGGTCTGGGCCTTCCTCGGCGACGGCGAAACGGATGAACCGGAATCGCTCGGCGCAATCGGCATGGCTGGTCGCGAACGCCTCGACAACCTCGTGTTCGTGATCAACTGCAACCTGCAGCGCCTCGACGGTCCGGTGCGCGGCAACGGCAAGATCATCCAGGAACTCGAAAGCGAATTCCGCGGCGCCGGCTGGAACGTCATCAAGGTCGTCTGGGGCAGCCGCTGGGATGCGCTGTTCCAACGCGACAAGTCGGGCGCGCTGATGCGCCGGATGATGGAAGTCGTCGACGGTGAGTACCAGACGTACAAGTCGGAGTCGGGCGCGTATGTTCGCGAACACTTCTTCAATACGCCTGAACTGAAGGCGCTGGTTGCCGAGTGGTCCGACGAAGACATCTGGAACCTGAATCGCGGCGGTCACGATCCGCACAAGATCTACGCAGCGTTCACGGAAGCCTCGAACTCGCAGGGCCAGCCGACCGTCATTCTTGCGAAGACGATCAAGGGCTACGGCATGGGCGAAGCCGGCCAGGCGATGAACATCACCCATCAGCAGAAGAAGCTGCACGTCGATCAGCTGAAGAAATTCCGCGATCAGTTCCGTCTGCCGATCCCCGACGAAGACCTCGTCAACGTGCCGTACCTCAAGTTCGAAGAAGGTTCGAAGGAACTCGAGTACATGCGCGCTCGCCGTCAGGACCTCGGCGGCTATCTGCCGGCGCGTCGCCAGAAGGCCGAGTCGCTGCCGGTGCCGGCGCTCGACGCGTTCGAGCCGTTGCTGAAGGGCACGGGCGAAGGCCGCGAGATTTCCACGACAATGGCGTTCGTGCGGATCCTGAATATCCTGCTGAAAGACAAGGCGCTCGGTAAGCGCATCGTGCCGATCGTGCCGGACGAGTCGCGTACCTTCGGTATGGAAGGCCTGTTCCGTCAGATCGGTATCTGGAATCAGGAAGGCCAGAAGTATGTGCCGGAAGATTCCGACCAGCTGATGTTCTACCGCGAATCGGAAACCGGCCAGATTCTGCAGGAAGGGATCAACGAAGCCGGTGGTATGTGTGACTGGATCGCAGCCGCGACGTCGTACTCGACGCACGGCGAGATCATGATCCCGTTCTACATCTTCTACTCGATGTTCGGCTTCCAGCGTATCGGCGATCTTGCATGGGCGGCGGGCGACATGCGTTCGCGCGGCTTCCTGCTGGGCGGCACGGCTGGCCGCACGACGCTGAACGGCGAAGGTCTGCAGCACGAAGACGGCCACTCGCTCCTGTGGGCAGCATCGGTGCCGAACTGCATCAGCTACGACCCGACGTTCGGTTACGAACTCGCGGTCATCATGCAGGACGGTCTGCGTCGCATGGTTGCTGACCAGGAAGACGTGTACTACTACATCACGGTGATGAACGAGAACTACGAGCACCCGGCGATTCCGCAGGGCGATGCTGTAGCGGCCGACATCATCAAGGGTATGTACGCGTTCCGCAAAGCTGAAGCTGATAAGAAGGCGCCGCGCGTTCAGCTGATGGGTGCAGGCACGATCTTCAATGAAGTGATTGCTGCTGCCGACCTGCTGAAGAACGACTGGGGCGTCGCTGCCGATCTGTGGAGCGTGCCGAGCTTTACCGAACTGGCTCGCGAAGGTCACGAAGTGCAGCGCTGGAACCTGCTGCACCCGACGGAAGAGAAGAAGGTCTCGCACGTCGAGAAGCTGTTGAAGGACGCACAAGGTCCGGTCATCGCGTCGACCGACTACGTGCGTGCGCTGACTGAGCAGATCCGCGCGTTCGTGCCGCAGAAGTTCGTCGTGCTGGGCACGGATGGCTACGGCCGTTCGGACACGCGCGAAAAGCTGCGTCACTTCTTCGAAGTCGACCGCTACTGGGTCACGGTTGCCGCGTTGAATGCACTGGCAGATGAAGGCACGATCGAACGCAAGGTCGTCGCCGAGGCGCTCAAGAAGTACGACCTTGATCCCGCCAAACCCAACCCGATGACCGTCTAAGGCATCATTCCCCGTGTGCCACGGCGTGCGCGCCTGCTCCTGATCGACAGGAGCGGGTGGCGTGCGCGGCCCAGGAGACACTAACAATGAGTCAAGCGATCGAAGTCAAGGTGCCGGACATCGGTGATTACAAGGATATTCCTGTGATCGAGGTGCTGGTGAAGGCGGGTGACACCGTCGAGAAAGAGCAATCGCTCGTTACGCTGGAGTCTGACAAGGCGACCATGGACGTGCCGAGCTCGGCTGCCGGTGTCGTCAAGGAAGTGAAGGTCAAGATTGGCGACAACGTGTCGGAAGGCTCGCTGATCGTCGTGCTGGAAGGCGCGGGCGCGGCTGCTCCGGCCCCGGCGCCCGCTGCTGCACCGGCCCCGGCTGCTGCGCCAGCTCCCGCGCCGGCAGCAAGCGGCGGTGGTCTGCAAGAAGTCAAAGTGCCGGATATCGGCGACTACAAAGACATTCCCGTGATCGAAGTCTCGGTGAAGGTTGGCGATCGCGTCGAGAAAGAGCAGTCGCTGGTGACTCTCGAATCCGACAAGGCGACCATGGACGTGCCGAGCTCGGCCGCCGGCGTCGTCAAGGAACTGAAGGTCAAGGTTGGCGATAACGTGTCGGAAGGCTCGGTCATCGTCGTGCTGGAAGCGGACGGTGCTGCTGCGCCCGCTGCGGCTGCCGCACCTGCGGCGAAGCAGGAAGCGCTTGAGAAGCCGTCGGATGCACCGGTTGCTCCTTCGCCTGCTCCGGCTTCGCCTTCTGCGCTTGCCCAAGCGCCGTTGATCCAGGCTGGCGAGGGAGGTGCTCGCCGTGCGAGCCACGCTTCGCCGTCCGTGCGCAAGTTCGCGCGCGAACTTGGCGTCGACGTGACGCAGGTGCAGGGCACGGGTCCGAAGGGCCGCATTACGCAAGCGGACGTGACCGGCTTCATCAAGGGTGTGATGACGGGTCAACGCGCTGCACCGGCAGGTGCTGCTGCGCCGGCAGGTGCGGGTGGCGGCGAATTGAATCTGCTGCCGTGGCCGAAGGTCGACTTCACCAAGTTCGGCCCGGTCGATCCGAAGCCGTTGTCGCGCATCAAGAAGATCTCGGGCGCGAACCTGCATCGCAACTGGGTCATGATTCCGCACGTCACGAACAACGACGAAGCGGACATCACCGATCTCGAAGCGCTGCGCGTGCAGTTGAACAAGGAAAACGAAAAGGCCGGCGTGAAGTTCACGATGCTGGCGTTCGTGATCAAGGCAGTGGTTGCTGCCTTGAAGCAGTTCCCGACGTTCAATGCGAGCCTCGACGGCGATAACCTGGTGTTCAAGCAGTACTTCCATATTGGATTTGCTGCCGATACGCCGAACGGTCTGGTCGTTCCGGTGATTCGCGATGCGGACAAGAAGGGTTTGATCGACATCGCCAAGGAAATGACCGAGTTGTCGAAGGCTGCGCGTGACGGCAAGCTGAAGCCGGATCAGATGCAAGGCGGCTGCTTCTCGATTTCTTCGCTGGGTGGGATTGGCGGGACTAACTTCACGCCGATTATCAATGCGCCTGAAGTCGCTATTCTCGGGTTGTCGCGTGGTGCGATGAAGCCGGTTTGGGATGGCAAGCAGTTTGTGCCGCGTCTGATTCTGCCGCTGTCGTTGTCGTATGACCATCGGGTGATTGATGGCGCTGCGGCGGCGCGGTTCAATGCGTATCTGGGTGCGATTCTTGCCGATTTTCGGCGTGTGATTCTTTGATCTGGTGATGGTTGCGCGGGGCGCGGGTTTTGTTTGTTTTTGTCTTTTATCCGCGTCTCTCTGTAGAACCTGCTTTCCTGGTGGTCTATTAGCGTTGCCCCTGTGCGGGGCGGCACCTACTTTTCTTTGCACCCCAAGGGTACTTCCTGCGGGGCGTCTTCCAAAGAAAAGTAGGCAAAAGAAAGGCGCGTCCTTGGGCGGACAGCAAAGGAAGTTGCTGTTCGCCGCGCTGCCGGCTTTTAGGCTGCTTGTTTTTGGGTTCTTCGTCTCATCACGATCAATAAGAGAAGGGGACACTATGAGTCTCGTCGAAGTAAAAGTGCCGGATATCGGTGACTTCAAGGACGTCGATGTCGTCGAAGTCAATATCAAACCGGGTGATGTCATCGAGAACGAGCAGGCGCTGATGACGCTCGAGTCCGATAAGGCCTCCATCGAAGTGCCGAGCGATACCGCCGGCACCGTCAAGGAAGTACGCATCAAGGCCGGCGACAAAGTCTCGCAAGGTACGGTCATCGCGCTAGTCGAAACGTCCGCAGATGCAGCACCGGCCAAGGCGCCTGAGAAAGCGCCCGCTCCGGCGGCAGCGCCTGCGCCCAAAGCGACAGCGCCCGCGCCGCAAGCCGGCAGTTTCTCCGGCAACGCGGATATCGAGTGCGACATGCTCGTGCTTGGTTCGGGCCCCGGTGGTTACTCGGCTGCGTTCCGCTCGGCCGATCTCGGCATGAAGACGGTGCTCGTCGAACGTTATTCCACGCTCGGCGGTGTCTGTCTGAACGTCGGCTGCATCCCGTCGAAGGCGCTGCTGCACACGGCGCTCGTTATCGACGAAGCAGAAGCGCTCGGCGCGCATGGCATCACGTTCGGCAAGCCGCAAATCGATCTCGACAAGCTGCGCGACTTCAAGTCGGGCGTCGTCAAGAAGCTCACTGGCGGTCTTGCCGGCATGGCCAAGATGCGCAAGGTCGAAGTCGTGACGGGTACCGGCTCGTTCGTCGATCCATATCACATGGAAGTGCAGACCGAAGGCGGCAAGAAGGTCGTCAAGTTCAAGCAGGCGATCATCGCCGCGGGCTCGGAAGCGGTGAAGCTGCCGTTTATTCCGGAAGATCCGCGGGTGGTCGATTCGACCGGCGCGCTGGAGTTGCGTCAGATTCCGCAACGCATGCTGGTGATCGGCGGCGGCATCATCGGCCTGGAAATGGCGACGGTCTACGCTACGCTCGGCGCAAAGATCGACGTGGTCGAAATGCTCGACGGCCTGATGGCCGGCGCGGATCGCGATCTGGTCAAGGTCTGGGAGAAGTACAACAGCAAGCGTTTTGCCAACGTCATGCTGAAGACCAAAACCACCGCGGCGGAAGCGAAAGACGACGGCATCTACGTGTCGTTCGAAGGCGAAAAGGCCCCGGCCGAAGCACAACGCTATGACCTCGTGCTGGTCGCCGTCGGCCGTACGCCGAATGGCAAGAAGATCGGCGCGGACAAGGCAGGCGTGGCTGTGACGGATCGCGGCTTCATCGACGTCGACAAGCAGATGCGCACCAACGTACCGCATATCTTCGCGATCGGCGACATCGTCGGTCAGCCGATGCTCGCGCACAAAGCCGTGCATGAAGCTCACGTCGCCGCTGAAGTGGCTCATGGTGAGAAAGCGTACTTCGATGCGCTGCAGATTCCGTCAGTGGCCTACACCGATCCGGAAGTGGCGTGGGCCGGCAAGACGGAAGATCAGCTGAAGGCCGAGGGCATCAAGTACGGCAAGGCGGTGTTCCCGTGGGCTGCTTCGGGCCGCGCGATCGCCAACGGCCGCGACGAAGGCTTCACCAAGCTGCTGTTCGACGAGGAAACGCATCGCGTGATCGGCGGCGGGATCGTGGGTTTGAACGCCGGCGACCTGATCAGCGAAGTGTGCCTCGCAGTGGAGATGGGAGCGGACGCAACGGATATCGGTAAGACGATTCATCCGCACCCGACGCTTGGCGAATCGATCGGTATGGCCGCCGAGTTGTACGAAGGCGTCTGCACCGACTTGCCGCCGCAGAAAAAGAAGTAATGCTGCTGAACCGGCCTGCATGCAGGCCGGTTCGAAGAAGCGCAGATGCAAAAAAACGGCGCGCCCCGCAAAGGGCGCGCCGTTTTTCTTGTGCAGCAAGCAGCGTAGAGCGTTTGTCGCGAAGCAACGCGCGCAATATGCATCGCGCGCCTCAGGGCAGAGGGGAAAAAAATCCCGGCCTTTCGCCGGGCAAACGATACGCTATTAAACGTATCGGAGCGTTCGGCCACGTAAATCCGTGTGAGCGGCAACGGCACAACGCTGTTGCTTGCACGCTGTTGCTGCAATCGCGCCGGCCCTGCCGGTGAGGCGGGGCCGGCGTGATGTGCGGCTTGAAACTTAGACTGCCTTCTTTGCCGAGCGCGATGCTTGTGCAGCGGCTTGCGACGCTGCCTTCGATGCGGCCGTTGCGGCTGCATTGAAGTTGCTTTCGGCGATCTCGACAGCTTGCTTGGTTGCCTTGTGGACCGTTTCGTACGTGGTGTTGGCGGCGGTGATTGCCGACTTCAGCACGGCGACAGCGGTTTCCGAACCGGCCGGGGCATTCTTCGCAACGTTTTCGACGAGCGACTGGACCTTGCGGTTTTGTTCTTCGAATTGGGCTTCTGCGACGCGGGTGAATTCACCTTGCGTTGCCGAAACGATCTCATACACATGACGGCCGTACGACAGCGCCTTTTCAGCCACCGGCTGTGCGAGGCTAGCTTGCAGTGCCAGCAGCTCCTGGGCGTCCTTCACCGACAGTGCGCGTTGGGCATTTTCCTGGCTTTCCGCGAGCGTCGATTTCACGACTTGCAGGTTCAGTTCAACCAGCTTTTCGACGCCTTCAAATGCTTTGGTCGTCAGGCCGAACAGCGTTTCAAAGTTGGCTTTCTGGGCTGCGGCGAATTGCTCGGGGGTCAGCAGAGTCATGGTTTACGCTCCTGGATCGCGGTCTGTCTGTGCGGACCGCATTGGGTTGGTGGCGAGACGCTCTCAGCTCGTCTCCCCGGACCGCGACGTTTTGTGCATCGCAGCAATGGTTCCCATTTTAGGATGGTGTTAACGAATGTCAAGTGTTTTTTGTGCGTCGCACAATATTAAGAAATTACTGATAAAACAATACGTTATGCGGTGGGCATGACATTCGTTTGACGCAGGTTGATTTGTCCGTCGCACCGCGTTGGTGCGGGATAAATCTGCATTTGTTACCGATTTCAGGAGAGATTTTGACCACGCGATGAGGCGCGGCGTGGGTGGAAGGGCAAATCGGCGTTTGACAAAAAACCCGTCGATTGACCATCCCGATGTAAACCAGAAAGTGTCACGGAACGTTAATGCTCTATGCCGGTCGAATGCGCGTTGGCGGTCTCCAGCAGGTGTTTAACAGCCTGCAGCAGGACTCGCTCGACGTCCCGGCGCGCTGGCAAGGCGTTACATGCCTGCGCTCTGACCGTATTTCCCCTGATCAAGGTTGTCTCGAAATTGCCGTTATGCTGAAAGAATCGGTGCGATTCTGGCGTTTGGCGGCAAGGGCGAGGCAAAGCGCGTTGGCGATCGTTTTTTTCGATCGAAACGTGGCACTTATTTGTGTTTTTGCGATCGGAGCTTACAAGCCGGTTTAAGGAGCGCGTATAAGTGCTTCAAATTGCTAATTTTTCGTTGTTTTACTACACTTGCGGAAACCTCTTGCCGCTCCTTACTGAACACCCATGAAAACCGACATGTTTTCGTCGCTAAAAGTGATCCACGGCGCGGCTCGCAGCACCGCTCTGTCGGTGGCCGCCTCAATGGTCATCGCAGCGGCGTTCGCCACGCCTGTCAGCACTTTTGCCGCCACGCCCGCCACCACGGCAAAAACCTCCAAACACGCGAAAGCGGCCAAAAAGCCCGCCGCGGCCCCCGCCGACAAAGTGTCGA
The DNA here is from genome assembly GCF_046026675.1 of Paraburkholderia sediminicola. GTDB lineage: Bacteria > Pseudomonadota > Gammaproteobacteria > Burkholderiales > Burkholderiaceae > Paraburkholderia > Paraburkholderia sediminicola_F. Next base: position 2,838,830 of record NZ_JAQQEY010000001.1, on the reverse strand, counting down.
GCAAGAAGGCCGCCAAAGGTGCCGCTGCGAAGACCGTGGCCGCCGCAGATGACGACGCGCCGCGCACGAGCGTCAAGCGCAAGCGCGTGATGTACTCGTCGAACGGCCGTCACCACTCGGTGGTGCGCCGTGTCGCGTACGAACCGCGTCCGCCTACCGTCGGCCAGGCCTTCGGTCTGCACGACACGCCGGACGCGCTGATGCTGCGTTCAAGCGTTGCCTACGTGATCGATCAGAATACCGGCGAATCGCTGTTCGACAAGAATTCGCGCGCCGTGGTGCCGATCGCGTCGATCACCAAGCTGATGACCTCGATGGTGGTGCTCGACTCGAAAGAGCCGATGACCGACCAGATCGAAGTCACCGACGAAGACCGCGATTACGAGAAGAACACCGGCTCGCGTCTGTCGGTGGGCTCGGTGCTCTCGCGTGAAGACATGCTGCACATCGCGTTGATGGCCTCGGAAAATCGCGCGGCCGCCGCGCTGTCGCGTTACTTCCCGGGCGGCCGTCCGGCGTTCCTCGCGGCAATGAACGCGAAGGCCAAGCAGCTCGGCATGACCGATACGCATTTTGAAAACCCCACGGGTTTGACGAGCCAGAATGTTTCGAGCGCGCGCGACCTCGTGAAGATGGTCAACGCGGCGTATCAGTATCCGATGATCCGCAAGTTCTCGACCGACCACAGCTACGAGGTGTACACCGGCAAGCGTTCGCTGGCGTACAACAGCACGAATGCATTGGTGCGTAACCCGACGTGGGACATCGGTCTGCAGAAGACCGGGTTCATTAACGAAGCGGGCGAGTGCCTCGTGATGCAGGCGACCATTCACGGCCGTCCGATGATCATCGTGCTGCTCGATTCGTCGGGTAAGTACTCGCGCTTTGCGGACGCGACGCGTCTGCGCACGTGGCTCGACAACGGTGGCGATCAGCCGCGCATCACCAGCGCGGATGCCGGCGGCTCAGGCACCTGAAGCGCGCTAGCGTACTCTGGCGGCCGGTTTTCGAACCGGCCAGAAAAAAAGCCTCGCAGATGCGAGGCTTTTTTATTGCGTCGGAGGACGCGCGACTAGCCGCTTATGCGTGCTGCGGATGCGTATGTTCCTGCGGCGTCTGTGGACGATAACCAAGCGACTCTGAAATCAACAGCGCCGTTTGGCTGAGCTGCCCCAACCACGAGTCCTGCAAACGATCCGCCGGCGCCGACAGCGACAGGCCCGCAACCAGTTTGCCGGTGTCGTCGTAAATCCCCGCTGCGATGCAGCGCACGCCCAGCTCCAGTTCTTCGTTATCGCGCGCGCAGGCCTGCTGGCGCACATGCGATAACTCACGTTCGAGCTTGGTCAGATCGGTGATGCTGTTCTGCGTGTGACCGGACAGCCCGGTGCGCGTGGCGTAGGCCCGCACGCGAGTCGATTCGTCCGCGGCGAGGAAGAGCTTGCCCACCGAGGTCAGATGCAGCGGCGCCCGCCCGCCAATCGCCCGCACCACCTGCATGCCGGAGCGCTCGGAGTAGGCGCGTTCTATATAGACGATTTCGTCGCCCTGGCGCACCGACAGGTTCACGGTCTGCCCGGTTTGACGGTGCAGTTCGCGCATCGGTGTGAGCGCCGCGTCGCGTACGGACAGCCGCGCCTTCACCAGATTGCCCAGTTCGAGCAGACGCATACCGAGACGGTAAGTGCCGGGGTCCGACCGGTCGACCAGCCGGCACATCACCATGTCGTTCAGGATACGGTGTGCGGTGGACGGGTGCAGCTCCGTGCGGATGGCGAGTTCTTTCAGGCTGACCGGGTCGCTATGCGCAGCGAGTGCATCGAGCAAGCGCATCATGCGTTCGATCACCTGGATCGAAGTTTTGGGATCCGGGTTCGTATCGCTCATGGGGAGGAATCGGTTGACGCGTCAAACAGCGGAAATTGATTGTATCCCGTATTGTGAAAAGATGGAAAGCAGTTGGAACGCCTATTCCAATTTAACGTGGTATTCGTCCTATGCCTTCCGGCCGTTGGTATTGTGCGGCAAACAGCGGATAATCAGGGACGTTTTCCCGAAGGAGGGCTCATGCGAGTCGGATTGTTCGTCACCTGCCTGATCGACCTGATGCGTCCGGAGATCGGTTTTTCGGTCATCAAGCTGATCGAAGCCGCCGGTTTCGAGGTGGTGGTGCCGCCCGCGCAAACCTGTTGCGGGCAGCCCGCGTACAACTCGGGCGAGCGGCGCATCGCGCGCGATCTGGCCGAGAAAACCCTGCGCGAATTCGAACAGTTCGACTATGTCGTGGTGCCGTCCGGTTCGTGCGGCGGCATGATCCGCGCGCATTACGGCGACCTGTTTGCCGACGATCCGGAGCTGATGAACCGCTTCGGCCGGTTGCGCGCCAAAGTGTTCGAGTTGACTGATTTTCTTGTCAATGTGGCCAAGGTGCACTTGCAGCCCGGTGAGTTCGCGGGCCAGGTAACCTACCACGATTCCTGTTCGGGGCTGCGTGAACTGGGTGTCAAAACGCAGCCGCGCGCGCTGCTGGCGCAGGTGGGCGTGGCGGTGACTGAAATGAAGGATTGCGAGCACTGCTGCGGCTTCGGCGGCACCTTCGCGATCAAGTACGGCGACATCTCCACGGCAATCGTCGACGAGAAATGCGCGAATATCGGCGCGAGCGGCGCCGGCACGGTGGTGCTCGGCGACCTCGGCTGCATGCTCAATATCGAAGGCCGCTTGCGGCGCACCGGCGATACCGCCACGCGCGTGCTGCACATCGCCCAGGTGCTGGCCGGCGACGCGTAGCAATCGTCGTAGCGCCCAAACCGCGCAGTTGAATCGGTGCAGGCCATTTCGCGCGCTTCACTCGTTCATTTCACCCGCTTTTCGTTCGCGCATTTCAACAGCACATTTCACTCGCGCTTTTTATTCGCGCTTCTCATCCGAATACGCTCAAGGCCGCCATGCAAGTCCAATCGATGCATTTCAAGGCCCGCGCGGGCCAGAAACTCGCCGACCAGCGTTTGCAGCAGAACCTGATCAAGCTGTCGACCAAGTTCGTGTCGGCCCGCGCCGCGGCCATGACCGCGATCGATTTCCCCGCCACTCGCGCCGCGCTGAAGGAACGCCGCAATCGCGCGCTGGAAAATCTCGACGTCTGGCTCGAAACCTTCGAACGTGAAGCGACCCGGCGCGGCGTCACGGTTTTGTTCGCCGAGACGACGCAGGAGGCCGCGCGCCTCGTCGGCGATATTGCGCGCCGGCACGAGGTGAAGAAGGTGATCAAGACCAAGTCGATGGTCACCGAGGAAATGCGTCTGAACGAAGTGTTGGGGCAGATGGGCGTGCAATCGATCGAAACCGATCTGGGCGAATACATTCTCCAGATCAACGACAACGAGCCGCCCAGCCATATCATCGCGCCGGTCGTCCATAAAGATAAGGACGAGATTGCCGACCTTTTCGCGAAAACGCACGGCCGGCCGCGTCTGACCGAGATCACCGACATGACCCGCGAAGCGCGCGAGATGCTGCGTCCGCACTTCATGACAGCGGACATGGGCGTGACCGGCGGCAACTTTGTGGTGGCGGAGACGGGTTCGGTCGTGCTGGTCACAAACGAGGGTAACGAGGGCATGTGCACGGTGATGCCGCGCGTGCATGTGGCGGTGACCGGCATCGAAAAGGTGTTGCCCACGCTGGAAGATCTCGCGACGGCAATGCGTCTGCTGCCGCGCTCGGCAACCGGTCAGGCGACATCCAACTATTTTTCGGTGCTGACCGGGCCGCGCGGCGCGGGCGATCAGGACGGTCCCGAGCATATGTACGTGGTGCTGGTCGACGGCGGGCGCACGGGGCTGATCGGCGGCGACTTCCAGGACATGTTGCGTTGTATCCGTTGCGGCGCGTGCATGAATCACTGCCCGGTGTATCAGAAGGTGGGTGGGCACGCCTACGGCTGGGTTTATCCGGGACCGATGGGGTCGGTGCTGACGCCGAGCTACGTCGGGATCGACAAGGCACTGGATCTGCCTCAGGCGGCGACGTTGTGCGGCGAGTGCAACAGCGTGTGTCCGGTGGGCATTCCGTTGTCCGATCTGCTGCGCAAACTGCGCGAGAAGCAGGTTGAGCGGCATCTGCGGCCGTGGCGCGAGCGGGCAGGGCTCGCTGTGTGGGGCTTTCTCGCGCTGCACCCGGATGCTTATGCGCTCTTCACCAAGCTGGCGGTTCGTGTGCTGGAAAGAATGGGCGGACGAAATCGTTCGATTGCCAGGTTGCCGCTGGGTGGAGCGGGCTGGACCAACACGCGCGATATGCCGGCGCCGGTTGGCCGCACGTTCAGAGAGTTGTACGCTGCGCAACGCAGCCATATTGGTTGAGCGAGCGGCGCAGTTGTTGAGGTTTGCGCGCCAGGTACGAGAGGCGTGACGCGAGACCGCGCCTACGCCCGCATCGCTCCCTGCCGGATCAATGGTCCGTCATCCCGCCTGGCTGGCGGCCGTTATTGCTTCTGGCCTGCGGATTCCCGCCATTGCCGCGTCCACCGTTGTTGCCTGCCTGCTGTGGCGGAGGGGGCGGTGGGCTGCCTGCTCCCGGCCGTGGCGCATTAGATCCGCTCGGACCTCTTGGCCCGCCAGCCGCACCTTGAGGCGGCGGCCCCCCATGTTGCCCGCCGTTCGGCTGACCATGCCAGCCGCCGTTATCTCCCCGGTTGCCGTTGTTGCTATCGTTGCCGTTATTCGGCCGTCCCCGATCTGGATAGCCCGGGTAGCCCCGATAGCCGGGACCCGGCCCGTAATAGCGGCCCGGCCCGTTGTAGTAACCGGGGCCCCCGTAATTGCTGTAGCCCATGTAGACGTTGGTTTGCGGCACAACCGGCACGCCGGTGGCATAGCCGTCGTAACCGTCATAGCCGCTGTAACCGCCGCCATAGCCGTTGCCAGCCATCGGCGAGCCGTCCGGATAGACCGCGCAGCCACCCAGGAAGGCAGCAGCGACCATGAGGCCGGCGAGTGGAGCAATACGTTTCATTGGAAGGACCAGTGCGAAGATTTCATGTCTGTAAGACAGCTATTATCGCTAACCGTCGCGCCAGCTTTGTATGCGTTTGTAAGGATTTCTTTTTCATGCCATGACGCAGATCAGCGTCGTACGCGGCAGAGGCAGGCCAGTTAAGGGACTGTTCCATCCAGCGCAACGCTGTATCTCGCCCCAGTAGGTTTTTCCCGATTGTAAATTCCTATAGCATTTCGACTGGGCATAGTGGGTCACGAACTCACCAGCCCCTAATCGGAAGAAACCACATCATGAAAAAGACAATATCGGTGTACTGGCCCCTCGCCATCGTTGTGCCGCTTGCTGCGGCAGCCTATCTGCACATTTGCGGCGACGCGGCTTCGCGCTCCTCGCAGGCGCCGCTCGCTGCTGACCAACTGACCGCGGAACTCGCGCGCGCCGTCTCGTACGGCATGGTCGACAACACGACGACGTTGCCGGCCAAGCCTATGCACGCCGTCACGGCAATGCCGGTGGCCGAAGCGTCTTAAGCGTTCTAGGCGCGCGCAGCCTCCGGCGCGATCTGGTCGACCTTTGTATAATCGCGCCACCGTTTCCTAACTGCTGATCCGCGGGCGTTGAGCGTCCGAAAGCCTCTGATGAAAACCATGTCCGTCTGCTTTGTCTGCCTGGGGAACATCTGCCGCTCGCCGACCGCGGAAGGCGTGATGCGCCGTCTGGTCGCCGAGGCGAAGCTTGCGGAGCGCATTCTGATCGATTCCGCCGGCACAGGCGACTGGCACATCGGCCAACCGCCTGACGACCGCGCGCAGCATGCGGCCGAACGGCGAGGTTATGAGTTGGCCGCCTTGCGCGGCCGTCAGGTCGCGGCAGTCGACTTCGAGCGTTTCGATCTGCTGATCGCAATGGACGACAAAAACGTCGCCGCGCTGTGCCAGATCTGTCCGGCGGAGCAGCGTGACAAAATCCGTCTGCTGATGGAATTCGTGCCTGAGGCGGACGGCCGCTGGGGCGGTGCCTGCGAAGTCGTTGACCCCTATTTCGGCGGGGCCGAAGGGTTCGAACAGGTATTAGATCAATGTGAAGCAGCCTGCCGCGGACTGATCACAGTGTTGCGTCCCCAATTGATTGCGTAAGACCGGCGGGTCATCGGCGAAGTCTGGGCCGGCTTATCCAGCAATTAAGCAAATGACCCAAATCACGATAGGGATACTTGACTAATTCAGTCATGTATTTATACTTGACCAAACTTGTCGAGAATTGCGGTTCCCACACCATATGAGACTCACCACGAAAGGCCGTTTCGCCGTCACGGCGATGATTGACCTGGCACTGCGCCAGGAGCAGGGCCCGGTGACGCTTGCGGGTATCAGCCAGCGCCAACATATCTCCCTGTCTTATCTCGAGCAGCTGTTTGGCAAGCTGCGTCGTCACGAAATCGTCGAGTCCGTGCGCGGACCGGGCGGCGGCTACAATCTGGCCCGCCGCGCGGAAGACGTGACCGTCGCCGACATCATTATCGCGGTCGACGAACCGCTCGATGCCACCCAATGCGGCGGAAAGGGCTCGTGCGAGGGCACCAAACAGCACGATGGCCACTGCATGACGCACGAATTGTGGTCCACGCTGAACCAGAAAATGGTCGAGTATCTCGACTCGGTGTCCCTGAAAGATCTGGTCGATCAGCAGCGTTCGCGCGAAGGTGCGCCGGCGGTGTTGCGCGACCGGCGCAACGAGGCGCCGGCGGTCGAACCCGCACGCGTCGTGCCGAAAGGGCCTAATTCAGTTTTCAACATGGCCGGTTCCTAGGCGCGGCAATCTGAACGCACCGCAGCCTGATCAGGAACCCAGAAGCCAGAGCAATGACGTCCCCGGAGCAATTGATGAACAACGACACTCTCCACCTGCCCATTTACATGGACTACAGCGCGACGACGCCGATCGATCCGCGCGTGGTGGACAAGATGATTCCGTACCTGCGCGAGCAGTTCGGCAACCCCGCATCACGCAGCCACTCGTATGGCTGGGACGCGGAGCGTGCGGTCGAAGAAGCGCGCGAGAACGTCGCCGCGCTGGTGAATGCCGATCCGCGCGAGATCATCTGGACCTCGGGCGCAACAGAGTCGGACAACCTCGCGATCAAGGGTGCGGCGCACTTCTACAAGAGCAAGGGTAAGCACATCATCACGGTGAAGACCGAGCACAAGGCTGTGCTCGACACTTGCCGCGAACTCGAGCGCGAAGGCTTCGAAGTCACGTATCTGGACGTGCAGGACGACGGTCTGATCGACCTTGAAAAGTTCAAGGCGGCGCTGCGTCCGGACACGATTCTGGTGTCGGTCATGTCGGTGAACAACGAGATCGGCGTGGTCCAGGACATCGAGGCGATCGGCGAGATCACCCGTGAAAAGGGCATCATTTTTCACGTCGACGCGGCGCAAGCCACCGGCAAGATCGCGATCGATCTGCAAAAGCTGAAGGTCGACCTGATGTCGTTCTCGGCGCACAAGACGTATGGTCCGAAGGGCATTGGCGCGCTGTACGTGCGTCGCAAGCCGCGTATCCGTATCGAAGCGCAGATGCACGGCGGCGGTCACGAGCGCGGCATGCGCTCGGGCACGCTGGCTACGCACCAGATCGTCGGTATGGGCGAAGCGTTCCGTATCGCGCGCGAAGAAATGGCGACGGAAAACGAACGCATCCGTATGCTGCGCGACCGTCTGCTGCGTGGCCTGCAGGACATGGAAGAAACCTATGTGAACGGCGACATGGAAAAGCGTGTGCCGCACAACCTGAACATCAGCTTCAATTTCGTCGAAGGCGAATCGCTGATCATGGCGGTGAAGGACGTGGCGGTGTCGTCGGGTTCGGCGTGTACGTCGGCTTCGCTGGAACCGTCGTATGTGCTGCGTGCACTGGGTCGCAACGACGAACTGGCGCACAGCTCGATCCGCTTTACGGTGGGCCGCTTCACGACCGAGCAGGATGTCGATTACGTGATCAACCTGCTGAAGACCAAGATTTCGAAGCTGCGCGACTTGTCGCCGCTGTGGGAAATGCACAAGGACGGGATCGATATTTCGACCATCCAGTGGGCAGCGCACTGACGCGCCAGTTTGGACGACGTCGAATTTATCGAATTGCAAATTGCAGGTTGAAACGGATCAAGGAGTGTCATCATGGCTTATAGCGACAAGGTTCTGGACCACTACGAAAACCCGCGCAACGTTGGTTCCTTCGCGAAGGACGACGATGCAGTCGGCACCGGCATGGTCGGCGCGCCGGCATGCGGCGACGTGATGAAGCTGCAGATCCGCGTGGGTGCGGACGGCATTATTGAAGACGCGAAGTTCAAGACGTACGGCTGCGGTTCGGCGATCGCATCGAGCTCGCTCGTCACCGAATGGGTGAAGGGCAAGACGCTCGATCAGGCCATGTCGATCAAGAACACGCAGATCGCCGAAGAACTGGCGCTGCCGCCGGTGAAGATCCACTGCTCGATCCTCGCGGAAGACGCGATCAAGGCAGCGGTCGCCGACTACAAGCAACGCCACGGTGAAGCAGTCGTCGAAGGCGACAAGCAACACGCGTAAGCGGCGGTTGGGCGCTCGTTTGAGTGCTCATTTGGGTAAGTCGAAGCGGGCGGTGCGGGCAAAAAACACCGTCCGGCATGAGCGATATTTGAAGCAGGCAGGGTAGCAGCGCGTCAATAGGCACAAGAGTGACGAACACGCGCGGCGCAATGAGAAACGCTATGGCAATTACGTTGACCGAAAAGGCAGCACAGCACGTCCAGAAGTATCTGACTCGCCGCGGCAAGGGTGTCGGGCTGCGCGTGGGCGTGCGCACCACGGGTTGCTCGGGTTTGGCCTACAAGCTCGAGTACGTGGATGAACTCGCGCCCGAAGACGAAGTGTTCGACTGCAACGGCGTGAAAGTCATCGTCGACCCGAAGAGCCTCGCCTATATCGACGGCACCGAACTCGACTTCGCACGCGAAGGGTTGAACGAAGGCTTCAAGTTCAACAACCCGAACGTGAAGGACGAGTGCGGTTGCGGCGAATCGTTCCGCGTGTAAATCGGCTCACTCCGCGTGCAGCGGATCAAAGGCGGCGCGTGCCGCCTTTTTAGTTTCATCCGCGCATCCGGGTTGGCACTTTTCGGCTGACTTTGCCGCTGAATCCGCCACCGAGTCTCCATGGCGCTTTCGATCCGCGTTTTTAGCCTGCACTCCGGTGCGCTTTCCTGAACGGACTCCTTTTATCCGATGGCCTCGCTGAACGACAGCCACTTCGACCTATTCGATCTGCCGGCGCAATTCGCGCTCGACGCAGCGGCACTCGATCACGCCTACCGCACGGTGCAGGCACAAGTGCATCCGGACCGCTTCGCGGCGGCCGGCGACGCGCAAAAGCGCATCGCGATGCAATGGGCGACGCGCACCAACGAGGCGTATCAGACCTTGCGCGATCCGTTGAAGCGCGCGACCTATCTGTTGCATCTGCGCGGCATCGACGTCGGCGCGGAGAACAATACGGCGATGGAGCCGGCGTTCCTGATGCAGCAGATGGAGTGGCGCGAAGGCATTGAAGACGCGGCCGCGGCGAAGAACGTCGACGCGCTCGACGCCTTGCTGACCGAACTGCGCGACGAAGAGCGCATGCGTTTCGACAAGCTTGGCGCGCTGCTCGACAGCGGCGCGAATCAGGCGGCGGGCGAGGCGGTGCGGCAGTTGATGTTCATCGAGCGGGTGGCGTCGGAAATCGGCACGCAGATCGAGCGGCTCGAGAACTAGCGATCCGGCGGCCCGATGCGCGGCGGCGCCGCGCATATGAATACGCAGCGATAACAGCCGTAGAAATACATCCAGCAACGCGAAAATTCAGGACGGGGCCCAGCGGCCCCGAGAAGATCCAGATGGCCCTACTGCAAATCTCCGAACCCGGCATGGCGCCGGCGCCCCATCAGCGGCGCCTGGCGGTCGGTATCGATCTCGGCACCACCAATTCCCTTGTCGCCGCCGTGCGCAGCGGCGTGCCTGACGTGCTGCCCGACGAAGACGGCTATGCGCTGCTGCCGTCGGTGGTGCGCTACCTGGAAAAGGGCGGCCGCCGTATCGGCCGCACGGCCAAGGCTGAAGCCGCGACCGATCCGCGCAACACGATCGTGTCGGTCAAGCGCTTCATGGGCCGCGGCAAGGCCGAAGTGGAAGGCGCCGAGAACGCGCCATACGATTTCATCGACGCGCCCGGCATGGTGCAGATCCGTACCGTCGACGGCGTGAAAAGCCCGGTCGAAGTATCGGCGGAAATTCTTGCGACGCTGCGCCAGCGTGCCGAAGATACGCTGGGTGACGAACTGGTCGGCGCAGTCATTACCGTGCCCGCGTATTTCGACGAAGCACAGCGCCAGGCGACCAAAGACGCCGCGCGTCTGGCCGGCCTGAACGTGCTGCGTCTGCTGAACGAGCCGACCGCGGCGGCGATCGCCTACGGTCTCGATAACGGCTCAGAAGGCCTCTTCGCGGTCTACGACCTCGGCGGCGGCACCTTCGATCTGTCGATTCTGAAGCTCACCAAAGGTGTGTTCGAAGTGCTCGCGGCGGGCGGCGATTCCGCGCTCGGCGGCGACGATTTCGACCATGCCCTGTATCGACACGTGCTGGAACAGGCGGGCATCGCACCGCAAACGCTCGCACCGGAAGACGTCCGCCTGCTGCTCGACAGCGTACGCGTGACCAAGGAGGCGTTGTCCGACGCGTCGAATGCGAAGGTACAGGCAACGCTCTCGAACGGCACGCAGATCGATCTGACGGTCGACGAGGCCACTTTCGAGGCCATCACTCAGGCGCTGGTTCAACGCACGCTTGGACCCACGAAGAAAGCGCTGCGCGATGCCAAGGTTGCGACCGGGGACATCAAGGGCGTGGTGCTGGTCGGCGGCGCGACGCGCATGCCGGTGATCCGCCGTGCGGTCGAGTCGTTCTTCGGCCAGCCGCCTTTGATCAACCTCGACCCGGATCAGGTTGTCGCGCTCGGCGCGGCGATCCAGGCCGATCTGCTCGCGGGCAATCGTGGCGCCGACGGCGACGACTGGCTGCTGCTCGACGTGATTCCGCTGTCGCTGGGTGTCGAAACGATGGGCGGTTTGACCGAGAAGATCATCCCGCGCAATTCGACGATTCCGGTCGCTCGCGCGCAGGATTTCACAACGTTCAAGGACGGCCAGACGGCCATGGCGATCCATGTCGTGCAAGGCGAGCGCGAGCTCGTCAGCGATTGCCGTTCGCTCGCGCGTTTCGAGCTGCGCGGCATTCCGCCGATGGCCGCCGGCGCGGCGCGGATTCGCGTCACATACCAGGTCGACGCGGACGGCCTGCTGTCGGTGTTCGCGCGTGAGCAGGGCTCGGGCGTAGAAGCGTCGGTGGTGGTCAAGCCGTCCTACGGCCTTGCCGACGACGATATCGCCCGGATGCTCGAAGAGAGCTTCTCGACCGCCGAAGTCGACATGCGTGCTCGCGCGTTGCGCGAAGCGCAAGTCGAAGCACAGCGACTCGTCGAAGCCACCGACGCCGCGCTCGCTGCCGACGCCGAATTGCTCGACGACAGCGAACGCGCCGAACTCGACACGCTGCTCATCGCATTGCGCAACATCGCCGAAAGCGACGACGCCGACGCGATCGAAGCCGCGACCAAAACGCTCGCCGAAGGCACCGACGAATTCGCCGCCCGCCGCATGAACAAGGGCATTCGCCGCGCGCTGGCCGGCCGCAAGCTCGACGAGATCTGAGCGTCTTGCGGCGTGGCCGCGCGATGCGCGCCAGCCGGCAATGAACCGCGCCGCGCGGACTTAAAAAGTCCGTGTGACGCCAGTAAAATGGTACGGAGCCTGTTTGCGGCCGCCGTGCCGCAGACCCAAACGGAAAATGTATGCCTCAAATCGTTGTGCTGCCCCACGTCGAACTGTGCCCGGAAGGCGCGGTGATCGATGCCGTGCCCGGCAAGAGCATCTGCGACAATCTGCTCGAACACGGCATCGAAATCGAGCACGCGTGCGAGAAGTCCTGCGCGTGCACGACTTGTCACGTGATCGTGCGTGAGGGTTTCGCCGCCTTGACGCCGTCCGAAGAAGACGAGGACGATCTGCTGGACAAGGCGTGGGGGCTCGAACCGGCCTCGCGTCTGTCGTGCCAGGCGATGGTGCCGGCCGAGCAGGATCTGGTTGTCGAGATCCCGCGCTACTCGATCAATCACGCGAAGGAAAATCACTAACTGGAGGATGCAGCCATGAAGTGGACCGATACGCAAGACATCGCGATGGCCCTGACTGACAAGCACCAGGACATCGATCCGCAACAGGTGCGCTTCACTGATTTGCACCGGTGGGTCACCGAGCTGGAAGGTTTCGACGACGACCCTAACCGATCGAACGAAAAGATCCTCGAAGCGATTCAGGCTGCATGGATCGAAGACGCGGATTACTAAGCACAACGCTGGGTGGTCCGCCGGCGGTGGGGCGCGATTGATTCCGCTTCGGCTGCGGCAAAGAAAAAGGCGATTCCATTGGAATCGCCTTTTTTAACGCCCGCAGAATCTTCAGGTGGTCAGCTTGCCACGAGCGTGCCGTTTTCGACCCGCACGCGCTGGCCTTGCTGGAACGGCGGCGTATCGTGATACGTGAAGTAGCGCGTCTTGCCGCTTTCCATCCGCACCCGCACGGAATAGGACGTCGTGCTGCGGATGTGCTTTTCGACCGAATTACCGGCCAGGCCACCACCGAGCGCGCCCAGCACCGTCATTGCGGTACGGCCGTTGCCGCTGCCGAACTGGTTGCCGACTACGCCGCCGGCCACCGCGCCGCCGACCGCACCGATACCCGTGCCATGGCCTTCCTGACGTACCGCCGAGATGCCTTCGACCGTGCCGCAAGTCGAGCAGTAGGCCGGTTGCGACGGCTGTTGCTGGCCGTACTGCGGTGCCGGTTGGGCCTGTTGCTGCTGAGCGTACTGTTGTTGCTGCGTCGGCGCCGGCGCGCGTTGAGGCACCTGTTGCTGCGCTGCCTGTTGTTGAGCTTGTTGCGCTTCGACCTGCGCGGCTGCCTGTTGAGCGGCCGGGCTTGCCGGCGCCGCCGAATCGACCACGCCCGGTTGGGTGGCCACTTGCGCAGCCTGGGTCTGATCGGTTTGCGAGCCGCTGCTCGACGCCTTCGGGAACAGGCCCGTGACGGCCGCTGTCGCGACAAGACTTGCGATGATCACGGCACCCGCAGCAGTAGCGACGAGCGGGTGAAGACGACGTTGTTGCGTGGGTTTGGTATCTGGATTATCCATATTGGCCTCCGTCTGGAGCAGAGTCGACTGTTATTGAGACTGAGTGTCGGGCAAATCGATCCCGGAAGGGTTTCAATTTGTAACCATTTCCGGGCAATCATCGCGGCGCTTTCGCGTCAAAGCGCGCGCAGCGCGGCGGGGTGCCTGATTTCTTGCGGGTCCGCGGCAACTTATGAAAACCGCAGCTCAGCGGCGAAAATGCGCTTTTTACCGATGGTTACAAACTGTCAGCATTCGGCTGTCGGTATTTTTCACGCGCCGTAAGAAAAAACGCCCGACATCGAGCCGGGCGTTTTTCTTTTGCAAACCGCGCAACGATCAGTCTTCGCGGCGCAGATGCGGGAACAGAATCACGTCGCGAATGCTCGGGCTGTCGGTCAGCATCATGACCAGACGGTCGATGCCGATGCCGCAACCGCCGGCCGGCGGCATGCCGTACTCCAGCGCGCGGATGTAGTCCGCGTCGTAGAACATTGCTTCTTCGTCGCCGGCGTCTTTCTGGTCAACCTGCTTCTTGAAGCGGGCGGCCTGGTCTTCCGGGTCGTTCAGCTCAGAGAAACCGTTGGCGATTTCACGGCCCGTGATGAACAGCTCGAAACGCTCGGTGATGCCGGCGACCTTGTCCGACGCGCGCGCCAAAGGCGACACTTCAACCGGGTAGTCGATGATGTAGGTCGGCTCCCACAGTTGCGACTCGGCGGTCTCTTCGAATAGCGCCAGTTGCAGTGCGCCCACGCCTGCATTCAGGAATTGCGGCTTCGACGCGTCCACGCCGAACTTCTTCAGTTCGGTGCGCAGGAATGCGTCGTCGCCGAGTTGCGCGTCCGTGTATTGCGGCGCGTACTTCTGGATCGCCTGGCTGATCGTCAGACGGTGGAACGGCTTGGCCAGATCCAGTTCGCGGCCCTGATAGCTGATCGTCGCGGTACCCAGCGAGTCGATCGCCGCCTGGCGGATCAACTGCTCGGTGAAATCCATCAGCCACTTGTAATCGGTGTACGCCGCGTAGAACTCGATCATCGTGAATTCCGGATTGTGGCGGACCGACACGCCCTCATTGCGGAAGTTACGGTTGATCTCGAACACTCGCTCGAAGCCGCCGACCACGAGACGCTTCAGATACAGTTCCGGCGCGATGCGCAGGAACATCTGCATATCAAGCGCGTTGTGGTGCGTTTTGAACGGCTTGGCCGCCGCGCCGCCCGGAATCGGATGCAGCATCGGCGTTTCGACTTCCATGAAGTCGGCATCCGACATGAACTTGCGGATCGACGAAATCGCCTTGGTGCGCGCGACGAAGGTCTTGCGCGTTTCCGGCGTGACGATCAGGTCGACGTAGCGCTGGCGGTACTTCATTTCCTGGTCGGCGAGACCATGGAACTTGTCCGGCAGCGGACGCAGCGACTTCGACAGCAAACGCAGTTCGGTACAACGCACCGACAGTTCGCCCTTGTTGGTGCGGAACAGCACGCCGCGCGTCGCGATGATGTCACCCATGTCCCACTTCTTGAAGGCGTCGTACGTTTCCTGACCGACGTCGGCGGGCGTGATGAAGAACTGGATCTGACCCGAGCCGTCGCGCACGGTTGCGAAGCTCGCCTTGCCCATCACGCGCTTGAGCATCATGCGGCCGGCGATCGCGACTTCGAGCGGATTCGCTTCCAGTGCTTCCTTGTCGGTCTCTGCGTACTGCGTTTGCAGATCTTCAGCGTGATGCGTGGGGCGGAAATCGTTCGGATAGGCGACGCCTTGCTCACGCAGTTCGCGCAGCTTTTCGCGGCGCTCGGCCATGATCTTGTTGTCGTCCCCCTCGGGCGCGGCATTAGGCTGGGTCGGTTCGGTCATGATGATTTGGTATTCGGTGGCCCGCACCAGGATGGTCCGCATGCGGGTGGCCAGTCAGTAAAAACCTCAGGCGGTAAAAAGATGCGGCGCAGCAATGCGATGCATGCCGCGCCGGTTGCGCTTAGACGCCCTGTTTCAGGCTGGCGCTGATAAACGGATCGAGGTCGCCGTCGAGCACGCTCTTGGTATTGCTGATTTCGACGTTGGTGCGCAGATCCTTGATACGGCTGTTGTCCAGCACGTACGAGCGAATCTGATGACCCCAGCCCACATCGGTCTTGCCAGCTTCGAGCTTGTCCTGCTCGGCCTGACGCTTGCGGATTTCCGCTTCGTACAGGCGCGATTTCAGCATGGCCATGGCTTCGGCACGGTTGCGGTGCTGCGAACGGTCGTTCTGGCACTGCACGACGATGCCCGAGGGCATGTGCGTAATCCGCACGGCCGAATCGGTCTTGTTGATGTGCTGACCGCCCGCGCCGGATGCGCGGTACGTGTCGATG
Organism: Paraburkholderia sediminicola; assembly: GCF_046026675.1. Lineage (GTDB taxonomy): Bacteria > Pseudomonadota > Gammaproteobacteria > Burkholderiales > Burkholderiaceae > Paraburkholderia > Paraburkholderia sediminicola_F. The sequence continues at coordinate 2,823,155 of NZ_JAQQEY010000001.1, read as the reverse complement.
CGCAGATCGGCCGGATTGATGTCGACTTCGATCGAATCGTCGATTTCCGGATACACGAACACCGACGAGAACGACGTATGACGGCCGCCCGACGAATCGAACGGCGACTTGCGCACGAGGCGGTGCACGCCGGTTTCGGTGCGCAAAAAGCCGTACGCGTATTCGCCTTCGATCTTGATCGTGGCGTTCTTGATGCCCGCGACGTCGCCTTCGGTCTGTTCCAGCACTTCGGTTTTGAAACCCTTGCGCTCGCAGTAGCGCAGGTACTGACGCAGTAGCATGGACGCCCAGTCGCACGCTTCGGTGCCGCCGGCGCCAGCTTGAATGTCGAGGAAGGCGTTGTTCGGGTCGGCCGGATTCGCGAACATCCGGCGGAATTCCATGTCGGCGACGCGCTGTTCGATGCCTTGCGCGTCTGATTCGCAGGCTACGAGGGTTTCCTCGTCGTCTTCTTCACGAGCCATGTCGAACAGGTCCTGCGCGTCGCGCAGATCGTTATCGAGCGACGTGAGTTTGCCTACGACGTCGTCGAGCAGCTTCTTTTCCCGGCCGAGGGCCTGGGCGTGCTTCGAGTCGTTCCAGACGTCCGGGTCTTCGAGTTCCCGGTTGACTTCGATTAGACGCAGTGCTTTGTCGTCGTAGTCAAAGATACCCCCGTAGCGAGTCTGCGCGCGTGCGCAGGTCCGCCAGTGAGGCTTCGATCGCGTTGAGACGTTCCGCTTCCATGTCGATCTTTTATAGCTTCGTAAAAAGGGGAAATTATAGCCGATCGGCGCCCCGCGCCGGAGGCTCTTGAGCGATCCGGCGCGGGTTTGGGGTTGATTTTGCGGTGATTTTCGACGCCGTTGCGCATCCTGCGGGCGTCTCGGACAACGTGCTAGCTCGCCGCGTGCTCGACGATCAATTGCACTCGTGACACGCCATTCCACGTGTCGCTGGCGAGCCGGTAGGCGACCGTGGTGCGTGCGGGTAGCGTATCGGTGTGATTGAACCAGATCGCGTTGAAGCGCTGGCGGCCGCGCACGAGTTGCAGCTTCAGATGCTTGTCCTTAACCAGCGCCTGCGACGCAATGTCGAACTCGCCGGAAAACACCGGCGCCGGGAAGCCTTGGCCCCATACGGCGGCGTCGAGCATTTCGACGAATTGCGGCGTGAAATAGGCGTCTTCGAGTTCGCCGTCCGTTTCGACCGTGCGCGAGAGCGCCTCTTCGGAGAGCCATTCCTGGCCCACTGCCTCGAACGCGGCGGTGAAGCGCGGGACGTCGGCGGCGGCCATCGTCAGGCCCGCGGCCATCGCGTGGCCGCCGAATTTGGCGATCAGGCCCGGCTCGCGCTTCGAGATCAGATCGAGCGCGTCACGCAGATGGAAGCCCGAAATCGAGCGGCCCGAGCCTTTGACGAGCTGGCCGCTGTCGTCGGCGAGCGCGAACGTGAACGACGGCCGGTGGAATTTTTCCTTCAACCGTCCGGCGACGATGCCGATCACGCCCTGGTGCCAGCCCGGATTGAACAGCGTGATGGTGGTCGCGCCCTCAGGATTGATAGCCGAGAGGTCTTCGAGCGCCTGCTGCTGCATGCCGGCTTCGATTTCGCGGCGCTCGCGGTTCATCGTATCGAGTTGTTGCGCGAGATCCCATGCGCGGCCGATGTCGTCCGTGGTCAGGCACTCGATGCCGAGCGACATGTCCGACAGGCGGCCGGCCGCGTTCAGGCGCGGCCCAAGCGCGAAACCGAGGTCGAAACCCGAGGCGCTGCGGGCGTCGCGCGCGGCCGCGCGAAAGAGGGCGGCGATGCCCGGCTGCATCTTGCCCTTGCGGATCCGCTGCAGACCTTGCGCGACCAGCACGCGGTTATTGCCGTCGAGCTTGACCACGTCGGCCACCGTGCCGAGCGCGACCAGATCGAGCAGGCCGTCCAGACGCGGCTCGGGGAAATCGTCGTTGAAGGCGCCGCGGCGGCGCAATTCCGCGCGCAATGCCAGCAGCACATAAAACATCACACCGACGCCCGCGATGCACTTGCTTGGGAACGTGCAGCCCGGCTGGTTCGGATTGACGATCGCGCGTGCCGCCGGCAGTTCGTCGCCGGGGAGGTGGTGATCGGTGACCAGCACGTCGATGCCGAGCGCATTGGCCGCTTCGACGCCGTCGACGCTGGCGATGCCGTTATCGACCGTAATCAGCAGTTCCGGCTTGCCCGACTCACTGCGGGCGGCCAGCGCGACGATCTCAGGCGTGAGGCCATAGCCGTACTCGAAGCGGTTCGGCACCAGATATTCGATCTGGCCGCCGAACATGCGCAGGCCGCGCACCGCGACCGCGCAGGCGGTGGCGCCGTCACAGTCGTAGTCGGCGACCACCAGCATGCGGCGCTTGCCCTGGATTGCATCGGCGAGCAGCACGGCGGCGTCTTCGCAGCCTTTGAGCCCGGCGGGCGGCACGAGCCGCGCGAGACCGGTTTCGATTTCATCGGGCATACACACGCCGCGCGCGGCATACAGACGCGCGAGCACCGGATGCAGGCCGTGGCGGGTTAGGACTTCGGCGTCGACGGGTGACGAGGCGCGCGTAACGATTCGAGTCATTCGGAAAGGCCGTGGATCATTCGATAAACAGCGACGCGAACACGCGCCGTCGCCAGAATTTGCGCAGGTCGCCGCGCGTGATCGTGAGCGTCACCGAGCCGGTGTCGCCGCACAGTGTCAGGGCGAGTTCGTTTAGCTGGCCGGATTGCAGCGCTTGTAGCGCAGGTTCGAACCAGTCGGTTTGCAATGCGGCGAAGGCGTCGTTCCAGCGCGCCCAGTCCTGCTCGATGTAAGGCGCGGAGAAAGGATCGAGTTCGACCAGCGTGGCGCCGTTGGCATGTGTGTCGGCGGATGCGCCAACCGACGTGTTGCCCGAGGCGCCGTTCGCCGCGGAAGCGGCCTGGAACGCCGCAAACGACGCCGGCGGTGCCGCGGTCTGGACGCCAGACGTCATGGCGAGGCCACGCGTGGCCGCCGCGTCGGAAAACACCTGCGCGAACGGGCTCCTCACCGGCTGCGCCGCGCCTTGTGCATGAAACCAGATCGAGTTGACAGCTGGCAGGCCACGCGCCTCGCGCGCTTCATTGACGGGATGCTCGAACCACGCCATCTGGACTTCGTTCTGGAGCTTCATCCAGGCGCGTGAACGTTCGCCGGAATGGGCCTCGTGCGGCAGCCAGATTTCGATGTTGCGACCGCTTGCACGCAACGGCGACGCCCCTGCCAGCGTGCCGAAGCCGTCGCCCGACAAGTACCAGCGTGTGGGCTTCGGCGCTTCGATGCGCACGCCGAGTTCCTCGATCAACGGCCGGGCGACCGCCAGCAGCACGCTGGCTTCGTCGTCGGACAGTTCGAGCGAGGCCGGATCGATTAGCACCAGATGGTCATGCGCGATACGCACGTGCACCGGCTGCACGCAGGCCCACGTGGCGTTGCCGGGCTCGCCGCCATCGGCGCGCAGCATGTACGGCGCGAGCGGCGCTTCGTCCGCGGCCGCCGCGCCGCTCGGCAGCGCGCCGAACTGGCGCGCCACCCAGCGCTCGTGCGGCAGCGTACGCTGAAAATCTTCACCGACCACGCGTTCGACCAGCGTCGCGCGGGCGATCAGCCGGTCGAGAGCCGGACTCTGGATGTCGTGCAGGGCGGTGGAGGCGTCCGCTGCGGCGGGCAGCGCGAAGGGCAGGAGAAGATGAAGACGGTTGGCGTGCATGATGCTGCGCATTGTAGGGCAAAGAGTGCGAGTATTCAGACCATATCGGCGGATTCGGGCGCCTCATCCGAGCCTCGCCGATGGCAGCAGCCGCGCGCGGCGGCACCGCGCCCATGACGAGGGAGACCGACATGTCGCGTGAACTGAAAACCGAGCAGGAGCTGCTTGGATTGGTCGTGCAGGCGCTCGACGCCAATCCGGCCACGGCCGGCTGGATCCCGACCGGTTTCCACGAGACCGTCGAGGACGAGGACGGCTGCAACTGGGATATCACCCATCTGCATCGCGACCGTAAGGATGCGGAAGTGCGCGACGTTGCAACCAGCGAGGCGGCCGGGATCATCAACGATCTGCGCCATCGCTACAACCTGAGTTAGGGCGCGTGTCTGCGCAAGACAGCGGGTAGGCAGGGCTGCGTCGTGGGCCCTCCGCTCAAGGCCGCTGGCAGGGGGTTTGCCGCCACCGCGCGCCCGGCGCCCAAAGGCGCCGGCTGACCGCAGTGTTCGCCGTGAACCCCGCGTGCAAGGCCTTTGCGCGGGTTCGCGGCATTGTATGGCAAACTTCGCGCTTGATTGACGGCAGTGGCGGCAGCGGCGAGGCGATGGCTTCGGTGGCGCGAGGTTTGCCAGGCGCACCGGGCGGCACCAGAACGTCATACCGGAACCATCCGGGTTGCCGCGACACCAATGAGATCACGACGCTCGGGCCGCATGACAGGCGCGACAGCCGCAAGCTGCCGCCGCCATGCGCGGCAAAAGGGCCACGAGCAGACGAAGAACGCAGAAAAGGATTCGCTTGAAATTTCCCTACGAATGGCAGATTGGCTGGCGCTACACCCGCGCCGGCAAACGCACGACCGGTAACGGCTTCATTTCCTTCATCGCGCTCGTGTCGATGTCGGGCATCGCGCTCGGCGTCGCGGCGCTGATCGTCGTGTTGTCCGTGATGAACGGCTTCCAGAAAGAGGTGCGCGACCGGATGCTGTCGGTGCTGGCGCACGTCGAAATCTTTTCGCCAACCGGTTCGATGCCCAACTGGCAATTGACGGCCCAGGAAGCGCGCCAGAACAAGGAAGTGATCGGCGCGGCGCCATATGTCGAAGCACAGGCGCTGCTGACCCGTCAGGACGCCGTGAGCGGCGTGGCGCTGCGCGGCGTCGAACCGACGCTCGAACCCGAAGTATCCGACATCGGTAAGGAAATGAAGGGCGGCAAGCTGACCGACCTCGTGCCGGGCGACTTCGGCATCGTGCTGGGCGCCGACCTTGCCACCAATCTCGGCGTGACGGTCAACGACAAGATCACGCTGGTCGCGCCCGAAGGCACCATCACGCCCGCCGGCATGCTGCCACGGCTGAAACAGTTCACCGTGGTGGGCATCTTCGAGTCAGGACATTACGAGTACGACAGCACGCTCGCGCTGATCAACATCAAGGACGCGCAGGCGCTGTTCCGGCTATCCGCGCCGACCGGCGTGCGGCTGCGTCTGACTGATATGCAGCGGGCGCCGGAGGTCGCGCATCAGCTGGCGCGCAGCCTGTCCGGCGATTTGTATATTCGCGACTGGACCCAGCAGAACAAGACGTGGTTCTCGGCGGTACAGATCGAAAAACGCATGATGTTCATCATCCTCACGCTGATCATTGCGGTCGCGGCGTTCAATCTGGTGTCGTCGCTGGTGATGACGGTGACCAACAAGCAGGCTGACATCGCGATTCTGCGCACGCTCGGGGCACAGCCCGGCTCGATCATGAAGATTTTCGTGGTGCAAGGCGTGACGATCGGCTTTATCGGCACGGCGACCGGCGTCGCGCTTGGCTGCCTGATTGCGTGGAGCATTCCGTGGCTCGTGCCGATGATCGAGCATCTGCTCGGCGTGCAGTTCCTGCCACCCTCCGTGTATTTCATCAGCGAACTGCCGTCCGAACTGATTCCCGCCGACGTGGCGCGGATCGGCATCATCGCGTTCCTGATGTCGGCGCTGGCGACGCTTTATCCGAGCTGGCGTGGTGCGAAAGTCCGTCCTGCGGAGGCACTGCGCTATGAATGACCGTTCCACTAGCCTATCCATGGCCGATCAAAATACCGCGTTGCATCCCTATGTGCTGGAAGCGACCGGCATTTCGAAGTCGTTCGTGCAGGGCGGCCTCAATGTGCAGGTACTCAACAACGCGCAACTCAACGTGCGGCGCGGCGAAAAGCTGGCGATCGTCGGCGCGTCGGGGTCCGGCAAGAGCACGCTGCTGCATGTGCTCGGCGGTCTCGACGATCCGAGCGCCGGTCATGTTTCGGTGATGGGCAAGCCTTTTACGAAGCTCTCCGAGCGCGAACGTAACGACCTGCGCAATCGCGCGCTCGGTTTCGTGTACCAGTTCCACCATCTGCTGCCCGAATTCACCGCGCTCGACAACGTTGCGATGCCGCTGCGGATTCGCCGCATGACGACCGAGGCCGCGCGGCGCGAAGCGCTCGCGGTGCTGGAGCGCGTCGGCATGGGACATCGGGCGAAGCATCGTCCGGGTGAGCTGTCGGGCGGCGAGCGTCAACGTGTCGCGATCGCGCGGGCATTGGTGACGAAGCCCGCTTGCGTACTCGCCGACGAACCCACCGGTAATCTGGACGGCGGCACCGCCGACACCGTGTTCAACCTGATGCTCGAACTGTCGCAAACGCTCGACACCAGCTTCGTGATCGTCACACACGATCCGGAACTGGCCGGACGTTGCGACCGGATCATGCGGTTGCGCGACGGGGTATTGCACGAAGAGCCGCCGGTGCCGGTTTAAGCACCGCGCGGAACGCGAGCGATGCTCCGCCATCTCTGTCACTAGCGAGGCGCGCCATGTGGATCGATACGCACTGCCATCTCGACGCGTCCGAATTCAATGCCGATCGCGACAAAGTCGCCGATGCGGCGCGTCGAGCAGGCGTAGGGCGTATCGTGATTCCCGCGATCGGCCGCGAGAACTTCACGACGGTGCGTGAACTCGCGCACCGCATCGACGGCGGCGCGTATGCGCTGGGCATTCATCCGCTCTTCACGCCGGGTGCCGAGGAGCGCGATCTCGACCTGTTGCGCATGGAAATCGAGGCGAGTCTCGACGATCCGCTATTCGTCGGCATCGGCGAGATCGGCCTCGATTATTTCGTCGAAGGTCTCGACGATGCGCGCCAGCAATTCTTCTACAACGGTCAACTTCAACTGGCGCGCGAATTCGATCTGCCAGTGATTTGTCACGTGCGCAAATCGCAGGATCAGGTGATCAAAGGGCTGCGGCGGCATCAGATCCATCGCGGCATCGCACACGCTTTCAACGGAAGTTTCCAGCAGGCTCAGGCATATATCGACCAGGGCATGCATCTCGGTTTCGGTGGCAATCTGACCTTCGAGCGGGCGCGGCAAATCCGTCGTCTTGCTGAGCAATTGCCGTTCGAGGCACTGGTCGTCGAGACCGACGCACCGGACATCGCCCCTTCCTGGATTTACAAGCAGCGCAACTCGCCGGATCAGATTCCGGCCATCGGCGCGGGTCTCGCGCAACTGCGCGGCATGACCGCCGACGAAGCCGCCCTAGGCACAACGGCTAACGCGCTCGCTGCGCTGCCGCGGCTCGCACTTTCCTCTGCATAATTGAACGCGATGGTTTGAGTGATTCGCGCCGGGCGGAACACACGCCTGGCGGGCTTGCTGACGCCTGCTCGCTGTGCGTTGCGCCGTCCGGCGATGGCTGGGCGGAGGGCGGATGCGGGCAGGGTGGTGCGGGTTTGCGTTGGGTGTGATCTGGCTGCAGCGGCAGGCGGCGTTGCCGGATTGGGGTGGGTGGTATGTGCTGGTGCTGTTCGGGTGCGTTGCGAGTCTTGTAGCAGTGTGGGGATTGCGCCGGGGTTCTTCGGGCGAAGGGGCCAGCGGCTCCTCAGGGGAAGTGTGCGGCTACTTTTCCTACAGTGTGCGCGGCAACTCGCTGGGCGGCGTGTGCCACGACACTTCGAGCGAAGTGTGCAGCGGTCCTTCTGGCGGATTGCACTGGGGTGCTTCTCTGATCGCGGACGCGCGTGCCGCAGTTGCAAATTCGCGCGTGCGCCATGTCTTGTTCAGCGGGCGCTTGCGTTCGGGCGTCGGCTGGGGCGCGGTTTGGATTGCGGCCTTATGTGTGGGCTTCGGATACGCCGCCTGGCGTGCTGAGTCGCGGCTCGCAGTGAGCTTGCCGAGCGCCTGGGAAGGCCGCGATGTCGACGTCGTCGGCAGTATCAAGGGTCTGCCGTCGCGCGACGACAAGGGCGCGCGTTTTCTCTTCGCAGTCGAGTCGGCGGATGCGCCGATCACCGCATTTCCACGCGTGATCCAACTGTCGTGGATTGCCGAAGATGCGCCTGCGCCGTTGCTCGAACCGGGCGCACGCTGGCGGCTGACCGTGCGGCTTAAACGCCCGCACGGCAATGCGAACTTCGGCGTGCGCGATGCTGAAGCCAGTTTGCTGGCGCGCAATGTGCGCGCTACCGGCTACGTGAGTGCGCCGGCTCACGCCGTGCGGTTGTCAGGCAACGCGCGTGGGGCAGGCGTGACAGTCGATCGCTGGCGCGCCGCGCTGCGGGCGCGCATCGGCACAGTGCTCACCGACGCGCCACATCGTGGGATCGTGGTGGCGCTTGCCATCGGCGCGCAGGACGAAGTCAGCGCGGCCGACTGGCTTCTGATGCGCGGCACCGGCACCAGTCATCTGGTGGCGATTTCTGGCTTGCATATTGGTTTTGTCGCGGGCCTGGCGGCGTGGCTCGCCGGCGCGGTGTGGCGGCGTTCGGGGTTCATCGGTCGCAACTGGCCGTTGCTACTGCCAGCGCAGGTTGTCGCGGTGGCGGGCGGCGCGTTGTTCGCCGGGCTGCATGCGGCGTTGGCCGGGTTCAACGTGCCGGCGCAGCGAGCATTGTGGATGGCGGGTGTCGTTGCGCTCGCGTTTATCAGTGGGCGCAACGTTGCTCGATCGATGGTGCTGGCGTGGGCGCTGGGGTTGGTGCTGCTGATCGATCCTTGGGCGGTCGTGTCGGCGGGATTCTGGCTGTCGTTCTGCGCGGTGGCGGCGATTCTTTTCTCGATGTCGGGCCGGCCCCGTGTGCAGGATCATGAGCAGCGCCGTGACGAAGAGGGTGAAGGCGCTGTGACGCCGACAAGGCTCTCGCGCCTGTGGTCCGGCTTAAACCGCCGCGCTCGCACTTTCGGTGAACGCCTGCGCAGCGCCGCGCACGTGCAGTTCGCTGTGACGGTCGCGCTTGCGCCGCTCACCGTTTACTGGTTCACGCAGATTCCACTGATCGGCCCGCTCGCGAATGCCTTCGCGATTCCGTGGGTGAGTCTGCTGGTGACGCCGGCGGTATTGGCGGGCGTCGCGTTGCCCGCCCCATTCGATGCCCACGCGTTTCGCGCCGCGCACACCTTGCTCGACCTGCTCGCCGCAGGCCTGCAGATGCTGGCCGGTCCGGCATGGACGCTCTGGCGGTTGCCGCAGCCGGACACGTGGACCCTTGCCGCGGCGGCGGTCGGCGTTCTCTGGTGTCTGGCGCCGCGCGGCTGGCCGCTGCGCTGGGCTGCACCGCTGACGTGGCTGCCATTACTGCTGCCGGCGCCGCCCGGACCGCCACACGGCAGCTTCCGTCTGACGGCGCTCGACGTCGGTCAAGGCACCTCGGTGCTGGTCGAAACGGCGCACCATGCGCTGCTGTTCGACGCCGGGCCGGGGCCGGAATCGACGCATGCGGGAGAACGGGTTGTCGTGCCGTTTTTGCAGGCGCATGGCGTCACGACGCTCGATACGCTGCTCATCAGCCACGCCGACTCCGACCACTCGGGCGGCGCGCCGGCTGTGCTGAACGCGATCGAGGTGCGCCAAATGGTGGCGGCATTGGCGCCGGCAAATCCGCTGTGGTCGAACGCGAAGCAACGCGGCTCGGATACATTGCCCTGTGCGGCGGGGCAGCGCTGGCAGTGGGACGGCGTCGAGTTCGCGATGCTCTGGCCCGATGCCGGACCGCTGCAAGGCAAGCCGAATGCACATTGCTGCGTGTTGCGGGTGAGTACGGCGGCTGCTGAGACGAGGCCGCCTGCCACGGTGAGCATGACGCTTGCGCAGGGCCGAGCGGCCACCGGGAGCACGTCGTCAGGAAATGTTAAACCGACGCCATTACGCATGACAGCCTTGCTGACGGCCGACATCGAAGCGCAAGTCGAACGCATCCTGCTCGCGCGCGATCGCGATGCGTTGCGCGCCCAGGTGCTAGTCGTGCCGCATCACGGGAGCAAGACCTCGTCGACCGAGCCGTTCCTCGACTCTATCGACCCGCTCGTCGCGCTATTTCAGGTAGGCTATCGCAACCGATTTCATCATCCCAATGCAGGTGTGTTCGAGCGTTACAAGGCACGGCACATCGAGCTTGCGCGTAGTGATGCAGACGGCGCGGTGCGGGTTGATGTCAGCCCGGATTTCAATCCGGACTTCGGTCCAGGTCCGAATCCGAACGTCGGGCCCGAGGGAAGCCCGGGAGCCCACACCGGAACCGGCCCGGACCTGAACGGCGCCGCACTGACGCTCGAACGCTATCGCGACACGCAACGCCGCTACTGGATGGATCGCTGACCGTACAGATAGAACAAACGCGTCGCTGGGCCTGGAACCTGGATGAAAAACCAGGAGCCAATCCGGCGTGCCAAAACAGAACGGAGATAGTCGCAGTTGAAAAACATCATCCACTTCTCGCACGCGAACGGTTTTCCGGCGTCGACCTACCGGACGATCTTTGCCGAACTCGCCGACGACTATGAACTGCGCTCCATCGAGCGCATCGGTCACGACGCGCGTTATCCCGTCACGCAGGACTGGCCGCATCTGGTCGAGCAACTGCTCGACGACGTCGGCCGGTCGTACGAGCAACCGGTGTGGCTGGTCGGCCATTCGCTGGGCGGCTATCTGTCGCTGATGGCCGCGCTGAAAAAGCCACAGTGGGTGAGGGGCGTGGTGATGCTTGATTCGCCGGTAATCGCGGGCTGGCGCAGCAGCATGCTGCGCGTATCGCAATGGACCGGACTCGACGAGCGCCTGTCGCCCGCGGCCGCCACCCGCACACGCCGCACGCAGTGGGCGAGCCGTGACGAAGCATGGCGGCATTTCCATTCAAAGCCGGCGTTTGCGCGCTGGGACGAGCGCATGCTGTCCGACTACATCGACTTCGGCATCCCGCAGAGCTCGCTCGACGGCGGCCGTTCGCTTGCTTTCGACCGGCGCACCGAGTATCAGATATACAAGACCTTGCCGCATACGCTCGGTCCCCGCCTTGCGCGCGGCGCCCCGGTGCCGGTGGGATTCATCGCCGGCACGCGTTCAAAGGAGGTGCGCCAGGCGGGTCTGGACGCCACGCGCCGTGCGACGGGCGGTCATGTGGAATGGATCGAAGGCAGCCATCTGTATCCGATGGAAAAACCGCTCGAAACCGCGCGCGCGGTGCAGCGGATGCTGCGCGAACTGGAGCGGGGCGCCTGACCGCACACCTCGCCGGGGCAAAAAAACGGTGCATGATCGGCGCATGGCAATTGCCGCCGCCGTAGCATCGGCGCGTACAGATGTCGCTCGGATTTTGCTGGGTTGAGACCCTGCTTTACGGTATAATCCGTTTTTCCCGCGAGCATCCAGCGATGACCAAATATGTTTTCGTCACCGGCGGCGTAGTATCTTCCCTCGGCAAGGGTATTGCCGCCGCTTCCCTCGCCGCGATCCTCGAATCGCGCGGTCTTAAAGTCACCCTCCTCAAGCTCGATCCCTACATCAACGTCGACCCCGGCACGATGAGTCCGTTTCAACACGGCGAAGTGTTCGTGACGGAAGATGGAGCGGAGACTGACCTCGACCTTGGCCACTATGAGCGCTTCATCAGCACGAAGATGCGCAAGGCCAACAACTTCACCACCGGCCAGATTTACGAATCGGTGATCCGCAAGGAACGCCGCGGCGACTATCTTGGCAAGACGGTGCAGGTCATTCCGCATATCACGAACGAAATCCAGGCGTTTATCGAACGCGGCGCGGCTTCCGCGACGTGCGGTGAGCCGGACGTCGCCATCGTCGAAGTGGGCGGCACCGTGGGTGACATCGAATCGCTGCCGTTCCTCGAGGCCGCACGTCAGATGAGCCTGCGCATGGGCCGCAACAGCGCGTGCTTCGTGCACCTCACGCTGGTGCCTTGGGTCGCCACCGCAGGCGAGCTGAAAACCAAGCCTACCCAACACAGCGTGCAGAAGCTGCGCGAAATCGGTATTTCCCCGCACGTGCTGCTGTGCCGCGCCGACCGCCCCATTCCGGACGACGAGCGTGCGAAGATTTCGATGTTCTCGAACGTACCGGAAGACGCGGTGATTTCCGTGTGGGACGCCGACAGCATCTACAAGATCCCGCAGATGCTGCACGATCAGGGTCTGGACGCGATCATCTGCGAAGAGCTCAAGCTCACGCCGAAGCCGGCCGATCTGTCGATGTGGTCCGATCTCGTCGAAAAGCTCGAGCATCCGCAGCACGAAGTTACGATCGGCATGGTCGGCAAGTATGTCGATCTGACCGAATCGTACAAGTCGCTGATCGAAGCATTGCGCCATGCGTCGATGCATACGTCGACCAAGGTCAACATCGAGTACATCGATTCGGAAGAGATCGAGACGCAAGGCGTCGAGAGCCTCAAGCATCTGGATGCGGTGCTCGTGCCGGGTGGCTTCGGCCGTCGCGGCACCGAAGGCAAGATCGCCGCGATCCGCTATGCACGCGAAGCGAAGGTGCCGTATCTCGGCATCTGCCTCGGCATGCAACTGGCCGTGATCGAATTCGCCCGCGACGTGGTCGGCCTGAAAAATGCGAACAGCACCGAGTTCGATCAGGAAACCGAAAACCGCGTGGTCGCACTGATCACCGAGTGGTACGACCGTGAAGGGAAGGTCGAGAAGCGCACCGAAGAATCGGATCTGGGCGGCACGATGCGCCTCGGTTCGCAGCGTTGCCCGATCAAACCCGGCACGATGGCCGAAGAGATTTATGGCAAGGATGTGAACGAACGCCATCGTCACCGTTATGAAGTCAATAACCGCTTCGTGCCCCAGCTCGAAGCCGGTGGCCTTATCATCAGCGCCCGTACCCCGAGTGAAGATCTGCCGGAAATGATGGAATTGCCGCGCAGTATGCACCCGTGGTTCGTCGGCGTGCAGTTCCACCCGGAATTCACGTCCACGCCGCGTGACGGCCATCCGCTGTTCAAGTCGTTCGTCGAAGCGGCGCTCGCGCATCAGCAGCCGCGCGTGGCGACGGAAGTTGGGGAGAAAGCATGAAACTGGGTGATTTCGAAATCGGGCTCGACAAGCCGTTTTTCCTGATCGCGGGCACCTGTGTCGTCGAATCCGAACAGATGACGATCGACACGGCTGGCCGGCTGAAGGAAATCTGCGCGAAGCTGAACATTCCGTTCATCTACAAATCGTCGTACGACAAGGCTAACCGCAGCAGCGGCAAGTCGTTCCGCGGTCTGGGCATGGACGAAGGTTTGCGTATTCTGTCGGAAGTGAAGCGTCAACTCGGTTTGCCGGTGCTGACCGATGTGCACGCCGAGCACGAGATCGAGCAGGTCGCGTCGGTGGTCGACGTCCTGCAAACGCCTGCTTTCCTGTGCCGTCAAACAGATTTCATTCACGCTTGCGCGCGTTCGGGCAAACCGGTCAACATCAAGAAAGGCCAGTTTCTCGCACCGCACGACATGAAGAACGTGATCGACAAGGCGCGTGATGCGGCGCGTGAAGCCGGTCTCTCGGAAGACCGCTTCATGGCGTGCGAACGCGGCGTGTCGTTCGGCTATAACAACCTCGTGTCGGACATGCGATCGCTTGCGATCATGCGCGAAACCAACGCGCCGGTCGTGTTCGACGCCACCCACTCGGTGCAGTTGCCAGGCGGGCAGGGCACGAGCTCGGGCGGTCAGCGCGAATTCGTGCCGGTGCTGGCGCGAGCTGCCGTGGCGACGGGCGTGGCGGGTCTCTTCATGGAAACCCATCCGAAGCCTTCGGAAGCCAAGTCGGACGGCCCGAACGCGGTGCCGTTGCACCGCATGGCCGATCTGCTCGAAACGCTGGTTACGCTCGATCAGGCCGTCAAGCGCGCGCCGTTCCTCGAAAGCGATTTCAACTGATTCAGGCGTTCGCGGGGTGTCGCGATCTGCCGGGCCGCGATCGGCGCGCATAATCGGCCCGGTCGGTTCAGTCGGCACGCGGCGAATGCACACAATGGTCGTCGAAAGCATCGGGGCGCGTAGTGTGCTGGGGAGACCAGCTGTGCCCGGTGCAGTTTCACAGTAAAGAATTCAACGTCATTTCTTGAGGAAACCATGAGTGCTATCGTAGATATCATCGGTCGAGAGATTCTCGATTCGCGAGGCAACCCCACCGTCGAATGCGACGTGCTGCTCGAATCGGGCACGATGGGCCGCGCTGCGGTGCCGTCGGGTGCATCGACGGGCTCGCGCGAAGCGATCGAACTGCGCGACGGCGAAGCCGGCCGTTACGGCGGCAAGGGCGTGCTGAAGGCTGTCGAGCACATCAACACCGAAATCTCCGAAGCGATCATGGGCCTCGACGCTTCCGAGCAGGCCTTTCTCGACAAGACCCTGCTGGAACTCGACGGCACGGACAACAAGTCGCGTCTCGGCGCGAATGCGATGCTGGCTGTGTCGATGGCAGTCGCGAAGGCCGCTGCTGAAGAGGCCGGCCTGCCGCTGTACCGCTACTTCGGTGGCTCGGGTGCGATGCAACTGCCGGTGCCGATGATGAACATCGTCAACGGCGGCGCGCACGCGAACAACAGCCTGGATATCCAGGAATTCATGATCGTGCCGGTCAGCCAGCCGACTTTCCGCGAAGCACTGCGCTGCGGCGCTGAAGTGTTCCACGCGCTGAAGAAGATCCTGAGCGACCGCGGCATGAGCACGGCCGTGGGTGACGAAGGCGGTTTCGCGCCGAACTTCGGCAGCAACGACGAATGCCTGTCGACCATCCTGCAAGCCATCGAAAAGGCTGGCTACCGCGCCGGTGAAGACGTGCTGCTGGCGCTCGATTGCGCAGCGAGCGAGTTCTACCACGACGGCAAGTACCAGTTGGCGGGCGAAGGCCTGCAACTGTCGTCGACGGAATTTGCCGATTACCTCGCGAACCTCGCCGACAAGTTCCCGATCGTTTCGATCGAAGACGGCATGCACGAAAGCGACTGGGCCGGCTGGAAGATCCTGACCGACAAGCTCGGCAAGAAGATCCAACTGGTGGGCGACGATCTGTTCGTTACCAACACGCGCATCCTGAAAGAGGGCATCGAGAAGGGCATCGCCAACTCGATCCTGATCAAGATCAACCAGATCGGTACGCTGACGGAAACCTTCGCGGCTATCGAAATGGCGAAGCGCGCCGGCTACACGGCCGTGATCTCGCACCGCTCGGGTGAAACCGAAGATTCGACGATTGCGGACATCGCGGTCGGCCTGAACGCTGGTCAGATCAAGACGGGTTCGCTGTCGCGTTCGGACCGCATCTCGAAGTACAACCAGTTGCTGCGCATCGAAGAAGACCTCGGTGATATCGCCAGCTACCCGGGCAAGTCGGCGTTCTACAATCTGCGCTAAATGGATTGTTCGCTAGCGCTGACCGATGAACCGGTTATCTTTCGTTTCTGATTGACCCCGCCGCCCTGCGTATAGCGCAGGGCGGCGTGTATTTATTGTGCTTACTTCATGCGGCTTGTCACTGCTGTCCTGATCGTTCTGCTGGCGCTCATCCAGTATCCGCTCTGGTGGGGGCATGGCGGCTGGTTGCGCGTGCACGAGTTGCAGCAGCAACTGGCGCAGCAACTGCAGAAGAACGCCGACTCGAAGCTGCGCAACGAGCGTATCGAGGGCGAAGTCCAGGATTTGCAGAACGGCACCGCGGCGGTGGAAGAGCGGGCGCGTTATGAAATGGGTATGGTGAAGGACAGCGAAGTGTTCGTGCAGTTCGTTGCGCCGAACGCACCGTTGCCGGCTGCAAACACGCCTTCGGTCACCACGTCTACGCGTGGTGTGGTGTCGGCGGCACCGCTGCATATGGTGCCGAATCCGGAGTCGCGTGCGAAGCCGGATCGCAAGCATGGCGGGAAGGTGGCGACAGAGAAGAAGCCCACGCACTGAGTGTATTCGGGCTGGTTGAGCTCACAGACTAACGCGAAAACTGAGCGCAGAAACGAACGAAAATGCGAGCGTAAAAGCGAACGCAAAAGCCGTAGAAAGACGAAAAAAAGCCGCCCGTGAGGCGGCTTTTTTATCGGCGCTGCAATACCGGCATCCCTCTCCATCGCCGTATCGTTGGGCGTGCCCGTTTCGGCTTACCAGCCCCAATACGGTGAGTAGCCTACGCCGACACCCGTACCCCAGCCGTGCCCCCAACCTCCGCCGTAATAACTGCCGTACACGCTGACAGGCGGCGAGTAATAACGTGAGTACGCCTGAGCCGCGTTCTCGGCGGCAATGGCCTGATTCTGATCGGAGAGCACCTGACGGTCGATCGCATCATAGCGCTCGCGTTCTTCCGGCGTGAGCGGCCGGGCGGTGCTGACCATGCCCGACTGGTCGGCCGGCAGACGGCTATAAATCGGCGATGGTCCCGGTGGGTCCATCACGCAGCCCGTAAGTGCAGCGCTGCCGGCGATGACTGCCAGCACGGTGAACGAGCGCATGCAATGCTTTAGCGAAGTAGAGATGTTCATTTTTGATCTCCATCGGTCGGATGCCTAAGCAAAACATGCGCAACGCGCACCGCTCGGGATCCAACACAACGATCGACGATAATGCGCCGCCCAAGCCCCAAAAAAAAGCAGCTGGCGACGCATCATTTTACTGCCGTAACGCAGCCTGTAACGCGCCGCCGCTGGCCGCTTCAGTGCCGCTGGTCGGCCGCCGGGGTCACGCCTTGTGAGAGCGCATTCGCGACAAAAAGTTGCGCCACATCGACCGGATCGAATTCGTACCGTTGATTACAGAATTCGCAATGAATCTCGACGTGACCGCGCTCTTCGATCACGCCGTCCACTTCCTCGCGGCCCAGCATCTTCAGCATGGCGCCGACTTTTTCGCGCGAACAGCTGCATTCGAAGCGCGTCGTGGCCGGTTCGAAATGCTGCACGTTCTCCTGCCAGAACAGACGGCGGAAAATCGTTGCCGGTTCTTCTTTCAGCAGCTCGTCTTGCGACATCGTGCCGCCGAGCGTGCAGACGCGCTCCCACGTGTCCGCATCCAGATCGCCCGGATGCGGGACGATGCCCCCGTCGCCCGGCAGCTTTTGCAGCAGCATGCCAACGGCGCGCTCGGTGTTCGCCGCGAGCCACAGGCGCGTGTCGAGCTGCTCCGAGTGATGCATGTAGTGCTCGAGCACTTCGGACATCGACTTGAGCGGGCCGTCCACACCCGAAAGCGGCACGATACTTTGATACGGTTGCTGGCCGGGCTGCTTGTCGCGCGGGTCGAGCGTGATCACGCACCGGCCGTGGCCGCTTGCGTTGACCAGT
Source organism: Paraburkholderia sediminicola (assembly GCF_046026675.1). GTDB lineage: Bacteria > Pseudomonadota > Gammaproteobacteria > Burkholderiales > Burkholderiaceae > Paraburkholderia > Paraburkholderia sediminicola_F. Next base: position 2,805,827 of record NZ_JAQQEY010000001.1, on the reverse strand, counting down.
TCGATCATCGAGGTGCTGTCGTCGATCGTATTGCCCGCTTCGCCGGAGAGCTTGGCGGTGGCGCGCATCGACAGGTCGGAGCTGCACTGCACCACCAGCATCTTGGCCGGTCCGTCGCCGAAAATCTGCATGACGAGCGTGCCGTCGAACTTGAGGTTCGCCGAAAGCAGCGCGCACGCGGCCATCATTTCGCCCAGAATCGTCCGGACGGGCGCCGGATAGTCCCGGCGCGTCAGCACTTCCTGCCACGTATTGCGTAGCGAAACGATCTCGCCGCGCACCGGCGCCGCGCTGAACATGAATTTTTGCAACTGGTCGCTCACAACTTTTCCTCGGTCGAATGACGCAGCCTGATGCTGCGCCGTGCGCGCCGCGCGCCCGGCTGACTAGCCGATGCGCACGAGCTGCGCCTTGAAATATTCGCGCCGCTCGGCATAACTTGCCGTGCCGCGCTGCATATTGGCGATATCCGTCTCGGTCAGTTCGCGCACCACTTTGGCGGGCGCGCCGAGAATCAGTGAATTATCGGGAAACACTTTGCCTTCAGTGACGATGGCGCCCGCTCCGACCAGACAGTTGCGGCCGATTACCGCTCCATTCAAGACGACGGCCTGAATTCCGATCAAAGAGCCTTCCTTGATCGTGCAGCCGTGCAGCATGACCTGGTGGCCGATCGTCACATTCGGCTCGATCGTTAGCGGGAAGCCCGGGTCGGTGTGCAATACCGCGTTTTCCTGGACGTTGCTGCCGGCACCAAGGGTGATCGGCTCGTTGTCGCCGCGAAGCGTCGCGCCGAACCAGACGCTTGAATTTTCCCCGAGCGTCACGTTGCCGATAATGTTCGCCGAATCCGCGACGAACACGCTTTCATGGATGGTCGGGGCTGCTTCGCCAAGCTTGTAAATTGTCACGCTGTCTCCTCTTGATCGGTCGCTACACGCTGTGCGGGCGGCCCGGGGCTGCGAAACCGGTTACGAAATGGGGCAGCTAAATGGGGCAGCTAAAGCCAAAACGCCAGAAAAGCGCCCGAAAAAGCCCTGATGAACCGGGTTGTCCTGCCGGCCCCGCGCCATAGGCGCGCGAGATGGTCGAATCGAGTATTGTAAACGGTTGTGTGCTTGGGCCGCTCGGGCGGTGTCGTAAGCCGTCCGGCGCCCAGCTTCGGCGACCGTCGCGCCTTCGGTCCCGCCTGCTGTCGTTCCCTTTGCCAACCTGGTTGCCATGATTTCCGCTGCTCCGTCTGTTCCGCCAGCTCTGCCGATGTCGACGAATCCTGAGCATTGCCCAAATCGCGCAAACTGCGCTCGCAGTGCGGCGTTGGCCGCATTGCGCGAAGTCGACCCGGCAACCAAGGCAGCCGCGGCTCGCGCGTTATACGCAGCGGTGCTCGAAGGCAGCCTCGCATGCTTCGCTGATCTGGAACTCACCGAGCCGACCGACCTGCCGGGCCGTCCTGCACGTCCCGAACTGGTCGATCCGCGCAAACTGAAGCGCCGCAGCATGCAATCGCCTGAAGGGCGAGCCGTCTTGCTGCACGCGCTCGCGCACATCGAATTCAACGCCATCAACCTCGCGCTCGACGCCGTCTGGCGCTTTGCTGGCATGCCCGCCGCGTTCTACACCGACTGGCTCAAAGTCGCCGCCGAAGAGGCCCATCACTTCTCGCTGCTGGTCGCGCGGCTTGCGGAATTCGGCCACGCCTACGGCGATTTTCCCGCACACGACGGCCTCTGGGACATGTGCGAGCGCACCCGTGCCGACGTGCTGGCGCGCATGGCGCTGGTGCCGCGCACCCTTGAAGCGCGCGGCCTCGACGCTTCGCCGCCGATCCGCGCCCGTCTGCAGCAGGCGGGAGACCATGCGTCCGCAGCGATTCTCGACGTGATCCTGCGCGATGAAATCGGTCATGTGCTGATCGGCAACCGCTGGTTCCGCCATCTGTGCGACGAGGGCGGCCTCGATCCGCACGCCACCTACACGCGCCTTGCCGACCAGTATCACGCACCGAAATTACGCGGTCCGTTCAATTTCGAAGCGCGTCGCGACGCCGGTTTCGACGAGGCCGAACTGGCCGCACTGGTCGCCCTGGCTGGCCTCGACGCTGAGCAGTCGGCCCCGCCGGCCACCCAGGCATCGGGTAACTGAAGCCTTTTTCCATAGCCTGACGCCACGCATCGTCCGGCTATCTCGTTATAATCGAACGACCATTCTTTTTTCGGGCGCGCCGTTCATGAATACATCCAGGTCTGAATTCGTCGCCGTGCGCGGCATCCGTCTGCACGTGCGGCGCTGGGGCAATCCGGATGCGCCGATGCTCTTCATGCTGCACGGCTGGATGGACGTGGCGGCGTCGTTCCAGTTCGTCGTTGACGCGCTGGGCGGCGACTGGCAGGTGATTGCTCCCGATATGCGCGGCTTCGGGCTGTCGGACTGGCCGGTCGCCGAACGCGGCGGCGGCAACTACTGGATCCAGGATTACCTCGGCGACCTGGACGCGTTGCTTGACCACTATGCGCCGACCGGCGAAGTCAATCTGGTCGGCCACAGCATGGGCGCGAATATCGTCTGCCTCTATGCGGGCGTGCGGCCGGAGCGGGTGCGGCGCGTGGTCGATCTGGAAGGCTTCGGTCTCGCGCCGTCGCACTCGGCGCAAGCGCCCAAGCGCCTGCGCAACTGGCTCGACGAGTTGCGCGATCCGCCCCAGTTGAAGCGCTACGCGTCGCTGGATGACGTCGCCGGCCGTCTGATCAAGACCAACCCGCGCCTCATTCCGCCGCGCGCGGAGTTCCTCGCGCAGCATTGGTCCAGGCCGGACGGAGAAGGGCGCTTCATGCTGCTCGCCGATCCGGCGCACAAACTGCGTGGGCCGACGCTGTACCGCCTCGACGAAGTGATGGCCGTCTGGCGCAAGGTCACGGCGAAAGTGCTGCACGTCGAGGCCGCCAACTCGCCCACGCTCGCACAGATTGCCGGTGAGATTCCGCTCGACGAGTTCAAGGCGCGCTTCCAGGCTTTTCCGAACTGGCGCGAGAAGATCATCGACGAAGCGGGGCATATGGTGCATCACGACCAGCCCGAGCAGGTAGCCGCGCTGATCGAGGGCTTCTGCGCCTGAACCTTGCAAAAGGGTTTCGGCGCGCGGGCCACTATCGCGAGATAGCGCTGCGGCCATTTACTGCGTTGCAGTAAAATGAGTGCGGAACCTTCTCAAGACAAAGATGAACGCCGACCTCCACTGTCACTCCACCGTTTCCGACGGCCAATTCGCGCCGGCCGATGTTGCGCGCCGCGCACACGCGGGCGGCGTGACCCTGTGGGCGCTGACCGACCACGACGAACTGGGTGGCCAGCACGAAGCGCGCAGCGCCGCTGAGGCGCTCGGCATGGGCTACCTGAGCGGCGTCGAAATTTCGGTCACGTGGGCGTCGCGTACGGTGCACATCGTCGGGCTCGGCATCGATCCGACCAGTTCGATCCTGATCGACGGCCTCGCGCGAACCCGCAACGGCCGCGCCGCGCGCGCCGAAGCGATTGGCGAGCAGTTGGCCACGCTCGGCATCCCCGACGCCTACCAAGGCGCGCTCAAATACGTTTCGAACCCGGACATGATTTCGCGCACGCACTTCGCGCGCTTCATGGTCGAAAACGGCTACGCCAGCTCGACCCAGGACGTGTTTACCCGCTATCTCGGCGACGGTAAGCCGGGCTACGTGTCGCATCGCTGGGCGAAACTGGCGGACGCGGTTGGCTGGATTCAGGCCGCCGGCGGCGAGGCGATCATCGCGCACCCGGGGCGCTATGCCTACTCGCCGGTCGAATTCGACGCATTCTTCGCCGAATTCATCGACCTCGGCGGTAAAGCGATCGAAGTGGTGACTGGCAGCCACACGCCGGATCAGTACCGCGAATATGCGGACGTCGCGCGCCGCTTCGGCTTCGAAGCCTCACGCGGTTCCGACTTCCATGCACCCGGCGAAGGCCGTGTCGATCTCGGCACGCTGCCGCCGCTGCCTTCCGATCTCAAGCCCGTCTGGGAACGCTGGCTGTGATCGCGCGCCGTGCCGCGGCGGCACGATATGCGCGACTGTCTTCGTCCGAGGGGCCTGCTTTCGCCCGATCTTCCGCCTGGCTTTCCGTCTGCTTTTTCGTCCGTAGCCACGTCGTCACCCGCAGCCATCGTTAGTCAAAATGTCCCAATACTTTCGGCTTCATCCGGATAACCCGCAGCCGCGCCTCGTCAAACAGGCCGTACAGATCATCAATGACGGCGGCGTCGTCGCGTTGCCGACGGATTCGAGCTACGCGCTCGCCTGCCACCTCGACGACAAGGACGCGGTTGAGCGCCTGCGGCGCATTCGCGGACTCGACGAGAAGGCCTTGTTGTCGCTGCTGGTGCGCGATCTTTCGGAGTTGTCGAACTTCGCGATGGTCGACAACCGCCAGTACCGCCTGATCAAATCGGTCACGCCGGGCCCCTACGTCTTTGTGTTGCAGGCCACCAAAGAAGTGCCGCGCCGCCTGTCGCACCCGTCGCGCAAGACCATCGGTCTGCGGGTGCCGGAGCACGCGATCACGCTCGCCATACTTGAAGAACTCGGCCAGCCGCTGCTCGGCTCCACACTAATCATGCCGGGCGAAACCCAGCCGCTGAACGACCCGGAAGAAATCCGCGAACGGCTCGAGAAACAGCTGGACCTGGTGATCGACGGCGGCCCGTGTGTGTGTGAACCGTCCACCGTGATCGATCTGACCGGCGCCGAGCCGGTGCTGGTGCGGCCAGGGCGCGGTTCTCTCGCGCCCTTCGGTCTCGAAGAGACGGCATGAGTGAAAGCGGACAGACGCACGCAATCGCGTTGTTACAATAGCGAGTTATGGATTCTTCCCTGATACAGACCATTGCGGTTTACGCGTTGCCGGTGATTTTCGCGATCACGCTGCATGAAGCCGCGCATGGCTACGTCGCGCGCTGGCTCGGCGACAACACCGCGTATGTGCTCGGCCGCGTCTCCGTCAATCCGATGCGGCACATCGATCCGCTCGGCACGATCGCGATTCCCTTGCTGTTGTACTTCGCTACCAGCGGCGCGTTCATGTTCGGTTACGCCAAGCCTGTGCCGGTCGCCTTCGGCAATCTGCGCAATCCGCGGTGGGGCAGCCTGTGGGTGGCGGCCGCCGGGCCGGCCTGCAATTTCGTGCAGGCGCTGGTGTGGGGCCTGGTCGGCGTCGCACTTGCTGTGGGCGGGATTGACGAGCCTTTCTTCACGCGCATGGCGGCAGCCGGCGTCGGCGTGAATCTCGTGCTCGGCGTGCTCAACCTGTTTCCGCTGCCCCCGCTCGACGGCGGCCGCGTGCTGATGGCGCTGTTGCCTCCGCGGCAATCGATCGCGCTGTCGCGCCTCGAGCCGTACGGATTTTTCATCGTGATGGCGCTCGTCATGACGGGTACGCTCACGCGTTATTGGCTGAGCCCGCTCGTGACGCTCGGCTACGGTGCGATTACCGCAATTCTGACTCCACTTGTTTCGCTTTTCTAAATAACCATGTTCCCAGACCGTATCTTCTCCGGCATGCGGCCCACCGGGTCGCTGCACCTCGGCCACTATCACGGCGTGCTGAAAAACTGGGTGCGGCTGCAGTCCGAATACCCGTGTTTCTTCTGTGTAGTCGACTGGCACGCGCTGACGACGCACTACGAAACGCCCGAAGTGATCGAAAAGAACGTGTGGGACGTGCTGATCGACTGGCTCGCGTCGGGCATCGATCCGGCGCAGGCTACGCTCTTCATCCAGAGCAAGGTGCCCGAACATGCGGAACTGGCGCTGCTGCTCGGCATGAGCACGCCGCTTGGCTGGCTCGAACGTGTGCCGACCTACAAGGAGCAGCAGGAAAAGCTGAAGGACAAGGACCTGTCCACTTACGGTTTCCTCGGTTATCCGGTGCTGATGGCGGCGGACATTCTGCTGTACCGAGGCTCGCTCGTGCCGGTCGGCGAAGACCAGGTGCCGCACGTTGAAATGACGCGTGAAATCGCGCGCCGCTTCAACTATCTGTATGGCCGCGAACCGGGCTTCGAAGAGAAGGCGAATGAAGCGGCGAAGAAGCTGGGCGGCAAGCGCGCCAAGCTTTACCACGAGCTGCGCAACGCCTATCAGCAGGAAGGCGACGACGAAGCGCTCGAGCAGGCGCGGGCAATGTTGCAGGAATCGCAGAGCCTGTCGATGAGTGACCGCGAGCGTCTGTTCGGCTACCTCGAAGGCTCGCGCAAGATCATTCTGGTCGAACCGCAGGCCATGCTGACCGAAGCGTCGCGCATGCCGGGTCTGGACGGCCAGAAGATGTCGAAGTCGTACGGCAACACGATCGGTCTGCGCGAAGACGCGGAAACGATTACGAAGAAAGTCCGCACCATGCCGACCGATCCGGCACGCGTGCGCCGCACCGACCCGGGTGATCCGGACAAGTGCCCGGTGTGGCAACTGCATCAGGTCTACACGGACGAAGCTACGCACGAGTGGGCGCAGAAGGGCTGCCGAAGCGCGGGTATCGGTTGCCTCGAGTGCAAGCAGCCGGTGATCGAAGGCATTCTGCGCGAGCAACAGCCGATGCTCGAGCGCGCGCAGAAGTACATGGACGATCCGTCGCTGTTGCGCGCGATCGTCGCCGACGGCTGCGACAAGGCCCGCAAGTTCGCCACGGAAACGATGCGCGACGTGCGCGAGGCGATGGGCCTGTCGTACAACTGATCGCGGCACTGAAGTGATGAGCACGGCCGTTGTCATGTCGGACGGTTCCTCGCACGGAAACGGCGAACCGTCGCGCTGGGTGCGTCACTGGGCGCATCTGGTCGCGGCGGGCGGCACGGTGCTCGACGTGGCGTCGGGGGCCGGGCGGCATGCGCGGTTCTTTGCATCGCTGGGCCATCCGGTGACCGCGCTCGACCGCGATGCGGCTGCGCTGGATCTGATGCGCGACGATCCGCGCATTACCACGCTTGCGGCCGACATCGAAGGCGCTGCATGGCCCTTGCCTGCCGACGCCAGATTCGCCGCGATCGTGGTCACGAACTACCTGCACCGGCCGCTGTTTCCGCAGCTTTTGCGCTCGCTCGCGCCTGGCGGCGTACTGGTTTACGAGACCTTCGCGCAAGGCAACGAAAGGATCGGCAAACCATCTAACCCGGCGTTTTTGCTTGCACCCGGCGAGCTGCTCGAGGTGGTGCGCGGCCACCTCCGCGTGGTCGCATTTCAAGACGGATTTCTCGCGCAGCCGCGCCCGGCTTACGTCCAGCGGATATGCGCAATTAAGGAGGCGGATCGCTCAGCCGAGCCTGCAGATGCGGCACCCCCGCGTTGTTACGAGCTGGCTGGCTAATCCGCTACAATCGCGGTTTACCTGATCAAATTCATGGCGTTTCATGACTAACGGCAATCAAAGCAGCACTGGCGGCGTTCAGATTCGCGGCAGCATCCCTGCCATCATTACTCCGATGCTCGAAGACGGCGGCCTCGATCTGCCGGCGTTTCGCAAACTGATCGACTGGCATATCGCAGAGGGCACGAACGCGCTGGTCGTGGTCGGCACGAGCGGCGAGTCGGCCACGCTGTCGGTCGAAGAGCACGTGCTGATGGTCAAAACCGCAGTCGAGCACACGGCGGGCCGGATTCCGGTGATCGCGGGCTCGGGCGGCAACTCCACCACTGAAGCTATCGAGCTCACGCAGCAGGCGAAAGACGTCGGCGCGGACGCCACGCTGCAGGTCGTGCCGTACTACAACAAGCCGACCCAGGAAGGCATCTATCGCCACTTCGCGAAGATCGCCGAAACCGTCGATCTGCCGGTGATCCTGTACAACGTGCCGGGCCGCACGGTCGCGGACATGAGCAACGAAACGATTCTGCGTTGCGCGCAGGTGCCGGGCATCATCGGTGTGAAGGAAGCGACCGGCAATATCGTTCGCGCCGCGCACCTGATCAAGTCGGCGCCGGCACATTTCGGCATCTACAGCGGTGACGATCCCACGGCGATCGCGCTGATGCTGCTTGGCGGCCACGGTAATATTTCGGTTACCGCGAACGTCGCGCCGCGCGCAATGAGCGATCTGTGCAAAGCTGCGCTTGCCGCGGACGCTAAGACTGCCCGCGAGATTCATCTGAAGCTCCTGTCGTTGCATAAGAACCTGTTCATCGAGTCGAATCCGATTCCGGCGAAATGGGCGTTGCAGCAACTGGGTCGTGTGCAGGGCGGAATCCGCCTGCCGCTCACGCCGCTCGACGCGCAATACCACGAAGTGGTGCGCGGCGCACTGCGCGAAGCGGGTCTGCTGGGCTAAGCGGGCTCGAACCCGTACTCCCAGCACTGAAGAAAGCCTGCCACCGGCATTCCCTTAACCGACGTCGATCCAGCCCACGTTCCCGGCACACAGAACCAGGCACCGCGTTCCAGCATCACGAAGGACCTCATGAAACGTTCCGCACTTTCCCTCCACGCAACCCGCATGGCGGCGCTGGCGCTTGCCCTGGTAACGCTCGCCGGCTGTGACACGCTGAACGACTGGTTCGCCTCCGACCGCGTCAACTACAAGGGCGCGGGCAGCGCGCCGCCGCTCGCCGTTCCGGGCGATCTGAGCACCGCCCCGACCGACGGGCGCTATGTTGCGCCGCCGGCCAACCTGGCGCTGGGCGGCGCGCAGCAACGCGCGGTCACGGCAGCGGGTAATCCCACCGAAGGCCAGCCGAGTGCGCAGGATCCGCTGGGCATGCACATCGAGCGTGACGGCGATCGTCGCTGGCTGGTTGTCGACGGCCGCACGCCGGAACAACTGTGGCCGCAGCTGCAGGAGTTCTGGCAGGAAAACGGCTTCGCGCTGAAAACCGATGCGCCGGCCACCGGCATCATGACTACCGACTGGGCTGAAAACCGCGCCAATATTCCGGACGACTGGTTCCGTCGCACGGTCGGCAAGGTGATCGACTTCGCTTATTCGTCGGGTACTCGTGACAGCTTCCGCACGCTCGTGTCGCGCGGGCCGGCTGAGACGACGGACATCTCGATCACGCATAGCGCGATGGAAGAAATGCTGACGGGCCAGGACAAGACGTCCTCGCGCTGGGAAGAGCGTCCGCGCGATCCTGCGCTGGAAGCGCTGTTCCTGACCAAGCTGATGCAGAAATTCGGCCTGACCGAAGCACAATCGAAGCAACTCCTGACCGATGCGCGTTCGGCAGCTGCGCCGGCCACGATCGACCAGAGCGCGGGCGCATCGACGCTCGACCTGCAGGAATCGTTCGACCGCGCATGGTTGCGCGTAGGTCTCGCGCTCGACCGCACCAACTTCACCGTCGACAACCGCGACCGCGCGAAAGGCATCTACTACGTGCGTTACGCAGACTCGATGCAGGAGCTGAAGAAGGAAGGGCTCTTCGGCAAGCTGTTCTACAGCGGCAATTCGTCGAAGAAGCCGGGTCAGGAATTCCTCGTCAATGTGCGCTCGAAGGGCGACACCGTGACGCAGGTGGCGGTGCTGGACGCGAACGGGCAGGTGGATAACTCGTCCGACGCACAGCGCATCGTGACGTTGCTGCACGCGCAACTGAACTAAGCGGGCTGTGCGCTTCGCCAGTCTCGGCAGCGGCAGTGAAGGCAATGCCTTGCTGGTGGAAGCGCAAAGCGGCGCGACCACCACGTGCGTTCTGCTCGATTGCGGTTTTTCGGCCAAGGAAGTCGAGCGGCGTCTGACGCGGCTCGGTGCAGGCGTCGAGTGTCTCGACGCCATTCTGATTACCCATGAACACAGCGACCACATTGGCAGCGCGCTGACGCTGGCGCGCAAGTGGTCGATTCCGTTATACATGAGCTGGGGCACCGCCCGCGCGGTGGGCGCCGACGAAGCCGACGTCGACCTGCAGGTGCTGTGGGGCGACGAAGCGGTGGCGATCGGCGACCTCAGCATCCTCCCTTACACCGTTCCTCACGACGCCCGCGAGCCGCTGCAATACGTGCTCTCCAATGGTGCAAGCCGGCTTGGCGTGCTGACCGACGTTGGTACCTCCACGCCGCACATCAGCGCGGTGCTGAGCGGCTGTGACGCGCTGGTGCTCGAATGCAATCACGATGTGCGGATGCTGGCGGGTAGCCGGTATCCCCAATCGCTGAAGGCGCGTATCGGCGGCAATCACGGGCATCTAAACAACGAGGCGGCGGCTGAAATCCTGGCGTCGCTCGATCGCTCGCGCTTGCGCCACCTGGTGGCCGCCCATCTGAGTCAGCAGAACAACACGCCGGAACTGGCGCAGGCCGCCATGGCGGGTGTGCTGGGTGCCGCGCCGACCGAAGTGGTAGTCGCTTCTCAGGATGAAGGCTTCGCCTGGCTGAACTTGTGATCCGGCTCTGATTGCCTGGCATCTGACATAGCCATGGCCCGGCGATTCAACGCTGATATGCCGGCAGTGCAATGAAAAAAGCCCATGACGATTGCTCGCCATGGGCTTTTTTCTTCAAGGCCGGCGTTTCAGGCGCCCGCGCCTTGCGTCAGACTCAGTTGCGGTTGCCGCCGAAGATGCCGAGCAGCGCGAGCAGGTTGACGAACACGTTGTACAGATCCAGGTAGATCGCGAGGGTAGCGGTGATGTAGTTCGTTTCACCGCCGTTCACGACGCGCTGGACGTCGAACAGCATGTAGGCCGAGAAGATCACGATGGCCAGCACCGACACCGTCAGCATTAACGCCGGCAGGTGCAGGAATACGTTAGCGACCGAAGCCAGCAGCAGCACGATGACGCCCATGAACAGCCACTTGCCGAGACCTGAGAAGTCACGCTTGCTGACCGTGGCGATCGTTGCCATGGAGGCGAAGATCACACCAGTGCCACCGAAGGCCAGCATGATCAACGACGGGCCGTTCGAAAACCCGAGCACGAAGCTCAGGATGCGCGACAGCATCAGGCCCATGAAGAACGTGAAGCCCAGCAGCACGAACACGCCGATGGCGCTGTCTTTGGTTTTCTGGATGGCGAACATGAAGCCGAAGGCGATCGCGAAGAACGCCAGCATGCTCATGCCGGGGCTGGTGGCGGCGAACAGCGAGAAACCGGTTGCCACGCCTACCCAGGCGCCGAGCACGGTCGGAATCATGGACAGCGCGAGCAGCCAGTAGGTGTTCCGTAGTACGCGGTTGCGCGTTTCGACCGTGCTGACTGCGCCATTGCGGCCAAAGCTATACGGATGATCGTTCATGGTCTCTCCTTACCTCAGAAGCATGTTGCGTAATGGTTGTGCCGCGGGTTGCGCAGCAGGTGGTGCGTCAGGTAGTGCAGCGCCGGCCGGAATTCTTGCCGCCAGTCGCAGGGTGTCCATCCCTAAGATTGGCGCGGTGGCAGGGAGTTTCAATACCCAGAAAATGTCCACACGACCTACGCTACCAGTATTCAGAAACTCCTGCTTGGAGTCTTTCAATTCTGTAAGGGTTCAATCGCAATCATACACGGGAACATGCTACAATAGCGGATTCATTTGAATCTGTAACCTCTTAATTTTTTGGAGTTTTTATGGCGATCGAGCGCACCCTGTCGATTATCAAGCCGGACGCAGTGGCTAAGAACGTGATCGGTCAGATCTACAGCCGTTTCGAAAACGCTGGCCTGAAGATCGTGGCTTCGCGCATGGTCCACCTGTCGCGCGCTGACGCAGAGAAGTTCTACGCTGTGCACGCTGCACGCCCGTTCTTCAAGGACCTGGTCGACTTCATGATCTCGGGCCCGGTGGTCGTGCAAGCGCTGGAAGGCGAAAACGCGATCCTGAAGCACCGCGACCTGATGGGCGCAACGGACCCGAAGAAGGCAGAAAAGGGCACGATCCGCGCCGACTTCGCTGACAGCATCGACGCTAACGCGGTGCACGGTTCGGACGCCGCTGAAACGGCTGCAGTTGAAATCGCGTTCTTCTTCCCGCAAGTGAACGTCTACTCGCGTTAAGCGGGTTTGGGCAGGCTTGAGCGCGCCTGATCGCGCTTGACCTGTAAGGCGCTATCCGCGCGATTCGTGCGCTGCCGTTGGATTTGTCGCACGAATCCGCACGAACAGCCCGGCAAAGTAGTAAGGTAAAGCAGCAGGAATGGGCGCGAACGGCATTGCGTTCATGCAGCTTGTTGCATGAACGTAGTCTCGCACTGAAATGGCAGGATTCGATATGACGAGCAGTCCCACCGTCAACCTTCTCGACCTCGACGCCCAAGGGCTTGTCGCCTACTGCGACAGTCTGGGCGAGAAGCCGTTTCGCGCCAAGCAATTGCAGCGCTGGATCCACCAGTACAACGCTGCCGACTTCGACGGCATGACCGATCTGGCGAAGTCCTTGCGCGAAAAGCTCAAAGGGCGCGCAACGATCACAATGCCCGGCATCGTCAGCGACAATATTTCGACCGACGGCACACGCAAGTGGCTGATCGACGTCGGCAACAGCAACGCGGTTGAAACCGTATACATTCCCGAAGAAACGCGTGGCACGCTGTGCGTGTCGTCGCAGGCCGGGTGCGCGGTCAACTGCCGTTTCTGTTCGACCGGCAAACAGGGTTTCTCCCGCAATCTCACCACCGGCGAAATCATCGGCCAGCTGCGTATGGCCGAGTTCGCGCTGCGTGCGACGCGCGGCACGGACGGCGGGCGCGCCACGGGCGGTGATGGCAAAGGCGAGCGCGTTGTCACGAACGTGGTGATGATGGGTATGGGCGAGCCGCTGCTCAATTACGACGCGGTGGTGCCCGCCATGCGCCTGATGCTGGACGATAACGCGTACGGCCTGTCGCGCCGCCGCGTCACGCTGTCCACCTCGGGCGTCGTGCCCATGATGGACCGGCTTGGCGCCGATCTGCCGGTGGCGCTCGCGGTATCGCTACATGCACCGAGCGACCCGCTGCGCGACATGCTGGTGCCGCTGAACAAGAAGTATCCGCTGCGCGACTTGATGGCCGCTTGCCAGCGCTATCTGAAAGTCGCGCCGCGCGATTTCATTACGTTCGAATATTGCATGCTCGACGGCGTGAACGACAGCGAAGCGCAAGCGCGCGAATTGCTGGCGGTTACGCGCGACGTGCCGTGCAAGTTCAACCTGATTCCGTTCAATCCGTTCCCTGAGTCGGGCCTCATCCGCTCGAAGCCGGAACAGATCAAGCGGTTTGCACAAGTGTTGATGGACGCGGGCGTCGTCACCACAGTGCGTAAAACACGCGGCGATGATATCGACGCTGCCTGCGGTCAGTTGGCCGGTGCGGTGAAAGACCGCACGCGCCTCGCTGAGCGCACCGGGAAGGCGGCGAAGATTATTGAGGTGCGCGCCGTGTAATCGCGCGAGATAGTGGGGCACGAGCGTTCGGAGGAAAGGGATCCGGGCGCGAAAACCCTCCACGCCATCCGCGATTGAAAAAGAAAGTTTGCAGAAGCGATCGGAAGCGGCACACGAGGCCGCGCATTTTGTTATAAACGGTCTGCGATTCGGACGTGAGGCTTTGGCCCGTTCGGGTTGCACGAGTGAAAAAGAATCGACGCGAAAGGATTTGGGATGAGTGAGCCGCAGCACCCGCAGCCGCAGCCGCAGGACACAGACACAAACAAAGGCCATCCGGCGCCAGTCGCCCGGGCGGTGGTGCAGCCTGTTGTGCAGCCGGGCGCGGCGAGTTTTGATTCCCTGGCGGCAGTTGGCGCGCGCTTGACCCAATTGCGTGAATTGAAGGGCTGGACGATCGAAGACGTGTCGGCGCGCCTGAAGGTCTCCGTCACCAAGCTGCGTGCGCTCGAATCGGGCGACATCAGCCATTTGCCGGACACGACTTTTGCGCTCGGCGTGGTGCGCAGTTACGCGAAGATGCTCGGTGCCGATCCCACGCCGTTCACGCAGGCTTTGCGCCGCGAGAAGGGTGTGCCCGCGCCGGATCTGTCGATGCCGGCTTCGTCGGGCAAGGATTTGCCGCGCGGCCGCGTATCGCTGTCGCTCGGCGGCAGTGGGCAAAAGAGCCGCTCGTGGCTGTGGGGCATTGCAGCGGTGATCGTCGCGGTAATCGCGCTCGGCATGTGGCATACCAATGGCGGTGATTCGTCGGCATGGCTCGCACGATTGAAGGCGAGCGCTAACGGTGCCACGGGTGGCGCGACCGGCGCATCGGGCGCGGTGGCGCAAGGTCAGGCGGCAGGTTCCGAGGCAACCGCGGAAGACGCTGCTTCGGCCCCGGAAACGCAGGCAGCGGTGGATAACGCAGCGTCGGGTACGCCGATGCCCGCGCCGCTGGCGACCGGTGAGGCGCCGTCTCCCGCTCCGGCGGTCACTGCAGCAGCAGTCGCGCCGAAGGCCGGTTCGCAGGTCCAGGCGGTGGCGCAAGGCGCAAGCGCGCCGGTGGTCGCTGCGATAGGCGCATCGGCCGCAGCGGATACGGCGGCGCCGGCTGCGGGTGAGGCGATCATCGCGTTGCGCGTGACGCAGGACAGCTGGTTCAGCGTGCGTGGCAAGGACGGCAAGGAAGTGTTCTCCGGCCTCGTGCACGCAGGCGATACGAAGGAAGTAACGGGCGCGGCCCCTTTCAAGGTCACGGTCGGCAACAGGGCGGGTCTCGAGTCGCTTACGCTCGATGGTCAGCCAGTCGATCCGTCGAAATATTCGGCAGCCAAGGGTAACGTGGCGCGTTTCGCGTTGCCTTGATAGATACGGTATGCGTCGCGGCCAACCGGTTCGCGGCGCTTTTTCAATTCAGGCGCTACGTCTTTTGTGTGGCGCATGCGGCGTAAATGGGTTTTTCGATGCAATCCGAAGCTCAATCCCAATCCAGTAGCAAGATCGTTTCAAACGAGCCGGTGTTCGGTGGCCACGCCGCGCGGCGCAAGTCGCACGCAGTCGATGTGCGTTGGGGCGGTCAGCTTGTCACCATTGGCGGCGATGCGCCCGTGCGCGTCCAGTCGATGACCAACACCGACACCGCGGACGCGATCGGCACGGCGATCCAGATCAAGGACCTGGCGCAAGCCGGTTCGGAGCTGGTGCGTATCACGGTCAACACGCCGGAAGCGGCGGCGGCCGTGCCGGCTGTTCGCGAGCAGCTCGACCGCATGGGCGTGTCGGTGCCGCTGGTCGGCGATTTTCATTACAACGGCCATTTGCTGCTGCGCGATTACCCCGCGTGCGCGGAGTCGTTGTCGAAGTACCGGATCAACCCGGGCAATGTCGGCCACGGCGCGAAGCGCGACACGCAGTTCGCGCAAATGATCGAAGCAGCGGTGAAGTACGACAAGCCGGTGCGGATCGGCGTCAACTGGGGCAGCCTCGATCAGGACCTGCTCGCGAAGATGATGGACGAAAACGCCGCGCGTTCCACGCCGTGGGAAGCGCAGAGCGTGATGTACGAAGCGCTGATCCAGTCGGCGATTGGCTCGGCGGAGCGCGCGGTCGAAATCGGCCTGCCGCGCAACAAGATCATTCTGTCGTGCAAGGTCAGTGGCGTGCAGGATCTGATCGCGGTGTATCGTGAACTTGCGCGCCGTTGCGACTTCGCACTGCATCTCGGTCTGACCGAAGCGGGCATGGGGTCGAAGGGCATTGTGGCGTCGACCGCTGCGTTGTCGGTGTTGCTGCAGCAAGGTATCGGCGACACGATCCGTATCTCGCTGACGCCGGAGCCGGGTGGCCCGCGCACGGGTGAAGTGATCGTCGGTCAGGAAATTCTGCAGACCATGGGCCTGCGTTCGTTCACGCCAATGGTGATCGCGTGCCCGGGTTGCGGCCGCACCACCAGCACGCTGTTCCAGGAACTGGCGTCGCAAATCCAGACCTATCTGCGCACACAGATGCCAGTATGGCGCGATCAGTATCCTGGCGTCGAGAAGATGCACGTCGCGGTAATGGGCTGCATCGTCAACGGTCCGGGCGAATCGAAACAGGCGAATATCGGCATCAGCTTGCCGGGTTCGGGTGAAAATCCGGCTGCGCCGGTGTTCATCGACGGCGAGAAGGTCAAGACGCTGCGCGGCGACAACATCGCGCAAGAATTCCAGCAAATCGTGAGTGACTACGTCGAGCGCCGCTATGGCCGCGCCGAAGCACTCAACTAAATACCGCCGATCGAAGACAGATGACTGAACAGAAGAAAAAGCTCGAAAAGTTGTCCGGTGTGAAGGGCATGAATGACATCCTTCCGCAGGAAGCCGGGCTGTGGGAATTTTTTGAAGCGACCGTCAAGTCGCTGCTGCGCTCGTACGGATACCAGAATATTCGTACGCCGATCATCGAGCATACGCAGTTGTTCAAACGCGGTATCGGTGAGGTGACCGACATCGTCGAGAAAGAGATGTACAGCTTTACCGACGCATTGAACGGCGAAAATCTGACGATGCGCCCGGAAAATACGGCGGCTGTGGTGCGCGCGACGATCGAGCACAACATGCTGTACGACGGTCCGAAGCGTCTGTGGTACATCGGCCCGATGTTCCGTCACGAGCGTCCGCAGCGCGGCCGTTATCGCCAGTTCCATCAGGTCGGTGTGGAAGCGCTGGGCTTTGCCGGTCCGGACGCCGACGCTGAAATCATCATGATGTGCCAGCGTCTGTGGGACGACCTCGGCTTGATGGGCATCAAGCTCGAGCTCAATTCGCTGGGTCTCGTGGAAGAGCGCGCGGCGCATCGCGTCGAGTTGATCGCGTACCTCGAAAAGCACATGGACGTGCTCGACGAAGAGGCGAAGCGCCGTCTGTACACGAACCCGCTGCGCGTGCTCGACACGAAAAATCCGGCCATGCAGGAAGTCGCGCAGAACGCACCCAAGCTGATCGATTTTCTTGGTGAGGAATCGCGCGCGCACTTCGAAGGCCTGCAGCGCATTCTGAAGGCGAACAACATTCCGTTCACGATCAATCCGCGTCTCGTGCGCGGTCTCGATTATTACAATCTGACCGTGTTCGAGTGGGTGACCGACAAGCTTGGCGCGCAAGGCACGGTCGCGGCCGGCGGCCGCTACGATCCGCTGATCGAACAGCTTGGCGGTAAGCCGACGGGCGCATGTGGCTGGGCCATGGGTGTCGAGCGTATCCTCGAGTTGCTGAAAGAAGAGCAGCTCGTGCCGGAAGACGAGGGCTGCGACGTGTACGTGGTCCATCAGGGCGACGCGGCGCGCGAACAGGCCTTTATCATCGCCGAGCGTTTGCGCGATACCGGTCTCGACGTGATTCTGCATTGCAGCGCGGACGGTCAGACGGCGAGCTTCAAGTCGCAGATGAAGCGTGCTGACGCGAGCGGCGCTGCATTCGCGGTGATCCTCGGCGAAGACGAGATCGCCAACGGTACGGTCGGCGTCAAGCCGCTCCGTGATACAAGTTCTAACGGCGGTAAAAACGAGCAACATAACGTGCCCGCCGAAGACTTGACCGAATTTCTAATCAATGCGATGGTTGCAACCGCCGAAGACGGCGACGACTGATCGCGATGTCGTCGAGCCCCTTGGCTCGACACGCACACGTATCAAGAAAGAGGAAATCGCCGGGCGATGAGTTACCACGACGAACAAGAATCGATTGAAAGTCTGAAGGCATGGTGGACGCAGTGGGGCAATGCAACCACGTGGATTGTGCTAGTGGCCCTGGTTGCCGCCGCCAGCTGGAACGGCTGGAATTTCTGGCAACGGCGTCAGGCTGCGGAAGCTGCGGTGCTGTACGACCAGGTGCAGCAGGCCGTGGCATCGGGCGACAAGGCGAAGATCACGCGCGTTGCCACCGATATGGAAGACAAGTTCAGCCGCACCGCGTATGCGCAGATGACCGCGCTGGGCGCCGCCAAGGCGCTGTACGCCGCGGGTGACGAAGCTGCCGCGAAGGCCCAGTTGCAATGGACCATCGATCACGCAAAAGACGACGAGTTCAAGCAGATCGCCAAGCTCCGTCTGGCTTCGCTGCTGCTCGACGACAAGGCTTACGACCAGGGGCTCGCACTGCTCGCCGAACCGCAGTCCGATGCGTTCAAGGGCATTGTGGCGGATGGCCGCGGTGATCTGCTCGCCGCCCAAGGCAAGCGTGACGATGCGCGCGCGGCCTACAAGCTCGCCCTCGACTCGCTGTCGAAAAACGATAGCTCGGCTCGCCAGTTGATTCAGTTCAAGCTGGACGCGCTGGGCGGCTAATCGCCGCGTGCAGCGCGCCGCATGACACGACCAACCGGTCTCCTTTAACTCATTTCCTGAATGCTTCGTCCACCGATGAATCTGCTGAAACGTTACGCTGTGCCCGTTGCCTGTGCGATGACCGTCCTCACCATGGCGGCTTGCTCATCCACGAAAGACGAGCGCCGCGAGCCCACGCCGCTCACCGAGTTCAAACCCGTGCTCGACGTGCAGCAAGCGTGGAAGACGAGTGTCGGCAAGGCGGGTCGTTACCTGTTCTCGCCGGTCGCGGTCGGCAACGCGGTGTACGCGGCGGGCGCGAACGGCTCGGTTGCGAAGATCGACGCGCAAACCGGCAAGGACATCTGGCGCGTCAAGCTGCATGACGATCTGTCGGCCGGTGTCGGCAGCGACGGCACGCTCACGGCGGTCGGCGGCCTGAAGGGCGATGTCTACGTGCTCGGCGCGGACGGCAAACAATTGTGGACCGCCAAGGCGCCCGGCGAAATCATCTCTCCGCCGCTGGTCGGCAACGGCCTCGTGGTGGTGCGCACGGTTGACGGTCAGATCGTCGCGTTCAATGCGCAAACTGGCGAGCAGAAGTGGAATTATCGCAACCGCGCGGTGCCGCTCAACCTGCGCGTTTCCTCGGGCATGACGTTCGCGGGCGACGCGGCGGTGCTGGCTGGCTTCCCGGGCGGCGCGTTCGCCGCGATCAACCTGCAGACCGGCGACAACTACTGGCAGACCCCGGTGTCGTATCCGAAGGGCGTGACGGAAGTGGAGCGCATCAATGATGTGACAGGCCCGCCCACGCTGCTTGGTTCGGAAACTTGCGCGGTGACATTCCAGGGTCAGATTGGCTGCTTCGATGCGAACTCGGGCCGCGCGGTGTGGGAAAAGGCGTTCTCGAGCACGAGCGGTCTCGCGCAGGATGACCGTGCTGTGGTGGCGGCCGACGACTGGTCGGTGGTGTCGGCATTCGACGTCAGCAACGGCGCGACCCTCTGGAAGAACGACAAGCTGAAGAATCGCGAACTCAGCGTCCCGTTCATTCTGGGTCATGCCGCCGTGCTGGGCGACTATCAGGGTTACGTGCACTTCCTGTCGCGCGACGACGGCACGCTCGTGGCCCGTGTGAAGACCGACGGCAGCCCGATTACCGCGGCGCCGGTGCTGGCTGGCGAAACGCTGGTCGTGCTGACGCACGACGGCGACCTGTACGGCTACCGCCCGCGCTGATCGCGCAGGCTATTGGCAGTCAGGCGTCGTCAAGCGTGCAGGCCGGCTTCGCCGGCCGCACGTGTTTTTGTTGTATAGGTGGGCAATTAGAAATATTCCGCCGGACTGGCTGGTCCGGCAAGTCGGATCAGAAACGGCCCATGTGGCCATCGGTGGCTGCTTGCGGCGCCACCTTCGACGGCATCCCGGTCGATACCGCAGAGAATCGTATCGAACCGGCGTGTGAGCCGTTGAGCAAGAAAGACTGAAGCTGGCGGCCCATTGGCGTCGCCCCATACAGCCAAACCCCCGTCCGCCCGGGTGCGCATATTGACAGCACATCCGGGGTTGGCCGAATTCGTGATAATTTTCGTCAAAGGCTGCCGTGTAGCGGCCGCATGGCGTCGCTACGCGGGCCGTCGATTTCGATCCCGCGTTTCACCGTGAACAACATCTGATGAAACCCGTTATTGCCCTGGTTGGGCGCCCCAATGTGGGGAAATCCACGCTATTCAACCGTCTCACGCGTACACGTGATGCGCTGGTTGCCGACCTGCCCGGTCTCACCCGCGATCGCCATTACGGCGAGGGGCGCGCTGGCGACCGGCCCTATCTGGTCGTCGATACCGGCGGCTTCGAGCCGGTCGCGAAAGACGGCATCCTGCACGAGATGGCGCGTCAAACCCGCCAGGCGGTCGAGGAATCGGATGTCGTCGTGTTTATCGTCGACGGTCGCAACGGTCTCGCGCCGCAGGACAAGACGATTGCCGACTACCTGCGCAAGACTGGCCGGCCGATCTTCCTCGTCGTCAACAAGGCGGAGGGGATGAAGTACACCAACGTGGCCGCCGATTTCTACGAACTCGGTCTCGGCGACCCGCGCGCGATTTCCGCCGCGCACGGTGACGGCGTCACCGAAATGATCAATGAGGCGCTGGGTGTCGCGTACGCCGGGCAGCCGGAAGAAAGCGACGAGGAAAAACAGGCGCACGGCGTGAAGATTGCGATCGTCGGCCGGCCGAACGTCGGCAAGTCGACCTTGATCAATGCGCTGGTGGGCGAAGAGCGCGTGATCGCGTTCGACATGCCGGGCACCACGCGCGATTCGATCTACGTCGACTTCGAGCGTCAGGGCAAGCCGTACACGCTGATCGACACGGCTGGTTTGCGCCGCCGCGGCAAGGTGTTCGAAGCGATCGAGAAGTTCTCGGTGGTGAAAACGCTGCAGTCGATTTCGGACGCGAACGTCGTGATCCTGCTGCTTGATGCACAGCAGGATATTTCCGAACAGGACGCGCACATTGCTGGTTTCGTGGTGGAGCAGGGCCGCGCGCTGGTGGTGGGTGTGAACAAATGGGACGGGCTCGATTCGCATGTGCGCGAACGCACTAAGGCAGACATCGAGCGCAAACTAAAATTTCTCGACTTCGCCAAATTCCACTTCATTTCCGCCGCGGAAAAAACCGGAATCGGCCCGCTGATGCGTTCGGTCGACGACGCCTACGCCGCCGCCATGGCCAAGCTGCCGACGCCGAAGTTGACGCGCGCGCTGATCGAGGCAGTGGAATTCCAGCAGCCGCGCCGACGCGGTCCGGTGCGCCCGAAACTGCGTTACGCGCACCAGGGCGGACAGAATCCGCCGATCATCGTGATTCACGGCAATGCGCTCGATGCGATCACCGAAACGTACAAACGCTACCTCGAAAACCGCTTCAGGGAAACTTTCAAGCTGACTGGGACTCCATTGCGCATAGAGTTCAGATCGTCGACGAACCCTTACGCGGATAAAGGCTAAATCCAGGCTGAAACCCGCGTGTGTGTTGGGTTTGGCCGCGAGGCCGGCCCGCTCGCGCAAAAATGAAAATCGGCTATAGTGTAGCGGTTGACGGCGGATCTCTTTTTCTTCGTCGTCAATTCAGTCAACCTGCAAAAAAATACGGAGTTTGCTATGAGCAACAAAGGGCAATTGTTACAAGACCCGTTTTTGAACGCACTGCGTAAAGAGCACGTGCCGGTGTCGATCTACTTGGTCAACGGCATCAAGCTTCAAGGGAACATCGAATCGTTCGACCAGTACGTCGTGTTGCTCCGGAATACGGTCACTCAGATGGTTTACAAGCACGCAATTTCTACGGTCGTGCCTGCCCGTCCAGTGAATTTCCACCCGGATTCCGAACAGTCCTAATCCCCGTCCGCGGCCGGCGTAGCGTCGCCCGTTGGCGATTACTCCCGGCCGCCTTATTTTGATACCCTCTAATTTGATCAATGCAGCGCTTGTCGGCATCGACTTCGGTAAGATCGATTTCGAAGCCAGTCTGGAAGAACTCAGCCTGCTCGCGCAAAGCGCGGGCGCGAATCCCTTAGTCACCCTCACGGGGCGCCGGTCCAGTCCCGATGCCAAGATGTTTGTCGGCAGCGGCAAGGCCGAAGAATTGCGTCTTGCCTGTGAGGCGAACGACATCGAACTCGTCATTTTCAATCACGCTCTGGCACCTGCGCAGCAGCGCAATCTGGAGCAGGCGCTTAACCGCCGCGTGATCGATCGCACCAGCCTCATTCTCGATATTTTTGCGCAACGCGCCCGCAGCCATGAAGGCAAGCTGCAGGTGGAGCTCGCGCAGTTGCAGTATCTATCGACGCGGCTAATCCGCGCATGGACCCACCTTGAGCGCCAGAAAGGCGGTATTGGTTTGCGCGGCCCTGGTGAAACGCAGCTCGAAACCGACCGCCGTTTGATCGGCGAGCGCATCAAGGCGCTGAAGACCAAGCTCGAAAAACTGCGCCGTCAGCACGGCACGCAGCGGCGCGCGCGCAGCCGCAATCAGACGATGTCTGTGTCGCTCGTCGGCTACACGAACGCGGGCAAATCCACGCTCTTCAATGCGCTGACAAAGGCCCAGGCGTACGCCGCCGACCAGCTGTTCGCCACGCTGGATACCACGTCCCGCCGTGTCTATCTCGGCGACGAAGCCGGCCAGGTGGTGGTATCCGACACGGTTGGTTTCATTCGTGAATTGCCTCACCAACTGGTGGCGGCTTTCCGCGCCACGCTCGAGGAAACCATCCACGCCGACCTGCTGCTGCATGTGGTCGACGCGTCGAGCGCCGTGCGCCTCGATCAGATCGATCAGGTGAACGAGGTGTTGCACGCAATTGGTGCGGATACGATCCGTCAGGTGCTGGTGTTCAACAAGATCGACGCCGTGCCAGAGTTGGCGGCCCGTGGCGACGCGGTCGAGCGGGATGAGTATGGTAATATTTCGCGCGTCTTTTTGAGCGCGCGCACGGGACAAGGGCTGGATACATTGCGCGCTGCCATCGCTGAAATCGCTACTGCCGAACCTCTCTCCGATCCGCTGGTCGATCTGTCGGAAGAAGACCGGTCGGCAGCACCGCGCGAGGACCGTAAGGTCTCAGAACTCGGGCACTGACCCGCTCCAATTGCACTGACCCGCTGTCTACTCTGGTGAACGAACACAGGTGAACGATTACAACGAGCGGAGTATCTGGCTGCGCATGCGCGCCATGCTTTCACTGAACGATCCGCGCTGGGGCCGGGGCGACGGCAATGGTAATGGCGAGCGCCAACGACCCAACGAACCCAAGCGGCCGCCGGCCAAGGACGGTGAAGGCCCGCCCGATCTCGACGAGATGTGGCGCGATTTCAACCGCCGTTTGAGCCGGGTGTTCGGCCGCAAGGGCGGCGGTGCGGGTGGTGGCCGTCCGGATAACGGTCGCGGCGCGCGCATTGGCGTGGGCATCGTAATCGGCGTGTTGATTGCGATCTATCTCGGCAGCGGCGTGTTCGTTGTGCAGGATGGCCAGGCCGGCGTCGTGATGCAGTTCGGCAAGTATCGCTACACCGCGGGGCAGGGTGTGCATTGGCGCCTGCCGTATCCGTTCGAAGCGCACGAACTCGTCAACATCGGCCAGATCCGCCAGGTGGAGATCGGCCGTAACAACGTGGTACGTCTCGCTAACGTGAAGGACGCGTCGATGCTCACGCACGACGCCGATATCGTCGACGTGCGCTTTGCCGTGCAGTACCAGGTGAGCAAGCCGACCGATTATCTCTTCCGCAGCGTCGATCCCGATCAGAGCGTGATGCAGGCCGCGCAGGCGGCAGTGCGCAGCATCGTTGGTGCGCGCAGCACCAACGACATCCTCTATCAGGATCGCGAAACAATTCGCCAGCAACTGATGGCGTCGATTCAGCAATCCCTGGATGAATACCAGTCCGGTCTCGCCGTGACCGGTGTGACGATTCAGGGCGTGCAGGTGCCCGACCAGGTGCAGGCCGCTTTCGACGATGCCGCCAAAGTGCGTCAGGACAACGAACGCGCCAAACGCGACGCGCAGGCCTATGCCGCGGAGCTGCTGCCGCGCGCGCAAGCGGATGTGGCGCATCAGGTCGACGAAGCGAAAACGTATAGCGACAAGACGGTGACCCAGGCGCAAGGCGATGCCGAGCGCTTCAAGCAGGTCTACGCGCAGTACTCGAAAGCGCCCGCTGTGATTCGCGAGCGCATGTACCTGGAAACCATGCAGCAGATCTATTCGAATACGACCAAGGTGTTTGTGGACAGCAAGAGCGGCAACAACGTGTTGTATCTGCCGCTCGACAAGCTGGTCGAGCAGACTCGCCAGCGCGTTGCGGACGCTGCTGCAGCCGCTTCCGGCGCTGCCGTTACGTCGGGCGCCGCCGCGCCGCAAGCCGCGAGCAGCGCCACCACACCGGCCGCTGCTGCTTCCGCTCCCGCCGCGGTTGCGACGCCAGCCAGCCAGGCCGCCGCCAGCAGCGACGCACTGCGTTCACGCGACTCCTTCCGCAGCCGTATGCGCGAAGACGACGTTCAATAAGGAGCGCACAACATGAACAAGATCATCGCGCTCGTCGTTGCCGTTGTCATCGTGCTGTTTGCCGCGTCGTCGATGGTATTCGTGGTCGACCAACGGCATATGGCTGTGCTGTCCTCGCATGGCGACACCGCGCCCGAACTGCTCGGCCCGGGCCTGCACGTGAAATTGCCGCCGCCGTTGCAAACGGTCACGGTGGTCGATAACCGCATCCAGTCGCTCGACGCGCCGGATGAAGACCGCTATGTCACGTCGGACAAAACCGACCTGCTGGCCAACCCGGTCATCAAATACCGCGTAACCGATCCGCTAAAGCTGCTCGCCGAAACCCGCGGCGATGTGCAAAGCCTGGCGGATCGCCTCGCGCTGCTGTCGCGCAGCGCGCTCGGCGACGCGTTCGCCAAGGTCACGCTGACCGATGCGCTGGCGAAGCAACAAGCCGTCGCGGACGAAGCGCGCGGCACGATGAGCAAAGCCGCGGCATCGCTGGGCGTTTCGGTGCTCGACGTGCAACTGACGCGCGTCGATTTCCCGGCCACGATGGCCGACTCGGTCTACAAGCGGATGATCGCCGCACGCGAGCAGGCGGCGGCCGACGAACGTGCGAAGGGCACGGCCGAGGCCGACCAGATCAAGGCGGATGCCGTCAGCCAGCAGCAGGCGATTCTTGCGGACGGCTATCGGCAGGCGCAGACCATCAAGGGCGAGGGCGATGCCAAGGCAGCGGAAATCGCGGCCGAGGCATACGGCAGCGATCCGCAGTTCTACCAGTTTTATCAAAGCATGCAGGCGTACAAGAATACCTTCAAGCCAGGCGACGTGATCGTGGTCGACCCGAGCAGCGAGTTCTTCCGCTTCATGCGTAGCCCGACCGGTGGCGCCGCCCCGGACGCTCCCGCGGCACCGCGCAAACACTGATAACCGGAAGGCCGCGGCATCCGCATCGCGGCCCCTTCATTCGCATGGACATAGCCGGCTCGTTACTGCTCGCGATCGCATTGATGCTGATTATCGAAGGGATGTTTCCCTTCGTTTTTCCGAGCGCCTGGCGCGACACGTTCCGTAAAATAGCGGAACGGCCCCCGCATCAGATTCGCGTCGGCGGGCTGGTCGTGATGGTGCTCGGGTTGATCCTGCTGTTTATCGTGACCTGAAGGCGCTGTATAGCGCCACCGCTGCGTGCCGCGTTGCGTTGGCCCCCGTCTGCGCGGCATCAGCGGCGTGGCAACAGCGAGCGTTCAGCGGCGCGGGCCAGGAAGCTGGCTCAAGGGATGCGAAGGGCCGCGAAGGCCGTTCCGATACCCGCGACAGCCGCCAGAATAGAGCCGTCGCCCGCCATTCACACACACTTACCGGCGCACCCAGCCGCCGTGTTCAACGTCGTAGGACTGTATCGATGTCGACCTGGTTACTTCCCGAGAATATCGCCGACGTGCTGCCGTCGGAAGCCCGCAAGATCGAAGAGTTGCGGCGCCATTTACTGGACCGTTTCCGCTCGTACGGCTATGAGATGGTGATGCCGCCGCTGCTCGAGTACATCGAGTCGCTGCTCACCGGCGGCGGGCAGGATCTGAATCTGCGCACGTTCAAGCTCGTCGATCAGATGTCCGGCCGCACGCTCGGTCTGCGCGCCGACATTACGCCGCAGGTTGCGCGTATCGACGCGCACCTGCTGAATCGCCAGGGCGTGACGCGTCTTTGCTATGCCGGCAACGTGGCGCATACGCGTCCGCGCGGCCTGCACGCCACGCGTGAGCAGATCCAGATCGGCGCGGAAATCTACGGTCACGCCGGTCTTGAAGCGGATCTGGAAATCCAGCAGTTGATGCTCGACGCGCTGCGTCTGGCGGGCCTCGCGAAAGTGCGGCTCGATTTGTGTCATGCCGGCGTGCTCGCCGCGCTGATCGAAGCGGAGCCCGCAGCTGCAGAGCTGGGGCAATCTCTCTACGACGCGTTGGCCGGCAAGGACGTGCCGCGCCTCGTCGAGCTGACGGCCAATCTGACACCGGTCACGCGCGACGCATTGCGCTCGCTCCCCACGCTCTACGGCGACGCGTCGGTACTCGACGAAGCCCGTGCACGCTTGCCGAACGCACCGGCTATCGCCCGCGCGCTCGACGATCTCGCATTCCTCGCGAGCCAGGTGGACGGCGCCGAAGTGATGATCGACCTGGCCGATCTGCGCGGCTACGCGTACCACAGTGGTGTGATGTTCTCGGCTTATGTGGACGGCGTGCCGAATGCGGTTGCGCGCGGCGGCCGTTACGACCACGTTGGCCAGGCCTACGGCCGTGCGCGTGCGGCAACCGGCTTCTCGCTCGATCTGCGCGAAGTTGCTCGCATTTCGCCCGTCGAAGCCCGCAGCAGCGCGATTCTCGCGCCGTGGCAGCATGACGACGCGTTGCGCGTGAGCGTCGCCGCACTGCGCGATGCCGGTGAAGTCGTGATCCAGGCGCTACCCGGCCACGAGCACGATCTGGACGAATTCGCCTGCGACCGCGTGTTGGTCGAGCGCAACGGCGCGTGGGTCGTCGAACCCCGTTCCTGAGCGCGAATCGATAGACCGCCTGAGGGGCTCCCAAGGGCATTTCAGAAGGCGTCCAAAGCGTCGCCGGACCCGGCGCGGCCACCCGCCGCGCTATTTTCCCTATACCCAACATAACGTGCATACCGTTGAGCGGAAACGGAAAAATTCGGAAGGTTCCGCGAACATAGGTAGAATACGTTTTTAACCAGCTTACGAAACAACATGTCTGCCAGCGCAGTGAATGTGAACCCCGGGCGCAACGTCGTCGTCGTGGGGACCCAGTGGGGTGATGAAGGCAAGGGCAAGATCGTCGACTGGCTGACGGACCACGCTCAAGGCGTCGTTCGCTTCCAGGGCGGTCACAATGCCGGTCACACGCTTATCATCGGCGGCAAGAAAACCATCTTGCGTCTGATTCCGTCGGGCATCATGCATCCCGGTGTCGCGTGCTACATCGGCAATGGCGTCGTGTTGTCGCCGGAAGCGCTGTTCAAGGAAATTGGCGAGCTCGAAGCCGCCGGGGTCGATGTTCAGAATCGCCTCTTCATTTCCGAAGCCACCACCCTGATCCTGCCGTACCACATTGCCATCGACCAGGGCCGCGAAGCGCGCCGTGGCGCGAGCAAGATCGGCACCACCGGCCGCGGCATCGGCCCGGCCTACGAAGACAAGGTGGCGCGCCGCGGTTTGCGTGTGCAGGACCTGTTCGAGCCGGAAAGTTTCGCCGAACGTCTGCGTGAAAATCTCGACTATCACAACTTCGTGCTGACGCAATACCTGGGCGTCGCAGCAGTCGACTTCCAGCAAACGCTCGACACGATGCTGAGCTATGCAGATCGTCTGAAACCGATGGTGACCGACGTGTCGCGCCGTCTGTACGACGAAAACGCCGCCGGCAACAACCTGCTGTTCGAAGGTGCACAAGGCACGCTGCTCGACATCGACCACGGCACCTATCCGTACGTCACGTCGAGCAACTGCGTGGCCGGTGCGGCTACTGCGGGCGCAGGCGTCGGTCCTCAAAAGCTGAACTACATTCTCGGCATCACCAAGGCGTATTGCACGCGTGTCGGTTCGGGTCCGTTCCCGAGCGAACTGTACGACGCGGATAACGCCGCGCGTCAGGAACCGATCGGCCTGGAACTCGCCAAGGTCGGCAAGGAATTCGGCTCGGTCACCGGTCGTCCGCGCCGCACCGGCTGGCTCGACGCCGCCGCGCTGCGCCGCTCGATCCAGATCAACGGCGTGTCGGGTCTGTGCATGACCAAGCTTGACGTGCTCGACGGCCTCGACGAAGTGAAGCTGTGCGTCGGCTACACGGTCGACGGCAAGAACATCGACCTGCTGCCGCGTGGCGCATCGGAAGTCGCGCGTTGCGTGCCGGTGTACGAAACCTTCGCGGGCTGGAAGGAAAGCACCGTCGGCATCACGGAATGGGACAAGCTGCCGGCCACCGCGCGTGCGTATCTGACGCGTGTGCAGGAAGTCGCGGGCATTCCGATCGACATGGTGTCGACCGGTCCGGATCGCGACGAAACGATTCTGCTTCGTCATCCGTTCAAGGTTTAAGCCATGGTGCAAGGTGTACCCATGATTGCGATGAAAGATCCGCGCAATGACGACAAGAACCTGTGGGTCGGCTGGGACGAGTATCACCGGCTGATCGAACTGCTGGCGTTGCAGGTGCATGAATCGGGCTGGAAGTTCGACAAGATTCTGTGCCTCGCGCGCGGCGGTTTGCGCGTCGGCGACCAGCTCTCGCGTATTTACGATCTGCCGCTGGCGATTCTCGCCACCAGTTCGTATCGTGAGGCGGCAGGCACGGAGCAGGGCGAGCTCGACATCGCGCAATACATCACGATGACGCGCGGCGAGTTGCACGGCAATGTGCTGCTGGTCGACGATCTGGTTGATTCGGGTGTGACGCTGGCACGCGTGCAGCAGCATCTGAAGGAACGCTATCCGGCGATCACCGCGGTGCGCTCGGCGGTGCTCTGGTACAAGGGCTGCTCGAAAGTGAAGCCTGACTACCATGTGCAGTATCTGCCGACCAACCCGTGGATTCACCAGCCGTTCGAGGAATGGGACACGGTTCGTCCGCATAATCTCGGCGCGTGGATCAAACGCGGCATGCAGCAGGACCAGGAGTCGTCGGGCACGTGATGCGCGCTACGACGTCGTGTGTATCGCGTCGTATCCCGTGCAGTGTCTGCAAGACGGAGCCCGATTGGGCTCCGTTTTTTTATGTGCGTTATATGTCCGCCGTATGTCCCGCGAAGGGCACCTCGCAAAACGCGCATGCCGCGCCGACGAAACGTCTGACGCAGCAGACGCGCCTAAATCGCAGTGCTACACTGCGCGGACCATCCACGTGGTGTATCCACAACAAGCCGGGCGGCGCTAGGCGGGCAGTTTAGAATAGCGGTCGTTTTTTCCGCTCAGGGAACGGATTTCCTCGCGTCTATGACAGATAACAATCACGTGCACAAACAGCCTCTGCCTTCCCTCGCGATTGCTGCGATCGGAGTGGTGTTCGGCGATATCGGCACGAGCCCGCTGTACTCGCTGAAGGAAGCTTTCAGCCCGTCACATGGCATTCCGCTGACTGATCAATCAATTCTGGGTGTGATCTCGCTGCTGTTCTGGGCGATCGTGATCGTGGTCGGCATCAAGTACGTCTTGTTCGTGATGCGCGCCGACAACAACGGCGAAGGCGGCGTCCTCGCGCTGATGGCGCTGGCGCTGCGCTCTCTCGACCAGAAGTCGAAAATGGCCGGCCTGTTGATGATGCTCGGCATTTTCGGCGCCTGCATGTTCTATGGTGACGCGGTAATTACGCCCGCCATTTCGGTGATCTCGGCGGTGGAAGGGCTTGAGATCGCGGCGCCCAATCTGTCTCATCTGGTGTTGCCGCTCACGATGGTGATCCTCGTGCTGCTGTTCTGGATTCAGCGGCACGGAACGGCCACGGTCGGCCGCCTGTTCGGCCCGATCATGGTGCTGTGGTTCGTGGTGCTCGCCGCGCTCGGTCTGTGGCACATCCTGCAGTCGCCGAACGTGATCCGCGCACTGAACCCGTACTACGCCTACACCTTTATGGCGGCGCACGTGTTGCAGGCTTACGTGGTGCTTGGTTCGGTCGTGCTGGTGCTGACGGGCGCCGAAGCGCTCTACGCGGACATGGGCCACTTCGGTGCGAAGCCGATCCGCATGGCCTGGTACTTCCTCGTGATGCCTTCGCTGGTGCTGAACTATTTCGGCCAGGGCGCGCTGCTGATGCACGACCCGAAGGCGATCGAAAACCCGTTCTTCCTGCTCGCGCCGGATTGGGCGCTGCTGCCGCTCGTGGTGCTGTCGACGGTGGCGACGGTGATCGCGTCGCAGGCGGTGATTTCCGGCGCGTATTCGTTGACGAGCCAGGCGATCCAGCTCGGCTACGTGCCGCGTATGAAGATCCTGCACACGTCGGAACTGGCGATCGGCCAGATCTATGTGCCGGTGGTGAACTGGATGCTGCTGTTCATCATTCTGTGCATCGTGATCGCGTTCAAGAGCTCGGATAATCTCGCCGCCGCGTACGGTATCGCGGTGACGGCCACCATGGTCATCACTACGGTCCTGGCCTGCGTCGTCATGGTGAATGTGTGGAACTGGAACAAGTTCCTCGTGGCGATGATCATCGGCGTATTCATGGCGGTCGACTTAGGCTTTTTCGGCGCCAATCTGCTCAAGGTCGCGGAAGGTGGCTGGCTGCCGCTCGGCATTGGCGCGCTCCTGTTCTTCCTGTTGATGACCTGGTTCAAGGGCAGGATGATCGTCAAGGAGCGTACGGCGGCTGACGGCATTCCGCTTATGCCGTTCCTGCAAGGCCTGCTCGCACATCCTCCGCATCGTGTGTCGGGTACCGCGATCTATTTGACGGGTAGCGATTCGCTCGTGCCGGTGAGTTTGCTGCACAACCTGAAGCACAACAAGGTGCTGCACGAGCGCACGATTTTCCTGACTTTCGTGACGCTGGATATTCCGTATGTGAATGATGCGGAGCGCGTGACGGTAAAGGATCTCGACGGCGGCTTGTTCCTCGTCAAGGCGGCGTACGGTTTCAACGAAACGCCTGACGTGAAGGCTGTGTTGCTCGAAGTCGGCCGCACGCACGACATGACCTTCGAGTTGATGGATACGTCGTTCTTCCTCGCCCGTGAAACGGTGGTGCCAACGCAATTGCCTGGCATGTCGGTGTGGCGCGAACGTGTGTTCGCGTGGATGCATCAGAACGCCGCCAAGCCGACCGACTTCTTCAGCATTCCGGCCAACCGGGTGGTGGAGTTAGGGACGAAGATCGAGATCTGACGCGACGGATCGAGGTCCGGACGCGCCTTGCAT
The DNA here is from genome assembly GCF_046026675.1 of Paraburkholderia sediminicola. Classification (GTDB taxonomy): domain Bacteria; phylum Pseudomonadota; class Gammaproteobacteria; order Burkholderiales; family Burkholderiaceae; genus Paraburkholderia; species Paraburkholderia sediminicola_F. Next base: position 2,774,718 of record NZ_JAQQEY010000001.1, on the reverse strand, counting down.
ACGAAGGCGCGGCAAGCGATAAGAGATAAAAAGCCCACACAATTGCGTGGGCTTTTTTTCTGCTCAGTCATCGTGGATGTCAGTGCGTGAGCGAATCACACGCTGACAAACCCGCTTACTTCTGTTTGAGCTTGGCGAATGCCGCGGCCATTGCGCCGCCTGTTTCAGGCTCACGCGAGCGCTGTTGCTGCGCGCCGCGGCCACTGCCGCCACCCGAGCGGCTGGAACCGCCACGGTCCTGCTGGGCGTTGCCACCGCTGCGCTGCGCGGCTGCCGCGCCGAACTCGTCGTCCAGACGCATGGTCAGCGCGATACGCTGGCGCTTCACGTCGACTTCCAGCACCTTTACCTTGACAATCTGGCCGGCCTTGACCACTTCGTGCGGGTCTTTGATGAACTTCGTCGACATGGCCGACACGTGCACCAGACCGTCCTGATGCACGCCGATGTCGACGAACGCACCGAAGGCCGCCACGTTCGTCACGACGCCTTCAAGCACCATGCCCGGCATCAGATCGCTGACCTTCTCGACGCCTTCACGGAAGGTGGCGGTCTTGAACTCGGGGCGCGGGTCGCGGCCCGGCTTTTCGAGTTCCAGCAGAATGTCACGCACGGTCGGCAGGCCGAAACGTTCGTCGACGAATTCCGCCGGCGAGAGTCCACGCAGCGCGTCGCGATTGCCGAGCACTTCGCCGACATGCTTGCTGATCTTCGCGAGCATGCGTTCCACAACGGGATACGCTTCCGGGTGAACCGATGAACGGTCGAGCGGGTTCTCGCCGTTGTTGATGCGCAGGAAACCGGCGGCCTGTTCGAAGGTCTTGTCGCCCAGACGCGGCACCTTGCGCAGATGTTCGCGCGACGGGAACGGGCCGTTTGCATCGCGATAGTCGACGATGTTGCGAGCCAGCGTCGCGTTCAGACCCGATACGCGCGCGAGCAACGCGACCGACGCCGTATTGGCATCCACGCCGACCGCGTTCACGCAATCCTCGACCACCGCGTCGAGCGAACGGGCTAGTTCGCGCTGATTCACGTCATGCTGGTATTGGCCGACGCCGATTGCCTTCGGTTCGATCTTCACCAACTCCGCAAGCGGATCCTGCAGACGGCGCGCGATCGACACGGCGCCGCGCAACGACACGTCCATGTCCGGGAATTCCTTCGCCGCGAGTTCGGAGGCCGAGTACACCGACGCACCGGCTTCTGAGACGACGATCTTCTGCAGCTTGAACTCTGGATGACGCGCGATCAGCTCGCTCGCAAGCTTGTCCGTTTCCCGCGACGCCGTGCCGTTGCCAATACTGATCAACTCAGCCTGCGTCTGTGCGCAGATGCGCGCCAGTTTCGCAATCGAGCCATCCCAGTCGCGGCGCGGCTCGTGGGGATAAATCACGTCGGTGGCGAGCACCTTGCCAGTCCGGTCGACCACCGCGACTTTCACGCCGGTGCGCATGCCCGGATCGAGGCCGATCACGGCCTTCGGTCCGGCGGGCGCGGCGAGCAGCAAGTCTTTCAGGTTGCGCGCGAACACGCGAATCGCTTCGTGTTCGGCTTCGTCGCGCAGATTGGTCAGCAGTTCGTTTTCGATATGCGGCTGCACCTTCACGCGCCAGCACCAGCGGCACACGTCGGCGAGCCACTTGTCGCCCGGGCGGTTCTGATTGGCGATGCCGAAGTGGCGAGCGATCAACGCTTCGCCCGGATGCGGCACCTGCGCGTCGAGTTCTTCGCCGAGACCCAGCTTGACCATCAGCACGCCCGCATTGCGGCCGCGGAACAGGGCCAGCGCGCGATGCGACGGGACGGTCCGGATGGTTTCCGCATAATCGTAGTAATCGCGGAATTTTTCTTCTTCCGCGTTTTCCTTGCCCTCGACCACTTTCGACGACACCACGCCCTGGTTGAACAGGTAGTCACGCAGCTTGCCGAGCAGATCCGCGGTTTCGCCGAACTGTTCGGACAGGATGTCGCGCGCGCCGTCGAGCGCTGCCTTGATGTCGGCGACGCCTTTCTCGGCGTCCACGTAGGCGGCGGCTTCGGTTTGCGGGTCGAGCAGGGGATTGGCCAGCAGAGCGTCCGCAAGCGGCTGCAGACCGGCTTCGCGGGCGATCTGCGCGCGCGTGCGGCGCTTCGGCTTATACGGGAGATACAGGTCTTCCAGCACCTGTTTGCTGTCGGCGCCTTCGATCGCGGCGCGCAGTTCGTCGGTGAGCTTGCCCTGTTCGTCGATGCTCGCGATGATCGTGGCGCGCCGGTCTTCCAGCTCGCGCAGGTATAGCAGGCGTTCCTCGAGATTGCGCAGTTGCGTGTCGTCGAGATTGTCGGTCACTTCCTTCCGGTAGCGGGCGATGAACGGAACAGTCGCTCCTTCGTCGAGAAGTTGCACCGCGGCCGCGACCTGGCGCGGCTGGACGGACAGTTCGGCGGCGATGCGCTGTACGATCTTGAGTGCTACGGTTTCCGTCATAAGGTCTTGGTGTTCCTGCTGCTCAATCAAAGGTCGCGCGGTGGCGGCACATGCCAGGCACACGCCGGGCCCACGTCGGGCACGCCGGTGCACGCTGGGCGTGCGCGCTGCGACCAGGTTGCTGGAGCGGGGCATTTTGCCATAAATGCAAAAGGGCTCAACCGCAGGGTGATAGAATTTCGGGCATGTTCCGTTGACCATTTACGACGTTGCCAACCTCCTTGTCCCTCAACCGCCTGGACTCCCGCTTGGTCTCTCGCTTGTCACAATTGCCGCTTTTTCTGACGCCGCGTTTGTCGCGCTCGCCGCTTACATCGCTCACGTCGGCGTTGCGGTTCCTGTTCAGGTCAGCGCTTCCGTCCAGTGGGATGTTTTTCGCTTCGTGCGCGTCGTGCGTCATGGCAGCTTCGCTGGCGGTGTCCGCGCCGGCCGTAGCGCAGTCCGCAGCGCCGCTCGTGGCCGCCAGCAGCCTGGCGCCGGCAGCCTCTTCGGGCGTGCGGGCAGCGAGTGCGGCGGACACAACGAGCACCCTGAACGCCACTGGCGCGGACAATGCCGATAACGCTGTATCGCAGGACAGCGCATTCGACGCGCGGCAGAAAGTCCTCGATCAGCGCACGGAGGAAAACAACTACCGTTACGCGGTCGCCGAACACGATTGCTACAGTAAGTTCTTTGTCAACCACTGCCTGAACGAGGCGCGCGACAGCATGCGTTCGGTGCAGGCCGACATTCGCAAGGAACAGCTCGCGCTCGACGGCGAACAGCGTGTCCAGCACGCCCGCCAGCGTGACGAGCAGGCAGCGCTCAAACGCGCCCAGGACGAAGCCAGCGCACCGCAGCGCGCCGCTGACGACGCGCGTAACGCCCAGGCCTACGAAGACAAGCAGCGCCAGCACCAGCTTGACCAGGCGCAGCGCGCGGCCGAGGCGCCGCAACGCAGCGCCAACGCGCAAGCCTATCAGCAGAAGCAACAACAGCACGCGCTGGATCAGGCGCAGCGCGGCATCAGTCCGTCGCAGGCCGCAGCCAACAGTCAGGCATACGATCAGAAGCAGAGCGACTTCCAGCGCAAGCTCGACGAAGCGCGTCAGCAGGGTGCGCAAAAGGCGCAGGAGCGGGTGGAGAAGCAGCAGACCTTCGAGAAGAAGCAGGCCGATGCGGCGCAGCACAAAGCCGACGTCGAAGCTCGTCAGAAGCAGGCGGCCGAGAAAGCCGAGCAGAAACGTCAGGACCAGTTGAAAGAGCAACAGCAACTTGAAGAACAGCAAAAGCAGCAGCAGGAACAACAGTAGGTGTGCTGTAGCGGGTTCTGGTAGGGTAGTACCAGGCAGTAGTCGCCGTAACGCGTTTTAAGCCGGACAGCAACCTCAGGCATCGGGCTGCATACGCAGCCCGTGCCGCTTACGAGCGGAGGCGAGCATGCGCGATCAACATCACGTCATCACCGCGGACACATTGCGCGACCGTATTCTGCAATTGGAATCGGAGCATAGTGGGCTCGATCGCTTGATTGACCGAATGTCGGAAGAGCCCGGCATCGACGACTTCGAGTTGCAGCGCCTGAAAAAGCGCAAACTCAAAGTCAAGGACACCATCATCTTGCTGCAATTGCAGCTCGAACCGGACGCACGCGCCTGAGTTCGCGCCCTGGCAGGTGCCGGGTCGCGCCGCGCGCGCCGGACTTTGCAGGAAACGCTTGCCTTGAATTCACCGCTTGAAACTTCACCACGCGCCACGGCGGACGACGACGCTCCGGTGGCCGGCACGCCGGAGCCGCGTCCTCCCGCGTCTGCGCTCTCCGCGTCGTTGAATCCACGCCGCGTCGCTGAACTGGACGATATCTTCGCCGACAATGGCCTGCTCGCCCGTCAGATCGACGGCTATCGTTCGCGCGCGTCGCAGATCGAGATGTCGCGCGCCGTCGCGGCGGCTATGGAAGCGTCGGGCCGCGCGATGCCCGAGCCCGCGATGTTCGAGGCGCAAAAGCGTCCGGCGCGGCGTTTGCAATCGCCAGGCGCGGATGCTGCCGCTGTTGCCTCTGAAAACGACGAATCGAATGGTCTCGACGGCAGCGAAAACACGCTGATCGTGGAAGCGGGCACCGGCACCGGCAAGACCTATGCGTATCTCGTGCCGGCCATGTTGTGGGGCGGCAAGGTGATCGTCTCCACCGGCACCAAGCATTTGCAGGATCAGCTCTTTCAGCGCGACATTCCGACCGTGCGCGACGCGCTTGCCGTGCCGGTATCGGTGGCAATGCTCAAGGGCCGCGCGAACTACCTGTGCCATTACTACTTGCAGCGCACTGCGGATAACGGCCGTCTGCCGTCGCGCCAGGAAACCTCGTATCTGCAGGACATCATTCGCTTCGCCAAGATCACGCGCACTGGCGACAAGGCCGAACTCGCGAGCGTGCCGGAAACGGCGGCAGTGTGGTCCATGGTCACGTCCACGCGTGAGAACTGTCTTGGCCAGGAGTGCCCGCATTACAAGGAGTGCTTTGTGATGCAGGCGCGCCGCGAGGCACAGCAGGCCGACATCGTGGTGGTCAATCACCATCTGTTTTTCGCGGACATCATGTTGCGCGATACCGGCATGGCCGAATTGCTGCCTACGGCGAACACCGTCATCTTCGACGAAGCGCATCAACTGCCGGAAACCGCGACGCTGTTTTTCGGCGAGACGCTTTCCACCACGCAATTTCTCGAACTCGCGCGCGATTCCGTGGCGGAGGGCTTGGGTCATGCGCGTGAGTCTGTCGACTGGGTGAAGCTCGGCTCGACACTCGAACGCGCGGCGCGTGACGTGCGGCTCGCTTTCAAGGAAGACTCGGTGCGCTTGTCGATCGGTCAGTTGCCCGACGATCATCCGTTATTCCCCGCGCTCGAAACGCTGGAAGCCGAGCTCGACGCACTGACGTCCGCGTTGTCCGGTCAGGCCGAGCGAGCCGAATCGATCGGGGCATGCCTGCGCCGCGCACGCGAGCTGCAAGGCGTGCTCGCAGGCTGGACCACGCCACCCACCGAGACCGAACGCGCAGCAGCTGACCCCGCCGCGGCGGACGCCAAGGCCGAACGCACCGATCCAAACGAAAAGGTGCGCTGGATCGAAGTCTTCGCGCATACGGTGCAGTTGCACGAAACGCCGCTGTCGGTCGCGCCGATCTTCGCGAAGCAGCGCGCCGGCGTACCGCGCGCGTGGATCTTCACGTCGGCGACATTGTCGGTGCGGGGCGACTTCACGCACTACGCGGCGCAGATGGGCCTGAACGCAAAACGCTCGATGACACTGCCGAGCCCCTTCGACTATCCGACGCAAGGGCTTCTGTACGTGCCGCGCAATTTGCCGCAGCCTTCATCGCCGATGTTCACCGACGCCGTGTTCGACGCGGCATTGCCCGCGATCGAAGCATCGGGCGGTGGCGTATTCATGTTGTGCACGACGTTGCGCGCGGTGGACCGCATCTCGGCCAAATTGCGCGACACCATTGAAGCACGTGGCTGGGACTATCCGCTGCTCGTGCAGGGTGACGCGAGCCGCACCGAGTTGCTCGACCGCTTCCGTGCGTACGGCAATGCGATTCTGGTGGGCAGCCAGAGCTTCTGGGAAGGCGTGGATGTGCGTGGCGATGCGCTCTCGCTGGTCGTGATCGACAAGCTGCCGTTTGCACCACCTGATGACCCGGTGCTGTCGGCACGTCTCGATGCGCTAACGAAGAAGGGATTGAGCCCGTTCGCGGTCCATCAGCTGCCGCAGGCCGTGATTACCCTCAAGCAGGGCGCAGGCCGTCTGATTCGCGCTGAGACCGATCGCGGCGTGCTGATGATCTGCGACACCCGTCTCGTCGACAAACCGTATGGGCGCCGTATATGGCAGAGCCTGCCGCCATTTAAACGCACACGTGAGATCGAAGTCGTGCGCGAATTCTTCGAAGAGAACGCGCCGCCGGCTGAATAGCAGGTGATTAAGTGAATACCGTTGTAAAAAACGGCGCTTAAATGACAAAACGCCACGGATTTGAATCCGTGGCGTTTTGCTTTACTGCTTCAGGAAATCACCTCGATTTCCTGAAGCAGTTTTCGCCCAGAGGCGAACCCTATGCGACAGCTTACTGGCTTGCGCCCGAAGCCGGAGCAGCAGCCGAAGCAGCAGCGCCTGCGTCCGAAGCAGCGGTCGTAGCCGAAGCAGCAGCGTCGCTCGCAGCAGCAGCCGCACCCGATGCAGCAGCAGCCGAATCCGAAGCTGCAGCAGCCGGTGCCGAAGCAGCAGCTGCGTCGCTAGCCGGGGCAGCGGCTTGATCGTTGCTCTTGTTGCATGCAGCCAGTGCCACAGCTGCCAACAGGGATGCTACGAGGAGGGATTTCTTCATGATCACGTCCTTTTATGGTTAAAGGTAAGCAACAGCGCAAAATAATACCGGTAATGTGCTCCAACATCGACCTGGGCCGTTGGTGGAGACGCTCTTTTGACGAGCTAGAATCTTCCCTACGGCTTGGGCGGAAATTATATGCACTTTCGTACTGACAATCCATAAATCCGGGGTCAATACGTTGTCTTTCTCATACAAAATTTCACAGTACGGTATAACAGGCGGGCAGAGTTACGCAAGCTCGCCCACTTGTATCCAGCCCGCACAATACCACTCGTGAAGCAGTGCTGTCACCGACGAATCGTCTGAGAGTGTTACAAAGCGTTTCGCACTCAGACACCGACGGTCAGCGAGGTCAATCAACCACTTTTTGGCCCCATTAAACGGCGTTTCCTCTCCATTTAGGAAGAAAAAACGGCGGTTGTACAACAAATTAGTCTTGCGGTCCAGTCGAATGCCAGCCTTGGATGCCTGACTGATGAAACGGGCTTCATTAAGCGGTCGTTGCGGCGGATCAAACACGACGCTCGGCTTCGGTTCGCTGAGGTACGTGCCAAGGAACGACGCAATGTCCTGCTCACTCCACTTAACGCCAGCAAGGATCGAACCAACCCGTTCTATCAATGCAGCGGGCAGCTCTGCCGGACGGTCTACCGCGGCTTGTTGCGGGTCGCGATAAAGCGCATCGGGCCGCGCGGCGGAGTCGCCGCGTTCAGCCAGATGATAGAGGAACTGCGCGGTCAACTCGCCCGCGGACGGGGCGCGAAAACCGATCGAGCAGGTCATGCATTCGCCTTCGGCGACACCGTCATGCGCGATATGCGGCGGCAGGTACAGCATGTCACCCGGCTCAAGCAGCCATTCCTCTTCCGCCTCGAAATGCTGTAAAACTTTCAACGGCAAACCCGGCTGGAGTGTCAGATTTTTCTGCGCACTGATCCGCCACCGCCGCTTGCCTTTTACTTGCAAAAGAAACACATCGTAGGAATCGAAGTGGGGGCCGACGCCGCCGCCATCGCTCGCATAGGAAATCATCAGGTCGTCCAGACGCGCGTCCGGCACGAAGCGGAAGCGGTCGAGCAAGGCCCGCGCGCGATCGTCGTAAAGATCCACGCCTTGCACGAGCAAGGTCCAGGCGCGCTGCTTGAGCGACGGCAGTTCATCCGGTGCGAACGGGCCGTGCTCCAGTTGCCATTTGTTGCGAAAGTGCGTGATCAGACGCGCTTCGACTTCGTCCTGATCGGCCAGCTCGAAAAACTCCTCGCGCGACAGCGGCGCCTCTACGTTCGGGATCGCCTGGCGGATCAACAGCGGCTTCTTCTGCCAGTACCGGCGCATGAATTGCGACGGTGTCAGATTGCCGAGCAAGGGCGTGGGCGTGTTGGGCGAGGGCGGGAGAATAGGGCGAGCCGGCTTTGAAGCCGGTGAAGAATTCCGTGCCGAAGCTGCATCGGCCGGGTGGTCAGTGGGCCGCTTGGGCATCGTATAATGTGAGTTGTATTCTGGAGAATCGAATGAAAATCGCAAAGAACACCGTCGTGTCGGTCGCTTATAAGCTATCGGATGCGCAGGGCAATCTGATTGAAGAAAGCGACGAGCCGATGGTCTATCTGCACGGCGGCTATGATGGCACGTTCCCCAAGATCGAGGAAGAGCTCGACGGCCACGAGGCCGGCTTCGAGACCCAGATCCAGCTCGAGCCGCAAGACGCGTTCGGCGAGTACGACCCCGATCTCGTGAAGATCGAGCCGCGCGATCGCTTCCCGGAACCGCTCGAAGTCGGCATGCAATTCGAAGGCACGCCGGAAGAAGGCGATGAGGATCTCGATTCGCTCGTCTACGTGGTGACCGACGTGGCGGAAGACAAAGTCGTGCTCGACGGCAACCATCCGCTCGCCGGCATGGCGCTGCGTTTTGCGCTCACCGTCAAGGACGTGCGTCCGGCTACGGAAGACGAAATCCAGCACGAACACGCGCACGGTGCCGACGGCCTCGAAGTCCTCGATGACGATGACGACGAAGCCGAAGACGACAAGTCAGGGCCCACGCTGCACTGAGCTTGCGGGCGTGCCGGGAGCGCCTGAAGGCGCACCCGGTGCGTGCGGCAAAACGGTCGAGGCGGGCGGGCCAGACATGGCGGGCCCATATTCGCCGTTGCCGTCATCTGCCGGTTCGTGTTGCTGTGAGTCGGGTTGCTGCTGCCCAGGTGTCTGCAACAACGGCGGCAACTCGGAAGCGGGGCCTAACGCCGGCACGGCCGGCATCGAAGCGGCCGGCTCTTCGCGCTGCGGCGCTGGCGACGCTGTCGGCATCGGCATTTGCTTCGGCACGTCGCGCACACTCACGCGGAACGGCGGTTTCTTGCCGAGATCCGCTTCAATCTGAATCCACTGGTTAAGACGATCATGCGGCGCAAGCGCGACACGCGTGAGGTTCGTCACCAGCATCCCCTTGTCATTGCGTAGCGGCTGATCGATCACGAAGCCGGCGCTCGCGCGTTCGTCGTCGCAATGAATCACCAGCACCGGTCCGCGAAAAATCTGTGCGAGTTTGACGAGGCTGCGTTTGAATTCCAGAAAGCCGTCGCGACGCGTGTTCCGCGCAAAGCGCAGCCATGCGAAACGGTCGGGCCGTTCGTAGCGCTCCGGATCGGGGTCGCCCTGAATGAACACGACAATCGCGTGCGCGTCGCGGCGTTTCGCATATTCGCCGGCGTGTTCGAGCCAGAACGCATTGGCGATCACGCGATCTTCGAACTCGCCATTGCGGCCGCCCGCGGTCAGATAGTGATTGTTCGGGCTCGGAGCATTCAGACCAACAAACACGGTATCGCCGACTTGCCAGCGCACGTTCTCCCGGAATGGACGAAAACGCGACACTTCGCTCTCGCGCGTCAATGCGATCGGGTTCTGACCCATCGAAGTGGAGTCGGTGAAGAGGGTCTGGCGGAGTTGATCGAGCCGCTCGACCGGATCGAAGCCGCCGGCCTCAGCCGTGCCGCAGTCGGCCCAGTCGTGCTGGCCTGGAATGAAGAAGAGGGCGGGCCGCGACGTTTCGAGCAGCGCGTGGCGCCGTTCGTATAGCGCATCGCGGCAGGCTTCTTTCGCGCCCTTCAGATTACCGTCGTAGACGACGAACGATACGTCGCGGTCGTGGCCGATTGCATCGATCAGACGTTGTGTGGGGGCTTCGTCGGCGGGGCTTTGCATCGTGCTGGCGATGACCGCGAAGGCAAAGCGCGGCGCTTCGGCGTGCGCGAGCGGGGCAGTCACCACGAGCACTACAAGCGACATTAAAGACGCAAGGCTGCCCGTCAGCGTGAGGGCGTTGGTCAGCGCCGCGCAAATTTTGCGCGGGCGCTGCGAGGGCCTGTGTGCGTCAATGATCTGCATCCGGCGCGGCGGCCAGGTCGTGCAGTTCATACAGCAGATCGAGCGCTTCGCGTGGCCGCAGATCGTTGGGATCGATTGCGCGCAGACGCTCGACGAGTGCCTGCATGGCCGGCGACGCCGCTGCTGCTTTCTGCTTGTCACTGGGTTCGTCGTCGGCGTCTTCGACCAGCATGGGCATGGGCGCGGCGAACAGATCGAGTTGCGGAGCGGGTTGCGCCGCCGATTGCTGTTCGAGATGCGCGAGATGCTTGCGGGCCGCGCGAATCACCGCGTTCGGCACACCCGCCAGTTGCGCGACCTGCAAACCATAGCTCTGATTCGCCGGCCCTTCGCTGACCGCATGCAGAAACACGATGCCGTGCCCATGCTCGACAGCCGACAAGTGCACATTGGCCGCGTGTGGAAACTCGGCGGGCAACTGCGTCAACTCGAAGTAGTGGGTGGCGAACAGCGTATGACAGCCGTTGTGCGAGAGCAGGTGCCGCGCGATGGCCCACGCCAGCGCGAGGCCGTCGAACGTCGACGTGCCGCGCCCGATCTCGTCCATCAGCACGAGACTTTGCGGCGTTGCGTCGTTCAGGATCGCTGCAGCTTCGGTCATCTCCACCATGAAGGTCGAGCGGCCGCCGGCCAGATCGTCCGCTGCACCGATTCGCGTGAAAATGCGATCAATCGGACCGAATGCCGCGCGGCGTGCGGGCACATAGCTACCGACGTATGCCAGCAACGCGATCAGCGCGGTCTGCCGCATGAAGGTCGATTTACCGCCCATGTTCGGGCCGGTGATCAGCAACAGTTTGCGCTCGGGTGTGAGCGTGCAGTCGTTAGCGATGAATTGCTCGACCTGCGCCTCGACAACCGGATGCCGGCCCTGTTCGATTTCGATGCCGGTATCCGGCGAAAACGTCGGCGCGACCCAATCGAGCGCGCGGGCGCGTTCAGCGAAGGCAGCCAGCAGATCGAGTTCGGCGAGTGCCGCCGCGACCCGCTGGCAGTCCGGGATAAAAGGCAACAGCGCTTGCAGCAACGCGTCGTAAAGCGAGCGTTCGCGGGCCAGCGCGCGTTCCTGCGCGGACAGCGCCTTGTCTTCGAACGTCTTCAGCTCCGGCGTGATGTAACGTTCGGCGTTTTTCAGCGTCTGACGGCGGCGGTAGTCGTCCGGCACCTTGTCAGTCTGGCCGCGCGTGACTTCGATATAAAAGCCATGCACCTTGTTGTACTCGACACGCAGATTGCCGATGCCGGTGCGCGCGCGTTCGCGCGTTTCGAGGTCGATCAGGAACTGCCCGCAGTTCTCCGAAATATCTCGTAACTCGTCGAGTTCCGCATCGTAACCGCGGGCGATCACGCCGCCGTCGCGCACCATCGCGGCTGGCTCCTGCGCGACCGCACGCCTGAGCAGTTCGACGCACGCTTGCGGCGGTTCCAGCGACGCGTCGATGCGCGCCAGCGAATCCGCATTGGACGAAACCGCCGCGAGTTGCGTGCGCAACTCGGGCAAGGCGATAAACGTATCGCGCAGGCTCGACAGATCGCGGGGCCGTGCCGACAGCAACGCGAGACGCCCGGTGATCCGCTCGATGTCGGAGATCTGCCGCAACGCGCCTCGTAACGAATCGACGCCTGCACCCAGCGGCGCGTCGAGCAATGCGCCGATGGCCTGCTGACGCGCTTGCGCCACAGCGGCCTCGCGCGGCGGATGATGCAGCCAATGACGCAGCAGACGGCTGCCCATCGTCGTGCAGCAGGTGTCGAGCAGTGAACACAGCGTGGGCGATTCGGTGCCGCGCAGTGTTTCCGTGAGTTCAAGATTGCGGCGTGTGGCGGGGTCGAGCCCGATATATTCGGACTCGTACTCGACCTTCAGGCTGCGCACGTGACGCAATTGCTGGCCTTGCGTGGCCGCGGCATACAGCAGCAACGCACCGGCCGCGCCGCATGCCGCGCTCAGCGAATGCGCGCCGAAGCCGTCGAGGCCGGCCACTTCCAGCTGATCGCACAGACGCTGCGTGCCCGAGGTGATATCGAAGTGCCAGACCGGCACGCGGGTGAGGGCGCCGGCGTTGACGGGCGGGGTCCAGCTCGCGGAGTCGGCGGGCGCATCGGCCACCAGAATTTCCGCGGGACGAATCCGTTCGAGCGCGGCAGCCACCTGATCGGGCGCCACTTCGGCGAGGCGCAGTGCGCCGCTCGCCAGATTCAACCACGCGAGCCCGACACTCGTTGCAACGCCGCGGCGGTTATGCCCGACGCACAGCGCCATCAGGTAGACGTCGCTCTTGTCGGACAGGAGGGCGGCGTCCGTCAAGGTGCCCGGCGTGACCACGCGCATCACTTTGCGCTCGACGGGCCCTTTCGACGTAGCCGGGTCGCCGATCTGTTCGCAAATCGCGACGGATTCGCCGAGCTTTACCAGCTTGGCCAGATACTGTTCGACGGCGTGATGCGGCACGCCCGCCATCTTGATCGGATTGCCCGCCGAGGCGCCGCGCTGCGTAAGTGTTAAATCGAGCAGACGCGCGGCCTTTTCCGCGTCTTCGAAAAAGAGCTCGTAGAAGTCGCCCATCCGGTAGAACACCAGCGTGCCCGGATGATCCGCCTTGATGCGGAGATACTGCTGCATCATTGGCGTGTGTTGTGCGACTTCCACGTCGCTCACTCCCTTTCTGGTTGGGGCTGTATCGGGTGTAAGGCTAGTCCTGACAGGGGTTTCAGACAATTCAAAAGCTCGCGATCAGTGTACGTTTTTGTCCAATTTGTGCGGTAAAAAGCTGGACCTTCGGTATAGGTCTCGGTATCGTTTCACTATTGCGGAGCGAAAACGATGACCAAACCTACACCGAAGCGTGCCGGCCCCGGCGCACTTACTCCGGCGATTATCGCCGCTATGACGCCGGGCGTCGAATTGAGCGACCCGGACCACCCCGGTTTGCGGGTGCGCTGCAACGCGTCGTCGCGCGTTTTCTTTTATCGATACCGCGCATCGGACGGTGCGTTGCGGCAAATCAAGCTCGGTGAGTTCGGTGCTATGACCTTGGCTGCAGCGAGAAGTGCGTTGCAAAAGAAAAAATTGGACCGCGAGCAGGGTGTCGACCCGCAGATCGAGAAACGCAAAACGCGGGCTGAAAGCAGGCGGGCTCGGGAAGCGGTGCGGGTATCAAGTTACACCGTGGCCGATCTCGTCGAGCACTACATTGCCGAGGATCTTGGCAAACAAAAGCGGGGCAGCGAGGGCGAACGGATCTTGCGGCGTGAACTGCTGCCGAAACTCGGCGCACGTTCGGCCGCAGCGCTCACGCGGCGCGAGCTGCAGGACGAAGTGATCCGCCCGACGATGGCGCGCGCGCCGCGCGTGGCTACCCAGCTCCTAAGTCGAATCCGTTGTGCCTACGCGCATGGGCTTGAGCAGGGGCGCTTACCTGACGATCATGTCTCGCCGACAATTGGTATCAAGGGCGCCGCCCAGGTGCGTCGTAAGCGCGCGCTGCCGGACGGCGAACTGGCGACGTTTCTGCGCTGGTTGCCGCATAGCCCTTATTCGCAAGCCGTGCGCGACGTGCTGCAATTGTCTCTACTGACGGCCACGCGCAGCGGCGAAATTGTGGCGGCGCGTTGGCGCGACATCGACTTCGAGCGCGCGACATGGCAACAGCATGACAGCAAGACGGGCGAGCCACACCTTGTGATGCTGTCACGTCAGGCGCTCGAACTGTTGCAATACCGGCGCGAGCTGGACAAAGACTTCGTCTTTGCAAGTCCGAAGCGGAAAGGGCACCACATCGCGCAAAAGGCTGTTGGCCTCGCGCAATACACCGCGCGCCAGGCAACAGGCGACACAGCGGCTGCAGATCCGCTCGCAGCAGGATGGACGACACACGACCTACGTCGGAGCGCTGCAACGGGACTAGCCCGTCTGGGGTGCCCGCGCGTTGTACAGGATCGCATCCTGAACCACACAGACGGCTCCATTGCGGCGATCTATGACCGCCACGCGTACGACGGCGAGGCCCGCGAGTGGCTTCAAAAGTGGGCTGATCACCTCGCTGCGTTGACCGTGTCTAGCGTGGCCGCCGCAGTGCAAGCTGCAGTCTGAAGATCGCACGCCAGCGTTAAGGGGTACGCATACTTCTGTATTAAGCGTCGAAACTTGGGCATGTTTTAACCAAACGTGGACAAGCCCATGAAGCGTGATACTAAGCCCCCCGTTGAGCCTGAGTTGATTGGCCTGGCCGATCTGCGCGTCTTGCTCGGTAACTGCTCGCGGCAGTGGATCTATGACCAGCTGCGACGGGACCCTGCATTTCCCCGGCCGCTCAAGCTCAACGCCTTTACGAACGCCTGGCGTGTTCGCGAAATTCATGCGTACCTCGACGCACTGCCGCGCCATGAGCTAACCGGGTTGTCTGGCCCAGATAGCCGCGCTTTCGCAGCGCGAGGCGGTGTCGCATGAGTCCGACCGCCAGCATCCAATCGCTACTCATCAAGACCGAAGCTGCCGCGATTGACGCAGCTCTCGACGACGGCCTGCCCGAAGACGTGCTCGATACGCCGCGAGCGCTTCTGGTGCGCACGATCAAGGCTGTTGATAACTTCCGACTCGGACCATATCCCAGCGGCATTGCGCTGATAGGCGATCTGCAGATGCGCCTCGCTGCGTTGCTCGCACGCGTCGACAAATGCCTGCCCAAGATGTCCGTTGAAACATCTATGACACAGGCGCGGCCGGTTCTCGCTGAGATCGTAGGCGCGGTGCCGCAACTGCTCGAAGACGTGAAGCGGCTTGAGCGCTTTGTTTCACCGCTTGCAATGTGGGATTAAAAGACAATGAACAACGACGACTTCATTCGCGCCGCCCGCACCATGAACGCCGACCATTCTGCAAAGCTCGCGATCGACAAGGCCAAAAAGCCGGCGCCGCGCATCGTGTTCGATATTGTCGAAGACGGGCCTCCCGAAGCGAAGCTTGAGACGCAGGGGGCTATCGTCTGGCTTGAATGCCACGATCTCGATGCGCCGAGTACCTTGCTGGCCGAAGCCGAGCCGGATCTGGTTTGCGAGCCGCTGATCGGATGGCAGTTGCAGCGCATGAAGAAAACAGAGATCGCGACCGGGCGCGTTGAATACTACTTCGACGTTATTGCGATCGGTGCGACGGCCGAGATTCCACACTGGTTCGCGATCGAATACCCGAGCGGCGTCATCGCGTACGGCGATGGCCGGCTGCAATCGGCGCAGGAACGGCTGCGGCTTCTGGCTGCGAAGAAGAGATTCTTCGACGGGATTTAAGAAAAGAAAAAGCCCCGATCCGAACGAACGGAACAGGGCCGAAGCAAAGCTAAAGGATGAGAGAATGCTAAATCAAATAAGTAGTCCTGTCAATCTATGTCTAACGATTGACGCTTCCGCTTACGTGGAATGGATTGCGCCGTTGCGCCAACGCCTGCGCGCGGATATCCACGCCGCGAAAACAGCAGATGGGCCGAAGTGCAGGCGCAAACCGCTCACCGACGCCGCGTTGCTTGCGCACTTTCATGGGGGTGAACCTGTCGGTTTGTACCCGATGGCGGAAGGCAGCGAAACCACGCGGGTTGCGGTGCTCGATTTCGACAGCCACGGGGGCGCAACGCCATGGGTTGCGATGTTCGATACCGCGCAACGCGTCGCGCTCACAGCGGCATCGCGCGGCCTGGTCGCGCACGGGTTCCGGTCGTCGGGCGGTCGTGGCGTCCACCTGATTTTTGTGTGGGATACCCCCCAGCACGCGTACAGCGTGCGCCAGCTCATGTTCGAAGTGCTTGAGTCGAACGACCTGAAGAACGGTGCCAGCGGCGGCATTGCCGCTGGCTTTGTTGAGGTTTTCCCCAAGAACGATTTCTGCGCCGATTGCGGAAATATGTTCGTGCTCCCGCTAGGGGGCAAGTCCCTGCCGCTTGATCTCGACGACCTGGATACGGAGCCGATGCCGCGCGAATGGGCACTGCGTCGCGATTGGGTAGCGTCGGCGCCCGTGCCCGTCCTGGAGCGCCCGGCGCCACGTCCAGTATCAGTCGACGGCCTGACGATGGATCTCGCGCGGGTCAAGGCATATTGCGATCTGATCCCGAACAGCGGCGACGATGAACTGACGTATGAGGACGGGCCGGAGGGTCGAAGCTATTTTGAGTTGATGACGGCAGTGCATCGCGCGACCGATGGGAGCGACGAGGGTTTGGCGATTGCCGCTGATATGTTTGGCCGCGCTGCTATTTTCAAGATGGATAATCTTGAGTACAAATGGGCGTCAATCACCCCGCGCGAAGGCGGCATAAGCGTGCGGACTTTGATCGCGGCCGCTCGGCACTATGCGCCCGAAGCGGTGGCAGCGCTTGAGCTTGTCGAGATCGAGAATGATTTCGACAAGCTGCCGGCAGAGCCGAACCCAAGACCGGTCTACCAGCGGGATAGCAACGGCAAGGTTCTCGCGCTTGTCGGCAACGTGGTGAAGGCTTTGCGGTTCCCTTTTGAGTGCGGCGCGCACATCGCCCGCGACGAGTTCCGCGCTCAGAACATGATCGACGGGCGCGTCGCGACCGACGAAGACATCACCGAACTGCAGATGCGACTCGAAGCGCGCGATTTCCTCAAGCTCGGCAAGGATCTCGTGCGCGACGCTTTCTATAAAGTCGCTTTTGAAAACCAGTACGACTCGGCAATCGAATGGATCGGTGCTCTGCGCTGGGATGGCGTGCCGCGTACCGAGTGCTTCCTGATGGACCGCTTCGGCGCGGACGACACGCCGTATACACGGGCCGTGTCGCGCTATATGTGGACGGCGCTCGCCGGCCGCGCACTCAGCCCCGGCATTCAGGCCGACATGGTGCCCACGCTGGTCGGGCCGCAGGGCATCGGCAAGACCCAAGGTGTGAAGGCGATTGCGCCCGCACCTGAACTGTTCTGTGAGCTTGGCTTTGCCGAGCGCGACGTCGAGGCATCCCGCAAGATGCGTGGCCGGCTGGTGATCGAACTGGGCGAGCTGCGCGGCATGTCGGCGCGTGACGTTGAAGGCGTGAAGGCGTTCATTACCCGGCAGACGGAGCTTTTCCGCGATCTGTACCGCAACAACATGGTCGAGTTTCATCGGCGGCATCTGTTCATCGGCACCACGAACAAGGACCAGTTCTTAAGCGACGACACGGGTGAACGACGTTGGCTCCCTGTGCGAGTCACGAAGTGCGACCCGTCGGCTATCGAACGGGACCGCGATCAGCTTTGGGCTGAAGCGGCCGTTGCTTTCCAACAACACGGCATTGCGTGGCGCGACGCTCAACGTCTCGCCGCAGCCGAGCACGACGAGTTCAAGCTGCAGGACGAGTGGGAACCGACGGTGCTTGCCTGGATGCACGAAGACGAGGGCTTCGGTAGTGGCATGCCATCTGCGCGTGATTTTTTGCGGACTGACGAGGTGCTTATTGGTGCGCTGCGTTTCGAAGCGAAGACCATCCGGCCCGGCGATTCCATGCGAATTGCGGCAATTCTCAAAAAGTACGGATATGAGCGCGCACAAATTCGCATAAATGGGCGCAAGGCGTGGGTGTACGGGCGCTCGCAAGGCGGCGATTTGACTTAATGCCCCCACCGCCCCCACCTTGCCTCCACCTGAAAACTGCGAGGTGGTTCCAGCGGAATCCAGTATGGGCTTGGGTTTCCGAGAGTTGCCCCCACCGCCCCCACCTTTTTTACTTGCTTTAACGCGCGCCATATATAGGGTGTTCCGGGGAAGTTTCCGAAACAGGGGTGCAAGGTGGGGGCGGTGGGTCCAGGCAGTCCTAAACGAACGCGGTTGTTTTTGCGCAACTCAGACACAAAACCGCGAACAACGCTGAAAATCGCAAAAGCGTTTCGCGTGCTTCACGTACACGCGCGGGGGCACGCGAAACGAATCGAAAGGCGGGCGACGACAAGCCGCTTCACGTCAGGCAACGGCTAACACTCATATGCAATCGGCGTTACACCCAATCGCGGCCTAGCCCGCGGCACGTAGTAAGGCGAAACCTACACTGAGGGCTACACCATGCATCTGTTGAACTTCGACGGCGTCGCGGTGCCCGACACAAGCGCCAACCGCGCGTTGTGGCGGATCTGGAACCAACCGGGGATATGGATACATACGCTCAGTCATCTCGAACGCAGCGCGCGGATCAAACGACTGAAGCGCGCGGCGGAAGCCATACGCGAAATTAACCCCCTGCTCGGCGCCACGCTGTCGGATATCGAGTTTCGCGGCGAGTGGTGCAGGCTTGTCAGGTAACACCTGGCTTCAAATGTCACTAGGGGTTACGCCTCGCGGATTCGCCGATGACAATGGGCTCCATGAACACAGGAGTCCAAACCGTGAAGCGAACTACCATCCTCAAGTCACGCATCGGCGAACTGAACGGCGAACTTGATCGCGCGACTGCAGAGCGTACTGCGGCGCTCACCGCGGTGGGCAAAGCACCGAAGGACGAAGCCGCACACGCACGCTTGTCAGCCGCCATCGACGCATGTAAGCAGATCGCGGGCGTAATCGCTTCGATGGAAGAAGCACTCGGCGATGCGGGCGACGCTGACGCGGCCGAAGTTCTAGCATCCCATCGCACCGAGATGATCGCAGCGCGCGACCGCATGCAGAGCGCTGTTGTTGCCCGCGTGCAGTCAGGTGCGAAGGTCGACAAGGCCCTCGAAACACTACGCGCCGCGCTCACGGAGTGGCATCAGTACACCGAAACCGCACGACGAGAACTTAGCCTCGCGAGCGTCGGCGCGGTTGACGCGGATCAGATGCCAGCGAACGTGTACGACAACCGCCTGCTGCAACTGAGCGCGGTCGCTGGACAGCTTGATTCAGCGTGCGATGTGCCGGCCGCGTTCGCGCAGGCGCTTCGACGCGCAGGCGTGTGTGGGCCGCTCGACTCCTACGCAATCGGCCCAGCCGAAGGGCCGATCCCGCTGAACGCTTTTATCGACTTCCACACACAAGCCGCGGGCAGCATGTTGCTCCACCACCCAGGCACGGTTCGCGAAGCCGCGCAACGCGCTGCCGACAGCGTCGTGTGCACGTTGGATAACTGGCACCGAAGCTGCAACGTGATCGACACGCAAGGCGGCAGCGGTGAGTGACATCGACATGCAGGGTATCGCCGACCGCCTGTTCGGTGGCGCCAGCACTCCCGCCGCCTCGACAACCAGCGAGACGCCAGCCGCGGCTACTGACCCCGCTGAAGCCGCACGCGCGACACAGCTTGAACGTGGCGCAGCGATCAACGAGCGCACCGCGGCTGACAAGGCCGACGCCGCACGCAAAGAATCGTTCGAACAGCACGGGCTGTGGAAGGCGCCCGGCGAACTGCCCAAAGCCGAAGTGCCCGACAACATCAAGGCGATGCGTGAAGCTGACGCCGAACGACGTCTGTACACACCTGAAAAAACCTATAGCGGCGTGCAGATCGAAACCGCGATGGAAAACGCGGAAGGCGACCCGGCTCTTAAGGCAGTAGTTGCGCGCGAGACGCGCGAATGGCTTGCAGATATCGGCGCCTCGACAGACGACGCACAGCAGCTCGTCGACGCCGCCAGCCAATTCTCCACCGAACCCGTGTCACCGGAACGCGACGCGGCTAACACCAACGACGCGATCGGCGCATTGAATCGCGAGTTCGGCCAGGACGCCACGCAAGCGTTGAAAGCTGCGCAACAGATGGTGCTGCGCGACCCGCGTCTAGCTCGGTTTCTCGATGAATCTCGTCTCGGCAACGATCCAGCGATCGTCGTCAAGCTCGCCCATCTCGCCCGCTCGCAACGCGCGCGCGGAAAACTGTAAAGGACGCGCGCCCCATGACTGTTTCCAGTACAACGCGCAAAGCGGGACCGTTCGCGGGCAATGGAATCGTCACCGCGTTTCCTTTCGCTTTCAAGATTTTCACGAAGTCGGACATCAAGCTGATTCTCGTCAGCCCGACAGGCGCTTCGACGACGCTCACGCTCGACTCTGACTATTCCGTTGTGCTCAACGTCAATCAGACAAGCACACCGGGGGGCACGATCACGTATCCGATCACCGGGGTGACCCTGCAGACAGGCTATGCGCTAGTCGTACTGGGTGATCTTCCACTCGATCAGGAAACCAACATTACGAACGGCGGCGGCTTTTACCCGCAGACGATCGAGGATATGGTCGACCGCGCGACCATCCAGATCCAGCAGGTTGCCGAAATCGCCGGGCGCGCGATCGTAGTCACCGAAGCCGAAAACACCGCGCCGGTTTTGCCGCCAGCGGCAGCACGTGCCGGCACGATCCTGGGCTTCGACTCGTCTGGAAATGTCACGACACTACCGATTACGTCGTCGATCGGCGCTGGCGATATGCACGTCGACCTGTTCGAAGTCGGCACCGACTTTGCGGCCAACGGTTCGACGTCCGTGTTGAATCTGAGTCGCGCGCCTGGCTCGCTCACGAACATGTGGGTTTTCTTCGACGGCACGTACCAGAGCCGTTCACAGGTGCAGACGCTGAACGGGACGGTGCTGACGTTCAAGTCGGGCATCCCGGCTGGCACACAGGAAGTGGCCGTACACATCGGCACCGTGCTGTCGCTGAACGTGCCGGCCAACGGTTCGGTCGGTCCCGCGCAAATGAATCCGCAGTTTGGGCCGACAAGTGCGCGACCAACGCCGACCTATCCGGGGCAGCACTGGCTCGACACCACGCTTGGCTACGGGGTCGAGGCCAACGCCGCATTGAATGGCTGGCTCAATGCGGCCGGACAAGCACCGACCGGTTCGGCGTTCGACCTTCAGGACGCGATTGTCCACGGCAAGTTGACGCTCAGCGCCCCGCCTATCCTTCCGTACGCCGTGTTCAACCTCACGTCTTACGGCGGTGTCGGCGATGGCGTTACCGCGAACGATGCGGCGCTGACCGCACTGCTCGCCGCGGCTGCGTTGACGTCCGCGACAAGGATCGCAATCAAGATTGGCCCAGGTAAGTGGAAGTTCACGGCGGGCGCCACACTCACAGTGGCGAACACCGTCGGTGCGTCGATCAGCATCGTGGGCGAAGGGCAGGACATCACCGAACTGTATTGGCCGAACGGTGCGGGCGGTCTGATCATCAATTGCCCAACGCCGTACCAGTCGTTCCACATTCGCGACCTGTCGATGACCACCGGGAACATCGGGCTGTCGCAGGCGCTGTCGATCTTCCAGAATTCGACGTTGGTGTCGGGACCGGCGAATACCGCGCCGAGCGACGTGACCCGCGTCACGTTCCGCGGCTCGGACGGCTACGCGGTCAACAGCGGGAATCTCTGGTCGTTTGCTATTCACACGACCCGGCTCTCAAACCTGAATGTCGACTCGTGTCTCTTCACAGGCGCCGCGCCAACGTCTGGCGGTTACTCCACGGCGGGAACCGGTGTTGAGATCGACGGCGCAGCTACCGCGAATTCGTGCGTCTTCAACTTCATCAATTGCACGTTCAACTACCTTGGCACTGGCATCACGGCGCAAGGCGGCGTGCAAGGTGTCACCCTCAATAGCTGCAATTTCACGGGCTGCAACTACGGTTTTACAACACCGGTCGGCACCGCGGGCGGCGATCAGCTGTGCGTGTGGGGCTGCCAGTTCAACTGCGGCACCTACGATATTGTCACCGGTACCCACTTCGATAACACGCTCATTTCGGGATGCCTGTTCATTGCCGACTCGGCGGGCAAAACCTGCGTGTTCCTGCAGAGCTACAACTCGTTCAGCCTGGTCGGCAACGCGTTTGACGGCACATACATGAGCAACCAGATCGGGGTTGTCTGTCAGAACCCCGATGGCGGTATCGGCGGCGTCATCAGCGGGAACGTCTTCACCGGACTGACCATCGCGATTCAACTTACCGCAGCGTCGGTGCGCGTCAACATCCAATCCAACCAGTACACAACCAACACCACGAACGTGCTTAACCAGGGCACTGGGACAGGCACGTTGGCAAACACACTAGGCGGTGGCTCACTATGAAAAAACTACTTCTCTCCCTATCGCTGGCGCTGTACGCGCTGGCTTCTTTTGGCACGACGCTCAACCCTGTCCAGTTGCTGAATCCGCTAGGCTCGACGAGCGGGCAGGCGGTCGTCTCAACCGGGCCGACGACCGCGCCGGCATGGGGCAATGTCACCGCAACGTCGCTCGCCGCGCAGGCCGCGAATACGGTACTGGCGAACGTCACTGGTTCGGCAGCATCACCCACTGCCGTCGCGATGCCGAGCTGCAGCACCGCAAATAGCGCGCTTCAGTACACGAGCGGGACCGGGTTTAACTGCGTCACGAATTCGGCGATTACAACCGGCACGCTCGCGCAGTTCGCCGCAACGACATCGGCGCAGTTGGCTGGAGTGCTATCGGATGAAACGGGTACAGGTAGCGCGGTCTTCGGTACAAACCCGACAATCAGCACACCGACAATCAACGGCATTACCAGCGGCGCCAACGCTGCGGCCGGAGTGGTTGGGCAGTGCATTCAAGGCATTGTCACAGCCGGGTCGCCTGTTTCGCTTACTTCTGGAACAGCGGCGAACGTCATCAGTATTCCGCTTACTGCGGGGGACTGGTTCGTCTACGGATTTACCGGGTTTACAGGAACCGCCACAACGACGGTTCTTTATTACGGCGGCGGGGCTTCGCCTACCAGCGCCACGTTGGCGAATAGCGTTGTAACCCCAGCAGGTAACGCCACTATTTTTGCCACTGCGGGCGGCTTTGGAGTGTCCGTTCCTATGCAGCTTATCAATATCTCCGCAAGCGCTACTTATTACCTGGTGGCGCAAGCATCGTTCGGCGCAAGCACGATGGGCGCTTTCGGAACGATCACCGCTTGCCGCTGGCACTAGGTCAAGATCCGATGACCCAAAGAAACACAAGCGGACGCTTCCTGCCTGGCGTATCGGGCAACCCAGGCGGACGCGCGTCAGGCGTGGCTCGCCGCATCCGCGAGTTGCTGGAAGCTGACGTCGAGCAGTTCGTCGAGACACTCAAGAATCTCGCAATCGCAGGTGACCCGGTTGCGCTCAAGCTCATTTTCGATCGCCTGTATCCGGCGCCGAAAGCAGCCAGCGAAGCAGTTCAACTGCCGGCGCTGTTTCATGCGGACAGTTTCGACGGGAAAGCAAATGCGTTGCTTGACGCGATCGCGCGGGGCGAACTGGTGCCCGATGCGGGCGCACAGCTGCTGTCAGCGTTGGCGGGTGTCCTGCGCGTGCATGAAGTCGACGAACTCGCCCGACGCATCGCCGCGCTCGAAAATCCGATCAACGGTGAGGATCTGCTATGAGCGAACTGATTAAGCGTCTCGAAGTGCTAGAGCGGGCAAAGGCCGCCACCACGATCCACCGACCAACAACCGACGGCGAACGCGTCGCAGCTTTCGGCGTGTATTTCTCGCGTTGCCGTAGTCGCTATCCGCAACTCTTACCAGCGAATGACGAGGGCTGGTGGCCTTTCGAAACAGGTAAGCCGAACACGATTCGCGACGATGCGATCGAAGCACTGGCACGGACCGGCGATCCCGTCGTGCAACTCCTGCTTAATGCTCTTGCACGGAAGAATGCCGCCGAAGGCCGCGATCTGCTGTGACGTCGTGCGCGAACGTAAGCGTAGGTCACACAAACTACTCAAGGAAACATCATGCCCGTAGTTCCGTCACTCGATCCCTCGCAGTCAGTCACGCCGAGCCAGGCGTCGGACTTTCAGGGCTCAACAACCGTTACTGCTGGCTTGCTCGACCAGGGCTCGCAGCAAATCAGCCAGGCCGGCGACGCGCTCGGTCAGACTTCGGATGCGATGTCGCAGATCGCGATAGATGCACAAAGCCGGATCACCCAGACTCGGGTCGACGACGCGAACAATCAGGTGCAGGCTGCAGCGTATGCGCTGAAATACGACCCTCAGAATGGGTACGTCAACAAAACAGGCCTAGCGGCTATGTCTCCGGACGCCAACGGCGTAATGCCAGCTGATGCAGCAGTTGCCAAACTGAACGACACAGCTCAATCGATTCGCGCGACGCTTCAACCCGAGCAGCAACGAATGTTCGACATGAACTACGGTGAGTTCGCGACGCGGTTTGCGGGCGAGGCGCTTGCGCACGAAGGCCAGCAGACGAGGCAGTATTCGCTGGACACAAACAACAGCACCATAAAGCTCGCCCAGGACGCAGCAGCGCAGGATTTCGCCAACGCAGATCTGTTGAACGCACATATCGCGGCAGCTGGCAGCGCGGCATACAAGAATGCCCAAGTGCAGGGGCTCGGCGGCCCCACACTAGACCAGACGGTGAAAGCCGCTGAATCAGACACGATCATCGCGGCGTATCAAGCCGCGGTTGCAAAGGGCGATTTCACCAACGCAACTGCGATCCAGTCGAAATACGGCGCGTTCCTCACCGCCGACCACGCAGTCGCAGTCGACAAGACCCAGGCCGTGATCAACGATCAGACTATCGGCGCCGCCGTTGCGCGCTCGGCGTTGTTGCCGACGGCAGTTGCGGCCACGCCGGCTGGGCAGGCTTTCGGCGCAAACGTGCGGGTCGAGTCAGGCGGCAAACAGTTGAACGCTGACGGCACGCCGGTCACGTCGTCGAAAGGTGCAATCGGTGTCGCGCAAGTGACGCCCGACACCGGCCCTGAGGCTGCGGTCGCTGCGGGCGTACCGTGGGATCCGGTTGCGTTCCGCACGAACGCCGCTTACAACCGCCTGCTCGGACAAGCCTACTGGGCGAAGCAGCTGGCAGCAAACAACGGTGATATGCAGAAGGCCGACGCCGCGTACAACGGTGGCCCCGGCGCGCTCGATGCGGCAATCGCAAAGGCGCAGGCCGCAGGCGCTCCGAACACCTGGCTGCAGTACATGTCGCCTGAAACGCAAGCCTATGTACAAAAGGTCGCCGCGGCGCGGCAGTCGGGCGCGGTATCGACCCCGACGAAAGCTGACGTTTATGCCGCGATCGACACCGATCCCCGCATCGTTACGCCTGGACAGCGCGCGGTCGCGTACGCAGCCGCCGACAGGCAATTCGATGCTCAGCAGGAAGCGATCAAGCAACGGTACACCCAAGCACTGGCGAGCGCGCAGGCGTCGATTCTGCAAGCCAAGGGCGACCTAACGCAGGTGCCCGCGACGATGCTGGCGTCGGTGAATCCAAAGGACGTGCCCGATTTGCTCAGCTATGCGGGCAAGATCCGCGAAGGCGGCACGACCACGAACCCGGCGCTGTATCAGGATGTCGTTACGAACCTGCCGAAATACGCGGCGATGTCGGATGCGCAGTGGTATTCGACAGCTCAGCCGAATCTCTCAGCTGACGACTTCAAGACGCTTACGAAGCAGCGGGCGGATGTGATCAACGATACCGGTTCGAATGCGCCGGGTAGCTTGAACCTCAGCGCCATCAATGACGTGGTGTCGCAGCGGCTTACTTCGATGGGGATCAACCCTAGTCCGAAGATGGCAGGCTATAAGCTTGGCGACATAGCCCACACGGCAGGCTACGACGTTGACCTTGGAACGCGCGTTGCCGCGATCCGGCAGTTCATTAATGACGGCATCCTCGATGCGCAGAAACAGGCCGGTCGGAAGTTCACTGAAGGAGAGATTGCAACCTTCGTTGACGGGCAGTTCGCGCGCTCGGTGACGCTGCACAATAGCCTAAGTTTTGGGCTTTTCTCGATCGATCGTGGAACGCAAACCTACAACATGCTGACCACAGACAATCGTGAAGTTCCCGACGATGTTTGGAAAAAGTTGCGGGACGATTTTTGGGCGAATGGTGTGTCAGATCCGACGTACGGGCAAATGATGGGAGCGTTCTGGCACTACAAAAACGCCCAGGAACGAGCTGCGGGTAAGCCGTAATCGTCTAGCGCGACCGCTCGAAGGCGGTGCCTGACAAAGTTAGGAATCGCCTAACATATTGATTTAAAAGAAAAATATCTTGTTATGCGCTGCATTGTCGGCTATGCTTCAAGCCATCGATGACACAACATCGATCGGGTTTAGCAGCCCGAACACATGCGGCGGACTACCGCCGATGGCGGTATTTTTTCGTCTGTGTCTGTGCGCCTTCAATGGGCGGCGATGGTGGGGAGGCTTCGGCCTGCTGGGTTCCGTATGTCCCAGTCTGCTAACCCCATCGTCTGCCGCTCACCCCGTTTAGCAGCGGGCGCGGCGCTAACTACATACGGAGTTCGTCATGCAAGATCAATTCGTGTTTCCGCTCACGGCCGCTAGAGTCGGGGCCCTCTCTCCGGCAGATCTGTTCGTGCTAAGCGAAACCAATCCCGCGGTACGAGACGGCGATTGCGTAGTGTATGTCCCGGCCGCCAACGTAGCTGCCGATCAGTTTTGTGTCGCCCGCGTCGACGGTGTCGTCGGAGTACACCGCGGCGCCCCATCGAGCGGCGAGCTGATTGGTCGTGTCACGGCGTGGGGCAGGGCACATTGACGAGCACGGGCAGCGGCATGCGACGAGCGTGTCGTGTACCGAGGTAAAGGAGCGGTATGGAACCCCGACTTATGTCCGATGACGATCTCGCGACCGTGACCGGAAAGAAGCGCTACTCGAAACAGGTTGCCTGGTTCAAGCAGGCGTTTGGTATTGATGTTGTCTGCAACGCGCGTGGTCGGCCGGTCGTCACGTGGCAGCTTTATGAGGCGCTGCTCGCGAAGAGGGCAGGGTTGGCGGTCGACGGAAAGCCCCCACAACGCGACGTCGAGTTGTGCTTCGATTGAAGCAGTTAAGGCACCCAATCGGGCGCCGTTTCGCTTTATCGCGGGTAGAGCGAATCGATGTAGTTCTGTACGGGCTCACGTAGCAGGCTTTCGGGCGACGTGCTGGTGAATGACATTATCCGGCTGCGACCGCTCAGTTCGATATTGCTGACGGTCGTGCCGCTGGGGACGTCGACCATCGACAGTGTGATTGCCATTCGGCTCGGGCGACCTGACCACTCGGTTGCTCGCGGCTCCCAGTGCGAGATGACGGGGATCGCGGCGTACCGGGCGCCGGCCGCTTGAGCTGCCGTGATCGTCTGATCGCGCCCTGCTTGCACGTCTGCGATCGTCACCGCGGAACCGTGCTTTGCGAACGCAGCCGCGATAGCCTGGGCCGCCGTGCGACCGGAACCCGGATACGTTTTGTCTTCGTATGCGCCGTCGGCGGGTAGTGCAACATAGACCCGTGAAGAGGGTGACAGCTGCGTCGGGATGGCGCCAGAACCGGCGAGATCCTGCTTTTGATATGAAGCCGTGCACCCAGCAAGGGCGATACACGCCGCGGCGATCCAGATTTTCATGTGCTTCCCCGTGTCTCGTTCTAGTTGGTGGGCTGACTTTATCGCAACCCGCGAGTATGATCCAACGAAAAGAGCCCACGCTAAGCGCAGGGTGTCAGATCGTGCAGACTCACGCGAGAGTGACCGCGCCGCAGTGCGCTTAGCCAACCCGAAACCAGTTGGTAATGCGACCGCATTGCTCCTTCCAGAAGTGCACCTCGCCGGTTTTGCTGAATGCGTGGCTGCAGATGTAGGCGGCGATGTCAGCCAGTTGCAACAGCGGCAAGGCGTTGGCGGCGACAATATTGGCGTTCAGTTGGCCGAATGCGTCTCCCATCTCAAAAAACCCCGCGTAGTGCGAGTCCGCGCGAGTGCGCTTTTCGCCGATAAAACTGACCTTGGTTTTATCTTCGGAAACGTAAATCTCACACTGGGAGGCAGTCGGCCCGTACCGTCCGTTCTGGTCGAGCGGAAAGCACGAGAAAGCCATCATGCCAAGAAGTCCTTTGGGATCTGGGGTCACCGGAAGCTTGACCCCGGGACTGCCATCCTGATTGAAGAGTTGCAGTTCGTTCCCGAGGCCCGCAAAGAAAGTACTGGCATCCTGGACGGCAAAATGAACACGGGCATTCACGTCGTTGATGATCGTGATGGCTTGCGCGGTAATCGATTGGACGTCGCTAGGAGAAAGATGTCCCAAGGCCGCCTTTTCACGCTGCTGCCCGCTGAACAGCGTTCGGCAATGAAGAGTTATCTCTTGCGGGATTTTGAATCGCTTTTTCAGTCGCTCCAGTTTTCGCTCGGCAAATCGCACGCGCGTGCGTGGCACCAATACGAAAGCGAAAGAGAGTGAGTCCCCGTACTGACTGTCGTCGCCGAACGCAACGAAGGGTGCTTCGCGGGCGCGGCCGACCTGAATGGTTTGCGAGGAACTCATAGCGCGGCGGTGGGTTTATTTTTGTCGGGTATGTATAGCTCCCGGTATAGGTCATCGCACCGCGTACTGGGTCAGCGTTGTATGACGGCCACAAAACGCCTATGCATCATTGGCGTGTGTTGTGCGACGTCATTGGCCGCTGCGGTTTGAATGCCCATCCTCGGTGTCTTTTTGCGTTAGCTGTTCAGGGCGTGAGTTTAACCTGCCAGCGCGGCGAGCGGACCCTGGCCGGATGGCTAATCCACAAAGCAGCTCACGTGTCGCAACGCAGATTCTCGCGCCCGCCGGGCGATTCTCGCCATGTCGTCATTCTTCAACGAGCGCTCGCATATCCATCGTGCGCTCATTCACGGCGCTGCGCCGCTTTGCGAGCCACATCATGAACGTGATGAAACTGCCGAACACAACAATGATCCATTGCGCTGGCATCCTGGCTGTCAGCAGTATCGCGTAGGCCCCGAGCATCAGCAGAACGGCCAGATTCTGGTTGAAATTCTGCACCGCGATCGAATGGCCCGCGGAGAGCAAGGTCGCGCCGCGATGCTGGAGTATGGCGTTCATCGGCACGATAAAGAAACCGGACAGCGCGCCGAGCAGGATCATCAGTGGATAGGCGAGCAGGATATAGATCGGCAGCACGTACGAGCCGATACGAATGCCGGCGCCCGCCGGAAACAGGTCCTTGTTATAGAACGCCACGGCGATCGCTACCGCGCCGGTCAGGATGCCGACAGGCAGCACGCGCAGCGAACTGCGCAACGGAATCAGCGCGGCCGCAGCAGCTGCGCCGACGGCGATGCCGAGCCCCGTTACGCCTTGCATCACTGCCGCCTTCGAGAGCGACAAGCCGAGGTTCACGTTCGCCCATTTGAGCACCAGCAATTGCAGCGTGACCGCGCCACCCCACATCAGCGTCGTGACCCACAACGCGATCTGCGCGAGCTTGTCGGCCCACAGCACGTTGAAGCAATGATAGAAGTCGCCGACCAGTTTCTTCGGCTCTGTCAAACGGTTCGGATAACGCGCGCCGGTGTCGGGAATGAAGATGTTGATCGCCGCCGCGATGGCATACGTGACCATCACCGCGAACATCGCCAGATCGGCGGAAGAGCGGATCAGCGGCAGATGCGCGTGCGCGACGAATTTATCGGCGAGGGTGCTGATCAGCGCGCCGCCGACCATCGTGCCGACAATGGTCGACAGGACGGTGGCCGACTCGAGCCACGCGTTCGCCTTGACGAGTTTTTCCGCGGGCAGGAGCTCGGTGAGAATGCCGTATTTGGCTGGCGAATACGCGGCCGCGCCAAAGCCGACCACGCCATACGCAATCATCGGATGGACGCCGGCGATCATCATCAGGCAACCGCTCGCCTTGAGCGCGTTGGAGATGAACATGACGTGCCGCTTTTGCAGCGCGTCGGCGAATGCGCCGACGAACGGGGCGAGCAACACGTAGGAGACCGTGAAGAAAATCTGCAGCAGCGGCGTGACCCAGGCGGCCGAACGGATCACCGATAGCAGGGCGATGGCGGCGATCAGCAGGGCATTGTCCGCGAGCGACGAAATGAACTGCGCCGCGATGATTGTGTAGAAGCCTTTTCTCATGAAGCGGATCGGAAGCTGCGCGGAAATCTGACGGGAAGCAGGGCGCTGCAAGAAGCGCGCAAAACGCAGCCGGCGATGGAGCGTGCCGGCGCGGCCTTCCGCTTTGTAGCACGAACGCCCGGCGGATGCTGGCGGGTCAACGAAAAAGCGGCCGAAGCCGCTTTACGTATTACCGATGCCGGCGCCAAGCCGGCCAGTCGAGACCTGAGACCTGAACCTTAAGCCGATTGCTGGCGCGTGCGGCTGTAGCGCGACAGGATCGGGATCATCTGCGCGTAGACCTTCGGATTGCCAGCGACGATTTCGCCGACGTGCAGGAAGTCCGAGTCGCCCGTGTAATTACCAACCAGACCGCCGGCTTCCGTGATCAGCAGGCTGCCCGCGGCGACGTCCCACGGATTCAGGCCTTGCTCGAAGAAGCCGTCCATGCGGCCCGCGGCGACGTTGGCCAGATCGAGCGCGGCGGCGCCCGGACGGCGCAGGCCGGCGCAGGCTTCGGTCATTTCAGCGAACTGGCGGCCGTACGCTTCGAGGCCGTCCTTTTCACGGAACGGGAAGCCGGTACCGATCAGGCCGTCAGCCAGGCGGTCGCGCTTGGCGACGCGGATGCGTCGGTCGTTCAGGAACGCCCCGCGGCCGCGCGAGGCGGTAAACAGGTCGTTGCGGGTCGGATCGTAGACCACGGACTGCGTCACGATGCCCTTGTGGGCGAGCGCGATCGACACGCAGTAGTACGGGAAACCGTGGATGAAATTGGTGGTGCCGTCGAGCGGATCGATGATCCACTGATATTCGGACTCGTTGTCCGACTTGCCGGATTCTTCGGCGAGGATGGCGTGATCGGGGTAGGCTGTCTTGAGCGTATCGATGATCGCCGCTTCAGACGCTTTGTCGACCTCCGTGACGAAATCGTTGTGCTGTTTCTTGCTGACCTGGAGCAGATCGAGGTCGAGCGACGCGCGGTTGATGATCTGGGCTGCGCGGCGCGCGGCCTTCACAGCGATGTTGAGCATGGGATGCATGAGACTGGATCCTTGTGCCGGGGCAGCACGGCTGCTTACCGGTAAATGAGCGCGGGATGAGCGCTAATTGAGCGCCATCAAAGGGCGCGGAAACAGCACGGAACGCACGTCCGGTAAAGCACCGGGTGCGCATTCCGCCGACGGAGACGAATTGGATAAGAACGAGGCGCCGGAGCTTTCACAGGAGAAAACCGGGCGCGAATATTGGTATTTTACCTGAGTCCGGGCGCCGGGGCAGCGCTTGCTGTCCGGTATGGCGTGCAACGGTCCGACGGCATGGTTCTGGCGCGGCGCACACGCGTATTTCGGAGCCGATGCGGCGTTGGCGCTACCATACGCGTTCTTTAGCTTGCCGAGTTTCATCGTGGACCACACCCACCATTCTTCCGATCCCGCCGTGGCGGACCTGCGCGGCGGTTTTACGTCGACGCGCTTCGTGCTCGTCGAGCCCAGCCATCCCGGCAACGTCGGCGCCGCGGCGCGCGCGCTGAAAACCATGGGGTTTTCGCGCCTCGTGCTGGTGTCGCCACGTGTGCCGCACGTGCAAAGCGATCCGGAAGCCATCGCCATGGCGAGCAGCGCCGATGACGTGCTGGCGTCCGCGCACGTCGTCCCGACGCTTGCCGATGCGTTGAATGGCGTGCATTGGTCGATTGCGCTGACTGCGCGGCTGCGTGAATACGGGCCGCCGCAATGGACGCCGCGTGCCGCGGCCGGCGCCGCGCGTGAGCAGGCTCTACATGGTGAGATCGCACTGGTGTTCGGCAACGAGCGCACGGGCCTGTCGAACGAGGACGTCGAGCGTTGCAGCGCGCTCGCGCATATTCCGGCCAATCCCGCCTACAGTTCGCTCAATCTTGCGCAGGCCGTGCAGGTGTTGGCGTATGAATTGCGCACCGCGTACCTGTCCTCGGGCGAGGCGACGGCTGCGGCATCCGCGGTGGCTCAGACGGCCGCCGGGCAGGGCGAGCCGGTCGGCGCGCGTGCAGCGAGCGACGAAATCGAAAGCATGTACGCGCATCTGGAGAGCGCGCTGGTCGCGCTCGAGTTTCTCGATCCGGCCAATCCGAAGAAATTGATGTCCCGCTTGCGGCGCCTGTTCGCCCGTTCCGGTCTGGAGCGCGAGGAAGTGAATATCGTGCGCGGCATCGCCAAACATATTCTGCTGAAGACCAGGCCGCCCGGCGGCGACGCGTCTTAAGGGCTGCTTGCCCATCAATCTACGACCTTGCCGGCAGCGTGGGCTTCCGGCAGGTTTCGCGCAATCGCCCTACAATCGCTCGAAACGTTCTAAGCAAAGCTGCCGATCTGCTATGCGGCAAGCATCCGCCGTGCGTGGCGTTTCACGCAGGTGGTCTTTTCCCCCACAACATAGTCCCTGCCATGTTCACGAGACTCCGCGAAGACATCGCCACGATCCGCGAGCGCGATCCCGCCGCCCGCAGCGCCTGGGAAGTCCTCACGTGTTATCCGGGTCTGCACGCACTCGTGCTGCACCGGCTCGCGCACGCCTGCTGGCAGGCTAAACGCCGCTGGCTCGCGCGTTTCATCTCGCAGATGGCGCGTTTCATGACCGGCATCGAAA
This sequence comes from Paraburkholderia sediminicola, assembly GCF_046026675.1. Classification (GTDB taxonomy): domain Bacteria; phylum Pseudomonadota; class Gammaproteobacteria; order Burkholderiales; family Burkholderiaceae; genus Paraburkholderia; species Paraburkholderia sediminicola_F. Next base: position 2,742,005 of record NZ_JAQQEY010000001.1, on the reverse strand, counting down.
TCCATCCTGGCGCCACGTTGGGCCGCCGTGTGTTCATCGATCACGGCATGGGCGTCGTGATTGGCGAGACGGCGCAAGTCGGCGACGACTGCACGATCTACCAGGGCGTGACGCTTGGCGGCACGTCGCTCACGCGGGGCGCGAAACGGCATCCCACGCTTGAACGCGGGGTGATCGTCGGCGCGGGGGCGAAGGTGCTCGGCGGCTTTACGATCGGCGCGGACGCGAAGATCGGTTCGAATGCGGTGGTCACGAAGCCGGTGCCGGCACGCGGCACGGCGGTCGGGAATCCCGCACGGATCATCGTCCCAGCAGCGGCCGCTATGGCTGCAGCGGCGGCGGGTTCGGCGAGCGCATCGGCAAATGGCGCAGCGCGTGAGTCAAAGGCAGTGTCGGAAAAAAGCGCATTCTGCGCCTACGGCATCACGCCAAATGCGGATGATCCTGTATCGCTGGCGATTCACGGTCTGATCGACCACGCAGCGACGCAATCGAAGCGTATCGACGAAATCGTCGACGCGCTGGAGCGGCTGGGAACCAGTCTGGAAGGCTTGCAAGGCGCCGATGCGGCGCTGCTCGATCTGCGGCGCCTGTCGGCCGCGATTGCAGGAAAGGTGGACGGGGCAGTGGCGGAGCGCTAGTCAATTCAGCGGCAACGCCCGAATCCCTTCCGCATCGATCCGCAGATAACCGCCACGGCGCTCGCCGTGGTCGACATCCCAATCCGGCAACACCCAGCGCGTGCCGCCCGGCTCGCGATGCCGCGCCGGACGATGCGTGTGCCCATGAATGATCGTGGCCGTTTTCGAAACCTTGAATAACGCAGCGACGGCCTTGGGCGTCACGTCATACTTCGGCGAAACCGGACGCGAACGGCCTTGCTGGCTTTTCGAGCGCATGTTTTCCGCCAGCGCCTGACGCCAGCGAAACGGCCACGCGAGAAACAGCATCTGCGCGAAACGGCTGCGCGCAAAGCGCCGGAAAAATTGATAGCCGCGATCCGCGGTGCAGAGGCCGTCACCATGCGCGAGCACGATCCGCGTGCCGAATGCGGTGATCACGAACGGATCGGGCAGCCAGATCGCGCCGGCCGCTTTCATGAAGCGCTTGCCGAGCAGAAAATCGCGATTGCCGTGCATGATGTAGAGCGCGATACCGCGTTCCGAGAGCGTATGCAGCAACGCCGCCATCCGCGCGACGAACGGCTCGACGAGCATGTCGTCGCCGATCCAGTACTCGAACAGATCGCCGAGAATGAAAACCGAATCCGCCTGCTCGGCCGTGACGCGCACGAAGTGTTCGAACGCGGCGACCGTGTGCGGAATCGCCTCGCTCAGATGAATATCGGAGAGGAAAAAAAACGGGCGTGCGGCGTGCGGGCGTTTGCCCTCGCCAGGCACGCCCGCGGCGACGCTTCGCAGCGGCGTTTCTTGCAGCATTGAAGGTGCCTGATGTCAGTTCAAACGGGTTGGCCCTTGTCGGGACGCTTAGTCGACGATCACTGCTTTTTCGATCACGACGTCGTCGGCCGGCACGTCCTGATGGAAGCCCTTCGAACCCGTCTTGACCTTCTTGATCTTCTCGACGATGTCGAGGCCGTCGACCACCTTGCCGAACACCGCGTAGCCCCAGCCCTGCGGCGTCGGCGACGAGTGGTTCAGGAAGTCGTTGTCGTTCACGTTGATGAAGAATTGCGCGGTTGCCGAGTGCGGGTCGTTCGTGCGAGCCATCGCGACCGAGCCGTTGACGTTCTTCAGACCGTTGTTCGCTTCGTTCGTGATCGGCTCAGCCGTCGGCTTCTGCTTCATGCCGGGTTCGAAGCCGCCGCCCTGGATCATGAAGCCGTCGATCACGCGGTGGAACACCGTGTTGTCGTAGTGACCGGCCTTCACGTAGTTGAGGAAGTTCTCAACCGACTTCGGCGCCTTTTCAGCGTCCAGTTCGAGTTTGATGACGCCGTGGTTTGTATGCAGTTCAACCATGATGGAATCCTTTGATGAACGGGGTGGGTAAAAGGCGCGGCCGTTCGTCATGAAGTGAGATGACGACGGGCCGCGCCGGGGGCGTAGATTTAGTTGACTTCCTGTGCAGCGTGCCTGGTGCTGCTTCCTGCTCTGTTACTTGCTTACTTGCCGACCACCGTGGCCGATTCGATCACGATCGGTTTTTGCGGCACGTCGCTCATCGGGCCGCGTGTGGTGGTGGCCGTGCCTTCGATCTTCTTCACGACGTCCATGCCGCTCGTGACCTTGCCGAACACCGCGTAGCCGTTGCCGTCCGGATTCGGATAGTCGAGGCCGGCGTTATCCACCGTGTTGATGAAGAACTGCGCAGTGGCCGAATTCGGATCGCTGGTGCGCGCCATGGCGAGCGTGCCGGCCGCGTTCTTCAGACCGTTGCGGCTTTCCAGCGGAATCGGCGCGCGCGTGGGCTTCTCAGCGAAGCTCTGCGTATAACCGCCCCCCTGAATCATGAAGCCGCGAATCACGCGATGGAAAATCGTGCCGCTGTACTGGCCGGACTTCACATAGTCGAGGAAGTTGGCGACCGTTTTCGGTGCCTTCTCAGGATACAACTCGACGCGGATGTCGCCTTCCGTGGTCTTGAAGAGGACGGACGGATGCGCGGCCTGCGAACCGGACTGGGCAAAGGCGGGGGCGTTTGCGATCAGGGCGGCGCTGCCGAGCGCCAACATCAACCATTTCATGAAGATCCTCAGGGTTGGAAAAAACGTGTTGCCGAAAACGGTGACGGTGTTACTGCGACGGCGCCATGTAGGGCGGCATGGCGAGCGAGCCATTTGCGCCGCCGTACTGGAAGCTCGGCGTTTGTGTCATGTCCGCGGAGGAGCGCGCGGCGCTGGCCTCGGCAGGCGCCGCGGCTTTTTTCGCCGGCCCGGTGCTCTTGGGCGGCGAAACGATCTTCTGGATGTCGGCGATGCGCTGCGTGGTGGTGGCGCTCGCTTTGCCGAGGCCTTGCGCGCGACGGTAAGCCGCGTCGGCCATGCGCAGATACAGATCGCCGAGATTCTCGTACGCGAGACCGTAGGCCGGATTCACCTTGGTCGCGGTTTCGAGCGCGGCCCGTGCCTCGGCATAACGGCCGTGCTTCGCATAGAGCGCGGCCAGGTTGTTATACGGTTCGGGCAGTTCCGGATACAACTGCGTGAGTTCGGTGAACGCGGTGATGGCTTCGTCGTCGCGGTTCAGGTGGGCCAGCACTGTGGCGCGCTTGAACTTTGCTTGCGCGTCGTGCGGATTCGAGGCGATGCGCGCGTCGAGCTGGGTGAGGGAGGCTTCCCAGTTCTTCTGCGCAATCGACGCGTCGATTTCCGGCGTGTTGTCACGCACGGCGGGGCCCTGCGGCATGGTCGCGGCGCCTTTCTGCGCGTACGCGGCAGCACCCGGCAAGACCGTGAGGGCGACGGCGCAGAATGCCGTCGCGGCGAGGGTCGCAGCGCTGCGCGCGCGGCCGCTGGAAGGTTTCATAGGCTCGGGTCTGGATGTTATACTCCGACCCATTCTAACAAAAGGTCTGCGCGTTCCGTCGAACCGCAAACTGTCTTTTCGCCACTCGTGGTCGTCTCCGCCTTGAACGCAGCCTGACCGCCGCACCAGATGCACCGGTTTGCTGCTGTGCGTGTTTTAGTGCAAAGGTAGTGCAAAGCGGCAGTACAGAACGCGCCCGCCGTCTTTTCGCGGGGCGTCTCATGCACGAAACAGCACGAAACACATTGCGGATTTCTTTCGGCCCACGCACCGTTCTCTATGGAATCACTGCGCATCTACAACACGCTCGCGCGTGACAAGCAAACTTTCGTGCCGCTGCAAGATGGCGTCGTGCGGATGTACGTCTGCGGGATGACCGTGTACGACTATTGTCACGTCGGTCATGCACGGGTGATGGTCGTGTTCGACATCGTGCAGCGGTGGTTGCGCACGCTCGGTTACGACGTCACCTACGTGCGCAACATCACGGATATCGACGACAAGATCATCCGGCGCGCAGTGGAGAACGGCGAAACGATCAAATCGTTGACCGATCGCTTCATCAAGGCCTTGCATGAAGATGCGGATGCGCTCGGCATCGAGCGGCCCGATCTGGAACCGCGCGCCACCGATTTCATCCCGCAGATGCTCGGCATGATCGAGAAGCTCGAGGCGAACGGTTACGCCTATCAGGCGGTCGACGGCGACGTGAACTACGCGGTGCGCAAGTTCGTGGGCTACGGCAAGCTGTCGGGCAAGTCGCTCGAAGATCTGCGCGCCGGCGAACGCGTCGCCGCGAACGACGCGAAGCAGGACCCGCTCGACTTCGTGCTGTGGAAGCAGGCGAAGCCTGACGAACCGGCCGACACCGGCTGGGCGTCGAAGTACGGGCGCGGCCGCCCCGGCTGGCATATCGAATGCTCGGCGATGGGCTGCACGTTGCTCGGCGAGCATTTCGACATTCACGGCGGCGGTCAGGACCTGCAGTTTCCGCACCACGAGAACGAGATTGCGCAGAGCGAAGCCGCGACCGGACAAACCTTCGTCAATTACTGGATGCACAACGGCTACGTGCAGATCGACAATGAGAAGATGTCGAAGTCGTTGAACAATTTCTTTACGATCCGCGAAGTATTGGCGCAGTACGATGCCGAAGTCGTGCGCTTTTTCATCGCGCGCGCGCACTACCGGTCGCCGTTGAATTACAGCGACGTGCATATCGACGACGCCCGCAGTGCGCTGACGCGTTTGTACACGGCGCTGAAAGACGTCACGCCGGACGGCGCGGAGCTCGACTGGAACGAAGCGCATGCGCAGCGTTTCCAGGCAGCAATGAATGACGACTTCAACACGCCGGTTGCAGTGTCGGTGTTGTTCGAGTTGGCAACTGAAGTGAACCGCACGCGCGCCCCTGCGCTGGCCCGTCAATTGCGCTCGCTGGGCGCTGTGATTGGCTTGCTCGGCCGGGAGCCGCGTGCATACCTGCAGCAGGCTGCGGGCGCCGCCGCGCAAGGCGCGCTCGACGCCGCCGCGATCGAAGCGAAGATCGCCGCGCGCGTGGCCGCCAAGCAGGCGAAAGACTATGCAGCAGCAGACCGGATCCGGGCCGAATTGCTCGAGGCCGGCGTTGCACTTGAAGACAAACCCGGCGGGTTGACCGAGTGGCGGCGCGTGTGAGCGCACCTCGTACTTCCCTCTGATCGACTCGCCAGGCAGGAGGCAGGATGGCAACGGCCACGAAGACGCCGGCTAAACGAGCCACGTCTCAAACAAACGCTGCAACCGCGGTAAAGTCGACACGAACGTCGGCTCGTGCGGGCGGTAGCGCGGTAAAGAATGCATCGTCGAAAAAGGCTGGCATGCGTGCAGCGGCAACGACCGGGGCCGCGAAGAAGGCCACCGTCAAGCGCGCGCTGAACGGCGCATCGGCGCATGCGCCTGTTTCGACACGCGCCAAAACCTCGCGTGCAAAAAGCAATGGCGCGTTGCCTGCCGAACTCGCCGGCAACGTGCAAGAACTCGCTCGCATTACGCACGAAGGACACGAAGGCGAGGTCGTACGCAAGACGCGCGCGTCATCGAGTGCGGGCGGCGAAGCAGCGGATGTTGCTGAACTCGCGGTGCCGGTGCAGATCGGCGGTCTCACGCCTGAAGTCACCCGCCCGGCGTATTGGGACAAGGCGTGCGCGGACCTCGTCAAGCGCGACCGTATCCTGAAGAAATTGATTCCGAAGTTCGGCCCGGTGCATCTGCTAAGCCGTGGCGATCCGTTCGTCACGCTCGCGCGTTCGGTGGTGGGGCAGCAGATTTCGGTCGCTTCCGCGCAGGCGGTCTGGGCGAAAGTCGAGGCGGCGTGCCCGAAGCTCGTGCCGCAGCAGTTCATCAAGCTCGGTCAGGACAAGCTGACCGCGTGCGGGTTGTCCAGGCGCAAGGCCGAATACGTGCTCGATCTCGCGCAGCACTTTGTGTCGGGCGCGTTGCACGTCGGCAAGTGGACCTCGATGGACGACGAGGCGGTGATCGCCGAACTCACGCAGATCCGCGGCATTGGCCGCTGGACCGCGGAAATGTTCCTGATCTTCAATCTGTCGCGCCCGGACGTACTGCCGCTAGACGATCTCGGCCTGATCCGCGCGATCAGCGTCAATTACTTCAGCGGCGAACCGGTTACGCGCAGTGAAGCGCGTGAGGTCGCGGCAAACTGGGAGCCGTGGCGCACTGTCGCCACCTGGTATATGTGGCGTAGTCTCGATCCGTTGCCGGTCGACTACTAAAGCAAAAAGAAGCGATGCCGTTTAAAAAGCTATCAATTGTTAAAAATCGATAGTTGAGAAATGGTTTTGACATCGGCGAGCGCGGTTAGAATACGCGCTGCCGGTAAGTCCAAGGATTACAACCAATGAAGACCACCTTTCTGGATTTCGAACAGCCGATCGCTGAACTCGAAGCGAAGATCGAAGAATTGCGCTTCGTGCAGGACGATTCGGCCGTCGATATTTCGGAAGAGATCGAGCGGCTGTCCAAGAAGAGTCAACAGCTCACCAAAGATCTGTACGCGAACCTCACCCCATGGCAGGTTTCGCAAATCGCCCGTCACCCCCAACGCCCGTACACGTTCGATTACGTGAGCGAGTTGTTCACCGATTTCCACGAACTGCACGGCGACCGCAACTATGCGGATGACCTGTCGATCGTCGGCGGCCTCGCGCGTTTCAACGGCCAGGCGTGCATGGTGATCGGCCATCAGAAGGGGCGTGACACGAAGGAGCGCGCGCTGCGCAACTTCGGCATGCCGCGTCCGGAAGGCTATCGCAAGGCCGAACGCCTGATGCGTCTCGCCGAGAAGTTCAGCCTGCCGATTTTCACGTTCATCGATACGCCGGGCGCGTACCCGGGTATCGGCGCGGAAGAGCGTGGCCAGTCGGAAGCGATCGGCCGCAATCTGTACGTGATGGCTGAACTCAAGACGCCGCTGATCGCCACGATCATTGGTGAAGGCGGTTCGGGTGGCGCGCTCGCGATTGCCGTCGGCGACAGCGTGCTGATGCTGCAGTTCTCGACCTATTCGGTGATTTCGCCGGAAGGGTGCGCGTCGATCCTGTGGAAGAGCGCAGCGAAAGCGCCGGAAGCCGCGGAAGCGCTCGGCCTGACCGCGCATCGTCTCAAGGCGCTTGGCCTGATCGACAAGATCGTCAACGAGCCGCTCGGTGGCGCGCATCGCGATCCGAAGGGCATGGCCGCAATGCTGCGCCGTGCACTCGCCGACTCGCTGCGCCAGTTCCAGGGCATGAGCATCAACGACCTGCGTCAACGCCGTTTCGAACGGTTGATGTCGTACGGCAAGTTCAAGGAAACGACGCCGGGTGCGTAAGCCCGCGCGCGTTCTCCTTCGTCCTTCAGCGCGTAACGCGCTAGCGACGTGACTCCCACCGCAGATTCGCACGCCGACCGCCTCGTTCTCGAGGCGGTCGGCGTTGCGCTTTCCGCGTTGCCTGCGAATGCGCGCATTGCGGTGGCGTTCAGTGGTGGCGTCGATTCGAGTGTGCTGCTCGATGCGGTGGTGCGTGTCGCGGGGGCGTCGCGTTGTGTTGCGCTGCATGTGCATCATGGGCTCAGCGCGCATGCCGATGAGTGGCTCGCGCGTTGCGAAGCCTTTGCGCGGGAACGTGGCATTGAATTCGCGGCGCAGCGTGTCGAGGTGCCGCGTGACGCGGGTGTGAGTGTCGAGGCCGCGGCGCGCGATGCGCGTTACCGTGCGCTGGACGCCATGTGCGCAACACGCGCCATTCGCACGCTATGGCTTGCACAACATGCGGACGACCAGGCGGAGACGGTGCTGTTGCAACTGCTGCGCGGCACAGGCCTCGCGGGACTTGCGGCGATGGCGCCCGAGTACTTGCCGGCAGGCGCATCCGCGGTGCGCGTGAGGCCTTTGCTGCATTTGCTGCGAGCGCAACTCGAGCAGTATGCGAGCGCCCGGGATCTGCGCTGGATCGACGACGAATCGAACGCGGACACACGTTACGCGCGCAACGCATTGCGTCACGAGGTGACGCCGGCGCTGGCCGTTCACTTTCCTGGTTTTCGCGACGCACTCGCGCGCACGGCAGCGCATGCGGCATCGGCGCAGCGTCTGCTCGACGATCTCGCGCGCATCGATCTGAACGAAGCCGTACGCGATGACGGCCGTGCGTTATCCCATGATGCGCTGCTCGCTCTTGACGACAATCGCGCGCTCAACCTGCTGCGCTACTGGATGCGCACGCTGGGTCTCGTTGCGGCATCGACTGCGCGTCTTACCGACGCTTTGCGCCAGTTGCGCGAAGTCGGGGGAGCGGGCGAGGGCCATAGCCTGCGTATCGATCATGCAGGGCAGGCGTTGCGCAGTTATCGCGGCCTGATCTACTGGGAAGCGGGCGATAGCAGCGAGCCCGCCGACGAAACCGCGCTCGCTAAGCGCGCAGTGAGCGAACTCGCGTGGCAGGGTGAAGCGATCTGGCGGTTGCCGCAATGGCGGGGCACTTTTGTGTTTGTCGCCGTCGCTGGCGCCGCCGCTTCTGATGTCGATTCCGCTGCCGATGGCGATGCCTCCCGCAACGTTGATGCCGCTTCAAACGATCCCGATACGCTTCCCGTCAGCGTGCTACGCCGGGCATTGCTAAGCGCGCGTTCGCGCAGCGGCGGCGAACGGATGCGCATGAGCGCCGCACCGGGCAGCCCGAGCCGCACGCTGAAAAACCTGTTCCAGGAGCGCGGCATTCCCGCATGGAAGCGCGACGTGCCGCTGCTTTATGTAGGCGGCGATTTGCTGTTCGTGCCCTTGCTCGGCCTGAATCGCGCAGCGTTGTCCGAACAGGTCGATGCGGCCGGTCAGCGCGTCCGGATCATCTGGCGCGACGATCTGCTGATCGCCTGACCGTCCGGTCGGACACACGGCTTACCTATTCGGTGAATCCTCAAAAAAGGGCACAAAACCGCACCGGGCAAGCCTTTTCAGCCGCGAATAGGGACCATTCGACGGCCATTTCGGCTTGTCTTTTTGCGCTCGATCGGGTAATTTAACTTGTTTGCCCGACCCGATTTCGCCGTCGCTTTTGTCAATTTTGTCGTATTTTCCGGTCTGCGCGCGTGATCCGTCGTTTCCGGTAAGCCACTAGCGATCATTCCCGGGCAAATCCGCGCGTGTTACACGCGCGCTGCATCTACGCCGCCACACACTTTGCCGTCGTTCACAAGACGTTGCGCTCCTGTGCTTTTGTGCGGTCGTCTCCAGCGCGCCAGCGCGTTTTCTCCTCCAGTTCAGAACGACAATGGCACTCATCGTACATAAATACGGCGGCACCTCGATGGGCTCGGTCGAGCGCATCAAGAACGTCGCCAAGCGCGTCGCGAAATGGCACAAGGCCGGCCACAAGATGGTCGTCGTGCCGTCGGCAATGTCCGGCGAAACCAACCGCTTGCTCGGTCTCGCGAAAGAAATCACGAGCCAGCCGAGCCCGCGCGAACTCGACATGATTGCCGCTACCGGCGAGCAGGTCAGCTCGGGGCTGCTCGCCATCGCGCTGCAGGAAGCCGGTGTCGACGCGGTCAGCTATGCCGGCTGGCAAGTGCCGGTCAAAACGGATAGCGCATTCACGAAAGCGCGCATCAGCGAAATCGACGGCGAGCGCGTGCTGCGCGATCTCGAAGCGGGCAAAGTGGTGGTGATCACGGGCTTCCAGGGTATCGACCCTGATGGCCACATCACCACCCTCGGCCGCGGCGGTTCGGATACGTCGGCTGTTGCAGTCGCTGCCGCATTGAAAGCCGACGAGTGCCTGATTTACACGGACGTCGACGGTGTCTACACGACAGACCCGCGCGTGGTGGAAGAAGCACGCCGCCTCGATCGCGTGACGTTTGAAGAAATGCTGGAAATGGCAAGCCTGGGTTCCAAGGTGCTGCAGATCCGCTCGGTGGAATTCGCCGGCAAATATCAGGTGAAGACGCGCGTGTTGTCGAGCCTGACCGATCCGCTGATCCCGCTCGACACTGAAATGAAGTCGGGCACCCTGATTACTTTTGAAGAAGATGAGACCATGGAAAAAGCAGTCATCTCGGGTATCGCGTTCCAGCGCGATGAAGCTCGTATCGCCGTGATGGGTGTGCCCGACAAGCCGGGCATCGCATACCAGATTCTCGGCCCGGTGGCGGACGCGAATATCGACGTCGACATGATCATCCAGAACCAGAGCGTCGAAGGCAAAACGGCCTTTACATTCACGGTCGGCCGCGGCGATTATCAGCGCGCCATGGACATCCTCACCGGCCAGGTGAAGGGCCACGTGCAGGCTGAGCAGGTGCTGGGCGATCCGAAAGTGTCGAAGGTCTCGGTGGTCGGCGTCGGCATGCGTTCGCACGTGGGTATCGCGAGCACGATGTTCCGCACGCTGTCGGAAGAGGGCATCAACATCCAGATGATCTCGACGTCCGAAATCAAGATTTCGGTGCTGATCGACGAGAAGTATATGGAGCTCGCTGTGCGCGCGCTGCATAAGGCGTTCGAACTGGATCAGGCGTAATTTGCTGCACGGGGTGGGGCGTACAAGAGCGCCTCATCCCTTATTGCGTGGCCAATGTGAATAAATTGCGTCGTCGATGACAAAACTGGCACAAGAAATGTGTGTCAGACATTGACCTTCGCGGTTCGGCCCGCTATTATCTTGGCTTCGTTGCGCTGACTCCCTGCGCAACCGAAAGTTTGGGAGACGTGGCCGAGAGGTCGAAGGCACTCCCCTGCTAAGGGAGCATCTGGGCCAAAACCTGGATCGAGGGTTCGAATCCCTCCGTCTCCGCCAGGAGTTTGAGTAAAGAAAGCCCCGTAAGTCTAGCGACTTACGGGGCTTTTCTCATTCCGGTCCTTCTCTTTTCTTTCCTCTCTTGCCGCACCTCATTTCTGTCCCTTCGACTACTCCCTGCAGTGCGAATGCGTTTGCGCACTAGGCTTTGCACAGGCCGGGGTCGGAGGCCATATCGGTGCGCGCCGCCTTCCGTTGCGCCCCTGCCGTACGTCGACTGAATACGAGCAATGGCCGCTATCTTCGCCCCGTCAGTGCGCGATCCTGCGTGATATGTCAGCTACGTTAAGGATGCCGAATCGCCTTGATGCCTTGTCTATCGGGCGATTGATGCGAATTGCATGTCAAAGCGTTCTGCATTGCTCACAGTTTTCCCACGCCTTCTCTTGCTGAAGTTAAGGAAATGAAAAATTCATTTGCACGTCGTACGAAAAATATTGAATAATAATGATTCGCATTTGCAAACGGAGAACGGAATGAGCTGGGGCGATGAGAACACCACCTTCAACGTTGTAATCAATCACGAAGAGCAGTATTCGATCTGGCCGGATTACAAGGACGTGCCCGCAGGCTGGCGGCTCGGCGGTAAACAGGGAAAGAAGGAGGAGTGCCTCGCCTGGATCGATCAGGTGTGGACCGATATGCGTCCGCTGAGCTTGCGCCAGGCGATGGACGCCGACGTCGCCGGCGCGACCGCCCAGTCCTGACGCGACAGGCGTGAGCGACCCATGTCCACACCGATCACGCTGGTCTGTCTGCCGTATGCCGGCGGCAATTGCGCGATGTACCGCAGTTGGGCCGCGCGGATGCCGTCATGGATCACGCTATGCCCGATCGATCCGCCTGGGCACGGCAATCGACGTTCGACACCCGCAGCCCAATCGTGGCCGGCGCTTGTCGATGCACTTGTCGAGGCGCTGCCGCGCACGGCCGCGTCCGCCGATATCGCGATCTTCGGCCACAGCATGGGCGCGCTGGCCGGCTACGAGCTGGCGCATCGGTTGCGCGAGAGAGGCGGGCGTTCGCCGGTGTGGCTTGGCGTGTCAGCCTGCACCGCACCGTCGCAGCGGGAAATCGATACGCGCTGGCGCGACTGTACCGCCGATGCAATAGTCGACGAGTTGCGCCGGCTGGGCGGCACGCCCGCCGGACTGCTCGAAGACCGCGATTTCATGGAGTTCGCGCTGCCCACGTTGCGTACCGATTTCGACCTCTGCGGCACCTATGTCGCGAACCCGCATCGCGCACCGCTCGATTGCAGCGTGAGCGCGTTTGGCGGCCAGGGCGATGTGGTTTCGCAAAATCCGAATGCGCTTGACGCATGGGCCGACGTCACGCGCGCGGCTTTCAGCCGCCGGATGTTTCCAGGCGGCCATTTCTACATTGAGCAATCTGCCCGTGCGGTGATCGACGCCGTGCTCGGCGAGCTATCCGCCGCACGCATGCGATTGCGCGCACCCGTCGAAGGTGAGCCATGGACGCTTTGATGAATCGTGACGTGTTGCATGCAAGCGGTGAACTGATCGAGCAGAACGGGTCACGCCTGCGTGTGATTCAGGCGCGCTCAGGTAAGTCGATCGAGGCGCTGATTCCTTCGCTGACACCTGCGCTGCTGGACACCGGCGGCGTGTTGCTGCGCGGCTTCGATGCGTTGGGGGCGGACGGGTTGCAGCGGGTCGCCGCGTTGCTTGGCGAGCCGCTCGAGGCCTACGAATTCGGCTCCTCGCCGCGTACCCATGTCGACAAGGCCGTGTTCTCATCGACCGAGTATCCGGCGAGCCAGTGGATCGAGCAGCACAACGAACAGTCGTACACGACACGGTGGCCGGCACGCATTCTGTTTTACTGCGAGACCCCCGCCACGCGTCGCGGCCAGACACCTGTCGCGGATAGCCGCGAAGTTTACCGGCGGCTCGATGCGTCGCTGCGGCGGCGCTTCGACGACCGGAAAATCATGTACGTGCGCAACTTCGGCAATGGTCTCGATGTGCCCTGGCAGCAGGTATTCGGCACCGACGATCACGCCGCTGTCGAGCGTTTCTGCCGCGTACGCGACATCGGCTTCGAATGGCTCGACGACGGCGAAGCGCTGCGCACGCGTCAGATCTGCCAGTCGGAATGGCGTCATCCCGTCACGGGCGAAACTGTCTGGTTCAACCAGGCGCATCTTTTCCACGTGACGAATCTGCCCGAAGACACACGCGAGGCGCTGCTCGACCTCGTCGATGAGGCTTCGCTGCCGCGCAATACCTATTTCGGCGATGGGTCGCCGATCGACCCGCTCATGCTCGACGAGATTCGCGCCGTCTATCGCGATACCACCTTGTCGTTCGACTGGCATGCCGCCGACCTGCTGATTCTCGACAACGTATTGATGTCGCACGGACGCGCGCCGTTCGAAGGCAAGCGCCGCGTGCTGGTCGCGATGGCCGCATGACGGGCGCCCACACTTCATCTTGCAAACGCCAACGTTTGCCCATTGCCGTTGCCGTTTTCTTCAAACCCGGTTCCAGCAACTGACAGGATTTTCCGATCATGACGCAAGCTTTGCCACCCCTGTTTGACTTCACTCCATTCGCCGGCCAGAGCGCGCACTATGTCTCGCTGATCAAGCAGTTCGCGCAGGCTCACGCGTTCCGTAGCGCCAGCGTCGAAGAACTCGTATTGAACGACGACTTCCATCGGCGGCCGTTGCGGCCGGAAGATTTCGAGTTCCTCAAATTCATGAAGCCGGTGCGCGCCGATAACGTGAGCCGCCTGCCGGCGCTCGCGTCGAACCGCACGCTGCTGTCGATCTACGAACTCGACGTGCTGCGCGCGCCGCAAGGCCGCCAGCCCGAAGACTGGCAGCGCTTCGCGGATTTCTACCGTGACGACGTTCGAACGCTCGGCGCGCAGATCGCGCCGTTTCTCGAGGCTTATGCGTTTTCGTATCTGAGCACCGACGCCGATCCGTCGCGCGGTCTCGCGGCGGCCGGCGAGCAGTTGGGGCGCATCGTCGATGCCGAGCTGTCGTTCTGGAGCGGGGTGTTCGAGCGGCTGATGCGCAACGACTACCTCGAAGAGGGCTTGCGCTTCATCATGGTTCAGCGCTGGGCGCTCGCGCCGACCAAGCGTCGCACGCTTGCACAGGCGAAAGCGAGCGGCTTCTTCGCCACGCTGCCGCACGACGCGCAACCCGTTCTGCATGGCGGCTTCCCGGACGACGGCCTGCTTGAACGTGTCGCGGCGGCTTGCGGCGTGACCGGCCAGCAACATGCGTACTGGCAGTTCTATCTGCCGACCAGCACCGCGAAATGCAATCTGCTGAGCGCGCTGGGCCGCCGCCCGTCCAGCGCGTTTGCGTTCACCGGCGCGGCCTTCGCCGCGCAGGCCGAATGGCTCGCGTTCGGGCTCGCGCTCGAACGTGCATGTGTGCATCTGCAGCCCGCAGGCAAACGGCCGGCCGATGCTGGGGCGCTCAAGGCCGAACTGGTGTCGCGTGCCGAGCGCGCGCTTGCCCATGTCGCCGAGCATCACGGGCCGCTGGCCTACGCGCAGGCCTTGCAGGGACTCGATGCCGGCGACAGGCTCGCCGAGCGTGGCCGCTGGGATCTCGGTGAGCAATTGCTCTGGCTGTCCGCGATCGACCGCTATTGCGGCTTTGCGCGGCAGATCAGTACGCGTATCGACGCCGAATGTCCCAACATCGACCGCGAGACGTTCGTCGAGCCGCACGAAATGTGTTCGACGACACACGTGCATAACGACCACCGTCTCGTCACGATCGAAGAGGGCGAGATGCTGTTCTGGGGCAACGTCGGCATGCAGCTCAAGATGAATCGCGGCGACATGGTGCTGATTCCCGACGGGCGTCTGCATGGCTCGACCGTCGTATCGGGCGAGTGCACGTACCACCAGCCCATCATTCCCGACGATTGGGTTCAGGCCCTGACGGCCGAACTCGATTCGGCTCCTGCGCGCTGATATATCGCGCAGTTCACGGCGCTGCGGTTCGCAACGCCGCTGCGACAACACCGCAGTGACGACGCAGTAAGTAGCGCAGCTCACGCATTTCAGGCATCCCACAGAAGGACGCCGAGTCTCCCCACTCGAATATTCCCGCCGTACGCATGCGGACAGCAGTCGTTCGCCTGCGCAACGGCATCGGTACGTCCTGACGCACTCCTTGTGCGGCCCTTGGGGCCGCGCGGGCGCGTCGGCGTTTTCGGAACACGAGGAAGGAAATGCAAGTAGACAAATCGGTAGCAGGTGACAACACCGAACGCGGTATCGACGCGGGCTTCGTCGCCGGCGACTGGACAAGCCGCGTGATCGAAGGCAGGAAGACAGGCTCAAGCGTGACGCTGCCCGCGTGGCTCGATGCGTCGTACGAGACGATGCGCACGCAGGTGATGGATCCCGGTTATCCGTGCTTTTTCGGCACCATGGCCGAACGGCGCGGCGAGATGTTCTATGCGTTCGTCAACGGCAAGGACATCTCGGAACTGCCGGCGACGATGCAGACTTTCGCTGAGCTGGCCTCGCGCCCCGAGTATCGCAAGAACAACATCGCGGTGTTCTTCGAGCCGGATGCCGAGTCGCTTTCGCACGATACCTACCAAACGCTGTTCTGGAACGCGCTGCAAACGCTGCATAACGTCGACCCCGATCCGAACGCCGACGCACAGCCCGAACCCTCGCACGAAGACTGGGAGTTCTCGTTCGCGGGCGTGGAAATGTTCGTCGTCTGTGCGTGCCCGTCGTTCCATACGCGCCATAGCCGCAATCTCGGCCCCGGGATGGTCTTGCTGTTCCAGCCGCGCAGCGTCTTCGTCGATACGATCACGAACAAGGTGATCGGCCGTGAAGCGCGCAATCAGGTGCGCAAACGGCTCGAAACGTGGGATGACGTGTCCGCACATCCGGATCTCGGCTTTTACGGCGACCCGGGCAACCTGGAGTGGAAGCAGTATTTCCTCACCGACGAGAACACGCCCGCGGGCGACCGCTGCCCATTCCTCAAGCGCAGCAGGCGCGCACTGGCCGATGCACCCAAACCGGTATCTGTATCCGCACCTGCCGAGGCCGCGCAGGATCTCGTCAGCACGATGCTGCGCCACGTCGCCGCGCAGCCGGACCGCATTGCCGTGCGCTTTCTCGCGGACGGAGAGCGTGACGAACAGTTGCTCACCTACGGCCAGTTGCATCGCCGCGCGCTGGCCTGCGCCGAGCGTTTGTCGCGCGACGCGCAGCGCGGCGACCGCGCTATTCTGCTTCTGCCCACCGGTCTCGATTACGTCGCTGGTTTTCTCGGTTGTCTGTACGCCGGTGTGATCGCGGTGCCCGCCTATCCGCCGGAGTCGTCGAATCCGCAGCATTTGCAGCGGGTGCGCGCGATGTTCGACGACTGCGAGCCGCGTGTGATCCTCACCGATTGCGCGCATGACGCGCTGCTGTCGAATCTCGCCGATAGCGTGGAATCGCTGGCGACGCGTTGCACGACGTTGCTGGTGGACACGGTACAGCAGGGCGCTGCCGCTGGTTTTACCGTCCAGCCGCCCGCCGCTGGCGATCTCGCGTTCCTGCAGTACACCTCGGGTTCGACGGCCGCGCCGAAGGGCGTGATGGTGAGCCACGGCAACGTGAGCGCCAATGAAATCGCCATACGCGCGGCAATGGCCTTCAGCGCGGACGACATCATGGTGAGCTGGCTGCCGCTCTATCACGACATGGGTCTGATCGGCGGCCTGCTGGCGCCGCTCTTCGTCGGCTTTCCGGTGGTGCTGATGTCGCCCGCTCATTTTCTCGAGCGGCCAGCGCGCTGGCTGCAGGCCGTGTCGCGTTATCGCGCAACTGTGAGCGGCGGTCCGAACTTCGCGTATCAACTGTGTGCCGAGCGTGTGCGCGCCGACCAGTTGGACGATGTAGACCTGTCATCGTGGCGTGTCGCATTCTGCGGTGCGGAGCCGATTCGCGCCGCGACGCTCGATGCGTTTGCGCGCACTGGCGCTGAAGCGAAGCTCGCCGCGGCCGCGCTGTATCCCTGCTATGGGCTCGCGGAAGCGACGCTGTTGGTGAGCGGCGTCGATGCTGGGCAAGGTTATGCGTTGTTCGACGCTGAACGCAGCTCGCTGGCAGCGGGACATGCCGCGCGGGCCGATGCCACCGATGCAGTGTCGCTTGCCGCGGCTACGCGTCTTGTCGAAGGCGGGCGAGTGCAGGCGCATCACGCGGTGCGTATCGTCGATCCGCAAACGGGCGCGGACCTCGAGAGCGGCGGCATCGGCGAAATCTGGTTTGGCGGCCCGAGCGTCGCGCAAGGCTACTGGAACAATCCGCAGGCAAGCACGGAGACGTTCGTCAGCGATGCGAACGGCGTGCGCTGGCTGCGTACCGGCGACCTCGGCTTCATGTCCGGCGAGCGCCTGTATGTGAACGGCCGGGTGAAAGATCTGATCATCGTGCGTGGGCAGAATCTCTACCCGCAGGATATCGAGGCGACGCTGGCCGCCCGCGTCGCCGCGCTGCGCCCCGGGCGCATCGCTGCGTTCGCGGTCGGGCAAGGCAAGGACGGCGAGGGGATCGGCGTCGCCGCGGAAATTTCACGCGTCACCGCGCGCGATCTCGACGAAGCCGCACTGTTTGCTCAGATCGAAGCGGCCATCGTCGACGCGCATCGCGAACCCGTCGCCGCCATCGCGATCCTGAAACCCGGCACGCTGCCGCGCACGTCGAGCGGCAAGCTGAGGCGCAGCGCCTGCGCACAAGGCTGGCGCGAACAGACGCTCGAGCTCTTCGCACGCTACTCCCGTGACGAGACCGGCGCGCTTGTGCAGAGCGGTGTGCGCCGGGAGGCGGCGACGCCGACCGAAGCGGCATTGCTGTCGATCTGGCAAACCGTGTTCGACGACGCCACCCTGTCCTGCGATGCCGACTTCTTCGCGCTCGGAGGCCAGTCGATTACGGCGACCGCGCTGGTCGCGCGCATCCGTGTCGCCTTTGAACGCGACGTGCCGCTCGATTTCGTTTTTATGCAGCGTTCGATCGCCTCGCAGGCTGCCTGGCTCGATCAGACCTCGCATGAAGTAACTGCCGCCGAACGCGCGTCGCGGGTCGGCCTCGCGGCTGCCATCGATGCCTCGGCACTGTCCGCTGGCCAGCGTGCGCTGTGGTACCTGTGGCGCGAAGCGCCCAGCAGTTCGGCGTACAACGTGTCGGGCGCGTTCCGGATCGACGGCGCGCTCGACGTGGCGCGGTTGAGCGACGCCGTGTCGGCACTGGTGCGGCGTCATCCGCAATTGACGATGCGCGTGCGGCTGGACGGCGCGAACCCGCGGGCCGCCTTCGACGCCCACGCGGCACAACTCGAGATCGTCGACACAGACGCGGACGACCACATCCAGGCACTGATCGATGCGCCATTCGATCTGGAGCACGGCCCGCTGTTCCGCGCGCATCTTGTACGCGGCGCAGAGGGCTCGCATGCACTCGTGCTATCGCTTCATCACATCATCGCGGATGCGCATTCGTGCACGGTGATCATGCGCGACCTGATGCGTTTGTACACGTCAGACGTCGAGCTTGAAACGCTGACGGCGACCTATGCCGACTACTGCGCGCTGCAAAACGCATTCGCCGCATCGGACGCCGAACGTCAGCAACTCGACTTCTGGCGCGAAGCGCTAGGCGATGCGAGTCCCGCCGCGCGCTTGCCCGCCGATCGCTCGCAGCACGCATTACCGCAGCAGGGCTATGCAAAGGGCGGCCGTCTGCGCGTCGATCTGCCGGCGCAACTGGGCGTAGCGCTGCGCGAATTTGCAAACGATGAGGGCACGACGCTTTTCACCGTGCTGCTCAGCGCATTCGCGGTTGCGATCGAGCGTTATTCGAATCAGTCCGATATCCGGATCGGCGTGCCCGTGTCGAACCGCCGCGAACTGGCGTACGAGAACGTGGTCGGCTACTTCGTCAATACCACGGTGGTGCGTGCGCAAGTCGAGCGTGCGAAGCCGTTCGCGTCGCTGGTCGATGCGGTGCAGGACATCCTGCTCGCGGCGCGCCGACACGCCGACGTGCCGTTCCCTCGAGTCAGCGACGCATTGCGCGACCGTGGCCCGCTGTTCGAGATCATGTTCAACCTCGAGGAAGCGGTGCTGCAGGATGCCGTTGCGCCGGCTGGCCTCGCCTTGAGCGATCTCGATCTGCGTGCGCGTGACGTGGCGTTCGAATTGTCGCTCGACGTGACGGCCGCGCGCAACGGTGTGTCGTTGTCGTTCAGCTATCTCGCGAGCCGCTTCGATGCGGCCACGATCGATGCTTTTGCGCGCCGTTATGTCGGGCTGCTCGAACAGATCACGGCGAACCCGGCGATGGCGATCGCACAGTGGCAGGTCGACGGTGTGGCCGCATCGTTGGACGAACAGCGTGAACGCGCGACGGCCTTTCTGCCGCTGACCGCGCGTATCGAACGTCAGGTGCGCGAAACGCCGCACGCCACCGCGCTGCGCTGCGACGGCGAATCGGTCAGCTATGCGCAACTGGCGGTGCGCGCCGGGCAACTCGCGGGTGCGCTGCGCGCGGCCGGTGCCCATGCCGACGAATCGGTCGCCATTCTGTTGGGCCGCACACCGGCGCTGGTCGCCGCGATGCTCGGCACGATGCAAAGCGGTGCGTGCTACGTGCCGCTCGACGGCACATATCCTGCCGAGCGGATCGCGCACATGCTCGACGATGCCCGTGTGCGTATCGTGATTACCGATCAGGCCCATGCACAACGGCATGCCGCCGAGCTGGCCGGCTGCATGCTGATTCTGGTGAGCGACGCCGCAACCGCCTCCGCTATGGACGTTGATGTCAACGCTAGCGCACGCGTGCATCCGGATCAACTTGCCTACATCGTGTTCACGTCGGGTTCGACCGGCCGGCCGAAGGGCGTCGCGATTTCGCACCGCGCGCTGGCAAGCCATATCGACGACTTCATCGCAATGCACGCGGTCGGCCGCGACGATGTCGTGTTGCAGTTCTCGACACTGAGCTTCGATGCGTCGATCGAACAGCTGTGGCCGGCGCTCGCAGTCGGCGCGGCCGTGGCGATGCGCGGCGATGCGTCGTGGGACCCCGAGACGCTCGAAGCGTATCTGCGCGACGAATGCGTCACGCTCGCCGATCTGCCGACCTCGTACTGGCGCGAATGGACAGCGTCGCTGGCCGGCCGAACGCGCGCAGACGACCTCGCGTTGCTGCGCACGATCACCGTGGGCGGCGAAGCGGTGTCGGCGGATCTGCTGGGCCGCTGGCAGGGCGGGCCGCTCGGGCACGTGCGTTTCGTGAACACCTATGGGCCGACCGAGACGACCGTCGTCGCGTTGGCGCACACCACCACCGCCGGCGACGCGGCATCCGGCGTGGTGCCGGTTGGCCGCGCGCTTGCGCATCGCAAGGCGGTGTTGCTGGATCGCCATGGCGAGGCAGTTCCTATTGGCGGCGTCGGCGAACTATGCATTGGTGGGTCCACGCTGGCACGCGGATATATTGGCCGGCCCGGTATCAGCGCGGCCGTCTTCGTGCCCGATCGATCGGGCGCGCGTCTCTATCGAACCGGCGACCTGTGCCGGCAGCGCGCCGACGGCAGCTTCGATTTTCTCGGACGCGTCGATCAGCAACTGAAGATTCGTGGCGTGCGCGTCGAGCCGGGCGAAATCGAGGCTGCACTGCGCGAGTCTCCGGGCATCGCCGATGCATGGGTCGTCGCGCATAGTCCGGCCGCTCATCCCGATGCCGAAGCCGCAACGCAACTGGTCGCTTACGTGGTCACGGCGCACGCTGCGGCGTTCGATGCCGCGGCGGTGCGGCGCGTGCTGGCTGAGGTGCTGCCGCCCGTGATGATCCCCAGTGTGTTCATCCCGCTCGACGCGTTGCCGCTGACGGCCAATGGCAAGCTCGATCGCCGCGCCTTGCCGAAGCCGCCGGAAACTGCGCCTGCAGATGCATCGACGGCTGACGCGATGAGCACGCGCGAGGCGCAACTGCTGACGCTCTATCGCGAGGTGCTGCATCGCCCCGACTGTGCCCTCGACGACGACTTCTTCGCGTTGGGCGGCGATTCGATCCTGTCGCTGCAACTCGTGGCGCGTGCGAAAGAAGCCGGCCTGACTGTGACCTCGCGGCAAGTCTTCGCAGCACCCGATGTGCGCAGTCTTGCCCAACTGCTGGCGAGCGAAAGTGCCGGAGCCGCGTCGCACGGCGATGCGCTCTTCAACGAGCCGCGTGCCGGGACCATGCCATTGACGCCGATTCAGGCGTGGTTCTTCGAGCACTATCCAGATGCACCGGCGCGCTGGAACCAGGCGGCCGTGCTGCGGTTGTCCGAGCCGCTCGATATGGTGCGCCTTGAAGCTGCGCTGCATGCCCTCGTCGTTCGGCACGACGCGTTGCGACTGCGCTTCACGCAGACACCTTCGGGTGAATGGCAGCAGCGCATCGAATCCACCGACGCGTGGCGTACGCGCGCAGCACCGCTGCTGCTCGACAGTGGCGCGGACGATCCGTCGCAGACGATCGACCAGGTGCACGGCAGTCTTTCGCTGCAGGACGGTCCGCTGCTGCGCGCAGCATTGCTGCGCGGCGAGGGCCACGACCGTCTGCTGATCGCGATTCATCACCTCGCCGTCGATGCGGTCTCGTGGCACGTTCTGCTGCGGGATCTTGAACAGCTTTATCGAAACTGTGAGGCACGTTTGCGGGCGACATCGTTCGGCGCCTGGGCGCTGATGCAGGCGCGCGCCACAGAGCAACCTGCAGCCGCGGCGGTTCTGGCAGACGAACTTGATGTCTGGCGCCGTCAGCTGACGCAAGCCGCGAAATCGTCAGCGCGTTTCGCCGTCAAGAACACGGCCGTCGCGGCCGTTGGAACGGACACCGCGCGCACCGAACAGGACCATCGTCGTGAGCGGATGGCCGCCGCGCGGATTGTCAGCCCGGCATGGCGCGACGCACGCCGTCGCCCCGACGTGCTGCTGGCCGCACTGGTCGACGCGCTGTGCGAAGGCGACGACACGCACAGCAAAGCGCATTGCGAAGGGATCGTTGTCGAGATCGAAGGACATGGCCGGCAGGTCGAATTGCCGGGTGCAGCATCGGTCGACTTGTCGACAACGGTGGGTTGGTTCACCAGCCGCTTCCCGCTCTGGATCGCGCGCGGCGCGCGTGCCGCGGATATTGCGGCGGCGCTTGCCACCGCACCGGCGAGCGGCGTGCGCTGGGGCATGCTCGAATACAGCGCCGACGCGACACTGCGCAACGCGGCGCGCGCGCTGCCGCGTGCCGAAGTGGTATTCAACTATCTCGGCGACGTCTCGGCTGCCGGCATGGCATCGCAGCGCCCGCTCTGGTCGGTCACGGCAGACCCGGTCGGCATGACGGGCCAGGCGCGCCGGCCGGACGCCGCAAGCATTCGGTTGACGCTTGACGCGATGCTCGTCGATGGCGATCTGGTGTTCGACTGGCACGCCGATCCGGCCTATATCGATGCCGCCGAGCTGGACGCATTGACGCAACGCTTCGCCACGTACTTGCAAGGCGACGAGCGCAAGCATGCCGCAAACGATGATGCGGCGCCGGCTGCCGTGGCACTCGCGCTGCGCAGTCCGATGGCCGCACTGAACGCGGCACAAATTGAAGCCTGTTTCAGCGATTCCGACGCGATAGAAAGTCTGCATCCGCTCTCGCCGATGCAGCGCGGCATGCTCTCTCATGCGCTGCATGCAGAGGTCGATCCGTACTATGTGCAGCACGTGTTCACGCTCGACGGGATCAGCGATCCCCATCTGTTTGAACAGGCATGGCAGAACGCCGTTGAACGGCATCCGATGCTGCGTACGGATTTTCATTGGGACGGCTTACCCGTGCCCGTGCAGGCCGTGCGCAAGTCAGCCGCGCTCGCCATGGATCATCGCGACTGGCGCGGGCTGGATGGACAGACGCTGCGCGATACGCTCGTGGCGCAATGGCGAACCGAACACGCACAGGGGTTCGACTTTGCGAAGGCCGCCGAATTGCGGATCGCGCTGATTCGCGCCGATGCCGAGCGCTACCTGCTTGCGTGGCGCTTCCATCATATTCAGCTGGACGGCTGGAGTCTGGCCGCCTTGTTCAACGAAGTCGCGGAGGATTACGCACGACTCGCCGCACCGGACGATGCGAAACCCGCGTTGAGTCAGCAGCATGTGGCGGCGCCAGGATTTGGCCGCTACGCCGACTGGCTGGCGGAGCAGTCGTTCGAGGCATCGAAGCAGTGGTGGCGCGATGCGCTGGCCGGCTTCGACGAACGCACGCCAGCGCCTTACGCAAGCCGCGCGCAAGCGCAGGCTGAACGCGCATGCGAGACGTCGGACGCGGGCCGGAGTCGCTATGCCGAACAGCACGCCGATCTTGACGACGCGCTGACGCAAGCGTTGCGCGATTTCACCCGCGCACACGGCGTCACGCTGAATACGCTGATGCAGGGCGCGTGGGCATGGCTGCTGTCGCGTCACAGCGGCAAGCGCGATGTCGTGTTCGGCATGACGACGGCCGGACGCAGCGCGCCGCTCGACGGCATCGAACAGTCGATCGGGCTGTTCATCAATACCGTGCCGCTGCGTGTCGAGCTTCGTCCAGAGCGTACGGTGGCCGATTGGCTGCGCGCGTTGCAGCGTCACAGCGGCAGCCTGCGCGAGCACGAACTGCTGCCACTCGATGCAATCCAGGCCGCGAGCGAAGCCGGCGCCGAGCAGGCGCTGTTCGATACGGTGGTGGTGTTCGAAAACTATCCGATCGATCCGCGGATGACGCAGTACCCGCATGGCCTGCGCGGAGCGGCACATCTCGAGTTGCCGCTCGTGCAGAACGCGCAGGGTGCGGAGACGTTCGGCCGCAATCATTTTGCGTTGAGCCTTGTGGTGTCGCCGGGTCCGCAGCCGCGGGTGGTGCTGGCCTACGACCGCAATGTGATTGGTGATGAGTTGGTCTTCGCGCTGTTGCAGCAGTTCGAGGCCGCACTCGCGCAACTGGCCGGCTCGCCCGCGACTCGGCTCGGCGCGCTCGGCTGGCATGAGCAGGCAGACACGTCGACGTTAGCGGCCGCTCGACCGCTCGCGCTTTCCGTACCTTGCGTGCCCGAGCCCACTTTGCTGCAAACAATCGCCACGCGCGCGTTGAACGATCGCACGCGCGAGGCGGACGCGCTGGTGTTCAACGGCGAACGCATCAGCTGGTCGTCGCTATGGGCGTGGTCCGGCCAGATCGCACGACGGCTGGCGGCCGCGCATGACGCGCAGGCGTCGGCGCCCGGCTTGCGCGATATCGCGGAGCCTCACATCGCGATCCTGCTGCCGCGTGGGCTGGCACTTGTGGCCGGCATTCTCGCGGCATGGCGTCTCGGCGCCGCGTATGTGCCGCTAGACCCGGGTCATCCCGCGCAGCGTCTTGCCTGGCAGATCGGGGATTGCGGTGCGTCGCTTTGCGTGTGCGACGAACGCCCATCGTGGATGCCGGCACACGTCGAGACCGTGCCGCCGTCGCGCTATTTCGCGGATGGCGCCGGTTTCGCCGATCGGGTCGAACCCGGCCGCGCGGTTCATCCCGCCCAGACAGCGTACGTGATCTACACGTCCGGTTCGACGGGACGGCCGAAGGGCGTCGCGGTCAGTCACGGCGCATTGCTCAATTACACGCGCTCGCTGGTGGCGCGCGTTCCCGTCGCCGTCAGAAGCGCGGCCTACGTTTCGACACCCGCCGCCGATCTCGGGCACACGGTGCTGTTCGGCGCGCTCTGGGCGGGCTGGACGCTTCATCCGCTCGACGAAGACTGTGCCTTCGATCCGGACCGGTTCGCCGCCTACATCGGCCAGTACGAAATCGATCTGCTGAAGATCGTGCCGAGTCATCTCGCGTCGCTGCTGCAGGCGAGCCATCCAGCACGCGTGTTGCCGCGGCAGTGTTTGATCGTCGGCGGCGAAGCGACTCCGGTTTCACTGGCCAGCCGCATTCAGGAACTGGCGCCGCGCTGCCTGCTGCTGAATCACTACGGGCCGAGTGAGACGACTGTTGGCGCCATCACCGGTGTCGCGTCCAACGAGGCGCAAGCCGCTTCGCTGACGCTCGATGAGCCGATCGACGCGATGCGTCTCGTCATTGTCGATCACGACGGCCACGCGGTGGCACATGGCGTGGCGGGCGAACTATGCATCGGCGGAGCGGGGCTGGCGCGCGGCTATCTGAACCAGCCCGGCCGCACGGCCGAGCGGTTCGTGCCGGACCCGATGACGGCGGGCGAGCGTGTGTACCGGACCGGCGACCGGGCGCGCCGTCTGGCGTCGGGGCGCATCGAATGGCTTGGACGTATCGACGATCAGGTGAAGATCCGCGGTTTTCGCATCGAACCCGGCGAAATCGCGGCGGTTCTGCGCGGCTTGCCCGGCGTGCGCGATGCGGCGGTACTGGCAAGAAGTGAAGATGTCGCCGGAGAGAACGCGCGTATCCGTCTGACCGGCTACGTATGCGGCAATGCGCTGGATGGTGCAACGCTGCGGCAGACCCTCGCGACGTTGCTGCCCGATGCGCTCGTGCCCGCGCGCATCGTCACGCTTGCGCAATTGCCGCTGACGAAGAACGGCAAGCTGGACCGCGCCGCGCTTGAAGCGCTGGCGGATGAAGCGCCGCAGCAGCGAACCATCGAAGCGCCGGCGAACGCCGTCGAAGAACAGTTGCTGGTGATCTGGCACGAGGTGCTGGGGCGCGACGACATCGGCGTGCTCGACAACTTCTTCGAAACCGGTGGTGATTCGATCCTGAGCCTGAAGCTGATCGCGAAAGCGCGCCGCGCGGGCCTGTCGCTCTCGCCGAAGCTCGTCCTGACCCATCCGACGGTGCGCTCGCTGGCCTCGCAACTGGCGGGCGCAAGCGCTTCGCCTGAGCGCCAGGGCGTGGTGGCAACGAGTGGTGCGGTCGGCAAACAAACCTTGAAGTCGTGGTTGGAAGAACTCGAATGAATGCGTTGATCAAGTCTTTGGCAGTGAATGAAATGGTGTCTTCCGGCACGACAGCTTCGGCTGCGGCCGCTCCCGCACATGATGCCGGTGAGCTTATCGACATCTCGCGCCGCTATGCGAGCTTGCCCCCCGAGCGCCGCCGTGCATTTCGCGAGCGCCTGCGAGCACATGGTTTCGACGTCGCGCAGTTGCCGGTGGTGGCGTTGCCGGATGACGACGATGCATCAGCCGACGCGCCGCTTTCGCCGGCGCAGGAGCGTTTGTGGTTTCTGTGGCGTTTGAATCCGGCCAGCGCCGCGTACAACATGTCGGGCGTGTTGCGCCTGAAAGGCGCGATCGATGTGTCGGCGTTGCGCACCACGTTTGCCGCGCTGGTGACGCGTCACGCGTCGTTGCGCACGCGTTTCGTCGAGGTTGATGGCGAGCCGCGTCAACGCGTGGACAGCGAGACCATATTCGGTTGGGCGGAGCAGCAACTCGCGGATCAGGGCGACTCAGCCGTGCAAACCGTGCTGGACCAGCTTGCATGGCGGCCCTTCGATCTCGAACACGGACCGTTGCTGCGTGTCGATCTGGTGCGAACGGAAAGCGACGAACAGCGTCTGCTGATTTCGATGCATCACATCGTGTCCGATGGCTGGTCGATCGGTGTGCTGTTTGCTGAGTTCCTGGCACTCTACGAAGCCGCGGTGACGTCGGCTGATCGCGAGCCACGTGCGCTAGAAGCGCGTGCGGAGCTGGAGCCGTTGCGCGTTCAGTACGCCGATTACGCGCGCTGGCAGCGCGAATGGTTCGACGACGAAGCCTTGGCTGAACAGATCGACTACTGGCGCACACAGCTCGCGCCTGTCGACGTGGAAGCGCTTGCGTTGCCGTTCGACCGCAGCCGCACCGGCGCGCGCGATACAACGGCCAGTACGCGAGCCGGTACGGTGTCGGCCTGCGTGCCGGCCGCGACGGCGAATGCACTGAAACATTTCGCGGGCACGCGTGGCACCACGCTCTTCGCCGCGTTGCTGGCCGCCTTCGACGTGCTGCTGCATCGCTATACCGGTTCGCGCGACGTGCGTGTAGGCGTGCCGGTGGCGGGCCGGCATGGCGCTGACACGACCGGCCTGATCGGTTTCTTTGTCAACACGATTGTGATGCGCGCATCGCTGCGTGCGAGCGATACCTACGCCGGGCTGCTCGACCAGGTGTCGGCACGCCTCGCCGAAGGGCAGTGTAACCAGGACCTGCCGTTTGCCCGACTGGTCGAGGCGTTGCAGCCGGTGCGCGAACCCGGCCGTACGCCGCTTTTCGACGTGATGTTCAACTTGCGGCAACATCCATCGCATCGTGCATCGTTGTCCGGACTCGACGTCGAAAGCGTGGCGCTGAATGTGGATGCCGCGCAGTTCGATTTGAGTCTGAATGCGGCGGAGAGCGAGCGCGGCATCGATCTGTCATTCGATTTTGCGAGCGATGTGTTCGATGCATTGACGGTGGAGCGTCTGCTTGCGCACTATGTGTCGATACTCGATGAGGCGGCGCGTGTGCCGGATACGCGTATTGGTGCGTTTGCGCTTGTGCCTGACGATGGTGATGGCGTGGCGTTGTCTGAGACGGCACGGCACGCTGCACTGCCGTTCGAACCTGTGACGGTATCGATCGAGGCCCAGGCACGCATGCGTCCCGACGCGATTGCCGTGTGCTGCGACGGCGGGTCGCTGACCTACGCGCAACTCGACGCCTGGTCGAACCGTATCGCGCATCGGCTGGTTGCACTCGGCGTGCAGCGCGACGAACGCGTTGGCGTGAGCCTCGACCGCTCGTGCGCGCTGGTGGCGGCGCTGCTCGGTGTGCTGAAGGCCGGCGGCGCCTACGTGCCGCTCGATCCTTCCTATCCGGCAGGACGTCTGTCGGCCATGATCGCCGATGCCGGCGTGCAGCGTGTCGTGCTGCAGGAACTCAATCCGGTGTTCGACGGCTGTGAACTGGTGCAGGTCGATGACGTGGGCAATGAACCGTCACATGCCTGCAACGTCGCCATCGACGCGCAGCAACTCGCCTACGTGATCTTCACCTCCGGTTCGACCGGCCGTCCGAAGGGCGTGGGCATCACGCATGCGAACGTGTCGCGCCTGCTGTCGGCCACACGCGCGCAGTTCGCCTTCGACGAGCGCGACGTGTGGACGCTGTTCCATTCGTATGCGTTCGACTTCTCGGTGTGGGAGCTGTTCGGCGCACTCGTACACGGTGCACGACTGGTGGTGGTGCCGTACTGGAGCGCGCGCGATACACGCGCCTTTCATACGCTGCTGCGCGAAGAACGGGTGACGGTGCTGAACCAGACGCCGTCGGCGTTCGTGCCGCTGATGCAGCACGATCTGGAATGCCGGCGCGCGGGCGACGCATCGATCGACGCATTGCGTGTGGTGGTGTTCGGCGGCGAGAAGCTCGAACCGTCGCTGCTGGGCGCATGGATCGACGCGTGCGGCGCGCAGGCGCCGGCGATGGTGAACATGTACGGCATCACGGAAACGACGGTGCACGTGACGTACCGCCTGCTGCAAAGACAGGAGATGGGAGCGGGTGCGCGCAGCGTGATCGGCGAGGCGCTAGCCGATCTGCAACTGCACGTGCTGGACGACGACATGAACCCGGTTCCGCGCGGGGCGGTGGGCGAACTGTACGTGGGCGGAGCGGGTCTGGCGCGTGGCTATCTGGGCCGGGCGGGGCTGAGTGCGGAGCGGTTCGTGCCGGACCCGTGGGGAGCAGACGGTGCGCGGCTATACCGTTCAGGCGACGTGGCACGGCGTGAAGCCGATGGCGCGATCGTCTATATCGGCCGTAACGATGCGCAGGTGAAGATTCGTGGCTTCCGGATCGAACTGGGGGAAATCGAGGCGGCGCTGGCGGCACTGCCGGCGGTGCGTGAGGCACGGGTGCTGGCGCAGGAAGGGCGGCGGCTGATCGCCTATGTGGTGCCGCAAGGGCAGACTGCATGCGATGCATCGCAACTGGAGCAGGCGCTTACGCAGGCGCTGCCGGCGCATATGGTGCCGGGCGCATACGTGCTGCTTGACGCATTGCCGCTGACACACAACGGCAAGCTGGACCGTGCCGCGTTGCCGGCACCGGATGCAGCCACTGCCGATGAACACGTGGAGCCCGCCACACCGACCGAGGCGTTACTCGCGCAGATCTGGTGTGACGTGCTGGGCGTCGAACGTGTCGGTGTACATGATGACTTCTTCGGGCTCGGCGGCCATTCGCTGCTCGCTGTGCGCGTGCTGTCGCGTGTGCGTCGGGAGGTGGGCCGCGACGTGCCGCTGCAGGCCGTCTTCGATCATCCCGGGTTGCAGCGCTTCGCTCGCTATCTCGACGAACTGACGCACGCCGGCGAGTCGCCTGTCGCGACGCAGGATGTGTCGATTCCTCGTGTAACGAAAGCGGGCGAGGCTGTGCCGCTGTCGCACGCGCAGGAGCGCCTGTGGGTGCTGTGGCGGCTCGAACCTGATAGCGCCGCCTACAACGTGGTCGGCGCGCTGCGTCTGGAAGGCGAACTGTCCTTGCCCGCATTGCGCAGCGCGCTCGATGCATTGGCCGAGCGGCATGACGCATTGCGTTTGCGCTTCACGGAGGCGGGTGGCCTCGTGCGTCAGCTGGTTGCCGACGCGACTGCCGGCAGGCAGGTCGAGTGGCGCGAATACGATTTGCAGGGCCGCTCGAGCGAACTCGATAGCCAGCTTCGCACCTTCGCGCAGGAGCCATTCGATCTGTTGGGTGGGCGGTCGTCACGCTTCGGCCTGTTCAGGCTCGATGCAACGACCCATGTGCTGGCGTTGTCGATGCATCACATCATCGCCGATGGCTGGTCGATCCGCGTATTGATCGAAGATTTCAGCGCGCTCTATGCGGCAGCGCTGGATGCATCGAAAGCTACGCCGCTGCCTTCGCTGCCGATCCAGTACACCGACTTCGCTTCCTGGCAACGTCGGCGTATTGGCGAAGCCGCCCTGGACGCACAACTCGATTTCTGGCGCACGACACTGGGTACCTCGCATCCGGTGCTGGAGTTGCCCGTCGATCGCGAACGGCGTCACGCACGTTCGGACGCCGGAGGGTGTGTGTCGCACACCGTGCCGCACGGCGTCGCGCAACGTTTGCGTGCCGGTCATGCCGGCGAGGGCGTGACGCTCTTTATGGCCTTGCTCGCTGCCTTCGACGTGCTGCTGCATCGCTACACGGGCGCGCCGGATATTCGCGTCGGCATTCCGGCCGCGGGGCGTGAGCAGATCGAGACCGAGGGCGTTGTCGGGTTCTTCGTCAACACGCTGGTGATCCGCAGCGATCTGCGCGCGCGCGAGACTTTTGCGCAGCTTGCGAAGCAGGTGCGGGATCGGGTGCTGGCCGCGCATGCGCATCAGGACGTGCCGTTCGGCCGCATCGTCGATGCATTGCAGCCGGAGCGCAATCTGCTGCAAACGCCGTTGTTTCAGGTGATGTTCGATCTGCGTGTCGACGACGGCATCGATGCGCTGCGGCTGCCGGGTCTGTCCGCGACGCGCATCGACGCTGGTACGGGCAGCACGCAATACGATCTGATGCTGCACGCCGAGGAACGCGACGGCGCACTCGATCTGTCGTTCAGTTTCGCGAACGATGTGTTCGATGCGTCGACAGTGGAGCGTCTGCTTGCGCACTATGTGTCGATACTCGATGAGGCGGCGCGTGTGCCGGATACGCGTATTGGTGCGTTTGCGCTTGTGCCTGACGATGGTGATGGCGTGGCGTTGTCTGAGACGGCACGGCACGCTGCACTGCCGTTCGAACCTGTGACGGTATCGATCGAGGCCCAGGCACGCATGCGTCCCGACGCGATTGCCGTGTGCTGCGACGGCGGGTCGCTGACCTACGCGCAACTCGACGCCTGGTCGAACCGTATCGCGCATCGGCTGGTTGCACTCGGCGTGCAGCGCGACGAACGCGTTGGCGTGAGCCTCGACCGCTCGTGCGCGCTGGTGGCGGCGCTGCTCGGTGTGCTGAAGGCCGGCGGCGCCTACGTGCCGCTCGATCCTTCCTATCCGGCAGGACGTCTGTCGGCCATGATCGCCGATGCCGGCGTGCAGCGTGTCGTGCTGCAGGAACTCAATCCGGTGTTCGACGGCTGTGAACTGGTGCAGGTCGATGACGTGGGCAATGAACCGTCACATGCCTGCAACGTCGCCATCGACGCGCAGCAACTCGCCTACGTGATCTTCACCTCCGGTTCGACCGGCCGTCCGAAGGGCGTGGGCATCACGCATGCGAACGTGTCGCGCCTGCTGTCGGCCACACGCGCGCAGTTCGCCTTCGACGAGCGCGACGTGTGGACGCTGTTCCATTCGTATGCGTTCGACTTCTCGGTGTGGGAGCTGTTCGGCGCACTCGTACACGGTGCACGACTGGTGGTGGTGCCGTACTGGAGCGCGCGCGATACACGCGCCTTTCATACGCTGCTGCGCGAAGAACGGGTGACGGTGCTGAACCAGACGCCGTCGGCGTTCGTGCCGCTGATGCAGCACGATCTGGAATGCCGGCGCGCGGGCGACGCATCGATCGACGCATTGCGTGTGGTGGTGTTCGGCGGCGAGAAGCTCGAACCGTCGCTGCTGGGCGCATGGATCGACGCGTGCGGCGCGCAGGCGCCGGCGATGGTGAACATGTACGGCATCACGGAAACGACGGTGCACGTGACGTACCGCCTGCTGCAAAGACAGGAGATGGGAGCGGGTGCGCGCAGCGTGATCGGCGAGGCGCTAGCCGATCTGCAACTGCACGTGCTGGACGACGACATGAACCCGGTTCCGCGCGGGGCGGTGGGCGAACTGTACGTGGGCGGAGCGGGTCTGGCGCGTGGCTATCTGGGCCGGGCGGGGCTGAGTGCGGAGCGGTTCGTGCCGGACCCGTGGGGAGCAGACGGTGCGCGGCTATACCGTTCAGGCGACGTGGCACGGCGTGAAGCCGATGGCGCGATCGTCTATATCGGCCGTAACGATGCGCAGGTGAAGATTCGTGGCTTCCGGATCGAACTGGGGGAAATCGAGGCGGCGCTGGCGGCACTGCCGGCGGTGCGTGAGGCACGGGTGCTGGCGCAGGAAGGGCGGCGGCTGATCGCCTATGTGGTGCCGCAAGGGCAGACTGCATGCGATGCATCGCAACTGGAGCAGGCGCTTACGCAGGCGCTGCCGGCGCATATGGTGCCGGGCGCATACGTGCTGCTTGACGCATTGCCGCTGACACACAACGGCAAGCTGGACCGTGCCGCGTTGCCGGCACCGGATGCAGCCACTGCCGATGAACACGTGGAGCCCGCCACACCGACCGAGGCGTTACTCGCGCAGATCTGGTGTGACGTGCTGGGCGTCGAACGTGTCGGTGTACATGATGACTTCTTCGGGCTCGGCGGCGATTCGATCCTCAGCTTGCAGGTCATTGCGCGAGCGCAGGAAGCGCATCTGGATATCACGCCGCGTCAGTTGTTCGAACATCCGACTGTCGCGGGACTCGCAGCCGTTGCCGAAGCGCAGCGCAATCAACCGCGCTCGCGTACCGCAATCGAGCGTAACGACACGATGCCCTTGACGCCGATCCAGTCGTGGTTTTTCGAGCTTCATCCGCGCGGGGAATCGCACTGGAATCAATCGGTGCTGCTGACTTCAGGCGTGCCGCTCGACGTGGGTGCGCTGCAACTTGCATGGCGCCACCTGCAGAAGCGGCATGACGCGTTGCGCCTGCGGTTTGCACGCCATGCCGTCAACCGCATCGATTCGTCCGACGCACACAGTAGCGAGGAGGCGGGTGGATGGCAACAACGTGTGCTGCCATTCGACGGTGGCGCACCAATCGAGAGCCTCGATCTGCGCGCATTGCCGGACGCGGTCGCCCGTCTCGACGAGGCGTGCGACGCAGCACAACGCAGTCTCGACATCGAGCACGGCCCGGTGTGCTGCCTGCTGCACGCGAAAATGGACGATGGCGAACGTGTGCTGATCGTCGTGCATCACCTGTGCGTCGATGGGGTGTCGTGGCGCATCCTGTTGCGCGAACTGGAGCGCGACTACGCCGCAGCCGTTGCCAATGAAAATGAAGCAGACGATGCCATCGCCACTGCATCGACACCGTGGAGCGCATGGGTTGCGGCGCAACGCGAGCATGCCGCGTCGGATGCGGTCATATCGGACGCGTCCGCCTGGCGCGCCGCGCTTGCGGATGCAGACGCGTGGCTGCCCGTGTCCAACGGCGCTTGCACCACCGCCACGTTTGGTGCGAGCCGTACCCGTGAAGTGGGCTTCGACGCCGGCGTCACGCGCAGGCTGTCGAACCACGCCACGCGCGTTTATCGCCTGCGGGTGGACGAACTGCTGCTGACGGCGCTGGCGCAGACGCTGAGCGCCTGGCGTGCGCGGCGCGGCGTGTTGATCGACGTCGAGAGTCATGGCCGCACGCATCCGGTCGGCGAACTCGATCTGAGCGGGACGATCGGCTGGTTCACGACGCGCTATCCGTTGTGGATCGATGCGCCGGACAACCCGGCCGATGCGCTGCTGCATGTGAAAGATCGCGTGCGCGATGTCCGCTTCGACGGCATTCACTGGATGTGGCTCACGCAGGCCGATGCCACGCGCGCGCCGCATGGCGCGGAGACGCTTGCTGACCTGCCGCGCGCGCAGGTGAGCTTCAATTACCTGGGCCGCTTCGATACGTCGCTCGAACAGGACGGCCAGTTCCGCTTTGCGGCCGAAGCGGGGGGCGCGCCGCTTGCGGCCCACTCGCCGCTGCCGTATGTGATCGACGTCAACGGTCTGATCGCGAATGAAGGGCTGTCGCTCACATGGCGTTACAGCCCCGATGTAGTCGACGACGCGACGATTGCACGCCTCGCGAGCGATTTCGAGGCGCGCGTGCTGCGTCTGATCGGGCATTGCGAGACCATGCAGGCGGTGCCGACCCGTCACGATTTCGACCTTGCGCCGCTCACGCGCGCGCAGTTCGATGCAGTCGCCGCGCATCTGCCCGACGACGTGACCGATCTCTATCCGGCCACGCCGCTGCAACAGGGCATCCTCTATCACAGCCTCATCGACGAGGCGCAGCAGAGCTATACGAACCAGCTGCATCTGACGCTGATCGGCACGCTCGACGTCGCCGCGCTGCAGAACGCGTGGCAGCAGGCCGTCGTGCGCCATGACATTCTGCGTACGCAGTTTTTCTGGCAATACGAGGGCGTGCCGCTGCAGGTCGTCAGACGCGTTTTGCAGTTGCCGTTCGAGCGCATCGCCTTGCGCGCGCAGGACCTCGATACGCATGCGTTGCGACTGTCGCAGTGGCGGGCCGCCGATCTGCAGAAGGGCTTCAGCTTCGAGGCCGCGCCGTTGATGCGCGTCTCGTTATTCGAGCGGCCGGATGGCGCGCACGATCTGATCTGGACGCATCATCACCTGTTGATGGACGGTTGGAGCAGCGCGCAACTGCTGTCCGAAATCGCCCAGACGTATCGCGCATTGACGAATGTCGAAGGCGAGGCAGGCAAGCTTCCGGCAAGCGCGCCGCGTTTTCGCGATTACGTGCGCTGGTTGCAGGCGCAGCCGGGCAGCGCAGCCTGGTGGTGCGAGCAACTCGCGCGCCGCGACGAGCCCGCGACGCTGCAATCCGGCCTCGGACGCACGGCGGCGCCGCAACCCGGTGTCGCACAACGACGTGTCGCACTCGACGCACGACAGTCGACTCTTTTGCAGCAGGCTAGCCGTACGCTCGGCGTGACGCTGAACACGATTACGCAGGGCGCCTGGGCTTTGCTGCTCGCGCGCTACGGCAACCGGCAACAGGCGGCGTTCGGCGTGACCGTGTCGGGCCGGCCGGCCGGCTTGTGTGGCGCGCAGCAGATGCTTGGGCTCTTCATTCACAGCCTGCCGCTTTGCATCGACGCGCGGCCGGACGAGCAGGTGTCCACCTGGCTGCGTGCGATCCAGGCGCATAACGTTGCGTTGCGTCAGCACGAACACACGCCGCTTGCGCACATCCAGCAATGGGCCGGACAAGGTGGCGAATCGCTGTTCGACTCGCTGCTCGTGTTCGAAAACTATCCGATCGACGAGGCCGCGCGCGACCAGCGTGGTGCGCTGGAAATCGTCGCGACGGAATCGGTGGACCCGACGCATTACCCGCTGACGCTGTCGATCCTGCCGCGCGAGGGCATTGAGATCGAATGGTCTTGGAATACGGCGCTGTTCGACGCATCGACGATAGAACGGGTGAGCGGGCACTACGTGGCGCTGCTGGAACAGATGTGCGCCTCGGGCGAGCAGCGCCTGTGCGAGCTGTCGATGGGGGCGGGCGCGGGTGCCGCGAGCGCGGCGCAACGTGCGTCGTATGCGTATGTGCCGACGGTCGCGCGCTTCGAGTCGCGTGCGCGGGTGTGTGGCGACCGGCAGGCCGTGATATGCGGCGACGAGCGGCTCAGCTATGCGCAGCTCGACGCGTGGGCGGACCGCCTGGGCGTGGCGCTGATGCGCGCGGGTGTGGCGCACGAGGACCGGGTGGGGGTGTGCCTGGAGCGCTCGGCGGGACTGGCCGCGGCGCTGCTGGGGATCTGGAAGGCGGGTGCGGCGCAGGTGCCGCTGGACCCGTCGTATCCGGAGGCACGGCTGCGCGAGATGATCGAGGATGCGGGGGTGCGTTGTGTGATTGTTGATGTGGCGAGCGCGGCGCAGCTGTCGGGGGTGCTTGAGGGCTGCGTGCAGGTACGGATTGGGGAGGAGGCTGGGCAGTTTGATGAACCGGTCGATGGGCAGGCCAATGAGCAGGCGGATTCGCAGCTTGAGAGGCAGTTCGATGAACCTGCCAGTCCAGTTGCCGGCGAACGTGCCCGGCCGGATGCATCGCGTGCCCGGCGCGCGCTGCGCAAACGCACCGCATCGATCCACCCGGAGCAGCTCGCCTACGTGATCTACACGTCAGGCTCGACCGGCCGGCCCAAGGGCGTGGCGGTGAGCCAGCGCGCGCTGTCGCTGCACCTGGAGGACTTCATCGGCACCTACGGGATCTCCGCGCAGGACACGCTGCTGCAGTCGTCGACGATCAACTTCGACGTGGCGCTGCACGAACTGCTGCCGGCGCTGCTGATGGGCGGCCGGGTGTGCATGCGTGGCGCCGCTGCGTGGGACCTGCAGGCGCTCAGCAGCGCACTGGCGACCCACCAGGTGACGTTCGCGCGGATCCCGACGGCGCTGTGGCAGCAGTGGCTCGGCGAGGCGCCGTCGCGCGCGGCGCTGCCGGCCTTGAGGCAGATCACGGTGGGCGGCGAAGGTCTGCCGGGGGACGCGCTGGCGCGCTGGCAGCGTAGTGCACTGGCGGGCGTGCGGCTGGACAACCTGTACGGGCCGACCGAGACGACGGTGGCGGCGCTGTACCGCCGTACGCAGCCGGAGGACACGCGGCACGTGAGCGCGCCGATCGGGATGGCGTATCCGGGGCGCAGCGTGTGCGTGCTCGACGGGGACGGCAACGAGGTTCCGGTGGGCGGGCTGGGCGAGCTGTGCATCGGCGGGGTGTCGCTGGCGCGCGGCTACCTGGGGCGGCCGGGGCTGACGGCGGAGCGCTTCGTGCCGTCGCCGTACAACGACGGAGAACGGCTGTACCGCAGCGGGGACCTGTGCCGGCTGCGCGCGGACGGCTGCATCGAGTACCTGGGACGGCTGGACCAGCAGGTGAAGCTGCGCGGTTACCGGATCGAGCTGGGGGAGATCGAGGTGCAGCTGCGCGGGTGTGCCGGGGTGGAGCAGGCGGTGGTGGCGCTGCGCGGGGAGGGCGAGCGCCGGCGGCTGGTGGCGTACTGGGTGGGCGAGGCGCAGGCGCCGCAGTTGCAGGCGGCGCTGCGGTCGACGCTGCCGGGGTACATGGTGCCGGGCGGGTGGATGAAGCTCGCGCGGCTGCCGGTGATGGCCAACGGCAAGCTGGACCGTGGGGCACTGCCGGCGCCGCAGGAGGACGAGGCGTGGCAGGCGGTGGCGCCGCGCACGGCGCGCGAGACGCAGATGCGGGCGATCTGGGCGTCGGTGCTGGGACGCGAGACGCAGCAGCTGGGGGTAACGCAGAACTTCTTCGAGGCGGGGGGCGATTCGATCGTGAGCCTGCAGCTGATCGCGAAGGCGCGCCAGGCGGGACTGAGGCTCACGCCGAAGCAGGTGTTCGATCATCCGACGATCGAGGCGCAGGCGCGCATGGCGGTGGAGCTGGGCGGGGCGGAGCAGGTGGAGCAGGCCGAATTGCACGAAGCGCTCCCGCTGACGCCGATCCAGGCGGGTTTCTTCGACCGGTTTGAGGCGGCGCCGTCGCACTGGAACCAGGCGGTGCTGCTGCGGGTGCGCGGGGGGCTGGAGGTGGCGGTGCTGGAGCGCGCGTTGCAGGCGCTGGTGGCGCGGCACGATGCGCTGCGGCTGCGGTTCGTGCGGGTGGGGGAAGCGGAACATGTTCGCGCGGGAGAACGAGATGCAGCAGAAGGACAGGATGTAGAAGGACATGACGCAGCAGAGAAGCGTGATGCAGCGGAAGCATCGACGCGTAGCTGGACACAGCAGGTAGCGCCGGTACAGACCCAGCCGCAGGAATCGCTGGTCGAACAGATCACAATCGGCGACCGCGGCGACTGGGAGCAGGCGCTGCACGATGCGTGCACACGGGTGCAGCAGCAACTGGACCTGCGGCGCGGTCCGCTGCTGAAGGCGGCGTATCTGGATGTGGGGCGACACGGCCAGCGTGTGCTGCTGGCGATCCACCATCTGGCGGTGGACGGGGTGTCGTGGCGCATCCTGCTGGAGGAGCTGCAGCAGGCGTATGCGCAGGCGGAGCGTGGCGAGGCGATTGCACTGGGCGCGCGCAGCACGCCGTTCAGCGTGTGGAGCCTGCGTCAGCATGCGTACGGGATGCAGGCGGAGCGGCTCGCGGAGCTGGGCTGGTGGCAGCAGCGGCTCACGGACGTGGTGGCGTGGCCGGCCGCGGAAGCGACATCAACAAACGCAGCAGGCACATCGACAAACACAGCGACAGGCACAGCGACAGGCACATCAACAGACGCACCCACCGCGACCCACACAATCCGCCTCGACCCGCAGACGACTTCGGCACTGCTCTACGACGGCGCACACGGCGCAGGGCGCCCCGGCCTCACACCCGAAGTCCTGCTGCTGGCCGCGCTTACCCGCACGCTGGCGCAGCGCAGCGCGCAGCCACGGGTGCTGGTGGAACTCGAGGGCCATGGCCGCGAGGACATCCTCGATGACATCGACCTGACGCGCACGGTGGGGTGGTTCACGACACGCTATCCGGTCGTGCTGGAAGCGGATGACGACGCCAGTCACACCCTGCACACCGTGCGCGCCGCACTGGGCGAAGTACCGCAGCGCGGTCTGCACTGGGGCCTGCTGCAGACACGCGCGTCGCGGGATGCGACGGTACGCGAGGCACTGGCCGGACTGCCGCAGGCGACGGTGGGCTTCAACTATCTGGGCCAGTTCGATGCAAGCCTGCCGGAGACTGCACGCTTCGCGTTCGCAGAGGAGCGGGGCGGTGAGTCGGTACAGGCGGGACTCCACGATGCGCAGGCAAAGGTGCTGCAGCTCGATGCCCTGGTAGCGGACGGTGAACTGCAGGTGAGCTGGCGCTACCGCACGGACCGGCTCACGCAGCAGGAAGTCGAAGCATGTGCAGCAGGTTTCGCGCAGCAACTGCAAAACATGATCGATGCAACACAACGTCCGGCGACACGGCTCTACGCATCGGACTTCCCACTTGCGCGACTCTCACAGTCAGCGCTCGACGTACTGAAGCTAGACCCGGAGTCCATCGTCGACATCTATCCGGCGACGCAGGCGCAGCAGGGCCTGCTGCTGCACACGCAGCTCGGTGCGAGCTCGGGCATCTACGTGAATCAGCTGCGGCTGACGTTGCGTGGCCCGCTCGATGTCGCCGCATTGCGCGACGCCTGGCGGGTCGCCGCAGCGCGGCACGAAATCCTGCGTACAGCCTTCGTCGTTTCGCCGGAAGCGGACATGCTGCAGGTCGTGCATCGCGAAGTCGAGGTGCCGTTCGCCGAACACGACTGGTCCTCGCTCGACCCTGTTACGTACGACAACAAACTCGCCGCATGGCGCGAGGCGGACGTGGCGCGTGGTTTCGATATCGAAGCGCCGCCGTTGATGCGCATTGCGCTGATTCGTCGCCCGGACGGCGCGCATGATCTGATCCGCACGCATCATCATGCGTTGGTCGATGGATGGAGCGGTGCGCGCCTGTTGGGTGAGATCGTCGACGAATATCGTGCACGTCTGCAGGATTCGCCGTCGGCACGTCCCGCGCCCGCGCGCTATCGCAACTACCTCGAGTGGCTCGCATCGACAAACCGCGAGAGCGAGTCTCACGCATGGTGGCAGGAGCGGATCGCGTTGCTCGACGAACCTGCGCTGCTCACCGCGAGTCTTGGTACGCCCGTGTTTTCAACCGGCGAACAACCGTCCGCGGATGCAATCAGTACCCGCGAAATGGCATTCGACGCAGACCTGAGCGAGCGGCTGCGTGCCGCCGCGCAGCGCTACCACGTGACCTTGAACACGTTGATGCAGGGGGCGTGGGCGCTGCTTCTGTCGCGTTACGGCAATCGCGAGCAAGCGGCGTTTGGCGTGACGGTCGCCGGGCGGCCAGGCGATCTCGTCGGCGCGCAGGAGATGCTCGGTCTTTTCATCAATACGCTGCCGGTGTGGACGGACGTTCCCGACGGCGCGCGGCTGTCCGGATGGCTCGCCGCTTTGCAGCAGGTCAACAGCGCAATGCGCGAGCACGAACAGACGCCGCTCGCGCAGGTTCAGCGCTGGTCCGCGCGCACCGGCGATGCGCTGTTCGACAGCCTGCTGGTATTCGAAAACTATCCGGCCGACGAGGCACTGTCGTCGAGCGACGATCTATTCACCGTTGACGCGCTCGATTCGATCGAACGCACGCACTATCCGTTGACGCTGACCATCGTGCCGCGCGGCGCGATCACGTTGCATTGGGCATGGCGCGCGGTGCGCTTCGCGCCGGCAAACGTCGAAGCAGTGGGCCGTCATTTCGTCGAACTGCTGACGCGCTTCGCAGAGCCGGAGGACCCGCTACTTGCGTCGATTGCGCTTGCTCCTGTTCACGCAGTGGCTGCGTCACCCGTGCAAGAGGCATTGGACACGGTCTCATTCATGCCGGTGCAGCGTCGCATTGCGGATCACGCGAACGGTGCCGCTGCGGCTCGCACCGCCGTGACCTGCGGCGACGCGACGCTGAGCTTCGGACAACTCGAAGCGTGGTCGAACCGCATCGCGCAACGCTTGCGGCGGCTCGGCGTGAAAGACGACACCTGTGTGGCCGTTTGTGTCGATCGATCGGTGGGACTCGCGGCTGCCTTGCTCGGCACGCTGAAGAGCGGCGCCGCTTACGTGCCGCTCGATGCGTCATATCCGGCTGCACGGCTTGCCGCGATGCTCGACGACGCGCAGGTTGGCGTCGTCGTCGCGGACGAAGCCTGCGCGCAGATGCACGCGGCGCTTTTCGCCGATCGCGTGCTGGTTCGCATCGACGAGGTGGACGACGAGCGCGATGTGCCGTTACCTGATTCCGCTTCGTCGTTCGACGAAAACCGGCTGGCCTATGTGATTCATACGTCGGGTTCGACCGGCCGTCCGAAAGGCGTGGCGGTCACGCACGGCGCACTGGCGCGGTTGCTGTCGTCTATCGGCGGACGTCCCGGCCTGTCGGCCGCGGATACGCTCGTCAGCGTGACGACGGTCTCGTTCGACATCTTCGCGCTGGAGTTGTATGCGCCGCTGATCGCCGGCGCAACGGTCGTCATCGCGCCTCGCGCGGTCGTGACGGATGGGCGGCGCCTTGCCGCGCTGCTCGACGACAGCGGCGCGACGATGATGCAGGCCACGCCGATGGGTTGGCGCGTGCTGCTCGAAGGAGGCTGGCGCGGCGCGCAAGGCCGGCGGTTTGTCGCACTGTGCGGCGGCGAAGCGCTTGCACCGGACCTCGCCGCGCAATTGCTGGCGCGTGGCGTCGAACTCTGGAACATGTACGGCCCAACCGAGACGACGATCTGGTCGAGCGTCGCGCGGATCGTCTCCGCCGCTTTGCCGATCACGCTCGGTGACGCGGTGGGACATACGGTGTTGCGCGTGGTAGACCGCGCCGGCCGTCACGTGCCGGTGGGCGGGGTGGGTGAGCTGTGCATCGGCGGCGCCAATCTGGCGCGCGGCTACGTGGGGCAGGCCGGCTTGAGCGCCGAGCGCTTCGTGCCCGATGCACTTGGCGAACCGGGTGCGCGTCTGTATCGCACCGGCGATCTGGCTAGAGTGCGCGTCGATGGCGGGATCGACTATCTCGGCCGGCTCGATCATCAGATCAAGTTCCGTGGCTATCGGATCGAGATCGGCGAGATCGAGGCGCAGCTTGCGCGCAGCGCCGGTGTCCGGCATGCGGCAGTTGCGCTGGCGGGCGAGGGCGCGGCACAGCGCCTCGTCGCGTTCGCGGTGAGCGACAACACGCTCGATGCCGCGCGCGTGCGTCACGAACTCGGGCGGGTGTTGCCCGTCCATATGACGCCGTCCTCAATCGAACAGATCGACGCGATGCCGCTCACGTCGAACGGCAAGCTCGATCGCAAAGTACTGCGCAGCATGGCGAACGGAATCGATGCGCAGGCTGCATCGACACACCGTACGCCGCCATCCACCGGCACCGAAAAGACCTTGTGTGGGTTGTGGGCCCGCGCGCTCAACGTTGCCGACGTTGCCAACGTTGGTATCGACGACGACTTTTTCGAGCTTGGCGGTCACTCGTTGCTTGCGGTGCGGCTGGCGAGTCAGATGGCGGCTGAGTTCGGCCGTCCCGTGGATGTCGCGCAACTGTTCCGGCTGGCAACGATCCGGCGCATTGCGCTTGCACTCGACGAAGCGATCGGTCAAGCCGCGCGCGATGAAGAAGACGATTCGACCGATCAGTTCAAGGATCTGCTGTCGACGCTCGATGACTGAACGGATCAGGAAAAAAGGGATATTCAATGAGTGTGAGTTCAGGACGTCAGGACGAATTGCTGGGCCTGTCGAAACAATATGCGGCGTTGCCGGCGGACAAGCGCGCGGTGTTCCGTCTGCGCGCGGCCGAGAAGGGTTTGCCCATCGACCGTTTGCCGATCGTCGCGTTGTCGCCGCGGCCGACGCGCGCGCCGCTGTCGCATGCGCAGGAGCGGCTGTGGTTTCTGTGGCGGTTGGAGCCGTTGAGTTCGGCATATAACGTGTCGCGCGCGGTGCGCATGGTCGGCGCGCTGCGTGCGGGTGCGGTTCGCGGTGTGTTTGAACAACTGACCGCGCGTCACGAAAGTCTGCGTTCGCGTTTCGGCGAGGAAAACGGCGTACCGTATCAAACGGGGCTGGCGGTGCTGGCGTCCGGTGCAATCGAAGCGATGTTTGCGTGGCATTTCGAGGATATTTCGGGTGGCGAAATAATCGCGAGCGACGCTACCCAACAACACGCACAACTTCAGGAGCGCCTCGGCGACCAGGCGCGCGAGCCGTTCGATCTGGAGCGCGGTCCGGTGATGCGAGTCGTGTTGACACGCATTGCCGCGGACGTGCACGTGCTGCAGTTCACCGCGCACCATATCGTCACTGACGCGTGGTCGATGGATCTGCTCGGCCGCGAATTTGCGCAGCTTTACGAAGCCGGTGTGCATGGCGCGGATGCCACGGTCGAAGCGCTGTCGTTGCCGCAGTTACATTACGCGGACTTCGCGCAGTGGCAGCGCGACTGGGCCGGCGACCGCCGCGCCGATGCCGAACTGGATTTCTGGCGCGGCCGGCTTGGCGGCGAACGGAGCCTGCTCGCATTGCCACTCGATCGTCCTCGCACGGTGGAGCGCAGCATGGAGGGTGCGCGTTGCGTTGTCGCGGTTCCGCGCGCAACAGCGGACGCGTTACTGCGGACCGCGCGCACGAACGGCGTGTCGCCGTTTGCTGCGTTGCTTGCGGTCTACTGCGTGCTGCTTGCGCGATACGGCGGCCAGCATGATTTTTGCGTCGGCGTGCCGGTGAGTGGCCGCGAACGCGCGGAGACGCACGGGCTCGTCGGGTTTTTCGTCAACACGCTGGTGATCCGTGCTGAACTGTCGATGTCGATGAGCATCGGTGAGCTGTTCGCCCACGTGGGCGAGCGTGTGGCCGAGGCGCAGGCGCACCAGGCCGTGCCGTTTGCGCGCGTGGTCGACGCCGTGCAGCCGCAACGCGAGCGCTCGCACTCGCCGCTGTTCCAGACGATGTTCAACTACGAAGTGGCCGGACGTACGGAAGATACCGAACTCGCGGGCCTGACGATTCGTGCGGAAGCCGCCTCGACGCGGACAGCCCGTTTCGATCTCGTTCTCAATGTGCTCGACGATAGCGATGGTCTGCGGTTGACGTTCAACTACGCAGTCGATCTGTTCGACGCATCGACGATAGAACGGGTGAGCGGGCACTACGTGGCGCTGCTGGAACAGATGTGCGCCTCGGGCGAGCAGCGCCTGTGCGAGCTGTCGATGGGGGCGGGCGCGGGTGCCGCGAGCGCGGCGCAACGTGCGTCGTATGCGTATGTGCCGACGGTCGCGCGCTTCGAGTCGCGTGCGCGGGTGTGTGGCGACCGGCAGGCCGTGATATGCGGCGACGAGCGGCTCAGCTATGCGCAGCTCGACGCGTGGGCGGACCGCCTGGGCGTGGCGCTGATGCGCGCGGGTGTGGCGCACGAGGACCGGGTGGGGGTGTGCCTGGAGCGCTCGGCGGGACTGGCCGCGGCGCTGCTGGGGATCTGGAAGGCGGGTGCGGCGCAGGTGCCGCTGGACCCGTCGTATCCGGAGGCACGGCTGCGCGAGATGATCGAGGATGCGGGGGTGCGTTGTGTGATTGTTGATGTGGCGAGCGCGGCGCAGCTGTCGGGGGTGCTTGAGGGCTGCGTGCAGGTACGGATTGGGGAGGAGGCTGGGCAGTTTGATGAACCGGTCGATGGGCAGGCCAATGAGCAGGCGGATTCGCAGCTTGAGAGGCAGTTCGATGAACCTGCCAGTCCAGTTGCCGGCGAACGTGCCCGGCCGGATGCATCGCGTGCCCGGCGCGCGCTGCGCAAACGCACCGCATCGATCCACCCGGAGCAGCTCGCCTACGTGATCTACACGTCAGGCTCGACCGGCCGGCCCAAGGGCGTGGCGGTGAGCCAGCGCGCGCTGTCGCTGCACCTGGAGGACTTCATCGGCACCTACGGGATCTCCGCGCAGGACACGCTGCTGCAGTCGTCGACGATCAACTTCGACGTGGCGCTGCACGAACTGCTGCCGGCGCTGCTGATGGGCGGCCGGGTGTGCATGCGTGGCGCCGCTGCGTGGGACCTGCAGGCGCTCAGCAGCGCACTGGCGACCCACCAGGTGACGTTCGCGCGGATCCCGACGGCGCTGTGGCAGCAGTGGCTCGGCGAGGCGCCGTCGCGCGCGGCGCTGCCGGCCTTGAGGCAGATCACGGTGGGCGGCGAAGGTCTGCCGGGGGACGCGCTGGCGCGCTGGCAGCGTAGTGCACTGGCGGGCGTGCGGCTGGACAACCTGTACGGGCCGACCGAGACGACGGTGGCGGCGCTGTACCGCCGTACGCAGCCGGAGGACACGCGGCACGTGAGCGCGCCGATCGGGATGGCGTATCCGGGGCGCAGCGTGTGCGTGCTCGACGGGGACGGCAACGAGGTTCCGGTGGGCGGGCTGGGCGAGCTGTGCATCGGCGGGGTGTCGCTGGCGCGCGGCTACCTGGGGCGGC
The DNA here is from genome assembly GCF_046026675.1 of Paraburkholderia sediminicola. Taxonomy (GTDB): domain Bacteria; phylum Pseudomonadota; class Gammaproteobacteria; order Burkholderiales; family Burkholderiaceae; genus Paraburkholderia; species Paraburkholderia sediminicola_F. The sequence goes on along the minus strand of NZ_JAQQEY010000001.1, from coordinate 2,697,294 downwards.
CGGGGCTGACGGCGGAGCGCTTCGTGCCGTCGCCGTACAACGACGGAGAACGGCTGTACCGCAGCGGGGACCTGTGCCGGCTGCGCGCGGACGGCTGCATCGAGTACCTGGGACGGCTGGACCAGCAGGTGAAGCTGCGCGGTTACCGGATCGAGCTGGGGGAGATCGAGGTGCAGCTGCGCGGGTGTGCCGGGGTGGAGCAGGCGGTGGTGGCGCTGCGCGGGGAGGGCGAGCGCCGGCGGCTGGTGGCGTACTGGGTGGGCGAGGCGCAGGCGCCGCAGTTGCAGGCGGCGCTGCGGTCGACGCTGCCGGGGTACATGGTGCCGGGCGGGTGGATGAAGCTCGCGCGGCTGCCGGTGATGGCCAACGGCAAGCTGGACCGTGGGGCACTGCCGGCGCCGCAGGAGGACGAGGCGTGGCAGGCGGTGGCGCCGCGCACGGCGCGCGAGACGCAGATGCGGGCGATCTGGGCGTCGGTGCTGGGACGCGAGACGCAGCAGCTGGGGGTAACGCAGAACTTCTTCGAGGCGGGGGGCGATTCGATCGTGAGCCTGCAGCTGATCGCGAAGGCGCGCCAGGCGGGACTGAGGCTCACGCCGAAGCAGGTGTTCGATCATCCGACGATCGAGGCGCAGGCGCGCATGGCGGTGGAGCTGGGCGGGGCGGAGCAGGTGGAGCAGGCCGAATTGCACGAAGCGCTCCCGCTGACGCCGATCCAGGCGGGTTTCTTCGACCGGTTTGAGGCGGCGCCGTCGCACTGGAACCAGGCGGTGCTGCTGCGGGTGCGCGGGGGGCTGGAGGTGGCGGTGCTGGAGCGCGCGTTGCAGGCGCTGGTGGCGCGGCACGATGCGCTGCGGCTGCGGTTCGTGCGGGTGGGGGAAGCGGAACATGTTCGCGCGGGAGAACGAGATGCAGCAGAAGGACAGGATGTAGAAGGACATGACGCAGCAGAGAAGCGTGATGCAGCGGAAGCATCGACGCGTAGCTGGACACAGCAGGTAGCGCCGGTACAGACCCAGCCGCAGGAATCGCTGGTCGAACAGATCACAATCGGCGACCGCGGCGACTGGGAGCAGGCGCTGCACGATGCGTGCACACGGGTGCAGCAGCAACTGGACCTGCGGCGCGGTCCGCTGCTGAAGGCGGCGTATCTGGATGTGGGGCGACACGGCCAGCGTGTGCTGCTGGCGATCCACCATCTGGCGGTGGACGGGGTGTCGTGGCGCATCCTGCTGGAGGAGCTGCAGCAGGCGTATGCGCAGGCGGAGCGTGGCGAGGCGATTGCACTGGGCGCGCGCAGCACGCCGTTCAGCGTGTGGAGCCTGCGTCAGCATGCGTACGGGATGCAGGCGGAGCGGCTCGCGGAGCTGGGCTGGTGGCAGCAGCGGCTCACGGACGTGGTGGCGTGGCCGGCCGCGGAAGCGACATCAACAAACGCAGCAGGCACATCGACAAACACATCGACAGGCACAGCGACAGGCACAGCGACAGGCACAGCGACAGGCACATCGACAGGCACAGCGACAAACACAGCGACAGGCACAGCGACAGGCACATCAACAGACGCACCCACCGCGACCCACACAATCCGCCTCGACCCGCAGACGACTTCGGCACTGCTCTACGACGGCGCACACGGAGCAGGGCGCCCCGGCCTCACACCCGAAGTCCTGCTGCTGGCCGCGCTTACCCGCACGCTGGCGCAGCGCAGCGCGCAGCCACGGGTGCTGGTGGAACTCGAGGGCCATGGCCGCGAGGACATCCTCGATGACATCGACCTGACGCGCACGGTGGGGTGGTTCACGACACGCTATCCGGTCGTGCTGGAAGCGGATGACGACGCCAGTCACACCCTGCACACCGTGCGCACCGCACTGGGCGAAGTACCGCAGCGCGGTCTGCACTGGGGCCTGCTGCAGACACGCGCGTCGCGGGATGCGACGGTACGCGAGGCACTGGCCGGACTGCCGCAGGCGACGGTGGGCTTCAACTATCTGGGCCAGTTCGATGCAAGCCTGCCGGAGACTGCACGCTTCGCGTTCGCAGAGGAGCGGGGCGGTGAGTCGGTACAGGCGGGACTCCACGATGCGCAGGCAAAGGTGCTGCAGCTCGATGCCCTGGTAGCGGACCGTGAACTGCAGGTGAGCTGGCGCTACCGCACGGACCGGCTCACGCAGCAGGAAGTCGAAGCATGTGCAGCAGGTTTCGCGCAGCAGCTGCAAAACATGATCGACGTAGCCCGCACGCAGGGACATCTGCCGAACACCGATGACTCAACCGCGCACGCCACGTCGGCGCTCTTCTCGACGCGCTACCCGGCCAGCAACGACGACGAGTCGGGCATCTGGGCGCAGCGCCTGAACGCCGAGTCGGCGATACACGCAGCCCGCACGAAGCGCACGGCCCAGGATGGCGTGCCCTTGCCCGCGGGCATGCTCGCGCTTAACAGCCTGCGCGCGCCGGCGCGGCTGTTCTGTATCCATCCCGGGTACGGACTCGTTGCCGAGTATTGCCACCTCGCGCAAACACTGAACGGTGTGGCGACCGTCTATGCAATCCAGTCGCCGATGTTTTCCGACAGCGAGTGGACCGCGCCGAGCTTCGAAGCGCTCGCAGCCAACTATGTCGAGCGGATGCGCGCGGTTCAGCCGCACGGGCCGTATCGATTGCTGGGGTGGTCGTTTGGTGGACGTGTCGCTGTCGCGATGGCGGCGTATCTCGAATCGCTAGGCGAATCGGCCGATCTCGTCGGTCTCGGCGATACGGCCTCTCACTTCACGTTGCCGCCGCCGGCGCGAGGGTCGCGCAACGGAGTCCACACCGCGCAATCCGGCGAGGGGGATGCACCGGCTGCGGCAGCCGGTGGTCTCGATCGCGCGCTGCAACTCGCGATGCGCGTCGACGCGCATCACGTCGATCTGATCCGCGCTCACATGTTGCCGCGCATTGCGGCGCCGATCACGATGTGGCGCGCGTCGCAGAGCGAGGAAGGTCCGGAGCGTCGACTCGACTGGGCGCATCACACGGCGGGCCGCTATCGCGAGACGCTGGTGGAGGCATCGCATTCGAATATTATGCGACAGGCCGTGCTGCACGACGACCTCCGCAGCTGGTTCGAAACGCGCCGCTAGCGCGACACAAAAAACGCCGAACGCTTGCCCTCGGCCGGTTCTCCGGCCCAGGCGACTCAGGTGCGTCGCAACAGGCGATTCGGCGTTTCGCCGATCTCGCGGCGGAACATCGCTATGAAGCTGCTGCTGCTCTGATAGCCGAGTTCGTCGGCGACCTTCGAAACCGGGTCGCCGACGGCCAGCCTCGCCATCGCCTCGACGAGACGCAACTGCTGCCGCCACTGTCCGAAGGTCAAACCCGTCTCCTGGCGGAACAGCCGCGCGAGCGTGCGCGCGCTTGCACCGACTGTCGCACTCCATTCGTCGAGCGTGTCGTCGTTCGCGGGCGCCATCAGCAACGCGCTGCAGATCGCTCTCAATCTGCGATCGCTCGGCAGCGGCAGGCCGCCTTGCATCGTCGCCTCAGCACCGCGCAGGACCGCAAGCAGCAGCGGGGCAATATGCGCACCCAGGCTATCCGGGCCGTAGTCATGCGGCTGTTCCGCAAGGGCGATGGTGAGCTCGTGCATCAGCGGGGTGACCAGCACGACGCGACACGCCGGCCACAGCCAGGGCGCCGCATCCCGTTCCAGATACACGCTATAGGAATTGACCTCGCCAATCGCGTGCAACTCGTGATCGACGCCGGGCGGCAGCCAGATGGCGCGCATGGGCGGCAGCATCCAACTGCCCATCGGCGTCAGAACCCGCACGGCGCCTTCCATCGCATAGAACAACTGCGCCTGCTCGTGCGAGTGCCAGATCTCGCGATGGCCGTTCGGATACTTCGAGCCGCGCGCCATGACAGGGCGCGGCTGCCGACGATATTGAAAGCCGAATTGCTCTCTCCAGATCGGATCCATAGATTTCCCTGATTGCAGACTGCCAAAAAATGTCCGTTTCGCGACATTCGATGGCAAGACAGCGTGCTACCACCATCGTTATCATTCCACGTCTCCTGCGCTTTAGCAAATAATTGCAAAACAAAATAAGAACGATTCTCATTTGTATTAGTATTATTGACCAACTTAAACACACTGGAAGGGTTCTGGAGATGTGCGATCGGGGAACGAATCGGATGACGCGGATGCATTGGGCGATAGCCGTGGTATGGATGGTAGTCGCCGCAACGGCTCATGCGCAGACCACAGCGGAGTCCGCCGCGGGGGCGAGCGGCACGGCCGGCGATGCAGCAAGCTCGAATACTTTGCCGGCTGTCGTCGTGTCCGCGCCCGCTGGGGACGAGACCGAAACATTCGGCTATGTCGCGAAGCGTAGCGTTGCTGGAGCGAAGACGAACACGCCGCTGATCGAGACACCACAGTCTATTTCGGTTGTGACGCGCGATCAGATGGACGCGCAGGCCGCCCAGACGATCGATGGCGCGATTCGCTACGTACCCGGCGTCACGTCGCAGGACAACGACACCCGTTTCGATCAGATTACATCGCGCGGTTTCGATCTGGACAACGATTCATACCTTGACGGCATGCGCCTGATGCGCACCACCTGGTATGCGGCGCCGCGGATCGACCCGTATTTTCTCGAGCGCATCGATGTCGTACGCGGTCCTATCTCGGTGCTGTACGGCCAGGCGAGCCCTGGCGGCGCCTTGCTGATGACCAGCAAGCTGCCGACGACCTATCCCTTCCACGAGGTGCAGGTCCAGGTCGGCAACTACAACCGCTATCAGGGCATGTTCGATCTGAGCGGGCCGGTCGACAAGAACGGCACGATTCTGTATCGCGTGACGGGCCTCGTACGCGATGCCGACACGCAAACCGACCATGTCAAGGAGCAGCGTATAGCGATTGCGCCGTCGGTCACGTTCAAGCCTGACAAGGATACGACCTTCACGGTACTCGGCAGCTACCAGTACGACCCGCAAGGCGGCCTGTTCAATCCGGTTCCCGCAGCGGGTACGATCCTGCCGAACGTCAATGGCCACATCTCGTCGCACGACTATCTTGGCAATCCGGACACTGACCGCTTCAAGCGCCAGCAGTTCTCGATCGGCTATCTGTTCGAGCATGCCTTCAACGATACGTGGAAGGTCCGTCAGAACGTCCGCTATCTGCATCAGGACATCCAGTATTACCAGAACTCGATATTCGGCTCGCTCGCCGACGATCAGCGCACGGCAGGTCTCTACACCAACAACAACGACGAGCACCTGACGAACTTCACGGTCGATACGCAGGCCGAGGCCAAATTCGACACCGGTCCGATCAATCACACGGTGCTGTTCGGCTTTGACGTGCAGCGTGTGATGAACCGCATCAGCCGCGGCTATTCGACTGGCACGATCGATATCTTCGACCCGGACTACAGCGATGTCGCCTACGTGGCGGATACCACGAAGCAATACATCGCGCAGACGCAATACGGTCTCTACGCGCAGGATCAACTGCGCTACAAGAAGTGGACGTTGACGATCGGCGCCCGCCAGGATTGGGCGCGCAATTCGAATACGACCGACGGCGTTGCGTCAGATAGCCAGCAGCACGCGTTCACTTGGCGCGCGGGCCTGAGCTATGAGTTCGACTCGGGGATCGCGCCTTACGCGAGTTTCGCGAAATCGTTCCAGCCATATGCCGGCGCGACGTTCGACGGCACGCCGTTCCAGCCGACGCGCGGCAAACAGTATGAAGTGGGTGTGAAGTACCAGCCGAAGGGCTACAACGCGCTGTTCACGATCGCGGCGTTCGACCTGCGTCAGACGAACGTCGAAACGAATGATGATGCGCACCCGGGCTACACGATCCAGACGGGCGAGATCCGTTCGCGCGGTTTCGAAGCCGAAGCGCGCGTCAGCCTCACCGACAGCCTGAACATCATCGCTTCGTATGCATTCCTGAACCAGCGAGTCACCTCCGCGGCGGCAGACGATGAATCGCTCGGCAAGGCGCCGGCGAACGGCAGTCCGACCAATATGGCATCGTTGTGGCTCGACTACACGTTGCATGGCGGCAACTTGCGCGGCTTGGGGTTCGGCGCCGGCGCCCGCTACGTCGGCTCTTCGTATGGAGACGCGGCCAATACCTTCAAGGTGCCGAGCCGCTTCCTCGTCGACGCGGTGGTGCATTACGACATGCGCAACTGGCGTTTCGCGATCAATGCGAACAACCTGTTCAACCGCGAATACATCGCTTACTGCAACAGCGCAACGCAGTGCTACTACGGCGCGGATCGCTCAGTCCTTGGAACAGTCAGGTATCAATGGTAAGACTTAAATTGCAGGTCGCCGGGGCGTCTCGCCCCGGCGCGTCGCGGCTGGATGACGTCAGGAAGATACCCGCGCGGTTCCGTCAGATCTTTCGACGGATGATGTGCGCGGCGCTGCTTCCGGCGGCGCTTGCCGGCTGCCTCGCGCAGAAGCCGACGCCGCCTCGTGCGTCGGCTTCTGACGAAGCAGGCGCGCAGGTCGTGATCCGTCGAACGGCGGATGGCGTACCGCACATCGAAGCACGGTCCTGGACCGCGCTTGGGTACGGCTACGGTTATGCGCAGGCGCAGGACAATCTCTGCACGCTCGCCGACGCGTTCGTCACGTATCGTGGCGAGCGTTCGGCGTTTTTCGGTGCGGACGCGAAGCCGCCGACGCGCGCGACTTTCGGTTCACCACGCAATATCGATGCGGACTTCTTCTTTCGCCTGCTCGACGGACGCGAGCAGACCGATGCCTACCGCGCCCATCAGCCGGACAATGTGCGGCAACTGATCGCGGGCTTTGCGCAAGGCTACAATCGCTATCTGGCGACGCTGCGCGCAGCACCAGACACGCAATCGCATGCTGCGTGCAGGAATGAGCGCTGGGTGCGCGATATCTCCGAGACCGACATCTATCGACGTCTTGCCGCCGCGAATTTCGCGGGCGGCTACACGGGCTTCATCGAGGCGCTCGCCAATGCTCATCCGCCCGCCGTGCAGCTCGGGCAGGCGGTGCCGCAACGCGTTGCGAGTCTCGGCACCGAACTCGGCAATACGTATCTGCAGGCGGGCGGCGTACGCGATGCCGGCAGCAATGCGCTCGCTTTCGGCGCGAACGTGACGGGCAGCGGGCAAAGCGTGCTGTTCGGCAATCCTCACTGGTTCTGGCAAGGGCCGGACCGCTTCTATCAGGCGCAGCTCACGCTGCCGGGCCAGCTCGACGTGAGCGGCGTTTCTTTTCTGGGTGTGCCCGTCGTGATGATCGGCTACAACCGCAACGTGGCCTGGACGCATACAGTGTCCAGCGCCCGCCGGTTTGGGCTATTCCAGTTGTCGCTCGTGCCCGGCAAGCCGACGGTCTATCGGATCGATGGGCGTGAAGAGCCGATGACGCAGCAGCAAATCACCGTTGAGGTAAAGCAGACCGACGGTACATCGCAGCCCATCACGCGCACGTTCTATCGCTCGCGCTTCGGTCCCGTGGTCGATCTGCACGCCATGTCGCCAGCGCTCGCCTGGAACGGCACGCAGGCGTTCGCGGTTCGTGATTCGAATGCCGACAACTACGCGATCTTCGAAAACTTTCTTCGCTGGGGGCAGGCGTCGTCGCTCGATGAATTCATCGCCACGCAAAAGCGCCTCGCCGCAACGCCGTGGGTCAATACCGTGGCGATCGGCCGCGACGACCCACGCGCGTGGTTCGCCGACATCGGCTCGATGCCCAACGTCGACGACGCGTTCGCCGCAACCTGCACGGCGAAACCGCTCGGCGCGGCGTTCGACGCCAAATTACCGGGCGTGCCTTTCCTCGACGGTTCGCGCTCGGCCTGCCAGTGGCCGATGAGCAAGGGCGCGGTTCGCGCGGGGGCGTTGCCGGTTGACGACATGCCGTCGTTGCTGCGCACCGACTACGTGGCGAACATGAACAACAGCTACGGTCTCGCCAACCCGCAGCAGCCGCTTTCCGGTTATCCGCGTGTGGCGGGCGAGCCCCACGCGGCGTTGTCGCTACGCGCGCAACTCGGACACGAAATTGCCCGTTCATGGATGGCCTTGCCGGCCGGCCAGCGCACGCTCACGGCGTTGGGCACACGCGTGCTCGATACCCGCACGCTGACCGCTGAACGTTTTCTGCCGCAGGTTTTGCAAAGTGTGTGCGCGGGTCCGGACCCGGACCCCGTCGTGCAGGTCGACAAGGATCGATCCGACGGCGCGGCTTTGGCAGCGCCGCAGACGGTCCATCTAGCCGCGGCGTGCAAGACACTGCGAGCCTGGCCAATGAATGCCGAAACAGACTCGCGCGGTGCGGTGCTGTGGGAGGCGTTCTGGTCGCGTATCGAGGCGATCCCGGTCGATCAGCGCTATGCCATACCGTTTTCGATGTCCGCACCGTTGTCGACGCCTGACCGGCTGCGTGCGGACGATCCGCGTGTCGCAGAGGCGTTGGGCGCCGCGGTGCTGGCGTTGCAACGCGCGGGCCTCGCAGTCGATGCGCCGACCGGCGCGTCGCTCTACACGTCGCGTAATGGCAAACGCGTCGCCCTGTTCGGCGGCTGTAGCGAAAGCGGTTACTTTGTGTCGGCCTGTCCGATTGAGCGCGTGGGGGCGGGTAAAGACGAACCTGCCTCGATGGATGGCGCGGCAATCGGCAACAGCTATATGCAGATCGTCAGCTTCGGGCCGAAGTCGCGCGTGATCGCAAAGACCTTGCTCGCGCCGTCGGAGTCTGACGATCCCGCATCGCCTGCGAGCGCTGAAGGCACACTCGACTACGCACGCAAGACATGGCGGAACGCGCCGTTCGATCAAGCCGATATCGAACGCGAAGAAGCCAGATCGCAGCGTGTCACGCTGACTATTCCCGCGCCACAAGACTGACCACGTCTCAAGAAAAGACTCCACTCGATCTCTATGCACACTCTCTGGTTTCTGGTTAAGGGTTCACGTCAGCGCTTGTTGCTGGCAATCGGTATGAGCCTTGTTAGCGGGTTCGGAAACGCGGCGATGGTCGCGCTCATCAACCAGGCGCTGTCTGCTTCGCGCGAACAGCTGGTCGAACTCGGTTTGCGTTTTCTCATGATTGGTGTCGTCGTGCTCATCACGCGGACCGCTTCGCAGACGCTCTTCATGAGTCTTGGGCAGAACGCCAAGGCGAGTCTGCGCATGAAAACCATCAATCGCATTGCGGCCGCGCCCTTTGCCTACGTCGAACGCCAGGGATCGGCGCGTTCGCTAGGGGTGCTGACGCAGGATCTGGATGCCATCGTCGTGCTGTTCGTCGGTCTGCCAGGGTTCGTGATGAACGGTGCGGTGATTGCAGGGTGTCTCGTTTACCTTGGCTTGCTGTCGTGGCAGGTTCTGGTATTCGCCGCCGTCACGGTGCTGATCGGTTCAGCGGGTTTTCACGTGGCCAATACGCGTGGCATGTTCCATCTGCGCAGTTCGCGCCGCCGGGAAGATGCGCTGGTGCGTCATTTCCGTGCGCTGTTCGACGGCGCCAAGGAACTGAAGCTGCATGGGGCGCGGATGCGCGAGTTCATCGACGAGACGCTGGCGACCAATGTCGAGGCCGTGCGCGTACAGCGCACCCGCGGCTACGTGCTCTATGCGGCCGCAGCGAGTTGGGGCAGCTTCATCTTCTTTGCGTTCATTGGCTGCGTGCTGTTCGTTCTGACGCGTTATCTGCCCGTCACGCCGCATGTGATGTCCGGTTACGCGATGATCTTCCTGTACATGATCATGCCGATCGAAGGCCTGCTTTCCGCGATTCCGAATCTCAGCACGGCGCGCGTGGCGCTCGAACGCGTCGAGCAGGTGAACGCGGAGCTGCCCATCGAGCAAACGGTCGCCGCGCCGCAAGCCACGGCGTTCGAGAGCATCGTGCTCGAAGGCGTCACGCATCGGTACTTCCGTGAAAAAGAGAACGACGTGTTTACGCTCGGGCCGGTCAATCTGAGTTTCCGTCCCGGCGAGCTCGTCTACCTGATCGGCGGCAACGGCAGCGGCAAGACGACCCTTGCGAAGATGCTCGTCGGACTCTACACGCCCGAAAGCGGACGGATTCTGCTCAATGGCAAGGAAGTCGACGAAGCGCGGCGTGACGCCTACCGCCAGCACTTTTCTGTCGTTTTCAGCGACTTCTTTCTGTTCGACACGCTGCTCGGTATCCGGCTCGATAACGTCGACGCGGCCGTGCATGCGCTGCTCGAAGATCTGCAACTCGCTCACAAGGTCAAGATCGAGAATGGCGTGTTCTCGACGCTCGAACTGTCGCAAGGCCAGCGCAAACGTCTCGCGTTGCTTGTGTCCTATCTCGAGGACCGGCCGTTCTATCTGTTCGACGAATGGGCCGCTGATCAGGACCCGCTCTTCAAGGATGTGTTCTATCGACGGCTGTTGCCGGAGCTGAAGGCGAAAGGCAAGACGGTGGTGGTCATTACGCACGACGACCGCTATTTCCATCTCGCGGACCGCTATATCAAGCTCGATTTTGGTCAGGTGATCGAAGAGGGCGCAGGCGGTGCACAGCCTGCCGATCCCTTCCATGCGCATGGCGCCGATCCGCTGCCCGCCCGCGCCCCGGCGCGCGCCTGATACGTCCACTTTGTTTCCCGCGGCCGCCGGCCGCGGGTATAGCCAGAATTCCATGGTCAATACCAGTTTGTCCGCTACCGGATCCGCCGCCGTGCCGCCACTTTTCGAACTGGACCAGGTCCGGTTCGACATCGGCGGCACGCGCTTGCTGGATGACATCGATCTGTCGATTTCGCGCGAGTGCGTGACAGGTCTCATCGGTCACAACGGGTCGGGAAAGACGAGCCTGATACGTCTGCTTGCGCGCCATCATGTGCAGGGTGGGGGCTCGATCCGTTTCGATGGCAAACCGATTGCGTCGTGGAAACCGCGCGAATTCGCGCAGCGTGTCGCCCATCTTCCGCAATACACCCCGTCCACGGATGGTCTGCTGGTGCGCGAACTCGTCGCGCTCGGCCGATACCCGTGGCACGGCAGTCTCGGCATATTCGGCGACGACGATCGCAGCCAGGTGGAACAGGCCATGCAGATGACGGACGTCACGCATTACGCGGACCGTCTCGTGGACAGCCTGTCCGGCGGCGAACGGCAACGCGTGTGGCTGGCCATGCTGATCGCGCAGGACAGCCGCTGTCTGCTGCTCGACGAACCGACGTCCGCGCTGGACATTGCCCATCAGGTCGAGGTGCTGGATCTGGTGCGCACGCTTTGCGTGCAACGCAGTATCGCGGCCGTTGTCGTACTGCACGACATCAACATGGCTGCGCGCTTTTGCGACCACATCGTCGCGCTGCGCCACGGGCGCATCCTGATGCAGGGCACGCCCGGCGACATCATGACCGGGCCGAACTTGCAGGCCATTTACGGTGTGCCGATGAACGTGCTGCGGGATCCCAGCGGCCGGGTCGTGGGCATTCCGCAATGAGCGTCGACGGCTTGATCGCACCCGTGTCGGAGAAACGCCGCCTGTACCTGCGGGCGGTGGTGGCCGCCGCGCTGGGGATGACGGCTGCCGCGCACGGCGCCGCGCCGGACGCTGCAAACCGCGCGCCGCGCCGGATCATCGTGTTGAACTGGGATCTGACGGAAATGCTGCTTTCGCTTGGCGTGGCGCCCGTCGGTGTGCCGGCGCCCGCATGGTACGTCAGCAGCGTCGTCAAGCCGCCGCTGCCTCGGGGTGTTGTCGATGTGGGACTGCTGTTCCAGCCGAACTACGATCTGCTTTACGAACTCCGGCCCGATCTGATGTTGATCACGCCCGCGCACTCAAGCGTGCGGGCTTCGTTCGAACGGATCGCGCCGACGCTGACACTCGGCGCTTACACGATGGACCCGCAACCCTACCGTGCGATGCGCGGCGAAGCGATGACGCTCGCGCGGCGCCTGGGCGTCGAAGCAAAGGCCGAAGCGCTGCTGACTGCGACGACCGGCGTGCTCGCCCAGTCGCGTGCGGCCCTCGACGCGGCGACGCCCACGGGTGGCTATCCGGCCGTCTATGTCGCGCAGCTCGTCGACGACCGTCATCTGCGCGTATTCGGCACCGGCAGCATGTTCGACGAGATCCTGCAGGCGCTGGGTCTGCGTAACGCCGCCGTGACCGCGCTGGAGCGTGGTAGCAACCGGTCCGGCCCGGGTGGATCCGCGTACATCGTCGAACTGGACCGTCTCGCGGCGGCGCCCGAAGCGCGCATCCTGTGGGTCGGTTCGGGGGCGCCCGGCAACATGGCCGGCCTGCAACGCAACCCGGTGTGGCGACAGTTGCCGTTCTCGCAAGCCGGAAGAACGGCGACCTTACCGGTCGTCTCGGCGACGGGCGCGTTGATCTCTGTCCAGCGTTTTGCCCGCGCTGTCGCCAATGCCATGCAAAGCAGCCATGTCATCTAAACACCTGCCTCCTTCAGGCCAGCAAGAGCGCCGTTCCGATACGTGCGATACGCGAATCGGCCAGCCCGCACAGGCTGCATCGGCTGCGGCACCCCGCAATATGCTCGTGCCGGTGACCTCGCTCATCGTCCTCGCGGCTATCGCGTTGACGCTCTGGGTCCTGCAAACGCAACTCGCCGGCGCCAGCCTCTGGTCCGCGATCGTGGCGCCCGAACCCGGCAACCTTCGTCAGCTGATCGTGCACGACAGCGCGTTGCCGCGCATCGCGATGACCTTGATCTGTGGCGCCGCGCTCGCGCTCGCGGGTGCGATTGCGCAACAGGTGCTGCGCAATCCGCTTGCCGAGCCGATGACGCTCGGCATCTTTCCCGGCGCCTATCTGGCGCTCACGATCGCGACCCTCTGGGCGCCGGCGTGGATCGCCGCGCAGCGCGAGCTCATCGCGCTCATAGGCGGGGCGCTGGCGATGCTGCTGGTCTTCGCCTTGGCATGGCGGCAACGACTCGCGTCGCTCGCGGTGATCCTGTCCGGCATGATCGTCAGTTTCTATTGCGGCTCGCTGACCCTCGCGCTCGCGATCTCGCACTTCCAGTTGTTGGCGGGACTCATGATCTGGGGCGGCGGCGCACTGGACCAGCAAGGCTGGCACGCCAGCGCCGCACTGTTTGCGCGCCTGGTGGTCGCGGGTGCGGCGGTTTTCCTGCTGCGCCGTCCGCTGAGTCTCTTCGAAGCAGGCGAAAGCACGGCGCGTGGCTTGGGCGTCTCGTTGATGCGGACGCGTTTCGCGGCGCTGGGTCTCGCGGTTGCGCTGACGGCGTGCGTCGTCAGCGCGGTCGGCGTGATCGGTTTCATCGGCCTCGCCGCGCCGACGCTGGCACGGCTTGCCGGCGCGCGGCGCTTCCAGCAGCGTCTGTTCTGGGCGCCTGTGCTCGGCGCCGCGCTGTTGTGGTTGACAGACGCAATGGTGCAGGCAGTGGCCATCAGCGGCGTGTTTGGTTCACAACTCATTCCAACGGGCGCCGTTACGTCGCTGATCGGCGCACCGATGCTGTTGTGGCTGCTGCGGCAACTCAAATCGCGTCCCGACCTGAGGTCGGACGTGCGTGACAGCGTGGCACAGATCAGACACAAACGGCCGCTGCGATTGATCGCGGGATTGGCCTTGCTCGCCGCGCTCGCTGTCGTCTTATCGATGGTGATCGGGCGCGGGCTCGATGGCTGGCGGATCGCCAGCGTCGCCCAATTAGGGGCGCTGGCATTCTGGCACGTGCCGCACACGGCGGCCGCCATTGCCGCGGGCGTGATGCTTGGCCTTGCGGGAACGCTGGTGCAGCGCATGACCGGCAATCCGATCGCGAGTCCCGACCTGATCGGCGTGAGCTCGGGCGGGGCGCTCGGCATCGTTGCCGCCGTATTCCTGTTTGCCGCGCCAGGACCGCTCGAGCTGTTCGCATCGTGTCTCACCGGCTCGATCGTCACGCTGCTGTTTCTGCTGTGGGTCGGACGGCGCGCCATGTACGCGCCGGAGCGATTGCTGCTGATCGGCGTTGCCATTGGCGCGCTATTTCAGGCGGTCAGCGGCACGGTGACCGCGAGCGGCGACGCTCGCGCTGCGCTCCTGCTGAACTTTGTCGTCGGCTCGACCTATTACGTACAGCCGCTGGCGGCTGCCGTTGCGGTGGTGGTCGCGCTGGTGGGTCTGGGTGCGGCGCCCTTGCTGGCTCGCTGGCTGGAACTGCTGTCGCTCGGCGAAGGCACGAGCCGCTCGCTGGGCGTACGGGTCGACGTTGCGCGTCTTGCCGTGCTGCTGCTGACCGCGCTGCTCACGGCTACCTCGACGTTGATCGTCGGACCGTTGTCGTTCGTCGGTCTGATGGCGCCGCATATCGCGCGATCATTGGGGGTGTGCCGCGCGCGGGAACAATTGCTCGCCGCGGCGTCGGTAGGCGTAGTACTGATGGTGCTCGCGCAGTGGTGCGGCAACCTGCTGCTGTTTCCCAACGAAATGCCGGCGGGCTTGATGGCCGCGCTGATCGGCGGACCTTATCTGCTGTGGTCGTTGTTGAAAGCAGCGCCGCGCGCGGCATGACAGAGGTGTCGGAAAGCCTGCGGCGTGTTGCGCAGGCTTTCTTCACCGCTCAAAACGCGTGCCGCAACCCCACCATGCCGACGAATTGCGACGGACCCGACGACGGCGTCGTATTCTGCGAGTCGCCGACCACAGCCACTGCGTCAGTGATACTCGTGCCAGTGCTGCCCGACGCGACCAGGGTTTTGCCGCGCGCATGCTGATACGCCTCCAGTGCGTATAGCGTGGTGCGAGCTGAGAGGTTGTACGTCTGCTCGAGCGAGACCTGCTGATAGCGCGCGGCATCGCTGATGCCATTCGCTTTGCTCGCCTGCGTGTAGCTGTAGCCGGCGCCGACCGTCACGGCCGGCGTGATCCGGTACGTGGAAATCACGCCGTACGTATTGAATACGCCCTCGCCGGTGAAGAACGAGCCGTTGCCCGGCGCGTATTGCACGTTCGAGTAGTTCACGCCGACCATTAGGTCCTGGTGGGTGTAGCGCGCTGCCGCGGCGAACAACTGTGCGCTGCGTGCTGTCGCATAGCCGCTGTTCACCGGCGAGTTGACTGCGTAGCTGCCGAGTGCCTGGCTCGTCGCGATGTCTTTCAGTTTCAGGTAGCCCACCGCGATCGCAAACGGCTGGTAGTCGTAGCGAGCCGCTGCGCTGAACTGGCTGCCGTTGGCCACGCTGCCCGGCACACCGCCCAGGCCGTACTGTGCGCTGAATTGCAGACCGGCGAGGTTCGGCGACAGATAGGTAACGGAATTGTTGATACGCAACGTGGTGTCGAGCGCGTCGAGGTCGCCCGGATGCGCGCCTGTTGCGCCCGTCAATACGCCTGTCGGTCCGAGTGCACCGACCATCTGGAAGTAGGGCGTGTACTGGCGGCCGAGTGTCACCGTTCCGTATCGGTCGTTGTTGAGCCCGACGTACGCTTGCCGATTGAAAATGAAGCCTGAGCTACTTTGTGCTCCGGTCAGCGAGTTAAAGCCGCTTTCGAGCCTGAAAATCACCTTTGTGCCGCCGCCAATGTCTTCGGCACCGAGCAGGCCGAATTTGCTCGCCTGCAGGTTGCCCTGACTCATGTAGAAGTTGGAGTGTCCCTTCTGGTTGCTGGCATAGGTGAACGCGTTGTCGACGACGCCGTACAGCGTCACGCTGCTTTGCGCCGACGCGCCGGTTGATAGCGCGGCGCCCGCAAACGGCAGGCACGAGAGGACGAGTGCGCGTGTACGCGCGCGCTTCAGTGAGTTCATGGCTAGCGGGTCTCCGGATTGGATGGGAAATCGTTGGTCTTCAAGTCGTGACGCATGCTGTGTTAGTGGGTGATGGCAATCGTCAGGCATCGCCAGCCGTCGGCGGTGTGGTCCGCCACCAGCGTGCCGTCGATGCAGACGGCCGCGCGTGCTTCGTCCTTTGGCACGAGCAGTCGAACTTCCTGCTGCGGTTGCTGGACCCAGCCTTCCCGCACGACCGAAATGCGCAGCGTGTTCGCATCGCTTGTAATCGTGACGTGCCAGCGGCCTTGCGCGCCTGTGCGCCAGGCTTCGCTTTCGCCGTCGTCTTCGACGCAACTGCCGCGAGCGATGCCTGCGCCGGCGTGCGGCACGGCGATGAACGCACGTTCGTCGGCGGGACGGCCGAAGTGTTGTTCGGCGATGTTCAGCGGAATTACACTGCCTTCGCGCAGTAAGGTCACTGGCCGCTCGAATGGGGCAGGCAGGATCACCGTCTGACCGCCTTCGAACAGCTCGCCGCTCCAGTACGACGCCCAACGTGCGCCGGCAGGCAAGTAGACGTCGCGCGTCGACTGGCCCGCCTCGACCACCGGTGCAACCAGCATCGACGAGCCCAGCATCATGTCGTCGCCATCCGCGAGGCAACGCGGATCGTGCGGAAACTCCGCGAACATGGGGCGCAGTACCGGCTCGTACGCGCTGTGCGATTGCCATAGCAACTCGTACAGGTAGGGAATCAGCCGGTAGCGCAGTTTGATCAGTGCTGCGACTTGCTGCGTGACTTCGGGATACATCCACGGCTCATTGACCGTGCTGTCGTCATTCCAGGAATGAATGCTAAAACGCGGCAGGAAGATGCCGAAGGCCACCCAGCGAACAAACAACTCCGGACCGGGTGCCGGGCCCGAGAATCCGCCGATATCATGACCGCTGTTCGACACGCCGGACATCGCGAGTCCGAGGCCCATCTTCAGATTGAAGCGCAGTGTTTCCCACGAGGTGTAGTTGTCGCCGGACCAGGTTTGCACATAGCGTTGCATGCCGACGCCGCCTGAGCGGGACACGAGGAACGGCCGACTGTCCGGCGCGTATTCGCGCTGTGCCTCATGCGACGCGCGCATCATCAATTGCGTTTGCAGTACCTTCGCCTCGCGCGCGGGATACGGTTGGCCGAAGCCCTGGGCAATCGCGTCGGGCGACCAGATTTCGAATTCGTTGTTGTCGTTCCAGGTTGCGGCGATACCGTGTTTCAACAGGCTGTCTTTCACGCGCGCTTTCCACCAGTCGATGGTGGCGGGATTTGTGAAGTCCAGATAGGCGCCGACTTCGTCCCAGAACTGCACCCATGCCGGATCGCCGTCGCGCGACGCGATCAACAGGCCGGTGCGTGCCACTTCGTCGAAGGCCGGATGATCCTGCAACAGGCATGGCTTGATGTTCGCGCACAGACGCACGCCGTGCTCAAGATAGCCTCGTACGAAGCCATCGATGTCCGGAAACTTCTCGTGGTTCCAGTTGAACACGTAGCGCTTCGGACCGATCGAGGTATAGCCCGACGACAGATGGAACGAATCGCACAGCACGTCGTGCTCGCTGCATCGATCGATGAATTCGCCCATGCGCTGCTGCGCGTCGGGCGCATCGGTATAGCTCATTGTCGAGCCGGAGTAGCCGAGTCCCCATTTCGGCATCCAGGCCGGACGCCCGGTCAGCCACGTAAAGCGGCGCACTGCATCTAAGGGCGTGCCCGCCGACGCGATGAAGTAATAGTCGAGGTCGCCATGCTCGGCGACAAAGTGCCGGTAGTGCCCGTGATAGTTGTCGAGCTCGCGGCCCATGTCGAAGCGGCAGTCGGCAAGCGTGTCGTAGAACAAGCCGAATCCTGTGGCGCTTTCCGGCTGCCACGTCACGTAGAAGGGGATGTGCTTGTAGAGCGGATCGGTCGTGCGCGCGCTATAACCCATCGCGTCGATATTGCGCATTTCGTAGGACTGATCCGCGCGATTCAGTGAACCGGCGCGCTCGCCCAGGCCCACATACATTTCGTCCTTACGGCGCTCGATGTAGTGGTACACGCGCTCGTCCCACCAGCCGAAGTTGTACGCCTGCGTCTTCCGATCGCTCATTACGCGATGCCAGCTCGAGTCGTGCAGGATGTCCCACGCGCAGAATCCGCCGTTCAGCGTGACCGTCAAACGGATGCGCGCCGTTTCGATCACGACGTGCCCGGCTTCGCTTGAAAGCGCGAACGGCGGCGGGGTGAAGCCGCTCATGTCACGGCGATCGCGGCCTTCGAGCGGAACGTCGTCAGCGCCCGGCGCGAGCGACCAGGTCCGCGGACCGTGCGTTTCGCCGTCCGGCAGCACGAGTACGCGGATGATGTCCTCGGCGAGAACGAACAGTTCGATCCGGCAGTTTTCCTGCGTGGTGAGAACGATGTGGTTGCCGATATGGGAAGACAGTGAAAAACGCGGCGGGTGCTTCAGATTCGTCAGTGAACGCATGATGGGTCTTCGAGTGAGGTCACGCAGCAGGGCTGGCGTTGTTGTCGACTTGATGCGGACGGGCGTCGCGTTTGACGCCGCGCATCAGAATGATCAGCAGCGTGGCGCCGATGAGATCGAACGCGCCGAGGGCGCCGAAGAGCGGCGTGTAGCCGATCGTATCGGCCAGCGCGCCGACCAGCAGCGAAAAGCCCAGGCCGCCAATCCACGCGGACATCCCGGCAAACCCGGCGACGGTGCCGACTTCGCTGGGGTCGAATACGTCGGCCGCGAGAGTATTGACGAGCGCCGAAATCATCTGATGCGCGAAGCCGCCCACGCAGAAGAGCGCGATCGCCTGATACGGCGAGGCGACGAGGCCGATACACGCCGGTCCGATCATCATGAAGGCGCCGAGTACGACACCTGCGATACGCGACCCGATCAGCGGGATGCGCAAATGCTTCATCAGGAACGGCGACAGGTAGCCGCCGAAGAGGCCGCCGAGGTCGGCGGCAAGAAACGGCAGCCACGCAAACAGCGCGATCTGCTTCAGATCCATGTGGCGTTGCGTCGCGAGGTAAAGGGGTATCCAGAAGCTGAACGTTTGCCACGCCGGCTCCGCGAAGAAGCGCGCTTGCGCGATCGCCCAGAATCGGCGCGTGCGGAGGACTTCGCGGATGCTGCGCCGTTGCGGCGCGCCCGGGGGTTGTCCGCTGACGATCGTCTCGCGCTCGGCCGCGCTGATGCGCGCGTGATCGGCCGGCGAGCGATACAGCGCATACCAGGCGGCAGCCCACACGAAGCCGAGCGCACCGGTCACCGCAAACGCGCTTTGCCAGCCATATCTCAGCGACAGGAAGACGACGAGAGGCGGGGCGAGCAGCGAACCGAGCGACGTGCCCGCATTGAAGTAGCCCACCGCCACGGATTTCTCACGGTTGGGGAACCACTCTGCGACCACCTTCATGCCTGCCGGAATGGCGACAGCCTCAGTCAACCCCATGAGTCCGCGCAAGGCCGCGAGGGATAGCCAGCCAGTCGCGAAACCGTGCAGTACGCCCGTCAGCGACCAAAGGCAGGCGAACAGCGCAAAGCCAAGCCTCAGGCCGATCAGATCGATGATCAGCCCGCATACCGGCTGCATGATCGTGTAGCCGACCTGGAACGCACCGACTACGTACGAGTACTGTTTGGTGCTCATGTGCAGCAACTGCGTCAACTGAGGCGCCATCACCCCGAGGGCGTTGCGCGACAGATAGTTGACGATCGTCCCGGCACACACGAGCGCGATGATCCACCAGCGCAAACCAATGATTGTTTTCAAAATCTGTCTCCGTACCCAAGGTGTCCGCTGACTGGCCGCTGGACGGCAGGCATGCGCGAATTCGAACATTTATCTTCGTTTAGTGTCAGTCATCGTATCACTGGTGGGACGATCGGATACTAGGGAAAATCATGGTTTAAGTGATTGAATTTCTTGAAATGTCTATTTAATCAGGCCTTTTTTTCCTGGTTTTGATGATGATGAGATCGGACGACCGGTGACTTCGAAATTTTATTTAAATGTTCTTTCGAACATGCAATGTTCGTTTTGGCGGTCTATGCGAATGAGCGCGGTTGGGCCGCGGCGATCGTGGCGGCGAGGTGGAGAAGTGGGGAGGTCTCTGGGACGGGGGCGACGCTTTGCAATGCCCCACATTTTGCGATCCGATGTGAATTGCATACGGGGGCAGCGCGAACGCGCGGGAAGGCAGAGGCGATTGAGGCGGGTGGAGCGGACGGTTTTTGCAATCAGGTCAGGCCCGCTGCGGATCATAATAATGCTTCGATATCCTACTGATTTGGGTGCGCCGTCATTGCCGCAGCCACAAGGCGGATCGTGAAGCCGGCCACCGGATTGCCAGGCGCGTGCGAAAGCGGCGGCCAGAATTGCTACGCTGTGGCGAGGGCGGTGAAAGATGAGCAACTTGCCCACAGATGGGGCGCCTAACAACAAGGCGGCTCGATTACGCCGCCACCACTTTTTCACCAAACCTTTGTCCAATGTAACGAGACGTAACGATGCGGCCACTCGTGCGATGTTGTGCATCAGTTATTACAAAGTTGAAATACGCGGACGGCTGCCTTGCGCTATATTTCGGCCAACAACACACATTCTTCAAAAGGGTGATCAATGAAGTCCGCACGTCTTGTTCCACTTCTGATCGGGGTTCTCGGGTTGGCTGCGTCGGGTGCTGCAATGGCCGGCGGCCTCAACATTGGTGTCAACATCGGCATTCCCGCGCCGGTCTACGTGGCTCCGGCTCCGGTCTACGCACCGCCGCCACCCCCGCCGCCGCCCGTCGTCTATCAACCGGCTCCCGTGTACTACGGCGGCCCGGCAATCGTGATCGGCTGGCACGGCGACCGCTACTGGGACGGCCGCCGCTACTGGGCGCGTGACGACTGGTATCGCCGTCATCCCCCGGGCCGCTACGATTACGGCCGTGACCACTACGACAATCATCGTGGCTGGCACTAAGCCATCAAAAGGCCGCAGTTGACGCAGTTGCCGCGTTGAAAAAACCGCCCCAAAAAGGGCGGTTTTTTATTGTGCTCGTGAAACCTATGGGCGGAGTTAAAAGCGCCGGGTCAATACAGCAAGCCGGTCAGCAGGATGCGTTTGCCGGCGAGGAAGCCCATGAATTCTCCCAATGAGGTCTGCGCGCCACGCACTTGAAGGTCTTGCAGATGAGATGTGCGGATTGCGCGGGTTTATTGGGTAGAATTCCCTCACGCCGCAATTGCCTACTGACCAACAAGGCCCCTATGACAACTGGCTCGCGATGGGTTCGAACGCCTCGTGCACTTTGGTGCAGCGTGATTCACAGGCTATCGCGTGTCGGTCTACCGGTTGTGCCGCGCTCCTCGCGCTCGGCGTGCGCTGTTGCGCTGTGCGGCGTGTCACTCGTCGGTGGTTTGCTCGCGGCGCCCGAGGCCCAGGCGGTCTATGCGATCGCGCAATACGGCGAACCGAAATATCCCGCGGATTTCAAGCATTTCGATTACGTCAACCCGGATGCGCCGAAGGGCGGCACGCTGGTGCTGGCCAATCCGAGCCGGCTCACCAGCTTCGATAAATTCAATCCGTTCACGCTGCGCGGTAACTCGGCACCGGGCGTCGACCTGATGTTCGAGAGCCTGACCATCGGCAGCAGCGACGAAGTGGCTTCCGCCTATGGCCTGCTCGCTGACGACATCAAGATCGCGTCCGACGGCCTGTCGACCACTTTTCACATCAACCCGCGCGCGCGCTTTTCGAACGGCGATCCCGTCACTGCGGAGGACGTCAAGTTTTCGCTCGACACGCTGAAAAGCCCGCAGGCCGCGCCGCAATTCGCGTCGATATTTGGCGAGATCACACGAGCAGTCGTCGTTGACCCGCATACGATCCGCTTCGAGTTTCATCAACGCAATCGCGAGTTGCCGCTGCTTGTGGGCAGCATGCCGGTGTTCTCACGCAAGTGGGGGATGAAGCCGGACGGCAGCCGGATCGCGTTTGACCAGTTGGCGTTCGAGAAGCCGATCGCCAGCGGGCCCTATCTGATCGATCAGTACGAGAACGGTCGCACGATTGCTTACCGACGTGATCCGAACTATTGGGGCGCGACGTTGCCGGTGCGGGTCGGCATGAACAATTTCGATCGGATCGTCTACAAGCTGTATTCGGATAGCACAGCGCGGCTCGAGGCGTTCAAGGCCGGCGAGTACGACGCACTGGTCGAGTACGTCGCGCGCAATTGGGTGCGGCGCGACGTCGGCAAGAAGTTCGACAGCGGCGAGCTGATCAAACGCGAATTTCCGCAACATAACGGCACCGGCATGCAAGGTTTCGTGCTCAACACACGGCGGCCATTGTTTCAGGACGTACGCGTGCGCAAGGCGCTCGATCTCGCACTCGACTTTCAGTGGCTGAACCGGCAACTGTTCTTCAATCAGTACACGCGCATCGACAGCTTCTTCGCCAATACGGAATTGCAGGCGAAGGGCATGCCAACGCCAGGCGAGTTGGCGCTGCTCGACCCGTGGCGCGCCAAGCTTGATCCGGCCGTATTCGGTCTGCCGCCGAAGCAGCCGGACACCGATCCGCCGGGCTCGCTGCGCGCTAATCTGCTGCAAGCGCGCGCGTTGTTGCAGCAAGCCGGATGGACCTATCGCGATGACGCCTTGCGTAACGCCAAAGGCGAGCCATTCCAGTTCGAGATTCTTGACGATTCCGGCTCGTCCGCGCAGTTTGAGCCGATCGTCGCCACCCTCATCCGTAATCTGCAGAAACTCGGCATCACCGCGACGTTTCGCGTATCCGACTTCGCGGTCTATCAGAAGCGGCTCGACGCATTCGACTTCGACACGACCACAATCCGCATGGCGGATGTGCAGGTGCCCGGTTCGGAGCAGATCGACCGTTTTGGTAGCAAGGCTGCGGACACCAACGGTTCGGACAATGTGATCGGGGTGAAGTCGCCGGCCGTCGACGCAATCCTGAGGGCGCTCGTGCAAGCGCAGACGCGCGAGCAGCTGATCGACGCGACGCACGCGCTCGACCGCGTGCTGATGCATGGCTACTATGTGATTCCGCAGTGGTACAGCGCTTCGCACCGGGTGGCGTTCAAGCGCGGTCTCGCGTGGCCGAAGACGCTGCCTCTGTACTATGGCGCGGAAGGCTGGATCACGTCGATGTGGTGGTATGCACAGCCGCAACCGCCGCAAGCACAGCCGCACTGAACGCGTCCATTCATTCACCGCCTTCGCACCGGAAACGACGCCATGTGGAGCTACATCCTCAAACGCCTGCTGTTGATGATCCCGACCTTGCTCGGCGTGCTGACGCTGACCTTCGCCGTGATCCAGTTTGTTCCGGGCGGCCCGGTCGAGCAGATGCAGCACGAGCTGCGCAAAGGCGCGGAGAATGGCGCGCCATTCGGCCTGCGCACGCATACGGGTGTCGACGCGCAGCAGATCGCGCAACTGAAAGTGCTGTATGGCTTCGACAAACCGCCGCTCGAACGCTACGTGCTGATGCTCAAACGCTTCTCGACGTTCGATCTTGGTCAGAGCTATTTCCGCCACCAGAGCGTGTGGTCGCTGATCGTTTCGAAGTTGCCGGTGTCGATCAGCATTGGCTTATGGACGTTCTTTCTGACGTATCTGATATCGGTGCCGTTGGGCATAGCCAAAGCGGTGCGCAACGGTTCACGCTTCGATATCGCGACGAGCCTCGTCGTGCTGGTCGGTTATGCGATTCCGGGCTTTGTATTGGGCGTGCTGTTGCTGGTGCTGTTCGGCGGCGGCAGTTTCCTGCAGTTGTTCCCGCTGCGCAATCTCACCTCGGACAACTGGGCGCAATTGAGTTTTGGCGGCAAGATCGTCGACTATCTGTGGCACATCACCTTGCCGATCACGGCCTCGGTGGTGGGCAGTTTCGCGGTCGTCACGATGCTGACGAAAAACGCCTTCCTCGACGAAATTCGCAAGCAATACGTGCTGACCGCGCGCGCCAAAGGTTTGTCGGAAAAGCGCGTGCTGTGGAAGCATGTGTTTCGTAACGCGTTGCTCCCGTTGATCGTCGGCTTCCCGGCGGCGTTCATCGGTGCGTTCTTCACCGGCAGTCTGCTGATCGAGACGCTGTTTTCGCTCGACGGACTTGGCCTGCTGTCGTACGAATCGGTGGTGCGGCGCGACTATCCGGTCGTGCTCGGGACGCTCTATCTGTTCACGCTGATTGGTCTCGCGACCAAGCTGATTTCCGATCTCTGCTATGTGTGGGTCGATCCCCGCATCCAATTCGAACAACTGGAGCGCTGATGAATCGAGCCCGTCTTTCAGCCGATGCGGCGGCGCGCACCGAACCGGTTCGCGCGTTCGTATCACCCACGCCCGCGCGTCGCGTCTGGCAGCGTTTTCGCCAACAGCGTCTTGGCTACTGGAGTCTGATCATCTTCGTCGTCGCGTTTGCCGCGAGCCTCGCCGGGCCGCTGTGGTCGAACGATAAGCCGCTCGTGGTGCGTTACGAAGGGCAGTTGTATTTTCCGATGTTCAAGACCTACGCGGAGACCACTTTCGGTGGCGACTTCCCGACGCCCGCCGATTATCTCGATCCGTATATCAAGCATCGTTTCGACACGCCGGGTAACTTCGCCGTGTATCCGCCGAACCGGTACTACTACGACACGCTGAATTACTTCTCGAAAGCACCGAATCCGGCGCCGCCGTCGCGCGATAACTGGTTCGGCACGGACGACCGTGGTCGCGATCTCTTCGCGCGTCTTCTGTACGGGTTTCGCGTGTCGGTGGAATTCGCGCTGGTGCTAACCTTGATCGGCACCGTGCTTGGGATTGCCGCCGGCGCCGTGCAGGGTTACTTCGGAGGACGTATCGATATCATCGGGCAGCGCCTGATCGAAATCTGGAGTGCCATGCCGGAGCTTTACCTATTGATCATTTTCTCGTCGATCTTCGAGCCAGGGTTCATTCTGCTGATCGTGCTGCTGTCGCTGTTCGGCTGGATCGGCTTGTCCGATTACGTACGCGCGGAGTTTCTGCGCAACCGCCACCAGGACTATGTGCGTGCAGCGCGAGCAATGGGGCTCTCGAACTGGCAGATCATGTGGCGGCACGTCTTGCCCAACAGTCTGACGCCGGTGATCACGTTTCTGCCGTTCCGCATGAGCGGCGCGATTCTCGCGCTCACCAGCCTGGACTTTCTCGGTCTCGGCGTGCCTTCGCCGACCCCGAGTCTCGGCGAACTGCTTGCGCAAGGCAAAGCGAATCTCGACGCATGGTGGATTTCGTTGTCCACGTTCGGCGTGCTGGTCGCAATGCTGTTGCTGCTGACGTTCATGGGCGATGCCCTGCGCAACGCGCTGGACACCCGCATTTCCGATGCCATGCGCGCAGGAGGCAACCAGTGAGCGCCATGGTGGTGAACGACGTAAAACAGGCTATAGCGCCGCCGCTGCTGGAACTCGATCGTCTGCATGTGACCTTCGGCGACACCGTCGCGGTGAACGACGTGACGCTTGCGATTCAACGCGGCGAGCGGGTCGCGCTGGTCGGCGAATCGGGCTCGGGCAAGAGCGTGACTGCGCTCTCGATCCTGCGTCTGTTGAGCGACGCGCAGGTGGGCGGGGCGATCCGTTTCGATGGCCAGGATCTGCTTGCGAAAAGCGAACGGGAGATGCGCGGCATGCGCGGCTCGGACATCGCGATGATCTTCCAGGAGCCGATGACGGCCCTCAATCCGCTCTATACGGTCGGTGACCAGATCGCGGAGACGATCGTCGTGCACGACGGCGTCACGGCGAACGAGGCGCGTAAGCGCGCGGTGGCGTTGCTGGGGCGCACGGGCATTGCCGAGCCCGGCAAGCGTGTGAACAGCTATCCGCATCAGCTCTCGGGCGGTCAGCGGCAGCGCGCGATGATCGCGATGGCGCTCGCGTGCCGCCCGCGCCTGTTGCTGGCCGACGAGCCGACAACGGCGCTTGACGTCACGATCCGCGCGCAGATCGTCGAGTTACTGCTGGAACTGCAACGCGACGAAGCCGAGAAACGCGGCATGGCTGTGCTGCTTATCACGCACGACCTGAATCTGGTGCGCCATTTCGCACAACGCATTGCGGTGATGGAGCAGGGCGTACTCGTGGAAAGCGGGCCGGTCGAGCAGGTGTTCGAGTCGCCGCAGCATCCGTACACGCAGCGTCTGTTGGCGAGCCGCCCACAGCGCACGGTGGTGCCGGTGCTGCCGATTTCGCCGGTTCTGCTCGAAGCGCGCGATGTCTCGGTCGATTTCAAAATGAAGCTGCCTGGCTTGAGCGGCTGGTTTCGCTCGGGGCACTTCCGCGCGGTCGCCGATGCGAACGTGTCGGTGCGCCAGGGCGAGACACTGGGGATCGTCGGCGAATCGGGTTCGGGTAAATCGACGCTCGCAATGGCCCTGCTCGGTCTGCAACGCACGGTGCACGGCGAGATCGAGTTTCAGGGCAGGGCGCTCGGCAGCTATCGCGGCGCTGAACAGACCGCCTTACGCTCGAATATGCAAGTTGTCTTTCAGGACCCGTTCAGTTCACTTTCGCCGCGGCAAACCATCGAGCGGATCGTCGGCGAAGGGCTCGCGCTGCACCGGCCGCAAATGGGCCAGGAGGCACGGCGCGACAAGGTGGTATCGGTCCTGCGCGAAGTCGGTTTGGACCGCACGGTGCTGTACCGCTATCCGCATGAGTTCTCCGGCGGCCAGCGTCAGCGGATTGCGATCGCGCGTGCTCTGGTGCTGGAGCCGCGCATCCTGATCCTCGACGAACCGACCAGCGCACTCGACGTGTCGATCCAGCAGCAGGTGCTGAAACTGCTTGCCGGGTTGCAACAGAAGTACAACCTCGGCTTCGTTTTCATCAGTCACGATCTGGCCGTGATCGGGGCGATGGCGCATCGTGTCGCGGTCATGCAAAATGGATCGATCGTCGAAAGCGGCGACGTTGAGCAGATTTTTGCGACACCGGCGCACCCTTACACCCGAAAGCTGCTGAAAGCGGCGCTTGACCACTGATTTTGCACTCTTTCACCAATTGGGTGCGTGTCTCGATTGTATTTTTCTATTTGTTTTGACACGTGAATACTTACTGGCTAGTATCGACCAAACTTTTTTCCGTAGCCCACTGATTTTTAGGCAAAAAATACCGACCAATGCAGCACAGAAACCTAACCCAGGCTTGCACGCGCGTCGTCGCCGGGATGTTCATTGGCGTCTTGATGGCAGCAGCTCCCGGCGCGTTCGCCGACGAAGTAAGCGGTTTTAATCAGAATGCCTCATTTTCGACCCCCAGCGGGTCGAATTCTTTGTCCCCCCTCAATTCGCAATCGGCCGCTCCTGACAGCGACGGCGGCGCCAAATCGTTCCTGTCCGGCATGGCCGGCAAAGCGGGCGACGTGGTGGTCGGCGCGCTGAACATGATCGGCGTTCGCTACCGTTGGGGTGGTAATACGCCCGATTCGGGGCTCGATTGCAGCGGCTTCGTGCGCTATGTGTTCCAGGACACGCTCGGTATGGCGCTGCCGCGCCGCGCCGAGGAAATGAGCCGTGTCGGCGAAAAAGTTCGCGTCAGCGATCTGAAGCCGGGTGATCTGGTGTTCTTCAACACGATGCGCCGCACGTTCTCGCACGTCGGCATCTACATCGGCGACAACAAGTTTGTGCATTCGCCTTCCACGGGCAGCACGATCCGCGTCGACGATATGGATAGCGGTTATTGGGAAAAGCGCTTTACTGGTGCACGCCGGATCGAGACGTCCTATCAGGAAGGTGAAGATCTGCGCAAGCGCGTGAATGCGTCGATCGGCGGTAATCAGTAACTGATTCAGCCCGCACCGGCGGTTTTGGTGCGACAAAAAAGCCTGCTTCGGTTGAAGCAGGCTTTTTGCGTTTGGGCGCTTACCGATGAATGTGGCACGAGATCTTCCGCGCGGTACGCCGGGTTGGATCGGCGCTGCGTGCGTGCGTGACGGCGACTGCAGCTGCCGCTGCCGCGCGCCGGCCGGTATAACCGGCGCGATCCTGCCGGGTTACACCGCGGCGCGGCTTGCGGCCATCTTACGTTGCAACTCGGGCATCATCTTCGCCACGGCTTCCTCGCCAGCCAGGATCGCTGCGTTGCGCTGTGAGAAATCGCTGCCGCTCATCGCGGCCAGATTCGGCCGGATCACGATGTCGGCGTACTTGTCGAGTTCATAAGCCTTGATCGTCTGGCCCATGATGGTGAAAGTCTGCATGAGCACGTCGAACGAGCTGGCAGTGAGGCCGCTTTCCGGGCGCTGCGAGATGTCCACGGCAATCACAAAATCCGCGCCCATCTTGCGCGCAAACGAGGCGGGCACCGGACTCACGAGGCCGCCGTCCACATACTCGTGACCGCCGATCTTCACCGGTTCGAAAATCGACGGCACGCTGCATGATGCGCGCACCGCAATGCCGGTGTTGCCGCGCTGGAACAGGATCGGCTGGCCGGTCTTCAGGTCGGTGGCGACCACGCCGAGCGGCTTGACCATCTTCTCGATCGGACGGTTGTTGAGCGTCGTATTCAGGTAGTTCTGCAGCGCTACGCCTTGCAGAAAGCCGCGCGTGCGAAACGGCATCGCCCAGTCGCTGATCGACGCTTCGTCCATGGTCAGTGCGAGCTTGTTCAGCGCAAAGCCGTTCATCCCGGAGGCGTATAACGCACCGACCACCGAGCCCGCGCTGGTGCCGGCCACAAGGTCGACCTGGATATTGCGCGCCTCGAGTGCCTTGATCACGCCGATGTGCGCGAAGCCGCGC
The DNA here is from genome assembly GCF_046026675.1 of Paraburkholderia sediminicola. Lineage (GTDB taxonomy): Bacteria > Pseudomonadota > Gammaproteobacteria > Burkholderiales > Burkholderiaceae > Paraburkholderia > Paraburkholderia sediminicola_F. The sequence goes on along the minus strand of NZ_JAQQEY010000001.1, from coordinate 2,668,697 downwards.
GCGGCGCCACCGCCTAGCGCGAGCCCGACGCGGATCGGCCGCTGCGGTTTGTCGAGTGGCGGCGGGTTGACGGTGGGCGCGGTGGCGACCGGCGTGCTATCGGTCTTGCTGCCGCCGGTCGTGGTGCAGGCAGCGAGCACCGCGGAGGCGGCCGCCAACGAGAAGTTGCGACGGGCAAGGCGAGGGGATGACGGTTTCAACGGGTTCTCCAGCAACGGCAGGGGCGGCGCGATCGGCGCAACCGATGCCGCGATCAGGCGGATAGTCAAACGGACGGAATGGCCGGTGGCGATTCCATGCGCTGTGGTTCTATCCCCACCCGCAGCGCGCGCACATCATAAATCAAAGCTCCGGGCACGCGCCGGTCCGGTAATGAAACGTTGCAGAGGAAATGTGCAGGCCTCCCGAGGCGCGCTGCTCGCGCGTCTTGTGCGCTGCCAATGGCCATTCGGACGAGGGCAGGCGCCACGTGTTCGGAAGGTATAATTCGCCTCTCGCATTTATTTCCTTCGTGTCTGTGCAAGGCAGCTTTCTGCTGCATGGACGCGGTCCGCTGCCGCGCTTCACTGGCAATGTTCGCCACGGCGCCGGCGCCTGTCTTCCGAGTAACCGCTAATGACCACCTCCGTCCGTACCCGTTTCGCACCGAGTCCCACCGGCTTCATCCACCTCGGCAACATTCGCTCCGCGCTTTATCCGTGGGCGTTCGCGCGCAAGATGAAAGGGACCTTCGTGCTGCGGATCGAGGACACCGACGTCGAGCGTTCCAGTACCGAAGCGGTCGACGCCATTCTCGAAGGGATGGAATGGCTCGGCCTCGATATCGACGAGGGCCCGTTCTACCAGATGCAGCGCATGGACCGTTATCGCGAAGTGCTCAAGCAGATGCAGGACGCGGGGCTCGTGTACCCGTGCTACATGTCGACGGAAGAGCTGGACGCATTGCGTGAACGTCAACGCGAGGCCGGCGAAAAGCCGCGCTATGACGGCACGTGGCGTCCGGAACCCGGTAAGGTCTTGCCGGAGCCGCCGGCCGGCGTGCAGCCCGTGCTGCGCTTCCGCAATCCGCTCTCCGGCGTGGTTGCATGGGAGGACGCTGTGAAAGGCCGCATCGAGATCTCGAACGAAGAACTCGACGACCTCGTGATCGCGCGCCCGGACGGCACGCCGACCTACAACTTCTGCGTGGTGGTGGACGATCTGGACATGCGCATCACGCACGTGATTCGCGGCGACGATCACGTGAATAACACGCCGCGTCAGATCAACATTCTGCGTGCGCTGGGCGCCGAGCCGCCGGTTTACGCGCACTTGCCGACCGTGCTGAACGAGCAGGGCGAGAAGATGAGCAAGCGTCACGGCGCGATGAGCGTGATGGGTTATCGCGACGCAGGCTTTTTGCCGGAAGCGGTGGTCAACTATCTGGCGCGTCTGGGCTGGTCGCATGGCGACGCGGAGATTTTTACGCGTGAGCAGTTCGTCGAATGGTTCGATCTGGAGCATCTGGGCAAGTCGCCGGCTCAGTACGACCACGACAAGCTGAACTGGCTCAACGCCCACTACATCAAGGAAGCGGACAATGCGCGCCTTGCCGAGCTCGCAAAGCCTTTCTTCGCCGGGTTGGGTATCGACGAAGCAGCTATTGCGCAGGGCGCCGATCTGACTTCGGTGGTGGGCTTGCTGAAGGACCGTGCGTCGACGGTCAAGGAAATCGCCGAGAACGCGGCGATGTTCTATCGCACGCCGGCGCCTGAAGCCGAGGCGCTTGCGCAGCACGTCACGGATGTCGTGCGTCCGGCACTTGCCGATCTGGCTGCAACGCTCAAAACGGTCGAATGGACCAAGGAAGCGATCGCTGCGGCGTTGAAGGCAACGCTTGGCACACACAAGCTGAAGATGCCGCAACTGGCCATGCCGGTTCGTCTGCTGGTGGCAGGCACCACGCATACGCCGTCGATTGACAGCGTGCTGATGCTGTTTGGCCGCGATGTTGTCGTGGGCCGTATCGAAAAAGCGTTGGCTTAAGCGCGTTCGCGTTCGCATTGAGAGGGTTTGCATGCGACTTGCGAAAAAAGTCGCATGCAATTGCGCAAAGGGTATTTACAAAGCGCAAATTGGCCTCTAAAATCTCGTTTCTGTTCTGCAAGGGGGGTATAGCTCAGCTGGGAGAGCGCTTGCATGGCATGCAAGAGGTCAGCGGTTCGATCCCGCTTACCTCCACCATCAGAGCAGAGTGAAGTCGTTCCGAAGTCTGGAGCTTGTAGCAAAAAAGACTTCACAAGCAGCCGTAACGTAGTTAGAATATCGGTCTTTGCTGCTGACGAAACGAAATTAGCCGAAAGTTAAAGTGAGTTAGCAGCAAGATAAAGACAGATCTGAAAAGATTATGTCCCCTTCGTCTAGAGGCCTAGGACATCACCCTTTCACGGTGAGTACAGGGGTTCGAATCCCCTAGGGGACGCCAAACATCAGCGTCGCTTGGTAGTAGTAAAGCAGCGCAGCTTGCAGAGAAAAAACCAACGCTCGCAAGTCATGATAGGCAAACTGGAGTGGTAGTTCAGTTGGTTAGAATACCGGCCTGTCACGCCGGGGGTCGCGGGTTCGAGTCCCGTCCACTCCGCCAGACAAAGCCCGTTCATACAAACCTGAACGGGCTTTTTCATTAAAGGTGTAAGCAGTACGTTGTCCCCTTCGTCTAGAGGCCTAGGACATCACCCTTTCACGGTGAGTACAGGGGTTCGAATCCCCTAGGGGACGCCAGCAACATCGGCGTCGTTCATTGCGCAGAATAAGTGAGCAATATGAGCGGTGCAGGTGGTGAATGAGCCAGGCTCACAAGCCACGGTGCAAAAATCTGGAGCGGTAGTTCAGTTGGTTAGAATACCGGCCTGTCACGCCGGGGGTCGCGGGTTCGAGTCCCGTCCGCTCCGCCAGATTTTTAAGAAGCCCACTTCGAAAGAAGTGGGCTTTTTTTATGTCCGCAGCCGGTCCGCTTGGGTATCGTCCGGGTATGCTCGGGACAAACAGCCATTGCCAGCGCGCGCGGCCTGTTTTACCGTTGACCCGACTCATCTTCGTCGTTCCACCATGTTCGATCCAACCGAAGCTCCGTCACCGTTTCATCTGCGCCCGGCCAGCATGGACGATTTCGAGTTCGCCGAGGCGCTGACTCGCAATAACATGGGCGGCTACTATCGCCGGCACCATCTGGTGTGGCGTGGCGATCTGTTTCTCGGCAGTTGGCGCGAGTCGGAGAATTTCATTCTCGAAGTGGACGGCACGCCGATCGGTGTGCTGCGCATCACCCAGGAAGGCGATTCGCTGCATATCCGCGACGTGCAGATTGCCGAAGGGCATCGGCGTCTCGGCGCCGGCACGTATCTGCTCGATATGTCGCATCAATGGGCGCGCGAGCGCGGGCTGCGTGAGTTGCAGTTGCGGGTGTTCGTCGACAATCCTGCCGCGCGGCTGTACCAACGCAAGGGGTACAAGCTGGCTGGGCCGCGTCTGGCGCAACTCGGGGCGATTCGTCATCTGGCGCGGCGTGTTTGACGCAGTGCGGCGAGTGGCTGGCGGTTACGCTTTACGCCGGCACTTGTGCGCGGTCTCTTCGTCCGCCTCGGTATCGCCGCGATCCCCGCTCTCTATACGATGTTCAGCGCCACGCTCGATGAACGCCCGTGGGCTTTCACCGAATGCCCGCCGGAACATCGCCGAGAACGCACTCTGGCTCTGATACCCCAACTCTTGCGCCACATGTGAAAGCGGCCGCCCCTGGCTCAACAGCGGAATCGCGCGCGCGAGAATCGCCTGCTGACGCCATTGCGAAAAGCTCACGCCCAACTCCTGACGAAACAGCCGCGCAATCGTGCGCGTACTCGCCCCCACGCTCGATGCCCACTGTTCGAGCGACTCGCCATGCGTTGGGTCTGCGATCACAGCCTCGCACAACGCGCGCAAACGCTTCTCGTTGGGCATCGGCACGGACAGCGGCAGTGGTTCCGAACGCGTCAGTTCATCAAGTGCAAGCGCGCCTAGCAACTGTTCGCGTGTCGCCGAAATGCCGGGCGTGTCGAGCGCGGCGATGACCTCGCGTAGCAGATCCGATACTTCGACCACGCGCGGCGTATCCAGTCCGGCCGGGACGGTGCTTTCGGTGATGTAGAGCGTGCGCAGAAAGGCATCTTCGACTGCGACCACTTCGTGCGTCACGTGCGGTGGCACCCAGATCGCCCGGGATGGCGGCACCATCCATGTCGTACCGGTCGTTGCGACCCGCAGTACGCCGCGCGATGCATAGGCCACCTGCGCCCATGCATGCGTGTGTCGCGCGATACGCCAGCCCGAGGGCATTAGCCGCGAGCGCACGCGGATCGGATGCGTTTGCGTCGGCTGGAATTCGGGCGGGATGTCGGCGAAGTGGACCTGGCTCGACAGGACTGAGTCAGTGGGCGAATTCATGTTGAAGATCGATCCAATGGATGGAACGCAAAAAACGCAGTGGGTGTATGCGCGCAACCCGCAAGCAGGGAGCGCTCACGCACAGAGCCATCAAGCGCGGACCAGAGAGCGCGGACCCAAAGGCCCAGACCCAAAACCACCGCGAGCCTCTCATTGTAGGTGTTACGTCGGAGTCAACGTTGCATAATGTCCCGATTGCACGGATCCCGAGGAGAAGGTCATGAGCTTTGCAACCGCCGACTTGTGCGACGCACACGAGGACCAACTGGCGCTGGGCACGCTGCGCGTGCTCGAACCAGTCTTTCATCTCTTCAGCCGCGCCGAGTGTTTCAGTGGTGAGGCGGTAACGCTAAAGGTGTTCGAAGACAACGCACTCGTCCGCGCCACGCTCGAGGAGAAGGGCGCCGGCCGGGTGCTGGTGGTTGACGGCGGTGGCAGTCTGCGTTGCGCGCTGGTGGGCGGCAACCTTGCGCAAATCGCTGAACAGAATGGCTGGGCTGGCATCGTGTTGAACGGCTGCGTGCGCGACGCGCTGGAGCTCAATGAAGTCAATGTCGGCGTGGCCGCACTGACGACCTGCCCACGGCGTGGCCAGAAGCTCGGCGCCGGCAAGCGCGACGTGCCGGTGCAATTGCCGGGCGCGCTGGTACGTCCGGGCGAATGGATCTATGTGGATATCGACGGCGTGCTGGTGGCGAGCGCGCCGCTGAACTGAACTCCCGGCAACAGCCGGGGCAAGCCGAACTCATCATCAAGGAGAACAAACGACGATGCAGACCGTTTTTGTATACGGCACGTTGCGGGCCGGTGAAGTGAACGACCTGAGAGAGGCTGCGGCGCGCAACGAGATCGCCGCGCCGAATCTGCTCGGCACGGCCACGGTGCGCGGCCATCTATTCGACTTCGGCCTGTATCCGGGCCTGGTGGTCGACGAAGCGGGCGTGGACGTCATGGGCGACGTCTACGAAATCGACGATGAACTGGTTGCGGTGCTTGACGAGATCGAAGCCGTCTATCCCGGCGTCGAAGATCGATTCCTCGCGCGGGAAGTGATGGTGAAAGTAGACGGTAACGTCGTGAACTGCCGCTTCTATCCGGTCGCGCCTCAAGCGGCGAAGGGCCTTCCCGAAATCAGATCGGGTGATTGGGTTGAGTACCGCAGCACGCGTTGACAGGTTGTATAGCGGGCCCACGGCGAGCGCGCCGCAACATAACCAATGCATGACGCGCACATCACGAGCGCGTAACCGGCACACAACGAGCACATAAAAAAACGGCCCGGCAGGCATACGCCTGTCGGGCCGCCCGGTCGGTCAGCCTTGCGACCCCGGCCGCTCTTTCATCTTGCGTGGCTGGTGAAAGCGGGCCTGGTACGACGTCGTTATTGCTGGTAAATCAGGCTGATGCATGAGGCACAGATGCCTCAGATTTCCTCGTACAGCGGCAGCGTCAGGAAGTCGGTGAACTGCTCCGACGTCGACATCTCTTCGAAGATTTGTGCAGCGCGATCGTACGGCTTCGTATCGCCGCCGACTGCCTGCTTCACCTTGTCGAGCTCCTGCGCCGACAGTTCGCGCACCAGTTCGGCCGTGACCTTGCGGCCGTCGTCGAGCTTGCCCTTCGGCGAGCGAATCCATTGCCACACTTGCGAGCGCGAGATCTCCGCGGTGGCGGCGTCTTCCATCAGGTTGTGAATCGGCACGCAGCCATTACCTGCGAGCCACGAACCCAGATAGTGAATGCCGACGTTGATGTTGTTGCGCAGACCGCCTTCGGTGATCGGTGCTTCCGGGCGGAAGTCCGTCAGGTCGGTCGCCGTGACGAGCACGTCGTCGCGTTGCTTGCCGATCTGATTCGGTTTGTCGCCGAGCACCTTGACGAATTCTTCCATCGCGATCGGCACGAGGCCCGGATGCGCGACCCAGCCACCGTCGTAACCGTCGCCGGCATCGCGTGCCTTGTCAGAGCGCACACCACCCATTGCCTTGTCGTTTGCTGCCGGATCGTTCTTGATCGGAATTAGCGCGCTCATGCCGCCGATTGCCGGCGCGTTGCGTCGATGGCAGGTCTTCAGCAACAGCAGCGCATAGGCACGCATGAACGGCGAGGTCATCGTGATCTGCGAGCGGTCGGCGAGACAGAAATCGCGGTCGTTCTTGAACTTCTTGATCGCTGAGAAGATGTAGTCCCAACGGCCGGCGTTCAGACCCGAGCTGTGTTCGCGCAGCTCGTACAGGATCTCGTCCATTTCGAATGCGGCAACGATCGTTTCGATCAGCACGGTGGCGCGAATCGTACCGCGCGGCACGCCGACGGCTTCCTGTGCGGCGAGGAAGATGTCGTTCCACAGACGCGCTTCCAGATGGCTCTCCATCTTCGGCAAATAGAAGTAGGGCGCCGTGCCGCGCGCAACCTGTTCCTTCGCATTGTGAACCATGAAGAGCGCGAAATCGAAGATGCCGCCGGACACGCGCTTGCCGTCCACCGTCACATGCTTTTCGTCCAGATGCCAGCCGCGCGGACGCACGATCAGCGTGGCGATCTCGTCGTTCAGCGTGTACGACTTGCCGTTCTGTTCGAGCGAAATCGTGCGGCGCACTGCGTCCTTCAGATTGATGTGGCCGGTAATCTGGTTATCCCAGCTCGGCGCATTCGAATCTTCGAAGTCGGTCATGTACGAATCCGCGCCCGAATTCAGCGCGTTGATGATCATCTTGCGCTCGACCGGTCCGGTGATTTCCACGCGGCGGCATTGCAGATCCTGTGGCAGCGGCGCGATCTTCCAGTCGCCTTCACGCACGCTTTTCGTTTCGGCGAGGAAGTCGGGGCGCTCGCCGGCATCGAGACGTTTGGCGCGCTCCACACGCGCCTGCAGCAATTGCTGGCGGCGCGGTTCGAACGTGCGATGCAGCGCGGCGACGAGTTCGAGCGCTTCGCGGGTGAGGATCGCTTCGTAGCCCGGCTTGATCTCAGCCGTGATTTCCATGCCCTGTGGCAGTGACAGCGATGATTGCGATGACAGCGGATTCGCCATGGTTTCTCCTTGGTCGGTCAGATTGCAAAGGTGCAAATGTTGAGATGCGGTTGAATTGCGTCGCGGGATCCAGGTGGTAGCCGTCATGCGCCAGGGCTGTGGCGTGTGCGGCTGCCACCTGGATTGCCGGTGTTGCCCGTGCCGCTATTGCGGCCGGACGACGCGAGGGACTTCAGGAAAGCGAGCAGATCGTTCATGCCTCCGCCCGCGCCATGCGGCGTGACGCCCAGTTCTTCGGCTGGTGCGTTTTGCCGGTTAAGCCAGAAAGTTGTGAAGCCGAACCAGCTCGCGCCTGCCACGTCCCAGCCGTTCGACGACACGAAGACGATTTCGCGCGGCTCTGCGCTGAAGGCTTGTGTGCCGAGTGTGTAGGCCACGGGCGACGGTTTGTAGGCGCGTACCGTGTCGACGGATAGGACATGGTCGAACAGGCGCGTCATGCCGGCGCTTTTCACGGCGATGTCGAGCATTTGCGGATTGCCGTTCGAGAGGATCGCGAGACCGGGCCTTGAACCTGCCCCTGCTCCGGCTTTGCCGCCCGCAGGCGCAGGTATGGACCCAGAAGATGCCGAAGGCGCGTCGCGCAACTGGCGTAGTGCGGGCACGGCATCGGGAAAAGCGGACAGGCACGCATATTCGTCCATCAGGCGCTTCTCTGCCGCACGGCCCAGCGTGAGATGCAGTTTCCTGGCGGCGAAGCGCAAGGCGTCGAGCGTGATGTCCCAGAACGGCCGGTAGTGTGCACCGGGCGCACTGGCCGGATCGGCGAGCGTACGCAGCTGCGTGTATTCGATCTGTTTCTGGCGCCACAACTGCGAGAGCGCGTCGCCGTGGCCGGGGAACATCTGCTCCGCGGCAGCGATCACCGAATGCACGTCGAAAAGCGTGCCGTATGCGTCAAAAATCACTGCTTTAGGGAAGGGTGTCGTTGTGGCCGACATTGCCGTGCACTCCTATCAGAGGTCAAGACGGATTGTATTAGTGATGCTCCACGCTAAAAAAGAGGCTAAACATCACTTGATCTTTTACTTTCATACACCTAATCTGACGCGCACCGACCACTTTCCTGCACAACGCCCCAAGGGGACATCCTTCGAGGCGTCGCGGCTCCGCTCCCCATGGATCGTTTCAAGCAGATCGAGACTTTCGTTACCGTAGCGGCCAAGGGCAGCCTGTCCGCCGCGGCGCTCGCCGAGGGCGTCGCGCCCGCCATCATCGGCCGCCGTATCGATGCACTCGAAGAGCGCCTTGGCGTCAAATTGCTGGTGCGCACCACGCGCAAGATCACGCTGACCTTCGAGGGCTCGGCGTTTCTCGAAGACTGCCAGCGCGTCATCCACGACATGCAGAACGCCGAGGCCAGCGTGTCGGCCGGCGGCGTGAAGGCGAGCGGCCATTTGCGGCTGTCGGCGCCGGCCGGGTTTGGGCGCCGGCATGTTGCGCCGCTAGTGCCGGCCTTCACGGTCGCGCATCCGGATGTATCGATTACGCTCGACCTGTCCGACCGGCTGGTCGATCTCGTCAACGAGGGCTTCGACTGCGCCGTGCGCCTGGGCGAGTTGCCCGATTCGTCGCTGGTGTCGCTCAAGCTCGGTGAGAACCGCCGCGTGTGTGTGGCTTCGCCGTCGTACCTGAGCCGGCGCGGTTCGCCGCATACGCTGGCCGATCTCGCGCATCACAACTGTCTCGCGCTCGGAGCGAGCGCCAACCAGCAGCGCGGCTGGATGTTCCAGCAGGGCGACAAGGTCGTGTCGATCAAGGTGTCCGGCACGATGGAATGCTCGGACGGCGCCGTGCTGCACGAGTGGTGCCTCGAGGGTTACGGGCTCGCATGGCGCTCGTGGTGGGAGGTCGGCACGGATATCGCGGCTGGCCGGCTGGTGAGCGTGCTCGACGAGTTCTCCGCGCCGCCGATCGGCATCCATGCGGTTTTTCCGCAGCGCCGGCATTTGCCGCTGCGGGTCCGGCTGTTTCTGGACTTTCTCAAACATACGTACGGCCATCCTGATTACTGGGGCGAGGGCGGCTGAGTTGCGGCTGCGGCCCGGCGATCCAGCGGCCCGGCGCAACGACCCTTATGCCGTCCTGCTCAACCGCCACACACGACTCCCACGCGGACCCACGCAGCGGGTTTCCGATATGCGGACAGACCCGCACGACAGCCTTGAGCGCGTTTCTGCGACCTACAATCGATTGAAGCGGTTTCCAAGCCGCGCCTCGTGGGACGCTGACGCCGCGCTGCACGCAGCCGGCGACGGAGGGCATCATGTTCAGGCACATCCTGGTTCCGACCGATGGTTCAGACCTGTCACGCAAAGCGATAGACGGCGCCATCGATCTCGCGCAGGCCGTCGGCGCTCGCGTTACCGCCTACGCGTGTCTGCCGCAATATCCGTACTCGCCGTTCTCCGACGTGGTGATCGAGCCGCCGGTCGAGTTTCTGCAGCGCAGCGAGCGTGAAGCGCACGTGCACCTGAGAGAAGTGGAACTGGCCGCGCGCCGCGTCGGCGTCGCGTTCGACAGTCGCACCAGCGTGCATCCCGCGCCGTATCTCGGCATCATCGAGGCCGCGGAGCAGGGCGCCTGCGACGTGATTTTCATGGCGTCGCATGGGCGGCGCGGTCTGGGCAGCCTGCTGATCGGCAGCGAGACTCAGCGGGTCCTGACGCATACGAAGATTCCGGTCATCGTGTACCGCTAAGGCGCTCGCTCGCGATTCCCGTCACGGGCAAAAACGGCATAGCAAAAAAAACGCGTCGGCGATGAGGCCGGCGCGTCCTATGTTCGCCGCACAATGCGTTGTGCTGGCTTTGTCTGCACTGCTGCCATCTCTCCCAGATCCCAGCCATCAGGGCAGACCGGCGTACTTCGGCCCTGACGGCTGCTCCTCCCTGACAGCGGCCCTCTAACGGAGCCGCTTTTTCGTCTGCCTTGCCGTTCCCGCGATCGGACCGCGAAGTACCTTAAGCGACCTTCTTGTCGAAGAACTGTTCGTCTTCCGTCGAACCGTGCAGCGCGGTCGTCGATGCATCGCGCTCGACCGTTTGCGTCACGGCGTCGAAGTAGCCGGTGCCGACTTCGCGCTGGTGCTTGACCGCGGTGAAGCCCTTTTCGGCCGCAGCGAATTCAGCCTGCTGCATTTCGACGAAGGCGGTCATCTGGTTGCGGGCATAGCCATGCGCCAGGTTGAACATCGAGTAGTTCAGCGCGTGGAAGCCGGCCAGCGTGATGAACTGGAACTTGTAGCCCATTGCGCCGAGTTCGCGCTGGAACTTGGCAATGGTTGCGTCGTCCAGGTTCTTCTTCCAGTTGAACGACGGCGAGCAGTTGTACGACAGCAGCTGCTCCGGGAATTCCTTGTGGATCGCGTCGGCGAATTTCTTCGCGAACTCGAGGTCCGGCTTGCCGGTTTCGCACCAGATCATGTCGGCGTACGGCGCGTAGGCGAGGCCACGCGAGATCGCCTGGTCCAGACCCGGCTTCGTGCGATAGAAACCTTCCACCGTGCGTTCGCCCGTCAGGAACGGCTTGTCGTTGTCATCCACGTCCGACGTGATCAGGTCGGCGGCTTCAGCGTCGGTGCGAGCCAGCAGCACGGTCGACGTGCCGGAGACGTCGGCGGCCAGACGAGCGGCGGTCAGCTTGGCGATGTTTTCGCGGGTCGGCACGAGCACCTTGCCGCCCATGTGGCCGCACTTCTTCACCGACGCGAGCTGGTCTTCGAAGTGCACGCCTGCGGCGCCGGCTTCGATCATGGCCTTCATCAGTTCGAACGCGTTCAGCACGCCGCCGAAACCGGCTTCCGCGTCGGCCACGATCGGTGCGAAGTAGTCGATATAGCCTTCGTCGCCCGGGTTCTTGCCTTCCGACCACTGGATCTGGTCAGCGCGCGTCAGCGTATTGTTGATGCGCTTCACGACGAGCGGCACCGAGTTCGCCGGATACAGCGACTGGTCCGGGTACATTTCACCGGCCACGTTCGCATCGCCCGCCACTTGCCAGCCCGACAGGTAGATCGCCTTCAGGCCGGCCTTCACCTGTTGCATTGCCTGGTTGCCGGTCAGCGCGCCGAGCGAGTTCACGAACGGCTCGTTGTTAACGCTTTCCCACAGCTTTTCTGCGCCGCGCTTGGCAAGCGTGTGCTCCACTTGCAGCGAGCCGCGCAGACGGATCACGTCTTCGGCGGTGTACGTACGCTTCACGCCTTTCCAGCGCGGATCGGTTTCCCATTGCTGTTGGAGTTGCTTGGCTTGTTGTTCGCGCGACATGGTGTGCTCCTTGGTTGCCTGTAATGGATAGGTGACTCTTGTCTTCGTCGAAGCGGCCGCCCGTTTGAGGCGTTTCGTTTCGTGAAGTCTTATATAAGAGTCTAGGCAAATCGACCGTCGCGCCATAGCCGCCGAGGAGCGTTTTTCGAATATTTATTGTTCTTAAAAATCAAATGCTTGTATCACGCATTTCGCATTAAGAAACGTCTTTTTCCATCTTGCAATAGGCCCTGTTGTGCCTTGCAGCACGATTTTTTACGACGCAAAAAAATTTTCCACATCGTGAAATTTCGAAGGCCGCCAAAGCGGGGACGAAAAAAAACCGGCGCCTGAGCACCGGTTTCTTTCGACTGACGGGCGGCACGGGGCCGTCCGGGTCTTTTTCAGGCCGCCTCACGCACTGAACGAGCCACGTAAATAGGCGCTTGCCTGATGACTGTTGAGTCGCTGCTTAGCTGCCGCGACGCGCCGTACGCGGACCGTCGCTGCGGCGTGCGCCGTAGCCACCGTCACGCGAACCGCCGCCAAAGCCGCCGCCGCCTTCACGCGAGCCGCCGCCAGCCGACTTTCCGGCCCAGCCGCCACCATTGCCGCTACCGCTGCGAGCGCCGCCGCCGTTACCGGCCGGCTTGCCAGCACCGCTGCCGCTACCGAAGCGACGGCCGGCACCGCTATTGCCACCGCCCGGACGGCCACGGCCGCCAAAGCCAGGACGGCCGCCGTTGCCCGACGGAGCCGACTTGCGCGGCTCGAAGCCTGCGACGACGTTGACCGGCAGCGGGGTGCGCACGAAACGCTCGATGCGCTTCAGCGCGCCTTGTTCCGCGTGGTGCACGAGGCTCACTGCGATACCCGAGCGGCCAGCACGGCCGGTACGGCCGATACGGTGCACGTAGTCTTCAGCGAACTTCGGCAGGTCGTAGTTGAACACGTGCGTGATGCCCGGGATGTCGATACCGCGGGCGGCGACGTCCGTTGCCACCAGCACGCGCACACGGCGCTCGCGCAGAGCCTTGATCGTGCGGTTACGTGCGCCTTGCGGCAGATCGCCGTGCAAAGCAGCCGATTCGAAACCGGCGTCGGCCAGACGGCCAGCCAGTTGGTCTGCATCCATCTTGGTTGCCGTGAAGACGATGGCCTGGTCGAGGCCCTCGTCACGCAGCAGATGGTCGAGCAGACGATCCTTGTGATCGCGGTCGTCAACATAGTGGACGGTTTGCGCGATGTTGGTGCGTTGTTCGAGGCGTTGAACGATCTCGATCCGTTCCGGATCCTTCAGCAGGCGGCCGGTCAGCGAGCCGATCTTGCCGTCGAGCGTAGCCGAGAACAGCATGGTTTGACGCGAAGCCGGCGTAGCGGCAACGATCGTTTCGATGTCTTCGATGAAGCCCATGTCCAGCATGCGGTCGGCTTCGTCGAGCACGAGGATCTGCAGTTGCGACAGATCAATACGGCCGCGTTCCAGGTGGTCGATCAAACGGCCCGGCGTAGCAACCAGGATTTCCGGGTTCTTTGCCAGCAGCATCAGTTGTTGACCGTAAGCCACGCCGCCCAGAATGCTGACGGTGCGCAGACGCTTGAGGTGCTTGCCATACGTGGCAGCGGCGGTGGTGACCTGCATCGCGAGTTCGCGGGTCGGCGTCAGAACCAGCATGGTCGGACGGGCCACCGGTTGCGGACGGCGCGTGCGGGCACCGTCAGCCGGACGCGCTTCACGCGGCTGGCCGGCTTGTGCTTTTTGCAGTTGCGAAAAACGTTCGATGGCGGGCAGCATGAACGCGGCGGTCTTGCCCGAACCGGTCGGGCTCGAGACCATCAGATCGCGGCCGGCGATGCCAGCGGGGATCGCGCGTTGCTGAACCGGAGTCGGGTTTTGATAGCCAGCGGCGGTCAGGGCGGAGACGACATCCGCGGAGAGACCGAGCGACGCGAACGACGGGCCGGTCGGCGCTGCGGCTTCTGCGGCGACAGCTTCCGGAGCGGCAGCAACAACTGCAGCTTGTGCGGGAGCGTCGGCGAAACCGAGGGCTTGATCGGCGATGGCGTTCAACGGGCTGCTGGGGGTATTGCTCGAAGTCATGAGAATCCTTGGTAAATCCTTGGTACACACGGAATTAAAACGTCGGCGCCAATCGGCATACCCAAGTCGTCGGATTCAGCGAGCAAAGAAGCAGCGAGCAAATCGAAAAACGGGGGCAGCTCGCGACAATAAAGGCGAGCTTTTCGTTAGAAGCTGTATCGGATGCGACATGCCAACACGGCGTGCCGCCAGCCTGGGACATGATCGCCCGTAGGGGGCTAGGCAGGAGGGGACAGGTTCTAAACTGGATTGGAGCTAAACGCTACGAGGCGCTGCGCCGCAAAGGCCGCTAGAGCAAAGCCGGGCAAAGCAGTGAAGCGCAGGCAGCATTGTATAGGGTTTTGTTGCACTGCGCCACTGTTAGGAAGTTTCCTGGCGGAAAACTTCCGTCTGGCTGTCCGACGACGGATGTCGCCGTGGGGTCAGATTCAGGCGGCGGTGCCGCTCTTGAGGGCTTCGATCAGCTCGACGTATTGCTGCTTTGCCGCGTCTGGCGCGGTGCCTTTGAGCGCGGCCCACGCATCGTACTTGTATTTGCCGACGATATCGGTGAAACCGGGTTTGTCGCCGTGGACGTCGCCATCGATGCCCTGCTTGTAGAGGGCATAAAGGCGCAGAAGGGTAAGGTTGCCCGGACGTTCGGGCAGTTGCTTGGCGTCTTCCTGGGCCTGGACGAATTGCGCGTTGATGTCTGTCATGATGGTTTTTTGCCCGCTGGCGGGGTTGGTTCTGGCTGGGCCGATGATCATAACAACTGCATGCGGCGGCGGGGCCGAGGGCTTATTCCAAACATTCATGGCCGTCCGGCGGGCACACCCAAAACCGCATCTGCACGCGCCGTGCCGATTACAATACGGTCCATGACTCAAACTGTGCTTCTTGCTCTCGATACCTCGACCGAATTCTGCTCGGTAGCGCTCCTGTCCGCCGTCGGCGGCGCGGCGAGCCAGACAGCGGACCAAGGCAACGCCGAACCCCGGATCTGGATGCGCCACGAGCAAACTGGCGCAGTTTCCAGCACGCGCCTCTTGCCCGCAATTCGCGAACTTTTCGATGAAGCCGGTCTGAAACTGGCGGACTGCCACGCCATTGCCTTCGGCTCCGGCCCCGGCTCATTCACGGGTCTTCGCACCGCGACGGGCGTTGCTCAAGGCCTCGCGTTCGGCCTGAACCTGCCGGTCGTGCCGGTCAGCACGCTGCTCGCCTGCGCTGAAAGCGCACGAATGCGCGATCCGTCGGCTACCCGCGTGCTTGCCGCGCTCGACGCCCGGATGGACGAAATCTATTGGGCCGATTACGCCTGGGATGCGGCTGTCGGCGAATGGCGCACGCTACAGGCGGCTTCGCTCGACGCGCCGGAGCGTCTCGTGTTGCCCGATGTCCCCTTCACTCTGGCAGGCAATGCTGCTGCGGCCTTCGGTGCGCGGCTGCCCGCTGTCGCGGCTGCGCGAACCGTCGACAGCGAAGCGCTGCCCCATGCTGTGCCGCTCGCGCACGCGGCGTTGCGCGCGTTTCGCGCCGGCCGCACCGTGCCCGCGGATCAGGCCGCGCCGGAATACATTCGCGACAAGGTCGCTCAGACCACGGCGGAGCGCGTCGCCGAAAAAGCCGCCAAGGCCGAGCAAGCTGCCAGGATGGCATATGAAGCGGATCAAGGTGAGGGCCGGCAATGAGCGGGGTGTTGCTGGCGGACCGTTATATGTCGCCGATGACCGAAGCCGATCTGGACGAGGTCGCGGCCATCGAAAAGATCGCCTACGAATTCCCCTGGAGCCGCGGCAATTTCGGCGACTCGCTGCGTAACGGCTATTTCGGCATCTGCATGCGTCACGTAACCGGCTCGCTGATCGGTTATTGCGTGCTGATGCCGGTCGTCGATGAAATGCATCTGCTCAATTTGTGCGTGACGCCCGCTGCGCAAGGTGTCGGCGCCGGGCTCGCGCTGCTGCGTGAAGCGGTGCGCATTACGCGCGCCGAAAAACTCGACGGCCTGCTGCTGGAAGTCCGGCCGTCGAATCACCGGGCTATCCGGCTTTACGAGCGTTTCGGCTTTGCGTCGATCGGCCGGCGCAAAAACTATTATCCGGCGCGGCATCGCAGCCGGGAGGACGCCATCGTGATGCGTTTCTCGTTTGCCACGGAGGGCGCAGATGGCGCTGCATGAATCGGTACTGGAAGAGTTCGGGCTCACGCCGCTGTGGGTGCGTCGCGGGATGTCGGCGGCGCAGGAAAGCGCAGTCGAAGCCGCTGCAGAGCAGGGCGAGCGCCTTGCTCCGCCGGCGCAGGAACAGCAGAGGCGCATGCAGGCGCCGGCCGAAGCGCGGCAGCCGTCGCAACAGGCTCGTACACCTGAGCCGCCGGCGTTCGACGCTCCACCCGACGACAATTTCGCATGGTTCGACAATCAGTCTGCTCCCGCTCCCGCTGAAGCGCGCCGCGAGGCGCCCGAGCCCTCATCGATCCAGACGCTCGACTGGGACGCGTTGAGCCAGCAGGTCGCCGCCTGCGAACGCTGCCGTCTCTGCGAGAAACGCACGAATACGGTATTCGGGGTCGGCGATCGCAATGGCGACTGGATGCTGATCGGCGAAGCGCCGGGTGAGAACGAAGATCGCCTGGGCGAGCCGTTCGTCGGCCAGGCCGGCAAGCTGCTCGACAATATGCTGCGTTCGCTGACGCTCGCGCGCGACAGCAACGTCTATATCGCCAACGTAATCAAGTGCCGCCCGCCGGGTAACCGCAATCCTGAGCCGGACGAAGTCGCGCGTTGCGAGCCTTATTTGCAACGACAGGTCGCGCTCGTCAAGCCGAAAGTGATCGTCGCGCTCGGCCGCTTCGCCGCGCAAAGTCTGCTCAGGACCGAAGCGAGTATTTCGTCGCTACGTGGCCGCGTGCACGAATACGAAGGCGTGCCGGTCATCGTCACCTATCATCCGGCGTACTTGCTACGCAGCCTGCCCGACAAGGCGAAGGCCTGGGCGGACCTGTGCCTCGCGCGCGACACATGGCTCGCGGCGGGCGGCCTGCCGTCCAACGCGGCAAAGTGACGGACGCGAGCGAGCCGGCGGCGCGCTTCGCCGCCGCGCCCGGCACATCTGCGGCGATCCTCGGGAAGCTGCTCGATACATTGCGAGAACCGGCCGTGCGCGATCTTGCATGGCTGCTGCTCGGCGCCGATTTGTTGCGCGCGCAACCACCGGTAGGCGCGCTTGCGAGTCCTTTCGACACGCAGCAGGAAGCTGACGCAACCGTCGACTGGTTACGCGCGCTGGATGCCGATCCGGCCGACCTGCACCGCGATCTCGCCGAGACGCGTATCACGCGTCTCGGTCGCTACGCCGAATGGCTGCTCGGATGGTTCCTGCAACACGGACCGGCGGCGCGGCTGGTCGCGGCCGGCGTGCCGTTGCGGCGCTCCGGTGTCACGCTCGGTGAATGCGATTTTCTCGTGCAGACGCGGCAGGGCGCGCGGCTGCATTGGGAGCTGGCGGTGAAGTGCTATCTGCATGCGGGCGAAAGCCGCGCGCAGTTAACCGGGCAGTCGGCGGCGCGCCTGGCCGATTACGTCGGCCCGAATCTGAAAGACCGTTTCGATCTGAAGCTCGCGCATGTACTGAATCATCAACTGCCGTTGAGCGCGCGGGAAGAGTTCGCCTCCGTTGGCCAGGCAGGGCCGTGGACGCCGCAGATGTTTATCAAAGGCTGGTTGTTCTATCGTGCTGGCGAGACGCCGGCTGATCCTGCCGAGCTCGATCCGTCGCATGGACGTGGCTGGTGGGTCACGCGCAGCGAATGGACGGACTTTGCCGCGGCGCACGCGCAAATGTGGCGCTTGCTGCCACGGTTGGAATGGCTTGCGCCGAGAAGGTACGAGCCGGGTGCTATGGGTACGCCGGGCGAGGCGGAAGGGGTGGAACTCGCTTTTGTCGATGCCCGAACGCTCGCTGCGCAAACTTCACATCTGCATGGACCGACCATGGTCGCGGCGTTCGTCGACGACAGCGCAGGCAACCGCATCGAACGCTCGCGCGGCTTCATCGTGCCCAACGAATGGCCTGAGCTTGCGCAGGCGTACGCGCGGCAGCCGTAGGAATCGCGGGAACTCGCGGGAACAATAGGGCACACGGAAGCAATAGCGGCGTAGCGCCGTGCAACGCAGCGGCTAGTCCCGCCGCAATGCCAAAGCTCTTTCGCCCCTCACCACCAGCGATAAAAATGATGCACTGGCCCGACGCCGCTACCGACGTCCAGCCGATCGCTCGCCTGCAACGCGCCGGTCAGATACAGCTTGGCGTCGGCGACCGCGCTCGCCAGATCGGCGCGCTGCGGAATCAGTGCCGCAATCGCCGACGACAGTGTGCAGCCCGTCCCGTGCGTATTCTTTACCGGCACACGCGGGCCGCCCAAACGCAGGGTGCCGCTTTCCTGTACGAGCCAGTCGGGACTGTCCGCCGCGCTCAAATGGCCGCCCTTCATCAGCACCGCGCGCGCGCCAAGCGCACGCAACGCTTCGCCTTGTTCGACCATGCCGGCTTCGTCAGTGGCAGCTTGCACGCCCAACAAGGCCGCGGCTTCCGGCAGATTCGGCGTCAGCAGATCGGCCAGCGGCAGCAACTCGTCGCGCACCGCTGCGACCGCATCCGGCAGCAACAGCGCGTGATTGCTCTTCGAAATCATCACCGTGTCGAGCACGACATGCTTCGGCTTGTGCCGCCGCAGCGCGTCGGCGACCGCACGCGCGATTCCCGCATTCGCCAGCATGCCGATTTTCACGGCATCGATACGGATGTCGTCGAACACCGCATCGAGTTGCGCGGTAATGAAGGCGGGCTCCGGCGCATGAATCGCCGTGACGCCGCGCGTGTTCTGCGCGGTGAGCGCGGTGATCACGCTCGCGCCGTAAGCGCCGAGCGCCGAGAAGGCCTTCAGATCGGCCTGAATGCCGGCGCCGCCGCCGGAATCGGAACCGGCGATCGTCAGCACATTGGGAATGGGTTGAGTCATGGCAAAGCGAGGAAGGGGGGAAGGCGCGGGCACTAAACGCGGTGCCCGCCGCGGGTCAGTGCTTGACTTCGCCGATCAGCGCGACCGAGTCGAACGCGCGCTGATTCGCCTGGTGGCGGCGCATCACGAACCACATCATCACGCAGACGAAGGTGCCGAATAGCACGATCACCGCCGTGACGGGCACGTCGAGCCACACCAGCACGGCGTACAGGCACAGCATCACGAGCACCGAGAGATTTTCGTTGAAGTTCTGCACGGCGATCGAGTGTCCCGCCGACAGCAGCACGTGGCCGCGATGCTGGAGCAGCGCATTCATCGGTACGACGAAAAAGCCCGACAGGCCGCCGACGATCATCAGGAAGATATACGCGACGATCAAATAGCCCGGCACATGCACACGGCCGAAATACAGACCCCAACGAGTGGGGAACAGATCGCGTGTGTAGAAGGCCATCAGCATGACGGCGATGCCCATCATGATGCCGACCGGAAGTACCGTCAGCGACTTCTTCAACGGCACGCGCGAGGCTGCGTAAATCGCGCCGACTGCCACGCCGACCGCAACCACGGCTTGCAGAATGGCGGCTTCCGAAAGCGACATATTCAGCGACACCTCGGCCCACTTCAGCACGATGAATTGCAGCGTCGCGCCGGCGCCCCAAAAAAGCGTGGTGACGGCGAGTGAGATCTGACCGAGCTTGTCGCGCCACAACACGAGAAAGCAGTCGGCGAAATCGGTGACCAGCTTGATCGGGCCGCGTTCCTGTTTCGGATAGCGCGCGCCGGTGTCAGGAATGCGCAGATTGAAGAGCGCCGCGATCACGTAGATGGCCATGATCACCAGCATCGCCGCTTCAGCGGGCGTGTTGACGGTGGGGATGTGGTGCCTGAGGATCGGCGCGGCAATGTGCGGGCTGATGAGCGCGCCGCCGAGCACGGTGCCGAGAATGATCGAGCCGACCGTGGTGCCTTCGATCCAGCCGTTCGCCGCGACCAGCCGGTCAGGCGGCAGCAGTTCGGTAAGAATGCCGTATTTGGCGGGCGAGTAGGCCGCCGCGCCGAAACCCACGATGCCATAGGCGATCAACGGGTGCGCGCCGACCAGCATCGTGATGCAGCCGACCACCTTGATGGTATTGGTGACGAACATCACGTGTCCCTTCGGCCGGGAGTCGGCGAAGGCACCCACGAAGGCGGCCAGAACGACGTACGACAGCACAAAGAACAACTTGAGCAGCGGCGTCATCCAGTTCGGGGCGTGAAGATCTTTCAGCAGTGCGATAGCAGCGATCAGAAGCGCATTGTCGGCCAGCGACGAAAAAAACTGCGCGGCCATGATGGTGTAAAAACCTTTTTTCATCTGATGCGATGCTGTCCTCGCTGCGGTCTGTCCGCCCCGGCCGTGTGCAAAGCGTCCAGGCTTATACCGTTCGAAATGGGTTGTGCGCACGGCTTTATATCATGAAAATAGCTGGATTCGGACTAGCAGAATCCTTGATCGCACCGCCCAGCGGGCTGCCGAGCACTGAAAACGCCCTGTAAGCTCCTGATTCGCAAGCGTCTTTACGAAAATTACCCATGCCGCGCCCCCTCTCAGCCACGATTCACACTGCCGCACTCGCCAATAATCTCGCCGTCGCCCGGCGCTACGCACCAAAATCCAAGATCTGGGCCGTCGTCAAGGCGAACGCCTATGGGCACGGCCTCGCGCGTGCGTTTCCCGGCTTGCGCGCAACCGACGGCTTTGGTCTTCTGGACCTCGAGGAGGCGGTGAAGTTGCGTGAATTGGGCTGGGCCGGCCCGATTCTGTTGCTCGAAGGCTTCTTTCGTCCGACCGATATCGACGTGATCGACCGCTACAGCCTGACCACGGCGCTGCACTCGGACGAGCAGCTGCGCATGCTCGAAATGGCGCGCCTGTCCAAGCCTGTCAATATCCAGCTGAAGATGAACACGGGCATGAACCGCCTCGGTTACACGGTGGAAAAATTCCGTTCCGCGTGGGAGCGCGCGCGGGCCTGCCAGGGCGTCGGCCAGATCACGTTGATGACCCATTTCTCGGATGCCGACGGCGAACGCGGCGTCGCCCATCAGATGGAAGCGTTTGAGCGCGGCGCGCAAGGTATTGCCGGCGCGCGCAGCCTCTCGAATTCGGCGGCGACGCTGTGGCATCCCGAAGCCCACTTCGATTGGGTCCGCCCCGGCATCATCCTGTACGGCGCGTCGCCCTCGGGCGTGACGGCCGCGATCCAAAGCACCGGCTTGCAACCGGCCATGACGCTTGCCTCCGAACTGATCGCCGTGCAGACGCTCACCGAAGGCCATACGGTCGGCTATGGTTCGGCGTTCAAGGCGCGCGGGGCGATGCGCATCGGTGTGGTGGCCTGCGGTTACGCGGACGGTTATCCGCGGGTCGCGCCGGAAGGCACGCCAGTGATCGTCGACGGCGTGCGTACACGGATCGTCGGACGGGTGTCGATGGACATGCTGACCGTCGACCTGACGCCAATCCCGACCGCCAACGTCGGCTCGCGTGTCGAGTTGTGGGGCGCGTCGCTGCCGATCGACGACGTCGCGCAGGCGTGCGGCACGATTGGCTACGAGCTGATGTGCGCGGTGGCGCCGCGCGTGCCGGTGCGCGCGGAGTAAGGCGCGGCACTGACGTGCGGGCTCGTGGGCCGCGGTGCTGGCGGTCTCAATGACGGTGCAAAGACAATCCTAAAGACGGTCGCAGTGAGGTCCCCGGTGAGCTGGAGCTGCTCAGCGAGGACCGCAGCGAGCGCATCAATCCAAAGAACAGCAACACAGGCAAGGGCGCGTGGCTAAACAGAAGACGTTGTACATCTGCAGTGAATGTGGCGGCCAATCGCCGAAGTGGGCCGGGCAGTGCCCGTCATGCAATGCGTGGAACACGCTGGTGGAATCAATCGCGGAGGCGCCGTCCGCGCATCGCTTCCAGTCGCTCGCCAAGAGTGCACCAGTGCGGCGTCTCGCCGATATCGACGCGTCCGACGTGCCGCGGTTTTCGACCGGCGTCAGCGAGTTCGACCGTGTACTGGGCGGCGGTCTGGTGCCGGGCGGCGTGGTGCTGATCGGCGGCGATCCGGGCATCGGCAAATCGACGCTGCTGCTGCAGTCGCTCGCGGAAATCGCCGCGGACAAGCGCGCGCTCTATATCAGCGGCGAAGAATCGGCCGCGCAGATTGCGTTGCGTGCGCAACGACTTTCGTTGCTGGAGCCTGGCTCGAAGGCGAGCGAATTGCAACTGCTCGCGGAAATCCAGCTCGAGAAAATTCAGGCGACTATCGCCGAACAGCGGCCGGACGTTGCGGTGATCGACTCGATTCAAACCGTTTATTCCGACGCGCTGACCTCAGCGCCTGGTTCGGTCGCGCAGGTGCGCGAGTGCGCGGCGCAATTGACGCGCATCGCCAAACAGTCGGGCACCACGATCATCATGGTCGGTCACGTGACCAAGGAAGGCGCGCTCGCCGGGCCGCGGGTGCTCGAGCACATCGTCGATACGGTGCTTTACTTCGAGGGCGACACACATTCGTCGTACCGGTTGGTGCGCGCGATCAAGAATCGCTTCGGCGCGGTCAACGAACTCGGCGTGTTCGCGATGACCGAGCGCGGTTTGCGCGGTGTTGCCAATCCGTCGGCGTTGTTTTTGTCGCAGCACGAGCAATCGGTTCCGGGGTCGTGCGTGCTGGTGACGCAGGAAGGCACGCGGCCGCTGCTGGTCGAAGTGCAGGCGCTGGTGGACTCCGCCAACGCCCCGAATCCACGGCGCCTTGCAGTAGGGCTGGAGCAGAACCGCCTCGCGATGCTGCTGGCGGTGCTGCACCGGCACGCCGGCATCGCCTGTTTCGACCAGGACGTGTTCCTGAACGCGGTGGGCGGCGTGAAGATCACCGAGCCCGCGGCCGACCTGGCCGTGCTGCTCGCGATCCATTCTTCGATGCGCAACAAGCCGCTGCCCAAGGGGCTGGTCGTATTCGGGGAAGTGGGCCTCGCCGGCGAAATCCGGCCGTCGCCGCGCGGTCAGGATCGTCTTAAGGAAGCAGCCAAACTGGGCTTTTCGGTCGCGGTCATTCCGAAGGCCAATGCACCGAAACAGCCGATTGAAGGCTTACAAGTTGTTGCGGTGGAACGGATCGAGCAGGCCATCGATCGGGTCCGCACGCTTGAATAGACGGGGTTCCGGCGCCTGCGGGCGCCCGTCAGTCCGTAATGGCCAGTAAATATCTCCATATTGGCTGTAACCTACCCGACATTCCTTTTTCCTAAGCTGGCAGGGTATTGCATCCCTTCTGATGCCCGAAAAAGGATCGCGCCTTGAAACAGTCATATGAAACCGCGGCCGAGCGGCCCATGCAGGTGCGCGGCTGCCGCGTCTCCGAGCCGATTCGCCAGCCTTGGGGCGGGGCTTGCCGGATTGTCGAGTGGATCGACACGACGGGGCAGATTTCGCGCCGGGTAGTGGCCGAAGATGTTACCGCCGCCGAAGTGCGCGCGACGATCAACCGTCACGTGGAAGGCCGCAAGCATTTCCTCTATGACGACGAAAAAACGCCGCGCCAGGTTTTGCCACGGCAGACGGCGGTGCGGCGCTGAGATTTTGCACGGCTGGAGTGTGGCGTGTGGCCCGGCTGCCTGGATGGAAAGTTAATCGCTGCTGGCCGCAGATCCCACACCCGGACTGTCTGGGGAAGTCTTAGCTTGGTCGTCGTTTAACCTTAGTAGCGCTTAACCGTTCTGGCGACCATCGTCGCATGCATCGTTTTCGGTCTGGCCTTCGGTCATCGCCGCGTACGCCGCGCGGTTGAACAGCGGGTGCTGAGCGGCTTCCGCCGGCGTCAGTACCGGCGAGACGCAGCAGTCCAGCGATTCCAGCAGCAACACCCATTCTTCCAGCGGCCGCTTGACGATCAGGTCGGCCAGTTCCTGCGTCAGCGCAGCGGCGTCCGGGCCGCCGATCGCCTGGCCGAGGCTCCAGTGCCGCGTCGCCCATTCGGGCCGATCCAGCGCCATGCACAGCGTTTCCCAGAACTTCAGTTCGAGCGCGCCGACCGCGAGCCAGCGATTGTCGAGCGTCCGATACAGGTTGTAGCAGGGCACGCCGCCGTTCAGCAGACTGGCGCCAGCCGCGGGCGCGGCGCCCTCATTGGCGAGCGCCACTTGCGCGACGACGTTGTGCGCATAGGTAGCGTGCGTCATCGATACGTCGACGAAGCGGCCTTCACCGCCACGCGACACATGCCACAGCGCTGCGAGAATCTGCGTCACCGCGCTTAACGCGCCACCGAGCAGGTCGGCAATCTGGAAATTCGGCAGGATCGGCGCGCCGTCGCGGCCCGCCAACTGATCGAGGACGCCCGCGTAGCCGATGTAGTTCAGATCGTGACCGGCATGGTCGACAAACGGACCGCTGGCGCCGTAACCGCTGATCGCGCAGTACACCAGCCTCGGATTGAGCGCGTGCAGGGTTTCGTAGCCGACGCCAAGGCGCTCCATCACGCCGGGACGGAAACTTTCGATCAGCACATCCGCTTCGGCCGCCAGCGCGCGCAATACATTGCGTCCCGCATCCGATTTGAGGTCGAGGCGCGTCTCGCGCTTGCCGCGATTTACCAGCCGGTAGAACGCGCCAGGGCGGCCCGCCACGCGGTCGCCGGACGACTGCATCATCGTGCGGGTGGGGTCGCCCGCGCCTGGCGCTTCGATCTTCAGCACGTCGGCGCCGAGTTCTGCAAGCCGCAAGGCGGCCACCGGACCCGGCAGCAGGCGCGTCAGGTCCAGCACGCGCAGCCCCTGCAGCGGAGCAGGTGCTGCCGCGGACGACGACGCAACCGCTGGCGCGGCTGAAGCAACCGATGACGACTCAGTTGAAGAATCAGATGAGGGCGCAGATGAGCTCACGGGTGACAAGGGCTACCTCCGATCGATGCCGGCGCGGACCGCGAACAGCCTGCCGCTAGCCGATTTGTTCGAGTTCCTCGTGAGTCTCGAGCCATTCGGCTTCGAGCGTTTCGAGGCGCGCGTTCACATCTGCCTGACGGCGGATCGCCTCCGTCAGTTTGCTCTTCTGCTCGGGCTCGTAACTGGCCGGATCGACGACGAACGCATCGAGCTTCGCCTTCTCCGCGTTGAGCACGTCCATTTCCTTTTCGATCTTGGTGATACGGCTTTGCAGCGGCTTTTTCAGGTGCGCGAGTTTCTGGCGCGTTTCCGCTTCGAGACGCCGTTGTTCCTTGCGATTGACGCCGCTGTCCGTGCCATTCGCGCTATCCGCGCCGTTCGATGCCGTGCCCGCCTTGAGCGCCGCCCGTTGTTCCGCGGCATGTTGGAGCAGCCAGTCACGGTAGTCGTCGAGATCGCCGTCGAACTCCTGCAGACGGTGTTTGGCCACCAGCATGAACACGTCGGTGGTGGCGCGCAGCAGATGCCGGTCGTGCGACACCAGAATCAGCGTGCCCTCGAATTGCGCGAGCGCCATGGTCAGCGCGTGACGCGTTTCGAGATCCAGGTGGTTGGTCGGCTCGTCGAGCAGCAGCAGATTTGGCTTTTGCCAGATGATCAGCGCGAGCGCCAAACGGGCTTTTTCGCCGCCCGAGAAGGGTGCGATCTTCGCGGTCGCCATCTCGCCGGAAAAGTTGAAACTGCCGAGGAAGTCGCGCAATTCCTGTTCGCGCGTATCCGGTGCGAGACGCGCCAGATGCTGCAGCGGCGTGTCGTCCGGACGCAGCGTTTCAAGCTGGTGCTGCGCGAAGTAGCCGATGCGCAGGCCCCGGCCTTCGCGCACATGGCCGCCGAGTGCCTCGAGCGTGCCGGCGAGCGTCTTGATCAGCGTCGATTTGCCCTGGCCGTTCGCGCCAAGCAGGCCGATGCGCTGACCGTTCTGGATCGACAGCATCACATGGTCGACGATTGGAATTTCGCCATCTTCACCGCGATAGCCGCAGCGCACGTCTTCCATCACCATCATCGGATTTGGTGCGGAATCGGGCGTGCGGAATTCGAACGTGAACGGCGAGGACGCATGCGCCGGCGCGATCATCTCCATCTTTTCGAGCGCCTTCACGCGGCTTTGCGCCTGGCGTGCCTTGGTGGCCTGCGCTTTGAAACGGTTGATGTAGCTCTGCAGATGTTCGACCGTGCGCTGTTGCTTTTCATACGCGCTTTGCTGCAAGGCGATCTGTTGCGCGCGCAGGATTTCGAACTGCGAGTAGTTGCCGCCATAACGCCTGATCTGCTGATGCTCCAGATGCAGCGTGACGTTGCAGACCGAATCGAGAAATTCGCGGTCGTGCGAGATCACGATCAGGGTGCCCGGATAACGGTGTAGCCAGTCTTCGAGCCAGACGATCGCGTCGAGATCCAGGTGATTGGTCGGTTCGTCGAGCAGCAGCAGGTCGGAGCGGCACATCAGCGCCTGCGCCAGATTCAGCCGCATGCGCCAGCCGCCCGAAAAGCTGCTGACCGGCTCGCGCGTTTGTTCGAGCGTGAAGCCGAGGCCGAGTAACAACGCCTCGGCGCGGGCCGGCGCGGTGTAGCCGTCGGCGTCTGCAAACGCGGCGTGCGCTTCGCCTTCCGCGGCGCCGTCATGTGCGGCCGAGGCTTCGGCGATGCACCTTTCGATCGCGCGCAAGGCAGCGTCGCCGTCGAGCGTATAAGCGAGGGCGGTTTGATCGGCGGCGGGCGTTTCCTGCGCGACGTGGGCGATCTGCCAGTTCGGCGGAATGGAGAAATCGCCGCCGTCGGCGTGCAGTTCGCCGAGCAGAACGGCAAACAACGTCGACTTGCCCGCGCCGTTCGCCCCCACCAGGCCGGCCTTCTCGCCGGGATTGAGGGTGAACGTGGTGTTTTCAAAGAGCGGC
This sequence comes from Paraburkholderia sediminicola, assembly GCF_046026675.1. Taxonomy (GTDB): domain Bacteria; phylum Pseudomonadota; class Gammaproteobacteria; order Burkholderiales; family Burkholderiaceae; genus Paraburkholderia; species Paraburkholderia sediminicola_F. The sequence goes on along the minus strand of NZ_JAQQEY010000001.1, from coordinate 2,641,967 downwards.
TTGGTGCCGCGCGCGAGGCTGAACTGGTTAAAGCGGATCACGAAGAGGCCGACTGAAGAAAAACGCTATTTTAGACTGCCGGGGCTGACACCGGGCGGAGAGCCAGGATCGGCCATTCGGCCGACTGTACCCGCGCGGCTTTTGGCATAGACTGACGGCTTTACGGGGAGAGCACATGACATCGATTTATTCGTTTTCCGCACGTACGCTTGGCGGCGAGGAAGTGAGCCTCGAGCGCTATCAGGGCAAGGTCTTGCTGATCGTCAATACGGCGAGCGAATGCGGGTTCACGCCGCAGTACGCGGGTCTGCAAAAGGTTTATGACACGTACGCCGCGCGCGGCCTCGCGGTGCTCGGTTTTCCGTGCAACCAGTTCGGCAAGCAGGAACCAGGTGACGCCACGCAGATTGGCAGTTTCTGCGAAAAGAATTACGGCGTGACCTTTCCGATGTTCGACAAGATCGATGTGAACGGCGCCAATGCGCATCCGCTGTTCCGCTATCTGACGGGCGAGGCGCCGGGCTTGCTGGGGCTCGAAGCGATCAAATGGAACTTCACCAAGTTCCTGATCGGCCGCGACGGCAACGTGGTGAAGCGCTATGCGCCGCTGACCAAGCCCGAGGCGATTGTCGAAGACATCGAAAAGCAGTTGTAATGCGCGGCGCGGCCGAAGGTTCGACAGGAACTGTGAGCTGGAGTTGGAGGCCGGGCACGAGCCAGCGCTCAAACCCGAGCTGATGTCGATGCCGGTGCGGCCCGGTGGCGCAGCAGCAGGGGCGCTACAGGATCGGCGAGAACAACCGCGCCACGTGCATCAACACGCGCCGCAGCGCGCTCGCGTTGCGGTACTCGGTGCGGTCGATTTCGAGCGACTCCGCGAAGTCCTTGAGCAGCATCGCTTCGACATCTTTGGCGAAGCCGCGGTCCACGGTCAGCACCATGATTTCGAAGTTCAAGCGGAACGAGCGGTTGTCGAGATTGGCGCTGCCGATGGCCGCCGCCGCGCCGTCGATCAGCACGACCTTCTGATGCAGGAAGCCTGGCTGGTAGCGGAAGATGCGGATGCCCGCGCGCAGCGAGTCGTACGCATACAGTTTCGAGGCCGCGAACACCACGCGGTGATCGCGTCGGCACGGAATCAGAATGCGCACGTCCACGCCGCGTAGCACGGCCAGTCGCAACGCAGCGAATACGGCTTCGTCGGGGATAAGATAAGGCGTGGTGATCCAGATCCGCTCGCGTGCCGCATTGATCGCTTCGACGAAGAAGAGCGAGCAGGTCTCCTGCTTGTCGGCCGGACCGCTCGGCACTACGAGGCAGTGCATGCCCTCGTCGGCGGGCTGGAAAGCCGGCATGGTGAACTCGGGCAACTGCTGGGTCGCCCAGTGCCAGTCCTCGGTGAACACGAATTGAATGCTGGCGACAGCCGGGCCGCGCACTTCGATATGCGTATCGCGCCAGGGCGACAGGGGCGGCTTGCTGCCGAGATATTCGACACCCACGTTATGTCCGCCGACAAACGCGCGCTCACCGTCCACCGAGACAATCTTGCGGTGATTGCGGAAGTTCAGCTGCAAGCGGTTCACGAAGCGGCGATTGGTGGCGAACGGGTGCGTCTCCACGCCGGCCGCGCGCAGCGCCGCTACGTAGCGATGGGGCAGATCGAAACTGCCGATGCTGTCGTACAGGAAATAGACGCGCACGCCTTGCTGCGCTTTCGCGATCAATGCGTCTTTAAGCATCTCGCCGAGCGCGTCGTCACGCACGATAAAGAACTGCACGATCACGTAATTGTGAGCGCCTTCGATCGCTTCGAAGATCGCCTCGAAAGTGGCGGCGCCGTTGACCAGCGTGCGCACGGAATTGCCCGGCAGGAACGGCATGCCACCCAGGCGCGTGAGCGAATGGACGAGCCTCGCGCCAAGTTCCTGGGTAGGCAGCCCTGCCGAGGAGGCCTGCGTATCCCATACCTGAGGATGGGCGCGGGTGCGCAGCAACTCGTTTTCGATGCGGCGCGCGTCGGCGTAACCCTGGAATTTGCTGCGACCGAGGAACAGGTACGGCACCAGCGTCAGATACGGCATGGCGACTAGCGACACGGCCCACGCGATCGCGCCTTGCGATGTGCGGGTGTACAGAATCGCGTGGCACGCCGCCACCACGCCGAGAATATGGGCGAGGGCGACCAGCGTGCCGATGTGAAGCAGGTCGAATTCCATAGGCGGGCGAAGGGTTGGCAAGGCGCCGCCGCTGCTGCCTGACGACGCAGCGTGCAGCTGACCGCGCCCATCTTACCGAACGTGCGTGCGTTGGGGTGGCGTGACGGTCCAGCTTCTTCGGGGATTCCGCGAATGCAGGGGGGCGGCCGGGGAGAGGCGGGCGGTGCTGGCGTGTGCGGCCAGGCGCTTCGACACGCGCGGCAGGCAATCAACGTCTGCCGCGCGTGTCGTGTAATAAAGCGGTCCGGCGATCCAGTGATCCAGCGTTACACCGGCAGATCCGCGGCCTGAATCAGGAACACGTTGTCGTCGCCGGCACTCGTCGACAGCCAGACCAGATCGAGGCCGCCGAAGGCCGCTTCGACGTTCGCGCGCTCGTTGCCGATCTCGACCACCAGCACGCCGTCGTCGGTCAGCCAGTTGCGCGCTTCGGCGATGATCCGGCGCACGATGTCCATGCCGTCCGTGCCGCCTGCCAAAGCCATGTCCGGCTCGTGCTTGTACTCGGCGGGCAGTTCCTGCATGGAAGTGGCGTTCACATACGGCGGATTGCTGATGATCACGTCGTAGCGGCGCTCGGCGAGCGGCGCGTACAGGTCGCCTTCGAAGAGCGCGATGCGGTCGTCGAGATGGTAGTCCGCGACATTGCGCGTGGCGACTTCGAGAGCGGGAGCGGAGAGATCGACGGCGTCGATATCCGCGTTCGGGAAGGCATGCGCCGCGAGGATCGCAAGGCAGCCGGAGCCGGTGCACAGTTCGAGCACGGCGCCAACCTGCTCAGGATCTTCGACGTAAGGCTGCAGACCGTCCTGCAGCAACTCGCCGATGAACGAGCGCGGCACGATCACGCGTTCGTCCACGTGGAAGCGAAAGCCGTGCATCCACGCTTCCTGCGTGATGTACGCCGCCGGCACGCGTTGGCCCGCGCGGCGCTCGATCACGTTCAGCACGGCGTCTACCTCGGCCGCGGAGAGACGCGCGTCGAGGAACGGCTCCAGCAGATCGAGCGGCAGATGCAGCGTGTGCAATATCAGATAAGCGGCTTCGTCGTAGGCGTTGGCCGAGCCGTGGCCGAACGACAACTCGGCCTGGTTGAAGCGCGACACCGCGAAACGCAGCAGGTCGCGGACAGTGGAAAACGGGAGCGTCATCGCAGAAATTCCTTGGTCAGGCGATCAGTTGTTCGAGCACGCGGCGATATACGTTCTTCAGCGGCTCGATGTGTGCGACTTCGATATGTTCGTCGATCTTGTGGATGCTGGCGTTCAGCGGGCCGAATTCGATCACCTGCTCGCAGATGCGGGCGATGAAGCGGCCATCCGAGGTGCCGCCGGTGGTCGACAGTTCGGTCGTGACGCCGGTTTCGTCCTTGATCGCTTTAGCCAGTGCGTTCGACAGATCGCCGCGCGGTGTGAGAAACGGCAGGCCGCTCACAGTCCATTGCAGGTCGTACTCGAGATTGTGTTTGTCGAGGATCGCATGGACGCGAGCCTGCAAGCCTTCCACCGTGCTCGCCGTCGAGAAGCGGAAGTTGAACATCACGTCCGCATGGCCGGGAATCACGTTGGTCGCGCCGGTGCCGCTATGGATGTTCGACACCTGCCAGGTGGTGGGCGGGAAGTACTCGTTGCCGTCGTCCCAGCGTTCGGCGACCAGCTCGGCCAGCACGGGCGCGAGCAGATGCACCGGATTTTTCGCCAGATGCGGATAGGCGATATGGCCTTGCACACCCTTGACGATCAGCTTGCCCGACATGGAACCGCGCCGGCCATTCTTCACCATGTCGCCGAACTGCGCGCTCGAGGTCGGTTCGCCGACGATGCAGTAGTCCATGCGCTCGCCGCGCGCCTTCAACGCCTCGACGACCTTGACGGTGCCGTCGGTGGCGGGGCCTTCTTCGTCGCTTGTAATCAGGAATGCGATCGAGCCGCGATGCGCCGGGTGCGCCGCGACGAATTCCTCGCTTGCCACCACGAAGCCGGCGATCGACGACTTCATGTCCGCCGCGCCGCGGCCGTAGAGCTTGCCGTCACGATGGGTCGGCTCGAACGGCGCCGAGTGCCATTGTTCGAGCGGGCCGGTCGGCACGACGTCCGTGTGGCCGGCGAACGCGAGCAACTTGCCGCGCGTGCCGTCGACGCCGCGTTTGACGGCCCACAGGTTGGTCACGCCGTTCGATTCGATCGTCTCGTGCTCGAAGCCGAGCGCGGACAGGCGTTCGATCAGGAGGCGCTGGCAATGCTGGTCGTCGGGCGTGACAGACGCGCGCGCGATCAGTTGTTCGGTAAGGGCAAGGGTGCCGGACATGGATTCAGTACAAGCCACTTTGAAATGAAAAAATGCCGGCTGGCGGTTGGACACCGCAGCCGGCAACAGCTTTTAAGCAACGCGGCGAGGCCGCGTTTTACTACCCGTTGCGTTCGATCGTGGCGCTGAGCCTGGTGTCCAGCCCCGCGCGCCGAGTCACGCGAGTGGGAATGCGCATCAGCAAACAGCGTCAGGCAAACAGCGCCGTGTACTCGTCCGCGGAAAAACCGAGCGACTTGACCTTTCCGTTGACCACCAGCACCGGCCGCTTGATTACCGACGGCTTGTGAATCATCAACGCGATCGCGCCCGACTGCGTGTCCGCCGCCGCCTTCATGTCGTCCGACAGGCCGCGCCAGGTCGTGCCGCGACGGTTCAGCAATGCGTCGAGCTTCACGTCTTTCAGCCAGTCCTGAACCAGCGGCTCGGTTACGCCGTGCTTCTTGAAGTCGTGGAACTCGAACTCGACGCCGTGCTCTTCCAGCCACACACGGGCTTTCTTCACGGTGTCGCAGTTCGGGATGCCGTAGACGACGGTCTTGGTGCCGCGTGCCATCAGTCGCCTCGCAGCAGCTCGTTCAGGCCGACCTTCGCACGCGTCTTGGCGTCGACCTTCTTGACGATCACGGCGCAGTACAGGCTGTGCGAGCCGTCCTTCGACGGCAGGTTGCCCGCCACCACCACCGAGCCCGCCGGAATGCGGCCGTACGTGACTTCACCGGTTTCGCGGTCGTAAATCTTGGTGCTTTGGCCGAGGTACACGCCCATCGAGATCACCGAGTTTTCTTCGACAATTACGCCTTCCACCACTTCCGAACGCGCGCCGATGAAGCAGTTGTCTTCGATGATGACCGGGTTCGCCTGCAGCGGTTCCAGCACGCCGCCGATGCCCACGCCACCCGAAAGGTGGACGTTCTTGCCGATCTGCGCGCACGAGCCGACGGTCGCCCACGTGTCGACCATCGTGCCTTCGTCCACATAGGCGCCGATGTTGGTGTACGACGGCATCAGCACGACGTTCTTCGCGATGAACGAGCCGCGGCGCGCGATGGCGGGCGGCACCACGCGGAAGCCGCCGGCTGCGAAGTCTTCAGCGGTGTAGTTGGCGAACTTCGACGGCACCTTGTCGTAGAACTGCGAGTAGCCGCCAGCCGGCTGCACCACGTTGTCTTCCAGGCGGAACGACAGCAGCACGGCTTTCTTCAGCCATTGATTGACGACCCAGTCGCCGTCCTTCTTCTCGGCCACGCGCAGCGCGCCCTTGTCCAGTTGCTCGATGGCGTGGGCGACGGCTTCGCGCACCTCGGCCGGCGCGGCCTTCGGCGACAGGTCGGCGCGGTTTTCCCAGGCGGTATCAATGATCTGCTGAAGTTGTTGCGACATATGCGTGCTTTTCTGAAGAGTTGAAGTCTGAAGAAGGGAGTGCGGTGCGCGGGGTTGCCGAATATGAAAATTCGCGAAAACTTCAACCCGCGAGCGCGCGGCAAAAATCGACGATTCGTTGTGCGCCCTGCGTGCATTCGTCGACATCGGCGACGAGCGCCATGCGCACGAAATTGCGGCCGGGGTTCACGCCGTGCGCAGTGCGCGCGAGGAATGAGCCCGGCAGAACCGTCACATTATAGTCGGCGTAGAGGCGCTGGGCGAACCCGGTGTCCGACAGGCCCGTGCGCGAGACGTCCGCCCACAGGTAGAACGCGGCGTCCGGCAGGCGTACGTCGAGCACCTCGGCGAGCATCGGCGTCACGGTGGAAAACTTCTGCACGTACTTCGCGCGGTTCTCGCGCACGTGCGTTTCGTCATTCCAGGCCGCGATGCTGGCACTCTGGAACACCGTCGACAAGGCCGTGCCGTGGTATGTCCGGTATAGCAGGAAGTCTTTCAGAATTGCCGCGTCGCCCGCCACGAAGCCCGAGCGCATGCCTGGCACGTTCGAGCGCTTGGAGAGGCTGGAGAGCATCACGAGGCGCTCGAAGCCGCGGCCAAGCTTGTGGGCCGCTTCCAGGCCGCCGAGTGGCGGATTGGCTTCGTCGAAGTAGATTTCCGAGTAGCACTCGTCCGAGGCGATCACGAAACCGTAACGGTCCGACAGGGCGAACAGTTCGCGCCAGTCGTCGAGCGTGAGCACCGCGCCGGTGGGATTGCCCGGCGAGCACACGTACAGCAGCTGCGTGCGCGCCCAGATGTCGGCCGGCACCGCCGAATAGTCGCAGGCGAAGTTGCGCGCTGGGTCGCTATTTACGAAGTACGGCTGCGCGCCGGCCAGAATCGCCGCGCCTTCATAGATTTGGTAGAACGGGTTCGGACAGAGTACGATCGCAGGCTCGCCGTCAGCATTACGCTTGGGGTCGATGACCGTTTGTGCGAGCGCAAAAAGCGCCTCGCGCGAGCCCGCCACCGGCAGCACCTGGGTGGCCGGATCGACCGGCGGCAGGTTGTAGCGCTGGGTCGCCCATTTCGCGATCGATTCGCGCAGTGCCGGCGAACCGATGGTGGCCGGATACGCCGCCAAGCCGCCGAGCGAAGCGATCACCGCGTCGCGAATCAGCACGGGCGTGGGATGTTTCGGTTCGCCGATGCCGAAGCTGATGTGCGCGAGGCCGGCCGGCGGCGTGACGTCCTTGAAAAGCGCACGCAGCTTTTCGAACGGATAGGGCTGAAGGGAGTCGAGTAGCGGGTTCACTGGGCGGATCGAGCCTGATCGAAGATGGGCGCAGAGGAATGCTGGCACGCATGCTGACCGTAAAACGCATGAAACACGCGAAAAGGGCGGCAGCGGCGGCGAGCGAATGATTATAGCGTGGCGGCGCGCACGGGAAATTCATGGCGGCGCCTCGCGTGTAAGACGCGGCGCAACCCGCCAGGCGGCGCAGGCAATGCGACGCAGCGGGAACGACGCGAACCGCAGACGGTTCGCGCAAAAAAGAAGCAGGAGCAGCAATGTATTTAGCAGCAACGGAGACATCAGGACGATTCGGACGATTCGAACAAAGAGGGCGCAAGAACGCCGCCGTCGGCAAAGTCAGCAACATCGCCCGCAGGAGCAGCAACCGCCGCGGGAGCCTTACATCATGACCAACTGGCTTCGCAATGGCTGGCCGACGCTCGCGATCATGCTGGGCGCCTCGGTATGGGGGATGATCTGGTACCCGCTGCGCATGCTGAATGCGCTCGGCGTGACCGGCACGGCGGCAAGCGCGCTCACGAGCGCCGCCGGTTGCCTGTTCGTTCTGCTGGTCCGTTATCGTGCGCTCAAGACGGTGCGCTGGCACTGGCTGCTGCCGGCGCTCGCGCTGGCAGCCGGCGTGACCAATCTCGGTTTCGTGTGGGGCTCGATCCACGGCGAGGTGATGCGCGTCCTGCTGCTGTTTTATCTCACCCCCGCCTGGACCGCGCTCTTTGCGCACTTCATCTTGCACGAACGGCTGACCTGGTCGGGCGCAGGCCTTGCTGCGCTGTCGCTGGCCGGTGCGATGACCATGCTGTGGTCGCCGCAACTGGGCCTCCCGGTGCCCGGTAACCTCGCCGAATGGGCGGGGCTCGCGGGCGGCATGGGTTTCGCGATGAGCAACGTGCTGATCCTCAAGACGAGCCGCGTGCTGCCTGAGATGAAGCCCGAAATGCGCACCGCGACGATCTTCGGCGGCGCGGCGATTTTCAGCGCCTGCGCATCGCTGTTCGAGGCGATGCCGGCACCGCCCACTGGCGCGCATCTCGGCACGGCCGCGTTACTAGTGCTCGGCCTCGGCTTTCTGCTGGCTTCGAACAATATGCTCGTGCAGTATGGACTCGCGCGCGTGCCGGCCAATCGGGCCTCGATCATCATGCTGTTCGAGATCGTGGTGACGGCCTTGTCCGCGTGGCTGTTCGCGGGCGAGTCGCCGGGCCCGCGCGAATGGGCCGGCGGCGCGTGCATCGTGCTGGCGTCGGCATTGTCCAGTTGGGTGCACCGGACCCGCGCCTTGCCGCCCGATCCGGCCAATCGGGATGCGGGTCTTGATGTCGACCACGACGCAGACCGCGATGCCGACCTCGGTGCGGACCGTAAGGACGCTAAGAACCGCTCGCGCGCGATGGTATGATTGCCCCTCATTAGCCGGCGCATGCTTCATCGCGTGCAGTTGGCGCCCGTGTCGCGGGGGTTCGCGGGCCGTTTCGCTGTATCGGCGAACGGCTGGCGCGGCCTTCACGAGCCACCTTTTATTTTCCCTTTTCAAACAGCGAAATCGCCGTGCGTCTGACCTCGATCAAACTCGCTGGCTTCAAGTCATTCGTCGATCCCACGCATTTCCAGGTTCCGGGCCAGCTTGTCGGCGTGGTCGGACCGAATGGGTGCGGCAAGTCCAACATCATCGACGCCGTGCGCTGGGTGCTCGGCGAATCGCGCGCTTCCGAGCTGCGCGGCGAGTCGATGCAGGACGTGATCTTCAATGGCTCGACCGCGCGCAAGCCGGGTAGCCGCGCCAGCGTCGAACTCGTGTTCGACAACGCCGACGGCCGCGCCGCCGGGCAGTGGGGGCAGTATGCCGAAATCGCCGTCAAGCGCGTGCTGACGCGCGACGGCACCTCGAGCTACTACATCAACAACCTGCCGGCGCGCCGCCGCGACATTCAGGACATCTTCCTCGGCACCGGCCTCGGGCCGCGTGCGTACGCAATCATCGGGCAGGGCATGATCGCGCGCCTGATCGAGGCGAAGCCGGAAGAGCTGCGCGTGTTCCTCGAAGAGGCCGCCGGCGTGTCGAAGTACAAGGAACGCCGCCGCGAGACGGAGAACCGTCTGCACGACACGCGCGAGAATCTGATCCGCGTCGAAGACATCGTCCGCGAACTCAGTGCGAACCTCGAGAAGCTCGAGGCGCAGGCGATCGTCGCGACGAAGTACAAGGATTTGCAGGCCGACGGCGAAGAGAAGCAGCGTCTGTTGTGGCTGCTGCGCAAGAACGAAGCCGGCGGCGAGCAGGAACGCCAGCAACGCGCGATCGAACAGGCGCAGATCGACCTCGAAGCGCAAACCGCGAAGCTGCGCGAAGTCGAAGCCCAACTCGAAACGCTGCGTGTCGCGCATTACTCCGCCAGCGACGCGATGCAGGGTGCGCAAGGTGCGTTGTACGAGGCGAATGCCGAAGTCAGCCGCCTCGAGGCCGAGATCAAGTTCATCGTCGAATCGCGTAACCGCACGCAGGCGCAGATTGCCGCGTTGACGGCGCAGCGCGAGCAGTGGCAGTCGCAAGCGCAGAAGGCGCAAGACGATCTCGAAGACGCTGAAGAACAACTGGCCGTCGCCGACGAAAAGGCCGCACTGGCCGAAGACGAGGCCGCCGCCAAGCATGATGCGATGCCGGCGCTCGAAGCGCGCTGGCGCGATGCGCAGACCGAACTGAATGCCGAGCGTGGCGGTATCGCGCAGACCGAACAGGCACTCAAGCTCGAAGCCGCGCATCAACGCAATGCCGATCAGCAATTGCAGCAGTTGCAGCAGCGTCACGAACGGCTGAAGTCCGAAGCGGGCGGTCTGGATGCCCCTGACGAAGCGCAGCTCGAAGACATGCGCGCGCAGCTCGCCGAGCACGAAGAAATCCTGCACGACGCGCAGGCCCGTCTTGCCGACGCGCAGGAAACGCTGCCGCGGCTCGACGGCGAACGGCGCGTGGCCCAGGAACGGGTGCAGTCGGAAAGCGCACAGATTCATCAGCTCGACGCGCGCCTTGCCGCGCTCAAGCAACTGCAGGAAAACGTCCAGACCGAAGGCAAGATTCAGCCGTGGCTCGAAAAGCACGAGCTGAGCGGCTTGCCGCGTCTGTGGAAGAAGCTGCACGTCGAAGCCGGTTGGGAAGCCGCGCTCGAAGCGGTGCTGCGTGAGCGGCTCGCCGCCCTCGAAGTGTCGAATCTCGACTGGGTCAAGGCATTCGCCACCGACGCGCCGCCCGTCAAGCTCGCGTTCTACGCGCCGCCCGCAGCCGGTCAGCCGGGTGCTGCGCCGGCGGGTTTGCGTCCATTGCTGTCGCTGGTTCGCATCGACGACGCAGGCATTCGCGCCGTCCTGAATGACTGGCTCGGCCTCGCTTTCGTCGCTGACGATCTGCAACAGGCGCTCGCCATGCGCGCGCAATTGCCGGAAGGCGGCTCGTTCGTCGTCAAGGCCGGCCACGTCGTGACACGTGTCGGCGTCCAGCTGTATGCGGCCGATTCCGAACAGGCCGGCATGCTGGCCCGTCAGCAGGAAATCGAAAACCTGGGCCGCCAGGTGCGCGCGCAAGCCTTGCTCGCCGATGAGGCGAAGGCCGCCGCGATCCGCGCCGAAGCCGCGCACACGCAAGCCGCGCAAGCGTTGACCGATGTGCGTCAACAGTCGGAGCGCGCGACCCAACGTGTGCACGCCTTGCAGATGGACGTGCTCAAACTCGCGCAAGCGCATGAGCGTTACACGCAGCGCAGCACGCAAATCCGCGAAGAGCTCGAAGAAATCACCGCGCAGATCGAAGAGCAGCGCGCTTTGCGTGGCGAGTCGGAAGCAAACTTCGAGCGTCACGACTCCGAACTCGCCGAATTGCAGGCGCGTTTCGAAGATCACCAAATGGCCTTCGAAGCACTCGACGAAGCGCTCACCGCCGCGCGGGCCCAATCGCGCGATCTCGATCGGGCCGCCACCGACGCGCGCTTCGCCGCGCGCAACATGGCGAACCGCATCGACGAATTGAAGCGCAGCATCCAGGTCTCGCACGAGCAGAGCGAGCGTGTCGCCGCGTCGCTGGAAGATGCGCGCGCCGAACTGGAAACGATCAACGAGCAAACCGCGCATACCGGTCTGCAGGACGCGCTCGATATCCGCGCGGTCAAGGAAGAAGCGCTGCACGCCGCGCGTCTGGAACTGGACGACCTGACGGCCAAGCTGCGTGCCGCCGACGAAACCCGTCTGACCGCCGAGCGTGCGCTGCAGCCGCTGCGCGACCGCATCAACGAATTGCAGCTGAAGGAACAGGCTGCGCGCCTGAACGGCGAGCAGTTCATCGAGCAACTGGCGGCAGCCGGTGTCGATGAGGCCGAGTTGCAGGCCAAGCTCACGCCGGACATGAAGCCGTCCTATCTGCAAGGCGAAGTCACGCGGATCAACAACGCGATCACCGCGCTGGGCCCGGTCAACATGGCCGCGTTGGACGAACTGAAGGCGGCGACCGAGCGCAAGACGTTCCTCGATGCACAATCGGCCGACCTGAACAACGCGATCGAAACGCTGGAAGACGCGATCCGCAAGATCGACGGCGAAACGCGTACGCTGCTGCAGGGTACCTTCGACGAAGTGAACCGTCATTTCGGCGAGCTGTTCCCGCGTCTCTTTGGCGGTGGTCAGGCCAGGCTGATCATGACCGGCGACGAAATTCTCGACGCCGGCGTGCAAGTGATGGCGCAACCGCCGGGCAAGAAAAATTCGACGATTCACCTGCTGTCGGGCGGCGAGAAGGCCTTGACCGCCACCGCGCTGGTGTTCGCGATGTTCCAGCTGAATCCCGCGCCGTTCTGTCTGCTCGACGAAGTGGACGCGCCGCTAGACGACGCCAACACGGAACGCTTCGCGAACCTCGTGCGCGCGATGTCGGACAAGACGCAGTTCCTGTTCATTTCGCACAACAAGATCGCGATGGAAATGGCCCAGCAACTGATCGGCGTGACCATGCAGGAGCAGGGCGTGTCGCGGATCGTTGCCGTCGACATGGAATCGGCTGCTGGTTTCGCCCAGAATATCGGTTAAGTTTTCGTTTAAGTTTTTGTTCAGGTTGATCATCGCGGGCGCCCGCGTTCAGCGCAGCGGCCATCGGCCGCGCGACACGTGGGGCGGGCGCAGAGCCGCGCAGACAGAAGAATTGCTGATGGAGCATGCATGGACGAGTTGACACTCGGTTTAATCGGCGCGGGTGCCGTGGTGGTCGGGGGCGTGGTCGTGTACAACGCATGGCAAGGCGCGAAGGTGCGCCGCAAGATGCCGCGTCCAATGCCGGCCGATACCGCCGAAAGTTTCGCGCGGGACGATCAGGAGGAGCAGAGTCCGTTTATCGAACCGGCCCGGCCGACCACGCGGCGCGAGCCTGTAGTGGGTTCGGAGCAGGCGGCGGAAACCGCGGCGGCGCGTGTCGAACCGACTTTTGGCGCGACCGCCGCGCCGCTCGATACGCCGGCCGATATTCAGGCCGAGACGACTACGCCGAATGGCTATCCGGAAGCGGAAGGCATTGCTGAAGCCGAAGGCGGCCATGCGGCGACGGCCGATGAGCCGATCCTGCCCGCTGCCACGACGATTTCGTCGGCGCCGCCGGCTATCGTGGATCGCCGCATCGACTGCATCGTGCCGATTCGTTTGAATGGCCCGGTGGCCGGCGACAAGGTGATTCCGCTCGCGCAGCGTCTGCGCCGTGCCGGCAGCAAGCCGGTGCATATCGAAGGCAAGCTCGAAGGCGGCGCGTGGGAATTGCTGCAAAACGGCGCGCGCTATGAAGAGCTCCGCGCGGCCGCGCAACTGGCCAACCGGAGTGGCGCACTCAACGAACTGGAGTTCTCCGAGTTCGTGACCGGCGTGCAGCAGTTTGCCGACGCGATCGACGCGTCGCCGGAATTTCCCGACATGCTCGAAACGGTCGCGATGGCGCGTGAGCTCGACGGCTTCGCCGCGCAGTGCGACGCGCAACTGTCGATCAACGTGCTCTCCGACGGGGCGCCGTGGTCGGCCAATTATGTCCAGGCCGTCGCGTCGCAGGACGGCTTGCTGCTCTCGCGCGACGGCACGCGCTTCGTCAAGCTCGACGCGAAGCAGAGCCCGGTCTTCATGCTGCAGTTCGGCGACACCAATTTCCTGCGCGACGACCTGACCTACAAGGGCGGCCAGATGATCACGCTGGTGCTCGACGTGCCGGTCGCGGACGAAGATATCCTGCCGTTTCGTCTGATGTGCGACTACGCGAAATCGTTGGCCGAGCGCATCGGCGGGCGGGTGGTCGATGACGGGCGCCGTCCGCTGCCGGAAACGGCGCTGCTGGCGATCGAAAAGCAGTTGATGACGCTTTACGCGAAGCTCGAGCAGGCGGGTATTCCGGCGGGTTCGCCGGCCACACGGCGTTTGTTCAGCCAGTAACGGCTCCGCAATTGCGCAGTATTCGACGGCCGCACACTGTGCGGCCGCTGGCGTTTGGGGCGGAATAACGAACGCACGAAACTGGCCATTCGGCCGATGTAAAGGGGCACGCTTCCTGCGATAATCCAATGTCTGAATTTCACTGAAAAACCTTCCGACAGCATGGCCCGAACCCCCGCCTCAAACCCTGCAACCAGCGCTCCAGCAGAGCGGGCCGCGTGGTTGCGCGCGGAACTCGAACGCGCCAATTACGCGTACTACGTACTCGATCAGCCGGACTTGCCGGACGCGGAGTACGACAAGCTCTTCAAGGAGCTGGAGCGAATCGAGACGGAGCACCCGGACCTGGTGGTGCCGGATTCGCCCACCCAGCGTGTGGGCGGCGAGGCGTCGAGCGGCTTCGAGCCGGTCGTGCACGATCAGCCCATGCTCTCGCTGAACAACGGCTTCGCCGACGAAGACATCGTCGCGTTCGACAAGCGCGTCGGTGACGCGCTTGGCAAGAACACTAGCGAGCCGCCGGTGCCGGTGGAATACGCCGCTGAACTGAAGTTCGATGGCCTCGCCATCTCGCTGCGCTACGTCGACGGCACGTTCGTCCAGGCGTCCACGCGCGGCGACGGCGCCACCGGCGAGAACGTCACCGAAAACGTCCGCACGATCCGTTCCATTCCGCTCAAGCTCAAGGGCAAGCGTGTGCCGAGTGTGCTCGACGTGCGCGGCGAAGTGCTCATGTTCAAGCGCGATTTTGAACGCCTGAACGAGCGCCAGCGGGCTGCTGAGCAGAAGGAGTTTGCTAATCCGCGTAACGCTGCGGCGGGCAGTTTGCGGCAGCTCGATTCGAAGATCACTGCGCAGCGGCCGCTGTCGTTCTTCGCTTATGGAATCGGTGTGCTCGAAGGTATCGAGATGCCGGCCACGCATAGCGAACTGCTCGACTGGTACAAGGAACTCGGTTTGCCGGTAAATGGCGAGCGGGCGGTGGTTCAGGGCGCCGAAGGCTTGCTGGAGTTCTTTCACACGGTAGGCGAAAAGCGCGATACGCTGCCTTACGATATCGACGGCGTCGTCTACAAGGTCAACCGGCGCGATGAGCAGGACTCGCTCGGCTTTGTCTCGCGCGCGCCGCGTTTCGCCCTGGCGCACAAATTCCCGGCGCAGGAAGCGCTGACCAAACTCGTCGCGATCGACGTGCAGGTGGGTCGCACTGGCGCGATCACGCCGGTTGCGCGGCTGGAGCCAGTGTTCGTCGGTGGCGCGACGGTCACAAACGCGACGTTGCATAACGAAGACGAAGTGCGCCGCAAGGATATTCGAATCGGCGACACGGTGATCGTGCGGCGTGCCGGCGACGTGATTCCCGAAGTGGTGAGCGCGCTGCTCGACCGCCGCCCGGACGACGCCCGCGAGTTCATTATGCCTACGCAGTGCCCGGTGTGCGGCTCAAGCATCGAACGGCTGCCGGATGAGGCGATTGCGCGCTGCACGGGTGGCCTGTTCTGCCCGGCGCAGCGCAAGCAGGCGCTGTGGCACTTCGCGCAGCGGCGAGCGCTGGATATCGACGGGCTCGGCGAAAAGATCATCGATCAGCTCGTCGAGCAGAACTTGGTGCGCACGCCGGCCGATCTGTTCAACATCGGCTTTGCGACACTGGCCGAACTCGACCGCTTCGCTGAAAAGTCCGCGCAGAATCTGCTCGATTCGCTCGAAAAGGCCAAGCACACCACGCTGGCGCGCTTTATTTACGCGCTCGGTATCCGGCATGTGGGTGAATCGACGGCGAAAGATCTCGCCAAGCATTTCGGCTCGCTGAATCCGATCATGGATGCCTCGGTCGAAGAATTGCTGGAAGTGAACGACGTGGGTCCGGTGGTGGCTGAGTCGCTTCATCAGTTTTTCGCCGAAGAGCACAACCGCACCGTGATCGAGCAGCTACGCGCACCGGGCAAGGTCACCTGGGCGGAAGGACCGCCCGCGCCCAAGGCGCCGCAAGGCGTACTGGCCGGCAAGACGGTCGTCCTGACCGGTACGTTGCCAACGCTTGCCCGTGAAGAGGCGAAAGAAATGCTCGAAGCGGCCGGTGCGAAAGTGGCCGGTTCGGTGTCGAAAAAAACGGACTATGTGGTGGCGGGGGCGGAAGCGGGCAGCAAGTTGGCGAAGGCCGAGGAACTCGGCGTCCCCGTACTCGACGAAGATGGTATGCGTAAGCTCCTGGAGGGGCAGTTATGATCCGCGAAATTCTCAAGATGGGCGATCCGCGCCTTTTGCAAATTGCCGACCCAGTCGATCACTTCGACACCCCCGAACTGCATGAGCTCGTCAAAGACATGTTCGAGACCATGCACGACGCGAACGGCGCGGGGCTCGCCGCGCCGCAGATCGGCGTCAATCTGCAGGTGGTGATCTTCGGCTTCGGGCACAACGAACGCTATCCGGATGCGCCGCCGGTGCCGGAGACGGTGCTGATCAACCCGACCATCACGCCGGTGTCGCAGGATATGGAAGAGGGCTGGGAAGGTTGCCTGTCCGTGCCGGGCTTGCGAGGCGCCGTGAGCCGGTTTTCGATGATCAAGTATCACGGCTTCGATCAATACGGCAAGCCGATCGACCGCGTCGCCGAGGGCTTTCACGCGCGTGTCGTGCAGCATGAGTGCGATCACCTGATCGGCAAGCTGTACCCGATGCGGATCAACGATTTCGCGAAGTTCGGCTTCACGGAAGTTCTGTTTCCGGATATGGACCCGAATAGCGACGACTGACGCCGCCGTATTCTGGTCTACGGCGGACGCCTTGTTGCGTCCATCGCAGGCATAAAAAAACCCACGTTTGCACGTGGGTTTTTTGTTGAACGAGCGTCACGCTGCGCGGGCGCCGTGAGTCTCTCGCTATTTGAGCGTCAAGCTCCCAGCGTCAGAACGACTCGTCCGCCGACAGATAGCGCCATTGGCCCGGTGGCAGTGCGCCCAGCATCACCTGACCCATCCGCACACGCTTCAGGCCGATCACTTCGAGGCCAACCAGCTCGCACATCCGGCGGATCTGGCGTTTCTTGCCTTCGCGCAGTACGAAACGCAGTTGCTCGCCGTTTTGCCAATTGACCTGGGCGGGTTTCAGCGGCACGTCGTCGAGCGAGAGGCCATGGCACAAGAGCGCGAGGCTTTCCGGCGGGAAGTGGCTTTCGACGTCGGCGGTGTGCTCGCCGAACGACACGCGCACCAGATACTCCTTGTCGATCTCCGAATGGCCGCCGATCAGTTGCTTGGCGATGCGGCCGTCCTGCGTCAGCACCAGCAAGCCCGTCGAATCGATGTCGAGGCGCCCGGCCGGCGCGAGTTGGCGTAGATGCGAGACCGAGAAACGGATCTCCGAACTGTCGCCTTCCCAGCGATTTTCCGGCGTGACCAGCGTGATCGCCGGTTGATAGCCGTCTTCCGCCTGCCCCGATACGAGGCCCACGGGCTTGTGGATCAGGACCGTCACCTGGCTCGCTTGCGCGGCTTCGGCGGCGGGGTCGATCTCGATGCGCTGATCCGGACGAACCTTGGTGCCGAGCGTGTCGATCCGCTCGCCGTCGACCAGCACCCAGCCTTTCTCGATCCACTCGTCGGCTTCGCGGCGCGAGCACAGGCCGAGTTCCGACATCAGCTTGGACAGGCGCAGGGTGCCCGGTGCGTCTTCGTAATCGCGGCGCGGCGTGCGCGGGGCATCATCGTCGCGTTCGGCTCTGGCTGCGGGCGCGGGGCCACGCGGCTTGTCGGCGCGGGCGGGGCGGTTGTCGTCGCCAAAGCGGCGGCCGGCCGCGGGCAGCGCCTTGTCGAAGCTGCGAGCAGGGCGTTCGCCCCGGTCACTACGTTCGTTACGTTCGCCGGCACGCGGCGGACGATCGCCGAATTCACGTTTGGCTGGGGCTCGTTCGCCGCGGTCGTCGCGCGGCGCGCGAGCCGGACGGTCCGTGCGGTCGCCGTAGCCGCTTTTGACGGGCTTCGCAAAAGTGCGCTCGCCACGTTCGGAGGCGCCACGTTCACCTTCAAAGCGGCGCGGTGCTGCGCTGTCGCTGCGCGGCCCACGCTCGCCGCTGCGGCGCTCCTGAGGGCTGCCACGGTCGCTGCTGCCGAAGCGGGGCCGATCCGAGGCGTCACGCGCCGGACGCTCGCCACGCGGTCCACCTTCCGACGGACGGCTTGCACCCGGGCGCGGACCACTGAACGAGCGACGTTCGCCTTCGTCGCGGCGCGGGGGGCGGTTACCTTCGAAACTGCGCGGTGCGCGGTCGCTGCGATCTGTGCTGCCTTCGAAGCGGCGGGGCGCGCCCTGGCTGCGTTCGCCGTCAGCGCGACGCGGAGCACGTTCGCTGCGATCGCCGCTGCCTTCAAACCGGCGGGGTGCACGCTCGTTGCCCTCAAACCGGCGCGGCGCGCCTTGAGGACCGTCGCCGGCAGCACGGCGCGGAGCGCGTTCGCTACGGTCAGCGCCGCCTTCAAACTTACGGGGCGCACGAGCGCCCTCGTCCCGACGCGGCGCACGATCGCCGCCGCCTTCAAACCGGCGCGGAGCACCTTGAGGGCGTTCGCCGTCAGCACGGCGCGGCGCGCGTTCGCTACGATCAGCGCCACCTTCAAACTTACGGGGCGCACGAGCGCCCTCGTCCCGACGCGGCGCGCGATCGCCGCCGCCTTCAAATCGGCGTGGGGCGCCTTGGCTACGTTCGCCATCCGCGCGGCGTGGGGCACGTTCGCTGCGGTCGCCACCACCTTCAAACCGGCGCGGCGCACGCTCACCATCGTCCCGACGCGGAGCACGATCACTGCTGCCTTCGAAGCGACGCGGCGCACCGCCCGCCCCTTCACGCCGCGGCGGTCGATTCGACGGTGCCCGGCGCGCAGCGCCGGCACCACCCGCATCCCGTTCGCGGGAAAACGATCCTTCAGCCCGTGGCGCACGCGCCCCGGCGCCTGCCGGCTTACCTGCACCAGCCGGTCGCTTGCCACCACCTGCTGCGCCTTCACCCCGCGCCCCGTTAAACCCTGCCGTCGGCGTAGACGGCCTTGGCCCGGTCGGACGCGTCGGCTTACGCGCCGAGTTGCTTCCGGTACGGACAGGGGCGCGTTCGGACGAAGCCGGCCGCGGGTGCTTGGCTGTTAATTTGACTCGCATGAAATCTCACACTGCAATCGCGCGCAGCAGTTCGGTCTCAACCTGAATTTGCAGGCGGTTGTCCGACAGACCGTGTCCATCCAGCAGGAACACGTCTTCGACACGTTCGCCGAGCGTATTGATCCGCGCCGACGCGACGCCGACCCGGTGCTCGGCCAGCACGCGCGCGATTGAATAAAGAAGGCCCGGCCGGTCGTTCGCAGACACGGACAGGATGTAATATTGGCCGCGCTCGTCGGCCCGAAGATCGACGCGCGGCGTAACAGGGAAGGTCCGCGACAGCCGTGACAACCGGCCTTTCGACGGTCCCGGAAGCAGGGTGCCGTCACCGGTGAGGCGTGCGGTCAGTTCCTGTTCGACCAGATTGGCAATATCGCGATAATGCACGTCTTCTTCGGTATGCGCGACGAGGAAATTATCGAGCGCGTACCCGTGACGGGTCGTGCTGACCCGCGCATCGAGCACCGACAAGCCATTGCGGTCGAAATACGCGCAAATGCCGGCGAACAGATCGGGCTGGTCTTTCACATACACCAGCACCTGAAGCGCTTCGCCGATCGGTGACGGACGCGCCCGCACGATCGGCGTCGGGGTTTCGACGTGCCGGTACAGCACGCGGGTCTGCCACGCGATATCTGCGGCATCGTGGCGCAGGAAATAGCCGATATCCAGCTTGTCCCACAGCGCCTTTTGCGCGCCTTCCGGGACGGTTTCGAGGCGCAGCAGCGCAAGCGCTTCTTCCTGGCGCGACTTCAGTTCCGAATGCGCGTCAGGCCGTGCGCCGCCGAGCACCGCCAACGTTGCGCGGTAGAGATCCTCGAGCAGTTTGCCTTTCCACGTGTTCCAGACTTTCGGGCTGGTGCCGCGGATGTCGGCCACGGTCAGCAGGTAAAGTGCGGTGAGCCGGCGCTCGTTGCCGACCAGTTCGGCAAACCGCTTGATGACTTCGGGGTCGCTCGTATCCTGCTTCTGCGCGACCTGGCTCATGGTCAGATGCTGCTGAACCAGCCAGACGACCAGTTCACCGTCCTCGCCTTCGATGCCATGGTTGCGGCAGAAGCGCCGCGCGTCGGCCATGCCGAGCGTGGAATGGTCGCCGCCTCGGCCCTTGGCGATGTCGTGAAACAGCGCCGCCACGTACAACACCCACGGCCGGTCGAAATTGGCGATCAACTGACTGCAGAACGGATATTCGTGCGCGTGCTCGGCGACCGCGAAGCGGCGCAGATTACGCAGCACCATGAGGATGTGCTGATCGACCGTGTAGACGTGATACAGGTCGTGCTGCATCTGCCCGACGATGCGCCGGAAGTTCAGCAGATAGCGCCCGAGCACGCTGGTCTGGTTCATCAGTCGCAGCGCGTGTGTGATGCCGGCCGGCTGCCTCAAGATGTCCATGAACAGGCGCCCGTTTTCCGGATCGCGCCGCCAATGCTGATCCATCACGTCGCGGGCGTTGTAGATCGCGCGCAGCGTACGCGCCGACAAACCTTTCACGCCCGGCGTCTGTTCGTAGAGCAGAAAAGCTTCGAGAATCGCGTTCGGCTCGCGCTGGAAGACGTCGTCACTGGCGATTTCCAGCATGCCCTGTTTCTCGACGAAACGGTCCGACAGCACGCGCGTGATGCCGCTCGTGTTCGGGAAAAGCTGCGCTTCGATGTTCTGGATCAGGATCGTGGCCAGCTGCGTAACGGCTTTGGCGGACCAGTAATAGCGGCGCATCAATTGTTCGCTGGCGCGCTTGGTGGCCGTCGGCTTGTAGCCGAAGCTTTCGGCCACCGGCGTTTGCAGATCGAACACCAGAATGTCCTGGCGGCGGCCGGCGATCACATGCAAGCGGGCCCGCAGCGTTTTCAGGAAGCCTTCGTTGCGGCGCAGTTCGCGTGCTTCACGCTCGGTGATCAGGCCGCGTGCTTCGAGCTCGCGCCAGCTGCTGCCGAAGCCGGCCGCCTGGGTAATCCACAAAATCAGTTGCAGATCGCGCAGGCCGCCCGGGCTTTCCTTGATGTTCGGTTCGAGCGCATACGGCGTGTCCTGAAACTTGGCGTGCCGCTGGCGCATTTCCAGTACTTTGGCCTGGAAGAACGCGCGCGGGTCGAGCGTTTCACGGTAGCGCTTCGCAAAGTCGTCGAAGAGCAGGGTGCTGCCCGTAATGCGCCGCGCTTCGAGCAGCGAGGTGCGCACGGTGACGTCGTTGGCGGCTTCTTCGACACACTGCACCACGCTGCGCACGCTGCTGCCGAGTTCGAGCCCCAAATCCCACGCGAGGCTGATAAAACGTTCGATGCGCGCTTCGAGATGCGCGATCGGCGCGTCGGGCAGCAGCACCAGAATGTCGATGTCGGAGTGCGGCGCGAGTTCGCCTCGCCCGTAGCCGCCGACCGCGAGCAGCGCCAGCTCGGGCGGCAGCTCACAGGTATTCCAGGCGGCGCGCAGCGACTCGTCCGTGGCGCGCGCCAGGGCGGCCATCAGCGAGTCGACGTTGGAGGCTGTCTTGAAGCGTTCCAGCAACTGGGCTTTGGCCACTTTGTAGTCCGCCTTGAGCGACGTGGCATGGGATTGGGCGACGGCTGGAACACTACTCATTGGCAGGCGGGCGGGTGGGGTCGGAAGTCGTTCAGGCCGTGGCTGCGACAACTGGCGGGCGCGCGGGCGTGCCGGCCGAAACAGTCAGCACGTCGTAACCGGTTTCGGTGACGAGCACGGTGTGTTCCCACTGTGCCGACAGGCTGCGGTCCTTGGTTTTGACGGTCCACTGATCCGGCATGGTGCGGATGTCGCGCCGACCGGCGTTGATCATCGGTTCGATCGTGAAGATCATGCCGGTCTGCAACTCGAGCCCGGTTCCGGGACGGCCGTAGTGCAAGATCTGCGGGTCTTCGTGAAACACCGTGCCGATGCCATGGCCGCAATATTCGCGCACCACGCTGTACCCTTGCCCTTCGGCGTGCTTCTGGATGGCGTAGCCGATGTCGCCGAGATGGGCGCCCGGGCGCACCTGATCAATGCCGAGCCACATGCATTCGAAGGTGGTCTGCGCGAGGCGCCTGGCCATGATCGAGCCTTCGCCGACGATGAACATCCGGCTGGTGTCGCCGAAATAGCCTTCCTTGATCACGGTGACGTCGATATTCAGTGCGTCGCCGTTCTTCAGCGTTTTGTCGCCCGGAATGCCGTGACAGATCACGTCGTTCACCGAAATACAGGTGGCTTTCGGGTAAGGCGGATAGCCGGGCGGCTGATAATTCAGCGGCGCCGGAACCGTGCCTTGCACCTGGAGCATGTATTCGTGACACAGCCGGTCGAGTTCGCCGGTCGTGATGCCGGCCGTGACGAACGGCGTAATGTAGTCGAGCACTTCGCTAGCGAGCTTGCAGGCGACGCGCATCTGCGCGATATCGTGTTCGTTTTTGAGCGTAATAGCCATGAGTCGGGCCTGAAATGCGATTTATTGCAAGATTATCGCACCATATTCCAGCTGCCGCAGGGTTTTGCCACGGTTTTGCAATATGGTCGTGGGCGCGTAGGTGCAACCCGGCTGCGGCAAACAGGGGCTACCGCGCAGGTTGAGTCGCCCGATAGTCACGTGCTATAATCTTTGGCTAAGTCGATCTCTGTCTTATTTTGTTGCTCCATTGGTCACCCTGATGAGCGCAAACTGGCGGGAAAGACGCCTCGTAGCGATAGTTGCCTGCGCTACAGGTAAGGCAGTACCAAGGCAGCAGACTCGCAAGCCGGCGCACCCAGGGTGTCCGTCGCGTTCAGCCAAAAAAGGCAGCGCGGCAGATACGGCGGCCGGCTTAAGACCCAACCCTCGCGGAGATTTTCATGGCAGTTACCATGCGTCAAATGCTGGAAGCCGGTGTCCACTTCGGTCACCAAACGCGCTTCTGGAACCCGAAGATGGCCCCCTTCATTTTCGGCCATCGCAACAAGATTCACATCATCAACCTCGAAAAGACGCTGCCGATGTACAACGACGCGCTGAAGTACGCGCGTCAACTGGCAGCGAATCGCGGCACGATCCTGTTCGTCGGCACGAAGCGTCAATCGCGCGACACGATCGCTGAAGAAGCACAGCGCGCTGGCATGCCTTATGTCAACGCACGCTGGCTCGGCGGCATGCTGACCAACTTCAAGACGCTGAAGGTCTCGATCAAGCGCCTGAAGGACATGGAAGCATCGCTGGAAGCTGGCGAAACCGAACGCATGAGCAAGAAGGAAGCGCTTCTGTTCGAACGCGAAATGGCCAAGCTGCAAAAGTCGATTGGCGGCGTGAAAGACATGGGCGGTATTCCGGACGCGATCTTCGTGGTCGACGTCGGCTACCACAAGATTGCCGTTACCGAAGCGAACAAGCTCGGCATTCCGGTCATCGCCGTGGTCGACACGAACCACTCGCCGGAAGGCATCGACTATGTGATCCCGGGTAACGACGACGCTTCGAAGGCTGTCGCTCTGTACACGGCTGGCGTGGCTGACGCAATCGTCGAAGGCCGTGCTAACGCGGTCAACGAAGTGGTGCAAGCTGCCCGTGGTGGTGACGGCGACGAGTTCGTCGAGGTCAACTCGGAAGCGTAAAGCTGCCCCGTGTCCGGCAAAAAAGGGGGCTTTCTACAGGCCCCCTTTTTTTAAGCCGCGACAAAGTAGTGGCGTGCTGTGAGTAGTGCTGAAACGTAGCCGTAAAAAATACGTGCGACGTTGAAACGAATTCTTGCCGCCGGTATCGAAGCCCGGGCGGCGTGTGACAAGACGGAACTCAAGGAGCAAATGATGGCGGCAATTACCGCAAGCATGGTTGCAGAACTGCGCGCAAAGACTGACGCGCCGATGATGGAATGCAAGAAGGCGCTGACGGAAGCCGAAGGCGACATGGCGCGCGCTGAAGAGCTGCTGCGCGTGAAGCTGGGCAACAAGGCCAGCAAGGCAGCGTCGCGCGTGACGGCTGAAGGCGTGGTTGCATCGTTCATCGGCGGCAACGCTGGTTCGCTGGTCGAACTGAACTGCGAAACCGACTTCGTTTCGAAGAACGACGACTTCCTGGCTTTCTCGAAGACCGTCGCTGAACTGGTCGCTACGCAAAACCCGGCTGACGTCGCGGCTCTGTCGGCACTGCCGCTGGACGGCTCGACGGTCGACGCAGTGCGTCTGGCACTGGTCGGCAAGATCGGTGAAAACCTGTCGATCCGTCGTTTCGTGCGTTTCGAAACGTCGAACAAGCTGGCGGCGTATCTGCACGGCACGCGTATCGGCGTGCTGGTCGAGTACGCCGGCGCGGACGAGCAGGTCGGCAAGGACGTGGCAATGCACATCGCCGCAATGAAGCCGGTCTCGCTGTCGTCGGACGACGTCCCGGCGGATCTGATCGCCAAGGAACGCAGCATTGCCGAGCAGAAGGCTGCTGAATCGGGCAAGCCGGCTGAAATCGTCGCCAAGATGGTCGACGGCAGCGTGCAGAAGTACCTGAAGGAAGTGTCGCTGCTGAACCAGACGTTCGTTAAGAACGACAAGCAGACGATCGAACAGATGCTGAAGGCTGGCAATGCGAGCGTGCAGAAGTTCGCGCTGTTCGTGGTCGGCGAAGGCATCGAGAAGAAGCAGGACGACTTCGCAGCTGAAGTGGCCGCTCAAGTCGCTGCTGCAAAGCAACAATAAGTATCGCTTAAGCTTCAGTTAGTACCGTTGGACCCGCGGCGGAGCAAGACTTTGCCGCGGTCGGCAGCGCCGCAAGGCTGCGCGCGGGTTGACCCTCGCTGCGCGGCCGCCTCTGGCGGACCCCAGGGTTCGTCAATTTGGCGACGCTTGCCCGAATCAGCATTTCACCCCTACATTAGTCCCTTGTTGTTGCCCTGTTCTGCGCGATCTGGATACCTCTATGCCCACTGCCTATAAACGCGTCCTGCTCAAACTCTCCGGTGAAGCTCTGATGGGCGACGATGCCTTCGGCATCAATCGCGCGACCATCGAACGAATGGTAGCGGACGTGGCCGAAGTGGTCCGTCTCGGAACGCAGCTGGCCGTGGTGATCGGCGGCGGCAATATTTTCCGCGGCGTCGCGGGCGGCGCGGCCGGTATGGATCGCGCCACGGCCGACTACATGGGCATGCTGGCTACCATGATGAATGCGCTGGCGCTGCAGGACGCAATGCGCCACGCCGGCATTGAAGCGCGCGTGCAATCCGCGCTGCGCATGGACCAGGTGGTCGAGCCTTACATCCGCCCGCGCGCGATTCGCCAGCTCGAAGAAGGCAAAGTCGTGATTTTCGCGGCCGGCACCGGCAACCCGTTCTTCACGACCGATACTGCCGCCGCGCTGCGCGGTTCGGAAATCGGCGCGGAAGTCGTGCTGAAAGCCACCAAGGTGGACGGCGTTTATTCGGCCGACCCCAAAAAAGACCCGAGCGCGACTCGTTACACCACAATCAGCTTCGATGAAGCCATTGGCCGCAATCTGCAGGTGATGGACGCCACGGCGTTCGCGCTGTGCCGCGACCAGAAGCTGCCGATCCGGGTGTTTTCGATCGTCAAGCCGGGTGCGCTCAAGCGCATCGTACAAGGCGAGGACGAGGGCACCCTCGTCCACGTGTAAACTCTCGTTCACATAACGTGGGCTTTAACGCGAGCCCAGGCCGCCGCATCGTGCGCGCGCTGGCCGGCTCGCACCGTTTTGAAGGTTCGGAGGTTTAAAAATGTCTGTGGCTGATATCAGGAAGGGCGCTGAACAAAAGATGCAGCGTTCCATCGACGCGTTCAAGAACGACCTGTCGAAGATCCGCACGGGCCGTGCACACACGGGCCTGCTCGATCACATCCAGTGCGATTACTACGGTTCGCCGGTGCCGATTTCGCAAGTCGCGAATCTGACGCTGATCGACGCACGCACGATCGGCGTGCAGCCGTGGGAAAAGAAAATGGTCCAGGTCGTTGAAAAGGCGATCCGCGAGTCGGACCTCGGTCTGAACCCGGCTACGCAAGGCGACGTGATCCGCGTGCCGATGCCCGCGCTGACCGAAGAACGCCGCCGCGAGCTGACCAAAGTGGTCAAGAGCGAGGCGGAAACGGCCAAGGTCGCTGTGCGTAACCTGCGCCGTGATGCAAACGAGCAACTGAAGAAGCTCGTGAAAGACAAAGAAATTTCTGAAGATGACGAGCGCCGTGCAGGTGACGACGTTCAGAAACTGACGGACAAGTTCGTCACGGAAATCGACAAGCTTGTAGTGACCAAAGAAGCCGAGATCATGACGGTCTGAGGCCGGTTGGCTCAGCACCTTTAAGATCTCCACTTCTTTTTTTGCAGTCACTGTCCCGACGGCCATGACCTATACCAGCTCAACCGTGCGCGTGCCTGATGTCGCCGCGGTGCCGCGACATATCGCGATCATCATGGACGGCAACGGCCGTTGGGCGACCCAGCGCCGTCTGCCGCGCGTGGCCGGCCATACGCGCGGCGTCGACGCAGTGCGTGCGGCCGTCGAGGCCTGCGCCCGGCAGGGCGTCGAATACCTGACGCTCTTTGCCTTCAGCTCGGAAAACTGGCGCCGCCCGAACGACGAAGTGTCGTTCCTGATGCGCCTGTTCGTCACCGCGCTGGAGCGCGAGATCGGCAAGCTGCACGCGAACGGCATCCGTCTGCGCGTGGTTGGCGATCTGTCCCGATTCGATACGCGCATCCGCGACCTGATCAAACGCGCGGAGACCAAAACCGCACGCAATACGCGTCTTACGCTCACCATTGCCGCCAACTACGGTGGCCGCTGGGACATCATGCAGGCCACGCGTAAGCTCGCCGAACAATCGGCGCTGGCGGGCAAGGCGGTCGAGGTGAACGAGGACTCGTTCGCCGAACACCTGTCAATGGCCTATGCGCCTGAGCCGGATCTCTTTATCCGCACCGGCGGCGAGCGCCGCGTCAGCAACTTCCTGCTGTGGCAACTCGCCTACACCGAGTTCTACTTCACCGACACGTTCTGGCCGGATTTCGACGCCGACGCGCTCGGCCACGCCATCGCATCCTACGCGGAGCGTGAGCGCCGCTTCGGCCGCACCAGTGCTCAACTCGAGCCGCAATCGCAGAACGTCGATTCGCTTCCATGCTAAAAACCCGTGTCATCACGGCGATCATCCTGCTGGCGATCTTCCTGCCGGTCACGCTGTTCGCGCCGGTGGGCGCGTTCGGCGCGCTGATCGCCTTCGTCGTCGTGTTCGCCGCGTGGGAGTGGGCGCGTCTGCTGAAGCTCGGCGGCGCGGGCCCGATCATTTACGCGCTGGTCGCTGCGGTGGCGCTGGTCGCGAGCACGCGTCTCGGCACCGGCGTCGAGGAACCCCGGCCGCTCTTTCAGGCGGCCGCTATTTTCTGGGTGATCGCCGGGCCGTATGTGCTCCTGCGCAAGCCGACCCTCGCGCAAGGTGCGTGGCGCGCTTTTCTCTTCCTTGCCGGCATTGTGGTATTCGTCGCGTGCTGGCATGCTCTCGTCGCCGCGCGCATGCAGGGCGTGGCCTTCGTGCTGTCGCTGCTCCTATTGGTATGGCTGGCCGATATCGGCGCATACTTCTCCGGAAAAGCTTTCGGAAAACACAAGCTGGCGCCTGCCATCAGCCCGGGTAAGACTTGGGAGGGCGCGATCGGCGGCTGGCTGGTGGTGATGATCGTCGCGGCGGCGGCGGTCTTTTTGCACGCGTTCGAGCCGACCCTGTATTCTGCGCTGCTGGCGCAATGGGGCGCCGTACGTACGCTGCTCGCACTGACCCTGCTGGTCGTATTCAGCGTGGTGGGCGACCTGTTCGAATCCATGATGAAACGCCAGGCCGGAGTGAAAGATTCAAGCGGCCTGTTGCCTGGGCACGGTGGCGTACTCGACCGCATCGACGCATTGTTGCCGGTGCTGCCGCTTGCCATGCTGCTGCTCGGCTAGAGAAAGAGATATGCAAAAACGTCTGACATTGCTCGGTTCCACGGGCTCGATTGGAGACAGCACGCTTGACGTCGTCGCGCGTCATCCCGAACGCTTTTCGGTGTACGCGCTCACGGCGCATCGCAACGGCGACAAGCTCGTCGAGCAATGCCTGCGCTTTCAGCCTGAAGTCGCGGTAGTCGGTGATGCCGATACCGCTGCGCATGTCGCGGCGAAGTTGCGCGAAGCGGGCTGCAAGACCGAGGTCACGTATGGGCCGCAAGCGCTCGTCGACGTGTCGAAGAGTGACTGCTGCGATACGGTCGTGGCGGCGATTGTCGGCGCGGCAGGCCTCGCGCCGAGTCTCGCCGCTGCGCGCGCGGGCAAGCGTATCCTGCTTGCCAACAAGGAAGCGCTGGTGATGTCCGGCGCGATCTTCATGGACGCGGTGCGTGACAACGGCGCCGTGCTGCTGCCGGTCGACAGCGAACACAATGCGATTTTCCAATGTCTGCCGCGCGAAGCCGCACGGCATAGCGGCGTCTCGAAGATCATCCTGACCGCGTCGGGCGGTCCGTTCCGCACGCGCGAACCGGCCACGCTCGTCGACGTCACGCCGGACGAAGCCTGCAAGCATCCGAACTGGGTCATGGGCCGTAAGATTTCCGTCGACTCCGCCACGATGATGAACAAAGGCCTCGAAGTGATCGAGGCGCACTGGCTCTTCGATCTGCCGGGCGAGCGTATCGAAGTGCTGATTCACCCGCAAAGCGTGATCCATTCGATGGTGTCGTACGCCGACGGCTCGGTGCTCGCGCAATTGGGCAATCCCGATATGCGCACGCCGATCGCGCATGCGCTGGCATTTCCGGACCGCTTCGATTCGGGTGTGGCGCAACTGGATCTGCTGCAGGTCGCATCGCTGTCGTTCGAAAAACCGGATTACACGCGCTTTCCGTGCCTCGCGCTCGCAGTGAAGGCGCTGGACGAGGGAGGCCTCGCGAGCGCGGCGCTCAATGCCGCGAACGAAGTCGCTGTGGAAGCGTTCCTGTCGCGCCAGATCGGTTTCATGGCGATCGCACAGATAGTCGACGCCGTACTCAATGCGTTGCCGAACCGCAGCGCGCACGCGCTAGAGGACGTGATCGAAGCGGATGCGGCCGCGCGCCGCGCCGCTGCCGACTTCATCGCGCGCCTGCCGGACGGCGCCCGTCGCACGGAACGCGCCGTCCAGTGAGGCGCCTATGAACCTGCTGATTGAACTGCTTGCCTTCGCGGTCGCGATTGGCGTACTCGTGGTCGTCCACGAGTATGGTCATTACAGCGTGGCGCGTTTGTGCGGCGTCAAGGTCCTGCGTTTTTCGATCGGCTTCGGCAAGCCGCTGTTCCAATGGGTGAGCCCGAAGACGGGCACCGAATGGACGATTGCCGCGTTGCCGCTGGGCGGCTACGTGAAGATGCTCGACGAGCGCGAGACCGGCGGGGCGCCGATTCCCGTTGAAGCCTTGCCGCATGCGTTCAACCGGCAATCGGTGTGGCGTCGTTTCGCGATTGTCGCGGCCGGCCCGGTCGCGAATTTCCTGCTTGCCATCGTGCTGTTCGCCCTTGTGTTCGCCACGGGCGTGACGGAGCCGGCGGCTGTGGTGGCCGTGCCTGCGCCGAATACGCCGGCCGCGCTGGCCGGTTTCGACGGTGGCGAAACGATTGTTGCGGTGCGTGCGGAGAACACGGGCGAATCCGAGCGGGTGCGTTCGTGGTCCGACCTTCGCTGGAAACTGCTGGGCGCGGCATTCGATCACAAGCGCGTCGTGCTGAGCGCAAAAGATGCGCACGGCACCTCGGATTTCCAGCTGGATCTGCGTGGTATCACCGAGAAAGACGTCGACGACGACTTTATGTCACGTCTCGGCTTCGAGCCGGGTGGCGGCAAGCTGACAGTCGCTGGAGTGCAGCCGGATAGCGCGGCGCAAAAGGCAGGCCTTGCGGTGGGTGACCGTCTGCGCGCGATCAACGGTATCCCGACCGACAATGCCACGGCCTTCATCGCTTATGTAAAATCGCACGCCGGCACGCCCGTGACGCTGCAGGTGGAGCGTGGTGGCCAAGCCGCGGGCAAGCTGGAAGACGTGCGCATCGTCCCGCAGTCGCAGCGGGATGACGCGACAGGGCAGCAGATCGGCCGTATCGGCGCGGAACTCGCTACCCAGGTGCCGTCGATCGACGTGCGTTACGGGCCGGTCGAAAGCCTGCAACTGGGCGCGCGCCGTACGTGGGATCTGGCCGTTTATTCGGTGCGCATGTTTGGACGGATGATCGTCGGCGAGGCTTCGCTGAAGAATCTTTCTGGCCCCGTGACGATCGCAGATTACGCAGGAAAGAGCGCACGTCTAGGTCCATCTGCATTCCTGTCGTTCCTGGCCCTTGTCAGTATTAGCCTCGGCGTACTGAACCTGTTACCAATTCCGGTATTGGACGGGGGGCATCTGTTATATTATTTGGTTGAAGCTGTAACCGGCAAAGTTGTCTCTGATCGCTGGCAACTCGTTTTTCAGAGGGCGGGTCTCGCCTGCATCGTCGCGTTGTCGGCGATTGCGCTGTTCAACGATCTGGCTCGTTTAATCCATTTTTAAAGTGTCTGGCGGCGTTCACGATGGCGACCGCCCGACCTGATGCAGCTATACACACTGGGGAAGCACGTTGTTTAAACCTCATCGCTTTGTTCCAAAGACGGTTATAGCCGCGGCGTTTGCCGCGCATGGGCTGGTTGCTCACGCAACGACGCCCTTCGTGGTGCAAGACATCCGGATCGAGGGATTGCAACGCGTCGAACCCGGTACCGTGTTCGCGTACCTGCCCATCAAGCAAGGCGACACCTTTAGCGACGACAAGGCTTCCGAAGCCATTCGCGCGCTGTACGCCACGGGCTTCTTCAATGACGTCAAGATCGCGACGGAAGGTAATGTCGTCATCGTGCAGGTGCTGGAACGTCCGGCCATCGGCACGATCGACTTCGCCGGCATTCACGAGTTCGACAAGGAAAACCTGATCAAGGCGTTGCGCGCCGTCGGTTTGTCGCAAGGCCGTTACTACGACAAGGCACTCGTCGACAAGGCCGAGCAGGAACTGAAGCGCCAGTACCTGACGCGTGGCTACTATGCCGCCGAAGTCACCACCACGATCACGCCGATCGACCGCAACCGCGTGTCGGTGCTGTTCTCGGTGGCTGAAGGTCCGAGCGCGAAGATCCGCCAGATCAACTTCATCGGCAACAAGGCGTTCAGCACGGGTACGCTGCGCGACGAAATGCAGCTGTCCACGCCGAACTGGTTCTCGTGGTACACGAAGAACGACCTGTACGCGAAAGACAAGCTCACCGGCGACCTCGAAAACGTCCGCTCGTATTACCTGAATCGCGGCTACCTCGAGTTCAACATCGAGTCGACCCAGGTGTCGATCACGCCGGACAAGAAGGACATGTATCTGACGGTCACGCTGCACGAAGGCGAGCCGTACACGATCAACAGCATCAAGCTGGCTGGTAACCTGCTCGACCGCGAGCCGGAGCTGAACAAGCTCATCAAGATCAAACCGGGTGACCGCTTCTCAGCTGAAAAGCTGCAAGCCACCACCAAGGCGATCGTCGACAAGCTCGGCGAATACGGCTATGCGTTCGCCACGGTCAACGCGCAGCCGCAGATCGATCAGGAACACCATAAGGTCGACCTGACGTTGCAAGTGGACCCGAGCCGCCGTGTGTACGTGCGCCGCATCAACGTGGTCGGTAACACGCGCACCCGCGACGAAGTGGTGCGCCGCGAAATGCGCCAGCTCGAAAGCTCGTGGTTCGATTCGAACCGCCTCGCGCTGTCGAAAGACCGGATCAACCGCCTCGGCTACTTCACGGACGTGGACGTGACCACGGTGCCGGTGGAAGGCACGCCGGACCAGGTCGATGTGGACGTCAAGGTGGCCGAAAAGCCGACCGGCGCGATCACGCTGGGCGCGGGCTTCTCGTCGACCGACAAGGTGGTGCTCTCGGCCGGCGTGTCGCAGGACAACGTGTTCGGTTCGGGTACGAGTCTCGCGGTGAACGTGAATACCGCCAAGACGTACCGTACCTTGACGGTCACGCAGGTCGACCCGTACTTCACGGTCGACGGTATCAAACGGATTACCGACGTCTACTACCGTACGTACCAGCCGCTGTACTACTCGACGGATTCGAGCTTCAAGATCGTCACGATCGGTGGTGACCTGAAGTTCGGTATTCCGTTCTCCGAAGTCGACACGGTGTACTTCGGCGCGGGCCTCGAGCAGAACCAGCTGGATGTCGACGCGAACACGCCAGCGTCCTATAAGCAGTACGTCGCCGATTTCGGACGTGTATCGAATAACGTGCCACTCACGGTGGGCTGGTCGCGCGACGCACGTGACAGCGCACTGGTGCCGAGCCGCGGCTACTTCACACAGGCGAACGCCGAATACGGCACGCCGATCGGTGGCACGCAGTACTACAAGGCCGACATCAACGCGCAGTACTATTATTCGTTCTCGCGCGGTTTCGTGCTGGGCTTCAACTTCCAGGGCGGCTACGGTAAGGGCATGGGCGGTAAACCGTATCCGATTTTCAAGAACTACTACGCGGGTGGTATCGGTTCGGTGCGGGGATATGAGCCTAGCTCGCTGGGTCCGCGTGACGCGACGACAAACGATCCGATCGGCGGCTCGAAGCTGCTGGTGGGTAACATCGAGTTGACGTTCCCGTTGCCGGGCACCGGGTATGACCGCACACTGCGCGTGTTTACGTTCCTTGACGCAGGTAACGTCTGGGCAGACGCAAGCAGCGCCGCTACGTCGAACGGCGCGAACGGCCTGCGTTACGGCTACGGTGTCGGTCTTGCATGGATCTCGCCGATCGGCCCGCTCAAGCTCAGCTTGGGCTTCCCGCTCACGAAGCACACCGGCGACCAGTATCAGAAGTTCCAGTTCCAGATCGGGACGGCATTCTGATCCGGCGGAGGGCGGCCCCGGCCATTACGGGCGGATCCCGGCGGTGGGCCCGGCCAAACTACAGTATCGAGAGGATGACTTTGCGAACCGGTATGTTTTCGAAACGTGTGGCTTGCGCGCTGGCGCTGGCAATGACGCTAGGTGTCGGCGTAGCCGGGGTCGCGCACGCCCAGGAAGCCAGGATCGCTGCGGTGAATTCGGACCGTATCCTGCGTGAATCGGCTGCCGCGAAGGCTGCCCAGGTCAAGCTCGAGGCGGAGTTCGCCAAGCGCGACAAGGACCTGGCCGACATGGCGCAGAAGCTGAAGTCGATGTCCGACTCGCTCGACAAGAGCGGTGCGTCGATGTCGGCCGCAGATCGCGCGCAGAAGCAGCGCGATCTGTCGCAGCTGGATACGGACTTTCAGCGCAAGCAACGCGAGTTTCGCGAGGACCTGAACCAGCGCCGCAACGAAGAGCTGGCGGCGGTGCTCGACCGGGCCAACAAGGTGATCAAACAGATCGCCGAGCAGCAGCACTACGACCTGATCGTTCAGGAAGCGGTGTACGTGAGCCCGCGCATCGACATTACCGATCAGGTGCTCAAGGCACTGGCGGCCTCAGGCAACTGAACGCATACGCTGGTCACGGCCCGGGTTGCAGCGCAAGGCCGTGTAGAACTGACAAGTTGGACTGATTGTGCAGCAACCATCTTGCATGGGATCGGAGACAGAGGATAGGCATGGCATTTACGCTTGAGGACATCGTCCAGCGGTTCGGCGGTGAAGTAGTCGGAGAGGGTTCGCAGCGCGTCGGCAGTCTGGCGCCGCTCGATCAGGCAGGCCCGGACCAGCTGGCGTTCCTCGCCAATCCGAAGTACCTGTCGCAGGTCGAGACGACCCGTGCGGGCGCGGTGTTGATCAATGCCGACGACCTCTCGAAACTCAGCTCCCTTACAGGCCGTAACTTCATCGTCACGCCGAATCCGTACGCTTACTTCGCGCGCGTCGCGCAGACATTCATCGACATGGCAGCGCCCAAGGCCGTGCCCGGTGTGCATCCGAGCGCGACGATCGACCCGTCGGCCCAGATCGCCGCGAGCGCGGTGATCGGTCCGCACGTCACGGTGGAAGCGGGCGCGGTGATCGGCGAAAATGTGCGTCTGGACGCCAACGTGGTGATCGGCCGCGGCACGCGAATCGGTGCGGGCTCGCATCTGTATCCGAACGTCGCGGTGTATTACGGCTGCAAGCTCGGCGAGCGCGTGATTGTGCACGCTGGCGCGGTGATCGGTTCCGACGGTTTTGGCTTCGCGCCGGATTTCGTCGGCGAAGGTGACGCGCGTACCGGCAGCTGGGTAAAAATTCCGCAAGTCGGCGGCGTGTCGATCGCGGCGGACGTCGAAATCGGTGCGAACACCACCATCGACCGCGGCGCCATGGCCGATACGATTATCGAAGAGTGCGTGAAAATCGACAACCTCGTGCAGATCGGCCACAACTGCAAGGTCGGCGCTTACACGGTGATCGCCGGCTGTGCGGGCATTGCGGGCAGCACCACGATCGGCCGTCATTGCATGATCGGCGGCGCGGTTGGGATAGCTGGGCACGTTACGCTGGCTGACTATGTGATCGTCACGGCGAAGTCGGGCGTCTCGAAGTCCCTGCTGAAGCCCGGCATGTACACCAGTGCATTCCCGGCTGTGAACCATGCGGACTGGAACAAGAGCGCCGCTTTGCTGCGTAACATCGACAAGCTTCGCGATCGTATCAAGGCGCTCGAAAATTCCGCCTCGGCAGGCAAGCCAGCCAGTGCGGCAAGCAATTCCGCAGGCGACGAAGCCTGAGATATCAGGCAGACCCGCAGGCAGACCCGCAGGCAGACCCGCACGCTGACCCGCGGGTCAACCCGCACAACAATCCGCGGGCCAACCGGCCGGTACCGCGTAAAATAGCGGGCAAGCATCAGGAAGCAAAGTCGGTTGCCATGACCGGGTGGCATGGCCGCCGGGTATCGGCAAGCGCCGGCAGCACGCGTTACCAACCCACCTGCACCAGCATCCGCAGTCATCATCGCGCAGTCAATGCGTGAGTAGAAACACCATGAGCACCGAAAAAATCAATCTCGACATTCATAAGATTCTCACGCTGCTGCCCCATCGTTACCCGATCCTGCTGGTCGACCGGGTGCTCGAACTCGAGCCGCATAAGAGCATCAAAGCGTTGAAGAACGTGTCGATCAATGAGCCGTATTTCCAGGGTCACTTTCCGACCCGTCCGGTGATGCCCGGCGTGTTGATCCTCGAAGCGCTCGCACAAACGGCAGCCCTGCTGACGTTTTCGGAAGAGCCGAGCGATCCGTCGAACACGCTGTATCTGTTCGTGGGCATCGACAACGCGCGTTTCAAGCGCGTGGTGGAACCGGGCGATCAGCTGATCCTGAACTGCACGTTCGAGCGTCATATGCGCGGCATCTGGAAGTTCAAGGCGCGCGCCGAAGTGGATGGAGCCGTGGCGGCGGAAGCCGATCTGATGTGCGCGGTGCGGCACACGGACAAAGACGCTTGAAGCCGGTGTCCGGACGGTCAGCGGCTTATTCCGAGCGCTGCAAACTCCGGTTACGCCCATCCAGACAACGCAACAGAATCAGAAGCGAGGACGCATGAGCAGGATTCATCCCACTGCGATCGTCGAACCGGGCGCGCAACTCGACGAATCCGTCGAAATCGGACCGTATGCCGTCATCGGCGCACATGTGACGATCGGCGCACGGACCACGGTCGGTTCGCACAGCGTGATCGAAGGTCACACCACGATCGGCGAAGACAACCGCATCGGCCACTATGCATCGGTCGGCGGTCGTCCGCAGGACATGAAGTACAAGGACGAGCCGACCCGGCTCGTGATCGGTAATCGCAACACGATCCGCGAATTCACCACGATCCACACCGGCACGGTGCAGGACGCGGGCGTCACCACGCTGGGTGACGACAACTGGATCATGGCCTACGTGCACCTCGGGCATGACTGTTACGTCGGCAATAACGTCATTCTGGCGAGCAATGCGCAGATGGCCGGCCATGTGACCATCGGTGACCACGCGATCGTCGGCGGCATGTCAGGCGTGCATCAGTTCGTACGCATTGGCGCGCATTCGATGCTCGGCGGCGCATCGGCGCTCGTGCAGGATATCCCGCCGTTCGTGATTGCTGCCGGCAACAAGGCCGAGCCGCACGGTATCAACGTCGAAGGTCTGCGCCGCCGCGGTTTCTCCGCAGACGCGATCTCGGCGCTGCGCTCGGCGTACCGCTTGCTGTACAAGAACGGCCTGTCGCTTGAAGAAGCGAAGGTGCAGTTGCGCGAACTCGCATCCGCGGGTGGCGATGGCGATGCGCCGGTACAAACGCTGCTCGCGTTTGTCGAAGCGTCGCAACGCGGCATCATCCGCTAACCGATGGCTTTGAACCCGAGTCCCCTGCGCGTCGCGATGGTGGCAGGCGAGCCGTCCGGCGACCTGCTGGCGGCGTCGCTGCTCGACGGCCTTGCGAGCCGTCTGCCCACCGGTACCCAGTATTACGGGATCGGCGGCCCGCGCATGATCGCCACGGGTTTCGACGCCCACTGGCCGATGGAGAAGCTGACGGTGCGCGGCTATGTCGAAGCACTGCGGCATATTCCAGAAATCCTCAGCATCCGCAACGAACTGAAGCGCCAACTACTGGCCGAACCGCCGTCGGTGTTCGTCGGCGTGGATGCGCCCGATTTCAACTTCGGACTCGAGCATCCGTTGCGCGATGCGGGTATTCCGACCGTTCACTTCGTTTGCCCGTCGATCTGGGCGTGGCGAGGTGGGCGCATCAAGAAGATCGCCAAAGCGGTCGACCACATGCTGTGCGTGTTCCCGTTCGAAACGGCGCTGCTGGAAAAAGCCGGCATTGCGGCCTCGTACGTGGGCCATCCGCTCGCCGACGAAATTCCTCTGGTACCCGACACGCTTGGCGCGCGGCGCACGCTCGGGCTTGCCGAAAGCGGCCCCATCATCGCGGTGCTGCCGGGCAGCCGGCGCTCGGAGATCGATCTGATCGGTCCGACGTTCTTTGCCGCGATGGAAATGATGCAGCACCAGGAGCCCAGTTTGCGTTTCGTGATGCCGGCGGCCACGCCCGCACTGCGCGAAATGCTACGGCCGCTGGTCGATGCGCATCCTGGTCTCGCGCTGACCATTACCGACGGTCAGGCGCAAATCGCGATGACGGCGGCCGATGCGATCCTCGTCAAGAGCGGCACGGTGACGCTGGAAGCCGCGCTGCTGAAAAAGCCGATGGTGATCTCGTACAAGGTGCCCTGGCTGACCGGCCAGATCATGCGCCGCCAGGGCTATCTGCCGTATGTCGGCTTGCCGAACATTCTCGCGGGGCGTTTCGTCGTGCCGGAAATTCTGCAGCACTTCGCGACGCCCCAGGCGCTAGCCGAAGCGACGCTGAAACAGTTGCGCGACGAGGCCAACCGGCGCACGCTGACGGAAATCTTCACGGAGATGCATCACGTGCTTAAGCAGAACACCGCGCAGCGTGCAGCGGAAGTCGTGGCGAGCGTCGTCGAAAAGCGGAAGGCGCGGCCGTGACTACCGCACGCGCGCCACGCCGCAAGGCCGCGACCGTTGCAGGCGCGGCGGCGCGGCAGGTCGGTCTGGACTTTGAGATGCCGGACGACATCGTCTGCGGCGTCGACGAAGCCGGGCGCGGGCCGCTGGCTGGCCCGGTGGTCGCTGCGGCGGTGATTTTCGATCGGTCGAAGCCGATGATCCGCGGCCTCGACGATTCGAAAGCGCTCACCGCCAAAAAGCGCGACGAGCTGTACGACAAGATCGTCGACCGGGCGCTTGCGTACTGCATCGCGTCCGCCAGCGTCGAAGAAATCGATACGCTGAACATCCTGCACGCCACCATGCTGGCGATGAAGCGGGCGGTCGAAGGCCTCTCGGTCGTGCCGACGCTCGTGAAAATCGACGGCAATCGCTGCCCCACGCTGAGCGTTCGCAGCGAAGCCGTGATCGGCGGCGATGCACTGGTCAAAAGCATTTCGGCGGCGTCGATTCTCGCCAAGGTGACGCGTGACCGGATGCTGCTCGAATTGCATCAAACCTATCCGGTTTACGGTTTTAACGCGCATGCCGGCTACGGCACGCCGCAGCATCTCGCGGCGCTGCGCGAACATGGGCCCTGCGAGCATCATCGGCGCTCGTTCGCACCGGTGCGTGAAGCGCATCAGCGTTTCGGCACGGCTCTGAAACCACTGCTGGCGGGCGACATGATCATCGTGTCCGGAACGCTCTCCGACGCCATGCTCGACGACGACGCCTTCGGCGAACGCAGCGGCGCGTAAGCGTTGCGCGTTGTCCGGCGCGTCGCCCACTCTTTCCTCATTCTCACTGTCTGCGCTGCCTGTGAAAGCCATCACCTCGCGGGACAATCCGCTCTACAAGCGCCTCAAGGCACTGGCCAGCTCGACGCATCAGCAGCGTCGCAGCGGCCACGCGTTGCTCGAAGGGTTTCACCTCGCGAGCGCGTATCTCGACGTCGCCGGGCAGCCGGAAATGTGCATCGTCACCGAGGGCGCGTTGCGCCACGACGAAGCGCAAGCCATCGTGTCGCGCATCGACGAGCACCGTATCGTCACGTTGCCCGATGCGCTGTTCGGCCAGGTGTCGAACGTCGTGCACGGCGTCGGGATTCTGCTGCTGGTCGAAAAGCTCGATACGCCGTTGCCGGAGAACGTCGGAGAAACCTGCCTCGTACTCGATGGGGTGCAGGATGCCGGCAACGTCGGTTCGATTCTGCGCAGCGCAGCGGCCGCCGGTATTCAGCAGGTATTTTGCGCACCGGGCACTGCGTACGCGTGGTCGTCGAAGGTATTGCGCTCGGGCATGGGCGCGCATTTCCTGTTGCAAATCCACGAGGATGTCGAGGCGCAGGTATTGATCGAGCGCCTGGCGGTGCCCATCGTCATTACGGATTCGCACGGTGCCGAGGCGATCTACGACTGCGATCTGAGCGGGCCGCTCGCGTGGGTGTTCGGCAACGAAGGAGCTGGCGTATCGCAGACCTGGCGCGATGCCGTTTCCTTGCGGGTGACAATTCCTCAGCCGGGCGGCATGGAATCGCTCAATGTGGCGGCCGCCGCGGCTGTCTGCGTGTTCGAGCAGTGCCGCCAGCAGCGCCGCGCGTGACATTGCACCGATTTCAGGTCTGAGGCGACCTCCGCGATCACCTCAGCACCACGCACGCAGGTAAAGCAGGCCGCCGCTCAATAAGCCGGCCGGTCCAGCTTGATCTCCTGCAGGATCGTCGTCGCGATCTCTTCGATCGACTTATGCGTCGACGACAACCACTTGACTCCTTCACGCCGCATCATCGCTTCTGCCTCGTTGATCTCGTAACGGCAATTTTCCGGCGCGGCGTACTTGCTGCCCGGGCGGCGCTCGTTACGGATCTCCGACAGGCGCTGCGGATCGATCGACAAACCAAACATCTTCTGCCGATGCGCCAATAGCGGCGTAGGCAGCTTGCCACGCTCGAAGTCTTCCGGAATCAGCGGATAATTGGCCGCTTTCACACCGTACTGCATCGCCAGATACAAGCTCGTCGGCGTCTTGCCGCTGCGCGACACACCCACCAGAATCACGTCGGCATCGGCCAGATTGCGGTTCGATTGACCGTCGTCATGGGCGAGCGAGAAGTTGATCGCCTCGATCCGGTTCTTGTATTCCTCGGTGTCGGCGTTCTGGTGGCCGCGGCCCATCGCGTGGCTGGACTTGAGCTCCAGTTCCTGCTCGAGCGGCTCGACGAAGGTCTGAAACATGTCCAGCACAAGCGCATTCGAGCCTTTGACGATCTGATTCGACGCGCTGTCCACCAGTGTCGTGAAGACGATCGGACGGCGGCCGTCCTGCTGGATCGCTTCGTTGATCTTTTCTAGCGTGGCGTAGGCCTTTTCCGTCGAGTCGACGAAGGGCACGCGAACCAGGCGGAATTTCTGGTCGAACTGGGAGAGGATCGAATGCGCGAAGGTTTCGGCAGTGATCCCGGTACCGTCGGAGACGATGAATACGGTGGGCGGCATCAGTGGGGCTGGGGAACGTGAGCGGGAAAAAGCGCTCGAATGAAACATCGCTGCATGGATGTCGCTGCACGGTGGCTAACCGGAGATTGCAGCGGCGTCATGTCAGCGCGCCGTGGGCACCGCAATTGCGTCCGGATGACTGTGGGGCCTCGCGAGAGCCTCGCAAGAGCCCGTCAGCCGGTCCGGGGCGCGATTCGAGGCGCAATTCTCGTCCGACTGTCACATTTTGAGAGTCGGCACGGTAGAATAGCGGCAACCTGTTGGATAAGCAATTGCAGGCGATTGGCGTCTAACTTACCGTGAACAGTCGGTCAACGCCACGCTTTGCGCCGGTAACTTGCGGCAAATTGAGAGATTGGAGCGGATCGATCGGTAATTTCGTCCAACCGCTTTCTACGTCGTGCATCCGGCGCTTTGGTCCGCGCGGCCATATGCAGCGATTGCTTCTCCAACAGGTTGTGCAAGACGCGAGGTCACGCTTCCAATGGGCGTCTCGCGTTCAAGCCCACTTGCACAGCCGTGAATTTCTTTCACACTTAGGGGCTTGTATGACTAACGCAGTTACCGTCGCAAAGGAAGAGGCGTATGTAGTTCCATTCGAGCAGTTGCGGATGACCGATGTGGAGATCGTCGGCGGCAAGAATGCGTCGCTTGGCGAGATGATCAGTCAGCTCGCCGAAGCCGGCGTGCGCGTGCCGACTGGCTTCGCCACTACGGCGCTGGCTTTCCGTGACTTCCTGCATCACAACGATCTGACTGAACGCATCGCCAAACGTCTCGAAACGCTCGACGTCGACGACGTGAAGTCGCTCGCTGAAGCGGGCAAGGAGATCCGTCAATGGATCGTCGACGCCCCGATGCAACCGCGTCTCGAAGCGGATATCCGTGCAGGCTTCGACACCCTGCAAAACAGCTCGCCTGAAGAGTTGTCGTTCGCCGTGCGCTCGTCGGCAACTGCAGAAGATTTGCCGGACGCATCGTTCGCGGGTCAACAGGAAAGCTATCTCAACGTGGTCGGCATCGACGAGGTGCTCGATCGCATGAAGCACGTGTTCGCGTCGCTGTACAACGACCGTGCGATCTCCTATCGCGTCCACAAGGGCTTCACCCACGCTGAAGTCGCGTTGTCGGCAGGCGTGCAGCGCATGGTGCGCTCGGACGTCGGTGCGGCTGGCGTGATGTTCACGCTGGACACGGAATCGGGCTTCAAGGACGCCGTCTTCATCACGTCGAGCTACGGCCTGGGCGAAACGGTCGTGCAGGGCGCCGTGAATCCGGACGAGTTCTACGTCTTCAAGACCACGCTCGCACAAGGCAAGTACCCGATCATCCGCCGTTCGATCGGCTCGAAGCTGATCAAGATGGAATTCACCAAGGCCGGCGAGCAGGGCCGCGTGAAGACCGTCGACGTCGCGCACGAGCAGCGCAACCGTTTCTCGATCACCGACGAAGACGTGATCGAACTCGCGAAATACGCCGTCATCATTGAGAAGCACTACGAGCGTCCGATGGACATCGAGTGGGGCAAAGACGGCCGCGACGGCAAGATCTTCATCCTGCAGGCGCGCCCGGAAACGGTGAAGAGTCAGGCTGCGGGCAAGGCCGAGCAACGGTTCAAGCTGAAGGGCCAATCGAACGTGCTGACTACCGGCCGCGCAATCGGCCAGAAGATCGGTGCGGGTCCGGTGCGCGTGATTCACGATCCGTCGGAAATGGACCGTGTGCAGCCGGGCGACGTGCTGGTGGCCGACATGACCGACCCGAACTGGGAGCCGGTGATGAAGCGTGCATCCGCGATCGTTACGAACCGTGGCGGCCGTACCTGCCACGCTGCAATTATCGCGCGTGAGCTGGGCGTGCCGGCGGTGGTCGGCTGCGGCGACGCGACCGACCTGCTGAAGGACGGTGCGCTGGTGACCGTGTCCTGCGCGGAAGGCGACGAAGGCAAGATCTACGACGGTCTGCTCGAAACCGAAATCACCGAAGTGCAGCGCGGTGAACTGCCGCCGATTCCGGTGAAGATCATGATGAACGTCGGCAATCCGCAACTGGCTTTCGACTTCTCGCAACTGCCGAACGCAGGTGTGGGTCTGGCGCGGCTCGAGTTCATCATCAACAACAACATCGGCGTTCACCCGAAGGCGATTCTCGAATACCCGAACATCGATCAGGACCTGAAGAAGGCCGTGGAAAGCGTGGCGCGCGGCCATGCATCGCCGCGCGCGTTCTACGTCGACAAACTGACCGAAGGCATCGCCACGATCGCGGCAGCGTTCTATCCGAAGCCCGTGATCGTGCGTCTGTCGGACTTCAAGTCGAACGAGTACAAGAAGCTGATCGGCGGTTCGCGTTACGAGCCGGACGAAGAAAACCCGATGCTGGGCTTCCGTGGCGCATCGCGCTACATCGCTGACGACTTCGCCGAAGCGTTCCAGATGGAATGCATCGCGCTGAAGAAGGTGCGTGAAGAGATGGGTCTCGACAACGTCGAGATCATGGTGCCGTTCGTGCGTACGCTGAAGCAGGCGGAGCGCGTGGTCGGGCTGCTGGAGAAATTCGGCCTGAAGCGCGGCGAAAAGGGCTTGCGCCTGATCATGATGTGCGAAGTGCCGTCGAACGCGATTCTCGCCGAAGAATTCCTGCAATTCTTCGACGGCTTCTCGATC
Source organism: Paraburkholderia sediminicola (assembly GCF_046026675.1). Lineage (GTDB taxonomy): Bacteria > Pseudomonadota > Gammaproteobacteria > Burkholderiales > Burkholderiaceae > Paraburkholderia > Paraburkholderia sediminicola_F. The sequence continues at coordinate 2,599,496 of NZ_JAQQEY010000001.1, read as the reverse complement.
GGCTCGAACGACCTGACGCAGCTCACGCTCGGCCTCGACCGCGACTCGGGCATGGAACTGCTGGCAGTCGATTTCGACGAGCGCGATCCGGCCGTCAAGTTCCTGTTGAAGCGCGCGATCGACACGTGTCTGCGACTGAACAAGTACGTCGGCATCTGCGGCCAGGGTCCTTCGGATCATCCGGACTTTGCGCAATGGCTGACCGATGAAGGCATCAAGTCGATCTCGCTGAACCCGGACTCGATCGTTGAGACGTGGCAGCAACTGGCGAAATCGCTGGTGAAGTAATCGAGGTCAGTAAGAGACGTAAATAAGCGAAGTAAATAAGCGCGGGGCAGGTGCCCGATAAGCAGCGTGCATAAAGGGTGGTGCGGTATGTCAAAAGCACGTAAAAGCGTGCTGCACCGCCCGGTAATATGCACCTGCTTCGTGCTATAAACACCCCGGTAGATCCGGGGTGTTTTGCTTTGTGGAGATCAACATGGCGCCAGGTGGATTGTTCTGGTGGATCGGGGCGGGTGTGCTGATCGTGCTGGAATTGATCAGCGGCACCTTCTATTTGCTGATGATCGCGCTGGGTTGTGTAGCGGCCGCCATTGCGCATCTGGTGGGTGCCGCTGCCGATGTGCAGTTCGCGGTTGCGGCTGTAGTGGCGCTGGCGGCGGTCCTGTTGCTGAGGCGTTCCCGCTTTGGCCGCAGGACGCGTAAGGAGGCGTCGAAGAACCCGGACGTCAATCTGGACATCGGCCAGACGTTGAACGTGCCGGCGTGGCACGAGCGCCGGGCGCGCGTCAATTACCGCGGGGCTGCATGGGACGTCGAACTGGCCGCAGGCGAGCCCGAGGATGCGCAGCTCTATGAAATCGCCGAGATGCGCGGCAGTTGCCTTGTCGTCGTGGCCAGCCGGCCGGCGAAAGCAGGAGCAACCGTGGCCTGAGCGCGCGCCAATGCGCACACAGCGTCATGCATAACTATTCGAACTACGGACCGGAGGTCAGTTATGGATTCAACCATTGTCGGGGCGGTGCTTCTGCTTATCGTGATCGTGCTGGCGGCGCAGACGCTCAAGATCGTGCCGCAGCAGCATGCGTGGGTGCTGGAGCGGCTCGGCCGTTATCACCGCACGCTGACGCCGGGCTTGAGCTTCGCGTTTCCGTTCGTCGACCGGATCGCGTACAAGCACATCCTCAAGGAAATCCCGCTCGAAGTACCGAGCCAGGTGTGTATTACGCGCGACAACACGCAATTGCAGGTAGATGGCGTGCTGTATTTCCAGGTCACAGATCCCATGAAGGCGTCGTACGGTTCGAGCAATTTCGTGTTCGCGATTACGCAGCTGTCGCAGACCACGCTGCGCTCCGTGATCGGCAAACTCGAACTCGACAAGACGTTCGAAGAGCGCGACTTCATCAACCACAGCATCGTGTCGTCGCTCGATCAAGCGGCGTCGAACTGGGGCGTCAAGGTGCTGCGCTACGAGATCAAGGACCTGACGCCGCCCAAGGAAATTCTTCACGCAATGCAGGCACAGATCACCGCCGAGCGCGAGAAGCGCGCGCTGATCGCGGCATCCGAAGGGCGTAAGCAGGAACAGATCAATATCGCCTCGGGCGGGCGCGAGGCGTCGATCCAGAAGTCCGAAGGCGAGCGGCAGGCGGCGATCAATCAGGCGCAGGGTCAGGCCGCGGCGATTCTGGCGGTGGCTGAAGCTAACTCACAGGCGATTCAGAAGATCGCTGCAGCCATCCAGTCGAACGGCGGGATGGAAGCGGTGAACCTGAAAGTGGCGGAGCAGTATGTGAATGCATTCGGTAACCTGGCGAAGCAGGGCACCACGTTGATCGTGCCGGGCAACCTGGCGGATATGAGTTCGATGATCGCGTCGGCGCTGACCATTGTGAACAAGGGGAAGGGTGCGGCCGAGGCGCGCTGATTGACGTTCTTCCTTTGCCGAATAAAAATGGCCCGCAAGATCAGCGGGCCATTTTTCATTGAATCGCAGTTTTTGCCAGGGAGCCGGCGAGGCTAGCGAAGCGCAGCAAATCCGCACATCACGCGACGCGTATCAAGCCGGCCCGCAGACCGGGCCGCCGCTCAAGCCGGAGATCACGCTCACGACGGCGAACGCATCAGGCGCGCCTTCTCGCGTTCCCAGTCGCGCTTCTTCTCGGTTTCGCGTTTGTCGTGTTGCTTCTTACCCTTGGCGAGGCCGATCTCGCATTTGACGCGACCGCCCTTGTAATGAAAGTTCAACGGCACGAGCGTATAACCGCGCTGCTCGACCTTGCCGATCAATTTGCTGATTTCCTCGGCGTGCAGTAGCAGTTTGCGCGTGCGCACCGGGTCCGGATTGATGTGGGTCGAGGCTTCGGGCAGCGGGCTGATGTGCGTGCCGATCAGGAACAGTTCGTTGTTCTTGATGACCACGTAGCCTTCCTTGATCTGGCCACGGCCGGCGCGCAAGGCTTTGACCTCCCATCCTTCGAGCACGAGCCCCGCTTCGTAGCGTTCTTCGACCGAGTAGTCGTAGAAGGCTTTTCTGTTGTCAATGATGCTCATGAATGGAAAGTGCCCAACTCGTTTAAAATCACGATTTTAGCAAAGCGGGGCAAGGAAAGCCCGCGGCGCTTGTCCACCCTTGCCACGCGCTGTTCAATTTATGGCAGATGTCCAGAAAACCGTGTTGATCCGCCATTCGGCGGAACAGATGTTCGACCTCGTCACCGACGTCGCCGATTACCCCAACTTCCTGCCTTGGTGCGGGGGAGTCGAAATCCGCCGCCAGGACGAAACCGGCATGGAGGCGAAGATCGATATCAACTTCAAGGGCATCAAGCAGCATTTCGCCACGCGCAACAGCATGGAGCGGCCCACGCGCATCGATATGGAGTTCGCGGACGGTCCGTTTCGCAAATTCACCGGCTTCTGGCGTTTTACGCCGCTGCGGGCCGACGCCTGCAAGATCGAATTCGCGTTGCACTACGAATTCACCAACATCATTCTCGAGAAGATCATTGGGCCCGTGTTCAGCCACATTGCCAATACCTTCGTCGAATCGTTCGTGAAGCGCGCCGATCAGCGCTACGGTAAGGCATGAGCGCGCGCTTGTCGATTGAAGTCTGCTACGCGCTTGCCAATGAGCAGGCGCTGATTGCCGTGGACCTGCCGGAAGGCACCACGCTGCAGCAGGCGATAGACGCGAGTGGCATCTTGCAGCGTTATCCGCAGATCGATCTGGGCATGCAGAAGGTCGGTGTGTTCGGCAAGCTCAAGCCGTTGGATACGGTGCTCGCCGACCATGATCGTGTCGAGATTTACCGGCCGCTGCTGGTGGATCCGAAGCTGTCGCGTCAACGGCGCGTCGAGAAGACCCGCAAGGCGGGCTCGATCGAAGGGCGCCGCTGGCAGAACAAGGATTCGCGCTAGGCTCGACCTGTGGCTGCGGCGGGGCAGCGCCCGGGGTGCCTCGTCTCAATCGTCTCAATGCACCGAAGGCTGCGCCTTCTCCTCAATCGACGCCGCCCCGGGCGTACCGTCGTCCGCATGCTGGCGCACCGACCAGCACACTCCCGCCACCAGCAGCAGGATCGCCGCCGTTTCCAGCGGGCGCGGCAGGCGCTGGTCGTAGATAAACGCGTAGAGCAGCGCGAAAAGCGTCTCGAACACGATCATCTGGCCGGACAGCGTGAGCGGCAGCCGTTTCGACGCGGCATTCCACAGCCCGTTGCCGAGCCACGACGCGCCGACGGCGAGGCCCAGATTCAGCAACCAGAAGGTGTGCCAGCGCTCGTCGCCGAGCGGCCCCTGCAGGCTGCCAGACGGCATGACGGCGACCACCAGCCACAATCCCGCGCCGAGCGCACCGGTCACCACACCCCATAGCACCGACCACTCGTTGCCGCTGAAATGCGTCTGACGCTGCAGGTAGCGGGCGTTTTCGACCGCGAACCAGGTCCAGCAGGCGAGCGCGCCGACTGCGCAGGCGAGGCCGAGGAGCTTCGTCGCGATACTGACGGGCGCGCTGTCCGCTACCGTGAAGACGTCGATGTTGATGCAGGCGATGCCGGCCACCACCAGCGAAAGCGGCCATACGAGGCGGGCAAGCGGCACGGCGCCGTGATCGCGCCGGCCGAGCAGCGTCACCGTGACCGGCAGCACGCCGACGATCAGCGATGCAGGCGCGATGCCGATCATATGGACCGCGGCGGTCAACAGCAGGTAGTAGAGCAGGTTGCCAGCCAGCGCCAGTCTGACCAGCGCGCCGAGATCTTCGCGGGTCAGGCGTTTGACGAGCGAGCGCGCCATCGGCAGCGCGGCGGTCAGCGAGACGATGCCGTACATCGTGTAGCGGCCGGCGCTCAGCAGCAGCGGCGAGAAATCGGGCAGCACGCGCGGCACCAGAAACACCATGCCCCATAAGGCCCCGGCCATTACTCCATATGCCACACCGCGCTGCATCGACTGCCCCTGCAAGAAAACTGGAATGGTCGGCAGAATAGCCGTTCGACGGGCGGGGTGTCTTGTTTGATTCTGCATTCCGGCGGTTTTATCCGGCGTGTTCAGGCACCTTTTAACTTCCGCGCGATGGCCTGGCGGCGCGTAAGTCCCCCAAATTTCCGATTCCCGAACCGGGTGGGGCGTCCATGCGCCCGAACGCGCAAACGAAACCGGATCGAACCCGAGGCGAACGTGGAAGCGAAATCGAAGGGCTAGAAGTCACGAAAAAAATCGCCCGAAATTCGCTAAGCTGCTGTTAGTGCAGTGAAAACCAGGGAGGTATCGCGTATAATTCGCTTTTGCGCCTATAGGATTTGCCATGCGTCTGATCCAAACAGCACTCACGTTCGATGACGTGCTCCTCGTCCCGGCTTTCTCCGATGTTCTGCCGCGCGACACCAGCCTCAAGACCCGGCTGACCCGCAACATCTCCCTGAATATGCCGCTCGTGTCCGCCGCCATGGACACCGTCACCGAAGCCCGTCTCGCGATCGCGATGGCGCAAATGGGTGGCGTGGGCATCATCCACAAGAATCTCACGCCGGCCGAACAGGCGCGTGAAGTTGCCAAGGTCAAGCGCTTCGAATCGGGCGTCGTGCGCGATCCGATCACCGTGCCGCCGCAAATGAAGGTACGCGACGTCATCGCGCTGTCGCGTCAGCATGGCATTTCGGGCTTCCCTGTCGTCGAAGGCGCGCAACTGATCGGTATCGTTACGAATCGTGACTTGCGCTTTGAAGAGCGTCTGGACGAGCCGGTGCGCAACATCATGACGCCGCGTGAGCGCCTCGTCACCGTCAAGGAAGGCACGCCGCTCGCCGAAGCCAAGGCGCTGATGCACAGCCACCGCCTCGAGCGCGTGCTGGTCATTAACGACGCATTCGAACTGCGCGGCCTGATGACCGTCAAGGACATCACCAAGCAAACCGAACACCCGGACGCGTGTAAAGACGAACACGGCAAGCTGCGCGCAGGCGCCGCGGTCGGCGTGGGCGAAGACAACGAAGAGCGCGTGGAACTGCTGGTGCAGGCGGGTGTGGACGTGATCGTCGTCGACACGGCGCACGGCCACAGCAAGGGCGTGCTCGAGCGCGTCAAGTGGGTCAAACAGAAATTCCCGCACGTCGAAGTGATCGGCGGCAACATCGCTACCGCTGCGGCAGCCAAGGCGCTTGTCGAATACGGCGCAGACGGAGTGAAGGTCGGTATCGGCCCGGGCTCGATCTGCACGACGCGGATCGTCGCCGGTGTGGGCGTGCCGCAGGTCACCGCGATTTCCAATGTCTCCGAAGCGCTGAAGGGCACAGGCGTGCCGGTCATCGCCGACGGCGGCGTGCGCTTCTCGGGCGACGTCAGCAAGGCGCTGGCCGCCGGTGCGAACTCCGTGATGATGGGCAGCATGTTCGCCGGCACCGAAGAAGCGCCGGGCGACGTGTTCCTGTTCCAGGGCCGCCAGTACAAGTCGTACCGTGGCATGGGCTCGGTCGGTGCGATGAAAGACGGCGCTGCGGACCGCTACTTCCAGGACAACTCCGCGAACATCGACAAGCTCGTGCCGGAAGGTATCGAAGGCCGCGTCGCCTACAAGGGCTCGGTCAACGCGATCCTGTTCCAGCTGATCGGCGGCGTGCGCGCCAGCATGGGCTACTGCGGTTGCCGCACGATCGCGGAGATGAATGACAAGGCCGAGTTCGTGCAGATCACGGGCGCGGGCTTGCGCGAGTCGCATGTGCATGACGTGCAGATCACCAAGGAAGCGCCCAACTACCACGTGGACTAAACGCCAATGAAGCCATTGCTGCGCGCTGTACTCATCGTCGATGCGTTGTTGCTGCTTGCGTTCGGCGTGCTGTTTCTGCTGACGCCCTGGACTTCGTTGTACAACGCGCTGCTTCTGGTGCAAACCCAGCCGGCCCTGGTCGGCCAGGGGTTTGGCGTGGCGCTGATCGGGCTCGCGTGGCTTGCTTTGCACGCGTCGCTCGACGGTTCGCTCACGTCGACGGTCGCCAAGGTCGTCGGCCATGTGAACTGGTTGACCGGCGTGCTGATGCTGGTCTGGCTGCTCGGGCTGCATACGCCGGCGCTGACCGGCTTCGGGCAGATCATCGCGGTGCTGACCGGCGTGGTGCTGCTGGTGGTCGGCCTGGGCGGTGTGCGCCTGTCGGGCGCGGTGCGGCGGCGTGAAAAGGTGCGGCTGGTTGAAGCCGCAGCCGCTGAGCGCGCCGAAAAGCAGGCCGCGAAAGATGCCGCCAAAGACGCTGCCAACAGGCGCGACTCCGGTCGCGTGACGGCAGAGCCGGTCTATCGCGTCGAGCCGCTCGTCGAGCCCGTTGTGCCGGTCACACGGCCCGCGAGTCCAGTTTCGGCTGTGCCGGTCTACCCGGCGGTCGACGAGCCGGGTCTGACGGCCTCTGAACGCGCCGCACGCGCGGAGGCCGCAGCTGCGCGCGACGATGCCCGCAACGCTGCTGCCGATGCACCTGGTGCGCCCCGGCCGCCGTTTCATGGCTGACGCGCCAAGCGCCAGAACGCCTGCCGAAGCAACCGGATTCCGTTCGCGCGCGTCGCAGGCAAGTGCCTGCGGTGCTGAATGGCCCAGCGCGCTTCACCGCCACGCTTCATGCTCCATCGTCCCCACGTGGACTGCTTTGAATTCAACGCCGCGCGTCATGCGCGGTATCCCGTATCCGTTTACTTTTGACTCCGTCCGCTGCCATGCATGACAAGATCCTGATCCTCGACTTCGGTTCGCAAGTCACCCAACTGATTGCACGTCGCGTTCGCGAAGCCAACGTGTATTCGGAAATTCATCCGTACGACGTCGATGCGTCGTTCATTCGCGATTTCGCGCCGAAGGGCGTGATCCTCTCCGGCGGCCCGAGCTCGGTCACCGAAACGGATACGCCGCGCGTGCCGCAAGCGGTGTTCGAACTCGGCGTACCCGTGCTGGGCATTTGCTACGGCATGCAGGCAATGGCCGAGCAGCTCGGTGGCAAGGTCGATATCGGTCACCTGCGTGAGTTCGGCTACGCCGAAGTGCGCGCGCGCAACCATACGAGCCTGCTCGAAGGCATCAACGACTTCACCACGCCGGAAGGTCACGGCATGCTGAAGGTGTGGATGAGCCACGGCGACAAGGTCCTCGAAATGCCGCCGGGCTTCCAGCTGATGGCGTCGACGGAATCGTGCCCGATCGCGGCAATGGCCGACGAAGCGCGCCATTTCTACGGCCTGCAATGGCACCCGGAAGTGACGCACACCGTGCAGGGCCGTGCGATGCTCGAACGCTTCGTGCTGCAGATTTGCCGCGCGAATCCCGACTGGGAAATGGGCCATTACATCGACGAAGCCGTCGCGAAGATTCGCGAGCAGGTCGGTAATGAGCACGTGATTCTGGGCTTGTCGGGTGGTGTGGATTCGTCGGTGGCGGCGGCGCTGCTGCATCGTGCGATCGGCGATCAGCTGACCTGCGTGTTCGTCGATCACGGCCTCCTGCGTTTGAACGAAGCCGAGCAGGTGATGGCAACGTTCGCCGAGAACCTTGGCGTGAAGGTGATCCACGTCGACGCGAGCGAAGTGTTCCTGTCGAAGCTGGCCGGCGTGACCGATCCGGAAGCGAAGCGCAAGATTATCGGCGCGGAATTCGTCGAAGTGTTCCAGACCGAAGCCAACAAGCTGACCGATGCGAAGTGGCTCGCGCAGGGCACGATCTATCCGGACGTGATCGAATCGGCCGGCAAGGGCAAGAAGGCGACGCAGACCATCAAGAGTCACCACAACGTGGGCGGCCTGCCGGAGACGCTGAATCTGAAGCTGCTCGAGCCGCTGCGCGAACTGTTCAAGGACGAAGTGCGCGAACTCGGCGTGAAGCTCGGTTTGCCGCCGGCGATGGTGTACCGCCACCCGTTCCCGGGCCCGGGTTTGGGCGTGCGGATTCTCGGCGAAGTGCGCCGCGATTTCGCCGATCTGCTGCGCCGCGCGGATGCGATTTTCATCGAGACGCTGCGTACCTTCATCGACAAGGAGACCGGCAAGTCCTGGTACGACCTGACGAGCCAGGCGTTCGCGGTGTTCCTGCCGGTGAAGAGCGTGGGCGTGATGGGCGACGGCCGGACTTACGAGTATGTCGTTGCGCTGCGCGCTGTGCAGACACTGGACTTCATGACCGCACATTGGGCGCATCTGCCGCACGAGTTGCTGGGGCATGTGTCGAACCGCATCATTAATGAAGTGCGCGGGATTAACCGGGTGGTGTACGACATCTCGGGGAAGCCGCCGGCAACGATTGAGTGGGAGTAGAACTCTCGCCAGGAAACATCATTCGCTAGTTGATTGACTATTAAAGCCCTGTTCTTTTACAGGGCTTTATATTTTGTTTTGAGCATCATTTTTTTGGAATTTCCCCATGGAAATTAAAGTCAACTTTCTCGATAAGCTACGTCTTGAAGCCAAGTTCGATGACTTCACAGTAGTGGCCGACCAGCCTATCCGTTATAAGGGCGATGGCTCGGCGCCGGGTCCCTTCGATTATTTTCTGGCCTCATCGGCTTTGTGTGCAGCTTACTTTGTGAAGTTGTACTGCGTAACTCGCAATATTCCTACCGAAAATATCCGCCTGTCGCAGAATAATATTGTCGATCCGGAAAACCGGTACCAGCAGATTTTCAAGATTCAGGTTGAGTTGCCGCCGGATATCTCTGCCAAAGACCGCCAGGGTATTTTGCGCTCCATCGACCGCTGTACGGTGAAAAAAGTGGTGCAAGCCGGGCCCGAGTTTGTGATTGAAGAGGTAGAGAACCTGGATGCCGATGCACAGGCCCTGCTGACCTTGGCTCCGGCTTCTGATGCCAGCACCTATATTGCGGGCAAGGATCTGCCGTTGGAGCAAACCATCGCCAATATGTCGGGCATTCTGGCGGGTTTGGGCATGAAGATTGAAATCGCTTCGTGGCGCAATATCGTTCCCAATGTGTGGTCGCTGCATATCCGCGACGCGCACTCGCCGATGTGTTTTACCAATGGCAAGGGAGCGACCAAAGAAAGCGCGTTGGCGTCGGCGTTGGGCGAGTTTATCGAGCGCCTGAATTGCAACCACTTCTATGGCGGGGCGTTTTGGGGCGAAGACATCGCCAATGCGGCGTTTGTACATTACCCGAACGAGCGCTGGTTCAAGCCTGGCCCTAAGGATGCGCTGCCGGCTGACATTCTGGATGCGTACTGCCTGGAAATTTACAATCCCGATGGCGAGTTGCATGGCTCGCATCTGTACGATACCAACTCCGGCAACGTGCAGCGCGGCATCTGTTCGCTGCCATTTGTGCGCCAGTCGGACGGCGAAGTGGTGTATTTTCCGTCCAACCTGATCGAAAACCTGTTCGTCAGCAATGGCATGAGTGCCGGTAATACGTTGGCCGAAGCTCAGGTGCAATGTCTGTCCGAGATTTTCGAACGGGCGGTAAAGCGCGAAATTCTGGAAGGTGAAATCGCATTGCCTGATGTGCCGCACGAAGTGCTGGCGAAATACCCTGGCATTCTGGCCGGGATTCAGGGATTGGAAGAGCAGGGCTTTCCGGTGCTGGTGAAGGATGCGTCGCTGGGTGGGACCTACCCGGTGATGTGCGTCACCTTGATGAACCCTCGGACAGGCGGTGTCTTTGCCTCGTTCGGCGCGCACCCGAGCTTCGAGGTGGCGCTGGAACGGAGCCTGACGGAATTGCTACAGGGGCGCAGTTTTGAAGGCCTGAACGATTTACCTCAGCCTACCTTTGTCAGTAACGCGGTGACTGAACCGAATAACTTTGTTGAGCACTTCATTGATTCCAGCGGTGTGGTGTCGTGGCGCTTTTTCAGCGCCAAAGCGAATTTCGAGTTTGTTGAGTGGGATTTTTCCGGCCAGGGCGAAAACTCCAATGCCGATGAAGCCGCAACCTTGTTCGGAATTCTCGAAGACATGGGCAAAGAGGTGTACACGGCGGTGTATGACCAACTGGGTGCCGTAGCCTGCCGGATTCTGGTGCCCGATTATTCGGAAGTTTACCCGGTAGAGGATTTGATCTGGGATAACACAAACAAGGCGCTGTTGTTCCGTGCCGATATTTTGAACTTGCATCGCCTGGACGATGCAAGCCTGGCAGCACTGCTTGAGCGGTTGGAGAACAGCGAGCTGGACGAGCACTCCGATATTGCCACTTTGATTGGCATCGAGTTTGACGAGAATACGGACTGGGGGCAGCTAACAGTTCTCGAGTTGAAGCTGCTGATTCATCTCGCCTTGCAGCAATTTGAGGCGGCGCAAGAGCTGGTGGGAGCTTTCCTGCAGTACAACGACAACACGGTCGAGCGCGGATTGTTTTACCAGGCCTTGAATGTGGTGTTGGAGGTGCTGCTCGATGACGACCTGGAACTGGACGACTACGCGGTCAACTTCCGTCGGATGTTTGGCAACGCCCGGATGGACGCGGTAATGGGGGCAGTGGACGGCAGCGTGCGCTTCTTCGGGCTCACGCCAACGAGTATGAAACTGGATGGTCTCGATAGGCACCACCGCCTGACCGACAGCTACAAAAAATTGCACAAGGCGCGGGCCAATGTGGCGGCTGCAGCCAGTTAGGGTTGCGAGTCATGGCTGGATGCGATGATGCCGTTCATCTCCCGGCACAAACGCATGTTCGATACCAGAGCGACTGTCTGTGCCTGACAAACCCTTGCTAAATTCAGGTACCGACATTTCCTCCTCGGACGGCCTTGTCCGATACCGTCAAGCCAGTCTGACGGTATCGGAACAGGCTCTGGACATTCTGGTCGCATTCAAGACGTGCTTCGGAGCGAGTTCTCTTAAGAGCTTCATGATGTTCGTGTCCCCCGATTCGATGTGGCTATCATGAACACGCACAGTTAGCGCTGAGTAAGTTTGAAGCGCTGGTGCCGCTCGGCGGTATCCTGCTTGTACTGATCCCGATCGTCTGAACGTTTTCTGAAGCCGAGGAGTTGCGAAACATGACCGAGCCATCACCAACCATCGAAATCGAAACCGCGCCGGATCCCAGATTCGCCGTCATCCTGATGCACGGTCTCGGCGCCGACGCCAATGACTTCGTGCCGCTTGTCCCCGAATTGCGCCTCACAGACGCGCCCGCTGTGCGCTTCGTGTTTCCCAATGCACCTGAGATTGCCGTTACGGCAAACGACGGCTACGTGATGCGCGCGTGGTACGACATACGGTCGTTTCAGGACGTTAATCGGCAAGTTGACGAGGCCGGTATCGAATCGTCTTGCGCGACCGTGCGGCGATTGATCGAAGCGCAGAACCAGCGCGGCATTCCGACTTCTAACATCTTTCTCGCGGGTTTTTCGCAAGGCGCGGCGATGACCTATTCAGCAGGACTGACCCACCCTGAGGCGCTTGCCGGCCTGATCGTGATGTCGGGTTATCTGCCGTCGCAAGACTTTGTGGACAGCCGGTCGAGCGCCGCAAACAGCAGCGCGCCGATTTTTGCCGCGCATGGCATCTACGACGAGGTGTTGCCGATCCAGCTAGGGGAGGCCGCGCGCGACTTTGCGATCGCGAGAGGTTGCAACGTCGCCTGGAGTGCGTATCCGATGCCGCATTCGGTGTGTGAGGAGGAGATCTCGGCGTTGCGCGTGTGGCTCGGCGCGCGCCTCACGGCCTCCTTCTGAATCGTTCCGCAGCGTCTATTCGTGGAGCACGAGCATCGCGGATGTCTCCTTGGCGATGCGTACGTGTACGCCGACGGCGGACTCACTGGGAGTGGGGAGGGCGCTGAAGGAATGCCCTGTTCATTCACGCTTCAACCGGTGTCACCGCCCGCTACCGGCAACACCGTGCCGGTGATATAGCTTGCCTCGTCTGAAGCGAGGAACAGAATCGGCGCGACCTGTTCGTCGATGCTGCCGTAGCGTTTCAAGAAGGTGGATTCAGTGACCTGCCTCACCGCGTCGCCCATCCAGACCTTTTCCTGCTCGCTATCACCGGCTGTGTTGCGCGGGACGCGTCGCGGAGGTGCATCGGTCCCGCCCGGCGCAGTGGCAACCACACGGATGTTGTGCTCCGCGTACTCCATCGCCAGTGACTGCGTGATCGCGTTGACACCGCCCTTGGCCGCCGAGTACGGTATGCGGCGGATACCGCGCGTCGCATTCGAGGAGACGTTGACGATGGCGCCACCGCCACGCGTGAGCAGGTGCGGTAACACAGCATGGCAGGCATACAGCGTGGGCATGAGCGAACGGCGAATTTCCGCGTCAATCTGCTCAGGTTCGAACTCGGCGAATGGACGCATGCGAATCGCGCCACCGACGCCGTTGATCAGTATGTCGATGCCGCCAAACTTGCGCACTGCAAAAGCCATCGTCGATGCCGCGCCTTCGTACGTCTCGAGGTCGGCAACGAAGCCTGCAGTCTCCGAGCCGCTTGCTTCGGCAGCCACTTCGGAAACGAATTCGGCGCGGTCGACGAACAGCACTTTGCCACCTTCCGTGGCCGCACGAAGCGCTACGGCGCGACCAATGCCCTGTGCTGCGCCAGTGACGACCATGACCTTGCCAGCAAATCGTTGCGTGCTCATGCGGTCCTCGGTGCTGCGTTAGGGGTGAACTTCTCGTAGTGGAAGCCGTTGGGCTTCACGCCGTTATCGTCGAAATACTGACGCACTGCATCGACCATCGGTGGCGGCCCGCACAGGTAAACGTCGACATCGCCATCATTCAAGACCTCGGCCGGCATGTGCTGCGTCACCCAACCTTTGCGGGGGTAGGTCGAATCGGTGTCGGCCACGACGGTGGTGTAGGTGAAATTCGACAGCTTCGCGAGGTACGCTTCGATTGCATCGACCTGCACCAGATCGAGGTCTCGGGTCACGCCGTAAATCAGGTGGACCTTCTGCTGCGAATCGGCACGCGCCAGCACTTCCAGCATCGACAGGAACGGCGCCAGGCCCGTTCCGCCAGCGAGGAACAGCAACGGCCGCTCCACGGCGCGCAGATAGAAACTACCGAGCGGCCCGGTCAGCTCCAACGTGTTGCCTGGCTGTGCGGAATCGAGCCAGGTGTTCATCACGCCACCGGGAATACGCTTGATCAGAAAACTGACTTTCGATTGCCCCGGTGCCGATGAGAAAGAGTACGAGCGATGCTGGCCGCTGCCGGGAACATCAATGTTGACATACTGACCCGGCAGAAATACCGGCGCGGTTGCGTCCACGTCCAGCTCGAGCACCACGGCCGCATCGTTGTGCGGCTCCACCTTCGATACCGTCGCGGCGAACCGGCTCTGTTCAGTCTTGCACGCAGTGGAAGAGGCGGGCACTGCAATCACACAATCGCTTTGCGGCACCATCTGGCAGGTGAGTACAAGGCCACTGTCTTTTTCGTCGTCGCTCAGCGCGTCTTCGATGTAATCGTCGCCAAGGTCATAGCTGCCGCTCTCGGCGCGGCACTTGCAGGTACCGCACACGCCATCGGAGCAATCCATTGGCAGGTTGATTTTCGCGCGAAAGGCGGCATCAAGCACCTTCTCGCCCGGCTTGCATGCGACGAAGCGGGTCACGCCGTCCTCGAAGTTCAGTGCAATGTTGTAGCTGGACATGTTGTCTCCTCTACTTCCAGTTTCGTCCCAGCGCTCGACGTCAAACGTGATAAATGTCGAGTACCTGGCGGATGTAGTCGTTCTTCAGCACGATTTTTTTGCTGGCAATCAACAAGGCATCGTCGACCTTTCGCAAAGTAACGAACATCGTGCCGAAAAAATGGTCGTTGATTCTGTAGCGGTGGCTGAGCGTGTCGAAGTTGTAGCGCACGTCCACTTCGTTGTCGCGTTCGGCCAGCACTTCCACATTGGTGACGTTGTGGCTGGTCCGCGGTTCGGGCATCGACGCACTGCTGCGTTCGGTCTTGATGCGGAACACCCGGTCTTCCAGGCCGCCACGGTCTGGGTAATACATCAGCGAGATCTGACTCTCGTGGTCATCGGTGAGCTGGTCGTCGTCGTCCCACGCGGGCATCCAGTAGGTGACGTCCTCGGCATAGCAGGCGAGCCAGTCGTCCCACTGGCGGTCGTCGAGCAGGCGCGCTTCGCGGTACAGCGTGGCGCAGATTTTTGGGTAGTCGAAGCTCATGCCACGGTCTCCTGTTGTTCTTTCTTCAGTGCGTCGCGCATCACCTGAACCCAGTATTCGTGCTGGCACACAAACAGGCCTTCGTCTTCGCTGCGCTCGCCTGAGATGAGCGGCTTCATGCCCATGCTTTTCGCGTTCGCGTCGGGACCTTCGACCCACAACGGCGCGCCGCGCGAAAGGTCGTTCCACATCGCCGTGGTGCCGGCATAGCCAGCCTGGCAGGCGCGGAACTCTTCAAGGTCATCTGCAGTGCCCATTCCTGTTACGTTGAAGAAATCCTCGTATTGGCGAATACGGGTAGCCCGGTCGGCTGCGCTCTCACCCTTTGGGGCAAAGCAGAAGATGGTGACTTCGGTCTTGTCTACGCTGATCGGGCGTACCACGCGAATCTGGGTGCTGAACTGGTCCATCAGGAACACGTTCGGATACAGGCACAGGTTTCGAGTCTGGTTGACGATAAAATCCGCCTTCACTTCGCCGACGCGTGCCTTGATTTCTTCGCGGTATTGATAAACCGGTCGCACGTCCGGGTTCATCGTCTGGGTCCACAACAGAATGTGGCCGTGGTCGAATCCGTACACGCCGGCTACCGACTTGCTCCAGCTGTTCGCATCCACAGCCTTCGTGCCATCGACCTTGCGGCGGTCCATCGTCGCGGCGTAGTTCCAGTGCACGGTGCTGACGTGGTAGCCGTCGCAGCCGTTCTCCATCTGCATCTTCCAGTTGCCGTCGTAGATGTACGAGGAGTTGCCGCGCAACACTTCCAGTCCGTTCGCGGCCTGGTCGACGATCTGGTCGATGATGACTTTGGTCTCGCCGAGGAAGTCCTCGAGCGGTATCGCGTCCGCGTTGAGGCTGCCGAACAGGAAGCCGCGATAGCTCTGGAAGCGCGCGACTTTCTTCAGGTCGTGCGAGCCATTGGTGTTGAATTGCACCGGGTATTCGGTGGTCTTCACGTCCTTCACTTTCAGCAGCTTGCCCGTGTTAGCGAAACTCCAGCCGTGGAACGGACAGGTGAAGGTGCCTTTGTTGCCGTGCTTTTTCCGGCAAAGCATGGCGCCTTTGTGCGCGCAGGCGTTAATGACAGCGTGCAGTTCGCCGTTTTTGTCGCGAGTGATCACGATGGGCTGGCGGCCAATCCAGGTGGTGTAGTAGTCATTGTTGTCGGGAATCTGGCTTTCGTGAGCCAGGTACACCCAGTTGCTCTCGAAGATATGTTTCATCTCGAGTTCAAACAAATCAGCGTTGGTGAAGATGTCACGGCGGCAACGGAATACGCCGTTTTGTTTGTCGTCCTGAACGGCGGTATGCAGCAGTTCATCCAGTTGCGAGGCTTTGTCGATAATTGCAGACATGAGTGCTCTCCCTACGCGTGCGCCAGGTGATGGAGCACGCGCATCGGTGTCGAAAGTTTCTTGCCAAGGATTGAACGGCAGCAGGGGTGCGACGTAGCTGCCGCGTTCAGCGGTCAGGCGATAGCAGACGCACGCAGACGGTGGACGACCTGGTTATCCTTGCCCTGAACCAGCGGAGTCAACTCGATGTTGAACTCGATTTCCTTGTACGCGTCAGCCTTCATGCCCAACGCAGTACCGCCGGTCTTCTCGACGACGTGCGGAATCAGATCCTCGCGTGTCGCGTAGGCGAAGTCATCCCAGATCAGCGGGTCGCCTGCGATATTGATTTGCGTCGTCAGCTTGCGGTGCTTGTCGCTAGTGACGAAGAAGTGCACGTGCGCCGGACGGTTGCCATGGCGGGCGAGCACGTTCAGCAGTTGCTGGGTCGCGCCCTGCGGCGGGCAACCGTAGCCCACCGGCATGAGCGTACGGAATTCGTACTTGCCGTCGGCACCGGTGCTGATCGCTCCGCGCAGGTTGAACTTGCTCTGCGCGCCGGTCGGGTCGAAGTGCGAATAGAAGCCTTTTGAATTAGCGTGCCAGCATTCGACAACCGCGCCTGCGACGGGTTTGCCGTCCGGGCCGGTCACGGTGCCGCGGATGATCAGTGGGCCAGCATCCGGGTCGGGATTGATGTCAATCCTGGACACGCCATCGCGCACCGGCGCACCGGCGACATACAGTGGGCCTTCGATGGTACGTGGCGTGCCACCAATGTCGGCCTCCTTGTCCTCTGCATCCATGCGAATGTCGAGATACTTCTCCAGACCGAGACCTGCGGCAAGCAGCGCCGCTTCGCCATCCTGGCCGAGTTTGTTGAAATAATGAACGCCGGCCCAGATTTCATCGGGCGTCATGTCAAGGTCGTCGATGGCCTTGAACAGATCGCCCAACAGGCGATGGACAATCTGCTGGGCGCGAGCACTGCCGTCCTGGCTACCGACGTTAGCAGCAGCCTTTAACAGGTCCTGCGCTTCCTTCGTATCGAACACTTTGACGCTCATGTCTGCTCCTGAATCTCTATTTTCTTTGGGGTAAACCCTTGGTTTGGCACTCGCTCGAACATGCCTGAAAGGTATAATGGGTGCTGAAACAGAGTGTGAATGCAGAATAGTGGACGCCGGAAGGCCTCGTCCAACACTGATTTAGTATTGGTCCATATCTATAAGGTATTGAAATGGAGCTGCGCCATCTTCGCTATTTCGTTGCCGTAGCCGAGGAGCGTAATTTCACGCGCGCGGCACAGCGGCTGAATATGGCCCAACCGCCTTTGAGCCGTCAGATACAGCAACTTGAAGAAATTCTCGAGGTGCAGTTATTCCAGCGCGACTCGCGCCCGTTGAAGCTGACGGAGACGGGCAAATTTTTCTATGCTCATGCCGTCCAGTTGCTGGCTCAGACGTCCGAACTCGAATCAATGACGCGGCGCGTGGGTAACATCGAGCGCAGTCTCTCTGTCGGTTTCGTGGGTTCGACGTTGTACGGCATGCTGCCAAAAATCATCCGTCGCTTTCGCGACGAGAACACGACCGTCGAACTCAGCCTCCATGAGATGTCGACGATGGACCAGATTCGCGCGTTAAAAGACGGTCAGATCGATGTCGGGTTCGGCCGTATCCGGCATGAGGACGCCAACATCCGCCGGGTGATTCTTCGCGAGGAGAAGATGATCGTTGCATTCCCGGAGGGCCATGCACTCTCATTGGGCAAGCCCGTCCTCGCGCTCAGCGATCTGGTCAACGAGACCCTGATTATTTTTCCCAAGGCGCCGCGACCCAGTTATGCAGACCAGGTGCTGTCGGCATTCGCGGACCGTGGTCTCAAGCCTCGTCGGATATATGAAGTACGGGAGTTGCAGATTGCGCTAGGCCTCGTCGCAGCGGGGGAAGGAATTTCCGTCGTCCCGAGTAGCGTGTATGGCCTGAAGCGAGACGACGTGAGTTACAAGGAGCTGGACGACCCCACTCTGGTTTCCCCAATCATCATGAGCACGCGAATGCTCGACGAGTCGCGGGACCTTCGGGAACTGCTTGAACTCATCTATCGGTTGTACGAGGAGGAAAGGGTGCCTTACGCGCCCCGTAACGATGTCGAGCGGTGATACTCGCTTGCTGTCCGACGCCCCACCAGTATGAAACCTCCCAGGTAGCCTGAAACGATTGACCGGCGTGTACTAGAGTGTACTTACGACGCCTTCAACGGAGGTTCTTCCGTGGATACTCATTCAATTCTGGGCATGATTCACGCCGAAGAGGCTTTACTGGTCTCCATCGTACGGTCGTTACCCCCAGACATCAGACGCGCGGTCGCCAACGATTTTCATGAGCAGGTCGAACTCGCCGGGACTTCGCACCTGAATCCGACAACCGATCGGGAAGCGAGCGACGCGTTCAAGGCTCACATCAAAAGGTTGTCGATCATGCTTGCCTCGCTGTCGTGAAGAGACGCCGATCAGTCCGAGGCGCCACCTGTGGCGCGCACGGCTCATGCTGATCCTTTTCATTGCGCCTGCAGGTTTGTTTCGCGATGGCGTCGCGCGTCTGCTCGGCGACGGGGCCGACGGCGCCGAAGTGAAATGCGCCGACTACACGTTGAGCCCGATCGAGAGCGGGCAAACGGTCGACGTACTCGTGCTCGACGGTGACTACTTGCCAGAGGCGCTCACTACCGCAAGCGCTTCTCATCACGATGCACCCAATCTGCCCGTGCTTGCACTGCTGACCTCGGTCGATCCTCAGACCGTCGAGCAATTCATCTCGGCAGGCGTTGCAGGTCACCTGGGCAAATCGGAGTCCGGCAATGCACTGCTCGGTGCTCTGCGCCTCCTCGCTGCCGGCGGGCGGCATCTGCCATCTGCTATTCGCGTGTCGGCGGCCACCGCGGCTACCGCTTCCACCGACGCGCTGCAAAGGTCCACCGGCGCGGCCGATCCCAATTCCGACTTCCTGACGCCTCGCCAACTGCAAGTGCTGGCGCTCGCGGCGCGCGGCGATTCGAACAAGTCGATCGCGCGACAGTTGAACATTACGGAAGGGACCGTAAAAGTGCACTTATATACGGTGTACAAAGCACTCAAGGTCGGAAGCCGCGGGCAGGCGAGCGTTGCCGCGGCGCGCTTGCAGAAGATCGGCGATGTGCAACTTCACCACGCGCTGGACGGCCAGCTTTCAATCAGCCGCCTGCTGGCTTATACGGCGCCCACCCGTTTTCAGTCCGGCCATGTCCTCTTTCACAAAGATGACCGAAGCGATGCGCTTTACTACATGGTGCGCGGAACGGTCATGCTCGAGGAGATCGGCATCGAGGTGGGGCAGGGCACGATACTGGGCGAGATCGGGCTCTTCTCTCCGGACCATCGGCGCACGTGCACGGCGCGTTGCAAGAGCGAATGTGAGTTACTGGTGGTCTCGGCGACCGACGCGATGCGACTTTATTACCAGGACCCGGAATTTGCCACTTATCTAATCCACTTGATTACCCGCCGATTGGAGGCCGATAAGCTGCGCACGAGGCGTTAATTGCGATTCTCGAACGCTTATTGCAGACACTGCATTTCAACGTGCTTCGACTTTGTCCGATATCGACTGACATAAAGCGGACGGCGGGCAAAAAAAGCCATTTTCCCAACCTTTTTTTGACCTATAACACATACAAATCGCCAGTCTGCTGAGGACATTGGCGGCGCGTTCGCGTCGCCCCGTCAGGCGGCGAGATTCACCATTTCGAGCATTTCGGCTCAACGCTGAAAGGTTGCGCTTGCGTGGGCGCGGCTCTTCCGACGTGACATTTGAAAGAATGCGCAGGGGCGATGAAGTCCGTTGCGTATAAGACCTGTGCACGCCAAAAAAAATGGCTTGAATAAACGTGATGGCAGATTTCCCCCATTTACCGGATGGCCTGGTTTGTGTAGTTCGCTCCGTGCTGTTTATTGATCTCGTTGAATCCTGCAGGCTGATGCAGGATAACGAGGTCGAAGCCGCGCGGCGCTGGCGCGCGCTCAAGGCTCGGATCGAGAATGAGTTTGTGCCTGCGCATGGCGGCCGCCTGATCAGAACCGAGGGCGACGGACTCATGGTCACATTCGTGCGCCTGCAGGACGGACTCGCCGCGACTTTTGCGATCCAGCGCGCGTCGCGCGAGGTCAACGCGGGCGAGCCGGCGAGCAAGCACATGCTCTTGCGGATGGGTTTACACATCACGGAGCTGTACGAAGACGAGCGTGACGTGTACGGCCGCGGCGTCAACCTGGCTGCGCGCCTGTACACGCTGGCGGGACCGGGAGAGATCGTGGTGTCCGCGCAGGTACGGGATCAGCTGACTTCCGAACTGGACGCGGAAATCGACGACCTCGGTGAATGCCATCTGAAGCATTTCGAGCATCCGGTGCACGCCTATCGGATCGGTCCGCCCGGGCCCCGTCCGCTGATCGAGCGTGGCGCTGCTTTTTTGCCGGAGTTGCGGCCTACCATCGCGGTGATTCCTTTCATCTTGCGTGGCGGCGACGTCGAACAGCAGATGCTCGGCGAAGTGCTCGCCGACGAGATCATTTCCTCCTTGTCTCGCACGGCCGAGCTTCAGGTGATCTCGCGTTTGTCCACGACCGCGTTTCGCGAGCGCGGCGCGTCGCTCGACGAAATCAGTGGGTTTCTCGGCGCGCGTTACGTATTGTCGGGCGCATATCGAATGTCGGGCGATCAGTTCGTGCTCGTCGCCGAGCTCGCCGAGGCCAAATCGCGTCACATTTTGTGGACTGAGAGCATCAGAGGCCGCACTTCCGAAATCATGCTTGGCGAAGACGAACTAATCGGCCGGGTGGTCGGCGGGGTCAGCAATGCAATCATCAATCGCGAACTGCATCGGGCACGATCGCAGGCGTTGCCCACGCTCGAAATCTCGACACTGCTGATGAGCGCCATCGTGCTGATGCATCGCGGCGTAGCGGACGATTTCAACCGTGCGCGGGACATGCTGGACGCGGTGATCGAACGCGCGCGCAGACAGGCATTGCCGCATGCATGGCTCGCCAAGTGGCATGTCCTGCGCTTCAATCGCGGCTGGACCGATGACCGCCGCGGCGAAGCAAACGTGGCGCTCGAATGCACGCGACACGCGCTCGACGTCGATCCTGAGTGTTCGCTCGCGTTGACCATCGACGGATTCGTGCACACGAATCTGCTCAAGCGGCTCGACATCGGGCAGCAGCGCTACGCGCTCGCGCTCTCGGTCAATCCCAACGATTCGCTTGCATGGCTGCTCAAAGGCACGCTGCACGCGTTCGAAGGCGAGGGCGAGGAGGCGGTCGACGCAACCGAGCGTGCCCTCAGGCTTTCGCCGCTCGATCCCTTGCGCTATTTCTACGAATCGCTCGGTGCAACGGCCGCGCTATCCGCAGGCCGCTACGAACGCGCGGTGGAACTGGCGCAACGGTCCTTGCGAGTGAACCGCACCAACACGTCCACATTACGCGCGCTGGCGATCGCGCAGTCGCTGCTCGGCAACGTCGAGGCGGCGCGTTTGACGGTCGGCGAAGTGCTGGCCATCGATCCGACGCTGACGGTGCAGCGTTATCTCGAACGCTCGCCTAGCGGCGCATACAAGACCGGCAAGATCTGGTCGGAGGCACTTCGCCAGGCGGGATTGCCTGGTTAGATAAAAGAAGCAATGAATGCGGTGCTGGATCCCTGAGAGTGGAGACATATCGTGAGCGGACTTGGCGGTGCGGGTGGGGCAGGCGGAGCGGGTGGTGCGGGTGGTGCCGGGGGTGCGGGAATTCCGCCCGGCGGCGGAGGCGCGGGTGGCGTCTATGATGCGGGCGGCGGCAGTTCGGGCGACCCGCGGCTTCTCGCGGAAGCGCTGATCGGACACCGCGACGGGATCGTGGGCAGTTGGCGGACTCCGGAACTGGTGACGCTCAACTTCGACAATCAGAAACTGCAGGATCTCGCCACACCGTCGAAGCTCGACGATCCGGCTCAGCTGTGGCGATGGGAACCTTGGGTACGCGCGACGGTGTTCGATTTCGAACTGCTGACGAGTCTGAAGTTTTCGTTTCCCGACGCTTACACTGCCATGCTGTCTCACCGGGCAAGCGCGCAAGGCGGCCCGGACGTGAAGGTCGTTTCCCTGGGCCGCCCGGGCGTGGACGTCTTCACGAAACAACTCGACTGGCTGGACTTCTATTCGGACCTGCGCGAGGACCGCGCCGCGGAGATACTGTGTCAGATGGGTCCGCAAGTGGCGTTCTGGAGCACCCTCATCTATCTGCACCCGAGCCGCACGCCGAAGACGCTCGAACTGCTCGATGCCGCCGTGCGGTTCGCAATCTTCGTGGAAATTCGCTTCAAGCATGCGATCGCGGCGCAAAGGGCCATCGAGTACTCGAGCCAGGTGCAGCCGATGATTCAGACGCCGGGGCATGGCTCGCTACCGAGCGGCCATTCGACTCAGGCGTTCACTATCGCGGTAGTGCTGTGCGCATTGTTCAATGCGCAGCCCAACTCCGTATTCCGTCAGCAGGCGATGAGGCAGGCGTACCGCGTCGCGGTGAATCGAACGGTGGCGGGTGTGCATTTTCCGATCGACAGCATTGCGGGGCACGTGCTCGGTACTTCACTCGGGGAATACTTTGTTGCGCGGTGCAAGTCTGGCGGCAACGGCATGATTACTCCGCGCTATTTCAAGGGTGACGGTATCAACGCCAGTGGTCCGCACGGCAACCCGGATTTTGACTATCACGAGCCGCTGAGCGACATCGATGTCGCTGCCTATATCCTGAACAATCCGACCATGACCGCGCCCCAGGTGCGGGCCTACTTCTCGTTCATCGATTGGGACGCTGCGCCAACGGCCGTGGATGGATCCAACATTCTGTCGTGGCTATGGAATCAGGCGGAGAGCGAGTGGACGGGCAAGAGTCTCCAGAACACACGTTTGCCGTAAGCGTGTCGATGCGTGCAGAAAGGGTGGCATACGAGGTGGCATATGAGCTGGCAATCTTTGGCGGGCGGCGCGTGGAGCGGTCTCAACTGGATCGGACGCGCCGCTAACAGCACCCGCGCCGACCCCTATCTGGCGTGGGCGGACACAACGGCGTTTGCTCACCTCGGAGGGCAACCCACGGGTTGGGTGCGCGTCATCCTCGAACTGGAAGCGCACTGGCCGGCAGCGGGCGCTCCGCTCCTTACCGCGCAGACGTTCGCGGAAAGTCTGGAAATCGAGAACGCCACGTGGAAGACGTGGATTCAGGTATCGACCGTGTATCGCTTTCCGCCGCACGATCTGGGAGCGTCGCGCTTCCTGACTGCGATCGTGACAAAGCAGTTCTTCACTGAAATCGATGGCGCCATGAAGGGTGTCGTGAAGCGCTTCGAACTCGGGATGCCGATCGCTCCTGGCGACGCGACGCCGTCTGTGGCTCCCGGTTCCGAGGCGTCCATGCCAGGCACGGCGCCCGTCTTCGGTCCCATTGTTCAACCGGGCGCAGGGGCCACTGACGCGCCGCACGCTGTGTTCATGGGTGTCATGGACGATGGTCTGGCGTTCGCTCACGAACGCTTTCGTTCCGTCGCCGATATTCCGTTGACCCGTATCGAATACTTCTGGAATCAGGATGACGCAGCGGCGGCGTTGCTCGGCGTGCACTACGGGCGTGAGCTAGCCGGCGCCCAGATAAACGGCTTGCTTAAGCAGTGCGTGACCAACGGACTCCTGGATGAAGACGCCGTGTATCGGCTCAACGGTTACGTCGGTGCGCGCAAACGCTGGGCGCACGGCACGGAGGTCATGGATCTCGCGTGCGGCGTGAGGCACAACAAGATCGAGGCCGCCGCGTTGACCCTGGAAGGGGAGCGGACGGGAACGGTTCAACCGCCGCGCATCCTGTGCGTCCAGTTCAAGACGGCAGGGCGAACGATTCGCGACACGTCCGGGCTCTGGTTCGCCGTTCACGCACTCGACGCGATCCGCTACCTCCTGCGTCGCGCGGATGATCTTGCCGACGGCGCGGCGTACTCGGTTGTACTCAACCTGAGCTACGGCTATATGGCGGGTCCGCACGACGGCAGTTCGATCATTGAAAGCGCGATGGATGAACTGATCGGCCTGCATCGCGATCTATCCATTGTCGTACCCGCGGGAAACAGCAACACGCTGCGCTGTCACGCGGATCTCCTGGTTAAAAAAAGAACGTCGAGTCCGCTTACGTGGCGCGTCCTGCCCGATTGCGCCACGCCTGGTTTTCTTGAGATATGGTTGCCAAAGGATGTCGATGCATCCAGCCTGACCGTTCAGATCACGCCGCCGGGGGGAGACAAGAGTCCCGCGTTTCCCGTCGAGAATCTCTACACGTGGCAACCGGGGCGCAATGTGCTGTGCACGGCGGTCTATCTGGATCGCGTCGCGACGGGGGACCGCAAGATGATCCTGATCGCACTCGCTCCCACGACGACGAATCAACCCCAGCGCGATCCGGCGCCGGTGGGCAACTGGACAGTGACGCTGACGAACGGGTCGAGTGACGATCTGAAGATTCATGCGTGGGTGCAGCGTAATGAAACGGCCTACGGCTATCCACTGCGAGGGCGCCAGTCGCGTTTCGAGGATCTGGCGTACAAGCGGTTTGTTTTTGGGGCCCACGTGCGGGACTTCGACGAAGGCAATGCGTCGACCTGGATCAAGCGTGGCGGCACGTTGAGCTCCATTGCGACCGGTGAGCACACCGTCGTGGTCGGTGCCTATCGCAGGACTGACGGACGCGCTGCGACTTACTCATCGACCGGACCTTCTCTTCTGGCGACGCAGCGATCGGGTCCGGATGCGGCGGCGGTCAGCGAAGACTCCGTCGCATGCGCAGGTGTGCTGGCCGCGAGTACGCGCAGCGGCTGCCTCGTTGCGTTGAGCGGAACCAGCGCCGCGGCGCCGCAGGTGGCCCGCTTGCTGGCGAGGCAAAAAATCATCGAGTACGCGAATGGGTTGCAGCCCAATACGTTCACGCCTCAGCCTTCCGCTCGCGTGTGGATTGAAACCGAGGCGCATTCCCTCGATCCGGATCAGGTCGCGTCGGTTCCTCACCTGCTAGGCTCATGTGTCGGCACGTTGAACCCACCGCCGGTACCGCTCGGTCAACATGCCTATGTGCCGCGTCTGCTTGAGATTCGGGCAGGCTCCGGCAGGTTGCCTTCGCCGCGCTGGAAGAAAAGAGGTATCAAGCTGTAGCGAAGCCATAGCGCGAGGAGGAGCGGGTCTTGTTCACCCGGCCCTCGTCGTGCATCACGTGCATTACGTGCATCCGCTGCCGGGCTCCGGAGCGGACCGAAAGATCATTGACCTCCCTTGAAAAGCTGCTGGAGCCTCGCCGCTTCTCCGTTCTGCTGCGAGCGCACGAGGTCCTGATAGACATCGGCGCGGGTTTTGCCCTGTTGAGTCGCGCCGCCGCCCGACATCGAGTTGGTCGACATGTCTGGCCCCTGCGAACTGTTCATGATTTCGGTTGCCGTCGGCGGCTGTTGCGCGGTGGTGTCCTGCGCGTTTGCCTGCCATGAGCACGCGCAGAGCACGCCGCTGACCAGTAAAAGTGCTGTCTTCATTTTGACTCTCCTGTTGAAATGGCGACGCATGGTCCCGCTGCGCCGAACCGAAGCGCCGAGGTGCGCCGTGTCCAGGGAGAAAGCGGGTCGCTCCGTGGAACGGAGTGAGTGCGATCGGGCGAGGTTGCAGAGACGCTTAGGCTGATTGCAGTATGTGTGTCGGGCATGGGCCCGGCTATATGGCATTGGTGATAGACGAGGAAGGACGCGAGGCGCACCGGCTACCATTGTCACGCGCGTACCTATCCCGCCAGGCGCTCGATATGAGGGTGGCGCTGCACACCTGCGTGGCACCGGGCCGGACTTCGGACTCGTCTATGGTCCGCTGCGCGTCGAACCGGTCGACGAGGTTCCACCGCAGACCGCGTTGCCGTTTCCATTCAGCATCCGGCATCCTGCAATCGATGATCGTCTGGAACCTGCTGCTTCTGAAAGACCGCCGCTTTGCGGTGGACCCGCAAAAGAGCGTGGAATGGAACCGTGGCGCCTATCTGACCAATGTGCTTGCGCATTGCAGCGCATGCCATACGCGGCGCAATATGCTGATGGCCGAGGACCTGGATCGTGGCTTTAGCGGCGCGCAACTCGGTCCGTGGTACGCACCGAACATTACGCCCTGCAGGGCTTATCTGCTCGCTGTGATCAGGAGTGTTGAGTGATTGGCCGGCTGACTGGCTTGATTGGCGTGTCAGCAGCATCACGCAAATCGTCGAGATCACGCCCGCGTGTTTCCGGTGTGAAGTAAGTCGTCACCACGCCGATCAGACTGAGAATCGCGACGTAAGTAGCAAGCGGAATCCACGCCAGAATCGTCCCTTCGTGTCCACCCCAGTGCAGCGTCGCCCAGGCGATCATGGATGCGCCGACGAGCGGCGCCACGCCGCCTGCGATGACGGCTGACACTTCGCGTCCCACCGCTACGCCGGCATAGCGATGCTGCGCGCCAAAGAGCTCCGGCAACAGCGCGCCCTGCGTCGCGAACATGCCCCACACGCCGGCCAACGCGACGCACAACATCGCAATGCTTGCCGTGGCGTTGCCGAGGCTCAGCACCCACCAGGTCGGATAGGCCAGCAACAATTGATAGACGGCGAAGGCGCGATAGACGGGGATGCGCCCGAACCGGTCGCTCGCCATGCCCGCCAGCGGAATGATGACCGCTCCCGAGGCGCCCGCGAGCAGCAGGGCGATTGGGCCGATCTGGCCTTTGAGGCCGGTTGCGGTCGCGATATAGCTGATCGCGAGCGACTGATAGATCGACGAGCCGCCGTTCTCGGCCATGCGCATGCCGATGACCTTAAAAAGCGTCGGCTTCGAATGCTGGATGAGGTGCTTCAACGGATTCTCGTTGACCTCGCTTCGCGCTTCGAGTTTTGTAAACGACGGCGACTCCTTGAGTTTCAGCCGGATCCAGATCGCCACCGCAATGATGACAGCGCTCAGCAGGAACGGCACACGCCACAGCCAGCTTTGCGAAAGATCCTCGACGCGGACCAGCGCGAAGTAGATCGCGGCCGCCATCACGGTGCCCAGCAGCACGCCCATGAACGGCAACGCAGCGAAATAGCCGCGACGTTTGGCCGGCGCATACTCGGCCATCAACACGGCAGCGCCTGCCTGTTCAGCGCCGGCACCCAGGCCCTGCAGAAGGCGGCACCCTACGAGCAGTATCGGCGCCCAGATGCCTGCGGACGCATAGGTAGGCAACAGGCCGATGAGCGTGCTGGCGATGCCCATCAGCAGGATCGTCGCCATCAGCACGAACCTGCGCCCATAACGGTCGCCGAGTGTGCCGAAGATGATGCCGCCCACCGGCCGGATGGCGAAGCCCAGAAAGTACGCGCCGAAGCTCGCGATCAGTCCGATGGCCGGCGTGCTCGACGGAAAGAAAAGCGGCCCGAAAATCAGCGCCGAGGCGAGGTTGTACAGCGCGAAGTCATAGTATTCGAGCGCGCTGCCGAGCGACGCCGCCCACGCGGCGCGATACAGGTCGGCGTTCGTGACTTCGTGCTTGCCTGCGCCGACGGCGTGACCCGTATCGTGTGGGTCTGTCGCAACGGTGTGCTGATGTTTCATCTTATCGTCTCCTCCAATCGGGATGCCATTGCGGTCACTTCATTCATGACCCGAACGGTCCGCTAGCCCACGCGCGCAATCTCGTCGAGCAGAGCCGTGCTCATCGTCTCGAGCGGCGCGGGTTTGCCTGTGTACAGTTCGATCTGGCCGCAGAATTGATGCAGCAGCATCCGCGTGCCATCGACGACGCGGCACCCAAGCTCATCGGCTTCGCGAATCAGCCTGGTGCGCACGGGGATAAACGCCGCATCCATCACGAACAGATGCGGCGCAAGTTGCTCGGGCTTCAGTGGATTGACGTCGGGCGCACGGAAACCGGCGGCCGTCGCATTGACCACGCCGTCGAACTTGCCCGCAGCGAAATCATTCAGATCGCCGCCGAAAGCGAGACCGAAGTGGCTGGCCAGTTCTTCTCCACGCGACGCGGTGCGGTTGAACACGGTGAGATCCGCACCGGCGCGTTGCACGCCCCAGGCGATCGCGCGCGCTGCACCGCCCGCGCCGAGTAGCGCGATGCGGCGGCCCGGCAACGAGGTCACTTCCTCGAGCGCGCGCACCGCGCCCGTGCAGTCGGTGTTGTAGCCGGTCAGATAGCCGTCGCGATTGTCGATCGTGTTCACGGCGCCGATTTCGCGCGCCGTTTCGTCGAGTGCGTCGAGGTAGGGAATCACGGCCTGTTTGTGCGGCATCGTCACATTCAAGCCGCGAATGCCGAGCGTGCGCATCGCGTTTATCGCGCCTGCGGCATCCTCTACACCGAAGCTCACGAAGGTGTAGTCGACGCCTAACGCCCGATAAGCCGCGTTGTGCACCTTGACGTTGAACGTGAAGGGCTGGCCGGCGAGCGAGCCGCATAGCGTCGGAATCGAGTGAGGCATGAAGGGCATGTACTGTTTCCCCGTGGTATTCAGTTGACGATGATCAGCGCGGAGTCGTACGAAGCGACGAAGGGCCGCCCGTCAGCGCGATCCGCTGTCCGGTGTCCTGCAGATGGCCGCCGTTCACCGCGAACATGGCGAGCTGCTTCTCGACGTTGAACTGCACGATCAGATGCTTGCTGTCCGCGGTAAACACGATGCCTTGTGCAGCTTCTCCACCTGGCGCCTCGGACATCATCACGGCCTGGCCGTTGCGAATGGCGAAAAGCAGAACCTTGCCGCGCGCATGGCGTCCGGGGTTGTCCGGCGTGAGGTTCGAGCCGTCCATGGCCTGTACGCCGATCCATTTGCCGTCGGGTGAGATCGCTACGCCCTCGGGCAATGACGGCACCGTGATGTGTTGAACCGCGCGGAACGGCTCGTGCGATATGTCGATCAGCGTGATGGTGTCGGCATCCCCCGCGAGCTTGCCCGCGTAGGCGGGCAGGCCGGAGAGGCCGACGTCGCTCACGACGGCCCATTTGCCGTCGCTCGATACGTCGACGGTGTAGGGCGCCACGCCGCTTGACAGGCGCACACCGCTATCGGTGACGTGGCCGTCCGCGATGTTCAGCACGGCGACGCCTTGCTCGTCGCGCAGTGCCACCAGTGCATGTTTTGCGTCATGCGTGAAGCTCACACCGGCCAGGCGCTTCTGGCCGATCTTCAGCGTATCCACCGGCGTCACGCGGTTTCCGTCGATGCTGAGCACCGTCACGCTGCCGTCGACGCACGCGACGAGCGCCAGTTTGCCGCTGCGGTCGATGGCGATGCCCTGCGGATGGCTGCCGATCTCGACCCGGCTAACGGCGGGCGGCGATGCCCGCAGATCGACCACCTGGACAAAGGAGTCCATCAGCAGCTTGCCGGCGGCCTGATCGTAGCGGGTGGGCGCGCCGACCAGCGCCACGGCGGCGTCCGGCGTGATCGCGACCGCTTGCGGCGGTCCCTGGATGCCGTTCTCCACCTCCACCTGAACCTTGACCTGCGGCGGAAAATGGCTGGCGTCGAGGAGCGTGAGCGTGTCGGGTTGAGGATTGGCCGGATAGGTATCGCGTCCCTCGACGCGCTGATATTTGCCGTCGTTGCCCGAGACGATCCAGTCCGCGGCGTGCGCGGCGCATGCGGCGAATGCGATTGTCAAACCGGCGAGCGTCTGCGCACCGCGCGTCCGGCTCGAGATCAATAAATGCATGTCGATGTCTCCGATCTTGTGTTTTGTGGCGTGCTGCCCTGGTGGACGGCGTCTCTCAGGCCCTCAGGCTGCGCCGCGCATCCAATGACGCGCCCCGGTTGCCTCGAATGCCCACCAGTTCAACGCAAGGGCAGCAAACGCGCCAATAGTCTTTCGTGACGTTGTTATCATGATTCGTGATGACAAGCGCCCGCTTGCGGAGAGACACCATGGAATTGAAGCACCTGCGCGCCTTCGTGGCGTTGGCTGAAGAGCTGCATTTCGGCCGCGCGGCGCAGCGCCTATGTATCGTGCAGCCTGCGCTGAGCATGCAGATCAAGGCACTCGAAGAGGAACTGGAGGTGCGGCTCTTCGAGCGTGACCGGCACAACGTCGCGTTGAGCGACACCGGGCGGCTCTTTCTGCCCGAAGCGCGCGCCACGCTTCATCAGGCGAAGCGCGCGGAGCAGACCGCGCGGCTTTCCGCGCGCGGGGAGATCGGCGTGCTGCGCATTGCGTTCGTGTCGTCGGTTCTGCCGAAGCTGCTGCCCGATCTGATCCGCAGCATGCACGCGCGTTATCCGCTCATCACGCTGGAGTTGAAGGACCTGCCGACGCCGGACCAGATCGCGGCCCTGCATGACAACAAGCTCGATTTCGGCCTGCTACGCATGCCCGTGAGCGGCTCAGGACTCGAAACGCGCGTCGTGCTCGAAGAATCGTTCGTGGTGGCGGTGCCTGAAGATCACGCGCTGGCCGCAAAGCCCCTGATTCATCCGACCGATCTGAGCGGCTCGCCCGCTTTCGTGCTCTCACGGCGATACGCGCCCGGCTTCTACGACGAGATGCTCGTCGCGCTGACCCAGCAGGGCGCGGTGCTCGACATCGCCCAGGAACTGGGGGAGTTTCCGACCATGCTGGCGCTGGTGGCGGCGGGACTCGGCATCGGCGTCATTCCGGCCGAGGCGGCGCTGGCTTTGCCGCCCAAGGTCGTGGCGCGTCCGCTGGATCTTCCCGGTCACCGTACCGGTATCGGTCTTGCTTACACGCGGCTCGATAGCCCGACAAAACGTGCGCTCTTCGAAGTGATGGAACATTGCGCCAGCGGTGCACGGGAGAGCTGAGTTCGCGTGTCTTCGTCTTGAGATACGCGGTCTTCGCGGTTTTTCAGTTGAAGGAGCTGCTCGGGTCCCATTGCACGAAGCCCATCGGACACCCTTTCGTCATCCTGATCCACTACACCCCATCGCTGCCATACCGCAGCGGTGCGTTCTTCAGCACGAGCGCCATCAACTGCCGCCGCGAATCAACGCCGAGCTTCGCGAATGCCCGTTTCGCATAGGTCTCGACGGTCGAGGGCTTCAGCCCCATCGATTGCGCGATCGCCGGTGTCGTCATGCCCTGAATAAACGACGAGCACACGTGCGTTTCGCGTGACGTCAGCTTGCCGTGCAAATGCGGCAGCCACTGCGCGAGCAGATTGTTGTCGGACGTATCCGGGCGGCCGTCGTCTGGCGAGATCGCGCCGATCAGCCGCTTGTGCACCGCCGCGAGCGGCAGCACAACGTGCGCGAACTGCTTAAGCAGGCTCAGTTCCTTCAGCGAAAACGACGGCAGGCGCCGTGAGCGTGCCATCGATATCGAGTATCGCGTGCCGTTCGTCACGCCGAACACCACGCATTCATCGTGGATGTTGCCGATGTCGAAGAACAGATGCCGGAGCTCGCTCGCAACCTTCTGCGCGGAGATCTGGATCAGCTGCACATCGCGCTTGTCTCCGATTCCCTCGTAGGTCGCGTCCTCGCTCGCATAGCTCCGGTAGTAGTCCCGCATCACCTGTTCGACGAGTTCACGATCGCGACCGAAGCTCCCGATCCAGCCGACGCTGCGTTGGCCGGACGGAGACACACGCTCGTAGTCCAGATGTACCGCGTCGAAATCGACGAAGTGCACGAGATTTTCAAACACGACCTGCATGAACTGCGGAGCGCCAACGGCCTGCGCGATGTCGCCCAACGTCTCGGTCACTAACGCGACCTGACTGAGCTGGAGATCCGGCGAGGGGAGCGCGGCGTTCATAACTTCTGTTCTCGATCAATTCCGGGTGGCGCTACTGGTATCACGACAAATTCCCCATGCCTACACGGGAATGCACCCAAACCACCGTTATCGATGATGACACTTGTCCTTTGTTCCCGGGACAGACGGCGCGTATGGCGATCTTTACAGTGCTCTACAAGCTGAAACGAAGGAGATCCGGCGTTCAGTCCGCACGTCGACGATTGCCTCGCGACGCATTGACGAGTTTGCTTACCGGCGGCATCCGCATGGATCGGAGCGGCCGACCCACACTATCTGGAGATTCCTATGCGTGCCCGTTTTCGTCGCTGCCCGGTCATCAGGATCGTGTTCGCCGCCTCAGCCAGCCTCGCGTTCGCGGCTAGCCAGTCCGCGCTGGCCGGCGACACCAATCTGAATGTTTACAACTGGTCCGAGTACATCGCGAAGGACACGGTGCCAATCTTCGAGAAGCAGACCGGCATCAAGGTGCGCTATGACAGCTATGACAGCGACGACACGCTGCAGACCAAGCTGCTCACCGGCAGTTCCGGCTACGACATTGTCGTGCCGACGTCGAACTATCTCGCGCGGCAGATCCAGGCGGGCGTCTACCAGAAGCTCGACAAATCGAAGATCCCGAACCTTGCGAACCTCGACCCGGCGCTGATGAAGATGATGGCGAAGGCCGATCCGGGCAACCAGTACGGCGTGCCGTGGGCGTGGGGTACGACAGGGGTGGGCTACAACGTCGAGGCCGTCAGGAAGCGCCTTGGTGACAACGCGCCGACCGACAGCTGGGCGTTGCTGTTCGACCCGGCGAACGTGTCGAAGCTGAAGGGTTGCGGCGTGTCGCTGCTCGACGCGCCTGACGCGGCATTCGCAGCGGTGCTGCAGTACATGGGCAAGGATCCGGAGAGCAAGAACCCGGCGGACTATCAGGCGGCCTACGAGGCGCTGAAGACGATTCGTCCGTACATCACGCAGTTCAATTCGGTGGGCTATGCGGACGATCTTGCCAACGGCGACGTGTGCGTGGTGCTCGGCTGGTCCGGCGACGTCAGCCTCGCGGGTCGGCGCTCGGCGGAGGCGAAACACGCATACCAGATCCGCTACGTGAATCCGAAGGAAGGCGGCCTGCTGTGGTTCGACGCGATGGCGATCCCGAAGGATGCGCCTGATCCCGAGGCGGCTTTGAAGTGGATCAACTACATCGAGGACCCGAAGACCAGCGCGGCAATCACGAACGAGATTGCCTATCCGACCGCGAACAAGGCCGCACGCCCGTTCGTGAAGCCGGAGATCTCCCAGGATCCGGACGTCTACCTGTCTGACAGTGTGCTCGCCAGAATGTCGCTCGCGATGCCGATAAGCGCGGAGCTCACGCGGCTGCAGAACCGTCTGTGGCTGCGCTTGAAGTCAGGCGGTTGAGGAATCCGAAGCAAATAAAAAACAGGGAGATGTTTCATGAAGAAGAGGTTAATTAGCGTGCTGGTGGCCGGGGTGCTGCCGGGGCTGGCCGCGGCGAGTCCGACTGGCGATCAGATCAAGGCGCTGCAGCAGCAACTCGCCGCGCTGCAGCAGGAGGTCAAAGGTCTGCAGTCGCAGCTTGCCGCGAAGCCCGTGTCCAAGCCGGCGCCGGCGAGTGCGGCCGCTGTCGATCCTTCGTCGGCGGATTACGGCCAGGCGCCCGCGGTGCTGAGCAACGACGACCTTGCCGAGCTGAAGCAGCAGACCGCGAACCAGCAGCTGAAAGTCGACGCGTTGACCGACGCCGCCCAGACCGGCCCGATCGCCGGGCTGTCGGTGACTGGCTACATCGATCCTACCTATCTGTATAACCGTGCGGCGGGCACGTCGTCATTCCAGTTTGCGAACCACGAAAACGCGTACCAGTATTACAACAGCACGTTCGGCGATCTATACCTCGATATCAAGAAGATATTCGGTGTCGGCCCGATGGCGCCCGCCGTCGAGGTAACGCTGGCGCCGAACCGCGGCGCCGGCATGTATCTGATGAACGAACACGGCGACAGCGGGCTCAACATTCTGAACACCGCGATTGCGACGGTGCCGCTGACACCGGCCACGTCGGTCGTCGCGGGCCTGATGCCGGGGCTGAGCGGCTACGATGTGCAGCAGTCGAATCAGATGCTGACGCTCACGCACAACCTGTTATTCGACTTCTCGGATCCGGGCAGCTCGATCGGCGCTGGCGTCAACTACACCGGTGACCAGTGGGCATGGAAATTCCTGCTCGGCAACGAGCAGTTCCGCACCGCCGGCTCGGTGACGCAGACCGGCACGAACGCGTTCGGCGATCCGATCACGACGAGCAACCGCATGCCGACGTTTAGCGCGCGGGTCGACTATTTCCGTGGCAGCCAGCTCGACGTCGGCGGCTCGTTCAGCATCGGCCGGCAGACGCTGCCGAGCGCGATCGACCCGTCGACGGGCTCGGTCAGCTATGGCTGGGGTGGCCAGGCGCCGAACGGCTACGGCACGTTCTTCTTCACCGAAGCCGATATGACGTACGCGCTGGCCGACATCCAGTACAACGCCGAAATCGACTACGGCCAGCAACAGAATGCCGCGTGGAACGGCGGCCAGGCGCAGTGGTACGGACTGTCGCTGCTCGCGCACCGGAAGTTCAGGCTGCCGGTGGTCGGGCGGATCGGCGTGACGGCGCGCTACGACTTGCTGGTCGACAGCAAGAACGGCGGCGGCGGTGGCGGGATCGCCCTCAACGGCAACGGGATGGATCCGTATAACGGCTTCGGCGTCGACGTGAATTGCCTCGCGGCGTCGAGCAATCACGGCTTCGAATGCAAGGGCGCGACGCACCAGGATGTCGCGCTCGACCTGCTGTTCTATCCGACCCAGCAGATCACGGTGAAGGTCGAATACCGGCACGATTGGGCGAACCGTCAGGTGTTCCTGCGCAATGACGGTACGTATGCGAAGTCGAACGATCTGCTTGCCGCGCAATTCCTCTACTCTTTCTGATGCGATGCCGGCGCCGGCCCGAAGAAGCTGGGCCGCCGTCGGTCGCGAGGCTTTGTCATGCTCAAGTTTGAAAATCAGGCGCACGTCCCGTCGTATTACGCGGCCACCGCGAACGACCGGACGTGTTATCCATCGCTCGATGCATCGGTATCCGCCGACGTCTGCGTAATCGGCGGTGGACTCACAGGCCTTTCCACCGCGCTCAATCTCGCGGAACGCGGCTACTCGGTCGTGTTGCTCGAGGCGTCGAAGATCGGCTGGGGAGCGAGCGGCCGCAACGGCGGCCAGCTGATCGCGGGTTATTCGTGTGACATCGATACGTTCTCATCCTTCATGCCGGAAGAGGACGTGCGGCGCGTCTGGGCGATGGGGCTCGAGTCGGTGGAGCTCGTCAAGGAGCGGGTCGCGAAGCATCAGATCGATTGCGACCTGACGTTGGGCTATCTGACCGCGGCAAACAAGCCGCGCCATGTCGACGCGCTGCGTGCCTGGCAGGAAGCCGCCGAGTTGCGCTTCGGCTATCAGGGGTACCGGTATGTCGAGCGTGACGAGATGCGCCAGGTCGTCGTTTCGGATCGCTACCTCGGCGGGCTGCACCATGACGGTAGCGGTCACCTGCATCCGCTCAACTACACGCTCGGTCTGGCGCGCGCGGCGCGTGACGCGGGGGTGTCGATTCACGAGGACACGAGCGCGCACGCAATCGGCAAGACCGCGCAAGGCCATCGCGTGGCAAGCGCACGCGGGCAGGTGGATGCGCGCTATGTCGTGCTTGCGGGTAACGCCTACCTCGGCCGGCTCGCACCGGCGCTTGCGCGCAAGATCATGCCGGTGGCGACCTACCTGATTGCGACCGAACCGCTCGGCGATGCGAGGGCAAGCGACACGATGCCTACGGATGCGGCGATCAGCGACTGCAACGCGGCGCTCGACTATTTCCGCTTGACGAAGGATCGCCGCATGCTCTGGGGCGGCAAGGCGAGCAGCTCGACGCGTACGCCGCGCGAACTCGCCGCCGCTATGCGGCGGGACATGCTGAAGACGTTTCCGCAACTCGCCGACGCGAAGATCGACTACGCGTGGGGCGGGTTCGTCGACGCGACGATGAATCGCGCACCGCATTTCGGCCGACTCGAGCCGACCGTGTATTTCGCGCAGGGGTTTTCCGGGCACGGCGTGAACGTCACGGGGCTCGCGGGCCGGCTGATCGCGGAGGCGATCGATGCGCAGGCCGCCCGCTTCGACCTGTTCGGCAAGATCCGGCACCGCGACTTCCCGGGCGGACGCCTGCTGCGCTCACCGATGCTGATGCTCGCAATGACCTGGCACCGGATGATGGACGCGTTTTGAGCCGGCGCCAGCCGGTTCGTCCGGCTGCGCGGCAACTCACCTATATCGAACATTGCACACCTGCGAGGCGCTAATGACAGACATCACCAATATCGTGGACCTGATGCGGGACCCCGCGGAGCTGACCCAATCCCGCGTACCGCGCGGGCTGCTGCTGGCCGGCAATCCGATGCAGACGCTCACGCGTCATTACATCAGTCCTTGCGGACAATTCAGTTCCGGCATCTGGGAGAGCACGCCCGGCCATTGGACGATCGAGTACAACGAGTCCGAATACTGCGAGATGTTGAGTGGCGTGGTGATCGTGCGTGATATGCAAGGGAGCGAAAAGGTGCTGCGCGCCGGGAATCGTTTCGTGATTCCCTCGGGATTTTGCGGCACCTGGGAGGTGGTGGAGGCGTGCAGGAAAATCTACGCGTCGCACGCCCCTCAGGTCGAGCCATCCCACGCGTAGCGCGACAGTTCCACTTGCAACGTCAATCATCGGAATCAACCAGGAGCATGACATGACTCAGGATTTGTGGCGTCTGAACGCTACGGAAATGGTCGAACGCATCGCGCGTCGCGATGTGTCGTCGACGGAACTCACGCAGAGTTGTCTTCAGCGGCTCGAGGACGTGAATCCGCGCATCAACGCGATTGTCGACGTGCTGGCCGACAGCGCGCTGCAGGCTGCGTCGCAAGCCGACGCGGCGATCGCGCGGCGCGAGCCGGTCGGACCGCTGCACGGCGTGCCGGTGACGGTCAAGATCAATGTCGACATGGCCGGCCGCGCGACCACCAACGGTGTGAGCGCGTTCAAGGACCTCGTCGCGAGCGAGAACAGCCCCGTGGTCGCGAACCTGCGCAAAGCCGGCGCGATCGTGATCGGCCGCAGTAACGCTCCGGCGTTTTCATATCGCTGGTTCACCGACAACGACCTGCATGGCCGCACGCTGAATCCGTGGAATCCGCAACTGACGCCGGGGGGCTCCAGTGGTGGTGCAGCGGCTGCGGTTGCCGCTGGCATCGGAGCGATCGCGCACGGCAACGACCTCGGCGGCTCGATCCGCTATCCGGCCTACGCGTGCGGTGTCGCGGGACTGCGGCCGAGCGTCGGCCGTGTACCCGCGTACAACCCGACGCAGGTAAAGGACCGGACGCTTGCGGTCCAGCTCGCGTCAGTGCAGGGGCCGCTGGCGAGAACAGTCCGTGATCTGCGTATTGCACTGGAGGCGATGGTTGGCGGTGATCCGCGCGACGCATGGTGGATGCCGGTAGAGCCGCTCGGCCCGCGCGCGCCGTTTCCTGCGCGCGTCGCCGTCTGTGCGGAACTACCGGGTATCCGTTCCGACGCGGCGGTCGTCGACGCGATCCGGCAGGCGGCAGGCTGGCTCGAGGAGGCGGGCTGCATCGTCGAAGAAGCTGTGCCGCCGCAGATGGCCGAAGCAAGCGCGCTGTGGCTGGACCTCGTCACCAACGAAGCGAGGAGTGGGCTCGGCGACGTCATCATGCAGCATGGCGACGACGCGATTCGTACGGCGTTCGGCAGCCAGCGCCGGCTTGCCGCTCCGCTCGACCTGGCCGGCTACATGAATGGTCTGGCGCGGCGCACCGGCCTGTTACGCGACTGGCAGCGCTTCTTCGAGCGCTATCCGCTGCTGCTGATGCCGGTTTCCTGCGCGCAGCCGTTTGCGATCGACGAGGACCAGCGTGGCGACGATGCGATGCGGCACATCATCGACATGCAGAGTCCGCTGCTTGCGACCGCGTTGCTTGGATTGCCGGGACTCTCCGTGCCGACTGGCGTGCGCGACGGTGTGCCGATGGGTGTTCAGCTTGTCGCCGGGCGCTTCCAGGAGGCGCTGTGCCTTGCCGCGGGCGAAGCGATCGAGGCGCGCGCGGGAACTTGCACGCCGATCGATCCAGTCGGTGCGACGGTGCGTTGAGCGGGTTGAGTCAAGGACAGGTAACGAGGCGCGTGGCGTTCCTGTCAAACAACAGTGAATATAGGTATCCTGATGATTAAGAAAACTTTCTCGGACTGGCAGAATGAAGCCGTTGCGATAGAAATCGAAGGGCGTGCATTTGTCGATGGCGCGCTGCGCCATGCGCACAGCGAAAGGACATTCGCCTGCGTGAGCCCGATCGATGGCCGCGTGCTGGTCCAGGTCGCTGACTGCGGTGAGGCAGAGGTCGACGCAGCCGTCACGGCGGCCCGGCGGGCTTTCGACACGCGGGTATGGGCGGGCATGAATCCGCGCGATCGCAAGGCCGTACTCCTGCGCTGGGCGGCATTGATGCGTGAGCACCTCGAGGAGTTGGCTTTGCTCGAGACGCTCGACGCGGGTAAGCCGATTGGCGACACCACGGCCATCGACATACCGGCTGCTGCGCACTGCGTCGAATGGTATGCCGAGGCGATCGACAAGATGGGCGGCGAGGTCGTGCCGGCCGACCATCACCTTATTGGTCTCGTGACACGCGAGCCCGTGGGTGTTGTCGCTGCGGTGGTGCCGTGGAACTTTCCGCTGCTGATGGCGGCGTGGAAGTTCGCCCCGGCGCTTGCCGTCGGTAATAGTGTGGTTCTCAAACCATCGGAGAAATCGCCGCTTACCGCGATTCGCGTCGCCCGCCTGGCGCACGAGGCAGGCCTGCCACCCGGTGTATTCAATGTCGTGACGGGTGGCGCCGAGCCGGGCAGATTGCTCGCGCTGCATCAGGGCGTCGACTGCATCGCGTTCACCGGCTCGACGAGAACCGGAAGGCAGATCATGGAATGCGCGGCGCAATCCAACCTGAAGCGCGTGTGGCTCGAACTCGGGGGTAAGTCGGCGAACATCGTGCTGCCCGATTACCCCGATCTCGATCGGGCAGCGAAGGCGGCCGCCGACGCGATTTTCTTCAACATGGGCGAGGTGTGCACGGCGGGTTCGAGGCTCCTCGTGCACCAGGATATCAAGGACGCGTTCGTTGCGAAGGTGGTTGCAGCGGCACGTGCCTATGAACCGGGTCATCCGCTCGATCCGTCGGTGACGATGGGGCCCATCGTCGATCGTATCCAGTTCGAGCGCGTGGCGGCTTATATCGAAGCAGGTCGCCGGGAAGGCCGGCTTGTGACAGGCGGCGCGCGAGTCAGGGAGGAAACCGGCGGCTTCTATGTCGAACCGACCGTATTCGAGGTCAAGCCGGATGCGAAAATTGCCCGCGAAGAAATCTTCGGGCCGGTTCTGTCCGTGATCGAGTTCGATCACCTCGAC
Source organism: Paraburkholderia sediminicola (assembly GCF_046026675.1). Classification (GTDB taxonomy): domain Bacteria; phylum Pseudomonadota; class Gammaproteobacteria; order Burkholderiales; family Burkholderiaceae; genus Paraburkholderia; species Paraburkholderia sediminicola_F. Next base: position 2,560,065 of record NZ_JAQQEY010000001.1, on the reverse strand, counting down.
GAAGCGGTGCACATCGCGAACGACACCGAATACGGCCTCGCGGCTGCCGTATGGTCCGGCGATCTGGCGACTGCGCACGAGGTGGCGAGGCGTCTGCGCGCAGGGACAGTCTGGATCAACGGCTACAACGAAGGGGCCGACGACATGAATTTTCCGTTCGGTGGTTACAAGCAGTCGGGCAACGGCCGCGACAAGTCTCTGCACGCGCTCGAGAAATATACGGAGTTGAAGTCGACGATTGTGCGGCTGCGCTAGGTGGTGTTCAGGCTTGCACCGAAAGTGTTTCGGCGCAGGCTAATAACCCGCTGCGCCTCCGCACCGACTGACAACCGGCGAAACTAGGGGGCGGATGCCGGCCCGGCGCTTCCAGCCTTTTGAGGCGCGACTTGCTGGTGAGTGGTTTTTTTGTGAGATTTCTTGCCTGTGCTATGAGCCTTTTGTTCGGCTTTCCGTTGTGTGTCCTGCATCTGCTTCGTCCCGGGGGCGCCTGTCTGTGCCACGACTTCCGGGGCGAATGCGACTGAAACAGCAAGACTTGCAGCGACTGCCAGCGAAACCGCGTAACGACTTTTCATGATTCTCTCCCAGGTCAAACGCCGGGGGGCGTGACCAAGACATCAATCTACTCCATTGATGGCGTGGCCGCGACCTGATGCGCGTGTGTCGGCGTTCAGATTTTTGAGGGCAATGGCAAAGCGATATGCGCTGCGGCCCGCATCTCAGCCAGCAATGCTTTGCCTGACCATGAAGGGCGCACGTTGGCTCGCTCGGCTTCCCGCACGAGTTCGCATAGCCGTGCGTTGACCGGTGCCATTTGTCCAAGGCGTTGGGCGAGGCGCACGACCTCGCCGTTGATCCAGTCGATTTCGGTAGCGCGCCCGGCTGCCAGGTCGTCGGACATCGACGAGCGCGCGAGCGGATCGATCGTCAGCATCGCGCGGCCCAGCCGTTCAAACAACGCATCGGGTACGCTGAGAACACGCGGTATCCACGTGGTTGGAAGCGGCGTCACTCTGGCTGGCCGTATGCCGGCCTGCTTCAGTAGCACGAGCGCTTCTTTTTGCGCCATCGCGAGGCAAAGCCGGTAGGTGCGTTGCGAGAGCTCTTCCTTCAAAGGCCGGTTCGCCAGCGCGTTGATGGCATTGTTGAGGTTGAGCAACAGCTTCGCCCACTGCACCGGCAACATATCGGCGTGCTGGATCAGCGGTAGACCTGCTCGCCTGAACTCGTCGACGAATGGCTGCATGGCCGGTGTATGTCTGATCTCCAGTTGTCCCGCTGAACCTTGATGAAAGGCACCGGGGCCGCGTTCGACGACATTGAATGGCACCATCCCTTCCAGCACCGTGTGCTGTGGCAGCGCAGCGCGCAGCACGTCCGCATTGCCAATGCCGTTCTGGAAGCTCACGACGATCGCGCCGGGGCGTAGCACGTTCGCCAGTTCGGCCGCGGCCGTGGGCGTCGCGGCAGACTTGACGGTGACGAGCACGAGGTCGGCTGCGGCGGCGCTCGCCGCATCCGTCGATACGTCGATGCGCTCCGACGGGGCATGCCAACGGCTATTGTCGTGCCGCGACAGTGTGATGCCTTGATTGCGCAACTGGTCGGCCACGCGTGCACGTCCAATGAAACTGACGTCGCTCCCTCCGGCAAGAAGCCGTCCGCCGACATAGCAACCAATTGAGCCGGCACCGTAGATAAAGATTTTTGCCATTCAGGTTCTCACGTGACTTACCAGATTACGTCCGCGTTGCGTTGAATCGGCAAACGCGGCCTATGACGCTTAATACATGCTTACGCTATTTGTCCGGCATAGGCCATCGTGTGCCGGACATCTTGCGAACGGACTACGTTAGTCTGCATATCCAGGGTTGCGGCGGTCGAGCCGACGCAGCAGGCCAGGCCATACCAGTGCCCCGGGCGTGAGGCCCCGCGTCGCCATCCGGATCTGGTCCTTGATGCCGTCGAGAATCTGGTGCGGGATGGGTGTGAGCTTGCCGCCACCTGACTGGGCGCGCACCTGAATCATGCAGGCTGCTTCAAAAAAGTACATGGCGACGAAAGCGTCCGCCGGCGCCGCGCCGACCGTCAGCAGGCCGTGGTTGCGCAGCATCAGGTAAGTGTTGCTTCCGAGGTCCTGAACGAGACGGGGCTTCTCGGCTTCGTTGAGCGCGATGCCCTCGTAGTCGTGGTAGCCGAGCGACGCCAGCACGCCAAGTGACTGCTGGGAGAGCGGCAGCAGTCCCGCTTCCTGCGCCGACACGGCAACGCCGTTGACCGAGTGCGTATGCATCACGCAATGGGCGTCTTCGCGAGCCGCATGCACGGCGCTATGGATCGTGAAGCCGGCCGGATTGACGTCATGCGGCGATTCGGCAACCTTGCGGCCGTCGAGGCCGATCTTGACAAGCGAAGACGCGGTGATTTCCTCGAACATCATCCCGTACGGGTTGATCAGGAAATGGTGTTCAGGGCCTGGCACGCGCGCCGAGATATGGGTAAACACCAGATCGTCCCACCCGAACAGCGCCGTGAGACGGTACGCGGCCGCGAGATTGACTCGCGCTTCCCATTCGGCAGGTGAAACGTCGTTCTTCAGACTGACAGCAGATGAGGCCACGTCGACACTCCTTATTCGATGGTTCAAGCAATGGAACAACCTGGAATAACCCGGAACAACCCTGAATGGCGCCCTACGAAATCGCTTATTTTGCGCCTGCGACGCAGCAGGTGCCGCAGATGCCGCAGGGTCCAAAGTCATTGCGTCGTCAGATGCGAATTCACATGATGTTCGCGAACCCGCCTAAAATCTGTCGGATACCCGACAGGTCGACGCGCCCATGGAATCCAGCCTGCACCGCTACCGGTCACAACTCGAAACGACCCCATGGTTCCGGGGCCTGCCTGTCGAGTTGCGGGACTATCTGATCAGCCATGCCGGCCTGCTCACGCTGGAAAAGGGCCAATTCCTGTATCGGCGTGGCGAACAGTCGTATGGACTGTACGCCGTGCTGGGCGGCGCACTCGCTATCGGCACAGTCGGGATGGATGGGAAGGAGGCGTTGCTCGCGGTGCTTGGACCGACGGCATGGGTGGGAGAAATCTCGATGTTCGATGGGCTGCCACGGCCGAACGACGCCACGGCCGTCAGCAGGACGTTGTTGCTGCATGTGCCCGGTGCCGCGCTGCAGGACCTGCTCGATTCCACGCCCCGTTATTGGCGCGATTTTGCGTTGTTGATGGCGCAAAGACTTCGGGTTTCGTTCGAGAACGCCGAAGCGATGACGCTGTTGCCAGCGGCACAGCGCGTGGCGAACCGTTTGCTGATGATCGCCGGTGGTTATGGCGGTCTCAACGCCTCGCAGAGCAGGATCAGGGTCTCGCAAGACAGCCTGGCTTCAATGGTGTCGCTGTCGCGACAGACCACGAATCAGTTGCTCAGGAACCTCGAAAGTCAATGCGTAGTGAGTCTGAAATCCGGTGAAATCACCATTCTCGATTTCGACCGTTTGCGCGCAGCCAGTCTCGGCGATCTCAATCCGTAACTGTCACGCCGGTTCGGTGCGCCGCGGGTGAGCGAGTTGCTTACGAATGCGTTTTTTGCCGTCGTCAGGAGATCGCCCGGCCGTCCGCCAAGCAGCAGGCAGCCGCCGAAGGTGAGCATGTCCGCATTGACCACCCATACCAGCGAGGTTTCGGTGAAGCCGAGGTCCGCGGCGATTGACGGCAAGGCAACGTTGACGATCGCGTATCGAGCACGATCATGAGCACGCCGAGGCAGAGAACGATCAGCGCCAGCCAGCGTTTGTTGCTGCGCATGGAATGGGTCATGCAGCGCCCCTCTTCCTTGCTCAAGCAGGTGCAAGCGGATACCCGACGCGCCATCACTCGGCACGATTCGGAAACCCGACTGGCAACCCGTTAATGGCGCTGCTATCTCACGCGGCGAGCGCGGCGGTCTCTTTCTTCGCCGAGGCGATGGCCCCACTGCGTGCGTCCTCACCCATCGCCACGCCTTCTGCGCGAATGAAGGTGATATCGGTGATGCCCAGAAAGCCGAACGCTGCCTTCAGATAGGTTTCCTGATGATCGAAGAAAGCGGCGGGCGAGCCTTCGCTGTAAACGCCGCCTCGCGACGAGGCGATGACCAGCTTCTTGCCGCCGCACAGTCCGATCGGGCCGTGCTCGCCGTAGCTGAACGTCTTGCCGGCGACCGAGATGCGGTCGATCCAGGCCTTCAGTTGAGAGGGCACGCCAAGGTTGTACATCGGTGAGCCGATGACCACGATATCGGCGGCGAGGAACTCCTCGAGCGCGACCTGTCCCAGGGCGACGTCGGCCTTCAATGCCTCGTCGACCGGAGCGCCTTGCGCGGCCGCGAGGTGGGCTGCCGTCAGATGGCCGATCGGCGTGGCGGCCAGGTCGAGACGGGTGACGGTAAGGTCGGAATGGCGGGCCCGGAAGGTCGCGACGACTTCCGCTGACAGATCGCGGCTGACGGAGCCTTGTCCGAGGATGCTGGAATCTACGTGTAGCAGTTTCATGAAAATGATCTCCGAAGTGGCAGACGATGCGTCTGCCGGAAACCCGCACGATAGGCTCCGACCTGCAATCTGGATAGCCTATATTTTCAGATGAAATCCATCGCTTTAGTAGATATATACCTGGCGGAGTGGTGGTGGGTCAGTTTAAGGCGCGAACGACTCGCGGATGCGCGAGTCGTTGCCAGCGAGAGGGATGACCGGGCAGTAACGCGGGATACTTTAGCTGCTCTTCACGCGCGCGGATGCGCGGGGCCGGCTACCGGACTTGCCCGAACGTGATTCGGCCTTGTCCGCGCATGGTGTCTCCGGCTGTTTGCTGAAGACGAGTGTCTCGACCATCTGCCAATACGCATCAACAACGGCTGGATCGGACGCAGAGACATTGCTGGTCGCCAGCATTTCCGGGCCGAATCCAGAGAGCGTCGATGTCAGGCTGATCATGAGGTAGTGCAAGAGGATCGGCTCGACTTTGGGCAAGGTGTTTTCATCCTGCGCCGCGCGAATCTGTGGAATTAGCCAGTTGATCAACGGCTTGAGCACTGTGTCGGCGAGCCATTGCAAACGAGGGCTGTACACGAGGAACTCTTGCAGCATGAAGCGGTGAAACTGGGGAAAATCCACTGTGAACCGGAACAACGAGCGGTACACAAGTTTTACCCGGTCCGCCGCCAGGGCGGGGGGAGTATCCGTCAGATTGGCATCCCACTCATGGCGAATGCGTTCGAACACAAACTCCGCCACCGCCTGCCAGAGAACGTCTTTGGATCGGTAGTGGTAGGTGATAAGCGGATGTTGCAAGCCGATGCGATCCGCGATGCTACGAATACTCGCAGCCTCAAAGCCCTTCGTGGCGAATTCGGCAAGTGCCGCGTTCAGGATCGCGGAGCGGGTTTCCTGCGCCCGCTGCTGCTCTGCACGTTTGAGTTCGGTTGGTCTGCTTTTGTTACCAACGTTCTTGGAACCTGCGCTGTCCGCCATTTGGTTTCTCGATTGGGAAATTCGTTATTGCGTTGCTTCTGTGCTCCGGTGCCTTCCGCCTTCGGACGGACGACCACCCGGTAGGCGTAGCAGGCCGCGAGCGTCAACGAAGGCAGGCTTCGCAACGGTATCACACACTCAGCGCCGAAGCCTGGCCGCGCTGAACCCGTTGAGCACAGTCAATTTGGCCGGCACAGTAACACACTATTTAACGACCGCCGGCCTGATGCGCCAACAACTTCAAGCGAGGCAAGGCACGTCGTTGGTTCGGCAAAAAGCACGAGATTAAAGAGGTTTCGAATCGTCAGACAAAAATTGCGTCGCGCATGCCGCGTACTCAGCCGATACGACGCGCCTTGCCGCTCAATTTTCTTTTAAATTAACATGTTGTAAAGTATAATGAAGCTGACCTGATTGGTCCAGAGGTTCAAATATTCCGCCCGCCCAGCCGACTGCAGAACTGAATCCGGCTACAGATGTAATTCACGGATCAAGGACAGATGGAAAGCAAAATCACGCTGACATCAAGTGACGACATCGCCTTCGTTACGATGGTGAACGAAGCACGCGCGAACTCGATCGACAAGGCGTTCTGCGACGAACTGTTGGGCGTCCTCCGCGAGGTTGAGGGTTCGGCGAAGTATCGCGCAGTGATACTTCAAGCCAAGGGCAGGATATTTTCAGCCGGCGGAGAGCTTCGCCAGATCTTCGACGGAGTGCAGCGTTCTGATTCCTACCTCGAATCGCTAATTACCGCACTGCACGCCACGATCGTGGCGATGCGGCGTTTGCCGATACCTGTGATCGCTAGCGTTCAAGGAGCGGCAGCAGGTGCGGGTTTTTCGCTGGCAATGGCGTGCGACCTGGTGGTCGCGTCAAGCACGGCGCGCTTTGTTGTCGGCTACGCCAAGCTGGGAACATCAAGCGACGGCGGTTTGTCTTTTCATCTCGCGCGTCGATTGGGAGCGCCGAGGGCACTAGAGATCCTGTTGACGCGTGACTCGTTGACTGCGGACGAGGCCAGGCAGCTAGGGCTCGTTCAGAGCATTGCCGAACCCGCTTCCTTGCAGGACACCACGCTGGCGCTCGCGCGGAAAATTATCGACGTACCCGTGACAGCGGTCAGAGAAATGAAATCGCTTGTTGGGATGGTGGCCGAAGATAGCCTTGAGCGCCATCTTGAACGGGAAAACATGCGTTCCTGCGATGCGCGTCGACGAAGGAGTTTTCCGAGCGAGTCGCACAATTCATCGCAAACTCTGAGTCGCCCCGAAGCGCATCGACCTGAAGATAAAAATCTCGTCTCAAGGAAGGTCTGAAAAAGTCCTGAACTGAGACGCTGTTATCTCGCGCGGTCCACACATCCCCATCTCCTTTTCCAGTTGACGTCTTCGTAAAGTCGCTACTGCGCGACGTCGCCATCGATTGCCGATCTGATCGGCAGCCAGGTTCAATCCCTTCCAGATCCCTGCGTGAAGTCAGGTCCCGTTCCCTTCATTCGTCAGGTGAAGGACACCTGGGGATACTCCTATTCAAATTAAACTATACGAACGGAAAATTTAGACATATCCTTCATTCCAGTAGCCCTGATGTGCCAGTTAGCACAGTGCGTTCAAAACGACAGAGGAGACAGGAGATGAAGAGATTGTCCCTGGCCGCGGCGCTGTTTTGTGTCACGCCTGCGGTGGTGTATGCGCAAAGTTCAGTGACACTGTACGGTCTGCTGGATGAAGGCTTGACCTACGCAAGCAATCAGAACGGACATTCAGCCTGGTTGGTTCAGAGCGGAGGTGGATCACTGTCCAGATGGGGGCTGCGTGGCGCCGAAGATCTGGGCGGCGGCTACAAGGCGGTCTTCACGTTGGAAAACGGCTTTGACGTGTCGAGCGGCAACCTGTCGAACAATGGGCGTCTGTTCGGCCGTCAGGCGTACGTCGGAATTTCAAGCCCGTATGGGACGTTCACGCTTGGGCGCCAATACGAGGAAGTAGCCGAAATGCTTTCTCCCATCGCAGCCGGTTTGAACTGGGCGGTCTACTTCGCTCACGCCGGTGACGTCGACAACGTTGGCGGAAGCATACGCATTAACAACTCGGTCAAATACGCCAGCCCCAAAATTGCAGGCTTCACATTTGGTGCGCTCTATAGCTTTGGTGGGCAGCCCGGACAATTCTCAACGAATAGCGTGACGTCGGTGGGACTGAGTTACAACGGAATTAGCTTCCCGCTGTATGTTGCGGCCGCCTATACGATCATCAAGAATCCGTATGCCGCAGCATTCGATAGCATCACACCGCGAAACATCATTTATGCCCCGTACGTGCAGAGCGCGGAAAGCGAATCCATCGCAGGGGTAGGTGCATCGTACAAGCTCGGCAGCGCTTCCATGGCCTTCCAGTTTACGTCGACGCAATTCAAGAAAGGCTTTCTTGGCAGTAACGTGCGGTTCGACAACTACGAAGCAAGTATCGGTTACTTCATCACGCCGTTTCTGTTCGCAGGTGCCGCGTACATCTACACGCACGGCAAAGTGGATGCGACCTCCGCGACGCCAATCTATCGGGCAATCGATCTCTACACCAACTATTTCCTCTCGAAGCGGACGGACGTTTACTTTGCGGCCGAACTGCTGAAGGCGGCGGGTTCGGCGACTCAGGCGCAGATCACGTTGATTCCTTCACCATCGAGTGGACAAACTCAGGGCTTGTTGAGAGTTGGGATCCGTCACCGGTTTTAACGAGCGTGTGATGTCGGTGGTGTCGAGAAACAGGTGAACCCAGATTGACACCGGAATCAGGTGATTGATCGTCAAGGACAATGCGATGAATAGCATAGGCTATGCCCAGCGGGATGTGCGCGAGATTTTCAACGATATGCCTATGGGGCGTAAGCAGTGGGCCGTGTTCCTCATCTGCTTCGCGGCAACAGCGATCGAAGGTTTCGACACCATTGTGATCAGTTTTATCGCACCTGCGATAAGCCAGCATTGGCAGCTATCGAGCGTCGCGCTTTCGCCTCTGGTGGCCTTCGGACTCACCGGTTTGCTGATTGGATCGATCGTTGGAGGAACACTGGCTGACCGTGTCGGTCGTCGAACGGTGAGCATCGTGGCAATCGCATGGTTTGGAATCGCGGGTGTGATGTCGAGCGAAGCACAGTCGATATTTCAGCTGATTGCCTTGCGTTTCATAACCGGTCTCGGCATCGGCGCAGCGATGCCCGCTACGTCGGCGATCGTCGCGGAATATAGCCCCGACCGTTCACGCTCGGCGATGCTTGCATCGACTTACTGTGGATTTCTTTTCGGTGCGGCAGCCGCTGGTCTGGTGACGTCTCTCGCTATCGGGGCATTGGGGTGGCGAGGCATGCTGGTACTGAGCGGTCTTTTACCGCTTGGTGTCGTTGCCTTGTTTGCATGGCAAGTGCCTGAGTCGCCACTCTACGTCGTGGCCAGTCGAAGGTCCAATGACGAGGCACTACGGGTTCTTGCCAAAGTATTTCCGTCATTAGACTGCTCTGGAATGCATTTATTCATCGCGGAAGCGCGTGAATCGATCAGCGGAAGCAGGGCACTGTTGAGCACGAAATACCGGCTCGGCACCGTGTTGACATGGCTTGCGGAGTTTGCGGGTTATCTGGTGTTCTTTCTGATTGGAAGCTGGATGCCGACCCACCTGAAGCAGCTGGGGCTATCGATGCACGACGCCTCGCAAGTATCGTCAATGTTCCAGTTCGGTGCGCTTGGCGGCGCGGTTCTTTTCGCCATCCTTGTTCGTCGCTATAACGTGGCGTCGGTCGTTTCCGTGGCGTTCGGCGCGGGCTCCCTGCTTGTCATCGCGTTGGGCATTTCCGAAACCACTCAGTGGCACGCGGGCGTGGTCTTCCTGTCCGGCATAGCGGTTGGAGGACCGCTGATCTGTGTCAACACCATTCCGGGCATCTTCTATCCGACTGCGCTGCGTGCGTCTGGCGGTGGCTGGAACGTTGCGATCGGACGTCTGGGGTCAATCGTCGGTTCGTCTTTGATTGGCGTGATCGTCATATCGGGGTTTCCGTACCTGCTCACGTGTGCGTTGTTGTCGATACCGCTTTTGATGGCTTGCGTATGCATGACCGTCATGGCCCGCGTGCTCTCTGAACAACGGCGAATGCTGACCGAACACGTGGCGGACATCGGTACGGGATCGACGGATGATCCATCGTTGCCGAACAGCACCACGCAGTGACGGTATGGCGCTAGCACGCGAAGTCCTGGACACGTAGCCCTTCCAGGATCGCAATTCATTTGGGATTCAAACTTTTATCTTTGGCACGTTGTTCGTCTTGCATACTTTACGGACGTGAAGTATAGTGAATTACGGACCCTGCCTGATCGTGCGGCTCTCGATGAGCGAACGCAAAAGCGCATGTCGGTGGGTAGAGCAAATTTTCGGTCTTAAGAGGGCCGTCTGTTGACGCCGAACAGGCCAACGAAGGAGGAGACATGATTGAAGAACGCGACATCGTCGTAACGATGCGGGACGGAACCCGTCTTGCGGTGGACGTTTATCGGCCGGATGCGGATGGCAAGTATCCCGTGCTGTACGCTTCAGCGCTGCACAACAAGGATCTTCAGGGTCCGGATATTGCGGACGTCTTGCCCCCACAGCCCGCGCATGCGCCACTCTGGTTCGGGCCAATAGAAGCGGGGGACACTCGCCGCTTCATCGCCAATGGTTATGTGCACGTTATTGCGCAACCGCGCGGCTCCGCCAAGTCGGAAGGCCACTATGGCGAGGAGAATACCGACCATTACGACATGATCGAATGGATCACGCAGCAGCCGTGGTCCGACGGCAAGGTCGGCATGGTGGGGATCTCGGGTTTTGCCGGTGAACAGTGGCGTGCGGCGGCGCAGGGTCACCCCGCGCTCAAGGCAATCTTTCCGTACGACGCCTGTAGTGCATACGGCGGGATGTTCGGGTTCCGGGACTTCAATCCCGGTGGCGTCATTCACACGTTTCCGTACCTGCTTGACGTTTTCAGCACGGTGCATGAGCCGCGCGGTGTGCCGGGTACGTTACCTGAAGCGCAAGAGGAACTTTGGCGCGCAGCCATGCGCAATCCCGACTACAAGATGTACATCAACCTGTACAACATCCTGACACAGAAGGGGCAACGCACGGGGGTGATGTATCACATCATGACGAACCCTTGGGAGCCGGAAGGGACGGTCGAGCGAGCCGAGGAAATTTTCAAGTCGATCAAGGTGCCGTTCTATACCGGTTCTGGCGCCTACGCTTACACCTACAAATTGCACTGGCTTGGCGCGCAGCATTACTTCAGCAATGTCAAACAGCCGCGCAAGCTGATCTTTACGGGCCCGGCGCATCTGGAGCGGCCATTCCATCAATACCACGACGAAGTTATTCGCTGGTACGACTATTGGTTGAAGGGTATCGATACCGGCATCATGAACGAAGCGCCGGTTCGTTACTGGGTGATGGGCGCCAACGAATGGCGCACGGGTAGTGACTGGCCTTTACCTGAGACGCAATGGGCGAAGTACTACCTTTCGGGCTGGGAGCAGCTTTCCGCGGACGCCCCTCGTCCTGCAGCGGAGGTTGGCAACGCGCATCGGGAACCCGATGTCTTTACGCAAATGCCGCTCAAAAAGACGTCCAAGGTCGAGCGCCTGCGTTACATGACTGAGCCGCTTGCGCAGGACGTGCTGGTTGCAGGTCCCATCTCGCTGACGCTCTACGCTGAGATCGACCAGACGGACACCAACTGGATTGTCGTACTCAAGGACGTGGGCCCGGACGTATCGGTGGTTACTGCACGCGTCGGCGAACGGTCGGTTCCGGAGACGCTACCTGAGCGAGAACTTACCCGCGGCTGGTTGAAAGCGTCATACCGCGCAACGGATCCTGCCCGATCCACACCTGCGGAGCCGTTTCACAAATTGACGAAGGAGTCGATCGCGCCGGTCACACCGGGCGAGATCGTCAAGTATGAAATCCAGGTGCTCGCAACGGCAAACCAGTTCAAGGCCGGTCATCGGATCTGTATCGAGATCTGCAGCATGGACGCGCCGACAGGAACGGGCGCGATGACCGACGTTGAATACATTCCGTATCACGTCACCAGCAGCAACACGGTTACTCACAAGATTTACCGTGACGCGGATCGTCCTTCACATCTGCTTCTTCCAATCATTCCGTTGAATCAAGACAACTCCTGAATGACGAAACATTCCCGGGCGTCACGGAACACTCGGTGAATCTGACTGAATAGTGAGGTTAGGCGATGAAAAGCATACGTTTTGAGCTCGACGGGAAGGTCGGGAATATCGTTCTGGCGAATCCGCCGTACAACCGGCTCGATGCACGGTTTGCAGAGTGTCTCCGGCAGGCGGTTCACGAAGCTAGCGAAAGCGATATCCGGGTACTGGTCGTTCGGGCCGAAGGACCCAACTTCAGTCTCGGTGGCGAGGTTCGCGAATGGCCAGGAAAGGACTTGAACTGGTTCCGCACCTTCGTCGCGGAGATCAACACTTCGTATCGTGCAATCGAAGCGCTCCGCGTCCCGACGGTGGCGGTGGTGCAAGGTCTGGCTTTTGGCGGCGGCTTTGAACTCGCGTTGAACTGTGACTTCATTGTGGCGTCGACCGACGCCGTGTTCCGGTGCGTCGAGGTCACGACGGCAATGCTTCCTATTGCAGGAGCGCTGCAGCGGCTGGCCGAGCGCGTGGGGCGTAGCAACGCGTCCCGTTTCGCGATGCTCGGTGACGCGATTCCCGGCAGCGTGGCCCGGGACCTCGGGATTGCCACGCACGTGGCTGAACCCGATGCGCTCGAACGTGTTGCCGCCGAACTGGTTACGCAGCTCTCCGACGGTCCGACGCTTTCGTACGCAGCGACGCGCACCTTGCTCAAGGTGTGGTCAAGCGGCGGCATCCCCGGTGCGGATGCCGCCATGCTGGATGTGTGCATGGACTTGTACAACACGGAGGACGCCACGCGAGGTTTCGCCCACACGGCCGAGGCGTTCGATCGCGATGAAGAACCGGGCGAGATGGTTTTTCACGGGAAATAAAGCGTTTTCGATGTCGGCCTTCGACTGGGGCCGACGGCATTGCAATCGCTACATAACTCCGTTCAGCGGAATTTTTGGCGGAAACGCGCAGTAACGATGGAGGACGGCTTCATGCACACTTTACCCGGTTCCCTTACGCTCGAAGCGCCTGCCGATGGCGTTGCCTACGTACGGGGTTCGACGGACGTTCCGTTGAGCGAGTCCACAGTCGGCCAGTTTCTGAGAGAAACAGCACGCAGATTTCCTGATCAGCAAGCTGTGGTATTCCGGGAGCAACTTGTACGGTGGACGTGGAGCGAATTTGACGATCATGTCGATCAGCTTGCCGCAGGGCTTCTGTCGTTGGGAATAGGAAAAGGGGATCGCGTCGGCATCTGGTCTCCCAACCGGTTTGAATGGTTGCTCACGCAGTTCGCGACGGCGCGCATCGGTGCTGTGCTGGTCAACATCAATCCCGCCTATCGTGTTTCGGAACTCGAGTACGCGCTGCGTAAAGTGAAATGCAAAGCGCTCGTCACCGCCGAGAGCTTCAAAACGTCAAACTACATTTCGATGTTGCTCGACATTGCGCCTGAACTCGCGTCGCAGCAGCCGGACGAGTTGAAGGTCGAACGTCTGCCGGACCTTCGTACGGTGATCTCCGTGGGTGACTGGCGCGTATCCGGTGTCATGTCGTTCCACGCGGTCATGCAACGCGGAGAGGGGATGCTTCGAGACGACGGGCGTGAGGTAATCGATACCGTCGAGCAAACACTTTCTTCGCAGGACCCGATCAATATCCAGTTCACAAGCGGCACCACCGGCAGCCCCAAGGGTGCAACGCTGACGCACCGGAACATTGTCAACAACGCGCGCTTTGTCGGCATGGCGATGAAGCTGTCCGAAGCCGACTCGCTTTGTATTCCTGTGCCGCTGTACCACTGTTTCGGCATGGTGCTCGGCGTACTGGCGTGTGTCTCGGTTGGCGCTCAAATGGTTTTCCCGGGCGAAGGATTCGACGCCGGCGCAACGCTCGCAGCGGTCTCTGAAGAGCGTTGCACCGCGCTTCACGGGGTGCCGACGATGTTTATCGCTGAACTGGGGCATGCAGACTTTTCATCGTTTGATCTGAGCAGTCTGCGGACCGGCATCATGGCGGGATCGCCTTGTCCGGTCGAGACAATGAATCAGGTCGTGACCAGGATGAATATGCGAGAGGTCACCATTGCGTATGGCATGACGGAGACCAGCCCCGTGTCGTTTCAGAGCGGAACCACGGATCCGCTTGATAAGCGCACGACAACGGTCGGGAGGATTCAACCTCATCTCGAAGTGAAGATCGTTGATTTCGATGGTAAGACTGTATCTGTCGGTGAGACGGGAGAACTCTGTACAAGAGGGTACTCGGTGATGCAGGGGTACTGGGAAGACGAGACAAAAACGCGCGAAAACATCGTTGACGGATGGATGCATACAGGCGATCTCGCCACGATCGACGCCGATGGATATTGCAACATCGTCGGAAGATTGAAGGACATGGTGATTCGAGGGGGAGAGAACATCTATCCTCGCGAAGTTGAGGAGTACCTCTTCAGGCATCCAAAAATACAGAATGTGCAGGTGTTTGGCGTACCGGATGAGAAGAACGGCGAGGAGTTGTGCGCCTGGATCGTGCTTCGAAAAGGCGAAGGTTCGACTGAGGAGGACATCAGAGACTTTTGCCGAGGGCAGATCGCGCACTATAAGGTGCCAAAATATATTCGCTTCGTGAGCGAACTGCCCATGACTGTTACGGGAAAAGTACAGAAGTTCGCCATGCGTGAGGAGATGATTCGCTATCTCAATCTGACCGAGCACAAAACCGCCTGACGGGTTAGCGAAAACCGGCAGGATCGTAAAAACAGAGACTCGTAGACTCGCCTTGAATTAGGTATCCGAAACAGACGGAGATGGTGAGGCACGAAGGCATGACAATTGGAGGTGTCGAATGTATGAAATAACCACGGACGTACTCATCGTCGGAACGGGGCCTGCCGGCTCCGCCAGTGCCGCGCTGCTTTCGACGTACGGTATCAACAACATGGTCGTCAACCAGTATCGTTGGCTGGCCAACACGCCGCGAGCGCACATCACGAACCTGCGCACCATGGAGGTCCTGCGCGACCTCGGCCAGCAGGTTGAGCAGGAGGCCTACCTGCACGCGACCGATCAGGATCTGATGGGTGGGACGGTTTTCTGCGAAAGCCTGACCGGTGAGGAGATTGGCAGGGTGCCTAGTTGGGGACTGCATCCGCTCTCAAGAGCGGAGCGTCAATTGTCGAGTCCGACCAGAATGAACGATTTGCCGCAGACGTTCATGGAGCCGTTGCTTTTCAAAACGGCTTGCGCGCGAGGAACCGAAGCGCGGATGAGCACGGAATATCTGAGCCATACGCAAACTGACGAGGGTGTTCTCACGCGCTGCCGTGACCGATTGTCGGGCGAGGAGTTCACGGTCAAATCCAGGTACCTGATCGGCGCGGACGGCGGGAACTCCAAGGTCGCAAAAGATGCAGGTCTGCCTTTCGAAGGGCAGATGGGTGTGCGGGGATCGATGAACATCTGGTTCCGCGCAGACTTGTCTGAATTCGTCGCGCACCGCCCGGCAGTGTTGTACCCAATCATGCAACCGGGCGCGGAAGTGGGCGGTATCGGGATGGGCCTGATCCGGATGGTTCGGCCCTGGCACGAGTGGTTGATTGTTTGGGGCTATGACATCAACGAGCCCGCGCCGGTTGTGGACGAGGCGAAGGCCACCACGATCGCACGCCAACTCGTGGGCAAGCCGGATCTAGAGATCGAGCTGTTGGGCGCGAATACCTGGACCGTGAACAACATGTACGCGACCCGCATGCAGGAGGGGCGAGTGTTCTGCATGGGCGATGCGACCCATCGGCACCCACCGTCCGGCGGGTTGGGCTCCAACACGTCGATTCAGGACGCGTTCAACCTCGCATGGAAGCTCGCGGAAGTCATCAAGGGACGCGCGGGTGAAGCGCTTCTGGATACCTATTCGACCGAGCGTGCACCGATCGCCAAGCAGGTCGTCACCCGCGCGAACCAGTCGATTGCCGAATTTGCTCCGCTCTATAGCGCGCTTGGCATCGACAAGTCGAACGACGGGGAAGTCCTGCAGGCGAATATGCATGCTCGAAGCGGATCTACGGCGGCTGCCGAAAAACAGCGGGACGAAATTCGGGAGGCGTTGGCGTTCAAGCGATATGAACTGGACGCTCAGGGCGTGGAGATGAATCAACGCTACCAGTCGAGCGCTGCGGTGACCGATGGGCAAACCGAGCCGGAGTTCACGCGCGACCGTGAGCTGTATTACCAGGCGACGACATGGCCCGGCGCGCGTCTTCCTCATGCCTGGGTTTTCGACGCCCGTGGACGGCAACACTCCACGCTTGACCTCGCAGGACATGGACGATTCGTACTGTTCACCGGTCTGGGAGGTGAAGCATGGGTTGAGGCCGCCTCAAAGGTCGGTGAGGAGCTGGGGTTGAAGATTGACGTACACGTTATTGGCCCGCGGCAGGCCTATGCGGACCACACGGGCGACTGGGCTCGCGTGCGTGAAATCGGCGACAGCGGTTGCGTATTGACCCGCCCGGACCATCATGTTGCGTGGCGTAGTCTTGCGTTGCCGAGTGATCCGGCAGCTGAACTGCGCCGGGCATTGGGGCAGGTGCTCTCGAAGTAAATACTGGACGCAAGCGTCTCGCCTGGAGGGTCGACCTTCGCCACGAAATGGAGTTTTCAATGAATCAGCAGGAACGTTGGAGGGAGGGCGCGGATAGCGGTCTCCCAAAGCGCGTACACATTGTCGAGGTCGGGCCTAGAGACGGTCTGCAGGCGGAAAGCACGTTCATACCAACCGACACCAAGATTGAACTGGTCAATCGACTCGTTGGCGCCGGCGTACAACGAATCGAAGCGGCGTCCTTCGTGTCGCCAAAATGGATCCCGCAAATGGCCGACGGTGCGCAAGTCATGGCTGGGATCGGTCGCGCAGCGGGGGTCTCGTATGCCGCGCTGACGCCCAACATGAGAGGACTCGAGGCCGCGATTGAGAGTAAGGTCGACGAGGTCGTCATTTTCGGTGCAGCGAGCGAAGCATTTTCCATTCGCAACATCAATTGTTCTGTCGCAGAATCGCTTGAACGCTTTGCGCCGGTTGCGCGTATGGCGAAAGAAGCGGGATTACAACTGCGCGCCAGCATTTCATGCTCGTTCGGATGCCCATACCAGGGGGCGGTGAGCGTTGATGCCGTCGTCGATATGGTCCGGCGTTTTCGCGATCTGGGGTGTGACGAAATCGATATTGCCGACACCATCGGGGTGGGTACGGCGCACCGGGTTCAGCGAGTGGTTGAGGCCGCTTCCAGGGAGTTTCCGTTGGCGAGTCTCGCTGGCCACTTTCACGACACCTATGGGCAGGCATTGGCAAATATCTTCGGCGCCCTTCAGGTCGGAATGACAACGTTCCATGCGTCCGTTGGTGGACTGGGCGGTTGCCCTTATGCGAAAGGCGCCACCGGCAATGTTGCTACTGAAGATCTGCTCTACCTTCTGGACGGCCTAGGCATCGAAACAGGCATTGACCTGGACGCCGTCGTTTCGATTGGCGATTGGGTGAGTCAACAAATGGGCCGGGAGAATGGCGCGCGCGCCGGTAAGGCATTGACAGCGCGCAAGGCACTCAACTGATGTTGTTGTGTCAGCGGTGATCGACCGTTAAGAAGAGTGGGCGTCGGCAAATACCGCGTTGCGGGATGCCGCCCCTCTAGCGTGATGCAAATGCTCCGAACACGAGCTGCTCGACGGTGCGCCAATATTCTTCGGCCAGCGCCGGATCGGATGGAGATAGATCACTGGTCGCCGAAAATTCCGGACCGAAGCCCGAGAGGGTCGACGTCAGACTAATCAGCATGTAGTGGAAAACAATAGGCTCGACGTTCGGTAGCGCGTGTTCCTTCTGGGCGGCGCGGATTTGCGGAAGCAACCAGCCGATTAGCGGTTTTAGGAAAGCGTCGGCGAGCCATTGCAGCCGCGAGCTGGAACCTAGCGATTCCTGAAGTATGAAGCGGTGAAACTCGGGGAACGCTATAGTGAAGCGAAACAGCGCCCTATATGCCAGCTTGAGCCGGTCGACCGCGCTAGCCGGACCGAAGCCGGACAGACTTGCATCGCGTTCTTGCCGCACCCGTTCGAATACATATTCGGCCACCGCCTGCCACAGAATTTCTTTGGAACGAAAGTGGTAGGTAACGAGCGGATGTTGCATCCCAATCCGGTCTGCAATGCTACGAATACTCGCGGCCTCGAAACCCTTTGATGAGAATTCCGTAAGAGCCGCATTTAAAATGGCCGAACGCGTTTCCTGCGCGCGCAGCTGTTCAGTACGCTTCAGTTCAACCGGGCGGCGTGCCCGGATATCTCTTGCCTCAGGAAGTGTAGGTGACGCCATGTGCGAATACCTTGCGACACGTTGAAGTGAATATTGAGTGTCTGGATCATTTGGTCCGGACGAAACTCGTTCTACAACCCATCAATTGGTGCGCTGCCGTCGAAGGCCCGCTGCAGTAAAGCGCGAATTGCTTCGCGTTCTAGCGGACGGGGATTCCAGTAGGCGTTGTTGCAGGCAATGTCGGCCGCCTGGTCGAGTTGTTCTTCGAGCATGCCGATCTCCTTCAGTGCAACGGGCGCACCGTTTGCGCGAGCAAGTTCGTACAGACCTTGCGCCGCGCTGTTGTGTCCGAGCGCCCGTGCAATCCGTCTCATCGCATCCGGCACAGCGCCTGCGTTGTATGCCAGGGCGTGCGGCAGCACGATGGTATGGGTGGGAGCGTGCGGCAGATTGAAACTGCCGCCGAGCGTATGGCATAGCTTGTGATGCAACGCCATACCGACGCTTCCGAGCACGGCACCGCAAAGCCAGGCACCATAAAGCGCATCGGCACGTGCGGACGGGTCGTTCGGCTGGGCGACGATTTTGGGCAAGCTGCGCGCGAGCGCTGCGATGCCTTCTTCGGCCATCAAGCTGGTAAGAGGATTCGCATCACGTGAATACAGGCCTTCTGCCGCGTGTGCGATTGCGTTGATGCCGCTGGTCACGGACATGCTTACCGGCAAGGTCAGGGTCAGGTCCGGATCGTAGACAACGGTTTTGGGTAATACGCGCAGATCGGTGCCCGTCCGTTTCAGGCCCGATTCGGTCAACCCGAATATGGGCGTCATCTCACTGCCGGCGTAAGTGGTCGGCACGGCGAGGATGGGTAGACCTGTCTCGAGAGCAAGGCCCTTCGCGAGGCCGATTGCGGAACCGCCGCCCACGGCGATGAGGCAGTCGGCCTCGAGCGACGCGGCAATCGTGCGTACTTCCGTGACCAGTTCAACCGGCACGTGCATGGCAGCCCGATCAAAGACACCCGCTGCAAGCACGCCCAACTGGTCGGCAACCGATCCACCCAATGCGCGTTGTTCGTGACTACACAGAACCAGCGCGCGGCGTACTTGCAGCGTGTGCAATTCACGCTCGATGTGATTGCGTGAGCCGCACCCGAAGACGACACGCGTGCCGCGCCCGTTATAGACGAATTCAGATGTTGACATGGCGGGTTCCGGCAAGAATGTGCCCGTTCATGACCCATGTACCGCAGGGTTGAGAACGAAGTCGTAATCGAGCGTATAAAACGGGGTGTCCATCGCCGTGCCGTCCGGCGCTATACCCGGCGAGTGCTCGACCCAGTCGACGATCAACGTCGAGCGCACGCCGAATACGGCGTCCGAGTCGAGGTACTTGTCGCCGTTGCGGAACACGTGTGTAATCAACGGCTCGTAGCCTGGCGCCGTGATCCAGAAGTGCAGGTGGGCGGGGCGCCACGGATGGCGTCCGAGCGCGTCAAGCATTCGACCAACCGGCCCGTCGTGCGGAATGGGATAGGCCTCGGCGAGAATCGAGCGGAAATGAAAGAGTCCGTCTGGCAGCGTCTGCAAACGACCACGCGCTTGAAACTCCACGTTTGGATCCCGCGAGTCTCCGTACTGCACGTCGTAGTACCCGTCTTCATCGGATTGCCAGACTTCGATCGCTGCCCCGGCGACAGGTTCTCCCGAAAGACCCCGAACGCTGCCGGCAACAAAGCAGGGGAGACCCGCAGCACCGTTAGAGATATCGTCACCGTTCCTGTACTCGGGGGCACCGGCAACAAAGAAGGGGCCAAGAACGGTTGCTTCCGTGCATTCGACCGGCTTGCGGTTGTTCTGTGTCGTGACGAGCATCGACAAGCCGAGCGTGTCGGACAGAAGGACGAACTCCTGGCGTTTTTCGTCCGTGATATGGCCAACCTCGGTGAGGAAGTTGACGGCGTATGCCCATTCACTCTCGGTCAACTCCACGTCTCTTGCGAACGAATGCAAATGCTGGACAAGGCTGGTCATCACCGTGCGCAGCCTGTCGTTGTTACAGCCGGCCATTGCCGCGAGCACCGCCTGGGTGATGGTGTCTTCGTTGATGTTACGCATCGTCTTTCCTTGAACTCCGCGTTGGCAATACAGTTAGCGCCCGAGCAGCCGGCCAGCATTGTCCCCGTACACCTTGTCCATCTCAATGCCGGGAATCTGGATATTATCGAGCACTTTCCCGAACTGCCGGATTGCGCTTGTCGGTGCGAAGGGGAAGTCCGTCCCGAAGAGAATGTGATCGGGGTCGGCCACCTGCGCCAGCGCACTGAGGGGGGAATTGCCGGCGGAAAGCGCCGTGTCGAAGTAGAAGGATCTGACCGCTGCCAACGTGTCACCCACGCGCTCGGCCACTGCGGGCATCATGGAAATCGACAGGGCAATGCGAGGTACGAGAAACGGCAGCGTTCCCCCGGCATGCGAAAGGATAAACCGGATGTTCCTGAAGCGGCTCATTGCACCTGAAATGATCAGGCTGGTGGCTGTACGCGTCGTCTCGAAGGGAAACTCGAGCACGGAGGCTGGCGCGACCGGCGGTACTTCGTGAGGGGGCTGATTGGGGTGAATGAAAACCACCGTCCCGCGCCGGTTCAATTCTTCCCACAGCGGCGTGAAATGTTTGTCCCCCAGATACAGCCCGTTATAGTTCGTAAAGGCGATGAAACCATCCACCTTCAGCACGTCAAGACAATAGCTGGCTTCCTTCAGGGCGGCGTCGACGTCGGGCAGTGGCAAGCTCGCAAATGAGCCGAACCGTCCGCGATGCTGGGTTCTGAGTTCCGCTGCGTGGTCGTTGCATTTTCTCAGCAGTGTAGGCGCATCCGGAAGCGTGGGACCGGAGGAGATCGACAGGATGCCCTCGTCGATTCCGTTTTCATCCATCATCGCGAGCGCTGCCTCGACGGACCAGGTTGGGGCCACGCCGCCCGGCATCGCCGCATTCAGCAAGTCCAGCCCAACCGCGTCCACGTAGAGTTTCGGCAGGAAATGTTGGTGCGTGTCAATTTTTCTCTTCGGCATGGCCGTTGTCTCCTATGAAGAATTCTTTAGCATCGGGCGGGGGCATTCCCTCCTCGGCTTGGATCCATCTTATACATTATTTTTTACGTTTGCAAAGTTTAGTGAGCGATGCAATCGCCGACGTGTTTCCGGGCGAATTGATGCAATGTCACATGCGTCGGTGCGGCTTGAAGGGCATCTTAACGTTTCATCAAGTGCAATGATGCTTTGCAATTCAGGAGATGCACGCGTGAAGGTATGCGGCCATACTACGGACTCGCGAATCAACCCATTGCGGGTTTGGTTGGGCCGATGTCCGCTCGATTCATGATTCCCGACGCCAGCGTGGAGGCGTCAACCTGCAGCATCTATCGTGGATAACCCACACCAGCACGGGCAGGTCTCAGGCTGGCCCATATCGATCAGGATGCCGAAATGATGCAGAGGGTGATGTGCAGACGGTCGGCTCCGCAGGCACGACCGCGCACTGCGCAGGCGACGCTGCTCGCCGACCATGATTGAACCCGCTGTTTCGTTTTCTGTCTCGCGCCAGAGACCAGACAGTTAAACGCCCGTGCTATCCCACTGCGGGGCAAGACCGGGCGGATCGACAATCCGGCTGTTTGCCGTCGCCAATGCGTGGATCGCGGCCATGTCCGCCTCATCTAACTCAAAGTCGAACACCGCCAGGTTTTGTGCCAGCCGATCGATCCGCGTGGTTCTCGAAAGCGCCACGACGCCGCGCTGTTGAACAAGCCACCGTAAGACGATCTGGGCGATGGTTTTGTCATGGCGAGCGGCGATCTCCTTGAGCGTTGGTTCCGAGAACACGCGGCCAACTGCCATGCCGCAATATCCTGTCACGGCAAGCCCGGCCTCGCGCGTGCTTTCGATGAGCATGGACTGGTTCAGATACGGATGGTATTCGAACTGATTCGTGACCAATGGAGCCGCCGAG
The DNA here is from genome assembly GCF_046026675.1 of Paraburkholderia sediminicola. Classification (GTDB taxonomy): domain Bacteria; phylum Pseudomonadota; class Gammaproteobacteria; order Burkholderiales; family Burkholderiaceae; genus Paraburkholderia; species Paraburkholderia sediminicola_F. Next base: position 2,538,027 of record NZ_JAQQEY010000001.1, on the reverse strand, counting down.
AGCCGGATCGCGTCCGTCATCTGTGCGCGGTTGAAGTTGCTGACGCCGATGTGCCGGACCTTGCCGGCGCGCACGACCGCATTGAGCTCCGCGATCTGTTCGACGAGTGGCACATCCGATCCTCCCGGCCAGTGCAGCAGGAGCAGGTCGATGTAGTCCGTCTTGAGCTTGCGCAGGCTTTCGTTGACGGACGCATCGAAGTGTCTTGCTGAGTAGTTGCTAACCCAGACCTTGGTTGTCAGAAATATGTCGCTTCTTGGGATGCCGGATGCGGCGACGCAGTCGCCGATTTCTGCCTCGTTACGGTAGATTTGCCCGGTGTCGATATGACGGAAGCCGGCTCGAAGCGCTTCAGGAATCATTCGATAGATGTCGTCGCCAGTCATCCCGTAGGTGCCAAAGCCTATGGCCGGAATGGCCGAGTTACCGGCATGGACGTTCTGCATGCTATTCCTCATAGACTAGGTGCCGGGCGGCGGCTGTGAAAGAAACCGCCGCTTGGCGTGTGATTTCGTCAAAGGAAAGGTACGCGAAGGCATGCCTGGAGAGAAGCCTATACATTTCGATGCGATCTATCGTCAGAGACGATAGAGATCTGGCAGTTGCACTGCTAGAAGTTGTGCTGGATACCCACCGAGACGCCGGTCGTGGACCGGCCGGTTGCCACGCCTGCGGCCGCGAGCGAAGCGAAGCCATTGGCGCCTGAAGCGTGCTGGTAGGTCACCTGCTGGTAGACAGTAGTTCTTTTCGACAGGAGGTAAGCGTTCGAGACGGTAATGGTCTTCCAGTTTCCGCCGTCGAGATTTTCCACCCATCCGCCAACCGAGAGGACATCGTCGGGCACGATGGTCCAGTTCGCTCCGGCGTCAACGGTGTTGGCGTTACCCCGGCCAGTCGCCAATGTGATACGCGATTGCGTAAACGTGGCGTGTAGAAGCACATTCTTCAATTGATACGATGCGCCGAGCCCCCAATTGACGAGCTTGTTGGCGACAACGCCTTCGGCCTGAGGCAGTGATGTTCCAAAGAGCGACGGCAGACCGATAAAACTGGAAAGTTCCAGAAAGCGGTTGTTCTCGTTCGCATACGTGGCTGCCAGACTCAGCGGCCCTCCCTTGTACTGGACAAAGAAAGAGTAGTTCCTGCTCTCGCTGAAATTGCCGGCCACATTGCCAAACGCAAATTCCGCCCCCGAGGAGAACCCGCCAAGGGTCGGGCTTACATACTTCACCGCATTGTTGAACTGGAAGAAGTTGGCAATTTCATCCAGATTGCCTTGATGAAGCGTGAGAATGTTGCCGAGGAGGAAGGGCGTTTGATAGTTGGACAGAATGTCATACATGAAGCTGGGTTGGTGACCGAGCGTCAACGTGCCATAGCTGTCCGATTGCAGTCCAACGTACGACTTTCTGTTGAATAAGGTCCCAGGAACAAGTTCCCGGCCATTGTTTAGCAGGTACTCGTTCTGAAGATCGAAGATGGTACGTAGTCCGCCACCAAGATCCTCAACGCCCTTCAAGCCGAAAATGTCGGGTGCGTGCGTGTTTCCCTCCTGGAGTAGCGCGTGTCCTCCGACGTTGCTGATGTACTGCACTGCAGTGTCCGCAATTCCATATAAGGTAACGCTGGATTGCGCGTTGGCGGCACTGATCACAGAAAGTGCGGCGATCGCACCTGCCATCGTACGTCCATAAATTGTCATGCCTTGTCTCCGAACCGGTTGTTGCTCTTCCGAAGAAGTTATTTGAATAAAGGGGCGCGTATGAAATCTGTACTACTGATGAAATGAGAGGCTAAAGAGTCAAGCGTTTTGTTCCGACTGCTCGCTTGCCTCCGATCGCCTTAACTTGCTGGTGTTGCGTTCAACAATAATGAATGACATAATCTATGTTGAACACTATAGAAGGCACGCCCCAGGCGTGTCAACATGACGGCCGTCCGTGGAAACCCGGGGCGGCGATTTTTTATCACTTCCATACGGTTGAAAAATGACCAATGTGACTGCGAGGCGCGGCATCCAGTCTGTCGAGATTGCGTTCCGAATCCTTTCGGCGTTGCAGACGAGTGAGCGAGCACTCCCGCTCAAGGAAATTGCTGCGCTGTCCGAACTGTCGCCGAGCGCGACGAGCAACTACATGATCAGTCTGGTGCGGACCGGACTTGCGTCGTCTGACGAAAAACCGGGGTGCTACAAGCTCGGGCCGGCGTCGCTTGCTTTGGGTATGAGCGCGATCAATCAACTGGACGGATTCGATATCGTGCGTCGAGAGGTGGTCGCTTTGCGGGAAGCAACACTGAGTGGCGCGGCTGTCACCGCATGGACCGAAGATGGGCCGGTGAGTCTCTTCAAGCAGGAGGGGCAGACGCGCAGCATTCTCGAACTGAGAACAGGCCTGATTCCGCTGGTCACGACTGCTGCGGGAAAGCTGTTCATTGCCTGCCTTCAGCCTGCACGCACCGACGATCTCATCAGCCGCGAACTGTCTGCGGGACAGGAATGGACTCCGGCTTCCTTGCGGGAACATGCGATCGCTGAATTGCGCACCTGTGGCTTCACAACGGTTCATCGCGGGGAAATGGGTTACGTGTCTGTCGCGGCCCCTATCTGGGACAGGGACGGCGATCTCCGATTTGCCATCAGTCTCATCGGATCGCCTGCAACACTGAACACGGACGTTGACGGTAAAGAGATAAAGGCGCTACTTGATAGCGCGGTTCGAGCTACCGCTGCACTGGGCGGCAAGGTCCCCAGAAAAATTGGGTAGAAGCAGGGCGCTCAATACCGATGCGCGCCATCTGTTTTGGCGGATGACTGTAACGGACATGCTGGTGCGAGGGCCGCGGCTTGCTCATTGCATTCATCCTTCCTTCAGTCTGTCCCGGCTTCCGCAGCTGCCAACACGATGGAATTGAACGCCTCCGGCGCTTCGAGCTTCGGCATGTGGCCAATCCCATCGAGCACGAGGAGCGTCGAACCATTGGCAACCTCGTGAATCGTCCGGGCATGGTCGTCAGCTGGAGCGACGCGGTCCAGGTTGCCGACAATGACGGAGATCGGCGCGGCGATCGAACGAACGATGGATGGCGTATACGCAGAGAAGAGCATGTCTACGGCGTGTTCCCAGCCTGTAGGAGTCACCGCGTCTCTCAGCCGGGATACGACCGCGCGAACCAGGGGGCCTGCGTTCGGTGCGATCAGAGCATTGACCACGGCGGCGCGCGCTTCGGGCGATTGTGCCGCTGCGCTTCGCATCAGAACTTCTCGTGCCGCATCGCGCTCCGCACCGGATAGATGTCCTCGTGCAACATTGGGCGCGCTCAATACAAGGGCACGCGTAGCCGACGGGTACCGTGCGGAAAAAGTTGCGGCGATGACACTACCCCACGAACTGCCTACGACGGTTGCACGCGCTATGCCGAGCGCAGACAGCAGGGCCATGAGCGCATCCGCGTAATCCGTGGCGGCCGGCGTGCTGATCTCAAAGGGGCTGCTTTGCCCATAACCGGGAGCATCCCAGGCAATCACCCGATGGCTCCTGCTCAGCGCGGCGAGCTGTGCTCGGTAACCCGCCGAGCTCGAACCAATACCATGCAGCAGCACGATGGCGGGTGCGCGCTCGTCACCGGCAGTGCGATACGTGATGACCGGCTTGTCGCCGAGTGTGGGGAGATTCACTAGTGCCTGTTCGACAGCGGGCAACGAGGATTCAAGTAGATGGTTATCTGTTTCAGTCATGATTGAAGTCTGGTGGATATATCCGTCGCTCTAACTTGGGCAGATGCCAATTCACGCCTCTCTCAATTCAGCGGAGATCTCATGCGCGGCGGCTCTGAGGGCTTCTGCACAAGGACCATCGGCCGCGGCATCGAAATGTTCGGCCGGCCCTATCGCCGTCAGTGCCAGCACGGCCATTCCGCTCGGGGAAAGAATGGGCACGCTGATGGCGTTGGCGAGCATACGGTCGTCATAAAACGGGGCGGGGCGCCTCGTGGCGACCTGCGAGACTCTGACGGATTCAAGTACGCTTGCGAGCGATTCCGCAGTGGGGAGCACTTCGCCAGACGCTTGTCGTGCGTTGTCACGCAGTTCCGCTGTCACAAATCGATCGACGGCTTCCGGCGGAAGGAACGCCGCCAGCGCCAGGCCCGAAGCGGAAGAAGTCACCGGCAGCACAAGCCCAAGCGGCAGATCGGCGGCCACAGGCGTGGTTGCGGCTTGCCATGCGATCACCGTGGGACCGTGATTGCCCCATGCTACGAGCGCAAGTGTCTTGTCCAGCGTATGCGCGAGTCGCAACATGGCGCGGTTCGCCAGCCGGACAGCATGTGGCTGCGATTTCATCGTGCCCGCCGTTCCGAGCGGCGCGCGGCCGAGGTCGTGTGGGTCAGCGACCAGATATTGTCCACCGCCGAATACCAGCGGCCGCCTCGCGCTCTGGCGTATGCATTCCACCGAGCCGACAAAGATCACGTGATCGCCGCCTGGAAAGCGGGAGACCACCTTGCACTCCAACCATGCGCTGCAATCCCGCAGTAGCGGCAGCCCGTCGACCCCAAGGTCATAGTCGATGCCGGCGAATTTGTCCGGCGACCGGGTCGCAAAGTGATTGGCGAGGTCGTATTGGTATTCAGCCAGGATGTTGATGGTGAATCGTTCGGCATCCCTGAACGCGGTATGGCTCCCCGCAGAGGTGGCCTGGCTCCATAGGACGAGAGGCGGGTCCAGCGAGACCGAGGAAAACGAATTGGCGGTAAGGCCGTGCATTTTCCCCTCGCCATCAAGCGTGGTGACCACGGTGACGCCAGTTACGAAGGACCCGAGCACGTCTCTCAACTGACGCTTTTCGAACGTCCTGATGGCAGGACGCTCCTCGTCTAACGAAGCACTTCCGCTCATGACAGAACCTTTTGCGACTCGCTGAAAGCCGGCATGATGGACTCGTGAAACAGGCTGATAGAGGTCTTCGCTTCGGAAACGGACATGTCTCCGAACATGAATGTTCCGATGAGGTAGTTGAATGCCCCGTCGTGCGCCTGCTCCAGCAGCTTTTCACGCACGGTTTCCGGGCGGCCCACAACGGCTAGGCCCGATTCCACGAGCGGCTCGATCGTCGGCGGAAGCTTCTGGTTGACCGGTTCCGTCCCGTGCTTTTTCCAGAGCTTGAAAAAGTTCGGATGGAAAACTGACCATGCCCGCGCGGCAATTTTCATGGCCTCCTGGTCCGTTTCCGCGACAACGATGTAGCGATTCACGCCGATGAGCGGCTCAGCAGAGGACGGATGCCGCTTGGCGAATTCTTCGCGATATCGATCAGTGATGGCTCTGACTCGCTGGACCGGGCCGCCGCACACGATATTCATCTTCTCCTGGGCCGGCCATACCGTCGATTCCGGCGATGCCAGCGCGTACCAGGTCGGAGGGGGTGTCTGTAGCGGCTTGAGTTCGACCGGCATGTCGTTGAATTGCCAGAACGCCCCTTTATAGTCGAGCGTATCTGAACTCAAATACCGCTTGATAATTTCATACGACTCGATGTACCTGGCCTGAGCCGTGGCCGGGTCGATACCGAGTGCCTCGATTTCGTGGGGCGAGGCGCCTCGCCCCACGCCATACTCCAGGCGGCCGCCGCTCAGATTGTCGAGCATGCAAATTTCTTCAGCGAGACGGACCGGGTGGTGGATCGGGAGAATGTAGACCAGCGGCGACAGACGCAGTCTCTTGGTGCGCTGCGCAGCAGCGGCAAGAAACACGCTTTGCGAGGGGCAGGCGCTCAGCGTGGTCGCATGGTGTTCCGACATGTGATAAGCATGGAAGCCGAGCCTGTCGTAAAGCTCGATAATTTGCATCCTGTCTTCGTACTGCTTATGAATAGGCAGTCCATTACGATCGTTTTGGTCGAATATACCGAATTTCATGGCTTTTTCCAGTAAGTGCGAAATGTGTGATCTTCTGACTTAGCGGGTCGAAGATTTGCTGAATACCTGAAAGATGTTCTCTTCCGGATCCTGGTAGGTGGTCACCACGCCGTGTGTGCCCATGTCGCGTTGCGCGAGTTGCCGGCCACCCGCGAACAGGATTTTCTGCCGGACCTCGTCCTGGGTTTCACCGGCGACCTGGAAGACGGGGACGGCCCCCATGGCTCCTTCTGCCGCTTCCTCGGCCGAACTCAATGCAAATGCGCTGCGCTGCAGACGAAATTGAGTCCACTTGTTCTCGTCGCGAAACTGGACAGGCATCCCCAGCGCCGATGCATAGAAATCTTCCAGCCTGGCCATATCCTTCGCGACGAAGTAGATGGTTTGTACGTCAACTTCTGCCATGGCGGCACTCCGGTAAATGGTTATAGCGGGATTGATATGACCTCGTTGCCAAGGCGCGTCACGCTGTGTGTAGCTCTTTCAGTCCAAGTTCGTCGCTCATGATTTGCCGAATCACGTACTTCTGGATTTTTCCCGTCACGGTGGTCGGAAACGAGTCGACAAAACGGATGTATTTGGGAACTTTGTAATGGGCTATCCGGCTCTTGCAAAATTCGCGGACTGCGTCGTCGTCGAGAATCGACTCCGGCCTGACGACGATCCATGCGCAGAGTTCTTCGCCAAAGTTCCTGTCCGGTACGCCGACCACCTGCACGTCGAGCACGCCCGGGCACGCGTACAGAAACTCTTCGATCTCGCGGGGATAAAGGTTTTCACCGCCGCGGATGACCATATCCTTGATGCGCCCGACGATGTTGACGTAGCCATCCGGATCCATCGTGGCGAGATCGCCCGAATGCATCCAGCCTTCGGCGTCGATTGCGTCGCGCGTCCGGTCGGGCTGGTTCCAGTAGCCAAGCATGACCGAGTAGCCGCGCGTGCAGAGTTCGCCGGTCTGGCCGCGCTCCACAGTCTGCCCGGTGAGCGGGTCGATAATCTTGACCTCGAGGTGAGGCAAGACTTGACCGACCGTGGATACCCGCCTCTCGACCGGGGTATCCGTCATGCTTTGGCAGCTCACAGGGCTCGTCTCCGTCATGCCGTATGCGATCGTGATCTCGGGCAGATGCATTTCGCCGACAACCCGCTTCATGATCTCGATAGGGCAAGGCGAACCGGCCATGATGCCGGTGCGCAGACTGCTCATATCGAACTCCGCAAAGCGCGGGTGATTGAGTGCCGCGATGAACATGGTCGGCACGCCGTACAGCGCCGTGCATTTTTCTGCCTGTACGGTCTCCAGAACGGCTTCGGCGTCGAAGCGCTCGGCGGGGTAGACGATCGTCGAGCCATGGGTCAGGCAAGCCAGATTGCCCATGACCATACCGAAGCAGTGGTACATCGGAACCGGGACGCACACTCGATCCACATGGGTGAGCTTCATGCACTCGCCCACGAAGAAACCGTTGTTCAGGATGTTGCGATGACTCAGGGTAGCGGCCTTGGGAAGACCCGTCGTCCCGCTGGTGAACTGGATGTTGACGGCGTCGTCCGGGCGCACGGTGCGGCGTACGTCCTGAAGCAATGCGCTGTTTGCATCGCCGGAGCGGAGCAGGTCGGAGAAGCGTTGCGCGCCGGCTTCGTCCGGGCAGTCCGCGTCGTCGATCCACCAGATCGTCTCAAGGCTTGGCAGCCGGGCCTTTCCCAGCTCCCGCAACATGTTCAGATACTCGCTCGACCGGTATCGGACCATTGTCACGATGGCCTTGCACCCCACCAGGCTGAGCGCATGCTCCAGCTCCGAGGTCCGATAGGCCGGGTTGATGTTGACGAGTATCAACCCGGCCTTCGCCGTGGCCAACTGCAGCAACAGCCAGGCGAGGTTCGTGTGGGACCAGATTCCGATCCGCTCGCCCGGCTTGAGTCCTGACTCGAGAAGCGCGGCCGCAAGCCGGTCCGACTTTTCGCGAAGTTCGCCGTAGCTTAGCTGGACCCCTTCGTGCCGGCTGACTACCGCGACGTGCTCGCCCATCTTGCTGGCGATCTCGTCAAATGAATCGCCAATGGTTTTGGCGATCAGCTCTGGGAAACGTGTTCCGTGCTGATATGAAAGTGTGTTCATCGGACTCTTCCGTGCAATGGGCCTGGCTGACGGCTTATTTGCCGACAAATACGACCGGAGTCGGTTCTTCGCCTCGAGCGAAGGCCTCTGCACGCGCAGTCCGCCCTTTCCTGGCGTCTTCCGTCATGTGGAGCCCCATGGTGAGATCGAGGATCAGCGAGTCCGCACCGGGCACGCCGCCGCCTGACCATGCCTTGAGAAGGGCGCGAATGGCGCCATACGAGCGCGTAGGGCCGTTCGCCAGCTTGATGGCGAGATTGTCGGCAACGTTCTCGACTTCATCTTCGCCGACGACGAAGGCGGCAACGCCGAGCCGACCGGCGGTCGCGCCGGACATGGGTTCGCTCAGCATCGCGTAGCGCGCGGCATACGCACGACCCGCTCTTTCCGCCAGGCGCTGCACGCCGCCCGCGACAGGCGCCGAGCCAACGGACGCTTCAATGCAACGGAAGGTGGCGTTCTCAGCCGCGACGATGAAGTCGCAAGCAAGAGCGAGTTCGAATGCGCCGCCGAATGCCGCGCCGCGCACCGCGGCAATCGTCGGGATCTGGAGGGATTCGATTGACCGATAGGTATGGTGAATCTGCGATATGAATGTCCGCCAGTCATCGAAATCCTTGTCGATGAAATCGAGGACGTCGCCGCCTTTGCTGAAATCGGGGCCTTGCGCGCGGATCAGGAGCGACCGGATATCGGCCTTGCTGGCTTCCCGGACGGCCTTCTCAAGGCAGTCAGCGAAATCAGCCGCGATGAGATTGGAGGGCGGGTTGGCCAATACGATATGGCCTACGTTCTGACGACGTTCAAAGTAGATGCTTTCCATTGAAAGGAATCCTTAATAAATGATGGCGATCGTAAAAACCTCGATGTCTCCTGCCAGGCACCGCACCGCGTATATTCAACAATAGTGAATGCGTGCAGCATTGTTGTATATTAGGTCGCCGACGGAGGCGTGTCAACTCATTTGCGGATGACGTTCTGCCGCGCGCAATGGTGCTTTGCCATTCAGGACACTGGCGAACGACCGTTGCGGATATAGGATTCCAGACGGGTCAAACCGCAGACCATCGCCAATTTCAGTGGCTAGCGTTTTGACCTTTGCTTCGCACGGCCAGCCGAAAAAGTTCGGCATAGGCGACATTGGAGAATGTAATGAAGGCGATTGGCTATAAAGAAAAGGGTGGCGTCGAGGTTTTGACCGAGCTTGAACTTCCGATGCCGCAACCTGGCCCACGCGATTTGCGGGTCGCCGTGAAGGCCGTGTCGGTGAATCCTGTCGATGTGAAGCGCCGTCGCTGGGAAGATCCTTCGGAGAGTCCGCTTCCCAGAGTGTTGGGCTACGACGCGGCAGGCGTGGTCGTTGCGGTTGGAAGCGAGGTCACTCTCTTCAGCCCTGGCGACGAGGTCTTCTATGCAGGGGCGATGGATCGCCCCGGGACCAACTCGGAGTTTCATCTCGTCGACGAGCGGATTGTCGGGCCCAAGCCCATCTCGTTGTCGTTCGCCGAGGCGGCAGCCTTGCCGCTCACTTCGATAACTGCATGGGAAATGCTCTTCGACCGCATGAAGGTGCCTCGCGGCTTGCACGTACCTGGCGGCACGCTGCTCGTTCTGAACGGAGCAGGGGGCGTTGGTTCCATGTTGATCCAACTGGCTAACCGCCTCACGGGCCTCACTGTCATCGCTTCTGCGTCCCGGTCAGAAACCGTCGAGTGGGTGCGCAAGCTGGGTGCGGAGCACGTTGCCGACCACAGCAAGCCTATCGACGAAGCGCTGCACGCAATCGGCTTCGACGGCGTGGACTATATCGGGGCGATCACGTCGATGCCCGGTAGCGCCCCCAGTCTCGCCCGGGCGTTGAATCCCCAAGGCCATATCACGCTGATCGACAACTTCGACGACAGCATTGCGCCGTTCAAGTCGAAGAGCATCACGGTTTCGTGGGAGATGATGTTTACCCGGTCGCTGTTCCAGACAGCGGACATGGATGCCCAGCACCGCTTGCTGAAAGAAGTGTCGGAGATGGTTGACGCGGGCCTGCTGCAGACCACACTCACGCACGTGGAAGGACCCTTGACGGCAGCGAATCTTCGCCGTGCCCACGAACGGATCGAAACAGGAAAGGCTATCGGGAAAACCGTGCTGGAAGGCTTCCAGTAATGATTTTCGATTGTCGTTTCCGTGTGGCGTGGTCAGCGCCGCGTCATGATTGCCGGGTGTTAACCAGCCTTGACATTATATTTTCCAATCGTATAGTAATGCGATGAGGCGTGCGTAGAGCGACACGGCTTACGAGGCGGTTCTTCCCGGGTCGATCACGCGTGATTCGCAAAAATGCTTTGTTAGAAAAACCGCTGCAACAGTCTTTGATGCGGGTCGACTGCTGACACAAAGGATAACTAAACGATGTGGAAAGCATTAGTGGATGAATTTGCTCAGCAAGATGAACGCGAAACCGACTCGTTGCGAGTTGCGCGGTCCGCGATCCGTCGAAAGAACGGCAGACGTCCGCGGGCTGCAGCGGACGATCTCCGGAACAGCATTCTTGAAGCCGCAGTAGCGCTTTTCTATCGCGAGCCGGTCGAGTCGTTGAATCTCGATCGGCTCGCCGATCAAACGGGGCTCAGTAAGAGGCACATCTATCGGATTTTCGGCTCGCGCAAGGCGTTTCTACAAGCTTATGCTGACCTGCTTTGTGATGGTCAGCGTGCGCAATGGCGGGAAGCTGGACATCGATCCGGGGAGGAGCCTGTCCAACACTTGCTCGAGCTCTTTATCGATGTCGCCGTCGAACTGGCTTCCGGTAGTCATCCGCCGGGGCAGCCTCAATTGTCGGCGATACAGTTCTCCGACGAGAATCATCCTGTCAGGCTATCGCGTATCAAGCTTGGCCCGGAGTTTCGAGCACTCTTGATGCGACTGGCAATTGCCGCACATGCAGTAGATGCCGAGGCGTTGGTGGATACGTTGATGATGCTTTGGGAGAATGCAACAAGCAACGCCAGATCAGGCAGCGATTCCCGGCGGGTCGCTCAGCGTCTGCCGACCCTGGTCGACCACATCATCAGGAGCTACGTGATGCTGTAGGCGCGCAGGGTGGAGGTCGCATCATCCGCTCTTGCATACTCAACGGCGACGTTGGCCGATTGTTGTCGCATTGGCAACAGAGAGTTCAAAAACTAGTACTTACCCTAATGATTTTTGCCCTTTAGACTGCGTGCAGCCTTGGCAGCGTAGCTGCTCTGTAGCGCAACTAAAACAATCGTTGAGGTAGGTCACCATGAAGTCGTTCACCAGGATGGTTCTTATTGCTGCTCTTATTGCAGCACCCGTAGCGTCGTTCGCACAGTCCAGTCAGCCAGTAAGTCGTGCGCAGGTGCGCGCCGAGCTGGCCCAGCTCGAGAAAGCTGGCTACGACCCGCATGACTGGCTTCACTATCCCGAGAACATCCAGGCAGCTGAAGCAAAAGTCGCGGCGCAGAATGCCGCTGCCCAAGCCCCTGTTTCGGGCTACGGTGGTGGTGTTGACGGAACGTCCCGTTCGGGCGCAGCAAGCGGTCTGTAATGTTGATGTAGAGGCGCGATTCTCGAGGATCGCGTAATTTGCGGCTGAGGCTTCCTATCTGTATCGGTGGGAAGCCTCAGCCGTTTTGCTTTATGGGCGTCTGCCAGCCATCATTCGGATGCGTTGATTAATTCTTGTCGTTCTGCCAGAAGCAATGGTCCGTTGCAACCGTGGAGCTATGCGCATCAGCATTTCGGTCGTAGCCTTCACGTCGAGTCATTATTTCATTTCGGGCGCCCGTCATGACGCGTGCTTGGGTAGGGCGGACTCACATGATTCCCCACCGTGGTACCACGCAGATATAGGAAGGAGATCGAAATGTCGAAAGTTCTGGTTCTATATTATTCCTCGTATGGCCATGTCGAAGCGCTAGCGGATGCCGTCGCCGAAGGTGCGCGCTCCACGGGCGCCACGGTCGACGTCAAGCGGGTGCCGGAGACCGCGCCGGCGGACGTGGCCAAGGCCGCCTACTTCAAGCTCGATCAGCAAGCGCCGGTTGCGACCGTCGCCGAGCTCGCCAACTACGACGCTATTGTCGTCGGCACGCCGACCCGATTCGGGCGCATCTCATCGCAGATGGCGACATTCCTGGATCAAGCCGGCGGCCTGTGGATGAGCGGTGCATTGAATGGCAAGGTCGGCGGGGCGTTCACGTCGACGGCGAGCCAGCACGGCGGCCAGGAAACGACGTTGTTCTCGATCATTACCAATCTGCTGCACTTCGGTATGACCGTCGTCGGCCTGCCGTATAGCCACCAGGGGCAAATGACGCTGGACGAAATCGTCGGCGGTTCGCCGTACGGCGCTACGACGATCGCGGGTGGGCAAGGTCAACGCCAGCCGAGCGCGATCGAGCTCGCCGGCGCTCGCCACCAGGGCGAACTGATCGCCCGGACGGCCAACAAGCTGTTTGGCTGAACTGCACCGTTGACGCGCGCATGAGACGGCCAGGCAGATCCCTGCCTGGCCGCCGACACGGATCCGGAAAGCGAATTCACCAGGCTACAGACCGTCGTTCGACATTGGCCGAGGACCGGTGCCATTGACAACCATTAATTCGAAAGAGCTGAGCATGCAACGTTCGACAACTGAAGGTGCGTTGGGGGATTTCGTCGTAACCCATCCGCTTGACCCGGAAGATGCGGGGATCACCGCTGCGGCGCGAGCCATGGCGAGCCCCATGAAAGGCAAACTGAGGGGCATCGAAGCACGCGAGCCTTTTGATGCCATGATGGAACGCGTTTCGCCACGCGACGACGTGACCTTCGAAGCCGACACCGTTGGCGGCATTGCGGGCCTCTGGGTTCATCCTGCGGATCGTCGGTCCGACGAAGCGATCCTCCATCTGCACTCCGGATGGTTCAACCTGGGCAGTGCCAAAGCCTTCCGTCACCTTGTCGGCCATATCGCTGCGAGGGCGGCAGCAAGCGCCTTTATCGCGGACTATCGGCTTGCGCCCGAGCATCTTTTTCCCGCGGCTGTCGACGACGTGCTGGCGTCTTACCGCGGCCTTGAGGAAAGGGGAATTCGCCGGATTGCCATCACGGGAGATTCTGCCGGTGGCAATCTCGCGCTGGTACTCGCCGCACGCGTCTCCGCTGACGCGGCCTCCGCAAAGGCGGCGCTTGTCGGCGTGGCCGCACTATCGCCGGTTACCGATCTGACGCTTTTGAGCGAGACGTATGTGACGCGCGCGGATGCCGATCCGTATTTCACCCTTCCGCAAGTCGCGGAGCTGGTGCATGCCTATCTGGGGAGTGCCGATCCGAAACTTCCGCTGGCTTCGCCGCTTCACGGGCAGCTTTCCGGCTTGCCCCCCGTTCGCATTCACGTCGGCGACGACGAAGTCCTGCTCGATGATTCGCGTTGCTATATCGAGCGTGCGATTGCTGCCGGAACCGATGCCCGGCTCGATGTCTGGATGGGGATGCCGCATGGCTTCGCCGGCAGCATTGGAAGTCTGAAGGCATCGGCACAAGCGCTGGATGCCATCGGCGAGTTTCTCACGGAGAAGCTGCTGGCCGCGGCCGACCCGCATACTGCACGCTAAAACCGCGCAGAAGGCGGACTCATTGCGGGCCACCGCTCACCGCTCTAGCGCTGCCGGTTCTGGCCTTCGAATCCTGCCACCAGCGCATCGAGCAAGTGGCGCACGGCCGGAACCATGCCCCGGCGCGTGGGGAAGATCGCATGCACAAGGCCCGGCGTGCTGGCCAGACCTGGCAGTAGGTGCTGCAGGCGGCCGGCCTGAATATCGGCCTCAACCAATTCTCTCGGCAGCATCGCCACGCCGACGCCGGATATCGCTGCCACCCGAAGGCTCGCCAGGTCGTCGGTGGCGAGGCGAGGCTGGTGCGCCCATGAGGTCACGCCCCCCTCAGCGTCGACCAGATTCCACACAAATCGCTCATTGCTGCTCGCCATGGAGAGGGTGGGCCATTCCTTGACGGATTCGATCGAGCGGGGCACCGGATGGCGCGCCGCCAGTTCGGGACTGGCAACCAGAATGTGGATCGACAAGCCCAACTGACGGACGGCGAGATCGGTGTTCTCCAACGGCGGCAGCCTGACCCGGATGGCAAAGTCGAGACCTTCCTCGACGACATCCACGCGGCGGTTGGTTGCATCCAGCAGAACCTGGACGTCAGGGTTGTCTTGCACGTATCGCGCGATGATCGTGGAGATGCCGGACTCCAGCAAAGCCACCGGACAGGCGATGCGGACGGTGCCCTGAGGCTTGGAGCGCGTACGCTCCACGATTTCTTTCGCAGCCCTGGCTTCCGCCACCAGCGCAAGGCAATGCTGGTGGAACTGCCGCCCGGTTTCCGTCAAGGAAAGGCTCCGGCTGGTGCGATTGAGCAGCCGAACGCCAAGTTCTTCTTCCAGTGCGCGAACGCGCCGGCTGAGTTTCGAGGTCTGCAAGCCGAGGCCGCGCGCGGCCGCCGTGTAGCTCCCTCGCTCGACCACCTCTGCGAAGAGCCGAAGATCATTGAGGTCAGTGATTGCGTTCATAGGCGGACTTCAACTCCTTCTAATCGTTCTATTAGTGGCAACGAAACGTTTCATTGTAGGAGATATGCGCGAGTTCATTGCGAATATAGCATTCATCCCATCACCTGCATCACTTGCATCAGCGCTGAATTCAGTCGGTCGCACAGGTGACAAGCGTCGCATTGGCGACGGCAGGAAATGGCGGCGGAAAACGGAGATGGACATGCTCACACACAGGCGTTGGGAATCACTGGACACGGCGAACCGAGATTGGCTGCGCGCGAAATACCATTTCGCGGTGAGCGCCGACGGCAATCCCGACCATGCCGCTCTCGGTCCCCTGATTGTGTGGAACGACGACGAGATCGCGGTTGGCAGCGGTTTCCCCATGCACGGGCATCGTGACATGGAAATCATCACGTACGTGCGCCAGGGCCTGCTCGGGCATCGGGACACTTTGGGATCCGAAGGAACGATCCACGCAGGTGATGTCCAGGTCATGAGCGCCGGTACGGGCATACGCCACGCCGAGTTCAACAAGGGCGAAGTGCCGCTCAAGGTCTACCAGATCTGGCTGCTGCCTCGCAAAGCCGGTGGTGAACCCGCATGGGATACCAAGCCGTTTCCAAGAGGCGACCGGTCAGGGCGCTTTGTAGCCCTTGCCAGCGGGTTCGCCGGCGATGAAGGTGCGCTGCCGATTCGCGCCAATGCGCGTGTGTTCGGCGCAATGCTAAAGGCCGGTGAAAGCGTTCGATACGAGTTGAGTCCGGCGCGTCGCGCCTATCTCGTCGTGGCCTCGGGACGCATCGAAGTAAATGGCGAGCCCGTTGGGCCGCTGGATGGCGTGGCGATGACGAAAGTCGCCGCAGCACAGATTTCTGCTCTTGAAGATTCCGAGCTGGTGATGGTGGACGCCGGCTAATTCCCTTTCTCTTAATCCACCTGGTTAAATTTATCTTAGGAGTTAGTTATGGAACGTTTTAAATTTCTTCCGTTGCTGGGTCGTATTCTGATCGGTGCACCGTTTGTCATGAGCGGGCTGGGCAAACTCGCGGCGTATGGCGCGACGGTTGGTTATATCGCGGCCATGGGTCTGCCCGTGCCGCCACTCGCGTTCATTCTTGCCGTGCTGACCGAGCTGGGCGGCGGCCTGCTGCTGCTGTCGGGCTACCGGGCTCGCACTGTGTCGTTGGGGATGGCGGTGTTCTGTGTGGTCACAGCGCTGTTTTTTCACCATAACTTCGCCGATCAAAACCAGATGATTCACTTCCTCAAGAACGTGATGATGGCCGGTGGTCTCCTGCAAATCACCTGGTTCGGCGCCGGCGCATTCAGCCTGGACGCGCTCACCGGCCGCACAGCTTTGCGTGTCTCGCCTGCGAACGCGAGCTGAAAAGTCTGATCCGCTGAGACGACCGGCCAACCAGCTGGCTCGTCTCTCCGGGATCGGCGCTCGCTGCAACGCCAGCGGGCCGCCACCATACTGCTTACTTCCCCAACTGTGCAATGAAGGCGCGAGCGGCCGGCCCCGGCGGCGCGTCCTTGCGGTAAACAACCTTCATTGGCATCGCTACATCGCGCGGCAGGCCTTCAATGCGAATCGCCACGAGGGTGCCACTGTCGAGATCTTCCTTGACCATGTGCAGGGGCATATGCCCCCAGCCCAGGCCGGCCTTCAGAAAGGCATACTTGGCCCCCAGATCCGCGAGCCTCCACGTCGAGGCGGACAGCACGCCGAATTCGCGTCCCTCGGACAACGCGGTTCGGTCGCTGAGTACAAGTTGCACGTGCTTCTTGATTGCGGCGGCGGAAATGATGCCCCGGCTATTTGCGAGCGGATGAGCGGGGCTGACAACCGTCACCAGTTTCAGCTCGCGCAAGGATTCGACCTGCAGTTCATCCGTCACGATCGGCAGCGTGCCGATCACGCCGATATTGCAGATCCGGTCGAGCACCAGCTTCATCACACCGCCCAGCGCCTCGACATAGAGCCGCAGCGGCGTGTGCGGATAGTCCTTCTGGGACTGAGCCGCCGCGCGCGTCAGACTATCCATGGGGTACATCACGTCCATCGCGACGGAGAGTTCGGGCTCCAGACCCTCCCGCATCGCGCGTGCTCGCGCCTTGAAACCATCAATCGTGTCGGCCACGGAACGGGCATCGAGCAGCAAGCTCTTGCCTGCGTCGGTGAGCTGCGGGTAGCGGGCCGTGCGATCGAACAGCTTCACTTCGAGTTGTGCCTCGAGATTCGCAAGGGTCTGGCTAACTACTGATTGCGCGCGCCGGAGCTTGCGCCCGGCTGCTGAGAAGCTGCCTTCATCGACCGCCGCGATGAAGGTCCGAAGCTGGTCAAGCGTTACGCCGTCAAGCATATCCATCGCTCCAATCGATACCTGAAATCTAAAAATATAGGCTTTTCAGATGGAGTGCAAGCTCTTACCTTACGTGTATCGCGTTTTTACCAAGGCAGAGCCATGAACACCGACACAGCCGTAGTCACCCCGATTCCAGAGACAACGCTGGCCCCGCGCCGGGTCGCATTCCGCACCACTGGCAGTGCGCACGGCGGCATTACGCGTCTGGCCAGTCCTTCCGATATCGGCGAGTTGATCAAGCCTTTTGTGTTCCTCGATCACGCCCTGGTCGTGCCGACCGGCAAGCCGATGTTCGGGATGCACCCGCACTCGGGTCTCGCCACACTCACCACGGTGCTGAGCGGCGGAATTTCCTATGCGGACACGACAGGCAAGAGTGGCGAACTTCCCGCCGGCGGCCTCGAATGGATGAAGGCTGGCAATGGCGTCTGGCACGACGGAAACGTATTACCGGGCGAAGCCGTACGCCTCTTTCAACTCTGGGTCGCCCTGCCGCCCTCGCAGGAGAACTCGCCAGCGGAAAGCCAGTACATCTCGCCGGCCGAGGTCCAGCGGGATGGGCCGGTTCGCGTCATCATCGGCCGCCACGGATCGGCGGCGAGCGATATTCGCGCGCCCGAAGGTATCAACTACTTCCATGTTGAACTGAGCGCTGGGGATACGTGGCGATACATGCCGCCTGCCGGACACAACGTCTCGTGGCTGGCGATCGACAAGGGGAGGCTGAACGCATCCGAGCCGATCGAGGCAGGGGAGCTCGCCGTATTCGAGGAATCCGACGGGGCGCCCATCGAGTTGCATGCCGAGCACGCGACGTCGTTCGTCATCGGCTCCGCGATCAAGCATCCCTATCCCCTGGTGCTCGGCTACTACTCGGTGCATACGAACGCTGACGCGCTTGCGCAGGGCGAGGCCGAGATCCGCCGCATCGGTCGCGATCTGGCCACGCAGCGCCGCGCCCGGTAAGAGCGGACACCAATGGAATGCGTGTCCGTCGTAGAAGTGGATCCCCGTAACGGTAGGTAAGTCACGGTATCCCGGCGGGCACGATTTGCTTGCGAGATCGCTGCGCCGCCGGTTCACGCGATTTCGATACGTCACCGTGCGAATCCTAAAGCACGCCCGGACGAGCCGCGACACCATGGTCGAAGTCAAACCGTGGCCGCCGGCACATGTGCCTGCACACCCCGTCATCGGGAGAAGGAGGCGCATCGTGAATTACCCCCACGCTCATTCAGGTTCGCTGCCGCCCAAGGGGGCGGCTAAGTCCGTTGCGGCACGTCGGCAGGAGGCATCATGACCACGGCAGCGGACTATCTGGTCGATGCCCTGACACAGGCCAGCGTGAAGCGCATTTACGGCGTCGTCGGCGACTCGCTGAACGGCATCTCCGATTCGCTCAGGCGCTCCGGTGAGATCGACTGGATCCACGTGCGGCACGAGGAAGGCGCTGCTTTCGCGGCCGGCGCGGAAGCGCATCTCACCGGTCAACTGGCGGTATGTGCCGGCAGTTGCGGACCGGGCAACCTGCACCTGATTAATGGACTATTCGACTGCCACCGTAGCGGCGTGCCCGTGCTCGCGATCGCCGCGCACATTCCCAGCTCGGAGATCGGCATCGACTATTTTCAGGCGACGCATCCGGAAATCCTGTTCAAGGAGTGCAGCCACTACGTGGAACTCGTGTCGCACGTCGACCAGTTGCCGCAGATCCTGACCCGCGCAATGCGCGCCGCGGTCGGACGGCGCGGTGTGGCGGTCGTCGTGATTCCGGGCAACGTCGCGCTATCGCCGACTACGGCCAAGGTCGCGCCCTGGCTGGTGCCGTCGGCGCCGCCCGTGCTGCGTCCGGCTGACGAAGAGATCGTGCGTCTCGCGGATGTGCTGCACGCGGCATCGCGCGTGACGCTGATGTGCGGCGCCGGCTGCGCGGGCGCGCACGACGAAGTCGTCGAACTCGCGAAGCGCCTGAAGGCGCCGATCGTGCACTCGCTGCGCGGCAAGGAGCACATCGAACATGACAACCCCTACGACGTCGGCATGACGGGCATGGTGGGGTTCGCGTCGGGCTACGCCGCGATGAAGGCGTGCGACATGCTGTTGCTGCTCGGCACCGATTTTCCTTACCGGCAGTTCTATCCGGAAGACGCCACGATCGCGCAGATCGACGTGCGTCCCGAAGCGCTCGGCAACCGCTGTTCGCTTGATCTTGGCCTTGTCGGCACGGTCAAGGACACGCTCGCCGCGTTGCTGCCGGTCCTCAAGGAAAAGACCGATTCGTCGCACCTCGACAGCGCGCTCGCGCATTACCAGAAGGCGCGCAAGGATCTGGACTCGCTTGCCGAGAGTAATCCGTCGAGTACGACGATCCATCCGCAGTACGTGACGCGGCTCGTGAGCCAGCTCGCGGCGGATGACGCGATCTTCACCTGCGACGTCGGCACGCCGATCGCCTGGACGGCGCGCTATCTGAAGCTGAACGGCCGGCGCCGGCTGATCGGTTCGTTCAACCACGGCTCGATGGCGAACGCGATGCTGCATTCGATCGGCGCTCAGGCCACGTACCCTGGCCGCCAGGTGATCTCGATGTCCGGTGACGGCGGCTTCACGATGATGATGGGCGACTTCATCACGCTGGTGCAGGCGAAGCTGCCGGTGAAGGTGATTGTGCTGAACAACGGTACGCTCGGCTTCGTGGAGATCGAAATGCGCGCCTCGGGCTTCGTCGATACCGGCACCGACCTCGTCAATCCGAACTTCGCGCGCATGGCCGAAGCGATGGGCGTGAAGGGCATTCGCGTCGAGAAACCGCAGGAACTCGAAGGCGCGATCGCGGCCGCGCTCGCGCACGACGGACCCGCGCTCGTCGACGTCGTCAGTGCACGGCAGGAACTGATCATGCCGCCGAAGACCACCGTCGATGAAGCCTGGCATTTCGGCCTCTTCATGATGAAGGCGGTGATGGACGGACGCGGCAGCGAGCTGATCGATCTCGCGAAAGTGAACCTGACGCGCTGAACCTTGGCATCCGGAATGTCCGGTGCGCCAGGATCGCGCGTCCAGTTGAATCGTAATGCTTCATTGTCTGCCATCAGGGAGAGACGGCGATGTCGAGTGGTGTGCGCCGTAGGCGCCACGGATGGGCGGTCCTGATGTCGTGCGCGACCTTGACGCTGGCTGCGTGTAGCGACGCGCCGTCGGTTGGCGTGCTGGGTGCGTATTTTCCGGACTGGCTGTTTTGTATCGTGGGCGGCGTGCTGCTGGTCGTATGCGTGCACGTGCTGCTTTCGCGAAGCGGCCGCGGCGCCTGGCTCACGCCGCCGGCGATCGTCTATCCGGCGCTGACGGTGCTGTTTGCCGTCGCGCTCTGGGTAGCAGGCTTCAACCTTTAACGCCTTTGATCCCTTTAACCTTTAGCTGACCGTGTGACCATGACTGCTGCCCAAAGCACGGACGCAGGAAAGCAGCGTCCGCGAACCTGGCCCGCCATGCTGCTGATCGCGCTGGCCGTGATCGCGATCATTGCCGTGATCTGGCGCGTGGATACCGTGCCGCGCACCGACGACGCCTATGCGTACGCCGATACGATCGGCGTCTCGCCCGAAGTCAGCGGCAAGATTGTGACGCTTGCGGTGCGCAACAACCAGGCGGTGAAGCAGGGCGATCTGCTGTTCGAGATCGACCCGCGGCCGTATCAGTTCGCGTTGCAGCGCGCCCAGGCGGCGCTCGCGCAACTCGATGCGCAGATTCCGCTGACCCAGCGTACCGTCAATGCACAAGGATTCAGTGCCGACGCGGCAAAGTCGTCGGTTGCGCGCGCCCAGGCCGCCGCGAAGCAGGCGGGGGATACGCTGGCGAGAATGGAGCCGCTGATCGGGAAGGGCTACATTTCCGCCGACGATCTGGAGCGCGCGCGCACTACGCAACGCTCGGCGCTCGCCGAGCTTGCGGCCGCGCAAGCGCAAGCCCGCGAGGCGCAGGCGGCAGTCAGCAGCGTCGCCGCGCTCGTCGCGCAGCGCGCGGTGCTGACGGCTGAAATTTCCACGGCGCAACTCAACCTGGAATATGCGACCGTGCACGCGCCGTTCGATGGCCGCGTTGTCGAGTTGCGCACGTCCGTCGGGCAATTCGTGTCCGCGCAAAAACCCGTCTTCACGCTGATCGATACGCGGCATTGGTACGTGATCGCCAATCTTCGCGAGAACGAGCTCGGCAACATCCGGCCCGGCACCCGTGCGACCGTGTACCTGATGAGCAATACCCGCATCCGTTTCAGCGGTTCGGTCGACTCGATCGGCTTCGGCGTCGATCCGCAGGATGGCAGCGGCACCGCGAACGGTCTGCCGAGCATTCAGCGCAGCATTAACTGGGTGCACGTCTCACAGCGTTTTCCGGTGAAGATACTGGTCGATCATCCCGATCCGCAGATGTTCCGGATCGGCACGTCCGCGGTCGCCGTGCTGCAGCCCGAACGTCACGAAAATCGTGACGCTCGCGCGACGCCCAATGGAGCGCCGTCATGAGCGGGCTCGACGGCGTCGGGCGTCATCTCGCCTGGCCGCGGCAGCTCGGGCAACTGGGAGGCTTCCTGCGCGCGGAGCTTGGCGGGTTTCCGGGGCGCGCCAACGTGGCCATGCGCAGCGTGCTCGGCTGCGCGCTCGTGATTGTCGTGTCAATGACCTTGCAGGTGCCCGAGCTGGCGTTGTCGCTGATCGCGGTGTTCTTCGTCACGCAGTCGAACATCGTGCTGACCCGCCTCGTCGCATTGTTGGCCGTGATCGGCACGACCTGCGCGATTGCCTGCATCATCGGCGTCTACAAGCTGACATTCGACTATCCGCTGTTGCGCATCATCATCGCAAGCGCCATCTTTTTCTGCAGCGCTTATCTGATGCGGGCCGTGGCGAAACTGGGGCTGGTGTTCTTTCTCGTCTCGCTGATCGTGATTTACGCGCAGACCTTTGCCGATCAGACCGATAACGCGGAAGCGCTGGTGCGTGACTGTCTGTGGGTATGGGTGGCGGTCAACTACGCGGTTGTCCTGTCGCTGATCATCAACACGCTGTTTCTGCCAGCCGAACCGGAGCAGCAGTTGCGCGCCGCCATGCAACGGCAGCTCGCGACGGCCCGTGCGCGGCTCGCGGTCATGATCGACGTGAATGCGGCGGCAGTGCATATTGGCTCGCTCGATCTCGAGCGCGGCGCACTCGCGTTGCAGAAGCTGTTGCGCTTTTCGACCATGCGTCACCACTACAGCGAGGAAGATGCCTCGGCGTGGCTGGCCTGCGTGACCGTGGTATCGCGCATCTTCGAAGCGGCGGCGGTGCTGCCTGAGCATGCAGTCGCGCGCGACGCTGGGCAGATCGATGCCATCCGTGTGGTGCAGGACGAACTTGCGTCTCTCGATCACGCGATTGGCGACAACCTGCAATGGCGGCATTGGGGCGCATCGCGCCAGGCGCCGGTGTTGACCTCGATACCCGCGCTCGACGCGATGCAACGTGCGCTCAACGTGTTCTCCGAAGCCACGCGGGGTGCTGTCGCGCCGACGCGGCCGGACGATGCGGCCGCCGGCAGTGCAGCGGAGAAAGGGGAGCAACCGGAGCAACCGGAGAAACCGGAGAAAGCGGAGCAGGCGACGAAAGCGGCGGCGCGTTCCGCGCAGCCCGAACCGGACGTTTTCGCGAATCCACGTTACGCGCGCTTCGCGCTGCGTACGCTGTTCTCGGTACTGGTCTGCTACGTGTTCTACAACGCGGTGAACTGGCCGGGTATCCACACGATCATGCTGACGTGTCTCGTGGTCGCACTGCCGAGCCTGGGCGCGTCGAGCCGCCAGGGCGTGCTGCGGATCAGCGGCGCACTGATCGGCAGTGCCCTGGCGCTGTTCATGGTCGCGTTCGTGATTCCGCAACTGGAAAGCGTGACGGGGCTACTGCTGATGAGCTTGCCCGTGATCGCGCTCGGCGCCTGGGTGGCGGCGGGATCCGAGCGGATCAGCTATGCAGGAATCCAGATCATGTTTACGTTCGCGCTGGCCTTGCTCGAATCGTTCTCGCCGCCGTCAGATCTCACCGAGATCCGCGACCGGATCGTCGGTATCGTCCTGGGTGTCGGCGTGGCCACCTTCATCCAGATGTCGATGTGGCCGGAGCGCGAATCGGAGGGCCTGCGTACGCAACTGACGTCGATCTTGCGCAAGATCGCGGCGCTGGCGCGTATCGAGGCGAAGGCGGTGCAGAGCGGCCCACGCGCGACGGATTCGGCAGCGGTGGTTGAAACGTGGGCCATGGTCGCGGATTGCGAGATGGCGCTCGCGCGTGTCGCGCTCGAACCCGACTGGCGCGAGGGAGAGACGACCCGTATTACGCTGCTGTCGCAGACGGTGCTCGCGCAGAGCCGGGCGATGCTTGTCGCGCTCGAAGCGTTTCACCATGAGGCGATGATCAATGCGTCGGCAAGCGCGCCGACGGAGCGCGCAGCGAAGTTTCAGTCAGATGTCGCGGATGCGCTGGAGCGATACGCTTCGCAGCTCGCGGCCGAGCCATCGGCCGCGATGACGCCGGCGCGCCTCGATCCGAGTGGACTGCGCACCGCGCTGCCGCCGGCAGGGGCAACGGAGACGGCAGATGGGCAAACACTGGAGCGGCTCGCGCAACGCATTGACGCGGCGCTCGCCGGGTTGCCACGCTGGTTGCCCGACGAACGTGCGTCCGGCGAATTCGCGAGTGCGGGGTGATCTGCGATGACGCACTTCGCTTGCATCCTGCGCCGCGTGTTGCGCCTACCGCACTTACCGAGCCTGTGGCGCCTGACGCGCATGCCGGCCGTACGATCGAGCACACGATCAGCCACACGACTGCTCAACCACTGGCTCGCGTCGCTCGCGTTGCCCATGCTCGCCTCGTGCGCGATCATTCACCACGATAGCCCACCCGCAGCGATGATCGCGCCGCAGCAGATCCGTCTTGCCGATGACATCCATCTGGCCAACGAAGGCTGGCCGTCTGCACGCTGGTGGGAGCAGTATCACGATCCGCAGCTCAATACGCTCGTCGATCAGGCGCTCGCGCATGCCCCGTCGCTCGCAATTGCGCGCGAGCACGTCTCGCAGGCCCATGCGCAGGTCGAGCTGATCCGCGCGGGGTCCGGCCTGCAGATGTCCGCGCTGGCGGAAGCCGATCGCGAGCATGTCTCGGGTCATGGTTTCCTTAGTGCGTACGCGTCGCACGACCCGGCAATCGGAGCCTATGGGCCGTGGTATTGGACCGGCCTGGTAGGCGTCGACGCTCACTACGACATCGACATCTGGGGCAAGCAGCGCGACCTCGTGCGCTCGGCGATCGGCGAGCAGAACGCGCGGCGCGCGGAAGCGGCGCAGGCCGAGCTCGAACTCTCGGCAGGCGTCGCGCAACTCTACTACAGCATCCAGATCACCTACACGAGCCTTGACCTGTTGCGGCAGCTTCGCGAAGTGCGCGCGTTCGAGCTCGACACCCGATCGGCGCGGTACGAACGCGGCCTCGAAGCGCTGACCCAGACCGCCCAGGCACGCTCGCAGGTACTTGCGATCGACCAGCAGATCGCCTCGAGCGAGGAGCAGATCGTCCACGCACGCGAAGCGTTGCGTGCGCTGGCGGGCGTCGGCCCCGACGATCTGCCGGCGATCGCGCCGGTGCCGTTGCCGGCGCCGGCAGGTTCGCTGCCGTCGACGCTGTCGTATGAGCTGCTCGCGCGGCGCCCCGATCTGCAGGCCATGCGCTGGCTGGTACAGGCGTCGTTCGACAAGATCGATGCGTCGAAAGCCGCGTTCTACCCGAGCTTCGACATCACCGCGTTCTTCGGTTTCAACGCGCTGCGAATGCGTGACCTGTTCCTGCATTCGAGCCAGCAGATCAACCTCATTCCCGGCCTCACGCTGCCGATCTTCGACGGTGGCCGCCTGAATGCGAACCTGCACGGCGCGCGCACGGCCAGCAACACGCTGATCGAGCAGTACGACCAGGCCGTGCTCGACGCGGTGCGCGACGTCGCGCAGAGCGGCAGCCAGATCGACGATCTCGATCATCGCTCGCATCTGCAGCATGACCGGATCGACGCGTTGCGCTTCGCGAGCGACAGTGCCGAGGCGAGCTACCAGACCGGCCTCGGCGACAGGATGAGCGCGATGCAGGCGAAGGCGCCGGTCATCGCTGGACGCCTCGAACTCCTGCAACTTACCGGCGACGAGATCCAAGCGGGCATCGTGCTGACCCGCGCGCTGGGTGGCGGCTATCGCAGCGACGACCTGCCGGGGGCGTCGGCCAGTACGAACAAGCCCTAGGCGGCGAGCACGCCGGCTTCTTTAATGCTGCCGGTCGCCCGCGCGAGCGTGTCGACCCTCTGTCGGGGGATGGATCGCCATGCCTGCCGACGCTAACGCGACCGATGACCGGTCTGCCATGGAGCCAGGTCATGAAGAATCATGATGCTTCGGAAATCCGCACGCCACTTCGGGCAACGCCGCTGTTCTACCCGGAGCAGTTGATCAGTCGAGGCGGATCGTGACGCAGGACATCGATCTGATCGAGCTCACCGCCGAAATCGTGGCGAGCTTCGTATCGTGCAATCCGTTGCCGGCAGACGACCTGCCGGAGTTCATCTGGAGCACGTACGCCGCGCTAGCCGCATTGCGCACGACGTCGGTACCGGCCGCGCGGCAGCGAGCGGCGGTGCCGATCGAGGAATCGGTGCGCGACGATTATCTCGTCTGTCTCGAAGACGGACGCAAGCTTAAGTCGCTCAAGCGCTACCTGCAGCGGCACTTCGCGATGACCCCCGACGAATACCGCGCGAAGTGGGGCCTGCCCGCCGACTACCCGATGGTCGCGCCGGCCTATTCCGCGCTGCGCTCGTCGATTGCGAAGCGCCATCCCGCAGGCGCAATCAAGCCGCGTCGCGGCGCCTGAGATCGTGCGAACGAGGGATGCCACTCCCGTCGCGCTCACCCAATGAGGGGATGTCGCGCCGCCGCCAGACTGCGCAAGATAGAGGCCGTCGACTTACGCCCCGCGGAGGCGCACATGTTCACGCAGACACCGGATGCAGCGCGCGGCAACGAGGCAGCAGATTTCGCCGCCGACGGCGGGACCGCGCTCGAGGAAGCCGAACCGGTTGCCGACGCGTCCCCCCGGCTCCACTCAGACAGCGTCTGCGACGCAATCGTCGCGCGCCTCGTCGCGCAGGCTGCTGAGCAAACGCGGCCTTCCGCGCGGCGCACGGCGTCGCTGCCGCGATGGCGTCTGCGGCGCGCGCTCGACTTCATCGAAGCGAACCTCGCGCAGCCGATCGGACTGGCCGATGTCGCCGCCAGCACCGGACTCACCCGCATGCATTTCGCGGCGCAGTTTCGCTCGACGACCGGCTATTCGCCGCACGCGTATCTGCTGCGGCGCAGGATCGAGCATGCCCAGATGCTGCTGCGCTCGTCGGCGCTCAGCGTGCTCGATGTCGCCCTCAGTTGTGGCTTCGGATCGCATGCGCACTTTACGACCGTCTTCGGGCGGATCGTTGGCGAGCCTCCCAACAGCTGGCGAACCCGCATGCGGGACGAGGAGCCGATCGAGGAGCCGGCGGTGGCTATCGATCCTCGCCGTGGCGACAGGGGAGCCTGATCATGCAGACCGACCTGGCGGATGATGCATGCTGGTGCGCCGCGTTGCGCCTGCTCGACGATGGCGCGTGGGAGTGGGCCGCAAGCCGGCTGGCGCCGCGCGTCGAAGCGGCAAAGGTGCGGGGTGCGCCAATCGATGCGTGCCGCGAATGCGTAGTACGGGTGCTCGATCGCGTTTCGACGAAGGTCGTCGTCGTGTACTGGTGCGATGCAACGTCCTGCCGCTACGGCGACCAGTTGTGGAGGGTGGGCGTTTCGAGGCGGCGCGGTCGCTGCGCGTTGTCGGGCGCGCCGATCAAGGCCGGCGACGTGGTCTATCGTCCGCGACAGGGGCGGCCGAGGCCCGTCAACGCGGCCGCGGTGATGCTGGCCTCCGAGGTTGAACGCGTGTCACCCGGTTGATCGTTGGCTGCATTACAAATCCCGGTTTTGATCGCTTTCGTTTCGGTTGCAGTCCGGGCAATACCGGGCAACAACCCATCCTTTACCAAAAAAGAACCGAATCATCACGCTTTTCCGGACGGTCATCTCTAGTCTGGACGGTACTGCGTTCGTCCAGCGATTGTGACGATCGGGTGACCGACGGAGCGAGGAATGAACGAGGCATTGGTCTGCGAAATCCATCAGGAAGCGGGGCATCTTCAAACCCCCGCGGCGCCGCCGCGGGGGCAGTCCGACGCCCTCATGACGCGGGCGCTTCATGTCGTGCCGCCCGCGCCGGTGTTTGCCGACGAAGTTCAGACCGAAGTGCAGACATTGGCGCGCGTCGGCCGGGAACGGTCTGCGCTAAGTGTAGCGCGCGTCCATCCGGATCTGGCGCGCGGGTGGCAGATGGTGATCCGCGGCGAGGCCGCCGAAGCGCTCCTGAGCGCGCAGCGGCTTGAAGGGCAGGTCGGTCCGCTAACGGGTCCGGTTGCCGTTGCGGTGCGTTGCGAGATCGCGGCCGTGCGCGCCGCGGCGCTCCTGCTGCAGGACGACGCGGGCGCCGCATTGGCCGCTGCGCTTTCCGCGCTGCGGCTCGGCACCGCAACGCCCACCGCGCACGTCGCGCTGACGGTGTGCCGCTGCGCTTATTTGCGCCTCGGCGACCCCGAGAGTTTCTACGCGGTGGAACGCCGCGCGCCGGACGCTCAGCCGGGCCGGCTGTGCGCGATCACCACGATGCTCGACATTGCGCTCGATGCCGCGGTCGAATTCGCTCAGATGCATTTCAATGCCGCGCGCCTGCTGGCCGACGACGCACTCGATGTCGCGCGCCGTTTCGGGGCCGGTCCGGCGGCAATCGACGCGCTGCCCGCCTGCGTGATGGCGCAGGTGCTGTACGAGGAGGGCCGTGTCGACGAGAGCGAGGCGCTGGTCGCGGCGCGGCTGCCCGGAATCCGGCAGGGCGGTGCGATCGAAGGCGCGGTGCGCGCTTACGGACTGCTTGCCCGCATCGCCGCCAACCGGCGGCAACCGGGACAAGCGCTCCTGCTGCTGGCCGAAGCGGACGCGCTTGGGATCAAGCGCAACTGGCCGCGGCTGCGCGCCGCCAGCCTCGCGCAGCAGGTCGAGATTCACGTGGCCGCGGATCGCCTCGACCATGCGGCGCTCTGCGCACAACGGCTCGCCGTGCTGGCCGGGCAATGCGGCGCGGCTAGCAGCAGCGCGCGCTTCGAGATCGCGCGCTACCACGTGCTTGCGCAGGCGCGGCTCGCACTCGCACAGACGCATTCACAAACATGCTTTCCCGCTTTCCCTCAGGCACCCATCCAGGTATCCGCAGCGGTCGATCTCGCAGCGCTGCGGCAGCTCCATTGCGATACCGTTCTGAGGCGCGATCGATACGGCGCGGTGACGATCGCGCTGTTGCTGATCGAAGCGTTGCTGGTCGCCGGTCTGCGAGATGACGCGGTCGAGGCGCTCGTCACGCTGCTCAAGCAGGCGGCTTCGGCGGGACTGCAGCAGACGCTCGTCGACTGCAGCGAGCGCGTGGCGAAACTGATCGACGGGATGGTGCGCGGGTCGATCGTACCCGCCGGCGATATCCGCGAGCTGCTTCCCTATGCAGGCGCGTTGATGTCGCGACGCCGGCGTGACGCCGCCCATGCGCAACCGGCGTGCGATACGGCGCGGGACATCGCACGGTCCGTGGCCGCCATGGGCCTGAGCGAACGTGAACGCGTGATCATCGGACTGATGGGGCGTGGGCTGACCAACAAGCAGATTGCGATCCGGCTGTGCATCGCGCCCGAGACAGTGAAGTCGCACGCCAAGCATCTGTACTCGAAGCTGTCGGTAGGGAACCGGATCGAAGCAGTGACATTGGCGAGCCGCCTGGGTCTCGTCCGGCTATCCGGATGCGGGCACGCCGGTGATTAACCCGCTTCGAACGTCTCACGCAGACGATGGCCCGACGGCAGCTTTGCGGCGAGTGCGTCTTTCATTGTCTTGCTGAGTGCTGCGTGGTAGTCGGCCGATTGCGTGTCGCCGGCCAACTCGCAGGCGCGGGCAGCCGTGCGATGGATGCGCCAGTCCGCGAGGGGCGTCTGGTAACCCTGAGTCGCGTCGAGCGCATGCTGCACACAGCGCAACGCGTGGGTTGCGTCATCCTGTTCGCACGCAACCCGCGCGCGCGTCTCCCACGCGAAACCCTGCCATGTGCGTTCTTCGATCGAGGTCGCCAGTTTGACGAGCCGGTCGGCATGCGTGATCGCTGCGTCGAGATCGCGCTCCTCGAGTGCGACGCCCGCGAGCCCCCATTCGAGCGGCAGACGCCAGTACCAGTCGAAGATCACCGGCTGCGAGTCCATTCGTTGCATCACCTGCGTGAGCGCGTCGCGCGCGGCGCGCGTATCGCCGAGGCCGAGCTGTGCGAGCCCGGTCAGCAGCAGGCAGAGCCGGTATTCGGCCGGCAGGATCGACTTGCCGCTGCCCGGTTCGGGCGACTTGCCGGCCAGCACCTGCGTGCAGGCCAGCAGCATCGCGTCGAAATCCATCGCGTGGAACTGCACCCAGCAGCGATAGAGCGTGAGCGTGTCCGCGCCGTACGGATTGCCGTTGTGCGCGAACATCGTGATCGCCTTGTCGAACTCGCGCTGCGCGCGGCCGAATTCGCCGAGATAGAGCTGTGTCCACGGCACACCCAGATGCACCATCCAGGTCGCGCGCGCCATGTTGAACTCGGGTCGGTTTTCGTCGTTCTCGACGAGGAAACGGTAGTTCGCGATGATCGTGTCCTGGGCTTTCTGGTAGTGCGACGACACGAGACAGACCATCGCGTATTCGCACAGCGACCAGGCGGTCGTGTAGGGATCGTCGCCGGCGCGCAAGGGGACGAGCGCGGCCTCGCATCGGACGATGTCTTCGGCGCACCAGCCGCGCACCCACATCCGCCATACGTAGCAACTGATGCGGGTGCGGGCCTGCTGTTGCGGGTTGGCCTGCCGGTCGCTGAGCGCGAGCGTTTCGTCGATGATCTGGCTGCAGCGCAGCTGGTCGCGCCAGCTGTACGTGTACGCGAGGCTCATCAGCGCCCGGCTCTGGATATCGATCAGGCCATGCTGCGCGGCACGCTCCGCGAGCTGTTCGCAGGTTTCCCGCGCGCGGGAATCGTGGGCCGCCGCGAAGATCGAAGCACGGCCTTCGAGGAATTCCGTTTCCGCCGCGGCGCGGGCTTCACCGGGCAGGTTGGCCGCGAACATCAGCGCGCGGTCGAGGACCGCGAGCGCGTCGTTGTAGGCGAGACGCTTCTTCGCCGTCTGGATCGCAATGCGCAGATAACCGAGCGCTCGTTCCCAACGTTTCGCGGCGGCGAAGTGCTGGGCGAGTTCGGCGGCGACCCCGCCGCGCTCCTCGGGTGCGAACAGCGCCTCGAGCGCCTCGGCGACGTGCAGATGAGAGCGGATGGTGCGCAGCGGACCTTGCCGTTCGTAGAAGGTCTGCCGATACATGGTGTGGCGGAACGCATAGGTGCTGGCGGCGAACCCGTCCTCGAGCGCAGACGACGGCTCGCGCCGGATGAAACTTTCCTGACGGCAGAGCGCCTCGCAGATATCTTCGAACAGCTCCTGGCTCAAGCCGGCGGCCGGCGCCGCGGTGATGACGCTAAACGCGAGGCCGGCGACGCTCGCGCCTTCGAGCGCGCGTTGCTGGTCGTAGTTCAACCGCTGGATGCGATGCTCGATGACCTGGTTCAACGTGAGCGGCACTTCCAGCCGCACTTCCGAGGGCGACAGATGCAGCTTCCAGCCCTCGGGCGTCGATTGCGCGATGCCTTGCTCGACCAGGTGATCGAGCGTCGCGACCATGAACAGCGGGTTGCCGCCGGAGCGCTCGCGCACCAGCTGGGCGAAGCCGTTCGCGCTGTCGGGCCGGGCATCGCGCGGGCCGCCCGTCAGATATTCGGCGATGGCGCCTTCGGTCAGTGGTTCCAGCACGATGTCGTGACACAGCTTCTGCAAGCCCAGATCGCGGTTCAGCCGGCACAACGGATGTTGCGCGAGTTCGGCGTCTTCCGGACGGTATGTTGCGATCACCATCAGACGCGCGCCGCTGCGATGGCGGGCAAGCGCGGACAACATGTCGACCGTCGAATAATCGGACCAGTGCAGGTCTTCGAACACCAGCGCGAGTGGCCGCTCCAGCGAGAGCGCTTCGAGGAATTCGCAGATCTCCCTCAGCATGCGCCCGCTCGCCGCGCCGATCACCTGATGCTGCAACTCGGCGCGGTATTGCTGCGGCACCGATCCCAGCATCTGGAGCGCCCAGGTCGGCGCGATCGATACGAGCGTGCGCGTAATCATCGGGCCCGCTTCGCCGCGGGTCAGCTGGGTCAGCGCGTCGAGCACCGGGTAGTAAGGCTCGATGCCGCCGTAGCCTTCGACGCAGCGCCCGAGCGACGTCAACACCGTGGCATTGCCATCGAGCGAGTCAAGGAACCGATTGACGAGCGTCGTCTTGCCGATGCCCGGTTCGCCCGCCACGAACACGATGCGCGATGCGCCATTACGTGCCTCGTCGAACAGCGTCTTCAACCGGTTCAGTTGCTGCTTGCGGCCGACGAACCCGCCATGACTGCGCTGCTCCGCCTCGCGCGGGCCGTTGCTGGAACTGGCGGAAAGCGGCGCAATGAAGCAATAGCCGCGGCCGCGATGGGTTTCGATAAAGCTTGGACGTGCGGGATCGTCGCCGAGTGCCGTGCGGATGGTCAGCATGTGAGCCTTCAGCACTTCGGGCTGGACATGCACGTTTTGCCAGAGGGCATCGAGGAATTCCTCGTGCGTGATGAGCCGCCCGGCGTGGTCGATCAGGTATTGCAGCATGTCGTAGGCGCGTGGCGCCAACGTGAGCCTGCGGTTCGTGCCGTCGGGCGCACATTGCCAGACGCATCGATTCACTCGATCCAGCCGAAAGGGTGGGAAATCGATCACCTAGGTTCTCCGATGGCGCTGCAACCCGACTTGGTTGCCGCGATTTTATACTGCGCCTGTCGGTCATGCTGAGTGGAGCATTCCATTACACAATCAGGACCAGAAAATCACCCTTCCGGATTTCGAACACCTTACCCTGACGGGAAAAGTGTGCGATTCGTCCTGGCAGGCGGGCGCGTTTGTTCTTCAGAGTTGTTCTTCAGAGGGTTGGAAAAGGCATGAGGAGCAAGGTTGGGATGAAGGCTTATTCGAGCAGGATATCGTCGGTCAGTTTCGAGGGCTTTCGTCTGGATACGACGAACGAATGTCTTTGGCGGCTGAATTCCTCCGGCACGGCATCCGAGCGGATCGATCTGACGCGCAAGACCTTCGGCGTGCTGCGGTTTCTGATCGAGAATCGCGGTGCGCTGATTACCCATGACGCGCTGCTCGAAGCCGTGTGGCCCGACGTGCACGTGCAGCCCGAAGTCGTGAAGAGCCACATACAGATGATCCGGGCGCGGCTCGGCGATAGCGCGCAGCGCCCTCGCTACATCGAAACACTGCGTGGACGGGGCTATCGTTTTGTCGCGCCCGTCGAGATTCCTGTAACGGAGCTTGTGCCGGCCGTGAGCGAAGAGAGCGTCGGCGGCTTTGCCGGGCGCACGAGCGAATTACAGCAACTGTGCGCCGCCATGGACCAGGCCCGATGCGGAAACGCTCAGATCGTGGTGGTTGCCGGTGAACCGGGCATCGGCAAGACAGCGTTGCTCAGGCAGTTCGTTGCCGCGCAACGGTTCGAACGTGACGATACGTGGCTTGCCGAAGGGCATTGTGTCGAGGGCTATGGCGGCACGGAGCCGTTTTATCCGGTTCTGCAGGCGCTCGGCCAACTTTGCCAGGGAACCGGCGGCAGCGAAGTCGTGAAAGCGCTGGTGACGCTCGCGCCCACGTGGGCATGGCAGCTCCCGGGCCACGTGGCGAGCCAGGTGCGCGAGTCCCTGCATCGGCAGCTTCCTGGCGCGTCGCGCGAACGCATGCTACGGGAGATTCGAGGCTTGCTGAGCTCTCTGACGCAGACGCAGCCGCTACTTCTGATATTCGAAGATCTTCATTGGGCCGACTACTCGACCATCGATTTTCTGGCGGCGCTGGCGCGCCAGCCAGGCGCGCTGCGTCTGATGGTTGTCGTCACCTACCGGCCGGACGAGGCGGCGCTGACCGAACACCCCATCGAGCAACTGCACCACGAGCTTGCGCTGAGGGGTCTATGCCGCGAGCTGGCGCTGGGTCCATTGCCTCGCGATGCGGTGGTTGCGTGGCTGACAGACCGCGATCACACCGACCCTGCCGAGGAAGAACTGTCTTATCTCATCGCGCAACGTTGCGGCGGCAATCCGCTGTTTATGCGGGCGACCCTTGCCGATCTCGTGGAGCGCAACATGCTCCGCAAGACGGCGACGGGCTGGCGGCCGCTGGCGCCTCTCGCCGCGATCGGCGCGGCAGCGCCACACACGATCACCCGGACGCTCGAGGGCAGAATCCGGCGCCTCGATGCCGACGAACGGAATCTGCTTGAAGCCGCCAGCGTGGCAGGACTCTGCTTTTCATCGGCGACGGTGGCCGAGGCCGCGGGTCTGTCGGCGGAGCAGTTCGACGATCTTTGCGAGGCGCTGGCACGCACTCAACGCTTTATTCAACGTAGCGGAGTGAAGCGCTTACCAGACGGCGGCGCAGCGGCGATGTTCTGTTTCGACCATGCTCTCATTCGTCACGCATTCTATGGGCGTCAAGGGCTGACTCGCCGCTCGCGTTTGCATCGGCAAATCGCCGAACGGCTCGAGGCGATCTACGCTCGCGATCAGCGAGCGGAGGTGGCATACGAGCTCGGACATCATTTTGCCGACGCGAGAGACTGGCTCAAGGCGATCGACTATCTACGCATTGCGCTGCAAACCGCGAAGGTTCGTTTTGCGTATCGCGAGGCGCAGTCGATTCTTGACTTTGCCGCTTCGCTCACCACGAAGTTGCCGGCTGATTTACGTCCGCTGAAAAGCTTTGAGTTTGCCGAGGCGCGCGCGTCGCTCTACGCAGCGGCGCATGATCCGCGCGCTGAGGCCGCCTGGATCGAACTGGAGGAGCAGGCACGCACGATTGGCCGGCTCGATGCGCAATTGCGCGCCATGCTCGGCCTGGCCTACGTCTTTAGCTGGAGCGACAGGCAGCGTTGCATCGAGGTGCTGAACGATGCGCTGACGCTCAGCGCATTGCATCCCGACCTGCGCGTCAGCGCGCTGGTGCGCGTGAGTGCCTACGTACGTCGTATCTGGACCGATGGCTGGTCGCATGCCGATCTGACCGAGTGCGAGACGGCGATGCGTGCGCTGCGCGAGACGGGGGATCCCTTGCTGATCGCCCGGGCGAATATGGAACACAGCATGCTGTGCATCATTTCCACCCGCTATCGCGAAGCGCTCGGCACCGTGCGGGCGAATTACCAGGTCCTCTTTGAACATGCGGTGGAGCATCCGGGCTTCGACCTCGCGCGGGCGACGTGGATGCTCCGGCTGGGTACGGCGTGGGCACAGCTTTTCCTTGGTGAGTTAGGGCGGTCGATGGAATCGTTCGACCAGGGCATGGCTTCGTTCCACGAGAACGGCGACTATTTTGCGGCTCGCACACTCGAGGTTTATCGGGGTTGGTTGTTCGTGCACACGATGGACTACGAGTCAGTCATTGACATGTACGAACGCTTCGTGCCGGCCTCAAACTCGTCCGATCGAGCGGTCGAGGCCGACTCCGGCGCGCTGCTGCCCGTGCAACACCGTGCGTGCATCGTGCTTGCGGGCCTCGCGTATATCGGACTGGAGGACGGCGCACGCGCCTCGGCGCTGTTTGCCGAAGCGCAACGGCAACTGGACGCGACACCCATCATGTTCGACTGGTACTGGCGGCTGGCAATCGAATGGGGTACCGCCGAGGCTGCGATGATGGCGGGCGACCATCGCAGTGCCCGATCGCGCGCTGAGGCGTTCCTCAAGCTCGCCCTCGCCACGGAAGACCGGACATGGCAGGCGCTCGCCTGGGACGTCGTTGCGCGAGAGGCGCTTACGAGTGGCGATCCGGTCGTTGCACGCGAGCACATCAACGCCGCGTTCGCGGCCACGGAGGGCTTCGAAACCCCGCTGGCGGACTGGCGGCTTCACCGTACGGCGGCCGCGATCCACGAGGCCTGCGGCGACGCCGAACAGGCGGATGCGCAACAGCGCCATTTCATGTCGACGCTCGAGCGGCTGTCGAATTCCTTACCGCGTGGTGGCCAGATCGGCGAACGCCTGCTCGCTCTTTCAACAAGCTGATAGATGCTTCAAGCAAGAGGTGCAAGACATGAGACACGGGGGAGCCATCATGGCGCCGATCCCCCCGCTGGGTGATATCGACCAGTAAGGAGTCGATGCAAGATAAGTGAATCCCCCCGCCGTCTGGTCCCTGTTTGGTTGTCTCGCACTTGCAGGAGTAGACTCGCCGGGGTTGCTCCGTGATACCACGCCGATCGTTGCCTTGTGCCGACAAGTGCAGGTGAACAGGAGGAATTGAAAACACAGTTCGAGTGGCATCGGGAAATTTGAAAATGCGTCTGTCAAAGGTTGATCTGAATCTCTTCGTTGTCTTCGAAGCTGTCTATAGAACACGAAACCTGACGCGTGCAGCGGAGATGCTGTTCATCACTCAGCCTGCTGTCAGTAATGCGTTGTCGCGGATGCGCAAAACATTCGACGATCAGCTGTTTGTGAGTACGTCGGCCGGCATGATGCCGACGCCCGTTTCGGAAAACATCATCGGCCAGGTTCGTGAGGCGCTGCAGTTGCTTGACTCGAGTACTCACGTCGGCGGCCGGTTCGATCCCGCCTCGTCCGAGCGTACGTTCCGGCTCAGCATGACCGACCTCACGGAAGCGCTCCTTCTGCCTGCGCTCGAGGAGGTGCTGCAGCGCCTCGCGCCCGGCATTCGTATCGAGAGCTACTTCACGACACGTAAAGAGGTTCCGGAAGCGCTAGCGAGCGGTGCGGTCAATCTTGCTATCGACGCGCCGCTGATCGACGATCCCTACCTCGAGCAGGAGCCGCTGGGCCGCGACCGCTATGCCTGCATGCTGCGTCGCGACCATCCGTTTTCAAAGAAGAAGCTGACGATCGACGACTACCTCAGCTTCGGTCACATTCACGTATCCAGCCGCCCTCAGGGATCGGGTCTCGTC
Source organism: Paraburkholderia sediminicola (assembly GCF_046026675.1). Taxonomy (GTDB): domain Bacteria; phylum Pseudomonadota; class Gammaproteobacteria; order Burkholderiales; family Burkholderiaceae; genus Paraburkholderia; species Paraburkholderia sediminicola_F. The sequence continues at coordinate 2,501,755 of NZ_JAQQEY010000001.1, read as the reverse complement.
GATGGCGAGCTGACCAAGCTGGGCGTCAGGCGATCGATTCAGACGCGGGTCCAACACTATCTGGTCGCCCCGTTGATCGCGATGCGAACCGATCTCGTCCTCACGGCCCCCCTCGTGCTCCTCAAGCGCTATGACGCGCGGATCCTGGAGCTGCCGTTCGATCTTCCGGACCTTCAGTCGCATGGCTACTGGCATCGAAGCGTGACGGGGGATCCGGCTCATCGTTGGCTGCGTGAGCAGGTTGGCCGTCTCATGCTGGAGATGAATCAGTAGCTCGGGACATACGGGGGCATGCGGGACACGCACGCCCGGTGTCACTAAAAGTTATAGCGGGCTATCACAACAATAAATTTCCTGAATGATACGGCGCTGGGTATTCTGCAAGCCATGTTGAAGCGAGGATGGCATGGCAGAACTCTATCTTGTACGGCATGGTCAGGCGTCTTTCGGCGCTGACAACTATGACGAACTATCACCCTCCGGTCGTACCCAATCAGGTTGGCTCGGCGAGTACTTCGGGCAAGCCAACTTGCGGTTCGATCGCGTTGTCATCGGCACGATGCAGCGGCATCGGCAAACCGCCGACGCCATTCTCGCCGCCATGGGCGGCCCGCAAATCGAGCTCACGCAAGACGCGGGTTTGAACGAATACGATTTCGAGGCGTTGTTCGCGGCCGTGGGCGATGAGGGCTTGCCGTCAGGTTTGTCCGCCACCAGTTCAAAAAAGGACTTCTACAAAGGGCTTCGGCACGTGCTGCAGCTCTGGGCCGATGATCGCTTGCCGGGGGCTGTTCCAGAGACATGGCAGCAATTCCAGACGCGTGTCCAGCGTGCGCGCAACGATATCCAGCGGGCCGGCGGCAGACGCGTTCTGGTGGTGAGTTCGGGTGGCCCGATCGCGGTCACTGCCCAGCAGGTTCTGCAGGCGCCCGCTGCGACCGCGATTGCACTGAACCTGCAGATTCGAAACAGCAGCGTTTGCCAATATGTCTTTAACGACGACGCGATGTCGCTCGTCAGCTTCAATTCCGTGCCGCATCTCGAACATGCCGAGAGGCGTGAATTTGTCACCTACGGCTGACCTCAATCCGGATTCCTGCTAGATGAACCACCCCCACGCTCACTTACGTTCGCTGCCCCCCGAGGGGGAGGCAACATGAACCACCCCAGCCTCAAATTCGACATCGACGATCTCACACGTTATCTGACGGCGCACGTGCCCGGGTTTCAAGGGCCGATGTCCATCGAGAAATTTCCCGGCGGACAATCCAATCCGACGTTTCTTTTGAAGGCGCAAAGCGGAAGCTATGTGCTGAGACGTCAACCTCCCGGCGACCTGCTCAAGGCCGCTCATGCAGTTGATCGTGAATTTCGCGTGATATCGGCGCTTGGCCGGACACCGGTTCCCGTCGCCCGCGCGTATCACCTTTGCGAGGACCGCGACGTTATCGGCAGCCTGTTTTACGTCATGAGCTACGAAGACGGACGAATCTTCTGGAACCCGGCGCTGCCCGACGTATCCGTCGAGGAGCGTGGCGCCATCTACGACGCACTGCTCGGCACAATGGCCGCTCTCCACGACGTGGATATCGACGAGGCCGGATTGTCCGACTACGGCCGTCCGGGCAACTATTTCGAGCGTCAGATCGACGTCTGGACCAGGCAATATCGCGCCGCGCAGACCAATACGTTGGAGGCAATGGAGTCGCTGATCGAGTGGTTGCCTGCGCACTGTCCGGCGGAGACAGGAAAGCTATCGCTTGTGCACGGGGACTTCCGTATCGACAACATCATCTTCATGCGCGATGCACCTCAAGTCCGCGCCGTTCTCGATTGGGAGCTCTCCACGCTCGGCAATCCACTGGCTGACATCGCGTATTTCTGCATGTGTTTGCGGCTTCCGCCCGGCAGCCATATCGCCGGGCTCGCAGGCTTGAATCGAGCGGCGTTGCGTGTGCCGGACGAGGCGTCGATTGTCGAGCGGTATTGCGCGCTGCGGGGCATTTCGTCGATTGAGAACTGGAACTTCTACCTCGCGTTCAGCTTCTTCCGGCTCGCCGCTATCGCACAGGGCGTGAAGAAGCGGGCTTTGGGCGGCAACGCATCGAATGAAAAAGCGCGGCAGGTGGGGGAGATGGCTGGAGCGCTTGCGAAGATGGGCATTGACCTGATCTGAAGACAGGCAGGAAACACGGAACGTAGAAATAGGAATACTGATCGTGACTACAAACTTGTTTGACCTGAAAGGAAAGATTGCGCTGGTGACGGGCGCGAGCCGGGGTATCGGCGAGGAGGTCGCGAAACTGCTCGCCGGGCAGGGCGCTCACGTGATTGTGTCGAGCCGTAAGCTGGAGGATTGTGAATCCGTGGCAAGCGAGATCAAGGACGCGGGCGGGAGCGCCGAAGCGTACCCGTGCCATGTCGGGCGTCTCGAGGACATCCTCGTGATCTTCCAGCATATTCGGACACGGCATGGTCGTCTGGACATTCTCGTCAACAACGCGGCGACCAATCCGTATTTTGGCCACATTCTCGATACCGATCTGTCGTCCTTCGAGAAGACGGTGGAAGTCAACCTGCGCGGTTACTTCTTCATGTCCGTCGAGGCGGGCAAGTTGATGCGCGAGAACGGCGGCGGCGCGATCGTCAACACGGCTTCGGTCAATGCATTGCAGCCTGGCGACAGGCAGGGCATCTACTCGATCACCAAGGCCGCCGTTGTCAACATGACGCGGGCCTTCGCGAAGGAGTGCGGGCCGTTGGGGATTCGGGTGAATGCGTTGCTCCCCGGACTGACCAAAACCCGCTTTGCGGGCGCGTTGTTCGCAGATCAGGCCACGTACGAGAGCTGGGTGTCGCAGATTCCACTGCGACGCCATGCGGAACCTCGTGAGATGGCGGGTACCGTGCTGTACCTGGTGTCCGACGCTTCGAGCTATACCACCGGAGAGTGTGTCGTCGTCGACGGTGGACTGACGATCTAGTCACGTGGTCGAGGCACGATATTGATCGCGCTGTTGGCCAGACTATTGGCCGTGCGGTTTGCCGGTGCCTCGACGACACTAATCAGATTATGGAAGAGTAAAAATGGACTTTGCATACAGCCCGAAAGTCGAAGCACTGCGCACCCAGGTGCGTGCGTTCATGGACACGCGCATCGTTCCGCGCATCCGGCAATGGCATGATGAAGTGAGTGCCGGTCAGTATCCGGTTTCCTTTATGGAGACCTTGAAGGACAAGGCGCGTGAAGAGGGCCTCTGGAACCTGTTCCTGCCGCATCTGCGCGATGACGAGCCCGGTACCCGCCTGACCAATCTCGAGTACGCGCCCTTGGCTGAAATCATGGGGCGGGTGTCGTGGGCGTCGGAAGTGTTCAACTGCAACGCGCCGGACACGGGCAATATGGAATTGCTCCATATGTTCGCCACGCCCGCTCAGCGCGAGAAGTGGCTCAAGCCTCTTCTCGACGGCAAGATCCGTTCGGCGTTTGCGATGACGGAGCCGGCGGTGGCCTCTTCAGACGCGACCAATATCACCACGTCGATTCGTCGTGACGGAGATGACTATGTCATCGACGGCCGCAAGTGGTTCATCACGAATGCAGCCCATCCGAATTGCCAGATTTTCATCGTGATGGGCAAAACGGATCCGGACGCGCCGAGCCACAGTCAGCAGAGCATGATTCTCGTGCCTCGCGATGCACCCGGCGTCAAGGTGATCCGCAATATCTCGGTGGTCAATCACGTGGCGCCGGAAGGCCACTGCGAGATCGAGTTCAAAGGCGTGCGCGTGCCGCGATCGAATCTCCTCGGTGAAGAGGGCAGCGGCTTTGCACTGGCGCAGGCGCGTCTCGGACCAGGACGGATTCACCACTGCATGCGCTCGATCGGCGCTGCGGAACTGGCGCTTGAGCTGATGGTGGAGCGGGCCCAGGCGCGCACGGCATTCGGCAAAACGCTGTTCGAACACGGGACGGTCGCCGAATGGATCGCGAAGTCCAGAATCGAAATCGATCAGGCGAGGCTGTTTGTTCTCAAGGCCGCGTGGATGATCGACAACGTGGGTGCGAAGGACGCGCGCAAGGAGATCTCGATGATCAAGGCGCTCGTGCCGACTGTTCACACCGCTGTTTGCGAGCGGGCGATGCAGGTGTTCGGCGCGATGGGCTTGAGCCCCGACACGCCGTTGGCCGATAGCTGGACGTGGGGCCGTGCGTTGCGCTTCGCGGATGGCCCGGACGAGGTTCACCTGCAGAGCATTGCACGGATGGAACTCAAGGCGCAGCCCTATGAGCCGGGGAAGGATAATCCTTACCTGATGGCGTCGGTGTAACGGATAGCGCCAGGTTCAAGGCTCGACCTTGCTGAGGAATCTGGCGCGCCCTCACGCGTTCGTGCGTCCGCGCGGTCCGGTCTCGCGCATGAATATGGCGAGCACCATGGCGAGCACGATGCCACCGAGCAGCCATGAACCGGCTGCCCGGAATGTCGACAGGTTCATTGTGCCGCCGTTCGCATGGTGGGCAAGCAGCTTGCCGTACACGGGCGTGAGCAACGCGCTGAACGTGAACACGAGGAAATTGATCGCGCCGCTGGCGCTGCCTTTTACGTTATCGGGATTGACTTCCTTGATCACCGTGTAGGGCAGCATTGCCGCACCGGAGCCGATACCGAGCAGCAGACCGAGCACATAAGGCGGCGCCACGCCGGCCGGCAGATAAAAAATGCCCGTGGCCGACACAAGCATCAGCAGTGCACCGCCGATCAACACCGGCTTGCGGCGTCCCAGACGGTCAGACAGGTAGCCTAGCAGAGGGCAGCCGATCACCCAGCCGAGCGGCACCATGCTCGCGCGATTGACGGCCTCTCCATAGCTGACGTCGAGACCATTGCGCAGGAACGGAATGCCCCAGATCATGTCGCCAATCGTAGTCGGCAGGAACAGCAGCCCGGCGCAGAAGCCGCAAAGGTAGGATTGCGGATTCGTGAGCACCTGCTTGTACGGCGCGAACATCTTCAGCCACGAGCCCTGGCTGGCCGGGCTGTCGTCATGGGCTGCCGGTGTCACGAATAGCACCAGTACGGCGATCACAAAGATCACGAGGCCGGACAGCCACCAGAACTGCTGCCATGTGATGAGGCCATGAATGAGCGGCGCAACGGCGAACTGACCCGCGGAACCGCCCAGCATGCCGAAGCATTGAGTGAAGCCTACCGCCGTCGCAAGAGAGCGGGGAGGAAAGCCGTGCGTGGCGAGATACACCGCGCCGATAAAGCCGCACGCCGAACCCGCGCCTTGCAGCAGGCGGCCGACCTGCGCTGCCTCCACGCTGCCAAGGCCGAACAGGGCCGCCCCCACAGCAACGAGAACGATGCCGGCTGGAATGACCGCCTTGCCGCCGAGCCGATCGAGCAGTGCACCGCAAAGAATCGAGAACAGCGCATAGGTGTAGTAGTACAGGCCGACGAGCGCGCCCACGCCTAGCGCATCGCGCGCGAACGCCGCACTCAACTCGGGCACCATCACGCCCGGCGCCGAACGCAGCATGTACTGCATGAAGTAGAACGCGGCACAGAAAAGCCAGGCGATAACGAAGCCCATGTGGATGGGTTCGCGCTCGGATGAAGCATCTACAGTGCCGACGATTTTGCTGGACATGGTTCGATTCCCATTGCGTGGATAACGGTCCCTACACGCTTGCGGACTGCATCACCGGAAGAGATTGACCTTTGCGAGGTCGATGAGCTGCTGGCCCCGACCGTCCATGACGGCACGAAGCATAAACAGGCCGAAGTGGTAAGCCTGATCGGCGCTGGTCGTGGGAGGCATCACGAGCTCCTGACGCGCGCTTACAACATCGACGAGCGCCGGACCCGGATGGGCGAATGCTTCGCTTAGCGCGCCTTCCAGCTCCGCAGGGTGCTCGACGCGTATGCCTTTGATTCCGATCGCATTGGCCATCGCGGCGAAGTTCGGATTTTTCAGGTCGCATCCCGTATCGACGAAGCCACTGGCCTTCATCTCCATTTCCACGAAGCCCAGCGTTCCGTTGTTGAGCATGACGACTTTGACCGGCAAGCCTGCCTGAATCAGCGTGAGAAATTCACCCATCATCATGGTGAAGCCGCCGTCACCCGACATCGAGATCACCTGCCGGTCCCTGAAAGCGGCCTGCGCGCCAATCGAGTGCAGGAGCGAGTTGGCCATCGAGCCATGATTGAATGAACCCACCAGGCGCCGTTTGCCGTTCATCTTCAGATATCGGGCTGTCCATGCGACGGGGGTGCCGACGTCGCAGGAGAAGATGGCATCCTCGTCGGCGAGTTCGCTGACGAGCCGGGTCACGTATTGCGGATGAATCGTGCTGCTGCCCGCTTCGGGCTCAGCCAGCGAATCCAGATTCGCGCGAGCCTTGCGATAATCGTCGAGTGCACGATTCAGGAAGCTGCTGTCCGTATTCTGCTGAACCATGGGGAGAAGTTCGTTGAGCGTATCCTTGACTGTTCCCAATACGCCAAGCTCGATCGGGCATCGATTGCCGAGGGCTTCTGCCCTTGTATCGACTTGCGCGATGGTCACCCCCTCCGGATAGAACTGTCGATAAGGAAAGTCGGTACCCAACATCAGGAGCATGTCGCAGCTCTTCATCGCTGAATACCCGGAGGAGAATCCGACAAGGCCAGTCATTCCCACATCGAACGGGTTGTCGTATTCGATGTACTCCTTTCCTCGCAGCGAGTGCACGATGGGCGCTTGCAGCTTGCGGGCGAGTTCCACGACTTCCGCGTGCGAATCCTTGCAACCGGCTCCACAAAGCAACGTCACGCGCGACGACTGGTTCAGCAGAAGTGCGAGTTTCGCGATGTCGGCGTCCGCGGGGCGAATCATTGGAGCGGACGGTGCGCTCCAGTTCGGCACAGGTTTTGTGAGCGGCCCGAGCGCCACATTGCCAGGTATGACGACAACAGCGACGCCTTTACGCGCAACGGCCGTCCGGATCGCACGGCCCAGAATCTGCGGCAACTGGTCGGGGTGGGTGACGAGTTCGACGTAGTGACTGCATTCCTTGAACAACACTTCGGGATGGGTCGACTGAAAATAGTCAATGCCGATTTCCGAACTTGGAATATGCGCGGCGATAGCGAGAACAGGAACGCCGCTGCGTTGGCAATCGAACAAGCCGTTGATCAGGTGCAGGTTCCCCGGGCCGCAGCTCCCGCAACAGACTGCGAGTTGTCCCGTGAGATGAGCTTCGGCGCCCGCGGCGAAAGCCGCGCTTTCCTCATGCCGCATGTGAACCCACTCAATGGAACCTTCCCGGCGTAGGGAATCCGTGAATCCATTCAGCGAATCTCCCACCACACCGAACACACGCTTCACGCCCGCGTTTACCAGTGCACCAACCATGTAGTCGGCAGCTATCGTTGCCATTTCACATCTCCATAGATTAAGAATTTGCGGCCCATCGGATGCTTATCGGGGAGACAAAAGAAGCGCATTCCGCGTGAGTGCGTGGTCCTTTGGCGCAGGACGAATGAAGACCTGTTCGCCATGCGATGTGTCCGATAGTAGTTGGCTGGTCCTAAGGCGACCATTACATAAATCTGGAACATCTTGGCGAGGCAATTTGTGCTCCGCGCCGGTCGAGCAATGAGGTCAGGCATCCGAACTTACCGTGGACCACCGCGCTACATAAATATGTAATGTCCCGGCAAGGTACGAAGTTATACCTTGTCGTCGTGCCATTGCGGCATCGTGAAACTCACGCTCAAGCTTCGCCGGGAAGCCGTTCGCATCCGCCTCGCCGATGCAACATCGACTCGCCCCATCCACTAACCGGACGCTGACACGGTGGCCTTCGTGCAACCGTGCGGGTCCTCGCATTCTCGTAAATTGGAGCTACTCATGGCCCATGAATTGTTGACGCCCGACACGTGCGCGCTCGCGCTTATCGACCATCAGCCGCAGATGTTTTTCGGCACGCACTCGCATGAGCGCACCACCATCCTGCACAACATTCAGATCCTCGCGAAGACCGCGAAGCTCTTCAAGGTGCCGACCGTTCTGACGACAGTCGCCGCCGATACCTTCAGTGGCCAACTGCTGCCGGAAGTGCAGTCGGTGTTTCCGCAGATCAAACCGATTGATCGCACGTCGATGAATTCGTGGGAAGACAAGGGCTTTCGTGAAGCGATCAAGGCGACGGGCCGCAAGAAGATTGTGATCGCGGGTCTGTGGACGGAAGTGTGCGTTGCATTTCCGACTGTGCAGATGCTCGCCGAAGGCTTCGAGATCTATGTGCCGACGGACGCCTGCGGCGACATCACCGGGGAAGCCCATGAGCGTGCCGTGCAGCGCGTCATCCAGGCGGGCGCGGTGCCGCTGACCTCGGTGCAGTTCATGTGCGAACTGCAACGTGACTGGGCGCGTGGCGAAACGTACGAAGGCTGCATGGAGATTTTCAAGGCGCATACCTCGTATGGTATCGGCGTGCGCTACGCGAAGCAGATTCTTGGCGGGCACGCGAGCTAGGCGGACAGATTGCCTCACGCCATTTTTTCACGCGAGACGCTTTCGTCGTCGCGCGTGAAACGCGTCTGACCAAACATCACGGAGAGCGACGATGACCGCACCGATTCAGCCCAGCCGCATTGCGGACCTGGTGATCTATAACGGCAAGATTGCGACGCAGGACGACAAGCGTTCATTCGTGACGGCGCTCGCCATCGCGAAGGGCGAGATCGTTGCGGGCGGCAACGACCACGACATGATGCAATGGGCGAACGAGTCCACGCGCCGCATCGATCTGAAGGGACGCACGGTCGTTCCCGGGCTCAACGATTCGCATCTTCACATCATTCGCGGCGGATTGAATTTCAATCTCGAACTGCGCTGGGATGGCGTGCCCTCGCTGCGCGACGCGCTCGAGATGCTGCGCGCGCAGGTTGCGCGCACACCCGCGCCGCAATGGGTGCGCGTTATCGGTGGATGGAACGAATTTCAGTTTGCGGAAAAACGCGGGCCGACGCTTGAGGAGATCAACGCGATCGCGCCGGATACCCCCGTCTTCATCCTGCATCTCTACGACAGCGCGCTGCTGAACGCTGCTGCGCTGCGTGCGGTCGGCTATGACCGTGATACGCCGAATCCGCCGGGCGGCGAGATCCAGCACGACCGCCGTGGCAATCCGACTGGCATGCTGATCGCGCGTCCGAATGCGGGTCTGCTGTACGCGACGCTCGCCAAAGGACCGAAGCTGCCGCTCGACGATCAGTTGAATTCGTCGCGTCAGTTCATGCGCGAACTCAACCGCCTTGGCGTGACGAGCGCGATCGACGCAGGCGGTGGCTACCAGTCCTATCCCGACGACTATGCCGTCATCATGGAACTCGCGAAGCGTAACGAGCTGACCGTACGAATCGCGTACAACCTGTTCACGCAGAACGCGAAGAAGGAAATCGAAGACTTCGCGAGGTGGGTCAAGGTCACCAAACCCGGTGACGGCGACGATTTCCTGAAGATGAATGGCGCCGGCGAGATGCTTGTGTTCTCCGGCGCGGACTTCGAAGATTTTCTGGAGCCGCGTCCGGACCTGCCGGACGTGATGGAAAGCGAACTCGAAGCTGTCGTGCGGCTGCTCGTGCAAAACCGCTGGCCGTTCCGGCTGCATGCAACTTACGACGAATCGATCGAACGTTTCCTCAACGTGTTCGAACGTGTCAACCAGGACACGCCGTTCGACGGCCTGCGCTGGTTCTTCGACCACTGCGAAACCATTTCGGCGCGCAACATCGACCGCATTGCCGCGCTGGGCGGCGGCATCGCCGTCCAGCACCGGATGGCGTATCAGGGCGAATACTTCATTTCCCGCTATGGCGCCGAAGCCGCCGCGCATACGCCGCCTGTGCGTAAGATGCTCGCGGCCGGGCTGCCGGTCGGCGCGGGGACGGACGCAACGCGCGTCGCGAGCTTCAATCCGTTCGTGTCGCTGTACTGGCTTGTTTCGGGGCGCACGGTGGGCGGCACGCTGATGTACGCCGTGCAGGACCGGCTGGATCGCATGGAAGCACTGCGCCGCTATACGGTGGGTAGCGCATGGTTCTCGAACGAAGAGACGAGGAAGGGCGCGCTCGTGCCTGGCCAGCTTGCCGATTTCGCGGTGCTGAGCGACGACTATTTCACGATGGAAGAAGACGGCATCAAGCATCTGAGCTCGGTGCTGACGGCGGTCAATGGGCGGATTGTCTACGCGGCCGAAGAGTTCGAAACGTTCGGCCCGCCTGCGCTGCCCGTTAGTCCCACGTGGTCACCCGTCGCGGAATACGGCGGCTATGCGCGCTATCGTCCTGCGGCGCCGCTCGTGCAGTCGTGCAACGACGCGTGCGTGAACCTGTGCGGTGTGCATCGCCACGCGCATGCGTGGGCATGGCGCAGCAACGTGCCCGCAGGCGACGCGAACGCGTTCTGGGGCGCGCTTGGTTGCAGTTGTTTCGCGTTCTAGGAGCAGGCGGGCGATGAAGCGTTTTCTCACTTCCGATGTGGCGCTGCTGTTTCTGCGCGTCACCGCGAGCGTGCTCGTGCTGCTCGTGCACGGACTGCCGAAGGCAATCCACTACACGAGTCAGCTCGAGGCGATCGAAGACCCGTTTCATCTCGGCAAGACGCTGACGCTAGGCTGTGCGATCTTCGCGGAGGTCGTGTGCCCGCTGCTGATGATCGCGGGCATCGCGACGCGGCTTGCCGCGCTGCCGATCATGCTGGTCTGCGTGGTCGCGCTGGGTTTCGTGCATCGCGAATGGACATTGGACCAGGCGCAATTCGCTTGGATGCTGCTGATCATGTTCGGAACGATCACGATCGGCGGTGCGGGACGCTACCGGATTGCGCTGCGCCCACATCCGTCCGGGCAGCGGCAGGCGTGAGCGTACGGCGCATTTGCCGCGGCGCGTGAGGAATGAACCATGTCATATCTGATTGCATTCGGTACGGGCTTCGTGGTTGGCCTGCTGTATTTCCTTGTGCGTGTGCATTCGCCCGCGCCGCCGCTGATCGCGCTTGCCGGGCTGCTCGGCATTGTGATCGGCGAGCATGCGATTCCGTTCGTGCAGGCGCGCATACGCACGCCCGATGCGCAAACGCAAAGCGCTCCGCCTGTCGCCAGCAACAAGCCGAATCCGTTATGTAACGAGGATCAGTAGGCGCTGCTCTTGCCGCTCCTCGCGTTATGCTCGCTGCGCTGGTGCGCAGCACGGGCATGCTGAAAGTCGCAATCGGATTGCGCCGCGCAACGGTGCGGCATCCACTACCAGTAAGGAGCTGTTTTATGAATACAGTCAGGATGATTCGATTATTGCGGAACGCTGTCGTGTCGCTTACGTCGATTGTGTCGGTCGCAGCGCTAGGCATGGCGCTAAGCGCCCCGCCGGTTTTCGCCGAAGCCGATCATCAGAACGTAGGCAAGAGCCTGCCGGTCGTGTCGGTTGGTCCGCAGTACGACACGACGCACGTTTATGTGGCGACCCAGGACATCGACGCGTTCGTCGACAGTTTTGTCGCGACCTTCGGCGGCACGGCTTCGCCGCGCGCCGTGTTCACGGTCACGCCGACGCCGAGCAAAACGGCTTCGCAATACGTGCGCACGCCTGTGGGCATGCTGTCGGTGTTCGCATTCCAGACGCCGATACCGTATCCGTTCGGCAGCGAACGCACGGGCTACCTCGTCACCGACATGGACAGGGCCGTTCGTGCCGCGCGCGCCGCGGGCGCGGACGTGATCGTCGAGACGTTCGACGATCCGATCGGCAAGGACGCGGTGATCCAATGGCCCGGCGGCCTGAACATGCAGTTGTACTGGCATACGAGGGCGCCTTCGTACGGTCCGCTCGAGACGGTGCCCGACAATCGCGTCTATGTGTCCGCGCAATCCGCGGATAACTTCATCAAGCGCTTTGTACGCTTTTCGCACGGCAAGGTCGTGTCCGACAACCGTCACGCGGACGGCGGCGAAATCGGCCGATCCGACGAGACGATCCGGCGCGTACGCATCACGTCCGGCTTCGGCACCATGCTCGTGTTCGTGACCGACGGCAAGCTGCCTTATCCGTTCGGCCGCGAAGTCACCGGCTATCTGGTCGCCGATCTCGACGCGACGCTCGCGAAGGCGCAGGGTGTCGGCGTGAAGGTGCTGTCGCCGGCGAACAGGACAGTTGAAGGGCGTACGGCAATAGTCGAATTTCCCGGCGGCTACGTCGCCGAAATTCACGAACTGGCGAAATGATGCAGCGCCGCTCACTGAGGCGCGCGACGTCGAAGGCGGCTGCCTGCGCCGCGCTCGCGGTGTGCGGATGGGCAGAGGGCGTGGACGCGTTCGCCGCCGACAACGCGGCGGATGCGGTTGCCGGCGTGGCCGCTGCGCCTCAATGCACCGCGAAGCGGCCGTCGCCGCTGTCATTCAACCACTGGCAGGAAGACTGGTTGGTGCTGGCCAATCCGTGTGTGCCGCGCGAGCCGTTCGATGCGCTCAAGTACATCTCGCCCGGCAGCGATCCGTCGACCTATCTGTCGCTCGGCGCGACCCTGCGTGAACGCTTCGAACTGAACAACACGCCACTCTTCGGGCTCGGCGCCGCGCGGCCCGATAGCTACGTGATCGAGCGCGCCGAAGTGCATGCCGATGCGCGCATCGGTCAGCACGTGCAGGCGTTTTTCCAACTCGAGGATGCGCGGCCCTTCGGCAAGGATGCCGTTTCGCCCGTCGACAAGAATCCGCTCGACATCGGACAGGCGTTCGTCGCGTTCGTCTATGGCGTAGGCAGCGGCACGTTCAAGGCTCGCGTCGGGCGGCAGGAGATGGCGTTCGACTTGCAGCGATTTGTCTCGGTGCGCGACGGGCCGAACGTGCGTCAGGCGTTCGACGCGCTGTGGGCCGATTATGAAATCGATAAGTGGCGCTTCATCGGTTATATGACGCAGCCTGTGCAGAATCGCGATGTCACGGCTTTCGACGATGTTTCGAACCGGCATCTCACGTTCAGCGGCGTGCGCGTGGAACGTGCGAACACGGGGCCAGGCGATCTGTCAGCGTACTGGTCGCGCTACAACCGCGATAACGCACGCTTTCTCGATGCGGCAGGCACCGAGCATCGCGATGTATTCGACGTGCGTTACGCGGGCAAGGTCGCGTCGTTCGATTGGGACGGCGAATCGATGGTGCAGACAGGGCACGTCGGCAAGGACACCATCGGAGCGTGGGCGTTCGGCTTGCTGGGCGGCTATACGCTCGCAACGGTGGCGGGCTCGCCGCGTTTCGGTTTGCAGGTCGACGGCGCATCGGGCGACCGGCATCCGGGCGATGGGCGCGTCGAAACCTTCAATCCGTTGTTTCCGAACGGCTACTACTTCACGCTGGCGGGATACACCGGCTACAGCAACCTGATTCACGTGAAGCCGTCGATCACCTTCAAGGTATCACCGAAGGTGACGTTAATGACGGCACTCGGTTTCCAGTGGCGCGCGACGACGGGCGATGCGATCTACGGTCAGGGGATGGCCGTGGTGCCCGGCACGGCGGGAAAGGGAACCCGCTGGACGGGTATGTATGCGCAGATTCGCGCCGACTGGCTCGTCAGCCCGAATGTCGCGTTCGCGCTGGAAGCGGTGCACTTTGAAGTCGGCGATTCGATCCGCGCGCTAGGAGCGCGCAACGCGGACTACGTAGGCGTCGAAGCGAAGTTCGGATGGTGACCGATGACAGGAGCGGGCCCGCTCAGCGCTTCGACCGGACCTGAATCTTCAGAAGCCTTCTTCCAGAGAGACCGCTTCGAGGACCGTGGCCAGAATCATCGCTTCGATGTTGAGTGGTGTAGGTTGAACCCGCTTGGGTCGATACACTGCATGGCCTCGCTTAATGGCCTGGCCACTCAGGGCGCAAATTCCGGCTTTCTTCGCGACGCAGCGCCGCCAATGCTGTTCGCCGTAGCAGCAGGACGTCGCGTCGCTCCACGCGACCGTTGCCGAGCTCCGCCCGCGGCGCTCCAGCACCCGGATGACGCATTTGCGGAAGTCGATTTCGCTGCCCTGCGGGCGGAGGCAACTGGACACCACCGGTGCCTGTATTTCGCCTTCGTTCGAGAGGAGCGCCATGGTTGACTGCCACGTTCTGTCTGTTTCAAAGGGAGCTTGCATGATGCGGTTCCTCGCTTCTCGTTAGAGCTAACCCTCGATCTTGACTGGATGATAGGTAGCAGACTGGCGGGCCGCTATTACATGATTGTGGAGGGCGTCCCACATTCACCCTCCGGCACCATGCCCCGCTCAGCGACTGGCCGCTCCACTGATCTCGACGTCCGGATACGCGGCGTCATTGCTCAGGGCTGGCAGAACGACGCTAAAGGTTGATCCGTAGCCTTGATTATTGGCGGCAGTAAGACTGCCCTCATGCGCTTCGATAATGGAGCGCGACACTGCAAGCCCGATGCCCATTCCCGTGCTCTTGGTCGTGACGAATGCGTCGAATATGCTGTCGCCACCCACGACGCCCGAACCGTTATCGATCACCTGGAGTAGCACGGACCCGTCGTGAAGCGCCCTTGCGGTAATGAGAATCCTCGGTGCGCGCCCCGAATTTTCCGTGGCCTCTATGCCGTTCGTGATCAGATTAAGCAGGACCTGCTGAATCTGTATCTGGTCGACGAACACCGGGGGCAGGCCGTCGGGCAAATCGAGGTCGATGTCGGCGGTATGCCAGGTTTCGTCTTCACGTAGCAGTCGCACGGATTCGCGAACCATGTCTTTCACGTTACGCTTGCACTTCTGGAATGATTGGCTCTTGAACAGCGCGCGGATGCTTTTCATCGTCTCGTCGGCGGAATGGGCATCTCGAACGACGCTTTCCGCGGAAGTCCTGGCCTCATTTAAATTGGGCGGGGACGCTGCGAGCCACCGATTGCAAGCCTGCGCGTTGGCGATAACGGACGTGAGAGGCTGATTGAGCTCGTGGGCGATGGAGGCGGAGAGTTCTGCGACCGTGGCAATCTGGGTTGCCCGTGCAAGTTCAGCCTGAGTGTGCCTGAGCCGGTCCTCGGCACGCTTGCGTTCGTCAATATCCAGACTGAGTCCATACCATTGAACAATGTTGCCGTCGGCGTCCCTCATTGCTTCACCCGTGTGTTGGTACCACCGGTAAATCCCGTCTTTTCGGCGAAGCCGGGCAGTGTGGCAGTACGGTTCGCCAGTCTCGACCGAGTGTGTCCACGCTTGAATCATGGTGTCCAGATCGTCAGGATGGCAGGTTACCTGATAGCCGGGGCCCGCGAGCTGCGAAAGATCCAGTCCAACGAATTCGACGATTTTCCGATTGATGTAAGTGAGCCCCCCTTGTGGGTCATTGCTCCAGAGCATGGCGGGGATGGTCTCGATCAGTTCGCGTAGCTGGTGCTCCCGCTGTTCGAGCACGGCTTCCGTCTGTTTGAGATCGTCGATGTCCGTACATACGCCGTACCAGTGCAGGATCTGTCCGCTTTCGTCGCGAAACGGTTCGCCGCGAGCGAGATACCAGCGCAGTGTCCCATCGGCACTAGCAACCTGGTACGTGTCCTGATACGACACACCTTCGTGCACAGCTTGCCGCCAGCGCGAGCGGACACGAAGACGGTCTGCTTCCGGGATGAGACGAAGTAACATTTCTCCGTCGAATTCTTCCTCGGTCTTTCCCATGAAGGCGAGCATTTGCCGATTCCATCTGTCGACTTTTCCTTCCGGTGTGGCTCGCCAGATCATCGCGGGCAATACGTCTACGAGTCTTCGCAAATTAAGCTCTTCTGTGCGAAGAACTTCCTGAGCCAGCTGCCGCTCGTGGATATCCGTCGAAAGTCCATACCAGCTCAGAATTTCGCCGTTGGCATCGCGCATGGGTGTGCCTTTGCATTGAAACCAGCGATACGTGTTGTCTGCCGCGCGGAACCGATGGACCGAGTCGTAAGGCATCCCGCTAGCGAGGGAATCTTCCCAGACCTCAAGGGTTGATGCAGCGTCGTCCGGATGCACCAGCTCAAGCCAGCCGCGTGCTCTCAGATCTTCGAGCCGTAGGCCGGTGTAGTCCTCAGCGCGTTTGTTCACATATTCCAGGCGGCCATGAGCGTCCGTCCGCCAGAGCAGGCTGGGAACATTCTCGGTGAGCCAGTTCAGTTGCGCTTCCCGTTTACGGATCAATTCTCTCGACTCGCTTGCCGTTAGCGCCCGTCGATCCTTGAGATCGAAATCGTCACCCTTCGAGTGGGCCGTCGAGTCTGGCTGTTGGGTGTGGCGGAGGCGTTGGGAGACCAGTTCGGCACAAAGCCATGCCGCGCCGATTGCGACGGCGCAGCGGCCGATCGAGCCGCCAGATAGAGGAGGGTGACCGGCAGTCAACGTCGCACCGGCAATTCCGAGCGAGACGAAACCCGCGGCGAGACGCCCAAAGCTGCGGTCGAAAAAGTGCGCGACCAGAACAACCATTACGAGGCCGAGGCAGCCCGTGACCGGTTCGAGTAATCCCGCCACTGCTGATGCGCCGGCTATGGCGCTGCTGAGGGCGGCAACCCGGGACGAGCGTGGTATCAACACGGTAAGCATGTCAACCTCGGAGTTCGTCAACGTATTGGATAGTGGTACTCCACATTTTCACATTAATGGCGGGATTTTCCAGCGAAAAGGTCACTAACTGGCAAAGTGAGCGGAGAGGGTTGGCGGTTATTTTGAGTCGTACCGCGAGGTCTGGTTGCGCGTACGGTTGTGGCGCGAATCGAGTACGAGGCAATGGACATAGGTCATACCATTGCGGATGGGTACCTTTTCAGGAACTGCCAGTCAGGCAGCTCAGGAAAAAGATAGGGGCAAAAGGATCAATTTAAAACTTCGCATCGGACGGCGCCATTACATATTCATGTCGCTACTTCGGCATGCGGTTAGTCTGAACCCACAAGACCGAGGTCCCACGCACGCGCAACAGCTTGAGCGCGCTTGTCGACGCCGAGTTTCACGAAGACGCTTTTCAGATGTGATTTGACGGTTTCAGCGCCAATTCCAAGCACATTCGCGATTTCCTTGTTCGACTGTCCGCGCGCAATCAGGTCGACAATTTCGCGCTCCCTTGAACTCAGCGACCCGCGCTCGGTATCGCGTCGGCGGTGGCCGCCTGGCTGATAGAGAATCCGCGCGCCGTCGAGCAGACGATCGAGGTAGGCGACCAGCTCGTTCGAGTGCTCCGTCTGCTCCGCGTCTTCACGAACGGCGTCCAGCAGCAATCCGATGTCCGGTCCCACCTCGAGAATGGACTGGTACACGCCCGCGGGCGCGGCGGCCTTCAGGACTTCGCGAAAGATCCCGATCGCCCGGGCGCGTTCGTTCGCTGCCAGCCAGACCAGCGCAAGCATGGTTCGCAAGCGTACTGCCAGAAAATCTGCATGCTGTCGTTCGGCGTTCTGCAACGCGGCGCCCAGCACCGCGGTGGCTTCTTCGGTCCGCTGTTGGGCCGCGGCAACAGCGGCCGCTCCGAATGCACGATAGTTCTCGATCTCGAGCGAGATGGAACGCGAAGGACGAGCGTTGGAGCCCGCCATCTGATCGAGTTGCGCGACGCACGCAGCCGCTTCGACCGTTCTGCCTTCCATCAGATATAACCGCGTGCGTTCAACGAGGGCGGCTGCGGTCATGCGGTCCCATTGGCGTTCGCAACTCAACGCCTGGGCCCGATCGAGCAATGCATACGCCTGCGTCACATCCGAACGCGCGACGGCGATCCGGATGAGGAGGCGATAGGCAATCAAGGCGCTATCGAGCAGGACCGCAACGTCAATGACCGGCATCAACCCGGTAACCAGCGTTTCAGCTTTGTCCAGCCGGCCCTGTTCGTACCAGATCTGGCCGATCATCGGTGCGCATAGCGCCACCGAGATCGAATCGGGACCGGCATGCCGTTCGGCCAGTTGCATCGATTCCGTGAAATGCCGTTCGGCAAGCCCGAAGTGCAACTGTTGCATTTCCGCGTGTCCCAGCAGGCACTGCCGGTAGACCGAAGAGTAAAGATTGCGCCGATTTTCTTCTGCTGAGTAGGACATCCACGGCGTTGCGTAGAGTGCTTCGAGATTGCCGGCCTTCCAATGGGCGAAGCGCACGACGTTGGACGCCACATTGGTAGTCCAGATATCGGTGGTCGGCCGCTCGATGCATGGTTCGGCGATAACGAGTGCGCGCTCGGGATCGTCCTGCAGGCCCGCGACGACCGAGCGGATCGCCTGGCATTCGCGCCGGATCTCTTTGGCTTCGGTGCCCGTGTCGGACGCGAGATCATGTTCGACTACATCCAGCATCGCGAGCGCCTCGGCGAAATGCATGGCGAGCGCCATGCCCCAGGCGATCGCCAGCGTAACCTTCACCTGTGCACCGGCCAGACCGGCGGGAAAGCGGCGCTGCAGGTCGAGTAGCGTGAGGAGGTCGCCTTTCTTGACCAGCGCCATCGCGCACCGCTCCATCAGACGAATCGCGTTATCCGTGCGGCCCGCGGCGATCGCGTGTCTGACTGCCTCCGTCCACAACTCCTGATCGGCATACCACGCACACGCGCGGCAATGCAGTTCCGCCACCTCGTCCGCGTGCAGCGTCTCGAGTTGAGCCCGCAAGTACTCGCCCATCAGAGGGTGATAGCGGAACCATTGCCCCTTGTCGTCGAGCGCCTGCAACAGCAACTGTGCCCCGGCGATTTCGTCCAGCATAGGCTGGCTCGTGCGCAGGCCCGTTACCGCCTCGCAGAGCGGCGCGCTCAACCGGTCGAGTATCGACGTGCGCAGCATGAACCCGACCATGTCGGGGGACAGGCGCTCGAACATGTACTCGATATAGGCGGCGAACGGCCGCGACTTACCGGATGGCGCATCACGCTCCCGAACCGCCTCACCATCCTTGCGCGATAGCATGGACATCTGGATGCGCAGCGCTGCGGCCCAGCCCTCCGTGCCCGCAAAAAGCGTCTGGATGTACGAAGCGGTCAGCGTGCCGGGCAACGTGCGTTCGACAAAGCGCCTTGTTTCGTCGAAGTCGAAACGCAACACCGACCCGTCGATTTCCAGCAGATCGTCTCCTGCTCTCAGCTTCGCGAGCGGCAGCGGTGGATCGGTGCGGCTGCAGAGGACCACATGCACATGAGGCGGCGCCTTTTCGATCAGGAACGACATCGCGTCGTGTACGGCCGGCAGGCTGACCTGGTGATAGTCGTCCACAAACAGGACGACCTCGTCATCGACTTCGACAAGCTCATTGACCAGGGTGGAAACGACGGCGTGCAACGGGACGAATGCGGCGTCGGCGGTCAGGCTGATCGCCGCGGCGCCGACCTTGTCGCAGGCGTGCCGCAACGCGTGCGCCAGATAGTTGAGAAAGCGCGCGGGTTCATCGTCTTCTGTGTCCAGCGACAGCCACGCCACTAATGCACCGTTCGCGCGCAACCGGTCGAGCCAACTGAGCGCCAGCGAAGTTTTGCCGAATCCGGCGGGTGCCTTGATCACGGTGAGACGTTTGTTCGCGGCGCGCTCGGCGAGGCCAGCGAGCCGCGGACGCGCGATAAGATCTGCCGGCACGCGCGGCGGAACGATCTTCGTTGCGAGGAAAAGGTGCAGTCCGCTCGCGGATGTCTCTCCAGTCACACGCATGTTTCGGTTACCCATTGTTTTGAGCCAGCGAATTGTTGGGAGGCGTGCTTGCCGCCACCGCCCCATTTATAGAAGCGCCTCCCCCGGGCCGGGGGAGGGTGTGACTCTCCCCAATCTGGGGGATGGCAGGTTGCGCCGCGCCAGGCGACCATACGTGCACCGGATTGAGATCGAAGCGTGCCTCAGGCTAGGGGCAACGCCCCAGCCGATCAGTGGAAGGCGGCTCATTGGCGCCTCGCCACGACCGACTCATTTTTCGCCCCATGATACGCCGCGTCGAATCCCATTGCAGGTGTCCGGCAGGCACCGGTCGGCGCGTAGCCGCAGGGTCACATAAGCCGTATAAGCCGTACAAACCGCGGCTTCGGCGCTCCTTGTCTTTCGAAATCGTGCGTCCGTTATTGATGGGTGTCTATCCGTGTTAGCCAATGTTCCAAGAATCAGCGATTACTTGCGGGAAAAGACCGTTTCGATCGCAGCTGATCTGACGCATGTCGTCGAGCGTACGCTGGCGATACTGACGCAGATGGACGGATACAGGTTGCTGGTACCGTCGGCGCAACGGGACGTTCGCGAATCGGTCGAGCTGTCGGCCAAAGTCTGGTTCGAGACGCTGTTGTCGGGCGAACTCCCCTCGGCGCAGGACATGGACGTGTTTCGGGAAATCAGCCAGCGACGTGAACATCAACGTGTGCCGCTGCAGAGCCATTTGCAGGCATTGCGCCTCGGGTTGCGGGAAATCTGGAGCACCTACATTGCGCTCGGCGAGTTGGACGAGCGTATTGCCAAAGAGCTTCTGGCCGACGTCTCGCTGTATCTGCTTGATCACTTCGATTTCATTGCGCAGACTATTGTGCGGACCTATCTGGGTGAGCAATACCGGCAGCCGCGGTGGGCGGAACTTGCCGTTGCAATCGAGGAAGGCGCACGCCGTTCCGAGAGCGTGCGGCATCATCTCGTCGCACTCCTCGAGCAGTTATTGGCCGAGCCAGATCTGCTCTCAAGGCTCGACGTCGAGCAGGTTCGGGAGCACCGCGGTACCGAAGGGGGCGGCGCGCAAGTGATGAAGTTCTTCGGCCTCGATGTCGATATCGATGACGGCGCGGAATTATCGAAGGCCTTGCGCGACGCACAGGAGAGGCTGGCGCAGGCGTCGCGGCTCGCGGCTGTGGCTGAACTCTCCGCTTCCATTGCCCACGAACTCAACCAGCCGCTCCAGGCCATCGTGGCGCATGGGCAGGCCTGCGTGCGATGGCTCGCTGCAACGCCGCCCAAGCTCGACGAAGCCCGATACTCGGCCGAGCAGGTTGTGCGCGACGCGAATGCCGCGGCAGACGTGGTAAGCCGCATTCGCGCTCTTTTCAGGCATACGGCTCCGCAAAAGGTTGATCTCGATGTCAACAAGCTGATTCTTCAGGTGTGCACGCTGATGGCTGACGACATCCAGCACAACGCGGTTTCGCTCGAGACAATTCTCGGCGAAGACGTGTCGAAGATCAGCGCGGATGCGGTTCAGATTCAACAGGTGATCGTCAATCTTGTGCGCAACGCAATCGAAGCGTTAGCGGCAACGGAGGAACGACCGAGGCTGCTGGTGATCCGCTCACGTCGCGATGCCGGCAATGTTGTGGTCGATGTGGAAGATCACGGTGCGGGGCGGGTGAACTTCGAGAAGATATTCGAGCCGTTTTTTACCACGAAGAAAACAGGCATGGGCATGGGTTTGGCAATCTGCAAGTCAATCGTGGAAGCACACGCGGGCCGGATTGGGGCTGTGCGCAATGTGTCCCGCGGCGTGACCTTCAGTTTCAGCCTTCCGATTGAGAGATCGAACGCAATTTCACGTTGACGATAGCTGAGGGTATCCCCGGCCGCCTCCGGCAATCAGCGTGACCGGCTTCGGTCTCGCTTTGGCCTGATAGCAACGCGCTGTATCCAGACATCTTCCCAGCCTACTGCTTCATATCAGGCCGTGATATTACATATTTATGTAATGCAGAACACGGCTGCCTATCCTTCCGGGCGACGATTCCGGCGGCTATAATTTTTTGTCGGCAGGACCACGTAAGAACAACATTCAACGAGATTATCGTTGACCGTCCGTGCCGACGTCAGGCCGGGTTTTGACCCGGCAACGGAGAAGGCGCATGAAATCCGCAAGTGAGGTGGTGTATGTGGTCGACGACGACAGGCGGGTGCGTGAAGCACTCACCTCGCTGCTGCGTGCAAACGGAAGAGATGCCCGCGCATTCGATTCCGGCGCGGAGTTTCTGGAAACACCGCGTCAGAATATTGTTTCATGTCTGATTCTGGATTTGCGAATGCCTGGCATGAGTGGGCTGGAAGTTCAGAAGCTCGTCAGGGACTCGCAGATTCCCGTCATTTTCATTACTGGAAAGGGCGATGTGCCTTCCACGGTGCTCGCCATGAAGGGCGGGGCGGTTGATTTCCTCACCAAGCCCCTCGATGAAGACGAGTTGATGCGCGTGGTTGCTGCGGCGCTCGAAAGGGCGCACGTTCTTCGCAAGGAGGCGGACGATGCGGCGATGCTCCATGCGCTTTATCAAACGCTCACGCCGCGTGAGCAGGAGCTCTTGCCTTTACTCGCCAGCGGCCTGCTCAACAAGCAGGCGGCGGCAGTACTTGGGATTACCGAATACACGGTGCAGGTCCATCGCGGCCACATCATGAGAAAGATGCGAGCGGATTCGTTTGCCACGCTGGTCAGGCAGGCGGGCAAACTGCAGCTCGAGACGTCGCCCATAACCACTTTCTGCGCCTGACGCCAACGCCAATTCGGTGTTGGACTCGATGACCGGAGAAAAAAAATGTCCACGCCTCCGGTTCGAACCGTGGCCGTGATTGATGATGACCGACGCGTACTGACGTCTCTGGCGAACCTGCTGGCTTCCGGCGGGTACGGAACACGGGCCTACGAATCCGCTCTGGATTTTTTTGCCGATGGCTACGCGGGTCTGGTATGCGTCATTACCGATCTGGGAATGCGGCCCATTGACGGCATTCAGGTGCTCGATAGAACGGTTCATTCAGGCGCAGCCACGCCGGTCATCATTATCACGGGCAAACCGAGCCAGCATACGGAAGACTACTATCTGCGCAGAGGCGCATTAGGTTTCTTCCGCAAACCTGTCGATGGCAATGCGTTGCTGGACATGCTGGATAGCATTGCTTAATAACGGCGCTCAGGCTTCCCCAACCAGTTCGCGATGCAATGCCATGAATTCCAGAGCAAGCTTATGCCGTGGATCGAGGTGAACCATCGGCTTGGCATGCTGATGCGATTCGCGAATCCTCACGGAAGAAGACAGTCGTGACTCCAGCACCGGCAAGCCCTCGCTGACCAGTTCCTCAACCAGCTGGAGAGGCAAGCTCGCGCGCGGCTGAAACTGGTTGATCACAATCCCTTCGACTTCCAGATCGGAATTATGGTCCTGCTGAATTTCCTTAACGTTGTCGAGCAGCGTATAGAGCGCGCGACGAGAAAAATCGTCACAGTCGAATGGGATCAGGCAGCGTTCGACCGCAATCAATGCGGAGCGGGTATAGAAATTCAGGGCCGGCGGCGTGTCGATATAAATCGCGTCGTACGCATCATCCAGTTCATTCAGGGCGTCGCGTAGCTTGTAGATTTTGTAGCGGGATTCGAGCTTGCCGTGCAAAGCGTCAAGCTCCGGATGAGAGGGCATCACATCGAGGTTCTCGAACGGCGTGGGATGGATGAAGGTCGAGACTGGTGTCGGCTTGAAGCTGAAACTCAGGGCCGTTTCGAAGAAGTCCGCCACGCTCGGCTTGAGCCCGCTCGCCTGCTCGCCGAGAAGGTATTGGCTGGAATTGCCCTGAGGGTCGAGATCGATGACCAGGGTGCGCATGCCCTCGCTGGCGCTGATCGCCGCCAGGTTGCATACGATGGTCGATTTGCCCACGCCACCCTTCTGATTGAAGACGACACGCCGCATCTGGTTTGCCCCTTTTTGCGAGAACTAGCGAAAACTTGCGAAAACTTGCGAAAACTTGCGAAAGGCACAGCTTACCCTGGCGGCCCCCCCTTAGCCCGGCCTCAACGGCCGTCCCCGCGCCGCGGCCCTTGTTCCGCGGCCACTTCCTGACAGTTCCCCTGTTCGGGGGATGGCTCCCCCTTGGCAAACACCCGATGATGACTTCACTCGGGATGCCACCGTGCGCGACAAGCACCGACTGACCTGTGTCAGCCCGATCCATTTCTCGACTTGAGGAGACGTAGATGCAGGACGCCGTGCAGGGATCGACGCCATCCCCTTATGCCTATCCGCTGCTGATCAAGCAACTGCTGCACACGCCGTTCGTTCAGGCGCCGGATCAGGAAATCGTGTACCGCGGCCAGCTGCGGATGACCTATACCACGCTGAGAGAACGCATTGCGCGGCTCGCCAATGGCCTTCACGAGCTCGGCGTGCGGCATGGCAGCACCGTGGCCGTCATGGACTGGGATAGCCACCGCTATCTGGAGTCGTACTTTGCGGTTCCGATGATGGGCGCCGTGCTTCAGACGGTCAACGTGAGGTTGTCGGAGGCGGAGATCGCCTACACGATCAACCACTCGGGCGCAGAGGTGCTGTTCGTCCACACCGATTTCCTGCCCGTGGTCGAAGCGATCAAGGATCAGCTTGAAACGGTCCGCACTTTCGTGTGGATCGACGAGCCGGGCAGTGAAGCGAGCGCGCACACCATTGCATTCGCCACCGAATACGAGGCGATGCTTGCTGCAAGCGCGACGAGCTACGATTTCCCCGACTTCGACGAGAACACCCGGGCGACCACCTTCTACACGACAGGAACCACCGGCCTGCCCAAGGGCGTGTACTTCTCGCACCGCCAGCTGGTTCTGCACACCATTACCTTGATGGGGGCGCTGTCGAGCCCGGTATCGGGCCAGCGCTTTCATCGCGGCGACGTCTATATGCCGCTCACGCCGATGTTTCATGTGCACGCATGGGGCATGCCCTACATCGCGACGGTGATGGGCGTGAAGCAGGTCTATCCGGGCCGCTATGTGCCTGATCGTCTCGTGCAACTGATCCGCGAAGAAGGCGTCACGTTTTCGCACTGCGTCAGCACGATCCTGCACATGCTGCTCTCCTGCGATGACGCGAAGCACGCGGACTTCAGCAAATGGAAAGTGATCATCGGCGGCGGCGCGTTACCGCATGGTCTCGCGCGCGCCGCGCTCGACCGCGGTATCGATATCTTTACCGGCTATGGCATGTCCGAGACCTGTCCTGTGTTGAGCCTCGCGCAACTCCCGCCTGACACCGGGCCGCTCGATCTCGAAGAAGAGGTACGCCTGCGCTGCAAGACCGGCTTCCCGGTTCCGCTCGTCGACTTGCGCATCGTCAACGAGGACATGGAAGACATCGCGCACGACGGCCGGGCCTACGGCGAGATCGTTGTGCGTGCGCCGTGGCTGACGCAGGGCTATCTGAACAATCCGGATGCGTCCGCGCAACTCTGGACCGGCGGATACCTGCATACCCAGGACATCGCGAACATCGACGCGACCGGCAACATCCAGATCACGGACCGTATCAAGGACGTCATCAAATCCGGCGGCGAGTGGATCTCTTCGCTCGAAATCGAAAGCCTGATTTCGCTGCACCCGGATGTCTCGGAAGTCGCGGTGATCGGGATCAAGGACGAGAAATGGGGCGAACGGCCGGTTGCGCTAGTGGTTCTGAAGGCGGGCGCTGCAGTTACCGAAGACGACGTCAAAGCGCACGTCATGGGATTCACCAGAACCGGACGAATCTCGAAGTACGCGGTGCCGCAGATCGTCAAGTTCGTTGACGCGCTGCAGAAGACGAGCGTCGGCAAGATGAACAAGAAGTGGTTGCGCGAGCAATTCGCCTGACCCGTCGCAAGGAGCAAACACGATGAGCATCAAAGGATATAGCGTCGCCACGATCGACGACTTCGTTGGCCGCGAACTGGGCGTGTCGGACTGGGTTGTCGTCGATCAGGCACGGATCGACGCCTTCGCGGCATGCACCGGCGACAGGCAGTGGATTCACGTGGATCCCGAGCGCGCGAAACGCGAAAGCCCGTTCGGCGGCACGATCGCGCACGGCTATCTGACGCTGTCGCTACTGGCGTCGCTTGCAATCGAGATCGGACTCATTCCTGGGGACGCATCGGCTGGACTGAACTACGGGCTGGACAAGGTGCGCTTCATGACACCGGTGAAAGCGGGAGGGCGGGTGCGAAACCGCGTGACGCTGATTTCGGTGGAAAAGAAGGGCGGCGGCCGGATCATCGTGAAGACGATGAACGAACTGCAGATCGAGGGCGAGGAGAAGCCGGCGCTCATTGCCGAGACATTGGCGATGCTGGTCTCGCAAGCGTAAGCAGCGCTGTTGACGAAACGGACAGAGATGGTTGAGGAGCAGCAAGATGGCGGCAAATGACGAAAGCAAGGCACGCAGCGAGCAGACGAACGACCTTGCGGCGTCTGCCGCGGAAGGCATGC
Source organism: Paraburkholderia sediminicola (assembly GCF_046026675.1). Classification (GTDB taxonomy): domain Bacteria; phylum Pseudomonadota; class Gammaproteobacteria; order Burkholderiales; family Burkholderiaceae; genus Paraburkholderia; species Paraburkholderia sediminicola_F. The sequence goes on along the minus strand of NZ_JAQQEY010000001.1, from coordinate 2,475,553 downwards.
TCGGACCGAATCCGTTCGTGGGACTGCGGCCGCGAGACATTATGGCAACCGCGCAGCAGATCGGCACCCAGGCGCTGCGGCAACCGGCGTTGCTCATGGAGCAGGAGGCGGCGCTTGTCCGCGACCTGATCGCTGTGCTTGGCGGCAGTGCGGACGGTACGCCGCCGCAGGGCGACAAGCGCTTCACCGATCCGGCATGGCAGACGAATTCGCTTTACCGCATGACGCTGCAAACTTACGTGGCGTGGCGCAGCGCGTTGACAGGGTTCGTCGACCGCTCCGCGCTCGACCCGAAGAGCAAGGAACGCGCGCAGTTCGTCCTGTCGCTCTTCACCGACGCGCTGTCGCCGACGAACACGCTGCTCGGCAATCCGGCTGCACTCAAGAAAATCATCGATTCGGGCGGCGCCAGCCTGCTTGGCGGCATGCGGAACCTCGTGACGGACATGCTGCAGAACCAGGGGATGCCCGCGCAAGTCGACAAGTCGGCGTTCAAGGTGGGCGAAAATCTCGGCACGTCGCCGGGCTCGGTGGTCTTTCGCAATGAGGTGCTCGAGCTGATCCAGTACACGCCGGCGACGGAGCATGTGTATGCTCGCCCGCAGCTCATCGTGCCGCCCCAGATCAACAAGTTCTACGTGTTCGACCTGTCCGAAGGCAAGAGCATCGTCGACTACCTGGTGAAGAGCGAGTTCCAGGTGTTCATGGTGAGTTGGCGCAATCCCACCGTGGCGCAGAGTCACTGGGACCTCGATACCTATGTGACGGCGCTCCTCGAAGCGATCACGGCCGTGCGCGACATTACCGGCAGCGACGACGTCAACCTGCACGGCGCCTGCTCGGGTGCGATGACGATTTCCGCGCTCCTCGGCCACCTCGCGAGCCGTGGCGACACGAGCGTCAACGCGGCCACGCTGATGGTCGCGGTGCTGGACAACACGGCTGACTCGCAGCTCGGTCTCTTCGCGACGCCGGAGGCCATCGCGGCCGCGAAGCAGAACAGCACATCGAAGGGCGTGCTCGCCGGCGAAGAAATGGGCCGCGTGTTCGCGTGGATGCGACCCAATGATCTCGTCTGGAACTACTGGGTCAATAACTATCTGCTCGGCAAAACGCCACCCGCTTTCGACATTCTCTATTGGAACAACGACGCGACCCGGCTGCCCGCGGCGATGCATGGGCAACTGCTCGATATCTTCACGGGCAATCTGTTCAGCAAGCCTCGCGCGCTGACGGTCCTGGGTACGCCGATCGATCTGTCCGAAGTGACGTGCGACAAATACGTCGTCGCCGGTATGACCGATCACATCACGCCGTGGAAGGGCGTGTACAACACGGCGCGCACGTTCGGCGGCAAGACGCGCTTCGTGCTGAGTTCGAGCGGTCATATCCAGAGCCTGATCAACCCGCCGGGCAATCCAAAAGCGAAGTTCTTCCTCAATACCGATTTGCCCGCCACTGCCGACGCATGGCTTGCCAATGCGCAGGCGGAAAAGGAATCGTGGTGGACAGATTGGCGCACGTGGCTCGCCGGTCATTCCGGCGAGCGGCGCGCCGCCCCGGCGAAATTAGGCAACAAGCAGCACCCCGTGGGCGTGAAGGCGCCGGGAACGTATGTCATGGAAGCATAAGGCACTAAGGCACATGTATCGGCGCACTCACTGACCGCACAGTAGTCAACATTTTCTTAACGTAGTTTCAATGGAGTATCGATGATGGATTCAACCAATTTCAATAGCATTTTCGCCGAGTATAAAAAGGTCATTGGACAGTTCAAGCTGCCCGGCGTCGACGTGGGCGCACTCCTCGAGTCGCGCCGCAAGGACGTCGAGGCGATCGTCGAAGCCAACACGACCGCGCTGGCAGGCGTGCAGTCGCTCGCTCAGAAGCAGTCGGAGATCCTCCGCACGACGTTGACCGAAGTGCAGTCGCTCGTCACCCGCGTTGCCCAGTCGGGAGCCCAGCCGGCGGCCAACACGGGTGAAGTGGTGCAGCAGGCACTGCACAAGGCGCTGGTGGACATGCAGGAACTCGCGGACACCGCATACCGTGCGCAGGCGGACAGTGTCGCCGTGGTCACCAAGCGCGCTGCCGAGCACGTCGAGGAACTAAAAACGCTCCTGCAGCCGAAGAAGTAATGCCGAAGAAGTCATACGACAGCGCCCATGCGGCATGCCGACGCGTCGAATGAAGCGTCCTTTCAGAAGATGATCCGGAAACAGAAAATGCACACGAATCCCGAGTCTCTTTGCAGCATGGAAATCCAGATGATCGATCTGGACGGTCAGACACTGCGTGTCGCAACGTGGCGCGGCAGCGATGCTTCGCCGCCGCTCCTTATCTTCAACGGCATCGGCGCCAACCTCGAACTGGTGGAGCCGTTCGTCACGGCGCTCGAAGACGTGAGCGTCATCATCTTCGACGTTCCCGGCGTCGGCAGCTCGCCCGCGCCGGTCGTGCCGTATCGCTTTTCGACGTTGTCCGTGCTGGCGGACAAGCTGCTGACCCGGCTCGGCTATGAGGGGGCCGTCGATGTGCTCGGCGTATCGTGGGGCGGCGCGCTGGCGCAGCAGTTCGCGCATCTGTATCCGGGGCGCTGCCGCAGGCTGATTCTCGCGGCAACCTCACCCGGCGTCATCATGGTGCCGGGCAAACTATCGGTATTGTCAAAGCTGCTCGGGCCGCGCCGCTATACCGATCCCACCTACCTGCAACAGGTAGGCGCGGATATCTACGGGGGCGCTTACCGACGCGATCCGTCGTTGCTGAAGGCGCATAGCCGGCATATTCAGCCGCCGCGCGGCCGCGGCTACCTCTATCAACTGCTGGCCGCTACGGGCTGGAGCAGTCTGCTGTGGCTCGGTGCGTTGCGTCAGACGACCCTGGTCATGCACGGCAACGACGACCCGATTGTGCCGCTCACCAACGCCAAGATTCTCGCAGCCCGTATCCCAAATGCGACGCTCTATGTGATCGATGACGGTCACCTGTTTCTCATCTCGCGCGCGAGTGAAGTCGCGCCGGTGGTGCGCAGGTTTCTCCGGCAGGGGGCGAGTTGAGTTTCTCTGCGCGTGGTAGCGATGGCGATGGCGCGCGGGCGGCCATTGCGAATGCACACGAAGACAGCAAGGCAAGCGGCTTGAAGCGCATGCGGCGAACGGCGACCTGCCTGCTCGTCTGCATGATTGTGTTGCTGTTCGCGTGTGTTGCCTGGCAGGCTGACCATGCATGGCTTGCGTGGCCGCGCGCGTTTGCGGAGGCCGGTACCGTCGGCGCGATCGCGGACTGGTACGCAGTCGTCGCGCTGTTCCGTCGTCCTTTGGGTCTGCGGATCCCGCATACGGCGATCATTCCGCAAAACCAGCAGCGTATCGCCGAGAGCCTCGGCAAGTTCGTCGAAGAAAATTTTCTGACGCCGGAACTCATCGTCGACAGGCTGAGCGGCCACGATGCCGCACACGCGCTTGCCTGGTGGCTGGAGCAGCCGGCGAATAGCCGCGGGGTGGCCGATATCGTTGCGGATGCCGTGACGGGATTGCTCGACGGCATTGACGAAGCGGATGCCCAGTGGTTTTTCGACCGTCTGGTGATACCGCAGTTGCGTACGCTCGACGTATCCCGCGTAGCGGGCGACGTCATCAAAGTACTCACTGAAGGCGAGCGGCATCAGCCTTGGCTGCTTCGCGGACTCGAAGTGCTGGAGAAATGGCTCACGGCGAATGTCGGAATGATCAAGGCCAAATTCAGCGAGGCCTCGAGATACACGCCTGCGCAGCTTGATACGTATATCGTCAGTAAATTTATCGAAGGCATCGTTGCGCTCCTCCGTGAAGTGGCGGCGAATCCAGATCATGAACTGCGTCACCAATTCGATGAGGCCCTGGAGGGGCTGAGCGTGCAATTGCAAACATCGGCTGTGCACCGCCGTTTCGGCAAGTCGCTGATGCGTGACTGCATCCGTTATTTCAGACATGCAGACCACCATCGCGCGCTGCTGGAGCGTTTGCGCATGCGTGTGATCGCCGATCTCAGTCGCGAGCAATCGGCCGTGCGCGACGCCATGACGAGCATGCTGGCTTCGCTCGGCAAGCGGATCAGCCGTGAACCCGCGGTTCAACACAAACTGAACGCATGGTGGCTCGCGCTCGCGCGCGAACTCGTCGTGCGCTATGGGCGCCAGCTCTCCGCGTTGATCACCGAGGTCGTAAAAGGCTGGAACTCAGATGAAGTGAGCCGGAAGCTCGAGGCGGAAATCGGCCGTGATCTTCAGTATGTCCGGATCAACGGCACATTCGTAGGCGGCATCGTCGGCGTGCTGATTCACGCCACCACGCTTGTCGTCATGCGGTAAGGCGTGCGCTAGCCGGTCGCAACCAGGCCCAGTGCCTGCGCGCGCGAAACCGCGTGTGCGCGCTTGTCGACGTCGAGTTTCACGAAGACGTTCTTGACATGAGTCTTAACGGTTTCAGGTGCAATCCCCAAGGTGCGCGCGATCTCCTTGTTCGACTGCCCCTGGGCAATCAGCTCGACGATGCTGCGCTCCCGTGCGCTCAACGGCTCCCGTTCCATGTCGCGCCTGGGCGTGACGGGCTCGTAGAGCGCTCGCCAGCCGTCTAGCAGGCGATCGATGTAAGCGACGATCTCCTTCGTCTGCGGGGTGGAACGCGTGTCGTCGCGAACCGCCTGCAGGAGCGGTCCGATTTCGGGCCCCTGGTCGAGAATCGAGCGGTAGATACCGCTATTGGCGCTCAGGACTTCGCGAAAGATTTCGACGGCGCGGGTCTGGTTGTTCGCGCGCAACCAGACGAGCGCGATCACGGTGCGCAAGCGCAGCGCGAGATAGTCGCCGTGCCGGCTTTCGACGCTTTGCAAAGCGGATGTCAACGCCACTAGGGCTTCCTCTGTCCGGTTTTCGGCCATCGCCACCCAGGCCACCGCAATCGCGCGGTAGGTTTCGATCTCCGGCGAGACGGCATGCTCCGCGGGGCAATGGGCGCCTGCCAGCTGATCCAGTTGCACGACACAGGCCGACGCTTCCGTCACCCTGCCTTCAGCCAGATAGAGCCGCCCGCGCTCGACGAGAACGCCGGCAATCAGCCGGTCCCAGCGGCGTGCGTATCCCAGAGCCTGTGCCTGATCGAGCAGCGCATAGGCCCGCTCGGCGTCGGAACGTGCGATAGCGATCCGTACCAGCACGCGGTAAGCGATCAAGGTGCTATCGAGCAGCACTGCCAGGTCGATCACCGGCATGAGATCGACGAGTAACGCTTCCGCCTCGTCGAGCCGCCCCTGCTCGTACCAGATCTGCGCAATCATGGGCGCGCACAACGCGGCCGAGATGGATTTCGGACCGGCATGGCGCTCGGCGAGCTGGATCGACTCGGTGAAATAACGCTCGGCGAGCGCGAAGTGCATCTGCTGCATCTCCGCATGGCCGAGCAGGCATAGCCGGTAGACCGAGGCGAACACGTTGCGCTGGTCTTCCTCGAGCGAATAGGGGATCCACGGTGTCGCGTACAGCGCTTGCAGGTTGCCCGCTTTCCAGTGCGCGAAGCGCACGACGTTGGAGACGACGTTGGTGGTCCAACTGTCTGTCGACGACCGTTCAAGGCACGCCTGTGCGATCGCCAGCGCGCGCGGCGCGTCGTCTTGCAGCGCGGCCACCACCGAGCGGATCGCCCGGCACTCCCAGCGGATGTTGTCGGCGGCGTCGCCCGAGCCCGTACCCGTGTCGCGCTCGATCTCATCGAGTATCGCGAGCGCTTCGTCAAAACGCATCGCCAGCGCCATACCCCACGCGATCGCGAGCGTGATCGTGACCTGCCCGCGCATCAGATGCGCCGGGAATTGCCGTTGCCAGCCGAGCAGCGTGAGCAGGTCGCCCTTCGTGACGAGCGCCATCGCGCAGTGAGCCATCAGGGAGACGGCGTCTTCCGTATCGCCCGCGGCGATCGCGTGCTTGACCGCGTCTGTCCACCGCGCCTCTTTGGCGTACCACTGGCACGCACGACGATGCAGGCCCACCACCTGATCGGGATGCCGGGTTTCGACCCGCCGATGCAGATACTCGCCCATGAGATGGTGATAGCGGAACCAGCGTCCATCGATATCGAGCGGTTCGAGCAGCAACTGGCGTGCGGAGATCGTGTCCAGCATGCCTTGTGCCGCCGCCATGCCGGTCACCGCTTCGCATAGCGGCGCCGTCAGGCGGTCGAGTATCGACGTGCGCTGCATGAACTCGACCATCTCGGCGGGCAAACGCTTCAGCATGTCTTCAAGGTAAGCGGCGAACGGCCGGGACGCGCCGGACGGCGCGCTCACGTCCCAATCCGGTTTGCCTTCGTCACGCGATAGCACCGAGGCCGAAATGCGCAGCGCCGCCGCCCAGCCTTCCGTGCTCGCGAATAGCGACTTGACGCGGGCAGCGCGCGACTCGCCTGGGCATTCGTGTTCGACAAAGCTGCGCGTTTCGTCGAAGTTGAAACGCAGTGTCGACGCATCGATTTCCAGCAGGTCGTTGCCCGCTCTCAGGTTGGCGAGCGGCAGCGGTGGATCGGTGCGCGTGCAGACCACGACATGTACGTTCGACGGTGCATTCACGATGAAGTACGACATGGCGTCGTGAATGGCGGGCAGGCTGATCAGGTGATAGTCGTCGACGAACAGGTAGACCTCGTCGTCGACGTCGACGAGTTCGTTGATCAGCGTCGACACGACTGAATGCGCCGGCACGAGTGACGCCTCGGTTGTCAGGCTGACCGCGGACACACCGACGCTTGCGCACGCATTGCGCAATGCCTGCGCCAGATGATGGAAGAAGCACGCGGGCTCGTCATCTTCCGTGTCGAGCGAGAGCCACGCGACATAGGCGCCGCTTGCATTCAGCCCGTTGAGCCACGTGAGCGCTAGCGATGTCTTGCCAAAGCCGGCGGGCGCCTTGATGACCGTGAGCCGTTTGTATTCCGCCTTTCCTGCAAGAGAGAGCAGGCGCGGCCGATCTATCAATCCGGTGGGCAGGCGCGGCGGAAACACCTTGGTTGCGAGGAAGAGAGGCGGCCTGATCGGGGACGGCGCTTCTATCACGTGCATTAATTGCTCCGGGCGTTCGGGTTGACCCTGGCTGCCATTCCCCCTCCATGCAATCGCGTTCCCCTGTAAGGGGGATGTTGCATGGGCTCGCGCCGGGACACCATGGATTCCATAGAAATCATACGCCCAACCACCTCGAAGGAGGAGACATGTCAACCGCAACGAATCACATTGCAGCGCACAAACTCGGCCCGCTCGGCGCGCAGCCCGAACTCTCCGAGATGAACCAGATGGTCCAACAAAGCGTGCATCGATACGCAGAAGAGGTCATGCGTCCGATCGGCGTCAAGCTCGATCGCATGACGCCCGAGGAGGTGATCGCCCAGGGCTCGCCCTATTGGGAGGCGCGCGACAAGTTTGTCGGGCTGGGTTTTGGTGTCGACGGACTGCTCGAGCTCGAACCCGCCGAACGGGCGACGACGATGAGCATCCTGTTCGAAGAACTCGGCTGGGGCGATTCGGGACTCGCGATCACCTACGGCGCAGGCCTGCTGCCCGCACTGATGAGCGCGGTGTCCGGCAACCCGTTTTGCCGTGCGCTCACACCGGACGCGAAGCTCGGCTGCTGGGCCATCACGGAACCGGATCACGGGTCCGACATGCTCGACGCGAACGGCATGATTTTTCATCCGCAGGGCTCATACGGCCGCCCTAACTGCGTGGCGACGCTGCGCGGCGACGAGGTGATCATCAACGGGCAGAAGTCGGCGTGGGTGTCGAACGGTATCGCCGCCGACGTCTGCATTCTCTATTGCGCGGCGGACAGCGGCAACGGCGCCGACACGAAACGCGGCGCGGTGGTGATCGTGCCGCTCGACGCCAAAGGCGTCTCGCGCGGCAAGCCGCTCGACAAGATCGGCCAGCGCGCGCTCAACCAGGGCGAACTGTTCTTCGAGAACGTCACGTTGTCGAAGGAGCACCTCCTCGCCGGCCCCGACCAGTACGTCGACGCGGTCTACGCGGTCCACACGTTCGCCAACGCGATCATGGCCAACGTGTTTGCCGGCACCGCGCGCGCCGCGTTCGAGCTCGCGCTCGCTTACGCACATGAACGCAAGCAGGGTGGTTTGCCGATCATCCGCCATCAGTCGGTCGCGTCGCGGCTCTTTCATATGTTCCGCAAGGTCGAAGCCGCCCGCGCGCTCGCGCAGCGTGTCGTGCATTACAACTTCACCGCGGCGCAGCCTTCACTGCACGCGGCAATGACGGCGAAGGTCACCGCGACCCAGACCGCGTTCGAAGTCGCCAACGACGCGCTGCAGATCTTCTGCGGCAACGGGCTCACACGCGAGTATCCGATCGAAAAGATCTGGCGCGACGCACGCGCGTCGATGATCGAGGACGGCTGCAACGAAGTGCTGGCGATCAAGGGTGGCTACTACCTGATCGATCCCGAGCTGCTTTGAACGGCACCGCGCGCCCAAGCAATCCGATGACAACCTGAAGGAGACGACGAAATGGCAACAAAATACGAAGTGGTCCTCTATGGAGCGAGTGGCTACACGGGCAAGCTCACGGCATGGAAGCTCGCCGAACGCGGTATTCCGTTCATTGCCGCCGGGCGCAGCAAGGAGCGGCTGGAAGAGGAGCTCGCGAAGGTGCCCGAACTCGCCGGACACGACTATCAGTGCGTGGCGGTTCAGCACGAAACAGGCGCGCTCACCGAATTCTTCAAGGGCAAGAAGGTGGTGATCAATATCGTCGGGCCGTTCATGCAACTCGGGCGCCCGGTGGTCGAAGCGAGTCTCGCCGCCGGTTGCAACTACTTCGACACCACCGGTGAAACCGACTGGATGTCGCTGTTGAAGCGCACGTATGGCGAAGCCTTCGCGGCCCGGGGTTTGGCGCTGTGCCCCGGCAATTCGTACATGTGGGCCGAAGGCAATCTCGCGGCGGAGATCGCACTCGAGACCCCGGGCATCGACACGCTCGACGTGCTCTATCTCGGCGACTCGGAAGTGAGCGTCGCGTCGACGATGTCGTTTCTGCGGATGTGCACGCAACCGCAGTTCTACCTGCGCAACAAGCAACTGATGCAGTGGCCATGGGCAACGCCGTATCAGGTTCACGTGCCGGGTGAGCACATGTTGCTGAATGCATTGCCATGGAGCGGCGGCGGCGAGCCGGTCTGGTACCAGGACGACCCGCGCGTGCGCAATTGCCAGACGCTCGTGTCGTTCAGAAATCAGGAGCGCTTTCTCGCGGTGGTCGGCCTGCTGAAGAAGTTCGAGGAAGAGTGCCGCCACCTCGATCCCGCCAAACAGGAAGAAGTCACCAATGAGTGGGGCAAGGCCGTGACGCAGGTCGAACCCCCGCGCGAAAACCCGGACGTGAATCGCTGCACGTTGTCGTGCCAGGGGCGCGGCAATACGAATTCCGTCAGCGTGATTCTGCGGGGCAATTCGCCCTATGCGCAAACCGGCGTGCTCGGTGCGGAGGCGGCGCGACGCGTGCTGCGCGGGCAATTGCACGCAACAGGTTTCGTTTCGCCGGCGCAGGCGTTCGGCGCGCGCAACCTGGTCGCCGCGCAGGCCGAGGAAGGTTACCTCGCCTATGAGGTCAAGAGCGTTTGACGACGAATCGGACGGCTCGCGCCGGCGACTTGTGGCTTATGACGTGTGGCGCGCGCCTCCTGGCGATGGAGAATCGACATGGGTAACGAAGTGTATATCGCGGGCGTCGGCATGACGCCCTTCGGCAAGCATCTGGAAACCAGCGTGAAGCAGCTCACGCGCGCGGCAGTGGAAGACGCGCTCGCGGACGCAGGCTGTGACAAGTCGCAGTTGCAGGGCGCGTTTTTTGGCAACTCCACGCAGGGGCACATGGAAGGCCAGCACATGATTCGCGGCCAGCTTGCGCTGCGGGCGATGGGCATCGACAAGGTCGCGGTGATCAACGTCGAGAACGCCTGCGCGAGCGCGAGCACCGCGTTTCACCTCGCGGTGAACTACGTGAAGGCCGGTGCTGCCGACATCGTGCTCGCGGTGGGCGCCGAGAAGATGTTCTCGACGGACAAGGCGCGCACCTTCAGCGCCTTCGACGGTGCGTGGGACGTGCATGACACCGAGAACGGCAAGCGTCGGCTGCTCGAGATGGGCGAGGGCATCGAGCCGCCGGCCGGCAGCGTCTCGACGAAACCGTACAGCGTGTTCATGGATATCTATGCGTCGATGGGCCGGATGCACATGCGCGAATTCGGCACCACTCAGCGGCAGTTTGCCGCCGTGTCGGCCAAGAACCACGGACATTCGGTTCACAACCCGCTCGCGCAGTACCGGCAGGCTTACTCGATCGACGAGATTCTCGGCGCACCGCCGATCACCTATCCGCTCACCCTGCCGATGTGTTCGCCCGTCAGCGATGGCGCGGCCGCGGCGATCGTGTGCAGCGAAGCCGGCCTCGCGCTGTTAGGTGGGCGGCGCTCGCGCGCCATTCGTGTGCTGGCGTCCGTGCTGCAAACCGGCAGCGACCGGCCGGCCACGGCGCTCGACCGGCATCTGGTCCGGCAGGGCTCGTTGCGCGCGTATGAGCAGGCGGGCGTCGCGCCGCAGGATGTCTCGGTCGCCGAGGTCCATGACGCGACGGCGATAGGCGAAATCATCCAGTCCGAAGTGCTCGGATTGTGTGAGCCGGGCATGGGCGGAGTGGCCGCGGAACGAGGCGAGACGACGATCGGCGGGCGGATTCCGATCAATCCGTCGGGCGGTCTCGAATCGAAGGGGCATCCGATCGGTGCGACAGGACTCGGCCAGCTTTACGAACTGGTGACCCAGTTGCGCGGTGAAACGGGCGCTCGGCAGGTCGAGGGCGCGCGCATCGCGATCGCGGAGAACGGCGGCGGACTGTGCGGCGTGGAAGAGGCCGTTGCCAGCATCACGATTCTCGGGCGTTGAGGCCGAATCATGAGAACGCGCTTGAAGCCGCACGTCAAGCCGCGACAGATTCCGCACACGCGCAAGACCGAACCGCATCTGCAAGGAGAGAGGGCGCCATGAGCACCACACCCGAAACCACGTTGGCCGCGTTGCTCGCCAACCGCGTCGAGACCATGCCGGATCTCGACGTGCTGACCGTCGAAGGCGCCGGCGTGCGGCCCGATGAGGTGCGCACCTACCGGCAACTGTGGGAGAACGGCCAGCGGCTCGCGCAGGTCTTGATCGATCAGGGTCTGCAACCCGGCGAGCACTTCGCGCTGCTGATGGCCAATCACGCGGAGTTTATCGACGCGATGGTCGCGGCGTCGATCTCGGGCACGGTGTTCGTGCCGATCGATCCACGCGCACGCGGCGAGAAGCTCGCCTTCATGCTCGACAGTCCGGGCTGCCGTGGCGTTATCGCCGCTGACTATGCGCTCGACAACCTGCTTGCCGTGCGCGCTTCGCTCCCGCAACTGTCCTGGGTGATCGGGCTCGAAACGGACGAGGGAGCGAAGCCGCTCACCGATTTCCCCGGCGTGTCGTCGTACCGCGCGTTGCTGCCGAAGCACGTGCCCGAATTGCCGATCGTGGCCCGCGATCCCGACAGCGCGATGCAGTTGATTTTCACGTCCGGCACCACGGGCGATCCGAAGGGCATTGTCATGACGCACCGCCGCTATTGCGGCACCTCGGCGGCGGTGTCGGCGCTGTTTGGCTACGTGTCTGGCGACCGGCCGTATTCGGGACTGTCGCTCACGCATGCCAATGCGCAGATCGTGACGCTGGGCGCCTCGCTCACCGCCGGCATGCGCGCCGTGCTGTCGCGCCGCTTTACGAAGTCGCGTCTGTGGGACATCACCCGCAAGTACCGCTGTACGACGTTCACGCTGCTTGGTGGCATGACCACGGCGGTCTACAGCGAGCCGAACAAGCCCGATGACGCGGACAACCCCGTGCGCTTCGTGATTTCCGCGGGGATGCCCGCGGCGATCTGGAAGGCCTTCGAGCAGCGCTTCGGCGTGCAGATCGTCGAGTTCTACGGCGCGGCGGAAGGCGGCATCACGGTCAAGCCGCTCGGCGCCGGCCCGGTGGGCAGCATCGGCAAGCCGGCGCCGATTCTCAGGCACCGCATTGTCGACGACGACGGCAACGACTGCGCTCCCGGCGTGCCCGGCGAACTGCTGTTCCGTCCAGCGGATGGCTCGCCGTTCAAGGTCGAATACTTCGGCAATCCGGAAGCGTCGGCGAAGAAGTGCAGGGACGGCTGGCTGTACATGGGCGACGTTGTACGCGAAGACGAGAACGGTTGGCTCTTCTTCGAATACCGCAAAGGTGGCGGCATTCGCCACAACGGCGAGTTCATCAATCCGGCGCCGATCGAGAAAGTGATCGCCGAATCCGGTCTGGTCGAAGACGTCTACGTGTACGGCGTGAAGGCCGCGTCGGGCGCGCCCGGCGAAAAGGATGTGGTCGCGGCGGTGGTGCCCAAGGACGCGGCCCGTTTCGACCCGCAGCAGATATTCCGCGCATGCCGCACGAAGCTGGAAGCGAGTTCGGTCATCTCCTGGTTGCAGGTGGTGCCCGAGATCCCGAAGACAGCGTCGGAAAAACCGCTTGAACGCTATCTGGTCGACATGTTCGACGGCCAGCGTAACAGCGTGTTCGCTGAGACCCCGTGACGGTGTGACGGTGCGCGGCAAACCTTAAGCAATTTTCAGATGGAGTAGGCAATGAAAGTACTTGTTCCTGTCAAACGCGTCGTCGACGCGAATGTGAGGGTCCGCGTAAAGGCCGACGGCAGTGCTGTCGATATCGCCAACGTGAAGCTCTCGATGAACCCATTCGACGAAATCAGTGTTGAGGAGGCCGTGCGCCTCAAGGAAGCCGGCGTCGTGACCGAGGTGATCGCGGTTTCGTGCGGCGTACAGGCGTGCCAGGAAACACTGCGCACCGCGCTGGCGACGGGCGCCGACCGCGCCATCCTCGTCGACACGGACGCGGAGTTGCAGCCGCTTGCGGTCGCGAAGTTGCTGAAGGCGCTAGTGGATAAGGAGCAACCGCAACTGGTGTTGCTCGGCAAGCAGGCGATCGACGATGACTCGAACCAGGTCGGCCAGATGCTCGCGGCGCTGCTCGGCTGGCCGCAGGCGACCTTCGCTTCGAAGGTCGCGATCGAAGCGGGCAAGGCCACGATCACGCGCGAGATCGACGGCGGCCTCGAAACGATCGAAGTCGATCTGCCGGCAGTCATTACCGCCGATCTCCGCTTGAACACGCCGCGCTACGCCACGCTGCCCAACATCATGAAAGCGAAGAAAAAGCCGCTCGATGTGGTGACGCCGGACGCGCTCGGTGTCGACGTCAAGCCGAGGCTAACCACGCTCGGGCTCACAGAGCCCGCCAAACGCGAGGCAGGCATTCGCGTCGCCGATGCAGCCGAACTGGTCGACAAGCTGCATAACGTCGCCCACGTCATCTAACCCACAAGGGGAGAAAAATGCCCGTACTCGTTATTGCTGAGCACGACAATCAGGCGCTCAAGACAGCGACCCTGAATGCCGTCGCCGCCGCCGCCCGACTCGGCGACGACATTCATGTTCTCGTGGCCGGCTCGCAAAGCGCTGCAGTCGCCGAACAGGCGGCCCGTATTGCCGGCGTCACGCGAGTTCGTTGCGCCGACGCTGCGCACTACGGCCATGCGCTGGCCGAGAATCTGGCGGCGCTCGTCGTGAAGATTGCCGCTGACTATAGCCACGTGATCGCACCCACCACCACGACCGCGAAGAACGTGATGCCGCGCGTGGCCGCGTTGCTCGACGTGGCGCAGATCTCCGAGATCATTGCCGTCGATTCCGCCGATACGTTCGTACGCCCCATCTATGCGGGCAACGTGCTGGCAAAGGTGCGAAGCGCCGACCCGATCAAGGTGATTACCGTTCGAACGACGGCCTTCGCGGCCGCGCCCGCCGAAGGGGGCACCGCCGCCATCGAAGCGTTGGAGCCCGCCGCTGCGGTGCCAGGCTCGCGTTTCGTGAGTCACCAGCTCACCCGTTCGGAACGCCCGGAGCTGACGTCCGCGCAACGCGTGATCTCTGGCGGCCGCGGCATGGGTTCCGGCGAAAACTTCGCGCTGATCGATGACATTGCCAACAAGCTCAACGCGGCGGTCGGCGCGTCGCGCGCTGCGGTCGATGCCGGCTTCGCGCCCAACGATTATCAGGTGGGTCAGACCGGCAAGGTCATCGCTCCGCAGTTGTATATCGCGGTCGGCATCTCCGGTGCGATCCAGCATCTGGCCGGGATGAAGGACTCGAAGGTGATCGTCGCGATCAATAAGGACGAGGAGGCGCCGATTTTTCAGGTTGCCGATTACTGGATCGTGGGCGACCTCTTTAAGGTCTTGCCGGAGTTGTCCCGCGAACTGGACAAATTACAACAGGATTAATGCGGGAGCACATGATGAGCACTTATATTGCGCCGTTGCGCGACATGCGTTTCGTGATGACGGAACTGGCAGAACTCGGCGAGTTGTCTTCGCTGCCGGGCTACGAGGAGGCGACCCCGGAACTTGCCGAGGCGGTACTCGAGGAGGCCGCAAGGCTTGCGACTGAAGTGCTTGCGCCGCTCAACAAGCCGGGCGACGAACAGGGCGCGCGGCTGGCGCCTGATGGCGTGGTGGCCGCCGACGGTTTCCCGGCTGCCTACGGGCAGTTCGTTGCCGGCGGTTGGGGCGGCCTGAGCGGCGACCCCGAGTTCGGCGGCCAGGGCTTGCCCGAACTCCTGCAGGCGGCGACCGTGGAAATGTGGAACTCGTCCAACATGGCGTTCGCGCTGTGTCCGCTGTTGACCGCCGGCGCCACCGAGGCGTTGCGCCAGCATGGTTCGGACGAGTTAAAGGCAGGTTATCTGCCGAAGATGGTCAGCGGCGAGTGGACCGGCACGATGAACCTGACCGAGCCGCAAGCCGGTTCGGACCTCGCCGCCGTGCGCAGCAAGGCTGTACCTGATGGGGATCACTATCGCCTCTCCGGCCAGAAGATCTTCATCACGTGGGGCGATCACGACATGACGGATAACGTGATTCACCTCGTGCTGGCGCGCACGCCCGACGCGCCCGAAGGCGTGCGCGGCATCTCGCTGTTCCTCGTGCCGAAATTCCTCCTCAACGCCGATGGATCGCCGGGCGCGCGCAACGACGTGCACTGCGTGTCCCTCGAACACAAACTCGGCATTCACGCGAGTCCGACCTGCGTGATGAGCTTCGGCGATCAGGGCGGGGCGATTGGCTATCTGGTGGGGCAGGAGAACAAAGGCCTCGCGCATATGTTCACGATGATGAACGAGGCACGGCAAAAGGTGGGTATCCAGGGGCTCGCGATCGCGGAACGCGCTTATCAGCAGGCCCGCGAATACGCGAAGGAACGCATCCAGGGACGGCTCGCGTCCAGCAAATCGGGTGGCGCCGTGGCCATCATCCATCACCCGGATGTGCGGCGCATGTTGATGACGATGAAGTCCCAGGTCGAAGCGATGCGTGCCTTCGCGTACGTGATGGCCGCGGACATGGACCGCGCGCATCGTGACCCGGACGCCGGTGAGCGCGCACGTCGGCAGGTGCGTGTCGATCTTTTGATCCCCGTGTTGAAGGCATGGTGCACGGAGCTGGGCGTCGAGATCGCGTCGACGGGTGTGCAGGTGCATGGCGGGATGGGTTACATCGAAGAGACGGGTGCATGCCAGTTTCTGCGCGACGCACGGATCGCGCCGATCTACGAGGGCACGACAGGCATTCAGGCTGCTGACCTTGCCGGTCGCAAGCTCGCGTCAGACAAAGGCGCGGGGATGGCTGAACTTGTTGCGGAGATACGTGAGACCGCGCTGGAGCTCGCGCGCAGCACGGATACGCAAGTGGCGTCCGTGGGGGCGGCGCTCGCGGCCGGTGTAGAGGCGCTTGAAGATGCCACCGCCTGGATGCTGCAAGCCTTGGCGACTCAGCCCGATGCAGCGCTTACCAGTTCGGTCGATTACCTGATGCTCACCGGCTACGTGTGCGGCGGCTGGCAGATGGGGCGTGCAGCGCTCGTTGCGTCAGAAAAAAGCGCGGCGAATGAGGACCCGGACTTTCATCGCACCAAGCTTGCCACTGCGCGCTTTTACGCCGACAAGATCCTGCCCAAAGCGAATGCGCTTCTGGAAGCGATTCGCAGCGGGGCGTCGGGCGGGGCGAGTCTCCCAATCGAGCAGTTCTGAGCGGCGATACAAGAGGTGCCGCGAGAACCGGTGTCGATGTAAAACCATTGATATGCAATACGAAATAAAGTGGAGGGGATATGTTTAAAAAACTTGCATGCCTTGTGTTAATACCAGGCGCGATATGTACCAGCAACGCGATGGCGCAGAGTGCCGGCAGTCTCATAACCAGCGTGGGTGGCGTTTGGCTCGACTTTGCCCCGTCTTCCGCAACTTCGTTGCAGAGCAGTTCGGCTTTGGGCACATTCACGTCAACGGGCACGGGTGGTCAGATACATAACACGTTCACCCTGGAGCTCTCGAACACGTATTTCGTCACGGACAATATTGCCGTTGACCTGGCGGCGGGCATACCACCCAAGCTCCAGCTCTTTGCGCAGGGCAACGCCACACCATTCGGTGCAGGCGGGCCATCGCTCAATCTGGGAAATCTGCAGCCACTCGCTACCACCCGTTCGTGGTCACCCATTCTGTTCCTGAAGTATTTCTTCTTCGACGCGCAGGCGAAGCTGCGCCCGTTCGTCGGTGTCGGCGTGAACTACACCTGGTTCTCGCATACCAATCTCAATTCGACATTCGGTGGCGCGTTGCAGCAGATTGCGGGACCGGGCGGACAGGTGACGGCATCGCTCAGTCCGTCATGGAATCCCGCTTTTGTCGCGGGCGCGTCTTACAACATCAGCAAGAACTGGTACGCGACTGCGTCGGTGACCTATCTGTCACTCAAGACAAATGCGACGGTCAATGCGGTGGCTGCCAACGGCCAGACGGTGTTGTCCAACAAGACGCGCATCACGGCGGATCCGGTGATCGTCTTTGTTGGACTGGGATACCGGTTCTAGCCAGAAGAGAGTGCCCGGCTTTCCGCTTCGGATTCGACGGTGGGATTGTGGGGCCAGAGGATACGCATGGGGATAGTACCCACCCGCATCGGGTGGGTGGCCGTCAGATTGCACCGGGATGTGGTGTTGCAATCTTATACTCGGACCCAATGCGTTCCGTGGTGACGGCATAGGTCGCCTGCCTTTGCACACGTCCTTTGGTCTCTTCAGTTTTCCCAGCATGTCCGATTCCGGTGAACATTCAGTAGACGTGCGCGTCTCGCCCAGACTGGCTTTCGAGGCGGTGACGGGCACGAGGCTGATTCCGCCTCGTGGTGCACGGCAACTCATGCCACGCGAAGCCTTGATGGCGCGGCTGCTCGAAGCGCGGCGGCAGCGCTGCGTGGTGATTCAGGGACCCGCCGGAAGCGCCAAAACCAGCACGATGCTGGCCCTGAGGCAGGCCATGCTGACGCTGGACTTCGACGTGGCCTGGCTTTCGCTCGCGCCCGAGGACGACGACCTGACGGCGTTCTTTCACGGTCTGCTCGCAAGCCTGGCTACCGTGGATCCGGCGATCGCGCGCGAAGCGGAACTGCTGGTCGGCCGCGAAAGCGACGAGAGCGCGGTCGAGCATTGGGTGATCACGCTCGTTCGCGGCATTGCTCGCCGCAAGCGCGAGCTGGTCCTGATGCTCGACGACGTTCATTACCTCCAGAACGCCCGGATTCTCGAGGCGTTGCGCTGGCTGCTCGACTACGCGCCGCCGCAGCTTCACGTGGTGCTGGCTTCGCGGCGGGCACTGCCCGTCTCGCTGGCACGTCTGCGCTCACAGGGTTTGGCGACGGAACTCGATCGACAGGATCTGCGTTTTTCGGCTGAAGAGTCAGAGCGGTTCTTGCGCGAGCAACTCGGTGACATTGCAAAGCGGGACGCGCAGGTCGTCCATGAACTGACGGACGGCTGGGTAGCAGGCCTGCAATTGTTCGCGATCGACCTGAAAACCCGGAAAGGCGCGGCTTTCGCGCCTGCGACGGTGCGCGATGCCGAAACCTTCGCCCGCTACTTCGAACGCGAGGTGCTGGTGCGCCTCGCCCCCGACGATCTGCTTCTGCTTACTCGCGCGGCGTTGTGCGAACGATTTTGCGCGCGCCTCTGTGAAAGCTTGATGTGGCATCCGGGCACCGTTGGAGACGTCGCCTCCACGCTCAGCCGACTGGAAGAAGACAACCTGTTCATCACCCAGATGGGTGTGGGGCAGGACGGCGAAACCTGGTATCGCCTGCATCCTCTGCTGCGGGAGGTCCTGCAGCGCCGGGTCGCCGAACTGCCGGCTGCGGAATTGCGCGAACTGCACGCGGCGGCCTGGCAGTGGCTCAGTGCACAAGGTTATGTCGACGAAGCCGTGCATCATGCCGTCCTGGCAGACAATGCACAGGCTGCCGCGGACCTCGTGGAAGGGTGCGCGCACGATCTGCTCGCGCGAGGCGAACTCCGGCAGCTTGCGGGCCTCGTACGCCGGCTGCCTCCGGTGCAGATTGCGGGACGCTTCGATCTGCGCGTGATCACGGCCTACCTGCAAATGTACGCGGGTGAAACCGACGCGCTCATGCAAAGCATTCAGCAGATCGCAGCGCGTAGCGAGCGCCCGGATCCGCGTCAGCGCTACGCGCTCGCGCTGCTTCGCGGCGGCCTGGCGCTACAGCGCGACGATACGGATTCGGTCGTGGCGCTATTGCCGGAACTGCAGCGCGTCCCGCCAGACGCGGACGATTTCACCCGCGTAGGTCGCGGCAATATCCTCTCGTGGATGTTCATCCATCGTGGTGAATATGAACAGGCCCGCAAGGTTCTGGAGGAGGGGGCGCCGCATGGCGGTGCGCCGCGCGGCATCCTGCTCGGTCGTTGCATGAGCGGTATGACGCATGCCGCCGAGGGGCAGGTGCTGCTCGCCGAACGGGTTTTCTGCGACGTGCTGGCGCAAGCAGAGAAGCAGGGACCGGCCTACGTCGGCATTGCGTGTATGGCTGCGGCGTTGCTCGGCGAGGCGCTTTACGAACTGAACGATGTCGACGTTTCACGCAGGCTGCTGGACGAACGCATCGACGTCCTTGAGCGTGTGTCGATTCCTGACACTGTCTTGCGGGCCCTGGTGGTGCTCGCCAGCGCGCACTGGTCCGCCGGCCGTCGGCTCGAGGCGCGCGACTGCCTCGAACGGCTCGAAGACCACGCGAAGCGTCATGGTGTGGACCGTCTCCTCGCCAATGCACTCTGTTTGCGCGCACGCTGGCTGCTGGAAGAAGGCAGTCTGGATGAAGCCGAGGCGGCGTTGTTGCGCTGCGAAGCGCTGGCGGCGCGTTATGCCGGCGCGGTACGTAGCACGGCGTGGGAAATCAGGGTCTGTGCTGATCTCGCACGCATTCGCATGTGTCTGCATCTGAACGATTTCGACGGCGCGATGAACCGGCTGAAGCCACTCAGTGCGCTGTCCGAAGCGGGCGGACGCTGGTGCCGCGTAGCCGCACTGCGTTTGCAGATGGCGATTGCCGAGAAGGGACGCCACAACGATAGAGCGGCACATGAGCATCTGGTGGAGGCCTTGCGTATAGGCCACCGGTTGGGGCTGATGCGCAGCCTGCTGGACGAACTCGGCGAATGTCGGCAAATCCTCGACGCGCTGCCGCTGGAACCGGGCTTCGATCCCGTGCTGGCCTTCTACGCACAGCGGCTGATCGATGCCGGCGCGGCGACGGCGCCTATCGAGCCCCAAACGGCTGCGATGCATGTGCCGATCCAGTCGCTCAGCGAACGCGAAAACGAAGTGCTGGGTCTGCTCGCGCTTGCGCTGCCCAACAAGAAAATCGCACGCGTCATGGACGTATCGCTCGATACCGTGAAGTGGCACCTGAAGAACATCTACAGAAAGCTGGAAGTGACCGGCCGTGATGGCGCTGTCGCAAGGATGCGCGACGCAGGCGCACGATAGCCGCTTTCTCGCTCACTCGCTCGCGAGACCATCCGTCTACCCATCCCACTCCACAAGGGTAGGCTTCTTCGCCCTTACCTCCGCGCACAATGCATTCATGGAAGCAGCCGGCCGATAAACCCGGTCCGCGCTGCCAACGCATTTAATCGATGAGGAGCGTGCGGTGGAAGTCAAGCGTAATGTCTATCGCGAGGATCACGAGATGCTGCGTGAAACCGCGCGGCGATTCTTCGAGCGCGAGTGTCTGCCGCGTCAGGCTCAGTGGGACGAGGCCGGCTGTGTCGATCGCGAAACCTGGCTGAAGGCCGGTCGTGAAGGTCTGCTGTGTGTGACCGTGCCGGAAGAATACGGCGGCGGAGGCGGCGATTTCGGCCATTCGGCGATCGTCGCGGAAGAGCTGCATCGTGCGGGCGTCTCGGGCTTCAGCTATTCCGTGCACTCCGATATCACCGCGCCCTACATCGTGCGGCTTGGCACGGAAGAACAGAAACGCAACTGGCTGCCGCCGATCTGCCGCGGCGAGAAGGTCCTTGCGATCGCCATGACGGAACCCGGCACCGGCTCCGATCTGAAGTCGATCCGTACCACCGCGGTACGCGATGGCGACGACTACGTCATCAACGGCAGCAAGACCTTCATCTCGAACGGTCTCAATTGCGACATGGTGGTGGTGGTCTGCAAGACCGACCCAGCGGCGGGTGCGAAGGGCGTGAGTCTCATCATGGTCGAAACCGATCGCGAGGGTTTTCGCCGCGGCCGCAAGCTCGAGAAAGTGGGGCAGGCCGCGGCCGATACCGCCGAACTCTTCTTCGACAACGTGCGTGTACCCGTCGGCAACCTGATCGGCAATGAGAACGGCGGCTTCATCCACCTGATGGAAGAACTGCCGCAGGAGCGTCTGATCATCGCGGTGTATTGCGCCGCGAAGCTGGAACGGCAACTCGAACTGACGTTGCAATACGTGAAGGACCGCCGCGCTTTCAATCAGACAGTGTGGGACTTCCAGAACACCAAATTCAAGCTGGCCGATGTGAAGGCGCAAGCCGTTGCGGTCCGTACGCTGGTCGACTACTACATCCGCGAGCATATGGAGCGCAAGCTCACGCTGCAGGAAGCGGCCATCGCCAAGCTGTTCGCGACCGAAGCGATGTGGAAGTGCATCGATGAAATGGTCCAGCTGCATGGCGGTTACGGCTACATGCTGGAGTATCCGATTGCCCGCGCCTTTGCCGACATGCGCGTGACGCGCATCTTCGGCGGGACCAGCGAGGTGCTGCGGGATCTGATCTCGCGCAAGCTGTAAGTCTCCCTATCTTTTGAGGAAGCATCATGAGCGAAAAAGTACTGGTGGCAGGCGTCGGAATGATTCAGTTCGCCAAACCGGGCGCGAGCCAGAGCTACACGGAGATGGGCGCTGAGGCGACCCGCCGCGCGCTGGCCGACGCGGGCATTGCATACGACCTCGTGCAGCAGGCGTTCGCAGGCTACGTCTACGGAGACTCCACGTGCGGTCAAACCGCACTGTACGAAGTGGGCATGACGGGCATCCCGATCGTCAACGTCAATAACAATTGCTCGACGGGGTCGACCGCGCTCTATCTCGCACGCCAGGCGATCGCCACCGGCGATGCCGACTGTGTACTGGCGCTAGGTTTCGAGCAGATGCAGGCGGGCGCGTTGAAGTCGCATTGGGACGACCGGCCGGTGACGCGCGCGCGGTTCGTGCCGATCATGCACGGCCTCACCGCGGACCTCGCGCATTTGCCGCAGGCGCTGCGCACGTTCGGCGGCGCGGGCCGCGAACACATGCAGCGCTACGGCACGCGTATGGAAACCTTCGCCGCGGTGCGCGCCAAGGCGAGCCGTCACGCGGCGAACAACCCGCTGGCGCTGTTTCGCAAACAGGTGACGACCGAAGACGTGATGAACGACACGGTGCTGATGCCTGGCGTGATGACACGTTTGATGGCCTGTCCGCCCACGTGCGGCGGCGCGGCGGCGATCCTCGTTTCCGAGAAGTTCGCGAAGAAGCACAACTTGCGCACGGATGTGCAGATCGTCGCGCAGTCGCTGACCACCGATCCGCCGGCATCGTTCGATCCGCCGTCGATGCTCAACTACGTCGGCACGCACATGACGCGCTCGGCCGCGAACAAGGTCTACGAAAAAGCCGGCATCGGACCGGAGGACATCGACGTGTGCGAACTGCACGACTGTTTCGCGCACAACGAAGTCATTTGCTACGAATCGCTCGGGTTCTGTCCGGAAGGCGGTGCGGAGAAGTTCGTGAGTGACGGCGACAACACGTATGGCGGGAAAGTGGTGGTCAATCCGTCGGGCGGCCTGCTTTCCAAGGGGCATCCATTGGGCGCGACGGGACTCGCGCAATGCTATGAGCTGACGCACCAGTTGCGCGGCACTGCCGATCAGCGCCAGCTGCAAGGCGCAAAGCTTGCGCTTCAACACAACCTCGGCCTTGGCGGCGCATGTGTGGTCACGCTGTACGGCAAACACTGAGTCGTCCGCACTGCGCGACGCACACTGGACGTCGGGCTCGGCGTGCTCCCGCTAAAACGCACAGCAGACAGAACCGAGGTTTCCCCATGCAACAGCTTTGCAAGAAAGGAGAGTGTGCGTGAGCGGAACCCCGAAGTACCTCGGCGACCACGCCGCATTGACGCCGGACAAGCCCGCTGCGATCAACAGCACGAGCGGCGACGTCCTGACCTATCGCGAACTCGACGAGCGCTCCAATCGCTTCGCGCAATGTCTCTACGCGGCGGGGCTACGGCGCGGCGACCATATCGCGATGCTGCTCGAGAACAACATGCGCTGCTTCGAGGTGTGTTGGGCAGCGCTGCGTTCGGGTCTGATGATCACCCCGGTCAACCGGTTCCTGACCGCGCGGGAAGCGGCCGGTATTGTCGAGGACAGCAATGCCCAGGTGGTGGTCAGTTCGTATGCGATGCGTGAGCTTGCGGCCGAACTGACCAGCGTGATGCCGACGTGCCGCTCGCGGCTGATGGTGGACGGCACCATCCGCGGCTGGGACAGCTACGAAGCCCTCACGGCTCGATACCCCGCGATGCGCCTTGACGACGAATGGCTGGGCGCCATGATGATTTATAGCTCGGGAACGACCGGCCGCCCCAAGGGCATCATCCGCTCGCATCCGCAAGGCCGGGTCACCGAAGGCTCAGGTTCCGCGCGCCGTCCGCAATTCGAGCGCTATGGCTTCGACGCGCAAACCGTGTATCTGTCCCCTGCGCCGTTGTATCACACGGCGCCGCTCGGCTACGGGATCGAGACGCAGTTTGGCGGCGGCACCGTGGTGTTCATGGAGAAATTCGATCCGCTCGACGCGCTGCTGGCGATCGAACGCTATCGCGTCACGCATAGCCAATGGGTGCCGACCATGCTGATCCGGCTGCTCAAGCTCGGCCCGGCAGTGCGCAATGCATTCGACCTGTCGAGCCAGCGGGTGGCGATCCATGCTGCCGCACCGTGCCCGCAGGAGACCAAGCGGCAGATGATCGACTGGTGGGGGCCGATTATCGAAGAGTATTACTCGTCGACTGAAGGCAACGGTGTGACCACGCTCAACACCGAGGAGTGGCTTGCGCATCCGGGGTCAGTTGGCCGTGCGTTGCTCGGCATCATTCATATCTGCGACGACGAAGGCAATGAGTTGCCGGTGGGCGAGACCGGACTCGTCTATTTCGAACGCGATCAGTTGCCGTTCCACTACCACAACGATCCGGACAAGACCCGTGCCGCACAACATCCCCGCCATCCGGCTTGGACGGCCGTCGGCGATATCGGTCATGTCGATAGCGACGGCTATCTGTATCTGACCGATCGCAAGGCGTTCATGATCATCTCGGGCGGCGTCAACATCTATCCGCAAGCGATCGAGGACGCGCTCGCCGTGCATCCGGATGTGCAGGACGCGGCGGTGATCGGCGTGCCTGATGCGGAGATGGGCGAGCAGGTCAAAGCGATTGTTGAACTGACGCCAGGCATAGCGGCATCGGACGCAGTCGTGGAAGAACTGTTGGCTTATCTGCGCACGCGGGTCGCGCGCTACATGGTGCCGCGTTCGATCGACTTCATCGACGCGATGCCGCGGCTGCCTACCGGCAAGCTCTACAAGCAGGCATTGCGTGAGCGCTATGGCGCGCGAGCGGAGCGCGCTGATTGATAACCGGTGGCACTGAAGCGACTAAAAAATCTGGAGTGAGACGTGAACAACCTGTTGGATGCTTTCCACCTGACGGCGCTTCCCGCCGAGGCGGAAACCTTTCGTGCGGAAGTGAAGCATTTTCTCGACGAACACCTTCCGCCGGCGTCGGCCGACGTTCGGGCCCGTTCGTGGATGGGCTTCGACGCGGACTTCAGCCGACGCCTCGCGGCGCGCGGCTGGATCGGACTGACCTTGCCGGCCAGTTACGGCGGCGCTGGCATGGACGCGTTCCGTCGCTTCGTGCTGGTCGAAGAACTGTTGGCGGCGGGCGCGCCCGTCGCCGCGCATTGGATTGCCGACCGTCAAAGCGGTCCATTGATTCTGCGCTACGGCACCGAGGCGCAGAAGGACTTCTACCTGCCGCGCATCTGCGCCGCGAGTGCGTTTTTCTGCATCGGCATGAGCGAGCCCGACTCAGGCTCCGACCTCGCGAGCGTGCGCACGCGTGCGGTGCGCTGCGATGGCGGCTGGCGTCTGACGGGGCGCAAGATCTGGACGACCAACGCGCAGCATTGCCAGTACATGATCGCGCTGGTGCGTTCGTCAGGCGCGCCGGAAGATCGGCAGAAGGGTTTGTCGCAATTCATTGTCGATCTCTCTCTGCCGGGCGTGACCGTGCGGCCGATCGAGGATCTGACCGGTGACGCCCACTTCTCCGAAGTGACGTTCGAGGACGTCTTTCTCGCCGACGATGCAATGATCGGCGACGAAGGCGCCGGCTGGCAGCAGGTGACGGCCGAACTCGCTTTCGAACGCAGCGGCCCGGAGCGGCTCTATTCAAGCGTCGTGCTGCTCGACTGCTGGAGCGCGCATCTGCGGCGCCACGGCGCGAACGACGCCGAACTCGCCTTGCTCGGCAGCTTCGCGACGCAACTGGCCACGCTGCGCTGCCTGTCGATCGCGGTCACGGCGAGACTCGCGCACGGCGAAAGCCCGGTCGTCGAGGCGGCGCTCGTCAAGGACATCGGCACTGAGTTCGAACAGGCTATTCCCGTGCAACTGGAAGCCGCGATCAGCGCGGACCCCACACAGACCATCGCCCCCGAGCTTTATCGCACGGTGGCCTACCTCAGCCAGATCTCGCCGACCTTCTCGCTGCGCGGCGGCACGCGTGAGGTGCTGCGCGGCATGATCGCGCGTGGCCTTGGTTTGCGCTAACCCATCTGGACCAGCAAAGAGACCTGCATGTTTACCGAAGCCATCGAAGCTATCCTGCGCGATCGCGCCACACCTGAAGCGGTTCGCGTGATCGAGAGCGGCGGCGCGCCCGCGTCTATCTGGGACGCAGTGGAAGAAGCCGGATTTCTGGAGTTGCTGACGCCCGAGAGCGCGGGCGGCGCCGGACTGCCGCTGTCGGCAATCGCACCGGTTTTCTCGGCCTTTGGACGCTATGCGGTACCCGTGCCGCTTGCGCAAAGTATTGCGGCACGCCCGCTATTGCGCAACACCGGGGTCGCGGCGCCTGCCGGCATGACGACACTCGCGGGTGCCTGCCGCCGTCGCGAGGACGGCTTATTGGAGGCGCCTCAGGTGCCGTTCGGCATGACCTGTGATTACGTGTTGGCCAATGTCGATGGTGATCTGCTGTTGCTTGATGCCAGGCGAGCCGAACGCAAGGCAAGCGGTGTGCACGGCAGTTTAAGCGGCACGCTCAGCTGGCGCCGCGACGCCGTGCCGTCGCCGCTTGGTTCGAATGGGGACGAGGTGCTGCTTTTCAGCGCGGCGATTCATGCGGCCGCTATCGCCGGCGCTATGGATCGCGTCTTCGCCATGACCTTGCGGTACTGCAATGATCGCTCGCAATTCGGCAAGTCGATTGGCAAATTCCAGGCCGTGCAGCATCAGTTGAGCGTGATGGCTCAGCACGTTGCGTCGGCCGGCATCGCCTCCGAACTGGCGTTCTCCGGCGCAGGCGCCGTCCCCGAACGGCTCGCGACGGCGATCGCCAAAGCGCGTACGAGCATGGCGGTGCCGCTGGTGGCGTCGACGGCGCATGCGCTGCATGGCGCGATCGGCGTCACCGCCGAATACGATCTCCAACTCTATACGCGCAGGCTGCATGAATGGCGCATGGCGGATGGCTCGGAGGCGTTCTGGAATCGCATGGTGGGGAACGCGGCTCTCAAGCAGGCGCATGCCACGATCGTGGACTTCGCGCGAATTGCGCCGTATGACATGGCTGCCTGAATGGGCGAATAAACAATGGTGGGTCGGTCTGCGCCTCACTGGCGTAGAGGGAAAACCTTTACAGCAGCATAGAACCTGAGAGATCCAATGAACGAATTCCTGAAATACGAACAGGACGAACACATCGTCACGCTGACGATGAACGAACCGGAACGGCGCAATCCGCTCACCGGCAACACGGCGGTGCAGGAGTTTCTGACGGCGATCGGACGCATCGAAGCCGACCGTTCCGTGCGCGCCGTGATCCTGACGGGCGCGGGTACGGCGTTCTCCTCGGGCGGCAATATCCACGATATGGAGCGGCATGCGTCGGGCAGCATGCCGGGTATGGACATTCGCCAGGACTACCGGCGCGGCATTCAGCAACTGCCGCTGGCGATGTTCAATGTGGAGGTGCCGGTCGTCGCCGCGGTGAACGGTGCGGCGATCGGCGCAGGCCTCGATCTCGCCTGCATGTGCGACATCCGCATCGCGTCCGAGCTTGCCAAATTCGCCGAGAGCTTCGTGAAGCTGGGCATCATTCCCGGCGACGGCGGTGCGTGGCTGCTGCCGCGCATCATTGGTTTGTCGCGCGCCGCGGAGTTGACCTTCACCGGCCAGATGATCGATGCGCAACAGGCGCTTGAATGGAATCTGGTTTCCCGCGTCGTGCCGCACGATGCGCTGCTCGCGACCGCGCAGGGACTCGCACGATCGATTGCCGCCAATCCGCCTCATGCGGTTCGGCTTGCGAAGCGCTTGTTGCGCGAAGGCATGCATTGCCGTCTGGACACGCTGCTGGAAATGTCGGCGGCTTATCAGGCGCTCTCGCATCAGACGGTCGATCATCGTGAAGCTGTCGCCGCATTCATTGAGAAACGGTCACCCTTGTTCAAGGGATAGAACGGCCGCGGATCGCCGAATCCGCACGCTCTCCGGTACCGCTGTCCTGCACGCGGCGCCGTTTCTCCACGGGGCTGGGCAGGCCGCGCGCCGTCAATTAAGCCACCTCGCCACCCGGCCAGGGTGGTCCGCTTTTGCACCTGTTCTGGCTTACTTCCACTTGGGCAATCCCGGTTCAAAGGCCGGTGCCGACTAATAGCGGTGTGCTCGCACGCCGTCATGGAAAAAGACAGTGGAGGGACGATGGGTGTATTGAGCGGTATTCGCGTGCTGGAATTCGAGGCGATCGGCCCGGGGCCGTTTGGCGCCATGTTGCTCGCCGACATGGGCGCGGACGTTTTGCGTATCGACCGGCCACTTCCACCCCAGGACCTGGGGCCGAAGACCAATGGCAAACGTGCGGACGTCACGGGGCGGGGGCGCCGTTCGGTCACGCTCGATCTGAAGCAACCGCAGGCCGTTGAGGCGGCACTGGATCTGATGTCGCGCGCCGATGTCGTGATCGAGGGTTTCCGCCCCGGCACGATGGAGCGTCTCGGGCTTGGACCGCAAGCCGCTTTGGCGCGCAATCCACGGCTTGTGTACGGCCGCATGACCGGCTGGGGGCAAACGGGGCCGCTCGCGGAGCGGGCCGGTCACGATCTCAACTACATCGCGCTGTCCGGCGTGCTGTCGGGCATCGGCCGCGCCGACGGGCCGCCCGTGCCGCCGTTGAATCTCGTGGGCGACTATGGCGGTGGCGGCATGCTGCTGGCGTTGGGCGTGGTGGCGGCATTGTTCAACGTCCAGCGCGGCGGCGAGGGCCAGGTCGTCGATGCCGCGATGATCGAGGGCGCAGCGCAGTTGGGCTCGGTGATCTGGGGGCTGCTCGCTTCGGGTAACTGGCGGGAAGAACGCGCCAGCAATCTGCTCGATGGCGGGACGCCCTGGTACGACAGTTACCGTACGAAAGACGGCGGGTACATGGCGGTCGGCGCGGTCGAATCGCGCTTTTACGCTGAGCTGCTGTCGAAGCTCGGTCTCGCGGATGCAGGTCTGCCGGCACAGCACGATCGGAGTGGCTGGCCCGTGCTGCGCGAACGATTTGCGGCGGCATTTCTCGCGCGTACGCGCGACGAATGGTGCGCGGTATTCGAAGGCAGCGACGCATGCGTCGCGCCAGTGCTGAGTTTCTCCGAGGCGCCCGCCCATCCACAGCATCGCGCTCGCGGCAGCTTTGTCGAAGTGGGCGGTGTGGTCCAGCCGGCCCCTGCGCCGCGTTTTTCCGCAACACCGTCGGTGATTGCGAAGCCGGCGCCGCAGCGCGGCGAACACGGCCTCACCGCCTTGCGCGACTGGGGCTTCGACCAGGCCGCCGTCGAGCGTATGCGTGAACACGGCTTGGGTTACCAGCCCGAAGCGTAAACGTCGTCAGAAAAGAAATTTCGGTTTTGGAGACAACAGATGAAAGTATTGGTCGCGGTAAAACGTGTGGTGGATTCCAACGTCAAGGTCCGAGTCAAGTCGGATGGCTCGGGCGTCGAGTTGGCGAACGTCAAGATGAGCATCAATCCGTTCGATGAAATCGCCGTCGAGGAAGCGGTGCGTCTGAGAGAAAAGGGCGTCGTAAGCGAAGTGATCGCAGTGTCGTGCGGCACGAACGCCTGCCAGGAGACCTTGCGCTCGGCGATGGCGATCGGCGCCGATCGCGGCATTCTGGTCGAGACCGATGCGGAGCTGCAACCGCTCGCCGTTGCGAAGCTGCTGAAGGCACTGGTCGACAGGGAGCAACCGCAAGTGGTGATTCTCGGCAAGCAGGCCATCGATAACGACTGCAACCAGACCGGGCAGATGCTGGCGGCGCTCGCTGGTTTTGCGCAGGCCACGTTTGCGAGCAGGGTCGAGCTGTCCGACGATTGCGCGACTGTCACACGTGAAATCGATGGAGGACTCGAGACGTTGCGGCTCAAGCTGCCGGCGGTAGTCACGAGCGACCTTCGCCTGAACGAGCCGCGCTATGCGACGCTGCCCAACATCATGAAGGCGAAGAAAAAGCCTTTGGATGTCGTCACGCCGGAACAACTGGGCGTGGATGTCGCGCCGCGTCTGAAGGCGCTCAGCACGACGGAGCCGGCCGGGCGCAGCGCCGGCGTGAAGGTTCCCGACGTCGCGGCGCTGGTCGCGAAGCTCAAGAACGAAGCGAAAGTGATCTGAGGGAATCAATATGACTGCATCCAATCAAGTGCTGGTCGTGGCTGAACACGACCACGTTTCGATCCGAACCGCCACGCTAAATACGGTAGCGGCCGCGCTGCAATGCGGCGCCGAGGTTCACGTGCTGGTGGCCGGGCACGAGGCAGCCGGCGCGGCAAAAGCCGCCGCCGCGATCAAAGGCGTAGCGCGTGTATTGCATGCGGACGCGCCGCAGCTCGCCAACGGCCTCGCTGAAAACCTCGCGGCTCAGGTCGTCGCGCTCGCCGCGGGCTACGAGCACGTGCTGTTCCCGGCCACCAGCGCGGGTAAGAACGTGGCGCCGCGTGTCGCCGCGCTGCTCGACGTGGCACAGGTCTCCGACATTATTCGTGTGGTGAGCCCGGACACGTTCCAGCGTCCGATCTACGCGGGCAATGCGCTGGTGACGGTGCAAAGCAGCGATCCGGTGAAGGTCCTTACCGTGCGTGTGACGGGATTCGACGCCGTAGCGGCCGAAGGCGGCGCGGCGCAGATTGAAACGGTCGATGCGGTAGCGGACAGTGGCCTGTCCGCCTTCGTGGAGCGCGTGGTGGCAAAGAATGACCGGCCGGAACTCAGCGACGCTCAGATCATCGTGAGCGGCGGCCGCGCGCTCGGCAGCAGCGAGAAATTTGCCGAAGTCCTCACACCACTCGCCGACAAACTCGGCGCGGCACTTGGGGCGAGCCGCGCGGCGGTCGACGCGGGATTTGCGCCGAACGACTGGCAAGTCGGTCAGACGGGCAAGATCGTCGCGCCCCAACTTTATGTAGCGTGTGGCATCTCGGGCGCGATCCAGCATCTGGCCGGGATGAAGGATTCGAAGGTGATCGTCGCGATCAACAAGGACCCGGAAGCGCCGATTTTCAGCATCGCGGATTACGGCCTGGAAGCCGATCTTTTTGCTGCGGTGCCGGAGTTGGTGAACGCGATCTGACGTGTTCTAGCGGAGCGTAGTCGAGAAAGGGGGCGTCGCTGCATCGCGCAGCGATGCCCCTTTTGCATGGTGATGGAGCCCGCGGATTGCAGCTTAAAAAAGAACCGGCATGGGTCGAATGCTTCGACGCATGCCGGCGGCAAAAAAGTCCGGCACTCGGCCGGACCCCTTGGATTACTGTAAATTGCCTGCGACCGCGATGGTCTGGCCGGTGATGTAGTTCGATTCGGGCGAGCAGAACAGGTAGACGCCGCCTGCCGCTTCTTCCGGCGTGCCCCCACGACCGAGGGGGTTGCGCTGCGCATGCGTCTTGAGCATTTCGGGATTCAGGCCGACGCGGATATCCCGGCCTTCGATCTTGACCGTCGCCCCTGCCTTCGCATCCGCCGAGGTCATGCGCGTGTGGATCAGACCGAACGCCACGCAATTGACGTTGACGTTAAAGCGTCCCCATTCGCGGGAGAGCGCGCGGGTCATGCCGATCACGCCGGCCTTGGCCGACGAGTAATTCATCTGTCCGGCGTTACCGTTGAGTGCGGACGTCGACGAGATGTTGACGATCTTGCGGTACACGTCGCGCCCGGCTTCCTTGTCGGCGGCATGCAGCGCCTTGATGTGCGGGTAAGCCGCACGCAGGATGCGGAATGGCGCCGTCATGTGGCAGTCGATGATCGCGTACCACTGCTCGTCGGTCATCTTCTGGACCACGTCGTCCCACGTATAGCCGGCATTGTTGACGATGATGTCGATGCCCTTATACGTGTTCATCGCCGTGTTGATGAAGCGCTCCGCGAAGTCCGGCGCGCTCACGTTGCCAGGGCACGCCACTGCTTCCACGCCCATTTTCTTCAGCACCTCGACCGTTTCGTGCGCCGGATCGGCGTCGAGGTCGTTGATCACGAGGCGCGCGCCTTCGCTCGCGAGTTTCCCGGCGATCGCGCGGCCGATGCCGCGGCCGGAACCGGTGACGAGTGCCACCTTGCCGTCAAGCTTTCCCATGTCTCTTTCTCCTTGATAGAACGGTATTACAGTGCGATTACCGCGTCGCCGAGGACGCGTGGTTCGCCATATTGATTGACGGTCTGGATTTCCACCTTCACGCGCCGCTCGCCGTCGGCCTCGAACTTGTCGACTACTCGCCCGTTGCAGGTGATCTGGTGTCCGAGGTGGGTGATGCCGACGAACCTGACGCCGAATTGGCGCAGTTGCCGCTGGTCGGCCCAGCAGGTCAGCAACCGGCCCAGGTAAGCCATCGACAGCATGCCGTGGGCGAATACGTCGGGCATGCCGCTGCGGCGCGCGAAGTCGAGGTCGATGTGGACTGCGTTGTGATCACCCGAAGCGCCGGCAAAGAGCGCCAGCGTCGTGCGGTCGATCGGTGCGAGCGTCAGCGGTGGCAGCGTGCCGCCTACCTTGACGTCGTCGAACAATGTGCTCATTCGTCTCTCTCCTCAGCCGTTGCGGTGTACCAGCACGCTGCGCAGATCGGCCACATGCTCGCCTTTCTGGTTAGTCACGCGTGTTTCGCGCACCACAAAATCGAGTGCGCCACCTTTCTTGTCGTAGATGTCGGCGATGTGGCATTCGAAGAGCAGCACGTCGCCGGCGTAGGCCATCCGGTGATAGGTGAACGACTGTTCGCCGTGCAGGATGCGCGCGACCTGAATGCCGATCTCGTCGCGCCAGCTTCTGTCCGGCTGCTCCAGTTCCAGTGAGAACAGGAAGGTGGGCGGCAAGGGCAGGTTAGGGTGGCCCGCGTCGCGCGCCGCCGATTCATCGAAATAGACCGGATTGGTTTCGCCGGTCGCCTTGGCGAAGAAGCGCAACCGGCCCGCTTCGGCCACGGTGCGAAACGCGGGAATGACCTTGCCTATGTGCTTTTTATCGATCATGTCGAACACTCCGTCGGAAGCGGCGCATCACGCTGCTTTGTAGATGGTCGTGACGCACGCGCCGCCGAGCCCCAGGTTATGTGCCAGCGCGACCTTCGCGCCTTCGACCTGACGTTGATCGGCAGTGCCGCGCAGCTGATGGGTGAGTTCGTAGCACTGCGCGAGGCCGGTCGCGCCGAGCGGATGCCCCTTCGACAGCAGGCCGCCCGACGGATTGACCACCCACTTGCCGCCGTAGGTGTTGTCGCCGTCGTTGACGAGTTTCTCCGCTTCACCTTCGCCGCACAGACCGAGGCCTTCGTAGGTCAACAGTTCGTTCTGCGCGAAGCAGTCGTGCAGCTCGATCACGTCGATGTCTTCCGGGCCGACACCGGCCTGCTCATACGCGAGCTTCGCGCCCGAGCGCGTCATGTCGAAGCCGACCACGCGAATCATGTCGCGCGTGTCGTATGTGCTCGGCAGGTCGGTGCTCAGGGATTGGCCGGCAATCAGCACATTGGTGCGCAAGCCACGCTTGCGCGCGAATTCCTCCGACACCACGATTGCCGCCGCTGCGCCGCAAGTCGGCGGGCAGGCCATCAGACGCGTGAGCACGCCTTCCCAGATCATCGGCGAGGCCAGCACCTCTTCCGGCGTCACGACGGTGCGGAACACCGCCAGCGGATTGCGTGCCGCATGCTGGCTCGCCTTCGCGCGAATCTTCGCGAACGTTTCGAGTTTGGTGCCGTACTTTTCCATGTGGGCCCGACCGGCGCCGCTGAACTGGCGGATCGCGCTCGGCAGATCGGTGCGATCGACCAGTTCATTGACCAGATCCAGCGCACGTTCGAGCGCCGGCGCACGGTCGCTCCACTTCGACGACAGTGCGCCTGGCTGCATGAATTCGAAGCCCACCGCGAGCGCACAATCGACCGCGCCGCTTTGCACAGCCTGACGCGCGAGGAACAACGCGGACGATCCCGTCGCGCAATTGTTGTTGACGTTGATAACGGGAATGCCGGTCATGCCCACGTGATAGAGCGCTTTCTGGCCGCAAGTCGAGTCGCCATAAACATAGCCCGCGTAGGCCTGCTGTACATCCGCGTAATCGATGCCGGCATCGGCAAGCGCCTCGCGCACGGCGCCCGCACCCATCACGTCGTACGGATCGCTGCTGCCTGGCTTCTTGAACGGAATCATGCCGACGCCGGCGACGAAGACGTTACGAGTCATATCATTGCTCCTTGGTATGGGAAATTCGCACTACAGCTTGCGGGAGATGAGCTCGCGCATGACCTCGCTCGTGCCGCCATAGATACGGTTGACGCGCGCGTCGGCGAACGCTCGGGCAACGGGGTACTCCAGCATGTAGCCGTAGCCGCCATGCAGCTGCACCATGTCGTCGAGCGCCTTGCCGAGCGATTCGGTGGCGAACAGTTTGGCGATCGCCGCTTCTTCTAGCGTGAGACGCCGGCGCACATGTTCGGCGAGGTAGTGATCGACCAGTACACGCACGGCGGTTGCCTGCGCCTTGATGTCAGCCAGTTTGAATTTGGTGTTCTGGAAGTCCCAGACGGTCTGATTGAAAGCCTTGCGGTCCTTCACATAGTTGATCGTGTGCTCGAGGCAGGCTTCCAGTTTTGCGGCAGCACCGATGGCGATTGAGAGCCGCTCCTGCGGCAGTTCGCCCATCAGATAGGCAAAGCCCTTGCCCTCTTCACCGAGACGATTGCTTACCGGTACGCGCACGTTGTCGAAGAATAGCTCGGCCGTGTCCTGCGAGTGCATGCCGACTTTTTCAAGCTTGCGGCCCCGGCGGAATCCCTCACGGGTCGCCTCGACGACGATCAGGCTGACGCCTTTGGAGCCCGCGCTGGGGTCGGTCTTGCAGACCAGGACGATCAGGTCGGCATTAAGTCCATTGCTGATGAAAGTCTTGCTGCCGTTGATGACGTACTCGTCGCCGTCGCGCAACGCCGTGGTTCGTATCGCCTTCAGATCACTGCCGGTGCCGGGTTCGGTCATGCCGATTGCGAGAATGGATTCGCCGGTACAGGTCTTCGGCAGCCATTTCTGCTTTTGCTCCTCATCGCCGATGCGGGCGATATACGGGGCGATGACGTCCGAGTGCACGCCGAAGCCAAGACCACTCAAACCAGCGCGATTCACTTCCTCATTGAGGATCGCTGCGTGGCCGAAGTCGCCGCCGCCACCGCCGTATTCCGTTGGGAGCGTGAGACACAACAAACCTTCGCGCCCCGCCTTTAGCCACGTTTCACGGTCGACGCGGCCAGCCTTGTCCCACTCGGCCTGTTTGGGCGTGCATTCCCGTTCGAGGAAGCGACGCACCGTGGTGCGCAGCATTTCATGATCGTCACGAAAAACAGTACGTGTAATTTGCATAACTAAATTCCTGGGAATGGATGCGGCGTGAGTCCATGTGTGGCGTTATCGCATGCAGGCGATATGTGCTGCAGGTTCGGCTTTGTAAAGCTGTTCGATTAAGTGCGCACGGCGCGCGCGGGTCACGGCCTGGTTGACGTAACCTTTTTCGGCGATCTCATTGGCATCGATCGAAGGCGGCTCGGCCATCAGCATCAGGCGTTCGATGGTCAGGCTTGCGCCGCCGCCAGTGCGACCGGCGAGGCGTTCGCGCAGCGCGGCGACGACGACCGGGTGCTGCACCAGGCTCTCGGTGTCGAGCCCGGCGAGTTCGGGGGCGAGACGCCGGCAGGCGGCGACATTCGGCCAGGCTAGCGCAGCCAGAAATTCACGGTCGTGGCCGCAGATCACGGCATCGGAGACGAGGGGCGCACACAGGTCGAGCAAGCCGAGCCGCACGGCGCCGGTTCGCACCCAGGTGCCGCTTGTGAGTTTGAAATCCTCGACTACCCGTCCGGCGAAGAGCAGGCCCTGGCCTGGGTCGTCAGGATTCGCGAGGCGCACCGCGTCACCGAGCCGGAAGTAACCTTCGTCATCGAAAGCGGCGGCGGTGAGCGCGGGGTTGCCAATGTAGCCGGCAAATACATTCGCGCCGCGCATACGGATTTCGTAGCGTCCATCGCCACCTTCGAGCGGCAGGAGCTTCACTTCCGAGCCGGGTACGGGTCCGCCGATGTTGCCGAGATCGGGGCTCGGCCAGCCGCAGTAGGTGCCCATTCCACTCGTCTCGGTACAGGCGAGGCCCGTCGAGAAGACAACGCGCTTGCCGATCGTCTCCACGGCCACGCGCTGGATGCGATGCCACACGTCCGTTGGCAGGCTTGCGCCGCCGTAGCCGAAGTACTGCACGTTGGCAAACAGGCTGCGGGCAAGCGCGGGATCGCGCTCGAGTTCGCCCGCGAGCACCGCCCATGCAGAGGGGACGCTGGTGAAGATGGTGGGCGAGACTTCACGCAGGTTGCGTACCGTGCGCTCGATCAGACCAGGCAGCGGCCGGCCGTCGTCGATATAGTGCGTCGCGCCGAACTGGACTGAGCGCCCGATGTTCAGGACCCCGCCGAGACCATGGTGCCATGGCAGCCAGTCGAGAAACACCGGCTGGGATTCCCGCAGCCAACCCAGGTTGTCCGCGTAGTAGGCGGCAACCGCCTTGAAATTGCTATAGGTGAGCGGCACGCCTTTCGGCGCTCCGGTCGAGCCCGACGTAAAGAGGATGCGGGCAGTGTCGTCGTGGCGAATGGCCGCGTGTGCGGCAGCAACCCTGGCGACGCTTGCCGGCGTCACGTCACCGGCAAGCACGTCGGCCCATGCACGCTGTGAGCCTTGGACATTGCGTACGGCGATGACGGGCATGGCTGCCAGTTCTGGAATTGCGAGCGCGCGTTCGAACTGCGTTCCGTCCTGCACGAACACGGCCTCAGGAGGCACCAGTTCGAGCACGCCTTTCAGACGGGCGAAGTTTTGGCTGAGCGTCGAATAGGCTGCCGATACCGGTGCGGCAGGAATGCCGACGTACTCGGCCGCCAGCAGCAGGACAGCCTGTTCGATTGAATTACCGGAGAGCAGGACGAGTGGACGCTGCGGGCCGAGGCCCATTTCCAGCAACCTGGCTGCGACAGTTTGCAGTTGACGCCATAGCTCGCGCCAACTGACCGAGCGCCACGCGCCGTTTTCATCCCGTTCGCAGAACGCCGGGCTGTCGCCGCGGCGCTCGGCCCATTCGGGGATGAAGGCAGCGAAGCCGTTCTGTGCGATGTCGGGGGGCTGGCTGGCGGAACTCAGCATCAGCGTGCCGTCGGGGCGGCGTTCGACGAGCGGGCGCCGTTCCGGAAAGCGTACGGGACGGTAAGGGGCTGCCGTGTATTCACTAGCCATGAGCGTCATTGCGCCTGTCTCCTGAGCTTCAGCGCGCGC
Source organism: Paraburkholderia sediminicola (assembly GCF_046026675.1). Classification (GTDB taxonomy): domain Bacteria; phylum Pseudomonadota; class Gammaproteobacteria; order Burkholderiales; family Burkholderiaceae; genus Paraburkholderia; species Paraburkholderia sediminicola_F. Next base: position 2,438,803 of record NZ_JAQQEY010000001.1, on the reverse strand, counting down.
CATGATGCGCGCCAGCGTTTGTTTTATGAGGTAAGTCCGCCGCTCGCGGCGGCGCGTGACCCCTTGAGTTATAGGATAGTGGCTCGTGGCCGGAAGCGAACCACCCGAGGTGGGTGGCGAAGGCGATCAGAATGGAGAAGGAATGCCGGAGGGGCACGCTATGACGCGGGCGTGTCAGCCGCCCTCGCCACCGGCCACGGGCGCCGGGCCTAATTCGAGGTCGCGCACGCGTGCGACCGCCTCGTCGCGGCTGGTCACGCCAAGTTTGCCGTAGATGTTCTTCAGGTGCCACTTGACGGTTTCCGGCGAGATGCCTAGCGTGCGGGCAATCTTCTTGTTGGGCAACGCCTGCGCAAGCAGGCCGACAACCCGAGCTTCGCGCTCACTGAGCATCTCAGGACCGGTGGGCTGTGCGCTTCGATTGACGGCCTGGGCGGCCGGCACTGCGCCACTGGCCAAGGTCGCCTTCTGCGCGGCCTGTAGCCGGCTTACATAGAAGGATAAAACCGGATCGTGCGCCTCGCCTTGTACCACGGCGGTAATGAGATCCAGCGCGCCGGGATCGGCGTCGAGCAGGCTACGCATGAGACCTAGCCGGTGGCCCCGGCGCAACGCGGCGAGCACGGCTTCGCGCGCGGCGTCGGCCCGGCCGCGCCGCGCATCGACCACGGCGGCCTGCATCTGGAAATGCGCAACGTGGCGTTGCCAGCCGCGCGCCTCGCAGAATGGAATCAGCGCCTGAAGGCGACCCGCGGCTCCTTCGAAATCCTCGTGGGCGATACACCAGTTGATGTGCGAGCGTTCCGCCATCGCGTGAATTTCCGCGACGGTCCCCGCCAGGGTAGCCGCCGGAGCGGACACAACCCGCGCGGCGATCATGTCGAGCCGGGCGAGGCCGGCTTCCGCCGCATCGAACTGACCGCTTAGCAGATGGCGATGAATCTGCTCGGCCACGCTATGGACGACGAGCCGATGCAAACCGTATTGCGTCGCGTATTCTTCGAGGCGCTCGAGATAGGCGAAGGCGTCGAGGCGATGCCCCGCCACCCAGTGGACCGCTGACAGCACGCTCAGTACACGCAATACGGAATCCGGAATGGACACGCGTTCGAGCACGTCGATACGGTCCTCCAGAAGTTTGCGAGCCGCGTCCAGTTCGTTGAATTCGTACAGCACTTCGCCAAGCAGCGCTGCCGCAAAACATGCGGCTTCGGCGGCGGCGCTGCCGCGTTGATCGGCGTCGAACAGAACGTCGCGGCTGATGCGCTCGACCTGGATGAACTTGCCCTCCAGCGCATAGCTGAAACCTGCAATGCAGCGGCCGTTTAGCGTACCGGCCGAGGTACCCATGAGCGGTGCGCCGTCCACAAGCAGTTGCGGCGCCTCGTCCTGAACGCGCCGTGCCTCCTCGTATTCGCCGCGACGCATGTGAATCCACGACAGCAGGTTATTGCGGCCGCCCACTGCGAGGCTGTCAGCGTGAGCCGGGATTTGCAGCATGTACGGCAACACCGACATCGCATCGTCGGTGTCGTCGCGCTGGACGGCAAGCGCGGCTCGCAACAGGATGAGGCGGTATAGCGAATGCACGTCGTTTTCGGGAATGTCGGCCTGAAGGCGCGCGATAGCCGCGGCGCAGGCGTCGAATTCGCGCGCGTACAACTGCAGATGCACCATCCATAGCCGCAGCCCGATGCGAGCCTGCACTTCGGCAAGCGGCAGCAGACGTATCAGTCCGACCAGCTTGCGCAGGTCGCCCTTGATCTGCATCGTGCGGGCGACGCGCAGCACAAGGTCGGCTGCCGCTGCTGCTTCGCCCGCGAGTAACGCATGCCGCACGGCGTCGTCGGGCTGCTCGTGATCGCGGAACCAGGTCCATGCGGCGAGATGCACTTCGCGTTGATGCAGTTCACTGCGTGCACGAAAACGCTCGAGCAGCGTCTCGCGAAACAGCGGATTCAGCCGGTACCATGACTCGCTACCTGAACTCTCGATGGGGGCGAGGAACAGGTTGTCGCTTTCCAGCCTTGTCAGCAGCGCACGCACTTCGGCGGGAGATTGCTCGTCGCCGATCGATGCGATGCACAACGGCGCGCATACCCGCGTGCAGCTCGCCATTCGGATCAGCAGTTCCACCTCGGGCGGCGCAAGGCGTGACAACACTTCGCGTTCGAAGTACTCCGCAAACCCGCGGGCATCCAGAAGTTGGGCGTGAGCGAGCGGATCGGCCGACGTGAGGTCCGTAGCACTTTGCTTCTTTCGCTTGAGACGCATTGCGAAGAGTTGCAGTCCCGCCACCCAGCCGTCGGTCAGTTCGTGCATGTGCCGCGCATCGCGCTGTCCGATCTCGCCCAACTGGGCCTTGAGGAATGCCTCGGACTCGGCGGCCGTGAAGCGCAGGTCGCGCATGTCCAGTTCCAGCACGAGGCCCTGGTCGCGCGGGCGGCCCAGTGCGAGCGGCACCGCCTGGCGTGAGACGAGCACGAGATGGAGATTCGCCGGCGCGTAGTCGAGGAGCCATTGCAACGCTTCGTGGTTGCGCGCATTGGTGACGTGATGCAGATCGTCCAGCACCAGCACGACGTCGTTCGAATGGGCGGCGATACCGCGCACGAGGGCGATGATCGTGCGTTCGACCGTTTCGTCGTCCGTGCCGCGACCGCCTAGCAGGGCGGCTTCATGGCACATCGCCGGGTCGACGTGGGCGAGGCTCGCGACGAGGTAGTCGAGAAAGTGTATGAGTTCGTTGTCTTCAGGTGCGAGCGTCAGCCAGGCGATGTCGAAGCCGAGCGAAAGCAATGCCTCGCGCCACGCGATCAGGAGGCTCGTCTTGCCGCAGCCGGCGGGACCCTGAAGCACGACGCAACGGTTGCGCCGTGCGTCGAGTAACTGAGCCAGAAGGCGTTCGCGCGCGACGATGCGGGCGGTGCTGCGCGGCGGAATCAAGCGGGGATCAGATCTGGAATCCGCGGCGCCGCTTTGTGAGCGGCGAGGGTCCACGGGAGGGAAATTCTGCGGCATCGTGACCTGCGCCTTGCGCGCTCGAGCTTCGCGCCTCGTCGGCGCGGGCCAAAGGACGAAATGATAATCGGCACATTGTAGCGCAGCACGGGTAGCGTTTTCACCTGCGGCAGGGGTAGTGTCTTCCCGGATTATCCCTTGTGTGGCGGGCGGCTTGCATCGGCAATATGCGCTTCGTTTTGCTGCATCGCGTGTTCGCGCCGCGCCACGAATTGCACGACCTCGCCGCCCGCGCGCCATGCGTGACAGGTGTCGGTCATTGGATGCGCCTGAACAGCTTGTCCCCCGTCGTCAGATTTCGTCTGGACGGGCGCGGTCTTGCGCCAACCCATCAATGTCTGGATGGCAGTCGTGGCGATGGGACCGAGCAGTTCGCTCAGATGCGTACAGCCTTTCGGACCGCTCAGCCGGCTCTTGACCTCCTTCATGAAGCCCGCGCCGATGCTCAAGCCCTCGAGGCTGCGATAAGCGTGGTTGATTTCCGCGCAAAAGCGGCTCGGCGCGGAGTCGGTATGAGCCTCGATGTGATGGATAACGAGCTTCGAATCGACCGTGACGATGATGCGCATTTCGTGAATCGGCGAACCGGCGGGCACGGTCTTGAAGAGCAGATCGGCGTCGTCGGCCTTCGTATCGCGCATACGGCCTTCGATGTCGAACAGGCCGTCGCCTCGCTCGAAACCCATGCACTCGATACGGCGGGTATGCACGAGCCGTCTTGCTGAAGGATTCACGGGGATGGCAGACATAGGTATCTCGCTTGCGGAAGCATTCATTCATCCGCCCTTGAGTGGTCGATACCACGGAGCCTATCTGAACGGCGAACGCCTGCGGCCCCCTACGTTGGGGGGGAGGGCCGCTGCCTGTCGCCACCCGCTTCATCGGTCGGGGTATTCCCGTCCCCCCTCTGTTTGGGTAGGTGATCTGTGTGGACGTCCCTGCAATATGGCCTCGCAAAGACGGGTCAGGTTGTTGCCGACCGTCGTCCCGGCGGACATCTGCATGAGTTTGCTTGACCCGTGTCCGTCGGACGCGGCAAACACAAAAAGGGAGACATGCATGCGTTTCATGAGTCAGAGTATTTGTGGGGCTACGTTGATTCTTGCCGCAGGGGGGGCGGCGGCGCAGTCAAGTGTGACGCTTTACGGGGTGGCGGACACGTTTATCCAGTATCTGGATAGCGGTGGCAATCATTCGTTTTCCGAACGAAGTGGCGGATCCACCGGTTCGCTGTTCGGGCTGAAAGGGACCGAAGACCTCGGTAATGGGCTGAAGGCGGTATTCGACATCGAAAACGGCTACAACATCAACAACGGATCTTTTTTCGCCGACAGTACGGCGATGTTCTACCGGCAGTCGTGGGTGGGGCTGAAGCATGACACCTATGGCTCGCTGACCTTCGGCCGTCAATATCAGCCGAGCTTCTGGGCGGTCTACTTCACCGACCCGTTCCGTGGCAACGAAGTCATGTCACCGCTGGCAGCGGCCGATCTGGCTGGCGCCACCGACCGGTCCACGCTCGCCACGCAGTACGTGGCCGGGCGAACCAGCAATTCGATCGTCTATACGTCGCCCGACATGAGAGGCGTGCACGTCTACGCGATGTACGCGATGCCTTCCACGGTGACGCAACCCGTGCCGGTTCGGTCCGGCGCGATGCTCGACCTGGCAGCGAACTATTCGGGCTATGGTTTTTACGCGGGCGCCGGTTATCAGTATCAGCATGGAGCGCAGGAGAGTGCGCCGCTGGTGCCCACGGCCCCGACGTTGCTCACCACCTTCGACCTGATGGCAACGGAGCACTTTACCGGCGCGCTGGCATACCGGCTGGGCATCGTGAACTTCCAGTTCAACTATTCGTATAACCGGCCGAAAGATGCGCCCGCCGGCGCGCTGGTCACGATCACGCCGGCGATCAAGCTGCCGCTTGCTTCGCTGGTTCACTCGTACAGCATCATTGAACTGGGTGCGACGATCCAGGCCACGGCAGCGGACGTGATCGAAATCGCCGGCATCGAGCGGGACGTGCGTGGAGTTCACGACAACACGCCGGGTGTCGAAGTCGGCGTCGACCACAGTCTGTCGAAGCGTACGAGTCTTTACATGCGGGCGGGCTACCTGAAGAACAACGGCACCGCGAACATGAGCTGGCCTGGCGTCACGGGCGTCGCCAGCGGTTCGAAGCAGATTCTTGCGGTGCTCGGCATGACGCATCGTTTCTGACGACGTTGGGCGTTATCGGGAAGACGCCGCTTCGCGGCGTCGCTCGTGAGCGCTGCCGTATCTGTTTTCAAGCGGTCCGATATAACAACAGGAAAAAACTTCCATGAAGCAAACCAGGGTAACCAAAGTGGTGGGTGGCGTGCTGATTGTTCTGGCGTCGCTGGATGTGCGCGCTCAGAGCAGCGCTGCGGCTCCGGCGTCCGGCCAGTCGTATGCATCGGACGCGAAAGCGCTCAAGGCCGCCGACCGTGCGCTGCAGAAGAACGTGATTCGTGCGTTGAGCAGGACGAAAGGGCTCAGGGCTGCCACGATCACGGTTCGCGCACGTAGCGGTGTGGTGACACTGGAAGGAACGGTGCCCGAACAGTCGCAGGTCGGTCTGGCGACTCAGGCTGCTGAAGGTGTCGAGGGCGTGACCTCGGTGACGAACGCGCTGACGTTGTCCACGTTGTAAAACGCGTTTCAAGCGTTCTTGCAGCGAATCCAGAGGGCCTGCTCATGGTGTGTGTGAGCAGGCCCTTTGTACGTGATCTCAGCCGGTCACCGATTTGCACTCGAGAAATTCTGCCAGGCCTTCGTGACCATACTCACGCCCGTTACCGGACGTCTTGTAGCCGCCGAAGGGAACCGTAATGTCCAGCATCGCGCCATTGATGCGCACCGACCCGACACGCAGGCGTGCGGCGACGCGACGCGCGCGTTCGGGGTCGCTGGTGGCGATATAGCCGGCCAAACCGTATTCGGTGTCGTTGGCCATTGCGATGGCGTGTTCCTCGCCGTCATACGGAATCATCACCAGCACCGGTCCGAAAATTTCCTCGCGGGCGATCTTCATGTCGTTGCGGACATCGGCAAAGACGGTAGGCCGCGCGTAAAAGCCCTGCGCAAGTCCTTCGGGCCTGCCGGGACCGCCGGCAATCACGCGGGCGCCTTCCTCGATTCCGGCCCGGATCATGTGTTGCACCTTCTCGTATTGCGCGCGGTTCGAGATCGGACCCATTTTGGTCGCCGGGTCCGCCGGATCGCCGACGACGATTCCATTGGCGACCGCCGCGGCAGTCGCAATGGCGTCGTCGTATTGTTCGCGCGGCACCAGCATGCGGGTCGGTGCGACACAGGTCTGTCCGGAATTGACCATGCATTGGGCCACGCCACTCTTGACCGCGGCCTGCAGGTCGGCGTCGTCGAGAATCAACAGCGGTGACTTGCCGCCGAGTTCCTGCGCCACGCGCTTGACCGTGGGCGCGGCGCTCATGGCTACCTCGACGCCGGCACGCGTCGACCCGGTGATCGACACCATGTCCACATCGGGATGCGACGACAAGCGTGTGCCGACGACGCGTCCCTCACCGAAGATCATGTTGAAGACGCCGGGCGGGGTGCCTGCTTCGTGCATGATTTCCGCGAAGATCACAGCATCCAGCGGTGCGATTTCAGAAGGCTTCAGCACGACGGTGCAACCCGCTGCCAGGGCCGGCGCGACCTTGGCGGCGATCTGGTTCAACGGCCAGTTCCATGGCGTAATCAGTGCCGCGACGCCAACCGCTTCGCGGCGCACGTAGCTCTTGTCGTGATGCGTTTCGAACTCGAAATGGCGCAGCGTTTCTACTGCGGCCTGAAGCTGCGAGAGGCCGATCGCGGCTTGCAGATGTTTGCACAGCGTGATGGGTGCGCCGATCTCGATGCGCACCGCTTCAGCGATGTCGTCGAGCCGTGCACGGTAGCATTCGATAATCCGCTCGAGCAGCGCGATCCGCTCGGCGCGGCTCGATTCCGACCAGACCGGAAAAGCGGCCCGCGCCGCGGCGACGGCGCGATCCGCGTCTTCCGCAGTCCCCATCGTCAGCCGTCCTGTCAGCGTCTCGGTGGCCGGATTGACGATGTCCGTCTGCGTGCTGCCGGCAGACGGCTCGACCCATTGGCCATCGATGTAGAAGGTGTTCAGCATTTTCATTTGGTTTCCTGAGGTTCTGAAGAGCGCGTCGAACTCAGGCCGCAACCGGACGATCGCCGATCACGGTCGCGCGCATCATGTGACGCGGGGCCGGGAAGTAGTCCTGCACCGCGTAGTGCTGGCACGAGCGGTTATCCCAGAAGGCGATCGTGTTCGGACGCCACTTGAGGCGGACCTGATATTCCGGCGCCTGGGCCTGACGGAACAGGTACTGCAGCAGATCCATTTCGGCGAGTTTGTAGTCGAAGCCGACGCGATATTCCTGAGCGGTCAAGCGGCCGTAATTCGACAGATGGGTCGTAAACGCTTCGTTGACGTAGAGGATCTTCTCGCCGGTTTCGGGGTGGACTCGCACAACCGGATGCTCGACGGGCGGAAACTTCGCGCGCATCGCCGCGTGCTGGTCTTCGGGAACCGCAATGCCGAATAGCGGGAGGAAATCGTGGACTGCCTTGAGGCCTGCGATTCGCGCCTTCACGTCGTCGGGCAGATTGTCGTAGGCCGCCACCATGTTGATCCAGATGGTGTCGCCGCCGACCTCCGGACATTGCACGCATCGCAACATGGAGCCCATCGACGGGATTTCGCGCCACGATACGTCGGAGTGGTACAGGTTCTCGCGACCGCGTTTTGTATCGTTGCGGCCGAATATCACGAGTTCAGGATGATCGGGATGATGGGGAAACGCCGGATGGGTCTCCAGTTCGCCGAACCGCTTTGCCATGGCAACATGCTGGGCTGAGCTGATGTCCTGGTCACGGAAGAACAGAACCTTGAACTTCAATAGCGCGCGGCGCAGCGCGGCATAAGTCTCGTCATCGAGCGGCTCGCGCAGGTCGACGCCGCGAATCTCCGCACCGATCGTCGGCGTGTAGCGCTCCACCGTAAATGGCCAGGCGTCGGAATGCGGGTGCGCCACGGTCGAAGCGGGCGCGATCTCTGTTGCTTGCATGTCATGTCTCCATTAGTTTGGGCCCGGGGATGCCGCGGCGCGTGAGGCTCGCGACGGTTGGGGCGGTTTCACAGGCGGACGCGATTCGCGTATGCCGGGTTCTTCTTTCGCGCACCGCCGATCGCTGGCCGTTTCAGCGTGCAGCGCGAGCATTTATCGGTTGTCGGCGCGGATCAGATCGGCGGCTTTCTCACCGATCATGATGGCGGGCGCGTTGGTGTTGCCGCCGATCAGTGTCGGCATGATCGACGCGTCCGCCACGCGCAGAGCTTCAATGCCGCGCACACGCAGGGCAGGATCGACCACGGCCATTGCATCGATTCCCATCTTGCACGTGCCGACCGGGTGAAAGACGCTGTCGGCGTGACTGCGCACGAACGCACGGATTGCCTCCTCGTTCGAATCGTCCGGGCCGAAATCGTCCGTCAGCAATTCCTTTCCGCCCGCTTCGGCCAGCGCCGGCTGCGCAAAGATACGGCGGACGATTCTGACGCCCGCAACTAGCGCGTCCATGTCGGCCTCGGCCGACAGAAAACGCGGGTCGATCAACGGCGCGTCGCGCATGTCCGCGCTACGCAGGCGCACGTGACCGCGGCTCTCGGGACGCAGGATGTAGGCGTGACAGGAGTAGCCATGCCCGAGCTTGCTGCGTTTCGCCACGTTGCGATTGCCGAGTAGAGCGAGAACGAAGGCGAGCTGCACGTCCGGGACGGCCAGCTCGGGGCGGCTCTTCACGAAGGCACCCGCCTCAGCGAAGTTGGAACTGACCATACCGCTGCGATCGCGCCGGTAGCGCAGCATGCCGGACGCCAGCCGCAGAAAACCACCCGCCGAATAGCCATAGAGGTCGTTAGACTTGACCTGTTTGTTGACGATGATGTCGAGGTGGTCCTGCAGATTTTCGCCGACTCCGTTCAGATCCTGGACGACTTCGATGCCGTGGCTGCGCAGGTGCTCGGCCGGGCCGATGCCCGACGCCATCAGCAGTTGCGGCGAATTGAAGACGCCGCAGCTGAGTACGACTTCGCGGCGGGCCCGAAGCGTTTGCGCGACACCTGCACGCACGACGCTGACGCCGCGCGCACGTTTACCTTCGATGACCAGACGCAATACCTGCGTATCCGTGAGTACATCCAGGTTCGGGCGGCCGCCGTTCAGGTTCGAATCTTTTGCATTGCCGTTGTGCAGGTAGGCACGCGCGGCATTCCAGCGTTCGCCGTTGAATTGAGTGACCTGGTAAAGACCGGCGCCTTCCTGCTCCGCGCCATTGAAGTCCGTGTTCAGCGGCAATCCGGCTTGCACCGCGGCGTTCACGAAACGATGGGAAAACGGATTGGGCGTACGCAGGTCGCTGACGTGCAGCGGGCCGTCGCCGCCATGCCACGGATCGTCATTGCGTCCGGCGTGGCGTTGATTGCATTCGCTGCGGCGGAAATAGGGCAGCACGTCGTCGTAGCCCCAACCCGTGCAGCCGAGGCTCGCCCATTCATCGTAGTCGTTGCGATGTCCACGAATGTAGGCCATGCCGTTGATCGATGAACTGCCGCCCAGTCCGCGTCCGCGCGGCTGATAGGAAGGGCGTCCGTCAAGATAAGCCTGGCGTTCCGTGTAGTACGCATAGTTGCGCGGACCGGCCTTTTGCACGGTCGATGCAAGACCGATCGGCACCCATACGCTCATGTGGTGGTCATGCGGACCTGCTTCGAGCAGCGCCACCGTGACCGTTGGGTCCTCTGTCAGTCTGGCGGCCACCGCACAGCCCGCGGAGCCTGCGCCGACGACGATATAGTCGTACTCTGCTGCGATCATTGTGCTGCGAGCGTTGTTGCCAGATCCGATCATGGCGCCTCTGTTCGTTGGAAGGGGTTTGCGCACGTACAGCGGCCGTTGTCCTTATCACCGCTGGATTGGCCAGGCACGTATCAAGCCGCGGCTTGCGTGGCAAAGTGATTGAGTGTCTTGTGCGAGCGATCTGGATGAAGCCAGCGCAAGGCGGCGAGCGATGCTGCGATCAGCAATACGGCGCTGACCGTGAAGCCGAGTTCGTATGCATGGCTATTGCCGCCGCCATAGACCTGTACGATCCGGCCCATCACGGCCGGCGCGAATGCGGCGCCAAGACTCGCGAGTGCCGTGTGGATCGCGACGAGCGATCCGCGCTGGCTGTCCGGGACCATTTCGGCGAGCAGCGCGGGAGCGAGCGTGAAGCTCAAAGTCGGTAGTGCACCTGCGATCGCGAGTAACGCCACCTTCTGCAACGGCGGCAAATGAAGCAGCATGAGGGCGATGTACAGCAGAGCCCCTACCGCTGCCGACAGGCAGATCAGATGAACACGCGCCCTGCGTGTGGACACGCCGCGTCCGAGCATGCGCTGGGATAACCAGCTCAGACCCACGTTGACCGGTGTAGCAGTCGCGACCACAACGGCGAAGCAACGACCAGCTTCGACACCGCTGAATCCGAGTCCTTTTTCGAGGTACGTGGGTATCCACGTGAGGCTCAGGCCCAGCGTCCAGTAAGCCGTGAATCCCAGTGCGAACACCGAGAGGATCGAACGATCCATGAGGATCCTTCGATAGGGCAGCCGATATGCCTGGATTCGCACGGTCGGTACGGCTTGGTGCTTGCCTAGTCCTCCCTCGCGCCCAAAGCATGCCCACAGCACGCTCCACGCTGCGCCTATCGCGCCGAGCAGCAGGAAGTTCATGCGCCATCCCCACTGCCGCGTGACGAGCGGAATCAGCAGGCCGGCCAGCAGCATGCCGAAGGCGGCGCCCTGGTTGATGAAGGCGACCGGCAGATTGCGTTTCCGGTCTGGGAACCACTTGTACAACGCATGCACGGAGACCGGAAACGCCGGGCCCTCGGCGGCGCCAAGGATCACGCGGCAGATGAGAAGTCCCGCCGCGCTCGTCGCCATCGCTTGCGGCAGTTGGAGTGCTGCCCAGCTCAGACCCATCGCCAGCAGTAACCAGCGAGTCGGGAAGCGGTTCGAAAGAAATCCCACCAGGACGGTCGAAATGGAAAAGAGCCAGAAGAAACTGCCGGCGACAAGTCCGAATTTTTCCGGCGAAAGATGCAGATCAGCCGTCAACGGCACGGCCACCAGACCGAGCACGATCTTGTCGAGGAAATTGATGAGGGCGAGCCCCGTCAGCAGGAGGGTCATTGTCCACGCGGACTTTGCCTGGAAATCGGGGGAAGCGGTCATAGGTTGTCTCCTGTCGTCCTTTTCCCGTTGGGCTTCGCTGTCCCGACCGGAATGCGGACTTTATGGCGCCACGGTAAAGGGTGCGGGAGGGCGGGCAACCACCCGGAACAGGTAGGCCAGGGAAAACCTTGTTCTCTGCGATTGCAGATCGTCCAGTCGTGCATGCCGGCGTTGTCGCGAAAGGCGGCCGGTCTACCCGACCAGGGTGGTGGTATCGGAAGAACATTGCCTTACTGTGGATCCGGGCCGTATGGAGCGGGATCGCAGTTCGGTCGGTGTGATCGGCGATGTGCAGTCGAGGCCGCCGACCGTCGATCGGCGCGGTCGCATGCGTGCCGGCCGGGATCAGAGGAGAGCCAGTGAACAATCAGGAAACATCGTTGCGCCGCCTTGTGGAAAGGTGGTTTGGACCGGATTCGGCGATGCGCGCGCGCGTGACGTTTTTCAGTCACTCTCGCGCGAGCCGGTGGCGTTACGTGTGCGTGGCGTCGAGGCGGGCGTCCGGTGATCTGTCGATCTTCTTCTTCCGCCACGAGGATGGGTCCTGGTCAGTGCTCCCGCCCGAGACAAAGCGACCGACGATGAGCGCGGCACGCATGCTGGTTTTGCCCGGCCTGGTTTTGCCCGGCGCACCAGGCCCGATCGCGTCGCCGGCCTGACGACCGGCAGATCCGGGGTGACCTTCACGGATTGAAGCATTCAAAACAGCTTGCTCAATCGCGGCATTCTGTTTTTCATCTATTCCAAATAATGGAGACCGACGCAGTGTCAATCCCGACAACCCTGATTGATGAACTTGCCAGCCCGCGCGAGTCGATGGAATACGACGTTGTGATCGTCGGTGGCGGCCCGGCTGGCCTGTCCGCGGCGATCCGCCTGAAGCAGCTGGCGGCTGGGAAAGGCGTCGAGCTTGGCGTGTGCGTACTGGAAAAAGGCTCGGAGATCGGGGCTCATATCCTGTCGGGCGCGGTGATGGATCCGCGCGCCATCACCGAACTGATCCCGGACTGGAAGGAAAAAGGCGCGCCGCTGACGGTCGACGTGACCGAAGACAAGTTCCTGTTCCTGACGGAAACCGGCTCGAAGAGCGTGCCGGTCTGGGCGCTGCCGGACAACTTCAAGAACCACGGCAACTACGTGATCAGCCTCGCGAACGTCACGCGCTGGCTGGGTCAGCAGGCTGAAGCGCTCGGTGTGGAGATTTTCCCGGGCTTTCCGGCTGCTGAGATTCTGTATAACGACGATGGCTCCGTTAAAGGCGTCGCCACCGGCAATCTCGGTATCGGCAAGGATGGCGAGCCGACCGGGAACTTCCAGCTCGGCATGGAATTGCACGCGAAGTACACGCTGTTCTGCGAAGGCGCGCGTGGGCACTTGGGCCGCCAGCTGAACGATAAATTCAAGCTGCGCGAAGGCGTCGATCCGCAGGTCTACGGCATCGGCATCAAGGAACTGTGGGAAATCGATCCGGCGAAGCACAAGCCGGGTCTGGTGATGCACACCGCTGGCTGGCCGCTGGAGAACGACACCTACGGTGGCTCGTTCCTCTATCACATGGACAACAACCAGGTGGTGGTGGGCTTTGTGGTCGGTCTGGGCTATACGAACCCCTATCTGTCGCCGTTCGAGGAATTCCAGCGTTACAAGACGCATCCGGCAATCCGCGCGATTCTGGAAGGCGGCAAGCGGGTGTCGTACGGCGCACGAGCGATTACTGCGGGCGGTCTGCTGTCGCTGCCGAAGCTGGTGTTCCCGGGTGGTGCGCTGGTGGGTGATGATGCAGGCTTCCTGAACGCATCGCGGATCAAGGGCTCGCATGCGGCGATCAAGACCGGCATGCTGGCCGCTGAGGCTGCTTTTGAAGCCGTGCAGGCTGGCCGCACCAGCGACGAGCTGACGGCCTATCCGGAGTCGTTCAAGACCTCGTGGCTGCACACAGAACTGCATCGTGCGCGCAACTTCAAGCAGTGGATGAGCAAGGGCCTGTACCTCGGCACCCTGATGGTCGGCATCGAGCAGAAGCTGTTAGGCGGCAACGTGCCCTGGACGCTGCATCACCAGCATTCGGATCACGAGATGCTGAAACCGGCGTCGCAGTGCAAGCAGATCGTGTATCCGAAGCCGGATGGAAAGCTGACGTTCGACCGCTTGTCTTCAGTGTTCATCTCGAACACCAACCATGAAGAGAATCAGCCGGCTCACCTGACGCTGAAAGATCCGTCGGTGCCGGTGAATGTGAACTGGCAGACCTATGCCGGTCCGGAGTCACGCTACTGCCCCGCGGCGGTGTATGAGTTCGTGAAGAACGACGACGGCAGCGAGCGTCTCGTGATCAACGCGCAGAACTGCGTGCACTGCAAGACCTGCGATATCAAGGACCCGACCCAGAACATCGTCTGGGTGACGCCTGAGGGTGGCGGCGGTCCGAACTATCCGAATATGTGATTCGGTCTCGCCAGGAGGCAGGATATGTCCCGCGTCAAAACCTCCGCTTGCGACCATTGATGGGGACGCACGGGCGAACTTGAGGGGGCCATTTCAAGCGGTCGGATAACTTTCGCATGCGATTCCACGTTGTCATCGATACTGTATGAATGTACAGTATCGTGCGTGGACGGCCAGTGAGTGCAAGTTCATTGGGCGTGAACGGGCGCGGGGACATGGGGTGCGTTGAACCTCGTCTCGCCCCATCGAGTCGTGAAAATTTTTCAGATGCGTGGGCACGTCCGCATCGATGCGAGGAGATTCTTCCAAATGTTTGCGTCATCCATTCAGGCGCGCCATGCCTGAGCAACTCTGGCTGCCCGGACTCGAGGCGCCACCTGTGCCGACAGACGGCCTGTTCTTCGCCGTCTTTCCAGATACGCGCACGGCGGCGGGCATCTCGAAGCTGGCGCAACAGCTCTGCTCAGAGACGCGTTCGAAGAGCAAACCGCTCGCGGCCAACCGTTTGCACGTCACGTTGCTGCACCTCGGGAATTTTGCGGGTGGCTTGCCGCCGGCGCGGGTGGATGCAGCCATGAGCGCGGCCGCGTCGATCAGCATGGAGCCTTTTAGCGTCGAGTTCGACAGTGCGGTCAGTTTTGCACTGAAGCCGCGGCCGGGGCCGCTGGTGTTGGGCGGAGGCGAGGGCATCGTTGGACTCCATGCGCTTCACGATGCACTCGGACTGGCATTGCAGAACGCTGGATTTGGGGATCGAGCGGTCTCGCCGAATACGCCGTACACGCCGCACGTGACCCTCGCTTACGGCATGCCCTCGATCGCGACACGTCCTGTCGAAGCCGTCAGTTGGAACGTGCGTGAGTTTGCGCTGGTGCACAGCCTGCTCGGCCGTACGCGGCATGTCGTTCTGGCGCGCTGGTCGTTGGCGGCCGGGTGAATGTACGGGTTCGCGTCGGCCGTCGGGAAGCGGATGCGTCGCGGCGCAGGGGCGGGCCGTTCTCGATGAATCGCGGAGACGTTGCGCCGGACTAGAACCGCACGCCGGTTGCGCAGCCGCCGGCAAAGCCGCCGCCGCTACCACCTGCACCTCCGCAGAACACGCCGCAGCCTGATAGCGCGGCCGACATGGCAATGGCTGTCATTGTCGTGCGCAGATATCTTTTGAAAGCGCGCTTTCGGAGCCGTGCAGTCAATGCGCTCAGGCGCGGATCGCAGCATGTGGCGCAAGCTGGACGTGCTGTGTCGAAGCGGTGGTCGGTGATTCCGGATTGCATAACGTAAGTGGACTCCATGAACGGGGCAATGGCAGCGCCGAGTGGCCGTTTTCGCGGCGCATGCCGAAAGATATTCGTAAGTTTTTGCGGGTGCGAAGCAGCGGCGGCGGCAACCCTCCACGCTAATCCACGCTATGCGCCCCTCAAATACGCAGAATCTGAAAACCAGGGGGATTCATCGGTCAGACAGCCAGAACCGTCGCGCGCTCCCTGATAGAATGCTTGGGCCGCAACGTAGTGGACTGCAGATGAAATTGCTTGATGCGTTAGTCGAACAGCGTATTGCCGCCGCAGCCGCGCGCGGTGAGTTCGATGATTTGCCGGGCGCGGGCGCGCCGTTGCTCCTGGGGGACGATGCACTGGTCCCGGAGGAAGTGCGTGTCGCCAACCGGATTTTGAAGAATGCCGGCTTCGTGCCGCCGGCTGTCGAACAGCTGCGCGCCTTGCGCGACCTGCAGGCGGAGCTCAATGCCGTGAGCGACCAGACCATCCGTTGCCGTCTTCAGGCGCGCATGCTGGCGCTCGATATGGCGCTTGAATCGCTGCGCGGCGGTCCACTGGTCCTGCCGCGCGAGTACTGCCGCCGCATTGCCGAGCGGCTGTCGGAGCGCGTCGGCAACCTCAATATGGCCGATGCGGGTTCGCAGTGAGCGAGCCGCTTGCCCGTTCCGCCTCGGCAAGTCCGGGGTCTGTCGAGTCCGGCGAATCGGCTGAGGCGGCAACACTGCTGGCTGGCCAGACCGGGTCCGTTGATCCCGATGCTTCAGCGTCCGCGGCGAGTGATCCAACGCCAACCGCGGCCGCCACAGTGCTGATCGATACCCCTACACCTGACGAATCGCCCGCAGCGGCTGTGTCGGAGCGTGATCGTCGCTTCATGGCGCTCGCCCAGGCTGCCGCCGAAGAGGCCCGCGCAGCGGGCGAAGTGCCGGTCGGCGCGGTGCTCGTGCGGGGCGACGAAGTCATCGCCAAAGGATTCAATAATCCGATCGGTGCGCACGACCCGTCGGCTCATGCGGAAATGATCGCCTTGCGCGCAGCCGCACAAGCTGTCGAAAACTATCGTCTGCCGGGCTGCGAGCTCTATGTGACGCTGGAACCTTGCCTGATGTGCGCCGGTGCGATCATGCACGCGCGTATCGCACGCGTCGTGTTCGGGGCGCGCGATCCGAAAACCGGGGCGTGCGGCAGTGTTGTCGACGCATTCGCGAATCCGCTGTTGAATCACCACACCACGGTGACCGGCGGCGTGCTCGAAACCGAATGCGGCGCCGCGCTCAAATCGTTCTTTGCCGAGCGGCGGCGCGCAAGTCGTGAAGCACGCGCAGCGGCACGGGGCGAAACGCATGTCGTGGCAAGTGGCGAAGTACATCCCGGCGTGCACGTCGAAGTGCACACCGAAACGCACACCACAGCACGTAGCGAAGCACACGCTGAAGCCCATCCCGACGCAGGCCTCGACGCGCACGTCGAAGCACGCAGCGAACCGGGGCCGGCTGAGCCGCTCTAAAACAACAACGTCCAACAGGTCTTGCCAATGACCGTCCATCGCACCATTGAGTTGATCGCGCCGTCCGGGTATCCGCATGATTCCGAGGTGTTGCATCGCGCGTTGCATCGCTTGCATGCGCAGGGGCATCGCGTCGAAGGTGTGGAGGCGACAAGGCGCCGTTACCAGCGCTTCGCCGGCACCGATGGTGAGCGTGCCGCCGATCTGAACCGGCTGGCGGACCCTTCGCGTGAGTTGCCCGACGTCGTGCTAGCCGTGCGTGGCGGCTACGGCGCAGTGCGCATCCTGCACGGACTCGACTACGAAGGGCTGCAACGGCGGCTGACCGATCAACCGGTCGCGCTGGTGGGGCATAGCGATTTCACCGCGGTGCAGCTTGCTTTGCTGGCACGCGCCGGCGTGAAAACTTTCGGCGGCCCGATGCTGATGAGCGACTTCGGCGCGGAAGATCTGAGCGAGTTCACCATGCAGCACTTCTGGTCCGCGTTGACCAAGCCCACCATGACGGTGACCAGCAATGTGCCGCAAGCGCAGACTGCCGACGTGACGGGCATGTTGTGGGGCGGTAATCTGGCGGTGGTGACATCGCTGATCGGCACGCCGTACATGCCGCCGGTGCAGGGCGGCATTCTGTTCCTCGAAGACGTCAACGAGCAGCCTTTCCGGCTCGAGCGGATGCTTTATCAATTGCACCTCTCGGGCATCCTCGCGCAGCAGCAGGCGCTTGTGCTCGGCGATTTCTCCGGCGGCAAACCGTACGAGTACGACAACGGCTACGACCTGCACGCAATGATCGAGCAGGTGCGCTCGGTGATTGGGATTCCGGTCATTATCGGTCTGCAATTCGGCCACATTCCCAACATGCTGACGCTGCCGGTCGGCGCGGACGCGCACCTCGTCGCCAACGCGCACGGGTTCAAACTGTCGTTATCGGGCTATCCGACCCTTGCCTGACACGGCGTGGGGCAGGGAAGCGGGCATTTGTCCGCTTTCTTTTTGCGTCTATAACGCAACTAACGGTCAGTTATTCAGGGCAACTCCTAGCAGATCGGCCGCATGGAGGTCCCTCACTTTGTTGACAAAAACCGTCACCAATAGACGGCCCTCCCATACATTAATTAAACTGGTAGTGAAGCAGAATAAGGCCTGTGCGGGTTGTCCGCCAGGCCGCACCATGGTCAGAGCATCCAGATTGTCGAAATTCAAGACAAAAATTGTTGACAATCTTTATGTCCATCCTATGATGACAAACATACCGAGACGCACATCATGTCCGACACAGATTCCGCCGCCGCGAATAGTCCGAAAGCCGAAACGATCGCCGAGCGCATCCGCGCCGCGATCCTCGAGCATCGGCTAGCGCCTGGCGCCAAGCTGACAGAAGCACAGTTATGCGAAGTATTCGGCGTGAAACGCGGCCCGATCCGGCAAGCGCTCGCGCAACTGGCCACCGACCACCTCGTCGATCTCGAACCGAATCGTGGTGCGTTTGTTGCCAGCCCGTCGTTGCAGGAAGTGCATGAAGTGTTCGAAATGCGCCGGATCATCGAACTGGCCGTAGTCGAAAAGATTTGCGGCGGTCATGGCCTGCGCCGTTTGAAGAGCATCGGCAGCATGATCGGCCGTGAACGCAAAGCGTTCGAAACACGTGATTTTCCGGCGTGGATTCGCCTGTCGGGCGAGTTCCATACCGAGTTGGCCGGGCTCACCGGCAACGCCGTGCTGTGCGACTGTCTGAACGGACTGGTGGCGCGCTCTACGCTGATTTCGGCACTGTACGAGTCGCTCGGACGCAGCCCTTGCTCGTTCGAAGACCATGAAGCGATTCTCGCCGCGCTCGACGCCGGCGATGCAAAAGAGGCGGCGGCACTGATGTCGCGCCATTTGCAAAGCGTCGAGTTGAAGATGCTGGAGCGCCCGGCACGTGGCGCGGCTGATTTGCATGAAGTGTTTGGCGCCCTTGGCGGCGCGTCGAAGGAAGCAGCTAGACCCAAGTCCGCGCCAGGCTGAGGCAGGCGGCCGGCGCGCGCCCGTTGCTGGTGCGCGCCGCACTGAATTGAACTGAACCGAATCAGGCGTTGCAAGGCGGCTCTGCGTGAGCGCTGCCGGCTTGCGCACGCGTGGCCGTCAGGGGATGACAGCCTTGAAGTAGTAACGCATCGCCGGGAATTCGCGGCGACAGGCGGTGCGATAACCACAAGTACATCAAGTACGGAGACATCCGCGGCACGGTTAATCAGTCGGCTCGAAGCTCCCATTTTCCAATCGGGGAGAAGAGGGCCGCTGGCATGGCCGATGCAACGTCCTTCGATTCGCTATCGATGGTCCCTATCCCAAGGAGGAATCATGGCTCAGTTCAGTGCAGCGCCCGGCAATCCCGCAATTCCCACCTACGCAGACGGCGGCGCGCCCAGCGATCCGTCGATGCCAGCAGGCTACAGCGAGAGGCTGTACAACGAAGATCTGGCGCCGCTGCGTCACCAAACCTGGGGTGCGTACAACATCTTCGCGTTCTGGATGTCGGACGTGCATAGCGTAGGCGGTTATGTGTTCGCGGGCAGTCTGTTCGCGCTTGGGCTGACGAGCTGGCAGGTGCTGATCGCGCTGCTGGTCGGCATTACGATTGTCAACCTGCTCTGCAACCTGATCGCCAAGCCGAGCCAGGCGAATGGCGTGCCTTATCCGGTGGCCTGCCGCGCGACGTTCGGCGTGCTTGGCGCGAATATTCCTGCCGTGATTCGCGGCTTGATCGCGGTAGCATGGTACGGAATCCAAACTTATCTGGCGTCGAGCGCGCTGGTAATCGTGGTGCTGAAATTCGTCCCGCAACTGTTGCCGTACGCGGATATGCACCACCATGGCTTCATGGGCCTCTCCACGTTGGGTTGGGCCGGTTTCATGTTGCTGTGGGTCCTGCAGGCGCTGGTGTTCTGGCACGGCATGGAGACCATCAAGAAGTTCATCGACTTCGCCGGCCCGGCGGTCTATGTGGTGATGTTCATTCTCGCGGGCTACATGGTGTATCGCGCAGGATGGCGAAACATCGGCATCAATCTGGGCGGTGTCAAATATCACGGCATGGAAGTGGTGCCGGTGATGATCACGGCAACCTCACTGGTGGTCTCGTACTTCTCCGGGCCGATGCTGAATTTCGGCGACTTTTCGCGCTACGCCAAGAGTTTTCGCAGCGTGCGGCGCGGCAATTTCTGGGGCTTGCCGGTCAACTTCCTCGCCTTCTCGCTGGTGACGGTGGTTACAACCGCGGCAACGCTGCCGGTATTTGGCCAACTGATCACGGACCCGGTCGAAACGGTGGGCCGTATCGACTATCCGACCGCGGTGATTCTCGGAGCGTTGACTTTCACGATTGCAACGATCGGTATTAACATCGTCGCTAACTTCGTGTCGCCGGCCTTCGACTTCTCGAATGTCGCTCCGCGTCTGATCAGCTGGCGTGCGGGCGGCATGCTCGCGGCGGTGGCGTCGATTTTCATCACGCCGTGGAACCTGTTCAACAATCCGGCCGTGATTCACTACACGCTTGACGTACTGGGCAGTTTCATTGGACCGTTGTATGGTGTCCTGATCGTTGATTATTTCCTCGTGAAGCGTCAAAAGATCGTGCTCGATGATCTCTACTCGGTCTCCCCGAGCGGCTCGTACTGGTACAAAAACGGTGTCAACTACCGCGCCGTGGCTGCATTGTTGCCGGCTGCGGTCATCGCCGTGATCTGCGTGATGGTGCCGACGCTCGACGGGCTGGCCAATTTCTCGTGGTTCATCGGGGCCGGATTGGGTGCTGTGTTCTACCGCGTGCTGGCTCGCTGAGCCAGTGCCGCAACAGGAGTCGCTATGCGCATCAAACTGATCAATCCGAATACGACGCAACGCATGACCGAAGCGATGAGCCGCTGCGCGCGTGATGTCGCCGCACCCGGCACCGAAGTGATCGCGGTCAATCCGACGATGGGGCCGCCCTCGATCGAAGGCTATTACGACGAGGCCCTCGCAACCCCCGGTTTGCTGGCCGAAGTCATCGCCGGCGAACGTGAGGGCTGCGACGGGTACGTGATTGCCTGCTTCGGGGACCCGGGTTTATACGCGGCACGCGAGCTGGCGCGCGGTCCGGTGATCGGCATCGCCGAAGCGGCGATGCACGCCGCAAGCGTGCTGGCGCCCGGGTTTTCGGTGGTGACCACGCTGGCGCGTACGTGCGGCATGGCGTGGCATCTTGCCGAGCGCTACGGCATGAAGCGCTTTTGCCGCAACGTCCGCGCGACCGACGTCGCGGTGCTCGATCTCGACAAGCCCGGCTCGGCGGCGCGTCGCATCATCCTCGACGAATGCCGGCGCGCACTGGAGGAGGACGGCTCGGACGCGATCGTGCTCGGTTGCGCCGGCATGGCCGAATTGTGCGCGGAGATCGAAGATGCGCTGGGCGCGCCGGTGATCGAAGGCGTGACCGCAGCGGTCAAATGGACCGAGGCGCTGGTCGCGCTGCGGCTGTCGACAGCCAAGCGGGGCGACTATGCGCGGCCGCTGGCCAAGCGTTACGACGGCGCATTGGAATCCTTCAGTCCGACCGATGCGGACCCAAATCCGCAGCCGCCGCGCGGTTCGGCCGCAAGCGCTGCGGGAAGTGCAAATTCGAGTGGTTTACTGCGGGTAAACACCACGGAACGCCCGGTGGGGCCGGCTTCGCACATACATCCAGTCTGACACGCACTATCTGCCCGGGTGTATGGGCGCACCCGGGCGTTTTCGCTACACTGGTCCCACTCGGCGCTGGTACCCGAATGCTGTTTTGCTGCTGCTTCTGGTGCCGCTTTTTCAAGGCTGATTCCGCCCGCGCCGGCCTGCCTGTGCCTGCATTTGCCTGCTCGCAAGGCAACCGCAGGCAAATGCAGGCAAATGCAGGCAAACGCAGGCAAACGCAGACACACGCATGCAGAACGCACGCAAACCCACGTGCATGTCACGTGAGTTCCGCGCGAATTTTACGGTCCGTCACCACGCTTTCGTCAAACCATGCCACTCGACTCGAACTATCCACGTGATCTGATCGGCTACGGCCGCCACCCGGTGCAGGCGAACTGGCCGGGTCGAGCGCGCGTCGCGGTGCAATTCGTCCTGAACTACGAAGAAGGCGGTGAAAACTGCGTGCTGCACGGCGATCCGGGCTCGGAGCAGTTTCTGTCGGAAATCGTCGGCGCGGCGTCTTATCCGTCCCGTCACATGAGCATGGAGTCGATCTACGAATACGGCTCACGGGCAGGCGTGTGGCGCATCCTGCGCGAATTCGAAAAACGCGGCCTGCCGCTCACGGTGTTCGGCGTCGGCATGGCGATCGAACGGCATCCTGACCTGGGCCGCGCTTTCGTCGAGCTCGGTCATGAGATCGCCTGTCACGGCTATCGCTGGATTCACTACCAGGACGTGTCGCCGGAAAAAGAGGCGGAACACATGCGCCTCGGTATGGAAGCGATCGAGCGCATCACTGGCGAGCGGCCGCTCGGCTGGTACACCGGCCGCGACAGCCCCAACACCCATCGTCTGGTAGCCGAACACGGCGGCTTCCTGTATGACTCGGATTACTACGGCGACGATCTGCCATTCTGGATGGATGTCGAAGTGACGGGCGGCGCGAAGAGCCCGCAACTGATCGTGCCGTACACGCTCGACACCAACGATATGCGCTTTGCAAGCCCGCAAGGCTTCAACACCGCGG
Source organism: Paraburkholderia sediminicola (assembly GCF_046026675.1). GTDB lineage: Bacteria > Pseudomonadota > Gammaproteobacteria > Burkholderiales > Burkholderiaceae > Paraburkholderia > Paraburkholderia sediminicola_F. Next base: position 2,416,484 of record NZ_JAQQEY010000001.1, on the reverse strand, counting down.
ACCATTTCTTCACGTACCTGCGCGACGCATTCGACGTGCTGTACGAAGAAGGCGATGAGGCACCGAAGATGCTGTCGATCGGCATGCACTGCCGTCTGCTCGGCCGTCCGGGGCGCTTCCGCGCGCTGCAACGTTTTCTCGACCATATCGAACAGCACGATCGCGTGTGGGTGACGCGGCGCGTCGATATCGCGCGTCACTGGCGCGAACATCACCCTTACCAACAAAACAACCGCGGGGCAGCGGCATGAAGGCGATGCAATACACTCTGGATCAACTCAACAGCACCTCGACCGACGCGTTCGTCGCAGCGCTGTCGGGCATTTTCGAGCACTCGCCGTGGGTCGCGGAAATTGCCGCGGTACAACGGCCGTTTGCCAGCATCGACGAACTGCATAGCAAGATGTCGAGCATCGTCGAGACGGCCGGTGAAGAGAAGCAATTGGCGTTGATCAACGCCCACCCGGAGCTCGCCGGCAAGGCTGCCGTGCGCGGCGAGCTGACGGCCGAATCCACCCGTGAGCAGAGCGGCGCGGGCCTTGCCCAGTGCACGCAGGAAGAATTCGACAGGCTGGTGGCGTTGAACAGCGCCTATCGCGAGAAGTTCGGCTTTCCGTTCATCCTCGCGGTGCGCGGTTACGACCGCCACGGCATCATCGCGAACTTCGAGGCGCGCGTGAACAACAGCCGCGCCGACGAATTGCGCGCGAGCCTCGATCAGATCTACCGCATCGCACGTTTCCGGCTCGACGACCTGATCGACGCGTAAGGTTTTAACTACGCGTCGCGGACCTCGAACCGAAACGTTTTTTCAGTACCAACAAACATTAAGGAAGACAAAGATGGCACTCCCGATTCTCGACCCCAACGCACCGGAATTCACGCGCCGCTATGTGAACCTGGCGGACCCGCGTCTGGGCGCGCAGGCGCTCGAGGCCAGCGACGATTTCTTCGCACCGAAGGAACGCATGCTGAATCCGGAGCCGGCCGTCTTCATTCCGGGCAAGTACGACGACAACGGCAAGTGGATGGACGGCTGGGAAACGCGCCGCAAGCGCGCCAACGGTTATGACTGGTGCGTCGTGAAGCTCGCGCGTCCGGGCGTGATCAAGGGTCTCGACCTCGACACCAGCCACTTCACGGGTAATTTCCCGCCGGCGGCTTCGGTTGAGGCTGCGCGCGTCGTGGACGGCGTGCCGAACCAGTCGACGCAATGGACCGAAATCGTCCCGTCGACCACGCTGCAAGGCAACAGCCACCACTATCACGAAGTCAGCGACACGAACGCCTACACGCACTTGCGCGTCAACATCTACCCGGACGGCGGTATTGCGCGTCTGCGTGTGTATGGCCAGCCGCAAGTCGACTGGGCGGGCGCAAGCCGCACCGAGCAGTTCGATCTGGCCGCGATGGAAAACGGCGCGTATCTGGTCGCGGCGAACAACCAGCACTTCGGCGCTGCATCGACGATTCTGATGCCGGGCCGCGGCGTGAACATGGGCGACGGCTGGGAAACGCGTCGCCGCCGTGAACCGGGCAATGACTGGGCGATCGTCGCGCTGGCGCAACCGGGCGTGATCAGGAAGATCGAAGTCGATACGGCTCACTTTAAGGGCAACTATCCGGACCGTTGCTCGATCCAGGCCGCGTATGTGACGGGCGGCACGGACAGCTCGCTGATCACGCAAGCCATGTTCTGGCCGGTGCTGCTGGGCGAACAGAAGCTGAAGATGGACAACCAGCACTATTTCGAAAGCGAAATCGCTGCGCTGGGTCCGGTTACGCACGTGCGCTTCAACATCATTCCGGACGGCGGCGTGTCGCGTCTGCGTCTGTGGGGCACGCTCACATCATGAAAACGCTGGCGATCGAACCGTTGACGAAGGACGCGTTCGCCGCATTCGGCGACGTGGTCGAACTCGAAGGCGCGAAGCAGATTCCGATCAATCTCGGCACCACGATCCGCTATCACGATCTCGCGAAAGTGGACGTGACTGACGAGAACGGCCGCACACTGGTGAACCTGTTTCGCGGTCAGCCGCGCACGCTGCCGTTCGAAGTGAAGATGCTCGAACGTCATCCGCTGGGCAGCCAGGCCTTCGTGCCGCTGAACGACAAGCCGTATCTGGTGGTCGTGGCGCCGGCGGGCGAGCTGGATCCGAAGCAGATTCGTGCGTTCGTGACGAGCGGCTGGCAGGGTGTGAACTACGCGAAGGGCGTCTGGCACCATCCGCTGATCGCGTTGGGCGACGTGAGCGACTTTATCGTCGTCGATCGCGGCGGCGACGGGTTGAACCTGAACGAGCAGGATCTGGCCGAATCGCTCTGGCTGACTGAAGATGCGTTGAGCGCGGTGACCGTTTGAGGTCGTTGCCTTAGCTTGCGTTAGCGTAGTACGTTGAGCAGGCTGGTTATAAAAAAGCCGCCCGTGATGAACTGCACCCCAAAAGTTGGACACCCGTCCAACGATTTTGGGGTGTTTTTTCATTTGCGGACCACCACACTGCGGGGCGCAATCTCGTTGGTCAGTTGCGCTTGCCGAGAAGCGGTGAATGCCCGATGACTTCACGCGCATGTTCAGCCGGCTCCGGTGCGGAAAATCCCGCCGCTTCGATCGCCGGTTTGAGTCCTTTGAACTGCAAGCTCTTCTTCGGCGATCGCAACGACGCCATACCATCGTCCCACGCATGCAGCATCTGCTTGGCGACGTTGCGCCACTGCGGCTCGTTGCGCGCCGCTTCAATCAACTCGTGACCGACGGCGACGGCCGAGTCGCATAACGCTTCGACCATCTGTGCGTATTGCCGCGGCGCGATTCCCATGCGCGTGTTGAAAAATCGCTCGAGCGTTTTGCCGGCCGCCCAGGTTTTACGTCCGTCGATCGGCAGGCCCGGCGGATTGGCCGCGAAACGTGGATAAGCCTGCGTCGTGACGATGTCGTAGACGGGCGTAAACGCGACGTCGTCCACCGACGTGTAAAACAGCGCGACATTCTTTGTATGGCAGTCCGCGTTGCGCACGACGTAGTTCGTCAGCAAGTGCCAGCCGAGATGCTCGAGTTGCTGTCGCATGCTGTCGCGATCGAGCAGGTAGGCGCGTGCGGCATTGAGCATCTTTTCGCTGGTCGAATTGTATTTTTCGTGCGGCGGTAGGCCCAATAGACCGCACATGTCCTCCACGCCGTACGCGGGCAGTCCATGCGCATCCACGTCGAAACGCTCGACGATCAACGCGCGCCCGTCGTCCGACATCTGCGTGCGCGCGACCGGCGCTACGCCGAGCCGTTCGAGCACGCGCATCGAGTAGAACTCGTTGAAGCCGAGAAACGGCGTGTTGTCGTCGGAGCCTTTGACGATGTGGCGGCTCGTTCGGATTGTTGGTTTGCCGAGCGGCATCGGGGCGGACGCGCCGGAAGCTTCTGCCTGCGGCGCGATGAACTTCGGCACGGCGCCCGAGATAGCCGCGCGCGCATATTCGCGCACCAGTGAAGCAAAATGTTCGGCCGTGTTGTCACCATGCAGGATGTCCTGCACGTCTAGCGCTTGCAGTTCGGTGCCCGGCACGACGCCTTCGGGCGTCACGGTGACGCGGCCAATCCCCATGGCGCCGACTACGGCAAGCAGCGACAGATCGGTGCCGTCGAGTAGGGGACCGAATTGCTCGCGGATCAGATTCAGCAGGTAGCCTTCCGGCAGGTTCTGCCGGAAAAACGGATGCAGGTCGCGTGGCCAGCGCCAGGCTTCTTCGCGTACCGGCATGGTCAGACTGACGAAGTCGGTCGCCGTCGCATCACGGTTGTATTTGAGGACGTAGTCGTCGCGCTCGCGAAACAGCGTAGCGACGTGCTTGCCCAGTACCTGAACGTTGAGCCTCATGAGTCCGCGTCCGGCATGCGTTGTTCAGCCAGGATATCTTCGAGCGTCCGCCCGTGACCGTGCGCGACGAACTTGAGGTCGTAGCCGGCCGCTTCGAGCAGGCGCACCAGCACCGACACGCTCATATCGTTTTTGGCTAGCGTTTCCATGCGTGCGACGGTCGTACGGGCGACGCCCGCGCGGCGCGCCAATTCCTCTTGAGACAGGTGACTTTCGCGCCGAACGGTCTTCAGCATGTCCGATACGTCAGCGAGATTGGTCATTTGTGGCCCCAGGGCGTCAAATTGGCAGATATTGGCCATATTGTAGCCTATAGGACACAGTATAGTCTTTCGATTTTGTGCCTTATGGGCTACATTTTATCGAATATCGCTGAATTTGTGCCTCATGGGCTACAATTCACCTTATCATTCTGATAAGCCGTCCGGACCGAATGACTAACAAAAAAGCGGGCTTCCCGCTCGCGCGAAAAGTCCGCTTCATGCTCTGCAAAGCCGGGCGCAACGCCCGGCCAGCGCATTACTTCACCGCACCGCCTTCGAACCACGCGGCGATCTTCATTCGTTCGTCGTCGGTCATATGCGTGACGTTGCCCAGCGGCATCGCCTTCAAGGTCACTGCCTGCTGGTAAATCCGCTGCGCGTTCTGCGAGATCTCGTCCGGCGTATCCAGCAACACGCCAGCCGGGGCGCTGCCCATCATTGTCGGATGGGCGGAGTGGCATGCCACGCAGCGTTGTTGCAGCACCGGCGCGATATCGGCCACCTTGATGCTCGGCGCATTCGCAGCTTGTGCTTGCGGCACGACCGGCTTCGGCATCGTCGAGAAGAGGGCGGCGAACATCAGCACGATACCGACCAGCGGCAGATACCACAGTACCTGGCCACGGTGACGCATCACGAAGAACTGGCGAATCAGCGCGCCGGCCAGCATGATCATCAGGAGCACGACCCAGTTGTACTGATTCGTGTATGTCATCGCGTAGTGGTTCGACAGCATCGCGAACACCACCGGCAGCGTGAAATACGTGTTGTGCACCGAACGTTGCTTGCCGCGCTTGCCGTAGATCGGGTTCGGGGTTTCGCCCTTGAGCATCGAGGCAACCATCTTGCGCTGACCTGGGATGATCACGAAGAACACGTTCGCCGACATGATCGTTGCCAGCATCGCGCCCATGATCAGGTAAGCCGCGCGGCCCGCGAAGATGTGGCACGCGAGGTACGCCGCGACCACCACATAAATGCCGACGCAGATGCCGAGTACCTTGTCTTTGTTGCCGAGCAGACGGCACAGCGAGTCGTAGACGATCCAGCCTGCGGCGAGGAAGCCGAGTGCCGAAGCAACCGCGACCACCGGACCCATGTCGAGCACGTTCTTGTCGATCAGGTACGTGGACGGCGAGAGCAGATACAGCACCGTGAAGAGGCTCGCGCCCGACAGCCACGTGGTGTACGACGGCCACTTGGACCAGTGCAGATCGTCCGGCATTTCCGGCGGCGCGACGGTGTACTTCTGCATGTTGTAGAAGCCGCCGCCGTGCACGTGCCACAACTCGCCGAACACGCCGCGCTTGCGCTGGTTCGGGTCCGTAGGCGGTTTCAGGCTGTTGTCGAGCGCGACGAAGTAGAACGATTCGCCGATCCACGCGATGGCGACGATGACGTGAAACCAGCGCAATGCCAGGTTCAGCCAGTCAGTGATAAAGCCTTCCATGAAACTCCTCCACTTCTGATTCGTTGTACGCGCAACGACGCCTGTGCCTTGATTGCGCCTTCGGGACCCGGTTGATGGGTTGTCGGCATGCACGGTGTCGCTGCGCAGACTGCGGGGTGAGAGACGCGGTGCGCTCAGTTCGCACAGCGCCGTTTTTTATTGGAACTTCGGGTCGAGTCGCTCGCGTTCGATTGCGCTTCGCGGGTGTCTCCAAGGATCCGCACAGTGCAATCGGGCGCGCTCGCACATACAGCGCGACTTCAACCTCGTCTTCCTCCAACGCCTATCGATATGCTCCGTTCGGCTTAACTGCCCCGATAGGTGCTGTACGACCACGGCGACACCAGCAGCGGCACGTGATAGTGCGCACCGGCATCAGCCACGCCGAAGCGCAACACGACGCGATCGACAAAACGCGGCTCCGGCACCTTCGTGCCGATCGATGCAAAGTAGTCGCCGGCGCCGAACACGAGTTCGTATTCGCCCGGGACCAATGCGTCGCCTTCGAGCAGCGGCTGGTCGCAGCGGCCGTCGTCATTGGTGGTGGTGGTTTTGAGCGCGCGGCGGGTGTCGCCGGTGAGCGCGAAGAGTTCGACCTTGATGCCCGCGCCGGGACGGCCGTTCGCGGTGTCGAGCACGTGGGTAGTGAGCTTTCCCATTCGCAATTTTCCTTATGTGAATGCGAGGTTTCGGCGGCGGCCCGATCCAGAATACGTTGCGGCGGATCGAGGCTCCACGTCAGTGGCTACATACCCGTCGGCGAATTGAAGCGAGCGCCGTGGCAGCCATTGTAAAAAGGATGTTCACGTCAGCGCGCGCGAGATAGGAAAGATAATACCTGGCGCATGACAGACAGCCTGTTGAAAGCCACATTGAGTCGATTCATTCGACTATTGCCGTGCAATTCGATCGTACCGGCGCCAAAAAAGGCCCACTATATCGGCAGCGTGAGGTTGGGTATCGCACTGGCGCGAGTTGTCAGCATTATTTTGACCGTCGAAGGTTACACCTGTGCGCCGCAGCAAACACAAGTGAAGCGCGGCACACCCCGAAGACGGCGGAAACACGCTGGGTAACCGGGCCAACGGCGTTCGACGGGACGCGGCGGCACGGTTGGCGTGCCGTTACATCGCGTTCGAACGGCTTTGCACGGAAGCAATGAAGCGGAGAAACGAATGACGATGGAGCAGACGGCTATCAAGCCGAAGAAAACGATGTTGGTAAAGCACGCGGACATGCTGGTCACGATGGACGGCGCCCGGCGCGAACTGCGCGACGGCGGCATGTATATCGAGGACAACCGCATCGTCGCGGTCGGACCGACGGCGGAATTGCCGCAAACGGCCGACGAAGTGCTGGACATGCACGGCCACCTGGTGATTCCGGGGCTGGTAAACACGCACCACCATATGTATCAGAGCCTGACGCGCGCGATTCCGGCCGCACAGAACGCCGAGCTATTCGGCTGGCTGACCAACCTCTACAAGGTGTGGGCGAACCTCACGCCGGAGATGATCGAAGTCTCGACCTTGACGGCGATGGCCGAGCTGTTGCTATCCGGTTGCACGACCTCGAGCGACCATTTGTATATCTACCCGAACGGCAGCCGCCTCGACGACAGCATCGTCGCGGCAGAGCGGATCGGCATGCGTTTTCATGCAGCGCGCGGCAGCATGAGCGTGGGGCAGAAGGACGGCGGTTTGCCGCCGGATTCGGTGGTCGAGCGTGAAGCGGACATCCTGAAGGACACGCAGCGGCTGATTGAGACGTACAACGACGAAGGACGCTACGCGATGTTGCGTGTCGTGGTCGCGCCGTGCTCGCCGTTCTCGGTGAGCCGCGATCTGATGCGCGAATCGGCGGTGATGGCGCGGCATTACGGTGTGTCGCTGCATACGCACCTGGCGGAGAACGTCAACGACATCGCGTATAGCCGCGAGAAGTTCGGCATGACGCCGGCGGAGTATGCGGAAGACCTCGGCTGGGTCGGTCACGACGTGTGGCACGCGCACTGTGTGCAACTCGACGACGCGGGCATCGAACTGTTTGCTCGTACGGGTACCGGCGTTGCGCATTGCCCGTGCTCGAATATGCGGCTGGCGTCGGGAATTGCGCCGGTCAAGCGGATGCGCCTGGCCGGTGTGCCGGTAGGCCTGGGCGTCGACGGTTCGGCCTCGAACGACGGCGCGCAAATGGTCGCCGAAGTGCGCCAGGCGCTGCTGCTGCAGCGAGTCGGCTTCGGGCCGGATGCGATGACCGCGCGTGAAGCGTTGGAGATCGCGACGCTAGGCGGCGCGAAGGTGCTCAATCGTGACGACATCGGCGCACTGGCGCCGGGCATGGCGGCGGATTTCGTGTCCTTCGATCTGCGTCAGCCGCTGTTTGCGGGCGCGTTACACGATCCGGTCGCGGCACTGGTATTCTGCGCGCCGTCGCAGGTGAGTCATAGCGTGATCGGCGGCAAGGTGGTGGTGAAGAATGGTCAGTTGACGACGCTGGAACTCGGACCGGTCATCGAGCAGCACAACCGGTTGGCGAAGACGCTGTACGAAGCGGCAGCCTGATGACGGAGTAAGGGCGAAGTAGAAGAAGCAGGTCTATCGGCATCCACAAAGACGGGATGCCGATAGAGCGCGGCGCAAAGATTAAGGCTTGTCGATCAACGTTTTGGTCGCTTCGGCGACCAGGCTGCGCAGCCAGCGCACTTCGTCGGAGTAATGCACGCGTTCGTGCCACAGCTGGTAGTACTGCATCGGCGGGAAATCGAGCGGTGCGGGCACCACGGTCAGCGGCAGGAACTTGGCGTAGTAGTCGGCAAACAGGCGCGTCGTTGTGAAGATCAGATCGGACTTGATCAGCACGTAAGGCGCCAGATTGAAGTATGGCAACGTGACGACCACGTGACGCTTTAACCGTTCGCGCGCGAGATGCACGTCGATCGCGCCGCGTTGGCCCACCGAGTAAGGAGTAGGCGCAAGATGCGGCGCATTCAGGTACTGGTCGAGCGTCAACCCGCCGCGTTTGGCGAACGGATGCGCATTGCTCATCAGGCAGACGATCTGGTCGACGAACAGGTTCGACAGGTGCAATTGCTCTGGCGGTTCCGGCCAGTTGCCGACCACGATGTCGAGCTTGCCGTCCTCGAGCGCGAGTTCGTAGTCGAACGCCGGCCCGAGCGAGTGAAACTCGAGCGTCGCGTTCGGCGCGGCCTGACGAAAGCGCTCCACCACCGTCGGCACGAACAGCACGTTCAGGTAGTCCGGGCAGCCGATCCGGTAGCAACGAATGGACGTGGCCGGATCGAAGTTGTGCTGCTGGAACTTGATGCGTTCGATCTCGCGCAGCGCGTTTTGCACCGGTTCGAGCAGGCGCAGGCCGTACTCGGTCGGCACCATGCCGGATTTGCCGCGCACCAGCAGCGGGTCGCCGGTGATGTCGCGCAAACGGCGCAGGGCCGCGCTGATGGCGGGTTGCGATTGATTCAGTTTGACGGCCGCGCGCGTGACGCTGCGTTCCATCAACAGGGTGTGCAAGACGCGTAATAGATACGTATCGATCGCCTCGCGTTGCTGACTCATGACTTCTCCGAAATATATGTTCTGGCTGATCGAACGGGCGTGGGTATATATGGCTTTTAATATGAACACAAAGCCACGTCAAGAGTGGGATACCCGCAGAGCACGCTGCGACGGGGGTTTGCGGGGAATTTTGACGGCTCGACTGGGCCGGTCGATTTAGGTATTGTCATCCGGTTGTGGTGACGGATCGTCTGCTGACAGGGCGGGCGGACGCGCTGTAACCGGCAGTCTCTGACGTACTACGGAATCACATGAGCGACTCTTCTTATAGCGACGGCGCCGCCGCGCAGCCGGCAAACAGGCCGGAACAGGCGGCGCCCCGGTTGATGCTTCATGGCATCACCAAACAATATCCGGCCGTACGCGCCAACGACGACGTCACGTTGATCGTCGCGCCGGGTGAAATCCATGCCGTGCTCGGCGAAAACGGCGCCGGCAAAAGCACGTTGATGAAAATCATCTACGGCGCGGTGCGTCCCGACGCCGGTGAGATCCAATGGGAAGGCCAGCCGGTCGAGATCGCGAGCCCCGCTGCGGCGCGCAAGCTTGGCATCGGCATGGTGTTCCAGCATTTTTCGCTGTTCGAGACGCTCACGGTCGGCGAAAACATCGCGCTCGCGCTCGACGAACCCTTCGATCTGAAGACGCTCTCTAAACGCATCCGCGAAGTCTCCGCTGACTATGGCCTCGACATCGACCCGCAACGTCATGTGCATAGCCTGACGGTGGGCGAGCGGCAGCGCGTCGAAATCGTGCGCTGCCTGCTGCAGAATCCGCGGCTCCTGATCATGGACGAACCGACTTCGGTGCTCACGCCGCAAGCGGTCCGCAAGCTCTTCGCGACGCTGCGGCGTCTTGCGGCGGAAGGTTGCAGCATCCTCTATATCAGCCACAAGCTCGACGAGATCCAGGAGCTGTGCGACACCGCCACGGTGATGCGCGGCGGTCGCGTGACGGGTCACGTGAAGCCGAAAGCAGAAACACATGCGTCGCTCGCGCAGTTGATGGTCGGCCATTCGCTGCCGGATTACACACGCCGCGAACATACGCCGGGTGCTGTGCTGCTCGACGTGAAGCAGTTGTCGGTGGAAAGCGACGATCCGTTCGGCACGTCGCTCAATAACGTGTCGTTTGGCGTCCATGCTGGCGAGATCTTCGGCATCGCGGGTGTGTCGGGCAACGGTCAGGCCGAATTGCTATCGGCACTCTCCGGTGAAAAGCGCGGTACGCGTGCCGATGCGGTCACGATCTGCGGCAAGGCGGCAGGGCGCCTCGGCGCAGGTGGGCGGCGTTCGCTCGGTTTTGGTTTCGTGCCGGAAGAGCGCCTCGGCCGCGGCGCAGTGCCGGCGATGACCTTGTCGGAAAATGCGCTGCTCACCGCGCATCGCCAGCAGATGGTGAACTCCGGCTGGATCAAGGCGGGCGCGATGCGCGCCTTCGCCAAGCGTTGCATCGAAGCGTTCGACGTGCGTTGCGGCGGCTCGGAAGCGTTGGCGCAAAGCCTGTCCGGCGGCAATCTGCAGAAATACATCATGGGCCGCGAGATTCTGCAGGCGCCCAAGGTGCTGGTGGTCGCACAGCCGACCTGGGGTGTCGACGTCGGCGCGGCGGCGTTCATTCGTCAGCAGTTGCTCGACCTGTCCGCTCGCGGCGTGGCGATTCTGGTGATCTCCGAAGAACTGGAGGAGTTGTTCGACATCTGCGATCGCATCGCGGTGCTGGCCGGTGGCAGACTCTCGCCCGTGCGCGCTACGGGAGCGACTAACGCCGAGGAAATCGGCCGCTGGATGGCGGGCCTGTTCGGCGACCGCGAGGGCGCGGCGCCGTCGGCGGAACAGCCGGCGCATGCCTGAACATATCGATGCGTGATCGGATGGCTGATCAACGCTAAAGCACCAGAACCAGATATAAGCACTCACATAAGCACACGCTCCCATGATTCTTCCGTATCGACTCGAAGCACGCACGACGCCCTCGCGCACGATGCAGCTGGCCGTGCCGCTGATCGCCGCGTTGCTCACGCTCGCGATCGGCTTCCTGATCTTCAGCCTGGTCGGCCGTGATCCGCTCGAAGCCATGCACGCGTTTTTCATCGAACCGCTCTCCAGCGTGAACGGCTGGTCCGAACTGCTGCTGAAGGCTTCGCCGTTGTGCCTGATCGGCCTCGGCCTCGCGATCGGTTATCGCGCCAACGTCTGGAACATCGGCGCTGAAGGACAGATGCTGCTTGGCGGCATCGCCGCCAGCGGCGTCGCGATCTATTTCGATCAGGCCAGCGGCTGGTGGATCCTGCCGACCATGATGATCGCCGGCGTGCTCGGCGGCATGGCGTGGGCCGCGATTCCCGCGCTGCTGAAAAGCCGCTTCAACACCAACGAGATTCTCGTCAGCCTGATGCTCACGTATGTGGCCACGCAGTTGCTGATCTATCTGGTGAGTGGCCCGTGGCGCGATCCGCAGGGCATGAACTTCCCGCTTTCGGAGATGTTCAGCGGCGACGCCCTGTACCCGACCTTTTCCGGCGACTGGCACTGGAAATGGCTGCGCGGCACGCGGCTGAACGCATCGGTGTTCGTCACGCTGATCGCGATTCCGTGCGTGTGGCTGTTCATGCGCAAGAGCTTCGCGGGCTACCGGATGAACGTCGGCGGTCTCGCGCCGCTCGCCGCGCGCTACGCCGGGTTCTCCGACAAGAAAACCATCTGGACGTCGTTGCTGATCAGCGGCGGTCTGGCGGGTCTCGCCGGGATGGGCGAGATCGCAGGTCCGATCGGTCAGTTGCAGGCGACATGGTCGCCGGGCTATGGCTTCACCGCGATCATCGTCGTGTTCGTGGGACGGCTGCATCCGGTCGGCATCGTGCTCGCGAGCTTGCTGATGGCGCTGCTTTACCTCGGCGGCGAAGCGGTGCAGACCTCGATGCAATTGCCGCAGGCGCTCTCCGGCGTGTTCCAGGGGCTGCTGCTGTTCTGCCTGCTGGGTGCCGACCTGTTCGTGAACTATCGCGTGCGCCGGCGTTCCGCCGCCGCGCAAGCCCACTGATTTTCCCGGCGGATCTCCATGGATATTCAACAAGCCAGCGCGCTCACCTCGAGCGCCGTCACCGCCGCAATTCCGCTGATGTTCGCGGGCGCGGGCGAACTCGTCACCGAGAAATCGGGCGTGCTCAACCTCGGCGTCGAAGGCATGATGCTGATGGGCGCGGTGACCGGCTACGCGGTCACCGCCATTACCGGCAACCCGTGGCTCGGCGTGGTCGCCGCGATCGGCGCGGGGCTCGCAATGTCGATGCTGTTCGCGTTCCTCACGCTGACCATGCTCGCCAACCAGGTCGCCACCGGCCTGTCGCTGACGATTTTCGGCATTGGCCTGTCGGCGTATGTCGGCAAGCCGTACACGTCGGCTGCGGTGCGCGCCACGATCGACACATGGACCATTCCGGGTCTCTCTAAGATCCCGGTGCTCGGACCCGCGCTCTTCAGCCTCACGCCGCTCGATTACCTCGCGTTTCTGATGTTCGCGGTGATCTGGTGGTTCCTGTATCGCACGCGCGCCGGCCTCGTGCTGCGTTCGGTCGGCGAATCGCCGCAAGTGGCGCACTCGGTCGGCTTTCCGGTGGTCGGCGTGCGTTACGGCGCGGTGGCCTTCGGCGGCGGCATGGCGGGTCTCGCCGGCGGCTATTACTCGATCGTCAACCTGCACTTGTGGCAGGAGCAGCTGACGTCGGGCCGCGGCTGGATCGCGCTCGCACTGGTGGTGTTCGCGACATGGCGCCCGGGCCGTCTCCTGATCGGTGCGCTCCTGTTCGGCGCCGTGACTGGCCTGCAGTTTTACGCTCAGGCCATCGGCGTGCCGGTGCCGACGCAGTTTCTGGCGATGCTGCCGTATGTCGCGACCGTCGTCGTGCTCGTGCTGATTTCGCGCAACCCGAACACGATTCGTCTGAATGCACCCGCGTCGCTGGGCAAGCCGTTTTTCTCTGCGGGTTGACACGCTTGTCGCTTCATATGACCGACCACACGTTTCAAATCAATCGACAAACACGACAGGAGAAAACATGAAGAGAAGAAATCTGCTGACCGCCTTCGCATGGGGCGCGGCCTCCCTGGCGCTTGCCGCGCTGCTCGCGCAATCCGCGCAAGCGGCCGACGCGCCGGGCGTCGCGTTCGTCTACCTCGGCAATCCGGGCGACGCCGGCTGGACCTTCGCGCACGATCAGGGCTCGAAGGAAGCCGAAGCGAAGTTCGGCAACAAGATCAAGATCACCCGCATCGAGAACGTGCCGGAATCGGCCGACTCGGAACGTGTGTTCCGCGATCTGGCGAACAAGGGCAACAAGATCATCATCGGTTCGAGCTTCGGCTACCAGGACTTCGAACTGAAGGTCGCAAAGGACTTCCCGGATACGGTGTTCCTGCATGCAACCGGCTACAAGAAGGCGCCGAACTTCGGCACCTATGACGTGCGCATGTACCAGGGCGCCTACCTGGCAGGCGTCGCTGCAGGCTATGTGACGAAGACCAACACGCTCGGCTTTGTCGCATCGGTGCCGATTCCTGAGGTGATCCGCAACATCAACGCGTACACGCTCGGCGCGCGTTCGGTGAATCCGAAGATCCACACCAAGGTCATCTGGATCAACAGCTGGTTCGATCCGGGCAAGGAAAAGCAGGCCGCTGAAACGCTGATCGGCCAGGGTGCCGACGTGCTGCTGCAAAACACCGATTCGAGCGCGACGCTCGCGACTGCATCGGAAAAGCACGTGCATGCGTTCGGTTGGGATTCGGATATGAAGAAGTTCGGTCCTGAGGCGCACCTGGGGTCGGTGGTCGCGCACTGGGGCGTGTATTACAACTCGGCTATTCAGCAGGTGCTGGACGGCAAGTGGAAGAACGATCCGGTGTGGTGGGGGATTCCGCAGAAGGCCGTCAATCTTGAAGACCTGAATACGTCGGCGATTTCGGCTGATGCGCAGAAGCAGGTGGCGACGAAGCGCGACGACCTGGCTGGCGGCAAGTGGGACGTGTTCACGGGCCCGATCAAGGATCAGTCCGGCTCGGTGAAGGTGCCGGCAGGCAAGACGCTGACCGATCCGGAACTGCAACGCCTGAACTGGTATGTGGAAGGCGTCGACGGTACGCTGCCGAAGTAATCTGGCTTGCGCGAATCATCGAGAACGAATCGCGCAAGGATTGACCGGGTAACGATCGACCAGGCGGCGGTCTCAGCAACCGCTGCTTCAAGACGCTGCGTCCAGTACGGACGCAGCTTTTTTTTGCTTCAGATTTATGCGCCGAAGATGTTTCAGGCGAAGCGCTAGTCGATGCGCAGGCCGACCTTGATGGTCACCTGCCAGTAGGCGACCTTGTCGTTCTCGATCTGGCCCCGCGTTTCCGTTACCTCGAACCAGTGCAGATTGCGCAGCGTCTTCGACGCTTTTGTAATCGCGGTGCTGATTGCGTCGTCGATCGATTTGGTCGATGAGCCGGTCAGTTCGATTTGTTTGTAGACATGTTCTGACATGAACTTCCTCCTTTGACCTTCGTTGGTGTGCAAAAAAAGTATAGGCAATGGATCGCCATTGACATCGCTCGTATGGGCAAGTCATCCCGCACATCGCGTGCCCGATATGCCGCCGCGAAGCGAGGCCGTTATGATGTCCGCGCAACTCAAATCTGAAACCTGACGAGGCTTGAAAGTGGAAATTGGTTTTTGCGGTCCCGGTCTGATGGGCGCGCCGATGATCCGGCATCTGCTGCGCGTGGGGCATACCGTGCACGTCTGGAATCGCACGCGAGCCAAGGCGGAAGCGTTGCTGGTAGACGGGGCCAAAGTGGTCGATACACCTCGCGAACTGGCCTCGCGGTGCGAGGTGGTGCTGCTGTGCGTCGCGGATGCGGCGGCGGTCGAAGAAACGGTGTTCGGCGCAGAGGGACTGCTGAGGGTGGAACCCACCGCGCCGAGGCGCGTGCGCTGGATCGTCGATCACTCGAGCATTCCGCCGGCCGCGACGCGCGCGTTCGCGCAGCGCGCGGCGGCGGTGGCTGCAGTTGCGGGGGAAGGTCCGATTGCTGCTACGGGTGAGGGTGGGCGAGAGCGCGAATCCGCAGGCACAGGCGCCACAGGCGTCGGCTGGATCGACGCGCCGGTATCCGGCGGCGTAGCGGGCGCGACGGCGGGCACGCTAGCGATCATGGCGGGCGGTGCCGCAGCGGACGTCGAGGTGGTCACGCCACTCCTCGGCGCGTATTCAGCCCGGGTCACGCACATGGGCGAGGTCGGTGCGGGGCAAACCACCAAGCTCTGTAATCAGACCATCGTCACCGCGACCCTGGCGGCGATCGCCGAGGCCGTGAGCCTTGCGCAGCGCAGCGGCATCGACGCCTCAAAACTGACACAAGGCCTCGCCGGCGGCTGGGCCGATTCGGTGCTGCTGCAGATTTTCGTGCCGCGCATGACGCAAAGCGGTCTCGCGCCGATCGGCGCATTCCGTACGTTCCAGAAAGACATCGACACGGTCGCCGCGACGGCGTACGAGACGGGTACGCCGATGCCGGTTTCGTCGACGGTTCAGCAACTGCTGCGGCTCGGTGCGGCGATGGGGCTGTGCGAGGCCGATCTGTCGGCCTTCATCGACGTTTTGCAGACGCCGCGCGGCGGCTAGAAGGCACGCGGGGAGGCGCGAGCCGGGCGTGAAAGCGGCGTCGAAACGCGCGCGCACGGCGCTCGCGTGGGTTAGATTCGCGATAACCTGCTAAAATATTGGGTTGTTCGCCGATATCACATTCAAAGGACGCGCCGTGCTGTCTACCGCCAATATCACCATGCAATTCGGGCCAAAGCCCCTCTTCGAGAATATCTCGGTCAAATTCGGGGGCGGGAACCGCTATGGCCTGATTGGTGCGAACGGCTGCGGCAAGTCCACCTTCATGAAGATCCTGGGTAGCGATCTGGAACCGAGCTCGGGCAACGTGATGCTCGAACCGAACGTTCGCCTTGGTAAGCTGCGCCAGGATCAGTTCGCGTACGAAGACGTGCGCGTGCTCGACGTCGTGATGATGGGGCACGCCGAAATGTGGGCCGCGATGACCGAGCGCGACGCGATCTACGCGAACCCGGACGCGACTGACGACGACTACATGCACGCCGCCGAACTCGAAGCGAAGTTCGCCGAGTACGATGGCTACACTGCCGAAGCGCGCGCGGGCGAGTTGCTGCTCGGCATCGGCATCGCGATCGAAGACCACAATGGCCCGATGAGCAACGTCGCACCGGGCTGGAAACTGCGCGTGCTGCTTGCGCAGGCGCTGTTCTCGAAGCCGGACGTGCTGTTGCTGGACGAACCGACCAACAACCTGGACATTAACTCGATCCGTTGGCTGGAAGACGTGCTCAACCAGTACAACTCGACGATGATCATCATCTCGCACGATCGTCACTTTCTGAACCAGGTCTGCACGCACATGGCCGACATGGACTTCGGCACGCTGAAGGTCTATCCGGGCAATTACGACGATTACATGCTGGCCAGCACGCAGGCGCGCGAGCGTCAGCAGAATGCCAACGCCAAGGCGAAGGAACGTGTCGCCGACCTGCAGGACTTCGTGCGCCGCTTTTCGGCGAACAAGTCGAAGGCGCGTCAGGCCACCAGCCGTCTGAAGATGATCGACAAGATCAAGATCGAGGAATTCAAGCCGTCTTCGCGGCAGAATCCGTTCATCCGCTTCGAGTACGAGAAGAAGCTGCATAACATCGCGGTGGTGGCCGACAAGATCTCGAAGAAGTACGAGCGTCAAATCTTCAACGACTTCAGCGTCAGCGTGCAGCCGGGCGAGCGTATCGCGATCATCGGCGAGAACGGCGCGGGTAAGACCACGCTGCTGCGTTCGCTGCTCGGCAAGCTCACGCTCGATCACGGGACCGTGAAGTGGGCTGAAAACGCGAACGTCGGCTACATGCCGCAGGATACGTATGAAGAGTTTCCGACCGACGTCACGCTGATGGACTGGATCGACGGCTACCGTCAGGAAGGCGACGATGAGCAGATGGTGCGCGGCACACTCGGCCGTCTGCTGTTCAATGCCGACGACATCCGCAAGTCGGTCAAGGTGCTCTCCGGTGGTGAGAAGGGCCGCATGATCTGGGGCAAGTTGATGCTGGGCCGTCACAACGTGCTGCTGATGGACGAGCCGACCAACCACATGGACATGGAGTCGATCGAATCGCTGCAGATCGCGCTCGACAAGTACGAAGGCACGCTGATTTTTGTGTCGCACGACCGTGAGTTCGTGAGCGGCCTTGCGAACCGGATCATCGAAGTGAAAACCAACGGCACGCTGAACGACTTCGGCGGCAACTATGAAGAATTCCTGACGAGCCAGGGCGTGCAGTAAGCGCTTTTTGCTTCACGGTGTAGTGTAAGAAAAAGCCCGCTTCTTCGAAGCGGGCTTTTTTCATGGTGGGCGTCTTGCACGCCGGCTCTGGTTTGTCCGTCCGTACGAATCAATCTCATCGCGAACTGACCAACGTCAACCAACCGGTCTCAAAATCAAACGGGCAAACAGCCTCATTGACCCAAAGCAACGCACGTCGCGCCCGACGATCGATTATCACCGTTTCGATCGTCCACCCATCGGGTCGTCAATGCATACCTCTCACTCTTTCCCACCACTCGTTATCCGCGGCCGCTCGCTGCTTCCGATCGTCCAAGGCGGCATGGGCGTTGGCATCTCGGCTCACCGGCTGGCCGGCAGCGTCGCCCGCGAAGGCGCACTCGGCACCATCGCCAGCATCGACCTGCGCCACCATCATCACGATCTGATCGAACGCTGTCGGCAATCCCCTGATCGGGCGACGCTCGAACAGGTGAACCTCATCGCGCTGGCGCGTGAAATCCACGCCGCCAGGGCACTCAGTGAAGGCCGCGGCATGATCGCCGTCAACGTGATGAAAGCGGTCAACGCGCAGGCGGAGTACGTGCGCGTCGCCTGCGAAAGCGGCGCCGATGCAATTGTCATGGGCGCTGGCTTACCGCTCGATTTGCCGGACATGACCCAGGGCCACGACATCGCGTTGATCCCCATCCTGTCGGATAGCCGCGGCGTCGCGCTGGTGCTCAAGAAGTGGATGAAAAAGGGCCGTCTGCCCGATGCCGTCGTGATTGAACATCCGGCACACGCAGGCGGCCATCTCGGCGTGACTAACCTCGCCGACCTGCACGACCCGCGCTTCGAATTCTTGCGTGTGCTTGAGGAACTCGATGCGGTATTCACGTCGCTTGGTTTGCGTCGGGAAGACGTGCCCTTGATCGTCGCGGGCGGCATCAATAGCCACGAAGCAGTGCGCGAATTGCTGAGCGCCGGTGCCAGCGGCGTGCAGCTCGGTACACCGTTCGCCGTGACCGAAGAAGGCGACGCGCATCCGAACTTCAAGCGCGTACTGGCCGAAGCGACGCCCGACGACATCGTCGAATTCGTCAGCGTGACGGGGCTGCCCGCGCGAGCCGTAAAAACACCATGGCTGACGCGCTATCTGCGTCACGAAACAAAAATCCGCGAGAAGATCGGCGCGCTCAAACACGTCTGTCCGACCGCGCTCGAATGCCTCAGCGTGTGTGGCTGGCGCGACGGTGTCGAGAGGTTCGGCCACTTCTGCATCGACACGCGACTCGCCGCGGCATTGCGCGGCGACGTGGCCAATGGCCTGTTCTTTCGAGGGCGCGAAGCCTTGCCGTTCGGCACGGCCATTCGCAGCGTCCACGACCTGATCGAACTGCTCCTGACCGGCGCGACGCGACCCGCTGTCGCAGGTCGTTGGGCGTTCTCGCTGGGTTGATACGGGTCAACGTGAAACCTGACAGGAACTTCGACAATCCCCGCACGCAAACAACACTCGGGGAAGCACATGAAGCACTTGCTCAGGAACAGAATCAAGGCCGTTGTCGTCGCGACGTGCCTGCTAGGCGCAGGCGCGCTGGCGTCGCCGGCGCAGGCTGCCGGCGACGACCCGATGAACGGCATTCACGCCGGCGACGTACTGGTGCGTCTGCGTGCAATCAGCATCATGCCGAACGTTGGGACCAACCAGTCGCTGTCGGCGCTCAATGTAGGCGTCAACAACGCCATCGTGCCGGAGCTGGATCTGACCTACATGATCCGCGACTACCTGGGCGTCGAGCTGATTCTCGGCACATCGCGCCATCAGTTGACGTCGAGTCTCGGCAATCTCGGCGGTGTGAACGTGTTGCCACCCACGCTGCTGCTGCAATATCACTTCAACCACGCGGGGCGTATCCGTCCGTACGTCGGTGCGGGTTTGAACTACACGTTGTTCTATAACAACGGCTTGAGCGCAGGCGGTCAGCCGATCTCGATCACCAACCATAGCTTTGGTCCCGCGTTGCAGGCCGGTGTGGACGTGCAGTTGACCAGGTCGCTGTTTGTCAACGCGGACATCAAGAAGATCTGGATGCACACCGACGCAACGCTTGGGGGTCAGCCGCTTGGCCGGCTGAATATCGACCCGGTGGTGGTCGGTTTGGGTGTCGGTATGCGGTTCTGATTGCCACCTGCGAGAATCTGGGTTCGTCACGCAAAAAACGCCGGAATGTCCGGCGTTTTTTATTGCAACCGCGATTCCAATCGGGAGACGGGTTTTCCGGCAGCAGGGCCGATGCGGGTGGCCACGGCGCGCGGGAGACTACAGCTTGTCGTTCTTGAAACGCATGGCGGTGCCGTCCTGCTCGATGCGTACCCACACTGCGCGTTTTTCCTCGTCGCTCAGGAATACCCAGTTGGACACTTCGGTGGCGGTGCGGCCGCAACCTTTGCAGACCTCGTCGAAAAGCGTGGAACAGACACCAATGCACGGGCTGTCGGGAAGATCGTGGAGATTCGAAGCCATCGGAAACCTTGGGGCGGAGAAGCAAAGTTCCGCTATGTTAGCCGATGCGGCCATCGGGTCCCGGAGTCGCGCTCGTCGTGGCACAGAGGCGTGCAGGGTTGGCAGTTTCCACCGCCGCTTTCGCTCCAATTAGAATTCCGCCCGTCAGCGCGATGCCGTACCCGATTCGCGCCAGCCAGTGCTGCCGGTTGTTGCAGGCGAGTTGCCAGCCATTCGGGCCGCGCCAGCGCCAGTTCGACCACGAAGCACAGGCCGACAAAGCCGATCAGCGCCGCGATCACCGCCTCGAGCCGGCGGCGAGCGCCGTCGCCCAGTTGCCCGGATCGATATAGCCGACCGCGATCAGGGCTCCCGCGCCGACGAACGAAAACCAGTGCGCGGGGCGTGCCGGCCCACCGTCCGGCAGACGCCGGCGGCGGTTAGGTCGCAACGCGGACGGATTCGTGTTCATCGACGCCTGGAGGCTTAAGACTGCACCCGTTTGCAAGTGACGTGCCCGCAGCGAACCCGACACGCGACGCAGTGAGGCCAAGGGGCAAGACATGCCCGCGTGGTTTGCGCCGCGCCGTCTACAAGGCTCTCTGCGCTATTGTGCACCGTGGCGCGACGGGTGGCTTACGCTCGCATCGAGGTTAGCTGTAAGGCATAAGATTCGCAGAAAACGGCCTCTGGCTGCCGCCTTGATGCGAACCCGGTGGGGCGCGGCCGCCGCAACTTGACAACGAGATAACACCGGGGCTGCCACTGGTGTTTTTTTCGGGTAGACACGCGCCGATAACCCGCTAAAATTGCGCCCATTTTGTAGCGGCGCGGCTCACGCTGTACCGTTTGCGCGACAGCCCAGCATTTTTTTTGGTGCGCGCAATAATTAATGGTAGTTTTCGGATTTTTCAGGGGAGCCGTGTGCGGTGTGCCGCGGCGTGGTTGAAGACAGCCGGCTTGGGCCGGCCAGGATCGGAGAACGGGATGAAAAGACGGGTAGTAGGACAAGTGGCGGCACTGGTTCTGTGCGCAACACCGTGGTTGACGGCTGCTGCGAAAGACACGCAGCTCAACGTGTATAACTGGTCCGATTACATCGCCAAGGACACCATTCCGAACTTCACCAAGCAGTCCGGTGTCCAGGTCAAATACGACAACTACGACAGCGACGACACGCTGCAAGCCAAGCTCCTCACCGGCAGTTCCGGTTACGACATCGTCGTGCCGACCAGCAACTACGCCGGCAAGCAGATCGCCGCGGGCATCTTCGCGCCGCTCGACAAATCGAAGCTGCCGAACCTGAAGTACCTCGATCCCTCGCTGATGGCTCTCGTGGCCGGCGCCGATCCGGGCAACAAGTACACGGTACCCTGGGCATACGGCACGACCGGTCTCGGCTACAACGTTACCAAGGCGCAGCAGATCCTCGGCAAGAACGTGCCGCTCGACAGCTGGGACGTCCTCTTCAAACCGGAAAACATTTCGAAGCTGAAGACCTGCGGCGTGTCCGTGCTCGACGCGCCGGACCAGATGTTCGCCGCCGCGCTGCACTATATCGGCAAGGATCCGATGAGCACGAACCCGGCCGACTACCGCGCCGCGCTCGAGATGATGAAGAAGATCCGCCCGTACATCACGCAGTTCAACTCGTCGGGCTACATCAACGATCTGGTCGGCGGCGACGTGTGCTTCGCATATGGCTGGTCGGGCGACGTTGTGATCGCCAAACATCGTGCGGTCGAGGCGAAGAAGGCCTTCAAGATCGAGTACTACATTCCGAAGGGCGGCGCCCCGGTGTGGTTCGACGTGATGGCGATTCCGAAGGACGCGAAGAACAAGGAAGCCGCGCTCGAGTGGATCAACTACATCGAAACGCCGCAGGTTCACGCCGCGATTACCAACGCCGTCTACTATCCGAGCGCCAACCTCGAAGCGCGCAAGTATGTGGACAAGGATGTGGCGAACGACCCGGCCGTGTACCCGTCGCCTGAAGTCATCAAGACGCTGTTCCTGCTGAAGCCGCTGCCGCCGGAAATCCAGCGTCTGCAAACGCGGCTGTGGACTGAATTCAAGTCCGGCCGCTGATTCGCTGCCAGAGTGAACGCGTAAGTATCATCAAGAAGCCCTCGGTATCCACCGGGGGCTTTGTTCGTCAAACGCCGGAGTAAAGCATTGTGATGAGTAGTGACCAGTCGGGCGCGATGGCAGGGACCGCCGTGCCGTCCCCGGGCCTGAACGCCGAAGCAGGCGATGCAGCAGAGAATTTCGTTCAGATCGTCGACATCGTGAAGAAGTTCGGCGAGACCGCAGCGGTCAAAGGGGTCAACCTGTCGGTGAAAAAGGGCGAGCTGTTCGCACTGCTCGGCAGTTCCGGTTGTGGCAAATCGACCTTGTTGCGCATGCTGGCCGGCCTCGAATCGATCACGTCGGGCAAGATCCTGATCGATGGCGAAGACCTCGCGCAATTGCCGCCTTATCGCCGGCCGGTCAACATGATGTTCCAGTCATACGCGCTGTTTCCGCACATGACGGTCGAGGCCAACGTCGCTTTCGGCCTGAAGCAGGAAGGTGTGCCGAAGTCTGAACTGAAAGACCGCGTGCAGACCGCCCTCGATCTCGTGCAGATGGGCCGTTTTGCGAAGCGCAAGCCGCATCAGCTCTCCGGCGGTCAGCAGCAGCGTGTGGCGCTCGCGCGCTCGCTCGTCAAACGGCCGAAGCTGCTGTTGCTCGACGAACCGATGTCCGCGCTCGACAAGCAGATCCGTCAGCGCACGCAGATCGAACTGGTCAACATTCTCGACAAGGTCGGTGTGACCTGCATGATGGTGACGCACGACCAGGAAGAGGCGATGACGATGGCGGACCGTCTTGCCGTGATGAGCGAAGGCGAGATCATCCAGCTCGGCACACCGCACGAAGTGTACGAATATCCGAATTGCCGTTTTTCGGCCGAGTTCATCGGTTCGACCAATCTGTTCGACGGCAACGTCGTCGAAGACGAACCCGATCACGTGTTCATCGAAACGCCCGACTTGCCGGTCCGTCTGTACGTCAGCCATGGCATCACCGGGCCGCTCGGCATGCCGGTGACGATTTCTGTGCGGCCCGAGCGCATCGCGCTCACGCGCAAGCCGCCTGAGGGTGCGTACAACTGGGGCAAGGGCGTGGTAACGAATATCGCCTACATGGGCGGCTATTCGTTGTACCACGTGAAACTCGACGCCGGCAAAACGGTGATCGCCAACGTGACGAGCCTTGCCTTGACGGAGATCGATCCACCCACCTGGGGCGACGAGGTGTATGTGCGCTGGAGCGCATCGGCCGGCGTGGTGCTGACGTCATGAAGCGCTCGATCAGTTCTCTGGCGTCGTGGCCGGTGCGCCGTTTCAACCTGACCGCCCGCACTGCGGTGGTGGCCGGGCCGTTCATCTGGCTGCTGCTGTTTTTCCTCGTGCCGTTTCTGCTGGTCGTGAAGATCAGCTTTGCCGACTTGCAGCTTGGCATTCCGCCTTATACCGAACTCGCCAAATACACGGATGGTGTGATTCACGTCGCGCTGGACCTGTCGCACTATGCGTTTTTGCTGACCGACAGCCTCTATTTCGCGACCTATGTGAATTCGGTGGTGGTGGCGGGGATATCCACGTTGCTGTGTTTGCTGATCGGTTATCCAATGGCGTATTACATCGCACGATCGAATCCGGCGAGTCGCAATCTGCTGATGATGGCGGTGATGCTGCCGTTCTGGACGTCGTTTCTGATTCGCGTGTATGCATGGATCGGGATCCTGAAGAACAACGGCTTGCTGAACAACTTCCTGATGTCGACCGGACTGATCCATACGCCGATCGAGTTGTATCACACAAACACCGCGGTTTATATCGGCATGGTGTATTCGTACCTGCCGTTCCTCGTGATGCCGCTGTACGCGCATCTGGTGAAGATGGACATGACCTTGCTGGAAGCTGCGTACGACCTGGGTGCGAAGCCGTGGCGGGCGTTCTGGCAGATCACCTTGCCGCTGTCGAAGAACGGCGTTATTGCCGGGTGTTTGCTGGTATTCATTCCGGCGGTAGGCGAGTATGTGATTCCGGAATTGCTGGGCGGCGCGAACACGCTGATGATTGGCCGGGTGATGTGGAATGAGTTTTTCGACAATGCCGATTGGCCGATGGCGTCTGCCGTGACGTGCGCGATGGTGTTGTTGTTATTGGTGCCGATGGCGTTTTTCCAGTACGCGCAGGCGAAGGCGATGGAGGAAAGGCGCTGATGAAGCCGAACCGGATTTTGCAGATCATTGCTTTGGGGATCGGGTTTCTGTTCCTCTACATTCCGATCGTGAGTCTGATTGTGTATTCGTTTAACGAATCGCAACTGGTCACGGTGTGGACGCGATTTTCTACGCGCTGGTACGCGGCGTTGTTGCAGGACGACGAGTTGATCGCGGCTGCGTGGTTGTCGCTGCGGGTGGCGCTGCTGACGGCGTTTGCTTCGGTGATTATCGGCACGTGGGCCGGGTTTGTTCTGGCCCGGATGGGGCGGTTTCGCGGTTTTACCCTTTACACCGGGATGATCAATGCGCCGCTGGTGATTCCCGAGGTGATTCAGGGGATCTCGCTGCTGCTGTTGTTCATCGAAATGGCCAAGTGGTTGGGGTGGCCCGCCGGGCGTGGCGTTTTCACGATCTGGATCGGGCACGTGATGTTGTGTATTTCGTACGTGGCCATCATCGTGCAGTCGCGGGTGAAGGAGTTGAATCCTTCGCTTGAGGAAGCTGCGCTGGATCTTGGGGCTACGCCGCTGAAGGTGTTTTTCTTCATTACGTTGCCGTTGATTTCGCAGGCGCTTATTTCTGGGTGGTTGTTGTCGTTTACCTTGTCTATCGATGATCTGGTTTTGTCGGCGTTTTTGTCGGGGCCTGGGTCGACGACGCTGCCGCTGGTTGTTTTTTCTCGTGTTCGGCTTGGGTTGAATCCTGAGATGAATGCGTTGGCTACTTTGTTTATTGCTGTGGTTACTGTTGGGGTTGTCGCTGCTAACTATTTTATGCAGAGGGTCGAGAGGAAGAGGGCTGTTATGGCGGTGTAGGTTTTTTTCTTGCGCGGCGCTTGTTTGTCAGTGTTCTTAGGGTGTTGGCCTTTCCTTGTTTTGTTAGTGGTCTATTAGCGTTGCCCCTGTGCGGGGCGGCATCTACGAGGGTGTAATTAGTTTTGTGTAAACGGTCATTTGGCAGGAGACTGCCAGTAATCAGGAGCGACGATGACCGTAGCGAAACGCAACAAACGCGTGAAACCCGACCCTGAGCTCGTCAAGCTGGCCGACAGCCTGCTGGCGAACTACCAGAAACCAGAGGACCTGATTGGCGAGAACGGCCTGCTCAAGCAGCTCACGAAGATGCTGGTTGAACGGGCGCTAGAGACGGAGATGTCCGAACACCTGGGCCACGGCAAGAGCGAAGCGGTCACCAATGCCACGGGCAACACCCGCAACGGCCATAGCGCCAAGACGTTGCAGGGGGAGTTTGGCGAGTTGCCGCTCGATATCCCGCGTGACCGTCAGGGTGCGTTCGAGCCGAAGCTGGTGAGTCGTCATCAGACGCGCTGGTCGGGCTTTGACGACAAGATCATCTCGCTATATGCCCGCGGCCTGAGCGTGCGGGAGATTCAGGGGCATCTGGAAGAAATGTACGGTACCGAGGTGTCGCCCACGCTCATCTCGGCCGTAACAGACGCGGTGAGCGAGGATGTGAAGGCCTGGCAAGCCCGCCCGCTCGACGCGCTTTACCCCATCGTTTATCTCGACTGCATCCACGTCAAGGTGCGCGACAGCGGTGCTGTACGGACCAAGGCGGTCTACCTCGCCATCGGCGTGAACATGGACGGCCACAAGGAAGTCCTGGGGCTGTGGATCGCCCAGACCGAGGGCGCGAAGTTCTGGCTGCAGGTGGTGACCGAGCTGAAAACGCGCGGCGTGCAGGACATTTTTATTGCCTGTGTCGATGGGCTCAAGGGCTTCCCCGAAGCCATCGAAGCAGTCTATCCGAAGGCAGCAGTTCAACTGTGCATCGTGCATATGGTGCGCAACAGTCTGAACTTCGTGTCCTGGAAGGTGCAGCGCGAGGTCGCCGCCGACCTGAAGACGATCTACACTTCATCGACGGTCGAGCTGGCCGAGCAGAAGCTGAGTGCCTTCGAAGCCACGTGGGACAAGGACTATCCGTCCATCGGGCAGAGCTGGCGGCGCAACTGGGCACGCGTCATTCCGTTCTTCGACTATCCGCCGGAAATCCGGAAGGTGATCTACACCACCAACGCCATCGAATCGATCAACATGAGCCTGCGCAAGGTGATCAAAACCCGCAGTTCGTTCCCGACCGACGAGGCCGTGACCAAGCTGTTTTACCTGGCACTTAACAACATCAGCAAGAAGTGGTCGATGCCGATCCGGGACTGGAAGGCAGCCCTGAACCGCTTCACTATCCAGTTCGAAGACCGCCTGTTACCGGGTTAAATCAATACCCGTTTACACAAAATTCCGGACACCCTCGCATCTACTTTTCTTTGCCGCCGCAAAGAAAAGTAGGCAAAAGAAAGCGGCTCAAACCGCTCATGCTAAGTGGGGCCCGTGGTCTGCTGCAGGTAGTGGTGCATCTGGAATCTGTGCTCATGCACCTGCATACGCCAGTGACAAGGGCGTCATACTTCCGGCGGCGCTTCGCGCGCCGAAGAGCAGTTCATAAAACCACCCGCTACGTTTTGACGCTCACGCCTCGCCGCAGGGCTGTGGCTCGTCATTACATCACCGCCGCCGCCGCGATTGTGATTGAAACGGCAACCGCAACCGCACGCAACCGCAACCGCAACGGCACGCAACCGCAACCGCAACCGCAACCGCAACCGCAACCGCAACCGCCTACGGCAACTGTGATCGTGACCGGGGCGGTGATTGCAGTACACCGACATATCACTTGAAGTGGGGGTTCCCACGTGAGTGGAGAGGCGCGTCGCCGAGGCGAAGCCGACGGCCCCCGCTGCGCAAAAACGAAGCCCGTGGTTTCCCCTGCATACCCGTCCGCGACGCACGCAGTGCGGAGTGGGAGCTGATGACACCTTTGTCACTAACGCGGAATGTGCGAGAACACGGATTCCAGATGCACCACCACCCGCAGCAGACCACGGTGCCCACTTAGTATTAGCGGTTTAAGCTGCTTTCTTTTGCCTACTTTTCTTTGCAGCCGGCAAAGAAAAGTAGGTGCCGCCCCGCACAGGGGCAACGCTAATAGACCACTAACAAAACAAGGAAAGGCCAAAGCCCCAAGAACACGGACAAACAACCGCCGAGCAGGCAAAAAAACACCATCAAACCTTATACCCAACCCGAACCCCACCCCAATGCCGCCCGGCCACAAAAACGGGCGCCGACGCATCTTTCATCAAAACAAACTGCCCACCGCCCATATCACGCCGATACGTCTGCAGCAAAAATTTCTTCACATGTGAAGCAGCCGCAATCCCAGTCCGATCATCGAACATCCGCCGATTCCGGCAATTCGCCATATTCCAGACCACATCCTCGCGCTGCGGCAAGGAAAACTTCAAATTATGCGTAGGCAGATAACCGCGCACATCGATAGCAGCACAGAACGCCACGCGTGGATCAAGCCCGAGTAACGGCTCCTGAATGGCAGGCAAAACCCGATCGGTAAAAGCAGTAAACCGCGTAATGAACTGAGCCGGATTGCTCCCGGCAACGGGCACGTAACGTTGATCGAACAGATCTTCAATTGACACTTCGCCCCGCGCAACAGCCGCTTCGAATACCTTGCCCACCTCGGCCGCGGCCCGCTGCACGGCTTCGATAAACCGCGTATCCGTCGTCTCCACCCCCGTGGCCGCGGTCAGCTCGATCAGCGTCTCGGACACGCTGAGCAAATTCCCCAGCCGGTCCTTCGCCTGCACGAAGTTCTCACTCGAATCTTCGACACCGCTTGCCATCTCCAGCACCTGCGCCTCGAGCCCGTTGCATTGCGTTTCGATCTCGCCGGTCAACGCGGCGATCTGTCCAGCCTCGTCGTTGAGCTGCGTAATCGCATCGCCCGTCGCATGCACGACGTCGCCGATCTTGCGGGTGCCCTCGCGTACCCGATGGGCGCGCGCCGTGTTCACCGAGCCCTCGCTAATCAACTGCTCGGTCTGCTGGGTGAGTTGCGCGAGCGTCGTCTCGATCTGGCCGGTCGCCTGCGCAGTCTTCGCCGACAGGTTCTTCACCTCGGCGGCCACTACCGCGAAACTCTTGCCGGAGTCGCCGGCGCGCGCGGCTTCGATCGCGGCATTCAGCGCCAGCAAATGCGTCTGGCGGGCGATCAGCGAAATCTCCTCGGAGACGCGGCTCACATGGGCCAACGCGCTGCGCAGCGCGCCGATCTGGCTCTCGATCACCGTCACGCCTTCCACCAGCCCGTGGATATCGGCGAGAGACGCCTCGAGCGTCTGTTGCGACGCCTGTACGCCGGTTGCGGCTTCAGCCGACACGTTGCGCATTTTGCGCGCAGCGGCGGCAACGCGGTGGTTGCCCGCCAGCGTGACGGCAGCAGATTCGCGCAGCGCGCGGCATACCTGTGCCTGGCGCTGCACGCGCGCAGCCACTTCTTCAACGTGGCCTGATACGTCGCAGATTTCAATGCCCAGTTTGCCGGCGTGCGCGGCAATATCGCCGACCACGGTCTGCGAACGGGCAGTCCGGCGGAAGCTGAAGCGCGTCATGGTCGTGTTCTCCTTGATGGCGCGGTGTGCTGAGTCAATTCGCGCGCTCATCCTGCACGGATGCCGCGTCTTCCCGAAGTATTGACGGCAAACTTGCAAACAACTTGATACGGGGTATCCCGCGGTCGTTATGATGTGGGGTCCGGCAGGGCGCTGGCACGGCCCGGTGCGCAGCACGCGTGCGACGACCCGGCCTGAGAGAGGCCGGGCCCCGCAAGTGGCTGTGCCTGCCATTTCTCGCAGCCTTCCCACTCACCAGCGGACCATGATCGACTCCTTCGCGCGCGTCTCGGGCTGGCAGCAGCTCTACCACCTGTGGGAGCTAATCGTGATGCTCTGCAAGTTTCTCTGGGGACTGTTGCGGTTGCTCGGAGGCGGTTGAGCGCGCAACGTCGTGTGTCGGCGGTGCGTTAACAGCGCGGCCACGCGTGCCTAAGTGCGGGTCGGTGAGTCGGTGAATTTGGCGGGACCGCTAGACGATGCGACGATACGACCGCCGCATCGTGCGGCCAGGAAGGGTCAGACCGGCGCGCGGCGCGCGCCTTCAGCGGCTGAAGCGGTAGCGGCGTTCGTGCCGAGAAACGCGCGCAGATCGGTCATCACGCGCTCAGGGGCTTCTTCCATTGGAATGTGGCCGAGTCCCGGGTACATCACCGATTTCGCGCCTGGAATGCGGCTCGCGAATTCGGCCGCGTGCGCAGGCGGAATCCAGCGATCCTTCGCCCCCCACAGCACCAGCGACGGCACCTTCAGCGTCTTCAGCACGTCGGTATCGACGTCCTTGAAGTCGAGCGTCGGCACCATCTTGCCGATCGCCGTGCGCGTACCTTCGCCGTGGAAGAATTCGACGTAACGCCGCAGCGTCACTGCATCGAGCTTGCGCGGATCGCCATACACGTTGCGCACCGCGCTCTTGATGATGACTTCCGGCAGCCACCACGGCGAACTGACCCGCACCAGCGCGCTATTGAAGAGGCCAATGTAAATCGGCAGCTTCATCGGAAAACCGGCCGAGTCGATCAGTACCAGCTTTTCGACGGCCTCGCGATGGCGTACAGCGTAATCCCACGAAATCAGGCCACCGAGCGAGTTGCCGATCAGCGTCGCGCGCGAGATGCCGAGTGCCTGCATGAACGTGTCGATAAATCGCCGGTAGGTTGGCAGGTTCATGGTTTCGATTTCGCCGGAGCCCGAGCGCAGCGGTCCGGTCACACCGAACGGCGGCAGATCGAGACGGATCACGCGATGCTGCTGCTTGAGCTCGTCGGCGACGCCATTCCACGTATGCAACGAAGACGCGAAACCGTGAATCATCACGATCGTGTCGCCGCTGCCTTCGTCGACGTAGTGCACGTCGGCACCCATGACCTTGACGAACTTCGAGCCGCTTTGCGTGTAGCGCCGCTGCAATTCGGTGCGCGGCACGCTGGTAATGCCGAGGCGCGCGGCGAGCGAGCGGGGGCGCAGCGGCGCGGTGGATGCGGGCGTTGCGGATTCGATGCTTGCCATGGTTGTTGTCTCCCTCTAGTTTGAATTGGAACGCCTCCGCCTCCGTTTCAACATCGCGAGCAGCCCCTCAGCCGCCGCATGCCGCATCAAGGCGCAAAGCGATAATCCTGCGGCCGCACGCGCCGCGTGCGTTTGCGAAAGCTGAATGTG
This sequence comes from Paraburkholderia sediminicola, assembly GCF_046026675.1. GTDB lineage: Bacteria > Pseudomonadota > Gammaproteobacteria > Burkholderiales > Burkholderiaceae > Paraburkholderia > Paraburkholderia sediminicola_F. Next base: position 2,386,013 of record NZ_JAQQEY010000001.1, on the reverse strand, counting down.
AAGCCCGGCCACAACGCTGTGACCTTGCCGCTCTTCGTCTGATACCAGCTATGGCAGCCGCTGACCCACACGGAGTGCTGCATCTCTTTCTGCAGACGCGCATTGAAGTCGCGCTGAACGTCGGGCAGCAGCGTCATCGTGCGTGCCTTGCGTCGGCGCAATACGCGCAGGCAATCGGCGATGTACTGCACTTGCGACTCGATCATGTAGATCATCGAGTTGTGGCCGAGCCCGGTGTTCGGGCCGACGATCATGAAGAAATTCGGGAAGTTGGCGATGCTGGTGCCGAGGTAGGCCTCCGGTCCATCGCGCAGCCACATCGTGCCGAGGTCGGCGCCGTCGAGACCGCTCACGTCGAACGGCGCGCCCACGTCGTTGACCTGGAAGCCCGTGCCGCAGATGATCGCGTCGGCCTGGTGATGCGCGCCGTCGTCAGTGACGATGCCGTCGGCGACGATTTCGCGGATGCCGGTCGTCACCACGTCGACGTTGGGTTGATTGAGCGCCGGATAGTAATCGCTCGACAGCAGCACGCGCTTGCAGCCGAGCCGGTAGTTCGGCGTCAGTCTGGCGCGCAGCTCTGGGTCCTTGACGCGCCGTTCGAGGTAGCTCAAGCCGAACTTCATCGGCAGCTTCATCAGTTTCGGATTGACGACGAACGCAATCGCACGCGATTCGAGCTGCCAGTAGATCGCATTGCGCAGGAAGCGCTGCGTGAACGGCAGATGGCGGAACAGCCAATGCGCACGCGGGCCGACCGGCTTGTTGGGCTTGGGCATGATCCACGGTGCGGTGCGCTGGAACAGTTCGAGTTGTGCGACGCGTGGCTGGATCTGCGGCACGAACTGGATCGCGCTGGCGCCGGTGCCGATGACCGCTACGCGCTTGCCTTCGAGTGGATAGTCGTGGTCCCAGCGCGCGGAATGAAACAGCTTGCCTTCGAAGCGTTCGAGCCCGGCGATCTGCGGCATGGCCGGCCGCGATAGCGGACCGCTCGCGGCGATCACGACATCGGCCTCGATGCTTTCGCGCGTGCCGTTCGAATCGATCTCTACCTGCCATGTCTGCCGCGCTTCGTCGAAACGCGCCGAGGCGACGCGCGCATTGCAACGCACGTAACGATCGACGCCGTATTTGCGCGCGCAATGCTTGAGGTAGGCGAAGATTTCCGCCTGACTGCCGAACGCACGCGACCACGCCGGATTCGGCTCGAACGAAAACGAATATAGATGCGACGGCACATCGCAGGCCGCGCCGGGATAGGTGTTGTCGCGCCACGTGCCGCCAACATCGCCGGCCGCCTCGTAAATCGTGAACGACGTGATGCCCATCTGCTGAAGGCGGATCGCCATGCCGATGCCCGCAAACCCGCTGCCAACAATAGCAATGCGCGGTGCGGCGGGTTGGTCAGTTGAAGCAGGCGTCACGGGGGTCTCCGGAGGTGGGCAAAATTCGGGTGTCTACATATGTCTACAGCCGTATAACGGGCAGGGTAGACAACTGTACACTTCGCGTCAAGATCGTTTAGAGTACGACTATTAAACGCGCGAGGCGCGCTCCGACTGAAAGCTCATGAAACCCTTACCCGAAGCGGCGCTCGCCGCCGACCATGGCGCTGTTGCCGGGCAGGACCTCCCGCCTGGCAAGCGCAAACTGATCGAAGCCGCGTTGCGTCTGACCGCGGGCGGGCGCAGCTTTGCAAGCCTGGGTCTGCGCGAACTGGCGCGCGAGGCAGGGTTGAATCCCAACACGTTCTACCGCCATTTCGACACGCTCGACGACCTGGCGCGCGAGGCGGTCGAATCGGTGAGCCGCCGCTTGCGGCCGATGCTGCGGCGCGAGCGCTGGCTGGCCGCGCACGATGAGCCGCAGAGCGTGCCGCGTCGCGCGTGCGTGGCGTTCTTCGCGTTTGCATTGGAGAATCGCGAGGCGTTTCTGAGCGCGCTGGCCGAGTATCACGGCACGTCGCCGGCGTTGCGCGAAGCGGTGCGGGCAAACCTTCACGAGGTGTCGGCGGAAATGGCGGACGACGTCGTGCAACTGGAACTGATGCCGACACTCGCCCGCGCAACCGTCGATGAAGTCTGCACGCAGATTGTGCTGCAGCTGTTTCATCTTTCGGCGGAGTACATCGACGGGAATGCCGCGCGCCGGGACGCGCTGGTCGGGTATGCGGAGCGTTTCATCGTCCGGCTGTTCGCGGGGTCGGTGCTGCTGGCGCAGCATGAGCCGGTCAGGGCGCTCGCATGAATGAAGGGGATCGGCATAAAAAAACAGGCTCCTTGCAGGAGCCTGTTTTCATTGCAGCTTGATCGATTAGCGTTTGACTGGCTGCATCTCACGCAGCGCGGCGTTTCTCAGGTATCGCTCCAGCCGCCGGAATCGTCGTTGCTGCCCATGTCGACGCCGCCGCCGTTGTTGTCGTTCCAGTCGTTCGAGCCTTGGCCGAAGTCGAGGCCGCCGCCATTGCCGCCGTCACCGCCACGGCGACGCGTTTCGTCATCGACAATCACGTCGCGTTCCACCACGCGTTCACGCCCGGAATTCAGCGCCTCGCCGAGTAGCACGCCCGTCAGCAGACCGCCCATGCCGCCGCCGAAACCGCCGCCACCTTGTTGCACGATGACCTGCGGCTGCTGCTGATACGGTCCTTGTTGCGGATATGGCTGCGGTGGGTTGCCAAAACGCTCGGCCTCCTGCGCATACGGCGACTGCTGCGTGCCAGCGGCCGGCGCGGCATACGGATCGGGCCGCCCTTCGGCGCGGGCGCGCAGGCTGCCGATGCGCTGTTCCAGTTCGTCGAGCTGATACGGCGGCACCGGATTCTTGCTGTTCGACAGCGTTTCGACGAGACCGCGCAACTGGTCTTCGGTCGATTCGACTTCCTTCTCCAGCGCCTCGTGACCTTGCACGGTGGAGAGCTTCACGTCGAGCTTCAACGAGCGCACGGCGTTGAGCATTTCGGTTGCGCGCTTGAGCTGCACGCGGCGATCGTCGTCGGCGCGCGAATCGTCTTGCGTGCGGGCGCGGCGCAAGGTCCAGCGCAACACTAGCGCGATCACGCCGATCAGGAGAATGATGCCGACCCACATGCCGATGCCGGGACCATGCCGTTGCGGCGCTTGCGGCACCATCGCCGATTGCTGCTGCACCGCCGGCGAATTCTGCTGCACGAACGGGTTGGCCGCGCGGCTCGTGGTGTTGCCGCCGGCGGCACCGGCACGTTCCGCGTTCTTGCGGATACGCGCTTCGGTTTGCGCGAAACGGGTCGGGTCGGTGAAGCGGATTTGCGGGTCGAGCGTCTTGGCCTGTTGCACCTGGGCGAGCGCGTCGGCAGAACGGCCTTCGCGGTCGAGCACCTGGCTGTACAGGTAGTGCGCGCGGGCGTTGTTCGGATGCGCCTGCAGGACTTCGCTCAAACCGGCATCGGCCTGTTGCCAGTTGCCTTGCGACATGGCGGATTCGATCTGCTGGACCGTCGGCACAGCGAACGCCGCGGCCGACACGAACAGCAGTGAGGCGAATACGCTTGCGAGAAATTTTTTCATTTACGGACCGGGTGCGATGCACCCGTCTCCTTCAGTCGATTCCGACTGCACGCGTAGTGACAGCCGGTATTTACTGCTGACGCAATTACTGAGCCGGCGTGTTGATCTGCTTCTTCAATGCTTCGAGACGATCTTCGACTGACGGGCCGCGGTTCAGATCCGCGAGCTTGTCGTCGAGGGCCTTGCCGGTCTTCACGTCGGCCGAATTCAGGCGCGCGTCGGAACGGGCGTTCGACAACGCAACCTTGTCTTCCAGCTTCTGGAAATCCTCGGACAGATTCTTGCCGCCGATACCGCCCAACGCAGTGGCTGCGACATCTTTGGCCTGAGCGATCTGCTGCTTGGCTTGCAGAATGTTCGAGCGCGCGTTCAGGTCGTTACGACGGCCACGCATGTCGTCGATCTGACTCTTCAACTGCGCAACCGACGGCTCCAGCGTGGTCAATTCCTTGGCCAGCGCATCGCGTTCAGCTTCGGCCGTGGCTTGCGCGCCGAGGGCTTCGCGTGCGAGCGCTTCGTCGCCGGATTGCAGCGCGCGCTTCGCGCCGTCTTCGTACTTCTTCGCCTTGTCGGCGGCGACATCGCGCTTGCTTTGCTGCGTGGCGACTTGTGCCTGAATCTCGATCAGCGAGTTCTCGGCTTTAGCGATGCTCTCGTCGAGTTCGCGCACGATCTGGCGCGAATCGCGCGACGGGTCCTGCACGGAATCGGCTGCGTCGTTCAGGAGACCTTTAAGCGTGCGCGAAATGCTGTCAAAAAGCGACATGAAAACCTCCAAAGAATGAAATCGGCGCTGAATAATTCCTACGCGCTTTAACTGCTTTCAAATGCTACTTTACGCCGCTGCGCGAGAAGCTGCGCAACGTTCGGACCGGAGTTCGGGGCACACTCGCCAATTGCAATAGCGGCGCCACAAATTTACGTTTTGAAAACAAATGGCCAACAGCCTCAGTGGTTAAAACGCGCGTTGGCTTATTCAGCCGTTCGCGGATATTACACCACGCATTCTCTTAAAACCGCCTTAAAGGGCGCGATGACATAATCGCCAACTTCATGCGCGGCGGGCATCCGCGCGACGGGCATCCGCGCGGTGCGGCGGCACGGCGAGTGTCCGCGCGGCGGGTGTCGCGGATGTGAACAGGCGTGGTGTGTGGGCTGCGTGCTTGTGCTTCAACGGCGCATCGATGCGCGCTGGGTTGGGGCGCTTGACCGTGCCGCGTCCGATTCAGGCGAAGCGGCCGCCTTCCGTGCTCGGATCGCTTTGCGGATCGTCTTCGTCGCGCGTGGCGTCGAGGCGAGGGCGTTTGAGTACGTTGCGCAAGGGCGTGTCCACGTCGCTGGGTTTCTGCGCCGAGCCGGCAATGGACGCCGCTTCGGCAGCGGCGACGCGCGCTACGGCTTCGGCTGCCGCGGCGGCTTCTATCTCCTCGGCGGTGGCGGTGAGGGCGGCCAATACGCCGGCCGGCAGCAACGGTGCCGGGCCCGCGCCTGCGGCTGTGCCCAACAATTCATCCGCTTGCGATGCGGCCGCGCTTTCCGCCGGCGCAGCGGATGCGTTGTCACTGTGGGTCTGCAAGGCCTCCGGGAGCGCCGCCCTTGCGTTGCGCGTGCCGCGCGCGACCCGCTGCAGCGCGGCGTCGAGCGCGTCCGGTGCGCGCGGCGCACGCAGCCGGTCGACGATGCTGGCCGCTTTCACCTGTTCGCTGGTCGCGCCGAAGCTCAGCACCGCGCGCCGCATCAGTTCGCTGACGCTAATGCCCAGGTTTTCGGCGGTGGCGGCGATCGCGCGTTTCTGTGCGGTCGTGACGAATACGACGATGCGTTCGCTGGGCTTGTTCATGGTCGGCTCGCATACTTGTTGGCATTGGCGAATCAAGGCGTGAATCTGGCGTACGCCGTCGCGCGTATCGGTAACGACTCCCGCGCCGAGTCCATCATATGACGAGTTGCGCCGATGCGGAACGGGCGCGACATGAAAATCCCGTGACATCAACGGGTTGTAGCGTTTGCGGCGGGCTTGTCCACAGGCCTTTCAACAATTTCTGTTGATAACCGGGGCAAAGCGGCGCCGGGCGCACGCGCGATTGCCGCGATCTACCTGCGTGGCGCCGCGCGAAGGGAATTCTTACAAAAAAACTGTCTTGGACGGCGCTTGATTTCTTTAAAATGCGCTGTTACGTTGCGCCGGACGATGTCACAGGCGTGCCGTGCGGTCGCCCGGGGGCATAGGGCCGCGCGGTGTTTTGCGCCTCACGCGTTCAGTTACGCGCCCACTATTCCAGTCATGCCAATCATCAAACGACCGCACTCTTCAAATTCTCCGGCTGGTGACGACCGGGACGCCTACCACCGCACTCCAGGACGCAACGCTGCTTCGCGCGACACTGAGCCTGGCCGCCGTTCGATCGGCGCGAGCATTACCATCTGGTTTGTCAGTCTGCTGGCGACCATCGCCGTGGTGGGTGCGCTGATCGTCGGTTACGCGCTCGTGGTGATGGGGCCGCAACTGCCGTCGCTCGATGCCCTGACCGACTATCGTCCGAAAGTACCGCTGCGGGTGTATACCGCGGATCACGTGCTGATCGGCGAGTTCGGCGAAGAACGGCGCAGCATTGTGCGCTTCCAGGACATTCCGGACCAGATGAAGAAGGCGGTGCTCGCGATCGAAGACTATCGCTTCTACGAGCACGGCGGCGTCGACTTCGTGGGCATTCTGCGCGCAGGTATTTCCGACATCACGCATGGCGGCGCCTCGCAGGGTGCGAGCACGATCACGATGCAGGTGGCGCGCAACTTCTTCCTCTCGAGCGAGAAGACCTACACGCGCAAGATTTACGAAATGATGCTGGCGTACAAGATCGAGCGCGCGCTGACCAAGGATCAGATCCTTGAGGTCTACATGAACCAGATTTATCTGGGGGAGCGCTCGTACGGTTTTGCTGCGGCCGCGCGCGTCTATTACGGCAAGGATCTGAAAGACATCACGCTGGCTGAAGCCGCGATGCTGGCGGGCTTGCCGAAGGCGCCTTCCGCGTACAACCCGGTGGTCAATCCGAAGCGCGCGAAGATCCGTCAGGAATACATTCTGAAGCGCATGCTCGAGCTGAAATACATCAGCCAGGATCAGTACGATCAGGCGGTCAAGGAAGAGATTCACACCAAGAATCCGGGCAACGAATACAGCGTGCATGCCGAGTACATCGCCGAAATGGTTCGCCAGATGATGTACGCGCAGTACAAGGACGAAACCTATACGCGCGGCCTGAACGTCACTACCACGATCGATTCCGCCGACCAGGACGCCGCCTATCGCGCGGTGCGCAAGGGCGTGATGGATTACGAGCGGCGCCACGGCTACCGCGGACCGGAAGGCTTCGTGCAACTTCCCGCACCGGGCGACGACCGCGATCAGACGATCGACGACGCGCTCACCGATCACCCCGACAATGGCGAAATCATCGCGGCCGTGGTGACGGACGCGAATCCGAAGCAGGTGAAGACGCAACTGGTCGACGGTACCGAAGTGACGATCAGCGGCGACGGTCTGCGTTTTGCAGCCGGTGCGCTCTCCGCGCGCGCGGCGGCCGCCACGAAGATCAAGCCGGGTTCGATCGTGCGCCTCGTCGCCGACGACAAGGGCAACTGGCAGATCACGCAGTTGCCTCAAGTGGAAGGCGCGCTGGTTTCGCTCACGCCGCAGGACGGCGCGATTCGCGCGCTGGTAGGCGGCTTCGATTTCAACAAGAACAAGTTCAACCACATCACGCAGGCGTGGCGTCAGCCGGGTTCGAGCTTCAAGCCGTTCATCTATTCGGCGGCGCTCGACAAGGGTCTCGGACCGGCCACGATCATCAACGACGCACCGCTGTACTTCCCGCCGAGCACGCCGGGCGGTGACGCGTGGGAGCCGAAGGACGACGACCAGCCGGACGGTCCGATGCCGCTGCGCCTCGCACTGCAGAAATCGAAGAACCTGGTGTCGATCCGTATCCTGTCGTTCATCGGCACCAAGTACGCGCAGGATTTTGTCACGCAGCGTTTTGGTTTCGACGCCGACAAGACCCCACCGTATCTGCCGATGGCGCTCGGCGCCGGCCTCGTCACACCGCTGCAATCGGCGGGCGCTTACTCGGTGTTCGCGAACGGTGGCTACCGCATCAATCCGTATCTGATCAACGAGGTGACGGATGCACGTGGCGAGCCGCTTTCGAAGGCGCAGCCGTTGACCGCCGGCCAGGATGCGCCGCGTACGCTCGAACCGCGTAACGCATACATCATGAACAGCCTGCTGCATTCGGTGGCCACGGCCGGCACGGGTGCGGGCACTAACGCGCTGCATCGTTCGGACCTGCAGGGCAAGACGGGGACGACCAACGACGCCAAGGACGGCTGGTTCGCCGGCTATCAGCAATCGCTGGTGGCGGTGGCGTGGATGGGTTACGACCAGCCGAAGAGTCTCGGCAGTCGCGAGTTCGGTGCACAGCTCGCGTTGCCGATCTGGGTCGAGTACATGCAGCGCGCGCTGCGCGGCGTACCGCAGAGCGAGCCGGCGCAGCCGGACGGCGTGACCGCGGTCGACGGCGAACTGTTCTATACGGACATGACGCCGGGCAATGGTTTCGTGGCCAGCATCGGTCTGGATTCGGCGAATCCGACCGCCGGTGCAAGCGACGCGGTGGGCGGCGTGGGGCCGGCGGGTATGACGCCGCCGGCGGTGCCGCCGCCGAGCGTCTCGTCGAATGAGAAGAAGCAGATCATGGATCTGTTCGAGACGAACAAGCCCTGATGTCCGCCAGTCCCCCAAAGGGGGACTTCCTTCGGGGTTCGTCTCGCGGCATAGCGAGTGTGCGCGGCCGGCCCGCGGCCGCGCACGCAAGTTTTTGAAAGGGCAGGGAAATTGCGCGCTGGCGCGGATTTTAGTCGCGCTGCTCGGGCCTCGCCCAGCAGATTTTGTGCCCGCCCTCTGCAGTGTGTTTTAATCACGCCTGCGGTGCTTTTTTATTGGGTCCCATACGGACGCTCGACTCCTAAGCGGTTTCGGTCTCCAACACTGCTGCGTCTCGCCGCGAGTGAGACGCCCATCTTCGAAAGTCGCGCCGCGCGAGACCCGTTTGACGCGCGCGCATGCCACTTCGCCCGTGGGCAACCGTCAGGTTGTCGCGGCCGGCGTGTTTGTTACACAGCATCCACCGGGTCGTTGCCTCGTGAAAAGTCGAATACTCATCTGTCTGATGACAGGTTTGCTACGCGCGTTTGCTTTCCTGCCATATGGCGTCGTCGCACGCATCGGCACCGGTATCGGTGCGCTGTTGTACCGGATTCCTAGCGCGCGCCGGCGCGTCGTGCATACCAATCTGAAACTGTGCTTTCCCGACATGAGCGACGAGGCGCGTGAGCGTCTCGCGCGCGCGCATTTCTGTCATGTGATCCGCAGTTATGTCGAACGCGGCCCGCAATGGTTCGGCAATGCGCAGGCGTTGGCGCGCCTTGTCGAAGTGGAGAGCGCGATCGATCTGACCGACATGGAGGGGCAGCCGACGATTTTTGTCGGCTTCCATTTTGTCGGTATCGAGGCGGGGTGCATGATGTATTCGACGCGGCATCCGGTTGCGTCTTTGTACACGCCGATGTCGAATTTGTTGCTTGATGCGATGGCCAAGCGGCAGCGTGGGCGCTTTGGTACGGAGATGATTCCGCGTAGCGATAGTGTGCGGCGGGCTTTGCGCGTGTTGCGGGATGGCAAGCCTGTCATGCTGGCTGCTGATATGGATTTTGGGCTGCGGGATTCGGTGTTTGTGCCGTTTTTTGGTGTGCCTGCATGTACGCTCACTTCCGTGTCGCGGATGGCTAAGGCTGGGAATGCTCGGGTGGTGCCGTTTGTGACTGAAGTCTTGCCCGACTATCGGGGCTATAAATTGACTATCTTCGAAGCGTTAAAGGATTTTCCTTCGGATGATGTTGCTGTTGATGCTCGGCGGATTACCGAGTTTCTTGAGACGCAAGTGCGTCGGATTCCTGATCAATATTATTGGGTGCATAAGAGGTTTAAGCATCGGCCTGCTGGGGAGGCCGGGGTTTATTGATTTTTTTTGCCTTCGCGGCGCTTTTGTCAGTGTTCTTGGGGCTTTGGCCTTTCCTTGTTTTGTTAGTGGTCTATTAGCGTTGCCCCTGTGCGGGGCGGCACCTACTTTTCTTTGCATGCCGCAAAGAAAAGTAGGCAAAAGAAAGCGGCTCAAACCGCTCATGCTAAGTGGGGGCCGTGGTTTGCACAGGGTAGTGGTGCATCTGGAATCTGGGTTCGTGCCCCTGCATACGCCAGTGACAAGGGCGTCATACTTCCGGCGGCGCTCCGCGCGCCGAAGAGTAGTTCTTAAAACCACTCGCTGTTTGGGCGGCGCCCGAAAGATCTGTGTCTGATTTCGTTGCGGGCTCAAGCATTTACGCCGGTTGTCCAGGTGTTATCAACATGCCTTTCAACAAAATCTGTGGATAAGGCGTCTCTCCACAATACGGCCGTCGTCGCGCGGCACTAGTCAATCATCCCCTGCTTCAGCCTGCACCCCAAGCAACAAATCGATCTCCATCAAGCACTTAAGCGCGTAGCCCCGTAGTTATCAACAGCCCTGTCAACATAAACTGGGGATAAGTCCCCAGCCATAACTATGGAATCCCAGGTTTAGTTCGACGCGCCCACGGTCGCCGTTGGAATGCCCGGCACCGCCGGGGCCGCCGCAGACGCAGACTCCCCCGCCTCCAACGGCGGATTCCCCATCGCCTGGAACAGGGCTGCCGTGTCCGTCAGCCGTGCGCTGGTATAGCGGATCTCATCGAGCTGCGCGTTGCGAAACTGCTGTTCGCTCGAGCGCGTCGAGGCGATCGGCAACGCGCCAAGGCGGTAGCGTCCCGACGTTTCGTCGAAAATCCCCTGCGCCGAACGCGCTGCAATGTTCGCGGCGTCGAGCGCTTGCGCGTCGTGCTGCAGCGCTGCGAGCGTGTCGGCGACGTTCTGGAATGCGGTCAGTACGGTCTGCTTGTATTGCGAAACCGTGGCGTCATAGGTGTCGACCGCGGCGCGGCGCTGCGCGAACAGGGCGCCGCCGTGAAACAGCGGTTGTGACAAGGATGCGCCAATGCTCCATATCGCCCCAGCGCCGGATAGCGCCACCGGCCAGCTAAAGCCGCCCTGTCCCATCGAGGCACTCAGCGAGAGACTCGGGAACATCTGCGCCGTCGCCACGCCGACATCGGCCGCCGCGGCCTTCAGGGCGGCGTCCGCGGCCTGAATGTCGGGGCGGGTGCGCAGCAGCTCGGATGGCACCACGACGGGCACCTGTTCAGGTACGTGCAGTTGCGCAAGATCGAGGTCGTCCGGGGCCGCGTCCGGCGTGCGGCCAAGCAGCACGGCCAAAGCATGACGCGTCGTCAGCCATTGCTGCTTCAAGCCCGGCAAACTCGCTGACAGACTCGCTGCACTTTGTTGTGCGCTCAACTGGTCGGCGTGCGAGACCGCGCCCAGTACGTAGCGCCGCTGTGTGTCGCGCGCCTGATCGTTGGCAATCGTCACGAGCCGCTCGGTTGTGTCGATCTGCGCACGCAACGCGGCGCTCGTGATCGCCGCCGTCACGATGTTGGCGGCCAGCGCGCGGCGCGCCGCATCGAACTGATAGGCCTGTACGTTGACGCGGGCGGCGAGGGCGGCGTCGGCGAGACGTGCGGCGCCGAACAGGTCGAACGTGTAGTGCGCCTGCAATTGACCGACGAAGATGTTGTACAGGAACGTATTCGGACCGGCCTCGGGGATCGCCAGCGCACGGTTGCGGGTAGCCTGGCCGCCCAGGTCGATGGTCGGTAGCATCGAGCTGCCGATCTGCGCGCGCAGTTGCTCGCGAGCGGCCGCGAGACTCTTGTCGGTGGCGGCGAGCGTTGGGCTGCTGCGCAAACCTTCGTCGACCAGCGCGTTCAGCGCCTCCGATTGATACAGTTTCCACCATTCGGGTACGGGCTTCGCGCCGACCACGAATTGCTGCGTGACGCCTTGTGCGGGCACGGTCTGCGTGGGTTGCGCTTCGGCGCCGTAGTGCGCCGGTTGCGGCATGGCGGGCGGCTCGCCGTTCGGGCCGAACGAACAGGCGGCCAGCGTCAGCGTAGCGCCGGCGAGAAGCGTGAGGCGCGCGTGTCGAGGGAATGCAAGGATAGCCATGATCTCAGTTCCCCGAATGCGTCGTGGCGGACGGCGCCGGCGGCTCGCGCTCGTCGGTGCGCACTCTGAACGATGTGGCGTACAGGGCCGGCAGATAGAACAGCGTGAGGATGGTCGCGCTCGTAATGCCGCCCATCAGCGCGGTCGCCATCGGGCCGAAGAAGTTCGAGCGCAACAGCGGAATCAGCGCGAGTACGGCGGCGGCCGCGGTCAGCGTGATCGGCCGGAAGCGCCGCACCGTCGCGCCGACGATCGCGTCGAAGCGCTTATGGCCCGCGGCAATGTCCTGCTCGATCTGATCGACCAGAATCACCGAGTTGCGCATGATGATGCCGAACATGGCGATCACTCCCAACATCGCGACGAAGCCGAACGGCTGGCCGAACAGCAGCAGCGTCAACACCACGCCGATCAGGCCGAGCGGCGCAGTCAGCACCACCATCAGCACGCGCGCGAAACTCTGCAACTGGACCATCAGGAGCACCAATACGGCGATGATCATGATCGGCATCTGTGCGTTGATCGACGTCTGCCCCTTGCCGCTTTCCTCGACCGAGCCGCCGATCTCGATCCGGTAGCCGACCGGCAGCGTGCTGCGAATCTGGCTGAGGGCTTTATCGACGGCATGCGTGACGTCGATCCCTTGCGCGCCAGGCGCGACGTCGGACTGCACGGTGATGGTGGGTTGCCGGTCGCGTTCCCAGATCACGCCGTATTCGAGGTCGTTGCGCAGATGACCGAGCGTGCCGAGTGGCACCGGGCCGTTCGGCGTCGGCATCGCCAGCGTGACGAGCTTCGCGGGGTCGACGCGTTCCGCTTTGGGGGCGCGCAGATCGACGCTGATCAGTTTGTCGCGCTCGCGATACTGCGTGACGGTATAGCCGGACAGCGTCATCGCGAGGAAGCTCGAAATGTCTTCGGAGGTCACGCCGAGTTCGCGTGCCTTCTTCTGATCGACTTCAAAGCGCACCGAGCGCTCGGCGGGCTCGTCCCAGTCGAACTGGACGTTGCTGGTGCCGCGGTCGGCGCGCATGGTCGCGGCGACGCGCTCGGCGATCGAACGCACGGTGGCGATATCGTCGCCGCTCACGCGGAACTGCACGGGATAGCCGACCGGCGGACCATTTTCCAGGCGCGACAGGCGTGTGCGGATCGCCGGAAAGTTGTTGCGCAATTCCGGTTCGAGCCATTGCGCGAGCTTCTCGCGATCTTTCACGGATTTCGCCGTTATCACGAACTGCGCGAAATTAGGCTGCGGCAATTGCTGATCGAGCGGCAGATAGAAACGCGGCGCACCGGTGCCGACAAAGTTCACCGTATGATCGATTTCCGGACGGCCCACCAGCGCTTTTTCGAGCCGCTCTGCCTGGCGCAATGTCGCTTCGAACGACGCGCCTTCGGGCAAGCGCACATCCACCAGCAACTCGGGGCGGTCGGAGCTCGGGAAGAACTGCTGCGGCACTAGCGCGAAGCCTGCCATGGCCAGAATGAACAGTACGACGGTGATCGCCAGCACGACGAAACGCCGTTCGATGCACCAGCCGATCCAGCCACGCAGGCGCTTGTAAAACCGCGTGTCGTAGATGTCGTGTTCGTGATCTTCCGCTTCGTGTGCCTGACGTTTGCGCTCGGGCAGCATGTGATAGCCGAGCAATGGAATCAGCACAACAGCAGCGAGCCACGACGCAATCAGCGCGATTGCCGACACTTCGAAAATCGAGCGCGTGTATTCGCCGGTACTGGACTTGGCGAGGGCAATCGGCAGGAAGCCGGAGACAGTCACGAGCGTCCCGGTCAGCATCGGAAAAGCGGTGCTCGTGTATGCATAGGCAGCAGCGCGCGTGCGGGACCAGCCTTGCTCCAGCTTCACCGACATCATCTCGACTGCGATGATCGCGTCGTCGACCAATAGCCCCAAAGCGAGCACCAGCGTGCCCAGCGACACCTTGTGCAGTCCGATGTCGAACAGATACATGCACAGCGCCGTGACGGCGAGCACGACAGGTATCGAGATCACGACCACCATGCCGGTGCGCACGCCCAGCGACAGCAGGCTGACCACCAGCACGATCGCAATCGCCTCGGCGACGGCTTCGAGAAAATCGTCGACCGAACGCGCCACTGCGTTCGGCATGCTCGACACTTCGACCAGGTGCAAACCGGCGGGCAGGTAGGCCCGCAGCGTGACCATCTGCTGATCGAGCGCCTTGCCCAGGCGAATCACATCGCCGCCCGGCTGCATCGTTACGCCGATGCCGAGTACTTCCTTGCCGCCGGCGCGCATTTGCGTGGCGACCGGATCGTCGTAGCCGCGCTTGATGGTCGCGATGTCGCCAAGACGGAACGAGCGGTTGTTGATGCGGATCAGCGTATCGGCGAGCGCATTGACGTCCTTGAACTGGCCGGTGGGGCGCACGAACACGCGGTCGTCTGTGGTGGTCAGCGTGCCTGCCGGCGAGACGCTGTTCTGCGAATTGATGGCCTGGCCGAGTTGCTGCGGCGAGATGCCAAGGCGCGTGAGTTGCGTGTTGGCGATCTCGATGTAGATGTGCTGGTCCGGATCGCCGAAATAATCGACCTTGCCGACACCCGGCACACGCAGCAGCACCGTGCGCAACTGGTCCGCGTAATCGTGCAGTTGTGCGGCGGAAAAGCCGTCGCCCTCAAGCGTCCAGATGTTGGTGTAGACGTCGCCGAATTCGTCGTTGAAGAACGGACCCTGAATGCCAGGTGGCAAGGTCGCCGCGATATCGCCGACTTTCTTGCGCACCTGATACCAGGTTTCGGGCACGTCCTTGACCGGCGCCGAGTCTTTCATCGAGAAGAACATCAGCGATTCGCCGGGGCGCGAGTAGCTGCGCACGAAATCGATGGCGGGCGTCTCCTGCAATTTCCGGCCGATGCGGTCGGTCACCTGTTCCTGCACCTGGCGCGCGGTCGCACCGGGCCAGAAGGTGCGGATTACCATCACGCGGAACGTGAAGGGCGGGTCTTCGGATTGTGCGAGCCGGGTATAGGCGAGGACGCCGAATGCGGTAGCGAGCGCGATCAGGAAAACGACCAGCGCCTGATGGCGCAGCGCCCATGCGGACAGGTTGAAGCGTCCTTCTTCATGCGTGGTGCTCATGAAGCGAAGTCCTCGGGATGCAGCGGCGGAATCACGTGGACTTTTTCGCCGGCGGTCACTGTGTGCACGCCTTGCAGTACGACGCGCTCACCGTCCTTGAGCCCCTGGCCGATCACGATCGTGCGTTCGTTATAACGCGTGACTGTCACGCGGCGCAGTTCCAACGCGTTGTCCGTGGCGCGTACGACCCACACTGCAGGCTGCATGCCGTCGTGGAACAGGGCGGTGGCGGGCACGGTGAAGGAATTGTTCTGGCTCGCCGGGGAGTTGGCAGATGCGTTGGCAGATGAGTCCGAGGGCGACGGCGCGGCGAGCGCGATGTCGGCGGTCATGCCGAGGCGTACGTCCGGGCCGGGATTGTCGAGCGTGAGCTTGGCGCGGTAAGTGCGGCTTTGCGGATCGGCGGCGGGCGACAGTTCGCGCACACGCGCCTTGAAGCTGCGGCCCGGCAGCGCGGCCAGCGTGACCTGCGCGGTCTGCCCGACCGAGAGCGCGGCGAGCGCGCTTTCCGGCACGTCGCAGACCACGTCGACATCGCCGCTCCATGCAAGGTTATAGACGGCTTGCCCCGCAGACACATTCTGGCCGGTGTCGGCCTGTTCGGCAGTGATCACGCCGGCGTGATCGGCACTGAGCGTGGTGTATTGCAACTGGTCTTTCGACAGCGCCGCCTGCTGCGCGGCCTGGTCGCGCTGCGCGGCGGCGGACGCGTACGCGTTGGTGGTCTGTTCGAGCTGAGCGGGCGCGATCAGGTTTTCTTTCGCCTGTGCCTGGTCGCGATCGAGTTGCTGCTTCGCGTACACGAGACTGTGTTGCGCGGCTTCGAGTTGAGCTTGCGCGCTGGCGGCATTCTTTTGCGCATCCGCCGGATCGAGCCGGGCGACGATCTGCCCGTTCTTCACTACGTCGCCCAACCGCACGCGCCGCTCGATGATTTTGCCGCCGACGCGAAACGATAGCGGGGTGGAATAGCGCGCCTGCACTTCGCCGGGCAACGATGCCGCGGCCGCCGCGCTGCCGTCCGCATGCACGGCGACGGCGACAACCGGACGCGGTGCGGGTGCGGCAACTTCTTTCTTCGAGCACGCAGCGAGCGTGACGATACCGGCGAGAGCGAGGGCGAATGCTGCGCGGCGCAAGTGCGCGGAACGGGCATGCCGATGGAACTGCTGGCGCATCACAGACGATGCGGGAGATCCGGGACGCTTCACAATTACCCCAACTGGAGACGGCGAACGAACACGGCAAGCCGCAGTGGCCCGCCAGCAAAGACCCGCGGCCGAAACATGCAATCAGCATACGCGTCTGACTTCGAATGATTGGTTGCATTCTAATACACACCTGTATTTGAATGTTGATGTGAATTGGAATTCTTTTCGGTGCTAGACTTGCGCCCATGAAACGGCAACGACTTACACGCGAGCAGAGCAAAGACCAGACGCGCCAGCGCCTGCTCGACGCTGCGCAAGCAATTTTTATGAAGAAAGGCTTTGTCGCGGCGAGTGTCGAAGACATCGCCGGGGCGGCGGGTTATACACGCGGCGCGTTCTATTCGAACTTCCGCAGCAAGAACGAGTTGTTCCTCGAACTACTGCGGCGCGACCACGAAACCATGCAGATGGGGTTGCATGCCATTTTCGAAAACGCGACTTCGCGCGAGGAAATGGAGGAGCGCGTGCTGCGCTACTACAGCAACCTGCATCGCGAGAACAAATGCTTCCTGCTGTGGGTGGAGGCGAAGCTGCTGGCCGTGCGCGACGGCCGCTTCCGCATACGCTTTAACGCGTTCCTGCACGAAAAGCTTGAACAGTTGAGCGCGTACATCCGCGAGTTTTCGACGCGGGTCGGCACGCCGCTGCCGTTGCCGGCGGAGACACTCGCGATGGGCTTGATGGGGTTGTGCGACGGCGTGCAGTTCTTTTATGCGGTCGATCCGCAGAACGTGTCGTCGGAGATGGCTGAAACAGTGCTGGCGGGATTTTTCGCGCGCGTGGTGTTCGGGCGCGACGCGTAATGCGCATGCCCGCGTAATACGAATGCCGGCGGATCAGCTCGCCGGCAACTGCGCGCAGGCGTCCGCAACCGGCGTGGCGCAGACGAACGAATACTGCCCGCTGTAGCGCAGGACTTCTTCACCGACATGCAAGGCAACCTTGATTTCCGGGCACCGCTCGTAAGCGATGAAGGCCGAACAGGCCGCCGCGGACCAGCAAACCAGTGAAAACGCGATTTTTTCGAAAAGCTGAAAACGATGTGGCATAGCGATTGATTTCCTTTCGGGCGCTATGTTACCAGCATCTAAGGGTTTATACCTACCAAATATCCGCAATAAGTCTCGCAATAGTGTCGCGAGCGCCTCAGGAACCTGACCGGATTGTCATGTTCAGGTCAGGGTTGGGACATGATCGGGTCGATACAATCGAATCGTTGGGCAAATCCGCGCGCGCCTTGTCGCGCGGGTCGACACAGGCGGCAACATTGCGCCGGCCCGGCTTTACCGAGGCAGGAGTCGTCCCATGAATCAATTGCAGTCGATGCGCGTATTCGTCAAGGTGGCCGACCTTGGCAGTTTCGTCCGCGCGGCCGGCGCGCTGGATCTTTCCACTGCTGTCGTCACGCGCCACGTCGCGGATCTGGAAGCGCGCCTTGGTACCCGGCTGCTCAATCGCACGACGCGCCGTCTCTCGCTGACCGAATCCGGCACGACTTATCTGGAACGCGTGCGCCATATTCTCGACGACCTGGAAGGCGTTGAGCAGATGGTGGTGGCGCGCAATCACGAACCGGTCGGGACCCTGCGCATCGTCGCGCCGGTGGTGTTCGGGCTGCATAGCCTCGCGCCGGTGGTGCAGTCTTACGCCGAGCGTTATCCGGAAGTCATGCCTGATGTCACGCTGGCGGATCGCCACGTCGATCTGGTGGAGGAGGGATTCGACGTCGGCATTATGGTCGCGCGGCAGATGCGCAGCGCGAGCATTGTCACGCGGCGATTGACCACCGGCTATATGACGGTTTGCGCGACGCCCGCCTATCTGGAGCAGCACGGCACGCCGACCCGTCCCGAGGATCTGCTGAAGCATCCGTGTCTGAGCCGGCCTTCGGAGCAGGGCGGCGACGAAAAGGTGTTTACCGGACCGCAGGGTGAAGTCCGTGTGAGACCCACCAACGCAATTGCGGCGAACAACACCGAGATGCTGAGGCAGTTCGCCTTGCTGGGGATGGGCGTGGCGATTTTGCCGAGCTACCTGATCGGCCGCGACCTGGCGTCCGGGCGCCTTGTGCCGTTGCTCGGCGATTACCGTCTGCCGCAAATCGAAATTACGATCGCCTATCCAAGCCGCCTTCATTTGCCGGCGAAAGTGCGTACCTTTATCGATCATCTCGTCGCGCATTTCCAGCGAACCGAAGAGCACGCGCGCGATCCACGGGCCAGGATGCCGCGGCGTGCCGTTGCCGGCTCGCCGGTTTATGCGGACGACCTGCCGGTGTCCGCGTTGCCGGGCGAGGCGACACGGCCGACGCTCCCGGTTTCACGCGCGCGCATCGTAGCCTCGTCGCCGCTTTGACGAGTCCGCGGTAAGCCTAGATCCACACGTCGTTCGCGGCGGTGCGTTCGTTGCTTTCTTCGCCGGTGTTCTTCACGCCGCGCGGTTCGATCAGCAGCAACTTGACCTCGCGTTCGGCATACGGTTTGTGTTCCGTGCCTTTGGGCACCACGAACATTTCTCCTGCCGAAAGCAGCACGGAGCCATCGCGCATGTCGATGCGCAACTGCCCGTCGAGCACGATAAACGTTTCGTCTGTATCGGCATGTTCGTGCCAGACAAAATCCCCTTCGATGCGCACCAGCTTGAACTGGTAGTCGTTCATTTCCGCGACCACGCGCGCTTGCCACTGGTCGCTGAAGAGCTGCAGCTTCTCAGCGAAATTGATGGCGCGGTAAGGCTGTTGAGTCGTTTGATGGGTAGACATCGCGGTGCTCCTCCTCAGGGGTAGGTGTCAGGCAGGAGCGTAGGGCGGGAGGCGCTATCGGGTCTTGTACGTTTGTGCGCGCGGCCGCCGGGCGATGGGCGATGGGATATCCGTCGAGTTGTCGCTTAACGTGTGCCGCGCGTCGAGGGGCCCAGCATCTTGAGCCAATGCGCCGGCGCAACGCCCCACGCGCGCTTGAAGTGCCGCGTCATATGACTCTGGTCGGTAAAGCCGGCCGCCGCCGATGCATCGGCGAGCGACACGCCCTGAATCGCGAGGCGGCGCACGAGATCGAGCCGGCGCATGGTCAGATAGCGATGCGGACTCGTGCCGAACAGCGCACGAAAATCCCGCGACAAACTCCAACGGTCGCGGCCGGCGGCTGCCGCCAGCTCGTCAAGTGTCACTGCGCTATCGAGCGAACCAAGCATGTACTCGCGCGCCCGTTCGGCCGCGAGGTAATCCACCGGACGGCGCGTCGCCGCACCCCCTGCCACGGCGTCGAGCGCGATCGCCAGTTCGTAGAGCGCGTCGTCCTGTTCGAGCGAATCGATCGCCAGATCCATCGTGCGCAGCAGGCTCTCGGTCGCCGCAAACAGACGTGGGTCGTTCGAGAGTCCGCCTTCTATGAACGGCAGCGGCTTGCCACCGAGCGCCTGCTGAAACAGCGCCGGGTCGACATAGATCATCCGGTAGTGAAAGCCGTCACGGGTGCCGGCCTGGCCGTCGTGCGGTTCATCGGGATGCAGCACCATCGTGCCGCCGGGCAAGCTGTTACGTGTGCTGCCGCGATAGCGGAAGCTCTGCACGCCTGCAAGCGTGCGGCCGATCGCATAGGTATCGTGCCGGTGTATGGCATAGCCGGCATGATGAAAGAAGGCTTCGATTCGCTCGATGCCGCTCGTGCCGCCCGAATGCGGCGAGCGATGGATCCAGTCGGCAGCGGGCTTCGGATCGGACGAAAGCGAACTCGGCGGCAAGACCTGCTTTCCGCTCATGCCCCAAGACCCGGCCCGTAGTTGCCGCCGACGAGACGTGTGACCGACGCCACGTCGGCATAGTCCTGCTCCGGCAAACCGTCGAGCATCGACACGACTTCGTTGCTCGCGCCGGCTTCACGCGCGGCGTCGACTAGCGCGTCCTTGTAGGTCGGGAAACGGACTTCGCGCAGAACGTCGGCGATCTGCAGATCAATCGATTCGCCGGGAATAGCCGATGCGGTCATGCGCGCTCCAAAGGTGCTGTTTTCACGTCTGCAGGTGCTCGTTCTGGCCCGTGAAGCTTCGCTCCAGATGCCGCGACTTGGGCAGCGCAATGTGTTGCCATTGTTGCGGACGATTGCCGTCCGTGGCAGCGACGTCCGGTGCCGCGGGAGCGACCGGTGCGGCGTTGGCGCGTTCGGCAAGGCTATTGGCGGCTGTGCTGTCCAGCGCGGTATGAACCGGCGCGGCAAAACACGAGGCTGACAGCGTCACCATGGTCAACAGTGTCGAGGTTTTCATCGCCCGACCTCCTAAGCTCATGCGGCGCTGACAGTTGAGCAAGCGTTGTGCCGTCCCCGCGTCGTAAAGACGGCGCAACCTACACGCGGCGTTGATACAGGCGGCGGCGTGCATCTACCATCTTAGATGGCAAACGGCTGCGACGCGCGCGCAAATGAGACAAAACCTGATTGTAGATTTCACATGATGGCAGGAAAAAGGCGGTGCAGTCGCGAACGGTCGTGCTGCGTTTATGTTGCGATGCGGTAGCGGCTGATGCGCGAGTCCGCGTGCGAGCCCAATCTGCCTGGTAACGGTCCGGGCCAACGGTTCAGCGACCGCCAGGAGCGAGCTTCCAGCTTCTAGCGTAGCACGTCGAACCGTGTCCACGGCCACGACGGCCGGTCGCGCATATAGCCGTTGAGCCAGTTCCACTGTGGGTGGCGCTTCATGAACGCCTGGGCGTCGAACGGCCGGCCGCACGGGTGTCCCCAGCGCGCGGTGAATGCCATCGTGCGCGCCATCTCGCTGTCGACCACTTTGCCGTCATTGGCGCCCCACGGATTGAACGGCCCTTGATCGGAACCGCCGAAGCGCGCGTCGTCCAGTTCCAGATGCCCGCAGATGGTGCGCGAGCAGGGGTTGTCGTTGCGGTCGAGATAGACGTCGTGATGGTCGGCGATCATCTCTTTCGCGAGTTCGACGTCGATCTTGCCGTGATGCATTTCTTCGAGCTGCATGAAGCGCAAACGGCGCGCGCCGTTCTTGCGCACGTCCGTATAGTCTTCGCCTTCGCCGATGCACTCCTGGTTGCGGATCTTCAGATCGGTCGCGGTGTTGTAACCGCTATAGAAGCCGTCTTTCGTACTCTCGAACCCGGAATAGTGCAGCCCCAGTTCGTAGCGCGCGATCTCGCCGGTCTTGGTGTCACCGAGCAGCCAACTGTTCGCATAGCCGCCGTTGTTGGCAACCGCGAACATCTCGCACCATTCGCCGATATTGTTGGCGTACTGCGACGCGCGCCGCGAGCGATAGAACTCCGGCGCACCCGCTGCGTTGTAGCCGACAAAGTTGGAGATGGTGGTTTCGGTGACCATCAGGCCGGCTTCGGTGACCCAGAAATCGGTGAGGCTGGAGATGCAGCCCGGCAGGCCCTGCATCAGGATGCGATTGCCGCGATCGGGCACGATGTCGAACACGACGTTGA
Organism: Paraburkholderia sediminicola; assembly: GCF_046026675.1. Taxonomy (GTDB): domain Bacteria; phylum Pseudomonadota; class Gammaproteobacteria; order Burkholderiales; family Burkholderiaceae; genus Paraburkholderia; species Paraburkholderia sediminicola_F. The sequence goes on along the minus strand of NZ_JAQQEY010000001.1, from coordinate 2,364,478 downwards.
ACGCGTCGCCCGCGGCGTAGCGGTCCCACGAGTTGTGCGCCATCACGATGCGGCCGTCGCGGGTGGCGTTGCCGGTGGCAATGAACGCGCTGCAGTGATGGCCGCGGCGTCCGCGCCACGGTTTCAGGCCGAGCTGCGGTTTCTGCGTCGCCGCGTGGCTCGGCCACCAGCTTTGCAGCAGATCCATGTAGCCGTTCCATGCCAGCACTTCGGCGAACGGCAGCTTCGCGCCGTCGGCAATGCCCTGGATTTCGTCGGCGAATTCGGTGTCGAGTTTGTTGGCGAACTGGGATACGGCGGCGTCGACGAAGGTATCGAAGTCTTCGCCGGTATCCCATTTCGCCAGGTAGCGGGCGGTGCGGATCGCGTTCTGGATTTCAGTGGCGAGCAACTGGCCGTGCTGCTCGCCGCGATCGTACGGCTCACCTGCGATATGCAGAAAGATCCAGCCGGCCTGGTCACGGCGGACGGCATCGAGGGACGGTTCGCTCATCTTCGCTCCGATCGAAGGGCGGGCGTCTCGGTGCGCCCGTCTTGGCGTAACGCGCGCTGCTCGCAAGCGCTGCAGCGATTTTCTCATTGTAGAGAATCTGCCGCGCTTTGCACGGGTGATGCGGCGTGGGTGAGGCGCCGCGCAATGCTGCGCGGGTTCGGAAACGATTCAGCGATTCAGTGCCCGAAGTCCGGCCTCAGCGCGTCGGATTCATGCGGAAGTACGCATCGAGCAGCGAAGTCTTGTACACCACGCCCGCCAGCTTCGGATCCGCGGTGCTTTCAACCACCGGCAGCCGCTCCCCCTGGAACGCCATGAAGTGCTGCAACGCAACCCCGAGCGGCATATCCGGCGTGAGCACATCGAAATGCGGCTGCAGATAATCCGCGGCGGTTTTTGCGGAGGTGTCGCGCTTGTCGAGCAGATCGGAGGTGATGTCCTTGAGCGCGACCACGCCGAGAAACGCGCCGGACTCGTTGGCAACGTACAGATACTTCACCGGATATTCGAGGAACACGCGCGTCATATCCTGCACGGTCGCGTTCGGCGGTACGACGGTTTCGGCGGGACGGATCAGTTCGCGCATCTGCGTGGCGCGCAGACGGGTGCGCTCCTGTTCCTCCTGATTGCGGCGCAGCGTGATTTCGTACATCGACGTCTTGCCGATCGCGCGCGACACGAAGTACGCGACCACGCACGACAGCATCAGCGGCAGCACCACCTGATAGCTGAGCGTCATTTCGAAGATCATCAGGATCGCCATCAGCGGTGCCTGCGTGGCGCCGGCCAGAAACGCGCCCATGCCGACCATCGCATAGGCGAACGGCGCCGAGGTGCCGTGCGGCCACAACGCGTGCATGCCCAGACCGAACAGCGAGCCGACCACCGCGCCGACGAAGAGTGTCGGCGTGAATACCCCGCCGATCGCGCCCGAACCCACGGTCGCAGAGGTCGCAACGATCTTGAACACCAGCACAAGGACGAGCGCGGTCCACGTCCACGGCGAATGCAGAATGGAGTTGACGACGCTGTAGCCGTTGCCCCACACCTCGGGCGTCCACACCGACAGAATGCCGACGACCAGACCGCCTAGCGCCAGCCGGATGGGCAACGGCACGGGCAGTTTGCGAAAGCTTGCTTTCGAGAAGTCCATCAGCCGCAGGAACTGTGGCGCGGCTGCACCGCACAGCAGCCCGAGCGCGACGAAGAGCAGGACTTCGGCGCCCGCCACCGGCGGAAACACCGGCATTTCGTACGGCGGTTTGTAGCTGGTGAACTCGCGCATCGTGATGTTGGCGACCACCGCCGAAACCACCACGGGGCCGAAGCTTTCCATCACGATCGAGCCGAGCACGATCTCGGTGACGAAAAACGCGCCGGCAATCGGCGCACTGTACGCCGAGGTAATCCCGGCTGCCGCGCCGCACGCGACGAGCAGGCGCAGACGCGGCGGATCCAGATGCACCCAGCGGCCGATCAACGACGCGGCCAGCGCCGCCAGTTGCACCATCGGACCTTCGCGGCCGATCGAGCCGCCGCTTGAAATCGTGAACAGCGACGACACGCTGCGCCAGAAGCTCAGTTTGACCGGCACCACGCCGTCGCCGATCGCGACGGCTTCCATGTAGTCGATGTGATTGCACTTGTCGACGTGACGCTGCGCGACCAGCAGAAAGAGGCCGGCGATCAGGCCACCGGCGGCGGGCAGCCACACGCGCACCGTCCACGGCAAGCTGCGCGCCATTTCGACGAAACTGCCGGACTTGCCGACCGCCGCCAGTTGCAGCAACGCGATGCCTTCGCGAAAGGCAATCGTCGCGAACGCGCCCGCGACGCCGACCACCACCGACCAGACCAGCATCGTATGGGCGTCGGAGAGACGGAACAGGGTTTGGGCGCGGGTGCGCAGCTTCAGCAGGAATGAAAGCACGTCGGCAGGAGAGGGCGTGATAGGTGGATGGAATGCGCGTACGGTAACAGCATCGCGCCCGCTGGCGGAAGCGGGCGCGATGCGCAAGGGTCGCGAAGGAGCACGGCGTGGATCAAGTCGCCGCCTTGTCGAGTTCCGGGTAGTGCCGGAAGATGCAGGCTTCGTTGTGCGCGATGCGCCGGTCGGACTGCAGATAAGCGGCGATGTTCGGCCGCTCGATCACCGCGTCGTGCAAGGCCGCGAGGCGCGGATAGTGTTCGCCAAAACGCTTGAGCGCGCGTGGAAACGCGTATAGCAGGCCGTCGATCAGCTGGAACATCGACAGGTCGACGTAAGTGAGCGCGTCGCCGACCATGAACGTGTCGCCAGCCGGGTTCTGTTTCAGCACGCGCTCGAAGTACTTCATGAACTTCGGAATCCGGTGGTCGATGAAGTCGTGCGCGCGCACTTTGGCGGCGTCTTTCTGGTCTTCGTAATACAACGCGCTGGCGAGCGGATGATGCGTGTCGTGCGCTTCGGTCACCATGTCGGCGATCGTCAGTTGCAGTCCGTTGGCGACATAGCGCAGGCTTTCGGCCGATGGCGCGAGATTGAGCTTCGGACCGAGGTAGAACAGGATGTTGGCGGTCTGCGCGATCACCAGATCGCCGTCCTTGAGAAACGGTGGGGCGAACGGCGGATAGGGCTCGTCCTTGCTCTTCATGATCGCCATCATCGCGTTTGTGCCGAGGCCGTCGGACGGTTCGCCGCGCGCCACTTCCACGTAGTCTGCGCCGGCTTCTTCCAGGGCCAGCCGCACGAATTCGCCACGGCCTTGCAGGCCGTCCCAATAGTAAAGTTCCAGGCTCATCGATCAGTCCTCATTCCGGTTGCATGAACGGGTTTGCGTGAACGGATAACGTTAGCAACCAGTATGCCGCGCATGGGTGACGGATGGTTCTCCTGAACGCACAAAACCCCGCACGCGGCGGGGTTGGCGAAGAGGCGGGGGCAGCTTAGCCGAGCAGGTGCTGGACGGTCCACGTGATACCCAGTCCGCCGGCAATCAACCACACATACAGGATGAAACCGGTGGTCAATGCGCGGGGGCCGGCCTGACGGATCTGCGCGACACGGGTTTCGATACCGAGCGCGGTCATGGCCATGGTGAGCGCGAAGGTGTCGAGCATGTTCAGCGTGCTGGTCGTGCTTTCCGGCAGAACGTGCAGCGAGTTGATCACGACGAAGGCGAGGAAGCCGAGCGCGAACCAGGGAATCGCCAGCTTGCGCGGGGCGTGTTGCTTACCGTCTTCGGCCGTTGTGGAGGCGGCCGCGTTGCGTGCCGGGCGGTTCACCCACATGCCGACGACCAGCAGCACCGGCACCAGCAGCATCACACGGGTCATCTTGACGATGGTCGCGATGTGGGTCGCTTCCGGGCTCACGTTGCTGGCCGCGCCGACCACCTGCGCCACTTCGTGAATCGTGCCGCCGAAGAACAGACCCGCGCCAACCGTGTCGAGATGCAGCCAGCCCGCCTTGAACAGCACCGGGTAAAGGAACATCGAGAGGGTGCCGAACAGCACGACGCTGCCCACCGCCATCGCGCTCTTATGCGGCTTGGATTGCAGCGTCGACTCGAACGCGAGCACGGCCGCCGCGCCGCAGATCGCGCTGCCCGCGGCCGTCAGCAGCGCCGTGTCGCGGTCGAGTTTCATGATCTTCATGCCGGCCCACGTGCCGATCACCAGCGTGCTCACGACGATCAGCACCGATTCGGCGAGACCGGGCAAGCCGACCTGGGCGATTTCCTGCAGGCTGACGCGCAGCCCAAAAAACGCCACGGCGATGCGCAGGAGTTTGCGCGCTGAAAAGTTGACGCCGGCCGCCCAGCTCTCGGGCATGCCGTCGCGCAGTGCGTTGCCGTAAATGGCGCCGGCCACGATGCCGACGATCAGCGGGCTCAGACCCAGGCCGGCGATGGCCGGGATCGAAGCGACGCGGGTCACGGCTGCGGCGAACAGCGCAACGAACAGAATGCCGTTGAGTTGGCCGCGGGTGGATGACCCGGCAGGTGCGGCGGAAGCGGTGAGATGAGCGGTGGACATGGCGTAGCGCCTTTCTATGACTGTCTTGATTCGATAGGCCCAATCCTAAATTAGATATATCGATATGAAAAATCGTGATTTAGGATGTAAAGTATCAGCTTCGCGGATACTTTGACCGTCATGACCCCGGACCAACTTATAACGTTCGCCGCCGTCGCCGAGCATCGCAATATCAGCCGGGCGGCTGTGGCGCTGCATCTATCGCAGCCGGCCGTATCCGGACAATTGCGCCAGTTGCAGGACGAATTCGGCGAGCCGCTTTACCTGCGCGACGGGCGCGGCGTGCGCCTGACACCCGCCGGCGAGCAGCTCGCCAGCTATGCGTCCCGCCTGCGCGATACATGGCGGCAGGCGCATGCGTATCGCGACGCGTTGCGCGGGCTCGAGCAGGGCACCCTGCGCATCGGCGCAAGCACCACGCCGGCGAGCTATCTGCTGCCGTACCTGATCGCCGACTTTCATCGCCACTACCCGGACGTGACGCTGCATACCGCCGATGGCAACACGACGGAGATCGTCGGCGCGCTGGGCTCAGTGGATATCGCGATGATCGAAGGTCCGGTTGGCTCGGATCTGCCGCCGGACACCGCGGTGCACGCGTGGCGCGAGGATGAAATCGTCGCGATCATGCCGCGCACGCATCCGCTGGCGGTGGCGCAGGCGCAGGCGCAGGCGCAGGCGCAGGCGGGCGGCGCGGGTAGGGCTGTCGCGGCAGCCAGGGTGGATGGGGGCGGAGTGTCAGGAGCGGTAGAGGCCGGAGCGGCCATCAACGGCGGGCGGGTGGAGTTGGCGGCGCTCGGTCCGCATCCGCTGGTGTTGCGCGAGGCCGGGTCGGGCGTGCGGCAGATCGTCGAGCGGGCCTTTGCCCGGGCGGGCGTGCCGATGCGCGTGGCGCTGGAGATTGCCGGGGTCGAAGGCGTCAAGGAGGCGGTGCGGGCGGGCATGGGCATCGGTTTCGTCTCGGCGATGTCGATGCGGCATGAGGACGGCGCGCTGTGCCTGTTCTCATTGAGCCCGGAGCCGCTGACACGGCGGCTGTCGATTCTGGTGCCGCATGCGAGTGCGCCGTCACGAGTGGTTGAGCAGTTCCTCGCGTTGTGCCTTGCGGATGGGCCCTGATCGAGGTTTCCTGGGGATTTCCACTATGGTGCGTGACACCTCGCCCGGCGCACTATTCGGGCATCGCAAGCGCCTCGGCGCTTTTTTTAGAAACGTGTTTGGAACCGGTTCCAAATGCCGATCCTGAGACAGGTTTGAGTAAATTCGACATGACTGACGCAGTGGACGTGGTGATCGTCGCAAGCGCATTCGGGATGGACGCGGTTCGCACGCACGGTCATCTGAAGTGGGCCGACGCGAGCAAACAGGCCGGCGCCACGGGCTTCGAAGTGCGTCGCGAACTGTTCGCGGACGAAGCCGATGCCGCGCCGCAGGCGTTGCGCGCGCTCGGCAAGGAGATTGCGGCCCTCGGGTTGTGGTCGGTCTACTCGACGCCCGCGTCGCTGTACACGACGGATGGCAGGCTCGACGCCGACGCACTGCGCGTCTCGATTGAAGAAGCGATCGCGCTGGGCGCGCGCTTCGTAAAGCTGCAACTCGGCGGATTTGGCTTCGAGGCTAACGCCGCAGTGATCGCCGACTACATGCGCTGCGCGGATGTGCGGCTCGTCGTCGAAAACGGTCAACTGGCTGAAGGCGGTTCGCTCGCGCAATTCACCGGCCTGTTCGACGCGTTGGAGCGTGAAGGCCACGCCGGTCTGCTTGGCATGACTTTCGACATCGGCAACTGGGCCTGGCGCGATGTCGCGCCGCTCGATGCCGCTGGTCCGCTGGCTGTGCATGTCGAATACATCCATTGCAAGACGACGGTGGGCGAGGGCGCTCGACGCTTTCCCGCCGCGCCCGCCGCCGGCGACACGCAGTTCGCCGCGGTGCTCGACAAGCTGCCGCGCCACGTGCCGCGCGGCATTGAATTTCCGTTCGATGCAAACCGTATCGATGCGGACGCGGCGCATTACGTCGCATGGCTGGCCGCCGCGTAGGACCTGAGAGAGCGGTACCCAAAAAATGCCCGCCAAAAACGCGTGTGGAGACGTGCACGCGGTACGGGCGGAAGCATGCAGAGAAGCGCAAGCAAAGCAGCGGACGCAAAAAACAGGTAGCAAACTGGAACACGCGGGAACACGCAGGAGCGAAGCATGAGCAATACAAGCGCAGCACTCGACGTCATCACCTACGGCGAAGCGATGGCCATGTTCGTGGCCGCCGAAACCGGAGCACTCGCCGGTGTCGGGCAATTTACCAAGCGCGTCGCAGGCGCCGATCTGAATGTGGCAATCGGTCTGTCACGCCTTGGTTTCAAGGTGGGCTGGATGAGCCGCGTCGGCAACGATTCGTTCGGCCAGTACGTGCGCGACACGCTGACGAAAGAAGGCATCGACCAGCGCTGCGTGGCCACCGACGAGCGCTACCCGACCGGTTTCCAGCTGAAGTCGAAGAACGACGACGGCAGCGATCCGGCCATCGAATACTTCCGCAAAGGGTCGGCGGCGAGCCATCTGTCGTTGGCTGACTACGTGGCCGATTACGTGCTGCCCGCGCGTCATCTTCACCTGACGGGCGTCGCGCCGGCCATCTCGGCGACCTCGTGTGAACTCGCTTTCCATCTGGCGCGGGAAATGCGTGCCGCAGGCAAGACCATTTCGTTCGACCCGAATCTGCGCCCAACGCTATGGCCCTCGCGCGCCGCCATGGTCGAAGGCTTGAATGCGCTCGCCGCATTGGCTGATTGGGTGCTGCCCGGCATCGGCGAAGGCGAGATTCTGACTGGCTACACGCGGCCGGACGACATCGCCAGGTTTTATCTCGACCGGGGCGCGCGTGGCGTGATCATCAAGCTCGGCGCAGAAGGCGCGTACTTCCGCACCGCCGACGATGCCGCCGTGATCGCCGGTCAGCCGGTCGCGAAGGTGGTGGACACGGTCGGCGCGGGCGATGGTTTCGCCGTCGGCGTGGTCAGTGCGCTGCTCGAAGGCAGGACGCTGCCGCAAGCGGTCGCGCGCGGCAACCGCATCGGCGCCCTGGCGGTCCAGGTGATCGGTGATTCGGAAGGCCTGCCGAGCCGCGCCGAACTCGACGCGCTCGAACGTGCCGACGTGCCGCACATCGCAACCGCGGCTTGAGCGCGGATGAGCCGCGCACCGTGCCCCATTCGGCGCACTTAGCCAGATTCGGTATTAGCTGGCTCGATAACAGCAAGAGCGCTCGAACGGCGCCCCATGACCGCCCATCATTGCTTCGGGAAGCCGTTAGCAACTTTCTTGCATGGGACCAGAGTAAGCGCTAAAGCGCTAACTCTGGTCGACAAAGGAGACTTCCATGACTTCATCGCTTGCGATTCGCCGTTGGTGGACGATCATGCCGATCGTATTCATCACGTACAGCCTCGCTTATCTCGACCGCGCGAACTTCGGTTTCGCATCGGCCGCCGGCATCAATCAGGATCTCGGTATCAGTAAGGGCTTGTCGTCGCTGATCGGCGCGTTGTTCTTCCTCGGTTACTTCTTCTTCCAGATTCCCGGCGCGATTTACGCGGAACGCCGCAGCGTGAAAAAGCTCGTGTTCTGGAGCCTGATCCTATGGGGCGGGTGCGCGGCGCTGACCGGCATGGTCAGCAATATCCCCTCGCTGATGGTGATCCGCTTCGTGCTCGGCGTGGTCGAGGCCGCGGTGATGCCGGCGATGCTGATTTTCATCAGCAACTGGTTCACGAAGAGCGAGCGCTCCCGCGCCAACACCTTCCTGATCCTCGGCAATCCGGTGACGGTGCTGTGGATGTCGGTGGTATCCGGCTATCTGGTGCATTCGTTCGGCTGGCGCCACATGTTTATCGCCGAAGGCGCACCGGCGATTCTCTGGGCCGTGTGCTGGTGGTTCATCGTGCAGGACAAGCCGCAGCAGGTATCGTGGCTCACGCAGCAACAGAAGGACGATCTCGCCGAAACCTTGCGCGCCGAACAGGCCGCGATCAAGCCGATGCGCAACTACAGCGAGGCGTTCCGTACGCCCGCCGTGATCAAGCTGTGCGCGCAATATTTCTGCTGGAGCATCGGTGTGTATGGTTTCGTGTTGTGGCTGCCGTCGATTCTGAAGAACGGCTCGACGCTCGGCATGGTCGAAACCGGCTGGCTCTCGGCGCTGCCGTATCTGGCCGCAACGATCGCCATGCTTGCGGCGTCGTGGGCATCGGATAAACTCAACCGCCGCAAAGTGTTCGTGTGGCCGTTCCTGCTGGTCGGCGCGGTGGCGTTCGCCGCGTCGTACGCGCTCGGCTCCACGCACTTCTGGATTTCGTACGCGTTGCTGGTGATTGCCGGCGGCGCGATGTATGCGCCGTATGGGCCGTTCTTCGCGATCGTGCCGGAATTGCTGCCGAAAAACGTCGCAGGCGGCGCAATGGCGCTGATCAATAGCATGGGTGCGCTCGGTTCGTTTGTCGGTTCGTACGTGGTCGGCTATCTGAACGGCGCGACCGGTTCACCCGCGGCATCCTATGCGTTCATGAGCGTGGCGCTGATCGCCGCGGTGATTCTGACGTTGATCGTCAAACCGCAGGCGCAAGCACAGCCGCAAACCAAGGGCGCCACGCTCGCCACACCGTTGCAAGGAAAATAAGCTGATGAAGAAGATCGTCGCCTGGAAGTCGCTGCCTGAGGATGTGCTCGTCTATCTGCAACGGCATGCGGAAGTCGTGCAGGTCGATCCTGCGCAGCACGACACGTTCGTCGCCGCATTGAAGGACGTGGACGGCGGCATCGGTTCGAGCGTGAAAATCACGCCGGCGATGCTCGAAGGCGCGAGCCGGCTGAAGGCGTTGTCGACTATCTCGGTGGGCTTCGACCAGTTCGATGTTGCCGATCTCACGCGCCGCGGCATCGTGCTCGCGCACACGCCGGACGTGCTGACCGAGTCCACGGCGGATACGGTGTTCTCGCTGATCCTCGCGTCGGCGCGGCGCGTGGTCGAGCTCGCGGATTGGGTGAGGGCGGGCGAGTGGAAGCAAAGCATCGGGCCCACGCATTTCGGTGTCGACGTGCAGGGCAAGACGCTCGGCATCGTTGGGCTGGGGCGGATCGGTGGCGCGGTCGCGCGGCGCGCGGCGCTGGGCTTCAATATGAAGGTGCTGTACACGAATCGCAGCGCGAACGCGCAGGCGGAACAGGCATACGGCGCGCGCCGCGTCGAGTTGGCCGAACTGCTCGCTGCCGCTGACTTCGTCTGCCTGCAAGTGCCGCTCACGCCCGAGACGAAGCACATGATCGGCGCGGCCGAATTCAAGTCGATGAAGAAGAGCGCGATTCTGATTAACGCGTCGCGCGGCGCCACGGTCGATGAACAGGCGCTGATCGAAGCCCTGCAAAACGGCACGATTCACGGCGCGGGTCTGGACGTGTTCGAGACCGAGCCGCTGTCGGCCGATTCGCCGTTGCTGAAAATGGCTAACGTGGTCGCGCTGCCGCACATCGGCTCGGCGACGCACGAGACCCGTCACGCGATGGCGTTTAACGCGGCGGAAAACCTCGTCGCCGCGCTCGACGGGACGCTCGCGACCAACATCGTCAACCGCGAAGTGTTGAAGAAATGAGCACGATGCCGCTTGCCGCCCCGCGTCGCGCGACCATCACCGATGTCGCTCGCGAAGCCGGTACGGGCAAGACAAGCATCTCGCGCTATCTGAATGGCGAGATGAGTGTGCTGTCGCCGGAATTGCGCGCGCGCATCGAGGCGGCCATCGAGCGTCTCGACTATCAGCCGAACCAGATGGCGCGCGGCCTCAAGCGTGGCCGTAACCGCCTGATCGGCATGTTGCTCGCCGACCTGACCAACCCGTATTCCGTCGAAGTGCTGCAAGGTGTGGAAGCCGCTTGCCATGCGCTCGGGTTGATGCCGCTGATCTGCCACGCAGCCAACGAAGTCGAAATGGAGCGGCGCTATCTGCAACTGCTGACCACGTATCGCGTGGAAGGCGTGATCGTCAACGCGCTCGGCGTGCGCGAGGAAACCCTGCGGCCGGTGGGCGGTGGGGGGATTCCGGCGGTGCTGGTCGACCGTTCGGTAGATGGGCTCGTCGCCGACATGGTTGGGTTGGACAACCGGGCGGCGGCCGAACTCGGCACGCGGCATCTGCTAGACAACGGGTTCGATGACATCTGGTTCGTCGTGCAGCCCTTCGAGCAAGTCAGTTCGCGGCAACTGCGCGAGGCGGCGTTTCGCGAGGTGATGAGCGGCGTGGGTGGGACGGGCGGTAAAAGCGAAGGCGGCGCGCGCGGGCATACGCTGGTGCTGAATCTTGCGGAGCCGGCAACTGTCGAGCGCGCCCTTGCCGAACTGGATCGCGCAATTGACGCGGCTGGCGGCCTTGACGGCGCCGCAGCCAGCGTGACAGGCAAGGCGACAAGCAGCGTCACAGTTCGCACCGGCGGCAAAGCCAGCCGCATCGCCTTGTTCGCGGCCAACGCGCCCGTCGCACTGTGTCTCGCGCTGCATCTGAAGGCGCGCTACGGCGCGGATTGGCAGGCGCGCGTCGCGCTGCTGTCGATCGACGATCCCGAATGGGCCGAATTGACGGGTATCACCGCGATCCGCCAGCCGACCTACGAGATCGGCTATCGCGCGGTCGAGTTCCTCCACGAGCGCATCGAAGGGGTTCAGGCCACCGCGCGCGACTGCCTCTTGCCAGGCGAATTGATCGTCCGCGCGTCAACTTCGCGCTGATCTGCGATCATTCGGGCTGCGGCGCGCAGCGGGTGCGCGCCGGTCATCGCAAGGAAACCCATGGTTGTTGCACCGCTTACCCTCTCGAGCCTCGCCGTCGCGACGCTGTTCATCGCGGCCTTACCGTTCCTGATCTACCGCCGTCTGCGCCGGCCGCTCGCGCTGAACCCCCGCGACGCGATCACCGGCATCGCCGTGTTCGCGCTGTTCGCGATGGTGATCGAGCGCGCGCTGAATGACTATGTGCTGCATCGGAACGAAGCGACCGCCACCTTCCTGTCCAATCCAGTAGCCTTCGTGGTGTATGGCGCGCTGGCGGCGGGAATCTGCGAGGAAGTGGGGCGGTTCATCGGAATGCGGCTGCTGCTCAAGCGTGCGGCAGCGAAGTCCGAGTCGACTGCGGGCACGGGCGACGGCACGGCGCTGACCTATGGACTGGGCCACGGCGGCGCTGAAGCGTGGCTCGTCGGTGTGCTGGTGCAGATTCAATGGATCCTGTTCGCCATCTTCGAAAACCGCGGCGAGCTGGACGGCTATCTGAGCAATCTGCCGACCGACTCGGTGATGCGCATCCATCTGATCCTCGCCAGCCTGACGCCGCAGACGGCCGGCATTTTCGCGCTCGAGCGGGTGGCCGCGCTGGTGTTCCAGATCGGCTTGTCGGTGTTGATGTGGCGTGGCGTGCGGGCTGGCTGGCGTGGCATCCTGCCGCTCGCGATTGCGTTGCATGCGCTGGTCGACGTGCCGGCTGCGTTGTTCCAGGCGCAACTCGTGCCGCTAGCTGCCGTTGACGGTGTGTACGCGCTAGGGGCGCTGATCGTCGTGGGCTTGTTGTTCAGAGCGTTCCGCCGCCCGGCGCTTGCCGCGTGAGCCCCTTGTGAGCGGCTTGTTACGCCGGCCATCCGTGATTCTCTAACTTTCGGCGTACCCTTGTGGTACACCGTTCAGGCTCATCCTTTCGGCACACTTCATGGAAGAAGCTTACCAATACGACTGCGCGAATCCCGAGTTCGAGGAATTGGCGCGCGTTATCAGCGACCTGTTTCCCGAGCAGACGCAGTTCATCCAGCGCGCGGGCGAAGACGGCACGCCGACACTGGCGATTCACTGGGTTGCCATGCGTTTCGGTGCGACCGCGCGCCGGATCGTGATGACCGTGGTGATCGCACCGACGGCATTGGCGCGTTATCGCGCGTTGCCGGCGCGGCTGAGAGGCCGGAGTTTCGCCGTGCTGCGGGCGTACGTTGAAGCGAGCATTGGCTCGCTTGAAGAACAGTACGCGAACGGCGAGGCGGTGCCGCGCGATGTAACGGTGGATCTCGGCGACGAGTTTGCCTGAAGCGATTGACTGAAGACCCTCGGGCCGTTGGATAGAAGGCGGGCCCGAGTGCCGCTGGGCTTATCGGGCCCAGCCGGCCACAACTCACCGGCAGTGGGTCACAGCCTGTGAGTCACTGCCTGTGACACAGCCTGTGACTCAGTCCGCGAGCCGATAGACCTTCGCGAAGCGCGCGGCCTGCACCACGCCGTAGTCGCCGGGGGCGTACTGCATGATCCAGTCGCCGGCCGCGCCGTGCAGAACGTCGCCGCCGCTCGCCGAGCGGGCCAGTGAAAACGCTTCTTTCATCTGTTTGGCCAGCACGACGGCGGGACGGTTTCGGTATGCGCCCGGTTCGCCGTGAGCGAGGGCGGTGTCTTCCGGCAGGTATTTGGCATCGAAACGTTCACGCGAGACGACCCAGCGGTCGCCGGTCGACCCGGTGATCAGCGCATCGCCGCGAGCATAGCGGTTCGGGCCTTCCAGGCTCATCAGTTCGCCTTCGGCAGTAGCGAATTCAACGTGCACGGTTTCGTTTTTGACGACGCGCTGGGCGTCGGCATCTTGACTCAGATCGAGATTTTTGAGTTCGGTCATGAAGCGAGTGGGTGTGGATATGTGGACTGCGTGGCCGGGACCTTGCGCCCCGACGCTGCGTACTCGCAATCATGCCAGATGCATTTGAAGATCGGTTTCTTTTGCTAAAGGCAATAGAACCGCGGGCAGCGCGGAAACCCGCGCTGCCCGCCATCAACCGTGTCGCTAATCTCTTACGGCTTCAGAGTCGCATCACTCGGCAGCAGCCGGCGCCTTCTTGGCGCCGCCCTTGCCATGGTGACGATGGCCGCCTTCAGGGCCGCCCTGATGGAACGTCACGTCGGCCAGTTTCTTCTGCTCAGGCGAGAAGCTGCTGTATAGCGGATCGAACGCATCGACCAGTTTCTTCATGCCGTCCGCATGCGCTTGCGCGATCGTGGCGTATTGCTTCATGTCGTCGATCGCCGACAGGTTCGTGTTGGCCTTGCGCTGCTGGAACAACTGCCCCATCGTCTCGCCATTGCTGCGCATGACATCGGCGAACGCGTTCCATTGCGATTCCTGCGCCGACGTGATCTTCAACTGCGTGTGCAGGTAGGCGATGCGGTCTTCGACATTGCGCTCGTGGCCTGCTTTGGCGGCCGGTGCGGAAGCCGGGGCGCCCGTGGGTGCCGAGGCCGGTGCGGAAGTTTGTGCGAATGCGCCGCTCATGGCGACTGCGGTGGCCAGCATTACGAGTGCTTTTTTCATCGAAACTCCTGATGTCTGTTCGAATTATGACAAGGCGAGCATGGCGAGCGGCCCAACGCGCGTTCGCATAGCGACGCAAGGCGACCGGCTGCCCACTTCGCCGTCGCCGCTATTAGTATCACGATATCCCTACAATGCGGCTGCAGTGCGACAAACGCTTACAACCGAAACGAACAGGAAATAGCGGGTGGACAAATTCGTCAGCATGGAAATCTTCGTCGCTGTGGTCGAGGCGGGCAGTCTCACGGCGGCCGCCGAGCGCTTTGACATTTCGTCGGCGATGGTGGGCAAGCACATCCGCTCGCTTGAAACGCGGCTCGCGACGCGGCTTCTGACGCGTACCACACGCCGTCAGAGCCTGACTGAAATCGGACGGCAATATTACGAGCAGTGCCGGCGTATTCTGGCCGACGTCAGGGCGGCGGAGTCGCTCGCCGAGGCCATGACGGCCGCGCCGCGCGGGGTGCTGAAGGTGACGGTGCCGCTGACCTACGGCGTCGAAGTCTTTGCCCCGGCGATGACCGACTACCTGAGTGCGTGGCCGGACGTGAGCCTTGAACTGGATCTGTCGAATCGCGTGATCGATCTCGTGGAAGAGGGCTTCGATGCGTCGGTGCGAATCGGCCGCTTGCCGGATTCCAGTTTCGTCGCACGGCCGTTGAAGCCTTACCGGATGCGCGCGTGCGCGTCGCCGGCCTATCTGGAGCGGGCCGGCATACCGCGCACGCCGGCTGATCTCATGCGGCACGAATGCCTCGGCTTTCTGCATTGGGGCCGCGAGGGGTTGTGGCGGCTAGGCGGCGAGGACGCGGACGAAAACCAGCTGCGCGCCGGACGGTTCCGGGCGAACAACGGCCAGGCGCTCAAGGTTGCCGCATTGCGAGGTTTCGGGTTGGTGTTGCAGCCGGAGGCGCTGCTTGCGAGGGAGATCGCCAGTGGCGAACTGGTGTCGGTGCTGGAGGACTATCTGCCCGAAGGCGCGCCCGTCCATCTGCTCTACTCATGCGACCGCCGCGCCACGCCCAAGCTCACCAGCTTCATCGATTTCGTGATCGAGCGGTTCGGGGCGTGATCTTGCCGCTTGCCAGGTTTTGTTTCCCGATTCCAGCTTGCCGCTCGTTGTTAGCCGCTCATCATTGCGTCGCTCATGATTCGGGGTTCCTCTGCCTGACGCTCGATGCCCAGGACGCGCGATAATCCTTCACTACCGACCAACTTCTTTCGCCCCCGATGAGACCTCCGCGCCTCGACCAACTCGACGACCTCGACCGCAACCTCGTTGCGCTGCTGCAAGCCAACGCCCGTGAGAGCGTCGCCAACCTCGCGCGTCAACTGGATGTGGCGCGCACCACCGTGATCGCCCGGATCGCCCGCCTCGAGCGCAGCAACGTGATTGGCGGCTATAGCGTGCGGCTCGGCCAGGACGTGCTCGACTCGAGCATCCAGGCGTACGTCGGCATCATCATCGCGCCGAAATACGGCCCGGCCGTGCAGAAACGTCTCGGCAAGATGCCCGAGGTGCAACTGCTCTGCGCGGTAAGCGGCGAGTTCGACTATGTCGCGTGGCTGCGCGCCGATTCGCCCGACCGCCTCAACGATCTGCTCGACGAGATCGGCGGCCTGGAAGGGGTGGAGCGAACCACTACGTCGATCATCCTTGCGCGCAAGATCGACCGCGGCATGGTGTGATTCCGCGGCCAAATTTTTACGCCGTTTTGACATGTTTTCGACATATCGACTAATCACGTCGTCATAACGTCGAAGTTCATGGTCATAGCGCAGCACTTTGCGCGTATGAACTGTTTTTGCTTCTCCCTAAACTGTGTCTCAAGGGTTCAGCCCGCCGGGCGCAGCGCCTTAGCGCAGCGCACTTCCCAAGCTGATAACAGCACACAAAAAACTAGGAGAAGCGACATGAAAGTAGCCATCGTTGGCGCAGGTTTGATCGGTCACACCATCGCCCATATGCTGCGCGAAACTGGCGACTACGACGTCGTCGCATTCGACCGCGATCAGCATGCGCTTGATAAGCTCGCCGCCCAGGGTATCCCGACCCGCCGCGTCGATTCCGCCGATGCCGCCGCGCTGCGTGCCGCCATTCAAGGCTTTGACGCGCTGATCAACGCACTGCCGTATTACCTGGCGGTGAACGTGGCCTCGGCTGCCAAGGGCGCGGGCGTCCATTACTTCGACCTGACCGAAGACGTGCGCGCCACCAGCGCGATTCGTGCAATCGCCGACGACGCCGATCACGCCTTCATGCCGCAATGCGGTCTCGCACCGGGCTTCATCGGCATTGCCGCGCATGAACTGGCGAACCGCTTCACCGAAATCCGCGACGTAAAAATGCGCGTCGGCGCGCTGCCGGAGTTCCCGACCAACGCGCTGAAGTACAACCTGACGTGGAGCGTCGACGGTCTGATCAACGAGTACTGCCAGCCGTGCGAAGCGATCCGCGACAGCCGCACACAGTGGGTGCAGCCGCTGGAAGGCCTCGAACACTTTTCGCTCGACGGTACCGAATACGAAGCCTTCAATACGTCCGGCGGGCTGGGTACGCTATGCGAAACGCTTTCGGGCCGTGTCGAATCGCTCGACTACAAGTCGGTGCGCTATCCGGGTCACCGCAACCTGATGCAGTTCCTGCTGGAAGACCTGCGTCTTTCAAGCGACCGCGATACGCTCAAGACCATCATGCGCCGTTCGGTGCCCGCGACCGCGCAAGACGTCGTGCTGGTGTTCATCACCGTGAGCGGTATGCGTGACGGTCAACTGGTGCAGGAAGTCTTCACCCGCAAGATCTTCGCGAAGACGGTGTGCGGTGTGCCGATGAGCGCCATTCAGATCACCACGGCCGGTGCGATGTGCGCGGTGCTTGATTTGTTCCGTGAGCAGAAGCTGCCGCAAAGCGGTTTCGTGCGTCAGGAACAGGTGTCGCTGCGCGACTTCCTCGCGAACCGTTTTGGCCAGTTATACGAAGGGCAGTCGCTGGATGCGATGGCAACGGTGTAAGCCGCGACTGTCGCGTTGGGGTTGCAAAAGAGGCTCAATACCGAGGGCCGTGCGACGACGCGGTAGTGATTGCCGCGAGCAACGAAGCAGGCCTCGCAGAAGGCCGTTTGATGAACGCCCCGCCATGCGGGGCGTTTTTCGTTTGAAACGCCAGTGCTATGCAGGCGTGGCACTGGCTGTGACATAGGCGACTACACAGGCAGCGGCGGCAGCATCGCAGGCGACGCATTCGGCTCGCCTGCGAGGCGTGCGAGCAACGCTTCGTAATCCGCGCGGGTTGGCGCGGTGTTGTCGAACATCAAGAGGTCTTCGCAAATATCGCCGCTCGGCACGAAGCGGCGCTGCCGATACTCGTCCCAATGCGCGAGTTTGTAGGCATCGTTCGGATTGCCGCGCGCGACGATACGTTGATGCGCCATCTCTTCGGACGTGTAGACCCATACGACCCGCAGCGCCACGTCCGCGCCGATGCCGAGCCAGGCGCGATCGAAGAGGCGCCGCTCGCGCACTTCGCGCGAGAGCGGCCCGACCACCAGCGCACTGACGCCGAGCTCAAGATTGTCGCGGGCGGTATCGAGCAGGCCGCGATACTCGGGATCGCGCAGGTGCTGCAGAAAAAGCGGGCTGTCGCGATCGTTCGGATCGCCTGTCAGCATGGCCATGGCGGCCGCGCTGTAGCCGCCGAACAGCGTATCTTTGTCGAGCAGGCAGAAGGGTGTCGCGATCGCCTGCATCAGCGGGCCGATCAGCTTCTTCGCCAGGGTGGTTTTGCCGGTGCCGGCGTGACCGCAGAAGAAAACCAGGTGGGTCACGAAGACGAGTCCTCGGGCGTAGCGGCTGGGGTGCCGGCGTGCTGCGGGTCACGCGCGAATTTGCCGCTGGCCTCCAGCCACATCACATTGATGATGCCGAAGCCCAATGCCACGCCGATGCCGAGAATCCAGGTGAAATACCACATTGCAGTCTCCTTGGTCGTATGTCCGGCGAGGCAGCCGGTGAGGCACTACGCATAGCCAGTACAGAGAAGCAAACATGCTGGCGGATAAAGGTAGCACGCTGCTGACCCGAGGGTAAATCCGCAGCGCGCGGCGCCCACAGCCGAACGCTTTGCAGCGATCATGAAGAAGAACGCAGCAGCGCGCAAGAGGGCGTGCAGACCGCTGGCCGTTCGGCCAGGATTGCACAATGCGCCTATAACAAGAGCAACACCGCCAACAACACGGGAGACCCAGCATGCCGATGCGTCCGCACTTTCACTGCAAAGCCGCGCTGCTTGCGCTGGCTATCGCGTCGCTCGCCGGTTGCGGCTCGACACCTGCCGAGCCCGTCCCGTTCAAGGAGGTACCGCAAGCGCGCATCGTCCAGCCCGGTTACACGGAGCCGGGAACCGGACTGGTCGCCGTGGATGTGCGGCGCGAACGTTCCCGCGACGTTATCGTCCGGTTCCGTGATGCGCTGGTGTATATCGACGGCGAGCAGGTCACCGATCTGATGAACGGCGAACATGTGGTCTTCTATCTGAGCCCGGGCGTGCATCGCATCGGTGTCTCCACGCAATTCGATCCGGTCGTGGAGATGCACTTTACGGTCACGGCCGATACACGCTATACGAACCGCGCGTCGGTCACCTTCGGCGACGATCACGGCATCGCTTTGCGCAGGGTTGCGAAATAGCGCAGGGCAGCGTCTGACAACGCGGGATTGCGGCGGGCCGCGTCGAAATGTGGCCACCGCGCGAGAGCTTTAACAATTGGATACATGACGGTCACGCAGAGCCCTTAACATGGCGGGCATCGTGTATCCGTTCATGCAGACCCGGCGTGGGGCCTACGCACAGTGCGAAGCCGGCCGGTCTGTTCCGTTTTCAAGGTAATCCGACATGCTGATCAATTGCGCCGCCTATCAGGACGGCCGGAAGCTGGCTGACATCGATATCGACAGCATCAGCGACTACGTGGCGCGGCCCGAGTGCTTCGTCTGGGTCGCGCTGAAAGACCCGGAGCCGGGCGAGCTGGCCGTGATGAAACACGAGTTCGGCCTGCACGAACTCGCGATCGAGGATGCGCAAAACGGCCATCAGCGTCCAAAAATCGAGGAGTACGGCGAGTCGCTATTCGCGGTCATGCATACCGTGGAAATGGACGAACAAGGCGAGCTGCTGATCGGCGAGGTCGACGTCTTCGTGGGACACAACTATGTGCTGTCGGTACGCCGTGGCACGCGCGCCGGGTTCCAGAACGTTCGCACCCGTTGCGAGCACGAGCCGCATTTACTCAAGGAGGGCTCGGCGTTTGTGCTGTACGCGCTGGCGGACGACATCGTCGATCGTTATTTTCCGATCGTCGAGGCGTTGAACACCGAGATCGAAGCGCTCGAAGACCGTATCTTCGAGCGCAATAATTCGGCGGCATCGCGCGTGATCATCGAGGATCTGTACTCGTTGAAGCGCCGTCTCGTGATCCTGCAGCACCACATCGCGCCGTTGCAGGAAGCGATCGGCAAATTGACGGGCGGCCGGATTCCGAGCGTCTGCGAAGGCATGCAGGCTTACTTTCGCGACGTCTACGATCACCTCGAACGGATTGTCAGAATCATCGACGGCCGGCGCGAGCTGGTTGTCACCGCGGTGCAGGTCAATCTCGGGATGATCTCACTCGCCGAAAGCGAGGTGACCAAGCGACTCGGCTCGTTTGCCGCGTTGTTCGCGGTGCCGACCATGATCGCCGGCATCTACGGGATGAACTTCCAGAGCATCCCCGAGTTGCACTACAAGTTCGGTTATCCGGTCTGTCTTGCCGTGATGCTGACCGTGGATCTGGTTCTGTACTGGCGCTTCCGCAAGGCCGGCTGGCTTTGATAGACCGTTGGGCCATCGCCCCGTGCTGTTCCCGCTTGCACCGTACGCAATAAAAGTCCAGCATAGGCGGCCCGCCGGTGGCTAAGCTTGCAGCCGGCGGTAAATCTGCCACGCACAGACTGAGCGAGGAACCGTTGCCAGAACACAGCCTGCCGGTGCGCCTGTTCGCCGCACCGCGCCGAAGCCATCGAGCGCATCGCATCGACGCATTTTCTGCGGACCGATGCACCGTAACACTGCGAATTGTTGACATTCCGGGAATGGCGCGCTGAGAATAGGCTTGGCAAACGTTTGCGCATCACTAAAAATACGGCTCGACGCGAGCCCAACAAACCCTGGAGATAGGCATGAGCCATCGCATTCGCCGCCGCATGCTGGCGGCCGCTGTTCTCGTCACCGCTACCGCCGCTTTTCCGTTTTCCTCCGCTTACGCGCAAACCACGCCCGCCCATAAGCCGAAGGTCGCGCTGGTGATGAAGTCGCTCGCCAACGAGTTCTTCCTGACCATGGAAACCGGCGCGAAGGACTATCAGAAACACAATGCCTCGCAGTTCGACCTGATCACCAACGGCATCAAGGACGAAACCGATACCGCGAACCAGATCCGCATCGTCGAACAGATGATCGTCTCGAAGGTCGACGCGATCGTGCTGGCCCCGGCTGATTCGAAGGCGCTGGTGCCGGTCGTCAAGAAGGCCATCGATGCGGGCATCATCGTCGTAAATATCGACAACCGGCTCGACCCGGACGTGCTCAAGTCGAAAGACCTGAACGTGCCGTTCGTCGGCCCGGATAACCGCAAGGGTGCGCAGAAGGTCGGCGACTATCTGGCCAAAAAACTGAAGGCGGGCGATGAAGTCGGCATTATCGAAGGCGTGTCGACCACCACCAACGCGCAGCAACGCACAGCGGGCTTCAAGGACGCCATGCAGACCGTCGGCGCGAAGGTCGTGTCGGTGCAGTCGGGCGAATGGGAAATCGACAAGGGCAACGCGGTGGCGTCGGCCATGCTCAATGAGTATCCGAACCTGAAGGCGCTCCTCGCCGGCAACGACAATATGGCGATCGGCGCGGTCTCGGCCGTACGCGCGGCAGGCAGGCAGGGCAAGGTGCTGGTGGTCGGCTACGACAACATCAACGCGATCAAGCCGATGCTCAAGGACGGCCGCGTGCTCGCTACTGCCGACCAGTACGCCGCCAAGCAGGCCGTGTTCGGTATCGACACTGCGTTGAAGGCGATCAGCGAACACAAGAAGCAGTCGCAGTTGTCCGGCGTGGTGGAAACGCCGTGCGACCTCGTGACCAGGTAAGCGTCGGGTAGCAGGTATCGAAATACGCGCCGCAAGAAGCACCACAAGAAGCACCGCAACACGCCGGGGCACGCGGGTTCGCGCTCACGCCGCTGCATGCTGAATGTATGGCAAAAGACACGCGAATCCGCGTCAATTCAATAAACGCTCAAGAAACCTCCTGCGCCGCCGTTAATTCCAGAGGTAAGCGACAAGGCTGCCGGCACGCGGCTCGGCTTTTCGAATTACCTGGGCCTCGCCGGTGAGCGACTGGCGATGAACGTGCTGTTCTCGCTGCCGGTTTTGCCTTTCTGGCGGGCGAGACGTTCAGCGCGACAGCCGATCAGTGCGATAAAAGCAAGTATTCATGGGTGTGGTCTGTCTTCGAGGAAGACGTCCGGTGGGTCGCCAGATGGCGTGGCCGGCAGGAACAACAGGCAGGAGAGCAACAGGTTATGGCGACGATCAAGGATGTAGCGGCCGTGGCAGGCGTGTCGTTCACGACGGTATCGCACGTGGTGAACAACTCACGGCCGGTGTCGGCCGACGTGCGCGCGAAGGTCGAACACGCGATCCGTCAGCTTCACTACGTACCGTCCGCGGTGGCCCGCTCGCTCAAGGCGCGGGCGACGGCGACGATCGGTCTGGTGGTGCCGAACAGTACGAATCCGTATTTTGCGGAGATGGCGCGTGGTATCGAAGATGGTTGCTCGCGCAACGGCTACTGCCTGTTCTTCTGCAATTCCGACGACGATCCGGCCAAGCAGCGTAACTATCTGCGCGTGCTGCAGGAAAAGCGTATCGACGGACTGATCGTCGCCTCCGCGGGCGACGACGCGGTGCTGGCGCAGGCGCTTGCCGACGCCCGCGAGCCGCTGGTCATCGTGGACCGCAATATCGAAGGCGTGAACGCGGATCTGGTGCAGATCGACCACGAGAAGGGCGGCTATCTTGCGACGCGTCATCTGCTCGAACTGGGGCACGTGCGGATTGGCTGCATCACCGGGCCCGTGAAGACGGCGGTGAGCGCCATGCGGGTACACGGCTTCATCCGCGCCATGACCGAACGCGGTATCGAGATTCCGGCCGGCGCGATTGTCGAAAGCGATTTTTCGGGAATGGGCGGCCATCGCGCGGCGGGACAACTGTTCGACACGGTGAAGCCGTCGGCGATTTTTGCCGGCAACGACATGATGGGCATCGGCGCGCTGCGCGCCGCGGCGGAGCGCAATATCAGCGTGCCGCGCGATTGCTCGATCATCGGTTTCGACGATATCGAACTGGGACGATTCACCTATCCGGCGCTCTCGACGGTCGGGCAGTCGGTCCGCGCGCTCGGTGATATGGCCGCGCAGACGCTGATCGAACGCATTGCCGGGACGTCGTCAGGCAGTCCTCGCGCGCTGGGTCGCCGGCGTGTCGTGTCGCCGCGCCTGATCGTGCGCGAATCGACCGCAACATGGGCCGGCGTGGCGAGACGCGATCTGGCGGCCTGATATCAATTGTTGTTGCCGGGCGTGAGCCGGAGGGCTTCGCGGCCGGTCTTCCATGCTGCTTTTTGCGGCTTGCTGAATCGTGCGCGAGCGTTGAGCGCCGCCTCGGACTTAAGCGCTTCCCGCCGGTCTTCGAGCGCGCCATTGCGCGCCCAGGATCTCAGATCGAAAGTCCTGTTTTGAACCCCGCCTGAATCCGTCTTGCCTATCCGCGTTCGGCCTTCCGCGCCGCGTGAATGCACTTCCCCGAATGCCTAAAGCGCTGCGTGCCCCAGGAACGCGGCCTGTCAGTGCTTTGTAATTTCTTCCAATTGTTTACAACGGCTTTCTTCATACCATATAAATCCTTCAAGTATGCCGATCAGGTGCCGTAAACAAAAGTATTAGAGCGCGTCCTCAAATTAGCGCCATGTACGCAGAGCCACACGCTACCCCGCGCTGCGCACGCAGCCTCTTATTTGTTAAGTACAGGAACGAGCATGTTGAACAAAGGCATCACGATCAAGGCGCGGATTGGCCTCACGATGGCTTTCCTCGCCGCGCTGCTGGTCGCCATTGGCGTTTTCGGTTTGTTCGGCATGAGCCGTTCGAACGACGCTTACCAGGATACGTTCACCAACGCGATGCCGAGCGCGGTCAATATCGGCAACGCCGAGCTCTTTGCGGCGCGCGAACGGCTGGCGCTTGACCGGGCCGCGTTCATGATGGGCACGCCGGAGGTGGCGTCGACGATTGAACGCGCGCATGGAATGCGCGTGACGTCCGACATGTGGTGGAAAAAGTATATGGACCTGCCGCGCGACACCGAGGAAGACCGTCTCGCGCAGGACGTTATCGTTAAGCGCGATGCACTGCATCAGCAATTGGACGCGTTTGCGGCAATCATCACGGCGAACGATCAGAGCAAGGTTGTCGACGGCGCCAAGCGCTTGCAGGCGGCATACAACGAACTCGCCAACTCGGACGACGCGCTGCGCAAGTTCCAGTTCGACTCGGCCAGGCAAGGTTACGACTCCGTGCAAAGCAGTTTCGAAGTGTTCCGTATGGTGAGCATTGGCGCACTGCTGGTCGGCGTCCTCGCCGCCGTGCTGTCCTACCTGACGCTCAGCCGCGCGATTGCCCGTCCGCTCGACGCCGCCCTCGGTCATTTCGACGCGATCTCCGCGGGCGATCTGCGCCGCCCGGTCGTGGTCACCTCGCGCGACGAAATGGGGCAGTTGCTCGAAGGTATCGCCAGAATGCAGCGCAGCCTCACCGAAACGGTGCGTACAGTGCGCAGCGGTAGTGAATCGATTGCGACGGCCACACGCCAGATCGCGGCCGGTAATATCGATCTGTCCTCGCGAACGGAAGAGCAGGCGTCGGCGTTGCAGGAAACCGCGTCGAGCATGGAAGAGCTGACCGGCACGGTCAAGCAGAACGCCGACAACGCTCGCCAGGCGAGCTCGCTGGCAGCCAATGCGTCCGAGATTGCCAACAAGGGCAGCGCGGTGGTCAGCCAGGTGGTCGGCACGATGGGTGACATCAATCAGAGCTCGGCGAAGATTGCCGACATCATCTCGATCATCGAAGGGATTGCGTTCCAGACCAACATCCTGGCCCTGAATGCGGCCGTGGAAGCGGCGCGGGCCGGCGAAGAAGGGCGCGGATTCGCGGTGGTGGCAGGCGAAGTGCGCAGCCTCGCGCAGCGTTCGTCGGCGGCGGCCAAGGAAATCAAGGAACTGATCGACACTTCGGTGGAGCGCGTGCAGTCCGGCTCGGCGCTGGTCGACGAAGCCGGCCGCACCATGACCGAGATCATCGGTGCGGTGCAACGCGTGACCGACATCATGGGCGAGATCGCGGCAGCCTCGGAAGAGCAAAGCAGCGGCATCGACCAGGTCGCGCGCGCTGTCACGCAGATGGATGAAGTGACGCAGCAGAACGCCGCGCTGGTCGAAGAAGCCGCTGCAGCAGCGTCTTCGCTCGAAGATCAGGCCGGCAAGCTGCGTTCGGCGGTCGCGGTGTTCCAGCTTGAAGAGAGCGGCTTCAAAGCGCCGGTGAGCGCAGCGCCGAAGCGCGTGACCGCGCCGGTTCGCCGCCCGGCGGCGGCACGCAAAGTGTCACATGCCGCGTCACAAGCCACCCCGGCGGCCAGGACGTCTGCTGTGCCCGCAGCGACACAGGCACCGGCTGCCGCCGCGCCGACGAAGACGCCGGCACGGGCAGTGGCGAGCGCCGGAAGCGATCAGGATTGGGAAACCTTCTGATCGTTGCAACATTCGTTCCCGATGATGCATCAGACGGAACGACGCTTGTGCGGATCGGCCGCATGACGATAAAGACCGCGATTGCGCATGCAACCGCGGTCTTTTTTCATGGTCTGCGGACTAAGTAACGCTCACATGTGTTGTCTACACCCTGGTAAGCGTCGTGATCCGGTACATTGACGGGCGCGACTACCGCTTGTACCGGCAACCTTGCCGCTACAGACAGTCAGCGCGCGAACCGTGAGCCCGCTTGCCAACTGCTGCAACTCAGCGCGGCAACCCAACGCTCAACGCGCCAGCCATAAAGGACCGACATGACGCAATACGACCTCGCGAACCGCCTCGTCGAAGCCCGCCGGCAGCATCGCCCGATCGATGCGCCCCCACCTGACAGCCTGCCGCCCGACGCGGCAACCGCGTACGCGATCCAGCAGGCCGTCATCGTGGGCCTCGGCGACTCGACGGGTGCGTGGAAGATCGGCGCCAGAGCGCCGGGCGGGGCCGCCGCGGGCGCGCCGATTCCGGCTTCGCTGGTGCTGCCGTCGCCCGCGCGGGTGGCCCATACCGGCTTTTTCCGGGTATTGGTGGAGCTGGAGGTCGCCTTCCGTTTCGCCGAGGCGATCGAGCCGCGCGGCCGGGCTTATGCGCGCGACGAGGTGCTGTCCAAGGTTGGCGTCGTGTTGCCGACCATCGAGATCGTCGATAGCCGCTTTGCTGAGTGGCCCAATGTCGCGCCGCTTGCGCAACTGGCCGACGCACAGAACAACGGCGCTTTGATCACCGGTCGTCCGGTTGCCTATGCGGGCCTTGCCCGCAGCTTCGATTTCGTATCGCCCGAACTCGAGCTGAGTTTCGACGGCAACTCGCTGGTGCCCGACGCCACGGGCAATCCGGCGGGCGACCCGCGTGAACTGCTGGTGTGGTTCGTCAACCATTGCGCCGCCATGGGCATCACCATCGAGCCGGAATGGACGCTCACCACCGGTTCGTACGTCGGTGCGCACAATGTGGACAAACCGGGCATCGTGCGCGGCCACATCGACGGACTTGGGGAAGTGGAGATTGAACTGACCTGAGCGTGTCAGTCGCCGTGTACTTGTAACGGCGCGCTTGTGAGGGTCGGCTTGTAACCGCTGATTACGAAGCATCAGGCAAACGGCTGCTCACGGGCGGCCGTTTTACATTTGCGGCCGCATCTGCACTGCGCGCTTAGCCGTATACACCTATGAAGCGGCCCGACGCGCTGCCGTGATCCAGTTATACATGCGGCTAACCCTGTCGCCGACGCGGTTAATACGCGAGGCAGGCATGGGCAGCAAGCACGCGGCAACACACCGCACTTCATGTGAAATAGTGCGGAACGATACCGCCGGTGCGTTGACGAACCGCTTGACGATGCGTCGATGAACAGTGTCTCAGGTGAGCACGGCGAACGAACATGTAACACAGCGCATGTCGCTGTAGACCAAACGGCGATGCCGCGCGTTGATGAAAAAAGGTCCCGGGCATAGAAAACGCATGACGTTCGCGCTTGATGCAAGAAAGTGTGCGCATGCAGACAGGCCGTCCGGTAGAGCAGTGAGATCGTTCGATGGGCGAGACGATTCGTGTAACGGAGCATGGCATGCCGTGCTGGTCAGTGCTGGTCAGTATGGCGAGCAGAGGGCGCTGGAGAGGCGGCAACGTGAGCCGGCAATCGCTGCACATTCGCTGTGATGTGAGCGGAAGATTGTAGGTGAGCGAATCTGTGTTTCCAAGTGAGGATTGCTGGGAGGCGGGTACGGCGCGATTTTCGCAACGTAGTTCGTGAAAAAAAATTTAAAAGGGTTTAGGATGAATTCGAGCGATGTCGTTTCCGAATAGCGCGCCGCGCACGACATCGGTCTAGACTTCGGCGAGGAGGTAGCATGGATATCTACAGCAGTTTCGCGACCCGCTTCGAGAAAACGCGAGAAGATGAACTCTCGCTCGAGGAGTATCTCGCGCTCTGCAAAGACAATCCCGCCGCGTACGCTACGGCTGGCGAACGCATGTTGACGGCAATCGGTGAACCAGAACAGATCGACACTCGCAACGATCCGCGCATGTCGCGTATCTTCGCGAACAAGGTCATCAAGGTATACCCCGCATTCCGTGAGTTCTACGGAATGGAAGAGGTGATCGAGCAGGTGGTCGCCTACTTCCGGCACTCGGCCCAGGGGCTCGAAGAAAAGAAACAGATTCTGTATCTGCTGGGACCGGTCGGCGGCGGTAAATCGTCGATCGCGGAACGTCTGAAGCAACTCATGGAACGTGTGCCGTTCTACTCGATCAAGGGCTCGCCCGTGAACGAGTCGCCTCTCGGTCTGTTCGATTACGACGAGGACGGTCCGATCCTCGAAGAGCAATACGGTATTCCACGCCGCTACCTGAAAAACATTCTGAGCCCGTGGGCGGTGAAGCGCCTGCACGAATACAACGGCGACATCCGCAAATTCCGCGTGGTGCGCCGCTACCCGTCGATCCTTCGTCAGATCGGTATTGCCAAGACTGAACCGGGTGACGAAAACAATCAGGACATTTCGTCGCTGGTCGGCAAGGTCGACATCCGCAAACTCGAACAGTACGCGCAGGACGATGCGGACGCATATAGCTACTCCGGTGGCCTGTGCCTTGCGAACCAGGGCTTGCTCGAGTTCGTCGAAATGTTCAAGGCGCCGATCAAGGTCTTGCACCCGCTGCTTACCGCGACTCAGGAAGGCAACTTCAAGGGCACGGAAGGGTTCGGCGCGATCCCGTTCGACGGCGTGATCCTCGCCCACTCGAACGAGTCGGAATGGAAGGCGTTCCGTAACAACCGCAACAACGAAGCACTGCTCGACCGGATCTTCGTCGTGAAGGTGCCGTACTGCCTGCGCTACGGCGAAGAGGTCAAGATCTACGAGAAGCTGCTGCGCAATTCGTCGCTGGCCAGTGCGATATGCGCGCCGGGTACGTTGAAGATGATGGCGCAGATGTCGGTGCTCACGCGCTTGCAGGAGCCGGAAAATTCCAGCCTGTTCTCGAAGATGCAGGTGTACGACGGCGAGAATCTCAAGGACACCGATCCGAAGGCCAAGTCGTATCAGGAGTATCGTGATTTCGCGGGCGTGGATGAGGGGATGACCGGCGTGTCGACCCGCTTCGCGTTCAAGATCCTGTCACGCGTATTCAACTTCGATTCGACGGAAGTCGCAGCGAACCCGGTGCATTTGATGTACGTGCTCGAACAGCAGATCGAGCGCGAGCAGTTCCCACCGGAAACCGAGCAGAAGTATCTGTCGTTCATCAAGGACGTGCTGGCATCGCGCTATGCCGAGTTCATCGGCAAGGAGATTCAGACCGCGTATCTGGAGTCGTATTCCGAGTATGGACAGAATATTTTCGATCGCTACGTGACGTATGCGGACTTCTGGATTCAGGATCAGGAGTTCCGCGACCACGACACCGGCGAGAGTTTCGACCGCGCGGCGCTGAACGCCGAACTGGAGAAGATCGAGAAACCTGCGGGCATCAGCAATCCGAAGGACTTCCGCAACGAGATCGTGAACTTCGTGCTGCGTGCGCGGGCTGCAAATGCGGGGAAGAATCCCGCGTGGATCAGCTACGAGAAGCTGCGCGTCGTGATCGAAAAGAAGATGTTCTCGAACACGGAAGAACTGTTGCCGGTGATCTCGTTTAACGCCAAGGGTTCGGCGGAAGAACAACGCAAGCACGAAGACTTCGTCAATCGCATGGTGACGAAGGGCTATACGCCGAAGCAGGTGCGCTTGCTGTGTGATTGGTATCTGCGCGTGCGCAAGTCGTCATGATACGCACTGCGTGCCGCCCGCGTGGTCCGACCGCGCGGGCACCTTGCGAGGCGCAAGTTGCATGGACATAGCGTTGCGTTTGCAGACATGCCTATTGCAACGTGCGTCTCGCGCAGCGGAAATACTGGAGACCGGGCGTGCTTCATCAAATCATCGACCGCAGGTTAGCTGGTAAGAACAAGAGCATTGCAAACCGCGAGCGTTTTTTGCGTCGCGTTAAAAACTACATTCGTCGCGCCGTCTCGGAAGCGGTTCGCGATCGCAGCATCAAGGATATTCAGAACACCCAGAGCATCACCATCCCGCGCAAGGACATCGCGGAACCGTCTTTCCGGCATGGTCCCGGCGGCAAGCGGGAAATGGTGCATCCGGGCAATTCCGACTACATCCGCGGCGACAAGATCCAGCGCCCGCAAGGGGGCGGAGGCGGAGGCGGGGGTAACCAGGCGAGCAACGAGGGCGACGGTCAGGACGACTTCGTGTTCGAGCTGAGCCGCGAAGAATTCATGCAGTATTTCTTCGACGACCTCGAACTACCGCGTCTCGTCAAAACCCATCTGATGGCCGTGCCTACGTGGAAAAGCATCCGCGCCGGGTGGGCGGCCGAGGGTACGCCAAACAATATCGACGTCGTTCGTTCGCTGCGCAGCGCGCTCGGGCGCCGGATTGCGCTCGGTGCGCCGCTCGTCAATCAGTTACACGAGATGGAACGGCAACTCGAAGTGATGAAGGCCGATCCGGACGACCGTCGCGACGAGATCAAACTGCTCGAAGAGGAAATTCACCATTTGCGCGGGCGCATCTGGCGCATTCCGTTTATCGATCCGTTCGATCTGCGCTACGTGAACCGGGTGAAGCAGCCTACGCCGTCCAGCCAGGCGGTGATGTTCTGTCTGATGGATGTGTCCGGTTCCATGGACGAGCAGCGCAAGGATCTCGCCAAGCGCTTTTTCATCCTGCTGTATCTGTTCCTCAAGCGGAACTACGAAAAGATCGAAGTGGTGTTCATTCGTCACCACACCCGTGCCGAGGAGGTCGACGAAGACACGTTCTTTCATTCGACGGAAAGCGGCGGCACGGTGGTGTCGAGCGCGCTGGAGCTGATGCAGAAGGTGATGGACGAGCGCTATTCGCCGACTGAATGGAATATTTACGGCGCTCAGGCTTCCGACGGCGACAATTGGACCGACGATTCGCCCAAGTGCCGCAAGATACTTTCGGATGACATCCTGGAGAAGGTGCGCTATTTTGCATATATCCAGGTTACGCCGGAAGAGCAGAACTTGTGGCTCGAATATGCACAGTTGGCGCTGAGCCAGCCGCACATGGCGATGAAGAAGGTCGAAACCGCGGCTGACATTTATCCGGTGTTTCGGGAGTTGTTTGAAAAGCAGGTGGCGTCGTCATGACGGCAAAGCACCTGCCCAACGAAGCGCGCGGCAAGCAGCCGGCGCGCGGGAAAGGCGTGCCGCAGCAGCAACAGTCGGGGCATGCCGAGGCGAAGGCGGACGATACGGGAGCCGCCGCAGCCGGAGCAGTCGACGCCGCTGCAGCACGGGGACACACCGGAACGCCCACTGAGGGGCAAAGGGAAGTCCGTATGAACGTAGCCGATAGACGGCCTCTGCCGTGCCCGTCCGACTGGACCTTCGAATTGATCGAAGAGTACGACTCGCATATTGCCCGTGTTGCAGAGCAATATGAACTCGACGTATATCCGATCCAGCTCGAACTCATCAGCGCCGAACAGATGATGGACGCTTACGCGTCCGTCGGCATGCCGGTGAACTACCGTCACTGGTCGTTCGGCAAACACTTTCTCTCCACCGAAAAGAGCTACCGTCGCGGGCAGATGGGGCTGGCGTATGAGATCGTTATCAATTCGAACCCTTGCATCGCGTACCTGATGGAAGAGAACACGATGACGATGCAGGCGCTCGTCATCGCGCACGCGGCCTATGGCCACAACTCGTTCTTCAAGGGCAACTATCTTTTCAAGCTGTGGACGGATGCGCACGCAATCATCGATTACCTCGTCTACGCGAAGAATTACATCGCCGAATGCGAGGAGCGCTTCGGGCTCGACCGGGTGGAGGAACTGCTCGACTCGTGCCACGCGTTGATGAACTACGGCGTGGACCGTTACAAACGTCCGCAGAAACTGTCGCTGGAAAAGGAGTTTGCGGCGCGCCGCGAACGTGAGGCTTATCTGCAATCGCAGGTCAACGAACTGTGGCGCACCTTGCCGACCCGGCATACGCCGTTGCCGGAGGAAATCGAGGAGCGTTATCCGCCTGAGCCGCAGGAAAACCTGCTGTATTTCGCGGAGAAGAACGCGCCGCTGCTCGAGCCGTGGGAGCGGGAAGTGATCCGCATCGTGCGCAAGGTTGGGCAGTATTTCTATCCGCAGCGGCAAACCCAGGTCATGAACGAAGGCTGGGCGACGTTCTGGCATTACACCTTGCTCAACACGATGTATGCCCAGGGCAAGCTGGAAGACGGCTTCATGATGGAGTTTCTCCATTCGCACAGCAATGTGGTCTACCAGCCGCCGGTCACGAAACCGTACTACAGCGGCATCAACCCGTATGCGCTCGGCTTTTCGATGATGAGCGACATCCGCCGGATCTGCGAATCGCCAACGGAAGAGGATCGCAAGTGGTTCCCCGAGCTGGCGGGCAGTCCGTGGCTGCAGGCGATGCACTATGCGATGCGCAATTTCAAGGACGAGAGTTTCGTCGCGCAGTATCTGTCACCGCATCTGATCCGCGAGATGCGTCTGTTCTCGGTGCTGGACGACGACATGCGTGATGCGCTCGAAGTGTCGGCGATTCATGACGACAGCGGGTATCAGTACGTGCGCCAGGCGTTGTCGCGGCAGTACGACATGCATCATCGGGAGCCCAATATTCAGGTGTGGGCGGTGAATACGCGTGGCGACCGGAGTCTGACGCTGCGGCATTTCATGAGCGACAACCGGCATCTGTCCGGCGATAGCGATGAAGTGCTCAAGCACATGGCGCGTTTGTGGCAGTTCGACGTCTACCTGGAAAGTGTCGATGAGAATGGCACGGTGAGGAAGCGGTATGAATGTAAATACGTGCCGCCGGCGATAAGAGTTTGAGTTCACCAGGTCTTGTTGCATGGAGGCTGGTTTTCTGATCTGTCCGAAGCCCCTGTTTGTCTGTGACGAACAGGGGCTTTTGTCACCGGAGTCTGGCAGGTCGCCTCGCCGCCATCTTTCAGTAATTTGTGAAAAAGTACTGAAAAACCCACAAACTGGTATTTTTCAGTAAAATATAAAAAATTACTGAAAGATCCCATGCCGTCTTTTCCTCTCTACGAGCAGCAAGAACAAGCCTACTGCTCCCAGTTCGCCAACATTGAACAGGCCGCCGCCACTCAGGACAAGGTCCTGATGGGCGCGCCCGGAACGGTTATCGAACATAAACGGGGCGGGGCCATCTACTACGCCCGTCAGTACATGGGGCCGGAAGGCAAAAAGCAGGAGGAGAGCCTTGGCGGTCCCAAGGGTGATCCAGAAGCGGATAGCCGGGTAGAGGAGGTGCGGCAACGCATCGATCTGAGCAAGGATCTCATCTCGCGAATCCGCGACCTCGGCAAGCTGGGTTTTCAACTGGCAGACAACAAAACCTATGCTACCGTCGGCGTTCTTTACAATTACGGCCTTTTCGAGGCCGGGGCTGTGCTGGTCGGCTCGCACGCTTACGCCGTGATTCTCAACTCGCTCGGCATCAAGGCCGTCTCATACGAGACCGAAGACATCGATATCGCGCGCCGGCATCAGCTCGCGCTCATCAACGTTCCCGAAGGCGGACTGCTCGCGATGCTGAAGGAGACCGGCATTAACTTCGTGCCGGTCCCTTCCATGAAACGCGGCGAGGCGTCCACATCGTTTACAGAAGCAGGGAAGTCGCGCTTTCATGTCGACTTGCTGGTTCCCTCGCATGACGACTCGTTTCCCACGGTGTCTGTGGCCGAGCTCAATGCGCATGCCACGGGCTTGCCGTATCTGGCCTACCTGCTAGGCCGCTCCCAGACCGGAACGCTCGTGTCACGGCATGGCGCCGTGCCCGTCCGCGTACCTGACGCGGCCCGCTTTGCCATCCATAAACTACTCGTGTCGCGGCTGCGAACGAACACGCTCGTCAAGTCGCAAAAGGACGTGCGCCAGGCGTCGGTATTGCTGGCCATGCTCGGCGAACATCGCACCGGCGACATCGAAGACGCCTGCGCCGAACTTCCGCGATCGGCGCGCGCACTTGTGCGCCGCACCTTGCCTGAGGTCGAAGCGCTAATGCGCGATGCTCACGAAGCCGGGCTCGAAGAGCTTGCAACGAGCCTCTCGGGATAGTCCCTAACAAACCCCCATCTTTCCCTTGCAATTCTGTAAAATTCGCGCACGCGCGCTATAGGTGCCACCGCGGTACCTCGATGCGCGTGTTGTGAAGGCGGCGCCACGACCGCTACCGCCGTTTAAAGACAAGGAAAGACAACAGCATGACCGACCTGACCGACCAAACCGTGGCCACGACTTACGACGCGCGCGACACCCGGCGCCGCATCTTCGCGATCGTTGGCGCTTCATCGGGCAATCTAGTCGAGTGGTTCGACTTCTACGTGTACTCGTTCTGCGCGCTGTATTTCGCGCCGGCCTTTTTCCCGAGCGGCAACACCACCACGCAGTTGCTCAACACCGCCGGCGTCTTCGCCGCGGGCTTCCTGATGCGCCCGATCGGCGGCTGGTTCTTCGGCCGGCTCGCCGACAAGCACGGGCGCAAGACCGCGATGATGGTGTCGGTGTTCATGATGTGCGGTGGCTCGCTCGTGATCGCCGTGTTGCCCACCTATGCGCAGATCGGCGCATTGGCGCCGGCCCTGCTGCTGGTCGCGCGCCTGTTCCAGGGCCTGTCGGTGGGCGGTGAGTACGGCACCAGCGCCACCTATATGAGCGAAGTCGCGCTCAAGGGCCGTCGCGGGTTCTTCGCATCGTTCCAGTACGTCACGCTCATCGGCGGGCAGTTGTGCGCGCTGCTGGTGCTGGTGGTTCTGCAACAAACGCTCTCCACCGAAGAACTGAAAGCGTGGGGCTGGCGCGTGCCGTTCGTGATCGGCGCGTTGGCGGCGCTGGTCGCGCTGTATCTGCGTAAATCGCTCGAAGAAACGACCACGGCCGAAACGCGTCAACGCAAGGAAGCCGGCACGCTGCGCGGCTTGTGGGCGCACAAGGGTGCATTCGCGACGGTGCTCGGCTTTACGGCCGGTGGCTCGTTGATTTTTTACACGTTCACGACGTACATGCAGAAGTACCTGGTCAACACGGCCGGTATGCACGCCAAGACGGCCAGCAATGTGATGACCGCGGCGCTGTTCGTCTACATGGTGATGCAGCCGGCGTTCGGTGCGTTGTCGGATCGCATCGGCCGCCGCCGTTCGATGCTGTTCTTCGGCTTTTTCGCAACCATCGGCACCGTGCCGCTGCTGCATGCGTTGAAAGACGTGACGAGCCCGTATGCGGCCTTTGGCCTGGTCGTCGTGGCGCTGGCGATCGTCAGCTTCTATACGTCGATCAGCGGCCTGATCAAGGCCGAAATGTTCCCGCCGGAAGTGCGCGCACTGGGCGTGGGGCTGTCGTATGCAGTGGCGAATGCGATTTTCGGCGGCTCGGCGGAATACGTCGCGCTGTGGCTGAAATCGGTAGGCAGCGAGACGACGTTTTACTGGTATGTGACCGCGCTGTGCGCGATCGCCGGCATCGTGTCGCTGCGCATGCGCGATCCTTCGAAAGAAGGCTATCTGCGCCACGAGCCTTGAGCTTAAGCTTGAACGATACGCTCGAACAGCGCGCATGAGCGCTCTTTGAGAACGGCGGCTCGGGGCACCCCGACCGCCGTTTTTTTATCCCACCGGCAACTACGGCAACTACGGCAACTACGGCAACTACGGCAACTACGGCAACTACGGCAAGCACGGCGCGAAGCGCACGCTCAAGCCACCACGATCTCCGTTCCCAGCGCATGAAGCAGGTCGCGCAGCGACTCGGCTTGCGCCATCTTCGCATCGCTGCGCAAATGAATCTGCACGGCGCGCCCCGCGATCCCATCGACGGGATGCGCAAGCCACAACTCCACGGCAAGCCCCAATCCTTCTGGCTGATTGACGACGACCGGCTCGATCACACGCGGCTTGAAACAGGCACTGTCGGACATGGTGATTAACCTCCGGGCTGATGACGGTTCGAGGTCCATCCTAATCAGCCGCACGTGCAAGCCCAAGCGACAAATACACGTTTGCTAATGAGTGGATGCTTAGCAGAAAACGCGCTTATTACAGGAGCATTTCTTGGTTCGGAGCGCGCGGCGTCGCTGCTAATGTGACGCCGATGCGTGGCCATCGGTTGCACCTCGCGCTTGCGACAGATTTACGACGGATATCGTCGACACGCATCCGTTTCTGAAACATCGCACGCATATTGAACAAGCATCACGCACAAACAAAGAGATCCATAAAAATGAAATCAAAAGTACTCGCTGCCTGGTTAATGACACTGACGGGACTCTCGCTGACGGCGCCGGGGCTCGCTTATGCCGACCGTCTCGACGACATCAGGAAGGCTGGCGTACTGCGCGTCGCGACCTTCGACAGCAATCCGCCGTTCGGTTACGTCGACGGCACCAACAACCATATTGTCGGTCTCGACGTCGACTATGCGAAGGCGCTTGCCGACAAGCTCGGCGTGAAACTCGAACTGCAACCGACCAACCCGGCCAACCGCATTCCGTTCCTGACTTCGAAGAAAGTGGACTTGGTGCTCGCCAACTTCACGATCACCGACGAGCGCGCCAAACAGGTCGATTTCAGCATTCCGTATTTCTCGTCGGGCCAGCAGTTCCTGGCGAAGAAGGGCGTGCTGAAGTCGACAGATCAGATCAACAGCCTGCGAGTGGGCGCCGACAAGGGCACCACCAACGAGATCACGCTGCGCGAGAAATTCCCGCAAGCCACGATCGTCGCGTACGACGACACGCCGTTCGCGTTCGCGGCTTTGCGCGCGGGCAACGTGCAGGCGATCACGCAGGATGGTCCGAAGCTGGTCGGCCTGCTCGCGAACGTGCCGGACAAGCAGAACTACGAGATTCCGGCGTTCACGATTTCGAACGACTACATGGGTGTCGGGATTCCGAAGGGCGAGACGCGCCTTGTCGGCTTCGTGAACGACACGCTGAAGGGACTGGAAGCAGACGGCTCGGCCGCGACAATCTACAACCGCTGGTTCGGTCCGCAAACGAAGACGCCGCTCGCGCGCATCTTCAAGATCGGCGACAAGACCTGATCACCGTGTCGCGGTAGCATCCAGGCACCCGGTAATGAACGGGCACGTTGCCGACGTGCCCGTCGGCGTTTTCGAAAGAAGCAGGTTCAAAGATGCAGGTGTGGC
This sequence comes from Paraburkholderia sediminicola, assembly GCF_046026675.1. Lineage (GTDB taxonomy): Bacteria > Pseudomonadota > Gammaproteobacteria > Burkholderiales > Burkholderiaceae > Paraburkholderia > Paraburkholderia sediminicola_F. The sequence continues at coordinate 2,328,400 of NZ_JAQQEY010000001.1, read as the reverse complement.
TCGCTCCAAAGTATCTGATGTGGCTGTGGCAAGGCTTCGGTGTCACCGTCGGTCTTGCGTTGACGGTGGCGCTCGCGGCCACCGTGTCCGGCTTCGTGCTGGCGATCGCGCGTCATGCGCGGTATGGCTGGCTGCGCCGAGCAACGGCTACGTATGTGCTGGTGTTTCGCAACACGCCATTGCTGGTGCAACTGTTCTTCTGGTACTTCGGCGCGGCCACGCTTATGCCTGACACGCTGATGCAATGGCTGAACACGCCGCATGGCGTGCACCTCGGCGCGTACGCGTTGCGCTGGCCGTCGTTCGAGTTTGTCGCCGGGTGGCTCGGGCTTACGTGCTATACGGCGGCTTTCATCGCCGAGGAGTTCCAGGCGGGTTTGCGCGGCGTGCCGGGCGGTCAGCATGCCGCGGCCGCGGCCCTTGGCCTCACGCCATTGCAGGCGTTCCGCTACGTCGTTTTGCCGCAAGCCGTGCGCATTTCGCTGCCGCCGCTCTTCGGCCAATACATGAACCTCGTGAAAAATTCATCGCTGACCATGGCGATCGGTCTGGCCGAACTGTCGTACGCGTCGCGTCAGGTCGAGACGGAGAGCTTCAAGACTTTCGAGGCGTTCGGTGTGGCCACCGTGTTGTATATCGCGGCCATCGCGTTGATCGAAGCCGTCTCGCATACGGTGGCGCATACGCGTGACCGTTCATTCGCGAGGCGCTGAGCATGACATGGACACTGTTCGCCCATAACCTGCCGTATCTGCTGGTCGGCGCATTTCCGCAAGGACCGCTCGGCGGCGCGGCGCTCACGCTGGTGCTCGCATTGTGTTCCGCGCTTGCATCGGCCGTGCTCGGCGTCGCGGGTGGGAGTGCGCTGGCGTTGGCGGGGCGCATCGCCCGTGTGCCGTTGCTACTCGTGATCGGCTTCTTCCGCGCGATTCCGGTGCTGATGCTGATTTTCTGGACGTATTTCCTGCTGCCGATGGTCTTCCATGTCGACGTGCCGGGACTCGCAACGGTCGTCTGCGCGCTCTCGCTGATCGGCGGTGCGTACCTCGCGCACTCGGTGCACGCAGGCATTCGCGCGGTCGGCGAGGGTCAGTGGCAAGCCGGGCTGTCGCTCGGTCTCACGCGGATGCAAACACTGCGCTATGTGTCGCTGCCGCAGGCGATGCGCATCATGGCGCCGTCGTTCGTGAATCAATGGGTGTCGCTGGTGAAGGACACGTCGCTCGCGTATATCGTCGGCGTCGGCGAGTTGTCGTTCGTCGCGACGCAGGTCAGCAACCGGCTGATGGTGTATCCGGCGCAGATATTCTTGTTCGTCGGCTTCATCTATCTTGTGTTGTGCACGGCGCTTGACCGCATCGCCACTTATGCGCTGACGCGGCGCAAGCGCATCGTGCGGCCACGGGCACCGGCCGCCACCCAGGCATTGTCTGGCGACTGACCGGACAGCCGCTTCCAGCTACGGCTGCGTCAGATCATTTCGGATCGATCCGTCACGAGGTCCGTGACGAGCTCCGTCACAGCGGCGGCCGGATCGGTAATGACAGCCGGCGCTGCCGCGACCACCGCAGCCACCGCTGCGCGCTGCCGCACGCTCACGGCCGCGCGTGAGAGTATGAGCAGGTGGTAATAGAGCCGCGTGCTGAAACCATAGTTGTAGGCGAAGAGATGCGTGAGGGCGATCTTTAGCCCGGGCATCACCTGGCGATTCTTCGCATGAACCGAGACGACGATTGGCGCGAGACGGCGCAACGCCAGCTTGCGTGACGGTTCCAGTTGCACCGGCAGTTTCAGCGCTTTGACGAACCCATACGCACTGACGGTCGCGGCAACTGCCGTGCCGCGCGTGCTATGCGAGATCGAGGTCGCGGTCTTCCGATATACCGACACGTATTCGTGCAGATAAAACACCTCGCGCGCCGCGAGACAGAGTTCAGTGCCGAACACGAAATCGCAGCAAGTGCCGTACTGATCGCTGTAGCCGATCCGTTTGACGAGATCTGCGTTCGCCATCCAGCCGTTGTTCGGGAACATCTGGATCAGCCCGGTTCTACCCGGCAAAGTCTGCAAGCCTTCAGCGTCCCGGGTGCGTCGAAATGCGGTGTTCAGGCGTGCGCTGCCTTCGAAGTCGACGGCGCCCGTGTGGTCGGCCTCGTACTGATCGGCGAAGGCCACTTCGAGTTGCGGATGAAGCTTCCATAGCGACACCAGTTTTTCGATGCCGTCGGTGGTGAGCAAGTCGTCGTCGTGAATCAGCAGGATTTTGTCGCCGCGTGCGCGCGCGAACAGGTTCGCGACGTTGCGCGCCTGGCCGAGCGACGGCTGGTTCTTCGCATAGCGGATGCGCGGTTCATTCGCGTAGCGTTGCGAGATCAACTGCCGGGTGCGTTCGTCCTTTGAATCGTCGCCGATCACAATCTCCAGATTCCCATACGTCTGCGCGAGGCACGAATCGATGCACTCGACGATCAACTCAGGCCGATTGCAGGTGGGCAGGCAAATGGAAACCTTGGGAGAGGGGCGGGAGGGGCCGGACGAAGGAGTGGAGAAGGTGAACACGGGCGTCTCCGTTCTTATCTGTTAAGGGGCGCAGCCGGTTCGCTTTGCGCACACATTGCTGCATGCAGCAAAATAGTCCATTGCAGGAAAAAAATAATCCGTAATAAATCGGAAGAAATGTCCGCGCTGTGAAAGGGGTTCGAAGGGGAAAATTTGTGCGGCTTTGATGCCAAAACGCATCAAAGCCGCTTGGCTAGCGGTGGGGCTAGCGGTTAATAATTCAACTCACTGACGGTTCGCCTTCGCCGGGTTTTTTCCCTGGACGGTCCGCCGGCGACTGATCGCGCCCTTCGTCGTGGCGTTCGGGCAGTTTGCTCTTTTCGTTGTCGCTGTGAGTGGTGGGCTGCGGATGTTCGATGTCGGCGCCTTTGGGTTCTTTGGTTTCGCTCATTGCATGCTCCTGGTGTGAGAACACCTGCAGGACAGCAAGGCTTGGACCCGATAAACATCCGCGCTTACAAACAACACCTTGACCGCGCCCCATATTCAGCGCACCGTGAAGAAGGAAAACACCACGGGAGCGTGAAATGTCCCTCAACTTCCCGAACCCAAGCCGCAGCTATGACGCCTTCCGTCATTGTGTCAATTTCTGGGGCTATGACAATGCGCGCGAAATCGCCTTTACTGTCAACAATTCGGTCATTTCAAATCTGAGCCCGAGCGCAGGCTCCGACGAGCCGGCAGTGCTGGCAGCCTTCGACCGTCATCGCGAGCAAATCCTTACGCTCGCTCGCGGTCTGTATGTCGGCGGTCCGCAAAACCGCTACACGATTTCTTGATACAGCGAGCGCGGCGCGGCAGGTCCAACCGGACTTGCCGCGCGCCGCCTTGTTCCACAGCCGAAGCAGCGCGGCGCCTACCGGCGCCTCGCCTTGCTTTGTCGCGGGAGTTCCAGCATGGATGATGACCAGGTCAACCTAGAAGAAATTGCCGACAGCAAACGGCGGCGCGAAGCAGAACGCCTTGCCGAAAGCGAAAAAACAGCCGCACCCACGGCAAACGAGCCGCAGCAGGCGCAGGGCAATGAAACCGCGCCGAAGCAATGGGTCAAGCACGTGACGAAGTGGCTCGGTGCGAAACGCACGCTGATGGAAACGCGCCGACCCTTGATGCTCAAAAAGAAACCCGTCGCTCTGTAGGCATTCGGAACGAAAATAACCGGCGTAAAGCCGGTTTTTCTATTTGTGCCGTGCCCGTTGACGCTCACGGCAGCAGCGAAGCGGGCGCTTTACCCGATTCCGCGCGTCCTGCGCGCGGTTCATAATCACCGTTGCAGCGGAACGCGTGCTTGCGCCGTTTCCGCAGATCAATGCGTAGCCGCGCCGCTGGCGCGTCCGGAACCCAGCAAGGAGCCACCGATGCTCAAGGGTGACCCAAAAGCGAATCAGCTGTTGGCGGTGTTGCCCGAAATTGAGTGGGCGCGCATCGAGCCGCATCTGGTCGAAGTCGATTTGCCGTTAGGTCAGGTAATCTACGAATCCGGCGGTCAACTCGAACACGTCTTTTTCCCCACCACGTCGATTATTTCGTTGCTCTACGTGATGGAAGACGGCGCCTCGGCGGAAATCGCCATCGTGGGACATGAAGGCATCGTCGGCGTGTCGCTGTTCATGGGCGGCGAGACCACGCCGAGCCGGGCGATCGTGCAAAGCGCGGGCCGCGCCTGGCGCTTGAATGCTCGTTTGCTGAAAGACGAATTCAATCGCGGGGGGCCCATGCAGCGCCTTCTGTTGCGCTATACGCAGGCACTCATTACCCAGATGGCGCAGACAGCGGTATGCAACCGCCATCATTCGATCGATCAACAATTGTGCCGCTGGCTACTGCTCAGCATCGACCGCTTGCCATCGAACGAATTGCGCATGACTCAGGAGCTCATTGCCAATATGCTCGGCGTGCGCCGCTCCGGCGTCACCGCGGCGGCACTGAAACTGCAGAACGCCGGCTTGATCCGCTATAGCCACGGCCACATCACCGTGCTGGACCGGCCTGGTCTGGAAGCCCACGTGTGTGAATGCTACGCCGTGGTCAAACGCGAATTCGACCGGCTGTTGCCGGCATTGCAGGCGATCTAGCGAACGCCCCTGGCGAAGTAAGGGCGAGGCACTGCTGATTCGGCTCGCCGTCCAGCGCGCTAGCGTGTCGTTCTCGTTGCGGTGGACGCCGCGCTCGGTGACGCCCTGCGTTCAATCTCCTCGAATACGTCCATTAACCTGCCGATACGTTGGACGCTGCCAGCCGGTAGACGTCCTTCAGGCGGCGACAAGGCGAGAATCCGGCGTCGCCAGTAGGGCAGACCCAACGGCGGAGCAGTCACGAGAAAGGGAATAATCTGTTCGAGATGGGCGAGCTCGCTCTCAAATGGATAGTTCGACATAGTTTTTCCGTACGGGCAGTGAGTGCCTTCACACAGCCTGCGCGCACCGCGAGATTGTGTCTGCACGCTAGCGTACAAGATGCGAAGTCGCACCCTCTACACCGACAAATGCACGGATGTTGCTCGATGGCTTTCACCGGGGCGTCACACTCGCCCAACCGCCATTCAAGCGGTAGTTTCACGTGTCGGGCCGCCAGTCAGCGAAACGATGAAGTCGAAGAATGCCCGTACCTTGGCCGGTGGATGATGCCGCGAAGGATAGAGCGCATACAGCGGATAAACCTCGTCGCTCCAGTCGGGAAACAGTTCGACCAGTTTGCCATTGGCGAGCAACGACTCGGCGCCGAACGCGAGAATCTGCGCGACGCCCTGGCCGGCGGCGCACACGCTATGCAAGGTGCCGACGTCGTTCACGGTCAGGCGGCCTTGCGGCGTAATCATCGTCTTCTTGCGTCCGCGGTGAAACTCCCAGCTGAACGGGTAACCCGTTAGCGGATCACGAAACTTGATGCACACGTGCTTGCCGCTTTCGAGTTCGGCCGGGCTTTCCGGATGCCCATGTTTCTTCAGATACGAGGGCGCGGCGACGGTCAGAACCCGTGTATCGAGCAGCTTGCGTGCAATGAGCGACGAAACCGGCGGGTCACCGAAACGGATCGCAAGATCGAAACCGTCGGCAACCATATCGCCTAACTGGTCGCGCGTAATCAACTCGAGCTGCAGATCGGCATGCTTATCGACGAAGCCGCCGAGCCTCGGTCCTAGCACGAGACGCGAAAAGAACGGGTCCATGTTCACGCGCAAACGTCCGCGAACCGCCGTGGCACCCTGGGCCGCCGAAGCAGCTGCTTCTTCGAGTCCGCCGAGCAGCGGCACGATCTGTTCGTAGAAGCGCCGGCCTTCGTCGGTCAGCGTGACCGAGCGGGTGGTGCGGTCGAATAGCCGGATGCCGAGGCGTGTTTCCAGCCGTGCTACCGAACGGCTGACGCCGGATTGCGACATGTCGAGTGCTTCGCCTGCCGCCGCAAAACTGCCGCAGTCGACAATCGCCGTCAGCACGCCCATGCCGTTCAGCATGCGCTCGTCAAATGGCATGTGATATTCCCTTGTTACGCATTAATGCATGACATGCTATCGCGAAATACTGTTTGAATTCACGCGGCGACGCCGGGAAACGCCATCTGTCCGAACCAATCAATGACACAGCATCATGAGTGGAATGACAGCCACGCTATCGCGTCAGGCGCTCGTTTGGCGCTAATCTGCAAAGGGTCGCCTGCTGCACGATGGAACGTGGTTCTCACCATGCGTCAGGCATATATGACTGATCAACGGAGAGCGTCATCATGTCGCGAGTTTTTATCACCGGTTCCGCCGACGGTCTCGGCCAGATGGCAGCGCGTCTGCTCGTCGACGCCGGTCATCAAGTGGTTGTGCATGCACGCAATGCCGCGCGTGCCGAGGAAGCGTTGAAGGCGGTACCGGAAGCGGAAACTGCTTTAGCAGGCGATCTGTCGAGCATTGCAGCGACAGTCGCGCTGGCGGAGCAGGTCAACACACTCGGCCGCTTCGACGTGGTGATCCATAACGCGGCGGTTGGTTATCAGGAGCCGCACCGGATTGCCACTGTGGACGGCCTGCCGCATGTGTTCGCGGTCAACACGCTGGCCCCCTACATCTTGACCGCGCTGATCACGAAACCGAAGCGGCTCGTGTATCTCAGCTCGGGCTTGCATCGGAGCGGCGACGCGAGCCTCGACGATCTGGCATGGGACCGGCGGCCGTGGCAGGGCGCAGCGGCCTATTCCGACTCGAAGCTGCATGACGCGCTGCTGGCGTTTGCGATGGCGCGCCGCTGGCCGGCGGTATTGTCCAACGCGCTGGAGCCCGGTTGGGTGGCGACGAAAATGGGTGGGGCAGGCGCGCCGGACGATCTGCAAGCGGCGCCGAAGACCCAGGTGTGGCTTGCCGTCAGCGATGAACCGTTGGCCACCGTCAGCGGTGCGTACTTCTATCACAAGAAGCCGCGCGAGGCGCATCCGGCGGTCCACAAGGTTGCTGTGCAAGAGCGCTTGATCGAAGCGTGCGAGGGATTTTCCGGCATCCGTTTGCCGGACTGACGCTAGCGGCGGCATTGCGCTGAGTCCTATGGGTCACGTCCGACTCAGCGTAGCCAGGGCCTGGCGCGTACGCGAATCCGCCACGCCGGTATTCAGCGCCCCGCGCCCTGGGTCGCCTGGCCACGCACGTCGCGCGTGACGGGCGCTTCGTCCAGATGGCGAAACACCCATGCGGACACCAGCGTGATGACACCCACGCACACGAAGCTCAGGCGGAACCCGAGCGCCGCCGATCCCCATTGCGCGGAGAACAGATTCACCAGCCCGCCGCCGATTGAGACACCCAAGCCGATCGCCAGCATCTGCACCATCGAAAAGAGGCTGTTGCCGCTGCCGGCATCTTCATGCGAGAGGCCTTTGAGCGTGACGCTGTTCATCGCCGCGAATTGCATGGAGTTGGCGCCGCCGAACACTGCCAGAATCACGATCTCGACGATGAGCGGCGTACCACGCGTAATCAATGCGAACGCAACGATCGCCGACCCCACGATGACCGTGTTGACGAGCAGGAACGTGTCGTAGCCATAGCGGCGCACGAGCGGCGCAATCCAGCGTTTGGTGAGGGTGCCGGCAAGTGCGGCAGGCAGCATCATCAGGCCGGAATGCAGCGGTGTGTAGCCGAGTTGCAATTGCAGCAGCAACGGCACGAGAAACGGTACGGCGCTCGAGCCGATGCGGCACACCAGGTTGCCGATCAGACCGACGCTGAAATTCGGCTCGCTAAAGAGCGAGAGTTTGAAGAGCGGATTGTCGCGGCGCTTTGCGTGCGGAATGTAGGCAAGCGCGCTGACTACCGCGAGCGCGAAGAGACCCGCCGACCATGCCGCGCGATGCGTCTCGACCGGCGCCTCTACGGCGAGCGAAAACGCGATCATGCACAGCGACAGCAGCCCACAACCAACGAAGTCGAACGGCGGCGCCTGGGTTTCGCCATGCGCCGGCAAATACCGCTGCACCGCGTAGAGACCCAGTGCGCCGATCGGCACATTGATCAGAAAGATCCAGTGCCACGTGATGGCCTCAACGAACCAGCCGCCGAGCGTCGGGCCGGCGATCGGCCCTAACTGACCAGCGATCGAAATGAACGCGAGCGCCGAGACGTATTGCTCGCTCGAGACGCTGCGCAGGACGGCAAGCCGCCCAATGGGCAGCAGCATCGAGCCGCCCAGTCCTTGCAGGACCCGCGCCATCACCAGTTGGCCGAGCGTATGTGCGCTCGCACAGCAGATCGACCCGAGTACGAATACGAGAATCGCCACGAAATAGACGCGCCGCGTGCCGAAGCGGTCGGCGAGCCAGCCCGACGCAGGAGTGAGCATCGCCATGGTCAGCGTGTAGGCAACCACGATCGGCTGCATCGCGAGGGGCGCGACGTGCAGGCTGTTCGCAATCGACGGCAACGCGGTGTTGACGATCGTGGTGTCGAGCGACTGCATGAAAAAGCCGGCGGCGACGATCCAGAGCAGTGCGGTCTGGGCGGAATCCTTGTTCATGTTCAATTGAGCTGCGGGGGCGGCGGGGCGGACGGACTGGCGGGCCGAGCTCGGAGCGATCGTTGGGGGGATTCCGTCATGATATTGACATCCTCGTCAATCGGGAACCCCACTAGGGTTGTTGACTGTTATCGACTTTGCCGATGACCAGGACCACAATGACGCATGCTCAATCCCATCTGGCTCAAGACCTTCGCGACAGTCGCGGCCTGCCATAGCTTCACCGAGGCGGGGCGGCAACTCGACCTTACGCAGTCGAGCGTCAGCGAACACATCCGCCGGCTCGAACAGAGCGTCGGGCGCCGCCTGTTCGTGCGCGACACCCATTCGCTCGCGATGACCCCGGACGGCGAGGCCATGCTCGCGCACGCCAGCGTGATCCTGCAAGCGCTCGCGCGGGCCGAATCGCAGTTTCGCGCGCCGCGCCTGAAAGGGCGCGTGCGGCTCGGTTCATCGGACGACGTTGCGCTCGGGCCGCTGCCTACGGTGCTGGCGGCGTTTCGCGACGCGCATCCCGATGTCGAACTTGAAATCACTATCGGTATGACCGGCAAGCTATATGAATTGCTGGACGCTGGTTCGATCGATCTGCTGGTCGGCAAGCGGCGTCTGGGTGACCGGCGCGGCGTGCCGCTGTTCACGGGGCGGCTGGAGTGGCTGGCGCGTACCGGCACATTGGTCGATCTCAGCCAGCCGTTGCCGCTGATTCTGGTCGCCGAGCCGAGCGTGACCCGCGCGGTGGTGCTCGACGCGCTGGCCGAAGCCGGTTTCAGCTGGCAGGTGGTGTGTACGAGCAGCAGTCACTCGGGCTGCATTGCGGCCGCGCGCGGCGGGCTCGGTATCACGGTTCGTCCGCAGTATCTGGCCGCGCGGGGCCTGACGCCGCCGCTCAACGCGGCCAGTCTGCCGACGCTGCCCTCGGTGGAATTTATCGCGCTGGCCGCCAAACGGCTGAGCCGTCCGGCGGGCACGTTGCTGCAATTGCTGCACGACAGCGATTTGCGCGGTTCGTGGATTGGTGAATGAAATCGCGCGGGAGTGGCTAGCCTGACCCGAGGCACTGTCCGCATTTAAGCGGGCAAGGCCGCCGCCAACGCGTCAAACTCCGCACCCCACGCCGCGCGCCATGCGTGGCGCGTCGCTTCGTCGATCCATGCACCGTCGATGCCGTTCAGCATGAACTGCCGCAACTCGGCAAGGCTGAAGCCGAAGTGGCTATGCATCAATTGCCATGCTTCGCTTGGCGTCACTTTGTGCAGCGTCGGGTCGTCGGTGTTCGGGTGAATTTTCAGGCCCAGACCCGGCATGCGCCGCATTGGATGCTGTTCGGCCCAGACTTCCGGGGCGAGTGTGCGTAAATAGTAGGAGTTGGTCGGCACCACGGTGAACACGATGCCGCGCTCCGCGTATTGGGCCGCCAACTGCGGGTTGTCGACGATCGTATAGCCGTGATCGATCCGGTCGCAGTGCAGCAGGTCCACGGCTGTCTCGACGTTGCGCCACGGCATGCCGAATTCGCCCGCATGCGCGGTGGTTTTGAAGCCGGCGTTGCGGGCATTGCGGTATGCCTTCCAGAACAACTCAGGTGGCCGGTCGTTCTCGCGGTAGTCGATACCGAGGCCCGCCACTTCCTCCGCGCGATGCGCGCACATCCAGTCGACCAGCGCGACCGCTTCGTCGGGATCGGCCTCGCGATCGATGCTTGGGATCAGTCGCGCGCTGATACCGAAGTCGCGCGCGGCGTCGCGAATCGCGGTGACGATGGCCGCTTGCGCATCCGCATAGGGAATCTTCGAGATGCGCACCGTGCCGGTAGGATTCCAGAAGAACTCGCTATGACGAACCTGGTGCGCGGCGGCATCGGCGAGATATTCGTAGGCGATGCGATGCAGGTCGTCCGCATGCGTGAGCAGATGTTCGTCGAGCGCGCGCAGCACACGCAGCACGCCGACGGGCTTTTCGCCGCGGGTATAGAACGCGTCGATTTCTTTTCGGTCGATTGGCGCGTTGCTCTTTTCGGCGAGCGCGATAAAGGTGTCGTGACGCACCGCGCCCAGCAGATGGCAATGCAATTCGACCTTCGGCAGGGCGGTGAAGAAGGCGCGATGGGCATCGGTGAGCGTCATGCCAAGGCGCGATGCGGGCACGTTGCCCAATGTCTCTTTCATGTCGGTATGGTTTTCGGTAGTGCGTAAAACTCGACGCTAATTCAGTTTAGTGCGAATGCAGGATAAAAATGTGCGGCAAAGCCGGGTAATCAGGGTGCTTAGGTGCAAACTTCAATGCGGCTTCACCACGGTATAGAAGTAATAGCCGAGCGGCACGGCCAGCACATAGAGACCCCACGGTACTTCACGGAAACGTCCGGCGAGCAGCTTGACGAGCACATAGCAGAGCAGACCACCCGCGATGCCGGTGCCGAAACTATTCGACATCAGCGTGAGCAGCACCATCGAAAGAACGGGCAGCGAGTCGCTGAAGTCGTCGAAATGCGTATGGCGAATCGTGCTGAACATCGACAGTCCGATCAGGATCAGTGCGGGCGCGGTGGCTTCCTTCGGAATGGCCAGAGCAACTGGCACGAACAACAGCATCAGTGCGAACATCGCGGCGGCCGCGAGCGAAGAAAGGCCCGTACGTCCACCGGCTTCAACACCTGCCGCGGATTCCACCAGCGCCGTGAGCGCCGGAATGCCGAACACTGGACCGAGCGTCGCCGCAATCGAATCGACCAGAAACGGGCGGTTGATGTTCGGCAGATTCGCGTTTTCGTCGAGCAGATCCGCTTTGGCGCCAACCGCGAGCGTGGTGCCGAGCGTCGAGAAAAACTCCGCCGCGAAGAACACGAACAGATACGGAATCGCGGCCACGCTCAAGGCGCTCGCAATGTCGAGCTTGAACGCAATCGGCGCGACGCTATGCGGCCACGACAGAAACGATGCGGGCATATGCGTGACGCCGAGCGGCACACCGGCGCCGGCCGCAATCAGGATCGCCCACAAGATCGCGCCGGGCACGCGGCGGCCTTGCAGCACGACAGCTGCGCCGAGGCCGATCAAGGCGACCAGGGTGCCGGGCCGCGAGAAATCACCGAGAGCGAGCGCGTTGGTTTTCGCGTTGGCGACTACCATCCCTGCGTTACGGAAACCCAGCACTGCGATGAACAAACCGATCGAGGCACCGAGCCCGAGCTTGATTTGCGCCGGAATCAGCCGCACCACGAGACTGCGTGCGCCCACCAGCGTCAGGATCAGAAACAGCACCCCGGACACGAATGCGATGCCCAGTCCTGTCTGCCACGCGACATGTTCACCCGCGAGCGTAATGCCGAGAATCACCGAGCCGCCGATACCGGGCCCCACCAGAAACGGCAGATTCGCATACAGCGCCATCAGCACCGTGCTCAGTACGAACACGAGAATCGTTGCGGTCGTCGCCGCGCCACGATCCATGCCGCCCGCCGACAGCAGCGACGGAATCACCACCAGCAGATAGGCAGCCGCCAGAAACGAGGTGATGCCGGCGACTGTTTCGGTACGCACGCTGGTCTTGCGCTCGGCGAGTGCGAAACGCCGTTCGAGCCAGCCGCCGCGCGCTGTGGGTGCCGGGTTGTTTGTTGTCGGCATTGAAGATTCGCTATTGATCAATTGATTCATCCTGTAACCACGCCCTTTATACTGCTGCGCATTGCGTCGATGCATTGCTCTCCATGACCGACCGTTCGTCCCTCTTGCCCGCGCTTACGCTGCGGCAAATCCAGTACTTCGTGACGCTTGCGCATGCACGCAGCTTCACGCAGGCCGCGCAGTCGCTCGCCTTGACGCAGCCCGCGCTCACCGCGGCGATCCGGCAGATCGAGTTCCTGCTCGGCGGCCCGTTGTTCGCGCGCTCTGCGCATCGGTTGACGCTCACGCATGCGGGCGCCAGCGTGTTGCCGCTTGCCGAGCGTCTGCTCAATCAGGCGCGCGGCACCTTCGACGATATGGCGAGCACCTTCGCCGAACGCGTGCAGACAGTGCGCATCGGACTGATTCCGTCGGCTGCGGCGCGCCTGTTGCCCGCGCTCGGCGCGTTGCGCGCACAACAAGCGTCGCTGCGCTTCACGCTGAACGACATGCCGAACACCGCCTTGATCGATGCCGTGCGCCAGGGGGCGGTCGATTTCGGCGTGGGTGTGCACGAGCCCGATGCGGCCGCGGCGGACAACGACGGCGAAGCCGCGTTGCGCTACCAGGACCTGTTCGAGGATCAGATCGTGGTAGTGGTGCGGCGCGACGATCCGCTCGCGCAGAAAAAGAGCCTTGCGTGGGCGAAGCTGGTGGGCCGCGATCTCGCGGTGTTCGTGCGCGGCAGCGTCAGCGACGCGTTGCAGCGCACCGGCGGGGCCGAAGGTCTGCAACTGACGGTCGCCTACCGCGTCGAGTACACCGAGCCGTTGTACGAACTCGTGCGCAACCGTCTGGCGATTGCGGTGCTGCCCAGTCTCTACACCATGCATCTGCACGACACGGAACTGGTCGCGTTGCGCCTCGACAAGCCGCGCGTCACCCGTTCGATCGCACTGATTTCGCTCGCCGGCGACGACCGCGGCCCGCACGTGCGTGCTTGCCGCGAATGGCTCGCCGCGCATATCTGACGCAACGCGGGCGGTATGCATGACCGTTGCCGAGCCTTTCACGGGTTCACGGTGTCGCCGGTTCACGGCAGCGCGGCGAGCCGTGCGCGCAAGGCGGCATAAAAACCGTCCGCGTCGACTTCGGTGATCCAGGTCGCGTTCGGCTTGCGGCCGCTGTGTCCGCTCCAGTCCACCACGGTTTCACCGAGCGTCCATTCGCCGACTGTCTCGATCATCACGTTGACCTCGCGTCCTTTGAATAAGGACGGCTCGATCAGGTAGCCGGTCGCGCAGGGGTCATACATGGGCGCTTCTTCAATGCCCCGGCGTCCCTTCTGATACGCGACTTCCGCGGCCATGATATCGGCGGCCATGGTGCCGCAGCGATTGCCGAGTGCGCGAATCGGTGCGATCCGGGCCGGCGTGATCGGCGCTTTCACAGCGACGTCGCGCGGCAGCACGACGATCGGCACACCGCTCGCAAACACGACTTGCGCGGCCTGCGGGTCGACGTAGATGTTGAACTCGGCTGCGGGCGTGATGTTGCCGCGCTCGAAGAAGGCGCCGCCCATCAGCACGATTTCGCGGATGCCGTTGCGGATCTCCGGCGCTTCGGTGAACGCGGTGGCGAGGTTGGTCAACGGCCCGAGCGCGCACAGCGTCACGCTATGCGGCGGCGCCGCGCGCAAGGTGTCGATCAGGAAGGCGACCGCGTGCTGCGGGGCGAGAGGCGCGAGCGGTTCATGCAGCGGCACGCCTTCGAGACCGGTCTTGCCGTGCACGTTGGCGGCCGTGATCAGTTCGCGCGTGAGCGGGCGCGGGCAGCCGGCATAGACCGGCAGCGATTGCGACCGCTCGGCCCAGTCACGCACGATGCGCGCGTTGCGCTCGGTGAGATTGAGCGGCACGTTGCCCGCGACTGTCGTGATCGCGCGCACGTCGATCCGGTCGCTCGCGCCGAGCGCGAACAGGATCGCAATCGCGTCATCCTGACCGGGATCGCAATCGATGATCACGCTGCGGCGCGCGCCGCTTTGCAAAGCGGGTGCGCTCGAAGCGGACGTGCCACTGGCCGCGTCAGCCGCTCCAGCACCACCTGCAGCGGCGGCCAGCATCGGCCACGCCGATGCACCCGCAGCCAGTCCCATGGCCGTGCGCAAAAACGCGCGCCGGTCCTGCGTTGGATCGAAGGTGTTCATCATCGTCAGAACACGTGGCGCATGCCGACCGTCGTGATCATCTGACGGATGCCGGTGGATTGCGCATAGGCAAAAATCTGCGCGTGTTGCGCGTCGCCAGCAGCTTGCTGCGCGATCACCGTCAGCGCGACGTCGGTGCGTTTCGACAGAAAATAGTCGGCTTGCAGATTGACCTGATGCCATTTGGGGCTCGTGTTGATCACATCGTATTTGCCGTCAGTGAAGGCATACGCTGCGCCGAGAACGAGCGCGGGCGTCACGTGGTAGTTCAGGTTCAGGTTGTAGTTCTGCAAACGCAGATGCGAACCGTCGAGATAATCGTAGCGGACATCGGTGAAAAGCGCTGCAAATTGCGCGGCGCCGACCGTATAGAAGCCACCCGTGCCGAAGATGCGCTGCTTGCTCGCATACGCAGCCGGATGCAACGCGCTCTTCGCGAAGATCAGCAGCGACGACGCGTAGTCGTTCGAAATCGCGCCGTCCGGATTGGTCGCGCTGAACGGGTTGTTGTACTGCGCGTAGACCACGCTCCACTTCAGCGGGCCGTTCTCGTAACCGGCGCCGAAGCTGTATGCATTGTTGTTGGCGAAACCGGTGGCGTTGCTGAAGCCATATTCGGCCGTGGCTTTCAGGCCGCGGTAGTCAGGCGTCACGTACTTCACCGCATTTTGCACGCGGATGTCGTTATAGCCGTTGTCGTTGTCGCCGATATTCACGCCGTTGCTCGCAATGATCACCGGGCCGACGTAGTCGTGCACCGTGTCGTACTGACGGCCGAAGGTCAACGTACCGTACTTCTTGCTGGCGAGCCCGACGAACGCCTGCCGGCCGAATTCGCGGCCGTTTTGCGACGCGGTGCCGGTCATCACGTTAAAGCCGTTTTCCAGCTGGAAGATCGCGGTCGTGCCGCCGCCCAGATCTTCGACACCCTTCAAACCCCAGCGCGGGTTCTGGTTGGTCCCCGAAAGTGCCTGCCACGCGTTCTTGCCGCCCTGATTCGTCGCATAGCCGACGCCCGCCGAAATCAGGCCATACAGCGTCACGCTGCTTTGCGCATGGGCGGCGCTGGAGAGCGCGCCGGCGATCGCGAGAGGGGCGAACTTGAGTAGTTTCATCGTGGTCCAGTAGCGGGAAAGGAGGGCGCCGAGCGGAGGGCGCATTCGAACTGGGCTCGACTATACGAAGCCGTCGGCTATAAAAAATAATGTTGTTTTTTTATAGTTCCATAAATTGAATCTATTCAATGAAGTTTCCGCCGGCCGCCTGCGGACCGAGGCCGGCTGAATCCAAGCGTCCTTATCGCCTGTAATGGCATCGTTGCCGGGCCTCGGGCGATTCTGTATGGTGGATCATCGATCTACCCGATGAGACTCCGAATGACGTCCGCAACAGACCCGCTTTTGCAACCGATTCGCTCCGATGTCCTGATTGTCGGCGCCGGGCCCGTCGGCCTTTTTGCCGCTTTCGAAGCCGGTGTAATCGGCCTGTCGTGCCAGATCGTCGACGGGCTCGGCAAGGTGGGCGGGCAGTGCATCGAGCTCTATCCGGACAAGCCGATCTATGACATTCCCGCGATTCCCTCATGTACCGCGCGCGAGCTGGTCGAGCGTTTGATGGCGCAATGCAAGCCGTTCGATGTGCCCATCCATCTCGAACAACGGGTCGAGTCGGTTGAGCAGCGCGACGACGGGCGCTGGACTGTGCGCACCGACCGCGGCCTCGTATTCGACGTGGCGGCGATTCTGCTCGCCGCCGGCAACGGTGCGTTTGTGCCGCAAAGGCTGGCGCTGGCCGAAGCCGTGCCGCTGGAGTCGCGTCAAGTGCACTACAGCGTGCAACGTCTCGCCGATTTCGCCGGCAAGACCGTGGTAGTGGCCGGCGGCGGCGATTCCGCGCTCGACTGGGCGCTGGCACTGCGCAAGGTCGCGCGGCGCGTGACGCTGGTGCATCGTCGCAACGGCTTCAGCGCGGCGGATTCGAGCGTCGAGTCGATGCGGCGCGCGGTCGAAGCAGGGGAGATGGACTTCATCGTCGGCGCGATTTCGGGGCTCAACGTCGAGGGCGATGCGCTGAAATCGATTGCGCTACGGCATATCGAAGGCGAAACGCAACTCGACACCGAGCATCTCGTCGTGCTGTATGGCCTGGTTGCCGATCTCGGGCCAATCGCGCAGTGGAATCTGTCGATCCACGGCGGCCGTGTCGACGTGGATACGTCCAATTATGAGAGTTCGCGGCCCGGCATCTTCGCGGTCGGCGACATCGCCAACTATCCGAACAAGCAGAAGCTGATTCTGTCCGGTTTTCACGAGGCGTCGCTGGCGTTGCGCAAGGCATACGCGTACGCCTATCCGGAGAAGAAGCGGGTGCACGTGCATTCCAGTTACGACGCGAAGCTGGCGGAAAAGGTCGGCGCGGCGGGCTGACGGCGGGCGGCACCGTTTAGTCGGCGCGGAAGGGCGTGCTCCGCGGTCCGGCCCGCGAACATCGGCCACGCGCGGTGTATTTGTCTGTTCATACTTGCCATCCCATCTTGCATTCAGGAATCTGACTTCTGCGAATTTAAATTTGACAGTATCTGACTTTGCAGATATATTGATTCCAACCAGGAGGGAGCTGCGCATGGATCACTACACGCCGGAGAGTTTCGGTCTGACAAACAGCGTGGGCTTCGCCATCAACAAGGCGCGCAACGTGCTGATTACGGAAATGGACGCCGCGCTTAAAGATCTGGATATCACCAGCCAGCAAATGGGCATCCTGCTGTCGTTGAGTCAGGACATTGCGGCCACGCCGTTCGAGTTGTCCAAACATCTCGGTATCGACACGGGTTTGATGACACGTATGCTCGACAAGCTCGAGACCAAAGGTCTGCTGGAGCGCTCGCGCAGTATCGAGGACCGGCGCGTCGTCAATCTGAAGCTGACGAAGGCAGGGGAGGAGGTCGCCGCGCATCTTCCGCAGATTGCCCCGGTGGTGCTGAACGGGCGTTTAAGGAAATTCACCAAAGCCGAATTCGAGGAATTGCGCCGCCTGCTGAACAAGTTTCTCGAAGACTAGCAAGCGACGAGGCAGCGCTGCGAACGATCGCAGCCATTTTTTTATCTTAATATCTGACAGGTCAGCAAATGATATTGCAGCTAAATAGGCAGGCAGCCAGGTCACGCATCGCGAAGGCGGGCGTGACGGTGATCTTCGCGGCCGTGCTGTCGGCTTGCGCGAACTACGCTGGCATCTCGAGCGACAAGCAGATAGCACAGCCGCAGACCTTCGCGACGCAACAAAGCCTGCCCGCGGATCACGGCCATTGGCCCGCCGCCGACTGGGCCGATCAGTTCGGCGACGCGCAACTGAAGGCCTTGCTTGTGGAAGCGCTGAAGGGCAATCCGTCGATCGAACAGGCCCGGGCACGCGTTGCCGCGGCCGCTGCGTATAGCGACACGGCGAAGGCCAGCACGATGCCGAAAGTCGGCGCCACGTATTCGTTCACCCGCCAGCAGTATTCGGGCACGGCGCTGGTGCCGCCGCCGTATGGCGGTTCATGGCAATCGGAGAACCAGGGCCTGTTATCTGCTTCCTACGATCTCGACTTGTGGGGCAAGAACCGCGAAGCACTCAAGGCTTCGCTGTCTCAACTGCAGGCGGGCGAGGCGGATGCGGAAGTCGTCAGATTGTCGCTGACGTCCGCAACGGCACGGGCCTATAACCAGTTGGCCCGTCTGTACGCGTTACGCGACATCGCGCAGCAGGAGGTCACGCAGCGCGAGCAGATCGACCGCATCACCGCCGGCCGCATTGCAACTGGCCTCGATACCCAGGTCGAGCGCAAGACGGCGCAAGCGAACCTCGCTACGAGTCGCGCGACGTTGGCTTCGCTCGACGGCAGCATCCTCACCACCCGTTATCAACTGGCCGCCTTGCTTGGCGCCGGCCCGGACCGTGGCCTCGCGATTACGCGCCCAACGCTCGGAACCGGTGACGACGTACGTCTGCCGGCCAACCTGCCTGCCGACCTGGTGAGCCGCCGCCCGGATCTGGTCGCCGCCAGATGGCGCGTCGATGCGCTCACGCATGACGTGAAGGAAGCCAAGGCCGAGTTCTATCCCGACATCAACCTGAGCGCTGCGATCGGTCTCGATGCGTTTGGCTTCGGCCGCTTCCTGAGCGCAGCGAGCCGCACGGCATCGGCGGGTCCCGCGATCCATCTGCCGATCTTCGACGGCGGTCAGTTGCGCGCGCAACTAAAGGGCCGGTATGCCGACTTCGATTACGCCGTCGCGACGTATAACCAGACGCTCGTCACCGCGCTGTCCGAAGTCGCGACGCAACTCGCGCAGATCCGCTCGACCGACGAGCAACTCGGCGACGCGCAAGCCGCCCAGGAAGCCGCCCGCGGCGCCGATCAATTGGCGCTCACGCAGTACAAGGCCGGTCTTACGAATCAGCTGACGGTACTGAATGCCGACACCACGGCGCTCGCTGCCGACCAACAGGTCGCGAATCTGAAGATGAACCGCCGCGATCAACAGATTGCGCTGGCTGCCGCACTGGGCGGCGGCTATACCGACAGTGCCGATTCGAGCGCACAGGGCAGCGTGGCCGCGTCGGCAACCCCGGCCACTTCGGCCACCTCGGCAGTACAAACCAACCCCGTCGTCGCCACCCGCTAGGACGCCATCGCGACGCTTTCACTTTCTGTCAGGACCACAAAATGAGCGATACGATCACCACCAACCGCGAGACGGCGGACGCGGACCAACCCCAGCAGGTGCGGGCGCCTGCGAAGCGCAAGCTGCTGCTCACCTTGCTGGCCGCCACCGTAGTGTTGGCCGGCGCGGGCTACGGCGCCTACTACATCACGAACGGCCAGTATCATCAGTCGACCGACGATGCCTATGTCAACGGCAATCTCGTCCAGCTAACGCCGCAAGTGAGCGGCACCGTGGTGGCGGTGAACGCCGACGACACGCAGATCGTCAAGCAGGGCGCGCCGGTCGTGACGCTCGATAACGCCGACGCGAAAGTCGCGCTCTCGAACGCCGAAGCGACACTCGGCCAGACCGTGAGACAGGTCAGCGGCCTCTACGTGAACAACGATTTCTACGCAGCGACCGTCGCGCAACGTCAGTCCGATCTCGCGCGCGCCGAAGACGACCTCAAGCGCCGCCAGGCCGTTGCCGAAACGGGCGCGGTATCCGGTGAGGATATCGCCCATGCGCGCGATGCCGTCAGCTCCGCACAAGCCGCGCTCGACGCCGCTCGCCAGCAGGCCGCAGCCAACCACGCGCTGACCGACCGCACGTCAGTCGAACAGCATCCGAACGTGCAGGCCGCCGCCTCGAAAGTGCGCGACGCGTACCTGAGTTACGCGCGCAACACTTTGCCCGCGCCGGTGACGGGCTATGTGGCGCGCCGCTCGGTGCAGGTCGGTCAACGCGTGGCGCCGGGCACGCCGTTGATGGCGATCGTGCCGCTCGACGGTGTGTGGGTCGATGCGAACTTCAAGGAAGGCCAATTGAAGCACATGCGCATCGGCCAGCCGGTCATGCTGTCGGCCGATGTGTATGGGTCGAGCGTCAAATATCACGGCCACGTAGTGGGTTTCTCGGCGGGCACGGGCGCCGCATTTGCCGTGTTGCCCGCGCAGAATGCTACCGGCAACTGGATCAAGGTCGTCCAGCGTCTCCCCGCGCGAATCCAGCTCGACCAGAACGAACTGAACGCGCATCCGCTGCGGATCGGGCTGTCGATGCAAGTCGATGTCGAAACGCGCGACGAGTCGGGCACCCAACTGGGCGCGGCAATCAACACCACGTATCGCACGGACGTGTTCGCCCAGTACGGCGCCGACGCCGACGCCGAAATCGCCAGGATCATCGCGCAGAACGTGCCATCGGCACGTGCTGTAGCGGCAAGTACGACACCAAAGAACGCAGCACGGATAGCAGATTGAACGGGCGATCTCCCGACACCCGTTTTTTTTTAACCAATTAGCTGACAAGTCAGACATTAGCCTTCTTCCACAGGTGATGAAATGAATGGTTCGCCCAATTCCGCCACGCTCCCGCCTCTGACCGGCGGCAAGCTCGTGCTGGCGACGCTTGCCGTGGCATTGGCCACGTTTATGAACGTGCTTGATTCGTCGATCGCGAATGTCGCGATTCCGACCATTGCGGGCAATCTTGGTGTGTCGGTGGACGAGGGGACGTGGGTGATTACGCTGTTCGCCGCGGCCAACGCGATTGCGATTCCTTTGACGGGCTGGCTCACGCAGCGCGTCGGACAAATCAAACTGTTCGTGTGGGCAATTCTGTTATTCGTACTCTCGTCATGGGCGTGCGGCATTGCGCCGACTCTGCCGGTACTGCTCGCGGCGCGGATCGTGCAGGGCGCGGTGGCCGGGCCGTTGATTCCACTGTCGCAAGCGATTCTGCTTGGCTCGTATCCGCGGGAAAAGAGCTCGCACGCTTTGGCGTTGTGGGCCATGACAGCGACGGTCGGCCCCATCGCCGGCCCGGCGCTCGGCGGCTGGATTACCGACAGCTACTCATGGTCATGGATCTTCTACATCAACATTCCGGTAGGCATCTTTGCAGCAGGCGTGACGTGGGCGATTTACCGCACACGCGAAACGCCGACGAAGCGCTTGCCGATCGACAAGGTAGGGCTGCTCTCGCTGATTGCATGGGTGGGGTCGCTACAGATCATGCTCGACAAGGGCAAGGACCTCGACTGGTTCAATTCGCCCGTGATTGTTGCGCTGACCGTATTTGCGGCGATCAGCTTTGTGTTCTTTCTGATCTGGGAGTTGACCGGGAAGAATCCGATCATCGACCTGCGATTGTTCGGAGGGCGCAATTTTCTGGGCGGCACGATTGCGATTTCGGTGGCGTACGCGGTGTTCTTCTCCAACCTTGTCCTGTTGCCGCAGTGGATGCAGGAGTATCTGAGCTACCGGTCGGTGGACGCCGGTCTGGCTACCGCACCGCTTGGCATCTTTGCCGTGCTTCTTGCGCCAGTGATGGCGAAGATCATGCCGAAGTCGGATGCGCGAGTGTTGGCGACCCTGGCGTTTCTCGGGTTTGCCGGCGTGTTTTTCATGCGCTCGCATTACACGACAGGCGTGGATACGTGGACCCTGGTTTTGCCGACTCTGCTGCAAGGTATTCCGACTGCGTTGTTCTTTGTGCCGCTGACGGCGATCATCCTTTCCGGCCTCACCCCCGACAAGATTCCGGCCGCCGCGGGATTATCGAACTTCGCGCGGGTGTTTGCGGGAGCAGCGGGAACGTCACTTGCTACTACGGGTTGGAATGACCGCACGATCTTGCATCATGCGAGGCTGGCCGAGCAAACAAGTGTGAACAATCCGACGTTCACCTCCGCTCTGGACGCCGCGCAAGCGTCGCTGGGCGGAAGCGCTTCTCAGGCGATGGCGTTCTTCGAACAGTCGATGAACGCACAGGCTGCGATGCTCGGCCTGAACGATATTTTCTGGCTTTCAGCCGTGATTTTCGTGGTGATCATTCCGTTGATCTGGTTGACGAAGCCGGACAAGGCGAGCGCGGCAGCGGCGGCTGGCGCCGGGGGGCATTGAGGGTCGGGGTTTCTGCGGCGTGGTCATCGTTTGATTCAGCCCGGTGACGTTGGACCGTGAGGTTGGGCAATGACGTCGGGCAATAAGCAAAACATGGATGTGAGCCGGTGTATGCTGCCTGAACATACCAATAGACGCTTTTTCACTATGAACAAGACTGACGCCCACCCCGCATGCGACAACGGCGAGACCGTTGACGAGCCGCGCGTACTCCACGCGAACGCGCCCGTCGAAGTCGATTACGGGGCGCTGGTCCAATCAATCGAAGACTACGCAATCTTCCTGCTGGATCCGACCGGGCGGATCGTCAGCTGGAATGCCGGTGCGCAAAAACTGAAGGGCTACGCGGCGCACGAAATCATCGGTGAGCACTTCTCGCGTTTCTACCCTGCCGAAGCTGTGGCGCGCGGCTGGCCCACTTACGAGTTGCAGCAGGCCGCGCTGACTGGCCGCTTCGAGGACGAAGGCTGGCGGGTTCGCAAAGACGGCACGACCTTCTGGTGCAACGTGGTCATCACGGCGGTGCGCAACGAGTCAGGTGTGCTGACCGGCTTCGCCAAGATTACCCGCGATCTGACCACCCAGCGCGCGTTTGTGGAAGCGTTGCGGCAGAGCGAGGATCGCTTCCGTCTGTTGGTCGACAACGTGAAAGACTACGCGATTTTCATGCTCGATCCAGACGGCTATGTAGTGAGCTGGAACGCGGGCGCCGTGCGCATCAAAGGCTATACGCGCGACGAAATCGTCGGCCAGCATTTCTCGAACTTCTACACGCGCGAAGAAGCCGCGGCCGGCAAGCCCGCGCGCGAACTGGCGATCGCGAGGCAGCTCGGCCAGGTCGAAGACGAGGGCTGGCGGGTGCGCAAAGACGGCACGACCTTCTGGGCCAACGTCAACATCACGGCCGTGTATGACGAATCGAACCGGCTGCGTGGTTTCGCCAAGGTCACGCGCGATTTGACCGAACGCCGTGAGCGCGACGAACTGGCGCGCTCCAGCGAGCGCATGCGCAAGTTTCTCGCGACCCTCGCCCACGAGTTGCGCAATCCGCTTGCACCGGTGCGTAACGCGATCGGCGTGATGCAACTCGAAGCGGGCGTGAGTCCAACGCTCGCGCGCTCACGCGATCTGATCGACCGCCAGGTCACGCATCTCACGCGTCTCGTCGACGATCTGCTCGACGTCGGTCGCATCATGTCGGACAAGGTCGAGTTGCGCCTCGCGCGCGTCGATCTGGCCGAAGTGGTGGCGCGTGCGATCGAGGCGGCACGGCCGTTTACCGATGCGCGGGAGCAGAGTGTGGGGACGCATATGCCGGTCGAGCCGCTGATTGTCAGCGGCGACACGACGCGGCTCGTACAGGTACTGCAAAACCTGCTGCATAACGCGTCGAAGTTTTCGCCGTCCGGCAGCCGCATCGAGATTTTCGGGCGCGTCGATCATGAGATGGCGGTGCTGGAAGTGCGCGACCATGGCCGCGGGATTCCCGTACGTTCGCTCGATGCGATCTTCGAGCTGTTCGCGCAGGAAAAGGAAGGACAGAGCCTCGGCGAAGGTGGCCTCGGCATCGGCCTCACATTGTGCAAATCACTGGTCGAATTGCATGGCGGCAGCATCATCGCGAGCAGCGAGGGAGCGGGGTGCGGCAGTTCGTTTACGCTCAGTTTGCCGTTTGCAGAGGCGCTTCCCGCAGGGCAAGCCGATCGGGCCGGCATGGCGGGAAATGCGGTGGCGCCGCTGCGTATTCTGCTGGTGGACGACAATCGCGACTCCGCCGACAGTCTCGCCATGCTGCTCGAACTCAAGGGCCACGAAGTCCGCATTGCCTACGATGGTCCGCAGGCGCTCGCTGTCGCGCCGCGCCTTGCGCCCCACCTTGCGTTGATCGACCTTGCGATGCCAAAAATGGACGGTTACGCGACGCTTGAGGCGTTGCGCGCAATGCCGGCGCTGGCCGACACGGTGTTCGCCGCGATGACCGGCTTCGGTCACGCAAGCGATCGCGAACGTACGCGATCGGCCGGTTTTGACGCCCATCTCGTCAAGCCGGTGGAACTCTCGTTATTCGATGCGATGCTGGAGCAGGCGGAGGTGCGGCGCCGGCAACACCGTCCCGCCTGATGTCCACGGCGCACTTCCTTCCTGCCGGAGCGCTGCACGCCGTCTTCGGCGCGCTATCACCCTGAAAGAGGGCGGCGTGTCCCAGGTCCTCGATACCTGCGGCACGCCGCTTGCTGTTTGTCTGCACGCGTTGCGGCTATCAAAAGTTCGCGCGCATAGGTCAAACAGCTTCAGGGAGGCACGATGCTCGATACGCGTGATCGTGCGGCCGGCGTGAGTGCGCGGCCGCTGGAAAGAATCAGCAGAACCCGCACTCGCGATCCTCATGCCGCACTCGCCACGCAGCAGGCTGTGCATTCTGCCGGGGCGTTCGACGATTTTCTGCACGACAAGCGTTTCGATGCGAACGATCCCGCCGCGCTGGGCGATGTTTTGCACGCGCTGGTCCAGCGCGGCTACGACCGTCCGCCCGTCATACCCTTGCCCGGGCACGGGCAGACTCTGGTGCGCTGGCGTGCTCTCGCCGTCGTTGCGGCGTGCGATCTTGGTCTGGTCAAACTGTTCGAAGGACATACCGATGCGCTGGCGATTCTCGCCGAGTTGCACGGTCCCACGCCGCCCTTGGGCAGCCGCTGGGGGGTATGGGCCGCAGAGCCGCCTGACGCGCGCGTGCAGGCCGGCAAACGCGCGGCTCGTACAGACGGTGCCGGGCAACTGTATCTGAGCGGTACAAAAGCCTGGTGTTCAGGCGCGGCTGTAGTCAGTCACGCGCTCGTTACCGCATGGCTCGACGACGAGCCGGTGCTCGCCGCCGTGGCGATGAATCACGCATCGATTTCAATCGACACATCGAAGTGGCAAGCGGTCGGCATGCACGCAACCGCTAGCGCTGACGTCGGCTTCGATCGGACGCCGGCTACGCTCGTCGGCGCGGCACATGCCTACGTGCATCGGCCGGGCTTCTGGCACGGCGGCGCCGGTATTGCCGCGTGCTGGTACGGCGCCGCCGCGCAGATCGGCCGGACGTTGCGCGAAGCATCCATGCAACGTGCCGACGCCCATCGGCTCGCCGACCTCGGCGCGGTCGACGTCGCATTAGCGGGCGCTGCCGCGGTGCTGCATGAAGCCGCCGCTTATATCGACGCGAATCCACAAGCCGACTCACGACGTGAAGCCATGCGCGCGCGCCTCGTCGTTGAAGAAGCAGCGACTGCAGTGATGAGTCACGCCACGCGCACGCTCGGCGCCGGTCCGCTGTGTCGCGATGCGCGCTTTGCCCGAGCGCTGGCGGATCTGCCGGTATTCCTGCGGCAAAGCCATGCCGAACGCGATCTTGCCGCACTCGGTGAGTTGACTATCAAGGCAAGGTTCGACCCCATCTCCGCTGCCGGAGGTGCGCCGTGGATGCTCTGATACGATATACGGAGGGTCGTTGACATGTCCTCGACGGCGACTTATTTCGATGAACTATACAAAAGTAGCGACGACCCATGGCATCTGCGCGAAGGCTGGTACGAGCGCCGCAAACGTTCGCTCACGCTTGCACTGCTGCCGCGTCCGCGTTATCGCAATGCTTTCGAGCCGGGCTGCGCGAACGGCGAGCTGACGGCCGAACTGGCGACCCGCTGTGATGTGCTGCTCGCCGCCGATCTGCACGAAACGGCGGTACGTCTTGCGCGCGAACGTGTTGCCGGGATGCCGCAGGTCCGCGTCGAACAACGCACCGTGCCGGGCGAATGGCCGACCGGGGCGGGACCGTTCGACCTGATCGTCATCAGCGAATTGGCGTATTACCTTGGAGCAGCCGACCTCGAAACGCTGGCCGCGCGGATCGCTGCGTCGCTCACGCAGGACGGCACGCTGCTCGCTTGCCACTGGCGCCGGCCATTCGCCGAGGCGCTCGAGTCCGCCGATACCGCGCACGCGTTATTCGAAGCGCGCTGCGGCCTGTCGCATCTCGCGCATCACGACGAAGCTGATCTGCTGATCGACGTCTGGTCGCGCGACGCGCGTTCGGTGGCGCAACACGAGGGGCTTCTATGATCGGCGTAGTCGTTCCGGCGCACAACGAAGAGGCGTTGCTGGCGCCTTGTCTTGCCGCGTTGATCGAGGCTTCACGGCATGCTGGTCTGGCCGGAGAAGCGGTGCGGATCGTCGTCGTGCTCGATGCCTGCAATGATTTTTCCGGGGCGATCGCGCGTGCTTACGGCGCCGGGACGTTAACGCTGAAGGCGCACAACGTCGGCATCGCGCGTGCCACGGGCGCCGATTTCCTGTTGGCGGACGGCGCCCGCTGGCTCGCCTTCACCGATGCCGACAGCCGCGTGTCGCCGGGCTGGCTGGTCGCACAACTGGCGCTGGACGCGGACGCTGTATGCGGCTCGATTGCCGTCGACGACTGGACAGCGCATCCGCACAGCGTGCGCGAATATTTCCGCAAGACCTATGTGGACGCTGATGGTCACCGTCACGTGCACGGCGCGAATCTCGGCGTCTCGGCAGAAGCGTATCGCCGCGCCGGCGGCTTTCCGCCGCTCACATGCAGCGAAGACGTCGCGCTGGTCGACCGCCTGATCGCGACCGGCGCTCGCATCGCGTGGAGCGCCGCACCGCGCGTGATCACAAGTGCGCGTACGGTAACCCGCGCACGCGGCGGTTTCGGCGACACGCTCGCCGCATGGGCGACAGGATAAACGCGGGCGGTAGCCGCAGCCCGCTTCACGTCTCATTCGGGAACACAAGATCAAGACGGCTGCACGCCGCGAAGAGGGCGAGACGTTAGCCTCGACCGCCTCGCGAGATCTCTTCACCCGCGCGATGCGGCATGCGCAGCGTGACCGGAATCGAGGCGAACGAGCACAAGCCCACCACCAGAAACGCGGGCCAGAAATCCGACCACATGATGCCCGGGTGTCCGTGCAGCACGCGCGAAATCTGCAGCACGATACCGCCCACCGTCACGCCCAGGCCGAGCGACATCTGCTGCACCACGCTGCCGAGACTCGTGGCACGCCCCACATCGCGGCTGGCGATTTCCG
This sequence comes from Paraburkholderia sediminicola, assembly GCF_046026675.1. Lineage (GTDB taxonomy): Bacteria > Pseudomonadota > Gammaproteobacteria > Burkholderiales > Burkholderiaceae > Paraburkholderia > Paraburkholderia sediminicola_F. The sequence goes on along the minus strand of NZ_JAQQEY010000001.1, from coordinate 2,301,341 downwards.
CGTAAGTCAGCGAGTTCAGACTTGTGAATTGCAGCGCGGGGAAGAAGCCGCCCAGCAACACCACGAACCAGATGATCCAGGTCGGCGTGCCGGGGAAAAACAGGCCGCACGCCGCGATCGCAATCCCTGACAGCGCCGCGTTGACCACCAGCACCGAACGGAAGCCGAAGCGATGCAGCACGCGCGAGGCGAACGTGCGCATGAACATGCCGCCGAACGCGGACGCGCAGGTAATCAGGCCGGACTCGAACGCGCTCATGCCGTGTCCTTCCTGCAGCATTAGCGGCAGCAGAAAGGGCAGCGCACCGAGACCGATGCGAAACAGCGAGCCGCCGAGCACACTCGCCTGGAAAGTCGGCACCTTGAAGAAGCGCAGATCGAGCAACGGCATTTTGACGCGCTGTGCGTACGCGACGTAGACCACCAGCAGCGCCGCGCCGCTCGCACACATGCCAAACGCGTCCCGATTCGACATGAGTTCGCCGCCGACCAGCGACAGTCCGAGCAGAAGCAGCACCGCGCCGGCCGCCGACAGAAAAAAACCGATCCAGTCGAGCGGTCCCGGATCCGGTTCACGCGTGTTGGCGATGTACCGGTTGGTCAGATAGATACCGAGAATGCCGATCGGCACATTGATGAAGAAGATCAGGCGCCAGTGCAGATAGGTGGTGATGAAGCCGCCGAGCAGCGGTCCGGCTGCCGGCCCGAGCAGCGCCGGAACGCTCAGATAGTTCATCGCGCGGATGAAGTCGGACTTGTGCACCACACGGAAGATAATGATCCGCCCGACCGGCACCATCATCGCGCCGCCGACGCCTTGCACGAAACGGGCGAGGGTGAAGGTGGCCAGCGAGTTCGACGCGGCGCACAGGAGCGAGCCGGTCACGAAGATGCCGATCGCAGTGCGGAAAATCGTCCGCGCGCCGAAGCGGTCCGCAAGCCAGCCACATACCGGGATAAACACACCGAGACCGAGCACATAGCTTGTCACCGCGATTTTCAGTGTGACCGGGTCGCGCCCGAAGTCGCGCGCCATGACCGGCAAGGCTGTCACGATCACATTCGCATCGACGCTTTCCATGAACATCGCGCATGCGACGATAAGGGGCGCAATCAGGGCTTTCTGAACGACGGTCATGGAGGGCGGGCGATCTGCGGCGGAAGGCCGCAGGCAAAGGCGACATTATTGCACCTGTACGGTGCGGATGGTTAATAGTGCAGTGGCTGATGCCGACCCTTTTTGAGATTGCGAGGACCGCGGATGTGAACGTCGCACAACATACCGGAGAGATTATTGATATTTGTTGCGGTGCGGCACGAGAGAGCTATAATCGGGTTATTGCCTAGGTATAAACCCTATACAGGAGTCCACCATGAACACCGCTTCCAACGCCGCTGTCCGCACTGCACCTGCCGCTAACACGTTTCTGGGCAAGCTTCGCGCACTGGCTCTGCATGCACTGAACCTGCATCTGCAAAACTGCGCTGTGATCGCTGAAGCGCATCGCCGCCCGCAGTAAGCACCAGGAAGCGCCAGTGTCCGCACGGGCGCTTGCATAGCCGGGCTGCCGTCAGGTCACCGACCGTGGCGAGCAACCGGTGGTTCTGACCGTATCGTTTAACGGCTCGGGATCTCGAATACCAGACAGGTCGTCGTGGCATGCGCGTAGAGCGTGCCGTCGGGGCCGACGAGGCGAGCTTCCGCCGTGGCCAGTTGCCGTCCGCAATGAATCACCTTGCCTTCGGCGCGCACGCGTTGCACGCGCGGCGTCACCGCTTTCACGTAATTCACGCTCAGCTCGGCGGTGGTGTAGCCGCGGCCCGGCGCCATCATCGTGTGCACCGAGCAGCCTAGCGCGGAATCGAGCAAGGTGGCGATCCAACCACCGTGCACGGTACCCAGTGGATTCAGATGCTGCGCGAGCGGGGTGCCCTGAAAGACCGCTTGCCCAGCACTGACTTCGACGATCGTAAAGTCGAGCGTGCGCGCAATTGCGGCGTAGGGCAGCTCCGCGTTCATCATCGCCTGCATGACTTCCAGGCCGGTCTTGCCCGCCACCTGTTCGGGGCTTGCGACGCCGGGACCCGGGCCGGCGTTAAGCGTCGCCAATACTTCCTGCTCGCGTGCGAGCCAGCGTTCGAGCTGTTGTTCGTTCGTCAATCCGTGTTCTCCGGGAAGCGTGCTTCGGAATCGATGCATCGTCATCGATTAGAGCATCAACCCGCTTCAGGGCGCTGGAGTGCCACCTCTGGATTGCCGCAGCGTGCCCGTGCGTTACTCCCTGATACGCGATGCAACCGCGCGCTGCACTTTGGTTGCTCGCGCGGACAGCGCGCTCATCAGAAGTGCAATCGACACCAACCCGACCAGATACACACCGGCCATCATCCAATCCTGATCTGCCATCGTCATTCCCCTTCAATTGCCGCCATTTCCGGCGCGAAAGCCAATATTCCGCCGTGCTATTACTCTCGATTACGGCACGCGAAGCGGAAATCTTGATGGAGCGAATCAGCCTTTAAAACAGTGCGCGATCGAGCGATATCGACCCCACGTCGAATCTTTGTCTCGCGATCTTCAATAAGCGTTTAAAATCCAGCCCCTTGTCGAGCGCAGCGGTCCTCATCAGCACGCCAAGCCAATCGGCAATATCGACCGTTTTATCGGCCATATTGCTCTGCCATACGCTCCGTCACGCGGCGAAGTGCGGTCCGCCTCAATGACCGGCCTAGGTTAAAACCCGACGAATTCACTGACATTGGCTGACACTGTCAACCTTTTCAACACTTTGCCGTTATCCATTTGTAATCGCCGAAGTAAGGCGACGCCGTGACAGACGACCCGTCGCCACGACAGCTCTACGAAGGTCCGCATTGACCATGTTCCACCGATATAACTACAAATTCGACCAGCCAGGCGCGATGTTCGACCGTATATCGAAGACGCTTGGCAAGCGGAGCATCCTCTCGCCCCTGCTCGCACTCGTTATTTGCGGGTTGTTGCTGCTCGTCTTGCAGCATCTCTCGCAGGCGGTCGACTATCGCTCGATCATGCGTCAGCTGCGTCACCTGACGGCCAGCGAGTGGGCCGCGGCGCTCGGCGCGACCACGCTCAGCTATATCGCGCTGGTCGGCCGCGATGCAGTCGGCTTGCGCTACCTGGGCGTGGCGGTGCCGCGCGCGGCACTGTGGATCGGCGCGACCGCGGGCTCCGCGCTCGGCAATGCGACCGGCTTTGGCGCATTGACGGGCGGCGCCGTGCGCGTGCGCGTCTACGGGGTGTCGAACGTCACGCCCGCACAGATCGGCCGCATGACCGTGTTCACGAGTGTGTCGCTGGCGCTCGCGCTGGTGCTGATGACGGCGCTCGGCATGGTGTGCCTCGCCGACCCGCTCGCGACGATGCTGCATCTCCCGCCGCTCACGCTGCGCTGGGGTGGCGCGACACTGCTCGTCGTGCTCGGTCTCGCTGCGGCCGCCTGCCGTCGCGACACGCGCCCGATCCGCACGCGCTGGCAGTGGCTGTCGTTCGATATCCCGGCGCGCCGGGATCTGCTTGCGCAAGTGGCGCTCGCCGTACTCGACGTGGTGGCCGCGGGCCTCGCGTTGTGGGCGCTGTTGCCGCATGCGGACGTCAGCTTCGTCACCTTCATCACCGTCTATGCCGCCGCGATGCTGCTCGGCATGATCGGCCACACACCCGGCGGTGTCGGCGTGTTCGAAGCCGCGATGGTGTTCACGCTGAACGGCAGCGTGCAAACACATCAGATGGTCGCGGCGCTGCTCGCTTATCGCGCGATTTACTTCGGCGTGCCGCTGATTGTTTCGGCGGCGTTGCTCGCGGGCTTCGAAGGCCGTGCGCTGAAAAGCCGCCTGCCGCTGCGGCATGCGGCAGGTGCTTATAAGCTCGCGCCGCTGTTCCTGAGCCTCGTGACTTTCGTCGTGGGCGGCATGCTGGTGATTTCCAGCGCGACCCCCGCGTTCTGGCAGCGCATCCTGATCCTGCGCGACGTGCTGCCGTTGTGGGTGCTCGAAAGCTCGCAGATGCTGTGCAGCGTGCTCGGCGTGCTGCTGTTGTTCGTCGCGCGCGGTTTGCTGCGGCGTCTGGATGCCGCGTGGTGGATGACCTTGCTGCTGGCGGTGCTGAGCCTCGCGCTCTCGCTGACCAAAGGTCTCGCCTTCGTGGAGGCGAGTGTGCTTGGCATGCTGATCGTGCTGCTGCTGTCCACACGCCGCCGTTTCAACCGTCATTCGTCGCTGTTTGCCGAGCGCTTTACGGCGGGCTGGCTGGTGTCGGTGGCGATGGTGCTCGCGCTCGCTGTGTGGGTAATGCTGTTTGCGTTCCGCGACGTGCCGTACACGCGCGACCTGTGGTGGCAATTCGCTTTCGACGAACGCGCACCGCGGGCGCTGCGTGCAACGCTGGCCGCCAGCCTGTTCGCCGCCACGTTCGCGTTCTGGCAGTTGCTGCGCCCCGCGGCGGGCCGTTTCGTCATGCCCGCTCCGCAGGATCTGCAGGACGCGGCGCGCATCGTACGCGCCCAGGAGCGCAGCGACGCCGGCCTCGCGCTGATGGGCGACAAGAGCTTCCTCTTTTCCGAATCGCGCGAAGCCTTCCTGATGTACGCAAAAAATGGCCGCACGTGGGCCGCGCTTCACGATCCGGTTGGGCCGCGCGAGGAGTGGGCCGGCTTGATCAGCAAGTTCGTCGCGCTCGCGCATGCGCACGGCGGCCGCGCCGCGTTCTATCAGGTGCGCGCCAATGCCTTGCCGCTCTATCTCGACGCCGGCCTCACGCTGATGAAGCTCGGCGAAGAAGCGCACGTGGTGCTCGACGATTTCGACCTGAAGGGCTCGCATCGCGCGCATCTGCGCTATGCGCTCAAGCGCGGCGAACGTGACGGCTTTACCGTCGAAGTGATCGATCAGGCCGATGTGCCTGCATCGCTCGAGACGTTGCGTGAGATTTCTGACGGCTGGCTCGATAGCCGCGACGCGCGCGAAAAGAGCTTTTCGGTGGCCGCGTTTACCGACGAATACCTCGCCGCGCAATCCGTGATGCTGGTGCGCCAGAACGGCGAGCCGGCCGCTTTCGTGACCTTCATGACGACCGACATGAACACCGAAGCGACCGTCGGCGTGATGCGGCACGTGGAAAGCGCGTCGCCGTATGCGATGGAATATCTGTTCACTCAACTGGCGCTGCATCTGAAGCAGGCGGGGTTCCGCTCGCTCAGTCTCGGCATCGCGCCGCTCTCCGGCATGCAGCCGACGCCGCTCGCGTCGCGCTGGCATCGGCTGGCGGGCATTGTGTGGCGCTTCGGCGGCCGCTTCTATAACTTCCGCGGACTGCGTGCTTTCAAGAGCAAGTTCCAGCCGCATTGGGAGCCGCGCTATCTCGCGGCGTCAGGTTCGGTGGGGGTGTTCTTCACGCTCGCGGACCTGTCATTGCTGGCAGGAGGCCGGCGTTCATGACATTGCATCCGTTTTTCAGGCTCGCCGTTGCGGCGGGCCTCCTCGCTGGCAGCGCGGCCGCCCTGGCCGCAACCTCCACCGTGTCCGGCGGCCGTTATGGCGACGTGACGGTGACGCAGCCGGCCGGTCCCATGCGTGGTTTCGTGGTGCTTTACTCCGCAGCGAGCGGCTGGAGTGCCGCCGACCAGCAAACCGCCGATGCGCTTGCCAAGGCCGGGGCGTTGACCGTCGGCGTGGATACGGCGCGCTATGCGGCCAATCTGAGCGCAAAAAAAGAAGCCTGCCATCAATTGGTGGGCGACGCTGAAGCCTTGAGCCATCAACTCGAACGGCAATCGCAATCGAGCCGCTATTTCGCGCCGATCGTCGCCGGTACGGGGCAGGGCGCGACGCTGGCGATGCATGTGCTCGAACAGGCGCCGTCGAATACGGTTGCGGGCGCGGTCTCGGTGGACGCGGAGCGCACGCTGGATTCGCGCTTCCAACCGTGCCCGCCGGACCCGACGATCATCCGCGACAAAGTGCCGGGTTTCGTCGAAAAGGCGACGCCTGGCAACGGCGATCGCACGCGGCTTGTTGCCATGGTCACGCCGCATTTGCAGACAGCGTCGACGAATGACGACGACGTCTCCGATCTGCCGCTGATCGAATTGCCCGCGGCGCATCCGAACGGCCTCATGGCGATCGTGATTTCCGGCGATGGCGGCTGGCGCGATCTCGACAAGACCATCTCGCTCGCCTTGCAGAAAGACGGCGTTTCGGTGATCGGCATCGACAGTCTTCGTTATTTCTGGAGCGAAAAGACCCCGGCCCAGACGAGCCGCGATCTCGCGCGCGTGATGCAGACCTACGGCGCGCGCTGGCATGCGGACCACATTGCGCTCGTCGGCTATTCGTTCGGCGCCGACGTGATGCCGTTCGCCTATAACCGCCTGCCTGAAGCGCTGCGCGCGAAAGTGTCGCTGATTGCGCTGCTCGGTTTCGCGCCAGACGCCGATTTCCAGATCCGTGTGGGCGGCTGGCTCGGTATGCCGGCGAGCGATAAAGCCTTGAAGGTGCAGCCGGAATTCGCACGCGTACCGCCCGCGATCGTGCAGTGCTTCTACGGTGAAGACGAGAAGGGCACCTTGTGTCCGGCGCTGACCAACACCGGTGTCGAGGTGATTCGTACGTCGGGTGACCATCACTTCGGCCGAGACTACAACGCGCTGGAGCGGCGCATTCTGGATGCCTTCAGAAAGCAAAGCGGCGTGCGTGATTAGGGATGCCGCGCGACTTGGCCGCCCCCGCGCGGCCCACAGACGACGCTGCCCGCTGTAGGGAACAGGGATTGACAAAGCCCGTCAAGTCAACGAAGATCGAACGCATGAACTGCCTCGACATCCGTATCGCGCTGATTATTAGCACCATTCATCGAATGGTGGGTTAGCGCGCGTCTGATACGCAGTGACAAAAACCCGCCCCACGAGGCGGGTTTTTTTATGTCCGCTTTCTGCCTGCCTCCTGGTGATCTCTTTGATGATTTGTCCTTGCCGCACAGGAGCTTGCCTTGCCGTTACACGAACTCAAACAGGCCGCGGAAGCCGCTGACAGCGTCGCCTTGCGCCACGACTACCTGAAGAAAACCCTGACCGCGCGCGTCTACGACGTGGCCCGCGAGACCGAACTCGAACGCGCGCCGAATCTGTCGGCACGGCTACGCAATCCGGTGTATCTGAAACGCGAGGACAACCAGCCGGTGTTCTCGTTCAAGGTGCGCGGCGCGTACAACAAGATGGCGCATATTCCGGCGGAGGCGCTGGAGCGGGGTGTGATTACCGCGTCGGCGGGCAATCACGCGCAGGGTGTGGCGTTGTCGGCGGCCCGTATGGGCGTGAAAGCAATCATCGTTGTACCGGTGACAACCCCGCAGGTGAAGGTCGACGCGGTACGCGCGCATGGCGGGGCGACAGTCGAAGTCGTGCAGTTCGGCGAGTCCTATAGCGATGCATACGGACATGCCGTGAAGCTGCAGGAAGAACGCGGCCTGACGTTCGTCCACCCGTTCGACGATCCGTACGTAATCGCGGGCCAGGGCACGGTCGCGATGGAGATTCTCAGCCAGCATCAGGGCCCGATCCACGCGATCTTCGTGCCGATCGGCGGTGGTGGACTCGCGGCAGGTGTGGCCGCGTACGTGAAATCGGTGCGCCCGGAGATCAAGGTGATCGGCGTGCAGACGGATGACTCGTGTGCGATGGCGGCTTCCTTAAAAGCAGGCGAACGGGTCACATTGAACGAAGTCGGGCTGTTCTCGGATGGCACCGCCGTGAAGCTTGTGGGCGAAGAAACCTTCCGCCTGTGCCGCGAATATCTCGACGATGTGCTGCTCGTGAACACCGACGCGCTGTGCGCCGCGATCAAGGACGTGTTCCAGGACACCCGCAGCGTGCTGGAACCGGCGGGCGCGCTGGCCGTGGCCGGCGCCAAACAGTACGCCGAGCGTGAAGGCATCGAGGACCAGACGCTGATTGCGATCACGTCCGGTGCGAACATGAACTTCGACCGCATGCGTTTCGTGGCGGAGCGCGCTGAAGTCGGTGAAGCACGTGAAGCGGTGTTCGCCGTGACGATTCCCGAAGAGCGCGGCAGTTTCCGCCGGTTCTGCGAACTGGTGGGCACGCGCAGCGTCACCGAGTTCAACTACCGCATTGCGGACGCGAATTCAGCCCATATCTTTGTCGGCGTACAGATCCGCAATCGCAGCGAGTCGGCGCAGATCGCGGGCGCATTTGAAGCACACGGCTTTGCCACCGTCGATCTGACTTTCGATGAACTGTCGAAACAGCACATCCGCTACATGGTCGGCGGCCGCTCGCCGCTGGCCCACGACGAACGTCTGTTCCGCTTCGAGTTTCCGGAGCGTCCGGGCGCGCTGATGAAGTTTTTGTCGTCGATGGCGCCGAACTGGAATATCAGCCTGTTCCACTATCGCAACCAGGGTGCGGACTACAGTTCGATTCTGGTCGGCATTCAGGTGCCGGAGAGCGAGAACAGCGAGTTCGAACACTTTCTCACGACGCTTGGTTACCCCTACTGGGAAGAGACGCAGAACCCGGTGTACCGCTTGTTTCTCGCATAACAGAGCGAATTGCAGTGTGGCAGGAGACGGCGCCTGGCAAAAGACAACAGGCGCCGCTGCTCCGCTTGTTAGCGAGCGTGCTTACCTTGCCAGACTTTGCCGAAATGCACAGACATATACACGCCTAAGACAAGTGCGCCTGCGAATACCGCGAGACAGTCTGCATTCACACCGATCGTGACAGACTGCCGCGTGAGCAGATAGAGGCCGGCCAGCAGATTGAAATATCCCCACAGTACGTTGACCAATGCCGACGAATCGCCGACACCCCGCGGTTTCGCGAAAGGTGTCGGAAACGGCTCGCCACGCAGGCCGCTCGCGAGGTGCGGGACGCAATTGCACAGAAACGCGCCGGAGAAAAACAGGGTGAGATAGCTCATGGAATGGTTTGTCTGGTTAGCGAAAAACGCGATCGGGCGGCGAAAGCTGTATCGCAGTTATGCGAGGATATCCTCGCAAAAGATAGTAGAGGATGCCCTCGCATATGTCAAACCCGGCCAGAGCGGATTACGGACGGTGAACAACGGCGCACGCGCGGTGCTGCGTCAGTAGTCTTGGCCGTCGCCAGCCGCGGGGTTAACATGCACGCTGGAATCCACACCACGATGCGAAGCCAGGCTCGCAAGAAAACAGCAATTAAAACTCTCCGATATGGCAACGACACTTTCTAGCGGCGCGCAGGAGCCGAAACGACAACGGGGACATCTGCGTGTCGCGGCAATCATGGAGGCGGGCGTAGCGGTGTTTACCGAGAAGGGCTACGATGCGGCCACCATGACCGAGATCGCCGCGCGCTCGAACACCGCGATTGGTTCGCTGTACCGTTTTTTTCCATCCAAAGAATCGTTGGCGGATGCATTGCTTTCGCGCTATGTGGAGGACACGACGAGCAGCTTTACCGCGCTCGCCGATCAGGCGTCGGCAATGACCCCAGGCCAGCTCGCCGATGCATTCGTCGATTTCATGCTGTCGCTGCAATCGCAGCGCAGTCTGGCTGTCGCACTTGTTGAAGCGCGCGGTGGCAGTGACGAGCGGCGCGCTCGTTTTCGCGAAACGATGCGTGGCAGCATCGCCACGATTTTGCGCAACGCGATTCCTCATCTGACGAAGGCGCAGTCCGAGACGAAGGCGGTGGTCCTTCTGCATGTGCTCAAAGCAGTCGCCGGGGCGAACGACGAGAAGCCCGCGGCACGCCGGAGGTTGCTTGCCGAGATCCGGAAATTGACCAGGGTTTACCTCGAGGCCGCTCAAAGCGACTCGGACGATCGGTTATCGGTCGAGTAAGCGCAAGAGCCGTCTGGGCAACGGGATCACGCATGTGCGCGTCTCCCGCCTGCCCGAACCGGCACACCGGTTATCTCAAAACTAGATACTGCATATCCTCGATATCGCGTTGCGCGATACAGCGCATGATCGTCAAACTGCGTGCATATCAAACGCCGCATTCAGGAGACAACTCATGCGCACCCAGGTTGGCATCATCGGTGCCGGGCCGGCAGGCCTGCTTCTTTCCCATCTTCTTCACTTGCGCGGCATCGATTCGGTCGTGCTCGAATCGCGCACTCGCGAACAGATCGAATCCACTATCCGCGCCGGCGTTCTCGAACAGGGCACGATGGACCTGCTCACCGAGGCAGGTGTCGGCGCGCGCATGAAGGCCGAAGGGGCGCTGCATCACGGCTTTGAACTGGCTTTCGAAGGCAAGCGGCGCCGTATCGATCTGACGGGACTCACCGGCCATTCGATCACGGTCTACGCGCAGCACGAAGTCATCAAGGACCTGGTCGCCGCGCGTCTGGCTGCAGGCGGGGCATTGCGTTTCGGCGTGATGGAGACGTCGCTGCACGGCATCGACACCGATCAGCCATCGATCCACTATCGCCACGAAGGCGAAGCGTGCGAATTGCAATGCGACTTCGTGATCGGCTGCGACGGCTCGCAAGGTGTGTCGCGTGCATCGATCCCGCAGGCCTTGCGGAAAGATTTCGAACGCGTTTATCCGTTCGGCTGGTTCGGCATTCTGTGCGAAGGACCGCCGTCGTCGGAAGAATTGATCTACGCGCGGCACGATCGGGGTTTTGCGCTGGTCAGCACGCGCTCGGCGAATGTGCAGCGCATGTATTTCCAGTGCGATCCCAAGGACTCCGTCGACAACTGGTCCGACGACCGGATCTGGGCCGAGCTGCACGCGCGCGTCGATTCGCACGACGGCCAGCACATCGTGGACGGCAAGATCTTCCAGAAGAATATTGTCGGCATGCGCAGTTTCGTGTCGGCCACCATGCAGCATGGCCGGCTCTTTCTCGCCGGCGACGCCGCGCATATTGTGCCGCCCACCGGCGCGAAGGGCATGAATCTCGCCGTTGCCGATGTGCGTGTGCTGACCCAGGCGCTGAACGCGTTCTACGTCGAAAATCGCACCGATCTGCTCGACGGTTACAGTGCAACCGCGCTCAAGCGTATCTGGCGCGCGGAGCATTTCTCGTACTGGATGACGAGCATGATGCATCGCATTGAAGGCGCATCGCCGTTCGAACAGCAGTTGCAGGTGGCCGAACTCGAATACGTGACCACGTCGCATGCGGCGGCTACCGCGATGGCGGAGAACTACGTGGGCATCGCCGCCGTATAAGGGGATGGGGATCTGCGCGCGCAGCTTTGTGTCGCCAGCGTTTATAGAATGGGCGCCGGATATTTTTGGTCAGACGAACCCCGCCGAGCCGCGCGCACTCCGGCAAACCATTGATGGGCGGGCTTGCTCCATTGTCGTGTCAAAAGCAACAGTGAATTCAGGAATGGAGGATTTATCCGCGCCTGACGGACCCCTAGACTGCTCCCATCGACTGCACGATATGTGACATCTGCAGCGCGTGTAAGACACTCTCTAGAGGTGGTTTCATGAAATCGCTCATCAAAGCTGTTGCTATTGCAGTTGTTCTTGGCGCCCCGATCGCTTCGTTTGCGCAATCGAATCAGCCGGCCTCGCAAAACGCGCAGGGCACGCAAGCGCAAGTTTCCACGCAGCAGGGCGCTGCTCAGGCCGATACGAGCGGTTATGGTTCGGCCAGTCGCGGCACGTGGCAAGCAGGTCGCGGCAATGACACGACGGTAAGCTCGTATTCGCCGCCGATCTATAACGCGCGGTAATGGCGTAACGAAAGGGCACAACGAAATACGCGGATCATTGCGGCGCTATTAGGCTCGTTCAAAATCTGCGAGTTGAAAATAAGAGGCCGGTCATCGGAACAAGTCCGATGACCGGCCTTTTTTCATGTTCGTCACGCAGTTATGGCGTGCGCAACAAGGTCATCTCGTTGCGCAGCAGGGCGTGAAGGTCTTCGTCGGTGGGCCGGGTACCCCAGTGCCGCGCACCGGCGACCGATGCAATCGCGATCCACGAATGAGGTGGAAACCATTCGCGGAGCACGGCGCCGTCCTGACGCAAACACAATTGGCCGGTTTGTTCGCTGTATTCGGCGGAGATGAGCGTGCCGTCGACTTGTGCGCTTACACGCCGTGGATCGCTGCGTTGCAAATCGTCGCTCCTAAAAAGGTGTGGCGCGAATGCCTGCGCGGGCTGACGGCGTCAGTGACGCTGCCCCGGCCCATGCATTAGTGGTCGCCCCGGCCGTGGTCATCGCCATGGCCGTGCCAATCGCCATGATCGCCGTCGTGGCCGTGCCAGTCTCCATGCGGGCCGTCGCGATAGCCGCGCGCGTCATGCCACTCGCGCTCGTGATGGCGCTCTTCCCACTCGCGTCGTTCCCAGTAGCGGTGGCCGTCGTAATAGCGCTCGCCGTACCAGCCGGGACTCACCACCACCACAGGCGGAGCGGGTGCGTAGACAGGCGGAGGCGGCGCATAGACTGGAGCAGGCGAATAGGCCACGCCCGGAATGCCGATGTTCACTCCGACATCGACGTGCGCAAGCGCGACAGAAGATGCACCGATCCCCAGACCTGCAACGATCGCCATGGACAGCCAGCGGTTTCGTGAATTGCTCATGTTTTATTCTCGGCTTTTACGATTGAGAGTGGAGTGCGCCGCGCGGGCAGCGCTTAGTAATGGTCGTGATCGTGATAGTGGTCATGGTCGTGATAGCCGCCCTCTGGCACGACGATACAACCGCCTAATGCACTCCCGAGGGTGACAGCCAACAGCATCAGCGCGAAAATTCGTTTCATGACGTTGCCTTCCCTTTTACGTTTGATCGAACTCTACTGAGCGGCTGGATTACCGGTGTGTTCGTGTGTAACAGGACGTGTCGATTCATTGGCCCGTCGGCCACGCATGTGACACGGTATGGGGGCGCGTTGCAACGCTGCGGTTAGTCCTTCCGCTAGCGAGAACTCGATGGGCAACCCGTTGAGCGCGCTGTGAAAAACGTCGGGCCTTCATGCATCTGCTGTGCTCGGGCAGGTTGAAGCACATGCGTATGAACAACTGGAGCATGCATTGAGTGACAGGTCACTACGCGTATGCCCGACGGATACATTCAGTTGCAGACTCGGGATGCGAGCCGACGTGATGTGGCGCCGATCGCACTTTCTACACGGACGCTAGTGCGTTGCCGAAGCGTTGCCACCTCATGCGCCCGAAGAGATCGTCAGATGCAGCATCAGCTTTTCTTAAGGTTTGATCCGTAGCATGCTGCGCGATTGCGTTCAAAATTTGTGTATCCTCAGCGCAAATACGCTTCTTCCATCCAATGGCTTCAGTGCCACTAACACATTCTCATGACCATGCGAACGGACCCGGCCAGTTTTTCACGCTATGCAACAGGCTATGACGGCGTAGCCAGGTTTCTTCACTGGCTGGTGGTCCTGTTGATCGCTGCGCAGTTCGTAATCGGTTGGACCATGCCGGATATTCATAAGGGCACGCGGCCCGATGGCTTGATCGCGTGGCATCTCGGCGTGGGGGCAACGCTGATTGCCGCCGTCGTGGTGAGAATCGTCTGGCGTCTCACACACACGCCGGCGCCTGCATCGCTGTCACCTTTCTTCCGCGTCGTTTCGCACATCACGCACGGTCTTCTTTATCTTGCGCTGGTGGCTGTGCCTTTGCTGGGATGGGCTAATGCGTCTTCGCGTGGATGGTCCGTCAAGCTGCTCGGCATACTGCCGTATCCCAGCATCTCGGCGGTCGGTTCGCCAGTGGGACATGAGATGGGCGATATTCACGGCTATCTGGCCTGGGTGTTGTTTGCGCTGATCGCACTGCATATCGTGGCGGCGTTGTTTCATCGCTTCGTGCTGAAGGATCAGACATTGCAGCGGATGCTGCCGTGATTCGTTAGCGTGCGTTAGCGGCTTGTTGCTGCCGGTCTGTTGATCGCCGGTCGCCCGCGTGCGAGTTGCGCTCCGTCGGCGGCCAGCGGGTCCACCGATTTCCTCTCTGATGCCTGGATCGTGGCGATTTCGACGTCATTGCGTCGGCGCACGATCGTCACTCCCGTGTGCGTGATAAGCACATAAAAAACAAGTCTTTTACGCGCGCCGATAACACTGGTTAGATCGGAGGATCGACTGTCTGTCAGTCATTGAGGTCCAACCGCATCTCTTGCCGGTCAGCCATGAGCGCAATTACCGACACATTCAACCGGGATTCCACGGGGCGGCCATCCGCGGGGCGCTCCACAGGGCTGCCTTCTGCGGTGCTTTCCACGCATCTTCCTCCTACGTGGTCCGCGCCGTTGTTCTCTTCGCGGCGTGATGGCCGCTCGCTCGACGTGAGCGTTCGTGCCGCAATTCACGCGGCGTTCACCGCCAACCCGTGCCTGAAAAGTTGGCCCGCGCACGCAATCGACGCCTTATGCGACGCCGGCCAATTGCGCACCTGGACCAACGGCGAGTTGATCTTCGCGCGCGATGAAGCGTGCGACGACATCCAGGTCGTCCTCTCCGGCGCGATCGAAATGAGCTGGACCAACTCGGCCGGAGTGCGCGCGGTAGCGGTGTACATGTGGCCGAACGAAGTCATCAACTTCATTCCGGTGATGGACCGGCGCGGCTCGATGCACGATCAGCGCGCCCACGGCTCGACGACGCTGTTCCATATTCCCGGCAGCGCACTATTCGAACTGTTCGCTCGCGAGCCCGCGTTGTTGCGCAACGTGCTTGATCTGATCTGCCTGCGAAGCCGGGCGTTGCATGGCCGGATGGGCAAGATGGCACTGGCCGGATTTCGCGCGCGCTTCGCAGATCAATTACTCGGGCTTGCCGAATGGCACGGCAAGAAAACGGAGCGGGGCGTTGAATTGACGATCAAGCTTTCGCAGGAAGACCTCGCCGCGTTATTGGCCGCTTCGCGGCAAAGCATCAATAAGGAACTGCGCTGGCTCGTGCAGCAGGGCATCGTGGACGTGCGTTATAGCCGGATCACTGTGATCGATATGGACGCATTGCGGAAAGTGAGCGACGCCGCGTGAGAAAAATCATAACGATATAAAAAGCGCTTCTATCAAGTGTCTAAAGCGCGATAGATTCGCGGCGCTCACTCTGCCGATAATGGTTCATCGATTCAGCAGGCAGAGCCACTCAAGTGTTGATTCAACCGGTGCGCTGACCTGTCTCGTCCTTAAACCCAGGAGTTGCATCGCATGTCGAATCTCAGTCTCGCGACGTCCAACGCATTGGACATTCATCCCGTCACCGGCCGCATCGGCGCGGAAATTCGTGGCGTGCGCCTGTCGGGGCAACTCGAATCGGCAACGGTAGAAGCGATTCGCGCCGCGCTGGTACGTCACAAGGTGATCTTCTTCCGCGGCCAGACACACCTGCAGGATGCCGATCAGGAAGCCTTCGCCAAGCTGCTTGGCGAACCGGTTTCGCATCCCACGGTGCCGGTTGTGGACGGTACCGACTACCTGCTCGAACTCGATTCACATCGCGGCGGCCGCGCGAATTCGTGGCATACGGACGTGACTTTCGTCGACGCGTATCCGCAAGCGTCGATCCTGCGCGGCGTGACGATTCCGGAGGTGGGCGGCGACACCGTCTGGGCCAACACCGCCACCGCTTACGACGATCTGCCGCCGCCGCTCAAAGCGCTCGCCGAGCAACTGTGGGCCGTGCACAGCAATGAATACGACTACGCGAACTACGGCAACGTCGGCGAGCGCGGGCGAGATGCCGAAGCGCTCAAACGCTATCGAGAAGTGTTCGTGTCGACACGCTATGAGACCGAGCATCCGGTCGTGCGCGTGCATCCGGAATCCGGCGAAAAGACGCTGATTCTCGGTCATTTCGTGAAGAGCTTTGTCGGCCTCACGCCGAGCGCGTCGGCGCATGTGCTGGAACTGCTGCAAGCCTACGTAACGCGCCTCGAGAACATCGTGCGCTGGCGCTGGCAGACAGGCGATGTTGCGATCTGGGACAACCGCGCGACCCAGCACTACGCGGTCAATGACTACGGCGATGCTCATCGCGTGGTGCGTCGCGTGACGCTGAAGGGTGACGTGCCGGTGAGCGTCGACGGTCGCCGCAGCTTTACGCGTAGCGTCGAACCGAATCCGGCTGTGAAGGCCGCCTGATCGTCGCGGACCGCTTGTGCATGCGCACACTGCGCATGCCGCTCACGCCGCTTGCGTACGTGATGAATGCGCCCCGCAGAAATTCGTAGAATTTTTGCGGGGTTCCTGCGTTTTCAACCTAGCCCTTCAACGGCTACACGCTCCGGCGCCGTTGCTTCGCGATAGCCGAGCCGCGTCGAGATCGCGAGCCCCGATTCCTTGAGTAGCGCGACGTAGTGCGATTTCGTGTCGGCGCCGCAGCGCATCGTCGGAAACGAAATCGACAGGCCTGCAATCACGCGGCCGAAGCGGTCGAACACCGGCACCGCGAGACACTGCAGCCCTTCCTCCTGTTCCTCGTTGTCCTCGCCGTAGCCTTGCTCGCGCACGCGCGGCAGGATGCTCAACACTGCGTCCGCACAGGCGAGCGACTTTTGCGTCGACTTGCGAAATTCGACATGCGAGAGTATTTCGCGCGCTTCGGCCGGGTCCATCCACGCAAGCAGCACCTTGCCGATCGCCGTGCTGTGCAGGGGATTACGGCGGCCGATTCGCGACTGCATGCGCAGCCCGTAATCCGCGTCGATCTTATGGACGTAGATGATGGCGTCTTCGTCGAACGCGCCGAGGTGGACCGCCTCGCGCGTGACCTGGCCGATGCGGCGCATCTCGACATCGGCCTCGCGTACGAGATCGACGCTTTCCAGCGCCTTCGCGCCGAGTTCGAACAGGCGGATCGTCAACCGGTAGCGCTCGGTTTCGACTTCCTGCGTCACATAGCCGAGCGCTTTCAGCGTCTGGATCACGCGGTGCACGGTGGTCTTCGACATGCCGAGCCGTTGCGACAATTCGCTGATGCCGATCTGACTGCTATCGCCGATTGCGCCAAGAATCGCGAAGACCCGGCCAATCGATGAGGCCGATTCACCTCTGTCGCCAGCCACGCCGCCCGCGCTATCCGCTTCCTGCATGGGTACGTCGTCGTCCTTGCGCTGCTTGCCCATTGCTGCCATGTCCGTCATTCCCTGTTGATGCCAAACCGATCAAAGTCCGCTCACTGCCGGATGCCGATCGCCCTCAGTGCCGAGAGCATACCGCGTCACGCGAGCCGCGTGACCTCTCTGCTGCCGTCACGCTAGCGCGCGAGCCAGCCACCGTCCACGGCAAGCGTATGGCCGTGCACATAGTCCGACGCGGACGACGCGAGGAACACGACCGGTCCCGCGAGATCCGCCGGCGTGCCCCAGCGGCCCGCCGGAATACGTCCGACGATTTCATCGTTACGCTGCGCGTCGCCGCGTAGCGCCGCCGTGTTCGCGGTGGCCATGTAGCCCGGCGCGATCGCGTTCACGTTGACGCCTTGCGCGGCCCACTCGTTCGCGAGCAGCCGCGTGAGACCGAGCACGCCACTTTTCGACGCCGTATACGACGCCACGCGGATGCCACCCTGAAACGACAGCATCGACGCGACGTTGATGATCTTGCCGCCGCTTGCCTGTTTCACGAACTGCCGTGCCACCGCCTGCGAAAGAAAGAAGACGCTTTTCAGGTTGACGTCCATGACGGCGTCCCAGTCGTCTTCGCTGAAGTCGAGCGCGTCCTCGCGGCGGATGATGCCCGCGTTGTTCACGAGCACGTCGACACGGCCGAACGCTTCGACTGCGGCGCGCACGATGTCGTTGACCGGGGTGATCGAGGCGAGGTCGGCGCGCACATCCGCGAAGCGGCGTCCCGTTGCTTCGACGTGGGCGGCTGTATCGCCGGCGTCCGCGCGGCTCACGCCGACGATGTCGCAGCCGGCCGTGGCGAGCGCGATGGCCATGCCCGCACCGAGGCCCGTATTGCTGCCGGTGACGATGGCGACCTTACCGGTCAGATCGAAGCTGTTCACTGTGTGTAGGTTCCTATGTCGTCCTCGGTGCCGTTGAGGTATCTGCTGTCCGGGATGGGAGCATGCGTGCCGTCAACGCAGATCGCGCACCGCAATGTGGTCCATGTCGCTGAACACCTGGTTCTCGCCGACCATGCCCCAGATGAACGTGTACGCACGCGTGCCGACGCCCGAGTGAATCGACCAGCTCGGCGAGATCACGGCCTGCTCGTTATGTACGAGGATGTGCCGAGTTTGGTTCGGTTCGCCCATCATGTGGAAGACGGCCGCGTCGTCTGCCACGTTGAAATAGAAGTACACCTCCATGCGACGCTCGTGCGTGTGGCACGGCATCGTGTTCCAGAGGTTGCCCGGTTCGAGCTTGGTCATGCCCATCGAAAGCTGGCAGGTGGGCAGCACCTCGGGAACGATGAACTTGTAGATGGTGCGGCGATTGCTCGTGGCGGGGTCGCCGAGCGTTTCGGGCGACACTTGTGCGAGCGAGATGGTGCGGGTGGGATGCGACTCGTGCGCGGGCGCGCAGTTCAGGTAGAACTTCGCGGGGCGCGCCGCATCGTCGCTGCCGAACGCGACGGCCTGTTTGCCCTTGCCGATGTAGATCGCCTCTTCGTTACGCACCGTATAGCGCGTGCCGTCCACATCGACCCAGCCATCGCCGCCGATGTTGATCGCGCCCAGCTCGCGACGCTCCAGCAGATAGCCGACGCCGATCGCCTTGCCGAGCGAAGTGGGCACCTCGACCGCGTGCGTTGCCGGCCACACGCCGCCTACGATGATGCGATCGATATGGCTGTACGTGAGCCGCAGCGCGTCGCGTTCGAACACGTCTTCGACTAGGAACTGCTTGCGCAGCCCGGCGGTATCAAGCGTCTTCGCGTGCTCGCTGTTGATGCTCTGTCTCACTTCCATTGTTCTTGCCTCCGATCGGATGGGGTGTCGTGCCGTGCCGTTTTACGACGGCGTTCTGTTATCGACTGTAGCGCAGAATTTTAAATGTGGAACATCGGTCCGAAAATATTGCAATGCCACATCAAGCGTGGCAAGCCTTCTGGATGACATCCGGGTAAACGATGATCAGGAAGTCTATCAAAAACGGAACGTTGTTCCTATCGCGATGCTATATTGCGCCGAAAGGGGAGACGCCCGGCGCAAGAACGGGACATTAATCGGGTAATCCACCCGGCAACTGGACGCAAAGTCCATGGAGGAGGCATGAAGCTCAAGAAGGCCATCGACCGCATTCCAGGCGGCCTGATGCTGGTGCCGTTGCTGCTCGGCGCCTGTGTCCACACGTTTGCGCCGGGCGGAGGGAAGTACCTCGGGTCGTTCACCAATGGCTTGATTACCGGCACCGTGCCGATTCTGGCGGTGTGGTTCTTCTGCATGGGCGCGACGATTGACCTGCGGGCAACCGGCGTCGTGCTGCGCAAGTCAGGCACGCTGCTCGTGACCAAAATGGTGGTGGCGTGGATTGCAACGATCGTTGCTTCGCACTTCATTCCGATCGACGGCGTCAAGGCGGGCCTGTTCGCCGGTCTCTCGGTGCTCGCGATCACGACGTCGATGGATATGACCAACGGTGGTCTCTATGCAGCCGTGATGCAGCAATACGGCAGCAAGGAAGAGGCGGGCGCGTTCGTCCTGATGTCGATCGAATCGGGGCCGCTCGTCAGCATGATCATCCTCGGCGCGACGGGCGTCGCGTTCTTCGAGCCGCGGCTGTTCGTCGGCGCGGTGCTGCCGTTCCTGATCGGCTTCGCGTTGGGTAACCTGGACAGCGAGCTGCGCGAGTTCTTTGGCCGCTGCGTGCATCCGCTGATTCCGTTTTTCGGCTTCGCGCTCGGCAACGGTATCGACCTGAATGTGATCGTCACGAGCGGCTTGCCGGGCATCGTGCTGGGTCTCGGGGTGATCGTCGTGACGGGCATTCCGCTGATCCTCGCGGATCGCTGGATCGCGGGCGGCAATGGGGCGGCGGGGTTGGCGGCTTCGTCGACAGCGGGGGCCGCGGTGGCGAATCCGGCGATCATCGGCGAGATGATTCCGCGCTTCAAGCCGCTGGTGCCGGCTGCGACGGCAATGGTCGCGACGGCGTGTCTCGTGACCGCGATTCTGGTGCCGATTCTGACCGCGCTATGGGTGCGCCGGCATCATGCACGCGATGCATTGCGTGAGGAGTTTGCGGCAGCGACGACGCCACCGCAGCCGCTCAATGAGCGGGACGTGCACGTTTGAAGGGGTGGGGCGGCCGGTTTGCGCCTCAACGCGACGAAGTGAAGCGAGTCACGTGAGGCGGGGAATCACCGCCCCAGCTTCCTCTCCAACATCGCCTTAACCTCCGCCCACTCCTCATCGATGATGCTAAAGCGCACCGAATTGCGCTTGCGCCCATCCGGCATGATCCGCTCGTGCCGGACAATCCCTTCCTGTTTCGCGCCGATCCGCAGAATCGCCGCTCTTGATTTCTCGTTGAGCTCGTCGGTCGTGAACTGCACGCGCACGCACCGCATCGCTTCGAACGCATGACTCAGCAGTAGGTACTTCGCCTCGGTATTCGCCGCCGAGCACTGCACCGATTCGCCTAGCCACGTGTGGCCGATTTCCAGCTTCCGGTTCACCCGATCGATTTTCCAGAACCGCGTGCTGCCGACAATCGCGCCGGTATCGCGCCGCACGATCACAAACGGCATCACGGTGGCGGCTGCACGCCCGTCGAGTGCGGTTGCGATATAGCTGCCGACCGTTTCAGGACCTGGCACCACGGTCAGCTTCATATTCCACAATTGCCCGTCCGCGGCGGCGTCGAGCAATGCCTGGGCGTGTTCCTGTTGAAGTGGCCTGAGTTCGACGGCCTGTCCGATCAGTGTGGGTTGCATGACGTGAGGAATGTGAGGAACGTGAGGGGGAAGTCGCAATAAACAAAAAAAGTCCGCGAACGAGCGCTCGCGGACCTGGCACAGCAACCAATCAAGCTGGCGAAGTCAGAAACCTCGCCCTGAACCGAAAGCCTGACGACGGCTTTCGGCGTTTTAAGCCGCGGTCACAGAAACCGACTTGGTGACCAGATAGCCTTCCATGGCTTCCGGACCCCCTTCCGACCCATAGCCCGAATCCTTCACGCCGCCAAACGGCATTTCCGGCCAGGGCGTGGCGGGCTGGTTGATCCACAGCATGCCGACTTCCATCTGTTGCGACAGCAGATGCACGTTGCGGAATGACTTCGTGAACGCGTAACCCGCGAGACCAAACGGCAGACGGTTCGCCTCGGCGATCGCTTCTTCGAGCGTGTCGAAACCGCGGATCGCGGCGATCGGGCCGAACGGCTCGTTGTTGAACACGTCCGAGTCGAGCGACACGTTGGTCAGCACGGTCGGCGCGAAGAAGTTGCCCTCCGAGCCCACGCGTTCGCCGCCCGTCTCGACCTTCGCGCCGGTTTTGCGCGCGTCGTCGAGCACCTTGCTCATCGCGGTCAGACGGCGCGCATTGGCGAGCGGTCCGATCGTTGTGCCTTCCGCCAGACCGTCGCCGAGCTTGAGGCCTTCAGCATGCTTGACGAGCGCCGCGGCGAACTCCTCGCGGACGCTGTTGTGCACCAGAAAGCGCGTCGGCGAGATGCAGACCTGGCCCGCGTTGCGGAACTTCGCGGCGCCCGCGGCCTTGATGGCCAGCGCCACGTCGGCGTCTTCCGCCACGATCACAGGCGCATGACCGCCCAGTTCCATCGTCGCGCGCTTCATGTGCGTGCCGGCCAGCGCGGCCAGCTGCTTGCCGACCGGCGTCGAGCCGGTGAACGTGACCTTGCGGATCACCGGATGCGCAATCAGGTAGCTGGAAATCTCCGCCGGATCGCCGAACACGAGGCCGACCGTACCGGCCGGCACGCCGGCCTCAACGAACGCCTGCAGCAGCGCCGCCGGCGACGCCGGGGTTTCTTCCGGTGCCTTGACGAGGAATGAGCAGCCGCACGCGAGCGCCGCGCTCAGCTTGCGCACAACCTGATTGACCGGGAAATTCCACGGCGTGAAGGCCGCCACCGGGCCGATCGGCTCCTTGAGCACCGTTTGCTGCACCGCCAGATTGCGCGGCGGGACGACCCGACCGTAGACGCGGCGGCCTTCGTCGGCGAACCATTCGATGATGTCTGCCGCGGACAGCACTTCGACGCGCGCCTCGGCGAACGGCTTGCCCTGTTCCTGCGTCATCAGGCGGGCGATGTCGGAGGCCCGTTCGCGCACCAGCGCGGCGGCCTTGCGCATGGTGGTGGCGCGTTCGTTGGCCGGAATCTTGCGCCAGGCTTCGAAACCGCGCTGTGCGGCGGCCAGCGCGCGATCCAGATCAGGGATACCGGCGTGAGCCACCTTGCCGATGGGCTTGCCAGTGGCGGGATTGATGACGTCGAGGGTTTTGCCGCTGGCTGCGTCGCACCATTCGCCGTTGATCAGAAGACGGGTGTCGGTATAGCTCGAGGTGGCCATGCTGGGTTCCTGTAAGTGGGGAGAACGATAGGTCGCGCGGTCGTGATGCATTGGGCTGACGCTGCGCGGCCAAGGATGGACTGCCGATACCAATCATCTTATCTGATTGCGCGCAATCGCATCGGCGCTGGCCCCACGGGCGGCGGTCGGCACGGGCTTTGCTACTCCGATTGCCGCGGCGCAGAAACGGCTACCTGAGCGGCGCCGCGCAAACAGGCGTAAAGTCAAGCAGCAGTAGCAGGAACCGGCGGGAGCCGGTGAATGCAACCCAATCAACCAAGGTGCAAACGAGGAATCGACATGCCAACCGGTACAGTGAAGTGGTTCAATGACGCAAAGGGCTTTGGCTTTATCACACCGGACGACGGTGGCGAGGATCTGTTTGCCCATTTCTCGGAAATTCGCAGCGAAGGGTTCAAATCGCTGCAGGAAAACCAGAAGGTCAGCTTCGAAATCAAGCAAGGACCGAAGGGCAAGCAGGCGGCGGATATCAAGCCGGTGTAAAAGCAGTGACCGGTCCGCACGCGCAGGTGGGCGGACCGGGAGTATTTTCCTTAAGGTTTCCTTCAGCTTTGCTCCGTAGTATTTGCGCGATTACCTGTGCCCCGCGCGTATCGCCGCGGGCAAACGTTCCGATAGTTTTCCGAAAGAAAACCGAAAGTGCCAATCAAGGTTCGTTGGAGCATCCATGAAAACCCTGTTCTTGCAGGCACCGTCATTTGACGGTTTCGATGGTGGCGCGGGTTCGCGCTACCAAAACAAGCGCGAAGTCCGCTCGTTCTGGTATCCGACGTGGCTCGCACAGCCCGCCGCACTCATTCCCGATAGCCGCGTGCTCGATGCTCCCGCCGACGGCTTGTCCGTCGACGCATCACTCGACATTGCGCAGCAGTACGAGCTGGTGGTCATCCATACCAGCACGCCGTCATTTCCCACCGACGCTTTTTTTGCCGAACAGTTGAAGAAACGCAATCCTTCGGTCCTGATCGGCATGGTCGGCGCGAAGGTCGCGGTCGACCCGCACAATTCGCTGATCGCGAGTGATGCGATCGATTTCGTTTGCCGCGAAGAATTCGATTTTACCTGTCAGGAAATCGCCGAAGGCAAGCCATTCGAGCAGATCAAAGGTCTGAGCTATCGCGGCCGCGACGGCTCGATCGAGCACAATGAAGCACGCCCGATCCTCGAGAACATGGACGAGTTGCCCTTTGTGGCGCCGGTCTACAAGCGCGACCTGAAGATCGAGAATTACTTCAACGGGTACCTGAAGCACCCGTACGTGTCTATTTATACGGGCCGCGGTTGCCGCTCGAAGTGCACTTTCTGCCTGTGGCCGCAAACAGTCGGCGGCCATCGTTATCGCACCCGCTCGGTCGAGAACGTACTGGAAGAAGTGAAGTGGATTCGCGACAACATGCCTGAAGTCAAGGAGATCATGTTCGACGACGACACCTTCACAGACTTCAAGCCGCGCGCAGAGGAAATCGCTCGCGGGATGGGCAAGTTGGGCGTGACATGGTCATGCAATGCGAAGGCAAACGTGCCTTATGCGACGCTGAAGATCATGAAGGAAAACGGCTTGCGGCTGCTGCTGGTGGGTTACGAATCCGGCGACGACCAGATCCTGCTGAACATCAAGAAGGGCCTGCGCACCGACATCGCGCGCCGTTTCAGCGCGGATTGCCGCAAGCTCCGCATCAAGATTCACGGCACCTTCATTCTTGGTTTGCCGGGCGAGACTCAGGAAACAATTCAGAAGACCATCGAGTACGCGAAAGAGATCAATCCCCTTACGATCCAGGTGTCGCTCGCCGCTCCGTATCCCGGCACGACGCTCTACAACCAGGCGGTCGAGAACGGATGGCTGGAAGAGAACAAGGTCATCAACCTCGTCAGTAAGTCGGGGGTACAGGTCGCGGCGATCGGCTATCCGCATTTGTCGCGTGACGAGATTTACCACCAGCTCGAAAACTTCTATAAGCGCTTTTATTTCCGTCCGTCGAAAATCTGGGAAATTCTGCGCGAGATGCTAACGAGTTGGGACATGATGAAACGGCGCCTGCGTGAAGGCGTCGAATTCTTCCGCTTCCTGCGCGCCCACCAGGCGTGAGCGCCGTGCATATGCTCGCCGTCACGCTTGCCTATGCGTGTGCGGCGGGTGCGGCTTTTGGCATCGCCTACACGGTGTTAGCGAGCGCTCTGATCGGCCGGTTTTTTGCGAGAGCGGTATCCGAGCCGACCAGTTTTCCGCCGGTCACGATCGTCAAACCGTTGCACGGCAACGAGTGGGCGTTGCTCACCAACCTGTCGAGTTTCTGTCAGCAGGACTATCCCGGCCCCGTGCAATTCCTGTTCGGCGTGCACGATTCGGCCGACCCCGCCTTGCAAACCGTCGACGATCTGCGGCGGCTGCATCCGGAAGCGGACATCACGGTGGTCGCCGACGCACGCCTGTACGGTCCGAACCGCAAGATTAGCAACATCCTCAATATGCTGCCGCAGGCCCAGCACGACGTGCTGGTGTTCGCCGACAGCGATGTGAACGTCGGGCCGGAGTATCTGCGCAATGTGATCGGTGAATTGCAGAAGCCCGGCGTCGGTCTCGTCACCTGCGTGTATCGCGGTGCGCCCGATCCTGGTTTCTGGCCGAGACTGTCGGCCAAGGCGACTAACTATCAGTTCCTGCCCGGCGTGGTGACGGGGCTTGCGCTGGGTCTCGCGCGCCCTTGCTTCGGGCAGAGCATTGCGATGCGACGCGATACGCTGGAAAAAATTGGCGGCTTCACGCCGTTCGTGCAACACCTGGCCGAGGATCACGCGATCGGCGAAGCTGTGCGCATGATCGGCGAGAAAGTGGTGATTCCGCCGTTCACGATCTCGCATGCCTGCGTTGAAAACAGCGCGGCGAAA
Source organism: Paraburkholderia sediminicola (assembly GCF_046026675.1). Lineage (GTDB taxonomy): Bacteria > Pseudomonadota > Gammaproteobacteria > Burkholderiales > Burkholderiaceae > Paraburkholderia > Paraburkholderia sediminicola_F. The sequence goes on along the minus strand of NZ_JAQQEY010000001.1, from coordinate 2,275,956 downwards.
CTGATTGCGCATGAATTGCGCTGGAGCCGCACGATCCGCAGCATCGATCCGCTCGGCCACCTCGGCTCGGTGCTGATTTTTCCGCTTGCCTTCGCGCTGCTCGCCGTCGCGTTCTCGGGCGGCGCGTGGTGGGCGTGGTCGCTTGCGCTGGTCGCCGTCTGCGCCCGACTCGCATTGAAGCTGCTGTCCGATCGCGCGTTGCAGCAGGCGCATCGCGACCTATGGCTGCTGCCGTTATGGGATATCGTATCGTTTTCGATTTTCGTGGCGAGCTTCTGGTCCTCGCGCGTGATCTGGCGCGGTTTCAGTTTCAAGGTGGATGGCGACGGCCTGTTGTCGGCGGCGCAGGACGGAATGACGGATGAACAGCAGGCTGGGTAAGCAATGATGCGCGGGTATCCGGAAGATGGTGGCGAGGACGATGCAGCGTGCTTGAAGCACGCGCGAAGGGCGGCCGCATGATGAAGCATCTCGGCCGCTTCGCCGCGCTTGCCGGCTTGCTGGTGTCACTGTGGCTGGTCTGGCAGGACAATCCCGGCGCCGTACTCGGCGCACTGCGCGCGGCGGGCGCCGGCCTCTTTCTGGCGGCGATCGCGCACGTGCTGCCGATGATCGCCAATGCCTGCGACTGGCGCTCGCTGATTCGCGGTGCGAACCGACCCGGCATTGCCAATATGCTGCACCTGGTCTGGGTGCGCGAAGCCGTTAATTGCATGTTGCCGGTGGCACGTATCGGCGGCGAGGTGGTGTCGTTCCGGATGCTCAGGCGCTGGGGCGTGCGGCCGTCTACGGCGGTCGGCAGCATCATCGTCGATATGCAGCTCACCGTGATCAGCCAGTTGCTGTTCACGATGGTTGGCATCGGTTTTCTGTTCGCCAATGCGCACTCCGACACACTACGGCTCGCCGGGCAACTGGCGTGGGGCGTGGTGGTGCTCACGCCGCTGCTGATGCTGTTCGCACTCGTGCAGCATGCGAACCCGTTCGAGCGCATCACGCGTGCGCTCAATCGGATGACGAGCGGCAAGCTCGCCACGCTCGTCGGACAATCGGCCCAGATCGACCAGGCCATCAAGCTGATCTGGCGCCGGCGCGGCGTGGTGCTGCGCTATCTGTTTTTCTGGCAACCGCTGCAGTGCATCCTGACGTCGCTCGAAATCTGGCTTGCGCTGTATTTTCTCGGTGTGCACGTCACGCTGGTCGAAGCGGTGGTGATCGAATCGCTGATCCAGGCGATCAGCAGTGCGGCTTTCTTCGTGCCGGGCGGTCTGGGCGTGCAGGAGGGCGGTTTCATTCTGATCGGCGGTGCGCTGGGGCTCGATCCTTCGATTTGCCTCGCGCTCGCCGGCGCGCGGCGCATTCGCGATCTGCTGATCTTCGTGCCCGGGCTCATTGCGTGGCAGTTTGCCGAGTCGGCCAATCGCGAGCCGAAGCGGGCCGAACCGGCAGGGCGGGCGGTCGTGGGCGAAGCCAGCCAGCGTTAGTACAACGCCTTCATTATTCCGCGCCCGCATAAGCAGGAAACGACACTTGCACTGCGAGGCCGTGCTCGCCGACGCCCGCGCCGAGATGCAGGCTCGCACCGAAATGCTCCGCGATTCGCGCGACGATCGAGAGGCCCAGTCCGCTGCCGGTGGCCTGATTGCCGGTGGCGCGGAAAAACCGGTTGGTCAGGCGTGCGAGATCGCTGGGCGCGACACCGGGGCCGTCGTCGCGCACGGTGAGCTGCACCCGGCCGGCGTCATGCTGCACGGCGACCTCGATGCTGCCGCCGGTGCGTCCATACTTGATCGCGTTATCGAGCAGATTGTCGAGCAGGATGCCCATCAGTACGGGCTCCGCATTGATCTCGGCGCGCATGTCGCCAGTGAGCGTCACGCGAATGTTCTTTTGCTGCGCATTGCGATCGTTGGCAAGCAGCGCGTCTTTCGCCACGGCCGCGGGCCTGAGTGGCGATGTGGCGAGCGTTTCGTGCGCATCCAGACGCGCGAGCAGCAGCAACTGCTCCGCGAGCCGCGCGCTGCGATCGACGCCTTGCACCACGCGTTCCATCGCCACCCGCTGTAGCGCTGTGTCCGGTTCGGCCAGTGCGACTTGCGCTTGCACCTTGATAGCGGCAAGCGGCGTTTTCAGCTCATGCGCCGCGTCGGCGGTAAACGCGCGCTCGCGTTCGATAGAGTGCCGCAAGCGCGACAGCACCAGATTGATCGCGTCGACGAGCGGGCGCACCTCGGTCGGCGCGCGGCCAATATCGACAGGTTCCAGCCGGTTGATATCGCGCGCGCGAATGGCGCCGGACAGGACCTTGAGCGGCACCAGACTCCAGCCGATGCTGAACCACACCAGCAGCGCCAGCACCGGCAGCGCGATCAGCGTAGGGCGGGCGATCCGGCTCGCGACGCCGCTCACCAGATCGCTGCGGGTATTGGCCGGTTCGAACACGCGCACCGTGTGGCCGAGCGCAGTATCGCGCAAGGTGAACGTGTGCCATATCTGGCCACCCAGCGTCATGTTTTGCGCGCCGCTTACGGGCGGCACCGGCAAATCCCATGCTTGCAGCGCGCGCAATTGCGGGCTGCCCGCCAGCACCTCGCCGTTCGCGCTGCGCACCTGAAATAGCGCGTCGCGTGGCAAGGAATCGTCGTCGTCGCTATCGTTCGCGCCGGGTTCGCCGCCTTTTTCTTCTTCGCGCACGTCGATGCGCGCATTGGCCAGCGTGGTCAGATTGTGCTCGTCGAGCAGCGCGAGGATTTGCGCGAGCTCCGCGAGGCGGGCTTCTTCCCATTCGGCGACTTCGCGCGTTGCCTGACGATAGCTCGAGATCAGCGCGATGCCCCAGATCAGCACGATGCTGGTTAGCACCAGCATCATCAGACGGCGGCGTATCGATGCCGACATTACGTTTTCTCCACTACGTAGCCGATATTACGCACGGTTCTGATCAGCTTGGCGCCGAGTTTTTTGCGCAGGTTGGACACATGGACCTCGATCGCATTGCTCTCGATTTCTTCCTGCCATCCATACAAACTCTCTTCGAGGCGCGAGCGCGACTGGGGAATGCCCTGATTGGTCAGCAACTGCATCAGGATGGCCCATTCGCGCGAGGTGAGGGGCACGCGCGTATTGCCGATTTCGACGGTTTGCGCGGTGGGATTGACCGTCAGATCCTGATAGCGGATCACCTCGACGCTACGCCCCTGCGCGCGGCGCAGCAGGGCCCGGCAACGGGCAATCAGCTCGGTCAGGTCGAAGGGCTTGCCGAGGTAGTCGTCGGCACCCGCTTCGAGGCCGCCGACGCGATCAACCACCGTGCCCTTGGCGGTCAGCACGAGCACCGGCACGTCCTTACCGGCGTCGCGCAGTCGTTTCAACAGTTCCATACCCGACACCCTGGGCAAACCGAGATCGAGCAGGACCAGCGCATAGGCGGTGGTGTCGAGGGCGAGGCTGGCCTTGTGGCCGTCACGAGCCCAATCGACAGTGAAACCGGCTTGACGCAGTCCCGCTTCAATACCGCAGCCGATCAGGTCGTCGTCTTCTACGAGGAGTACGCGCATGGGGAGAGATTCCGTTTGATATCTATTGCATAGCGGCGACAGTTTTTAAGCAAGCGCCAAGTCACACACCCGAAGTGTAGCGATCATGTTCGTTGGGCGCTTTATACCTCTTTCTTCCTTAAGGTTTCCTTCAGCTTGAATCGCTACTATCGCCCCTCAGCAGGTTACTGTCGCGCGGCCGATATAAGCACGCGAAACTACGTCATGTTGTCAGATCATCGCAACTTAATCGTAAGCACATCGATGGAATGTACGGTTGGCGCCTCTGTCGGCGCGTTTCACCGGTGCATGTGCCGGCGAATCGCGTCACTGCATGATGCCGCGCGTTCCCTCAGGTCACGGACCACGCCATGAAGCCAGTCACCACCGACATGCTGCGGGCCCATCTGATGGCGGCTTCGCTCACGGCCATGGGTACCGAAGTGCTCGCCTTGCTGGCACTGCTGGTTCTGCCGGTTTCGCAGCAGGTTTTCAGTTCCGCGGGGTTTCAGGTGCTTGCTCTCGCGCTGATCGTAAGCGGCGTCATCGTGATGCGCCAATTCGCGCAGGCCGCTTTCAATCTCGCCATTCAGGGCCACTACGCCACGTCTGCCGGCCGGCCCGTGTTGATTGAAGCGGACTGTCCGCGGCGCTGGTTCGTCGTTCTTCATCTACGCTTTACCGGCAAACCATTCGTGCTCGCCGGGCACTGACGGCAACAGGCGATGGCGGCGCACGCATTGACAGCATGCCAATGGATCCTGTTATCAGGCTGCGTCTCGGCCTCGCTCTATGCGATGCTGGCCGCGGTGGCGATGCCGTTCTTCGCGGTGCGCCGCGGGGTGCGAGCGAGGGTCGCTAGCATCCCGGCTGGTGCGCGGGCTTCGCATTCCCTGCCTCCTTTCACGAATGTCGGCGTTAGCGTGCTCAAGCCGCTGTGCGGCGCTGAGCCGCGTCTCTACGAAAATCTCAGAACCTTCTGCGACCAGCACCACGGGCATTTCCAGCTCGTACTCGGTGTCTCGTCGCCGGAAGATCCCGCCATCGCCGTGGTGCGCCGTTTGCAGGCCGCCTATCCGATGCACGACATCGAACTTGCCGTCGATACACGCGTGCACGGCAGCAATCTCAAGGTCAGCAATCTGATCAACATGGCGGGGCGGGCGCGCCATGACGTGATCGTGATCGCGGATAGCGACATCGCAGTCGAATCCGACTATCTCGACACCGTGGCGGCGCCGCTCGCCGATCCGCGCGTGGGGGTGGTGACCTGTCTCTACGTGGCGCAAGGCGTCGGCGGTTTCTGGCCGCGGGTCGGCGCGCTCTTCATCAACGAGTGGTTCGCGCCGTCGGTGCGGGTCGCGCATGCGGCCGGGTCGCGCCGCTTCGGTTTCGGCGCGACGCTTGCCTTACGCCGCGCGACGCTCGAGCGCATCGGCGGTTTCAACGCGCTGAAAAACTGCCTCGCGGATGATTACTGGCTTGCGGAACACGTGCGCGCGCTCGGCCTGAGCACGGTACTTTCGCGCGTGATGGTGGCCACCGACGTCATCGAGCCGACTTTTTCCGCCTTGTGGCAGCGTGAGACGCGTTGGCTGCGCACGATCCGCTCGGTGAACCCGCTTGGCTTTGCATTTCTGTTCATCACGTTTCCGACGCCGTGGCTCCTGGTCGGCGCGTGGCTCACCGGCAGTCTCGCGAGCGGACCGTCCGGCGGCGTGCATCTGTGGGCGGCGCTGGTGAGCGGCGCCGGGACGGTGGTCGGTTTTGCCGCGCGCATGCTGCTGCATCTGCGTTCCGCGCGTCACGAACGTACTTTCTGGCACGACTTGCCGCTCGTGCCGTTGCGCGATACCTTGCTGGCATCGCAATGGCTCGCGGGCGCGTTTGGCTCGCATGTGGTGTGGCGCGGTGCACGCGTGCCGGTTGAGGCTTCTGCGTCGACGACGCACGCGAAGGCATTGGGTGTGATGGATGTCATGGAGACTTCGGATGGTGGCTGAGCCGCGCGGCCTGATCGTTACTGCCGACGATTTCGGCCTGCATCCACGGGTAAATCTGGCGGTCGAGCAGGCGCACCGGCACGGCGTGTTGACAGCCGCGAGCCTGATGATCGGCGCGCCTGCAGCAGCCGATGCGGTGGCGCGTGCTCGCGAACTCCCGGGGTTGCGAGTTGGTCTGCATCTGGTGCTGGCCGACGGCGATGCGGTCACGCCGCGTGCGGGGATTGCCGCATTGCTCGACGAGCATGGCCGCTTTGGCGACAACATGGTGCGGGATGGGGTGCGGTTTTTCTTTTTACCGCACGTTCGCAAACAGCTGGCGCAAGAGATTCGCGCGCAGTTCGACGCTTTTGCGAGGACGGGGTTGGCGCTCGACCACGTCAACACGCACAAGCATTTTCATTTGCATCCGACGGTGCTTGAGTTGATTCTGGAGATCGGCCGCGAGTACGGGATGCGGGCGGTGCGCTTGCCGTTCGAGGTTGGTACGCCGCTGTGGTTGCGGCCGTGGATTTCATGGGTACGGGCCAGGTTGGATCGGGCTGGGGTCGTGCACAACGATTATGTTGTTGGGATTGCTAATAGTGGTCGGATGGATGAGGGGGTGTGGCTTGCTGCGCTTGCCGATTTGCCGCATGGGGTGGGGGAGATTTATTGTCACCCGGCGTTTGCGGGTGATCGGGTTTTGAGTCATGGGATGAGGGATTATCGGCACGCCGATGAGTTAGAGGCGCTGTTGTCGCCAAGGGTTGCCGATGCGATTCGGCATTTGGGGGCTAGGGTGGGTGGATTTGGGGATGTGTTCAGCGTTTGATTTTTTCTGCCTGCGCGGCGCTTGCTGTCCGTGCTTCTGGCTTTGGTGCCTTTCCTTGCATTGTTAGTGGTCTATTAGCGTTGCCCCTGTGCGGGGCGGCACCTACTTTTCTTTGCATGCCGCAAAGAAAAGTAGGCAAAAGAAAGCGGCTTAAACCGCTAATACTAAGTGGGTCCCGTGGTCTGCTGCGGGTAGTGGTGCATCTGGAATCCGTGTTCTCGCACATTCGGCATTAGTGACAAAGGAGTCATCAGCTCCCACTCCGCACTGCGTGCGTCGCGGACGGGTCTGCATGGGAAACCAGGGGCTTCGGTTGGCGTAGCGGGGGCCTCGGCTTCGCCTCGGCGACGCGCTCCTGCACTCACCCGGCAACCCCCACTTCAAATGATTTTTCGGTGTGCTGCAATCACGTCGCGGTGGCCGTGGACGTGCAATGACGAGCCACAACCCGTTGGCGCGGCGTGGCCGTCAAAACGTAGAGGGTGGTTTTGTGAAGTGCTCTTCGGCGCGCACAGCGCCGCCGGAAGAATGACGCCCTTGTCACTGGCATATGCAGGGGCACGAGCACAGATTCCAGATGCACCACTACCCGCAGCAGACCACGGGCCCCACTTAGCATGAGCGGTTTGAGCTGCTTTCTCTTGCCTACTTCTCTTTGCAGCCGGCAAAGAGAAGTAGGTGCCGCCCCGCACAGGGGCAACGCTAATAGACCACTAACAAATCAAGGAAAGGCACCAAAGCCAGAACAAGGAAAGGCACCAAAGCCAGAACAAGGAAAGGCACCAAAGCCAGAACAAGAAAAGGCCAAAACCCCAAGAACACTGACAAAAAGCGCCGCGCAGGCAAAAAACCAGCCCATCAAATGGGCCCCTTCTTCATCAACAACTTCAACAAAACAGGCAACAACACCAACACCAGCGGCAACTGCACAATCAACCCAGAAATAATAGCAACCGCCAAAGGCTGCTGCATAGCAGCCCCTTGCCCAAGGGCAAAAGCAAGCGGCAGCAGTGCCAGAATGGCCGCGATAGTGGTCATGGCAATCGGCCGCAACCGATTCCGCCCAGCCGCGATCAGCGCCTCCTCAACCTCAATACCTTCATCCCGTACCAACCCCTGCAACTCCGATACATAAAAAATCGCCACCTCGGTCACGATACCGATAATCATCGTCATCCCCATCATCGCGGAGATGTTCAACTCGATACCGGTAATCCACAACCCAATAAACACAGCCCCCGCAGCCAGCAAAGGCATCGCCATCACCGCCAGCGCAACCCGGAAACGCTCGTACAGAAACAGCAGCAGCCCAAACACCAACGCAATCGCAGCACCAAACACCGTCAACAAACCCTTGAAAGCAATCTGCTGTTGCTGATACAAGCCGCCCAGTTCGTAATACACGCCAGTCGGCAACAAGCTCTTGTCACTCAGCGCCTTCTGCACATCCGCGATCGTCGAGCCCAGATCGCGGCCGTCGATGCGCGCCGTCACCGCCACCATCCGCTTGAGATTGTCGCGGCTGATCTCCGGCTGGCCGGTCACCGTCACCTGATCGGCAACACGGTTCAGCGCGAACAGATGGCCGTCCGGTGCGCGAATCTGCAACAGCCCCAGTTGCGTATCGGTGAGCTTCAGTGCGCCCGCCACGCGCACCCGCACGCCCACCGTCTTCGGTCCGGTCTGGAATTGCGTTGCAACGTTGCCTTCCACCATGTCAGACACGGCCTGCGCAATCGACTGTGGGTCCATGCCCTCGGCCGCCGCAGCCTCCGGCCGGATGTGCAACTCGAGTGCGTCGCCTGCCGGATTGATGCCGTCGTTCACGTCCACCACGCCCTGAATCTTGCCGATCTGCGCGGCGACCTTGCGTGCGGTGGTGTCGAGTGTGTTCTGGTCGTCGGAATAGATTTTTATCTGCACCGGTTGGGGCACTGCGGTCAGGTCGCCGATCAGGTCCTCCATCAGTTGCGCGAGCTCGATATTCACGCCGGGCACTTGCGTTTCGATCTTGGAACGGATTTCTTCCATCACCGTTTCGATCGGCTCGCGGCCACTTGATTTCAGCCGCACGAAGAAGTCGCCCTTGTTGGGCTCGTTCAGGTCGCCGCCGAGTCCGGCGCCGGTGCGACGCGAGTAAGTTGCAACGTTCGGATTCGCTCGGATGATGCCCTCGATCTGCTTCATCAAGCGGTCGGTTTCCGTGACGGACGTCCCCGGCTCGGTGTGATAGTCGAGCACGAAGCCGCCTTCGTCCATGCTCGGCATGAAGCCGCTGCCCACACGCGTGAACGCGAATGCGGCCACCACGATTAGCGGCAGCAGGCCGAGCAGCACGAGAATCGGGCGTGCCGTGACGCGCTCGATCAGAAAGCCATAGCGCCGGGTCATCCAGGACGCGAAGCGGGTTTCCTTGTGTTCCTCGGCGTCCTTCGGCTTCAGCCAGCGGTCGCACAGAATCGGCACCGCGAGCCACGTGACGAGAAACGAAATGAACAGGGCGCTTGCCATCGTCACTGAGAGCGCCTTGAAGAACGCGCCCGTTACGCCCGACAGAAACGCGAGCGGCACGAAAATGATCAGCGTCGCCGCCGACGACCCGGCAAGCGGCCGGGTGAATTCGAGCGCCGCCGCCATCACGCGGCCATGGAACTTGTGCGCACCGCCTTCGCGCATGCGTCGCACGATGTGTTCGATCATCACGATCGCATCGTCGATCACGAGGCCGACCGCGGCCGCCATGCCGCCGAGCGTCATGATGTTGAAGCCCATGCCGAACACGTCGAGCAGCAGGATCGTCGCGGCCATCACGACCGGCACCAGCGCGACCGCAATTGCGGTGATCTTCCAGTTGCGCAGGAAGGCAAACAACGTGAAGGCGGCCAGCACCACGCCGATCATGATCGCGTCGCGCACGCTGGTCGCCGAGGCGATCACCAGTTCGCTCTGGTCGTACCAGTTCGAGAGGTGCACGCCCGCCGGCATCTGATGCTGGAAGTCAGCGAGCTTCGCGCGGATCGCCTTGGCCATCGCCACGCTGTTCGCACCCGGCTGCTGATAGACGTTGAGCAGCACGGCATCCTGGCCGTCGGCGGTGACGCGCATCCATTGCGGCACGACGCCCTGGCGGACTGTCGCGATGTCACCGAGGCGGATTTGCGTCGCGCCGTTGGCCGACACCACCACGTTGCGCAGTTCATCGAGTTGCGTGATGGTAGTGTTGGCGATCACGAGATACAGCTTGTAATGATCCTCGATGCGGCCAGTGGCCATCAGCACGTTGCTCGCACCGATCGCTTTCGACACATCCGGGAGCGAGATCTTGTAGGCGGCGAGGCGCGCCGGATCGATCGCGACTTCGAATTCGTCCTGCGCGCCACCCGTCACTTCGACGCGCGCCACGCCTTCCACGGACGACAGCAACGGCCGCATCTGAAACTGCGCAAGATCGCGCAGCGCCGACAACGATTGCTGTTTCGACGTCAGGCTATACGCGAGCACCGGGAACACCGTCGGGTCCATGCGCCGCACCTGCATCGAGGTGCCTTGCGGCAACGTCGCGAGGATCTCGCTGATGGCCGACTGCGCCTGCAACGTGGCTTGCGCCATGTCGGTGCCCCAGTCGAAATTGATCGAGATTTCCGCCGAGCCGCGGCTCGTAGTCGATTCAACGTCGCGTACGTTCGGCACGCGCCGCAGCGCCTCTTCGACAGGCATCGTGACCAATGTGGCCATCTGTTCAGCAGGGCGGTCGCCCGCGTCGAGCGAGACCACGGCGCGCGGAAACGCGACGTTCGGGAACAGCGAGATCGGCAGACGAAACGCGGTCAGTGCGCCGGCGATCGCCAGCAGCGCGATCACGAATAGCAGCGAGCGCCGGTGCTTCTGCATCCATTGACCGAAATTCATCGCGGCGCGCCTCCGCCAGCCCGCACCGTCATGCCGTCCTTCAACTCATAGTTGCCGCTGACGACGAGCCCTTCAGCCGCGTCGATCGGGCCGTCCACGCCGTAGCGGTCGCCGTTCTCGACTTGCGTGACCACGGCCACGCGGCGCGCCTTGTTTTGCGGCGTGATCTGGAACACGTACGCGCCTTTGTCGTCTTTGAGCACAGCGGCACGCGGCACGACCCAATGCGTGCCGCTGCGAGTCGCGATATCGGCGCTCACACGCGTGCCTGGAATGAATGCGCTCTGTCCGAGCGGGACGTTCGCGCCGACGTTGACGAGCTGGCTTTGCTGATCGATCGATGCGCCGACCAGCACCACGCGGCCGTCCGCGGCGGCCTTGGCGAGCGAGGTAGACAGGCCGTGCAGCGTGACCATGTCTCCGGCATGGATAGCAGGGACGTCCGACGGTTCGACGCCAAGCATCACATTCGCGCGCGCATCCTTGCCGCTACCACCCGCCAGTTGCAGGATCGCGGCGCCGGGCTGCACCTGATCGCCCTGTGCCGCCGATATCTGCAAAACCACGCCGTCGAGCGGCGCAGCGATGATCTTGTTGCCGCTCGCGACACCTGTCTGGTTTTGCGCCGCGAGCGCCTGCTGCGCGTCTTCGGCAGCCTTGCGGGCCGTGGCAAGTTGCGACTGCGTGGCGAGCCCTTTGTCGTACAACGATTGCGTGCGCGCCAGTTCGCCTTGCGCCAGCGCCACCGCGCTTTTCGCCTGGGTGGCGGCGAGCACCGCGGCAGGGTCGGCCTGCACGACGAAAAGCGGCGTGCCGCGTGTCACGCTCTGGCCGGCTTGCACACGCATTTGTACGATACGCGCAAGGTACGGCAGGTTAACCGTGGTCAGATTCGACGCGGACGCCGCGACGATCCCATACGCGCGGACCGGTTGCGCGATGACGGCGCGCTGCACCCGTACGGTCTGCACGGATACGACGGCCTGGTCGGCCGCATCGTCGCCGGTGGACGCACTAGCTGCACCGGCCGCATGCACGCCGGTGCTCATCAATGCAGCGCAGGCGAGAGAAATCGCATACGCGGCGATGCGCGGTCGCCGCGCCGCAAGTGGGCTATTTCGCATGAGTGTCGGTGAAGGTTTGAGCGGAGGAAAAGGCGTCGGGAATCGCGCTGCCCAGCAACGCCTGCAAGCCGACGCGTTGTTCGGCGATCGATTCGCGCAGCGTGGCGACGTCGACACGTTTGGTGAGCGCGGCGTTTTCTGCATCGGTGTAGGCACCGAGCACGAGATTGTGCTGCGCGTAGGCTGCTGCTGCATGCTGCGCGGCGAGGTCGACGTCGGGCAGTGCGGCTTCGGTCTGCTGCAACTGTCGCGCGAGAATCACGCTGTCTGCACGCATATGAGCGACATCGGCAAAAGCCTGATTCAGGCGCGACTGATACTCGTCGCGCAGACGCTGACGCGTCGCTTTTTCGATCGCGACGTTGCCTTGATTGCGGTTGAAGATCGGCAGGCTCAGATTGATCTGGAAGCCGCTGGTGTAGATGTTCGAGGTGTCGCGCGCGCGCACGAAACCCACGGAAAGACTCGGAAACTGGCTGAGAATCGCCGCGCGGTATTTCTGCTCCTGCGCTTCGTAGCCCGCCTGCAGCGCGATCAGATCGGGGCGGCGCTGTGCGAGTTTGGCCAGCGCTGCGTCGAGCGTCGCGTCGGGCAGTTCGGTCGCGTCTTCACTGCCGCTGAGCTGCAACTGCACCTCCGGCGAGAGGCCGAGCAGCGCGTTCAGATCGTGATGCGTCTGTTCCGCGGCGCGCTCGGCGTCCGTGTATTGCTTGCGTGCGTCGCTGTAGGCGGTGAGCGCGGCGGTCAGCGTGTCGTCGGTGAGATTGCCGTCGCGGCGCGCTTCGGCCATGCGCTCGTAGCGCGTGCGAGCGAGGTCGCGCTGCTGTTGCAGCAGCGGCAGCGTGTCCTGCTGGAAGCGCGTCTTGATGAACAACTGCCGTGCCTGGGCGACGATTTGCCATTCCTGCCACAGCAGCCCGAGATCGGTTTTGGCTACCGTCGCGTCGGCGGATTGTTTGTTCGCGCTGCGCAGCACGATCGCCATCACATCGATGCTCAGACCATAATTGAACGCGCGCGTGGCGCCGGCCGCGCCCGGGTAATCGCTCGATACGCTCAGTTGCGGGTCGGGCAACAGTCCGGCTGAATAGGCCTGAGCCCGGGCGATGCCGAGATCGTCACGGGCCAGCTTCAGGTCGGGATTGTTCGCCACGGCGAGCATCGCGACTTCGTCGATGTCGAGCCCGTCGGACGGGTCGAAGCGATGCGCGGCCAGTTCAGGCAGCGGCATGGTGGACGGATCGATCCGGATGCGTTCGAGCGAGCGGGCCGAGGTCGACGTATCCTGCGCTGCGAGCGGCTCGCGGTGATACCACGCGCACCCGCCGAGCAGCATCGCGCAGATCGGCATGAGCACGTGCAACCGTGCCGCTGTGGCGGCGTTGAAAACGGGCAAAATCCGGCTCCTGAACAAAAGGTGAGACAGCCGCGAGCGGATGTCGCTAAACAGGTGCCGATTCTGCTGACGGGGTGCTTAAGGAACGCTTAACGGACACTAAGCCTCGCTTCAGCGTCCCTTAAGCGTCTCATAAGGGACGCATAAGGAAGCGTTAAGCTAACGGGCCGGACAATGCGGGCAAACTGGAGAGAGGAGAGACCATGCGTCTGCTACTGGTCGAAGACGACGACATGATTGCGGAGACGGTGCTGGGCGCGATGCGCCGCTCGGGCTACGCGATCGACTGGGCCGAAGACGGTCGCGCGGCGGAACTGTCGCTGGGCAACGGCGTGTACGACCTCGTGCTGCTCGATCTCGGCTTGCCGAAGAAGGACGGCATCGACGTGCTCAATGCCTACCGCAAGAGCGGAGGCGCCGCGCCGGTGATCATCCTGACCGCGCGCGACGCGGTCGACGAGCGGATTCGCGGCCTCGATGCGGGCGCCGACGATTACCTGATCAAACCATTCGACCTCGACGAGCTGGCCGCGCGGGTGCGCGCGCTCTTGCGGCGGCGCACCGGCCAGAAGCAGCCTGTCTATGCGCACGGCGAGCTCACACTCGATCCCGCGGCGCACGAAGTCACCAAAGGCGGCGAACTGCTGCCGCTCGTGCCGCGCGAGTTCGCCTTGCTGCAGGCATTGATCGAAGAGCCCACGCGCGTGTTCACCAAGCCTGAGCTGGAAGAGAAGCTATACGGCTGGGGCGAGGAGGTAGGCAGCAACACCATCGAAGTGCACGTGCACAGCTTGCGGCGCAAGATCGGCGCGGAGCAGATCGTGACCGTGCGCGGCGTGGGCTACCGTCTGAAGAGGTGCTGATGACGTCGATTCGCCGCTGGCTGCTGGGCTGGCTGATTTTCGGGCTGGCCGCGGCCTCGGGCGTGGCCGGCTTCGGCATCTTTCACACCGCGCGCGAAGAAGCGGGCGAACTGTTCGACTACGAGCTGCGTACCGTGGCGCTGTCGTTGCCGTCGAATCTGGCCGGTGCGGGAGACGGCGAGCATCGCAATCCCGACCTGGGCGATCTGGCCGACGACCGGGTCGTAATCGAAATCTGGGACCGCTCCGGCAAGCTCATCTATCACTCGATGCAGGCGCCGGTATTCTCGCGTTTGCCCGCGGGTTTCAGCACGGTCGAGCGTGGCGAGAGTCACTGGCGCGCGTTCGGGTTGGAACAGCGCGACCGTTATATCCAGGTTGCGCAACCGATCTCCGTGCGGGAAGACCTTGCGCTGCAACTGGCGCTGCATACGCTCTGGCCGCTCGGCGTGCTGGTGCCGGTGACAATCTTGCTGGTGCTGCTAGTCGTGGCAAGGGGACTGGCGCCGATCGGCGGTCTGACGCGCGCGCTGACGACCCGTTCGCTCGATTCGCTGGAGCCATTGCATCTGGGCGGCAGCGTGCCGGTCGAAATCAAGCCGCTGGTACAAGCGCTCAACGATCTCCTGCAACGTCTGAACGTTGCTTCGCAGGCGCAGCGCACCTTTATCGCCGACGCCGCGCATGAGTTGCGCTCGCCGCTTGCGGCGCTGAAGCTGCAATTGCAGGCGGCTTCCCGTGACGGCTCGCTAAAGGGCGAGGGGCAAACGCTGGAGCGCGTCGAGGGACGGGTCAACCGGATCATTCACCTGGTGCAGCAGTTGTTGACGCTGGCGCGTGAGGACGCGCATCCGGTGACGTCGATGGTGCCGGTGAGTCTGCGCCGGATCGGCGAGCAGGTCGTCGGCGATTTTTCGCTGCTCGCGGAGACGGGGGAGATCGATCTCGGGCTCGAGTGTGAAGACGCTCGCGCGAACTACGATGTCTATACGGTGCTGGCGGAGCCGCACGGGATGAGTGTCCTGTTGGGAAACCTGATCAACAATGCGATCCGGCATACGCCGCGGGGTGGGCGTGTCGACGTGATTCTGAAACGGTCGGCCGAGCGGGTGGGATTCGATGTCGTGGATAGCGGGTCCGGGATACCGGAGGCTGAGATCGAGCGGGTTTTCGACCGCTTTTATCGCGGGGAGGAGGCCCAGGGCGACGGCAGCGGACTTGGGCTGGCGATTGTGGCCCGGATCGCCGCACGGCATCAACTGCAGCTTTCGCTGCGTAACAACGCCGGCCGGCCCGGCTTGTGCGTGTCGGTTTTTGGCCTGACGGCGGTTGAGGTGACGGCGCCTGTGGCGGTCAAAAGCTAATTTTTTGCCTCTGCGGCAAAAAACAGATCTTCAGCCCCATCCTTCGAAAAGCGCAATGAAATACGGGCTTTATTTGCGGTCAATGAAATGCGAAAGCGGGAAGAGGGGCGGAAAGTATCGAGTTTAATCGTGCCACAGCAGAACGTTCGCCACTGCTAGCGCACGGCGTCTCACCGCCTCTCACGAGCATGTTTCAACACGCTGCTACAATCCTGTCTTTCTCGATTGATTGTGCGCTATGGGTTTCGAACAACTTGCTGAATTGAAGAAGCAACTGGCCGCGGCACGCGCCGAAGCTGCGCCTGCGGCCAAGCCGGTCGCCAAGCCCGGTGCGAAGCCCGCGCGCAAGCCGTCGCCGCCGCGTCGTGCCGCGCCTGGTCACAAACCAGTGACAGACGCCAAGCCGGCGGCTGACGCCAGGCCCGCGGCCGACGCGAAGCCGGTGGACCCGGTGGTGAAATCGATCGGGAGACTGCAAAAGCGCTTCCCGAATGTTTTCCCGAAGAATCCGGCGCCCAAGCTGCCGCTGAAGGTCGGCATCTTCGAAGATCTCGTCGTTCACGCGAAGGAGCTGTCGCTGAGCGAAGCCGAGTTGCGCGACGCAATCAAGACCTGGTGCCGTGGCAGCCGCTACTGGAAATGCCTGGTTGAAGGCGCCGCTCGCGTCGATCTGACGGGCGGCGAAGCAGGCAAGGTGACGGCGCAGGAAGCGGCCGGCGCGCAGCGTCTGCAGGCGCATCGTGCGGGCAGGGGCGCGGCGAAAGCAGCGGCCTCGTCGGCTGAGGCGTCCGCCAATGCTTCTGCTGCATCGGCCATTCCGGTCGTTTCGGTTGATGATGCGGCGCAAGCAGCGGCCACTCCGCAAGCTGCTGCGGAAACCGAGCCGCAAGTCGCCTCGACGGATACCCCGGCTGCTGAATCGACTACGCCGCCGGCAGCACCGTCGGCCACCGCCGAAGCGTAAAAGGCCCGCCGCCCTGTTAAAGGCGGCTGCCTTGCGCCGCCGCCAGGCGGACCCTCACGAAGCCGACGTGCTCGCGCAGCACATAGAACGCGTCGGCGTATGCGAGCGGCATACGCAAGCGGCTCAGCGAGGCCTCGATATGATCGAGCTCCGCGAAAAGCTGCTTGCGTTCCTCCTCGGTCGAGTCGGCCAGTGCGCCGCGTTCGATCGCAATCAGTGCGCCGTAATAGCGATAGATGCGCGAGCGCACGCGCCACCGGTACAGTGCCGGGATCAGGCGCATCGCCGGAAACAACAACACCGCCATCGGCAGCAGCAGAACGAGCGTGCGATCGCCGATGCTCGCGAGCCAGAACGGCAGCGTGCGGTATAGAAAACTCTTGCCGGTCTTGTAGTAGCGCTGCGCGTCTTCGCTGACCTGATATTCATGGGCGACCGGACTCGGAAACTCCCCGGCGTGCTGCAACAGCCCCGGCATGCCGTGCACCTCCTGCGCGGCCTCGATCAATAAGTCGGAAATCGCCGGATGTAGACCGGTCCGGGCCACGAGTTCGACCGTCGGGCTGATCAGATGGATGGTGTTGGGCGGAATTCTGCGCCTGAGATCCAGCACGCCGGGCGGCAGGTCGATCTCGTCGAGGTAGGGAAAGAGACGCGTATAGGCGCTGGCTTCGTCGAAATCCATCACTGAGATGCCGGGCACTTTCAGGAGTCGCAGCATCAGGCCGCGCGTGGCCGAGTCACCGTTGAGGATTGCCGCGTCGACATCGCCCGCCACGAGTTGCGTGGCGGCCTGCATGCCGTCGCTCGGCACCAGCACGGTGTTGCCGCCTGGTTGGATGCCGTTTGCTTCCAGCAGTTTGAGCGAAAGGAGGCGCGTTCCGCTGCCTTCGCGGCCAATTGCAATCCGTTTGCCTTCCAGTTCTGAAAGATCGCTGATACCCGTGCCGCGATAGAACACCACCACCGGAATATAAAAAACGCTGCCGAGCGACATCAGCGACGATGTATCGCGCCCATCGGCCACACCGCCTTGCACGAGCGCGAGGTCGACATGCTGCTTCGGGTCCAGCAGACGGCCCAGATTCTGCACCGAGCCATCGGACTCCAGCACCTTCAGCGTGATGCCGTTGCGAGCGAGGATCTTCTTGTACTGATTCGCGGTGACGAGGAACGAACTATCGTGCGGGCCCGCGCTCATGGTGATGGTCTTCGGCGGCGCCGGATCGACCACCCAGACGATCAGCGTGATGATCAGCACGATCAGCGCGGCCACGATGATGTAAGGCAAGGTGTGATCGCGCCACTCCGCATGCGACTGATCGCCGGGAAAATGCGGGGGACGCGGGCGATACGCTTTCATGGGCACTCCGTGCCGGTAGCCGGGATGAGGCATTGTCCACTGTCTGCAGCGTATCGGCCAAATGTTCGGCATAACCGGCGCCTTGCCGGCCAGGACACGCGATAGGCCATGGCATAATCCACGACAGCTTCTAATCGTGTCGCCGGGCGCATCTTGAGTCGTTTCCATCGGAAGATCGGCAGTTGGCTGGGATTGTTTGCGATCCTGATGGCCACGCTCGCGCCAACGATCTCGCATTCGCTCGCCGCACACAACGGCGGTGATGCCGGAATGGGAGGCGAGCATTGCTCGATGCCGTCAATGGCTTCCATGCCGGACATGGGCGGCATGTCGTCGATGCCCTCCATGCAGGTTCAGGCATCGGACGACCCCGGCAGCAAACACGCTCAACACGCAGCTACGTCTGACGGCGACGCCTGCGGCTATTGCAGTCTGCTCGCCCACATGCCGGCGGTGCCCAGCGTCGAGGCGCTGTTCTTTGTCACCGTCCGTGCTGTCCAGCACACCGTTGCGACCCGCTTCGAACGTGTTCGCCGCGTCGAGCCGCTCACCTTCGCGCAGCCCCGCGCCCCTCCGTTCGCATCCTGATTCGAGTCATACCGTTGCGATGCCATGACCGCATCGCGATGCTGCTGCACGTCCGCCCGTCGAGGTGCGCGCCGGCATTGTCACGACCCATGAACAGGATGAACCATGCAAACCCAGGCAACGCACAGCGCGATACCGCTGCGCGCGGCGTCGCTCGTTGCGGCTACCGCCAGCGTATTTCTCTTCGCTCCTTCACTCGCCAGTGCTCACGCGATTGCGGGTAATCGCATCTTTCCGTCGACGTTGGCCGTCGACGATCCCGGTGTCGGCGACGAAGCCAACCTCGAGTACGGCCACCAGCGCCTACCGGGCGACGCCGGCGATCAAAGCATCAATACCTTCGATTTCGAGTACGACAAGCTGATCACACCGCGGCTGGCGGTGTCGGTAGACGGTACCTACGCGATGCAAAACAATCCGAAGGCGCGTGGCTTCGACAATTTCGGCGTCGGTCTGAAGTACCTGCTGTACGTCAACGATGAACACGAGTTCATGACCTCGGTCGGCGTGGACGCTGAACTCGGGGGCACGGGAAGCCGCGCGATCGCGGACAACTTTTCGACGATCTCGCCGACGATTTACGCGGGCAAGGGCATGGGCGATCTTCCCGCATCGCTTGCTTATTTGCGGCCGATTGCGATCACGGGTGAAGCCGGCCCGGCGCTGACAACAGGGGCAGGGCAGCCGAACGCGTTCAACTACGGCTTCACAGTGCAATACAGCTTGCCGTATCTTCAGCAGCACGTGCACGACATCGGCCTGCCGCAGCCGTTGGCGAACGTGATTCCGCTGGTGGAAATTCCGCTCTCGAGAAGCCAGGGCCAGACAACCGGCACGGTCAATCCGGGTTTCATCTGGATCAATCGTTATGGCCAGTTCGGCGTTGAAGCGCAAATTCCGATCAACCACGCAAGCGGCTCGCATGTGGGTATTCTGGTTCAGGCGCATATCTTCTTCGACGATGTTGCGCCCACCACGATCGGCAAACCTCTCTTCCAGTAGCGCATAAACACCATAACGCAGGAGCAGGCGATGAAAAACGATCGATATGACTGGCTGCGCGCCGCAGTGAAGATGCCCTTGCTGATTGCCGGGCTTGCGTTCGCGAGCACCGCTTTCGCCCATGTATTTCCGCAGAAGCAGGAGCCGGGCGCGGGCGCGACGGTGGCGTCGCCCGCTCAGGTTCGCGTGATATTCGACGGGCCGCTCGAGCCGTCATTCAGCTCGTTGACGGTGACCGACGCGAGCGGCAAGCAGGTCAACACGGAGAAATCCGCGGTCGACGCCCATCAGGCGGCGGCGATCGCTGTGCCGCTACCGACGCTCGCGGCGGGTCATTACACCGTGCATTGGGTGGCCGTGGCTTCCGACGGGCATCGCACGCATGGCGACTACGCATTCGACGTGAAGTAGCGCTGAAACCGTGCCGCGCCGCGTCATCGCGAGAACAATGGCGCGGTATCCATGAAGGCTTGACGTCTGTTTGCCTCTTTGTGGCGGCAAACAGAGGAGCGCCGCCCGAAGAAAAAATCAGAACTTGTGCCGCAGGCCAATCCGAACAACAGCCTGCTTGTCGTCAGCCGACGCAGAAGGTCCATTAATAGCGGCTACGGCCTGCTTGCCGGTCGAATCTGCCCCGGAGGCTTTCTGATAAACCCCAATCAGATACACATCCGTACGCTTCGACACGAAGTAATCGATCCCTGAAGCGACCTGCTGATAGGTTGCCCCAGTCATGCCTTTAACCGAGCTCCCCTTCGTATAGTCATACGCAACCCCGCACAACAAATCAGCCGTGATCTGATACTTGAAGTTCACTTCCGCATTGTTCAACGTAGCGTTGCCGCTCAGCCCAGCAGGATTTGGCCCCGATGATAGATCCCCAAGATCACGAAAGCTCGTATTCGAATACGTCGCGCCGAACGTCGCAGCACCGAAAAGATACGACGCCCCGGCACCGATCACATGCAGCGATTTCGCCGACGCATACCCGGAATACACAGGCGACACCATATTGCTGCCCGGCACGCCATTCACAGTAGCCGCGGGACTACCGGTACTGCCAAAGAACGATGTATTCGGATTGGCGACATCGAGATAACCCACACCAAGCGCCAACGGCCCATTCACATATCCCGCCGACACCGACCAGATCCGGTTGCGCGAGAAATTGCCCGCGACGCCGCCAAGGCTGACCATACCTTCCACCGTCAAACCACCATACGTATTGCTGGTGAACTTGATCGCGTTGTTGGTGGAGTTGGTGTTGTTGATATTGTCGAGATCGCCGGGATGCGCCGCCATATAGCCGCCCCATTGGTCACCGACCTCGAACGGGCCGAGGATATCGACGTTCGTGTCGTACTGGCGGCCGAGCGTTACCGTGCCGAACGGACCCGACAAGCCTACCCAGGCCTTCTTGCCGAACAGCAGTCCTCCTTGCCCGAGCTTGCCGGTACTGGCGTCAAAGCCGTTCTCCAGCATGAAGATCGCTTTCATGCCGCCGCCGAGTTCCTCCGTGCCACGCATGCCCCAGCGGCTTTGCTGCATCACGCCGCTCAGCAGACGAATCGCGCTATGGCCCGAGACGCCGCCGTTGGCGTTGGCCGTCGCCGCATTGCTCGTATAACTCAAACCTTCATCGATGATGCCGTATAGCGTAACGGCACTCTGTGCATGCACCACGGCCGGAAAGGTAGCGGCAAGGCATATTGTCAGTAGCGTTTTTTTCATGTGGTCTGACGCTCAAGTTAGAGAAAGTGCGAAAAGTGACGGACGTGTTCGCTCCCGCGAGCCACGCGTTGCTTGTCTGCAAGCAGCCGGCGGCGAAACCGGCTACTGGAAGAACCTTGGAATTAGCGGTGTTTAATGGGGCCCGCCGATCATCGGCGGCCGTATCGTGCGGTGGGCCGCAGCGGCTTCATAGGCGTGGCCGAACTGCAGCAGACCCCAGTCGTCGCGAAAGCGTCCGGCGACCTGCAAGCCGATCGGCAAGCCGGACACGCTAAAGCCGCATGGCAAAGCGAGCACCGGCGATTCAGTGGAGGACAGATACCAGCAGATGCGCATCCAGTCGATGTATGAGTCGTAGCGCGTACCCATAAATTCAGTGGGCCAGCGCAGATCGGCGTCGAAGGGCAGCATCTGCGTGGCGGGTAGTACGTAGTACGCGTGGTTGTCCATGAAGCGGCGCATGCGCTCGAACAACGCCGTCTTACGCACGAACATATCGCCCAGGTCCGCGGCGGATAGCGAGCGATGCAGGCGGCACTCCGCTTCGATTTCCGGCTTCAGTTGCGCGCGAGCCTCGGCATCGAGCCGATCGACCAGGCTGCCGATCATCCAGGCGCGTTCGATGCGGAACACGTCCTCGGCATCGCCGAGATCGGGGTCGGTGAATTCGACCTCACAACCCATCGACTCGAACACCGCCGCCTGGGCCTGTACGGTCCGCTGAATCTCGGGGTCGACAGCAAGACCGGCAAGCTGGACCGACATGGCGACGCGTGTGCCACGAAAATCGCGTTGCAACGGTTGCGCGAAGCGCGACCCTGGTTCGGTGATTTCGGTCGCGGTTTCGCCGGACGGTCCGGAGATCGCGCTGAGCAGCAAGGCGGTATCGGCGACATTGCGCGCCATCGGCCCATCTACGCCGAGCGTCGCCCAGCCGTTCGAATCCGGCGCGCGCGGCACGCGTCCCGGCGACGGACGCAAACCCACCACCGCATTCCACGCGGCCGGATTGCGCAGTGAACCACCCATGTCGCTGCCGCACGCAAGCGGATTCATCCCGCACGCAACGGATGCCGCCGCGCCGCCGCTGCTCCCGCCGGCGGATTTGCTCAGGTCCCACGGATTGCGTGTCACGCCAAACACGTCGTTGAACGTGTGCGAGCCCGAGCCGAACTCAGGGGTGTTCGATTTACCGATCATCAGCGCACCTGCGGCGTCACAGCGACGCGCGATCAGTGCGCTGTGCTCGGGTACGTGATGTTCGAAGGCCTTTGAGCCGAACGTGGTGCGCACGCCGCGCGTCGCGGTCAGGTCCTTCTGCGAAACGGGCAGGCCATGCAGAGGACCTTGCCAGACGCCGCGCGCCCATTGCGCGTCGATTTCGGCGGCACGGTTACGTAAGGCGGATTCGTCGGCGATCGTCACCAGCGCGTTGACTTGCGGGTTGACGGTTTCGATACGTGAGAGGTGGGCATTCAGAATGTCGACGGCGCTTACTTCCTTCTTGCGCTGCAGATCGAGCAAGGTAAGGGCGGACTGGTCGCAAAGATCGCTGCTGGCAGCGAGCCGTGTAACGGCATGAAGAGTGTCTGACATGAGAATTTCGCGGTGTTGGAGAGTGAATGACGCGTGTGTGGCGGCCTAGATGTCCTGACGTGTGCGGTCGACCACGAACAGGAGCGCGACCAGCGAGAACGCCCCGCAAACGATCACGTACCAGGCGGGGGCGGCCGGATTCCCGGTTGCCTGAATCAGCCACGTCACGATGAATTGCGCAAAGCCGCCGAAGATCGACACGCCCGCTGCATAGGCAATGGAAAGTCCCGTTGCACGTGTGCCGCGGGGGAACATCTCCGGCAGCATCGAACCGGTCGCGCCTGCGTTGATGGAGTGCAACGCTGCGAGCGCACAGATCACCAGATATAAAGTGCTGATCGAAGGCGAATGCTGGATCAGATAGAAGCCCGGCAGAATGAGCACGGTCAGCAGCACGCGTGAGATAAAGGCAATGCGTTTGCGGCCGAACGTATCGGACCAGATACCGCCCACCGGCGACATCACCAGCATGACCGCGCCGGCGAGAATCCCGCACCAGAGTGCGGTATCCATTGGCAGATGCAGTACCTTGATCGCATACGTCGACATGTAATAGATCACGATGAAATGCGCCGACGTTCCGCCGACCACCAGGAAAAGGGCCACCAGGACAAGACGCCAGTCGCGTTGCAGAACAGTCTTCAGCACGCCGGCGGAATTGGGCGCTGAGTCAACAGGCGCATCCGCTTCGCCGCCCAGCCGCGAACGCAGATAAAGGCCGAGCGGCGCGATCAGCACGCCCGCCAGAAATGGAATACGCCATCCCCAGGCTTCGAGCGAAGCCTTGTCGAGGTAGTGCGACAGCAGAAAACCCACCAGCGAGCCGGCCAGCGCTGCCCCACCCTGGCTTGCGAACTGCCAGCTCGTGATGTAGCCACGCCGCGAAGAAGACGCGCGTTCCGCGAGCAGCGTGGTTGCCACGCCGACTTCGCCGCCGGCGGAAAAGCCTTGCAGCAAGCGTGCGGCGACAATGGCGAGCGGTGCGGCGATGCCGATTTGTGCGTAGGTGGGCATCACGCCGATCAGGCCGGTGCCGACTGCCATCGTCACGAGCGTGAGATTCATCGCGGCGATGCGGCCGAAGCGGTCCGCCAGCACCCCGAACAGCACGCCGCCGAGCGGACGCGCGATAAAGCCGATACCGAACGTGCCGACCGAGAGTAAGAGTTGCTGCTGCGGCGAAGCGAGGGGGAAGAACAGTTTGCCGAGCAGCACGGCAAAGAAGCTGTAGACGGTGAGATCGAAGAATTCGAATGCGTTGCCGATCGTCGTCGCGATGATCAGCCCGCGAGTCGATGGACCGTGCCTCGCGCTTTGACTGACATCGTTGAGCGATGAACTGAGTGAAGGTGACTTCATGAACGGGATCCCTCTGGAGGTGAATCAATCCGTGATGTTTCGATATCGTTTCGAGCGCGCTTCAACATCGGTTCGAGCGCTTTGATCGGGCAGAGCGCCTTCAATGACGGCGACAGGAAAAGTCTAGGGAGTCAAAAAAGCGTTCTGGATTTGCTTTTTCTTATTGTGATAACGCTGGGTTATCGCGCGCGGCCGGATCGGGTTAGCGCGAGGGGCCGGGCCCATGCGGGCCGCACGGCAATGGGTATTTGGGAGCATGGCCGGGGTTTTTCCAGCGGTGTACCATCGATTCAAGCCGTCAGCCACAGGTTGATGCCGAGCGTGATTCCTCTTTCTCCAACGGTTCATCCGACCGCTCTAACCCGTGAAATACAACCAGTTGCGCGCTTTAGTGGCGATTGCCCAGCACGGCAGCATTCGCGCCGCGGCCAAAACAGTGTGTCTGTCCCAGCCCGCGTTGACCAAGGCGATTCGTGAGCTCGAACAGGAGTTGGGTGTGCCGCTGGTGTCGCGCAGCGCGCGTGGTGCACAACTCACGCAGTTCGGCCAGGCCGTGTGTGCGCGCGCGAGGCTCATCCTGGCTGAAATGCAGCACGCGAAAGACGACGTGGTCCATCTATCCGGTCAGGCGGGCGGGACCGTATCGTGTGCAGTCACGCCGCTGGTGTCGCTGAAGTTTCTGTCGCGCGCCATTCACTCGTTCCGGCAGCGCATGCCGAAGACGCGGCTCTCAGTTCAGGAAGGTTTCCTGACGGCAGCATTGGCACGGCTGCGCGATGGCTCGCTCGACTTCGTGATCGCGATCGTCGACGAAAAGAAGCTCGCGCCGGAATTCATGTTCCGCTCATTGCTCGAAGGCGAGTTGATCATTTCCGCGCGCAAAGGGCACCCGTTGGCGAATGCCGAATCGATCGCGGATCTGGAAGGCGCGGAATGGATGCTGAACACCACGCCCGAAAGCATTGGCCAGTCGTTACAGGATTTTTTCGTGCAGCATGGGGCAAGCGCGCCGAACGTGGTGGTGGAGTGCAGTTCGTTCAGTGCGAGTTTTTCGCTATCGGTGAATAGCAATCTTCTGTCGTGTTGTCCGAAGAGCTTTCTGGAGGCAGAGTGGATTCGCGAGCGGCTCGTTTCAGTGCCGGTGCGTGAACTATTGCCGCGCGTGTCGGTAGGGATCATCTCGCGACGCGACGCATTGAATACGTCCGCCTGCGATTATCTGATCGACTGTTTCGTTGAAGCCGTCACGGCTGTGCCGCAGTTTCAGTTCGACACCGATAGCGCGGGCGTGGTTTAGGGGCCACGCGCCGCGGCCGCATTCAATTGCTCCCGTCGCCCGTCAATGCGATGCCGAGCGCTTGATGCGGTGGAAATTGCGATCGAAATAGATCAAACCATCGCCGTCCGTGCGCACGCTGATGCAGGTGGTTTTGACGAACATGACCGAGTGCGAACCCACTTCCTTGAGATCGACGATCTCGCCCTGCAGACTCGCGAGTGCGTCGCGCAGGACCGGCACGCCGTGCATGCCGTCGTCCCAGATCGGCCAGCCGAAGCGTTCTTCCATCGGTACCTGCGTCATGCCGGCGAAGTGTCGCGCGAGCAGTTCATGCTCGCCGGGCAGTACGTTGATGCAAACGTGCCGGTTGCGTTCGAAGGTGGCGTGCATCGCGCTCGAACGGTTCAGGCAGACGAGCAGCGTGGGCGGCGTATCGGTGACGGAGCACACGGCGCTCGCGGTGACGCCGCAGCGTCCATGCGGACCGGCGGTCGTGATGACATTCACGGCCGCGGATAGATGCGCCATGGCCTGACGGAATTGCTGCCTGGCTGCCAGATCGGGGTCGGCGGCGGGAGTCGCTTGCGTTACTTGTGAGTTCGGCGTCATGTTCTGGGTTCCTGGGGGCGCGGTAGGGATCTGGATTCAAGCGTAATCAATCCACGCGTGGAAAAAAATCAGCGCGAGCGGTGCGCGTAGAGGCCTCTTTCCCAGTCCGTCTAAAGGTTTCCCCAATGCATGTCTGCACGGTGCCGCGTATGAGTGACTTTTATCTCCGCTACAGGGTAATTATCGCTTTGCAGCGCTTTTTCCACTGGTTATCATGGGCCCGCAAGACGCTTCGAATCGCATCCATCCCGAACCGTTCCACTCACTCCATGTCCCAGCAGCCTCAGTCCGCTTTGTCCCTCGCACCGATCGTCTATATCGTCGACGACGACAACGGCATGCGTACCTCGCTCGCATGGCTGCTCGAGTCGGTCGGCGTGAAGTCGGCGGGCTTCGCTAGCGCGAGTGAATTTCTGAGCGCGTTTGATCCGGGCATACCCGCGTGTCTCGTGCTCGATGTGCGCATGCCGGAGCAAAGCGGCTTCGACGTGCAAGCCGAGTTGAACCGTCGAGGCGCGACGCTGCCGATCATTTTCGTCAGCGGTCACGGCGACATTCCGATGTCGGTGCGTGCTTTGCAGAACGGCGCGATCGATTTCGTCGAGAAGCCGTATAACTCGCAGCAGATGCTCGATCGCGTGCAGCGTGCGTTGAAACTTGCCTCGCAACGTTATGCCGCTGATCAGAAGCAGCGCGAGTTACGCAAGCGCCTCGCGTCGTTGACGGCGCGCGAGAAAGAAGTGCTGCGCGGTGTGATCGACGGCAAGGGCAGCAAGCGTATCGCCTCCGATCTGTCCATCAGCGTGAAGACTGTCGACGTGCATCGCGCGAGCATCAAAGACAAACTTGGCGCGGCGTCTATCGCGATGCTGGTGCGCGACGTGATGGCGGTGTGGGATCAGGAGGCGGCTGCGTCGGGCACTTAACGCATGAACAAGCCACCGTTCACATCCCAGCATGCGCCGTTTGCAAAGTAAGCGTTCTCAGCGGCCAGCATGACCGCGACATCGGCGACATAGTCCGCTGAGCCCAGACGTCCCGCCGGAATGTTGGCGATCACTGCCTTCAGTTTGTCGGCCGCGACGCTCTCGTGCACGATCGGCAGATCCATCGGCCCAGGGGAAATCGCGTTCACCGTCACGCCCGCTGCGCCGAGGTCACGTGCGAACACCTTGGTCAACGTAATGACGCCACCTTTGGCCGCCGCATAGTGCGCGCCGGTGGCCGATCCGCCGTTCTGTCCGGCTAGGGATGCGATGTTGACGATGCGGCCCGCGCCGGCGTCGGCGAAGTGCTGGCCGAACACCTGGCAGCCGAACAGCACGCTGCGCAGATTCACGTTGATCACCTGATCGAACTGCTCGGCGGTGATCTCCATCACGGATACGACTTTGGATGCGCCCGCGTTGTTGATCAACGCGTCGATGCGGCCCCAGCGTTGCAGGATCGCATCGCGCGCGGATTCGAATGCGCTCTTCGAGGTGACGTCGAGATTCAGTGCGAAGGCGCTCGAGCCGTCGGCGCTCAGATCGCGGGCGAGGGCCTGTGCGGCATCGAACGCAATGTCGGCGACGGCTACCGCATAACCCGCTGCATGAAAGCGCGTGGCAATCGCGGCGCCAAGACCGCGCGCGGCGCCGGTGACAAGTACGACTCTTTTCTGCATTGCTTTTTACTCCGTGAGAAGAGCGGCTTCAAATCGCGCCGCAATCGCGCACACCTGTTCATCCGCCCCTTTGCGTCCCACGATCTGCAAGCCGGCCTTGAGCGGCGAGCCATCGATAGGCAAGGGCAAGCTCAGCGCCGGATGTCCGCTCAGATTGAACGGCCGGATCAATGACGACATGGCGATGACCGGGGTGCCGCCGCGCGCCTCATCGAGCGTGATCGGCAGCGCGGGAAGTGTGGGCAGAATCAATACATCGACGCTTTCAAGCGCGTGATCGACAGCGGCTGTGAATTGCCGACGTACCGACTCCGCCGTTTCGCATTGCGCCGCGGTTGTGTTCGCAGCGGCGCGCAGCCGTGCGTCGAGATCGGCACCGAGCTTGCCGCTTGCCACGAGATGGCCGAACGCATGAAAAGTTTCTACGTTGATGATCGCGAGGCCTGCTTCGAAGGCGGTGGCAAGCCCTGCAAGTTCCAGCGTGCGAGCGGTGCAATCAGCCTGGTCCGCTGCGCGCGTAACGGCTTTAAGGATTTCCGGCATGGCGTCGACCTGCACGATACCGACGTTCCACGCGCCGCTTCGTGCCGTCTGGGCCGTATGTGAGTCGAAGTCGGCGGTGATCGCCTGCATCGCGGCGACGATCATCTGCATCTCGCGCGCGAACGGCCCGACGCAATCGAGCGTCGATTCACGCGGTGCGACGCCGCGCCGCGAGACGCGTCCAAAAGTCGGCTTCAAACCGATCACGCCACAACACGCAGCGGGGCCGCGAATCGATCCACCGGTATCCGTGCCAAGCGCGGCATCGGCAAGCTTCAAGCCAACGGCTGCCGCCGACCCACTCGACGAACCGCCTGGAATACGCGAGGCGTCCTGGGGATTTTGCGGCGTGCCGGTGAAATCGTTGATGCCCGTCATGCCGAACGCCAGTTCGTGCATATTTGCCTTGCCGACGATGTGCCAGCCGGCATCGAGCAGGCGCTCTACGGCTTCCGCGTGCTGTTGCGCGGGCGGTGCGTCGGCCAACGCGCGGCTCGCCGCCGTGGTTGCATAGCCGGCGATATCGATTGAGTCCTTGATGGCGATGCTGGGGCCCGAGCCGCCTATCGACAAAGTCTGGATAAACTCATTCATGGGTTCGGTTTCCTTGCGTTGACTTGCCAGGGTGCATCGAAAAGACGTTCGGTGCGAAAGTGCGTGATGAGCCAGTCGCGGCCATTGCCGGCGGGCGCGAAATCCACGTCGAGGCGCGCCGAGATCAACTCGGCTTGCGCATCGACATAGCCGGACGTTTGCAGCATGACCCAACGGCCTTTCGCGTTTGTGCCTTGCACCTCGATGGTTTCCGACGTGAGGAAATGCACGTTGACCGAGAAATGCGGCGACGGTGGCAAGTAGCGGGTGAGCATCGCGAGAATTTCCGCGTGACCGGTGAGGTGGCCGAACTTGCTCGCGTACTGTGGGCCGATGCCTTCCCAGATCGCGTCGGCAGCGAAGAGAGCCGCGAGCGTCTCGCCTTCGAGCGCACCTGAAGGCACGTCGCAGAGCGCCATATAGCGCGCCATCGTGCGGCGCACCGCCGATTCGGCTTCGAGCGCTGCAAGCCGTTCGGTCAACCTGACAAGCGTATCCGGGTTCTCATTCATCGCATCATGCTCCGGCGTGGTCAAGCCGCGTTGGCGTGTTGCGGCGGCACTTGCAGCGCGCGACCAACGCGTGCTTCGATCTTGCCGTAGCGCCACAGGTTGTATTCGCCGACCGGCGTGGTGCGATACAGATTGCACACCGCCACGGCGGTATCGAAGTCGCGCACGTCGGCCATGATGTAGAAGGTCCACGGTGAGTTGTCGGCATTGCCGACGGTGAGGCGGTCGTCGTCCATGATGCCGAGCACGCTGACGCCGTCCATTGATTCGACCGCCGCCAGCATCTTGCCGTAGGCCTGCCAGACTTCGCCAATCTTCTCGCGTGGCAAGTCGAAGAAATTCTGCGTTACGCCGCAGCAGAACAGAACGCGCAAGGGCAGCTTCGGGTTATCGGACATTGTGTGGTTCTCCATGAAATCGTTTAAACGGCAAAATCAGAAAATGGCTTACAGGTAGCCCGGAATCGGCGGCACGCCGACGAACACCGCACCGGCGCCGTCGAAGTTGCCCTCGCCAAGAAACGCGTGCTGCGTGACTACCATCGCGTCGCGCACCAGGCGCTGCAGCGGATGTGAGCGATAGATCGCCGTCGTGCCACCGAGCCGGTAGGCGCGCTGCACGACCTCGGCGCCTTCGCGGGCGATCTGCGTCGCGGCGAGCCGCAGCAGGCTGGTTTGCTCGGGTGTAACGGGGTTGCCGGCGAGGATCGATTGCCAGACGTCGTCGGTGGTGTCGTAGAAGAACGCGCGAGCCGAACGCAACTGCGCTTCGGCTTTCGCCAGTTCGATCCGGTAATAGGCACGGTCGGCGAGTTGCGGCGCACCGGTCGTCGTCTTGCGTCCGCCGGCCATCTGGTTGGCGACATCGAGCGCCGCGCGTGCGAGGCCGAGGTTGACTACGGCCAGCACCTGCGCCGCGTAGGCGATGGTCGGATAGCGATACAGCGGTTCGTCCACGCACGGTTCGCCGCCCCGCACGAAGGTCCAGTCGTCGGTGACGAACTGATCGGTGACGCGCAGGTCGTGACTGCCGGTGCCTTGCATGCCGACCACATCCCAGTTCTCGACGATCTCGACCTGATGTGGACGGAACACGGCGGTGCGTGGTTTGCCGGGCGCGCCTGAGGCGCCCGCAGTGGGGCCGGCCGCGCCAATCCCCACGCCGAGCCAATCCGCGCCCTTGCAGCCGCTTGCGAATTTCCACGTGCCGTTCACCCGCCAGCCGCCATCGGCGGGCTGAGCGGCTTGCACCGGGAAGAGGCCGCCTGCGAATACCTGATCGGGACCGTCGGCGTAGATATGCGCCTGCGTGGCCAGAGGCAAGGCCGCGAGATACACGTTCGCCGAGCCGAAACTCGCGACCCAGGCCGCCGAACCGTCCGCGACCGCGATACGTTCGATCATGTCGAGAAACGCGGTAGGCGCGAGCGCATCGCCGCCGAAACGCTTAGGCGTTGCCGCGCGATACACGCCTGCGCGCTTGAGTTTGGCGATGACATCGCGCGGCACATGCGAGAGGCGATCGAACTCTTCGCGGCGTGCGGCGATTTCGACGATGACGTCGACGAGCGGCAAACGCGTTGCATCGCGGCTGGCTTGTGCGACGGCGGCAACAGTGTCGATGGCGGTGTCTGACATGGCGGGGCATCTCCTTGATTCGTTATCGGCTGGAACACGAGGCACGTTTCGGTCGCGGGCAAAGAGGCCGGCGACGGCGCGTGCAGGGTGAGGCCAGTCTAGAAATGCAAAAAGAACGCTTCAATTGGGACGCGAGACGTGTTTTTAGGTACGGCGCCGGGGGTATCTAAAGAAATCTTCAGACGCGAATCATGCCGACTGGTGTTATGTTCCTCCACGTACGCGATCGAACTTTTGTGCCGCCTCGCCCGATGAATTTTCCCGCCGAAGAAGATTTCCACCGCCTGCTCGACGCGCTGACGCTGTGCGTGCTGCTGCACGACGCCGAAACGAAGGCGATCGTGTGGGCCAATCGCGCGGCCTGCGAGGCGCTCGGTTTCACGCTTGAGGAAATGCTGCCGCTCAAGGCGAAAGACATGACTCGCCCGGTGCCGAAGTACCGGCGCGAGATCGGCGTCGGGGCCATGGACCGTGCGATCACGGAAGGCCCGCAGGTCTACGAGTGGTGTTACCGCTCGCGCACGGGCGCCGATATGCTGTCCGAAGCCATTGCAACCTACGTGCCCTTGCAGGAGCGCGCGGTGGTGATGGTGCAGTTCCGCGACATCAGCGTCGAAGACACGCTCAAGCAAACGCTGCGGCGCTACGAGTCGCGCTTGCGCGAGTTCATGCAGGATCTCGGTGAGGGCGTGGCCGTACTGACGCCCGCGGGCGAAGTGGAATTCGTGAGCGAATCCGGACGGCGCGTGCTGGGTCTGGATGAGGGCGCGCCGATGGGCGACGTGCTCGACTATTGCAGCGAGCCGGATCGCGACCGCCTGCTCGAACAGCTCGCCACCGCACCGCGCATCCAGCCTTCGCCACCGCAGCGTTATCGCATCACGCGCCGCGACGGTACGCCGGGCTGGCTGCGCATCACGTGCAGACGAATCGAGATCGAAGACGACCTCAATGGCCGCCTGCTGCACTTTCGCGATATCACGGACGAAGTCGCTGTCGAAGAGGCGCGCCGTAACGAGGCGCGGCTGCTGGAATACGCGGGGCGCTACAACGCGATGGGCGAAATGGCGACCGCCATCGCGCACGAGTTGAGCCAGCCGCTCGCCGCGGTGCGCAATTTCATCGAGGGCGCGATTTTGCGGCTCGGGCAACCCGGTCCCATCGACGATGCGCTGTGGGGCCTGCGCAGCGCCGATCGCCAGGCCGAGCATGCGGCGGTGATCATCAAGAGCGTGCGCGATTACATTGTCAAGCGGGAGCCGAGCGAGACCTATGCGGACTTGCGTGACGTTATCGCGGATGTCGCGTACTTCATCGAATTGCGCGCGAGAGACTCGGGGGTTGCGGTCACCATCGAGCAGGCGCCCGAAGCCTTGCCGGTGTATTGCGAGCGCGTGCTGATTGGCCAGGTGGTGCTGAATCTGGCCTTCAATGCGATCGAGGCGCTGACGGGTTGCACAAATGCCGCTGCGCGGCGCGGTGAATTGCGCCTCGCCACCAGCCTGCGTGGAAAATATGCGCTCGTGCAGGTCATCGACAATGGCCCGGGCGTGCCCGCCGAAGCGCATGGCCGCCTGTTCGACGGGTTTTCTTCGTCGAAGGCGGGTGGCAACGGCATTGGTTTGTCGCTGTGCAAAAACATCGTCACGCGGCATGGCGGCGAAATCTGGGCCAAACCGGCACGGCAGGGCGGCCTTCAATGCAGCTTCACGCTGCCGATTATGGCCGTTCCCACCGGCTGATCGCATTTCAGTCATGCGCTGTGTTGATGTTCTTCGGAATGGTCACGAGCGTGATCGCGGTGATGAGACCGAAGCCGATCAACATCAATGCGACCGGCCATGGCGCATGGAACTTCGAATACAGCGCGATAGCGACCAGAGGCGCGAGTCCGCCGGAAAACACCGAGGCGATTTCATGGCCTAGCGCCATGCCCGAATAGCGGACCTCGGTCGGAAAGAGTTCACCCATCAGCGCGGGTTGTGTGCCGATCATCGCGGCGTGGCAGAAGGGCAAGCCTAACGCGAGCGAGAGAAACACGAGCAGCGGTTCATGCGTATCGATCAGCCAGAACGCGGGAAACGCGATCACAACGAGGCCGAGCGCGCCGATCATATACACCGGCCGCCGTCCGATCACATCTGATAGCCGCCCCCACAGCACGATCGTGGCGAGTTCGAGCAGCATCGCGAGCATCACGCCGCCGAGCATGACCGAGACTGGCACGCCGATCGTCTTGCCGTACACCAGCACGAACGAGAGGAAGATATACGTGCCGCCGTTTTCAGCGACACGCAGCCCCATTGCTTGCAACACCTGTTTGGGGTGATTGCGCAGCACGGTCAGCACCGGCATGTGCTTCGGTTTGGCCGCGGTGAAATCGCGGCTCTCCGGAAGGCTCCGACGAATATAGACACCGACGCCGAAGATCAGCACGCTCGCGAGAAACGGCAAGCGCCAGCCCCAGGACATGAAGCTTTCCACCGGCAGCCGCTGCACCAGATAAAACGCGGCCGCCGACAGCACGAAGCCGCCCGCCACACCCAACTGACTGAACGATGCGTAGTAGCCACGGCGATTCGCCGGCGCGCTCTCGCTGATGAGCAGCACGCCACCGCCCCATTCGCCGCCGGACGCGATGCCTTGCACGACCCGCAAAGAGATGAGCGCGACAGGCGCGAGAAAGCCAATCTGCGAGAACGTCGGCAACAGGCCGATGCCGAAGGTCGCCACGCCCATCATCATCAGCGTTACGACGAGCGCGCGTTTGCGGCCATGCCGGTCGCCGATGTGGCCGAACACGATGCCGCCCAGCGGCCGCGCCAGGAAGCCGATCGCAAAGCCTGCAAACGCGGCGAGGGTGCCCATGAGCGGGTCGCCGTGCAGCGGGAAGAACAGCGGCCCGAAGATCAGGGCCGCGGCGGTGCCATACAGAAAAAAGTCGTACCACTCGAGCGCGTTACCGAGCACGGAGGCGATGATGATCCGCCTAAGTGTCCGCGAGGTCGCAGGCGCCGCTGGCGTGGCGGCTGATACGGCCGTGGGAGAAAGCGTGTCGTTTGGCATCGTCGTGCTCGCTGGTTCGCTTGTGGGAGGAAGGGACGCTAGCGCCCGAGTGACTTCGCGGTCTGGCCGCCGATGCCGAAGTCGGTATTGGGAATGTCCTTGATCATCACGCGGGTGGCGTCGAGCGGCGAGTCGAGCAGAGAAGCACTCGTTTCACTGAGCATGGCGATCAGCGCGGTCTTTTGCGCAGGCGTGCGGCCTGCAATCAGGATTGCGACGATCATGAGCAGCGATGCGCGGCTGCTTGCACGATCCGCTGCGCTCGAGCCGCCGATGCCGAAATCGTGCGGCGGCAATTCGCTCAGCAGAATCCGCACCGATTCAGCGGGTGCGCCGATCGCGTCGACGGTGGCCTGAGTGAGACCGGCAATCAGTTGCGTTTTACGCGCTTCTGCGTGACCGGCCGGTAGATAAACCTCTAGTGTGGGC
Organism: Paraburkholderia sediminicola; assembly: GCF_046026675.1. Lineage (GTDB taxonomy): Bacteria > Pseudomonadota > Gammaproteobacteria > Burkholderiales > Burkholderiaceae > Paraburkholderia > Paraburkholderia sediminicola_F. The sequence goes on along the minus strand of NZ_JAQQEY010000001.1, from coordinate 2,242,009 downwards.
ATCGTTTTGCTTCGCTTGCGTTTCCAGGGATCAGAGCAGAAACCCGATCGCGCTGAGCGCTTCGGTTGAATCGATCAGGCGGATCACCTTCTGCACGATGCGCGGCTCGCCGCTCGCGAAACTGATGCGATGCGTGAGATCCGCCGCGAACAGGGTCGACTTGCCGCGTTTGTACGCGACGATGATCTGCGCTGAGCTCACCTCGACCTCGTCGCTCGTATCGCTCGTCAGCGTGAACCGCGAGACTGTGCGCACGGTGCGGGCGGCGTCGCTCGCCGAGGCCGAATAGCCGGACGTCATGCGTTGCACACGCTTTTCACGCATGTCCTGATCGTCGTACGCATAATTCAGCGTGGCGGCGAAGTCAGTGGTGTCGTGATCGATCGGCACCACGTAGAAGCCTGCCGGGTCCCACAGCGAAAGCCACGCGTGATAGTCCTTGCGGTCCAGCAATTCGGCTTCCCGCCAGATCAGTTCGATTGCGCCTGCAAAAGTCTGCTGAGAGAACAGCGTGTTCCTGTCGTCCATCATGCCTGCTCCATCATCGTGCGCCATTGCGCGTACGCTTCGCGCATCCCCGTTTCGTCGGTAGCATGGGCGGTCTTTTCGCCGTTCGGCGCCGTGCTCTCGCGATTCAGGCCGCGGTTCACGAGGATCGGCAGATCGGGCCCAGCATGCGAGCCGCGCTGCACGCGTTCCCATGCTTCGGCGTCGTCCGGGCTGCCGAAACCGAACGGGCCCTGGAAGTGTTCGTGAATGCGCAGACGCACGCGGTTCGCTTCGTCCGGGCCGCCGTCCATGGCCAGGGCGACGTGACGGATCTCCGTCTCGTTCGCGGAGATGGGCCGCAGCACGCGGAAAAACGCCATCGACAGTGCGAGGTTCGGAAACAGATTCAGGTTGAAGCCGACGCCCATCAGCGAGCGCACGATGCGGCGCACTTCGTCGGGCGTATGCTTTTCGCCAAGCGTGGCGGCGAGCTCCTGGAAGCGTTCAGGAATGGGTGCGCCGTCGTCCCTGTCGAGATCGACGAGCTCCGGCACCAGCACGGCAAGGCTATGGCCGTTGCCGAGCGAGCGGCAGAAGGCTTCGTCGCTCGTCATGAAGCTCGTGATCGCCGCGGCGGTTTCGTCGTCGATCGATTTCATCCACGACTTGTGGACGACCGGGAAGTGATACAGGTCGGTGGTGTTTTCGAGCTGAATCTTCCAGTTACCGTTAAAGCGGAAACGATGTTCGCCGTTGGCTTTGATCGGATAGCCCGCGCCCTGTTTCATGAACAGATCGATCCACGGCTTGGCGCCACCGAGGAAATCCTCGAGCGGCTCGATCTCCTGATTGAAGCTCGCGAAGATCAGGCCTTGATAGATGCCCACGCGCAGGCTGGCGAGCGGCAACTCGGTCTTGTCGATCACGCCTTCATAGCCGTCGCCATAGGGCAGTGCGCGCAATGCGCCGTCGAGGCCATAGGTCCAGCTGTGGTACGGGCACGTGAAGCCTTTTGCATTGCCCTTGTGCTGCTCGCAGACCGTCGCGCCGCGATGGCGGCAGCGGTTCTGCAGCACGTTGACGGCGCCGCTCTTGTCGCGCACCACGATCACCGGCTGCCGGCCGATCGTGGTGGTGCGGAAGTCGCCCGGATTCGGCAGTTCGCTTTCGTGCGCGACCCAGATCCACGTCTTGTAGAAAATGCGCTCGAGCTCGGTTTCGAAAACCGCCGGGTCGTAGTACAGCGACGGGGCGACGCGGTCGGACTGCGCGCGCTGGTACAAGGCGCTTGCGTCGACGGTCTGATATGAGGAATCGCTCATCGTGTTTGTAGGTGGGGTGGTCGATGAAGCACAGTCTCGTTCACTCACTGATATGCGTCAAATTGATCTAAAATAAAATATAAAATCAATCTCATGGATATCTCGATGAATTCACTGGACCACGTTGACCTCAATCTGCTACGCGTTTTCCAGGCGATCGTCGAGGAACGCAGCCTCACGCGGGCCGGCCAGCGCCTTGCTCTGTCGCAGCCGGCGATCAGTTATTCATTGGGGCGTTTGCGGACGCTGTTCGACGATCCGCTGTTTATCCGCACGCGCGCCGGCATGCAGCCCACGCCGATCGCACTCGAACTGTCGGGCATCGTCGCGCGGGCGCTGGATACGGTGCGTGAAGCGCTGCGTTATGCGGAGCATTTCGATCCGGCGGTAAGTACGCGCACGTTCCGCTTGTCGCTCTCCGATGCGGGGGAGTTGGCGTACTTGCCGCCGATTTGCGAGGCGTTGCATCAGCAGGCACCGCGTGTGAAATTGCGTATTGAGCCGCTGCCGGTGGAAGAAATCGAAGATGCGTTGCGCGGCAGCCGGCTCGATTTTGCAATCGGCAATCTGCCGACATTGACCGCGCGCACGCGTCATCAAGCGTTATTCGAAGAGACCTACGTTTGCATGACGCGCAAACGGCGTGGCTTACCGCGCACGAAGGAACTGGCGATGAAAGCGTTTCTGGATGCGTCGCACGTGCAGATCACGTCGGTCGAACACAGCCATTACGCACTCGACGATGCGTTTCGCGCGCAAGGTGTGGGCCGGCATATTGCGTTGGAACTACCGCATTTCGTGGCCTTGCCGAGCGTGCTGGCCGTGACCGATCTGTTCGCGACGCTGCCGCGCCGTCTCGCACAGATTTTCAATCGAGACGACGGCTTTCAACTCTACGAGTTGCCGGTTACGTTGCCGATGGCGGCAGTCACGATGCATTGGCACGAGCATTTCGATCAGGACGAGGGCAACGTGTGGTTGCGCAATCTGATGGGCGATATCGTGCGGCGGTTTGATGAGCGTTGAGACGGGAGTGCGGCTGGACGCTCATATGGCCGATGCACTTCGGCAACTGACATTCGTCTCTCAGTGTTGCCCTGAACTGGGCAGCCGGATGCATACAGCCGATCCGGGTGTTCGCACCCCTGGTTCCGCCATGGCAATGGAAGCGGTGTATCAGGTTTTCTATCGTAAGCCTTTGAGCTATGAGACCGCCTGCCATCTTCGTGGCCGATCCGGACAGGTGGCCGGAGTAGCCGTCCGGCGTGCTTTTCCGCGATGACGCCACGATGCAGGTAAAGCATTCGCTGTGCCTGTCAGGCCGAACAGCATCGGTCGGAGAATGGCCGCTTCACCTCGGGAAGCGCCGCCGCATGGTTATCCCGGATGCCATGTCGGTCGATCGTTAGACGAAGTCCGCGCTTACATCACTACGGCTCAAAGGACGTGTGCGCTAGCGCACGCAAGATGCCGGAAGCCTTGAAAGTCAGGTTGAAACTTTTGGGAAGTAGTCCATACTTCCAACCACCCCACCTTCAGGCAGCCGGTCCGTCGTTCGAGTTAACGACAATGCGGCGGACCCGAAACAGCCTGCTCTCTTTCCCCCCACCGCCAGGGAAGTTCGCCATGATTTCCGCTCCATTCACGCGGCGCGCGTTCGTTAAAGGAACCGCGTCGGCAATCGCACTTGCGTCACTCCCCAGGCTAGGCGTCGGAGCGACGCCCACCGTGATCAGGCTAGAGTGGCAAACATTCAAGACGACGCCGCACTATGCATCGTATCTGAACGCGGTTAAAACGATGAAGGCCAATACCAATTCCGCCACGCCTGCGTCGTGGCAGTACTGGGTCAACGTTCACCTCAATTATTGCCCTCACGATCTGCCGTATTTTCTGACGTGGCATCGTGGTTATATCTATTATTTCGAGGAGCAGTTGCGAACCGTATCCGGTGATAGCGGCCTGATCCTTCCCTACTGGGATTACTACACGTATCCCGTCATGCCGTCGGAATTCACGGATACGGCCAGTGGCAATCCGCTCTACGTTTCGCGAGTGAACACGAACGTCTATCAGGCGCTCTCTCTGAGTCCGTACGGAACCAGCGTGACAAACTTTCAGCGCGGCCTGAGCAACGCATTCGAAACCTTGCTGGAGAGCGTGCCGCACGATGCGGTGCACGACATCATCGGCGGTGATATGGGCGACATTACGACGGCCCCGATAGATCCGATTTTCTATTTGCATCATTGCAACCTCGACCGCTTGTGGAACGCGTGGTCGCTGCGCTCGACGAGCAAGGTACCTGCGGCGAGCAATAGTTACTGGAACGGTAGCTTTACATACGCAAGCGGTCTGACAATGACGAAGTCCCGTACGCGCACGACGAAGGGGCTCGGCTACGACTATGCCAACGACAAGATGCCCACCGTATTGCCGCCACAGGCGCGTGACGGGAGGATTATTCGTGTGCAAGGACAGACCATGCCGAATCAGACACGCCCGGCAGTAGCCGCATTGACGACGACCCCGCCGCGCACCGTGTCCTCCACGCGTGAGTCGTTGGGGGGCGTGACGAACGTGTCGCTAGGCAACAACTCCTTGAGCGCCGCCATTCCGCTTCAGGCAACCAGCACGAACACACTGCAGAGTGTGCTCACGACTTCGCCTGCAGTGGGTCTGGGCAATTCGTCAGCGGCAACAAGTGCGAGCCCACTGGCCGCGACCCCGGCCACCAAGTTCCCGTACGTGAAGCTCGTTCTCGATGGCTTGGCCATTGCGCAGGCGGCCAAAGCCGGGGGGTTCTTCTACAACGTGTATATCAATTTGCCCGCTACCGGAGACGTGAGTGCCGCAGCGGCGCCGCACTTCGTCGGCACGCTCGGCTCTTTCGAAGTTTCGACCGCGGCACATCACGGCATGAACATGATGAGCTACGACGTGACCGATCTGCTGGCGCAGCAAGGTGTGACCAAACTGTCTCAGATCGTGGTTTCGTTCGTGCGTATCAATGCTGCCGGCTCGCCGACCGGCAACGCGATCGCTATTCAGGAGATACGAATCGAGCTAGGCACGGATACGCCCTAGTGGATCGAGCGACGCGGCTACGATGGGTAGAGGACAACGACGCAGGTTGACAGTCTCGAAGCGGCATACGCCCGAAGTCTCGCGGCGACTGGAGCGATCGTCATTTCGCGGTTGGAGAGACGCTCGTCTTCGGAATCGACATCAGCGGCGGCATGGGCAGCGGAATGATGTCTTCGGGGCAGCCCGCAGCGCCGATTAAGAGGCGCTTGGAGCCCGCTTCAAGCGTCCTCCGCATCTTCACCCCGCTTGAACAACTCCCGCGCCAGCGAACACAGCAGCGTCGTTGCCGGCGATTCATCCTGCAGGCGTCGGCTCATGATGATCGGCGATGCGATATTAGCCGCCGGAACCGGCCGGTACACCACGCCATGCGCGCGCAAACCTTCGACGCTCTCCGGCACGAGACACACGCCGACCTGCGCCGCAACCAGCCCCAGCGCCGTTTGCAATTCCCTCACTTCATGAACCGCCTTCGGCTCCAACGCATGGTCGTGCATTGCCGATAGCTGCTGGTCCGCATAGCTCGGCCGTGGCGTGCTCGGATAGACGATCAGCGTTTCCTCAGCAAGCGCAGCAAGCGTCAGCGCTTTCTTCTGGCGTGCGAGCGGATGGTTTTGCGGCAGCGCGGCAATCATCCGTTCTTCGACGAGCACTTCGCGCGCCAGTTGCGCGTCGTCGAAACGCAAGCGGCCGAAACCCACGTCGATACGGCCGCCTTTAAGGGCGCCGAGTTGCTCGATCGTGAACATTTCGATCAGCGACAACTCGATATGCGGCGCTGCCTCACGAAATGCGCGGATCACCGCGGGCAAGGCGCCATAGAGCGTGGACGGCACGAAGCCGATCACGATACGTTCGGCCAACTGCGCGAGGCGCCGCGTGAGCGGGGCGAGTTCGTCGGCATCGTCGACCAGACGCTTGGCCTGCGTATAGAAGATGCGGCCGGCTTCGGTCAACCGCAGCGGCCGCGAACCGCGTTCGAACAGCGCGAGGCCAACGCTTTCCTCGATCTGCTGGATCTGGCGGCTAAGCGGCGGCTGCGTCATATGCAGGCGATTGGCGGCCCGCGTGATGTTCATTTCTTCGGCGACCGCGATGAAATAGCGGAGTTGGCGAAGTTCCATGCATACCCCTAAGGTATGGAAGTAGTCGGAATCGGTGTTGGACTGCTTCGCGGGTTGTTTCTACTATGGGTCTCTCATGAAAGCAGTTCAGGAGAGCACCGAATGATAGCAACACCCGTGAAGATCGAGAGCGTGGAGACGATTCTCGTCGACGTACCGACGATTCGTCCGCACCGGCTTTCGGTTGCAACGATGAACTGCCAGACGCTCGTGCTGGTGCGCATCCGCTGCGCCGACGGCGTGGTCGGCGTGGGCGAGGGCACGACCATTGGCGGCCTTGCATACGGCGAGGAAAGCCCGGAAAGTATCAAGGTCAACATCGATACGTACTTCGCGCCGCTGCTCAAAGGCATGGACGCAACCCGTCCAGGTGCGGCAATGGCGAAGCTGCGCGCGCTGTTTCAGGGCAACCGCTTTGCGAAATCCGCAGTTGAAACCGCTTTGTTCGATGCCCAGGCGCAGCGTCTCGGCGTGCCCTTGTCGGAACTGTTCGGCGGGCGTGTACGCGATTCGGTGGATGTGGCGTGGACTCTCGCAAGTGGCGACACGACCCACGATATCGACGAAGCCGAGCGCGTTTTTGAAACGAAGCGGCATCGCGTGTTCAAGCTGAAGATCGGTTCGCGCGCGCTTGCCGACGACGTCGCGCACGTCGTGGCGATTCAGAAAGCACTGGAAGGCCGCGGTGAAGTGCGTGTCGACGTGAACCAGGCATGGACCGAATCCGAAGCGATCTGGGCTGGCAAGCGCTTCGCCGATGCAGGCGTTGCACTGATCGAGCAGCCGATTGCCGCGGAGAACCGAGCGGGCCTCAAACGTCTGACGGATCTCGCTCAGGTGCCGATCATGGCGGACGAAGCGTTGCACGGCCCGGCGGACGCCTTCGCCATCGCCAGCGCGCGTGCGGCCGACGTCTTCGCCATCAAGATCGCGCAATCGGGCGGCCTGATTGGCGCCGCGCAGGTGGCGGCGATTGCGCTCGCCGCGAACATCGACCTGTATGGCGGCACGATGCTCGAAGGCGCGGTGGGCACGATTGCCTCGGCGCAGCTCTTCAGCACCTTCGGCGAACTGAAGTGGGGCACCGAACTCTTCGGACCGTTGCTGCTGACCGAAGAGATTCTCACTGAGCCGCTGCGCTACGAAAACTTTGCATTGCATCTTCCACAAGGACCCGGTCTCGGCATCACGCTCGACTGGGACAAGATCGACCGCTTGCGGCGCGATACGCGCAAAGGCGCAAGCGTCACCACGAACTGACGGTTCATCCGCTAACCGCCGAGAACATTAAACGAAGGAGATACCGCATGAACAAGCAAGCTATCGACACGCTTCTGCAGAAGATCAACGACAGCGCCACCCATGATGGCAATCCGCGCACGAAGCAGATCGTCAACCGCATCATTCAGGATATGTTCTATACGATCGAGGACCTCGACGTTCAGCCGGCCGAGTTCTGGACCGCGCTGAATTATCTGGGCGACGCGGGCAAGAGCGGTGAGCTCGGTCTGTTGGCCGCGGGTCTCGGCTTCGAGCATTTTCTCGATCTGCGCCTCGACGAAGCGGAAGCGAAGGCCGGTATAGAGGGCGGCACGCCGCGCACCATCGAAGGCCCGTTGTACGTGGCTGGCGCACCGGTGTCCGACGGACATGCACGGCTCGATGACGGCACCGATCCCGGCCAGACGCTGGTGATGCGTGGCCGCGTGTTCGGTGAAGACGGCAAGCCGCTCACGAATGCGCTGGTTGAAGTGTGGCATGCGAATCACCTTGGCAATTACTCGTACTTCGACAAGTCGCAACCGGCCTTCAATCTGCGACGCTCGATTCGCACGGATGCCGAAGGCAAGTACAGCTTCCGCAGTGTGGTGCCGGTCGGTTACTCGGTGCCGCCGCAAGGGCAGACGCAGTTGCTGCTCGATCAGTTGGGCCGTCATGGGCATCGTCCGGCGCATATCCACTTCTTCGTGTCGGCGCCGGGCTGCCGCAAGCTGACCACGCAGATCAACATCGACGGCGATCCGTATCTGTGGGACGACTTTGCGTTCGCCACGCGCGACGGCCTCGTGCCGGCCGTCAAGCAGGCCGAGGGCGCGGAAGGCAAGCCCTACGGCGTGGAAGGCCAGTTTGCGCTGATCGACTTCGACTTCACGCTGTTCAGGGAACGCGACAACCTGCCGGGCGCTGAAGTGGAACGCCTGCGCGCCGAAGCCTGAGACCGTGGCTGTGGCGCTCTAACGCGCCGATGCCTGAAAACGCATACACATACCGCATGAATCAATCGACCCTGGCTGCGCAGCGGAGTATTCCGCGTAGTCGGGGTTTTTCATTACCGATCAGAAAAGGAGAGCCAGCATGCTGTTTCACGTTGAGATGACCGTCAACCTGCCGCTCGATATGGACGCCGAGCGCGCCGCGCGCTTGAAAGCCGATGAGAAAGCCATGTCGCAGAAGCTGCAGGAAGAGGGCGTATGGCGGCACTTGTGGCGCATCGCCGGGCGCTACGCAAACATCAGCGTGTTCGATGTGGAAAGCCCCGCGCACCTGCATGACGTGCTGAGCCAGTTGCCGCTGTTTCCGTATATGGATATCGAAGTGCGCGCACTGTGCCGACATGCATCGTCGATTCGCGACGACGACCGGTAAGGGCGCGGAAAGGAAGAAGGTGCTGCGAATGCAGCACCTGGTTTGCATTAAAAAGTCTTAGAGATCGAGCACCAGCAGCGGTGACGTGGCGCGCGAGACGCAGCAGCAGATCACTTTGCCGCTTGCCCTTTCTGCTTTGCTCAGACAGTGGTCGCGATGCTCGGGCGTGCCGCTCACCACCTCGACCATACAGGTCCCGCATACCCCTTCGCCGCATGAGGTATCGACTTCGATACCGATCGACGCCAGCGCTGCGACGATCGTCGTATTTTTATCGACATGGACGGTAGCGCCGCTGCTGGCGATCTGTACATCGAATGCATCGCGCGCGTTCGCTTCTCTGCTAGCCGCCGAAGCGGGCTCGGCGGCGAAGCGTTCAAGGTGAATCGCCTCGGCAGCCACGCGCTGTTCGCCGATCGCCACCACGCGCTCCATGAAGGGCCCCGGGCCGCAGGTATAAATGTGCGAACCCTCTTGCGCATTGGCCACGCAGCCGGCCAGCACAGCATCGAGTTGTTCTTTCTCGACGCCGAAATGCAGCCGCACGAAATCACTGAACGGTGCGCGCGACAGCAAGGGCAAGAACGCCGCGTGCTCCGCGCTACGCGCGAAATAATGCAGCACGAAGCGCTCGTTCTGCTTGAGCAGGCGATAGGCCATGCTCAACAGCGGCGTGACGCCAATGCCTGCGGCAATCAGAATGTGCTCGCTCGCGCCGGACGCAAGCTGGAACAGATTGCGCGGCGCGCCGATCGTCAATTCGCTGCCGACAGTCACTTCGTCATGCAGCGAGCGCGAGCCGCCGCGCGACGCCTCTTCACGCTTGACGGCAAACAGGTGCGCCTCACGATGATCCGGGTCGCCGCATAAGGAGTATTGCCGCGTGACGCCCGAGGGTCCGGTGACGTCGATATGCGCGCCGGGCTCGTAATGGTCGAACGGTTGTCCGTCCAGACGCGAGACGCTGAACGAGCGCACACCGTGCGCTTCGTCACGCACGCTATCGACGCGTACGCTGAAGGTGGTTCTTTCCATGATCTTGCTGGCCAAAGGACAGAGAGGGGCTGAGCGGACGCCGCATGCAATGCACGGCGACCGGTTGTGCGTCAAGGATAAGAAACCGCCGACAATCAGGCAAATCGATTAAAAATCGGTTATCAAATAAACTACATTGATAATACCGAGTCAGCGCGTGCGCACTCATCATCCTTCGACACCTGCCAAATGCCGGACCAGCGCCTTTTCCGGCCGTTTCAGCGCGCTCAGATCGCGCATGCAGATTAGCAACTGCCGCGTGGCCCAACTGTCCGTCAGTTCGATCGTGCGAACGCCCAGCGTGCCGCGATAGCGTTTCGCGGCGGTGGCCGGCACGATGGCGATGCCCGCGCCCTGTTCGATCATGCAGCAGATGCTGTCGAAGGTTCGCATATGCGCTCGAACGCGGAGCGGCTGTCCGGATAGCAGGGCGCGTTCGCCGAGGTACGCGTGCAACGCGCTGCTCGTGCTCAAGCCGATGAATTCACGGTCAGCCACTTCCGCAAGCGTCACGCGGCGTCGCGCGCCCAAGGGGTCGTCACGGCTCGTGACCAGCACGAGTTTGTCGACGGCGAAGGGCAGCGTCTGCAACGCGCCGTGTTCGACCGCATCCGAGATGATGCCGATCTCCGCCGCGCCGGTCAGCACCGCTTTCACGGTTTCGCTACTTTGCCGTTCCTTCAGATCGATCTGCACGTTGGGGTGATCGCGCAAAAAGAGGCCGACTGCGGAGGGCAAAAACTCGGTGATCGCGGCGGTATTGGTCCACAAGCGGATAAACGCCTTGCTCCCGGCCTGGTGTTCGCCGAGCTCGCCTTGCATCCGGTCGATCTGGCCGAGCACGAGTCTCGCGTGATGCGCGAGCGTATCGCCTGTTGCAGTCGACTCCACGCCGCGCCGGCCCCGCTCCAGCAACGGCACGCCCAATGCGTCTTCCATGCCGCGCAAGCGGGCGCTGGCCGACGGCAGCGACATGTTCGCGCGCGCCGCGCCGTGCGTGATGCTGCCGGTGTCGAGGATGTTCAGGAAAAGGCGGAGGTCGATCAGGTCGAAGCGCATGGGGTCGGATTTGAGGGGGTGTCGTAACCGCGGCTGTAGGGTTGCAGTTGCGGTTTTAGCCTTAGTCATAGCCTAAGTCACAGTACGTATCTTACGCATTGTGGGCGGCGCTGCGGCAATCGAAAATCGCGGACATGACATCCAGAACCTCATCCCGATGACCTCTTCTTTTGCGCTGCACGCGAGCGTGGTTGCCGCGACCTTCGTGCTGGCCGGCTTCGTCAAGGGCGTGACCGGCATGGGTCTGCCGACCGTCGCCATGGGCGTGCTCGGCACGCTGATGCTACCGGCGCAGGCGGCCGCGATGCTGTTGCTGCCGTCGTTCGTCACGAACGTCTGGCAACTGTTCGCGGGGCCCAGCGTGCGGGAGTTGGTCAAGCGTTTGTGGCCGATGATGGTGGGCATCATCGCGGGCACGCTCGCGGCTGCGTCGTTCATTGCCGGCGGCGGTGGCGAATGGGCGGTGGCAGGATTGGGCGCCGCGTTGACGCTCTATGCCGCGGCTGGGCTGATGGCGTGGCGCTTCTCGGTGCCGGCGCGCCACGAGCGCTGGCTGTCACCGGCGGTCGGTGTGGTCACCGGCGCGATCACCGGAGGGACCGGCGTGTTCGTCGTGCCGGCGGTGCCTTATCTTCAGGGGTTGACGTTAAAAAGAGAGGATCTGGTTCAGGCGCTCGGCCTGTCGTTCACCGTTTCCACCATCGCGCTCGCTATCGGACTGACACGGGAGCATGCATTTGCGCTCGGCGATCTGGGCGCATCGCTTTGCGCCGTGGTGCCCGCCTTACTCGGCATGTGGATCGGCCAACGGGTGCGCGGGCACATTAGTCCGGCGACCTTCCGCCGCTGGTTTTTTCTTTGTCTGCTTGGCTTGGGTATTCAGTTGCTGGCGCGCGCATTCGTTTGATCAGGATGTGGCGAGCGTGAATGAAGGAGGGCTGGATCGTGTGGTCGACTATTCTGGATACGTTAGGCACGTTGGCTGTACTGGCAAGTGTGGCGGTGCAGATCGCGTTCATCCGCAGATGCGGAAATCGGTGAACCGCCAGGTTCATCTTCAGTTAGCGCGGCGCAAGCCGCTCAGGTAGCGCGTAGCGTTGCATCGTGCGCTCCATGCCATCGAGAAATGCCTGCTCGGCGGCATTCATCTTGCGCGCGCGCAGCCACAGCAGATCGATGTCGACGTCGACCAGACCCTCTTCGGGTGGCAGACGCCACAAGCGTTGCTGCGCGAGATCGTCGCGCACGATGTGCTCCGGCAGGCAGCCGATGCCGTAGCCCGCGAAGATCAGCCGCCGCACTTCGTCGAGGCTCGGCGAGGCCGCCACGATGCGTCCGGTAAAGCCGCGCTGATCGCGAAACACGGTGAGGGGCGAAAGGCTGTCGCCGATCTGGTCGCTGGTGAACGACACGAAGTTTTCCGCCAGCAATTGATCGATCGACAATGCATGCCGCCCGAACAACCGGTGATGCCGCCCGCAGAAAAGCGCATACCGTTGCCGCAGAAAGCAGCGCTGTTCGAGTTTGTCGACGGGGGTGCGGCACAAGCCGAGCCCGGCCGTGGCCGTTTTTTGGAGCAGCGACGAGATGATGTCCGACGAGCGCATCACTTCGATCTGCAAATCCACGCGCGGATAGGTCTTGTGGAATTCCGCGAGGAATTCATCATAGACGCCGGAGTCGATCCGGCTCACCGACAGGAGCCGGATCGATCCGGTGATGTCGTCGCTGCGGTCGTCGAGTTCGGTTTCCAGCCGCGACATGTGGCCGTAAATATCGCTGGCGATGCGGTACACCTCCTCGCCGGCACGGGTCGGTTCGAAGTGCGGGCCGCGGCGCTGGATCAGATTGCGTCCCAGCGTGTCTTCGAGCCGTTTAAGCGCCTGGCTAACTGCCGGTTGCGTCAGATGCAAACGGGCCGCGGCACGGCTGACGCTGCGCTCCTGCATGATCACGAGGAAGGTGCGCAACAGGTTCCAGTCGAGCCGGTCATTCAAAAAACGCGTGACGTCCGCGCGCAACTGAGTCATGGAATCACCTTCGACATTAGCCAGATTTATAGCTGGGATAATAAACCGAAATTTGACTAATATTTTATGGCTGGCGATAAAACACCTCACAAGATGCCCTGATATCAGGCATCGCGACTGAGGAGCCGCTATGAACGCTTCACCCCAAGCCACCCGTCAGCCAGTGCGAGCGGCAAGCGCCGCTTTCATCGGCACGATGATCGAGTGGTATGACTTCTACATCTACGCCACGGCCGCCGCGCTGGTGTTCGGCGAGTTGTACTTCCCCTCGCATGACCCATTTGTCAGCACGATGGCGTCGTTTGCGACCTTCGCGGTCGGCTTCTTCGCGCGGCCGTTGGGCGGCGTGATCTTCGGCCACCTGGGCGATCGCATCGGCCGCAAGAAGGCGCTGATGACCACGCTGATGATGATGGGTGTCGCCACCGTATGCGTCGGCCTGTTGCCGGCTTATACGAAGGTCGGCGTGCTCGCGCCTGTGCTGCTGGTGTTGCTGCGGGTCGTGCAGGGCGTGGCGGTGGGTGGCGAGTGGGGCGGCGCTGTGCTGATGGCCGGCGAACATGCACCGAAAGGACGGCGCACGTTCTTCGCATCGTTCGCGCAACTGGGCAGCCCGGCCGGACTGATCCTCTCGCTGATCGCATTTCGCGCGGTCACGTCGATGCCGCATGACGATTTCATCGCGTATGGCTGGCGTCTGCCGTTTCTGGCGAGCGCGCTGTTGCTCGCGGTCGGCATTTTCATTCGTATCGGTGTGAACGAGTCACCGGAATTCCAGCGCGAGAAAGAGGCGAAGCGTACCGTCGAGTTGCCGATTGCCGAAGTGTTCCGTTCTTCCGGCGCGCTCGTTGCGCTGTGCATCGGCGCGAACACGATCGGCATTGCGGGCGTCTACTTCACCAACACTTTCATGATTTCGTACACCACGCAGAACATTGGCGTGTCGAAATCGCTGATTCTCGATTGCCTGTTCGCGGTCGCAATCATCCAGTTTCTGTCGCAACCGCTCGCCGCATGGCTCGCTGAAAAGATTGGCGGTGCGCGCTTCCTCAAACTGGCCGCGTTCGCCGCGATGCTCTCGCCCTATCCGATGTTCACACTCGTGCAGAGCGGCAGCCGGTTGTCGATGATTGTTGGCATCGCGCTTGCCGTGGTGTGCATGGCGAGTTTCTATTCGGTGATCGCGGGCTTTGTCAGCGGTGTGTTTCCGGTGCGGGTGCGTTATTCGGCGATCTCGCTGTCGTACCAGGTATGTGGCGCGATTGCAGGTGGTTTGACGCCGCTGGCGGGGACATGGCTCGCGCACAAATTTACCGGGCAATGGTGGCCGCTTGCGGTGTTTTACACGTGCCTCGCGGGCATTTCGTTGTCGTGCATCGTCGCGCTGGATGCGCTGAAACACCGTCGTGCCGACGCCCCCGAAGCACTACCGGCACGCTGAATCAAATGAAATCATGGACGTTGCCGGCGCGTGCGATGATGGCCGCACCGGCCTACGCCTGAAGCAAAGGAACTGGAATATGCAGACGTTTTTTCATCCGGCGCAGTTGAAGCATCATCCGCGCAGCTATCTGTCGCGTGGCCAGATGCGCACACCGCAGGAAGTGCCCGAACGTGCGTTGCGACTCGTCGAAGCCGTGAAGAAGCTCGGCTTCGACGTGCAGGAACCGGCGGATTTCGGGGCCGCGCCGCTCGCTGCGGTGCACGGCATGAACTATCTGCGCTTCCTCGAAGAAGCGCACCGTGAATGGAAAAAGATTCCCGCGGAGTGGGGCGACGAAGTGATGTCGAACGTGTATATCCGCGAGAACAACCCATTGCGCGGCGTGCTTGCGCAAGCGGCACGCTATCTCGCTGACGGCAGTTGCCCGGTCGGCGCGGATACCTACGAATCCGCTTACTGGTCGGCACAGAGTGCGCTGGCCGGCGCGCAGGCGATTGTCGACGGCGCGGGTGAAGCGTACGCGTTATGCCGCCCGCCGGGCCATCACGCGCGTGCCGAAGCGGCAGGCGGCTTCTGCTATCTGAACAATGCGGCGGTTGCAGCGCAGGCGTTACGGCAGAAGTACGGGCGCGTCGCGATTCTCGACACCGATATGCATCACGGCCAGGGCATTCAGGAGATTTTCTACGGCCGTGACGACGTGTTGTATGTGTCGATCCATGGCGATCCGACGAATTTCTATCCGGTAGTGGCCGGTTTCGAAGACGAGCGCGGCGCGGAGCAAGGCGAGGGCTATAACGTCAATCTGCCGATGCCGCATGGTTCGTCGGAAGCCGTGTTCTTCGAGCAGCTTGACGCGGCGCTGCGGGTTCTCGCGCGTTTTCAGCCGGATGTGCTGGTCGTAGCACTCGGCTTCGACATCTACAAGGACGATCCGCAATCGATGGTGGCGGTGACGACCGAAGGCTTCGGCCGACTCGGCGGCCAAATCGGTGCGCTGAAACTGCCGACATTGATCGTGCAGGAAGGCGGGTACCACATCGAAACGCTCGATGCGAACGCGCGGTCGTTCTTCGACGGGTTTGCGTCGAAGCGATGAAGTCAGGCAACTGTCGCACCGGCGTCAGCGTCGGTGCCCGCCGCGCCTTTCTCTAACCCTCCCTCGTGCGCTCCGCCCCCAACGTCTTTCCGATTGTTCGGCTCATCCGACGTATCTATTCGTTTCCAGCCGCTTTATCCATGCGGCCAGTGTGCCTACATTGTGTCCAGTGACAGCGCCACTGCATGTCTCGCTTCATCGGCGTCCACCCCGCGAATCTTCGCGAGAGCGACGCCGGCGCGAACTCCATCCAAAGGAAACGATCATGAGCAAACTCACAGGTAAGGTTGCGGTTGTAACGGGCGCATCGAAAGGTATCGGCGCCGCGATTGCGAAGGCACTGGCGGCGCAAGGCGCGTCGGTGGTGGTGAACTATGCGTCCAGCAAGGCCGGCGCGGACGACGTGGTTGCCGCAATCACCGCGGCAGGCGGCAAGGCAGTGGCCGTTGGCGGCGATGTGTCCAAGGTAGCGGACGCGAAAGGCATTATCGATTCGGCAGTGGAAACTTATGGCCGCCTCGACATTCTCGTCAACAATTCCGGCGTGTATGAGATGGCGCCGATCGAGGACATTACCGAAGCGCACTTCCATAAGCACTTCAACGTGAACGTGCTGGGTCTGCTCCTGGTCACGCAAGCGGCGGTGAAGCATCTGGGCGAAGGCGGCAGCATCGTGAACGTCAGCTCGGTTGTCAGCCGCATCACGCCGCCGGGCAGTTCGGTCTATACCGCCACCAAGGGCGCGGTGGACGCCATCACCGGCGTGCTCGCACGCGAACTCGGCCCGCGCAAGATTCGCGTCAACTCAGTGAATCCCGGCATGGTTGAAACGGAAGGCACGCATACTGCCGGCTTCATCGGCTCGGACTTCGAGGCCTGGGCAGTCAGCACAACGCCGCTTGGCCGTATCGGTCAGCCTGACGATATCGCCGATGTCACCGTGTTCCTTGCCTCCGACGATTCGCGCTGGATGACCGGCGAAAGCCTGATCGCCAGCGGCGGTTCGCGGTAACAGGATTGGCGAGCGGCGCGTAGTGGTGGGTTCGTGTGGCGATGCCATGCACCACCCCGACATGTGCCTGCTGCGCCAGGACCGTATGAAAACGCCGCCGGGCAATCGTTGCCCGGCGGCTTATTGTTTCATTGCGCCGCCACAGTAGCGGCGCTTGTCAGCTCCACCGCAAACAACGCATCCAGCAGATTCGACCCCGGTCTTTCAGCAAGCCGCGTGAGCGATTCGATCATTTGCACCTGACAATCCTGAAGCGGAATCATCCTGATCCGTCGCGATTCATTGAATTCGGCGCGCGCGATCACGCCCACCCCCATGCCTTGCGCGACCGCTTCCTCCAGCGCTTCACGCCCGTCCACATACATCACCGGTTCAACCTGCAACGACTCGCGCACCAACTCGATCTCCAGCAATTGCTGAGTGACCGATTGCCGCTCGCGAAAAATCATGGGCTGTTGCACGAGTTCCGCGTAACTCAGCTTGCGTTTCTTCGCCACCGGATAGCTCGCCGGCACCATGGCCACCAGCGGATCGCGCCGCAGCACGCGCGACTCGAGCCGGCTATGCACCTGCGGGGCGGCGGTAATGGCGGCGTCGACCGCGCTCGACAGCACGCGCTGCATGCAATCCGCGGCATTGGCGATCGAGAGCGTCACGACGATCCCCGGATGCAGCTTGCGAAACGCGCCGATCAGCGCGACGGCCAGATCGGGCGCGTCCGCCACCAGCGAGAGCGAGCCGGACTCGAGCCCACCCGCCGATTCGAGCAGTTGCCGCGCGTCGCGCTCGCAACTGAGCATCTGCCGCGTCACGGTGAAGAGACGCAGGCCGAGTTCGGTGGTTTCGACACCGCGCGGGCCGCGCTCGAACAATTTGACACCGTAATCCTGCTCGAGCCGCTTCACGTGATCCGACACCGCCGGCTGCGTGAGCGACAGCGCCTGCGCCGCTTTGGAAAACCCGCCGTGTTCCGCGACCGCATGGAAGGCCCGCAATTGCGCGTATTGCACGTCTGCCTCGTCGAGAGATAAGTTTTTGCGATACCTGCATCGATTATATCGATTTTACCGATGGACAGCCTTTCTGTACCGTGTCATGACCGCAACAGCGATATCGGAGATTCCGACCATGGAAAGCGTCATTGACAGCTCCCCGACAGCATCCGCACTGTCTTCAACCGTGATGTGTGCCGCGCCGGCCCAGGGCGAGCCGTATCTGTTGACGCCGGGACCGCTGACCACGGCGTTCTCGACCAAGGAAGCGATGCTGCGCGACTGGGGTTCGTGGGACGGTGACTTCCGCGCGATGACCGCCCAACTGCGCCGCAGTCTGCTGGACATTGCCGGCGACACCGCCGACGAGTACGACTGCGTGCCGCTTCAGGGCAGCGGCAGCTATTGTGTCGAAGCCATGCTCGGCAGCCTGATTCCGCGCGATGGCCACGCCCTGGTGCTGGCCAACGGCGCTTACGGCAAGCGCATCGCGACCACCCTCGGTTATCTCGGCCGTGCCTGCACGGTGCTCGACAAGGGCGACTACCTGCCGCCGCGCGGCGCCGAAGTCGAAAGCATGCTGGACGCCGATCCGCGCATCACGCACGTGGTCGCGGTGCATTGTGAAACGAGCTCCGGGATTCTCAATCCGATCGAAGAAATCGCCGCCGCCACCGCGAAAAAAGGCCGCAAGCTGCTGATCGACTCGATGAGCGCATTCGGCGCGGTGCCGCTCGATGTGCGTCAGATTCCGTGCGAGGCCTTTGTCTCGTCGGCGAACAAATGCATCGAGGGCGTGCCCGGCTTCGGGTTTGTGATCGCTCGCAAGAGTGCGTTGCAGGAGGCCAAGGGCCGCAGCCATTCGCTCTCGCTCGACGTGTACGACCAGTGGGACGTGATGAACCGCACGGGCCAATGGCGCTTCACGCCGCCGACCCATACCGTGGCCGCGTTTATCGAAGCATTGCGTCTGCACAAGCTCGAAGGCGGCCAGACCGGGCGTCTCGCGCGTTACGCGAACAATCGCGACGTGCTGGTCGCGGGCATGCAGGAACTCGGCTTCGAGCCGCTGCTGAATGCGCGTTGGCGCTCGCCGATCATCGTGACGTTTTTCGCACCGGCGCATCCGTCGTTCAAATTCGAGCACTTCTATGAATTGATGAAGAAGCAGGGTTTCATCATCTATCCGGGCAAGCTGACGGTGGTGGACAGCTTCCGCATCGGTTGCATCGGCCAGGTGGATGAGCGCGTGATGCACCGCGTGGTGCGAGCCTGCGCGCAGTCGCTGCAAGCGATGGGCGTCGCGCACGCCGCGCCGCCGGCGGCCGCGCTCGAAGAGCGCAAAACCCTGGCCGAAGCGGCTTGATCAGCGCGGCTTGAGTGCGGAATACAAACGCGCGGCACGTCGCGCGAGCCTTACAACCTCCAGAGAATCGAAGTACATGAAACACGTAAAAGCAGTGATTTTCGACTGGGCCGGCACGGTGGTCGATTATGGTTCGTTGGCGCCGATGGGCGCGTTTGTCGAGACGTTCGAACAGTTCGGCGTGTCGATCACCATCGACGAAGCACGCGGCCCGATGGGCATGGCCAAGCGTCCGCATATCGCCGCGCTGATGGCCTTGCCGCGCGTGTCGCAAGCATGGGCCGACAAATATGGCCACAAGCCGGGCGAAGCGGACATTGACGCCGTGTACGACGTCTTCGTGCCGAAGAACATCGCGGTGGCCGCGAGCTACAGTTCGGTGATTCCGGGCGTGGCGGAAGTGGCGAGCGCGCTGCGCAGCGACGACATCAGGATCGGCACGACCACCGGCTATACGCGCGAAATCATGGCCGAGATCGTGCCGGGTGCGGCGGCTCAGGGTTTTTCGCCGGACAGTATCGTGTGTACGGGTGACACGCCGGAAGGGCGTCCGTCGCCATACATGATCTACAAGACGTTGCCGGAACTGGGTGTGTGGCGCGCGAAGGATGCGATCAAGGTCGACGACACTGAAGTGGGTATCGAGGAAGGGATCAACGGCGGCACGTGGGCGGTGGGTGTTGCCGTGAGCGGCAATGCCTTCGGCATGGCCGAGGACGACGTCAAGGCGCTGGCGCCGGATGAATTTGCATGGCGGCGCAAGGTGGCGATTCAGAAGTTGCAGGCCGCCGGGGCGCATTATGTGATCGATAGCGTGGCGGATCTGATGCCTGTGGTGCGTGATATTGATGCGCGCCTGGCGCGAGGTGAGCGGCCTTAAATTGTCGAAGCGCGGGCTTCGGTGGGTGTAAACTTTTCTTGCTGTATTTTTCGAAGGCGTACTGTTGAGAGACAGTGCGCTTTTTTGTTGTGCGCTTTTGTTTTGAGTAATCAGCGCGGCTTTTACCCCATCAATCAATAACAACCCTAACCGATATGTCGAAAACTACGCAGACCGATACGCTCGCCTGGCATATCCACGCTCGCTCGCTGCGCTATTTCGATGCAATTCGCCGCTATGGCTCGATCCGTGAAGCGGCGCGGCAATTGCATGTCGTCTCGTCGGCGGTTAACCGGCAGTTGCTGAAGCTCGAGGCGGAAGTCGGCACCCCGCTTTTCGAACGGCTCCCGGCAGGGCTGGCATTGACGGCCGCGGGCGAAGTGTTCGCGCGGCATGTGATCACCGTGCTGCAGGATGCGCGCCGCTTTGAGAGCGAGATGGACGCGCTGCGCGGAATCCGTCGTGGCGAGATCGGCATTGTCACGGT
Organism: Paraburkholderia sediminicola; assembly: GCF_046026675.1. Taxonomy (GTDB): domain Bacteria; phylum Pseudomonadota; class Gammaproteobacteria; order Burkholderiales; family Burkholderiaceae; genus Paraburkholderia; species Paraburkholderia sediminicola_F. Next base: position 2,221,937 of record NZ_JAQQEY010000001.1, on the reverse strand, counting down.
CGAGGGGCTCAACTCGAGTTTTCTGCCGGACCTCGTCGAACGGATGCTGACGCGTTACCCGGCGATCCGTTTTCAGGTGCATACGGCCGGTTCGGCATCGATTGCCCGCACGATTCTCGATGGCGATGCCGACCTTGGCCTTGCGTTCTCACTGCCGCGCACGGACGACTTGCAGCAACTCGCCGTGGGACGTTTTCAGCTCGGCGCGATCGTGGCCGCCGATCATCCGCTTGCCGGCGAGACGACCGTCACATTCGCGCAGTGCGCGCGCTACCCGTTGATTCTCGGCAACGCGCAGTTGTCGATCAGCGGGCTGCTCGAACCGCTGATCCGTCATTACGCAAAGCCGTTGGAAACGGTGCTCGAAAGCGATTCGATCGAACTGATGCGGCGGATGGCGGCACGCGGGCGTGGCGTGGGGTTCCAGACGCGCCTCGGCCTGGAACGCGATCTCGCCGACGGTACGCTGGTGCATATTCCGCTGCGCACGCCGCGCGCGCTGGTCTCCGAGCTGGGCGCCTATGCCCGCGCCGGGCGAACCTTGACGCCCGCGCTCGATGCGTTCGTTCGACTGCTTGCCGAGGCGATCGCCGAACGGGAGGACGACGAGCCGGCCGTCTAACGGCGACGCCGGTGCTGATGCCGAAACGGCATCAGCATGCACCTTTTTCTGCGCTTTTTTGACCACCCACCACGATCTACACTCGGTCGAACGGGTTCAAAGGAGTCGTGATGTCCGAAGTGCTATCAGCTAAAGCAGTGCCGCACACGAGCCTGCCCGTCATCGACGTGGCCGGGCTTGCCTCGGCCGATCCGCTGCAACGCGCGGCGGTGGGCGCGGCGCTCCATGCTGCCTGCATCGATAAGGGCTTCTTCTACATCGCCAATCACGGTGTCGAGCCGGCCCTGATCGATGCCGCACGCGCCGAAGCCGAGCAGTTTTTCGCGCTGAGCGACGCTGAGAAGCGCCAGGTCGACAAAGCGCAGTCGTTCTGCAACCGGGGCTACGAACCGTTGCGTGGGCAGGTGCTGGAAGCGGGCACGCCGCCCGATCTGAAAGAAGGTTTTTACATCGGCAATGAACTGCCGCTCGATCACCCGCGAGTGGTGGCGCGTGCCTTCAACTGCGGGCCGAATCAGTGGCCGCAGCAGTCGCCTTGTTTTCGTCCGGCCATGGGGGCCTATTTCGACGCGCTGTTCGACCTGTCGACGCGTTTGACGCGTGGCCTTGCGTTGTCGCTCGATTTACCGGAAGACCATTTCGACGCGTTCTGCGACGAGGCGATGGCCACACTGCGCCTGTTGCACTACCCGCCGCAACCGGCGCAGGCCTTGCCTGAACAGAAGGGCTGTGGCGCGCATACCGACTTCGGCTGCCTGACGCTGCTCTGGCAGGATGCGATCGGGGGGCTGCAAGTGCAGGATAGCGACGGTGGCTGGATCCACGTGCCGCCGCTGCCGGGCACATTCGTCGTCAATCTGGGCGACCTGATCGCGCGCTGGACCAACGACCGCTATCGCTCCACGCTGCATCGCGTGGTCAATGCGTCGGGCCGCGAGCGCTACTCGATGCCGTTCTTCTTCACCGGGCGGCCGGACTATGTGGTGACGTGTTTGCCCGGTTGTACGGTGGAGGGCGAAGCGCCGAAGTATCCGTCAATCACCGTCGTCGGTCATCTCGAAGCCTGCTACCGGAGAACCTACGGATGACGCCGCCGCGCCCGCCCGCAGCAGGCATGCTGCTGATTCACGGCGCGTGGCAGGGGAGTTGGGCGTGGGACGCCTGGCTGCCCGAACTCGCGGCGCGCGGCTGGACGTACATGGCCGTCGATCTGCCGGGCAACGGCGCGAATCCGTCACGGGATGCCGGCCTCGTGGTCTCGCTGCAAACCTATGTCGACGCGCTGAGCGAAGCGCTCGCGGCGTTCGACGGCCCTGTCGTCGTCGTTGCCCATAGCGGCGCGGGCGTGCCGGCTTCGCAGCTGGCCGAGGCCTTGCCCGGGCGGATCGCGTGCCTCGTCTACGTCGCGGGAATGATGTTGCCGTCGGGTATGGGTTACGCGGAACTCGTCGATGCCAGCGCCGCAGAGGTGCCGAATGCAGGCGGCATTGCGCCGTATCTGCAATGGCGCGACGAGGGCGCATCCACCATCGTTCCGCCCGCGGCGGCGCTTGAAATCTTCCTGCACGATTGCCCCCCGGAGGCGGCGCGGCAAGCCGCCGCGAAACTCAAGCCCCAACAGGAAAGCGGCCGCGCGCTTGTTACGACGCTGAGCGCTGAGCGTTTCGGCGGTGTGCCGCGCATTTATGTCGAAGCGCTGCGTGATCGCTCCGTGCTGTTGCCCTTGCAACGCAAGATGCAGGCGCTGGTGCCAGGCGCGCTCGTGCGTTCGATCGACTGCGGCCACGTGCCTCAACTCGCGCGGCCCGCCGAACTGGCGGCGCTGGTGTGCGACGCCCTTGCCGGGATCGGTATCGCGTCTTCCGCTTCTCAGGTTTTTTCTACCGAATCAGCCTCTGCCACCCATCCCCATTCGCTCACTACCGGAACCTCGTCATGACTCGACTCAATCGCCTCAGCCGGTTGCTCCTCGCTGGTAGCGCGGCTTCGCTCGTTGCGCTTGCAACCCTGAGCGCTTCCGCATCTGCCGCCAACGGCGCGCCGCTCGACGTCTCGATCGTCTATCTCGGCAATCCGGGCGATGCCGGCTGGACCCACGCGCACGATCTCGGCATTGCCGCCACGGAAAAGCAGCTCGGCTCGCAGATCAAGGTGACGCGCGTCGAGGACGTCCCCGAAAACGCCGACGCGGCCCGCGTGTTCCGCGACCGCGCGGCGAAGGGCGACAAGATCGTGATTGGTACGTCGTTCGGCTACATGGATTCGATGTTGAAGGTCGCGCACGATTATCCGGACACCGTTTTTCTGCATTGCTCCGGTTACAAGAGCGCGCCGAATCTCGGCAACTTCAACGGCAAGGTGTATGAGTCCGCCTATCTGGCCGGGGTCGTGGCCGGCTATGTATCGAAGTCGCATGTGCTCGGTTTTGTCGGCTCGGTGCCGATCCCGGAAGTGGTGCGCAATATCGATGCGTTCGCGCTCGGCGCGCGTTCGGTCGCGCCGCAAACGGTTGTGAAGGTGGTGTGGATCAGCAGCTGGTTCGATCCGGGCAAGGAGCGTCAGGCGGCTGAAACGCTGGTCGGGCTCGGCGCCGACGTGCTGATGCAGAACACCGATTCCACCGCGACGATGGCCGTGGCCGAGCAGCATAAGGTCTACGCGTTCGGCTGGGATTCGGATATGAGCCACTGGGGCCCGCATGCGCATCTGGGATCGGTCGCCTACGACTGGGGCATCTATTACAGCAAGGTGATCGGCGAAGTGCGGCGCGGCACGTGGACCAACAAGCCGGTCTATTGGGGCGTCAGGGAAGGCATCACCGATCTGGTGAATGTGAATACGTCGGTGGTGCCGGCAGATGCGCAGCGTGCGCTCGCAGACAAGCGCGCCGCGCTGGTCGCTGGCCGCCTCGATCCGTTCGCCGGACCGTTGAAGGATCAGAGCGGTAAGGTGCGGGTCGCCGCCGGCGCTACCCTGTCCGCGGACGATACGAACCGGATAAACTGGTTCGTCGACGGTGTGCAGGGCAGCGTCGCGCAATGACGGAGCGGATGGCGATGAGTACGGCAAGCGACAGGATGAACGACGCGGCGATCGACGAAGTGATCTGGAACGACTGGCATCCCGTGGCCGCGCTGGATGCGCTCGACGCCCCGGGTGTATCCGGCGGTTCGCACGCCGTGATCAGCACGCGGCTGCTCGGCGTCGATATCGGCGTTGTCGCGTTGTCACAGGCTCAGGCCGGGCCGCAAAAAAACTACCGCGCGTGGCGCCTCGACGATCACACGCCTTGCCATGCGCAGGCACGCTACGGCGTGCTGTGGGTCTGTCTCGGCGAGCCGCGCCGCGACATTCTCGCGATACCCGAGGCCGATGAGTCCGATCGTCGGCTGCTGCATGCCGGCGCGTTTCGTGTGCACGTGAGTGGTTTGCGGGCCATCGAAAACTTCCTCGACATGGGGCATTTTCCGTTCGTGCATACCGGCTATCTCGGCGTGGAACCGTACACAGAGGTCGCGCCATACCGCATCGAACGCGACGAACTCAACGACGAACTGTATGCACACGACTGCCGCTTCTACCAGCCGCGCGCCGCGATGACCGCCGGCGCCGCGCTCGACGTGCGCTACGTCTATCGCGTCGCGCGCCCGTATAGCGCGATTCTGTACAAGACCTGCCCGCCGCAGCCCGAGCGCTTCGACGTGATTGCGCTGTTCGTGCAACCGATCGACGAAGACTGGTGTGTCGCTCACACGGTCATGAGTTATCTCGACGACGCCAGCAGCGACGACGAACTACGCGGCTTCCAGCAAACCATCTTCGCCCAGGACATCAAGATTCTGGTCAATCAGGTGCCCAAACGCCTGCCGCTCGGCACAGGCGATGAACATCCGGTGCGGGCCGACGCAATGTCCGTCGCGTACCGCCGCTGGCTCACGGCCCAGCAGGTTACCTATGGGACGACTCATGGCCGATAAGGACCGCATGGAACCCGCATGGATTGCGCTGTGCAATGTCGATCAACTCGGCGATCGGGCGATCTGTCACACTGAACTGCTGGACCACGAAGTCGTGGTGTGGCGTGCCGAAGACGGCGCCGTCAATGTATGGGAAAACCGTTGCCCGCATCGCGGCGTGCGTTTGTCGCTCGGGCACCATCGTGGCGAAGCGCTGCAGTGTCAGTATCACGGCTGGCAGTTCAACTCCGGCAGCGGCGCTTGTCGTTTCGTGCCTGCACATCCGGATGCTGCCGCGCCGCCGGTTGCGGTGAAGACATGGCCGGTGGAAGTGCGCTACGGCTTTGTTTGGACCTGTCTCGCGCCAGCCGGCGAAGTGCCGCCGTTTGCGCTGATCGAGGAACTTGAGCAGGACGCTGCGCTGAAAGCGGACGCACGATCGCAATCTCCCTCAATCCACTTACGCACCATTGCGATCGATGCCCCCAGCGAGACCGTGCAACGCGCGCTCGCCGACTATTGCTTCGATCATGCGCGCTTCGATCTCTGGCAGACGACGGACTGCGTGGCGTTCGACGTTGCGCCGCACGCAGTCATGATTGAACAACTGGACGCCGCCGCGAATCGGGTAGTTTTCCTCCTGCAGCCGGCCCGGGTTGGGCGCACGTATCTGCATGGCGTCGCGCTCGGACCGGTTGCCCTGACCGAACGCCTGACCGTGCAGCGGCATCATCAGCAACGGCTCAATGTGCTGCGCGATGCGTTGGAGCAGCAGTGCGTGCATCGCGAGCCGCTATCGAACGATGCCGTTGCAAATCGGCCGCCGCTGTCCGCACCGCAAACTTCACCGGCCACGCAGCCGGTCTTTCTGCAACGCTCATTGTCGAAACCCGTCTCCGCTTCAGGGAGCCTGAATGACAGGCATTTTTCCGCAGCCCACGACCCAGCGGACCGGGCCTTCGATATCCATCTGTCGCGCAGCAGGCGCACGGTCAAAGTTGCTGCTGGCGTCACCGTCTTGCAGGCTTTGCGGGGTCACGGCATCGATGTGCCGAGTTCGTGCGAACAGGGCGTCTGTGGCACGTGCCGCACGCGCGTGATCGAAGGAACGCCGCTGCATCGCGACGATTTTCTGACCCCGCAGGAGCGGGCCGCGAGCGACTGCATGATGGTGTGCGTCTCGCGTGCAGCAACTGAAACTTTGACTCTGGATTTGTGAGGCCGCCATGCTCAAACTTTACGACGACGAGCTGTGCGGCGAAAGCTATAAGGTCCGGCTGATGTTGGGCCTGCTCGACGTGCCTTACGAAAGAGCGCGTATTGAGCTTTATCCGTCGAAGCAGAACGAGACGCGTCGCTTTCTCGCGATGAGTCCGTTGGGTAGGTTGCCCGTGCTCGATGTTGATGGCGTGTTGCTGCACGATGCGCACGCGATCCTCGTCTATCTGGCGCGGCGCTACGGTGTTGCCGAGTCAGGAGGCCAATCGCACTGGTTGCCGTTAGACGATCCGCTGCAACTCGCGCAAGTCCAAACGTGGCTCGGCTTCGCGGCGCAATTGAGCGACGCTGTGTTCCCGATGCGCGCACAAGTGCTGCATGGCGGGCAAACGCGCGGCAATGCTTCACGCATGGAGGCAAAGAAACTGCTGCGTGCGCTCGACGAAACCTGCTGGTTCAACGAGGCCGCGGGCACGCCGTTTGTCTGTGCGACTTCAGTGCCCACCGTGGCGGATATTGCCTGCTTCGTACCGGTAGCATTGCTCGACGAAGCCGAGATCGAATCGATCGACTATCCCGCGCTCAGACGCTGGAGTATGCGGATCAAACGCCTCGAAGGATTTACGACGATGGCCGGGGTCTACGCTGCTGTGTGAGAGGAGGGTAGCCGGTTAGCACGCACAGAAGATTTATTTTGTCTGCGCCCCTGCCGACGATATGCTCGATTCGTTCTATCTGGCGTGGCTCGATGCGCAACTGGACGCTTGCCAGGACCGCACGGCCGTGATCGCCATGCATCATCCACCATTCGTGACCGGCATACCGTATCTCGATCTGTATGGACTGCGCGATGCGGAGCCGTTCGCTGCATTGATCGCTTCACACCCGCACGTCGATCGTGTGATCGCGGGGCATGTCCATCGGTTGATGCAGACGAGGCTTGGTCCTGTGCCGGTGCTGACCTGTCCAAGCACGACGACGCAGATCGCTTTGCGCGTCGAGGCCGATGCGCAACCGGCGTCGTATCTCGAGCCGCCTGCTTTCATGCTGCATCGTTGGGTGCAGGGCAAGCCGGCCGTTTCGCATCTGAGCTATATCGGGCGGTTCGAGGGGCCGTTGCCGTTTGCGTGAAAGTGTAGCGCGGATTGGTTGCCCGTCATCGTCATCAAGACATAGCCCTTCGGCTGCGGCGCAGAAGATCCGGATTACGCGGGTGCAGGTTGCAATTGTCTGTTGAATGAACCCGCGTCCTGCCGCTCAAGTTTCAGATGCAGATGCCGTTGACACGAGCTAGTCACTCCCGGGAACCCAGCCGTGCAACTCGCTTACAGTAACGACCGTCTGTCCAGCAGGATGTCGGTTGATCCGTCCGCCGCCGGCGAACCCGAGGTGGAATCGTCGGTTATCGAGTGGCTGTTGCATGACGATCAGGTGATGCGCGAATGCTTCACCCACGCGGCGGAAATTCTGAAGAGCGTGACCGGCGCGGCGATCACCGCGATCACGTTGCTCGACGAGGAGCATCAGCACTACCGGGCCGAAGTCGGCATGGCGATGCCGCTAGTGACCCGCGCGCGCTCGCTGGCCGACTACGCGGTGCGCGACGCGGAGCTGTTCGTCATCGAGGATGCCCACGACGATGCCCGTTTCGGCGAATGCATGCTGGTGCAGCGCCATCCCTTCGTGCGCTTTTACGCGGCGATTGCACTACGCGCGCCGAACGGTGAGATCGTCGGCGCCCTGTGCGCGATGGACCCCGCACCCGGCCGCCTCGATGCATCGCAACGAGGCGTGTTCTACCACCTGCGCGCAATGATCGAAAACGATCTGAAAATGCGCACGGCCACCGCGATCGATCCGCTCACCCAGTTGTACAACCGCCGTTTCCTGCTCGAAAGCATCGCGCGCAAGTGGAAAGACGCACGCGAGGGCGACGTGATGGGCTCAGTGGTCGTCGACGTCGACTGGTTCAAACAATACAACGACACCTACGGCCACCAGGCGGGCGACCATTGCTTGCGCAAGGTGGCTTCGGTGATGCAGGCAGCGGCCGACGGCGAGCGCATCATCGCCGGGCGCATGGGTGGCGAGGAGTTCGGCCTGCTGGTGCTGCGAGCGGAGCCGGTGGCGCTTGAAGACACGCTCGAAGCGCTGCGGCAGGGCGTCGAAGATCTGGCGATCGAACATCGCGCATCGCCGCTCGGCATGGTGACGGTGAGCGTCGGCGCCTCGTTGACGCGTATGACCGAGGGGTCACGGCAGGCACATCGCGAGGGCTTCGCGAGCGCGGACCGGGCACTGTATCGCTCGAAACACGAAGGCAGGAATCTGGTGACAATGGCCTAGGGCAGGCTGCCTCGCTACAGCGTTGCCGTTATCAGCTTCAACCCCGCGGGCAACGATTCTCCAAACACCCGGCCTTCGTCGGCGTCATCGAGTTCCACGGTCTCGCCGACCATCGTGATCCACGCGCGCGGCGCATTGGCCGCTTCGAGTTTGCGCACCACGGCATGGCGCAGGTCTTCCGGCAGGTCACGCGAGCGGTCGCCGGTCATGCGGGCGATCTGCACGGCGGCGAACGCTGCAGGGTCGACCTTCTTCCAGTCGAGCGCGAGGATCGTGTTCAGCCAAAGCGCCGCGATGTCCGGCGGCACGACGCTATGCGCGCTGCCATAGAAGGGCCGCCGCGCACCGATGCGGCCGACCGCCCACCAGCTCTGATGATTCTCCGCCGGCTTCTTCAAGCGCGTGAGCACGGATTCGCCGAGCTCGATCTTGCGTTCGACCGGAATGCGTTCGAGCGATGCGCTCAGCCGGACCATGTCGGTGAAGCCGGTTTTCGACGCATCGAACGGCAGCTTGTGACGCGATTGCGCGGCCGTTTGCAGATAGGCCATCGCGTCGAGCACGCGCAGTTGCGCGCGTTCGTCGAGGCCACCCGCAGCGCGGCGCCATAGCGTCCACCATTCCGACCAGACCTGGCTTTCGTTGACGTACTGGATGCCGTCGTCGAAGAGCGACCAGAGTTGCTCCACGCGCCATTCGTCGAGCGGATAGCCAAAGCCTGGCCGCACGCAATAACCTGCAAGATTCAGCCACAAGCGTTCGTGATCCGCCGAGCGCCAACGGCGGCGTGCACGCTCCCACAGCGCGCCGAACAGTTCGCGCAGCAGCACGCTGTTCCACCCGTCGCGCGGCCCGAGCAGCTGTTCGAGTTGCGAGCGCAGGCGTTTGATTTCTTTCGGGTCGATTTTTTGCGCGCGCGTGCCGAAGCAGCGGTCGATATGGTCGATTGCCTGGTCGAGCGCGGGGTGCCGGGCTTGTGCCGGATCCGCCGACAGGTTCACCTGAGCATCTTCGCGGCGCAACTGGAATTCGAGCAGCCAGCGTTGCGCCGGATTGTCGATCTCGATGCAGTGCACTTCAAGCGTGCCCACTTCGGTCAGTGACGTTGCGATCTGTACCGCGGTTTCGGCGCGCGTCGTGCTCGCGCCGCGCGGTTGCACGATCGTGGCAATAGGTGGCAGCCGAATGAAATCGCCTTGTGCAAGGTCGGCCATCTCGCCTGGTTGATAGATCGTATCCGCGCTTGAAGAGGCCAGGTGGAAGCGCACCGGGTGCCCGAGGCGCAGCGCGAACGTACGGTCTTCGATCCGGATCTCCTGGCCTTCTTCGGTGCCGCGCGGCAGCAGGCAGATGCCGCGTTGTGCCGGTTCGGCGTCCCGTTCGCCATCGCTGGTTTCGTCCAGCACAAGGAAGTAACTGCGCGCAGAGCCGCCACCGATTTTCGGCGCCTGGCCCGCGCGGGCGAGGGCATAAGCGACCGCGCCGCGCGCCACGGCGACGTCGGGATTGTCGTTGTGCAGAACGTTGAGCGCTTCGCCGCGCCACGTGCCCAAAGTGCTGGACAGGCGTTGCGCGAGCGCTTCAGCGCGGAACACGCCGCCGTTCAGTAACAGCGTGTCGGGCACCGGCAACGGCTCGTCCTGCGCTTCGCCCATATGGGAAGGAAGCGCGGAGGAATCAGAAGCGGAATCCAGCGCCTTACGCGATTGCGCCGCGAAGCGGTTCAGAAACGCCGCGATATGACGCGTGACCGCCGCGTCGGTGGCATAGGGCAGGCCGAACTCGACGATCGCGCCGCGCGGTCTGCCGGGCCGTTCGTTCGATGCCACCGCTGGAAAGAATCCGTCGACGATGATCTGCTCGACTTCCTCGCGCGTGACCTGCGCCGTGCGTGCGCCGCCGATCAGCTTCGAGCCTGCGCCGAGCAACGTGATCGAAGCCGACTCCGGTGCGTCTGGGCCGAGCAGTTGTTCCTTCGCGCCGCGGCAACGCTCGACCAGCTGCGAGAGGCTCGCCGCCGATAGACGCGTGCGCTCGTTACCCGCTTGAGGCAAACGCGCTTCGACGCGATGCGCGAGCGCGAGATCCATGTTGTCGCCGCCGAGCATCAGATGGTTGCCCACGCCGATACGCGTGAGTTCCGGCTCGCCGTCGCGCATGCGGACTTCGATCAGTGTGAGGTCGGTAGTGCCGCCGCCCACGTCGCAGATCAGCACGAGCCGCGTGTCCGACAGTTCGGTCGCGAGGCTTTCTCGATGATGAAACAGCCAGTCGTAGAACGCGGCCTGCGGCTCTTCGAGCAGCCTTAAAGTAGGCAGACCCGCCATACGCGCTGCTTCCACCGTCAGCGCTCGAGCGCCTTCGTCGAAAGATGCGGGCACCGTCAGCACGACGTCTTGCGCCTCGAGCGGCGCGTCGGGAAAACGTTGATTCCAGGCCGCCCGTACGTGTGCCAGATAGCTCGCGCTGGCTTCGACCGGTGAGACTTTGCGGACATCGTCCGCGGCGCCCCACGGCAGAATCGGCGCGACCCGGTCCACGGACGCATGCGACAGCCAGCTTTTCGCACTCGCCACCAGCCGTCCAGATACCTGGCCGCCGAGCGCACGCGCGAGCCTGCCGATCACGACCGGCGGATCCTGCTGACTTTCGCCAACGCCATCGACCGCGTTGTCAGGCGCGCGCCACGGCAACTGCAGATCGCCCGCACTCAGCTCGCCCGGCGCCGCGTGATACCTCACCGAAGGCAGCAACGGCCGCGCGGCGACTTCGCCGAGACTCACCAGCTGATCGATCTCGAAGACGCGAATCTCCTGCGAGCCCGCCGCAGCATAGGCCAGCACCGTGTTACTGGTGCCGAGATCAATGCCGACGCTGTAGCGCTTCTGCTTCACTTCAGTCATGCATTCGCGTTGCCGCGCACGTCGAACTCGACCTTCCAGCGTTCGTCGGTGCCGCGCGGCACGGCTTCGAGTTCGAGCGTGCCGGCTTCCGTCACGCGCGCATGCAGTTTCACCGGCACGACTTCACCAGCGGTGCGGCCGGCGGATGGCAGCGTTGCCTGGATTTCCTCCAGTTCCTGCAACTCATCGGGGCCCCAGAAGTCGAGGAGCGTGCCGACCTGATCCTGACGACGCACCGACGATCCAAAGAAGCGGAAGTGCACCGGCTCGCCGACGACCAGCCCGAACTCCTGCGCCGGCAGTTCGGCGTCCGTGCCTTCCTCCATGCCGAACGGGGCGATGCACAGTGCCTGCACCGGCGGCTCGAGACCGGGAACGGCGGGCATCGCCGATTCGATCGCGATGTAGTACGCGCGTGCGGTGCCGCCGCGAATGCGCACGCCCTGGCCGCGCCGCACGTAGCCGTAATAGGCCGCGCCGCGCGCGACGGCGAGATCGAGATCCGCGCCTTCGAGCAGACGGGCTTGCGGCGCGCCTTCAGCACCGAGCCAGCCATTGAGCGTGCCCATGATCCGCTCGACCAGCAGCGGCGACTTGAACACACCGCCGTTGAAAAGCACGGCAGTGGGGTGCAGGAAAGTCGCACCTTCCGTCGTGGCGATATCGCGCAAGCCTTCGAGTTCAGCCAGCGCGCCCACCTGACGGCCAAGGAAGGCCGCCAGATGCCGCGTGATGCCCGCGTCCTGCGCATACGGCAGGCCGAGTTGCGTCAGACCGGCACGCGCGCGGCTCACCGGACGCGCCGCGCTATCCACCTGCGGGAAGAAGCCTTCGAGGATCGTCTGGGTCAGCTCCGCACGCGTGAGTTCGGTGCGAATCGAACCGCCGATCAGCTTGGAACCGCGGCTCGGCACGACGAGCGGCACGGTATCGGTCGACGGGTCGCTAAGCAGCGTCTCCTTCGCGGAGCGGCAGGCATAGGTGAGGGCACGCAGTTGCCATGCGTCGGCCTGGGTACCCTGAGCGGCAAGTTTGCGCGCGACCACGTGGGCAAGCGCGAGGTCCATGTTGTCGCCGCCGAGCAGAATGTGTTCGCCGACCGCGACGCGATGCAGTTCGAGATTGCCTTCGCGCTCGATCACGGCGATCAGCGAGAGGTCGGTCGTGCCGCCGCCCACGTCGACCACGAGAATGATGTCGCCGACCTTGACCTGTTTGCGCCACTGGCCGCCGCTCTTCTGAATCCAGCTATACAGCGCGGCTTGCGGTTCTTCGAGCAACGTCATGCGTCCATAGCCGGCGGCTTCCGCTGCTTCGGCGGTCAACTCGCGCGCCGCCGGATCGAACGATGCAGGGATCGTCACCGTTATGTCCTGCTGGCTGAACGGGGCGTCCGGATGTGCGTGGTCCCACGCTTCGCGGAGATGCGTCAGATAGCGCACCGAGCTTTCGAGCGGCGATACGCGCGCGACTTCGGGCGGTGCGTCATTCGGCAGAATCGCCGCGCGGCGATCGACACCCGGATGGCACAACCAGCTCTTGGCGCTCGACACCAGCCGGATCGGCGTGGCCGCGCCGCGGCTGCGGGCGAACTCGCCGACCGCGAATTCGCGTTGGCCGGTCCACGGCAGGTACAGATCGCCCGACGCGAGTTCGTCCGGATGCGGCAGGTAGAGGAACGAGGGCAGCAGGTCGAGGTTGTCGATCGCGCCGGGACCGGTAAGTTGAGCGATCGGCAGCACGCCTTGAGTGGTCTTTTCACCATCGCTGGCTGTGGTGTCCACGTAGGACAGCGCACAGTGCGTGGTGCCCAGGTCGATACCGATTGAGAAGCGCGCGTCGCTCATAGCTCCACCTCGGCCGGTGCGATCACTTTGGCGTTGTGGCTGTCGGTCAGCTTCGGCAGACGCACTTCGTCGACGCGCCAGCCGCGGTGGCTGATGCTGCCGTTAAATGGTGCCTTGCCGACGACGTTGCCGGTCAGGCGAATCGAGGTGGCGTCGAAACCTTCGGCCAGCGTCACGCGGCTGCCTTCGGCTTCGTCGCGCACCGGACGGATCGTGAAATGCTCGCGCAGCGTCTTGCGGCAGCCGTCGTGCACGAGGCGGGCGGCGGCGCCAATGTCGGCGTCGCTATAGGCCTTGATGTCTTCTTCGACGAAATCGATGAAGCGCGCGTCGCGTTGCAGCAGGCCGAGCAGTTGGAGTGCGGCATCCGGGCTCGCTTCTTTCAGCGTGGGCGCCGGTTGCGGGGCGGGGGCCGGAGCCGCGGCGGGAGCGGGCGTGGGTGCAGCGCTCGCGGCAGCGGCGCCGCCTGCGCCACCGTTACGCAGACGCAGCACTCCGGCGGCGAATTCGCCATCGCCAAGGATGCTGAAAAACGTACTGACGGCAAGTGAAATCCTGCCGAGGAAAGACGGGTTCGAATCGGTCATGAATGCTCCTGAGGGGCTCTGTTAAAGGACGAGCTGTCCTGGCTGCGCCACACGCGACGGGCCCGACACGTGCCTGATTGGCGTGCTGGGCCGTCGTCATGCGTCATTGCGAGGGTCGGCGGCAAGCCTGCCGCCGAGGTCTGATCCATCCGGAATTGCGGCGCGTTTTGCGCGCGCAAAACCGGTATTTTGCCTTGTCGCGCGCCCGACGCGGGCAAAGGCGGCAATTCTAGCGGCTAATGGGTGGAGATTGGCGGGTAGCGGAGGCCGTCTTCCGGATGTGCCCAGCTGCCCACTTCACGCGGCGTGCGGTCCGAATTCGGCCACTACCTGATCGACAAACGCACGCAGTTTCGGGGTGGCGCGGCTTGCCGGAAACACCAGATGCATGGGGCGTGCGGGCGCTTCGTAGCCGTTTAGCAGACGTACCAGCCGCCCCGCGGCGAGTTCGTCCTTCACCGCCACTTCGGGCGCGAGGATCACGCCGCCGCCATTGAGGGCCGCGGCCAGCAGCGCTTTCACGTCATTGGCCTGAAAGCGGCCTGAGATCGGCACGACGTGTTCGCCTTGTGCGTCGGCGAAACGCCATTCGGTCTCAACCGGCAGGCTCGTATAGACGAATCTCAGGCACTCGTGCTCCGCCAGCGCTTGCGGCGTCTGCAGCTCGCCGCGCTCTGCCAGGTAGCCGGGCGACGCGCAGGCGATTAGCCGGTACGGCATCAACGGTCGGGCAATCAACGACGAATCCGACAGCGAACCGAGACGGATCGCGGCTTCATAGCCTTCGTCGATCAGGTCGACGAAGCGGTCGGTCAGCGCCAACTCGACCCGTACCTCAGGGTTGGCCTTCAGATAGCGCGTGATCATCGGCGCGAGACAGCAGGCGCCGAAGGTCACCGGCGCCGTGATGCGCAAACGCCCACGCGGCGAGGCGGACAGCTCCTGCGCGACCGATTCGGCCGCTTCGGCATCCGCCAGCAGCGTCTTGCAGCGTTCGTAGAAAATCTGGCCGATCTCCGTGAGGCTCTGGCGGCGCGTGGTCCGGTTAAGCAAACGCGCGCCGACGCGTTCCTCCAGTGTGCTGACATGCTTACCGGCCATCTGCGCGGAGATGCCGAAGGCGAGCGCGGCCGCGGCGAACGAGCCGCTGTCGGCCGTTTTCACGAACACGGCCATGCTGGTCAAACGGTCCATGATTCCCCACCTATGGTTTCGACAGCCATCAAACTACACCCATTTATCCGGTTAAAGTTTTGAATCATAGTGCTTCTCACCGATGGGCGGGCGCTCAGCCGAGCGATCCGCGGTTAAACATGGAGTGTGAAATATGAAGATAGGCATTCTCGGCGCCGGTTTTCTCGGCCGCGCGATGGCGACTGTCGCGAAGAACCATGGTCACGAAGTGATGATCAGTAATTCCCGTGATCCGCGAACCTTGATCAGTACGGCCGCGGTGCTTGGCTGTGCGCTCGGCACGGCTGAAGAGGCGGCGAAGTTCGGCGACGTAGTGGTGGTGACCGTGCCCTTCAGCAACATTGGCACGCTGCCGGTGGCGGCACTCGACGGCAAGATCGTGATCGACACGTGCAACTACTATCCCGACCGCGACGGCCACATCGAGGCGCTCGACAGTCGCTCGACGACCACCAGTCAGATGCTGGCCGCTGCGTTGCCGGGCGCGAAAGTGGTCAAGGCCTTCAACGCGATTCTGGCGAAAGACCTCGAAACGGACGGCAAGCCTGCCGACGCGCCGAACCGTCGGGCACTGCCGTTCGCCAGCGATGACGAACGGGCCAAACACGTCGTGCGCGGGCTTCTCGATCAGTTCGGCTTCGATCCGGTCGATGCCGGTGCGCTCGCCGACAGTTGGCGTTTCGAGCGCGCGAAGCCGGTCTATTGCATTGCACTGGATCGTGCGGGCATCACTGAAGGATTGGCGGCGGCGCAGCGGCACGTCGAGTTGCCGCATGGATCGTGGCGGCATTGAGTAGAGCGTGACGATGTGTTCCCAAAATCAAATCGATGTGCGACTATGCCCTCCATGGAATCCCGTAACGTACTGTTCAATTCTCACCACCATCACGGCCGCATGCTGTTGCGCCGTGGTTCGTTACGTCCATAGCAGGGAATCGGGGCTTCATTGATCCCGTTTCATGCACCAACGACCAAGGCGCCCAGGGCGCCTTTTTTTATTTCTACGCACAAGAGACCAGACATGACCATGATCCGTGGAACCCGTTTTATCGTCGGAACCGAAGCCGCACAGATTCGTGCACTCGAAAACCGCTTCCGGAGCTACCTTCATTGAAGCCGGGGCAGAGGAGGCGATCGTTCCCGCGCTGTGGGGACAAGACACCTTCATCCAGAAAGCCGGTGGCAGTGAGGTCATCGGGCAGATGTGGGCTTTCCCGGACAAGAAAGGCAGACCCTGCTGTCTGATCCCGGAAGCGACAGCGCTCTTCCAGGAGCGCTGCAAGGAATTGCTGGGACGGCAGACAGAGCGCATGTTGTTCTACGTTGCGCGGTGCTATCGGTATGAGCGGCCTCAGGCGGGCCGTTACCGCGAATTCTCGCAACTCGGTTTCGAATATCTTTGCCCGGATCCGCAACGGGCCAACCTGCGCAGCCAGCAGATCGTGGCGGATTTTCTGGATTCGTTCGGACTGCGTTACGAACTCGACAGCACGGCGCGACGCGGTCTTAGCTATTACCTGAACGGCATGGGCTTCGAGATGCGCTGCACCGAACTCGGCGCGCAACAGCAGATCGTCGGCGGTGGGGCGTATCGGGAAGGTGCGGGGTTCGGTATCGGCGCGGAACGGTTACTGCTTGCGATGGTGGCTCAATGCCTAGCGTAGAGGGCGGGGTGGATTGATCGACACGAGCTGATCTGTTGCCCGAAGCGACGCGCGCTTCAGGCAACAGGATGCAGTTGCGGATTTAAGCAATGCCGGTGCGCTTGATTCGCGCCGCGTGCGCTTTGGCGCAGGTATCGAACGCGGTCACCCGTGCAATTCACCGACAAGCCGTGAAAGGCGGGCAATACGGTGGCGATACATCGGCGCCTGCGGAGAATTTTTCAGATGTTCGACGCGATCGCGCCAGTAGGTCGGCGGAAAAGGTTTTTGCGGCGCGCATGCCACTACGCGTTCAAGATGAACGAGTTCGCTTTCGAAAAGGTGGTGGTGCATTGTTCGATTTCCCCGTGGATGGCCAGTCTGGTCCGTTCGCGACGCCGCTAACTATCTGACACCGCTCAGGGCTTCTAAAGCAGATTCTTGTCCGCGCGGTGGATCTGCGCGGTAATGCAATGCAATGCGAAAAAGACCGCTTACCTGGCTATCCGGAAAAACCTGTGGGGGTGGCCGGGTGCGTGAGTGCCGCAGCGTGCTTCACGCAGAATCGGTCGATGTGCCGCGATTGACGCGAACAAATTAAAAGGGCGGGCCGCCGCTGCTGGTCCCCGCAAAGGGAGGCAACGACGGCCGAACCTCGCAGCGGCCCGCCTGATGCATAGCCAGGCGGATTCCACCGTGTCGGCGTTACGCATTGCAACGATCTTCTCTATGGAAGTATTCGGTCGCCACGTGCCGACACACAACAGTTACAGCCACAACAACAGCACAGCCCTCTCTCAAACTGCCGCCAGCGAATTTGTATCGTTGGCGTTGATCGTGCGTCAGACATGGTTCGGATCACTAACCGCAGGATCGCGACGATTCACGGCGATCCCTCGATCTGCGGCGTCGGCGATCCAGAAACAAACAGGACGTCGCCAGACGTCGGTGCGTCGAACACATTGCAGCGCGCGATCTTTTTTGGTCCCTCAGGTTCCCCGGCTTGTCTGGCAGGTTAATTGCAAGTTCTGGGTACTACTGCCGCCTTGGTGGTCGTTTTTATCGGTCGGTGGCGGCTATCAAGCTTATATAAGCAATCAATGTGCCATGCTGCGAAGCCGCATGGCAACGGGAATGTCGAAACATTTCAGTGGCGGCATTGGACAGTCTCGTCCATGCACGCGCCTGAAAGTGGACGATTTCGTCCAATCGGCAAATCACGGCGCATTGAAGGACTAATTCGTCCGTATGACGACGAACTCGGCGAGGAAGCCGGAAGGTGGTGCGGGAGAGAGGCTGATTGGGGCAAGAACATCCGGCGCGACAATCGCGCGCCGCGCCGGATGGATAGACAGGCAGGGAACGAAGCGCTGGTTACGACTGGAGACTGACCTTGCTATAGGTCAACCGGCTAGGGCGCACCTGCATACGCACCAGTGACACGAGGAAGCTGAAGCCGGCCTGATTCGGATCGATCACCGGCACATAGGCGCCCAGTTCCTTGCTGAGCAGTTGGGAGACGCGGCTCGCGACGTCCACGAAACCTGTGCATCCGAGCAGAATGGACTGGGCGCCGTCCTCGTTGATCGCCTTCAGCGCGGCTTCGAAGGTGCGAATGATCACCACGTCGATGTCGTCGAGTTGCGCGACGGGGCAATTGATCGCACGGATCGACGCGAACGAGTCCTGGATGCCATAGGTCTGCGGATGACCGCGCTGCATCGCGAGCGTGCTTTGCAGGATCGTGACGATCGAGAAGCGCTGGCTGAGTGCAAGCGCCGTGAAGGCCGTAGCGGGAAAGCCGCCGATGATCGGAATATCGATTACTTCGCGCGCGGCTTCAACGCCGCACATATCGAAGTCGGTCAGCCAGATACCGTCGAAACCGTCGTTTGCGATTGCTTGCGCAAGCTCGACCACCGGCATGCCGTTCTGCAGCCAGTTCGTGCGGTTCTCGATATCAGGGTGCCCCTGCGTGATGTTGCGAATCTCGACCTGGACGTCCGGCGGCACGACCGGTGCGATCGCCTTCAGGATGCGCTCGTTGTATTGCGACGTGGCGACGGGCACGAGCACACAGATGCGCAGAGTTGGGCTCAACGGCGTGTTCAAGATAAGTTTCCCTTGGTCGTGGAGGGGAGCGATTCCAGCGGCACATACGGCCCGAGATAGCCGAGCGAGTTCAGCAATTGCATGAAGCTGTCGAGAATCAGACCGGGCTTGCGCAGTTCGGCTTCGGCACGCCAGGCAATCAGCGTGACGGGACGCTTGCCGATCGCCGGGTTCAGCGAACCGTCATCCTGCACGAGGTCGCCGTTGCTGTAGATCGACTGGCCTTCGCCGCCGACGAAATAGGCGACGCTGTCCGGCGACAGCACGATCGGCTGAGGACTCGCGCTGTCCCATGCGAGCAGCGACTCGTTCTGGTACATCACCGTGTAAGTATGTTGGCCGGCCTGAATGCGAATCTTGCCGACGTCGAAGCCGCCGCTCGTATCGACTTCGGCCGAGACCAGTTCGCCCGGCTCCGAGATAGCGCGCGCGGCGAGCCCGCAACGTTCGTCGAGATAGCCGATCATCTGCTGGGCGCTGCCAATCTGCCCGGCCTGCACCGCGCGTCCGAGGTCCAGCGCGCGTTTTAACGTGCCACGAATGGGGGTCGCGCGGCCGATATCGGCCGGCGTCATGACCCACATCGCAAGGCCGCCGAACTGGCCGAACTCGGGATCGGCGACAACCGGACGCATCATCTGCTCGACGATCGCCGACACGTCGCGTTGATGAGTCGGCCCGCCGTGGTTGCTGTCGCGCGGCGTCACGTCGAGTTCGACGCACAGGCCGCCCTGGCTCACGAGGAACGCCGGGCGCGGATCGATCTCGGCGGCCGCGAAGGTGAGCATCGGCAGCGAGGGAACGGCGCGGCCGGCTCCGTCAGCGTCGATGACCGCGAGGCCGAGCTTCGCCGCGACGAGCGCCGCCACGGTGAAGCCCAGCGCGCCGCTTTCCGGCGGCATCACATAGGCGAGCCTGGTGGATTGCGATGCGAGCCGGACCTGGACATTCTGCACAGCCGTCACCGGCCCGAGCGGATAGATGGCCGAATTGATCGCTTCTGGCGCGCCGAGATAGGCGACCATGACGGCCGCGCCTTCGGTGGCTTCTTCGACGGATACAACCTTGATCGTGTCGGTCGAGTAGTAATCGCCGGGGACAAAATGCGCAGCCAGATGCCGCGCGGATTCGATTGTGCCGCCGCCACCGCTGCCAAAGAACGCGGCGCCCAGCAGCAGCGGTTCCAGGTCTTCCTTGCGTAACTCATATGCCATTTGTTATTCCTTTCGTGTAGACATCGATAGAAACTTCGCGCTGGAGTTCGGCGAGCAAACTCATGGCGCTGGTGACACGCGTGCTCGAATCAGTCGTCAGCGAGCGCAAACCGCGCTCGAGGACGTCGATTGCTTCGGCGATGCGTCCGGTGGCGCGCAACAGATCACCGAGATAACGCGCAGCGTCCACGCGCGCCGGCACCGAACCGAACGCGAGCGCAGTAGACATCGCGGTACGCAGACCCAGTTCCGCAGCGTTCACCTCGCCGAGTGCCCACTGCGCGCGCGCCCGGGTGACCAGAAGCTCGCCCAGGTAGACACGTTCCTGACGCGCGAGGGTCTCATCGATCGCGGCGGCGAGCATCGCCTCGCATGTTTTCGCGCGGCCGGCGCGCAGCAGCAGCTCGCCGTGCTGCCACGCCATGAAGGAATAGAACAGCGCACCGCCATTGCAAACGACGTGGTTATCGTAGCCGTCGAGCATGACAGTTTCCCCTTCGTCGGAATGGCCGAGCGCGCTGAGGTGGCATGCGCGAAGGACCTGCCCGACGCCCCGGTAGAACGCGAAGCCGTTCGCGATCGAGACCGACTCGAGCTCGCTCGCGAGGTGTCCCAGCCGGTCCATGTCCTCGAACAGGCAGGCGAGCCAGGCGGCGCCCTGCAGGTTGACGGCATGAGCGAACGCGTGTGCGCCTGGCTCGGAGGCGCGCAGGATCAACATTTCCATGGCGCGCCGCGCCTGCCCGAAGGCGCCGATCTGGTAGGCCGCGAGTCCTTCGAAAGTCAACGCGAGACTGGCGAGATCGATCCCTTGCGAGCCCGTGCGGGTGTCGTCGCGCGACACGCCGAGCAGGTTGCCGCGCGCGAGACAGGCAAGGGCTTCCTCGCTGTCGCCGAGCCAGAAGAGGGTGTTCGTCATCGCGACGTGAGCTTCGTCGAGCGAGACCCGATCACCGCCGTTCTGCGCGCGCTCCAGCATGTTTTGCGCGGTTGCACGCGCCTGCTTGAGCTGGAGCGTCGTTAGCTGCGTGGTCCAGACGCCGAACTGGATCGCGGCGATTTCGGCGGGGGTACAGACGCCTTCGCCGACGGCCAGCGCGGCGGCGTAGCAGGCGGTGGCCTCCGCGTACAGCCAGCCGTGCACGCTACGCAGGCTCATGCCGAGCAAGCGGTAGGCGTCGAACTGAAGACGGCGCGCGGCCTCCTGTTCGTGCGGAGTTTGCAGCAGGTCGAGGCAGCGGCGCAACGGCGGAATGGCTTCGGCGAACTTCGATTCCTCGATCAGCGCGCTCGCATGTTCGAGGCACTTGCGCGCTTCACGGTGGTGTTCCTCGCGCGACTTCAGACGCCGCTCGATTGTTTTGCGGCCCACTCCCAACAGGGTGGCCGCCGCACTCTTGTTGCGCCCGGTCCGCTCGAGCGCGCGGTCGATCAAAAGATCTTCGGCGGCGGCGAGTTTGTCGCGCCCTTCGAGTTGCAGCAGCATGTCGGCGAGGCTTGCGCGCGACACCGGTCCGCCGGTTTCGTTGGCGAGAAACGGCTCGAGCGAGTCGACGTCGATGTTCGTGTTTTCGGCGAGCACGCTCAACTGGCTGATCAGGTTGCGCAATTGCCGGATGTGGCCCGGCCATGCGTGCTGGGCAAGCCGGCGAACGGCGGCCGGCGAAAACTCCAGACGACGCGTGTGCTGTGACGCGAAGTGGGTGACAAGCGCGGGGATGTCCTCGACGCGCTGTTCGAGTCCGGGCACGGCAAGCACGAAGACCGCGAGCCGGTAGAAGAGGTCCTCGCGAAAGAGCCCTTCGCGTGCGAGTTCGCGCAGGTCGCGGTGAGTCGAGGCAACCACGCGTCCTGCGAAGTGCAGACTGGTTGACGAACCAATCGGACGGAAAGTTCGCGTTTCAAGTACGCGCAGCAGTTTGGGTTGCAGCGCGAGCGGCAGTTCGCCGATTTCGTCGAGCAGCAGCGTGCCCTTGCCGACCTGCTGGAAAAGTCCCTGGCGGTTTTCACCCGCGCCGGTGAAGGCGCCTTTAACGTGGCCGAACAATTCGGCTTCGACGAGGTTCTCTGGAATCGCGCCGCAGTTGACGTCGACGAAAGGTTGATCCTGGCGCAGGCTATGTGCGTGCACACGGCGAGCGACCAGTTCCTTGCCCGAACCGGTCGGTCCAAAAATGAGCAACGGATGATCGGTGGGGGCAACCCGATCGATCATGCGGACCAGTTGACGAAACGCTGGCGCGCCGCCCACAAAGGCACCGGAATCAGCCTTGTCGTGAGCGAACGGAACGTCAGAGGTGTAACTCATTACAAAATACGCTCCACTTGATCCGCGCGTTGCGCAACGCGGAAATTACCGTCGAAAAGACGGAGCGGACGGCGATGCATATCGGTCTGGCGTCTGGCCAGATTTTCCGATTGCGTTGTCGGCACGTCCGCCGCAATAAAGAGACAGAGTATGACGGCTTGTCGCCGATGTTGTCTTTTCGACAATAACCCTCGCAACAGCGGTGATTGCGGATTGCATTGCGGTGTGCTGCGTGCTTGGGCAAGCGGATGAGTTCTCTGCGGCGGCAGTGTCCGTAGAAATGAAAGTATCAGTGGGGAATGTCAATATGGCGGGAAATGAAACGTGTCCCGGATGCCGTGCCGGGCTCATCGAATGAAAGGTGAGTGTCAAGATTGGTGGCTGCGCCGCCGCGGCTTGCGGCGGACGCGGGCCGGGAGTAGCCGATGCCGATGCTGTCGAAGCGTTTATGGTTTGCAGGCCACGCTGCGATTACAACCAGCGCCAGATGCCTGCGGCCCATCCGGTGAGTGGCATATGAGCCCAGGTCGCGACGAGCCAAACAACGAAACCACCCAACAACGCGTGCAAGCCGAACCTGCCCAGCCGCGCGCGGCCAGCCGCGATCGCCGCGAACGGCAGGTAGCTCGTCTTCGACTCCCATTCAGGCCAGAGATCGGGCTGAAGCTGCTCCTTCTTCCGGTCCTGCAAGGCAGCGCCGACGAGCGCGAGAACGACGATAGCCGTTGCAACGATGTTGCTCCTGGCCACCGGGAACACCGCGATGTGACACAGCCCCCACAGTACGAACGACCACAACATCGGGTGGCGCGTCACTGCGTACACGCCGAGCGCCGCTTCCGGGAACGCAGCGGGCCGGCCGCCGGTGGGCAGCGCCGGGTTGCGGATCAGAGAGCCCATCAGGAGGATCGATGCGATCAGCATGACCACGGTCGCAACCGCCCAGACCCCGTCTCCTACCGGCCATAGGGGTGCCGTCAAAGGCGCCTTCAGGTAGGCGGCGATCAACCAGCCGAGCGTCACGAAGGCAACCAGCGAATAGACGCCCAGAAACCCTTTTTCGCCAATCGCGCTGACCAGCCTCCTGCGCAGCGGATGGGACAGGACAAAGTGACTCCCCACGAAGGCGACTGCTGCCGCCGCAACTGCGTTGGTGCTTCCCATTCGCCTGGCTCCTCACGTTATATCGTTGGGTGACCGTATTGCGCGTGTTCCAATTTCAGTACCGAAGATTACTCCTTTGCGCTTTCCCTTCTTGTGGCTGTGTGTGGCAACATCGCGGAGATCTCTAAATCACGTGCGGCCTCGCGCAGGCCCACACCCTTCAGGAGAGCCCATGTTCGACCACGTCAAATTCGGAGTCAGCGACTATGCAGCGAGCAAAGCGTTCTTCATTAAGGCACTCGAACCGATCGGCGTAGCTGTTGTCGGGGAGGGGCCGCCGACGTACGGTGTCGAGCTTAGCCCGCCAGGTAAGGCTTCATTGTGCCTGTACCAGACCGAGGAGAAGCCGGCGCATCTTCACCTGGCGTTCACGGCCGAGAATCGCCAACAAGTTGAAGCTTTCTATCGTGCGGCGCTGGAGACGGGTGCCAAAGACAATGGCGCGCCGGGTCTGCGCCCGCATTACCACGCGAACTACTATGCAGCTTTTGTGATTGGTCCGGACGGGCACAACATCGAGGTGGTTTGCCACCAACCCGAGGCCTAGCCCTTTCATCGAGCAGACTCGCGAGGCCAGGTGCACGTCCGCTCCGGGCCTCGCTGCGAACGGTCAGTTTGATGGCCGTTCAGATCGACTTGACCTCGCCGCCGTCCATCCTCAACGTCGAACCTGTCATCCAGTGCGCCGCGGGCGACACGATGAACGCCATCAACTCGGCGATCTCTTCGGGTGTGCCATAGCGCGCGATTCCCGCTTCGACAGGAAAGCGCGCCTTCGCTTCTTCGACCGTCATGTTGTGGAGCGGCGCCCAATGTTCCAGATAGGATTGCCGCCGGCCTGTCATCACCGGTCCGGGCAGCACGCTGTTGACCTGTACGCCGTCTGCAATCCCACGGTCCGAGAAGGCTTTCGCCAGCGCGACAATCGCCGCGTTGATCGTGCCGACGGCGGCGTAAGGTGCTTTGGGAAACAGCGCCGAGTTACCCGACATCAGCACCACCGATCCTGAGGTTTTCTTCAACGACGGCCATGCCGCGATCGTCAATCGCCGCGCGCCGTGCAGCTTCAGCGCGAAGCCGCGGTCCCATTGATCGTCGCTCATCTCGAAGACATCGATCTGCGGCACCGCGCCCGCGATATTGAGTAACGCGTCGATCTGGCCGAACGCCGACAGCGTCTGATCGACGATCTTCTGTGCGGCTTCCGGATCTGATAAGTCGAGGTCGATTGGAAGGGCTTTTGCACCGGCCTTTCTTACTTCGTCGGCGGTCTGATCGAGGTTCTCACGATTGCGCGCAACCACCACGACCGACGCAAAGTCTCGCGCCAACCTGATGGCGGTTGAACGGCCAATACCCTGACTCGCACCTGTAACGATTGCTACCTCGTTCGACATTTCCTTTCTCCTTCATTCCTGGACCGGACTCGATGAGTCGCTAAACCAGCGACTCAATGGACAACCATCACGCTGCGTTCGCCTGTCAGCGAATCAGAAATCCGGAAATAGCCGCGGCGATCTCTGCCGCATGCGTTTCCAGCGCGAAGTGGCCGGTGTCGAAAAAGCGCACCTCGGCATTCGGGATGTCGCGCTTGAACGCCTCGGCGCCTGGCGGCAGGAAAAACGGATCGTTCGCCCCCCACACGGCGAGCAAAGGGGGCTGGTGGCTGCGGAAATACTGCTGGAATGCGGGATACAACGCGACATTGTTCCGGTAGTCGCCGAACAGATCGAGCTGGATCTCGTCCGCGCCCGGGCGGCTCAGATAGAAGTCGTCGAGTGAGTAGCCGTCTGGCGACACGGAGGCCGTGTCCTGTACGCCATGCGTGTACTGCCACACGGTCGTTTCGTGCGTCAGCATAGCGCGAAGCGCTTCGCGATTGGCCTGTGACGGATCCTGCCAGTAAGCGCGGATCGGATTCCAGCCTTCGCTCAGACCTTCTTCGTATGCGTTGCCATTCTGCGAGATGATCGCGGCGATCCGCTCGGGGTGCCGGACGGCAAGCCGGAAGCCAGTCGGCGCGCCGTAATCGAATACGTACATAGCAAAACGATCGAAACCGATCTGCTCGGTGAAGCATTCGATCACGGTGGCGATGTTGTCGAACGTGTACGCGAAAGCATCGCGGCTCGGCATGTCCGACTGGCCGAAACCAGGCAGATCGGGCGCGACGATATGGAAGTGCTCGGCCAGTAGCGGGATCAGGTCTCGAAACATGTGGCTCGAGCTCGGAAAACCGTGGAGGAGTAGCAGTTTCGGTGCGGTCGGACGACCCGCTTCGCGATAGAACACCTTGACGTCGTTGACATCAGCGTAACGATAGGCAATGGAGGACATGGGTTGACTCCCGTTTGGGTAGAGGTGTATTCGAAATGGCAGGCGAAAAGAGCGCCTGTCGGCATGACAGGTTTGAGTAATCCCTAGCGGCCCGAGACGGCTTGAACCGCTTCGACGATCACGTCGGTGACGACGTCAGGGGCTGTGACGATAGGCGTGTGATCGACCTGGTGCGAATGCACGCGCGCGTTCATGCGCTGTGCCATGAAATGTTGCGTGTCGGGACTGATCATCCGGTCCTGCTCCGCGGTCAGAAACCAGCTCGGCCGGTCCGCCCAGAGTGGGCGCCCAACCGCCTCGCCAATGCACGACACCGAAATGGGACGTTGAACCGCGCCGAGCACCGTCAATTCCTGCGCGGTGGCGTTCTGCGCAAACGCCGCTGCGAATGTCTCTTCGGGCAACCAGATCAGGCCATGCCGATCAGGTGCCAGTCTGGGTGCCAGTGGGTGTGCTTCGCCGCGGTAGAACACATCGCCCACCGTTTCGCCTTCGGCTGGCGCAAGCGCGGCGACGTAGACCAGCGCTTTGACGTTGTCGGCGCGCGTCGATCCGATTACTGCACCGGCGTAAGCATGTCCAGCAAGAACAACCGGACTTTCGATGCGTTCCAGCGTTCTGTTGAGGGCGGCCAGGTCTTCATGCAAAGAGGTCAGCGGCAACGGCGCCGCTACTGCGTTGATGCCGTGTGCCTTCAGGCGCTCGACGACCTTGCTCCAGCTTGATCCATCTGCCCACGCGCCGTGCACAAGCACCGCGCTCACATTGCCAATAGACATTTCTCGCTCCTTTGAGGGAATGGGGTGCTGCTTGTGATACACGCACATCGCGTCGAGTCGCCCGCTTTGTAACCTGTAAAACGTGTATTTACAGGTTACAAAGCGGGCGTGTAACTTGTCAAGTGCATTTTTAGTGGTTACGATGTATCCATCGTCACTTCATATTCGTCATGAGAAATGGACTACCGTCAGATGCCCGCGATCCTGGTGGCCGATGCGCCTGGTCTGGATTTCCTGAACTCGGTCGCGACGCCGGTGGATGAGGCCGTCGACTGGATCAGCGATGGAGAAGATTTACTTGCCTGGTTGGAGCAGACCGGGTTCGTGCCGCCCGCCGCACTCGCGGAAATACGGACCCGCTCGACACCGGCCGAACTCGACGACGTTGCGGCACGTGCGCGCGAATTGCGCGAGTGGTTCAGGGGATTTGTGCGGAAAAGGAAAGGGCGGCCGCTCGTCGCCAAAGATTTACGCGAGCTCGAACCCTTGAATCAACTGCTCGAACGGGACCAGCAGCATGGCGAAATCGTGCCGAACACCTCGAGCGGCGCGGCGAGCTTTGAGCTTCGCGCGAAGCGGCGCTGGCAGTCGGCGGAGTCGGTACTGATGCCCATCGCTGAGGCGTTGGCGAAGCTGGTATGCGAAGAGGACTTCACGTACGTGAAAGCGTGCGAAGGCCCCAAATGCACGTTGCTGTTTGCGGATCACACGCGTGGCCACGCGCGCCGGTGGTGCAGCATGGCAATCTGCGGTAATCGCGCGAAGGTCGCGGCTCACCGCAAGCGGCTTAAGGAGCACGAGAACGGCTAGGTTGCGGCTGTCGCTACGCGACTAACCGCTCGTGATGAAACGCCAAAGCGCTGCGCACTCGGTATCGGATATCTGATAGTTGGGCATGGACTTGCGCAGCATGACGCTGGCCGGATCGACGCCGTCCTTGAGCACGCGGCAGAAGGTGTCCGGGTTATAGCGACTGGGCGGCCCCCCTCGACGGCTGATCGCATCAAGCAGATAGCTGGGCGTCAAGGGTGGGGCGAAGGCCTCCGCCGGTTGCTTGCCGGTGTGGCAATTGATGCAGCGGGTTGTCCAGTCCGGTAATGTGCGATCGTCGTCGCGCAGATGCGCGGGGATCGCATGCTGCCCATTGAAGATCGCGCAGCCCAGATCAGCGGATTCACACGGCTGTGCAGCGTTGGCCGAACACGCCACGGCGACAAGCGCGAGGCCGATCGCCGAGCGTTGGATCCGTAATGCCGTCACTGGATGAGCAGCGTGCGTGAGACGCTCGGCACGCCCTTCGCGTTCAGGGCGAACAGCATGTAGTAGCCCGGCACCACCACACCGGGATCGGAGGGGATGGCCACCAGGTATTCGCCTGCCGTGCCCACCGTGAAACTCACCGGCACGCGCCGCTGCTCATTGTTGACCGAATGTGTCACCGACGACAGCCGCATCAGCGCGAACGCCTTCATCCTCTTGCCGCCCATGCCGCCATTCCATGAGCCGCCCACCAGGAACACATCGCCATTGCTCAGCGTGACGCTGCCCTCGTAGCCGCGCGGAATATTCATGAGGTCGCCGGAAGACCAGGCGTGGGTCGAAGGCGTGTAGAAACTCGTCTTGTCGCTGCTCGAGCCGCCGGTCACAAAAATGCGGCCGTCCGGGAGATTGACAATGCCTGGGCAGAACATATCGTGCCCGGTATTGGTGACCAGCACCTGTTTGCTGGTGCCTGTCGCCGGATTGAAGATCGCCGTATACGTGTTGCCCGGCGTGACCTCGCCCGATGTGAAATCCACCTGGCTGTCGGCTGACCAGGCCACGACGGTCCCGTCGGGAAGATTGGCCGCCGCCGGCACGAGTGTCAGGTTGTACGGCGCGGTCCACTTCGACGGCAGCGTCTTCACACTCATGCCGCTGATCTGCCAGGTTTGCAGCGCGGTCCCGTTGCAGGCCTGCTGCGTGATCTGCGGACCCTGTGCGGTCAGGCTCGCCGAGGCCAGACACAGGCCGCTGTGCGCCGCGATGATCGCGAAGCCATTATTTTGCGGCGTTAGCGTGAAGCTTTGGTTCGCCTGGCCGTTGCAGGTCCATTGATCGACAGCCGCGCCGGGATCCAGGCTGATTCCCGCCACCTCCATGCATAGCTTGCTGTTCTGATTGACGAATTTATATTGGGTGCCGGCAGGTGTCGGCACCCAGCTCTGATTGTTGCCGCCGTTGCAGCCCCAAGGAAATCACCGCGGCGCCAGGCGTTTTCGATTCCGCATTGACGTCCGCACACAAACTCGTGCCGCTCAGGCTGATCGTGGCTGCCGTTTGCGCTTCGGCGCGTCCGGAAAATGCGCCCAAGCTTGTCGTGAGTGCAATGAGCAACAGGGCTTTCACGCACCTGTCGAGCAGTGCGGAGGAGATCCTGACGGAACGAATGCGTGTCATGTCCTTGCTTCCGGTTGAAGTCGAACTAGGTACGCCCCAGCGCGCTGAGCACATCGCAGACTTCGTCGACGCGAGGAAGGTCGGCACTGCACCAGCGCAATCGGGCGCTCGCATCGAAGCAATAGATCTGTGTTGAGTGATCGGCGATGTTGCCGAGCGGCAGCGAGCTGCCCGAGAGCGCCGTGCGCATCCGGTCGACGTCGTGCAATGTCGGCGTGGCCGCATTCCACCGGGGACCAGCCTGAAAGCGCGCGAGCCACTCGTGCAAGGCGGATGGCGAGTCGGAAAGCGGGTCGATTCCGATCGATAGCAACTGAACCGGATAACGACCCTGAAGGTGCGGCATGCGGTCCTGAACTCCGCTGAACAGCGCGCCTTGCAGAGGACATACCGAACTGCACCCGGTGTAGATCGTCTGCAATACGGTGATGCGTTGAAGCAGCAAGTCGCTCAGCAGCTGCTTCCTGCCGGTCTGGTCGACTAACCAGGCATCGTCGAGACGAACCGGTGGGCTGACGAGCCCCATCGTTCCATGCTGCGCATAAGCGGGAAGCGACACCACGGCCATCGTGGCCAAGGCTGCATCACACAGTAACGCACGTCGGGCCAATTTCTGAATCGACGCCGGCTCGGCCGATTCCGGTCGCGTGCGAACCTTTTGATGGAACACCGCTTCGTTCTCCGCGCAGGTCAGATGAATCCGCAAGCTGCGCGCAGTCAACCATGCCGGCGACGCGACAGTCGGTGAACCAGGGGGGAGATCGGGTGACGGCTACGTAGGCTCGCTCTCGTACCCGCAAACAGGCAATGCAGCGAAGCGTAGCAGGGAAGGTTGAAGCCAGTTGTGGTTCCAGGGGAACGAATTGCTCGCCTATGTGCAGTGGCCGACACTTCGCCGTGGGTTGGCAAGCGGCACGGTGATTGCTGGAATGAACTGATTGCCGGTCGTTGTCTTCACGCGAAGTTGACGCTCGGCGTCAGAAGACAGCCGACGCAACCATTCAGGAAACCGTGCTGCTTCGTGGTCAATTCCGGACTCAGGCAACACCAGTTCCGGGCGTGATTGCGGCAGAATAATCAGTTCGACCCGATTAAGATTAAATTATTCCATTCGCATACTCTGACGGAAAGGCCGCGCAAGTTTGCACTGTTCATGCAAAGACCCCGGTACTATATGGTCCAGCGGGAATCGGCCCGGGAGCCAGCGTGAGAGAAGCCGGCGTGTAAGCCGGTGCAAAGCGCGCCGCATATTCCACGTATAAACATGAACAATTTTATTCGACCCCCTGTTTCCTATCCGGCATCCGTCGTTTTCGTGGACGACAGCGACAGCTACCTCGATGCATTGCGCCGATTCTTTCCGGATATTTCGACCAATCTGTTTTTCACGCGGCCTCAAACTGCACTCGCTTTCATCCGCAAACATGCTCGCGAGAATTCGCTGGTGTTTGCGCCGGCGTCGGCCGGTCTGAGCGAGGTCGGCCTGGAGCGGTTCGTCGAAACC
Organism: Paraburkholderia sediminicola; assembly: GCF_046026675.1. Lineage (GTDB taxonomy): Bacteria > Pseudomonadota > Gammaproteobacteria > Burkholderiales > Burkholderiaceae > Paraburkholderia > Paraburkholderia sediminicola_F. The sequence goes on along the minus strand of NZ_JAQQEY010000001.1, from coordinate 2,191,764 downwards.
TCGGCCGAGCGGGACGTACTGGCCCGGAATGCCCGATTTTCGGAGGTGGCCGCGGTTGTGGTCGATTACGACATGCCCGGACTCAGCGGAGTCGAATTCCTTTCGTCCATATCCAATTTGCGTTGCGCCAAGGTGCTCCTGACCGGCGTTGCGGATGAGACCGTCGCGGTAAAAGCCTTCAATGCCGGGATCGTCGATCTTTATCTGAGAAAGACGGATGCGGATTCGGCTAACCGACTGGTTCATTATCTGAAAGATGCCAGAAGCAGGCATTGTTCGGAGGCAGGCTGGTTGGGCCTGGGCGAAAACGGCATGACCTATTGCGATCCGCGAACGAGGAAGGTCATTGACGCGGTGGTCGCCGCCGAAAACATCGTCGAGTACTACTGGCGTCCGGAGCAGAATGCCATCCTGATGTTCGACCGGGCGGGCAACCCGAGCGTTTTCCTTGCCTGGGCTGAGAACGACTGGATCGCCCAGGCGGAAATTGTGGCGGATGAGAGTGGGCCGGCGGATCTGTTGAGGCGGATGGCAGTGCGCGAGTCGATGCCCGTTTTCTGGCCGCACCTGGCCTTTCGTCCCGGTGCGAACTTCAAAACCGTCACGCCGCAATCCATCCCGGGTTGGGACGACGCTTTCTATTGCTGGAGCCGAATCGATTCGGCCGACGTGGGTCTGAGCACGCTGACATTTTCGCAATGGCGCAGCGACCGGATTCAGCAAACCCTCCCGTGAGGGATCGGCCCCTTCACATACTCCGCTATGAACCTGTCGGAATAGACCAACGTTTTCCGCCCCATTGAGCCACATGTACGCCATTCCGACCGCCTTTGTCTCTGCGCTGTTCGTGGTGTTCGGCCTCTATGTACTCATCACACAGGGCGTGACGCGCCTGTCCGCGCCATTCCTTCTGATGTGCGCGGCGACATTTGCGTGGCAAGGCACATGGACATTGCTGTTCCAGACGGAAGATCCCCACATTGCGAGCGTGCTGGTCCGGGTCGGTTATCTCTTCATTCTCTTCCTGCCCACCACGTTCTATCACTTCGTCACGGAGGTGGCGGCGAGGCGCCGCGAGCGGCCGATATTGCTCGCGTCTTACGGTATGTGCGTTGTCCTCGCCGTGCTGCTGCCTGGCAACGAAGTGGTCTCCGGCTACCGGCACTTTTTCTTTGGCTATTATCCGAGCGCCGGGACGCTGCACCCTTTGCACGTCCTGCAGACCGTGTTGCTTGCTGGGCGTAGCGGACAGCTTCTGCTCGCCGCCCGCAAGCAGGCCGGCAGTGAAGCGCGCAGGCGTCTCGATCTCTGCTTTGCAAGCCTTTGCCTATACTCGTTCGCTGCAGTCGACTATGCGGTCAACTACGGTTACCCGTTCTATCCGCCAGGTGTGCTGTTCATTGCGCTCAGCCTGGGCCTTCTCGCGATCACGATCGTTCGCTATCACCTGATTCATCCCTACGCGATCGCAGCGACGATCGCGCACGAAATCGCGACGCCGCTCGCCACGATCGCCATGCATGCCGACGAAATCGCCAGCGTATGGGCGCACGTGTTCAAAGGTTACAAGCTAGCGGTCACGCATGGGCTTTACGACGATCAGGAAGGGCATTCCGGGCAGTCCGAGCGCATCAGCCACCTCGCCACCGCGATCAGAAGGGAGGTGTCGGGCACCAGCGCGATGGTCGAGATGGCGCTCGCGTCGTTCACCCTGGACCGCCTGGACCGCACGCGCTTCAGTCCTCATCCCATGCAGCAATGTGTGACGTCGGCGCTGGAGCGCTATCCGTTCCGTAGCGACGAACGCGTGCGCGTCACCGTGGCGCCGATCGACCCGGCGCTATGCTTTTCGGGTTCGGACACGCTGGCGGTTTTTGTGCTGTTCAATCTGCTGAAAAACGCGTTGCACGCGATTCACGTGAGCGGCGAGGGCGAGATTGCAATCAGCGCGGTTCAGGAAAACGGCTTCTGTGTACTGCGATTCCGCGACACAGGGCCGGGCATCGCGCCCGACGTGCTACCGCATATCTTCGACGCCTTCTTCTCGACCAAGCGGCACGGGAGTGGCGCGGGAATGGGGCTCGCATTCTGCCGCCGCGCTGCGGAGCTTCTGGGCGGCACGATCGAATGCATGTCGACGCGCGGTTCGCACACCACCTTCACCGTGCGCTTACCGGTACCGGGTTCGCCGGCGGACCGTGCACTGAGTAAAGCGCCGGCGCGCTCCTTGCGCCAGCGTCCGCAGTGAAGATTAAGGGTGGAAGTTAGCGGTGAAACTCAAAGATCAAACCCTAAGATAGAACTCAGCGGAAAAACTGAACGGCGAAAGTCCGCCGCTGAGATCAGGCGGCTAGTGCCGTCATCGGCAGCTCATACTCCTTGACCCGCTCGACGATGCCTTCCGGAAACCGCCTGATCTTCCGGTCCCGCCCGGCGTACAGGATCTGCTGGTAACCCTGGGAAACCTGGCGCCCATCCACGCAGAAGCGAAACAGCAGGTAGGCGGAGCATTGCTTGACCTGCACCGTGTTCAGATAGCAATCCACGTGCTGGAAGGGGAAGGTTTCGTGGACGTACTCCTGGTGCGCGCGTTTGGTCACGAACATGCCGTCCGATCCCAGCAGGTCGTTGTGGATGCACTCATGAAACCACCGCTCGCGGCAAACACCTTGCCACTCGAAGTAACGTGAGAAGTACGTATTCATGAACGCGTTCGAGTCCTTTAGATAAATGTCGAACGTGTGGTGGAAGGTCTTGAGCGAGCCCGTGGCGATCGGGTCTTCCGAAAGAAGGGCGGATCCTCGGTTGAGGGCGGTAGGGATATTGTCACGCATCAACATACGATTTTCCTTTCGCAGGAACGGCTGCTTGCGGCAACCACGCATGCCTCCCTGTACGGCAGGCACATCCCATTCTGTTAGGGATGTGGGTCGTGTGGCTATTGGCTGACAAACATGTGACGAAGAAAATTGACGAATGCCCTTGCCGTCGGCGCAGGCTACGCCGCGACGCTCGCTTGCAACCACCGAAGAAGCGGCTTCAATTTCTCGCGATATTCGTTGCGCGGCGGATGCACCAGATAATATCCAGCCCCGGTCTCCACCACACGCTTGAACGGCGTTACCAGTGAGCCGCTGGTGAGATTCTCTCCGACCAGGTTCAGATCCCCCAGCGCCACACCCAAGCCGCGTGCCGCGGCGCTGAATGCGAGGTCCAGCGTGTCGAATACTTGCTCCCGATACGTATGCGCGGCAAGGTTGCCCTCCTGTTGCAGCCACAGGATCCAGCCGCGCCGGCCGAAGCTGGAATGCAGCAACGTGTGGTGTTTCAGATCTTCGGGTTCCACGAGCGGCGGGTTGCCGCTGGCGATCTGCGGCGAGCAGACCGGCGTCAATTTTTCCCGCATCAGACAGGTGGCTTCCAATCCTTCCCAATTGCCGGTTCCGAACAGGATCGCCGCGTCGAGCGTGCCTTCGCCGAAATTGGTCGGCAGGAACCATGCGGTGTCGATATTCAACTGCGTACCTGGCACTTCAGCATAGAAGTCGGTCAGGCGCGGCAACAGCCAGCGCGCCGCCAGCGTGGGCGTGACACGCAGGGTAATGGTCTGGCCACCGGAATTGGTGATGTGCATCGAGCGGCGGGCGGTTGCCAGCAACTCTTCGACGATCGGCACCAACCGTTGACACTCCGCAGTCTGCACGACCATGCGCGTGTGCCTGACGAACAGCGCGCAACCGAAATACTCCTCGATCTGTTGAATATGCCGGCTCACCGCGCTTTGGCTGAGAAACAGCTGCTGCGATGCAGCCGTGAAGTTGCCACAGCGGGCCACCACCAGCAGGGTTTGCAGCACGTTGAAGGGAGGATAGCGTTCGATCTTCATTTATGCACAACTCGCATGGTAACCATGAGATTTTACCGTTTGTGGCCGGAAAATTGGCGTTCTTAAATTCCTTCAACAAGTCCGGATTTCCATACCCGAAGTAGCCTCGCTGTGAGTGCCGCGGCGCCAGCGTTGAGCAAAGGGTTCGCCTTACGTGGCGGGCAGAAACACCGGATCGGCACCGTATCGAGCAACGCGTTTAAGGGAGTTTTCGTTTGATCCGATCTACCGTTACGTTGCCCCTGCAACAGGGCATGCGAGCGTCGCGAAGCCATGCACACAGTGCAAGTACGTCTGAGGAGCCGGGCAACGTTTCTCAAATGGAGTATCTCGAACGCCAGCCGACTCTGACCGCGCCGCGCTGGCCGGAAGGACACCGTTCCTGCGTCGCGCTCGCGTTCGATCTCGACGGCCCGACGGGCGATGCGATGCTCAACGGTTCGATCTGGACCAACCCTTCGTATTTCACCCTGGGCAGTTACGGTCCGTGGCGCGCGCTTGGCCGTCTGCTCGACATGCTCAACGAGCGGCGCGTGCCGGCAACCTTCTTCGTGCCGGCCTGGGTGGTCGAAAACTGGCCGGATCAATGTGCCGCGATCATCGCGGGTGGCCATGAGATCGCTTACCACGGCTACCGGCACGAGGCCTTCTGGACTCTGGATCGCGACGGCCAACGCGCTGTGATGGAACGCTCCGCGGAAGTCTTCACCAAGTATCTCGGCATGCGTCCGGTTGGTTTTCGCACGCCATCGGGCGACTGGGGGCCGGACACGATTCGCGTGCTGATGGAAGCCGGCGTGCGCTATTCGAGTTCGATGCGGGGCGACGACCGGCCTTATCTGCTGCACGCCGAGGGCATCGCCGAGCCCATGGTCGAAATTCCGGGCCGCTGGGAGCTCGATGATTATGCGTCGCTGGCCTATCACCGCAACCCCGATTTTCCGGCAAGCCTCGACCGCATTGCGAGCTACGACGAGACGCTCGACAACTGGCGTCGTGAATTCGACGGCTCGCATCGCGACGGACTTTGCCTGACCACGCTGTTTCATCCGAAGGTGTCAGGCAAACCCGGCCGGATTGCGCTGCTGGAAAGACTGATCGATCACATGCACGCACAAGGCAACGTATGGTTCGCCACGTGCCGCGACGTCGCGCAATGGTGGCTCGATAACAATACGTCGGGACACGCGCAGGAGTTCAGCGCATGAACGCACTTCACTGGCCACACAACGCGCGCTGCGCGGTGGTCGTCACGGTCGACTTCAATGACGAACACGGCATCCTGACTCAGGAGCCGCGTATCGCCGGCCGCGAGAAATCGCTTTCGGTGTGGCGCTACGGTGCGAAACGGGGCGTGGATCGCGTGCTCGACGCGTTTGATGAGTTCGATGTCCGCTCGAGCTGGTTCTTGCCTGGGCGCGTGGCGCAAACCCACACGGACTTGCTGCGCCGTATCGACGCACAGCATCACGAAATCGGCACGAGTGGATTTCGCTGCGAGAACTTCGACACACTCACGCTCGATGAGCAACGACATGCGTTCCTTGCAGGTCAGCAAGCGCTCGTCGACACGCTCGGTCGGCGCGTGCAGGGTTTTCGTTCCTTCTACGGCAATTGGGCACCGGGCTTCGCGGACTTTCTTCGCAGCGAAGGGGTCACGTGGTCGTCTTCATGGCGCGGCGACGATCTGCCGTATTTTCATCTGCCGGACGCGAATGTGAAGGCGAGCGCAGTGACAGTAGTGGCTGGCGACACGCCGCCGCTGGTCGAACTGCCGCTTCACTATGAACTCGAAGACGAACCGTACTTCGTCTACAACCTGTCGCCGGCCGTTCCTGTCGGACAGCCGCGGATTCCCTCGTATCGGGAAGTGCTGGCGAACTGGAAGCAGGATTTCGCGGCGTTTCGCCGCTTCGGTCTGTGCTTTGTGCTGAGGCTGCATCCGGAACTCATCGGTACCGCGGGACGTATTGACGTGTTGCGTGAGTTGCTAGCAGAGATGCGTTCGCACGACGACGTGTGGTTCGCGACGGGCGCGGAAGTGGCGGCCTGGTGGCGCCAGAACGTCGACGGTAACGAACCCGGTCATCCGGTCGACGTTTTTGCACGGCATCGGGAGGCCGCACGATGAGCGCGCGTGATCTGTCGCTGTCGGAGCAACTGGCGGCATTCGTCGCGCGCGTACCCAACGACGCGCTGCCTGCTGCCGTCGTCCATAAGGCCAAGCGGCATATCCTCGACACGCTCGGCGCGTCGCTGGCCGGTGCCGCGGCCGTGGAGTCGCGCAGCGCGCGGGCGGTGATGTCCGGCGAGGGCCCAAGCGTGGCGCAGGTGTGGGGCACGCGGCAGTCGCTCGGCCCGCGCAGCGCGGCCTTCGTCAACGGTGTGGCCGCGCATGCCTTGGAACTCGACGACTCGGGCGGCTGCGATCATTCCGGCGCGGTCGTGCTGCCCGCCGCATTCGCGGCGCTTGCCTGCTCGTCGCGGCCGGTATCGGGGCGTGAATTTCTCGCGGCAGTGGTGCTCGGCTATGACGTCGGCAGGCGCGTGCTCGAAGCGTGCGGCGGATATTCGCCGCACAACGCACGCGGCTGGCATTCGACGATGACCTGTGGCGTGTTCGGCGCGGCGGCGGCAAGCGCGCGCCTTCTCGGACTCGACGCCGTGCAAACCGGCGCGGCGCTCGGCCATGCGGGCAGCTTCAGCGGCGGCCTGTGGGGTTTCATTCACGACGCGTCGCAAACGAAACGCATGCATACCGGCCGTGCGGCTGAAGGTGGATTGCTGGCGGCATTGCTGGCGAGGGAAAACGTCACCGGCCCGACGCAGGTGTTCGCGGACGTATGGGGCGGCTTCTTCAACGCGTTCGCTCCCGACACACAGAAACCCGAAGCCTTGCTGCATGAACTGGGCGACACGTGGAAGATCATGCGTTGCTCGATCAAGCCGCACGCGTCGTGCCGCAGCACGCATGCAGCAGTGGATGCCACGCTCGATCTGTTGCGTGACATCAAATTCGATCCGGACAGGCTGTCCAGCGTGCACGTCAGATTGAGCGCATTCGTCGAAGGCATGTGCGGTGGCCGCGATTTGCGCAACCTGGCCTCGTCGCAAATGAGTTTGCCGTATGCAGTCGCTTCGGTGCTGGTCTATGGCCACGCGGGAATTGCCGCTTATCTCGAGGCTGCGCGAACCGATCCGCGCATGGCCGCGATGATGGAGCGCATTACGCTCGAAGTCGATCTGACGATGTCCGATCTGGACGAGCCCATCGTCACGCTCACGATCGCCGACGAGATGCCGCGCTCGCGGCAGGTGCTCACGCCGCTCGGCGATCCGCGCAATCCGTTGTCGGATGCGGACCTGCTGTCGAAGTACCACGCCCTGGCCGCCATGGCGCTCGACGACACGTCGGCGAACGCGCTTGCCCATGCCGTATTCGATCTGGACAATCTCGCCGACGCGCGAACGCTTCTATCGTGGCTTGGCGGCGATGCCGAGGCTAAACCCGCGCTGCGGTAGCGTGACAGGCCGTGACGGAAACCCAGTAGTTTTGATGACAAGCGTTCAATTCTTTAAAGGTATGTCTCCATGCACAAGCTGAACCCGCTGCGCGCTGCGTCCCGTTTGATGGCAGTCTGCCTGTCGACATTTCTCTTCGGCGCTGCTGCCCATGCGCAAGCGTTGCCTGATTCGATCGCCAGGGCCAAGGTCATCAAGGTCGCGGTCAACTCGATCTACCCGCCGATGGAATACAAAGACCCGGAGAGCGGCGAGCTGACCGGCTTCGATATCGACCTCGGCAATGCGATTGCAAAGCAACTCGGCGTCAAGCTGGACTGGCAGGAGTCGGCGTTTGAACAATTGCTGCCCTCGCTCGCTACCGGGCGAGTGGACATGGTGCTGAGCGGATTGAGCGATGTGCCGGGGCGCCGCGATACGGCGGACTTTCTCGATTACCTGAATTCGGGGGCCCAGTTCTACATCCTGACGGGCGCGCATGGCGGCGAGATCCGGCAGTCGGCAGATCTGTGCGGGAAGTCGGTCGGCACGAGCCGCAGCACGTCATTCCCGGCAGACACCGTAGCATGGAGTGCGAAGAACTGCGTCGGCAAGACGCCGGTCACAGTGGTGGGTACGGAAGACACGTCATCCGCGCGTATGCAGTTGAAGCAGGGGCGAATCGTTGCGGGCGTGCAGGGCAGCGAAACCCTGCCGTACGCAATGAAGCTCGAACCGAACACCTACAAGCCGATTGGCGAACCGTTCGCGGCTTCGCCTGAAGGCATCGCCTTTGCGAAATCCAACCCGAAGCTGCGCGATGCCGTGCGGGCCGCGCTCGACAAACTGGTCGCGAACGGCACATACAGTGCGATCGTGGCGAAGTGGGGGCTGCAATCGAGCGCGGTTCAGCAGGTGACGATGAACGGTGCGAAGGACCATTGAAGCAGTCGGGTCACTCTACGTTCTCGCTCAGCCACGTGGCGAATGCGGACACGAGCGGCGTATCGGACAACTCCTGCCGGGACACCAGGTAATACGCGTGTCTCGACGGCACGGTGATGTTGAACGGCCGGATCAGCGTGCCATCCATCAGGTCGTCCCGCACCGAGAAACTGTCGCCGAGCGCCACACCCTGGCCGTGAATCGCCGCTTCGATACCGATATGCGCATTGCCGATTTCCAGAATCCTGATGCCCTCGAGTTTGTCGGCCGACGCATGCGCGAGCCATCGCATCCACGATCCCGAGTGCTCGCAAAACAGCGCTTTGCCCGCAAGATCCTCGGTCTTGCGGATCGCGTTGGGACCGTTCATCAAGGCTGGACTGACCACCGGAAACAGCGCGGGATGCGTAATCAGCGTGACGTGACGATCGCGCCAGCGGCCTTCTCCATAGCGCACGCAGACGTCGACATCGGGCGAATACACCTCGCGGTCGTCATTGGAGGGGATCACTTTCAGATTGATCGCCGGGTACTGGTCGAGAAACTCGCCGATGTGCCGGGCCATCCAGCGCGACGTGAACAGCAGCGGCGTGGACACGACGAGATCGCCCGCCATCTCGGGTGAGTCCAGTTTGACCACGGCGTTGGCGATCATGTCGAAAGCGTTTTTGACGGGCTGCAGCAAGGCCTCGCCTTCGCGCGTCAATTTCACGCGCGCCTTTGATCTGACGAACAGCGTAACGCCGAGCGACTCTTCGAGAATGCGGATCTGGTGGCTGACCGCGCTGGCGGTCACGTGCAGTTCCTGCGCGGCGCCGGCCACGCTCGAGCGCCGCGCGGCGGCCTCGAACGCACGGAGCGGATTGAGCGGTGGCAGACGGTTTCTCATGAGGCGGGAAGAGATGCTGAGAAAAATTTCATTTGAACGGAATTTAATTCTCGCTACAAGAAGAAAAACTGGATACGTACAGTGGAGTCAACTTAACTGAGGGCTGGCAGCGATGAATATTTCTGAACCGATCGAGCGTTTGTGGGGTGGGCGTTTCAAGTCGGGGCCGTCGGCGGCGCTCAAGGCGCTGTCACGTTCGGACCCAAGCTTCTTCCGGCTCGCGCCTTACGATCTGGCCGGTTCGCGCGCGCATGCTCAGGAACTGCGCCGTGCGCAGATCCTGACCGAGGAAGAACTGCAGCAACTGCTGGGCGAAATGGACAGGCTGCAAGCGCAGTACCTTGCAGGCGAGATCGGACCGTCGCAGGATGACGAGGACGTGCACACGTTCCTCGAACGCGAATTGACGCAACGGTTGGGCGCCACCGGTGGCAAGCTGCGCGCGGGCCGCTCGCGCAACGACCAGGCGGCCAACGACCTGCGCCTGTTCCTGCGTGACAAGGCACGCACGCTGACGCACGCAGTGATCGATTTGCAGAACGCACTGATCGAACAGGCCGATGCGCACACCCGCAGCGTGACGGCGGGCTTTACCCACCTGCAGCCGGCGCAGCCGGTCGTGTTCGCGCATCATTTGCTGGCGCATGCGCAGTCGATTTACCGCGACGTCGATCGTCTGGTGGACTGGGACCGGCGCAGCGCGCGCTCGCCGCTGGGCGCGGCAGCGTTGGCGGGTTCGGCGATCTGTGTGCGCCCGGAGCTATCGGCCGCGGAGCTGGGCTATGACGCGCCGTGCGAGAACTCGATCGACGCGGTCGCCTCGCGCGATCACGTGGCGGAGTTCGTGTTCATTGCGAGCATGCTGTCGGTGAATCTGTCGCGACTGTCGGAAGAAGTGATCCTGTGGACGACGCGCCAGTTCGGCTGGGTCGTGCTGGACGACGGCTACGCCACGGGCAGCTCGATCATGCCGCAGAAGAAAAACTCGGATATCGCGGAGCTCACGCGCGGCAAGGCGGGGCGGCTGATCGGCAATCTTGGCGGCCTGCTGGCGACGCTGAAGTCGCTGCCGCTCGCGTACAACCGCGATCTGGCGGAAGACAAGATCGCCGCGTTCGACAGTATCGACACGCTGGAGTTGGTATTGCCGGCGATGGCTGGCATGATCCGCACGATGCAGGTGAACGTGGCCGAGATGCGCCGCCAGGCGCCGTTGGGCTTCACGCTCGCCACGGAGGTGGCCGACTGGCTCGCGCTGCGCGGCATTCCGTTCAGCGAGGCGCACGAGATCACGGGCGCGCTGGTGAGGGCGTGTGAAGAGCAGGGCATCGAGCTGGGTGAGGTGTCGGTGGCGACGTTGGCCCAGGTGGACGCGCGGCTCGAGGCGTCGGTGCTGGAACACGTGACGCTCGAAGCGGCGGTGGCCGCGCGCAGCGGCTACGGCGGCACGGCGCCGGCTCGCGTGGAAGAGCAGATCACCCGGCTGCGCGCCGCGATCGACCGGCAGACCGAGTGGGCAGCCGACTACAGGGGGCCATCATGGTAAGCGTTTCCAACGATCAGGCGGCACTGCCCGCGGAGGCTCAGAAGCAGATGACAGAGATGAGTGAGGACGTCACCGACATTTCGCATCTGGTACATGTGCGGCGCCGCTACTGGGGCCGTTATGTGGCTTCGGCGGCGATCATCGCGCTGATTGGGTACGTGGTGCTGGCGTTCGCGCACGGCCAGATCGAATGGCGTTACGTCGCGCGGTTCCTGACGGCGCGTTCGATCCTGACCGGCCTTGTCAACACGATCGTGATGACGGTGCTGGCGATGGTGCTGGGCGTGGTGCTCGGCGTGATCACCGCGCTCATGCGGCTGTCGTCCAATCCGGTGTTGCAAGCGGTCGCGCAAGGCTATGTGTGGCTGTTTCGCGGCACGCCGGTGATCCTGCAACTGCTGCTGTGGTTCAACCTGGCGCTGGTGTTTCCGTCGATGGGCATTCCGGGCCTGTTCGAATTTCGCACGGTGGACGTCATGACGCCGTTCCTCGCGGCATTGCTGGGCCTCGGGATCAACCAGGGAGCGTACACGTCGGAAGTGGTGCGCGCGGGGCTGTTGTCGGTGGACACGGGCCAGTATGAAGCGGCCAAGTCGATCGGCATGCCGCGGCTGCAGGCGCTGCGCCGGGTAATTCTGCCGCAGGCGATGCGGATGATTGTGCCGCCGATCGGTAACGAGATGGTGAGCATGGTGAAGATGACGTCCCTCGCGAGCGTGATCCAGTATGCGGAGATGCTGCACAACGCCGAGAACATCTACTACGCGAATGCACGGGTGATCGAGCTGCTGATGGTGGCCGGGGTCTGGTACCTGGTGGTGGTGACGGTGCTGTCGTTCGCGCAGTCGCGGGTGGAGCGGCACTACGCCCGCGGGGCGGGACGTGCATCGGGCCGGCAATGAAGGCGCCGGTGACGACAGGACAAGGAGCCGAAATGAATTCAATCGTTCGCGCGGTCGACGTGCGCAAGTCATATGGCGAGTTCAAGGCCTTGCAGGGCATTACGCTGGACGTGGCCAAAGGCGAGGTGCTGTGCGTGATCGGGCCGTCGGGTTCGGGCAAGAGCACGTTCCTGCGGTGTATCAACCAGCTGGAGAAGATCAACGACGGGGCGCTGTGGGTGAATGGCGAACTGGCGGGCTACCGGCGGGTGGGTAACCGGCTGCACGAACTGTCCGAACGGCAGGTGGCGCGCCAACGTCTCGCGACCGGCATGGTGTTCCAGAAATTCCACCTGTTCCCGCACAAGACGGTGCTGGAGAACGTGACCGAAGGTCCGGTGCAGGTTCTAAAACGGCGTCGCGCGGAAGCGGAAGAAGAGGCGCGTTCGTTGCTCAAGCGTGTAGGGCTCGCTCATAAGTGCGATGCGTTTCCAGTAGAACTGTCCGGTGGACAGCAGCAACGGGTGGCGATTGCACGTGCACTGGCGATGCATCCGCAACTGATGTTGTTCGACGAGCCGACCTCGGCGTTGGATCCTGAACTCGTGGGCGAGGTGCTGGCGGTGATGCGGGACCTGGCGCGAAGCGGCATGACAATGATCGTGGTGACGCATGAACTGGGCTTTGCACGCGAGGTGGCCAACCGGGTGGTCTTCATGGATCAGGGGCAAGTGGTGGAAACCGGCACGCCTGATCAGGTGCTCGGGCAGCCAAAACATAGACGTACGCAGGATTTCATTTCGGCCGTACTTTCCTGATCACAATCGCGGGTTCCGGCTGGGACCCGCTTTCCAGATTCTTCTAACAAGCGAGTTTCTATGAACGCGCCCCTTCGTTTGCGTGAATGGTTCACCCTGGTCGTTGGCGTCGTGGCGCTGCATGCGCCGCTGCTTCATGCACAAACTGCTGCTCCGTCAATTGGCAAGAGCACGCTCGTCGCGGCGATCGTGCCGAACTATCCGCCGTTCGAATACAAGGACCCAGCCACCGACAAGCTGATGGGCTTCGACGTCGATCTCGGCGAAGCGCTCGCCGCGAAGCTTGGCGTCAAGCTCGAATGGCAGGAGACCAACTTCGACCAGATGATGAGCGCGCTGACGACGAAGCGTGTCGACGTGATCCTGTCGGGCATGACCGATCTACCCGAGCGGCGCGGGGCGGTAAACTTCCTCGACTACATCACGACCGGCCCGCAGTTCTATACGGTGAAGGCGCGTGCGGGCGAGTTCGCGACGATGGATGCGTTGTGCGGCAAGACCGTCGGAACGAGCCGCCGCACATCGTTTGTGAACGATACGGCGAAGTGGAGCAATGAGCATTGCGTGAAGGCAGGCAAGCCGCCCATCAAGGTAATCGGTACGGATGGCTCGTCGGACGCGCGCATGCAGTTGCGCCAGAACCGGATCGATGTGGCGGTGCAGGGCGGCGAGACTTTGCCGTACCAGAACTCGATTGAGCAGAACGCGTACGCGCCGATTGGTCAGCCATTCCTGTCGCAGTACACCGCGCTCGGTATGTCGAAAGACAACGCGGCGCTCAACACTGCGCTGACCACGGCATTCAACCAGTTGATCGCCGACGGCACCTACCAGAAGATCCTGGCGAAATGGGGTTTGCAGCAACACGCTGTGCCGAAGGCGCTCGTAAACGCCGGGACTTGATACGGGCGGGCGCGAGCCTCGCCTTGGCCGCGATCACGTTCGACAGATGGATTGCTCACGCCGCTGGCTTCCCGAGCCAGCGGCCTATGGTAGTGGGCTTGAGTGCTTCGAGCCGCTGAGCGTTTTCAGCCCCGCGCCATCGCCTTGCCGACATGTTCGGCGAACGCTTTGACCTTGGCCGAATGCCGGCGCTCCAGTGGGCTCACCAGATGGATCGGGATGGGGATCGTGTCCCAGTCCGGTAACATCCGCTGCACGTTGCCGCTGGCTAGCTCGTCATCGAACAGCCACGTCGGCGAATAGCCGATCCCCATACCCGCGAGCACCGAAGCCCGCATGACCTCGCTGCTGTTGGTTTGCAGATTACCCTCGACCCGCACGATGCGCGTGGTCCCCACCGGATCCGTCGCGCCGGGCCCCGCCGTAAAACGCCACGCGTTGCGCATCGCCAGTTCGGTGTAGACGATGCAGTTGTGCTCACTCAAGTCGCCGGGAACGCGTGGCGCTTTCGTTCCTTTGGGCAGTGAGCGCACGTAGCTGCGATGCGCCATCAGCATCCGCTGGGCCGTTCCCACGCGACGCGCAATCAGGCTGCTGTCCGGAAGATCGCCGAGCCGCACTGCGACGTCGATCCCCTGTTCTACGAGATCGACAAAACCATCGCTCAGGCGCAGGTCGATCTTCACGCCACGATGCTCTGCCAGAAACGACTGAACCAATGGCATGAGCTTGAGGCGTCCGAAGCCGACTGACGCCGCGATCCGCAGCCAGCCCGTCAGTTGCTGCTCGCCGCGCCGCAGCGCGCCTTCGGCCTCCGCGATCTCCGCGACCAGGCGCCGCGCCTGCTCGAAATAGTGTTCACCTTCTTCCGTCAGCGCAAGCGAACGGGTGGTTCGCGTCAGCAGCCGCGCGCCCAGCTCGCGCTCGAGTGCCGCGACCTGTTTGCTCACTGCGCTTTGCGTCGTGTCGGCCTCGTGCGCGACTGCGGAAAAGCTGCCGGCCTCCACCACGCGCACGAACGTCTTCATTGCCTGCAGCTTGTCCATTTTGCTCAATATATTCCTGTATGGAATCAGTCATATGAGCATACACCATCTATATCCCCAATCTGGAATCAGTCAAAGTGCAGTCATCGCAAACGCGATTCGATGCAACCCACCCAAGGAGTACGGACATGAACTCACCCGTCGTTCTTATCACTGGCGCGCTGACCGGCATCGGCCGCGCTACCGCTCTTGCTTTCGCTCGCGAAGGAAACCGCGTGGTCGTCAGCGGCCGTCGCGAAGAGGCAGGTCAGGCGCTTGCCGCCGAATTGCGTGCGCTCGGTGCCGAAGCCGAATTCTTGCGCGCCGATGTGCGCTTCGAAGCCGAAGTACGCAGCGTGGTCGAGCAGACCGTCGAGCGTTTCGGGCGCCTCGACGTGGCGGTCAACAACGCCGGCACGGAAGGTCAACTGGCGCCGATCGTCGAGCAGACAGCAACCAACTACGAAGACACGTTCTCGGTCAACGTGCTCGGCACGCTGCTGTCGCTCAAACATGAAATGCGCGTGATGCTGGCGCAGGGCGCGGGCTCGATCATCAATCTCTCGTCGATCGCAGGCCAGGTGGGCATTGCGGGCGCGTCGGTCTACGCAGCCAGCAAACATGCGGTCGAAGGCCTCACGAAGAGTGCGGCGCTCGAAGGCGCTGCTGCAGGCGTGCGCGTCAACGCCGTGGCGCCGGGTCCTGTAGCGACCGAAATGCTCGACCGTTTTGCCGGGGGAAGCGAGGAGGGCAAGGCCAGTTTCCTCGCGACGATACCGGCGCGACGCGCCGCGACTCCGGACGAAATCGCCCAGACCATCGTCTTTCTTGCGAGCGACAAGGCGCGCTACCTCACCGGACAGAACATTGCAGTCGACGGCGCCTATACCGCGCAGTAACACACGGTTTCTTCCACCCAACTTTATTCATCTTTTTTACTCAGGAGTATCACCATGACCACCATCAACGTACCGACGCGCGACGAAGTTTCCCCGGCTAACCAGGCCATCTTCGACAAGCTCTAGAGCAGTCTCGGCACGGTGCCCAACCTCTACGCGACGCTGGCCCATTCGGAGCATGTGCTCGGCAGCTATCTCGCATTCCAGAACGCGAAGAGCAGTTCGTGATCGGCGACAAGACTGTCACTGACTACCTGCACTCAACGACGCATGTACCGGTGGACTTCCCCGCTGCGCCCCAACTCGCTGCATGATGGTTGCAGCCGGGCAAGGCGGAGCGTTCGCGCGATATCCGCAGTGCCCGGCTGAGTGGAGCGTTACCGTATATATATCCAGTCAGCGATCCCGGCATGTCAATCAGGTGCTTAGCTACAATGAAGCGCATTGAAAGCACGTCCGATGAAACGCAAGCGATCAATTGAACACGGAGAAGACGATGATAGAACGACACATGGTGACGACTGCGTTTGACCTTCCGGGACACAGGATAGAGCGTTCATTCGGCGTCACTCGCGGGATCATCGTTCGGTCTCGATCCGTCGTTGGCGCACTTGGCGCATCGCTGCAGACGATTTTCGGAGGCAACATCACGCTTTACACGTCGCTGTGTGAGCGAGTGCGACAGGATGCATACGAGCGCATGATTGCGCAGGCTGCGGACCTGGGCGCAAACGGCATCATCGGCATGCGGTATGACGCAACCGAGATAGCGAGAGGCATCACAGAGGTGCTGTGTTACGGGACGGCGGTCCACGTGACGTTGCTGGTTTGAAGAGCGCTTTCTGGCCAACGCTGAGGCAACGGGTCTTCGGTGTCGCGTTGGACTGTGTAATGCTTTGCAAATGAAATGAGTTTGTATGCCTATACAAATCGTGGCACGATGGTTTTTTGACCGGGCGTGATTCTGGGCGATCCGTGCCAGTACTGGCGAATCGCACATGTGTCGAAGATATCTATGCATCGCAGGCGTTTTGTATTGGCTGCACTGGGTGCGGCAGGCGTGACGCTTCGCGCGCATGCAGCTTCCGCAGACCCATTCGCTATCGTATACCCGCATTACCGCCCCGAAGATCGGGCGCGTGCGACCTTCCCCCTGGCGGTGCTCGACCTCGCAATGAAAGCGGCAGGCGCCGATTACGTGGCGCGGCAGGCTGACGTCCTGATGGAACGGGGGCGTGCGCTGGCAGAACTGGCCGGCGGGAGCAATGCCATCAATCTGCTCTGGACAAGCACGGACGCCGAGGCGGAACGCGGGTTGAACGTGGTACGGATTCCTATCAATCGCGGGCTGATCGGTTGCCGGATTTTTGTCATACGAAAAGATCATCAGGCTGATTTCGACAAGGTGGGGAGCCTGGCCGATCTGAAGGCATTGACGGGTGGTCAGGGGCTTGGCTGGATCGATACAAAAATCATGAGAGCAGCCGGTCTGAACATAGAGACGGTTCCCTATGAGACGGTGTTCGACATGGTCCAGGGTGGTCGGCTGGACTATTTTCCGCGCGGTGCCGTTGAAGCTTTCGCGGAACTGGACGAGCCGCGGCACAGAAATCGAGATCTGGTCGTCGAGAAGCGGCTGCTTCTGAAATACCGGTCGGACTTCATTTTCTACGTCTCCACGAAGCACGCAAGCCTGGCCCAGACCATTAACAAGGGGCTGGAGAGGGCATATCTCGACGGATCGTTTATGCGCCTGTTCAACTCCCATCCCTACATTCAGGACGGGCTGGTCCGTTCCGACCTCGCGAGCCGCAAGGTCTTCGTCCTCGACAATCCGTTCCTTTCCGAAGCGGATCGCAGGATCCCGGACAAGTACTGGATGAGCTAATGTCGCGCGGGTTTGGAGGCGTGTTTTGCTTCACGCACCATCGTGTCGTTCGCCATCTTAAGAAAACTATCAACGATCGGATTTGTGTACTGAAGCTGCGGACATACGGTGAACCCCCGAAACACGACGTCCGGTGAAAACGGCCGAAACTGGATCTTCGCGGGATTGGCATCAAAAGTCGCAAGCGGATTCACGATGCCGATTCCTAACCCGCGCGACACCATCGCGCAAATCGTCGCACCGTATGGTGTTTCGATAGTCGGCACCTGATTGACTTCCGCCTGACGCAACACGCGATCCAGCGACGAACGCGTGTCGTCCGCATACGAAGCCAGAATCAACCTTTCGTTACGCAGATCGCGTGCGTGGATACGTTTGCGCGCAGTCAGCGGATGCCCGGCCGGTAGCGCGCACACGCCGGGTAGCCGGTATAACTCGGCGCTTGTCACGCCGAATGCTTCGGGCGTAGTCGTAGCAAAGCCGATATCGCAATAGGCCGACGAGGCCCAACGCTGGATCGTGCCTTCGCTGCGCATTTCCAGCGATATCGCGATGCGTGGATAGACGGCGAGAAAACGCTCGATCACCATCGGGATGAACGACAACGCCAGCACCGGCGCCGCGACAAGCCTTAGACGGCCACTGCCGAACTGGCGGATTTCACGCGCGGAATGCGCAAGTTTCTCGAGGCCCACAAAACTCCGGTCCACTTCGCGATAAAACGCGCTCCCCGCATCCGTGGCCTGAATCCGTCCGCCGTTGCGCGTGAACAGGGCCAATCCCGTCGATGCCTCCAGTTCCGCAATCAACCGGCTGATGCTCGGCTGCGACGTGCCAAGCTCCTCGGCGGCGGCGGTCATCGAGCCGCGCAACATGACCAGCCTGAACGCATCGATTTGCCGCTGATTCATCCTTTCGCCTCGTCTGCCTTCGTTAATCCGGCTCCCAGCTTGCCATATCAAATTTGAATGGCGGACGTTTTTGGTCGTATTTGACCGGATGATCGACGAAATCCTAGACTGGCTCGCATCTTCTCTCCGGTCTTAAACGATGCGCTCCGATGCCCTGCTGCTTCACGACGATTTTCGCGTGGCCCCGTACTGGTGGGACGCCGCGCCGCCCGAGACTGCCCGTGACGCGTTGCCGTCCGGCGTCGACGTGGTGATTGTCGGCAGCGGCTATTGCGGCTTATCGGCGGCAGCAGTCGCGGCGCGCCTCGGCGCCAGCGTCGCCGTGCTCGACGCCGCGGAGATCGGGGCGGGCGGCAGCACGCGCAGCGGCGGCATGGTGTCGAGCGGACAGAAGCTCGCGCTAACCAATGCGATTCGTGGCGTATCGGCGGAGAGGCTGGGACGGCTAATGCACGAGTCGATGGCGAGCTTCGATTACCTGAAGCGCCTTGTCGCCGAGGAGTCGCTCGACGCCGATCTGCAGATCACGGGGCGTTTCTTCGGCGCATTCACGCCGCGCCACTTCGATCGTTTGCGGCGCCAGGGCGACCTGTTGCGCGAGAAGACCGGCGTGACGGTGCACGTCGTGCCGCGCGCCGAGCAGCACAAGATGATCGGCTCCGACTACTACTACGGCGGGATTCTCGTCGATGAATACGGTGGTCTGCATACGGCCAAATATCATCGCGCGCTGCGCGATCTCGCGCGACGTTGCGGCGCGACTTTGCATTCGCATGCGGGCGTGGAGCGAATCGAGCGCAATGGCGCGGGTTTTCGGGTTCACGCAACGCGAGGAAAAATCGACACGAAGCATGTGCTGGTCGCGACCAACGGTTACACCGGACGGCTGCTACCGTTCTTCGCGCGGCGCGTGCTGCCGGTCGCGAGTTACCAGATCGCGACGGAGCCGCTGCCGCCGGGACTGATGGCCGTGCTGAATCCGGGGCGGCGCATGATCAGCGATTCGAAACGCAATCTGTTCTACACGAGGCCGTCGCCCGACGGCACGCGAATGCTGTTCGGCTCGCGCCCCGCTATCCGTGAGGTGAGCGAACGTGAAGCGGCGAGGATGCTGCACGCGAAGATGATCGAGTTGTGGCCCGCACTGCGCGACGTACGCATCACACACGCCTGGAAGGGCTACGTCGCGATGACGGGCGACAAGCTCGCGCATATCGGTGAACAGGACGGCATTCACTACGCGCTCGGTTGCAACGGCAACGGTGTCGCGCTGATGAGCTATCTGGGCTCGCGAGTCGTGAGATCCATGCTCGGACTCGATGCACAGGCGGGCGCGTTCGGTGAGGGCACGTTTCCGGTCAGCCCGGCCGGCATGGCGAGTCGCCTGAGCGTGCCGGTCGGCACGGCGCTCTATGCGTTCGACGATTTCTGGAGCGGCCGCGCGCGCGCCGCGCTTTCCTGACAGACTTCCCATCGCAGGTCCTTTCGACGGAGCAAACATCATGCGTTTTCGCCATCTTCTCAGCCTCTTTGCGGTTGTCGTGCCTCTATCGCTTGCGCTGCACAGCAACGCCCGTGCCGACGACATCGGCACGCTGACGCCCGGCAAGCTGGTCGCCGGCGTGGATGCGAACAACAAGCCGTATTCGTATATCGACAACGGCAAGATGACGGGCTTCGACGTCGAATTGCTGCGTACCGTCGCCGCGAAGCTCGGCCTGAGCGCCGAGTTCCGCGCGCAGGATTTCAGCGGCCTGCTGCCGAGCGTTGCGAACCAGCAGATCGATCTGGCCGCCGGGTCGATTTCGATCACGAAGGAACGTCTGAAGATGGTCGATTTCTCAGAGGGCTATCTGACGGGTCTTCTGAGTGTGGCAACCTTGCCCGACAGCGCGATCACGAGCGATCCGTCATCGGTGAAGGGCAAACGGATCGGCGTCGTGCAGGGCACCATCGAGGACACGTATTCGGACAGCTACCTGCCGGGCGCGCAGATCGTGCGCTTTCCGAACCTGAACGCGGGATTCCTCGCGATGCGCTCGAAATACATCGATGGCTACTTCGTGGATAAAACGCTCGTGGAGGGCTTGCAGGGCAAGTATCCGCAAATGAACATCGCTGACAAGCTCGACATCTCCGCCGTCAATCTGCCCGCCGGTTTCCCGGTGCACAAGGGCAACACCAGGCTCGAAGCGGCGCTGAACAAGTGCATCGGCGAACTGGTCGCGGACGGAACCTGGCTGAAGCTGTATCTGCAGTTCCACCCGGGTTATTCGAAGCCCGCGAGCCTGCCGCCGTACGCGATGAAGACCGATAACTGATTGAGTTCGGCCGACTGCGGACCGGTGGCTGAACCCGCCGCCGACGCTCAACAGGGAGCGCACCATGAATGCTTTCTTGCAGAACTTTCTCGACTGGCCGTTGCTGATCTCGTCGATACCGTCGTTGCTGTGCACGGGCCTCGTCAATACGCTGGTGCTATCGGTGTTTTCGACCGTCCTCGGGATCGTCGCGGGCATGATGCTCGCGTTGATGACGGTGTCGCATACGCGCTGGTTGATGCTGCCCGCACAGGTGTTCATCGACGTGTTTCGCGGCCTGCCGGCCGCGCTCGTGATCCTGCTGGTCGGCCAGGGCCTCGCGCCAGTGGGGCTCGCGATCTTCGGACCCAATCCGTATCCGCTTGCGATCGTCGCACTAGGGCTGATCTCGTCCGCGTATATCGCGGAGATTTTCCGCTCCGGCATTCAAAGCGTGGGGCGCGGACAACTGTCTGCGTGTCAGGCGCTCGGCATGACATACTGGAGCAGCATGCGCCACGTGATCGTGCCGCAAGGCGTGCGGCGCATCTTGCCGGCGCTTGCGAACCAGTTCATTTCAATCGTCAAGGATTCGAGTCTGGTCTATTTTCTTGGCCTGCTGACTTCGCAACGCGATTTGTTTACGATCGGCCAGAACACGTCGGTGAATACCGCGAACCTGTCGCCGCTGGTGGCCGCGGGTGCCGTGTATCTGCTCGTGACCGTGCCGCTCACGCACGCGATCAATCACATCGACCGCTGGACCAACCGTCATTCGAATCCGGCGCGCGGCAATTCCAGCACGGGATTGTCACGCCGGCAGCGCAAGGCACAGCCTTCGGCCAATTCGACTGCCTCCGTCAGGGCCGGCATCGCCGATCAACATAACTAGTCTTCACAGGCAGGACACCAGCCACAATGGGACCCAAAGTAGAAACGGTCGCTGACGACACCACCTTGCCCGCGCAAGTCGATGTCGTCGTCATCGGCGGCGGCATTATCGGGGTGAGCACGGCCCTTTATCTGAGCGAGAAGGGATTGCAGGTCGCGCTATGTGAGAAAGGCCATATTGCGGGCGAGCAATCGAGTCGCAATTGGGGTTGGGTGCGCGTCACGCATCGCGACATGCGCGAGTTCGCGTTGAGCATCGAAAGCCTGAAGCTGTGGCGGAAAATGGATGCGACGCTCGGCATCGACACGGGCTTCAATCAGTGCGGTATCCTCTACATGACCGACGAAGACACCGTGATGGACAGTCATCACGTATGGCTCGACAAGGCGCGCCACGTGGCGGGCGATACGTTCGACACGCGCGTGGTCGACGGGAGTGCCGTTGCCGACCTGTTGCCCGGTGCGACGAAAGCGTTCAAAGGTGGACTCTACACGCCCGGCGACGGCCGCGCCGAACCGCAAAAGGCCGCACCGGCGATCGCGAATGCGCTGCGCAAACGCGGTGTCAGGATTCTGACGCCATGCGCCGCCCGTGGCATCGAAACAAGCGCAGGGCGCGTCAGTGCGGTCATCACCGAGCACGGCACGATTCGTTGCAACAGCGTCGTCGTCGCGGGTGGCACGTGGTCGCGGTTGTTCTGCGGCAACCTGGATGTCGATGTACCGCAACTGCTGGTAAAGGCCTCGGTGCTTCGCACCGAGCCGCTCGACGGCGGGCCGACCTGTAGCGCGAGTAACAAGAAATTCGCGTTTCGCAAGCGCGCCGACGGCGGCTATACGATCGCTTTTGGCTTTCGCACCTATAGCGATCTCACGCCCGATTCCTTTCGCCTGTTCTTCAAATATGTCGAAGCGCTGAAGAGCCAGCTGGGCTCTTTGCGCATCGGCATTGGCGCTCGCTTCTTCGATGAATTGCGCCGTCCGCATCATTGGGCGCTCGACCGTCCCACAGCGTTCGAAGCGGTCCGCACGCTCGATCCCGAGCCGATCACCCGCTACACCGACGCCGGTTTGCGCGAGTTCACCAAGGTCTTCCCGCATCTGGCGCATGCGCGAATCGCGCAGCGCTGGGCGGGCTACATGGATGTGACGCCGGACGCGATTCCAGTGATTTCCGGTGTCGATACGGTGCCGGGACTCTTTATCGGCACCGGCTTCTCGGGGCACGGATTCGGCATCGGCCCGGCGGCCGGAAAGCTGATGGCGGATCTGGTGACGAACGACACGCCGCTTGTCGACCCGCATGCATTCCGCCTCAACCGCTTCAGCGACGGAACCAAGATTGTGATCGACGCGGGCTTCTAAGGCGGTCTTTCATCAGAAGGAATAGCCGGTCATCATGCAGCTGATGCGACGCGTTCGCCATAACGTGATGTCATGGGCACCACAACAATTGCGGCGTTGTCGCCATTAAATAGACTCACTATATTGGGCTCAATGCGCATTACATCCACGATCTCTTTCGCTTAACCCTTTCGAGGACAAAGTCGTGATCAAGAAGCCCACGTTGCGCCCGCTTGCGGCGGTTCTGATTCTTGGTGTCGCGGGGCTGGTGCCTGCGTGTCTCACGCCTGTTTTTGCTGCGGGGAAGATTACCTTTGTTTCTCAAGGCGGCACGTATCAGGAAGCGCAGACCAAGGCGATCCTCGATCCTGCTGCGAAACTGCTGAACATTACCGTGAATCAGGACAGCATCCCGGACGCATGGCCGCAGATCAAGGCCCAGGCCGCAACCGGCAAGCCGATCTGGGACGTGGTCGATACGCCGACGTCCAACTGCCTGCGCGGCGGTCACGAAGGCCTGCTGGAGAAGCTGGATTTCTCGAAGATCCCGAATGGGGCCGCGATGCCCGAGAAATACCGCACGCCGTATTCAGTCGCCTATGAGTTCTATTCGACGGTCATCGGCTACAACAAGAAGTCGTTGAAGAAAGTGCCGCAGAGCTGGGCCGATTTCTGGAATGTGAAGGGATTCCCCGGCACGCGCGCGTTGCGCAACGATCCGCAGACGGTACTCGAAGCCGCGCTTCTGGCAGACGGCGTACCGCGCGATAAGCTTTATCCGCTCGATGTCGACCGTGCGTTCAAAAAGCTTCAACAGATCAAGCCGGACGTGACCGTCTGGTGGACCTCGGGCGGGCAGTCGGCACAATTGCTGCACGACGGCGAAGTCGACATGACGATGATCTGGAACGGCCGCGCGAGCGCCGTGCGCAAAGACAACCCCGATATCGACTTCACGTTCAACGACGGCATTCTGCAGAACACCCAGTTGTGCGTGCTGAAGAATGCGCCGAACCTGGCCGACGCGATCAAATTCGTCAACGCCGCTGTCTCGCCCGAATTGCAGGCGAACCTGCCGCTGTACATTGACTATGGCCCGGGCAATCCGGCTGCCTTCAAGACCGGCAAGATCGACGCGAAACGCGCGAGCGAGCTGCCGAGCTCGCCGGACAATGCGGCCAAGCAGGCGCTCATGTCGGAGGAGTGGTGGGCCTCGGACGCCGGCGTTCAGGCGAAGGCGCGCTGGCTCAAGTTCATGCAGTAAGGCGCAGGCCGGTCCTGACGCGCGCGGGCTCACGAGCTCGCGCGCACGTTTTGCCCACCCGTCCCGCACGTTTCAACGCCTGTGCAATCATCGAATGTGATCGACTATCTGATTCTCGGCGGCGGTTCGGCGGGCTGCGTGCTCGCCGCGCGCCTGTCCGAAGACGTCGGCAAAACCGTCTGTCTTGTCGAGGCCGGCCGCAATATCTCGCAGACGGACATGCCTGCTGCCGTGCGCAGCCGGTACCCTGGTCGCGCCTATCTCGACACGGCGAACATCTGGCAGCGCCTGAAGGCGCGCATGAGCGCGTCGGCGACGACACGACGCTACGAACAGGCGCGTCTGCTCGGCGGCGGCTCGGCGATCAATGCGCTGATGGCGAATCGCGGCGCGCCCGCCGACTACGATGAATGGCACGCGCTTGGCGCACACGGCTGGAACTGGAACGCCTGCCTGCCGTACTTCCGCAAACTCGAATCCGATTGCGACTTCGACGGCGAGCTGCATGGCAAGACCGGCCCGGTCCGCATCCAGCGCGCGAACTGGGCACGCATCTCACCCTTCGTGCGCGCGGTGCTCGGCACGCTCGACGCGAGAGGCCACGTGCGGCGCGACGATCAGAACGGCGCATGGGAGGACGGCACGTTCATTGGATCGATCGCGGTGAGCGAGGCCGGCGAACGCACCCCGACGTCGGTCTGCTATCTCGACGATGCTGTGCGTGCCCGTCCGAACCTCCAGATTTGCACCGGAACGCTCGTCGAGCACGTGCTGTTCGACGGCACACGGGCGGTCGGTGCGCGCATCGTCGGCAGCGGGGGCAGGGATGGCAGGAATGGCGCCAGCGAAGAATTGCGCGCCACGCATGTAATCGTCTGCGCCGGCGCGATCCACAGTCCCGCGCTGCTGATGCGAAGCGGCATCGGACCGGCCGCCGAGCTCGCCGCGCTCGGTATCAAAGTGCGCGCGGACCGGGCCGGCGTCGGCGGCAATCTGATGGAGCATCCGTCGATCGCTGTTTCCGCAGTTTTGCCGCGGGCCGCCCGCACGCCGTTTCCCGACGAGCATCACGAGCAGGCCATCGTGCGTTTTTCGTCAGGCATGCACGACACCGTGCCCGGCGACATGCACGGTGCGATCCTGTCGCGTTCGGGCTGGCATTCGGTGGGCTACCGGCTCGGCACGATCTTCTTCTGGGTGAACAAGTCGTACTCGCGTGGGCGGGTGACGCTTACGTCGGCTAGTCCGTATAGCGAGCCCGCTGTCGATTTCAACATGCTGTCCGATGCTCGCGATCTCGAACGCCTGAAGCGGGCGCTGCGCTTCGGCGCTGACACGCTGGCCGATCCGATGATGGCGAAGCATCGTGCGACGCTTCTGCCTTCGAGCTATTCGCCGCGGGTCGCGAGTGTGGCTGTGCCGGGTGCGTGGAATGCGTTGCAACGCGGCACGCTGAGCGTGCTGCTGGACATCGCGGGTCCGTTTCGCGCGTGGCTTGTGCGACGCGTGGTTACTCAGGGCGTGACGTTGAACGATCTGCTCGCCGACGATCATGCCTTGACGCAGTTCGTCACGCGCTCGGTGGGCGGCACCTGGCATCCGTCAGGAACCTGCCGGATGGGCGCTGCCGACGATCCGCTCGCTGTCTGCGATGCACGTGGCGCCGTGTATGGCGTGAACGGGCTTTACGTGTGCGATGCGTCGCTGATGCCGTCGATACCGTGCGCCAACACGAATATTCCAACCATCATGATCGCGGAGCGCATCGCGGATATGCTACGTGGCCGCGCCTAGGCGACGTGCCGGGTTGAGAAAGGGACGGCGCCCTCGTCGACTGCCGCAGCGCTCAGTTGCCCTCAGTCCCCATAGCCCACGATGCCTTTTACCTCGAGAAACGCTTCGAGCCCCCACTCGGCGTATTCGCGCCCATTGCCTGACTGCTTGTAGCCGCCGAAAGGCGAGCCGGCGTCCCACGACGGATAGTTCAGGTACACGCTGCCCGCCCGCAACCTGAACGCTACGCGCCGCGCACGCTCGTGATCGGCGGATTGCACATAGGCAGCGAGGCCGAAGGGACTGTCGTTCGCAATCGCGATCGCCTCCTCTTCGTCGCGATACGGCATGATTGCGAGCACAGGCCCGAAGATCTCTTCGCGCGCGATCGTCATGGGCGGACGCACGTTCGCGAACACAGTCGGTTGCACGTAATAGCCGCGTTCGAGACCTTGCGGACGGCCGAGGCCACCGGCCACGACTTGCGCGCCCTCGTCGATGCCGGCCGCGATCAGCCGTTCCACGCGCTCGAACTGCACGCTGCTGACAACCGGCCCCATGGTTGTGCGCTCATGGTCTGCAGGGCCGACGCGATGTGCTTCCGCCGCCCGCCGGGCGATCGCGACCGCCTCGTCATGGCGCGCCTCGGGCACCAGCATGCGCGTCGGTGCATTGCACGACTGGCCGCTGTTGTTGAAGCACGAGTTGACGCCCGCCGTCACGGCGGCTTCAAAGTCGACGTCGTCCAGCAGGATGTTGGCCGACTTACCACCCAGCTCCTGATGCACGCGCTTGACGGTCGGCGCCGCGAGCTTCGCGATCTCGATGCCCGCACGCGTCGAGCCGGTGAACGACACCATGTCGACATCGGGATGCGCTGCAAGCGCCGCACCGACGGTCGGTCCATCGCCGTTCACGAGATTGAAGACCCCTGGCGGCACGCCCGCCGCGTCGAGAATCTCCGCGAACAGCAGCGCGTTGAGCGGTGTCACTTCGCTGGGCTTCAGCACCATCGTGCAGCCGGCCGCAATCGCGGGCGCTGCCTTGCAGACGATCTGATTGATCGGCCAGTTCCACGGCGTGATCAGCGCGACGACGCCCACCGGTTCATGATTAACGAGCGTGGTGCCTTTTTTGCGTTGCCACGCGAACGTTTCGCACGTGCGGATCAATTCGTCGAGATGCCGCCGTCCGATCCCTGCTTGCCATGCGTGCGCCATCGCGCGTGGGGCGCCCAGTTCGCGCGAGATCGTGTCGCCCATCTCGTCGTGCCGTTCGAGAAAGACCTCGAGAATGCGGCGGATCAGCGCGAGACGCTCGGCGGGCGTGGTCTGCGAGAACGACGTGAACGCGCGTTTTGCCGCAGCGACCGCGCGATCGATATCGGCAGGTGTGCCCATTGCCACTTCGGCGAATGCTTCTTCGGTGCAGGGGTCGATGACGGGCAGGCGTGCCGTGCCTGACGGCTCGACCCACGCGCCGTCGATATAGAACTTCAGTGCATTGGTCATGTGAGAGGTGTGTAGGTGGAGTTCAAGCGCGCGCTGCGCCGGAGCGCCGGCTTACCACGACGATCATCACGAGGCACAGCGTCAGCGCCGTGAGCATCGTGCTGATCGCGGCGATGGTCGGATCGATCTCGTCACGCAGTGTGACGAACATGCGGCGTGTCAGCGTCTGGTTCGAGCCGCCCGACACGAAGAGTGCGACCACCGTTTCGTCGAGCGCCTGAATGAACACGAACACGGCGCCGGAGATCACGCTCGCCTTGATCTGTGGCAGCGTCACTGTCATGAAGCTGCGAAAGCGATTCATGCCGAGGCTGCGGGCGACCATCTCCTGAGTGCGGTCGAAAGTGCGAAGATCCGCGCCGACCGAGATCAGCACATACGGCAGCCCGAGCATCGTATCCGCGAGAATCAGCCCACCGAGCGTATTCACATAGCCAGCCTGCGAGTAGACGAAAAACACACCCACCGCGACGATGATGATCGGCACCATCAACGGCAGCATCAGCAGCGTGCGCAGATAGCGCATGATCCAATGCGTGCCGTTCTGGATCGCATAGGCGGCGCACACGCCGAGCGGTGTGGCGAGCAGTGCGGCGCAGATCGACGCGGTCAGCGTGGTGCGCGCGGCGTCGATCCACGCGGGGTTGTCGAAGAACGAGTGATACCAGCGCAACGAATAGGCCGGCGGGGGGAAGGTCATGAAGCGCGTGTCGGAGAACGACAGCGGCACGACGATCAGCACCGGCACCATGAGGAACAGGAGGATCAGCACGACCGCCGCGCCGAGGACGATCCGTCCGAACGAGAGCTTTGTCATTTCGCGCCCAGGGTCTTTTCGAGTGGCACCACGCGGCTCGCGGCGTAGAAAATCGCGAACACGCAGATCAGCAGGACGACGCTCACCGCGCTCGCCGCGCCCCAGCTGTTATAGATTTCGACGTTGCGGCTCACCACCATCGATACCATGATCGACTTGCCGCCGCCCATCAACTCGGGCGTGATGTAGAAGCCGAGGCACAGCACGAACACGAGGGTGACGCCGGCGAACACGCCGCTCATCGAAAGCGGCAGGAACACGCGCATGAACACATGCAGCGGCGAGCCGCCCAGACTCGCGCCCGCCTGCGAGAGATTAGGCGGGATTTTCTGCATGGCCGAATAGAGCGGCAGCACCATGAACGGCAACAGGATATGAACCATGGCGATGATTGTGCCGAACTGGTTATAGGCGAGCTGCACCGGCCGATCGATTAGCCCCGAGGCGATCAGGGCCTTGTTGACGAGGCCCGTGCGCTGCAGCAACACGAGCCACGCGTAAGTGCGCACCAGCACGCTGGTCCAGAACGGCAGGATGACCATGCCAAGAACAAGCGCGCTCAGCTTCGGTGACACCGAGGCCGCGAAGTAGGCCACCGGATAGCCGAGCACCAGCGTGATGACGGTCACGATAATGCTCAGTTTGAACGTGAGCAGGAAAGTTTCGAGGTAGGCCCCCGAGAACATGCGCCGATAGTTCTCGAGCGTGAAGCCGTCGTGATAGATCGATTGCCACGACAGCCAGGCGAGCGGCACGACGAGCAGCACGACGACCACGAGGAGCGCCGGCGCCATCAGGAGAAGCATCGTGCGATCTTCGCGCCGCTGGTAGCGCGCGGCAGGATCGGACTCGGTGGCCTGCATCAATGAGGGTCCTTGGAGCATCCGTTTGGCGGTCGTCATCATGCACCTACGGCGTCGAGAAACTGATACCACGCGGCGACGAGCCTCACACCCGGCGCGCGCAGCGAATGAAAAGGCACGGGCCGCAGACCGGGCGAGCCGAGCAGCGAAAGCTCGGGCGTCTCGCCGAGGGCGAGCGCGGCGGCATGCTGTCCGAGCAGACTGGCCATCGCGACACCTGCTCCGTTATACCCCAGACAGAAGGTCGTGGCGTCGTCGCTGCGCCCGACATGCGGCAGCGAATTGAACGTCATGCCGACATAGCCCGACCAGCGATACGCCACGGGCACGTCCGCGAGATCGGGAAAGAGCGCGACCATCGCCCGCTGCAGCCCATCGAAGCCGGTCGTCTGGCCTTCTTTGCCGAACGCGTCGCGGCCGCCGAACAGCATGCGGCCGTCCACCTTGCGGAACCACTTCATCATGCGCCGCGTTTCCGTGTAACTGCGGCGTTCGACCATCAGGCGCGCGTCGAGATCGTCAGACAGGCGCTCGGTGGCGATCATCGCGCTGCGGAACGGCACGAGTTCGCGCTGATACGGCGAGGTGGCCGGCGTGAGATCCGAATAGGCATTCGTCGCGACGATCACCTGCTTCGCGCGCACCGTACCGCCTGGCGTGCGCAACGTTACGTGGGTATCGCCGGGCGCGCGGTGCATCTGCAGTACTGGCGTCGATTCGTAAATCGGCACGCCGCGCAGCGTCATGCCGTGCGCGAGCCCGCGCACGTATTCGAGCGGCAGAATCGTGCCGGCATCTGCACTCAGCACACCGCCGACAAAACCCTTCGACCCCGTCTCGCGCTCGACTTCGGCGCGCGATAGCACGCTCATCGACGTATCGCCGAGCTTCGTGCGCACCCAGTCTGCTTCGGCGCAGATCGCCGCGAGGGCGCGCTCGGTGTGTGCGCAGCGCAAGCTGCCCGTATGCTCGAAGCGGGCCAGCGTGAGCCCGAACTCGTCGACCAGCGATTCGACGACCCGCACGCCTTCATGCGCGAGCCGGTGCATGCGCTTCGCGGTATCGAGGCCGTGCAACTGATCGATCGTGGGAAACGACAGCCTGAATTTTGACGACACCACGCCGCCATTGCGCCCGCTCGCACCCCATCCAACCAGGTTCGCGTCGAGTACGGCGCAACCGACGCCGCGTTTTTGCAACGCATAGGCTGCGGCGAGGCCCGAGTAGCCCGCGCCGATCACCGCGACTTCGACGTCGAGATCGCGCGCGAGCGGCGCGCCGGCACTAACGCCCGCGCCCGCATCGGGCGATGCGGCGGCGAGCGCTTGCCAGAGCGAGTCGGGCAGGGGCGAGGGGCGTGCCGTCGGCGCGAGCATCGGCTTAGGCGGCGAGGCGCGCTTCAGCTTCGACGGCGTCCGCGAGCGCGGCGAGCGTCGGGAACGTGAATGTCGGCGTCGTGACGGCCCCGGGCACCGGCGTGGCGCCGAAGCCGCTCTTGCCCTGACGGCGCTCGATCCAGCAGGTCGCATAGCCGAGTTCCGTGGCGACGCCGATGTCGTGGTACTGGCTTTGCGCGGTGTGCAGAATCTCGCCGAACTTGTAGCCGAATGCCGCCTGACGGCCGCGGTTGTACGCGAAGAATTGCGGATCGGGCTTGGCGACGCCGGTTTCGTCGCAGCAGACCGTGTCGTCGAACGGGTCGCCAAGCGTGTGCGCGTAGGCCGACAGTGCAACGCGGTCCGCATTGGTCATGGCAACCAGGCGGAAGTGTTTGCGCAGACGCTTGAGCGCGGCGACCGAATCCGCGAAGGCGGGCCATTCGAGCACGTCGCGCTGGAAGGCGGCGGCCGATTGCGCGTCGTCGGGCAGACCGAGTTCCTGCGCCAGCGACAGGTAGACGTTCGCCATTTCGTGGCTCGAGCGGCCCGGATGGGTCGCACGGCCGCGCATGTACGGCTCGAAGATCTGGTCGTCGGTCAGGTCCTTCGCTGCCGGGCCGCCGAGGCGCCGCACGGAGGCGAGCACGCCGCGCTCGAAGTCGATGAGTGTGCCGACGACGTCGAACGTCAGGACCTTGAAATCGGTGAGCTTCATGAAATCATCCTTTTGCAGTTTGCTGTGAAAACGGGAGAGGGAGTGCCCCAAGCGTGGGAGGCTGAAAAATGAGTGGGATCAGGCCGGCACGACGATCGTGTCCTGCGGATCAAGAACGACGCTCATGGGCGCCCCCGGTTCCGGGATGCGCCGGCGCGCGTCGTGGCCGCCGGGCTGCCTGAGGCTGATGGCGGTGCCGTCGGCGAGCGTGGCGAACACGCGCAGGCTTTCGCCCTGGTACAGCACCTCGGTGACATGACACGACAGACGATTCACGCCGTCGCGCCGCTCGCCGCCGTCGATCACGAGTTTTTCGGTCTGCACCGCGAGCAGCAGCTTGTCGCCGCGCGGCAGCGGATGCGCGGTGCGCAGGACCGTATCGCCGAGGCGCACGGCATCGTCGCCGGCGCGTGTCACGGCGAGCAGCGTCGCCTCACCGATGAAGCTCGCCACGAACGCGTCGCACGGACGGTCGTAGAGCCGCTCAGGCGTATCGATCTGCACGAGCCGGCCGTTCTTCAGGACGGCCACGCGGTCGCTCATGGTGAGCGCCTCGCGCTGATCGTGCGTCACATAGACAATCGTCGCGCCGAGCTTGCGATGCAGCCGCCGCAGCTCGATCTGCATGGTTTCGCGCAGTTGCTTGTCGAGCGCGGAGAGCGGCTCGTCCATCAGGATCAGTTGCGGCTCGAAGACCATCGCGCGGGCGAGCGCCACCCGCTGACGCTGTCCGCCGGACAGTTGACCGATGCCGCGGCTCTCGTAGCCCGAGAGTTCGACCATTGCGAGTGCATCGGCGACCTTCTTGGCCCACGTCGCTTTGGGCTGACGGCGCGCGCGCAGCGGAAACGCCACGTTCTCGCCGACGCTCATGTGCGGAAAGAGCGCGTAGTTCTGAAAGACGATGCCGATGTCCCGTTTGTGCGGCGGCGCAAATGTAATGTCGCGCTCGCCGACCCAAACCGCACCCGAACTCGGCTGCACGAAGCCGCCGAGAATGCCGAGCAGGGTGGTCTTGCCTGATCCCGAAGGACCGAGCAGCGAGACGAATTCGCCCGGGGCGATGTCGAGCGACACATCGTCGAGGGCCACTACCTGGCCATAACGTTTCGCTGCCGATCGGATCGAAACACCTGTTTTCGCTCGTGCGTCCATTGCGTCCTGTCTCGCTGTAGAGGCCTGCGTTAGGGAAAATATAGGCCGCGTCATTATTGACGGCAATTCCCAAATTGTTGGATAAGGCATAACATCAGGTCATGCCTAACCTTCGCAAAAAACTGCCGAGCGCCAATGCGCTGTTCGTGTTCGAAGCTGCCGCGCGCTGCGGCAACTTCACGCGCGCGGCGCAGGAGTTATATGTGAGTCAGCCCGCGGTGAGCCGCATGCTGGCGCGCATGGAAGACCATCTCGGCGTGCGCCTTTTCGAGCGCGTGCGAGGTGGGATCGAGCTGACTGAGAACGGCAAAATCCTCTACCGGAAGATATCGGAAGGCTTCAATGGCATAGAAGGCGCGATACGTGAGATCGAGGCGCGTGCGACGGGCATCGAGTCCGTCACGCTCTCGGTGTCCACCGCGTTCACGACACACTGGCTGATGCCGCGCATGAGCCGGCTGAACCAGGCGTTTCCGAACGTCGATTTGCGGTTTCAACTGATCTCGGGGCGAATCGGCGGCCCGCTCGTCGATGTCGATCTCGGCATGCGCTTTTTGCGCGAGGACGAGATTGGCGAGAACAGTGTGCTCGTGATGCCGGAAACGCTACTGCCGGTGTGCAACCGGCGCTATCACGAGACGGCCGCGACGCAGACGGGCCGCGAGCACGGCGACACAGTGATCGTGATGGACGATGGCGAGCGCGGCTGGCATGAGCGCTTCGCCACGTTCGCGGCACATGGGCGGCACGTAGCCAGCATGCTGAGCTTCAACGACTACGCCATCGTCGTGCAGGCGGCGCTGCTGGGGCAGGGCGTCGCGCTCGGCTGGCTCAACGTGGTGTCGCATTGGCTTCTCGAGGGCGCGCTGCTCCCGTCCGAGGAGGAACTGATCGTGACGAACCGGCGCTGCTGTCTGGTGTGGCCGGAGAATCGGCCGTTGCGGCCGCTTGCAGCGGATGTGCGCGACTGGATCATCGAGGAGACGCGTGCCGATGTGCGGGCTGTCGATCGCAATTATCCGAAGCTTGGACTGCGGCGGTTGCTGGCGGAGGCGGGCCTCGTGATCGGGCCGGGCCAGGATGAGGGGAGAAGGGTCAGAGCAGCCACGCCTTGATCGCATTGCAAAACGTCCGCCACTCGTTTGTTCCAGCCGGCCCTGGTTTCCAGGGCCGAACTCCCGGACACAATCAGGCCAGATCGCGTCCCCCGGTTTCTTCGAGCATCATCACGGCGCCGAGCGAAATGACGACGCACGCGATCATGTACCAGGCCGGCGCCATCGTATTGCCCGTCACCTTGATGAGCCACGCAACGACAAGTTGCGCCGTGCCGCCGAACACCGACACCGCCACGGCATACGCGCTTGCCAGGTAGCCTGCGCGCACATGTTTCGGGAAGTTCTCCGGCATGAGCGCATACGCAGGCGCCGAACCCATCGTATAGAAGAACATCAAAAGGACGATCAGGCCGGTGACGACCGGCAGCGTCGGAAACTGGTTCATCAGCCAGAACGCCGGGTACAGCAGCGCGATCAGCACCACGCGTCCAAACACGGTCAGCGGCTTTCTACGGCCCGTGCGGTCCGACAGCGCGCCCCAGATCGGGCACATGAGCAGCGAGACGCATGCGGCGCCAATCGAGACCAGCATCGACAGCTTGGCCGGCATCTTCAGATACTGAATCGAGTAGGTGGGGATGTAGTACATCAGCACGTAGGTCGCGACGGTCATGCCCATGATTGCAAAGACGGTCAGAAACCATTTGCGTACGAGGGCCGGTTCGAAGCGCGAGTGCACCGTTTTGACGGGCTCGTCATCCACGATATGCCGGCGCAGATACACGCCCACGGGCATGATCAGCGTGCCGGCCAGAAACGGAACACGCCATCCCCAATCGAGCAATTGCGGACCAGTCAATTGATAGGTGAGCACCGCAGCCATGCCCGAGCCGAGCAACGCGGCTGCGCCCTGGCTCGCCAGTTGCCAGCTTGCGCGAAAGCCACGCCCTTTTGCGGAGCCGGTTTCCAGCAGCGTCGCGGTGGCCGCGCCAAACTCGCCGCCCTGCGCAAAACCCTGCACGAGGCGCGCTATCACGATCAACGCAGGCGCGGCGATGCCAATCGTTTGGTAGGTCGGCATGAGACCGATCATCGCGGAGCCGACGGCCATCAGGAAGATCGTCAGCGTGAGCGCGGCCCGGCGCCCGCGCTTGTCCGCGTAATGGCCGAGCACGAAACCGCCGACGGGTCTCGCCACGAAACCGATCGCGAATGCCGACAATGCCAGCAGCGTCGACACGACGGGATCTTGCGACGGAAAGAAAAGCTTTGCGATGGTCAGCGCGAAAAAGCTGTAGACCGTGAAATCGAAGAATTCCAGCAGATTGCCGATGACGGCCGCCACGACAATGCGGGTCTGCGAAACCGCAATCGTGCCGGACGACGTAAGAGGCTGGGTTGACATGGTTTAGGTCCTCACCGTAGGTGTATTTATGATGATTCTGTCCGCGCTTTCTGAGGCGCGCTTAGACTTCCGACGCAAGAAACCGCTCGACCAGCCGCGTCCAGAATGCGGCGCCGACGGTCAGGTTGTCGTCGTTGAAGTCGTACTTCGTGTTGTGCAGCATCGGTGTGTCCTTGCCATTGCCCACGCGCAGGAAGCAGCCCGGCTTCTCTTGCAGGTAAAAGGCAAAGTCCTCGCTGCCCGCGATCGGACCAAAGCCGTCGACCACGCGTTCGTCGCCCACCAGTTCTCGTGCGACCTGTAACGCGAATTCAGTCTCCTGCGCACTGTTCACGAGCACCGGGTAGCCCGGCACATAGTCGATATCGACGCTGGCGCCATGCGCTTGCGCATG
Organism: Paraburkholderia sediminicola; assembly: GCF_046026675.1. Lineage (GTDB taxonomy): Bacteria > Pseudomonadota > Gammaproteobacteria > Burkholderiales > Burkholderiaceae > Paraburkholderia > Paraburkholderia sediminicola_F. The sequence goes on along the minus strand of NZ_JAQQEY010000001.1, from coordinate 2,156,803 downwards.
CGCGTTGGCGAGCGCACGGATGCGTGCTTCGAGCAGCTTGCGCACGTCGGGATCGAACGAGCGCACGCTCAGTTGAAGACGCGCCGTTTCGGGGATCACATTGGGCGCGTGTCCCGCATTGAACGCACCGATCGTGACCACGGCGGGCTGCATCGGATCGATGTTGCGCGACACGACAGTCTGCAGCGCCGTCACGAGTCCTGCGCCGATTACGAGCGGATCGGTCGCGAGATGGGGGCGGGCAGCGTGACCGCCGCGGCCATGGATCGTGATGTCGACGGTATCGCATGCGGCCATGAACGGGCCGCTGCGGAACATGAACGTGCCCGCCGGTGCGCCGGGATGGTTGTGCAGGCCGAAGATGGCCTCGCAAGGGAAGCGCTCGAACAGACCGTCAGCGATCATGCGTTGCGCGCCGCTATCCGAGCCAATTTCCTCGGCGGGCTGGAAGACGAGATGGACGGTCCCGTCAAAGCGGCGCGTGCGCGCCAGATGCCGCGCTGCACCAAGGACCATCGCCGTGTGACCGTCGTGACCGCATGCGTGCATCTTGCCCGGGTGAACGCTGGAATAGGGCAGGCCCGTGGCCTCGGTGATCGGCAAGGCGTCCATATCGGCGCGTACCGCAACGGCCCGCGACCCCGTTCCCGACTTCAGCGATGCGACCATGCCCGTTCCGCCCAGACCGCGCGTGACTTCGTAACCCCAACTTGCGAGCGCTTCGGCGACAAGATCCGATGTCTGGAACTCCTGGTAAGCCAGCTCAGGGTGCTGGTGCAAACGGTGGCGAATGCCGCGGAGTTCATCGTTCAGATCGCTGGTTTCGTCGAGCGTGCAAAAGAGCTGGGTATTGGGCATTTGGATTGACGTGCATATAGAAAGAGAAGCGTCAGTATTTCGCTGCAAAAACGTGCGATCAATGACGTCTTTCGGTCGATAATGTTGACTTGAATGTCAACAATCAAGAAAGCATGTCAACCGACACCGATATCCCCCAGACAGGCACCTTGAATCCGCGCAGCCTGCGCTATCTGCATGAAATCGCCGTGCATGGTGGCGTGCGGGCGGCGGCGGACGCGCTCGGCATCAATGCGTCGGTGATCAGCCGGCAGGTGACGCAGCTGGAGCGCGCGCACGGTGTGGCGCTGCTCGAGCGGCAGGGCCGGCGCGTGACGCTCACGGAAATCGGCCTGAGTCTCGTCGATCACTTTCGTGAAAGCCGGCGCCGCGACGCGGAGATGCTGGTGCAACTGGAGGACTATCGGGGGCTGCGGCGCGGACGGATCGGTATCGGGTGCGGCGAGGGCTTCGTCGGCAATCTGATGGCGATCGTGCTCGAGCGTTTTAGCGCGCAGTTTCCGGATATCGTCGTCGATCTGCACACGGGCGCGACGTCCGAAATCATCGCGATGGTTCGCAACGACGAGGTCGATATTGGGCTATGCGCGGGCGGGGCGAGGGACCCGGCGATACGCTCACGCACGTTTCGCGCCGCGCCGTTCTGCGCGTTCGTGAGCCCGCGGCATCCGTTGGCGGGACTGCAGCGTATCCGCTTCGAGCAGCTTGCCGATGCCCACCTGATTTTCATGCCGCCGCGTTTCGGCGTTCAGCAATACGTCGACTCGATCATTCGCGCGGAACGGCTTAGCGTGACGCCGGCTTACCGGTGCGATATGTTCGCCGCGGCGCAGGCGATTGCAGCGGCGGGGCTTGGCGTCGCGTTCATGTCGACCGATGCCGCGCGGCAATATCTCGACGCGGGCAAGCTCGTTGCGCTTGAAATCGATCATCCGATTGCACGCGACTTCAGCAGCCAGGTGATACGCCGGGTTGGCCGGCGTTTGTCGCCGGCGGCGGAGTTTTTGTGGAAGCAGTTGGTGGGGGCGATGCAGAGGGGGTGGGCAGCGGCGGCCGGGGAGCAAGGCCAATGAAGAGAGCGGGGGGTTGCAACGCGTAGACCTCGCTCGCTTCGCCGCAGCTCAATCGTCCACGGCGTTGCAGCGAATCACGATCGCCGATTCCGGCGGCATCGGCGGCAACGGCAAGCCGAAGTCGCGTAACGTCGCGCCGGACAGCACGATGCCGCCGTCGACCAGCGACGCGAGCAGCCCCGATGGCTTTGTGAAATGCGGCGCGACCGGCCTATGCAGTATCTCCACGCGGTAACGGCGGGCCGGATCCAATCCCTTCACGGGGACCGGCGCGACGTAGCGGTTTGCGTCCTCGACGAGGCGATAGACCGCGATCAGCGAAGCCCCGAGATCGGGTGCGACGACCTGCAGCCAGGCCAGTGACGGCTCAACCGCCCCCTGGTAAATCGTGCCGCTGTGCGCAACCTCGCGCCACGCCTTGAAAAGAGCGACCCAGCGGACGAGTTCACCGCGTTCGTTCGCGTCGAGCAGCCGCACGTCCATCCGCAGCAGGAAGTCAGCGATCGGTTGCGCAAGGGTTCACGCGAAAAGATCGCGACCGCGCTCGGCAGCACGTCGGCTCATTTTGTCGTGCACGTACGCAGGTGGGCCAATGCCCGCAAACATCCGGCCTGAGCGCCACATTTGCGGCAGATCGACTGCCGGCATACGCGAGCGTGCGAGTACGGCCGCGAACGTACCTTCACAGGTGAGCAAGTTAGATAACTTCAATTTTACATAAGATAAATTATCAACATTTCGAATGTCAGGGCTTTTTAGAAATGTCCGGTTCTGGCTCATTAGAAATGTCCGGTTTCCTGCTCCGGGCTGGCTGCTGTGGCGCATGCTGCGGCATCCCAGCGAGCCCGGAGCCAGATCATGAACGGACGTGGATTCATCACGATCAGCATGCACGAGCTCGAGCGCGTGAAAATCATCGAGGCGGTCGTCCAGCATCGCCTGACGATCGTACTGGCGGCTGAACGGCTGCAGCTGTGTGAGCGCCAGATCAGCCGGCTGGTGCGGCGCTACGAGGCTGCTGGACCGGCTGGGCTCGTCTCGGCGCGTCGTGGACAACCCAGTAACCGCGAACTGCCGGTGGATGTCCGTGCGCGGGCGATGGCGCTGGTGCGTGAGCGCTATGCCGATTTCGGGCCGACACTGGCGTGCGAGAAGCTGGCTGAATGTCATGGCGTGGTGCTGGCGAAGGAAACCGTGCGGCGCTGGATGCGGGAAGCCGGACTATGGATTCCACGCAAACTGCGGCCGCCGAAGCTGCACCAGCCGAGAAACCGCCGCGCGTGTCTGGGCGAGCTGGTGCAGATCGACGGCAGCGATCACCGCTGGTTCGAGGAGCGCGCGCCAGCGTGCACGCTGCTGGTGTTCATCGACGATGCGACCAGCCGGCTGATGGCGCTGCACTTCACGGCGACCGAATCGACCTTCAGCTACTTCGAGGTGATGCGCCGTTATCTCGAGCAGCATGGCAAGCCGGTCGCGCTGTACAGCGACAAGGCCAGCGTGTTTCATTGCAACAGCCATTCGGTGACGCCTGGCAAGGGCGTGACGCAGTTCGGGCGGGCGCTGTATGAGCTGAATGTGGATACGTTCTGCGCCAATAGCAGCCAGGCCAAGGGCCGTGTCGAGCGCGCCAACCTGACGTTGCAGGATCGCCTCGTGAAGGAGTTGCGGCTGCGCGGAATCAGCACGAAGGAGGCGGCCAACGCTTACGCGCCCCACTTCATTGCTGACTTTAACGGCCGGTTTGGCAAGATGCCGCGGAGCACATTCGATGCACACCGGCCGCTGCGTGCCGACGACGATCTTGATCTGATCCTGACATGCAGGGTGCCGCGGCGCGTGTCGAAGGTATTGACGGTGCAGTACGACCGGGTGATCTATCTGCTGGAGGATACGGTAGCGAACCGCAGCCTGATTCACCGTTATCTGGATGTGTTCGAGTATCCGGATGGGCGTATCGAGATCCGGGTGAATGGCGCTGCCCTGCCCTGTGTACCGTATGACCGGCTCTCGGAGATCGATCAGGCGGCGGTGGTCGATAACAAGCGGCTGGGACACACACTGCAGATGGCGCAGGTGATCCAGGCACAGCGTGATGACCGGCGGACATCAGGCTCCCCATCGAGGACCAACCAGGGTGAAGCGCCGCGTCCGAAGGAGCGCAAGGTGGGCACCCGCAAGCAGCGCGAGCTGACCCGGGAGCAGTTGAATGAAGCGATTCTGGGAACTGCCGGAATGCGGGTTGGCTCGGTGCTTGAAAGCCGTCTAACATAGAGATTTCTGAACCTCAAAACCGGACATTTCTAAAAAGTCGCAACCCGGACATTTAAAACCAGCCTCGACAATGGCTGTAGCGGCTAAGTTGTAATGTCCGCTTCTAGCCAAGTTCAAGTCCGCCGTGGAAGAAGTCGAACCGGTCAGCGACGGCTGGGCGTTTCACGGCGCGTTTCCCATGTGGTCTGGCACGAACCGTCAGGATCGTATCATTCGCGGCGAACAACAAAGAGTCCTTGCGCAACGTGTGACTAAGCGTTGAGCGATTCCGCTACAGGCTCCCCCGCATAACCATGTAGCTCTCCATCAGACGCTACCTCAAACGCCGATCCTTTCTGCCACGAAAGCGTCGCGAATTCCGCAAGCTCGAGCGCCTTGACACCGTCCTGTATAGTCGTTCGCACAGGAAGCCCCTGCGTCAGTGCCTCGACGAAATGCGCCATCTCCGCAGCATAAGCCTGTCGATAGCGTTCGAGAAAAAACGGCTCCGGCACGTCGACCGATACAGCGCTCGCAGACCAGCCAGTCACTTCGGTCGGTCGTACATTGCCCGCCTGCAGCATGCCCTTGCTGCCGAGCACTTCAAAGCGCTGATCGTACCCATAGGCAGCCCGCCGCGAGGTGTTGATCTGGCACAGGAGTCCGCGTCTGGTGCGGATCGTCACTGCAGTCGAATCGATATCGCCTGCGTCCTGAACAAGCGGATCGGTCAGGCAACTGCCTGTTGCGTGTAGCGTGTGTGCCTCGTCGCCCAGAATCCAGCGGAACACATCAAGATCGTGGATCAGCATGTCCTTGAAGATGCCACCTGAGCTCTTGATGTATTCGACAGGCGGCGCACCCGGGTCTCGGCTCGTGATGATCAGCATCTCCGGATCGCCGATCTCGCCGCGCTCGATGCGCGCCTTGAGCGCGGCGAACGTGGAATCGAAGCGGCGCTGAAAACCGATCATGCAGGTCACGCCATTGCGTGCAACCGCCGCTGCGCTCTCACGCGAGCGCTCGACCGTCAGGTCCACCGGCTTTTCGCAAAACACGGCTTTCCCGGCATTCGCCGCCCTGATAATCAGATCTGCGTGCGTATTCGTGCTCGACGCGATGACGACGGCGCCAATCGATGGGTCGCTCAGCGCGCCATCGACGTCCACTACTTTGGCACCATGCATCTCTGCCAGTGCATGTGCTGAGGGGGCATGCATATCGACCACATACTTCAGACGCACACCCGCCTGGCGCACGAGGTTTGCTGCATGAATCTTGCCGATGCGGCCGGCTCCAAACAAAGCGATCTCAATCATCGTATTCTCCCGTTTTCTCAATTTCGTCAGTCGGTATTACATCGTCGGCATTGCAAACTCGGCGCCCTGTGCGCGACCACCCAGTCAACGCTGCGCGACTACCTTTTGCCGCGCGTCAAAGCGCACCGCTTCGGGACCATGCGCATGGCGATCGCCAAGGTGACTTTTCTTCCAGCATCAACTACGTGAACCGCGATTCCCGGCTATCGCGACAACATCCACTCGTGAGCCGGATCGTTCTTGAAGTGCCACGCCCGCTTCGGGCCTGCCATCACGTTCAGGTAGTAGCCGTCGTAGCCATGCGGCATCACTACCGGGTGATAGCCGCGCGGCACCATGACCACGTCGTGATCTTCGACCGCCAGCGCTTCATCGATGTCGCGCGCGTCGGTATAGACACGTTGGAACGCAAAGCCTTGCGGCGGATTGAGGCGGTGGTAATAGGTTTCTTCCAGATAGCTTTCCACCGGTATGTCGTCGACGCCATGCTTGTGCGGCGGATAGCTCGATGCGTGCCCCGCTGGGGTCAGCACTTCGACTACCAGCAGCGACTCGGCGGGTTCGGTTTGGGGAAGAATGTCGCAGACATAGCGTGTATTCGTTCCACTGCCGCGCACCGAACGGGCAATCGTTTCCGGCTCGATCAGGCGGGCTTCATACCGCCCTTCGGCCGGCGCGCTGGCCAGAGCAATTTCGGCGGCATCGTGAGCGTCGATCGACACTGCAGTGCGAGGCGGCACGTAGACCGCGTACGGCGAGCGTGCCTCGAAAACGCTACTGCGTGCGCCGATTTCGCGCCACGTCTGTTGTGGCGTGCCGACGCTGATCACGCCCGTGAGCACGACCACGCACATCTCGGTGGCGCCGGTATTGAACGTCACGTGCTCGCCACGCGCGAGCCGTTGAGCGGCAAAACCAACGTGACGCCATCCGGCGCTATCAGGCGTAACTGTGACAATCTCGCGTCCCGCGGGCTTTCCTTTTACGAGCAGGCTCATGCGGCCGCCAGTTGCGCGGTTGCGCGATCGACCAGGGCACGCAGATGCCGATAGCCGCTTTGAGCGTATGCAAGGCTCGGCGCCACCGCCGGGTCCTGCTCGGCTTCGACGACAAGCCAGCCGCGATAGCCATGGTCACGCAGTTGCCGGATCAAAGGCGCGAAATCGATCGCCCCGTCGCCTGGCACCGTAAATGCGCCGTTGATCACCGCATCGAGAAAACTCCATTGACGGTTGCGCGCAATCTCGATGATCTCGGGCCGGACGTCCTTGAAATGAACGTGACAAACGCGTGCGCTATGCCGGGTGAGCGTATCCAGGGGCGTAGCGCCGCTGAAGGTCGTCTTGCTGCCGCCGAACGCTGCATGGCCGCTATCGAACAGCAAGCCGACATCGTCGCTGGTGAGCGCCATCAGACGGTCGACGTCTTCCGGTGTTTCCACATAGGCGCCCATGTGGTGGTGATACGCGAGGCGCACACCGTGCGAGAGCGTGTACCGCGCCACTGTGTTCAACCGGTCGGCGTAGCACCGCCACTGCTCGTCGGTATGAAAGCGCGGGCGTTTGAAGAGCGGGACATTGCTGTCGCCCTGGATCGAGCCGGCGACCTCACCGTAGACCATCACGTTCGCACCGCCCCGCGCAAGCAGCGTGAGATGTGGACCGAGCGCAGCGATTTCCTCATCGGCGGAACGGTCGGCGAGACGCCCCGAGTACCAGCCCGACACCAGTTCGAGCTGATGACGCGACAGCACCTCACGCAACGCGTGCGGCTCGCGCGGAAACTTGTTGCCGAGTTCGAATCCCTGATAGCCGATTCCCCGGCCCTCGGTGAGCGCCGTCTCGAGTGGCGTTTCGCGACCGAGCGAAGGCAAATCGTCGTTGAACCACGAGATCGGATTGATGCCGATTTTTACGTCGAAGGAGTTCGTCATAGCGGGCTCTTTTGTTGTTGCTTGTTCTGTTCATAAACCATGCGCGCCGCCCGCACTTCGTCGCGGACCGACACTTCGGGTACCGCGACTTCCCACCAGCAACCGCCTTCGACCGTCGTGCGCGCGGGGTCCGTGTCGATACAGATCACGTAAGTGCGATCGGAAGCGCGTGCACGCTTGAGCACGCGTTCGAGTTCGGCGAGGTTCGCAGCATGTTCGGCACGAGCACCAAGGGACGCGGCATGGGCGGCGAAGTCGATCTGTGGCGCACCGAGCGGCCCCTGAATACAGTCGGCCAGAAGATTGTTGAACGGTGCGCTGCCGCACGCCTGTTGCAGGCGATTGATGCAGCCATAGCCGCGGTTATCGAGCACGACGATGATGAGCTTCGCGCCGAGCATCACCGACGTGGCGATCTCGCTGTTCATCATCAGGTAGCTGCCGTCGCCGACCATCACGATCACTTCCCGATCCGGCTGCGCCAGCTTGACGCCGAGACCACCCGCGATCTCATAGCCCATGCACGAGTAGCCGTATTCCATGTGATAGCCGCCCGGTCGTGCAGTGCGCCAAAGCTTGTGCAATTCCGCGGGCAGCGTGCCCGCCGCGCAAACGACGATGTCGTGCGACGGCGAATTGGCGTGCGAACGCTGCACCGCGCCGATCACGTTGCCGTCGTACGGCAGTTGTTCCGGCGCGAGTTCGCGCCGGCCAGTGATCTCGCTGACCGTTGCGCGCCAGCTATCGGCGGCTGCATGCGCCCTGTCCTGCCACGCCACATTGCCTCGCCATGCCCCCTTTGTTTCGGGCGTGGCAGCGGACAGCTCATGCGACAGCGCCTCGAGCGCGAGCCGCGCATCGGCGAGGATCCCGACGCCGCGCGCCTTGTCCGCATCGAACGCATTCACGTTGATTGCCACGACGCGCGCTTGCCCGAACAGCGAATGAGACCCCGTGGTGAAGTCCTGCAAGCGCGTACCGATGGCGATCACAACATCCGCTTCCCGGGCGAGCGTATTAGCGGCTGGCGAGCCGGTGACGCCGACCGAGCCCAGTTGTAGCGGGTGATCCCAGCACAACGCGCCTTTGCCGGCTTGCGATTCACAAACAGGCACGCCATGCCGCTCGCAAAACGCGCGCAGGGCAGCACTGGCGCGTCCGTACAACACGCCGCCACCGGCGACGATCAATGGCCGCTGCGCGGCGCGTATCGCCGCGACTGCCACAGCCAGTTGATCCTGAGCCGGCGACGGCGCGCGGAAATTCACCACGGCAGGTTCAAAGAATTCGACCGGATAGTCGTACGCATGGGTCTGCACGTCCTGCGGCAGCGCCAACGTAACCGGTCCGCAGAGCGCCGGATCGGTCAGCACGCGCACGGCACGCGGCAGCGCGCTCAGCAATTGCTCCGGCGCGACGATCCGGTCGAAGTAGCGCGACACTGGCCTCAGGCAATCATTGGCGGAGACGGTCCCGTCATGAAAGTCCTCGATCTGTTGCAACACCGGGTCGGGGGCGCGTGATACGAAGGTATCGCCGGGCAGCAACAGTACCGGCAGCCGGTTCACATGCGCGAGTGCCGCTGCGGTGACGAGATTGGTTGCGCCCGGACCGATCGACGACGTGCACGCCATCATCCGGCGCCGCATGTGCGCCTTTGCGTAGGCGATCGCGGCGTGAGCCATGGCCTGCTCGTTGTGCGCGCGCAGGGTGGGCAACGCGTCACGCTGCTGATACAGCGCTTCGCCGAGTCCCGCGACGTTGCCATGTCCGAAGATTGCAAATACACCGCCAAACAGCGGCACCGGCACAGTGCGCTCATCATCGGCTGGGGCACGCAAGGCGGCCAGATACTTGACGAGCGCCTGCGCAGTAGTCAGTCGGACGGTGCGCGTCATGCCGCTTGCTCCTCGCGTACGGCTTGCGCGACATGATTGCGGGATGACCGCCACAGGTAGATCAACGTCTCGAAGTTGCTGCGCACCTGATCGATCAGCAGCCGATCGTCGATCTCGCCTGCGAGCCACGCCCGGCCCGGTTCATGGAAAATCGTGCGGCCCACGGTAAACCCGCGGCAAGTTGTGCTCGAGCGCGCCGCCTCGAAGCCCTCAGCCAACTGTGCAACAGGCGCATTCAGCCCCAGCAGCACGACACCACGGCAGTACGGATCCCGTTCATCGATCAGCGCATCGATATCGCGCCATGCGTCTGCGCTCATCGGCTCGAGCTTCCACCAATCAGGATAAATGCCGAGGTTGTAGAGGCGTTTGAGTGCCCGGAGCACGGTATCCTGAGTCTGTGGCCGATCCTTCGGCGGGATCACTTCGAGCAGCAGTTCGTGACCGCTTGCCTGCGTCGCGTCATAGAGCGCACGGAGTTGACTCTCCTGCTCCAGCCGATGCAGCGGTTCATCGTCCGGATGATATTGAACCAGGCATTTGACGATGTGTTCGCTGGGCCAGCTTTTGAGCGCCGTACCGATCGAGCGCCCATGTTCGAATTCCAGCGGATTCGAGCCGGGTAACTCGACGGGACGGCCGACCCACCAGCCACGGCCCGTTGCCGCGTTCAAGGCATCCTGTCCATAGCGATCGTCGATCAGCACCGCGATCCTGCCGGCGTAGCTACTGGCCATTTCAGTTTCCGCGACCGCCTGCACGAAAAGCTGCTTGAGCGTCGCGATGCGCGCCTCATCGGCACCGGCCCGCTGCGCCATCTCGAAGAACTGGCTGCGATGATCGAACGCGAAGCCGAGTACTTCGTCCCAGCGCTTGCGCGGCACGCTCACCCGATGCAGACGCGCAAGCGCCGCGTCCTGGTCGGGACGGCGCAAACGGGCGGCATTGGCGAGGAAATAATCCAGTTCGGCCGGTGTCGGCATGGCCGGTGCGCACGCATGGCGCGATACGACAAGCGCGCCACAGGCGTTCGCATAGGCGCAGCACGTTGCATAATCAGCGCCTGTCAGCCATCCTTTGAGAAAGCCGGAGATAAACGCATCACCCGCGCCGAGTACATTGAGGACCTCGACCTCAACGCCGCGAAAATGCCGGTCTCCATCAAGGTCAGCCGGAATCTCGCCGTCGATCACCGTGCAGCCCAGCGGTCCGCGTTTGACGACCAGTGTTGCCGCACTCCCGGCGCGCACCGAGCGCAGTGCTTCCAGCAGATCTTCGAACCCGCCAGCAATGCAAAACTCCTCTTCCGTGCCGACAATCAGATCGAACTTCGGCAAGATGCCACGCAGATGGGCGCTCACGCTACCGTCGGCGACAAAGCGCGTCTCGCCATCCGCCTTGCCCGTCAGGCCCCATAGCACCGGGCGATAGTCGATATCGAGCACGGTGCGCACGCCGTTGCGCCGGGCGTAGTCGAGCGCCGTCATGCTCGAGCGATGCACGCCTTCAGTCGAGAAATGCGTGCCGGTTATCAACAGTGCCTTGCTGGATGCGATAAATGCTTCGCCGAAATCCGCTTCGTCGATCGCCATGTCCGCGCAATTCTCGCGATGAAACACCAGCGGGAACGTGTTCCGGTCTTTCAGACCGAGCAGCACGAGCGCCGTCAGACGCTCCATGTCAGTCTTCACGTGGCTGACGTCGCAGCCTTCCTTTGCCAGCGCGTCGACGAGGAAGCGCCCCATATGATCGTTACCGACGCGCGAAAGCATGGCTGACTTCAATCCCAGGCGAGCGCAGCCGAACGCGATGTTGGCCGACGAGCCGCCCAGATATCGCGAGAAGCTGGTAACGTCTTCAAGCCGCGCACCGATTTGCTGCGCATAGAGATCGACAGCGAGTCGCCCCAGGCAGACGATGTCCAGTGGCCGGTCTTTGGCGAAAGAGGTGGAATGGTTCATATGCGATTGCACCGAAATAGATGACGGAGGGATAGCGCGGCTTAGCGAGCGCGCCGCTTGCGGTATTGGTCGGCGATCACGGCCGCGACGATGATCATTCCCTTGACGATTTCCTGGATGTACGAATCGATTCCCAGAAAGGTGAAGCCGCTCGAGATCACGCCGAGGATCAACGCGCCGATCACCGCGCCTGTGATCCGGCCCACGCCGCCAGCGAGACTCGTGCCGCCGATCACGGCCGCGGCAATTGCGTCGAGCTCATACGACATGCCCATACCGGACTGGCTCGTCTGCGCACGCGCCGAAACGACCACACCGGCAAGTCCAGTCAGCAGCCCAGCGATCGTGTAGACAGCTACCAGATTGCGCCCGACGCTAATGCCCGACACGCGCGCCGCTTGCACGTTGCCGCCGATCGCATACAGGCATTTACCGAAACGCGTATAGCGCAGCACGATGTGGAAGACGAGTGCTGCCAGCAGAAAGATCGCCACAGGCTTGGCACCGCTGCCGATCGCGGTGTACGCGTCGGTGAACATGCTGATGGGTTGGCCGTGCGTGTAGTAGCGCGCCAGTCCACGCGCCGACACCATCATCCCGAGCGTGACGATGAAAGGCGGCACACCGGTGCGCACGATCAACGTACCGTTGATCAGGCCACAAATGCCACCCGTCAGCACACCGACCGCGACCGGCACGAGTACCGGCAAATCGACGAGCCCAGGAAACACCGTGCGCCCGAAACCCGATGTCTGCGCGAGGCTGCCGGCAATCATCGCGGATAGCGCGACCACGGACCCGGACGACAGATCGATGCCGCCCGCGATGATGATCATCGTGACGCCCACCGCGATCAGCCCGATTTCGGACACGCGCAGCACCATGATCAGGAGGCCCTGCGGGTTGTAGAGAAACGATTGGCCGCGCTCGATCCAGCCGAGTGCTTCGAAGACCAGCGCAATGCCGAGCAGCACCAGCAGGATGCTGGTCTCCTGCGGCACGCGCCAGGTGCGTGGAGCAGGACGATGGATATCGGGAGTGAGAATCGCTGAGTTACGCATGGTTGTCTCCGGTCGTTACCGCTGATTCAGGCTGCTCGCCGGAAGCGAGCGTCATGACGGTTTCCTGCGTCGCGCTCGCGCGAGGCAGAATGCCGCTGACGGTGCGCTCGTGCATCACCACGATCCGATCGCTCATGCCCATCACCTCAGGCAGTTCCGACGAGATCATGATGATCGCGACACCTTCTCTTGCGAGCTGCGTGATCAGCGTATGAATCTCCGCCTTCGCGCCGACGTCTACGCCGCGCGTCGGCTCATCGAGGATCAGGATCTTCGGTTTGTTCATCAGCCAGCGCGCGAGCAGCACCTTCTGCTGATTGCCGCCGCTCAGGTTCTCGATGATTTCGTGCAGACCGGGCGTCTTGACCTTCAGTTGACGGCACATATCGGCGCATGAAACGTTGACGCGCTTTTGCCGGACGAAGCCCAGCGCGCAATTGCGGCGCAACGACGAAATCTGCATGTTTTCGCCAACGGAAAGTTGCAGGAACAGGCCGGTGCTCTTGCGATCCTCGGTGAGAAACGCGACACCCGCGGCGATCGCCTGTTGCGGAGAGCGAATCGCCCGGCGTTTGCCGTCGAACAGCAATTCGCCTTCGTCCGCGGGATAGATGCCGAATATCGACTCCATCACCTCGGTGCGCCCGGAACCCATCAAGCCGGCCACGCCGAGAATCTCGCCGTACCGCAGATCGAAGCTGACGTTCGAGAACACGCCGCGGCGGCCGAGGCTACGCACGGCGAGCGCCACTTCACCGATCTCGACTTCCATCTTCGGAAAGACCTGCGTGAGTTCGCGGCCGACCATCGCGGCAATCAGCGACTGCTTGTCGAACTCATTCGCCTTGCGCGTGACGATGTGGTGACCGTCGCGGAAGATCGAGATGTCGTCGGCAATCTCGAACACCTCGTCCATCTTGTGTGTGATGTAGATGATCGCCTTGCCTTGCGCCTTCAGCTCGCCGATGATCCGGAACAGATGCTCGACTTCCTTGTCGGTGATCGCCGAGGTCGGCTCGTCCATGATTAGCAGATCGGAGTCGAAGGACACGGCCTTGGCGATCTCCACCATCTGACGGTTCGCAATGCTCAGGCTGCCGAGCCGCACCTGCGGATCGATCTCGATGCCGAGTTGCGCGAACAGTTCGCCGGTGTGCCGGTTCAGCGCGCGATGGTCGATGAGACCCAGCAGATTGCGCGGTTCCCGGCCAATCCAGATGTTCTCCGCCACCGTCATGTACGGCAGCAAATTCAGCTCCTGGTGAATCATCGCGATACCGCGGTCGAGCGCGTCACGCGGTGACTTCAGCGCAATCGGTTCGCCTCTGAAATGCAGCGAGCCGTCGTCGGGCAAATAGACGCCCGCGATGATCTTCATCATCGTTGACTTGCCGGCGCCGTTCTCGCCCATCAACGCATGCACCCGGCCGGCGTGGACGTCGATCGAGACGTCGTCGAGCGCGATCACGCCGGGAAAGGCCTTGCGAATCTTGCGGGCGGCAAAGATCGGCTCATGCGCCGCCGGGATGGCGACGCGTTGCGGCCGGGCTTCTGCCGCTGCCATGGTGAGGTCTGACATAGTGGCACCCCTCTCTGTGGATGAAGCGGGGCGAACGTGGCGCCGCCCCGAGGTCATGCGGACTATTTATTCAGAAAGCTCTTGTAGTTGTCCGGTGTGACGAGCTGGTAAGGGATCCAGGCCTCCTTAGGCACGTTCTTGTCTCCACTGGCGAGCTTGATCGCTGTATCGACAGCACCCTTGCCCTGCCCCTGCCCATCCTGGAACACGGTGACGGCGAGATCGCCCTTGGCCATCGCGTTCAGGGCTTCCTTCGTCGCATCGACGCCGCCGACCAGCACGCTCTTCGACGAGACGCCCGCCTGCTTCATCGCAATCAGTGCGCCAAGCGCCATCTCGTCGTTATTCGCGGCGATCGCATCGAATTTCTTTCCAGAGCTCAACCACTGACTCATCAGGTTGATGCCCTGGCTGCGGTCGAAGTTCGCGGTTTGCTCCTCGGTGATCTTGATGCCCGGATTCTTCGCGACGATATCCTTTACGCCGCGCGTCCTGTCCCGCGTTGCGTCGGTCGACAGCTCCCCGAGCATGATTGCGATATCGCCTTTCCCTTTGAGCTGTTTCGCGAGGTAGTCCATCTGCAGATGCCCGGCCACGAGACTGTCCGAGCCGATGAAGTAGGCGCCGTTGCCCATCGGTTCGTCCGGCTTGCGATTGACGTATACGATCGGGATGCCCGCCTTGCGTGCGGTGTCGGTCATGCGTTTGGTTGCCGACGCGTCGGCCGGCGTGACGATGATCGCCGCAACGTGCTGGGATACGAAGCTTTCGATCTGGCTGACCTGCCGCCCGACGTCGCCTTGCGCATCCTCGAAGTCGAGATTGACGTCTTTGTGGGCCTTGCCTTCGGTCGCCATTGCGTCGCGCACCGTCGTCAGGAAGTTGTCGTCGAAGTGCGCCATCGAGACGCCGATGGTCGTGCTCGCAATAGCGGAAACCGGCAGCATCGCCGCGAACGACAACGCAAACAGTGATCGTGTGAGGAATTTCATTGACATGTCTCCTATCTGTTGACTGAACCCGCGCGGCCATCGGTCTGATGCCAAGGTCCGCGCGGCAAAATTTCATGCGGTATTCACCCTCTCCATCACTTTCAACGCATGCGCGCTGAAAACTTCTGCTACGCCGCTTTGCGTATCTGGGCCGACGCCGATTCGACGCTCGCGCGGATATAACCGATGCTGTCGCGCAGACGGCTTTCAATGTCATCAGCGCGGGCAATTTCCTCCGCAAACGGCTCGAACGACACGCGACCGCAATAGCCTCGTGCAAACAACGTGGTTAGCTGGCGGATGTTGCCGAGCTGATCGGCCGCGCCGACCAGCACACGATGCCCGTCGCGCATCTGGCCGACTGGCAGGCCACTGTCCTCCACGCCCGAAACGTGGATGAGGCCAGTGAGGTTCGGAAAGAAAATGTCCTCGCCCGCCAGGTGGTGATGAAACGTGTCATGCACAAGCCGGAAATGGCGCTCGCCTGCCGCGTCGTAGATCGCCTTAACTGCATCGGATTTGCGGCGCAGCGCGCATTCCTCAAAACCGAGCGGCTCGATCAGACCATGCAGACCGTGATCGTCGAGGATGGGCTTCAGTTGCTTGAGTGCGTTGGCGAGATCGGCGTGACGCTCGCTTGCCGTGCGCTGATCCTGGCGACTGTTGGTCGGGCACAGGACAATCGCGCGTGCACCGCAGTCGGCCGCATAGCGCGAAAGTGCCAGTGCTTCTTTCGCGCGGGTCGCATCGAAACGTTCGAAGCGCTGCAGCGCATTGATCGATAGGATCGTTAGCCCTGCCGCGGCGCTAAGCGCTTTGATATCGGCGGCGGGCGTGCCGTCGTTGATCTCGACGCCTTCGAGGTCGTTGCGGATCTCGATCGCATCGACGGCCAGGCGTTGGCAAAGCGCGACGTATTCGGCGAACACCAGCCGCGGCGCGCTCATGCGATTCAGGGAGAATTGCAGTGCTCCACCACTCGTCAATGTCATTTGTGTCTCCAGTTATAGCGAACGAATGTGTTGTCTCTCAGATTCATGTCGTTACGGCGTCTTGTCCGGCGGTTTGCTCCAGCCATGTGTTGTGCAGCCATGCCGCGCAGGCAACGTTGTTCTCAAAGATCGAATACCCTGCACCGCCGCCGTAGTCGGCAAATGGAATGAACTCGCAGCTGATGTGCTGCGGCGTGGAAACGCTGCTGTGTGCGCGCGCGTCGAGCAGGTGCTGCACGGCGTTCTTCCACGGAAGGAGTGCTGCCTCATCCCAGTTGCCGTCCCATTGATCCATAGCGGGCCGCACGAACGGGTATTGAATGCCGCGACCGGGTCTGCCGTCGGGGCGACGCATGCGGGAGTTGCGCGGGTTGTTTGGTATGACACTGCGTGCGTGGGCGTGATGGACCCAGCCGCGCGCGATCCACTGTTTGAAGATCGCATCGGGCGACGCAGGATCGAGCACGATCTCGCCCGTTTCTACGTGTGGCCGGATCGCGGATGCGTCGAGTTCTTCCGCATTGCCGATTTTGAAGATCAGATGCGAATGATCGAGCGTGAGGCGCAGTGCAATGCCCTCGCGCGCCAGTAGTTCGCCGACTCGTGCAACGCGGCTGAACTCCTCGCTCCACATGTCGACATGCACTTCGAGGCTCGGGATGCATCCAACCGGGGCGGCCCATTCGCAAGCCTGCGCATAGAACCGCGCGACCTCGATATCAGTGAGGCAATGTCCGTCGGCATGATTTGCGTAGAGTTGGCAATTCAGTACTTTCGAGCCGAAGCGCGGCGCCCACTCGATCACGTGCCGCAGATGCGCTTCGTCGCGACCCGCACAAAAAATGCCGCCGATCACGCGAACTGGCAGCGCGTAGCGCTCGCTCAACTCGACGTAGCGCGCGAGTGCAACGCCCGCTGGCGGATTCATCTCGACATAGTCGAACACGCCCGCGTCGGCGATCATCTGGAATTGCGCGTCGGCGTCGACCGGCGGCATGTCGTTGCGATGCAGCACGCCGTCGATATTTACGCCGATGTGAAGAGTGGGGTTCATGGTTTATGTGTGATGGGGCGTTGGACCGCGCTCAAGCCGTCTCGGTAACCAGCAGCGACTTGAGCTTCACCGACGGATCCGCAAGCTCCTCGGCGGAGACGCGAGCGTTGCGGCCAATCAGCATCTGGACAATCCGGATATCGCGGCCCACTGCGCGGCCGACACCACTCGCCGCGATCAGCGATCCGTCCGTGGACAGATGGAACAGCAGCAACGCATCGGACGTTTCGCGCACCACAACCTGGCTGGCGAATGCAGGAAGCCCTGCTATCTGAATCGACAGATCATATTGATCAGACCAGAACCACGGCACTTCGCGATAACGAAGCTCTTCGCCGAACATGTTGCGCGCGGCGTGGCGCCCCTGATCGTCAGCGTTCTTCCAGCATTCGAGGCGCACACGGCGGCCGTACAACGGATGCGGGAACGAGCAGACATCGCCCGCTGCGAAGATGTCAGGATCGCTCGTGCACAGATGGTCGTCGACCACGATGCCCTCCGCGACTTCGAGTCCCGCTGCCTGCGCTAATGCCGTACGTGGCACAGCGCCGATGCCAACCACTACCGTGTCGCAGTGGATGACTTCGCCGTCGGCGAGACGGACCTCTTCGGCTGCACTGGCACCCGCGATAGCGACCAGCTGCGCGCCAAAGCGGAACTGCACGCCCGCCTTACGGTGCCGTACTTCGATACGCGCGGCAATTTCCTGCGGCACCGCGCGCATCAGCAAACGCTCGCCGGCTTCGATGACCGTGACGCTGCATCCTGCTGCGACAGCACTCGCCGCGACTTCGAGTCCGATGAAACCGCCGCCAACGATCGCGAAGCGTTGTCCGTGATGGAGCCGCGTCGAGAGATCGTGGGCATCGTCAACGGTGCGCAGCGTGACCACGCCAGGCAAGTCCGAACCCGGCACGCTCAACGTTCTGGGCGACGCGCCGGTCGCGAGCAGCAGCCGGCTGTACCCGATGCGTTCTCCGTTATCGAGTAGAACTGCGCGGCCAGCACGATCGATTTCAACCACACTGACAGCAAGCTTCAGATCGATCGCATGATCGGCAAAAAAGGTATCACCGAAGAGCGCGCAATCGCCCAGCGTTTTTTCCTTGAGCAGCACCGCCTTCGAGAGCGGCGGCCGGTCATAGGGCGCGTGCGGTTCGTCGGCAATAAGCGTGATCTCGCCATCGAAGCCCGCTTCGCGCAGTTCGGCGCTGGCGCGGGCACCCGCCAGGCCGGCGCCAACAATGACCATGTGTGCATCGCTTGCCATGATCACTCCGTCGTCGGCACGCCGATCACGACCGCACCGCCTTCGATGCGTACCGGATGCGTTTTCAGCTGTTGACAGACCGGCGCGCAAAGCGGCCTACCGGTTGCAATATCGAAACGCCCCTGATGCCGCGGACACTCGATCGCGTTGCCCAATACGAAGCCGTCGGCAAGATGGGCTTTCTCGTGCGTACACCAGCCGTCGGAGGCGTAAAACTTGCCATCGATGCGATAGACGGCAAACGTGGCACTGCCATGATCAAAACGCATGACGTCTTCTTCATCGATGTCGCCGGTCTGACATGCGACGACCCACTCACGTTGATCCAACATTTCAGATACTCCCAGTTCTGGACGCTTTCTCAGGTTGCCGAGCGCATCGACTCACGATGCGGGACGTGGCGACGGATAAAGTGAGAGCGATCGCGTGTCTGACGGATCAAGGTCGGAACCATCTCCCTATAGACCGACCAGAGGCTCGGGTACGCAGGGGGTGTCTCCGCCTTGATCGCTTCGTGCAGCTTCGGCAGCGCGTGGTACGGCACCATCGGCAGCACGTGATGTTCAATGTGGTATTGCATGTTCATGTAGAGGAACGCGAACACCGGGTTGATGTAGACGGTGCGCGTGTTGAGCCGGTGGTCAGCAACGTTCATGGCCATACCGGCGTGTTGCGTGAGGCCAAGCGTCTGGTGAAACCAGCCGCAATAAAAGCGCGGAGCCCACACGAACATCAGTGGCAGAACGCTTTGGATGACGAAGCACCAGCCGATCACCACTGCTATGACGACGACGTAGAAGCGGCTGATCCAGATCATCTTCCGGCGCTCCATCGCCGGAACAAAGTCGATGACTTCCGGGCTGATCAACCCACATGCATGGCGCACGGTCTTGACGATCTCGGTGGTGCCGCCAATCAGATAGAAGAAATCCAGCAGGATCGTGAGGTGTTGCGGCGGGCGGCAAACCTGAATCTCGGGGTCGCGGCCGACCATGATCGTGTGCGTGTGGTGCCGCGCGTGACTCCAGCGCCAGAGCGTCGCTTCGCGGATCGTCATGAACGAGCAAAGCTGATAGAAGGCCTGGTTCAGCCATGGCGTCCTGAAGGGCGTTCCGTGCGCAAGTTCATGCCAGCGAGCGTCGCTGGAACAGTAGATCGTGCCGTAGACGAAAAACGCTGGAATCGCCCACCACGTTCCCCACGTATAGAACGCCACGGCCCCCGACGCGAGCAGCAACGCGATCCACAGGCCGAAGTTCTTCAGGCCTTCAGTGTCGCTGCGCTTCATCAGTTGCTTGAGTGTCTGGCGTGGGATGTCAGGGCGATACCAGTTCTCTTCGGTATGTCCGGCCGAGGCATCACGCCCGGCGAGACCGGCGTTTGCAAGGCTACCCGTGCAGGGCATGTTCAGAGGTGAGTTCGACACCTGCGTCTCCTTTCTTGTTCAGATCCGCTTCTCCCGGCTGTCCTGAAGGACATGATTGGAGAGGCGATGTGTGCAAGATAAGAGACAGCTGTACTGCTCTCAACGAAAAGATTGACGTTTTTTCGTCAATCCTCTAGCGTTAAAAAGCAAGGAATAATGCTGCACCGCGCCATTCGCGCGAGCCCAGACAAAACAAGTACACATGGAATGGAGACAACGACATGACCGACGCCGCGATACCGCCACGGCGCAAGCGCACTGCGCGCTTTATCGAAATCGCGGAGGCGGCGGGAGTCAGTCCGGCCACCGTCGACCGCGTCCTCAATGAGCGTGGCAGCGTGTCGGCAGCGACGCGCGCGCGCGTCGTGGCGGCGGCCCGGCAACTTGCCGTGCCGCGCGTGCTGCCCGATACGCATCACGGGCTAATGCATATGGAGGTGCTGCTTCCGCAAAACAGCACGCCCTTTTTCGGCCGCCTGAATCTCGCCCTGCAACGCTCGATGCAAATGCTCGATAAGCGAATCGTCATGCATAGATCGATTCTTGCGGGAGACGACCATGCGATTACCGAAGCGATCCTTCATCCGCGCTATAAGCGCTCGGGGCTGATCGTGACGACTCACGATACCCCGCGCATCCGCGATGCATTACGAACGGTAATCGAATGCGGCGAGCCGGTCGTGACGATGGTTACTGACGTCGCGGACGTGCCGCGCCTCCACTATGCGGGCATCGACAACCTGTGTGCCGGGCGTACGGCAGGCTACTTCGTCGGACGCCTCGCCAGACGGCCGGGGCGCGTATTGTTGCTGTGCAGCCGGAAGGACTATCGCGCGCATATCGACCGTATCGGCGGTTGCCGGGCACAGCTTGCGGAGTCGTTTCCTGAACTAGCCTGTGACAGCACGGCAGTGGAAACCCAGGATGACCCGGACAGATGTTATAGCGCGGTCATCAATGCACTGAAGCAAGGCGACCTGGTCGGCATCTACAACAGCGGATACGGCTCGCCCGGTATCGAAGCCGCGTTGCGCAAGTTCGGCGCGACCGGGCGGGTAGTATGGGTCAGCCATGAAATGCTGGACTTGCATCGTCAATATATCGAGGAAAAGACGATGGATATCGCCATCGACCAGGACCCGGATGGGCAGGTTATATCCGCGCTGCAGCACCTACTGCATGCGTGCGGAGTGGTCGAGGACGCTCCCCCGCCTGGACCAGTGGAATTTCGGATATTCTGTCCGGCGAATGTCAGGCAGATGCCATACCTGCCCTCACCGTCCGATTAAAAGCGATAGTGTTTCACCCCCCTTTTTTAAATCCTTTGTTACGGCAAGGCTGTGATGTCATATCTGAGCTAAATAGAAATGTCGCAGTCGGACCTCTTCGGACCCATGCTGAAGCTCCGTTGCGACGGCTGTAGCAGCTTTATGTAAATGTCACGTCTCAGCAAGACTCCCCTCTATCTGCCTTTCAGAGGCGATGTCGAGAAGTACCGCCGCTCACCCATTACGCTCACTAACGCCGAGAGCGCAGACGAATATGTCCTGCCGCGTCGAACAAAGACCTGAGCGCGTGCGGACTGCAGAATCGGGTTCGAGTTCGGCAGCGCGAAAAGGCTAGCCTGATTCAATTCAGGCTGAACTGATATCTTCGGCAAGAAGGTCACGGCGTTGTTCGTGGCGGCAATCGCTTTAAGCGCACGCACCGAATTCGCCACAAAGCGCGGCTCCACCTCTATCCTTTCAACGAACGCCGCGCTGTCAATCAGCGACCTCAGACCGCTCCCTACCGGCGCCAACACAAGCGGCCACTCTGCAAGATCGGCTAGGGACAGCGGCCGCCGACAAGTACTGAGCGAGTGGCTGGGCCCAACAATCGCAAACAAGGGATGAGGGCAATCCGCCAGAATCCTCACCCGGTTATCGCGTTGCGCGTGCAACGTAACGCCAAGATGAGCTTCATCGGTCGCCACCATCCGGACGACCTCCGACGCCGTTTGAAGAATGATGTGAATCACAACCTGCGGATAGCATTCCGAGAACGGGTTCAAAACGCGCTCGATAAATTCGTCAAGAAAACCCTCACTAATCGCAATGCGCAGTTCTCCGCGGCGCAGACCCGACAGGTCGTTCAGCTTCTCCCGCAAACCGTGTTCAAGCCCCCAACGGTCGTGACAATGTTCCATGACCACGTTACCTGACGGGGTCGGATGGACACCGCGGCCACGTCGCTCCAGGAGCGTGGCGCCAAGCTCTGCTTCAAGCTGCATGATCTGTCTGCTTACAAGCGACGGTTCGAGCAGCAATTCATCGGCTGCGGCTCGAATAGATCCCAATTCGACTGCTTTGAAAAAACACTTCAATCGCCTGTCGCCCAAAGTTGAGTGCATCCGCTGTCTCCCGTGCGAGCGTTGCAAAAAATGCAGCGCTGATGATCACCAATCGTATTGCTCCGCTGTTTTTGCCTTTCGATACTGATCTCATGATGCGGCGTTTCCAACGCCATGCCTTATACCTCACTACCCCTCGAACACAAAAATGAGCGAACCGGACACATTTGACTTCCTGATACTGAATGGCACGCTGATCGACGGTACTGGCCTACCTCGGTTTAACGCAGACGTTGGCATCAAGGACGGGAAAATTGTCGATGTTGGCGATCTTTCACGTGCTCACGCCCGACAGTCCATCAACGCGTCAGGAATGATCGTCGCCCCTGGGTTCATTGATGCCCACGCACATGATGATCATGCAATCTTCGCAGCACCAGAAATGGCGAGCAAGATCTCGCAGGGGGTCACCACGGTCGTCACCGGTAACTGCGGAATCAGCAGTTCACCGCTATCCGACGACATCCCGTTGCCGGCTCCGCTCAATCTTCTCGGGCTCCCAACGACCGGGCGATTCCCCACCTTCGAGGCGTTTCTCAAAGCAATCGAGTCCCGCCCTCCGGCGCTCAATGTAGCGCCACTCGTGGGACACACGACACTTAGGGTATTCGCGATGTCGGATTTGTCGCGCGTCGCAACCGTAAGCGAAACCGGCAGCATGCGGTCCATGTTGAAGGAGGCACTTGCTGCAGGCGCCATCGGGTTATCAAGTGGAACCTTCTATCCCCCTGCGGCAGCGGCCACCAAGGAAGAGTTAATCGGTGTTGGCGCGCCACTCCGCGAACATGACGGCGTCTTCGCGACTCATCTTCGGGATGAGAGCGACCACATCGTTGAAGCGATCGGCGAGGCGCTCGACATTGGTCGAACCCTTGGCGTGCAAGTCGTCCTATCTCATCACAAGCTGATGCGGGAGCGCAACTTCGGCAAGTCCCGGATTACGTTGCCCCTCATCAGTAATGCGATGCATCACCAATGCATTTCATTGGACTGTTACCCCTATACCGCCGGCTCGTCGATGATACGTGACGACAGCTTTGTACGTGAAGGCCGTGTTGTCATCGCCTCAAGCGAGCCGCATCCGGAATGTACAGGTAAGACGCTAGAAGAAATCGCTCTGACGTTCGGCACGGATCGACAGGAGGCAGCGCGCCGGCTTCAGCCCGGCACGGCGACCTACCACTTCATGAGCGAAGAGGATGTACGAGAAATCCTGCGATTCGAACACACGATGATCGGATCGGACGGTCTCCAGGTGGGTGAACGGCCCCACCCTCGCCTTTGGGGTACCTTCCCGCGCGTACTCGGCCACTACGTGCGCGACGTCGGCTTATTCACACTCGAGCAGGCCATAAAGAAAATGACCAGCCTGGCAGCACGAAACTTCGGTCTCAAAGGCCGAGGCGTGTTGAAGCCAGGTTATCACGCCGATATCACCATCTTCGACCCGGACACGATTCGTGACCGCGCCGACTACGACAATCCTACCCTGACCTCGTCGGGTGTCGTCGCCGTCATCGTGAACGGCGTAACGACATGGGCAAAAGGACAACACACAGGCGCCTTCAACGGTGCGCTGGTGAAACGGTAATACCACCAGACTCATGACCTGAAACACGCTTCCCTGGTGGCAAAGATCATTGACGACTCGAAGCGAACCACGTCGCGTTCAGTGTCGCCTCTCCTAACCTGGTTTCACAACCGTTTCCGCGAGCAGCCATGGCAACCAATCAACAAGAAGTGCCAATCGATGAACGCGCGCATAGGAAAGCGTTCTACCGAATCGTTCCTTTTCTCTTTGTGTGCTATGTATTCGCGTACATGGATCGGATCAACATCGGTTTCGCCAAGCTTCAGATGTCTCAGACTTTGGGGTTGAGCGACGCTGCTTTCGGTCTTGCCGCCGGCATCTTCTTTATCGGGTACGTTCCATTTGAAGTGCCCAGTAATCTCCTGTTGGCGCGCATCGGCGCACGTCGAACATTCGGCCGCATTCTGATCCTTTGGGGTCTCGTCACAATCGGAACAAGCATGGTTCAAGGTGCAGCGACACTCCAGACCATGCGCTTTCTGCTGGGGGTATTCGAGGCCGGACTTGCACCCGGGATTCTCCTCTACCTGACTCTCTGGTTTGGACCGAAGCGCCTCGGACGCGTCCTTGCAGTCTTTATGAGTTCCGCCGCGCTTGCCGGGATCGTTGGATCTCCGCTCTCGACATTTATCATGGCTCGCATGGACGGCTCGGCAGGCCTCGCAGGATGGCAATGGATGTTCATCATTGAAGGCATTCCACCGGTGCTGTTGGGACTCGCAGCCTATGCAACACTATCGGATCGACCGAACGACGCTCACTGGCTCACGAAGGAAGAGAAAAGCGCGCTTGTCGAGAGCGTGGATTCCGTCACAGATTCTGCAGACCGCCCCCAAAAAAAAAGCGCTTTCCGGGACCCGATTGTTTACGCCATGTCGCTCTGCTACTTTGGAATCATCTGTGGTTTGTATGCGATTGCTTTCTGGCTACCCACTGTCATCTCCATCGCCGGAGCGGGTACGCTTCAGAACGTCGGTTGGTACGGTGCCATTCCGTATCTTGTCGCAGTCGTTTTCATGTATGGCTTGGGAAGACTTTCCGATGCTCGCGGGGAACGCATCCGCTACAGCGCCTCCCCCGCCGCACTTGCAGCAATATTGCTAACGATGACTGTTTGGTCACACGGTAGTTTTGTGTTGTCGATGGTTCTTATTTCGCTTGCAACCGGCTGTATCTATGGCGCCTACGGGGTCTTCTGGACGATTCCTTCAGAATATTTCGGTTCCAAAACGGCTCCGGGAGGACTTGCGCTCATTAACACTATCGGATTGCTCGGCGGTTTCGCGAGTCCGGCTTGTATTGGATGGATTAAAAGCGTGACCCATTCTCTCGACTACGCGCTCCTCCTGCTTGCGGGCGTCATTCTGCTATCGGCATTCGGACTACTCGCGCTTCGCAGCCGTGTGCAGAACAGAGAGACATCCTGTTTAATAGTTGCTCTGCCAGAAGGTCAATAGCACAGCCGATGGTACGGCGAACGCTCGTTGAGGCTCGCCAGTCATCAGATTTTGTATACATCTCCTTCCGCTTAAACCTCTACCCTTTGCGCCACGACGCCATTGCCTGAAAAACGCCATCACGCCTGATCAGCGCATGAAATAGCGCGGCTGCGATATGAAGAACGATCAGCGCAAAGAAGCACAGCGCGAGAAATCTGTGCGCATTCCAGAGCAGCGTGTGCAGTTCGTTGCTGTGAGGCAAAAACGACGGCAGTCGAATGCCGGCGACCACGACGGGATAATCGGCTGCTGACAGCATGCCCCAGCCGAGCAGCGGGAGTGCAATCATCAACGCATAGAAAGCCACGTGCGAGAGATAAGCCGCAAGCTTCATCGGCTCGGGCATGTCTGATGGCAGCGGTGGTGCGCCTCGCACAAGCCTTACTATCAGCCGGATCAGCGCGAGCACGAGAATCAGCATGCCCAACGGTTTGTGAATCGAAACCAGCGTGAGATAGTCAGGCCGAACGGTCGATACCATGCCGACACCGATAAACAGCATCGACAGAATGCATATCGCCATGATCCAGTGCAAAGCGCGCTGTATTGGCGTGAAGCGCTTGTGGCTCGATGTCATGGCTTGACCCCTGCGGTTGGCGTGTGCGGATAGTCTTTGTCCTCGGCGGTCCGACGGTTGAACGATACCGAGTAGGCAGCCGAGCGCGCGGCGGGGAACGGATCGTCAGAAACACGAATGCCCGAAGGAAGGACGGTCGGATCGAAATTAAGGTCGCGGCACGGTCCATTGGCTTCGGGTTCGATGGCATTGACCACAAGCGTGCCGGCCTCCACTTTGCGGCGATCATCGGGCCAGGCTTTGCTCGGATCGGCGCTCGGGTCACCCGGATTGGCGACGGTGACGATCATCGCCCAGCGTTGCGGAGCGTTGCTCACCCGCTGGGCAATGTCCGAAGCAAGGAAGTCGGGGCTGCGCTGTCTAAGATCATCTGGAGAGACAGCCTCCGGTTTCGCTTCCGGCACAAAGGACCAGCGCACAGCCTGATCCTGTCCTTCAGCGTTCGTGAAGATAAAGCTGTTGAGACTGTTATACCGTTCTTGCGCATAAGATGCCGTCCAGGGTGCGCTGGTCGCCCACGCACCGAACCTGGCGAACTCAGGGTGGGCAGCGATAAAGTTCTTCATTGCATCGGGGTCGTCTTTTCGCGCCGAAGCTTGCAACAAAGCGTAAAAGGCCTGAGGCGTCGCAACGGCGAAGAACGGTGCATCGATCATCGCCGAGCGCCACTCGTTTCCATCGGGGGTGACGATACGCAGGCTGAGGCCGCGAACGCGCACGGCGGCGTCTGTGGCTTTCGCATCCGGCGTGGCCAGATTGAAGCGTCCTGTGACCGGATACGAACCAGGCACAAACATCTGCGCCTTGGACAGCGCTGCTGCTCCTCCATTCGACTCGAATGTGCCGGTAAAGCAGATGCCTTTGGCGTGGTTACGCCGGAAACCCAAAGCGGGTCCGCCTGGAGGCGCCAGGCCATTGACGATTTTTGCGGGGGTCAGGCGGTCTGGCGAAAGCCAGCCTGCGGTGTAAGCGAAGGCAAGCACTACCACGGCAACGACAAGTGCGATCAGGGCCAGCGAACGCGTAACGGAAACGTTGGAGCTCGGTCTGTCGGTCATGGGACTCTCGATCAAGAGTGCAGGTACCGAAAATCTAGCAGCATTATGAAACTCGTGCCAGGAAGATACACGTTGGATTGGCATTCGTCTCTCCACGCATTGGCACTTCTATTTCCCCGACTGTGAGCGCGTAAGGGACTCATCTACCTGGAGCATCTCTCCCCCTCGTCGTCACGAAGGGCGGGGAGAGCGTCGCTCGCATCGAGCGCAAGCGGTGCCTGTTCCAGCTTTATGTAATAGCCACCCTGCGCCGCACTCACTACTATCGAGCCAGCATGACCAACGCTGATGGCGATCCCGCGACGCGCATCCAGCGCCGTGATCCCGAACATCCGGACCGACACAATCCTTTGAGGCGGCATGAACAAAGACGCCATCCCTCGCCAAGGCCCCATAGACGAAGTGGACACCGTCTCATTGGCAGCCTCGCTCCTGTTCACGCACGGGCAGACTACTGAAAGGACGGTCGTCGCGGCGCAGCAGTTCGGGCGCACCCTTGGCGTACCGGTCAGAGTGCTGCCACACTGGGACGAACTCGTGGTCGAGCTTGACCACACCTCCTTCTCGGAAATTGTCCCGGCCGCGCCGCTAGGCGTAGATATGGGCAAGGTACTCGCCGTCCAGACAATCGTGCATCAAGTGTGCGATGGCGCCATGTCGAAGGCAGACGTTCGCCCGGCGCTCGTAGCGGCGGAGCACATGCCACCCGTCGCGATACTCCGCTTCGCTCTGTTCGCGGCCATCGGCGCAGCGTCTCTCGGCGTGATCTACGGCGTATACGATGCAGCGAGCCTGGCGCTGATCGCCCTGAGCGCCGGCGCGAGTGCCCTTATCCGTCGCTGGCAGGCGAAGCTTGGCAGCGATCCTTTCCTCGAACCGCTGACCGCGGCCACGCTCGCCGGCGTGATCGGTACCGTCGCGGGTCGCCTTCACCTGTCAGACGCGCAATCGCTCGTCGCGTTTTGCCCCTGCATGGTGCTGGTTCCCGGCCCGCATATCCTCAACGGTGCGATCGATCTTGCGCGCACCCGGATCACACTGGGCGTCGCACGACTGACCTATGCCGGCCTCATCGTGCTTATGATCTGTACGGGCCTGCTGATCGGGACGGCCGCCAGCGGCGGCGCGCTTCAGGCCGGATCGTCCGCGGCCGCGCCCGCGCCCTTCGCTGCCGATGTCCTCGCCGCAGGATGCGCCGTCGCGAGCTTCAGGACTTTCTTTTCGATGCCGTGGCGCCTGCTGCCGCTGCCAATCGCCGTCGGCATGCTGGCGCACGCCGCGCGCTGGGCGCTCGTCTCGATCCTGAGCGCCAACGCCGCGATAGCGGCGTTCTTCGCCTGTCTTCTGGTGGGCCTGATCGTCGCGCCGCTCGTCGATCGCCTACGCTTGCCCTACGCCGCCGTCGGCTTCTCCGCGGTCGTCTCGATGATGCCCGGCTTCTACCTGTTCCGTGCCGCAAGCACGCTGCTTGAGTTGGTCGCCGTCGGACCGCGTGCGTCGGCCGATCTTGTCCCGGCTCTCGTTGCGAACGGCGCCACGGCGTTCCTGATCATCCTGGCCATGACCGTGGGACTGGTTCTGCCTCGCATGCTGTTTGCGCGGTTCGCGACGGCGCGCCCGGCCTTTTGAAGGACCTTCAAGCCCAAGCCGCGGCGAATGGTTGTTGCCTGACACGAAAAGTGGCCAGCTTTCGGGCGACAACCACGCGATTGTCCCTTTCTCTAGAAGCAACAACCGTCACGAAGTTCTCGCACAACCTACGGTAGTCTGTCGGGAGTGGTTCAGCAGCGGCGGGGCCACGGATCGACTCCGCCAGTACGACAACGGTTATCGACACCCGATGGAGGGTACTTACTGTGGCTACGAACAATGGCGGTACGCTGTATGTCCTGCAGGCACGTCCACCGGCGATCATCGCTCTGTCGCCGGACGGTTCACACGAGGTCGTTCTCGCGAACCTCACGCGCACGCCCGACGGCATCAAGGTCGATGCCGAAAACCAGATGGTCTACTGGACCAACATGGGAACCGGCATCCATCTGGTCGACGGCGATCCGGCTTCCGGCGCGGTTCCCCCAAACGACGGCACGATCGAAAGCGCCAAGCTCGACGGAACCGGACATCGGGTGCTGGTGCCTTCCGGTAAGGCCGGAACACCCAAGGAAATCGTGCTGGATAAGGAAGGTGGTCACCTGTACTGGTGCGATCGCGAAGGCATGCGAGTCATGCGCGCGCGGCTGGACGGCACGGAGGTGACGGAACTCGTCCGCACCGGAAACTTCCCGGAGGATACGGCCGACGCGAAGCGCCATTGCGTAGGCATCGTCCTGGATAAGGCAAACGGGCACGTCTACTGGACGCAAAAGGGCGCGCCGGATGCCGGAGAGGGGCGCATCTTCAGAGCGGGCATCGAGCTGCCGCCTGGTGCGACACCCGATCGGCGCCCGGATGTCGAATGTATGCTGGCCGATCTGCCCGAGCCGATCGATCTCGATATCGATCAGCGCGACACCATGCTTTACTGGACGGATCGTGGCGACGACACGCATGACGGAAATACCCTGAATCGCGCAAAAATCACGGCGTCCGGACTGGTTGATCGCCAGGTGCTCGCCCGCGAGCTGAAAGAAGGGATTGGCGTGTCTCTGGACTCACGAGGACGCCGCGCATTTGTGACCGATCTGGGCGGCAACGTGCGCGAGTTGGACATCGATATGAAGCAGGAGGCGCACTTCACCACCGTTGCTCATCTGGGTGTGCTGACCGGTATCGACTACGCCGAAGACATCTGAGTCGGATCCCTCAGAATCGTCCGGCTCAAAGCGCCTGACGGGTCGGCCTGAACAGGATTTCGTTCAGGCCGACCTCGCCCGGCCGGCTCATCGCGAAGACCATCACGCGGGCGGACAACTCCGCGGGAATTGCCACCCACGGCACACTGATAAAGTGGCTACCTAAAAATACATAAAATCGGTCATTTAATAACACCAGTCGAACGCCTAATCTTCACTCATCGGCCCACGAAGTGGGTCCAACCCCCAAGGAGTGAATCATGGAACAACGTCTCGACTTCTACAAAGCCAACCCCGCTGCCATCAAGGCGATGCTCGGCGTCGAAGAACGCATCGGCAAATCGGCCCTCGAAAAATCGCTGACCGAACTGGTCCGTCTGCGCGCCTCCCAGATCAACGGCTGCGCGTTCTGCGTCGACATGCATACCACCGACGCCCGCAAAGGCGGTGAATCCGAACGGCGTCTGGCAACTGTCGTGGTGTGGCGTGAAACGCCCTTTTTCACCGACCGTGAACGCGCCGCGCTCGAATGGACCGAAGCGCTCACGCTGGTGTCGCAAGAGCACGTACCCGACGCCGTGTGGCAAGCCGTACGCCCGCACTTCAGCGACGAGGAACTGGTCGACCTGACGCTGCTGATCTCCGCCATCAACGCGTGGAATCGCTTTGCGATCGCGTTTCGCAAGATGCCGGCTTGAGCGCGCCGTCGCCATGTCCCAGCGCCCGCTTTCTGCATAACCCCGAAGGAAACAAGTCATGAAAATCATGCACGTCGACGCGAGCGCCAAACGCGAGCGATCCAACTCGCGCGCGTTGAGCCAGTATTTTCTGGAACGCCTGCGTGAAGAAGGTCTGGATATCGAAGTCGACTACCTGGACGTCACAGTCGATACGCCGCCGCATGTGAACGAAGCATTCGCCATCGCGACCTACACGCCGTCGCATGAGCGCACGCCCGCCATGAAAGCGACGTTGGCGGCATCGGATGCGCTGTGCAAGCGCCTGCTCGACGCCGACGCGTTGGTCTTTGCGATGCCCATGTACAACTGGTCGATGCCCTCCGTGTTCAAGGCGTTTATCGACAGTGTCACGCGCACCGGGTTGACCTACGTGCACACAGACGAGGGGCGCATAGAAGGCCAGCTTGCGCGGCAAAAGGTGCTGTTCGTCACGAGTCGCGGTGCTGACTTACGCGCCGGGCCCTACTCGTCTATGGATGCGCTGACGCCGGCGCTTAAGGCCGCTTTCGGATTTCTCGGCGTCGCGGCCCCGACCTTTGTCGACGCTCAGCCGTTGCAGTTTTCGGATCAGGCTTCGCGAATCGAGGCACTCGAACGCGCGCGCACCGAACTCGCAGCGGTGGCGGCGCACTGGGCCAACCCGGCGAATCCGGAGACGGCCCCAGCACTGGAACAGGACAACAATGTCATGGCACTCAGCCAGGAGTAATCGCATGAAAATTCGTACGCTGACGGCGACGGTAGCGCTCGCCGGTCTTTCCCTCGCGGGAATCTCGCAAACCGTATTCGCCGCGGATGCGGCCGCAGCACGGGAGACGATTACGCCCGCGTTCACCGAGGCGATCGCCAACGTGCCGGGCAAAACGATGACGGCGCTTGTCGTCGACTATGCACCCGGAGGCAAGTCGCTGCCGCATCGGCATGGACAGACATTTGTGGTCGCCTATGTGCTGTCGGGTGCGATCCGCAGCGGTGTCAACAATGGCGAAGTGCGCGTCTACCACGCGGGCGAATCCTGGACCGAGAAGCCCGGCGCGCATCACACGGTCAGCGAAAACGCGAGCGATACCGAACCCGCGAAGCTGCTGGCAATTTTTGTGGCTGACACAAAGGATAAAAAGCTGGTGACGTTCGACAAGCAATGAACGCGTAACGTGAGATGCAGCCGCGCCCGCCTAGAACTTCGGATGACACTCAAAATTCACTGACGACGCATGCGCGGTCATCATCTCCACGCCGCTCACCGTTTCAGTCGTGACACTGCTCTGCATGCCGCGACGCTCGCAGTAGTCGCGCGCTTCGCTTATCGCGTGTTCATGCGCGCGGGCCCAGGCCATCTTCCCGCCGGTCGCGCTCGCCGCTACCGTGTAAGTGCCGGGTTTGCCGGTCGTGACGACATCGGTCGTCGATGCGCATCCCACGAGGCTCGCGCACGCGGCCACTGCCGCGATGAGCGCCCGCCCCCGGTTCGACAACAAGCTTCTACGCTGCGGCGCAACGGACGCCCGCTCCTGATCGAGCACGGAATCTGACACATGGTTGAACATATTCGCCTACATTTTTTAACCGTTTTTCCAATCCTGAAATTATGCGCAATCAGGCGCGCCAGATCAGCTTCGTCACCTGAAAACACTGTTGCACACGCCTGAACAATCGCCAGCAGCCCACGCCAGGAAGGGACTCCGCAAGTTCGCGGCGTAACAGACGAACATCGCGTCCCCGCAGGCCTGAGCCCTGTTTCAGCGCCCCTTCCGTTCCATGCAATTTCTGCACTCTCCTGATACGAACAATGCACTGGCTTTATTCCTCCAGTTGACCGAAATTAGCACGGTCATTCCATTTTGCGGCGCGCAGGATTCGGGTCGGAGAACCCTACCCGCGTTAACCCCGCAGCAAGACTGTGCAATCGGTCCGCAACAGGCGGATATAAAAAGAGGAGACATGCATGCGTTTTATCAACCACGGCGTTTGCGGAGCCACGCTGATTCTTGCCGCTGGTGGCGCTGCGGCCGCTGAGTCGAGCG
The DNA here is from genome assembly GCF_046026675.1 of Paraburkholderia sediminicola. GTDB lineage: Bacteria > Pseudomonadota > Gammaproteobacteria > Burkholderiales > Burkholderiaceae > Paraburkholderia > Paraburkholderia sediminicola_F. Next base: position 2,124,461 of record NZ_JAQQEY010000001.1, on the reverse strand, counting down.
TGACCTTGTACGGCGTCGTCGACGCGAACATCCAGTATCTGGACAACGGCGGCGTCCATTCATATGCCGAAAAGAGCGGCGGCTCGACGGGCTCCCTGTTCGGGCTGAAGGGCACTGAAGACCTGGGCGGCGGCCTCAAGGCGCAGTTCAACGTCGAAACCGGCTTTAACGTGAACAACGGCGGCTTGTTCGCCGACACCTCAGCACTCTTCTATCGTCAGGCGTGGGTCGGCCTGAGCCATGACCAATACGGTTCGTTGACCATGGGACGCCAGTACGAGCCGAGTTTCCGGGTCATCTATCCGTCCGATCCGTTTCGTGCGAACGAAGTGTTGTCGCCATTTTCGGCCAACGTCCTCGCAGTCGACCGGAACACACTGTCCACGCAATACGATTCCGGCCGCGCCAGCAATTCGATCATGTATCAATCGCCGGATATGAAAGGCCTTAAGTTGTACGGCATGTATGCGTTCTCCGCCACGGTGAGCCAGCCGGTGCCGGCCACGACCGGCAACATGCTTAACGTCGCGGCCACTTACTCGGGCTACGGTTTCTACGCGGGTCTTGCCTATGTGAACCAGCATCCGGGCCAGGAAACCATCGCCGGCCTGCCCACCTCGCTAAGCCTGCTGGGCACCGAGCACTTCATCGGCGCGCTCGCCTACCGGATCGGCATCGTGAACTTACAATTCAACTATTCATACAACCGCGCGCAGGACCCGGCACCAGGGTCGCTGGCCGCGCACCTGGGCACCGCCCATTCGCTGAGCATTGCGGAGTTGGGCGCGACGATTCAGGCAACCCCGGCCGATACGATCACAATTGCCGGCGTTCAGCGCAGCGTGCGCGGCGCGCATGACAATACGCCGAGCATCGAAGTGGGCGCCGACCATGCGATATCCAAGCGGACGAGTTTCTACATGCGGGCGGGCTATATGAAGAACAACGGCACCGCCACGGTGAGTTGGCCGGGCGTTACCGTGACCGCACCCGGAACCAAGCAGATTCTTGCAACGGTGGGTATGTCGCATCGGTTCTAAAGCAAATCGCTGCCGCCGGGTGGCGCGGGAGCCTCGCCTGGCGGCGGGCGCTCCCGGAGGCAAAACACTTTCGGAATCGCGCTCCACCGACTAGTCTGTATGCACATCAAGCAAACAGACCGGACGCTGAACCGGAGGAGACGTCGATGGACATCGAAGCACGCACCATAACCCGCGTGACGGTTCGGCTTGTGCCGTTCCTGATCGTCTGCTATTTCATTGCCTATCTCGACCGGGTCAACGTCGGTTTTGCTGCACTGCAGATGAACAAGGCGCTCGGCCTGTCCGCCAGTGCGTTCGGCTTCGGCGCGGGCATTTTCTTCATCGCGTATTTTTTCTTCGAAGTCCCCTCCAATCTTCTGCTCGAGAAATTCGGCGCGCGACGCTGGATCGCCCGGATCATGTTCACATGGGGGATCCTCGCGGGCGCGATGGCCTATATCCCGGACATTGCCCGCTTCACGGGCCTCTCGCCCGCGCACGTGTTTTATGGCTTGCGCATCTTGCTGGGCGTGGCCGAAGCGGGTTTCTTCCCCGGCATCATCTTCCTGCTGACGCTATGGTTTCCCGCTGCCTATCGCGCCCGCGTGGTCGGCTATTTCATGGCAGCCATTCCGCTGTCCACGGTGATCGGCGGCCCGATTTCCGGCGCCCTGCTTTCGATGGACGGACGCGGTGGATTAGCCGGCTGGCAATGGGTCTATCTGATCGAGGCACTGCCCGCCCTGGTGCTCTCGTTCTGCGTGCTGTTCTATCTGACCGACAAACCGGTGGACGCCACGTGGCTTGCCGATGACGAACGCGACTGGCTGGTCGCCCGCCAGGCTCAGGAACGCGAGCATCGTGAGGCCGTGCGCACGTTCAGCGTGAAGGAAGCGCTGTTCAATCCGCGCGTGCTGGCCGTCGCGCTCATCTATTTCGGTGCGAACGCAACCAACTATGGCCTCAGTTTCTTTCTGCCGCAGATCGTCAAGTCCTTCGGCCTCACCAACCTGCAGACCGGTTTCGTGACGTCGCTGCCTTACATCGTCGGCGTGGTCAGCATGATCTATTGGGGACGCCACTCGGACCGCAAGCTCGAACGCAAATGGCACGTGGCGATTGCGTTGCTGGTCGCGGCCGGCGGCATTGCGGCGGCGGCCGGGCTCGACAATCCGGTGCAGAAGATGATCGCGCTGTCGATTGCCGGCTTCGGCATCTTCGGCTGCCTGCCGGTGATCTGGACCTTGCCGGCTGCGTTCCTGTCGGGCGCGGCGGCGGCAGGCGGTATCGCCGCAGTCAATTCCCTCGGCAATCTGGCGGGTTTTTTCGGCCCTTACGCGATGGGCTGGATCAAGGACAGCACCGGCGGCTTCGGCGCCGGCCTGCTTTGTCTGTCAGGCGCGGGACTCGTCGGCGTGGCGGCCGTGCTTCTGCTGCATCACGACACGTCGCTTGAGGCGTCGTGCAGTCTTCCGGACTCCGGCGCGGCAGGCAGGGAGAAAGTTGCCAGGCCGTCGTAGCTGCGTCTGCGAAGCGCCGACTTAGCTACGCGGCCCAGCATGGTCGAGCCTCAGGGCGATGCGCTCCCCGGCGCGCTGGCCGGCACGCTCGGGAGTGAGTTTGCCGCGCCCCCTGCGTCCGGCGGCAGCACGTCGTCCGGCGTGGGCGTAGGCGCCAGGGCCGGCTCGCCGTTGCCATGGACCTCACCGTCGACTGCCCTGTTTGCAGGCGCAGCCGCTGATGCCGGTACCTGAAGGAGCGGCGGCTGAGGCGGCAGCGCACGCGGTTCGACATCCGCGGCGGTTGCAGATGCCCCGGCTACCGATGCAGCCGATGCCGGTGCAGGGGCAACAGCAGGCGCATGGCGCGTCGTATTGCGCGTGACAACCGGCGCCTCCGTCTTCGCGGGCGACGCGGTAAACAGATGCTGGAACCACTCGCGCAGCCTGCTCGAGCGCTCCGCAAACCAGCCCGGCTCCTCGTCGGTCGCGAACTTGACGCGGCTATCCACCAGCTTCGAGCGTTGCGCGCGCTGGAAAAAGTCGCCGACGATCGGCAACGCGCTGTGCGCCCCTTGACCCCAATAGTCGCTGCGCAAGGTCACCCGGCTGTCGTTAAAGCCGACCCACGCCCCGGCCACGAGTTGCGGCTGGATCAGGATGAACCAGCCGTCCGCGTTGCCCTGCGTGGTGCCCGTCTTACCCGCCACATCGCCACGCACGCCGAAGCGGCTGCGAATGCTCGAACCCGTGCCCCGGCTCACCACGTCGCGCATCACGTCGACGAGGGTACGGGCGGCGTCGGCCGGCAACGCCTGTTTCGGCGATGCCGGCTCGAACTCGGCCAGCACTTCACCGTTACGGTCTTCGATACGCGTGACCATCACCGGCTCCACGTAACCGCCGAGGTTGGCGATCGTGCCGTAGGCCGAGACCATCTCCTTCAGCGTCACCGGGCTCGTGCCGAGCGCGAGCGACGGCACCGGGTCGAGTTCGCTGTCGCGCACGCCCATGGCGCGCGCCAGTCTCGCGACCTTGTTCGGACCGACCGTTTCCATCAGCTGGGCGGTAATCCGGTTGCGGGAATAAGCGAGGCCGTCGCGCAGGCTGATCGCCCGGTCGCTCGGCTCGTCCTCGTCGCTCGGACGCCAGACTTCGCCGCCCGCCAGCGGAATCTCGACCGGCTTGTCGATAAACGTGTCGCTGGGCTTGGCGCCGTCTTCGAAGGCCGCGGCGTAGACGAACGGCTTGAAGGTCGAACCCGGCTGGCGTCGCGCCTGCTGGACGTGGTCGAACGGATCCTGGCTGAAGTCGCGGCTGCCGACCCATGCCTTGATCTGGCCGTTGCGCGGGTCCATGGCGAGGAAGTCCGCCTGCACCCGGGTCTTGGACTCGCACACGCTCTTCACCAGGTCGCGGTCGGACGAGACGCGCTTCATCGCGTCGTCATCCGTCAGGCCGGCGTCTTTCGCGGCGCGATAGTCGGGCGTTTCGCGCAGGAAAGTCTGCAGCAGGTCGCGGCCGTTCGCACAACCCGCGCGCGTGCCCCACGCCGAATTCGCGATGCCCTGCAACTGGTTGCCCTGCAAGATCACGGCCTGAGTGGCCATGGTCTGCAAGCGTGAATCGATGGTGGTGCGCACCACCAGTCCATCTGAATAGATGTTGTAGTCGTTGCGATCGGCCCATGCCGCGAGCCACTTGCGCAGTTGCTGCGCGAAGTGCGGCGCGGGTCCGGGCGGCTCGGTTTGCCGCTCGAAATCGATGCGCAAGGGACGGCGCGAGAGCGTCGCGTAGGCCGCCGGCGTGAGCTTGCCGTACTTGACCATTTGCGCCAGCACCGTGTTGCGCCGTTGCAAGGCGCGTTCCGGGTTGAGCACCGGGTTGTAGTAGCTATTGCCCTTGAGCATGCCGGTGAGCGTCGCGCTTTCGAGCACATTCAGGTCGCCGGCCGATTTGTCGAAATAGGTTCGCGCCGCCATCTCAATGCCATAGGCGTTGTAGAGGAACGGCACTGTATTGAGGTAGGTTTCGAGGATCTCGTCCTTGGTGTAGAGCGCCTCGATCTTGAAGGCCGTGATCGCCTCCTTGGTCTTGCGGGTCAGCGTGGGGGCGCGGCCGATCTCGTCGGGATAAAGGTTGCGGGCGAGTTGCTGGGTGATGGTCGACCCACCTTGCCGGTCGCCGGAAAACGTGTGCAGCGCGGCCGATGCCGTGCGGCGCCAATCCAGCCCGAAATGCTGGTAGAAGCGGTGGTCTTCCGTGGCGATCAGCGCATTCACCACATTCGGCGAGATGTCCTTGAGTTTCACCCACTCGCGGTTCGAGGGTTTGAATTCGGCCAGCAATTTGCCGTCCGCCGAGAGAATCTGCGCCGGCTGCTCGATTTTCGCCTTGCGGATATCGCCGATGCTGGGCGTGAACGGGATCAGGATCAGCACATACAAAAGTAACAGCACCGGGATGCCTGCGCAGGCCCACGCCGCGCCGCGCAGCGTGGGATGACGCAGGTGCCAGAAGCCCCGGGCGATGGGCTGGTTTGCGAGGGTTAGCCCTTTTTCAAGGGTCTGTAGGAATGAGGTGATCAGGCGCTTCACACTTGCTACCGTCTGCTGGGAAAGGCTGAATCCTACCAAGATGCTGGACGAAGGCCGATTTTTGCGCCGCAAATGGACAAACCCAGGCGCCGCGCACTGGCAGAAACCCAAGCCCACTATAATGTCGGCAATTCTGACAAGAGGTGCTTCATGATCATCAAACCGCGCGTGCGTGGCTTCATCTGTGTATCGACCCATCCGGTTGGCTGCGAAGCCAACGTCAAAGAACAGATCGAATACGTCAAGGCACGCGGCCCCATCGCCAATGGCCCGAAGAAAGTGCTCGTGATCGGCGCCTCCACGGGCTACGGCCTCGCCGCCCGCATCAGCGCCGCCTTCGGCTCGGCCGCCGCCACGCTCGGCGTATTCTTCGAGCGCGCCGGCAGCGAAACCAAAGCCGGCACCGCAGGCTGGTACAACACCGCCGCCTTCGAGAAATTCGCCACGGAAAAGGGCCTGTACGCGACCAGCATCAACGGCGACGCCTTCTCCGATGAAGTCAAGCAACGCACCATCGAAGTCATCAAGCGCGATCTCGGCCAGGTCGACCTGGTCGTCTACAGTCTCGCCGCGCCCAAGCGCACGCATCCGAAAACCGGTGAAGTGTTCACCTCGACCCTGAAGCCGATCGGCAAGGCCGTGAACCTGCGCGGCATCGACACCGACAAGGAAGTCATCAAGGAAACCGTCCTCGAACCTGCTACGCAAGCCGAGATCGACAACACCGTCGCAGTGATGGGCGGCGAAGACTGGCAGATGTGGATCGATGCCCTCCTCGAGGCCAACGTGCTCGCCGATGGCGCGAAGACGACCGCGTTCACCTATCTCGGCGAAAAGATCACGCACGACATCTACTGGAACGGCTCAATCGGCGCGGCCAAGAAAGATCTGGACGAGAAGGTGCTTGGGATCCGCGAGAAACTCGCGGCCAAGGGCGGCGATGCACGCGTTTCGGTTCTCAAGGCGGTCGTGACGCAGGCTAGCTCCGCGATCCCGATGATGCCGCTGTACCTGTCGTTGCTCTTCAAGGTGATGAAGGCGAAAGGCACGCACGAAGGCTGCATCGAGCAGGTCTACGGTCTCTACAAGGACAGCATGTACGGCGCGACGCCGCACATCGATGAGGAAGGCCGCCTGCGCGCGGACTACAAGGAGCTCGACCCCGAAGTGCAAGCGCGCGTTCAGGAACTCTGGACTCAGGTGACCAACGACAATATTTACGAGCTCACCGACTTCAGCGGCTACAAGACCGACTTCCTGCGCCTCTTCGGATTCGAGATCGCCGGCGTGGACTATGAAGCCGACGTCAATCCGGACGTGCAGATTCCCGGGCTCGTGCAGATGTGATGTTTGCTTGCGGGGTCTTTACGACCCCGCAAGCTGCGGTGTTTTCAGTGTGATTGGCTAGATCATCCTGAGCTAGCAACGCGAGGGCTTCCACGCGATGACGTGAGCCGCCGGCCTGCCGACGCCGCTCACGAGACAGCGTCGGTCAGGGGAAGCTCTGATGCCTCCGTATCAGCAGGGAAATGCAGCCTGAAGCGTGCGCAGGATGGCGAGGCCGATCGGGAAGTCGTCCGAGATGCTCGGATGGTTGGTGAAAAACTGATCGAGCAGCGGATAGACGTTCTGATTGCCGATAGCGAGATTCTGCGGTGGGCAGAACAGCGGCGGACGCTTCTTCGACACCAGATCCCCGTTCGCCCACCCCAGCGCGTTAATCGTGCCGGTGATGTACGCCGCGTAGACCGAGTTGTTGTCGGTATGAGCCCACAGCTTGTATTGCGAGGCCGTCATTTCGGCACTTGCATTGAGCGTAAAACAGGCCGTCAGTAAAGCCAGTGCAAATTTCGATACCCGCATCTTTAAACCTTCAATCTGTGTCGCAAAAACGGCCATTGTAGGCGACTCGGATCGTGGCGCGCAGAAGCACTTGGCACATAGGTTTTTGTAAACACTACGCAGGCATTTTTGTAAGTGTCGCGTGCGAATTGACCCCGTGATGCAAAAGCCGCCGGCATTACCTGATAGCGTAACGGCAGATGCAGCACGAACGAACTGCTCACGGCGTACCGTTGCGGCAGTACTCCAGATAGCCAGAACGCAAGGCAAGGCGCTCCATGTAAGCCGTCAGCGCTGGAAAATCGGCGTGCTGCTGCGGCGTCTCAAGCCAACGATTGATCGAAAGCGCGATCGGAATGTCCGCGAGCGAGAACGAGGTCCCAGCGATGAAGGCACCGGTTGTCCCCAGTTGCCTGTCGACGATTGCAATATGCCTCGCCCAGTTCGCGCACGACAGATCGATCTGCTGATGGTCCTGATGAGCCGGCGAGTGCCGGACCAGCGCAAGAAAGGCGTAGCTCCACGCCCTGTTCAGCTCGCTCGCCTGCCAGTCGATCCATTGATCGCACTTAGCGCGTTCGCAAGGATCGCTCGGGTAGAGAAATTCGCCGTCGTAACGGCCGGCCAGGTAACGGATGATCGAGTTGGATTCCCACAGCACAAACTCACCGTCCCGAATCACTGGAACCATGGCATTGGGATTCAGAGCAACAAATTCGGGCACTTCGGTCGCCCTGAATCCAGAACCCCAATCCTCCCGTTCGAACGGCAGACCGAGTTCGGCACACGTCCACAGTACTTTGCGCACGTTGATGGATGAAGCTTTGCCTAGTATTTGCAACATGGAATCGTGGCCGCTCGTTCAGTCGCTATAGATAAATTTACCGGGAATCCGGCTCGAATCGTAGCGTATCGACAGCGCGACAAAGCGGACATAGACACTTTGCACGTTACGCGCTGGGCCAGCTTGCGTCACGACAGAGGGTCGGTTAAACCGATTCAAAACCCGTCAACACATTCACGGCGTTGACCCCGATCGCCGCGACCGCGTAACCGCCTTCCATCACGAACAGCGTCGGCTTCCCCAATCGTCCGATCGCCTCGCCGATGCGCAGATAGTCGGCGCTGCGCAGCTTGAACTGCGAAATCGGGTCTTCTTCGAAAGTATCGACACCGAGCGACACCACCAGCGCATCCGGCGCGTAATCGGCGACACGCGCGCAAGCTGCGTCGAGCGCCACCGAATAGTCCGCCCACGCCGTGCCCGGTTGCAGCGGGAAGTTCGCGTTGTAGCCGAGGCCCGCACCCGCGCCGGTTTCGTCGGCGTGCCCGAGAAAGAACGGATACTCGGTGCGCGGATCGCCATGCAGCGAAGCGAACAACACGTCCGAACGGTGATAGAAAATGCTCTGCGTGCCGTTGCCATGGTGATAGTCGACATCGAGAACCGCCACGCGCTTCGCGCCCGCGTCGAGGAATGATTGCGCCGCTACGGCCGCGTTGTTGATATAACAGTAACCGCCCATATAGTCCGCCGCGGCGTGATGTCCAGGTGGCCGGCACAACGAGAACGCACCGCGTGCGCCTTCCCTCACATGGCGCGCGCCGGTCAGCGCGACATCCACGGCATCGCTCACGGCAGCCCAGGTGCCCGCGGTGATCGGCACACCTGCATCCATCGAGTAGTAGCCGAGCTTGCCATCGATATCTTCCGGCACACGATCCTGCCGCATGCCGCGCACCGGCCAGATGAGCGGCAGCGCGTCGTGCTTGCGGCCGAGCGCGCTCCATTCATTCCATGCGCTGCCAAGAAACGCAATGAAGCCCTTGTCGTGAATACGGTGCACGGGATCGAGTCCAAATGATGCGGGCGCAATCACGTCGCCGAGCTTCGTTTCGCGCACCCGTTCCAGGATGAAATCCGCACGGCTCGGCATCTCGAAGCAAGGCTTCATTTCGCCGTCGATCAATTCAGCATGGCCATGGTGCAGCCGGTGCCGATCGCTATACACAGTCAACATGCAATGTCTCCTCAGGATGCTTGCTGCTCCACTCCGTCGCGTAATACGTCGCTTAATGCGTCGAGGCCGGCCACGTTCGTGGATACGACACTCAAACTACCCCTTCCTGGGCACGGTGCTCGCCATCGCTCGTCGCGAGGATGCCGTAGCAGGCCGGACGCCGGTCGCGAAACACGCCCCACGCATGACGAGTCGCGGCGACCGCATCCAGATCGAAACGATGAAGCAGGATCGCGGGTTCGTCGCGCCCCGCTTTCTGCACTTGCTCGCCGTACTGATCGGCGATGAACGACGAGCCGTAATAACGCTGCGGGAAGTCGCGGCCCTGCTCGCGGCCGGTACGGTTCGCGGCGATCAGCGGCACGAGGTTCGCGCCTGCGTGGCCCTGCATCACGCGTTGCCAGTGCGCGCTGCTGTCGAGCGCGGTGTCTTGCGGTTCGCTGCCGATCGCAGTCGGGTAGAACAGCAGTTCAGCGCCGAGGAGCGCCATCACGCGAGCCGTTTCCGGAAACCACTGGTCCCAGCAGACGCCGACGCCGAGCGTGCCGTAACGCGTCGGCCAGACGCGAAAGCCCGTGTCGCCGGGGGTGAAGTAGTATTTCTCGCTGTAGCCGGGACCGTCGGGGATATGAGTTTTGCGGTAGCGGCCGAGCACGCTGCCATCGGCGTCGATCATCGCCACCGTGTTGTAGAAGACGTTGCCTGCGCGTTCGAAGAAACTGATCGGCAGGACCACGTTCAACTCTGCCGCGACGCGGCTAAAGCGCGTGATGGCGGGATGGCCGTCGAACGGCAGCGCATGGCGGAAGTGCTTTGAATCCTGTTCGGTGCAGAAGTACGGGAGCTCGAAAAGCTCGGGCAGCAGGATCACCTGCGCGCCCTGTGCCGCCGCTTCGCGCACCAGGCGCTCGGCTTGCGCGAGATTCTCCTCGCGATCCCACCCCCGTACCGCCAACTGGATTGCCGCCACACTGACTGCTCGCATCTCCTGTCTCCTCTGCGTTGTCTGGGAAAATTCTGCCCGAGGAACGCGGCTGGGCGATAACGGGGAAACGGTCATCGAGGGGATAAATGTGGCCAATCTGTCCGGGGCGACATAACTTTGGAGCGTGACTCGACGACAGCCAGCAGCCGCGCCGCTGACACCGTGCGCTCAATAGGACTCAGGACAGAACCTTAGGCTACGCGCAGCGGTAGTCGCTCGGACAACGGCCGGTCCAGCGGCGAAACGCGTGCCGGAAGCCGGCCGTCTCGCTATAGCCGAGCCGCTCGGCGATATCCGACATCGACAGGCGCGTACGCACCAGGTAATCGAGCGCGAGATCGTGGCGCACGCGGTCGAGCAGCGCCTGGAAGGCGGAGCCGCTGCCCGCGAGACGCCGTCTGAGTGTGCGCTCCGACACGCACAGCGCATTGGCAAGCGAGCGCAGCGAACCGTAGCGGCATGGGTCGGAATACAGCAGGCGCAGGCTGCGCGCCGTGACGTCGTTGCCCGCCGCGGTGGCCCATTCGCGCTCGAGTTGCGCGCATTGCTGACGCGACATCAGATAGCTCACCGGCTCGGCGAGGGGTAACGGTTCGTCGAGCCAGCTGGCCGGAAAAATCAGCGCGTTTTCAGCAGTGTCGAAGGTGGCGTGGCGGCCGATCCGCTCTTCGTAGGCGTCCGCATGGGCGGGTGCGCCGAACGTCACCTCAAGCGCGGATGGTGCGCGCCGCGCTGACAGCACGTCGCAAACCACCGCCCACATCGACGCGAGACACATGTCCGTATTGATCACGGCGAGATCCGGCCGGTAGCGATAATTGGCGGCAACGATCGCCGCTACATCTGCGTTGCGGCGCAGCGAAACCTTGAAGTAGCTCCCGAGCAGTAAGGGAAAGTCCTGGGCGCATTGCAGCGCGTCGCCAAGCGTGGGACTCACCAGCATCGCGTAACCGAGAATGCCGTAGCTCGAGATATGCATGGCGCGGCCGATGTCGAGGCCGATGCGCGTATCGCCGCAAGCCTGCAACGCGTTGGCGAAGACGATGAGTTCCTGCGCGTGCGTGACGAGCCCAGACGGCTGACGCAAATCGCCCTCGCTAACGCCGCTTCCAGCCAGCAGCACATCAGCGCCAATCCCCTGCCGCTCCAGCAAGGAGACGGCGGCGGCAATCGTATGCAAGGTCGCAACGCATTGGGCCGGCGACGGGCGTGGCGAGCACGGTGCATCGGTCATGGGTGATTCTCAGGTTCCCTCGATCAACCGATGATATTTGATCAAATTTCCTAAAAGGAAAAATCCGTGTCATGATTTGATCAAATCCCATGATGCAAAACGCCCAGCTTCCCCGAACAGGCAGCTCGTCCGCGCAAGGTTTGCAGCCGCGCTTCGCGCCGTCTTCATCAACCGACTGGAGTCAACCTTGCAAAGCGACCTACGCGGCGACCTGCGTGAATTCCTGGAACATCACCGCATCCACGAAGTGGAATGCGTGATACCGGACATGACGGGCGTGGCGCGCGGCAAGATCGTGCCGAAGAACCTGTTTCTCTCGGAAGGCAAGATGCACATGTCGAACGCGCTCCTGATGATCACCGTCAACGGCGAGTTCGCGGATTTCGAGCGCTTTGTCGGACCGAGCGATCCCGACATGGTCTGCATCCCCGATCCAAACACGGTACGGCTCGTGCCGTGGGCGATCGAACAGGTCGCGGTGGTGATCCACGATTGTGTCGGACTCGACGGCAAGCCGATCGGTATTTCCCCGCGCGCAGTGTTGCGACGGGTGCTGAAGCTCTATGAGGAAAAAGGCTGGCGTCCCGTGGTTGCGCCGGAGATGGAGTTCTACCTGATCGCGCAGAACCAGAATCCCCATGAACCGCTGCGCCCGCCGCTTGGCCGCGCGGGGCGCAGCGAAGCCGGCCGGCAGTCGTTCTCGATCGACGCCGTCAACGAATTCGATCCGTTCTTCCAGGACCTGTCGCGCTTCTGCGAGACCACGCATCTCGGTGTCGAAACGCTCGTGCATGAAGTAGGCGCGGGGCAAATGGAGATCAATTTTTCGCACGGCGACGCGCTCGATCTCGCCGACCGCGTGTTCCTGTTCAAGCGCGCGGTGCGCGAAACCGCCTTCCGTCATGGCATTTTCGCGACTTTCATGGCCAAGCCGATGGAGCATGAACCCGGCAGCGCGATGCATATTCATCAGAGCATCGTCGATAGTCAAACCGGCGAGAACATCTTTTCACTTCCCGACGGCACGCCGAGCCCGCTGTTTTTCAACTACATCGGCGGCTTGCAGAAATACATGCCGCAAGCCATGCCGATGTTCGCGCCCTACGTGAACTCCTACCGGCGCCTGTCGCGCTTCACCGCAGCACCGATCAACGTGCGTTGGGGTTACGACAACCGCACCTGCGGCATCCGCGTGCCGAACTCCGGACCGGACGGCCGGCGGCTCGAAAACCGCGTGCCGGGTGTCGACGTCAATCCGTATCTGGCGATGGCAGCCACCCTCGCCTGTGGCTATCTCGGCATGGTGGAGCAGCAGGAAGCGTCGGCGCCGATGATCGAAAGCGCTTACGACCTCGAATATGAATTGCCGCGCGGTCTCGAAGATGCGCTCAAGGCGCTCCTGAAGTGCACGGAACTCGCGGACGTGCTCGGCGATAAATTCGTGCAGGCCTATTGCGCGGTGAAGGAAAAGGAGTTCGAGACCTTCTCGCAAGGCATTACCGCGTGGGAGCGCGAGCATCTGCAACTGCTCGTGTGAGTGCGGGCGGTTTATGGAAACGTCATCGGAGAAGCTGGATTTGAATACTCGCCAAGGCATCAACTGGGAGCGCGCGCAAGCGCTCGTCGAACGCGAACGCCGCGCGTTTGCCGAAGCCATGCCGACATCGCGCGCGCTATCCGAGCGCGCCGCGCATCACCTGTTGTTCGGCGTGCCGCTGCACTGGATGAACGACTGGTCGACGCCCTTCTCGCTCTATGTCGACGAAGCACGCGGGGCCGCGTTTACCGACGTGGACGGTCATCGTTACGCGGACTTCTGCCTCGGCGACACGGGCGCGATGTTCGGCCACTCGCCAGCGCCCGTGGCACGCGCGCTGGCGGCCCAGGCTGAGCGTGGACTGACGACCATGCTGCCGGGCGAAGACGCCGCGTGGGTCGGCGAAGAACTCGCGCGCCGTTTCGGGCTGCCCTACTGGCAATTCGCGATGACCGCGAGCGACGCCAACCGCTTTGCATTGCGCTGGGCGCGCGCGGCGACCGGGCGCAAACAGATCGTGATCTTCAACGGCTGCTATCACGGCACGGTGGACGACGTGTTCGTCGATCTCGTCGACGGCAAGCCGCAACAGCGAGACAGCCTGATCGGCCAGGTGCACGATCTGCTCGGCACCACGCGCGTGATCGAATTCAACGATCTGGCCGCGCTGGAAAACGCGCTGAAAGATGGCGACGTGGCCTGCGTGCTGGCCGAACCCGCGATGACCAACATCGGCATGGTGCTGCCCGAGCCGGACTACTGGCGGCAAGCGCAAACGCTCATGCGCCGCTACGGCACGCTGCTCGCGATCGACGAAACCCACACCATCAGTTGCGGGCCGGGCGGTTACACAAGAGCGTACGGCCTCGAACCCGATCTGTTCATTCTCGGCAAACCGGTGGGCGGCGGTTTTCCTTGTGCCGTGTACGGGTTCAGCGCGGAACTCGCGGCCCGCGCGCAGCACGCCAAGCGCAGCGCACCGCCCGGCCACTCCGGCATCGGCACGACCCTCACGGCGAATATGCTGGCGATGAGCGCGATCCGCGCAACGCTCGCCGAGGTCATGACCGACGCCGCCTACGATCACATGTTCGCGCTCGCCGAGCGGATCGAGGCCGGTCTGAAGGATGCGATCGCGCGTCATGGCATCGCGTGGTGTGTGACTCGAGTCGGCGCCCGCACTGAGTTTCAGTTCTCGCCGACGCCGCCGCGCAACGGTGACGAAGCCGGCCGCCAGCTCGACCCGGAACTGGAACACATCGTGCACTTATACCTGCTCAATCGCGGCGTGCTGATCACGCCGTTTCACAACATGATCCTGGTCTGCCCCGACACGTCGGCGGCGGACGTCGACAGACTGGTTTCCACATTCGACGCTTGCCTTGCGGAACTGACCTGATCTGAGCTTTTTCAGATCGAGGTTGACTGAGCGCGAGCCGGCGCTAAACTCTATCGCCTTTTTTTCGGCCTTTTTGCACTCTTTTTTCGGCTCCCGCATCGAGCTTTATGAAAACTTCGCGCCATCACACGCTGCAGGACCAGACCTACGAAACGCTGCGGCAGTGGCTGACGATCGGGCGCTTCGTGCCGGGCGAGCGCATCAAGATCCGTCACGTCGCAGCCGAACTCGGAGTGGGCGAGATGCCCGTGCGCTCCGCCTTGCAGCGCCTTGCGGCCGAATCGGCGCTGGTGAACGTGCCCAATTGCGGCGTGACGGTGCCGCGTCTGTCGAAAGAACAATTCGACGATGTGCTGCGCGTGCGCCTGATTCTCGAAGGCCAGGCCGCCGAACTGGGCGTGCCGCATCTCAGCGCGCACGATCTGGAAACGCTGGAAAAACTGAATGCACAGATGGTGCAGGCCTTGCGGACGGCCGACGCCAAGGGCTATCTCGACGCCAACGAAGCGTTTCACCTGATTCTCTACCGCGCGGCCGGCTCGCCGCTTTTGCTCGAGTTGATCGAAACGGTGTGGCTGCAGGTTGGGCCGATTTCGAATCTGTTGTTCGGCGACGCGCAGTTCGCCGCCACGCTCAACGACGCCCACGACGATTTGCTGAGCGCCGCGAAGGCGCGTGATGCAGCCGGCGTGCGACGCGCGATCGAGCACGATCTGAGTCATGCGGCAAGTTGTTTGCGGGCGCAGTGTTTGTAAGGGCTGGGGCGGGAATCACGTTTTCAACGTCGCCTGGTCAAGAATCATGTCGTAAAGCGCCTGCGCCGCCGGCGACAACTGAGCGGTCCTACGCGCCACGAGTACGAGCGTGCGAGAAACCACCGGATGCGTGAGCTCAACCGTTCGAACCGTCGGATACGCACCCTTCTGAATGGCGAGCGCCGGCACGACCGCCGCACCCACACCCTGAGCGACCAGCCCCACAGCAGTCGAACTGCGCTGCACTTCATAAAACGAGCGCAGCGACAGTTCGCTCTTTTCCAGCGCGACATCGAGCAATGCGCGATTGCCGCTGACCTCGCCGGCAAAAATCAGCGGATACGATTGCAATTGCTGCCAGGCAATGCGCCGCCGTTTCGCCAGCGGATGATCCTCATGGCAGATCAGCACGTAGCGGTCTTCCGTCAAGGGCACGCTGGCAAGATCCGGATGATGCTCGCCGGCGATATTGATGCCGAACTCCACCTCGCGGCGCAGCACCGCCTCCTCCACCGCGGACGACGCATGATCGAGAATCTTGATGCGGTTATGCGGATAGCGCGCGGCATACGCCTGCAGAATGCGTGGCAGATATTGCACGCCCACGGTCGGCACGCAGGCGATCGACACATCGCCGCGACGGGCCACTCCCGTCTCACGAATTTCCACCAGCGCGTCGGCAAGCTCGCCCAACAAGCGGCGCGCCTGCGGCAGAAAATTGCGCCCTATTTCCGTCAGCGCCATGGAACGCGTGGTCCGTTCGATCAGCGTGACGCCGAGATACGTTTCGAGCTTACGCAGGCGTTGCGTAATGGCCGTTTGCGTGACGTGCAGTGAATCGGCAGCGCCTTGAAAACTGCCGCGATCCGCGATCGCAACGAACGCCTGTACGCCGAGCGTGTCGATTTTCATTAGAATAATGAAGGAATTGGAATGATAAATTCATTTTACTCTACCTTCGCCACCGCACAGAATGAGCGGATTGGATCGATTCGACACCGCACACTGTGCGTGGATGTCGGCGAAAACGGTCCGGCAATCGGGTGCAATCGGGACAAAGGAGCGCGAGATGACTTCATCGACGAATTGGCAGGCAAAACAGTACGTGTTGTTCGAAAACGAGCGCACGCGTCCAGTCCGGGATCTGCTAGCGGCGGTCCCGGCAACGGAGGTGCGAGTGGCGGTAGACATCGGCTGCGGACCCGGCAACTCCACCGAAGCACTGGCGGGCCGCCTGCCCG
This sequence comes from Paraburkholderia sediminicola, assembly GCF_046026675.1. Taxonomy (GTDB): domain Bacteria; phylum Pseudomonadota; class Gammaproteobacteria; order Burkholderiales; family Burkholderiaceae; genus Paraburkholderia; species Paraburkholderia sediminicola_F. The sequence continues at coordinate 2,108,329 of NZ_JAQQEY010000001.1, read as the reverse complement.
GCGCGGCGGTCAGCGGTATGGACAGCTCCGCCGACATGATCGCGGCGGCCGCGAAGCGCCTGCCGCAATTCCAGTTCGAAGTGAGCGACATCGAAACGTGGAATGCTCCCGGCCCCTACGACCTGATTCTCGCCAATGCCGTGCTGCAGTGGGTACCGAATCACGAGCAGCTGTTTCCGTCGCTGGTGAAAAAACTTGCGCCGGGCGGCAATCTGGCCGTGCAAATGCCGGACAACCTCGACGAACCCGCCCACCGTCTGCTGCGCGAAATCGCGGCGGACGGCCCCTGGGCGAACAAGCTGAGGGGTGTGGAACGCACCATGCGCTACGGCGCCGACTGGTACTACGCGTTGCTCAAGCCACAGTGCGCACGGATCGACGTGTGGCGCACCGTCTACCATCACCCGCTCGCGGGCGGCGCGGACGCAGTCGTCGAATGGTTCAAGGGCAGTGCGCTGAGGCCGTTCCTCGCCGAGCTCGACGACAGCGAACAAGGCGTCTTCCTCGCGCGCTACCGGGATGCGATCGCGCGAGCTTATCCAGCCCAGGCTGATGGCACCGTGCTACTGCCGTTCCCGCGGCTGTTTATCGTCGCTACGCGCTAGCGGGGTCGGGCCGCCTGCGGGTTGCCGCATGATGTTTGTGGTGTCGGAGTCGCCAGGGCAGTCAGGCATTGCCGCTCGTGAATTCTGCGTGATATTGTGTAACGTAAGCGGAGGGCGGCTTGCCGTCCTCACCGGAACGCAAATTACAGCAGCGAGCGTCGCCATGAGTGATGTACGCCATCATCTGAGTCCACGTGACCGTTTGGAGCTGTTGTGCTGGCTCACATGCGGCTGCCTGGGCGCTTATTACCTCAATGAGGACTGGCCTGACGCGGCGTTTCACGTGCAGTCCGCTCATAAGTGGCTCGACTATCGGTCCCGGGAAGCAGACTGGTTGAGTATCGCCAGGTTGTCGGCAACCGCACTGGAGATTGCGCAGCGGCACGCGAAATTTGTCGAGGCCGATTGGGCGCGGGATGCGGTCGAGGAAATTCTCGATACAGACGAGCTTGACCCTCAGGCGCGGCTGGTGAAACAGGTGCTGGCGGATTGCCAGAACGCGCTTTCGGACAAGCGCCTCGCAGATTAATTTTTTTCCCGCGCGGCAGGTTGAGTGAGTCGGGACGCGGCGTTGGCTCCGTTGATCTGTTTGCCAGCGCCGCGCAGGAAAAATTAAAAATTGTGCCGCAAACCCACAATCACGGAGAGTTGTTTATCCGTGTTCGAATTGACGATATTCGGAATCTGCGCCAGATTCTCCGTCTGCCCCGTTGACGGATTGATCCCCAGCCCGGCGCCGGAAGATTTCTGTCCGATCGCCACCGCATAAACCGCCGTCCGCTTCGACAGGCTATATACCGCACCAAGGTTGATCTGGTGCACGCGGGTCGAAGCGCTGCTGCTCGGTTTGGCGTCGTTGAAAATATACGCCAGACCAAGCTGCAAATCCGGCGCGACCATATAGGTCGTATTCAACTCGGCAATGTCGAAAGAGATATCTTGCCCCGCAGGCGTTGCCGCACTCGCGAAATACTGGCTCTGAGAAAGACGCGTATGCGTATAGGTGAGCGCCACGCTCGCCTTGCCAAACGCGTACGAGCCCCCTACTCCGAAAATCCTCACCTTGCTCGCCTGCTGCAGCAGACAATACGACGCGTCGGCATTCGCGCAACTGAAGTCGCCGATGTACCCGGTAGTGCCGCCTAACGCTGCCTGCAACGGCTGGTTCAACTCGAGATACCCCGCGCTCAGCGACAACGGCCCCTGTGCGTAATTCGCCGCCAATGCCCAGCCCTTGTTCTGCGAAAAATTCCCCGCCACGCCACCCAGACTGAACAACCCGCCCACCGTCAAACCACCGAAGCTCGGGCTGATGTACTTGATCGAGTTGTTGAAATTGAACGCTTCGTTGAGGTTGTCGACGTCGCCGAAATGCGAGCCGTACAGCGTCGCCCAGTTATTGCTCGATGCGTACGCCCCCATGTAGTCGGAGAACGGATCGTATTGACGGCCGAATGTCAGCGCGCCGTACGTGCCGTTGTTCAAACCAACCCATGCGTTGCGGTTGAACAGCGTGTTCGATTGCAACATCGCGCCGTTGCCGATCAGAAAGCTGTTCTCCAACGTGAAGTTCACCGTGGTGCCGCCACCGATATCCTCAGCGCCCGTCAAGCCCCAACGCGACGGCACCAGATTGCCGCCCGCCAACTGATAATTCGCGTGACCATTGGTGCTGCCGTCGGCGAGCGTCGTTTGCTGGTTGGTGGTGTACACGACGCCGGCGTCGACCGTGCCATAGAGCGTCACCGAAGATTGCGCATGTGCGCCCATCGCGAGGCCGCAGGTGGCCAGCGCAAGCGCCGAGCGCTTGACGAATGTGTCTGCCATATTTTTTAGCCGGAAGTTGAGTGGTGAAATCAGCAAGAACAAACTGGAAGCCCCGAACGAACGACACCATTCCGCAGCCGCTCAGGAATGAACGGCCACAGTCGATCGTTAGAACGTGGCGAGCTAGCGCGCGCTGGGTGCCTTGCGCGCTGTTCGATTACTGCCCGAAGCGCGCGTAGATATCCGGTCGCTTCTTACGCAAGATGAGACCGATCACGACGCCGAAGAGCGCCACCGCGAATACGATCCAGGGGAAAGACTTGACGATCGGGCTATCGGAGCCGCTGAGCGCATCGAGATTGCGCACGAGAATCACGCCGATATACAGCAGGCCGATGCCACCGATGAGGGGCGCGACGAACGAGTGCCATACGCGCGTATCCTTGCGCGTCTTGCGGAAGAACGCGATGACGGAGAAACTCGTCACTGCTTGCAACATTACAATACCGATCGTGCCGAGCGCCGAACTCCAGCTGAACACGATGTTGAACGCGTCGCTGCCTGCCGCGATGAAGAGCCCGAGCAGAATGCACGCGGAGAGCGTTTGCAGATAGCTCGCAACATACGGCGAACGGTACTTTTCGTGCACCCGATTGAGCACTTGCGGCAGGATGCCCTCCAGGCTGAGCGCGTGGATATAGCGCACCAGCGTGTTATGAAACGACAACAGGCTCGCGAAGATACTGCTAAGCAGCAGGAAGCTCATCACAGTCGTCACCGCACCGCCCAGGTACTTGCCGGATTGAATGAACCAGAAGTCGCCCGGCTGCTTCGTCGCGACCGCGACCACGTCGTTCAGTCCGTACGCGCAAACAATCGTCCACGTGACGAAAGCGAAGAATACGAGAATCAGCATCACCGACATATACGTCGCGCGTGGCACGGTCACCTTCGGATCGCGGCATTCCTTGCCGTAAATCGCGGTCGCTTCGAAACCGATAAACGACGCGAAGGCGAACATCACCGCAATGCCCAGGTGGCCGCTGAACACATGCTCCGGCGCGAACGGCGCGAGCGTGAGGCCGTTCGGGCCACCCCCATGCACGACGATTGCAATCGCAAGCAGCAACAGGATGCCCAGTTCGAGACACATCAGCACGCCGAGCAGCCGGCTATTCAGATCGATACCGCGGATGCCGGTGAATTGCACCACCGCCACGCAGATCAGCGAATAACCGTACCAGGGCATCGCCGTGTGCAGGAGTGGCGAAAGAATCACCGTGCAGAAAAATCCAAACAGTCCGTATAGCGCGATCTGGATGAAGGTGTACGACATCAGCGCGACGAGTGCGCCGGCCATGCCCAACGGCCGTCCAAGTCCGGCGGTGATGTACGCGTAAAACGCACCGGCGCGCACCACGTGGCGGCTCATCGACGCGAAGCCCACGCTAAAGATCAGCAGCACGACGCCGGCAATCACAAACGCGCCCGGTATACCGGCGCCATTGCCCAGACTGATCGCGGGCGGCACCGCGCCGAGCATGCCGGTCAGCGGCGCGGCCGCGGAAATCACGAGAAACACGATCTGCCATAGGCCCAGTGTATTGCCCTTCAGTTCCACGGGATTCTCCGCGTCGACCAGACGGGTCGGAGAGTAGGGTTCATTCATCGCTGCCTCTATTTTGTTGGCTAGTCTGGAACTCGCCTAAACCCTGGAAATGCTGGCCCAGACGCTCGCTTGACCGACGTTCGAAGTTTCGGTGTGAGCGCATGGTAGGTAGCTAAAAAATAAAGCGACTTCGCGAACTGCGCCAAATTTTCGATAAATTGCGCCAATGCTCGCGAGCGTCTCAGGAACCGTGGTTCGCGGTGAATAGTTAGGAAACGGAAGTTTTTATTTTCGTGTGAGGATTGCGCCTTTACGTGCTTTCAGAATGAAAGCAACTGCAGCGCCACCACCTTTTATTATTTTTTCCAGTTACGCGTGGCGCGCCACAACACGGTTGCGTCGGCATAACCCACTGCGCGAGCGATCGCAGCATTGGTGAGCCCTTCACGTTCAAGCAGTCCTTCCACACTGCGCTGCCGTTCTTCGCGCACGATCTGCCGCACGGAAGTCCCCGCCTCGGCCAGGTGCCGCTGCAACGAACGATGCGAGAGACCGAGATCTTTCGCGATGTCGGCAACGATCAGCTTTTCATGCGCGAGCCGCCGCGTCACCAGATCGCGCACCTGGTCGGCGATGCTGTGGGGCACTGCATCGCGCGCAATCAGATCGGTGGCATGGCGCTCCATCATGCGTGCCATTTGCGTGTCAGCGCTTTTGAGCGGCGCATCGAGATCCGACGGACGCAGGATCACGCCATTGAAAGGCTGCTGAAAGCGCACCGGTACGCGGAAAATGCGTGCATATGGTTTGACGTCAGCAGGCGCGGCATGTTCGAAATGCACTTCGGCCGGATTCCACGCCGCGCCACGCACGGCCCGGATCATATGGCACATCGTCGAAAGGCTGTATTCCGCGTCCTGCCGGCGCGGCCAGATTTGCGGATTGGCGATCTGATAGGTCCATACCGGCCATTCGCCATCGCGCAGCAACTCACAGGTCGTGGTGTTCTGCCACGACGCGAGCGCGAGCGAGAACTTGCGCACTGCCGCATTCAAGGTTGGCGAGGATAGAAACACGAGACCCGCCGGCCCGAGCTCCGTCACCTGCAATTCGCTGCCGAGACGCAAGCCGAGCGACGGTTCGCCGAGTACTTCAGCAGCGCGCTCGAAAGCTGTCACGTAACGCGTAAGCGGCAGGATTTCGTAGGGATTCGACAGGAGCTTGCGGCTCATGCCGAACGCTTCGAGCAGCGCGTCGCAATTGGCGCCTGATGCATCGAGTGCGCGCACAACCGGTCCCATCACCGCAGCGCGGATCATAGGGAAACTACCGTTGAGCGTGACTTTTTTCATGCTGAGCGTCTCCTCTCAAGTCTTCGCTAGTGTGCTGCCGTGTCCTTCCTCCTGGCGCACTTTATCGTTCATTTGGCGCGATAGGCAAGCGCGAAAATATTATTGGGTTCCTACGATTTGCCATCGACTCAGCGTTCGACGCGTTTCACCCAGCCTCGCGCGCAGTCCGGTCCAGCACACTCCTTACGGGAATCTTATGAACACGAATGCCACGAACGCCGCTCACGCCCCCGTTCATCCGCTCGATCCGCTGAGTCCGGACGAAATGCAGCTTGCCTGCGATCTGGTGAAGGCCGCCGACAATCTCGACGGGCACGTCCGTTTTCCGATGGTCGAATTGCGCGAGCCGTCGAAGGCTGAAGTCGTCGCATTCAAGACTGGTGAATATTTTTCGCGCACGGCGTTCGTCCTCGCAATCGATCGCACGAATGGCACGACCACCGAATTCCATGTGGACCTGAGAGAGAAAAAAATTGCCTCGCGCAACGTGCTGCCATTCGATCAGGCGCCATTTGGTCAGCCGCCGATCATGATCGAAGACTTCATGAACGCCGAGCAGATCGTCAAAAGCGACGACGCTTGGCGCGTTGCGGTCATGAAGCGCGGCCTCACCGAGAAGGATCTGGAGCGCGTCCAGGTCGATCCGTTTTCCGCCGGCTGCTTCGACCGCGAGAACGAGAACGGCCGCCGCCTCGTGCGTTGCGTGAGCTACTACCGCGAGACCGTGACCGACAACGGCTACGCGCATCCGATCGAGGGCGTGGTGGCGGTGGTCGATCTGCTCGAGAAGAGAGTGATTGAACTGGTGGACGACGGCCGAATCATTCCGATTCCGCGCGCGAAGCACAACTACGACACACCGAGCCTCGGCGAGCCGCGCAACACGCTCAAACCGCTGTCGATCAGCCAACCCGAGGGCCCGAGCTTCAAGATCGACGGCTGGCACGTGAGCTGGCAGAACTGGAACTTCCGCGTCGGCTTCACGCCGCGCGAAGGGTTGGTGCTGCATCAACTGTCGTGGGACGACGGCAAGAATGCGCGGACGATCATTTACCGTGCGAGCGTGACGGAGATGTGCGTGCCCTACTCCGACCCGAGCACGAATCACTACTGGAAGAGCGCATTCGATGCCGGTGAGTACGGCCTCGGCAAACTGGCGAACCAACTCGAACTCGGTTGCGATTGCCTCGGCACGATCCGCTATTTCGACATTCCTTCCGCCGACGATTTCGGCAATGCGTTCGTGATGAAGAACGCCGTGTGCATGCACGAAGAGGACTATGGCACCCTGTGGAAGCACTACGAGTTTCGCACCGGCGTTTTCGAAATGCGCCGCTCGCGACGCCTCGTGATTTCATTCTTCGCGACGGTTGGCAATTACGACTACGGCTTCTACTGGTACCTGTACCAGGACGGCACCATCCAGCTCGAATGCAAGCTGACCGGCATCGTACAAACCTCGGCGGTGGCTGACGGCGACACGTATCCGTGGGGCGGTATGATCACCGAAAACCTTGGCGGCCCGACCCATCAGCACTTCTTTAATGCCCGGATGCACATGATGGTGGACGGAGAACGCAACACTGTGACCGAACACGAATTCGTGCCGCGTCCGATGGGCGAAACGAATCCGTACGGCAACGTCTTCGACACCACCAAACGCGTGTTCAAGACCGAGAGCGAAGCCGCGCGCATGGCGAACGGCAGCACGGGACGTTACTGGAAGGTGACCAACCCGAACGTGAAGAACGCTGTCGGCGCGAATCCTGGCTACAAGCTGATCGTGAACGACTCCCCGCTGATGCTGGCCGACGAGCGCTCGAAGGTCCGTCAACGCGGCGGCTTTGCGACACGTCACGTGTGGGTCACACCATTCGATCCGGCCGAGCGCTACGCGAGCGGCGACTATCCGAACCAGCACGCGGGCGGCGACGGTTTGCCGCGCTACATCGAGGCGAACCGCAACATCGAGAACGAGGACATCGTCTTGTGGCACAGCTTTGGCCACACGCACGTGTGCAAACCCGAGGACTTCCCCGTGATGCCGGTGGAATACGCCGGCTTCACGCTCAAGCCGAACAACTTCTTCTCTGCGAACCCGACGATGGACTTACCGTCCGAGCGCGACCAGAACAGCGTCGAAGACGGCAAGTCCGCGGATCATGGCTGCTGCAAGCGCTGATCCGAAGATACGTGGCGCGCGGCCCGCTGCTGCACGCGTGACCGACGCGTCATACGTGCGACCCGCGACTGCGTGCAGCGTGGCGCGCCGGCTGACTTCAAGTGAAGGCGGCGCGGCACGCATGCTGAGTGCGGACGCGGACGGTCCGGTACACGGGCTGATTGCGTATGCAAGGGGCACGGCACGCGGGTTAATTGCGGGCGGGGGTTGGGCTACACGTTTGTTGAGGGCGAGTGTGGGTTGGATTGCACGTGTGTTGATGGCGGGCATGGGCGGTGCAGCACGCGGACTAACGGTGGGCGTGGCTGGCGCGGCGCGCGGGCTAATTGCAAGCGTAAGCGGCACAGCCTGTGTCTTGCTCGTGAGCGGCGCCGCGACGCTGGTGACTCAAGCCGGTCTCAGTCAACGAACCAACGCGTTGTGGATGAGCGCGTTGGCGCTGGCAACGATGACGACCGTGCCGTTGTTGATGTCACGTGTATCCAGGCCGCACACCACGCTTGCGACCGCCGTGACCCTGATTGCCGCGATGAGTGCGATGGGCATCGTGCCGGCGTATATGAGTGGATTGGAGCATTCCACCACGATAGCTGGGTTGTTTGTGGTGGTGGGTGGCGTGTTGCTGTTGTACGGGCAGCATCTTGTTCGCGCGTCAGCCTTGCCTCCTGAGCATTTCGATCCGAACCAGTACGCGAATCGAAGCAGGGTCCAGTCGGGCAGAGCCATCCACGCGACCGGTGCGACGGCCCTGCTCGCATTGCTTGCGGGCTTATCGAGCGGCAGTCTCGCGCGTTTCCAGCTGTATGCGATTTGCGGCATGAGTGGCACACAACCGATGTGGCAGATCTTGCTTTCAGTGGGTGCCGTTTGCGCGCTCGCGTTCATCGCCGACCGTTCAGGCAACAGCAACCGAATGTTGATTGTGCTGTACGTGCTACGAGCAGCGTTAATTGGAGCCCTCGCAGCCGCGGACGGTCCAACGCTGGCACTGCTCGCAGCAAAGATATTTCTGATTCTCGACTGCCTGACGATTCCGGCGCTCATGAAGCTGCGGAGAAAATCGCGCGGCGCATTGAGCGCGGGTTGTCCGGGCGTGGCACACCACATCGGGATGGTGTTGGGAGCAACGTTATCGACAACGCCCTACTTTTTCGGCGACGGATTCATCGTGCTGTATGCGCTGAGCGCGATTACGAACCTGACATGTGCCGGCACATTAACGACCAACTGGTCCGAAAGAAAGGTGCACCGCGGGCACCTAAACCATGACTCCCGCCAGGCAGACTCTTCCGACGAGCACAAAGTGCGAGTCGGGAAGTATGACTCCCTTGTCACGAATGCCGAATGTACGAGAACACAGATTCCAGATGCACCACTACCGTTTGCGAGCTGCGGGCCCCGCTTAGCAGGCGTGGTTTGAGCCGCTTTCTTTTGCCTACTTTTCTTTGCGGCGGCAAAGAAAAGTAGGTGCCCCCCGCACAGGGGGAACGCTAATAGACCACTAACAAAACAAGGAAAGGCACCGCCGCAGGCAAGCAGCAAGACAAACCCGAAAGCGCCAACCGAATAGCACCACCAATCCAACCCCGCCGGAGACAAACCATGCCCGAACAGAAAATCCAAACAGCAAAGCTGCCAACCACCATGTTCATCAACGGCGAAAAAACCCCAAGCGCCGCAGGCAAAACCTTCCCCATCTACAACCCGGCAACAGGCGAAGAACTAGCCCACCTCCCAGACGCATCAGAAACCGACATCGACCACGCGGTCAAAACCTCAAAAGCAGCCTTCGAATCAGACACCTGGCGCAGAATGCCGCCAGCCGCTCGCGAACGTCTGCTGCTAAAACTAGCCGACCTGCTAGAACAACACACCGACGAATTAGCCACACTGGAAACGCTAAACCAGGGAAAACTAATAGCCTTCTCAAAGATGCTGGAAGTTTCAGGCAGCGTCCAATGGCTCCGCTACATGGCCGGCTGGGCCACCAAAATCGAGGGCACGACTTTCGACCTGTCGATCCCTTTCCCACCGGGCACCCGCTACAACGCCTCAACAAAACGCGTCCCAGCGGGCGTTGTCGCCGCAATCGTCCCGTGGAATTTCCCGCTCCTGATGGCGGTCTGGAAGATCGCCCCGGCCCTCGCATGCGGCTGCACCGTCGTGCTGAAACCGGCGGAAGAAACGCCTCTAACGGCGATCCGCCTGGCCGAACTGGCCCACGAAGCCGGCTTCCCCCCTGGCGTATTCAACGTCGTCACAGGCCGTGGCGAGACCGCTGGCGCAGCGCTAGTTAAGCATCCCCTGGTGAACAAAGTCACCTTCACGGGATCGACCGAAGTAGGCCGCATCATCGGCCGCCAATGCGCTAACGATCTGAAACGCGTATCGCTGGAACTGGGCGGCAAGAGCCCCGTGATCGTCCTGGACGACTGCGACCCGAAGAAAGCGATCGAAGGCGCCGCCGGCGCAATTTTCTTCAATCACGGGCAAGTCTGCACCGCGGGTTCCCGCCTGTACGTCGCTCGCTCGATTTACGACGAAGTGGTGCAAGGTATCGCCGCAGTGGCCGATGGAATTGCCTTAGGTTCCGGCTTCGACGCCGCAACGCAGATGGGCCCGATGGTTTCGGCACGACACCGCGACAAGGTCATGGGAATGATCGCGCAAGGCCGGCAGGAAGGCGGCGAAATCCTGTCACGTAACGCAGCCGTTGATGCGGATGGCTTCTTTGTCCGCCCGACGGTCATTGCCAATCGTGCGTGCAAGCCGCTTTCCGTGGTCAGGGAGGAGGTATTCGGACCGGTGCTGGTGGCAATGCCTTATGACGATATCGATGAGGTCCTGATTCAGGCTAACGCATCGGAATATGGTCTTGGCGCGAGTGTGTGGACGAATCAACTCGACAAGGCGTTGAGGCTGGTCGACGGCATCGAAGCGGGAACCGTCTGGGTCAACACCCACAACATGGTCGATCCCGCGATGCCATTCGGCGGGTTTAAAGCGTCGGGGATCGGACGCGAGCACGGCAAGGCCATTGTGGATGCTTATACGGAAAGCAAGTCGGTCTGTATCGCCTATTGACGGCCGCTGCACGTCTTGCGGCACGAACACATCGTGGCCGCAAGACGTGCACACCTGTAGCACATCGAGGGCAACACAGTAAAATACCAGGCACCCGCGCCGCTGCGCGTCAGCCTACCCTTGGGTGCCCCACCTTGAAACGCAAAATGCCCGCGCTGAACGCGCTGAAAGCCTTCGAAGTCGCCGGCCGCACGGGCAGCTTTACGCGTGCAGCGGAACTGCTGAACGTGACGCAAAGCGCGGTCAGCCGGCAAGTCCGGCAACTGGAAGCCCAACTCGGCGAGACCTTGCTTCAGCGTCACCATCACCACCTCGAGCTCTCGGCCGCCGGCCGCATCCTCCTGCAAGCACTGCAACAATCATTCGACCGGATCGAACTTACGGTCCGCAGCCTGCAGGAGAAAACCCACCGCAACCGTCTGCGTATCAACGCGCCACCCACGTTCACGAGCCGCTGGCTGATGCCGCGTCTTGGACGTCTACGTGACGCGCATCCGCATCTCGAACTCAGCCTGTCGACCCGCGTCGACGACAACCTCGCCGAATCGGGTGTGCTCGACTGCGCCATCCGTTTCGGCAACGGTGAGTGGGAAGGTTTCGACAACCGTCTGCTGATGAACGAACGGCACATCGCCGTCTGCGCGCCCGCGTTGCTCGCGCGCCAGGCCGGCCGCGCGGCCATCGATCTGAATCAGTTCACGCTGCTGCACGTGCTCGCGAGCGCCGATCAGCGATATCTCACCTGGCAGCATTGGTTGAAAGCCGCCGGCATCGAAAACGTCGACACCCGTGGCGGTTACGAATTCGATCTGCTCGATCACGCGATCCGTGCCGCTATCGACGGACTCGGCGTGACCATCGCCGATCGTCACATGATTGGGCGTGAGCTGGCTGAGGGACAGTTGGTACAAGTGCTCAATGTGCACGTCGACGGCCACCAGTCGTATTGGCTCGTTACGCGCGCAGAGCAGGACGAGCTGCCGCACGTCGCGCTGTTCCGCGACTGGCTGCAGCAGGAGATCTGGTTGACCGAGCGCGCGCTCGATTCGTCGGAGTCGGCGCAGTTGGGTGAAGCGGGCTGAGCCGGGCGAAGTCAGGCGGCCGCAGCCAGCTCTGCCGCTTCGGGTTTAAAAGCAGCTTCGATGGCAGCGTCCATAAGGATCATCTCGGCGCCCTTCTCCGCGACCATCATCGTCGGCGCATTGATGTTGCCAGACGTGATGTTCGGGAAGATCGATGCATCGACCACGCGCAGGCCGGCAATGCCATGCACCCGCAAACGCGCATCGACCACCGAGGTGCGCGGGTCGTCGCCCATCGCGCACGAGCCGCACAGGTGATAGATCGAACCCGATTGCTCGCGGAAATACTGCAGGAAGCCTTCGCGCGTATTCACCTGCGGCCCCGGCGAGATTTCCTCGACCGTGATCTCTTTCAACGCCGGCGACGCCATCACCTTGCGCATCAGTTCGCAGCCCTGGATCACTTCGTCGATGTCTTTCTCCGTGGTCAACGCGTTGATGCGGATTTTCGCGGCGTCTTCCGCACGGTTCGACGCGATCTCGATCGAACCGCGGCTCGTCGGCCGGCACGGGTTGAATGCCAGCAAGAAGCCCGAATACGGCTCGGGTTCCAGATTCGCCTTGTTGCTCTTCGGAATCCGGTACGACAGCGGATTGAAGTACAACTGCAGATTCGGCTGCGCTTCGCGGTCGTTGCCCTTAAAGAACCCGCCCGACTGGTTCACGCTCATCGCGAGCGGCCCCTTGCGTGTCAGCAGATACTGCAGGCCGAGCTTGAGCTTGCCGAGCAAAGGGCGCAGTTCGTCGTTCAACGTCTTCACGTTCGCGCGATAGTAGAAGCTCACGCACAGATGGTCCTGCAGATTCTGTCCCACAGCGGGCAGTTCCTTGACCATTGCAATACGATGCTTTGCCAGCAATGCGCTATCGCCGACACCTGAGAGTTGCAACAGCTTGGGCGAATCGACTGCGCCCGCCGACAGGATCACCTCGCGGTTCGCCATGAACTGCCGCGTCGCGCCGTTCTGCGTCACGCTCACGCCAATTGCCCGTTGGTTACCGTCGAATAGCACGCGGCTCGCGAGCACGTCACGCTCGACCGTCAGGTTCTTGCGCGTCAGCACCGGGTGCAGATACTCGAAGCTGCTCGACGAACGCTGCCCGTTGCGCGTATTCACATCGTAGATGCCCGCGCCTTCGAATCGTTCGCCGTTGAAATCATCGCTGCGCTTGTAGCCGGCCTGGTCGCATCCTTTCAGGAACACGTGGCAGATCGGATGGGCTGCATCCTTCATCGGCGAGATACGGATCGGGCCGTCCGCGCCGTGATACTCCGTGTTGCCGAGAGGATGCGATTCGAGCTTGCGGAAATACGGCAGCACGTCGCGAAACGCCCAGCCCGGGTTGCCCGCCGCGGCCCAGTCGTCGAAATCATGCGGCTGGCCGCGCACGTAAATCATCGCGTTGATCGAGCCGGAACCGCCCTGCACCTTGCCGCGCGGGCAATAGATCGGCCGGTTGTCGAGTTCCTTTTCGGGCTCGCTGTAGTACATCCAGTTATAGGTTTCGTTGTAGTACGTCTTGGTGAAACCCACCGGGATCTTGAACCAGAACGAGCTGTCTTTGCCGCCCGCTTCGAGCAGCAGCACCGAATATTGGCCCGACGCCGAGAGGCGATTGGCGAGAATGCAGCCCGCCGAACCAGCACCGACGATGATGTAATCGTAGTTCATGCTCTATGTCGCCAAGCGGCGCCCAATCCATTGAATGCGTAAAACAACCTGAAACCCACAGCTTGAAACCCGGCTGCGTCAGGCCGGCCTCAACCCTTGGCCGGCGCGAGATCCTTCACGTCGGCAGGAAGTGCTGCCATCTGCAGATGCAGACGCTCGCCGGTGTACGGCGTGTGCTGCCGAACGACGTCCATGTTCAACTCCACGCCCAAACCCGGTTCCTGCGACGGAATGATGTAGCCGTCTTCCCATTGAATCGGCTTCTTCAACACTGCCGCATGGAAACCGTCCCACGTGCCGATGCTTTCCTGAATCAGGAAGTTCGGCGTGCAGGCCGCGAGCTGAATGCTGGCGGCCGCGCCGATCGGCCCGTTGTACAGATGCGGCGCGATCTGCGCGTAATACACCTCGGCAATCGCCGCGACTTTCTTCGCTTCGAGCAGGCCGCCCACACGCGCCACGTTCAGTTGCAGAATCGATGCCGCGCCCGCTTCGAGGAGCTTGAAAAATTCATACTTGGTGGTCAGGCGTTCGCCCGCGGCAATCGGAATGCTCGTGTGCTGCGCGACTTGCGCCATTGCGCCTTCCTGCCCCGGCGGCACCGGTTCTTCAAACCACAACGGATCGTATTTTTCGAGGCGTTTGGCGAGCCGGATTGCCGACGACGGCACCATCTGCCCATGCGTGCCGAACAGAAGATCGGCCTTGCTGCCGACGGCCTCGCGCACGCGGCGGCAGAAAGTCTCGCAGCGGTCGAGCACTTCCATCGACAACTGGTGCCCCGAATAAGCCGTATACGGCCCCGCCGGATCGAACTTCACCGCAGTGAAACCACGCTTCACGTTCTCAACAGCGCATTCGGCGGCGAGATCGGGATCGTCGTAGTCGTATTCACCGCGGCTGTTCTTCGGATACAGGTAGGTGTACGAACGCAGACGCTGGTTCACTATGCCGCCGAGCAGTTCGTACACCGGTTTGTTCGCCGCCTTGCCGATAATGTCCCAGCACGCCATTTCCAGCCCGCTGACCACACCCATCATCGTCAGATCGGGGCGTTGCGTGAAACCGCTCGAATACGCTTCGCGCCAGAGCCGCTCGATATGGTGCGGATCCTTATCGAGCAGATAGCGGCCGAATACATCGTCGATGATGTGGGTCATCGCCTTCGGGTGAAACGTTGCCGAATAGATTTCGCCGACGCCTTCAATACCGCAGTCGGTCTTGAGCTTGACGAAGATCCAGTACATGCCGCCCACGTGCGGCGGCGGTACGGCGACGATATGCGTTTCGAGCGAGACGACTTTCATTTACGCAACCCCTTTTTTGCTAAGCATGTTTCTCAGCGCGAGGCCGGCAAAGCCGCCGAGCGCCGCCATTCCGGCCACATAGCCGAAGTAAAGCTGGTAACCGAAGACGCCCGGGAAGTTCTGCGTCAGATAGCCATTGATCAACGGCAGGAACACGTCGGGCGAATAGCCGAGTACGGAGATCAGGCCGATGGCGAGGCCCATCGTTTCGACCGGGATATTGCAGCGATCCAGCAGCGACCAGTACAGCCCGCGAATCGCGTAAGTCAGAATGCCGATAAACAACACGAGGAACACCAGCAGCACGTGGCTCGAGATACGCGGCGCCGCCATCAGACCCAGCAGCGACAGTGCAGCGAGGAAGAGCGCGATCACCAGCACTGAGACCTTCGAATAACGGTCACCGAGAAAGCCGCCGCCGATGCCGCCGATCGGGCGCATCCACAGCTTGAGCGTAGTGATCGTGCCGGCCATCACCACCGTCAAGCCGATCTCGCCTTCGTGCAGATACGCGGAGAAGCTGTAAGTAGCCCAGAACACCTGGTAACCGCAGAACACGATAGCCGCGACCAGCCACAACTCAGGAATCGACGCGAGCGTTTTCAGATCGACCAGCACGTTGCTGCGTTTCTTCGTGGCGCGGTTGACGGCCGCGTCCTTAGCGCCTTGCGGGTCTTTGACGAGTGCAAGCACCACGCCAAGCGCGATGCACAGAAACGCGTACATGTAGACGACCAGCTTGAAACCAGCCGCCACCGGTTCGCCTCTCGTCTGCGTGAACCAGGCGAACAGCGTGATCGCGATGGTCGCGAGCATGGCTTCGATCAGGCCACGTCCACCATCGAGCAAACCGAAGAAGCGGCCCTGCTCGTGCGTGCCGGCGATCATCGTCACGCGCTTGATAACGGCAGCCCAGAAGGTCAACCCAGTCGTCAAACCCCAACCACCGAAAATCAGCATGAGCATCTGGAACGACGGCGCGGTCGAGTACCACAGGCCGAGCACGCCGGTTGCGATCAGCGAAAAGCAGATCAGGAGGCGCGGCGCGATCCGGTCGGCGAGCCAGCCGCTCGGCAAGTAACTCAGCAGAAAGATCGTGCCGAGCGACGAGTACAGATAGCCGAGCTGGCTATCGGTGATGTGAAACACTTCGAGCATCGTCGGCTGATAGACCTGCCGCAGATACAGAATCGGGTAAATCGCGCCGGCCGCGACGACCAGCAACATGAGCTGGATGTAGCGTTGAGCCTTGTTGGCTTGCAAAGCGGTTTCCGCGGCGCTTGAGGCGAGCGAAGCGGTGGTTTGAACGGACTGAGATGACACGTGAGCGCTCCTGGAAGACACAGCGCCGGTTGGCCGGGCCGCCGGATCTTCAAATATTTTTATAAGTGCAGCGGATTCGCTGCGTTTCTACGGGTTTCAAAACAACGCGTGCCGTCTACTCCGAATCGCGCGGCACGCGCCGGTTTCAGCTTTTCAGCTTTAGTACTTCATGACTACGAGACGGGTCTGCGTGAATTCGAGCATGCCGTGCTTGCCGTCGTCGCCGCCGAGACCCGAGCGTTTCCAGCCCGCATGGAAACCTTGATACGGATCGGCCGGCGTACGGTTCACGTACAGCTCGCCTGCCTCGATGCCGTTGGCGATCTTCATCGCGCTGCGATAGTTCTCGGTATAGAGCACCGACGACAAACCAAACTGATGGTCGTTGGCCATCTCCAGGGCTTCGTCGAGCGTGCGGTATTTGACGACCGGCATAATCGGACCGAAAGTTTCTTCCTGAATGATTTCCATGTCCTGACGGCAGTTCGACAGCAGCGTGGCCGGATAGAAGAAGCCCTTGCCTTGCGGCAGCCTGCCGCCGGTTTCGAGCGTGGCGCCCGCCGCGATCGCGCGTTCGACCATCCCGTGAATCGACTGGCGCGACGCGTCGTTGACAAGCGGTCCCATCAGCGACGGCTGTTCGCTGCGATCACCGCTTTCCACCGCGCTCATGTGCTTCTTCAGCAGCGCGACGAAACGGTCATGCACGCTTTCCTGCACGTAGACGCGTTCGATCGCCGTGCAAAGCTGCCCGCAGTGAGTGGTTTTGGATGCGACCAGATCGCGCGCGGCCTTCTCGAGATCCGCATCCGCCTGGATGATGGCGGGCGTCTTGCCGCCCAGTTCGAGCGACGGCTTGGCGATGTTCGCCTTGCAGTATTCGAGCACCTTGCGCCCCGCGCCGACGCTGCCGGTCAGCGTGATCATGCCGACTTTCGGATGCGTGCAAAGCGCCTCGGCGGTTGCATGATTCATTGCGAGAATGTTCACGACGCCGGCCGGCAACCCTGCCTTCTCAACCGCTCTTGCGATCTCGAACGCTGATGTCGGCGTGTTGTTGCTCGGGCGCACCACCACGGTATTGCCGGCGATCAGCGCGGGCGCCACCTTGCGCATGAACGTATAGACCGGGTAATTGAACGGGATCAGGCATGCGACCACGCCGATCGGCTCGCGATGCAGCACGAGGTTCTCGTCGGGCGTGTCGCTCGGAATCACCTCGCCTTCGATGCGGCGCGCCCATTCGGCGTGGTAGCGGGTGATCTGGCCGGCGTAGATCGCTTCGTTAGTGGCGTCGGCGACGCTCTTGCCCGACTCCAGCGCGAGCGCCGCACCGATGGCGGGCGCGCATTCGGTGAGCGCGTCGGCGAGCTTGTGCAGATAGACCGCGCGCTCGGCCGAAGGCAGCTTGCGCCAGCCCTTCTGCGCGGCGGCTGCGGCGTCGACCGCGGCGATGGCCTCGGCTTCGGTAGCGCCCGTGACGTGGGCAATCACGGCTTCGGTAGCGGGGTTGGTGACGGCGATGAGATCGTCGCTTGCCGCGTCGATAAAGCAGCCGTTAGCAAAATTCCGATCGAGTCGCATGTCGTCTCCTGAAAACCTGGTGCGGTGGCGCATTGCCTTCGGCTATCGCCTTCATGCCAAAGGTGCATGGACGGAATTTTTCTCTGGGGCACGGCGCACCACAAGCGAATAATTCGCGGGACAAACATTCGAAAAAATCACGTTTATCCAGGGATGTGCCTCATACGCGAATCCCATCTCGAATAGCAGAATCCGGGCTTTGCCAAACGCAGCGGCCTTTGCAAGCGGTCGAACCCCGTTTCGACCCACTGGGGTCACTCACTACCAAAGTCTGGAGCTCACAATGAAAAAGAATGTCATCGCCGCCGCAGCATTCACCGTGCTTGCCTCGCTGGCGGCCCCGTCCGCCTTCGCGCAAAGCAGCGTGACCCTGTACGGCGTGCTCGACGAAGGCATCGACTACACCAACAACGCCGGGCGCGGCGCAGTCTGGGAAATGGCAAGCGGCTATGCGCAAGGCAGCCGCTGGGGCATGAAGGGCTCGGAAGATCTGGGCGGCGGCATGAAGGCCGTGTTCCAGCTGGAAAACGGCTTCGACGTGAGCTCAGGGCGGCTCGGCCAGGGCGGCCGCATGTTCGGCCGCCAGGCCTATGTGGGCTTGAGCGACAACCGGTTCGGCACGGTCACGTTCGGGCGCCAGTACGATTCAGTGGTCGATTACCTTGCGCAGACCACCGCCAACGGTAACTGGGCCGGCTACCTGTTTGCGCACCCGTACGACAACGACAACACGGACAACTCGTTCCGTCTCGGCAACAGCGTGAAGTACGCGAGCCCGGAAATCGCGGGCTTCCAGTTCGGCGGCGTGTACAGCTTCAGCAACGACACGAACTTCGCGAACAACCGCGCCTATAGCTTCGGTGGCCAGTATGCGAACGGCGGCCTGCTGATTGCAGCCGCGTACCTGCAGGCGAACAATCCGGGCGCGGGTTCGACCGGCGCGATTACCGCGAACGACGCGAGCTTTATCGCCGGGCGCATGCGGGTGTTCGGCGCCGGCATCAACTACACGTTCGGTTCGGCAACCGCCGGTTTTGCTTACACCAACTCCAACTATAAGGATCCGACCGGCAACGGCTATATCGGCATCCCGCTGGCGGCATCAGGCGTCAGCCTGAATACGCTGAAGTACCAGAACTTCGAAGTGAACGGTAAATACCAGTTCACGCCGGCCTTCTTTATCGGCGCGCAGTATGTGTACACGATGGAGAACTACGATGCGTCGACAGGCAGCGCGAAGCCGAAGATTCACTCGGTCGGTTTGATGGCGGATTACAACCTGTCCAAACGCACGGACGTTTATGTGCAGGGCGAGTATCAGAAGGTCGCGGGCGACTCCACCAACTCGATTCTCGACAACGCGTTCATTCCGGGTGTGCAGGCGCCGTCGTCGACTGGGAATCAGGTCGCCGTGCGGCTCGCGCTGCGGCACAAGTTCTGAGGACTCAGTCCCCCTCCACCGCCGCCTTCAGCCTCAGCAACGCGTGATCCCACTGCTGCGAGATCGCTTCGAGCGCGCGCTGCGCTTCGTCGAGGTGTGCCGGTTCGAACGTCCATAGGCGTTCACGGCCCACCTTGACGTCGCGCACGAGGCCCGCATTGGCAAGCACCTGCAAATGCTGCGTGACCGACTGCCGCGTAACCTCCGTTCCGGCGGTCAACTGCGCGATCGACATCGCACTGCCCGCACACAACACGGCGATCAGACGCAATCGCGTTTCGTCGCCGAGCGCCGCAAAAATCTGCGCGGAACTTCGCAGCATGGCCGCCTTTACTCGCGCATTGCTCACAGCCGGCTTACCCCTTGGCGACATGCTTTTCGATGTTGACCAACTGCTGTTCCCACCCGCCGCTATTCATGCGGAACGCTTCCGCGCGGCGTGCCGCGGGAATTTGATCGAAGCCCGATTCGACTACACGCAGCAACGTGCCCGAATCGACCTCGCTCAGCTCGAATACGACCAGCGTGGTGGGCTCGGGCGAGTAGTCGATTGACACATCGACCGCTGCCGGATGCCAGCGAAACGAAAGATGATGTTCGGCCTCGATCCGCTCGACCAGCACATCCATGACCAAATGCTCATAACCCGGATAGGTGATGTTGCCCTGGACGGATTGGCCGGCCACAAACTGTTTGCCGCCGAAATCCACGCCAAACCATTGGCCGAATTCCTCGGCGTTGGACACCGCGCGCCACACTCGCGAGCGCGGCGCCTTCAGCAGAATCTGTTTCTCGATGCGGTCAGTCGACGCGTCTTTGGGTGTGTCAGATGATATCGTCATATGCAGCCTCCTGACTGCATATTAGGTTTGCAACCGGCAACATGCAAGTATTTACCTGCGTTTTTTTTGCGCAAGCAAATGCTTTCCCGCTGAAGGACAGCGAAACAGATCGCAACAGGCGCTCGCTTACCCCGCCGAAGTCTTTTGCACAAACGCGCTCACCACAGCCTCAAGTTCCCTGGTGATGGAAGTCATCACGCCCGCTATCACGGCGAACTCCCGGCCTGTCACATTCGAACGGCTCGCCACAATCTGGCCGTTGAACGAGACGATATGCGCTTCCTTCGCGATCGCCTTGATCCGCTCGATGAGATCCTGCTGGCCTTTCTTCTGTGCCCGCGCAATGCGTCGGCTTTCCTGCTCGTAGACAGCGGTCACGGCGTGCAGATGCGTCAGCAACGGATCGACGGAACCGATCAACGCGTTCAGCGCTTCATTGGCGCGCGGCGAGCCGCGTTCGATCGCCTCCAGCGCCACCGAGGCCAGCGCGATAAAGTCCGCGATCTTCTTCGCAACGTTCCCGCTGCCGTGAAAAGCCTCGCGCAGCGCCGGCGAGAACAGTCCGGGCATGCCGTCGCGGCCTTGCACCAGCGCGGTGTGGCTGTCCGAAAACGTCCGCAAGGTCTCCCGCGCAATCGCCAATGCACCGTCGAACTGTTGAAACGCCAACATCGACTGCAACGCGATGCGCTGCGACAGCATCCGTTGACGCCCCGCCATGTTGATCAACGAGCTCAATACCTCGCTGGAGACGTCCGCTTCGGACGGTGGTGCTTGAACCCGATCTTTCGTAACGCTCATGTCTTCTGCTTATGATTCGATTGACCCCTTCGCGCCAGCCGGCATCCGCACCGCGTGGCCGCCATCGGCAGACACGCCTCGGCGCGGACGCCGAATTGCATTACTCCGTTGCGTGCGTATGCATCACGTTGGTATGCATCGACCACGCCATCCACGGACGGCGCAGCGCGACGATCGCGAGGAATGCGCAAGCCGCCAGCGCGCCGAAAGTCGCGAAGCCCATCTGATAGCTGCCCGTGCTTTCCTTCGCGATGCCCATCACGACCGGCAGATAGAATCCACCGATCCCGCCCGCCGCACCGACGATGCCCGACATCAAGCCGGTGCGGCCGGCCCAGCGATGCGGCACCAGCTGGAAGGTCGCGCCATTACCCAGACCGAAGGCCACGTACAGACACAGCAGCAGCACAATCCCGCCCAGCATCGACGGCATGGCGGCGGCAAAAACGAAGTCGCACAGCGAAATGACCGCGAGCAGGAAGGTCAGCGCGCGCACGCCCGACACCTTGTCGGCAATCAAGCCGCCGAGCGGCCGCACGATCGCGCCGGTTGCGGCAAGCAGCGCCATGAACAGGCCGGCGTCAATTTTCGACAGCTGATACAGGTTGGTCAGCAGCAGCGAAACATACGACGACATGCCGACAAAACCCCCGAACGTGATGCTGTACACCAGCATGATCGCCCACGTGTCACGCTCAGACAGCACCGAGCGATAGCGCTTGGGCAGCACCGCGATCGCCAGCAGCGCACCGATCACCGGCAACAGCAGCACACCGGTCTTGCCGGAACCGAACATACCCGCTTCGACCAGCAGCACGAGTACGATCAAACCAGCGAGCGTCACCGCGAAACTGCCGAACGCGCGCAGCACGCTGCCGGATTTGATACCGGAATCGTTGGCCCAGAAGTACAGCGTGATCGCGGCAATCGCGAGCAACGGCAGTGCGCCGGCGGTCGCCATTTGCCAGCCGTAGTGCGTTGCCAGTTGCGGGAACAGGAAACCGTCGAGCACCGCGCCGATGTTGCCGGCTGCGGCCAGACCCAGCACGAGGCCCTGCACCTTCGGCGGATAGTTGCTACCGGCCATCGGCAGCGCCACCGCGAAGCTCGCGCCACCTACGCCGAGGAACACGCCGAGCACTAGCAGCAAGGTGTACGACGGCACGAACGGCAACAACGGCAGTACGATCGTCGGCACCGCCGACAGCAATACGCCCATCAGCGCGATGCGTTTGCCATGAGCGGATTGATAGAGATTGCCGAGCGTCACGCGCAGAATCGCTGCCGACAGCACCGGCACGGCGACCAGCAAACCTTGCTGTGCAGGCGTCATTGCAACGCTTTTGCTGATGAACGGCGCGAGCGGCCCGTATAGCACCCAGACAGTGAAGCCGGTGTCGAAATAGAGGAAACACGCCACCAACGCGCGCCAATCCCCGCTCTTTAGAGAGCTCATCACGTTCTTCATTAGATATCCTCACATTTGCTGGTTGTTCGCTTACCTGGTACACGGCGCTGAGGCACCGCGCACCGGAATGGCCACGATATTGAATACCGGTTTTGACATGCAATCTCCATGCCATCCGGGTCCTTATTCCAAGCTTGACTGCGTACTCTCTTAAACCGTGATACCGCGTCTGAGCCGGTCGCTTTGAAAATCAATAAACGTCGCGTACGTAGCGCTTTTCCTGCGCTAAACAGCTCACATAATCAGCGGCTTTTTCTTCGCTCATGCCGCCGTGCTGAGCAACCACTTGCTTGAGCGTCGCGTCGACGTCTCTCGCCATTCGGCTTGCGTCGCCGCAGACATAAAAATGCGCACCTTCTTCGAGCCATGCCCACAGTTGCGCACCCTGCTCGCGCATGCGGTCCTGCACGTAAACCTTCTCCGTTTGATCACGCGAGAAAGCGACATCCAGGCGGGTCAGCACACCGCTGTCGCGCATTGCTTCCAGTTCGTCGCGATAGTAGAAATCCGTGGCCGCGTGTTGTTCGCCGAAGAACAGCCAGTTGCGTCCCTTGTCGCCGCGTGCACGCCGCTCGTGCAGAAAGCCGCGGAACGGTGCAACGCCCGTGCCGGGACCGACCATGATGATCGGCGTGTTCGAAACATGGGGAGGCCGAAAGTGTGCGGATTTCTGCACGAATACCGGCACATTCACGTCACCGGCGCGGTCGGCGAGAAACGTCGATGACACGCCCTTGCGATGGCGGCGGCCATTGCTGTAGCGAACCGCGGCCACCGTCAGATGAACTTCGCCAGGATGTGCCTTCGGGCTCGATGCAATCGAATACAAACGCGGCTGCAGGCGCTTGAGCATGCCGGTCAATTCTGTGGCCGTCAGGTCTACGGGAAATTCGTGGAGCACGTCGGCGAGTTGTTGGCCCCACAGCCAGTGTTTGAGATCGGATTTGCGCGCCGGCGTCAACAGATCGCGCAATGCGCCGTTGCTGCTTCGCGCCGCGATGAATGCCAGTGAGTCAGGGCTGGGACGCGCGATCTCGTAGTGCTTGCCGAGTGCGTCGGCGAGACGCATGTCCCCCACGCCGGAGACGTTCACTGCAGCGTCGGCGCTCAAACCGCTCAGGCTGATCAATTCATCGACCAGTTCGGGACAATTGCTCGGCCATACGCCCAGCGCATCGCCGGCTTCGTATTCGAGGCCCGAGTCGCCGGTGCTCAACGAAAAGTAGCGTGTATCCTTCGCGGCGCCCTGCTTGTTCAGTTGCAGGTTCCTGACGAGACGCGATGCGGCCGGACGCGTCCTGGTCGGCACGGCGCCGGGCACCACGGCGTTGATCATGCCGCCTCGCGGCACCGCATGCAGCGCCGCATCTTCTTCCTTGATGCGCACGATGATGCCTTCGAGCCACGCGTCAGCATTCTCCTGATACTCGCTGTCACAGTCGACGCGATCCATCAAACGCAACGCACCTTGAGCGGCGAGACGTTCATCCAGACGGCGGCCGTGGCCGCAAAATTGATCGTAATTGCGATCGCCCAGCGCGAGCACGGCGTAGCGTAGCCCTTCGAGACGCGGCGCTGCATCGCTGACCAGTTCGCTCCAGAAAC
Organism: Paraburkholderia sediminicola; assembly: GCF_046026675.1. Lineage (GTDB taxonomy): Bacteria > Pseudomonadota > Gammaproteobacteria > Burkholderiales > Burkholderiaceae > Paraburkholderia > Paraburkholderia sediminicola_F. The sequence goes on along the minus strand of NZ_JAQQEY010000001.1, from coordinate 2,084,604 downwards.
TTTGTGCGTTGTCAGGCGGATCGCCATCGCCGAAAGTGCTCGACATGAGCAGCACATATTGCGCTTTCGCGAGCGCCGAGGCTTGATAGTCCGCCATGCATGACGTGCGGATTTCGAAGCCCGACTCCATCAGACGCGTGGCATAACGTTCGGTGAGCGATTCGGTGTTGCCGGTTTGCGAGGCCCAAAGCAAGGTGACTTTGGGTCGCACGCGCAAGATGCGCACACTGGATGCATGTGCCTCGTCAGAGGGCACCGTGGCGAGCGCGACTGCTGGTACGGCCGCCTGGGTCCCACTGCGGCTATAGAGTCCGGCCAGCAAACCATCCACGTACAAGCGGCTCGCCGAATCAAACGGTGCGCTGCCCGGCAGGACCGGCACGCTGTCGATGCCCAACCCTTCCGTCGAACGCAGGCCACTGACGAAACCGGCCAGATACGCACGCTCGGTATCGGTCAACGACGGCGCAGGTGTCGACGGAAGCTGCAACAGACGAGTGAGTGAATCGATACGGGGCATGTCCAGATCCTCGGCGTTCGCCGATATAGCGCTTGCCGGAGCAGCGCCGGCTGTAACCATGGGCGCGTCGCTCAGCGTCTCGTCGTCCGCATTCGAAACCACCGGCCCGATGGTTTCGACCACGACAGGGCTGAGCGCGACCGCACAGAACTTGAGTTCGGGTTGCTGCGAGACCGGATCGATGGCGTCGCTCGTTACGGCGTTGATGCACAGGTCGTCGCCGAAGACGTCGTTCCAGTGCATCGGCGCGAAGCAGTTCCCTGCTTGCACACGCTCCGTAACGACCGCCGGCAGCACGGCACGCCCGCGGCGCGAACGGATTTCAACCGGGTCTTTGGCCTTGATGCCGAGCGCGGCGGCATCCTCGGGATGGATCTCGACGAACGGGCCCGGGTTCAGCTTGTTGAGCATCGCGACCTTGCCGGTCTTGGTCATGGTGTGCCATTGATGCTGCAAGCGGCCCGTATTCAACACGATCGGAAATTCCCGGTCGGGCAACTCGGCCGGGGCTGCAAAGGCGCGGGCGAAGAACACAGCTTTGCCGCTTGCGGTCGGAAACACGAGCCGCGGAAGGCTGCCGTCGGGCAGTTTCTTCAGCGTCTGGTTGACACCGTCGTTGATGTAGCGAACCGGATTGCGGTCGGCGCCATCGTCGGCGGCGAGCGGCCATTGCAACGGCGTTTCCTTCAGACGGCGATGGCTCGCGCCGCGCAGGTCGTAACCCGTTTTCGGATTCGATGAGCGAGTGATTTCCGCGAAAACTTCTTCGGCGCTTGCGTAGGTAAACGCATCGGCGAAACCCATTTCACACGCGACACGCGCGATGATCTGCCAATCCGGCAACGCGGCGCCCGGCGCTTCGATGCCCTTCTGCATCAGCGTCAGGTTGCGCTCGGAGTTGATCATCACGCCTTCGGCTTCGGCCCACAATGCGCCGGGCAACAGCACGTCGGCGTATCGGTTGGTCTCGGTGTCGAGGAAGGCGTCCTGCGAAATCACGAGTTCCGCGGCGCGCAAACCAGCGATCGCGGTCTGACGATTCGCGACGCTCGCCACCGGATTCGTGCAGATAATCCAGCACGCCTTGATCTCGCCCGCAGCCATGCGAGTGAACATATCGATCGTGCCGTTGCCGACTTCAGTCTTCAGCGTGCCCTTCGGAATGCCCCACAGGTCTTCGACAAACACCCGGTCTTCTTCGACCAGAACCGAACGCTGCCCCGGCAAGCCGGGCCCCATGTAGCCCATTTCACGGCCACCCATCGCATTGGGCTGGCCGGTCAGCGAGAACGGACCGCTGCCGCGGCGGCAGATCTTGCCCGTCGCCAGATGCAGATTGCAGATCGCGTTCGTATGCCATGTGCCATGCGTGCTTTGATTCAGGCCCATGGTCCAGCAGCTGATCCACTCCGGCGCGGCGCCGATCATTCGCGCGGCCTGGCGGATATTTTCTACAGAAAGGCCCGTAATCGCCGACACTTTCTCCGGTGTGTAGTCCGCGAGAAAAGCTGGCATTCCGTCCCAGCCTTCGGTGAAGTCCGCAATAAAAGCCGCATCCGTATGGCCGTTTTTGTGCAGCAAATGCAGTAGGCCGTTCAGCAATGCCAAATCGGTACCCGGCTTGATCTGCAGAAAGAGATCGGCCTTATCGGCAGTCGTATTGCGACGCGGATCGACCACAATCAGTTTCGCACCCGCCTTCACGCGATCCATCATGCGCAGGAACAGAATCGGATGACAGTCGGCCATATTCGCGCCGATCACGAAGAACAGGTCGGCGTGGTCGATGTCTTCGTACGATCCCGGCGGGCCGTCCGCACCGAGCGAAAGCTTGTAGCCACTGCCTGCGCTCGCCATGCACAGGCGCGAATTCGATTCGATGTTGTTGGTGCCGACAAAGCCCTTGGCGAGCTTGTTGACGAGGTACTGCGCCTCGATCGACATCTGTCCCGACACATAGAACGACAACGCGTCCGGTCCGTGTTCGTCGAGCAGGCCGCGCAAACGCGCCGCCGTGGTGGTGATCGCCTGCGCCATCGGCAGCGGCGCGGGATCCTGGTCGCGCGCGCGGCGCACGAACGCGTCTTCCAGACGGCCCGACTTGCGCAACGCGACATGCGCCGACTGGCCCTTGGTGCACAGCCGTCCGAAATTCGCCGGATGCTCCTTGTCGCCGGCAATCTTCACGACCTGGCCGTCCTCGACGTGCAGCACCATTCCGCAGCCAACGCCGCAGTAGGGGCACACGGTTTTTACGCTAGCGGAGGACATGGAGAGCGACGTCGTTCGAATGGATACAAAGAGAAATCAGCAACTCAGGCCGCGACCCACACCTGTCCGTCTTCCACCCGCGCGGCGAACGCGCTCACGGAATACGCCGGTGTTTCGAGGCACTCGCCGGTGCGCAGATCGAAGTGGTGCTTGTAGATCGGCGAAGCGACCACGAGGCGCTCGCCCAGACTGCCGATCAGTCCGCGCGAGAGCACCGCGGCTTGCGAGCCCGGATCGTAGTTTTCGATCGCATACACGGCGCCGTCGGCGTCGCCGTTGTTCACATGAAATACCGCCACCTGCTCGCCGTTGACGAGCGCGCACACGCCCGTGTTGGGCACGATGTCGTCGAGCGGGCAGATCGGCGTCCAGGCGAGCGGCAGGCGGTCAAGGTTCATGGTGGAAGTCCTCGGTGATTAGCGCAAAAAGAATCAAACGGTCTCAACAACCACGGGAATCGCATTGAGCTTCGACAGCCGCTCGGCCACCGTCGCGGGCCGGATCTGGCCGCGCTCCTCGACGAAGGTGACATTGCCGTCCGGTTCGCCACTGTTGACGAAGTGACGGAAGCGCTTACGCGTTTCAGGATCGGTGACGGCCCGCTTCCATTCGCATTCGTAGGTATCCACCACGTGCTGCATTTCCACCTCGAGCTCCGCAACTACGCCCAGGCGATCGTTGACGACCACATCGATCAGATAGTCGAGTCCGCCTTCGAGGTTGTCGCGCCATACGCTGGTGCGTTGCAGTCGGTCCGCCGTGCGCACGTAGAACATCAGGAAGCGGTCGATGTAGCGCACCAGCGTTTCCTTATCGAGGTCCGAGGCAAGCAGTTCGGCATGGCGCGGCTTCATCCCACCGTTGCCGCAGACATAGAGGTTCCAGCCCTTCTCTGTCGCGATGATGCCGACGTCCTTGCCCTGCGCTTCAGCGCATTCGCGAGTGCAGCCGGATACGCCGAACTTGATCTTGTGCGGCGTGCGCAGGCCCTTGTAGCGATTCTCGAGTTCGACCGCGAGGCCCACCGAATCGCCGACACCGTAACGGCACCACGTCGAACCGACGCACGACTTCACTGTGCGCAGCGACTTACCGTACGCGTGGCCCGACTCGAAGCCGGCCGCAATCAATTCTTCCCAGATGAACGGCAGCTGTTCGACGCGCGCACCGAACAGATCGACTCGCTGACCGCCGGTGATCTTCGTGTAAAGGCCGTATTTCTTCGCGACCTGGCCGACGGCGATCAAGCCGTCGGGCGTCACTTCGCCGCCCGCCATGCGCGGTACGACCGAATAGGTGCCGTCGCGCTGGATGTTGGCGAGGTAGTAATCGTTGGTGTCCTGCAGCGCCGCGTGCTCCTTCTTCAGCACGAATTCGTTCCAGCACGACGCGAGAATGCTTGCCACCGCCGGTTTGCAGATATCGCAACCGAGGCCGTGACCGTGCTTCGACAGCAACTCGCCGAAGCTGCGCACACCCTCCACACGCACGAGGTGATACAGCTCCTGGCGCGAATACGGGAAGTGCTCGCACACGTGGTTGTTGACCGCGAGGCCCTGCTTTCTCATCTCGGCCTTCATCACCTGCGTGACGAGCGGCACACAGCCGCCGCACGACGTGCCGGCCTGGGTCGCGCACTTCAACGCGCCGATGTCGGTCGCGCCCGCGCACACGGCGGCACACAGGTCGCCCTTCGAGACGTTGTTGCACGAACAGATTTGCGCGCCGGCGGGCAATGCCTCGACGCCGAGCGCCGGTTTCGCCTGACCGTCGGACGACGGCAGGATCAGGAATTCGGGCGATGCCGGCAACTCGATCCGGTTCAGCATCATCTGCAGCAGCGTGCCGTATTCGCTCGCATCGCCGACCATCACGCCGCCGAGCAGATACTTGCCGCATTCGGACACCACCAGCTTTTTGTAGATCTGCTTGCGTTCGTCGCTGAACTGATAGGCGCGGCTGCCCGGCGTGTTGCCATGCGCGTCGCCGATGCTCGCGACGTCCACGCCCATCAGCTTCAACTTGGTGCTCATGTCGGCGCCGGCGAATTCCGCCGAGTCGCCGTGCAGTTGCTTCGCCACCGCGCGTGCCATCTCATAGCCGGGCGCGACGAGGCCGAACAGCTTGCCCTCCCACAGCGCGCACTCGCCGATCGCATAGATGTGCGGGTCGCTGGTACGGCACGCGTTGTCGATCACGATCCCACCGCGTTCGCCGAGCGCGAGGCCGCTTTGGCGCGCGAGATCGTCACGCGGACGAATGCCCGCGGAGAACACGATCATGTCCGTGTCGAGGTGACTGCCGTCGGCAAATTGCATGCGATGCGTGCCCGTCTCGCCATCGATAATCGCCGAGGTGTTCTTCTGCGTGTGCACCGTCACACCCAGTTCTTCGATCTTGGTGCGCAGCATGCGGCCGCCGCCTTCGTCGACCTGTACCGCCATCAGGCGCGGTGCGAACTCGACCACGTGCGTTTCCAGCCCCATGTCGCGCAACGCCTTCGCGCATTCGAGGCCAAGCAGGCCGCCGCCGACCACCGTACCGGTCTTCGAGCGGGCGCCGCATTCCTGCATCGCTTCGAGGTCGTCAATGGTGCGGTAGACAAAGCAGTCGGCGCGTTCGCGCCCTTGCACGGGCGGCACGAATGGATAGGAACCCGCAGCGAACACCAGCTTGTCGTACGGCAAGGTCTCGCCGGTCGATACCGTTACGGTGCGCGCGTCGCGATCGATCGCCACGGCTTTTGCATTGAGCTTCAGCAAGACGTTCTGGCGCTCGAAGAAACCCGGCTCGACGAGCGACAGATCGTCCGCCGTCTTGCCCGCGAAGAATTCGGACAGGTGCACGCGGTCGTACGCCGGGCGTGATTCCTCGCACAGCACGGTGATGTCGAGCCCATGCGCCGCATCTTGCGCCAGGCATTCGACCAGTTTGTGGCCGACCATCCCGTGACCGATAACGATGATTTTCATGACCGCGGCTTCCTCAATGTGCTGGGCTCGAATCGCTGCCGACCGGCTACTGCGCGAAAGCGATTCCGGAAATAAAAACGGCGTCCCGCGAACCCAGTCGATGACTGAATTCGGGGGACGCCGTTGTCCTGACCTGTGCTGCAGCGAGCACTTTGTTGTTGCACTCGCGACGGATCCACGTTGATCCGCTAGCAGGGCTTAAAGCAAAGCTTGTGCCAATTGAGTGAAATTCCCGCTGCAGCGCCGTGGGACGGGGCTTTGCGGCATATGGCACGGGTCTGCTGTCAGCAGGATGTGGGGCGCGTCCTGATGCAGCGGGGCACAGGAATGGTGCGACGCAGCACCGTACGCGTGCGGGCAGTGTTTCGCGGCACTTAGCGACACTCACCGCGCACGGTCTGGCCGATCAGTACGGAAATGTACCTACCCAGGTTGTAGAACCGCCCTGTGTGACGGCCATGATAGACCGGCGGCGGCAAAGCACATCCCGGTGTTCTTGCAGATCAGACGCAGGATCGAGCACACGGCGTGGATGCGGCTACCCGAGGCGCTATCCCGAGCGATTCGCGCTTCCTCATCGTCCCCGAGCGGTAACTCATTCGTGAGAAAGCCGTGGCAGAGACGTTGCCGGAATGACCGAAGAAAACAGAATAGTGAGCTTCGATTCTGTCGGGACTTCAACTTGCTCAATACAAGGTATGCAACCTGGAGAAGCCGGATGTCCATTGATGATGCCGCACGGCTCCTGATCGCCGACGACGATCCGGATCTGCTGGCCGCCTACGTACTCTATTTCAGCGCACACGGTTTCGACATCCGGACCGCGCGCAACGGCCTCGATGCGCTCGCGCAGTATTGCGCGTGGCACCCGGGCGCCGCGCTGCTCGACGTTGAAATGCCGCGTCTCGACGGCCGTGCGGTCGCCCGCCGCATCCGCCATGAGGCCGATACGCCGGCGCCCATGCTGGTCGCCGTGACCGGACTCGCGCGCGACGAGGACAGGCGCGAGTCGTTACGCTCCGGATTCAATCATCATTTCGTCAAACCCGTGCCAATGCCGGTAATCCTCGCGGCGCTGACCGGGCGTGGCCGGCAATAATCGCCACATTAGTCGGCAAAGCCCAATTCAGTGTCGACCTCTTGACCGACGCGCAGCCATGCCCCGGCCCCGCGCGCCACGAGCGCATTGTTGCCGAAAGTCACCGCGCCGCCCCGTTGCGGATTCGCCCGGTAGACGCTCATCGTGTCCGTAGGCTCGTTCGGCCAATCAGGATCGGGCGCGCCCTTCGCCTGATCGACGGTCGGCATCGGACAGCGCGCGCACAGCTTGACCAGTTTCAGTTCCACGGCCTCCTCCGCTGCGCCATCGACGCTCAGACTCTCTACATAGTCCTCTTCGTATGCTTCGAGCCCTGTCAGCACGACGTTTGGGCGAAACCGGTCGATCGGAATGGACGGCGCGCCTTTACTGTTCAGGCGCACGTTCAGATCGTCGAGCGAGGCCTGTCCGATCACCAGCAGCGGAAAACCATCGGCGAAATACGTGGTGGCCCCGGGGACGCTAGCGGTGTAGTCCGGATCGACCTGCCGTTCGCGTTCGGGATCGAAGCGCAGAAGCCGCGACGGCACGCCGAGAAACGCTGAAAACCACGCTGCGCTCTCTTCTCCGGTGTCGAGTCCATAGGCCGCGTCGCGCCAGACCACGGTTTGCACCTTGTGCGGGGCACTCAGCCCGGCGGCGTCGAGCGGCGTGCGCAACTCGCTCATGCCCGGCGCGCGGATCACGAGTTCATGTTCGCCGAGCTCGACCCCGATCAGCGCCATGCGGGGATACGCGCGCTGGGTGAGCATTGCGCCACTCGGGTCGGTGACCATCCAGTATCGATCGTATTCAAGCCCGGTGGCGAGCAGGCGTGCCTCGTGCAACGCAATGCCGGCGCAGGATTTGATCGGATAGACGAAAAGCTCGCTGATGGTAGGCATGGTGTGGGGGTATGGTGAACACGCGTTTTTTGTGTTGATGTCCGATTGTAAAGCGCCGGCACGTGCTGCCGGGCATCGGTCGCGCCGAACTTGAGCGGCGTATTGAGTGGCACATTAAGCGTCCCGCCCCGGAACGCCTGCTGAGCAAGAGTTTGCGCCGCGCGACCGCAAATCCGGCGGTGTGCGACGAGCTACCTGAAACCGGCCGGGCAATGCGACCGTTTCTTCCAGCCGCGCTTGGACGTAAAATCCCCAATCGAACCGCTCGGGCAAAGACAGAGCCGGCGCCGCAGCAATCGCGCAAACCGCGAGCGGCTGCGGCCCGTTGGTCAGTTGGTCAGTTGGTCAAGAAGTACCGACATCTATTGCGCCACGACCCTCGCTATGCGTCAAAAGCGCAGCGGGTCAGCGAGCTGGCAGTTGATCGCCACGGTCAACATCGGTTGCCAGACCCATCTGGACGGCGCCGGGCACACTCCGGTGCGTCACTGGATTGAACTTGTAGAAGCATCCCTACCATAAACGAAACAGGAAATTCATTATGCTGAGCAAACCCGTGTTGACCGTTGCCGAAACGACCCGAATCCTCGAAGCCGCCCGCGCGGAGGCCGAGAAGAACCAGTGGGCCGTTGCCATCGTGGTGGTCGACGACGGCGGCCATCAACTCGGCATGCTGCGTCTGGACGGCAGCGCGCCGGCCAGTTCGTACATCGCGACGGAAAAAGCCCGCACTTCGGCGATCGGCCGCCGCGAAACCAAGGTATACGAAGACATGATCAACAACGGCCGCACGGCATTCCTGAGCGCGCCGCTGCAAGGCACGCTGGAAGGCGGCGTGCCGGTGATCGTCGACGGCCAGGTGGTCGGCGCGGTCGGCGTGTCGGGCGTCAAGTCGGATCAGGACGCGCAAATCGCCAAGGCGGGTATTCAGGCAATCGCCGCTTAAGTTCGGATCCATTCGGAATCCGTTCAAAGCGGCGGCAACAAAAAACGAAGCACAACACGGACCGATGCCCCCTCATCGGTCCCATTCAAGGATGGAGCAGTCGATGACTCAGATGAACACGCGCGGTGGACTGCAAGTCGCCGCCAACCTCGACCAGTTCGTCGAAACCGAAGCCCTGCCCGGCACCGGAATCGACAGCGCGGCATTCTGGTCAGGTTTCGACGCCCTCGTGCATGAGCTGGCGCCGAAAAACCGTGCGCTGCTGGCCGAGCGCGACCGCCTGCAAACCGAACTGGATACGTGGCATCGCGCCAATCCGGGTCCGGTGCGCGATCTGCGCGCGTACCGTGCCTTCCTCGAAGGCATCGGCTACATCGTGCCGTCGCCCGCAAGCGTCAAAGCCACGACCGACCACGTCGACACCGAAATTGCCGGGCAGGCCGGCCCGCAGCTCGTCGTGCCGCTGTCGAATCAGCGCTATGCGCTGAACGCGGCCAACGCACGCTGGGGCAGCCTGTACGACGCGCTGTACGGCACCGATGCGATCCCCGAGACCAACGGCGCCGAAAAGCAGAAGGCCTTCAACCCGGTGCGTGGCGCCGCGGTAATCGCATATGCCCGCCAGTTTCTCGACGAAGCGGCCCCGCTCTCGAACGGCTCGCACGTCGACGCCACGCTGTATAGCGTCGAAGGCGGCAAGCTCGTCGTCACGCTGAAGAGCGGCAAGACCGAACTGAAAACGCCGGCGCAGTTCATCGGCTATCAGGGCGACGCGAGCGCACCGTCCGCCGTGCTGTTGAAGCACAACGGCCTGCACTTCGAAATCCAGATCGACGCGAACGATTCGATCGGCAAGACCGATTCGGCGCACGTGAAGGATGTGCTGGTCGAAGCCGCGGTAAGCACGATCATCGACTGCGAAGACTCGGTTGCCGCTGTCGATGCGGACGACAAGGTCCAGCTGTATCGCAACTGGCTCGGCCTGATGAACGGCACCCTGACGGAAGAAGTTGCGAAGGGTGGCAAGACCTTTACGCGCCGTCTGAATGCCGATCGCGAGTACACCGGTGCGGACGGTTCGTCGAAGGTCAAGCTGCACGGCCGCTCGTTGCTGTTTATCCGCAACGTCGGTCACCTGATGACGAATCCGGCCGTGCTGACAAAAGACGGCAAGGAGATTCCGGAAGGCATTCTCGATGGCGTCATCACCACGTTGTGCGCCCTGCACGACCGCAAGCACCAGTTGAATTCGCGCACCGGTTCGATCTATATCGTGAAGCCGAAAATGCACGGCCCGGCCGAAGTCGCGTTCGCGAGCGAACTGTTCGCACGCGTCGAAGACCTGCTGAAGCTGCCGCGCAACACGATCAAGATGGGCATCATGGACGAGGAGCGCCGCACCAGCGTCAACCTGCTCGCCTGTATCGGCGAAGCGTCCGAGCGTGTCGCGTTCATCAACACGGGTTTCCTCGACCGCACCGGCGACGAAATGCACACGGCGATGGAAGCCGGCCCGATGATGCGCAAGGGCGACATGAAGTCGAGCGCATGGATTGCCGCGTACGAGCGCAGCAACGTGCTGGCCGGTTTGAGCGCGGGCCTGCGTGGCCGCTCACAGATCGGCAAGGGCATGTGGGCGATGCCGGACCTGATGCACGCCATGCTCGAACAGAAGATCGCGCATCCGAAGGCCGGCGCGAACACCGCATGGGTGCCCTCGCCGACCGCCGCGACGCTGCACGCGCTGCACTATCACCAGGTCGACGTACAGGCGGTTCAGCAGGAGCTCGAACGCACGGACTACTCAAAGGTTCGCGACGAACTGCTCGACGGCCTGCTGACCATTCCGGTCGTTGCCGAAGCGAAGTGGAACGCGGATGAGATCCGCAGCGAAGTCGAGAACAACGCGCAAGGCATTCTCGGCTACGTGGTGCGCTGGGTCGACCAGGGTGTGGGCTGCTCGAAGGTGCCGGACATTCACAATGTCGGGCTGATGGAAGACCGTGCGACGCTGCGTATCTCCAGCCAGCACATTGCGAACTGGCTGCATCACGGTGTGGTGACGCGCGAGCTGGTCGAAGAGACCTTCAAGCGTATGGCGAAGGTGGTCGACGAGCAGAACGCGGGCGATCCGCACTACCAGCCAATGGCGCCGGGCTTCGACACGCTGGCTTTCAAGGCCGCGCAGGCACTGGTGTTCGAAGGACGTGAACAGCCGAGCGGCTATACGGAACCGTTGCTGCATAAGTTCCGGCTGGAAGTGAAGAAGGCGCAGTAAAGGCTTTTTCGGGGCGGGGCGGGGCGTGGCTTGGATATAAGGCTCGATCTTGCGAACCCGCCCGGGTCCCAGCCGCAAACCGGGCCAGATAGAAAGACGGGCGCCGCATGATGCGGCGCCCGTTTTAATTTGCGCGGTAGTACTGCGCGTTGCTTCTGCGTGAAAAGATTCCTACACCTTAAGCTGCTTCAGCCGTGTACTGCGCCGGCACGCTGGCCTGCATATTCGCCTGCATATAGGTTTGCAAATACGCTTCGAATTCCGCCTTCACTTCCGGATGACGCAGCGCGAATTCCACCGTCGCCTTCAGATAGCCCAACTTGCTGCCGCAATCGAAGCGTGTGCCGAAGTAGCGGTACGCAAGCACCTGCTCTTCGGTCAGCAGCGATTGCACCGCGTCGGTCAATTGCAGCTCACCGCCCGCGCCCGGCTTGAGCGCGCGGATATGCTTGAAGATGGTCGGCATCAGCACGTAGCGGCCCACCACGCCGAGGTTCGACGGCGCATTGTCCGGCGCCGGCTTTTCGACGATGCCCGACAGCTTGATCACATTGTCTTCCCACTCGCGGCCATCCACGACACCGTACGAGCGGCTGTCTTCGCGCGCGATGGTTTCGACGCCGATCACCGAGCTGTGATAGTGGTTGAAGGTATCGACGAGCTGGCTCATCACCGGCTTCGAGCTGTGCAGCAAGTCGTCCGCCAGAATCACGGCGAACGGGCTGTCGCCCACCAGTTTCTCGGCGCACAGCACCGCGTGACCCAGACCGAGGGCTTCGGCCTGACGCACATAGAAGCAGTCGACGTTAGCCGGCTTGATGCTGCGCACTAGGTCGAGCAGCTTCTGTTTGTTGCGTGCTTCGAGTTCCGCTTCGATCTCGTAGGACTTGTCGAAATGATCTTCGATCGCGCGCTTGCTGCGGCCCGTCACAAAGATCATCTCGGTGATGCCGGCGGCAATCGCTTCTTCAACCGCGTATTGAATCAGCGGCTTGTCGACGATCGGCAGCATTTCCTTGGGGCTTGCTTTGGTAGCCGGCAAAAAGCGTGTCCCGAGGCCCGCTACGGGAAACACGGCTTTGGTGACTTTCAGCATGGTAGGCATTCCCACATCGGTTAGAAATTAGTGTGTTCGCGGGCCTCGCGGCCACTCGATGTCGCCGAAAAGACTAACAAAAAAATTAATCCATTTCGTGCGTTTATTTTTATCGATTCAAATAAATAAATCGATTCGCTTTCGATATTCCGGATCGTGGCATGCACCAGGAAACAATTACGTATCCGTATCGAATTATTTTCTGAAATTCCGAAAATTTTACGTATCCGGCGAAGCGGATCGCGGGCCATCTCAAGCGCGTCCGGGGGCGCATTGTGGATGCACGAAAGCGCCCCCGGGCACCGCTCATTCGTTCTCGTCGATCTGGGGCAGCTTGCCCGGGTTCATCCGAAAACGGCGGATCGGCTCGTTGCGCAGCGCCTCACGGTAGGCGGAGGCGGCGACGAGGATCAGCAGCACGGCAATGCCGGCGAGTAAATGCAGGTTCATGACTTCACCTCTGGTCAAGAGAATCCGTGCCTTAAATTAGCACAACAAAAGCGGCAAATAATTCGATGTAGCAAGTACTTATGCGGAATTACACTTCGTCACAAAATCGCCATTTAATTTGATTTGCCATGCAATTTTTTATCGATTTTTTACCTCCGCTGTGCACTAGCATGTGATGCACCGCGGGCGCGCACGGCGTGCCCGGTGAATAAGCTTTTTCTTCCTTCAGAATAAGGACCGCGTATGAGCGACTCAGCACTGGATGCCGCCGGCTCATCCCTGCCCCTTTCCCCGTCACGAAAGGCCGCCGCGCCGCGCGCGCAGAGCGAAGCGCGCGCCGAGAGCGCCGGCAAGGAACATGTAATCGACGCCATGCGGGGCTTCGCCGCGCTTCTGGTCGCGTATTTTCATTGCCGCCAGGTCGAATGGGTGGGCATGCAGACCTTTCATCAGAGCGTCGGCCATTCTTTCAGTTTGAGTACGATCGCCGCCTACCTGACCTTCCCGATTGCCTGGGGCTCGGCCGGCGTGCCGATTTTCTTCGTAATCAGCGGGTACTGCATTCATCGCGGCGGCGCGCTACGTCTGGCAAAAAATCCCGACTACCGGCTCGACACCGGCAATTTCTGGATCCGCCGTTTCGCGCGTATTTATCCGGTATTGCTGGCAGCGCTCGTGCTGACATTTGCACTCGACTGGGTCAGCCTGCAGTTGCCGCCGGTCAACCACAAGATCCGCGAGATCGGCCTGCAGGCCTTCCTCGTCAACCTGTTTTCGCTGCAAGGCGTGGCCGGCAAGACGTTTGGGTCGAACGGCGCGCTCTGGACGCTATCGCTCGAAGTGCAGTTCTACGCGATCTATCCGCTGCTGTTCGCGCTGCGCCGGCGTCTGGGCATGACTTCCGTGCTGGCGATCGTCGCGGTGATCAATGTGGTGTCCGCCTATGTGCTCGAACGCCACGATATGCAGTTCTTCACGTCCTACTGGTTTTCGTGGACGCTCGGCGCGTGGATCGCCGACGCTAAGGCCCGTAGCACGCCGGAGGCGCGTTCGTCGGTCTGGCTCTACGTGCTCGCCGCGGCGTTCATCGCGCTCGGCTGCGCGGCGTTTCATTTCGGCCAGTACGGGGCATTTCAACTCTGGGCGGTCGGCTTTGCCTTCTACCTGTACAAGGCGCTGGAGCGCCCTGATGCTGATAAGGCCGATACGCCAGGCGTGCGCCTCCTGTCACGGTTCGGCGATTTCAGCTTCTCGCTGTATCTGATCCATCTGCCTATCTTCGTGCTGCTGTCGTCGATTCTGTTCCGCTCGTCGCTGCAGATGTCGATCTGGCCGTCGTTCGGCTACATGCTGGTGGCCGTGCCGGTAGCCTACGTGTTCTACCGGCTGGTCGAACTGCCGGCGATGAAGTGGTCCGCGAGTTTCAAACCGAAGAATGTAGTGAAGCCAGCCTGAGAGCGATGTAATAGAAAGGTCGGAGAAACATAATGTTCAGTTCAGAAACAGGTTTCTCCTTCGACAATGTGAGCAAGCCGTGCCGCCGGGACCACGTTGTATAACCCGGTTGCGTAGCCAGTGTGCGGCGCAAAAAAAACGGAGCGGAAGTCCTCAGGACTTTCGCTCCGCTGCGCTAACGACAAAGACTGGCCGAGTCCCTGCCTACCCCCGCGTTAAATCACTTCGCACGTTCATCAGCTTAAGCGCCCGCGCAAGCCCCTCAACGCCCCGCCACGCGCTTCAGAATCCGTTCGACACCTTCCACATACGTCGCCGTCCCGAACCGGCTCAGCGCCGTCTGATACCCGTTTCTGACAAGCTTGTTACGCAGATCGTCGTTCGAGCGCAACTCGGCGAGCGTGTCGGCGAGACCATGCGCGTCGCCGGGGGTGCATAGCACGCCGTTTTCGTAATCGTCGATGATCTCCAGCACGCCGCCTGCGCGTGCCGCTACCACCGGCCGCTGCGCCAGCATCCCCTCGACAATCACGCGACCGAACGGCTCCGGCGTAATCGACGTATGGACCACCGCATCGACCGCGCACATGCAAGCCGGAATATCGTGCTGGAAACCAAGGAAATGCACGCGGCCACCCAGGTTGTGCGCGGCGACGAACGCATGCAGTTCGATCTCGTACGCGTCCTCGCCGAACAGCGGCGCCCCCACCAGCACGGCATGCATCTGCGGATTGAGGACCATCGCTTCGAGCAGCACGTGTTGACCCTTCCAGCGCGCGAGGCGGCTGAACGAGCCGACCAGAAACGCATCCTGCGGCAGGTTCAGGCGCTGGCGCAGGGTCGCTTGCGGAACCGTGCGCAATGCGTCGAACGGCGCCGCTGAAATACCGTTGAACACCACGTCGATACGCTTTTTGTCGAAGTGCGTGAGTTCCGCGAAGGCGCGAGCGGAAGCCGCCGAATTGGCGATCACGTGCGTGAGTCCGAGGCGCGCGCACCACTTGATGATCGCCAGTTGCTTGCTGCCGAAATGCTCGGGACTCACGATATCGCGCAGATGCCAGACCACCGGCCGTCTGGCGAGCTTGCCGGCAATCGCGCCGATCACCATCGCGCGCTGCGTGTTCGCGTAGATCACCTCGGCGTCGCGCGCGCGTTTTGCGGTGGCGCGCACGAGCGACAGCAAGCCCTTGAGCGCCTGCCCCTTCGGCAGCGAACCGCCCTGCTTGCGCACATTGCGCAATGCGCCGGCTTCCAGCACGTTGACGGTCACGCCGGCTTTGGCCAGAGCGGTGCGGAACGGGCCGTCGTCGAACAGCACGACTTCGATGCGCGAGCGTAAAGCTTTAACGATTTCCAGCAGCGATAACTCGGCGCCGCCGAGCACGCCGCTCTGGTCGACCGCGAGAATGCGCGGTGCGTTGGCGCCCGGCTCTGCCTTGTAGGGGACGTACGGCGGCAGCGTTGCCGAGCGCAATGCCGGCACCGAAGCCCGCACGTGGGCGAAGAAACGTTCGCGGAAATTCGCGGCCGAAAACTGCTCGGCGTTCGCGCGGCAATCCACCGGCGAGAAACGTTTCACGTGACCGTCGAAACGCTCAACCGCTGCAATGATCGACTCGACGTTCTGCTCGTCGAAGAACATGCCCGTGGGTTTTGACTCGGACAGATCGCGCACGGTTTCAAGCGCCCCGCCCTTGCCGTAGGCGATCACCGGCGTGCCGCACGCCTGCGCTTCGACCACTGAAATACCGAAGTCTTCTTCCGCGGCGAACACGAAAGCTTTCGCGCGGCTCATCTTCTCCTTGAGCACCTTGAACGGCTGATAGCCCATGATCTCGACATTCGGGCCGGCCTTCGCGCGGATCTTCTGCATGTCGGGGCCGTCGCCGATCACCACGAGCTTGCGCTCCGGCATCTGCGCGAACGCTTCGACGATCAGATCGATCTTCTTGTACGGCACCATCCGCGAGGCGGTCAGATAGAAATCATCCTTGTCGGTGCATAACGCAAACGCTTCGACATCGACGGGCGGAAAGATCACCTGCGCTTCGCGCTGATAAACCTTCCTGATCCGTCGCGCGATGAAGTCGGAGTTCGCCACAAAACCGTCCACCGAATTCGACGTGCGGATATCCCAGTTGCGGATGTAGTGCAGAATCAGCCGCGCCATCGCGGACTTCGGCCCGGCGGTCAGCTTCGACTGCTGCAGGTACTGATGCTGCAGATCCCATGCATAACGAATCGGCGAATGCACGTAGCTGATATGCACCTGGTCGGGGCCGGTGAGAATCCCCTTTGCAACGGCGTGGCTGCTCGAGATCACCACGTCGTAGGCCGACACGTCGAGCTGCTCGATCGCGAGCGGCATCAACGGCAGATACGTGCGGTACTTGGTGCGCGCGAGCGGCAGTTTCTGGATAAACGAGGTCGTGACCGGTTTGCCGCGCAGAAAGCTGCGATCGTCGAGAAAATCGACGAGACTGAACAGATCCGCGTCCGGAAAGCACGCGACGATCTGCTCGAGTACCTTCTCGGCGCCCGCGTAGGTAACGAGCCAGTCGTGCACGATCGCGACACGCACCGTCTTGTCGCTACGCAACGCCGAGCGGCGCGACGGCGCCTGAACACCGGGAACGGTGGTGAGTTCAGCCAGTGCGCTGCGCGTCGCGGGTTGCAGCACGGCTTCTTCAAGGACTTCGTGGTTCATGCGCTTTTCCTCGGATTCAGTCGCAACAGCAGTGAACGCGCAAGATCGCGCAAAGCGGGTGTCATCGTGATCGACCAGGCGACGTTCGCGCCTACCATCAACAGGCCGGCGACGATCGCCAGAGCGAGACTCGGCAGGAAGCTGGCAAGCCACAGGCTGGCCAGCAGAAAAGCGAGGTGGGCGAGCATGTCGAGCGCGATCTGGCGGGCGCGAATCGCCGACAGGCGCAGCAACACGGCGTAGTCGAACAGCGCCCGACCGGCCACGGCTATCGCCGCTCCGGTCAGACCGAAATGGGTGATGCCGAGCCACAATGCCCCAGCAAACAAGGGCAATTCAAAGAGACCGACGCGCGCGGCGGTGGCCGGATTGACCTGTGACTGGATCAGAATCCGTGTGACGTTCGCCTGGCCGACGAGCCACACGGCGACGATCATGATCCGGCCCACCGGCGCTGCCACAGTGGCGATCTCATTGCCGACCCAGAGATGCAGAAACGGTTCGAGCACCAGCATCGCGACCAGTGCGACCGGCGTGAACACGCCATTAAGGAATTCGAGCGACTGCTGCGTGATGGTGTCCGCATCCGCGCGGCCGACGGCGGACAGGCGCGGAAACAGCGTGCGCACCAGCGCAGTCGGCACGATGTTCAGACGTGTCACGAGGTTCTGCGGCACCGTGTAGTACGTAACGAAGCGCGCACCGAGGCTCGTGCCAAGCATCACGCGGTCGAGCGATTCGGCGATCATGTTGGTGACGCTCGCAATCAGCATCCAGCCGCCGAAGTTGAAGAGCCCCTTCGCCACGCCGAGTTGCGGCGGCAGAATGCTGCGGATGTCCAGCACCTTCAGCGCAGAGCGGCCCAGCAGAATCGCCGCGAGAATCCGTGCAAACACTGCCGCCGCGAGCACGTTCTGCAGGGTCGCCCCCAGCCACAGCGCGGCGCCGAGCGGCAGCAACTGGAACAGGAAGGTGCCGATCGTCTGATTGGTGTTGTAGACACCAAAGCGTTCAGCGCCGTTGATCGCACCGGCGAACACCCATGACACATTGGCAATCGGAATCGCCACCGCGAGCCACGGCAGCGCCATATAGACCTCATGCTGCAACTCGGGCGACACCTTGGTGAAGTACGCGGTGTACAGAAACGCACCGAAATAGATGATCAGGCCGCCGATCACACCGGTCGCAAGATTGAGCCACGTCGCGCTCCAGAACACGCGCGCGCTCTCGCCCTTGTCGCCCGAGGCGCGCGCCTTCGAGATGTGATTCTGCGCGGCCATGCTCATGCCGAGATCGAGAATCCCGAAGTAGCCGATCAGGGTCCACACGAGACTGATCACGCCGTAGCGCTCGACGCCGAGCAGCTTGATATACGACGGCACGGTCACGAGCGAGACGAAAGTCGGCAGCACCAGCCCGAAGAAGTTGATCGCTACGTTCTTGAGAATGCCTTTGTCCATCGGATGCCTTGGGTTTGACTACATTTGCCTGGTATTGCGAAGAAAGCGGTCATGCCATACGTTGTGTCATGGTTTCCAGCGATACATCATCACTTTCCCGCGCGCGTCTTCTTCGACGAACACGAGGTACTCGCCATTGCTGCGCTTCGCGGCGCTGATGCCGTTGGGTACATCGACCCAGCCCGACGCGCTGCCCACTTCCGGGCCCGGACGGATCACCCCGATCTCCTTGCCGCTGTCCTTGTCCCACACGTGCACCGCGCCGACCGGCTCGACGCCGAAGATGTATTGCCCTTCGACCGTGAGGCCGATGATCGTGGCGATGGGTTTGGTCTGCGTGGTCCATGGCAGCGTGATCGAATAGCGCTGCACCGGATTGCCGCTCGACCATTTGTCGTAGCGCACCAGCACGCGGCCCACTTCTTTCCAGAAGCCGCGATCCACCGGCGTATCGGGCGTATAACCAGTCACATACATCGTGTCGGTGTCAGGCTCGTAGATCGCGCGATGCAGTTCGGTAAACGGTTGCGGCACCGGGTACTGCGTCAGGTTCGAATACGAGTAGATGGGGTTGCCCTTCGCGTCGAGTCCACCGAAACGGAAGCGGTAAATGCCCTTGTTATCGCGGGTGCGCCAGATATCGCCGGCGCTGTCGACCCACCAGCCCCAGCCGCCCGCGAGCTTCGTGCCGCTCGTGTTGAGCGTGAATTCGTCCGTGTTGAACTTGCCGTCGCCGTTCACGTCGCGCCAGATCCAGTCGCCGCCGGGCGGCGCATTCGGCACTTTGGCGACCGCGCGCTCGCGCCCGGCGATAAAGCCCGAAGGAATCGCGGTCTCGCCGTCGTGCTGCGGGTCGAAGCGATAGATCTTCAGGTGGTCCGCATACATGTCGGTCAGGTACAGGAACGTGTGGCCCTTGAGCTTGCGAGCGATCGGCAAGCCGGGATACTGATCGGTGTGAAAGACCGGGTCATCGGGATACTTGAAGCGGTTCGACAGAAAACCCGCGTATTTCCAATCCTGTCCTGCAGGCTTCGAGAGATCGAGTTCGAAGCGCTTATTGCCGGTATAGACGCTGTCCGGACGCGACGGATCGATCCATGCGCCGTCGACGAATAACAAGCCTTGCACCTGCCAGTTCTGTTTGCCGTCCGGCGCGTAACTCTCGAGCGTGGCGCCGAGGCCCGCGCCGATCGGGTCGTAACGTGGACCGATGCCGTTGGTCGACACATAGACGTTGCCGCGTGCATCCACGCCCACGCCGGTCAGACCGTTGAAGCGCTGCGGTCCCGGCTTGCCGGCAACGCCGCTGAAAATGCCACCGCGTTCACCGAGCGCGCCCGACTCCGCATAACGGCCGTTGTTCTTGCTGAAAAACAGCACCTGTTGGCGCGGACCGTTGTCCGCGATCAGAACGCGGCCTTGTGCATCCAAGGCGATATCGACCGCGACCGTATCGGCGGGCAACGTGAACGTTTCGTCGATGCGCTTGCCCGCGGCGGTGTAGTGCTCCACATGGGGCGCCTTGTCGTTGCGTGTGCCGCTCAACACCCAGAGCGTGCCGTCGGGGGCTAGCGCGATACGGCCCGGCTCGTGCACGGTCCAGGTTGTTTTCTGCTGCATCGATTCCGCGTCATACACTTCGATGCGATCGCGTGCCGTGTTCGACGCGTAAAGCGTGGTGTCATTCGCCGCCAGACCGCCGATTTCGGCACTCGTACCGGTCGGCACTTCGTTCATCATCAGAAAGCCGGCTGCCAGTTGCGCATGCGGGTCAGCGCTTTTCGCGGCCGGCTGGAACGGTGCGGCGCGCTTCGGATCGGCGATTTGCCGACGCGAAATACCGAACCATTGTTTGCCCTTCTCCGGCCACACGCCCTGCTCGACCAGACGTCCTTTCTCGTTGCCGACCTCGATCGCCACGAAGGCGTACTTGCGATTCAGCGCGATCGCGCTGCCGCCAGCGTTGCCCCAACCATGCGTGCCGCCCGCGAAGCCGAGCATCTTGCCGTTCTGGTAGACGCTCGCTTCGGCGCCGCTTTCGTCCCACGGCGCGTTCGTATAAACCTTGCCGTCCGGCGCGACCGCAATGGCGGTGATGTTGATCTGCGTCCATGTGCCATCGCCGAAACCGAAGGTGTTACCGATCCACGAATTTTTCGCGTTCAAAACGGTTTCCGCGGATGCCGTGAAGCTGACCGATGCCGCCGTCATTCCGGCCGCATAGGCAAACACAGCAAACCAGGTTTTGAACGTGAAACGGGCCAAAGTTATTCCTCCAATCAGGGCCTCGCCGCGAAGGGGTAAAAGCCCGCGCGGGTGCAAAATCCAATGAGATGACGGCTGAGGCCGCTAGAAGCGACGCAAGAACACGAGACTGATTCCCGCAAGACACGACGTATAAGAAGGGGCTTAGAAATCAGGCTCATCGCAGCGCCCACGGTCCAACGCGAACCCGATCGAATACGAGCAGTCGGCGCGTGACGCACGCGCCGTCCCTGGCCCCCCGTCCACACGGCTCACATTACGCGGAAAGAATGCCGCGACGAAAATCGAAAATAATTCAAAAATATTCGGCGCTTTAAGCATCGTGAAAGAAAATGATTTAAAAATCGATTAAATGAAAATGGACGTGCACGCCTGCGCCCCAGAGTGCCTTTGCGCCCCATCCTTACCGATGCAGCCTGACTCCGGCTGCACTTCTTACGGATTGCGACAGCCACAAGACACAAGCATAAAAATCTATTGCGAATGGATAACGAAACACCCTGTTGCAATCTGATTCATTTATCCATTTCATTCCCGTTTTTTCATCAATTTATTTTCCCTAGAATCGAATGCACTCCCGTTGCGACGCGAAGCGAGCGCGCTCTTGCCCTCAAGCCCTGTTCCTGACTTGAGAAGGCTCGCGCGATCCTTCGCCCGGCCCATTCGCTTCACACCATGGACGGTTCATGACTGCTAGCGCACTGCCCTTAGCGCCCTCTCACTCTCGCCGCATCGTGCAGCTCGACGGTTTGCGCGCCATCGCCGTGCTCGCCGTATTCGCCCAGCACGCCTTGAAAGCGCCGCTGTGGATGGGCGTCGATCTGTTTTTTGTTTTGAGCGGCTTCCTGATTACCGGCATCCTGCTCGAGCGCAAGGCGCGTCAGCAGTCGTATTTCGGCTATTTCTATGCACGCCGGGCGCGGCGCATCCTGCCGCCTTATCTGCTGCTGATGGTGGTGTCGTCGATTCTGTTTGGCTTCGGCTGGGCGCAGCACTGGCAGTGGTATGCATTCTTCGCGACCAATATCGGCGACGCGCTCAATCAAAGCGGTCACGACAGCCTGAATGTGCTGTGGTCGCTGGCGGTCGAAGAGCAGTTCTATATCTTCTGGCCGTTCGTGATCCTGTTGCTGCCCGAGCGCCTGCTCGGCTACGTGGCGGCCGCGCTGATCGTGCTGGTGCCGGTGCTGCGCGCAGTCGCCACGCCCTGGTTCGATTCGTTCTGGCCGATCTATTACCTGACGCCGTTCCGCATGGACCTGCTGGCGGCCGGCGCGCTGCTCGCCGTCGCCGTACGGCGCGATCGCAATGCACTCGAGCCGTTCAAGGGCCTCGCCGTGCTCGGCTTTTTTGCCTCGCTCGCGGTGCTGGCGTGGCTGCATCTGCACTATCCGCGGTTCCGGGCGGCCAATACACCGCTGTCGAACGCTGCGCTCTACAGCATTTCGTTGGTGCTTTGTACTTCCGTCGTGGTCATCGCCCTGCAAAGCAAGGGCATCGTCAAGCGGCTGCTGTGCAACCCCGTGCTGGTCTATGTCGGCACGATCAGCTACACGATTTATCTGATCCACCTGAGCGTGCTGTACACGCTGTGGCCGCTGCATCTGAACCGCTATCTGACCGCGGCGCTGGCACTCGCGATCACCCTCGCCTACGCCAGCATCACGTGGTTCGCGTTCGAAAAACGTTTGATGTTCGGCTCGGCAGGCAAAGCCCATGCGCCCGCCGGCAGCGTGTCGGGGGGCGCATCGCGAGCGCCGCAAAGCCGCGCATGAGGCGCCGGGCGTGGCTTGCTGCGTGTGTGTCGGCCGCTGCGTCAGTGCTGGTTTTCCTGGCACCGGACGCGCATGCCGGAAGTCCGGCATCGCAGGTTCTGGTGGACGCCTACGGCGATTCGACCACGCTCGGCGTTACGTGCAGCGAGGGCCACTGCGGACCGCAGGCACAAAACGCCGTGTCGTATCTGCAGGACGAATTGCAAGCCAGGTACGGTCAAAAGGTGCGCGTCACGAACTACGGCGTGGGCGGCACGATGGCCAGCCAGCTGCGCGACGGCACCGGCAACCGCCGGGCCGGCCCGACCGCCGGCATGCCGTGGCAGGAACGGCTCGCCGCTTCGTCCGCGCAGATCGTGTTGATCAACTACGGCATTAACGAAGTGATGCAGAACCAGACGCCCGAGCAGTTTTACGCGGCCGAAACGACGCTCGTGAAAACTGCCCGCGCACTCGGCAAAGAGCCGGTTCTACAGACCTCGAACCCGATGCCCGACAACCGCCTGAACGCGCGGCTCGCCACGATGGTTGCGATGACGCGCCGGGTGGCCGCCGAACAGCAGGTGCCGCTCGTCGATCAGTTCGCGTACGTCAGCAATCTGCCGGACTGGAAGACGCTGATGTCCGACGGCGCGCATCCCAAGCCAGGTTTGTACCGGCTCAAGGCGGAACAGGATTTTCAGGTCGTCGATCCGCTGGTGCGGCGACTGCTGGACGGCACGCTTTGAAGCTCCTTTTTCAAGTGCACTTCTCTTTCTCTTTTACCAATATCGAAGGCAAGCTATGAGCCAACCACGCAAAGCGATCATCACCGGCGTATCCGGACAGGACGGCGCCTATCTGACCAAACTGCTGCTCGACAAGGGCTACCACGTGACCGGCACCTACCGGCGCACGAGTTCGGTCAACTTCTGGCGCATTCGTGAGCTCGGCGTGCTCGATCATCCGAATCTGCGTCTGGTCGAACACGACCTGACCGATCTGGGCTCGACGCTGCGTCTGCTCGAAGGCGCACAGGCCGACGAGCTGTACAACCTCGCCGCGCAGAGTTTCGTGGGTGTCTCGTTCGACCAGCCCGTGACGACCGCCGAAGTGACCGGCATCGGCGCGTTGAATCTGCTTGAAGGCATCCGCATTCTGAATCCGAAGACCCGTTTCTACCAGGCGTCGACGTCAGAAATGTTCGGTCTCGTGCAGGCGGTGCCACAACGCGAGGACACGCCTTTCTATCCACGCAGCCCGTACGGTGTGGCCAAGCTGTTCGCGCACTGGTCGACCATCAACTATCGCGAGTCGTACAACCTGTTCGCAAGCAGCGGGATTCTGTTCAATCACGAATCGCCGCTACGTGGCCGCGAATTCGTCACGCGCAAGATCACGGACACCGTCGCGAAGATCAAGCTCGGCAAACAGGACGTGCTGGAACTCGGCAACCTGAGCGCCAAGCGCGACTGGGGCTTCGCGCTCGAATACGTGGAAGGCATGTGGCGCATGCTGCAAGCCGATGAACCCGATACCTTCGTGCTCGCCACCGGCCGCACCGAGACGGTTCGCGACTTCGTGCGCATGGCTTTCGCCGCCGCGGGGTATCAGATCGAATGGTCGGGCAAGGAAGAGCGTGAGACCGGTATCGACGTGGCGACCGGCAAGACGCTGGTGCGCGTGAACCCGAAGTTCTATCGTCCGGCGGAAGTGGATCTGCTGATCGGTTGCGCGGACAAGGCGCACGAGAAGCTCGGCTGGAAGCCGGAAACCACACTTGAACAACTGTGCCACATGATGGTTCATGCGGACCTGGGTCGGAACGAGCATCACGAGACGTTCTGATCCTGAGAGGCGGCTGCATGGGCAGCCGTCGCCCTGTGAAAAAAGGCCTGATCGCAATGATTCAGGCCTTTTTTCTATTGCATCATAAAACCCTTCAGTGCACCCCACCCGCCGCGATCGCCTCGCTGTACACCGATGCCACACGCTTCGCGATTACCGAATTATCAAAGTTCTCGCGCGCATAGCGGCGGCAGGCATCGGCATCCGGCAACTTCAGTGAGCCGTTCAATGCGCCTGCCAGGCCTTCCGCGATCGCCTTCGCGCCGGTCTCCGGCAACACCAGATTCGGCGACAGACCCGCCACCGCTTCCGGCAAACCGCCCACCGGCGTCACCAGCACGGGCGTGCCCGAAGCCAGCGACTCAACGGTAATCAGCCCGAAGCCCTCCAACGCCACCGTCGGCACCACGCTGATATTCGCCGCGCGGTACAAAGCGGCCAGATGCTGATCGGGCACGAAGCCCAGCAGCTTCACGTTGTCTTCGAGGCCCGCCTCGGTGATACGCGCCTGCAACTCGCCTTCGAGCCGCCCTTTGCCCGCGATCAGCAGCAGCACATCGGGCTCAGTGCGCTTAAGCAGCTTCACTGCATCGATCAGATCTTCCAGACCCATACGGCGCACCAGGCGCCGCACCGCCAGCACGATCGGCCGGTCCTGCGGCAGTTGCAGCTTCAGACGCGCCTCGGCCGGTGTGATCGGCAGATTGAACTGCTCGACATCCACGCAGCCCGGCACCACACGCACGCGGTCCGGCGCGATGCGGTAGCGCGAAGTCAGAATCTTGCCGAAGGCCTCCGACAACACGATCAGCCGCGATGAACGCGCATACACCGATTGCTCCAGATAACGCTTCGCGCGCTGACCGAGCGAATCGGCGCCTTCGACGTGACTTTCGTCGGCCCACGGTCCCTGAAAATGCGAGACCTGCGGAATGCCGCGCGTCACGTCGAGACCCGGAAACGTGTACAGCGCGAAGTGCGACGAAATCACATCGGGACGTGAGGTGCTGATTTCCTGGCGCAGCGCTCGGCGTGCCGCCATCAACCGCAGCGGCAACGATTGCGCGGCGGAGCCAAAACCATTGATCGCGCCACCGGTGTCCGCAGCCACTTTGGGCGAACCGGCCACCACGCCGCGCACCGCGACGCCCGCGCCCGGCAATGCGCCGACCAGCGAGTAGTACATGCGGTCGAGGCCGCCCGCGCGTTCGGGAAACCAGTGCATGCCGATCTGCAGCGATTTGATTGATCTTGTGGTCATAGTTGTTGTCCCTGAGCGTTCTGAGCGTTGTGGTGAGTTGTCTGCCCGGCCAGCGTGTTCAGCGTCAGCGCGTCGGTCTTCGCGACCACCGCGGCCTCCACTTCGCTGCGTCGGCGGTCCTTCTGCTGCCCCGCCAGTTGCCGGTACAGCGCGATGTATTGCGCGGCCATCCGCGCCCAGCCGAAGCCGGTCGCGAGTTCGTTGGCGGCGACGCCCATCGCGCGGCGCGCGTCGTCGTTCTCAGCAAGACGTGCGATAGCGCCCGCCAATGCCTTGGGATCGTCCGGGTCGTCGAGCACGATGCCGCATTCCGGCGTAATGATTTCCGCACCGCCCGCCGTGCGCGCCGTGACCACCGGCAGACCTGCGGCCATCGCTTCGAGCAAAGACAGGCTCATCGCCTCGTAGCGCGAGGGGAACACGAACGCGTCGACCGAATGCATCAGCACCGGCATTTCTTTGACCAGCCCGAGAAAATGCACGCGATGCGCAATGCCGAGCGCCTTCGCTTCTTCCGGATACGGGCTGCCCGGCAGAAAACCGGCCACTGCGATCTGCACGTGTTCGGGCAGATGCTTGAGCGCTTGCAACACCGTGCCGAGGTTCTTGCGCGGCGTGCGCAGATCACCGACGAAGAGCAGCAGGAACGCGTCCGCTGGCAAGCTGAATTTCGCACGGTCGCCCGTGGCGGCCGCAAAGCCTTGCGTATCGACGCCGTTGTAGATCACGTCGACCCGGTTGTGAGGCGTCAAGCCGATCGCGCGAATTTCATCGGCGACCTTTTGCGACACCGCCGTGATCACCTTCGAGCGCCGGTAAGCCCAGCGTTCGAGCAATGCGTTGCAGCGCGTATAGACCGACTGATACGCGGACCATACGCCCTTCGTGAGCCCAAACGGGTAGTACTTGCTGCCGAACCAGCCGCTATGCACGAAGTGCGAGGTGTTGACGTCGGCAGGCGCCCACGTGATGAAGCCGTTCACGTGCAGCACGTCGAATTCGCGGCGATGCGCGCGCAGCCACATTGCGCTTTTGAACGCGAACACCTGCTGGCGCAGCAGATTGGTGGGCCACCAGCGGCCGATCTTCATCGGCACCCAGCGGACGTTCGGATGCGCGAGCAGATCCGGCGCAACGTGCGACGCAACCAGCGTCACACCGATGTTTTCCTCGAGGGCGGCGCGCGCAATCTCGTGGTTGACGCGCCCCTGGCCGTCGTTATGGCGCACGACGTGCGTGACAATGGCGACTCTCAATCAGTGCCTCCGTGGAAAAGTAGCGTGCGTCTGCGGTTCATCTTTTCGTAGTGCACCGCGGATAGGATCGAAAAAACACTCATGAAAAGCAGCAGCCCGCCGGTGCCGACCAGCGAATTGGTGAACACCAGCATCGCGAAGGTCGCGAGGCTGAGACTCAGGCAGGCGGACACGAATTTGTCGTTGCGCAGCTTGAACGACGCGAGCGCCGCGCGCACCACCAGCCACACGATGCCGGACATGTAGAGCAAGGTGCCGGGCCAGCCGAGCACGAACGGGATGTTCATCACGCCGCTGTCGAAGTTGCCGTACTGGCCGAGTTGACCGCCGTCGTTCGAGAGCTTGGTCGAGGTGCCGGTCGCGCCCATGCCTTCGCCGGAGACGTCGGTAAAGGCGGTCTTCGCGAAGGTCGCGTAGAACTCGTTACGCGCGGCGTAGCTCTGGTCGTCGCTCAGATTGACGAGCGTGTTCAGGCGCGCCTGCATCCGCTCGGCGACCGGGCCGACCGTGAGCAGCGGCACGCAAAGGCCAGCAAGCAGCACCGCACTCGCCACGATCCGCACGCGCACCTTGTTGTTCGCCTTGACCAGCTGGATCAGGAGCGCGATCACCCAGCCGCCCCACGTCGAACGCACGAGGCTCAGCGCGAAAGCGAAGAAGCCCAACGCCGCCGCGACCCAGCGCACGCGGTGCGTCGCCGCCATCACGTAGACCATCGCACCCATCATCGCGAACGCGAACGGTCCCGACGAGTTCATCGTGCTGAACACGCGCACGCCCATCGGCACAGGATCGCCCTGCGAATTCATCTGCGAGCCGAGCATCCACAGCGCGTCCCACGGCGGCATGATGAAGAACTGGATCAGGCCGTAGCCGCCCATCACCAGCATGCCCCAGATAAAGGTACTGACGATGGTGTCGCGATACTTCGGGTACTGGCGCGTGTGCGCCATGATGTGAAAGCCGATCAGGATCGGATAGAGCCAGTTCGCGAGGTCATAGGTCGCGGCGAGCGGCCCGCTCGACATCACGCCGATCATGAACGCGTAGGCGAGTCCCATCAGAACCAGCAGCACCGGCAGGCCACGCCGCTGCGAAAGCAGCTTGTAGTAGCGCAGCAGAGAGAACGCACTGATCATCGTCACCGCGAGCGGCGCGACCTGGATCAGGCTGGTCGGCGTGAACGAGCCTTTGGACCAGTCGGCAAGCCGCCGCACTTCCGGGCTCAGGAACCACAGCCACCACATGAAGCCGATGTAGCGCGCCGGGCTCTTGAAGTAGAGCCACAGGCCCGTCAGGATCGCGAGCACCGGGAATCCGAGCGTGAGCACCGTGCCCTGATGCGCGATGATCAACATCACGGTGATCAGCCACAGTAAGGCCTCCGGCAGCCACTCCTTGCGAGCGCCGGACAGTACCCGCTCCGCGTTATCGCCGCCTCGCGCAATCGTCGACATCGTTTAGAGACCTCCGCGTGATTCGCGCGGGCCAGGGCGTTGGCCTTGCCCCTGGCTGCCCGCGCGAACGCGCGCCGGCTGGTTCGCCGCGGCACGCGGCGCCGGTGCCACTGTGTCGGCGTCGGCCGCACCGGCCGTCACGCGTCCGCGCGACGCTGCGCGCGCCCGCAGCATCTCCTGCGTAATTCTCACGTGCTGCATCGCATAGTTCTGCGTGGTCAGATCGCGCGACAGCAAACCGGCAGCCGCAGCCTGCGCCTGGCACAATGCATCCGCGGGAGAGGCGGCGAGCCGGTCCACCGCCTCACGCAACGCCTGCGGATTGAACGGCGGGATGTAAGCCGCCTCGGCCGCCGGAAAATAATCCTGCAACGCGCCGACGTCGGTGACCACCATCGGCTTGCCGACCGCCGCCGCTTCCAGCATCACCGTAATGCCCGAGGCGTGCGAATTCGGCCGCAGCGGCACGACGATCACGTCGGCCCAGTCGTAGAGTTCGTGCTGCTTCTTGATACCGGAAAACAACGCGATCTCGACGTTCGGCGCGCGCAGCGAGGCGGGAATCCGCCGGCGTGTCGCGAGCTTCACTGTGTAGCGCGCATCGTTGCCGAAGGCCTTGATAAGCGTTTCCCAATCGCGGTCGCGATCGTTGCCGATCGCCGCGATGCGGATCGGCGTATGCGGCGCCCATTCGGTCGGCGCCTTCACGGGGAAGTCCTGCGTGTTCAGGCCGTACAGGAGCGGCTTCGCGTCGCGATTGAAATAGCGCCGGCACAGCTCGGCGTTTTCGCTGGCGAGCGTAGTCAGCTGGTCCGCGCGCGTCATCAGCTTGCGATACAGCCAGCTGCGCAGAATCCCATAGGAAGGCCATTTGTCGAGCAGCCACACGCTTTGCGCCAACAGCAAGGGGCTGGCATCAGCACCCGCCTTGCGGCCGCTCAGCAGCAGCATCAGCGCGGCGGACAGCCATTCCTGCTCGGTATGCGTCCAGATCACGTCCGAGCGCAGCATCTCATCGCGATTGCGCCACGTATGGATGAAGTCGAACCCGAGCGCCGCCTTCAGCGCGCGGCGCAGCAAACGCACCGGTTTGCTTTCGCGCGCGTCCTGCGAATAGGTCAGCCTGAACGCGTCGGATTCGGCATGGTGATACCCGTACAGGCAGCCGATGTTATCGCCCGGCCGGTAAAAGCGCGGGTCGGCGCCATAAAACAGATGAACGTGAACTTTCGTACTCATGCAGACACTCCGCTCTGCCGGTGGAAAGGGGCATCGGCCTGCGCGAGCAGGCGCCAGTGCCGATGCACGAACGTGCAGGATGTTGGGGACACGTGAGCGCTCGCGGGCTTCACGCGGTCCGGGACAATGCGCGGCGCGCCTCATGCGCGCCGGTGCGGACCGCACGCCAGCGCGACAGCCTCAGGCTTGCCTGTTTCGAAACCAGAGCAAGCGCGGCGTGCGTGAGGCCCGGATAAACGCGCGTGCCCACCAGCGTCCACCACCACCACGCGGTTTCGCGGCGCAGCGGCGGCAACTGATCGCGCAGGATCAGGTGGAAGTTGAAGGCGGCATTACGCAACGCCGCCATGGTTTGCGCGTCGCGCCGGTCGTCGTCGAAACGTTCGGCCGGGAAATGATCGACGGCCACGCGCGGGTCGTACATCAGCTTCCAGCCGGCGTTCTTCACGGCGAGGCTGAAGGCCATATCGTTGTGAACCTGAGCGCCCGCACCACGCAGGCGCTGATCGAAACGGATCGTGCGGACCGCGTCGCGCCGATAGCTCATGTTGGCGCCCTTCAGGATGTCGACTTCGCGTGCGCCGCCCACACCCAGGTGGTGATTGCCGATGATCTTGCCGTGCGCCGTGACTTTGCCGACCAGCGGCCGCTCGCCGTCGAGCACGCGGCCTTTTTCATGCACCCAGTCACGGCCGCCCAGCGCACCCAGGCGCGCGTCGCTTTCGAACGCGGCGGCAATACGCTGGACCCAATCCACGTGCGGCGCGGCGTCGTCGTCGGTAATCGCGATCACGTCGCCCTTGGCCGCATCCAGCCCGCGATTGAGCGCCGCGACCTGGCCGGGCACCTCTACCAGTGCGATGGACAACGGCAAGCTGCCGGGCACGGCCGGATCGCGTAAGCAGGTATGGGTCGCTTCGTCGTCGGCGCGCGCGACCACCACCACTTCGTCCGGCGCGCGCGACTGCCGTTGCAGCGCCGCAAGGCAGCGCGCCAGGTCGGCCGGGCGGCGGTAAGTCGGAACCAGTACGGTCACTTTCATCGTGATGTCCTTTTCTATCGTGTTTGCGCTGGCATCAGCACACTGGGCTCAGCCTCATGGCTCAGGTGCTCAGATATTCCTGGACCGCCGCATAGCCACGGTCGTAGCCGCCGCGCGAGCGCGCCGGCATACCGTTGAAGATGCCGCCCTGCACATGCACGCCGGCGGCACGCAGGCGCTTCAACGCCTCGGCAATCTCGCCTTCGCTATGCACGCCCGAACGCATCACGAAGAAAGTCGAACCGGCATAGGCGCCGATGATCGATGCATCGGTCACGGCCAGCACCGGCGGCGTATCGATGAGAATCACGTCGTAACGCTTGGCAAGGCCCTCCAGGTATTGCGGAAGGCGCGGTGACATCAGCAGCTCCGACGGATTCGGCGGACGACGGCCGCACGCGATGAAGCCCAAGCCTTCGACGTTCGAGGCGCGAATCGCTTCTTCGAGCGAGATCTGCCCGCTCAGCAATTCCGACAGACCGTTGTCCTGCGCACCGCCCACATAACGTTCGAGCGCGCCACGACGCATATCGCCATCGATCATCAGCACGCGTTTGCCCGAATTCGCGAGCAGCACCGCCAGATTGACCGTCAGGAAGCTCTTGCCGACGCCGGCCATGGGACCGGTCAGCATGACGATGCGGTTCTTCGCGTCCATCATCGTGAACTGCATGGACGTGCGCAGACTGCGCAGGCTTTCGATCGTGACGTCTTTCGGCCGCGCATTCGCCAGCACCGAGCGCAGGCGTTCGCCGCCGCGCTGGAAGCCGCTTTCGAGCAAAGCCTGTTCGGCGCTCAAGGGCACGAGGCCGTACACCGGCAGGTGGAACGCGCGTTCGATATGGTCGGGGTCGTCGATCCCCTTGAACATATTGCGGCGCAGGAATACGAAGCCGGTGCCGCAGATCAGGCCCAGAATCACTGCCGCCGAAAGAATCAGCACCTTCTTCGGCTTGACCGGCGCGCCCGGGCGCATCGCCTGGTCGACGATATGCACGTTGCCGCCGGTACCCGCCTTCTGCACCGACAACTCCTGCACGCGGTTGAGCAGCAGCACGTAGATGTCTTCGGCCACCTTCGCATCGCGTTGCAGCTGCACGGCCTTGACTTCGGTCGCCGGCAGATCGCGGAAGCGGTCAGCGTATTTGGCGCGTTGCGCCTCCAGTTCTGCCATCTGTTGACGCGCGGCCACGAGCATCGGATGGTCGTCGCCATAGCGCTCGGTCAACTGCGCCATCTGCAGACGCAAACCGGCGATCTGCTGCTCGTACTGCACGCTGCCTTCAAGGTAGACCTTGGCTTCGTCGCTCGCATTGATCGAGCCGGACTGACGCTGGTAAGCGGTCAACGCAGCTTCGGCGCGTTCGAGATCGGCCTTCAGGCGCGGCTCTTCGCTCTTCAGGAAGTCGAGCATCTTGCTCGCGTCGACCTGCTTGTTCGACACGTGCTGACGGACATACGACTGCGCGAGCGCATTGGCCACCAGCGCGGCGTGCTCAGGGCTCTTGTCTTCCAGCGAGATCTGGATCACGCCGGTCTGCTTGCCCTGCTCCTGCACGGTGATCGCCGACTGGAACGCGGTGATCGCGTCGAGGTCGTTAAAACGCGTCACGGTGAACTCTTCACCCGGCCGGGCCACCAGCTTGTTGACGAGGATCGTCACGCCGCCGCCCTGCTCCTGCTGGCCCACCTGGCCGCGCAGCAGCAGCGAGCCGTTCTTTGCGTAGAGTTCGTAGTGCTGTTCGTCGAACACCTTCATCGTCAGCTTCTCGCCTTCGAGCGCCGGCACCACGTCGAGCGAGTCGATGTCGGCCTCTTCACCGCCCCAGGCGTATGAAGCCAGACCCAGCCACGGCGGCGCCGGCTGGCCCGGTGTCGCCAGGTGCGCGGCAATGCTGCCAAGCAGCGGAATCGTCTTCGGCACGACGCTGAAGTTCAGCTTCAGTTGCTGGACCACCGGGCCGACTACGCCGCGGCTCTTGATGATTTCGATTTCGGCATCGGTCGGCAGCGAAGTCGAACCGGTGGTGATGGCCGCGCCCGTTTGCGTCTGCGTGAGCGCCTGCGAGGTGTTGTCGGACTGCTCGACCCGCACATGCGCATCGGCCGAATAGATCGGCTTGGCGAGGAAACAGTACGCGGCGGCCAGCGCGACGATCGCCGCGGCGATCGCGATCAGCCACCAGATGTCGTCGAGGATCACCTGCACCAGTTGCCCGAGGACGACGTCCTCTTCTTCGGTCTTGATCGGACCGGCCATGTGTGGAGAGATTTGGTTGCTCACAATTCGATCCCGTTTCGGTTGCTTCGGCGTGGGCTTCAGCGTGTGCTTTGGCATGGGCTTGCGCGTTTGCCTCGGCGTTTGCTTCGGTCCCGCGCCCTTTGAGAGCGGCGCGGGCCTGTCGACGGCTCAGACAGTTATCTCGTCAACTGCTTCAGGTAGAACAACGTCTGTACGCTCGGCAGGACTTGCTGCAACACACGGTTGAACGTGGTCGAAGCGGCGGTGCCCACATACACGACATCCATCGGCTGCAACTGGAACTGGGACGACAGCATGATCGCGTCGGGCTGCGTCATGTCGAGGCGGTACACGTCCGGCGTGGTCGGATGCTCGCGCATGCCGCGCATCACGAAGATCTGGCGCGGATTGGCGTCCGTGTCGAGAATGCCGCCCCCCTGGGTCAGCGCGTCGGCGATCGTCAGGCGGCCCTTCAACATCGGCAGCTGGATCGGCGTCTTCACTTCGCCCATCACGAAGATGCGGCTGTCGCTGCGATCCGGGATGTTGATCACGTCGCCGTTTTGCAGCATGACGTTCTGCGTGGTGTCGCCCTGGTCAAGCATGCGGTTGGCGTCGAGCACGTAAAGCTTGTTGTTGCGCGTGAGGCGCACACGCTGGATGTCGGCGTCGCTGTTGGTGCCGCCCGAGCGCGTGATCGCGTCGACCAGCGTAAGCGGCACGTCGCTGATGGCGAGCGGGCCCGGCGTCTTCACGTCGCCGGTCACCTGCACTTTCTGGCCGCGGTACGACAGCACGCGCACGTCGACCTGCGGATTGCGGATGTAGCGCACGAGGCCGGCGCTCAACTGATCGCGCACGTCACCCACGGTCTTGCCCGCGGCCTTGATGCGGCCGACGAACGGGAAAAAGATCGTGCCGTCGGGGGCAATGGTCTGGCCGTACGGATCGGCCTGGCCCGGCAGCGCGGCGGTATACGGCTGCTGCAAGGCGCCGCCGATCGACTGCGTGGTGTTGCCGCCCGCGGACAGCGTGCTGCCCTGCGGAGTGGTCAATTCCGGGTGGTCCCACACGGTGATGCCGAGAATGTCCTGCGGCGAGAGCCGGTACACGTACTGCGACGGATCGCTATAGTGCGAAGTCGGCAGCGCCTGTTGCGCGGCAGTGGCCTGCGCCTGAGCTTGCGCCGCAACCAGCGGGCCGTCGATCAGATGAACCGGATAGGTTTCGTTGGCTTGCTGACTCTGGTGCTGGCCGTCGTCTTTCAGACGGGACGTGTCAAGATAATTGCCAGGTGCGGTAGCGCAGGCCGACAGAAAGGACGTCAGCAAAAGCGTGGCGGCGAGTTTCGAATTGACGTTCGCGAATGTGTGTGCAGTGCGTTTTTTCATCAGCATATTTTCTTCAGCCATCCCATGACCAGGTGTTCGATGAGCACGAGACTCTCCCTATAGTCGGCTTCCTTGCCGCCGTGCGGATCGGCGACGTCGGAATCGTCTTCCCACTTGCCGAGCGGATAGACCTTGCCGCGCGAAGCCGGATCGAGCGCTTCAACCGCGCTCACCTGCGCGCGCTCGCTGACAAGCACGAGATCGGCTGCGCGCACGAGCTGGCGGTCGAGGCGCCGCGAATAGTGGATGCCGGAGGCGACGCCCTGCTCGGCGAGCAGACGCCGCATCACCGGGTCCATGGCGTGGCCGTTGGTAGCGCGGAGGCCCGCCGAATGAAACGCGATCGGCGCTGAGGACGGCCGCGACGGCGCGCGCTGCCGGGCCTTGAACAGCATCTCGGCTGCGGGCGAACGGCACACGTTGGCGTGGCAGACGATCAGAACGTTGGCGAACATAGCGGGCTCCTTAGTGAGGCTTGGCGGCGCGGCGGCTTATTGGCCAACTTACTGGCCGGCCTCGACCGTATCGGCCGCGTCTGCCGTGACCGGCAGGCCGTTCGCGCCGACCTTCGCCGGCGCATTGCGCAACGCGTGCTGACGGCCGATCGCGTGATACTCGATACCGAGTTCGAGCAGCGCATCCGGCTCGTACAGATTGCGGCCGTCGAAAATCAGCGGCGTAGTGAGGCTCTCCTTGAGCGAACCGAAGTCCGGACTCTTGAAGACCTTCCATTCGGTGAGGATCACCAGTGCGTCGGCGCCCTCGGCCGCTTCCATCTCTTCGTTCACGAACGACAGGCGCGCATGCTGTTGCGGCACGTCCTTCAGATCGAGTGCGAACACGCGCTTCGATTCGTCGATCGCGACCGGGTCGTAGGCCTTCACGCGCGCGCCACGGCGCAGCAGTTCGGCGATCAGCGGACGGCTCGGCGCTTCGCGCATGTCGTCGGTGTTCGGCTTGAACGCGAGGCCCCATACGCCGAAGGTGCGATCCGACAGGTCTTCGCCCAGACGATCGACGATCTTCTGCGCAAGGATCTTTTTCTGCGTGTCGTTGACGGCTTCCACCGCTTCGAGAATGCGCAGATTGGCCTTATGGTCGGCTGCCGTGCGAATCAGCGCCTGCACGTCTTTCGGGAAGCACGAGCCGCCGTAGCCGCAACCGGCATACAGGAAGTCGTAGCCGATGCGCGGATCGGAACCGATACCGCGGCGCACCGCTTCGATGTCCGCACCGACGCGATCGGCCAGATTCGCGAGCTCGTTCATGTACGAGATCCGCGTGGCGAGCATTGCATTGGCCGCGTACTTGGTGAATTCGGCCGAACGCACGTCCATGTACAGCGTGCGTTCGCGATTGCGGTTGAACGGCGCATAGAGACGCTTCATCAGTTCGCGCGCTTTTTCGCCGGGCACGTCTTCATCGCAGCCGAGCACGATGCGGTCCGGCCGCGTGAAGTCTTCCACGGCCGCGCCTTCTTTCAGGAACTCCGGATTCGACACCACGGAGAACATGTGGCTCGCGTTGCGCGCGGCCAGTTCCTCGGCGATCACGTCGCGCACGCGCGAAGCCGTGCCGACCGGCACCGTCGACTTGTCGACGATCACCTTGAAGCCCGTCATATGGCGGCCGATATTGCGCGCGGCGGCCAGCACGTATTGCAGGTCGGCGGAACCGTCCTCGTCGGAGGGCGTGCCCACCGCGATGAACTGGATGTCGCCGTGGGCAACCGCGGCCTCGATGTCGGTCGAGAACTTCAGGCGGCCTGCACGGCGATTGCGCGCAATGATTTCCTGCAGACCCGGTTCATGGATCGGCACGCCGCCGTTGTTGAGCACGTCGATCTTGCGTTGATCGACGTCGAGACAGAACACGTCGTGGCCGATGTCGGCGAGACATGCGCCCGTTACGAGGCCTACGTAGCCACTACCGATGATCGTCAGGTTCATGTATTACACCTCGGAAAATGGAGTTGATTCATTAAATGCGGTCGCGCGTCGCGCGGCTGCTTTTTGCCCCCTTGGGGGGCTGGCGCGAAGCGACAGGTGGGGGCCATCAATATGCGTTGCTGCCTACAAAGCCCTTCCACAGCGTCAGCACGACGATCTTGATGTCGAGCCAGAAGGTCCAGTGCTGCATGTAGTACAGATCGAGCTTGACGCGGCCCATCATCTTTTCGATGCGATCGGTTTCGCCGCGATAGCCATTGATCTGCGCCCACCCGGTGATGCCCGGCTTGATCCGGTAACGGTGCATGTAGCCCTTCACCAGATCCTTGTAGATGTCGTCGTGTTCGAGCGCGTGCGGACGCGGACCCACGACCGACATCTCGCCGCGCAACACGTTGATGAATTGCGGCAATTCGTCGAGGCTGGTGCGCCGCAGGAACGCGCCGACCGCGGTGATACGCGGATCGCGCTTCGTAGCCTGAGTGATCTTGCCGGCCTCTTCCTTGTGCATCTTCATCGAGCGAAACTTATAGATCTCGAACTGGTTGCCGTCGATGCCCTTCCTCTTCTGGCGGAAGAACACCGGGCCCGGCGAGCTCACCTTCACCATCACCGCGATCACCAGCATCACCGGCGACAGCGCGGTCAATGCCGCCAGCGCGAACAGCCGGTCGAAGATGCGCTTGGGCAGCACGCGCAGATCGGTGATCGGCGAGGCGGCGAGGTTGATCGCCGGCACGCCGAGCAGATCCACCATCGGCTGATTGAAGAGCGTGAGACTGCGAACGTCCGGAATGAAGCGGATGTTCACGAAGTCGTTCTTCAGGTCCATCACGAAGCGATGAATCGCCTTCTCTTTCGAGATCGGCAGTGCGAGCCACAGTTCGCGAATCGCGCGCTGACGCACCAGTTGAAGCATCCGCGAGTAATCGCGCTCGACCGGCACGCCTTCGATCGCGTCGCTCGCATCCGGATCTTCATACGGGTTGATCGTGCCCTCCTCGTCGAACACCACGACGGGGCTAAAGCCCGCTTCCGGGCGGCTGCGCATCTGCTCGATCAGGAAGCGCCCATACGGCGCGCCGCCGACGATCGCCACCGCGCGCTGATTGAAGCCTTCGCGGCGCAGTCCGCGCAGGATCGAATAGACGATCACCTTGGTGACGATCAACAGCACGATCGTGGCGATCGCCCAGTAAAAGAGCCACAGACGCGACAGGCTGTCCGAACGGTGCAGGCTGAAGCTGATCAGGATGCCGGTGATCTCCACCATCACCCAGCCGCCCGCGACGCGGCACAGCAGGTCGTATAGCGGCTTGCCGCGCCACGACTGATAGATCCCCAGCGCAGGGAAGAACACCACCACGAGCAGGCAGTCGAACGCGAGCGACACGCTTTGGACGTCGTCCAGCCACACCAATTTCCCGCTGTGCACGGCCGTCGCGATGGCCGCGCCGAGCGCGACCATCGCGATGTCGATGATTCTCGATAGAACGCTCAACATGAGCTGCCCCTCAGTTCGTCAGTCAAGTGCCATCCGTTGGTTGGTTGAATTCCCGTCACACTCATCACGCCCTGCCACCGGGAACGCAACGCCGGTATTCGCGCCTGCAGATCGATGCGCGGCGCGAAACTGATTGACCGGTGTTAATTGCCATGCCGCTTTCCGGATTAAAAAAATTCCTGAACGGACGATCCGGAAAACAGGTGTCGAAATGAGTGAATACCCTTGTACAGGTATAGATAAAGCGGTATTAAAATTCGGACTGCAAGACTGCAAAATATCTCAAAATGTATCGGTCAAATTTTCGGTATTTTTTCGGAATTTTGTGCGGCAATTGTTACCGAAATGGCGTTTGAGAGACCTGTTTCGCGCCTTTATGGAAGCGGATGTAAGCCAGGCTGTCCGTTTTCCTACGAAGCTTACGCCCCGCCTTTCGTCCTCATTCTGCGTCATTCCGCCGGATAAAAAAATCACCTGTGATTTTTTTCGGGTAATTTTTCTTTTTTAAAAATTGGCCGGACATTTTTTCTTCACGAAACAGCCAATTTTATTAGACGGTTTATATAGTTTCTATTTAACGCGCTTTTATTGATTCTTTACTTCGTGATAAAACTCGACGCATTCACCCAGCCTCGAGGAGTCCATCATGACAGCTCCGGTTACGGCCACACCCGCCGACACCCGGTCCACGCAAGCTATGCACCTAAACGTCAAGCTCAAAGTTCATCCCGTGATTCTGGCGGGCGGCTCCGGTACACGGTTGTGGCCGATGTCGCGCGAGCAGCATCCGAAACAGCTGATTGGCCTGCTCGGCGACGATTCGCTACTGCAGTCAACCACGCGCCGGCTCGACGGGCTCGAAACGGGCCATCTGCTTGCGGAGCAACTCGTCGTGGTGGCCAACGAAGAACAGCGCTTCACCACGGCCGAGCAATTGCGCACGAGCGGCAAGCCGACCCGGCTGATTCTCGAACCCGCCGGCCGCGATACGGCGCCGGCGCTGACGGTGGCCGCCCTTTCGATTGCCGCGCAGGATGAGGACGGCATCATGGTCGTGATGCCCGCCGATCACGCGGTGACCGACAGCGCCGGTTTTCATGCAGCGGTGGCAGCCGGCGTGCAGCATGCGGCAGCCGGCCATATCGTGACGATGGGCATCGTGCCGACGCGGGCGGAAACCGGTTATGGCTACATCCGCATTGGCGCGGCGCTTGGCATGCCTAATGACGCTCGCGCAACGGACACCGATGCCGCCGGCAAGATCGGCGCACACAAGCTCGATCGCTTCGTCGAAAAACCGCATCTGGAACTGGCGCAGCGGTATATCGAATCGCAGGAATACTGGTGGAACAGCGGCATTTTCATCATGCGCGCATCGACCTGGCTGAAGGCGATCCGCCACTTCCAGCCGGCGATTTACGAAGCCTGCGAAGCGGCCTTCGCAGGCGGCAAAGCGGACGGCGATTTCTTCCGTCTGCAACGCGATGCGTTCAGCGCATCGCCGTCGAATTCGATCGACTACGCGGTGATGGAGCAACTGGGTAACGATCAGACCGCTGCATCCGGCGTGGTTGTGCCGCTGCAGGCGGGCTGGTCGGACGTGGGTTCGTGGGACGCGATCTGGGACATTTCGGAGAAAGACGCCGATCGGAACGTCGGGCGCGGCCGCGTGATGTTCGAAGGGGCGAGCTCGACCTTCGCGCATTCGGAAGGACGCCTGATTGCCTGCGTCGGCACGCAGGATCTCGTGGTGGTCGAAACGGCCGATGCAATTCTGGTCGCGGACAAATCGCGCGTGCAGGACGTCAAGAAGATCGTCGGACGGATTCGCAACGATGGCGGACTGGAAGCGACCAACCATCGCAAGGTGCATCGCCCGTGGGGCAACTACGATTCCGTCGATACCGGCGAGCGCTTCCAGGTCAAACGCATCGTCGTGAAACCGGGTGCGCGACTCTCATTGCAAATGCATCATCACCGCGCGGAACACTGGATCGTCGTGCGCGGCACCGCACTCGTCACGCGGGGTGAAGAGCGCTTTATCGTCTCCGAAAACGAATCAGCTTATATTCCGCTGGGCGTCACCCACCGTCTCGAGAACCCGGGCAAGATGCCGCTCGAAATGATCGAGGTGCAGTCAGGCTCGTATCTCGGCGAAGACGATATCGTGCGCTTCGACGACACGTATGGACGGCAATGATTCACAACGGATGAAGCGGGAACCTGCGGCTGTTGCTCCTGACGGCCGCGGGGTATTGCTCTGTGCTAACCGTCCTGCTCATCCCGCATGGGAGATGAGTTCTGGATACGACGGAAAACGATCTGATGCACTGCTTTCGGTTGCGGGTGCGGCCGGTTCGCTGGGGTAACGGCGCAGCGGTCCACGGAATGCATTGAGCGGACCGTGCAAAGGCCCACCGTGATTCACCGCGACCGGCTCCGGCACATGACGCATGGCCGGCAACGGACGCGCCACTGCAGCAGCCGCGGCGGCCGCATTAACTGCAGGTGCGGCCTCGGCTGCAGCCTGCGTACGGCATTCACGGTCGATCCACTGCCGCGCCCATTCGAGCGCGTATTGCTCCGCCGCGTCAGCCTCTGCAAAGCGCGGACCGACGAGGCCGGAACGCTCGACGCGTTTGCCGTCCTTCATGATCTCCGCCCACGCGCGATACATGGCGTTGGGCACCTGCTCCGCCGCAACGTAGATCACATAGCCGCGCCGGTCGGCGACCTGCGTGCCGCGTGGCGCGAGGCTCATCGACAGCGAGCTGCGCTGCTGATCTTCAAGCTGTTGCGTGCGGCGTGCCGACGTGATGGCCGAATCCAGGCTATGCATTGCCGCGCCCACCGCCCGCGCTTCTTCCATGCTTTGCAGACCGGCGCGCATGGCGGGCCGGTGTGCAGGTGACGCGGATGTCGAACTGGCCGAAGGTGTACGCGACACCGGCGGCACATTCGTCATTCCGGACAACTGGCGCGTGATATCGGCGAACGGATCCGCCGAACGCCAGTTGTTCAGGCTGCTCGATACGCCGGGTGCCTGCCACGATTCGGGGCTCTTCCACGACACACCACGCAGACCTTCGTCGCGCACGCTGGGGGTTTCGGCTACCGGTGCTGCCGGCTTGGCCGCGACGGGCGGCGCCGGTTGCGGGACGTACGCGAAGGTGCGCCCGGTTTGCGACAATAGCCGAACCATTTCGAGCAGGGTGCCGTTCAATTGCCATTCTTCAAAACGGCGCCGGCATGTAGGACCCGACGGATAGCGGCCCGGCAGTTTCGACCAGGGTTCGCCAGTTGTCAGTATCCACAGAACGGCATTCGCCACGATACGCGGTTCGGCGCGGGGCCGGCCGCGTCGGTTCAGACGGACGGCCGGCTCATCAGAGACAAGCGCTGCCAGCAGCGCCCATTCGTCATTGCTTAGCTCATCGAAAAACATTGGGTTTTCTCCACGCAGCCTGGCCGGGCCGCGGCTTTGGGCGGCCACGGATTCAACTTTCACGATCCGTGTGCAGCCCGCGGTTGCACAAATATGTTTTGTACGTTCTGTTTGCGGGTCAATATCGCACTGGGTTAGTGCGGTTTGTCCCTATTGCGAAGCACAAAACGTGGTCTCACTCGTGCATGGGAGAATTTGTGCACGAAGCATACCATCACCAGGGTTTGCGTGAATATCGTTGAGACAAGTGTTACGGATGGAAACAATCTTGTCCTTTTTGCTGCGTCATTTCTCGTATTGCCGTAACAGAACTACCGTCGGTTCCGGCGCCGAAAGACGCTGTTGCACAGCACAACAGCGCGGCAACAATGGCGAATGACATTTACGAAATCTTTATTTGAGTCACAACGCATTTCGATGCACTTTGATGGCATTTCCGCCCGGCTGCGGAATGCCTGGGTGAAGTGTTTTGACAGCACCTGAGTGACAGGAAGGCGCGATTACCGTCGAAGCGAACACAGCGCTTCTTCATGCCGTTCGCATTCCTCTCGACGCCGCGCGAGCACCGCTGTTCGGCTTGCTTCTAGCGCACGGGATTCGCCGCGCCCTCACCCACCACGGTCATCCACGGGCGTACGCGCCAGCGCGTCACGAGCCCCGCGAGCACATACGGATCGACTCTGGCAAAGGCTTCGGCAGCTTCGGGAGAGTCGCCGTTAAAGAGCAGTACGGCAGTGTCCACAGGCTCGGTCAAGGCCCCGGCGAGTTGCAATTCACCGCGCTCCGTGGCCGCCCAGGCGAGCGCCAGATGAGCATCGCGATACGTGCCGCGCCTCTCGAGATAGTCTGGCACGAGGTCATACATCAACAGGTAGTGCATGGCGAGCCTCCTTTGGCTTGCGTGACTGAGACGACGGGCGGCACATCGGTACAGGAATTCCAGTCAAGATTACCCCTATGATCTTCAATGGGATTTTCTGCCGATTTCCTATTCATTTGCACCTGCAGCAATGCAAATTGGATGTTTATAATTTGATCGCTCATATGGAATGACGGTGGCCTAATTCATTTGCATACGCCTTGCCAATTAATCCGGATTGCATAACATATTTTTGCACTGCTGCGACTCGGTCGCTTTATGCGCCCGAAGCGCCGCCAACCCCGCTGCGTAGGGGAAAACCAGCGTGCTCGCCTGTCAACCGGAATGGCATTCCGTCCGTTCTGGCAGACAGCATTTGCCATAATGGACGTGCCGAGGGGTCCTGGACGCCGTTGACGCCCACGCGCATGAACGATCAAAAACGTTTTCACCACCGATGGAGTGTCACATGAAAATCCAATCCGCTATCGCTGCGCTGGTGCTGGGTACTGTCCTCGTTTCGCCGGTGTTCGCGCAGAACAGCCAGCAAACGAAAATGGCCGACTGCAACAAGCAGGCTGCCGACAAGAAAGGCGACGACCGCAAGGCCTTCATGAAGACCTGCCTGTCCGCCAAGCCGGCCGCCGCCGCGCCGATGAGCCAGCAGGACAAGATGAAGGCGTGTAATACGCAAGCCA
This sequence comes from Paraburkholderia sediminicola, assembly GCF_046026675.1. GTDB lineage: Bacteria > Pseudomonadota > Gammaproteobacteria > Burkholderiales > Burkholderiaceae > Paraburkholderia > Paraburkholderia sediminicola_F. The sequence continues at coordinate 2,042,247 of NZ_JAQQEY010000001.1, read as the reverse complement.
CCGGCAAGAAAGGCGACGACCGTAAGGCCTTCATGAAGACCTGCCTGTCGTCCGCGCCGGCTAACTAAACACGAGGCAATCGGCGCGGGCCACACGCCGCGCGTCTAGCCGCGTATTGCTCGAACAGGGCCGCACCGTTGTCCGGCCCGGCCCTGTCTTCCTTCTGTTCCAACTCCTGCTCGCCGTCGCCGTTTTTCTCGCGGCAGCCGCCCTCGCTCGACCTATCCCTTCGCAGTCCACCCGCGCGAACGCGCCGTTTTTCTTCTATGATGGCTGCGGAGACGGCCCACCCCCATACACAACATTAGACGGGCCGCCATCTTGTCGTTGGTGCTGCAGAGCATCGATCGGAGGCAAGGATGGTATCGAAGCATAAAAACCGCTGGTTGAGGCGGTGGTTGGTCGTCATCATTTTCTGGGCGGTGCCCGTGGCGATCGTTGCAGTCAGCGAGATCCGGGAGGAAATGGCGTATAACGCCGTCGACCTCGACCGTGCGCTGACCACCTGGAATTTCACCGACGCACAACGCGCCGCCGGCGCACCCGCGCGCTGCCACGGCAAGCTCGACGAGGCGCAAGCCGCCGGCTGCCCGGCCGATGTGCTGGCGGCCAATGCGCCGCTCCAGCAGGACGCCCGCAACGAATACAGCGTGCGCCGCTCGACGCTCATGGGTTACCTCTGGCATGCGTTCGTCGGCTACTGGATCGTGCCGGCCGTCACGCTCTTCCTGATTGGCGTATTGATCGGCATGATTCGTCGCGTGCTGCGGCGCCCGCCGGTCAAAAGTCCGGCAAACCATGGGTGAGGATGCGGATGCAGCGTCGCGGCAACACTTTCAATTCGATTTCAATGCGAATCATGAACGCGGGAAATCGGTAAAAACCGGTCTTCGATGCGGTTTCAATCCGGCCGCCGATGAGCCGGTCCCTGCGCGGTTCGATTCGCCAGAAGCCCGTTCGAAGGCGCTGTCCGAGCGTCTTTTAACGCCCTCCCGCCACCGGTCAAAATTACATCAGCGCACCCGACGATGGCTCGCAAACCCCCGTCCCGCAAGGCTTTTCGCCGAACGACGAAGTACGCCCTCCACGCTTGCGTGTGATATAACTTAAAGGCAGCCCGGCAACACCATATGAGGTTGCGCCCAGGAACCATGATGGAGAAAAACGATGCAAAGACGAAACTTCATGCTGAAGACTACCGCTGCGCTCGCTTTCGGAGGCCTTGCACTCGCTGGTTGTACGACTAACAGCGGCAACCCCAACACCCCCTCCACAGATGCATCCAAACGCCAGTCGATCGACGCCAGCGTCGACGGCACCATGTCGCGCCTGTTCACGACCGTGAAGGGTTCGCGCGAACTCGTATCCAAGGCGCGCGGCGTCCTGGTGTTCCCGTCGGTGCTGCAAGTGGGCTTCATCGTTGGCGGCCAGTATGGTGAAGGTGCGCTGCGCGTAGGCGGCGGCACGGTCGGCTACTACAGCACGGTTTCCGGCTCGTTCGGTCTGCAGGCGGGCGCGCAATCGAAGGCCATCATCTTCCTGTTCATGACGCAGGACTCGCTTGACTCATTCCGCAATGCCGACGGCTGGTCAGCGGGCGGCGACGCCTCGGTCGCGTTGGTGAAGATGGGCGCCAACGGCGCGATCGACACGACCACGGCGACGGCCCCGGTCGAAGTATTCATTCTGACCAATGCCGGCCTGATGGCCGATGTCTCGCTGCAGGGCACCAAGGTATCGCGCCTGAAGATCTAGGCGCGCGGTCCCGCGCGACCCTGAGCAGCGGTCCGGTTGGCCGGCCCAGGCACAACGGCAATAAAAAAACGGCGATGCGTAGTGCACATCGCCGTTTTTTCACACCGCCGTGGGCGGCCGGTTTTACGCCGCTCAACTCCCCGACGTATCGATCACCTTGAAGCGCGAACGCTTCTGCGCGCGAATCACCGACTGATACGCGTCCACATACTGCTGCGCCATCCGGTGCGACGTGAAGCGCTCTTCGAAGCGTTGCCGCACGCCCGCCCGCGGCATCTTATGCAGGCGATTGACCGCCGCCACCGCGCCGATCTCGTCTTCGACGATATAACCCGTCACGCCGTCGTCGAGCACTTCCGGGACAGAGCCGCGGTTAAACGCAATCACCGGCGTGCCGCACGCCATCGCTTCGATCATCACGAGGCCGAACGGCTCCGGCCAGTCGATCGGGAAAAGCAGCGCATGCGCGCCGGATAGAAACTCGGCCTTCTGGTTATCCGCGATCTCGCCGATGAATTCGACATGCGGCAAGTCCAGCAACGGCCGGATTTCGCGCTCAAAGTATTCGCGGTCGGCAGAGTCCACTTTCGCGGCAATGCGAATCTGCATGCCGCAGCGTCCGGCAATCCGGATCGCGGTATCGACGCGTTTTTCCGGCGAGATACGGCCAAGAAACGCGAGGTACTTCTGCTCGACCGGTTGCGGCGTATAGAGCTGCTCCGGCAGACCGTGATAGACGGTGGTGAGCCACTTGGCCTGCGGCAAGGGATGACGCTGCGCATTCGAGATCGAGATCACGGGCGCGGTGTTGAAGGTGTCGAACACCGGCTGTTGCTCGGGCAAATCAAGGCGGCCGTGCATCGTCGTGACGAAGGGCGTCTCCTGGCGCTTGAAGACCGAGAACGAGTAATAGTCGAGGTGAAAATGCAGCACGTCGAAGTTTTCGGCCTGGCGGCGCACCAGTTCCATCAACAGCATATGGGGCGCAATGCGGTCGCGGATACCCGGGTCCAGACGCAGCGCGCGCGGCCAGACGGCTTCGAGCTTCGCGCTCGTAACGGAGTCGCCGCTCGCGAACAGCGTCACGTCATGGCCGAGATCGACCAGCGCCTCGGTGATATAGGACACGACGCGCTCCGTGCCGCCGTATAGCTTCGGTGGCACCGATTCGGTCAAAGGGGCGATCTGCGCAATCTTCATATTTTGTCTCCGTGAACTGACGGCTCGCGCCGATGGCGGTGCACGTCAGCGGCGCTGCTTATGACAGCGCCGGTCCTTCTCCATCAATGCAGTAAACGCCGGGCGTCCGCCTGCACCATCCGCATCACAGCATTATTCACCAGGGCGGAACAAAAAGCCCTTGGCCTTGCAATTCCTGCGCGCTGTTACATTCAGCTTACATCCGACGGCGCGCCTATTATCCGCTCAGGTACGTAGCTCAGGTACGTTGACTGGGTACCGCGCTTACCTGTTGCCCTTAACCAGATCGCTTAGCCACGGTTATCGCGCGGGCCATTTCCACGGCGGCAGGTCGCGATCGTCCGCATCTGTGATGCGCGTGGCGCCAAAGTGCTTCTCGAGCACGATCGACTGGCTGTCGTCCTCCCGTTCGAGCGCCGCGATCAGCCGCGCCGCGTGCGACACCACCAGCACCTGGGAATGCGCGGAAGCCCGCGCGATCAGGCGCGCCAGCGCCGGGAGCAGGTCCGGGTGCAAGCTCGTCTCCGGTTCATTCAGCACCAGCAAGGCGGGCGGACGCGGCGTGAGCAGCGCGGCCACCAGCAACAGATAACGCAAGGTGCCATCCGACAGTTCCGCGCCCTTCAGCGGCCGCAGCAGGCCGTGTTGCTGCATCGATACTTCGAAGCGGCCGTCCTGCGAGGCGATGTCGAGGCGCGAACCGGGAAAGGCGTCGTCGATGGCGGCATCGAGCGCAACCGGGTCGCCGATCTCGCGAATGGTTTGCAAGGCCGCAGCGAGGTCCGCGCCGTCGTTCGAGAGCACCGGGGTGTGCGTGCCGATCTGCGGCAGACGCGCGGCCGCCTCTGCATCGGTGCGGAAGTGGTCGTAAAAGCGCCACGAACGAATCTGCTCGCGCACGGTGATCATCTCGGGAGCGGTCCGTGGGTCAGAGAACTCCGTCATCATGCTGTCGAAGCTCGCGACAGGTTGAGGGATGGTTTGCCACTCGCCCTGCTCGTCACGCGTACGCAGCGCAGCGCCATGCCGGTCGACCAGCAGGGCCGACGGCCGCAACACCGGACCGCTCCAGATGCACTCGCGTTTGATCGTGGGGTCGAGCGGAAAGCGGGTGGCCCTGTCGAGCGGCGGCAATCCGAGATCGATCGCATAGCCGAATTCATCGCCGGAAAATCCAAGCCGCAGACTCACCGGGTCTTTGCGGCGCGTGCCCTCGACGGGCAATTCTCCGGCCAGCACCGCGCGCGAGAAACGTTCGGGCCCAGCCCACAACGTGGATTGCAAACCACCCTCACGCGCAAGCGATGTAATCACCCCGCCGCGCGCCGTCTCGGCCAGCAAACGCAACGAGCGATACACACTCGACTTGCCGCTGCCGTTCGCACCCGTGATGACATTCAATTGCCCGAGCGGCACGATTAACTCGCGCAGCGACCGATACCCCGCGATGGCCAACGTCCTCAGCATGCGGACACCTTTCGATCAAATGCGCGCTGCCCGGTGATCAGTAAAACGATTCTGTTCAAACGTACCATCACTTATGCCCACCGCCCTTGCCCGGCGTCTGCACGGGCACACTGCGCAAATCGTTCAGGAAGGTATCGCGCCACACGCCGAGATCATTCTTGCGCAGCGCCGCCATATTGATCTCGTGACGCCGCTGGCGTGCATCGAGCGGCATTTGCAGCGCGCGCTGCAAGGCCTCGCACATGCCGATTGCATCGTGCGGATTGACCAGCAGCGCGCCGGTCAACTCCGCCGCCGCACCGGCGAAAATCGACAGCACCAGCACCCCTGGATCGTCCGGATTCTGCGCGGCGACATATTCCTTCGCGACCAGATTCATGCCGTCATGCAACGGCGTGACAAAGCCGATCTGCGACTCACGAAACAGCGACATCAGTTTCCAGCGGTCGTACTGCTGATTCAGATAGCGGATTGGCGTGTAATCGAGGCCCGAATACCGGCCGTTGATGCGCCCTGCTTCGTATTCGAGATCCTGGCGGATCTTCTGATAGGTGGCGACGTCCGAACGGGTCGGCGGCGCGATCTGCACCAGGGTGACGTTGCCGCGCCATTCGGGCGAGCGTTCCAGCAGTTGCTCGAAGGCGCGAAAACGTTCAACGAGTCCCTTCGAATAATCGAGCCGGTCGACGCTCATGATCAGCTTGCGGCCCTCCAGACTCTGCTTCAGGTCGAGCACGTGCTGGCGGCTTTCGTAGCGCTGCGCCTGTTCGGCGATTTCATCGGGGAACACGCCGATCCGATAGACGCCCGTGCGCAGCTTGCGGCCGAAGGCTTCGACCTGATTGCCTCCGCTGACGGTGCCGCGCGCGTGGCGCGTCACGTAGTCGTGGAAAGCGAGTTCATCGGTGGCGGTCTGGAAACCCAGCAGGTCGTAGCACGAGAGCGATTTCACCAGCTCTTCGTGGGGCGGAATGTTGAGCAGAATCTGCGGCGCAGGAAACGGAATGTGCAGGAAGAAACCAATGCGGTTCGTGATGCCCTCGGAGCGCAGCGCTTCGGCGAACGGGATCAGATGGTAGTCATGAATCCAGATCACATCGTCGGGTTCCAGCAGCTTGATCAGCTTGTGCGCAAGCCATGCGTTGACGCGGCGGTAGCCGGCATACTCGTCGCGCTCGTAGCGTGCAAGGTCGTTGCGGTAGTGGAACACGGGCCACAGCGTCGCGTTCGAGAAACCGCGGTAATACTGGTCGTAATCCTTGCGCGTGAGCCCGACGGTCGCGAAGGTCACCGCGCCGTCCTGCTCCAGCGTCGGACCGGCGTTAGCGACGGTCTCGCTCACCACGTCGCCGCTCCAGCCGAACCACACCCCGCCCGCGTCCTTCAGCGCGCCGAACACGCCGACCGCGAGGCCGCCCGCCGACCCTTTGGTTTCTGTTGGCGTTGCGACACGATTCGACACGACGATCAGTCGGCCCATGTTGTTAGTCCTCCTTGGTTCGCACGGCGCGGCGTTCACGCTTCAGGAGCGTGTGACGCCTCGAGCGCTGCAACGCTTCGATGACGTCAAGCGGCTGAAAAGCACGCGATACCGTGCCAGGTTCGTGAGTCAGATGGACGGTTCGACCGTCTGGGTGTCCGATCAGTTGCACTCATCTGCGCTGCATGCGGCGCTACACCTTTTCCTTCACCTGCTGCAACGGATCGCCCGTCTGATGACGACCGGCGCGGCTTGCCACGGGATCGGCCTCGGTATGCGCGGCGGTGCTGCCGGCGGGCGTCTGCGTGCTGCGCGGCACCCAGTCGGGCGGTTCGTCCTTGCCAGTTTCGAGTTCGGCCGACACGTCGGCGCGCGCCCGCGGCAAATACTGCGGATAGTGTTTCTGGACGAAGCCGAGCAGCCCCTCGCGCACGCGGCAACGCAGGTCCCAGTTCAGACCGGAATCGAGTGAGCTGACCAGCGCGCGCAACTGCATCGCGCGCTCGGTGCCGTCGGTGACCTGCAGCACCTGAACGCGGCGGTCCCATTCGGGCGCGGCTTCGACGATGCGCGCGAGCTCTTCGCGCAACGGCGCAAGCGGCATCCGGTAATCGACGTATAGAAACACCGTGCCGATGATCTGCGAACTGCTGCGCGTCCAGTTGGCGAACGGGTTTTCGATGAACCATTGCAGTGGCACGATCAGCCTGCGCTGGTCCCACAAGCGCACCGAGACATACGTGCCGGTGATTTCCTCGATACGCCCCCACTCGCCCTGAATCACGACGACATCGTCGAGCCGGATCGGCTGCGAGAGCGCGATCTGCAAACCGGCGATCAGATTGCCGAGCACCGGCCGCGCGGCAATACCGGCGACCAGACCCGCCACGCCCGCCGACGCCAGCAGGCTCGCGCCGATCTGCCGTACGTTCGGGAACGTCATCAGCGCGCCACCCACGCCGACGATCACGATCACCAGCATCACCGAGCGCGCCAGCACGCGCGCCTGAGTATGGATGCGGCGCGCCTGCAGATTGTCGGCGGTATCGAGCGGATGCGCCTGGATGATCGCCTCGCCGATCGCCGCCGCCGAACGCACCGAGAGCCAGGTGATTGCGCCGATCAGCGCAATCGCGGCGGCGTCGCGCAGCGGCGTGATGAAGGTGAGCGTGTCAGGCGCTTCCCACCACACCGCCTCCAGCATCAGGATCACGAGAACGAAGAGCGACGGCTTGTCGATATAGCGCAGCACGACGCTGGTGAGCGGATACGGCCGCGCGATCCGCGTGACGATGCGTGCGCCGACTCGATGGATGCCCAGGGCCAGCACCGTCGCGATGACCGAGACGATCAACGCGCCGAGCCACGTATGCAGCGGGGCTTCGGCGATACGGCTGAGGTCGTCGGGAGTTGGCATGGAGGGCGTGTTCCTCTTGGTTCGAAGGTGAACGGGATCGCCAGCCCGAAACGCGACGGTGGCATTGCATGGGGCGGGCGCTATGCGCGCAGGGCCATCGGCCGAACAGGCGGTGAAGTGCCGAGGGAGCGGGCATGAGCGCGAATGCCACGCCCCGCTGATGACGCTGACGAGCGCTGAAACAGCGGCGCGCCGGCCAGGGTTCAATGCTTCCGGCGCGGCATGCCTGTAGACATCTTAGGCGTTCGTCCGCCCGGACCAGGAAAAGGTGCTCAAGCCGGCGGCATTCTGAATGCGGCCGGGTTTGAGCCGAAATCATCTACGCGATCAGCTACCGCTCTTGCAAGGAAATGCCTTGCCGAGCCCGAGGGAGATCGCCGTGCTGGCGTTATAGCCCGCGACGATCGGATTCTCGGCGATGTATTTGCGTACTGCGTCGGTGAGTTGCGCCGAGCGCGCGTCCGGCGGCAGGCAGTAGTACTGGCCGACGCGCGGCCCCGTGGTGCCGCCGATCGCGTCGATCGTATTGAAGATGCCGTCGGCAGCCCCCTCGATATACGCGGCACACGCACTACGCGATGCCACATCGGTTTTCGTGCACAGCTTGTTGAGGTCGCCTCCCGTAAACGCGGCTGCCGATAGCGGTACGGCAAGCGCGCTGGCGAAAATCAAAGCCCGCAGCATGGTGTTCCTTTCCAGGGTCGTTTATCAGGCGGTCTTGCGCCGCATCGAACCGGCGCGCCTCGCAACGCGCCAAGTCGTCATTCTGCACTGTTTTGCGAAGCGGCAGGCATGCCAACAGGTGCTATCTTCAGGCAAATTTTTTGTCCAGGGAACCGGCGGCCGGTGTCCGTGCAGTTGGCGCCCCGGCGACCGATCCTCCGGCTTTTCTTGCAGCTCACTTCTGTTGCATCTGCTGCAGGCGCGCGGTGAGGCCTTCGACCACGTCCGGTTCCTTGTAGGTCTTCGCGAAATCGAGCGCGGTCAGGCCGATCTGGTTCTTCACCGTGAGGTCCGCGCCGTTATCGAGCAGGAGCTTCACCGTCGACACATGACCGCCGCGCGCGGCCATCATCAGCGGCGTGGTGCCGTTCGGCGAGCCGGCGTCGACGTAGGCCGAATGGTCGAGCAGTACCTTGACGATATCGTCGTGCCCGTTCGCAGCCGCGTAGTGCAGCGGCGCCCAGCCCTTCTTGTTGACTTCCGCGTCCTTCGCGATCAGCAGGTTGACGAAGTCGAGGTCGCCGCCCAGCGCGGCCATCATCATCGCGTTCTCGCCGGCCTTGTCCTGGATCTCGATGTTGGTCTTCGGATTGGCAAGCAGCGCGGCGCCCACCTTGTCCGACTTCTCGCGCGCGGCGATCACCAGCAGCGGGATCCCCTGGTTGTCGACGCTGTTCGGGTCCATGCCTTTGGCGAGCAGCTTGTTGACGCCGTCGACGTCGTCGAACTTCACCGACTTGATGAGCGAGTCGATCGGCGCGGCCTGAACGGGCGCCGCGACCAGCGAGCTCAGCGCGGCGCAGGCGAGCGTGGCGGCCAGCGCGAGGCGCGACGCGCTGCGGCGCGCCGAACCGAGGGCAGTTTGCGCTGCTGAAGTCTCTTGAATCACTGCCGTCAAAGTCGAATAATTTGTCATGTTTTACTTTAGGAAACTTCCCTATCCATTTGATATTTATTGGCTTTATCGATCACATACCAGCCGGCGCAGGAATCTTGAAGAGCCGGAAGAAGTTTTGTGTCGTCGCGGCGGCCAGCACCGTATCCGGCATCTCGCGCTGCTGCGCGATGAAGCGTCCGACATAACTTACGTACGCAGGTTCATTAGGCTTGCCGCGATACGGCACGGGCGCGAGGTACGGCGAGTCGGTTTCGATCAAGAGACGCTCGAGCGGCACGCGGCGCGCGACGTCCTGCACGTCGGTCGCACTCTTGAACGTGACGATGCCCGACAGCGAAATGTAAAAATTCTGTGCCAACGCCTGCTCGGCAACCGCCCACGGCTCGGTGAAGCAATGCATCACGCCGCCCGGCTCGCTCGCGCGCTCCTCGGCCATGATGCGCAGCGTGTCTTCCGCCGACGACCGGGTGTGGATGATCAGCGGTTTCTTCGTGGCGTGCGCCGCGCGGATATGGGTGCGAAAGCGCTCGCGCTGCCATTCCATATCGGCGATGGTGCGGCCTTCCAGACGGTAGTAGTCGAGGCCGGTCTCGCCGATCGCGACCACCTTCGGATGTTCGGCCAGCTCAATCAGTTCGGCGAGACTCGGCTCGCGCATGTCCTCGTGATCCGGATGCACCCCAACCGACGCATACACGTTCTCGTACTGGTTGGCGATCTCCAGCACGGACGGTAGCGTCTCCAGGTCGACCGATACGCACAGCGCATGCGTGACCGAATGGCTGCGCATGTTCTCGAGTACCTGCGGCAGGCGGTCGGCGAGTCCTTCGAAGTTGATATGGCAGTGCGAATCGACAAACATGATGATGTCCTGCTAAGTAGCTGGGTGTGAATCAGGCTGTAAATCGTGGCCGCGAATCGGGCTGTAAATCAGGCCGCGGCCGGGTCGAGCCGCTTGCCGAGAATCACCAGATCGCGCTCCACGCCGTCCAGCACCGCAACGCGCGGCAGCGACCCCCACGTGTCGAAACCGAAGCCGCGGAACAGACGCAGACTCGCGTCATTGTGGCCAAAGATAAAGCCCAGCACGGTGTCGATGCCGAGCGTCGGCGCCATTTCCAGCGAGGCTGCCAGCAGTTGCTTGCCGAGACCCTTGCCCCGCGCGCTTTCGTCCAGATAGATGCTGACTTCGGCGGTGCGTTGATAGGCCGGGCGGCCGTAGAAATCCGAGAAGCTCAACCACGCGATCACGCGGCCGGACTGCTGCGGATCTTCCACCACCCACAGCGGACGCTTGTGCGGCCCATGCGCATGAAACCACGCCAGACGGCTTTCGACGCTCACCGGCTCAAGATCGGCGGTGACTTGCCGCGACGGCACGGTCGAGTTGTAGATGGCAACGATCGCGGGCAGATCGTCGAGCGTGGCGTCGCGGTAGGAAAGACTCATGGTGCTTTGACGTGAGATGGAAGACGAATCAGCGGACGGATGCATGGTTCAGCGCGGCGGGTTAAGGCACGCCAGCCTTGCACACACCGTCGGCCATCAAAGTTGATTTACGCGAACAGCTCGCGGTAGCCGATAAACAATTCTTCGAACACCAGCCGCGCGTTCAGCGGATGGTTCTCGACAGCGCGCTGGCGCGTCACAGTGCGCATGAAGCGCGCGAACGCGCTGGCATCGGCTTGCGACGCACAGCGCGACAATGCCGTGGACGCCTGCGGAAAATAACGCGGCGCGCCGGCTGTGCGCTGCGCCAGCAAATCGTACAACCAGCGCTGCAGCCAGCCGAGCACGAGCGGTACCGGCAGCTTCTGCAGCGCCTCGCCGCAGGCGAAGGCGTCGCAATCGGCGCCGGCGGCCAACTGTTTCAGGGTCCAGTCGCGCAACGTGCGGTTCTCGTCACTCGCGAGAGCGAGGGCCGTGAGCGGCGCGCCACCGGCTTCGGCCAGCAGCGCGGGCGCTTCGGCGACGCCTTGCGCGGCGAGCCACTTCGTGGCGACTTCCGGCGCGGGCATCGTCATCGGCCATTGGCGGCAGCGGCTGATGATGGTGGGCAGCAGGCGGTCGACGCGCGCCGACACCATCAAAAACACTACGCCCGCCGGTGGTTCTTCGAGCGTTTTCAGGAGCGCGTTGGCCGCGGCGATGTTCAGCCCCTCGGCGGGATACAGCACGACCACGCGCGCCCCGCCGCGGTGCGACCCGACGCCGACGAAATCGAGCAAGCCACGAATCTGCTCGATCTTGATCTCCTTGCTGGGCGCGCGCGTCTTCTTGCCTTCGTCGCCGTCGGCCTTCTCGGCTTTCTCGTCCGCAGTGCTGGCGAGTCCGGCTTCGGCGGCCAGCGCTTCGGGCACGATGATCCGATAGTCAGGATGATTTCCCTGCGTGAACCAGTTGCAGGCGACGCAGGTGCCGCATGGCTCGCCGTTGGCCTGCTGGGCCTCGCACAAAAGCCCTTGTGCGAGGTGCTGCGCGAAGCGCAGCTTGCCGATCCCCGCCAGGCCATGCAGCAGCAAGGCATGCGGCCAGTGCCCACGCAACTGCTGCAGGCGATTCCAGTCATCGGCTTGCCACGGATAAATCATCGCTTCTCTTTTAAATCAATCGGTTGACGACATTTTATGAGACATAACACGAACTTCGTCAGCCATCATAACTGAGGATTATATTCTTTTAAAATCAAAGAACTGTGATCAACTCTTCAAGCTGCTTCTGAATTCGCGCAATGGTCTGCGAAGAGTCAATGATAGCGAACCGGTACGGTGCTTCTTCCGCGCGGCGCAGATATTCGGCACGGGTGCGGTTGAAAAATGCCTCCGACTCGCTCTCGAACCGATCCGGATCGCGCGCGGCACTGCGCCGTTCGCTGGCCACCTCTGGCGTCAGGTCGAACAGCACCGTCAGGTCCGGCTGAAAACCACCCTGCACCCAGCGCTCCAGCGTCTCCAGCTTGTCGCGCGGCAGGCCGCGGCCGCCGCCCTGGTAGGCGAAGGTCGCGTCCGTGAAGCGGTCGGACAGCACCCAGTCGCCACGCGCAAGCGCCGGCTCGATCACCTCGGCCAGATGCTGGCGGCGCAGCGCGAACATCAGCAATGCCTCGGTTTCGAGGTCCATCTTCTGATGCAGCACGATTTCGCGGATCTGTTCGCCAAGCGGCGTGCCGCCCGGCTCGCGCGTCATCACGACCGAGCGGCCGGTGCTTGCGACTTTCTCTTCGAGGCGTTCGCGAAACCAGCCCAGATGGGTGGTCTTGCCGGCACCGTCGATGCCCTCAAACGTTATGAATTTGCCCCGCGCCATCATTGCCCTCGAATATATTTGTCCACGGCCTTGTTGTGATCGCCGAGGGTGTCAGAAAAGATACTGCTGCCGTCGCCGCGCGAAACGAAATACAGCGCGGTGGATTGCGCCGGGTTCATCGCCGCCTGCAGCGATGCGACACCGGGCAGCGAGATGGGCGTTGGCGGAAGCCCCATCCGGGTGTAGGTATTGTAGGGAGTGTCGGTCTGCAGGTCTTTCTTCCTGATGCGGCCGGCGTAGCTGTCGCCCATGCCGTAGATCACGGTCGGGTCGGTTTGCAGCGGCATGCCCACGCGCAGACGGTTCGCGAACACGGCCGCCACCATCGGCCGATCCGATTTCTTGCCGGTTTCCTTTTCGATGATCGACGCCATCGTCAACGCATCATACGGAGTCTTGTACGGCAGGTTCGGCGCGCGCGCGATCCACGCTTCGTCCAGACGCAGCCGCATCAGCCGATACGCGCGGCGATAGATGTCCAGATCGCTGGTGTTCTTGTCGAACAGATAGGTGTCCGGGAAAAACAGCCCCTCGCCGTTGCCGATCGACGCTTCCGGCGCGTTGATCGCGTTCATCAGATCGGTGTCGCTCATGCCGGCCGTATCGTGCTTGAGCGCCGGATTGGCGTCCAGCTCGGCGCGCATGCGCTTGAAGGTCCACCCTTCGATGATGGTCGCCACGTATTCGTTGACGTCGCCGCGGGCGATTTTTTGCAGCACTTCGTACGGCGTGATGCCCGTCTTGAACTCGTAGTTGCCCGATTTCAGATCGCTTTGCAGACCAAGCAGCCGCGTCATGATGACAAACAGCTCAGGCTCGACCGGCACGCCGCCGCGGTTGAGCTGCAGCGTGACGCTGCGCAAGCTGCTGTGCGGCTTGACGGTGACATCGAGTTGCGCGGGGGTCAAATCGAGTGGGCTGGTGGCCCAGTGATATCCGCCTGCGATTGCGGCTGCGGCCAGCACAATGACGATTGAGCCGGCGACGAAACATTTCTTCAGAAGGGACATGCGAAACGTGGCTGGGTTGGACCTCATATAATACTTGTTTGCCTTAGCTAAAGTCAGAATTGACTGTTCCCGGAATCCATGAACACACCGCTCGCTACCGCTTCAGGCACGCCTTCAGTTGCGCCCGCAGCTGCTCACACGGGTACCGCCGCCACGGCACAGGCATCCGCACCCGTCGGACTTCCTGTCTTGCCGCGCCCCGCTGCTGACGAATTCGAGGCTGTCATCGGTCAAGGCGCCTACATGCCGCTGACGCAGTTCGGCGTGATCGACGCGACCGGTGACGAAGCGGCCAGCTTCCTGCACGGCCAGTTGACCAACGATACCCAGCATCTCGACGCCGCCAATGCGCGCCTTGCGGGCTATTGCTCGGCCAAGGGCCGACTGCTGGCGTCGTTCCTGACGTGGCGCACTGGCGAAACGATCCGTCTGCTGGTGTCGAAGGACGTGCAGGCCGCCGTGCAGAAACGGCTGTCCATGTTCGTTCTGCGCGCCAAGGCCAAGCTGGTTGACGCGAGCGGCGAACTGGCCGTCGTGGGCCTCGCGGGCGACGTGCGCAAAGCGCTTTCCAGCGTGTTCGATGCGTTGCCCGACGGCGTGCATGTCCAGGTGGACGGCACGGCGGGGTCACTGATTCGCGTTCCGGACGCGCTCGGCCGGCTGCGCTATCTGTGGGTCGGCCCGAAGGCCGCGGTCGAGGCCCGCCTGCCCTTGCTTGACGAAAAGCTCAAGCGCGTATCGCCGGCGGTATGGGATTGGCTCGACATTCGCGCGGGCGAGCCGCGCATCACGCAACCGGTGGTCGAGCAGTTCGTGCCGCAGATGGTCAACTTCGACGTGCTCGGCGCGGTCAATTTCCGCAAAGGCTGCTATCCGGGTCAGGAAGTGGTGGCGCGCAGCCAGTATCGCGGCACGATCAAGCGGCGCACCTCGCTCGCGAACGTAGCGGGCGAACTGGAGACGGTCAAGGCCGGCGCCGAACTGTTCCACTCGGCCGATCCGGGCCAGCCGTGCGGCATGGTGGTGAACGCGGCATCGGCGCCGGAGGGTGGCATCGATGTGCTGGTGGAGATCAAGCTGGCGGCGCTCGAAGGCGGCACGGTGCATCTGGGCGCGGCGGAGGGTCCGGTGCTGACGTTCCTGGCGTTGCCGTACGGGTTGCCGACTGAGGTTTAAACACGCCGCGGCTTCACAAAGGCATCATCTTAAGCTTAGAAATTGATATACTTTCACTCACGTATATCAATCGCTAAGAGGGTGTCATGGTGGTCTCCAAGTGGGGTAATAGTCTTGCGATTCGGCTACCTGCTGCGGTGGTCGACGCGCTCGAATTGCACGAAGGCGACGATATTGAGGTGGTAGTCGCTAGCGCTCGCATTTTCGAGTTGAAGAAGAAACCTGGCCGCGAAGAGTTCCTCGCGCGTCTGCGCGATTTCCGCGGCAAGCTGCCTGCCGACTTCACATTCGATCGGAACGATGCGAATGAGTGAAGTGAAGGCATTTATCGACAGCAACGTATTGCTTTACCTGCTATCGGCGGATGCTGCAAAAGCCGACCGGGCTGAAGCGACGATCCGCGCCGGAGGGCGTATCAGCGTACAGGTGCTCAACGAGGTAGCGAACGTAGCGCGGCGCAAGCTTGGTATGTCCTGGCCGGATATCAACGAGGTGCTCACTCTCATCCGCTCGCTATGCCCTACGGACCCTTTGACGGTTGAAATCCATGAGCGCGGCAGGCTGGTTGCCGAACGTTACGGCCTGAGCGTATACGATGCGATGATCGTGGCCGCGGCGCTGGTTGCCGGATGCGAGACGCTCTACTCCGAAGATATGCAGGACGGCCTGGTGATCGAGCGGCAGGTAAAGATCCGCAATCCATTCGCGGTCCAGTCGGTGCCGGCACTCTAACTAGCTCCCGGGAGACTCCACCCGATGTGCCTGATTGTCTTCGACTGGCGACCCGATGCGGTCGACGGACCGCTCTTCACGCTCGCCGCGAATCGCGACGAATTCTTCCGCCGCACCGCCGAGCCGATCAGCTGGTGGCATGACGCGCCGACCGTGTTGGCCGGGCGCGATCTGATGGGCGGCGGTACGTGGCTCGGCATGTCGCGCGATGGCCGCTTCGCCGCGCTGACCAATTACCGCGCGCCGCATGAGATGCGTGCCGACGCGCCGACCCGCGGCACGCTTGTCAGCGACTGGCTCAGTGGCTCGGACAACGGCCAGCACGAAACGCCGCTCGACTATCTGCAACACGTCGCGCAAACCGGCGACATCTACAACGGCTTCAATCTGCTCGTCGGCGACTGGACGCGCCGCGAACTCGGCTGGTACTGCAACCGGTCGAACACCGCCCCCACGCTGCTCGAGTCCGGCACGCACGGCATCTCGAACGCGGTGCTCGATACCGCCTGGCCGAAGCTGGCTAAAAAGCGCGCGGAACTGGGCGCCATGCTCGCGCGCGATGCGATGCCGCCGCTCGAACGGTTGATCGATCTGATGCGTGATCCTCGCCTTGCGCGCAACGACGAATTGCCTTCCACCGGCATCCCGCTCGAACGCGAACGGGCGCTCTCGGCGGCTTTTATCGAAACGCCGGAATACGGTACGCGCGGCACGACCGCGGTGCGCGTGGTCGCGCATGGTGAGGTGATCAGCGTAGCGGCCGCCGAACGCAGCGACGACAACGGCTCGCACCGGATCGTGCGACCCGGCGACTTCGAGCGCAGCTTCGCGTTCAACGTCGAGCGCGAGATCGCCTGAGGCGCGGTTGACGACCGCCTGGCCGCTTTACACAGGGCGAGACTACTCCACACCGAACGCCGCTCGCAAAGCCGCGGCGGCATCCGCATGTGCCTGCGCAACGTCGGGCACGAAGCCACCCATCTTGAAGAACTCGTGAATCATGCCGGGATAGCGTTTCAGCGTGACCGGATTGCCCACTGCGCGCAGTTTCTCCGCATACGCATCGCCTTCGTCGCTTAGAGGATCGTATTCGGCGGTCGCGATCCATGCCGGTGCAAGGCCGCTGAAATCCGGCGCACCACGCGTGCCGTCTAGCGGCGCAAAGCGCCAGTCGTCGCGATCGTTCTTGTCGCGCACGTATTGCTCGAAGAACCATTGAATCGTCTCGCCTGACAGCAGGAAGCCGTCGGCGAGGCGCGAGTGCGAATCGGTTTGCTGATAGCCCGTGGCGCCCGGATAGATCAGCAATTGCAGCGCGAGCTTGATGCCCGCGTCGCGCGCCAGGACCGCGCACACCGTCGCCAGCGTGCCACCCGCGCTATCGCCGCCCACGGCCAGCCGCTCCGCATCGATGCCGTATTCCGCGGCATGGGCGTGCAGCCAGGTCAACGCATCGAATGCGTCTTCGACGGCGGTGGGGAATTTGTACTCGGGCGCAAGCCGGTAATCGACCGACTGCACCGTGCACTTGCCATCGCGCGCGAACATCCGGCACAACGCGTCGTGCGTATCGACACTGCCGACCGTGAAGCCGCCGCCGTGGTAGTACACCAGCGCCGGCGAAGGCTCGGCCCAACTCGGCTCGACAGGTTGATAAAGACGCGCGCGAATCGTCGCGCCGTCGCGTGTCGGCACGCGCAGGTCTTCGATGGCGAACATGGGCGCACTCGCGATCTCCAGAATCGGCGCGCTTTTCTCGTAGGACGCGCGCGCCTGCTGCGGAGTCAACTCGTGAAGTTGCGGGCGCTTCGCGCGCGCGATCATGTCGAGCACCTGCTCGATTTTCGGGTTCAGCGGCATTGGGCGTCGGGTGGCGCGTGGGCGGCGGAGGTTAGTGAGGAAAAAAATGGGTAAACAGCGCCTAGCTCGCGTTCTTCACTTCGGGCTTCAACGACATCGGATCAGTCGGGTTGCGCAACTGCTCGATGTCCTCGTGACGCAGCTTCACCGTCGCCATGATGCCCGGATGCGTGACGATGTAGAAACGGCGTGCTGCGATCGCTTCAAACGTGATGTCGGCGACGTCGGCCGCCGTCAGCTTGCCCGATTGCACCGCGCGTTGCAGTTGCTTGCCGGCGGCGATCTGCGAGCGGGTCGGCCCGCTGTCGTTGCGCAATTCCGCGGGCCGCGCGCGTTCAGCGTCGGCGATGCCGGTCGGCACGAAGGCCGGACACAACAATGAACAGCCGACTGTGCCGCCCTCCGCATGCCCGGCTTGCGCCAACTGCAGATCGTGATAAAGCGTCTCCGTCAACGACACGACGGCATGCTTCGAGGCGTTGTAGATGCCCATCGCGGGCGGCGACAACAAGCCCGCCACCGACGCCGTGTTGACGATATGCGCGGGTTCGTTCTGCCGCAGCATGACCGGCGTGAAGGCGCGCACACCGTGCGCGACGCCCATCACGTTGACGTTGAACACCCACGCCCAGTCATTCGCCGAGCTTTCCCAGAGGAAGCCGCCCGAGCCTACGCCCGCGTTGTTAAAGAGGAGATGGACTTTGCCGAAGGCGTCGAGCGCCGCTTGCGCGAGCGCTTCGACCTGGGCGGCGTCGGACACGTCCGTCGGCACGCCGATTGCCTCGGCGCCGCCGACGCGCAATGCGTCGACGGTTTGCGAGAGCGCCTCGGGATTCACATCGGCCAGCACGAGCTTCATGCCGAGCGATGCGCCCTTCTCCGCGAACGCCCGGCCAAAACCGCTTGCCGCTCCGGTGATCACCGCCACCTTGCCTTCGAATTCGAACATCCTTCCTCTCCTGGGTTTAACAGTCGGGCATTATCGGCTGGGAACCGTCAACCGATACGTTTATCGGCCGGGCCCTATCGACATCTCCCGCATGCGCGGCTCGACAGCCGCCGCGCTCAGATCAGCTTGACGAGCTGCTTGCCGAAGTTCTTGCCTTTCAGCAGACCGATGAACGCCTCGGGCGCCGCATCGAGCCCTTGCGCGATGGTCTCGCGATACTGCAGCTTCTTCTGCGCGACCAGCGTGCCGAGCTGCTTGAGCGCTTCGGGCCACACGTCCATATGCTCGCTGACGATGAAGCCCTGCACCAGCAACCGTTGCGTGAGCATCAGCGACGGATGCTTGAGCGGCATCGGCTGGCCGTCGTAGCCCGCGATAAACCCGCACAACGCGATGCGGCCGAACGCATTCATGCGCGCGAGCGTCACGTCGAGTACTTCCCCGCCGACGTTCTCGAAGTAGCCATCGACGCCGTCCGGCGTCACGGCTTTGAGTTCCTGATACAGATTGCCGGCCTTGTAGTCGACGCAGGCGTCAAAGCCGAGGGTCTCGACCACATAGCGGCACTTATCCGCGCCGCCCGCGATACCGACCGCGCGCGCGCCGGCCAGTTTCGCCAGTTGCCCGACTACGCTGCCAACGGCTCCGCTCGCCGCACTGACCACCACCGTCTCACCCGTTTTCGGCGCGATGATCCTGTTCAGACCATACCAGGCCGTCACGCCCGGCATGCCGACCGGGCCGAGATACGCCGACAACGGTACATGCGTATCGTCGACCTTCTGCACGCCGGCACCATTCGAGGTGCCGTACTCCTGCCAGCCGAACATCGCGACGACCTTATCGCCGACCGCGAACTTCGGATTCTTCGACTCCACCACTTCGCCCACCGTGCCGCCGATCATCACTTCGTTCAGCGGCTGCGGCGCGGAGTACGACTTGCTGTCGTTCATCCGGCCGCGCATGTACGGGTCAAGCGACAGGAAGTGATTGCGCACGCGGAATTCGCCATCGGCAAGCGGCGCCAGCGGCGTTTCGACGAGCTTGAAGTTATCGGGCGTAACAGCGCCTTGCGGACGCGAAGCCAGCACGAGTTGACGGTTGATCTGGGGCATGACGATCGTCTCCATGAGTTACCGATGTGATCGGCGAATAGTTCGAACCAACAGCGTCTGCAAAAGAGAAGTCAGCGCGCGCGGCGCTCGACACACACGCTGTCCATCCGGTGATTAGCCGTCGCTTGGACCGGGTTTTGCCGAGGGATCGCTGCGCAGGCGCTGTTGCGTCACGTCGCGGCCCACGGCGAGGCGCCGCATATATTTGAAGGTGCCGAGCGCTTTGGCGACGAAGTGGCCTTCGCTGTCGCGGATCTCACCTTCGCAATAGGCCATGGTGGTCGAGCGGTGCAGCACGCGGCCGGTGGCGCGCAATTCGCCGCGGCCCGGCTGCATGAAGTTGACCTTCATCTCGACGGTGACCACGCCGACGCCGTCGCCGGCCAGACTGCGCGCGGCCATCGCGAGCGCGACGTCGGCGAGCGTCATGGTCACGCCGCCATGCGCGACATCCCATGTATTCATGTGATCGGGTTGCAGCGGCAATACGACTTCGCTGGCGCCGTCCGCCGCCGACAACAACTGCGCGCCGAGCCGGTCGACGAACGGGCTTTCGGGCAGCGTCGCGCTGCTCGCTTTAGATGAGGGTGAGTCGGTCATTGCGGATTTCAGATTTCGTAGTCGACACATTCACGCGATTCGCGCACCGCACTCACGAAGCCCTTCAGCGCCGTGTGCGTCGGATGGACCTGATAGGCGTCGAGCGCGGCTTTGTCGGTGAAGTCCGACACCAGCACGATGTCGTAGGTCGATTCGAGGCCCGGTGCCGCGATGCCCACTTCGAGCTTGAGCATGCCCGGAACAATGTCGCGGCAGCCTTCGAGTTTTTCCTTCAGCTTCAGGACATTTTCCGCACGCGAGGCACCTTCGGCGTGTTCTTTGAGTTTCCACATCACAATATGACGGATCACAGGATCACCTTCTTCGATTCAATTCGTTGGGCGAGGATTTTGCGCAATGGGAAATCATAACCGCTACGGCGTTCGCGCATGCGCCCCCCTCCGTGCCGCCAGACGCCCTAACCTGCGCACCGCGTCATCGGCCTGGTCGAGATCCGTACTCGGGCAACTCAGGCGAATGAAATGATCGAAGCGCCCAGCGTTCGAAAACACCGTGCCCGGCATCACGCGAATGCCTTCGTCCAAAGCCGCATCGAAAAAACCAGCCGATGACACGTCGCGCGGCAGTTCGATCCAGAAAAACATGCCCCCGCCCGGCGGCGTGAAACGCGTGCCGTCGGGAAACGATGCGGCGATCGCTGCGGCCATCCGTTCGCGCTGAATCCGCAGACGATCGCGCAAACGCCGCAGATGCCGTTCATACGCGCTCGTTTCCAGAAATTCGGCGAGCACGACTTGCGACAACTGCTCGTTATGGCGCGACTGCGCGAACTTCAGCATGCCGATGCGCGGATGCCAGCGTCCACCGTTGATCCAGCCGACCCGCATGCCGGGTGCAAGTGTCTTGTTGAACGACGTGCAATGGATCACCGTGCCGTCGGTGTCCCAGGCCTTCAACGATCTGGGCGGCTGTGCGGTGTCGGCGAGTTCCCGATAGGGATCGTCTTCGATGAGGGGAATGCCGGCTCGCGCGCACAGTTCGACGAGCTGTGCCTTGTGCGTGTCGGGCATCACGCTGCCGAGCGGGTTCTGCAGATTCGGCACGACCACGACCGCCTTGATGTCGGGATGCGTTTGCAGCGCGAACGCCAGCGCTTCGATGGCAATGCCGGTGGTCGGACTGGCCGGAATTTCGAGCGCGCGCAAGCCGAGGCTTTCGAGCACCTGCAGCAAGCCGAAGAAGCACGGCGATTCCACCGCGACCGTATCTCCCGGCTGCGTCACCGCGCGCAAGGCCAGGTTCACGGCCTCGATGCCGCCGTGGGTCATGATCACATCGTCCACGCCGATCTGGATGCCGGCGTCGAGCGCACGACGCGCGATGATGGCGCGCAACTCGGGATCGCCCTGATCGGGTCCGGCCGCGGTCAGCAAGGTCGGCCGTCGGCGCAAGGCGCGCAGCGCGGCCTTCTGCAACGCGTCAGTGGGATAAAGATCGGGCGATGCGGTCGCGCCGCCGAGATTCAGCGCGTCGGGATAGCGCTGGAATTTCGACACGATTGCCGAAATCGCCGAATGGATGCCGACGAACTGCGCGGCGCCAGGCACGACCGCAAGATCGGGCTCGGTCGCCGCGGGTAAAGCTGCCGTTTGACGGGCGCGCACGAAATAACCGGCACGTGGCCGGGCGTCGATCAGCGCGGCGCGTTCCAGGGTTCGATAGCTCTCGGTCGCGGTTGCGAGGCTCACGCCGTGCCGCTGCATGAACGCACGCATCGACGGCATGCGGTCACCGGGACGCAGCACGCCGTTATCGATCGCGCGGCGGTATTGGTCGGCCAGTTGGCGGTAAAGGGGCCGGCCATCCGGGGGGCGGCCGTCGGCGGGCGGCGCTTCCGTGCATGTCACCGCTTGTGCGTCGGGTGTAGAGATAGAAGTGCTCATGAGCCGATGGTGCGGATAGTTAGGGCGTGGCGACAGATACACAGCGGCGTGATTCCAACCGATACAGCATGTTTAAACCCGGCCGTGTACCGGTTCACATTGTCCATTATTGCGCCTGTTTTCACCTGGACGGACTCAATAAGCTGTATGGCATGAAAACGGTTTAAAGGAATCGGTCATGCCCATCACCCAACCTCGCACCGGTTTACCTCACGATGCCACCACTTCGCGCGTTGCCACCGGTCAGATGGCCGTGCACGATCTGCGTGCCCGAACCTCGATCGTTGCCGTCGAAGGCGATCTGCAGCTCGCCCTCCGCGATCATTCTCTCGCGTGGCTCGGAGACACCGTCCCAGTCACGTCGGTCACGCTGCATGAAGGCGAACGCTATGTCACGCCACAGCGCGGCATCGTGTCGATCAGCACAGCGCATGCGAAATCCGCCGTGTTCGTCGTCGAGCCATGGCGCGCTGAACACGAATGGCACCACTTCATTTTCATCAGTCAAGCCGTACGCAAGCTGACGAGCCTCGTGAAAACGCGGCTGCAGCGCGCTACCTGAAACGTCGCTACCGCCGCACAACGGCCCGCTACAATGCATGATCCAAGCCGCTTCCTTCGAGGTGCCGGTCATGTCCTTCTTCCGCGTACTGCTGTCCCGCCGTTGCGCCCGTCTGGCCGCGATCCTCGCCGTCATCACGCTGACGCTCAACGGCTGCGCCGGCCTGTTCGGCGGCGACCCTTTGCGCGTGAGCGTGGCCGGCATCGAACCGGTTGACGGCCAGGGCCTGGAGATGCGCTTTAACGTCAAACTACGCGTACAGAATCCCAATGAATCCGCCGTCAACTTCGACGGCGTGTCGCTTGCTCTCGAACTGAACGGCAAGCCGTTCGCCAGCGGTGTCAGCGATCAGAGCGGCACCGTGCCGCGCTTCGGCGAAACGGTCGTCAACGTACCGCTGACGGTGCCTGCCTTCGCCGCGGTTCGCCAGGCGTTCGCCTTTGCCGGCGCCGTGCAAGCGGGCGCTGCGCAGTCGGGACAGATTCCGTACATCCTGCGCGGCAAGCTCGCGGGCGGCCTGACGAGCACGACACGCTTCGTCGATCAGGGTACGTTAAGCCTGCCGGCGCTCGGCATGGCTTTGCCTTGATGCGACCCCACCCGCGTCGCCAGTCGAAGCCGGCGATACATGCCGGCTACCCGAACAAGCCCGACCCACACGCATAAAAAACGGGTGCCGTGGATTCAATGCCTGCACATCACATCGCACCGAACCACACGACACCCGCTTTTAATCAAGCCCGCTCTCGCGCCTGATCAAACCACTTCGAACAGGCCCGCCGCACCTTGGCCGCCGCCGATACACATCGTCACGACGACCAGCTTCGCACCGCGCCGCTTGCCTTCGATCAGCGCATGGCCGGTCAAACGCGCGCCCGACACGCCATACGGATGGCCCACCGCAATCGCGCCGCCGTTCACGTTCAGACGGTCTTGCGGAATACCGAGCTTGTCAGCGCAATACAGCACCTGCACCGCGAACGCTTCGTTCAGTTCCCACAGGTCGATGTCCTCGACTTTCAGACCCGCCTGTTTGAGCAGCTTCGGCACCGCGAACACCGGGCCGATACCCATCTCGTCCGGCTCGCAACCGGCCACCGCAAAGCCACGGAAAATGCCGAGCGGTTGCAGACCTTCGCGCTCCGCGACTTTCGCGTTCATCACGACGCAAGCCGACGCGCCGTCCGAGAACTGGCTCGCATTGCCTGCGGTAATCACGCCGCCCGGCATCGCGGTACGAATCTTAGACACGCCTTCAAGCGTCGTGTCGGCACGAATGCCTTCGTCGGCGCTGACCGTGACTTCCTTCGTGAAGAGACGCCCGCTCGCTTTGTCGGCGACACCGGCCAGCACCGTCAGCGGCACGATCTCGTCCTTGAACTTGCCAGCTTCGAGTGCGGCCGCGGCGCGCTGTTGCGAGCGCACGCCGTATTCGTCCTGACGCTCCTTCGAGATCGAGTAGCGCTTCGCGACGTTCTCGGCGGTCTGCAACATCGACCAGTAGATTTCCGGCTTGTTCTGGCTGAGCCAGCCTTCGGCCACCATGTGGCGGTTCATCTCGTTCTGCACGCACGAGATCGATTCCACGCCACCCGCGACGAACACGTCGCCTTCACCGGCAATCACGCGTTGCGCAGCCAGTGCGATGGTTTGCAAACCCGACGAACAGAAACGGTTCACCGTCATGCCCGGCACGCTGACCGGCAAGCCGGCGCGTAGTGCGATCTGCCGCGCGATGTTGGCGCCCGTCGCGCCTTCCGGATTCGCGCAGCCCATGATCACGTCTTCAATGCGCGCCGGGTCCAGCTTCGCGCGCTCGACGGCGGCTTGCGTCACATGCCCGCCGAGCGTCGCGCCGTGCGTCATGTTGAAACCACCGCGCCATGATTTGGCGAGGCCCGTACGGGCGGTCGATACGATTACGGCGTCAGTCATGCATCTCTCCTACTTCCAGATGGTGATGGTGGGCGCGCTGGCGGATCGCTCAGTCGCCCCACTTCATTCATTTCGCTTGTTTCGCCCAGCGGCGGCGATTCAGCCGTTGAACCCACGGCCCTTGGCCGCGAACTCCGCGATGCTCGGCGCCAATTGCCACGCATCGCCATTCGGGCGCGACGCATAGCGGCGAATCGCGCGCTCGACGTTGTAGAGGCCGACCGTATCCGCGTACAGCATCGGACCGCCGCGATAGAGCGGGAAGCCGTAGCCGGTCAGATAGACCATGTCGATATCCGACGCCTTCGACGCAATCCCTTCCTCGAGAATCTTCGCGCCTTCGTTGACGAGCGCGAACACAAGGCGCTCGACGATTTCTTCGTCACTGATCTTGCGGCGCTCGGCGTTGGCTTCCTTCGAGAACGACGTGATCATCTCGTCGACCACTTTCGACGGATACGCCGTACGGTCACCCGTCTTGTAGTCGTACCAGCCGCCACCGGTCTTCTGCCCGAAGCGCCCCGTCTCGCACAGACGATCGGCGATCTTCGAGTAGTGCATATCAGGATGTTCCTGATAGCGGCGCTTGCGGATCGCCCAGCCGATGTCGTTGCCGGCCAGGTCGCTCATGCGGAACGGGCCCATCGCGAAGCCGAACTTCTCGACCGCCTTGTCCACTTGCGCGGGCAATGCGCCTTCTTCGAGCATGAAGAGCGCCTGACGGACGTACTGTTCGATCATCCGGTTGCCGATGAAGCCGTCGCACACGCCCGAGACCACGGCAGTCTTCTTGATCTTCCTGGCGAGCTTCATGACGGTGGCGAGCACGTCTTTCGCCGTGTCCTTGCCGCGCACCACTTCGAGCAGTTTCATCACGTTGGCCGGGCTGAAAAAGTGCATGCCGACCACGTCCTGCGGACGCTTCGTAAAAGCGGCGATCTTGTCGACATCCAGCGTCGACGTGTTCGAGGCCAGGATCGCGCCGGGTTTCGCCACCTCGTCGAGACGCTTGAACACCTGCTCCTTGACGCCGAGTTCCTCGAACACCGCTTCGACGATCAGGTCGGCGTTTTTCAGGTCGTCGTAGGAGAGCGTCGGCGTGATCAAGGCCATGCGCTGTTCCAGCGCTTCGGGCTTGAGCTTGCCTTTCTTGACGGTGGCTTCGTAGTTCTTGCGGATCGTGGCGATGCCGCGGTCGAGCGCTTCCTGCTTCGTTTCCAGCAGCGTGACCGGAACGCCCGCGTTGATGAAGTTCATCGCGATGCCGCCGCCCATCGTGCCGGCGCCGATCACGGCCACCTGCTTGATGTCGCGCACCGGCGTGTCCGAAGGCACGTCAGGAATCTTGCTCGCGGCGCGTTCGCCGAAGAACGCATGACGCAACGCGTGGCTCTCCGGCGTCTGCACGAGCGCAATAAAGCATTCGCGTTCGAATGCGAGGCCCTTGTCAAAACCGTTCTGCACACCCGCTTCCACGGCGTCGATACATTTCAGCGGAGCCGGGAAATTCTTCGCCATCGCCGCGACCGTATTGCGCGTGAACTGGATGAAACCAGCGGCATTCGGATGCTCGATCTTGCGGTCGCGCACCTTCGGGTGCGGGCCCGTTTTCGCACCGACCTTGCGGGCAAACGCGAGCGCCGCTTCGGTCAGATCACCTTCCACGACTTCGTCGAACAGGCCTGAATCAGCGAGCTTTTCCGACAGCACCGGCGTACCGGAGACGATCATATTGAGTGCGGCTTCGAGGCCGATTGCGCGCGGCAGGCGCTGCGTGCCGCCCGCGCCCGGCAGAATGCCGAGCTTCACTTCCGGCAGCGCGATCTGCGCGCCGGGTGCGGCGATGCGGTAGTGCGCGCCGAGCGCCAGTTCCAGCCCGCCACCCATCGCGACGCTATGAATCGCGGCGATAACCGGCTTGGCGCTGCCCTCGACCGCCTTGATAACCGTATGGAGGGTCGGTTCCTGGGTCGCCTTCGGCGTATTGAATTCGGTGATGTCGGCGCCGCCCGAGAAGGCTTTGCCGGCGCCCGTCAGCACGATCGCCTTGATGGCCGGATCGTTCTGCGCGCGCTCGATCCCTTCGACGATGCCGGCTCGAGTCGAGAGGCCGAGCCCGTTTACGGGGGGATTGTTCAGCGTGATGACGGCCACGCCGTCATGAGTTGTGTAGTCCACTGCCATCTGCCTGCCTCCGTGCGATGAGGCGGCGCATGACGCGCCGCCTGTCCGGTTGATCGAGTCGGCTCATTGTCCGACTTTAGCTCCGATTTCCCCGGGGTCAGCAGGCAGAATACACAAAAAAGCACGCTCGTTCAATTTATCGTTAGACGGGGTTTCCCCTGGCCAGCGGAGTCAGGGGGCAATCCTTCTCGTCTTCGAGCGCGGACGGCAGGATGTGGTCGCGAAAAATGTCGCGCAGTTTGAGTTTCTGCAGCTTGCCGGTGGCCGTATGCGGAAGTTCGTCGACGAAGACGACGTCGTCGGGAATCCACCACTTGGCGACCTTGCCGTCGTAGAACGCCAGCAGTTCCTCGCGCGTCACGTCGAAACCGGCCCGCTTGACGATCACCAGCAACGGCCGTTCGGTCCATTTCGGATGCGCACAGGCGATGCACGCGGCTTCAGCTACCGCCGGATGCGCGATCGCGACGTTTTCGATGTCGATCGAACTGATCCACTCGCCACCCGACTTGATCACGTCTTTCGAGCGATCCGTGATGTGCAGGAAGCTGTCGCGGTCGATAGTGGCGACGTCGCCGGTCGGAAACCAGCCGTCCACCAGCGGCGAATCGTCCTTGCGGAAATACCGGTCGATCACCCACGGGCCGCGCACGTGCAGATCGCCGAACGCCACACCGTCCCACGGCAGATCGCGCCCGTCTTCGCCGACGATCTTCATATCGACGCCGTACAGCACATGGCCCTGCTTTTCGAGCAATTTGCGCTGCTCTGCCAACGGACGCTGACTCTGCTCCCACGTCAGTTTCGACAAGGTGCCGAGCGGCGACATTTCCGTCATGCCCCATGCATGGATCACCTGCACGCCGTATTCGTCTTCGAAAGCTCGCAGCATGGCCGGCGGACAGGCCGAGCCGCCAATCACCGTGCGATTCAGCGAAGAGAAACGCACCTTGGCCTCGCGCAGGTGGTTGAGCAAGCCGAGCCACACGGTCGGCACGCCGGCCGAATACGTGACGCGTTCGCTTTCCATCAGTTCATACAGCGATTTGCCGTCTAGATCCTTGCCAGGAAAGACCAGCTTCGCACCGGTCAGCGGCGCGGAGTGCGGAATGCCCCACGCGTTCACATGGAACATCGGCACGACCGGCAGCACGGAGTCGCGCGCGGACAGGCTCATCGCGTCGGGCAGCGATGCACCGAACGCGTGCAGGACCGTCGAACGGTGCGAATACAGCGCGCCTTTCGGATTGCCGGTGGTACCGGACGTATAGCAAAGATAGGACGCCTGCCGTTCGTCGATGGCCGGCCAGTCGTAATTGCCGTCCTGCGCTTCCACCAACGTTTCGTAGCTCAACACCGGCGTTTGCATCATCGGCAAATGGGCTTCATCGGCCAGTGCGATCCAGCCGCGCACTTTGGGGCACTGCGGCGCCAGCGCATCGACGAGCGGTGCGAACGTGGTGTCGAACAGCACGTAGGCGTCGTCGGCGTGGTTGACGATATAGGCGATCTGATCGGGGAAGAGGCGCGGATTGATCGTGTGACACACGGCGCCGAAGCCCGTCGTGCCGTAATACGCCTCCAGGTGCCGGTAGCCGTTCCAGGCCAGCGTGGCCACCCGCTCGCCGGGTTCGACGCCAAGCGCGATCAGCGCCTGCGCCAGCTGCTTCGCGCGCTTTTCGCAGTCGCGGTAGGTGTAGCGATGCACGTCGCCTTCAATGCGCCGCGACACGATCTCGGTGTCGCCGAAATGCCGCGCGGCATGCGCGAGCAACGAGGACACGGTGAGCGGCACGTCCATCATCTGGCCAAGCAGCGGCGTCGTCATAAAGAGAGGTCTCCTCGCCTTGTTTGCGTCGTTTGGGTTGTAGCTCGGGGGCCGCGCGCACTCCGCTGCGTCGCACGCGACGCTTCGGTGGGTCCGCAAGGGACGCTCCGAAGCGTCGCCTTGCGCGCTCTGAAGCGGCGCGGAGGTGCTCCGGCTGGAGACGTCCGGCACGCAGGCGCGTGTCTGGCCAAACCTCGGACTGAGAGCCGGCCAGCAGCTCCGCGGGCGCGGACTTACAATATCGGTTAATCCAGAGGCGCTCAATATGTCGTTTTCCCCAAGCATTGTAGGGTTATCCGGGCCTTTATCGGCTCTTTCCGACGCACTGATCACCTCGCCCGAAAGCGCATTTGCGCGGCTCGGCAGCGTGTTTCTGACACGGCTGCCCGCGGCGCCGCTAAGTGCCCCGTACGTGGTCGGGTTCTCCGCAGAGACCGCCGCGTTGCTCGGTTTAGAGCCTAGGCTCCAGAATGATCCGGGCTTCGCCGAACTGTTCTCAGGCAACGCCACGCGTGAATGGCCTTCCGAAGCGCTGCCGTATGCGTCGGTGTATTCGGGGCATCAGTTCGGCGTGTGGGCAGGCCAGCTCGGCGACGGCCGTGCGCTCGGTCTCGGCGAAGTCGAACACAATGGCCAGCGCTTTGAGCTGCAGCTCAAAGGCGCGGGCCGCACGCCCTATTCGCGTATGGGCGACGGCCGCGCCGTTCTGCGTTCGTCGATCCGCGAATATCTGTGTTCGGAAGCGATGCATCACCTCGGCATTCCGACCACGCGCGCGCTGTGCGTGATCGGCTCCGACCAGCCGGTGCGCCGCGAGGAAGTCGAGACCGCAGCGGTCGTCACGCGCGTGGCGCCGAGTTTCGTGCGCTTTGGGCACTTTGAGCATTTCTATTCGAACGATCGCGTCGATGCACTGCGCGCGCTTGCCGATCACGTGATCGAACGCTTCTATCCGCATTGCCGCGAAGCCGACGATCCGTACCTCGCGCTGCTGAATGAAGCCGTGAATTCGACCGCCGATCTGATGGTCGAATGGCAAGCCGTGGGCTTCTGCCACGGCGTGATGAATACCGATAACATGTCGATCCTCGGTCTCACGATCGACTACGGCCCGTTCGGATTCATGGACGGCTTCGACGCCGGCTATATCTGTAATCACTCTGACTCGCAAGGCCGCTACGCGTACAAGATGCAGCCGCAGATTGCGTACTGGAACCTCTTTTGCCTCGCGCAAGGGCTGCTGCCGCTGCTAGGCGTTCAGCACGAGGAAAGCGTGCGTGGCGACAAGGCGATCGAAGACGCGCAGCGTGTGCTCGGCGGCTTCAAGGAGCGTTTCGCGCCGGCGTTGGAGAAACGCATGCGCGCCAAGCTCGGCCTCGAAAGCGAGCGCGAAGGCGACGACACCTTGATCAACCGTCTGTTCGAATTGATGCATGCCAACCGTGCGGATTTCACGCTGACCTTCCGCAATCTGGCGCGTATTTCGAAGCACGATGCGAGCGGCGACGCACCGGTGCGCGACCTGTTCCTCGACCGAGCCGCATTCGATGCATGGGTGAACGACTACCGCGCGCGACTGTCCGAAGAAACACGCGACGACGCCGCGCGCGCCATTGCAATGAACCGTGTGAACCCCAAATTCGTACTTCGTAATCATCTGGCAGAAACGGCGATCCGCCGCGCGAAAGAGAAGGACTTCTCCGAAGTGGAGCGTTTGGCAGCCGTCCTGCGCCGCCCGTTCGACGAGCAACCGGAAAACGAAGCGTATGCGGGGCTGCCGCCGGATTGGGCCAGCTCGCTGGAAGTGAGTTGCTCTTCCTGACGAGCCCCCAAAACAATCTTGAGACAGGAACCCCGACCATGAACAAGCCCGACGACCTCAACACCGGCGCCCCCGCCGTGCAGAAAGACGACGCCGAGTGGCGCAAAAAGCTCTCCGACATCGAATACCAGGTGACCCGCCACGCGGCCACCGAGCGCCCCTTCACCGGCCGCTATCACGACCACTGGGACCGCGGCATCTATGACTGCGTCTGCTGTGGTACGCCGCTGTTCGAATCGGACACCAAGTTCGACGCCGGTTGCGGCTGGCCGAGTTACTTCAAGCCGATCAACGGCGAAGTGATCGCCGAGAAAACCGACCGCGCGCACGGCATGCTGCGCATCGAAGTGCAGTGCAAGAACTGCGGCGCGCATCTGGGCCATGTGTTCGAAGACGGACCGGCGCCGACCGGTCTGCGTTACTGCATCAATTCGGCTGCGTTACAATTCGAGCCCAAGTAACGCAGCGCGGAGTCCGGCGTCCGTTGAATGATGCGCGGCCGGCGTCTGTCATCAGGCGCGCGCCGGCCGTGACACCTTTCTTCCGGTTTGCAAACCGGTCAACCCGGCGGTCGACCCGCCGCGGCAATCATGCTACGAACAGCGCAACGCGCCGTTCCCGGCTGCCGCGGCGGGTTTTTGCAGCATCCCTGCCACCGGGCGCCCCGCGCCGCGTCCCCGACTCTCCGACCCACTCTCCGAATTCCCGACCAGATAATGAAATTCCTGTTCGATCTGTTCCCGATCATCCTGTTCTTCGTCGCCTTCAAGATCTGGGGCATTTTCACGGCGACGGCAGTGGCGATCGTCGCCACGCTGGTGCAGATCGCGTGGGTGGCTTTCCGCCACCGCAAGGTCGATCCGATGCTGTGGGTGAGCCTCGGCGTTGTCACCGTGTTCGGCGGCGCGACGCTCGTGCTGCACAACGACACGTTTATCAAATGGAAGCCGACCGTGCTGTACTGGGCGTTTTCGGTTGCGCTGATCGTCTCGCAACTGGCCTTCAACAAGAACCTGATCGAAGCGATGATGGGCAAGCAAATCACGCTGCCGCACGCGATCTGGGGCAAGCTGAACATCGTCTGGGCGATTTTCTTCGTGCTGCTGGGGCTGGTGAACCTGTTCGTCGCGTACAACTACACGACCGACCAGTGGGTCAATTTCAAGCTGTTCGGCGCGACCGGATGCCTCGTGGTATTCATCGTCGGACAGAGTTTGTGGCTGTCGAAGTATATGAAGGAAGAATGACATGACGAGCGATGTGTTCATGCACGCCACTACCGCCGAGCGCGCCGCGCTGATCGAGGCGCGTCTTACCGCAGCGCTCGCGCCGGTCGCCTCGATCCGGATCACCGATGACAGCGCGCAGCACGCGGGCCACGCCGGTGCGTCCGCCGGCGGTCATTTCTCTGTCACGATCGTGGCTGCCGCATTCGCCGGGAAAGCCCGCGTGGCGCGGCATCGCATGGTGTATGATGCGCTGGCCGATGCCATGCAGCGCGGCATTCACGCCCTTGCAATCACGGCGTATACGCCCGAAGAATTTGCTTTGTTGCCCCGCTAGGAAACCTTTCGATGACCTTGAAGAAAACCCGCCTTTGGGTATTGCTGGCTGCATTTGCGGCCGCACCTGCATTCGCACAGAACATCGCCGTCGTGAACGGCACGCCGATTCCGAAAGCACGCGCCGACGCGCTGATCGATCAACTGGTTCATCAAGGCCAGCAAAACACGCCGCAACTGCAAATGGCCGTGCGCGAAGAGCTGGTGAACCGCGAAATTTTGATGCAGGAAGCGCTGCGCCGCGGCTTGCCGAATCGTCCGGACATCAAGGCGCAAATCGCCGTCGCGCAACAAACCGTCGTGTTGCGCGCGCTGATCGAAGACTTCGTGAAGACCAACACGCCGACCGACGCCGAAGTCACCGCGCGCTACAACGCGCTGATCAAGGACGCGGGCGGCAAGGAATATCACCTGCACCACATCCTGGTCGACAACGAACAGCAAGCCAAGGACCTGATCGCCAAGATCAAGGCCGGCGCAAGCTTCGAAGACCTCGCCAAGCAATTCTCGAAGGACCCGGGATCGGGCAAGAACGGCGGCGACCTGGACTGGTCGGACCCGAAAGCCTACGTGCCTGAATTCGCGGACGCGGCCACGCATCTGCAGAAAGGCCAGATGACCGACACGCCGGTGCACACGCAATTCGGCTGGCACATCATCCGTGTCGACGACGTGCGCAACATCACGCCGCCGCCGCTGGAGCAAGTGCGTCCGCAGATCGTGCAGCAGATCCAGCAGGAAAAGCTGCAGGCGTTCGAAGAAGGCCTGCGTAAGAACGCGAAGATTCAGTAAGCGGTTTTTGCGCTGCTGCTTCGGAATAAAAAAACCGCCCTCGGGCGGTTTTTTTGTTTCTGCGGGCTCTGCGGTTCTGCTTTACTTCGCTCAGCTTTCGCTGACGTGCCAATCACTTCTGATTGAAGCCTTGCCTCGCTTCGGCTAAAGCAAAGGGGTCGCCGCAAGGAGCGGCGGTCCCCGTCCGCATCATCAACCCAGCCAGCGGCGTGCGTTCTGGAACACGCGCAGCCACGGGCTCGCGTCCGTGCTGCCCTCACCCCAGCCTTCCGGATGCCAGCTCATCTGCACCGCGCGATGCACGCGCTCGGTGTGCGGCATCAGCACGCTAAAGCGGCCATCAGGCGTCGTGACCGACGTGATGCCGTCCGGCGAACCGTTCGGGTTGAACGGATACTGCTCCGTTGCCTGACCACGGTGATCGACGTAACGCATCGCCACGGCCACCTTCGACGCATCGCCTTGCTGCGAGAAGTCCGCGTAACCTTCGCCGTGTGCAATCGCCACCGGAATGCGCGAGCCTTCCATGCCGGCGAAGAAGATCGACGGCGAAGCCTGCACTTCCACCAGCGAGAAGCGCGCTTCGAATTTCTCCGACTTGTTGCGCGTGAACTTCGGCCATGCTTCGGCGCCCGGAATCATCGATGCTAGGCTGCTCATCATCTGGCAGCCATTGCAGATACCCAGCGCAAACGTGTCTTCGCGGCCGAAGAACGCAGCGAACATATCTGCGAGTTGCGAGTTGAAACGAATCGCCTTCGCCCAGCCTTCGCCGGCGCCCAGCGTGTCGCCGTACGAGAAGCCGCCGCACGCCACCGCACCGGCGAAATCCGCCAGGTTGGCGCGGCCGGCCAGCAGGTCGCTCATGTGCACGTCGTGCGCGTCGAAGCCGGCGCGGTCGAATGCATAAGCCGTTTCGAGGTGCGAGTTCACGCCCTGCTCACGCAGGATCGCGACACGCGGGCGTGCGCCCTTGCCGATGAACGGTGCGGCGACATCTTCCGAAGGATCGAACGTGAGGACAGGCGAGATGCCCGGATCGGCGGCGTCGGAAAGCGCGTCGTATTCGGCATCGGCGCAAGCCGGGTTATCGCGCAGACGCGAAATACGCCAGCTCACTTCGCTCCACGCGCGATGCAATTCGGTACGCGGTGCGTCGTAGATCTTCTTCGCGTCGCGATAGATTTCGATCGTGTCACGCTCGTTGGTCTTGCCAATCACGTGCGAGCATGCCGACAGACCGTGTTCACGCAAGGCGCCCAGCACCGCGTCGCGGTCCGCTGCGCGCACCTGAATTACGGCGCCGAGTTCTTCGGTGAAGAGCGCGCGGATCGTGCGGTCTTCACGACGGCCGCTGGTCTGCTTCGCCCAGTCTTTCGCATCGCCATAGTCGGATTCATGGTTCGGATCGAGCACCAGCATGTCGACGTTGAGCGACACGCCAACGTGACCCGCAAACGCCATTTCGCAAACGGTCGCCCACAGACCGCCGTCCGAGCGGTCGTGGTACGCGAGCAGCTTGCCGTCGCTATTGAGCGACTGGATCGCGGTGAAGAAACGCTTCAGATCTTCCGGGTCGTCGACGTCCGGCACCGTGTCGCCGACCTGCTGCGTGACTTGCGCGAGGATACTGCCGCCCAGACGATGCCTGGCGCGGCCAAGGTCGATTGCGATCAGCACGGAGTCGCCCACGTCGCCCGCGCTGCGCAGTTGCGGCGTGAGGTGCTTACGCACATCTTCGACCGGCGCGAATGCCGAGATAATCAGCGAGACCGGCGCGACGACTTCCTTCGCCACGCCACGGTCTTCCCACTTGGTACGCATGGACAACGAATCCTTGCCCACTGGAATGCTGATGCCGAGCGCCGGGCACAGTTCCATGCCAATGGCCTTGACCGTGTCGTACAGCGCGGCGTCTTCGCCCGCTGCGCCGCATGCGGCCATCCAGTTCGCCGACAGCTTGAGCTTATCGAGCGACGCGATCGGCGCCGCCGCGATGTTGGTGACCGCCTCGCCGACCGCCATGCGGCCCGACGCCGGCGCGTTGATCACGGCAAGCGGCGTACGCTCGGCCATGGTCATCGCTTCGCCGCGGAAGCCCGCGTAGTCCATCGTCGTAATCGCGACGTCGGCCACCGGCACTTGCCACGGACCGACCATCTGGTCGCGCGCAGTCGTGCCGCCGACCGAGCGGTCGCCGATCGTGATCAGGAACGACTTGCTGGCAACCGTAGGATGACGCAATACGCTGACCGCCACTTCCGACAACGCGATGCCGGTGACATCCACCGGTTCGAGCTTCTGCTCAACGCGCTTCACGTCGCGATGCATGCGCGGCGCCTTGCCGAGGAGCACTTCCATCGGCATGTCGACCGGCTCGTGTGCGGCGTCCTTGTTCGATTCGGAGTCGATCACCTTCAACTGACGTTCGGCCGTGGCCGTGCCGACCACCGCGAACGGGCAACGCTCGCGCTCGCACATGGCTTCGAACGCGGGCAGATCGCCCGGCGCAATCGCCAGGACGTAACGCTCCTGCGCTTCGTTCGACCAGATTTCGCGCGGCGACAAACCGCTCTCTTCCAGCTGGATCTTGCGCAGATCGAAGATCGCGCCCTTGCTGGCGCCGTCCACGACTTCCGGGAACGCGTTCGACAGACCGCCCGCGCCCACGTCGTGAATGCTCAGAATCGGGTTCTTCTCGCCGAGCTGCCAGCACGCGTTAATCACTTCCTGCGCACGGCGCTCGATTTCCGGATTGCCGCGCTGGACCGAGTCGAAATCGAGTTCGGCCGTGTTGGTGCCGGTCGCCATCGAGCTGGCGGCGCCGCCGCCCATGCCGATGCGCATACCCGGGCCGCCGATCTGGATCAGCAGCGAGCCTTCCGGCAGATCGTGCTTGTGCGTGTGCTGATCCGAAATATTGCCGATACCGCCGGCGATCATGATCGGCTTGTGATAACCGCGCACCAGACCCGCAACGTTCTGCTCGTACGCCCGGAAGTAGCCACCCAGATTCGGCCGCCCGAATTCGTTGTTGAACGCGGCGCCGCCGAGCGGGCCGTCGATCATGATTTGCAGCGGCGACGCGATGCGGTCAGGACGGCCATACGCTTCGTGCTTGTCGTCCGGGTTCCGGTGAGCCAGCGGCTGCGCGGCATCACGGGCGTTTTCCCACACTTCCACGCCGTCCGGCAATTCCAGATTCGACACCGTGAAGCCTGCCAGACCCGCCTTCGGACGCGCACCGCGGCCGGTCGCACCTTCGTCGCGGATTTCGCCGCCCGCGCCGGTCGAGGCGCCCGGGAACGGCGAGATCGCGGTTGGGTGGTTGTGCGTTTCCACCTTCATCAAGGTGTGCGTCAGTTCGACGTTGCGGCGATAGTGTTCGGGCAGCGCGCCGGGTTCAGCCGGCGTGCGCGGGAACCAGCGCTCAGCCACGCCACCCGCCATGATCGCCGAGTTGTCCGAATACGCGACGATCGTGCCTTGCGGGTTCAGCTTCTCCGTGTTGCGGATCATGTTGAACAGCGAGATGTCCTGCTTCTCGCCGTCGATCGTCCAGTCTGCGTTGAAGATCTTGTGACGGCAGTGTTCGCTGTTGGCCTGCGCGAACATCATCAATTCGACGTCGGTCGGGTTGCGGCCGAGTTTCGTGAAGGCGTCGACGAGGTAGTCGATTTCGTCGTCGGCGAGCGCGAGGCCCAGTTCCGTGTTCGCCACTTCCAGCGCGCCACGGCCGTTGCTCAACACGTCGACGGTTTGCAGCGGCTTGGCCGGCAGCTCGTCGAACAGATGCAGCGCATGGTCACGCGAGGGCGACACGCTCTCGGTCATGCGGTCGTGCAGCGCCGCGGCGACGGCCGCGCGGGCTTCGTCGGAGAGCGCCTTCTTGCCGCCCAGCAGACCGCTTTTCAGCGTGACCGTGTATTCGACGCCGCGCTCGATGCGGCGCACCTGTGTCAGGCCGCAGAGGTGGGCAATATCGGTTGCCTTGCTGGCCCACGGCGACACCGTGCCGAAGCGCGGCACCACGAGGAAGGTTTCAGCCGTGCCGCGCTCTTTGGTTTCTTCGAGCGGATCGCCGTAGTGCATCAGCGCTTCGATCTTCGCGTTGTCTTCCGCCGACAGCGGATTTTGCGCATTGACGAAGTGCAGATACTGCCCGCGCACGCCGGTGATGTTGGCGTCGATGCGCGTGAGCGTGTCGAGCAGGCGGGTTTGACGGAAATCGGAAAGGGCCGAAGCGCCGGGGAAACACGAGAAGTGGGCCATGGACTTGACGTTGCGTCGCTAATGTTGCCGATGAGTGATGCCGATGAGTCGCGCGTGAAGGCGACGTGAGGCGCAAAGGAAGTCCGAGATTATACCCCGGGAACGGCCTTCCAACGGGCGTCGCACCAGGGTTTTGGCGGGGTCTGCGTGGCCGGTCCGCCGTTTTGACTGCTATCATTCGCCCTTTCACCAGATCGGCGCGAGCAGCCTGAGGAATCCCGGGCAGTGCGCCGCATGCCACGCTTAACGGGAACGCGGCGTTTCGGCGTCCCGCCGGCAAATCGAATCAGATCATGGATGTCATCGTCATTGGCGGCGGAATTGTGGGCGTCGCCACCGCTTATCAACTGCGCGCGGCCGGGCACCGGGTATGCGTCGTCGAGCGCCACGCAACGGTCGCGCAAGGCGCGACCTATGGGCACGGCGGCACCGTGCTGCCGACCCCGCTCGACGTCTGGTTCGGTCCGACTTTCATGGCGAGCCGTCAGGGCGCCAAAAACGGCGTGATCAGCAAGACCGGCTTTAACGGGCCGGCACGCCAGTTCGTCAAGCAGCTGGCCGCTTTGCAGGAGCCGGAGGCGTTCAGCCGGCAGTACGCGCGGCTGCGTCCGTTGATCGAAGCATCGCGCGAGGCGATGGCCGACATCGAAGCGCGCTTCGGGCTGGAATTCGAACAGGCGAGCGGCCTGCTCTATCTGGTGCGTTCCGGGCAGGAATGGCAACAGACCCAGACCGCGCTCGATCTGCTGCGCCAATACGAAGTCCCGCACCATGTGCTCACGCCGGCCGAATGCGCCGCGTTTGAGCATTCCGTGCGAACCGAGCCGGAATTCGCCGGCGGCGTGCTGTTCGACCACGAGCGCACAGCCAACTGCCCGCTTTTCGCGAAACTGATCAAGCAGACCCTCGATACGCAAGGTGGGGTGCAATTCATGCTGGGCTGCGAAGTCTCGGCGATCCGCCTCGAGGGTCAGCGCGCCGCAGTGGAACTGGCGCCACGGCCTGGCATGGCATCGCGTTCACGCGAAGTCGACGTGATCAACGCCGATGCGATCGTCGTGGCTGCCGGTTACGGCAGTCTGCCGCTGCTCGAACGCCTGGGGCTGCGGCTGCCATTGCATCCGCTGCGCCTGCATAACCTGGTGGCGCCGATTGCGCATGAGGAATGCGCGCCGCACGTCGCGATTGTCGACGCGGTCAAGCGGATTACGGTCAGCCGCATGAATCATCGCCTGCGGGTTGCGGGCGGTGCGGTCCTGCAGAGCGCCGGACAGATCGACAAACCGCTCGGCGAAGCGTTGACAAAGGAAGCGCTGGCGCTGCTGGGTCAGGCGACGCACGACTGGATCCCGGGCGCCGCCCGGATTTCCGCGGCTTTGCCGTGGGAAGGCGTAAAACTGCTGTCACCGGACGGAATGCCTGTGATCGGCAATGCGCTTCATCCGCGCCTGTTTGTGAACGCCGGCCACGGGCCGGCCGGTTGGGGTCTGGCATGCGGGGCGGGCAAGCTGATCGCCGACCTGATTTCGGACAAGCCCCCCGACGTCCCCGCGGACACTCTCGCTGCACTGCGCGCGGACCGATTCCAGTAAATGGCGCGGCGGGAGCGTTCGGCACTACCATAGTGGCTCCCAACGCTTCCTCACCTTGCCCACAAGGTGAACTCCAAGCCTCGCCATGACAGTGCCCGAATCCACGCTCCCGACGCTAATCAGCCCGCACAACCGCGCGTTGCCGCTGCTCACGCTAACCGATCTGCGAATCCTTGAAACCCAGGCCGCAGCGGCACTGCCTCGGCACACCCTGATGTCTCGCGCCGGCAAAGCAGCCGCGAGCTACCTGCAGGAACAGATCACCCGCGACCCCTCGATCGAGAAATCGAAGCACAAGGTATGGGTCGTAGCCGGCCCGGGCAACAACGGCGGCGACGCTTTAATTGTGGCCGCGGAGCTGCACCAGGCAGGCATCGCCGTAGACCTTTGCATGCCGCTTGAAGTCAAACCGGACGACGCCCGCTGGGCGCTCGACACCGCCCGTGCGGCAGGCGTAGCCATGACATCGACACCGCCGGCTTCGCTGGAAAGCTATACATGGCTGGTGGACGGCATGTTCGGCATCGGCCTGACCCGCCCTCTGGACGGCGTCTTCGCCACCATCGCCCGCCAGCTTTCACAACGCACGAAAGCAAAGTCCAGAAGAGGCGGCGTCCTGGCACTCGATACGCCAAGCGGCCTCGACAGCGACACCGGCACGGTCGTCGGTGAAAAACAGAACCAGGGCGGGGGTCGAAGCGAAAACCAGAAC
Organism: Paraburkholderia sediminicola; assembly: GCF_046026675.1. Classification (GTDB taxonomy): domain Bacteria; phylum Pseudomonadota; class Gammaproteobacteria; order Burkholderiales; family Burkholderiaceae; genus Paraburkholderia; species Paraburkholderia sediminicola_F. Next base: position 2,003,394 of record NZ_JAQQEY010000001.1, on the reverse strand, counting down.
GACGGTGCCGCAACAGTTCACGCCACCCACACGATCACCTTCATCGGCGCCAAGCCCGGCCTCTTCACGGCGCAGGGTCGCGATCTTGCCGGCACGGTAACGGTGGCGCCGATCGGCATTGACAGCACCAGCCGCACGGCCGTGCAACTCAATGCGCCGGAGCTATTCGCCGACTTCCTGCCGCCGCGCGACTTTGCCACCAACAAGGGCACCTTCGGCAGCCTCGCCGTGGTCGGCGGCGACACCGGCATGTGCGGCGCGCCGATCCTCGCCTCGCGCGCGGCGCTCTACACCGGCGCGGGCAAAGTGCACGTTGCCTTGCTCGGCGACGGCGCCCCGCCCTACGATCCGCCGCATCCCGAACTGATGCTGCATGCGATCGACGATCTGCCGCTCGACAAAATGGACGCGCTCGCCGTCGGTTGCGGCATGGGCGTGCGCGACATCGCCACGCGTGTCATGCACGACGTGCTGACGCTCGACGTACCCAAACTGTTCGACGCCGACGCGCTCAATCTGATTTCAACAGACCCATCGCTCGCGGCCAAAGTCACCGCGCGCGGCGTACAAGGCGATCCTTGCGTGCTCACGCCGCATCCGTTGGAAGCCGCGCGCCTGCTCGGCACGGATGCGCCGGGCGTGCAACGCAACCGCCTCGCCGCAGCACGCGCACTGGCTGCGCGCTTTGCCGCGGTGGTCGTGCTGAAAGGCACGGGCACGGTCATCGCCGCGCCGGACGGCCGCGTCGCGATCAATCCGACCGGCAATGCCGCACTCGCGACAGGCGGCACCGGCGACGTGCTCGGCGGCATCATCGGCGCACTGCTCGCCCAGCATCTGCCGCGTTACGAAGCCGCGCTGGCAGGCGTCTACCTGCACGGCCTCGCCGCCGACACGCTGAGCGCGCAAGGCCACGGCCCAGCCGGGTTGACGGCGGGTGAACTCGCGCCGATGGTGCGGACTCTGCTCAACCGTATGTTCTATCCGGCAACGGGTGGATGAGGCTGCGGGTGAATGAAGCGCCCCATCCAGCACCTCAAACCGGGTGTCCTGAACGTGACGCCCCATCCCACAGTTTGCATGGGACGCCCAATCCGCTGCCACCCGTCACACAACGCCGTTATACTGATTGACTGCGCCGCGCGTCGGGTTCATCGCGGGTTACGGCGAAATTTTGGTGAGCCGTTCGATCTCCGGGCGAACTCGCGAAGTTTCACCGCAACCCACCGCGAACCCCACCGCGCGGCATCGCTCTAACAGCATCGTTGCATCATCCTCGGCAGCGCTTCACGCGCGCGCCTTTCTTCGTGCCCCTTCGTTAGACGGACGCTATGACGCAGAACTCGCTCCCCTCCTGGTCCTCGCTGCAAACGCATTACGAGAAGATTCGCGATGCGCACATGCGCGACTGGTTCGCCCCCGAGAACGATCCCGCCCCTACCCGTGCTGAGCGCTTTGCGTTCGCGGGCGGCGGTCTCGCGGCCGATTTTTCGAAGAACCGCATCACCGACGAAACCCTGAAACTGCTGGTGCAACTCGCGCGCGAAGCCGGCGTCGAGAAACGCCGCGACGCGATGTTCGCGGGCGAAGTCGTCAACCCGACCGAAGGCCGCGCCGCCTTGCACACCGCGCTGCGCGCCACCGATTCGAAAGCACCGTTCCATGCGGAAATCCAGGCGGAACGCGCGAAGATGGCGGCGTTCGCCGACAAGGTTCGCAGCGGCGAGTGGACCGGTTATACCGGCAAGCGGATTCGCTACGTCGTGAACATCGGCATCGGCGGCTCGGACCTCGGGCCGAAGATGGTCGTGCACGCACTGCATCATCTGGCCACGCCGGAGATCACCACGCACTTCGTGTCGAACGTGGACGGCGCGGATCTGTACAACGTGATGCAGATGATCGATCCCGAAGAGACGCTTGCGATCATCGTCTCCAAGACCTTCACGACGCTCGAAACGATGACCAATGCGCGCTCGCTGCGCGACTGGTTCATCGAGAAAGGCTGCCCGGAGAGTGCGCTGGCGAAGCACTTTGTTGGCGTGTCGGCCAATCCTTCTGAGGTGGTCAGGTTCGGCATCGCGAAAGAAAACGTGTTCGAGATGTGGGACTGGGTCGGTGGGCGTTATTCGCTGTGGTCGGCAGTGGGTCTGTCGATCATGATCGCGATCGGCCCGCAACAGTTCGGCGAACTGCTGGCCGGCGCCAACGAGATGGACCAGCATTTCCGCGACGCTCCGCTCGAAAAAAATCTGCCGGTGCTGCTCGGCATGATTGGCATCTGGTATCGCAACTTCTTCGGCTCGCAAAGCTATCTGGTCGCGCCGTATTCGGAAGCACTGCATTTCCTGCCGTCGTATCTGCAACAGCTCGAAATGGAGAGCAACGGCAAGTCGGCTCGCCTGGATGGCGCGATGGTCGACTATCCGACCGCCGCCGTGACCTGGGGCGAACCGGGCACGAACGGGCAGCATGCGTTTTTCCAGATGCTGCATCAGGGCCCGACGATCGTGCCGATCGACTTCATCGCCGTGTTGACGCCGGAGCATCCGCTCGTCAGTCATCATCCGAAGCTGCTGGCGAACTGCTTCGCGCAAAGCGAAGCGTTGATGCTCGGCCGCACGCTCGAAGAAGCGAAGAAGGTTGCCGGTGCGGACAAGCCGGAACTGGCGCCGCATCTGGTGTTTCCGGGCAACCGTCCGACGAGCACGCTGCTGGTCGATGCACTCACCGCGCGTTCGCTCGGCGCATTGATCGCGCTGTACGAGCACAAGGTGCTGGTGCAGGCATCGGTATGGGATATCAACCCGTTCGATCAATGGGGCGTCGAGTTGGGCAAGATCCTCGGCAAGGTAGTCGAGGCGGATCTGACGTCAGCAAGCGTCGATGAGAAGAAGCATGACTCGTCGACGTCGGCGTTGATCGCGCGGGCGCGTGCTGCCTTGAAGCGATGAGCGTGAGCGGCGCGTTTCCTCGCGCCGCATGCGCTGAATGTTCACGCGCGCCTGGTTAGCGGCGTTGCGTTATCGCGTTGCATGAGATGAAAAGCAAAGCGGGCCCTTGTGGCCCGCTTTGCTTTATACGAACGAGTGACGCATGGCTGGCACGCTGCTCAGGCCAGACGTCCCGCTTCGATGGTCACCGTCGTATCGCAGCGGCGCGCCAGCTCGATGTCGTGCGTGACGAGGATCAACGTGGCGCCGTTCGCGCGGTTCATCTCGAACATCAAATCGATCACCGCGTGACCGGTGGCTGCATCGAGACTGCCGGTCGGCTCGTCGGCAAATAGAATCGCCGGATGGGTGACAAAGGCTCGCGCGAGCGCGACCCGCTGCTGTTCGCCGCCCGACAGCAGCTTCGGATAGTGCCCGGTGCGCTTAGCGAGTCCCACCTGCTCCAACAATCCGCGCGCACGCGCCGCGGCCTCGCGCGTACCGATGCCGCCTTGCAGTTCGAGCGGAAGCGTGACGTTTTCGAGCGCCGTCAAATGCGGCATCAGTTGAAACGACTGGAACACGAAACCGACCGAGCCGCTGCGCAACGCGGCTCGCTCGTCTTCGTTCAACTCGGTGAGCTCGCGGCCGAGCAGTCGAACCGAGCCCGAGCTCGCGCTGTCCAATCCTGCGAGCAAGCCGAGCAGCGTAGACTTGCCCGACCCGGATGCACCGACGATCGCCACACTGCTGCCGGCATCGATAGCAAGATCGATGTCCTCGAGAATCGTCAGTTCGCCTGTTGCATCCTTAACCTTCTTGCACAAACCCCGCACTTCAATGACTGGATCAGTTTTGTTTAGCATGGTGAAGCGTAGGTTGAAAGTGCGCGCCGTAGCGACGGCGCTGACTACTGCATTCGGCCCGGCCGTGCTGGCCGCAACCCTGTTTTCGTTGCCCTTCCCGGCCTATGCGGCCAACCCGCCCGAACAGGCCAAGCCGGTGATCGTCGTGCTCGGCGACAGCATCTCGGCCGAGTACGGCTTGCCCCGCGACACTGGCTGGGTTGCCTTGATGCGCCAGCGCCTCACCGATGAGCGAATCGATTATAGCGTCGCCAATGCAAGCATCAGTGGCGACACCACGAGCGGTGGCCGGGCCCGCTTGCCGGCGCTCCTGCAGCGGCTCAAGCCGAGTATCGTGATCGTCGAGCTCGGCGCGAACGATGCGTTGCGCGGCGTACCGCTCGCCACCACCGAAGACAACCTGCGCACGATCATCGAGCAGGCTCAACAAGGCCACGCGAAGGTCGTGCTGGTCGGCATGTATGTACCACCCAATTACGGCCCCGACTACACGCAAAAGTTCCACGGCCTGTACGGCGAACTCTCGAAGCAATTGCGTGTGCCGTTGGTGCCCTTCCTGCTAGCTGGCATCGCCGACAAACCGGACATGTTTCAGGCGGATCAGATCCATCCCACGCAGCAGGCACAGCCAGTGCTACTCAACAACGTGTGGCCGGCTGTCAAGCCACTCCTTCGCACAAGTTCGCCGCACTGAAAAGCTCGCTAACAACTTGTTTCCGGTAATTGGGGAGCGCGGATCGGCAAGATCGCTCCGACTTTCGTAATCCCGCGCAACCCGGCTCGATTCTGAGCGACTTCTGAGGAGATAACGTGAAATATTTACCGTTAATCGCTTTGACCGTGGCAATTTCTGCATGCGCCGCTCAACCGCCGGCAGGTGTCCAATCCGTGGGCCAAAGCCAGCAGCCGCCGAAGGCCGTCGCGACCTGCATCGCGCAAAAATGGGCCGATAGTTCGCAACAGCAAGTCGTGTCGCAAGACACCATGGCTAACGACCAGGCAATGGATGTCTATGTGCCGGGTCAACAGCCACCTAACGGCGCAGCCGCCGTCGTACGGCCCTCCTACAGCGGCCCGGGGTCATGGGTCGGCTTCCGCGCCAGTGGCGCTGCGGGCAGCGATGCCACCAGTTCGATCAGCGCTTGCCTCTAGGGCGGCTAACGACATAACAAGCTGCGCTCCCCGGCAGACCATTTGACGCGCTTGCACGCGTCAAATGAAAAAGCCCCGCAATTGCGGGGCTTTTTTGTGGCTGCGCGCTTTACCTGCTTGCGCGCGCCCACGCCGGTGCTTATTGGCCGCTCGCCTGCGCATTGCTGCTGTCGAGCGAGCCGTAGAACTTCACCTTCGAACGGGCGCGCAGCGACTCGACGTAAGCTTCAGCGTCGGACTGCGCATCGACTTGCGCAATCTGCTGTTGCGCAGCAGCCAGACGTTGCGGATCGATCGGGGCACTTGCAACGACCGCGTTCACGCGATAGATCGCATAGCCGTCGTCGCCAAGGTCCACACCGACGTACGCAGGTAATTTTTGCGCGTCTGCTTTGTAGATTGCACTCAATGCAGCCGGCGGCACGCCTTGCGCATCGTTGCGCGACACCTTCAGCGACGACGAGAAGCCCGTCGTGGCCTTCGACTTGTCGAGCTCCGCCAGTTTCGCGATGCCTTCCTTGTGAGCGGCCTCGTTCGACTGAACCGCGATCACTTTCTGACGCACTGCGTCCTTGACGGCGTCGAGCGCCGGCACGGCTGCAGCCTTGTAATCGGTCACGCGGGCCGCAATCAGCGCGTTACCGCCGACGTCGATCGCTTGCGTGTTGTTGCGCGCGGTGACCGCGTCGTTCGCGAACACGGCAGCCAGGAACTTCGCATTGTTCAGCGGGCTGTCAGGCGGCAGCTTCGGATCCGGCTGCGGCGTAACCGTGGCCGTTTGAAGTTGCAGCTTGTACTTGTCGGCAGCGGGCTGCAGGGTCTTCGCCTTCTCGTAAACGATCGACGTGAAGCCTTCCGAGTCGTCACTAAATGCCTTGCTCGCCAACTGCGTTTTCAGGTCTTTTGCAATCTGATCTTTCACTTCGTCGAACGGCTTGGTGACGGCCGGCTTCACGTCCGTGACCTTGACGATGTGATAGCCGAAGTCGGTCTGCACGATGCCGCTGACTTCGTCTTTCTTGAGACCGAACACCGCGTCGTCGAACGCCTGACCGCCTGCGATCATGCCGCGACCGAAGTAACCCAGGTCACCGCCCTTCGACGCCGAACCCGGATCCTGCGAATTCTGCTGCGCGATCTGCGCGAACTGGTCCGGATGTGCCTTGACCTGCGCGAGTACCTCATCGGCCTTCTGCTTTGCCTTAGCCTTGTCAGCCGCGCTTGCATCTTTCGGCGCGGCGATCAGGATGTGGCTCGCGCGCACCTGACCGTCCGTTCGGTAATGGGCGATGTTGTCGTCGTAGTACTTTTTCAGATCAGCATCGCTCGGCTGCACGGCGGCAGACAACGTTGCCGGCGACATCACAAGGTACTGGATCGTTGCAGTTGCGGGCGTGGCGAAGGCGTTGCGATGCGCGTCGTAATACGCCTGAAGTTGCGCGTCCGTGGGCTGCACCTTCGCTGCATAGTCGCGCGGATGGAACGCAATACCCTGCACTTCGCGCTGCTGTTCGGCGAGCTCGGTGAGATGCTGTGCGAGCGTCTTCGATGTGAAGGCGCTGCCTTGAATGCTTGCAGGCAACTGCTGCGTGGAAATGCTGTAACGCACGCGTTCGTCGTATTGATCGGGCGTCATGCCTTGCATTGCGAGCAGCTGCTTGTAACGGTCGACGTCGATCGAGCCGTCAGGATTCTTCAGCGACGAGATCACCGGATCGTTCAGCAGCACACGGCGCACGGCGTCGTCAGAAGCGGTCAGATGCAGGCGCTGTGTTTCGTCGGCCAGCACTCGCTGCTCGATCAGACCGTCGAGCATTTCGCTACGGCGCGCAGGCGTGTCGAACGACTTCATGTCGAACTGCGCACCGAGCATTTGACGGGCGCGGTCTAGCTGCTGACGCATCGCGTCGTCATACTCTGCGCGAGTAATCTTGTGGCCGTTGACGCTGGCGACGTTTGCACTTTCGTCAAAGAAGCCGCGGAAGCCTTGAATACCCACAAAACCCAACCCCGGCACAATGACGAGGATGAGCATGAACATCATCAGGCGTTTGTGATTGCGGAAAAAATCGAGCATGCGTGAGGGAGTGCCAAAAACAGAACGCCCGATCTTACAACAGCGGGCAATAAAAAAGGCGAACCGGAGTTCGCCTTTCGTGGATACTGGCGGAGTGGACGGGACTCGAACCCGCGACCCCCGGCGTGACAGGCCGGTATTCTAACCGACTGAACTACCACTCCTTATACTGCACTTGTACTAAACAGAACCACTATGCCGAATCTGAAACTGGTGGGTGCTGAGAGGCTCGAACTCCCGACCTACGCCTTGTAAGGGCGCCGCTCTACCAACTGAGCTAAGCACCCGTTTCGCGATTCAGCGTGCTTCTGCTTTTGCTGCCTGATTGATCAACTTGCGTATCAACTAGTGCGACGCCAAGTCACATAGATCACGCAGAATTCGTCGCACTTCTTTCTAACGAACCCGCAATTCCTCAAGCAGCAAGCCCATTAGTTTAGCGCATCCTTCAGAGCTTTGCCAGGCCTAAATTTAGGGACCTTCGCTGCCTTGATCTTGATGGCGGCGCCAGTGCGCGGATTGCGTCCTGTGCGCGCGGTACGCTTGCCCACGGCAAAAGTGCCGAAACCCACCAGCGTCACCGAACCGCCCTTCTTCAATGTACCTTTGACCCCACCGATCACCGCGTCGAGTGCACGACCTGCCGCAGCCTTCGAAATATCGGCTTGCTGGGCAATGTGATCGATCAATTCCGTTTTATTCATTCCAACCCCCGAGAATGTTTGTGGCAATCGTGACGGCGCTCTGTAGCGCCTGGCATCACGCGGCCGGCGGGTAACGCCGAGCCGACTCATTAGAATTGGCCGAAACCCTTGTGTCAAGCGGGGTTGAGCCTGATTTAAGCGGTTCTGGAGGGCGTTCTCTGTCACCAGATCTTGCTATAGATCGATGCGCGCGCAACCAGTCGACGGCTCAGAACGTCCTTTACTCAAAAAGTGGGATTGCGCGCATTCCGGACGTGATTTCCGGTATCTCGCAGGCATTAAAAAACCCGCGACCGAGGCCGCGCGTTTTATACAGCAAACAGCTTTCGCCGCTGACTAGCTTAGTGTTTGACGACTTCCGTTGCAGCAGCGTCTTTACCCGGCTCAGCCGCCGCGACAGGCGCAGCGGGCTTGGGCTCTTCGTCCGGCAAGGCCTGCGGCACACGTTCAAGCGCCAGTTCGAGCACCCTGTCGATCCAGCGGACCGGCATGATTTCGATGGCGTTCTTCACGTTGTCCGGAATCTCCGTCAAGTCCTTGACGTTTTCTTCCGGAATCAGCACCAGCTTGATACCGCCGCGATGCGCTGCCAGCAGTTTTTCCTTCAGGCCGCCGATCGGCAGGACTTCGCCACGCAACGTGATTTCGCCCGTCATCGCGACATCGGCACGAACCGGAATACCAGTCAACACCGACACCAGCGCGGTGGTCATCGCAATACCGGCCGACGGACCGTCCTTCGGCGTCGCGCCTTCCGGCACGTGGATGTGAATATCCTGCTTCTCGAACGCTTCGTCTTTGATACCCAGACGGCGCGAACGCGAGCGGACCACGGAGCGCGCAGCCTCGACCGATTCCTTCATCACGTCGCCGAGCGAACCCGTGCGGATCACATTGCCCTTACCCGGCATCACCGCGGCTTCGATGGTCAGCAGATCGCCGCCCACTTCCGTCCACGCAAGACCCGTGACCTGGCCAACCTGATTTTCCTTCGCGGCCAGACCGAAGTCGTACTTGCGCACGCCGAGGAAGGTGTCGATATTGCTGCCGTCGACCGTTACCGCGCCTTCCGCCTTCTTCAGCAGAAGCATCTTCACGACCTTGCGGCAGATCTTCGAAATTTCACGCTCGAGCGAACGGACGCCCGCTTCACGCGTGTAGTAACGAATGATGTCGCGGATCGCAGTTTCCGTCACATCGACCTCGCCATCCTTGAGGCCGTTGTTTTTCTTCTGCTTGGGCAAAAGATAACGTTGCGCGATGCTGACCTTCTCGTCTTCCGTATAACCCGACAGACGGATCACTTCCATCCGGTCGAGCAGCGGCGGAGGAATGTTCAGCGAGTTCGACGTCGCCACGAACATCACGTCCGACAGATCGAAGTCGACTTCGACGTAGTGATCGGCGAACGTATGGTTCTGTTCCGGATCGAGCACTTCCAACAGAGCCGACGACGGATCGCCGCGGAAATCCTGGCCCATCTTGTCGACTTCGTCGAGCAGGAAGAGCGGATTGCGCACGCCGACCTTGGCCAGGCTTTGCAGAATCTTGCCGGGCATCGAACCGATGTACGTACGACGGTGACCGCGAATCTCGGCTTCGTCGCGCACGCCGCCGAGCGCCATACGCACGAACTTGCGGTTCGTAGCGCGAGCGATCGACTGACCCAGCGACGTCTTACCGACACCCGGAGGCCCAACGAGGCACAGGATCGGCGCTTTCACCTTGTCGACACGTTGCTGGACCGCAAGATACTCGAGAATGCGTTCCTTCACTTTCTCGAGACCGAAGTGGTCTTCGTCGAGCACGCGTTCCGCATTCGAGAGGTCGTTGTTGACCTTGCTCTTCTTGCGCCACGGCAGGCCGATCAGCGTATCGATGTAGTTACGCACGACGGTCGCTTCAGCCGACATCGGCGACATCAGCTTGAGCTTCTTCAGCTCGGCGTCGGCCTTCTTCTTGGCTTCCTTCGGCATGCGGGCAGCCGTGATGCGCTTCTCGAGTTCTTCGAGATCCGCACCTTCTTCGCCCTCGCCCAGTTCCTTCTGGATCGCCTTGACCTGTTCGTTCAGGTAGTACTCGCGCTGGCTCTTCTCCATCTGGCGCTTCACACGCCCACGGATGCGCTTTTCGACCTGCAGGATGTCGATCTCCGCTTCGAGTTGCGCGAGCAGATGCTCGAGGCGCTCGATGACCGGGAACATTTCGAGGATGTGCTGCTTCTGGTCGAGCTTGAGCGGCAGATGCGCCGCGATCGTGTCGGCCAGGCGGCCAGCCTCGTCGATACCCGACAGCGACGTCAGGATCTCCGGCGGGATCTTCTTGTTCAGCTTCACATACTGATCGAACTGCGACACGATCGCGCGGCGCAGCGCTTCAGTTTCAGCGCTGTCGGCGTGGTCGGGTTCGAGCGGCATGACTTCGCACGAGAACTGCGTTTCCTGTTCTTCGATGGAAAGCGTTTTCGCGCGCTGCAAGCCCTCGACGAGCACCTTAACGGTGCCATCGGGCAGCTTCAGCATTTGCAGGATGTTGGCGATACACCCTACTTCGTACATGTCCTTTTCGGTCGGCTCATCTTTCGCAGCCGTTTTCTGGGCGACGAGCATGATGTGCTTGCCGCCTTCCATCGCTGCTTCGAGAGCCTTGATCGACTTCGGGCGGCCTACGAAGAGCGGAATCACCATGTGCGGGAAGACGACTACGTCACGCAGCGGGAGCAGCGGGAGCGTAATGCGTTCCGGCGGAAGGAGTTGGGTTCCTGACATTTCATTTCCCCATGAGTGGAATCAGTTCGTTCGATAGGTGAGGCCAGCAGAAAAGATTGCAAGCCTCCGCGTGTGGGAAAAGTTCAGTGACTCCGAAGGTTCAGTGACTCCATAGTGAAAACAACCATCCTGACCACACGATAAACGAAAAAAGCCGTTCACGTTGCCATGAACGGCTTTTTTTGCAGAACCCGAAAGCCGATCAGTTTGAACCCGCCACTTTGGGCGCGTCTTCGTAGATCAGTAGGGGTTTCCCGTCGCCGTCAATCACGTTGTCGTCGATGATGACCTTGCTAACACCTTTCATCTGCGGCAAATCGTACATGACATCAAGCAACGCCTGTTCCAGGATGGAGCGCAGGCCGCGAGCGCCCGTCTTGCGACGGATCGCTTTACGTGCAACAGCCTGCAACGCAGCCGGGCGAATTTCGAGCTCGACGCGCTCCATATTGAACAGCTTGTGGTATTGCTTCACCAGAGCATTCTTCGGTTCGACGAGGATCTTCATCAACGCGACTTCGTCGAGTTTGCCGAGCGTAGCCACCACCGGCAGACGGCCGATCAGTTCAGGAATCAGACCGAACTTGATCAGATCTTCCGGCTCCACTTCGCGCAGCACTTCACCGGCGTCGCGGTCCTGCTTGCTCTTTACGCTTGCACCGAAGCCAATACCAGTTTTCTCGGTACGGTCGACGATGACTTTCTCGAGACCGTCGAATGCGCCACCGCAAATGAACAGAATATTGGTGGTGTCAACCTGGATGAAGTCCTGATTCGGATGCTTACGGCCACCCTGCGGCGGCACCGACGCCATCGTGCCTTCGACCAGTTTCAGCAGGGCCTGTTGCACGCCTTCGCCCGACACATCGCGGGTGATCGACGGGTTGTCGGACTTGCGGCTGATCTTGTCGATTTCGTCGATGTAGACAATGCCACGCTGGGCCTTGTCGACTTCGTAATTGCAATTCTGCAGCAGCTTCTGAATGATGTTCTCGACGTCTTCGCCGACGTAGCCGGCTTCCGTCAGCGTCGTTGCATCGGCAATGACGAACGGGACGTTCAGAAGGCGCGCGAGCGTCTGAGCAAGCAGGGTCTTGCCGGAACCGGTCGGGCCGATCAGCAGGATGTTGCTCTTGGACAGCTCGATCTCGTCCTTCTTGTCGAGGTGCTTGAGGCGCTTGTAGTGGTTGTACACCGCGACTGCGAGAATCTTCTTCGCGCGTTCCTGACCAATCACGTACTGGTCGAGGATTTCACGGATTTCCTGCGGACTCGGCAGATCGGACTTGGACAAGCCCGCCTCAATGCCCGCACCTGCAGCCTCATCGCGGATGATTTCGTTGCACAGGTCGATACATTCATCACAGATGAACACCGACGGGCCGGCAATCAGTTTTTTGACTTCATGCTGGCTCTTGCCGCAGAACGAGCAATACAACAGCTTTTCGCTGTTAGAACCTTTCTTGTCCGCCATAGATGTGTGAGCCTCCGGACACTCGATTACATGATACGCCGTTTGCCCCGGCCTCGCAGTTTGGGCGTGGCAGGGCTTGAGCCAAGGTGACGGCGTTTGCCGCAGGCACTCGGACGAGTCTTGATTATTTCACAACCGATCCGACGACGGCCTTGCCCCGTTTTGGGGCAAGGCCGCACCGGCGTTTCAGGGACACTTCAAGGACGCTTGTGCGCCACCTGGTCAACCAGACCGTAAGCTTGCGCGTCATCGCCGGACATGAAATTGTCGCGGTCGGTGTCGCGCGCAATACGCTCGACCGGCTGGCCGGTGTGGTGCGCGAGCAGATGATTCAGACGTTCCTTCAGGTACAGAATTTCACGCGCCTGGATTTCGATGTCCGACGCCTGGCCGCGCGCCCCGCCCAGCGGCTGGTGAATCATCACACGTGAATTCGGCAGCGCAAAGCGCTTGCCCTTCGCGCCCGCCGCCAGCAGGAACGCGCCCATACTGGCCGCGAGACCCATGCACAGCGTCGACACGTCCGGCTTGATGAACTGCATCGTGTCGTAGATCGCCATCCCGGCCGAAACCGAACCGCCCGGGCTGTTGATGTAGAAGCTGATGTCCTTGTCCGGGTTTTCACTTTCAAGGAACAACATCTGCGCGACGACGAGGTTGGCCGTCTGGTCGTTCACTTCGCCGACCAGGAACACGATGCGTTCCTTCAGCAGACGCGAATAGATGTCATACGAGCGCTCGCCCCGGCCGCTCGTTTCCACGACGATCGGCACCAGTCCGAGCGCCTGCGCTTCGAGATCCCGGGACGACTGGGAGGTCAACGTGTCCAGCATTTGGGCGCGAAAGGTCATGCAATGGATCCTTGTCTGGAAATATTCTAAATATTAGATGCTAGACAGGTGTGGTCGACGAGCCCGTATTCAAGTGCCCGATCAGTGCCAACGCGGCATGCGACGCAGTGTGAAACACGCCATGCAAAACGCACCGCACTTTCACAGCACAAAAAAACGGCGTGCGGGCCGTCGCTTCGACAGCCGGCACGCCGTTGCAGCGACGCTTACGCTTGCGCCGTTGCGCTTGCCAGTTCTTCGAAGCTTACTTCCTTGTCCGTCACCTTGGCCTTGCTGAGGACGAAATCGACGACGTTGGCTTCAACGACGTACGCTTCCATTTCTGCAAGACGCTGCTGGTTGGAATAATACCAGCGGACGACTTCCTTCGGGTCTTCGTAGCTTTTCGCGAATTCGTCGACTTCGGCACGAATCTGCTCCGGCTTGGCTTGCAGTTCGTTGGCCTTGACCAGCTCGGCCAGCACGAGGCCCAGCTTCACGCGGCGCTCAGCCTGTTCCTTGAACATTTCAGCCGGGATCGGTGCGTCAGCGGCGTTCGGCACGCCACGTTGCTCGAGGTCTTGACGCGCCATGCCGACCAGACGTTCCTGATCTTGTGCGATCAAGGCGGTCGGCACGTCGAGCTCCGAAATCTTCAGCAGCGCGTCCATCACCTGATTCTTGACGATGGCTTGCGTGCGGCGCTTCGCTTCGCGTTCGAGATTGTCTTTGATCTCAGCGCGCATCTTGACCAGATCGCCGTCTTCGATACCGAGCGACTTTGCGAATTCAGCGTCGATTTCCGGCAGATGCGGCCACTCGATCTTCTTCATCGTGATCGTGAATTGCGCAGTCTTACCGGCGACGTCCTTGCCGTGGTAGTCAGCCGGGAAAGCCAGGTCGAATTCCTTCGATGCGCCGACCGCGAGACCCAGCGCTGCCTTTTCGAATTCCGGCAGCATGCGGCCTTCGCCCAGCACGAATGCGAAGTCGTCAGCACTGCCGCCCTGGAACACTTCACCGTCGATCTTGCCGACGAAGTCGACCGTCACGCGGTCGCCGTCTTTAGCCGCCGTGTCCGCGCCGCCGTCGCCATGCTCGCCGGCTTCGCCGCGAGCGTGGAAGTGCACGCGCTGCTTGCGCAGGATGTCCAGCGTGCGGTCGATTTCCGCTTCGCTGATGGTGGTCGTGGTGCGTTCGATTTCAGCCGTGCCGACGTCGCCCAGCTTCACTTCCGGATACACCTCGAATGTCGCGTCGAACGCGTAGTCGCCTTCAGCAGCGTCGGCCTTCGGCGCGAAGCTCGGCTGACCGGCAACGCGCAGGTTTTCGGCGCGACTGATGTCGAAAAATTCCTTGCCGACCTTGTCGCTCAGCACTTCAGCTTCAACCTGGCCCGAATACTGTTGCGTCACCATCTTGAGCGGCACCTTGCCCGGGCGGAAACCCGGCATGCGCACGTTCTTTGCCAGTTGGCGGATACGCGAGTCCACTTCCTTCTGCACGGTGTCCTTCGGCAGGGAAATCGTTACGCGGCGTTCGAGCTTGCCGAGGTTTTCAACAACGTTAGCCATGGCTTCAATCGTCCTAAAATTATTCGAGCGAATCAGTTATCTTCTCCGTGCCGCTTTTCGATGTCGCGTTTGCGTCGTCTGGCATCGATTGCGCGCCTGCGCCGCGGGCTTGCAGGCCGCCGGCAGCACGGTTGGGTCCAAAGAGCCGAATATTTTAGCAAACTATTTGCACGCTTAGCCGGGATTCGATGATTGCGCGCGCTTTTATCGGCGTTCGAGCCGTTTTCCGCGCTGTTTTTCGCCAGTTTGCAGGTTGCCTGGCGGCTGTTCGCTGACCGCTTCACGCCCAGCCCCTGCCAGTTTTCAGCCCACTTACGGCATCTTAACGAGCCCTTTCGCCTGCCGCGCTGCCGCCGGAAGCGCCCGCATTACCGAGCGTCGCGCCCGCCGCCCGCGTTCGCACGGATGGATCCCGCACGTGTCTTCACGGACAATCCCGGCTATGCCGTTCGACATATTCAGTCGGCGCGCCCATGCTGATAAGCTTACGGACGCGCTCGTGGCTGCGCCCGCATCTGGTCAATTCACCCGCCCTCGCAACGACTCCAACCATTCAGAGACACCATGCCGAATTTGCCGTCCTCGCCTGTCGTCGTCATTGCTCCCGATTCCTTCAAAGGTTCGCTCAGCGCGGAACAGGTCGCGCAGGCGATTGCGTCCGGCATCCAGCGCGCCCGGCCGGACGCCAGCGTGCGCATCTGTCCGATGGCCGACGGCGGCGAAGGCACACTCGACGCCATGCTCACGAGCGGCGGCGAACGCCGCAAGCTGAGCGTGCGCGGCGCGGCCGGTCCGGTGCGCGAGGCACTCACGGGTCTGCTAGCGGACGGCAGTGCGATCATCGAAACAGCGGAAATCGTCGGTATTACCGATCCGGTCGGCATGGGCGTACCGGTCGAGGCGCGCAGCACGCGCGGCATGGGCGAAGCAATTCGCGCACTGCTCGATGCAGGCGTGCGGCGCTTTTTCGTCGCGCTCGGCGGCAGCAGCACGAACGACGGCGGCGCCGGCTTGCTGGCCGGCCTCGGGCTGAAACTTTTCGACGCACAGGACAAAGAACTCGACGCCACGCCCGAACAACTCGCGCGCGTGGCGCGCCTCGACGTGTCGCAACTTGACGCGCGTCTCGCGGACACACAATTCGTCGGCATGTCAGACGTGGATAATCCCCTGACCGGCGATCACGGCGCAACCGCGGTGTTCGGTCCGCAAAAAGGTGTGAAGCCGGAGCAGGTTGCCCCGATCGACGCCGCCCTCGCCCGCTTCGCCGATCTGCTCGAAGCGGCGCTGGGACGCACGGCACGCGACCAACCTGGCGCGGGTGCGGCCGGCGGCCTCGGCTTTGCGCTGCACATGCTCGGCGCGCAGTTCGAGCCGGGCGCGGAAACCGTCGCGCGCCAGATCGGTCTGGACGCGGCGCTTGAGGGCGCGAACTGGCTGATCACCGGCGAAGGCCGCTCGGACGTGCAAACGCTGCATGGCAAGGCGCCGTTCATCGCGTGCCGTCATGCGCAGGCAGCGGGCGTGCCGGCCACGCTGCTCTCCGGCGCGGTTGACTCCGCGGCGCTCCCGCGCCTCGCCGAATACTTCAGTGGCTGCTTCTCTCCGGCCCCGGGGCCGATCACGCTCGAGGTTGCGATTCGCGACGCGGCGCGTTTGCTGGCGGACGCGGCCGAACAGTTGACGCGCCTGAAATACGGCGCGCGTTGACCGGCGGAACGGTTGCGGCAACAATCACTGCGCCACGACCGCGCCACTCATCACGGGAAGACAATGAAGGCCTCCGCCAGAACCGGACTCGAACAGTTCCTCACGTACCGTCTGCACGTCCTGAACAAACTCGCCGAGCGTGGCATCAGCGAGCGCTATCAGGACAAACTGGGCGTGACATTGCCTGAAGCAAGGGTGGTGGCGTCGGTGGGTTCGTTCGGACCGTTTTCGATCATGGAACTGGCGCGGCACGCCAACCTCGACAAGAGTCAGGCGAGCCGTGCCGCTGAGGCGTTGATCAAGCAAGGACTCGTGAAGCGTGAGCCGAGCGCCGAAGACGGCCGCGTCGTGCTGGTGTCGCTGACCCCTGAAGGCCGCGCGCTCTATCGCAAGGTGATGCCGATCGCGCGTAAATGGAACGGGGATATGTTCGACTGCCTCGACGAACAGGAAAAACTCGCGTTCGGCGAAGCGCTGGACAAGATCATCAACACGATGTCGGAGCGCGAGGAGTAAGTAACGGCGCGCAGCCGCGGGGTGCCCGCGCCATGCACTCACCTGGCGCCGCGCGATCGCTCTGTGCAGCGCGGATTCCCCGGCTGCAGGCAGCCCCTCGGCACGTTCCAGTTGCACGGTTTCCTGCAATCCTCTACGCCGAAATACGCTCGCACCGAAGTCACTTCTTTTCGGTGCTTTGACCGTCAGCGCTGGCGGTGCCTGCGTCCTTGGCTGTAGCGCTCGCGGCGCCTGCCGCGCCGAGCGCATCACCTGCCAATCCGGCATCGCCGGCCGCTCCAGCCACTCCACCGCCGCCGTCGGCCACGCCACCAGCCCGACCCCCGGCCTGCCCCTGAGCGCCACGCGCGAGCCGCCAGGCGATTGCACCGAGCGAGCCGACGGCCAGCAACAAAGCGGCCCACAACATATAGCGCCGCATTGCGTCAGGGTCTTTGCCCGATGACTGCGCATCGGTTTCCTGCCCAACGGGAAGTTCCTCACCCAGTCGCGCCGCCACGGCAACCGACGAAGCACCCATCAGCAGGTCCGCCCGGCTCACTGCCGACGACACCGCAGCCGCACTCCCCACCACCAGCGTGAACGGCGCAGCGCCGCGCGCGACGAAAGTGAGCGTCGCCGGACGCCAGCCCGCGGCGACGCTCAACGCGCCGCTGCCCAAACCGCCATTGCGCGTGTCGACCACCACGCGCCATTGACGATCCGTGTCGGGCGCCATTTCAAGCGATGGATTGCTCTGCTCCACCGTGCCGTTGTGCAAGCGGAACAGCATCGCGCTCGATACCTCTCGCCACGCCGTCTCCAGACCCGAGCGCGAATAGACGACGGCTGGCGCCACGGTATTTGGCTGCGGGAGATTCAGGCGCAAACGATCGACGGGATAAGGCCCCCCGGTCTCGAAGAAATACTCGCCGGCTTTCGGCCCCGGACGTGCCACGATACCTTCGCGCCATTGCCGTTGCATATCCGCGCGCTGCGCCGCGCCGGCGCTGGCCACCTGCACCTGAGCGTCGATCGATTCGACATACGGCGCGCCGTCGAGCCAGTGCAAGCGCAGATAACGCGCGCGCATCCCGTTGAGCTCGATGCGATCCTGGCTCAACGTGCTGCCGTTGTAGCTGACCTTGAGCAGTTGCGCCTCGCCCGCGGGTTGCCAGTTGCGCAGATCGTCACTCGACTCGACGCTGACGCGCCCCTGGTAATTGTCGTCGCGCACATGAACAACCAAGGCATCGACCCGAGCTTCGCCCCGCGCCTCGCGCGCGACATCGATCAGGTCGGTGTCATGTTGTGCGCGATCGGGCGGCGCCGATGTTGCCCGTAGCGATCCGTCCGCGGCAATCGTCACGCCGAGTGGCGCACCGGTGCCGCCGGAAGCGGCGGGCGGCAAGGGAAACCAGTGCACCGTTCGCAATGTGGCCGGTGCGCGGGCCGACTCATGTGGCGCGTCGAGCGAATAAGGTACAGGTTCGCCGGCGCCATTGAACACGCGCACATCGCCGAGATCGTTGCGCTGGCTGGCAGCGTACACGGCAGCCGGCAGCGGCACGCTGTAATAGGCGGCGCCGCTTTCGAGTTCGAGCGCAAAACGATGGGCAAAACGATCGGCCGCTACCGCCGCCATCGATACCCACACAGACGAGATTGCAAGACACCACCCCGTCGCTATCAGGACACGCTTCATTGCTCAGTTTCCAGAACTGCCGCTTTGGGCGGCAACGGCGAGAAGTAGCCGATCAACAGCAGCATCACGCCGATACCGATGAACGATACGATCCGTTCGATACCCGTCACGTGCGACAAATCGAACAGGAACAGCTTGACGACGGTCGCCGCCAGCAGGCCGCCGCCGATGAACCATAATATGCGGCTCGCCCGGCGCGTAGCCCAGATCATCATAGCCAGCGCGCAGACCGTCCAGAACACCGATACCGAAGCCTGCACGAACATCGAGTGTGACATCTCGTCGAGCTGGTATGGGACGCCGATCCAATGATGCAGCGTGCGCAGCAGCAATGCGTTGAACCATAGGAACAGCGTCGCGAGCACCGCGTAGTCGAAAGCCCGCGGATGCCAGTGCACACCGAGTGCGCGCAGCCGCCGCAGCCACACGGCGCAGGCGATGAACGCGAGGATTTGCGCCACATCCAGCGGATTGAGAATCGGTAGCCAGAAGAGCGGCGCGGCGCTGCCGTCGCTCGTCACGCTCGCGATGCTCCACGCCCACAGCAAGGCGGCGAGCGGCGCCGCTGCCCACACCTGATAGGCCGTTACGAAACGCTCGACCGGCCAGCCCAAACGGTGCCCGATGCCCGCCACCAACAGCAGCAGAATGCCGAAGCCATAAGCCCACGCGCTCCAGCTCCATGTGCCTTCCGGCACGTAAGCGCGCAAGCCCCAATAGCCTTCGAGCGCGATGAGCGCGCCGGCTGTCCAGAACATCAGTGTATGAAGCGGCGCAAGCACACGATCGCCGACTTCGCGCTGCTGACGCCACAGCAGCAGGTAGGTGGACGCTGCGACAACCGCGCAAACCAGCCAACCGTAGCCGCTGACCGGCGCCATGCTCAACATGAACAGACTCAAGGTCAGCAGAGCGAGAACCGGCACGAGCGCCAGAGCAGGCAGTCCGGCGAGCGGCCAACGCAGCTTGCGGCGCGCGCCATGCGCGAGCCACGCTGTCAGAACGGCAAACAGCGCGATGACTGCGGCCTCGAAACGATCGCGGTCATACGCAAGATGCGCCTGCCCGTACGCGTCGATTTCGTGGAGACCGCCAGAGACCCACCACAACAACCCCCACATGCTGGCGACAAGGCCGATCTGCGGCATCCATGCGTGCCAAGCGCCCGCCTCGCTGCGCCCATGCAACCGCCATCCTGTGAAGATGCCCGCGACCGCGATCAGCACGCTCGCGATGTACGCGCCGTTGAGGATCGGCCAGGCATGCGCGGCATCGATCTGCGCGAGCGTGCCGACCACATACGCGCCCGCCGCGGCCAGTTGCATCAGCAAGCCGAAGCCAAACGCGATCAAACGCCGCTGACGCACCGCGAGCCAGGTGATCGCGGCGCCTTCGATTGCCCAGGTCGCGCTCGTGGTCGGTCCGGTGAACGCGAGCGGGACAGCGAGCGTGGCGAAGATCACGGCCAGCGCCAGCATGGCTTCGAACATCATGCCGAGGTGCACGCGCCGCCGCGCCAGCCAGCCCGCGATCGCGAGGTAGAACGCGGCCAGCGCCACCGCGCTCCATGCAAGACCGAATTCGGTGCCTTTCATCAGCGCCGCTTGCAGACCGATCGCGACGAGCGGCGTGCCGAACACCAGCGTGCCGTCGACGTAATGCTTGAGCGCGACCTCGCGGCGCACCGCGTAGAGCAACGCGATGCCGACGTACATCAGGAAGAACAGGATCAGGAACGGTTCAGTGCTGGCAAGCAGCTCGGGCCGGTAAGCCGTCACGCCCCACGCGGCGCCGATCGAAAACGTGAACACGAAGCCGAGCAGATTGAGAGGCCGCCACGCCTTGAACCACGCAATCGCGAAAATGCCCGCGTTGAGTAGCGCGTAGTAGCTGAACAGCATCACGTGACTGCCGCCGCCCGTCGACAGGAGCACCGGCGCGAGGAAACCGCCCGCGCTGCCCATGAAGGCCAGCGACGACGCGTTCTGCCGCACGGCCAGAAACGCACTCAAGCCGCAGATCGCGATCATCAGCGGCAAGGCAGCGCCCGCCGGCAGCAGATGGTAGAGCCTGGTTGCGGCGAACACGGTCAGATAGAGCGCACCGACGCCACCGCCCTGCAAGATCAGTCCGTAGGCGCCGCGGCGCTCGCCGATGCGCCAGCCGAGTCCGATCAGGACGGTTGCGGCAAGCGCAACGCCGGCGAGGCGGAATTCGATCGGCAGCAGGCTGTTGTCGGCCGCGTATTTGAGCAGGAACGCAATGCCGAAGAACAGCACGACGATGCCGACCCGCACAACCGTGTTGCCGCCTAATAGCCAGTCGCGGCCACTTTTGAAGAGGCGTTCGGCGAGATTGGGACGGCGCGGCGGTGCGGGCGGGGTTGGCGCCGGCAGTTGTTCGGTGGAAAGCGCGGGCCCGGCGGACGGCGACAACGTCATCGGGCTGGGTGGCTGAGCATTCTGCTTGCTCGATGCACCCGAGGCGCTCGATGCAGGCGTGCCGGCCAACACCGGCGGCGTGACCGCAGTGGCGCTCGCCGCCGGGCGCACGGCGGCTGGTTGCGCTGGCATTGCCTCGGCCTCGCGGCGCGGCTTCTGCCCCGTCGCGGGCGGCATCGCGTACGGGCGCGGCACGACGTCGGCCGGACGCAATTTGAACGTCGCAGGCTCGCCATCCACGCTTTCAGTCGCCGATGCACCGGTGACGCTGGCCCGCAATTCGTGGATTTCGCCGCGCAGAGCAACGATCTCGCGCTCAAGTTGCTCGACGCGCGCGGCCAGTGTGCCGGATGGGCTGGCGGTCCGGCTCAAGCTATCGGCCGCAGCCGGCTGGGACGCGGGTTCGTTCGCGGCGCCCGGACGTCTCTTTTGCAACAGCCGTGCGAGCGCAACGCCAGCCACCCCACCCACCAATGCACCGAAGCCGATCGAGAAATCGTTCGACACGGCGGCGATTATCCCGACCACCACGCCGATCACGGCAAATATCACGCTCATCGCATCCCTCTTTTATTGTCTTCTGTTGCGAGATCCATTTGTCGCTCGAATTAATCCGCGAATATCGCGTCAGCAATACGGCGAAAATCGGCGCGCAGAATACCACGTAAAGCGCGCTTTTTAGCCATCGGGCGAGCGCAGTCGGATCGTCACGCTTATTTGCCGATGCATATCGGTTTTTCCCAACTTTGCGCTGCTTATTTCCCTGGATTAATCCACGAATGTGCTGGCATGAGCGCAAGCTGCATTAACAATCTACGCAATATGCGTGACAACGGATACCACCTTATCTCGGGCGCAGCTCGATGGGCACATCGATTACCTGAGCAAACCGGGCAGCGGTGTCCAACTCCGTATTGTTTAATCGACTGACTGCGCTGAAAACCATCGTCACGCTTCGAACACGGCAGGCCCGGCGAGGCATCCGCGTTCGCGGCAACCCGCCAACCATGTCAAAATTCGGGATCGGCCACCAGGCCTTCAGTCACCCCCATTTCATCCAGGGAAGCTTCAGTGGACATCAACAAACAGGTAGCGGCCCTCACCGCCTCAGAACTTCAAACCGCCGGCGCGAGCCAGGCGACGGCGATCGCCGTCAGCGTGCTGCTGCGTCATCTGCGCTCGCCTGAGCTGGCAAAGCTGTTGTCGTCGGCGTTCGAAAACCACCAGGCGGTCATGCTGCAAACGCCGTGGCCCGATCCGATGCTGCAGGCGTTCGAATCGACCCGCCGCTTTCTCGAAGGCGCCGTGCAAGCCGAGTTGCCAGGCACACAAGCCGAACCGCAACCGCCAGCACCGGACGCCTGAGCGCGGCCGGGCACGCGAGGCCTGGCGCCAGGTCATACGAAAAACAAAAAACCCCGTCAGTCCAAAGACTTAACGGGGTTCTCTGCTACATAGGCTTGGTGCGAGGGAGGGGACTCGAACCCCTACACCCTTGCGGGCGTCAGGACCTAAACCTGGTGCGTCTACCAATTTCGCCACCCTCGCAGCCGGGCAAAGCGCTGTGCGTTCCGCCCGATGTCCTGCATGCCCACGGCCGCGTTAAAATCCGCGCCCGAAAGCGTAAGCGCGAGATTCTAACCGATTGATTCGCACTTGTCTGCATTTGCTCGTGCATCGGCCTGCGGGGCGTCGATGCTACAATTTTTGGCTAAACGCACGCCCGACGTGCCCCTGTTCGCCTGCCCTTCCCCACATTCCTATCCCGTGAATTTCGACGAATACTGCCAGCAGAAAGCGACGCCGCCCGGATCGAGCACTTACTATGCGCTTCGGCAGGCGCCCGCGGCAAGCCAACCGCTCCTGACCGCGCTGTTCGCGCTGCGTCGCGAGTTCGAGGAAACCGTTAAGGAAACCAGCGATCCCGCCATCGGCCGCACCAAACTCGCGTGGTGGCAAAACGAGCTCGCCGCGCTCGCGTCGGGCTCACCGTCACATCCGGTTTCCAAGGCGCTGGCGGCTTATCTGCCTAACGTAGAGGCCGAATATCCCGAGTTGCAGGCGTTGCTCGCCGGTTTCGAAATGGACCTCGACCAGGCGCGCTATCTCGACTACCCGAATCTGCGGCGCTATGTGCAAGGCGTCGGCGGCACCTTCGCGTCGCTGGTCGCGCGTGCTACGGCGAAAGACGGCGCACAGGCGTCGAACTGGTCCGCGCCGCTCGGTGAGGCGCTGCAGCTTGCGCAGTTCGTCGCCGAAACCGGTAATGATGCGCGCCACGGTCGCATCTATATCCCGATCGATGAGATGCAGCGTTTTAACGTCACCGCTGCGGATCTGATTAATCGGAAATATTCCGACGCGTTTACCGAGTTGATGCGCTTCGAGACCAAGCGGGCGCGCGACGCGTTACAAGCAGCGCTCGCCGCCATGCCCGCGAATGAGCGCCGCTCGCAGCGCACCTTGGTGGCGCAGGCGGCACTCGCCCTGGCGCTGCTGGATGAAATCGAGCGTGACGGTTATCACGTGCTGCATCAGCGCATTGCATTGACGCCGATCCGCAAACTCTGGATCGCATGGCGCGCGAGGTAAACGGCCGGCACCTCATGCTGATAAGCCAACGCCGTCCGTCATCAGACGCGCAGTAACGGCAGCGGCTCGAACCGCTGCTGCAGGATCGCGGACGCGTCGAGTCCCCACCACGGTCCGAGCACGGTCGCGTAGAGTTGCTGAAAATCGACGCCGACCGGCAAGTTGCCATTGCCATCGAGCCGCGCGAGCACCGGCGGCACGCCGTACAAACCGCCCCGCACCCGCCCGCCCATGACGAAATGCGGCGCCACGGTGCCGTGGTCGGTGCCGTTGCTCTGATTCTCACGCGGGCGCCGGCCAAACTCGGCATAGGTCATCACCAGCGTCTCGTTCCAGCGGCCGAGTTCCACCAGCGCCGATTTCATCGACGCAAACCCATCGGCCAGTTGCTTGAGCAGAGCCGCCTGTTGACCCGGCTGATTCTGGTGCGTATCGAAACCGTTCAGCGTCAAACGGATCACCGCGACACCCTGCCCGCTCTTCGGCTGACCTTGCGGAGTATTCCCGGCAGCGAGCACCTGCATCGCCGTCTTGATTGAACCGCCGAACGCACCACCGGGAAACACCGTCTTCAATTGCGCCTGACCTTGTGTGGGACGCAGACGGTCGGCGGCTTTCACGATGTCGTTCTCGACGTCGAGAATGTGCGCCAATTCCGGATTGCGCTCGTGCAGCGACACGGGCGTGGCGAGACGCGAAGCCTTGACGAACTGCGCCGGATTGACCAGTGCGATCGCGCGTGCGCCGTTGGCGAGCGGTCCCATTTCGGCGCTGCCGATCACCACGCCGTCAGCGGCAAAACCAGCAGGCACCGGCGCCTGCGCGAACGCACGTGTGAGCCAGCCCTCGCGCAAATATTGATCCGAACGCGAAGCAGTGTCCCAGATCTCGATCGAGCGGAAATGCGACAGATTCGGCTGCGCGTAGCTGACGCCCTGCACGATCGCCAGTTGCTGGCTCTGCCAAAGCGGCATCAGCGGCTGCAACGACGGATGCAGCGCGGTGCGCTCGTCGAGCTGGATCGCCTGCCCGCGTTTGATGCCGATGTTTTTCCGCAGCTGATAGTAAGCGGGATCGGCAAATGGAATCACGGTATTCAAACCGTCGTTGCCGCCCTTCAGTTCGACGAGAATCAGCAGGTTGCCGTAACCTCGATTCGTCGAGCCGCCCACTTCTGCCGCCTGCGCAGCGAACGCGCGTGGCAACCAGAGCGTCGCGCTGGCGGCTGCACCCATCGAGAGAAAGCTGCGTCGTTTCATCCTGCACCTCGTTCGATTGTCATGGCGCGTGTCTTGGCATCGTCGACGGATCGTTTATTTGCGCGGCTCATCGGCGTTACACGGTTGAGCGGCTCAATTCCGTCGCGCTTCAGCGTTGCTCACTTCCTCACTTCAATTGATAAGCCGGGTCCATCAGCAACGCCTCCAGATAAGCGCTGGCGGTCGAATCGGTTTCGATCGCGTCGACCGGTGTGAGCGGCAAGACCGCGTGCTGCAACTGAAGCTCTGCCGACAGCCCCGGTTTCGCCGTCGGCGCGGTGTTGTAATGCGCAAGCCACGTGTCGATGTCAAAGCGTACGCCACCCTGGCCGGCCGGGCCGACACGCGCCATCGCGTGCTGCATCGGCGGACTCGTCTGCATATTGCCTGGTGCGCCGCTCGCCGCGATCTTCGCACCCACCGGATTGTTCATGCGCTGCGGACGGGCAGTTTCAGTCGCGCGAAACAGTTGCTCGACAAATTGCTTGCGCGCCAGCAGCGTCGAACTATTGATCCATATCGTACCGCCCGGCCATCCTTTGACGTTGGGCGGGTAGAACAGGTTCTCGCCGAGCGTACGGATCTGTGCGGCGAACGGTGCCGTGTTGTCGTAACCGATGTCAAACGCACGCAATGTCCCGACCACGAATTCCACCGGCGATTTCACGAGGACGCCGCGATCGCCGTCGTCCCAGAACCCGTCGCTCATGAAAAGGCCGCGCAGGGCGACCTTGATATCGTAATGACTCGCGCGGAACTGGGCGGCGATCGGCGCGATGCGCGCGGGGTCCGGTGTGTCGGAGACGAACTCACGCCACAGCTTGGTCGTGACGAAGGTCGCGGTTTCGGGTCGCGCAAGCAGGATATCGAGCACCTGATCGCCGTCGAACGGACCGGTTTGACCGAGCACGGTCTTGTCGCCATCGTCGTGCTGGTTGGCACGCCACACGTACGCCTGAGTGTCGGGATCGAGGCTCCATCCCGTGTAGGCACGCGCGGCTTCCGATACGTCGCGTTGTGTGTAGTGCCCTTCGCCCAGCGTGAACAGCTCCATGACTTCACGCGCGAAGTTTTCATTGGGCTTGCCCTTGCGATTGCTCGCACCATCGAGGTATTGCAGCATCGCCGGATCTTTCGCGACGTCGTGCAGCAGTTCGCCGAAGTTACCGAGCGCGTCACGGCGCAGCAGCATGTTCTGCTGCGCCATCTGTTGCGGATACTGGACCTTGTCCTGGCCGGACGTGAAGTGGTTGTGCCAGAAGAGCGTCATGCGCTCGGTGAGCGGCGACGGCGTGCCCAGCATCTCGCGCACCCACCACGCACGTAATAGTTCGTAACGCTGGCCGCGCAGCCGCTGCTCGTCGCGACGTTGATCGTCCGTCCATGTCTTGCGAATGTCACGCGTTGGGATGGGTTCGGGCACCCAGTCCGGCAGCGGCGTGACAGATTCGGTTCGGGCTGTCGCGAGCACCTTGTCGACCGCCTGCTCGCGTGTGAGGCCAACGTATTGCGCGACCTCGCCACTATCGGGCGCAAAGCCTACGCGCGTCAGGAAGAAGCGGGCGTCGTCGGCATCGAGAATATCCTGCTCGGCAGAAGAATCGGCCGAGGCTGCAACCGGCATGCGATGCGTGTTGCGGGGGACATGAGAGGCGCCCTGCTGCACGGCCGGCACCGGCGCACACCACGTCACGGCCACTAACGCCGTGGCCATGACTGCCAGCCAGCGCCCATTTTTACCGCCTGTCAGCACTTTCATCATCGGTCATCCGGTTGCGGGGCATCACGGAAAGGCATTCGCGCATGCGAAACGCGCTGTGCTCTGGCGACTCAACGGCAGATGGAACGGGAAAGTTGACGGGGGAAGTGCAACGAAATCTTTCATGCGCGGAGGAACGGCAACCGGCGGGCGACCAGCGTGCCTGGAGCAGGCACGAAAATAGCTACCGCTTATAGAGTTCGCGGACAGCGTCTTCGATGTGCTGCCGTAACAGGCGCCGCTCGTCGGGCGTCATATGACCATCACGACGGCGTTGATCGAGATCGGGGGGAACTGCAGTGCGCAACATCACGTCTGACGCAGGGCGGTCGTTAGTGACGTTGGGGTTGCGGCGGCTCGCTTTGGAATTGGGCGGCTTGGGTCCGCGCTCGCTCGCAGCTCTGTCGGCCGAAGGCTGGGCGTGGGCGAGCGTTGGTCCTAGTGTGCCTGCAAGCGTACCGGCAATCGCCAGCGCAATTACGCTCAGGCGCACATTCGGCCAAACCCCTCCCTTCATGTTGTTCCCTTCGTGGCGCGGCAACCGGCTACCTCAAATGCGTATACAAACCCCGGTAGCGAGCCGGGTGCGAGAGTTTTAGTCGAGTGAAGTATCCACCGAACAGCCGCATTCAGTAAAGGAGTCTACCTGCCCCCGCTTTACGTCGTGCCACAGTGCGGGTAAATTTTGTAACTGACTGTAACCCGATAAATGATGCAACCGCGCGCTACTTTCTAATCGCGCTAAGATGCCGACCATGGAAACCAAAAACCCTTCGAAAATCCTCGTCGTCGACGACGATCCGCGCCTGCGCGATCTGCTGCGCCGCTACCTCGGTGAACAGGGCTTCAATGTCTACGTTGCCGAGAACGCGCCGTCCATGAACAAGCTCTGGGTGCGTGAGCGCTTCGACTTGCTGGTGCTCGATCTCATGCTGCCTGGCGAAGACGGCCTGTCGATCTGCCGCCGTCTGCGCGGCAGCAACGACCGCACGCCGATCATCATGCTGACGGCCAAGGGTGAAGACGTCGATCGTATCGTCGGCCTCGAAATGGGCGCCGACGACTATCTGCCCAAGCCGTTCAACCCGCGCGAACTGGTCGCGCGGATTCATGCGGTGCTGCGCCGGCAATCGCCGTCGGAGTTGCCTGGGGCGCCGTCCGAAACCACCGAGGTGTTCGAGTTCGGCGAGTTCGCACTGAATCTCGCCACCCGCACGCTCACCAAGGCCGGCCAGGAAATTCCGCTGACCACGGGTGAATTCTCGGTGCTGAAGGTATTTGCGCGTCACCCGCGTCAGCCACTCTCGCGTGAAAAGCTGATGGAACTGGCACGCGGCCGTGAATATGAAGTATTCGACCGCAGTCTCGACGTGCAGATTTCGCGTCTGCGCAAGTTGATCGAACCGGATCCGGGCAGCCCGCGTTTCATTCAAACCGTCTGGGGCCTCGGCTACGTGTTCATTCCTGACGGTGCAGCCTGAGTTTGCTCTCACCTCCAGTGTCGACCAGAGTTGGTGCTTTGGCGCTTACTCTGGTCCCATGCAAGATAGTTCCAGATAAGAAGGGCCCATGCGGATCGACCGGCGCCTCCTGACGCTCGCGTTCGGTGGCCTTTTCTGGCGGACCTTTCTGTTGATCGCGCTGTTGATCGCAGTCAGTCTCGCCGCGTGGTTCCAGAGCTTTCGGGTGATCGAACGCGAGCCGCGCGCGCAGCGCGTGGCGTTGCAGCTGGTCGCCATCGTCAAGCTCACGCGCACCGCACTCCTCTATTCCGATCCTGACCTGCGGCGCGCTCTGCTGCAGGATCTGGAGAGCAATGAAGGCGTGCGCGTGTACCCGCGCGAAACCACCGACAAGTACAAGCTCCAGCCCGACGAGTCGCTGAACCGGCTGATCGAACACGACATTCGCGGCCGCCTCGGCGACGACACGGTCATTGCACAGAGCGTAAACGACATCCCCGGCGTCTGGATCAGCTTCAAGATCGACGACGACGATTACTGGGTGGCGCTGGACCGCGATCAACTGGACAACGCGACGGGCCTGCAATGGGCCGGCTGGGGCGTGTTCGCGCTGGCGCTGTCACTATTCGGCGCGGCGTTCATCACCAGTCTCGTGAACCGTCCGTTCGCCCGGCTCGCCATGGCCGCGCGCAAGGTCGGCTCAGGCCAGTCGCCAGAGCCCTTGCCCGAGCGCGGCATGGGCGTGGCCGCCGAGACCAATCGCAGTTTCAACCAGATGGTGCAGGACCTCGAACAGCTCGAGGCCGACCGTGCGCTGATGCTCGCGGGCATCTCGCACGATCTGCGCACGCCGCTCGCGCGGCTGCGGCTCGAAACCGAAATGAGCCCGTCCGACCAGGCCACGAAAGACGCGATGGTCGACGACATCGAGCAGATGGACATGATCATCGGCCGGTTCCTCGATTACGCCCGTCCGGTGCAGCGGGTGCCGGAGCCGGTCGACCTGTCGGTGATCGCAGGCGAGCTTGCCGCGCGGATGCAAAGCGAGGACAGCATGCGGCTGATTACGCGCCTCGCACCGTCGGCGGTGATCGAGGCGGATGAGACCGACATGCGGCGCGTGGTCGGCAACCTGCTGGAGAACGCGCGCAAGTACGGCTTGAGCGACGGCGACGGCATACCGCACGTGATTCTGGAAACACGGGTATCGCACTCGCGGGTCGAATTGTCCGTGGTCGACGAAGGACCCGGAATTCCCGAAGACCAGTTGGCTCTTGTCACGCGACCGTTCTATCGTGTGAATTCCGCGCGCACCCAGGCGAACGGCACCGGCCTCGGCATGGCCATCGTGCAGCGGCTCGTGGGCCGTTATCGCGGCGCGCTGCGCCTGCGCAATCGCACACCAGGCCCGGGCCTCGAGGTCACAATCGAGTTTCCACTGGCAAAAGGCGCCTGACCGCCCAGGGCGTCGCGTCGCCCGTGCGGCCGTTGGCCGCGTTTAGTCATGTCGCTCCAAGGCGCTAGCCAAAGACTATTGAGCAGATAACCTCATAGGGCCATACTCGAAAACGTGCAACGTGCCTGTTACGACGAGCTGATAGCGTCAAACATGCTGCTTTCCCATCTCACGAAGGAGCTCTTGCATGAAAACCGTTGGCGATAAAGTCGAAGCGTTCACCGTCACTGCGGCCAAGCCGGGCTTCAACAACCATGAAGAAAACGGTGTGTCGGCGTTTGAAGAGATCACCGAGCAGTCGTTTCCGGGCAAGTGGAAAATCATCTACTTTTATCCGAAGGACTTCACCTTCGTGTGCCCGACCGAAATCGTCGAGTTCGACAAGCTGGTCAAGGATTTCGAAGAACGCGACGCGGTATTGCTCGGCGGCAGTGTGGACAACGAATTCGTCAAGCTGGCCTGGCGCCGCGAGCAAAAGGACCTGAGCAGGCTAAACCACTATTCGTTTGGTGACGTGAAGGGCGAGTTAATCGACCAGCTCGGTGTGCGCGACCAGGAAGCCGGCGTGGCGCTGCGCGCAACCTTCATTGTCGATCCAGACAATACGATTCAACACGTTTCGGTGAACAACCTGAACGTCGGCCGCAATCCGACAGAAGTGCTGCGTATTCTCGACGCTCTGCAAACGGACGAAGAATGTCCTTGCAACCGTCCGATTGGCGGCGCAACGCTGTAAGCCGCGTATTGCGGCTGAAGGTGAACAGTTTTTTCGCGCGCAGCGGGATTAAGTTTTTTTCGCTGCGCGCTCATGGTTTTTGTGAATGCACAGCAAACACCAAAACCCAAACATCAATTCTTGATCAACAAAACCGCTGCCTGCGCTTCAATGCCCTCGCCTCGCCCGAGGTAGCCCAACTTCTCATTAGTCTTGGCCTTAACATTAACCCGTTCAACCGGCAGGTTAAGATCCGCAGCGATATTAGCCCGCATCCCTTCAATATGCGGCGCCAGCTTGGGCGCCTGCGCAACCACGCTGCTATCCACGTTAGCGATAGAAAACCCCGCCGCTGTTACGCGAGCAAAACACTCCCGCAATAAAACCCGGCTATCCGCGCCAGCGAACTTCGCATCCGTGTCGGAGAAATGCCGCCCAATATCGCCCATCGCGGCCGCGCCGAAAATAGCATCGGTAATCGCATGCAACAGCACATCCGCATCCGAATGCCCGAGCAGCCCGCGCTCATAAGGAATCGTCACGCCACCGATAATCAACGGACGTCCCGGCACCAGCGCATGCACGTCATAACCCTGCCCAATTCTGAAATCCATATGCGTCAAGTCCTCAAGCCCATTGATTAAAATCTGATTTATCCAATCAGGAAGTCGAAGACGGCCGGCACAGAATCGCCTCGGCCAGATCGAAGTCTTCCGGATACGTGACCTTGAAGTTACGCAAACTCCCCTGCACCAATCGGGGCGCGTACCCCAGCCACTCGATCGCGCTCGCTTCGTCGGTCAAATCGTGGCCGTCCGCCTGCGCGCGCAAAATCGCCTCGCGCAACATGCCGATGCGGAACATCTGCGGCGTCTGCGCCTGCCACAGGCCGTCCCGAGCCTCGGTGCGGGCAATCCGCCCGTCGGACGAGGCCGGGTCGATCCGCTTCAAGGTATCCGCCGCCGGCAAGGCCATGATGCCGCCCACCGCGTCGTCCTTCAGCGCGCCGATCAGCGCGCGGATCAAGCCCGGCGTAATACCCGGCCGCGCAGCGTCGTGCACCAGCACCCAGTCGTCATCGCGCGCGCCGAACTCGGCCAGCGCGTGCAGCCCGTTCAGCACCGACGCCTGGCGCGACGCCCCACCGGCGCGGCGCACGGCGAAACGCAAGCCGCTGAAGCGGCGGGCGTCGAAGTGCTGGTCGTCGGGGGCAATCACGACAAGGGTTTGCGCAAACTCGCTGCAGGCGTCGAAAGCCGCCAGCGAGTAATGCAACATGTCGCGACCGGCGACAGTGCGATATTGTTTGGGCATCGCGGCGCCGGAACGGCTGCCGGTGCCAGCGCACGGAATCAGGGCAAATAGACGGGAAGTCACGAGTGCGGATGCCGCGAGGTCAAAGTAAAGGACGGATTTTATAATAGGTCCTTCGCATCTACGCCCCGACACGCGTAAACTTGCCGATCACGTGTGAGCCCGAGGCCGCTTTTTCTCTTCTATGCCAGACATCGCCGCATCATCGCAGTACTCCCCGCCCGTCGCGCTCGTCAAGGCCGGCCAGCGTTTCGCCTTCGACGGCACGCACGGCTCGTCCGACGCGCTGCTGATCGCCCGCTACCATCTCGCCTACCGCGAGAAGGTGCCGCTACTGGCGGTCGTCTGCGAAAGCGCCGTCGACGCGCAGCGGCTGGCGCAGGAAATCAGCTTTTTCGCGCCCGAGGCACGCGTGCGTTTGCTGCCCGACTGGGAAACGCTGCCTTACGATACCTTTTCGCCCCACCAGGATCTGGTCTCGGAACGCCTCGCCACGCTGCACGATCTCGGCGAAGGCCGCTGCGACATCCTGCTGGTGCCGGCCACCACCGCTCTGTACCGGATGCCGCCCGCCTCATTCATGGCGGGGTACACCTTCTCCTTCTCGCAAGGTGAACGCCTCGACGAGGCCAGGCTTAAAGCGCAGTTGACGCTCGCCGGCTACGAGCACGTGAGCCAGGTGGTGCGTCCCGGCGAATACTGCGTGCGCGGCTCGCTGCTCGACCTCTACCCGATGGGCTCGCCTCTGCCGTACCGGATCGACCTGTTCGACGACCAGGTCGACTCGATCCGTGCGTTCGATCCGGACACCCAGCGCAGCCTCTATCCGGTGAAGGACGTGCGTCTCTTGCCCGGCCGCGAATTCCCCTTCGACGAAGCGGCGCGCACGGCTTTCCGCAGCCGCTGGCGCGAGACCTTCGAGGGCGATCCGAGCCGCGCGTCGATTTACAAGGACATCGGCAACGGCGTGCCGTCGGCGGGCATCGAGTATTATTTGCCGCTCTTCTTCGAAGAAACGGCGACGCTGTTCCACTACCTGCCCGAAGGCGCGCAACTGGCGTTCGTCGGCGATCTGGACGCGGCGATCCGGCGCTTCACCAACGACACCAGACAGCGCTACAACTTCCTGTCGCACGATCGCGACCGGCCAATTCTGGAGCCGGAGCGTCTGTTCCTCTCGGACGAGGATTTCTTTGCGTTCGCCAAGCCGTTCGCGCGGCTCGCCTTGCCCGCCAACGCGGGCGGCGGCTGGTCGACCCCGCTACCGGATCTTGCGATCGACCGTCACGCGGAGGATCCGGTCTCGGCCTTGCGTACCTATCTCGAGACCACGCCGAACCGCGTGCTGTTCGCCACGGAGTCGGCGGGCCGTCGTGAAACGCTCTTGCAACTGCTGGCCGACAATCACCTCCGGCCTGTATCGAGCGACAGCTTCCAGGACTGGCTCACGAGCAGCGAACGTTTTTCGCTAGGCGTCGCGCCTTTGGCGAACGGTTTTGCGGTGCCTATCGACGGCATCGCGATCATCACCGAGACCGAACTTTACGGCCCACTCGCGCGCCGCACGGGACGGCGCCGCCAGGAGCAGGCAAGCAACGTCGATTCGATGGTGCGGGACCTGTCCGAGCTGAAGCTCGGCGATCCGGTCGTGCATTCGCAGCATGGCATCGGCCGCTATATGGGTCTCGTCACGATGGATCTCGGCGAAGGCGAAACCGAGTTCCTACACCTCGAATACGCGGGCGACAGCAAGCTTTACGTGCCGGTCGCGCAATTGCACGTGATCTCGCGTTACAGCGGTGCGGATCCGGAAAGCGCGCCCTTGCATTCGCTCGGCTCGGGCCAGTGGGAAAAGGCCAAGCGAAGAGCCGCGCAGCAGATCCGCGACACCGCGGCCGAGTTGCTGAACCTGTATGCCCGGCGCGCCCTGCGCGAAGGCCATGCATTCGCGCTCGAACCGAAGGACTACGTGAAGTTCGCCGAGAGCTTCGGCTTCGAAGAAACGCCGGATCAGGCCGCAGCCATTGCTGCCGTGATCGGTGACATGACGAGCGGCAAACCCATGGACCGCCTCGTGTGCGGCGACGTCGGCTTCGGCAAGACCGAGGTGGCACTGCGCGCGGCATTCATCGCGGTGATGGGCGGCAAGCAGGTCGCGCTGCTCTCGCCCACCACGCTGCTTGCCGAACAGCACACGCAAACCTTTAGTGATCGCTTCTCCGACTGGCCGGTGCGCATCGCCGAATTGTCGCGCTTCAAGTCGACCAAGGAAGTCAACGCGGCGATCCAGCAGATCAACGAAGGCACGGTCGATATCGTGATCGGCACGCACAAGTTGCTGTCGTCAGACGTGCAGTTCAAGCGGCTGGGACTCGTGATCATCGACGAGGAACACCGTTTCGGCGTGCGTCAGAAAGAGGCATTGAAAGCGTTGCGCGCTGAAGTCGATGTGCTCACGCTCACTGCCACGCCGATCCCCCGTACGCTCGGCATGGCGCTCGAAGGCCTGCGCGATTTCTCCGTTATTGCCACCGCGCCGCAAAAGCGCCTCGCGATCAAAACCTTCGTGCGTCGCGAAGAAGACAGCGTGATTCGCGAAGCGATGTTGCGCGAGTTGAAACGTGGCGGCCAGGTGTACTTCCTGCACAACGAAGTCGAAACGATTGAGAATCGCCGGCAAATGCTTGAAACGCTCGTGCCTGAAGCACGTATCGCCGTCGCGCATGGACAGATGCACGAGCGCGAACTCGAACGCGTGATGCGTGACTTTGTCGCCCAGCGCGCGAACGTTCTGCTGTGCACGACGATCATCGAAACCGGTATCGACGTGCCGACCGCCAACACGATCCTGATTCACCGCTCCGACAAGTTCGGCCTCGCGCAATTGCACCAGTTGCGTGGCCGTGTCGGCCGCTCGCATCACCAGGCGTATTCGTATCTGCTGGTGCATGACCCGCAAGGTCTGACGAAGCAGGCGCAGCGCCGTCTCGAAGCGATCCAGCAGATGGAGGAACTCGGTTCGGGCTTCTATCTCGCGATGCACGACCTCGAAATCCGCGGTACGGGTGAAGTGCTTGGCGACAAGCAATCGGGCGAGATTCAGGAGATCGGATTCCAGCTTTACACCGACATGCTGAACGACGCCGTAAAGGCGCTCAAGGAAGGCAGGGAGCCGGACCTCACCGCACCGCTCGCGGCGACCACCGAGATCAATCTGCACGCACCCGCGATTCTGCCGGCGGACTATTGCGGCGACGTGCAGGAACGCCTGTCGCTCTACAAGCGCCTCGCTAATTGCGAACACAACGATTCGATCGACAGCATTCAGGAAGAGCTGATCGACCGCTTCGGCAAGTTGCCGCCGCAAGCCCATGCGCTTGTCGAGACGCATCGCCTGCGGTTGGCGGCGAAGCCCTTGGGCATTTCGAAGATCGATGCCGGCGAAACGGTGATCGGCTTGCAGTTCATCCCCAATCCGCCAATCGACGCGATGCGGATCATCGAGATGGTGCAGAAACACAAGCACATCAAGCTAGCGGGCCAGGACAAGCTGCGCATTGAAACGCGCAGCCCGGACTTGGCCGTCCGTGTGGCGACGGTGAAAGAAACCTTGCGCGCACTCGGCACGCCCAGCCGCGGCACAGCGGCCACGGCTGCCGCGCGCTAACGCCTCGCACCCGCTGAGTGCTCGCGCGCCGGTATCGTGTCAGCACCGGTGTCAACACCGGCGCAGCTACCGGAATCAACGGCGGCACGGTTAAAAAAACGGGGTACGTCTAGCCGTTTTTTGTTTATGCTGCGGTGCGCAAACGCGCGCCGCAGCATACGGGTGCGTTTTTTTTGGGTATGATCGAAAGACTCAAATGCTGGAGTCTTGTCATGTCTCACGTCGCTGAATCGGCGCAGTCCTCGCAAACGCCCGCCTCTGAATCGAATTCTTCCTCGCCTGCCTCGCTGCCCTGGGTGACCCGTCTCGTGTCGATGGACACGGTGAGCCGCAATCCGAATCTCGGTCTGATCGAAACCGTACGCGACGAATTGCGCGCAGTCGGCATCGAAGCCACGCTCACCCACGACGAAAGCGGCAAATGGGCGAATCTGTTCGCAACGATTCCCGCGCACGACGGCGAGACCAACGGCGGCGTTGTGCTGTCGGGCCATACAGATGTTGTGCCCGTAGACGGTCAGCAATGGGACAGCGATCCGTTCAAACCGGAAATTCGTGGCGACAAGCTGTACGGCCGCGGCACCTGCGATATGAAAGGCTTCATCGGCGCGGCGCTTTCACTCGTGCCCGAGATGCAGCGCACCAGGCTCGCGAGGCCAATTCACTTCGCGTTGTCGTTCGACGAAGAAGTGGGGTGTGCCGGCGCACCGCTCCTGATTGCCGATCTGATGAAACGCGGTGTGAAGCCGGACGGCTGCATCGTCGGCGAGCCGACCAGCATGCGCCCGATCGTGGCACACAAAGGCATCAACGCATATCAGTGCTGCGTGCGCGGCCAGGCGGCGCATTCGTCGCTCACACCGAAGGGCTTGAATGCGATCGAATACGCCGCGCGCCTGATCTGCTACATCCGCGATATGGCCGATCAATTCCGCGCACAAGGCCCGTTCGACGAACTGTACGACGTGCCCTTCACTACGGCGCAAACCAGCACGATCATCGGCGGCAACGCGATCAATACCGTGCCCGCCGAATGCAAGTTCCAGTTCGAATTCCGCAATCTGCCCACGCTCGACCCCGAACCGATCTTCGAGCGCATCGATCAATACGCGCGCGAAACCCTGCTGCCGAAAATGTTGCGCGAGCATCCATCTGCGGCCATCGAGATCACGAAGATCGCGGCGGCACCAGGCCTCGATTCGTCTGAACAAGCCGCGATCACGCAACTCGTGCGTGCGCTGACCGCGGATCAGGACAAGCGCAAGGTCGCGTACGGCACCGAAGCGGGGCTGTTCTCGCTAGCGGGCATTCCGAGCATTGTGTGCGGTCCCGGCGACATCCAGCAGGCGCACAAAGCCAACGAATTCGTCGCGCTGGATCAGCTCGTGGCATGCGAGCGCTTCCTGCAAAAATTCATCCACAGCATGTCGGTCGACGCGCACGCGCACTGAAACTGACTGCTGTAAAAACGGTCTTAGCCATATCGAGGAAAAACACGCCCACGCCATGTCAACCGCCACACCGCAGCACACCGACCATACGATCGACGGCGAGCCGATCCCTACCCTCGACAACATCGCCACGCAGCACTTTGCGTTGACGCCGTGGGTGACGCGAACGCCGGTGTTCGACCGGCTCGACTTTCCGTCGCTGGAAGGCACGGTGGTGAACTTCAAGTTCGAATTGCTGCAAGCGGGCGGCAGCTTCAAGGCGCGCGGTGCGTTCACTAATCTGCTCGCGCTCGATGAAGCGCAACGCAGCGCAGGCGTCACCTGTGTGTCGGGCGGCAATCATGCGGTGGCGGTCGCGTACGCCGCCATGCGTCTCGGCGTGAGCGCGAAGGTCGTGCTGTTTCGCGCGGCCAATCCGGCACGTATCGCCTTGTGCCGGCAATATCACGCCGACATCGTTTTCGCGGAAAACCTTGCGGAAGCCTTCGAGCTTGTGCGCCGTATCGAAGCGGAGGAAGGCCGTTATTTCGTGCATCCGTTCAACGGCTATCGCACCGTGCTCGGCTCAGCCACGCTCGGCTATGAATGGGCTACACAAACGCCCGACCTCGAAGCGGTGATCGTGCCGATCGGCGGCGGCGGCCTCGCTGCCGGCGTGGCCACCGCCATGCGGCTCGCGAATCCGCGGGTGCACCTGTACGGCGTCGAACCGGAAGGATCGGATGTGATGGGCAAAAGCTTTGCCGCCAATCACACGGTCAAGATGGGCCATATGCACACCATCGCCGATTCATTGGCATCGCCGCATACCGAGGAATACAGCTACGAGTTGTGCCGTCGCCATATCGACCAGCTCGTCACGGTTTCCGACGACCAGTTGCGCGCGGCCATGCTGACCTTGTTCGGACAACTGAAGCTGGCTGTCGAACCGGCCTGCGCTGCCGCTACGGCAGCACTGCTCGGACCGCTGCGCGAATCGCTGCAAGGCAAACGCGTGGGCGTGCTGCTGTGCGGCACCAATACCGATCCGGTCAGTTTTGCTGCGCATATCGAACGGGCACGTCATAGCCAGTCACAGTTTCCAGAATAAACGCAATCCTTCCTTTCCATGCCAAAAGACTAGCCTATCCTTCTCAGATTGGTATGATTCGACAATCGACTTCTGGGAGGAACGTATATGAGCATGATCAAGGAATTCAAGGAATTTGCCCTCAAAGGCAACGTAATGGATCTCGCCGTCGGGGTGATTATCGGCGGCGCATTTTCCACCATCGTCAATTCAATTGTTAAAGACCTGATCATGCCGGTTGTCGGCGTTGCCACCGGCGGCCTCGATTTCTCCAACAAGTTCGTTCGGCTCGGCGATATTCCCGCCAGCTTCAAAGGCAGTCCCGAGTCGTACAAAGACTTGCAGACGGCAGGCGTGGCCGTGTTCGGTTATGGTTCGTTTATCACCGTGGCCATCAACTTCGTGATCCTCGCGTTCATTATTTTCCTGATGGTCAAGTTCATCAATAATCTGCGCAAGCCGGCTGAAGCCGCGCCGGCAGAACCGGCGCCAACGCCGGAAGAAGTTGTGCTGCTGCGCGAAATCCGCGATTCGCTGAAGAGCTCACCGCAGCGCTGAGCCGCCGGGGTTAAGTCACCCGGGTTGGGTCAAGCTGAACCACGTTAAACATTCGCGTCGGCACATTACCGGCGCAAATAAATAAGGCCTGTCGCGAGGAAGTCGCCACAGGCCTTTTTCATACCGCGTGCAAATTACGTCGCCCGAGTCGACGTGGTGAACACACTAAGCGTTCTTTTTGTCCCCTTCGTCCCCTTCGCCCTTCTCTGCCTTCAGATTCACCGCGCTTTCGATCATCGTCTCGAGCTGTCCGAAATTGACAGGCTTGGTCAGATGCGAAGTAAAGCCGGCGCTCAGGCAACGGCGCACATCGTCATCGGTGCCGAAGCCGGTCAACGCGACCGCCGGCGCATCCGAACGCTCGCGGAACGCTTTGACGAAATCGAGGCCTGTACCATCGGGCAAGCCCACGTCGCTGATCACCAGATCGAACGTCTGCGCCTGGGTGGCGGCGAGAGCATCGTCTACACGGCCCACCGTGGTCACGTCGTGACCCAGGCTGCGAATCAGCTGCGCCATCACTTCGGCGGTATCCACGTGGTCTTCAATCAGTAGAATGGTCAGCAGGCCGTGATGACGAACCTCATCAGGCGCGGCAACGGGTGTTAGCTCCTCAGGCGCGGCGGCGGTCGGCAGCGTGATCGTGAAAGTCGCGCCGCAGTGCGCGCCCGGGCTCTGTGCGACCACCGTGCCGCCGTGCACATCGGTCAGGGCCTTCGTGATCGCGAGGCCCAGGCCCAGGCCGCCGAATTGCCGCGTCATGTTCTGGTTGCCCTGCTCGAACGCGTTGAACAGTTTGCCGATCTGCTCGGGTTCGATGCCGATGCCCGTATCCTCGACCGAAATCTGCACATGCATGCGTTCGTCGTGCGTGCGCACGTAGATATGGCCGCCGTCCGGCGTGAACTTGGCGGCGTTGCGAATCAGATTCCACAGCATCTGTTGCAGCC
Organism: Paraburkholderia sediminicola; assembly: GCF_046026675.1. Taxonomy (GTDB): domain Bacteria; phylum Pseudomonadota; class Gammaproteobacteria; order Burkholderiales; family Burkholderiaceae; genus Paraburkholderia; species Paraburkholderia sediminicola_F. The sequence goes on along the minus strand of NZ_JAQQEY010000001.1, from coordinate 1,964,412 downwards.
GTGCACGATCGGCGAGCACGTAATGGTGCTGCGCATTCGTGCAGACGTGCACGTCCTGCTGCTTGACCTGGATCTCGCTGCGAAATAGTTCGAGCACGCTGTCTATCACCTCGTGCACGTCGACGGTTTCGAGCGACAAACGCAGCTTGCCGTTCGCCACGCGCGTGAGATCGAGCAGGTCGTCGATCAGGCGCGCTTCGAGTTCGACGTTGCGGCGAATCATGCGCACGCTCGCACGCGCCTGATCGGGCAGACCCGGGATCATCTCCAGCACGCTAGCCCCTGCCAGAACGGGCGTGAGCGGCGTGCGCAATTCGTGCGACAGCATGGCAAGGAAGCGGTCTTTCGCACGATTGGCTTCCTCAGCGATCTGGCGGGCGGCCTGCTCCGAGGCAAGCAGCCGTTCGCGTTCCTCGATCGCCTCGCGTTGCGGATGAATATCCGTGCAACTGCCGAACCATTTGCTGACGTTGCCTTCAGCGTCGCGCATGGCGACCGCGCGGATGTCGAACCAGCGATAGGCGCCGTCGTGGCGGCGAATCCGCAGTTCGTGCCGGTAGTCGCCGGCGCCGCCCGTCACCGCCTTGAGCCAGGTGCGGCGAATCTCTTCGCGATCGTCGGGATGCACCGCTTCGAGCCACGCGAGACCGTACGAACTGCTTTCCGCCAACCCCGTGTAGTCGAACCACTGCTTCGAGAGGAAATCGCAATCGCCCGCGGCGTTGCAGGTCAGCACGAGGTGCGGCAACGCCTCCGACAAGGTGCGGTAATGCTGTTCGCGATCGCGCAGCAGCAAGGCGTCGTCCGAAGCCTTCTGCAAACGCACCTGGGACAGCACCCGCTCCACCGCCTCGGGCAGGTAATCGAGGTAGTCGCCGGACTTCGGCACCACGTCGGAAACGCCCGCGCGCAAGGCTTCGATCACCCGGGATTCGTCAGTAAAACCGGTCACGAGGATGGCGGGGATCCGCACGCCTTCCGCGCGCAAGCGGCGAAAGAAGTCGAGGCCGGTCTCCGGCCCGCTGAGCTGGTAGTCGAGCACCAGCAGGTCCGGCGCACCCGCGGCGAGTCGCGCGCGGGCCGCTTCGACCTGCGCACAGATTGCAACCCGGCAGCCGGCGCGTTCGAGCGACTTGCGCGCGAGCCGCAGGATGCCTTCGTCGTCATCGACGACCAGCACATACGCGGCGGGCTGCGTGGACACGTCTTCGGTCATGCGGAGTCTTCTCTGGCTAGGTCTGGTGTGGCTATCTTGTCATGGGTCGCTTTCGGAGCGCCTTCATATGAACCTTCCGTCACGGCGCGGCCAGCCGGTGGCCCGACGGCAGTTTGACCACCTGCAGGAAGAAGCCGAGACGGCGCACCGCTTCGATGAACGCGTCGTATTCGACCGGCTTGGTGATATAGACGTTGCAGCCGAGTTCGTAACAGCGCGCGATTTCGCGCGGATCGTCGGTCGTGGTCAGTACGATCACCGGCACCGCGGCTGTCTGCGGCGAATCCTTCAGACGCCGCAGCACCTCGAAGCCATCCACCCGCGGCATTTTCAGATCGAGCAGCACGACGAAATTCGTCAGATCTTCGCGAGGTGGGTAAGGACTGGCAGCGGCGTCCGCCGGCGCCGGGCCGAAGAAATAATCGAGGGCCTGCTGGCCGTCGCGAAAGCGCACGAAACCGTTCGAAATACCGGCGCGGCGCAGATTGCGCTCGACCAGCGTGGCGTGGCCGTCGTCATCTTCGATCAGCACGATACTGACCGTTTCCCCGTGACTCATATGCCCTCCGTACTGACAATCCGTTTTTGCATAATGCTTTTAACTATCCCCACCGTTTCCCTTGGTGCCCGTCGCGGCTCAATTGCGCGCAGGTTGCTCTGGTAACACGACAAAAAAAGTCGATCCCGCACCTTCCGCCGACTCGACCCAAACGCGGCCGCCATGCCGTTCTACCATACGCCGAACCACCGCGAGGCCAATGCCGTCTCCGTTCGCGACGTCGCCGTGCAGGCGCTGAAACGCCCGGAATACCTTCGACATATACGCCGCCGGAATCCCGAGTCCGTTGTCCCGTACATAATAGGTGCGCGTGCGCAACGCGCGCGGCTCCGTCTCGTCGACCGGTTCCGGCTCCAGCGCGCCGATCTCGATGCGCCCATTGCGCGCCGGGTCGAGATAATTGAGCGCGTTACCGATCAGGTTGCCGAAAATCTGCTCGATCGCGCCCGGGTCGCCCCATGCAGGCGGCAACTCGCGCACGGTCACCACCGTCCCGCGCTGGCTGATGGCGCCTTGCAGCGCATCGACCACTTTGCCCACCACCCGCCCGACACTCACCCGCTGCCACTGATATTCGAGCCGCCCGGCGCGTGAAATCCGCAACAGCGCGTCGATGATCGCCGCCGCCCGCGTCACCGCGGTGCGTAGATATTGCAGAGACTCGCGCACGTCGCCGTCAAGGATATGTGCCATACGCCGATGTTCGGCCTCCGGCAGCTTCGCCGCCTCGACGAGGCTGTCCAGTTCGTCGCACGACACCTGTAATTCTTTCGAAAAGCCTTGCAGATTCACCAGCGGCGAGCGCAGATCGTGCGACACGCTGTAGATGAACATTTCGTTGTCTTGCGTCTCCTGACGCAGCTCCTCGTTGACGCCAGCCAGTTCCCGTGCGCGCGCTTCGAGCCGCACTTTCAGCTTGGCCTGCTCGCCTTCGGCCTCGCGCAGGCGTGCGCCCGTCTGATGCAGCACCGCGTCGAGCGCGGCAATTTCGTCGCTGCCGGACAGCGGCGCCGCAAGCGGCCGCCCGCTGCCCAGGCGCTCGGCATTGCCGGTCAACACTTCCAACCGCCGGCCGATGCTGCGCGCAAACACGACGGCAGTGGCCGCCCAGATCAGCATCGAGCCCAATACCGCGGCGATTAGCGCATATTGCTGGCGTTCGCGGCGCCGTGCCAAGGCCGCGCCGCGCTCGGCGTCGAGCCGCGAGGCCTCATTGCTGAATTCGGCGAGCTGATCGCGAAACAGCGCGATCTGCTGGGGAAGCGCACCCGTGTCCAGCCCGGCAAACGAATTCAGGTTATGTCCTGCGCGTAGCGCCTGCGAGATCGAGGTGGCCTGCACGCGATACGCGTCGATCGCCTGTTGCATCTTGCGCACGCGCGCGACCTGTTGCGGCGTATCGGCCACCAGCGTTTCCAGATTCGAAAGGCGGTCACCGAGATCGACCCATACAGTATGGCGGTCGACAAACGACGGATCGCCAACGACCATACCCGTGCGGACCCGCGCGGCCTGACGCAGCAGCGGATCGACAATGGCCGACGACTGATAAAGGATCTGCTTGCTATTGCTGACCCACCGCGCGGCCTGCGCTGTTTGCTCCTGGGTATCGAAGACGACGCCCAGAAGCGCCAGCTCGACCACGCTCGGCACTGCAATCAGCAGCAGACCCTTGGTGAATAGTTTCATGTTCGCCCGAAGGGTCGTTCAAGCCGCGGCGTTACGCACGGACCATGCGGCTCGCCTCGGCATGCGGGCGGGCCGTTGCGGTGCAGGAATGGCCAGCACGCCGCGGTGCAGCCGGACGGGCCATTATCGACGTGAATGTGAGATATTTCAACGTAGTGGCTAGATGCGCTCGCCCACATAAAAATGACTTTTTTATTGATACGAGTTGTTTTTTCGGCGGCGCGTGCGTCTATGATGGAGACAGATGTGCTGGGAAGCGAAGGCGCGCGGCGAGGCGGTTCGGCATGATTCGTGCGGGAGGCGGTGGGACGGCGTAGAAGCCAAATCATCGTGAATCCGGCCTTGTCGTATGCTATAAAAGATCGACGTGCGGCGCGCGAAGCCGGGAGTTGTCGCATGAGGACGCTGCGTTTCTTGCAATTCTTTTTCAGGCGAATTTTTATGTCCTTCCCGAAAAAGCGTAGACGCGCGAAGGTGGACGGCGATGAGTCGTTCCTCGCGGTACTACGGCATTTCAAGCCGTTCGGTCAGCTCGACACCAAAATTGCGCGCGCTCGCGCGCAGGACGAGCCGGTGCTCTATGCACATGTGCTCCCCGGGCTCGACGTTCTTCTGTGCAGCGTACGCGGTGCCCAGCCGCCCTATCCCGCGCCCGCCGAATTGCGGCGGCGTTGTATCGAATCCATTACCAATGCATTGGAACAGCCGCTCGATGGTCTCGAGAACGGCGGGTATTGGTATGAAGCTGACGGATTCGGGTTCCTGGTCTTCGCCAGCCGGGCCAGAGGCAAGATTCTGACGGAGTTTGGCGCCACCCGCGTTGGCGGCGCCCGGCGAGGGGTTCGCAGGCAGGATGCGGCGGGCGATGCCGCTCCGCGCTCGCTAAGGTAGTTCTTTTCTTTCCTTTGCCTGGTGCGGCTGATTAGTGTTCGCCCCGTATCGCGGGAGCGCTAATCAGCCACAAGAAAGTAAAGGAAAGGCAGGCGCCGAAGAACCAACTCCACCAGTCCGCAGACAAAGCAGAAAACATTAACTCCCCTTATATTCAGCCCCCGTGGCCGGCGACGTGACCGCAGGCTTCCTGTCGGCCGCAGCCGGTGAGGAGGCGCCTGCGGAAGACTTGTTCACCGGCGCACCGTCGAGGGAAATGGCCGGCTTGGCCTGTTGCTTCATACCCGGCGCCGGCGCGCTCGGCGCCTGACGAACCTGCGACAGCAACTGCGCGCACGGCAGCGGTTTGTTATTGCTAGGCGCAAGCAGCGGAATCAGCGCCGCAAACGGATTGATCAACCCGAGCCCGATTACGGCACCCCCTCGCAGCGCCAACGCGGTGGCATTCACGCCCACGTGCGGATCCTTGAACGTCCCCTTCACATACAGCGGCGAGCGCAGCGAAAACACCCGGAAGCCCTTGGTATGCGGATGCACGCCAAGATCCATCGATTCGTCGCGCAGATTCACGTTGCCGTCGATATTGATGACCGCGTCGTCCGTGTCGAGCGCGAAGACACGCGAATCCAGCACACCGTTCGTCGCGACAAAATCCGCCGCCGCGCAGTTGATCTTCACGTCGCGATTGCCAAACAGCTTTTCATAGACCACGTTCGCCACGTTCAGGCCCGCGGCTTCCATCAGCAGGCGGCTTACCGTGCCGTCTGTGATCAACGCCTTCACCTCGCCGTTCGACGTCGCCGCCAGCGCCGCCGGCGAATTGCCGGTCGCGGTCAGCGCGGCGTCGCCGTTGATTTCGCCGAGCGCGTTCTGCATCGTCTTGAAGTCCGGGAACAGCTGCTTGAGCTTCAGATGGCGAGCTGAGGTCGCGAAGCGGCCCTTCAGCGGCGTCGTGCTGCCGTCCAGATGAATGTCCGATGACAGCGAGCCGCCCGCCACGCCGAACTTCAGCGGTTCGAGCGACAGCACGCCGTCGGTCATCACGACGTGCGTGTACAGGTCGGTAATCGGCAGATTGGTGTCCTTGACGATACGGCGCCCCGTAAACTTCACGTCGGCGTCGATCGCCTTCCAGCGGTCAGTGCGGAATTCTTCGACCGGCAAGACCTTGTTGGCCGGCTGCGCGGTCGCATCGCCGCGTTTGGCCTTGCTGGCATTAGAGTCCGCGCCGATGACCGGCGCCAGATCGGCGAATTGCAGCAGGTGCGACACCAGCTCGCCCTGCAACAGCGGGCGCGGCTCACGCGCCGTGTAGGTCAGCGAGCCATTCAGATCGCTGCCGCCCACCCGCCCTGTAAAATTTTCATACTTGAAGACGTTGGCGCCGGGCTTGAACTGGCCGACAAGACGTCCCTCGGTTGCATACGGCGGCGTGTCGGGCAAGGTCACGCCCGTCAGCGAATACAGCCTCGCCAGACTGTTGCCTTGCAGCCAAAGTCGCAGATCGACCGCGGCAAGATGCGCCGGATCGGTGATCGTGCCTACGAGGCCGACGCGCAGATCACCGGCCTTCACATCGGCCTGCACCGGGAAGGGCCGGTTCGCGTCCTGCAACGCCAGCACGCCGCCCACCTTGCCGCTACCGGATACCGGCGTCTTGTTATAAACACCCTTGACCGTCCAACCGATCGCGTACGGCGGGATCGCCGGCTTTGCGCCGTTCGCCGTGCCTGCCTCGCTGGCGTTCGACGCCGGGGCTACGGCGGCGCCGCTTGAACCCTCGCTTGCGCCCTCACTCGCACCGTTCGCGCCGCCGGCAACCAGCGCACCCGAAGCGCCATTCGCCGCAGTTGCGCCAGACGCCGTGATATCCGTCGACGAAGCGCCGGAGGCCGCCGCCGCGGCTTCCGATGCAGCCTGCGCGTTCGCCTGTGCCGTCAGCTTGCTCGCCCCCGCTTTACCGACCGCCTCCGCCGACGCGCTGCGCGACGCCGTCTCCTGCTGTTTCATCACCTCGCCGATCGGAATCGGCTGGCCGAGCGTATCGATGGCCATCTGCATCTCGACCTTCTGCTGCTGATCCGACAGCGCGATATTGCCTTTGGCAAAGGCGATGTCGTGCAGATCGAGCTTCCATTCGGAAGGCCCGCTGGAAGACGCCAGTTTGAAGGTCCAGTTGTCGCGCCCGTCGAGCAGTCGTTCGAGGTCGACCGAAGGATTCACGAGGTTGATCGCGGGAATCACGATGTCGTGCGCGAGCAGCGGCAACACCTTGACCTGGAAGTCGATTTCGTCCAGCGTCGCAAAGTGCGGCTGTTTGGCCCAGTCGGGGTTGCCTACCGTGATATTGGCCGCCGAAAAACGCGGCCAGGGCACCCAGCCACGCCAGCCGGTTTCACCGACCGGATGCTGCCAGCCTACTTTCAGATCGCCGTTGATCGCGAACGGCCGGCCGATGGCCTGCGTAACCTTGTCGTCGATGTAGGGGCGCGCCCGGTTCCAGTCAAAGGTCAGGATGAAGATTGCCAGGGCGACAATCAGAATGACGATGATCGCCAGCAACCATGCGATGATTTTTCCTACCCGTCTTCCAATCGTGCTCGACACTGCCATTGAAAAGCTCCGCCTTTGTTCTTCGTTGTGCATGGGGGCAGCACGTATCGTGCCCGATGGTATTGTTTAATAGGGGTCGTTTTATCATGCCGCACGGCGCCGGCACAGGTTTCCCAGCCATGGAAACGTAAGGAAATGTCATGGCGACCTCCGCATCCACGCAAAAATCCACCACGACCCAACTCATGTCAGATGTTCCCTTCGTCCTCGCCGACGGCATCGCCCGGCGCGATGCATTGCGCGGGCAAACGCTGCTGCAGCCGACTACCTTCGCCCTCTGCGCGGGCGACCGCGTCGCGGTCACCGGACCGTCGGGCTCGGGCAAGAGCGTGTTTCTGCGCGCCCTCGCCCTGCTCGATCCGCTCGATGCGGGACGCATCATGTGGCACGGCGCGCCGGTCGAGCGCGCCGCCATTCCACGTTACCGGCGCAACGTCGCGTATATCCGGCAGCGGCCCGCGCTGCTCGACGGCAGCGTCGAAGACAACCTGCGTTATCCGTTCGAATTGCGGACCTATCGCGACGTGCGCTTCGATCGCGCACGCGCGGCAAGCCTCGCCGCTCAGGCCGGCCGCGGCGACGATTTTCTCGACAAGCGCGCGAGCGAATTGTCTGGCGGAGAAGCGCAGATCACCGCGCTGATTCGCGTTCTGCAACTCGCGCCCGAAGTGCTGCTGCTGGATGAACCCACCGCTTCGCTCGATCCGGAGTCGTCACACGCGATCGAGGCGCTAGTGCACGCGTGGTTCGCGGCCGAACCCGGCCGGCATGCGTCGATGTGGGTATCGCACGATCCGGCGCAAGCCGCGCGCATGAGCGCGCGGCATCTCACGATGCGCGCGGGCGTGCTCGACGAATCCACCGTAACGCCCACGCTTCAGGAACCCGGCCAATGACCTTGCAAAACCTGAGTCTCTGGGATGTCGCGATTGCCGCATTGCTGATCGTGGTGAATGGCGTGGTGTCGGTGGCGCTCAAGCTTGATCTCGAACGCAAGCTGGCGTGGGCGGCGGTACGCACCGTCGTGCAATTGCTGGCGATCGGCTATGTGCTCGGCTGGGTGTTTCGCTATGACCGCTGGTTCGTGGTGCTGCCCTTGATGGTCGTGATGACGCTGATTGCCGGCTTCGCGGGGGCGCAGCGCGGCAGCCGCACGTACGCCGGGCAGCGTGCGGACAGTGTGCTGTCGATCTGGGTCAGTTCGTGGCTGGTGACCGCGGTCGGACTCTTCGTCGTGATCCGCATTCACCCATGGTACGAGCCGCAGTACGCGATTCCAATTCTCGGCATGATCCTCGGCAATACGCTCACCGGCGTGTCGCTCGGCATCGAACGGATGACCGAGGAACTGACCGCGCGGCGCGACCGTGTGGATATGGCGCTGGCGCTCGGCGCGACCCGTTGGGAAGCGGCGCAGGCGCCGGCGCGCCAGGCGGTGCGCGCGGGCATGATGCCCACCTTGAATCAGATGGCCGTGGTCGGCGTGGTGAGTTTGCCCGGCATGATGACCGGGCAGGTGCTGGCCGGTCAGTCGCCGTTGCAGGCGGTGCGTTATCAGATCGTTATCATGTTCCTGATCGCGGCGGCCTCAGCCTTGGGGACGGTGGGCGCAGTGCTGCTCACGTATCGGCGGCTCTTCTCGGCGGAACACCGGTTTCTGTCGGCGCGGCTGGTAGAACGGCCCGCGGCGCAGCGTTGATGGGACAGCAAACGGCATGCACTGGGCGACGCGGCTGGCGTCGCCCATTCGTGGTTTGTCTCATCGGCCGCGCGCCGTGAACGCTGCACCCATCGCGCAGGCTTCACGCGTGGCCCTCAGCGTTTCGCGGTGACCGCCACTTCGGTGCCGTCATTGAGCGTCAGCGTTTTCGTGCTGCCGTTGGTCGGCATCGTAAAACGCAGAATCTGGCTGACTGCCACGCTGTTCGGACACTTGAGCGTTTTGCCGCCGCTCGTCACCGTCTTGACGCCATGCGGTGTCTGCGCCTGGAAGCTCAGTTGCACGGACGCGGTGCCGTCACCGCCGACAACCGGCGCAAAACGGATCTGCGTCTGGCGAATCATTGCGCCGTTGGTATCGGTTGGCAGCGACGAGTAATTCGGGCAGCTATCCGCCGCGGGCACGGGGCCGCCTGGCGGCACCGTCTTCCACGTGAAGTCGTCTGATTCGCCGGAGCGGATCGTACGCGTTTCCTGTGAATTGCCGAACTGTTTCGACGTGACGCGGACCGTGTAGCGGATCGGACCGTCGAGGGCGGACTGCGACGTCACTGTGATCGGCGTGGCTGCGTGAGCCGCCGTCACGAGCATGCCGGGCGCGAGCGCGCATGCGAGAGAAGCAACAACTGAAACGGCGGAGAGTTTGAAGCTGGAGCTCATACTGTCACCTCGTTGTTGTACTGCTGCGCGCCCGCTCAAGCGCTACTGCCAATGCACCGCCTGACTGGAGCCTGATTCACGCTTGGCTAATACCTGGTAGCACCTGGTTAAACCTGGCTGAGGCCCTGCCAGACGAGCCGCGAGACGCGCAACTGTTTTAGCATGATGCCCCACCAGTCTACCGCCAAGCGGCGCCGCGCGCGCTTCATACGAATCGGGTGTTACCCCGCTTGCGTTGAGGCGTTTTCTGCGCGTGCGACGTGACAGAAATGCCAAACCCGGAGCGCTCTAGAAGCCCGTCAGCACCAGCTTGCCGATCGCGCGCCCCTCTTCGAGCAGCCGATGCGCACGGCGCAGATTGTCGGCGTTGATCGTGCCGAGATTCTGGCCAACCGTCGTGCGCAACGTGCCCGCATCGACGAGACGGGCCACCTCGGTGAGCAGCTTGTGCTGCTCGATCATATCCGGCGTGCCGAACATCGAACGCGTGAACATGAACTCCCAGTGGAACGCGGCGCTTTTCGCCTTCAATAGTTCGACAGGCACCGGTTGGCTGTTTTCGACGATCGTGCAGATGCCGCCCTGCGGCTTGATCAGTTCAGCGGCTGCCGGGAAATTCTTGTCGGTATCGTTGAAGATCAGCACGTAGTCGACCTGGTCGATACCAAGCCTTTTCAATTGCGCGGGCATATCGCCGAAGTGATCGACGATATGATCCGCACCCAACTCCGTCGCCCACTTCGCCGATTCAGGGCGCGAGGCGGTCGCGATCACTTTGAGCTTCGCGAGCTGCTTGGCCAACTGAATGCCGATCGAACCGACCCCGCCCGCCCCGCCGACGATCAGTACCGTGCGGCCTTCATCCGCGCCTTGCGGCGACACGCCGAGGCGGTCGAAGAGTGCTTCCCAGGCGGTGATCGCGGTCAACGGCAACGCGGCCGCGTGTGTGAAATCGAGCGATGCCGGCTTGCGCCCGGCAATGCGTTCGTCGACCAGATGGAACTCGCTATTCGCGCCCGGCCGGGTGATGCTGCCCGCATAGAAAACCGGGTCGCCGACCTTGAACAGCGTGACGTCGGGGCCAACCGCCACCACCGTGCCGGCGGCGTCCCAGCCGAGCACCCGCGGTGCTTTCTCGACGGTGTCTTTCGGGGCGCGCACCTTGGTGTCGACCGGATTGACGGAGATGGCTTCGACCTTCACCAACAGGTCGCGGCCGGCGGCTTCGGGTTTGGGAATCTCGACGTCAACGAGGGACTCGGCTTGATCGATCGGCAAATAACGATGGAGACCTACGGCTTTCATTACAGCTCCTGTTCTTTCTGATGAGGTTGAGAAACCGACGATCGGTGCCGACGGCGCCTGGCGCCGCACAGGTCGATCGATCGCATTGACGTCATCGTAAGGCGGTTCTTATTCTCATAAAAGCATCATAATGACTGAAACATCTTTTTGAATTTCAGAAGAATGGACCAGCCTGCCGACCCTGTGGAACCCGCCATCAAGCGCTCGTCCGGCGAACGGGAACGACTCGATCTACTCGACGTCGCCCTGTTCGTGCGGGCCGCCCTGCTCGCCAACGTGTCGGCGGCCGGCCGCGAATTCGGCCTGTCGGCGGCGGTGGCGAGTTCGCGCATCGCACAGCTGGAAAGGCTCCTTGGCGCGCGCCTGCTGCATCGGACCACCCGTCGCATCAGTCTCACGCAGGACGGCGAAGTGTTCATGACACGCGCCCAGGCGCTGCTCGACGCAGCCGATGCCGCACGCGCCTCGGTGGGCCGCGCGCAGGCCGAGCCGCAGGGGCGCCTGCGGGTGTCGATGCCGTCGTCGTTTGGGCGGCAGCACGTGTCGCCGGTAGTCAGCGAATTTCTGCGCCGTTATCCCGGCGTGAGCGTCGATCTGCGTCTGACGGATCAGATGGTCGATCTGGTCGATGCGGGTATCGACGTGGCAATCCGTGTCGGCGTGCTCAAGGATTCGTCGCTGGTGGCGCGGCGCCTCGCCGTCAACCGTCGCGTGCTATGCGCCGCGCCCGCTTACCTCGCCGCGCGTGGCGCGCCGCACCATCCATCGGACCTCGCGCAGCATGAATGCATCATCCTGTCAGACCAGCGCGACTGGGCATTCGTGACGCCCGCCGGACCGCTTACGGTGCGCGTGAGTGGACGCCTCGTCGTCGACAACGGCGAAGTCATTCGCGATGCCTTGCTGGCCGGTTTCGGCATCGCGCTCAAGTCAACCTGGGACGTGGCGCCGTATCTGCGCAGCGGCGAACTGGTCAGCGTGCTCGATACCTATCCGCTCGCGGAGCAAGTGGCGATATGGGCGGTCTGTCCGAGCCGTGCGTTCGTGCCACCGAGGACGCTCGCGTTCATCGAATTCCTTGTCGCGCATTTCGGCGATCCGCCTTATTGGGATGTGGAGCCCGGTGAGCCGGAATGAGCCAAACGCCGGACCGCCAAAGCGCTGACCACCAATGGCGCAGGGGCGAGCGCATAGGAGCTGATTCAAAGCGCAGCGACGGCGGCTCATTTGCGGACGCGCCGGATCGGCACGACGCGACGTTTTCCGCGGATCAGCGCATACGCACCGTCAGCGTTTGCCACGCCCGCCACCACCTGCTTTGCCATCAGAGTTGATGTCCGTGTGCGCATCGTTCTGCGTCTTTTGCTGATACTCGTCACCGCCGCGACGGTCCGTGTCCTTCAGTCCGCGCTCGAGGTCGCGATGTGCCTGCTTGCCGACACGACGCGGAGCGTCTTCGTGTTGCGATTCCGGGTCCTGATCGGATTCATGCGGCAGCGGCGCCGACGCCTCCTCGCGTGAACGCGGAGACTTCTTTGCATGCGGGTCGGCCTGCTTTTCGCCGTCGGACGATTGCGCTGAGGTCTTCATGGTTTGCTCCTTTTTCAGGTTGAATCAGACCGGCTGAATCGCGGTCACTACGCTTCATCCAGACGTTTTCTCATGGCTGCAGTGATGCGTTGACGCGTCTTCGCGTAGTCCGCCCACGGGTCGCGCTTAAGGTCTTCGAGACGCTCGTGCACGTTTTCGATGGTCCATTGATCGCCGCTCGTCGTGGCAGCGACTTCGTCCCACGAGAGTGGCACTGAAACACCCAGTCCCGGCCGGGCACGTGCCGAAAACGCCGCCACCGTACTCGAGCCGCGGTTGTTGCGCAGGTAATCGACGAAGATCTTCTGCTTGCGATTCTGGACGCCCATCTTCGCGCTGAAGTACTTGGGCAACGTCGTCGCCATATGCTGCGCGACGGCTTGCGAAAACGCCCTCACTTCGTCCCAGCCGGCATGCTTCGCGAGCGGCACCACGACATGGAACCCCTTGCCGCCGCTCGTCTTGCAGAACGAGGTCAGGCCGAGTTCTTCGAGTAGCGAGCGCGTCAGTTGCGCGGCCTCGATCATCCGCTCCCAACCGAGCGATGCATCGGGGTCGAGATCGAACACCATGCGATCGGGTTTTTCGATGTTCGACACCACCGCATTCCACGTGTGAAATTCGATCGTGCCCATCTGCGCGGCGCCGACCAGCGCCTTGAGGGTATCGACGGTAATCAGCGGTGGATGACCAGGGTCGAGTCCCGGATGCTGCGTGACGTTGGGGATCGACAGCTTCTGGCTATGCTTCTGGAAAAACAGCTCGCCGCCGATGTCCTCGGGCGCACGCACCAGCGACACCGGCCGGTCCTGCAGATGCGGCAGTATCCAGTCGGCCACTGATTCGTAGTACCGCACGAGATCGATTTTGCGGGTGCCGGTGCTTTTGTCGATGATGCGGTCGGGATGAGATACACGGACGCCGGCGACTTCGGCTGGTGTTGCACCGGTTTTTGATTTCGCCGCCGTGGTTTTTGTGGCTGGCGTTCTGGTTGTTGTTGCTTTCGCTGCTGGCGTGTTTTTGGCCGGCGTCTTTGCTGCGGTGGCTTTGGTCGCAGACGTCTTCGCCGCGCCCTTTTTAGCGAGCTTGAGTGCGGCACTCGTAGCGCTCGTTTTCGTCGTGCGCTTCTTCGCCACGGTGTCGGATGCGGTATCGGTTTGCTCCTGCACGTCGGCTCCTTTACGGGGTGCTTCCCTGACGATCTGCCGCGCCGGTTTGTCATTGCGCAGACTCACGAACGACGCCTGCCGCACGATGCCCTCGCTCGTCCATTCAGCGAAATTGCATTCGCAGACAAGCACCGGTTCGACCCAATGCACCGGCGTGCGGCTGCGCTCGCGCGGCGTGCTGGCGAACGGCATGCGGCTGGTTGCGTGCGCGTCGAGTGCCTTCTTGACCGAGCGCAGCAACGCAGCGTCAAAACCCGTGCCGACACGTCCGGCGTATTGCAGTTTGCCTTTGCCGTCGTAGACGCCGAGCAACAACGCACCGAACGCCGCACGGCTGCCCGACGGCTCCGAATAGCCGCCGACCACAAACTCCTGGCGGCGTCGGCATTTCAATTTGATCCATGCGGACGAACGCCCCGAGGTGTAGCCGCTATCGCGCCGTTTGCCGATGATGCCTTCGAGCGCCATATCGCACGCGCTCTTCAGCAGATCGTCGGCGCTAAACGCGAAGTCGTTCGAGAAGCGCAGTACGCTGTCGTCGCGCCCATCCAGGCCTTCCAATAACGCGCGCAGAATCGCGCGGCGTTGTTCGAGTGGCACGTCCCGCAAGTCGTAGCCGTTCAGGAACGGCACATCGAACAGATAGATGACGATGTCCTGCGGGCGGTCCGCATCGAACGCGTTTTGCAGCGCCTGGAAACCCGGTACGCCGTTTTCATCGAGCACCACCGCTTCGCCGTCGAGCCACGCGCTTTCGATGTCGAGTTGTTCGAACGCCTCCACCTGCTTGCCGAACTTCGCGGTCCAATCGTTGCCTGCACGCGTGAACACCTTGACCGCGCGGCTCTTTGCGTTTCGATCGATGCGGACCAGCACGCGATAGCCGTCAAACTTGATTTCGTATGCCCATTCATCGCCGGGTGGCGCGGCGTCGACGAGCGTCGCCAGTTGCGGCTTGAAGGCGGCGGGCAACGCGGCCTTGACCGCGCCTTCGATCGAGGGCGACGCGGCAAGCTCGCGCAGCGACTGCCCGCTGCGGGTCGACACGATGTCGGTTTTTTTCGGATCGGCACGGCTTGAAGAGCCGGCTTTCGCACCGTTCCTACCGGTGGTGTCCGAGCTCGATGCTGTCTCTTTGGCCTTGGCGGCGTTTGCAGTCCTCGCGGCCTTGATTGCAGTCTTCGCTCCGGTCCTGCTTGCGCTCTGGCGTGTGGACTCGCTCGCGGCCGTTCTAGTCGCAGTCCTCGTGGCCTTTGCGCGCTTGCCCGCCGACGCACTGCCGCCCAGTACACTGCCCGGGCGCTTCTTCAGGACGTCGTAGTCGTTCTGATCGCGGGCTTCATCGTCGCGCTCCTTGATCAGCAGCCACTGCTCCTTGTCGCCACTGCCGCGCATATGACTGCGCACCAGCGTCCAGCCACCGAGCAGCTTTTCGCCGAAAAGCCGGAATTTGAGCTTGCCCGCCTTATACGATCTGGCCGCCTCCGCCGCGCCGCCGACCGGCTCCCACGTCCCGCGATCCCACACGATCACGGTTCCCGCGCCGTAGTTACCAGGCGGGATCTCACCTTCGAAAGAACCATATTCGACAGGGTGATCTTCGACATGCACTGCGAGCCGTTTCACCGACGGGTCGAGGCTCGGCCCCTTGGGCACCGCCCACGACAATAACGTGCCGTTCAGTTCGAGGCGGAAGTCGTAATGCAAGCGCCGCGCGTCGTGCTCCTGAATCACGTACGACAGCGCCTCATTCGATACGCGCGCCGCGCTCTTGCGGCCGGGTTTCTTCCGCGCAGCTGTGCCCGACGGCTCCGGCGTTTCGTCGAAGCGGCGCTTGCGGCTGTAGAGATCGAGCCTGTCGTTCATGGAGATGAACTCGTCGTGGACCGAGCTGGCGCGGTGTTATCGATCAAGCGGGCGCTCAGGCGGCAGCACGCCGCTTGCGTGCTGCCGGGGCTGACTTGGCGCTGACGCCTTCGCTCTTGCCACCGCTGCGGCTCGTGCCCGCCGAGCGCCCCGCACGCGGCTTCTTGCGGGCTGGCGTGGCTGCTTCGGCATCTTCGCCCTCCTCATCATCGTCCGTGGCATGCTTGCGCGCACCCGTCGCCGGCTTGCCTTTGCCACGACCGAGGCTGCGCTTGAGCAGGTCGGACAAATCGAGTATGTCGGCGGATTGACGCGATTCACGCGGTGCTTCGATCTCGGTGATTTCCTCGGTCTTGCCCGCGCGAATCTTTCGATCGACCAGTGCCATGATGTCGTCGTGGAACGTGTCGTGATACTGCGATGCAT
The DNA here is from genome assembly GCF_046026675.1 of Paraburkholderia sediminicola. Lineage (GTDB taxonomy): Bacteria > Pseudomonadota > Gammaproteobacteria > Burkholderiales > Burkholderiaceae > Paraburkholderia > Paraburkholderia sediminicola_F. The sequence continues at coordinate 1,948,709 of NZ_JAQQEY010000001.1, read as the reverse complement.
CCCACTTGTCGCTCATGTCGTTGATCAGCTTTTTCGCCATGTCGAGTTCGCGCGCGGTCACGCCGGCGGCCTTCATCCCTTCCGGCGGCAGTTTGAATTCGTCGAAATCGCGCACCTCGGCGGCCCAGCGCAGGGTATTCAACGCCAGCATCGGCCCGACTGGAATCAATGCCGCGAGATGCTGCTTGTTGTGCAATACGACACTCGCCACGCCGATCTTGCCCGACGCCTTCATCGCTTCGCGCAGCAGCGCGTACACCTTTTCGCCTTTGCGGTCAGGCGTCAGAAAGTACGGCGTGTCGAGATAGAGAAACGAGATGTCAGGTGCGTCGATGAAGGCAAGGATATCGACCGTCTGCGTCGACTCGGGATTGGCCGCGCGAATCTCATCGTCGGAGAGGACGACGTACTTGTCCTTCTCGTACTCGAAGCCGCGCACGATGTTCTCGCGCGCGACCTCCTTGCCGGTACGCTTATTGATCTGCTTGTAGCCGATCGGATCAATCGTGCGCTTGTCCAGCAGATTGAAGCCGACTTTCTCTGACTGCGTCGCCGGATACAACTGCACCGGAACGTGGACGAGGCCGAAGCTGATTGCGCCCTTCCAGATCATGTGTGCCATCGTGCGCTCCCCAAGGCCTGAGACTTTCGGTGAAGCAGCAAGCGTGCCACGGTTTCGCCCGCTATCCCTCGCTCGGCACGGCGGTGGCTGCCACGGTTCTGAATGCTATTGCCGCCGCGGCGCCGTGCCGCCTGCCACGGGCATCGGCTGTAAGTCTTGCGCCACGTCGGCAAAAGATACGGCGCTTGTGCGCTCGTCCAAGGGTGCTCGGCGAGCGCCGATCTTCAACCGCCGCTCGCCGGTTCGAGTTCGATCGGCACCGCGGCGAAGCCGCGAAACCGCACGCGTCCGCCGCGCGTTGGCTCGCCGTTGAGCCGATACGCCGGAAAACGCTGTACGAAACGTCCGATGGCGATACGCGCCTCGAGTCGCGCGAGCGACAACCCCGCGCACTGGTGAATGCCGAAGCCGAACGCCAGATGCCGGTTCGGATCGCGGCGGATGTCGAAGCGGTCCGGTTCCGCGAACTGCTCTGGGTCGCGATTGGCCGCGCCGATGCACAGCGTGACGGGCGTACCGCGTGCCACCGCGACGCCGCCGATCTCCGTGTCGACAGTGGCCATCCGGTTGCCCAGCTGATTCGAACTCTCGAACCGCAAACACTCTTCAACCGCCGACTCGACCAGCGACGGTTCGCGCAGCAACGCCGCGCGCTGTTCCGGCCAGTTGGTGAGCGTAACGAGACCGTTGCCAATCAGATTCGTGGTGGTCTCATGACCGGCGTTCAGGATGAAGATGCAGTTTTGCAGCAGCTCCGCTTCCGACAACTGCTCACCGCCCGGTGCTCCTTGTTCGCCCTGGATCAAACGCGTCAGCACGTCATGCTGCGGATCGCCGGGTTCGCGCCGGCGCCGTGCCACCAGATCGCGCAAATAGTCGACAAACTCGCTGACCGCCCGGTTGCCCCGTTCGAGCTGCACCTCGTTCAGCGACGGCTCCAGCGCGCCAAGTATCGCCAGCGACCAGTCGCGCAACGGCTCGCGCTCAGCGTGCGGCACATCCAGCAGATTGCCGATGATCTCAACCGGAATCGCCGACGCGAACTCGCCAATCAGATCCATCCGGCCACGCGCAGCGGCAGCGTCGAGCAAACCATCGACGAGGCGGATCAGCCCCGGCTCCATGGCCGCGATCGCGCGCGCCGTCAGCGCGCCGGCGATCAGTTTGCGCACCCGCGTGTGACGCGGCGGATCGTTGAAGACGAGACTGGTGGTGTGGTGCCTGTAGAGCGGCGAGTCGCCGTACTTCGGTTTGAATTCGACGGTTTTGTCGGAACTGAAAGTTTTCGGGTCGCGGTAAACCGCCTGCACGTCGCGAAAACGCGTCAGAAACAGCGAGCCGTCGGGCATGCGCTTGACCGGTTCATGGGCGCGCAGCGCGTGGTAGACCGGATACGGGTCGGCGTAGAACGCTGGGCTCAGTTGGCGCAGATCGAAATCGCGTGCAAGGGTGGACGCGTCGCTGGCTGTCGCGGGGGTCATTGTTTGTCTCCGTAGTGGTGCGCCTCGTCATGGGTGCCGATACCTTGCCGATGCGTGTCACGTGCGATGTGCTGCCCGCCTTCCAGGCGCGACGGGCTTGGCGGGTTCGATAGGCTGCGGGGCGTCGTTCGAAGCGCCAGTATGATGCGGGCGCCTGATGATTGCACGATGTCCCGCCCAGACGATTCGCGATCGGCTACGTAACGGATTTCCTGGCGGATCGTTTATTTGCCTACTGTCCGACTGCCGCCCACCCGCTTGACTGCCATCCGGTTACCTGTTGCCCGTTGTCCACTGCCCCTGCGGGGCCGCATGCCGCCGAACCGTTACAATGACCGAATTTTCCACGCGCCTCGCGCGCCCGCCCTTTTCCGCGTCAAAACGTCGTCCATGAACCTCGTCATCCAAAGCACCGCGCCTCTTTCCGTCGACCACCACAAAACGCTCGTCGCGCTCGCGCGCGGCTCACGCGCCGATGTTATCGACGCGAACGCGATTCGTATCGCCGACGCGAACGTTGCGCAGCGCGCCGACCTCGAGGTCTATTGCAGCACGCATCAACTGGACTACGCGTTTGTCGAACCCGGCCGCCAGTTGCGTGACTTCGGCCTCGTCGCGATGGACATGGATTCGACGCTGATCACGATCGAATGCATCGACGAAATCGCCGACTTCTGCGGATTGAAAGCAGAAGTCGCCGCGATTACCGAAGCGTCGATGCGCGGCGAAATCAAGGACTTCAACGAGAGCCTGACGCGCCGCGTGGCACTGCTCAAAGGGCTCGACGCCGGCGCGCTCGAACGCGTTTATGAAGAGCGGCTGCAACTCTCGCCGGGCGCCGAACGAATGCTGGCCGGCGCGAAAGCGGCGGGATTGAAAACGCTGCTGGTATCCGGCGGATTCACGTTCTTCACCGAAAAACTGAAAGCCCGGCTCGGCCTCGATTTCACGCTCGCGAACACGCTCGAAATCGTGGATGGAAAGTTGACCGGCAACGTAATCGGCGAGATCGTCAACGCCGACGTGAAGGCACGCACATTGCGCGAGACATGCGCCCAACTGGGCATCGAGCCGACGCGCGCGATTGCGATGGGCGATGGTTCGAACGATCTGAAAATGATGGCGGCTGCGGGACTTTCTGTAGCGTTCCGTGCGAAGCCGGTGGTGCGCGAAGCAGCCAGTGTGGCGTTCAACCACGTTGGGCTGGATGGCTTATTGCGCTTGCTCTGAAGCCTGGTTTGCGCTGGCCGGTGCAATGGTGGCCAGCGCTAATACGAGCATTATCTGTTGAGATAGCTGATCAGAAACACGCCCAACACGCTGACCGCAACGGTGCCGTTCACAAAGTTAGCCCACCTCACAACACGGGCGAAATTTTCGTCGGATTCCAGAAACGTGAATAGTTTGTGCATGAGTGCCTCCTTAAGCTGATTAGTATAATTGCTGCGTTATCTAAAAAAACTAAATCAGGCGAACGTGTAGGATTACAAACAGAACTGCGGCGACGGTCGTTGCAAAATTGGAGGCGCCAATTGCTACGGGCGATAACAAACCGGCAACGTCCGGTGCTCGCCGATTGTGAGCGTGTGTGCCTGCCCGGTCATGATGTGCGTTGACCAGCGCCGACATGACGATAGTGGAACAGGAAAACGCCACGATGCAGAGCCCGGCAATAGCGAACGCCAGGATCGGCACCACGCCACTTCCCCGCTCCAGCGCGGTCACCGCCTCATAAACCGCGGCCGCGCACAGCCCAATCGCACACCAGAACAGTTGGCCGTCTTTCACTGATGCGGCGATCAACGCCTTCGCGACGCGCCAACCGTGCGTGGGTGCGACGAGCGCTAGCGTAAAGATCGGGCCGACAATCGGCACGCCAAGATTCAGCAACATCCAGAAAAATAGATTCATCGGAACTCACCATGGTGCGGCAACCGTTAGTAAAGTGCGCACCATCGTAGCGTCGAGATCCGGCGTCGACCATTCGGCCGAATGGTTAGGCTTACTGGCCATCTTGACAAAACAAAAAGCCCATCGTGAACGCGTCACAATGGGCTTTCTCAACCTTCAGCAATCGGCAATCAGCAATCAGCGCTCAGGCGCTTAACCCAGCGCCACCAGACACTGTTCGATATCAGCGCGCAAATCGGCCTCTTCCTCCAGCCCGATATAGAACCGTACCAGCGTACCGCGATACGGCCATTGACCTTCCGTGCGCATCGAGGCGACGTCGTACGGCATTGCGAGACTGTGCGCGCCACCCCAGCTCCAGCCAAGCGAAAACAGCTCGAGCGACTCGCAGAAAGTGTCGATTTGCGCCGCACTGTAGCGTGCGTCGAACACCACCGAGAACAATCCACCCGCCCCCGTAAAGTCGCGCTTGAAAAACTCATGCCCCGGACAATCGGACAACGCCGGGTGCAGGACCGCGGCAATTTCCGGACGCGTCTTCAGCCAGTTGGCGAGGCCGAGCGCTGCACGGTCATGCTGTTCGAAACGCAAGCGCATGCTCGGCAGACTGCGCAGAATCAGCGAGCAATCATCCACCGACACACCGATACCCGTGCGCATGCGCGCGGCCTTCAGCTTCAGATGCAACTCGCGATCAACAGTAATCGTCGCGCCCATCAGCACGTCGCCGCCGCCCGACTGGTACTTGGTCAACGCCTGCACTGAGATATCGACGCCGTGGTCGAACGGCCGGAAACCAAGCCCCGCGGACCAGGTATTGTCGATCGCCGTGACGACGTTGCGCGCACGCGCCACCGCGGTGATGGCGGGCACGTCGGGCACTTCCATCGTGACCGAACCGGGGGCCTCCAACCAGATCAAACGCGTATTCGGCTGGATCAAATCCGCAATGCCCGCGCCGATCATCGGATCGTAGTAGCGCGCGGTGATGCCGAAATCGCGCGCCAGCCAGTCGCCGTGATCGCGGTTCGGCGAGTAGACGTTATCGGGAATCAGCACGTCGTCGCCGGTCTTCATGAGGCCGAAGTACACGTTCGAAATCGACGACAAGCCCGACGGCTGCAGCAACGCGTGATTACCGCCTTCAATGGTGGCAAGCCGCTGCGCCAGCGCGAGCGAAGTTGGCGTGGCGTGCAGGCCATAGCGCCATTGCGCGTCGTTTTTCCAGTCGAGCGCGCGCATCGTCGCGAGATCGGGGAACACGACAGTCGAGGCGCGCGTCACCGGCATCGAAAAGGATTCAAAGCCCGGCGTGAGCTGGTCCTCGGCACGCACGACACGGGTTTGCAGGCCGCGTTTGAGTTTGGATTGGGTCATGGTGTAGGTAGACTTTATTCGCCGGTTTGCAGGTTGCTCACCCCGCCAACGGCGCGACCACCGCCTGTCGCTGAGGCGGGCGCTGCTGCGCTGCCGGCGGACGACTGCGGCGCGACAGCAGCCTTGTTAGCGGCCGCACCGGCACTAGCCGATGCAGCCGGCACAGCCTGCCCCGCTGCCAGCGGTTTCAGATCGAAGGGCTGCGGGTCGGAATCGTCGACGTTCATCCGGTCGCCCGCCACCGAACCGTCGGCGGCAAACTTGCCCACCCAGTTGCCCGTGATATGCGTGCCGTCGTTCGATTCTTCGACTTCGAGCGTATCGCCGTCGCGATCACCCGCGATCAGGATCACCTCGCCGGTGTCGGTGTACTGATACTCGCCGTGCACGCCGGCCGAATCATCGGTTTTCGCGCCGAGACGCAGCACGATCTGACGCGAGCCAAGCATGCCGGCGTAGCGCGGAAACTTTGCGAATTCGGGACTCGGCTTGAGCGGCAACTGAATCGGCGGGGGCGCCGCCAGTTCCTTCACCGCGTCGCTTTCCGCCCATGCCTGCGCGGGCAGCACAGCCCCGGCGCCGACACACAGCAATGCGGCCGTGCTCACTACGCCCCGAAGGAGGTTCCCCTGGAGGACTGCCCAACCGCGCCGGCGCATCGCACCCTTCATCGCTTTCGATTCCTGCATCCTTTCTTTCCTTGTTGCCTGATACCGCTCGGTGCTGATTTGCTACGCGCTTGCTACCGGGCTTCGTTCGGCGGAGACAATCGACGCCTCGCGTGGCGTCACATTGTCCCGCCTCAGCTTCAGATCCGTTCGAAGATCGCCGCGATGCCCTGCCCGCCGCCGATACACATCGTCACCAGCGCGTAGCGGCCTCCAATCCGCTGCAACTCATACAACGCCTTGACCGTGATCAGAGCGCCGGTTGCGCCGATCGGGTGGCCGAGCGAAATGCCCGAGCCGTTCGGATTGACCTTGGCCGGGTCAAGACCGAGTTCCTTGCTGACCGCGCAGGCCTGAGCGGCAAACGCTTCGTTCGCTTCGATCACGTCGAGATCGGCGACCGTCAGACCGGCGCGTTCGAGCGCCTTGCGGGTTGCCGGCACCGGGCCGATACCCATGTAGGCCGGATCGACGCCCGCATGCGCGTACGAAACCAGCCGTGCCAGCGGCTTGATCCCGCGCTTTTCGGCGACGCTGCGCTCCATCAGCACGACCGCCGCGGCGGCGTCGTTGATACCCGAAGCGTTGCCAGCCGTTACGGTGCCGTTTTCCTTCGCGAACACCGGCTTCAACTTGGAGAAGTCTTCGGCCGTCGCGTTCATACGCGTGTGTTCATCCGTATCGAACACGACGTCGCCCTTCTTCGACGGGATCGTGATCGGCAGGATCTGGTCCTTGAAGTAGCCGCTCGTAATCGCGTTAGCCGCGCGGCGATGCGATTCGAGCGCGAGCGCATCCTGCGTTTCGCGCGAGATGTCGTACTTGCGGGCGACGTTCTCAGCGGTCACGCCCATATGGATGGACTGGAACGGGTCGTTCAGCGCGCCGACCATCATGTCGACGAGGTGCGCATCGCCCATGCGCTGACCGAAGCGTGCAGCCGGCATGGAATATGGCGCGCGGCTCATGTTTTCCGCGCCGCCGCCGATCGCGATGTCGGCGTCGCCGAGCAGCACGCTTTGCGCGGCCGAGACGATGGCCTGCAAGCCCGAGCCGCACAGGCGATTGACGGTCAACGCGGGCGCATGTTGCGCGACGCCGCCGTTGATCGCGGCCACGCGGGCCAGATACATGTCTTTCGGTTCGGTATGCACGACGTTGCCGAACACCACGTGGCCGACTTCGTCGCCCGACACGTTCGCGCGCGCCAGCGCTTCACGCACGACGCGTGCGCCCAGATCGGTCGGCGGAAAATCCTTCAGACTGCCGCCAAAACCGCCGATCGCCGTACGCACACCGCTTACCACCACTACGTCCCGTTGCATCGCTCGCTCCTGTTTAGTGTCTCAAGATGATCATGTCCCGGCAGGCTGTGGGGCGCGCCTCGCAGCGCGTTACTGTCAGCCAGCCAGGATGTGTTTGACCGTCGCCCGCGAAGGGATCGGCGCGACCGCGCCGTAACCTTGCGTGGACAGTGCCGCGGCGACGTTCGCATAACGCGCCGCTTGAAAAGGATCGTCACCCGCGACGATACGCGCAATGAACGCACCGCCGAAGCAGTCCCCGGCGCCGGTTGCATCGACCGCGTTGACGACGTGGCCCGGCACGACGCGCCGCTCGTCGGGCGTGGCGATATACGAACCTTCCTTACCGAGCTTGAGCGCCACAACACGCGGACCGCGCGACAGCAGAAAGTCGACGATCTCGTCCCGGCCGGTCAAGCCGGTCAGTTCGGTGACGTCGTCCCAGCTCGGCAGGCAAATGTCGGTGTGACGAATGGCTTCGAGCATCACCGCGCGCGCTCTTGCGAGCGGCCACAGCTTCAGACGCAGATTGGTGTCGAAGCTCACGCGCACACCGTTCGCGCGCGCATGCTCGATCGCCGCCAACGCGGCGTCGCAGGCGTTCAGGCTGATCGCGAGACTGATGCCGGACAGGTGGATGACTTTGGCCGCGGCGATCGCATCGAGCGGCAAATCGTGCGGCGCATAGCGGCTCGCGGCCGACCCCGCACGCAGATAGTCGAACGCGTGGCCTGCGGGACCGTGCGAGACGAAATAGACGCCGGTGGGCGCGTGCGGATCGACGCGCACGAGCGACGTTTCAACCTGTTCGCGTTCCCACAGATCGATCAGCAGACGCCCGAAATGGTCGCTGCCCACAGCCGACACGAAACCCGTCTTCGCGCCCTGCCGTGCTGCCGCGATGCAGAAGTTCGACGTATCGCCGCCAAAACCCTGCAGATAGTTCGGCTGATCTTTAGCCGACTGGTTGAACTCGATCATCGCCTCGCCGAGCGCGAGGATCTCCGGAGGCCGGGTCTCCGGGCGCCGAATTGCCGGCGTGCCGGCCGTGCTCACTGTCATCGCTTAGACCTCGCCCCACAGATCGTGACCGTCGGCGCCGGTGATCTTCACCGAGACAAAATCGCCGACCTTATAACGCCTGGACGCCTTGGTGGCCGGTGCGATATACACGACGCCGTCAATCTCGGGCGCATCCGCCGCTGTGCGACCGATGCCGCCGTCCGCATTGATCTCGTCGACCAGGACCTTCAGCGTTTTGCCGACCTTCTTCGCAATCCGTTTGGCCGACACTTCTTCGGCCACTTCCATGAAACGCGCGCGGCGTTCTTCACGCACTTCGTCGGGTAACGCACCGTCGAGTTCGTTGGCGCTTGCGCCTTCAACCGGCGAATAAGCGAAGCAGCCGACCCGATCCAGTTCCGCTTCACGAATGAAATCGAGCAGCGTCTGGAATTGCTCTTCAGTCTCGCCCGGGAAACCGGCGATGAACGTGCTGCGGATCGTCAGATCGGGGCACATTTCACGCCATGCCTTCACGCGCTCCATCACTTTCTCGGCGTTGGCCGGACGCTTCATGCGCTTCAACACTTCCGGATGCGCGTGCTGGAACGGCACATCCAGATACGGCAGCACGTGGCCCTTGAACGGACCTTCCGCCATCATCGGAATGACTTCGTCGACGCTCGGATACGGATACACGTAATGCAAACGTACCCAGGCGCCGTATTGCGCCGCGAGTTCGCCGAGCGCGCCAACCAGATCGGTCATGCGCGTCTTGATCGGCTTGCCGTTCCAGAAACCGGTGCGGTATTTGACGTCAACGCCGTATGCGCTCGTGTCCTGCGAAATCACGAGCAGTTCCTTCACGCCGGACTTGAAGAGGTTCTCCGCCTCGAGCATCACGTCGGCGACGGGGCGCGACACGAGGTCGCCGCGCATCGACGGGATGATGCAGAACGTGCAACGGTGGTTGCAGCCTTCGGAAATCTTGAGGTAAGCGTAGTGACGCGGCGTGAGCTTCACGCCGGCGGCCGGCACCAGATCGATGAACGGATCGTGCGGCTTCGGCAGATGATTGTGCACCGCCTGCATCACTTCGCCCAACGCGTGCGGACCGGTCACGGCCAGCACCTTCGGATGCACTTCTTCGATCAGATTTGAACCGCTCGCACTCTGCTTGGCACCGAGGCAGCCCGTGACGATCACCTTGCCGTTTTCGCTGAGCGCTTCGCCGATCGCGTCGAGGCTTTCCTGCACCGCTTCGTCGATGAAGCCGCACGTGTTGACGACAACGAGGTCCGCGCCGTCGTACGTGCCGGAGATCTCGTAGCCCTCCGCGCGCAGTTGCGTGATGATCTGCTCGGAATCGACAAGCGCTTTGGGGCAGCCGAGGCTGACGAAACCGACCTTCGGAGTAGAAGGGGTCGGCACGGCGGGGGAAATGGTCTGCGACATAGGATGGGTCCGGCGTATAGCGGTGACGATGGCGACAAATGGGGACGGTGCGGCAAGGCCGAGGGTTCGATGGTCAGACAGACCACAGCCCGGACAACGTTCCGCGCACGCAACCCTTTATTGTACCGCGCCGGCGACTGCGCAGTCGGCCAGGTAGCGGGGCGTTGCCGGATCGGCCAGGCCGAGCGGCGCGTATTGATGCGCCGGCATCGGTATCACGCCATCGAGTGCCTGAGCGCGCTCAATCACGTCAAGAATGTCGCGCGAATCATGCAGGCGCCGGATGGTTACATGCAGCTCGGCCGCCTGCGGCCACGTCCGCTTCAGATAGCTGAGCCACATTTTGACGCGCCCGTGCTCATGGCGAGCCGCGACGCGGGCTTGCAATTTTCTCAGGTAGTCGGCAAGCAAACCCAGTACGGCCGGCCATTCCTCGCCGGAAGGCGTCCGTTCCATCAGGCCGCGTATGCGCAAGGCCAGGAAAGGATCCGATACGGCGCCCCGCCCGATCATCACGTCCGCGCAACCGCTGACCGCCCGGCAACGTTCCCAGTCGGCCACCGTCCAGACTTCTCCGTTGGCTGTGACCGGCACGTCTACGGCGTTGTCGATACGCGCGATCCACTCCCAGTGGGCCGGCGGCCGGTAGCCATGGTCGCGCGTTCTGGCATGCACGACGAGCGAGGCCGCACCGCCCGCCGCCAGTGCCGCGGCGCAGTCGATCGCAAGCGACGTATCGGACACGCCGAGCCGCATTTTTGCCGTCACGGCGATGCCGGCGGGCACCGCGGCCCGGACGGAAGAAACAATCCGGTTCAGCTGTTCAGGGTGCGCGAGCAGCATCGCGCCGCCACCGTGCCGGTTGACGACTTTGGCGGGACAGCCGAAGTTCAGATCGAGTCCATGCGGCGACAAACTGGCCGCCTGGGCCGCATTCAGCGCCATCCATTCAGGATCGCTGCCAAGAAGTTGGATCACCATCGGCGTGCCGCCGGGTGTACGGCCTCCGTGAAGGACTTCGGGTGTGTCCCTCTCGTAGACACGTTCGGGAAGCAGCGAGCCCGTCACCCGGACGAATTCGGACACGCACCCGTCGAATCCGCCCGTGCTGGTCAGCACGTCGCGCAACACATAGTCCGCAAGCCCTTCCATGGGCGCAAGAAACAACTGGCTCATGTCGGAATGGCGCCCAAGCTGCTTCTGCAAATCTTACGGTCAGCCAAAGCTGACAAATCCGGCCTTCGGAATCGAAAGCGTGGGGGCGGTAGGGAGACGGGTCTGCAACATAGGTGGGGCTGGGATACAGCGGTGGCGACGGCGACAAATGGAACGCTGCGACGCGGCCTGAGGGGTAACGGGACCAAAAATCAAAGGATCACGAGGACCACGCCCCGCAGCAGCGCCAGCAACCCGTGATTGTACCCCGCCCGCCCGCTTGCGCCCGGCGCGCAGGCGGCCGTGGTCCACCCGCCGCCTCATCGCGCGACGCGCACACCACTTCTGCGCCGTTTAGCCACGGGGCCCGACGCGTAAAAACGCGCTCGCCCCGTCAGCGCCGCACGGTTACTTCTTCTCCGGCTCCGGATTGGTTTGCGGAGTAGCCGGCGTGGCCGGTCCTCCTGCTGCATTCACCGGACCACCTGGCGTGAACGGGAAGGTGGCGAACATCGATTTCGCCTGGTTCTGCATCTGCTCCTGCATCTGCACGAACATGTTCTTCGACTGTTCGATGTAGCTGGTCATCATGCCTTGCATCATGGGCGCCTGCATGTTCATGAATTGCGACCAGACTTCGGGGTTCATCGCCTTGCCTTCGTACAGGTTCTTCGACTGGTCGGCGAGCTTCGCCTGAATGTCGATGAAGGCCTGGATGTTCTTCTCCAGATACGTGCCCATCATGCCTTGCATCGCATGGCCGTAGAAACGGATGATCTGCGACAGCATCGAGGACGAGAACATCGGCAGGCCGCCGCTCTCTTCTTCGAGAATGATCTGCAACAGGATGGCGCGCGTCAGATCCTCGTTGCTCTTCGCATCGATGACCTTGAAATCCTCCTGATCCAGCACGAGCTGCTTAACGTCCGTCAGCGTGATGTACGTGCTTGTCTCGGTATCGTAGAGCCGGCGATTCGGATACTTCTTGATCAATCGTTCGGCTGTTTTCTTTGTAGTAGTGGTCATGTAACGCCTTTGAGCGCGAGTTGAGCGCGGAAACGGCGTCATGCCAGCGCACAATCGGGAAATTGTGCAGCCGGGACGCCGCCGGAACCATCTGAGCCGAAGCGCGCTGCCTTGTGAGCGGCGCACCGGTGACTCAGCCCATATGCAAACCACCGTTCAGCGAAAAATCCGCGCCCGTGGAGAAACCCGATTCGTCCGAGGCGAGCCATGCCACGATCGAGCCGATTTCCTGCGGCTGACCGAGACGGCGCACCGGGATCGTTGCAACGATCTTTTCCAGCACGTCCGGGCGGATCGATTTGACCATATCGGTGCCGATGTAGCCAGGCGACACGGTGTTGACCGTCACGCCCTTGGTGGCCACTTCCTGCGCCAGCGACATCGTGAAGCCGTGAATACCGGCCTTCGCGGTCGAGTAGTTGGTCTGGCCGAACTGCCCCTTCTGGCCGTTCACCGACGAAATGTTGATGACCCGCCCGAAGCCGCGCTCGACCATCCCGTCGATCACCTGCTTGGTGACGTTGAAGAGGCTGGTCAGGTTGGTGTCGATCACCGCCGTCCAGTCTTCGTGCGTCATCTTGCGGAACACGACGTCGCGCGTGATACCGGCGTTGTTCACCAGCACATCGATCTCACCGACTTCGGCCTTGACCTTGTCGAACGCCACCTTGGTCGATTCCCAATCGCCGACATTGCCTTCGGACGCAATGAAATCGTAGCCGAGTGCCTTCTGCTCTTCGAGCCACTTCACGCGGCGCGGCGAGTTCGGGCCACAGCCGGCGACTACCTTGAAGCCCTCTTTGTGCAGACGCTGGCAAATGCTTGTGCCGATGCCACCCATCCCGCCCGTTACGTACGCAATTCGCTGTGTCATAAACTACACTCCGTTTTTCGTTTTCGAGGCGCCGACCGGCTGCCTCTTCCCTCGCCTGTGCTTCATCTCCACTGCCGCCGGGCGACCGGCCGACGAGGCCATTGCTCACCGCGCGCTACCTGCAGCAATGTGGCGCGCGGCAATCCTGCTTACCGCCTGCTAAAACCTATCTGAGCCTGCCTGAGCCAACCTGAGGCTCCAGGACTTGAGGGCCATCAAGCGCGCTCGAGCGCCAGCGCCACGCCCATGCCGCCGCCGATACACAGCGACGCCAGACCCTTCTTCGCATCACGCTTCTGCATTTCATGCAGCAGCGTGACGAGAATCCGGGCGCCCGACGCACCGATCGGATGGCCGATCGCGATCGCGCCACCGTTCACGTTGATCTTCGACGTGTCCCAGCCCATTTGCTGATTCACGGCGCACGCCTGTGCGGCAAACGCTTCGTTGATTTCCATCAGGTCCAGATCGGCCGGCGTCCAGCCCGCGCGTTCGAGACAACGGCGCGAGGCCGGCACCGGGCCCATGCCCATCACCTTCGGATCCAGACCCGAGGTGGCGTATGCCTTGATGCGCGCGAGCGGCGTGAGGCCGAGCGCTTCGGCCTTCTTCGCCGACATCACCAGCACCGCCGCCGCGCCGTCGTTCAGACCCGACGCATTGGCTGCTGTCACCGAGCCTTCCTTCGAAAATGCCGGCTTCAGACCCGCCAGCGATTCAGCCGTCACACTGTGACGCACGAACTCGTCCGTTGCGAAACGCAGCGGCTCACCCTTGCGTTGCGGAATTTCGACCGGCACGATTTCGTCATTGAAACGGCCCGACTTCTGTGCGGCTTCCGCCTTGTTCTGCGACAGTGCCGCGAACGCATCCTGCTGCTCGCGCGTGATGCCGTATTCCCTGGCGACGTTTTCCGCCGTCACGCCCATGTGGTACTGGTTGTAGACGTCCCACAGGCCGTCGACGATCATCGAGTCGATCAGCTTTGCGTCGCCCATGCGGAAACCGTCGCGCGAGCCCGGCAGCACGTGCGGCGCGGCGCTCATGTTTTCCTGACCACCGGCGATCACGATGTCCGCATCACCCGCGATGATCGCGTTGGCCGCCAGCATCACGGACTTCAGGCCCGAGCCGCACACCACGTTGATCGTCATGCCGGGCACCGCCGTGGGCAGCCCAGCCTTGATCAACGACTGACGCGCCGGGTTCTGCCCCGAGCCTGCCGCCAGCACCTGCCCCAGAATGACTTCGCTGACCTGCTCAGGCTTCAGACCAGACCGTTCGAGCACGGCGCGAATCACTGTAGCGCCGAGTTCGGGCGCAGCGATCTTCGCCAGCGACCCACCGAATTTGCCTACTGCCGTACGGGCGGCCGATACGATCACAACATCAGTCATTTCCATATCCTCCGGGACATCGGCTAGACACGCCGCAGCCCGTCAAGTTAAAAATCTTGTTGCCAATGCGCCCTTGCATCTTTCAGGACGCGCACTCATACCGCCACACCACCGCGCCCTCAGGCGCGCTGAAGCCTACTCCCGTTGCCGCACATAACGCCCCGGCGCCGGTTCGATCGCCGGGAATTCGGCGGAGCCGGCCGTGGCGCGCGGCTTCACTTTCTTGCCGCCATACTGATCGAGCCACGTGGTCCATTCGGGCCACCAGCTGCCGGGCACTTCGGTCGCCTGGTCGAGCCATTCGTCCGGGCCTTCCGGCAACGTCTTGACGTCACCTTCCAGCGTCCAGTAGTTGCGCTTTTTCTTCGCCGGCGGATTGATCACGCCAGCGATATGACCCGACGCGCCGAGCACGAACTTCAGCGGTCCGGCGAGCAGCGGCACCGACGCATAGGCGGTTTGCCACGGCACGATATGGTCTTCGCGTGAACCGTAGATGAAGGTGGGCACGTCGATCTTCGAGAGGTCGACCGGCTCGCCGCAGGTAGTCACCGCGCCCGGCTCGCGCAGACGATTCTCGAGATACGTGTTACGCAGATACCAGACATACATCGGGCCCGGCAGACTCGTCGAATCGCTGTTCCAGTACAGCAGATCGAACGGCACCGGCGTGCGCCCCTTGAGGTAATTGTCGACGACGTAGTTCCACACCAGATCGTTCGGCCGCAGGAACGAGAAGGTGTTGGCGAATTCGATGCCGCGCATCAGTCCGGGCTTGCCGCCGTTCTTGCCGCCAATGGTCTGCTCGCGCATCTGCACATGCGCCTCGTCGACGAATACGTCGAGCACGCCCGTGTCCGAGAAATCGAGCATTGCGGTGAGCAAGGTCATCGACGCGGCCGGATGCTCGCCGCGCGCGGCCGCCACTGCCAGCGCCGTGGCGAGCATGGTGCCGCCCACGCAGAAACCCAGCGTGTTGATCTGCTCGCGGCCGCTGATCTTGCTGACCGTTTCGATCGCCTTGAGGACGCCTTCGCTGACGTAGTCATCCCACGTCTTGCCTGCGATCGATGCGTCCGCGTTGCGCCACGAAATCAGAAATACTTGATGACCCGAATCGAGTCCGTGCGCGACCAGCGAATTCTCCGGCTGCAGATCGAGAATGTAGAACTTGTTGATGCAAGGCGGCACGATCAGCAGAGGCCGCTCACGCACGGTGGCCGTGCGCGGCTTGTACTGGATCAACTGAATGAGGTCGTTCTCGAACACCACCGAGCCTTCGGTGTTCGCGAGATTTTCGCCGACCACGAAACGCGATTCGTCCGTCTGCGAAATCTTGCCGCGCTGCATGTCGCCCAGCAGATTCATCACACCCTGACGCAAGCTCTCACCCTTGCTATCGAGCAAGGTCTTTTGCGCTTCCGGATTCAACGCGAAGAAGTTGCTCGGCGATGCGGCTGCGGTCCATTGCTGAACCGCGAACCGAACGCGCTCGCGCATCTTCGGTTCCGTTTCGAGTGCGTCGACCATTTCCTGCAGATAGCGTGCGTTCAACAGATACCACGCAGCAGTAAATGCATAGGCCGGCGTCGCGCTCCACGCGTCGGAACTGAAGCGGCGGTCCTTGAGTTCGGGGGCTTTCGCCGTGGAGGTGGCCGCCTGCTGGATCAGGTCCATCGCCTCGCGCGAATAATCGGCTTGCAGTTTTTGCAGACGCTCCGATGGAATCGCGGCGCTCGGCACATTGAGTCCGGCGAAGGAAGGCATTGACGGCAGGGCTCCCGCAGCCAGTTTGCTGAAGTCAGGCATGCCGGGGAACGACGGCATCTCCGACAAGCCCATTTGCGGCATCTGGGGCACTTGCGGCATCTGGAAAGGTATGCCACTGCCGCCTGGCGGCGTGCCAAGCGAACGCCACGCGTTCATCCAGGCGTCCAATAACTGCTGCATGCCTGCGGCTGGTGATGCGCCGCTCGTACCGGCCTGCTGCGTGTGCTCCGTCGAGGAGTCCGTGCTGGGAGAAGCTGAGGAATGTGATGCTGCCATACCTGCTTTTGACCGGTAAGTCCTTGCGGACGGGTTGAGAGGCAGGTTCATGCGCACGTGGGCGATCGCTCGCGACCTCGTCACGCCCTGTCCCATGTACGAGGAGCTGTGAGGAACATTCTTGCTCCCCATCGCAAGGCATGTCAATGCTTGTTCCCGATTTTGCCGCAGTGCGATAGTTTTTTAATTATCGTTTTCCCTGTATAGCAGATCGCGCTTTTGGAAGATGGGTTGATAAGTGCCGGCATAAGCAAAAAAAGCTCCGGTATTGCATGGCCTTGTGCGTATTTATGCGCATTTATTCGTTCACCTGCCCGCACTTTTAGCGGGAGATTAACGCACCCATGACAAATTCCGGCAGCGCAGCAAAAGCACGCAACGCGTCTCCGAATAAACCCTCATACGGATGCTCGCAGGAAAACGGCGCGCCGGTCGAGGCAACGGCGAGAAGCGCCACGGCCGCATGATGGCGCTGATAAAGCGAAGCGCCATTCGATGCGGCCGAGCATGATGGATGATTGAGCGCCGGACTTAACGCGTAGCCTGATCGTCCAGCCAGATCAGCGCGGCCATGCGCCCTGTCTCGCGATCACGTCGATAGGAATAGAAACGTTCAGGTTGCGTGACCGTACACAGATCGCCGCCAGCAATGCGCGTCACGCCGATCCATTGCAAGCGCAAACGCGCCAGCGCCGCGAGATCGGCGAGATATTTGCCGGCGTTTTGCGGATGCGTAATGAATGCATTCGCGGTGGCTTCGCGTTGTGCGTCGTCCACGCCGTTCATGAAGGCGTCACGCACGTCTGCACCCACCTCGAATGCGTCCGGTCCGATAGCCGGACCCAGGTAGGCATGCAACGATGCGGCCTCCACCCCGGCGAGACCGGCGACGCGCTGCGCAGTCTGCTCGACGATACCCGCTGCCAGACCACGCCAGCCGGCATGGGCCGCGCCGACCGCGCGTCCCGCTTCGTCGCACAACAGCACCGGCATGCAATCGGCGACCATCACGACACACACCGTGCCGGGCCGATCGGTGACGCTGGCGTCCGCTCGCGTCGGCATACCGCTTGCCTGAGTCTGCGCGAGCACATCTTCCGCGCGCACGATGCCTGCGCCGTGAATCTGTTCTAGCCACGCGGCCTCGCCTACGCCCGCCAGACCCAGCAACCGTGCGCGATTGGTTGCAACCGCGGCAGGATCGTCACCGCTTTTCATCCCCAGATTCAGGCCGCCGGGCTGGCCAGCGCCATTCTGCCAACGGCCGAACGGCGGCTCGCTCACGCCGCCATTGCGCGTGGTGACGAGCGCACGCACACGCGGCGACACATTCCATGCAGGTTGCACAACATCGGCAAAGCTCAGCTCGGGCAAGCTCATGCGTGACCGTCCTCGTCGTGTTCATCGTCGTGATCCTGGCCTTCGTCGTGATCGCCGTCGCCGTGTGCATCGCCTTCATCGATATCGTCGTCCAGCGAAGCGTCGTAGTCGTCTTCCTCGTAGTACGTCTCGTCGAACTCGCCCGCATCGTCACGCCCCAAGCCAAGCGCCGCCGACAGCACCTGCATGTCTTCCGGTGCATCGGCGCGCCATTGCATGGTCCGGCCGGTTTTCGGGTGAATCAGGCCGAGGCGCCATGCATGCAGCGCCTGACGCGCGAATCCGTCCGGCAACGGCGTCACCGAGCGCTTGCCGCGTGCTCGCCCATAAATCGGATCGCCGAGCAGCGGATGGCCGATATGCGCGCAATGCACGCGAATCTGATGGGTGCGGCCGGTTTCCAGATCGCAATGAATCGCGGTGACCGGCTGACGCTGCCAGATCGCCGTGTCCACGCGCCGGAAATGCGTGCGCGCCGCTTTGCCCGACGCGCTCGTCACCACCGCCATGCGCGTGCGTTCGCGCGGATCGCGGCCGATCGGCGCGTCGATCGTGCCCTCTTCGGGCATGTTGCCCCACACCAGCGCGAGATAACGGCGCTTCACCGTGCGTGCCTGGAGTTGGCGCACCAGATCCGTCTGTGCCTCGAGCGTACGCGCCACCACCATCAGGCCGGACGTTTCCTTGTCGAGCCGATGCACGATACCGGCGCGCGGCAAGCCGGCCGCGGCGTCGCCATAGCGGTACAGCAGGCCGTTGAGAAGGGTGCCGCTCCAGTTGCCGGCCGCCGGATGCACGACCATGCCGGCCGGCTTGTTGATGACCACCAGCGTGTCGTCCTCGTAGACGATCTCGAGCGGCACCGGTTCGGGCGTGAACGCGAGTTGCTCCGGCAGCAGATCGGGCACGAGCTCGATGGTCGCGCCAAGCGGCACCGGCTGACGGATTTTGGCCGGCTTGCCGTCGATGCGCACCCGCTCCGACTCGATCCAGCTTTGCAGCCGGTTACGTGAAAACTCCGGAAAGATCCGGGCGAGCACCTTGTCGAGGCGTTCGCCGGCCAGTTCGTCGGGCACGACGACGCTGCGCGGCGACTCGTCCGCCACGGGGCTCGCCACCGTCGGCACCCTGCTTTGCGGGCCGGCGGAGGCGAGCGCGTCGCTGCCGAGATCGTCGTCGAGCGAGTCGACGCCCAATGCGTCGGAGGGGTCAGCGCTTACGCTATAATCTTTGTTGCTATTCCCGGCACCGGTTGCGGCGCCTGGAGTATTTGAGCGGGTCATTGAGTCTGGGTCACCTGGACGTAAAGCTAGACTGGAAAATGCGAGCCTTGAACACCATCACTAAAGCGGCGATCAATTTGGCGGTCATCAAGAAGATGGCCCGGAAAGTGGCCGGATACATTGCGTGCGCCGCAGCCGTCGCCGTTGTTGCGGCTTGCCACGGCCTGCCGGAAAAGACCGACGAGACGGCTACTTGGAACAACAACAAATTATATACGGAGGCGAACGACGCTCTGAGCGGTGGTGATTTCGGCAAGTGCGCCAAGTATTTCGAGATGCTCGAAGGCCGCGATCCGTTCGGCCACTTTGCCCAGCAAGCGCAGATCAACGTCGCGTATTGCAACTGGAAAGATAACGAAAACGCCGCCGCCGACCAGGCGATCGACCGCTTCATCCAGCTGCACCCGGATCACCCGGACATCGCCTACGCGTACTACCTGAAGGGCATGATCCACTTCAACGACGACCTCGGTCTGTTCGGCCGCTTCTCCGGCCAGGACATGAGCGAGCGCGATCCGAAGTCGCTGCGCGAGTCGTATGACGCGTTCAAGGTCGTGGTCGACAAGTACCCGAACAGCAAGTATGCGCCGGACGCCGCGCAACGCATGCGCTATATCGTGAACGCGCTGGCGTCGCACGAAGTCCACGCGGCGGACTATTACTACCGCCGTGGCGCGTATGTCGCCGCGATCAACCGCGCGCAGCTGGCGTTGAAGGAATACAAGAACGCACCGGCTATTGAAGACGCACTGCACATCATGATGCTGTCGTACGAGAAGCTGAACCAGCCGCAACTGGCGGATGACACGAAGCGCATTCTGGCTGGCACCTTCCCTGACAGCCCGTATATCACGGGCCATGCAAGGCCCGGTAAGGAAAAGTCGTGGTGGCAGTTCTAAGCCTCGACTAGCTGCCTTAAACAGAAACGCCACGACTTCGGTCGTGGCGTTTCTGTTTGTGCCGCGTGGCCGCCAGCCTATTCAGCACCAGCCGGCAACCGGCGCGCTCAGTCCCGCTCGAACAAAGCAATCGACTCCACGTGCGAGGTGTGCGGGAACATGTTCACGACACCCGCCCCCGCCAGCCGATAACCGGCATCGTGAACGAGCATGCTCGCATCGCGTGCGAGCGTTGCCGGGTTGCACGACACGTAGACGATACGCTTGGGCAGCGGCCCATTGCCGCTCTGCGCGATCTCCGCGAGTGCCTTGGCGACAGCCAGCGCGCCTTCGCGCGGCGGGTCGACCAGGAATTTGTCGAAATGTCCGAGCGCGCGCATGTCGTCGGCGGTGACTTCGAACAGGTTGCGGCAGGCGAACGAGGTATGCCGCGCCACACCGTTCAGCTCGGCATTGGCAAGTGCGCGCGAAGTCAGCACGTCACTGCCTTCGATACCCATCACTTCCTTCGAAATCCGCGCGAGCGGCAGCGTGAAATTGCCGATTCCGCAGAACAGATCGAGCACGCGGTCCGTGCTGGCCGGGGCCAGCAAACGCAGTGCGCGGCTCACCAGCACGCGATTGATGGCGTGATTCACCTGGGTGAAATCGGTCGGCTTGAACGGCATCCGGATGTTGAATTCCGGCAGCGTGTAGTCGAGCTGCACGTCGAGCGGATAAAACGGCGTAACCGTGTCAGAACCGCCCGGCTGCAACCACCACTGGACCTTGTGTTCGTCGGCAAAATCGCGCAGCACCTGCTCGTCGGCAGCGGTAATCGGCGCGAGATTGCGCAGCACCAGCGCGGTGACCGACGAGCCGACCGCGAGCTCGATCTGCGGCATCCGATCGTAAATCGACAGCTTGCGGACCATGAAACGCAGCGGCATCAGCATCGCCGACACATGCGGCGGCAACACCTCGCAGGTCTTCATGTCGGCGATATTGCCGCTCTTCTTCTCGTAGAAGCCGATGCGCATCCCGCCCTTTTCCGGCAGATAGCGCACAGCCAGACGCGCGCGGTAGCGGTATCCCCACGCCGGCCCGTGAATCGGGCGGAACACCGTCTCCGGGCGCAGCTTCGCCAGATGCTGGAGATCGTCTTCGAGCACGCGCTGCTTGACGGCAATCTGGGCGCGGATGTCGAGATGCTGCATCGAACAACCGCCGCAGGTATCGAAGTAGATACATTTCGGCTTGGTGCGAAGCACGCTTTCGCGGAACACCTGGACGACCTCAGCCTGCTCGAATTTCGGCTTGCTGCGATGCGTCGAGTAGCTGACACGCTCGCCGGGCAACGCGCCTTCGACAAAAATCACCTTGCCGGGCGTGCCGTCTTCGCTCTCGATGCGGCCCACGCCGCGCGCTTCCATGTCGAGCGAAACGATTTCGATGATCGGCTCAGTGCCGGTAATGACGTGCGCTTTCGCCGGAGCGGGCGCCTTCTGGCGCTTGGGAGAGCGACGTTGTGGGGCAGTTCGGGACACCTGCGACTTCCTGACAAACTTGGGGGAAAGGCGAGATTGTAGACGAAGCGCCGCGCGCGCCGATCGCTTCGATCACGATTAGCATACGGCGAACCTTGGCGCTCGCGCCCGACTTCGCACCACGGCGGCTGCCGTCAGACGCTCAACCGCGTGAGTGTGCGGCGAACCGTCGTTACAACAAGACTGATAAGCAAGCCGCTTACTGATCGAATGCGGCCAGATACTCGGCCCATTGCGGCGCCGCCTCGAGCGCCAGCGCATTCTTGACCAGGTTGATCTCGTCAGCATACTCTTCGGCCGAAAACGCGCCGCGGATCAGCTGGAAGCGGCAATACAGCAGGTACGTATTGACGACGTCGGTCTCGCAATAGTTGCGGATTTCCTCGATGCGGCCGTCCTGATAGGCGTTCCACACCTGGCTGCCGTCCATTCCCATCTTGCCGGGAAAGCCGCACATCTTCGCGAGCGCGTCGAGCGGCGCATTGGCGCGCGCCTGATACATCGCCAGCACGTCCATCAGATCGGTGTGACGCGCGTGATAGCGGCTGATGTAGTTGTTCCACTTGAACTCGCGGTCGTCCTCGCCGAGGTCCCAGAAACGGGAGGCGGGAATGCCGTTGACCAGCGCGCGGTAGTTCAGCACCGGCAGGTCGAACCCACCACCGTTCCACGACACGAGCTGCGGCGTGTATTTTTCGATCACGCGATAAAACGACTGCACGAGCGCGGCCTCGCCGTCTTCCAGCGTGCCGAGCGAGCGCACACGGAAACCGTTGTTGTCGCGGAACACGCAGGAAATCGCGGCGATCCGTTGCAGGTGGTGCGGCAGGAAATCGCTGCCGGTCTTTTCGCGGCGCGCCGCAAAAGCGTGCTCTGCGACTTCGGCGTCGCTCAGCGTGGCGGGCAGATCTTCGAGGCGGCGAATGCCGGCAACATCGGGAATCGTCTCGATGTCGAAAACAAGAATCGGTGTCATCAGGTTATAGAACGGCGTCCTTCCGAACACCGTTGGAGGCAAAGAAGCGCTTCAGCCGCACCAGCGCTTCCTGTTGGATCTGGCGCACACGCTCGCGCGTGAGGCCCATTTCGTCGGCCAGCTCTTCGAGCGTGGCGGGCTCGATATGGTTGAGCCCGAAGCGACGCTCGATCACATGACGATGCTTGTCCGACAGCCGCGCGAGCCACGCACGCGTGAGCGTTTCCAGCTCGCGGTGCTGCACTTCGGCATCCGGCGACTGGCTTTGGTCGTCGGACAGCAGGTCGAGGAGGCTGCTCGCCGGGTCGAGATCGAGCGGCGCGTCAAGCGATGCGGTGTGCTCGTTCAGCGCGAGAATGTCGGTGACTTCGTCGGTGGTCTTGCCGGTCAGATAGGCAATGTCGTCGATGCTGGCGTCGCGGCGCTCGGCGGCTTCGCCCGAATTCATCGAATTCTTTTCCAGATGGCGCTTCGCGCGCAGCACCTGATTGAGCTCACGGATCACGTGCACCGGCAAACGCACCGTGCGCGCCTGGTTCATGATCGCACGCTCGATGCTTTGGCGAATCCACCACGTGGCGTACGTCGAGAAACGAAAGCCGCGCGTGGGATCGAATTTCTCGATGGCGTGCATCAAGCCGAGATTGCCCTCCTCGATCAGATCGAGCAGCGGCACGCCGCGGTTCAGATAACCCTTCGCGATGCTGACGACGAGCCGCAAGTTGCGCTCGATCATCACTTGCCGTGCTTCAAACTCGCCCGCCTTGGCCAGACGCGAATACTTCTGCTCTTCCTCGACGGTCAGGAGCGGCTTGACGCTGATGCGGTTCAGGTAGTGCTGAATCGTGTCGGCCGTCAGCTCGGCTTGCAGAAGCGCGCGGAAGTCATCAGCGTCGGCAGGAACTTCGCGGGCCTCGCTGGGTTCTTCCGCGCCGCCCTGACGTTCGTCGAGATCGCGCTCCTCTGCGATCTCTTCTTCGACTTCCGAAGCGCCGCTTTCCTCCACCGAAGCGGGCGTGACGCCGCTAATCGTCTCAGACTCGGCTTGCGGCAGGCGGCGCTTCGATTTCGGCATGGTCGTATCGCTTATTGCGGCGGCAAATACTTCAGTGGGTCGACAGGTTTACCCTGGCGGCGAACTTCGAAATGCAACATCACGCGGTCGGAATCGCTATTGCCCATCTCGGCGATCTTCTGCCCTTTGGTCACCGCATCTCCCTCTTTTACCATCAAAGCGCGGTTGTGTGCATACGCCGTGAGATAAGTTGCGTCATGCTTGATGATAATGAGATTGCCGTAACCACGCAGCCCATTTCCGGCATAAACCACGCGCCCATCCGCCGAAGCCTTAACCGGATCGCCAGCCGCGCCGCCGATATTAATACCCTTGTTGGTCGAATCGTTGAACGTGCCGAGCATCGGTCCACGCACCGGCCATGCGAACGCCACGTTGCCGGACGCGCCGGCGCTCGAGTCGCTCGCTGCACCCGGGTTGGCCGGCGGTGTTAGCGAGGCGTTGTTCGCACCCGAACCATAGATCGGCGGCGCGGCGACGCCCGCTGCCGGCGGCGTACTGCCAAGCGGCGCGCTCTGCACAGCGCCACCACCGCCAATCGGCGCCGTCGACACGCCCGGCGTCAGTGCGGCGGTGTTCGCACCTGGCGGCACGACGCGCAGTAACTGATCGACCTCGATCTGATTCGGGTTAGTGAGATTGTTCCACGTCGAAATGTCGCGGTAGTTCTGGCCGTTCTCCAACGCGATCCGGTACAGCGTATCGCCCGGCTTCACGCGGTAGTAGCCCGGCGGCGGCGGTCCGAGCGGCACAGCCGGCTGTTGCGTGGCTTGCGTGCCGAGCGCACTGCTGCCGGAACGGTCGACGACCGGCGCCTGATCGAGGCGGGTCGCACAGGCCGACATCAACAGGGACAAGGCGAGCACGCACACGCTACGCTGGGTTACGGTCATGGGGATAGTCAGTCTGGTTCTTTGCATCGCGCGCAACATACTCATCGGTGTCAAATCACTCCGGATTTTAAGGGTACAAAGAAAACGCGATCAAGCCGCGACTCGCGCCACTGCGCGGGTCCGAGGCGTTCGACCAGAGTCAGCACCTGGTTCTGGCCTTCCTGCGAGCCGACCGGCGCGACCAGGCGGCCGCCGACCGCGAGTTGTTCAAGTAATGCTTGCGGTACGTCGAGCCCAGCTGCGGCGATCACGATCGCGTCGAACGGCGCCGCCGACGGCAGCCCCAGGCGGCCATCGCCGTAGTGCAGCCGGATGTTCGGAATGCGCAGCGGGCGCAAGTTCGTCTTCGCGCGTTCGGACAGCGGCTTGATGCGTTCGATCGAGTAAACATCACGCGCGACCTGGCTCAGCACTGCTGCCTGATAGCCGCAACCGGTGCCGATTTCGAGCACATTGTTCAACGCGCGGCCGGCGGCCGCCAGTTCGATCATCCGCGCGACCACGGAGGGCTTGGAGATCGTCTGGTGATGGCCGATCGGTAACGCGGCATCTTCGTAGGCCTGGGCCGCGAGGCCGGGGTCGACGAACATATGGCGCGGCACCACCGACATCGCGTTCAACACGCGCTGATCGGTTACGCCGTTCGCACGCAGGCGTTCGACCATCCGTTCGCGAACCCGTTCCGAAGTCAGTGCCAAAGCGCCGTTCAACGCGACATTCGGCACAGCGGCGCGCTCGTTGAGTTTGGCGGCGGGCCTATTCACCGGCGCCGGTTTTGGCGCGGCGCGCGCAGCCGAACCTTGCCCGACGGCTGTTCCGTGTGGTTTGGCCTGCAGTTTGGCTTGCGGCTTGGCCTGGGTGCTGACAGCCGGTTTCAGCGTCGAGTTCACCGGCGCCTTGATTGGCGCCTTCGCCTGTGGCTTTGCTTGCGACGTCGTTTGCGGTTGGGTCGGCGCTCTCACCGGCGACTTCGCCTGGGTCTTTCCCGCTGAGCCGAGCGGCGAGTTCTTCGCCGGTTGCGGGCGTGCGTTCAGCGCCGCGCTCGCGGCAAGTGCCGCCGCGCGCACTTCACCCGGACGCCCTTCGGGCCGGCGCGGCTCGCGCACCAGGTCCTCGAGGCCGAGCGGAAAGCGCTTTGCGCGCTCGCTCGTCATGAAGCGCCGCTGCCGGCGCGCGCCCAGTCGCGCGCTGCGGGCAGCATTTGCGTGTGGGTCAGGTCGAGCTGCAACGGTGTGATCGACACCTGGCCGTTGGCGACAGCGTGGAAATCGGTGCCTTCGCTCGCGTCACGAGCGCTGCCCGACGGGCCGATCCAGTAGATCGGCTCGCCGCGCGGATTGGTCTGGCGGATCACCGGCTGCGACGGATGTCGCTTGCCCAGACGCGTGATATGCCAGCCGTCGAGTTGCTCGTACGGCAGGTTCGGAATATTGACGTTCAGGAGCGGATGCCCCGGCAACGGCTGCTCGAGGTAGTGCGCGACGATCTCGGCGGCCACGCGCGCAGCGTCTTCGAGATGCCCCCAGTCTTTGTCGACCAGCGAAAAAGCGATGGCCGGCACGCCGAACATGATGCCTTCGGTGGCGGCGGCGACGGTGCCCGAATAGAGCGTGTCCTCGCCCATGTTCTGGCCGTTGTTGATGCCCGAGACAACCAGGTCC
This sequence comes from Paraburkholderia sediminicola, assembly GCF_046026675.1. Classification (GTDB taxonomy): domain Bacteria; phylum Pseudomonadota; class Gammaproteobacteria; order Burkholderiales; family Burkholderiaceae; genus Paraburkholderia; species Paraburkholderia sediminicola_F. Next base: position 1,922,698 of record NZ_JAQQEY010000001.1, on the reverse strand, counting down.
GGCGTGTGGTCCAGCATACCCGTCAGCGCGATATGCACCGAGTCGGTTGGCGTGCCGTTGACGTAGTAGAAACCGTTCGCCGAGCGCAGCACCGAAAGCGGACGCGACAGCGTCAAGGAATTGGACGCGCCGCTGCAGTTCTGCTCGGGGGCCATCACGGTGACGTCCGCGATCGGCTTGAGCGCTTCGTAAAGCGCGGCAAGGCCGGGCGCCAGATAACCGTCGTCATTGCTGAGTAGGATTCGCATGCGGCGATTGTAACCGAGGAAAGAAGGCACGCGAACGACACGGCAGGCCGTGCGCGCATCCCATGCAAAGCGCACGCGCCGGGCCCCGCGCCGATGGGTATCGATTGCGCACGAACCGGCTTCGAACAATAAAAACGCACGGTCGTGCGGATTGTTTTACACTCAGAATGGTTGCGAACCCCTGATCGATATGGAGACACGATGCGCGCGATTCGCTGTAATCAATATGGACCGCCGGAGAGCCTGGTCGTCGAAAATCTGCCGGACCTCGAGCCGCCGCCAGGCCACGTCGTGATCGACGTCAAAGCCGCGGCCGTCAACTTTCCCGATGTGCTGATCATCGAGAACAAATACCAGTTCAAACCACCCCTGCCCTTTACGCCCGGCTCGGAAGTCGCGGGCGTCGTGCGCGCGGTCGGCGCCGGTGTGACGCAGTTCAAACCAGGCTCGCGGGTAGTCGCGTTCACCGGCTCGGGTGGCTTTGCCGAGCAGGCGCCGGCGCCGGTCACGGCGTGCGTGCCGCTAGCGGACGGCGTCGACTTCGAACTGGCCGCCGCGTTCACGCTCGCCTATGGCACTTCGCATCATGCGGTGGTCGATCGCGGGCAATTGAAGGCCGGCGAGACGATGCTGGTGTTGGGCGCGGCGGGCGGCGTCGGACTCGCTGCGGTCGAAATCGGCAAGGCGCTCGGCGCGCGCGTGATCGCAGCGGCGTCGAGCGACGAGAAGCTCGCCACTTGCGTCAAGCATGGCGCAGACGCCACCATCAACTACAGCACCGAAGACCTGCGCGAACGCATCAAGGCGCTGACCGACGGCAAGGGCCCGGACGTGATCTACGATCCGGTCGGCGGTATCTATGCGGAACCGGCGTTTCGCAGCATCGGCTGGCGTGGGCGTTATCTGGTGGTCGGCTTTGCAAACGGCGAGATCCCGAAGTTGCCGCTCAACCTGACGCTGCTCAAAGGCGCGAGTCTGGTCGGCGTGTTCTGGGGCGACTTTGCGAAACGCGAGCCGCAGCACAATCACGCCGCGTTCGAGCAGATGACCGGCTGGATCGGCGCGGGCAAGCTCAAGCCCTACGTGTCGGAACGTTATTCGCTCGAAGACACCGGCCGCGCGTTGCGCGATATGGCGGAGCGTCGGGTGATCGGGAAGATAGTGATTACGCCTTAGGCGTAATGCGCTGACGCAGCCGCTCCTTTGAGCGGCAAGAAAACAGAAAACGGCGTGCGGTTTAAAACCACACGCCGTTTTTGTTGAGCCTTTGGGAATGTGGGACTACAGCTTTTCCGTATCACCCGACTTCGGCTGCCACTTCATCAGCCGCCGTTCGCCAATCCCGACGATGGCGTCCAGAATCAGCGCGAACGCAGTCAACACCAGAATCCCGGCGAACACAGTATTGATATCGAAGGTGCCTTCGGCTTGCAGAATCAGATAGCCGACGCCGCGCGCCGAGCCGAGATATTCCCCCACCACCGAGCCGACGAACGCCAGGCCCACCGAGGTGTGCAGGCTCGAAAACACCCAGCTCATCGCGCTTGGCAGATAGACAAAACGCAGCAATTGCTTGCGATTCGCGCCGAGCATGCGCGCGTTGGCAAGCACAACCGGGCTCACTTCCTTCACGCCCTGGTAGACGTTGAAGAACACGATAAAGAACACCAGCGTGACGCCTAGCGCCACCTTCGACCAGATGCCGAGGCCAAACCACACGCCGAAGATCGGCGCGAGAATCACGCGCGGCATCGAGTTGGCAGCCTTGATGTACGGATCGAACAGCGCGCTCGCGAGCGGCGACAGTGCAAGCCACAGACCGACGCCGAGCCCAAGCGCGGTGCCGAGCACAAACGCGAGCACCGTTTCGACCAGCGTGATCCACAGGTGCAGATAGATTTCGCCGCCCGTGAACCACTCCCAGATGCGTTGCAGCACCTTCTGCGGCTCGCCGAAGAAGAATGCGGCCTTGTTCGGGTCGTCGAAATAAAACGCCGGCAGCAGTGTCGGACTGGTCAGCACATACCAGAGTACGAAGCACAGCACGAGCAGCAGCCACTGCCAGATCACCAGGTTCGCCCGGTTCGGGCGCAACGTCTTCCACATGACTCGGTTTGCCTTAGACGATTGATCGACGCCAATACAGGATGCAGCAAACAGGACTTAACTTCGAGACGCATCACAGGATTCAACTACGGATATTCGTACGTGCTGTCACGCCACTCCGCAATGCGACGCAACTACGCGCGCCGCTTAAACAGCCGTGAGTTGCTGCTGATAACCCTTCAGCACCTCATCGCGCAGCACGCTCCAGATCTGTGCATGCAACTCGACGAAACGCGGATGCGCACGAATTTCGGCGACGTCGCGCGGACGCGGCAGATCGATCGTGAATTCGCCGATCGGATGCGTGCCAGGCCCCGCCGACAGCACCACCACGCGGTCGGACATCGAGATCGCTTCGTCGAGATCGTGCGTGATGAACAGCACCGCTTTGCGTTTGGCGGCCCACAGGTCGAGCAGCTCGTTTTCCATCAGCTGACGCGTCTGGATATCGAGCGCGGAAAACGGTTCGTCCATCAGGATGATGTCCGGATCGAGGATCAGCGTCTGCGCCATCGCGACGCGCTTGCGCATGCCGCCCGACAGTTGATGCGGATAGCGATCGCCGAAACCGCCGAGACCCACGCGCTTCAACCACTCGTCGGCTTTGCTGCGTGCTTCAGCCGGCGGCACGCCGTGAAATGAGAGCCCGGCCATCACGTTGTCGATAGCCGAGCGCCACGGCATCAGCGCGTCGGCCTGGAACATATAGCCGGCGCGCCGGTTGATGCCCTTGAGCGGTTCGCCGAAGACACTGACCGTTCCCGTCGACGGCTCCAGCAATCCCGCACCGACGTTCAGCAAAGTGGATTTGCCGCAACCGGTCGGGCCGACCACCGAGACGAATTCGCCCGGCGCGATGCGCAAGGTCGTGTCCTTGACCGCTGTATAGCGCTGCGCGCGATTGTCCCGCGCAGCAAAGGTGCAGGTGATGTTGTCGAGCGCCAGGGCGGCAACGGTCATCGTTCGACTCGCTTCGAAGATCGATTTCGGTTTGTCATGTCGTCATGACGACGGTGGTCGAGGCGAATGCGGCACGTGCCGTCCTTCGCCCCATACCGACGGCACTCAGGCCTTGACCGTCGTCAGCGCTTTCTTGACGAAGTCGTTGGTCCACGTCTTCGACAAATCGATCGGCTTGCCCTGCACGTTCGGGTCGAACGCCTGCAGGGTTTTCAGCGACGTGGCCGGGCCGTCGGCGGGCATCAGGCCATCCGGCGACATGGCCTCCTTCACGTGCTGCCACGCGTCCAGATACACCGCGCGGTCGCCGAGCAGATAGCCTTCCGGCACGGTATTGATCAGCTCGCTGCCGGTCGCCGTTTGCAGCCACTTGAGTGCGCGCACCATCGCATTGGTCAGCGCCTGAGTGGTGTTCGGATTCTTCGTGATGAAGCTCTGCGACGCGTACAGACACCCCGCCGGCATGTCGCCGCCGAACACGCTGCGCGTATCAGCCAACGTACGCGTGTCCGACACGACGCGGATCTCACCGGTGCGTTCGAGCTTGGTCATCACCGGGTCGAGATTGGCGATCGCATCGATCTGGCCCGACTGCAGCGCGGCAATCGCGCCAGCCCCTGCACCCACACCGATGAACGCGACGTCTTTCGCGGTCAACCCGGCTTTCGCCAGCACGAAACTCGCCATGATCGAGGTCGACGAACCCGGCGCGGTCACGCCGATTTTCTTGCCCTTCAGATCGGCGATCGACTTGTAATTCGGCATCGCCTTCTTCGACACCGCGAGCACGATCTGCGGGGCGCGTCCCTGCAGCACGAATTCGCGGAACGACTGCTTTTGCGCCTGCAACAGCAAGGTGTGCTCGAACGCGCCGGAGACCACATCCGCGCTGCCGCCGACTGCCGCCTTCAGCGCTTGCGAGCCGCCGGCGAAATCCGAGATTTCGACGTCGAGTCCTTCGTCCTTGAAGTAATTGCGGCGCTCGGCAATCGTGAGCGGCAGGTAATAGAACAGATTCTTGCCGCCGACAGCGATCGCCACCTTGGTGGTTTCAGGTTTGCCCTGTGCGAAAGCGAACGGCGTGGCGGCGAACGTGGCGCCCGCGAGCGCCGCGCTACCGGCGAGGAAGGTTCTGCGTTGCATGGTCTCTAGTCTCCGAACTTTTGTTGTCTTTTTGCCGCGCGCTCACTCACACAATCTGTTGCGCGTGCAACCTTGCAATGTGGTCAGAATCATAACCTAGCGATTGCAGGACTTCATCGGTATGTTCACCCAGTTCCGGGCCTAACCAACGCGTTTCGCCGGGCGTTTCCGAGAGTTTCGGCGTCACCGACGGGAGCGTGATTTCCTGACCGTCCTGCCATTTGAAGCGCTGGATCATCTGGCGCGCCATGAATTGCGGATCGGTGAACATGTCCGCGACGCTGTAAATCCGGCCGACCGGCACGTCGGCGGCGTTCAGCACGGCGAGCGCTTCGTCGATGGTGCGCGTGGCGAGCCACGCGGCGATCGCGCCGTCGATTTCCTGGGTACGCGGCACGCGGCCGTCGTTGTGCGCGAGAGCTGGATCGTTCGCCAGATCTTCGCGTTCGATAGCGATCATCAGGCGCTTGAAGATCGGATCGCTATTGCCGCCGATGACAATGCTGCCGTCGCGGCACGGATAGGTGTTCGACGGCACGATGCCCGGCAGCGACGCGCCGGTGCGCTCACGCACCATCCCGTACACGCCGTACTCCGGCACCACGCTCTCCATCATGTTGAAGACCGCTTCGTACAGCGCGACGTCGACGACCTGCCCTTTGCCGCCATTCACCTGCTTGTGATGCAGCGCCATCAACGCGCCGATCACACCGTGCAGTGCGGCAATCGAATCGCCGATCGAAATACCGATGCGCGGCGGCGGCAAATCCGGATAGCCGGTGATGTGGCGCAACCCGCCCATCGATTCGGCGATCGCGCCGAATCCAGGCCGGTCGCGATAGGGCCCGGTCTGGCCGTAGCCGGACAGACGCACCATCACGAGCCCGGGGTTCTCCGCCGACAGAACGTCATAACCGAGGCCGAGTTTCTCCAGCAAACCCGGCCGGAAATTCTCGACGACGATATCAGCTTCTTTCGCCAGACGCCGCACGATCTCCTTGCCCTCTTCGGCTTTCAGATTGATCGTGACGGATTTCTTATTGCGCGCCTGAACGGCCCACCATAGCGACGTGCCACCGACTTCCGGATAAAGCTTGCGCCATTTGCGCAACGGGTCGCCGCCTTTGGGATCTTCGATCTTGATGACGTCGGCGCCGAACTCACCGAGAAAGCGTGCGGCGAACGGGCCGGCGATCAGCGTGCCGAGCTCGAGCACCTTGACGCCGGCGAGCGGGCCTTTCGGAGTGGCGGTGGCACTGGGGTCGGGATTGACGCTCATGTGTCTCCTCTGTGTTCTGTGCTTGCCCGGGCGCGGCGCGGCTGGGAGCGTTGCGGAGCAGTCCCGCCCGGCTCGCTCAGGTATTGCAGGCGCCGCGACATGGCGCTGCCGGTTACGTCGCGCTACATCGAGCGCCGGTCGAGCATCGCGCGGGCGATCGTGCCGGCGTCGACATACTCGAGTTCGCCGCCCACCGGTACGCCGCGCGCGAGGCGCGTCACGGCAAGACCGCGCGCCTTGAGCGTCTGCCCGAGGTAATGCGCGGTGGCCTCGCCTTCGTTCGTGAAATTGGTTGCGAGCACGACTTCCTTGACGATGCCATCCAACGCGCGCTTGACCAGGCGGTCGAAATGAATCTCCTTCGGGCCGATGCCGTCGAGCGGACTGAGCCGCCCCATCAGCACGAAATAGAGGCCGCGATAGGTCATCGTCTGTTCGAGCATGATCTGGTCGGCGGGCGTCTCGACGACGCACAACAACGCCGGATCGCGCTCCTCATCGAGGCAGACCTCGCAGATCTGCGCTTCGGTAAAGGTGTTGCACTTCTCGCAGTGCTGCAGATGTTCAGTCGCGAACAGTAACGAACGGCCGAGCTTCTCGGCGCCGTCGCGATCGTGCTGCATCAGATGGTACGCCATGCGTTGCGCGGATTTAGGCCCGACACCGGGGAGCACGCGCAGCGCTTCGACGAGCGCCGACAAGGCGGAAGGTTGTTTCATACGGATCGGCGGTGTCGAAGTGGGTGTTGCCCGGTATGGCCCGGTATGCGGGTGGCGATGCGGTTGTTTCTGGTTGCTGCTATCAACTCGACGACCGAACTGACTGAAATGCACCGATGCGAACTTGCAAGCACCGGGAACTGCGAACTGGGCAGGCCTTGGAACGAGCCCGGCTCGCGTATTCAACTCACGCCGCGGTCAAAGCCGTGGCATGAGCCCCTTCCTGCAGCGACGTCGCTCAGAACGGCAGCTTGAAGCCCGGCGGCAGCGGCAGACCCGAAGTCATACCGCCCATCTTTTCCTGAGCGGTGGCTTCGGCCTTGCGCACGGCGTCGTTGAACGCAGCGGCGACCAGGTCTTCCAGCATGTCCTTGTCGTCGGCGAGCAGGCTCGGATCGATCGATACGCGGCGCACGTCGTTCTTGCAGGTCATCGTCACCTTGACGAGACCCGCACCCGACTGTCCTTCGACTTCGATCAATGCAAGCTGCTCCTGCATCTTCTTCATGTTTTCCTGCATCTGCTGGGCCTGCTTCATCAGCCCGGCGAGTTGGCCTTTCATCATGGACATGCTCCTTCTTGAAAGCGTGAAATCCGAAAAATCGGGTGCGCCGCACGGCGCGGCGAATCAGTGAGCGGACGGCGCGCCGTTCGGGCCGGCGTCCTGCGTAATCGGGCGAATCGAGCCGGGCACGATGCTCGCGCCGAACTCGCGAATCAGCGACTGCACGAACGGATCGGCGCCGATTTCGCGCTCCGCTTCCTGCTGGCGCTGGGCGCGCATGGCGGCGTCGTGTGCGGCCGCGGTGCGGCGTGCCGGACCGACTTCGACCAATACGTCGACGTTCTGGCCGAGCTTTTCCGCGAGCGCGACTTTCAGTTTAGCGACCTGCGAGGCTTCCGCGTACTGCGGCACCGGCACGTTCAGTTTCAGCGTGCTGCCTTCGAGTGCCATCAGTTCGCTGTTGAACGCGAGCTGATACGAAATGCCCTTGAGCGGCAGATCGACTGCGAGCGCGGGCCAGTCGCCCTGGAAACCCAGCGGATCGAGTGGCACCGCGGGCGGCAACGGCCGCTTGTCGACTACGGGTGCGGGGGTCGACGCAGGCGTGGCGTTCACGCGGACGTCGTCCGGTCCACTGTCGAACACCGGCATGTAGTTGTCGTCCGGCAGGCCGTAATAGCCCTCGTCCGCTGCCGTGAGCGGCATGTATTCATCGGGCGGCATGTCGTCCCACGGTGCATTCGACGAGCCGTTCTGCTCCTGGGCTTGTGGCGAAGGCGCACGTGCGGCAGGAGCGGCGTCCTGTTGCGGCGCGCGGCGCGGGGCGCCCGGCGTCGGCACATTGACGACCACGCGGGGTGCGGCAGGCTTCGGCGCGGCCGGGGCTGCAGCGGGCTTGGCGGCGGAAGCTGCCGCCGTAGCGCGGCCACGATCCGACGACACTTTCAGGCCGGCGCTGCGCAATACATTGAGCGCGTCGCTCGCGCCGCCTGCGCGGCGCGGCGGGATGTCGGCTGCGGGCGGCGATTCTTGCGATGCTCTCGCGAGCGCGGCCCCTTCTGCCCGTGCGGACACGGCTGCGGCTGGAGCAGAGAGCGAAGACGCGGGCGCCGATTCCTGAGGCGCGGCCGCAGCGGGTGCTTCGTTCCAGGCTGCCTCGATGGGCGCGTCGTCCCACGGTGCCAAGGCCGGCGCAGCCGCAATTCTTGTTGCTGTGATCGATTCAGCCTGTTCGGCCGTCGATACCAGGGCCGGCGCAACCGCTATCTTTGTGGCCTCGATCGATTGGTTCGCTTCAGTCGCCGGCGCCGAGGCCGGCACAGTCGTTACTTTTGTTGCTTCAGCCGCTTCGACTGCCGGCGCCGAGGACATCGCTTCGGGCACCGGTGCCACTTGGGGCGCGCTCGTGTCCGTAGGTGCAGGCGCCGGATCGCTCAAAACCGGTTCGGCGGACGCTTCTTCCTGCCACGGCGCTGAAGCCGGTGCGGCAATGACGTCAGGCGCCGTGTGCGCCTGCGCCGGGCTCGCTTCCCCAGAGGCCGATGCGGATGCAGCTGCGGACGTGGAAACGATTGCTGCTTCACCATTAGCGGGCTTCGGCGTGTCAGCATTTTCAGCAGGCTCCGCCGACGCCGCGTGCCGCGCATCCGGCATCGCAGGCTTCGCTTCTGCCACCGGATTCCCGGAGCGCACCGGCACGGCAGCGGCTGCTTCAACCGCACGCGACGACGCCACCGCCTGTTGTGCAGCGACCGCCGGCGAGCCGGTGCGTTTAGCTCCACCCGCCCCCGCCGGCCCTGCCGCTCGCGCCGCAGCCGCGCCACCACCACCGGCGGGCGCGGGCTCGAACGCCAGCATGCGCAATAGCGTCATCGTGAAACCAGCGTATTCGTCAGGCGCAAGACCCAGTTCGCTTCGGCCGATGGTCGCAATCTGATAGAACAGCTGCACCTGCTCGGCGCTCAACGCCTCGGCAAAACGACGCAGATCAGCCGCTTCCGGCCACTCGTCCAACACCGACGACGGCGCGAACTGCGCCCACGCGATTCGGTGCAACAAGCTCGCCAGATCCTGCAACGCCGTCGAAAACGACAAGCTGCGCAACGCCATCTCGTCCGCGACCGACAGCACGGCGGCGCCGTCGCCATCGGCAAGCGCGTCGAGCAGGCGAATCAGATAGCTTTGATCGAGCGCGCCGAGCATGCCGCGCACCGCTTCTTCATTCACCTGATTGGCCGAATAGGCGATCGCCTGATCGGTCAGCGAGAGCGCGTCGCGCATCGAGCCGTCGGCCGCGCGCGCGAGCAGGCGCAATGCCTGGGCGTCGAACGGCACCTTCTCTTCGCCGAGAATGTGCTCGAGATGCGACACGATGTGCCCGGCCGGCATCTGCTTCAGATTGAACTGCAGACAGCGCGACAGCACCGTGACCGGAATCTTCTGCGGATCGGTGGTAGCAAGAATGAATTTGACGTGCGAAGGCGGCTCTTCCAGCGTCTTCAACATCGCGTTGAAGGCATGGTTGGTCAGCATGTGCACTTCGTCGATCATGTAGACCTTGAAGCGCGCATCGACCGGCGCGTAAACCGCACGCTCCAGCAACGCCGCCATTTCGTCGACACCGCGGTTACTCGCCGCGTCCATCTCGACATAATCGACAAAGCGGCCTTCATCGATCTCGCGGCACGCGCGGCACACGCCACACGGCGTGGAGGTCACGCCGGTTTCGCAATTCAGCGCCTTGGCGAAGATGCGCGACAGCGTGGTTTTACCGACGCCGCGAGTGCCCGTAAACAGATAGGCATGATGCAGACGGCCACCGTCGAGCGCGTGCGTGAGCGCGCGCACCACGTGCTCCTGTCCGACGAGCGAAGCGAAATCCTTCGGCCGCCATTTGCGTGCGAGAACTTGATAGGTCATCCGGAAATTGTATCAGTAACGATGGCGCGCAAAACCGAATCGAGACGGCGCGCGAACGCGTGTTGCCGCTTCATTGAAACAGGCTAACGGACCGATAGAAAAAAATAGATGAAGCGCGCGAAAAATGCCACTGCTGCGTCTGCGTGACAGCGCTTGGGGTAAACAGAAGATGAGAGGTGCGGCAGAGGAAAAGCAGAAAAAGGAGGGTGACGAGCCTGACCCTCGGCACTGGTGGAAAACGGCTGTGGCTGCTTCGTTCCCGACCTGACCAGGTTGACCATCCCTCCATGCGAGGAGGCCCGTCACGAAACATTCTATCACCGCTTGGCCCGTCGCGCGACTGTTAATACGACCAAACCGGCATCGACGCGCCGAATCAGGCGCTTCGTACCATATAGACAGTCCCCTCGAATGACGCGTCCAGGTCACTTGAGTTTGCGCTGCCAGTCACCAGATAAGCTGCGTCGCGGTTATCAGAACGTAGTGGCACTTCACCGGCAGCCGTTGGCCCCACTGCCCTTGATGAGTACTATCACCACCGGCAACGCATAGCGAATTAAGCTAAACTGCCGTACGGATGACCCGCAACCGCGAGCTTTCCGCGCATTCTGGAATGGGTCTTTCGGCTCTTTCGAGCGTGCGCAGGTAAGGCTCCGATTGCGGCAAAGCGAACGGAAGTTTCCCTAGATTTTGACGTATCGTGGCGAGCAATTCAGGCGGGCCTCGAACCGATAGAGGTATTCATACAATGAGCGAATCAATCAAGCATATTAGCGACGCATCGTTCGAACAGGACGTCGTGAAATCCGATAAACCCGTGCTGCTCGATTTCTGGGCTGAATGGTGCGGTCCGTGCAAGATGATCGCGCCGATCCTCGACGAAGTCGCGAAGGATTACGCCGATCGCCTGCAAATCGCCAAGATCAATGTCGACGAGCATCAATCGACGCCGGTCAAGTTCGGCGTGCGTGGCATCCCCACGCTGATCCTCTTCAAGAACGGCGCTGTCGCCGCGCAGAAGGTCGGCGCGTTGTCGAAGTCGCAACTCACCGCGTTCCTCGACGGCAACCTGTAAAACGGTCGCATCGGCGCGCCCCAGGCCTTCGCGACCTTCAGGCGCGCTGTTATAGGCGTGTTGTCCAGCGACAACACGCTTAATAAGAAAGATGCCATGCCGTCGTACTGACGGAAATTGGCGTGTGCTATGCTAGAATCCGCAAAACGTCGAAAAGACGTGTAAGTCCTTGAGCGGTTCCGCTCACTCTCCTCCCAGATTTCATTTCGTCGCACCTTCTCCTGCGGGTTCTCCGTATGCATTTATCCGAGCTTAAGACTCAGCACGTGTCCGAATTGATCGAGATGGCCAACGGCCTCGAGATCGAAAGTGCAAACCGCCTGCGCAAGCAGGAATTGATGTTTGCCATTCTAAAAAAACGAGCCAAAGCGGGCGACACGATCTTCGGCGACGGCACGCTCGAAGTGCTGCCGGACGGCTTTGGCTTCCTGCGCTCGCCGGAAACCTCGTATCTGGCCAGCACGGATGATATTTACATCAGCCCGTCGCAAATTCGCCGCTTCAACCTGCACACGGGCGACACGATCGAAGGCGAAGTGCGCACGCCGAAAGACGGCGAACGCTATTTCGCGCTGGTCAAGGTGGACAAGGTCAACGGCCAGCCGCCGGAAGCCTCGAAGCACAAGATCATGTTCGAAAACCTGACGCCGCTGCACCCGAACAAGGTGCTGCTGCTCGAACGTGAAATGCGTGGCGAAGAAAACGTCACGGGCCGCATCATCGACATGATCGCGCCCATTGGTAAGGGTCAGCGCGGCCTGCTGGTTGCGTCGCCGAAGTCCGGCAAGACTGTGATGTTGCAGCACATCGCGCACGCCATTAAGCAAAACCATCCGGATGTCGTGCTGTTCGTGCTGCTGATCGACGAACGCCCGGAAGAAGTGACCGAAATGCAGCGTTCGGTGGCCGGCGAAGTGATCGCCTCCACGTTCGACGAACCGGCAGCGCGTCACGTGCAAGTCGCCGAAATGGTGATCGAGAAAGCCAAGCGCCTCGTCGAAATGAAGAACGACGTGGTGATTCTGCTCGACTCGATCACGCGTCTCGCGCGGGCGTACAACACTGTCGTGCCGGCCTCGGGCAAGGTGCTGACGGGTGGTGTCGACGCGAACGCGCTGCAACGTCCGAAGCGCTTCTTCGGCGCGGCGCGCAATATCGAGGAAGGCGGCTCACTGACCATCATCGGCACGGCGCTGATCGAAACCGGCAGCCGCATGGACGACGTGATCTACGAAGAGTTCAAGGGCACCGGCAACATGGAAGTGCACCTGGAGCGTCGTCTTGCTGAAAAGCGCGTCTATCCGTCGATCAACCTGAACAAGTCCGGCACGCGCCGTGAAGAACTGCTGATCAAGCCCGAAGTCCTGCAAAAGATCTGGGTGCTGCGCAAGTTCATTCACGATATGGACGAAGTCGAGTCGATGGAATTCCTGCTCGACAAGATCCGCCAGACGAAGAGCAACTCCGAGTTCTTCGACATGATGCGTCGTGGCGGCGGCAGCTAAGGCTTAGGCTTAGGCCCCAAGGCTGCACCAGAAGTAATCAACCGCAACGCACAAGAAAACCGCTCACTGCAAACGAGCGGTTTTTTTTCGCCCGCGGCATCTGCAACGATACACAACCACCGCGCTCACTCAAACACCGGCAACTCTGCCAACCTGAACGTGAACGTACACGTTGTACTATAATGCCGTTAATCAATCCAACCCGCCAACGCCCATGTCAAAGGACTCGCCCACTCTATTGACCGTGCGAGACGCCGCCGAGCGCCTCGGCGTCACACCGCGCACGCTGAAATACTACGAGGAGCGCGGCCTCGTCTCGCCTGGCCGGAGCGAAGGCCGCTACCGGCTGTACGACGAAGAAGACCTCAAGCGCTTCGGCCGCATTCTGCGTTTGCGCTCACTCGGTTTCTCGCTCCATGGCATCACCGAGATGCTCAAGCGCCCGCTCGAAGCCGTCGACGGCGGCCACCGTTACTCGCACGAATCGCTGCAGCAGATTCGTGATGCCCTCGCGCAACAGGTCGACGCCCTCGACACGCGCATCGAAGCGATGCGCCGAGAACTCAAGGAAGCACAGAAGCTGCGGACCGAGTTGGCGCCTGATCTCGACTATCTCGAGCGCCGCCTCGCGGGAGAAAATGCCGACGTTCTGCTTGAGCAACGGCGCAACGCGCACGCCACGGCCGCGGGTCCGTCCGCGAAACGCCGGAAGACGCAGGATGAAGCAGCACCCGGTGCCTCAGAGCCAGACAAATCTGCATGAGCGCCGCGTCCCCTCGTGTACCGTTGTTTAGCGCCGCAAAACTGCGCGGCGATTTTTTCCCATGGGTGCTGGCCGTCGTCACCGGCCTCGACTATTTCGACAACGCGATCTTTTCGTTTTTCACCAGCTACATCGCGGGCGGCATCAATGCGTCACCGGATGAACTGGTATGGGCGTCGAGCGCCTATGCGGTGGCGGCCGTGCTCGGCATCCTGCAGCAGCAATGGTGGGTCGAGCGTTTCGGTTACCGGCGCTATGTGGCCGGCTGCATGCTGCTCTATTCAGTAGGCGCGATCGCCGCAACATTGTGCGAATCATCGATCGAACTCGCCTTCGCCCGTGGATTCCAAGGCTACTTCATCGGGCCGATGATGGGCACCTGCCGCATCCTGATCCAGATGAGCTTTACGCCGCAGCAGCGACCCGCGGCGACGCGCGCTTTTCTTGTGCTGATCGTGCTGAGCAGTGCGCTCGCGCCGCTGATCGGCGGTCAACTGGTCGCGCATTTCGACTGGCGTGCGCTGTTCGCCTGTACCGCGCCGGTGGGTGTGCTGTTTGCCATCCTTGCCCTGCTCGCACTGCCCGACACTGGCAACCGCTTGCCGGAAGAGCGCGGCGCGGCGCACTTCTGGCCTTACCTGATCTTCGCGTTCGCGCAAGGCGCGCTGCAAATCGTCATGCAACAAGTGAGGTTCCAGCTGTTCAGCGCCTCGCCGGGGCTGATTCTGTTGACGGTGATGGGCATCGTCGCGCTCGGCTGGTTCGCGTACCAGCAATGGCACCATCCCGCACCGCTGATGCGTCTGCACGCGCTGCGCGAAAAGGTGTTTCAGGTCGGGCTCGTGCTGTACATGTTCTACTACTACATCTCGACGGTGTTCAGCTATCTGACGTCGCGCTTTCTCGAGAGCGGCCTCGGCTATCCGGTCGAGAATGCCGGGCGACTGGTCGGCGTGACGTCGCTGATTTCTGCGAGCGCGCTGTTCATCTACCTGCGCTACGCGAAGCTCCTGCCGCGTAAGAAGTGGATCATCGTGCCGGGCTTCGCGGTGGCAGCATTCGCCGCGGCATGGATGACGCGCATGTCGCCAGGCGTGGGCGAAGCCGCGCTGATCGTGCCGATGCTGCTGCGCGGCTTGCTGTTACTGTTCATCGTGCTGCCGGTCGCCAATCTGACGTTTAGAATCTTCGCCATTGAAGAATTCACGCACGGCTACCGGCTGAAAAACATCGTGCGGCAACTGACGATCTCGTTCGCGACGGCCTCCGTGATCATCGTCGAACAACATCGGCAGGCGCTGCATCAAGCTCGCCTCGCGGAGTTCGTGAATCCGTACAATCCGGTGTTCCAGAATTCGCTCGCGGCGCTGACCAGCGGCTTTAGCGCCGCCGGCCGCTCGGCGTCCGAGGCGCATTCGCTTGCGATAGTGGAAATCAGCCGGACGGTTGCGCAGCAGGCCAGTTTTCTGGCGTCGCTGGACGGCTTCTACTTCCTGATTGGCATCGCGATATGCGGCGGTTTTTTCGCCGCGTGGCAAAAACAGATCGACTAAGGGTTTCATCAGGCCATGCTCTCGAAACTCACGCAATGGTTCGGCACGCACCGCCGCGACCGCGCGCTGCGCGACTACGCGATCGAAGACGCGCTTTGGCAAGCCACACTCGACGGCCTGCCGTTCCTCGCCCACCTCGAGGCGCCGGATCGCGTGCGTCTGCGCGAGCTGACCAGCCTGTTCATCGCGCAAAAAGAATTTTCAACCGCGCACGAACTCGAACTGACCGACGCCATGACCGTGGCGATCGCCGCGCAAGCGTGTTTGCCGGTGCTGAACCTGAGCCTTGATCTGTATCGTGGATGGGTCGGCGTGATCGTCTATCCGGGCGAGTTCGTGATCCGCAAGACGGTCGAGGATGAAGACGGCGTGGTGCATGAGGTCGAACACGACGCGAGCGGCGAAGCGTGGGAAGGCGGCCCCGTCATTCTTTCGTGGGAAGACGCACAGATGACGGACGGCTCGGACGCCTACAACGTCGTGATTCACGAATTCGCGCACAAGATCGACATGCTGACCGGCGAGGCGGACGGCCATCCTCCGCTCATGCGTCGCTGGCATGCACCGCTCGACACGCAAGCGTGGGCGGACGTTTTCGATCATGCCTACGACCACTTCTGCGCCAAAGTCGACGCTGTGCCGGAGCGCCGCTGGGCACGTTTCGAACGCGATTCCCTGATCGATCCGTACGCGGCGGACCATCCATCGGAATTTTTTGCCGTTTGCAGCGAGGCACTGTTCGTCCAGCCGCAGGCTTTCGAGGCGGAGTATCCCGAGCTATACCGCTTGCTGGCGCGGTACTACCGGCAGGATCCGGCGCGGGTCGGGCTGACATTCGCTCCGACTTGACTGCCGCCGCCGCGCAAGCGCCCGCCGGATAAGGGCTGCCACCCCGCCTATCCACCCGATAAGAACCGGCGCGGCGGCGACAAAAACGTGGCCAAAACGAGGCAAACAGCTACCAAAAAGCTAGTAGAAAGGTCGTCAAGCGACTGATTTTCTGGCATAATCGCCGTTTTTCGACCATAGGCAAGTGGCTCGCGCCTAGATGCTGTCCGCATTCGTAGCGGCTGCACGCGGGTTGGCTACCGCCAGATTAAAGGAAAGACCATGAAAGAAGGCATTCACCCGGATTACCGCGAAGTCCTGTTCGTCGACATGTCGATCGACTTCAAGTTCATCACGCGCTCGACCATCCAGACGCGTGAAACCGCCGAATTCAACGGCAAGACCTACCCGCTCGCCAAGATCGAAGTGTCGTCGGAATCGCATCCGTTCTACACCGGCCAACAAAAGATCATGGACACGGCAGGCCGCGTCGAGAAGTTCAACAAGAAGTTCGGCTCGCGCGCTACCGGCAAGGCAGCAGCGAAGTAATACCCGCCTCGTCGCCGGCCTTGGCCCGCAACGAAGCAGCAGCAAAAAAGGGCAGCGCGAGCTGCCCTTTTTTGTCTCCGCTTCTCTGTCTCGCCTCTTTGTCTCCTTACCCCGGACGCCAGGTTACACCCCGCCGCTCACCGCGACGCCGTGTTACAGGCACCCCAATGACGTTGCGAGCCATTACCGGCCGTGACGCGCATCGCACGGCACGACTACAATGCCGGATGCTCCAAATTGGCCATTCCCGCCGGACGATCCGTCCGGTCCCGGCTGCACCGCCTATCCGATATCCACACACCGCATGAGACCTGCCGTTCGCCTCACTGCCTCCGCGACCAGTGCGTTGCCGCGCTGGCTGCTGCTGACCATCTGTATCGTCTACGCATTTTTCGGCCTGTTCGGCCGGGATCCGTGGAAGAACGAGGACGCAGCCGGCTTCGGCGTCATGTGGACGATGGCCAACGGCAGCGCGCACGACTGGCTGCTGCCGAATCTGGTCGGCAAATACATGACAGAAGACGGCCCGCTCGGCTACTGGCTAGGCGCCAGCGCGATCCGCGCGCTCGCGCCGTGGGTCGACGCGAGCAACGCGTCACGCGTCTTCACCGGCCTGCTGTTTTGCGCGGGCTGCGCGTTTGTCTGGTATGCGGCCTACCTGCTCGGCCGGCGCGCCGAAGTGCAGCCGTTCAAATACGCATTCGGCGGCGAACCGGAGCCGCGCGACTACGGCCGCACCCTCGCCGACGGCGCACTGCTGATCCTGCTCGCCTGCTTCGGCCTTGCTGAACGCGGCCACGAAACCACGCCGCAGCTCGCGCAATTCTTCGGCATCGCCATGCTCGTGTACGGGCTCGTGCGAATGATCGACAAGCCCATTCAGGGTGCGCTGATCTGGGGCCTGGCGCTCGGCCTCGTCACGCTGTCAAGCAGCCCGGTGCTGGTCGGCGCGCTGTTGCTGGGTACCCTTGCAATGGCGCTGATCGTGCGCGAAGCGCGTACGCGCTGGCTACTGCTGGCCGGTTTGCCGGTGGCGCTCGTGCTGTCGGTCGCGTGGCCGATCGCCGCGCTCGCCGCCTTTCCCGACGACGCCGTCTGGTACCTGAACCAATGGGTGCACGTCAGCCTGTCGTCGTTCGCCGGGCCGCCTGGCTCAGTGGCCGCCTACGCGCTCAAGAACCTGCCGCTCTTCACGTGGCCGGCCTGGCCGCTGGCGCTCTGGGCGTGGTTCAGCTGGTCGGGTCTGCGGCGCGCGCCGCACGTGGCGATGCCGCTGTCGGTGATCGGGCCGCTGCTCGTGCTAGTCGTGTTGCAGAGCCATCAGTCGAATCGGCTTTACATGCTGTTGCTGCCGCCGCTCGCGGTGCTGGCCGCCTTCGCGCTGCCCACGCTCAAACGCGGCGCGATCAATGCGATCGACTGGTTCGCGCTGCTGAGCTTCACGATTCTCGGCAGCTTCGTCTGGCTGGTGTATGCGGCCGGGCTAACCGGTTTCCCGCATCCGCTCGCGCGCAACCTCGCGCGTCTCGCTCCGGGTTTTGCGCCGCAGTTCAAGGTCCTGTCGTTCGTGTGCGCGGTCGCCGTGACGATCTGCTGGTTCGTGCTGGTGCAATGGCGTCTGGCCCGTCATCCGAAAGTCCTGTGGCGCAGCGTCGTGCTCTCGAGCGCCGGCACGACGCTGATGTGGGTGCTGCTGATGACGCTGTGGCTACCGGTTGTCAATTACAGCCGGACCTATAAGGACGTCGCCGAGCAGATCGCGAGCCATCTGCCGGAGGACTACACCTGCATCTCGCCGGTGCGCCTCGGTAACGCCCAGATCGCGACCTTCGCGTATTTCGGCGATATGCATTTCTCATTCAACCAGGATTGCGATGTGATCCTGCGTCAGGACACCCAGGACTTCGGCGACCCGAGCGCGATGTCGGATTTCGTGTGGAAGCTGGTGTGGGAAGGCCGCCGCGTGGCCGACCGCGACGAACGCTTCCGCCTGTACGTGCGGATCGACCGCCCGAAGCCGCCGGTCGTCAAACGCCGCAGCTGGCATAAGAAGCTGGACTGAGCATGTTCGCCGACGTACGGAAAATCGCCGGGCTCGCATGGCCCGTGCTGATTGGCCAACTGGCGATCATCGCGTTCGGCGTGATCGACACGGCGATGGTCGGCCGCTATTCGGCCGTCGATCTCGCCGCGCTCGGCCTCGGCTCGTCGATCTACATTTCTGTCTACATCGGTCTGACCGGCATCCTCACCGCGCTGCAACCGATCACCGCGCAACTCTATGGCGCGCGCCGCTATACCGAGATCGGAGAGGAAGTGCGCCAGGCCTTATGGCTCGCGCTTGCGTTGACCGTGATCGGCTTTCTGATTCTCTATTTTCCGGGGCGCGTGCTGCAGCTCGCGCGCGTGCCCGAAGCGCTGCATGAGCGCACGGTCGCCTACCTGCAGATTCTGGCGTTTGGCTTGCCGGCCGGCCTGGCCTTTCGCGTCTATAGCTCGATCACCAATGCCGTCGGCAAACCGCGGCTCGTGATGATCCTGCAGATCGGCGCACTGCTGCTCAAGGTGCCGCTCAACACGTGGTTCATCTTTGGCGGACTCGGTGTGCCAGCGCTCGGCGGACCGGGTTGCGCGCTTGCCAGCACCACGATCAACTGGGGGCTCGCAGTCGTGGGGATGCTGCTGTTGACGCGCGTCGACGTGTTCAAGCCGTTCGCGATCTTTGCGCACTTCTGCTGGCCGGTCTGGCGCCGGCAGGCGGCGCAGTTGCGCCTCGGCATTCCGATGGGTCTGTCGTACCTGATCGAAGTCACCTCCTACACGTTCATGGCGCTTTTCATTGCGCGCTTCGGCACGACGACGCTCGCCGGCCACCAGATCGCCGGCAACATCGGTGCGGTGCTCTATATGACACCACTGGCGATCGGGATTGCCTCGTCGACGCTGGTCGCCCAGGCGCTCGGCGCGCATCGCCCGGAAGCAGCGCGCACGCTGTCGCGGCACGGAATCATGATGGCCGTGGCGATCGCCTGCTGTTACGGCGCGATCGTGCTGGTGCTGCGGCCCTACGTGATCGAGGGCTATACACCGAACGCGCAGGTCGCGGCGGCGGCAATGCCGCTGGTGCTGATCGTCGTGTGCTATCACGTGTTCGATGCGTTGCAGATCACCACCGCGTTCGTGCTGCGCGCGTACAAGGTGGCGGTCGTGCCGACCGTTATCTATGCAGTTGCGCTGTGGGGCGTGGGGCTCGGCGGCGGCTATCTGCTCGGCTTCAATGTCACGGGTACCACGCCGGAATGGCTGACCGGCGCGCGCGGCTTCTGGGTCGCCAATACGGTGAGCCTGGCGATTGCCGGCATCGGCTTGCTGTTGTACTGGCGCGGCGTGAGCAAGCGGTATTTGCGCGCCGAGGCGGCGGTTAGGGTGGATTCGGCGGCTTGAGGGACTTGTGGGCCCAATCGGCTTGCTGGGCTTGCCAGATTGTCGGGATCGTTCGACCGGATTGTGGGAGCCGCCGCACAATACCGAAGGGAAAGGCCCCACCCATGCTAGCCAGGTTTTCAGGCCATGCCCTCAGCACTACATCGGAGTGTCACACAACAGCTGACCGTTAGTTGCATCTTGGACCCCATAAAAAAGCGGCCGCACCCTGCTGCCGCCCGCCCTTCTCTCTTGCCTCAAGCCGCCTGCGCCTCGTTCGGCGCCTGCCGCTCCTCCAACACCAGATCGCGTCGCTCGAAAATCTCCCGCGCCGCGAACAGCGCGTTCAGCGCCGCCGGGAAGCCCGCATAGAGCGCCATCTGCATGAACACCTCGACGATCTCCTCGCGTGTGCAGCCGACGTTCAACGCCGCTTCGATATGCACCTTCAACTGCGGTTGCGCGCAGCCGAGCGTCGCCAGCGAGGCAATCGTCGCGATTTCTCGCGCGCGCAGGTCGAGTTGCGGCCGACTGTAAATATCGCCAAAACCGAATTCGATCAACAGACGTCCGAAATCCGGCGCGATCGGCGCAAGCGCGGCGATCACCTGCTCGCCGGCCGAGCCGTCGATTTCCTTCAGTTTGTCCCAGCCTCGGGTGTAACGATCGTTTTGTGCGTGTTCCATGGTGAGTCCTCATCCGAATGCGAAAGTGATTGGGTTTCGTCGATCTGTCGTGTCGGCGTGCTCGCGGCGGCCTGTCGCTCAGCGGTCTCGTAGTAGGCGATTTTGTCGATGATCGCGCCGAGATTGCTCTGCAACTCGGCGATCCGCGCCAAAACCGCATCCCGATGCGCCACCAGCATCTCGCGGCGCTCGCCCACCGTAGGCTGACCTTCTGCCCGCAGTGCCGCGAACGCCTGCATCCCGGCGATCGGCATGCCGGTCGCCTTCAGACGCATCACGAACTGCAGCCAGTCGAGATCGGCCGGCGAATACAGGCGATGCCCCGCCTGCGTACGCCCGACCGCCCGAATCAGGCCGGCCTGCTCGTAATAACGCAGCGTGTGAGCGGAGACGCCGATCGTTGCGGCGACCTCGCCGATGGTGAGTGCTTTTGACATTTTCGACATGACGGAACTCAGGTTAGGACTTCGAGTGCACTCTAAGTCAAGTAGAAGGCGCTGTCATTTATCTGCCTTGTCGTTATTTAGGGTGGACCGATAAACTCATAACTGCTTAATCGCCAGGCAAAAGCTTCAAATATTGTCCAGCCTGATTTACTTGTCATGAATCGATCGGTATAAATCGTCGGCGTTTGCAAATAAGGGCGCGCAATTTGTTCTATGCTTAAGCGCAGCGCCTGCTGACAGGGTGCGTCGTCCCGAGTTTTCCCTTTGCGGCTAACTTTTTTTGCCCTCAATGGAGTGCTTGCCATGCTGAAGAAGCTTTTGATGCTTTGCGTTGCTTTGGCTTTGTCGCTGTCGGCCGGATTTGCGGCGGCCGTCGAAGTGAATTCCGCCGATCAAGCGGCGCTCGAATCGGTCAAGGGTATCGGCCCGGTGCATGCGAAAGCGATCATCGACGAACGCACCAAGAATGGCCCGTTCAAGGATGCCGATGATCTCGCCACCCGCGTCAAAGGCATCGGCACCAAATCGGTAACCAATCTCGAGGCGGCCGGCCTGACGATCAACGGCGCGTCCACGCCGCCTACGGGCGCCAAGGCTGCCTCGAAGTCCAGTAGCACCACCAGCACCAAGGCGGCGCCGACGGCCGCTCCTGCGGCGACCACCGCGGCCACGACAATAGCACCAGCGGCGCCTGCCGAGGCATCCGGCACCAAAGCGTCGAAGTCGAAGAAGAAGAGCAAGACCGCGGCATCCGACGCAGCGGCAGCTTCCGCACCGGCCACAGCGGCCGCTGCCAGCGCGCCGACCGACGCATCCGGCACCAAGGCTTCGAAGAAGAAGGCGAAGAAGAGCAAGGCTGCATCGGCTGCGGCAGCCTCTGGCGGGGCGTAAATCGGGTTGAGTACCGGCCGCATGGCGGCCGCGCTGGTCACGTGCGATACGCGCGTGATGCACACATAAGCGCGGCCCCGCTTCCGTCTACCTTCCTTCCACCGGCGCCGTGCGACCGCGCGGCGTTTTCACCCGCTGACTCGTCAAACACGGGTCGGCATTCAAGAGAGACCGTCATGAGCCTACTCGACACTATCGGTTCCCTGGTTGGCAAATCGCCTGAAGGCGGTGGTCAGCAAGCCCTCGTTTCAGCCGCGCTGGAATTCGTCAATAACCAGCCGGGCGGCCTGAATGGCCTGATCAGCAGCTTCAAGGAAAAGGGCCTCGGCGACATCGTGTCGTCGTGGGTCAGCAACGGCGAGAACCAGGCAATCTCGCCCGACGCTCTGCACAGCGTGCTTGGGTCGGACGTCGTCACCAACCTCGCGGCGAAGGCCGGCGTACAACCAGATCAGGTCACCGGTCTGCTGTCGCAGATTCTGCCGCACGTCGTCAACGCAGCGACGCCCGAAGGCGAAGTCCCCGCTGAAGGCAAACTGAATTCGACGACCGTGCTGGGCGCACTCGGCGGCCTGTCGGCGCTGTTCGGCAAGGGCAACGCGTAAGCTGCGTCACCCGTCACCGCCCTGTAGCAGACGAAAGCAGGCGAAAAAAAGCGGCAACGAAGTCACCTTCGTTGCCGCTTTTTAACGTTGGCTGGAACGGCCCAACCACTGCCGCTCCATACGCAGCCCAATGCGTTTCGCTTAATGCACGACGCGGTCGAACACCAGCTTGCCGTCTTCCACTTCGACCGGAATCACATCCTTCGGACCGAACTTGCCGGCGAGTATCAGCTTGGCGACTGGGTTCTCGATCTCCTGCTGGATGGCGCGCTTCAGCGGCCGCGCCCCGAACAGCGGATCGTAGCCGACCTTGCCAACGTGTTCGAGCGCCGCGTCCGACACCACCAGTTGCATGTCGAGTTTGGCAAGCCGTTCATGCAGACGTTGCAGTTGAATCCGCGCGATCGACTGGATGTTCGAACGGTCGAGCGCATGGAACACCACGACGTCGTCGATCCGGTTCAGGAACTCGGGCCGGAAGTGCAGCTTCACTTCTTCCCAGACCGCGTCCTTCACCGCTTCCTGCGGCTCGCCGACCATCGCCTGGATCACCTGCGAACCGAGGTTGGACGTCATCACGATCACCGTGTTCTTGAAGTCCACGGTACGGCCCTGGCCGTCGGTCATGCGGCCGTCGTCGAGCACTTGCAGCAGGACGTTGAACACATCCGGATGCGCCTTCTCGATTTCGTCGAGCAGGATCACGCTATACGGCTTGCGGCGCACGGCTTCGGTCAGGTAGCCCCCTTCCTCGTAGCCGACGTAGCCCGGCGGCGCGCCGATCAAACGCGCGACGCTATGCTTCTCCATGAATTCGCTCATGTCGATACGGATCAGATGATCTTCCGAATCGAACAGGAACGACGCCAGCGCCTTGCACAGCTCGGTCTTACCCACGCCGGTCGGCCCAAGGAACAGGAACGAGCCATACGGCCGGTTCGGATCCGCGAGACCCGCGCGTGAACGGCGAATCGCATCGGCCACCGCGGTGATCGCTTCGTCCTGACCGACCACGCGGTCGTGCAGCTTCTCTTCGATCTGCAGCAGTTTTTCGCGCTCGCCCTGCATCATGCGCGACACCGGAATGCCGGTGGAACGCGAGACAACTTCAGCGATTTCCTCCGCGCCGACTTGCGTGCGCAACAGACGCGGACGCGTCGGGTTGTTCTGCTCTTTCGCTTCGGCCTGGGTCACTTCCTTCAACTGCGCTTCAAGACCTGGCAGCTTGCCGTACTGCAACTCGGCGACCTTCTCCAGCTTGCCCTCACGCTGCAAGCGAATGATTTCCGCACGCGTTTTTTCGATATCTTCCTTCAACTGCGCGCTGCCCTGCACCGCCGCTTTTTCCGCGGTCCAGATTTCTTCGAGGTCCGAATATTCGCGATCCAGCCGCTCGATTTCCTCTTCGATCAGCTGCAGACGCTTTTGCGACGCTTCGTCCTTTTCCTTCTTGACGGCTTCGCGTTCGATCTTCAACTGGATCAAACGACGGTCGAGCCGATCCATCTCTTCCGGCTTCGAGTCGATTTCCATCTTGATCTTCGAAGCGGCTTCGTCGATCAGGTCGATGGCCTTGTCCGGCAGAAAACGATCGGTGATGTAGCGATGCGACAGCTCGGCTGCCGCGACGATCGCCGGATCGGTGATATCGACGCCATGATGCAGTTCATACTTTTCCTGCAGACCACGCAGGATCGCGATGGTCGCCTCGACCGACGGTTCGTCGACCAGCACCTTCTGGAAGCGACGCTCGAGTGCGGCGTCCTTCTCGATGTACTTGCGATATTCATCGAGTGTGGTGGCGCCGACGCAATGTAGTTCGCCGCGCGAGAGCGCCGGCTTGAGCATGTTGCCGGCGTCCATTGCGCCTTCGGCCTTGCCCGCACCGACCATCGTATGAATCTCGTCGATGAACACGATGGTCTGGCCTTCGTCCTTGGCGATGTCGCTCAGCACGGCCTTCAGGCGTTCTTCGAACTCGCCGCGGTATTTCGCGCCGGCCAGCAAAGCCGCCATGTCCAACGACAGCACGCGCTTGCCCTTGAGCGTTTCCGGCACTTCGCCGTTGACGATACGCTGCGCAAGGCCTTCGACGATCGCGGTCTTGCCCACGCCCGGCTCGCCGATCAGTACCGGGTTGTTCTTGGTGCGGCGTTGCAGGATCTGGATCGAACGGCGAATTTCGTCGTCGCGGCCGATCACAGGGTCGAGCTTGCCTGCCCGCGCACGCTCGGTCAGGTCGACGGTGTACTTTTTCAGCGCTTCACGCTGACTTTCGGCGTCCTGGCTATGCACTTGCGAACCGCCGCGCACCGCCGCGATCGCACTTTCCAACGACTTGCGCGACAGGCCGTGCTGGCGCGCGAGACGGCCGGCCTCGCCTTTATCGTCCGCAACCGCGAGCAGGAACATCTCGCTCGCGATGAACGTGTCGTTGAGTTTTTGTGCTTCCTTGTCCGCCTGGTTCAGCAAGCCGGTCAGTTCGCGGCCGATCTGCACGTTGCCGTCGGTGCCCTGCACTTGCGGCAGGCGCGTGATGGCATCGTTCAGCGCGGTTTGCAGCGCCTGGACATGCACGCCGGCACGCGAGAGCAGCGAACGCGCCGACCCATCCTGCTGGGCAACGAGCGCCGACAGGACATGAACCGGTTCGATGTATTGATTGTCGTGACCGACGGCGAGACTCTGCGCGTCGGCCAGTGCTTCCTGGAATTTAGTGGTAAGTTTGTCGATTCTCATCAAGAGACCTCCAATTTCAATTACCACCAAATTGAGGCGTTTTACGCAGGTTTCAAGCGCTTTTTTGCAATCAGCAACAACTATTTAACATTTGACGCGCGAGAACTTGCCCGCAGGTTTCAGGAGGCCGGCGTGCCGCCCCCAGCAGAAGCGACCGGCACGATCGGGATGACATTGCTTAAACCGAGTAGCGCCGCCAGCGGACCGTGCGGCTCCGCAACCTCGCCGATGGTATGACGGTCGAGTTCGGCCAGGAACGCGTTGCGCGCCGCCTCGAGCGCGCCGCGCAGACGGCAGTGCGGTGTAATGACACAGGCCCGGCGCTCACTGTGCTGGTCCGGGAAGCAGCCGACCAGCGCAAAGTCACTTTCAGTGGCCCGCACGATCTCACCCACGGTCAACGCGCCGGTTTGCTCAGCGAGCCGCAGGCCGCCGTTACGCCCGCGCACCGTCTCGACCCAGCCGAGTTCGCCGAGTTGCTGCACCACCTTCATCAAATGGTTCTTGGATATCCCGTACGCGTCCGAGATGTCCTGAATGGTCGATAAGCCTTCGCCGCGGACGGCGAGGTACAACAGGACGCGTAATGAGTAATCCGTATAGTCGGTCAGTCTCATAAGTGCAGGTGCCACGATGAGCGCAAGCCGCGATCCGGGGGATAACCGCGTCGATGCAAGGGTTGCCGGGGGCCGTCGCTTCGCCATAAGATGCTGGCGATACGCATGTTTTCTTATTTTGCGCTGACAGTCGGTGTTTGTCTTTCGGCAGTAATGGTAACGTTTCCCGGACAGGCCATTCATACGAAAAGCGGGGCATTCGTGGCCTACTTCCTTTCGTTTAGGCACAGTTTGAGGCCATTCCTGACGGTCTGTGGCGCCATGTGGCGATTCATAATGAATAAAGACATTATCTGGAATTTGCATGAATCCGTCTTTTCCCACTGCAGCGGTTGTCGAGCGCAACGCCGAACCTACTGAGGCGAATATTCGCGAGCTTGTCTACGGCTTTTACGACCGTGTGCGTGCCGATCCGCTTCTGGGCCCCGTGTTCGACGCGACGCTGGCGGGCCGTTGGGACGACCACTTGCCCAAGATGTGCACTTTCTGGGGCAGTCTTGTGCTGGGCGCGAAGCAATACCGCGGCAATGTGCAGCAGGCGCACCAGCCGCTCGAGGGCGTCGAGCCGCAGCATTTCAGCCGCTGGCTATATCTGTTTCTGGATACGGTGGAGTCGCGCTATCAGCCGGCTGCCGCGGTCCGCTTCATGGAGCCGGCGCTGCGTATCGCGCAGAGTTTGCAGTTGAGTCGCTTCGGCTGGGATTACAAGATTCCGGCGGAGCAGCAGGCGCTGTTGGAGCGCGTCGTGCCGAAGCGTCCGCGCGACGATGACCCGCACGAACCGCATGCTCCGGGCGCCTCGACGCGGCGACATGGTGAGCCGTTCCCGACGAGGATCATCAGCAAGGCGAAGACTGATTGATGGAAGTGCCGGGAGGCGCCTCAGGGCTGCATGAAGTCCATGATGCGCTCTGGGGGCCTGATGATGGCACCCGGGCACGCGACAAAGATGCGCTGAAGCGTCCTGAGCACGCCGCCCCGGCCGGCTTCAGTGCCTGTGAAACCCAGCGCCTTCCTAATCCGCGTCCTGGTTACCCGGTTCGATGCCCCAACGGGCCAGCGCCGCGTCGTCGGCGACGCGGGCATCCACCCAGC
Organism: Paraburkholderia sediminicola; assembly: GCF_046026675.1. Lineage (GTDB taxonomy): Bacteria > Pseudomonadota > Gammaproteobacteria > Burkholderiales > Burkholderiaceae > Paraburkholderia > Paraburkholderia sediminicola_F. The sequence continues at coordinate 1,896,044 of NZ_JAQQEY010000001.1, read as the reverse complement.
GCTCGCCCTCTTCGGTTTTCTCTTTCTTCCAGAACGGCGCTTGGGTCTTCAGGTAGTCCATCACGAACTCGCACGACGCGAAGGCGTCGCCCCGATGCGCGGCGGTGGTCGCTACGAGCACGATCTGGTCGAGCGGATAAAGCTTGCCGACCCGATGCACGATCAGCACCTCGATCCCCGGCCAACGCTCGCGTGCGCTCACGACGATCGCTTCCAGCGACTTCTCCGTCATACCCGGATAATGTTCGAGCTCCATGGTTTCGACTGTGCTGCCGTCGTTCAGGTCGCGTACGGTGCCGACAAAACAGGCCACCGCGCCGATCTTCGGATTGCGCGCGCGCAACGCAGCGACCTCGGTGGTGAGGTCGAAATCTTCCGTCTGGACACGAACGGGCATCTCTGGCTCCTGGGCGGCTTGGCGAAGTTTAGCGTGATTTGGTAGGTTTTTTAGCGACGATCCGGCGCGTTTCAACCGCCAGTGACGGGCGGAAAGAACGCGACCTCGCAACCTTCGGTGATGCGCGTGCCGGCATCGGTCATCACGTGATTGCAGGCCATGCGCAACGTGCGGCCTTCGGCGAGGGTGTCGGCCCAGATGCCGCCGCGCACGCGCAACCAGGCGCGCACGTCACCGACGGTCGCAATGCCGTCCGGCAGATCGACCGTTTCATCGGAGGTTTCGAGCGCTTCGCGCACGCTTGCAAAATATCGGAGTTGAATCTTCATCGGAAAGCCACCGGCCGTTGCCGGCCTCAGTTCAGCAATTCGGAAAAGGGGATGAAACGTACGGTCTCACCGGCGCTGATCGCGTGGTTCGGCGGATTGTCGATCAGACCGTCACCCCACACGGTCGAGGTCAGCACGGCCGAGCTCTGATTTGGAAACAGATCGAGGCCGCCGGCCGGATTGATCCGCGCGCGCAGGAATTCGTTGCGCCGGTCAGCCTTCTTCTGCGTGAAATCCGCGCGCAGCAACAGCGCGCGCGGCGCCACCGTCTGCATGCCGGCCAGAAGCAGGACGAACGGGCGAACGAACAGCAAAAAGGTGGCGAAGCTGGAGACCGGATTGCCCGGCAGGCCAATGAAGAAGGTCTCGGCTGATGCAGCCGCATCTGCGTGCTGCGCGGCACGGCGCACTGCGCCGAAGGCGAGCGGCTTGCCGGGTTTCATCGCGATCTGCCACATCGACAGGCGCCCCTCGGCCTCGACTGCCGGTTTGACGTGATCTTCCTCACCGACCGACACGCCGCCGCAGGTGAGGATCAGATCGTGCGCTTGCGCGGCTTCGCGCAACGTCGCGCGGGTCGCGTCGAGTTTATCGGGGACGATGCCGTAGTCGGTCACCTCACAACCTAGTTTTTCCAGCAGCCCGCGCAGCGTGAAACGGTTCGAGTTGTAGATCGCGCCGGGTTTCAGCGGTTCGCCAGGCATGGTCAGTTCGTCGCCGGTGAAGAACACGGCGACTTTTACGCGGCGGCGCACCTGGAGCTCGGCGCAGCCGACTGACGCGGCGAGTCCTAATGCTTGCGGCGTCAGGCGCGTACCCGCTGGAAGGATGATCGAGCCGCTGCGGATATCCGCGCCTTGGGTCGTGATCCATTCACCAGGTGCCGGGCTGTGGAGGATCGTGACTTCGTTGCCGGCGGCCTCAGTTTGCTCCTGCATCACGATGGCGTCGGCGCCCGGCGGCACCGTGGCGCCGGTGAAGATGCGGGCTGCCGTGCCGGGTTTTAAGGGCTCGGGTGCGTGGCCGGCTGGAATGCGTTGCGAGACCGGCAGGCGGCGGTTGCCATCGGTTGCCAGATCTTCTGTACGGATCGCGTAGCCGTCCATGGAACTGGTGTTCATGGGGGGGACGTCGAGCGGCGACGTTACGTCTGCCGAGAGCACGCGGTTGAGCGCGTCTAGCGTTGGGATCGATTCCGTGCCGGTGATCGGGCTCGCTGCGCTGAGCAGGGTCGCCAACGCTTCGGCGGTGGAGAGCATCGGGGCGCGGGGCGTTGGGGTGGACATCTTCTGGTCTCGAAACCACTGGTTAAAGGAATATTGTAGCGGTCGATCTTGATGGTCGGTGGCGGGTAGGTGTTATGGTGGTTTTTTTGCCTGCTCGGCGATTGTTTTTTTTGGTTGCCTGCGGCGGTGATCTTGTTAATCTGGCTTTGGTGCCTTTCCTTGAATTGTTAGTGGTCTATTAGCGTTGCCCCTGTGCGGGGCGGCACTTACTTTCTTTGCGGGCGCAAAGAAAGATAAGCGAAGAAAGCGGCTCAAACCGCTCATGCCAAGTGAGGCCCGTGGTCTGCCGCGGGTGGTGGTGCATCTGGAATCTGGGTTCGTGCACCGGCATGCGCCAGTGACAAGGGTGTCATACTTCCGGCGGCGCTGCGCGCGCCGAAGCGTACTTCTTCAAACCAATCTCTCTCGCCGCATCGAGCGCGACGCCGTCGCGCTCGATGCTCACGGTGTTACTCGCTTGTGTTTGCGACGATGAAGTCTTTCACGCGCTGTGCGTCTGCCGGCAGTACTTCGAATCGCTGTGGCAGCGATTCCAGGCCCGAGAACGCGGCCGGGCGCTCCGGTTCGCGTAGCAGCGCTTCGCGGATCGTTTCGCCAAACTTGATCGGTTGCGCCGTCTCCAGAACGATCATCGGAATGCCCGCTTGCAAGTGCTCGCGCGCCACCTTCAGGCCGTCTGCCGTGTGCGTGTCGATCATCGTGTCGTAACGCTCGAAGACGTCGCGGATCGCGTCCACACGGTCCTCGTGGCTGCTGCGGCCCGATACGAAACCGAACTCCTTCACACGCGCAAAATCACCGCTCGCCGCCAGATCGAAACCGCCCTTCTCTTCGACGTCGCGGAACAGTTGCAGCACGCGCGCCGGGTCGCGGCCCAGCAGGTCGAACACAAAACGCTCGAAGTTCGAGGCCTTCGAAATGTCCATGCTCGGGCTGCTCGTGTGGTATGTCTCTGCCGCCTTGCGCACGCGGTAAATGCCGGTGCGGAAGAACTCGTCGAGCACGTCGTTTTCGTTCGTCGCGACCACCAGCTTCTCGATCGGCAGACCCATCATGCGCGCGATGTGACCGGCGCACACATTGCCGAAATTGCCCGACGGCACCGTGAACGACACGCGCTCGTCGTTCGACTTCGTCGCGGCAAAGTAGCCCTTGAAGTAATACACGACCTGCGCCACGACGCGCGCCCAGTTGATCGAGTTGACCGTGCCGATCTTGTACTTCGCCTTGAATGCGTGGTCGTTCGAGACCGCCTTCACGATGTCCTGGGCGTCGTCGAACACGCCCTCGACCGCGATGTTGAAAATATTCGGGTCCTGCAGGCTGTACATCTGCGCGGTCTGGAACGCACTCATCTTCTTGTGCGGCGAAAGCATGAAAACGCTAATACCCTTCTTGCCACGCATCGCGTATTCCGCTGCGCTGCCGGTGTCGCCCGAGGTTGCGCCCAGAATGTTCAGCGTCTCGCCGTGTCTGGCCAGCGCGTACTCGAACAGGTTGCCGATCAGCTGCATCGCCATGTCCTTGAACGCGAGCGTCGGACCGTTCGACAGTTCCAGCAGCGACAGCGGCGCGCCGTTCTCGACGCCCAGCGTCTTCAACGGCGTGATCTGCGCGGCGCTTTCGTCGTCGCGCACGTGGCAATACGTCTCGGCCGTGTAGGTCTTGCGCGTCAGTGCGCGCAGGTCTTCGGAAGGAATGTCGTCACTGAATTTCGACAGGATTTCGAACGCGAGATCCGCGTATGGCAGCGTGCGCCAGCGCGCCAGTTCGTCAGCCGTGACGCGCGGATATTCCGCCGGCAGGTATAAGCCGCCGTCTTTCGCAAGACCGCCCAGCAGAATGTCGGAAAACGTATGGCGCTCGCCGGCTCCGGCGCCGCGCGTAGAGAGGTAGTTCATATTCGGCCTAGTTCAGCGCTTCCATGCGCAGCTTCGTGACTTGCGAGACAACGGTCTTCAGCGCTTCGATCGTCTTGATCGCGGCGTTGACGTTCTTTTCAACCGTTTCGTGCGTAATCAGGATGATGTCGGTTTCGCCCTTACCGTTCGCGTCGACCTGCTCCGATTCCTTCTGCAGCAGCGCGTCGATCGAAATGCCCCGATCCGCCAGGATGCGCGTGATGTCGGCCAGCACGCCCGTCACGTCAGCCACGCGCAGACGCAGGTAGTAGCCGCTCGTCACTTCGTCGATCGGCAGGATCGGGGTGCTCGACAGGCTGTCCGGCTGGAACGCCAGATGCGGCACGCGATGCTCCGGGTCCGCCGTATGCAGACGCGTCACGTCGACCAGATCGGCCACCACGGCGGAGGCCGTTGGCTCCGCACCCGCGCCCTTGCCGTAGTACAGCGTAGAGCCAACCGCGTCGCCGTGCACGACGACCGCGTTCATCGCGCCTTCCACATTCGCCAGCAGGCGTTTTTCCGGAATCAGCGTGGGATGCACGCGCAATTCGATGCCCTTGTCCGTGCGGCGCGAGATGCCAAGCAGCTTGATGCGGTAGCCAAGTTCTTCAGCGTATTTGATGTCGATCGCAGCCAGTTTGCTGATGCCTTCGACGTACGCCTTATCGAATTGCACCGGCACGCCGAACGCGATCGCGCTCATGATCGTCACCTTGTGGGCGGCGTCGACGCCTTCGATGTCGAAAGTCGGATCGGCTTCGGCGTAACCCAGCTCCTGCGCGGCCTTCAACGCGGTCGCGAAATCGAGCCCACGATCGCGCATCTCCGAGAGGATGTAGTTCGTCGTGCCGTTTATGATGCCGGCGATGTACTGGATGCGATTGGCCGTGAGCCCTTCGCGCAGCGCCTTGATGATCGGAATGCCCCCGGCCACTGCCGCTTCGAACGCCACCATCACGCCGTTGGCGCGCGCCGCTTCGAAAATCTCTGTACCGTGCACGGCGAGCAGCGCCTTGTTGGCCGTGACCACATGCTTGCGGTTCTTGATCGCGCGCAGGACGAGGTCGCGCGCCACGCCCGTGCCGCCGATCATTTCCGCGATGATATCGATCGACGGATCGTCGACCACCGCATTGAAGTCATCGGTCAGCGCCACGGTGCCGGCTTCACTGCCGAGCGCCGCCGTCGCCTTGGCGGGATTGCGCACGGCAATGCGCGCAATCTCAATCCCGCGGCCCGCGCGGCGTTTGATTTCTTCCTGATTGCGGCGCAGTACCGTGAAGGTGCCGCTGCCTACCGTGCCGAAGCCCAGCAGTCCAACTTTGATCGGTTCCATGCAGCGTGTGTTTTCGAGTAAGGGATTAAAAGGAAACTGGGGCTGGCAGCGGCGCACGCCGGGCGCGCCGCCCATCTCAAACCGTGTGGCGTTTGCGGTAGCCGTCGAGGAAGCGCGCGATCCGGTTGATCGAATCCGCGAGGTCGTCCACGTTCGGCAGGAACACGACGCGGAAGTGATCCGGCGTCTTCCAGTTGAAACCGGTGCCTTGAACCAGCAGCACGCGCTCTTCCAGCAGGAGATCGAGGATGAACTGCTGATCGTCCTGGATCGGATAAATCTTCGGATCGAGGCGCGGGAACATATACAGCGCCGCCTCGGGCTTCACGCAACTCACGCCGGGGATGGCCGTCAGCATGTCATACGCGAGTTCGCGCTGTTTGTACAGGCGCCCGCTCGGCACGATCAGGTCGTTGATGCTCTGATAGCCGCCGAGCGCGGTCTGGATCGCGTACTGGCCGGGCACGTTCGGGCACAGGCGCATCGAAGCCAGAATGCCGAGCCCTTCGAAGTAGTCTTTGCCATTGCGACGGTTCTCGCCGGTCAGGCCCGAAATGAACATCCAGCCGGCACGGTAGCCGCACGAGCGGTAGCTCTTCGAGAGGCTGTTGAACGTGACGGTGAGCACGTCTTCGGAGAGCGCGGCCATCGACGTGTGCTTCTTGCCGTCATAGACGATCTTGTCGTAGACCTCGTCGGCGAAGATCACGAGGCCGTGCTGGCGGGCGATTTCGATCAGGCCGAGCAGCAGTTCGTCCGAGTACAGCGCGCCGGTGGGGTTGTTTGGATTGATGACAACGAGCGCCCGCGTATTCGGCGTGATTTTCGCGCGAATGTCGTCCAGATCGGGCATCCAGCTGTTCGATTCGTCGCAGATGTAATGCACCGGCGTGCCGCCCGACAGGCTGACGCCGGCGGTCCACAGCGGATAGTCCGGCGCGGGCAGCAACACTTCGTCGCCGTCGTTCAGCAGGCCCTGCAGCGCCATCACGATCAGCTCGGAGGCGCCATTGCCGATGTAGATGTCGTCCAGTTCGACGCCATGCACGCCCTTTTGCTGCGTGTAATGCATGATCGCCTTGCGCGCGGCGAACACACCCTTGGAATCCGAGTAGCCGGACGAACCCGGCAGATTCAGGATCATGTCCTGGATGATTTCATCCGGCGCGTCGAAGCCGAACGGCGCGAGATTGCCGATGTTCAGCTTGATAATGCGGTGGCCCTCTTCTTCGAGCCGCTTCGCATGTTCGAGGACAGGCCCGCGAATGTCGTAACAGACATTCAACAACTTGTTGGATTTGAGAATCGGTTTCACGGCGGGCACTTCATCCTGTTGATGGGCTTGGGCGAACAAGCGGGAGCGGAAAAACCGGGACCCGGGCAAGTCCGCCGATACGGGGAATTATGACGCGGCACGCCCGTCAGAGACGAGAAAAGCAGACGAAATGCGAGCAGAACCAGGGCAGGTAGCCGATGGGCCGCGCCCGTGCCCTCAGGGCGGCTTATGACAGCACATGAGGTGGCACTCGAGCGAGGGGCGCCGCAAGGCGGCTAAAAAGTTATAATTTAGCGGATTTTGGCCGACTTCCGCAATGCACCAACCGCAACGGCAAGCCTTTTCGGCCGCATCTGTGTCACTCGCTGTGCCACTCGCGTGTCCCACTCGCGTCAAACCGCCCTGCTTCCGTTCTGCCAGGTCAGGCCGCCAACACGCATGATGTCTCACGACGACTTCGGAAAACGAATTTGAAATTACATCAGGACTCCAGCGGCGCCCTCAACACCGTCACCGGTTACGGCGCCGGCTATGTCGAAATCAATCTGGTGCGCCAGGTCGGCAGCATTCTCCTGCTGCCGGAAGCCCCCGTCACTCCTTGGCCCGTGTCCTCGTTCGAAGCTCTGAGCGCCGAGCACTTCGCCATGCTGGTGGACGCCGCGCCGGAAGTGGTCATATTCGGCAGCGGTGAGCGGCTGCGCTTTCCCCATCCGCGCCTGACGGCCGCGCTCACCGCCAAACGCATCGGCGTCGAAACGATGGACTTCAAGGCCGCCTGCCGCACCTACAACATTCTGATGTCCGAGGGCCGCAAGGTCGCGGCCGCGTTGCTGATCGAAGCCTGATGGCGCCGGGCAGCGGGCGTCTGCTTGAAGTACGGGCACCGGCCACCAGGCATGGCGGCCGCCGCGTGCGCGTCTCCGGACCGGCCGCGCGCCCTGGCCGCGCCACGGCCGATAACGTACACTGCGCGCCATTGGCGCCATGCTGGCGATCGCCATTTTCAAATAACACTGCGTCGCCGCCTACGCGGCGTCGCCAAAAAGGTTGAAATTCATGAACGATACGCCGACGAGGCTACCGCTCAATCGCACCACGATCCTGCTGCTGGTGCTGGCCCTCGCCGTGATCTGGTTCATCCCGCTCGGCTGGCGGCATCTGCTGCCGAGCGACGAAGGCCGCTACGCCGAAATGGCGCGCGAAATGTTCGTCACCGGCGACTGGATCACGCCGCGCTACAACGGCTACAAGTATTTTGAGAAGCCACCCCTGCAAACCTGGCTCAACGCGCTCACGTTCGCGTGGTTCGGCATCGGCGAATGGCAGGCGCGGCTCTACACCGCGCTGACGGGCTTTGCCGGCGTGCTGCTGATCGGCTTCACCGGTGCGCGCGTGTTCAACGCGGCGACCGGCGTGTTCGCGGCGATCGTGCTGGCCACGTCGCCGTACTGGAACCTGATGGGCCACTTCAACACGCTCGACATGGGCCTGTCGTTCTGGATGGAGCTGACGCTCTGCGCGCTGCTGCTGGCGCAGCGCCCCAGCCTGCCGACGGCCAACGTGCGGGCATGGATGTGGGTGTGCTGGGGGGCGATGGCGCTGGCGGTGCTGTCCAAGGGACTCGTCGGCGTGATCCTGCCGGGTGCGGTGCTGGTGCTGTACACCCTCGTCGCCCGCGACTGGGCCCTATGGAAGCGTCTGCATCTGATCGGCGGCCTGATCGTGTTCTTCGCGATCGTCACGCCGTGGTTCGTGCTGGTGCAGCAGCGCAACCCGGAATTCCTGAACTTCTTCTTCATCGTTCAACAGTTCAAGCGCTATCTGACGCCCGAACAGAACCGCCCGGGGCCCTTCTACTATTTCGTGCCGGTGCTGCTGGTCGGCTTCCTGCCGTGGTTGTCGGTGACCTTCCAGAGCGTGCGCCATGCGTGGCGCCTGCCGCGCCAGCCGAACGGCTTCGCGCCGGTCACGCTGATGCTGGTGTGGACCGCGTTCATCTTTCTGTTCTTCAGCGCATCTCACTCCAAGCTGCTCTCGTACACGCTGCCGATCGCGCCGTCGATCGCCCTGGTTATCGGCATGTACCTGCCGCTCGTCACCCGTGACCAGTTGCGCCGCCATCTGGCCGGCTATGCGCTGTTTCTCGTCGTGGCCGCGTTTGCCGCGCTGTTCATGGCGCGCTTCGGCAGCGCGCGCAACCCGACCGAGCTGTACGTCGAATACCGTACCTGGGTACTGGCGGCGCTCGGCGCCGCCTTCGTGGCCACGCTGTTCGCGCTGTGGCTGAACCGCCGCAGCCGCGCCGGCACCCTTGGCGCCGTCGCGAGCTTCGGCGCGGCGTGGCTGCTGCTCGGCACGATCGCAGGCACGGGTCACGACGTATTCGGTCGCCTGAGTTCCGGCGCGCCACTCGCGCCCGCCATCAAGGCCGAGATTGCGAAGGTGCCGGCCGATACGCCGTTCTACTCGGTCGGCGTGCTCGACCATACGATGCCGTTCTACGTCGACCACACGATGATCATGGTCGAACATCCGGACGAACTGGCGTTTGGCATATCCGTCGAACCGCAGAAATGGGTGCCGACGGTCGACGCGTGGATCGAGCGCTGGAAGGCCGGTCGCTACGCGCTCGCGCTGATCCCGCCGTCGACTTACGACAGGCTGCTCAAAGAGGGGCTGCCCATGCAGGTGATCGCGCGCGACTCGCGCCGGGTGGTGGTGGCGAAGCCCGCGGCGGCGCCCGAGCCCGCATCCGGCGCGGCGACGCAGAACGCACCGGCGCCCGACGCACCCGCGCCAGTGGAAAAACCACAACAATGACCCCATCTCAGGAACTGACCGTTCGATGAACCCGATTTCGCTGTTTTGTATCCTCGCAGGCGTCACGTTGAACGCCGGTGCGCAGTTGCTGCTCAAAGCCGGAACGAATGCCGTTGGACACTTCGAATTCACCCGTGCGAACATCCTGCCCATCGCCTTTCGCCTCGCGACCCAACCACCGATCATCGGCGGACTGGCCTGTTATGTGATCAGCGTGGGCGTATGGGTGATCGGACTTTCGCGGGTGGACGTGTCGATCGCCTATCCGATGTTGTCGCTCGGATACGTCGTCAACGCGTTCGCGGCGTGGTATCTATTCGGCGAAGTGATGTCGGTACAGAAGCTAGTAGGGATCGGCGTCATCCTGATCGGTGTGGTCATCCTGGCGCGCAGCTAGGCGGCTCGCCCCCGGCAGCAGCGCTGTGCCGGGCACGATTTATTACCGTTTATTGCCGGTGCTGATGCGCGCCGAGAAAATGCCGGCGGAAAAAGATACGGAAAGCCGGACACCGCCGCCGGCTAAGTAAAACGTAAGCTTGGCCGCGGTAAGCTTGGCGGTTGCGCCCTTTTTAGTCGTGGCCTTGGGTTTGCGCGTAGTTTGTGATCTACTTCGCGCCCTCCAGGTTGCGCCCCTTTCAATCGAGCGAAGCATTCATGAGCCAGTCAACAGTCCCGTTTTTGCCGTTTGTCAAACCTGAGATCGATGAAGAGACGATTCAGGGCGTTGTCGACGTGCTCCGCTCCGGTTGGATCACGACCGGCCCGCAGAACCAGAAGTTTGAAGCGGCGTTGTCCGAGTTCTGTGGCGGCCGTCCGGTGCGCACGTTCAATTCCGGCACCGCGACGCTCGAAATCGGCCTGCGCATCGCCGGCGTGGGCGAAGGCGACGAAGTCATCACCACCCCGGCGTCGTGGGTCTCGACCAGCAATGTGGTCTACGAAGTCGGCGCGACGCCGGTGTTCGTCGACATCGATCCGGTGACCCGCAACATCGACCTGGATCTGCTGGAAAAGGCCATCACGCCGCGCACCAAGGCGATCATTCCGGTCTACCTGTCGGGCCTGCCGGTCGACATGGACCGGCTGTACGAAATTGCCCGCGCCCACAAGCTGCGCGTGATCGAAGACGCCGCGCAGGCGTTCGGCTCGACGTGGAAAGGCGAGCGCATCGGCAAACTCGGCGATATCGTCTCGTTCAGCTTCCACGCGAACAAGAATCTGACTTCGATCGAAGGCGGCGCACTGGTGCTGAACAACGAGGAAGAAGCGATCCTCGCGCAGAAGTACCGCCTGCAAGGCATCACCCGCACCGGCTTTGACGGCATGGACTGCGACTTGCTGGGCGGCAAGTACAACCTGACGGACGTTGCCGCGCGCGTCGGCCTTGGCCAGATGCCGCATCTCGAACGCTTTATTGCGCAGCGCAAGAATCTGGCGCGCGCGTACTTCGCGGGCTTCGAAGGCGGCGCGGCGGCCAAACTGGGCGTCGGCCTGCCGCTGGCAGATTTTGAAAACAGCAACTGGCACATGTTCCTGATCACGCTGCCGCTCGACAAGCTTTCGATCGACCGCGCCGGCTTCATGGGTCAGTTGAAAGAACGCGGCATCGGTTCGGGCGTGCACTACCCGGCGATTCACCTGTTCTCGCTGTACCGCGCGAAGGGCTTCAGGGAAGGCATGTTCCCGCACGCGGAGCGCTATGGCGCCAGCACGGTCACGCTGCCGCTGTTCACGCTGATGAACGAGGGCGACGTGGAACGGGTCTGCCGCGCGGTCAATGAAATTTGCGAACAATACGGAAAATAAGCGGAAATGATTTATTCGGAACATCGCGCCGTCGCACCGGAAGTGTCGATCATCATCCCGGTGTACAACGAGGAAGCCGGGCTGGCCGCGCTGTTCGCGCGCCTCTACCCGGCGCTCGACGCGCTCGGCACCGGTTATGAAGTGATCTTCATCAACGACGGCAGCCGCGACAAATCCCCCGCGCTGCTCGCCGATCAGTTCCGCGCGCGGCCCGACACGACCCGCGTGATTCTGCTGAACGGCAACTACGGCCAGCACATGGCGATTCTGGCGGGCTTCGAGCAGTCGCGCGGCGAGATCGTCATCACGCTCGACGCCGACCTGCAGAATCCGCCGGAAGAAATCAGCAAGCTGGTCAACAAGATGCGCGAAGGCTACGACTACGTCGGCACGATCCGTCTGCAACGCCAGGACAGCTTGTGGCGCCGCAAGGCCTCGCGCGCGATGAACCGTCTGCGCGAGCGCATCACCCGCATCAAAATGACCGACCAGGGCTGCATGCTGCGCGCGTACAGCCGGCACATCATCGACACGATCAATCGCTGCGGTGAAATCAACACCTTCATTCCGGCGCTCGCCTACACCTTCGCGCAGAATCCGGTCGAGATCGAAGTCGCGCACGAAGAGCGTTTTGCCGGTGAGTCGAAATACTCGCTGTATTCGCTGATCCGTTTGAATTTCGACCTCGTCACCGGCTTCTCGGTCGTGCCGCTGCAATGGCTGTCGTTCATCGGCGTGATCCTGTCGCTCGGATCCGCGGCACTATTCGTGCTGCTGCTGATTCGCCGCTTCATCATCGGCGCGGAAGTGCAAGGTGTGTTCACGCTGTTCGCTGTCATCTTCTTCCTGCTTGGCGTAATCATCTTCGCGCTGGGCCTGCTTGGGGAATACATCGGCCGGATTTATCAACAGGTGCGTGCGCGTCCGCGTTATCTGGTGCAGACAATTCTCGAGCAGCGCGATGGCACCACCGTGACCGAAGCGCCGCGTCAGGGAGTCGTGCAAGCCGTGCAGGCCGCGCCGCTGATCGATCAGGGCCCGAATCCATGAAGCCGCGCGCCGTCGTTTTCGCGTATCACAACGTCGGCGTGCGCTGCCTGCAGGTGCTGCTCGCGCGTGGCGTCGACGTGGCGCTGGTCGTCACGCATGAGGACAGCCCGACCGAAAACATCTGGTTCGGCAGCGTCGCCTCGGTTGCGGCCGAGCACGGCATTCCCGTCGTTACGCCGGCCGATCCGAAGAGCCCGGAACTGCGCGCCGCAGTGAGCGCCGCGCGCCCGGACTTCATCTTCTCGTTCTACTACCGCCACATGTTGCCGGTCGACCTGCTGGCGCTAGCCGCACGGGGCGCTTACAACATGCACGGCTCGCTTCTGCCGAAGTACCGTGGCCGCGTGCCGACCAACTGGGCGGTGATCCACGGCGAAACCGAAACCGGCGCGACGCTGCACGAAATGGCCGCCAAACCCGACGCGGGCGCGATCATCGCGCAAACGCCGGTGCCGATCCTGCCCGACGACACTGCCGCGCAAGTGTTCGACAAGGTCACGGTGGCCGCGGAACAAACGCTGTGGCGCGTGCTCCCGGCGCTGCTCGCGGGTGAAGCGCCGCATCTGCCGAACGATCTGTCGCACGGCAGCTACTACGGCGGGCGCAAGCCGGAAGACGGCCGGATCGACTGGACGCAACCCGCGCAGCAGGTCTACAACCTGATCCGCGCGGTCGCGCCGCCCTATCCCGGCGCGTTTACGGATCTCGAAGGTCACCGTTTCATCATCGCCCGTGCGCGCCTGGCCACGCCCGGCGCGCTTCGCTCGGATTTGCCCCCGGGCCTGCACGTAAGCGATAATGCCATTTTCGCGACATGCGGCGACGGTCGCTCGATCGCCATCCACGAATTGCGGCACCAGCGCGACGGCAGCGAAACTGTCGTTACCCCGTCCGAATTCGCCCGGCTCATCCAAACTCCCCTCGAAACTCCCCGTTACTCATGAAAAAAGTCCTGATTCTGGGTGTGAACGGCTTCATTGGCCATCACCTGTCCAAACGCATTCTCGAAACGACCGATTGGGAAGTCTTCGGGATGGACATGCAGACCGAACGTCTGGGTGACCTGATCAACCATGAGCGGATGCACTTCTTCGAAGGCGACATCACGATCAACAAGGAGTGGGTCGAGTATCACGTCAAGAAGTGCGATGTAATCCTGCCGCTGGTCGCGATCGCCACACCCGCCACGTACGTGAAGCAACCGCTGCGCGTGTTCGAACTCGACTTCGAAGCGAACCTGCCGATCGTGCGTTCGGCGGTCAAGTACGGCAAGCACCTCGTGTTCCCGTCGACCTCCGAGGTCTACGGCATGTGCACGGACGAGCAGTTCGACCCGGAAGAGTCGCAACTGTCGTACGGCCCGATCAACAAGCCGCGCTGGATCTACGCGTGCTCCAAGCAGCTGATGGACCGCGTGATCTGGGGTTACGGCATGGAAGGCCTGAACTTCACGCTGTTCCGTCCGTTCAACTGGATCGGCCCGGGCCTCGATTCGATCTACACGCCGAAGGAAGGCAGCTCGCGCGTAGTTACGCAGTTCCTCGGCCATATCGTGCGCGGCGAGAACATTAGCCTCGTGGACGGCGGCGCACAAAAGCGCGCGTTCACGGACATCGACGACGGCATCGGCGCGCTGATGAAGATCATCGAAAACAAGGACGGTGTCGCCACGGGCAAGATCTACAACATCGGCAACCCGACCAATAACTTCTCGGTGCGCGAGCTCGCGCACAAGATGCTGACGCTGGCCGCCGAATTCCCGGAATACGCCGACCTCGCGAAGAAGGTGCAGCTGGTCGAAACATCCTCGGGTGCGTACTACGGTGCAGGCTACCAGGACGTGCAGAACCGCGTGCCGAAGATCGACAACACGATGCAGGAACTCGGCTGGGCGCCAAAGTCGACCTTCGACGAAGCGCTGCGCAAGATTTTCGAAGCGTATCGCGGTCACGTCGCCGAAGCTCGCGCCCTCGTCGAACAACAATAAGGCCTGATCCTTGGCTCGTATCGTCCTGAAGATCGACGTCGACACGCTGCGCGGCACCCGCGAAGGCGTGCCGAATCTCGCGCGCATCTTCGACCGCTTCAAGGCGCGCGCAACTTTCCTCTTCAGCCTCGGGCCCGACCACACCGGTTGGGCGATGCGGCGCGTGTTGCGGCCGGGCTTTCTGAAGAAGGTGTCGCGCACCTCAGTGGTCGAACATTACGGCATCAAGCAATTGATGTACGGCGTGCTGTTGCCGGGGCCGGATATCGGCGTGAAAACCGCGGCGGAAATGCGCGCGATTCACGAGGCCGGTTTCGAATGCGGCATCCACACCTGGGACCACGTGTACTGGCAGGACAACGTGCGTTCGCAAGACCAGGAATGGACCGGGAAGCAGATGCAGAAGAGCTTCAACCGCTTCGTCGCGATCTTCGGCGCGCCGCCCGTCACGCACGGTGCGGCCGGCTGGCAGATGAACGGGCATGCGTTCGAGCAGATCGACGCGTGGGGCATGCACTACGCGTCCGACGGGCGCGGCCACTCGCCGTATCTGCCGGTGGTCGACGGCAGGCAACTGTCGCACGTGCAAATGCCCACCACGCTGCCCACGCTCGACGAAGTGCTGGGTGTGGATGGGGTCGATGAGCACAACGTCGCCGCATGGATGTTGAAGCACACAGAAAACAATCCGCACGATCAGGTGTTCACGCTGCACGCGGAGCTCGAAGGACAAAAGCTCGCACCGATTTTCGAACAGCTGCTGGAGGGTTGGCGGGCGCAAGGCCACACCTTCGCGACCATGGGTGATTACTACGCCACGCTAGACCGCAGCACGCTGCCATCGTACCCTGTTACATGGGGCGAAATTCCAGGCCGCTCCGGCGAGTTGATTGTCCAGCCCTGACTGGCCAATCCATAGCCGGCACTGACGACCCGGCCGCCGCGCGAGCGACCACCACACGCGCCAGTCGCCCTCCCCGAAAGCCTCGATGCCAGGCCGACGCCGCAGCGGGTGCAAGTGCAAGTGCTGCGGCGTCGGCCATAACAACCGGAGAACCTCGTGCCCATCGCAGTCGACCAACCCATCCCCGACTTTACCGCCCCCGCTACCGGTGGCGAGATCACGCTGTCCAAACTGCGGGGCAAGAAGGTGGTGCTGTATTTCTACCCGAAGGACAACACGCCGGGCTGCACGACCGAAGGTCTGCAATTCCGCGATCTTTATCCGAAGTTCAGGAAAGCCGGGGCGGAAATTCTCGGCGTGTCACGCGACAGCCTGCGCTCGCATGACAATTTCAAGGCAAAGCTCGAACTGCCGTTTCCGTTGATCTCGGACCCCGAGGAAACCTTGTGTGCGCTCTTCGGCGTCATGAAATTGAAGAAAATGTATGGCAAAGAAGTGCGTGGGATCGAACGCTCCACGTTCCTGATCGACGCCGAAGGCGTGCTGCGCCAGGAGTGGCGCGGCGTGAAAGTGCCAGGGCATGTCGATGACATTCTGGAGGCTGTACAAGCGCTTTGAGGCGCGTTATATTGGGTTCCAATGAGTGCCTGTCCACCCCACACTTTTCGTCGCTGCGCCAGACTTGACGGCCGTTTTGTCGGCTCTGTCGAAGTCATGAGGCGCAACGCGATAACCGAAGGCGAGCCGCTTGTCCCGTACGCCGGGGCGGCGGCTTTTTTAATTGCGCAGAGCCGTGCGTTCACTCGGCCACGCGCTTCCGTTAAGGAGCCGATCGAAAACCAGGCGAACCGGCATCTCTAGACCGAATGCGCGCCTCCGGGCGCAAACTGCGTGCGCACTCACTGGCACCGGCAGAATGCGACAGGCGGCGCACGAAATGTGACCCGATTAATTCGAGGGAAACCATGCCTTTGCCTACCCCCCCCAGCAAGCTCGGCAATCTCCTGCCGCCTGACGAATACAAGGCCAAAGCCGCCACGCCGGCGCGCTCCGCCGCGAAGAAACAGGCAGTCGGAGGGGAATCAGCAGAGTCGGCCGATTACGGCCGCGCGAACGTCGCCACACCGATGGCGCACGCCGCCAATGCCGCGACCACGTTGCGGCCCGTGCCGGCATCGTCGGCCTCCCCTACTGCGTCTGCATCCGTCGAGCAAGCTGCACCGGCGCGCGACGCAGGCGCGCGCGGTCGCAAATCGAAGCAGACCGCCGCATTGCTGCAACCGGTTCCCGCTGCCCGTCCGCAAGCCGAGCCGACCGTTGTTTCTGCGCCTGCTGCCAAATCGCAGCCGGTCGTCGCGCGCGCGCCAAGCGCGAAAGATCCGGCCGCAAGCACGCCCGCAGCCGTAGCACCCAGCACGCGCGGCACCAGCAAGAAACGCGGCGCAGCCGCAGACCCGCTCGAAATGCAGAAGCTTTTCGTGCTCGACACGAACGTGCTGATGCACGATCCAAGCTGCCTGTTCCGTTTCGAGGAACACGACGTCTATCTGCCGATGATGACGTTGGAAGAACTCGACAACCACAAGAAGGGCATGTCCGAAGTCGCGCGCAACGCGCGGCAGGTGAGCCGCACGCTGGACGCGTTGGTGGCGAACGCCGGCAATATCTCGGACGGCATTTCGCTGGCGCGTCTCGGCAGCCGTGAGGCGTCCGGGCGCCTGTACTTCCAGACCAAGCTCAACGCCATCGAGCCGGTCGAAGGTCTGCCGGAAGGCAAGGCCGACAACCAGATTCTCGGCGTAGTGCGTGCGCTGCAGCGCGACCGGATGGATCGCCAGGTCGTGCTGGTGTCGAAAGACATCAACATGCGCATCAAGGCGCATGCACTCGGCCTGCCCGCAGAAGACTATTTCAACGACCAGGTACTCGAAGACAGCGATCTGCTGTACTCGGGCATCCGCGCGCTGCCCCAGGATTTTTGGACCAAGCACGCGAAGGGCATGGAGAGCTGGCAGGACACCAAAACCGGCACCACGTATTACCGCGTGACGGGTCCGCTGTGCGCCTCGATGCTGGTCAACGAATTCGTCTATCTGGAACCGCAGAACGGCGAGCCGACGTTTCATGCGCTGGTGCGCGAGCTGAACGGCAAGACGGCGCTGCTGCAAACCTTGCGTGACTACGGCCACCACAAGAACAACGTGTGGGGCATCACGGCGCGCAACCGCGAGCAGAACTTCGCGCTGAACCTGTTGATGAATCCGGAGATCGACTTCGTCACGCTGCTAGGTCAGGCCGGTACCGGCAAGACGCTGGTCGCGCTCGCGGCCGGTCTTGCCCAGGTGCTCGACGACAAGCGCTACAACGAGATCATCGTGACGCGTGCAACGGTGCCGGTCGGTGAAGACATTGGCTTTCTGCCGGGTACGGAAGAGGAAAAAATGCAGCCGTGGATGGGTGCATTCGACGACAACCTCGAAGTCCTGCAGAAAACCGACGACGCCGCCGGCGAATGGGGCCGCGCCGCGACTCAGGAACTGATCCGCTCGCGCCTGAAGGTCAAGAGCATGAACTTCATGCGTGGCCGTACGTTCGTGGACAAGTATCTGATCATCGACGAGGCGCAAAACCTGACGCCGAAGCAGATGAAGACGCTGGTCACGCGCGCCGGTCCGGGTACGAAGATCATTTGTCTCGGCAATATCGCGCAGATCGATACGCCTTACCTGACGGAGGGCAGTTCGGGCCTGACGTATGTGGTCGACCGCTTCAAGGGCTGGGCGCACAGCGGGCACGTGACGCTGGCGCGCGGCGAGCGTTCGCGCCTGGCGGATTACGCGTCGGAGATCCTTTAAGTTTCAATGCTTTAGCTTCGGCTAGAAGCCGCGTCCGGGTCAGCCCGGACGCGGCTTTTTTATTGAGTACGCGTTCCAGTTGGGCAACACTTAGCGCACAAACTTCAAGTAAGTTGTCAAGAATTCTTGCCTGAGCCAGGTTCGGCGGGCTACCATCCCGAAATCGTCCGCCATTAAACGAGCGTTTACCGCTCCCTTCGTCTTCATGCGCCGACTCGCCTTTTCGCTGCTGACCGTTTTGCTGCTCGCCGCTTGCGCCGGTGCGCCGCAAAAGACGTCGCGCGGGCCGGGTTCATCGGTTGTGGTCACGAACGGCGCCTATCATGAGCCGCCGCCGGGTTTCCCGAATTTCGTCGACCACAGCATCGGGCGCGAGGAAATCTCGATCCAGGCGATGAGTCTGGTCGGCATTCCATACCGCTGGGGTGGCAATACGCCTGATAGCGGCTTCGATTGCAGTGGATTGGTTCGTTATGTGGTGTCACGCGCCGCATCCGTGAATCTGCCGCGGACTACCGCGGACATGAGCGGCCGCGGCGAATCGATTGAACCGGATGAAATTGCGCCGGGCGACCTGATTTTCTTCAACACCACCGGACGCTCGCATTCGCACGTCGGTATTTATGTGGGCAAGCTGCGCTTCGTCAACGCACCGTCGACGGGCGGTACCGTGAGGCTCGACTACCTGACCAATCCCTATTGGGCCAAGCGCTTCGACGGCATTCGTCGGGTGGCAGCGCCGGCTGCGACACCGGCGCCGTTCGATACGCCAAGCTATCAGGCTGCGGCGCCTCAACCCGAGCGCGTCGCGCCGGCGGCTCAGGCGGCCCCGGCTTATGCGGGTGCCGCGGTGACATCGCAAGCTTCGGGCTACTCGGTGAATGCTGCGGCGACGCGGCCCTTAGGCTATCCGGCAGCCTCCGTTGCGCCGCAAGCGTCGGGCTATGCGGGAGTTCCTGTTGCAGCGGAAGCTTCGAGCTATACCGCGAACCCCGTGGCGCCACAGCAAACGGCGCGCGTAACGGCGACCACTCGTCCGCCGCTGACTGCAACCGGCCAACCTACGGTAGCCGCGGCGGCTGCACCGCAGGCTGATCCGTTCGAACCCCCGCCGCCTGGTATGAGCGCCGCGCAGATGCAAGCACGCGCGGCTGGCGCGGTGTCTCCGGAGTCTGTGCCGGCCGCTCAGGCGAGTACGTATGACGCTGTTGCCGGCTCGGCGAATCAGCAGACGGCGGCTGCACGTGCTGAACCGCCAACGGTTACGGCTCGCGCGCCTGATCCGATCGACGCCGCTGCCGATGCGTTCGAGCCGCCTCCACCCGCTTCCGTCGCCGCACGCCAGGCTCGGCAGGCTCAGCAAGCCGATGGGAATGCAGGCGTGCAGATCATGCGCGCCTCGACAGCATCGCGCGGCATCCCCGCCCCCACGCAAACCACCGACGACCCGATCGCGCGCTTCGCCAACGGCAGTTACTAACGGCCCAGGGCCGTGGCTCATGGCTCGCCACTCATAGCGATGGCCGTGCCGCCCAAATTTGGTGTCCTGGTAGCGCCCACACTCCACACCTCGAGCCTGTCCATCCCCGCTGCGCTGCCGATCTGCTATCGTCATCGATATTCTTCCGACAGCGGGTGATAACGATGGATCTCGGGCTGAATGACAAGGTGGTGTTAATCACGGGCGGCAGCAAAGGGATCGGGTTCGCCTGCGCCCGGGCGTTCGCCCTCGAGGGCGCAAAAGTCGCGATCGTTTCGCGCGACCCCGCCAATCTCGCGCGCGCGTACGAACAGTTAAAGCAGGAGGGTCTGCACGTGCATCGGACCCGCGCTGACCTGCACGAACCGCACAGTGCAGCGGACATCGTCGAGGAAGTCAGCACCGCCGTCGGCCCCATCGACGTGTTGATCAACAGCGCCGGCGCAGCCCGCCGCTATGACCCGGAAACGCTGGACGCCGACGCGTTCCGCGCGACCATGGAAGCCAAGTATTTCCCCTACATCTACCCGCAGCAGGAAGTGCTGCGGCGCATGGCCGAGCGCGTCAAGGCCGGCGACGGCGCCGCACCCGGCACGATCGTCAACATCATCGGCATGGGCGGCAAGATCGCTAGCGATATCCATATCGCCGGTGGGGCCGCCAATGCCGCGCTGATGCT
This sequence comes from Paraburkholderia sediminicola, assembly GCF_046026675.1. GTDB lineage: Bacteria > Pseudomonadota > Gammaproteobacteria > Burkholderiales > Burkholderiaceae > Paraburkholderia > Paraburkholderia sediminicola_F. Next base: position 1,875,935 of record NZ_JAQQEY010000001.1, on the reverse strand, counting down.
GGCCACCGTCGGCCTCGCCCACTACTACGCACGCTACGGCATCCGCATCAACGCGATCAATCCGGGTTCGACGCTAACTGAGCGCGTCGAGGAAGCGGTCAAGCTGGAAGCGTCGCAGCAAGGCATCAAAAACGCGGACGCGCTGGCGCGCGGGCAAGCCAAGGTGCCGCTCGGACGCTATGCGAAACCGGAGGAAATCGCTGACGTCGCGCTGTTTCTGGCGAGCCGCCGCGCGAGCTATGTGACGGGCGCAATCGTCCCGATGGATGGAGGCAGCACGCCGTTGATCTGAGCGGCGCGCTTTATTTGCAGTTTTAGAGGGCTGTGAGGCCCTGGGCTCCGCGCTCCATGGCAGAGCATTGAAGCCTGAAAACGCGCGGACGGCCTTCGCCGTCCGCACTGCATTTACAGAAAGCGATGGCCGAGCCACCAGGCAGCCGCGGAGAGCGCTGCGGAGGCCGGAATCGTCAGAATCCACGCCCAGACGATGTTGCCCGCTACTCCCCAACGCACCGCACTCAGCTTCTGCGTCGCGCCGACACCGACGATCGCGCCGGTAATCGTATGCGTGGTGGACACAGGAATGCCGAGCCACGACGCGGTAAACAACGTAATGGCCCCGCCCGCCTCGGCGCAAAAACCGCCGACCGGCTTCAGCTTGGTAATCTTCTGGCCCATCGTGCGGACAATCCGCCAACCGCCAAACAGCGTACCAACCCCCATCGACAGATAGCAGCCACCGATCACCCACAGCGGCGGTGCATCCGCGATGGACGAGGCATAGCCGGTCGCGATCAGCAACATCCAGATGATGCCGATGGTCTTCTGCGCGTCGTTACCGCCGTGGCCGAGGCTATACAAGCCTGCCGACACCAGTTGCAGACGCCGGAACCGCCGGTCGACCTTGCTCGGTGGCGTGCGGAAATAGATCCACGATACCGCCAGCATGAAGAACGAACCGAGTACGAACCCGAGCAGCGGCGAGATGAAAATGAAGGCGACCGTCTTCATCAACCCGTCGATATTGAGCGAACCCCAGCCCGACTTGGCGAGCGCCGCGCCCACCAGCCCGCCGATCAGCGCATGCGACGAACTGGACGGAATACCGTAATGCCACGTGATGATGTTCCAGCCGATCGCCCCGACCAGCGCGCCGAAAATGACGTAGTGGTCAACGATATTCGGATCGATCGTGCCCTTGCCGACCGTCTGCGCCACCTTCAGGTGGAACACAAAATACGCGATAACGTTGAATGCCGCCGCGAAGGCCACGGCCTGCTGCGGCTTCAGCACGCCGGTCGACACGACCGTGGCGATCGAATTCGCCGCGTCGTGGAAGCCGTTCATGAAGTCGAAAATCAGCGCGACGGCAACCAGGCCGGCGACGACCCAGATAGCGAGTTGTATCGATTGCATTATGCGTTTTCCAGCACGATGCCTTCGATGATGTTCGCCACGTCCTCACACTTGTCGGTGATCGTTTCGAGCAGTTCGTAAATGGCCTTCAGCTTGATCAGCGTCTTGACGTTGTCTTCTTCGCGGAAAAGCTTCGACATGGCCGAGCGCAGCACGCGGTCCGCTTCCGATTCCAGCCGGTCGATGTCCTCGCACGCCTTCAGGATCTGGCTTGCCTGCTTCATGTCCGACAGCAGGCTGACGGCGAACTGCACACGCTCGGAGGTGGCCGTGCAGATATGCGCCAACTGGCTCGCCTCGGAGGTCACCGCCTGCACGTCGTACAGAGAGATAGCGGTGGCGACGTCCTCCATCAGATCGAGGATGTCGTCCATCGTGGTGATCAGCTTGTGGATCTCGTCGCGGTCGAGCGGCGTGATGAAGGTCTTGTGCAGCAGGTCGATGGTTTCGTGCGTGAGCTTGTCAGCGGCCTTTTCGGCCTTCTGCACGTTTTGCTTGTGGGTCTCGGCGTCCTGAAGGTTGTCGATCAGCAGCTCGAGTTCACGGCTTGCCGAGACGATGCACGTTGCGTGCGCATTGAAAATCTCAAAGAACTTGCCCTCGGTGGGCATGAATCGACCGAACATTGGGATCCCGAAAATTGGTCACATGATGGCTGACATAAAACCGCCACATTGTACCGTTCCGGGATCGATGCCGCACTTTTGAAAGCACCGTTACAACAGGCACCTCACTTATCTCTTTACTCGCTGTAGAAATTCTGCGCGCCGGCAAAATTATCGAACTTCGTGAATTGGCCGTGGAACGTGAGGCGAACAGGGCCGATCGGACCATTCCGCTGTTTACCGATGATAATCTCCGCCGTGCCCTTGTCCGGGCTGTCCGGGTTGTACACCTCATCGCGATAAATGAACAGAATGACGTCCGCATCCTGCTCGATAGCGCCGGATTCGCGCAAGTCGGACATGATCGGCCGCTTGTTCGGGCGCTGTTCGAGACCCCGGTTGAGCTGGGACAACGCGATCACGGGTACGTCGAGTTCTTTGGCGAGACTCTTCAGCGAACGCGAGATTTCCGAGATTTCGGTCGCACGGTTTTCACCCGACGACGAACCGCTCATCAGCTGCAAATAGTCGATGATGATCAGGCCGAGCTTGCCGCACTGGCGCGACAGCCGACGCGCGCGAGAGCGCAGTTCCATCGGGTTCAGGCCGCCGGTTTCGTCGATGAAAATCTGCGCCTCGCTCATTTTCTGCACCGCGTGCGTGAGCTTCGGCCAATCCTCGTCAGTCAGACGCCCAGTCCGCATGCGGTGCTGGTCGAGCCGGCCGACCGAGCCCAGCATACGCATGGTGAGCTGCGAGCCCGGCATTTCCATGGAGAACACGGCGACCGGCAGGCCATACTCGACCGCCACATACTCGCCGACGTTCATCGAAAACGCCGTCTTACCCATCGACGGCCGTCCTGCCACGATGATCAGCTCACCGCCGTGCATGCCCGAAGTCATGCGATCCAGATCGACGAAGCCAGTCGGCGTGCCCGTCACATCGCTCGGATTGGCGGTGTGATACAGCGTGTCGATCCGCTCGACCACCTCGGTCAAAAGGGGCCCGATTTCAAGAAAGCCCTGCGTGCCACGCGCGCCGTCTTCAGCGATCGAAAACACCTTCGATTCGGCCTCGTCCAGCAACTGGCGGACTTCCTTACCCTGCGGATTGAACGCGTCGGCGGAAATTTCGTCGGCCACAGATACGAGACGGCGCAGTACCGCACGATCGCGCACGATTTCCGCGTAGCGGCGGATATTGGCCGCGCTCGGCGTGTTCTGCGCCAGCGCGTTCAGGTAAGCCAGACCGCCAACATCTTCCGCCTTGCCCGAGGTGCCGAGCGCCTCGTACACCGTAATCACGTCGGCCGGACGCGTCGCCGCGATCAGCTTGCCGATGTGCTCAAAAATGATGCGGTGGTCGTATCGGTAAAAATCGCTCTGCGACAAAAAGTCGGCGATGCGGTCCCATGCCGCGTTGTCGAGCAGCAGGCCGCCCAGCACCGACTGCTCGGCTTCGATCGAATGCGGCGGGACTTTCAGCGACTCGATTTGGGGATCTTTGGACGGTGCGTTCATGGAGAGGAATTATCGGGGTAAATGCGCGCGGAGGGAAATCAAAACCGATACTTCGATGCATCGAAAGCGTGCAATAAAAAAGGCAGGGGCCGGTCACCCGGCCCCTGCCTTTTGCCAGCAACAACCTGGCAGATACTACTAGATGCTTAGACGTGTTCGCCGATCACAGCCACGTTGACATCGACGAGAACGTCGGTGTGCAGCGAGATCTGAACAGCGTGGTCGCCAACCAGCTTCAGCGGGCCTTCCGGCAGACGCACTTGCGCCTTTTCCACTGCGAAGCCTTGCTTGACCAGTGCGTCAGCGATGTCCGCGTTCGTCACCGAACCGAACAGACGGCCGTCGACGCCAGCCTTCTGATTGATCTGAACCGTCGAGCCTGCCAGCTTTTCGCCTTGAGCTTGAGCGGCAGCCAGCTTTTCGGCGGCGATCTTTTCGAGTTCAGCACGGCGAACTTCGAATTCAGCCAGGGCTTCCTTCGTTGCACGGCGAGCTTGCTTGTTCGGGATCAGGAAGTTACGTGCGTAACCGTCCTTGACCTTCACGATATCGCCCAGGTTGCCCAGATTGACGACTTTTTCCAGAAGAATAATTTGCATTCGGATACTCCTTATCGCGTCGTCGGGTTAGGCCTTGTGCTGGTCGGTGTACGGCACCAGCGCGAGGAAACGTGCGCGCTTGATTGCCGTATCCAGCTGGCGTTGATAGTGCGACTTCGTACCCGTGAGACGCGCCGGCGTGATCTTGCCGTTTTCGCCGATGAAGTCCTTCAGCGTTTCGAGGTCTTTGTAGTCGATGTGATCGACATTAGCGGCCGTGAAACGGCAGAACTTCTTGCGCTTGAAGAGCGGATTTTGTTGCTGACGACGTTTGTCGAATTTCTTACCAGTCGGGCGGGGCATGTTCAGTCCTTTCCAATGTCCTGCAATTCTGTGATGTGAAATACCAGCGTTCTTGCGTTGCGGTGCTTTTTCGCCAGAAAGCCTGTGAAGAGCGTTTCTACGCCCATCTGACAGCCTTCCAGCTTACCGCTCGCCTCGCCTGCGGCTACTGCCTGCATGGTCAGTTCGACTTGCCGGGCAATACCGGCTTCGACGACTTCCGTGCGGTGCTGCAACGTGCAACCTGCAATCGGAACGCCGGCGGGGGTATACCGCACCGGTTCGCGTTCGACGACGCTGGCCGTAAGTTGCAGCCGATTCATGTAACCTTTGGCGAGAGCGACGCTTTCGTCTGGTAGCTTAAATAGTGTGTCTTAAGCCTGCGCTTCGGACGGTTGCGTAGCAGCCGACTTCTTGGCTTCTTCGCGCTGCACTTCCTTCATCATCGGCGACGGGCCGGTTTCGGCCTTCTTCATCTTGACGATCAGGTGACGCAGAACCGCGTCATTGAACTTGAATGCGTGTTCCAGCTCGTCGAGCGTGGCCTGGTCGCATTCGATGTTCATGCAGACGTAGTGAGCCTTCGCGAGTTTCTCGATCATGTAGGCCAGTTGGCGACGGCCCCAGTCTTCGATACGGTGGATCTGGCCACCGTGCGAGGTGATCGTGCTCTTGTAACGCTCGATCATGGCGGGCACTTGCTCGCTCTGATCGGGATGCACGATAAAGACGATTTCATAATGACGCATACACACTCCTTGGGACTTGTGGATTAGAGCCACCCGGGCGTCTGAACCGGTGTGGCAAGTGAGAAGCCAAAGAGTGTAACCCGATTAGGGCCGGGTTGCAAGATATCCCGTTAATCTGGCGCGTGAATCGGGTGTGTTTTCAAGGGTTTAGGACGAACCGGACAATCGGGAACAAACGGGGACAAACGGTCGCCACACATGCGCGTCCGAGAAAATCACCACCGGATCGCGCACGCGACGCCCACTCAGCCCCCCTCGGTCTGCTCGCTGCCGCCCGCCAGACGGGCTTTCAGCGCCGTTTCGAGCCCGCTGAGGGCGTCCGGCGCGGCGTCGGTGACGGCCCACCAGGTCATCCCCTGCGCGTTCCAGTGCGCAAGCGAGTAACCCTCGCGGGTCTGTGCCATCGAAAGTCCGGCAGCCGCTTCTCGTCCAGCATCGGCGGAGCGCGCTTCCGGAAACACGTAGACGTCGATGATGTGCTTTTGATAGCGGTACACCAATACCGCCACCCGCTGATGCGCGATGTAATCCAGACGGCCGCCTTCAAGCGGAAAACCGTTTGCCGCGAGGTCCTCGACCGGCGGCGAATAGTCGATCCGGCCGTTGAACCATGGCTTGACCGTATGCCGGTCAGTCGAAATGACGTCGATGTCGTGGCCGGACATTTGCGCCCGCACATGGCTTTCGACCAGTTCATCAGAGAACGCGCCGCCTTGCGCGGGACGATGCAGGTTCATGGTCACGCCCACCGCCACCGCACCGAGCGCGACCACCAGCGCAACGAGCCAGCCCTGCCCGATCGCTGCCCCTGAGCCGGAGCCGGAGCCTGCTCCTCCGCCGGGCCGGCCCATTGCGCCTTGCGGACGCCACCAGCCATTCAGCCAGTTCCCCAGCCAGCTTCGCTTCGGCCTCGGCTGCGCAGCGGCCCGCGGAGCTTCTACGGGCTCGTCGGCGGCGGCCTCGCCCTCAGGGAGGGCAGCAAGAATCCGTGCCCTCAGAGCATCCGGTGCCCGGTAATAAGGCTGCGCGCGCAGCGAGGCGCTCAACGTATGGAGATTTTCGCTTTCGCTCCGGCAGGCGTCGCAACTCTCGATATGCTGCTGGACGCGCTGAGCATCCGGCGCGGGCAATTCGTGATCGGCGTTCGCATCAAGGAGCGGCCGCGCTTCGTTACAGTCCATCTGGCGTCTCCCGAGCTAAGCCGGCAGCACTCGCGCCGGGGTTGTTGGATGGACGGCCGTTGGAGGCCGCCCGGAGTGGTGTGACGGAAGCCGTGGGCGCCGTGGCTCGCGGCGGACTTCCACCCCCCGGTAGGCCGGCCCCCGGATGCCCGGACGCCGGTAGGCCGGCCCCCTGCTTCGCCATCAGCAGCGCGGCCAGCTTGCGCCTGCCCCGCGCGAGCCGCGACATCACCGTGCCGATCGGCACATCCGCGACCATTGCGATCTCGCGATAACCCATTTCTTCAAGCTCCCGCAGGATCAGCACCTCCCGATACTCGACCGGCAACTGCGCCAACGCCTCGTGCACGAGCTTCGTGTCTTCATCGCGGATCAGAAGCGTCTGCGGATCCGCCCCGCCGGTGCTCCAGCCGTCGAAGGTCGCCTCGTCCATGGTGTCGTCGAACTCGACCACCTCGTGCGACGACGCGCGCCGCCGCCATTCCGTGTACCAGGTGCGGCGCACGATCGCCAGCAGCCACGGCCTTGCGGAGTCGCCACGGAACGTGTCGAAGAAACGAAACGCGCGCATGAATGCTTCCTGCACGACGTCGTCGGCATCGTTGGCGTTGCCGCACAGCCAGCGCGCAAGGTTGTACGCGGCGTCGAGATGCGGGAGCGCCAGTTCCTGAAAACGGCGGTTCCTCGCTGCATCGGCGTCGTGCTCGCGAGCGGCATTTGAATCGGGTTGACCCACCTCGGCCCTCCGGGGCATTGCGGCTAAGCTGTTGACTCGTTATCCAACATGACCGGCCGCATACCGAGTTTATTCCCGGCTTCGCGTGAAATCCGCGAAAAATTACCTTCACCCCCGCCCTCAATAAGTCGGACGATTCCAGTAATCCTCGCTGGCATACACCTCTTTCAGGTAGTCGATGAAGTAGCGCACCTTGGCCGGCACATAACGCTGCTGCGGATAGACCGCCAGAATGTCGTAGTCGGGCAGCGCGAATTCATCCAGCACCGTTTCCAGCTCGCCGCGCGCCAGTTGCTGCTGGATTTCCCACGTGGAGCGCCAGCCGAGGCCGAGCCCTTCTGACACCCAACGGTGCAGCAGCTCGCCGTCGTTACAGTCGAGCGTGCCGCCCACCCGCACCGTCGCCAGTTTGCCGTTGCGGCGGAAGTACCAGCCGCGGTTCTGCCCGCCTTGCAGGTTGAACGCGAGGCAATTGTGCTGCGGCAGATCTTCGAGCGTTTTCGGCTTGCCGTATCTGCGGAAATATTCCGGCGTACCACACACCACGCGCCGGTTCGACGCCAGCTTCACCGCGACGAAATTTGGATCGACCGCGCCGCCAATCCGGATCGACAGGTCATACCCTTCGCGCACCAGGTCCACGACCCGGTCGGTCAGGTTGAACGACACCTGCAATTCTGGCTTGTCGGCGAGAAAAGGCGGCGCAAGCGGCGCTACGTGCTTACGCCCGAACGCGGCCGGCGCCGACACGATCAGATGGCCGTTCACGGCGCGCCGTCCGGCGCTCAGTTCATTTTCCGCCTGGTCCCATTCCGTGAGCAGACCACGGCAGCGCTCGAGAAACGCCGCGCCTTCTTCGCTGACCACGAGGCGCCGCGTCGAGCGGTACATCAGCTTCACGCCGAGGCGCTTTTCGAGCGCGTCGATGCGGCGCCCGAGAATCACCGGCGACACCCCCTCCTCCAGCGCGGCGGCCGCGAGACTGCCCGCATCGGCGACGCGCACGAAAGTTTCGATTTGTTTGAAGCGGTCCATTTTTTGTCTCCGGTCCCATGCAAGCGGGTTGCAACCACCTCGCGCCCCGTCTCGCACCCCGAGGCCCATTCCATACTTTTTGTTTCGAAATAAGCGACCTGGACTGATCTTATCAAACCTTTAGGTGAGGCCTACAGTTCGATCAACACCTTTGGTTTGCATATCCGTCAGCGAATTCGTCAGCCAACCTATTCGCCCACCCAAGACATTCAGGAGACATTCATGGCCAAGATGAGAGCCGTCGACGCAGCCGTGCTGGTGCTCGAAAAAGAAGGCATCAACACCGCATTCGGCGTTCCGGGCGCAGCAATCAACCCGTTCTACTCGGCCATGCGCAAAGCAGGCAGCATCAGCCACGTGCTGGCGCGTCACGTCGAAGGGGCGTCACACATGGCCGAAGGCTATACGCGCGCCCAGCCGGGCAACATCGGCGTGTGTATCGGCACCTCAGGCCCCGCCGGCACCGACATGATCACCGGTTTGTACTCCGCTCAGGCCGACTCGATTCCTATTCTGGCTATCACGGGCCAAGCACCGCGTGCACGTCTGTACAAGGAAGACTTCCAGGCCGTCGACATCGAATCGATCGCCAAACCAGTCACCAAGTGGGCCGTCACCGTGCGTGAGCCGGCTCTCGTGCCGCGCGTGTTCCAGCAGGCATTCCACCTGATGCGCTCGGGCCGTCCGGGTCCGGTGCTGGTCGATTTGCCAATCGACGTGCAACTCGCCGAAATCGAATTCGACATCGACACGTACGAACCGCTGCCGGTCTACAAGCCCAAAGCAACCCGCAAACAGATCGAAGCCGCATTGAAGTTTTTGAATGACGCTGAGAAGCCGTTGATCGTCTCGGGTGGCGGCGTGCTGAACGCTGCCGCTGAAGACCTGCTGGTCGAATTCGCCGAAACCGTCGGCGTGCCGGTGATCCCGACGCTGATGTCGTGGGGCGCGATTCCCGACGACCATCCGCTGATGGCCGGCATGGTCGGCTTGCAAACCTCGCACCGCTACGGCAACGCGACGATGCTCGCCTCCGACTTCGTGCTCGGCATCGGCAACCGCTGGGCGAACCGTCACACGGGCAGCGTCGAGGTTTACACCAAGGGCCGTAAGTTCGTGCATGTGGACATCGAGCCGACGCAGATCGGCCGCGTGTTCGGCCCCGACCTCGGCATCGTGTCGGACGCGAAGTTCGCGCTCGAACTGTTCGTTGAAGTAGCGAAGGAATGGAAGGCCGCCGGCAAGCTGAAGGACCGCCGCGCATGGGTCGCCGATTGCCAGCAACGCAAGAAGACGATGCTGCGCAAGACGCACTTCGACAACGTGCCGATGAAACCGCAGCGCGTGTACGAAGAAATGAACCAGGTGTTCGGCCGCGATACCTGCTACGTGAGCACGATCGGTTTGTCGCAGATCGCCGGCGCGCAATTCCTGCACGTCTACAAGGCGCGTAACTGGATCAACTGCGGCCAGGCAGGCCCGCTCGGCTGGACGATTCCGGCAGCGCTCGGCGTGCGTGCAGCAGATCCGCAACGTCAGATCGTCGCACTCTCGGGCGACTACGACTTCCAGTTCATGATCGAAGAACTGGCCGCCGGCGCGCAATTCAAGCTGCCGTACGTGCACGTGGTGGTGAACAATTCGTACCTCGGTTTGATCCGCCAGGCACAGCGCGCGTTCGATATGGACTTCTGCGTGCAGCTCGGCTTCGAGAACATCAACGCGCCGGAAATGAACGGTTACGGCGTGGACCACGTCGCGGTGGCTGAAGGCCTGGGTTGCAAGGCGATCCGCGTGTTCAAACCGGAAGAACTGAAGCCGGCCCTGCTGAAAGCGCAATCGATGCTCTCCGAGTTCAACGTGCCGGTGATCGTCGAAGTGATCCTCGAACGTGTGACCAACATTTCGATGGGCACCGAAATCGACGCGATCAACGAGTTCGAAGAACTGGCCGAAAAGCGCGAAGACGCGCCGACGGCAATCAGCATGCTCGACTGAGCTTTCTGACTTTGCAGCAGATGAGCGCGATTCAGCAGCGTAGCCATTCAACGCAACTGAATCGCCTCATGAAGTTATTCCACTGACCGACCAGCGAGACAAAAAGCACCATGCCGAAATTTGCAGCGAATCTCACCATGCTGTTCAACGAAGTCCCGTTCCTCGACCGCTTCGCGGCAGCAGCGGACGCGGGCTTCAACGCCGTCGAATTCCTGTTTCCGTATCCGTATCAGATCGCTGAATTGAACGAACGTCTGCAGCAGAACCGTTTGAAACTCGTGTTGCACAACCTGCCCGCAGGCAACTGGGAAGCGGGTGAACGCGGCATCGCGTGCCTGCCGGATCGCGTGGGCGAATTTCAGGAAGGTGTCGGCCGCGCGATCGAATACGCGACGGCCCTGAAAGTGCCGCAACTGAACTGCCTCGTCGGCATTCCGACTGCAGGCGTCGATGCGGACAAGGCGCGCTCGACGATCGTCGACAACCTGCGCTTCGCCGCGGGCGAACTGAAAAAAGCCGGCATCAAGCTGCTGGTCGAGCCGTGCAATTCGTACGACATTCCCGGCTTCGCGCTGAACCGTTCGGGCGAAGGGCTCGACGTGATTCGCGCGGTGGGTTCAGACAATCTGTTCCTGCAATACGACATCTATCACATGCAACGGATGGAAGGCGAACTCGCGGCAACGATCAAGAAGAATCTGCCGCAGATCGCGCACATCCAGCTCGCCGACAACCCGGGCCGCAACGAACCGGGCACCGGCGAAATCAACTACCCGTTCCTGTTCGACCTGCTCGACTCGCTCGGCTACGAGGGCTACGTCGGTTGCGAATACAAGCCGCGCACGACCACCGCCGCCGGCCTCGGCTGGGTGCAGAGCGTGGCCGGGCAAACCCGCGGCGCAGCCCACGCCGCTGCCTGATCGGCTCATTGATCGGCTTAGGCATATCACCCCAAACAACACTGGAGATTTAGACACATGGCAAAGATCGGTTTCATCGGCCTCGGCATCATGGGCGCGCACATGGCGCGCAACCTCATCAAGGGCGGTCATTCGCTGTTCGTGAATGGCGCTTATCCGGTGCCGGAAGATCTGAGCAAGACGACCACCGTGGTCGCCAATTCGACCGCTGTCGCCCAAGCGGCCGACATCGTCATCATCATGGTGCCGGACACGCCCGACGTCGCCAACGTGCTGTTCGCGGACGACGGCGTCGCCGCCGGCCTCACGCAAGGCAAGCTGGTGATCGACATGAGCTCGATCTCGCCGCTCGACACGCAAGCCTTCGCGAAGAAGATCAACGCCCTCGGCGTGGACTACCTGGATGCGCCGGTCTCGGGCGGCGAAGTCGGCGCGCGTGAAGCGTCGCTGACGATCATGGTCGGCGGTCCGGAAAAAGCGTTCGCGCTGGCCAAGCCGCTATTCGAACTAATGGGCAAGAACATCTCGCTGATCGGCGACAACGGCGCGGGTCAAACCTGCAAGGTCGCGAACCAGATCATCGTCGCGCTGAACATCGAAGCCGTGGCTGAAGCCCTGCTGTTCGCGTCACGCTCGGGCGCCGATCCGGAACGTGTGCGCAAGGCATTGATGGGCGGCTTCGCTTCGTCGCGCATCCTCGAAGTGCATGGCGAGCGTATGACCAAGCGTAAGTTCGATCCGGGCTTCCGCATCGAACTGCACCAGAAGGATCTGAACCTCGCACTCGACGGCGCACGCAAGCTGGGTATCGCCCTGCCGCATACGGCAAGCGCACAGCAGTTGTTCAGCGTATGCGCGGCGAATGGCGGCAAGGCATGGGATCACTCGGCCATGGTGCGCGCGCTCGAAATCATGGCGAACTACGAAGTCGCGCAAGCGCCGGGTAGCGAAGCCAAGGCAGCTTAAGCAACGACAAGGTTGCCGTGACGGTTGCGATTTCAACGTGATCGTCGTCGTGGCAACCGCAGGTGGGGCGCCCGGTTCGTCGTGCGGCATGCATGGTGAAACGGGCAAATCGTGCCGCTCTGGGCTGAGAGCGGCAAGTGGGGTCCGCAGCGGCACCCGGCGGCGCCGGGGAAGCCTTGGTCGGTCAGACGTCGTCGTCGGGTGTCCGGCTGTCGGATTTCAAATTTATGCGTTTTCCGCCAATCTCTCGCAGCGGCTGCATCATGCACGCCGCCTGCTTGCAGCTCTCCTTGCAAGTCTCTTCGCGGGTGTGCTCGCAAGTCCGCTTGCATTTGCTTGCAACTCCACACCCGCAGCACGACCTTTTTTGACACACCCCTCCACGCTTTTCTCCTACACTCGTTGAGTCTGGTTGCTGGCGTATCAGCGTTCACGTACGGCTTGCCGATCATCGCAGCGCATGTGCTCTGTTTCATTCGCCCGATTCGCAACCAGAGTTCAACCCGTGAGCGGAATGTGCTTGCGCCGGTAACCCCTCTGCAAAGGATTCAGCATGAGCATCTTTGGTGACATCGTAAACAAGCTCTTCGGCAAAGCGAAGCCCGACCAGCCCGCGCCTGCGGTTGAGCCGACACCGGATCCGGCAGCGGCACAAGCTGCCGCACCGGACGCTGCACCGGCACCCCCGCCGCTGACTGACGTCGACGTCGCGGTCGTCATGGACCAGTTCGTGAGTGAGAGCGGGCAAACGTTGAACTGGCGCACGTCGATCGTCGACACGCTGAAAGCGCTCGGCGTCGACAGCAGCCTCGAGCATCGCAAGCAACTCGCCCAGGAACTGAAGTACAGCGGCGACACGAACGATTCGGCGAGCATGAACATCTGGCTGCACAAACAGGTGATGCAAGCGCTGGCGGCGAACGGCGGGAAGTTGCCTCCGGATCTGGCGTCCTAACGGCTTGCCGGCGTCGCCAGTTTCAGGCGATAGCGAAAACTTTAAGCTGAAACGACAACGCGGCGCTCGGGTCGATGACCTGGGCGCCGCGTTGTCATTCAAGCTTCATGTGCGGGACACGGTTCTGACTTTGAACCGGGCCGTTCGCGCTCAATCAATCAGTACGTATCGAAAGTCTTCTGCAACGCAACCGGCCCTGTGCCGCCCGCGGCCAGTGCGAGCATCAATAGCACGCGCGCCTTGTATGGATTCAGCGAACCTGCACTGACGAAACCAAGTGCGTCGTCGGCGGCCGCGCCGTTGCGCATCACATGCCCCGAGCCCACACGCGACGCACGCACCACTACGACGCCTTGCGAAGCGGCATCGGCCAGCGCCTGCTGCACCGAAGCGTGAATCGAGCCGTTACCCGTGCCCGCCACGACGATACCGCGCACACCAGCAGCAACCAACGCATCCACGGCAATGCGCGAGACGCCCGCGTAACTCACGACGATCTCCACATGCGGCCATTTCGCGCCGATCACGAATTCGGTCGCGAGCGTATGCGGACGCACCACGTTGCGCTGGAATTCGATGCGACCGTCCTGCACCCAGCCGAGCGCGCCGATATCCGGGGACTGGAAAGCATCGACCGCATACGTGCTCGTCTTGACCACGTCGCGTGCGCTGTGAATCTTGTTATTGAACGCCACCAGCACGCCCTGCCCGCGCGAATCCGCGTTCGCCGCGACCGTCACGGCGTTCAGCAGATTCAGCGGACCATCGGCAGACAGTGCCGATGCCGGGCGCATGGCGGCCGTCAGCACGACCGGCTTGTCCGACTTGATCGTCAGATGCAGCAGATAAGCGGTTTCTTCGAGCGTATCGGTGCCATGTGTGACCACCACGCCGTCGACTTCATCGTCGGCGAGCAGCGTGTTGATGCGTAGCGCGAGCGTGGTCCACAGCGACATTTCCATGTCTTTACTGTCGACGCTGGCAAGCTGCTCGGGCGCGATGCGCGCCACCGTGGACAAGGCCGGCACCACGGCCAGCAATTGCTCGACGCCGACCACACCGGCCTGGTAGCCCGATGTATTGGTGGCGTCCGCGGCCGCGCCGGCGATCGTGCCGCCGGTCGCCAGCACGGCGATGCGTGGCAGCGGCGGCGTGGCGCCTTCGTCTGAAGGCGTGGCGGAAGAAGAAGTCAAAGTATTCATGGCGGCGATTGTAAGCGATGCGCCGAACCGCGACGATCCGGCGCAACCTTCAAACCGCTTCGCGCAACTGCGCGGCGATTTCCGCTTCATTTAGCTGCGGTGCGAACATTTCGATCAACCGGTACGCATACGCACGCAGGAACGCGCCCTTGCGCAAACCAACCCGCGTCGTGCTGGCTTCGAACAGATGCTGCGTCTCCAGCGCGACCAGTTCCGTATCACGCTTCGGATCGTAGGCCATCGCGGCAACCACGCCGATGCCCATGCCGAGTTCGACGTAAGTCTTGATCACGTCGGCATCGATGGCGGTCAACACCACGTCGGGCAACGCACCCGCTTTCGCGAACGCCTGGTCGATGTGCGAGCGGCCCGTGAAGTCCTGGTCGTAAGTGACGATCGGGAATTCGGCAATCTCGTCGAGCGTCAGATTTTCGCGGCCCACCAGCGGATGGCCCTTCGGCACGACCACGACGTGGTGCCACGAATAGCACGGGAACGTGACGATATCCGGGAACCGGTCGAGCGCTTCCGTCGAAATGCCGATATCCGCTTCGCCGTTGATGATCATCTGCGCAATCTGTTGCGGGCTGCCCTGGCGCAGCGCCAGATGCACCTTCGGGAATACCTCGGTGAATTGACGGATCACCTTCGGCAGCGCGTAACGCGCCTGCGTGTGAGTCGTCGCCACGACGAGGTGGCCGCTGTCCTGATCCGCATATTGACGCGCGACGCGGCGCAGATTCTCCGCATCGAGCAACATCCGCTCGATCAGCTGATGCACCGCCTTGCCTGGCTCCGTGAGGCCCGTCAGACGCTTGCCGCGCCGGATGAAAATATCGACGCCGAGCTCGTCTTCCAGATCCTTGATCTGTTTCGACACACCCGATTGCGACGTGTACAACACGTTCGCCACCTCAGTCAGATTCATGTTCTGACGCACGGCCTCGCGCACAAAGCGCAATTGCTGAAAGTTCATCTGTATGTCTCCGGTTGAGCCAGAGTTGAGTTATTAGAGTTTGATTGAAACGCCGAGTGTTGTTGCGCTGCCTGTGTTGCTGCTTGTCTTGCTGCTTGTCTTGCTGCTCGTGGCGTCGCCTACTGGGCGGGAAATACGCGCAACGCGCGCGGCACCGCCGTCACGCCGTCGCCGATCGACAGTTGCAGATCGCGCCACGATTCGCGATCGAGTTCCGCTTCGAGCACATTGCCTTCGCGACCCGCCAGTTCGACACGCACCGAGCCGCCGAGCGTCACCACGCGCCGCACGTCGACCACAATGCCTTCGCGATGGCCAGACGCTTGCGGATACAACTGCAGATCGTGCGGACGTACATAGGCGAACGCCGGCCCACTGAAACCGGCCGTGATCGCGACCGGCAACGCCGCGCCGTCGACCACGAAACCGCTCGCATCCACGTTGCCATGCAGACGGTTCGCCGCGCCGAGAAACTCATAGACGAACGAAGTTTGTGGATGGTCGTACACGTCCTGGGGACTGCCCACCTGCTCCACGTGTCCGCGATTCAGCACGACGATCCGGTCGGCCACTTCGAGCGCTTCTTCCTGATCGTGCGTGACAAAGATCGTCGAGATATGCAGATCGTCATGCAAACGACGCAGCCAGCTACGCAACTCCTTGCGCACCTTCGCATCGAGCGCGCCGAACGGTTCGTCGAGCAGCAGGACCTTCGGTTCGACCGCCAGCGCGCGTGCCAACGCAATCCGCTGCCGCTGACCACCCGACAATTCCGACGGGTAGCGTTGGGCAAGCCAGTCGAGTTGCACGAGCTTCAGCAGTTCATGCACCTTCTCGCGGATCACCGCTTCCGAAGGCCGTTCCTTGCGGGGCTTCACACGCAAGCCGAACGCCACGTTCTCGAACACCGTCATATGACGAAACAGCGCGTAATGCTGGAACACGAAGCCGACTTCACGCTCGCGCGCACCGACCGTCGCGACATCCTGGCCTTGCAATACGACCTGGCCGGCATCCGCGTATTCGAGGCCGGCAATCACACGCAGCAAGGTGGTCTTGCCACAACCCGAAGGCCCGAGCAGCGCAACCAGTTCGCCCGGCGGAAAGTCGAGCGAAACGTTATCGAGCGCGACGAAATCGCCGAAGCGCTTTTGCAGGTTACGAACGGTGATACCCATTACAGCTCTCCTTGCTTGAGCGCGTGTTGATGCGATGCATGCGTTGCATTGACGGACGGTGAAGCGGACGGCGGCGTGACAGGCCCTGCATACGCCGGCACATCGCGCGCGGCCGACAGTTCCGCCGACATATGGCGCTCGGCGAGCAGCTTCAGGCCGAGCGTTACGAGTGCGAGCAAGGCCAGCACCGACGCCACGGCAAATGCCGCCGAGAAGTTGTATTCGTTATAGAGAATTTCGACGTGCAGCGGCATCGTGTCAGTCTGGCCGCGAATGTGGCCGGACACCACCGACACCGCGCCGAACTCGCCCATCGCCCGCGCGTTACACAGAATCACGCCGTACAGCAGGCCCCATTTGACGTTCGGCAGCGTGACGCGTCGAAAGATCTGCCAGCCCGATGCGCCAAGCACGTGCGCGGCTTCTTCTTCGTCGTTGCCTTGCGCCTGCATCAGCGGAATCAGTTCTCGCGCGACGAATGGGAACGTGACGAAGATCGTCGCCAGCACGATGCCCGGCACCGCGAAAATGATCTGCACGTTGTGGTCCTGCAGCCACGGGCCGAACCAGCCCTGTGCGCCGAACATCAGCACGTAGATCAAGCCGGAGATCACCGGCGAGACCGAGAAAGGCAGATCGATCAACGTGGTCAGCAATGCCTTGCCACGGAACTCGAACTTGGCGATACACCATGACGCCGCGAGGCCGAACACAAGATTCAGCGGTACTGCGATCGCAGCGGTGATCACGGTGAGCTTGATGGCCGACAACGCATCAGGATCGACCAGCGATTCCAGATAGAAGCCGATGCCCTTGCTCAAGGCCTGATAGAACACCGCGACGAGCGGCACGACGAGGAACAGCGCGAGAAACAGCAACGCGATGCCCGTCAGAATCCAGCGCACGACGGGTGGTTCGGTAACCGGATCGGGCCGGCGCGCGATATTGAGCGGCGCACGCGGCGCCTCGGCAACAGTCGTAGCATCCGCGCTATTCAAGGAGTTACGGCTCATTGCACACCTCCGCCGACACCGATCGCCGCGACACTCGCGGCGGCAGGCGCCGGGCCTGCGCCGCCACGGCCCGTCCGGCGCTGCAGATACCACTGCAGCGTATTGATCAACAACAGCATCAGGAACGACACCACCAGCATCACGACCGCAATCGCGGTGGCGCCGGCGTAATCATATTGTTCGAGTTTGGTAATGATCAGCAGCGATGTGATTTCCGATTTCATCGGCACGTTACCCGCGATGAAAATCACCGAGCCGTATTCGCCGAGCGCCCGCGCGAACGCCAGCGCGAAACCCGTGAGCAAAGCCGGGAACACCGCAGGCAGCACCACGCGCCGAAACGTCAGCCAACGCGACGCGCCGAGGCACGCAGCCGCCTCTTCCTGTTCGCGTTCGAACTCTTCGAGCACCGGCTGCACGGTCCGTACGACGAACGGCAAACCGATAAAGGTCAGCGCGATCAACACGCCGGCCGGCGTGAAAGCGATCTTGATGCCGAGCGGTTCGAGAAACTGCCCGATCCAGCCGTTGCCCGCATACACCGCCGCAAGCGAAATACCGGCCACGGAAGTCGGCAAAGCGAACGGCAGATCGACCACCGCGTCGACGATACGCTTGAACGGGAACGTATAACGCACCAGCACCCACGCAACCAGAAAGCCGAACACCGCGTTGATGAGCGCGCCGCCGAGGGCCGAGAAAAACGTCAGGCGATACGACGCGAGCACGCGCGGCGAACTCACCGCGCGCACGAACTGAGGCCAGTCGAGCGTCGCGGTCTTGAGAAAGGTCGCTGCAAGCGGAATCAGCACCACGAGGCTCAGATAAGCCACCGTGATGCCGAGTGTCAGGCCAAAACCGGGCAACGCGCTCGGTTTTCGGAAGGTCAACGTCGTCATGCTCAGTACTCTTTCAGGGTTGAGGCCGGCGGCTCTTTTTTCGGCCGCCTGGCTGGCCAAAAAGCGCGCCTCGCGGGCGCGCTTCATGGCGAAGTGTGACTACGCGTTCAACTGCGGCGTCTAACTGCGCATCTCCTCCGGCTGACTGCCCGTTACTGCGGCGAGTAGATCGAATCGAACACGCCGCCGTCGGCAAAGTGCGTCTTCTGCGCGTTCGCCCAGCCGCCGAACGAGTCGTCCACCGTGTACAACTTCAGCTTCGGAAACTTCGAAGTCAGCTCGGCCGGCACCTTGTTCGAACGCGGACGGTAGAAGTTCTTTGCGGCGATTTCCTGACCTTCCTCGCTGTACAGGAAGTTCAGATACGCTTCCGCCACCTTGCGCGTACCGTGCTTGTCGACCACCTTGTCCACTACCGCAACCGGCGGCTCGGCCAGAATGCTCACCGACGGCACGACGATTTCAAATTTCTCCGGACCGAATTCCTTCAGCGAGAGGAACGCTTCGTTTTCCCACGCAATCAGCACGTCGCCGATACCGCGCTGCACGAAGCTGGTGGTCGCGCCACGCGCGCCCGAATCCAGCACGCCGGCATTCTTATAGAGCTTGCCGACGAATTCCTTCGCCTTCTGGTCGTTGCCACCCGGCTGATGTTCAGCATAGGCCCACGCGGCCAGGTAGTTCCAGCGCGCGCCACCCGACGTCTTCGGATTCGGCGTGACAATCGACACACCCGGCTTGATCAGATCGTCCCAATCCTTGATGTGCTTCGGGTTGCCCTTGCGCACCAGAAACACGATCGTCGACGTGTACGGCGAGGCGTTATCCGGCAAACGCTTTTGCCAGCCCTTGTCGAGCAAACCTTTATTAGCCAGCGCGTCGATGTCATAGGCAAGCGCCAAGGTCACGACGTCCGCCTGCAAACCGTCCAGCACCGAGCGTGCTTGCGCACCCGAGCCGCCGTGCGACTGCTTGAAGGTGATCGTTTCGCCCGTTTTCGCCTTCCATTCCTTGCCGAATGCCTGGTTGACGTCCTGATACAGCTCGCGTGTCGGGTCGTACGACACATTCAGCAGCGTCGTATCGGCTGCATGTGCCGGCGCCGTGACGCCGACCGCGGCGATCGTACCGACTGCGCCGAATGCGAGCGCCGCGATAAGCTTTCTGGTCTTGCCTGCCAGCCCCGTGCCCTGATGGTTCATGCCAACTTTCTCCGCGTTGTGGTCCGCTGAAACAGCGTGTGGTGTTGTTTTGCGTCGCGGTCACGTGCACATGAGCGCCAACTCGAAGGGCAGTCTATCGAAGAGCTTTCATCATTAAAAATAATGTTTCTTCATTCTTTAATACGCAAAAGTGGTAATGACGGCCGGATAAGGCGTTGCGGCACGAAAACGGGTGTTGGAACGTCTATTTACGACGTCAGAACGCCACCCCAAGCCGCGAACTTAAAGTAAAGCTTGAATTGCGCGGAATACTGTATAAAAATACAGGCACCTGTTCATACATACAGTGGCGCCATGACCAAACTCACCGCACGACAGCAGCAGGTTTTCGATCTGATCCGCCGGGCCATCGAACGCACCGGCTTTCCGCCCACCCGCGCGGAGATCGCCGCCGAGCTGGGTTTCAGCTCGGCCAACTCGGCAGAAGAGCATCTGCGCGCCCTCGCCCGCAAGGGCGTGATCGAGCTTGCCGCAGGCGCATCGCGTGGTATTCGCCTGCTGGGCGGATCGGAAGATTCGCCGTACCAGTTCACGCTGCCGCACGCCAGCATCATGCAACTGTCGCTGCCGCTGATCGGGCGAGTTGCCGCGGGTAGTCCGATCCTCGCGCAGGAACATATCTCGCAGCACTATGCGTGCGACCCGGCACTATTCTCGAGCAAGCCGGATTACCTGCTGAAGGTGCGCGGGCTGTCCATGCGCGACGCGGGCATCTTCGACGGCGACCTGCTCGCGGTGCAGAAGAAAAGCGAAGCCAAAGACGGCCAGATCATCATCGCGCGCCTTGGCGACGACGTGACGGTCAAGCGCTTGAAGCGCCGGCCGAACGGTATCGAGCTGATTGCCGAGAACCCCGATTACGACAACATCTTCGTTGAAACCGGCAGCGCGGAGTTTGCGCTCGAGGGTATCGCCGTCGGGCTGATCCGCCCGGGCGAGTTCTAACTGCCCGCTCGTACGCCAACCCCAAGCTGCACCAACGTTGAATCGCCTGGAGAGACTCATGGAACGCCTTGCCCGCCTGCTGCCTTTTCGCCAGTTCGGTCGTTTGCGTCATCTGCGCAAGCTGGTGTCGTGTTCGCTGATCGAGGCGTCCTCCGCCAGTACTCCATCGCTGTTCGACGCGTCCGCCGGCGTATCGGGCTTGCCGTCCTCGTTGCCGGCTTTTGCTCGCGTGTCCTTGAACTCGGGGCTGAATACGGCTGAACCCGCGCGTCGTGCGCCGGTGCGCGTGTATCACGGACCGTCGCGGCTGATCATGGTCGGCACGGTAGACGCCGTGTGCCGCATGATCGATCGTTGCATCGCAGATGAAGCCAACGTGCACGGCGCTGTGTTCGAGTCATAAGCTGCACTGCGCGTGCACCGCATCCCATTGCTGCTGTGCGACGCGCGACACCCGGCCTAAGGTCGTTCGCCCGCCCGCGCCTTTTCGGATATCGCATCGCCTGGGATCGTTTTTGCGTGGCCGCGGTCCACGTTAGATCACACCTGATAGAGAGTCCCACTCGATGGCAGTTCCAACACGCACAAAACGCAACGCCGCCCGGCCACTGATCGTCACCTTGATTGTGATTGTGGTGATTGCCGCGTTGGGGTTCTGTTACGCGTCGCCTTACATGGCGCTGAATAAGCTCAAACGCGCGGCGGATGCGCGTGATGCGCAAACCGTCAATGAATACGTCGACTTTCCCGCGTTGCGCGAGAGCCTGAAGCAGCAGGTCACCGGCTTGTTGACGCGTCGGCTCGACGTGCAAGGCAACGGCAATCCGCTCGCGGCGATTGGCGCGATGATCGGCGTGGCCTTGATCGGCCCGCTGGTCGATGCTTATGCAACACCCGACGGCGTCGCGGCATTACTGAACGGTATGCCGCCGCGCGGCAACCCGGGCGAGCGCCCTCCTGTTCCGGCGGGCGCCGGAAATTCGCCAGCCGCAACGGCGTCTGCGCCAGAACCGGCGCCCTCTGTTGCCGGCAATACGGCCAACGGCGCAGCCAACAACGGGAACAGTGTCACGCCGCCGCAACCGCCGCAAACCACGGCAGGCTACCGCGGCCTTAATGAGTTCGTCGTCAGCTATCAGCACGGCGCTGGTGACGCCCGTTATTCGGCGATTTTGCGGCGCGAAGGTTTGTTCACATGGAAGCTGGCCGCGGTCAATCTGAACGAATGATCGCCCGGCGAGCGCAATCGAGTTGTGCGAGTTAGCGAGTGCACCGACTTGATAGGGGCCACCAGGCCGCCGCAGTCGCCCTGAACGAGCGACCGTTCGGCCCACGTGGCCCATCATTCAGCCTCACTAAGCCCAGTCCACGCCCTCCACCCCGCCGTGCGTCAAGCAGCCTCGGCTTGCTGCTGCTCCTGCGCGGAAGAGCACGCCACCAGAATGCTGCATGAGATCCGGTCGAGCAGCGGGGTATTCCCCGCGCCCATCCACCATCGTGACAGACCGGTGCGGCAACGGTGGCCGACCACCACGAGGTCGACATGCAATTCGTTAGCGAGATTGGCGATCTCGTCGATCGGATGGCCGAACGCAAAATGCCCTTGCGCGGTCACGCCGCGTTCGGTGAGCCAGTCCACCCCTTCCTGCAGGATGTCGCGGGCAGTTTTTTCGAAACTGCCGCAGGCCACATCCGTCAGCAGGCCCGCGCTTTGCGCAATGCTCGAGCGCATGTCAACCACTGATAGCAGATGCGTTTCCGCCTTCAGATCCAACGCCAGGTCGGCGCCGCAACGTAACGCTTTGCGGCCTTCGCGCGAGCCGTCGTAGCACAGCAGGATTTTCTGGTAGCTCGCCATGATTTTTCTCCCATCCGCGAGGAACGCGGTCTTAATGAATCATGGTGCGCCGCAATTCAGGTTGCAAGGGATGGAAAACGCTAAGTGCGCCCTAAACAGGTGCGTGCTGGATTTGTGGCGGGTTTGGGCCGGATTGGGGTCACCTGCGAACCTTTGCCGCAGCGCAAGAAACGCCGTCCGGCACATCCAGCGCCGACCAACACCTCGCTGCCGATGCCATAGAATGAGCGGCCTTACCGGCCATTTGCGTCTTTTCACGGAGCCTCGTTCGATCCATGTCTGAAGCCGCCATTGAATTCCACCAGGTTAAAAAAAGCTACGACGAAAAGACGGTCGTCGACGGACTGTCGTTTCACGTCAACGCCGGCGAATGTTTCGGCCTGCTCGGTCCGAACGGCGCAGGCAAGACCACCACGTTGCGCATGCTGCTCGGCATCGCCGCACCGGATGCCGGCGCGATCCGCCTGTGCGGCGAGCCGATTCCCGGTCGCGCGCGCGTGGCCCGGGCGCGTGTCGGCGTAGTGCCTCAGTTCGACAATCTCGATCCCGATTTCACGGTCCGCGAAAACCTGCTGGTGTTCGGCCGCTACTTCGGCCTGAGCGCCGCGCAATGCCGCGAGATGGTGCCGTCGCTGCTCGAATTCGCGCGTCTCGAGAGCAAGGCGGATGCACGTGTGAGCGAACTGTCGGGTGGCATGAAGCGGCGCCTGACGCTGGCTCGCGCGCTCGTCAACGACCCCGACGTGCTGATCATGGACGAGCCGACCACCGGTCTCGATCCGCAAGCGCGCCACCTGATCTGGGAACGGCTGCGCTCGCTGCTTGCACGCGGCAAGACCATTCTGTTGACCACGCACTTCATGGAAGAAGCCGAACGGCTGTGCCACCGCCTGTGCGTGATCGAGGAAGGTCGCAAGATCGCCGAAGGCGAGCCGCGTGCATTGATCGCGTCGGAGATCGGCTGTGATGTGATCGAAATCTTCGGACCCGATCCGGTTGCGTTGCGCGACGAATTGGCGCCGTTTGTCGAGCGCACCGAGATCAGCGGCGAGACGCTCTTCTGCTATGTGAACGACGCGCAGCCCGTGCATGCCCGGCTCAAGCAACGCGCCGATCTGCGTTACCTGCATCGCCCGGCGAATCTGGAAGATGTGTTCCTGCGTCTGACCGGACGCGAGATGCAGGACTGACGCGTATCGACATCGGCTCAGCTCGCAATCCTCTACAGCTATAACGACACGGCAAGAGACACGCAATGGACGCACGCACTTACGAACCGCACGGCGAGACGCCGCCTAAGCAGGAGACCTTCGCCGCTTTCCCGGCCAACGCCGTCAACTGGATTGCGGTGTGGCGCCGCAACTATCTGGTCTGGCGGAAGCTCGCGATTGCTTCGATGTTCGGCAATCTTGCCGATCCGATGATCTACCTGTTTGGCCTGGGTTTCGGGCTTGGGCTAATGGTCGGGCATGTCGACGGCGTGTCGTATATCGCGTTTCTCGCTGCCGGCACGGTGGCATCGAGCGTGATGATGTCGGCCAGTTTCGAGTCGATGTATTCGGGCTTTTCGCGCATGCACGTACAGCGCACGTGGGAGGCGATCATGCATACGCCGCTCACGCTCGGCGACATCGTGCTTGGCGAGGTGATCTGGGCGGGCAGTAAGTCGATGCTATCGGGCGCGGCGATCATGCTGGTCGCGGGGGGTCTCGGCTACGCGAGTTTTCCGTCGATGTTGCTGGCGTTGCCGGTGATCGTGCTGACGGGGCTCGCATTCGCGAGTGTCGCGATGGTGGTGACGGCGCTTGCTCCGTCGTATGACTTTTTTATGTTTTATCAGACGTTGGTGTTGACGCCGATGTTGCTGCTGTCTGGGGTGTTCTTTCCTGTTTCACAGTTGCCTGCTGCGGCGCGGGTCGTGACTGAGCTTTTGCCGTTGGCGCATGCAGTTGATCTGATTCGGCCGGCTATGCTGGGGCGGCCTGTTGATGGTGCTGTTTTGCATGTTGCCGTGCTGGTGGTTTATGCGGTGGGTGGGTTTGTTGTTTCGGCGGTTTTGTTTCGGCGCAGGATGATGAAATAGGTTTGGGGGCCTGCGGCCGGTTTTTTTCGCGTGGCGGGTGAGTGGTTTTTTTGCCTGCTCGGCGGTTGTTTGTCAGTGTTCTTGGGGCTTTGGCCTTTCCTTGATCTGGCTTTGGTGCCTCTCCTTGTATTGTTAGTGGTCTATTAGCGTTGCCCCTGTGCGGGGCGCCACCTACTTTTCTTTGCATGCCGCAAAGAAAAGTAGGCAAAAGAAAGCGGCTTAAACCGCTCATGCTAAGTGGGCACCGTGGTCTGCTGCGGGTAGTGGTCCATCTGGAATCCGTGTTCTCGCACATTCCGCGTTAGTGACAAAGGACTCATCAACTCCCACTCCGCACTACGTGCGTCGCGGACGGGTATGCAGGGGAAACCACGGGCTTCGTTTTTGCGCAGCGGGAGCCGTCGGCTTCGCCTCGGCGACGCGCCTCTGCACTCACCCGGCGCCCCCACTTCAAAAGATTTGTCGGTGTGCTGCAATCACCGGCCTTATCACAATCGCGGAGGCGTTGCCGTGCGATGACGAGCCACGGCCCGGTGGAGAGACGTAGGTGCCAACACGTAGCCGGTGGTTTTTGAAGTGCTCTTCGGCGCGCGCAGCGCCGCCGGAAGTATGACACCCTTGTCACTGGCGCATGCCGGTGCACGAACCCAGATTCCAGATGCACCACTACCCGCAGCAGACCGCGGGCCCCACTTAGCATTCGCGGTTTGAGCCGCTTTCTTTGCTTATCTTTCTTTGCGGCGGCGGCAAAGAAAGTAGGTGCCGCCCCGCACAGGGGCAACACTAATAGACCACTAACAATTCAAGGAAAGGCCAAAGCCCCAAGAACACTGACAAAAGCGCCGCGCAGGCAAAAACCCCTCAACCTTAATCCTCATCATCCGTCCAAGGAATATCGACATCAGAAATAAAAGCCACCGTTGCAAACGGCCCCCCATCCTGACGTCCGATTTTCCCGTCGGCCCGCTGCCATTCAACCCTGAACACCGTCGCCGGATCATCGGCAATCAACCGGACCGTTCGAACCTCATCCGGGTCCTGCTCCTCAACAGGACCATCAAGCGAAACCTGCAGTTCCTGCGGCCACAGCCCATCAGTCGGATCGTAAATCTTGTCGCCGTCCGGAATCAGCGTGAATGCCTCCACGCCAATCGTCGCCGATGCCTCGACGATCATCTTGCCCAACGCGCGCAGCAACGCCGTCGCCCGTGCCGAGTTGGCCTGGCGAATTGCAAGATCCCCGCGCGTCAGCGCCTGCTCAAGTTTTGGGTTTGTTTTTTGTTGCGCCATTCGATGTCCTGAGTCCTATCGCTCTGTTGTGGACGGCACGCCCATTCGTCGCGCACCGTGCTCCATTTTTCGGGCTGAATCCTACCATTGGTACGGGCCACAGCACCGCCAGCCGTGCAGTAGAGGCCGACCAGCCCGCCCCGTCCCCACAGTTTAGGTCGTGATTCGCCGTCCGGCAGGGAGATTTGCCTTTCAACGCGCCTCGCCGCGCTTTCGAGCCGGCTTCGGCACTGCAGCATTCGTGGGCTTGGCACCGCCGATTTCTGCGATCAGATGGTCGCGGAACGCCTTCACCGACGGCGGCAACTCCCGTCCGGCCATCGTCTGCACCTGGATGCTGCGCTGGCGCATCTGCGGATGCGTCAGCGGCATCGCGACGAAGCCGTCGCCGGCGTAACGGTCACGCACCGACAGCAGCCCCGTGAACATGATCGCCCCGGACTTCTGCGCATAACGGTACATCGCGCCGCTATTGTTGCAGGTGAGATCGGGCTCGAGCAGCACGCCTTCAAGCGCGCAGGTAATGTCGATCAACTGTCGAATCGTCGTACCAGGCTCCGGTAGAACCAGCGGATAGCGCTGCAGGTCGGTGAGCGACACCTTCGCGCGCGTGGCCAGCGGATGATCGGCGCGCAGCAGCGCCAGCACCGGCGCGCGCTCGGTGTGTTCGACCTTGACGCCCTTTTCCGGCGCGAGACTGAACGTCAGCGCGAGATCGGCGTCGCCATCACGCACCCGGCGAGTGGCCTCTCCCGGCGGCATCACGGAGAGCGTGAAGTCGATCCCGGGATAGTGGCTGCGGAACGCCGCCATCGCGCTGGGCAGAAAATCCGCGGCGAATCCCTCCGAACTGGCGACCTTGATCATGCTGCCGTGCAACGCCTCAAGGCCGCCGATCTCCTTCATCACGTGCTCTGCCTCGAGCAGGCTGCGCTGCGCGTAGGCAAGCAGACGCTCGCCTGCCTCGGAGAGCGACATGCCGCGCGGCCGCCGCTCGAACAGCGCGACGCCGAGATCGCTTTCGAGCCGCGCAATCTGCCGGCTGATCGCCGACACGGCCACATGCAGCCGCGCGGACGCGTCGCTGATCGAGCCGGTGCGAGCCACTTCAACGAAATAACGCAATGCGATGCCGTGTAATGAAAGTGCCATGAGCGATGCCTTTTGCAAGCGGATGCAGCCGTGTGTCAGTGTATCGAGCTTTGCCTTTTCGGCAACACAAGCTTCGAAAGACGATCATTGTGACAAAAATATCGGCCTCCTAGAATCGTTTCGAAGCTGATGGCCGCGAACCAGACGTGCCACACACGGCGCCGCGTCGCCGCCATCCCCCGCACCCCGCATCGGAGACAAACATGAGCCGCAATCAGGCCATCGAACACGCAACGTACCATTTCGAATCAGGCGCCTTCCTCGAGAACCTCAACCGGCGCGTCGGATTTCGCACGGAAAGTCAGGAAAGCGATCGCGCCGCTACGTTGCTGTCGTACCTGACCGATGAGATCGCGCCCGAAGTCGAAGGGCTAGGGTTCAGCACGCGCATCGTCGATAACCCCGCGGAAGGTTTCGGGCCGTTCCTGATCGCCAATCGTCACGAAGACGACCGTCTGCCCACCGTACTGATCTACGGCCACGGCGACGTCGTGCGCGGCTACGACAGTCAATGGCGCGCACCGCTGACGCCGTGGGCCGTGACGATCGAAGGCGAACGCTGGTATGGCCGCGGCACCGCCGATAACAAGGGCCAGCACACCATCAATCTCGCCGCGCTAGCGAGCGTGCTGGCCGTGCGCGACGGCAAGCTCGGCTTCAACGCAAAACTACTGATCGAGATGGGCGAGGAAACCGGCTCGCCAGGGCTCGACGCAATCTGCCACAAACACAAACAGGAACTGGCCGCGGACGTGTTGATCGCCTCCGACGGTCCGCGCCTCGCCGCGCGCCGCCCCACCGTGTTCCTCGGTTCACGCGGCTCGGTAAACTTCAAGCTCTCGCTGAATCTGCGCGACGGCGCGCATCACTCGGGCAACTGGGGCGGTCTGTTGCGCAACCCGGCCACCGTGCTGGCGAACGCGCTTGCAAGCCTCGTCGATGCGCGCGGCGTAATCGCTGTCGACGGCTTACGTCCGCCGCCAATTCCGGAAGCGGTGCGTCGCGCATTGGCGGATATAACGGTAGGCGGCGGTCCGAACGACCCGGCCGTCGACGATAACTGGGGCGAGCCCGGTCTCACGCCACCAGAACGTGTGTTCGGCTGGAACAGCTTCGAAGTGCTGGCGTTCAAGGCCGGCAATCCCGAGAACCCGGTCAATGCAATTCCGGCGTCAGCCTTCGCACATTGCCAGTTGCGCTTCGTGGTCGGTACCGACTGGGAAAACCTCGAGCAACATCTGCGTACGCATCTGGATGGGAGTGGCTTCTCACTCGTCGAGATCAGCGTCGAGCGCGGTGCGCCGGCCACACGTCTGAATCCCGACGACCCGTGGGTCACGTGGGCCATCGCCTCGCTCGAACAGACCACCGGAAAGAAAACGGCCGTGCTGCCGAATCTCGGCGGCACGCTGCCCAACGAAGTGTTCGCCGACACGCTCGGTCTGCCGACCATCTGGGTGCCGCATTCGTACCCGGCCTGCTCCCAGCACGCGCCGAACGAGCATCTGCTCGGACCCGTGGTGCGCGAGGGTCTGCAGATCATGGCGGGACTTTTCTGGGATCTCGGCGAGAACTCGCCGCACTCAACCGCGACGATCCAACAAGCCACGGCCTGAGCGATCAACGCAGTACGCCTGCAGCACACCCGCAGTTAACTGTTAGCCGCATCCGCCACGAGGCACGCCACGATGAGCACGTCCACCTTGCAAGCCAGCGCCGCGCGGCCGTCCGCCGCGAAGGTCCATCGCATCATTCTCGCGGCATCGATCGGCAATGCGCTTGAATGGTTCGACCTCGTCGTCTATGGATTTTTCGCGGTGACGATCGCGAAGCTGTTTTTCCCGGCGCGCACCGAAGCGATTTCCTTAATGCTCACGCTCGGCACCTTCGGCATCTCGTATATGATCCGGCCACTCGGCGGACTCGTGCTCGGTTCACTCGCGGATCGCGCGGGGCGCAAGGTGTCGCTGCTGCTGTCGATCGGCTTGATGGTGATCGGCACGTTGACGATCGCCGTGATGCCGCCGTATGCCGTGATCGGTTTGTGGGCGCCGGCCGGCATCATGCTGTCGCGGCTCGTTCAAGGCTTCTCGGCAGGCGGCGAGTTCGGCGCTTCCACCGCGTTTCTGGTCGAGCATGCACCCGAGCGACGGGGCTTCATGGGCAGTTGGCAGTTCGCCAGTCAGGGCATGGCGACGCTGCTCGCCTCCGGCTTCGGCGCGTTGTTGACGAGCCAGCTTACGTCGGCGCAACTCGAATCGTGGGGCTGGCGTATTCCGTTTCTGTTCGGGCTCGCGATCGGCCCGGTCGGCTTCTATATTCGCCGTTACGTGGATGAGGGCGCCGAGTTCAACACAGAGCCGAAAACCCGCACGCCGCTTCGCGATCTGTTCGGCTCGCAGAAGGTCCGCATGCTGCTCGCGGTCGGCTCGCTGGTCATTTCGACCGCGGCCAACTACATGATTCTGTACATGCCAACCTACGCGATCAAGCAACTGCACCTGCCCGCTTCGACCGGCTTCTCGGCGACGCTCGCAACGGGAATCGTGCTGACGGTGCTGACGCCGTTCGCCGGCCACCTGTCCGATAGCATTGGACGCATCCGCATCATGGCAGTCGCCGCGACGTTGATGCTGCTGACGGTCTATCCGACCTTCGTGTATATGAATGCGCATCCGTCGTTCGCCACGATGCTGCTGGCGCTGATCTGGATCGGTGTGCTGAAGGCGACGTACTTCGGTGCACTGCCCGCGCTGATGTCGGAGATTTTCCCGACGCAGACGCGCGCGACCGGTCTCGCGGTCAGCTACAACATCGGCGTGACGGTGTTCGGCGGCTTTGCGCCCTTCGTCATCACCTGGCTGATCGACGCGAGCGGCAACAAGCTCGCGCCCGGCTTCTATCTGATGTTCTGCGCGGTGGTGAGCTTGCTGGCGCTCAATGCGGTGCGCTCCAGGCTGAAGATTCGCTGAGCGAATTTGGGCAACGTTGATTGAGTTCGAGGCAAGCAAGGCGGATCAACTCGCCTTGCCGCCCCGGCAGCTACGTCAAGGCGCCGGATTCGGCTGCAATTCATGCAGCTTGTCGATCTCCGCGAGCACTTCCGGCGAGAGTTTCACCTCGGCGCTGGCGATGTTTTCCTTCAACTGATCGAGCGACGTGGCGCCGATCAGATTGCTCGTCAGGAACGGCCGGCTATTAACGAAGGCCAGCGCGAACTGCGCGGGCGACAAACCGTGACGCTTCGCCAGTTCCACATAGCGCGTGGTTGCCTGAATCGCTTGCGGCTTGCTGTAGCGTTGAAAGCGCTCGAACAGCGTGATACGGGCGCCATCCGGTCGCGCGCCGCCTTCATACTTGCCCGACAACCAGCCGAAGGCCAGCGGCGAATACGCAAGCAGACCAATGTTGTCGCGATGCGCGTACTCGGACAGACCCACTTCGTACGTACGGTTCAACAGACTATACGGATTCTGGATACTGACGATGCGCGGCAAGCCGAGCTTTTCCGCCGCGCGCAGAAACTGCGCGACGCCCCAGGGGGTTTCGTTCGACACGCCGATATGGCGAATCTTGCCCGCCTTGACGAATTCGGCGAGCACCGACAGCGTTTCTTCGATCGGCACCGTATATTCGTCATCGACCCACGGATAGGCCGGACGACCGAACGTCATCGTGCTGCGATCCGGCCAGTGCAACTGATACAGATCGACGTAGTCCGTTTGCAGACGCTTCAGGCTGTCGTTGAGCGCTTCGGTCAGGTTCTTGCGGTCGAACTGGTTGCCCTCGCCGCGAATATGACGCGGATTGTGCGGTTGGCGCGCCGGGCCAGCGATTTTGGTGGCCAGCACGATCTTCTCGCGCGCGCTGCGATGCTGTGCGATCCACGTGCCGATATAGCGCTCGGTCGAGCCTTGCGTCTCGGGACGTGGCGGCACCGGGTACATTTCCGCGGCGTCGATCAGATTGACGCCATGATCAAGCGCGTAATCGATCTGCGCGTGCGCTTCCTGCTCGGTATTCTGCTCGCCCCACGTCATGGTGCCGAGACCGATCAGGCTAACCTTCACATCCGAGTCGCCGAGTCTGCGGTATTCCATCGAACCTGTCCTGTTGTGTGTAAAGGGAAAGCGCTGACGTTACCATGCCCGCGCGATGCCTGCAGCGCAGCTAAAATGCTGCTTCAGCGGGCGCTCACACCACCTCGCTCAATGAACTTTCCGTCGACCCACTTGCGATGAATCCCGAACACCTCGAACTGCTGGTCACGCGCGTGATGCCTTACGGAAAATACAAAGGCCGGCTGATCGCGGATCTGCCCGGCCACTATCTGAACTGGTTTGCGAGCCAGGGCTTTCCGCCGGGGGAAATCGGCCGTCTGCTGGCGTTGATGCACGAGATCGATCACAACGGTCTGTCGTCACTGATCGAGCCGTTACGCAAGCGTTGAGAGCGACGCCTTCGGCAGATGCCAGCCATAGGTGACGGCAAGCACGCGCAGGATGAAGCACACCGCGCCGCCTGCCAAAGCCGCGACGCCCGGCGGCAAGCCGGCGCGCCGCGCGACCACCACAACGAATGCGCCAGCGAAAGCAGCGGTCGCATAGATATCGGCATGCAGCACCAGCGGCACGCGCGCCATCAGCACATCACGGATCACGCCGCCGCCCACACCGGTAATGGTGCCCATCAGCATCGCGATAAACGGACGAATCCCGAACAGCAGCGCTTTCTCTACGCCCGCGACGGCAAACAGCGCGAGACCGGCGGCGTCGAGCACCGTAATCAGCGCGACAGGGAACTGCTGTGCTGTCGAATGGAAAATGAACGTGAGCAGACCGGTGACGAACGTCAACGCCGGATAACGCCAGTCGCGTATCGCGTTTGGCGGTGAATCGCCGATCAACAAGTCGCGGATCACTCCGCCGCCGAGCGCCGCGACAAACGAGATCACCATCACGCCCAGCAGATCGAGACCGCCACGCATCGCGCTCACCGCGCCCTCGATTGCGAAAACAACCGTGCCGGCCAGATCGGCCACCAGAACGAGCGTTTCGACTTTCGGCTTTATTTTTTGTATCGACAATGTCGGCATCGACGCATCACCCTTTCTGTCTACGAGTAGGCGAAAAGGTATAGCGAAATGTGCCGCGCCGGGTGGAAAATTTGTGCAGCCGAATCCAGGCACACGCCTCGCGCCGACTATTTCGCGAGACGAGGTCTGCCGAGCCCGCTTTCTTCCCTCGGCAGGCAACCCATGACGCTCAGATGCATAAGCAGGCGGCCGACTGCCTCTTCGATCGACACCCGATCGGTTTCGATCATGACATCGGGGTCGAGCGGCACATCGTACGGCCCCGAAACACCCGTGAAATTGGGTATTTCACCGCGCCGCGCACGCACGTAGAGACCTTTGACATCACGCGCTTCGCACACCGTCAGCGGCGCATTCACGAACACTTCGACGAAACCAGCGCCGACGATCTCGCGAGCCATGCGCCGATTCTCATGCTCGGGCGAAATCACCGCGGCAATCGCGATGAAGCCCTGTTGCATGATCAACGCCGCGACGTGCGCGATCCGTCGCAGATTTTCGGCGCGGTCCTCGGGCGTGAAGCCGAGGCCCGCGGTCAGGCCGCGCCGCAGCACGTCGCCGTCGAGCACGATCGAGGCATGTCCGGCTTCTTTCAGACGCTGATGCAACGCCTCGGCCACGGTCGATTTACCGGCGCCGGACAAACCGGTCATCCAGATAACGGCTCCACGCGTTGCGCTCACGATTTCCGCTCCGTCACGTTGGCCGCAGGCCCGGCATCTTCCAGAAGCGCCCGCCCCTGCCCGCTGACGCTGCCAGCGGGCGCCAACTCTGGTCCGAGACCGTCGAACAAGGGCTGCAGCAACGCCTGCTGCGGCTGCCAGCGCTGCAGCGACGTCTTGTAGAGCGGACGGCGCACCTGTGCCGCGCTTGCCGTGTTCACCTGCCGCGTGGTCTGATGAAACGCCAGGCAGCGCTCGTCCCAGTCGAGCCCGCAGTGCTCGAGCAGGCGCCGGACATTCCCTTCGAAATCTTCAACCAGCTCTTCGTATTTGACTTCGATCATCGCGCCCTCGGGTAACACGTGCTGCCAATGGGCCATCAACGCGTCGTACGCGCGATAGTAGCGGCCCAGTTCACCAAGATCGTAGCTGAACGGCACGTCATGAAAAATTCGAGAAAAAATCGACAGGCAACTTTGCAACGGCGAGCGGCTGCTATGAATGAAGCGCGCATTCGGCAACGCCAGATGAATCAGTCCGACGTTGATGAAATTGAACGGGTATTTGTCGGTGAAGCGTGCGTAGCCTGGCGTTGCGGTTTGCGTTTCCGGCAACGACGTCCGTATGCGGCGCAAATAGTCGGCGCCGAGCGTGCGCAATTGCGCGGGGCCGACACTCTGCAAGGCTTCGATATCGATGCGCAAAGGATCGTCGAGATCGCGGCCAATGCAATTCACTAGCGCCTCGCCGAACTCCGTGCGCTCACCCGCACCGAAGACCTGTGGATGACTCGCGAGAATCTGTTCGATCAGTGTCGAACCGGAGCGTGGCATGCCGACGATAAAGATCGGTGCGTCCGACGCATCGCCCTGACCGCGCCTGGCCGCCAGCACCTCTGAAGTCAGGAGCTCCGGCAAATGCGCGAACAGGCCGAGCGACGCGGCTTCGTCATAACGCACGCCGGCGCGGTACAGCGCGTTGCCCTTCAGGAAGTGCTCGAACGACGCATCGTTGCGCCCCAGATCAGACAGCGCCTGTCCATACGCGAAGTGAATCTCCGCCTGATTGGCGAGTGTCAGCGAGGCGGCATCGCCGACGAGTTGCTCCAGCGCGGCGAACACCGGATCGTCGGCGCCAAGGCGCTTGGACTGCACGAAGTTGCGGTAATACAGCGGCACCTGCGGCGCAGCCTCGATCGCGCGGCGATATGCCTCGTGAGACTCGTCGAAACGACCGAGTGCCTGCAGGCAGTTGCCCATGTTGTTGTATGAGCCGTCAGCTTTGGGATTCAGCCGGACTGCTTCGCGATACGCGTCTACCGCCTGCTCGAGCCGATGCATCTGCTCGAGCGACCAGCCGAAGCCGTGACGCAAATCGGTGTTCTGCGGATCGAGCCCGATCCCTTCGTGATAGCGAACGACGGCTTCGGGAAAACGGTTCAGCGCGGCGAGCGTCGCGGCGAGACGCTCAAGCACGACGACATCGGCGGGATCGAGCGAGCGTGCCGCTTCGAAACATTGGAGTGCGGCCTGGAGTTCGCCGCGAGCGGCACAGGCGTCGCCTTCGGCGCGCCATTCCGATGTGGTCGCAGGCTGTGGATCGTGCTTCATTGACGGCCAGGTTCTTGCAGGCATCGCATCAGGCGGCCCGGGCAATGTGGAGTGCGTTCTTCTTCGTCCAGCTCAGCACCAGCATAGGTCTGGATTCAAAGGGGAATTGTCTGACGGGAAAGTATCAGGCGCGCCCTACAGTTACGTTGCGAAAATTTAACCAACTGTTACAACGCGATGAATCCGTCATAGTTTGGAAGGATTGCGCAACGGGCAGCCGTTATGGCGTTGAATTGCGGCGCAGGCGTCATCGAAGCGCGAAGGCGAATCCAGCCAGTAATTTGCGGACACAAATCCTGCTGAACTCCCCGGTGCGCCGTTTTTCTCATTCACATACGAAGGAGAAAATCGTGAGCAGGCTCATTGCATCAATCGCGATGTTGGCCGTGGCGGCAAGTCTCACCGGTTGCGTGGTCGCGCCGGGATACGACTATGCCTACGCGCAGCCCTATTACCCCGGCTACGGTTATGCCTATGGACCGGTGTATGGACCGGCCTACGGCACGGTGGACATCTGGGGCGGTTGGGGTGGCCCGTGCTGTTACTACCATGGCCGTGGCGGGTACTGGCACGGCGGCGGTTGGCATGGTGGGGGTTGGCACGGCGGTAGTGGAGGCTCCCACGGCAACGGCGGCAGTTCGTGGAGCAGCGGTGGCGGCCACGGGGGACATGGGCATTGATGCCAATCGAACTACTTATCGAATGACGAGACGATCCTGTATCGCGCGATGTTTTGCGAAGGCTAAAACAAAAACGGCGTTGTGATTTCTCACAACGCCGTTTGATCAAACTTTTTTACTGCTTGAATTCTTTGGGGTGGCTGATGGGGCTCGAACCCACGACAACAGGAATCACAATCCTGGACTCTACCAACTGAGCTACAGCCACCACTGACATCTGCTTGACTTTGCTAGCAACTCATTGCTGAGAAACTTGGCTCGTCAATGAAGAAACGAGATTATACGAACAAGAATACCGTTTGCCTAGTCCTTTATTCAAAAATTCCGACGGGCTCACGCAGATGCTGTCTTGCCTCGTCGAAGATGGTCAGATCGCGCGCCGCCAGACGTTTGCTATCGGACAACACGCGACGCCATCCACGTGCACCTGCCTCACCGCGGTAGAGGCCGAGTGCGTGACGCGTGATTGAGCCAAGGTACGTGCCTCGTGCCAATTCAGCCGCGCAATATTCGATCAGCTTTGCCTCGACCTGCTCGCGCGCGAGCGGTGCATCTGTCGAACCATAGAAGCGTGCATCGACGTCGGCCAGCACATAAGGGTTGTGATAGGCCTCGCGCCCAAGCATCACGCCATCGATATGCTGAAGATGCGTTTCCACCTCATCAAGCGTCTTGATGCCGCCGTTGATGATGATCTCCAGATGCGGGAAATCGCGCTTCAACTGATACGCGTAGTCGTACTTGAGCGGTGGAATCTCGCGGTTCTCTTTCGGGCTCAAGCCTTTGAGAATCGCATTGCGCGCATGCACGACAAACACATTGCAGCCAGCATCCGCGATCGTGCCAACGAAGTCACGCACAAAGCTATATTCCTCGACCGCATCGACACCGATTCGGTGCTTGACAGTTACTGGTACTGACACGGCATCGCGCATCGCCTTCACGCAATCGGCGACGAGTTTCGGTTCGTTCATCAGGCAAGCGCCGAACGCACCGCGCTGCACGCGCTCGGACGGACAGCCGCAGTTCAGATTGATCTCGTCATAGCCCCATTGCTCACCGAGCTTGGCCGAGCGCGCAAGGTCGTCAGGCTCACTGCCGCCGAGTTGCAAAGCGACCGGCGCTTCTTCGGGCGCAAACGCCAGATGGCGCGGCACATCCCCGTGCAGTAACGCGCCGGTGGTAACCATTTCGGTGTAAAGCCACGTATGACGCGATATCACACGATGCAGCGAGCGGCAGTGGCGATCGGTCCAGTCCATCATCGGCGCGACGGACACGCGGCGCGGACTGGAAGTTTGAGCTGAAGACATGGGGCGGCCGGACGGCTTGAATCAAACCGCAATTTTACCGCAAGTGGCCCGATGCCCCTGAAACGCTCGCGACGAGCCGCGAATTCCGGAAAACACCACCGATAACCCGCCCTCCCAGCCGGGTCTTTGACCGCCGAAAACGCTTGACAGACGGGGTCGGACCACGGCTGACGCCTGTCGCACAACCCTCCGCTCGATTATTTCAAAACCGAGAATAGTAATTTCAGATTATCGGTACAAATTTTCAATAGTAGGGGTATACACTGCCTTCCATCGACGTTGCAGACACACCTCACCGGCTCCTGCGACGCCTTCCTGAAATGAAATCGAAACTTATCGGAGTCACACCATGAAGACCAAGCTCATCGCCGCCCTGTTGGTTGCTGTTTCTGCCTCGATCGCTGCTCCCGCATTCGCTAGCGGCTACGGCCCGGCACCGTTCTACCGTCCGTCGGTCGGCGCACCGGCTTCGCAACAAGGCCAGAACGCGCAAACCGTCGCAGCTGAACGTGCTAACGCTGAATCGAACGCATACGGTGGCGTGACCAACGTGTCGTCGCAATCGGGTACGCGTGCACCGGCTGAGTCGGGCCCGCAATCGGTTTTCTTCGGCCACTAATCTGTCGCCGTTGAAGGTTGCCGTTCACAAGACGGCAGCCGAACTGGGCGCCGCGCATGCAGCAATGCATGCCGGCGCCCAGTTCCGTTTACACGGCGGGAACGTCCGCGGCGTCAAGCTACGCCCCGCCGTCATCACGCCTCGCGCACATCCTCTTTCGACGCTTCAGAAAAACGAATCCGGTTACCAAACGGATCGATCGTCTCCAGCTCTTTCCCCCACGGCACCTCTTCAATACCCGGCTTCCCATACTTGTAATCTTTGCGCTGAAGTTCGGCATGCAACGCGTCGATGTCCTGCACCCGCACGAAAATCGTCGAACCCGGCGTCGCGTCGCCGTGATGCTCGCTCAGATGCAAAATCAGGTCGGAGCGGCGCACTTGCGCGTAGAGCGGAAAATTGGCCTCGAAGCGGTGTTCCCAGTCGATGGTGAAGCCGAGAAAGTCCACGTAAAACTCCCTGGCTTTCTCTTCAGAAAAGATACGGATGATCGGAATGGCAGGTGACAGGTGCACAGCGGTCTCCAGCAAGTCGAAAGATCGTCAGCTTAATCGAATGCGCTTGCCGCCTCACGCGCTTGTGGCTATGCGGCGAGGCCGGCATCGATCGTTTCGCGCGCCGCCTTGAAACCCGCCAGGGCCGCAGCATGCTCGGTAGACCACAGGGTGTCGATGTGCACGAGCCGCCAGTCCACCACCACCGCGTCGTTGCGCAACACGCGGAAATGCGCTTTGACACCGGTGAGCACCTGTTCGACCGCGACTTCAATATCGTAGTCCTGATAGCGCTCCTGGTAGTCGCCCATGTCGAGGCCTTTCGGCTCCATGATCGCCTCCTTCGTGTCTTGCGTGCCCTTGAATGCCGGCGGCCGTACTTTTCCACCGGGCCGTCGTTACGGCTCGGAGCATGCACCGGCCCGCCCTCGCCTGGCGATCAGTCGCAATCGCCAGAAAGGTACTGCCGGCCGCTACAGGTGATTTCGACTTCGCCGCCGCTTGCTTCGGCGGCGAGCCCGTTTGTCAGCAACTCCGCCGTGACGGATTGCTCAAACTTCGGCATGGGCTGTCCGACGCCGACATCGTTCAGGCGCCGCAACGCTTCAACCGCTTCCGGACTTAATGACTTCGACATGGCCGTCTCCGTCGTGGTGCTCAATTAATCGTAGCAAGTTTCGCGGATGCACGCAGCGGCGCGTCGAGGCATAAGGGTTGCGTGCCGTATGGATGCGTGACGGCAGCAAACCAGCTGGCGGTATCGGAAAGGAGGACGAAATGGAGCGAAACAGAATGGCGGCGCTAACGGCGGGCGTCGCGCTCGCGATGTTTGGCGCAGTCGGCACGGCGGCGTTTGCACAAACGTCGAACCCGGCGCCAAAGACACCAGCGGCGCCGCAGAATGGCGGTGCATCGATGGTCAAGCCGCCCGAGGCGGCCCCTGATTCAGGCGGTTCGAGCAATCCGGACAATATGCCGATCAAGCGCCCGAGCAAACCGACCAACGACAAGATGATGCACGAGCCGCCCGCCAGCGGCGCCAACGCGAAATAGCGTCGGCGCGCGTGACGGTGCGAGCAATGCGAAAGTGCGGTCGCGCGCTTACAGACGCGCGATCGACACCTCCGTCGACTTCACCAGCGCGACCACTTCCGAGCCGACCTTCAGGTCGAGTTCATCGACCGAACGCGTGGTGATCACCGACGTGACGATACCGAACGGCGTGTCCACGTCGACCTCGGACACCACCGGCCCGCGGATGATTTCCTTGACCTTGCCTTTGAACTGATTGCGTACGTTGATTGCGGAAATGCTCATGTCGAGTGACTCCAGAAAAGCGATTGAAAACAGTCAGTCAAGTGATGTCAGACGGCCCAGCGGACGTCTGTCGGCCGCGTGAGGCGGCCCTCGTCACGTGCGTCGTAAGCGCGATAGGACAGCGCGTCGTCGTTCGGCACCGTCTTCAGTACGCGTTGCAACACATGTTCTTCCAGCGCGGCAAAACCGGCCGACGCGCGCGCCCGCGGGCGCGCCAGCGGCACCGGCTGATCGAGCGCGATGCGCCCGTCTTCGATCAGCAGAATCCGGTCACCGAGCGCGACAGCTTCATGCACGTCGTGCGTCACCAGCAACGCGGTAAATTGATGTTCGCGCCACAGGCGTTCGATCAGCGCGTGCATTTCGATGCGCGTCAACGCGTCGAGCGCGCCGAGCGGTTCGTCCAGCAACAGCAATTGCGGCCGATGCACCAGCGCACGCGCGAGCGCCACACGCTGACGCTGTCCGCCGGAGAGCTGCGCGGGCCAGTCGTTGGCGCGCTCCAGCAAGCCGACTTCGTCGAGCACGGCGCGCGCATCTTCACGAGCGCTGCGGCCGAGGCCGAGCATCACGTTGTGCAACACGCTCTTCCAGGGCAGAAGTCGCGCGTCCTGGAACATGATGCGCGTGTCAAGCGGCTGGCCGTCTTCGGCGCGCTTTTCGAGCACGCCCGACGTGGCCTTCTCCAGACCCGCGACCAGGCGCAGCAAAGTCGATTTCCCGCAGCCGCTGCGGCCGACGATCGCCACGAAACTGCCGCGCTCGATCGACAAATCAAAATCGGACAGCACCGTGCGCTCGCCGTACTGCTTGCCGACGCCACGCAACTCGACCGAAAAATCGGCAGAGCCGCGTGCGTCGTTGCGCGCCGATGCACCGGCCGCCGAGGGCACGACGCCCACGAGCTGGCGATCGTGCGCCGAATCCGCACGGTCGAAGCCGGCGGCCTCGTCCGCGTCGTGATCGACAGTGCGCGGTTGCGCCAGTTCCGCTTCGAGATCGCTGCCCGCGATGCCGCCGAACGAAGCCGACAATGTCGTTGCGCTCATGTTTTCGCTCCTCGTTGATAGGCAGGATGCCAACGCAGCGATACACGCTCGAGACTCTTGGCCAGCACATCGGCAAGCTTGCCGAGCG
This sequence comes from Paraburkholderia sediminicola, assembly GCF_046026675.1. Lineage (GTDB taxonomy): Bacteria > Pseudomonadota > Gammaproteobacteria > Burkholderiales > Burkholderiaceae > Paraburkholderia > Paraburkholderia sediminicola_F. Next base: position 1,836,224 of record NZ_JAQQEY010000001.1, on the reverse strand, counting down.
CCGCGTACAGCAGGATGCCGACCACCACCACATCGGTTTGCAGGAATTCGCGTGCGTTCATCGTCATGTAGCCGATGCCCGACTGCGCGGAAATGGTTTCAGCAACGATCAGCGTGACCCACATCAGCCCAAACGCGAAACGCACGCCGACCAGAATCGAGGGCAACGCCCCCGGCAAAATCACATGCCGGTACAGTGCGAAACCCTTCACGCCATAACTGCGCGCCATCTCGATCAGGTTGGCATCTACCGAACGAATACCGTGAAACGTGTTCACGTAGACCGGGAAAAACACACCCAGCGCGACGAGAAACACCTTCGCCTCTTCCTCGATACCGAACCACAGGATCACTAGCGGGATCATCGCCAGCGCGGGAATGTTGCGGACCATCTGCACCGTCGAATCGAGCGCGATTTCGGCGGGTTTGAAGAGACCCGTCGCGAGGCCGAGCACCAGTCCGATGCCGCCGCCGATCGCAAAGCCCGACACCGCGCGCCACGTGCTGACCTTCACGTCCGCCCACATTTCGCCGGACTGGATCAGCGACCACGCGGCCTTCACGACCGCAAGCGGTTCGGGCAGCACACGCGTCGAGAGAATGCCGCTGCGCGCGGCGAATTCCCACGCCAGCAGAATCGCCAGCGGCACGAGCCACGGCGCCAGAGGCGCGCCGATGCGGCGCAATGCGCCGACGAGGCTCGCGCCGAAAGTCGCGCCCGAGCCTGCCTGTGTGCCGCGTTCCGCACTCACAGTGGATTGAGCCATGATGATTGTCCTCGTTGCTTATCGATGGGCGTCATTGTCGAACCGGGCGCAAGCGCTCAGCTCGAACTTGCCGCCTTCGGCAGATAGTTGTTGCCGACGATCTCGCCGAACGGCCCCGACAGCGGACCGCCCGCGACCTTGCTTTGATGGCCCGGCAGCAGCGGGAACACCAGTTCAGCGAAGCGGTACGATTCTTCGAGATGCGGATAGCCGGACAGGATGAACGTATCGATACCGAGCGCCGCGTATTCGTTCATCAGCGCCGCCACCTGCTCGGGATTGCCGACCAGCGCCGTCCCCGCACCACCGCGCACGAGACCGACACCCGCCCATAGATGCGGATACACCTCGAGTTCCGCGCGGCCGCCACGCTTGCCGCCGTGCAACGCGGCCATGCGGCGCTGACCTTCGGAATCCATCTTCGAGAACGAAGCCTGCGCACGGGAAATGGTTTCGTCGTCGAGCTTGCTGATCAGCTTGTCGGCGGCAGCCCATGCTTCTTCTTCGGTCTCGCGCACGATGACGTGAAAGCGAATGCCGAACTTGATCTTGCGGCCACGCGCTTCAGCGCGGGCGCGAATGTCGGCGATCTTCTTCGCGACGGCCGCGGGCGGCTCGCCCCACGTCAGATACGTGTCGATGTGATCGCCCGCGATGTCGTGCGCAGCCGCCGACGAACCGCCGAACCACAGCGGCGGATGCGGGTTCTGCACCGGCGGATACAACGCCTTGCCACCCTTCGAGGTCAGATGCTTGCCGTTGAAATCGATCGCGTCGTTGGTATGCGCGGCGGTCAGCAGCTTGCGCCAGATATGCAGGAATTCGTCGGTGACTTCATAGCGCGTGTCGTGATCGACGAACACGCCATCACCTTCCAGTTCAGCCGAATCGCCGCCGGTCACGACGTTGATCAGCAGACGCCCATTCGACAGACGGTCGAAGGTCGCCGCCATGCGCGCCGCCAGACCCGGCGATGAAATGCCCGGACGGATCGCCACCAGAAACTTCAGACGTTTGGTCGCGGCGATCAGGCTCGACGCGACGACCCATGCGTCTTCGCACGAACGGCCGGTCGGCAGCAGCACGCCCTCGTAGCCGAGCGTGTCGGCGGCGACGGCGATCTGCTGGAAGTAGTCGTAATCGGCTGCGCGTGCGCCTTGGGACGTACCGAGATAGCGGCTGTCGCCGTGAGTCGGAATGAACCAGAACACATTCATTTGCTGCTCCTGCTTGTTCGAAACTGGATTGAATGGAAACGGTGCGTCGAGTGAACGCGCACACGCCGGCCGCGCGCCGCTGGTCGCGCACATCCATCCGGCACACAGCCAGAGATGCAAGCGCAAAAAGGAACGGAAAACTGCGGCGAAAAGCGGACTAGTTGCGGGACTAGTTCCGACAGCGCATCCGCAAACGCGCGTGCGCCCTGGAGCGGCTGAAGATCGGCATCAGGCAGGACATCGCGACGGCTTCCCTCGACCAGACGTGCGCGTGATGCGCTCGATTAAATGGGCAACGGCGGCAATCACCGTCTGCATGGAGAAACAGTCTATGGACCGGAGCGCGGCTTTTGAACGATTTTTTTTAGCTTAGGTTTTCCACTTTCGTGATTAGCCCGACGCTAAAGCATACGGATGTTGCGCCTTACCTACGCTGGAAGCCGGGTACCCCTATATATAATGGCGCCACGTTTCCAATAATCCGGTGCAGGCCGCGTGAATCACGCCGCCTGATCTCTCGCGGTGCAATGCATGCAAAAACTCATCCTGCCGTTCGTCGCCGGTTTTCTGGCTTCCCTGTTCTTTCACGAATCGACTCTGGCGCTGCTGCACGCAGCCGGTCTGATCGACCCAACCGGTTTTTCGACCGCGCCATTTTTGCCGCTCGGGCTGCCGGAGTTTATTGCGAACGCGATCTGGAGCGCATTCTGGGCTGTGCTGATGGCGTGGCTGTTGCGCGTTGCACCGGGGCGCCGCGCGCCGTGGGTGCCCGCCTTCGTGTTCGGCGGCCTTGCGTTGACGGCGGCGAGCGTGTTTGTGGTCGATCCGTTGCGCGGCATCTGGCCGAGCGGCAACATGCTGCCGCGCCTCGCGGTGGGTTTCGCGGCGAACGCGATGTGGGGCTGGGGCGCGCTGGTGTTCATGCGCGCCTTCATGGCGAGCGAAGACGAAGACTGAGCGTCTTCCTGATGTCTGCTCCTCTGGCCGTGCCGAGGCAAAGCCCGGCGTAGCCCTGCTTTGATTGCTTTAACGTTGCTAACGTTGCGGTCCGATCCCGCTTAACCGCGCAGATCGTGCAACGGGTGTTCGTTTGCCGGCCACGGGCTTTCGAACATCTTCGCCACATCGGCGGCGCTTACGTCTTCGATGCGCGCAAAACGCCAGCACGGCGCGTTGTCCTTGTCGATGATGCGCGCGCGAATCCCTTCAATCGTGTCGCCCTGCGCGAAGCACGTGCGCGTCAGATCGAGATCGCCGCGCAGCACGTCCGCCATCGAACCCTCCGCGCGCGTCACCACTTCCAGCGACACGGCCATCGACAACGGCGAACGTTCGCGCAGCACGGCAATCGTCTGCTCAGCCCAATCGGCAAAATCGCCGCCATGCTCCCGTTCCTGCTCCAGCGACGCGAGAATCTGCGTCATGTCGGGCAACGCAAAATGCCGGTCGATCAACGCGCGTGTGCTTGCGAGCGGTGAAGCGTCGGGTTCCGGTACGACCTGATGCTTAGCGGCCTCACGCTCGATGCTCGCCACCACGTCTGCACCACGTTCGAATGGCTCGCGGCGCAATGTATCGACTAGCGCGGGCAACGCCGCGTCGTCGATATAGGCGTCGGCGAGACCTGCGTAGAGCGCGTCTGCTGCGCCGATCGTCTCGCCCGTGACCGCCAGATAGCGGCCGAGCGCGCCCGGCGTGCGCGCCAGAAACCAGCTCGCGCCGACATCAGGAAAGAGGCCAATGCGGGTCTCAGGCATCGCCATCTTCGTCGAGTTCGTCACCACCCGCAGGCCGCCGGTACGATGCGCGCCCTGCGAAATCCCCATGCCGCCCCCCATCACGACACCGTTCGTTAACGCGATATACGGCTTCGGGTAAGTGAAAATCGCGTGATTGAGCCGGTATTCTTCAGTGAAAAACGTATCGCGCGCATCATGCTCGCCGCGCTGCGCCGACTCGTACAGAAAGCGAACATCGCCGCCCGCGCAGAACGCGCGCGGATGCTGGCTGCGCACCACCACGGCAAGCACGTCGGGATTTTCACGCCACTGCTCGAGCGCCGCGTGCATCGCGCGAATCATGCTGGTCGACAGCGCGTTGAGCGCCTTCGGCCTCTCCAGTTCGATGAAGCCGATGCGGTTGGCTACGTAGGTCGCGACTTCGTCGCTGACGGCGGGCGAGGCGGAAATAGACATGGAGAGCTAAGCGCGATGGCGCGAAATGAATCGGAACTGAACGTTATCACGCACTCGCGGCTTTGGGCTTGGTGGCGGGTTTGACGCCCGTCTCAGCGGGTGATTCTGCGTGCGCTTCTGAGTGCGCTTCTGAGTGCGCTTCTGAGTACGATTCCGCCCGCGCTTCAGTGGACTTTTTCTTGCCGGCACGAGTAGATTTTGCGGCGCCTTGCGGCTGCCCGGCGGGTTGCATACCCAGCCAGGTATCAAGCGCGACGCCCACCACCGTATCCAGCGGCGCGCTCGGAAACACGGGGCATGTGAGGTTGAGCGCGACGATGCCGTGCAGGGTCGCCCAGAACGCCTCAGCCCACACAGCCACGTCCATTGATGCGGACAAGCGCCCCGCTGCTTTCAACTCTTCGAGCGCGCGGAGCATGATGTGTAACGCGGCGTCGCCGGGGTCGTCGTCCGGTTTCGCGGGCGCGAGGTTCGATTTGCCAGACGCGGTGGAAGCCACTGCGGTTGTTCCTGCTGCCGTTGCGCCAGCGGCCGCGGTTTCCACCGTTTCATTCGCGGCATCGGCGACCGCAGCCACCGCCCCATCCGCAGCCTTGCGAGACGCAGCCGCCGCACCGCCCAGCGCCGCGCCCGTATAGCTCGGGTCTTCCATGAAGATCAGCCGGTAGGTTTCCGGATACGCAACACCGAATGCCACATACGCACGCCCGAGCGCCTTCAAACGCTCAGCCGGATCGGCGATCTGCGCGAGCGGCACGAAGGTGGCCAGCAATTGCGCATAACCTTCCGCACACAGGGCCTGCGCAATTTCATCGCGGCTCGCGAAGTGAAGGTACAAGGTGGCGGGTGAATACTCGACGGCGTCGGCAATCTTGCGCATTGACAGCGCGGCGAAACCTTCGCGCATCACGATGCGCCGCGCTGCATCGAGGATGCGCTCGCGCAACGCCTGTTTCTGACGGCTTTTTCGTTCGACGATTCCCATGCCGGGCATTTTCGGCTTGACAAACTGAAAAGTCAAATTAAACTGAACACCGTTTACTGAACAGCGTTCATTAAATTCTCATCGATCAAACAAGCTCACCCAGGCGCGATACGGCGCCGCCGTCAGGAGTCGTTCATGCAAGCTACAGGGAAAGTGGGTTTATTCGGTGCCGCGGGCGCCGCCGGTCAAATCATCGGGGCGGCGCTGAGCGCGGCGGGCCGGGATTACCGGGTAGTCGGCCGTTCGCGCACGCCGCTCGAAGCGGCCTTCGGTCACGACCCGCATGCGGAAATCGTCATGTGGAATCCGGACGACCCGGCTTCGATCAGCGCCGCGGCGGCCGGTTTGCAGACGGTGATCTATCTGGTGGGTGTGCCCTACGATCAGTTCGCCTCGCATCCGCCACTCATGCAAAAAACCCTCGATGGCGTGACAGCGGCAGGCGTCGAACGCTTCATTCTGATCGGCACCGTGTATCCGTACGGCCGCGCGCGCGGCAATCCGATTAGCGAAGATCATCCGCGTGAGCCCCATACGTTCAAAGGCAAGATGCGGCTTGAGCAGGAAAAACTGGTGCTGGCGGCACACGGGCGCGCGAGCGGGTCAACCCATTTGTCGACGCTGGTGCTGCGCCTGCCGGATTTCTACGGTCACTGCATTGAACGCAGTCTGATCAACGGCATATTCGAGGGCGCGGCGCACGGCAAGCGCGCGCAGGTGATCGGGCCGGTCGATGTGCCGCACGAATTCATCTACCTGCCGGATATCGGACCGGTGGTCGAGAAACTCACACGTACGCCCGAAGCGTACGGCCGCTGGTGGCATCTGGCCGGCCCAGGCACGATCACGCAGCGCGAAGTGGCGAGACAGGCCTATGCGCTAGCGGACCGCGAGCCGAAGCTGATGGTGGCCGGCAAGACCATGCTGCGCGTGCTCGGCCTCTTCAATCCGCTGATGCGGGAGCTGGTGGAGATGAACTACCTGATGACCGAGCCGGTTGTGCTTGACGACTCGGCACTGACGCAGTTGATCGGCCCGATCGCCAAAACCTCGTACAAAGACGGTATCCGGCACGCGTTCGACGCTGCGCGCGCGGCGGCAGCGGCGAGTACGGACACGCACGGGGACGCCGCGAAAACCGCCTGATTGTGGAAGGTTTTCGCAAGCGAGCGGATGTTAAGCACGTGATTCATGCGTGTGCGAACGAACCGGATTAGCCCGCCGCGTTGCCGGGCGGAAAGTGGCCGCTCTTGAGCAACACCGGCGTGCCATTGCTGATCTGCAAATGTTCGCGCGCAACCGCCTCGATGCGCTGACGCCCGGCGTCGAACGCGCGCATCCAGCCTTCGAGATCCTCGGTGTACGCGCCGAAGTGATCTTCGAGCGCCTCGACCGAGATCGCGCACGGTACTGGTTCGCCGTCCACGAGCGCGCGAAAGACCACCGTCAGATTGGAGTCGCGGTAAGCGGGCGCGTCCGCGGGAAACCGAATTTCCATGGTCGCCTCATCAGAAGGATCCGGCAGGAAATGGACAACGGGGAGAACCGGCCGCCCCCGGATATGCCCGATATGGTACTCGCGCGACTGGACTGCGGTCCAGCCTCCGGCACCCGCCTGGTCAAGGTCGCGCACCCGATGCCTAAAGGGCTTCGCATGCAAATCGACACGCCGGATTGCACTTGTGCCGACTGCTTCTGTCGAACAGGTTCACCGGCACGATCCGTGCCGACGCAGTGACGCCATTTCGAGGTCAGCGAGCACAGTATGGGAAAATATTTTCTGCAAAGCCACGAACTGCCTGAGCCGGATGCGGCAAACACCTGGTTTGCTTACGCCGAAAGCCACGGCATCGACATTCCGAAAGCCATCAGCATCTGGGAAGACGCGGCGACCGAAAACGGCTCGGAAAGCCGCCAGTTGGTCAGCGCGGCAGGCATCACGATCGAAACGCCTTAACCTTGTGGGCACACGTCCGGTGTGCGTGGCGAGTCTCGATACCTATTTGAAAGGAAACATCACGATGCATTTCATGACGCAACTGCGCCGCTCCGGCCGCTTCCGACCCAGCAGCGCCGCGCTTGCTCTAGTCCGCAGGGCGTCCCTGTCTGCCGCGCTGCCCGCCGCCGTGTTGCTCGGCGCGGGTCTCGCCGGCTGCGCATCATCGAACACCACTTCGTTGATCAATCTGCCGAACGGTCAGACCGGCTTTGCGGTGAACTGCAGCGGCGCCGACGCCGCGTCCAGCTGGGCCTCCTGCTACGTGCAGGCCGGCAAGGCATGTGGAGCAACCGGCTACGACATCGTGTCGAAAGACAACGACGAAGGCGGCGCCGCAGGCGGCAGCGTCACGAACGTCGTCTCGGCTAACGTGAAAAACCGTTCGATGATCGTGCGCTGCAAGTAACACTCAGTGGACGCTCACTGAACACTCAATGAGCGCTCAGTGCGCCTGCATCTTCGAGAACATGTTCAGCACGGCGACCCCGGCAATGATCAGCCCGAGCCCGATGATGGCCGGCACGTCCGGCACTTGCCGGTACATCACAACCGCGACCAGCGTAATCAGCACGATGCCGGCGCCTGACCACACTGCGTAGACGATGCCCACCGGAATAGTCTTCAGCGTGAGCGACAGGCAATAGAACGCGATGCCGTAACCGATCACCACGACCGCTGCGGGCACCAGCCGCGAAAAACCTTCCGAGGCCCGCATGGCGGAGGTCGCAATGACTTCGGCAACGATCGCAATGGCGAGCAATGCATAAGGAGGCATCCGCATCGCCTCAGGCCTTTGCAAGCGCGAGCTTGCTGTAGTCGTGGCCGAGGTGCGCGCACAGCGCTTCCACCACCAGCTCATGATCCGCACGTTGCGGCAAACCGGACACCGTGATCGAGCCGATCACACCGGCGCCCGCCACCGTCAACGGAAACGCGCCGCCATGCGACGCATATTCCGTGACCGGCAAGCCGTGCTTGTCGGTGAGCGTGCTGCCCGCCTGTTGCATCTTCAAACCGATCGCATACGAACTGCGCCGGAAATGCGCGACCGTGTTGCCCTTGCGACGCGCCCAGTCGACGTTGTCCGGCGTCGCGCCCTCGAGCAAACTGAAGAAGAGCGGTTGACCGAATGTGCGCACGTCGATGGCTGCGGCAATGCCGCGTGCTTTCGCAACCTCGTGCAGATAGGCGCCAATCTGCCATGCGCGGTCGGCATCGAATTGCGGGAACACCAGCGCTTGTTCCTGAGCGGCAATCACCTGTAGATCGTGAGCGATATCCATGGAGTTCTGAACAAGGTAAGAAGTGAAGCGCAGGCCGTTGCACATGCATCCCGGCGCGCGAAGAGAACCTGGATTCTAGCGCAGCGCGCTACGCGGGCCTTCCGGCATACGACGCCGGCAATGCACGCCGCGACTTTGGAGACCGCTGCGCTTTGGCGTTCCGCTTTGAAGTTCGCCCGCAGCGGCCCGTATTGAAGCCGCTCCTTAACTAGCTATTGCGTTGGTCGCCGCTTTGTTCTATAATCTTTTCTTCGACGGACGCGGGGTGGAGCAGTCTGGCAGCTCGTCGGGCTCATAACCCGAAGGTCGTAGGTTCAAATCCTACCCCCGCAACCAAGTAGCACTAAATTGGTTCGAAGACGTCGAAAAAACTTCAAAGGCTTGCCCAACCGGCAGGCCTTTTTTGTTTTCTGCTCCCCGTTTTCCGCTTCGCGGTTGCGCACCCTCACTGCCGCTCGCACTCGTTGATCCGGACTCCAAACATATCCGCATTTTTCCTCGACGGTATTCGCAATACCGTCGCGTCGATGGGCGTCGGATCAGCGAAATTTCCCCACCTCGCATTGACTGGCGCGCACCGCCATGGCCCGCTCCCGACAAAGCTCGCCCCAGTGATAAACTCCCATCACCCTTTCTCGTCCCCTTCCTATGAAATTCTGTTCTGACTGCGGCCACGGCGTCAGCCTGAGCATTCCGCCGGGCGACAACCGCGAGCGCTTCGTATGTGGAAGTTGCGGCACGGTGCATTATCAGAATCCGCGCAACGTGGTCGGCACCGTCCCGGTCTGGGACGACAAAGTGCTGCTGTGCCGTCGCGCGATCGAACCGCGCTACGGCTACTGGACGCTGCCGGCAGGCTTCATGGAAATGGGTGAGACCACCGCCGAAGCGGCTTCGCGCGAAACGCTGGAAGAAGCCGGCGCGCGCGTCGAGGTGCAGAGCCTGTTCTCGCTGCTGAACGTGCCGCACGTGCATCAGGTGCATCTGTTCTATATGGCGCGCCTGCTCGATCTCGACATCGCCGCCGGCGAAGAAAGCCTCGAAGTGAAACTCTTCGAGGAACACGAGATTCCGTGGGACGAGATCGCCTTCCCCACCGTCGGCCAGACTTTGCGTTTCTTTTTCGCCGACCGCGCCGCCGGCAGCTTCGGGCTGCATACGGGCGATATCTTCCGCTCGCTGCGCGAAGGTTGAGCGGCGCGCATGGTTCCCTGGCTCGGACCTGACGATCCGTTTCCCTCAGTCGAGCGCGCGCTCGGCGCGGCAAGCGGCGCACCCGGCCTGCTCGCCGCCAGCGGCGACCTGCTGCCGTCGCGGCTGATCGACGCCTATCGGCGCGGCATCTTCCCGTGGTACTCGGACGGCCAGCCGGTGCTGTGGTGGAGTCCTGATCCGCGCATGATCCTGCGCCCCGCCGAGTTCAAGCTGTCGCCGTCGCTGCGTAAAACGCTCAAGCGCGTGCTGCGCGAGGACGCGTGGGAAATTCGCGTCGACCATGATTTTGCCGCCGTGATGCGCGCCTGTGCGCAGGCGCCGCGGCGCGGCCAGCGCGGCACGTGGATCACCGCCGACGTGGTCGAAGCGTATTCGTCGCTGCACCGGGTGGGTGATGCGCACAGCATCGAAACCTGGTTCGAAGGCAAGCGCGTAGGCGGTTTGTACGGGGTGTCGTTCGGCCGGATGTTCTTCGGCGAATCGATGTTCGCGGAGGTCACCGATGCGTCGAAAATGGCGCTGGCCGCGCTTGTCGGACACTTGCGCTGTCACGAAATAGAAATGATAGACTGCCAGCAGAACACATCGCATCTGGCGTCGCTGGGCGGTCGCGAGATAGCGCGCAAAGCGTTCATCGCGCATGTTCGTGCGTCTGTCGACGCACCGCCGATTCCCTGGCGTTTCGACAAGACCGTCTTGCGCGATGTCGTCGCGCCGGCGGCGTAGGAAGAATCAGGCCGAATCCGGATCCGTCGCCAACCGAGCCGCGGGTCACGAGCCGCAAGGCACGCCGGGTTTGCAATACCAGAGACGCTTCGACGAGAGCTGCCAACGTGACTCATCCCAACGAGCTGCCTCTTTCTCCGCTTTCAGCGCTGCAATTTTATGCAACGGCGCCCTATCCCTGCAGTTATCTGGATGGACGCATTGCGCGTTCGCAAGTCGCCACGCCCAGTCACCTGATCAACTCCGACGTCTATACCGACCTCGTCAAAGCCGGCTTCCGTCGTTCGGGCGTATTCACCTACCGCCCGTATTGCGATGGCTGCCGTGCCTGCGTGCCGGTGCGCGTGCCGGTCGACCATTTCGAGGCGAACCGCACGCAACGCCGAGTGTGGAAGAAGCACGGCGAGTTGATCGCAACGGTTGCCCCGTTGCATTACGACGAAGAACACTACGCGCTCTATATGCGCTATCAGTCGGCGCGGCATGCCGGTGGCGGCATGGACCGCGACAGCCGCGACCAGTACGAACAGTTCCTGCTGCAAAGCCGGATCAACTCGCGGCTGGTCGAATTCCGCGAGCCACTGCCGGACCATCCGTCAGCGCCGGGCATTCTGCGCATGATCAGCATGATCGACATCCTCGGCGACGGGCTCTCGTCGGTGTACACCTTCTTCGAGCCGGGTTTGCCGCACACCGGCTTCGGCACCTACAACATCTATTGGCAGATCGAGCAGGCAAGGAGCCTCAAGCTGCCCTACGTGTACCTCGGCTACTGGATTCGCGAGAGTCCGAAGATGGCGTACAAGGCGAATTTCCGGCCGCTCGAAGGTTTAATCGACGGCGCCTGGAAGGTGCTTGATCCAACCAGCATCGATCTGCCGCCGGTCGATCTGGCGATTCAGGGCAGGCGCGGGCCGCTGCGGCCTTAACGTGGCCAGAAGGTGGCCACAACAGTCCCTACCAGTTAGTCTCATTAATGCCCCAAAGCCGGTAAAATGGCGGGTTCCCATTTTCCGGCCGCCCGGCTTCGTCCCGTGTTCAGTTCCCTCTACCCGCTCGTACGCGCCCAACTCTTTCGCATGGACGCGGAAGACGCTCACCACCTGACTTTGCGCATGCTCGGCGCCGCGGGCCGCACCGGCCTCGCGGGCGCGCTCGCGCCACGCGTGCCGGATTCGCCGCGCCCCGTAATGGGGCTGACGTTCCGTAACCCGGTCGGGCTCGCCGCGGGTCTCGATAAGGACGGCGCGTGCATCGACGGTCTGGCGGCGTTGGGCTTCGGCTTCATTGAAGTCGGCACGGTCACGCCGCGCGCGCAGCCGGGTAATCCGCGCCCGCGCATGTTCCGCCTGCCCGAGGCGAATGCCGTGATCAACCGGATGGGCTTCAACAACGCCGGTGTCGACCAGTTCGTCAAGAACGTGCAGGCCGCGCGCTATCGCGGCATTCTCGGGCTGAACATCGGCAAGAACGCCGACACGCCGATCGAGCGCGCCGCCGAAGACTATCTGTACTGCCTCGAACGCGTGTACCCGTTCGCGAGCTACGTGACGGTCAATATCTCGTCGCCGAATACGAAGAACCTGCGCCAGCTGCAAGGCGCGGGCGAACTCGACGCGCTGCTCGCGGCGCTCAAGGACAAGCAGCAGCGTCTCGCCGACATGCACGGCAAGCTCGTGCCGCTCGCTCTGAAAATCGCACCGGACCTCGACGACGAACAGATCAAGTCGATCGCCGATACCCTGTTGCGCCACAAGTTCGAAGGCGTGATCGCCACCAACACCACGCTGTCGCGCACGGCCGTCGCCGGCATGCAATACGGCGATGAAGCCGGCGGCCTGTCGGGCAAGCCGGTGTTCGACGCGTCGAACAAAGTGATCCGCAAGCTGCGCGCCGAAGTCGGCGAAACGGTGCCGATCATTGGCGTGGGCGGGATTTTCTCGGGCGAAGATGCGCGCGCGAAGCTCGCGGCAGGCGCTTCGCTGGTGCAGCTCTATACCGGCTTCATTTATCGCGGACCCGCGCTGGTGGCTGAATGCGCGCAGGCGCTACGCTAGGCCGCCCAACCCGCACCCGTACGTAATATAGACATAAACAAACGGTATTTAGGGTTCGATAGTCTGTTTTGTTATGCTTTTGTCTGTTAAAACGCCAGACGAACAAAAAGGAACTCGATGAAATTTGGCTTGCTGAAAAAGATGCTCGTCGCTGGCCTGATCGGTGCGTCGTTCACTGCTGTCACTGCCCACGCGAACGACCTGCTCGACCAGGTCAAGCAACGCGGCACGCTGCGCATCGGCCTGGAAGGCACCTTCCCCCCGTTCAATTCGAAAGCGCCGTCGGGCGAACTGGTCGGCTATGACGTCGACATCGCCAAGGCCGTTGCAGCCAAACTCGGCGTGAAGCCGGAGTTCGTCACGACCGAGTGGAGCGGCATCATCGCCGGTCTGCAGGCAAACAAGTTCGACGTGATCGTCAACCAGGTCGGCATTACGGACGCACGCAAGCAGGCACTCGACTTCTCGCCGGCATACACGTACTCGGCCGCACAACTGATCCAGCGTAAGGACGACACGCGCCAGTTCAAATCGCTCGACGATCTGAAGGGCAAGAAGCTCGGCGTCGGTCTGGGCACGAACTACATGGACATGGCGAAGTCGGTGCCGGGCATCGACGTGAAGACGTATCCGGGCGCGCCTGAATACCTGCGCGATCTGGCCTCCGGCCGTCTGGATGCGGCGCTGAACGACCGCCTGATGCTCGCGTATCTGATGAAGAACTCGCAGTTGCCGCTGCGCACGGGCGCGACGGTCGGCGCGGGCAACCCGTCGGGCATTCCGTTCAAAAAGGGCAATCCGAAGTTCGCCAAGGCGATCGACGACGCAATGACCCAGCTCGAAGCGGACGGCACGTTCTCGAAGATCTCGGACAAATGGTTCGGCATCGACGTCAGTAAGCCGATCAAGTAACGCACGCCGGATGAAACGAAGGGCGGCATCGTCAACGATGCCGCCCTTCCCTTTTGTCCACGATGTGCCCCATGTGCACTTTGCGCGCCAACCTTACCCACCGTTCATGTCCACCACTTCCCTGCTCGTCCAATCGCTTCCTGTGCTCGCACAGGGCGCCGTCCTGACGGTCAAGTTCGCGATTCTGTCGATGATCTTCGGCCTGATTGCCGGCGCCGTGCTCGCGGTGATGGGCGTCAGCCACAACCGCGCGTTGAACTGGATCGCGCGCGTATATGTCAGCGTGTTCCGCGGCACACCGCTGCTGGTGCAGATCTTCGTGATCTATTACGGCTTGCCGAGTCTCGGTATTTCGCTCGACCCCACGCCCGCGGGCGTGATTGCATTGTCGGCGAACGTGGCGGCGTATCTGTCGGAAAGCATGCGCGGCGCGATTCTCGGCATTCCCAACGGCCAGTGGCTGGCCGCCTATAGCCTTGGACTCTCGCGGCGTCAGACATTACGTTACGTGATCGCGCCGCAGGCCTTGCGCATCGCCGTGCCGAGTCTGTCGAACAGTTTGATCAGCCTGATCAAAGATACGTCGCTGGTGTCGGTGATCACCGTAACTGAGCTGCTGCGCAGCGCTCAGGAGATCATCGCGTCGACCTATCAGCCGCTGCCGCTGTACCTCGCGGCAGCCGCGGTCTACTGGGTGCTGTGCCAGCTGCTCGAGTGGGTGCAGCACTGGTACGAAAAGCGCCTGGCGCTGCCGTCGCGTCACTGAACTCAACTGAACCCATAACGCTGCCGCGCCGCCTACCGGCTGGCGGCTAGCGACGCCGTATCCAGCGGCGCGCCGAAGCGCTCAAAGCGCGGTTTGTAGTAGTGATCCGGGTCGAGCGAATACGCGACATAACGCGTTCGGCCCATCAGTTCCTTGCGCGGAAAGAAGCCGAAGTAACGCGAGTCGGCGCTGTCGTCGCGATTGTCGCCGAGCATCAGATACTCGCCTTGCGGCACGAGCACCGGACCGAACGAATTGCGCGGACTCGGCGCGTCAGGCGCGAGCCGCACCGTGTGCGTCACGCCGTCGAAGCGTTCGGTCAGATAGTCGCCGGGAGATGCCGCATCGCCCGGCAGCGGCTTGAGTTTCAGCGGCCGATAATCAGCCCGTACGCCGTTCACATACAGCACGTTGTCGCGCATGGCGACGCTGTCGCCGGGCAAGCCGATCAGACGCTTGACGATCAATTCATGCGCGGCCGAAGAATCGATCGTGACGATGTCGCCGCGCTGCGGATCGTGCAGATGCGCGATCGTGATATGGGTGAGCGGCACGCGCAGATCGTAAGCCATCTTGTCGACGAGAATCCGATCGCCTTCGCGAATCGTCGGCAACATCGAGCCGCTCGGCACGACGTTCCAGTCGGCCACGGCGCTGCGGAACAGCACCATCAGGAACAGAAAGGCGACGAGGCTCTTGTTGTCGCGCCATAGTTTTCCAAGCATGCGCATCGCAGGCGGCTCCAGTGGAAGGTGATCGAAAGCTGTGGGTACGCGGCCCTTCTTGTTCGAGTCCGCGCGCCCGCGCAAATCGTACCACCGCCGCTGGAAGCAACGCGGCAACGGACTCTCACTCCCCCGCGAACTTAAGCCCCAACGCGGCGCGCGCCGCATCGGCCATCTCGATCATCTGCAACGACTTGCTATGCTGCATCAGCGGGCTCTCGATCTGCCCCGCTCGGATCAGCTCGCAGAAATGTGCGGTCTCGTAGTTCAGACCACCCCCTTCGAACGGCTCGTCGAGCTCGACCACACGACCGTCGGCGTACCGGATCGTCGCGCGCGACGGATTCCACCAGGGTTCATGAATCGTGACATGGCCGCTCGTGGCCATCAGCAACGCGTCACCCTTGCCGTGCAGGTCGAGTCCGCAGAACAGCTGGGAGATACCACGCTCATGCTGGCTGTTCAGGCTCGCGAACGTATCGACGCCGGTCGAGCCGAGCCGCCCGAGCGTCTGCACCTCACGCGGCGCACCGAGCCAGTCGACCGCGAGAAACATCTCGTAGACGCCGATATCGAGCAGCGCACCGCCCGCATGCTCGAACGACAGCGACGGATGATCGTCCGGCACGCCCGGCACCGAACAGCCGGCGCGCACGAGACCCACCTCGCCGATCGGCTCGGCATCCAGATGCGCGCGCAACTTTCTGTAGAGCGGATAAAACGGTGGCTTCATGGCTTCCATGAAAAGCCGTTGCCCGGCGCGCGCGACCTCGAGCACACGCTCGAGCTGCGGCTTATTGATGGTGGCGGGTTTTTCGCACAGCACGTGCAAACCGGCTTTAAGCGCGGCGATCGCGTAATCGGCGTGACTGTCCTGGACCGTGGCGATGTAAAGCGCGTCGATACCGCTCGCGAGCAGCGCATCGAAACTCGCGCACACTTCGCCGCCGAATTCCCCGGCGAAGGCCATGGCCGGTTCGGCGCGGCGTGACCACAGCGCGGTCAGCGACGCCTGCGGTACATGAGTGAGTCCAAGAGCGAAGCGACGGGCAATGCGGCCCGTCCCGACGATCCCCCAGCGAATCGTGCCGCCCGCGGGGGCTTCCTGCGTTGCAATTGTCATCGTTCCTTCGAGTCCGTGCAGTTCAGAACAGGCGCTATTGTGACGCAAGCCGCGCACGCATGCGCAGGCATGCTGTCGCGCCGTTCGTTATGCAAGGTCCCTGCAGGAAGGCACCCCCAGTTGCCGCCGTAGCGGCCATGCTCAGCGCACCGGGGGTTCCGACGTAAAGCTGCTGCCGATCTCTTCCGCGGTGTAGTCGATCATCGCCAGCGAGGCGATTTCCGCTTCCTTCGGATCGCGCCGTTCGATCGCTTCGACCACGCGCTGATGCGTGCTCACGGCCTTCTCCCACATCCCGTCCTTCTGATTGACGATCGGGTTGACGGTCGACAGCGCGCCGCGAATGATGGCGGCCATCTGCTTGAAGAACTGATTGCCGCTCGCCACCACGATGCGTGCATGGAACAGTTCGTCGGCGGACTGATAGCCGGACTCGCCCGGCCGGATCGCGCGGAACGCGTCGAAGGCCTCGCGAATCGCCGCGATGTCGGCCGCACTGCCCCGCGCGGCCGCCTGTGCCGAGGCACGCGGCTCGATCAGGATGCGGAACTCGATCACGTCGCGCAGAAACAGCGGATCGGGTTTCGCGCGAAAACGCCAGTTCACGACGTCCTCGTCGATCATGCGCCAATCGCTCATCGGCCGGATGCGCGTGCCGATTTTCGGCCGCACGTCCAGCATGTCGCGCGCGAGCAGCATCGACAGCGCCTCGCGCATGACGGTGCGGCTGACGTCAAACTCCTTGGACAGCACATCCTGCGGTGGCAGGATGGCGCCGTACTTCTCTTCGACGATGCCGGTCACGAGTCCATCCATGACTTTGCTGACCAGCGATCGATCCTTGTTTGCCTGTTCCATTTTGACACTCTCCCCGAAGCGGTGTTTGCCCCCGCGTAGCCTGTTGATCAAGCAGCCCTCATGTGTCGTTTTATGTATGTGTAGTTGTTCTTTTACGATACGTTGCTAGCTTCGAAACGGTTGCGCCAGTTGGGAAACGTCCTGAGAGGGTTATCCCTCTGAAGAATTGTTTCGTTCATGTAACGCCGCATGTTTTGACGGGCCATAAGCTTGCGTCTCAAGCGTGCCTGCGTTGCAAAATTTGCATAGTGCGAAGACGCACGTAGTGAATCGATTTGTCTGATCCACACGCCCTGGGCGGTTCTGGACAGGCGCGAAAACACTGGCGCAACGACGCGGCGCTTCAGGCGCCGGGCGTCGGCGGCGGTTGAAGGGGGAAAACGCGGGCGAATTGGAAGAAAAACCGGCGCTCACCGCTTCGGCAGCGTGCCTATCGTGACCGGCGTTGCGACCGATGTTGTCACCGGCGCCTCAAACGGCTCGGCCACCGACGCATAGCGCCCGCCAAAAAAGATCAGCGGCGCGTGTTCGTCGAGCGAGAACACCAGCACTTCGCCAACAAAAAGCGTGTGGTCGCCGCACGGATGCCGGTCCACCATGCGCGCCGCGAAACGGGCGGCGGCGTGTTCGAGCAGCACCACGTCCGGCAAACCGTCCACCGTGGCGAAGCGCGGCGCAAGCCGGCCCTGCGGCTCACCGGCGAAGTGGCGGCTATGGGGTTCCTGGGCGTCGGACAACACGCTCACGCCGAACCTCGCGCTGTTCATCAGACGTTCGTGCATGCGCGCGCGGTGCCCGACCGACACGACGATCAGCGGCGGTTTGAGCGAACCGGACATGAAGGCATTGGCGGTCATCGCGTGCATCCCGTCGCCACTGCCGGTCGAAATCACCACGACGCCGGTGGCGAAACGCCCCAGTGCATGGCGGAAACGGCGCTCGTCGAAGCTCGCCACGTTCTGGTCCGCCGCCTTTGAACCCGCCGCGTTCACGGCCGCCGTGCCCGGGCAGGCCGTACCCGAACCGGCCGCGCCGCCTGCGCTGCCGGCCACAGGGTCCTGCAACGTCGTGGCACGCACCGCCTGCTGTGCGTCAGTGTGAAGTACCCGAGCCTGCATGGCCGCTCTCCTGATCACGGCCGTATTGATCGTCGAAGCGCACGATGTCGTCTTCGCCGAGATAGCCGCCTGATTGCACTTCGATCATTTCAAGCGGCGTCTTGCCCGGATTTTCGAGCCGGTGCGTGACGCCGAGCGGAATATACGTCGACTGATTCTCCGAGAGCAGGAAACACTCGTCGCCGCGCGTGACGCGCGCGGTGCCGCGCACCACGATCCAGTGTTCCGCGCGATGATGATGCATCTGCAACGACAGACGCCCGCCCGGCTTGACGACAATGCGCTTCACCTGGAAGCGCTCCCCGCGCTCGAGCGAGTCGTAAAAGCCCCACGGCCGGCCGACCTTGCGATGCTCCTGCGCCTCCGTGCCCTGCTCCGCCTTCAGGCGACTGACGATCGCCTTGACGTCCTGTACGCGATCTTTGGAGGCGACCAGCACCGCGTCGGCCGTCTCGACCACCACCACGCCGCTCACGCCGACACACGCGACAAGGCGCCCCTCGGAATGCGCGAAACTGTCGGTCGAGTCCTCGAACATCACGCGGCCACGTGCAACATTGCCGCACGCGTCCTTATCGGACGCTTCCCAGACCGAATCCCAGGCGCCCACGTCCGACCAGCCCGCGACCAATGGCACCGCGACGCCGACGAGGCGAGCGTCGGTGGCGACGCGCTCCATCACGGCGTAGTCGATCGAATCGGAAGGACACACAGCGAACGCTTCCCGCGCCAGATGCAGGGTGCCGTCGCCATCTACAGCGGCATGCTCGAAAGCCGCCGCGCACGCCGCCGCGATCGCGGGCCGGCATAGCTCGATGGCCGCGAGCCACACCGACGCGCGCACCACGAACATGCCGCTGTTCCACCAATATTCGCCGGAGGCGACATAGCGTTCGGCGAGTTCCGCATCGGGCTTCTCGACGAAGCGTTCGATCGCACGCGCTCCGTGCGCACCGAGCGCCGTACCCGTGCGGATATAGCCGTAACCGGTTTCCGCCCGTTGCGGCGGCACACCGAGCGTCACGATCGCATCTCGCGCGGCGTGAGAGACCGCTTCCACAAGCGCCGCGCCGAACGCCGCATGATCTGCAATCAGATGGTCCGCCGGCAACGCGACGATGATCGGGTCGTCGCCGGCCGCGGCTGCCGCGCGCGCGGCCAACGCCGCGACAGTCAACGCCGGCGCGGTATTGCGCGGCACCGGCTCGAGCACCATCCGCACCGGGCGGGCGCACTGTTCGAGCCGTTCCAGGGTTTGCAGACGCAGATCCTCGCAGCACACCACAAGCGGCGCGGCCATGCTCAGCGTGGCCGCGGTCGGCCTCTCAGTCGGCCTCTCAGCCGCCGCCGCGTCGCGCCCCGCCGTGGCAAACGCGAGGTCGATCCGGCGCAATGTCGCTTCGAGCAGCGATTCGTCGCCCATCAGGCCGATCAGTTGTTTCGGATTGCGTTCGCGCGACAACGGCCATAGCCGCGTGCCGGATCCACCCGCGAGAATCACCGGCTGGACGCATAAACGCGTGGCCTTTCCGGTGACACCCGGAGCCGACACGATCGGATTGCCTGGTTCAACGATGCGATTCATGTGCGATTCCCGTTAGGTTCAATCTGGTCTATTCGTGCTTTTTATACGTGCGATGCGCGTGACGCACCGCCTTCGCCCGATCAAAGGCGGTCAGTCGAAACTGCGTGCGGCAAGCGGTTTGTGCGCGATGAAATGAAACCACCACGCGTTGCTCGTTTCCACGTCGTCGGCGATCAGGTCACCATCGCAACTGCCGAACACCACATCGCGCTGAAAACCCACCTCGGCAAGCTGCCGGCGCTGTTCGGCGAGCGTGGTATAGACGATCACAATGCCGAAGTTGTGCGCCGCAGCTGTCTTCAGCGCGTAGCCGCCGTAGTCGCGATTCAGCCGTATGTTGCGCATATAGTTCAACGTGCCGAGCTGAAAGCGCCGCAACGAGCGCAGCGTGCGCCAGCCGAGCTTGAGCGGGTTGAAGGTAAATTCCGGCAGCAGCTGCCAGATGTTCTCGCCATAGCCAGGACCGCCGCGGTTATGCGATGAGAACAGCACGAAACCGCCGGGCCGCAACACGCGGTACATCTCGTTGAGAATCTTCACGCGGTCGTCGTAGTCGACGCAGTCGATGCCGTTCCAGCTGAACTCCACCAGCCCGTAATGCCCGGACGGCAGCGCGGACATGTCGCGCGCATCCATATGCCGCAAGTCCAGTTCGGGATAGCGAGACTTCGCCATTTCCAGCAGCTTGGGCGTGTAGTCGACGCCGGTGTAGTCGCTCGAAAGCGAGGTCATCAGCGGAATCGTGCGGCCCGTGCCAATGCCGATATCGAGCAACGGCAGACCCGCGCAACGCGGCTTCAGCCAATCGAGCGCTACCTGCTCCCCCGGATCGGAGAAAGTCTTTTCGATGGTGAATTCGCGCGTCGCATCCGGCGAATTCCATGCCGTGCGGTTGATACGGTCCAACTCGGACAGTGACTGTGTATTCACGGACGTACTCCGTCGAGGTATGGGTGTGCCGGGGGCCGGGAACTCGTTGTTCCACCAGTCGGCGAGCTGGCGGACTGACTCTGGAAAAGCTCCGGCGTCGTTGCGCCGGTGGTATCGACTACAGCCCCTGCAGGAACTGCCGCCTGGATCACCTCTGAAAACAGCCACCGTTCGGCATCGGTCATCGCCGCTTCGCGCGCGGGGCGCGTGAAAAGCGCGTGATCGAGCTTCGGCAACGTGACGGCACGCACGCGCGAATAGCGCAGTAATGCGCCTAGCCGTGCGCCGAACTGCACGCGCGCCTCGTCGAGCCCAACGTCGAACTCGCCGTAAGCGAGCCGCAAATGCACCCCTTTGGCGTGAAGCGTGCGCACGATATCGCGCACTTTGTTGGTGGTGAGCGGCCAGCCGGTGAGGTGTTCGATCCAGCGGGTCGCGGCTAGCCAGCAAGAGCGCGCGACCCGCTTTCCGAGCACGCTCGCGATGCGCAACGGATGGCTTTGACCGCGCAGCGCGCGCAACCATTTTTCGCGCTTCAGCGCCGAACGCCAATAGACCTTCGACGACGCGAACTGATGGGCGCCCGGCTCGCGCGCCGCGCCGTCCCAGATGAATTTCTGCAGATTCACACCAAAACCGCCGACGATGTCTGGATGACGCGCGCATGCATGCAGCCCGACAAACGCGCCCCCGCACACGCCGAACGTGACGATGCGCGCGTGACCGTGCTCGACTAGCCAGTCGGCGCCAGCGCCAGCGTCATTGCAGGAGGTGTCGGAATAGATCGTGTCGAGCGTGATGGCGGCGGCAGCCGGCACTGCGTCGCCGAGGCCGCTCAGGTCCATGCGCAGCGACGCGATGCCGAGCGCCGCCAGACGCCTCGCGAACAGCACGAAGATGCGGCCGTCGCCGATGTGATGACTCGCGCCGGTGTTGAAGAACAGCATCGCGGGGGTGTCGGTGCGCGCCGCGATGGGTTCGCAATAGATGCCAAAGCACTTTCCGAACACCACCGGCCGTTCGACGGCGTTGTACGGCGCGAGCGCGAGTTCCGATGGTTCGGGTAGTTCGGGAGCGCCAGGGTTCGACGCGTCCGTGTCCGCACGGGAGCTTGCGTGATCAACCGGCAGCCCTTCAGCCAGCCACGCAGTGACACGCGAAAACGCTTCGGCCGGTTCTTCGCTATACAGCGCTTCGATCATAAAACGGTCGCACTCGTCGAAGCTGTGACGTTCCACCGTCACACCGTTGGCAACATAGTGTTCGGCCAACGCCTGCGCGCGGTTGCGGTCGCTCGAATCGAGCAGTAGTACGCGGCGGGCGGGACTCACCGTATCGCGTCGCAGATCGAGCGCACCGATTTGGGCGATATCGTCGCCGTATAGCCCGAAGCCGAACGCCTCAACATAGGTATCCGGGTCGGCGATCACGTCGGCGTTCATGCCTGCGGGCGTGCTGAGCCAGCTTTGCCGATGCGCGCGAAGCTCACGCAGATAGTTGCGTCCTAGAATCGGCGGCGCCAGCAAGACGAGGTTATCGATGTCGCCAATCCGTTCGGCCGCCAGCGCCGCCAGCGTCGCGCCGAACCGCAGACCGACCAGCGAGACGCGCGTCACGCCAGTCCATTCGCGCAGCCGTCCGGCAGCGGCGACGATGCTATCGAGCCACGCGTTCAACCGCTGCGGATCGTCTTCCAAACCAGCCGAATCGCCCGCGCCCGGATAGTCGAAACGTAATACCGGCATGCCCGCCGCAGCAATTCGCTCGGCGAGCTTACGCCAGCCACGATGCGTACACAGCGCATCGTATCCAAACGGATTGCACAGCACGACGCCGCTCTGGCCAGGCGCAGGATGCAGCCAGCCAAAGCAGTCGTCAAAGACGACAGGTTTCATTGCCTACCCTCGCAGATGGCCAGGCCTGACACCCGCACTCGCCTGAGCACGGACCGGCTTCTTCTTTTTGCGTTGCCGGCGATCACGCAACCCGTGTCGCCGTGCACGAGGCTCATTTAACCCCCACGGGCCGCGCTAATCTGTACGCACGCGCACACATTCAAAGCCTGTCCTGGCGCACCATCTGGGCCATCGTCCACCGCGCTGCGAGCGGTGGCCCAGTCACCGGGTGCGAGTCGAGCATGCTCTTCAACAGCTTCGAATTTCTGTTCGCTTTCCTTCCGATCGTCCTGGTCATTTTCTTTGTGATCGGGCGTTACAGCCGCTTACTCGCCGCTGGCTGGCTTGGGCTCGCGTCGCTGTTCTTCTATGGCTGGTGGAATCCGCATTTCGTCCTGCTCCTGATGCTTTCGATCAGCGGCAACTACCTGGCCGGCCGCGAACTGTCGCGACGCCACCATACGCCGGGCGGCAAGCGGCTGCTCGCGCTGGCGATCGCGTGCAATCTCGGCGTGCTGGCGCTCTACAAGTACAGCAACTTCTTCATCGCCACCGCCGACCAGGCGTTGGGGGCGCATCTCAGCGCGCTGGATATCGTGCTGCCGCTAGGCATCTCGTTCTTCACGTTTACGCAGATTGCGTTTCTCGTCGATGCATACCGCGGCATCGCGACCGAATTCAACTTCGTTCACTACACGCTATTCGTCACGTATTTTCCGCATCTGATCGCCGGACCGGTGCTGCATCACAAGGAAATGATGCCGCAGTTCGCAAATCGCGATTGCTACCGGATCGTGCCCGCCAACGTCGCCACCGGCGTGCTGTTTCTGACGATCGGTCTCGCGAAGAAAATCCTGCTCGCCGATAACCTGAGCCCCTACGTGTCGCCGGTTTTCGATGCGGCCCACCACGGCGTCCCGCTGAATCTGCTGGCCGCCTGGACCGGCGCGCTCGCCTATACGTTTCAGCTTTACTTCGATTTTTCCGGCTACACGGACATGGCGATCGGCATTTCGCGGATGTTTAACATCGTGTTGCCGCTCAACTTCAATTCGCCGTACAAATCGGCCAATATTGTCGAATTCTGGCGGCGCTGGCATATGACGCTATCGCGTTTCCTGCGCGATTACCTGTACATTCCGCTCGGCGGCAACCGCGACGGCGCCACGCACCGCTATCTGAACCTGATGGTCACGATGCTGCTCGGTGGTCTGTGGCACGGCGCGAACTGGACCTTCGTGATCTGGGGCGGTCTGCACGGGTTGTTCCTGTGCGTCAACCACGCGTGGCGCTTCGCCATGGGCAAGACGCTGGTTCAGTGGGAAACGCGCACACGCTATCGCGCGCTAAGCACGGTCCTTACGAGTCTCGCCGTCATGGTTGCGTGGGTATTCTTCCGTGCGCCGTCGTTTCATGCGGCCTTCGGTGTGCTCGCCGGCATGACCGGTTTGCACGGCATCACGTTGCCCGTGCAACTACAACCGTTCGTCGCGAAGCTGAGCGGACACTACGCGTCGCTCCTGCAATTCGATGAACCGTGGCGCGCGCTGAAGCCCTACGGTATCGCCGAAGCAAAGAAATGTGTGCTGTTGCTGGTCGCGAGCGCGGCCATCGTCTGGGGCTGCCCGAACTCGCAGCAGATCGTCGCGCGTCTCGCGCAACCCGGCGGCACGCTGCCGGCCCGTCCGGCGCGCTCGCTCGTGTTGGCAAGCGGGCTCAGTTGCGGGGTGACGTTCGTCTTCTGCCTGCTGTTTCTCGCCCGCAAAGCCGAATTTCTCTACTTCCAATTCTAAAATCATGAACGCCCGTACTTTCTTCACCGGCTTCTGCGTTCCGATCGTGCTCTTCGTGGCAGCAATCGTCGCGTCGTTTGCGGCAGGCGTGCGCATTCCTGCCCCACGCATCTCCGCAAGCGAAGCGTTCAACGAAAAGAGCGCATGGCTGCGCGAGCGGCTCACACCGACGAATTGCGATGTGCTGGTGATCGGTTCGTCGGTCGCCCTGAACGACATGGACGGCCAGCAACTGGCGCGCAGTCTGAAGACCTCGAACATCATCAACGCCGCGTCGTGGGGCTTGAACATCGAGGACCTGCCGACGTTCTACGCGCATCTGTCGCAACACTGTAAATTCCGCACGGTGATTCTCGCGACGACCTATGTCGATTTTGAAGATCACTGGGAAAAAGACATCGACTGGCAGGCGTTCGAACGTTATCTGTCCGGTGCGCAGCTGGAACCCTATATCCAGTCGCCGGATCTGTACTACTACACGCGCCGCATCACGGCGGGATGGCACGACCGGGACCATCCCGGCAACGTCGATTCGCTCGACTTCGATCACGGCGGATCCGTGCTGCTGTCATGTGCCAAACACGATCTCACCGACGAACGCGTCTATGGGTACCGCACCCATCCGATCTCCAACCTGCGTCCGGCCGCGTATGCCGCCCTTGCCCAGCTCGCCGGACAGGTCAGGCAGGACGGCGCGCGCTTCATCATCGTCTCGACACCGGTTCAGGCGGTCGCACGCGCGCAATTCGGCACGACACTGAAGACGTTCTGGCAGCCGATCGAAAAATTCGCGCAGACGCACAGCATTGAATTCGTCTACGGACAGACGGAACTGGCGCTTGCCGACACCTCGTTCGTCGACTACCTGCATCTGAACCGCTGCGGCGCAGAAGCGTTTACGCGCTGGTTCGTCCATTCGCTGCCTGTGACAGCGGCCTGAAGCCCCCCTCGAGGACTTGTGATGAACACACGCAATCTGGTTATGCCGCCTGGCGCATTCCGTCTCGCGCTCGCTTGCACTGTCTTTGTCAGTCACGTATTGCCACTGGCGCTCGGCGCAGCCGCCGTCTACCTGTTCTTCGCGCTGAGCGGCTACTGGATTTATCAGATGTGGCATACCGAGTACGCGTCGCTCGACCGTCCCTACGCGACGTTCCTCGTGTCGCGCGTCTGGCGGCTGTTCCCGGCGTTCTACGCAACACTGGCAGTGCTTGCGCTGTGCGTGCATCCGCTCGGCTGGCTGGCGTTCCAGTTGCCCAACGACTGGTCGCCGGCTTCGCTCAATTTCTACGTATCGCATCTCCTTCTGCTTGGCTATGCTCAGCTCAGCGCGCCTGCCAATGTGGTGCCGACGGTGTGGTCGCTCGATATCGAGTTGCAGTTCTATCTGTTCGCCCCGCTCGCCATCTGGCTGCTCGACCGCACGACGCATCGCTCGACAGGCCGCCTCGCGTTATACGGCTTCGCGGCCGCGGGTCTCGCGGTGCTCTTCACGATCTATGGCCTGCGTCCGACAACCGGCACGCTACCTCTTTATCTCGGGTTCTTCCTGTGCGGTCTGCTGGCGGCCCGTCATGACTGGCGCCCGGCCCGCGGCCAGGCGCAGGCCAGCCTGCTGGGCGCCGCGCTGCTGCTGGTTGGCTGCATCGCGTTCCCGCACGCACGCGAATTCTTCCTGTGGGGCAGCTTTTCCGGTCCGCTTAGCCAGTACAACGCGCAGGCTAACGGCCTGCTCGCGCTACTGCTCGTTCCGTATGCGATGGCGACCGTGCGGCGAGCGGGCACACGCTCCGACCGGATGCTGGGCAATCTGTCCTATGAGGTCTATCTCGTCCATGGCGCGGCCCTGCCGATCTTCCTGCAGCATTGCCTGCATCTGTCGCGCGCCGCGCGGATGCCGTGGATCATGCTGATGATCGTCGCAGTTGCCGCGGTATCCTGGCTGATTTATCGCTACGTCGACGAGCCGTCCGAACGACTGAGGCGCGCCTTCGTCAAGGCGCAGCCGAGGCAGGCCACGTCCGCGCCACCCGTAGCATCCAGCACGGCCTGACATCTCACCGGCAAAAGCCAGCCCGACGGTGTGCGGCTGCGCACCGACAAAGCGCCCTGCGACGGGCACGCTGACCCATCGCGGTCGCCTTGACAGCACAGTCGCATGGGCCGCTTAGCCGTCCAACATCGTCACCTGCTGCAAAGCAAAGCTATGGAAAAAAGCATTCTGAAGAACATCGCGATCAACTTCGCGGGATCGATCGTTCCGACCTTCATCTCGCTCGCGACCGTCCCGGCTTACCTGCACCTGATGGGCGTCGAGCGGTATGGGGTCATCAACCTGGTGTGGGCGCTGATCGGCTATTTCAGCGTGCTCGATCTAGGCACCAGTCTCGCGACCGAAAATCAGATTGCCAAAGTGCGCGATGCCGACGACGGTTCCGTCGAGCGGATTTTCTGGAGCGCGTGCGCGCTGAATCTCGGCACCGGGATAATCGGCGGCCTGATCGTGTACTTCGGCGCGTTTCTGTATATCGAACACGGCGTGAAGATCGAACCGGCGTTCCAGCGCGAAGTAATGGCGAGCCTGCCGTGGATCGCCATCGCGGTGCCGCTCGCGAATGTGTCGTGGGTCTTCGCCGGCGCGATCACGGCGGTCGAGCGCTTCGCCAGCTACAACACCAATCAGACGATCGGCACGATCCTTTTCCAGGTATTACCGCTGGTGGCGATCTACTGTTTTTCGCCGTCGCTGGCGGTGGTGATTCCGGCCGCGGTAGGCGCGCGGCTGATCGCCGCCGTCCTGCTCGGCATCGCGACCTGGCGGGCGTTGAAGCTCAAACGGGTGGGCAAACCGGAATGGCGGGCGGTTGCCGAGCTGTTTCGCTATGGCCGCTGGCTACTGCTGTTTTCCGGCGCCGGCATCATTTCGCAGACGCTGGATCGCGTACTGGTCGGCTCGATGCTCGGCGCGCGCTTCGTCGCGTACTATGCAACGCCGCAAAACCTGGTGAGCCGTTTGAACATCTTGCCGGGCGCCATGTTGCGCACACTGTTTCCGCGTCTGTCGGCGTCGCCGCGGGAAAACGCCGATCAGTTAGCGCGCGGCGCGCTGGCGTTTCTGAACGGGGCGTTCACGCCGTGCGTGATCGTCGCACTGTTCGCGCTGGAGCCATTCCTGACGATCTGGCTCGGCACGTCGATGGCTTCGGCCAGTGCGCCGGTCGGTCGCATTCTCATCATCGGCGTGTGGCTGGCGGGTCAATCGAGCATTCTCGGCATTCTGATTCAGGCCCAGGGGAATCCCGCCGATGTCGCGCGCGTGAGCTGGATTCAGTTGCCGGTGTTCGTCGGCGCGTTATGGCTCGCGATTCACACGTTCGGCATCGTGGGGGCCGCTACTGTCGTCGTGGTCAAAGCGCTGTTCGACTATGCGGCGTTTCTGTATTTCTCGCGGCTGCATGTGGGGGCGATCGTCGGCAATATGCTGGCCCATCTGTCGTTTCTTGTTGTGGCGGGTGTGCTCGCCGCGTCGATCGTCGCACTGCCGGTGCTGATTGCGGCGGCCATCGTGCTGGCAGCCGCGAACCTCGGCTGGTCGTTGCATGTGTCGAGTGAACTGCGCGCGATGGTGCGCAAAGTGTGGACGCGGTTGTCGGTGTCCGCCAGCTAAGGGGCGCCGCGATGGTGGGTCAGTCGTCGCGCGCGCGGCCGATGCCGTAGCGTCGGCGCAGCGCGCGTTATGCCGCGACTGGCGCGGCACGCCGCCGTAGACGCGACGCGTAGAGCAACTCGAAGCGATCCGCGACGTTCGCCCACGAATAGTCGAGCGCCGTTTCCCGCGCGCGCCGCTGCAACACTGCCCAGTACGCGGGGTCGTCGAGGAGCGACTGGATGGCGGCGCCGAGCGCCGATGCGTCGCCTGGTGGCACGATCACGCCGTTATCGCCATTGCGCACATAAGCACGCAGGCCGCCAATATCCGACACCACCGGTACGAGCCCGCACGCCATCGCTTCGAGCGGCGAGAGCGGAAATCCTTCGTAGATCGACGGAAACGCGAGAATGTGACACGGTGCAAGCAGTTCGGGCAGCTTTGCGTTGTCGTAGACCGGCACCACCGTGATCCGTTCGCGCGCGCTTTCTGGAAAGCGCGCGAGCGTCTGCTCAGCGGACTCGCCGGTGCCGAGCAAAGTGAGCGTGACGCGGCGGTTGCGCTCGAACAGCGCAGCAACGGCCGTCGCCAGCGTATCGATGCCTTTCCAGTAGTTGGCGCGGCCGATAAATGCAAGATTTAGCGGGACCGCCGTCTCTGCCCTCGCTTCATTCAGCGCCGTCCGCGCGATCGACGTAAACGTCTCGTCGATCCCGTTGTCGATCTTTACAACCCGCGTTTCGCAAAAGCGCAGCTTGGATACTGCGAACGTGCACTCAGTATCATTGAGCAGCATCGCGACGTCAGCCCACTCGAATGACTTCGTGCATTCCCATAGCCGCAGCCCACCATAGTAGAAGCGGTATTTCCATGATTTTTCCACGTTGCCTGTGCGCCAGCCTTCGAGAAACGCCTCGTGCACCACAGGTTCCATGCCGTGGCTGCGGGTCACCGACAACTGCTGCCGCCGCCATCCGCACGCGCGCCTTGCGAGGTTGATCAGCCAGCCGTCTCCCGACGACATGTCGAGCACGTCGTACTCGGGATGCGCAAGCACATGAGTCAGCACGATCCACGGAAACAGCATCGTGCGCCCGAGGCCGCCGATGCCTGTCACGTCGTCATGCGAAAAAATCCGTACGTCATGGCCGCGCGCACGCAACGCTTCAGCGAGTTTGACGGTCACACCGGGCGCACCCGCGTTGCGGCTCAGGTTATGGTGAATCGTGAACAGGATATTCATCGCGTGGCAGATAAGAAAGTTAGTTTTATTGGACTGAGGTCGCGCGCCATACATTCGACAGCCTGACAATCGGCAGCAGCGACGAAAGTGCGCGGCGCTTCGTGAGATAAACCGTCAGGTGGGCGAAATACAGTGTGACGAACACGAGGTACTTCGGCAGACTCGGATCGATCACGCGGTAGCGCTTCACCCCCACGTAGAGCCGTGCCGCTTCGCAATACAGCTGATAACGCGACATGCCATACCGGCCGGGGGTGCACTCGATTACGCCGCCGCCAGGCAGCGTGTCGCGAGTGTGCAGCGCGGGCAACAGATCGATCGAGTAGCCGTTCTTGAGCGCGCGCAGCGACAGTTCGGCATCTTCGATGCCGAAGAAAATGTTCTCGTCCCAGCCATTACGCTCGAAGAGCGCTAACGGGAACACGGCCGCATGAATGTTGACGCACTGCGGCTCGTCGGCCGCGGTGAAATAGCCCGCAAACGACAGTTTCAACGGATGACATGCAGGATGTTCCTCGCCGCTCGACGAACCACCCGTCAGCATCACCTTGTGACGACGCTCAGGCGGCAACGCGGCGAGATGCGCGCGCGCGACGGCAAAAAAATCAGCGGCGATCTGCACGTCGTCGTCGACGAACGACACGTACTCGCATTGCGGTGCATGCGCGAGGCAATGGCGCACCGCGTTGTTACGGTTCGCGCACACGCCGCGCCGCGGGCCCTCGAGCCAGACCACACCCGGATGCTGCGCGACAACGGCCGCATTGGCCGCGCGCATCGCGAGCTCCGGCGAGTCGTCACTGACGACAATACACGCGGCGGCCGGCACGCAACGCGCGATGGTGTCGAGGCACGCAGCGAGCGTTTCGGTGCGATTCATCGTCGTCACGCAGACGGCGAAGGCGGCGAAGACGTGTTCTGCGCTTCGGGCACCATCTTGCGCGCTGCCGGCTTCGGCGTCGGCAGCCAGCGCTGCGGGTTGCACGATCGTGCTCATCGTACGGCTCCGTCAGGCGACACAACGCGCCGCGCTTGCGTCAGCACGTGGTGATGCGGTCGGCATGCGTCGAGCGTCTGTTCGTAGATCGACAGATACGCATCGCATACGTGCTCCACGTTGAAGGTTTCAAGGTTGCGCCGCGCACGTGCAGCCAACGTGGCGTGTGCAATCTGGTCTGTCAGTAGCAGTTCGATCGCGTCGGCCAGCACCTGCGGGGTCGATGGCGGCACAAGCAGACCGGCCTCGCCGTCGTCGAGCATTTCCGGATTGCCGTCAACGCGGGTCGCCACGATCGCGCAGCCCGCCTCGCGTGCTTCGCACAGCACGAGACCGCCAGGCTCCTTATGCGAGGCCAGCACGAACACATCCGCCTCGGCCAGATACGCGCGCGGATTCGCAACAAAACCCGTGAAGTGCGCGCGATGTGCAATACCCAGTTCCTGCGCCAGGGTCTCCATGACAGCGCGGTCCGGACCGTCGCCGACGAGATACAACGCCGCCGACGGGAACCGTTCGCACAACTGCGCGAATGCGCGCAGCAAATCCTGAATACCCTTGCGTTCGTACATGCCGGCCACGGTCACAATGCTCGGGCGAGTCAGTTGCGGGGAAGCAGGTATCGGCACGCCGGCGAAGCGCGGCGGGCCGATAGTGCCGTTGCGCACCACCGACAGACGTTCCTGCGGCACCCCGCGCAACGCCATCGACGCCGCCACCGACTTGCTAACCGCCACGACGCGATCGCCGAAGCGCATCAGCGAGGCGCTCTTCTGGAATTCGTTATGCACAGTCGTGATCAGCACGTAGCGTCGCCGCACGGCGCCGAAGCGTGCGATCAACGCCCCCGTCATCATGTGCGCGTGCACTACGTCCGGATCGCACTGCGCGAGCAAGCGGTTGAAGCCCGCCAGCATCGCCGGCACCCGCAACGGCTGGCGCGATTGCGGCAGCAACACATGACGCACGCCGTACTGTTCGAGCAAGGCCTCAAAACCGCCGCCCGAGGAAGCGACCGTCACCTCATGGCCTGCCTTCGCCTGCATGCAGGCGAGGTCGACCATCATGTTGACGATGCCGTTGCCGACGTTCTGCGCGTGATTGGCAAGGTGGACGATTTTCATATCGATGCGAGCTCAGTTGTGATTGTTCGAGGCGCTCGTCAGCGCACGGGCCGCCGGCGTGAAGCGGTACATCAGCGCCTTGCCATGCGCGTCCTCTTCGACGAACACGAGGTATTCGCCGCTCGCAAGCCGGTGCGCGGTAATCGGCATCGCCGAATCGATCCAGCCGCTGGCCGCACCGACTTCGGGACCCGGCTTCAGACGTCCCGCTTCGCGCCCGGTGTCGCGCTCGTAGACACGCACGGTGGCGGTCTCGGTTTCGACGCCGAAGATATAGTCGCCAGCGACGGCAAAACCGTTTAGCGATATGGCAGTGGGCGGCCCTTCGTCGGGCAGCTCGATCGCGTAACGCAACGTCGGCTTGCCGCTTGACCAGTGGTCGTAGCGCGCGAGCAACGAGCCGGTACCATTCCAGTTGTATTCGACGAACGGATGCTCGCGGGTAGAACCGGAGATGAACATCGTGTCGTCGGCGGGAAAGTAGTTCAGACGCGCGATCCGGTTAAAAGGCGCGGGCATCGCGTAGCGCTGCATCGCCGCGTATCGGTAGACCGGATTGCCACTGCGGTCGAATCCCTTCAGCGGAAAGCGGCGAATGCCTTGCGATTGGGTGCCCTGCCAGATCGCGCCCGCGCTGTCGACCCACCAGCCCGACATCGGCGGCCCATCGTCTCGCGCCG
Source organism: Paraburkholderia sediminicola (assembly GCF_046026675.1). Taxonomy (GTDB): domain Bacteria; phylum Pseudomonadota; class Gammaproteobacteria; order Burkholderiales; family Burkholderiaceae; genus Paraburkholderia; species Paraburkholderia sediminicola_F. The sequence goes on along the minus strand of NZ_JAQQEY010000001.1, from coordinate 1,804,383 downwards.
CATCCTGATCGAAGTCGCTCGCGGCGAAACGGCCCTCGCCCGCCGTATCACGCCAGATCCATCCACCATGGGGCGGCTGGTTGGGCGGCCATGCGCCGTCGACGTGCGATGGCGTGACAAAACCCGACGGAATCGCTGTCTCCCGGTCAGCCGCGAAACGATAGATGCGCAGCCAGGTGCCGTTCATGTCGACGGTGTAGAGCAGGCGCCGTCCGTCGATATCGCGCACGAGCGGCATGCCACGCTGCCCCTGCCGCAGATTGAGGAACGGGTCATACGGATAGCGGAAACGGTCGACGGTATAGCCGGCATACGACCATTCCTGCCCGGGCGGACGAGACAGGTCGAGTGTGAAGCGTTTGGTACCGCTATACACTGTCGGCGGATCGCCGTCGACGAACTGTGCGCCATCGACGAACAGCAGCCCTTGGAGGCTGAAACGCCGCTTGCCGCCGGGTGTATAGCTCTCGATCAGCGCGCCATCGGTGTTGCCCGGACCGGGCACGAAGCCGCGCGGTCCCGCGCCGGTCATCGACACGTACACATTGCCCGCGCGATCGACACCCACACCCGTCAGCCCATTGAAACGCAACGGTCCCGGTGCGCCGGCACGGCCCGCATAGATACCGCCTGCTTCGCCCAGGGTGGCTGACAACTGCATGGAAGCCTCCTCGTGTGTCGCGTTGGCGGCGCTCGCCGCAGCGCCTGCGGGCGCGTGCGGCACGGCGGTGAAGATCAGAATCTGCTGGCGCGGCCCGTTGTCGGCGACCAGCAGCCGGCCGTGCGAATCCAGCGTCAGGTCAGCCGGCGCGGCGCCGGGCGGCAAGGTCAGCATGCCCAGCAGCGCGCCATTGCGTGCATGGTGAGCGACGCGTCGAGCGCCGTCTGTGCGGCTGCGCTCAATGATCCACAGCGTGCCGTCGGGTGCGAGGGCGATCCGCCCCGGCTCGCGCACCGGAAAGTTGCCGACGGGCTGCATCGAGCGCGCATCGAAGATCTCGACGCGGTTATCGTGCTGATTCGACACGAAGAGCCTGGTCGAGTCCGCTGCGAGACCGCGTATGGCGTAGTCCTCGGCACGCGACGACTGGGTGATCACACGGAACGCGAGGGGGCTGCCGGGCCAATCCACCTCGCCTTCGAACGGCGCACCCTCGCGAAAGTCGGCACGGCGCCGACGCGACACGCCGTACCACACGACCCCTTCGGGTGGCAGATGCTTTTGCGCCGCCATGTCGTTGCCCAGACTCACGACCAGTTGTGCGGCAAACACGTAGTCGTCGGTCACGGCGATCGCGTCGCCGCCCAGCATTCCCCAGCCGTGCGATTGCCCACCGTAACCGATCAACTGTCCGTCGCGGTAGTGGCCGATCTCACCGCCGCCTTCATCCCACGGCGCATTCGTGTACACGTCGCCTTCCGGCGTGACGGCGAGCGCCTGCACGTCGATCTGTACCCAACGTCGATTGGCGTAGCCCCACGTGTTGCCGATCCAGGAGGTGCGATAGGACAGCGACTGGGGAGCGGCTACAGAAGCCGGCGCGGGGTTCGTGCTGGCGACGGTGGCGCTCGCCGCCGCTTGCGCAAATACGGCCGGACCGAGCGCAGCCTCACCCGACCCTAGTGCGACATAAAACGCAAGCACCGGCAACAACACCGCACCCGCGCAAGCGATCCGTTCGAACGTTCGTCGGGCAATGCGTCGCATGACCGCCTCGCGCCGTCAGAACGCGTCTATCGCTTCGCGATAGATCCGCGCGACCTGCGCTGCCACCACCGGATGATCGAAGTGCGCCCGGGCATAATCCCGGCAAGCTTTTGCATCGGGCAATACGCGCGTCCCTAACAAGGCCTCGCTTATGCCGCCGCCGAGCGCCTGAAATCCACTCGACGAGAGCACCAGATCGTGCGACAGCGGCTCAACCGCTTCCGGCAAGCCACCTACTGGGGTAACAAGCACTGGCGTGCCGGCAGCGAGCGATTCGATCGTCGTCAGTCCGAAGCCCTCAAGCGCCACGGTCGGCACCACCGTCACGTCCGACGCGCAATACCACAGCGGCAACACAGCGTCGGCCACAAAACCGGCAAGCCGTACATGCCGCTCCAGTCCTCGCGCGACGATGCGGGCCTGCAACTGCGGCTCAAGCGGCCCTTTCCCGGCAATCGTTAGCAGGACGTCAGGCACGACCTGCTTGACCACGAACATCGCGTCGATCAGGTCTTCGAGCCCCATGCGCGACACAAGCCGCCGGACGCAGAACAACAAAGGCCGGTCTTGCGGCAGGCCAAGGCGCTTGCGCGCCTGCTGTCTGGTGAGGCCGGTATCGAAGCGGCCGACGTCGACGCAGCCGGGCACCACGCGGATGTCGTCCTCGCGCACACCGTATCGGGTCCGCAGAATGTCAGCGAACGCATGCGACAGTACGATATGCCGCGTTCCGCCTCGATACACGATGCGCTCGAGCGCATGACGAGTTATGCGTGACAGTCGCCCGCGTCCTTCCATTCCCGACTCCGAGGCCCACGGTCCATGAAAATGCACGACCCTGGGCACACCGCTGAACACGCCCGCAGTCGGTGCGGTATAGAGCGCGAAATGCGTGGCGACAACATCGGGCATGCGCGCGTCCCTGAGCTTGCGCGACTGCGCGCGCGCATGCCACAGACGTCTACCGAGTTGTGCGTTTGCCTGTGCGAAAGCGTGCACGCGGCCGCCCGACGCCTCGAACACGCCGGGTGTGCCGGCAACCAGCCCGCGCACGCTGACGCCTTGCGCCGGCAGAGACTCGATCAAGGCCAGGAACATACGGTCAAGTCCGCCCGGCCGTTCGTCGAACCAATGCATGCCGATCTGCAGTGAATCGATCGATGCGCTCATGATTCCACCGATACCGTGGCACGTGGAGTCGTCATTGCGCTCACCGCACGTCGTGCAGCGAGCCGTTCATAGAGTGACAGGTAGCGGCTCGCCATCGCCTGCCAACTGAGCGTTCTGGCCAGTTCGCGCGCAGCGAGTCCCATCTGCCGCGCATGGGCGCGATCGTCGGCAAGGCGCATGATCGCCGCGGCTAAAGCGACGCTATCGTCCGGATGCTCGAGTACGATGCCGCAATCAGGTGCAATCACTTCGGCCCCGCCCGCCGTCCGTACGGTGACAACCGGCAACGCCGCCGCCAGCGCTTCGAGCAATACCAGCCCCATTGGCTCGTAGCGCGACGGAAACACAAAGGCATCGACCGAGCGCATCAGCGCAGGCATATCCTTGACCAGATCGGTAAAGTGCACACGTTCCTCAAGTCCGAGCGACGCAGCCAGCGCGGGATACGGACTGTTGCGCAGAATCCCGGCGACCACCAGATGCACATGCGCGGGCGTCGCGGTGAGTGCCCGCAATACCGTGTCGAGATTCTTGCGCGACACGCGCAGATCGCCGGCGAACAACAGCATGAACGGCGCTTGCGGTAAGCCGAAACGCTCGCGCTGCGACGCACCGGGCGCAAATTCATCGACATCGACGCCGTTGTAGATAACCTGAAGCCGCGCTGTGTCGATACCGAGCGAGCGCACTTCGGCGCCGACTTTCTCCGACACCGGCACGATAACGTCGGCATGCCGGAACGCCCACTTCTCACACCACGCGTTAAGCCGCGTGTAGACGACCTGATACGCGTGATACGCGCCATGGAAGAAACGGAACGGATAAAACCCGCAGCGGTACCAGCCATCGTGTACGAAGTGAACCGCGTTCACGTCGGCGCGAGCCCATGCAATGAAACCATTCACATGGATCACATCGAACGCTTTTCGGTGCGCGCGGATCCACGCACCGCTGCGCCACGCGAAAACCTGATACTGGATCAGGCGCGTCGGCAGCCGGCTCTCGCCGATCTTCACGAACCGCGCACGCGGATGATTCACCAACTCCGGCGCGGCCCGCGATGCGAGCAGCGTCACCGCATGCCCGGCCGCGAGCGCCGCGCGGGCGATTTCGTAGTTGACGCGCCCCTGGCCGTCATTTTTCGTCACCTGGTGCGTCACAATCAGGATGCGCATTGCGTTGGCGCTCATCGCCCGTCCTCCGCGCGTCGCGGCGACGCAGCCGGCCCGGCAGCGTGTGCCTCGCGCGCGTGACGCAGACCGATGACCGGCAGTATCACGCCGACGAAAAAGAACATCCCCGGCAGCCCGATCAATGTATTGACGAATACCATCATCGCGAACATCGCGATCGCTACGCCAACGCCGGAAATCGCAAAGCGGTCCTTGTCGCGCTGACGGCTTGCCCGGAAGGCCCGCCACAGCAGCATCACAACGCCGGTCGTGTACAGCAGCGTACCTGGCCATCCCATCACGAACGGCACTTCCAGCAGGCCACTATCGAAGACCACGGTCAACTGAAGCGAATCGTCGCTCGACAGTTTGGTGCCGAGCCCGGTCATACCGAGTCCCTGCCCGGCGATGTCGGTCAACGCCACCGACATGAACTGCTTGTAGAGCTCCGCGCGGACCTGGTAGCTATTGTCGTGACCGAGATCCTGGATTGTGTTGAATCGCTGCATGAAGTTTTCGGAGACCTGATCGACCATCGCAAGCGGCGCGCACAGCATCGCAAAACCCAGTACCCCGCCGATCAGCCGCATCCGGCTGCGACCATCCAGCATCGTCAGCGGATACACGAGGCCAATCGCGAGACCGCCCCACGCGCTACGCACCGAGGTAAACATCAACGCCGGGATGCCCACCAGTCCGGTGGCGATGCGAGTCTTGCCACGGGCCGCGAGCGACATCAGCAGCACGGCCATGATCGTCTGCGAAAACGGGCCGGAGGAGTTCATCGTGCTGCTCACGCGCATCCCGAACGGCACCGGGTGCCCTTCGGACTCCATCTGCGATGCAATCAGCCAGAAGATGTCCCACGGCGGCGGCGACAGGTACTCGATCACGCCATAGAGCCCCATCACCAGACCGCCGTAGACAAATGTCTTGAGCAGCACACGGTGATAGTCCGGATAGTCCTGCCAGGTGACGACGAGACGAAACGCCACCAGCACCGGAAACAGCCAGTTCACGAGCGTGAACGTCGCTGCAGCCGGCCCCACCTGCACCATGCCGACCAGGTACGAATAGAACAGCGCGAGCACGATCAGCACGAGCGGCATGGTGCGGCGCTGCCCGAGCGCATGGAAATTCGTGATGAGCGCGCATCCGGACAGCGCGACCGCGAGCATCGGGGCGATCATCACCGGGCTTTTCGGATTGAACGATCCACTTACGAAGTCCGCGAGCCGCCGCACCTCCGGCGAGAGAAAGAACAACCAGCACACGAAACCCAGGTAGTGCGCAGGTGAGCGCCGGTAGAAGCGCACCGCTATCAGGAACGACGCGACCGGGTAGAAAATTTCGACCAGCCGCCCCTGATGCAGGACGATCAGCAGCAGCGTGATGGCGAACAGCGCGATCGGCAGATACGTGGGATGGCGCATGCCGACGCGCACCGTAGCGGCCACGCGCGACGGCGGTGCGGCAGGCGAGTCCGGCCGCGCGGGCGGCGGGCGCACCATCGTAGAAGGTATGCTCATCATGGCCGAGCCTCCGGCCATGACAGCCACGTGACGCGCCCGGCCATCCGTCGTATTGCACGGCTTGCGGTCGTCTCCCGACATCCGTTGCCCGGTGTGCGCATCGTCACAGCAACTCGGACGTGTTCACGAACGCGAGCCCATCGCGTTCACGGCGCAGACTGCCGAACAGCGGCTGGCCGACACGCGGCTGACGTGTGAGCCCGATAAACGGCTCGCCGTGTTCGAGATACGGGCCTTCCGTCTTGCGAAAGCCGAATTGCTCGTAGAAACCGCGCAACCCGATCGGCGCCGTGACGCGCGCGGCACGGCCCGGCCAGTGTTCGGCGATCGCATGCAGCACCCGTTCGATCAGCAATCCGGCGGTGCCGTCGCCGCGCCGCAGCGGGCTGGTCAGCACCTTGTCGATGACAATCTCCGGATCTTCCGCGTCGCCCGGTTGCAGTCGGGCATACGCCAGGATCGGCATCGGCCGCGACATGTCTTCGACCGCGAAGACATGCAATGACGTTTCGTCGCGGCCATCGGCGTCCAGATACACATGCGATTGTTCGACCACGAAGACCGCACTGCGCGCCCGCAATATCAGATACAACTCCCGCGCGGTGAGCTGTTCGAATTCCAGCGTTTTCCAGTTCATCACGTTCCCTAGCGGTGTGTTTAACGAAGCAGGCCTCGATGGGTCAGCCCTCCACGGGCGAACTCAACGGGCAGGCCCCGTTGTCATGCATGGCTACACGGTACGTCCGCAAACCGCATGGTTCCGTGCGGAATCGCACTGACGCTAGCCTTTCGCGATCCTTAAATACGAGGCAACGGAGCGCGGCGGAGCTTGAGCCGGATTGAACCGGCTTGAACTGGCTCAAACCGTCTGCACTCGCAGCACGATTTGCCGTGGTGATCCGTCGCGAGGGGAAGGCCACCATGCCGGCGCGACACATCAGCAAGACGGAGAACGACGGGCCTTTCACCCTTCGAGTACGAGTTAAGCGACAGAGTCAAGCGACAGTTAAGAACTATTTCGACCCACCAAGGGGGCACATCACTATGAAAAGCGCATTGCGACGCATCCTTTCCGAATCGGCACGTCTTGACGTTTCGCCCGATACGCTAGCCGACGACGCCGATTTGTACGCAGCGGGCTTGTCCTCGCTCGCGACGGTGCATCTGATGCTGGCCATCGAAGACGAATTCGGCATCGAGATTCCCGACCGCATGCTGACCCGCCGGCTGTTCTCCAGCATCGATTCGATGGCCGCCGCGGTCGCCGAGTTGCAACAGGCGAAGGCGGCAGCATGAATGCCCCGCTGCTGGACACCGCCGCGGTGGCGACGCCGCTCGCCGACCCCGCTGCGGCACAACCCGCCGGCGCAAGCGTCGTGCTGAGTGCGGTGGAAACCGAACCGGGCTGGCGCGCCGCGGCGCAGCGCTGCGCCGCCGTGGCCGCACAGTTCGCCGATTCGGTGGACCGCGAAGCGCGCTTTCCCCACGAAGCTTTCGAGGCGCTCAAGCGCGAACGGTTGTTGTCGGCGATGGTGCCGGCCACCTTCGGCGGCGCAGGGCTCTCGCTCGCGGATATCGCTGCGATCTGCGAAACGCTCGCGCAAGGCTGTGCTTCCACTGCGATGGTGTACGCGATGCACCAGATCCAGGTGGCCTGCATCGAGGCGTATGGCAGCGAGTCGGCATGGCACCGGCAGTTGCTCGCGCAGCTGGTTGAACACCAATGGCTGCTGGCTTCGGCGACCTCCGAAGAAACCATCGGCGGCAACATGCGCACCAGCGCCTGCTCGGTCGAGCTCGACGGAGAGCCCGGCCAGCAGCGCTTTCGCATCGAAAAGCTCGCGCCGACGATCTCGTACGGCGCGCACGCCGACGGCATTCTGGTCACCGCGCGGCGCACCGCCGAGTCGGCCGCGGCCGACCAGGTGCTGATCGTGGCATTGCGTGAAGAAACGCTGCTGGAAAAGCGCGGTGGCTGGGATTCGATGGGTATGCGCGGCACCTGCAGCGAGGGCTTCCGGCTCGTCGCCACAGGGCTCGCCGAGCAGATCCTGCCGACGCCGTTCGCCGATATCGCCGATCAGACCATGCTGCCGGTGTCGCACACGCTGTGGGCCTCGGTATGGACGGGCGTCGCCAGCGACGCGGTGAATCGCGCGAAAGCCTTCTTTCGCGCGCAGGCCCGCTCGAAACCCGGCTCGATTCCGCCGGCCGGCCTGCGTCTCGCCGAAGCGGTCGGCCTGCTGCAGATGATGCAGGCGCGCCTGTCGGTCGCGCTCGAAGCAGCGCGCACCGCCCACCACGCGAAACACGGCGGCTGCCAGGCTGACGCACCGCTCTCGGCGATGCTCGGCTTCGCTTCCGACATGAATACGCTGAAAACCAGCATCTCGACCACCGCACTGCAAGTCGTGCAGGAAGTGCTGATGATCTGCGGCATGGCGGGCTACAAGAACGGCACGGAATACAGCGTCGGACGCCACCTGCGCGACCTCTACTCCGCGCCGTTGATGATCAATAACGACCGTATTGCGCAGAACACGGCGAGCCTCTTGCTTGCGCAACGTCCTGCCGCCCCGGGGAGAGCCTGACATGAACACGATGACCGATACCGCCGCGCTGGCCACTGCCGCTCCGGAATCCACGGCGCCGACTTTCCGCGACGAACTGCTGGCCGCCGGCCTGCTGATCGATACCGGCGAAAACGGCCTGTATGGCCGCAGCCAGGTTTTCGAAGACGTGGTGGACCGTCTGAATGTGGCGATCACGCATCTCGGCGCGGACCAGCAGCCGGAAGTGCTGCGCTTTCCGCCCGCCATGCGCCGCACCGACTTCGAAGACAGCGAATACCTGAAGAGCTTTCCGAACCTCGCCGGCACGATCCACTCGTTCTGCGGCAACGACATGGGCCACCAGCGCCTGTTGCGCGCACTCGACGACGCGATGACCGAAAGCGACGACGATCGCAGCGAAGAATGGATGGCACAGCAGAAGCCGACCCGCGTCGTGCTGACGCCGGCCGCCTGCTATCCGATCTATCCGGTGATGGCGAGGCGCGGCCCGCTGCCCGCAGACGGCCGCACGATCGACGTGCTGTCGTATTGCTTCCGCCACGAACCTTCGCTCGATCCGGGCCGCATGCAGATGTTCCGGCAGCGCGAATACGTGCGCCTCGGCAGCGCCGAACAGGTGATGGCGTTCCGGCAGATGTGGGTCGAACGCGGCTCGCTGCTGATTACACTGCTGCAACTGCCAGTGGAAGTCGACCTCGCCAACGATCCGTTCTTCGGCCGCGGCGGCAAGATCGTCGCCGATAGCCAGCGTGCCCAGGCGCTCAAGTTCGAGCTGCTGATTCCGGTGGCCGACCCGCGCGGCAAAACGGCGTGCCTCTCGTTCAACTATCACATGGAGCACTTCGGCGCGATCTGGAAGATTGCATGCGAAGACGGCGCGGTGGCGCACACGGGTTGTGTGGGTTTCGGCATGGAGCGCATTACGCTGGCGCTATTCCGTCACCACGGGCTCGACGTCAACGCATGGCCGGACGACGTGCGCGCGCTGCTGTGGGGTGACACCGAGGCGCGCGTGGCGCAGGGCATACAGTCCATGCAAGCGGCGTCCATAGTGGCTGCGCAGGATGCCGGAGACAGCGCATGAATCCATCCATGATCCCCTTGCCGAAGGGCGTGCAATCCGCCTTCCCGCTGTCCCGCCGGCTCGACCTGCCGGCTCAGGGCGGCGTGGTCGCGCCTGCCACGCCGCTGCGCCAGCATGCACCGCACGCGCTGCATCAAGGCGAGCGCGTCTGGCAGGAGACCAACTGCTACGTCGATCTGTGGATCGAACTGCTGCACGGCTTCGGGCTCGATCCCCGCGCGGCGTTCGGCTTTACCGTCACGCAGGACTTCGAAGGCGATCAGTTCACCTTCTTCAAATTCCCACTCGAAGACCTCGAGCGGCTGTACGGCACCCAGGTGCAGGAACTGGCGATCTACGACTCGCTCGAAGCCCGCGTGCTCGCGCAGACTTTGCGCGGCCATACCGTGCTGGTGGAAGTGGACGGCTATTACCTGCCGAATACGCGCGCCACGTCGTATCGGCGCGAGCATCCGAAAACCACGGTGGGGATCGACTTCATCGATCCCCCGGCGCGCCGCCTCGGCTATTTCCACAACACTGGCTATCACTTGCTCGACGGTGAAGACTACGACGGCGTGTTCCGCAAGCTGCCGCAATTCGCGCAGCAGCCGGATCTGCTGTTTCCGTATGTTGAATTCGCCAAGCAGGCGCGGCCGGCGCTGGAAGGCACCGCGCTCGCCGAAGCCTCGGCGGAATTGTTGTGCGCGCATCTGAACCGGCGGCCGCTGATCAATCCGATTTCGCAGTGGCGCGCCGCGTTTCCCGCGCATCTCGATACGCTGCTCGAACGCGGCGAGGCGTTCTTTCACCCCTACTCGTTCAACCTGATGCGGCAGCTCGGCGCGAACTTCGAATTTCTCTCGAAGTATCTGTTGTGGCTCTCCGCACAAGGTTTCGACATGCCGGCGTCGATCCCGGAAGCGGCGCAGCGTATCGCGTCGGAGTCGATGGTGATGCAGTTCAGGCTCGTGCGGGCGATCACGCGCGGACGCCGCGATTCGTGTGAAGACTGCTTCGACGTCCTCGAAAGCGCCTATGAAAAGACGCTGCCGCCACTCGCCGCGCTTGTGCTGTAACGAGCTCGTTTCGAGCTTCAGGAAATCGCCGTGGATGTTCTGACGAATGACCTGGCACCGGATGCTGACGGCTCGCGTCCGGTGACCTTTGCTGAGACGCCGGAGGCGGCCGACGTTGATGACGCTGCCGGCGCTATCACGGCGGTTGCTCCACCCCAGGACCTCTGGCCACAGCCACTCGACACAGGGTGGCAGTGTGTCAGCACGCCGGCCGGCGCATGCGCCTCCCCTGCCGACCTGCCCGCGCAGGGCTGGCTTGCCGCGCAGGTACCCGGCACGGTAGCGAGCGCGCGCCGTGCCGCGGGCCTGCTGGACGCCGCGAATCCGCCGCCGCTTGCCTTCGATGATCACTGGTACCGGTTCACGCTGACAGGCACAGGCAAACGCCGCTTGCGCCTGCACGGCCTCGCCACGCTCGCCGAAGTCTGGCTCGACGGCATCAGGCGCCTCGAGTCGGATTCGATGTTCGTCGCGCACGATCTCGACATCGAACTGCACGGCAGCGCGACACTCGCGCTGTGCTTTCGCTCGCTGACTCCGGCTCTGGCGGCCAAACGCACGCGCGCGCGCTGGCGGCCGCGGCTCGTCACGCCGTCCACCTTGCGCAACGTGCGCACTACTCTGTTAGGCCATATGCCCGGATGGTGTCCATCGGTGCAGGCAGTCGGCCCATGGCGGCCGATTGAAATGTTGAGCGACGCGCCGCACGCATTCGACTCAATTGATCTGACAAGCCGCCTCGAAGACGACGACGGCGTTGTTTCGCTTACGCTACATTTCGTGCATCCGCATGACGTCGACGCCTGCACCGCAACGTTAAATTGCGGCGGTTGTGTTTCGTCTTTGCAATGGAGTGATGCATATACACTGACCGGCAGCGTGCGTGTACCGCATGCCGAACGCTGGTGGCCCCACACGCACGGCGAGCCCACTCTATATCCTCTGACGTTGCAGCTTGATGACGAACGCGCGATATCCCGCTCATTGGGATGCGTCGGCTTTCGCAGCATCGAAGTGGATCGCGGTGCGGACGGTACGGGCTTCGCATTGCGCGTAAATGGCGCGCCGGTGTTCTGCCGTGGCGCCTGCTGGACCAGCGCGGATCTCGTCACGCTGAGCGGCACCGAGGCACAACTGCGCCACACTTTCACGCTCGCTCGCGATGCCGGCATGAACATGCTGCGGGTAGGCGGCACGATGGTGTACGAGTCCGACGCGTTCTACGCACTGGCTGACGAATACGGCCTGCTCATCTGGCAAGACTTCGCGCTGGCGAATTTCGACTACCCGAACGATGCCGCCTTCAGGGCTTCCATCGAGCACGAAGCGACACAATTTCTGACCCGCACAAGGCGCTTCGCATCGCTCGCAGTGTTGTGCGGCGGCAGCGAAGTCGACCAGCAGGCGGCCATGTTCGGCCTGCCCGATTCGATGCGCGCGCAACCACTTTTTACCGAACAGCTGCCCGCCATCGCCACGCGCGAGCGCCCGGATGTACCGTATGTGAGCAACTCACCCTCCGGTGGCGCGTGGCCGTTTTCGACTAACGAGGGCGTCACGCACTACTACGGCGTGGGCGCCTATCAACGCCCGCTCGACGACGTGCGCCGCGCGCAGGTCCGCTTCGCCGCCGAATGCCTCGCCTTCGCCAACGTGCCGGACGACGCCACCTTGCACGACGCGCTCGGTACGATCCATCTGCACGATCCGCGCTGGAAAGCGGCCGTGCCGCGCGACCCCGGCGCCGGCTGGGACTTCGACGACGTGCGCGACCATTATCTTCAGACGCTCTACGGCGTCGCGCCGGCGCAGTTGCGGTACGAAGACCCTGAGCGCTACCTGGATCTGTCGCGCGCGGTGGTCGCCGACCTGATGAGCGACGTGTTCGCCGAATGGCGGCGCGCCGGCTCGACCTGCGGCGGCGCGCTGGTCTGGCAGCTTCAGGATCTGCGCCCCGGCGCGGGCTGGGGCTTGATCGACGCCACAGGACGGCCTAAAAGCGCCCTGCACGGCCTCGCGCGGACACTGCAACCCATCCAGCTGGTCATGACCGACGAAGGCCTCAACGGCCTCGATATTCATCTGCTGAACGAACGTGCCGAGCCGTTGCACGCTCAGCTGGATCTGGTCTGCCTGCGCGACGGCAGCGTCAAGGTCGCGTCGGCCAGCCACGCGGTCGAGCTGGCGCCGCACAGCACGCAGCGTATCGGCGCGGCCGCGCACCTCGGCCAGTTCTTCGATTTCACGCACGCATACCGCTTCGGGCCGCGCGCCCACGACGTCACGATTGCGACACTGCGCGATCCGGCGAGCGGCAAGATCGTGTCAGAAGCGGTTCATCTGCCGGAGCGGCGCGCTCGCGAACGACACGACCTTGGTCTGACAGTGCGCGCCGAGCGTAGCGCCGACGGCTGGCAGTTGATTATCGAAGCGAAGCGCTTTGCACGCTTCGTTCATATCATTGACACGCATTACCGCGCCGCCCAAGACTGGTTCCATCTGCCGCCGAACCGCCCCTGCGTCGTGCCGCTCATCGCCGTTGAGAAACTCGTTGCGCACGCATCTAACGCGGTGTTTAAAGCTGATGCAACATGTGTGGCGCCCGCAGGCGAAATCCGCGCGATCAATGCGATATCCGCCATCCTCTACGGATGAATGTCGCCCCTGAACTAGCTATCCCTTCGCAAGGCGCGCAGAACCTCGCGCTGCGCGAATCCACCTGTCTGGTCTGCGGAATCACTGTTGGTTTTTTTGCGACGTTTCAGTCTCCAAAAAAGGCGTTGCGTACGCCACCGTACGCAACGCATGGAACACATCTGAATCAAATCCGGCACAACCCGGACGGCCCTCGATAACGCACACACAAAGGCTGATTCATCCGTGAGACAGCACCGGCAAAGAGATGCTCATCAACCGCTAACCCAATCCTATCAAGGACTTGACTCGAATAAAAATACCCCTCAGCGGGGTCGCGCGTTAAGCAGGCGTTGTACAGAATTGAAACAAAAAGCCACTTTTGGCTTCCCGTGCTGCTCAGGGTTTCTTCGCTGCGCCGCACCAGCACTCGTTTTCCCTCGGGTTGGCACGCTCCTCGCTAAAGAGAAAGCGCAACACCGCGTCGCCGTGACGAGATCTACAAGAACGGCGGTGGCGCATCAGGCCAATACGGGGCCGTTCCTGTTCATCCCTCGCTGCTCGCCAGGCAGCACGTCGTTCATTCATGGATGCAGGCATCGGATCAAAAACAAGAGGTCGCGCTGCGCGCGGCTTCAGCGAGGACCGATCATGTTGACACTTCAATCAGATCTGCACGGCAACCATTTGCTCGGCGCATTGCCGTCCCACGAATGGCAAGCACTTGCCCCTCATCTCGAACTGGTTCATCTGCGCACCGAGCAGCTGCTGTGCGACTCAGGTCAACGGATCCATCACGTCTACTTCCCGACCACTGCGATCATCTCGATGCTCTCGACGATGGAAGACGGCAGTTCGGTCGAAATCGCCGCGGTCGGCCGCGAAGGCATGACCGGCGTGCCGGTGCTCACGGGCGGCGAAACCATGCCGAACCGCGTGCAGGTGCAATGCGCCGGCTTCGCCTACCGGATGAGCGCACAGGCGCTCAAGCAGCAATTCGCACGCTCCGACTTCCTGCGCCGCCTGATGCTGCTGTACATGCACGCCCTCCTCACGCAGGTCGCACAGACTGCCGCCTGCAATCGCCACCACGCGTTGAACAAGCAACTGTGCCGCTGGCTGCTGATCGAAGTGGACCGCGTGGCATCGAACGATCTGACGGTCACCCAGCAACTGATCGCCGACATGCTCGGCGTGCGCCGCGAAGGCATCACGGAAGCGGCCGGCAAGTTGCACGACGAAGGCCTGATTCATCACAGCCGCGGCCACATCAGGATACTCGACCGCAAAGGTCTCGAAGCGCGTGCCTGCGAATGCTATGGCCTCGTCAAGCGCGAATTCGACCGCCTGCTGCCGCGTCTGCGTCAGGCTGAAACCGTCGAGTAAGCAGTCAACCGAAGGCTGCATCGTTCGATTACGGGGTAGATCATCATGTTCAGGAATACTGCGCGATGTCTCGACGCACTCTTTGTGATTGCGGGCGGGCTGCTCGCTCACGGGATGCGTTTTTCAACGCCGATTGCGTTGTCGGACACCGAGCGCCTCCTGATTGCCTTCAACTGCGTGCTCGTGCTGTTGATGTTTCCCGGCTTCGGCGTCTATGAAACGTGGCGCGGCAAGGCGCTGCCTTCGATGCTGTTGAGAGTCGCCGCCGCGTGGCTGGTGGTGGTCGCCACTGCGCTTGTGCTGGCGTTCACGCTGCACCGCATGGATGCCGTTTCGCGGCTGTGGTTCGCCTACTCGACGTTGATCTCCGGCGCCCTGATCATTCTCACCAAGTGCCTCGTGCATGTGGCCTTGCGCAGCGTGCGCCGGCGCGGCATGAACTTCCGCACGGTCGCGATCGTCGGTGCGCCCGGTTTCTCACGCACCTTGCTCGCGCATCTCGACCATGCGCCGCAAGCCGGCTTCAGGCCGGTCTGCGTCTTCGACACCAGCATCGAAGCGGCCGGCACGTACGGTGCGCGCCTCAATCGCCTGCCGGTGCTGACCGATCTGAATGCGTTCGCCGCCAAGGTGCGCGACGAGCACGTGAACGAAGTGTGGCTCGCGTTGCCGCTTTCGGAAGAACATACGATCTATCGCTTCACGCGTATCTTCAGACATGACTTCGTGAATCTGCGCTTCATGCCCGATGTACGCAGCCTCTCGCTGTTCAACCACGCGCTGGTCGATGTCGTCGGTTTACCGACGCTGAATCTGAGCGCCACGCCCATCTCGTCGCCGCAGATGTGGCCCAAGCTGATCTTCGACCGCCTGTTCGCGGCGGCCGCGCTGCTCGCGCTCGCGCCCGTGTTCATCGCGCTCGCGATCGGTATCAAGCTGAGTTCGCCCGGGCCGGTGTTCTTCCGCCAGACCCGTAAAGGCGTGGATGGCCAGCCGTTCGCGATCTACAAGTTCCGTTCGATGACGGTGCACCACGAAGCGCACGGCCAGGTCACGCAGGCCGCGCGCAACGACGCGCGCATCACGAAACTCGGCGGCTTCATGCGCCGCACCAGTCTCGATGAACTGCCGCAATTCCTGAACGTACTGCTTGGCCAGATGTCGGTGGTCGGCCCGCGTCCCCATGCAGTCGAACACGACGATCTATACAAGGATCAGGTGTACGGCTATATGAACCGCTATCGGATCAAACCGGGCATCACCGGCTGGGCGCAGGTAAATGGGTATCGTGGCGCCACCACCAAGGTCGAAAAGATGGAGACGCGTGTGAAGTTTGATCTCTTCTACATCCATAACTGGTCGTTCTGGTTCGACATGAAAATCGTGTTCATCACGATTTTCAAGGGCTTCGTCGGCCGCAACGCATTCTGATCATGCCACTCCGGAAACCGTCCCTGAAAGTCTCCGTGATCGTGCCGACGTACCGGCGCACCGCCGATCTCGCGCGCTGCCTCGCGGCACTCGATGCGCAGGAGCGCCGCGCCGACGAAGTGATCGTGATCGCCCGCCACGACGATTACGCGACACTCGACTGGCTGCGCACGCGCGAAACGAACCGGCCCGACTCGCGCCGCTGGATCGTGCTGGTGCACAAGCCCGGCGTGGTCGCGGCCTATAACCTCGGCATCGACAGCGCCAGCGGCGACGTGCTGTGCTTTACCGACGACGACGCCGCGCCGCACTCCGACTGGATCGCGCGGATTGCCCGCGCGTTCGGGAACGATCCGGCACTCGGCGGTCTGGGCGGACGCGACATCGTGCATGAACGCAATGGCATCCTGCAGGGGCAGAAGCCGTGCGTGGGCCTCGTGCGCTGGTATGGCCGGACCATCGGGAATCATCATATTGGCCATGGCGCCGCACGCGAAGTGCAGGTGCTCAAGGGTGTCAACATGGCGTTTCGCCGCGAGGCGGTCGGCACCGTGCGTTTTGATGGACGCTTGCGCGGCACCGGCGCGCAGGTGCATTGCGAAATGGGCTTCAGCCTCGACGTAAAACGGCGCGGCTGGACCTTGATCTACGACCCGTCACTACTGGTGGATCACTTCCCAGCCCAGCGCGGCGACGAAGACCAGCGCTTCACATTTAACGACGCCGCTTTCTATAACGCGTCATTCAATCTCCGACTCATCATGTGCGAATACCTGACGCCACCCGGCCGATGGGCGTTCGTCGTTTACTCGACGCTGATCGGCAATCGTGCGGACCCGGGGTTCCTGCGCGCATTGTCGTTGGCATTCGAGCGCGGCGGCGTGGCACTCGCGCTTCGCAAATGGAGAGTGGGTTTACGCGCAATGCGCGGGGCATGGCAGGAGGCGGTGCGCTGATCGATCAGTGCGCGGCTTCACGCGAGGGACCAAAATGACTATCAAAACAATTGCCGCAGGGCTCGCGGCCACAACGCTATGCGCCTGTTCACTGGCGCCGGGCCCCTATCTGGACACCAAACGGCTGGAGCAGCCCGCACCGCCCGAGCAAACCGCCGAGAAGTTTCCGGTGCACACGATCGACGTCGGCTATTTTCGCCAGCAACGCGCGGCTGCCGTACCGGCCGTCTGCCCGTTGTCGTGCCTGACGGCGAAGACGCGCAGCGCTTACGACTACCGGCTCGGCGTCGGCGACCAGTTGAACATCATCGTCTGGGATCACCCGGAACTGACCGGTGGCGGCGCGGGCGTGAGTGTGCCCCCGCTCCCCTCCTCCAGCAGCGGCCCGACGCCGTCGCCTGGCCCCACGCAGACGCAAGGCGCGACACCGATCGCGCCGACGCTGACAGGCGGCGGCGAAGGCGGACTGACCGTGCGCGTCGCCAATAACGGCACGATCTTTTTCCCGCGTGTGGGCCGCATCAAGGTGCTCGGCATGAGCGCGCAGCAGGTCCAGGAGGCGCTGACGAAGGGACTCTCGAGGACGATTCGCAATCCTCAGCTCGACGTGCGCGTGTCGGGCTTTAACAGCCAGTCTGTACAGGTGACAGGCAATCTTCGCACCCCCTCCTCCGAAGCGATTACCGATGCGCCGCTGACCGTGCTCGATGCGATCAATCGCGCGGGCGGCGCGCTGCCCGACGCAGATCTGCAGAACGTCGGCGTGACCCGCGACGGCAAACGCTACACGATCGATGTCGCCGCGCTGCTCGAAACCGGCGATCCGCAACAGAACGTACTGCTGAAAGACGGCGACATCATCGACGTGCCGGACCGCTCGAACAGCCGCGTCTTCGTACTCGGCGAAGTGAACAAGCCGACCTCGCTGCCGATGAACCGCGGCCGCCTGACGCTCGCCGACGCACTCACCGGCGCCGGCAGCCTCGACGTCAGAACCGGCGATCCCCGCTTTGTGTACGTGGTGCGCGGCGCCGACAAGACGCTCACGCCCGATGTCTATCAGCTCGACATGACGCAGGTCGACGCCTTGATGCTGATGACCAAGTTCGAATTACAACCGAAGGATGTGGTGTACGTGCAGGTCTCGAATGCAGCACGCTTTAACCGCGCACTCGAACAGATCACGCCGACCCTGCAGACCTTGTTCTACACGGTGCAGTTGTCCAGATAAAACGCTCGCGACGGAGTATCACTATGAGTACGTATGACATGCTGGACCAAGGGCCGGCGCCAGGCGGCGACGAGGACGCAGTACTGCGCGACCTGTTGCGCACCGTCTTCGATCAGATCTGGTGGGTGATCGGCATCGCAGGCTGCATCATCCTGGCCGCAGTGGTCTATAGCAAGCTTGCTACGCCGATCTATTCCGCCGACGCGCTGCTTCAGGTCGAAGCGCAGACCGGTAACGGCACGCCGAGTCAGGTTGCGCTATCGCTCATGCCGTCTGTGGGCCCCATGCACACCGACGCGGAAATCGAAATCATCAAGAGCCGCGCGGTCGTGGAGCCGGTGGTCGAGCAGTTCAAGCTGAACTTCAGTGCGGCGCCAAAGACCATGGCGGTACTCGGCAAGATCTCGTCGTTCTTCGCGCGTCCGGGCCATCCGCTTGGCGCGGCGTTCGGCATGACTTCGTATGCGTGGGGCGGCGAGCAATTCGCGGTCAGTTCGATCGCGGTGCCGAAGTCGCTCGAAGGAGCGCAACTGACGCTGCGCGCGCTCGACAACGGCCGCTATGAACTGACCGACGCGTTCGGTCAACAGATCCTGACCGGCGTGGCCGGCGAGGAAGCCAGCGGCAACGGCGTTACGCTGCTCGTCAAGACACTGGTGGCGCGTCCGGGCACCGAGTTCTACGTCACGCGCTTCAACCAGCTGGACGCCGTGGCGGGACTCTCTTCCGGTCTGCAAGTCAGCGAGAAAGGCCGTGAAACCGGCGTGGTGCAACTGTCATACATGGGCACCGATCCGCACGCGATCACGGCGATCACCAATGCGGTAGCCGCGTCGTATCTGAAGCAGCGCACCGACCGCGCACAGGAAGAAGCGAGCCGCATGCTGAGCTTCCTGAACAGCGAACTGCCGCATCTGCGCGACGAAGTGAAAAAGGCGGAAACCGCGCTTTCGGAATACCAGTCGCGAGTCGGTTCGTTCCAGCCGACCCAGGAAGCCGGGGTCTACCTGGCCGGTGGTCTGGATTACGAAAAGCAGATTGCGTCGCTGCGTATCATGCGTGCGCAATTGCTGCAACGCTTCACCGGAGAGAGCCCGGAAGTACTGCAGATCGACTCGCAAATAGCGGCAATGACGCGGGAAAAAGCGCGTTTCGAAGATCACTTCACCACGCTGCCGAGTTCCGAGCGAAACGCCCTCGCCTTGCAGCGCGATGCGAAGGTCGCCGAGGAAATCTACGTGGCCTTGCTGAACAAAACCCAGGAGCTATCGATTTCGCGTGCCGGAACGATCGGCAACGTGCATATCATCGATGAGGCGTTGCTCCCGTCATCGCCGGTGCGGCCGAAGTCGGCGTTGATCATTTCTGCCGGCACGGTACTCGGCGTCATCGCCGGCATCCTGTTCGCGTTCTGCCGCCGCACGTTCTTTACCGGCGTGGCCGACCCCGAGTTCGTCGAGCGGCGCTTCCAGTTGCCGATCTTCGGCTCGATCGCCTTCAGCCCGGAACAGGCGCGTAGCGACCGGCAGTTGAGTGCCGCGCGCGCCGCGGCCCTGCCCAGTCCAAAGTCGACGCCGACCGAAGTGTCGGCCCATTCGTCGGGCATGACGCGAATGCTTCGGTCCCGCTCGGCGGCGGGTCGCCAGGACAGGGTTCAAGTCGGCAAGCAAACCGTCGTTGCGGCGGGCAAGGCACCGATGCGGCCTCTACTGGTGAAGACCCACCCGTACGACTCAACGGTGGAGAGCCTGCGCGGATTACGCGCCACGCTGGAATTCGGCTTGATCGACGCGCCCAATCGCATCGTGGCGATAACAAGCCCGGCGCCCTCGGACGGCAAAAGCTTTCTATGCGCGAATCTGGCAGCACTGATTGCGGAATCGGGCAAACGCGTGCTGCTGATCGACGCCGATCTGCGGCGCGGCCGCCTTGCGCAGTATCTCGGCCGCTCGCCCAATGGTGGCCTGACCGAACTGCTGACGGGTCAGGTCGATCTTGAAGTCGCGGCTCGCGCCACGGGCGTAGATGGCTTGCACTTCATCGCGACGGGCGCTTATCCGCCGAATCCATCCGAGATTCTGACGTCGTTGCGCTTCGGCGAAATCCTCGCGCGCTTCGAGCAACAGTTTGATCTGGTGATCGTCGATACGCCGCCACTGCTGGCGGTGGCCGATGCGGCGGTGATTGCGCATATCGCCGGGTCGACGGTGCTGGTCATGCGCTCCGGCGCTCACACAGAGGGCCACGTGGCCGAAGCGCTGAAGAAACTGCGGCGCGCGCGGGCCCGGGTGGTGGGCGGCGTGATGAATGCGGTGCCGCTCAAGAGCCACAACAGGAGCGGCACGTACGACTACGCGTATGCGTACACCTACTCCGCCGGCGATCCGCTCGATACTCATAAATCACGATAGATCGGATTAAAGGCGGTACAAAGAAAAGGGGCTGTGCCTGATCGAGGCACAGCCCTTTTTTATTGGCGCACGGCTGGCGACCTGTGCGCCGCGTTCGTTTACAGAAACGCGCTAACGTCGGTATGAAAACGCACGGCCAGCGCCTTCGCCACCTTTTTGCTGATGGCGCGCCGGCCCGCGAGAATATCGCTCACCACGGTGGGCGATGCGATACCAATCAGGTCCTTTTGCTTGAGCCCGTGCGTTTCCAGCAGATGCCGCAAGACCTCGCGCGGCTCCGCTTTCGGGATCGTCACGTTGTTCACTTCCCAGCTTTCGATCAGGTCGGTGACGATCGCGAACAGATCGGCCAGCGGATCCTCCTCGTTACCGTTCAGATGATCGGCGAGCGCGTTGGCGAGCCGCACCATCTTCTGATAGTCCTGCTCGTTGCGAATGGGCGTGATCGGCAACTGGGACTGCAGGGCAGCCCAGGTTTGAGCGATGTCGGGAAAGGCTCCCGGAAGGCGATCGGCATTCATGAGTTTAGATTCTTCCTCGTCCAAAGGTCGTACTCCGTATGCGTCAATACGTGACGAACGAACAACGACTGCCTGTTGTAGTGAATCGCCGCGATGATCCTGAACCGGTTGCCGCCTACATCGAAAACGGTGTATTGCGGCGGCACGTAGTCCACGCCCGCGAACGTCTGCTTCAGGTCGTTATAGCCATACGCGAGACAAGCCTGCGCCAGTGAGTACCACGTCAACAACGCACTGCGCGCCTCCGGATGGCTTTTTATGAAGTCCAGCAACGCCTTCTTTGAAATGATCCGCATCGTATTTCCTCGCATGTACACGCGTACTGAACAAGCACGCTCTACCTGCGAGGCGAAAGGGACGGGATCGACACCGATAGTCAGCCGGACGGCACAGGCCGAACAGCCGGCTATGGCTTGCTACGGTACGACGAAGTCATTTTATTCGCATACTGCGAACTTCGCAATATGCGAATAAAGAGATAATCTGTCGCGCTTCACGGCCTGCACGCGAGCGCGTCCGCGTCAACGCCCCCAACTGCTTCCTTGCACGCGCTCGCCGGGCCAGGCGAGATCTTCGGTAGCCAGATCGGGTTCGACGCGCTCTTGTGCCGCCACCCGCAAACGCCAACCCGATGCCGCGATCGTGCGCGTCACTTCGGCCATGAAGGCGCGCCGGAAAACCGCTGCGGAAAACCGTTCAGCATTCGCGCGGCACGCCGCCGGCGTGATCTGTTCACTCTGCCGCTCGAAGCGGTCGATCGCGTCGAGCATCGACACGACCGTTTGGCGTGCGAAATACACGCCGGTAGGACGCGCCTCGCCGATCGGCACCACCGTTTCGAGCGCCCCACCCTTGCCGAAGGCAATGACCGGCGTGCCGCACGCCTGCGCTTCGAGCGCGACGATGCCGAAATCTTCCTCGGCGGCGAACACGAAGGCGCGCGCGCGTTGCAGATGATCCTTGAGAACCTTGAAGGGCTGATAGCCGAGGATCGTCACATTCGGACCGGCCTTGGCGCGAATCGCCGCCATCTCCGGCCCGTCGCCGATCACGATCAGCTTGCGGTGCGGTGTTGCGTTGAAGGTTTCGACGATCAGATCAATGCGTTTGTACGGCACCATCCGCGAGGCGGTCAGATAGAAGTCTTCCTTTTGCGTGCACAGTTCGAACTTGTGCACGTCGACGGGCGGCGGAATCACCGCGGCATCGCGCCGGTAAGTTTTCATCACGCGCCGTGCGACGAATTGCGAATTCGCGATCAGACGATCGACGCTGTTCGCCGAGTGCGAATCCCAGCCGCGCAGATAGTGAAGCAACGCACGCACGAGCCATGACTTCGGCCCGCGCGTCAGCTTCGCTTCGCGCAAATACTGGTGCTGCAGATCCCACGCATAGCGCATCGGCGAATGCACGTAGCTCACGTGCGTCTGATCAGGGCCGACCAGCACACCCTTGGCGACCGCATAGGAACTCGTGATGACGAGGTCGTAACCCGAGAGATCGAACTGCTCGATCGCGAGCGGCATCAACGGCAGATACGCGCGATAGTGACGCCGCGCAAACGGTAGCCCCTGAATGAACGACGTGGTGACAGGTTTGCCGCCTACCGGCCTGCGGTCTTCGAGGAAATCGACGAGGCTGAAGAGATCGGCATCGGGAAAGCACTCGATGATCTGTTCGAGCACTTTCTCAGCGCCGCCGGGTGCGACGAGCCAGTCGTGCACGATCGCCACTTTCATGATCTCCCCGCCTATTGATTAACGACCCATGGCCATAGCAACGAGTGTAAGAGCCGCATCATTTGCCGTGCGTGCGTATGCCCACATTCGACGCGCGACAGTCCGCGAATAATGAAGACTCTCTATTCGCCTCTTGCGAACGCGAGTCCAATCACTTCGCCAGACCTTGCACTTTATGCGCCCGACGATCAACGCTACGCCCGTCGCCCATTCCTTGCCGCTGGTTCAGCCGGCTCTGATCGATCCGTCTGCCGCGCCTGCATCGTCGATATCGGCGGCAAGCCCGGCAACGCTCTCGCCGACCATGCCGAGCGTGCTATTCGTCGACCAGAGCGGCCAACTCGGCGGCGCTGAATTCGCGCTCCTGCAACTGGCCGGCAGTTGCACCGCGCGCGGCGAAGTCGTGCTGCTCTCCGACGGCCCATTTCGCGCGCGCCTTGAAACACTCGGCGCACGCGTGCAAGTGTTAAACGACGCGCGCGTGTCGGGCATCGCCCGGCAAGCGTCAGGGTTGAACTGTCTGCGCGTTGTGCCCGGCATCCTGCGCCAGGTCCGCGCAATCGCGGCGCGCGCGCGAACCTTCGACGTGCTGTTTCTCAACACACAAAAAGCACTCGTGCTCGGCGCGCTCGGCAAACCGCTGCATCGCAAACCGGTGATCTGGTATCAGCACGACATCCTCACGCGCGAACATTTCGGACGCGTGCAGTTAAGCGTCATCAAGTGGCTGGTGCGCTTCGCGGTTGACCACGTGGTGGCGAATTCGCAGGCTTCGAAGCGCTCGCTGATTACGCTGACGGGTATCGCGGCCGACTCGGTGCCGGTCATCTACAACGGGATCGACGCCGACGCGTTCAAACGCATCGACGGCAGCGACATGGCCGCGCTGCGCCGGCGACTGGGTTTGCCCGAGCACGCGTGGCTTGCTGGTCTGTTCGGCCGTCTCGCGCGGTGGAAAGGTCAGCACATTGCGCTCGAGGCAATGGCGCGGCTGCCCGGCGTGCACCTGGTGCTGGTCGGTGCACCGCTATTCGGCGAGGACGCGTACGCGCAACGCCTGCACGAGCAGGCCGAGGCACTGGGCGTCGCGGATCGCGTGCATTTCGCGGGCTTTCAGGACGATGTGCCCGCGTGGATGAAAGCGATGGATGCGATCTTGCACACCTCGACCGAGCCGGAGCCGTTCGGGCGTGTGATCGTCGAAGGTATGGCGGCTGCGCGCCCTGTGATCGCAGCGGCTGCGGGCGGCGTGACCGAGATCGTGCGGCATCGTCGCAATGGCTGGCTCGTGAAACCGGGGGACGTGGCCGCGCTGGCCGATGCGATCGGCGCATTGCGCGACGATCCGGTCATGGCGCAGCGCCTCGCGGATCAGGCGCTTGCCGATGCGCAAACCGAGTTTTCAGTGGATCAGTATTTGCAGCGGATGATGCAGGCGATTGGGCACGCCGCGCGCTGATGCGGCTCGGAACTTCGCCAATGCAGCAGAGCGAGCCCGCTAAAGCGGGCTCGCGTCCGGCTGCTTTAGGGCGCTGATCAGCTCTTGCTGTATTCGATCGTCTCGACGCCCGTATCCGTGCCGAGCATGCACAGATTCGCGCCGCGGCCCGCGAACAGGCCTACCGTCACCACACCCGGCCATGCATTGATGTGCATTTCCAGCGTGCGCGGGTCGCTGATGCGCAGACCCTTGACGTCGAGGATCTCGTTGCCGTTATCGGTAATGAACGGCACACCTTCCTTGGTCACGCGCACCACCGGCACGCCGCCGAGCGCCGTCACGCGACGGCCGATTGCCGTACGCGCCATCGGCACGACTTCGATCGGCAGCGGGAAGTTGCCGAGCGTGTCGACCAGCTTGCTCGCATCGGCGATGCAGACGAATACGTCAGACACCGACGCGACGATTTTCTCGCGCGTCAGCGCGCCGCCGCCGCCCTTGATCATCGCGCCGCTGTGGTCGATCTCGTCGGCGCCGTCCACATACACCGGCAGCGAATCGATTTCGTTCAGGTCGAGCACCTTGAAACCGTGCGATTGCAAACGCGCGGTGGTGGCAAGCGAGCTCGACACGGCGCCGCGATAGCGGGTCTTGCTGGCCGCCAGCGCGTCGATGAAACAGTTCGCGGTGGAGCCGGTGCCGACGCCGATCACTGAGCCTTCCGGCACGTTGGCGTTCACATAGTCGGCGGCGGCCTGGCCGACCAGTTGCTTGAGTTCGTCTTGGGTCATGGGGAATGCAGGCGAGCTGTAAAAACCACAAGTTTACCGGAGTGGCGCCGCCAGGCTGGATTTATCGGGCGGATTCGCTGAAAAAACCGCCGCGTTCCCGTTGAGCGGTCCGCGTTCACGACCCCGGAACCTGTCAAACGGCCCACGGCCAGCAAGCCAGTGTAAGGGTCATGTCAGTCACAGTGCGTACGCACGGCCACACTGAACATGTGACAGTCCGCGAATAATGAGGCCACACCGGTCGCACCTTGTTGACCGCACCATAAAACTCATTTCGCTATCCTACACGCCCGATGATGAACGCCCCCGAACTCACCAGTCACTTTCCGCTCGCCCAACCGGCGCACACGGAGACAGCCACGCAGGAAATCCCGGAAGCGCCCTCGGTGCTATTCGTCGACCAGAGCGGTCAGCTCGGCGGCGCCGAATTTTCGTTGCTACCGCTCGCGTCTGCATGTACCGCGCGCGGCAAGGTCGTGCTGCTTTCCGAAGGCCCGTTTCGCGGACGGCTCGAAGCGTTGGGCGTACGCGTGCAGGTGATCAACGAGGCGCGCGTCTCGGGCATCAACCGCGACGCGATGCAGCTCAACTGGCTGCGCGCCCTGCCCGGAATCTGGCGGCAGGTGCGCGCGATCGCCGAGCAGGCCAAGCAATTCGACGTGCTGTTTCTCAACACGCAGAAGGCACTCGTGCTCGGCGCGCTCGGCAAACCGCTGCATCGCAAACGCGTGATCTGGCATTTGCACGACATCATGTCGCGCGAACACTTCGGGCACGTGCAACTGTTTATTGTGAAGTGGCTCGTGCGGCATGCAGTCGATCATGTGGTCGCCAATTCACGGGCGTCGGCGAATTCGCTGATTGCACTCACCGGTCTCTCCGCCGACGCGGTGCCGGTCGTCCACAACGGCATCGATGCCAGTGAATTCAGTCGAATCGACGCCAGCGACATGGCCATGCTGCGCCGTCGCCTCGGTCTCCCGGAGAAGGCCTGGCTCGCCGGGTTGTTTGGGCGTCTCGCGCCGTGGAAAGGACAGCACATTGCACTCGCCGCGCTGGCGCGCATGCCTGACGTACACCTTGTGCTCGTCGGCGCTGCGCTGTTCGGCGAAGACGCCTATGCGCAGAGCCTGCATCGCCAGGCCGAGCAGCTCGGCATAGAGGATCGCGTCCATTTCGCCGGCTTCCGTGACGATATGCCGACGTGGATGAAAGCGATGGATGTGATCCTGCATACGTCGACGGAACCCGAACCGTTCGGGCGCGTGATCATCGAAGGCATGGCGGCCGCGAGGCCCGTCGTCGCGGCATCAGCGGGCGGCGTCACCGAAATCCTGCGGCATCGCAAGAATGGCTGGCTCGTAAAACCCGGCGACGTGCAAGGCTTCGTCGATGCGGTTGAAACGCTGCGCGCCGCGCCGGAGTTTGCCCAGCGTCTCGCCGACCAGGCGTTCACCGATGCGCAGCGCGACTTCTCGCTCGACGGCTATCTGAAGCAGATGACGCTCGCGATCGCCCACACGGCGCGCTGACGGGTCGAGGGATTCAGCGCCCTACTTCCGCTTTACTTCCGCTTTACTTCCGCTTTACTTCTTTACCGAGCGCTGACGTACCGCTTCGAACAGACACACGCCACTCGCCACGGAAACGTTCAGGCTTTCGACCGTACCCGCCATCGGAATCTGCATGATCATGTCGCAGGTTTCGCGCGTGAGGCGCCGCATGCCCTCGCCTTCGGCGCCCATCACCAGCGCGACCGGACCGTCGAGTTCGGTCTCATAGAGGCTCTTGGTTGCCTCTTCGGCGGTACCGACCACCCACACGCCCGCATCCTTCAACTCACGCAGCGCGCGCGCCAGATTCGTGACGGTGATGTACGGCACGGTGTCGGCTGCGCCGCTCGCCACCTTCGCGGCCGTCGCGTTCAAACCCACCGCGCGGTCACGCGGCACGATCACCGCGTGCGCGCCGGCTGCATCGGCCACGCGCAGGCAGGCGCCGAGATTGTGCGGATCGGTCACGCCGTCCAGCACCAGAATCAACGGCGAACCGTTGATGCCGTCGAGCAGTTCGGCCAGATTCTGCGCGAGCGGCATGTCGGTCGCACGCGCGACCACGCCCTGGTGACGCTCGGTATGCGCGAGACCCCACAGACGCGTTTCGTCGGCGGCGATCAGACGCGCGCCGGCTTCTTTCGCCGTGTGCAGGAACTCGGTCATGCGACGGTCTTTGCGCGTGGCGTCGTAATAAACCTCTTCGACCGTCGACGCGTCGTGCCGCAGACGTGCGGTCACTGCGTGGAAACCGTATAGAACCTTGAGACGTGACATGACTGAGAAACCTTTGATTGAACGCGCCTTGAAACGCGCGCTGCTGTGATGAATACGAGCTTGCTTACTGTGTTACTTGAGTAGCCTGTCTCGCTACCTGGCTTGATTGCGATGAAACGAAGACCGCGCGCAACCGGTACGTTTCAACGTACCCGATGCGCGCGGTTCAAGCCGTCAAACGACTTCAGCGCTTCTTGCGAGCCTGCGGTTTCGAGGCCGACTTGGCCGGCGCGCCGCCGTGTTTCTTCGCTGCACCGCGTGCCGCGCGCGCTTCCTTGACAGCCGCGGTTTGCGCCGGCGCAGCCTTCTTGCGCCGACCGCCCGGCGCTGCCGCGCCGCCTGCACCGTTATCCACCGGCGGCAACGAACGCACGCGTGCGCCGCCGCTTTCGCCGGATGCCTTGTCGGCGAGAGCCGGACGATTCGCCGGCGGCTTGATCGGCGTATCGCGCACGAGGCGGAAGTCGATCTTGCGCGCATCGAGATCGACGCGGCTCACCTGCACCCGCACCCGATCCGACAGGCGATAACGAATACCGGTACGCTCGCCGCGCAACTCGTTCTTGATCTCGTCGTACTGGAAGTAATCCGAGCCCAGTTCGGTGACGTGCACGAGGCCTTCGATAAAGAGCGAGTCGAGTTGCACGAAAATGCCGAACGACGTCACGCCGTTCACCATGCCGCCGTACTCTTCGCCGAGCTTGTCGCGCATGAAGTAGCACTTGAGCCAGGCTTCCACGTCGCGCGATGCTTCATCTGCGCGGCGTTCGTTCGCCGAGCAATGCAGACCGAGTTCTTCCCAGATCGCCACGTCTTTCGACTTGTTGCGAGCGCCGTGTTTTTCCTCGTCGGCCTGCTGCATCGCGCGGGCGCGCGGCGACAGCGCCGTGTTCAACTCGACGCCTTGCGGCGGCTCCGGCTGATACTTGCGCCCTTGCAAAATCGCGTAGATCGCGCGATGCGTAAGCAGGTCGGGATAGCGGCGAATCGGGCTCGTGAAGTGCGCATACGCCTCGTACGCGAGACCGAAGTGGCCGATGTTGTCCGGACTATAGACAGCCTGTTGCATCGAGCGCAGCAGCATGGTCTGCAACATCTGCGCGTCCGGCCGCTCGCGGATCTGCGCCATCAGCGCGGCGTAATCACTGGCGTGCGGCTTGTCGCCGCCGGCGAGCGAGAGGCCCATGCCGCGCAGGAAGGTGCGCAGATTCTCGAGCTTCTCGGCGGTCGGCCCGGCGTGCACGCGGAACAGACCCGGGTGCTTGTTGCGCTTGAGGAAATCGGCCGCGCAGACGTTCGCGGCCAGCATGCATTCCTCGATCAGCTTGTGTGCGTCGTTGCGGGTACGCGGAATGATCTGTTCAATCTTGCCCTGCGCATTGCAGACGATGTACGTCTCGGTCGTATCGAAGTCGATCGCACCGCGTTTCTGGCGCGCGGCGAACAGCGACTTGTAAACACCGTACAGATTCTGCAGTTGCGGCAGCAAGGCGGCGCGGCGTGCGGCTTCCGGGCCCTTGGTGTTCTTCAGCACCGCGGCGACTTCGGTGTAAGTCAGGCGCGCGGCGGAATTGATCACGCCGGGATAGAACTGATACGCCTTCACTTCGCCGCGCGCGGTGACGATCATGTCGCACACCAGCACGCAACGGTCGACGTTCGGGTTCAGCGAGCACAAACCGTTCGACAGCTTCTCCGGCAGCATCGGAATCACGCGGCGCGGGAAGTACACCGAGGTGCTGCGTTCCAGCGCGTCGGCGTCGAGACCGCTCTTCGGATGCACGTAATGCGAGACGTCCGCGATCGCGACGATCAGGCGGAAGCCTTCGCCACGGCCGACCTGGACCGGCTCGCAATAGACGGCGTCGTCGAAGTCGCGGGCATCTTCACCGTCGATCGTGACGAGCGGGACGTCGCGCAGATCGATGCGATGACGCGCGTCGACCGGCCGGACTTCGTCGGGCAGCCTCGCGGCTTCGTCGAGCGCGGACTGGCTGAATTCGTGCGGCACGCCGTACTTGCGCACCGCGATTTCGATTTCCATGCCGGGGTCGTCGATATCGCCGAGCACTTCCACCACGCGGCCGAGCGGCTGCGAGTGACGGCTCGGGAAATCGGTGAGCTCGACCACCACCACCTGGCCGACCTTGGCCTTCTTGGTGTTTTGCGCGATCAGGATGTCATGGCCGATGCGCTTGTCTTCAGGCGCGACGATCAGCGCGCCGTTCTCGTTGAGCAGACGGCCGATCACGCGCTTGTTGGCGCGGTCCGTGACTTCGACGACATGCCCTTCCGGCCTGCCACGACGGTCATAGCCGACAATGCGCGCGAGCACGCGATCGTTGTGCATGACCTTCTGCATTTCGCCGGTGGGCAGGAATAGATCGTCCTGACCGTCGTCGCGAATGAGAAAACCGTAGCCGTCACGATGGCCCTGCACACGGCCCGCGACGAAGTTCGACGGATGGGTCAGTTGATAGAGATTGCGCTGATCGAGCCGGATCTGGCCGTCGCGCTCCATGGCGCCTAAGCGCTTGAAAAATCCTTCGCGCTCCTGGCGCTTGATCGACAGGGCTTCGGCGATGTCGTTCGCGGCAAGCGGCGCTTCACTCGTGCGCAGGACGCCCAGGATTTCTTCGCGGCTCGGGATCGGATACGGGAATTTGCTCAAGGGCTTGTCGATGATTTTTTCTCGTTGCATGGACGTCGGTCGGCGATGTGGCTGGGCTTAAGAGGCGCTTGGGTTGCGCTTAAGTTGCACTTGCGATTGCACTGGAATGACTGCTCGGGTCCGGCTCGTTCAAGTCTGAGTCCGACGGGCGTGTGCACCGTGCCAACGAACTACTGCGAGGCATTCTAACACCCGTCTTGCGCGCCACGCGGCCCGTCAATAGTCGCTGTGAGGCGCATGCAGCCTCGCTGCAGCGATGTTTAAGCGACTTTTGAGAAACGCTTGACAGCCCCGAATCTGTCGCTATAATGGCGTTCTTTGCTGTTCATCACCTGCCCAGGTGGCGAAATTGGTAGACGCACTAGGTTCAGGTCCTAGCGGTGGCAACACTGTGGAGGTTCGAGTCCTCTCTTGGGCACCAGATTCAAAAGTAAAGCCGCCTGATGTTTCACATAGGCGGCTTTACTTTTTGTGTGAGGCTATTTGGTCCGATTCCGGATTTTCGATCGGATCATGTGGTTGGCAGGACGGTTGACTCGCGGCAATCATGCAGTGAAGTTTTGCTTCGCTGCATGGCACAACCGGGCGGTCGATGAAGCGATGGTTAGTTTGCATGTAGGGATTGACACGCTGCATCATCACGCTAAAATATTGGTCTAGCTTGAAGACGTGCCCAGGTGGCGGAATTGGTAGACGCACTAGGTTCAGGTCCTAGCGGTGGCAACACCGTGGAGGTTCGAGTCCTCTCCTGGGCACCATTTAAGCTTCCAGAGACTTCCATCAAAGTCCTCTGACCCCCCGGAAAAGCCCGCCACTGCGGGCTTTTTTCTTTTCTGAGCCTCCATCCAGTTCCACCGAAGATTACCTAAAACCAGCAGCAAAGTAGTACATTAGCCAGTACATTGAAAGTTCGAGTTCCTCCAATGTACTAGGTGACGGTCATGCCACTGACAATCAAGCAGGTTGAGTCAGCCAAGCCATCAAGCCGCGACTATACCCTTCGGGACGGCGACGGGCTGTTTCTCTTCGTTGCGAAGAACGGTACCAAGAGTTGGCACTTTCGGTACAGCTTCGGCAAGAAGCAGCAGCCGCGCATTTCATTCGGTATGTTCCCGAAAATCTCACTGGCAAGGGCACGCGAGTTGAGAGCAAAGGCCCAGCTCCAGCTCGCTAGCGGCATCAATCCCAAGGTTCAGCAATCCGACCAGGCTGTCGAGGACGACACATTCAAGACGGCGGCCGAGACTTGGTACCGGCACAAACAGGAAACCGGCCGATCGGCTGCGACACTAGACAAATTCCGGACCTATCTTGACAAGGACATTCTTCCTGAGCTTGGGCTGAAGCGCTTAAAGGACATCACTCGCGCCGACTGCACGCGGGTTCAGGAGCGGATTGAAAAGCGCAACGCACTGAACGTATCGAAAAAGGTACGCGGATGGTTACGCGAGATCTTCAGCCAGGCCATTGCCGAGGCAAATGCGAAAACACCCTGCGTCAGAACTGAAAGTCATTGCCAAGGAAGCGCCTAAGGCCAAGCCCTATCCGTATCTGCTTGAACCTGAACTTCCCGATTTTCTAAAGGCTCTCGACCGATCAACGAGCCGGTTCATACAACGCACTGCCGCATGGATGACTATCTGGACGGCAAGCCGCCCTGGCATGGTCCGTTTTGCCGAATGGACAGAAATTGATTTCGACTCCGCCCTGTGGAAAATTTCTAGAGAAAAGATGAAGATGCGCCGAGACATCGTCATTTCTCTTCCGGCGCAACTCGTGGCACAACTGCGGGAACTGTACAAGCAAACCGGTAAGCAAAGATATCTCTACCCCGGCATTGGCTGGAAGAACGATGTCATCAGCGAGAACACTATCAACGGTGTATTTGCAAGGATCGGATACAAGGGCCGTATGGTCGGTCATGGCACACGACACACCGCGAGCACCTTGCTGCGT
The DNA here is from genome assembly GCF_046026675.1 of Paraburkholderia sediminicola. Taxonomy (GTDB): domain Bacteria; phylum Pseudomonadota; class Gammaproteobacteria; order Burkholderiales; family Burkholderiaceae; genus Paraburkholderia; species Paraburkholderia sediminicola_F. The sequence continues at coordinate 1,772,588 of NZ_JAQQEY010000001.1, read as the reverse complement.
GAACATGGCTGGGAAAAGGACCACGTCGAAATGCAGCTCGCTCACATCGAAGAAGGTACAGCGGGTGACTACAATCAAGCCAAGTACCTGGCTCAACGAATCGCGATGATGCAATGGTATGCCGACTATCTGGACGCTTTAAAAACGACAGGGATTACTCCGAAATTGACGGCGCAATTTGCGGCTCGGGTCAATGTCTATTCGAGAACACCGGGCACTCCTCTACGCTCCAAGTCAACCAAGCAGAGTAAAAGCGCTGCAGTTCGGCCCTAGAGGCCGGACAAAGATGATCGAATCGCTAATTTGATGTTGTTCGCGGCCGTCCGCCTGCGGCCCATGCCGCATCATGTTTTGAGATTCGATATTCATCCGAATATCCATTTCGCATTAAATCGATTTCCGCTTTTCAATTTCTGATCATTATCAGATTGCATTCGAAGTAAAATCGCGCGGGAAAGAGGAATAATCAGATCGAGAGGCGGCATGGGCACGCAGGACATAATCGGGGCGATTACGGGTGGACTGTCGCAGCAGGACCGCCTTCTGAAACTGGATACGCCGGCCGGCAATAACGTCTTGCTGCCCCACCGTGTCACCGGGTGCTCGCGGATCGGTCGTGACTTCTCCTTTCTGCTCGACTGCGTGTCGACTCAGGGCGACGTCCAGCTCAAAACGCTGATCGCCCAGACCGTTACGCTCTGGATCCAGCAGGCCGATCGGTCTTACCTGCCCCACCATGGCTATATACATACAGCGCGTCGGCTGGGAGCCGACGGAAATCTCACAAGTTACCAGTTGGGATTTTCCTCGTGGATGCACTTTCTGAAGTTCCGGCGTGACCAGAAACACTGGCAGGACAAGGCAGCAGACGAAATCGTCTCGGACGTATTCAACCAGCATCCGCAGGCAAAAGGGATGTACCGCTTCGCGCTCTCCAAGCCACTGCCGAAGCGCTCCTACTGCCGACAGGACGAGACCGACTGGAATTTCGTGCACCGGCTTCTCGAGTCCGAGGGCCTGTATGGCATCTGGCAGCAGGCGGCGGACGGCAAATCGCACACGCTGGTCATCACCGATCGCCTCCAGACGCTCGAACCGCTCTCGCCTGCAACGGTCGAGTTCTATCGTGCCGGGGTGAGCAGTGAGGCCGATGCGCTCACCCAGTGGTCAGGCACGCGGACGCTGCAATCCGTGCTGCTGTCGACGCGCACCTTCGACTACAAAAGCCCGTCGACGCCCTCCAGTCCCAAAGGTACGTCGGTACCGACAATGGCGAATCAAGGCGCGCTGCCCGCGCAAACCGAAGTCTACGAATACACCGGTGGCTATACGTACCCGGAACAGGACCGGGGTGATCAGTTGTCGAAGATTCGCATGGAGGAATGGGAGTCGCAGGCCAAGCGCTTTCACGGCGTGGGTAGCCTGCGCGCCATGGACGCGGGCCGGCGCTTCACACTGACCGGTCATCCCGAGCATGACCACGACGCCGCCGACCAGAACGAATTCGCGAGCATCGAGGTCGAGTGGGTCATCGAGAACAATCTTCCGCTCGCCGGGCACGAAGCGAACTACCCACACAGCCTGAATCATCAGCTCGCACAGGCCCGCGCCGACGACTCTGGTCAGATTTTCAGTGCGAGCCACGTAGACGGCTCCACGGGGTTCTACCGGGTCGCCATCGAAGCGCAGCGTACGACGGTGCCGTACCGGAGCCCGTTCGAACATCACAAGCCCGAAGCGAAACTGGAATCGGCGATTGTGGCCGGACCGAAGGGACAGGAGTGCTACACCGATGAACTGAACCGGGTGAAGGTGCTCTTCATCTGGGACCGGCTCAATGAAGGTGACGAACGTGCATCGTGCTGGGTGCGCGTGGCGCAGTCCGATACCGGCGATGGATATGGTGGCGTCCACATGCCGCGCGCGGGCGAAGAACTCCTGATCGGCCACATCGGCAATGACATCGACCGCCCGATTGCGCTTCATCGTGTGTACAACGGCGCGGCGAAACCGCAGTGGCATTCGAACGGCCTGCTTTCTGGCTATCAGTCACGGGAGTACGGCGGTGGCGGCGGCTATAACCAGCACGTCATGGATGATTCCACGGGGCAGCCTCGCATGCGGATCATGAGCAGCCACGGCATGAGCGGTCTCCATCTCGGCTACCAGATCGTCCAGAACGGCAATTCGCGTGGCGCGTACACCGGCAGCGGCTTTACCTTGCGCACCGACTATGCAGGTGCGGTCCATGCGGGTGAGGGACTGTATTTCAGCACACATCAAATCAGTGCCGACGGTCAGCCGCTCGATACCACCGCGCCGCGCGAGATCCTGGCGCGTGCGGATCTGCTCGTCGAGTCGTTGTCCTCCGCAAGTTCGACCGCCAAGGCCGAGGATATGAAGCCTGGCCGCGAAGCGCTTTCACAGTTCGCGAAGGCGACCCAGCACAGCAAGGCGGGCGTGGCCAAAGGCGGCAATACGGCAGGCGGTGGGACAGGAAACGCCAATGCCTTTGCCAAACCCGTCATGCTCGGATCGAGTCCAGAGAGCATGGGTTTTACCACGCACGCGTCGGCGCAGATGGTCGCGGACGACCATCTGAATTTCGTCAGCGGCAAGGACACCTACTGGGCCGTGGGCAAATCGCTGGTTGCAAGCGTCGCAGAAAAAATCAGCGTATTCGTCCAACGTGCCGGTATGAAACTGATCGCCGGGAAAGGTGCGATCGACATCCAGGCGCTCACCGATCAGCTGCGATTACTCTCCGAACTCGGCCTGACGCTCAAGAGCAATAACGGCAGCATCGAGATCGACGCGAAGACCGAGTTGATGCTCAAGTGCGGGGGCTCATACATCCGTATTACCCCCCAAGGAATTGAGGACGGCACGCGCGGCGCACGCACGATCAAGTCGGCGTCATTCAGCCGGCAGGGTCCGAGTTCGGTGGCCGAGCATATGAATAGCCTTGAGAAGCCGGCGTTTAACGACAAGTATCTCTTGCGCGACCGGATCACCGGCGACCCACTCAAGAACCACCCTTACGAGATCGTGCGTGGGGATGGCACACGCCTGAGCGGGGTCACGGACGAGCTGGGCCATACGGTCGAGCAGAAAAGCAACGATATCGAAACTGTGGTGATCCGGGCGCTGCGGCCGGGCACGAGCAACGCATAAGCGAGAATCCATGAGCGAAAATCAGCCCGACAATTCGGGTACGCAGGCCCAGACGTCCGGCGACGATGATGCCGAACAGGAAGTCGTCCGCCTCGCGTCGCAGACCGATGAGGACGGCCACTCTTCCGCCCAGGCGCCCTTGACGCCGGCCAACGACACTCGCGCCAAGGAGACCTTGCACGATCTGCGCCCCATCATTCCCGTGATTTTCATACCGGGCGTGATGGGCTCGCCACTGGCCGCCAAGGACAGTGGCGACGCGGCATGGTCCGCACCAAATACAGACACGATAGGTGCATCTCTCGGCGCGTTGTGTTCGCTCATCGCGGGATGGTTTCGCAGCGCGTCGTCGCGCGAAACACTTTTCGATCCCGAGAGCGTCATGGTGACGCCGCTCGGCCCGATCGTCGACCTTGGGGAGAAAGACCCGATTACCGAGAAGGAGGCGCGACGCCGCGGCTGGGGTTCGGTCTATAGGACCGGCTATCAACCTGTCCTGCTTTGGCTCGAGCAACAGTTGAACAACCCGATGCTGCTCGGCAAGCCCGAAGGCGCGTGGATCAACCCCGACCCCGAGGGCGAGAAATGGGCACTCCATCCGGTGCTCGGCACCGACCCAAAGACCTACGGCGCCATTGCTGCAGCAGGTAAAGGCCAGGTGATCGCACCGGACTCCCCGGAATTCAAGAAATTCGCCAAGTTTCGCTATCGCGTCTATGCGATTGGATACAACTGGCTGCAGTCGAATGACCGTTCGGGGCGTGATGTGGTGAATGGTCTGGATGTCCCCGATCCGCAGACAAAGAAGACGACACGGTTGATGGGCGTCACCGAGATCTGCAAGGAAAACGATACGGGCAAGGCGATTATTCTGACGCACTCGATGGGTGGGCTGGTGGCCCGCTTCGCGGTGTTAAACCATGGGCTCGAAGGTCTTGCGCACGGCGTATTTCATGGATGTCAACCGGCCACCGGTGCTCCGCTGGCGGCCAAGCGTTTCAAGACAGGCGGCAGTCCTGAAGGCGGTATGAATGGTTTCATCAATGGCAGTCTGCTGGGGCGCGACGCAGATGAATTCATGGCGGTAATGGCGAACGCGCCGGGACCGATGGAGCTGACACCGATGCCGGATTATCACAATGGCGCGCCGTGGTGGATTTTTGCGCGGCCCGGCGGACAGGTGGTCATGCAGTTCCCGGAGCACGGCGATCCGTATAACGATTTGTATGTGAATCCCAAGTGGTACGGTTTGCAGCCGCCCGACAAACAGCTCGATCCCGCTGGGATCGTCAAGACGCGGCTCAATGCTGGCGGGCTTCAGACAAGCCTATCGGATTATTATCGATCGACGATGGAGACCGTCGTAAAGAACCAGAGCCAATTGAAGAATCGTTACCATGGCAAGACATATGTAGCCTACGGCGAGGGTGGCCTCGACTTTAGGTCTCCACAGTCGAGCACGACGACAGAGGCCAGCGACAAGAGCAAGCCTGGCATCGAAAAAGGAGACCCGACGAAGAGTCTGCTGACGTGGGGCAACGCGATCTGGACCGGAGATGTGCCATCGGACGTGCAGGCGCCTGAACTTCAGGCCGCAACGTTGCTGCACGACTCGGGCAAGGGCGAGATCCGCGTGTTTCTGGAGCAACGCAAACTGAGCGTTACGTTCACCGTCCAGAAGACGAACACGTTGCCGGATGTGAACGCCAAGACGGACTGGTCGCAGGTGGCAACGAAGACAGGAATCATCCGCGGCGACGGTACGGTGCCGGCGTGGTCGGCCGATGCGCAGGCGCGCGGGTTGAAGCCGGATGTGCCTGGCGACCCGGCCAAAGGAGTTCAGATGGCGTTCGTGCAGGGCGGATACCAGCACATGACCAGTTATGCGCACCCATGGACGCACTGGGCGATACTTTACAGTGTGGTCCAGATTGTCAACGACATCTAGGTGCCGGGAACATGTTAATGGTTCGCCTCTTTCGCCCCCTCATTCTGCTGGCAGGTCTTTGCGCCTGCTCTCTTGCGCTTTCCGTGGAACCAATGATGAACAATCCACTGCTGTCCAAAATGCGCCCGTGGTGCATCGGCCGCCTCGTATTCGACCGGCCCGCATCGAGCGAGATTTCGAATCAACATTACGCGTACAGGGGAGACAAACTCGAAACATCTCACAATGTCTCACTTGAGGCCTATCGCACCAAAGTCGAGGCCCGGGAAAACGAGTTGCGTACGAAGCAACGCTATAACCCCGTCAACCTGGATGAGAAAACCGGGAAGGCCTGGCTGGAGAAGGCATTTTCGCCGGTCAACGATTCGCGGTTTTTCATCTACCAGGAAGGAGTGGCGAAAGTCGAGATGCCCTTCAGAACGGATGGCTACCTCTTTGCGGACCACACACTCTTTCATACCGCCGGCCTCATGGGAGCGTCTGCTCTCGGTAACTCCGAGAATATCTACAGCGACACCTACAGGCGAATCAAGGCGCGAGACAACTGGGCCGTGCCGACGGAGTCGGGCTTTTGCTTCGACGGCGGGATCGTCACCGGATCGTCGACCTACACGGAAGAAGTCAGCCAGTCGTTTGCGCTGCTGCCGGGCCGACCTGCCCTGCTCCTGATCAAGATGCGAGATGCGGTCGAGCAGGATCAAGCTCAGCCACTCACCAAGAATCTGTCCGAGCTTCGCGCACAACTCGATCGAATGCCTGGCAGCTATCGCATCCTGCGCAAGGGCAAGCGCGTGGTGGCCGGCATGGACGCCGAAGAGGTCCTGTTTGCGCTTCAGGACGGTCCGATTACGGTCTACCGTTTCTATCTGCTGGCACCGGGCAATCCTGCCACGCTTGCACAACCGCATACCTCGATTGAATTGCTACTGGGCACGTCTTCACGGAGCGACCTGCCGCCTGATCAGGCAACGTCGCCGGTCGATGAGGCCGGCGCGCTGCAAGTATGGGATGCCCTGCTGAATAGCCTCCGGCCGCGGCCGGGTGCAGTGTAGGAGCGTACGATGCGGCGTTACGACATTGTGAAAGGCGACAAAACGACGGTGGGTGGCATCGTGCAGGGTGGCGACGGTAACGACCTGCTCGGCGGGCGCGAGCAGGCCTACGAAACTGACCCCGTCCTGTGCCCGGTCTGCAAGACCGTCGGGTTGATCAAGTGCGAGGGCGCGCGCATTTCCACGACAGGACCGGACGGCCGGCAGGCGGCACTGAGCGATGATTTGTGTGTCTGTCTGTGCACACCGCATCCGCGTCTTGTGCCGTCGCAAACGACGTCGCACGTTGACGTGTAGGCGCAGCTGTATGCTGACGCAGCGAACCGATAACGAATACCAAGGAGGGTGACGTGATGAGGAAGCGAATATTCAGTCTGATGCTGCTGCTGGCGATTGCGGCAACCATGGCGGGTTGTGCGTCGCTGAAATGCATTCCGACGTGTTGACGTTCTGAGGCGCGCAAGCGCCTGTTCTCCTCAGCCCGATCGTTGCAGGCGAAGACGGGCATCGCGATGCGCTTGTACCGCGCGTCCTCCAGACTTTCGTCTGACGTCCACACGAGCTTTCCAAGCTTTGATACAACCTCTTTATCCCTAGTCACGAAGCCAACAGGTACCGATTGTCTTTCCGCTCAACTCAGTCGAAGTAAAAGAAGACTGGGTATAGTCACGCGTATCGCTATTCGTCTTGCTGCTCAAGCAGTGTGATCCGTTCGACGAGGTTTATCACAAGATCGTCGGCCACGTCATTCTTGACGTTATGCCTGGCATGAGGTTGCGGAAGGACAGCGAGCGATATTTCCGAAACAGCCAGGAACTGCGCATAGTTACTCTCTGTGGCGGCTTCGGCGACCAGACACGCCTCCTTTCCAAGATCGGAAGCCAATCGACCACAGTCGCCGCAGACCACGGCTCGCTTGCTGCCGTACCGTTCGCCGGGCGCGTAGAAGGAGCGATCCGATAACAGAAAGGTCCAATCGCCCTTGTTGGATTTACGCACTGTCTCAAGTTTCGTCCGGTGGCAGGCGGGGCATCGCCATGATTCGGTCACGGCGGCCCAATGCCGGCCGAAGGAGACCTTCGCAAGATAGCCAACGTCTTCGGGACGCGGCCCCACGCGCGGACGTTTATGCTTGACGCGTCGCCAGGCGCTCACATCCGGGGATGGTGGTCGCCGCTTGTCGCCCGTCAGCTCATAGAGCGCACCGGGAACACCATATTGTCCCTGCAGGTACTCGGCATGGCGGTAGACCGTCTCCGCGCGTTGTCCATAAGGCAGTTCCTGATACCAATGTGTGTTGGTCGCGGCGATGCCAGCGATGCGTTCAACAATTTTGAGCCGCAACGCGAACGTTTCCTCATTGACTTGCCAGATACCTGCAGCCTCCTCCACATCGATCTCATGCGGAACATTGGGTCGGGGCCGCACGAAACGCCTGATCTCCTGAGGTGAATAGGAGAAGTCCCTGTGGGTACCCACCGCACCCTTGGCCTTCGGATCGGCAGCGTTGCAGTCGTCACAGATGATCGCATTGTCGTACGCTGAAATCATCTGCGAAGCGCGTGTCGCAAAGCGCTTTGCAAACTCATCAGCAACGATGGTCTTCTGCAATTTGCATTGACGCTCGAATTCGTCCTTGACGAGGTCCTTCATGTGATCGTGGTGCTCGACCAGCCGACACATCAGATGGCCGTTCGTGTTCAAGCGCACGATCTCTGGCTTGCCTCTTCCGCAGGCGGGGCAGAGCCAATCCATGGGGGTACATGCCCAACCGAAAGTCATATCGACGCTTTCCGTTCCGAAACGGCCGGCCAGCTCTCGCGTCAGCGGCGACATCACGCCATCCAGCGCAATGGATCCGCTTGACACCCGCTCAAAAAAAACGCTGCCTCGCCTCATCGGGTGAGATGTCGAGATTCTCAAGGTCCATTCGATTCCTTGGTCGCGTCAGTCCACCGTCTTTGCAGCCCTCGAATCAGGCGATCTCATTGAACCCAACACTCGGGGTTCCGGCGTCTGACCTTAAAGTGTTTGTCATCGTATTACGGCGGGACATGAAAGAACTTGAATGGCTTTGACGCTCCGAAGCATTCAGAGACTGTCGGCAAGCAGGTACTGCGAGCATATCGAAACATGCACGGACGCCCGTAGTTAACCCCCCATCCGCCTCTTAACGACGAGCGCCCATGATCGGCTTTGCCGCCGTTCGCATATCTTGGTTTGCGCGTCAGCTAACCAGGAAGCAAGACTGTGAGAATGTGGCTAAGCAGAAACCTGGTCTCGGCAACAGTCGGCAAGATAGCAATTCAAGATTTGCCTCAGCGCTTGGTGGGTCATCGTTGTATCCCTTTTGGATACAACAGGATCGTCCTATCGGCGACGTGGTGGAAGATACCAAAATCGTAGCAACCCTCTGAAGCGACAATCAACGGCTATGACATGCTAACGATCGACGAAGTCACGGATAGCGAAGATTTCCCCGAGCGATGCGATGTCGCGGTAGTAGGCGGCGGCATTATTGGCGTCAGCACCGCGTATGAACTGGCGCGACGCGGCGTCCAGGTGGCTCTGCTCGAAAAGGGCGTCATCGGCTGCGAGCAGTCAGGGCGCAATTGGGGCTGGGTGCGTCAACAGAACCGCGACCTCCATGAGTTGCCGCTCGCGATGCAGAGCCTCAAGCGCTGGAGCGAACTAAGCGAAGAACTGGGCGAGGACATCGGGTTTCGTAAGTCGGGCATCCTGTACGGCACGGAGCATCAATCGGACATCGCACAGTGGGAATCGTGGCTTGCTCGCGCCCGGGAAGTCGGCTTTAACAGCGAGATCCTCAGTGCGCGCGAACTGGCAGCGCGCATTCCGTCCGGACGTGCGAAGTGGGCTGGAGGGCTGTGGTCTGTCACGGATGGCCGCGCCGAGCCGTCGAAAGCCGCGCCTGCGATTGCTCGCGGCGCGCAACGGCTCGGCGCGATGGTGTATCAGAACTGCGCGGTACGAAGTCTCGACACGAGTTCTGGACGTGTCTCTGGCATCTGGACGGAGCGCGGCCGGCTTGCAGCCGACACCGTCGTTCTCGCGGGAGGCGCCTGGAGCGCGTTGTTCTGCCGGCATCACGGCATCGATCTGCCCTCCATCAACGTGATGGGAACGGCGTTGCGAACCGCTGAGGCGCCGGGGGTCATCGAAGGCTGTTTCTCCGGGCCTAACTTCGCGCTGAGGAGAAGGTTGGACGGCGGCTACACCATCGCTGTTCCCGGCTACGGGCGCGTGGAACTCGCGCCGCAAAACCTGCGGCATGCGGTGAAGTTCCGCACCATGTTCCGCAGCAAGATGAAGAAAAAACTGAAGATTCGCGTCGGTGCCAGCTTCTTCCATGGTCCGGAGGCAAGCGCAACCTGGCGCGACGAAGACATCTCGCCGTTCGAAGAAACGCGGGTGCTGGATCCCCGGCCTGATACCGAATGGCTCGAACGTGCCCTGCATAATGTGTCCAGCGTGTTTCCCGAGCTGGCGGGCCTGCGGATCGCTCACGCATGGGCGGGCGCGATCGACACGACGCCGGACCTCGTTCCCGTCATCTCGAAGGTTAATGCGAAACCCGGTCTCGTGATCGCATCCGGCTTCAGCGGACACGGCTTTGGACTAGGGCCTGGCGCAGGCGTTCTCGTGAGCCGGCTGGTAATGGACGAGGCGCCGCAGTTCGACATTAAACCCTACAGACTGGACCGCTTTTCCGACGGAACGAAACTGAGCAGTCCCGAAATGATGTGAGTCGAGGCCGCGGGGCGGCCTACCGCGGCAACCCATTTCGAGAGATTGAAACTTCAGCACGATTCAACTGTATTGATTAACGGCCGATGCAATTCGAAAAGCGGCCGGAGATCTTGATTGACCTCGTATGACGGAGAAGGGGTCGGTTACGGCCCTCCGCGCGATGCGCGGCTGGACAGCTCTGGCGCACCTCGGCAGCGGGCAGAGTTCGGCCAACTTCGGCCCTTCGATGTCAAGATGTGGATCGCTGACAATGTATCTCGGGGGCTTTTCCGGTGGGGATAGCTCGTGTCCGCACTCACGGAAGGCTTCCCATGCTTAAAGTCTTCGAAACGTAAGTCGAGAGCTGGTAATGATGGCTGCAAGTTCGGTTCAATGTTCTGCAATTTCGTTGACCAGCGATGTAAGCACATGGTCGACCCATACTCCATTGATTCTTAGATAGGACCGGGCCAGCCCTTCACGCTCAAACCCTAGCCTTTCCAATAGCTGTGCGCTACGAACATTTTCGGGCCTAAAGTTCGCCATTACCCTGTGCAGTCCGATTTCGTCAAAAATATAGGCAATCGCAGGCGTCAATGCTTCGCGCATCAAACCTCGCCGTTCAAACCGCTTTGCAAGCGAAAAACCAAGATGGCATGCCTGAAAGGGCCCGCGCACGATGTTGGTGAAGTTGCAATCCCCGACCATTTCTCCGGTTTCCTGCGAGATTAAAAGTAGATGCACCGCATGCCCTGACTTGTTGTTATGCGCCATCGCGGATAGCCGTTGCGCAACCGATTCAGTCTCGAAAAAGCTCTCGGATCGGAGCGGTTCCCAAGGCTGCAAATGAGCGCGATTTACAATGGAGTATTCCCGCAGTTCGTGCACGAACTGCTCACATGCCGGCACAAGTTTCAGGCGTGCCGTTGAAATCTCTCGAGGTAGCACACCGATGCGAGCACGCGTCACGTCGTTCTCCGTTGAAAAGGGCGTGCGAGTATGTTCAGTCAGAATTTTTTCGTCAACAGTTTGTCTGGCGACGCATTATTCAATGTCCGCTGTGGGAAAAGTCAGGAGACTGCTTCGGGTCGATCAGGGACGGTCGCGGACGGCCGAGTCCTCACGAGACTGTCCGCCGCCCGGATTTTTGCACTAACTGAGGCAGTGGTCTTTTTACTTACCTGGCACAGTTTTCACTTTCTGTGGCACCCGACAGCATGCGTCGATCGCCTCCCGGGAAACGCACGGCTATGGCTTCGGGACGGGCGCAGTTTTGTGGCGTCGATGACATGCAGAGCTCGCGCCGCCGCGCAAACCGCACGCCGGGCATCTGCCTGCGAACTGAGCAGTTGCTCGCGCGGCAGATTGTCAGGGCCCTCCGCACGGAGCCTCGCCAGCGCGATGATTCCGGAACTGGAGTGGCGTGATCAGGTCGCCCCATGGACTGGACAATTCGATCGTTAACGTCTCCCGACCGCTGCCCTCGCCCTTCCGGTCTTTCCAGTAGGCCGTGAGGAAAATACGGTGCACGGCGCGTGCGCGTTCTGGCTTGACTGCGTCGCGTAGTACGTTGGTCGCGTGACGGAAGTTCTGGAAACCCGCCCTCTGCGCAGCATCGTCCAGAGCCCGAACATGCTGAATGCCCTGCACTCAGTGAGCTCTGTTGTTGTAGTTGAGCCACACCCCGTCGCATTATCCAGTTCCATCAAAGATCCATTGTGCTCCGTAGTCCTTCACTCGGTTCAAAGTGGTACATAAAACGGTACATCCTATTTTTATAGAGCTTCTAATTTCAATAAAAACAGATAGTTATACGATTCCTTCGGAGCCTCTCCTGGGCACCAACAGTTGTTCCGGTTTAGTTCCAACTCAAGCCGAAGTAGTTCGAGAAACCCCGTAAGATCAACGTCTTACGGGGTTTTTTGTTTCTGCGAACTGCTGTCACGTACCGGTGGCACATCACGAGAGTTCGACCATAGGAAGCTTTTCAGCTCATAAACTTCCTTGCGAGCCAACGCCGGCCCTTAAAAGGCCGGCGCACTTCACAGGATCAATTCGAACCGGCGTACTTCAGTGTCCAGGTGAACGTACGATTACTTCCCGCGTTGAGTGCAAAGGGGCGCGTCGTACAGGCGAAGTTCGAATGCAACTGCCCGATCGGAGTGGTCGACAACGGATTGGTTATCCCGGCCGCCATTTCGAAATTGGACAGGACGCAACTGTCAAAACCCGTAGTGCCATAGCTGGTCGCATTACTATTGGCGTACTTAACCGAGAAACCATCGCTATTCGCGGTGGTGTTCTGGAAATCCGCAAAAGACGTGAAGTCCGTCTCAACCGCGACGTTGCCGGTCAGCGTTCCAGAACTCAGCGTATCGGTTCGCGTCAGTGTGCCTTGAGCAAACGTCAGAACTGTGTGAACCTGCAGGTCGATATCCGTGGCATAGGTTGCATTCTTAACGGCCTGCCGGAATTTGGTCGTGTCGAAAGAGACGACGACCTGCCCGTTGTTTTCCTGAACATTCAGGTTCTTATAGTATGTGACCGGAATGTAGGTTTTCCCGTTATATGAAACTTGCGGAATCAGCAACGCATAGCCCAGATCCGTCGTGCCATAAATCAGGTTGTCGGAAAACGGCGTCGGGTAATAGGGCGTGTACGAATTGTAGTCAGGTGCCTGGCTCAGGTTGAGATTAATGACGCGCTTGCCGTCGCGTACCGTAATGAGCGCTGCGCTGTACGGGTGAGCCGTATCGGTGGGCAAGTTGTACCAGGTGAGCGTGTAATGCGGTCTTGCGTCCAGCCAGGCTTGCAGTTCGGAATCAGACATGGGCGCCTCGCCGCCAAAACCGAGTTTGTTCCACCAGGCATTCACGTACATGTATTGGTGCAAAAGGCTGAAATTCTCTCCCATGACTCGAGGTTTGCCGCGATACGCATCGGTTCCGCGCCCTTTGACCCACATATTCACCGACGGCGTGGGTAGCGTCGGGTCGTACCAGAAAGTATCAAAGCGGTAAGCCGCCTTATAGATAAACGAATAGGCTACCTGCATTTCCTGGGCGGACAATACGCCAGCATTTGCTGCGGCAGTCAGGACTTCCATAAAGGCTGAGTCCCCGTACGGCCCGATGGACCTGCCATAGTTGAAACCCTGGCCGCTTGCATTGAGTTGGGGAAGAATGAGATCAACTGACTTGCGCAGATAGGATTTCAATTCGGGCGTTAGATTGGCCTCGTTGCCCATTTCGAACGTTCGCTCAACGACTTCGCCAATGAGCAACGTGCTGTATCGATCGAAGCGCGCCTGATCATAGTAGGTCGTATGGGTATTCGAGGCCTCGTCGGAAAAACCGCCGGACGAGTCTTTTCTAATGTGATTCGTGAGTGTGTACAGAAGCGCGTCGCGCGCGCCCATCGAGGCCACAGCCGGGTCGGTGGCGGAAAAGAAAGTCAGATTGCTCCATCCGAGTTTCTGTCTCAGCCCTGCGATACCGTAAGAGACGGCATAGTAATTCTGCGCGGTATTGAGCGATGCAACGTCGATCGCACCACTGGCGGGGCACGTATTCTTCGTGCCGCTCGCATCCGCGCCGAACATATCGCAGAAGGTCAGGCGATTTTGCAGCGTAGCCAGCATTGCGTCACTGAAGACCTCGTTGAGCATACCGTGCGCTTTGAAATTATTGAGCGCAACGAGGTAGTAGTACTCGCCCCAGGAGGTATTTGCATACGCGTAGCTGGAGCCGCTCGTCTGCGCCATCATCGCGGTCGTTATTTTTTGATACGTCGCGAGGTAATCCGCGTATTTCGGATCCCCTTTCGTCTTCATATCGATCAATATGTACGACAGCCCGAGGGCCAGTTTGCCAGGCAGGAATTTATCGCCCGTATGGGTATCGAGCACGTGCACTGGGCTGCCGTCGCCAAGATCCATCACCACTTGCGTGAAATCAGGCGCCTTCTTGATGAGGTCAAAGAGCGCTCTCATCTGTCCCATCATGGTGATGGACACGCCTGCTCCTGACGGGACGCTCGTATCCGTCGCTCCATAGACAATTCCGTGCAGAGAAACTGTGGGCGAAGAAACTGGATCTTTCGGACCATCGTTCACGCCTCCCCCGCATGCACTGACGAGAAGAAGCGTCAGTGTACTGAACGCAAAACCAACGGATGATTTTCGCGATGAACGCATTTTTGTCTCCTGATTGTAGGTGGATCGATGCTGAAACTAGCAATTTCACAAGCGTGTCTGCTGTTCGCTCTCCTGGGTTTGCAAATAGGCACCCGTTCGACGGCGGTCAAAAAACCCTACGAAAGTCCGCTCACTGCCGTTTCTATCCGTTCGCGCCGACATGAACGCCTCCGTATTCCGCCCGCTGCGCCCGCTTGATGACCGTCGACGTCGCACCATCTCAACCCGACGCAGACCACGGGGGACAGCAAAGAAAACGATTACCTAAACAGCAAGGCAAGATCGTCCCACCAATTACGTACAGTCTCAATACCGGGTAAACTTGGGCCTTTTCAAGACACTACAAATCTTATACTATAGGAAAACGTTTTCCTAACTGGATGCGTTCGTGGTGTAGCACCACCGCAGTGCCATGCATCGCGGGCCTCGGCGCCATTCCCGATCAATGGCATATAGCGCGGCGCGACAAGCGACGCCGCGCAACGGAGACTTAAATGCAAACTGCCGTCATCGGCCTCGCCCGCGTCGCCAGCCGCTATCGCTGGACGGTCTGCGCGTTACTCTTCTTTGCGACCGTGATCAACTACATGGACCGCCAGATTCTCGGTCTGCTCGCGCCGCTTCTGCAGCACGATATCGGCTGGACCCAAGTGCAGTACGGCCGCATCGTGATCGCCTTCTCGGCGTTCTACGCGGTCGGCCTTCTGTGCTTCGGCCGTATCGTCGACTGGCTCGGCACGCGCATTTCGTACGCGCTCGCCATGCTGATCTGGAGCGTGGCGGCGGTGTTGCATGCGGCAGTCGGCTCGGTGACCGGCTTCGCCATGGCGCGTGCGCTGCTCGGCATCGGCGAGGGCGGCAACTTCCCGGCCGCCATCAAGACGACTGCCGAATGGTTCCCGCGCCGCGAACGTGCGCTTGCAACCGGCATCTTCAACTCTGGCGCGAATGTCGGCGCGGTGTTCGCACCCGCAATCATCCCGCCGCTCGCGCTGGCGTTCGGCTGGCGTGCGGCGTTCGTGATCATCGGGGCGCTGGGCATCGTCTGGTTGGCCGTATGGTTCGCGCTCTACCGGTCTGCCGACCCGAGCTCCGTGGAGGAAGCGCAGGACGAAGTCGAGGCGCTCGATGCCGCCAACGTGAACGCCGGCGCGCCGGGCTGGGGCGTGCTGATCAGAAAGCGCCAGACGTGGGCGTTCCTGATCGGTAAGTTCCTGACCGATCCGGTGTGGTGGTTCTATCTGTTCTGGCTGCCGAAGTGGCTTAACGAGTCGCGCGGCATGGACATGCAGCACATCGGTCTGCCGCTCGTCTGCATCTATGCAATGACGACCGTCGGCAGCGTCGACGGCGGCTGGCTCTCCTCGGCGCTCCTGCGCGCCGGATGGAGCGTAAACGCCGCGCGCAAGACAGCGATGCTGATCTGCGCGTGCTGCGTGCTGCCTATCGCGTTCGTCTCACAAGTCGACAACTTCTGGGGTGCCGTCGCGATCGTCGGACTGGCGGCGGCAGCTCATCAGGGCTGGTCCGCAAACCTTTTCACCACCGCGTCCGATCTCTTCCCGAAGCGAGCGCTGGGCGCGGTGGTCGGCATCGGCGGGATGGCGGGCTCGATCGGCGCGGTGCTGTTCTCGGAGGTGATCGGTCAGGTCCTGCAACGCACCGGCCACTACTGGGTGCTGTTCGCGATAGGCGCGCTTGCCTACCTCGTCGCCCTCGCCGTCATGCAGATGCTGACGCCGCGCATGACGCCCGCGAAGTTCGACGCGTGAAAGCGTTAGGCGCGTCAGCCGCGGGCCGCCGTCGATTCACGGACGATGAGCCTCGGCTCGAACGTCGAATGCCCAGCCTCCGCATGGCCCGCGAGCGCGTCGATGAGCTTTTGCATCGCGAGCTCGCCCATTTTCTCGCTCTGGATATCGACGGTGGTGAGGGCGGGCGCTGCGTACTCGCCGTACGGGACGTTGTCGACACCGGTTACCGACAGCTCGTGCGGCACCTTGATGCCGAGCGACGCTGCCTCTTTCATGAAGCCGAGCGCGATCAGGTCGTTATAGCAGATCACAGCCTGCGGCCTGCGCGGACCGAGCATCATGCGCGAGCACGCGTCCTCGCCCGCATGTGCGGTCGGCGCGTGAGCGTCGTAGACATCAAGCGTGAGGCCGGCTTCCTCGAGACACTCGCGCGCACCGCGAATGCGCTCGTCATTGATGCGAGCCTGGCCGAAACCGAGGTAGGCGATGTGACGATGTCCGAGGTTTAGTAGATGCCGCGCGAGCATGTAGGTTGCGAGCCGGTTGTCGATGCCAACACTCGGGATCGGCAGCGCATCACTACGTCTCAAGAGCACAAGTGGCTTGCCGAGATCGAGCAACCACTGCGCCTCGTCGTCGGACATCCGTGAGCTGACGATCAGGCCGTCAACGCGCTGCGCGAGCGCTTCGATCAACGGGCGCTCGCGCGCCTGGTTTTCGTCGGTGTCGACGAGCAGCAGCGTGTAGTCGTGCCGCAGCGCGACGCGGTTGGCGCCTTTCACGACGTTCGTGAAGTGCGGATTGCTGATGTCAAGAACGGTCAGTCCGATGGTGCGAGAGCGGCCGGTGATCATCGATCGCGCAAGCGGATTCGAGCGGTAGCCGAGTTTCTCGATCGCGGACTTCAGGCGCGCCTCGACCGGTGCGGAGAAGCGTTGCGCACCGTTCATGTACTTGGACACCGTGGCGACTGACACGCCAGCCGCTGCGGCGACGTCGCGAATCGTTGGGGAAAGTTTTTTCATGCAAAAGGTAACGTTTTCTGTTTTGTTTACTGATTGTCGCAGAAAGCGCGGTCAGGTGGGCGACTGCTATTTGGCGAAATTGCCGTCTGATAGCCGCGCATCCGGAAATTGACGCTGAATCTCCTCCGTCGTTCTAATTTAGAAAACGTTTTCCAACTGTCATTTTCCAGGAGTTTTTTATGAGCCAAACAGTCGTACCGTCGTCCAAGCCGTTCCGGCGTCTGCTTCTGACCGGCGCCGCCGGCAACCTGGGCCGCCAGCTGCGCGGCGCGCTCGCCAATTGGGCCGATATCGTGCGCGTGAGCGACATCGCGAAACTCAGCGAACCGGCGTCGCACGAGGAAACGAGCGTCGTCGATCTGGCGGACCGGCCGGCGGTGATGCAACTCGTCGAGGGCGTCGATGCGATCGTGCATCTGGGCGGTATCTCCGTCGACGCCCCGTTCGAGGACCTGCTCGGAGCGAACATTGCCGGCACATACAACGTGTATGAGGCAGCGCGCAAGCACGGCGTGAAGCGCGTCGTGTTCGCGAGCTCCAATCATGCGATCGGTTTTCATCCGGTCACAGAAATGCTCGACGCCGACGCGCCGCAGCGCCCGGACAGTCTCTACGGCGTGACGAAGTGCTTCGGCGAGGCGCTTTCGCGCTATTACTACGATCGTTTCGGCATCGAGACGGTGTGCCTGCGAATCGGCTCATCGTTCGAAGAGCCGAAGAACCCGCGCATGCTCGTCACGTATCTGAGCTATCCCGACTTTATTGAACTGGTGCGGTGCTCGCTGTTCACGCACTGCGTCGGGCACGTGGTCGTGTACGGCGCGTCGAACAATCCGGTCAAGTGGTGGGACAACACGAAAGCCAGCTTCCTCGGCTTCAACCCGCGCGACAGCGCTGCACAGTTCGCGGAGCGTTTCCCCGCGACCGCACCTGGCGACTCGCGCGACGATCCCGCACAGCGCTTCCAGGGTGGCCCATTCGTGCTTGGCCAGCCAATGGAGGCGAAGCAGTGAAGTAGCGCGCGGCGCTGCCTTGGCAGACTACCCTCGTGCGTGCACCGGTATGAACGAGTGCGCATAGGCACTCATGGCCGCTGGTCTAGTCCCGATATCCGGGATCCGTCCGGTCGAGCTTGCGCCTGAGTGCCGCGAACTCGATCGTCCCTTCCGGCACATGTTGCATACCCTGGAATTCGCCGAGGTCGTTGCGCGATCTGGTTGCCACCGGCGCGCCGATCAGATTTGGCGTACCGCAGGCAGCGGCATCAACCTGAATCTGGCAGGCCCGCTCCAGCCGGTATAGCCGCAGAAAACATTCTGGTACCGATGCGCCTGTCACCAGCAAGCCGTGATTGCGCAAGATCAGTGCTTTCGCCGAGCCCAAAGAACGAACGATGCGCTCCCGCTCGTCGAGATACAGCGAAGCGCCTTCATAGTCGTGATAGCCGATATTTTCGTAGAACACGGTCGAGAACATCGAGATCGGCAGCAGACCTTCCTTGATCGCGGCGATCGCCATGCCCGCACGCGAATGGATATGCATCACGACCAGATTGCGCTCCTCATGCATCATGTGGATCGCCGAATGGATCACGAAGCCCGCGTAGTTCACCGCGCTGTTCGCGCCCGAAACCACCTTGCCGTCGACATCGATCTTCACGAGGCTCGACGCCTTCACCTCATCGTAATTCTCGCCGAACGCGTTAATCAGGAAATGGTTCTCGGGGCCGGGAAGACGCGCGGTCAGGTGGCCGTAGATCTGCTCGGTCCAGCCGAAGTAATCGACCAGCCGGTACGCGGCCGCCAATTCGACGCGCAGCTCGCGCTCCGCTTCGTCCACGTCGCTCGAGCTCTGCCGTGCCAGTGGCAATTCATCCATCGTCGCAATCGGACTCACAGACATATCCTGTCTCCACTCAAAAGCTTGCTGCGTCACGATCGCGCGCCGCCCTGCACCGCTTCGCACACAACGCGTTGCTCGACGACCTGCTCAACGCCGCGCCCAGCACCGCCCGATTCGCCGTCGCCGAGCGGCGCGTTGAGCTGGCGATTTCTCATATCGGGCAAACCAAAACCCGCTATCAGCACAGCCAGTGCGAGCAGGCCGACCGGATACCACAGCCCGAAGTACACGCCGCCGTTGCCGGCCACCATCGCAAACGCGACGCTCGGCATGAAGCCGCCGAACCACCCGGCGCCGATGTTGTACGGCAGCGAGATCGCCGTATAGCGGATGCGGGTCGGGAACAGTTCGGTCATCCATGCGCCGGCGGGTGTGTAGATCATCGCCAGCAGCGACAGCAGATAGGTCATGATGCAAATCAGCACGCCGCGATGCACGTGGGCCGGATCAGCGAGCGCTGGATAGCCGTTCCCCGTCAGCGCCTTCTGAACGTCCGCCTGGAACTGCTTGTCTCGCGCCGCGAACGCGGCTTTCGGCATGCCGGTGCCGTCGAATGCCTGCAGCATCGTGTTGCCGATTTTCAGCGACGCGATCGAACCGGGCGGCAATGCCTGATTCTCGTAAGACACCATTCGGCTCGCCAGATAACCCTTCGCGATGTCGCATGAAGATGTCAGCGCCGCGGCGCTCACCGGATTGAACTGCACCGAACAATTCGCGGGATCGGCGAACACGACCACCGGCGCGGCGCGTTGCGCGGCTTCGAGCGCCGCGTTGCCGTAATGCGTCATCAGCCGGAACGCGGGTTGCAGCGTCAGTGCCGCGAGCAGCGTGCCGATCAGAAAGACCGGCTTGCGACCGAGCTTATCGGTCAGCCAGCCGCACACGATATACATCGGGACGCTCAACAATAGCGAAGGGAGCATCACCCAGTTGATCGTCACCGGATCGATGCCGAGCGTGCGCGCCATGAAGAATTGTGAATAGAACTCCGACGTGTAGGCAATCACCCCGATCGCCGTATTGACGCCGAACGTCAGCAGGATCGCCGTGCGCAGATAGCGCCATTCGCCGAACGCTTCGCGCACCGGCCGCCGTTTGTCACGCGCAGCCGCTTTCATCTCTTCAAATACCGGCGATTCCTTCAGCTTCAGACGCAGCCACATCGAAATACCGAACAGCACAATCGATGCGAGAAACGGAATGCGCCACGCCCATTCGGCCAACGCGCTTTCGCCGGAAATCGTGCGCGTGACGAGCGTTGCCGACAGCGCGAGAATGATCCCGGCTGGCGTCATCGCACTCAGCCACGAGGTATCCTTGCCGCGCTTGCCCGGTTCGGAATGCTCGGCTACGTAAACGAGCGCGCCGCCGTACTCGCCACCGACGGCAAGACCCTGCAGCACACGCAGCACGATCAACGTGGCGGGCGCATAGATACCCCAGGTCGCGTAACCGGGCAGCAAGCCGACGAGAAACGTGGGCAGCGCCATCAGCATGATCGTTGCGACGAAGGTACGCTTGCGGCCGACCAGATCGCCGATCATCCCGAACACGAGCGAACCGAATGGCCGCGCGACGAAGCCCGCCGAAAAGGTCAGCAACGCGAAAATGAACGCAGCAGTTTCATTGACGCCAGAGAAAAACTGCTTTGCGATGACCGGCGCGAGTGCGCCATAAAGCAGAAAGTCGTACCACTCGAATGCCGTGCCGAGTGACGAACTGATGATGACCTTCCATCTTTCCCTACCGGTGAAATCGGTGCGCGGAGGAACGGTGCCCATATGTCGTCGTCTCCGTATTCAATGCCCGAGCTTATAGACGCGCGTCGCGGTATCGTGAAACAGCGCCGCTTTCTCACTCGCCGAGGCGCCCGACGCGATCCGCTTGTACGCGTTCCAGATCACCGGATAGCCGCACATGCCCTTGTCGACCGGCGAATTGGTCTCGAACATGCAGCGCTCAGCGCCGAAGTGTTCGATACACGCATCCATATACGGCCGCCATGCGTTCGCCAGTTCGCCCGACGAAGGCGGCAACGGCTCGCGATGGAACTCGAAGCCGGCAATCGCCATCGCGAGGCCGCCGAGCTTCACGTACGCATTCGGACACTCCGCGAGTTCGGCAATCGCGTCGCGCCATTCACGGAACACTTCGTCGCGCCGGCCCTGATAGGGCCCAACGCCGAGCGGTCCGCCCAGGTGATTCATCACGATCGGCAGTTCCGGAAACGCCCGCGCGAGGTCCGCCAGTTCCCTGATCTGCGTGTGGTACAGCCATGCGTCGAAGCACAGGTTGAAGGCGCCGAGCCGGCTCACGCCGCGCCGGAACGTCGCGTCGTTCATCAGGTACAGCGGCGGCGGCGTCAGCAGGCTCGCCTGAAACGACGCATGGCGTGCGACGATATGGCGGACGCTGCGAAAACGGCCACCGCCGGCATCGATATGCGCCTGCAGCACGGCATCGACCTCGTCGCCCAAGGTCAGATCCGCATAACCGACGATACCCGCGCAGACGCGCGTCTTCGCACCGCGCCGCGCGGCTTCTTCCGCCACCGACGCGACGAATTCCGTCTCGCCAACCGGCTTGAACGCCTCCGGTCCGTCCGGACGATAGGCATAGCCGCACTGCACGTAGACCGTGGCGGTGATGTTATGGCCCGAACCGGTGTCGGCCAGTAATTCATCGAGCAGATAACCGCCCGAGCGGTCCCACAGATGATGATGCGGATCGACGATCAGCAGATCGGGGTCGATGATGTCTTCGCGCAGGCGGTCCAGCCACGCGGGGTTCAACTCGACATGCTTGAAAACGGGAAGCTCGGCAGTTGGCATGAGTGGTCCTCGAAAGCGTCGTGTGTTTGCAGGGTTCGTCGCGTTGACACAACGAAAAGCAGCAATGCGTCAGCCCGCGATCACCGGTTGATCGCCAACGATCGTCGTGCGGTGCATCACGCGCCGCTCGGTGGGGGCGAACGAGGTCACCTGGTGCATCGTGCAACGGTTATCCCACAGCACCACGTCGTCGGTTTCCCAGCGATGCGAATAGACGAACTGGCGCTGGCCGGCGAACGCCGCCAGTTCCACAATGAGGTGGCGCGCTTCGTCACGCGGCATGCCTTCGACGTCTTCGTTGTAGATCGGGCTGATATACAGCGATTTGTGCCCGGTCACCGGATGTTTGCGCACCATCGGCTGCCATACGGGAGGCATCGCGGCGCGCTCCGCGTCGGTCAGCGGCTTGAGCTTGTTCTGCTTTTGCAGGAACTCGAAGTCGTGCAATGCGCGGCGCCCTTCCACCTGTTTCCTCAGCGTGTCGGGCAGGGCATCGTAGACGGCGTACATGTTGGTGAACTGTGTCTCGCCGCCGGTTCGGCTCACTTCGATCCCATGCAGCAGCGAGCCGTTGCACGGTACCGCGCGATAACTGCTGTCGGTGTGCCAGAACTGTGCGAGCGAAACCTGCCGCGCGGTGGGATGATCGGGCGGCATCAGCGTGCCTTCCTCGTCGACATTCGACACGCGGAAGATTTCGCGCACCCGCTTCGAACGGATGATGTTCTGATGGAAGATCTCCGGCTCGCCGAAGCTGCGCGTGAACTCCACGTGTTGCTGGTCGTCGACGTGCTGTTCGGGAAACACCAGCACGAGATGCTCCATCCAGATGTCGTGCAATTCCTGGTATGCGGCGGGGTCGAGCGGATGGCGCATATCGACGCCCAGCACTTCAGCGCCCAAGGCTTCGCCGAGCTTGCGGACCTTGAAGCCGTTTGCGGTGGCGGCGGAATTGGCGGCTTGAACTGACATGGCTTGTGTCTCCAGAAATGCGTAGATAGTTGGCGTTTGTTCCGGTTCGCGTGCAGGTTGACGGCGCGTCACACGTCGGCGAAGGAAAAGCCCATCGCGCGCGTGTAGTAGTAGATGCCACCGTCCTGCACGATCAGGAACATCGCGCGCCCATCGCCTTCGTTGTGATGCGAATGCACGGCCACGGGGGGCGTGATCGTGGTCGCCCATTGCGACCATTCCTTGCGTTTGCCGTCGATCATCGAGAAGCAACCGTCGCCACGGATGATCAGCGCGACAGCCATCGAGTTGTGCCGGTGTGGACGTTGCGCGACGCCCGGTGGCAGCGAGTTCATCGCCACCGTGAGCGTCGGCAGCACGTTGCGGATCGCCTCCTGACGCTCCGAAGAGAAAATCAGCGCCGAGCCGGCGATATCCTGCCCGCGGCCAATTTCATAGATCAGATCGATCTGACGTTCGATTTCGTCGGCCGGATAGTGCACGACCGGGGTTGGCGCGCCACCGCCGACCGGCGCGCGCAGATGTTCGAAGGCGAGTTGCGGCTCGTTCGTCACGATCCACAGCACGGCATCGGCGGTAGGCGCCGCCCGATAGCGGTGCGGGATGCCGCCGGGCAGCACGAACACGTCGCCCGGATTCCAGTCGATCTGTTCGCCGCCGCAAATTGTCTGGCCGCTGCCCACCATCACATAGACGATCACGCCGCTCGCCGCGAAATCGGTATTCAGCGTTTCGCCGGCGCGGATCCGCGCGTAGCGCACAAGCGAAAGCGGCGTGGTAGCCGGCACCGGAATCTGCAAATGCGCCGACAGATCGCAATCGATCAAACCGGTCGGCGTATCAGGATCCAACGCGCGCGCCGGTTCGGCGGTGAACGCATGGTCCGGGACCGGTGGCAGCTGGATATTGAACGCGTTGCCGGTGTTGAAATAGCGCGCAGTACGCTGCGCGGCGGTTTTGGGCGCGGCGGCGCGCTGCGCCGGCAAATCCGCGATCGACCGCGTGGGAGCGGTTGTCGACATGTCTTCCTCCAGTTCCATCAGCCTTGTCCGGCCGCGCAACGGCGGCTGAGCTTCTATCGTTGTGACTTCACGTTAAGCGCCTGCGGGGTTCGGGTCAAACGGGAAGTTCTTGTCGATACCCATCACTTCCTTTTATCGAAGCCGCAGCAAAACTTACCGTCAGTCGACCACCGTCTCTTTGAGCGCCACCAGCGCAGCCGCCATCGCCTTGAGCTCCTTGCGCAGCACCTTGCCGGTCGGCGTGGCGGGCAGTTCGCTACAGATTTCGATGCGATCGGGGGCCTTGTAGCTCGACGCAAGCGCCCGGCAATGCGCGCGCAACTCTTCGCTCGTCACGGTCGCGCCCGGTGCCTTTACAACGAACGCGACAATCATCTCGCCTCGTTCAGCGTCGGGTACGCCCGCCGCGCCCGCGAGCGCGACGCCCTCGTGCTGGCGCAGAATTTCTTCGACTTCGGCGGGGGCGACGTTGATACCGGCACGCTTGATCATCTCGGTATTTCGTCCTATGAATTGCAGGCTGCCGTCTTCCGCGATGCGGCCTATATCGCCCGTTCGCAGATAGCCATCGGCGGTCCGGCACTCCGCATTCAGCGCTTCGCTCCTGCCCGTGTAGCCGGGCGTGACGCGCCCCGCCACTTCGATCATGCCGGGCTCGCCAGGCGCCACCGGCGCGCCGCTTTCCGCGTCGACGATGCGCAGCCGCACGCCGGGCAGCGGCGGCCCCTGGCAGTGCTTGCGCTCCTCAAGCGGCGTGTGGTGCCACGTCACACAGCAGTTGCCGTAGGTCTCCGTCTGTCCGTACACGTTGCAGATTTCGCGGATGCCGAGCACGTCGGCAGCGGTCGCGACGTCCTGCGCGCTGCCGATCGTCAGGCCGGTGCGCAAACTGCGGGTGCGTTCGCGTGAGAACGACGGATGCGTGACGAGCGCCGTCGTGGCCGCCGGCAGCGTATATAGCGCGGTGCAGCGATGGCGCTCGATCAGATCGAGCGCGCCAGCCGGTTCGAAACGACTTTGCAGTACCAGCGTCGCACCGTGCGTGAAGGTCGCACACATCGCATTCGCCGAACCGTACGACCAGAAGAGCGGCAGACTCAACAGCACGCGATCGTCGCGGGTATACCCCTGCCGTTCGCCAATGTTGAAGCCGTTCTCGATCACGTCACCCTGGCTCAGCCGAACCGCTTTCGGGAACGACGTCGAACCGGACGTGTAGAGAATGAACGCGTCGTCTGCTGCGCTGGCGCCGTCGCCGGGCGGCGGCAACGTGTCGAGCGGTGCGACGTTGCGGCAGACCTCGGCGTACGGCCATGCTCCCGCAAGCGCATCCCCGCCCACGCTGACCAACTGTTGCAGTGCGGGACAAGCCGCGCTGCGTACCACGCCGGGACGGCCGTCGGCGAGGCCCGGAATCAGCGCGGCCAGATCCGCGGCGTAGTCCTGGTCGCCGAAGCGGTCAAGCGTGAACAGCACTTTCAGGCCCGCGTCGCGCAGCAGGAAATCGAGTTCGCCGCGTTTGGACCACGTGCTGACGGGTATCGTGACCGCGCCCAGCAGCGCCACGCCGAAACAGATCTCGATCCACTCGACCCGATTGCTGAGCAGCAGCCCGACACGGTCGCCCCGTACCACGCCGAACGACTTCAGGCATGCCGCGACGCGCCGTGCGCGGGTCTCGAGTTCACGCCAGCTGACGAGCTCGTCGTTAGTGATGACTGCGGGGTGGTCCGGCGCATGGGCCGCCATTTCGCAGAGAAGATCGAACAGGTTCCTGCTTAAAGGTGCTCGCATCATAAAACTCATCTGATGAAGTGATTGCCGTTGTGAACGCATCCTGCTGATGCTCACGCTTCGATGTTGTGGCGACTCAGGCTCCGGAACCGGCGCCCGACGCCGCACCCACCGCGTTCAGATCCTCGCGATAGGTTTCCCGCGACTTCAGGGCGACGATAAAACTGACGACACAGAACAACGTGCCGAACGCGATCACGTACTGCGCATGCGGCACGCCGCCGCCCGCGGCCAGCAACGCACCGGCGATCAACGGTGTGAAGCCGCCCCCCAGCGCGCCCGCCAGCTGATAACCGAGAGAAGCGCCGGTGAACCGCGTGCTGGTCGTAAAGAGTTCTGTGATGAAGGCGCCGAGAGGGCCGAACATGAAACCGTGGGCAAGGCCGGCGAGCGCGAAGCCGAGCACCAGCATGCCGTTGTCGTGCAGCGTCGCGAGATAGAGCAGCGCGGAGATATTGGTTGCCATCAGCACGGCGGCGGCCATGAATACCGGCCGGCGGCCGACCTTGTCGGACAGCCAGCCGCCGCAGAACATACCGATCACCTGGCACAACGCCGCCGCAGTCGCCGCATTGAGCGCAATCACGCGCGGGAAGCCGGCCTGCACCGAATAGGCGATGCTGAACGGGCTGATCAATGCGCTGATCACGAACGGTCCGGACACCATCAACGCGGCCTGCAACACCTGGCGCCATTGCGTCTGCAACACCTGGGCAAGCGGCAGACGCGGCGCTTTGCGCTGCGCCTGGTCCTTGCGTTTCTGTTCAAGGAACACCGGGCTCTCCGAAATGCCGAGGCGCATCCACAAGCCGATGACGATCAGCAGCACGGCACCGAGAAACGGCAGACGCCAGCCCCAGGAGAGTAACTGCGCTTCCGGCAGCCGCGATACGAGCCCGAACGCCGCCGTGCCGAGCAGCAGGCCCGAACATTGGCCCATACCGATCACGCAACTCCACAAGCCGCGCTTGCCGGGCCCCGCGTGTTCGAGCGTCATCAGCAAACCGCCGCCCCATTCGCCCGCCACAGCAAGCCCCTGCAGCATCCGCAGCGCCATCAGCAACAACGGCGCCCACAGGCCGATCTGCGCATAGGTGGGCATGATGCCGACCAGCATCGTCGAGATGCCCATCAGCACGATGCTCGAGATCAGCATCTTCTTGCGGCCGATGCGGTCGCCGAAATGGCCGTAGATCACACCGCCGAGCGGCCGGATCAGATAGCCGATCGCGATCGTCGCGAACGCGACCAGCGTGCCACCGGTCGAGCCCAGCTGCGGAAAGAACAGCACATTGAACACCGACGCGCTGGCGATGCTGTAGATGAAGAAGTCAAACCATTCGACGGTGCTGCCGACATAACTCGACATGACGACCCGGAGGCCCAACCGGCGCTTCGCGTCCGCTGAATATTCATCGCCCGGCGCAGCATACCCTGCCTGCAACGTGTGCTCACTGCTGTTCGCTGACATGACGTTCTCCTCGACACTCTTGCAAAAGCCGCGGCCACCGAACCTTGGGTTCGCACCGCCGCGCGGATGGTTGGCACTCAGAACTTGTGACGGATCGCAACGCGCGCGAGGTACTGGTTGACGCTGCTCGAGGCGGCCATCGGATAGATCCGCGCGACCGTTGCATCGCCTGCCGCGCGTTGATAGACACCCATCAGATACACATCGGTGCGTTTCGACAGGAAGTAGTCGAGCACCAGGTTGAACTGATGCCAGCGCGGTTGCTCATCCGTCAGGTCGACATTGCCGCGCGTGAACGTGTAAGCGCCGCTCAGCCGCAGGAACGGCGTGAAGTAATAGGACCCGTCGAATTCGAAGTTGTCGAAGCGCACATTCGAGGTCGGCATCTCGTACAGCACGTGCGAGTAGACGATCCCGAACATCGCGCCGCCGAGCGTGTAGGTGCCCGCCGCGGATGCGATCCATTCGTTCTGCACGCTGCCGGCAACAAAGGTATTTGCCAGAGAGGCATAGTCGGACGTAGTCCCGCTACCTGACGCGCCGACCGCGCCATTGGTGCCGGAGCCAGGATGATCGAGCTTGATCACACCCGCGCCGAGTGCGATCGCGCCGTTCGCGTAACCGGCACCAACGCTCCATGCATTGTTCTGGCTGAAGCCTCCGGCCGTATTGCTGAACGCGTACATGGCTTCGGCGGACGCGCCGCCAATGGTGGGCGTCTTGTACTTGACGGTGTTGTTGACGCGGTAGGTGTCCTGCAGATTGTCGTTATCGAGCGGATGGCCGCCGTATGCGCCCATGAATGCAACGAGGCTGATCGGCTGAACGTAGTCGACCACCGGATCGTACTGGCGCCCCATCGTCAGCGTGCCGTAGTTCGATGCGAGCCCAACATACGCCTGCCGCCCGAATAAACGACTGCCCTGGCTCATCGTGCCGTTGTTGACGTCGAAACCGCTTTCGAGCCGGAACACCGCTTTCAGGCCACCGCCCAGATCTTCAGTGCCGAACACGCCCCAGCGGCTACCCTGCATCACGCTGCTCGCAGCCGTGTAGTTGCGGCTGCCGCCCTGGTTACTGTTGAACGTCAAGCCCTCGTCGATCAGGCCGTATAGCGTGACGCTGCTTTGCGCGTACACCGTACCCACCGAACTCGCCAGCAGTGCCGCCAGCAGATACTTTTTCATTGCGTCATCTCCGTGATTCTTTTTGTATGGTCAAGGCTTTGCGGGCGTACGAAGCCCTGCCTGCCGCGCAGGACTTGGCGGTGCGGTTCGTACCCGGGTAAATCCAGTGATGCGGATGCGCGGCGAGCCGAACGCCCGCCACCCTATCGCCGCTACCGCGTTGCGGCGATCATTCCGGCTCGAAGCGGAAGTCGAGCACGTCGCCGGTACGCTCTTCCGAGAAGCGCGTCATCACGCGGCGGCCGATTTTCAATTGCTGCGCCGCCGCTTCGCCGTCGCTCAGATCGACGCCGGTAAAGAAGCCGCCGATTGACGTATCGGCACCGTCCAGTTGCACATAGCCGAATGCATACGGCGGATCGGGCAGGTTCTGGAACGGCTCATAGACGATCGTGAAGCCGGTGATCGTGCCGCCGGGGCCGACTTCAACCCAGTCGGTGGTCGGCTTGAGCGTCTGGTCGGAAAACGCGCGCGGCGGCACCAGCACCTTGCCGGTTTCCGCGCAGCGGCGGCCGTAAATCTTCGCGTTGTCGCGAATCTGCACGTAAAACCAGCTGGCGGTTTCGCCGAGCGCGTGGTCGTAGGTGATGTTCCAGTTTTCCTTGCGTCGCAGAAGTTCTGTTGCCATGTTCGTGTCTCCTCTCAAGCCTCAATAACCATCGTTCCGAAAATCTGGTGATCGCCGCCGTTGCCGCTCGCGACGCCGCGCCTGGCGCCCGCTGCCTGGTGGCCGCCGGCCCTGCCCCATACCTGCAATGCAACTTCGGCGGCGCGCACCATCGCCGTCACCGCAATCGCGTTGGTGCACAGCGTGCCGCCCGACGGATTCACCGGCACCTTGCCGCCGAGTTCGAAGTAGCCTTCGCGCATCAGTTGAACCGACTCGCCGCGTTCGCACAGATGCGCCGCGTCGATCGCATGAAACTCCGTGTTGCTGAACGGCGAATACAGTTCGGCGACGTCGATCTGCGTGCGCGGATCGGTGATCCCGGCCATCTGATAGGCCCGGTCGAAGGCGCGGGACAAGGCGAATGCATCGGCATGGTCCGCGACCGGGTTCGACGCCATCCGGTCACCCAGCCAATAAGTTTCGGCGCAATGCGCCAGACCGGTAATCCACACCGCGTCGAGATGGTTCTCGCGGATATAGCGCTCGGACGCGAGCACCATCGCGGCGCCGCCGCTCGATTGCGGGCAGCAGTCCATCAGCTTGATCGGCCACGAGATACAACGCGACGCCATCACGTCTTCGATGCTGACTTCCTTGCGCAGATGCGCATTCGGATTGCGCGCCGCATGCTTGCGGTTTTTCACGGTGACGCGCGCCATGTCTTCCTGGGTCATCCCGTAGCGGTCCATGTAGCGCACCGCCGACATCGCCAGCATGTTGATCGTGCCGAGCGGCAACTGACGTTCGTACGACGGGTCCCAGATCTTGTTGAGCACGGTCTGCGAATCGCCACATTCGCCGACCTTGTCGGCGCCGGCGGTCAGCACGACATCGCAGGCGCCCGAGGCGACGTGGTAATACGCCGAGATCACGCTCGAAATACCCGTGGCGCCGCCCGTGTTGATGCGCAGGAACGGCTTGTTGCGCGCGCCCACCGCGTCGACGCCAAGACGTTCCGCATTGCCGATGCCAACCATTGCATCGGGCGAAAGCGAGTAGACGATCGCTTCGATCTGCTCGAAGTCGAGCTTCGCATCGGCCATCGCGAGCACGACGGCCTCGCGGACCAGATCCGGATAACTGGCATCGTCACGACGCGGCTTGAATGCCGATTGCCCGATGCCGAGGATGCCAACGCGTTCCTGTCTCATGCCGCCACCTCCTGTTCACGGCCGAACACGATCGCCGCCTGGTATTGCATTGCAAAGCCGCTTGCCGCGTGTGCAAGACCGCAACGCACGTTGTCGATCTGATGTTCGCCCGAGCAGCCGCGCACCTGGTTGGCCACTTCGGCGATGCGGATCAGGCCGGTGCAGAAGACCGGGTTGTGCGTCAGCACGCCGCCCGATGGATTGACCGGCAGCGCCCCGCCGCGCAGGAATTTGCCGGCGCGGATCTGCTCGGCCCATTGCTCGCGGCCGCACAGACCGAGCGCTTCATAGGCGAGCAGTTCCGCGTAAGGCGTAGCGTCGGTCACTTCGGCGACGTCGAACGCGGCGGCCGGGTTTGTAATGCCTGCTGCCGTGTACGCCTGTTGAGAAGCACTTTCGAGCGCCGGCGCACGGCCCAGTTCGCGATCGCCGAGGAAGCCGGTTTCAGTGGCCCAGCCCATGCCGCGCACCCATGCAACGTTCGCAATGCCGCGCTCTTCGACGAATTCCGGCGACGCGAGAATCATGGCGACGCTGCCGGTCACCGGCTGCGAGGTCATCGATGCCGCGAGCGGCCAGCGCGCGAACCCTGCTGCCGGCCGCGTCTTCGGATCGGCCTGCTCGCCGTGGTGGCGGTTCTTCGCTGCGACGCGCGCCGCGAGATCCCGCACGCCGGGCACCTGTGCCTCGAGCGTGGCGGCCTGCAATGCATGCGCGGACAGTTCGTCGAGCGGCAGGATGCGGTGAAAGTACGGATCGGCGCCGAGCCGTTCCGCTTCCGACAGCGACGACGCTTCGGTCGGGCTCCACGACACCACCAACTGTGTGCGGTAGTGACCCGAGGCGACGCGCAGCGCGCCCATCACGAAGGCGTGCTCGGAAGCGGAAGGCGTCGACAGGATGTCGCGATCGACCCCGCCCACCGGGCCTGAGGCCATCATCACCGAGATCGCGCGGCCGTCGAATTGATCGTTCGACGCAACCACGATGCCGTCGATGTCGTCGATGGTGAGACCGGCGTCGGCAAGCGCCAGTTGAACCGTGTCGTACATCATCTCTTCCAGCGAACGGTCCTGTCCCCTGATGACCGGGCGTATCGCGCAGCCGATGACGCCGGGCTGAACCTTGTAAGTCATATGAGAGTCCCTCTGGTTAATATGAAACAGTCGACCGGTGCCCGTCGAAGCAAGCCGCGAATGCCGGGTCGGCAGTCGTCTTCGACGGGCCGCGCACGGCGGGTGGAACGCCGTCGATCCACGCGGGAAACAACACCTGCAAGTCGTGATGCGGACCGCGGCGCAGCAGATGGCGTGCGACGTGATGCGGCGTTTTGACCGCCTCGCCGAGATCGAGCACGGGCGTCACGCAGCAATCGGCCGGAGCGAAGCGGTCCATGCATTCGGCCGCGCTCAGCGTTGCGAAGAACGCGTCGAGCTCGCCGATCAATGCCTTTTGCGGCAGAGGATCGCGATGGCGCGCGAGCCATTCCGGTTGATGCGCGGCTTCGCAGAACGCCTGCCAGAACTTCGGCTCGACCGCGCCGAGCACCACGTGGCGCGCATCGCGCGTCCGGTAGATCCGGTAGTAGGCGGCGCCGCCATTCAGATAGGTCTCGTCCGCTTGCGGCGACTCGCCCGACACGCCGAAGCCGGCCAGCGCGAACTGCTGCAACAACATCGGCGTATCGGCGAGCGCGAGGTCGATGAAGCAGCCGGCGCCGTCAACATTGCGACGGTGCAGCGCGCCGAGAATCGCAATCGTCGCGAACAGCGCGCCGCTCACATCGGTAATGGGCGGATCGAAATAGCGCGGCGGGTGGCCGTTGCGATGCAATACGCCGGCAGCCGCCAGATAGTTCGCGTCGTGGCCGGCTTCACGTGCAGCCGGGCCGCTCTGGCCGTAGCCCGTCAGCGCGCAATAGACGAGCCGTGGGTTGCGTTCGGCGAGCACCGCGTAATCGAGGCCGAGCCGCTTCATCACGCCGGGGCGGAAACCTTCGATCACCACGTCGGCCTGATCGGCCAGATGCAGGAATGTCGACACACCTTGCGGCGATTTCAGATCGAGCCGGCAAATCGTCTTGCCCGCATTGATCGCCGCATGGAACACCGGTACGTCCGCAGCATCGCGCGGGCCGAGTTCGCACATGCCGTCGCCGCCGGGCGGCTCGATCTTGATCACTTCCGCGCCCATGTCGGCCAGCAGCAGGGCCGCCATCGGTCCGGGGATATAGGCGGACACGTCCAGCACGCGTACGCCTTGCATGAATGAATTGAAGCGGGACATTGGCGCGCTCCGTTACAGCACAGCCGTAGGCGCGAGCGGACTGCCGGTCGCGCCGACAATCGGCAGCGCGCTCGCCATCAGCAGGAACGTGCTGCGTTTGCGCGATGCGATCTCTTTCAGGCTCAGGCCTTCGAGCAGCGGCACGCCGTAATCGCGGATCAACCGTTGATGCACCGGGAACACCTCGCCGGCGGGAAACGGCAGGACTTCGATTGCGTAGTTGTCCGCACCGATCAGTGCAACGTCGCGCTCGGCGAGCCACAGCGCCGCTTCCACGTCGATGCCAGGTTCGATATCGAACGAGACATCCGTCACGCCCGCCCGGCTTTCGAGCCAGCCTGTGCGGATCAGCACCGCGTCGCCACGGCCTATCTGGACGTCGGCAGCAGCGGCCGCTTCGAGCAGATCGGCGCGACCGATCGAGTAGTCGGCAGCGAGCGGCTTGCCGCGCAACTGCACGAAATCGAGCAATACGGCGCGCGTGACGATCGGCGGCATCTTGTCGACCCCGAGGCGGCTCGCCCCGCTCGTGCTGCGAATCGAGTTGCCGGCAAAGCCGTTGTAGAGTTCGTCGTCGTACCATGCGTGGCACAACGCATCGATGTGCGTGCCGATATGCAAAGGCATCACGACACTATCTTCGGAAAACTGGAAACCGCCAGGACGGCGCCCGCCCGCTGCATAATCGCCGCCATCGCGATTCATGAAATGCTGCAGGCCGCAGCGGTGTTTCGGGCCGGGTGTCTTCGACGAAAGCGGCTGCGCGAGGCTCACCACTTCACCCGATTTCACCAGCGACACGGCGCGCCGGACTTCGTCCGGGCCAATCAGATTAAGTGCGCCGCGCTCATCCTCCGCACCCCAGCGCTTCCATGCTTCCTTCATGTCCCGTCCACCTCTTGATTTGACGTAGTCCGGTAATGACGCTGTGTCGTTGCACAACGTTATCTCCGTGAACACACGTTAAGAGCCGGGGCCTATGAGGGTCAAACGGGAAGTTCTTGTCGATATCGATAAGATTTGGCGTGACTACGCTGGAAGCACGCAGCGGCAGGGCCTGGCGAGTTCCTGCGCCTGGCGTTCAATGGAGGGGGCAGGGACAACCCTGTGATGAAGAAGCGCGCTGTCGCGCCGCAGTATCGGCTGCGCGGGAAGCGCCTGAACGTGCGAACGGACGCAACAGATGCGATGGGTGAAGCTACGCTTCCTGCGAGTCGATAGGCGGCAAACGTGTGACTTCGACGACGATCTGCGCGATGTCGGCCACGGCCGGGTCGATACTTTCGGCGCGTGTGGCCACGAAGAAACGCAGTGGCCGCAGTTGAGGATCCGGCAGGAGCGCCCGCAGCGTGCCCGCTTCGAGGTCGGCGGCGACAAGTTCGAGCGGCATCATGCAGATGCAGATGCCCGCGCGCACCACGTTGAGCATCGTCGACAGGCTGTTGCAGTAGTTGATGGTTGCGGGCGTGACAGCTTCATCGGAGAACCAGCCCTGCATTACAGCGAAGGTACGCGCATCGCGCGACAGCGAAATGATCGGGAGCGTCGCGAGATCGCGGGGCCGCACGCTGTTCAGATCGCCGAGCAGCGCCGGCGCGCCCACCCATACGAAGTTCATCGCACCGATCGGCACCAGCTTCGTATCCGGATCGTCGACCGGGCCGCCGACCACCGCGATATCGATCAAGCCGCGCTCCAGCTTGCTCAGCAGATTCGCGTTCAGATTCACATCGAATTCCACGTCGAGTCCGGGGTAACGCTCCTTCAGCCGGTTGATGATGGTGATCAGCGAGCGCATGGCGATCACCTCGCCGACGCCGATGCGCACCAACCCCTGCCCGACCACGAGCTTGCCCGCCGCGACCCGCAACCGCGCCGCTTCGGCGACGACACGCTCAGCGTGCGCGAGCAACTCGCGACCTTTGAGCGTCAGCGTGACGGTACGGCCAATGCGCTCAAACAGCAACACGTCGAGCTCGCTCTCGAGTTCGCGAATCCGTGACGACACGTTGGCCTGCGAAGTATGAAGATATTCGCCGGCGGCCGCGAAGGTGCCCAAACGGGTGATCCAGTAGAACGTTTCGAGCTGTTGTATGTTCATCGGTCACTGTCTCCTCGTGATCGCCGCCGCGCGCATTCAATAGGACTGGAGCGTCGTCCGCGCCCATCAAGCGGCATGATGCACTAACTGACAGGCGTGGCATGATCGAACGGAGGCAGTGTTTTCCCGTAGGAAGGACGGCGGTTGCGACGAACCGATTGAGGCATTCAGCGCAATGTAGATGAAGTGAGCCCTATCAAATCGACCATGGCATTTCGCGCTTGACGTCGTGGGTTTCGGCGGCATTATCGCGATCCCGGCACCCGCGCACTCCTTGATCTGATCCAGGTTTCGCATCTGTTCGCGTAAGCGCGTGATCTTGTCCTGCAATCGGGTCGTCTTTGCTTCCAGCTCAGCGGGTTGCGTACGATCGGCAGTCTCCAGCGCGTTCAGATACCGCTGGATGCTCTCCTCGATCTGCTTCTGGCGCTTATCGACCTTACCTTCTGTGAAGTTTCGATCGCGAGTGTTGACTGCCTTGAACTTGCTACCGTCGATGGCAACGAGCGCTTGCGAGAACAGCTTCAGCTCACGGCATAAGACGACGAAGCGGCGACATACGTTGCGGATGCCGGTACCGTTGTCACGGCGGAAGTCAGCTACGGTCCTGAAGTCCCGTGCCAAACGGCCGGTGAGCCACAAACGCCTCGATAATCCTGACCGGATTGTCCTCGGCGACGAAGTCATCGAGGCACTCTGGAAGCAGCGTCATCTGCTTGCGATTTTCACTTTCTATGAATCGCTTCATCCGGTCATCCAAGCTGAATGAGTTAATCCAGTTTAGGCGATCGTGGCGTTTTCACAGGCTCAACCCGTTAGAGTCGCTCAGAACGCGTTTCCTGCTGTCCGCTTTCGCGGCGGCATGGGTCCGTTCGCCGGCGACTCATCAGCCCCGCACTACTTCACAGGCTTTATGGGCACGATGTCCACCACCTGGTTAAGGGGCTCCGTTTCGTCTGGTTCGATGATCGCAGTGAGACCAGTCTCCGATCCAGCATGGCGTTCAAATAAGGCTAGAAGTTCAGGGCACATCCCGGTCCGTTTATGGGCACGGCGTCAACCGTGAAGGCCAGTCCTTGGGCGACGGGCAGTTCAGCGCGGAACCCGCATCAATGAACAAATTGCCCCAACCCCAGTCCGGCGCCCGCGGCAACGAGCCATATCGGATTGAAGCGGGTCCGATATGCCACTACTGCCGTCACGATTGTCAGGACGATCCGTCCGACATTCACGTCGATTTCCTGGGCGAATACATACGCGGCGCAAGCAAGCAGGCCGACCGTCACAGGCGCGAGACCCCGCCGGATCGCCGTGATAAGCGGCGAACGGTTGCGCCGCTCGACCCAGTCGCTGACAAAATAAGCGACGAGCGCCGAAGGAATGATTTTGGCGAACGTCGTGACCAGCGCACCGGCCAGGCCCGCCGCCTGAAATCCGATCAACGCCACGGCCATGCCGTTCGGCCCCGGAGCCGCCTGGGTGATCGAAAAGAACGTGACGAACTGCTGATCGGTCACCCAGTGCCGCGTATCCACTGCATAACGCTGAATATCCGCAAGCGTCGCATTCATCCCGCCAACCGCGAGCAGCGACCACAGTGCACTATGAAGGATGAGATCGCCGAGCGTTGTCCACATCGTGCTCATTCCTCGCGGCGTGTCGCAACGCCAGCCCGAATCGCGCGCCACATCAGCCACGTGCCGAACGGACCGAGAACGGCGAGCACGAGCAGCAACGGCAGCTTCAGGATGCCGATCGCGACGAAGGTCGCCAGCACCAGCGCCGCATTGCGCAAATCGCGTGACAAGCTCGCGATCAGCTTGGCGACAGTCGCGATCACGAGACCCGTCGCAACCGGCATCAAGCCTGCAAGCAGATGCGCGGTTACCGGCGCTTGGCCCCACCGTGCGTAAGCGTAGCCGAGGCCGATCGTGAAAATGGTCGGCGCAAGATACAACCCGCCGACCGCCACGACCGCGCCGGGCGCGCCGCGATACTGACGGCCGAGTATCGTTGCGATATTCGACACGTTCGGTCCCGGCAGCAGTTGCGCAAGCGGCAGCATCTCGGCGAACTCGCGATCAGTCAGCCAGCGGCGCCGGTCGACTAGCATGCGCCTTGTCCACGGTAGCACACCGCCAAAACCGGTCAAGCCAATCATG
Organism: Paraburkholderia sediminicola; assembly: GCF_046026675.1. Classification (GTDB taxonomy): domain Bacteria; phylum Pseudomonadota; class Gammaproteobacteria; order Burkholderiales; family Burkholderiaceae; genus Paraburkholderia; species Paraburkholderia sediminicola_F. The sequence continues at coordinate 1,736,138 of NZ_JAQQEY010000001.1, read as the reverse complement.
AAAAAAGCACCAAACAGACGGCTGAGCGTCGGCCGCGGCCGCGTGAGCGCCGGGTTGTCGTGCGGCCCGGCAAGCGGGTTGCCGACAGGGTCAAGAATCGGTACTGTCATCAGCGAGTCCGCTCGGGGCAGTTCGTTGGCTGTGCGCCGAAGGATAGCTACAGCGCAAACCGGGAACGCAGCCTCTCGCGTGTCCCGGTCCGCGTCGCCACATCCTCAGATCTTCGCTGTTTCGTAGGTCGCCGGATGGAAGATTTCTTCAATGGACAACAGGCGCTTCGACAGGCCCTGCGAATGGTGATGACGCAGGAACGTCTCGAGCGTGTTGCGGTTGGCAGGTACACCGTACGGCCAGTGGTCGTTGCCGAGCAGTTCTCGTGCGGCCTTCAACTGCTCTTCGACGAACGGCAGTGTCACTTTCGTGGCCGACGTATCGGCCAGCTTGTCGAGCGCAATCTGTTTGGACTGTTCGAACGCTTTCAGCACAGCGGCCGGCAGCCACGGATGCGCCTCAGCAAGCGTCTTGCGAATGCCGACCACGTGCATGATCGGGAACACCTGCGTGCGGCGATAGTAGTCCTTCGCGGCCTCGGTCGGATCGGGGAATAGCCAGCCGACGTTCGGGTTCTTCCCGGCGCACGACGGCGGGCGCGGCGCCATGAACGCGTCGATGTCGCCTCGATCGAGCATCGCCGAAATCGTGTCGTCCTCGGGCGCTGCCTCGAGACGGACGTCGGGCGGCAACTGCAGCTTGATCTTCTCCGGCCGGCCCGGTTCGTCGATGCCGCCGCGTACCCACGTGACGTCTTCCGGCTTCACACCGAAATCGTCTTCGAGGATCGCGCGCGCCCACACGTTCGCGGTCAACTGGTATTCGGGCAGGCCGATACGTTTGCCCTTCAGGTCCTCCGGACGTTTGATGCGATCGGTGCGCACATAGATCGACGTATGACGGAACGCGCGCGACAGGAACACCGGTACCGCGATATACGGGCAGGTGCCTTCCGAAAACTTCACGGTATAGCTGGAGAACGACAGTTCGCTGATGTCGAACTCTTCGTTACGGAACGCACGAAAGAACATTTCTTCGGGCGACAGCGTCATGAAGACAGGATCGACGCCGTCTATCTGGACCTGACCGGAGATGAGCGGTCGGGTGCGATCATAGTCGCCGGTGGCGATGGAGAGATTGAGTTTTCCGTTCATGATGGATTGGCTAACGAGTAAAAAACGCGGTTCGGCGCAGCACGGATTGCCCGCTGCGCCGGAAGGTAAAAGCGCCGCTCAGTTCAATGCACGAGATTGCGATGAACCTTGCGCCGCAGGAATTCGAAGTTGACGGCGAACTGCTCAGGGCGCGTCACGGTCTCGTGCAGCCGCTTGACGTCTTCGTCCGAAAAGCCTTCGCCCACGCCACCCGCCGCTTGCGTCAGCAACTGGATCTGGCAGGCGTTTTCGAGCAGCAACGCGAGCACGACAGACTCCTCGATCGAACGCCCGGTTACGGCGACACCGTGATTGCGCATCAGCACCGCCTTGCATTGGCCGAGCGCACGCGCGACACCGGAGCCCATATCCTGGGTGCGGATCAGATTCATTGTGTCGGTGTAGTAAGGCACGCCGTCGGCGAAATGGCAGCTCGGCTGACTGATCATCCTGAGCGGCTGCCCGGTCGCGGACAGCGCGACCGCATGCGTCGGATGCGAGTGGATCACGCTCATCACGTCGGGGCGCGCCCTGAGAATCTCCGAATGAATGAACACCTCGCTATGACGCCGCCCCGCGCCACCCACCTTCTCACCGTCGAGATTGCACACGACGATGTTTTCCGGCGTGATCTCGTCGAAACCGTAGCTATGCGGTTTCATGAAGAAGTGAGTGGGGTCGCCCGGTACGCGGATCGACACGTGGCCGCGTGTCAGGTCGCCCTGGCCTTCGGCTTCGAGAATGCGGCCAGCGTCGATCAGTTTCTGTTTGGCTTCGTCTGCGTTCATGGTGTGCTTGCGCCTTTTCAAGGAAGGTGGCGACCTCGCCGATTGCCGAGCGCCGCCGGGAGGTCAGAACCGCCCGCCCACAGCGGCCTTGGCTTTCGACAGCAGCGGCGGCGGGGTTTTGTACAGTTCGTCCAGCAACTGGTCGATACGCTCGGGCGGCACGGGCCGCACTTCGAGACCAAGACTCTTCGCTTCGGCGAGGAACGCCGGGTCTTTCATGGTCTGCGCGAACGCGGTGCGCAACGCGGCGGCACGTTCAGGCGGCAGGCCCGGCGGCGCCGCAAACGGGCGTGCAAATGCCTGGCTCGCCACGATCACTTTCAGCACCTGACGCGTTTCGTCGTTCGGCGCGAGGTCGATCAGCAGCGGCACGTTCGGCAGATCAGGATGTTTTTCGAGCGCCACCTGCACAAGGATGTTGATCTTCTTGTCCTTGATCCAGTCCGGATGGCGAACCAGAATTGTGCTCCACGAGGTTCCGCATTCGCCGTCGATTTCACCGCGCTCCATGGCAAGCGCGGTTTCGTTGCTGCCGGGATAGCCCGTGACCAGCTGGATTTTCGCGTTGAACAGCGTCTTGATCGTCGAGGCCACCACGTCGGGATCGGAGCCGGCGCCCTGCCCGCCCATCCTTGAATCCTTCGTGACGAGGTCCTGAAACGTCTTGATCTTCGAGGTCTTCCACGTGAGGCACAGGCTCACGTCGCTATTGATACTGCCAAGCCATGTCAGCTTGCGCGCGTCGAAATTCGCTTCGCCGAGCAGCGGCTCCTCCGGCATCGTGCGGCCGAACGTGCCGAACGTGGATCCATCTTTCGGCGCAACGCTATACAGATAGTTGACCGCTTTCAGACTGCCGGCGCCGGGCATGCTCTGCGGCGTGATCGTCGGTTTTCCCGGCAGATAATTGCCGATGTATTTGGCCAGCAGTCGCGCGTACATGTCGTAGCCGCCGCCGACCGAATAGCCGATCGTCAGATTGACGGTGCGGCCGCTATAGAAGCTCTGCGCGGCTTCCGCCGCATAGCCGCTTGCAGGTAAGTAACATGCCGCCGATAACAGCGCAAAGGCGGCTGCGCCCGCGACGCGCAATAGGGAGCGCGGCCAACGTGACCCTGAGCCGCACTGCAGTGGCGATCGAAAAGACTGTGGCAGAAAGATCCTCATGGTTTGTCTCCGTCGATATCGGCCGATTTCGCTGCGAATTCGCAGCGCCGGTATGGTTGTGTGATGTTCGTTTGAATGGCCAGTCTGCTCATATCAGACCTCCGAGGCTTCGCAGCGCCGGCACGAAATCGCCCAGCAACGATGGCGGCCAGGGCGTCGCAAAGATCAGATCGAACACGAGCCATAACGCGACTGTCATCGCGATCGACAACAGCAGCGCATTGCGCCAGCGCTCGCCAAACTCGAAGCGCGCGAGCAGCAACATCATCAGAAACAGCGCGGGCAACAGGCCGATCAGATACGCGAGGCCCAACGCGCCGCCAATCACCAGGAAGAAGCGGAAGCCTCGCGCGCGAACCGTCGACATCGGCAGGACAGGGCCGCCGAAGGGATCGTCGTCGAGCGCCGCTAAAGGGCCGCGCGCCGCGGCGGACGTTGCCGCAACCGTGCGGTTCAATGCGAGATCCCGGCTCGGCTCGGCAGCCGACTGCAGCGGCAACGGCTGGGCATGCGCTTGCATGGCGGAGGCCGTCGCGGGCACCGCCGTCGGCACGAACTCGCGCGTCGGCACGTCACGCGCACCGACCTGACCGACCAGCACGAGACAGGAGAAGAACAGCGCGGCACACGCTGCGGTCATCGGCATCAGCTTCGCGCCGAAGGCCCAGTCGGACGCCGTCCAGATTGCCGCGACCACCGCAACGATCAGCGCAATCGTGAAGAGCGAATGATGGTCGAGCCGCTTGATCCGGAAATGCAGACCCGATGCGAGCCGGCCCTGCTTTGCCGCGCGCCGTAGTCCCTTGAGCGTCGGACCGAGCACGACCCAGAGCGCCGCGAGCAGCACGCCGATCACGATCGGCCGCGTGAATAGTTTGACGCCGTAGATCTCGCTCGAAATGAAGTAATAGCGCTCGAAGATGCTGCCAAGCACGAGCCCGAGGATCAGCGGCGGCCGAGGCCAGTTCAACCGCTTCATCACCCAGCCGACAAAACCGAACAGCACCATCGAGCACAGATCGCCCCAGCTCTGGCTGGCGTTGAATGCACCGAGAAAGATGATGCCGAGCACGAGTGGAATCAGTACGCCGACGCGCACCGTCGCGAGCTTCGAAAACAGGCCGCTGCCGAAGAGGCAGATCACCGCGCCCATGATGTGCGAGATCGTCAGCGTCCAGATGATTGCGTAGGTCACATCCAGATGCCTGGTCAGCATCTCCGGACCCGGCGTGAAGCCGTGCATGATGAAGGCGCTCAGCAGCAGTGCCATCGACGCGCCCGCCGGCATGCCGAACGCGATCGTCGGAATCAGATGGCCGCCTTCTTTCGCGTTGTTTGAACTCTCCGACGCAATGACGCCACGGATGTCGCCCTTACCGAAGTTCTCGGTGTTCTTCTCGGTGCGAATCGCATGGCCGTACGCCATCCAGTCGATCACCGCCGAGCCGAGCCCCGGCACCGCGCCCAACAGTGCGCCAAGGCCGCTGCAGCGTAAAACCAGCCACCAGTTGCGCCCCGCATCACGAACCCCGTCCCACTGACTGCTCGGCTTGCCGTGCACCGCGCCGTCGGCGCGCGAGATGCCAGTGCGCTCGATCGCCATCTCGGCTAGCTCGGGCAACGCGAAAATGCCGAGCGTGACAGGCACGAGGGGCAAGTGATCCCACAGATAGAGCGATCCAAACGTCCAGCGCAACGTACCGGTCTGCGGGTCCGAGCCGATCAGCGACAGCATCAATCCGAACGACGCCACCGCCAACCCCTTGATCGGCGCCTTGCCGCTCAGCACCGCGACCATTGACAGACCAAAAATGCATAAGGCGAGCAGTTCGGCCGAGCCGATATACAGCACGACAATGCGCAAGACAGGAATCGTCACCGCCAGCAGCAGCGCGCCGAAGATGCCGCCCGCGAGCGACGACGCATAGCCCGCGCCGAACGCGCGCCGCGCTTCCCCGCGTCTCGCAAGCGGATGTCCATCGAGCACGGTCGCGGCCGCCCCGACCGTGCCCGGCACGCCGAACAGCACGGCGGGGATGAAGTCGGAGACCGTCGTCACCGCGGCCATGCCAAGCAGCAGCGCGAACGCGGTATAACCGTCGAGGTGATAGGTAAACGGAATCAGCAGTGCAAGTCCGACGATCCCGCCAAGACCCGGCACGACGCCCAGTGCGAGCCCGAGTACCACACCGCCCAGCATGATCGCGAGGCGCAACGGATCGAGGATCATCGTCAACGCATGAAACGCGGCCGCACCCATCAGCACACCCTTCTGTCAGTCAGATCTCGCGCCACCAAGCCACGTTTCGTATCCATGGGGTTGTCTCCGGTTCGCGTCCGTTTGAGTCATCGGACTGTATTCTGGGGTACTGCGTCCGCGCGCGCCGCCTGCCTGCACGCAGGCAGGCAAAAGCAGACGGTTCACAGCGCGGTGGGCATTCGGTACGCGCAGCTACTCGTAAATCGCCACGAGATCCTGTGCGATCGGCGAGTACTTCGCGTGCGTGCGCAGCATGAAACTCGCGAAGCCGTCGCTGTTGTGATGTTTCTTGCGTTCGTTCGGCAGATCAATGCGTTCGTTACGCGACGCATCACGCACTATCCCCATTGGGTCCTCGCCCTGCTCGACCTTTTTCATTTCCCGGCGCAGCACGCGCCGGTAGAGCGCGACGCCCTGATCGGTCGCGCCAAGATTCTCACGCGTGCGATCGGCCACCTTGCCTTGCGTGATCCACGCCATCATGTCCTGACCATCGACGTTATCGACGATAAATTCGCCGTGCTCGTCCCTGAACGGCACGTCGTACACGTGAACACGCTCCTGGAGATGCTTCGGCACCTCGGCGTCGTTCGGTGGGATATACGCGTTGTACCAAAGGTGCAGCGTCTGCTCGTCGTCGACCGGAACGCGGATCTGGAACGAGTAGTAGCGCGACGCCTCATCGCCATTGCCGACTGCCAGCATGTTCGGAAACACGATCGGGTGGCCAATGCGCCAGTCGTCGGAATCCTCCGAATGCCCGGCAAGCAGCCGATGCTTGGTGATGCCAAACTCGAACTCATTGAACGCGATCTTTTCGTGCTTCGCGCTGATCGCCACCTTGATGCCTTCCTGCTCCTTCTGGAATTCATAGTGATGACCATGCAACCACTCGGTGTGAATCGGATCGAGCGAGTTCTCCATGATCTGCAGCCAGTTGATTGGCAACAGCGCGCGGCCCATCATCCGGATCGCGCCCGGTGCGATGAAGCCGTCGAAACGCGGCAACAATGGGCGCGGTTCCGGGCCCATGTACGCGAACAGCAGGCCGCCCAGTTCTTCGACTGGATACGCATCGGTGGCGACCTTGTCGCGGAACGCGCAGTTGTCCGGCTCGTTCGGCTGGCTCAGGCACTTGCCCTCCACGCTGAACTCCCAGCCGTGATATGGGCAGCGAATCCCCTCTTCGGTTGGAATGCCGTGTGCGAACGACGCGCGCCGATGCGGGCACTGCTCCGCGATCAGCCCGAGTTGCCCCTGACGGTTCCTGAAGAGCACCAGGTCTTCGCCGAGCAGGCGCACGCGTTTGGTCCAGCGATTCTCGAGTTCGGTCGCGGCGCCGATCGGCTGCCAGTAGCGACGCATCAGGTTACCCATTGGCGTTCCCGGTCCAACTCGCGTTAAGGTTTCGTTCTGTTCAGCCGTCAGCATGGTTTTTGCGTCCCCAGGTTTTCAATGACGTCGGTTGATGGTTCGACGGCGCGCGCTGGCCTGGCCCTGATCTGTCCTGAAGCCCGTCGGTCGGCGCATCCGCTTTCCAACTCATATTATACTTAGGCATCTAAGCTTCAATAATGGAAAACACTGATGCTGCTCTGCATGGCCTCCGGTGATTCACCGTAAAGTCCACTGAATAAAGGCTTTACCGCTTAAAATGAGCTTGTTTTCCGGGTCGTTTCACGGCCGCCGTCCGCTCAAAGATCGGGACGTTGTTGACAACACAAACTTAGTTAGCTAATTTAAAAATGCATGTACACACATGCCACGACATAGGTGAATGCATGAGCAAGAGTGAAAAGTCCGCACGCGATACACTGCCGGGCACCCTCCAGCATTGGCGTGAAGCGCTGCCCGAAGAACGAATGGCGCACCTCGTCAAAGACACCACGCGCGGATTCTCGCGTTCGCTCCAGGCGCGGCTGCGCGAGCACGCGGTGCAATACGGTCACTGGACGTTTCTGCGCATCCTCTGGCAAACCGACGGACTCACGCAGCGCCAGCTGAGCGAGCAGGCAGGTGTGGCCGAGCCCACCACTTTCTCCGCGCTAAAGACCATGGAAGCACTCGGATATGTGACGCGCCAGAAACTGCCTGACAACCGCAAGCAGGTGCGCATCTTTCTGACGCCGAAAGGCACGAGTCTGCGCGCGTTGCTGGTCCCCGCCGCCGTGGAGGTGAATCGCATCGCGCTATCAGGCATCTCAGCTGATGACATTGCCGCCACGCGCCGCACCTTGCTCGCAATGATGGAAAACCTTGCGGGCGACCCTTTCTTTCTGAGCCGCGCGAATGCCGAATCGCTGAACGGCGAAAGCGGTCTGGGCGACGGCGACGCCGCCACAAGTGACGCACCATGAAGATGACGGACACTGACGCCGAACGGCCAATCCGTATCGGGATCGTGGGCTTCGGCACTGCCGGCCGTGCGTTCGTGCCCGCCATTGCCGCGCATCCCGGCTTCGAACTCACGGCAATCGTGGATCCCGCGCATGCCGTGCGGCGTGCCGCCGTCGATGAATTCCACTTCGACGCGTATGACACGCTCGAAGCGCTGCTCGAGCATGCCGAGGTCGACGCGATCTACGTCGCGTCGCCGACCACGCTGCATCGCGAGCACGTTCTGCTCGCCTGCGCCGCCCGCAAGCACGTGCTCGTCGAAAAGCCGATGGCCGCCAATCTTGCCGACGCCAAGGCGATGGTCTCCACCGCCAAGGCCGCTGGCGTCGTGCTGCTCGTCGGCCACTCGCACAGCTACGATCTGCCAATTCACGCGATGCGTGAGCTGATCGACGCAGGCGAGCTCGGTCGCGTGCGGATGGTCAACACCTGGTGCTTCACCGACTGGCTGTATCGGCCGCGGCGCGCCGATGAACTTGACACACGCCAGGGCGGTGGCGTCACGCTGCGGCAGGGATCGCATCAGTTCGACATCATCCGGCTGCTGTGTGGCGGCGCCGCGCGCTGCGTGCGCGCGAAAACGTTCGACTGGGATCCGCAGCGCAGCGCAATCGGTGCGCATACGGTGTTCATCGATTTCGCAGACGGCGCCGCGGCCACCGCGATCTACAACGGTTACGGCCGTTTCTCCAGCACTGAACTGTGCGAAGGCGTCGGCGAGTGGGGCTTCATGAACGCTGGACGCCCCGCCGCCGATCGCAGCGCCAGCGCAGCAGGCAAACAGGTCGGCACGCCCGAAGAAGAACTGCTCGCGAAGCAGGCCCGCGCGAAACACGCGATTCCGGGCGACGCGCCATGGCAGCCGTTCTTCGGTCTCACGATCGTCAGTTGCGAGCGCGGCGAAATCCGCCAGTCGCCGCAAGGGCTGATCGTCTACACCGATAGCGGCCGCTCCGATCTGCAACTGCCCACCGGCGGCTCGCCCCGCTCGCGCGTCATGGCCGAGTTCCACGACGCGATCAGCGGACGCCGCGCGGCGCTGCATGACGGCGCATGGGGCCTCGCCAATCTCGAAGTCTGCGAGGCGGCGATTGCGTCATCGGCGAGCGGCCGCGATGTCGAACTCAAACACCAGGTCCCGTTGAACAGAAGCGTCAGCGTGTGACTGCAAACGTGCCAGATTTTCCCAAAGGCGGCAGCACCGACTGCCCGATTGAAGATGACCGCTACCTTGATGCAACCCCTCTTCGCCGATGAGCGTGCGACCAACGACGCTTACGCAGCCTTGAAGCAACCCGCTCGCCACGACCCGGCGAACCGGCTGTCGCTCGATGTCACGGCCAGAACCGAGATCGCCGAAGACATTTTTCTGTTCGAGTTGCGAGCGCCGGATCGCGCGGCGCTGCCCACGTTCACACCCGGCGCGCATCTGCTGGTCCGCACCCCCGCAGGCAGCGAGCGGCGTTATTCGCTGTGCAATGCGCCAGCTGAACACGACCGCTATGTGATCGCGGTCAAGCTCGATGCAAGCGGCCGCGGCGGCTCTGCCAGCATGGTGCGCGACGTGCAAGTCGGCACGCGGCTCGAGGTGGCGCCGCCGGAAAACTACTTCCCGTTGACGGACGGCGCATCCAGTTACCTACTGATCGCGGGCGGCATCGGCATCACACCGTTGCGCGCGATGATCGCCGAACTCGACGCGCGCAACGCCGATTACCGCCTGTTGTATTGCACACGCACGCCGGAATCCACTGCGTTTCTCGATGAACTGGCTACGCCCGAACTTGCCGCCCGCGTGACCGTACATCACGACTACGGCAAGCGCGAGCGCTCCGTTGCGCTGGCGCCGTTCCTCGCAGCACGCGAAGGCGACACGCATCTCTATTGCTGCGGACCGCGTCCGCTGATGCAGGCGGTGCGCGAAGCCGCCTCGCACTGGCCGTCGTCGGCCGTCCACTTTGAAGATTTCGGCACCAGCGAATTCACCGGCTCCCACGGCGAAACCCTCGGCGAAGAAGCGTTCACCGTCCGGCTCGCCCGCAGCGGCGAGTGTGTCAGCGTGCAGCCGGGGCAAACGATTCTCGACGCACTGCGTGCACACGGCGTCGATACGCCGAGTTCGTGTGAAGCGGGCACCTGTGGTTCGTGCCGCACGCGACTGATTGCCGGCGAGGTTGAACACCGGGACTTCGTGCTCGACGAAGACGAGCACGACAGCGCGATCATGATCTGCGTGTCGCGAGCGCGCTCCGATGAGATCGTGCTGGATATCTGAGGTCGAATGACGGCGCGCGCCACGTGGCAGCGCGCCCGCCCGGTCACAGCGGGTTGCCATCGGTTGGGCCGCGAAGCGCTCAATAGAACTGGTCGAAGTGAACCTGTTCGAACGGCACTTTGCGAGCGAGCAGCGTGCGCTGGATCGCCATGCCCATGGCGGGTGGCCCGGCGAAATAGATTTCCATGTCGCGCAGACGGTCGCCGAACAGCGAGTCGGCGAGGTCGTGGACATACCCCACGTGGCCGGTCCACGGCTCGCCGCCGTCTTGCGGCGTGTCGTCCGAGATCGCAGCCTCGAAGTACAGGCGCTCGTCGAAGCCCGGCAGTTGCGCGAGCATGTCGCGGCCGCATACATCGCGCGCCGTTCTGCCGCCGTACAGGAAGTGCAGTTTGATATTCGCGAGTGAAGAGTCCGCGGCCACGCCACGTGCAATCGAGATCATCGGCGCGAGGCCCGAGCCGCCTGCGACGCAGAGTACATCGCGCGGCACGTCGCGCCTGAGATAAGCCATGCCGTACGGTCCGTCGATGTCGACCCGCGCGCCGGATTCGAGCGTATCGAACAGCACAGCGCTGCCCCGCCCGTTCGGCACACGGCGCACCTGGAAATGCAGAACGCGCGGTTCGTCGGCAATGTTGCTCATCGAGTAGGCGCGCACGCCCGCGACGCCCGGTAGCTCGAGCAGCGCGTACTGGCCCGGTTCGAACTGCATGTCGGCGGACAGTTCGAAGCAGAACTCGTCGATGTCGTGCGTGATCGGACGGCGCCCGGTCAGCGTGCCGGTAACGCGGCGCGGCGCGTGAATCGGCGCGTAATGCGCCGCCGGCCGCAGCTTGATTGTGCAGTCGCCGCGCGGTGAGCACTGGCAACCGAGATAGCGGTTGCGCGCGCGGTCTTTATCGGTCCATGCCGGCGCTTGCTGCCATTTAACGTCGACTGCGCCTTCGAGCAGTTCGAACTTGCAGTTGCCGCATGCACCGACGTTGCATTCATAGGGAAACGCGATGCCCGCCCGCAATGCGGAGCGCAACAGCGTGTCCTGCTGGTCGCAGTCGAACGAAAGATCGGAACCCGCGAGAGTGATGCGATGCGCAACGTCGGACATACTGTTCCCTTCATCATATTAGCGTCATATCGGCGGCCGGTACCCCAACGTCGACGAGATACCTTCAGCCGCATTCAACAGGTGCGGTACGCATGCGCGCAGCGCCTTCTTGGTCAACCGCTGCGACGGGCCACCGACACCCACCGCCGCCACCACCGCGCCGGTCAGATCGCGCACCGGCGCCGCGATACCGCGCATGCCCAGCTCCGATTCCTCGTCGTCGATCGAATAGTTCTCGCGACGCACTTTTTCAAGCGTTTTCAGGAACGCTTGCGTATCGGTATTCGTATTCGGCGTGCGCGCGACGAGACCTGCCTTCAGCACCCGCGCGACCACGTCGGGCGTGCGGAACGCGAGCAGCACCTGGCCTTCGGCGGTACAGAACGCCGGCTTGCGCACGCCGATGTACGAACGCATACGGATCGCCTGGTCGCTTTCCAGGTTGAACAGATAAACGATGCTGGTGTCGTCGAGTACCGCGAGGTGAACCGTTTCGCCCGTGTGTTCGCGCAGCACGTGCAGGAAAGGCACGGCCTGCTTCGACACGTCGATCCGGCGGCGCACCAGCGCACCCAGCGTGAACAGCTGGATGCCGAGCCGGTAACGGCCGTTCTCCTCGTTCTGCTCCAGCAGGCCTTCGGAAACCAGCGTGGTGGCAAGACGATGAACCGTGCTCTTTGCAAGGCCCATACGCTTCGCCAGATTGCTGATGCCGATCTCCGGTTCCTGCTCGGAAAATACCTTCAGTACGCGAATCGCCGCCGCCACCGACGACAACCGCCCGTCTCCTGAATCACCTTTCTCTTCCGGTGTTGCCTGCATTTCGACACTTGTCATGGACTATATCCCAGTCTTTTAAATTGGAACAATGTTCCGTATAGGAGAACGATAAAAACTCGATAAAGAGTTAGAGCTTTGATCGTCCACCCGTGAACACGCGTTCCCGCGTTGCACTATCGACATGATATCCGGACCGCTAGCCGATGTACGACAAGGTGTTTAACGATGCAGCGGCAATCGTGACGGAAGCCCTGCTGCAAGCGCGAATTATTGCCATGAGCAGCGCTGGCGTTCCATATGCGACGCTATCGTTCCGTCTGGCGTAACACCGCATACAACATGAGTAGATACCCTGAATGGCTTTTTCTTGACTTAGGTTCCTAAACAAAGTCAAACTGCTTACGTCGATTCTTAGTGGACCAACGTTCCATATAAAAGAACGATATCGGAAATTGAGCCCACGTATCTGTTTCAGTCTCATCGCATCACGGGCCGGGAATTGCAGCGTATTCGTGGATCGGTATGACGAATGCGGATACGAAGCGATCCAGTGCCTGGCCGTCGAGGCCGTGAATTTAGGCATCCAGAACGATCGTTCGACAACGCCTGCTCTCATCGGCTATCAACACAACCCGGCATACGACCGGGACCCCAATCAATCGCTGGGATGGAGACAACATGAAAAAGACAGTCGCGCTACTCGCCTTGCCCATGATGGCGGGAATCGCACACGCGCAAAGTTCGGTGACCCTGTACGGCATGGTTGATGCCGGCCTCGTCTATATCAACAATCAATCGGGCCATTCCAACATCGAATCGGTAACCGGCCAGACGAACGGCAGCCGTTTCGGCTTTCGCGGCGCGGAGGACCTGGGCGGCGGGATGAAGGCCGTCTTCGTGCTCGAAAACGGCTTCGATCCGTCGAACGGCAAATTGCTGCAAGGCGGCCGGCTGTTCGGACGGCAATCCTATGTGGGCTTGCAAAGCCCATACGGCGCGCTGACACTCGGGCGCCAGTACGATCCGATGACCGCCTACGTGGGCGAAATTGCTGCGACTTCGATGTGGGCATGGGTCGCGACCCACCCCGGCGACTTCGACAATCTGAATTCGAACTTTCGCGTCGACAACGCGGTGAAATACACCTCACCCGACATGGCGGGCTTGCAGCTCAGCGGCATTTTCGCGCCGGGCGGCGTGGCAGGCGACTTCGCGAGCAAGCGGATTTATACGCTCGGCGCCAACTATCAGCATGGACCGTTCACTGTCGCCGTGGCCTATGACCATCTGAACAATCCGTCCACTTCCGCGTTCGACGGAACGATTGAACCCGGCTCGACCGGCTATACGTCGCCGGGTAAGAGCCCGGTATTTAGCGGCTATCTGTCCGCCAACACGATGGAAATTTTCGGCGCCGGGCTCGCGTATACCATCGGGCAGGCGAGGATCGGACTGGTCTATACGAATACCCGCTTTCACAACATTCTGCATACTGCGTCGACGCCGAATACCGGTTCCGCGACGTTCAACAGCTACGAAGCAAACGCGCGCTACTACTTCACGCCGGCATTTGTCCTCGGCGCGTCGTTCGATTACACCCAGGCGGAAACCGCGAAATACGAGCAGGTCGACTTCGGCCCGGACTACTTCCTCTCGAAGAGCACCGACATCCTGGCCGTCGGCGTGTGGCAGCACGCGTCGGGAATCGATTCGACCGGCAAGCGCGCGGTCGCCGCAATCGGCTCGCTCGGGCAATCCACCACACCCACGCAGATCGCCGTGAAGTTTTCGTTGCGGCACCGCTTCTAAGGAGAGCACGAGTGAAGAGTTCAGGTCTGTTGCGCATTGCCGCGGTCACATGCGCCGTCGCGGCCGCGCTGCTGGGTTTGCCGGCCGCTCGTGCGGCCGCGCCAATCGTTGTTCATGTCGGCATAGCGAATGCGAGTAGCGATGTCGCGTTCTTCATCGCCGACAAGAAAGGCTATTTCCGCCAGGAAGGCATTGACGCGCGTTTCGTACCGTTCGATTCCGGCGCGAGGATGGTTGCGCCACTCGGCGCCGGTCAACTCGACGTGGCCGGCGGCTCGCCCTCGGCCGGACTGTATAACGCGGTGGCGCGCGGCATCGGCATCAAGGTCGTCGCGGACAAAGGTTCGACGCCTCCCGGCTACGGCTATCAGCCGCTGCTGGTGCGCAAGGACCTGGTCGCGAGCGGACGCTACAAGACGCTGGCCGACCTCAAGGGGATGAAGGTGGCCGGCAGCGCGACCGGTAGCGCGTCGACCTCGACCATGAATGAAGCGCTGAAAAAAGCCGGTCTGAAGACGAGCGACGTCGAGCGCATCTATCTGGGCTTTCCGCAACACGTGATGGCGCTGGAGAACAAGGCCGTCGATGCCGCGCTGACGACCGAACCGTCCGCCACCGAAGCCGTCCGCAGCGGCGCCGCGGTGCGCGTGATGGGCGACGACCAGATCTATCCGAATCATCAACTGGCCGTCGTGCTTTATTCGAGCACCTTCATCCACGATCATCCGGACACGGCCAAGGCCTTCATGCGCGCGTATCTGCGCGCCGTGCGCGACTACAACGACTCGCTCGCGAATGGCAAGATCGCCGGGCCGAATGCCGACGAGGTGGTCGCGATACTCACGCAGTACACGCCGATCAAGGATCCATCGGTCTATCGAACGATCGTTCCGCAAGGCACGAACCCGGACGGCAAGCTCAACATCGCCAGCCTCGAAAACGACCTCGCGTTCTTCAAGCGCGAGGGCGTCGTCAAGGGCAACGTGACGGTCGCGCAAGTGGTGGACACCTCGTTCGTCGATGCCGCCGATGTCGCGCTCGGCCCCTATAAGCCACGCACCAAATAGCCGAGGATTCCCGTTATGGCCACACCGTTACTCTTGCAAGCGCATGAGGACGCGCCCGCCAAGATCCGCCTGCGTCATCTGACCAAGTCGTTCCAGACGCAAAGCGGCCTCGTCACCGCGCTCGATAACGTATCGCTCGACATTCCGTCCGGCTGCTTCTTCATGATCGTCGGCCCGAGCGGCTGCGGCAAGACAACGCTGCTGCGAATCCTCGCGAATCTCGAAACGCCGACTTCGGGCAGCGTCGAAATCACCGCGCCCGCGGAATTCCGGCCCGGCAACTCGATGGTGTTTCAAGGCGACTCGCTGTTCCCGTGGATGACCGTATATGACAATGCCGCTTATGGCCTTGCCCTGCGGCGCGTGCCCAAAGCCGAGATTCGTGACATCGTCGGCCACTATCTGAGCCGTACCGGCCTCACACGCTTTGCGAAAGCGTATCCGCACCAACTGTCGGGCGGCATGCGGCAGCGCGTCTCGATCGTGCGGGCGTTCGCGAACGATCCAGACATCCTGCTGATGGACGAACCGTTCTCCGCACTCGACGAACAGAACAAGCTGCTGCTGCAGGAAGAACTGCTGCGCATCTGGGAAGAGACGCGCAAGACCGTGCTGTTCATCACGCATAGCGTCGACGAAGCCGTCACGCTCGGCGATCGCATCATGGTGATGACCGCGCAGCCCGGCAGTGCGAAGCAGATCGTCGACGTGCCGTTCGAGCGGCCTCGCTCGGTGCTGGAGTTGCGTGCAAGACCTGAATACGGCGAATTCGTTTATTCCATCTGGGGCCAGTTGCGCGATGAAGTCGAACGCGCGCGAGCTCGCGATCTTGGCGGGAAACAATCATGAAAACGGTCGTGAAGACAGCACAGCAATTACCGGCCACGGCTACCCGTTCGGGAAACTGTGGCAAGCGCCTCTCCTTCGTATCGGGCAGACACCGTGACCGCCTGATCAGCATCGCATCGCCAGTCGTGCTGCTGCTTCTGTGGCAGATCGCAGCGCAAACCGGCTTGATCGACGAGCGCTTCTTCCCCGCGCCGACGAAAATCTTCGCGACCTTTATTGCACTCGTCAACGACGGCTCGCTCTGGGACAACACCTGGGCGACCTTGCAGCGGCTTTTCTGGGGCTGTCTGATCGGCGGCATTCCGGCATTGCTGCTCGGTGTCGCGACGGGATTGTCGCGTCCTTTGCGCGCAGTTTTTGACCCCTTGATCGCCGCGACCTATCCGGTGCCGAAAAGCGCCATTTTTCCGTTGCTTCTGTTGATTTGCGGGCTCGGCGAAGCGTCGAAGATCGCCATGGTCGCGATCGGTGTTTTTTATCCGGTGCTGATCAATACCGCGACCGGCGTGCTTGAAATCAACAAGATCTATCTGGACGTGGGACGCAACTTCCGCGCGAGCCGCTGGCAGGTATTCCGAACGATCGCGCTGCCGGGCGCCGTGCCGCACATCATGAGCGGCATCAAGCTCGGGCTCGGCCTCGGTCTGATGCTGATCGCGATTGCAGAGATGATCGGCTCGAAAAGCGGTTTGGGCTACATGATCTGGAACGCGTGGGAACTGCTGTCGGTAGAGTCGATGTACGTCGGCCTGCTCGTGATCGCCTTCCTCGGTTACGGCATTTCGCTGCTATTGACCGAACTCGAGCGCAAGCTGATTCCCTGGAAGGGAAGCCGCTGATCCTCGCCCTCTTTCAATCGACGTTTAACCGTATCCATTCAAACCATCATGGGTAACTATCAGACAGAAAAGCAGTTGCTGGCCGACGCGATCCGGATGCTCGAACGGGCTGAGGTGATCGACTTCAACGGCCATTTCAGCTGGCGCATACCAGGCCGGGATCATATGCTGATCAACTCGGGCAAATCGGTACGTAGCGCCCTGACTGCTCGCGACATCGTCACGATCGATTTCGACGGCAATCTCGTCGAAGGCGATGCAGTGCCGCCCATGGAGTTCCCCATTCACGCCGAGATTTACCAGCGGCGTCCGGACGTCAGCTCGGTCGTCCATTCGCATCCGCTGTGGTCGACGCTCTTCAGCATGACGGGCCGCGCCGTCGAACCGGTCATCATGCAGGCAGCCGTACTCGGTGAAATCCGCCAGTTCGGCAAGACAGCGTCGATCAACCGCAAGCCGCTTGCCGAAGAACTCGCCGAGGCGCTCGGCCCGCACCGAGTCATCATGCTGAAGTCGCACGGCGCGGTGGTCGCCGCCGAGGGCATTCTCGAAACCTTCGTGCTCGCGTTCTACCTGGAAGAGAACGCGCAACGCCAGTATCTGGCGAGCCAGCTTGGCGATCCTATGGTGCTCTCAGCGGAACAGGTCGAGACGATCGGCCGCAATCTGTGGAAACCGAACCTGCTGCAGAAGGTGTGGGACTACCACGCAGGCAAACTGCGCCGCGAATCGCCGGCGAGCCTATGATCGAACGAATTCCGATCTATCTGCTGACGGGCTTTCTCGGCAGCGGCAAAACCACGCTGCTCAAAAGTTGGCTACAGCAGCCGCTAATGCGGAACTCGGCATTGATCGTCAACGAAATCGGCGCGGTCGGTCTCGATCACGCGACGCTCGGCTATGCGAGCGACGCATCGGCGCTGCTCGCCGATGCGTGCGTGTGCTGCACCGGCCTGCCGGGCCTGCATGAAGCACTGGAAAACCTGTTCTGGGCGCGGCTGCATCGCCGTGTTCCGCGTTTTGACGCAGTGGTGGTCGAGACCACTGGACTCGCCGATCCGGCACCGCTGATCGCATCGTTGCAAACTCAGCCGTTTGTCAGCGAGCGCTATTGCCTTGCCGGTGTCGTGACGACGCTAGGCGCGCCCACTGCCCTGCAAACGATGGCGGAATTCGCCGAGGCGCGCAGGCAACTGGACGCGGCTGGCGTGATCGTGGTGACGAAAACGGATCTGCTCGGACTCGCCGAACTCGATACGATTGGACAGGCATTGCAGCGCTCGAACCCGGCCACGCGCGTGCTGCGCTCGACGCATGGCAGCCTGAGCGCGGAAGAAGCCTGGCATGCTGCGCGAACCGCTAGCCCGCCCGAGCGGCCCGATTCGCCCTCCTCAACACCGATGCGCCGCTCATGGCGCGCGGTTGACCAGCACGGCACAGGCTCGCGGTTTGTCGGACGAGGCCGTCCAGTGCATGGCGCTAGCACGCGCTTCGAAGCCCTCCCGCCCGCGGCCGATATCGATTCGCTACGCCGATCACTCGACACGTTAATCCTGCAGCATTGCGCAGCACTGTTGCGGATGAAAGGGATCGTGCGGCTCGTTAACGGCGCGACGGTCGTCGTGCAATTCACCCGAGGTGATCGGGAAGCGCAGTTGAGTGTGGCATCCGAAGCGACGCGCTCCGGCACCAAAAACATGCCAGGCGGTGTGACGTTGATCTTCCGATTGTGCCGATAAGAACAACGTAAAAGACCCCCGCAGAAACGCTGAACGCACATCGCACGTTCAGCGCCGCACGACGGCCTCAGTCCTCGACAGCGATCGTGACCTCATCCCCTTCTACCGACGTCGGATACGTCTTCAGCGGGATCATGCAAGGCGGCGTGACCACTTCCCCAGTGCGGATGTTGAACGCGCCGTTATGGAAATCGCACTCGACGGTATCCCCCTCGATACACCCCTCCGACAGCGACCCTGGGCCGTGCGTGCACGTGTCGTCCGTCACAAAGTATTCGCCTTCGAGATTGAACACCGCCAGCGTGAGGCCGTTCTTTTCGATCCTGATGGCCTGCCCTTCTCCGACATCGCCCTTGTTGCACAACGCTATCCGCGAACACGTCTTCTGCATCTCCATTCTCCATTCTCTGTTTGACAGCCAGTGAGCCGAATGATAACTTTGTTCAAATTGAAAGAACAGCGTTCCTATATACGGAACACATAAATTCAGAATGGTTCACGAACACAACGGACATCAAAGAGGCAACCGAATGCTGAAAAAACAGGACAACGATCTGCTAACCCAAACGAGCCCCGGCACGCCGATGGGCGAACTGTTCCGGCGTTTCTGGCTGCCGGCGCTGTTGTCGGAGGAAGTGGCGGAGGCAGGCGGTGAGCCCGTGCGTCTGCAACTGCTGTCGGAGCGCATGCTGGCGTTCCGCGATTCGGAAGGCAAGCTTGGCCTGATCGATGAGTTCTGTGCCCATCGCGGCGTGTCGCTGTGGTTCGGTCGCAATGAGGAAGGCGGCATTCGTTGCCCGTATCACGGCTGGAAATACGACGTGAACGGCCAATGTGTCGATGTGCCGTCGGAGCCGGCGGAAAGCGGCTATTGCAAGAAGATCAAGTTAAAGTCGTATCCGCTCATCGAGCAAGGCGGTGTGGTCTGGGTCTACATGGGGCCGCCGGAACATCAGCCGCCTCGGCCCGCGTACGAGTTCTCGACCGTGCCCACCAGCCAGTCGTTCATGACCAAACGCCTGCAGGAAAGCAACTGGCTGCAGGCGCTCGAAGGCGGCGTCGATTCGAGCCATGTGTCGTTCCTGCATCGCGGCGCGCTCAATTCCGATCCGCTTTTCAAGGGTGCACGCGGCAACCAGTACAACCTGAGCGATTTCAGCCCGGTGTTCGAGGTAGTCGACGCAACCGGCGGTCTCTACATCGGCGCGCGCCGCAATGCCGAAGACGACAAATACTACTGGCGCATCACGCCATGGGTGATGCCCTGTTTCACCATGGTGCCGCCGCGGGGAGACCACCCGGTACACGGCCATTTCTGGGTTCCGATCGACGACGAGCACTGCTGGGCGTGGAGCTTCGACTACCACCCCACGCGCGATCTGACTACCGCTGAAGTCGATGCGATGAAGGACGGCAAGGGCATTCACGTGCGCTACGTGCCGGGCACCTATCGGCCGTTGCAGAACAAGGAGAACAACTACCTGATGGATCGCGCCGCGCAGAAGGCCGGCACGGCGTATAGCGGTGTCGAGGGCATCGGCATGCAGGACGCGTCGTTGCAGGAAAGCATGGGGCCGATCCAGGACCGCACGCGGGAGAATCTCGTTTCGACCGACAACGGCATCATCATGGTGCGTCACCGCTTGATGAAGGCCGCACGTGCGCTCGCGGAAAAAGGCGTTCAACCGCCCGGACGCGATCCACAATCGCAGCAGGTGCGCTCGGTGGCCATCGTGTTACAGCGCGATCTGCCGTTCAATGAAGGCGCCAAAGACGCGTTGCACGCGGAAGCCGGCAAGGCCCACACCACGATCTAGCGAGGACGCGCGTGCAGCCTTCCCGGAGTGCTGCGGGCGCGATACGGTATGAACCCATTGCAATCGCAAGCCGCTGTGTCTTCACCCTCGCCCTCGCCCTCGCCTTCATCCGCGAGCTTCAGCGCGGCCGTGGCCGTCGAACCCGGGCGCACTGAAATCCGCCGTTTTGAGCGGCCTGCCATTACATCGTCGACGGGACTGCTGCGCGTCGCCATCACCGGCGTGTGCGGCAGCGACGGCCCCTACTATCAGCAATTGCCGCAGAGCCGCGGGCCGCTAATCCTGGGACACGAATCCGTCGGGCACATTGAAGAAGCCGGCGAACTCGCGCGCAAACGCTGGGGCCTGAAGGAAGGCGACTACGTCGCGCTCGAAGAGTATCTTCCGTGCGGCCACTGCGAGTACTGCCTGAGCAATGAATTCCGTCTGTGCGATGCAACCGACTGGCGGCTCGGCGGCATGCGTTATGGCGCAACCGGCTTACGTACCGAGCCCGGTTTCTGGGGCGGCTTCAGCCAGTATCAGTTTCTTGAACTGAATACGGTGTTTCATCGCGTGCCGTCGAAGGTGGCGCCCAAACATGCGGCGCTCGCGCTGCCGCTTGGTAACGGTATCGAATGGGCCTATCTGCAGGGCGGCGCGGGGCCGGGGCAGACGGTCGTGATCCAGGGGCCGGGGCAGCAAGGGCTATCGTGCGTCATCGCGGCCCGTGAAGCGGGTGCGGCGCAAATCATCGTAACGGGACTTTCCACCCCGACCGATCAGCGTCGCCTCGCACTCGCGAAGCAGCTCGGCGCGGATCACACCATTACCGTCGATACTGAAGACGTGCTCGAGCGGGTCGCCGATCTGACCGGCGGCGCAATGGCCGATCTCACCATCGACTGCGCTTCGGGCGGCACCGCCACGGTCACGACCGCGATCCAGCTGGCGCGCAAACGCGGCACCGTGATTCTCGGCGGCCAGAAACGCAAGCCAATCCCCGAGTTCAACAGCGACATGATCATCGCGCGCTTTCTGACCGTGAAAGGCATGCGCGGGCATAGCTATCAGTCAGTCGAACTTGCGCTTCAGTTGATCGCCGCCGATCGCCAACAGGTCACGCGCATGAGCACGCACACGTTTGGTCTCGCGGAAACGGACCTCGCGTTGCGCACGCTGCGTGGCGAAGGTGTCGAGGATGCCATTCATATGACGATCGATCCATGGATGTAATGCGCCCTCACCTCGCCTCGTCGACGCCTGCCGTGTCTGCCGTATCCGTGGCGACACAGGCGCCCGAAGCGCGTTTTCGCATCCGTGCGGCGAATTCGACGCCACGCCTTGTACGGGTCGTCGCGCTCGATGGGCATGACGATGAAACGCGCACGGCTGTCCGCGCATACGGCTCGGACGTGCAGTTCTCGAGCGCAAGCGAACTGGCGGCGCTGCTCAGCACCGACGGCATGCAGGGTCATGACTGGCCGCGCGAAATGAATGCAGCGTCCAGTGCGATCGCGACATGGCTGGGCGCACCGGATCTCGCGATCATCGTCGGACGCGAAGGCGACGATGCAACGGCCGCCGCGCTCGCCGCGCAAACCTGGCGCAGGCTCGGCGTGACGGTATCGGCAGTGCTCCGGCCAGCGTCCGCGCATCCGGCCGACACAAGCAATGCAACAGCCACATCCCGTTCTCATACCGCCGATCTGTTGCGCCCCTGGTGCATGATGGTGGTTCTCGCAAGCAGCAGCGAATATCTCGGAGACTTGCTCGACGCGCTCGGCGCGTCCTGAATACCGGCATTATTCATGAAACGCGCAGGCGGCAGCGGCACAACGCCGGCCGCCTGCGTGGCAACCTCGCACCGCGACCTAACTGCCGCCAAGACGCAGACGCGGATATACGATGTGGAGAGAGACAGTTGAAGCAGGATATCAATCGATGGTGGACCGTCGTCGGCGGCGCCTTGTGCCTTTCGGTCGGCGCGGGCGTCATCTCGGCGTTCATGTTCGGCACCTTCATCAAGGCAATTGCCGCGCAGAACGGCTGGAGCCGCGCTCAAGTATCGCTGGGCCTCACGATTTTCGAATTCGCGATGGGGCCCGGGACGATCGTGCTCGGTTCACTGATCGACCGTTTTGGCGTGCGACGGCCCACGTTGTTCTTTCTGGCGATGTTCGCCTTGTCGATCGCACTGGTCGGCGTCATACCCGTTTCGTTGCCGCTGTTCTGTCTCGTGTTCGTGATGGTCGGCTTTTTTGCGCCCGGCAGTAATGCGCTGCCGTACGCTAAGGTAGTATGCGCGCGTTTCGATCATCGGCGCGGCCTTGCCTTGGGGCTGGCGGTGGGTGGCACCGCGGTCGGCGCGATGCTGATGCCGCAATACGCGGGCTATCTGCTGCGCCACTTCGGCTGGCGCACCGGCTATCTCGGCGTGGCAGCACTGATGGCGGCCGTGTCGATTCCGGCGCTCTATTTCCTCGTCAAAATGCCGCCCGATCTCGATGCGAAACTGATGCGCCGCGCCCACCAGTCGGCGGACAAACTGCCGTCGCTATGGAGCATCTTCAAGCAGGACCGCACATTCCGGCTGCTGGGGATTGCGATTTTCTGCATGTCGGGCGTGTTGCTCGCTCTGCTATCGCAGCTCGTACCGATGATGACCGATCGCGGCGAAACGGTGCGCACTGCCGCGGGCATGCTGTCGATCGCCGGACTCACGTCGGCGTTCGGTCGATTGTTTGCCGGTTACCTGATGGATCGCGTTCACGCGCCCTATGTCGCGGCGATGTCATTCGCGTTGACGCTGTGCGGCGTGATCATGTTCGCGGCGGGCGCTACCGGCGCGGCGGCGATGGTGTCGGCGGCGCTGATCGGCGTGAGCATCGGCGCGGAAGCGGACATCATTACATTTATCGTCAGCCGCTATTTCGACCTGCGGCTGTTCGGCCGCGTATGCGGCGGCATGTGGGCCTGCTGGGGCTGGGGCGCGGGCATCATGATCTTCGCGTCAGGTCTGTGCTACGACCTGCTGCATTCGTATCACGTCGCGCTGTGGGTGTTCGTCGGGCTCGTGCTGGTGTCGGTCGTATCGATCTGCCGGCTGGGTCCGTATGTTTATCCGGAGCAGCGCAGCCCTCGCGATATCGCGCCCGGCACGCGCGACATCGGCGGAGTCGCGGCAGAACACGCGAAATCCGGCTCGACGGCCAGCTGATTTACTTCGATAGCCGAACCCTGTGAAGCATGTCTCTTGCGAGACATGCTTCACTTCAAAGCCACGCGTTCAGAAGTCGATCACGAGCCGCTCGGACTTCGAACCGGAACAGCAGATCAGCATCGTGTCGCCCGCCTGCTTTTCGCGGTCCGACAATACACTGTCGCGGTGATCAGGCGTGCCCGCCACGACCTTCACCTGGCACGCGCCGCAAATCCCCTCTTCGCACGAATACGGCGCTGCGACACCGCCTTCGCGCAACACCTGCAGGATCGTCTTGCCCTCAGGAATCGCGAACGTCTGCCCGGTGCGCTGCAGTTCGACCACATAACCACCTTCGCAGGCGACTGCGGCCCTCGGCATAAAGTATTCGGCGTGTACTTGCGCGGCGTCGAGCGAAGCCGTAGCGGCTTCATACGCGTTCAGCATCGGTAGCGGGCCACAGCAGTAGTAATGCGCGCCTTGCGGTGCGGCTGCCACGATTGCAGGGATCTCCAGCGGCCGTCCGCCGCTTTCCGCGTCGACGTGCAGGTGCACCTGCGGCATCGCGGCCAGTTGCTCGAGAAACGCGGCTTCGCGCCGTTCACGGCACGCATAGTGCAATTCGAACGAGCGGCCGAGTTTCAGCAGGCGTTGCGCCATCGCCCAGATCGGCGTGATGCCGATGCCGCCCGCGACCAGCACCGTATGCTCGACCGTTTCCAGCAACGGAAAATTGTTGCGCGGACCGCCAACCGTCAATGTCTGTCCGACGCGCAGTCTGTCGTGAATGAATATGGAGCCGCCCCGGCTGGCGCGGTCCCGTTTGATACCGATCACGTAAGCGCGCGAATCACCGTCCGCCGTCACGAGCGAGTACTGCCGCATGATGCCGTTCGGAAGGTGCACGTCGATGTGCGCGCCGGGTCCGGCGGCCGGAAGCACCGCGTTATCGGGCCGACGCATTTCATACAGGTTGATGTCGTCCGCCGCGTAGCGGATCGACGTCAGGCGCATCTCGATCGTGCCTGGTGCGCCGGCATCCGCTGTACGGACGGGTTCTGTCGCGGTCGTATCCATTGCAAACCTCAGATTGCTTCGAAGAAACGTGGCGTGCGGAACTTCATGCGCCGTGATCCTGGTTGATGATGGAAAGCGGCGGCAAACGCGGCCGCAGCTCATTCGCTGTGTCGATCAGCAATTTGCGAAACGACTTGATCTGATCCGGCGTGAAGCGCGTAAGCAGACCCGACACGGTCAATGCGCCGAGCAATTCATGGTTCTCGTTGGTCAGGCCAACGGCGATAGCCGCAAGGTCAGGATCGCGCTCGCCCTTCGAGACGACCCAGCCACGTGTACGAATCGCCTCGAACGTTTCGTCGTTTGCGAATTGTGGGTCGTAGGCGCAGAGAATCTTGCCGGCCGCGCCCCCCTTGAGCGGATGACGCGAGCCTTCGTCCAGGTGGTGCCGCGCCGAGCGCTGCGAGTTCACGCGATACAGGCAGATGCGCTCGTCGCCGTCACGCACGTAGAACGATGCGGTTTCGCGCGTGAATGTGGACAGCTTCTGCAACGCCGGCCGCACCAGCGATTCGACGCTCACCGGCGCCGCGCTCAACGCACCGAGCCGACGCAACTCCGAGCCGAGCCGATATTTTCCCGCCGCATCGCGCTCCAGAAACTTCATGTACACGAGCGATGCGGTAAGCCGCAGAATCGTGCTCTTGTATAACGAAGAGCGCTGCGCCAGCACCGCAAGCGATAGCGCCTCGCCTGGCTGCCTGAAACATTGCAGCAGCGACAGCGACCGTTCGACGGCCTCGACGCGCGTGCGGCCTTCGTCCTCTTCGGTTTTGGGTACTGCGAGTTCGGTCTCCACCCTGGGCCTCCATCATCCGTCCATTGACGCGTTTATACGCCGCCTCGCGCGTTCTGTCGAACAGAATTTGTGCCGCTTGACGGACCACCAGACGCAACCTATTCTGAACCTGCAGACACGGTGCGGCAGCTTCACGCCAGCACCGCAATCGCCCCCCAATATCTGGAGACGACATGCTGACCGCAGCGATGAACGAGCGCCTCACGCGCGTGGGTCCGGGCACGCCCGGCGGCGAACTGATGCGCCGCTACTGGATTCCGATTGCCCCTTATTCGCAACTCGACGACAACCCGGTACGCAAGGTCCGCGTGCTGGGCGAAGACCTCGTGCTGTACAAGGACAAGAGCGGCACGCTCGGCCTCGTCGGCGACCGTTGCCTGCATCGCAATGTAGATCTGCAATTCGGCATTCCGGACGAATGCGGCTTGCGCTGCCCGTATCACGGCTGGCTCTTCAACGAAGGGGGAAAGTGTGTCGAGCGGCCGATGGAAGCCACGCCGCGCGGCGAAATCAGGCAGAAGCTGAAGGCGTATCCGGTGCAAGAACTTGGCGGCCTTGTGTTCGCCTACCTCGGCCCAGCCCCTGCACCCGCTCTGCCCCGCTGGGACCTGTTCGTGTGGCCGAATGCGATCCGCCAGATCGGCATCATGCATATCAATTGCAACTGGCTGCAGTGTCATGAAAACACCGGCGACCCGACCCATAGTGCGTGGGCGCATGGCCACATGTTCCAGTACGTTCTCGAACAGCAAGGCCGCTATGAAGAAGCCACGGCGCATGCCGAACATACGCTGCACACGCGCCTGAAGACCGGCATCGGCATCAAGGAACTGTACGCGAGCGAAACGGAAACCGGCATCGCCAAGGGCGTGCGCTATGCGAAGGATCTCGGCGCCGACTCGGACTACACGCGCGAACATTCGGCCGTGATCTTTCCGTTCTTCACACAGACCGGCAAGACCGGCGCGCCGCGCAGCGAGTATCAGATTCGCGTACCGGTCGACGACACCCACACGTATCACATCTGCTATCAGGTTTATGCCGCGCCACCGGGCGTCGAGGCACCGAAGCAGGATTCCGTGCCCTGGTACGAACCGCCGCGCTTCGACGAAAACGGCAAACCCATTCTCGACTACGTGCTCGCGCAGGACGCGCTGGTGTGGGACGCACAAGGCGCCATCACCGATCGCAGCGCCGAATTGCTCGGCCGCACCGACATTCCGATCGTGCTGCTACGCCGTCAACTCGACGAGCAGATTCGCCGTGTGGAAGAAGGACTGGAGCCGATCAACTTCTATCGCGAGTCGCCGGAGATCATCTACGGTTCAGGCAGTGCACCCGATTACAGTCAACCGCTTCTGAAGCACAATTTCCGCAAGCTATATCACCGCGGCTTCTTCAACGACGACGCCGATCGCTATGGTCCCGCGCTCGAACTCGTGAAGGACCTGCATCGGCAGATCGAAGAGTTCGAAACGGCAGGACGCGAAGCATGCGAAGGCGCCGACGCGAACGGCTGAACCAGGCTGCTTTACGTTGACGACAAGCGGGTATCACTTTCCCCACGCGCAGCGCGTGCGATGACGCAATCGTGCGTGCTGCGCGCCGTCCATGGCGGGCGAGGAACGAACGATGCACTACAGAAAGATACGCATGACCGGTCTCGAAGTCTCGGAGATCGGCTTCGGCTGCGGTGGCAACGCGGGCTTGATGGTGCGCGGCAACTTCAGCGAGCAGCGTGCGATCGTCGAACGCGCGCTCGAGCTCGGCATCAATTATTTCGACAATGCGCCGGACTACGCTGACGGCGCTGCTGAAGAAAATCTCGGCGCCGTGCTGAAGGCACTCGGCGTGCGGCCACTGATCAATTCGAAGGTCGAGGTCCGCGTGAACGATCTCGACGATATTGCGGGGCACGTGGTCCGCTCGACCGAGGCGAGCCTGCGGCGCCTCGGCATCGAATGCCTCGACATTCTGCAGATTCACAATGGGCCGCGCGCCGGTCCGACCGCGCTCGAAGGACGCGGCTATAAGACGCTGAGCCTCGACGATTTCCTGCGCCCTAACGGCGCGCTCGACGGCTTGCAGCGCATTCTGCGAGACGGCAAGGCGCGCCACATCGGCTTCATCTGCCGCGGCAACGACGCTACGGAAGTTCAAACGCTACTGGATACCGGCCTTTTCAGCATGATCAACGTGTCCTATACGCTGCTCAATCCGACGGCAGGGATGCCGTGTCCGCCTGGGTTGGCAGTGGACCGGGATGGTGGCGACGTGATCGGAGCCGCAGCGCAGCGCGGCACCGGCGCGGCTATTTTTAGTGCACTGGCAGGCGGCTTTCTGACCGATGAAAGCGTGTCGGGGGCGCAGCGCCATCCGCTCGCGCGCGGTGTCGACCTGGAATCGCTGGCAACATTCGACGCGCAGCACAAGGCGGCGCAATTGCGCTTCCTCGCACAGGAAGCGGGTTTGACGCTCGCGCAGGCCGCGTATCGATTCGTCCTCTCACATCCCGGCGTCACGACCGTGCTCGGTGGTTTTTCCGCGCGCAATCAGCTGGAAGAATTGTGCAGTGTGTCCGGCACCCCGCCGTTCGACGCGGATGCATTCAGCAGACTCGATGCAGTGTGGCGCAGCAACTTCGAAGTCCCGTCGTAGAAGAACCGCGCTGTACCGTCTACTATAAAAACACATGGAGACAACATGACTACCCGACGCTCGGTGATGAAGCTGTGCGCGCTTTGGCCTCTCGCCGGTTCAATGAATCTGGCGTGGGCGGCCGAGAAAATCTCGCCGAATATGGCGCTCACCCAGTACACCGGCGCCGATCGCACCGAGCGCGTCCTGCGCGCGGCGAAAGACGAAGGTGAACTGACGTTCTATACCTCGATCGCGCAGTCGGATATTGCACCGCTGATCGATCCATTCGAAAGCCGCTACGGCATCAAGGTCAACGTGTGGCGCGCCGGCGACGAACAGGTCGTGCAACGATGTGTCGCCGAGGCACAAGGCAGGCGTTATATCGTCGACGCCGTGCACACGGGCTCTTCGTTTCTCGACGCATTGCGCCGTGAAAAGTTATTGCAACCCGTCGCGTCGCCGGTGCTCGACCAACTGATGCCGGAGACGATTCCCGCTCATCGCCAATGGGCCTCGACCATGCTGTCGGTCTGGGTGCAGGCGTACAACACGAGCCTGATTCAGCGGAGCGATCTGCCGAAAACTTTCGACGATCTGCTCGCGCCTCGCTGGAAAGGCAAGCTCGGCATCGAAGCAAAGAGCGCCGACTGGTTTGCAACCGTAGCCACGCAGATGGGCCGTGAGAACGGCATCGAATTTTTCAGAACGCTTGTCGACAGGAACGGAGTATCGGCCCGGGTCGGCAATTCGCTGCTCACCAATCTCGTTGCAGCGGGCGAAGTGCCGCTCGGCCTCGAGGTCTATAACTACATGCCTGCGCAGGCGAAACGCAAAGGCGCGCCGATCGACTGGTTTCTGATGGAGCCTGCCGCCGCGCGAGCGAATGGCATCGCCGTGACGAATCACGCGCCGCATCCCGCGGCAGCGTTGCTGATGTATGACTATCTGCTCTCGGTCGACGCGCAGCGCATTCTTGCGTCGCTCGACTACGTGCCGACCAACAGAACGGTAGCGTCGCCGCTGCAGGGTATGAAGATGACGCTAGTGGATCCGGCGATGCCGCTGAAAGAAAAGATGGCGTGGACGAAAACCTTCAATCAGATTTTCCTGCACGCATCGGCTTGAATTGTTGAAAATAGAACGCTCGCAAATGCCCACTTGATCCGCAGGCATTGCGAGCGAAACATCTCACTGCATCAGAATCAATCGCAATCAAGCGCGTTCGTTGCGCAGCGCAATGCAGCTCGCCGGATCGACCGAAAACCAGATCGGCTGACCGACCGGCGTCTTATGTGAAGGATGCACACGCGCGAGCACGATCTGGCCATTGATGCTGATCTGGAAGTCCAGCGTCTCGCCGAGAAACACCTTCGCATGGACCGTCCCTTCGAAGATGTTGCGCTGCCCTTGCGCGGCTTCACGCGTCTCGTGCACGAGCACGTTTTCCGGACGCAGCGAGATCACCACTTCTTCGCCGTCACGGCATTCGACCGCGTTGGCCACCGCCATCGTACCGATAGCAGAATCAATCACGATGTTGCCGCTATCGTCTTCGCAATGCCGGACGGTGCCGTCAATGAAATTCGTCGAGCCGACAAAGTCCGCCACGAAGCGGCTATTCGGCAAATCGTAGATATCTCGCGGCGCTGCCTTCTGCACGATCTGGCCTTCCTTCATGACCGCGATTTCATGCGACAGCGCCAGTGCCTCCTCCTGATCGTGCGTCACGTAGATCGTCGTGATGCGCAGCTCGCGCTGCATCCGCTTGAGTTCAAAACGCATTTTGTCGCGCAGTTTTGCATCGAGATTCGACAGCGGCTCATCGAGCAGCAACAACTTGGGTTCCATCACCAGCGCGCGCGCCAGCGCGAGCCGTTGCTGCTGACCGCCCGACATCCGTGTCGCATCGCGATCGGCGACATGATCAAGCCCAACTGCCGTCAGCACGCGCATCACCTTCTCTTCTATCTCGCGTTTGGAGTACTTTCTCGCACCGACTTCCAGCGGAAAACTGGCGTTGCGAAACACGCTCATATGCGGCCAGATCGCATACGACTGGAACACCATGCCGAACTGCCGTCGATTCGGCGGCACGAAGGTATCGGTGCGCGACGAATACATCGTCACGCCATTCACTAAAATCGAGCCGCCAACGGGCTTTTCGAGCCCAGCAATCGAGCGCAATGTCGTGGTCTTGCCGCAGCCGCTCGGGCCCAGCAGTGTAAACAGCTTGCCGGCGGGCACATCGAACGATACGTCGCATGCCGCGCGTACCCGCACGTTGTTGCCGTCTACATATTCGGTGTTCAAGGCTTGTACACTCAGCACGTCTTTCTCCGGAAAATGCGTTCCTGCGTCAGACAAAAAGTGAAGCGCTTTAGCGGTGATTGGCCTTCACGCCGAATTTCCCGCCCACGTACTGTGCGAGCGAGACGAGCGCCAGCAATGCGATCACGAGCATCACGCTCAACGCCGACAGCTCGACGTATTGCCCGTTCTGCCACAACTCCCAGATCACGATCGACACCGTCTCGGAGCCCGGGCTATACAGCAGCACCGAACTCGACAACTCGCGAATCGATACGATCATGACGTAGATCCAGCCCGCCAGCAGGCCGGGCTTGAGCAGCGGCAAGACGATCCGGTAAAACGTCGTGGTCCACGTCGCACAACTCATTGCGGCGGACTCTTCCAGTTCCTTGTGAATCTGCGTCATCGAGGTCGACGTATAGCGCATGCCATACGGCATGAATCGCGTGATGTACGCGAGCAGCAGGATCCACAGCGTTCCATAGATGCCGATGTCGACTTTCAACGACACGATCATGAACGACAGCCCGAGTACGAGCCCCGGAAATACGAGCGGCAACGAGGCCAGATGATTGAGCAATGCACGGCCTGGCAGCTTCGTCTTGATCACGATCCAGCTGACCACCGCACTCAGCAGCATGACAGCCGTCGCACAGCCAATCGACAGCACCAGGCTGTTCACGACCGCGCCGCGCAGCACGGACAGATGGAGAATGTAACGATAAGCATCGAACGAGAGATGATGCAGCGCGTCGAGCGACGGCGAACGATAGTACTTTTGCAGCGACGACCAGAGCAGCACGACAAACGGCAACGCAACGAGCAGCAGGAAGTACACAAAGAAGATACCCACCGTGACAAAGCGCCAGCGGCCGATATCGACGACGCGTGGCCGAAAGCCTTTACCGGTCATCGTGGCAAAACGGTCGTTGCGGCCGGTGACACGCGCCTGCAGATACAGGCACGCTGACGTAATCACGACGAGCAGCATCGAGTACGCCGATGCGAGACCGATCTGGCTCGGATACTGTTCGATCGCTTCATAGATCGACGAAGTGAACACCTGGAGCTTGACCGGCAGGCCGATCAGAGCGGGCACCTCGAACGATTCGAGCGCCCGCACGAACAGGATCAGGAGCGTCGACGCGACGGCCGGCAACGCAAGCCGCAAGGTGATGCGCCACATCGTTCGGCCGATGCCCGCACCGCACATCAGCGACGATTCTTCGAGCGAGGGGTCCATGCCGCGAAATGCGGCGGACATCAGCAGGAACGCCATGGTCGAGTAATGCAGCCCGTCAACCCAGATCATGCCGCCGATGCTGTAGATGTTGAACACAGGTTTGGTGATCCCGAACAGCGTCGTGAGCGCGACATTCAGGACACCGATCTTCGGGCTCGCGAGGAAGATCCACGAAATGGTGAAGAGAATGCTGGGAATGATCAGCGGCACGATCGTGATCGCATAAAACAGCTTGCGAAATGGCGTATTCGTGCGCTCGATGATCCACGCAAGCACGGTGCCGATCGCGAACGAGACGAGCGCGGCGCCGAAAGCAAAGCGCAGGGACGTCAGCAATGTGCGCAGCGTTTCCCAACTGGCGAATGCCGTGACGTAGTTGCCGATTGTGGCGACGGCCGGTGAATCCGCGATCTGCGGCGTGAAAAAGCTCTGCCAGAAGAGAAAGGTCAGCGGGATCAGAGCGAGCAACGAAACTACGATAACCGCGCCGCCGATGATGAACCATTTACCGGAAATCCGGCTACGTCGGACGGCACCCGCTGCCACATCGGTTGTCAATTCCACGCACGCCCCTTTCTGGTTGGACACCTCAGTGCGCTCGCCGATGGCGAGGCTCGAGCAGATACCCACAATTTATTCTTAGTAACCTAATAATATCTACTAGAGAAAACACCGAGACACAGTTGGCACGCCATGTTTTAAATGACAAAATTGCCATCTCGACGTTTCTCGTAAGCTAATAATTAAAGCCCTCTGACCGCTCAAAATCGATGTCGCAATGACAGCTTTACCGCAACCTGCGTAGGTGTCGACGACTGGCACAGCGTGCTGATCGCCGCGACCGCTGCGTGGCCCGTGGAATCGACACCTGATGCGTACTGCCACACGCCGGGCGGGTTCAGGTCAGTGCGCTTCGAAAGCGAGTAATTCGGACAGAAATCGATCTGCCGATACTTTGCGCCGCGCATTCTGGTGTAATCGAACGACGCGCCGATCGTCAGCGCGGGCGTGTTGTAGTAACGGCCGTTGATCTCATAGCTATTGAAGGCCGCGTTGCCCGTGTTCGGGGTGGAAGCGGTGCGCCGGATGTCCTGGAAGCGGGCGTTCGTATAAACGAACCCGATACTGCCCTGCCCGACCCTGTACGACACTGCCGCGCCGAAAATCTGCCACACATTCGCCGAAGCGTAGCCGCTGGTCACGGGACCTCGGCTTGGCGTCACGTAACCGGCCTGGCCCAGTGAAAGCGCACTGTCGAGTACCGACACCGACGGGTTGTTGATGTTGTCGTTCTCGCGTCAGAACGAGAAAACGGCAGACGTCGCTGAGGTTTTTAAGTGGCTTTTTTTAAGGTGGTACTTCGCCTGGTCAGCCGGAAAGCGAACGCCCTCCGGCTGAATGCCCATAGCCTGTGTGGGTGTGAGTGCAGGCGCGGGGTTGCTTCTGCTTCAGTGCGTAGCGCTCGTTTCCACTACAACGGGACGGGAGCCGTAGATGCGCCCCATCACGAACACACCGATTCCGGCAACGAGCACGGGCCACGCCGAGAAGCGGAAGATGTCCACGGGCGTCCAGTGCGCGCAGTACAGCATGCCCGCGATTAGAGGCCCCGCGATGCCGCCGAGCCGTCCGATGCCCAGCGCCGCGACGCTCGCGCGCGCTTCGCCCTGATCCTCGAGCCAGAACGTGCTGCCGACCATCAAGCCAACGAGCGCGGCGGAAAAGATCGAGCCGAGAATTTCGCGCGACAAATGCCAGTCGCTGGAAAGCGCGGGGACGATGTAGCTGATCGCCTGCGTGTCGAAACCATCGAGGAACATTAGCAGCGCGCACAACAGCACCACAAGGCACTGACCAGCGCCGACATTCTGACGTTCGATGACCTCGACTACGTCGATGAGGGAGGATGCCACGGTGTTTGTCTCCTGTGATTATTCCAAGAAGGTGTTACGCCGCTTCTAGAGGCGGATATCGGTGTGAACGAAGGCATCGCTGAAGAAATCTTCGTCGAGTAGGCCGGCTTGCAGGAACGTCTCGTGCGCGGCACAACCGCATTCTCGCGAATGCCCGCGACGAATTGCAGGAATCGGTATCGCTGGCGGTGCTGGACGAGGGCTATTCGGTATTCATCGCCCGCGCAGAAGCCGTCAGAATCGTGTCGACAGGCGTGAAGCTCGGCGGGAGACTGCCGGCCTATTGCTCGGCGACAGGAAGGGGCCTGTGATCGGTCAGGTTCGATGCCGTCGCCGCCACGCCAATGCGGGATCAAAGACAGATAAAATAGTCGTAAATTAAACAGAATCTATGCGATGGCGGTCCATTTGTTGCCGCCAACGTCCACAGATGGCCGCGCCCTGCCTCATGCAAAGGACATACGAAATGTGAGCCGCGCAAATCTGCATTCGGCAGGACGCGACCCGTGAGAGACAGCCGGCCCTTACTCGCTGATTCAGCGTTTCCGGGCCTTTCCGCACTCCCGCGGCGAGTAAAGGTCGATCGGCGCCGCGGCGTGGGTGTCCGCTTACGGCAGGCGGCAGGAACACTCCCGACCCCGGCCCGTAACTCCTTCGGTTGAATCTGGCCGGTGCCCCCGCTGTCAGAGCGCCAACAGTCAATGTCATTCCCGGAAGCCTTCCGCTTCAACCGGGTCATCGCGCTGACGCATGAGCCAATAGACCCCACCCAGAGCCAGAAGTGCGCCGGCCAGCGCGCCAATTCGGTAAGGATCGCTGTTCGGATCAAGAATGATGAATTTGCGCGCGATCGCGAGCAAAGCAATCAGCACGACCGTTTTCACCTGCACGATATGATCGCGTCGAAGCATCACGCGAATGATGGAGTGCCTGAACTCCATTGCAATCAGCAAGGTCATGATCATGCCAAAGACCGTCTGGAACACCGCGTGATCCAGCGGGTTCAGCGCTTTCAACAGGAGCAATGCGACTACCGCGCGAATGAGTTGCCACAGTGATATGGCAATGATCACGGAAATGACGACGCTCAGAATATGAGCGACAGCCTGTTCGAAGTGCTCGTAAAAGCCGAGGACGCGCGGCTCTAACCGGAGTCCGTCCATCGCTCTGCGGATCATATTTCTTTTCTCATTCATAGTGCACCTCAGGATTGGTCATGGTTGCTGCCATAGTCGGCTTGTTTCCAGCTACGCCTGTTTGCGTCCAGGTTTTCTTGTTCGTTGGAACACGTTTGCGAGCCTCTGCCGAGCGTCCCGCGTGCACTGCCATTAGCGGCGTTGATCCCACAGTGTCGCCGGGCGGCGTGGCGAGTAAATGCCACGCCGCCCGCGGCACGCTACCGTTCAACCCTACGCGCCGAAGAACTCATCTGATCTCGATCTTCCTGACCGCGGAGCGCGCGGAAGCCGATTTTGGCAAACGAAGCTCCAGGACGCCCTTGTCAAACTTCGCATCCACCTTGTCGACGTCGACCCCATCGGGCAGCGGAATCGTTCGAGTGAACGAGCCATACGACCGCTCCAGCCGGTAGCAGCCGTTTTCCTCGCTCCTCGTGTCCTGCTTCTTCTCGCCACGCAGGACCAGCACGCCCTCTTCAATGGATGTCTGCAAATCCTCGCGATCCATGCCCGGCAGCTCGGCGGTGATGCGCAGCGCGTCGCCATCGTCGACGACATCGATGCGCGGCTGGAACCGCGACGAACTGAAATCGCCGAACCATCGGTCAAGACCACCGACGCCCGCGAACGGATCGTGCAGCATTTCGCCGATCACCCGCCACGGATCCGACGAAAAGAGCCGGGACACGTCGGGCCACTCGGCCAGCCACTGCTTCGACGTTGGCGTGCCGGACGACGATTGTTCGCCGCTTTTTTCGGTTTGCGCTTTGCGCAGGAATTTGAACGGGTTCCATTTACTCAGGTCAGTGTTCATTTCATCCTCCTACAAATTTCATCATGATTGGTGTGAAGTGCCCCTGGAAAAGTTCGACGTCGCTCAAGCGTGCTACGCGGCCAAATCCAACGCTTGCACCGGCTCACCCAACACACCGAGATTGATCAGGTGAACGGCATATTGCATCGCTTCGCGCTCAGCTTCCTGCTGACTGCGCCACCGTTCCCCGTAACGCGGCAGGTGCCAGTCCGCCAGCACGTCGCCGTTCATGCAGATCTGCACGATCGCCACGTAGCCGTCAGGGGCAGATACCGGCGTTTGAATGTGTCGAACCGGCACTGTACGGATATTGATCTGGTGCCCTTTCCAGAACTCTTGTGTGACGCTTTCCATTGCAAACTCCCAGAAGTGCAATGGTGGCGCCCAACGGCGCGCCACCAGGTTTCCTCATTGTCGTGATGGTGTGCTCCGGGTTACCCGGCCCTGACCTCGATGCGACGAGGCCGTGCTTCCTCGCGGCGCGGGATGTACAGCTTCAGCACACCGTCCTGCAGATTCGCCTCGATCCTGGCTGTGTCGAAGTCCGGACTCAGCTTAAAGGCCCGGAAGTAGGCCGGTGCCTGTACTTCGGCGTGCCGCAGCCGCAAGCCGTCGGGTGTCGGCACGCGGGCCTCGGCCTCGATCACGAGGTTGCCGTCCTGCACCTTCACATCGAGCCGTTCCTTCGAAACGCCGGGCAGATCGGCCACAACCGTGATGCCCGTTGGGTCCTCGAAGACGTCGACGGCCGGCACGATGGTCGCCCTGCGTTCCGCGGACTTCGCCTGCGTACGCGGCGTCACGCTGGTTTGCTGTTCGCGTTCGATAACTTGAGTGGTATCGCTCATGGCTCTCTCCTCAAATCATTGGACCGTAATCGGCCGGGGCCTGGACGACTCGCGCTTGCTCACCGTCACGCACAGACAGCCGTCCACATAACGCGCCTGCACCTTGTCAGGGTTAGCGTTCTGCGGGAGTTCGATAACCCGCTTGAAGGTGCCGGCGAAGCGCTCCCCGGCGTAGACCTTCCGGTCGCTATCGTCATCGGACGTTGCTGGCTTGCGCTCGCCGCTGATCATCAACATACCCTTGTCGATCGAAACGTCCAGGTCGTCCGGCTTCATGCCGGGCGCGAACGCGACGATCTCGATGGTGTCGTCGGTGACGCCGAGGTTGACTTGCGGGAAAGCACCGCGTCTGACGGCCCGGATGCTTGACGGGAAGCCCCCGAAAAGCTCATCGATCCGTCGCTGCAAGCGATCGAACTCGCTGAAGAGGTCGCTCCCGAAGCAGAGATCACTCATGGTCGTATCCTCCTTTTCACTCACGAAAGGAAGGCGAACGGGCGTACGCGCTCCAGTTCGCCTGCCTGGCCTTTGGCAAACAAATCGAAACACGCAGCGCGATAACGCGACTGCCTGAGCGAGATCCAGAATAGGAACGCCCGCGCGAAATTTCAAGGGGTTGCTTCGGATGACCGCAGAGTCACGTCGCGCGGGTCTTGAAATCCGCTCTGTCGCCCTTATTCTCGGCGCGCATTGAGTTTTTTCACAAGGAGACAAGTATGGATTTCGACGTGGAATGGCTGACGCTGGGCAAACACCGGGTGAGGCTGCGCTCGACACTAGGTTTTCCGACGGAGACGTTACGCACGGTTGCCGACGTGGCGCGTCTTGCGATCGAAAACAACATGAGCGATCGCGCGCGGCTCGTGGAAGTCGTGTTTCGAGATCGGGACAGGGCGTATGACATCTTTGTCGGAACCACCATGGCGGAAGACCGCCTTTGCGCCGCACAATTAGAGGTGGCGCTGGCTACGGTCCTTGGCTTGCTGCCTGATCAGCTGATTCTGACGGTCAACACGGTTGCGCAGGCCGAGGTCGACCTGAGTTTTGGCGTCTATGAACGCTTGCTCGCACAAAAACTCGGCTCGGTGCCGCCGATTCAGTGAGCGAAACTCGCGGCGTCCCAACAGCCTTCGCGGTCCTGCGACCATCGGGCGCACCCCTTGAAATTTTGCGCGGGCGTTCCTATTCTGGATCTCGCTCAGGCAGTCGCGCCAGCGCGCTGCGTGTTTCGATTTGTTTACCAA
This sequence comes from Paraburkholderia sediminicola, assembly GCF_046026675.1. Lineage (GTDB taxonomy): Bacteria > Pseudomonadota > Gammaproteobacteria > Burkholderiales > Burkholderiaceae > Paraburkholderia > Paraburkholderia sediminicola_F. Next base: position 1,698,791 of record NZ_JAQQEY010000001.1, on the reverse strand, counting down.
AGGCCAGGCAGGCGAACTGGAGCACGTACGCCCGTTCGCCTTCCTTAAAAAGTTCGGCAACGCAACGCGTACCTTCATTAGAGGCGTAAACGACTTGTTATTCAGTACTGCTTTTTGGCAGTTTCGTGGCAGATTCGCGAGTTAAACCTGTGCTCACTATTTGTTTAGGAGGTCGCTATGAAACGGCTGAGCACTTTCATCATATTTATAGCGCCTGCCGTAGCCTGGGTAAGCAGCGCGGCGAAAGCGTACTAGCCGTATGTGAAGGAATGTCCTGGCAGGTGGCATGAAGTGTCGGCCCAGCCGACATCATCCCATTGACGGGCCAGGGGAATGCGGTTTGTAAGAGGAGGACGCAGTCTCGTCGAGTAACGCGGGCGGGACGCGCACTCGTGATTTCAGTGCAATCCAGATGTTCAGGGTAAGGAGGTATGCCATGAAAACACATAGTAACAAGCGTATCGCTGTCGCCTCGGCCCTCGCGGCGGCGTTCACGTTCGGCCTCACCGGCAGCGCGCTTGCGGCGCAGGCCACTGGAGCGGCAGGCGGCATTGTCACTGACAGCAGCAGTACCGGCAGCTTGCCGAAAATCCAGCAACAGGGCGACGTGTCCTACGTATCGGGCGGCGTCGGCCAGGACGAATCGAAGACGCTGGAGCACGTGCGAAGCCACTGGCCGCTGTCGATGCAGTTCATCGGGCCGTCATCGGACTTTCTCGCTGATGTCCATGTCCAGATCGTCGATGTTCACAACAACGAGGTGCTGCGCGCCGATTCGCAAGGCCCGTTCATGCTGGTCAAGCTGCGTCCCGGCCGCTATACGGTGCACGCGAGCTACAAGAACCGCAATCAGACGAAGACCGTCAATGTCGCCAGCAAGGGCAGCACGCAGGCGGCGTTCTACTGGAACGTTGAATAGCGAAACTGGAAGACCGTCCAGGCGGGGCCATATTTCGCTGATAAGCAAACGCCACGAACTCGCTTCGTGGCGTTTGCTTAATGCTTCACTAAACTCTCCGACATCCATCGATGTTAGTCACTTCCGGTTCTCTGGCGAAGCGATCTGGACGGACTACGCGACGACGACTTGATGGACTGTTCGAATTTTCAGCCGTACGGGACCCGAGGCGATGTATCGAGGTAGCGCCTCGAATTGCCTCCGAAACCCGGCCCTGCAAGTATCGAAGATTCCGGCTACTTCGTGTGTGATTGTAACTTCGCACCAATGCGGCCGCGCCGCCGCTTTTATCCCCGTCAGGAAAGCAATGACACAACTTCTAACAATCGATTTCGTCTCAGATATCGCCTGCCCTTGTGTGCGATCGGCCTATCCTCGCTCCAGCTTGCTCTATCGCGCTTGGGCAATGCGGTTGATGCTCAAATCGTCGTGCACCACTTCGAATTAAATCCGCAGATGGGACCGGACGGCGAGACCATTGTCTACTATCTCGGCAAAAATACGGACGCACACCGGAGCAGATCGCCGAAACGCAGGCCATGATCCGCGAGCGTGACGCAAGCGTTGGCTTTACCTTCGGCCCGCGCACGCACATCTATAACACCTTCGATGCGCACCGCCTGCTGCATTGGGCCGGTATCAAAGGAAAGCAGTTACCGCACAAACTGGCATTACTACGGGCCTATCATTGCCGAGGGCAAGCACCCTGGCAACCACGACGTCCTGGTCGAAGCAGCACAATCTGTGGGACTCGAAGCCGCGGAGGCAAGCAAGGGACTGCGAAGCGGACACTATGCCAGGGACGTCCGTGCGCAAGAAGAACAATTCCAGGAGTTGGATATCCACTCGGTGCCGGCGATCATCTTTAACCGTCGCCATCTGGTGACAGGCGAACAACCCGTGGAAGCCTTCGAGCAAGCGATTAAACAGGTACTGGCCGAAGCGTAATCTGGCACCCGTGCCGCCGCAGCGGTTCGCCATCCTGCATCGATGGATCGCTTGTGCCGTCGGCGCAAGCCCTGCCCATACCAGCCACCTAAAACGTGTGCACAATCCCGATTGCGACCGCGAGCTGATTTGCGCCTGTCGCCACGGGCGTAGTGGACCCCGTCGCGCTCAGTGCAGCCTTGGCACTATTTATCACGTACGTCACGTCGGTATACAGCGCTGTCCGTTTGGAGAGCCAGTAGTCAGCATTGACGCCGGAACTTAGCGCGTGGGCCGATACCATGCGATACGAGTGATAGTAGGACGCCGCGGAGAGATGAAGTTGTGGCGTGACCTTATAACGTACCCCACCAAATGCGATATATTGTGGCGGCGATACCTGCAGGGTAGCCGCAACGGCATTGAGCAGGAGTTCGTAGCCGCCATAAAGAGTCGCGTTGCAGATTTGCCAGGATCCTCCAGCCACGTACCGGCGCTCGCTATCATCCGCCGATGCAGCGCTCGTGCCCTGTCGCTGTTCGTAGGCGAACGTCAGGTTGAAAGGTCCTTGCCGATAGCGTGCCCCGATGTCGTACTCCTTGCCAACCCGGAACTCGCCCGGAACCTGCGCCCCATTAGGGACCGTGGCATCGTAGCCGAAGCTGTAGAGCGCATTCACCTCAAACGGTCCAGCATGACCCAGGTACCCAACGGAGTTATCGGCTCGCCCAACAAACTGTGAGTCCTGAGCAGAAAGCCCGTAGCTCGAATAATTCAGCGGGTCGAGTGAAAGGAAATACCGGTACATCGGCGTCATCTGACGGCCAGCCATCACGGAGCCATATCGATCCGACTCGAGACCGACAAATGCCTGGCGACCAAACAGTCGGCCACCCTGCTGCAGCGTGCCGTTATTCATGGCAATACCTGACTCGAGCGTGAAGATCGACCGCAGGCCGTTGCCGAGATCTTCCTTTCCTGTCAGACCCCAGCGCGAATTGATACGGTTGCCCGTGTTCAGCCTGAACAGATCCCCCGATCCGGTTTTGGACGCATGACTCACGTATTCGACGCCGGAATCGACGATGCCATAGAGGGTCACTGAAGATTGTGCATGCGCACCGACGCCCAGGCTCCCTGCAACACCGCAAGTGAGCAGAAGCTTCAACGACTGTTTCCTGTTATTCGATTTCACTGTCTGTCTCTATTAAATATTATGTATTTTTAATTTCGTTATCCGAAATTATTAACGTAGTAAAACCAGAATAAGAAAGCATCTGCGTTGCTCACTCTAGTTTTCCCCCACCCTCATTCCCGGGCGATGTGTTTGCTGACGAAGAACATGGCAACCGCACCCACCAGCGGTCCAACGGCAAGCGTTAGGAGCGCAAGCATGAACGAATGGGTGCCGCCATAGACATGCCCCACCGCGAGAGGAGAAACGGCGCTTCCCATCTGCCAGATAGCATTGGTCCATCCGGCGCTGGCACCGGCCAGGCGCTTGCCCGATGCATCGCTGATCTGAGCCATCAGAACGGGAAGGTAGCCGAACGAGAATGCACCAAGTATCGGGGCAACCAGATAGAACTGTATTGTCGTCGAGCAACTTCCGAAAACCAGCAGTGTGACCGTGAACGCCAGCAGACACAGGATCGAGATCAACTTGCGCGACACACCGGGCAGGTCGGAAATCCAGCCGAGTGTCGGCTTTGCGATGACCGCCCCTATTCCAAACGACGCGATGATCGAGCCCGCCACGACGGGTGAGATACCGTACTGCCTGGTCATTAACGCATTGCCCCAGGCGCCGAAACCCACCGTCGCCCAAAGACCTCCGCATCCCGCAACGGCCAGCACGATCAGGTTACGGTTACGCAGCAGGCCGAGCATCTCTTTCGCGCTGTTTCGCGTAGGCGACTGGTCGTTGGCCGGGCGGTTCTTCAATAGCAACAGCGCGACAATACCCCACACAAACGTCACAATGCCGAGTATCCGGAAAGCGTTCGACCAACCGTGTTGTGCGGAAAATGACGGAACGAAAGCATTGGCGATGACCACGGCCAGCGAGGTGGCGGTCGTGTAAATGCCCATCGCGCGTCCACGGTCTCGTGTGAACCAGGCAGGAATGATCTTCATGCCGGCCGAGTAATCCGCTCCCGCGGCGAAACCCATCGCAAGCTGAATCACGATGCCGGCCAGTAGCGATTGGGTATAGCCGAAACAGAATGTGAAGACACCGAGCGGCAGCAGCGCCAACGTGAGCATTAACCGTCCGCCGAGCAGGTCGGTCAGTATGCCGCCGACCACATTGGCCAGGACGTAGCCCACATAGAAGGCTGTCACGAACGCGCCGAGCATGGCGACCTTGAGCCCAAGCGATGCGCCCACGGGCGCCGCAACCGTACTCCACGCGACCCGGTCGACGTAGCTGAGGAGAAACGCCGCCCAGACGATGAACAGGGCAACCCACCGGTAACTGCTGGCCTCTGTGCCCGCAGAGGACTTCGCAGACCAGACGCTGCTAGATGCGTCTCCAGACGACGTCATATTTTTCTCCATGACTCCTCCAATGCAAGGCGTGCGCGAAGCCGCCCTTTTGTTCTGATTTTTGACCCAGCCTGTCGAGGCAGGCTGGTGTGCGTTCCACTGCTATAGATCGAGCACGAGCATCCGGGATTTCGCGCGCGAGCAACAGGGCAGGAACTGATCGTTGCGAGCCTGCTCGTCAGGCGAGAGGAACAGATCGCGATGATCGGGCTCACCGTCCAGCACACGCGTGAGGCACGTGCCGCAAATGCCCTGCTCACACGACACCGGCACGTCGACACCGGCTGCAACCAATGCCTGCATAACGGTCTGGATCGCCGAAACCCGCACGACCCGACCGGACCGTGCAAGCCGAATGTCGAAAGACGCCTCGTCATTGTTCGCTGCCGGCGCCGGTGCCGCCGCAAAATATTCGTAGTGCAACCGGTCGGCGGCCCAGCCCAGCAAACGTGCCTTGTCGAGCACTGCGCTCATGAAGCCCTGCGGTCCGCATACGTACAGGTGCAAATCGGGTTGCGGGTCGGCCAATAGCGCGTCGAGATCGATACGTTGTGCTTGATCGGCATCATCAAAGTAACACCGTGCGGAGTCTGCCCACCGTGAACCAGCAATGCGCTCCACGAAGGCCGCGCGAGCGGACGATCGGGCGCAGTAGTGAAGACTGAACGCTGCTCCCTCGCGACTCAGTTGCTCGGCCATGCAAAGCAGCGGTGTCAGGCCGATACCTCCTGCGAACAGCAGATGTCGGACACGCCCTTGCGCGAGGGCAAAATGATTGCGTGGCGCACTGATCTGTATCTCGTCATCCTCGTGCACGGCGTCGTGCATGCCTGCCGAGCCGCCACGCGAGGCATCGTCACGCAGAACGGCGATCTGATACCGATGTCGTTCAGACGCCGGATTGCACAACGAGTACTGCCGGACAAGGCCGCCAGGTACATGCACGTCGATATGCGCGCCCGCCTCGAACGCCGGCAACTCGCCTCCGTCGAGACTGACGAGTTCGAAGCCGACAATGCCCTCAGCCTCGGTACGCCGGCGCGCAACGCGCACCGTAAGCTTGGAATGATTCATGACAACCGCCCTTACATGATCGACAAACCGCCATCGACCATCAGCGTCGTGCCGGTGATGAACGATGCTTCGTCGCTTGCGAACCAGAGGATCGGCCACGCGATTTCTTCGGGTGTAGCCCACCGTCCGATCAACGATGTATCCTGCCGCTGCGTCATGAGCACTTCCACGTTGTTACCAGCGGCGCGCGCGCGGTTGACGTGGAAGTCGGTCAAGGTGGAACCCGGACACACCGCATTCACGCGCACCCCTTGTGCGGCTTCTTCAAACGCCAGCGTGCGCGTCATGGCGAGCATGCCGGCTTTGGTTGCGTCGTAAAGGCCCATGCCCTTGCGACCGGTCACGGCATAGCAGGACGACACGTTGACGATGCTGCCCGCCCCCGTTCGACGCATTAGAGGAAGGACCGCCTTGCAGTAATTCGCTGTGCCAATCAGATTGACGGACACCATGGCCTGCCATTCCGCTGGTGTTGCGTTCGCCAACGTGCTGTAGTTGCGCATTGCCGCATTGTTGACCAGCACGTCGAGCCGGTCGAACGAATCAGCCGCAAGCTCGGCCGCGCGGGTCGCATCGTCCGGGCTGGAGACATCGGCCGCAAAAGTCTTGACCCGGGCGGAGGGATTGAATCGAATCAGCTCGTCCGCGGTATGCGCCAGTGCTTCCGGATTCGCATCGACCAGCACGACCGCGGCACCTTCTGCGCAAAATACGCGAGCCGTAGCGGCACCGATGCCACCACCGCCGCCCGTGATCAATGCGACCTTGCCGTGAAGTCTTGTTCCTTGCTGCATCTCATGCCGGCGTTGCGCCGGCCTCCTTGTTGCTGAAACGGTATTCGAGGAAGCCGGACGCATGCCCGGCTCGAGATCAGATCGAGTAGATAGGCTGTCCCTTGCCGTCGGCAAGGTGGATAACAGCCCATTCCTGCGGCTTCTGATCACGTGGCAACAGTGCGCCCGCTGCGCGTACACGTTGCTGATCAGCGGCGATCGCTGGCGGATCGGTTTCGGGAAGCAAGGCCGTTGCCGCTTCGTAGAGCATGCGGCGCGCCATCACGATGGCACGGTCAGTCGGCAGCAGCTTTTCCTTGCTGTGATCCTGTATCGGCCCCATGCTTTCCTGCAGCGAGGCATCCTGCATGGCAAAGCCGAATACCCCCGAATAAGCCCGCTTTTCTTTCTGCGCCTGGCGGTCGATCAGGTAATCGTTGTCCTTGTTGGCCTTCGGACGAAACGTGCCCGGTTCGTATTCGCAGTGGATCCCCTTGCCCGCCTCCAGGTCGCTCAATTCCTGCTCGCTCAACGGGCGGTCAGGACGGAAGTTGATGCTCCAGGACCAGCAGCTCTCGTCGTCGATCGGTACCCACACGTGGCCCGCCAGCGAGTGGTCGCCGAACGGCGGGATGAGCGTATACCACGGAAACAGCCACTGCGTGACACGCCAGTAGTACGAATCCGGTTCGCCGTTGCGGCGGCCGAAGAGGGTCAGGCCAAACTGCGTCTTCTCGATTTCGAAGATCACATTGCCGTCCGCCTTGATGTAGTCGAGGGCCTTGGTGCCCTGGTGCATGGGGTCTGCGTCGACCTCGTAGCGATGCACATACGACACGTGGCTGGTATCAATCCCGCCTTCCATTGCCTGCAGATAGTTCGATTCCTGGAGCCGCTTGGAAACGAACACGTGACTTGCGGGGAGATTGCACCATTCGAGATCCGGCGGAGCCGGTTGACGGTCCTTGGGGCCCATATAGGCCCACACCATCCCTGCGCGCTCGATGCACGGATACGCCGTGATGCTCATGTGCTTGCAGGCCTGAGGCGCAGACGGCACCTCGACACAATTACCGTCGCGATCGAATTTCAGGCCGTGATACGAGCAACGGATGCCGTTTTCTTCGTTACGGCCGAAGTACAGGGACACGCCGCGATGCGAGCAGAACTCGTCGATCAACGCGGGGTTGCCGCTGGAGTCACGAAACGCCAGCAGCTTTTCGCCAAGAATCTGCACGCGCACTGGCGGGCAATCCGGTTCGGCAATTTCGCTCGTTAACAGTACCGGCACCCAGTAGCGCCGCATCAGGTCGCCCATTGCTGTTCCTGGGCCGGTGCGCACCAAGGTTTCTGACATGTTCCTGTCCATGTTTTTTCTCCGAATCAGGTTTTTGCGTTGTCCGCTGTGTGAGAATTGTTTTTCATTCTACGGACAACTTGATTCAAGTCAAGCCGTCGGACCCCAGGACTTTCACTACAATGCGCAATCGGGGAACGGCAGCGCGAATAGGAAATTTCAAATGGAAGAGAAGAAGTCGCACGAAAGTGTGCGAGCAGTGGAAAGAGCGCTGGAAATTCTCCTTGCGTTCCGGCCAGGCGATAAAGAGCTGACGGTCGCGGAGCTGCTCACTCGCGTGGACCTGAGCCGGCCCACGTTGTACCGATTGCTCAACACGCTTGAGCAACAAGGCTTTCTCGTCTCGTCGGGCGAGCCGCAGCGATTTCGCCTCGGTAGTGCCGTCGCACACCTGGCTCATGTCTGGATGACGAGCCACAGCGTCGCGCAGCTTGCCCAGCCGATGCTGCGCAAGCTTTGGGAGGAGACAACGGAAACGGTGGCCCTGTTCGTGCCTGACGGCGTGTACCGGCTGTGTGTAGCGGAGATGGAGAGTCCGCAACCGCTGAGCTTCCGGCGCGGTGTCGGCTATCGTGAAAAGTTGGTGCTCGGCGCGAGTGGCCGGTCAATCCTGTCCCAGATGCAGCTTCCCGGCGAAGAACTGAGCCGCTACCTGGCCGATCCGAGCCAGGATGTCGCACGCCTGCTCAGCGAGTTGGAAACGATCCGCGCGCAAGGTTTTGCAATGAGCCACCATGAACTGATTGAAGGTGCGGTTGCCGTCGCTGCGCCATTCTTCAATGGTGCGGATCAGGTAGCGGGCTCGGTATGCATATTCGGCCCCAGCGTGCGCGTCACCGATCAGCGGGTCGCGCAGTTTGCCGAGCTGGTCAGACATGAGGCCGGAAACCTGTCGCGCGCGCTGGGTCAGAAGCCGAGGCAGGTTCAGGTAACGGCAGGCTCACGCAAATAACGGAGTGTCGCGATGTAAGACGAGCGCTGCAGCCGACGACTTGCCGGTCGCCGCGAAGGACTCGATGGCTCTCACCGAATTCTCAACGGACAGCCATCAGCCGGCCGGAGTCAGGCGTCAAAAGTAGAACAGCGCAAATCAAATGCGTTAATTAACCTGTACAAATACGTACGGAATAACGTCTTTCGCGGGAACGTGTTCGCTCGCGAGCAGACCGACAGTCACTGCCAGATTGAAGTGCCCACCTGAAATATGATCCACTGCGCAGGCCATGGTCAGCACCGTAAGACCAAATGCCGGCGCAACTCCGGCAAAATCAATTCCCAGTCTCGGGTACGCCGCGGCCAGCACGGCACTTCCGCCCCCCCCCCCGAGCACCAGCCAGAACGTCCCGAATAATTCAGCAGCCAATCGTTGTATTTTCCCGTTTCCTTCGAAAGGTGATCTGTTCCGATCCATCTGCCTGTTCGAAATAACTTGACCACTACATCACTCTATATCTCGCGGACCAGAGTATTCGGAGTTTTTGCGTATGCGCGTGCGTATATAATGTTTGAAAAAAGATATTCTATTGTTTAGATTCGTGGTCCTATACAGACCATTCGAGTCCTCTCCTGGCACCCCCCTCTTCAAGCGGAACAAAGCACCCCGTTAAGCCTTCGCGCTTCACGGGTTTTTTGTTTTTGGGCTGTCCGGCATACGCAAAAAAGCCTATCGCACCTTGCCTGCACCACCCCAATTAAAACCAGAACTGAACTGCAGCGCCGGCACCCACTTCGCGCATGCCTGAAAACTCAACGCAGCGCCACCAACGGCAAACAGAACCGGAATCAGAAAGTCGTGGCTCACACGGGTAAATTCAAAAACGAGCACCACGGCTGTAATCGGCATTTGCATCGAGGCAGCCAGAAACGCCGTCGCGCCGACAACGGCAAACGCACCTGAAGAAGCACCCGGCCAGAACAGGCTCCAGGCTCCGCCGAGCACGATCGCCAACAACGCGCCATTCGCAAGGCCCGGCGTCAACAAGCCGCCCTCTGCACCCGCACGCAAACTACTCGCGGTGATCACCACCTTCAGCACCAGCAGCATTGCCGCAAGCGCCATCGTCAGGTTGCCATCGAACGCCAGTCCCGCAGGCCCTTTGCCATTGCCGAGCAACTGCGGGAAGTGTATCGCCAGCACGCCGATGATCGCGAAGTTCAACAACGACAACACGGGCAAACGCCAATCCCTGGGCGCCTCTGCACGCGCGCGTTTCGTGAGCTCTGTAAAGCCCCACGCCGCAGCACCGAAAATCGGACCGCACACCACGGACCAGACGACCAGCGATGTACTCACCGTCAACGACGGCACCAGATACTGATGCTCGTTGCCCAGGCCGAATTGCGCGACCAGCGCCGCGACGGCCGATGTCACCGCAGCAGGCACCAAGGCCTTCCAGCCAAACGTGCCCAACAGAACCTCGAGCACGAACACCGCGCCGCCGAGCGGTACGTTGTAGACAGCGGCCAGACCGGCGCCAGCACCGCACGCGACCATGATCCGGCTCTGCTCGACCGATAAGCCCACGCGATGCGAAAGCCAGCCGGCCAGCACCGAACCGATCTCACGCGGCGCGACTTCGCGTCCGAGCGGCGAGCCGAGCGCCACCGTCACGATCTGCAGCAGCGCATGCACGGTGGTGCTCAACACAGGCATACGCGGATCGTCGGATTTGACAGCCTGACGAATGCTCACGAGCGGCCGCCCGGAGCGATACAGCAACCACCAACCGAGCCCGGCCACCAGTCCGCACATCGCGAGGACGAGCACACGCCGCTCAGGCGTGGCATCTGTGACGCCCTCCAGGAAACTCTCGCTGCCGATTACGTGCGTCACGCTGTAGCCGTAAGCGACGTGCTGAATACTGTGCAGCAGCAAGGCGAGCAGCATGCCGCCGAGACCGGCGCCGATCCCCGTCAGCAACGTGACGACGGCCAGTGCCGCAAGTGGATTGCGCGCGCGGCGCCGTGGCTCCGAAGTGATTGATTTGGCTGACATGATGCGTCGAGAGAGGCGAAATTAATGGGATAGCAATCATCTTATTCCGCGCCGCAACATGAATCAAATTGCTTTTTCTACTCGACTGATGCGTCATGCGCATAGATGCGCAAGCACCCGCTTCCCACGACAGAAACGTAAGCATTTGGGCCCATCTGGATCATGCGAGCCGACGACGCGCTGCATCTGTCGGTCCCGTCCTGCTCCTCGTGCGATCTCAGTTCATCGACACGAAAAACATCGACACCACGCAAGCGACGCCGACGAACCATACCAACGAGCGCAACGACGCCAGGTTCGCCACATACAGAACGCCATGCAGCACACGCGCGACGACAAACGTGATCGCCAGCCAGTTGATCCACGGGCTCGAACCCGAACCGCCTGCCTGCCCCGCGACGACGATCGCGGCGGTGAACATCGCCAATGCTTCCCACGCGTTCTGATGCGCAGCGTGAGCACGCGCGCGCCAGCCTTCGAGGCCCGCGAGATAAGCGCGCGGCACGGCATTGTCGTAGCGCTTGCTGACCTTCGCCAGCATGATCCACGGGAACGGCAGCACCACTACGATGAGCAGGCATAAATGCGGAATCGTCATTGGTCAGTCTCCTTGTATGCGCGGCGCGAATGCCGGAGCCGCTGTTATACCCGCCCGCATCCGCCATCGCCAACCTGAATCCCGCGAGTGTCGCCTCTACAGACGCTCGAAATACGGCAGTCAGATTGACCGGATTACCCCCTGCAAACACAAAAATTACATTACAAATAACAAACAATGCATCAAACGCGATTAATACAATAATTACATTAAGCCGACATTCGCCATGCATTGAGATTCGCACCGGAATTCGCTCCAGGGATTAATACGGATAAACGCGGCATCAACCATGCAAGCGTTTAACGCTCGGCGTACACTCGCTCGAAGCCCGCACTACGGGTCGCACGGGGCTGCAGAGCCGCCCGTCGTCAAACACGGGTTATTGGAGACTCAGGAGAACAATCAATGAGCTGGACACGGGAACAGAGAAACGTCACGATCGCCGCCTATCTGGGCTGGACTCTCGACGCATTCGATTTCTTTCTAATGGTGTTCGTATTGAAAGATATCGCGGCGGAATTCAATACAAAAATCCCGACGGTTGCCTTCGGCATTATGCTGACCCTGATAATGCGTCCAGTCGGCGCATTGATTTTCGGCTGGCTCGCTGACAAGTACGGCCGCCGTCCGACGCTGATGGTCAACATCGCGTGCTTCTCGCTGCTGGAATTGCTGTCCGGCTTTTCGCCCAACCTGACCACCCTGCTCGTGCTGCGCGCCCTGTTCGGTATCGCGATGGGCGGCGAATGGGGCGTGGGCGGCGCACTGACGATGGAAACCGTGCCGCCCAAGTCGCGCGGCATCGTCTCGGGTCTGCTGCAGGCCGGCTATCCGAGCGGCTACCTGCTCGCCTCCGTTGTGTTCGGCGTCTTCTATCAATACATCGGCTGGCGCGGCATGTTCTTCGTCGGCGTGCTGCCGGCGTTGCTCGTGCTGTACGTGCGAGCACACGTGCCGGAGTCGCCGGCCTTCAAGACGCTCGAGAAGAAAGTGCGTCCGGGTCTCGTCGCCACGTTGAAGCAGAACATCGGCCTGTCGCTCTACTCGATCGTGCTGATGACCGCATTCAACTTCTTCTCTCACGGTTCGCAGGATCTGTATCCGACCTTCCTGCGCGTGCAGCATGGATTCGACGCGCATACGGTGTCGTGGATCACGATCACGCTGAACATCGGCGCGATTTGCGGCGGCCTGTTCTTCGGCTGGTTCTCGGAGAAGATCGGCCGCAAGCGCGCAATCTTCATCGCCGCCCTGATCGCGTTGCCGGTGTTGCCGCTGTGGGCCTTCTCCACCACGCCTGTGCTGCTCGCGGCCGGTGCCTTCCTCATGCAGATCTCCGTACAAGGCGCATGGGGAGTGATTCCGGTGCACCTGAACGAAATCTCGCCCGATGAAATTCGCGCGACGTTCCCGGGTCTCGTGTACCAACTCGGCAATCTGATCGCGTCGGTGAACGGCCCGCTACAAGCGAGCGCCGCCGAAGCGCACGGCAACAACTACGCGCTGATCATGGCCATCGTGATCGGTATCGTGGCGGTGGTGATCGCCGCGCTGATTCCGTTCAGCCGCGAACGCCGCGGCATCGACATGACACAATCGGCGAAAGAGGTCGCGGCAAGCACCTAAGGAAGTCGTCTCGCGGCACAGCTTTAAGCGTTCGAACTAAACAGCTATTTCGCCGGCGCGTTATCGGGCACAATAGCTACAAAGGCGGCTCGAACCGCCACAAGCAGTAACACAGGCGCCGGGCAAACGCAAAGCAGGATCACGCGAACCCGGCGCCAGAAAACAAACGCAAGGCCAAACACAGGTAGCAAGCAATACGAGGCCGTTCCGATTTCAATCGGAACGGCCTTTTTTATTTCCGCGCGGTTTGACGCACCCGCGCGCATGGAAAAACGGACCTTCGTCAGGTCTTCTAGAGGAGTTAGTCCACACCGAGCCCTTGATCGCAGTCCCGATCCTTCTTTATCCTGAAAAAAACGGCTGTTTCAAATAGTAATTTGAATCGCTTGTTTGCGGGCCGGATGCCCGGCAACTGGGAGACGCAAAATGGCAGTTCGCACAACAGGCCGGCATGCCGGCGACACGAAGTCCCGCATCCTCGACGCCGCCGAAACACTTTTCATCGAATGCGGTTATGAGGCCATGTCTCTGCGCCAGATTACTTCGCGGGCCGAAGTGAATCTCGCGGCAGTCAACTACCACTTCGGCAGCAAGGAATCGCTGATTCACTCGATGCTGTCGCGCCGGCTCGACCGGCTCAACCAGGAGCGGCTCAAGCTGCTCGACCGCTTCGATCAGATGCTCGGCGCGCGTCTGACCTGCGAGCACGTGCTCGGCGCCATGTTCATTCCGGCGCTGCGGCTGTCGCGCGATCCGCGCGTCGGCGGCAAGGCGTTTCTGCGCTTGCTGGGGCGCGCCTACACCGACCCATCCTCATTCATTCGCGACTTTCTGAATGCGCATTACGAATCCGTGGCAGTGCGCTTTTTCGACGCGTTCCAGCGTGCGCTGCCGCATCTGCCGCGTGAAGAACTCGGCTGGCGTCTGCACTTCGCAATCGGCGCGCTGTCCGGGGTGCTGGCCGGCACCGATACCGACAGCCTGATTTCGGAGTTCTCGCAGGGCAAGTCGATGAACGACCTGCAACTGATCGCACGTCTTGCTTCGCTGATGGTCGCCGCGCTGAAAGCGCCCTTGCCCGACGGCTCGCAACTGGCCACGTTTGCCGCCGTGCTGGGCGACGCCACCGAAGGTGCTCCGGAAGGCCAGACGGAAGGCGCGAATCCTGCTGCAGGTATTGCGGGTACGCAGCCGGCGTCAGGCGGATCGAGTGAATCTGGCGGATTCGATTCGTCGGCGCCGGCGGTCTCGGACGGTGAACGCCGTGGTGGCGACGTTGAGGCGAGCTCATTTCAGCCCGCGTTGCACGGTACGGCCTGATTGGAACCGAAGCTGATGCGGGCGGCGCTGCGATGGGCCGTCCGCATGCAAAAACATGAATGAATACCGCATATCCGAGCAGCACGTCTAAGTCCCGCACCTAAACAACGTCACGCTGTCGAATTGAAAAAACGACACGAAAAATGCAGCAGGGGCGCAACGCAAAAGCGTCCTGAGCACGCGACGTAGCAGCAACATCGCCAGATAGAAGACCAACAGAACGCGAGCCGTCCGCGCCCCGTGGATGCGTTCGCACGCACCATCGAAACAGGAGGAAACGTCATGCCGTGGTTCATCCTAGTGCTAATCATTGCCGCTCTTGCGCTCGTCTACGTTCAGGCGCGCGCCTCATGGTGGCTTGCCTTCATGATTGTCTGGGTGGCGGCCGCGCATGTCAGCGGAGCAGCGGGGCTGGCGGCGACAACGTTGCTCGCGATCATTTTCGTCCTCCCCGCCCTCGTCCTCTCGATCAAACCGCTGCGCCGTACGTGGCTCACAAAACCGGTGCTCGACATTTTCCGCAAGATCCTGCCGGAGATGTCGCCGACCGAGCGCGACGCCATCGAAGCCGGCACCGTCTGGTGGGACGCCCAACTGTTCTCCGGACGTCCGCATTGGGACACGCTGCTCGGCTACGGTCCGGCCACACTCTCCGCCGAAGAACAAGCGTTTCTCGATGTCGAATGCGAGCAACTCTGCGATCTCGCGAACGACTGGGAAACCAGCATGGTGTGGCAGGACCTGTCGCCGGAAACCTGGCAGTACATCAAGGAACGCGGCTTTCTGGGGATGATCATTCCGAAGCAGTACGGCGGCAAGCAGTTCTCCGCTTACGCGCATTCTCAGGTCATCATGAAACTCTCCACGCGCTGCTCGGCCGCCGCCGTTTCGGTGATGGTGCCGAACTCGCTCGGCCCGGCCGAGTTGCTGATGCACTACGGCACCGAAGAGCAGAAGAACCACTATCTGCCGCGCCTCGCTCGCGGCGACGATATCCCCTGCTTCGCGTTGACGAGCCCTTACGCCGGCTCCGATGCAGCGGCGATTCCCGATGTCGGCATCGTCTGCAAGGGTACGTTCGAAGGTCGCGAGACGCTGGGTTTTCGCGTCACCTGGGACAAGCGTTACATCACGCTCGGACCGATCGCTACCGTGCTCGGCCTCGCGTTCCGCGCGCTCGATCCGGACCATCTGCTCGGCTCGGAGGAAGAGCCCGGCATCACCTGCGCACTGATTCCGACCGACCATCCGGGCGTCAACATCGGCCGCCGTCACTGGCCGCTTAATGCCGTGTTCCAGAACGGCCCGAACTCGGGCAAAGACGTCTTCATTCCGCTCGACTGGGTGATCGGCGGCCGCGCGCAAGTCGGCAACGGCTGGCGCATGCTGATGGAGTGTCTCGCAGCAGGCCGCGCGATTTCGTTGCCGTCGTCAAATGTGGGGATGGCGAAGATCGCCGTGCGCGGCACCGGTGCCTATGCCGCGATTCGCCGCCAGTTCCGCACCCCCGTCGGCAAGTTCGAGGGCGTGCAGGAAGCGCTCGGCCGCATGGGCGGCAATCTCTACGTGATGGACGCCGCGCGCCGCCTGTCCGCGCATGCGGTGGACCTCGGCGAAAAACCCTCGGTGATTTCGGCGATCGCGAAGTATCACATCACCGAACGCGCCCGCATGGTCATCAACGACGGCATGGACGTCGCCGCCGGCAAGGGCATCTGCATGGGGCCGTCGAACTTCCTTGCGCGTGCCTATCAGCAGGTGCCGATCGCGATCACCGTGGAAGGCGCGAACATTCTCACGCGTTGCCTGATCATCTTCGGGCAGGGAGCGATTCGCTGTCATCCGTATGTGCTGAAGGAAATGGAAGCCACGCGCGAAACGGATCGCAGCAAGGCGCTGCGCGATTTCGATGCGGCCTTCTTCGGCCACGTCAGCTTCACGCTTTCCAATGTGGTGCGCAGTTTCGTTTATGGCGTCACGGGCGGCGCGTTCATCACCAAACCGCGCACGGCGTACGCACCGCTGCTGTCGTACTACCGTGCGGCCACTCGCATCTCGACGGCTTTCGCCTTGCTCGCCGATATCTCCATGTTCGTTCTCGGCGGCGATCTGAAGCGGCGCGAACGCATCTCCGGGCGCCTCGGCGATGTGCTCTCGCAGCTTTACCTGATCTCCGCGACACTCAAACGTTTCGAGGACGAAGGCCGTCAGGAAGAAGATCTGCCGCTGGTGCGCTGGGGCGTCGAAGATTCGCTGTACAAAGCGCAGCACGCGCTCGACGGCGTTCTCGCGAACTACCCGAACCGCCTCGCCGCGGGTCTCGTGCGCGTGCTGGCATTTCCGTTCGGCCTGCCGCATCGCGAGCCGTCCGATCGCCTCGGCACCGAGATCGCGGAATTGATGCAAACGCCGGGCGCGGCACGCAACCGCCTCGTGTCCGACTCGTATGTGCCGCATCCGGATGTCGACGCGCTCGGCTACGGCGAGCTTGTATTCGAGCTGAACCCGCGCTTCACGGAGATCGACCAGAAACTGCGCGACGCGGTCAAACAAGGCCTGCTCGAACCGATGCCGCAGAGCCTGCCGCAACTGGCCGCATGGACCGAGACGGCCCAGCAGAAAGGCCTGATCGACGCCGACGATCGCCGCGTGCTTGAGGACTATGCGAGGTATGGCGCACAAGTCGTGAAGGTCGACGACTTCCCGCCCGACTTCGACATGCTTGCCAATTTGCAAAAGCGCAAGGACGCGCTCGAAAAAGCGCTGGAGCTCGCGGCCTGAGCGCCTTGAAAAAAACATCCAGGCGGGGCGCCCCCAGATGCCCCAAACTGGGTGCACACTGACACACGTTTGAAGTCCCCGATGGGACTTTCTTCGGAGCGTGGCCAGCGGAGCAACAAATAAAATGAACGACTCTTATCTGAACTTCGTCAATTCGCCGTTCGGCGCGCGCCTCGCACGCTCGTTAGGCTTACCGAAGCCCGAGGTGCTGCGCCGCTATCGTGCCGACCGTCCCGAGTTCGACGGACTGATCGCGATCGGCGCGGGCCGCGAACCGCATCTGCTCGATGCGCTCGCGAATCTCGTGACGAGCATCGGTGTGACCAGCGTGGCGCATGAAAGCGCGGGACTGTGGGTGCCGCTCGCGAATCGCCATGGTCTGATGACGGGCCGCTTCGAACCGGCGGAGTCCGGTTCGCACGGCAAGCTCACCGCCCTGCTGTTCGATGCAAGCGGCATCGAAGACAGCAGCCAGCTCGAACCGCTACACGGATTCTTCCACGACACGTTGCGCTCGCTCGGCAAGTGCGGCCGCATCATCGTACTGGGGCGGCCGCCGGAAACCTGCGCGAGCCCTCGCCAATGGACCGCGCAGCGCGCACTCGAAGGCCTCACGCGTTCGCTCGGCAAGGAGGCGCGGCGCGGCATTACCGCAAATCTCGTCTACGTGGAGCAAGGCGCCGAGAACGGTATCGAAGCAACGTTGCGCTTCTTTCTATCGCCGCGCTCCGCGTATGTGTCGGGCCAGGTGGTGCGCATCGGCGTGCGCCCCGGCGCCGATGCCTTGCCGGCGTTCGACTGGAATCAGCCGCTCGCGGGCCGGCGTGCTGTCGTGACCGGAGCGGCGCGCGGCATCGGCGCATCGATCGCGAGCGTGCTTGCTGCGGAAGGCGCGCACGTGATCGGCATCGACATTCCGTCGGCGCGCGACGCGCTCGACTCGACCATGCGCCAGTTGAACGGCACCGCCCTCGCTTTCGACATCGCCGCGCCCGAAGCGCCCGCGCAGATCGCCGCGGCGCTCGACGAACAGGGCGTGGATATCGTCGTGCACAACGCTGGCATCACGAAAGACAAAACCATCGCGAAGATGACCGACGCCGCGTGGCAAAGCGTAATCGACATCAACCTGTCCGCGCAGGAGCGGATCGACGACGCCCTGCTCGCGGCAGGCATTCTGCGCGACGGTGGCCGCATCGTCGGCGTGTCGTCGATCAGCGGCATTGCCGGCAATCTCGGCCAGACCAATTACGCCGCGTCAAAAGCCGGCGTGATCGGCCGGGTGCAAAGCATGGCGCCGCATCTTCGCGCGCGCGGCATCACGATCAACGCGGTCGCGCCCGGCTTTATCGAAACGCAGATGACCGCGAAGATTCCGCTGGCCATCCGCGAAGCCGGCCGCCGGATGAACTCGATGAGCCAGGGCGGTCAGCCAGTGGATGTCGCGCAGACCATCGCGTGGCTCGCGCATCCGGGATCGGCGGGCGTGAGCGGCCAGATCGTGCGCGTGTGCGGACAAAGCCTGATTGGAGCGTGAGCATGGGTGAACCGGGTGATCCGTTCCGGGGTGGTCACGCAGCGGGCGCGGCCCGTCCGAAGACCGTCGTCATCGAAGAATTACCCGCGCCGGCGAAGCTGTACGGGCGCGCGTTGTCCGGTATCGTCAAACGCGGGCGCGACGCGCACCTGCCGGCGTTGCGCCTCGTGCGCCCTGCCGTGCTGCTCGATCCCGGGTCGATCTGGCGTTATTCGCGGGTCTGCGGCTTCATCCCCGAACACGGCGTGCCGGTCACGTATCCGCATCTGCTCGCTTTCCCGCTGCATCTGCTGATGCTGACCGACCCGGCGTTTCCCTGGCCGGCGCTCGGCCTCGTGCATCTGGCGAACCACGTGCGGCTGCGCCGCCCGCTTAACTATAAGGACATGTTGCGCGTCGAGGTGGAATTCGGCGCGCTGCTGCGTCACGACAAGGGCCAGGCGTTCGTGCTGCATACCCGCATGTACCGCCGCGGCGAAGCGGTTTGGGACGGCGACAGCGTCTATCTGAAACGCGGCGTGACGGCGAGCGGCAGTCCGCTCGATCCGCTGGAACTCGGGCGCGACGCGCTGGAACGCATCTCGCGCTGGCAACTGCCGCCGCAACTGGGCCGCGACTATGCGCGCGTGTCCGGCGACTACAACCCGATTCACCTCACCGCCCTATCCGCGAAGGCATTCGGCTTTCCGCGTGCGATTGCACATGGCATGTGGACGCTGGCGCGCGCCGCCGCCGCGCTGCAACCGCCGAAACCGCTCGCCGAGGCTACGTTGAGTGCCGAATTCAAATTGCCGATGCTGCTGCCGGGCGAAGCGTCGCTCTGGAGCGCATCGCCCTCGCTGATCGAGCGCGACATCGAGGTACGCGACATTGCCGGAGAAAAGCCGCATTTGCGCGGCCGTATGCAGTGGAAGCTGCTATGAGGGACGCACAGGTACGCACATGTTTTCGTCACAGTACGGGACTCACCATTCGTCTCATTCGCACCGTTCAATAACCAGGGAACGACCCAAAGGAGCCAAGCATGTCCAACCCGCTGCCCGCCGTGCGCCGCGTCGCCATCGTCGGCGGCAACCGGATTCCGTTTGCCCGCTCGAACACTGCTTACGCGACCGCGTCGAACCAGGACATGCTGACCTTCACGCTGCAAGGCCTGATCGACCGCTACAACCTGCACGGCGAACGTCTTGGCGAAGTGGCGGCCGGCGCCGTCATCAAGCATTCGCGCGATTTCAACCTGACGCGTGAATCCGTGCTGTCCACCACGCTCGCCAAAGAGACGCCCGCCTACGATGTGCAGCAGGCCTGCGGCACCGGGCTGGAAGCGGCGATTCTTGTCGCCAACAAGATCGCTCTCGGGCAGATCGAAGCGGGCATCGCGGGCGGTGTCGATACGACCTCCGACGCACCGATCGGCGTCAACGAGCGCATGCGCAAGATCCTGCTTGAAGCGAATCGCGGCAAGAGCACCGGCCAACGTGTCAGTGCGCTGAGCAAACTGCGGCCGGGCATGTTTTTCAAGCCGCTTTTGCCGCGTAACGGCGAGCCGCGCACAGGGCTTTCGATGGGCGAGCATTGCGAGTTGATGGCCAAGCGCTGGAACATCTCGCGCGAAGCGCAGGACGTGCTCGCTTACGAAAGTCATCGCAAGCTCACCGAGGCGTACGCACGCGGCTTCGTCAACGATCTTATGACACCGTATCGTGGCCTTGCGCGCGACAACAATCTGCGTTCCGACCTGACGCTCGAAAAACTCTCCGGTCTAAAGCCGGTATTCGATCGCGACGCGGGCACGCTGACCGCCGGCAATTCGACACCGCTGACCGACGGCGCCTCCGTCGTGCTGCTCGCGAGCGAGGAATGGGCGGCCAAACACGGCCTGCCGGTGCTGGCGTATCTGAGCTGGTCCGAAACCGCCGCCGTCGACTTTTTCGACAAGAAGGAAGGCCTGCTGATGGCGCCCGCCTACGCCGTGCCGCGCATGCTGGCGCGCGCCGGGCTCACCTTGCAGGACTTCGATCTATACGAAATTCACGAAGCCTTCGCGGCGCAAGTGTTGTGCACGCTCGCGGCGTGGCAGGATGACGAGTATTGCCGCACGCAGCTCGGTTTGCCTCGCCCGCTCGGCGCGATCGATCGGGCAAAATTGAATGTGAATGGCAGCTCGCTCGCCACCGGCCATCCATTTGCCGCCACGGGCGGTCGTATCGTCGCCGGACTCGCGAAAATGCTCGCGCAACTCGACAAGCCGGCCGGCACCGCGCGCGGACTGATCTCGATCTGTGCGGCGGGCGGCCAGGGCCTGGTGGCAATTCTGGAACGCTGAGCGTCACACTTGCCTCGGCGCGTGTTTCAATGAATGCCTTGTTTCGAAGACTGCAGCAAGGACCGTTTTGATTGCCGCCTTGATGACTTCAATGACTGGCTGCAAGACCAGCATACAAACCGATGAAGCGACTGCTTCAGGAGACGACCGATGACCCAGCCCACGCAAGTCCCGCTCTCGCCCGCCGCCGGGCCCACACCGCTCGCGAATGCAGCGGACCCGGTGCCCAGTCAGACGGCGAATCGCGCGCCCAACACCGACGGCATCTGGTACGCGTCATATCCGGCAGACGTGCCACATGAGATCGACGTCAACCAGTACGAATCGGTCGTGCAGTTCTTCGACGAATGCATCGCGCAGTTTCGCGAGCGCGTCGCGTATGTGAGCGTCGGCGCGAACATGACGTATGGCGAGCTCGGCCGCAAGGCGGCCGCGTTTGCCGCGTATCTGCAAAGCGTCGGCGTGAAACCTGGCGAACGTGTCGCGATCATGCTGCCGAATACGTTCCAGTATCCGGTCTCGCTGTTCGGCGTGCTCAAGGCGGGCGGCGTGGTGGTCAACGTGAATCCGCTCTACACGGTGCGTGAACTCGCGCATCAGTTGAAGGACAGCGGCGCGCAAACCATCATCGTGTTCGAGAACTTCGCGAAGACCGTCGAAGACGCGCTGCCCGGCACCAAAATACAGAACGTTGTCGTGACGGGTCTCGGCGATCTGCTCGCCGACGGCCTGAATCTGAAGGGACGTCTGCTCAATTTCATGTTGCGCCATGTGAAGAAGATGGTGCCGGAATACAAGCTGCCGAAAGCGGTGCCGCTGCTCGAGGCGCTCTCGATCGGTTACACGCGGCCGCTGACGCTCGTGCGTCCCACGCACAACGACATCGCCTTCCTGCAATACACCGGCGGCACCACGGGCGTGGCCAAAGGCGCAATGCTCACGCACAGGAACATTATCGCCAACCTGCTTCAGGCGAAGGTATGGTCCGAGGGTCAGTTGAGCGGCGACATCGAAACGGTGCTCACGCCGCTGCCGCTCTATCACATCTATTCGCTGACGGTGAACGCGCTGATCTTCATGGGTCTCGGCGGACGCAACATCCTGATTGCCAATCCGCGCGACATGAAGCGCGTGATGATGATCATCCGTCACGAGAAATTTACCGGTATCACAGCGGTGAACACGCTCTATAACGCGTTCCTCGACAACGAAGAGTTCTGCAAGCGCGACTTCTCGAACCTGAAACTCGCGATGGCCGGTGGCATGGCCACGCAGAAGTCAGTCGCCGATCGCTTCAAGGCGGTCACCGGCAAGCCGATCATCGAAGGCTATGGGCTGACCGAATGCTCGCCGATCGTGTCGATGAATCCGGTGGACCTGACCAATCTGCGCGACTTCGAAGGCTCGATCGGTTTGCCCGCGCCGTCCACGCAAGTACGTTTCAGGAAAGACGACGGGACGTGGGCAAATATCGGTGAAGCCGGCGAACTGTGCGTGAAGGGTCCGCAGGTGATGAAAGGCTACTGGAATCGCCCGGAAGAAACCGCCAAGGCGATCGACGACGACGGCTGGCTCGCCACCGGCGACATCGGCGTGATGGATTCGCGTGGCTTCATCCGTCTGATCGACCGGAAGAAAGACATGATCCTTGTGTCGGGCTTCAACGTCTATCCGAACGAGGTCGAAGACGTAATCGCGATGCTTCCGGATGTGCGCGAAGTCGCCGCAATCGGCGTGCCCGATGCGGCGCAAGGCGAGCGCGTGAAGGTGTTCATCGTCAAGCGCAATCCGTCGCTGACCGCTGAACAGGTGATCGCCCACTGCCGCAAGAACCTCACCGGGTACAAGGTGCCGAAGCTCGTCGAGTTCCGCGACGAGCTGCCGCAAACCAACGTCGGCAAGATTCTGCGCCGCGCGCTACGCGACGAGGAACTCGCGAAGCAAAAACCTGCCTGACAGGCAAGGCGCCTTGCGCCATCCTTTCGGAGAGATTCATGAAGCACAGCATGTCCGCACGCTCACGCCGCTCGCCGGCCTTCATGCGCCTAGCCCGTTTTTCGTCGGAGACCGCCACATTGGGTGCGTCTCTCGCCGCTTCATTGCGTGCGGTTTCGTCACGGGGACTGCTGATCGGCGCGCTGGTGGCCAGCGTCGCCGGGCTGGCAACGCCGCCGGCGTTCGCGCAGAACGACGACACGCCGCCCGCGCTCGACACCGCCAGCGCCGTCAAGGCGCCCACCACGCCGTCCTCGCAGGTCGGCAAGCTCACGCTCGATCAGCAGGTCAAGTGGCTGCGCGCCGCGCAACAGAGCGGGGCCATGGAGAAGCTCGACGACGCGCAACTGGTCGCCCTGTTCCAGTCACTCGATCCGCTTGCGTTGCCGCGCTACATCAAGGAAGGACCAAACGGTTTTCCGTCATACGAGTTCACGATGTCGCGCTCGGAACGCATTCACGGCCAGTGGCCCGACAAGCCCGATCACATGCTGGTGCGCATTGCCCACGACCCGCTGCGAATCTACGCAAAGTGGCTGCCCGACGGTGCGCACGCCGGGCAGGAAATCATCTACGACGAGTCCAAACGCACCGACGAAATGTATGGCCACCTCGGCGGCATCATGAATGTGATGCCGCTGTGGACCTCGCTGAACGGCGCCCTCGCCCGTGCGCAATCGAACCACCAGGTGCGCGATCTCGGCACCGAGTACATTGCCGGCCAGTACCTCTCTGAAGGCAAGAAATACATCGAGGCCGGCTTGCCGCGCTCGACCCAGGTGGAAGTGAAAACGATCGACGGCGTGCGCGTGGTCGCCTTCACCTTCGAAACGCCGAACGGCCAGCCGCAGTTCTATGCGAAGAAAGAAACGCTCGGGCTGGATCTGCGGCACCCGTATTTCCGCACCGTCGAGTCTTATGACAACGACGGCAAGATCTTCGAGAAAATCGTCTTCGAAAACATCACGCCGAGAACGTTCGACGACTCGGTCTTCGATCCGAAGAACAAGGCTTATAAGTTCTAAGGTTTTAGCGGATAAAGCGTGGGGTCAGCGCGAAAGCGACATGCGCGACGGGCCCCGCGCCCTGCTCGTGACTATGCTCGACCAGGTGGCCTACGCGGGTGGCAAGTTCCCTGAGCACGAAGTAATCGGATGCGCGTGTGAGGCCGATCAGCGACGCAGGCGATTGCGCGGACGTCTGCCTGAAACGCAGGGCAAGTGTCGTGTACCAGAGCGCGCCGATGTCGTCACCGGCTTCGAAGACGGGCAGCTTCATGTGTGCCACGTAGGCGGCGAATGCGGGGCCGCCGGCGAGCGTGGAATCGATCACGGCAAACGTGTCGCGGCGATCGGCTGCATCGGCGAGCCACGGCCACGCGCCCCCTGCCGCGGTCGAAAGCCATGCGCCGGTCATCATGAAAGCGCGTCGGTCCATTTCCTGTTCACCTCGCTCAGTGACTCACGCGCCTCACGTGTAACCCCGCCGGTCGCGCCACGCCGCCGGCCAGATCCCCTGCTTACCCGGCGCGAGAATGCCGTTCGGGTCGAGTGCGTCCTTGATCGTTTCCGAAAGCCGCAGCAACGCACCGTCGTTGAAACTGTACTGCGCCGCCGCGAAATCCATATACGCGAGATGCGCGCGATATTCGCCGTAACCCGCCGCGCGCGCATCGCTCATCAACGAGCGCAATAAAGCACCCGCCTGCTCGACCTGATTCGCGTCGTCGCGGTCGAAGATCGCCGCGAAGATGTGATGCAGATGGCGCACGCCCGCCGTAAAACCGCCGTAGTAATCGAAGCCGTATTCCGCCGCGCGCGTCTTGACCATCGTATATTGACGCAGCGCATCGCGACCGGTTGCTGGGCACACCGGCGCGAAGTCCACATGCGCGCCCGCGCCGCCGCGCCAGTCGAGCATACGAAATGCGCTCATCGCGGGGATACCGGCCAGGTTGCGATCGCCGCCCGCGGTGGGTTGCGCATCGCCCTTATAACGAACCGCCGACAGTTTCGCCTGTGGCACACGAGCGAACGCGCGCTGCACGATCGCATAACGCGCGTCGATCAATTCAGGCGTGCCGTATAGCGCGAAATGAAGATTCCATCGGCCCACGTTCAGCTTGTCGAGCATGGCCGCCACCGCGCTTTCGGGCATCGCGCCTTTGCCTTCGTACCACTGCTGACGGGCCGACAGTCCCGCGGCCCGGCGCAAGCCACCTTCGATCACCGCATTGTTGCGGATCGTTTCATCGAGCCGCAATGGCCGCAAAATATCGACGATCGTTTCGAGATCCTCGTCGTGCCGGAACTGGATTTCGCCGAGCAGATACGCGGGCGGAGCTGGCATCAGCCAGACACCGAGCTTGGTGACGATGCCGTAGTTCGACTGCATGAACATCGCATCGAAGGAAGGCCCAAAGCCCGGTTGATACAGCTGCCACGCGGTGCCGGTTTCGATTCCGCCCATCCCGGTTCGCAACACGTCGCCGTTGGCGAGCACCACTTCCATGCCGCACTGCGTCGCCGCATGATCGCCGTATGCGGTATAGCCGAAGCCGCGCTCGAGCGTATTGCCGACCACGCTGCCCCAACCCGCCGCTGGCGGATCGACCCAGAGCTTGTAGCCTTTTTCGCGCAAATGCGCGTAAAGATCGAAGTAGCTGACGCCCGGTTCGACCAACGCGTAGGCGAGCGTTTCGTTCACTTCGATGATGCGATTCATCCGCTGGAGATCGAGCACGACTGAACCCGCCAGCCGCGGCGCGGCGCCACCGTACGCGAAGTTGCGTCCAGTCGAGACCGTCCACAACGGAATGCGAAATTGATTGGCAATCCGCAACACTGCGCGAATCTCGTCGACCGACGCGGGCAGCAACGCGGCCGACGCGGAGAACGCTTCGCGCTCGCCGGGCGCGAACGGGTCGAGGTATGCGGCGAGCCCGGCAGTCGAGGTCACTACGTGCGACTCGCCGACGATCGCGCGCCAGCCGGCGAGCGCGCGATCGAACCCGGCGGCGGAAACTTTCGGCGGCAAGCTACGCGTCAAAGCATCTCCTTTGCGGCGATACGTGTGTGCGGCGGCAAGCTAGCGGTGCATCCCACCGCCACCACCGCCGTGCGACATGCCGCCCCACATGTGCGTCGACCCGCCGCCGTGCCAGCCACGCCCGCCCATTCCATATGATCCGCGCCCATAACGCACATGATCCATGTGATGAAAATGATGAAAGCGGTCGACGAAAATGACCGACACGCCGCCAAACAACACCGGCGGCCCCCAGTACCACGGATCGTAGTAATACACCGGCGCCGGCGCCATCGCCTGTGCGGCGGCATCGTCTTCGACGATCTGCCAGCTGCCGTCGGGCTGCTGGCACGCGCGGCCGCTGACTTGCTGCATGACGCCGTCGATTTCCGCCTGACCCACCACAAAACGGCAGGTCGACGTGTCAGTCGACGGCGCATTCGCATTCGCATCCGATTGCGCTTCGACCGGCGCCGCGTAAGCGGCGCACAGGCACAGACACGCTACGCCGAAACGCAGCCCCGTGCCGAACTGATGAGAAGTAAGCATGATTTCGCTGCCTCGACGCGCCGGCGTTGCGACTCGCAAAAAGCGTATCGACACCGTAAAGACCCCGTCGGTTTGCCTCGCACGAGACCGTGCCGTACCAGCGCGCTGCAAGGCGGGACAGCATGATCCTGCATCGAGTAAACGTAGCGCCGCTCGGCGCTATTCCGACGGCGCGCGCGAATGCACAGCGTTTCTGTTACCACGTGTTGCAGCGAAATCCGATGGTGTTTTTACCGTGCGCTCAGTGTTACTGCCAGGCCTCCGGTTTGCCGCCTAGCGCGCTGCACACTTCGATAGCAATCGAGCGCAGCTTGTCTTCCGAAATCGGCCCGGACAACGCGTAGCCCATACGGTCGCTGACCCAGTAGAAGGTCCGGCGGTTACCGTCGCGGAACAGGCGGAATGCGGTTTCGTCGCGAGCAATTCCGGTGATGTACAGCGTGAGGCGCGCGCCGCTGGTATTTTCGTACATGAACTGCGCGGCCGGTCCTGCTTCGCCGGGCAACAAACGCCCCCCCACCAGCGAGTAACCGTACTCCTGCAATGACGGCACCGACAGCGGCCGGTTCAGGCGTTTGGACAGCCAGTTGATCAGATGCTCTTCCTCGTTCGCGGCGACTTCGACGGGGTGACGCCGCTCGGGCGTGTACACCGCGTAGGCGATATCGGCGCGCTCGGCAAAGCTCGGCGGCTGGCCGCCTAACCCGTTCCACGCGCCGCCCGTCAGACGCGGGGCGAGCGGCCCCAACGCGAGCGCGAGACCCGCGCCGGCCGCGAGCCAGCATGCCGCGAGGCCGGCGCGTTGCCACCATGGCGTCGGCCGCCGCACCACGATGAAGGCCGGTTCGTCGTCAGCGTCGCTCTGTCCGACGCTCTCGCTACGTTGGCTGTGCTGCGGCGCGCCACACAGCACCTGCAGCGCCGCTTTCTGCGCACGCCACGCGGCCACTCTCGCGGCAGCCTGCGGCTGCTGCGCCAGTTGTGCCTCGATCGCGGCGCGCTCCTCAGGCGGCAATTCGCCGTCGACAAACGCCGACAGCGCTCGCAGATCGGGCCCTTCAGGCAAGCTGGAATCGTGGTCGTTATTCATCACGGATTTCTCACTACTTTCAGCGGCGGGACTTTTCGCGCCAACCCCACAGCGCCCCCTTCAACCGGCCCCTCCGTCATCAGCACGCGCATATGTTCCCGCGCGCGCGACAGCCGCGACATCACCGTGCCGATCGGCACGCCGAGCGCTTTCGACGTTTCCTGATAAGACAGTTCCTCCACACAAACGAGCAGCAGCACTTCCCGCTGCTCGACCGGCAGGCAATACAGCGCGCGTTGCAGATCACGCAACACCAGACCGTCGACCTCGCCATGCGGCGCTTCGAGATTGCGCCACGGCGCGCTTTCATCGTCGACGGCAATCTCGCGGCGGCCGCGCAACTGATCGATGTAAAGATGCCGCAGGATCGTCAGGAGCCACGCACGCAGGTTGCTGTTCGGACGGAACGCCGACCAGCGCGCAAGCGCGCGCTCCGCCGTATCCTGCACGAGGTCGTCGGCCCATGCGCGGTCTCCCGTCAGTGCGCGCGCATAGCGGCGCAACTGCGGGAGCCACGAAATCACTTCCGTTTCGAAACTCACCCGACGTGGCAATGCTCAGTAGCCGCCGCCACTGCCAGTGTTACTGCTGGCGCCCGAGGCGCCGCTGTCGGTGGTGCAGCCGCTCGTTGCGAGCGAGCCTAGCGCGAGCGCCAGCAGCACGAAGGTGGCGGAAAGAATGCGGGATACTTTCATGGTCAGTCTCCTGATGAGCGCCCGGCCGGCGCCTGCGAACCGGGGATCCGATCGGCCACGTGCGAAATGCAACGCTGCCATGCCTGACTTAACGTGGGCAGGCCGTGATTTATTCCATGTGCAGCACCGGCACGAGCTATCTTTTTCCGCCACCGGTGAAAGCGCGATTCGTCGGCAGATTCGTAACTCAACGTTACAGCTAATAGTTATCAGATGCTTATGTCCGCGCAAGCCGTTATAGTGGACGCAGTTCGCCCGCCGACGCGTTCTGCCCCCACACAGGGTAGAATCGCGGCGAACAACCGTCTTTCTAACCTGAATTGTCCATGGCTTCCGCAGAATCGCATCCGCAAAACGACTTCATGAACGCTGCGCGCAAAGAACGAAAGCGCGTCGAGATCTATCTTGTCAACGGCATTCGCCTGACGGGGTGCATCGAGTCGTTCGATCAGTATCTGGTGATGCTGCGCACGCCTGTCGGCCTGCAAGGCATTTACAAGCGCGCGATCTCGACGATCCAGCTCGATACCGGCACGCGTCCGGCGCCGCGCGCCGGGGGGCGGCCTTCGCACGGCGAGCACACCACGCGTGGCCCGCACGGCTCGCGTGAACCGCGCGATCACCGTGAGCCGCGTGAACCGCGCGAGTCGTATGGCGCGCCGTCTTCGGATCGCCCGGCGTCCGATCGTAGCAGCAGCACGTCTGACGGTCCGGTGGTCGTAACGCGCCGCCGGCGTCTGTTCGGCACGGGCGGCGGCGACGGCGGCAACCATGGCGGCGGTAACCATGGCGGCGGCAATCATGGTGGTAATGGTGGCGCCGGCGGTGGCACCAGCGGCGGCAACGAATAAAGCGCTGCCCTAGCGGCCGGCTAATCCGACGGATGGCCGAGCCGCTGCAAGATTTTCTCCAGCCGCATCACTTGCAAGTCCGTCAGCTCGAATCCACATTTGACCGCCAGCACGCGGCGCCGCCAGTACACGGCGTCCAGCATGCGTAGCGCCGGTTGTCGTGTTGCCCAATCCAGATGTTCCAGTTCGGCCTCCACCACGTGTGAGGCGTTGAAGCGCTGCGCGCGCGCAGGGTTTTTTCGGTCCATGTCGTTCGCTGCCTTGTTGTTCGCTGCTTCTGTTTGCTCCCCTCCCGAGCTTGGACGTTGCCCGTTCACGGTATGCCGTGTTTTTTTGCCGGGCTGTGTGGCCGGCGGATGCTATTTGTTGTCAGGCGACACTCGGAGAACGACTTGATGCGGGTTGGTTTTAAGTTTTGTTTTTTGCTTGTTGTTTTCTGGTTTTGTTTTTTTGGGGTTTGAAGGAAATGCTTACGGTGGGGGGGACCTGGGCGTTCGGCTGATGCTCGGCCAAGGGCGCTTTGCGCTATGCTGAGTTGTCGGGTCTCTTCTAATGGAGCTTGTCATGACCAAGCAGAAGCAACATGTATCTCATCCTAAGGAAGCGGCGCAGGCGCCCGCTGAGTCAGCGGATAGTCGGCTCGATGAGGCTCTCGAAGAAAGCTTTCCTGCTAGTGATCCAATCGCAGTCGATATGAGTGAGCCGCGGCACTCGCCTGTGGATGAAGTGCCTTCGGCGGGGAAGAAAGGGCATTAGATGCGGGTTTTTTGCCTCGCCGGGCGTGTGTTTTGGTGGGGCGCCTGGGGTGTTGGCCTTTCCTTGAATTGCTAGTGGTCTATTAGCGTTGCCCCTGTGCAGGGCGGCACTTACTTTCTTTGCCGCCGCAAAGAAAGATAAGCAAAGAAAGCGGCTCAAACCGCTCATGCTAAGCGGGAACCGTGGCCTGCAAGTGGTAGTGGCTCCGTAGAATCCGGGCTCGTGCACCTTCCGGCGCTTGTGACAAAGGTGTCATCAGCTCCCACTCCGCACTGTGGGCGTCGCGGACAGGTATGCATGGGAAACCAGGGGCGCGGGAATGTCTGTTCGTGCGGTAGGGGTGCTTCAGGAACGAGGCTTTTTACTGCGGGGATAGGTGACTTGCGTTACTGAACGGCGTGTACGTCTGGTTTGTATGTTCAGCTTGTACGTTCGATGGGGTGGGCGGCGCTTTCAAAGCCGCCTTGCCCGCCCATCTTCCGGTATTCCGGCCATCGCGGTTAGTGCGACGGCAGGCCGGTTTCCAGTTGACGCTGCAGTTCGCGGACCTGGCGTTGTGCGGCGCGCAGTTGGTCTTGTGCAGCAGCCTTCTGCTGCGCCAGCGCCGTTGCTTCGGCACGGGTCTGCTGTTGCTGATTCGACACAATCGTCTGCTGCTGATGCGCAATGTCGAGGTCGGCCTGCAAGCGGTTGGCACGGTCCTGCGACAACGCGATCATGCGCTCCGTGAACGCCTTCTGCGCTTCCAGCTGCGTGCGGCGAATCTCGACGTCCGACAGTTGCAGCGTCTGACGCACAAAATCCTTGTAGATCATGTCGGCACGCGTGGCGTCCTGCGTCTTGATGACGCGCCAGAAGTTCTTCTGCTGGAATAACGCGACGTAGTACGTCATCTCCTTGCCATAAAACAGCAAGCTCGCTCCATAGCTGCCGTTGTATGTCGTGCGCAATTCGCTCAGATCCGAACCCCGGATCATCTGCTGCAATTCCGCCACATTGCCCGCTGCAGACTGCTTGGCTTCGTCCGGCGTCAAGGCGCTCGTCTGCACCTGGGTGGACGGCAACGCTGTTGTCGTGCCCGGCTGGGAAACGACGCCAGCGCTCGACCCGCTATCCGGCAGAGCCTGCGCATTCACGCCCTGCACGGCCCCCATCGCGATGAATGCTGCCAGGGCAATCTGCCGTAGTTTCGACTTTCGGTCCATGTAAATCCTGCTTGAACAGTTTTTGTTTTAGTACAACCGTCTCATTATTACTCACTTTCGCGTGTTTCGGGCTCTTCATCAAAAATTTGGTATTTGCGCATCTTCTCCCACAAAACCTTGCGGCTGATCCCCAGATATAGGGCCGTGTCCTGCCGGCGCCAACCATTTGCGTCGAGCGCGGCCAGTACGCGATTGCGCTCGGCCATGTCCCATTTACTGCGATCCACCAGCACCTCGGCGGCGCTCTCGGCCGGCACCGGCTGGCTGGTGCGCGCAAGCGCGAGCAGCCGCTGCAGGCGCGCCGCGTCCCACGCGCCGATCTGACGCACCGTCACGCCGATCCGCTCGGCCAGGTTGCGCAGTTCGCGCACATTGCCGGGGAAGTAGGTGTCGGCCACCGCGTCGGCGAGCCAGTACGGCAGGTCCGGCAACGCGGAAAGACGCTCGCTGCCGACGATCTGCGCGATGAAGGCCTTGAAGATCGCAATCTTGTCGACCGCGCCCCGCTCTTCGAGGGACGGAATCTTCAACTCGATCACTGCAAGCCGATAGTAAAGATCGGCGCGGAAAGTGCCGTCCTTGACCAGTTGCGGCAGATGCTTGTTGGTCGCCGCCACCAGCCGGAAGTCGAGTTTCACCGGCGCGGCCGAACCGATTCGCGTGACCGCGCTATCTTCGAGCACGCGCAGGAGCTTGACCTGCTGGTAGAGCGGCAGATCGCCGATTTCGTCGAGGAACAGCGTGCCGCCGTCGGACTGTTCGAAGTAGCCCTTGTGTGCGACCACCGCGCCCGTAAACGAGCCTTTCGAGTGGCCGAAGAACAGCGATTCGAACAGACCGTCCGGAATCGCACCGCAGTTCACCGCGACGAATGGCCCCTGGCCGTAGCGGGTATGTTTTTCGTGCAGCAGTTGCGCGATGCGCTCCTTGCCGACGCCGGTTTCGCCGTGCACCAGCACGCTCGTGTCGCAGTCGGCAAACGTATCGACTTCGTGCAGCAGCGCCTGCATGCACTCCGAGTTGGCGATCATCGCATCCGACTCGTGCGTCTTGGCGCTGTGCGCGCGCAATTGCAACACCAGCTTCATGACCATGCCGCGCAATTCGGCGCAGGTGAAGTCGAGCGGCAGGATGTGCGAATAGTCGGACGGGTAAGTTGCCGGATCATGGTCGCGCGGCGCGGCGCCGACCCACACGACGGGGATGCCGTGCGCGGCCTGCCAGTCGCGCATGAGCAGCGCGCCGCTGTCGATCACTGAAACGCTGATGATCGCGAGCGACGGCCGCAGCGCAGTCCGCTCAGGCGAGATCGCGATATCGTCCGCGCGGATCACTTCGACGTCGAAGCTCGCCATGCAGCGCGCGACCCGGTCGACGATGTCGGCCTTGCCTTCCCAGACGTAGATATCGAGTTCCTCGATTTTGGGGTTGGTTCTCATCTTGTCTTGGTTACGCTAGTTGACCAGTTGCGAGACGCCGCATGTCAGCGACATGTTATGGAGCGTGGCGGTGCCGACTTGTACGCCTAACAGCGAAAGCGTCGGAACAATAAGGGTGTTAAGCAGGCTAAATACGCCTTGAAGCACCGGCGTCAGGGCGGTCGTCACGAGCGAAAGAATCGGGCTAAGGAGACCGTTCAGAATGCTGCTACCCAAAACGCTGACGGACAACGCCATCGGTAGCTGCTGAAACAAGGTCGCGCTCAACGAGGCGAGATCGCTGCCGAGCGCGTTAGAGTTCACCGGGGGCGGGGTGACGTCGAAGCTGCCGGAAGAACCGTTGATCGTCACGGGCGTTGTTCCGGGAAAGATCTTAAACGGCCCGAGGTTGTTCAATGTGATCGCAACGGCGGAGCCTCCCAGCAACGAGACGGACGCGACGTTGACGGTGCCGGAACTGGAACTGGGGCAGGAGGCGTCCGGGCCCACACAAAGCGATGCGATGCCAGGCGTCACCTGGATCGTGGCCTGGGTCGCCGCCTTGGTGCTTTCGCAATTTACCGGATTCAGTGTCGCTGTACCCGGCGCGACCGCCAGTGTTACCACTACCGGTGTACTGAGCACCGAGATTGTAGCGATACCTAGGTACAACGGCGGCAGCGGCGCCAGACTGAGGGCCAGGTTGACCACTGCCGTGCGCGCGATCGTGCGGGAGGTGGTGACGCCATTGACCGTAGTCGTCCCGCCCTCACCCGCCGCCAGCGCCGGTGGATTCAGGATCTGCAGCGAAATATTGGCCAAGCCTGCCAAGCTAGCCGCCACGTTGATCACCGGTGCATTGCCCTGCGAACCATCCGGACTGCGCTGCGCAATCTGCGCGGCGACCAGCAACGCGTCGAAGGCGTTGACGGTCGCGGTCGCCGCCGCATTCGGATTGGCGAGCCCAAGCGCGAGCAAACCCGGCGCGGACTTGCCGCCATCTCCCACGGTGATGTTCTGACCGCCAGGAATCGCGACGGCCAGCGTCTGCAGAATCGCCGCATTGACGGTATCGCCACCGGCCTGCAACGCCTTGACCATCGCAACCATCAGCGTCTGGTAGCTCACCGTCGTGGCAAGCAGGCCCTGCATGTTTGCCGCGCCCAGCGCGACCATCAAATTCCCGAGCGAGACATGCGCCGTGGCGAGGCTCTGCATGTCTCCTACGCTGAGCGACACGCTCGTGTTCAGCAAGCCGCCCAGGATTGCGTTCAACAGCGCCGATTGCTGCGTATTGATCGTCGCGATGCCCGTGCCAAGCGAGAACGCGTCGATGTTCGATGCAAATGCGGTCGAAGTCGCAGTCACAGTGCGCGACGGTCCGAGGAATAAATAAGGTACGACCTGGCTCGTCTGCACCTGCACCGCATTGAGCGGGTTGCCGCTCGTGCCGAAGTAGGTATTGGAACTCGTGTCCCAGCGCCCGCAGGTCGTGTTGAGGATGGTCTTGGTGCCGTCGGCGGTGAAACCGTTGGACACCGCATTCTGCTGCGCGGCCGAAGTCGCCGTTGTGCAGGCGCCCGACGTGCTGATGACCTGGACCGCAGCCATCGCAGCCAGATCCGCCGTGCGTTGCAACTGCCTGCGCACGGCAAACACATTGCCGATGTCGATCGCGCCGAGCGCCGCGATCGCGACGCTTAGCCAGATCACCGCCAGAACCGCGACCGCGCCGTGCTGGCGGCGGGTGCCAGGCATCGGCGCGCCGCCGCGCCGGGCGCATAGCGAGCGCCGATAGCGAGCGGCCACGGTAAAGGTCGAAGAATTGCGCATGTCAGTTCGAACCGATGCCAGGACCGGTTCCGCCGGTTGCGCCCATCGCGCCACCGCCGCTACCGCTGCCCGTACTCAGCGCCGACCCGTACAAGTCGGGAATCTTGCTCTTGAACGATTCCATGTAACGACGGTAGGCAAGCCCGGTTTCCGCGCCAAGCATCGGCAGCGCGGGTGCAGCTTCCGTGTTGCTGCTTTGCAAGTCGAGCCATGTGCGGGTCGAGTGGCCCACTTCGCTTGCCCGGACCGGCGGCTGCGTGGCCTCTACCGGCTGGGCAGCGTCATTTGTCTGCGCAAGCGCTGCAGCCGCCATGCCCATCGCCACACCGAAGCACAGCACCGATGCCTTCCAACCCCGCTTCGTTGTTCTGTCATTCATCTCGATTCCCCTGATTGCCTGATCGGTCACTGCGCGCTCATTGCGCGAACCGCTGCAATAAACGCGGCGCCGGTTCGATACCCTGCGCGCTCGCGACCGTGCCGGTGCCTGCGCTCGCCTGCCCGAACTGTTGTTGTGGTTGCGCCTGCGACCCGTGTGTTTGCGCGCGTCCCGCTGCGGCTACCTTCGCCGCATCGCTGCGAATCGCCGCGCGCACGTCCGGCGTGAACTTCTGCTGGTTCATCACCGCCAGCGCCTGTGCCTGGTCGCCGTTGGCGAGCAGATAAAGCACCATGTTGCTGACGATCTTCGGATTGTTCTGATCGAGCTCGGCCGCCTTCATGAGCGGCACGCGCGCGCCGTTCACATCGCCGTCGCGTAGCTTCGCGTAGCCGAGATCCGACAAGGTCACGGCATCGGTCGGCGCGAGTTGCGCGGCCTGCTGCAGTTCCTGCGCAGCACGCGCAAAGTCACCGGCCGCGCCGGCGATCAGACCAAGCCCGCGATATCCGCGCGTGGCGAGCGGCGTCTTCAGCAACTGGCCGTACGAAGTCGCGGCAGCGTCAGGCTGATCAGTCATCCGCAACGCGTCGGCGCGCAGCAAAATCGTATCGGGGCTTACGCCATACTGCTTTTCGTATGCGTCGATATGCGCGAGCGAGGCGAAGTAAAGCCCCTGCGACTGCATCTGATCGATCAGTCCGAGATACATGCCGGGCGTGTCCGGCGCGGGATCGCGATTGGCTTGCTGGGCCATCGCCGCACGCTCGGCCTGCGGCCCGACGCCGTAACCCACCACGTCTTTGGACGCGCACGCGCCGAGCAGGCAGAACGCTGCCAACGCCACGCTACAACGTGTGACACGGCGCACGCTTTCAGCCGGGCGCGTCAGAAGTTCGAACGATAGACAGTGAGCCATTGCAAAATCCTTACCGGTGCATCGTGCGCAACGAATGCTGGACAGCCAGCACGCCCGGGCCGGCTGTGACGATCATCAGCGCGGGCAATAAAGTGATGATCATCACGCCGGTCATCTTCACGGCGAGACGGCCAATGCGCTCGCGCAACATCGCCCGGCGCGATTCGCGCAGGCGGTCGCCGAACTGCTTGAGCGGTTCCTGAACAGCGCCGCCGTGCCGGTCGACCTGTACCAGCAGGCGCACGACCGCGCGCAAATCTTCGTTGTCGTAACTCGAAGCCAACCGATTCAGCGACTGCTCGCGGGTGCGGCCCGTCGCAAACTGGCGCTGCGCGATTTCCAGCTCGCTCGAGAGCACGGGCAGCATCGTGCGGAAATCGTTGACCATCACTTGCAAGCTCTGATCGAGCGACAAGCCGACGCCCTGCAACAGGCGCAGCAGATCGACCAGCAGCGGCAATTCGTCGACCACCCCGAGTCGGCGCCTGCCGGCCCGCCGCTTCAGGATGATCTTCGGCACCATGAAGCCCGCCATGATCGAAATGATCACCAGCATGACGTAGCGCGGACCGTCCAGAGCGCCGCGGGCCACGGTACCGACCAGCACCGGCAACACCAGTGCGCCGGCCAGCCGCGCCACCAGAAACAGGCCGCGCGTGCGCGTGTCCACGAAGCCGCACTGTTCGAGCAAGCGGCGGTCTTCCTCGGCCACGACCTGGCGGCCGAACGGCGTGTCGAGCCAGCGAATCCCGGTATGCGCAAAGCGCTCGAGTAGTCCTTTGAAACCCTTGGGTGGCACGTTTCGCAAAGCCGCGTTCGAGGCGCCCTGAGCGCCCTCCGCGCCACGTGCAGCCGCCGCGGCCACGAGCGCCGCGGTTTGCAATGCGCGCTCGTCGAGCGCGTGTCTGAGCGTGCGTTCACTGCGCCGCACGGCGGCCACGCGCGCCAACACCAGGCCTGCAATCAGCAGCAGTGCGAGCGCGGCCAGAGCGAGTGCGAGAGCGACGAACTGATGGACTTGCATCGTCATGTCCTCAGATTCGCGAGGCGATACAGCAGATAGGCGCCCACCATCTGCAAAGCGAACGCTAGATAGACGAGTTGCCGCCCAGTCGGATCGAACCACATCGATGCGAAATACTTAGGATTGGAGAGAATCAAAAAACCGCCGATGCCGATTGGCAACATCGCCAGAACCCACGACGACAGCCGCGTTTCCGCCGACATTGCGACGAGTTCGCGCTCGGCCTGTTCGAGATCGCGCATGAACGACGCCATGCGGTCGAGCATCACGTCGGCACGCCCCCCGTACTTGACCGACAGACGCAGCACCGCGCCAACCAGTTCGAGTTCGCGCACGCCGTAGATCAGCGCAACCTGTG
The DNA here is from genome assembly GCF_046026675.1 of Paraburkholderia sediminicola. GTDB lineage: Bacteria > Pseudomonadota > Gammaproteobacteria > Burkholderiales > Burkholderiaceae > Paraburkholderia > Paraburkholderia sediminicola_F. The sequence continues at coordinate 1,661,873 of NZ_JAQQEY010000001.1, read as the reverse complement.
ACAACGCGCGATCGATTTCGACACCGGTGCGCAGCATCCGCGACACATAGTCCAGACAATCCCGCAGCGGCACCTCGGTGGTTTGCAACGCTGCCTGAAACGCGGCGGGCACGCTGTTGCCAAGCGTAATCAGACGCACGATACCGTCAAGGAACAGCGGCAATTGACGCACGATCTGTTGACGACGCTTGTTCGCGCGCATCGCCAACAGAAAATAGATAAACATCGCGCACGCAATCAGCGTCACACCGGCGGCGAGTACGCCGCCTACCAGCATGGCCCAGGCGCACAGCAGCAGCACCATTGCGCCGGCAACCGCGGTATGCGCCTTGGCGTTGGCAATGCCCGCGCGAACCATCGCGTGTTGGACCATAAAGCGCACGCGCGCTCGCAGGTAGCGCCCTCGCACGAGCCAGCCCGCATCGGCCGGCGGCGCTTGCGGTGCGATCACGGCAGACGCCGTGGCGGCACGCGCTGGCGTGACGCGCGGACCGCTCGCCACCCCACCCGCACCCGCGCCTGCCGGCATGGCCACCGCCATACGGCTATCGATATAGCGCTCAGTGCTCGCCTGGTCTTTGCGTTGCCCGCCGCGTTGCCATAGCAGCAACGCGAGCGCCGCGCATAGCAGCGCGAGCGCCGCGAAGACCAGTACCACGCTAGACATTGAAGCCTCCGCCGAAACCGCCACCACCGCCGCCTCCGAAGCCACCGCCTCCGAAGCCCGCGTTGCCAAACCCGCTCTGCGCCCCGCCACCGCCCAATGCCTGACGGAAACGCGCCAGTTTCGGCGAATGCGGATGAATGCCGAGCGACACCCAGTTATCAAGCTCGTCGCCCTCTGCGGTCGCGACCGGCTCGTAGCGATACAGCTCCTGAGTCGCAATGATGTTGTCCGACAGACCGGTGACTTCAGTAATCGACAGAATCCGCCGACGCCCATTCGAAAGCCGGCCGATCTGCACGATGAAGTCGATCGCATTGGCGATCTGCCGGCGCAAGCTCGATTCCGTGCCCTGGAAGCCCGCGAAGCCGGCCAGCATTTCGAGGCGGTACAGACATTCGCGCGGCGAGCTGGCGTGCACGGTGCCCATCGAGCCGTCGTGGCCAGTGTTCATCGCCTGCAGCATTTCGAGCACCTCACCGCCGCGCACTTCGCCGACGATGATGCGGTCCGGCCGCATCCGCAAGGTGTTGCGCAGCAGGTCGCGAATCGTCACAACGCCCGCGCCGTCGAAGCCGCCCGGACGGCTTTCGAGCCGCACCACGTGCGGGTGGTTCAGCGACAGTTCGGCCGTGTCCTCGATCGTTACGACCCGCTCCGGCTCGGGGATGTGGAACGCCAGCGCATTGAGCAGCGAGGTCTTGCCCGAGCTCGTACCGCCCGACACCAGTACGTTGCAGCGCGTGGCGACCGCCGCTTCGAGCAGCGCGCCGATCTCGGAGTTGTAGGTACCGTTGGCGAGCAGATCCTCGGGACGCATCGGATCTTTGCGGAATTTACGGATCGAGACGATCGGTCCGTCGATCGACAGGGGCTCGATCACCACATTAACCCGCCCACCGTTCGGCAGGCGCGCATCGACCATCGGATTCGATTCGTCCAGACGCCGCCCGATCGGCGCAAGAATGCGCCGCACGATGCGCAGCAGATGCGCGTTGTCGGCAAAGCGAACCTGAATCTTGGTCAGGATGCCGTGACGCGACACGTAGACGTCGTTGTAGCCGTTGATCAGAATATCTTCGACGGCTGGATCGGCGAGCAGGTCCTCGATCGGGCCGAAGCCCGCCAATTCCTTGGTCAGCGCCTCGGCGATCAACCGCACCTCACTCTCGTTGATCGGTATCCGGCGCAGCCGTACAAAGCTGTCCATCTCCAGATCGACGAACTGGTTGATCGCGTTGCGCGACCAGCGGCCGAACTCGGAGCCGAGTTCCTCGATACGCGTCAGCAGATGTTCGTGCGCAGCGTTCTTGATGTCCTGGAACTGCTGGCTATGCGCGAACGAAGGCGCGTCGTCGGCAAATTCGATTTCTTTTGCCATCGTCTATGACCGCTTGTAAGTGGTTGGAATGAAGCGCTTGAGCGCACCGAGTGCCGATTTGCTGCGTGCGTGCGCGGCCGTGCGCGCGGCGCCGCCGAGCCGTTCGATCAAAGGTTCGAGTGCGCGCACGTACGGATCGCGCGCCGCGACATCGGCCAGCAGGTGCCCTTGATTGACCGCCTGGCCGAGCGAGATACGCCGCTCCGGCAACGTGGCGAGCAAAGGAATATCCAGGCGCTGCGCGATCTGCGCGGCGGCGAGACCGAGGTCCGCATCGAACTTGTTGACGATCAGCCGCACATTCGCCGTGTCCACGCCCTCTTCGCGCAACGCGTCGAGCACGCTGACCGCAGAAACGATCGAGGCGACGCCCTGATCGCACAACAGCCAGGTTTCGTCGGCGGCCTGCACGACGTGGGCAATGAACTCACTGTTGGTAAAGCCGCCGAGATCGACGATCTGCTGATCGAAGAACGCGCGCAGCCGGTTCAGCAAACCGATCGACGAGGAATACGACACCTCGCGCATGTCAGCGAGATTCGGCGGCAGCGTGGTAAGCGCGAGACCGCTCGAATGGTGCGACAGTGCGGTGTGTACGAAGGTCTGATCGAAGCGGCGCAGATTGCGCACGGCTTCGACGAAATTGAATTCGCTGCGCGTATTCAGGAGCAAGGAGCCGTCGCCGGCAGGCAGGCCGAGATCGAGCAAGGCGGTTTGGCGTCCTTGCGCGACATCGCGCCGTTGCAGCATCACTGAAAGATTCGCGGCCAGCGTGCTCACGCCCATGCCGATGCGCGCGCCCAGCAGCGCAGTGACGTTGCCATGGCGGCTGACGGGCTCGACGAGGTTGTCCAGAACCTGGCGCGTGATGCGCAACGCGTCTTCGGCGGGCGCGGACAGGTCGATGAAATCACGCACGCCAGCACGCAGCGCGGCCAGGGCGCTTTCGGGCTCGGCGAGCGAACCGAGTGCGACGATCTGCATGCCGGGATAGGCTGTGCGTACCGCGCTCGCCGCGGCACTCGCCGCTGCGGCGCGGCCACCGGAAAAATCGACGAACACCAGCGACGGATTCAGCGCCGCAATGCGCTGCATCAGCATCGAGGGATCGAGTGTGGCCGCTTCGACCACGCCTGCACCCACCAGTGTATCGGCGAGCCAATGCACGTGTTCGTCGGCCAGCGACGCAAACACGAAATAATCGGTGACCGCCCGCTCAGTCAATGAATGCGTTCTCGCGTTCATGTTGGACATCCTTATGCGGCATGGGCTGCGAAGCCCCCGCGTCGTACTGCCTGCCAGCACGCCCGCGAGGTTCGCGTGCATGCTGGCTCACTGCTCCACCGATACGGCGCGCCGTCTGGGCACCCGCCGGCTTCACTTCGAAAATCCCGGCGCTGCATCGCGCGCCGCCACGCCACCAATCAGCGAGCGCCACACCGGCCCGTTACGCTGCTCGGACTGCTCGCCCGGCGTCGACGGCAAGGTGGCACCCTTCGCGAGCGGCGACACCAGATGCGGCGTCACGATGATCACCAGCTCCTTCTCGTTCTGCTGGTAGTTCAGCTGCTTGAAAAAGGTGCCGATGATCGGCAGATCGCCGAGCAAGGGCACCTTCGAGACATTCGATGCGGTCTCGCGGTCGATCAATCCGCCGATCACGAAACTCTCGCCATCGCCGAGTTCGACTGTGGTGTCCGCACGCCGCGTGGTGAATGCAGGCACCGACACGCCGCTAATCGTCACGGCATTGGCAAAATCCAGCTGACTCGCTTCGGGCGCCACCTTCAACGCGATGCGTTGCGGACTCAACACGGTCGGCGTCAGCGTGAGTCCGACGCCGTACGGCTTGAACTCGATCGAGGTCGAACCGAGCGCCTGCGGCACGGGAATCGGCACTTCGCCACCGGCGAGGAAACTCGCGCTCTGCCCGGATAGAGCCACGAGTGTCGGTTCTGCCAACACGCGTGCAAGGTTGTTGCTCTCCAGCAGGCTCAGGTTCGCGAACAGCCCGTGCGTGGCGGAGTTGAAAATCAGGTTGAACGCCGACGATATCGGCGTCGTGCTCGTCATTTGCGGCGCCTGCCCTGCGGTTGCGGAAACGGAGCCCAGCGCGGAGGGGGCAAACGAGCCGAACGTAAAGCCGTTGTTCTGCTTGAAGAAGTTGAAACCGACTTCCTTGAGCACCGAGCGGCTGAACTCAACCACCCGCACATCGACCTGCACCACCGCGCGGCTCGCCACCGTCGACGTATCGAACACCGCACCGTCCTTGCCAAGCGAGCCTTCCGCCGCGACGACGGCGCGCTGGTGCGCCTCCATCGTCGCCGACGAGCCGGAGACCACCGCCGTGCCACCGAGCACCTTGACGGCCGGTGTATCGGGTCCGAGCAGCGACGCCGCTGCCGGCGTGATGACATTGACCGTATAGATCAGCGGCGCCTCGCGATCGCTTGTCCACAGCATCAGGTTGGTCGTGCCCGCCGCCTTGCCAACCAGCAGCACGCCACCGCGCTTGTCGCCCTTGATGATCAGCACATCGGCCACCGCGGGGTCGCCGATCGCGACCCGCTTCAGGGTGTGACCGGTCGCGAGCGGCTGCTGCGCACCGACCTTCAGGTCGATGGTTTGCGAGGGCGTAGCCTGAGCCGCTTGGGGCACTGGTGTGGATTCCCCACGCTGCACCAGACCCGCCGCGTCAGTCGCAGCCGATACGGTGAGCAAGGCCAACCCGAGCCACGTCGCTTTCCCGAAAACAAAAATCCGTTCTGTCATGTAGTTTTGGACGCGTCCGGCCGCCCGCTCCCTGAAACTGCTTACCAGGCGACCGTCTCGGCGCGCCCACCCCGTATCACTTCGATACCGCTCTTTGTACTGTTTGTGTTACCCGCCACGCGCGTAGGTGGCTGCGGTAAATGCGGCAACGGCGGCCGTGTACTGGCGCCTGCCGAATTAGTGCTCCCCGACAAGGCATCGAGCGAGACGCCGGCCGCAGCGCGGGTCGAATCCTGCAGCGGCGCGGCCGCGCCGGCGACGGCAACTGTCTTCAACACGCCCGGATAGGCCGGCAACGCATTTTGATCGACTACTTCGGCATCCTTTGGATTACGTAGCGCGAAGATCAGACGGCCAGAGCTTTCGGCAAGCGTCAGCCGGTCTACATCAGCGACCGGCACTGCCAGCACCGCGGTGCGCACCATGCCGTTCGGGTCGCCGGCGCTGTCGCCGCTGGTAGTGGCATTACCGAACGCGAGCACGCGCACTTTCGACATCAGGAGACGCGCCTGGGTCCGATCGATCTCGCCGCCGTTGCCGATGGTCCCATCGCGCTTGAGCGTGAAAAACACGTCGACGAAATTACCTGGCCGCAGCCGGTTGCCAACCGCATTGCCCTCGTCGACTCGCACGGCCAACGCGCGCTCGCCCGGCTCGATACGCTCGGCGAGTCCTGACGACAACTGGGCTTCGAGCACCGGCGAGTCCGCGCCGATCTCCGCGTTCGGCACGCGACCGGCCAGTTGCGCTGGATCGGTGAAGGCGCCATTCGGATTGATCGGCAGCGACTGCACGCGCAGTTGGTCGACTGTGATTGGTTTGCCCGCCGGCAACGCGTGGGTGGCCACCACCACCAGAAAGCTTGCCTGCGTCGCAGGCATCACGGCCACCGGCGCCGGGCGGCGCGACAGCGTCCACGCGAACAGGCCCAGCAGCAACGCGACGGCGATCAGTACGCCGGCAAGAATTTTGGTCAGATTCGGCATGACGACTCACTGCTTCGGTTAAACGATGCCGTGCCGTGCGAGCGTTCGGACGTGCTTCGACGGATAGAAAGGCTGAGGACCGGCGCATGCATTACTGAATGTTCTCCGGGTTAAGTTGCACCGTGGCACTGCTCGACAGGGCCGTGGGCAATGTGACTTTCATTAGAGGCAAAGCCGGTATGAGCGGGTTGGCCTGGTAGTCGTAAGTCAGCAAGACATTCACGCACTGCATCGCGTTACCGGGGCCGCAGGGCGCGGAAGACGGCGTACATTGCGCGGATTGCACTAGTGTCGCGATCGTCAGTTTGGCCGCCGCGCAGGCGGCGTTGCCGCGATTGACGAGCGCGGTTTGCAACGAGGTGTTGCTCTGCCAGTTCAGCGCGGCGCGCGCGCCTTCTTCCGCTGCGAGCGTCAAGTTCTGCTGCGCTATGAAGATCAAACTGAAGGTGATGATCGCGTACAGGATGGTAAAAAAGAGCGGGAACAGCAGCGCGAATTCAACAGCCGTGGAGCCGCGCTGCGCAGACAAGCAGCGCGTATGAATATGCTTGAGCGGCGAGCGCGCGGGCTGCGCAGCTACCGGCTTCACTGCACACCTCCGGCCAATCCTTGCAGCATGAGCCATGCGGTGGCGGCCACCGTGAGACATGCAGCGTACGGCGTGGAAGCCTTTCCGGCCAGTTCAAAAGTCGCGCCGTGATGACGAGCCAAACCGGCGAGCCGCGTTCGCGTCGCAATCAGCAGCCAGAGCGCATGCACGCCCGCGGCAAGACTAGCCGCCATCCAGAGGCCAAGCAGCGCATGCACGCCGCACCACGCGCCAAGTACCGCAAACACCTTGACGTCCGCAGCACCCATGACGCCGAACGCGAAAAATGGCAACAACGCGGCCAAGCCAACCAGCATTCCAATACCTGCCTGGGTCAACGAAACGCCGAAAGGCCCGCAGTGAAGGAGTGCGCAGCCGAATGCCGTTGCCAATCCGGCAAGGACGATTGAATTGGAAATACGCCGGGCCCGGCAATCGCTTATAGCGACCACGCCGGCCCAGACGATAAATAACAAAATACCGACAGAGACATTCATTTTCGCACTCGACAGGCGAAGCAACGCCATGCGAATTGCAATGCAATTCGCATTAGCCAATATGGCGAAGCGTCAGAAAACGCCAACGAAGCGAGCAGACGTATTAACGCCGGCCGCTTCGCGGGACGTTTGCAGGTTGCCTTTTAGGCGCCTGGTGCAGCAGTCGGGATCGCGGCCGCAATATTGGTAAGCGCGAGCTTGAGATTCGTGCCTATCGTCCCTACCGACGCAGCGATGACGAGTACAACTAACCCCGCGATCAAACCATACTCGATGGCCGTCACGCCCTTGTTATCTCTCAGGAAGCGTTGTGTGAACTTTTTCATTTTTACCCTCGGACTTTCATTTATTTCGTTTGTTTACGTGCTGCTTCAGATGACGGAGTCTTCAGCGCTGCGGACCATTGGTCTCTCATTCCTGGTCCTGCCTGTTGCGCTGCGGAAGCACCGCCTTGCAGCCGGCTTCAATAAAACAGATGTCTATGAACTGTCTGTTCGATTACGCACCTCCCTCGTCAATCCGTGATGCTTTCGGGTTTTATAGCCGAACAATCATATTTAAGCAATTGTCCGCTGCCCTTAGCTCGACACCATATGCGTTTTAGCGTCGTACTCAGGTTAACGGTTGTTCGTGCGTTGCAGCACATAGGAATAACCATGAGTTAGATTCGCTGCACTAATTATTTGTTTGAACAGAACGTTTCAAGCGTCCGGGGACCTCCCGCTGCGCCTGCGTTACGCCATGTTTCGTAACGGCGCGCGCGGCTCGTTACGTTACGCAGCCCTCGCAAACGTTTAGCGAATTCATTTTCTCGCGGTATATCTGAGTTAGCAGACACTCCATCAATTCATCGCAAAGCCATATCACATATGGCTTTAAGCCCCTTTGCAAAAAAATCTTCTGCATTACTCAGTCGAAATGGCACGGCTCATGCAGAGGAAGGCACGCAGCAACACCCAAAAACACATGCGATGCGAGGGCGACATGAACATTCAAACGGCCAACACCACAATTCGAACAACCCTGATTGCCGCCAGCGTGGCAGCAATGCTTTCTCTTGGCGCTTGCGGGGGCTCCGGAACCCTAAGTGCCGGCACCGGCGGCAGCGGTAGCGGCTCCTCCGGCGGCGCACTTTCCACCACCACCGGCAGCGGCAGCGGCTCGATGGGCTCGGGCGGTTCCGGCACGAACACCAGCGGCAGCGGCTCGGGAAGCGGCTCCGGTACGGGCACCGGAACAGGAACGGGAACCGGCACGACGCCGGTCGCGAATGCGCTCGGCACGGTCGTCGGCAACACCGGCGGCGTGGTCAACGATCTCGGCTCAACGGTCTCGAGCATTGGTAGCGTGATCGGTTCGCAAAGCCTGCCCGGCGTCAGCGCGCAAACTACCCAAGCCGCCGGCGGCATCGTGCAACAAGTCGGCTCGGCGGTTTCCACACTCGGCACCGGCGTATCGCAAGGGCTCGGCCAACTCGGCACGGGCGGCGACGCGGTCGGCACGACGGTCTCGAGCCTCGGTGGCGTGGTCGGTCATGTCGGCGGCGCAGTGACGGATGCAGGCAGCCTCGTGACCAGCCTCGGCAGCGGCCCGCTCGCGCCGCTGGCAGCCATCACCACGCCGCTCGGCGGCGTCGTCAATACGCTTGGCAATGCAGTCACCAACGGCGGCAGCACGCTCACCACCGCACTCTCGACCGGCCCGGTCCAGCAAATCACGCAAACGCTCAGCACTGCGATCACGCCGATTACGTCGATGGTTGCGGCGACCACGCAGACGGTCGGCAATACGACCGGCCTCGGCGCGCCGCTGAACGGCCTGCTCGCAACCCTCGGCGGCGGCCTCGGTCAGGCCGGCACGCTGATCAGCGCAACGGGCGGCAATCCGATCACGGCTGCTCTTGGTCACACGGTGACGGACACGGGCACCACGGTCGCGTCGGTGGGTGGCCTGCTCACCGGCAGCACGGGCGGTAACCCGCTTGCTCCGCTCACCAGCGTGCTCGGCGGCCTGACCGGCGGTACCGGCAGCGGGCCGCTTGCTCCGCTCACCAGCGTACTCGGCGGCCTGACGGGTGGCACCAGCAGCGGCCCGCTCGCTCCGCTCACCGGCGTGCTCAGCAGCGTAACAGGCGGTCTGGGCGGCGCATCGAGCGGCAGCAGCCCGTTGGCGCCTGTCACGGGTCTGCTCTCGAGCGTGACGAACGGTCTGAGCAGCGCGACCGGCGGCAGCAGCAGCCCGCTCGCCCCGGTTACCGGCTTGCTGGCGAGCGTCACCGGCGCGCTCGGCGGCGTCACGACAACGGCGGCCGCCACACCGGCCGCGACGACCACTACGTCAAGCCCCGGCCTCTCGCTGTCGAGCACCAGCGGCAAAGGATCGGGCAGCAACCCGCTCGCTCCGGTGACGTCGCTCGTCGGTGGCCTGCTTGGTGGCCTGACGAAGAAGTAAGTAATGCTATCGAAAGAAGCACAGTGACCGGCACCCGGAGTGCGGCCCACCAGCCGTGCCCCGGCTCTGCCTGAACCTCGATGAATTGAGCCGCGCCGCTCAGACACCCGTTGCACAGGCGCACGCAAACCACGCATACGACACCTAGAAGACACTGAGGAGCACATATGTCCAGCCAACGTTTTTTTACTCTCCATGCGGCGTGCGCGACAGTGTCGTCGTTGCGCGCACCGTTGATCGCAGTTGCGGTCGCAGGCTTGCTCGCCGCGTGTGGCGGCAATGGCGTCACTGCGCCACCGAGCGCAGCCGCCGGCGGTAGCTCTAGCGGCGGGGGTTCGACCAGCGGTGGCCCGACCACCAGCACGTCGTCGGGCACCACCGGCCTCGCCACCGCCGCCGCACAGACGACCAAAGACCTCGGCGACACGATCGCCTCGCAGACCATCCCGGGCCTCAGCCCGCAGGTCACGCAAGGTCTCGGCAACGCGGTGTCGAGCACGAGCAGCACGCTGAACTCGCTCGCCAATGCGGTGAGCGGCGGCGTCGGACAGATCGGCACGACCTCCAATCCGGTCGGCACTACGGTCGCCGGTCTCGGCTCGGTGGTCAGTTCGACGAGCGGCGTCGTGCAAGGTCTGAGCACCGCGGTCGGCGGTCTCGGCACCGGCAATCTCGCGCCGCTGTCGCCGCTCACGACCCCGCTGGCAACGGTTCTCTCCACCACCGCCGGCGCACTGAATGCCGGTGGCGTGACGCTCGGCAATTCGCTGGCCTCCGTGCCGGTGCAGCAGGTCACCCAGCCGATCAGCACCGCAATCACGCCGATCGTGCAGACCGTCGGACTCGTGACGCAAACGGTCGGCACGCAGACCGGCCTCGGCGCGCCGGTAGGCGGCCTGCTCGCGCAAATCGGCGGCACGTTGAAATCGACCAGCACACAAGTCGGCGCGGCAACGAACAACCCGCTCGGCGCAGATCTCGGCAACCTGGTCGGCTCGCTCGGCAACACGGTGACGAACGCCGGCGGTCTCGTCAATCCGAACGGCCCGAATGGCGCGAATCCGATTCCTGGCTTGATCACGAGCCTCGTCGGCAGCACGAACGTGGCCGTCGTCAATGGGCCGCCTGCCAACGGCAGCCCGTTCGGCCCGCTGCAAAACGCGCTCGCGAGTCTCGGGCTCGGCAACAACCCGCTCGGCTCGGTGTCGACGCTGCTCGGCGGCACGCCGCTGGCCGGCCTGACATCGGCGTTGAACGGCACGCCCTTGAGCTCGCTGACTTCGGGCGGCTCGCCGCTGAGTTCGCTGACTTCAGTGCTGGGTGGCACGCCTTTGGGTTCGCTCACCTCCGCGCTGGGCGGCTCGGGTAGCGCATCGAATCCGTTGTCGACACTGACCGGCGCGCTCTCCGGCGTCACCAGCGGCGCCTCGGGTAGCAGCGGCAGCAATCCGCTCGCGCCGGTGACAGCCCTCGTCGGCCAGCTAACCGGCACACTCAGCTCGGCGGCAGGTTCGACGAGCGGCTCGGGCAGTGCAACGGGCGGCTTGACGACACTGCTCGGCGGCCTGGTGCCGGTGAGCCATAAGTAGTCCGCATAAGTCGCTCGTTGATGCCGCGCATACAAGGCGTCCCGTTGGACGGCCCGTTATGCAGCGCGCATAAGCAGTCCGCGTTATCACGTGCTCCGCGCTTTTTGCAGCTAATGCTCAAGCACAACGGAGCACGTGACGTAATACATGCAAGCATGGCAGTATGCGTCGAGCCACACATAAGCGATCGCGACCAGCCCGGCCAGGCGGCGCGTCCGCAAGACAAGAACGGCATACGAGGAAAATCCGATGAAACTCGGGTACGGTAGTGGTAGTAAATGGACCCTCCTGCTCGCGGCGATCGCGGCAAGCGGGATGCAAGTAGCAGCACACGCGCAGTCACGCCCAGCCGGCCCGGCCGTCGGTGGCAATCCTCTCGATTCGCTGCCGCAGATCAAGGCGCCCGACAAAGGCCCGAACGTGACCATGCAGGTCACGCCGCAAGCCCCTCAGCTTCAGGAACTGCTCGCCCGCCATCTGACGCCTTCAAAGATTCAGGTCGAGGGCGTAAAGTCCATTCCGTTCGACGAAGTCGCGCAGCGCTTCACGCCGCTCGTCGGCAAAGACACCACCATCGGCGATCTGATTCAGGTCGCCAACGGCGTTACGAAGCTGTATCAGGACCGCGGCTACGCGCTCTCGTTCGCGTTCATTCCCGCGCAGACGTTCGACGACGGCGTGGTGCGCGTGACGGTGGTCGAAGGCTATGTGTCCGCGGTCAAGGTGACGGGCAAGCCGGGCGCAGTCGAAGACAAGATTCGCGCGATCGCCGACCACATCGTCGCCGACCGGCCGTTGCGGCGCGCCACCTTCGAGCGTTACATCAACGTGCTGGGTCTGTTGCCCGGCATAAAAGTCGCGGCCAACGTGGCGCCACCGCAAAATACCGACGGCGCCACCACGCTCGAGTTGAACGTGGACCGCAAACCGTTCGACGTCAGTACGGGTATCGACTTCAATCACCCCGGCGTGCAAGGTTTGTTGACAGCCACCGAAAACGGCCTGACCGCACTTGGCGAACAGCTGAGCGTGTCTGCGTTGCTGCCGAAGGGCCGCGACAACGTCACGTATCTTGCTGCGCACGCCGCGGTGCCGATCGGCAGCAATGGGCTAATTGGGAAAATCGACGCGTCGCACTATCGCGGCAATCCCACCGACAATCCCGGCCTGCCCTCCTATATTGAGCGTACGGTCATCAACGATAAGGTCGGCGGCTCGCTGGCGTATCCGATCCTGTTGAGCAACAAGCAGAGCGTGATCGGCACGGCCTCGGTCTACGCGTCGCACGACGAAGATCGCTACAACAATCACGATACCGGCGCGCAGATCGGCTTTCGCTCACAGGTGCGGGTGCTGCAACTGCAGGCCGACTACACCAACGTGGAAACCGGTCAGGTGCGCCGCGCGAGTATCAATGTGGCGAAGGCTTTCGACATCCTTGGTGCGTCGAAATCCGGCGACTCGAACGTTCCCGGCTCGACGGTCACGAATCCGGCGTCGATCAACTTCGTGCGGACCGGTGCAAGCTTTTCGCAAACCAACGAGTGGCCGCTGAAGATCGGCACCGCGGTTTCGTTGACCGGTCAGTACAGCGCCGCCTCGCTGCCGACGTCGGAACAGATCTCGTTCGGCGCGCAACGTTTTGCGCAGGGCTATGAACCGGGCGAAGCGTCGGGCGATTCGGGCTGGGGCGCGATGTTCGAAGTCAACCGGCCGTTCACACCGGGTTTCACCTATCTGCGCACCTTCACACCGTATGTCTCGTTCGACATGGCGCGCGTGTATCTGCATGCAGGCACGCCCTCGCCGTCGAAGCTTTCGTCGATTGCGTTCGGCTTCCGGATCTCGGACGCGAAGTATTACAGCCTGGATTTGTCGGTGGCCAAACCGATCGGCGATGCGCCGGTGGAGAGCGCGTCGCGCAGCCCACGCATCAACGCGACGTTCTCGTATCAGCTGAACTGAAGTTCGAAAGTGCCGCGTCCTGATTAGAGGTTCCACTATCAAACGACACGCGCACTTTCACGTATTCTGCGCTGACGGTGCTGCCGACTTCGACCGGCTTCGGGGGGGGGGGGGGGGGGGGGGGGGGGGGGGCCCCCCCCCCCCCCCGGGGGGGGGGGCCCCCACACCGCATCGCGCACACCGATGTGGCCGAAGTTGAATCTGAGAGGCTGTACCCGGCACACCAGGCATCACGGCAGCCGGAAACTGAAGACCGCCCGAGATGCCAATAACGCCGCGCGACCATGATCGCGCCGTCTTTAATCAAGGAGGAAGACAATGATGCAATTCACTCAACGCGCGCGCACAATCGCGCTTCGCACAGCCAAACATGCCGCCCTCGCCGGCGTGCTGCTCGTTAGCGCCGTCACGGCCATGGCGCAGGCCGATTCCCCGGTTGGCATGTGGCAAACCATCGACGATCACACCGGCCAGCCCAAGGCACTCGTGCAAATTGCACAGGACAGCAGCGGCTCGCTGAGCGGCAAGGTGGTCAAGGGACTCAGCGCGAACGATCAACCAGATCGCCGCTGCACCGAATGCACGGACGCGCGCAAGGATCAGTTGATCCTCGGCATGACGATCATCAACGATATGAAAAAGGACGGCGACGGCTGGGATCACGGGCAGATTCTCGACCCGGAAAACGGCAAGGTCTACAAGTGCAAGATGCACCTGGAAGATGGTGGGAACAAGCTGGTGGTGCGTGGCTACATCGGCGTTTCGCTGCTGGGCCGCTCGCAGACCTGGATTCGCCAACAGTAACGAGCGCGTCGTTCACGCACCGATGCCTGACGCGCGAAGATAGTGTTCCATCAAGGCCGCGTCTGCTGCCGGGATGGAACCAGAAGAAACGGCCGACGATCGCCATCGTCCGGCCGTTTTTTTGTTTGAGTCTGGCTGGTTGGAGTTGTCATGCAGCGTGCTTGAAGGGCGACGTATACGCGAACGGCGAAGACGGTAACGGCTTGACTGGTGCCGGGCTGTACGCCGGGTGCACTGCAGCGGGCACCTTTTCTGCCTCAGCGCTCTTCGGTTCCGCGCTCACATGCGTGCGCATGCGCGCTTCCATCAGCTTGCAGAGTTCCTCGCTCGCCGCGCCGAACAACTGATCCATGACGCGCTTGAGCACGCCGGATTCATACCACGCCTTGAAGCGGCGATGGCAGGTTTGATACGACGGATATTTGCGCGGCATGGCGGACCAGGTCGCGCCGCTATACATCACCCACAGCACACCATTGAGCACGGAGCGCGTGTTGGCGAGCGGACGGCCACGCAGTTCGGAACGCGGACGCAGTTCAGGGAGCAACGGTGCAACACGTTGCCATTCTTCATCATTGATATCACGGTACGGATTCATGGCTTCTCCTTTGTCAGAACCATGACAAAGAAGATATCCAGTCGTCCGCGGACGGAACATAAGACCAATCCGAATCTTGAAAATACGACTTCGGACTCCGCCTCTTCGACGAGCGGACCGTGATCTATCGCAAAAGCATCCGCGCCCGCGTCACGCGGCGGATTAAGTCAGCGACGTATCGACGATCCGGCGCGGTGTGTCGAGATATTCTTTAGATTGCATTTCGACGATGCGCGAGACCGTGCGCGCGAATTCGTTGGCCATCGGACCGTCGACATACAACTGATCGGGCGGCACCGCTGCCGACATCAGCAGCTTGACCTTGTGGTCGTAGAACACGTCGATCAGCCAGGTGAAGCGGCGCGCCTCCGAAGCCATCCGCACCGACATCTGCGGCACGCCCGACAGGATCACCGCGTGAAAGCGGCTCGCCAGTTCCAGGTAATCGTTCTGCGAGCGCGGACCGCCGCAGAGCGTCGCAAAATCGAACCACACGACGCCGTCAGCGCGCCGCAACGCCTTCAGCTCGCGCTTTTCGATGCGCAGGATAGGGCTCTCATCAGGAACCGCCGCAAGGCGCGAAAACGCGTCGCGCAACGCTTTGTCCGAAGCCGCGCCGAGCGGCGTGTGGTACACCTCGACCTGAGCCAGCGTGCGCTTGCGGTAGTCGATGCCCGCGTCGACATTGATCACGTCGAGCTTCGACTTGATCAGTTCGATTGCCGGCAGCATACGATCGCGATGCAGACCGTCCGGATACAGCGTGTCCGGATCGTAGTTGGACGTCATCACGAATTGCACGCCGTTCTCGAACAGCTTGTCGAGCAGACGGTAGAGGATCATGGCGTCGGCGATATCCGAGACGTGGAATTCGTCGAAACAGATCAGCCGGTAGCGCTTGGCGATACGGCGCGCGAGTTCGTCGAGCGGATCGGCTGTGCCTTTCAGGTCCTCCAGTTCGCGATGCACCTCGCGCATGAACTCGTGGAAATGCAGCCGCGTTTTGCGCTGCACCGGCACGATCATGTAGAAGCTGTCCATCAGGAAGCTCTTGCCCCGCCCTACGCCGCCCCACAGGTACACGCCACGTGGCAGATCCGGGTGGATGATCAGTTTTTTGAACGCGTTCGAGCGGCGTGATTTGTACTCGACCCACTCGTCATAACACCGCTGCAGACGGTCGACCGCCGCGCGTTGCGCCGGGTCCGATTGATAACCCCGCGTCTGCAGTTCTTTTTCGTAGTATTCGGTGACGTTCATTGTGTTGCTGCAAAAAGAAAGGCGGGAGGGAGTGAACCCGCCCGCCTTCGTGGTGATGCCAGAGTTGCGTTCAGTCAGGCGTGCGCGTGATTACATGTTCAGCGCGCGCTTGTCCACGGCCAGAGCCGCTTCGCGCATGACTTCCGACAGCGACGGGTGCGGATGGCAAATGCGGCCGATGTCTTCCGACGCCGCCTTGAATTCCATCGCCACCACGGCTTCCGCGATCAGGTCCGATGCGTTTGCCGAAATGATGTGCACGCCCAGCAGTTCGTCGGTCTTCGCGTCGGCGATCATCTTGACGAAACCATCCGCCTTGTTGATGCCCAGCGCGCGGCCGTTCGCCATGAACGGGAACTGGCCCGTCTTGACTTCGCGGCCTTCAGCCTTCAGTTGCTGCTCGGTCTTGCCGACCCACGCGATTTCCGGTTCGGTGTAGATCACCCACGGAATGCAGTTGTAGTCGATATGCGGCTTCTGACCGTCGATGATTTCGGCCACCAGCACGCCTTCGTCTTCAGCCTTGTGCGCGAGCATCGGGCCACGCACAACGTCACCGATCGCGTACACGTTCGGCACAGCCGTCGCGCAATGGTCGTCGACGTCGATGAAGCCACGCTCGTTGGCCTTCAGGCCGATGGCTTCGAGGCCGAGGTTGTCGGTGTTCGGCACGCGGCCGATCGACACGATCAGGCGGTCGGCTTCGAGCGTTTGCGCGTTGCCGTCCTTGTCCGTGTAATTGATCGTGACGCTCTTGTCAGTGGTCTTGATCTCGCCGACCTTCACGCCGACGTGGATGTCCAGACCCTGCTTCTTGAATTGCTTGGCGGCTTCCTTAGCCAGCGCCTGGTCAGCCGCGCCGAGGAATTCCGGCAGCGCTTCGAGCACGGTCACGTCCGAACCCAGACGGCGCCACACCGAACCGAGTTCCAGACCGATCACACCCGCGCCGATCACGGCGAGCTTCTTCGGCACGGTGTCGAACGTCAGCGCGCCTTCGTTGTCGGCAACGATCTTGTTGTCGACCGGAACGTTCGGCAGGTGACGCGCCTTCGAACCCGTTGCAATGATGACGTTCTTCGCCGTCACGACTTCGGTTTCGCCTTCGCCGCTGACTTCGATCTGCACGCCGGCGTCCGTCTTGCCCGTGAACTTGCCATGGCCCTTGAGCCACGTGATCTTGTTCTTGCGGAACAGGAATTCGATACCCTTGGTCATCTTCTCGACGATGCCTTCCTTGCGGGCCAGCATCTTCGTGATGTCGAGCTTCACGTCCGACACGTTGATACCGTGATCGGCGAGGTGATGCGATGCATTTTCAAATTCTTCCGACGACGCGAGCAGCGCCTTCGACGGAATGCAACCCACGTTCAGGCACGTGCCGCCGAGCTTCAGCGCGCCGGCCGGGTTCTTCCATTTTTCGATACATGCGACCGTCTTGCCGAGCTGCGCTGCGCGGATAGCGGCGATGTAGCCGCCGGGGCCGGCGCCGATCACGACGACGTCAAATTCTTTGGACATGACAATCCTTTTGATGACGGAACGACGCGCGGCCACGCTTCGTGGCGCGCGTCATTCCAGTACTGCGGAATGCTAGAGACGTGCTGCTTATATGGCGCCGACTTGCGCGATGACAAGCCGACGCCCGCCAAACCGGCAATTACAGGTCGAGCAGCAGGCGCGCCGGGTCTTCCAGCGCATCCTTCATCGCGACCAGCGACAGCACCGCTTCGCGACCGTCGATGATCCGGTGGTCGTACGACAGCGCCAGATAGTTCATCGGACGGATCACGATCTGGCCGTTCTCGACCACAGCGCGTTCCTTTGTGGCGTGCACGCCCAGAATGGCGGATTGCGGCGGGTTGATAATCGGGGTCGACAGCATCGAACCGAACACACCACCGTTCGAGATCGAGAACGTACCGCCCGTCATTTCTTCGATCGACAGCTTGCCGTCTTTGGCCTTCTGGCCGAATTCAGCAATCTTCTTTTCGATTTCAGCGAGGCTCAGCTGATCTGCGTTGCGCAGAATCGGCACCACCAGGCCACGCGGCGAACCGACCGCGATACCGATGTCGAAGTAGCCGTGATAGACGATGTCGTTACCGTCGATCGACGCGTTCACGAGCGGGAATTTCTTCAGCGCGTGGACAGCCGCCTTCACGAAGAACGACATGAAGCCCAGCTTCACGCCATGTTCCTTTTCGAACTTGTCTTTGTACTTATTGCGCAGGTCCATCACCGGCGCCATGTTCACTTCGTTGAACGTGGTGAGGATGGCGTTGGTTTGCTGCGACTCGAGCAGACGCTCGGCGATACGCGCGCGCAGACGCGACATCGGCACGCGTTGTTCCGGGCGGTCCTTCAGCCATTGGTCGGCCGATGCCGGTGCCTTGACGTCCGGCAGCGACGGCTTGGCAGCCTTCGGTGCGGCAGCCGGTGCCGGTGCGGCCTTGGCAGCCGGTGCGCCAGCCGTCAGCACGTCACCCTTGGTGATGCGGCCGTCGCGGCCCGTGCCGGCGACGTCGCCCGCGCCCAGACCCTTCTCGGCCATCAGCTTGCCGGCAGCCGGCGAAGCAGCGGTGTTCGCACCCGTTGCGGACGCAGCCTGAGCGGCCGGTGCGGCAGCCGGCGCCGGTGCGGCGACAGGAGCCGGCTTCACTTCGGCTTCGACAGCAGCGGCGCTTGCCGTGCCTTCGGTGTCGATCTTGGCGATCACCTGATCCGCAACGACGATGTCGCCGTCGTTCGAGATCACTTGCGCGAGCACGCCGGCGGAGGGCGCCGGCACTTCGAGCACGACCTTGTCGGTCTCGATTTCGATGAGAATTTCGTCTTGAGCAACAGCCTCGCCGGGCTTCTTCTTCCACTGCAGCATCGTGGCTTCCGAGACCGACTCGGAGAGCTGGGGAACCTTGACTTCAACAATAGCCATTATGAATATCCTGAATACGTATCGGGTGACGGCGCGCGATCTATGTACTCGACGACCGCCTGCGAACCATACCTGCCGGGAACGAACCACCATGGGGTGACTGAACGCGGCACGGGAAAGCGCAGCGCGCTTTCCCGGTTCGTCTGTTTTCCTTATTTAGCGATCGACGCGCTCTTCAGGCGGCCGAAAGCGCCTTCGATCAGCGCCTTCTGCTGCTCGTAGTGCTTCGCGTAGTAGCCGACTGCCGGCGAGGCCGAAGCCGGACGTCCGCTGTATGCCAGCTTCTGCCCTTCCTTCATGCCTTCCTTCAAGTGGTGCTCGATGTAGAACCACGGGCCTTGATTCTGCGGCTCGTCCTGCACCCAGACCACTTCGGTCGCGTTGTCGTACTTCTTCATTTCCGCTTCGAACTGCTTATGCGCGAACGGATAGAGCTGTTCGATACGGATGATCGCGACGTCGTTAGACTTCGATTCACGGCGATGCGCCAGCAGGTCGTAGTACACGCGGCCCGAGCAGGCCACCACGCGCTTGACCTTCTTCGCTTCGATCGCTTCGTCGATTTCGCCAATGATCGGCTGGAACGCACCCTTCGCCAGTTCGGACAGATCCGACACGGCTTCCTTGTGGCGCAGCAGCGACTTCGGCGTAGCGACGATCAGCGGCTTCCTGAACAGGCGGATCATCTGACGGCGCAACAGGTGGAAAATCTGCGCCGGCGTGGTCGGCTGAACGACCTGCATGTTGTGGTCTGCGCACAGTTGCAGGAAACGCTCGATACGTGCCGACGAGTGCTCCGGACCTTGACCTTCATAGCCGTGCGGCAGCAGCATCGTGAGACCCGACACGCGGCCCCACTTCACTTCGCCCGACGAGATGAACTGGTCGATCACGACTTGCGCGCCGTTCACGAAGTCGCCGAACTGCGCTTCCCACGCGACGAACGTATTCGGCTCAGCGGTCGAGTAGCCGTATTCGAAGCCCAGCACCGCTTCTTCCGACAGCACCGAGTCGATCACGTTGAACTTCGCCTGACCTTCCGCGACGTTTTGCAGCGGCACGTAGGTGCCGTCGTTCCAGCGTTCGCGGTTCTGATCGTGCAGCACCGCGTGACGGTGCGTGAACGTGCCACGGCCCGAGTCCTGACCGGTCAGGCGCACTGCGTAGCCCGACGCGACCAGCGACGCGAATGCCAGGTGTTCGCCCATGCCCCAGTCGAGCTTCGCTTCACCACGGCCCATCGCGCGACGGTCGTTGATGACGCGCTCGACCAGCGGGTGAACCTTGAAGTTTTCCGGGATCGTGGTGATGCGCTCAGCGAGGCGCTTCAACTCAGCCAGCGGCACGGCCGTGTCGGCTGCGTCGGTCCACTTGCGGTTCAGGAACGGCACCCAATCCACCGCGTACTTGCTCTTATAGTTCGAGAGCACCGGATCGACCGTGTGGTGGCCTTCGTCCATCGCCTTGCGGTAGGCCTTGACGAATTCGTCGCCTTCTTCCGCGGTGATCACGCCTTGCTGGACCAGCTTTTCAGCGTACAGCGCGCGCGTGCCCGGGTGCTTGGCAATCGTCTTGTACATCAGCGGCTGTGTGACAGCCGGCGTGTCCTGCTCGTTGTGGCCCAACTTGCGGAAGCAGACGATGTCGACGACGACATCCTTGTGGAACTGCATCCGGAAGTCGATGGCCAGCTGCGTAGCCAGCACGACCGCTTCAGGATCGTCACCGTTCACGTGCAGCACCGGCGCCTCGATCATCTTGACGACGTCCGAGCAATACAACGTGGAGCGCGAGTCGCGCGGGTCCGACGTCGTGAAACCGATCTGGTTGTTGATGACGATGTGCAGCGTGCCGTGCGTGCCGTAACCGCGCGTTTGCGCGAGGTTCAGCGTTTCCATCACGACGCCCTGACCTGCGAAGGCCGCGTCGCCGTGGATCTGCACGGGCAATACTTGCAGGCCGCTTTCGTCACCGCGACGGTCCATCCGCGCCTTCGACGACCCTTCCACCACCGGGTTGACGATTTCAAGGTGCGACGGGTTGAACGCGAGCGACAGGTGAACCGGGCCGCCGTCAGTCGAGACGTCCGACGAGAAACCCTTGTGGTACTTCACGTCACCGGCCGGCAGGTCGTCGACGTGCTTGCCTTCGAACTCGGCGAACAGGTCCGCCGGCATCTTGCCGAGTGTGTTCACGAGGACGTTCAGACGACCACGGTGAGCCATGCCGATGATGATTTCCTGGACGCCGTTGGCGCCACCATGACGCACGACTTCGTCCATCGAGGCGATGAAGCTTTCGCCGCCTTCGAGCGAGAAGCGTTTCTGGCCGACGTACTTGGTGTGCAGGAAGCGCTCGAGGCCTTCAGCGGCCGTCAGGCGATTCAGGATGTGCTTTTTCTTTTCGTTGGAGAAGTTCGGCGTCGAACGGATCGACTCGAGCCTCTCTTTCCACCAGCGCTTCTGTTCCGGATCGCTGATGTACATGTACTCGGCGCCGATCGTGCCGCAGTACGTGTCACGCAGGGCCTTGACGATCTCGCGCAGCGAAGCACGCTCGAATCCGAAATACAGATTCGTGGCGCTGAACTCCTGGTCCATGTCGGCTTCGGTGAAGTCGTAGAACGCGGGTTCGAGTTCGGGGATTGCGGGACGTTCGCGGCGCTTCAGGGGATCGAGATTGGCCCATTGCGAGCCGAGGAAGCGATATGCGCCGATGAGGGACTGCACATAGACTTGCTTGCGGGAGGTAGCGAGATCTTCGCCGCCGGCCGCCGTGCGCGGGATGAAGGCGTTAGCCTTGGCCCGTTGCGCAAACGATTCGACGATCGGGCCATGGGCCACGTCGTTGGCATTGCTGCCATCTGATGCAGGGACGTTCTGCAACGCGTCGAAATAGCTGCGCCAGTTCTCGGGCACTGACGCCGGATTATCGAGATACGCTTCGTACATTTCTTCTACGTACGGAGCATTGCCGCCGAACAGATAAGAGTTCGACTGGAATTGCTTCATCATTTTTACGCTCACCTTTCTTCGAGTTTCTCGAGAAATAGCGGGTTACAGAACCTTCCGCGACACGGCCTGACCGTTTAGCGGATTGCGCGAATCAAGTCTTGCTTGGAAGGACCTAAAACTTTGCACCCGGGGAGCATATCACAGAACGGATAGTGCAGATAGCAGACGGACTGGCGCCCAAGCCTTTTACGACGGGCTTTCGGCTGGTTTTGCAGGCCTCGCAACAGACTCCTGCGAAAAACAGGGACAAACACGACAAGCAGACGGCCAATCGCGAGCAATTGCACGCAACGCGAATGGCGCGCCAGAAATGGCAAAAGCCACCCGAAGGTGGCTTTTGCCCGACAGCATGCCCAGTCAAGGCCGATGCTGATTTAGTCCACTGCGCCCTTACGGCTGGCGCTGCGGCGCTCGTGTTCCTTCAGGTAACGCTTGCGCAGACGGATGGATTTCGGCGTGACTTCGACCAGTTCGTCGTCGTCGATGAATTCAACCGCGTATTCCAGCGACATCTGGATCGGCGGCACGAGGCGCACCGCTTCGTCCGTACCCGACGAACGCACGTTGGTCAGTTGCTTGCCCTTGATCGGGTTCACGACCAGGTCGTTGTCACGGCTGTGAATGCCGATGATCATGCCTTCGTACAGCGGCTCGCCCGGCGACACGAACATACGGCCGCGATCCTGCAGCTTCCACAGTGCGTACGCCACTGCCGCGCCGTCGTCCTGCGAAATCAGCACGCCGTTACGACGCTCGCCGACACCACCTTCCCTGACCGGCTGATACGAGTCGAACGTGTGGCTCATCAGGCCTGTGCCACGCGTCAGCGTCAGGAATTCGCCCTGAAAACCGATCAGCCCACGCGCCGAAATACGATACTCGAGACGCGTACGGCCACGGCCGTCCGACGCCATGTCGAGCATTTCGCCCTTGCGGCGGCCCAGCTCTTCCATCACGCCACCCTGGTGGCCGTCTTCCATGTCGACCGTCAGGTTTTCGTACGGCTCGTGCTTGACGCCGTCGACTTCCGTCATCACCACGCGCGGACGCGACACGGCCAGCTCGTAGCCTTCACGGCGCATGTTTTCGACCAGAATGGTCAGGTGCAGCTCGCCGCGGCCTGCCACTTCGAACGTGGTTTCGTCGCCCGTTTCTTTCACGCGCAGCGCCACGTTGTGGTTCAGCTCCTTCATCAGGCGGTCGCGAATCTGACGGCTCGTGACGAACTTGCCTTCGCGGCCGGCCAGCGGCGACGAATTGACGAGGAAGTTCATCGTGAGGGTCGGTTCGTCGACGGTGATCATCGGCAGCGCTTCCGGTTGCTCCGGTGCGCAAATGGTCACGCCGATGCCGATTTCTTCGATACCGTTGATCAGCACGATGTCGCCGGCTTCAGCCGAGTCGACCTGCACGCGCTCGAGACCCTTGAACGACAGGACCTGGTTGATCTTGCGGTTCAGGATCGCACCATCGGGGCCCGAACGCACGGCGACGGACATGCCCGGCTTGATCGTGCCACGCGTAATGCGGCCGACGCCGATACGGCCGACGTACGACGAATAATCCAGCGACGTGATCTGCAGTTGCAGCGGCGCTGCCGGATCGGCCGGGCGGACCGGCACGTGTTGCAGCACGGCTTCGAACAGCGGGCGCATATCGCCTTCGCGCACATCCGACGTCAGGCCGGCGTAGCCGTTCAGACCCGATGCGTAGACGATCGGGAAATCGAGTTGTTCGTCAGTTGCACCCAGCTTGTCGAACAGGTCGAAGGTCTGGTTGATCACCCAGTCGATCCGCGCGCCCGGGCGGTCGACCTTATTGATCACGACGATCGGCTTGAGACCGAGCGCCAGCGCCTTCTTGGTCACGAAGCGCGTTTGCGGCATCGGGCCTTCGACCGCATCGACCAGCAACAGCACCGAGTCGACCATCGACAGCACGCGCTCCACTTCACCGCCGAAGTCGGCGTGGCCCGGGGTGTCGACGATGTTGATGTGCGTGCCTTCGTACTCGACCGCGCAGTTCTTCGAAAGAATCGTGATGCCACGTTCCTTTTCGATGTCGTTCGAGTCCATCACGCGCTCGACAACCGCCTGGTTGTCGCGGAACGTGGCGGTTTGGCGGAGGAGCTGGTCGACGAGCGTGGTCTTGCCGTGGTCGACGTGGGCAATGATGGCGATATTGCGTAGGGCGCGAGTCATAGGAACCTGGAGACAGTTGAGTGCGCCAGCAGCAGCATTGTGTACGAGCCAACAAAGCCCAAAGCGCACTTTTGGGAACCCAATATTGTAGCACGCCCAAATGAAGCTTTCTGGTATTCCCTGATATCTCCATCGTCTTCCGCGCAGCGCTGCGTAAGAAACAGACCCACGCGGCTCCGGCGAAATCCTACGCAAATCCACGCGCATTGTGCCTTGAGGAGGAAAAGTTCCTTACCTAAGCTGTAATAACGCTTGCCGCGTCAATCAACCGCTGTCTATAATCCTGCCTAGTCAACCATTGCATTCGCACGAGAATCATGACGGATCCGTCCTCAACACCCAGCTCAGAGATCAGCGAGTATCAGTTGGGCGAAAGCGTCGGCTATTTGCTCTCGCGGGTGAAATCGACCATGTCGAACCTGGTCACGCAGCGCAGCATGGCCGAGCTGGGCATCACGAGCCAGCAAGGCAGCATCCTGTTCATGGTGGCGAGCGGCAAGTGCCTGCTGGCGGCCGAACTGGCGCGCGAATACGGCATCGATGCCAGCGCCGTTACACGTCTGGTCGACCGGCTGGAAAAACGCGGCCTGCTGACAAGAGTGCGCAGCAACGAAGACCGGCGGGTCGTGCGACTCGCGCTGACCCCGGAAGGCCACGCGATCGCGGCCAAAATGCCAGCCATTTTCAACGGCGTGCTGGACAACCTGCTGGGCGGGTTTACCCCCGAAGAAGTGGGTTTTTTGAAGAGCATGCTGCGCCGCGTACTCATCAATTCCGGCGAACAAACGGGACTAACCCGTGATGCAGCAAGCAATTTTGACAGCAAATCGTAATAAATTGCTTGCAGTGTCCATCATTACATTCCACTCAAAGAGTCGAGCGATGAAATCCCTTTCCCTGTCCGCGCCCGCACTTTCGAGCCGGGCCGCTGTCGCCGCCGCGGTGACGGCGCTCGCCCTCACGGGGTGCGCGAACTACTTCGGCATGAAGAGCGACAAGCAGATCTCGCCGCCGGCTCAGTACGAGTCCACCCAGAGCCTGCCGGGCCAGGGCGGCCAGTGGCCGTCGCTCGACTGGGCCAACCAGTTCGGCGACCCCCAACTGCCAAAGCTGATCGAGGAGGCGCTGGAAGGCAGCCCTTCGATCGCGCAGGCGCAGGCTCGCCTCGCCAAGGCTTCGTCCTATATTGAGAGCTCGCGCTCGGCGCTGTACCCGAAGGTCAACGGCAGCTACTCGTGGACCCGCGAGTTGTTCTCGGCGAACGCGCTCTACCCGCCTCCGTACGGCGGCACCTGGTATAGCGAGAACAACGTGCTGGCGAGCGCGTCGTGGGATCTGGACCTGTGGGGCAAGAACCGCCAGCGCCTGGGCCAGGCCGTATCGCAGGAAAAGGCAGCAGAAGCCGATATGCAGCAGGCGCGCGTAACGCTTGCCTCCTCCGTGGCGAGCACCTATAACCAGCTCGCCCAGTTGTACGCATTCCGCGACATCGCCGCGCGCGAAATCGCCAACCGCCAGGACATCAGCCGCATCACCAACGGCCGCGTCACCGCCGGGCTCGACACCAACGTCGAACGGGAAACCGCGAACGGCAACATCGCGACCAGCCAGGCGAACCTGACCGATCTCGACGGCCAGATCACCGTGGCGCGCTATCAGTTGGGCGCGCTGCTCGGCAAGGGCCCGGATCGTGGCCTGCAGATCGCCAAGCCGGCCCTGACCACCGGCGACACAGTAGCGCTGCCGAACAACCTGCCGGCCGACCTCGTGGCGCGCCGTGCGGATATCGTCGCCGCGCGCTGGCAGGTCGAAGCCGCGATGCACGACGTGAAGGAGGCGAAGGCTGAGTTCTTCCCGGACGTCAACCTCGCCGCCGGTTTCGGTTTCGATGCGTTCGGCTGGGGCCGTTTCCTTAAGTCGGGCAGCCGTCAGATGCAATTCGGGCCGGCCATCCATCTGCCGATCTTCGACGCCGGCGCGCTGCGCTCACAGTTGAAGGGCCGCTACGCAGACTTCGACCTCGATGTGGCGGACTACAACCAGACGCTGATCAATGCGCTCTCGGATGTCGCGACGCAAGTGTCGTCGATCCGTTCGATCGACCAGCAATCGGGCGACGCACAACGCGCGCTCGACGCGTCGACCAAGGCCTATCAGCTGGCGGTGATCCGCTACAAGGCCGGTTTGTCGCCGCAGTTGCAGGTGCTGACCGCCGATCAGAACCGCCTTGCCGCCGAACAGACGGTAACGGGCCTGAAGATGCGCCGCCGCGATCTGCAGATCGGCCTCATCAAGGCGCTCGGTGGCGGTTTCGACGCAACGCAAACCGGCCTCGTGGTGCCGACCGATGCCCCGGCATCGGCCGCCGCGGCATCGGCCTCCGCCTCGACCGCCGCTGCAAACTGAAGCCACATCGACGCGACCCACACTCGCATAAACATCCGAATAAACGACGACGCTTGAGAGAACCCGGAGCACATCAATGAGCACCACCCAACAGCCCGCGGCTACTACACAACCGACTCAGCCGGCCCCGCAGCCGACGCAACCACCGGCTAACAACGGCAAACGCAAGCGCATGATGACGCTGCTCGTCATCGTGATCCTGATCGCCGCGGTTGCCTACGGCCTCTACTACTTCCTCGACGCACGCTTCCATGAGGACACCGACGACGCGTACGTGAACGGCAACGTTGTCCAGATCACGCCGCAGGTCACCGGCACGGTTGTCGCCGTGAACGCGGACGACACGCAAACCGTGAAGGCCGGCGACCCGCTCGTCGTGCTCGATCCGGCCGACGCGCGCGTCGCGCTCGAACAGGCCGAAGCAAATCTCGCGCAGACGGTGCGCCAGGTGCGCGGCCTGTTCGCCGACGACAATCAATACCAGGCGCAAGTTGCCCAGCGCCAGTCCGATCTGTCGCGCGCGCAGGACGACCTGAAGCGCCGCCTGACGGTCGCGCAAACCGGCGCCGTGTCCGCGGAAGAAATCTCGCACGCCCGCGACGCCGTGAAGAGCGCGCAAGCCTCGGTCGACGCCGCCCAGCAACAACTGGCATCGAACCGCGCGCTGACCGCCAACACCACGATCGCCAATCACCCGAACGTTCAGGCCGCCGCCGCGAAAGTCCGCGACGCATACCTGAACAACGCCCGTAACAACCTGCCGGCGCCGGTCACGGGCTACGTCGCGAAGCGCTCGGTGCAGGTCGGCCAACGCGTCTCGCCGGGCACCCCGCTGATGGCCATCGTGCCGCTGGGCGGCGTGTGGGTCGATGCGAACTTCAAGGAAGTGCAGCTGAAGTACATGCATATCGGCCAGCCGGTCGAACTGACCGCCGATGTGTACGGCTCGTCGGTGGTGTACCACGGCAAGGTAGTCGGCTTCTCGGCGGGCACGGGTTCGGCGTTCTCGCTGCTGCCCGCGCAGAACGCGACCGGCAACTGGATCAAGGTGGTGCAGCGTCTGCCGGTGCGGATCGCGCTGGACCCGCAGGAACTTGAAAAGCATCCGCTGCGTATCGGCCTGTCGATGCAAGCCGACGTCAGCATCAAGGATCAAAGCGGCGGCCAACTCGGCCAGGCGCCGAACACGGTCTATCAGACCAACGTGTTCGACAAGTACGGCGACGAAGCTGACGCCGAAATCGCTCGCATCATCTCGGAAAATGCAGGTCCGAACGGCGGCTCGCAGAAATCGGCTCAAGCCGGCGGCGCTGCCAAGTCCGCCGCGAAGCTGATGTAAGCGGCGCGACGATTCATAGAAGGCTTCTTTAATGGCTCAGGCTCAGGCGCAAGTCCCTCATCCGCCGCTCGAGGGCGCGCAACTGGTGATCGGCACCATCGCGGTGTCGCTCGCCGTGTTCATGAACGTGCTCGACACGTCGATTGCGAACGTGTCGATCCCGTCTATTTCGGGCGACCTCGGTGTGTCGTCCGACCAGGGCACATGGGTGATCACGTCGTTCGCGGTGGCGAACGCGATCTCCGTGCCGCTGACCGGCTGGCTCACCGACCGTGTCGGCCAGGTGCGGCTGTTCATGGCGTCGATCATCCTGTTCGTGATCTCGTCGTGGATGTGCGGGCTCGCGCCCACCCTACCGTTTCTGCTGGCCTCGCGCGTGCTGCAAGGCGCGGTGGCCGGCCCGATGATTCCGCTGTCGCAAACGCTCCTGCTCGCCAGCTATCCACGCGCCAAGGCGCCGATGGCTCTATCGATGTGGGCAATGACCACGCTGATCGCGCCGGTGGCCGGCCCGATTCTCGGTGGCTGGATCTCGGACAACATCTCGTGGCCGTGGATTTTCTACGTCAACATTCCGGTCGGCGCAATCGCCGCCGTAGCGACGTGGTCGATCTTCCGCAACCGCGATTCAGTCATCAGAAAGGCGCCGATCGACGGCGTCGGTCTCGGCCTGCTAATCCTCTGGGTCGGCTCGTTGCAGGTGATGCTCGATAAGGGCAAGGACCTCGACTGGTTCTCGTCGACCACCATTGTCGTGCTGGCGCTGGTCGCGGTGATTTCGCTCGCGTTCTTCATCGTGTGGGAATTGACGGCCGAACATCCCGTGGTCGATCTGTCGCTCTTCAGCCGGCGCAATTTCACGAGCGGCACGATTGCGTTGTCGATCGGCTATGGGCTCTACTTCGGCAACCTCGTGTTGTTGCCGTTGTGGCTGCAAACCGATATCGGTTACACGGCCACCGAAGCGGGTCTCGTGATGGCGCCGGTCGGCGTGTTCGCGGTACTGCTGTCGCCGATCACCGGCAAAGTGTTGCCGCGTACCGATCCGCGCTATATCGCGACCTTGTCGTTCCTCGTGTTCGCGCTGTGTTTCTGGATGCGCTCACGTTATACGACCGGCGTCGATACTTATTCGCTGCTCATGCCCACGTTGATTCAGGGGATCGGCATGGCCGGGTTCTTCATCCCGCTGGTGTCGATCACGCTGTCGGGTTTGCCAGGCAACCGGATTCCGGCTGCGTCGGGCTTGTCGAATTTCGTGCGGATCATGTGCGGCGGTATTGGTACGTCGATTTTCCAGACCGCGTGGGATCACCGCACCATCATGCATCATGCGCAACTGGCCGAACAGGCGAGCGCGTACAACCCCGTGTTCGATCAGTCGATCCGGCAGATGGGTGCGGCGGGCTTCAGTCAGCCGCAGGCATATGGCCTGTTCAATTCGATGGCTACGCAGCAGGCCGCACAATTGGGCGTGAATGATCTGTTCTTTGTATCGGCGGGGATCTTTGTCGCGCTGATCGCGCTGATCTGGATGGCAAAGCCGGAACGCGCCGGTGGTGATGCGGGTGCGGCGGCTGCGGCGGCGCATTGAGGTTCTGGTTTTAGTCCGCGAGGGGGGCTGTATATAAAAAAGGCGGGACCGCTGGTGAGCGGTCCCGCCTTTTTTGTTGCTGCCCGCTGAACTTCCGCGCTAGCTCGCTGCAGTGACCACGAGCCGTTCCGGCGCCAGCACACCCTCGCCTTGCTTCGCGACACCAAGCAGACGTCCGTCCGCTGCATATACGCGTACGCGGGGCGCATTCACCGCGTCGCCGGCGATGGTCAACTCGGAGAGCTTCAGCCGCTGCCCATGCAGGAAGCGACGGGTCGCGTCTTCGTCCAGTGTGACAAGCGGGAACGTGGACAGCAATGCATCGACAGGTTGCAGCCACGTATCGCGCTCGCTTTCCGTCGCATCGGACAACGCGTCGAGCGTCACCGAATTCTCCAGCGTCAGCGCGCCGACGCCAGTACGCCGCAGCGCTACCAGATGCGCACCACAACCAAGTGCTTCGCCGATATCCTCGGCGAGCGTGCGCACATACGTGCCCTTGCTGCACGTCACGCGAAACGTCACGTCGGGCAACGCACAGGCCAGCATCTCGAGCGCGTGAATCGTCACCTGACGCCCTTCCCGCTCCACCGTCTGGCCGGCGCGCGCGTATTCGTACAGCGGCTTGCCGTCGCGCTTGAGCGCCGAATACATCGGTGGGACCTGGACGATGTCGCCGAGAAATTTCTGCATGGCCGCCTCTACCGCGGCCTGATCGCACTTCACGTCGCGCGTGTCGATGGCTTCGCCTTCGGCGTCGCCGGTGGTCGTGCGGATACCGAGGCGCATGGTCGCCTCATAGGTCTTGTCGGCTTCGAGCAGGTCTTGCGAAAACTTGGTCGCTTCGCCGAAACACAGCGGCAAAAGACCTGTGGCGAGTGGATCGAGCGTGCCGGTGTGGCCGGCCTTTTTGGCCAGGTAGAGACGCTTCGCGCGAATCAGCGCGTCGTTGCTCGACAGGCCGAGCGGTTTGTCGAGCAGCAGTACGCCGTCGAGTGCGCGACGCGGCACGCGGGGGCGTTGAGGTGCGGTCATGTCAGAAAGACAGGGTCTTCGAAGTGTACGGAAAAAGCGCTAAATGGACTGCAACTGAAGCAGTGCAGCCCGGAATGCGGATAACAGCGCGCTCAGTCTTCTTTCGCGCGATTGGCATTTGCCTCGTCGATCAGGCGGGACATTTCGACGGCCCGTTCAATCGTCTGGTCGTAATGGAAATGCAGCGTCGGCACGGTATGAATGTGCAGGCGCTTGAACAGCTGATTGTGCAGATGGCCGGCCGCGTGCGTGAGCGCTTCGAGCGTCTGTTGCGGGTCGCCTGTCAGCGTCGTGAAGTAGACCTTCGCGTGCGCGTAGTCCGGCGTCAGCTCGACACTTTGAATCGTGACAATGCCGATGCGCGGGTCCTTGACCTCGCGCAGCAGCTCCGACAGGTCGCGCTGGATCTGATCGGCGATCTGCACGTTGCGATTGGGGGAAGAACGTTTTTTAGGCATGGTGTTTGTGTGCTCCGTTCTGACGGATGCAAAAAAGTTGTTCGCGCGAACCGGGGTGGTGATTGCCCGGACGGCAATGAGCGGCTTGATAGCGACTGCAAGCCACCCCGGGGGCACAATACGCGAAAAATGCGCGGGCCCAAAGACAACGGGCGGAGCGGGCGCTTAAGCCCGCTCCGCCCGTTGAGCCAATGCCGCGTGAATTACAGCGTACGCGCGACTTCGGTAACCTCGAAGACTTCGAACTGATCGCCTTCGACGATATCGTTGAAGTTCTTGATCGACATACCGCACTCGAAGCCCTGACGGACTTCCTTGACGTCGTCCTTGAAGCGCTTGAGCGAATCTAGCTCGCCCGTGAAGATGACAACGTTGTTGCGCAGTACGCGCACCGACGACGAGCGCTTGACGAAACCGTCCGTGACCATACAGCCAGCCACCGCGCCGATCTTCGGTACCTTGAAGACCTGACGCACTTCGACCGTACCGGTCACGACTTCGCGCTTCTCCGGTGCCAGCATGCCCGACATCGCAGCCTTCACTTCATCTACTGCGTCATAGATGATGTTGTAGTAGCGAATATCGACGCCGTTGGCTTCCGCCAGCTTGCGCGCCTGTGCATCCGCACGGGTGTTGAAGCCGATGATGACCGCCTTCGAAGCCGTAGCCAGGTTGACGTCCGACTCGCTGATGCCGCCGACTGCGCCGTGCACGATCTGCACGCGGACTTCGTCGGTCGACAGCTTGAGCAGCGACTGCACCAAAGCTTCCTGCGAACCTTGCACGTCGGCCTTGACGATAAGCGGCATGTACGCCACTTCGCCTTCGCCCATCTGTTCCAGCATGTTCTCGAGCTTCGCGGCCTGTTGCTTTGCCAGCTTGACGTCGCGGAACTTGCCTTGACGGAACAACGCGACTTCACGCGCCTTGCGGTCGTCCGGCATGACGATGACTTCTTCGCCAGCTTGCGGGACTTCCGACAGACCTTGAATCTCAACCGGGATCGACGGGCCTGCCGACTTGGTCGGCTTGCCGGTTTCGTCGAGCATGGCTCGCACGCGACCGTAAGCGCTACCTGCCAACACCACGTCGCCGCGGTTCAGCGTACCCGACTGGACCAGGATCGTTGCAACCGGACCCTTACCCTTATCGAGCTTCGCTTCAATAACGAGACCCTTGGCCGGCGCTTCAACCGGTGCCTTCAACTCCAGCACTTCGGCTTGCAGCAGCACGTTTTCCAGCAGTTCGTCGATACCCGCGCCGGTTTTAGCCGACACCGACACGAACGGCGAGTCGCCACCGTATTCTTCCGGCACGACGCCTTCCGCGACGAGTTCCTGCTTCACGCGGTCCGGATTCGCATCCGGCTTGTCGATCTTGTTGATCGCGACGACGAGCGGCACGCCGCCTGCCTTCGCGTGGGCAATTGCTTCCTTCGTTTGCGGCATCACGCCGTCGTCGGCTGCAACCACCAGAATCACGATGTCGGTTGCCTTCGCACCGCGAGCACGCATGGCCGTAAATGCTTCGTGGCCCGGCGTATCGAGGAACGTGATGACACCGCGCGGCGTTTCGACGTGATAGGCGCCGATATGCTGCGTAATCCCGCCCGCTTCACCCGCTGCAACCTTGGCGCGGCGGATGTAGTCGAGCAGCGAGGTCTTGCCGTGGTCGACGTGGCCCATGACCGTGACGACCGGCGGACGCGGCAGTGCTTCTGCGTCCGTGATTTCGCCTTCGACCAGCATCGCTTCCGGATCGTCCAGCTTGGCCGCAACCGCGTGGTGGCCCAGTTCCTCGACGATGATCATCGCCGTTTCCTGGTCCAGCATCTGGTTGATCGTGACCATCTGGCCGAGCTTCATCATCGACTTGATGACTTCCGAGGCCTTCACCGCCATCTTGTGCGCCAGATCGGCGACCGTGATGGTTTCCGGCACGTGCACTTCACGCACGATCGGTTCGGTCGGCGCCTGGAACGTGGTGTTCTGATCCTGATGCTTGCCGCGACCCTTCGGGCCACCGCGCCAGCCGCGATCAACACCGCCGCTCGAATCGCCACGCGTCTTGATACCGCGGCGCTTCGCTGCGTCGTCCTGCCAGCCGCCCTTGCCGCCACCCGGCTTTTTCTTATCGCCAGCCGACGGCGTGGTCGTTGCAGCCGGAGCCGCAGCAGCCGGTTTCTTGGCTGCCGGACGTGCCGGTGCTTCACCCGCCGGACGCGCCGGCTTGTGCAGCGTGCCCTTGGCTTCCACGGGCTTGGCCGGCTCAGCGGGTTTCGGTGCCGGTTCCGGCGCCTTGACCTGCGCCTTGCGCGGCGTGTTCATCATTTCGCGAATCGCACGTGCTTCGGCTTCTGCCGCCGCACGGCGCTTGCTGACTTCTTCCTGCTCGGCGCGCGTTTTCTCGGCGGCCTGACGCGCTGCGTCTTCCGCTTTCTTCGCTGCTTCGCGTTGTGCCGCGCGTTCTGCCGCGGCGCGCTCGTCGTCCTGCTCGCTGTCCTTGGCAACCGCCGGCTCCGCAGCCTTGGCCGCGACCGGTTCAGCCTTCGTCGCCGACTTGGCAGCCTGCGCCGGCTGTGCAGTTTGAACCTGTTCGCGAGCCGCCGCTTCGGCCGCAGCCGCCGCGCGCTTCTTCGCCGCTTCTTCTTCCGCACGACGGCGCTCGGCTTCAGCAGCCTGCTCGCGCGCCTGACGTTCGGCTTCTTCGCGTTCGAGTTGTTCCTGACGCGCCTTCAACTCCTGAGCCTGCTTTTCGAGCAGCTCGGCTTCGTGACGAGCTTCCTCTTCACGGCGCTGGAGTTCCAGATCGTCGACGTCGGCCTCGGCCACATGATTCGATGCATCACCGCCTTCACCGGCGGCTTCGTCGCGGCGGACGAAGGTGCGCTTCTTACGCACCTCGACCTGAATGGTGCGAGCTTTGCCCGTCGCGTCGGATTGCTTGATCTCCGACGTATGCCGTTTCGTCAGCGTGATCTTGCGCTTGTCCGCATCAGTCGAGCCGTGAGACTTGCGCAAGTGGTCGAGCAGACGCGCCTTGTCCGTTTCGGACAAGCTGTCGTCTTCGCTCGCTTTAGTGACGCCTGCTGCCTGAAGCTGCTCAAGGAGCACGCCTGCAGGCATTTTCAGTTCCGCGGCAAATTGGGCTACGTTGTTACTCGCCATTCATTCCTCTTAATGCAAGGACCGATTCCTTGCGGTTAGCATCTTGTCATGCGGCCTAACGGCCGCGGTCAATTTAGTGCGCCATGGTCATTTCTCACTGGAACCAATGTTCACGTGCTTTCATGATCAACGCCTTAGCGGCATCCTCTTCCATTCCGGTCATCTCGACCAGTTCATCCACAGCCAGCTCGGCGAGTTCGTCGCGCGTCTGGATCTGATGTTCGGCAAGCTTGGCGAGCAGGTCGGCATCCATGCCGTCCAGGCTCTTCAGGTCAAGTGCAACATTCTCGACCTTTTCTTCATTCGCGATCGCCAACGTCAACAATGCATCGCGCGAGCGATTACGCAGTTCGTGAACGGTGTCTTCGTCGAATGCTTCGATTTCGAGCATCTCGTTGAGCGGCACATAAGCGATCTCTTCGAGGCTCGTAAAGCCTTCGTCGATCAGGATGTCGGCAACTTCTTCGTCGACATCGAGACGCGCCATGAACAGGTCACGCAGTACGCCGCGCTCCTGATTCTGCTTTTGCGCAGATTCGTCCGGCGTCATGATGTTGATCTGCCAGCCGGTGAGTTCGCTGGCAAGACGCACGTTCTGGCCGCTGCGGCCGATCGCGACCGCCAGTTCGTTTTCGTCTACGACGACGTCCATCGAATGTTTTTCTTCATCGACGACGATCGACTGGACGGCTGCCGGCGCGAGCGCGCCGATCACAAACTGTGCGGGATCTTCTGACCATAGCACGATGTCGACGTTTTCGCCACCAAGCTCGTTACGCACGGCCTGGACACGCGAACCGCGGATTCCGACGCAGGTGCCGATCGGATCAATGCGCTTGTCGTAAGCGATCACGCCGATCTTGGCGCGCACGCCCGGATCGCGGGCCGCCGCCTTGATTTCCAGCAGACCCTGTTCGATTTCCGGCACTTCCATTTCGAACAGCTTCATCAGGAATTCGGGCGCCGTACGCGACAACTCGATCTGCGGACCGCGAGCGGTGCGATCGACCTTGGCGATATAGGCGCGCACGCGGTCACCCACGCGCAGATTTTCCTTCGGAATCAGCTGGTCGCGGCGCAGCAGCGCTTCGACACGGCCGGTTTCGACGATGAAGTTGCCCTTGTCCAGGCGCTTCACCGAGCCGGTCATGATGTGCTCGCCGCGCTCGAGGAAGTCGTTCAGGATCTGCTCGCGTTCCGCGTCGCGCACCTTCTGCAGGATCACCTGCTTGGCAGCCTGAGCGCCGATACGGCCGAATTCGATCGACGGCACCGGTTCTTCGATGAACTCGTCGAGCTGGATTTCCGGCTTCTGTTCACGCGCTTCGAACAGCAGGATTTCCTGATCCGGCTCTTGCAGACCGGCTTCGTCCGGCACCACTTTCCAGCGGCGAAACGTTTCGTGCTCGCCGCTTTCACGGTCGATCTGGACGCGGATGTCCGCGTCTTCTTCGAAGAGTTTCTTGGAGGCCGAAGCGAGGGCCGCCTCGAGCGCGGCAAATACCACGTCTTTATCGACGTTCTTCTCGCGTGCCAGCGCATCCACCAGCATCAACACTTCGCGACTCATTGTTTGCGGCTCCTAAAGTCAACTTTCGGAACGAGGCGTGCCTTATCGATATCCGCGACGGTGAAATCGAGCATCGCGGCGCCTTCCTTCCCTTCAAATTCCAGACCGATCGTCTCGCCTTGCGGAGCATGCAGGATGCCCCGGTACGATTTCCGTCCGTCCAATGGCTTTTTCAATGTGATTACCACTTCGCTGCCTGCGAAGCGTTCAAAATCCGCCAGTTTTTTCAGCGGGCGGTCGAGACCCGGCGACGACACTTCAAGCCGCTCGTAATCGATATTTTCGACGGTCAGAACGTGCTGGAGCTGACGCGTGACTTTCTCGCAGTCTTCGATCGCGATGCCGGCTGGCTGGTCGATATAAATACACAACATGCCGCGCCCGGTGCGCTCGAGATCGACGAGCTCGTAGCCGAGTCCCACGACCGTGGTTTCAATCAGTTCCGTCAGTTGCACAGTGCCCTCTAAGATGTTCGCGCGGCGAGACCTGCCGGGTTTGTCTGCAAACACCAATGCGGGCCGCGCGCCAAGCCGGCGCACGTTCGTGCTACCCGAGATGCCGAACCACTTAGAACTGCGCGGCAAAAAAAAATGGGCTAAACGCCCATCATCTTATTACCGGTGGTCGCACCTGAGCCGCACATGAAAAGCCGCACGCCCAGCGACTCCGCGATTGTAGCCATTTTTCGGGACAAACGCAAACCGCAGAACGCCGTACGAAGCGCATTTCCGCTTGATTTCATGGGAATCTTTCAACGATATGGCGACGCGCCGGGCCTTTTGCAAGGCGGCTTGCGCCGCCTCGAACCTGCGCCGGACAAGCAAGGCCAGCAAACTCTGCCCCTACTTATGCGCACGCCGCGGTTTTATGCGTTACATGAAACCTGCGATGAAACCCGCGGCGCTCGTCGATCGATTCTGACGGTGGCGAGGCGTAAATCGTTGAAGAACGATCAACGGCCAACCGTCATGCTTAAGTTGCTTCCGGCTTAACGGCCACGCGAGCGACCACGCGGCGCGCCGCCGCCACGATTGGCGCCGCCCGCGTTGGCGTTACCGCCGCGATTGCCGGCCGGCCCGCGGCTGCCGCCGCCCGGATTGCCGCCAGGCCCCCCAGGGCCGCCAGCGCGCTTACCGCCGCCAGCCGCACGATTGCCATTGCCCGACGGTGCGCGATTGCCGTCGACGTCGCCACGGCCGCCACGCGGGCCACCCGCGCCGCCGCCACCGCCGCTCATCGGGCCGCTGAAGCCGCCAGCACTGCGGCCGGCGCCGCGGTTTCCGTAGCCGCCACCGAAACCGGACCCAGCGCCGCCACCCGCACCACCGCCGAAGCCGCCACCCGCCGGACCACGACGACCTTGACCGCGCGGCTGCTGCTGGTCGAAACGGCCATGCGACATCAGCACCGGTTCCCGGCCAATAAAGCCCATCGACGTTTGCATCGGATCCGGCTGCTTGCGCTCCGGCGCCTCTCTGCGGCCGCCCTTTTCTTCCGTCGGCGCCTTCAGGCCGACCGACGCCATCAGCGCGCGCACTTGATTGTCTTCGAGTTCTTCCCAGCGACCGCGCTTCAGGCCCTTCGGCAGCGAAATCGGGCCATGGCGCGTGCGGATCAGGCGGCTGACCATCAGGCCGGCTGCCTCGAACATGCGGCGCACTTCCCGATTACGCCCTTCGGCGAGCGCGACGTGATACCAATGATTGGTGCCTTCGCCGCCGCCGTCGCGGATGCGCAGGAAATTCGCCGGGCCGTCTTCAAGTTCGACGCCGTGCAACAGCTTCTGACGCATGCCTTCCGCCAACTCGCCGACCACGCGCACCGCATATTCACGCTCGACGCTATAACGCGGATGCATGAAACGGTTCGCCAGATCGCCCGAGGTGGTCAACATCAGCAGACCTTCTGTATTGAAGTCGAGGCGGCCAACCGCGAGCCACTTGGCGGTTTTCATCGGCGGCAGCTTGTCGAACACCGACGGGCGGCCTTCCGGATCGGCGTGGCTGACGATTTCGCCGGTCGGTTTGTGATACAGCAGCACGCGCGGCGGCTTGTTGGCCAGCTTGCGCTTGACCGGCTTGCCGTTGATGCGGACCTGGTCGGTCGGCATGATGCGCTGGCCGATGTGAGCCGGCTCGCCGTTCACCGACACGCGGCCGGCGACGATCAGTTCTTCCATGTCGCGGCGCGAGCCCATGCCGGCCTCGGCCAGCACTTTGTGCAGCTTCGGCGCGTCGTCGTCCGCAGCGAGGACGCGCTTGGGCGCGGCCGGCTTGCCACGGCGCAGCATCGGGGCGCGTACGCCGCCGGTGGCGCTGTTGTCCGCATCGAATGCGGGCGAGGTCACGTACGAGAACAGGTCGTCCGGGTTCGCTTCGGCTGCGATTGCCACCGGCGCTTCGCCGCCTCGGCGATTCTGACGCTGACCGCCTTCGCGCGGCTGACGCTCGCCGCGCCCGCCTTCGCGGGGACCGCCCTCACGGGGCGCACCTTCACGCTGACCACCCTCGCGCTTCGCGCCGCCGGCATTGCGGCGTGGGCCCTGGCCCTTGGCGCCGCCATCCTTGCGCGGCATGCGCACCTGCGCGACCACCTCGCCGTCCGGCGGCGTTTCAGTGACGACCGGCGCTCCTTGCGCGGGCGCGCCTTCGGCGCCCTTCGTCTTCGCCCCGGCGCGGCGCCGCGCGATCAGGCTGCGCGGTCCGCGACGCAGGCCGCGGCGCGGACGGTCTTCGCCGTCTGCTTCCGTAGCCGGCGCCGGGCGCTCGCCCTCGCCTGCCGACGCTTGCGTGGTACGCGCTTCGTCGGCGCGTGCCGACGGCACGGCGCGCTCGGATTCGGACGAATCGGTGTCGTGGGTATGTGTCAAAACAACCTCAAAATGTCAGGTCGCGCGCGCCCATTGCGGGCACGGCAAAAAAAGTTCGGTTACGTCAGGCGCTGC
Source organism: Paraburkholderia sediminicola (assembly GCF_046026675.1). Taxonomy (GTDB): domain Bacteria; phylum Pseudomonadota; class Gammaproteobacteria; order Burkholderiales; family Burkholderiaceae; genus Paraburkholderia; species Paraburkholderia sediminicola_F. The sequence continues at coordinate 1,623,651 of NZ_JAQQEY010000001.1, read as the reverse complement.
GCGACTCGGGTTCGTCGTCGGTCAGACTGCCTGCGTCCTGTGCGGCATCGCGGCGATCCTCAGGATCGCCGTGCGCCGCCGTGGTCGGGTTCGGCTCGGCGGCGTGCTCCGTATTGCGGAGTACGCCCGAGTCGTGCGCGGGTATTGCCGGATCGGCCTGGGAGACCGGATCGTGATTCAGTGCGGGCTCGGCAGTGCCGGCCTGCGGTTCAACGTTCGCCGGTTCGGCATGTTCTTGCCCATTCGGCGCTGCTGCAGCGTCCTGATGGGACTCAGGCGCCGGTGCGGCGTCCGCCGGATCATGCCTTGCCTCGGCAAGTTCAACTGCCTCGCCTGCCCTGCTCGCCTCAGCCGGCTCCGCGTGCTGCGTCTGAGCGGCCGACGTTTGATGCTCTTCAGCGTATTCGCCGGCGATTTCCGTTCCGGATGCTTCGCCAACCTCGTCAACGTGGCCGTGATCGGCAGTCTCGTCGAGAGATTCGCCTGCTTCAGCGCCTGCCCCGCCGACGGCAGATTCCGACGGCCCTTCAAGCGTGCCCTCTTCGTCCGAGGCCAATGCCTGTACGGCCCCGGCCTCGGAAAATTCGATCGCATGCTGACCGAGCAAATCCGCGTTCAGTTGCGCCGACGGATCCGCGAGGGGCGGTAATTCGTCGAGCGCCTTCAAACCGAGGTCGTCGAGAAATTGCCTCGTCGTCGCGTACAGCGCGGGACGGCCTGGCACATCACGATGGCCGATCACCTCGATCCAGCCACGATCCTCGAGTTGCTTGACGACCTGCGTATTCACCGTGACGCCGCGAATCTCTTCGATATCGCCGCGCGTGACCGGTTGCCTGTACGCAATGATCGCGAGCGTCTCGAGCACCGCGCGCGAATATTTCGGCGGTTTCTCAGGATGCAAACGATCCAGGTACGAACGCATCGCGGGCTTGCTTTGAAATCGCCAGCCCGACGCCAGCCCGACCAACTCCACACCGCGCCCAGACCAATCCTGCTTCAGGTCTTCGAGCAAATTCCGAACAGTGTCTGCCGACACGCCGTCGGCAAAGAGTTTGCGCAAATCGACGAGCTTCAACGGCTCCTGCGCGCAGATCAAGGCAGTCTCGAGGACGATCTTCGCCTCTTGGGTATTCATGCAGCTAGGTCAGACCCTGTGGTCAAAGAACCGGATCAAACAGACGATGTGGAACTGAAGACGCGCTCGCCCGATTCTGATCGGTCATATTGATGGGAGCACGCACCGGGGGGAGGCGAAACAGGCAATCGAGCCAAACCCAGCCGGACGGAGCAGCGATATTCCTGAAAGGAATCGCGTGACTGAGCGCCATATTACGCAAAAACAACCAGTGCGTAAAGACGAAATCCCCGGCGCATTTTTCAGCGGCGGCCCAAGCCGCGTGCTTTCGCGAAAAACCAGGCGGAAATGCACGAGAATCGGACTGAAATGGGCCCTAAATTGGAACCTTACGGGCCCTTCAGTCACGCTAAGCGCCCTTTCCGCCGCGCCTCAATGTGTGCCGTGCTGCGCGAGGAAACGCTTCAGACGCTCGACACCCGCGTCCAGCCGCGCCGTGTCACAGGCATAGCACCAGCGCACAAAACCCTCGCCTTGCGGACCAAACGCGCTGCCGGGCGCCACGCCCAGCCCCACTTCGCGCACCATGGCCTTGCATAGCTCGAGACTGCGCGACGCCCCTGGCATCGAGAAAAACACATACATCGCCCCGGGCGGCGCCTTCACATCGACGCCCGGCACCGTGGACAACGCCCGCACCAGATGGTCGCGCGATGCCTTCAGGTCGAGCACCAGTTCCTGCGTGAAGCGTTCGCCCTGTTGGACGGCCGCGATGCCCGCCTGCTGGACGAAGGCCGGTGCACATGAGGTGTTGTATTCGACCAGCTTGCCCAGATCGTCCATCAGCGAGGCCGGCGCGACGATCCAGCCGAGCCGCCAGCCGGTCATCAGCCACGCCTTGGAAAACGAATTCACGCAGATCACGCGCTCGTCGCGCGTGGCCAGATCGAGAAACGACGGCGCCGTGCGCGAATGGGTACTCTCGGCGCCAGGTTCGGCGTCCGCGTAATAAAGACGCTCGTAGACTTCGTCGGCGACGATCCAGATGCCGTGGCGACGGCAATGCGCCAGCACGGCGCGCTGCTCTTCGCGGCTCATCACCCAGCCGGTCGGATTGTTCGGCGAGTTGATCAGCAGCATCTTCGTGTCCGGCGTCAGCGCCGCCAGCAACTGCTCGAGATCGAGCTGCCAGCCGCGCTCACCGTAGCCCAGCGCGACGGTTTCCACATGCGCGCCCAGAATCTTGGGAATCTCGACCAGATTCGGCCACAGCGGCGTGACCGCGACGACGCGATCACCCGCGCCCACGACCAGCTGCGCGGCCAGCATCAGCGCGTTGACGCCGGCGCTCGTCACCGCAATGTGATCGGACGACGTCGTCCCGTGCAACTCGCTGACGTAGCTCGCGAGCGACGCGCGCAACGGCGCAATGCCCAGGTTATGCGTATAGAAGGTGGCGCCGGCGGCTAACGCGGCGCTAGCGGCGTCGCGAATGAACGCCGGGGTCACCCGGTCGGACTCGCCGAACCAGAACGGCAACACGTCCGCAACGCCAAAACCGGCGTTCGCGACTTCCCGGATCTGCGAAGGACGCAGTGCGCGCACAGCGTCGCGCGCGTTGGGGACGGAGGGTACGGGCAGATCCGTTTCGCTCATCGAGGCTTCCAGACAGTGATGGACGGGTAATGGGTCGAAGCTGACGCCAAGGGAGGCGACAGTTTAGCGCGGCGCCTGCGTTTGGGACGGCGAAGTCACCGCGTGAAGCGGCGCGGCCAAAGTCATCAGCTCAAATCCTCAGCCCGCGCCGGCAATTGACGAATCAGACTCCACACGGCCTCCGCCGCCGGCGACAGCGAGCGGTCGCGCCGCCGCACCAGTTCGACGGTGCGCTCGGCGCGCGGCACGAGCGGCCGCGCCACTAGCGAGGCACCCGCCGGCAGCGGCAACGCCAGCCAGGGCAGCACGCTCACGCCCACGCCCGCCTCGACCAGCCCAAAAACGGTCGCTGAATGCCCCAGCTCCTGCACCACGGTGGCGCTCACGCCGTACTCCTGCATCACCGCATCGATGATCGGCCGGCTGCCTGACGCGTAATCGAGCATGACGAGCTGCTGGCCTTCGAGGTCCGTCCATGCCACCTGCTTATGCGCCGCCAAGGGGTGGTCGTCGCGCGAAACGACGCAAAACGAATCGGTCATCAGCGATTCGCTCAACAGGTCGTCGGCGGAAAACGGGCCGATGATCACGCCGAAATCAACTTCGCCCGACTTCACCTTGCGCACCACGTCGCTTTGCACGTCGTCGCGCAGACCCAAAGTGATGTAGGGAAACTGGCGTCCGCATGACGCCACCACGCCGGGCATCAACCGGCAGGCGATCGTCGGGCTTGCGGCTACCACCACCCGTCCGCGGCGCTGTTCGCCGATTTCGCGGATCTCGCGCAAGGCGTCGTCCAGATCCGTGAGCAGCCGCGACACGCTCGATACCAGGTTGCCGCCGACATCCGTGAGCTGCACCTCGCGCGTGGTCCGGTCGATCAGCTTCAGACCGATCTCCCCCTCCAGTTCGCGCACGCAGCGGCTGACCGCCGATTGCGTCAGACCGATTTCATCGCCGGCCCGGCTGAAGCTCTGCAAACGGGCGACCTCAATGAAAACCCTTAGCTGACGCAGCGTCACATTCATTTACCAACCTCATCAATAACCCAGTTTGATGCGCATTGTATGCCGAAATACCGCACCACATTCGCATTTAGTGCGAACGCTGCAGCGCAGCAATAAGGCGCAAACGCACGCTGGACGGGCCTGATTGCACAAGATTGGTGATTGTCCCGATTTGCGAGATGGGTTTTTTGGATTCTTATACGCCCCTAGCTAGCGCCCGCGCTGGCCCGCTGTCACAGGGCTTTCAGGTAGTTGGATCAACTTGGCACACTTCCTGCATTTACATGCACACAGGGTCGGCGCCATGACTACTGACTGAATAGCAGATCGTGGCAAGCCCGACCCCCCCTTGGCACTCGCCTATCGAGTGCATGGAGAGTGCGCGGCGCGGGGCAGCGCACCGGAGTTAGCTTCGCTGAGGTGAAACATGATGCTGTTCGACGATTTGAGAGACAACGAGTGGGCGCTGGTCGAGGCGTTGTTCTGTGCGGAGCCAGCACGGAGCGAACGTCGTGGTCGACCACGCGTGGAAGCGCGCGCAGTAGTCAATGCCGTGCTTTGGGTGCTGTCGACGGGAGAAGGCTGGTCCAAACTGCCGGGCCGCTATCCGTCGCCGCCGACTTGCCGCCGTCGCTTCGACGAATGGCAAGCCGATGGTACGCTCGCCGAAATAGTTAAGCGACTCGGCACGAGCGGCCGTGAAATTTCGCTGCGCGGCCGCATTGGGGCGACTGCGGCGAAACCACCGGCACCGCCGAGCCGCGACCGTCTGCGTGGCGCATTCTGGACCAATCCGGAATCGTGGCGCGCGCCGGTCAAGATGGCCTGACGCGAATTGTTTTGTCGCCGGGCGCCTGTCGGCGCCCGGCGTGTATCCGGGCCGCCGTGCGCGTCTGTCGACGCCCGTCCGACCTGCAATGGGCACCGCTCCTCGGCGCGCCCAGCTCAGTCGTCCCTTCCCGTTTCTCCGACTTCATTTTCGACTCGCTTCATACGCCTGAAGCGAGTCGATGATTGCTGGTGAAACATCCATTTACTATTGCTTACAGCGTGCTTTCGCCACTCGGCATACCTTGTGTGTATGCAAACAGGCCTTGAGTCGATCGGCTTGACGGGAGCTCAGCATGAAACCAATGTCACTGCTTCTGTGCGGCATTGTCGTTTCATCAATGGCCGCACCGGCGCTCGCACAGCAGCGCCCACAAGGCTGGAACTGGCGGCCGGATCACTCGGCCACCGCTGAAGCCTGGCAGCAAAGCGAAACACGCAACCGCGATTTCACACCGCCTGCGCCGCGTGGCGACTTGCGCGGCGACATCGCAAGCAATGTACGCCCGCGGCCTGAACCGCCGCGCGAAGACCCTACGCGCCGCCGCTAGGCGTGCGCTAACGCGCCGGTGACCGGCTCGGCGTGTGCGTGCGTCTAATCACGTGGGATCGCCGCTGTTGTTTGCCGTCATTGTTCGCTATGGTCGGCGTCCATCGTCGCTGCAAGACAACGCGTTACATGGCGAATTGAACGATCAGGGAACCACCGGGCACTGCGCCAGTCTGATTCAACGCCATTAGCACAGCGTGGCAGTAGTAATTCCGGTACGCCCGTATCCTTGTGATACGGGCTTTTTTTTGCGTCAACAGGCGGGCGGTGCGCACTGTATCAGGCGCATCAGCCAGGCAATAAAGCGAAGCAATGGAATCACCACCAGCCGCGTGGAGCGGCCGGGAAATACAGCGCCAGCGCCTTTCGCCCGCGCCCTTAAGGCCGAGCTTCGAGAGCGGCTGTGGGCCGCGCTTCGGCTGTCGCGACGACGTAGTCGTTCATTCGCTGTGCGGTCCAGCTCAACAGGCGTTCGTCGTGCGCAAGCCTCGCGAACTCGGCTCTGCCGCGGTCTGTGAGCACGGCAATATCAACCGGTGCGTGAAAGCCCGGTGCCGGTGCGACGGTGCGCTGCCGAACAGTGTCCATCAAGCCTAGCGCGCGAAGATATTGGAAGACACCCGGTCGTCTGGCCCATGGGACCTGGCGATATTGCGCCCGCCGCAGCGCTTCAAGTACCGCTTCGTTGGAATACGTGGTCATCTCACTTCTTTCTTAAAGTGCAGCTATGACACATCTATGCCCAACACGTCACCGCGCCACCAGTGACGCGCATAGCACCCGCCCTTGGCTGGAAACTGGCCGCTTTCATGCGGTCGAATTCCGCCAGGTGCTGCCCTGGTCTCGTTTTCGGAACCCCCGTCTGAACGCCATGTTAGCGTTCTGCCTACGAGCCGACGATGCAACCGCTGCGGCGCGATAGCAGGCCCATAGATTCGTCCCGAAAGTCATACGTTACCCCATTTAAATTGATTCTATTCACTTTATTAGCGCTTTTTTTTGCAGCAATCGTGCTATGGAAACGCGCCCGCCGGCCTCTCGTCATTGGCGCGATCGCCCTGTTCTGGCTGCTCGCCGCCGGCTGGCTCACGGCGCCATTGCTGGAATTGGCGCAGCCGCATCGGCAGACCGACACACCTGCCAAATTCGCGCCGCGCACCGCGATTATCATGCTCGGCGGCGGCACCATTTACGACGATGACGATGTGCTCGTGCCACCGCGTGACGTGCTTGCGCGCATCGCCGTGAGCGCGGAAAACTACGCAGCCTGCAAGCGTACGGCCGCGACGTGTCAGGTTATCGTGAGCGGCGGCAATCCGCAGCGGCATAGCGCAACCGAAGCGGATACCTATCTGCCCTACCTGCTGCGTCGACAGGTGCCGCGTGCGGACATCGTGCTGGAAAACAGCAGCCGCACGACTTACGAAAACGCGCGCAACGTCTCGGCTATTCTCGACCGGTCACGTTACGATTCCCTGATACTCGTCACCTCCGCCTATCAGATGCCGCGCGCGTTGCTCGACTTCCATCGGTTCGGCCTCACGCCACAACCGCTGATCTCGAGCGCGCTGCACTCAGATCCCGGTGTACTGCCGCGCTATGACAATCTGGTGAATGCGGAGACTGCGCTGCACGAACTGATTGGAATCGCGCAATTTCACGTCTATCGTGCAATCGGATGGTTCTAAGCCTCACACTTCCTGACAAAGCAATTTATTTAGAGATGCGAATATTCTTTGTATCGGCAACGCATTGTCGGGTCCGATGCGAGATCGTCATCCACAGGGACTGTGGATCGAACGTAACAAGGTGTAACCAATTGTCACTGCAGTTACAAAACGTCCGCTGGAGCGGATATTGCTGGCTAGAATGCATTGTCTTTCCGATTGGACAGGCAAATACTCGGGTCCATTACCACTCTGCGGAGGTAACAATGAAGAAAGTGTCCCTGGCGATCCTGGTTTCCCTCAGTGCCGTAACAGGCGCGGCCTATGCGCAGGACAACGGCGTCATGATGAGCACCGATCCGGCCAAGGCCGCCGACGTCGAGCAGCGCGCGCAAGATTTGCAAAACCGCCAGCAAGCAATGGAAAGCGCGCCTATGCCGGAGAAACATCACAAGATGGCCCCGCACCATCATAAGAAGGCCGCCAAGGCCGACGCCGCCAGTTCGTGAGCGCAGTTTGACAGTATCACCTGCGGCCTCGCCGCGAAGGTGAAAAGCCGAAGCCGGCACCGCCGGTTTCGGCTTTTTTGTTGTCTAATGGACTTGCTGCAGGCCCGCTGCGGCCGACCGACGTTATGCTAAAGTCGCGCACCGTCCGGCGGCCGTCGCCCGGCCGGAATCCCCCTAACCTGTGCGCACCTTGGTGCGGAGGACAGCATGAGCAACATCCAGCTAGATATCGAATGGACTGAAGCAGCATCTCGCAAAATCGAAAAACTGATGCCGCGCGGCGGTCAGGAAGCGTTCCTTGCGCTGCCGCCCGTCGAGTGCCTGCCGATGGAAGGCGACGTGCTGTTTCTTGGCCCGGACGGCAAGCAGCAGCCGTTCATTGTCGCGGAACGCCAGTACCACCACGACGGCGATGCCGACTGGACCATCATCCTGATCCTCGACGTCCCGCAAGCCACGCACTAAAGATAAACGGCGAGCGCCGCGCAGGCCGTGTCCGGCCTGGCAGCTCACTCGCCGTTGTTCGACTTTCAGGTTCGACCTTGGAAGTTCCCCCCGTTTGTTCGCCCCCTGCTGTTCGTCCTTCAAACGCTTACGCGATCTTCGACAAGACGCGAATTTCCGCGTGCTCGACCCAATCCGCCACCGCCTTCTTGTAAGCCGCAATGTGCGCGGATTTTGCATGCGCCGCGAGCGCTTCCTGGCTTTCCCAACGCTCGACAAACACGAACCGGCGCGGCTCCTGCACGTCACGATGCAGATCGTATTGAAGCGCGCCCTGCTCTTTGCGCGTCGGCCCGACGATGCCTTCGAGCGCTTCGCGCAATTGCTCTTCATAGCCCGGCTTTGCCACCGAGATTGCGACCACCGCGATTTCCGTCATGCCTGTGCTCCGTTTGTTCAGGAAAAGCAGCAGCATACCCGCCGCCCGCCAAACCTGCAGGCGCTCACGCGCACCGGGCAGGCTCCTGTGGCCACGGCTGGACTACCCTGATGCAAAGCCTTCCGCAGACGCGAAATGTCTGAGCACCGTCCTTGCCTGGAGTTTGGCGGGCGGCCACTCACCGCCCTGCTACCCTCGGCTTCATACGCACGATTGATTGCATTCGAACGGTCAATCCTGCGCGCGGCAAATGAGTGCGAAACCCACGCGAAACGCCCACGAGACCGGGGCCGGCCACCGTGCCGCGGCCGGTTTGCCGGGCGCCCGGCCACATCCCGCGTCTGTGATAACCCGCACATTCACGCGAAGTTCGAACTGCTAGACTGGTTTTGACTAATCCCGCCGGAGCCCAGCATGGCTGGCATTGCTCTCCGCGTTCCCGGGCTGTGCCCGCCTTACCCTGCCGGCGCCCGGGCTGTGCATCCGTTGCGCGTTAAATCTGTCTGCGCGCCCCGTCACCCGCTTGCCGCGATGTCACTATGCCCGCACTCATGCCTGCCCTTATGCCGACCGTCAGCGAATTGACCCTTAGCGGCCTGCTTCCGCATCTGGTCCGGGACGAGTCCGGCTGGACCGCGACGTGGCGCGCGCTGACCCTGCACAGCGTGTTCCAGCCGGTGCTGTCCGTCACGCATCAGTGTGTGGTCGGCTACGAAGGCCTGCTGCGCGCGTTCGATCCAGTCGGCTTGCCGGTATCGCCGGAAGTGCTTTTCTCCGGCACGCGCTCGGCCGCCGACGCACGCGAACTCGACCGCATCGCACGCTGCCTGCACGTGGCGAATTTCATGGAACAGGGCATCAGCACCGGCTGGCTGTTTCTGAATACGCGTCCGCAGGTATTCGAAACCGGCTGGCCGCAGCGCACCTTCATTGACGAGCTTTCGGCGCACTTCGGCCTGCCGCAGGAGCGCATCGTCATCGAAGTACTCGAACAACCCGCCGACGATGAATCCGCCGTCGCCAGCATGCTCGCGGCGTCGCAGCCGCGCGACTTCCTGATTGCGATCGACGACTTCGGCACCGGTTTTTCGAACTTCGACCGCGTGTGGCGCTTTCGCCCCGACATCGTGAAACTCGACCGCTCGCTGGTCGCGCGCGCGGGCAAGCGTGAAGGCGACGATTCGATGATCAGCCACCTGATCGCGATGCTCCACCAGTCCGGTACGCTGGTACTGGCCGAAGGCGTGGAAACTGACGAAGAGTTGATGATTCTGATGCAGGCCGACGTCGATTTCGTGCAAGGTTTCTGGCTCGGCCAGCCGAAGGGTTCGGTGCAGGCTGCGTGCGCCAAAGTGCCGGCGCTGATCGAGTCGATGTGGAGCAAGTTCGCCGCCTATGAACAGGCCCATGCCGGCCACCAGCGGCTCGGTTTCGAAGGATTCGCCGAATCCGTACTCGCCGCTGCCGACACCTTCAAAGCCACCGGCGATCTGCGGCAGGCAGCGCAAAAGGTGTGGCATCTGCCCGAAGCGCGCCGCGTGTTCGTCACCGACGGTCAAGGCGAACAGACGCAAGCGTCGGTCTCGGCCGCCTCGCTGCCGCCGCCTCCGCTGCGGCTCGCGCCGCTCTACACCGATACGCACAGCAACTGGTCACGGCGCGCGTATTTCAAGCACGCGCTCGCCGCGCCAGGGCGCGTCGCCATGATGGGGCCGCACTACTCGCTCGCGGACGGCGAGGACTGTTATACCGCGGCAATCGCGTTCGAGCGTGACGGCACGAACGTGCTGTGTGTCGATTTTGTGCCGATGACGTCGCCGACCGATACGCGTTCTGGCCGACGCGAGGGCAAACGCTGAAGCCGAGCGACTGTCGGCGGGCGCGTTATCGTGAAATTCTCGGGGTGCCTCTGAAGGCACTTTTGTCGCTCTGCCGAGATTTAGCACCTCGAGCCCGGCGCCTTCAATCCCGTCAATCCTCCACCCGCCCGCGGCCGGATTTGATCTCACTGCGCTTGGCCTTGCCGTCGAGGCGACGCCGGTTCGATGCGCGCGTCGGCCGGGTCGCGACGCGCGGCTTGCGTGTCACGCTGACGCTTTCGATCAGCTCGGCGAGCCGCGCCAGCGCCGCCGCGCGGTTCATCTCCTGAGTGCGATGCTGCTGCGCCTTGATGATCACCACCCCGTCGCGCGTAAGCCGATGGTCGGATAGCGCAAGCAGGCGCATCTTCAACACTTCCGGCAACGACGAAGCGTGCACGTCGAAGCGCAGATGGATGGCACTCGAGACCTTATTGACGTTCTGGCCGCCTGCTCCTTGCGCGCGCACTGCGGTCAATTCGATTTCGTTCGGCGGGATCGGATAACGGGATGTCATGATGGGATTGAGCTAGAGACGCAAGTGTACACAGGGCACAGTCGATTACCGACTACGGACTATCGACCACCGCCGCCGATGCGAAAAACTATTTGCATCGACACAGCCGGTTCACCGATACTGCCGTTTTCGCTTACAGCGTAAATTAATATGAAACTCCGTCCGGGTTTTGTGTTGGAACTGGCCGTCAACTTTCTGCTGCCATGGCTCGCTTACCGGTTCGCGCTGCCGCACCTGGGCGAGACCGGCGCGCTGATCGCGTCCGCCGTGCCGCCGATCGTCTGGAGCCTGATCGAACTGGTGCGCTTTCGACGCGTCGACGCACTCAGCGTAATGGTCGTGGCGGGCATCGTGCTGTCGGTCGCGGCGATGGCGCTGGGCGGCAGTCCCCGCATGCTGTTGCTGCGGGAGTCGCTCGTGTCCGGCGCGGTGGGCGTGGTGTTTCTGCTGTCGTTGCCGATGCGCCGTCCGCTGATCTTCTATCTCGCGCGCGCCACCGTCGCCCGTGAAATGGAAGGCGGCGCCGAGCGCTTCGAAACCTTGTGGCGCGAGCGGCCTGCTCTCGTCAGTGCAATGCGGCTCATGACGCTCGTATGGGGCGTCGGCCTGACCAGTGAAACAGCGCTGCGCGCCTGGATGGCGCTCACCTGGCCGATCGAGCGCTTTCTGGTGGTCTCGCCGTTGATCGGCTATGGCATTTACGGCGCCTTGACGCTGTGGACACTGTGGTATCGCAAGACCATGCGCAGCCGGGTCGAGGCGCGCGTGCAACTGGGCCGGATCGCGAGCTGAGGGGTTGGCTGCCTTGGTGCCTGACTGTTCGGCTGCTTGGCTGCTCAAGTTGCCTGAGTTGCCTCGCCTGTTTGCGCCACCCGGACTGCCTGAATCGCCCGAACTCCTTGCCGGGCCCGCGAACGAATACTCGCGTTGCTTGCACCACCCGGACTGCCCGAATCGTCCGAATTCCTTGCTGAGTCCGCGGACAAATAAGTGCGTTGCCCACGTCATCCCGCTAGGCGACTCGGGACGCCTCCGCAATTCGCGCGGCTAGACCCGAATCACGCTGCGTCGGCGTCGCGATGGCCTGCGCCAGCACGGCGCGCGCGCCAATCACTTCCACCCGCTCACGCGCGCGGGTAATTGCCGTGTACACGAGTTCACGCGACAGCACGCGGCTGAACACCGACGGCAACATCAACACCGCATGCTGGAACTCCGAGCCTTGGGACTTATGAACCGTGAGCGCGAACGCCGTATCGTGCGGCGGCAGTGCCGCAGGCGACACTGCGCGCAGACCGCCGTCACCGGTACGGAAGTACACGCGCAACGCACCGCCCGCACCCGGCAGCGCAATGCCGATGTCGCCGTTGAACAGACCGAGCGCGTAATCGTTGCGCGTCACCATAACGGGGCGTCCGGCGAACCACTGCGCGCCTACCGCCAGCGTCACGCCCGCCGCGCGCCGCACCTGTGCGGCCATCGCGGCATTCACCTGATCGACGCCGCGCGGCCCCGAGCGGGTCGCGCACAGAATTCGAAAACGGTTCAGTGCGTCGAAGAGCGGCAATGGGTCCGGTGTATCCGCGGCTAGAGCTTCGGCGAGCGCGTCCGCGTACGGTCCAAAACTTGCGGCGAGCCGCACGACGGTACGATCAGCGAGCGTCGCATGCGTATCTTCGTACAGCGCCGCTGCGCAGGGTTCGGCCGGATCGATGCGCAGGACTTCGAGCGCCGCGCCGGCCGCACCGTTTCGAATCGCGAGCGATAAACGGCCGATCGGCGATTCGAGGCCGAATCGATAGTTGCGCTCGAGCCAGACGACGCAGTCGGCGAGCGGGTTTTGGGCGGGCGAAGGTAAGCCTGATCCAGATCCAATCGCTGTGCCTGTGCCTGTGCCTGATGCCGATCGCGAAGACGACGACAATGCTGCTGCAGCAACCGGCGCCGACCCGCTTGCAAAGAGATCGTCGCCGGGCGGTCCACCGAAGGCGCCATGTGCATCAGCATCGACGAACAAATCGTCAGGCGCCGTATCGAAATCGTCCGGCGCACCCGTTTGTGCGAAAAGATCGTCAGGCCCGTCGTCGAAGCCGCTCGACGCATCCGGCAGTGCTTCCGACAACCGCACAGCTTCAATACCCAGCGCCTCAGCAATCCGCTGCAATCCGTTTTGCGTAAAAGCAGGCCGCGCGCTGAGCTCAGCGAACACCGCACCAGCCTCAACAGCAGCGAGCTGGTCCTTGTCACCGAGCATCACGAGACGCGTCTGCGGCGCAATGGCGTCGAGCAAATGCGCCGCCATCGCAACGTCGATCATCGACGCCTCGTCGATCACGACAACGTCGTAAGGCAGCGGATTGTCGCGATGATGCCGGAAGCGCCCACCCGGCCCGGAACCGAGCAGCCGATGCAAGGTGTACGACGTCTGCGGCAGGCGCGCGGCGAGTTCGGGCGGCAAATCGCCGGCACGTGCGAGCAAGGCTTCCTGCATGCGTTGCGCGGCTTTGCCGGTAGGCGCCGCCAATGCAATTCGCAGATCGGCCCGCACATCCAGCAAACAGGCGAGCACACCGACCACCGTCGTCGTCTTGCCGGTACCTGGGCCGCCGCTGACGATGGTCAAGCGCCCGGACAGCGCCATGACTGCCGCGACACGTTGCCAATCGACTTCATCGTCCTGCGGGGGTCCGAAATAACGCAGCAGACGTTCGTGCAACGTTTGAGCGGTAGCTTCCGCGTCTACGCCTGCACTGGCGCCTGCATTTGCGCCCGCATGCGCAACCAGCGAGCGTGCGAGACGCCGCTCATAGTCGTAGTAGCGCGCCAGATACAGCCGCCCTTGCCCATCGATCACGAGCGGCCGCAACGCCGCCGCACTTTGCGAGCCGTCGCTAGCCATGCCGCTTGCAAACAGCGCCGCGCGCACTTCCGCGCTCAATGCATCGAAGCGGCGCGCCAGCACGGCAAGCGGCAGACACACGTGCCCTTCGGCAGTCGCGCGGCTTGCGGCAAAGGCGGCCCGCGCAGCCCACTTCACCGCCTCGCCCGACACACCGCCACGCCGCGCCAACGTGCCAATGCGGCGCGCGAACCCTTCGGCAAGCGCGGTACTGAAATCGGCCGGAGCGGGCAAATTCACCCCGATGTCGTCGAGCTCCGGCGGCGCGGAAGAATTCCGTTCGAACGTGCTCATGCGACACCTCCGATCATCGCCGCGTCGAGCAGCGCCACCAGCTCGAATGCAGGCCGCCGCATATGCACACCCGCCGCTCCATCGACGTCACGCCACTGCGGACGAACACCGCGCACGAACAGATAGAGATAGCCGCCGATGTGCGTGTCGTACGCATAATCGCGCACCCGTGTTTTCAGATAGCGATGCAGCGCCACCGTATAAAGCAGCGCCTGCAGGTGATACGCATGGCTCGCCATGGCCTCTTCGACCGGCGCCGCGGCGTAGTCGGCGGCGGTGTCGCCCAGATGGTTCGACTTCCAGTCGACGATCCAGAAGCGTCCGTCGTGCTCGACGATCATGTCGATAAATCCTTTGACGAATCCGCGCAACACGCCGGGTTCCAGCGCAACGTCGGGGTAGCCGTGTTCGACCAGCAGTTCGCGCAACGCCGGAAAATCGAGCGAAGGCGCGGCAAACAAAAATTCGAGTTCGTTCAAACGGTGCCGCGGATTCAACCTGGCGAGCTCCATGCCGGGCACGAGCTCGGTGCTCACCACGTCCGCGATCAGGTTGTGCATCATGGCGGGCAAGCGTGCCGCGAGTTCGGGCACTGCCGGCGCCGGACGCTCGCGCAACGCGCCCCGGATGGCATCCGGCCATGTCTGCGGATCGGTGAAATCCGCGAGCTCGAACATGCGATGCAGACACTCGCCCGCCGCCGCGCCGCGTGGAAACGCGAGAATGTCGTCCTCAGCGTAGGACGGCGCTTGCGGCACCGGTAACGGCGTTGGTGCGAGCGCGTCGGCGATCTCGTCGTGATCGGGGCGGACCTCTTCCACCGGCGTATGCGCCTCCTCGGCTTTGCTGCCGGCGGCGATCAGGCCGCTGAAGCTCGCCATGCGCCACTGATCGCGCAACGGCCGCCGATTGGCGCGCGCCTGCATCCGCGCGCCGCTGTCCTGCAAGCTTTCCAACGGCGCACGGCGCTCCACTTTCGGCAATGTCCGCAACGTGACCGGGCCGCCCGCCAACGCCTGCCACGATGATGACAAAGCGGCTTCGTCGGGTGGATCGGTGACCCAATCGTCGAAGCTGTGACCGCTGCCACCCACCAGCCAGTTCAGCACGCTGCGCCGCGACTCCTTGGTAGAGCGCGACGAAAGATAGGTGCCTGCAACCAGATAGCAGCGATACACCGCGCGCGTCAACGCCACATAGACGAGCCGTGCCCGTTCCGCGGCCTGTTCGCGCGCCGCGTAACGTGACGCGCGTTCGGCTTCCTCGTCATCGCAACCGTAGTGCAGCACTGCACCGCCCGCTTCATCGTGATACTCGCGTGCATCGGGCAAGCCGGAGGACGGCGGCTCGCGCAGCGCACCGTCGTTCAGAAACGGACAGAACACGACCGCATATTCCAGGCCTTTCGATTTGTGCACAGTGACGATCTGCACAAGATTGCGATCCGACTCGAGCCGCAACTGCGCGTCTTCGCCACCACCTTGCGTGCGTTGCGCGGCGAGCCAGCGCAAGGTCGGCGCGATGCCCGGTTGCGTGGCGGCACGCGCCTGCACGAGTTCGGCCAGATGATTCACATTCGTCAGACGGCGCTCGCCGTCCGGTCCGGCCACCAACCGCTGTGCGACGCGCAGTTCGCGCATCAGCGTGCGCCACATCAAGGCGAAGCCACGCTCGTGCCATAGCGTGCGATAGCGCGAGAAACGTTCGACCCAACCCATCGCGTCCGCGGCATGCGCGGGATCGTCGGCTGGTGCCGGTGCGTCGGCGACCTGCTCCAGGCGCCACAGCGCTGCTGCGTCGAGGCCAAGCCAATCGGTGGCAAGTGCGGCGCGCAACCGGCGCAGGTCGCCAGGCGTATCGACCGCGGCCAGCACACGTTCGATCTGCTCGGCGTCGAGCGTGGCAAACACCGAAGCCTGCGCCAGTTCCACGCTGCCGACACCCCACGACGCCAGCACACGCTTGATCAGACTGCCCTGCTTATGCGTTTGCACAAGCACCGCGATATTGCCTGGCGCAAGCGGCGCGTCGCCGATCATCACCGACCCTTCGCGCGCGCCGCGCAGGAGCCGCACGATTTCGGCGGCGCAGGCTTCGCTCGCCGCGCGCTGCGCTTCGCGTTTGGTCAACGCGGCGTCGCCTTGCGGCAAGGTCCAGATGCGGAAGTCACCCGCGTTTGCATCCGGGCCGGAGAACGGCGGACGACGCCGCTCGCCGGCTCGCACCGGCTGATAGTCGAGACCGTCGAGCACGAACGCCTGTGGATTGGCTTCGAACAGCCGGTTGCAGGCCTCGACGATCGGCGCGGTCGAACGCTGATTGACCGCGAGCGTGTAGCACGCCGAAGCCGCCGCGCGCGCCGCCAGATAGGTATGCAGATCCGCCGCGCGGAAACTGTAGATCGCCTGCTTCGGATCGCCGACCAGAAACAGCGGACCGGCCGGCGCGAAGATGCGGCTGAAGATCGCGAACTGCAACGGATCAGTATCCTGAAACTCGTCGATCAGTGCGGCCGGATAACGCGTGCGCAAAGCATCGGCAAGCCAGGGGTTGGCCGCGAGCGCGCGATACAGGTTGGACAGCAGATCGTCGAACGACACCACCCTGCGCGTGCGTTTGCGCGCTATCAGTTCGGCGGGCGCGTAGTCGAGCCAGGTTTCCACGAGCGAAAGCCACCGCGCGCGTTGCGCGGCTTCGGCTGCAATCACGGCGGCAGACAACGCTTCGGCGTGCTCGAAGAACGGATGCTCAGGCGGTTCGAACTTGACCTTGGTAGCCTTCTTCAACGCCGACGCCGTCAGTTTCAAGGCCGCCTTTGGCGGCGGTGCATGGCAATCGCCCTGAGCGAAGTATTCGGTCCACGCGGCGATCGCGGCGCTGACGAGTTCAGGCTTGTGCGAGGTCTTGCTCAGACGGTCCTGCGCTTGTCCAAGCAGACTGACGATCGCATCGCGCTCCGCCTGCCACATCGCGCCGGCAACATCGAAACCCGCCTGCGGATCGGCATCGTTTCCAACTGAATCGACCTTGCCCCAGCGCAACTGCGCCAATGGCTTCTTCAGGCGCCGCGCGAGTTGCTCATCGAGCGACGCGGGACCGGCGCGTTTGGCCACCAGCCATGCCGCAAACGCAGGATGTGCGTAGGCCACCGGCTCCACCTGCTCGCGCCAGAAGTCGGCCGCCATTTCGAAGCGCAAGGCCGCGTCGTCGGCTTCCATTTCGAAGGCGAACGGCATGGCTGCGGCGAACGGCGCTTCCTGCAGCGCACGCTGACAGAACGCGTGAATGGTGTGAATCGCGGCCTGGTCAAACGTGCGCAGTGCGCGGCGGACGACTTTCAATGCGGTCTCGCGATCGATGCCGCGTTCCGGCGCCAGCGTCGTTTCAAAGAGACGCTGGATGAACGGATCGCCACCGTCGTCGTCCGTATCGATAGCCCGGTCCAGTTCCGCAAGCCGCCCGCGAATCCGCTCGTGCAACTCCGCGGTCGCCGCCTTGGTAAAGGTCACGACGAGAATCTGATCGGCGTTCAGGTTCTTTTCGAGCAGCAGCCGCACGTACAACGCGCAGATATTCCAGGTCTTGCCGGTTCCCGCCGACGCCTCGATCTGATTGACGCCGTCGAGCGAACAGGCGAAGACGTCGAGCTCTTCTGCGACCAGTGCGTGATGGTGAACAGCGCCGCTCATGATGCGCTCCGCAGATGCTGTACGAGCGGTTTGAAGACGATCGAGGCAAGACTGCCGAACGGTTCATCGAGCGAAAGCGGCGTGCCGCGCAGCGCGATGCGCAAGGCAGGGTCATCTGATTCGCCGCGCACCCGATCATTGATCCACACGCCCTGGGCCGCGGAATCGCTCTCGCTGACTTTCACCCATGCACTCTTCGGGAAAAAGCGCAGCGGCAGCATGCGCCCGGCTCTGAACAACGCGGCAAGCGGCGCCAGTTCATCGAGCGGCGCGGCGACCGGCGTGAGCTCGAAGCTCTCGCCACTGCCATGCCAAACCGTACGGCGCGGGCCGTTCGGCTGCGCCGCGCAATACACCAGATGCGCAAGCCACGCCGATAGATAGTCGCGCGCAGTGGGCTTGGCGTAGCGGAAAATCACTTGTCCTGTTTCAGTCAGCAAATTCAAGGTGCCATGCAGTTGCAGCGGTGTTTCGGCCGCTTTGCGGAGCGCCGCGTCATAAGTGCCGAAGAGCGTATCGGTGATGTCGGCACGATCGGGCCAGCGCGGCACGATATCGAGCACGAACGGCAAACGCTCGACACCCGACGCGACTTCGCGGCGCACGCTGTCGGCGAGCTGTCGCAGCGCGCCGAGTTCACGCGAGCGCCATACCGCGCCGGTCGCTCCACCCGGCAGTTCGGGACTGGCCGCGGCGACGCGGCGCACGCGCTCGAACATGCTGTCGTCGTTGGCATCAGTATCACTATCCAGCAGTACCGGCAGGAGTCGCTCCGCCAGCGCGTCTCGCCCGGCCCAATCGAGTTCGAACGGCTCGGTGTCGAGCAATTCGCCCTGCGCATCCGATAACACAATACCAAGACGATCGCGCAACAACGCACGCGCCGGATGCCGCCAGAAGCGCACGAATTCGTCGAATGCGACGGAGGCCGTCTCTTCGGGCGGCAACGGATGATCGAAGAACGGCGCGGCGGCCAGATGCTGCGGCGCGGCCAGCAAACTGGCCAGTTCCGCGCGATCCACGTCGTAAGTGAAGAGACCGCGCTGCGACGAGAAATAGTCCGACGCGAATGCCTGCAACGGGTGATCGATGATGAATGCATGCCGTGCGGCTTCGATTTCGGCGGGACTCGCCCCTTCGCCTGCCGACACCTGCGCGAGGTGGTCGAGCAATTCATCGACCAGCGCGGCCGGCGGCAACGGCGCGTTGTCGCGAATGCTACGGCCCGTATAGGCGATGAACAGCCGGTCACGCGCGGCCAGCAGCAGATCGAGGAACAGATTGCGTTCGTCGTCGCGGCGCTGCCGGTCACCGGCTTTGCCGAACGCGGCCATCAGGTCGAATTCGTCGGCGCGGGCGAGACTCGGCAACACGCCGTCATCCATGCCGAGCAGGCAGACGATGCGATACGGCAAACCGCGCAAGCTGGTCAGCGACGAAAACGTCACGCTGCCCCATGGCACGCCGCCACGCGCCGGGTCGTCGAGCGCCTCGGTGAGCGCGCCGCGCACCACGGCGGCCGGCAGCACGACGTCTTCTGCGCCCGCTTGCATCGCGTCGCCCATCTTGTCGATTGCGTCGCGCACCGCCGCCAAAGAATCGGCAAATTCCACGCCGCCGTCGAAACACTGCGCGAGCGTTTCGAGCAGCAGTTGCGTCCATTCGGCAGGCGTCTGCTCGACCGAGCAGCGCTGAGCGAAGGTTTCGATATCGTCGACGAAACGCGACAGGCGGCCGAGAAGCTCGGCGTCCGAACCATCGGCGCCTTCAACGGGCAGCCAGGCATCGACCGGCTCGCCGCCATCCGGCATCGCGTAACCGAGGTACAGACGTGTCAGCGCATCGGCAAACGTATGACGCGCGACAGGCACATGCTCGCCCGTCGGCTCCCCAGGCACCAGCCCGCGGCGCGCACCGGCTGCCGCGAGCCATTCCTGCGCGGCTTCGAGCGCGCTGGCATCGATCCCGTAACGCGCGGCGATCGCATCGACCCGCAGCCATTCGATCAGATCCGGCGCACCCACGCTACGCTCAGGCAAGGCCAGCCAATCGAGCAGCAAACGCGCGACCGAATTGGCCTGCGAAGGCGGCAAGCCGGTGATCCGATACGGAATGCGGCGAGTATCGCCAGGCGGCGCAGTGCCGAATACCGCGTCGATCAATGGCCCGGCGGCCGCGAGATCGGACACGGCAACCAGCACGTCGGACGGCTGCAGATCGTCGAACTCATCGAACCAGCCGAGCAGGCGATCGTGCAGCACTTCGAGCTGCCGCGACACGCTGTGACACACGTGGACTTCAATGCCGTTTTCGATCGGCAATTCGTCCGTGTCCGTTTCCGCCCGCAGATCGAGGATGCCATTCTGCACGGCGGCGAGCCAGCTCGGTTCCGGATTCTCGGTGAAGTCGCCGGTCTCGCCGGATGCGGCGCTTTCGGTCAGCTCATGCAGCATATGCAGTTGCGCCTGAGTCTGGCGCCCCCACTCGGCCAACAGCGGATGACCCACTTCCTGATAGTCGAGCTGGCCGGCCACATCAAGCGCTTCGACGCGGCCCGCGCTGACGACGTCGAACCAGAATTCGCGGCACGGGTTCATCACATACAAACGCACGTCGACCCAGCGCGACAGCGCGCGCAGCAAGGCGACGTGCAGCGGCGGCATGGTCGGCAGCGCGAACACGCTGACCGCTTCAGGCCACTGCGCGTTCGAGATGGCTTCGAGATCGAGCGTGCCGATTTCCTCGAGAAAGCGATAAGCAGGCGGCAAAGCGGCTGCGGGCGTTTGCGCGTCGCCCGCCACTTCGGCGAGCACGGCGCGCCATAGCGCGGCTTGCCAACGCTCGTCCTCACGCGCCGCTTCACTCGCGCCGACGAGACGCGGACCGTTGTCGTCCGCCGCGCCGCTCGCGAAAATCGAACCACCCTTCCGCCATTGCAGCAGCCATTCAGGGCGATAGGTCAGATAGTGGTCAAGCACCGTGGCCACGCGGCGCGCCAGTTCGTAGCGCATCGACGCATCCGCCGCATCGAGATAAGTACGCAGACGCGGCGACGCATTCCACGGCAGTGCTTCATCCGCCTCTCCCAGCAACCGGTAGCAGCGCCAGACGAGCCGGTCCGGCGCGAACGGCGAATGCTTGGGTACTTCGATCACGCCGCCAATTTGCGCCCACAACCACTGCGCGAGGTAACCAAAATTGACATTCGCGCAGATGCCCTGACGCGCCGCGATGTCGAGCTCGAGCCGGCGCCGCACCGCCGCGCTCGGGACGATCACGGGCTGCGCGGTCCAGGGATCGGACGGCGCTTCTCCCAGGTCGTCGAGCAGCGCGCCGACAAGGGTTTCGTAGCGGTTCGAGTAGAAGAGTTGGAGCATGGATCCTGGGAAAGCAGGCGACGCGAGCGGAACACCCGGGCCGCGACAGACATTGAAGCGACAGCATAACAAACGTGCTCCCAGGAGCAGAACCTGGCCGAACGAACGAGGTCAGATCAGGCTCAAAATCAGTTAGACTCGACGGCAGTTTGGGGCTGCCCCGGGTCGGCTCCCGGGTCGGCCCGGGGTTGACCTGTTCAACCGCGTTTTCTCAGTGAATGGAATCCAGGCAGTCGATGCGCTATTCGGTTGAAATAAAAAAATTCCTCTACAGCCAGTACTTTTATGGCGGCCTGCGCATCGCAGTCGGCGTGTCGTTACCGGCCATATTGTGTTTGATCGTATTTCACGACCGCGAACTCGGCTTCACGATCGCGACCGGCGCACTCGGCGCCTGTGTGGTCGATATGCCGGGCCCGCTCAAGTACAAGCACAACGAGATGCTGGCGTGTACGGTGATCGGCTTCCTGTCCGCGCTCGCCACCGGCATCGCCACGGTCAACCCGGTGGCGCTGTGGTGCACGGTCGTGCCGCTCACGTTCGTGCTCTCGTTGATCGTCGTGTACGGCAACCGCTGGCCGCAGATCAGCTTCGCCACGCTGTTCATGATGATCATGACGCTGGAAGAGCACTTCACGCCGATGCAGGCGCTCGTCAATGCGTCGTGGATTCTCATGGGTGGTCTCTGGTACACGTACTGGTCGACCTTCGTGAGCCGCTGGATGATGCACCGCATCGAACAGCAGGCCCTTGCCGAAAGCGTGTTCGCGTGCGCGGACTATCTGCTCGCGCGTGCCGCCTTCTACGATCTCAATAACGATCTCGACGAGTGCTATCGCAATCTGGTCGACAAGCAGATCACCGCCGTCGAACGTCAGGATGCCGCACGCGATATCGTGCTGCGCAATCTGCCCAAGCTGAAAGCCGGCCGGCTCGAACCGCGCCGGGCCATGCTGTTCAATCTGTTCATCAATACCGTCGACCTGCACGAGCTGTTTGTCGGCACGCACGTGGACTACTCGCTGGTGCGCAGCACGTTTGGCGGCTCCGACCTGCTGGTGTTCTATCGCGATCTGATTCGCAAATCGGCAGCCGATCTCGAAGAAATCGGACTCGCGGTGCTGCAAAACCAGCCGCCACGTACTCGCATCAATGTAAAAGCCGAATTGCGCGCCATCGAGTTCGAGATCGAACTGATGCGCAAGCAGGACCTGGCTGCCAAAAATCCTGAGGCTTATTCGGCGGTATCGTCCACCTTCCGGCGCATCTGGAGCGCCACGCGCCTGATCGACAGGATGCACCAAAGCCTGTCGAGCGATCCGAGCGCGACCGAGACCGAACTGCGGCTCGACAAGGCGCTCTCCCGCTTCGTATCGAGCCGCCGTGTGCCGTTCGGGCAGATCTTCTCGAATCTGACCATGGCCTCGCCGAGCTTCCGCCATGCGCTACGCGTGACGATCGCGGTTGCCGTAGGTTTCTGGCTCGGCCGCCTGCTGCCGCTCACCAACGCATACTGGATCGTGATGACCACCGTCATCATCCTGAAGCCCGGTTATTCGCTGACCAAGCAGCGCAACGGGCAGCGGATAGTCGGCACGCTGATCGGCTGTGCGGCGAGCATCGCGTTGATGATTTTCGTCAAGGAGCCGCACATCCTGCTGGTGGTGATGTTCGCCTCGATGGTGATGAGCTACAGCCTGCTGCTATTCAATTACACGGCGAGCGTAGTGTTCACGTCCTCGTATGTGCTGCTCATGTTCCATCTGCTCGCGCCGGGCAGCATGCGCATTATCGGCGAGCGCGCGATCGATACGGTGGTGGGCTGCGCAATCGCCATTGCGGCAAGCCATCTGTTCCCCTACTGGGAATACCGGTTGATGGGCAAGCTCGTCAACAACATGATCAATGCGACGCGGCAGTATCTGGAAGCGAGCTGGTGGTGGAGCGGCAAGCCGGCCGCCGCGGTGGTCGCCACGGTGACGGAGGCCGGCGCGTTTGCTCCCGTCGCGGCAATGGCGGATCCGGCGATCGAACTCGGCACGCCGGCGCTCGCGGTGGCAAATGCCGGGGCGACCACCAGTGCAAGCGGCGCCGGCACCACCACGGTCAGCAACCCGACCGCCAAGCCGGTCGGCGGGGCATCCCCTGCCGCCGCAGCCGCTGCAACAGCGCTCGATCGCGATTACCGCTACCGGCTCGCGCGCAAGAACGTCCACGTGGCGTTCGCCAATCTGGGCCAGGCATTCCAGCGCATGATGCTCGAACCGAAGTCCGCGCAGAAGTTCGTGCCGGAATTGAACGACCTGCTGGTGCGCAGCCACGTGCTCGCCTCGCAGATCACCGTGGCGGCGCCGTTGCTGCGCACCTCCGCGCAGCGGGCCGACAACGTCTCACTACAGCCGTTGCAACGCGCCCTGAGCGCTATCCGCGACAATCTGACCGAAGCCGAAGCCGGCAGCGCCCCGCCCGCCGATCAAGCCGAGCAGATCAAACAATTGTCGCGTGAGTTGGATACGATGGTGGTCGAGACGGAGAAATCGCCGGACCACTCGGCGGATGCCGTGCATGACATGAAATTGCTCGCCCATCAATGCAAGCAGATGCTGACGGCGTCAGCGCAGATTCGCAAGGATGCGAGCGTCATTCGCCTGCCGGACGAGTGAAACGCTCGGGTCGTCTTATTGTGCGGCGCCGCTTGCGGGCTTCGCTACGGTAGCCGCAGCCGCTGCGGCCGCCGCGTCCGATGAAATCGTCGGCGCCAGCGCGTTCTGGCGATCGAAATCGCGCTTTTCCGTGATGGCGTTATAGAAGAGCGTGGCGATCACCAGCAGTACCGCGACCACGATAAAAACAGCAATGCCAAAGGTCGGGTTCTTCTTGCGCGGCGGTTTGTTCATGAGGCGGGCTCGGTTCGCGAGGCAGTCGCGGATAGTGTCTGGGAAGGCGGCATTCTACGCCCACTGAGCTTGCACACGGCTTGCAGTCAGCGCCCCTCCACCACCGCCGACGGCCGCACCGGCAGCGCCGTCGAATACTTGATCTGCTCCATCGCGAAACTCGAACTCACGTCATACAGCGGCACGGCAGCGATCAACAGTTTGTAGACGCGATCGTAGTCGTCGATATCGGACACCACCACGCGCAGCAGGTAATCAGTTTCGCCGCTCATCCGATACACCTCCACCACCTCCGGGATCTCCCGCACCGCGCGCGTAAAGGTCTGCGCCCACGCCTCGGTATGCTGATTAGTGCGCACCGCGACGAACACGGTCGTACCTACGCCGAGCTTGCGCGCATCGCACAGCGCCACCTGGGCACGAATCACGCCTGTCTCTTTCAAGCGCTGCAGCCGCTTCCAGCACGGCGTTTGCGACAGATTCACGCGCTGCGCCAGTTCGGCGATTGGCATGGTTGCGTCTTCCTGTAGCAGCTCAAGCAGCTTCCGATCGATGATATCCATTCCCATCTTCAAACCCCCATAGGAAATTATTCTACTTTTAAGACTCCAGGGGGAATTATATGGAAACTCTTTCTCCAGGCAAACCGGTATAAATATGTCTATCCAAAAATAGCCGATAAGCAGCCATACCGCTGCGCCGCGATCATGAGCCAAGACCTCCGTTCAACCCCCGTCGCCCGTTCCTCCGCCCACTCCGCACAGTTTGCCGGAGCGAATGCAACGCCCTCGCGCGCGCACCACACCGCGCCGCTCACGAACCTGTGCGACGCACTCGACGCCATGTTCGAAGCCTGCGTGAAATTTCCCGAACCGTCGGATTCGACCTTCTTCGCGCGCAGCATGCGCATCGCGCTAGCCGAAGCCGCGGCGAATCCCGATTTGCTCACGTCGGCGCAACGCGAAGGCTCCACTGAAAATTACCGGCGTCATCTGCTGGCCGCCGATCCGCACGGCCGCTATGCGATCGCCGCGCTGGTATGGCAGCCGCACCAGGCAAGCCCAGTGCACGCGCACCACACTTGGTGCGGCTACGCCGTGGTCGACGGCACGCTGAGCGAAACGGTCTTCGAATGGAATGGCGCACGGCACTGCGCAAGCGCCACCCGCACCCAGGCGCGCAATACCGGAGCGGTGTCGTTTGTGCGCGGCGGCAGGGGCGGCATTCACCGCCTGGGCAATTGCAGCGACGCGCCCGCCGTCTCGCTGCATATCTACGGTGTCGCGGGCGGGCAGATCGCGACGCATGTCAACGACGTCGTGCGCGCAGCCGACGCACCGGCGCTCGCCTGAAACCCGTAGGCCCTGCGTAAAGACGCGGACCGCGTCAAGGTCCGCTAGCCTCGCCTCGCATCCAGCCCAATCAGCTTTTACCGCCCGCTTCTCCGGCCGTCGGAATCTGCGGCGGAATCGGCGCGGTCTGCCCGGTCGGCGGCGGCGCCGGACGCGGTTCGTGCGACACGTCGCGCGCCACCGCCATCGCGGCATGTGCGGTCCGCGTGGAAGCCGCCGCCTCGGTATGCGCCTGCCCATGTCCATGCGGGCCAAGCTCGGGCAGTTCATCGTCCGGCAAAGGCTGTCCTTCGCTATCCTTCGACGACGTGTACACACGCATCTGCGGCACCGGAATCTCGATGCCGGCTTCGTCCATCTTGCGCTTGAGCCTCAGATTGAAGGCGCGCGCCACGCTCCATTGCTGCAACGGCCGTGTCTTGATCTGCCCTTTCACGACCATCCAGTTCGGATCAAAGCGGTCGAGCCCCCACACCTCGATCGGGCCAAGCATTTCACGCCGGTAGCGGAAGTCGGCCATCAGATCGGCGCCGACTTCGCGAATCAGTTGCGTGATCTGATCGACATCGGTCGAGAACGACATACGCACTTCGAACACCGCGTAGGCGAAGTCGCGCGACAGGTTCTTGACGATCTTGATCTGCGAGAACGGAATCGCGTGAATCGCGCCTTGCCCGTCGCGCAAACGGACAGTGCGAATCGACAGATGCTCGACGGTGCCCGCGTGGCCGCCGTCCACGTCGATCCAGTCGCCGACCGAGATCGTATCTTCGATGATGATGAACAGCCCCGTGATCAGGTCGGTCACGAGCGACTGCGCGCCGAAACCGATCGCGAGGCCGATCACCCCGGCGCCGGCCAGGAGCGGCGTCACATTGATACCCAGATTCGCCGCGGTGACGATGCCGGCAATCGTCATGATCGTCACCAGCAGCACGTTGCGCAGCAGCGGCAGCATCGTGCGCGCCCGCATGCTCGGATTGCGCGACTTATTGCGCGGACCACCCGGATTGAGGGCTTCGGTAATCGCCGTGTCGACCAGAATCCACAGCAGCCATGAGATGAACACTGTCGCAATGATCGCGGTCACCGCGTGCGCAATCCCACGCGCCGCAACGTTTTTCTCCACGACTTCCGCGAGCGACACCCCCCATAAACGTGCCGCCAGTTCGAAGAAGAACAGCCAGATAAACAGCGTCAACAGCGTGCCGCAAAAGCGCAGCAAGCGCGACAGATAAGGCGAGCGGCGCCGCGCGCGATGGCTTCGCGGGCGCGTCACACGCAGCACGATGGCTGACAGGAAAAATGCGAACACCAGCAACAGCGCGGTGACCACTGAAATCTGCAGCACGTTTTCGCTGGAGCCCGAGCCGCCGAGCGTAGCCACCACCGACGCGGCGGCGAGCACCAGCACCGGTACGTGCCAGAGCGAGGCGAGCACGTCGAACGCGTCGGTCGCGGCCCTGTGATCGTGGCGCTGCTCGTAAGGCCGGTTGCGAATCAGATGCGCGACCGGCCGGCGGAATGCCAGCGCGAAATAGCCGGTGAGCACGGCGGCCGTCATGTTGGCGGCCGTCGAAATCAGCGCGGCGAGATTCGGTCCGAGCTGATGCTCGACGTCATAGTTGACCGCCGCATCGCCGAGCGCGGCGCATATGCCCACCACGAACAGCACGCGCCGCGCGTGTTCGATCAGCAGGTGCACCGCAACCCGCCGATGTCCTGAGCCGAACAGCGAAAACATGATCAGGCAGATCGCCGAGAACACGGCACCCGCAACGATCGCATAGGCGACCACCAGGCCGAGCGTGCGGCCGAGCGCATCGGGCATCGCGCGCACAAACAGCAACGCGGCGAGAAAGGCGATGATCCACGGACCGACGCGGCGCAGCGCGAAAATCAGCAACTCGCGCGTGGTGGGATTCGGTTTGAGCCCCATCAGGATACCGAAGCGCCGGTATAGCCGGTGCTGCACGTAAATCAGCGCGCCGGCGCACGCGCCCCAGCCGGCCAGCATGGCAATCATCGAGAAGACGATACGCCCCAAGCTCTCTTGCCCCTGACCCGAAATGATCGTGTAGAGCTCGTTGCCGGCCGCGTTGAAGCGGCCGCCCCAATAGCGCACCGGCGTGCGGCCCTGATGCACATTGGATTCGAATGAGGCGATGCCCGATGCGATTGCTCCGAGCAAGCCAGCACTCGTTTGAGCGGACGCGGGCGCGGCCGGCGCAACGTTTTGCGACACGTCACGCAGCTTTTTGAGCTGAGCGACGAGCGCGGTGCGCTGCCGGTCGTTGTCGAGCGTGGCGATCACGCTGTCGAGCGAGCGCGTCAGTTCCGCCTGGCTCGCAGGCGACGGCGCGGAGGCCGCTTCCGCGGCAGACGCGCCCGAGGCGGCAGACGCAGGCGTTGCAGTCGCGCTATTGATCAGGCTCTGCAAGGCCGGAATGACCGGCGTGCCGGTGCCGACAGCCTCGGCCGTGGCGGGCATCCATCCGATGCCGAGGATCAGTGCGAGGCAGACCGTGGCCGCCCACGCGCCAAGCCACGCCGCGACGTGAGCGCGAATGCCGCGCCCGATATGACTGAAATGAAAATGAAAGACGGCGCGAGTCGCCAGTTGCCCGCCGTTAGACGGCGCGGCCCCGGACTCACGCCGCAATGGGCATGACTGCATGGCGATCCGTAAGAAAACGGGAGACGCCAGTGTAGCCGCAGTTTCACCACCAGCGCCCGAACATGCGTAACCGATTGTTAGGACGCTTGCGCAAGTTCGGGGAACGGCGGGCTGCCGTCATCCCCTCGAACCGCCGCCAGAGCGCACACAACGGACCAGGCGCGACACGAGCCGCGCGTGGTCCCGCGCTCCGTCAAAGCTCAATAAGCCACCGTCGCGATCTGACGGACAAAACGGCCCTGCTCCAGTTCGTCGACGAAGGCGATCGCATAGTCTTCCGCGGAAATGCGGCTATTGCCCTCGGCATCGGCCAGCAGCGTGTTCGCGCCCGTGCGGAACGTGCCGGTGCGCTCTCCCGGCGCAATCAGCGCGGCCGGCGCGAAAAACGTCCAGTCGAGGTCGGTGACGCCACGGTAGTAATTGAATGCATCGCGGTGGGCCAGTGCGACCGCTTTGTAGGCGTCCGGAAAACCGTCCGTGTCGACCAGCTGCTTGCCCGGCGCCACTTCGAGCGAACCCGCGCCGCCCACCACCACGAGGCGCTTCAAGCCCGCCGCGCGCACGCCGTCGACGAGCGCATGGGTGGCCTTGGATACCGCCGCGGGATCGTCTTTCGGCGGTGCATAGGCGCTCGCCACCACGTCGTGACCACGCACCGCGGCGCCGGCGCTCGCTGCGTCGAGCAGATCGGCCTGCGCGGCTTTGAGATTCGCCACATCCGTCGGCACGCGTGCCGGATTGCGCGCCAGCGCCGTCACCTGATGCCCGCGGCGAGCAGCTTCCGCGGCGATCCGCGAACCAATCATGCCGGTGGCGCCGAACAACGCGATCTTCAACTGTTTGCTCATTTCAATGCTCCTGTCATTAGCTAATATGTAACTGGATTGATTACATATAAAGTGGAAAAAAGAGGGGCGCAAGCCCCGTCCGTTCTCAGGTGCGCAGGTTCCGTCTACGCCGTGCGCGCCCTTCGATACCGCCTCATTGCTACCTTCTGTGCCACCCTCGTTGCCGCATCACCCATGCGAACGCCGCTTGCGTTCTAGCGCCCGTTCAGCGCGCATCAGGTCGGCGGTGGCGTCAGCCAGCGTGCGTGCACCGAGCGACGCTTCCATGGCCTGCTGCGCTTCGTCGATAATGCCGCGCAGCACAACCTGGATATGCCGCCCCACCATGCACGCCGGATTCGGCTCCTCGCGATGCATGGCGAACAATTGCGCGTCGTCTACCGCACGATACACCTGAAGCAGAGTGATCTCGTCAGGTGCCCGGGCGAGCAGCGCACCGCCACCCGCGCCGAGTTGCGAGGCCGTGAGGCCCGCATCGGCCAGCATGCTCAGCAAACGCCGGATCAACGCGGGATTCGTATTCACGCTGCCCGCGATCATCTCCGACGAGAGCGGCACGCCCTCCTGCAACGACAGCAGCGCGAGCACATGCACTGCAAATGCAAACCGGCTACTGGTATTCACAGCAAACCTGCCCGGCAAC
The DNA here is from genome assembly GCF_046026675.1 of Paraburkholderia sediminicola. Classification (GTDB taxonomy): domain Bacteria; phylum Pseudomonadota; class Gammaproteobacteria; order Burkholderiales; family Burkholderiaceae; genus Paraburkholderia; species Paraburkholderia sediminicola_F. The sequence goes on along the minus strand of NZ_JAQQEY010000001.1, from coordinate 1,594,421 downwards.
GACAATGTGTAACCATAGTAATTACATTTAATCCGGCTGTCAAACGGACGAACGTGCGACCGGATGCACCGGCTGCCATCTCACTTGTCCATCTGCTTTTGCGCATCGCTGGAATCGCTGGATGTCGACGCCGAAGCCGAAACGCCCGCCGCCGACGCCGAACTTTGCGCCGACCACTCCTGCAGCTTGCGTCCCGCCGTCTCGAGTCCCTGGCCGGTCAGCGCCGCCGCCTTGCCGAGTTGCACATTGGTCGCGCTTGCCGCGCCTTGCAAATTGGCTTGCGCGCTCGACGCCAGCGAGGCCGGATCGATCGTGATCGACGGCGCGGACGCCGATGAGAGGTTCTGCTGCGCGGCGGCCTTGGTCGCATCGACCTGCTGGCCGACGTAGCTGGCCGCCTGATCGAGCTTCTGACCGGCGGCTTGCGCCGCATCGTTGAGCTTGCCGGCGACCTGTGCCGACGCGTCGTTCTTCTGACAAGCCGTCAGGCCGCCGAACACGAGGGCGACAACCGCGACGCGGCGCAACAACGGCGAACGAATGGATAAAGTCATATTTAAGTGTGAGCCGCATCGAGCGGCTTCCGCATGCGAAAACGGCCCAATGATACGCCGTTGCGCAGCGCGGTCTCCTCGGCAAGCACCTGGAAGCCCGCGGACTCGACGCTGCCCGGCCGAGGCTCGAAACAATTGCGCCAGCGCCGCCGTGTCGTCAGCGTGCAGCGCGCGCCATTCGAAATGCTTCATTGCATCCTCCGTCGCGGTTCTGTCAAACGTGTTGGAGTAGACTGCCAGAGCGTTCGATGTGTTCCGTTGATCAATAGGAGGCATGCGATGGCAGCAAAGAAGATTCTGTTCCTGACCGGCGACTTCGCCGAGGATTACGAAACGATGGTGCCGTTTCAGGCACTGCAGGCGGTCGGCCACGTAGTCGACGCGGTCTGTCCAAACAAGAAAGCGGGAGACAAGATCAAGACCGCGATTCATGATTTCGAAGGCGACCAGACCTACACCGAAAAACCCGGCCATCAATTCACGCTCAACGCAACGTTCGAGGACGCCGATCCGCGTCAATATGACGCGCTGGCGATTGCAGGCGGCCGCGCGCCGGAATACCTGCGACTCAACCACAAGGTGATCGAGCTCGTGCGGCAGTTCGCCGAAGCAGGCAAGCCGATCGCCGCGATCTGCCACGCCGCGCAACTGCTGGCCGCCGCCGACGTGATCCGCGGCAAGCGCATTTCCGCCTACCCGGCCTGCGCACCCGAAGTGAAGCTGGCCGGCGGCGAGTACGTCGACATCCCGGTCGATGCCGCGATCACCGACGCCAATTTCGTCACCGCCCCCGCATGGCCCGCTCACCCTGAGTGGCTGCGTCAGTTCCTCGTGCTGCTCGGCACCCGGATCGAACTCTGATCCTCAGGCGAGCGCCTTGCCCTCGCGGCACTGTGCACTCGCCAAAACACACCTGCATTTGAGACTCGTCCGATAGTTCGCAACGCAAGGTTTTCCTATAGTCGCCGGTTGACTTGGGAGCCCCTTTCGATGGAACTGACTGACTGGATCGTCATTCTCGCCGTCACGTTGATGGCAATTGCTTTTTTCTGCGCGCGTACACCGGCCAACTGGTCGCGAGAAAACCGCGCGCGGCGTCTGGCTGGCACACGCATGCTGGTGCAAGCGGCGTGTTCGCTGTGGGCGGCGCTGTTGATCGTCGCGCGCGGCCTGTTCGCCCTGGACGGCCTGCCCGGACTGCACCCGGCGCCGCTCGAGGCACTGACCGGCGTCGCGATCCTGATCGTCTGCGGCTGCTACTGGTCGATTCGCGGCAGCAAACTCCTCAAGCCGCGTCGGCTCTTTACCGCGTACTGATACCGGACGCGGCATCGGCGGCATGTGCCGCCGCGCCGCCGCTCAGGCCAGGGCCATCACGATCGCCGAGGCCCACGCGTGCTTCGCGCGCACCACGAACCGCGTGAGCACCGTCCGCCAGCGTGGCCTGCGTTTCGACCGCCAGTTGCGCCGTCCGCACCTCGGCTTCGGGCAGCGACAGATAAAACGTCGTGCCTATACCCTCTTTCGACTCCGCCCACACGCGCCCGCCGTGCCGTTCCACCACGCGCCGCACGAGCGCGAGGCCGATGCCCTCACCCGCCGCCACATTGCCGTGCAGCCGCTGAAAGGCGTTGAAAAGCCGCGGCAGCGCGACCGCCGGAATGCCCAGGCCATTGTCCCGTACGTAGAAAATCCGTAGTGAATGCACGCCGGGCGGCGCCGGCGTCGTACCAATTTCGACCCGGCCTTCGCGCGCGGGGTCCAGATAATTGACCGCATTGCCGATCAGGTTCGCGAACACCTGTTCGAGCGCGGTCGGGTCGCCCCACACCGCCGGCAAATCCTCGACGACGACACGCGCCCGGCGCGCCCGGATCGACCCTTGCATCGCATCGACCACGCGCGGCACGATGTCGCGCACTTCGACCTTTTGCTGCCGGTACTCCACACGGCCGACCCGCGATAGCCGCAATAGCGCGTCGATGATATGAGATGCCCGCAGCACGGCCGTCTGCAGGAAATGCAGTGCCTCGCCGATATCCTCGTCCACCACCCGTTCGATGCGCTGCCGCGCTTCTGCCGCGAGCGACGACTGGCGCAGCACCACGCGCAGTTCGTCACACGCGCGAATCAGTTCTTTCGAGAAGCCTTGCAGATTCACCAGCGGCGCACGCAGGTCGTGCGACACGCTGTAGATGAACATTTCGTTTTCCTGAGTCTGTTGCCGCAAGGTCTCGTTGATGCGCGCCAGTTCGGTAGTGCGCCGCGCCAGATCGGACTGGAAACGCGCCTGGATGCGCTCGGCTTCGAGCAGGCGCCGGCTGGTTTCATGCAAGGTCAGATCGAGCCGGGCAATTTCATCGCGCCCCGGGCCGATCGGCGCCAGCGGCTCGTTGCCTGCGAGGCGCCCGGCGTTATCGGAGAGCAGCGCAAGCCGGCCGCGCACGCCGCGCGTGAACAACCACACGGCCAGCGCGACGAATAGCAAGGAGCCGAACACGGCCGCGACGACCAGCGCCTGTTGCCGTTCACGCGCGGCCTCAGCGGCATTCGAGCGCAACGTGTCGAGGCGCCGCTCTTCGGCCTGGAAAGCCACCACCTGTTGACGGAAGCGATCGAGCACGTCGGCCGAGGCCAGGTCGCGGAAGCGATCGAGCAGATCGCGCCGCCGCCCCGAATGCAGCATGTCCTGAACGCGGTCCGACCATTGGCGATACCCCTGCACGGCCTGGCGCACCTGCACCACGCGCTCGACTTGCGCCGGGTTGTCGGCAACCAGCTCGGCCAGTTGATCGATACGACGGTCGACGTCCATCCACAAGGCGACCGGTGTCGTAAAGCGGGTGTCGTTGGCGAGCACCGCGCCGCGCAGCGCCACGGACTCACCCAGCACCGGATCGAGAATCGCGGTGGTCTGGCGCAGCACGTCCTCGCTATGAATGGCCCACCGTTCGGCTTGCGTCGCGTCGGCCTGCGCCATGACGAGTCCAGACAGCAACGCCAGTTCGAAGACGGCCGGAATTGCGATCAGCAACAGGCCTTTAGTGGTCAGTCTCATGCGTGCGCATTGGAAGTCGATGGCCGGCAGATCGTGCGCGGGACGGCACATTATGTCGGCGTTTGCGCAGGAAGACAAAGAAGACGCGCCACTAACCAGGCTTCTGCCGCCAAATATGAACGCGGGCGCAATGAATCCGCATAAAACGTCAGGCTTTTGAATGAAACGTAAATAAAATCGAAAGCCGCGCCCCGATTTGGATCGCGACGACCGATATGAAACTGTTGTGCACTCATATTGTGCTTTTGTCGTTATCCGAGGTGCAGAAGGCGGTGCACTACCGGATCTCGCTCGATTAGCATAAATCCCATGGCGGTGCGCCTTTGCACCTGTTCGACGCTTATTGGCACAAGTTTGGCCCGCTTCTTGCATACCATGCCCGCTTTTTTGGCATAAGCGGGACACATCGATGGAAAGTCTGAAAACCGGCACCGACACCCTCTTCCTTTTGCTGGGTGCCGCGATGGTGCTGGCCATGCATGCGGGGTTCGCGTTTCTCGAACTCGGCACGGTCCGCAAAAAGAATCAGGTCAATGCGCTGGTCAAGATTCTGGTGGACTTCTCGGTCTCCACGATCGCGTATTTCTTCATCGGCTACACGATCGCCTATGGCGTGCAGTTCTTCGGCAGCGCCGAGTCGCTGGCCGCGCACAACGGCTATGCGTTGGTGCGCTTCTTCTTCCTGCTGACCTTTGCGGCGGCGATTCCCGCGATCGTGTCGGGCGGTATCGCCGAGCGCTCGAAATTCAATCCGCAACTGTTCGCCACCTTCGTGCTGGTCGGCTTCGTCTATCCGTTCTTCGAAGGGATCGCGTGGAACGGCCGCTTCGGTATTCAGGGCTGGCTCACCCAGGTGTTCGGCGTGCCGTTTCACGACTTCGCCGGTTCGGTGGTAGTACATGCGTTCGGCGGCTGGGTCGCGTTGCCGGCCGTGCTGCTGCTCGGCGCGCGCCACGGCCGCTATCACCGCGACGGCGGCATCGCCGCGCATCCGCCGTCGAATATTCCGTTCCTTGCGCTGGGCGCATGGGTGCTCGCGGTCGGCTGGTTCGGCTTTAACGTGATGAGCGCGCAGACCATCGACAAGATCAGCGGCCTCGTGGCGGTCAATTCGTTGATGGCGATGGTCGGCGGCACACTGAGCGCGTGGCTCGCGGGCCGCAACGACCCCGGCTTCACGTACAACGGCCCGCTCGCCGGGCTGGTCGCGGTGTGCGCCGGCTCCGACGTGATGCATCCGCTCGGCGCGCTGGTGACGGGCGGCATCGCGGGCATGCTGTTCGTGTACATGTTCACCTGCGTGCAGAACCGCTGGCGCATCGACGACGTGCTCGGCGTGTGGCCGTTGCACGGCCTGTGTGGCGCGTGGGGCGGCCTCGCGGCCGGCATCTTCGGCTTGCATGCGCTCGGTGGCCTCGGCGGCGTATCGTTCGGCGCGCAACTGATCGGCACGCTGGGCGGCATCGTGGTGGCAACGCTCGGCGGCACGCTCGTGTATGGGGCGATTCGCCTGACCGTGGGCTTGCGGCTCGACCAGGAAGACGAATATATCGGCGCGGACCTGTCGATCCACAGGATTTCGGCGACGCCGGAGCGCGAAAGCGTCGGCTGACCGGCTAACTGCAAACTAACCGCAAACCAGGGTTAGCGGCGCGCCGGATGTTTCGCGTCCCCATGCTCGCCGATCAGGCCGAATTCGATCGGGCAACGCGTGTAGAACACCGGGAGGCAGCCCGCGCGCACCGCCTCGAGCAAGGCGTCCGCCTCCCCTTCAGTGACCGCGAAGATCACCAGTTGCGGTTGATCCGCCAGTTCGAAGAAGCGCGCTGCGTGCCGCGCGCCCGCGTGGCCGACGCCTTCGGCCGCCGCCACGACGGTCGCGCCATGAATGCCGACGAGCTTCGCGATCGACAACAGACATTCCACGACCGATTGATGGCCGTGGCGCCGGTTCTTCTCGGTATAGAACGTGAGCTGGTAGCCCTTCGTCATGTCGGCCTCCCGCGCAGTTGCGGCGTTGCAGTGGACCACGGCAGACGCTCGCAGGCCCTCTATTCATTCTAGATCACGCCCCAAACCACGCAGACTGCACGCGCGCGCCGCGCTGGCGCCCACCTGTCCCCAATGCCGTGCCAATGCTAGACTGGCGTGCTGGAGATGGCATTCTCCATTAACCGCCCTCGATGGCTGATGATGCCTGCTTCGCCCGGACGACTGCGGACGCGGCATCACGCCTTCCGCTCAAGCCCGGTTTGTCGACCTTTCGGCTTCGCCAGAGTACTTCTTCATGTATTTGTCCATTCTCGCGGTCGGTATCGGCGGCGCGCTCGGCTCGCTGTTCCGCTGGTTTCTCGGTATCCGTCTGAACGGCCTGTTCACGGGTATGCCGCTCGGCACCTTCGCCGCTAACGTGATCGCGGGTTACGTCATCGGCGTCGCGGTCGCGGGGTTCGCACGGGCGCCGCAGATCGCGCCCGAATGGCGGCTCTTCATCATCACGGGCTTGATGGGCGGCCTGTCGACCTTCTCGACGTTCTCGGCGGAAGTCGTGCAGCGCTTGCAGGATGGACGGCTCGGCTGGGCGGCGGGCGAGATCGTCATTCACGTGGCGGCTTCGCTCATCATGACCATCCTCGGCATCGCGACCGTTTCGTTGCTGTCGCGCTGAAAACCGTACGGATTTCAATCACCTGAATCGCACTAAGCGCTTCCCCCAGATAGCGCTATCGCTTTACGTCTCTTTACTTTTAAGTGCTTTCGATCGAGTACTTGCAGGCGCATTTTTCTTCAATTTGGTCTGGTTGTACTCGATAGCGGCGCGCACGAGTTTCTTTAAAGCGGGGCCATTCAGCTTATCGCCCTCGAAAAAGTCGATCGCCCGTCTCGCGTTGCCGTCGAGGCCCGCGTTGAAAAGCTTGTCAGGGTCCGCGAGATTCGCCCCGTGGGCAAAGGTCAGCTTCACCTTCCCTTTATGAGCGTTGGCGACCGCGATCATTCCGTCGCGGGACCACACTGGGCTTCCCATCCACTTCCATTCCTCGACGATCTCCGGATCGGCTTCAAGGATGGTCTTGCGGACGCTGGCGAACGTTTTGCCACGCCAGTCCGTGATGCCTGCGATCAGCTGGTCAATGTTTTCCGATGGAGTCATTGGATCCTTGCGCCTCGATTTATTGTTCGGTTTCGACAGAGCCTAGCTTTGAATTGTGCCCGCATCAATCTATTCGAGCTAAAACCTGTGCCAATGCCGCAAAGTACTGCTGTCACCCCGTGACGCCGACAAAAACGACCGTTCAACATCGCATTCTGTTGCGGCTAGGAGGGACATTTATTTCCCCATTTTTTTCGATTTTTGTTGTTCATGACAGACGTAAGATCGCCGCAGCCTGAATAGAAGAAGGGGCAAGAAAATGGCGATCACCTTGAATCTGTCAGCGTCCGCGAATCTGAACAAGTCGCTAAAGATCGACGCGATTCGATTCCTCGCGGCTGTCTGGGTCCTGATGTACCACTTCAAGCCGCCCGCGTTTAAAGAACTTCTGCCTCATCAACTCGCCTTCCTCGGCGGCGCATTGTGGTCAGGCTCGACAGCGCTGTTCGCGGGCCCTGCCGCCGTCATCGTCTTCTTTGTCATTTCCGGCTACTGCATCCACAACGCATATCAAAAGGATGTAACGCTCAAGCCGATCAACTACTACGCGTCCAGATTCATCCGCATCGGCTTGCCGTTGGTCATCTTGCTGTGCCTCGTTCAACCGTTGCCGACCGGACAGAACTATCTGGAATCCGTACTGTGGTCGCTCTACTGCGAGATGGTGTATTACGCCGCTTATCCGCTCCTGCGCGCCCGCTTTCGCTACATCGGCGAAATGATCGTTGGCTGCGCGGTTGCGGCAGGCGTGATGGTGGCCGTGGTTCGTCTGATCGGGCATCCGGTTTGCCACGGCTGCGTCATCGAGACTTATGGCGTTCCGGGCACGGCTTTACTGTATGCGGCCGGTTGGATTTTCGGCTGCCTGATCGCGGAGACTCAGCGCAACGCGGAGCAGTTCCACGTCCGTGGCGCGTATTCGCCGCTTACCCTGATGATCAAGCGTGGCCTTGATCGAAGCACCCGTTTTCTCGCGAATCACCTGGTTGCGCTGAGAGTGGTGATTGTCGCGGCCGGCGCGGCCATTATGATTCTGCTGTCCGAATCGAATCTCAAACCGGCCGTTGTGCCGCTGGTTACGCCCGATATCACGCTTCCGCTCTTTCAGTTCCTGGCGGCAGTCTGGATCGCGGCGGAGACCGCCACGCCTTCCAGAAGCGGCGTCTGGTCCAGACTGGCTACTTTTGGCGCGTGGTCCTATAGCCTCTATCTTTGCCACAAGATGGCGCTCGCCCTGCTGGAAATGACCCGATTCGACGAGACGTCCCGATTCGCATGGTTCGTACAGGTGGCGTTGGCGTTCGCCATCAGCTACGCGTTTTACCGGATGATCGAAAAGCCTTCGCATCTGATTTCCCAGCGACTGCGAAAATACACGCCGAATGCGCCTGCTGCGCCGGCTGCCTGAAGCCACTGCATGAGACGACTGCCTGAGCCGGCAAATGCCGGCTAGCGTCGCTTTAACCTCGATCCTGAACCATCAGATCAGCGCGAGCGCCTCATAGCTGCCCCGGACGCGGATCAGCCACAAAGCCGCCGCGATTGGGCATCGCCACACGCGGCAGCGAGGCCGCGTCGAGCCGCGTATTCGCCGGCACGATGCCGTTCTGGTTGAGCAGGAATGCGCTGAGCGCGTACACCTCGTCGGCGGAAAGCGATTCGGGCGCGTTGTAGGGCATCGCGCGACGGATATAGTCGAAGAGCGTCGTCGCATAGGGCCAGTAGCTGCCCACGGTGCGCTTTGGCTTCGCGCTGGTCAGCGTGCCCTGCCCGCCTATCAGTTGATCGCCGAGACCGCCCTCGCCCTGCGCGCCGTGGCACGCCGCGCATTTCGCGGCGAATATGTGCGCGCCGGTGGCGACGTCGCCGCTGCCCGCAGGCAGGCCACGGCCATCCGGCGCGACGTCGATGTTCCAGGCGGCGAGATCCTGATCCGTGAGCGGCGTGCCGATATCGTGGATCGACCTGGCGCTCTGGTCACCAGGTGCAATCGATGAGCACGATGCCAGCGCCGTGAGCGACAACAGCGCGGCCAGCGCCACACGCGACGGCCTACGTAACGACCGACCATCACGCATTACGCACCTCGCCGCTTGCATCCACTCGCCATTGCTGGATCGCGTTGTAGTGATACTGCGAATTCAGGCCGCGCGCGGCGACGAGTTCGGCACGCGTCGGTTGCACATAGCCAGTCGAATCGGTGGCGCGCGAGAGAATCGCGGCAGCGCCGCCGTCCCAGCGCCAGTCCGCCTGAAAACGCGTGAGCGCACGATCCAGGATCGCACCGTCCAGACGCGCGGGACGCCAGGTCGCACCGCCGTCGGTCGACACCTCCACCTTGCGGATCGTCCCGCGTCCGGACCAGGCCAGACCGGTGATCGGGTAATAACCGTGCGTGGTGAGGCGATGTCCCGGCGACGGCCGCGTGATCACCGACTTCACGTCCATCTCGAACGCAAACTGACGCGCGGTGCCGTTCGCGAGCAGGCTCGTGTACTTCGAGGTTTCCTCGCGCGTTTGCAACGGCGCATCGACCACCTTCAACCGGCGCAGCCACTTGACGTTCGTATTGCCCTCGAAGCCGGGAACGATCAGACGCAACGGATAACCGTTCTCGGGACGCAAGCGTTCGCCGTTTTGCGCATAGACCACGAGAGCCCGGTCGAGTATCCGATCGAGTGGCAAGCTGCGTGTCATCGCAGCTGCATCCGCGCCTTCCGCCAGCAACCAGCCGCCGCCGCTTGTATTGCCGGATGCAGTCACACCACCCACCTCTTCCAGCAAAGTCGACAAACGCACACCGGTCCATTCGCAGCACGACAACAAACCATGCGTAAGTTGCACCGGCATGCCGCTCGGGCCATTCCATTCATTGCCGGTATTGCCGGAGCATTCGAGAAAATGAATCCGCGATTCGGACGGCAGGCGCAGCAGGTCATCCATCGTGAACAGTTTCGGCGTGCGTACAAGGCCGTGAATGGCCAGCCGATGCTGATCGGGATCGATGTCCGGCACACCGCCGTGATGACGTTCGTAGACCAGACCGTTGGGTGTGAGCGTGCCGTGCAGATCGGCTAGCGGGGTCATCGACGAAGCCGCACCGGGTAGTGGCCACGCGCGCGCACTCCGCCGCACGACATTTGCCTCATACGGCGACGGCATGCCGTATGGATGTTCGAGAACGGGCGCACCGGGCACGCGGCTCGATTGCGCGACCGCGAGCGGCTTGAGCAATTCACTTGCGGAAGCAGCTTGAGAAGCAACCAGACCGCCGGCCGCCAGACGACCCAGCAGTCGACGGCGGCCGCGCGACGGCGGGGAGTTGTGCGGATTCATCATGGCGTCGGCGCATCATAGGCAAGCCGATTAGCGTAACGATGCAGACGGTCATGGCCAAACGATAAATTCGACTATCGATCGACGCAGACCGCATATCAGACGCACACGGCTCGCCGTTAAGCCAGCACGTTCGAGAACACCCGATCCGCGAGACGATTGGAATCAGTCCCGCTGTTGAGCACACCCACCGCCTTCAGATCGTCGGCATAGAGCGATATCTCCTTCTTGAACGCATCCCCAACCGGATGATGGCGGTCGGTATGGCTCTTGAGCATCGCCGCCAACTGGCCCACATCGGCGGACGGCGTATAGACCGAGAAAATCGCGGCGGCATCCGCAGGATGATTCGCAGTCCACTCGGTCGCTTCGAGGAGCGCCTGCGTCAACGCCTGCGCGGTGGCGCGATCCTTTCGCACCAGCGTGCCGCGCACGCCGAGCACACAGCACGAACGCGTCAGATATTCACCGCACAGATTGTTCGACACTTCAACCAGGTGGTCGGATTCGCGGATCGACCAGATCGTCGGGTCGCCATCCGCGATCGCCTGCACTTCGCCCTTCTTCAGCGCTTCGCCCAGCAGGTTCGCCGGATACTGGCGCCAGTTCACATCGCGCTCCGGATCGACGCCGATCTTCTTCAACACGATGGCGAAGAAATTCCTGGTCGGACTCGCCATATCGCTCACGCCGATCGTGCGGCCCTTCAGTCCCGCCACATCGACGATGCCCGACGCGCGCGTGGCCAGCAAACGCATGCACCCGCCGTGAATTCCGGCGGTCAGTTTCACATCGAAGCCCTGCTCCAGCGGCTTGATCCAACGCAGCGCCATGCCGACACCCGCATCGGACTTGCCCGTCGCAATTGCCTCGAGCAACTGATCGGTCGACCCAGAAAAATTCACGAGCTCCACCTGCAAACCGTGCCGCTCGAAAAAGCCCTGCTTCACCGCAACGGCCACAGGCGCGGTACAGATCGCGCCAGCGTTCCAGGAAAGCTTGAGGGGCTTGAGCGGAGCCTGCGGCGTTTGAGCAAACGCGAGCGTTCCAGGCATCAGCGACGCACCGCCGAGCGCCGCCGCGCCCGCGGTCCAGGCCGTCTTGCGCAACCATGCGCGGCGGCCCGGACTCAGCGGAGATTCATCGTAAGGATTCATGGTTGACTATTCCTCTGGTCGTTATCGATTGTTTTATTCGTTCAGGTGTCGAGTCCGAGCTGGGCGAGTACCTCGCGGCGCAGCGCCACCAGTTTCGGATCGTCGCGATGGCGCGGATACGGCGCGTCGTTGCGCACTTCGGCAACCACACGCGCCGGCCGCTCGCTGAAAACGATCACACGGTCGGCGAGCAGCAGTGCCTCTTCCACGTCATGCGTCACCAGCAGCACGGAAAAGCGCGCGTCCAGCCAGAGCCGCGCGAGTTCACCCTGCATGCGGATACGTGTGAGCGAGTCGAGCTTGCCGAACGGTTCGTCCAGCACCAGCAGCGCGGGATCGTTGACGAGCGCGCGGGCCAGCGCCACACGCTGCGCCATGCCACCCGACAATTGATGCGGAAACGCTTCGGCGAATTCGCTAAGGCCGACCAGCTCCAATGCGGCATCGATCCGCTGCTGCGCCTGCTTCTCTTGCGGACCACTGCGTCGCGCGAAGCGTTTGCGCTGCGCCTGCGGACCGACCCCAACATTGCCGCGCACCGTGCGCCATGGGTACAAGGTCGGATCCTGAAACACCACCACACGCGACGGATCAGGACCGGCGATTGCAGCTCCATCTGCCTGCACGCTGCCCTGCGTCGGCGCATCGAGTCCAGCGACCAACCGCAGCAAGGTGGACTTGCCGCAACCGCTCGGGCCGAGCAGCGCAACGAACTCGCCCGGCTCGACCGTGAAGCTGACATCCTGGAGCACCGGCAACGCGGCGCCACGCAGCGCGAATTGATGACTGACGTGGCGCACGTCAATGCGCGCGCCGTCGCGGACCGGCCGAGCAGCGGCCGACTGATTCAACACTTCGGGTACGGCTACCATTTGAGCAATCCCTTTTGCCAGGCCAGCAAGCGGTCACGCACACGAAACAGCAAGGTGATCAGACCCGAGCACATCAGCGCCATCACGAGCAGCGCGGCATACATATTCGAGTAGGCCGCCCAACCCTGGGCCCATTGCAGATACCAGCCGAGTCCGGCTTTCACGCCCATCATCTCCGCGACGATCAACACCGAAAACGATGCGCCAAGACCCATGAACAGGCCGACGAAGACCGACGGCAGCGCCGCCGGAATCGCCACGCGCAGAATCAGAAAACCGGGCCGCGCGCCGAGCGTGCGTGCGATGTCGTAATAGGCCGAGTTGACGCCGGCTACACCCGACCACGTCAGCACCGCAACCGGGAAGGCGGTCGCGAGCGCGATCAGGAACACACTTGCGCTAAAGCTCGACGGAAAGAAGAAGAACGCCAGCGGCAACCACGCGGTGGCCGGTAGCGGCCCGATCAGGCGCAGGACCGGATGGACCCAGTAGCTCACGGCCTGCGACCAGCCGATGCTCACTCCAGTAACAAAACCCGCAGCCGCGCCCAGCACGTAGCCATAGGCGAGTAGTCCAAACGAATGCACAACGCTCGAACCCAGTCGCGGGTAGTCTTCGGCATAGACGCCGATCAGCGCCTGTGGTGGGGCGAAAAAAGGCCGCGGCAGCCATTCGAGTTGCGCCGTGACGACTTCCCACGCGCTCACGCCAAGCGCCAGCGCGAGCAACCATGGCATCGCCCCAAGCCATGCGCTGCTGCGCGTGGGCGTCGTCGGCTGAGTGGACGGATTGCGCCATCCCGCGACGGCCGTCGCAACAGCAAATGCCGCGAGCACCAGCTTCAACGCGATGAATTCTTTCGTGTACGGCCAGTCGTCGGCACTCGGCCACCATTCGGTCAGCGCCGCGCTGCCGAACCACGCTATGGCAGCGAGGCCCGCGATCAGAACGCCGCGTGAAGGCCCACGCCGTGTTAAGGCGCGGTTGATGTTACCGACGTCCGTGCCGATAACCGGCGTTCCTGTCGTGATCGATTCGAACTGCGTGGACATAGCGGCTCCTGCCTCTCGCCTTGTTGAACTATCGTTACCGTGCGCTTGCTCGGGTCCACCTCACGCGACGTCGACCCTGTCGCGCTGCCAGACGCTCTGTGCGTAGACTGAATCGTCGAAATCGGCGGCGATGTCGCCGTGAATACGTGCTTCATGCGCGTCCAGATCGGCGAGAAACAGATCGCGGCTGATTCGCTGCACCACGGCGGGAATGTCGCGCTTCATGCTCGGCACGTCGCCGACCGGCAATCCGAAACTCACGAAGGCCGCCGGGTTATAGACGTGGATGTTCTTCAAATAGGGCGCTTCGCCCTCGACCTTCTCGAGGTATTCGAGCGCGGCGCCGAGATACGGATGCGCGCCCAGCGCGTCGTCGCTATCGCTTGCGGCGGCCACGTATTGATCGCGCCACAGGCGGATATGCCCGGCGATCTGCGCCAACTCCGGCCGCAACGCCGGATCGATCACGTAGCCCGTGCCGGCAATGACGAAATCGAAAGCGAACGACTCACCCGCCGCTTCGGTCTCCACGCGCTCGCCTCTGACGCTTGCCTGTGTCCACGGGGCGCCGAGATGCAGATGGAAGTTCGGAAAGCGTGTGACGCGCTCCACGGCGTCGACTGGCGGCGTCGAACCGGCAACGCGGAAGCGCCGCGCCTGCGACCAGCGAATCGCGTCTGGCAAATGGAAATAGTTGTCGTACGCGCCGGGATAGGCGCGTGTTCGGGTCACCGGCACCGACGCAATCCGCTCACGTCGCACGAACAGATGCACCTGCCCTGCGCCGGCTTCGAGCGCCGTGCCCGCCGCATCGAACGCGGATGCCGCGCCGCCGATCACTGCCACGGATTTGCCGCGCAGCGCTGGGAAATCGATCGCCTCGGAAGTGTGGGCACGAAGTGTCGGCGGAATGTTTTTCAGCACTGCAGGAATGTTCGGCCCCCCGTTACCCGCAACACCATTACCGAGGACGATCTTGCGTGCCGTCTCCACGATGTTGCGCACCGTGGCGCCATCGCGTACTTCCAGATGCAAACGAAAATGCTCACCCGTAGGTTCAATTCGCGTGAGCCGCGTACCGTAGCGAATCGGAATCTCGAGGAAATGCCGATACCACGCGAGATACTCCGCCCAACGCGTGCGAGGAATCCGGTCGATCTCCGCATACGAAGCGGCGCCGAAGCGCGCTTCATACCATGCCTGAAAACTCAGCCCCGGCAGACCCACCTCGGGGCCCACCAATGATTTAGGGGTGCGCAGCTTGTTCATGCGGGCGCGATTCAACCAGACGCCCGATTGGCCTTCATCGGCAGCGGCGTCGATCACGCTGACCTGACCGATGCCGGCGCGCCGCAGGGCGAAAGCGAACGCCGCGCCGGTCTGTCCACCGCCGACGACCACCACGTTATGGTCGATGCCATCGCGCGGCGGGACCCAGTTCTCGGGTGCTGGACCAATCAGCCGCAGTGTGTCGAGCGCAGGCTGATCGGGGTGATTGGATTGCGTCATGGTGTCGGGTTCGGTCTGGGAGTTGAACAGCAGACGGATGCGTCCAAATCGAATGGCGCGGCCATCGGACGATCAAGTATCGCGGCGCCGCAGGCTTACCCAAACCAACAAATTTCGCTTTGCTTATTTGTTTCATGGCCGTCAGCGCCCTCGACTCACGCCAGGAAAAACGAGCACTTTAATCGCATTTCGATTAATTGCATTTCAATGCGATTTTTTTACTTCTATGCTTTTTCTCAGGCAACGCAGGTCCCGTCCCATTTGGGTCGCAGCCGACCGCATCGAAGCCGCCCGATCAAGGAACCAGAAATGAACCCTGTCGCGCCCCTGTTAGCTAGCCTGCAAACCGAACTCGGAGTGGACGCGGTCCTGAGCGCCGAAGCCGACCTCGATGGTTTCACCGAGGATTGGCGCGGCCGCTACAAGGCGCCGGCGCTCTGTGTCGCGCTGCCGTCGACCGCAGCGCAGGTATCCGCGGTGGTTCGCCTGTGCGCGGCGCACGGCGTACCGGTCCTGCCGCAAGGCGGCAACACCAGCCTGTGCGGCGGCGCCGTACCCGCGAGCGAAGGCGTTCGGCCAGTCATCGTCAACCTGTCTCGGATGCGGCGGATTCGTTCGATCGACGCGGCCAACGGTTCAATGGAAGTCGAAGCCGGCTGCGTGCTGAAGACCGTGCAGGACGCCGCAGCAGCCGAACAACGACTCTTTCCGGTGAGTCTCGGCGCCGAAGGCTCATGCCAGATCGGCGGCAATCTGTCGACGAATGCGGGCGGCACCGGCGTGCTGCGCTATGGCAATGCGCGCGACAACGTGCTCGGCCTCGAAGTCGTGCTCGCCGACGGCACGATCTGGAACGGCCTGCGTGCACTGCGCAAAGACAACACCGGTCTCGATCTGAAGCATCTGTTCATCGGCACGGAAGGCACGCTCGGCATCATCACGGCGGCCACGTTGAAGCTGCATCCGCTGCCGACGCATCACGCACTCGCATGGTTCGCGCCCGTCGACCCGGCGGCCGCGCTGCGTATTCTCGGCATGTTTCAGGCCGCCTGCGGTTCGCGGCTCAACGCCTTCGAGATGATCAACCGCCGCCAGCTCGAACTGGTGATCGAACATGTACCCGAGCGCCGCAATCCGCTTGGCGAACTGCACGACTGGCACGTGCTGGTCGAGCTCGCGGACACGCGCGGGGGCGAAGATATGGCAGAGCTGCTGCAACACACGCTCGAACAGGCAGCCGATGCCGGCCTCATCGTCGATGCTGTGTTCGCCAGCAACGACACGCAGCGCGCCGCTCTCTGGGAAATTCGCCACAGCGTATCCGAAGCGAACAAGAAAGCCGGCGTGGGCTTAACGACCGATTGCGCGGTGCCGGTGTCGGCGGTGCCTGCTTTCATCGAGCAGTCCACGCGCGCGGTCCATGCACTCATTCCCGGCCTCGACATTCTGATCGTTGCCCATCTCGGCGACGGCAACGCGCACTTCATCCCGTTCTTCACCTTCGACGCATGGCGCGAATTCGCGGACCCCGTTGCGATCGCCACCGCGATGCGCCGCTGCGTCAACGACGTCGCGCACGAGTTGCACGGCACCTTCAGCGCCGAACATGGCGTCGGCCAGACCGGCCTCGGCGAAATGGCGCACTACAAATCCGCTATCGAACTCACATTGATGCGCGCGGTGAAGCAGGCACTCGATCCGCACCAGTTATTCAACCCCGGCCGCCTGCTGCCTTGACGCGCCGCTCCGCGCCCCATCGCGCCGCTCGCGCGGCCTGAATTTTCGTCATACCGGTCTTTCGCTTTCCACGCTTGCCACTTCCCTGGAGTCGTCATGAAAAAGCAGCCCACACGCGATCAGATTCAACAACCCGGCCGCCGCACGGCCATCAAGGCGGCGCTGGCAGGCACGGCGGCGGTCGCGTTCCCGTTCGTCTGGACGCCGTCGCGCGCGGCCGGCAAACGGATCGTGATTCGTGACGACGGCGGCATCTACACGAAGGCCTACGGCGCGGTGTTCTACCGGCCGTTCACGGAGAAGACCGGCATCGAAGTGGTCGGCGTGCAGGCGAACGCCGAACCGACCGCGCTGATCAAGAGCATGGTCGACACCGGCAGCTACACCTGGGACATGGCGAAGATCAGCCAGCCGGCGATTCTTCTGCTGACCGGCGGCGGCAAGGAATACCTCGAAAAACACGGGCTGGAATCCGATCCGGTGATCGCGAAGATTCCGAAGCAATACATGTCGCCGTACGGCGTGGGCACCAACATCTACACGACCGTTCTCGCCTATCGCACGGACGCGTTCAAAGGCCGCAAGGCGCCGAACTCATGGGCCGACATGTGGAACGTGAAGGACTTCCCGGGCCGCCGCGGCCTGCGCAAGTATCCGTTCGACACGATGGAACAAGCCTTGATGGCCGACGGCGTAGCGACCGGCCAGGTCTATCCCTGCAACATGGACCGCGGCTTCGCAAGCCTCTCCAGGATTGCGAAGCACGTCGACGTCTGGTGGACCACCGGTGCACAGGTCGAACAGATGCTGGGGTCAGGCGAGGTGGACATGATCAGCACGTGGATCTCGCGCGCGCAAGCGGCGATTGCCAGCGGCGCACCGGTCGGCATCGTCTGGAACCAGAACATCTGGGGGGTCGACAACTGGTCGATCCTGAAGGGCTCGCCGAACGCCGACGCCTGCCGCGAATTCATCAAATTCGCCGCCGATCCGAAACGCCAGGCCGCGCTGGTCGACTATTTCCCGGCGGGTCTGACGCAGCCCGAAGCATTCAACTTCATCAAGCCCGAGATCGCGAAAAACTGCCCGACCTATCCGCAGAACATGGCCAACGGCCTGCATATCGATGCGAAGTACTGGCAGGAAAACCAGAGCGTCGCGCTCGAGCGCTTCAATCGCTGGATCCTGACGTAAGCGCGCCGCCACTCCCTGTCACCTTTCACGGAGGCCGATTCCATGTCTGCTTCGAATCTTCAGATCGCGGGACTCAGCAAACGCTACGGCGATTTCGTCGCGCTCGCGCCGACCAGTCTCGACGTCGCCGAGGGCGAGTTCCTGACTTTGCTCGGGCCGAGCGGCTCCGGCAAGACTACCCTGCTCAGCCTGATCGCCGGCCTCGCCCTGCCGGATGAAGGACAGATTCGCATCAACGGCGTGGACGTGACGTACGGCGCACCGTACGAACGCGACATCGGCATGGTGTTTCAGAACTACGCCCTGTTTCCGCACATGACGGTCGCGCAGAACATCGCGTTTCCGCTGCAAATGCGCAAGACGGACGCAAAGGCCACGCAAGAAAAGGTGATGCAAGCACTGGAGATGGTGCATCTGCCGCACGTGGCGCAACGCTATCCACGCGAACTATCCGGCGGCCAGCAGCAACGGATCGCACTCGCGCGCTGCATGGTCTACCGGCCGTCAATCATTCTGATGGACGAACCGCTCGGCGCGCTCGACAAGAAACTGCGTGATCACATGCAACTCGAGATCAAGCGCATCCATCGCGAACTCGGCACGACGATCGTCTACGTGACGCACGATCAGGAAGAGGCGATGACGATGTCGGACCGCATCTGCCTGATGAACGCAGGTTCGATCGCCCAACTCGGCACGCCGGCCGATCTGTATTTCCGGCCCAACAGCGTGTTCGTCGCGGACTTTCTCGGCGAGTCGAATCTGCTCGACGCAGTCGTCACGGGCCGTGCCGGCGATCAGGTGCAGATCAGCGTGCAAGGCGTCGCGAAAGGCGAGGCGATGGCCTACGACCCGGTAATCGGCAACGGCAAGCCGGTCAAGCTGATGCTGCGTCCGCAAAACCTGCGCGTGCACCACGACGTCAGCGCGAACTCAGACTCCGGCAACGGCGGCAGCCTGTCCGCGAAACTCACCGACATCATGGTGACCGGCAGCATGACCAAGCTCTATCTCGAGCCGCACATCGCCAATGCCGCGCCGCTCATCGCCGCCTTCCCCACCAACCGTTTCGGCAGCCAGTACGAAGTCGGGCAAACGCTCGGCCTGTCGTGGCTCGCCGCCGACGCCGTCGCGATCGCGGGGTAAGCGATGAATCATTCCGCTATGAGCGCGCGCCCTTCCCAGCCCGCGGGGCCGGCACAACCCATTCAACCCGCGCCGCGCCGGCCCGCCTGGCGCGCCTGGCTGCGGCCCGGCGCGAAAGGCGCGCCGCTCGTCGTGCTGCTGCTAGTGATGCTGGTCTATCCGGTCGGCCAGTTACTGCTGCTCAGCATTCACAACGACGCCGGCTTCACGCTGATCGAATACAAGCGGCTCTTCGCATCGTCCGTGTATGTGGATGTACTGCTGATCACGCTGAAAGTGTCGCTATGGACCACGTTCTTCTCGGTGTTGACCGGCTATCCGATCGCCTATCTGATTTCCTCGGCGACGCGTGCACGCAAGAACCGCCTGCTGTTCTGGGTGCTGCTGTCGTTCTGGACCAGCTTTCTCGTGCGCACGTTCGCGTGGGTCGTACTGCTCGGGCGCAACGGCGTCATCAATCAGCTGCTGCTCAAGCTCGGTATCATCGACGAGCCGCTGAGCCTGCTCTATCACTTTTCCAGCGTGATCCTCGGCATGGTGCATGCGCTGATGCCGCTCGCGGTGCTGACCATGCTGTCGGTCATGGAGAACATCGACCGCCGCCTGCCGAGCGCCGCAGCCACGCTGGGCGCGCGTCCCGGCACCGTGTTCTGGAAGGTGTATTTCCCGCTGTCATTGCCGGGCGTCGCGGCCGGCGCCCTGATGGTGTTCGTCACCGCGATCGGCTTCTTCATCACGCCGACGCTGCTGGGCGGCCGTCATCAAACGATGATCACGCAACTGATCATCGATCAGGTCATGCAGGCGCTGAACTGGGGTTTTGCGGGCGCGATTTCGGTGCTGTTGCTCGCGGTGGTGCTGATCGTCTTCCTGGTGTACGACCGCATGGTGGGCCTCTCGACCATGGCGGGTGAAAGCGCGGGCGTAAAAGGCTCACGTGCGGGCGGCTGGAGTCGCAAGCTCGGCGACCTGATTCTGAGCTCGCTCGGCAATACAACCGATGCGTTGCTCTCCGTCATGCCCCGCTCGCGCAAAGGCCGCAAACGTAGCATGTCCGGCAGCGGCGAAAGTCTGACGCTGCGCGTGATCGTGTTCCTGCTGCTGGTGTTTCTCAGCGCGCCGGCCTTCCTGATGATTCCGCTGTCGTTCGATTCGGCTTCCGGGCTGGCGTGGCCGCCGCACGGATTTTCGCTGCAATGGTATCGGCAGATCGTCGATTCGCCGCTATGGATGCAGGCAATCACGCGCTCGATGCTGGTGGGTATCGGCACCGGCTTATTGTCGATGCTGATCGGCACGCCCGCGGCGTTCCTGCTGGTGCGCGGCGGCATGCGCGGCAAGGCGGCCATGCTGGCGTTCGTGCTGTCGCCGATCGTCGTGCCGCGCATGATCATCGCGGTCGGCATCTTCTATTTCTTCGCGAAGATTGGTCTGGTCGGGTCATCACTCGGCCTGGTGCTGGCCCATACGACGGTCGCCGTGCCCTACGTCGTGATCACGATGATGGCCGTGCTGCGCAACTACGACACCCGTCTCGATCTCGCCGCGCAGAGCATGGGCGCGCGTCCGTGGGCCACCCTGCGCCGCGTCACGTTTCCGATTCTCGGCGCGGGCTTGATGTCGTCGTTCCTGTTCGCGTTCGCGACCTCGTTCGATGAACTGACCATCGCCCTCTTCACCTCGGGCGGCCTGAGCACGACCTTGCCCAAGCAGTTCTGGGACGAAATCACGATGCAGATCTCGCCGGTGATCGCGGCGGTATCGACGTGCCTCTTCATCTTTATCGCCGCGCTCATCTGGATCGCGGACCGTTTGCGCCGGCGCAGCCTCACCGCCTGAACCCCATTCATTCACCGAGACTCTTTATGCTTTCAGCACAACAATTGCGCGGCGTCCTGCCGGCTATTCCGACACCGGTCAACGCCGACGACACGATTGACAGCGGCGCGGCCCGCACCTTGATGCGTTATCTGCTCAAGCAAGGCGTGGACGGCGTCGTGCCGCTCGGCGGTACGGGCGAATACGGCGCGCTGGCGCGTGCCGAACGCATCCGCATGGCCGGTATCGCCGCCGAGGAAGCGGCGGGCAGCATCCCGGTGATCGCGGGCGTGCTCGATCCGGGCTATCACGACGCCATGCAGGCAGGCAAGGAATTCGCTGCAGCGGGTGCGGACGGCTTGCTGGTGCTGACGCCCTACTACACGAATCCGACCCAGGCAGGCATTCGCGACTACTTCCTGCGTTACGCCGACGAATCGCCACTGCCGATCCTGATCTATGAGATTCCGTATCGCACGCGCATTTCGATCGCGCCCGAAGTGCTGCACGAACTCTCGAGGCACGAGCGGATCATCGGCATGAAGGCGTGCAATACCGACATGTGGCACTTCCTGCGCACCGTCGCCGGCGTCGACGAGTCGTTCTCCGTGTTGAGCGGCGAGGACACGTTGTTTCCGTTGCACGTCGCGGCGGGCGCGCGTGGCGGCATCGTGGTGACGGCAAGCCTGTTGCCGAGCGCCTGGCGCAAGATCTATCAGCTCGCGGCCGACGGAAAAACGCAGGAAGCGCTCGCTCTGCACCGCTCGCTGATCCCGTTGATGAACCTTGCGTTTGCCGAAACCAATCCGGGTCCGATGAAATCGGTGATGGATCTGATCGGCGTGCATGCGCCGACGATGCTCGCGCCGCTGGTCCAGGCGGCACCGGAGTTGTCGGCGAATTTGCGGGTCGAACTGGAAAAGCAACTCGATACTTTCGAGCGCCCGCTGTGACCGCTTAGTGACCGCTTAGTGACCACTTAATGACGGCTCAGCGCTGATAGCCCGTGAGCCGCGACTTCGAAATCGACGTTGCGGCCACCTGCACGTGTTGCGCGAGTTCGGCTTCCACTTTCTCACGCGACCAGCGCGAGGTCGGCACCGAGATATTGATCGCGGCGACGCCCATGCCACCGTGATCCGTCACCGGCGCGGCAACGGAAATATCGCCGAGCACGGTTTCGTTCT
This sequence comes from Paraburkholderia sediminicola, assembly GCF_046026675.1. Lineage (GTDB taxonomy): Bacteria > Pseudomonadota > Gammaproteobacteria > Burkholderiales > Burkholderiaceae > Paraburkholderia > Paraburkholderia sediminicola_F. The sequence continues at coordinate 1,572,650 of NZ_JAQQEY010000001.1, read as the reverse complement.
CGATCACCGCGTAGCCGCGCCGGGCGACTTTGCGCACTCGCTCGAGCAGTTTGTCGGGATTGGTTTCGGTGTAGTGCGTGAGCGGTTCGAGGCGCGTTTGCGCGAGGATCTCGCGCACGCGATCGTCGGACAGACGCGAGAGGATCGCGATGCCGGCGGCGGTGAACATGGCCGGCAAACGGGCGCCGACCACGATGTCGATATTCACCAGATGCTGGCCCGGAAACCGCGCGACGAACACGATCTCGTGACCGTCGAGCTCCAGCAGGTTGGTGGTCTCACCAAGGCGCCGGCTGATGTCGAGCAGATACGGCGAAGCCTTGTCGATGAGCTCGTTGGCGCGCACGTAGTTGTAGGAGAACTGCAGCACTTTCGTCGTGAGGCCGTAGTTGCGCGTGTCGGGAACACGGTACAGATAACCGAGCGCTTCCAGCGTATGCACGAGACGCTGCGTAGCGCTGCGGTCGAGGCCGGAGGTTTTCGCGATATCGACGAGCGTCATGTGACGGTTCGGACCGTCGAACGCATGCAAGACCTGAAACGCTTTCGCGGTCGAGCCGACGAACAGCGACGAGCGCGTCGGCTCCGGTTCAGCCGCCTTGATCTTGCGGGCTGTGCCTCTGGCGTGTTCTGACATGGTGATAGCGCGGCCTTAAGACAGATCGTTACGAAAGATCGAATAGCAGTTATCTCGATTGTAATGCGATTGAATCGGACAGCCGTAGCAAATTTGAAGTCTGTGGAGCATTCATGCTTTCATGCGTAGCTGATTACCGGATCGCCGCCCAGAAACGTCTGCCGCGCCTTGCCTTCGACTATCTCGACGGCGGCGCCGAGGACGGCGACGCCTTGCGCCGCAATGCCGAGGCTTACCGCCAGTGGCTCTTCAAACCGCGCGTGCTGACCGACGTGTCGCGCTGCTCGAGCGCCACGCAGTTTTTCGGACGGGAGGCGGCCGCGCCGTTGATCGTCGGGCCAACCGGTCTGAACGGCCTGTTCTGGCCGCGTGCCGACGAACTGCTCGCCCACGCCGCGAGCGAAGCGGGCTTGCCCTTCGTTCTGTCGACAGCCTCCACCTCCCTGCTCGAAGACGTGCGCGCCGCCGCGCCGCGCGGCGACCTGTGGATGCAGCTCTATGTGCAGCAGGACCGCGGTATTGCCGAGGACCTGATGCGGCGCGCGAGCGCGGCCGGCTTTTCCACGCTCGTCCTGACGGTCGATGTGCCGGTCCACGGCAAACGCGATCACGACACGCGCAACGGCTTCACGCTGCCCTTGCGGTTGTCGCCGCGGCTCATTGCCGATTGCATCCGCCATCCGCACTGGTGCTGGCAGATGGCGCGCCATGGTTCACCGCAATTGAAGAACATCGCACAGAGCGTCGGCGAACGGGCGGACCTGGCACGTCACGCCGCCATGCTCAGCCGGCAGATGGACTTGACGCTCGGATGGACGGATCTCGAATGGGTCCGGCGTCACTGGAGCGGCAAGCTGATCGTAAAAGGCATCCAGGGGCGCGACGACGCATTGCTGGCGCTCGCACGCGGAACGGATGGGATCGTGCTGTCGAACCACGGCGGACGCCAATTGGACAGCACGTTCGCGCCGCTCGAACTATTGCCGGAAATCGCCGACGCCGTGGGGCACCGTCTCGATGTTTTCGTCGACGGCGGCGTGCGGCGCGGCAGCGATGCATTGAAAGCCGTCTCGCTGGGCGCACGTGGCGTATTGCTCGGGCGTGCGCCGCTTTACGGTCTCGCGTCGCGCGGCGGCGCCGGCGTCAAGGAGGTGCTGGCCCTGATGATGCAGGAGATGCATATCGCCATGCGCCTGCTGGGATGTAGCGCGCTCACTCAACTGCGACCGGGCCTGGTCGAGCGCGCCGCGTGATTGTTGAAGGACGTTGAAGGACGTTGAATACGCTACGCCAGCGCCGCGTTTGCTTTGGTCGGCGGGTCCGCGTAGTCCTCAGCATCGATGTCATAACCCGACGGCTCCCAACGGATCGCCAGCAGCACGAGCAACGAAGTCAGCGGCGCAATCGCGATGAGCCAGAAAACCTTCGTACCGAACGCAGCAGCCAGAACCGGGAATAGGAACAACGAAACCGTCGAGGCGGAACGCACCAAGGTCTGATTGAAACCCACGCCGATTCCGCGCAGCGAGGTCGGATAGCTCAGCGATGCGTAGGTCATCGAATGGGAACCCGGTCCGAAACCTTGCCCGAACAGATAGCCGCCGAGCAACAGGATCGCAACCACCACGAGCGCGCCGCTGCCCGGTTTGCCGATCAACGCGAGCCCGATCAGCGAGGCGAACTGCAGCGAGTGCCCGAGCACGGTCATCTTCCAGGCGCCGACGGTCGGCGCGGTGCGCACGCCGATCAACCCACCCACGAACGCAAATACCAGGTTCAGCGCGAGTGCCGCGATGATCGTCGTCAGCGGCCCCTGATGAAAGAAGCTGGTGATGATTACCGGCAAGCCGAAGATGATCGCGTTGTAGCCGAACGAAGAAGCACTGCCGATCACCGCGGCAAGAATCGTGCGGCGCCGATAAGTCGCGTTGAACAGGACCCCATAGTTACGCCAGGACGCCGCGCGCGGCGCCTTGACCGGCGTCGTGCTGCGTTCAACCACCGCGTCGACGCCGTACGAGCGCTTCAGAATGCGTGCGGCCTCTTCGAGATCGCCCTGATTCGCTGCCCAAACAGGCGATTCGCTGATATAGCGGCTGCGCACGAGAATAATCACGATGGCCGGTACCGCACCGAACGCGAGCGTCAGACGCCATAACCAGCCAAGCTGATGCTCGGGCAGAATCGCGTACAGCCCGAGAATCAGCAGATAGCAGGTGCTCGTGGCCGCGTACCATGCGGGGCACCACGCGGCGACGCTGGCCGCCTTGTTGCCCTTGCCCGCCACCCGCGAGAACTCGGCGAGAAACGCCATCGCCACCGGCAGATCGAGCCCTACCCCGAAGCCCATCAGAAAGCGCGCCCCGCCGAGCACCCAAGCATTCGGCGCAAGACCGGCTGCGATCGCCGCCACCACGAAGAACAGCATATCGGCCATGAACACGCGATAGCGGCCGATGCGATCGGTCAGATACCCACCGAACAGTGCACCGAGGATCGCGCCGAACGTGATCGCCGACGAAACAAATCCCACCTGAACCGGTGATAAGGAAAACTGGCGCGCGATGTCCTTGATTCCGTAAGCAAGCGACGTCAGATCGTAAGCATCGAGAAAGACGCCACCCAAGGCGATCGCAATCACGATACGTGCGTTACTGCCCTTTGCGGCGCCTGCATTGACGATGCGCGAAACATCCTGCGCACTACGGATAACCGTGGGAGACGCTGTGTTACCGGCCGGCGCGTGCGGGTCGGCGACGGTAGATGGAAAAGCAACAGTGGACATGATCTCGCGTTCGCATGAATGGCTGAAGCGTCGCATGGTAGCCATGCAATCCATGCCGGCAAAACGACGAATTTAACTATGCAAATCGGGAATCGCGCACTTGCACCGCCCCAGTGCCGCACGGACCCTTGCAGGCAACGTGGTTCGAACTACTGCAGATTTTCTTATCAGCAATGATTGGTTGGATTCGAGCGCGCGCGAATCTAACGTGTATTGCCAGCTCTCTGCCCACCTGAGCATTTGCACTCCATTCCCTTCCATTGATCGGTATCGCCGCATGCGCTATTTTCGTCTGCTGAAATCTCTTGTTGCCGTGGCGACCCTGTCGCTTGCCGCGGTTCACGCCTATGCTGACAAACCCGCCGTGATCCGGATCGGCGTTGCGCAGCAGGGCACGGGCGATCCGCCTACCTTCGGCGGTTCACCCGCGGCGACGGTGCAATTGCAGCAGTCGCTCGAAAAAGAATTCGCCGCTGACGGCATCAAGGTCGAATGGCTGTTCTTCAAAGGCGCCGGCCCGGCCGTGAATGAAGCGATTGCCGACAAGTCACTCGACTTCGCCTTTCAGGGCGATCTGCCTGCAGTACTGGCCCGCGCCAATGGCCTGAAGACTCACCTCCTGATCGCCTCGGGCGTGCGTACCGGCATCAAGATCGCCGTGCCCACGGATTCGGATGTGCGTTCGATCAAGGACCTCAAAGGCCGCCGCGTCTCCATTTTTCGCGGCACCAATCTGCAACTGGTCGCCGACAACGCGCTCGCCGCCAATCAACTCGAAGAGCGCGACCTGCGCGTGATCAATCTCGACACCGCCAGCTCGCTCGCCGCTCTTGCGTCCAAGGGGATCGACGCGTCGGTCAACGACTACCACCTGTACAAACTGCGCGACCAGGGCCTCGCGAAAATCGTCTATGAGTCGCAGAACGATGGGCCGCAATTCACGCGTCAATCGCATCTGCTGGTACTCGACGATTTCGATAACGCGCATCCGGATGTCGTGCAGCGCGTCGTCAACGTGTTCGTCCAGGGCGCGCGATGGTCGTCGGATGAGGCGAACCGCGATGCGCTCTTCAAGCTGTGGGCGAAAAGCGGCGTGCCCTACTCCTCATGGCAGGCCGAGTTCGCTAATCAAAGTCTGAAAGATCGCAATTCGCCGCTGATCGACCCGTTCGTCGTCGCGCGTTATAAAGCGGTCGCGGCGGGTGCCCTGAAACTCAAACTGATCCGGCAACCCGTCCAGGTCGACGGCTGGTTCGAGACGAAGTATCTCGACAACGCGCTTCGCGCACAAAAACTCGACCACTACTGGACGCGCTACGACGCTGCCGGCAAGCCGCTCAGCTAAAACGGGAGCGATCACAATGAGCGAAACCGCACTCCAGGTCGATAGCGAACGGCTCGGCCACGCTGACGCGGCGCCGCGCGCGCCGCTCTATCGCAATGCGCGCTTGCGTGCCCTCGCCTGGCATCTCGCGCCATGGGTACTGCCAGTCGTCCTGCTCGCCTTATGGGCGACCGGTTGCGAGCGCGGCTGGATCGCGCCGCAGATTTTGCCGCCGCCCGAGCGGGTGTTCCACACCTTTGTCGAGTTGGCGCGCAACGGCGATCTCGCAAGTAACACGCTCATCAGTCTCCAGCGCGTGCTGCTCGGTTTCGTTGCGGGCACCCTGGTCGGTTTTGTGGTCGGCGCGGCGCTCGGTCTGTCGCGTACCTTCGAAGCCTATGTGCTGCCGAGCTTCAATGCGTTGGTGCAAATTCCGGTGCTCGGCTGGCTGCCGTTTCTGCTGCTGCTCGTCGGTGTCGGCGAGCCGCTCAAATACATCCTGATCGCGCATGCCGCGCTTGTTCCCGTGACCTTGAGCACGCTGCAAGGATTTCGCCAGACACCCGCATCGCTCGATGAAGTCGCACGCGTCTTCGAATACAACCGCTGGCAACGGATCATCTATCTCGTCCTGCCTGCTGCAGTACCGACGCTCGCCACCGGGGTGCGGCTCGCGTTCACCAAAGCGTGGCTCGCACTGGTTGTCGTCGAGCTGGTGGCGTCGTCCGAAGGGCTCGGCTATCTGATCGTCTACGGGCGGCAACTGTTCCAGCTCGACCTGGTGATGGCCTCGGTGGTCGTGGTCGGCGCCATCGGTTACGCGATGAATCGTTCGCTCGACGCGCTCGAAGCGCGTTTGCGACGCGGTCAACCATCGGCGTTTCGCGAGTAATGGTAGTGGCGCCGATTGCTGCCACGCATCGCATATGAGGTATCCACGATGAATCTTGCTCTCTTTAAGCGGCCTGCCGGATCGAAACAGCCGGCCGATGCTTCCTGCGACTGCGGCAGTAACGTGCCCGCCTCCTTCCAGCGCGCGGCGCGTGCGCGCCGGTCCCTGCTCACACGCGTCGACTTGCGCGGCGCCGTCCTGCCCATCGTCGCCATTGCGATCTGGTGGGCGATCTCGGAAGCGCACGTCGTCAAGAGCGGCTTGCTGGTCAGCCCCGCGCAGGTGTTGGCCACTGCCTCGCAGCAAATCGTCAGCGGCGCGCTTTTCAAGGCCCTTTCCGCATCGCTCGTGCGTGAAGCGAGCGGCTTCGTGATCGGCACGCTAGGCGGCCTGCTGCTTGGCAGCGCGCTGGGCTTCTCGCGACTCGCCACGCGCATGATTGGCCCGAGCTTCGACACGTTCAAGCAGATCTCCCTGTTTGCATGGATTCCGCTGATTTCTGTGTGGTTCGGTCTCGGCGACGCAGCGAAAGTCGTGTTCCTCTCGCTCGCGGCGTTGCTGCCGGTTGCCGCGCATACATGTGACGGCATTCATGCCGTGCCGCGTGCCTACATCGAAGTCGCGCGCGCTTTTCGCTATTCGCGCTGGCAATTGATCCGCGCTGTCATTCTGCCGGCCGCATTGCCGTCGATTTTCACCGGACTCTATCTTGCGCTGATCTATTCGTGGCTCGCCACGCTTGGCGCGGAATATCTGCTGGTGGCAGGCAGCGGGATCGGCAATACGCTGATCGACGGCAGCGAGCAGTTTCGCATGGATCTGGTGCTGTTCGGCGTGATCGTGGTCGGCGTGACCGGTTGGGCGTTGAACGCGCTGGCGCGCGCAGTGGAACGGGTGATCTTTGCGCGCCGTTCGCAGGCGGCCGCTCGATAAGCACGCAGCCGATATTCACCAGCTATGCGCTGAATTTGCACTGAACACAGATTACAGATCAAGGTCCGCACATGACTTCTTCCACACTGTCCGACAGCATCGACATTCTTCACGTCAGCAAGCGCTATACGCAACAAGGCGGCACATCGCTCGCGGTGCTCGACGACATCAGCCTGCGGGTTCGCCCCGGCGAATTCGTCAGCGTGCTTGGTTCGAGCGGTTGCGGCAAATCGACCTTGCTGCGGCTGATCGCGGGACTGGACACCGATTACAGCGGCGATATCGTCGTTGCCGGAGACAAGGTGCGCGATACGTCGCTCGAGCGCGGCATCGTGTTTCAGGATCACCGTCTGTTTCCATGGCTCACGGCGTCGCAAAACATTCTTGCCGCGTTGCGTAACGCGCCGCTGTCGGCACGGGAAAAGCGCGATGCGGTTGCGCAGCACATTGCGCTCGTCGGCCTGAACGGCTTCGAGAATGCGTATCCCCATCAGCTATCGGGCGGCATGGCGCAGCGTGTTGCGATCGCACGCGGCCTCGTGAACCGCCCGCGCGTGCTTCTGCTCGACGAACCGTTCGGTGCGCTCGATGCGCTCACGCGTGGCCGCTTGCAAAACGAGTTGCAACGCATCTGGGAACACGAACGCATCACGATGATTCTCGTCACGCACGACGTCGACGAAGCGCTCTATCTCGGCGACCGCGTCGTCACCATGGCGCCACGGCCGGGCCGCATCAAACGGATCGTCGATGTCGCTCTGCCGCGTCCACGCGAGCGTAACGATCCCCGCTTCATTCGTTTGCGCGACGAAGTGCTGGCCGACTTCGCCGAGCACGACGCCGCGCGCCATGAGCCTCACGACGACGATACGCCACACGGCGGCACGCGCATCCCGGTGGCGAATCCCCCGATCACCGAATGGCGGCTCGCCTGGTGACACCCGCGGTACCCCCCATACACACAAACCCTTCGCGGAGACAACGATGAGCGGTGAAAATCGCCAGAAGCGACAGATCAAACTGGGCGCCTTCCTGATGGAGACAGGCCACCATATCGCCGCATGGCGGCATCCGGATGCACTCGCAAGTGGCGGACTCGACTTTGCACACTACGCGGAACTGGCGCAGATCGCCGAACGCGCCAAATTCGACACGATATTTTTCGCCGACAGCGTAAGCGTACGCGACACGAATTTACCCTCGCTATCCCGCACCGCGCGCGCCGATCATTTCGAACCGTTGACGCTACTGTCCGCGCTTTCGGTCGTAACGAAACACGTCGGCCTGATCGCCACGGTCTCCACCACGTTCAACGAACCGTACAACCTCGCGCGCAAATTCGCTTCGCTCGATCATCTGAGCGGCGGGCGCTCGGGCTGGAATCTCGTCACATCGAGCACCGAATCCGAAGCGCTCAATTTCAATTTCGAACGCCATCCGGAGCACGCGGTCCGCTATGAACGCGCGCGCGAGTTCTACGATGTGGTGGCCGGCCTATGGGATAGCTGGGAAGACGACGCGTTTATCCGCGACAAGGAAAGCGGCGTGTATTTCGACCCGGACAAATTGCACGTGCTCGGTCACAAAGGCAAGCATTTCAAGGTGCGCGGACCGTTGAACGTCGCGCGTTCGCCGCAGGGTTGGCCAGTCGTCGTGCAGGCCGGCGCATCGGAAGCGGGACGTGAGCTCGCGGCGCAAACCGCGGAGGTGATCTTCGTCGCACATCAGACGCTCGACGAAGCGCAGTCGTTCTATCGCGACGTCAAAGGCCGCCTCGCGAAGTACGGCCGCTCGCCGGATCATCTGAAGATCATGCCGGGCATATTTCCGATTGTCGGCCGCACGCAGGAAGAAGCCGACGCGAAGTTCGCCGCGCTGCAGGACCTGATTCATCCGACCGTCGGTCTTTCGCTGCTATCGAACATGTCGGGCGGCATGGACCTTTCCCAGTATCCCGTCGACGGGCCCCTGCCCGAGTTGCCGGAAACCAACGGTGGCAAGAGCCGTCAACGCCTGCTGTTCGATCTCGCGCGGCGCGAAAACCTGACGATCCGCGATCTGTATCTGCGCATTGCCGGCGCGCGCGGCCATCAGCAGGTGGTCGGCACGCCGCAGAGCATCGCGGACCAGTTGCAACAGTGGTTCGAAGAAGAAGGCGCCGATGGCTTCAACATCATGTCGCCGTGGTTGCCGGGCGGGTTGACGGAATTCGCCGAACTGGTGGTGCCGGAGTTGCAGCGGCGCGGACTTTTCCGCACCGAATACGACGGCCGCACGCTACGCGAGAATCTCGGGCTGCCGCGACCTGCAAACCGCTATACCGCCGAGACAAAACAGGTGCCCGCCGTAGCGGGATATTGACGCAACACGTTCTCTTCGCCAGGAGCCTCCCATGAGCGCAGCCGCATTGCAGGAAGTACAGTCGATTCAGGTCAACCCGCTTTCCGCGCATATTGGCGCTGAAATTCACGGTGTCGATCTCACGCAGAAACTGGATGCACGTCAGATCGCGGACATTCGCGCGGCGCTTCTTAAATGGCGCGTCGTGTTCTTTCGCGAGCAGTTTTTGACGCACGAGCAGCACATCGCTTTCTCCGCGCAGTTCGGCGAGCTGACTCTGGGGCATCCCGTGTTCGGCCATGTCGACGGTCATCCGGAAATCTATTCGATCTCCAAGTACCGCAAAGCAACGCGTTTCGAGGGGCAAACGCTGCAGCGGCCCTGGACCGGCTGGCACACGGACGTGACGGCCGCGATCAATCCGCCCTGGGCGTCGATCCTGCGCGGCGTGACGATTCCTCCGTACGGTGGCGATACGCAGTGGACCAATCTGGTGGCCGCGTATCAGAAGCTTTCCGCGCCGTTGCGCACGTTCGTCGATGGCCTGCGCGGGCTGCATCGCTTTACGCCGCCAGCTGGCGCAAGTGGAACGGAAGCATTCGTCAAAGCCGTCGAACAACGCATTCTCGTTACGGAGCATCCGCTCGTCAGAGTGCATCCGGAAACGGGTGAGCGGGCGCTCTATGTCAGCCCGAGCTTCCTGAAGTCGATCGTCGGCGTGACGCCGCGCGAAAGCCAGGTGCTGCTCGAACTGCTCTGGGAGCACGTGACGCGCCCCGAGTTCACCGTGCGCTTCAAATGGGAGGCCGGCAGCATCGCCTTCTGGGACAACCGCGCGACGGCTCACCTCGCCCCTACGGATATTTTCGATCTCGACTTCGATCGGCAGTTGTATCGCACGACGCTGGTGGGCGATGTGCCGCTTGGCCCGGACGGTGCGCAGTCGGTCGCGATCGAAGGCTCGCCGGCGAGCGCCGCTGCTGCGGTCGCGTTGAACTGAGATTCACTGTGACTCACTCAACTCTGGCTGCGTCCTCGCCCGTGCCGACGGCTTCCGCCGAAGCGACGCGTGACGCCTCATCCTTCGTTCCGGTTCGGTCGCCTACTGCATTCGCGGATAGCCCGGTATCGCGCGCATTGGAACAGCCGCTGCTGCTCGGACTGTTCCTGCCGATTCAAGCGGGCGGCTGGAGCGCTTCGACACTTGCTCGCACCACCGACTGGTCATTCGACTACAACCTTGCACTCGTGCAAAAAGCCGAGGCATTCGGTTTCGACCTCGTCTTCGCGTTGTCGCAATGGTTGCCAAAAGGCGGCTACGGTGGCGTATTCAACGGCGAAGCGCTCGATTCATTCATGTCACTCGCCGCGATGACCGCGCGTACCGAACGCATCATTCTGGTGGCGACCAGCCACGTGCTTTACGGTCCGTGGCATCCGTTGCATTTCGCCAAATTCACCGCGACGCTCGATCACATTTCGAAGGGCCGCTGGGGTATCAATGTCGTCACCGGTCATCGGGCCATCGAACATGAGATGTTCGGTTGGCACCGTATCGAACATGACCGCCGCTATGAACTGGCTGCCGAGTTTCTCGACGCCGTTCAGCAACTATGGGCGCAACCGGAGAACTTCAGCTTCGCGCCCGAGCTTTCCTCGTGGAAGCTGGACAAGGCGTTTGTCACGCCGAAGCCGCGTTATGGGCGTCCGTTACTCGTGAATGCGACCGGCTCCGACGCCGGCATCGATTTCGCCGCCCGTTACTCGGACATCGTGTTCATCACGAGCCCGGCCGGCTCCGAGATCGAAGGCGCGCTAGCCGCATTGCCGGCTCACACGGCGCGCGTCAAGGCCGCGGCGGCCAAACACGGCCGCAAGATCCGCACGCTGATCAACCCGATGGTTATCTGCCGCGAGACAGCGGCCGAAGCGCGCGCCTATCACGACGCGATCGTCGCACACGGCGACGAAGGCAGTTTTCATCGCTTCGACAGCGACGCCCACGCATGGCGCGGCAATGCGGAACAGCGCAGTCAGGCCGCCGCGCGCGCGGTGGGCGGCAACATCTCGATCGTCGGCTCGCCGCAGCAGATCGCCGATTACATCGTGCGTTTGCAGCAGGCCGGCGTGGACGGCGTGCAGTTGAGCTTCTTCGATTTTAAGCCCGACCTCGATTTCTTTGGTGAGCGCGTGTTGCCACTGCTGCGCGAAGCCGGTCTGCGGTACTGATGGAACTCAAAACAACAAGGTGATCGTATGAGCCGACTCTGGTACACGCGCTGCCCTGCCCCCACCCCTTTCGGCATCACCGTGCAAAAGGGCTGGCTGGAAGAGGAATTCGCTGCCGATGGAATCGACGTCAAGGCGCTGCAGGATGCCGACGACGTGCAGATTCGCCGCTCGCATTTCACTCACACGCAGCCGTGGTCGTTCCGTCAGGGCGGCAATATTCCCGCGCTTTGGGCACGCGCCCAGGGCAGCAACACCCGCTTGATCGGCCTGAGCTGGGTAGATGAATTCCAGGCGCTGATCACGCTCGACAAACAACTCGACACGAGCCCCGAATCGCTTGCCGGACGCCGCTTCGGATTTCCGCTCAACACCCGTGCGAGCGTGGTCGATTTTCATCGCGCGACCGCGCTGCGCGGCTTCTCGTCCCTGCTCGGCGCGCTGGGGGTGCAACTCGAAGACATCGATCTGATCGATCTGCCGCACACGCCGCGCAGCCTCGAAGACGCCAAACCTGCCGCCGATGCGCCGCTCGCCGATTGGCTCGACGCGCAACGTTCGCACGAATTCGCGCGTGAAGCCGAAGCGCTGCTGCGCGGCGAAGCCGACGTCGTGTTCGTCAAAGGGGCGACGGGACTCGATATTACGAACCTGCTCAATGCAAGGATTCTCGTCGACATCAACGCCCAGCCCAATCGAACATTGCACGCGAATAACGGCACACCGCGCCCGCTGACCGTGGATGCGCAACTGCTGCGCGAGCGCCCGGATCTGGTCGAGCGCGTTCTCGCCCGTACGCTGGACACCGGCGACTGGGCCAGCCATCACGCGACCGAAGTGACTCAGTACGTTGCACGCGAAACGCGCAGCGCCGAGCATTGGGTTGAGCGCGCGTACCCAGGTGGCCTGCATCGGCAACTGACGATCGGACTCGATCCCCACGCGCTCGCTGCCCTCGCCGATTTCAAACGTTTCCTCTTCACGTGGGGCTTCATTCCATCGGACTTCGATTTCGATGCATGGGTAGACCCCGCGCCCCTTCGCGCAGCGCTCGGCCGGAGACAGGCACTGACGCCTTCGGTCTGAACCGGTTTCGCGCCACTCTCTTTTTCTCACACAACCCAACGATGGCACATGTCACATCGCGGCCGACGCTACGCCGCCGCGGCAAACACCTGTTCAGCGCCGCACTCGGCTGGGCGCTCACACTCGCCATCGCACTACCGGGCCTGCCGTCACAGGCGCAGACCCGCGGCGGCACGCTTAACTTCATCGTCACGCCGGAGCCAACTGCCCTCGTCGATCTAGCCACCACCGCAACCAACGTGCTGAAGGTCAGTCCAAAAGTTGTCGAGGGGCTGCTCGAATACGACTTCAAATTTCAACCCAAGCCGTCGCTCGCCACCTCGTGGGAAGTCAGCGACGACAGCCGCAAATATGTTTTCCATCTGCGCCGCGGCGTGAAATGGCACGACGGTAAGCCCTTCACCTCCGACGACGTTGCGTATTCAATCCAGACGCTCAGGCAGGTCCACCCGCGTGCGAAGACCACCTTCGCCAATGTCATCGACATCGCGACGCCGGACCCTTATACCGTCGTCATTACGCTGTCGAAGCCGGCACCCTATCTGATCAAGGCGTTTTCCTCGTCGGAAACGCCCATCGTGCCAAAGCACATCTACGAAGGCACCGACGTGTTGAGCAATCCCGCCAATAACGCGCCGATCGGCACCGGTCCATTTCGCTTCGTCAAATGGGTACGTGGCAGCTACATCGAATACGTGCGTAACGACGACTACTGGGAAAAAGGCAAGCCCTGGCTCGATCGCATTGTCGTCAAAGTGATCAACGACCCCGCCGCCCGCACTGTCGCATTCGAAGACGGCTCCGCGGATCTGAGCGGCGATTCCCCCGTACCGCTGTCCGATCTCGAACGCCTGAAAGGCAATCCGAAGCTCGGGCTCGAGACACGCGGCTACGAGTTCCAGGCGGGGGTGTCGCGCATCGAGTTCAATCTCGACAACCCGGTGCTGAAGAATCCGAAAGTGCGTCAGGCGATTGCGTCGGCGCTGGATCGCGAAGTGATCCGCAAGGTCATCTACTACGGTTATGCAACGCCGCTCGCGAGCCCGATCATTCCGTCGAATCCCTACTACGATCCGGCGCCTACGCCCTATCCGTTCAACGTGGAGCGCGCCAACGCGTTGTTCGACGAAGCTGGCTATCCGCGCAAGGCCGACGGCACACGCTTCGCCTTGACGGTCGATCCGTTGCCAATCGGCGATCTGCCCGCGCGCACCGCTGCTTACGTGAAATCGGCGTTGGCACGCGTGGGCATCGCCGTCACCGTACGCAGCCAGGATCTGCCTGCGTATCTGAAGCGCATCTACACCGACCGCGATTTCGATTTCAGCATCAACGGGATGAGCAATCTGTTCGATCCGGTGGTCGGCGTGGCACGTCTATACACGACCAATAACTTCCGACGCGGCGTGCCCTTTACCAATGGCTCGCATTACAGCAATCCGGAGATCGATCAGCTGTTCGCGCAGGTGGCGGAGGAAACCGATGAAGCCAAACGCAAGCAGTTGTTCTCACAGATCCAGCGCATTCTCGAACGCGATCTGCCGGACGTCAACCTCGTGGCGCCGCAGTACCTGACGCTCTATTCACGCGCCGTGCACAACCATACGACCTCGCCTGACGGTCTCTCGGCCAGCTTCGCCGACGTGTGGCTGCAACGCTAAGCCTCTTTCGATTCACATTCTTACGGAACCCGACTCACATGGAATACAGACAACTCGGCCGCAGCGGTATCAAGGTCTCGACGCTCACGCTCGGCACGATGATGTTCGGCGGCCCGACCGACGAAGCGACCTCGGCGCGCATCATCGATCAGGCTCTCGAACAAGGTGTTAATTCGATCGATACCGCGGACGCCTACGGCAAAGGCGAATCCGAGCGCGTGGTTGGTCGCAGCATCGCCGCGCAGCGCGAACGCTGGGTGCTCGCCACCAAGTTCGCCAATTCGCTCGACAGTAACGACGTCAATGCACGCGGCGCATCACGCAAACATATCGTGCGGGCTGTCGACGCGAGCCTGAAACGCCTGAATACTGACTACATCGACCTCCTCTACATTCATCGCGAAGACCATGAGACACCGGTCGAAGAGACTGTGCGTGCGCTCAACGATCTGATCCAGGCAGGCAAACTACGCTATTACGGGTTGTCGAATCATCGCGCGTGGAAGATTGCCGAGTTCAGTCATACCGCGGAGGCGCTCGGACTCGATGCGCCAGTGGCAAGCCAGCCGCTCTACAACATTGCCAATCGCCAGGCCGAAGCTGAGCATCTAACGGCCGCGCATCGCTACGGGCTCGGCGTCATTTCGTATAGTCCGCTGGCGCGCGGCGTGCTGACCGGCAAGTATGAACCGGGCGCGACACCCGCTTCCGACACGCGCGCGGGCCGCAGCGACCGGCGCCTGCAGCAGACCGAATGGCGTCCCGAATCGCTCGAACTCGCGCGGCGCGTGCGCGAGCACGCCGAAGCGCGGGGGCTTTCCGCGGGGCAATTCGCGCTCGCCTGGGTGCTCAATAGCCGCTACATCAGTTCGACGATCGGCGGCCCACGTACTGAAGCGCAATGGCAGGACTATCTGCCGGCGCTGCGTTACCACCTGACGTCTGAAGACGAAGCATTCGTCGACTCGCTCGTCACGAGCGGCCATCCGTCAACACCGGGTTTCAACGATCCGGGGCATCCGTTCTTTGGGCGAATTGCGCGGCATGGGGCTTCCCACGACGCTCACGCGGCCGTTCAGCAGGGATAGCCATGACATTCGACTGGCGCAATTTCCTGCAGACCTCGCTGGCGTTTCTATCCGCCGGCACGTTCGCTACGTTCCCCGCCTGCGCCGCTGATAGCGGCGGCACCGCACAGGAACTACGTGTCGGTTTCGTACCCGGCCCTTACGCTGACGAGTTCAAGGCAGGCGTCGAACCGCAATGCACGTCCGACGCAGGACATCGTCGAGGCGTATCAGTCGTCTGATTTCCAGCGTGCGATTCGCAGCAATCGTTTCTATGACGGCTTTCGCTTGCCGGCGTACTTAGGCAAAGAATGAAAGGGGTTTGAGGAATGGCGAGGGCGGCATCAGCCGCCCTGCTTGATAGCGCTTGAGCGTTGTTGTGCGCGCTCTGTTGGTTACGCGGCCTGCGCGTCGAAAGTCTTGCCCGGAATCGCGTCAAGCAGCGTGCGCGTGTACGGATGCTGCGGCGCGCGCCAGATGTCGCGATGGTGGCCGCTCTCGACGATCCGTCCGGCCTGCATCACATGCACGCGATCGGCGATATAGCGCACCACCGAGAGGTCGTGCGAGATGAACAGATACGCGAGCCCCAGATCGCGCTTCAGATCGACCAGCAGATTGAGAATCTGCGCCTGAATCGACACGTCGAGCGCGGACACCGGCTCATCGCAGATCAGCAGATCCGGCTCCAGCACCAGCGCCCGCGCAATCCCAATGCGTTGCCGTTGCCCGCCCGAAAATTCATGGGGAAAGCGGCCGAGCGCCGAACTCGGCAGTCCCACCCGATCGAGCATAGTCGCGATGCGCGAGCGGCGCTGTTGCGCGTTGCCAATGCCGTTCACCACCAGCACCGTATCGAGAATCTGCGCCACCGTGCGGCGCGGATTAAGCGACGCATACGGGTCCTGGAACACCATCTGCACATGACGCCGTAGCGGCCTCACCTCGCGTTCGCCCAGCGGCACGAGATCGGTGCCGCGCAACCGGATTTCGCCGCTCGTTGTCGGCACCAGGCGCAGGATCGCTTTGGACAGCGTCGATTTCCCGCAACCGGATTCGCCGACAAGCCCAACCGTCTCGCCCCGCGCAATCTGCAGCGAGACGCCGTCGACGGCACGCAGTACGGTTTTGCCATGACGCTGCTGATAGTCGATCCGCACGTCCCGCAATTCGAGCAACGGGGCGTTGCTGAGCGCCGCAACACGCTGCGCGGGATCCGCATCCGCAACATACTGCCCGGTACGCGCAGTACGCGGCACCACGGCGAACGTCGGCTTGCCGTCTTCGCCAATGCCGTGGCGAATTTCTGGGAGCTTCCAGCCGCGATAATGCAGATCGTCCGCAAGATTCAACGACGCGCCAAGCAGACCACGCGTGTAAGGATGTTGTGGTTGCGTGAAGAGTCGCGCAACCGGCGCTTCTTCCACCTTTTCGCCCGCGAGCATGACCGCCACGCGATCCGCGTGCTTGGCAACGATGCCGAGGTCGTGCGTGATCAGCAGCAAGGACATCGACAACTCGCGCCGCAAGCCGTCGAGCAATTCGAGAATATGCGCCTGAATCGTGACGTCGAGCGCCGTGGTCGGCTCATCGGCGATCAACAGACGCGGCCGGCAGGCCACCGCCATCGCGATCATCACCCGCTGCCGCTGACCGCCGGACAGCTCGTGGGGATAGTCGAACACGCGTCGCTGCGGATCGGGAATCTGTACCAGGTCCAGCAGTTCGATTGCACGCTTCCATGCCGCGGCTTTGGACAGACGCTCATGCTGCCGCAACGTCTCGACAATCTGCGCGCCGATCGGGAGCACGGGATTGAGCGACGTCATCGGCTCCTGAAAGATCATCGAAATCTGCCGGCCGCGAATCTCCCGAATCTCGCGCGCCGGCAGATCGAGCAGTTCGCGACCGTCGAAACGCAGGCTCCCCGTCACCCGTCCCGGCGTGGACACGAGACGCATCAATGAAAGCGCTGTCGCCGATTTGCCGCAACCCGATTCGCCAACCAACGCGAGGGTCTCGCCTTGCGCGATATCGAAACTCAGGCCGCGCACGGCTTCATGCGCGCCGAAACTGACGCGCAAGTCGCGTACTTCAAGCAGGTTTGCCACGGTGCATCCTCTGTACGTTGTCAGCAGGGTCGTCAAACCCGTTCGCGCAGGCGTGGGTTGAGCGCGTCGTTCAAGCCGTCGCCGAGCAGGTTCAGTGCGAGCACTGCCAGCACAATCGCGGCACCGGGAACGGCGGTCAGATACCACGCGGTGCGCAGCGAATCGCGGCCGGCGCCGATCATGCCGCCCCAACTCACCACGTTCGGATCGCCCATGCCGAGAAACGACAACGACGACTCGATCAGAATCGCGCTCGCCACCATGACCGATGCGGTCACGATCACCGGCGGCAACGCGTTCGGCAAAATCTCGCCGAAGATGATGCGCGCGTTGCTGAAGCCCTGGCTGCGCGCGGCGAGCACGAAATCCGATTGGCGCAGCGTGCGGAATTCAGCGCGCACGATCCGTGCAACCGTGGGCCACGAAGCGATGCCGATCGCCAGCGCGATGATCGTCACACTCGGCCGGCCGATCGCCACAATCACGATGACCAGCAGAAACGACGGCACCGTTTGGAAGAGTTCGGTCACGCGCACTAGCAGATCGTCGATCACGCCTCCGAAGAAGCCCCCTATCGCACCGACCAGGGTGCCGATCACCAGACCGATACCGGCCGATGCCGCACCGATCAGCAATGACACACGCGTGCCATGCGCGATGCCTGCAGCCACATCGCGTCCCAGCGAATCGGTGCCGAGCCGGTATTGCGGGTCGACGCCCGGCCATTCGAAGGGCGCCGCCACCATGTCGAGCGGATCGCCTGGAAACAGGTGCCCTGCGCTGATTGCCAGTGCGATAAAAGCCGCGAGCAATAGAAGCCCGGCAAGTGCCGACGGGTTGCGCAACAGCGCTCGCCATACACCTCGACCCGCGCCGCGCGATTCCGAAGCATGCGATGAGCCGGCACGTCGCTGACCGAACAACGTGCCGGCAAGTTGACGCCGCCACGGCGACGTCGTGGGCTCAGGCGGCGTGGCAATCAGATTGGAAGAGTCGGAAGCCATTTCATCCCTCTAAAGTCAGCATGAGTGTCGAAGCCGTCACGTCACGCCACACGCGGATCGAGCCACGCCTGCAGCAGATCGACCAGAACATTGGCGACGATCACGAGCAACGACGACAGCAGCAGAACGCCGAGCAGCACACTGAAATCGCGCGCCATCACAGCGTCGAGCGCGAGACGCCCGAGACCCGGCCAGCTGAACACCGTCTCGGTCACAGCAGCGCCGCCCAGCAGCGTGCCAAAATGAATCCCGATGATCGTCGTGAGCGGCATCAGGGCGTTGCGCAACACATGCCGCACCGTCACGCGCCATGGATGCAAACCTTTGGCCTGTGCAGTGCGCACGAAGTCCTGGCGTTGCACCTCGAGCATCGCAGCCCGTGTGAGCCGCGCATAGATCGCGACAAAGAATGTCGCCAGCGTCGCGGCTGGCAGAAGTACATGTCTGGCTGCATCGGCGAAATAGGCGAAGCCGTGCAGTTGCACGCCGAGCGTAATGTTGCCTCCGCTCGGCAGCCAGCCCAGGTGCACCGAGAACAACACGATCGCCAGCAAGCCGATCCAGAAACCCGGTGTCGAATAGAACAGCAAGGCCAGCACGGACAGCACCCGGTCGGGCCACTTGCCGGCCCAATGCGCCATCACCACGCCCAGCACCACGCCCGCCACGATCGCGAACGACAACGCGACACCCATCAGCAGCAGCGTATTCGGCAGGCGCGACAGGATCAGTTGCATCACCGGCATGTCGTATCGCGGCGAATAACCCAGGCTGAAATGCGAGAGATGCGCGAGGTACGACCACAACTGATGCAGCACCGGCTGATCGAGCCCAAACTTCGCGCGCAGCACCTGCATCGTCTCCACCGTCGCGGAGCCGGATTCGCCGGCCAGCACGTCGGCGGCGTCGCCCGGCATCAGCTTCAGCAGGAAGAAATTCAGGATCACGATGCCGATCACCGTCGGCAGCGCCTGCCACGCCGTACGCCGTGCAATTGCTGCGAAACGCAAACGTCGACTAATCGTGTCTCTCCTGTCACGCGCTCAGATAGACATCCGCGAGATTGCCTTCCAGGCCCTGCGCGGAAACCGTATGGTTGTGAACGCGACGGTTCGCGAGCGTGACCATGCGTGGCGCGACCAGGTTGAGAATCGGCAGCTCGCGATAGACGATCTGCTGGAACTGCTGGTACAGCACGACGCGTTTGCTTTCGTCGGTTTCGATCGACGCGCTTTCCAGCAGCCGGTCAACTTCGGGGTTGCTGTAGTGCGGCGCGTTCGAAAACGGCACACCCGGGCGGATATTCTTCGACCAGTAGAGGCGCTGAACCCCCACGCTCGGATCGAACAGCGTGTTGACGCCGATACTGGTGAAGTCGAACTGACGATCCGCATACACACGCTTCAGGAACGCCGGCAAATCCTGTGAACGAACCGTGATGTCGATGCCGACCTTCGCCAGCGCCGACTTCACGTAGTCCGCCTGGCGGCGGTACATGTCGCCATACGGCAGAAAATCGTGCGTCAAACCGAAGCGCACACCGCCATCCTTGCGCGGATAACCCGCTGCATCGAGCAATTTCTCCGCGTTGCCGATATCGAATGCATACGGCGTGAGTTTGGGATCGTGATACGGAGACCCCGGCGTGATCGGCGTGGGTGACAGATCGGCATAGCCGTATGCCACGGTGCGCTGTACAACCTGTGGATTGATGGCGTGGGCGATCGCCTGGCGCACGCGGAGGTCTTTGAGAATCGGGTGATCGAGATTGAAGTCGATCTCGGCGAGCGGTTCCAGAAAGCGATAACCGCGCGTTTCGACGCCCAGTTGCGGCAATTGCGTAAGCCGCGGCAGATCGGTGAGCGGCACCGGATTCTCACCACCCAGGTCCAGCGCGCCTGTTTCGAATGCGGCGGAACGGGCGGCAGCGTCGGGAATGACCTTGAACACCAGACTGTCGATATATGGTTTGCCCGCGTCCCAATAGTCCGGATTGCGCTCGTAGACGATATTCGCACCGCGCGTCCACGATTTGAAGCGGAACGGCCCGGTGCCGATCGGTGCATTGTTGTGCGGATTGGACAGCGGATCGCCCGATGCGTAAAGGTGCTTGGGAACGATCGGCGATTCGCCCGCGGACAACGCCTTCAGCAGATACGGCGCCGGCTTCGCCAGCTCGATCACCGCCGTACGCGCGTCCGGCGTGGCCACACGCGTCACATTGGCAAAAGTACTCCTGCCACGCGGATGCACCGTCTTGAGCAAATCAATCGAGAAAGCGACATCGGCTGAAGTAAACGGCTGCCCGTCGTGCCATTTGACGTTCTGCCGCAATGTGAAGGTGTATTTCAAGCCGTCCGGGCTCACGGTCCATGCCGTGGCCAACTGCGGCTTAGGCTGCAAATTGAAGTCGTAGGCGAGTAGGCCTTCGAGCACCTTGGAACTCGCAACGAGCGCGGGCCCCGTTGTCTGAAAGATCGACACGAGCACCGGTGGCTCCGGATTGATCAGCATGTTTAGCGTACCGCCCCGCTTCGGTGCGGCAGCCTCGCCCTGGGCGAACGCCAGTGCCGGCATACCGGCCGCCGCGAGCGCTGCGCCCGATGAAATCAGAAAATCGCGTCGATTCAGCCCTGCCATGTGATCCCGATCCTTTTGCCGATGATTCGGCCAGTCACGGCCGAGTGAAATGTCGTCATGTTTTTTCGGCAATGCTGCTGCCGCAGCGCTCACGATAAAGCCGCTGCGGCAGCAAACGAACCAATCGTTAGGCATATGCAAAGCACGGTGCGGAGGAAAGGCGATGCACCCTTTCGGATCGTTAGCTCATGCAAGAAACACATCGGCCAGATTTCCGCCCAGACCGTCCGCGGTCACCGTATGGTTATGCACACGTTTGTTGTAGAGGGTCACTTGCTTAAGCGTGATCAGATCGACGATCGGCAGATCACGCGCCACCACCTGCTGGAATTTCCTGAAATAGTCGACCCGCGTGCGCGGATCGTTCTCCACCGCGGCTGCTTCGAGCAGGCGGTCGACCTCGGGGCTGTCGTAGTGCGACGCATTGGAAAACGCCACCCCTTTCTTGAAGTTACGCGACCAGTAAAGGCGCTGCACACCCACGGTCGGATCGAAGGTATTGCCGAGAAAGTTGGCGTCCAGATCGAAATCGCGATCGGTGTAGATCCGCCTCACATAGGCGGCGAAATCCTGCGAGCGCACGGTCGACTCGATCCCCACGCGCCGCAACGTCTGCCGTAAATATTCGGCAAGGCGCGCGAAAGTCGAATCGTAGGGGTTGAAATCGATCGTCAGCGGAAAGCGGAAGCCATTGGACTGCCGCGGCAAACCCACCTCATCGAGCAATTGCTCCGCTTTGGCGAGATCGTACGGCAAGGTCGGCACGCTCGGATCGTAGAACTGGGTCAACAGTGGGCTGATCGGTGAAGGCGCAACGATCCCGTAGCCGTACCAGACCGACTTCAGGATTGTCTGCCGATCGATGCTGTGCGCAATCGCCTCGCGAACTTTTTGCTTCGCCAGATAGCGATTGTCGAGATTGAACTGCAGCTGTGTTTGCGCAGCGTTGTAGCTATACCCACGCGTTTCCAGTGCTAGATGAGGCAGTGCCTGCAAGCGCTGGATGTCGAGAAGCGGCACCGGATTCTCACCGGCCAGGTCC
The DNA here is from genome assembly GCF_046026675.1 of Paraburkholderia sediminicola. Classification (GTDB taxonomy): domain Bacteria; phylum Pseudomonadota; class Gammaproteobacteria; order Burkholderiales; family Burkholderiaceae; genus Paraburkholderia; species Paraburkholderia sediminicola_F. The sequence goes on along the minus strand of NZ_JAQQEY010000001.1, from coordinate 1,550,899 downwards.
AGCTCGCCGGTTTCGAGTGCGACGGCACGCGCCGCGGGATCGTTGATGAAACGCACGATCAGTTCGTCGATATACGGCTTGGGCGCGTCCCAGTAGTCAGGATTGCGCACGAACACCACATGACTACCCCGCTCCCAACGCTTGAACCGGTACGGTCCCGTGCCGATCGGGTCGATGTTATGGGGATTCTCCAGCGGATTGCCGCTGCCGTAAATGTGCGCGGGCACGATCGGCGATTCCGACGCGGCAAGCGCATAGATCAGATACGGTGCAGGCTTCGATAACTTCAGCAACGCCGTGTGCGAGTCCGGCGTCTGCACTTCAAGCACGTTGGCGAAGGTCGAGCGGCCACGCGAATGATACTGCTTCAGCAGCCCGATCGACACCGCCACGTCCTTCGACGTGAACGGCTGACCGTCGTGCCAGCGCACGCCCTCTCGCAGCCTGAACGTGTACTGCAAACCGTCGGGACTGATCGCCCAGGTGGTTGCAAGCTGCGCGCGCGGTTGCACGTTGAAGTCATAGGCCAGCAAACCTTCAGTGACCTTCGGGCTGATCCTCTGTTCCGCGCCCGCCGTGGTCGCGAAGTTGACCAGTGCGTTCGGCTCCGGATTCACCAGTACCGTCAGCCGGCCACCGTGTCGAGGCGACACCGTGCTGGCCTGAACCGCCGCCTGCGCCAACGGTGTGAATGGGCCGAGCGCGATGCCGGCCGCACTGCCCGCGAGCCCAAGCAAAGCGTGACGTCGTCCGGAATGAAATCCTCTGTGTTGGCTCATGGTTACTCTCTTCGAATGCGAAGCGTCATGCCACCGGCAGAGCTCCGCAATATCTATCGGATGCGCCGCAAGATATCAACCGCCACACGACAAAAGAACGAATTAATTCAGGATTGCATATCTAATGCAGACGGTTGTCGTTATTGCTTAAAGATCGCCGTTTAAGCGCATTTTTGAGGAAAGCAACCGATATCCATATCGAATTTTCTTGTTTGTTCAATAAGTTCGTTTTGCTTATCGTGACTCGTCGCTTCACCGTGACCCTCGACGCATCACTTCTCTCGCGCTCTTTCAATATTGATTCGAACAACCATGAAAAAACTGCTTTTCGCATTTGGCGTTTCATCTTTAATGGCCGGCACAGCAAGTGCCCAAAGCAGCGTCACGCTGTATGGGATCGTCACGGGCAACCTCACGTATACGAACAACGTACAAACCGCTGCCACGTCCGCTTCCGGCAAACCTGGAGGCGGCACACAGGTGTCGCAGTTCGATAGCGGCACATCAGGCCTGTCGTCGAGCCGCTGGGGCCTGAAAGGCGTGGAAGATCTGGGCGGTGGATTGAAGGCGGTGTTCCAGCTTGAAAGCGGGCTCAGCGTGAATAACGGCACACTGGGACAAGGGGGCACCGAGTTCGGCCGCCAGGCATGGGTGGGTGTCAATGCCGACCGCTACGGCACGTTCACGTTGGGACGTCAGGGCGATACGTCGGTGGATTTCGTATCCCCATTGCTCTACGTCTGGTTTGGGGGCAACCTTTCGATCCATCCGGCCGACTATGACAATCTGAACTTCACGCACCGCATTAACAATTCGATCAAGTACCAGTCGGATTCTTTCAATGGGTTCCGTTTCGGCGCGCTGTACAGCGTCGGCGGTGTGGCCGGCAATGTCACGCAGAACCAGCTATGGTCCACAGGCGCCAGCTACACCGGCGGCGCATTCGCGTTCGCTGCGGCGATCGTCAATGCACGCAATCCGAATACCTCCCTCTACGGCTCCAACGCCAATGCGAGCACCACGGGCAATAACCTGGGTTCCGCCGGGTCGGCTACCGCCCCCGAGTCCAATCCGGCCATCGCCGGCTTTGCCTCGGCACACACACAGCAGACCGTTTCGGTTGCGGCAACCTATACGAGCGGCGGTGCGATCTTCGGCGCGGCCTACTCGAATACGCAGTTCCGCGGACTGGGCTCGAACGCGTCGCTCAATTCGCTCAACTACAGCGGCTCGACAACGCTCAGTACCGTTAGTGCAAGCCTGCGTTATCAGGCCACACCGTTCCTGCGCTTCGGCACATCGTTCGACTATACGGAAGGAGGAAGCGTCGGCGGCAAGGGCAGCGCGAAATACGAGCAGTTGAATCTCACGAGTGCGTACTCGCTATCGAAAGCCACCGATCTGTACCTGACCGGCGCCTATCAGCACGCCAGCGGTACGGACTCGCTGGGCCGGTCCGCGGTCGCTGCGATCGGCTATCTCACGCCGTCCGCCACCGACAAACAGGTGGCTGTCTCGGCAGGTATCAAGCATCAGTTCTGATGCAGGTCCGGTGGCACCCAGTGAGAATCGGGTGCCACCGTTGTTTCTGAACCGTGTGACGAGGCGCCCTCAGGATCGACGGCCGGCCTCCGCGCAGTCACCGCGTCAATGCACCTTCGGAAAACCGTGACGCTGCGCGAGCAGGTCGAGTATCCGGCGCGTATCCGTCACGAAGCGCTTCTCGCCCAGCGTCTGGGCATCAGCCGGCGCAGGCTGTTCGTCGCCGAAAATCAACACCGGCAAACTCTGGTGCTCAGCATCGAGTGCCTCCACCACCACGGCGCGCGGACGCGGGAACGGCAAGCGGCGAATGTCCAGGCGTGCGTTGAGCGCCGGGTCGCTCGCGAGCAATCCTTCGATAGGCGCGCCATCCGGACAGATAAAACGCTCACCGGGGTGGTTCGGATCGGTGAAGCCCGGTTCCAACAGCAATAGTAGATCTCGGCTCATGGCATTCAATGATTGGATGAGGGGTGAATGGATCGTGGCGTTTTTCCCGGCGTTTCAGAAAACGCGCCCTTCAGTCAGATGCGTGATTACGCCGTTCAACTCGTAATCGCCGATCACGCGTGCTTTATGCAGCAATGGGTTGTGGCTGAAGATCGTCCGCAGATTGCGCCAGTGACGGTCGAAATTGTGCGCTCGCCCAGTGGCCGATGCCCCGCCGATTTCAAACAGACGCTCGCCCGCATAGAGCGCCAGCTTGCTGACCACCAGTTGCGTTTTGGCGGTAGCCAAGGACCCTTCCAGCACGAGGTCTTCCGCATTGGCTGCGCCGCTGCGGATTGCATTTGCGGAGCGATCCAGGGTGCGTGCGTTTTGCGCAACCAGCGCGTCGATCGACAGGCTGTGCGCTGCGAGATCACCCACCACCTGCTGCACGAAGCCGTCCTCGCGTGCCGAGGGAGCCGGGCTATGCAACACCGGGCGCCCGTATTGCGTCACATAGCGCCGCGCGTCCGCAAGAATGTTGCGCACGATACCTGCCGCGACCGTTACCAGATGCAATTGCCTCACCGCGCTGCCATGTCGGCCTGCAAGACTCGTATAGCCGCGTGTTGCAATTTCATGGGCAAATACCTGCACGTTGTCGAGCACGAGACTGCCACTCGCCGTCATGCGTTGACCCATCCCGTCCCAATCGTCGAGCACCTGCAGGCCTTCACGCGAGACCGGGATGACAATCGACACCTTCTCGTCGTTCTCGTCCTGCACGTTGATACGCGCGTAGTCGGAGAACGCCGTGCCCGTTGAATAATATTTTTTGCCCGTTACGCGAAAGTGCTCACCATCGCGCACCAGCCTGGTGACGATTTCACCGGGCCTCGCTGTGCCGAGCTCCGTCGACGCACCGCCGAAGATTGCCCCTTCCCGTACACGCTCGATCTGCGTGTCGTTGAAGGCGGAACGCGGCGACAGCACCAACTGCTCGGTCAGGTCGAAATGAATCCGCAACGCATGCGCGACATTCGACTCTTCCGCAGCCAGCGTGGCGATCACATGAAAGAGATCTTCCAGCGAACCGCCGAGGCCGCCCCACTCGACCGGAAAACGGAGCACGCCGAGCCCCGATTCGCGAAACAATGCGAAACGGTCGAACGGCAACTCGCGCCGCACCTCGCGTTGCGCGGCATCTTCGCCGATCGCTTTAGCGAGCGCCGGCAACGCGCTGAGCGCCGCCCGAAGTCGCGCACGTGCCGTGCTTTCCTGAGAGACCTGCATGCCGTCATTCCTTGTATAAGCGCGCGGATCAGGCTTGATCCGGCTGATTGCCCTGGGAGCGTGTATCGGCATCCCGATGGGACGTGCCGATTCGACGGATCAGTATAGGGACGCGCCCCACCTTGCAAAACCAGCGAATCAAGCTATGGATATGCGCGTTTCTGAAATGCCAATCGCCGATAAGGATCGATGAATCCGTTATTGGAGCGTCGCGCGGCATCTTTCTATACTCGATTCCGGTCAGCACTCACCAACGACGAGTGCCAAATTTCAATCGCGGAAGTCGAACCATGAGCCTACGTCCCTTGCATGACCGCTTGATCGTCAAGCGTCTCGACCAGGAAACCAAAACTGCTTCAGGCATCGTCATTCCCGAAAGCGCAGCAGAAAAGCCGGACCAGGGCGAAGTGATCGCCATTGGACCGGGCAAGCGCGATAGCGATGGCAGACGTATCGAGCCCGACCTGAAAGTCGGCGAGCGCGTGTTGTTCGGCAAGTACGCCGGCCAGTCGGTCAAAGTCGACGGCAACGAATTGCTCGTGCTGCGCGAAGAGGATGTCGTCGCAGTCGTCACGCAATAACGAACGGAGCATCAAACCATGGCAGCAAAAGAGATTATTTTTAGCGACGTCGCCCGCTCGAAACTGGTCGAGGGCGTCAACATTCTGGCCAACGCGGTCAAGGTCACGCTCGGTCCGAAGGGCCACAACGTGGTGCTGGAGCGTAGCTTCGGCTCGCCGGTGGTGACGAAAGACGGCGTCTCGGTCGCCAAGGAAATCGAATTGGCGGACCGCGTGCAGAACATCGGCGCGCAACTCGTGAAGGAAGTCGCCTCGCGCACCAGCGACGCCGCCGGCGACGGCACCACCACCGCGACCGTGCTTGCGCAAGCCATCGTGCGTGAGGGCCAGAAATACGTCGCGGCAGGCCTCAACCCGCTGGACCTGAAGCGCGGCATCGACAAGGCCGTGATCGCCGCGATCGACGAACTGAAGAAGATCAGCAAGCCGACCACGACCAGCAAGGAAATCGCCCAGGTCGCAACGATCTCGGCCAACGGCGAAGAGTCGATCGGCCAACGTATCGCCGAAGCGATCGACCGGGTCGGCAAGGAAGGCGTTATTACCGTCGAAGACGGCAAGTCGCTCGACGATGAACTTGACGTGGTGGAAGGTCTGCAATTCGATCGCGGCTACCTGTCGCCCTATTTCATCAACGATCAGGACAAACAGGTTGCCGTGCTCGACAACCCGTTCGTGCTGCTGCACGACAAGAAGGTGTCGAATATCCGCGATCTGCTGCCGATTCTGGAACAGGTCGCCAAAGCCGGCCGCCCGCTGCTGATCATCGCGGAAGATGTGGAAGGCGAAGCGCTGGCTACGCTCGTGGTCAACAACATTCGCGGCATTCTGAAGACCGTCGCGGTCAAGGCGCCGGGCTTCGGCGACCGCCGCAAGGCGCTGCTCGAAGACATCGCGATCCTGACCGGCGGCAAGGTGATCGCTGAAGAAACCGGCCTGACGCTCGAAAAGGCAACGCTGGCTGAACTGGGCCAAGCCAAGCGCATCGAGGTGGGCAAGGAGAACACCACGGTCATCGACGGCGCCGGCGACAGCAAGAACATCGAAGCGCGTGTGAAGCAGATCCGCACGCAGATCGAGGAAGCGAGCTCCGACTATGACCGCGAAAAACTGCAGGAGCGTGTGGCGAAGTTGGCGGGCGGCGTGGCGGTCATCAAGGTGGGCGGCGCGACCGAGATCGAAGTCAAGGAAAAGAAAGACCGTGTAGACGACGCGCTGCACGCCACGCGCGCTGCGGTCGAAGAAGGCATCGTGCCGGGCGGCGGCGTCGCGCTGATCCGCGTGAAGCAGGCCATCAGCGGACTTAGAGGTGTGAACGCCGATCAGGATGCGGGCATCAAGATCGTGCTGCGCGCACTCGAAGAACCGCTGCGCCAGATCGTGACGAACGCCGGTGAAGAAGCCAGCGTCGTGGTCGCGAAAGTGGCGGAGGGTACGGGCAACTTCGGCTACAACGCACAGACCGGCCAATACGGTGACCTCGTGGAATCGGGCGTGCTCGATCCGACCAAGGTCACGCGTACGGCGCTGCAAAACGCGGCTTCGGTTGCGGGTCTGCTGTTGACCACCGATGCCACCGTTCATGAAGCACCGAAGGATGCGCCGGCAGCCGGCCAGCCGGGCGGTCCGGGCGCAGGTGGGCCGGGGCTGGATTTCTGATTCTGAGCGTCAACCCGCTAGCCGCACAAGCACGCCGGTGTGCTTTTCACAGCATGCCGGCGTGCTGCCACAGGAGCAAACGTGTCAGCCGGATATAGCGCGGCACACACAGCCGGTGCACAGCCGACCAAATCCGCCGCAGCATCCATTTCTCCGTTTCAACGACGCTCGCGTCTGCATAAATGCGCGAATCAGATAACGGTATGAAAAATCCTTGGTTCTTTCCGGCGTCACACATGCCGAAAATAGGCAGTCCCGAATCGCGTCCTGTATTTCTCTTCCGGCGAGTCCTGGTGGCCTCATAGCAACGAAGTCACGCCGATCGGCCGGAGCGATATCAGGATCCAACCTGACTTCCGCCTACTCTTTCATGTTCAGCCGACCGACCCGCCCCACCCTCCAGCGCGCATTGCGCGCCGTGACGCTTTTCGCAGCATTGGGCGCCAGTGCCGCCCACGCCGATACGACACTCGATCGGATTCATCAGCGGCACAAGATCGTCATCGGCGTGATCCTGTCAGGGCCACCGTTCGGCTCGCTGGACCCGGCCACGCAGAAGCCGCTCGGCTTTAATATCGATCTCGCGAACGACGTCGCGAAACGCCTCGGCGTCGACGTGGAACTGACGCCGGTCCAGCCGTCGAACCGTGTGCAGTTCCTGCAGCAAGGCAAGGTCGATGCCCTGATCGCCAACATGGAAGTCATCAAGGAACGCGCGGAGCTTTTCTCCTACCCGCCCACGCCGTTTGAGGAAATCGGCGGTGCGCTGATTACGCGCAAGGACAGCGGCATCAAGACCTGGAGCGACGTACGCGGCAAGCCCGTCTGCGTCTCGCAGGGCAGCAACTATACGAAGCCGCTCGCCGAAGAATATGGCGCACAGGTGAAGGCATTTCGTGGCCAGCCGGAATCGCTGCTCGCGCTGCGCGGCAATAACTGCGTCGCCGCGGTTCACGTTGCCCCTACGCTACGCCTGCTTGTCGCACGCAATCCGGACTGGAAGGATTACACGATCCCCGTATCGAACGAGCTGATTCCGTCGCCGTCTGTGATCTGGGTTCGCAAGGGTGAAACGGATACGCAAAGCGCGCTCGAGAAAATCGTGCAGGACTGGCATCGCAGCGGCTGGCTGATCGACGTCGAACACAAGAACGGCATGCAGCCCTCGCAAGCCGTGCTCGATCTGCATGCGAAGTACAAGGCGCAAGGTGCATGAGCGAGTCGACGCAAGTGCTCTCGCACGCCGCCACTAGCGTGGTCGACACGATCAGCAAGGTCGGGCTGAACTACAGTTTCGTGCTCGCGCCTGACGAACTCGCGTCGTTTCTGCACGGCATGCTGGTCACACTGGAACTCTCGCTCGTGACGGCGCTCGGTAGTCTGGGCGCCGGTGTGGCGTTGGCGGCGCTGCTCACTTCACAGCGTCCGGCGCTTGCGCGCCCCGCTCGCGTGTTCGTCGAGATCACGCGTAATACGCCGACGCTCGTGCAGCTCTTCTGCGCCTTTCTGGTGATCAATATGCTGATCAGCGAGGCACTGCGCAATCTGGGCGGCAATCCGCTGACGCCGTTCATCTGGAGCGCGATCGTCATCTCGCTGCACAAGGGCGCGTTTCATGCCGAAGCCCTGCGCGCCGGTATCGAAGCGGTGCCGCGCACCACGCTCGAAGCGGCCCAGTCGCTCGGTTTCAGCCGCCGCCAGCGCCTTTGGAGCGTTCAGTTGCCGCTCGCGCTGCGCTTTGCCCTGCCCGCGCTCGTCAACAATATGGTCGACCTGGTGAAGATGACCACCGTCGCTTCCGCGATCGCCGTCGGCGACATCACGTATGCATCGATCATGATCTGGACGCAGCGCGACAACGTGCTCGAGTTGATGATCCTGATCCTGCTGTTCTTCGGTGCACTGACCTTTGCGATCAATCGCGCAGGACGCTGGCTCGAAGTCCGTCTGAGGATGCCAGGCTATGGCCACTGAATCCATTACCGTGCCCGAGCGGGACGGCCGGTACCGCTCCCTCTTTGCGCTTGCCAGCGTGGTCGGCGTCGCCGCCATGCTGGCGCTCGCCGAGCACGAGATCGCACATGGCCCAAGCTATCCCGCACTCGCCGCACTCATTACGTGGGTGCCGGCGCTCGGCAAATCCCTATGGGTCAACATCGAAATCAGCCTGCTTGCCATCGCGCTCGGCACACTTGCCGGTCTCGCGCTCGGCCCCTTGCTGCTGTCGCCGATACGGGGCGTCCGGCTGATTGTTCGCAGCTATGTGCAGGTGTTTCGAAACGCCCCATTGCTCGTGCTGATCTATTTTTCGACCTACGTGTTCCCATTCGAAATCGCGCTCGGTCAACACATCGTGCCGTTTCCCGACTGGTTCAAGGTCACGCTCGGTCTCGCGCTGCCTGCCAGCGCCAACTTCGCCGAGATCTTCCGTGGCGCGATCCAGTCAATCCCTCACGCGCAGTGGGACGCGGCACGTTCGCTTGCGTTCAGCCGGACCCAGGTGTTCCGTTGGATCATCCTGCCGCAATGTGTGAAGCGGATGCTGCCGCCGTGGATGAACCTGTACGCCAGCATCACCATGGCGACCGCGCTCGCGTCGCTGGTAGGCGTGCACGATCTGCTGGACACCGCGCAGGTGGCGAGCAATACCGTGGCGCGCGCGGATTTCACAGTCCTCGTCTATTTCACCGTGCTCGGCTTGTTCTTCGCTTACTGCTACCCGATCGCGCGCTTCACCCGCCTTCTTGAGAAACGCTATGCTTTCAGCTGATGTCTCGCTCGCTCCCGCCGCATCCGCAGCCGCTGCCGCGGCCGTGCGCCCTCTGGTCCGGTTACGCGACGTGCATCTGTCATTCGGCTCGACGCCCGTGCTCAAGGGTATCGACCTCGACGTGTTCCGCGGGCAGGCCGTGTCGATCATCGGACCATCCGGGTCGGGCAAGTCGACGATTCTGCGCTGCATTACCGGGCTATTGCGTCCCCAGCACGGCGAGATCGAAGTGGACGGTACCCGTGTCGACCAGCTTGCCTCTGAACGCGACGAGATCGAACTACGCAAGCGCGTCGGTTTCGTGTTCCAGCAATACAACCTGTTTCCGCATCTGAGCGTATTGGACAATCTGGTTGTCGCGCCCGTGCGCATCCTGGGGCGCGACAAAGCCGACGCCACCCGCACCGCTTACGATCTGCTGAAGAAAGTGCGCCTTGCGGACAAGGCCCATGCGTACCCGGGTGAGCTGTCGGGCGGCCAGCAACAGCGCGTGGCGATTGCACGCGCGCTCGCGATGCAGCCGGATCTGATCCTCTTCGACGAGGTGACCTCGGCGCTGGACCCGGAGACCGTGGGCGAAGTGCTGACCGTCATCCGCGATCTGGTGAGGGACGGCATGACCTGCGTGCTCGTCACGCACGAGATGCGCTTTGCCGAAGAAGTGAGCGATGCAGTATATTTCACCGAGGCCGGTGTGATTGTCGAACACGGTCCGGCTAACGCGCTGTTCCGCGCGCCGGTCAGTCCGCGTACACGTGAGTTTCTGGCGCATACGCCGTCCGCGCCGGAGACGGCACACGCGGCGCCGCCCCGCACACCGCTGGCACTGAATCTGCGCCACTTCGCGATCTAGACGATCTGGACGATCTGGACCTGCGAGTACGGCGCGGCTTAGGATGCAAGCTTGAAAAAAACGCGGCGTCTGCCCAGCAGACGCCGCGTTTTGTTTTCCGCGTTTTACTTCTCGAGCCTCACTGCCCCGCATAGCGGCTCACGGGCCGCTGCAAACCGAGGTGATCGCGCAAGGTAGTGCCGCTATATTCGGTGCGGAACAACCCACGCCGCTGCAACTCCGGCACGACGAGTTCGACAAAATCGTCGAGACCACCCGGAAAATACGGGGGCATGATATTGAAGCCGTCGGCTGCTTCGCCCGTAAACCACTCTTCCAGCGCATCCGCCACCTGCACAGGCGTGCCCCAAACGATGCGGTGCCCACGCGCGCCGGCCACCAGGTAATACAGCTCGCGCAAAGTCAGACTCTCGCGGCGTGCGAGATCGGTCAGCAGCTTGGCACGGCTTTTCAATTGATCGGATTCCGGCAGCTCCGGCAGCGGACCATCGAGCGGATACTTCGACACGTCGTGCCCGAGCCGATCGGACAACAGTGACAATGCGCCAGACGTATCGGTCCATTCCTGCAACTGCGCGTATTTGTCTTTCGCTTCCTGCTCCGTCCTGCCGATGACAGGAAACACGCCCGGCATCACGTGCAACTGCTGGCCCTCACGGCGAAATTTCGGCAACCGGCCTTTCAGGTCGCGATAGAAAACCTGCGCTTCTTCAATCGTCTGCTGCGCGGTGAACACCACCTCCGCCGTGCGCGCCGCCAGGTCCTGTCCCGGTCCGGACGAGCCGGCCTGAATCACCACGGGATGCCCCTGGGGCGGCCGCGACGCATTCAACGGGCCTTTGACGGCGAAGAACTGGCCCTTGTGATCCAGCGTATGCACCTTGGCGGGATCGAAGTAGACGCCACGCGCCTTGTCCTTGAGCACCGCGTCGTCATCCCAGCTGTCCCACAGTCCCTTGACGACATCGACGAACTCACCCGCCATTTCATAGCGCAGCGCGTGATCCGGATGATTGCCACGCGTGAAGTTCGCGGCCGTGCGGTCGTACGAAGTCGTCACGACGTTCCAGGCCGCGCGTCCGCTGCTCAGATGATCCAGCGACGCAAACGCGCGCGCGACGTGATACGGCTCGCTATACGTGGTCGACGCGGTAGCCGCGAGACCGATATGACGCGTGCCCATGGCGAGCGCCGACAGCAGGCACAGCGGCTCAAGCCTCATCGCCATCGACGGATGCGCATCGGGTCCGCTGGTGAGGCCGTCGGCGAGAAAGACCATGTCGAACTTGGCGCGTTCAGCAGTCTGCGTGATGCGCTGCATCAGCGCGAGATTCTCGCTGCCCGCCTGCGCGTCAGGATGCCGCCAGCCGGCGACGTGGTGTCCCGCACCCTGAATGAAGAGCCCAAGACGCATCTGCCTGCGGGTACTGCTGTTATTCGTGCTCATACGTGGATCTGTGCGAAGACATTGAAAAGGGAAGCGAGGTCGGCGGCGCTCTGCATCGTGTCGATATGCGCTGGGATAAACGCGAGACGTTCGTCGTGACCGGTGGCGTCCGCGAATTTCGCGGCCAGATCCGTCGCGCTGTAGAGGCGATCGGTCTTATGGCTCAGTACCGTCCCGTTGCGCAATACGATCTCGACGGTCGAGAAGCGCGTGGCCGGATCGGTCGACGCGCGCGCGGCGGTTTCATCATGACGGCTTGCCACGCGTCGCGCGAGCGCGATCAGGTCGTCGCGCACGGGCACATCGGCGAATGTGGCCACGCTGGGAGAACCATCCGTCAGTGCGGCCGCGACTGCGTAGGCAACACTAAAGCGCGCTTCGAGACCGGTTGAAGGCAAATGTCTGGAAAGCGGTGTGTCGCCGCCGGGCGGAAATATCACCGTCACCTCGGCAATGTCCTCCGGCGTGAGACGGTGTGTGTCGCGCAATGTCAATGCGGCATGCACGGCGTAGTGCGTCGCCGTGCAGCACGCCCACGGCTTGAAGTACAGGCCCGGGACGGCGATTTGCCAGGGTGCGCCCCAACCGTCGAGCACGCGTTCGGGTTGCGCGGCGCCGCCGCTGAAGACTGCGAAAAAGCCGACCGGTCCGTCCAGTGCTTCCGGCGAGCCCTGCAGTCCCGCCGCTGCGAGTTCAGCGGCGAATAAACCAGCGCGCGCGGCGAGCCCGGCATGCAAGGGTTTCGCTTCGCTGCCGAACTGCAGGCGTAGGCCGGCGGACTGCGTGGCGGCAAGACCCAGCGCGTTCTCAATGGCACCGGCATCGAGCCTCAGCAGATGAGACACTGCGGCTGCCGCGCCAAGCGCGCCCAATGTCGCGGTGTTATGAAAGCCCTGCTCGTAGTGCCGGCTGCCGAGTGCAAGACCGACGCGCGCCATCGTTTCGACGCCGACGACGTAGGCGTCGAGCACGTCGAGCGCACTGCTGCCGCGTGTTTGCGCCAGCGCGAACAGCGCAGGCAGCAATACCGTCGCGGGATGGCCTCTTACGCTGCTATGCACGTCGTCGTAATCGAGTGCGTGCCCGGCGTAACCGTTGAGCAACGCAGCCTGCTGCGCCGATGCACGGGCGCTGCTACCGATTACCGATGCTTCGCCGCGCGAGTCGTTGGCGCTGACTGCCAGGAGTTTTTGATAGCCGCTGTCGCTCGCGCCGGCAAAGGCGGCAGCGAGAAAGTCGAGGATGCCGCGTCTTGCGGCGGCAATGGCGTCGGCGTCGCGGGACGGCGACGCCTGAGCGATCGCGGCGGCCAGCCGTCGTGTCACGCCGGTGGCCTGCTGGCCGGCGCTGGATGCATGGAGGCTTGACATGTCGAAGGCGTGAGAGCTGTGAAAACGCACCGGGCAAGCGTTACGCTCACCTCGTCCGACGAAAAACAAAAGCTGCGTCGACCAAAGAAGTAAGGCAACGACCCGAACGCCGCATGCTAACCAAACGCTGCGTCACAAACAAACAAGAATTCACGCTTTCGATATTGCAGATTCTGCGATGCTGCAGCAGACGCGTCCCACTATCGGCTGCCCTGCATTTCACGGCGTGCCGGCGCGCTCAACGCCGGCACTCAAAAGAACAACAACGTGCGCAATTCGATGCTCCGGCGCGGCGGCGCATCGGCCGGCGACGTGGGGTCGTCGAAAGCCGTATTGGCCGTGAGACGCGCGATGCCGTCGCCCGCCGAATCGTAAATCTTCAGCAGCAGGAATTCATCGGGCGACATCTGCGGGAAGTAGTACCAACGGTGCCGCGGATTGAAGACCAACGCATACGTCTCGCCGACTTTGTCGGGATAAACCAGATCTGATGCGACCAGATCGTTGAGCGTGATACTGCGCGAATCGCATAGCGCGAGCGGCGACGATTGCACCGTTTCTCCGATTGGACGCCACAGATTGACGATTGCCACACGGCCTTGCAGCAACCGCTCCGCTTCACCTGTCGGCAGATGATCGCGCACCCGGCGCGGCCCCGACACAAAAGTCTGGTCGTTATGGATGTACTTGACCGGCTCCCTCACACCATTGCTGCGCTCAGGATTGCCGTCACGCAGCGTGTGATCGAACACGACCACCCGGCGAGCGCCGGTGGCCTGTTTCAGCAACTGCTCCGCTTCGCGATAGTAGACAGATTCAATCGTTGCCGGATCGGAGAAATCGTTCAGCGCGCTAGCGTGCCGATGCAGTTCGAAGCCGTTACGATCGAGCGACAACGCGCCAGGCGGCGGCGCGACGCGGGCATTTGAAATGTTCACCCGATGCGGCCGGTACACGCCACTACGTTTCGGAACGCCCGGCGGCGGTTCGTATTGGTACGACACCGGCTTCTCGCCGGTGAACTCGAGGTAGTTCAAGTTTGCCTCGACCGTCGCGGCAGACACCGGTGCATCGATGACGATATCGCTCATGTTCGCATCCTCATCACGTTAAAACGACTATGGCCGCGGTACGCAACGCGCGGCGGCAGTAGACGCATGCATCTATCGTTTCAGCGTAGGCGACGGCTGCGCCGGGAGGAAATAACGAATCGTGGAAAGTTATGCGCCGGATTGAAGTACAGGAGCATGGCGGCTTTTCGGCCGCCGCAATCCGAGATTCTCGCGCAGCGTGCGCCCTTCATAGTCCTCGCGGAACAACCCGCGTCGCCGCAACTCCGGCAATACCAATTCGACGAAATCGGTCAAACCATCCGGCAGCACCGGCGGCATCACGTTGAAACCGTCGGCGGCATGATTCACAAAGCGCTCTTCGAGTTGATCGACGATCTGCGCCGGCGTGCCGACGAGCTGCCAATGACCGCGCGCACCCGCGACCCGTAAATAGAGTTGGCGGATCGTGAGGTTCTCGCGGCGAGCCAGTTCGATCGTCAACACCTGACGGCTCTTGCTCGCATTCGTTTCGGGCAGCTCAGGGATCGGCCCGTCGAGCGGATAGTCCGAGAGATCGAACCCACCGGTCAGTCCGGATACGAGCGCAAGTCCGACTTTCGGATCGACGAGCGACTGCAACTGCTCGAACTTCTCTTTCGCCTCGCTTTCAGTGCGGCCAACAATCGGAAATACGCCCGGCATGATCTTCAGATCGTCCGGATGACGGCCGTAAGCCGCCATGCGTCCCTTCACATCCGCGTAAAAGTCCGCCGCGTCCTGCAACGTTTGCTGCGCTGTGAAAATCACCTCGGCCGTCTTCGCTGCGAGGTCCCGGCCGGCTTCAGACGACCCGGCCTGCACGACGACCGGATGCCCCTGCGGAGAGCGCGCGACATTCAACGGGCCCTTGACCTGAAAGAAACGTCCCTTGTGATCCAGCACGTGCCGTTTGGCGGGGTCGAAGAAACGCCCTTCGGCTTTGTTGCGGACGAACGCGTCGTCCTCCCAGCTGTCCCATAGGCCCCCTGTGACTTCCGCGAACTCAGCGGCGCGCGCATAGCGCTCGGCGTGGTCGAAATGCTTGTCACGGTTGAAGTTCTTTGCTTCATGCTCGCTCGACGAGGTGACCAGATTCCAACCCGCACGCCCCCCGCTGATGTGATCGAGCGAGGCAAACTTGCGGGCAATGTGGTACGGCTCGTTGAAGCTTGTCGAGGCTGTGCCGACCAGACCGATGCGCTCGGTCACAGCCGCCAACGCCGACAGCAACGTGATCGGCTCGAACTGCGCCACGTAGCTGTGCGCCGTGCGGCTCAGAAAGTCGACGTTGTCGCCGCGTGTTCCCACGCCGTCGGCGAGAAAGATCAGATCGAATTTCGCGGCCTCGGCTGCTTGCGCGAGCCGGACGTAGTGACGGAAGTTAACGCCGGCGTCCGCCTGTGCCTCGGGATGCCGCCACGCTGCAATGTGGTGTCCGGCAGGGTAAAGGAAAGCGCCGAGGCGCAAGTGTCCGCTACGTTTGCTCATGGAAGTCCAAAGGAAATGATTGACAGCGGGGTTCCGCACAGTGCTGGCCGGGCGGCCGTACTACGACGCCCCGCCCCGCATTTGACGTGTTCCCGACGCGGTTACGCACGACAACTCCGTGCGGCCCTTAACGAGGCTCAATCCGCTGCCGGAATCCACGCTGCCGTGGCAGCATCGCTCGAACGGAATGCCGGGAATTTATCGCCGAGCTCGGCAATCGTCTTGATGTTGTTCTTCACCAGATCGTCGCGCGTAATCAGCGTTGGCTTGACGACAATCCGGTGCTCGAGCGTCTGCCCCGCGAGAAGCAAGGCCGCGGCCCGTACGGACACCGCGCCGACCACCGCCGGATTGGTCGCCGCGGTCGCCACCCACGCGCTATTCGGCGCGCGAATCGCCTCGATATCGGAGGTCGAAATATCAGCGCTGTAAATGCGCAGTTTCGACGACAGGTTCGCCTCGTCCGCCGCGAGCTTCGCGCCACGTGCGAATTCGTCGTAAGGCGCGAACACCACACGAATCTCAGGATGCGCGCGATAGGCCGCAGCAGCCTGGTTGGCCACCGACTGCGCGATCGGATTGTCCACCGTGCCCCAGCGCGCCTTCTCCTGAACCTTCGGATGAGCGGCCTTGAAGTCACGCCATACCGCATCGCGCCGGTCGAGCGGTGCGAATCCGGCTACGTACACGTAGCCGGCGGCAAAGGTATCGCCGTTATCTTTCACCGCCTGATCGAGCAACAGCGCTGCCAGATCGCGATCGCTCTGCTCGATCTGCGGCACCTTCGGATTGCCCAGATCGACATCGAACGCGACGACCTTGATGCCTTTATCCAACGCGCGCTGCACGACGTCCTTGAGCGATTCAGGCAAACCGTGATTCACGATAATTGCGGACACACCGAGGCTGATCGCCTGCTGGATCTGTTCACGTTGCTCGGCCGCATCCTGACGGCCTTCATAGATGCGCAGATCGATGCCAAGCGCTTTGGCCTGCTTTTGTGCACCGGCTTCATAGGCCTGAAAAAAATCGCCCGTCGACAGATAGTTGACGAGCGCGATCTTCACGCCGCCCTTGTCGAACGGTGCGGGCGCACCCTTGAGCGGAGCCGCGTGCGCTGCGGCCCCGGCCAGCATCGTGGCCGCAGCCAGGGCGAGTGTGCGGAACGTAAGGCTCACATCCAGCTTGCGACGAAGAAACGATTTCATCAATGATCTCCAACCTGTTAGTCGATGTTTTATGAGCAAGCGCGGCGCTATCCGGCATGGGCCGGCGTGTGCGTGCGGTAGGCCGCGCCGGGATGCGGTTCAGCCAGTCGCGGACCACCGCCATGCAACTTTTCGCGCAGCGTGCCGTTGATGTAATCGGTCTTGTAGACGCCTCGTCGTTGCAATTCGGGCACGACCAGGTCGACGAAATCCGCGAAGCTCTCGTGAGTCAATGCATAAGCGAGATTGAATCCGTCGACGTCGGTCTCCTCGACCCATGACTGCAACTCGTCGGCGATCTCCTGCGGGTTTCCCACTGAAAGCGGTCCGAGTCCGCCAATACCGCCCCACTTCGCAATCTCGCGCACGGTCCACACGCGTGTCGGATCCGCGCTCGATAAAGCCTCCACGGCCGACTGCACCGCATTGCTCTCGATATAGCGGAGCGGTTCGTCAAGGTCGTACCTCGACAGATCGATGCCGGTCCACCCCGACATCAGCGCGAGCGCGCCCTCGTCGCTTGTATAGCGGCGATAGTCGGCGTGCTTCGCGTGCGCATCCGCTGATGTCTTGCCGGTGATCACCGTGTGCAGGTTGAAAATCAGCACGTCGTGCGGATCACGGCCGAATGACTTCACGCGTGCCCGGACATCGGCGACGAAATTCTTCAGAATCGTGCGCGACGGCGCAGCGATGAAGATGCACTCGGCGTGCTGCGCGGCGAAATCCTTGCCGCGCTTCGAAGCGCCCGCCTGGTAGAGCACCGGTGTGCGCTGGGGCGACGGCTCGCAAAGATGAATGCCCGGCACGTCGAAATACTGCCCACGGTGGTTGATCGGATGGACCTTCGACGGTTCGGTGAAGACCTTTCGCGCGGCATCGCGCACCACGGCGTCGTCTTCCCAGGAGGCTTCCCACAACTTGTAGCAGACCTCGAGATATTCCTCGGCAAGCGAATAGCGCTCGTCGTGATTGGCCTGCGCCGGCAAGCCGACATTGCGTGCGGCGCTGTCCAGATACGACGTGACAATGTTCCAGCCAACCCGGCCGTTGGTCAGGTGGTCGAGTGTCGACATGCGCCGCGCGAACGGATACGGGTGCTCGTACGAGAGCGAGCAGGTCACGCCGAAGCCGAGATGCTCAGTCACGTTCGCCATCGCCGAGACGAGCAGCACGGGATCGTTGACCGGGACTTGCGCGGCCTGGCGAATCGCGGCCTCCCCATTGCCGTTAAAGACGTCGTAAATACCCAGCACGTCGGCGATGAAGAGACCGTCGAACTTGCCGCGCTCGAGCAGTTTCGCGAGGTCGGTCCAGTAATCGATTTGCTTGTAACGCCACGACGTGTCGCGTGGATGCGGCCATAAGCCTGGCGACTGGTGCCCAACGCAGTTCATGTCGAATGCGTTGAGGCGGATTTCTCTGGCCATGATCGGGTTCGGTTAAGGAGTGCGCCTGGCGTCAATTCCAGGGATGACGAGCCGGCTTGATGCCATTCAGATAGTAGTTACCGACCAGGTGATACTTCCAGCGCACCGGATCGTGCAGCGTATGTACACGCGCATTGCGCCAATGCCTGTCGAGATTGTGTTCACCGAGCGTAGACTGCGTACCGGCAAGCTCGAACAGTTTTTCGCCTGCCAGCAAAGCGATTTCTGTCGTCAACACTTTCGCTTCGCCTACGGCAACCGATGCGCGCGCCACGTCGTCTTCGGTCGTTTCCGGCGCCGCAGCGATCTCGTCGATCACACGCGCGGCGCGTTCGAGCAAGGCTTCGGCGGCATGCAGCTGGATATGCAAATGACCGATCTCCCGCACGGTCAGCGGATCGTCACTCGCGCGCTCGACCCCGCTGTCGATCCACGGCCGCGAGCGCGAGCGCACGAACGTCAGCGTGTCGTCGAGCGCAGCCTTCGCGATGCCGGCGTCGATGGCGGCCTGGATAATCTGCGAAATCGGGCCGTTGAGCGTTGGAAAATCGGACACGCGATGCGCCGGCAACACATGCGAGGCCGGAACGCGTACGCTTTCCAACACGACTGTGCCACTTGCCGTCGTACGTTGACCGAAGCCCGACCAGTCGTCGATCACGGTCAGCCCCGGCGTGCCCTTCGGAATATAGGCGAGCCAGCCCTTACGTTCGCTATCGAGCCCCAGCACGGGAACGAAGTCGGCGAATAGCGCGCCGGTCGAATAGAATTTGGTGCCCTGTACGACGTAATCGCCGCCGTCCTGCTTCACGCTCGTCTTCAGATCGAGCACGTTTTTTGTGCCCTTCTCCGAAAAGCCGTTACCGAAACGCTTGCCTCCCAGCACCTGGGCGAAGAAATATTTCTTCTGCTCCTCCGAGCCGGTTAGCGCGATCACGTCGACCAGGCCGAAGTGATTCTGCGGCAGCTGCCCAAGCGACGGATCCGCTGCTGCAATGATCTTGATGACTTCCGTCAACGTGACGAACGACACGCCCGCTCCACCGTAAGCCTTCGGCACCGTGATGGCCCATAGCCCGGATTGCGAGAACCACTCGATCTCCTCGTGAGGCAAGCGGCGTTCGGTATCGCGCTCGGCAGCGCCTTGCGCAAGGCGGCCTGCAAGCTCGTGCGCCACCGCGATGGCCTGCGCGTCATCAGCGATCACGCGGACCGCATGCCTACTCCCGTCGCGGATATTCGATGAAGCCGTTTCGCCAATCTCTGCCATGGGAATCTCCGCTTGAATGACTGTTCGCTCAATCTATCAGCGGACACCGCATGCGCAAACTGAACGATTCGGCAATCGATATTCCTTCGGATGGCAAACGACATTCCGGCGACTCGGTGGCCTCAGCCGCGCGAGTCCGCGGGCCGTCCGACACTGAACGTAAACGCCAGCGCAAGAACCAGCAGCACACCCTTGATGAAATCCTGCATGTAGTACGGCGCGTTCAGCATGGTCAGGCCGTTCAGGAGGACGCCGACAAACACCGCGCCCACTACGGTGCCGAACACATTGGGCCGCTTCGCGCCCCACACTGCATAGCCCATCAGCGCAGCCGCCACGGCGTCGAGCAGCAGGGAGTGTCCGGCGCTGACGTCGCCTCGCCCAACGCGCGCGGCGATCAGCACGCCGCCCAACGACGCGATTGCCCCTGAGGCAACGTAGGCCGCGATCCGGTAGCGTGCCGTGGGCGCGCCCGCCAGCCGCGCGGCGGTCTCATTGCCGCCGATCGCGTAGATCACGCGGCCCCAGCGCGTCGTCTCCATCACGATGCAGGCGAGCATCGTCAACGCAATGAGAATCAGGACCGGCAGCGGCACGACATCGAAAAGACGCAGACGTCCCAACGCCAGAAACGCATCGGAGAATATCCCGCTCGCCTCCGTGCCATCGGGCAGCACGGTACCGGTTGCGAGCGACCGGCCGCCAGTCGGGATCAGTTGCAGACCGGCCAGCAGGAACAGTGTGCCGAGCGTCGCCAGTTGGTCCGGCACGCGCAGCCGCGTGATCAACAAGCCGTTGAACAGGCCGGCCGCGATGCCGAGTGCGACGCATGCGGCCACGGCCGCAAGCGCGCTGCCATGCCAGACGATCAGCACGTAGCTCGCTGCCATCTGAGCTGAAGCAGCCACGCTGCCCACCGAGAGATCGAAGCCACCCGCCGCCAACGTGATCGTTACGCCAATGCCGAGCAACGCCACGATCGATACCGCCTGAAGGATGCTGAACAGATTGTCGATGTTCAGAAAGGCCGGTTCCCTGATGGCGAACACGGCAATCAGAATCGCCAGCACGAGCAGGATGCCGGTCCGCTCCAGGTGATCGCGCAAACTACGCCATGCTGACAGCGCCCGTTGGTCGGAGGCCACGTCGCCGGGAATAGAAGGGGTAAGGTGTTTCATGAATGAAGTTCAGAGCTCGCGTCATGGAATGGTTGAACAGTTGGGCGCTCGAGCGTGGCACGATCGAACCGTACGACGCGATCGGCAATCTCCAGAGCCTCTTCGAGATCGCTGACGAACACGATCGTCGCGCGTTCATGGGCATGCCGCCGTAAGGTATCGACGATGTCGGCGCGCGCGCCGGCGTCGACGCCCTGAAACGGTTCGTCGAGCAGCAACAAGCGCGCGCGTTCGACATGCCAGCGCGCGAGGACGACTTTCTGCTGATTGCCGCCGGACAGGCGTGTCAGGCGATCGTCGGGGCCGGTGCAGCGAATGCCGAAGGTTCTGATCGCGTCGATCGCGGCATCGCGCTCTGCGGCCTCGCGTACCACGCCACGCCTGAACCAGTTCGACAGAAACGGAAAGCTGAGCGTCCCTGCAATCGATGCGAACGGCACGCTGTCGGGAAACAACGAGGTGCGCCAGCGATCCTCGCCGGCGAGGAACACGCCGGCGCGAATCGAATCGGCCGGTGAACGAGGACGCCATGGCTTGCCGTCGAGCACCATCCGACCACTGCTCGCATGTGCCGCACCGAAGATCGCTCTTGCGAAGCGCGATTTGCCACCACCCACCGGCCCCGCTATCGCCACGATCTCGCCACGCTGGACGTCGAGGTCGAATGAGCGACTGGTCGACGTCAATTGGAAATCACGCACGCTGAAACAGGGTTCGAGCGCGGCCGCGTCTTTCGCATCCTGAGTTCGGCCTTGCGGCAGAGGCCGTCCAATCATCGTCTCGACGGCAGCGTCGAAATCGATCGGCGGGTGCAGATCGGCGACGAGATGTCCGTCGCGCACGATCGCTACCCGATCCGCCATGCGCCGCAGATCACCCAGCCGATGTGAGACCAGCAGGATCGCGACACCCTCCTCACGCAATGGCTCGAGCCGCAGGAACAGCCGTTCCGCTTCTGCGGCGGACAGACTGGCGGTGGGCTCATCGAGAATCAGCAGCTTGGGACGCGAAGCCAGTGCGCGCGCCAGCGTCACGAGCTGCTGACTCGCGAGCGAGAGCGACCCGAGCGGCGCCGACAGATCGACATCCAGCCCGACCCGCTCGGCAAGCGGCCTCGCCGCCTCACGGCGCGCCGCCGGTGGTGCGCGCCAGGGCGACGCCGGATCGCACAAGCGGTCGAGCAGCAGGTTGTCCGCAATCGAGAGCGCCGGTACGACAGCGTCGGCAATCGACTGATGCACCGTGGCAATGCCGAGTTGTTTGGCTGCTTGGGGCGAAGCGGGTCGATACGGCTTGCCCAGCAGCGTCAAGGTCCCGCCATCGGGCGCATACACGCCGCTTAGGATCTTGACGAGCGTCGACTTGCCTGCGCCGTTGGCGCCCATCAACGCGACGACTTCACCCGGATGGATCGAGAAATCGAGGTTCGACAGCGCGACGGTTGCATCAAAGCGCTTCGTGAGCGCAGAGGCAGTCAGGATCGGCTCGCTCGAACGCGGAAGCTTTTCCATACGATCCGGAAGCGGTGAACGGGTTAAGTTAATGGGGGCCTTCATATACGCGAATTGAGCAAGGGCAGACGTTTCATTGTTTCTGCGGTGGACCCGGTCAAGCGGACCCACTGCAGCAGCGGCATGCTCCGGCAAAGGCAACAAAGGCAGCGTATTGTGCGTACCGTCATCCAGAAACGATTGTCTGCCTGGGCGGGACTCGCGGAAAACCAATTTGTTCTGATATGCAAAGCGTCGCGCATGGCGAACCGCCACCAGATAGCGACGTTGCCCTGCGCTTAGTCTTCGCCGGCATATCGATGCCAGAATTCATTCGTGGTCTCGAACGATCCGCTATTCGACAATGGGCGAATCGGTCAGAGCGTTCGTCCGTTCGTTGCTGGCTGCTTCCGCATTCGAAAAGACCATGAGAACCGACCCGCCGCGCCAGCTTCATCTGAACGTCAATATCCTCCACTCCGGCTTTGTCCCTTCCGCATGGCGTACGCCCGAAGCTGATCCGCGCGCCTTCGTCGATATCGCCCACTACGTTCGTGTCGCGCAGATTGCCGAGGCGGCGAAATTCGACGCCGTGTTTCTCGCGGATAACGCCTCGATTGCCGATCAGATCGACTTCCGCCCGATCACGGCGCTGGAGCCGACCGTATTGCTCGCCGGTATTGCTGCGGCCACGACGCATATCGGCGTAATCGGCACGGCATCGACGAGTTATAACGAGCCGTATAACATCGCGCGCCGCTTTGCCACGCTCGATCAGCTCAGTGCGGGCCGGGCCGGCTGGAACATCGTGACGACCGCGGATCTCGGCTCAGCCCGCAATTTCGGCCGCGAGGCGGTGCCGGATCACGCGCAACGCTACGAGCGCGCAGCCGAGTTCACCGAGGTGGTGAAGGCGCTGTGGGATAGCTGGGAAGACGATGCCTTTATCGGCGACAAGGCGAGCGGCCGTTTCATCGACACCACGAAGGTGCATCGCATCGACCATCGCGGCAAATACTTCAGTGTCGATGGTCCGTTCAACCTGCCGCGCAGTGCACAGGGTCATCCCGTGCTGATCCAGGCCGGCGGCTCAACTGACGGACGCGAACTCGCGGCCCGCCACGCGGAAGCCGTGTTCTCGGCATCGCAGTCGTTCGACGAGGCCGCCGCCTATGCGCGCGAACTGAAATCTCGCGCCGCGACGTGGGGACGTGGCAACAACGCAATTCGCGTGCTACCCGGACTCACCACGATCATCGGCGCAACCGAAGCCGAGGCCCTGCGCCGTCGCGATGAGCTGGTCGACCTGATTCCATGGACCTATAGCCTCAGCCGACTGGCCGGCATATTGGGCATTAGCGTCGAGCGGTTGAAACTCGACGAACGCCTGCCGGACGATCTCTCATTGCCCGGCAACGGCAATGGCAATCACACGTTCTTCAACGCCACGCTCACACAGGCGCGGACCCATGGATACACAGCGCGTCAATTGATCCGCGCGCTTGCGGGCGGTGGCGGACATCGTGTCGTCGTCGGCACGCCGGAACAGATCGCCGACGATATCGAACACTGGTTCAAAGGCGGCGCTGCCGACGGCTTCAATCTGATGCCGGACGTTCTGCCGGGCGGCTTGCAGGATTTCGCCGATGGCGTGGTTCCGCTTCTGCAGCAACGTGGCCTTTTCCGCACTGACTACGAGGGCAGCACCCTGCGCGAACACTTCAGGTTGCGACGGCCTGTCAGCCGCCACCTGCATCCACGCGAAGCGGCCGCAACCGCGTAAGCGCACTACCTATCGAACGTGATGAACTGCGCCGAGCTCCACACTTTGCTGTCGTCGCGCTGACGGCCGAACACGTACACCGGGCGAAAGCCGAAGCCGGCGTTCTGCGGTGCAACTTCGAACCGTCCTGCCAAATCCACCGGCAACGGCTGATCCGTCAAACGTTCGACAGCCAGGAATAGTTCGGTGCCGCCGAGTTCATGCCGCGCCGTGCCGCTGGCGAGCAATTCCGCGCCGCTGATTTCCCAGTGAAAGGTCGGCGCGTGCGCAAACGGATTGCCCTGCAGCGGATCGCGTGTGCGAGTCGACGCTATTTCATATCCGACCGGAACGGTATGAGTTTGTCGTGAGCAGCGCGATGAATGGCGAGCTGACCGCACGCACGGGCGAATAGTCGAACGTGGTTCCCGGCGTCACGTCGACTCGCGAACGTGCCGTGAAATAGACCGATTAGTAGTTCAGTAGTCGGTCATTTCATCGGGCAAAAAAACGGTTCTCAGGCCGTGGCAATCCCAGATTCTCGCGCAGTGTCGCGCCTTCGTATTCGCGCCGGAACAAGCCGCGCTTCTGCAACTCGGGAATGACTTTGTCGACGAAGTCGTCAAGACCGCCCGGCAGATACGGGAACATGACGTTGAATCCGTCTGAGCCCTCTTCCACCAGCCATTGCTCCATCTGATCGGCAATCATTTTCGCCGTGCCCACCATCTCGAGCCCTGAGTATCCGCCGATGCGTTGAGCGAGTTGCCGAATCGTCAGCCCGTCGCGCTGCGCCCATTCGACCACTCGCTGACGCGCTGTCCGGCTCGCATTGGTCTCCGGAATCTCTGGCAGCGGACCGTCCGGATCAAAACCGGATACGTCATGCCCCAAAGCAATCGACAACGAAGCTATGCCGCTCTCGTAGTGCACGAACGTGTCGAGCCGCGCCCGGGTTTCCAGCGCCTCTTCCAACGTGTCACCTACGACCACGAAGGCGGCCGGAAGGATCTTCATATGATCGCGTGCACGGCCGAGTTTTTCCATCCGGCCTTTCACATCGGCATAGAAGCGCTTGCCTTCCGCCAGCAGGGTTTGCGCGGTGAACACCACCTCGGCGGTTTCGGCAGCAATCTGACGCCCTGCTTCCGATGAACCGGCTTGCACGATGACGGGCCACCCCTGAACGGGGCGCGCAATATTCAACGGGCCGCGCACCGAGAAGTTCTCGCTCTTGTAGTTCAGCACATGCAGTTTCTCCGGATCGAAGAATGTGCCGGTTTCCGTATCGCGGATAAAGGCATCGTCGGCCCAACTGTCCCAGAGTCCGGTGACCACGTCGAAGAACTCGCGGGCACGCCGATACCGCTCGTCGTGTTCGACATGCTCGTCGAGACCGAAATTGAGCGCGGCATCGGGGTTCGACGTCGTCACGAGATTCCATCCAGCACGGCCGCCGCTGATATGGTCGAGCGAGGCAAACCGCCTCGCGACGTGATAAGGCGCGTCGAACGTAGTGGACGCCGTGGCGATAAGCCCCAGCCGTTCCGTGACCGCCGCCAGCGCGGGCAGCAGCGTCAACGGTTCGAACGACGTGACCGTGTGGCTATGCTTGAGCGCGTCGAGCGGCATGTTGAGCACCGCGAGGTGATCAGCCATGAAGAACGCGTCGAAACGGCCACGCTCGAGCGTCTGGGCGAAGCGCTTCAGGTGCGCAAAATTGAAGTTGGCGTCGGGATAGGCGCCCGGATAGCGCCATGCGCCGGTGTGAATTGTCGTGGGGCGCATGAAAGCGCCGAGGCGAAGCTGACGTGACATGTAGCAAGCTCCATCGCAAACAGGTCGGGCCAGTTTAATCGTCCTTCGCCGACGCTGCTTGCCACCGCCCGCCACCCGGTAGTTGCCCGTCGAACGCGGTGTGCCGGGGCTCCGACACTAACGGGCACGCCGAAAGCTGTTCCGCAGAAATACAAAGCACAAAATCTTCGTTCGCCGCTCCGGGCTCCCTCACTAGACTGTGACTCAACTTGTCATAACAAGTACAGACAACCCACAGATCATGCAGAAACCCGACCCGGCCAACGTGCTGCCTCTCTCCGCCCCGCCGCTCTACGAGCAGATAAAGACTGCTTTGCGCTCGCGCATTCTCGACGGCACATACGCGGCCCATTCGCAGATGCCGTCTGAAAACGACCTCTGCGCGATGTTCAACGTCAGCCGCATCACCGTGCGGCAGGCGCTCGGCGATCTGCAAAAAGAAGGCCTCGTCTTCAAACTGCACGGCAAGGGCACCTTTGTCTCCAAGCCGAAAGCCTTCCAGAACGTCAGTGCGTTGCAGGGCTTCGCCGAAGCGATGTCGTCGATGGGCTATGAGATCGTCAACCAGCTCAAACATATCCGCTTCATTCCCGCCACCGCGCACGTCGCGAGCCGGCTTCAACTGCCCGAAGGCACGAAGATCGCCGAAATCCGTCGCGTGCGGATGCTCAATCGCGAGCCGGTGTCGCTCGAAATCACATGGGTGCCGGAGGCATTGGGCAAACGTCTGGCTGGCGCGGACCTCGTCACGCGCGACATCTTCCTCATTCTCGAGAACGACTGCGCGGTGCCGCTCGGCCACGCCGACGTCTCCATCGACGCAATTCTCGCCGACGATGAAATCGTCGAAGCCTTGAACGTCGAAGAAGGCAGCCCGGTGCTGCGCATCGAGCGTCTGACCCATAGCGCGGACGGCACACCGATCGATTACGAATACCTCTATTTCCGCGGCGACGCGTTTCAGTATCGCTTTCGCATCGACCGCCAGAAAGAGAAGAAGACCACAAGGAAGACGAAATGAATACGCACGTGATCGAGTACGACCTGGTCGTCGTGGGAGGTGGCACCGCCGGTCCAATGGCTGCCGTCAAAGCAAAAGAACAGAATCCGAATCTGAAGGTCCTGCTGCTGGAAAAGGCCAACGTCAAACGCAGCGGCGCGATTTCGATGGGCATGGACGGGCTGAATAACGCCATCATCCCAGGCCACGCCACGCCCGAGCAGTACACGAAGGAAATCACCATCGCCAACGACGGCATCGTCGATCAGGCCGCCGTCTACGCCTACGCCCGGCACAGTTTCAAGACCATCGAAGAGCTCGACCGCTGGGGTGTGAAGTTCGAAAAGGACGGCACAGGCGACTACGCGGTGAAGAAAGTGCATCACATGGGCTCCTATGTTCTGCCGATGCCGGAAGGCCATGACATTAAGAAAGTGCTCTACCGGCAGCTCAAACGCGCGCGCATTGCGATCACCAATCGCATCGTCGTCACGCGTGTTCTGACCGATGCGCAAGGGCGCGCCTGCGGCGTGCTGGGCTTCGATTGCCGTACGGCGGATTTCTATGTGGTGCGCGCGAAGGCTGTCATTCTCAGCTGCGGGGCTGCAGGACGGCTCGGTTTGCCGTCCTCGGGCTACCTGATGGGCACCTATGAGAACCCCACCAACGCCGGCGACGGCTACGCGATGGCCTATCACGCGGGCGCAGCGCTGGCGAACCTCGAGTGCTTCCAGATCAACCCGCTGATCAAGGACTACAACGGCCCCGCATGCGCATACGTGACGGGCCCCCTTGGCGGCTTCACCGCCAACGGCAAGGGTGAACGTTTCATCGAATGCGATTATTGGAGCGGCCAGATGATGTGGGAGTTCTATCAGGAACTCCAAAGCGGCAATGGGCCGGTATTTCTGAAGCTCGACCATCTCGCCGAAGAAACCATTCAAACCATCGAGCAGATTCTGCACACGAATGAGCGCCCGAGCCGGGGCCGATTTCACGCAGGACGCGGCACCGATTACCGGCAGCAGATGATCGAGATGCACATCTCGGAGATCGGCTTTTGCAGCGGCCATAGCGCGTCCGGCGTCTACGTGAACGAGCGCGCGGAGACCACGGTCGCCGGTCTCTACGCTGCCGGCGATATGGCTGCGGTACCGCACAACTACATGCTCGGCGCGTTCACCTACGGCTGGTTCGCCGGGCAAAACGCGGCGCAATACGTCGACGGTCGTGAGCATGCGGCGCTCGATAACGAGCAGATCGAAGCCGAACGGGCGCGAATCTATGCGCCGCTCGAACGGGAGACAGGGCTTGCGCCGGCGCAAGTCGAATACAAGCTGCGCCGCATGGTGAACGACTATCTTCAGCCGCCGAAGGTCACGCGCAAGATGGAAATCGGCCTGCAACGTTTCGCGGAAATCGCCACCGACATCGACCAGATCAAAGCCGACAATCCGCACGAACTGATGCGCGCCGCGGAAGTGCGAGCGATTCGCGACTGCGCCGAAATGGCGGCGCATGCGTCGCTGTATCGCACGGAAAGCCGCTGGGGGCTGTACCACCATCGCGTCGATTATCCGCAGCGCAACGACGCGGAGTGGTTCTGCCACACGCATCTGAAGAAAGATGCAGCGGGTCGCATGGTCAGCGAAAAACGCGCTGTGGAGCCGTACGTGGTGCCGCTCGACAACCAGGAGAGTCATGCCTATCAGAACCTGCGCATCGGCGAGCCCGCGCTGGCCGACGCTTGAGGAGCCACCATGTCTACGACACCGCACAACATTTTCCAGCGCAGCGCAGCGCCGGTCACGATCGACGAAGACAAATGCATCGCGGACAAAGGCTGCACGGTCTGCGTGGATGTATGCCCGCTCGACCTGCTCGCGATCGACCTGACCAAAGGCAAGGCGTACATGAAGTTCGACGAATGCTGGTACTGCATGCCGTGCGAGAAGGATTGCCCGACCGATGCGGTCAAGGTCGACATTCCTTATCTGCTGCGCTAGTCGCGAATCCTCCAGACACCATTCAACTCATGACCGATATTTCGCTTCCGCTGACGTTCGACCCCGATTCTCTCGATCCGGAAGCCGCCGCACTCCTCCCGCGCCTCGCGTCCGCGGACGCCGCGGTGCGCCGCATCGCCCTCCTTGCGCTCGCCGACCTCGAAGACGAAGCCGTGCTCGGACCGATTGTCGCCGCGTTACGCACCGACCCATCATCGGACGTTCGCGCTCAGGCCGCCGAGGTGCTCGGTGCATGGGAGCGCATCGACGCGGTTGAGGCGTTATGCGAAGCGCTGGCAGATCGTGCGGAAGATGTCCGCGACGCAGCCGCGCAGAGTCTGTCCAATCTGAAGGATCAGGAATCCGGACCACTGCTTGCGCCGTGGACCACACATGACGATCCGTTCGTGCGCCAGGCTGCGCTTCGCGGTCTGCGCGAATTACGTTATGCGGGTGCGTTGGAACCCGCGCTGGCCGCGCTAAGCGCGAGCGAGGATGGTGTGCGGCTCGAAGCCGTGAGCGTGCTCGGCTGGTTGAAGAGCGAACGCGCGCTTGGCCCTCTTACCGCCACAGCCGCACAGGACCCGAGCGCCGCTGTACGGCGTGCGGCAATCGGCGCGTTGGGCATCGGCGCAGCGGCGACGGACGAAACCATCGCCGCGTTGCTGAGCGCATTGCGCGATACCGCGTGGCAGGTCCGTGAAGAAGCGGCGGCTACGCTCGGCAAACTGCGCGCGTCGAGCGCACAGGATGCGCTGATCGCGGCGCTTGACGACGACTACTGGCAAGTCCGTCTGCAGGCGGTCCGCGCGTTAGGCAAACTCGGCGATGCAAACGCAAGCGCAAGCACGGCAGTGGCCGCGTTGCTCACACATGCGATTAGCAATCTGCGCAAGGAAGCGGCGTTGTCGCTTGGCGAACTGGGCGACGCAGCGTCGTTGCCCGCCTTGCACGCAGCCGCAACCGATCCCGATCCGGAAGTACGCAAGGCCGCGCGTATAGCGCTGGCACAGATTGAAAAGGCGCACTGATGGACGCGCCCGAACACGTGACGATTCATGCCGCGACGGGGCGACTGTCCCTGACGTGGCGCGATGGCCAAACGCAGTGGATCGACAATGCCACGCTGCGAGAACGATGCCCTTGTTCAACATGCCGTCGCTTGGCGCATTTGGGCGAGGCGCCGCGAATCGAGCCGCAACTCGTGATTGTCGACATGCAGCCGATGGGCTACGGCGTGCAGATCGTCTTCAGCGATGGACACGCGCAGGGGATCTATCCGTGGCGTTATCTGGCGGGGTTTGCCTGAATGCAGGCGTGAGAAAACGGCGGCCATAATAAACGGCCGCCGTTTTTCTTTAGCGTCGCGAAGACAACCGACGCACAACCGACACCAGCGCATCGACTTCATCGCAGGTGTTGTAGAACGCAAGCGACGGCCTCACCGTGGCTTCCACGCCAAAGCGCCGCAAGATCGGCTGCGCACAGTGATGTCCCGAGCGCACGGCGATGCCCCCTTCGTTCAGCGCCTGCCCTACTTCCTCGGTTTCGTAGCCCTTCAACACAAAGGACAACACGCTGGCCTTGTCGCGCGCCGTGCCAATCAGACGCACGCCCGGCACAGGCTGCAGCACGCTTGTCGCATACGCCAACAGATCGTGTTCATAGCGCGCGATATTCTCGATACCCACGCGCTGAACATAGTCGATCGCAGCACCCAGACCTACCGCATCGGCGATATTGCCCGTGCCCGCTTCGAAACGACTCGGCGGAGGCTGGAATACGGTGCGCTCGAAGGTGACGTCCGCGATCATGTTGCCGCCACCCTGCCAGGGCGGCATATCTTCCAGAATCGCGCGCTTGCCGTAGACCACGCCGATGCCGGTCGGACCGAACACCTTGTGACCCGAGAACACGAAGAAATCCGCGTCAAGCGCCTGCACGTCTACCCGCATGTGCGACACAGACTGAGCACCGTCGACCAACACCTTCGCACCCGCACGATGCGCCAGCTCGACGATCTCCTTGACCGGCACCACGGTGCCCAACGCGTTCGACACCTGCGTGACCGACACAATCTTCGTTCGGTCATTGAGCAGCCGACGATATTCGTCGAGCAGAACCTGGCCACTGTCGTCGACCGGAATCACACGCAGCTTGGCACCGGTTTGCGCTGCAAGCTGCTGCCACGGCACGATGTTGGCATGATGCTCCAGGTGCGAGACGATGATCTCGTCACCCTCGCCGACATGCTTCACGCCCCACGTCTTCGCGATCAGGTTGATCGCTTCAGTGGTGCCGCGCACGAAGATGATTTCCTCCGGCGATGCCGCGCCGATGAAACGCTGCACCTTGCTGCGTGCGGCTTCGTACGCATCCGTGGCGCGGCCGGCCAGCGCATGGGCGGCCCGATGGATGTTCGAGTTTTCATGCGCGTAGAAATACGCGAGCCGATCGATCACCGCCTGCGGCTTGTGCGTAGTCGCGGCATTGTCGAACCACACCAGCTGACGGCCGTTCACACGTTCCTGCAGAATCGGAAAGTCCCGGCGAATCGCATTCACATCGAATGGCGGATGCGCTGACGGCCCGGCATGCGGCACGCCATCCGTCCTGGCGGAAGTGTGCCCGGGAAACTGCGATCCCTCATTCAGATTCAGGAAATAGTGCGAGTTGCTGGTGTGCTCTGCCGGCCCGACGCTCGGCGCCGCTGGCGATGCTGCCGGCCTGTCGTACGGGAAGCGCTGCTCGGCGAGCGGCTGATCGACACCAGGGAGTCCGAGCGATTGCGCGCTGACTTCGTTCCAACCCGGCACGACGATATCCGGCGACGCAACCGTCGATGTCCGGGCTTGCGCCGTTTCGCCCAGGAAATAATAAGGCGACGCTGAGACGGGCGACGCAGGCGCTGCACCACCAGCGGACGGACGCTGCGCACCGTGTGCTTCAGGCACGCCCAGCGCCGCGCCGCCAAAGCGCGGATCGAGTGCCGGCGCAACAGTCACTGCGCTATCAGGCAGGCCGTTCTGCCCAGCCGCATGAGGTGCGAGCGCAGGCGCGCGATTACCCAACGACAGAACATGCGTAGGTGCTGACGGCAGCAGGTTGCCTCCCGGCACATGCCCCTGCGGCAACGCCGCACCAGGCACACCTGTGCCCGCGCCGCCGGGACCCGCGAGCGGCGAACCGGCCGGGGCCGGATTGCTGATCTCGCTGGTCACAGGCGCCGTGAACGGCAGCGTGGCGGCCACGTCGGGCGCACCGCCTACCTGCGGTGCGTTGCCCGGAAGCGCCGAGAAGAACGCATTGGCCAGCGACGCCAACGTCGCCGGATCAGGCAAGCCCGCGGGCGGACCCGTCGGCACATCGTGCGGCAGGACGCTATCCATGGGCTTACTTGTAGGTGTCTGGGTAGTCATGGTACTTGCCGATCTCCACGTCATCGAGAACTGCCAGCGCGTCCGGCGAATGCACCGCGAGCGAGCAATAGAGCGAGATCAGATACGACGCGATCGCATGATTGTTGATGCCCATGAAGCGGACCGACAAACCCGGACCCTGTTCGCCGGCCACGCCCGGCTGGAACAGGCCGACCACGCCCTGGCGCTTGTCGCCCACGCGCAGCAGCAGAATCTTGGTCTTGCCATCGGCAACCGGCACCTTGTCCGACGGAATCAGCGGAATGCCACGCCACGTCAGGAACTGCGAGCCGAACAGGCTGACCGTCGGCGGCGGCACGCCACGGCGTGTGCATTCACGACCGAAGGCGGCAATCGCGAGCGGATGCGTCAGGAAGAACGCCGGCTCTTTCCATACCTTGGTCAGCAATTCGTCGAGATCGTCGGGGGTCGGTGCACCGGTCAGCGGAAACACGCGCTGCTCTTCGGCCACGTTCGCGAGCAGGCCGTAGTCCGGATTGTTGATCAGCTGGCTTTCCTGCAACTCCTTGATCGTTTCGATCGTGAGCCGCAACTGTTCCTTGATCTGGTCGTGCGGGCTGCTGTACAGATCCGAGATCCGCGTGTGCACGTCGAGCACGGTGCTGACCGCATTCAGGAAGTACTCGCGCGGTTGCTCTTCGTACGGCACGAAAGTGCGCGGCAGAATGCTTTCATCTTCGCGCGCGGTGCAGGCCGCCTTGACGGCTTCGGGATTCTTCACCTGGTTCAGACGATAAATGCCCGCTTCGACCGGCAGCCATTGAAGCAGATGCGTGAGCCAGCGGGGCGTGATCGTGGCGAGTTGCGGAACGGTTTTGGTGGCATTGGCTAGTTGCCGTGCTGCGGTATCGCCGAGCGCCGTCAGGCCGCCGACTGTTGCTGTCATCTGAAGCTCCAGGATTGATAGAAGAAAAACGGGAAAGCTTATGAACGAAAGTGATTATGGGAAGACGCCCCTGGCCGTTCAACATGCTATAGACGGCAAAGCAGCGGTCTAACGGGTTCTAACGGGCGGACGCAGGATCGACGAGTGTGGAATGCGGGCGTGCGGCAACGCTCACGCCATCGGACGAATGGCTGAGCAGGCGTTCGACCGGCACGTTGAAAGCACGGGCGAGTTTGTCGAGCGTGACAATCGACGCGATCGCAGAACCGCGCTCGATCTCGCCGACATACGACCGGTTGAGTCCGGCGTGCTCGGCCAATTGCTCCTGCGACCAGCCGGACGCCTCACGAAAGCGCCGCACCGCGGCGCCGAAGTCCCTGACGAGCACGCTCATCGAGCCGCCCCGGCCGTGGCGGGCTCCGCGACTGCCTCCTGATCGCGCGGCGGCCGCTCGCGGACCGCGGCGGCGCCGGTGCCTTCGTTGCGCGACACGGCCTGCGTCACGTGTGAACCGGGCGCGACATCCTGCGTGACCCACACATTGCCGCCGATCACCGCGCCCTGCCCGAGCGTGACGCGTCCAAGAATGGTGGCCCCCGCGTAAATGACGACGTCGTCCTCGACGATCGGATGACGCGCATGGCCCTTTTCCAGATGACCCTGCGCGTCGCGCGGAAAACGCTTCGCGCCCAGCGTGACGGCCTGATAGACCCGCACGCGTTCGCCGATGATGGCCGTTTCGCCGATCACCACACCCGTCCCATGATCGATGAAGAACCCCGCCCCAATCCGCGCGCCAGGATGAATGTCGATACCGGTCTGCGCATGCGCGAGCTCGGCGATGATGCGCGCCAGCAGCGGCAGCCCGAGCCCATACAACTCGTGGGCGAGCCGATGGTGGATCATCGCCAGCACGCCGGGATAGCACAGCAGGACTTCGTCCACACTGCCGGCCGCGGGGTCGCCGTGAAACGCCGCTAATACGTCGCTATCGAGCAAGCTGCGAATCGCCGGCAAGCGCGCCGCGAACGCGCGCACCGCGATACCGGCTTGCGCCTCGATCGTGGCGGCGGGCGGCGGTTGATGGCGGCTGCGGTAGTGAAACTCCAGACGCGCCTGACTCAGCAAGGCATGCAGCGCGGCGTCGAGCGCATGGCCGACGTAGAAGTTTTCGCTTTCCTGGCGCAGATCGGGCGGCCCGAGCCGCATTGGGAAAAGCACGCCCTTCAGCGTTTCAATGATCTCCGAGAGCGCTTCGCGCCCCGGCAATTCGCGCCCGCCCGGCTCAAGCGAGCGCTTCTGCACTTCGCGCCATTGCTGGCGGACCGTCTGAAGCGCGTGAACAATCTCATCGACATCAAACACAGCCACAGCGGTTACTCCCCGTAAAGTGCAGCATGAACGATCAGACTGTCAGTCCTGAATCCACGGCAGGCCATGAAAGCGCCAACCATTGCTGGCGCCGCGCCGTTGCGCGCCGTCCAGCTCCCCTTCAAAGCCTTCCAGAACATTGAATACCTGCGTGAAGCCGGCTTTCGCCGCGGCCTCGGCCGCCAGTGCCGAGCGGTTGCCGCTGCGGCACAGCAGCAGCACGACGGCGTCCTTGCCGGTTTTCGCTTCCAGTTCGCGCACGAAGCGCGGATTGCGCGTCAGGCTCGTACCCGTCGCCCATGCGACATGGAGGCTGTTCGGTACGAGTCCGACGAATTTGCGTTCTTCAGCAGTACGCACGTCCACCAGCACGGCATCGCCGGCCTGGACGAGCGCCCACGCATCCTGTGGCGACAGGCCGCCGGCATAGGGCAAACCGGCTTCGGCGGCCTTCGCACGGGCGGCTTCGAGCAGTGCAAGAGTGGGGCGTTCTGCGAGTTCAAGCGTCATGATGTCTCCGTCGATATCGCGCGAATCAGTACGCGCGGGTCTAAGCCATCTGCGAATGCAACCGCCTATAGCCATCAGAAGACACTATGAAAGAGAGTTAGCCGAAGCCGAACCAATTAATTGTCATTTCTAAAGAAGCATCGGTTCGGATGCTCCGGCTTGCAGCCACCAGGCAATGCCCGTTCGCTGCGGATTTGCCGCGCCACCTCCGCCATGCGCGTTATTCCCGTGGGATCTCGAGCGGCACGACAAACATGCCAGCGGTGTATTCCATATGGAAATAGCCGCAGCGCGCGTAAGCCGCAATGCGCTCGAGCCGTTCAGGTGATTGAGAGGTATAGGTCGCGGCGGCCGTCTCGTCTGAGGATTGCTCAGGCGTGAGGGGTGCGCGTTTTGACAATTGCTTCTGCAGGGTTCGCACAGGATGCCGAAGTCCGCCCCAGATAAGCGTCGCTGAAAGTGCGGCCATACGGCCTCCGTCGATTCATTGCGATACGAATGAATCTAGCGACCTGGATACGGAATCGCAAACAAGCTTTTGTGGAATGGTTTTCGGAGAACGGATCAAACCGTAAGCAGTGTTGGCGCTGCCCGTGGTGCATCCGCGTAGTGCACTCATGGGCAGCGTCTTTCCTGCCGAGTCCTGAAGATGCTACAGGCCGTGCGACGGCGCCTCGCCGTACCAGTAGCTGCACTGATGCGCGGTGTACGCATCGTAAGTGTTCGAAACCGGATAGCCGAAGTCGAGCGTTTGCCGGGTCGCCGACGTGTACAACGGCCAGTTCGCCACCGTACTGCCTGAATTCGGATTGCCGGTATGCGCGAAACCTGCAAGCGCGGTTGTCATCGCCGTGGACAGGCTTGCCTGGTTTGCCGTCGGGCTCGTGATCAGTTGCCACCAGTAGTCGAGATCCGACGAGTGAAAGGCGCCGTAATTCATGGTGGTGGGCGGCAGCAATGAAATCAGGCTGTGTACGCTGTAGGGCGCGGGATCCGAAAAGCGGTACACGTAAGCCGCTGGCGAATACTTCGCGAGGTTGTCGGCGTCCTGCATTTCGCTGCAGGTGAACAGGTAGTCGCCGGCGGCTTTGGCCAACGCCTCGCTCGGCGACGTGAACTGGCTCGCCGGATAGAGCGCCGCGGTGGCGGCGCCGGGCACGTCGAGGAAATTCTGGATCGCCGCTTCGTAGCCCGCGGATGTGACGGGATTGCCCTGCGCGTCGAATGCAGCCGCGACGAAGTACGTTCCTTCGTCCTCGGTGAAACCGGATATCACCGGCACCCGGTTGTACTGGCCACTGGCAAATGCCACGCTCGTCGAACTCGGCAGTACCTTGCCGTCGATCGTCGCATACCAGGCCACAGGGTTGCCTTGCAGCAAAGCAGACGCCGGTAAATTACGCAGGCAAGCGGCGCTGGTGGTGTCCGTGCAGCCCCAGGTTTTGGCGTAGCCAATGCCGTCTGTTTCGGCCTGCTGCAATGTTTCCTGCTGCCGGCTGAAGCCACCGCTCATGGCGACCGCCTTCGCAAACAGACCCGCCGCACCCGGCGAAGCAAGTTGCACGTACACCGAATGGCCGCCCGCCGAATCGCCGAAGATCGTCACGTTGCCGGGATCGCCGCCGAACGCCGCGATATTTTTCTGCACCCAGGCAAGCGCGGTGGTCTGGTCCATGATGCCGTAGTCGCCCGAGGCGCCGTTGGGATCTTCCGCAGCTAGTGCCGGATGAGCCAGAAAGCCCAGTGCATTGAGACGGTAGTTGATCGTCACCACTATCGCGTTCGCCTTCTGGGCAAGCGCGCTGCCATCCGTCGCGGAACCGGAGCCGACGATGAAACCGCCACCGTGAATCCAGAACAGCACAGGCAACGCCGTGGTGCTTGCGGTGGTGCCGGGAACGTAGACGTTGATGAAGAGACAGTCCTCGCTGCCAGTCGGGGCCGTCGCCGTTCCCTGTACACATGACGAGCCGACGTGCGACGCGTCGTACATGCTCGTCGTGTAGGCCGCGGAAGCTACAGGAGGTTTCCAACGCAGCGCGCCGGTCGGTGGCGCTGCATACCGCAAGCCGAGAAACTCACGCACGCCATTGACGGTGACACCTTTTACCTGTCCTTGCTGGGTCTTGACGACGGTAGGGTCGGCGGGCGCTGTGTCGTGAACACTCCCGCCGCACCCGAGAATGACCAGTGGAATCGCTATTGCAATGAGCCATCGAATGACGCGCGGGTGATAGGTATCCATCCTTGTCTCCTGATCTCCGGAAAGCGCCACCGCCTGACGCTCACTCCGGATCGGGTCCAACTGGCGGTTTGAAATGAACCGCGGGCAATACGCCGCGCCTTCACTGCTGACGCGTGAGGTCTAGAACAGTGTGCGCAGCCCCACCCGCACAGCGGTCGACGATTGACCTGTGCCGACATACACGCCATTGGCAAACACCGGCGCTGCACCGCCGCCGAGGAACACCGGTGCCGCACCACCCGATGCGCGCAGATAAGTCGCGCTCGTATAGACGTCGGTGCGCTTCGACAGCGCGTAGTCGAGCAGGAGCGTGCCGTTCTGCCACTTCTGCGAGCCGAGCTTGCTGTACCAGTAGCCGCCCATCAGCGTCGTGGCGGGGGTGAGTTGGAACACCTCGTTCACTTCATAGGTCGGCATCGAGCCGTTGTCGTGTCCGATGCGGAAGTGCGTATCGGTGAACAGTAGCCGCGTCAGGCTCCTGCCGAAGCGATAGCTGCCGCCCACACCAAAGCTGCTGACGCTGCTCGCCAGCACAGGCGTAGCAGGCAGATCGGGGAAGAACGTGGTACCGGCCTGGCTCGGCCCATTCAGGCCGAGATCATGCGTATCGGTGTACGCAGCGCCAAGGTTTAACGGACCGTTCGAATAACGCAGTCCAAACGCGATCACGCGCCCGGTTCCCGCTGATACGGATTGCGAAGGAAATGCATACAGCGCACCTGCCTGCAATCCCAGGTAGTTCGGCGACGTGTACTTGATAGCATTATTGATGTGCAACGTGCCCGCAAGGTGATCGAAGTCGCCCGGGTGCCACGAGTACTGACCGGCGACCTGCCCCATGGCGAACTGCGTAAGGTTGTCCCAGAAGAAATCGTACTGCTTGCCGAGCGTGAACCGGCCGTACGTCTGATTCTCGATACCCAACCACGCCTGTCGGCTAAACAGCACGCCCGATTGCACCATCGTGCCCGAGTAGAGATTGAAGCCGTTCTCCAGCACGAAGACGACCCGCGTGCCGCCGCCGATATCTTCCACTCCGCGCAGACCCCATCGATTCGACTGGATCGAGCCGTCGTTGGCGACGAAGTTCGAATGGCCGTTCACGTTGCTGAAGTAGGTAATGCCCGCATCGATAATGCCGTACAGCGTCACGCTGCTTTGTGCGTGCGCAACCTGGCTGCTCATGCTCAACGCCAGTACAGCGGATGCGCTTAAGCTCAAGGCAAACTTTTTCATTGCTCGTCTCCAGTGGTTTTATTTTTAAAAGGCAAAACGGTGCCCTCCCTCGCAGGAGGGATATCTGTTCCCTGTCGGGAATGCCCGGCGGGCGGCCGGGCGCTGGGGATGTCAGTTAGGCGCTAACCGTTGAACCGGTATAACGTCGAATCGGTGCGAAAGCGGATCTCTTCACTCAGGCTGTTGCTGACTACCAGATAGCGTTGACCGTCATCGACGAAGCTGGCGGCATCCGTCGCAGCGGACGTCGCGAAGTCGCCCACCAGTTCGAAGCACCCATCGCGCCAGCGGAAAATCTCCGATTGCGGCACGACAACCGGTGCTTTCGGCGTGCCGGTGATAAAGCACACGCGCACCAGATAGCGCCCCTCCTTGCCGTCGATCAGGCACAGTTCGCGCCCGCCCGGGCCACCCAACACTTGCGTCTCGACGAATTGCGCGCCGTCGAATCGATACAGCGTGGTGTGTTTGAGCAGGTTCGCGTGCACCATCCAGAGCGCGCCCTCTGCTTCGAAGAAACGGAACGCGCGGCCGCCGTTTTCCTCGAACGTTTGCAGTGGGACAAACTTCTCGCCGTTCCAGCGATTCACCGACGACCCGCTAACGTGGTCCGCATACGCGAGATAGTGCTCGCCACCGAACGACACGAACGCGAAGTTGTAACCCCACTGTCCGTTGAAAGTCTGGAACGGCACGAAGCGCTCGCCATTCCACTCGAACAGGCGCGATTCGCGAGGATGTTTCGGCTCGACGCCGTCGACCACCACGCCTTGCGACAAGCCGAGGAAATGACGCGAGTCGAACGAAAAAGCCGTCCACTGCTTCGCCCCGAATACCGGAAAGCTTTGCAACGGCACCCATGTGCCGGCGATGCGTTCATACAGCACGGCATCGGTATCGAGATCGTACGGCCCCTTGCCGGTTCGAATGCCCGCTACCGCGAGGAAGCGTCGGCCATCGATTTCGAAGTACTCGAGGTCTTCGCCGCCGGGCAATGGCAACGCTTCGTGCTCGACGAAACGGCCGTCCTGCCAGCGGTAGATCGGTGCTTCGATGTCGCTGTCGCCACCGTTCATGTAAGGCGCCTCACCCGGCACATCGCGTGCGAGTTGCGGTACGCCGAGAAAGGTGCCCTCGTCCGTCGTAAAGACTTCGACTGCGCGCGCGCCGCTGGTCGGCAGCTCCTGCAGCCTGGTGAGCAGACCCGCGCCTAATTCAGTTCTTGCCATGACCCGCCTCTCCCAACTCCGAACCCGTGATCGCAAAAGACGCAGCCGGCGTGACCGCGCCACTCTCTGTTTCACGCGGCCGCAGCACATTGGCGAGACCAATGCCGAGCGCCGCGCCTACGGCGAGGATCGCCGCCAGCATGAAAAGTGCTTCGAATGACAGATGCTGCGACAGCAGGATGCCGCCGACCACCGGCCCGACAATCGAACCGATGCGTCCGATCGCCAGCGTCCAGCCGACACCGGCCGCCCGCACGTTAGCGGGAAAGAGATAGCTGGCAATCGCCGGAAACGTCAATTGCCCGCCGACCAGAAACCCGCCGACGGCAAACAGCATCGCAAGCGCGACATTGCCCGCACCGATGATCTGGCCTAACGCCACCGTCAACACCGCACCGCCCAGAAACGAAATCGCCACTGGCACGAACGGCCCGCGCTTGCTGACCAGGGTCGAAATCACCAGCGCTCCGCCGATCGCGCCGAAATTGAGTACGACCGAACCGAGCGCCGCGCGTCCCGGTTCGACACCATTCATGTTGAGAATGGTCGGCATGAAGCTGACCAGGAAGCCCGACAGGATCATGCTCGACAACACGCCGAACCACAGCGCCAGCGTCGCCGGGAGCCGGCCACCGGCGAACACGCCGCCGATCACGTTCAGACCGCGCGCCGCATGCAACCGCGCAGCCACCCGTTCGGCGCGGCTGACGGTTTGCGCCGGAATCACGAGAAGCACCGGAATCATCGCGAGCAAGGCGAATGTGCCGCCCATCAGGAACACGAACGACCAGCCGAAGCGCACCATCAACGCCGCAGTGATCGCGCCGCCCACCACCGCGCCGAGCGGAAAACCGATGAACATCAGAATCACCAGCGAAGAGCGGCGTTGTGGCGAACTGCTCTCAGCGGTGATCGCCGCCACCGGCGGAATGGCGCCGCCCATGCCGAGGCCGCCGATAAACCGGAGCGCGGCCAGCATCGTTGCCGACGTGGAAAAGGCACAGCCCAGCGTGAAAATTCCGGTTACGGCGAGCGCCAGCAGCAGCATCGGCCGTCGACCGAAGCGGTCCGCCAGCGGACCGACGATCAGCGAGCCAAGCACCGTGCCGATGAAGCCGGCGCCGAACACGCGGCCCAATGTGGCGTGATCGATCTGCAACGACTTCGCCAGCAAGGGCGCGACAAACGACAACATCAGTGTGTCGAAGCCGTCGATCATCGACACCGCGAAGCACACCAGCGTGATGCGCAGCACGTTGCTGAGCGGCGGACCCGCCGGCGGCTCTTGTGCAAGTGAATTCATGAAGCCTGTCTCCTTCGTCAAGGGCATTTTGTTATGGCCCGCGCGGCTGCCCTTACGCGCGGGTATGGGTCCGGCGTCCGTCGTTACGACTGCACGGCGCTCGGAAAAGTCACATTCGTAAAACCAGGAATCGCAACCTTTTGCGGCTGATTGCCGTTGCTGTACAACTGATCGACGATGTAATCGGCGACGCAGTTCGACAACAGTTGCGTCGGATCCTCCATGATGCGGCGCAGGCGCGCCGTGGTCGCATCGCGGTCGTCGATCGAGGTGATGGGTGGCATGCCGCCTGCTGGCACCGGATCGAAGTGAAACGGCCGCTGCCCGGGAAACAATGCGCGCG
Source organism: Paraburkholderia sediminicola (assembly GCF_046026675.1). Lineage (GTDB taxonomy): Bacteria > Pseudomonadota > Gammaproteobacteria > Burkholderiales > Burkholderiaceae > Paraburkholderia > Paraburkholderia sediminicola_F. The sequence goes on along the minus strand of NZ_JAQQEY010000001.1, from coordinate 1,509,872 downwards.
CGACATCGATACTCGAGCGAGTGTTGAGCCACAACGCCCGATAGGTGCGCTCCAGTTCCGCCATGCCCGCGGCGTCCGGCAATTCGGCGACCGAGAACGACGGCGCATGCGGTGCGATGAGCACGCGTTCCGGCAACAGCACGCGATCCGACGCGCACCACACCAGATAGCATATGTTGTTCGACGCCCAGCTCACACCGGCGGTCGGCCTGCCCGACTGTCCGCTGACGAGGAACATCAGACGGTTCCAGTCGATTGCCTGCGCGCGAAACCAGTTGCCGATGCGGTAGACGATGTCGAGAAACGCCAGCCCGAAGGTCGCGAACATCACGTCGTTCATCGGCACGGGGAACGCACTCGTTGACGGCGCGGCGAAGTACTCTTCGTTCAGACGTGCGAAGCTCAGCAACGAGTGGTCTTTCTCGATCCGATCGAGCAGATCGATCGTCACGCTGCAGGTGTAGTCGACCAGATCGGCGATCTTCTGCTCGTGGCCCGCAAAGCTGGCGACCGCGACTTGATCGCGCCACAATTCCAACGAGTTAGCCGCGCGGGTTGCCTCGGCATGACTACGCAGGTTCGACGCGTCGCGCTGCCACGCGTTGTCGTGCGGCGACAGTTCACGCATTCGCGCCAGGTAAGCGAGCGCCAGCGGCAAATGCGATACCGCCGTCAACTCGATGAAGCCACGCGTCGATTTACGAAAACTCTCGATCGACGGTGCGCGCCCTGCGCCGGGAAACAGCACGATATCGCTGCCGGTCGACACCAGCATCGGATCGTCCGCCTGCTGCTGCGCCATCTGCTGCGTCAGATGTATGCCAATGCTCTGCGGGTCCGACGTGAACGCGCGAAAGAGACCGGCAAACGCTGCGTTGGGTTGGTAGGACATAGTGGGTGTGGATTGCCTCAGTAGTCGAACAAGCGTGCGGGATTGTCAGACAGAATCATCTTGTGCACCGCCGGATCGTCGGTCCATGCGCCGAGCAGATTCAGCAATTCGCCGGTGTCGCGCGTCGAATCGGGAATGTGCGGCCAGTCCGAACCCCAGATCACTTTTTGCGGTGCCGCCTTGATAATCGCTTCGGCCATCGGCGCCACGGCTTCATAGCCGCGATGTTTGGCGATCCGATACGGCGCACTGAGTTTAAGCCAGCAGTTGCCGTCTTTCAGCAAACTGAGGAGACGGTCGAAATCCGCTTGCGTAAGGCCGTCTTCCTCGAGCATGTAGCCCATATGATCGATGACGAAATCGGTTTGAACGTCAGCGAGAAACGGAATCAGATTGCGCACGACCCAGCCCGGCGCATAGAACTGCACGTGCCAGCCGAGACTTGCGCACAAGCGCGCCATGCGCGTGATGTACTGCTGGATCTCGACGGTCGGCAGGCCGGAACGTGCAAACAGATCAAGACGCACCGCGCGAACGCCGGACTGACGAAAGCTGTCCAGCGTGGCCGCGTCCGTGTTCTCGTCGATCATTACGACGCCGCGTGCGATCGAGCCCGCCACGTGCAGCGCGTCGATCAGACAGCGGTTGTCCGTGCCGTAGAAACTCGGCTGCACGATCACGAAACGCTTCAGGTGCAGCACGCTCATCATCTGCAGATAGTGCGAGAGCTTGCCGTCCGGCAGCGTGTAGTGCGGATGCTCGATCTTCGGATATTTGTCTTCGGAGCCGAATACGTGCATGTGCGCGTCGCAGGCGAGCGGCGGCATCGTGAACGACGGGCGCGACAGGGTTTCATAGTCACGCATCGGCGTGGAAATCAGCGGGGTTTCTGCCATGATCTGAAAGTGGAAGTTCGAATTAAAGTTGACGTGCCTGTTCGACGCGCTCGCGCAGCGCCGCCAGATAAACATCGCTGTCGATGCCGGCAAAGACAAAGGGCGCGGCGCCCTCGCGACGCAATTCATTGAGCGCCTCGCACTCCGGCATGCCGCCTACGATCACCACCTTGCCGTGCCGCTGCGCCGCCGCGATCACCTTGCGGCATGCGGCCACGACTTCGGGATGCGCCGATTCGCCGGTGTGGCCCAGATCGGCGGAGAGATCGTTGCAGCCGAGCGCGAGCACGTCGACGCCTTCGATCGCCGCGATCGCATCGGCCGCTTCGACGCCGGCGCGGCTTTCGATCAGCACCTTGAGCACAGTCGCGTCATTCAGACGCCGGTTGAGTTCGCGAGCGGGAAGTTTTTCGAAGTTGACGTAGGGCAGCGTCGCCAGTTGCGAGCGCTGGCCGAGCGGCGGAAAGCGCGTGGCAATCACCGCATCGCGCGCCTGTTCGGCGGTCTCCACACGCGGCACGATGATGCCGAGCGCGCCGCCGTCCAGCACGCGGTTGATCGTGCCGTAATCGCGTTCCGGCACGCGCACCCAGGGCATCAGGCCGAGGTCGACCGCGCATGAGCACAGTTGCGACACGGTATCGACCGGCAGCGAGCTGTGCTCCATATCCACCCAGATCGTGTCGTAGCCGGCCGCTTTGGCCCAGCGGACCGCATCCGTTGTGCGCGAGGCGCGAATTCCCAGCGCAATGATCTTGTGTCGCGCTCGCAGGCGTTCGACCAGTTCCGCACCGTTCATGCTGTCTCCGTCGTTTGAGTAAGTGGAAAACAGTATCGCCCGGGAAACAGTTTTGATTTATTCTCCAAATCAAGCTTATTGATTTACAGAGCAAATCAATGAATATCCGTCATCTGGAATTTTTCGTGGTGCTGGCGCAGGAGCTGCACTTTCGGCGCAGCGCCGAGCGGCTGGGCATCACGCAGGCGCCGTTGAGTCTTGCGATCCAGTCGCTGGAGACAGAACTGGGCGCGCGGCTCTTTCACCGCACGCGCCGCTCGGTCGCGCTGACCGAGGCGGGCCTGGCGTTGCTGGACGACGCACGGGCGATCCTCGCGCGGATCGAACATGCGAAGGAAAGCGTCTGGGAGACCGTCAGCGGCGACGTCGGGCGTTTGCGAGTGGGCTTTACCAACGCTTCGACGCTGTCACCGTTTTTCCCCAAGCTGATTCACGCGTACCGGACGCAGCGTCCGAAGGTCAACATCACGCTGCTGGAGTTGTCGTCGTCGCGGCAGATCGAGGCGATCGAGCAGCGCGAAATCGACGTCGGATTGTTGCGGATGCCCGAAAGCGTGCCCCCTACCGATCTGGTGTTCACGCCGCTGATGGAAGAGCCGCTCGTGCTCGCCATGCATGCGCGGCATCGGCTCGCCAAAGCCTCGTCGATCAAGGTGAAGGATCTGCGCGACGAACCGTTCATCGCCTATCCGCGGCAAGCGGGGGTCGCGGTCCACGAAAAGATTATCGCGTTGTGTGCGAAGCGCGGCTTCGAACCTCAGGTGGTGCAGGAGGCCCAGCAGGCTTCCACCCTGATCGGGCTGACCGCAACCGGGCTCGGCATTGCGCTCGTGCCCTCGACGCTGCAGACCATCGCGGTGCCGGGGGTTGTGTTCCGAGAGCTGGACGAGACGGACACTATCACCACGCTGTACATCGCTCACCGCCATGGCGACGCGAACGCCCGCGCGATGCAGTTTGTGGAGTTGGCGCTGGGGCTTCGGTAGGTTGGCGACAGAGTTCACCTGACTTCACCTGACGCGTGACAACAGATTGTGCGCATCATTCTGGCAGGCCGTGCGGTGGTCGGGGCCATCGTATCCGGGCACTGCCGGCTTACCACCCGATTATCGGGGCCGATCTGTAGGACAATAGGTTCCGACCGGCTGCGACGCTCCACCGGGCGTTACCGGGCAAGCATCGACGCGGTCCGTGGCAAGCTCGCCTCCCTTGCCGACGCCAGTCTGAATCTGTTGAGCATGGTTCAGTTCACTCTTGGCTGGTATGTCGCACGGGTTTTCAGCATGCTGGTGCCCGGCGTGCTGGTATGCGTGCTGGTCTGGGAAGTGACCGTGCTCTACCGCGAATTGTCGGAGGCGCACGCTTCCCTGCTGCATACGTCCACACGCGACGCCCTGACGCGCGTTTATAACCGTAGCTATTTTGACGATCAGTTTCGCAGGGAATTCGACCGTGCGACGCGCAACGGTCAGCCGCTCTCGCCCGTCATGGTCGATGTCGACAATTTCAAGGATTACAACGACGCCTTTGGTCATCTACGCGGCGACGCCTGCCTTGGTGCAATTGCGAAGGCGCTGGCAGGAACAGCACGTCGGTCGAGCGATTTCGTCGCCCGTTACGGCGGCGAAGAGTTTGCGGTGGTGTTACCTGACACCGGATCGGAAGAAGCATCGGTTATTGCCGAGCAGGCCCGGCTAGCCGTCATGCAGCTGGGCCTGACGGCGCCGATACCTGGCGGCCAGGTCCACCATCAGTGCCGGGTGCGCGACGAACGAGCAGAACACGCTGAGCACGCCCAATGCACTCGTTCAGGCGGCGGACGCGGCGCTCTACGACGCGAAACGCGCAGGGCGCAATCGGGTCCAGTCCGTCACGCCCAGACAATAAAGCTTGATGCCTTTCAGGCAACAGAATTCTTAAGCCGCCCGCAAACTCCCACTACAGTAACAAGGGAAAACCGCAGCGCCAGGCCAACCCCACCCGTGGCAAAATCAGCGGCACCGCGGGATTTGTCCGGGAGACCTGCAATGGGCGACAAGACGCACGGCAAACGCAAGGCTAACGCGGCAAGCCAATCGGAGGCCGCACCGGATATTCCCGGACAGGTTGTGCTTGTCTTTCAGGGAGGCGGTGCTCTCGGCGCGTACCAGGCTGGTGTCTATCAGGCGATGCATGACCGCAAGGTCAAACCCGACTGGGTGATCGGCACGTCGATCGGGGCGATAAACGGCGCGATCATCGCGGGCAATCTGCCGGAGAACCGCATTGCGCGATTAACCCAGTTCTGGAACGGTGTGGCGCGCCGTGGTGCAGATGCGGCAAGCTGGCTGTTGCCAGGACTCGCCAACTGGTCGCGCGATCTGGCAATCGTCACGCAAGGTGTGCCGTCGTTCTTCACGCCGCAACCCGGGTCATGGGCGAATATTCAGGCGCGCGTTGGACCGGAGCGGGCGGCATTCTATTCGACAGAACCGCTGCGTGAAACCCTGTCTTCGCTGATCGACTTCGACTACCTGAATCGCAAGGCGACGCGGCTGACGGTTGGCACGGTCAATGTCTGCAGCGGACGGATGCGGTATTTCACCAATCGCGACGCGCCGATGGATGTCGAGCACGTGATGGCATCCGCCGCTTTTCCACCCGGCTTCCCTTCGGTGCGACTGGAAGGCGAATCGTACTGGGATGGCGGCATCTATTCGAACACGCCGCTAGAAGCCGTGCTCGATGATCGGCCGCGCTGCAGCTCGGTGATTTTTTCGGTGCAGCTGTGGCCGTCAAGCGGTCCGGAGCCCGAGTCCATCTTGCAGGTCATGAGCCGGCAGCGCGATATTCAGTATTCGAGTCGCGCCGAAAGCCATCTCGATCGACAGAAGCAGATTCACCGGCTGCGGCACGTGATTCGCGAACTCAGTCAGTACGTGCCTGAAGAGAAACGCGATACGCCGGAGGTGCAGGCGCTCCTCGGCTGGGGCTGCGGCACGACGATGCAAGTATTGGAACTCGACGCGCCGGCCTTCGATAACGACGATTTGAACAGGGATATCGATTTTTCGTCGAGTGGCATCGAGCGACGCTGGGCCGTGGGTTATGAAGACACGATCCGCTTGCTGGAGCGTGCCCCCTGGCGCGAAACACTGGACCCTATGGAGGGTATCTCAGTGTTTCGGATGGGGTCGGTGGATGGTCAGAAATAACGTGCGACATCCGTTGTTACGGACATTCGGATAGAGCAATGAAATTTGCGGTCAGCACAATGGTGTCGGGTAGCGCTCAGTTCTGAAAGTAATTCAAACCGAGCGCACCCTTCACCTCTGACACCGTCGCACCCGCCACTTCCCGCGCGCGCATGGTCCCGCGACGCAGAACGTTCAGCACCTCCGCGCGGTCGGTCGCCAACTCGCGGCGGCGTTCCCGAATGGGTGCGAGCATCGCCTGCAGCCGATCGTTGAGTGCGCGCTTGACCACACTGTCGCCCAGACCGCCACGGCGGTAATGCGCTTTGAGTTCGTCGACCATCGGTACGTCCGGCTCGAACGCATCCAGAAACGCGAACACAACATTGCCTTCAACCTGGCCCGGGTCGTTGACGCGCAGATGGTTAGGGTCGGTGTACATGTTGTTCACGGCCTTGGTGATTTCGTCCGGGCTCGCGCCCAGCGTAATGGCGTTGCCCAGGGACTTGCTCATCTTGGTTTTTCCATCGATACCCGGCAGCCGCGCGACGTGCGAGAGCACCGCTTCGCATTCGACCAGCACCTGCCTGTCGACCGTGCTGTTGAAACGGCGCACCAGTTCGTTGGTTTGTTCAATCATCGGCAACTGGTCGTCACCGACAGGCACGCGCGTCGCCTTGAACGCTGTGATGTCGGCGGCCTGGCTGACCGGATACGTCAGGAAGCCGGCGGGGATATCCCGCTCGAAACCGCGGAGCACGATTTCCGCCTTGATGGTCGGATTGCGTTCGAGGCGCGCAACGGTCACGAGATTGAGCAGATACTGAGTCAGTTCCGCAAGCTCCGGCACCTGCGACTGGATGACGATAGTTGATTTGGCAGGGTCGATACCGACGGCCAGATAGTCCAGCGCGACTTCGATTACGTTGTCGGTCACCTTCTGGTGCCGGCCGACGTTGTCCGTCATCGCCTGCGCATCGGCGAGAAGCAAAAACTGCTGCGCTTCGTTTTGAAGCTGCACGCGGGTGCGCAGCGAGCCGATGTAGTGACCGAGGTGCAAGGGACCGGTTGTGCGGTCACCGGTAAGGATAACGGGTTGTTTCGCGTGTGACATGGTGAGCTCAGTGTTTTGGGGACACCACCAGTCATGCGCGCAAAAAAGATAATGCCGCCAGGACTGGCGGCATCACGTTATAGATGTACGTGTGAAAACGGGCCGCCTGGGTCAGGCGTGCCACCAACAATACAGGTTCAGCGAGGTCGGATTCGTTTTCATAAAGTGAGTATAGCGCAGCACGCTGCTTCTAGAATGGCCCACGGCTAGCCAGGTGGGCGTACTCGTCCTTTAGCGTCTGAATCCGCGACCGATATGCGGTAAGCAGGCAAGCCTGGTTCGCACCGCACTTCTTCCTCGCGCTCAACCAGGACTGTTGCTCGTCCCCCATGTCGCCGCGAGTACCCATGGCAACAAGACCCGTCAGCATCTGGTAGCGCACAGACATCTCGACGTCCAGTTCGCTCAATTGCCGGGATGCGCATATCGCCTTTTCGTCCGGCAGACGCGCGCGATTGCAGTCGAAGCTCGCCGCTGAAGCGGAGACTGAGCCGGCAGTAATCGCTACCAGCAGCGTTAGGCGCAAGTGATGACCAATGCTGTGATTAGGTTGTTTATTCATCGTCGTTCATGACATGACTGAACACATTGCTCAGTTCGGTTGGTTGAACTCAAACTCGCGAGCCAATCCCGGGCTCTCAGGCTTTTGCAGCAGCACATGTGAAGGTAACCCAATTTGCACAGATGCCACAGAGCGGTAGCGGTGGACACGGCGCACGAAAAACCTGTATATTTGTACAGTACTGCGCAAGCGCAATTTCACAGCAACGAACTGGCACTTTTAATCGGGGGTGGCTCATGGATGCACGCGTTCGCAGGCCCGTCCATCCCATGCCTGAGATGGCCGCCTTCATCGCTGAATTGCGCTCAGCCTTTGGTGACAAGGCGATTGACGATGCAGTCAGCCGCGGAAAATCTGGGGAGCCGGCCTTCTATGCCTGCGAAAACGGCAACGCTGTGGGTACAGCAAGTCCAGTGAACGACAATGTCTGGCGCGTCAACACTGACATACGGGACCGGCATTATTGTCCCGGCTGCGATGGCGGCTGCGTCGGGCAGGAGGTTGGTTGCAAAGAGTGGCTGCAACGGAAAGCAGGCAAGGAGAAAGCGTGAAAAGTATTGGATTGGCCGTACTGTTGGCGACGCTCACGCCGGCCGTGTACGCGGTTGGCTACACTGAAGTCTGGAATCCGCCGGAGGCCCGTGCAACCGCTCCCCATAGGGTCGGCGCTGCACGCAAGCTCGCGGTTCATCGACCCGTCGTTGCTCACGCGGTGAATGTGCATGCGCGGCGCACGCCGACATCCGCACCCAGGCTCCTGGCGAAGCAAAGCCACGTGCAGAAGACCGCGCCGACAGACGAGCCCGATATGTCGGAGATTCCGCGCCAGTTCACGCCTGAGGGAAACGTGCTTCGGGTTGATTCTCGTGGCATGTCGGCTGAGGTCATTCGCTGATGGAATTGGAGAGCTACAACGGCTACAGCGTGTGGGGGCACGCCATCCTGCAGCAGGAAGGCATTCTCCAGCCGGAACGGTACGCAGCAAGCGGCACCATCACTCGAAACAACAAGCTCGTTGAAGCATCCGGCGTCCTTGGCCATTTCGATACCGAAGAGCAAGCCCAGCACGCCGGACTTGACTGGGCCCGAGCGTGGGTCGATAGCCACGGGTAGACGTACGGTGGGCGGTGTGGCGGTGCGCCTCACGTCGAGGCGGACCGCCTTTTGTTAGAAGTTAGAACAGGTACATGCCGGCCACAAAAATAACGCCTGAGAACAGAAGTGCCGTCACGCAGTAGCCCATGATGTCACGAACGCCTAACCCTGCAATAGCGAGCGCCGGAAGAGCCCAGAACGGTTGCGCCATATTTGTCCAGGCCTCGCCGTAAGCAATCGCCATCGCAGATTTGCCAAGGTCCGCGCCGAGCGCTTGCGCGGCCGGCATAACAAATGGGCCCTGCACGACCCAATGACCACCACCGGATGGCACGGCAAAGTTGATCAGTGCCGAGCTGAGGAATGCGAGCAACGGGAACGTGTGGACGTTGGCGATATCAACGAACCACTTCGTGATGACGCCCGCCAGGCCCGAGTGGTCCATCAGCGCCTGGATACCGGCATAAAACGGAAACTGGATCATGATGCCGGACGCGCCCTTCGCTGCCGCCGCTACCGCGCGTGCATACGCCATGGGGGTCTTGTGAAGAACGATGCCCGCTGCGAGGAACACCAGGTTAACGGTGTCGATATCCAGTACGAACCCTTTGTTGATGAACCGGATGACCAGAAAGACGGCGCAGAGTGCTGCCACGAGGATGGCCAGTACACGGCTTTCTTCCATTCGCTCAGCGAACGTCGCGTCGGGCGCAAGCTTGCGCTCTACACTCGGCGGATCCTGCAATAAGGCCGGGTCTACGGTGACCACGTCTTCGGGTTTCGGCATCATGAGTCTTGCCAGAATTGGCAAAAGAATAATGAGGCCGATGGTGATAAACGCGTTGTAGCCCGTAAAGATGGTGTGCGAAACCGGAATCAGACCGACTGTCTTCTCCATCGGATTGCCCTTGGTGGCAGCGACGAGCGGCACAGAGCCAGACAAGCCACCATGCCAGGTCAGGAAACCCATGTAGGCGCTCGCCACGAGCAGCCGGTAGTCGGTTCCCTTGACACGTCGGGCGACCTCTCGTGCAAGCATCGCGCCCAGAACGAGACCGAATCCCCAATTGATGGCGCAGGCAACAGCGCCGACAAACGCCACCAACATCACGCCTTGGCCGGGCGTCCGGGCAGAGCTCGCTAGCGCGACAAGCACTCGCTTGACGGGTCCCGAGCTAGCCAGTGCATGTCCCGTCACAAGAATCATCGCCATCTGCATCGAAAATGCGAGCAGGTTCCAGAATCCGGAGCCCCACAGCATCACGAGGTCGGCAGGTGCTTTCGGCGTCAAACCAAGCGCGAGCGCGAAGGTAACGCCGGTAAGCAAAATGGCAAAAATCAGGGGATCGGGCAATACCCGATGCACCACCTGAGTGAAAAAAGCGGAGATACGCTGAATCAATTGTCTACTCCTCGTCACCTTTATAGATGCGGCCAACTGTCCTTGTTATGGGCGGCAAACCGTATGGACCTTAAGTCGCGCGCGCCGATTTTTGCACACAACGAAAAATCCTGCGTCGAGGAACGCAATTGCTTTTGCAGTCGTTGAGAAGGCGGACGCGGAGAGTGACTATGCGTTAGCACTCAAGCCCAATCGCAGCGCTAAACGCAGTGCAGACAAATGTCAGTGAGACTAGCCCGTCGGCTATTTACGCGGGACCTCCGCTTAGGAGCGCTAGTCACACCGAACTAACATCTCAATCCGATTCTGCCAGCGCGCTATCTGCGCCTAGCTGTTGTCGTGCCTTTGCCCAATATTCCTGGGACCGCCCTTCGGGACTTCCCTCTTTCTCCCACAGATAGAACGCAAGCGTACGAACTTGCTCCTCGGTAACAGGCATATTCATTTCAATCTCCAGAAAAATTTCCTCAATTGACTCGAGCGTTGACGCCCCGGTCAATCAACAAGCCGGACGCAATACAGCGCCCAGCTCTCGAATGTCAGAACCGTCCATTCACGCCCGGCCCACGACGCCGACTAACCTCTGTGCTGGTAACGGCTGCTCGCTGCAATGCGCGCCACTACCGGCACCAAACGCGGGTTGAATAAGGGAATAGAGCCAGCACGACCTTCAGCGCGAGCAACTATTGCATCAATAGTGACCCGTGCAACCGCGCGTTGTGCCCGCCTCGCGAACTGCTTCAGACGACGATCGCTGACCGGATGCCGCGCCCATATCAACGCTGCGAACCAACCGATAACGGTCCATCCGAGCAGGATGTTCACCATGGTCACCGCAAAGGCGTCTTCGCGGTCTCTAGCGTCTGCAATCATTGCGGGCACCAGATACAGCATCAGCGCACCCAGAAACACCGCACCTTCGATAACCTTCATCATTTCTTCACCTCGCTACAGTCTCGATAGGAGTTTAGATCTGGCCTATCTTTTTTCTAGACCGATAGCGTGAAATCACAATTGCAAAATGCCAGACAATGCCGCTCGCTCCCGCCCTTCGCGGGTTCGCGGGAATCCCTATGCTGAAGGAGGTTTGCGACGCGTAGGCTGCAGTGCCCCTCTACGCGCCAAAGACTGCAGAAGCGTATGCTGCTGTAAATCATCAGGAGACGACCATGAGCCTTGCTGGCAAGACACTATTCATGTCCGGTGGCAGTCGCGGTATCGGACTCGCGATTGCACTCAGAGCCGCACGCGACGGCGCGAATATCGTGATTTGCGCCAAGACCGCGGAGCCAGACCCACGTCTCGAGGGTACGATTCACACGGCGGCGGCGGCTGTTGAAGCTGCCGGCGGCAAGGCGCTCCCGCTGGTTGTGGATATTCGCGACGAAGAACGCGTGAAAGCGGCAGTCGCCGAGGCCGTTGCTTTGTTCGGCGGCATCGATATCCTCGTGAACAATGCCAGCGCCATTCGATTGACTGGCACGCTGGACACACCCGTCAAACGGTACGACCTGATGCATGGAGTCAATGGCAGAGGCACGTTCGTATGCGCGCAAGCGTGCCTGCCGCACCTTCTCAATGCGTCGAACCCGCACATCCTCACGCTGTCACCCCCATTGGTCCAGGACGCAAAATGGTTCAGCGACTTTCCGGCATACACCATTGCCAAATACACGATGAGCCTGTTCACATTAGCGCTTGCCGGAGAGTTCAAAGATCGGGGTGTCGCCGTCAATTCGCTATGGCCTCGAACAGCTATCGCGACCGCGGCTGTGCAAAATGAGATCGGCGGCAAGGACATGATTGCTGCATGTCGCACGCCTGAAATAGTCGCCGACGCGGCCCACTACATCCTCACGCGCCCGGCCAAAGAGTGCACAGGAAACTTCTTCCTCGACGACGAAGTTCTGCTGGCCGCCGGTGTGCGCGACTTTGCCCAGTACGACGTGCAGGCCGGGGCTGCATTGCAAGCGGATTTCTTCGTTGAGGCGTTGCCGGGCATGTTGCCGGCAGACAATATGACGAAGCGTGCATCCCGCAAACCACCCCGCTAAAAAGTCGGGGTGGGCGGATACGGATGCAGTCACACACGCTGGAATTGCTAACTTCGTTCATACGTAGCAGCGCCAGTCCCTGTTGAATCTGGAGGAACCGTGAGTCGAACTGAGACAGCTTTGATTGTGGGCGCAGGAAAGGGATTGAGTGCTTCGCTCGCGCGACTGTTTGCGGCAGAGGGCATGCAGGTCGCGCTCGCGGCCCGCGATACCAGCAAGCTGACGGAACTCGTCAGGGAAACGGGCGCTCTCCCCTTACGTTGCGACGCCAGTCAACCGGACGATGTCACCGCACTTTTTGACCGCGTAGAGGACGCATTCGGCGCACCCGACCTCGTTGTGTACAACGCGAGCGGCCGCTACCGCGCGGCAATCGAAGACATCGATCCAGAGAAACTTGAGGAAGCGCTTAAAGTGACCGCCGTCGGTGGCCTTCTTGTAGCCCAGGCCGCAGCCATTCGAATGCTGGCGCGTGGCAGCGGCACCATCCTTCTGACCGGCGCTACTGCGAGCGTGAAGGGGCTACCTGGTTCGACGCCATTTGCGATGGGTAAATTTGCGTTGCGAGGGATGGCCCAGTGTATGGCGCGAGAACTCGCTCCGAAAAATATCCATGTCGCGCATTTCGTCATCGACGGCGGCATCGCGAGCAGCCGTCCTCAAGCGGACGATGCCGGCAAAGACGACAAATGGTTGGACCCTGACGCCATCGCCGCAGAATACCTCCATATCCATCGCCAGCATCGTAGTGCGTGGACGTGGGAGGTTGAGCTGCGACCCTGGGTAGAGAAGTTTTAGCGCGTCTTGTCTTTCGACCGCAGTTCAGTGGCTCGTCATGTGCTGGCATACTGTCGTTCATACAGAGGCAGATCCGGAACGGCTCCAGATCTGCTCGCGCCTTGCTCTCAGCGAACGCTTACGCGTCGAACACGGGATACGACGCGTTGCGGATTGCCGCGATGGTGTCGTCCTTGGAAAGCACTCCGGACTCGTCCAGAATCGAGATCAAAGAGCGGCCTTCGGCCACGGATTGACGCGCAAGTTTGCTTACTCGGGTGTAGCCAATCTTCGGAACCAGTGCCGTGGCAACGGCCATAGATTCCATCAAATGTTGCTCGTTGCGCGCAACATCTGCCTTGATGCCCTGGACGCACTTCTGCGAGAAACGCTGAATGCCGTTTGTGAGTAGCGCAATGCTGTCGAAAACGCGCGACGCGACCACGGGCTCAAAATGGTTGATTTCCAGTTCGCCGTACTGCACTGCCTGCGCAACGGCAACGTCATTTCCAACAACCGCAAAACTCAGCTGAATCATCGCCATCGGCAGGACAGGGTTGACCTTACCCGGCATGATGGACGACCCGGCTTGCGCTTCCGGCAGTCTCAGCTCTCCGAGGCCGCCGACAGGACCCGAGGACAGGACCGTCAGGTCAGATGCGATCTTGGCGAGGGATACAGCACAGGTACGAAGCTCAGCTGAAACGCGCGAGAACACATCCATGTTCTGCATTGCATCGAACGAATTCGCCGGCGCCTCGTATTCCACACCGGTGATGCTGCAAAGGTGCATATACACGGCGGCACGATAACCCGCGGGAGCACCAAAGCCGGTGCCAATCGCCGTGCCTCCCAGAGGAAGTGTTCGGAGCTTGTCGCGGACCGCCACGAGTTCCTCTGCCAAACGGGCTGTCAGAGATGCGTAGCCTCCGAATAGTTGACCCAGGCGCATCGGCTGGGCGTCCTGCAGGCAGGTGCGGCCCAGATGCAGCACGTCAGCGAACTCGGTGGCTTTGCTATCAAAGAGCGCTGCAAGCTGCGTGACCTCTTTGATCAACGGTTCGAGCATGGCGTATGTCGCAATTTTCAACGCTGCCGGATAGGCGTCGTTGGTGGATTGAGACTGATTGACGTGGTCATTCGGATGAATCACTGCATAGTTTCCGGCAGCGTGACCCAATAACTGCTGGGCGCGATTGGCGATGACCTCGTTGAAGTTCATATTGGTGGACGTCCCGCCCGACCCTTCCATCAGGTCGACCACGAACGAAGAATCGAAGTGCCCCTCAATGACTTCCTGGCACGCTTTGACGATAGCCTCACATTGCTCCTGGGTGAGTCCCTCGTTGTCGCGGTTGGCCAAAGCTGCCGCCCACTTGACCTGGGCGAAAGCGTCTCGGAACTGCGGGAAGTAAGCGATATTCAGGGATGAAACCGTGAGGTTCTCAACGCCGCGAACCGTGTTGACGCCATACAGCCTGTCAGCTGGAATGGTGACCTCGCCGACATAGTCACGTTCAACTCGCTGTTCACCTTGAGTAAGCTTATTCATAAGAATTCCTTTCGCCAACGGTAATAAGTTTCTCTATTTCTCCGCCGAGGGCTTTCAGCCTCGGCATGAAGGAGGTTTCAATTACTTCGCGCGCTGTCTCGCACGCGTCATCAAAAAAAGCGTTGTATTCGTCCCGGCGCGCTACCAGATAAAGAGAGCGCTCGAGACCCAACTTTTCAACCACATGGGTTGCAACGTTGCCCGCATGCGTGACACCCTGAAGAAAACACATCGGCGACGTGATGGCCCATCCGATTCCTTCCGCAACCATCGAGGTCAAAGCATCGGCATTGTCCAGTTCAAGCCGGTTCGGAAGCCGTACTTCAATCCGCCGCAAATACCGCTCAATTTGCATTCCAACCTGTGATGTGCGATTGAACCGGACGATGGGTAAGCTGCTGCCAAGCGCTCGTACATCCTCGATGGTTCGCACAGGCTTTCTTAGCTCCTTCGGCGTGATGACAAAGTAGCGTTCCGAAAAAAGTCGGTGCCGAACCACATCATTGGCGTCAGCCAACGGGTCGCTCGTGACGATCAGGTCCAGGTCACGGCGCAGCAGCGCTTCACCCTGCTGGGGACTCAAGCCGGTACGTATCGACAACTGCGAAACTTTCCCCAGCAGGTTCTTGGTGAAAACTGAACCGCAAGTCGACGCAAACGAATCGACCAGTCCGATGCGCAAATCCGGTTTGATGCCTCGTCCGGCTTCGACAACCTGTGCCTTCAGATTGGCAATCTCTTCGCTTAACACGGCGCCCCGATTCCGAAGTGCGATGCCAAAGGGTGTTAGCGCCAGCGGCCGGGTCGTGCGGTTCACCAGCACGACGCCCAGGTCTTCTTCGAGTTGCCGAATGATTTGCGACACGCCTGATTGCGATATGCCCAGCCTGGTTGCCGCCGAAGACATGCTCCCCGCTTCCGCGACGGCAACAAAAACTTGTACCGCATGCATATCAATTGGTTTGTTCGGCGACATGGCGTGTCCTGATGAAAGCGTACTGGCTTATGTTCACGCGTCCGGGCCACTGCCTTCCAAAGGGCATCAGATGCGTGGCTTGCTGCTACCCAACGCTGAGGCAGCAATGGATGCGTCATGTCGGTCGTCAGCTATCGGTTGGTCATCGGCTGCGGCATCGGGCTTTACGTCCGAGAGGCTTTCGCCACCTGTTTCGGGCGCCAGCATATGACAGAAGCCTCCGCCGAAAAGCAGCACCGCAACACAGACACCCAATGAAGCGTGAATGCCGGCGTGCTGAACGGCGAGCGGCAGCAGAAACGTGCTGATGGCTGAACCGAAGCGGCTTGAGGCGACCGCCAGACCGACGCCAGATGCGCGAAGGTGCGTCGGGAAGAGTTCGGGCGGGTAGACGAATTCGAGGTTCGCGGCAGCGGAGAGAATGCATGCGAACAGGCCGAACGCCAGCATCGTGCCGATGGGTCCAAAGCTGGCATAGGCGAGCACAGCCAAAGCAAGGGCCGCAAGGTAGAAGGTCCCGATGAGGAACGTGCGACGGGAGAGCTTGTCGATGAGCAACAGGCCAATCACTGCGCCGGCAAAGAGCAGGATGTTGTAGACGAGGCCGCCCACGAACTTGTCTTTTACTTGCAGCGCCTCAAGAACCTTCGGCGAAAACGTGCCCAACGCAAAGTAAGGAATGACCTGGCACGTGTAGAAGACGCAACCAACGATGGTGTTCTTACGCCAACGCGGCGAGAACAGCTCCGACCAGGCGCCGCGATGCTGTTGGGACGCGCCAGTCGGCTTCGAAAGCATGACGTCAGGGCCGAACTTGCGATGGATGATCGCAAGCGCTTCGTCGCCACGTCCACGTTTCATGAGCCACATCGGCGATTCCGGCACGATGAGGCGGAACGGAAGAATCAGCAGGGCCGGAATTCCGCTCGCGGCAAGCATGAGCCGCCATGCGTCAGGGCCGATGTCCCGCATGGCGAAGCCCGCAAGATAGGCACCGACATACCCCGCTGCCCACGCCGCAGCGAGCACGCTAAGCAGACGTCCACGATAGCGGCGCGGCGAGTACTCCGTGACAAGCGATTTGCTGACCACATAGTCGGCGCCGAGGATGAACCCGAGCACGAGGCGCAAAACCAGCAACTGTTCGGGTGACGTCACGAAATACTGAGCGGCGGAGACAACCGCGAAGAGCAGCATGTCGAACGCAAAAATCGTCCGGCGGCCGTACTTGTCCGCAATCGGGCCTGCCAGCATGCTGCCGAAGAAGAGCCCCGCCAGCGACGCCGCCCCAAGCAGCCCCATCCAGACGGCATTGAGATGTAACGGACCGGCAGCCATGCTGACGGCAATGCCGATAATCCCCAGCACGAAACCATCGCTGAACTGCCCGCCTGTTCCGCTGAAAGCCACCCCTATGTGAAAGGGGCGGAGCGGTAAATCCTCCAGCAACACCTGTTTGTTCACAATCGTCTCCTGTCTCTCGTTCTGGTGCTCAGTCCGGCTGCACCTTGGAAACCAGTTTACGGCGACGACTTCAAGAAATCAGCAGGTCACAAGTCAGTATCACTAACTCTAATACTATGCCGTAATGGAACTGAATCTGCGACTTGCAGATAGCTCGAGCGCCTGGCGCGCATAACCTGGCAACTTCTCGCCTGACACGAAGCAGGGACGAAAAACAGGGACGAAAAAAAAGGCGTCACGTTTCCGTGACGCCTTAAAAAGTTCTAGCCATTCCGAGGGCCGTGCTAGAACCTGAGAGACGGTATTCGAAAGTTGGACGGGCGCGCGATGTTGAACGCCGGACTCGAGACAAACACTGCGTGGACTGCGACGGGAGACTGTTAGAGGTACTCGACCAGACACTCCGCGGACCACGGCTGGTTCAGAATTTCAAAATGCAGAACCTGAAACCGTCTTTCGAAATGAGATTCCATTTTTTATGGTTATGCTGACTAAGTCAAGCAAAATCTAAAGAGGTCTCATTCGTCTCGGCAAAATATTCCGATACAATGAATCTTCTGATGAAAAATGGAATTCATGCCCCATCTTGGGGCTTCTGCCGCATCTTTGCGGAAGGGTTGCTGACAGGCAAGCGAACATAAAACTGAAATATAGTTCCAGAAAAACGATATGACCCGACCCATGTCCTCCCGAACTGACGCAGGCCCAGCCAAAGACAAAGACGGCTCGGGCGAGGAAGTCACCGCGCTGGCACGTGGCTTGACCGTGCTGCGCTCGATCGCCGCAGCCGATGCGCCGCTCAGCAACCGCGAATTGGCCGAGCTTACCGGCATTCCGAAACCCACCGTCTCGCGCATTACCGCTACGCTCGTCGGCGCAGGCTTCCTGTTCCGCTTGCCGGACAGCGAGCGATTCGTGCTGACCTCGTCGGTGCTGGAGTTGAGCAACGGCTTTCTGCGCAACTTCGACATCCGGGCCCGGGCGCGCCCCTTCCTCATCGAACTCGCCGAACGCACCGCATTGTCCGTACATCTGGCCGTACGCGATCGACTCGACATGGTGGTCATCGACGCGATCCGGCCACGCTCGGCGGTGCTGGTATCGCGCCTCGAAATCGGCTCGCGCATGAACCTCAGCCGCACAGCGGTCGGCCGCGCCTATCTGTCGGCGCTTGCCGAACCGGACCGGGAAAAATTGCTGATCGGCCTGCAGGCCGCCGAAGGCGACGACTGGGGACACGTCAGCAGCCGCCTGACAAGCGCATTACGGGAAACCGCGGAACAAGGCTTCGCGATCGCCACGGGCGAATGGTACGACGGTCTGAACGCAATTGCGTCAGGATTCATCGGCCCTTCGGGCGAGCGCTATGCCGTCAATTGCGGCGGCTCCGCGGACCAGTGCCCACGCGATTGGCTGATCTCGCGCGCGGCGCCGGCCCTGCTCGAATGCATCAGCAAGATCGTTCTCGAGATCGGCGGCACACCCGGGCGCCGCCTCGACAACTGAAACGCGCAGGCGCTCGCCGGCCTCTGCATTTCCCTGCCGCCCTCTGCTCGTACTGTAACCTTCGTAATCAAAAGAAAAATACACGGGTGGACTGTTACAGAGCCCGCGACGTAGGATCACGCATTCCCGTCGCGGGCGCTCGCCCGGCTTACCGCTATCGCCCTTCGATAACGTCCCGCCGGCCTGTCATGATGGCGCAATGCGTTAACATCTTTGTCCCGCGCCTCGGGTAGCATCGCGCTGAACATTTGCGGCGCGTCCGCTGTCGAAACCGCCTGTCATGCCGCCTGCGTGCCGGTCCGCTGAACTCTTGAAGCGGCACAAGCGCACGAGCGGCTCACATCAAAGCCAGCCACCAGACCGAACCGATGGACGAACAACAAAAGCATTCGGAAACTTCACGCCCTGCCGCCCCGGCTTCTCAACCCGGTTCGCAACCGTCCACCACCGGGAAGCCTGTCGGCGGTCCCGGCAACACACCGGTCGCAGCAAAAAACCATCGCGGGCGCCACATCGCGCTGATCGTTGCGGCGCTGGTCATCCTCGGGATCGTGTTGTGGCGCTGGCATCCGTGGGGCGGCCCCGGCGGTGGCGCGAGCGGAGCTGCCAGTGCAAGCGGCGCGAGCGGCGGCCGCGCGGGCCGTGGCGGCGCTGGCGGCCTCGCCAACATGCCGCAGCCTGTTCACGTGGCGACCGCCACACAAGGTGAGATGCCGGTCGTGCTGACCGCGCTCGGCACGGTCACGCCGCTCGCCAACGTCACCGTGCTGCCGCAGTTGAGCGGCGTGCTGCAGGACGTGTATTTCAAGGAAGGCCAGATGGTCAGGAAGGGCGACGTGCTCGCCCAGATCGACCCGCGCCCCTATCAGATCTCGCTGGAAAACGCGCAAGGCACCCTCGCGCGCGACCAGGCGCTGCTGCAAACCGCCCGCCTCGACCTGAAGCGCTATCAGACGCTGCTCTCGCAAGATTCGATCGCCAGCCAGCAGGTCGATACGCAGGCCTCGCTCGTGCGGCAGTATGAAGGCACGGTGAAGTCCGATCAGGCAAACATCGATACCTTCAAGCTCGACCTCGTCTATGCGCGCATCACCGCGCCGGTGTCGGGGCGCGTCGGTTTGCGCCAGGTCGATCCGGGCAACTACGTGACGCCGAGCCTGACCAACGGCATCGTCGTGATTACGCAGTTGCAGCCGATCAGCGTGATCTTCACGACCTCCGAAGACAACCTGCAGCAGATCCTCCAGCAAACCCAGACGGGCGCGAAGCTCTCGGTCACCGCATACGACCGCAGCAACACCACCTCGCTCGAAGGCGGCTCGCTCGAAACCCTGGATAACCAGATCGACACCACAACCGGCACGGTCAAACTGCGCGCGGTCTTCCAGAACGAGAAGAACGTGCTGTTCCCGAATCAGTTCGTGAATACGCGCCTGCTCGTGGACACGATCAAGGACGCGGTGATCGTGCCGACGCCGGCCGTGTTGAACGGCTCGATGGGTCAGTTCGTATATGTCGTGAAGCCGGACAACACGGTGACGGTGCGTCCGGTCAAGATCGGTCCGGTGGACGGCGAACGCACCAGCATCAAATCCGGCCTGCAGGTCGGCGAGCGCGTCGTGATCGACGGTTCGGACCGGCTGAAGGAGGGCGCAAAGATCACGATTCCGGCCGACAAGCCACGCGGCGCTTCGGGCGCTCGTGGTGCAAGCGGCGCAAGCGGCGCGGCTGCCGCTTCGGGCGCATCCGGCGCGCATGGACATCATCGCAAACACGCGGCGCAAGCCTCGGAATAAAGGCACGGCAACTATCGCATGAATCCATCCCGCGCCTTTATTCTGCGCCCCGTCGGCACCGCGCTGCTGATGGCGGCGATCATGCTGGTCGGTCTCGTCGCGCTGCGCTTTCTGCCGCTCTCCGCGCTGCCCGAGGTCGACTATCCGACGATCCAGGTGCAGACCTTCTATCCGGGCGCGAGCCCGGACGTGATGACCTCGTCGGTTACCGCGCCGCTCGAACGTCAGTTCGGGCAGATGCCGTCGTTGAATCAGATGTCGTCGCAAAGCTCGGCCGGCTCGTCGATCATCACGCTGCAGTTCAGCCTCGATCTGCCGCTCGACATCGCCGAGCAGGAAGTCCAGGCAGCAATTAACGCCGCCGGCAACCTGCTGCCCTCCGACCTGCCCGCGCCGCCGATCTACGCGAAGGTCAATCCTGCCGACGCGCCGATCATCACGCTCGCGATCACGTCGAAGACGATGCCGCTGACCCAGGTGCAGGATCTGGCCGACACGCGTCTCGCGCAGAAAATCTCGCAGGTGGCGGGTGTGGGTCTGGTGAGCCTGTCAGGTGGCCAACGCCCGGCCGTGCGGATTCAGGCAAACCCACGCGCGCTCGCCGCATACGGTCTGAATCTGGACGACTTGCGCACCACGATTTCAAACCTGAACGTCAACACGCCGAAGGGTAACTTCGACGGCCCGACGCGCAACTACACGATCAACGCGAACGATCAGCTGACCGACGCCGACGCCTACAAGAGCGCCGTGGTCGCGTACAAGGGCGGCCGCCCAGTCATGCTGACGGACGTCGCCACCATCGTGCAGGGCGCGGAGAACACCAAGCTCGGCGCGTGGGTCAACAACACGCCGGCGATCATCCTGAACGTGCAGCGTCAGCCGGGCGCGAACGTGATCCAGGTGGTCGACAGCATCAAGGCGCTGCTGCCGCAACTGCAACAGTCACTGCCCGCCGCGCTCAACGTGGAGATCGTCACCGACCGCACCACCACGATCCGCGCTTCCGTGCGCGACGTGCAGTTCGAATTGCTGATGTCGGTCGTGCTGGTGGTGCTGGTGATGTATCTTTTCCTCGCCAACGTCTACGCGACCATCATTCCGAGTCTGTCGGTGCCGCTCTCGCTGATCGGCACGCTCGCGGTAATGTACCTATGCGGGTTCTCGCTGGATAACCTGTCGCTGATGGCGTTGACCATCGCGACCGGCTTCGTGGTAGACGATGCGATCGTGATGATCGAGAACATCGCACGCTATGTCGAAGAAGGCGAATCGCCACTGGAAGCCGCGCTGAAGGGCTCGAAACAGATCGGCTTCACGATCATTTCGCTGACGGTTTCGCTGATCGCCGTGCTGATTCCGCTGCTCTTCATGGGCGACGTGGTTGGACGCCTGTTCCACGAATTCGCGATTACGCTGGCCGTGACAATCGTGATTTCGGCGATCGTCTCCCTCACGCTCGTGCCGATGATGTGCGCGAAGCTCCTGCGCCACTCGCCGCCGCATGAAAGCCACCGTTTCGAAGCAAAGGCCCACAACGCGATTGACTGGGTGATCGCCCGCTACGCGGTCGCGCTTACCTGGGTGCTGAACCGGCAACGTTCCACCCTGTTCGTCGCGGTGCTCACGCTGGTGCTAACCGGTGTGCTGTACGTGTTCATTCCGAAGGGCTTCTTCCCGGTGCAGGACACCGGCGTGATCCAGGCGATCACGCAGGCGCCGCAGTCCGTGTCGTATGCGTCGATGGCCGAGCGTCAGCAGGAACTCGCGGCGCAGATCCTGAAGAACCCGGACGTGGAAAGCCTCACTTCGTTCATCGGCGTGGACGGCAGCAACATCACGTTGAACAGCGGGCGCATGCTGATCAACCTGAAGCCGCGCGACGACCGCAGCAACACCGCGAGCGACGTGATCCGCCAGTTGCAACAGGACGTCGCGCATATTCCGGGCGCCTCGCTGTACATGCAGCCGGTGCAGGATCTGACGATCGATTCCACGGTCAGCCCGACGCAGTATCAGTTCATGCTGACCGACCCGAACATCAGCGAATTCACCACGTGGGTGCCGAAGCTGGTCGAGCGGCTGAAGCAGTCGCCGGAACTGGCGGACGTGGCCACCGACCTGCAGGACAACGGCCAGTCGGTCTACATCGAAATCGACCGCGCCACGGCGTCGCGTTACGGCATCACGCCGGCTACCGTGGATAGTGCGCTGTATGACGCATTCGGCCAGCGCATCATCTCGACCATCTTCACGCAATCGAACCAGTACCGCGTGATTCTGGAAGCGCAGCCGCAGATGCAGCATTACACCGAGTCGCTGAACTCGATCTATCTGCCCTCTTCCACCTCGTCGGGCGGCCAGGTGCCGCTCTCGTCGATCGCGAAGTTCATCGAGAAACCCGCGCCGCTGCTCGTCACGCACCTGAGCCAGTTTCCGGCCACCACCGTTTCGTTCAACCTCGCGCCCGGCTCGTCGCTCGGCGCGGCAGTGAAAGCGATCGATCAGGCGGAGAAGGATATCGGGCTGCCCGCGTCGTTCCAGACGCGCTTCCAGGGCGCAGCGCTGGCGTTCCAGGCGTCGCTGTCGAACGAACTGTTCCTGATTCTGGCGGCAATCGTCACGATGTATATCGTGCTCGGCGTACTGTACGAGAGCTTCATCCACCCGATCACGATTCTTTCGACGCTGCCGTCGGCCGGTGTCGGCGCGCTGCTCGCGCTGCTAATCACCGGGCACGATCTCGACATCATCGGCATCATCGGTATCGTGCTGCTGATCGGTATCGTGAAGAAGAACGCCATCATGATGATCGACTTCGCGCTCTACGCCGAGCGCGAGGAAGGCAAGCCGCCGCGCGAAGCCATCTACCAGGCGTGTCTGCTGCGTTTCCGGCCGATCCTGATGACGACGCTCGCCGCCCTGCTCGGCGCCCTGCCGCTGATGCTCGGCACCGGCGCCGGCTCGGAATTGCGCCGCCCGCTCGGTATCGCGATTGCCGGCGGTTTGATCGTCAGCCAGTTGCTCACGCTATTTACGACGCCGGTGATCTATCTCGCCTTCGACTCACTCGCCCGCCGCACGCGTGAGCGCTTCAATCGCGGCAAGCCTGTGCCACCCGCCACCGATGCAGGGACCTGAGCGATGAACCTGTCGCGTCCGTTTATTTCCCGCCCGGTCGCCACCACGCTGCTGGCGATCGGCATCGCGCTGGCCGGCATTTTCGCGTTCACCAAGCTGCCGGTCGCGCCGCTGCCACAGGTCGATTTCCCGACCATTTCGGTGCAGGCGACGCTGCCGGGCGCAAGCCCGGACACGGTCGCGACCAGCGTCGCGAGTCCGCTCGAGCGGCATCTCGGCTCGATCGCCGACGTCACCGAAATGACCTCGCAGAGTTCGGTCGGCTCGACGCGCATTACGCTGCAGTTCGGTCTGAATCGCGACATTGACGGCGCCGCGCGCGACGTGCAAGCAGCCATCAACGCCGCGCGCGCCGATCTGCCGGCTAGCCTGCGCAGCAACCCGACGTACCACAAGGTGAATCCGGCCGACGCGCCGATCCTGATTCTCGCGCTCACGTCGAAGACGCTGACCGCCGGCCAGTTGTACGACTCCGCGGCCACCGTGTTGCAGCAGTCGCTCTCCCAGGTGGATGGCGTCGGCGAAGTCGATGTGAGCGGTTCAGCGAATCCGGCTGTGCGTGTCGAACTGGAACCGAATGCCCTGTCCCACTACGGCATCGGTCTCGAAGACGTGCGCGCGGCGCTCGCCGCGGCCAATGCGAACAGCCCGAAAGGCTCGATCGAATTCGGCCCGAACCGTGTGCAGATCTATACCAACGATCAGGCGAGCAAGGCGTCGCAGTATAAGGACCTGGTCATCGCGTACCGTAATGGCGCGGCGGTGAAGCTGTCCGACGTCGCGGAAGTGGTCGATTCGGTCGAAGACCTGCGCAACCTGGGCCTCTTCAACGGCAAGCGTTCGGTGCTGGTGATCCTGTACCGCCAACCCGGCGCGAACATCATCGACACCATCGACCGCGTGATGGGGATGTTACCGCAGTTGCACGCGTCGCTGCCCGCCGACGTCGACATCGCGCCGGCCGCCGACCGCTCTACGACGATCCGCGCGTCGCTGAAAGACACCGAGCGCACGCTGATGATCGCAGTGGCGCTGGTGGTGATGGTGGTGTTCCTGTTCCTGCGCAACTGGCGCGCCACGCTGATTCCGAGCGTGGCGGTACCGATCTCGATTATCGGCACGTTCGGCGCGATGTATATGCTGGGCTTTTCGATCGACAACCTGTCGCTGATGGCGTTGACGATCGCGACCGGCTTCGTGGTCGACGACGCGATCGTGGTGCTGGAGAACATCTCCCGGCATATCGAGAATGGCGTGCCGCGCATGAAGGCCGCGTTCCTCGGCGCGCGCGAAGTCGGCTTCACGGTGCTGTCGATCAGTATCTCGCTGGTCGCCGTGTTCCTGCCGATTCTGCTGATGGGCGGCATTGTCGGCCGGCTGTTCCGCGAGTTCGCGTTGACGCTGTCGCTCGCGATCGGCGTGTCGCTGATCGTCTCGCTCACCTTGACGCCGATGATGTGTTCGCGCCTCCTGCGCGAGCCGCATGAGAAAAAGGAAGAAGGACGTTTCGGCCTCTGGCTCGAACGCGGCTTCATGTCGATGCATCGCGGCTATGAGCGCACTCTTGGCTGGGCGCTACGGCATCCGCGTCTGATCGTGATGATTCTGCTCGCGACCATTGGACTGAACATCTGGCTGTACATCATCGTGCCGAAGGGCTTCTTTCCGCAGCAGGACACGGGCCGGCTGATCGGCGGCATCCAGGCCGACCAGAGCACCTCGTTCCAGGCGATGAAGGGCAAGTTCGCGGAGATGATGGAAATCGTCGGCAAGAACCCCGCGGTGGACAGCGTGGCGGGTTTCACCGGCGGCCGGCAGACCAACTCCGGGTTCATGTTCGTTTCGCTGAAGCCGAAGAGCGAGCGCAAGCTCTCCGCCGACCAGGTGATCCAGCAACTGCGCGCCCCGCTCGGCGACGTGGCCGGCGCGCGGACTTTCCTGCAAGCGGTGCAGGACATTCGCGTAGGCGGCCGGCAATCGAACGCGCAGTATCAGTTCACGCTGCTGGCCGATTCGACGCCCGATCTGTATCTGTGGGGACCGAAGCTCACTGAGGCGTTGCAGGCGCGCCCCGAACTCGCGGACGTGAATTCCGACCAGCAGCAAGGTGGTCTCGAGGCGATGGTGACGATCGACCGCGCAACGGCCTCGCGCCTCGGCATCAAGCCGGCGCAGATCGATAACACCTTGTACGACGCGTTCGGTCAGCGCCAGGTCTCGACGATTTACAACCCGCTGAACCAGTATCACGTCGTGATGGAAGTGGCGCCGAAGTACTGGCAAAGCCCGGACATGCTGAAGCAGATTTACGTCAGCACCTCGGGCGGCAGCGCGAGCGGCGCGCAGACCACCAACGCGCCGGCCGGCACGGTGACCACGCAGGCAACGACTACGGCGAGCACGAGCGCGACGACTGGCGGCACGGCGGGCACGACTGCGTCGAGTGTGGCGAGCATCGCTGCCGACTCCGCACGCAACCAGGCGATCAATTCGATCGCGGCGAGCGGCAAATCGAGTGCTTCGTCGGGCGCGGCTGTGTCGACGTCGAAGGAAACGATGGTGCCGTTGTCGGCGATCGCGAGCTTCGGACCGGGGAGCACGCCGTTGTCGGTGAATCACCAGAGCCAGTTCGTGGCCTCGACGATTTCGTTCAATCTGCCGCCGGGCGTGTCGTTATCGACGGCGACGCAGGCGATCTACGACACGATGGCGCAGATCGGCATGCCGGGGACGATCCACGGCAGCTTCCAGGGGACGGCCCAGGCGTTTCAGCAATCGATGTCCGACCAGCCGATCCTGATTCTGGCCGCGTTGGCGGCGGTGTATATCGTGCTTGGGATGTTGTATGAGAGCTATATCCACCCGCTGACGATTTTGTCCACCCTGCCCTCCGCGGGCGTGGGGGCGTTGCTGGCTTTGCTGCTGTTCAAGACAGAGTTCAGCATCATTGCGTTGATCGGGGTGATCTTGCTGATCGGCATCGTGAAGAAAAACGCGATCATGATGGTGGACTTTGCTATTGAGGCCTCCCGGCAGGGGTTGTCGTCGCAGGATGCGATTTTTCAGGCTTGTATGTTGCGGTTTCGGCCGATCATGATGACTACTTGTGCTGCGCTGCTTGGGGCGTTGCCGCTGGCCTTTGGAAGTGGTGAAGGGGCGGAGCTTCGGGCTCCGCTGGGGATTGCTATTGTGGGTGGGTTGATTGTTAGTCAGATGCTGACGCTGTATACCACTCCCGTGGTTTATCTCTATATGGATCGGATTCGGGTGCGGTGGGAGTCCAGGAAAGGTCGTAGAGCGGGGATAGCGCCTTCTTGAGGTTTTTGCCTTTTGCGGCGGCATTGTCCGTGTTCTTAGGGCGTTGGCCTTTCCTTGTTTTGCTAGTGGTCTATTAGCGTTCCCCCTGTGCGGGGGGCACCTACTTTTCTTTGCATGCCGCAAAGAAAAGTAGGCAAAAGAAAGCGGCTCAAACCGCTAATGCTAAGCGGGCACCGTGGCCTGCAGCGGGTAGTGGTGCATCTGGAATCCGTGTTCTCCCACATTCCGCGCTAGTGACAAAGGATTCATCAGCTCCCACTCCGCACTACGTGCGTCGCGGACGGGTCTGCATGGGAAACCACGGGCTTCGGTTGCGCGCCGTGGGGGCCGTCGGCTTCGCCTCGGCGACGCGCCTCTGCTCCCACCCGGGAACCCCCACTTCAAAATGGTATATCGGTGTGCTGCAATCACCGTCCCGGTCCCGATCACAGTTGCGGCGGTAGGCGGCTGCGGTACTCGGTAGGCCGTTGCCGTTCCAATCACGACCGCGGCGGTGACGGTGCAACGACGAGCCACGGTCCGGCGGCGAGGCATGGGCGCCAAAACATAGCGGGTGGTTTTATGAACTGCTCTTCGGCGCGCGCAGCGCCGCCGGAAGTATGACTCCCTTGTCACTGGCGTATGCAGGGGCACGAACCCAGATTCCAGATGCACCACTACCCGCAGTAGACCACGGTGCCCACTTAGCAGTAGCGGTTTGAGCCGCTTTCTTTTGCCTACTTTTCTTTGCGGCATGCAAAGAAAAGTAGGTGCCGCCCCGCACAGGGGCAACGCTAATAGACCACTAACAATTCAAGGAAAGGCACCAAAGCCAGATCAAGGAAAGCCCAACGCCATAAGAACCCTGCCAATGCCGCCGCAAAAGGCAAAAAAAATTCAAAGCCTCTGCCCAACAGCAAGCAAAAAAATCCGCCGCCACTGTTTAGCCTGCCGCTCGCCCGCCATGGGCAAAACCCAAACCTGATGCTTAGCGTCTTTGACCATCAAAGCGACCTGCCATTGAGCATCATGGCGTTGCACCTCAGCCCCAAGCAGATCAGCAAAAATATAAGCTCCCATCTCGCCGCCAAGGCGAACCTCACAGAACCGCTTACCAGCAGCAAGCCGTACCGAACCCCAGGTACCCGTAAGCTCATGAGTCCAATCGCCATCGCGAATATTAGGAGCGACTTCCTTCCGGCGGCGCCACCAATAAACAACCGCAGCAATCAAAAGCAAACCAACAAGAACAGCAACCCCAACCGCAACGGCCAATCCAAAAGCCGCCTGCAAGGCATAAAACCCCCGCACAGCGCCATACACCACAGCGACCAGCGCAATCAACGCAACAATAATCGGCATCGCAAGCCCACCCGGCAAAAAATCTCAGGCTAGCACGGCCAACGCCCAATCCTCATGGCAAAAAACCATTGCGAAAAACGCGCCGCCGCGCGAAGCCCAACTGTTACGGCTGCTTATGCGCCGCCGCCCAATCCTTCACCGCCTTCAGCGTATTCTCGACGTGCTTCTCCGGCGACAGGCTCGTGTACTCGTAAATAATCTTGCCGTCCGGCGCAATCACGTACGACACACGATTGGCCATCGAGCTATGCATCGGCAGGCCGGCGTCGTAGGCGCCGATCACCTTCGAATCGGCATCGGCCGCCACCGGGAATTTGCTGCGGCATTCGCTCACCGAAAACTTCGTCAAGGTGTCGATATTGTCGTGCGATACGCCAATCACCGTCGCGCCATATTTCTTGTACTCGTCGACCGCTTCGGCAAACTCGTGGGCTTCGATCGTGCAGCCCCTCGTGAAGGCCGCCGGATAGAAATACAGCACCACCGGCCCTTTCTTCAATTCGTCGGCAAGCGAATACGTGTAGGTCTTGCCGCCCAGCGAAGCATCTGCGGTAAACGCCGGCGCGACATCGCCCGGCTTGAGCGTGGCTGAAGCCGTCAGCGAATGCATCGCGAATCCCACCGACAAGACAGCCGCCAGCGTCATCGGAATGAGTTTTCTCTTCATCTGCAGTCCCCTCGAAACGTTAATGCACGCAGTCAGTGCAATAAGCCGAAGGTCACGGCGTTCAGCCGAACCTCGGCAACCTCAATACGCTATTGGAACACGTACAGACAAGGTACGTCAGAACCTGCTCGACGGATGCATCAGGCAGCTTCTTCGATATGCGCGCCGAACCACGCCGCAGCGGACAGGTTCAGCTCCGCCAGCACTTCGGGCGTAAACGCCGCGAAGCCGGGCGGCGCATCGGGTCCGGCTGCGATCAGCGCGGCATCGGCGCCCTCGCCGGCCGCCTCGGCAATCCGCAACAAGGTGCCGAGCGCACCGCCGCGCGTGATGATCGCTTCGCGAATCTGCGGGGCAAGGCCGAGCTTCTCGAGGACAGCCGCGGGGGAACTGCCAAGCACCACGTGGACCAGAGAGAAAATGCCGGTCATGAAAGCAGCGTCGGCAAAATCGTCATCGGACGGGCGCAGCCAGCC
Source organism: Paraburkholderia sediminicola (assembly GCF_046026675.1). GTDB lineage: Bacteria > Pseudomonadota > Gammaproteobacteria > Burkholderiales > Burkholderiaceae > Paraburkholderia > Paraburkholderia sediminicola_F. The sequence goes on along the minus strand of NZ_JAQQEY010000001.1, from coordinate 1,480,871 downwards.
CGCAGCCAATTCCATGAAGCGTGAGCGCGTGCCGGCCAGTTGCACCAGCGGATCGGCGCGCCACGGCAGATCGCCGCTGTCCGCGTACAGCAGCAGCTGCGCCCAGCGCGCAATCTGCCGCGTGCCGGTGGCGATGATGGCCTCGCGCAGCGAGGCAATATTGCGCCCCAGCCCGAATGCGCTCGAATTGACGAGGCGCAGCAGTTGCACCACCACGCTCGGGTTCTGCTTGAGCTCCGCTTCGAGCTCGACAATCCCGGCATCGCGCGACAACAGCGCCAGCAAGCGCAGCAGGCCGGGGCGCGGCGAGCGGTTGCGCGGCGCGGCCAGCACCTGCGGCCGCGCGAAGAAGTATCCCTGGAACAGATCGAAGCCGAGGTCGCGAGCCAGCAAAAAGTCTTCGCGCGTCTCGACCTTCTCGGCGATCAGTGTCTTGCCGTGGCTGCGGACCGTCGACGCCAGTTTGGCCAGCGCGGACCGCTCGGTCAGCAGGAAGTCGATCTTGACAATGTCGGCGTGCGGCAGCGCGGCGAGCAGCTCATCCGACAGTTCGCTGACGTCGTCGAGCGCCACCTGGAAGCCGGCGCGGCGCAATTCGGTCAGCCGGCGGGCCAGGTGCGCATCGAACTTGACGGTTTCGAGGATCTCGAGCACGAAGCGCTCGGGCGGCATCAGATGGACGATGTCGTTAAAGAGCAGCGCGCGGTCGATATTGACGAAGCCGCGGTGTTGCCCCAACACGGCCGCCACGCCGATCCCGCCGATCGCGCGAGCCACGACCTGCGCCGTCGCCTGGGCGTCGTCGCTGACCTCGGCATAGTTATGCGCGCTGGATCGAAACAATAATTCGTAAGCATTGAGCGCGCCGCCACGATCGAGAATCGGCTGGCGTCCCAGATAAACGAACTGTGCCGAGGACGCTGGGTCGGCGTCCTCGGCACCATGTTCAAGCACCTCGATGTGCCGGGGGGTGGCCCTGACAAAGTGACGTTCAGACATGGATCATCGGTGCAAGTGTTCGGAAAGCTACGTAGCGACGTCATCGCCGGCGCTGCGCAGCAGGTTTGACGTATTAACGGAAACGAAGCCAGTCCACTTTAACTGAATCGTCCTCGCGACGCCGCCGGGCCCCGCCACCACTTCCTTACCATTTGTTTTTTGCAGCAGGCGCTAAAGATTTCCCGCCGGGGGTCGTTATCTTGTTCTGATGGGGCGGCCTGATACCTCTCAACCGCCCGAATACGGCGGGCAGTATGCCGCCCCGCCTGCAGACGAACACAGGTTGCCAGCGACAAACATGGAAGCGAACAGGATCACCGCGCCCCGCCGGGGCTCCTTGCGCACGGTCATCGACCGGTTTCGTGCGTTCGGCCGGCACGCCCCCGGCAAACCGCAGGCCGGCGCCAGCCGCACTGCGCAACTGGAACAGGTGGTCGGCGCCGTCGACCTGCTGGCGCACATCGACGAGGGCCTGCGCTTCCTCTATGTTTCCGACGCGAGCCTGCGCTTCATTGGTTATCACCGTGAGTATCTCGAGACCATCACGCTGCACGATCTCGTGGCGCCTGCCGACGTGCCGCGCCTCGATGCGCTGCTGACGCGCGCCACCGCCACGGGTAACGTCGAAAAGGCCACACTCGGCCTCATCAAGTCACTGACCTACCCGATCACCGTCGAACTGCGCGTAGTACGCAGCATGCATGACGGTGTCGAAGGCTATGCGATCGCCGGCTTCGACGTGTCGGCCTGGCGCGCCACCGAGGAACGCCTGACCCAGGCGCTGCACCTGGACCGCCTGACCAACCTGGCCAATCAGCCGGCGCTGATCCCCGCGCTGCTCGACGCGCAGCAGCAGGCCGACGCCCACGGCACGCCAGCCGCGCTACTGCTGCTCGACCTCGACGACTATCAGCGCGTGAACCGCGCGCTCGGCTACGATGCCGGCGACGAGATGTTGCGCGACACGGCGCGGCGTCTATTGAACATGACGAGCCCGAACGAGACGGTGGCGCGTGTCGCCAGCGACGAATTCGCGATCCTCGTGAAGCCCGCCGCGAGCCGCACCGACGCGGCCGCCGCGGCCGAAGCGCTGGCGCGCCGCCTGCTGACCGCGATCCAGCAACCGTACGTCTTCAACGGCCAGCAGGTGCACTTGTCGGCGAGCATCGGCATTGCGCTCTACCCCGACGTGCGTCACGCGAACGACGACGCCGCCCACGACACTCACCTGCTTCGCTGGGCCGACCACGCCTTGCTGCAGGCGAAGGCGGCCGGCGGCAACACGCTCGCCTTCTACGTACCGGACGACAACCCCGCCGACGCCGAGCGCCTGAAGCTGGAGGCCGATCTTTACGACGGCGTGCGCAACGGCGAGTTCTCGCTGCACTTCCAGCCGATCACGAGCAGCCGCACGCACGGCGTGGTCGGCGTCGAAGCCTTGATCCGCTGGTCGCACCCCGTGCACGGCCTCGTTCCTCCTTCGATGTTCATTCCGCTCGCGGAATCGATCGGCCTGATCAACTTCCTCGGCAACTGGGTGTTGAAGGTCGCCTGCATGCAGTTGATCCAATGGGACGCGCGGGGCATCTCGTTGCAATACGTCGCCGTCAACGTGTCGCCGCAGCAGTTCCGCGATCCGCGTTTCAAGGACAGTGTGCGCGAAGCGATCGAGTTGACGGGCATCGATCCGCGCCGCCTCGTGTTCGAGATCACCGAAAGCCTGCTGATGCACGACCCGGCGCATGCCAAGGGTCTGCTCGAAGAACTGACGGCGATGGGCATCCGCTTTGCCGTCGACGATTTCGGCACGGGCTATTCGAGTCTGGCTTACCTGCAACGATTCCCCCTGGCCAAGCTCAAGATCGACCGGAGTTTTGTCGAGAATCTGCTAACCTCCCGGAACGATCAGGCAATCGTTAGCGCAGTCGTCGGGCTTGCACAAACGCTCGATCTCGAGCTCGTTGCCGAGGGCGTCGAAACGGAAGCACAGCGCAGCCTGCTCACCGAGATGGGATGCGACCATATTCAGGGATGGCTCGTCTGCAAGGCGTTGCCGTCCGACGAACTTGCACAACGTTTCGAAGCGCGCACGCTTCATCTGCACACCGCATAATGACGCGGGTAAACTTCGTGCGCTGCGGAAGATGCCGGCCTCGTGCCGGTGTGGCACTCATTGGAACATGTATGGCTTTGGCGGGACTCACATGGTAAAGGCGGCGGTGCTCGACCGGCTCTGGACGCGAATGAGCGAGCGCGGCGATTTCCCCATGCTGTCGCAGTCGTTGCGCACCACCATGGCGGCGATGAATAACGACGACCTCGACTTCACCGGCCTCGTGCAGGTCGTGTTGTCGGATTTCGCGTTGACGCAAAAAGTGCTGCGTCTGGCCAACTCGGCCATGTACATGGCGTTTGGCGGCAACATCACCACCGTGTCGCGCGCGCTGATGGTGCTCGGCATGGACGCGGTCGGCCATCTGGTGGTCGGCCTGAAAATCGTCGATCACTTTCATCACAGCGCGCCGCGCCGCATCGACGCGAAACTCGAATTGAACCGCACACTGCTGTCGGGCTGCGTCGCGCGCAAGCTGACCGAGCGCGGCGATCTGCGTGCCGGCGAAGAAGCCGTGGTCTGCACGCTGATGCGGCAGATCGGCAAGCTGCTGGTGGTGTTTTATCTCGACGCCGAATGGGATCAGATCCGCCGGCATATCGAAGACGGCACCCTCGAAGCCGATGCCTGCGTGCTGGTGCTCGGCGTCACGTTCGACGAAATCGGCGCCGAAGCCGCAGTGCGCTGGCGCCTGCCGGACATGATCCGCTCCGGCATGGGCGAATTCGATCCGCTGGACGTCGAACAGCCGCGCCAGGTGCAGTGGCTGCGCGCCATCACCAACTATTCGACGGCGGTCGCCGACGTGCTGACCCAGCAGAACATGCCGGACTGGGAGCGCGAAGAACGCATCGCCGAACTGGCGCAGGAATACAGCCACGCACTGAATACCGATCCGGACGTGCTGCATGGAATGAGCATCGCGCTCGCCCGTGAAGAAGGTGGCGACGGCGTGATGCGCGAGATCGTCGAGTTGCGCGCCAATGCGGACGCGATCGCGCGCGAGGCACTCGATCCGGAAGCGCGCATCGCGGCTGGAGTTGGCGATCTGCGCGGCCTGCCCGATGGCAGCGCGCTCGCGCCGGCCCTCGCGCTGGCCGCGGAAACCGTGCTGGCGGCGCTCGGTTTTGCGCGCACGGTGGTGTTCGTCAAACACAGCAACGGCACCTTCAAGGCGCGCCTCGGACTCGGTCCGAAGATCGATGCGGCGCTGCCGAAGCTATCGTTCAACACCGCCTTCGAGCCCGACGTGTTTCATCTCGCGATCGCGAACTCGGTCGGTATTTTCATCGAGAACGCACGTGACCCAAAGATGGTCGCGCGGCTTCCGGAGTGGTTCCGCCGTTCGTTCGACGACGCCCGTGCTTTCGTGCTGCTGCCGGTAGTCGACGACACCGATCAGACGGTGGCGCTGCTATATGGCGACTGGTCTCATACGCAGGAGCCACGCCGAATATCCCAGAAGGAAATGAGCGCGTTGAATGAGTTAGCCAAGGAGTTAGGACGTTTTTTTGGCCTGGGGCAGATGCAGGCAATGGAGATGATGTGAAGACGTGGCGTGATCGTTGATCACGGTGCTTCACTCTCACCTGTTTTGTGTTTGCCCTAAGTCAAGTTTGCCGAGACTCGCCGCCAGACTCAGGCGAGCAACGAACCAGTCGGATTGGGTTGCGATGCGTTGGTGGTTAGCGGCGATCAGCGCGTCTTGGGCGTGCAGCAGTTCGATAATGCCTGCCACGCCGGCTTTGTAGCGCGCCTGCGCCGCATCGAAAGCCAGGCCCGCGTTTTCCTGCAAGGCTTGCGTCTGGAGCATGGACTGCGCACCCGCCCGCACCGCCTCGTAGCTTTTCCAGACATTCAATGCAACCTGCTGCTCGGTTTCGGCGACGTTCGCCTCCTGAAGTTCAGCTTGCGCCCTTGCCTCGCGAATCCGGTAAGTCGATCCGAAACCCTCGAAGAATGGGATCGTGACCCGGATACCGACGTAACTGCTGCGCGACGTCGAAGATCCTCCGCCTGCATTGCCGATCGTAGCCGCGGGCCGGTTACTGCCAGACAACCCGGCCTGGAGACGAACGCTCGGCAACGCTTGCGAACGCGAGCTATCGATTGAGGCCTCGGTGGCGTGCAACTCGGCACGAGCCGCCAGCAAACGCGGATGATCTTCGAGCGCCTGATCCAGCAGCGTTTTTATGGCGTCCAATTGCGGCTCGGCCCGCTGCATGGTAGTCGGCACCGTTGCCAGTTCAATCGGTACGTCCGGACTCAGGCCCATGTCGATCGCCAGCGTGCCAATTGCTTCGTGCAATCCGCTATTCGCCTTAACAACACTCAACATTGCCTGGCCATGTGCCGTGCGTGCCTGCAACTCGTCAGCGATCGACGCGACCCCTGAACGCATCCGGGCACGTGCAGCCGCAAGACTTTGCGCGGCGTTGGATTCCGCTTCTCGCGCTGCTTCGGCTTGCGCCCGCGCGGTTACGGCAGCGAAATAATCCCGGGCGCTCGTATACAGCACATCGAGCACGACGGCATTGAACGACTGGTTTGCCGCGATCATCAATTCACGCGCTTTCCTGACCTCCGCCGAACGCGCCCCAAAATCGAACACCACCCATTCGAGCGCCAATTCGGCCGCCCGGGTGGGACCGTTGTACGTCTCCTGCGATGCCCACGCGTTCGCCGAAGCCGTACTGCCACGGTTGAGCGAACCGCTCACAACGCCTGACAAGGTCGGCCATTGCGCAGCCTTCGCCTCGCCCAGGCGCGCAGCCTGTACCTGCGCGCTCGCCCACGCCCGGCGAGTAAGCGGATTGCGGCACAATGCGCGCGTCGCCACATCGTCCAGCCGCAACGCCGAGCCCGGCAAATCGAACTCGCAAGGTGCCACGCCGACCGCTTCCGGCACGCGCGCCGTGACTGGCGCAATAATTTCGCGCTGCGTGCGCAGCGGATCAAAATCGTTTGTGACAGATTGCGCAAACGAGCAAGTTGACGAGAGCGCGGCGACAATGGCAAAGACGTTGCGCACGGCAAATCTCTTGCCGAGTGCGAGGCAAGCGAAATCAGCGCTCATGCAAACTCTCGTCAACCCGCGTCAGTAGCGGGCTCAAAAAATACTCGATCAATCGGCGCTTACCCGTTTTGATCTCAACACTCGCCGCCATGCCCGGACTAAGCGCTACACGCTGACCATCGATCATCATGCTCGACTGACTCAGTTTGAGCCGTACAGCATAGATCAAGCCGCGCTTTTCGTCCTCAATCGCGTCGTGCGACACGCTAACCACCTCGGCTGGCAGCGTGCCGTAGCGGGTATAGAGAAAGGTCTCGATCTTCGCGGCGGCAGGTTGTCCTACAGCAACAAAGCCGATGTCCTTGTTCTCCAGAAACGCTTCAATTTCGGCAGGGCGTTCGCCTGGAACAATGACCATCAAAGGTTGAGCGGCCGTCACGACACCACCGACCGTATGCACCGCGAGTTGCTGCACGGCGCCGTCCACCGGCGCTTTGAGTGTCATAAGGCGATCGTGCGCATCCGCCTTGATGTATTCCTGGCGAAGCTCGGCCGCCTTTTGCGTCGCGGTGCCCAGATTTTCGAGCGTCGCACGGCGCGTCGAAGCGACTAGTTCTTCGCGCTGGCGCCGCGCACTCAAGATCGCCGCCCCAATTTCGCCGATACGGCTTTTTTGTGCCGCCAACTCCCCTTCCTGCTCGATACGGACTTGCTGCTTGTCGAGATATTCGTGACGGGACACGTAATTCTTAGCCGCCAGTTCGTCGAAATCGGCCTCTCTGCTTCGCGCGATTGGCAGCGTGCTTTGCAACCTGCGGATTGCCGAACCCACTGTTTGAAGCTCGGCGGCATTGCGCGCGATTTCCGCATCGAGACGCGCAAGCCTGGAACGAAACTCGGCCAGTTCAACATCGAGGAAACGCTGCTCCTGCTCGACCCGCGCCGCTGTTGGCATCATGCCGGCCGGCACATCCATGCTGGCTGAAATATCGATGCGCTGAGCTATGCCGCTATCGATACCGTTGAGCAACGCGCGCGCTCGCGCCGCGCCAAGCCAACTTTCAGCCCAGTCATCGCGCAAACGCAATCGATCCGCCGACGATGCCGTCGAGTCCAGTTCGAGCAGCACATCACCGGCTTTTACGAGCTTGCCATCGCTGGCATATATCGCGGTAACTTTCGCGGTTTCTATCGACTGGATGATCTTCGCGTGGCCATCCGGCACGATCTTTCCCTGTGCGGTTGCGACAATATCGATCTTGCCGAAGACCGCCCAAAGCAAGGCAATCAACAGTAGAGAGACGATTGCCGCCATCGCAACGCGCGGCAACGGCGAAACGGGCCGACGTTGCAATTCCAGTGCGGCAGGGAGAAATTCAGATTCGTCGGCTGACCACTGCGGGGCGTTCCGCTCGCGGGCCTGCCATGCCGCACGCCACACTTTCTGATAGTGGCGCGCCAGATCCCGGGTTGCCCCTAGCCAGAGCAGAGCACGGACTGTCATACGCCCGCCTGCAGATTCCAAAGCTTCGCGTAGGCGCCTTTTGCCGCGACCAGCACGTCGTGTGGACCTTGCTCGATGATCGCGCCGCGCTCCATCACGATGATCCGATCTGCCCGCCGCACAGCCGACAAGCGGTGTGCAATCACCAGCACCGTCCGTCCCCGGCAAATTGCCCGCATGTTGTCCTGTACGATGCGCTCCGACTCGTAATCGAGCGCGCTGGTCGCTTCGTCGAAGATCAGAATGCGCGGCTCATGCATCAGCGCCCGGGCAATGGCGATGCGCTGCCGCTGGCCGCCCGAGAGCGTCGAGCCATGTTCACCGACCGGTGTGTCATATCCTTCCGGCAAGCCAACAATAAACTCATGCGCGCCGGCCAGCTTTGCGGCATGTATCACCGCATCGAGCGGCGCACCTGGATCGGTCAGCGCGATGTTGTCGCGAATGCTTCTGCTGAATAGTATGTTCTCCTGGGATACAACGCCGACCTGGCGCCTCAACGAAGTCGTGTCGATCAACGCGAGGTCTTGCCCGTCGATCGTGATACGACCACCCTCCGGCGTATAGAGCCGCTGCACCAGCCTGGTCAGCGTGCTCTTGCCCGACCCCGACTGCCCGACGATACCGATCACCTCGCCCGCTGCGATCGACAGGTTCACACCGCTGAGAATAGCCGGGCCGTCTGCCCGATAGCGAAACACGACATCCTCCAGTTCGATACGACCTTTGACGGCAGGCAGCGCACTTTTCGCACCGGCCGCTTCCGTGCGGCTGTTCAAAATGTCGCCCAGACGCGCAACTGAAATCCCCGTTTGCTGGAAATCGGCCCACAACTGGGCGAGCCGCATGATCGGCCCCGCCACCTGACCGGCCAGCATGTTGAATGCGATCAACTCACCGACCGTGAGTTTGCTGTCGATCACAAGCCGCGCCCCGACCCACATTAGTGCGACAGTGACGAGCTTGTTCACGAGGCTGACACCACCGCTCGCCCAAATGCCGACAGTCGACGCGCGAAAAGTCGCACCGATATAGGCTGCAAGCTGGTTGTCCCATTGACGCGTCCACTGCGGCTCAACCGCCATCGATTTGACTGTGTCGATACCGCTGATCGTTTCGACGAGAAACGACTGATTTTCCGCACTGCGAGCAAATTTCTCATTCAATCGCCGGCGGAGCACTGGCGTGCAAACTACCGAGAGCAGGACATAGCACGGTAGTGAGACAAGCACGATCAGCGTGAGCCAACCACTGTAAAACAGCATCACTGCGATGAAGACGAATGAGAACAACAGATCCATCACAAGCGTGATTGCGTTACCGGTCAGAAACGCGCGAATGTTCTCCAACTCGCGAACGCGCGCGACTGAATCGCCGACGCGTCGTGCCTGGAAATACGCCAACGGCAATTTGAGCAGATGGCGGAACAGGCTCGCACCAAGTTCGACGTCGATCCGGCTCGTGGTGTGCGCGAACACGTAGCTGCGCAGCGCATTGAGCGCCACATCGAATAGCACGACGATCGTGAGTCCGACGGCGATCACGTCAAGTGTGGTCAACCCGCGATGGACCAGTACCTTGTCCATCACGACCTGAAAGAACAGCGGCGTGATCAGAGCCAGGACCTGGATAAAGAACGAGACAACAAGCACCTCGCACAGAAGACGCCTGTACTTGATTAACGCCGGAATAAACCAGGTGAAGTCGAACTTCGTCATCTCGCCGAGCATCGACGCGCGTGAGGCAAACAGGATCACTTCCCCGGGCCAATCCTGTTTCAATCGTTCAATCTCGATAGAGGCCGGTTGTGCAGCATCGGGGCGCTGGATCACCGCCTTGTTCTTTTCTATGCGACCGATAACGAAAAAGTTGCCTGCCCGGTCGATGGCGACAGCAGGCAGTGCGAGCCGATCCAAACGATCCCAGCGGACTTTTGTGTGTTTCGCGTTAAGTCCGAGCGATTTTGCGGCAAGCAGGAGTTGTGTTGTATTGAAAGGCGCTACCCCGGGCTTGAATTCGTGCGCCAGTTGATCCGGATCCGCCGCGATGCCGTGAAAGCGGGCCAACATGACGAGGCAGAAGATGCCGGGGTCGATAGAGAGAGCGTCGGAATTGAGCGGAGACTGCTGCGTATATTCGCTATGCGGGGTAGTCGGGACGGCATCGGGTTGCATTGGGGTATTGCTTTCTGCGTGCTGCGGCTACGGATAAGCAGGTCGCACGACATAAGCGTCGCGCGACCTAACGATGGCGAAACGAACTAGAAACAGTTCACTGCTACCGGCGGTGTCAGCACTTGCGTTGCGCCTTGCTGCCATGCCGGGTCGGATAACGACGGCGGCGCGATGCTCGCCATTGTCTGGATTAGCAGATCCAGTTTGCTTTCGATGTACGCCGATGCTTCCGACGAGACGGATGCTTCGGGCTCGAAAACTCGCATCGCCGACATGAGCTTGGGCTGCGCCGCGATCGCTTTCGCGTTGATCGTAGCCTTGTCCCATGTCGTGCCGTCGGCGAAGCGGAATTGTTCTATTCCGTATGGCAACGTCGAACCGCTCTCGTAGAACTGCATCTTGATTCGCAGTACATTGTCAGAACCCGACAGCGTGACCAGAAGGTCCGAACTGTTACCGTCGCGACGCACGGTGACGTCGCCGGGCTTGATATCCGCGTCGAACAGCACGACGTCGGTATCCTTGCCGTTCGGGTCGTACGCTTCTTCGATCGTATCGTTGCCGGAGTGGCGGCCGAACAGATACGTGTCGCTGCCTGCGCCGCCGATCAGCAAATCGTTGCCTGCGCCGCCATCGAGCACGTCGTCGCCGTTGTAGCCAACCAGAACGTCGTTGCCCGGCGTGCCCTGCAATGCCATCAGAGCGACGTCCTGCTTGGTCCAGATCGTGCCGTCCGCGAATTTGAACTGTTCGATGCCGTAGCCGAAAACCGAACTGCCGCCAGACTGGAAGAACTGACTCTTGACGCGTAGCACGTTGTTTGAACCCGAGATGGTCAGCAACAGGTCATAACCCTGACCGTCGCGACGCGCGGTGACGTCTTCCGGACGGATGTCGGCGTCAAACAGCACGACGTCAGTGTCCTTGCCGTTCGGGTCATACGCTTCCTCGATCGTATCGTTGCCGGAGTGCCGGCCGAACAGATACGTGTCGCTGCCTGCGCCGCCGATCAGCAAATCGTTGCCTGCGCCGCCATCGAGCACGTCGTCGCCGTTGTAGCCAACCAGAACGTCGTTGCCCGGCGTGCCCTGCAATGCCATCAGAGCGACGTCCTGCTTGGTCCAGATCGTGCCGTCCGCGAATTTGAACTGTTCGATGCCGTAGCCGAAAACCGAACTGCCGCCAGACTGGAAGAACTGACTCTTGACGCGTAGCACGTTGTTTGAACCCGAGATGGTCAGCAACAGGTCATAACCCTGACCGTCGCGACGCGCGGTGACGTCTTCCGGACGGATGTCGGCGTCAAACAGCACGACGTCAGTGTCCTTGCCGTTCGGGTCATACGCTTCCTCGATCGTATCGTTGCCGGAGTGCCGGCCGAACAGATACGTGTCACTGCCTGCGCCGCCGATCAGCAAGTCGTTGCCTGCGCCGCCATCGAGCACGTCGTCGCCGTTGTAGCCAACCAGAACGTCGTTGCCCGGCGTGCCCTGCAATGCCATCAGAGCGACGTCCTGCTTGGTCCAGATCGTGCCATCCGCAAATTTGAACTGTTCGATGCCGTAGCCGAAAACCGAACTGCCGCCAGACTGGAAGAACTGACTCTTGACGCGCAGCACGTTGTTCGAACCCGAGATAGTCAGCAGCAAGTCATAACCCTGACCGTCGCGGCGCACCGTGACATCCTGCGGGCGGATATCCGCATCGAATAGAACTACATCGGTATCGTTGCCGTACAGGTCATACACCTCCTCGATCGTGTCGTTACCCGAGCGCCGTCCAAACAGATAGGTGTCGCTACCCGTGCCGCCGACCAAAAGGTCATCACCTGCGCCACCATCAAGCACGTCATCGCCAGCGCCGCCGTAGAGCGTATCGTTGCCGTCGCCGCCCAGCAGGATGTCGTCGCCGTCGCCGCCGTTTAGTACGTCCTTGCCGGTGAACCCGATGAGGATGCTGCCCGACGAGCCGGTGGACTTACCGTTCAGTGTGCCATCGCCGAACACGACGCCTAGTTGACCAAGCACTTCGCGCATTGCGTCGCTCTGGTGCGCTTCGACGTAGCTGCGAAGTTCCGCGCCAATGTCGAACCCTTGCTGCAACCAGTTCACACCAAATGCTCTCGTCAGCCCGGTCAGTATGAACGCGACATCCGTTGCGCCGATCACGCTTTCCACTGCCTTCAGCTTCGACATCATGCCGTTGAAATTTGCTTGCACTTGCCCCGCGTCGTTCACTTCGTAGACGATGGCATCGAGATACGGCTTCCAGACCGTCTGCATTGCGACGGCCCTATAGACTGACTCAACCAGTGTCGACCATGCTCTCGACACGTACTGGCCGCGTGTGCCCGATAGGATCACCGCTCCGTTGCCATTGGCGCCCAGCATCGTGCCCGACATTTTTTCCAGTACGGTAAGGCGACCGATCCAGTCGGCGTCGCTGGCATAGCCGGTAATAGTCCGTTTACCTGCATCCTTCAGCAATTGCGACGTCGTCATACTCGACGTTGTCGCCCAGGCCTTCAGCAACGGCTCGATCAGCGCCTGTTGCGTGGCTGCCGATTTTGCCTGCGTGATCTGGTCGAGCAGTGTGCGTAATGCGGTGCCTTCGGGTGTATCCAGGCTGGCGGCCTGCCACAGATCTCGCACATTACCGGCGCCTTGTACGTATGGCATTGCGATGACGTCGTCACGCAGCGGGATGGCCGTGTCGAACCGCTGGTGCAGCGTGTCCTGGCCGAACCAGATTTCCTGCATGTCCCGCTCGACGGGAACACCATCTACCATTTGCACGAACGAGCCGGAACCTCGCACCATGTTGCCGTTTTCAAGCGTGCGAATGGTGGCGTCTTTACTCAGATTGATCGAGACAATGCCGAGTTCGTCGAGGCTGAGCAGTTCACCAGATTGTGAAGTGCCGTCGCCGTTGGCATCGCGCCAGATTCTCAGCGACGACCAGATGGCGTCGTTGCGGTCGATGACACCGTCTCTGTTCAGGTCGAACTCGCGGAGTGCGTCGAAGCCGTTCGCGGCAAGCGTGCCGTTTGCGAGCGGGGTGAAATTACTGAACAGTTCTGCGCCAGAGTCAATCGTTCCGTTGTGGTTACGGTCGAGGACGAGGAAACCGTCACCCGTGCTGATCCAGCCGGTATGAGTACGGCTGCCGCTGCCATCGAAATCGAAGTAGGCGTTGGAATTGTCTGGGTTAGTCGTGTGGATACCGTCGCCGTCGATGTCCAGGATGAGGGGATCGACAAGATTCAATGACTGCGAGAGCCATTTAAAAAAATCGTGAATATTGCGGCCAAGATCGAACGGGAGACCCCCGCCCGGGCTTCCATTACTCTTCGAAGGATCGTACGCACCCGTGGGGTCGTATGTCTTTAGCTTGCCATCTTCCGCGGAATCATCACCGTCACCGTCACCGTCACCGTCACCGTCACCGAAAATAGCATCGTTGATCTTCTGAGCAAGTTCACCCGCCTCCTGCATGGCTGCGTCATAGTTATTTTTATAGTACTGGTCCGCGTAGTACCCAACTAATATGCCTGCCCCTGCACCGGCCAGCACTGCCCATCCGGCGGGATTTGTCACCAGCGCGCCACCAGCCAATCCACCAAGTACAACATTCACCGCTGCCTGAGTTGCAGCGCCCGTCGCGACTCCGAATGCGAATCCTCCCACCGACTTAATACTGTTGCTTACGTCGCCACCCATTAGGCCAGCAGTAACCGAATTTACCATGTCATACAATGATGTCGCGTCACTCGCCTTTCCCAGAGCCTGGCCGTACAGGTTCGCCCCTGCGTCGGTGTTGCGGATAAGATTGTCGAGTAAACGCCGCCCTAGGGAGGGCGCGACTTCAATTACAACAATCCCTGTATTAGTTACGATCGTGAACACACTCATTCTTCACCCCGAATTAAACAAGTGATTTTCGAAAACATCCAATATAAAATAAGCGTTGTGCACATAAATAGCGCCAACTGCAGACTCCCAACCACAAACCAGACTAACGGCCAACTTGTTGCCAGTTCACCTTTGACTGTTAAGGCTCCGCTCTGAATAACTGGCGACGCAATAATTTTTATAACAACGAATACAACTACCGCAGCAATCAGCACCTTTCCAATTTTTATAGTTTTTGACATCACAACTGCCGAAATACCGCTGCACGACAAGTTGTACAACGATTCATACTTATAATTTTCAGATGAGGTTGTCACTGTCCCAAACTTTCTGTTCTGCCCGCAAATTCCTCGGATGACAAAGTACTGATCACTCCATTTTTTCTCCAAAATCGGCGAAACTGGGATTCCATCTTTCCAAAAAGCACTCCGAAACGACTTCTCCACGAATATTCCGCACTGTGCAAATACAGGGATTGCAACAAGATAGAATACCCAGGCCATCTCTCCCGGAAATATCTGTCCTGGACTACGAGCGAATATCACAGCCCAGCCGGCAGCAACAACTGCGAAAAGAAGCCCTGCATATGTAATCTTTTTCACCACCGCATACTCTCCTATTCGCCTCACTAAAATCCGGACGTGACTCAGCCTGCCAATGCAAAAAATCTGGCACAAAAGTCATGTCGCCACCATTGCCCTTCCGCTTGGAAAGGAACTAACCTACCGAGCGAATGTACCGGTCTGACCCCGAGTCGCACCATGAGATTTTTCTCGATGGAGCGAGGAAAATTCCCAAATCAAAAACAGTATCGTCGACTCTCTGACGGGAATTTGCGACATCCTTCATCATTTATCGACAACCGCACGTTCTCTAAATTTGCCTTAGAAAGGATAGAGCAGATTAAGATTTTTATTACCAGATTTGATCGCTCAAGACATCCGCGCTGCTCTACCCGACATTTGACGCGACTTGCGATTCGCAGATCAAAGCCCCTTTTTGATCATGTAAATCATCAAAGCAAACGTAACAGTTATAGCGACAGCTCCAAATCCGGCAACCCATTCCGGCTCCAACTTCGAAACTCTTAGTCTTCCAAAAGATAAAACCTTCAACCCGAAGGCCCCGACACCCCAACAGAGTACGTCGAGGAAGAACCAAACAATAAAATCCATTACGCCTCCTTCGCCTGGCGATAGTTCTGGAGAAGCCCTATCCGCCGCTGGATATTTTCTAAACCTTGCAATACGAGACGGTACGAGAGCTATACCTAGGAGAAACTCGTCTACCGTGGCTCACATCACACCAGTTCTCTGCCCGACATTCAAAGTCCGCACGACCGACGAGAATCGCAGCGGGTCGGTCTCTGAATTGCAAATGCTGAAAGCCCCGGCGAACTTTGCCAGAACGATCGACGATGATCGGTGGTGCCGTTAGACCAGCAACCAATCCTTTCACACCGAAAGAATCGGCAGCGAATCTATCCCACCTAGCCAAAATGCGCTATCGGCCCCTTCTGACCGCGTCGTCAGAATTCAAGGAAAGTGATTGGCTCAACCTTCAGCCTGGTGCTCGTTCAAGGCATGGCACGCCGTAAACGCAAAACGGCGAAGCCGTGCTTCGCCGTTTTGCAATGCAATGAATTGCCTGCACCTATCAATCGACATTCAGGGAAGACCACATCAATCCGCGCCGCCACATTCCCACCCGGAGTTCAACGCACATCAGCCAGCAACTCGCCAACCGACGCCTCCCCCTCAATCCTCAATCCGCTCCAACCCCTCCGCACTCCGATCCGCAACGCCGGCCCACGCCCCCGCCGCCAACCCCAGCAGCGCGATCTCTTCCACCGTCAACGGCTGCAAGCGCGCGCACAAGGCATCGAGTTCATCCCACGCCCCGCGCTCGAGCTCTTCGACCGCGGTCAGCAACAATCCCAGCACGCCCTGCCGATGCAGAATGCCCGCCTGAATCGGCCGCGATAGCGTCAGCACATTCAGCGTGCTTTCGAGCGAGCCGCCGAACACCGCATCGACAAACGAAAACACGCCGGTCAGAAACGCCGCGTCAGCTTCGTCACGCCCCGCTTCGGGCAAGCGCTCGATCGCCAGCTCCATGAAGCGCGCCCGGGTCGCCGCGAGTTGCAGCAGAGGATCATCCTCTAGCGCAACCTTGCGGCCGTCCGCGTACAACAGCAATTGCGTCCAGCGTGCGATCCGGTTCGTGCCGGTCGCATTGATCGCTTCGCGCAGCGTCGTGACCTTGTGGCCGACGGCGAGGCCGCTCGAATTCGCGAGCTTCATCAGGTGCATGACCAGCACCGGATTCAGCTTGAGTTCGGCTTCGAGTTGCGCGACGGTCGGGTCGCCCGACAGCAGTTGCAGCAGGTTCAGCAATGCATGCCGCGGCGCGCTGACACGCCGCGTCGTCGAGGTCTGCGCACGCGCGAAGAAGTAGCCCTGGAAGCGGTCGAAACCGAGACCATGCGCCTCTTCGAAATCGCTCTGTGCATCGACACCCAGCGCGATCAGCAGCTTGCCCGCGGACTTGAGCACGCTCGTCAATTTGGGCAACAGCGCTTTCGACGCCCGTGTGAAATCGATCTTGACGACTTCCGCGTAGGGCAGCAGCTTCGCAAACTTTTCATCGGGCTGCGTCACTTCGTCGAGTACGAAGCGATAGCGCCGGCCGTGCAATTGAACGATGCGCTCAATCAGCGCATCGTCGACCAGGATCGACGGCGACAATTCGAACATGAAGCGGTCAGTGGGCAGATGCTGGATCGAATCGTCGAACAGCATCTCGCGGCTTACGTCGACGTAAGCGGGATGCCCGGTGAGCGCACCGCGCACATTGCCCTGCATCAAACCGCGAATCACGGCTCGCGCGACGAGCTGCGCCGGCTCGGGCGCACGGCCCGGCAAAGCGTCGGCAGCCGGATCGGCAGGCGATGCCGCGCCCGCGTCGGATTCGGCGCCCGCAGGCAATTCCGGTGCGCGCACCTTGATCTCATAGCCGCATAGCATGCCGTCCCGATTCAGAATCGGCTGGCGCGCGAAGCTGGCATTCAGTTGCGCATCGTCCGCAGCCCCCGTATGGCTGGGATTCTCGATTGCGATGGTGGTCATTCTGGTCCCCCGCTAAGCGCCGCCCGGGCGCTTCCTGCTGTATTTTGGTTTTTGCTGCACCAATCGTGCACATCCAGGTCCCGAGGCCCTGTGCGCGTGCGGTGTGCCCGCCGATTTTAGCGCAGGCCGATGCGCCCGGACATGTCAACGCCGCAATATCTCGAAATAATTGGCAACCAGTCTCGCTGAAGACAAAGAAAGAATCGACGATACTCTTGTGCAGTGCAAAAGCGTTCCGCCACTGGCGCTACCCCCGTCTTTAACCACCAAGGAAAATCATGGACGTCAAAAGCGTGCTGTCAAATGCCTTCGCGATGCCGATCACGAGCCCGGCGTTTCCGATGGGTCCGTATCGTTTCGTCGACCGGGAATTCCTGATCATCACTTACCGCACCGATCCGGACAAACTGCGCGCCGTGGTGCCCGAGCCGCTGCAGATCGGCGAGCCGCTCGTCCATTACGAGTTCATTCGCATGCCGGATTCGACCGGCTTCGGTGACTACACGGAAAGCGGTCAGGTGATCCCGGTGTCGTACAACGGCGTGGCAGGCGGTTACACGCTGGCGATGTATCTGGACGACCATCCGCCGATCGCAGGCGGCCGCGAGTTGTGGGGCTTTCCAAAGAAGCTCGCCTCGCCGGTGCTGGAAGTCCATACCGACACACTCCTCGGCACGCTCGACTACGGCCCCGTGCGCATCGCCACCGGCACGATGGGCTACAAGCATCGGCAACTGGATCTCGCGCAGCAACAGAAGCGTCTGGAGACGCCGAACTTCCTGCTTAAAGTCATTCCGCACGTGGACGGCACGCCGCGCATTTGCGAACTGGTGCGCTACTACCTCCAGGACATCACCCTTAAAGGTGCATGGACGGGTCCCGCCTCGCTCGAACTGGCACACCATGCGCTGGCGCCGGTCGCGGAATTGCCGGTGCTCGAAATCGTCGAGGCGCGGCATCTGATTGCCGATCTGACGCTAGGACTCGGTGAAGTGGTGTTCGACTATCTCGATCAGCCTGAAGCAAACGTTCGCTGACAGCCTCAAAAGACAACCGGCCGCATCAAGCGGCCGGCTGTTTCAAGTAAAACCATTCAAGCAAAACCATTCAGGCAAAACACCCAACGCCTTACTTCAACACGACCTTCACGTCGAAGTACTTCGCGGCGAAGCGATCGATCGTGCCGTCGGCCTTCAGTTCCTTGAGCGCCTGGTTGACCGCGTCCTTCAACGCCTTGTCGCTCTTGCGCAGGCCGAAGCCCACGCCCGCGCCGAGCAGCTTCTCGTCGCTGACGGCCGGACCGGCGAAGTCGAAGCCTGCGCCTTGCGGCTTCTTCAGAAAGCCCTTCGAAGCCGCTTCCGCGTCCTGGAATGCAGCGTCCAGACGGCCCGAGGCGAGGTCGGCGTAGATCTGGTCCTGCGTCTGATACGGCACGACGTCAACGCCGGCCGGCGCCCAGCGCGCCTTCGCATACGTTTCCTGAATCGTGCCTTGCAGCACGCCGACGTGCTTACCCTTGAGCGAGGCCGGCGTAGGCAGCAGACCGCTGCCCTTCTTCGCGATCATCTGATTCGGGATCGTGTAGATCGGATCGGTGAAGTCGATGGCCTGCCGGCGCTGTTCCGTGATCGTCATGTCCGAGTTGATCGCGTTGAACTTGCGCGCTTCCAACGCTGGAATCAGGCCGTCGAACGAGTTCTCGACCCACACGCATTTCGCTTTCAGCTTTGCACACACGGCATTGCCGATGTCGATATCGAAACCTTGCAGCTCGCCCGACGGCGACTTCGATTCGAACGGCGCATACGACGCCTCGACGCCGAAGCGCACTTCCTTGATATCCGCTGCCGACGCGGACCCTGCCGCTACCGTTGCCGTCGCGAACAGCGCGAGCGCAGCCATGTTTCGCCAATTCATCTTCATTACGGGTGTTCCTCTACGGTATTGAATAAGACGGAGCCGAATCCGGGCGAGCATGATTGCCGCGCCAAAAATGTGATTCAAACTCGTGCGGCCAGTGTGGTGCAGCGCAACAGCCGCGAGGGCGGGATTGTACAGGCTTCGCAAAGCACGCCTGGCGGGCACGGGAAAGCGCGCCCTTCACGCGACACCGCGCAGATGCACAGCGAAGGTGCAAATTCGTGTCGCGTTCAGGCAAGAGGCGATGTGTGAAGGCAGTGAAGCGGCGTGCGGCTAAACCAGCTTCGAGAGCGTGTCCTGCGTCGTCTCGACCACCAGCAATCCCGCGCGCAAACCGGGCTTGACTGTTGCGTTCGGAAACACGAGACGTTCCTCATCGTGACGCACGGTGTAGCGATACTCGCCGTCGCGTGCCAGCACGGAGTCTTTCACGAAGGGCGTGAAATTCGGCACATCCGCGGCCACCAGCAATTCGAATGCGTCGCTCTGCTTGGTCAACTGGTCGATCACGGTGAACACGCGCGGCATTGCAGCGGGCACGTTGCCGTTCTTTGTACCGGCCAGCAGATGACGCAGCGCTTCGTCCGCGCCGGCAAAACGCGTCAGATCGTTCTGACCGAACGGGCGCACCTTGCCGAGTTCGAGCGTGCACGCTTCGGCGCCACATGCGTGCGCGGTGAAGTGCGAGTACGTGTTGCCCTTGGTGGTGTGCAGCAGCACCGCGCTGATGCGCGCTTCACCGAGCCACTCGAACATGGCGCGTGAAAACGGCTTGCCGGTGTGCGGCAACAAGGCGAATTGCTCGAAAGCCGAGGGGCGGATCGCCGTATGCATGTCGACGTGCCAACGGGCGCCCTGCTCTTGCGACGCCGCGCCAAAGAACTGCGTTGCCGCACGCTCCAACACCGCAGCACGCGGCGCTTCGTGGCTGTGCGGCACCTGCGTGTGACGTCCGCTGAAGAGACGATTCAAATCGTCGTCCCGGTAACGGCACGCGTCGCGCATTGCGTCGACGTTGCCGAGAATCACCAGCAAGCGGCACGACAAGGCGGCATCACCTCGCGCGATATCGCGCACGAGATACGACAGCAATTCAATTGGCGCGGTTTCATCGCCATGCACGCCGGCAGAGACGAGCACGCTGCGGGTGCCTTCATCCCGCACCGCGGGCTCCATGAGCAGCACACCATCGTCGAGCCATGACCAGCGCACGGCGTTGTCGGCGTTGGCGCACGCACCCTGCGTTTCCTGGGCGCCAGGCCGCGTCCCCGCCAACGTGTAGGCAAGGAAATCGTCGAGCATCGGAACCGGCATGCCGTGCTCAGCGCTGGAAGTCATACAGCGAACCCAGGCCGAGAATCTGCGTCAGTTCATCGAGCGCGGTGCGCGACTCGGCGAGCAATTGCGGATCGGTCAGATCGGACGGTGCAAGACGATCGCGATAGTGCTTCTCGATCCACGTATCGAGGCGACCGAACAGGTTGTCGTTGATCCACACGCCAGGCGTCACTGCCGCGCGCTCCGCATCGTTCAGCACCACGCGCAGACGCAAACATGCCGGACCGCCGCCGTTCTTCATACTTTCGCGCAGATCGAAAACGAGCACGTCGTCGATCGGACCAGTGTGCGAGGTCAGATCGTCGAGATAGGCGCCCACGCGCTCGTTCTCCCGGCATTCTTGCGGCACCACCAGCACCTGCTTGCCGTCCGGGCGCGTCAGCAACTGGCTGTTGAACAGGTACGACGTGACCGCGTCGGACACGCTCACTTGCGCGTCGGGCACTTCGATCACGTTGAACTCGGCCTTCAGCCCCGAGAGCTTCGTGCGCAGCTCGTCGTACACCGCGTTCTGTTCGACGAACGCGAGTTGATGGCAGAACAGCGTATTGCGGTTGCCGACCGCGATCACGTCGTTATGGAACACGCCCGCGTCGATCACGTCGGGGTTTTGCTGTGCGTACACCGTGGCCGCTTCTGCCAGACCGTGACGATGCGCGACCGCGCGGCTCGCCTCAAAGGTCTGACGCGCGGGAAAACGCTTCGGCTCCGGTCCACGGCGATATTCGCTGCGCCCGTACACGAAGAATTCGACGCCACGTGTGCCGTATTCCGAGCAGAAACGCGTGTGGTTCGCCGCGCCTTCGTCGCCTAGAGCCGGCGTGCCGGGCAGCGCTTCATGCACCGCGAAACGATCCGCGTCGCTGAAAATCGCACGCAAGGTGCGGCGCGTCGATTCATGCTCGATCGCGCGATGCAGCTTGCTGCACAGATTGGCCGGCGTGAAATGCACGCGGCCGTCGTGCGTGTCGGCTGACGGACTCACCGTCGCCGCATTCGCGGTCCACATCGCCGAAGCCGAACTCGCCGCGGCCAGTAACTCGGGCGCGTCTTTGGCGACGCGTGCGATCACCGTCGCGTCGTCACCCGAAAAGCCGAGTTCGCGCAGCAGGCGCATCGAAGGACGCTCCTGCGGCGGCAACACGCCTTGATGAAAGCCGAGGTCGGCCAACTGCTTCATCTTGCGCAGGCCTTGCTTGGCAGCGGCCTTCGGATTTGCGACCGACTTCTCGTTGTTCTGCGACGCAACGTTGCCGAACGAGAGCCCGGCGTAATTGTGGGTCGGGCCGACGAGACCGTCGAAATTGGCTTCAGTGGCTTGCATCGTCGATCCTTAGAATTGAAGGCCCGGCGAAACGCTCGCGGGCATTTGCAGTTGCGTGCTTTCGACAGACGCCATCGGATACGCGCAGTAGTCGGCAGCATAGAACGCGCTCGGCCGGTGGTTTCCCGAACGCCCCGGACCACCGAATGGCGCGCCCGACGAGGCACCGTTAGTCGGCCTGTTCCAGTTGACGATGCCCGCGCGAATGGTACGCTGGAAATGCGTCCATAGTGCTTCGTCGTCGGCGAGCAGGCCGGCGGAGAGGCCGAACTCGGTATCGTTGGCTTTCTCGAGCGCCTCGTCGAACGTGCCGTAGCGAATGATCTGCGCCAGCGGTCCGAAATGCTCTTCGTCCGGCAGCTCCTTCACAGCGGTCACGTCGAGAATCGCGGGCGTGACGAAGCCGAGTTTCGGATCGCGCTGCTCCATTTTCAGCAGCGCCTTCGCGCCGTCCGCAAGCAGGCGCTCTTGCGCCGCGACCAGACGCGAAGCTGCACGCGCGGAAATGACCGCGCCCATGAACGGCTGCGGATCGGCGTTGTATTCGCCAACGCTGATGCGCGACGTCACTTCGGTCAGGCGTTCTACAAAGCGGTCACCAAACGCGTCGTTCGGCACGAAAATGCGGCGCGCGCACGTACAACGTTGCCCCGCCGACAGAAACGCCGACTGAATCGTGTGATGCACAGCGGCGTCGACATCCGCCACCGGTCCGATCACGAGCGGATTGTTGCCGCCCATCTCCAGCGCGAGGACGATCTCCGGACGGCCGCCGAATTGCTTGTGCAGCAATGTTCCGGTATCCGAACTACCCGTGAAGAACAAGCCGTCGATCTGCCGATGGTTGGCGAGTGCAATGCCGGTCTCTTTCTCGCCTTGCACGAGATTCAGCACGCCGGCGGGCAGCCCCGCATCGCGCCAGATCTGCACAGTAAGTGCAGCCACGCCTGGCGCGAGTTCCGACGGCTTGAAGACCACTGCGTTACCCGCGATCAGCGCCGGCACGATATGCCCGTTCGGCAAATGCCCCGGGAAGTTATACGGCCCGAACACCGCCACCACACCATGCGGACGATGCCGAAGCACGGCAGTGCCGTCGGCCATCGGCGAACGCTTTTCACCAGTGCGCTCGTTGTACGACTGAATCGAAATCTCGACCTTCGCTGCCATCGAAGCCGCTTCTGTACGCGCTTCCCACAGCGGTTTGCCAGTCTCGCGGCCGATCGCTTCGGCGAGCGCTTCCTTGCGTTCCGTTACGAGCGCGGCGAAGCGGCGCACCACGCCGCAACGTTCGTCGAGGCTCAAGGCCGACCACGCCGAAAACGCACGGCGCGCGCTGCGCACTGCACGATCGACGTCGTCCGCCGAGGCGCTGTTGCCTTCCCACACCGTCGCGCCCGTACCCGGGTTGCGCGATGCGAATGCGGGTCCTGTGCCGGCGGCCCATTCGCCGTCGATGAAAAGCTCGCTCATGATCATCCTTGTTTGTGTTTCAGCGGCAGCACCCGAACCGGGTCGCCTGCCTTGACGTCGAGTGCGGCCGCCTCGGCGGCGCTCATGCGGAACACGCCGTCTTGCGGCACGCCCGCGGCCACGCCCACGCGAAAATCGCCCAGCGACGTATTCGATATCATCGAACGCGGTGCATCCTGCGGCGCGCCCGCCGGCACGTTAGCGATCTCGACCGGCACCACCACGCTTTCGCGCACCGTGCGCAAGTCGGCGATATGGCATTCGAGCACCGGGCCCGCATCGAAGATATCGACGTGATTCTCGTAGCGCAGCCCTTCCGATTCGAGCATGCGGCGCGCCGGAATCGTGTCGTTATGCGTGAGGCCGACGCATTCCTGCGCCTCTTCCGGCAGCAGTTCGACATACACCGGATAGCGCGGCATCAGCTCGGCGAGAAACGCTTTGCGGCCGTGCGAACTCAGATAGTCCGCCGCATTGAAATCGATCTGGTAGAAATGCGAGCCGACCGCACGCCAGAACGGCGAGGTGCCTTCCGCGTCGAAATGGCCGCGCAATTCCGCGCACAAACGCTGTGGAAAGCGCTCACGAAACTGCGCGAGAAACATGAAGCGCGAACGCGACAGCAAACCGCCGACGCCGCTCGTGCGGTAACGCGGGCTCAGGAACAGCGAACACACTTCGGCGTAACCCGTCAGGTCATGCGAAATGTTCAGCGCACGCATGCGCGTCCAGATCCCGAGGTCCTGGCTCGCGTGCACCACCGTGCTCACGCGATAGTTGTAGAACGGTTGCTGCAGACCCACTGAAGTTTCGATGCCGCATACGCCGGCCACGTCGCCGGTATCGGTGTCTTCCATCACGAAGAAGTAACCGGCTTCGTGCGGCTCGGCCTTGTCTTCCATCGTGCGGCGGGCACGCTCAACGCGCGCCGCCAATGCATCGCGATCCGGCTTGAAGGTGGTGAGGCCGGGACCGGTCTCCTGCGCGAGCCGCATGAGCGCGTCCACATCGCCTCGTTGCACAACACGAACGACGATCATCGTGCGTCTCCCGTCAATTCTTCCTGATGCGGCTGATGCAGCGGCACGCAGCGTACCGCGTCGCCCTCCTGCACGCCGAGTGCGGCGCGCGCCGTATGCGACAACGACGCGCCGGTCGCTTTATCGCCCGACAATGTATCGAGCACGCAGCGAAACTCACCGTCCGCACCGTTATGCGCGATCAAATATGTCGAGCCCTCGGCCGCCGCGCCGGCTTCGCGCACCACACGTGTTTCATTACGCGTCACGCAGGCGCTGCGATCCACCTGCGCCGTCAACACCGGGCCTGCGTCGAAAATGTCGATAAAGCGGTCCGTCTCGAAGCCTTCTTCGAGGTGAATGTCATACGCGAGCAGCGCCTTCGAATCCGGCTCGCCGAGCACCCGCTGCGCCGCTTCCGGCAGCAAGGGCACATAGATCGGATAGGTCGGCATCACTTCGGCGATAAAGGTGCGGCTGCGACCACCCGATTCGATTTCGATGTCGGCGAAATTGCGACCGAAGAACTTGCGCCCCACTGCTTCCCAGAACGGCGACACGCCTGCGTCGTCGGTGACGCCAAGCAGCAGCGAGAACACTTCCGGCGTGAAGCGCTTGCGATTCGCGGCGATATACATCATGCGCGCCCGCGACATCAGATGCGCGGCCGCATCGCCACGCAGCGACGGGTCGATGTAGAAGCCCGCCAGCCTGCTCTTGCCCGTCAATTCATGCGACATGGTCAGCGCATGAATCTTGCGGTTCACGTGCAATTCACGCGACGCATGAATCAGCGCGTCATTGCGAAACGCGTAGAACGGGTCCGAGTAACCGGCTGCGGCGACGATGCTCGCCGTGCCCATCAGCTTGCCGCTCTGTGCATCCTCGAGCACGAACAGATAGAACTCCTCGCCCGGAAAATCGACATCCGCGCGAAACGAGTCTTCCGACAACGCGACGCGCGCTTCGAGCGCGCCCCGGTCGTGCGGCAGCGAATGCAGCACCGGTTGCGCGGTGCGCGCCATATGTTCGAGCGCATCGAGATCGGCGAGGCGGCCGGGGCGTACGAAGAGCATCATCGTTCCTATTGAATGTGACGCATGATTCAGCGCTTCAGCGCGGTGGCGCGGTTCACTTCGACGCCGCTTCGGTCTTTGCGCCGACGATCTCTTCGATCGCCTTCGCGAGACGCGCGAAGCCTTCATACATATCGTCGAGCGGCATGATCAGCGACGGTACGAAACGCAGCACGTCCGGACCCGCCATCAGCATGATCACGCCGTGCTGACCCGCAGCCGTGACGAAATCTTTTGCGCGGCCCTTGAACGCATCGGTCAATTCAGCACCGATCAACAGACCCTTGCCACGCACTTCCTTGAACAGGCCAAAGCGTTCGTTGAGCTTCGCGAGTTGGCCCTTCAATGCTTCGCTGCGCGCACGCACGCCTTCGAGCAGCTTCGGATCGCTGACCAACTCGACCACCTTTTCGGCGATTGCTGAGCCGAGCGGATTGCCGCCGTACGTCGTGCCATGCACGCCGACCTTGAAGTGTGCGGCCAGTTCGTTGGTGGTCAGCATCGCGCCGATCGGGAAACCGTTGCCGAGCGCCTTCGCGGTGGTCAGAATGTCCGGCGTCACGCCGGTGTCCTGATAGGCATAGAAATAGCCGCTGCGGCCCACACCCGTTTGTACCTCGTCAAAAATCAGCAGTGCGCCGTGCTCATCGCAGGCTTCGCGCAGCGCCTTCAAGAACGCCGGATCGGCCGGGATCACGCCGCCCTCGCCCTGGATCGGCTCGACGATCACCGCGCAAGTCTTCGCGCCGATCGCTTTCTTTGCGGCTTCGATATCGTTGTACGGCAGATGGATGATGCCGGCTGGCACCGGGCCAAAGCCTTCCGAATACTTCGGCTGGCCACCGACGCTCACGGTAAAGAACGTGCGGCCATGGAACGACTGCGTGAACGAGATGATTTCGACCTTATCGGCGCCGTGACGCTCGAACGCGACGCGGCGTGCCAGCTTCAGCGCGGCCTCGTTCGCTTCCGCGCCCGAGTTGGCGAAGAACGCACGGTCGGCGAAGGTCAGTTCTTCGAGACGTTTGGCGAGGCGCAGCACCGGTTCATTGGTGTAGCCGTTACCGATGTGCCACAGCTTGCCACCCTGGTCGTGCAGAACTTTCAGCAGTTCAGGATGGGCATGACCGAGCGCGGTGACGGCGATACCGCCGGCGAAGTCGATATAGTCGCGGCCTTGCGTATCCCAGACGCGTGAGCCGAGACCGCGATCCGGCACGAAGGCGGCGGGCGAAAACACCGGCACCATCACTTCGTCGAAGGTCTGGCGTGTCACAGTCAGGTCGTTCATGGCGAATCCTCGTTACAGGTGAGAGGTAATACACGTAGTGTAGGAAACCGCACGCGATACGTCTTGCGCATACGCGACGCTTTCTATGAGCTTCCGGCGGATATGTCGCGTGCAGTTCGCAGACTGCGCGCTTTCCGGCCGCTTATTCCGCCGGGTTATTCCGCCTGGTCGGGCCGTTCGATCAACGCGGCCGGGCGCGGCTCACTGGCCGCGGCGCCGGTCGCGCCGGTCTGCTTGTCGATCCAGTTACGACGATCCTCGCGTGGTGTGACACCAAAGCGTTCGCGGTAAGCATTCGAAAAATGCGCCGCCGACGAAAACCCGCAAGCAAGGCTGATCTGCACCACCGATTTGCTGGTGCGCTGCAATTGCGTGCGCGCTTTCGACAACCGCAACCCCAGATAGTATTTGGACGGCATCGAGCCGAGGTACTGACGAAACAGGCGCTCCAACTGACGCCTCGAGACACCGACGAGGCCCGCAATTTCATCGGTGGTCAACGGGTCTTCGATATTCGCTTCCATCAGCATCAGTGCATCGTTCAGACGCGGATGACGCTCGCCCGGTGCGGTCACGTACGGAATGCGCTGACGCTCTTCGCCCGCGCGCAATACGCCGACGCCGAGCGTATCGGCAATCCGGTCCGCCAATTCGGGCCCGTGATCGCGGCCGATCATCGCCAGCATGAAGTCGACGGTCGCTTGACCGCCCGCGCAGGTGGCGCGATCTCGGTCGATTTCGAAAATCTGTTGGGTGACGATCGAGCGCTCGAACTGCTCGGAGAACTGCTGATAAGTTTCCCAGTTGACGCTCACGCGATAGCCGGACAACTGCCCCGCCATCGCGAGCCACCAGACGCCGTGATGGATTCCGGTGACGAGCGGCGTGCGCTGCCCAACGCGCGACAAACTGGCGAGAAACAGCCGATAGTCGGCGAATTGCTGGAACCGTTCGCTGACGATGATCAGCCAGTCACACGAAATCGCATCGCCGAAGGCGGCATCGGCCGGCCATTGCGCGCCGCCCGACAAAGGCACCGCGCGGCCGTCCCACGAACACACCTGCACGCGGTACAGCGCCCGGCCATCGATTTCGTTGGCGAGATTGAGCGCGTCGACGATCGGCCCGACGCCCGACATCGACACCGGCGGCAAGGCGACGATGGCGACCTGCGTAGTGCGAGCCGGGTTGGACGTGCGAGCCATCACTTGTCAGTAAAACGCGGAATGCGCGAGCCGTGCGTTACTTCAGGCTGCCGGACAGGAACTGCTTGAGCCGTTCGCTGCGCGGCGTAGTCAGCACTTCAGCGGGCAAGCCCTCTTCTTCGGTGCGGCCCTGATGCAGGAACATCACGTGATTAGACACGTTGCGCGCGAAGCCCATTTCGTGCGTCACGACGATCATCGTGCGGCCTTCTTCGGCGAGCTTCTGCATCACTTTCAGCACTTCGCCGACCAGTTCGGGATCGAGCGCGGAAGTGGGTTCGTCGAACAGCATCACGTCAGGGTTCATCGCGAGCGCACGCGCAATCGCGACCCGTTGCTGCTGACCACCCGACAGATGTGACGGATACTGCTTTTCCAGACGCGGCGCGAGACCGACCTTCTCGAGATATTCGCGCGCCCGTTCTTCGGCTTCGCGACGCGACATGCCGAGCACATGAATCGGTGCTTCGACGATGTTCTCGATCACATTCATGTGCGCCCACAAGTTGAAGTGCTGGAACACCATCGCCAGTTTCGTGCGGATGCGTTGCAGCTGCTTGTGATCGGCCACTTCGAGATTGCCGGCGCGGTCGGCTTTGGTCTTGACCATTTCACCGTCGACGACGATCTGCCCCGCGTTCGGCCGCTCCAGAAAATTGATGCAGCGCAGGAAGGTACTCTTGCCCGACCCGCTCGCGCCGATGATGCTGATCACGTCACCCTTGTTGGCGTTCAGCGACACGCCTTTGAGCACTTCGTTGTCGCCGTAGCGCTTGTGGATGTTCTGGACGGCGAGCTTGCAAGCTTCGGTTTGAGTCGTGTGGAGCAAGATGCTCTCCCTTTGAAAATACGGATCAATCTACGTGACGGCGCGAACCCGCCGCGCCGCTCAATCGAAACATGCCTGCTCAGTGCGTGCGCACCGCCAGGTAACCCAGCCAGTGACGCTCCGCGCGGCGGAACAAGGCCACCAGCGCGAACGACACCGCCAGGTAAATCAGCGCCGCGAGGCCAAACGCGTCGAACGACTGATAGGTGGCGGAATTCGCATCGCGCGCCACCTTCAGGATGTCCGGCACCGTGGCGGTAAACGCAACCGTGGTGGCGTGCAGCATCAGGATCACTTCGTTACTGTACAACGGCAGCGCCCGGCGCAGCGCGGACGGTATCACAATGCGACGGTACATCGTGAACCAGCTCATCCCGTAGGCGCGGGCCGCTTCCACTTCACCGTGCGACGTCGAACGGATCGCGCCGGCGAAAATTTCGGTGGTGTACGCGCAGGTATTCAGTGCGAAGGCGAGAATCGCGCAGTGGAAGCCGCTGCGGAAAAATGCGTCGAGCAACTGATGCGAGCGCACGAATTCGAGGCTGTACATGCCGGTGTAGATCAAGAGCAGTTGCACGTACAACGGCGTGCCGCGAAACACGTAAGTGTAGAGACGCACCGGCGTCGACAGCCAGCGCTTCTTCGATACGCGCGCCACCGCGAGCGGAATAGCCATGAAAAAGCCGATCCCGATCGACGCCACCAGCAGCCACAGCGTGACCGCCAGACCGGACATGCGCTGACCGTCCCAGTACAGGAACGCGCGCCAGAATTGATTGAGAATGTCGATCATGGTCTTAGAGCTCCGCGTGGCGTACGCCGATGGAATAGCGCTTTTCCAGCCAGATCAGCACGAGATTCGACGCGGTGGTGATCGCCAGATAGATAGCCGCGGCGACCAGAATGAAGAAAAACATGTTGAAGGTGCTCTTGCCGGCGTCCTGGGCGGCTTTGACGACATCGGCGAGACCGATGATCGACACCAGCGCCGTGGCCTTGACCAGCACCTGCCAGTTGTTGCCGATGCCGGGTAGCGCGAAGCGCATCATCTGCGGAAACAGGATGCGCGTGAATACCCGTGCGCCGCTCATGCCGTAGGCACTGCCCGCTTCGAGCTGGCCACGCGGCACAGCGAGAAACGCGCCGCGGAAGGTTTCGGTGAAATACGCTCCGTAGATGAAGCCGAGCGTCAGCACGCCGGCCACGAACGGATCGATATCGAACTGCGGCAGATTGAGCGCATCGGTGAGATTGTTGACTGCGATCTGGATGCTGTAGAACAGCAGCAGCATGAGCACGAGGTCGGGCACCGAGCGGATCAGCGTCGTATAGCCGGTTGCGATTGCCCTGAGCGGGCGGTTGAAGGAGAGTTTCGCCGCCGCGCCCGCGAGGCCGAGCAGCACGGAGGCTGCCAGCGACAGGACGGACAGCTCGATCGTCTGGATCGTGCCGGCCAGCAACACCGGACCAAAGCCGTAAAGGAACACGCGTGTCTCCATCCAGGTTTTATTGAGGATGTCATGGATGGGGTCGGGTTATGCCTGCCCGACTCATCCGGTATGGCGCGGAGTCTCGCAAGCGGAAATTAATTTCTCAAAGAGGTGGTGAGGGGGTGCTGCGGTGCAGCAATTGGGGTATTTGCCGCGGCTGGGCGCTGGCAGGGCCTAGTTTTGCGGGGGATATGGGTTTGTAAGGTGCGTGACTCGCTGTCAGCGCTGCCTCGATTTAGCAAGTTTCGGGTCGCTTTTTCGATATAGGTTGGGGCCTGCGGCGCGTCTTGTTTGTCCGTGTTCTTCGGGCTTTGGGCTTTCCTTGTTCTGGCTTTGGTGCCTTTCCTTGTTCTGGGTTTGGTGCCTTTCCTTGCATTGTTAGTGGTCTATTAGTGTTGCCCCTGTGCGGGGCGGCACTTACTTTCTTTGCCGCCGCAAAGAAAGATAAGCAAAGAAAGCGGCTCAAACCGCGAATGCTAAGTGGGGCCCGCGGTCTGCTACGGGTAGTGGTGCATCTGGAATCCGTGTTCTCGCACATTCCTCGCTAGTGACAAAGGTGTCATCAGCTCCCACTCCGCACTACGTGCGTCGCGGACGGGTCTGCATAGGAAACCACGGGCTTCGGTTGGCGTAGCGGGGCCGTCGGCTTCGCCTCGGCGACGCGTCTCTGCATCCACGCGGGAACCCCCACTTCAAATGATTTGTCGGTGTACTGAAACACGATCACGATCACGATCACGATCACGATCACAGCCGCAGTGGCAATGGCAATGGCCGTTCCAATCGCAATCGCGGTGGCGACGGCAGTGCAATGACAAGCACGGTCCGGTGGCGAGCCGTGAGCGCCAAAACGCAGCGATCGGTTTTTGAACTGCTCTTCGGCGCGCGCAGCGCCGCCGGAAGTATGACGCCCTTGTCACTAGCGCATGCCGGTGCACGAACCCAGATTCCAGATGCACCACTACCCGCAGCAAACCACGGGACCCACTTAGCATTGGCGGTTTGAGCCGCTTTCTTTTGCCTACTTTTCTTTGCGGCATGCAAAGAAAAGTAGGTGCCGCCCCGCACAGGGGCAACGCTAATAGACCACTAACAATGCAAGGAAAGGCACCAAAGCCAGAACAAGGAAAGCCCAACGCCCCAAGAACACTGACAATGCCGCCGCAAAAGGCAAAAAAACCAACCCCTCATTCAATCCCCAGCCGAGCCCGAATCGCCGGCAACATATACTCAACCGCCGCGCGCCCTTCTTCTATAGCCGGCCCGGCCCGGTGAAAATCAAAAATCCCCATCCCGCCCAGCCGTGGCTGAATCAGAATATCCGCCGGCTCACCCGCCAGCCGGCTCCGCGAAATCCGCACCTGCATGATGTCGATGCTCTGCGCAATCGAACTCAGCATCGACGGCACCCGCGCACTCGGCGCCGGCGCCACACGCACATCATCGGAAGCGCGCCCCTCGGTGGGTGCCAGCCAGCGTGGCCAGGGCTTTCCATTGCGCCGCAGCGCGACCGGCGGAGGTGCATCGGGATCCAGCGCCGGCGTCTCGACCGCCGCGCCACCAAAATCGCGCCCATTCAGAATGTCGTTGTTCAGATCGACCGCGATCACGCAGTCCGCCCGCATGCCGCGCGCCACCGAAACCGGCACCGGATTGCTCAGGCCGCCATCCACCAGCCACACACCGTTGTGAAACACCGGCGTGAAAATCCCCGGAATCGCAATTGAGGCGCGCACCGCATCGACCACGCTGCCGTCCTGCAACCAGCTCTCGCGCCCCGAATCGAGTTCGGTGGCCACCGCCGCGAACGGTACATTCAACTGCGCGATCGAGCGGCCGTCGAATTTGTCCGCGAATATCTGGATCACCTTGCGCCCGCCAAGCAAGCCGCCCGAAAAACGCAGATCGAGTAGCCGCACCACTGTTTGCCAGGTGAGCCGCGAAACCCATTCTTCGAGCCAGTCGAGATCGCCGTTTGCATACACGGCGCCGACCAGCGCGCCGATCGACGTGCCGCACACCACATCTGGCTTGATGCCCGCATCGAGCAACGCGCGAATCGCGCCGATATGCGCCCAGCCACGTGCGGCACCGCCTCCCAACACCAGCCCGATCCGGCTGTATCGACGTCGATGTATCATGTGTTTCCCGCTTTCTATCGACTATCGCCCACGTATTACGTCCGAGCGCGATGTCGTGTACACCTTCTGAAATTGATCGAAGTGCACGTTGAAAATGCCTTCCTCGGTCACGCCGCCCTCGCGCCATTTCCAGCTCCATACGGTCTCCGGCTTGAGCGGAAACACGGCGGTCTGGCCAGGCTTGCCGAGCAAGCGGCGTACCTCTTCTTCGGTCATGCCGATGCGAACCTTCCCGAAGTTGTCGGCGGTCAGCACCTGCGTGATTGCTTGCAATTTGCCGTCACGGTCGATGTCGACCATGTACGTGTTCAATCCTTGCGGGCCGCGCGGATATTCGAAGCGCTTCGAACCGTCGGTAAACGTGCGCTCGGTTTCCGGCTTGCCCATCTGATCGCGGATCTGCGCCTCGGTGGTAATGCCCGGCGTCATATTCTTGAGTAGCAACGCATCCGGCTTGACTGCGTTGAAGAATTCCTTGAGTTTTTGCACGGCGCGGTCGCTCTGTTGGTCGTCGCAACCGGTCAGTGCAACGCACGCGGCCAGTATCGCGACAGTAAGCAGTTTGAGGCTCACAGCGAATTTCCTGTACGGACACGAAGCGGCAATTCGCCCGCATCCCGTTGTGTAGGGTGTACTACAGGATAACCGCGTGCGAGAAAAACCGCGAGTGAGGCAGGCAATGCGCTCAAGGGCCGCCGTGCGGCGTGGTTTGCGGTGGAATGCGAGAAACCGTCTCCACAAACAAAAAGGCGACGCTGTGCAAAGCGTCGCCAAGTCGGTCGATACGGTCAAACCGGAAACCAAACAGCGGCTGAACAGCCGCTTGAAACGCAGCATCGCGGACGACGCGCAGCGGTCCGGTCCCGGGCGAAGCGGTGAGAGACCTTGGCCTCCGACCTTGCGCCGTCGCCGGAATGGCGGACCGCTGCTTGTTTGGCCGCCCTGGTCCCTCGATAAGCCCTTCAAGTGCAGCTAATCTAAACGGATCGGCGAATTTAAACGAGAGCGCGTTTACACCGAATCGGCAGAGGATTTGCAGTGAGTTGCGCAGGCGCTGCGCCCGGCGTGCACGGCGGTCGCGCAGTTCCCCCTACGCGCGGACAAACGCAGCAAAACCCGCGCGCCCTGCCCCCTGCAGCACCGAATCGTTCTGCGGCGTATGAATCCGCGCGCACAGCACGTCGCGATAGTGACGCTCGAGCGCATTGTCACGACTCAGGCCGGGATTGCCGCTCGCCTCGACGGCCAGTTGCACCGCCTCGATGGCCTGATTCGTCACCGTGTATTTGACGAGCGGCGCTTCATCGAGTGTCACGCGTTCAGTGTGTGCGCTTGCGTCGAGCAGCACGCGATTGCTGAACAGCAGCGCGTCGATGCGACCGAGCGTCTGCTGAAACGCGGGCAGGCTCGCGAGCGGCGCGCCGAGATTGCCGGGCGTGCGTTCAGCGGCCCATTGTGCGAACCAGTCGCGCGCCGCCCGCGCGACGCCGTCATACACCGCCGACAACAGCACGCTCATCCACGCGAAGCCAAGTGCATCGAGCCCGGCACCCGGCTCGCCGGGAAGAAGGACGTCAACCGCGTGAGCATCCGGTACGAACACGTTGTCGAACACGAGCTCGTGACTGCCCGTGGCTCGCATGCCGAGATGATTCCACTCGCCGCCGACCCGCACGCCCGGGGCGTTCCGATGCACCAGCCACACGCCGACGCGCGGCGGCGTCTCGTCGCTGCGCGCCCATACCGCAAGCCAGGTGAGACCTGGGCTGCCGGTCGAGTACAGCTTGCTGCCGTCGATGATCCAGCCATCGGCGCTGCGCTTCGCGATCGTCGATGGCAAACCGCCGCGTGCCGGCGTGCCCAACTCGGGCTCGACACGCAGCGAATTGATCAACGCGCCATCGCGTACCGCTTCACGCGCCACACGTTCACGCAGTTCGACAGGCCAATGCGGATTGCCCTGCAAGCGATGATGAAACAGGTATTGCATCACCAGCACCAGTGCCGTGGACGGGTCGCCGCGCGCCACTGCGCGCACCACCCTCAAGGCCTGCGGCAAGCTCGCACCCGCGCCGCCAAGCGACGCGGGCACCGTCAACGAGAGCAGATCGAATTCGTGCAAGCGCGCCAGATTGGCGTGCGGAAATTCAGCTGTGCGGTCGTAGTGAGCCGCACTGGCCGCGAACTCGCTTGTGAGCCGCGCAAGCAGTGCGTCGAACGCATCGCTATCGAGTGGTGGGTGACGGCGTGTCACCGCGCTATCGGCAATCGGGGCGTTCATATGAGGACTCCGGCAGGCCGCATCAAGGCAGTGGGAAGCTGCGATCGAAGCTCGTACGCACGTCGAGATGCGCACGAATCACGTTGGCGGCTTCGTAGGTATCGGCGGTGCGCTGCTGCGCGGTGACGACGCTGTCGTCGATCGCCACCGGATGCACCTGGCCGCGCTGATAGACGGTTTTCAGCACATCGGTCGGCAGACCGGTGACTTTTGATTGCATCGCCGCCACCTCGTCGGGATGCGAAAGCGCCCAACGCTGGCCGATCGCCACGCGTCGCAGGAAGTCGGCGAGTTGCACGCGCTTGTCCGCGATCGCGCGTTCGGTCGCGACCTGATAGCTGAGTCCTTCGGACAGGCCGACGCCGTTGGCGATGATGCGATCGTGATCGCGCGCTTCGCCGAGTGCCGTGTACGGATCCCACACCGACCATGCATCGACGCTGCCCGACGCAAGCGCCGCCTTCGCATCGGCGGGTGCGAGAAACACGAACGTGACGTCGCTGACCGGCACGTTGGCCTTCTTCAACGCGACGAGCGCGAGATAGTGGCCGATCGAACCGCGCGTCGTGGCGATGCGTTTGCCCTTCAGGCTCGCTGCATCGTTCAACGGCGATTGCGCGCCGACGACGATCGCCAGATCCAGCGGATTCGACCGGGTCGCCGCGACCGCGCGTACCCGGGCGCCGGCTGCGAGCGCGAACACGAGCGGCGCATCGCCGAGTCCGCCGACGTCCACCGCGCCGGCGTTCAGCGCTTCGCCAAGCGGTTGCGCGGCAGGAAAGTTGAACCACTCGATCTTGTACGGCAAGTCTTTGAGTTGTCCGGATGCTTCGAGAATACCGCGTGTTTGCAAGGCCTGATCGCCGACTTTGAGCACGGGTAGATCCGCTGCATAAGACGGCGTTGCGCAAAGCGTCGCGCACAGTGCGAGCACTGCCGCGCCGAGTGGTTTGAGCAACGCGCGTTGCAAGACGGATAAGGTGGAGAACGAAGAACTAGAAGTCGTCATGGCGGCGATTACGTCGTGGCATCCAGATAATGTGCTATCGACGATAAGGCACACATCTGTATAAGACAAACGCATTATTCTGCTAAGCAAATATGCGAATTTTCTTGACCGGCGAGGCTTGCGCGCACATCGATACGGGTATCATCGAACGCACGAATCTTGCGCCTCGCAGCGCACTCATCAAGTCACCGCTCATCATGAAGATCGACGAAATCGACGCATACGTCACCGTCATTCGCTGTCAGTCGTTGCAACAGGCAGCGCTCTCACTCGGCCTCACGCAACCGGCGATCACGCGCCGCCTGCAGAATTTCGAAGAGGCGCTCGGCGTCGAATTGCTCGATCGCAATACACGTCCGCTCAAAGCGACGGCAACGGGCCGCATCGTCTACGAACAATGCCGCGTGATTCAGCGTGAACTCGACGTGCTGCGCGAGATCGTCGCCACCGACACTCCGCCGGTGGGCACGCTGCGCCTCGGCGTCGCACAGACCATCGCCGATATCGCGCTGACCGATGCGATGCGCGGCCTCAAGTCGGCCTATCCGGATCTGCAGGCGCGCGCGTCGACGGGTTGGGGCAGCCAGCTTCTGCAACGCGTCGAACAGGGCGAACTCGACGCCGCCGCGATCCTGCTGCCGAGCAACAAGACCTTCGACGAGATCTTGTCGGCCCGCTCGCTTGGCCGCATCAAACTGGCGGTGGTCGCGCAGAAAGGCATACTGAAAAAGCGCACGCATACGTTGGCGGAATGCCAGTCGATCGGGTGGGTGTTGAATCCGGATGGATGCGGCTTTCGCGACGGCCTGCAACGCACGCTGACGGGTCTCGGGCTCGCACTCAAACTCAATCTGGAAACGCTCGGCACCGAATTGCAGTTGCAACTGGTCGCCGACGGCAACGGTCTCGGCCTCGTGCCCTTACCGCTGCTGCACGCCAGCGCTCACGCGAACGCACTCGATATCGTGTCGATCAGCGACTTCAAGCCGCTCATCGATATCTGGCTCGTGCATCCGCGCGTGCTGGGTAAATTACAACAGCCGGTCGAGCGCTTCGGCGCGGCGATCGAGCGGCAATTCAAGGAAGCGCGGGCGCAGCGCGCGGCTTGAGCCACGCGCCGAGTGCCCATCAGATCACGCGAAAACCGTGCGTACCATCGCGCCCAAGCTGGGCAACGAGGCCATACTCCCACTCCAGATACGCGTTCATCGCTTCGCGCGCGTTATCGGTTCCCTCATACGGACGACGATACCGATCGATACGCGGCGACGCCAGCCGCGTCTCACCGCTCTCCACGGCAAAGCCCGCTTCGATCCACGCGTTCGTGCCGCCGGCCAGCACCTGAACCGGCTTGCCCGTCAGCGCCGCCAACTCCGGCGCGGCAAAGCGCGCGAGCAGACTGCTGCCGCAGGTCACCACATAACGTTGCGCATCCGGCAGCTTGCGCAAGGCTTCGGCGAGTTGCCCACGAATCGCGAACCAAGCGCCCGGAATATGGCGCTTCACATAGTTCGCGCTGGTCGTGAAATCCAGCACGACGGTGCCCGGCGATTGCAGCAGCGTCACCAGTCCGGCCGCCGTGATCTCTTCGACAGCAGGCGGCGTGGGCGCAAGGCGCGCAGCGGGCGCGGCGCCCTTTTCGCTGAAGTCCGCGTTGCCCAGGCCGTCCACCACATACACCTCGACGTTCATCTGCGCGAGCCACGACGCGCTCATGTTCGCGCGCACGCCGTCGTTATCAGCGAGGATCACTCGCGCGCCGCGCACCGGCGCGAACATATCGGTCTCCTGCACGAGTTGGCCGCCCGGCGCATTGCGAAAACCGGGCACGTGGCCCGTTTCGTATTCTTCCGGCGTACGCACGTCGAAACGATAGACGGTGCGTACCGCTTCATCCGCCCAGCGACGCGCTTCGTCGCGCGACGTGCGGCCTACCCTGGCGTGATCCGCCACCCCGCGCGCGGAATCGGCGGCGGCGAGGCGAAGGGTGTCGTCGACAATCGGCTCGAAGCGGCGCGAGCTGCCGTGCGCGAGCGCCTGACCGGCAAGCGTCCAGCCGATGGTGCCATTGCGCAGCGCCGCAACCGGATTCGGCACGCCCGCATTGATCAGCGACTGCGCACCGATGATGCTGCGCGTGCGCCCCGCGCAATTGACGATGATCCGCGTGGCGGGATTCGGCGCGAGCTGGCGTGCACGCAGCACCAGTTCAGCGCCCGGCACGCTGATGCTGCCGGGAATATTCATGGTCTGGTATTCGTCGAAACGGCGTGCGTCGAGCACCACCACATCGGCTTCGTGATCGAGCAGCGCGAGTACTTGCGGCGCGCCGAGCGACGGCGTATGGCGCTCGCTTTCGACCAGTTCGCCGAACGCCTTGCTCGGCACGTTGACGTCCTGGAACAGCTCACCGCCCGCTTCGCGCCAGCCTTGCAAACCGCCATCGAGCAGCGCGACATCGGTATAGCCCAGCTCGCTCAACCGGCGTGCGGCACGTTCGGCGAGCCCTTCGCCGTCGTCGAACACGACGACCGGCACGTCGCGGCGCGGCAAGCGCGCCGGCGCTTCCAGTTCGAGCCGCGAGAGCGGCAGGTTGGCAGCGAACAGCGGATGACTGCGCGCGTGCGGATCCTCCTCACGCACGTCGACGAGCGCGATTTCCTCGCGCTCGAGCAGTGCGCGGCGCACGTCTTTAAATGATCGGATACGGAATTCTGTAGCGAAACTCATGAGATCAGGGACTCCTTCGAAACATTCCAGATATTCGGCAACACATCGTTCGAGTAGCCGGAGATAAAGGTTTTACGGCCTCCGCCGGCTGGATAGACGGAACGCGTCACCGCGCCAATATTTCCACCGTACACGTGAATGCTGATCGACGTACGATCGTGAAAAGCATTACTCACACGATGGATATCGCCGATGCGCGGCGAGACGGCATCCACCGCGCCGGCATCGAGGCGCTTTGCCTCCCCTTCTTCTTCCAGCGCGCCGCGTGACGTGATGCGATAGTCCTGAGCAATTTCCGCACCACGCAACACGCCGATCAAACCCCAGACGGTGTGGTCGTGGACCGGCGTCGACTGGCCCGGTCCCCATACAAAACTTACGATCGAAAAACGCTGCTGCGAATCCGCGTGCAACAGGAATTGTTGATAGCGCTCGGGATCGGGCTGCGCAAAGGCGTCGGGCAACCAGTCGTCGTGGGCGATCAGCTCGCGCAGCGCGGCACCGCCGGCTTCGAGCAGATGCGCTTCGGGCGCGCCCTCGTCGACGAGCGATGCAATCCGGCCGACGAACGCGCGCAGCCGGTCCAGTCTCAAAGCTTGAGTCATCGAATGTTCAGAATGTGGGTTGACTTGAATCGGTCACGCACCGCGGGCGAGCGCGGCGTTGAAGGTGTCGGTCCATAACGGTGCGACGTCGACATGCCGGTCGATGACCGCGGCGCGCGCGAACGTATCGGCAACCTGCTGCTCGCTGGCGATGTCCGCCGCCGTGACGCCGGTCACGCGGCGCGCCTGGCTCTGGTTGCGATACAACGAACGGATCGCCTCTTCGGGCACCCGCAACTCCGCGGACAGCACCTTGGCGTAGGCGTCCTGATGCTGGCCGAACCACGTGCAGGCGCGTTGCAGCCGCACCAGCAGATCCGCGGACGCGGCCCGCCGTTGCGGGTCGGCGAGCACCGACGGATGCCCGTAGTACAGGTAATTGCCGGACAAATAGCCGTTGGCGTTTTTCAGCACGCGCGCCCCCGCTTGAGAGATCGCAAGCGGCACGTTGTAGCCGTAGATCGCCCAGGCATCGAGCGAACCGGCGTTGAAAGCGGCAAAACCATCGCGCGGCGCGAGCGAGGTGGCCTGAATATCGTTGAACGACAGCCCCACCTCTTCGAGCATGCGCAGCAGGTAGTAATGTGTCGTGGTGGCGCGCAGATAGCCGACGCGTTTGCCCTTCAGATCGGCGATCGAGCGGATCGTCGAGCCCTTCGGGACCAGCACCACCTGATTGTTGACGTCGTCCTTGTAGACGGCGATCACGCGCACCTGAGCGTTCTGCAGCCGCGCGAAGATCGGTGGGATTTCGCTGCCGGAGGCGATATCGAGCGAGCCGCCGTTCATCGCCTCGA
Source organism: Paraburkholderia sediminicola (assembly GCF_046026675.1). Taxonomy (GTDB): domain Bacteria; phylum Pseudomonadota; class Gammaproteobacteria; order Burkholderiales; family Burkholderiaceae; genus Paraburkholderia; species Paraburkholderia sediminicola_F. The sequence goes on along the minus strand of NZ_JAQQEY010000001.1, from coordinate 1,441,498 downwards.
CCATCGCGTTGCCGGACTGGAATTCTGACCAGTCGATGGTATATGGCGTATCGGCGAGGCCTGCGGTTTTCAGCAGCGTAGCGTCGCCGCCTTTATAGGTTGCGACGCGCAAACGGACTTTGCTGAGATCGACAGGCGGATCGGTTTTCTCGCTTGCTGCCGGCGTGGCTGCTGCTGCGGTTGTCGAAATCAAACCTGTGCCTGCTGCGCCGAGGAATGAGGCTGACAGCGCGACTGACAGCGCGCCCGGCAGCGCGGAAACGAGCCGGCGGCGCCGGAGCGACATCGGCGAATCGAAACGTTGGGTCATCTTATGGAGTGCTCAGGTAAGGACGTCAGGCTCGGCTTCGACCAGCCCTTCCAGCAGGCTCTGGAACGCAAACAGCGCACCACCCGGGCGGCCGACCTGCTCGTGCGTGAGCGTGGCGACGTCGTGCGGGATGGCTTGCGGCGAGCCGGCGGCTTCGGCGAGCAATTGCGCATGGCAAGCGTTATCGAGCGCGATATACCACCAGGCAGCCGCCTCGACGCTCGGACCCGCCGTCAGGATGCCGTGATTTCTCAGGATCACCGCCTTGCGTTCGCCCAGCGCCGCGGCGATGCGCGCACCTTCATCGGTATCGAGCACCACGCCACGGAAGTCGTCGAACAGGGCGTGGTCCTGATAGAACGCGCACGAGTCCTGCGTCAACGGATCGAGCGTGCGGCCGAGCGTCGACCATGCCTTGCCGTAGAGCGAATGCGTGTGCGCGGCGGCGATCACATCCGGACGCGCCTCGTGAATCGCCGCGTGAATCGCGAAGGCCGCCTGATTCACCGGCCCCTCGCCGACCACGATCTCCCCTTCTGCATTCACCAGAAGCAAATCGGACACGCGAATGCGGCTGAAATGCTTGCCGAAAGGATTGACCCAGAAGTGATCGGGCCACTCCGGATCGCGCGCGGTGATGTGGCCGGCGAGACCCTGATCGAAGCCATAACGGGCGAACAGGCGAAACGCCACGGCGAGCCGTTCCTGCCGATAGCGCCGTTCCGCCGCGATGCTGGCGCGCGGCGGGATGTCATCGAACCAGAATTTGCGGAGCGGCGCGTGACGTTGGAGCGGAGGCGTAGCCGCGGTGTTTTGCAGCGTGGGGGCACTTTGCGGCGCCGGGGTGTCTTGCAGCGCGCCGGTACTTTGCGACTCCGGGGTGTTTTGCAACGCGGCGGACAGATCGGTCATCGTGGCTCCGTTCAGGCGGCCACGCGCTCGACGCGCGCGATCCGTTCGCGGGTGGCCGGAATCAGTTCGCGGCCATAGTCGACGGCGTCTTCGAGCGGATCGAAGCCGCGCACGAGGAACGTCGACACGCCGAGCGCGTAATACTCCGCGAGTGTTTCGGCGACCTGTTCCGGGGTGCCGACCAGCGCGGTCGAATTCGAGCGTCCGCCGATTTCCTTGGCGACGCCGGTCCACAAACGTTCATCGACGCGATCCGATTCACCCGATGCCGCGAGCAGCCGCCGCGCGCCTTCGCTTTGCGCCGGGCCGCCGACGCCGAGTCCTTGCGCCGCGCGCAGTCGCCGGGTTTCTTCGAGGATGTGCTCAGCGCGCTCCCACGCGGCTGCTTCGGTAGCCGCGAGGATGGGCCGGAACGACACGGAAAAGCGCACGTTACGGCCATGTTTAGCGGCTTCGGCGCGCACGCGGGTGACCTGTTCGCGCACTTGCGCCTTCGACTCGCCCCAAAGCGCGTAGACATCTGCATGACGTCCGGCGATTTCGAGCGCGGGCGCGGATGCGCCGCCGAAGTAGACGGGAATATGGGGTTGCTGCACCGGCTTCACTTCAGAGAAGCCTTGTTCGAAACGATAGTACTGACCGTTGTGATCGAAGGGTTTCGCTTCGGTCCAGATGCGGCGCAGGATGTGCAGGTATTCGTCGGTGCGGGCATAGCGTTCGTCGTGCGACAGGTAATCGCCGTCGCGGCGTTGTTCGGCGTCGTCGCCACCGGAGATGATGTGGACGGCGAGACGGCCGCCGGAATAGTGATCGAGGGTTGCCAATTGGCGCGCGGCGAGCGTGGGCGAGACGAAGCCCGGGCGATGGGCGAGCATGAAATGCACTTTGCTCGTGACGCTGGCCGCGTGGGCGACGGTGAGGAGCGCATCAGGACTCGTCGAATGATGCGGCACGAGGATGCGGTCGAAGCCCGCCGCTTCGTGAGCGCGGGCGAATTGCTCCACGTAGTCGATGTCGATGATGGGTCTTTGCGGGGCGTGGGTCTCGGACACCTTGCGGGTCTGGATCATGCCGATGAATTCGATGGACACGGTGGTGTCTCCCAGGGTGGTTTTTTTTGCCCGGCGGGGCGGTGGCTTTCTTGAATGGATGCGGTGCTCTGTTCGAGGGGATTAAGGTAGCAGCGCTACATGCGGTTGTTAAATATTGATCGGACATATCTATATCGGAATTGCATGTAAAGGTGGGGGGTTGGCTACGCCGGGATTTTTTTGTGTGTGCTTGTGGTTTTGGGGTTTTCTTGAGTTGTTTGTCTGCTGGGCGCTTGTTTGTCAGTGTTCTTAGGGTGTTGGCCTTTCCTTGAATTGTTAGTGGTCTATTAGCGTTGCCCCTGTGCGGGGCGGCACCTACTTTTCTTTGCCGGCCGCGGTGTGTGTCAAGGTAGTTGTCGCCTGAACCGTCACGCTGCCTGCTTATACATTTGGGCTGAGGCCGAGGCCCGCTCCGGATTCAGATAGACCGCGTCTGCCAGATGCCAGTTGCGGATGGCCCCTGACCAGCGCGCCGGGTTTTGCATGCGTGCGCTCCGGTACAGCGCACGCCGGCGGGCCAGCAGGTCGCTGGCTTCGCCGCGATGCCGTTGCGCCGGGCTGACATACTTCAGGCCGCTGTGGCAGTGCTCTTCGTTGTACCACTGCACGAAGCGCTGCACCCATTCCCGGGCTGCCTCCAGCGTGTCGAACGGCTGCTCGGGCCATAACGGACAGTACTTCGCCGTGCGGAACAGCGACTCGGCAAAGGCGTTGTCGTTACTGACGCGCGGCCGGCTGAACGAAGGCTGCACACCCAGATCAATCATGGCCGCGCGCATCGTGGCGCCTTTCATCGCACTGCCGTTATCCGAATGCAGCACCAGCGGACGCCCGGCGATGCCTTCGCGCAGACATCCCTTGGCTAGCAGCACGCTCGCGTGCTCGGCCGACTCCTGCTCCCACACTTCGTTCATCACCAGCTTGCGGCTGTAGATGTCCTTCATCATGTACCAGTAAAAGTACCGGCCCCTGACCGTGGTCGGCATCCACGTAATATCCCAGCACCACACCTGGTTCGGACCATCGGCACAATGCGTCGTGAGTGTGCGTCGTTGCGGGGCCTTCGCGCGTCCTCGACGCTGGCCCTGTCCTGCCGCTTTCAGTACCCGGTAAAACGTCGATTCGGAGGCCAGATACACGCCCTCATCAGCCAGTTTCGGCACGATCTGGTGTGGCGTCAGGCTGGCGTATGCGGGCCGGTTCGCCGCATCAAGCACGGCCTGGCGCTCGGCCTGACTCAGTTTGTTGGCCGGAGCCTGGCGGGTGGCTAGCGTACGGCCGTCCTGCGGCGCCTCGCGCCAGCGCTGGACACTGCGCACGCTAATGCCCAACTGCTCGCACGCACACGCACGGCGGGCTCCCTGCTGCACCGCTTCATCGATCAACTGCATGGCTTCATCGCGATCCGGGCTGCTGATCAGTCGTCCTCTTCCTTGCCCCAGATCGCTTCGGCTTTTTTTCGCAGGTTCAGCAACGCCGCCGCCTCCGCACGCGCAGCGTCGCTGCGCTTGAGCTGGCGTTCCAGTTCACGGATGCGCTTGTGGGCAACCTTGGCTTCATTGCGCTGCGCAGCTGTGGGTTTCGTTTCAGGCGCGCTGTTGGCCTGTTCGCACGCCTCGCGCCACTGCCGGATCTGCTCCGGGTAAATGCCCTTGCTGCGGCAGTACTGTGAGGTCTCGATCTCGTTCAGCGACGCCGTCTCCAGCACCACCCTGAACTTGTCGGCGCTCGACCACCGATCACCCGTTTTGCCATTGCCCGGCATGAATTCTCCTGCCTGTCTTGCACTTTGCCGCCAGGCGCGCAGCGTCACTGTCGTGATGCCCGTCGCCCCAGCCAGCTCGATTACCGCACGATTGAACGGTGGCATCATCTGTTTGATTACCCACTCCCGGGTTTCCGCTGAGTAGCGCTTCATCTTCCATTCGCTGTCCGCCCCCCATCTTTACACCAATCGGTTCGGATGAGGCGACAACTAGCCTGACATGGAGGGCATGCCGCAAAGAAAAGTAGGCAAAAGAAAGCGGCTTAAACCGCTCATGCTAAGTGGGCACCGTGGTCTGCTGCGGGTAGTGGTGCATCTGGAATCCGTGTTCTCGCACATTCCACGCTAGTGACAAAGGTGTCATCAGCTCCCACTCCGCACTGCGTGCGTCGCGGACGGGTCCGCGGGGGAAACCACGGGTTCGGTTGAGGTTTGTGGGGCCGTCGGCTTCGCCTCGGCGACGCGCCTCTGCATTCACCCGGGACCCCCTGCTTTAAATGATATGTCGGTGCGCTGAATCACCGCCCCTCTCAGTCGCAGTCACATCTGCCGATGCCGATGCCGTTCCAATCGGAATGGGATGGTAATGACGGTGCAATGACAAGCCACGGTCCGGTGGCGGGGCGTGGGCGCCAAAACGTAGCGGGTGGTTCTATGAAGTACGCTTCGGCGCGCGCAGCGTCGCCGGAAGTATGACGCCCTTGTCACAAGCGCAAGCAGGTGCACGACCCCAGATTCCAGATGCACCACTACCCTACGCGAACTACGGTCCCCACTTAGCAGGAGTGGTTTGAGCCGCTTTCTTTTGCCTACTTTTCTTTGCGGCAGGCAAAGAAAAGTAGGTGCCGCCCCGCACAGGGGCAACGCTAATAGACCACTAACAATGCAAGGAAAGGCACCAAAGCCAGAACAAGGAAAGCCCAACGCCCCAAGAACACTGACAACAAACGCCGCGAGGGCAAACAAGATCAAGAAAAAGCCAACACCGTAGGTAAACAGACAAACAGAGCGCCACCGGAGGCACCCACCGATAACCCCCTTCCACGAACGTGGACATCCCCGGACGATCAGCAGAAAACCAAAACCTTTGCCACAATGCCCCATCGCGCGAAAGCGCCCGAAACAGCAAACGAACAGAAAATGATCCCCTTCTCGGTCCTTGACCTATCGCCAGTCATCGCAGGCGCCACCCCCGCGGACGCGTTCAAAAACACTCTGGACCTCGCCCAGCACGCGGAAAACTGGAACTACCGCCGCTTCTGGCTAGCAGAACACCACAACATGACCGGCATCGCCAGCGCAGCCACCGCTGTCGTGATCGGCCATGTCGCCGGTGGGACGAAGAAAATCCGTGTCGGCTCCGGCGGCGTCATGCTGCCCAACCACGCACCGCTCGTCATCGCGGAACAGTTCGGCACCCTCGCCTCGCTCTATCCGGATCGCATCGATCTGGGCCTCGGCCGCGCACCCGGTACCGATCAAAGCACCGCCCGCGCGCTGCGCCGCGATCTGCAAAATAGCGCGGAGTCGTTCCCCGACGACGTCGTCGAGTTGCAACGCTATTTTGCCGATCCCGTGCCAGGTCAGCGTATTCGCGCAGTCCCAGGCGCAGGCCTCCATGTGCCGCTGTGGCTGCTCGGCTCGTCGCTGTACAGCGCACAACTGGCGGCGGCACTCGGTCTGCCGTTCGCGTTCGCGTCGCACTTCGCGCCCGATCACATGTTCACCGCGCTGAAGGTCTATCGCGAGCAATTCCGTCCGTCGGCGACGCTCGACAAGCCGTACGCCATGGTCGGCGTCAATCTGTTCGCCGCCGATAGCAACGAGGAAGCGCGACGTCTGTTCACCTCGCTGCAACAGCAGTTCGTCAACCTGCGGCGCGGCACGCCCGGTCAGTTGCAGCCGCCGGTCGAGCGGATCGAAGCGTCGGAGACGGAGTTGAACGGCGTCGCGCATTCGCTCGCCTGCTCCGTAATCGGCGATCGCGATACGGTCCGCGAAGGACTGCGGTCTGTCATTGATCAGACCGGTGCGGATGAATTGATGCTGACCGCCCAGATCTACGATCACACAGCACGGCTGCGCTCGTTTGAGATCGGCTCGCAAGTGCGTGAAGAGTTGGGTGCCGGTAAGTAACAACACCTGCAAGTAACAAAAAAAGGCGGCCTGTATCAGCACAGACCGCCCTTCTTTTTTCGTCGATCGGCTAGCTGCCCTGAGTACACGAGCATCAGGTTGCCCAGCCGCAATGCTCACCGCGCCCAGTCAGCGCCGTGCGAGTTCGAACTCAGTTCCGAACTTCAAATCAAGCTCATACGTTGAGTTCTGGCCTCGGCTAAAGCGCTTCAACTCAATCTCATGCCATAGCTCCGGTTTAGGCCCAAGCTCAAACGCGCGCCAAAAACTCACCGATTAGCCGGCACCGCAGCCAAGCCATCAAGCAGCGCCTTATGAAACGCCTGCGGGTCCTGCATCTGCGGCGCGTGCCCCAAATCGGCGAATTCGACGAGCGTCGCGCGCGGGATCGCCTTCGCGGCGGCCTTGCCTAGTTCGGGGTAGTGGCCGATCTTCGCGCGCACGTCCGGCGGCGCCGCATCCTTGCCGATCGCGGTCGTGTCCTTCTGGCCAATCAGCAGCAGCGTCGGCATGCTCAGATGGCCGAGCTCGTACACCACTGGCTGCGTGTAAATCATGTCGTACAGCAACGCGGAATTCCACGCCACGATCTGTTTGCCGGGGCCGCGGTACATCCCCGCCAGCATCTGTACCCACGGCTCATAGTCGGCGCGCCACTGGCCGGCGTAATAGGTCGCCTGCTCGTAACGGCGAATGCCGTCCGCAGTCGTTTTCAGCTCGCGCTCGTACCATTGGTCGACCGATAGCGACGGCACACCCTTCGCCTTCCAGTCCTCGAGGCCGATCGGATTGACCAGCACCAGTTGCTGCGTTTCATGCGGATACATCAGCGCATAGCGGATCGCGAGCATGCCGCCGGTCGAATGGCCGATCACGGTCGCGTCGGTCACGCCGAGCGATTCGAGCAGCGCATGCGTATTGCGCGCCAGTTGCTGAAAGCTGTACTGATAGTGCTCGGGCTTGCTCGATTTACAAAAACCGATCTGATCCGGTGCAATCACCCGATAGCCGGCGTCGCTCAGGCGATGAATGGTCGCGTCCCACGTCGCCGCACAAAAGTTCTTGCCGTGCAGCAATACAGCTGTGCGGCCGTTTGCGTGCTCCGGTTTGATATCCATGTACGCCATGTGCAGCGCCACGCCTTGCGAGGTGAAGTCGTATTGCTCGACCGGCGCCGGATAGTTGAAGCCCTGCAACTCAGGGCCGTACGCCGGACCGCTGTTATCGACGGCAGCAGCCGGAGTGGCGCTGCTAGCCGCGGGACCGGGCTGGGCGTGAGATCCACCTGAACCGCCCGAATGCCCCGAACTGGCCGCACTACCCGCAACGGCTCCACTGACCGGCGTGGCGGCGAAAGCACCAGGCGCAGCGGTTAGCGCGCAGGCGCTCAAGATGGCGAACAAAGACTGACGGCGAAAATTCATCGATCGTTTCTTGCAAAGGGAAATTGGCGGGAAGCATGCAGGCTCCGGGCGCTGGAAAGCAACGCCCGCACCCCGTTCGGAGCGGACGATTCTACGACGCGCCGTCGGACTCTGCTGCCGCGCGGGCAGACTCATGGCAGCGCCGACCGGTGTGGCACGCATATTGCCGCGCTTCGCCTTACGCCCTATGTGTCGTGCCGCACGGATGCGTCCCGCGCAAGGGTTGATCGTTCGCAAGGCGGCCGCGCGAGTTGCATCCGCACAATTCAGACTATTCGCCGGCGGCAAATCGGTGCTAGAACTAGCAGACGGGCCCGCGAAGACGAAAGCCGCCTGGCAGCACGAATCAATAACGCAGAGCGAGATAACAAGACCACCCGGGGCATACCAATCAGCAACTATCTTGCAAGGGACCGGAGTAAGCGCTTTGTATGGGACCAGAGTAAGCGTTAAAGCGCCAACTCCGGCCGACAGCTAAAGCGCCAACTCCAGTCAACAAAGGAGACAGACATGGAAACTCCGGCACGGCTGAACGATCTGCAACGCACCACCCTCGCCATCGTCCTCGCGGGCGGACGGGGCACGCGGCTCGGGCCGCTCACGAACAAGCGCGTCAAACCAGCAGTGCACTTCGGCGGCAAGTACAGGATCATCGACTTCGCGCTCTCCAATTGCCTGAACTCCGGCATCCGCCGCATCGCGGTGGTCACGCAATACAAGGCGCACTCGCTACTGCGCCACCTGCAGCGCGGCTGGGGCTTCCTGCGTGGCGAGTTCGGCGAATTCATCGACCTCTGGCCGGCGCAGCAACGGGTGGAAGGCGCCCACTGGTACCGCGGTACGGCGGATGCCGTGTTCCAGAATCTCGACATCATCCGCTCGATCCGGCCGAAATACGTGGTGGTGCTGGCGGGCGACCACATCTACAAGATGGATTACACGCGCATGATCGCGGATCACGCGGAAAGCGGCGCGGATTGCACGGTCGGCTGCATCGAAGTGCCGCGCATGGACGCTGTGGCCTTCGGCGTGATGCATGTGGATGAAAACCGCCGCGTGACCGGCTTCGTCGAGAAACCCGCCGATCCGCCCGCCATGCCGGGCCGCCCGGATTCGGCGCTCGCCAGCATGGGCATCTACGTGTTCAGTGCCGATTACCTGTATTCGCTGCTCGAAGAGAACATTTCGAGCGTCGATACCGATCATGACTTCGGCAAGGACATCCTGCCGCGCGTCGTCACGCAAGGCACGGCGATCGCGCATCCGTTCAGCATGTCGTGCGTGTCGTCAGATCCGACCGTCGAGCCGTACTGGCGCGACGTCGGCACGATCGACGCCTACTGGGCCGCCAACCTCGATCTTGCCTCCACCATCCCGACGCTCGACCTGTACGACCGCAACTGGCCGATCTGGACGTATCAGGAACAGTTGCCGCCCGCCAAGTTCGTACGCGATCTGAAAGGTCTGCAAGGCACCGGCAACAATCTGATCGTGTGCGGCGGCTGTGTGATTTCCGGCTCGCAGATTTCTCGTTCGGTGTTGTCGTCGAACGTCAAAGTCAGTTCGTTCTGTAATATCAATGAGGCAGTCTTGTTGCCGCAGGTCACCGTCGGCGCGAGCTGCCGGCTGCAGAAAGTCGTGATTGACCGCGGCTGCACCATTCCGGACGGTACGGTGATCGGTGAAGATCCGGCGGCGGACGCCGAACGCTTCTATCGCACCGACGACGGCGTCGTGCTGGTCACGCCCGACGCACTGCGGCAGAAGGGGACGTGATCGTCGCCAGGGCGGCAAACCGAACGGGCTGGCGGAGCCGGCCGCCCGTCTTGCCGCCCGCGCAAAACTGCCGCAGCGCTGACGCAAACCCGCACTAACAGGAACGAGACTGAGCCTATGACGATTCGCGCCCTGCACGTCGCAAGCGAGCTGTATCCCCTCCTCAAAACGGGCGGTCTCGCCGACGTCGCGGGCGCGTTGCCGCCCGCGCTGATCGAGCGCGGCGCCGACGTGCGGGTGCTGCTGCCCGGCTTTCCGGCGGTGGTCGCCGGCTTGACGGACTTGCGGCCGGTGGCGCAGCTGGGCCGCCGTTTCGACTCGCCGGGCGTCACGCTCGAACAGGGCACACTGCCGTCAAACGGCCTGATCGTCTACGTGATCCGCGCCGGCTCGCTGTACGACCGGCCCGGCAACCCCTATCTGAACGACGAACACGTACCGTACGGCGACAATGCGCAACGCTTCGCCCTGCTCGGCTGGGTCGCGGCGCAACTGGCGCAGCATCTCGACCCGGCGTGGGCGCCGCAGATCGTCCATGCGCACGACTGGCATGCCGGACTCGCGCCCGCCTATCTGAAGGCGGCTGAACGGCAGCACGGCCGCTCGTTCGCGCGCAGCGTCTTCACGGTGCACAACCTCGCGTATCAGGGCGTTTTTCCGGCGCATCAGTTCGGCCAGCTGGCGCTGCCTGACGACTTCTTCAGCATGCGCGGCATCGAATTCTATGGGCAGTTGTCGTTTCTCAAGGCAGGCCTCTATTACAGCGACCGCATCACCACCGTCAGCCCGACCTACGCCCGCGAAATCCAGACACTGGCCCAGGGCGGCGGCCTAGATGGGTTGCTGCGCCATCGCTCGCACGATCTGAGCGGCATCCTGAACGGCGTCGACTACTCGGTGTGGAATCCCGCCACCGACGCGCTGCTCGAAGATCACTACACGGCTACCCGCCTGGCCGGCAAACTGGCCTGCAAGGAGGCGCTGCAGAAGCGCTTTGGCCTCGCGCAGAAAAGCGATGCGCTGCTATTCGGCGTGGTAAGCCGGCTGACCGAGCAGAAAGGCCTTGACCTGCTGCTCGAGGCGGTGCCGGAAATTGTCAAACGCGGCGGGCAGCTGGTGGTGTTCGGTACCGGCGACCCGGCGCTCGAAAACGGTTTGAAACGTGCCGCGCATGCACATCCGGAATCGGTGGCGGTCGAACTGGGTTTCGACGAAACACTCGCGCATACGATCGTCGCGGGCAGCGACGTGATTGCGGTGCCGTCGCGCTTCGAGCCCTGCGGGCTCACGCAGCTGTATGCGCTGGCCTATGGGTCGCTGCCGCTCGTGCATTGCGTCGGCGGCCTCGCGGACACCGTTGTGGACGCGTCGCTCGAAAATCTCGCCGAGGACCTCGCTACAGGCTTCGTTTTCGAACGATTCGAGCCGAAGGGTCTTGCGGCGGCAATCCGGCGCGCGTTTGCGCTCTATGACCGCCGCACCGAATGGAAAGCCACGCAACGTCGCGCGATGCATCAGGATTTCGGCTGGGGCGCCTCGGCCGAGCGCTATCTGGCGCTGTATCGGGAACTATCCTGATGGTTCGACGCAACAACACGGGGACGGATCGACTCGCGCGTGACAAACTCATGTATTGTTTCCTGACTATGCAGATCGCGCATTTTTCTTGCACCATCTGAAACACAGTCACGCCGCTTCAGGCGCCCGGCCAAGGCCGGTTCGTTACCGCGGCCATCCTTCCGTTCTCATTGATCGCGCACCACGCTTGCGCGGGCCACACCATGACGAAAAACGTTCTGAGCATCCAGTCACATGTCGTCTTCGGGCACGCCGGCAATAGCGCAGCCGAATTCCCGATGCGCCGGCTCGGCGTCAATGTCTGGCCGCTCAATACCGTGCAGTTCTCGAACCACACGCAATACGGTCATTGGACCGGCGGCGCGATCGAGGCCTCGCAGATGGAAGATCTCGTCGAAGGGATCGGCGCGATCGGCATGCTGCCGCGTTGCGACGCCGTGCTGTCCGGCTATCTGGGCACGCCCGAGCAGGCGCAAGCGGTGCTGGAGATCGTCAAGGCCGTGAAGGCCGCCAATCCGCGCGCGTGGTACTTCTGCGATCCGGTGATGGGCGCCGCGAGCGGCTGCAAGGTCGAACCGGGCATCCAGGAATTTCTCGTGCGCACCATGCCCGAGGTCGCCGACGCGATGGCGCCGAACCATACCGAGTTGCAGCGCCTCGTGGGCCGCGAGATCGAGACGCTCGAAGAAGCCGTGACCGCGTGCCGCGAGGTCATCGCCCGTGGGCCGAAACTCATGCTGGTGAAACACCTGCTCGATCGCAACAGCCCCGCCGACCGTTTCAACATGCTGGTCGTCACCGAGCGCGAGGCCTGGATGGGCCAGCGTCCGCTCTACCCGTTCGCGCGGCAGCCGGTGGGCGTTGGCGATCTGACGAGCGCGGTGTTTGTCGCACGCACGCTGCTCGGCGATTCGATCCGCGCGGCCTTCGAGCACACGCTGGCCGCCGTGAACGCCGTCGTGAAAGCGACATGGCAGGCCGGGCGCTATGAACTGGAACTGGTGGCCGCGCAGAACGAAATCGCGCAACCGCGTGAATGGTTCGACGCGTGGGTGGCGGATACGGCTTAGGTCCTATAATGCGTGCCGCGCAGGCTTGGGCAGCCAGCCGCCCGCGCCGCATTTTTCAGGCATTCAGCATTCAGCAGACGAGGCATCGATGGACGGTTATATCCGCAGCGAGCGGGAAGAGTTTTTTGAGCAGTTGTGCATCAGTGTCGACGCGGACGAAGCGCACGAGCAGGAAGCAATCGAGTACTTCGAGAATCAGTTCGACCAGGCCGACTTCGATCCCGCACAGTGGCTCGACATCGCGCTTTTCTATTCGCCGGCGGTGGCGCGCGGCATCGTCGAAATGGTGACGTCCGACGACAAGGCGCGCAGCAACATCGCCGAAGTCATCGCCGACAACCTCGACATTTCGTACGGCGAGGACGAGTGCCAGCAGTTCGCCGAGACCATCGAATTCGCGCTGAACAACGGCGTGCCGGTGGACCTCGATCTGGTGCTCGACGGCTGCCAACGCGCAATCGACGATCTCGACACCTGGGCCGACGAAGAAACCAAGGCGCCCCTTCTGCGCCTGCGCGAAGAGTTGCTGCGCCAGCAAGGCGAGCAGTGAGAACGTAGTTTCAGGCCGGCGCGCTCGCGCCGGTTTCTCAAGCACCATCCCCAAGCCGTAACCAGGTCTTAACCAGGCCGTCTCCCCACCACTTGTCCGCCCGCGCATCGGCTCCCTGCTTCTTAAGCATATGCCGTAATCCGCACCCATGCGCCGCCGCTGACAGGCCGCCAGCCCAAGCGCTGTGCGGGCTATGCCGAAATGCTCATTCAAAGCGCCGCGAACTGCCAAGACGGTCGCAAATTGGCTTTCTATATTCGCGCCAGATTGATCGGCATGTGAACGCCATTGCGCGTCCCCCAAGAGGAAGTCCTTTGGGGTGCCACCCAAGGGTTCTTCCTACCGGGCGTATTCCAGCATTGTTGATGGTGACCGATCGTCCGTACTCTTGATGACGCGCACCATGCGAAGTCGAACCCATGCTTGCGCGTCGATCCAACGTTACCGCCTTACCGCTTTCACACCTGAAACTGTCGATGGAGAGAAAGACCATGAGTCTTCGCAACACGTTGAAACCGCTTGCACTGTTCGTTGGCGCTGCCTTCGCGATCGCGCCGCTGTCCAGTTTCGCCGACGACCTGCCGGTGAAGATCGGCTTCGCCGCGCCGCTGACAGGCGCCAACGCCGGCTACGGGAAGGATCTGGAAAACGGTGTCCGGCTCGCAATCGAGGAAGCCAACGCCCAGAAGATCAAGATCGGCGACAAGGTCGCACAATTCCAGCTCGTCTCCGAAGATGACCAGGCCGATCCGCGCGTCGGCGTGCAAGCCGCACAGAAGCTGGTCGACGCGGGTGTATCGGTAGTCGTGGGCCACTTCAATTCGGGCACGACGATTCCTGCCTCTCAGGTGTACGAGCAGGCCGGCATTCCGGTGATCGACCCGGCCGCCACCAATCCGATCATTACCGGGCGTGGCTTCGCGAACACCTTCATGGTGATTTCCACCGATGCGCAGAACGCCGGCAACGCGGGCGTCTACGCCGTCGAGGTGACGAAGGCCAAACGCATCGCGATCATCGACGACCGCACCGCATTCGGCCAGGGCGAGGCCGACGAGTTCGAGAAGGCGGTGAAGGCGCACGGCGGCACCATCGTGACGCGCGAATATACCGACAATCACGCGGTGGACTTCAGCACGCAGATCACCAAGATCAAGGCGACCAATGCCGATCTGATTTTCTTCGGCGGCCTGGATACGCAGGCGGCCGGCTTCGCGAAGCGGATGAAGCAATTGGGGATGAACGCGCAACTGGTGGGTGGTGGCGGCGTGATGGACCAGGACTTCATCAAGCTCGCCGGCGACCCGGCCGAAGGCGCGATGGCCTGGGAATACGGCAGACCGTTGGCTCAGTTGCCGGGCGGCAAGGACTTCTCCGCGAAGTTCAAGAAGCGCTTCGGGGTGGATATCCTGTCGTACGCGCCGTTTGGGTATGACGGGGCATGGGCCGCGATCAAGGCGATGCAGCAAGCAAAATCCAGTTCACCGGCGGTCTACCGGCCGGTGCTCAAGGCACTCGATTACGACGGCGTGACCGGGAAGATTTCGTTCGATAGCACCGGGGCGTTGAAAAGCGGCGCTTCCACGCTGTATCAGGTCAAGAACGGGGCCTGGGTGCCTATCGTGACCAAGAGCGGAAGTTAAGCGTCGCTTTTTGCCCATGACGGCGTTGTTGTTCATGCGGCAGTGGCGGTACTTCTGTACCACCACTGCCGTGAGCACTGCCGATGCCGTACCTGCCTACCTGACTGCCTTCAACACCACCTCTGCGTCGAGATCCCGCTCGATCCGGATCAGATCATCCTTCACGCCGGCAAAGTCATCGGCAGAGCACATCTGGTGGCCAAACGCGGCTCGCAGGTGTCGCCTGACCTGCAAGACCCGCGCGGCAGGATCGAACACGTAGCGAGAAGAAAACTCAAGGAAACGATCCTTCACTGTGGCATCCGGCGGCACATCCGTCACGCGGGCGAACCCCGGGAGTGTCATTGCCAGCGTTTCATCGAATTCCCCGCCGATGCACGCCCAGGGCTGCGTCCTCGCAGGCTCCGCCAGCCACGCCTGCACCTGCCCGGCCATTCCACCGGATAAGCTCGTCAGGGCCGGCACAGCGGTCGTCCCATCGGTCCAGACAAAATGTGCCACCCGTCCTTGCATCGACGTGGAAAAAGGTCCATCGGTCGATGTCAGATCACCCGTGCGCAACTGCGCTGTACCATGCAAACCCGTCAGCAATAGACGATTTGCCGCAATCTGTTGCGTGCGCTGCCGGGTTGCCCGTCGAAACATATTGCGTTCGAGCTCCGCGGTATAGCCGACGTCTTCCACGCGATAGGCGTAGTTCGCCGCCCCTCTCTCATCGACGTCGATCTGCAGGCGCGCCGTGCGCTCGCGCGACTGGGTGGCCGGCGTGCGCACCAACACGCCCTCGTCGACCAGCAAAACAGGCCGGTCCATCACGCTCGGCGGCAAATAGCCAAAACTCATACCGCCTGCCGTAGTGTCTGCAAATAGCGATAGATCAGGAATCCAGACGATTGCATGATTGATCGCGCTCTCGCCGTAGCCGGGCACCTCCGGCAAACTATAGTACGGCCCGAGATTGAGCAGCACGGCCTCGCTGCGGATGCCGACCGCGGCGAGAAGCGCGCTGTACAACGCGACGTGGTCCTTGCAGTCGCCATAGCGGTTGTGCAGGATGTCGATCGCCTTATGCGGGATCGCCGCCGTCTCGCCGAGAAACAGCGCAACGTAGCGAATATTCAGGCGTATCCAGTCGTACAGGATCTGTGCCTTCGCACGCGGGTCGCTCACCTCTCCGGTCAGACTACGCGCGAGTTGAACGATGGCCGGGTCGCCCATCGTCGCGTCGGCGGCAGGGCCGCGATAACGCGCGGCGAAATTCGCGAAGTCCGGCACGGTCGACACCATCAGGCGGTCGCCCCAGTTCGCATAGCCCACAGCGCCCGCTTCGAGTGGCGCATACGGGCCATGCTGGTAATCGAACTCGTAGCGAGTGCGGCCGTTTGCCGTGACCGGTGGCAGCGCCACGTAGCCGCGCGCATCGGCATAAAGCGGCACGTCGGCGGGCAGGTCGAAGATCAGGCGCTGCATCTCGACAGGCTCGCGCGTCGGTTCGACCAGGTACGCGAACGTGCCGACCTGCAGGGGCTTCGTGCGCGTCTTGCGAAACGCCAGATGCACGCGTGAGCCGGGTTCGACGCCCGGAAAGATCACCGTGCGCAACACGCCGTCTTCGAAACTCGGCGCGCCCGCCGAGCGGGGTTCCTGCACGTCGCGGATCGCTTCAGGCCCGACCGGATGCGCGACGCCGTTCGGGTCGATCGTTTCCGCGGTCAACAGTTGCACCTGCTCGATGTCCTTGTTGAACCATACGTAGCGTTGCGCGATATCGTCGACGCCGCTCGTCGTGTTGGCCCGCAGGACTGTGTCGTCATGTTCTTCGACGGAGCCGTCTTTCTGGATCACGAAGAGGTGGACGTCGCGCTCCGTCGTCGAGGGGGAGAGCTCGTTGTTGGAGATGCTGGAGGTGTTTGCAACACTGCCCTCAGCAAGCGCGCTGGTTGCACACGCAACCAGCGCCAACGCGGCGCTCAGTTCCACGAACGCGAACCACCGCGTCATGCGCGACGCGCCCTGCCTCGCGCGCGCCACGCACGCGGACTCGACGCAAATTCCGCGCGAAACGCGTGATTGAAATTCGACAGATCGTTGAAGCCGCAATCGAGCGCGATATCGACGACCTTCGCGCTGTCGTCGTGAAGGCGCAGCGCCGCCGCTCGCAAGCGCGCGCGCAGCACATATTGATGCGGTGTCACGCCGGTCACACGCTGGAACGTGCGCAGGAAGTAGAACTCGCTCAGGCCCGCCGCGGCAGCGAGGGTCGTGAGCGTATGCGGTGCGCCAGGCGTGTCGTCGATCAGGCGCACCGTCTGCGCCACGCGCGACCAGGCCGCGGCGCTTGCGGGCGGTTCCGCGCGCTTCAATGCACCCGCAGCCTTGAGCGTCGAGACGGCCACTTCGACCGCGAGTTCGTCCCACACCGCGCCGTTCGTGTCCAGGGCGCCGGCACAGGCCCGCGCGATCAGCGGCGACAACGCAGGTAGCGACGGAATGCGCGCGCGCCTGAAGTTCAGATCGCCGCTCGCGATGCCCGCATCCGCGGCAAGCCGCTCGAAGTACGCCGGCGCATAGCGGAAGGCGATGCAGCGATCGCCGGGCGCATGCCGATGGCCGCATTCGAAGCAGTCACCCGTATTGCCGAGCAACAGCGCGCCGGGGGTGAGCAACTCACGTCCTGTCGCGGTCCGGTAGCCGAACGAACCGGCGACCACCATCGCGATGCACACGCCCGCGTGCCGTTCCTCGAACGGCTGGTCGCGCGGGCCGAAGGTGCAGAGGATGTCCGCGACATCCCAGCTCGCGCCCTGCGCCAGCGGACGCGCGCTTGTGCTGCCACGCGTGCCTTCCCGCACGCGCCGCGCGAGCGCCTGCTGCAAAGTGACGGCAATTTTCCCCAAGATGCACCTCGGCTGAGTCCGTATCGTCGTTTTAGCACATCGGCGGCCGGCGCGGTTTTGCCTGTTACGGCGATGGCGCTTTCACTGAACGCCCGAAGGAGCACATACGATGAACATGCTGGACGATACTGTCGATTGCGGCTTTCACACCGCCTTGAGCGCCCCGGCGCGGGCCGCCGACATCAATGCCGCCGACGACCTCTACGGCTGGCTGATTGGCAGTTGGGACATGGAGGTGTTGCATTACCGCGTCGACCTCGGCAACGCGCGCCGCCGCGGCGAGATTCATTTTGGCTGGGTCCTGCAGGGCCGCGCCGTGCAGGACGTGTGGATCATGCCGCCACGCAGCGAACATCATGCGGGACTCCCTGCCGTCGACATCATGTACGGCACCACGCTGCGGGTGTGGGACCCGGCGCTGCGGGCCTGGCGCGTGATTTATATGAATCCGCTGACCGGCCAGCGCGACGAGCTGATCGGCCGGCGCGTCGGCAATGATCTCGTGCAGATCGGCACGCACGCCGACGGCACGCCGATTCGATGGAATTTCACCGATATCACGAGGGATTCGTTCCGCTGGACCGGCGTCGCACTGGCGCAGGATGGCGTGACGTGGACGCTCGAG
Organism: Paraburkholderia sediminicola; assembly: GCF_046026675.1. Taxonomy (GTDB): domain Bacteria; phylum Pseudomonadota; class Gammaproteobacteria; order Burkholderiales; family Burkholderiaceae; genus Paraburkholderia; species Paraburkholderia sediminicola_F. The sequence continues at coordinate 1,423,721 of NZ_JAQQEY010000001.1, read as the reverse complement.
GCGGAATTTCACGCGCGACGCAGACGTTAGGTCGCGGCCGGACAATCGGGAGGTTCAAGCCTGCCTGCAACAAGGACGCCCGGCTGCAAGTATCAATCCCCTCCCCCAATCTGCGCGAGCAAGGCCTGCAAGCGCTCCACATGCCTGAGCAGCAAATGCCGGTGCTTCTCGATCTGCTCCAGCCGGCCAGCCAGGTCGGCCTGAATCGGATCGTCGAGATCGGCGGCGGCAATCACGTCCTCCACTTTCGATCGCATTGACGCGAGGTCCACCGGCGCATGACTCAAATGCCGCTCGAAACGCCGCACGTCCTGCATCGCCAGATCACGAACTTTGCGGATATGGGCCTGGCGCCGATGTGCTTCGGCGTCGAGCGTCTCTTCTTCCACGCGTTTGGCCGGCCCCGCTTGGCCAAAAATCGGCTCGGGCGGCCGTAGCACCGTCTTCTTGCGCACCGGGTGCGCCGTGCCGCGAAAACGCGCAAGCGGCTGCTCGTTGTCGATCGCTTCGCGCGCGTTGGCCGGTATGTCCTGCTCGGTATGCGACGCATTCATCCAGCCACCCGGCAAGCCCGTGACCGCCTCGATCCCGCGCACGAACTCCTCGCTGAATTCGCGCTGGCCGGACAGTATCAATTTGAGGTAGCTGGCGGAAAAGGTCATCATGCGCGCAAGACGCGTCGCAGCGCCGACCTCGCGGGTCAGCAGCACCAGGTTCGCTCGCCAGACCGGGAGTAGCAATTCGTCGGAATCTTCCATCGCTGGGTCTTCCATCTTTTTGCCCGATGTATGGATGACGCGCTCGCACACGTCATCGTTCTGAAAGGGTAGTCGCTTCAGCGCATGGCGCGCAATCCCCGTGCACATCCCACGACTGTCGAGGTATCGAAATGACACGCTACGGCGCACCGCTGCCCGGGGATAAAACGCCACGAAGCCCGGCGTTTTGAGTTGACCCATGCATTCGGTCAGCGTTCCTTCGCTACGCGCGCGATGTGTGGCATCCTTTCGAACCGTTGTGGCACGCCACGTGCTGCAGCGTTAGCACCACCACCATGATTTAAGGATTTTGTAATGAAGAAAATTGTCCTCACCATTGCAGCAACGATCGTCGCCTTGAGCGCGATCGCTCCCGCTCAAGCTTACGAGCACCACCGCGAATGCCACAAGGTGCGCGTCCACCATCACTGGGAACGTCACTGCCACTGATCGTTATGCGGCGCCCCATACGGCGCGCATCGAAAAGCCCCGCCGCGAGCGGGGCTTTTTTGTGGCCGCTCCGCTTCGACGGGGCGTGGGTCAAATCTTCAGCGAAACCTGCGACGCTCTATACGTTCGGCGCGAACGCCGCAGCATGCAATCACGGACACATGCTGTTACACCTTTGCGGTGTGAGCCGACGCGGTCGCGGCCTCGCGGAATGCGAAGCGCGGCGAACCGCATGGAAAAGATGAAATGGATACCGCGGACAGCGGCGACGTCGGGCTTCCGCCGTCAAGCCGCTTTAACGCGCTCCAACGCCGTCATCACAAGTTCTTCCAGCAAGGGCTCGATCTTCACAGCCAGCGTTTCGTCATACGCATACGGCATCTGCTCTTCCATATACGTAATCTGCGACAACTCGAGCTGGACCGCGTGCACACCCTGCGACGGCTGCCCGTACTGCCGCGTGATATACCCGCCCTTGAAGCGCCCATTGGCGACAGCGGAATATCCGCCATGCCGCCCGACCACAGCGGCCAATTCCTCGCCCAATCCGGCCACCGCGCTGGCGCCGTTCGACGTGCCGAAGTTGAAATCCGGCAGACGTCCTTCGAAAAACCGCGGCACGTGTGAGCGAATCGAATGCGCTTCCCACAGCAGCACCTTGCCGTGCTTCGCCTTTAGCGCGGCCAGTTCGCCCGTCAGCGCGTCGTGATAGGGCTTCCAGTAAGCATCGCGGCGACGCGCGACTTCGGCGTCGCCCGGCAGATGGCCGTCGAGGTACAAGGGTTCCTTGTCGAAGGTGTCGACCGGCAGCAAGCCGGTAGTATCCTGGCCCGGATACAGATTCGCGCCGTCGGGCGGACGGTTCAGGTCGATCACATAACGCGCGTAGGTCGGCGCCAGGATCGATGCGCCCATGCGTTTCGCAAACGCGTAGAGACGGTCGAGATGCCAGTCGCAGTCGTCGGTGCGCTGCGCAACCGGCGTCATTGTTGCGGCGATATCGGCGGGGATTTGCGTGCCCAGATGCGGGATCGAAATCAACAACGGCAAGCTGCCCTGATGCAGCGATAGAACCGGCGGAGTAGTAGTAGACGAAGCAGTCATGTCAGTCCGGAATCGATGGGATCGATAAAAATCGAAGGCTCAGCGTGTTCAGCCATTCATGCGAGCCTTTCGCTTCAGCAAGCAGCGTCGGCAGTTTACTTGAGCAAATCGGCGAGCGCCCCGCGATAGCGCGCGTAAGCACCCTCTTCATCACGATGGCGGCGGTTGTCGACAACCTTGTCGCCGCCCGCGTAGACGTCGCGAATCGGCGTCTCGCCATGTTCGCAGAATACAACGCCCGAGAGCCACGCGTTCGGCGCGTGCTCGGCAATGCTCGAATGATCCGGATCGAGCACCAGCCAGTCGGCACGGCGGCCGGCTTGCAATGCACCCACTGCACGACCGGTGGCACGTGCGCCGCCTTCGAGCGCCGCGTCGAACAGACGATCGGCCACGTGCGTGGCCTGCGCCGACGCCAGGACATTGCGCTGACGGCGTGTCAGGCGCTGGCCGTATTCGAGCAAACGCAATTCCGCCCGCCAGTCGACGCCGATATGGCTATCCGATCCGACCCCGATGCGCCCTTGCGCGTCGAGATACTCCTGGGCCGGAAAAATGCCGTCGCCGAGATTCGCTTCGGTAGTCAGACACAAACCCGCGACCGCGCCGCTTTTCGCGAGCGCCAGTGTTTCGTTCGCATCGACATGCGTGGCGTGCACAAGGCACCAGCGGCTGTCGACGTCGAAACGATCGAGCAGCCACTGCACTGGCCGCGCACCTTCAGTTTCGAGGCAGGCGTCGACTTCGGCGGTTTGCTCGGCGATATGGATGTGAACCGGCGCGCTTCGATCGATGCCATTCAGCAATGCATGCAGCGAATCGGCGGATACCGCACGCAGCGAATGCGGCGCGACGCCATAACGCAACACCGCGCTCTCGGGACGTGCCGCGCGCACCGTGCCGAGCAGTTCGAGCAGACTCTCCGGCGTGTTGATGAAGCGCTGCTGATCTTCGCGCGGAGCGCGCGAGCCGAAACCGCTGTACTGATACAGCACGGGCAGCATCGTCATACCGATGCCACTTGCCGACGCGGCATCCACCACACGCTGCGCCAACTCCGCCTGATTCGAATAGCGGCTGCCGTCCGGTGTGTGGTGCACGTAATGGAACTCGCAGACCGACGTATAGCCCGCCTTCAACATCTCGATGTACAGCCACTGCGCGACGGCAGCAAGCCCTTCCGGCGTGATCCGTGCAGCGAAGCGGTACATCAGATCGCGCCAGCTCCAGAAGTTGTCCGTAGCGTTCGCACGATACTCGGTGAGGCCAGCCATCGCGCGCTGAAACGCATGCGAGTGAAGATTCGGCATGCCAGGCAACACGGGGCCAGCAGCTTTTTGCACACCGGCAGGAACCGCCGCCATATCGGGCGTCACCGATGTCAGCGTGCCGTTAGCGTCCCATTCCAGCAGCACATTGCGGCGCCAGCCGTCGGGTAGATAGGCGTGATCGGCGAATAGTGATTGTTTTGATTGCATCATCTCTCAGGCCCTAGCTCAAATCACGCCGCGTATAAACAGTCTCGCCTGCGCGCACGACTCGCGCGCACAACGGACGCCCAATCCAGTAAGCCAGCTCGGCAAGCGAATCCACCGACCACACCGCGAAATCCGCCGCGCGTCCGGCTTGCAGCGACCCATGTTGATCCGCCTTGCCGAGCGCACGCGCCGCATGCGAGGTCACGCCTTGCAGCACTTCGGGCACGGTCATGCGGAACAGCGTGGTCGCCATGTTCATCATCAGCAACAGCGACGTGGTGGGCGACGTGCCGGGATTGCTGTCGGTGGAAATCGCGATTGGCACTTGGTAGCGCCGCAGCAAATCCAAAGGCGGCAATTGCGTCTCGCGGATGAAGTAGTACGCGCCAGGCAGCAGCACGGCAACCGTGCCGGACGCTTTCATCGCGGCAACACCGGCTTCGTCGAGGAATTCGAGGTGATCCGCGGACAGCGCGTGGTGACGCGCGGCCAATGCCGTGCCGCCGCCGTTCGACAACTGCTCGGCGTGCATTTTCACCGGCAATTTATGGCGCTCTGCGGCCTGGAATACACGCTCGCTTTGTTCCAGAGAAAAACCGATGCGCTCGCAGAACACGTCGACGGCGTCGACCAGTCCTTCGTCGGCGAGCACGGGCAGCATCGCGTTGCAGACTTCGTCGATATAGGCATCGGCTTTTCCCGCGAATTCAGGCGGCAAGGCGTGCGCACCGAGAAACGTCGTATAGACCGTCACCGGATAGCGCTCGCCCAACCGGCGCGCGACGCGCAGCATCTTGCGTTCGCTGGCGAGATCGAGGCCATAGCCGGATTTGATTTCGACGGCCGTCACGCCTTCGGCGAGCAGCGGTTCGAGGCGCGCGGCCGATTGGCGGAACAGCGAGTCTTCGTCAGCGGCACGCGTGGCGCGCACCGTCGAGACGATGCCCCCGCCCTGCCGCGCGATTTCTTCATAACTAACGCCCGCGAGACGCTGTGCGAATTCATCCGCGCGCTGGCCACCGTACACCAGGTGGGTATGGCAATCGACCAGACCCGGCGTCACCCACGCGCCGTGCAGATCTTCGCGCGGCCATGCGGCGTAGTGGGCGGGTAAGTCGGAAGCCGCGCCGAGCCACGCGATCTTGCCGTTTTCAACGGCAATCGCGGCATCGGGCAGCGTGTGCTGGGGATCGCCCTCAGGGCAGAGTTTCAGGTGATGCCAGACGGTTTGCTTCATCGCGTGCTCTTTGCAGCTCGTTGCGTGTCTGTGGTGGTTCGCGGCGCGCTTTGCCGGGCCTTTGCCAGGCGTTCGGCAAGAACTAAGCGCGCACGCGAATCGTCGTCATCGTTGCGGTGATCACGTATAGCGGATGCTGATCGCGAGCAATGCGCCCGCGCCCTCGACCACGCATGTCAGCGCACTCGGCGTGTCGATGCGCAGTGTGTCGTCGGCTTCAAGCACTTGCGGTTGGGCTTCGCCACCGAGCGTGACCGAAACCGAACCGCTTGCGCAGAACAACAACACCACGTCGGCGGACAAGGTGCGTTGCATAGCGCCGCGCCATACCTCGGTTTCGCCTACCGCCGTACCACGGCGGACCATCAGGTTGAAGTCGCGCGTGGCGCCGTCGACGAGGCGTGCATCGATTCGCGCTTCGCCCGCAAACTGCGCGATATCGAGCGGCTGAGTCAACGCGTACGTCTTAGCGGCATGAGCACCGGGGTCGTCGGTTTCATCGAGCAGCATGCCCGCGCCCGACAACAACACCAGCGTGCGATCGATGCCCGCGAAACGCGAGAACGGCCCCGCTTGCGCCACGTCGGCGATGCTGACGCGCCACGTGAATGCATCGAGCCCCGCGCCTACGGGAAACGCCCCCACTTCGCGCGTGACGCCGCCGCCGTTCTTCCACGGCGCCGCCACGAGGTCGGCGCCGCGGATGAGCGTGGTTGCCACATTAGAGACAACCGCCACGATCAACGGCCCAGCATCGGCAGATTGAGGCCCGCCTCGCGCGCCGTTTCCTGCGCGAGTTCATAACCCGCATCCGCGTGACGCATCACGCCCGTCGCCGGATCGTTGAACAGCACGCGGCCGAGGCGCTCCTTCGCTGCATCGGTACCGTCAGCGACGATCACGACGCCCGAGTGCTGGCTGAAGCCCATGCCAACGCCGCCACCATGATGCAGCGAGACCCACGAAGCGCCGCCTGCCGTGTTCAGCAGTGCGTTGAGCAACGGCCAGTCGCTGACCGCGTCCGAGCCGTCCTTCATCGATTCGGTTTCGCGATTCGGGCTTGCCACCGAACCGGTGTCGAGGTGGTCGCGGCCGATCACGATCGGTGCCTTCAGCTCGCCGTTCCGGACCATTTCGTTGAACGCCTGGCCCAGACGATAACGATCCTTCACGCCGACCCAGCAGATCCGCGCCGGCAGGCCCTGGAACGCAATGCGTTCGCGCGCCATGTCGAGCCAGTTGTGCAGATGCGGATCGTCGGGGATCAGTTCCTTGACCTTCGCATCGGTCTTGTAGATGTCTTCCGGATCGCCCGACAGCGCGACCCAGCGGAACGGGCCCTTGCCTTCGCAGAACAACGGGCGGATGTACGCCGGCACGAAGCCCGGGAAATCGAACGCGTTTTCAACACCCATTTCCAGTGCCATCTGACGAATGTTGTTGCCGTAGTCGAGCGTGGCCGCGCCACGTTCCTGCAGCGTCAACATCGCTTGAACCTGCTTGGCCATCGACTGCTTGGCGGGCAGCACGATGCTGTCCGGCACCGTCTTCTGACGCTCGCGCCAGTCTTCGACATTCCAGCCTTGCGGCAGGTAGCCATGAATCGGATCGTGCGCGCTGGTCTGATCGGTCACGCAATCCGGCGTGATGCCACGCGTCACGCATTCAGCGAACACATCTGCTGCGTTGCCGAGCAGGCCGATCGACACCGGCTTGCCCGCTTTCTTCGCTTCTTCAAGCATGGCGAGCGCTTCGTCGAGCGTCGCCGCTTTCCTGTCGACATAACGGGTCTTGAGGCGGAAATCGATACGCGTCTCGTCGCATTCCACCGCGATCATCGAGAAGCCGGCCATGGTTGCCGCCAGCGGCTGCGCTCCGCCCATGCCACCCAAGCCACCCGTCAGAATCCAGCGGCCCGAAGGGTCCCCGTTGAAATGCTGGTTCGCCACCGAGAAGAACGTCTCATAGGTGCCTTGCACGATGCCCTGGCTGCCGATGTAGATCCAGCTGCCCGCAGTCATCTGCCCGTACATCATCAGACCCTTGCGATCGAGTTCGTGGAAGTGTTCCCACGTCGCCCAATGCGGCACCAGATTCGAATTCGCCAGCAGCACGCGCGGTGCGTCCGCATGCGTCTTGAACACGCCGACCGGCTTACCCGATTGAATCAGCAGCGTCTCGTTCTCTTCGAGGTCTTTCAGCGACGTGAGAATCTGATCGAAGCAATCCCAGTTACGCGCGGCACGGCCGATGCCGCCGTACACGACCAGTGCGTGCGGATGCTCGGCGACTTCCGGGTCCAGATTGTTCTGGATCATCCGGTACGCGGCTTCCGCGATCCAGGTCTTGCAGGTCTTTTCCGCGCCGCGCGGTGCGCGGATCGTGCGGGTCGGGTCCAGACGCGGGTCGATGTGTTTCGGGTTGTTCATGGTGGCCCTCGGGATGCTTGAAAATGTGCGGGAGAAGTTCAGGGAAATGAGTCGGAAACGGTCTTTAAAAGCAGCAGAATCAGAAATGTCCGGTGAAGCGATAGCGGCTGCCGGGATGCCAGAGATTGGCGATCGAGGCGACCTGGCTCTGCGACCACGTGCGTCGATGCAGCACGAGGCACGGTTCGAGTTCATCCATCGTCAGCAGCTCGCGGGTATCCGCATCCGCAGCCAAAGCTTCGATGCGGTACTCGACGCGCTGCAACGGCGCCACCCGCACCAGATACTGATTCGGCGTGGTGTTCGTGAAGTCCTGCAATGCGTACTCGGGCGCGACCGCCGGATTGACCCAGCGCTCTTCGAGTTGCACCGGCTCGTCGTTTTCGAAATGCAACACGCGTGAATGAAACACCGGGCTGCCCGCGCTCACCTGCATTTCTTCGGCAAGCGCTTCATCAGCGATGCTTGCGCCGATGTGCAGCACGTTCGCCTGATGGCGATGACCGCGCGCGACGATTTCGTCGGAAATGCTGCGGATCGCCACCAGGGTCGATTCGTACTTGGGCCGGGCCACAAACGTGCCCGAGCCCTGCACGCGCGTCAGCACCTGCTCCGAAGTCAGCTCGCGCAACGCACGGTTGACCGTCATGCGCGCCACATTGAATTCACGGGCGAGCTCGTTTTCGGAGGGCACCTGGTCGCCTTCAGCCCATTCGCCCGCATGGATGCGGCCGAGGATGAAGTCCTTGATGCCCTGATAGGCCGGTGCGTTCATTGGCTTGATTGGCGTGCTTGAAACGTGATGTTCGAGCTTACTGCTCGGATGCGAACGAGAACGGGCTCAGCTTCGCGATCGTGCCGTTCTGCACGAGACGCGTGACGGCCGCGATATCCGGTGCGAAATAGTGATCGAGCTCGTAATGCGCGACGTCCTTGCGCACTACGTCCATCACTTTCTGCAGGCTCGGGCTGGTCTTGTGCGGCGCGCGCAGATCGACGCCTTGCGCAGCGGCGAGCAACTCGATCGACAGGATGTTCGCGACATTTTCGGCAATGTCGCCGAGCTTGCGCGCAGCGAACGTCGCCATCGAAACGTGATCTTCCTGGTTCGCGGACGTCGGCAGCGAATCGACCGAGGCCGGATGCGCGAGCGTCTTGTTCTCCGACGCGAGTGCCGCGGCCGTCACGTGAGCGATCATGAAACCCGAGTTCACCCCACCGTCGCGCACGAGGAACGGCGGCAGGCCCGACAGCGTCGCGTCGATCAGCAGCGCGATGCGGCGTTCGGCCAACGCACCGATTTCCGCGACGGCGAGCGCGAGGTTGTCAGCCGCAAATGCGACCGGCTCGGCGTGGAAATTGCCACCCGATAGCACTTCACCCGTGTCCGGGAAAATCAGCGGATTGTCGGAGACGGCGTTCGCTTCGATCAGCAGCACGTCGGCTGAATGACGCATCTGGTCCAGACACGCACCCATCACTTGCGGCTGGCAGCGCAGGCTGTACGGGTCCTGAACCTTGTCGCAATCGGCGTGCGAGACATTGATGCCCGAGCCTTGCAACAGCGAACGATAAGCAGCTGCCGCGTCCGTCTGGCCCTGGTGACCACGCAGTTCGTGAATGCGCGCGTCGAACGGCTTGACCGAACCTTCTGCTGCGTCCACCGACAACGCGCCCGCCACCAGTGCGGTGCGGAACAGGTCTTCGATGGCGAACATGTTGTAGAGCGCCAGCGCGGTCGAGGCTTGCGTGCCGTTCAGCAGCGCCAGACCTTCCTTCGCTTGCAGCGTGAGCGGCTTGAGGCCAACCAGCGCGAGGCCTTCGGTAGCCGGCATGCGTTCGCCCTTCGCGAACACTTCGCCGACACCCAGCAAAGCTGCCGACATATGCGCGAGCGGCGCGAGGTCGCCCGATGCGCCGACCGAACCCTTGACCGGAATCACCGGCAGCACGTCGGCGTTATACAGCGTGATCAGCGCTTCCATCACTTCGCGGCGAATGCCCGAGTGGCCACGGCCGAGGCTCGACAGCTTCAGCGCGATCAACAGACGCACGACCGGACGCGACATCGGCTCACCCACGCCGACCGCGTGCGACAGCACCAGATTGCGCTGCAGCAGCTCGAGCTGGTCATGCGGAATGTGCGTGCTGGCGAGGCGCCCGAAACCCGTGTTGATGCCATACGCCGGCTCGCCCTTCGCGGCGATATCGGCGACGGCTTTGGCGCAGGCGTCGATGGCGGCGTGGCTGGCAGGATCGAGTTGCAGCGCGACGTGTTCGCGTGCGATCTGGCGCAGTTGCGGGAGGGTCAGGTAGCCGGGCTTCAGAATCATCATGGTGTTGTGTCCTGTCTTGTCTATACAATTCAAGAGTAAGTCTAGCGACGTCGGCTTGTATATACAACTTGTTTTTGCAGCTTCGGGCCTGGGAGTTTCCATTAGAGCTAGAAGCTTACGTGGCACGCATATCGCTTGCGCCGGGGGGTTGCGGGTGTCGGCGCGCGCCGCATCGCGTTCGTTCGTCGCGACAACCAACTTGTATATACACGTTCAAAATACAGGGCGGCAAGCGGACAAAAACTCAACGCGATTCACTACAACCTCACCCGCGCCGCAATGAAATCCAGGAAACACTGCACGCGCCCCGCCAGCGAGGCGCTCTGGTAATACACCGCGCTGACCGGCTGCCGCTCATCCACCAGTACATTGCCGAGAATCGCCACCAGCCGCTCTTCGCGCACGTCGGCCGCGGTCATGAAGTCGGCGAGACAGGCGATGCCCCATCCTGACAGCGCCAGTTGCCGCAAGGTCTCGCCGCTCGATGCGGTGATCGCCGGCTCGATCTTCAGCGTCTCGGACTTGCCCTTTCCAGCCGCCCGCAACGGCCATCGATTCAGATGCTCCGGCGCCGTGAAGCCGATCAGACGGTGCGAGCGCAATGCGTCCACCGAACGCGGCTCGCCGTATTCGGCCAGATACGCCGGACTCGCGAGCACCCTCAGCTTGCTACTGCCCAGCGCACGCGCATGCAAGGTCGAATCCTGCAACGCGCCGATGCGGATCGCGATATCCACCTTCTGCTCGAGCAGATCGACGATCCGCTCGTTGCTCGTCAACTCCAGACGAATCTCCGGATACAGCGCCGAAAACGCCTTCATATGGGGCGCCACGCAATGAAGCATGAACGGCGACGCCGCATCGACACGCAAACGTCCCGAGGGCCGCTCGCGTCCACGTGTGACGGATTCCTCGGCCTCTTCCATGGCGTCGAGAATCGCCCGCGCCCGCCGCAGGAACGCCTCGCCCTCTTCGGTCAGTTGCAAACGGCGCGTAGTGCGCCTCACCAGCGCGGTGTCGAGTTTCTTTTCGAGGCGCGTTAGCGCACGGCTCACGCCGGAGACGGTCTGCTGCAATTTCTCGGCCGCTGCGGTGATCGAACCGCAGTCGATCACCGTCGCAAACACCAGTAATTCGTCGGTGGAAGTTTTCATTGTTGATTTCAAATCAAGATTGATTTGAGACTAACACGCTTTTTGCGAGAATCAAGACAGCGGATACTGCGTCCATGTCATCGTATTTCCGGTGTTTCCACCCTAGGAGAACGTCTTGAAGATTTTCATTACTGGCGCAAGCGGCTTTATCGGCGGTTCGATTGCGGCGCACCTCGCGCGCGCCGGCCATCATGTGCGCGGTTTAATCCGCAAACCCGAACACAGCGCTGAGTTGCAACGCCTCGGTATCGAACCCGTGATCGGCACGCTCGACGACCGCGAACTGCTGATCGCCGAAGCCAAAGCCGCTGACGCGGTCATCAACGCCGCGAGCAGCGACCATGAAGGCGCTGTGAAAGCGCTGATCGACGGCCTCGCCGGCTCCGGCAAGCCGTTTCTGCATACGAGCGGCTCGAGCATCGTCGGCGACGCATCTGGCGGTGAAGCGGGCGAAGCACGCATCTATCGCGAAGACGCCCTGCCCGAACCGACCGCGGACAAAGCGGCACGCGTTGCCATCGATCAACTCGTACTCGATGCGGCGCAGCAGAACATCCGCTCGGCGGTGCTGTGCAACACGCTGATCTATGGCCACGGCGACGTGCCGGGCAGCGCAAGCGTGCAGTTGCCGCGACTCGTGCGTCAGGCGCAAAAGAGCGGCGTGGTGCGGCATGTGGGTCGCGGCGGCAACATCTGGTCGAACGTGCATATCGGCGACGTCGCCGAACTCTATCGCCTTGCGTTGGAGAAGACGCCGGCGGGCACCTTCTACTTTGTCGAAAGCGGCGAGGCGTCGTTTCGCGACATGAGCGCCGCGATCGCCCGCGTGATGAAACTGCGCGAGCCGCAAGACTGGCCGCTCGCAGAAGCGCAGAAGGAATGGGGTTACGAAATGGCTTCGTACGGGCTCGGTTCGAACAGCCGCGTGCGCGGTGAGCGCGCGCGCAAACTGCTCGGCTGGCAGCCCAAACGCACGTCGGTGATCGACTGGATCGAGCACGACATGATGGCCGCCAGGTGAGTTCATTCGGGGTTTAACCCAGGGGGTGTCCTTCAAAGCGGAAGCCGAGGGGACTTCCTCCCGGGCGTAATCCATGTAAGCCCAGGCGTAGCAAATCCGTAAGCTCAACTCGCTAGAATCCGGCTCACGTAATAGCGCGATTCGACGATACGAGTCGCGCGTAAGCCCGGATTTGATCGATGACCTTGGCGTTGAATTTCGACTGGCTGACCAACCTGCTAGCGATTATTTTCGTCGTAGCGTGCCTGTACGATGCACGCTACGACGAGTACGGCACGTTGACGCTGTCCGCGGCCGTGATGAGCCTTATCGTGATGGCGATCGAACTGTTCCTCAAACCCGCCTTCGACATGGCGTTGTGAGTTCGACGCTGCGCGATGCAGCGCCATCAGTTTTGAACCGCGTCTCACCTCGCCGCTGACGGAACAACCACGCGCACAGGTGCGAGCGGTTGCGTCAGACCGCGACTTCCGGCGGCGCCCGGCGGAAACAGCGCGTGATCCAGCCGAGATAGCACAACCCCAGCACGAACCACACCGCGCCAAGCACCAGTGCGGTTTTCTCCAGACTCACCAGCAGCCAGATATCCGCAATCGCACCAGCCAGCGGGAACAGCAGGCCGCCGATCGCACCCATCGCATTGGCACCGCCCTTCGCGTTGAAGAACTGGCGGATCACACACAGATTGACCGCGGTGAACGCGAGAAATGCGCCGAAGTTAATGAACGACGTCGAGGTCGCCACATCGAGCTTCAACGCAACAAGACCGATTGCACCCGCGATCGCGATGTTCAGCGCCGGCGTCTTGAACTTCGGATGCACGAAACCGAAGATGCGCTTGGGCAAGACTTCGTCGCGTCCCATTGCATACAGCAGACGCCCCACGCTTGCCTGCGCCGAGATGCCCGAAGCAAACTGCGCGAGAATCAGGCCGGCCAGAAACACCGTCACGAAGATATCGCCGCCGACTTTGCGCGCGACTTCGAACGCAGCCGAATCCGGGTCCTTGAACACCGCACCCGGGTGCGCGAGTTGTACCGTGTACGCGGCGATCACGAAGATCGCGCCGCCGATCAGCGCAATCAGCACAATCGCACGCGGCATGGTCTTTTCAGGTGCGATGGTTTCTTCAGTCAACGTCGACACCGCGTCGAAGCCGAGATACGAATAGGCGGCAATCGCGGCGCCCGCCATCGTCGCCGAGAACGGCACGTGGGGTTTGAAGAACGGCTCGGCCGAAATCAGACCGCCAGGGCCGACCGCCGCGGTCACATAGTGGCAGCACAACACGACGAACAACGCGACGATCGCGAGTTGCACCACCATCAGCACGATGTTGAAACGGTTCGCGAGTTCGAGGCCGAGAATATTCAGCGCGCTCGTCAACACAATGAACGCCACGATCCAGATCCAGCTCGGAATGTGCGGAAAAGCGGCGCTGAGGTACGCGGCGCCGATCAGCCAGATCACCATTGGCAGGAAAAAGTAATCGAGCAAGGTGGCCCAGCCGATCATGAAGCCCAGATGCGGATTGAAGGTTTTGCGCGTGTACGTATACGCTGAACCCGCTACCGGGAAAAGCCGTGCGAGCTTGCCGTAACTGAGCGCGGTGAACACGATCGCGACCAGGGCAATCAGATACGCGAGCGCGGCGGTGTCGTTACTGGCGGTCGCCAGCACACCGTAGGTGCCATAGACGATCAGCGGCGCCATATAGGCGAGGCCGAACAGCAAAACCGAAGGCAGGCCGAGTGTGCGTTTCAGATGCGCGCTTTGGGGCGCGGCAGGTGCGCCGGCGCGCTCCGTGGGGGATGCTGGGGTCATGCGGTGTCTCCTCTTGCGAATGGGCGAACGTCGTCGAGGGCGACGTTGCACGCGCCCCGGTCGGGTTTTGTCGATCAGTATTGCTGGGTGCGCGGACGTCGCGCCGATGATGCTTTGCCTGACGTGGTGCGCGAAGGTGCGCGCACGCGCCTTAGCGCGCTCGGATCACACGCGCACGTTGCCCTTGCTCGCCGTCCAGCGTCGCGAGGTCGAGCGAAATGCGCGCGTCATGCAGATAACGATAGTGTTCGCGCGCGCCTTCGAGACGTGCGGGATCGAGCGTGGCGCGCAGGACCGTTTCTTCGTGACCGGCGTCGTACACCACGTCGCCCAACGGATCGACCAGCGCCGATTCACCGGGGAACGTGAGGTTGTCGTCACCCGAACCGATACGATTCACGAGCGCCGCGAACATCTGATTCTCCATCGCACGCGCCACGATTGCGCGGCGATGCACCGGCCCGAACGGATCCATATTGCCGTTCGTCACGATCAGCAGATCGGCGCCGAGCGAGGCAACCGCGCGCGCCGTTTCGGGAAATTCGATGTCGTAGCAGACCAGGAGGCCCACGGTCAGGCCCTTGAAGCTGCACACTTCGTAACGGTCGCCGGGTTCGAATACACCGACGTCCGACGCCCACAGATGCGTCTTGCGATAGCGCAGCGCAATCTCGCCGCGTTCGTCGACCAGCACCGTGGTGTTGAAAAAGCGGCTGCCGTCACGCTCGGCGAGACCTACCGCCACGGCGACCCGGGCTTCGCGCGCCGCGTTGCGGACGGCGGTAAGCGACGGCCCGTCAATCGTTTCGGCCACGTCGCCGATGGTGTCCCGCGTCGGAAAGCCCGACAGCGTGGTCTCCGGAAACACGATCAGATCGGTTCCGGCCGCGCGTTGGCCGATGGTTTGCAGCACGCGTTGCACATTTGCACCGCCCACGCCCGCCGCGCCATCCACGATCGGGATCTGTGCCAATTCGAGTTGAAGCATTTTGTCTCCTGTGTCGACTAGAGTTGGCGCTTTAGCGCTTACTCTAGTCCCATGCAATCTGCGGTCGACTAGAGTTGGCGCTTTAGCGCTTACTCTAGTCCCATGCAATCTGCGGTCGACTAGAGTTGGCGCTTTAGCGCTTACTCTAGTCCCATGCAAAGCATCTACTCTGGTCCCATACCGGTCTGCTTCGCGTTAAATAGCGGCTGTTGTCAGGCGCCCGCGGTTCAGGTTGGGCCTATTATTACCAGACATATTTTTGTTCGTAATCACCCGGCTGGGTTACCCTCAACGGAGCACGCATGGAACTCGAATGGCGCGATCTGGCCTTTCATCGCGAGATCGGCGCGGTTATCGAAGCACTCGACAGCGCGCAATTCTGGACTCGCCTCACACGCGCGCTCGAACGCTATGTCGTGTTCGACAACTGGGTCGCCCTGCGCTTCACGCCTGGCATGGCGCCGCTCGTCTGCGCCGAATCACCCACACCCGACGGCACGGTGGACGCGATGTTCCAGGACTATCTCGCCGCGCTCTATCAACTCGACCCGTTTTATATCGCCGCGACCGAGAAGCCCGCATCGGGCTTCGTCACGCTAGCGGACGTCGCGCCCGACAACTTCTCGATGACCGACTACTATCAGCGGTACTTCAGGAAAAACATCGTCGGCGATGAAGTGCATTTCAACTACATGATAGACGCGAGGCATACGCTGGCGTTCTCGCTGGGCGCAACGCAGCGCTATGGCGAGCGCGACCTGGCGGTGCTCGCGCTCTGTGCGCCATGGGTGATCGCGCTGCTGCGGCAGCGCTTGCCTTATGAGACATTCGACGCGCCGGAGCCGGCCTCGAGCGAGGCAGTGACGCAAGCAGCGATCAACACGGACACCCCTGCGGACACGCCCACCTATGCCGCGCGTTTCGAGCAGGTATCGTCGGTGGGCGGCCGCTCGTCCCTCACCACGCGAGAAGTGGAGGTGGCGATGCTGACCCTGAGCGGATTTTCAACACGCGCCATCGCGGAGAAACTGACGATCTCGTTCGAGACGGTGCGCGCGCACAAGAAGCACATCTATACGAAGCTCAACGTCAACTCGCAATCGGAGTTGTTCGCGCTGTTCTATGAAGCGGGACGCCAAGGGGCATGACGTCCCGCTGATTCCTTGCCGGCGCGCGTCATGAGCCGCACGCGGCGCAACCGATCGCCTTCTCATAGCGATCGTGATGCTTGAGCCACTCGCCCATATTCTTCTTCTCCTCGCGGCCTTTTGGCGTGACGTCGAGATGCGCGTACGCGCTGAGAAACTGCTCGCCGCCGCGTCCGTAGGTTGAATACGTGTGATAGACGTCGCCCGCTGCGTCCTTGTAGAACACGCTGTGACCGGGTAGCTCGTCGATGCCGACATCCTGCTCGGTGAAGTTGTAGAACCCGTTCTTGCTGGCGATCTCCTCCGGCGTGAACGACACGTGATAGTCGAAATTGAAGTCGCTCTCATTCGACGACACCCACGGAAACTTCCAGCCCATCCGTTTTTTGAAAGCCTCGATCTTCGCGAGCGGCCCACGCGAGACCGCCACGTAGGATACGTCGTGATGTTCAAGATGCGTCAGGATGCCGTCCATGTGATCCGACACGAACGAGCAGCCGAAACAGCCCTCTTCCCAGTCCGGGCCGAACATGAAGTGATAAATGATCAATTGGCTACGGTCGCCGAACAGATCCGCGAGCGTCTTGGGGCCGTGCGGCGTTTCGAATACATAGGTTTTGTCGACCTTCACCCAGGGCAACGCCCGGCGTTTGCGGGCGAGTTCATCGCCTGCGCGTGTGTACGCTTTCTCTTCGACCAGAAGCGCCTTGCTGGCGGCCAGCCATTCTTCCCTCGTGCCGATACGGTGTTGCGGGTCCATGTGCGTCTCCTTCTCTGCGTCATACAGGTTAGATAGAGCAAGTCAGGCGAATTCAGGCGAGCTAGCGTTCCAGCGCATCGCGACCATGGCTCCAACCGGTCGAATGCATCCATGTCACGACTTGCGCCGCTTCCGTAGAGGTGCGGAAGACTTTCGCGGGCGCGACGTCGAAGCGACGCTGGAGGGTAAGGCTGAGTTTGGCGGACATGGCGGTTCCTCTTCGACGAAAGCAGCAAGACGATCGAGTGATTCGGACCAGAAGCGCTGATAGCGAGTGAGCCATTCCATGGCTTCCTCCATCGGTCCGGCGGACAGGCGGCACGCCACCGTGCGGCCGGTTTTGCTACGCGTGATGAGACCGGCCTCGGACAACACGTCGAGGTGTTTCATCACCGCGGGCAAGGACATCGCAAACGGCTCGGCGAGCTCACTGACCGACAGATCGTTCAGTTGAGACAGACGCGCGAGCAACGCACGCCGCGTCGGATCGGACAGCGCGGCAAAGGTGCGATCGAGTAACGTTTCATTAAACTTAACCATGAGGTTAAGTATAGAAACACGCGTGAGGATGTCAAGGGCAGGTGCGTGTCTTTCTCAAAGCACGCAGGGATAGGTGAATGAAGCGAAGGGGATGCTGAAAAAAAGATACGCGGCGCATCGCAGTTCAAACTCTGCAATACGCCGCGTCAAGGTGGAGAACAACCGACTACACGTTCGAGCGAAGCAGCATGGAAAGCCCGCCCCACTCTCGCGTTACAGCAAACCGCGCAAAACGCAATGCGGCAGAATCAGATCGCCCAACCGCCGAGATAGAAGCCGACCAGCACGACAGCGATGACAACCGTGCCCACGTTCAGCTTGCGATACTCGCCGCTCACCACGCGGCCGATCACCAGTGTTGCGAAGCCGAGCATGATGCCCGTCACGATGTTGGCGGTCAGCACGATGAATACGGCGCACATCAGGCCCGACATCGCGTCGACCATATCGTCCATGTGCAGCTTGCTCACGTTCGAGAGCATCAGCAGACCGACGTACATCAGCGCCGGGGCAGTTGCATACGAAGGCACGAGACTGGCCAGCGGCGAGAAGAACATCACCACGAGGAACAGCAGGCCGACCACCGCTGCCGCCATGCCCGTCTTCGCGCCGGCTGCCACGCCGACCGTCGATTCGATGTAGGCAGCCGCCGGTGCGCCACCGAGCAGGCCCGAGAAAATCGAACTCAGCGAATCCGCCGTCAGCGCACGGCCGCCGTTGATGATGCGGCCGTTTTCGTCGAGTTGGCCGGCTTGTCCGGCGACCGCGCGAATCGTGCCGGTTGCGTCGAACACGGCCGTCATCACGAGTGCCAGCACGCTAGGCAGGACCGCCATCGACAGCGCGCCCTTGATGTCCATCGCGCCGATCAGCGAACTGTGACCCGGTGCGCTCAGCGACGGCACGGCGAACACACCGTGGAACGCCACCGCCGGATCGATCATCAGCGCAATCGCCGAGATCGCGACGATCACGATCAGGATCGAACCCGGCACGCGACGGCGCACCAGACCGAAGATCGCTGCCAGACCCGCCACCGACATAATTGCCGGCAACGCCGTAATATTGCCGAGCGACACCGGCAGGCCGGCGCCCGGATTCTTCACGACCAGACCCACGTCATTGGCGGCGATCAGCAGCAGGAACAGGCCGATGCCGATGCCCGTGCCGTGCGCGATGCCCGTCGGCAGATTGCGCAGAATCCACGAACGCACGCCCGTCACCGAGATGCCGGTGAAGACAACGCCCATCAGGAACACCGCGCCGAGCGCGACGTTCGGATGCAGACCTTTACCGAGTACGAGGCCGAACGCGGTGAACGCAGTCAACGAAATCGCGCAGCCGATCGCGATCGGCAGACGCGCCCAGACCCCCATAAGCAGCGAACCGAAGGCGGTGGTCAGGCACACGGCGACGAACACCGCGCTGGTGTCGAAGCCCGCTTTGCCGAACATGCCCGGCACGACGAACACGGAATAGACCATCGCGAGGAAGGTCGTGATGCCCGCGACGATTTCCGTACGCTGCGAACTACCGCGTGACGAGATTTCGAAGTAGCGGTCGAGAAAGCCCTTTCCGTCGAATGATTCGGCGCCGACTTCAGAAATCGGTTGGGCGTGGGGTTCCATCATGATGAGTGCCTCCTTTATCAGCGTGCTGAAACGGCCCGGTTTCCGGCCGCCATCAGGTTCGTCTCGTTGCGTTGATCTAATGTGGTGTGGCAAGGTTTGAACGTCGGCTTGCGATGCGTCCGGACAACCCGCATGCTCCGTTCTTCTTTTGCTGTCCCGAAATGTAGGGCAACACAAATATGTCTCCCATCGCATGAATGGCATGCTCGACATGTCGCGATGCTTATATCGTTTAAGGGACGGCAAATCATGGGGACGCTCCGCGCGTTTACACCTACGGTTTGTCATCGAGTTGTGAAAGGGTTTTGAGGGGTTCAGCGCGCAAAAAAGGGCGTACGTCGCGGCCGGAAGCGCGCAACGCGGCATGAATCGTGCGCCGGGGACACCTGTCAGAAAGCCTGCAAAATCGGGCCGCCCCGGCGCCGCGGGTTACACTCTGGCCCTTACCTGACGTAACTGAGTGTCTTAACGGCGGCGGCCCACAGCGCCCGTCCGCACTGGCCCATGGAGTCCTTCTTGATGAGCGGCGGTTTTTCGCGTCCTGCCTGGCGTCTTCTGCTTCTTGCTGTGTTCGCGCTGTTCGCGCTGTCCGGTTGCAGCCTGCTGTGGGGCCCGCAGCAGGCGCCGATTGTCGATGCCACCGTGATGCCCGTCGAACCCGCGAGCGCGCCCGTAGCCGCCTCCGCGCCGGAACCGGCCGAGACTGAAGCGGCCGAGCCCGGACAGCCGAAGAAGCCCAGGAAGCCGGTCGTCAAGCCACGCAAGGTCGAACCTCCGCCGCCGGTCGCCACACCGGCGCCGCCTCCGCCCGCCCCCCCGCCGCTGATTGTGCTGCGCACGATCGAGCGCAGCGAGGCGCGCGCCTTGCTCGATAGTGAAGTGCAGAAGCCCGACGGCAAGGTGGTGGGCCGCGCAGTCGATCTGATCGCCGATGCGAGCGGCAAGCCGCGCGAAATCGTGGTCAATCTGCAGGGTTTCCTCGGCGTCGGCGATCGCAAGGTCAATTTCCCTTGGAACGCGTTCCGCTTCACACCCACCGCGAAGACCGCGCCGATCACACTCAACGCGACGGCCACGCCGACGCCCGCGGCGAAGTCCGCCGCCGTGCAATTGCCGCTGATCGACGCCGATGTCGAGCGCTCGAACGGCGCCAAGGTCGGCCGCGTGATCGACGTGCTGATCGACGCCAACGCGCAGCCGCAAGCGGTCGTGCTCGACGTCAACGGCATGGTCAGCACCGAGCGGCGCACGATTGCCGCCAACTGGTCGGCGCTGCGTTTCATCACGAAAGACAAGGAGCTGCATCCGCTGATCGATCTGAGCGATGCGCAGATCAACGCGACGCCGCCATACGCCAGCGACAAGCCGATCCGCGCGGTATCGCCCGCGCCGCCACCCGCTCCCGCTTCCGCGCCTGCTCCCGCCGCTGCGGCTTCTGCCGCGCCGGCCACAGTCACGGCGGGTTCCAACACACGGGCGGCCCGATGACAGGCCGCACTTTGGTCACCGCGCGCAGTCTGCGCGCACTCGATTGGCTGAATTTTTTCGTCGCCAACGTGCAGACGGGTTTCGGGCCGTTCATTGCGTCGTACCTCGCCTCGCACAAATGGACCCAGGGCGAGATCGGCATGGCGCTGTCCGTCGGCACGATAAGTGCGATGGTGAGCCAGGTGCCGGGCGGCGCTGCCGTTGATGCTTTGCGCAACAAGAAAGGCGCTGCCGCATGGGCGATCTTCGCGATCATCTTCAGTGCGGTGCTGCTGGCCGCGAGCCCGACGGTGCTGCCGGTGATTGCCGCCGAGGTGTTCCACGGCTTTGCCAGTTGCATGCTGACGCCGGCGTTGGCCGCGATCTCGTTCGCTCTCGTGGGGCGCGCGAATCTGGGCGACCGGTTGGGACGCAATGCGCGCTGGGCGTCCATCGGCAGCGCCGTCGCGGCCGGGTTGATGGGCGTATTCGGCGAATACTATTCGCCCCGCGCGGTGTTCTGGCTGACCGCGGCGCTGGCGGTCCCGGCGCTGTTTGCGCTGACGATGATTCAGCGTACCGATACGATCGAGCTCCCGAAAACCGGGCCGACACCGGCGCAGATCGAACGGCGCGAGAGTTTGCGCGAGTTGTTGCGTGACAAGCGGATGCTGTTGTTTGCGGCTTGTATCGTGCTGTTCCACTTGTCGAATGCGGCGATGTTGAATCTCGCCGCTGGCGAAGTGACGGCCGGCATGGGCGACAACGTGCAGCTCGTGATTGCCGCGTGCATTATCGTGCCGCAGGCGATTGTGGCGATGATGTCGCCATGGGTTGGGCGCTCTGCCGAGCGGTGGGGACGCAGGCCGATTCTGCTGCTTGGATTTTCGGCGTTGCCGATACGGGCGTTGTTGTTTGCCGGGATCAGCAGCCCTTATTTGCTGGTGCCGGTGCAGATGCTCGACGGCCTGAGCGCGGCCGTGTTCGGTGTGATGCTGCCGTTGATTGCCGCCGATGTTGCTGGCGGGAAGGGGCGGTACAACCTTTGTATTGGGTTGTTTGGGTTGGCTGCGGGGATTGGGGCTACTTTGAGCACGACTGCTGCCGGGTTTGTGGCGGATCATTTTGGCAATGCTGTCAGCTTTTTTGGACTTGCTGCGGCGGGCGCGCTTGCTGTGCTGCTGGTGTGGGCCGCGATGCCCGAGACGCGGGATGCAGGTGCGGGGGATGAGGCGGCGCCTTTGGGGGATGGGAAGTCGGCTGTTAGATAAGGGAAGGTGCCTGCGGCGGTGGGAATGGGTTGGGGTTTTGCCTTCGCGGCGCTTCTTATCTATGTTCTTGTGGCTTTGGCCTTTCCTTGATTTGTTAGTGGTCTATTAGCGTTGCCCCTGTGCGGGGCGGCACCTACTTTTCTTTGCCTGCCGCAAAGAAAAGTAGGCAAAAGAAAGCGGCTCAAACCGCTCATGCTAAGCGGGGCCCGCGGTCTGCTACGGGTAGTGGTGCATCTGGAATCTGGGTTCGTGCACCGGCATAGGCTTGTGACAAGGGCATCATACTTCCGGCGGCGCTGCGCGCGCCGAAGAGCAGTTCAAAAACCGATCGCTGCGTTTTGGCGCCCACGCCTCGCCACCGAAGCGTGCTTGTCATTGCGCTGCCGTCGCCACCACGATTGCGATTGGAACGGCCATTGCCACTGCGGCTGTGATCGTGATTGCGGGGCACCGACAAATCATTTGAAGTGGGGGTTCCCGCGTGGATGCAGAGACGCGTCGCCGAGGCGAAGCCGAGAGGGTGTAATTAGTTTTGTGTAAACGGTCATTTGGCAGGAGACTGCCAGTAATCAGGAGCGACGATGACCGTAGCGAAACGCAACAAACGCGTGAAACCCGACCCTGAGCTCGTCAAGCTGGCCGACAGCCTGCTGGCGAACTACCAGAAACCAGAGGACCTGATTGGCGAGAACGGCCTGCTCAAGCAGCTCACGAAGATGCTGGTTGAACGGGCGCTAGAGACGGAGATGTCCGAACACCTGGGCCACGGCAAGAGCGAAGCGGTCACCAATGCCACGGGCAACACCCGCAACGGCCATAGCGCCAAGACGTTGCAGGGGGAGTTTGGCGAGTTGCCGCTCGATATCCCGCGTGACCGTCAGGGTGCGTTCGAGCCGAAGCTGGTGAGTCGTCATCAGACGCGCTGGTCGGGCTTTGACGACAAGATCATCTCGCTATATGCCCGCGGCCTGAGCGTGCGGGAGATTCAGGGGCATCTGGAAGAAATGTACGGTACCGAGGTGTCGCCCACGCTCATCTCGGCCGTAACAGACGCGGTGAGCGAGGATGTGAAGGCCTGGCAAGCCCGCCCGCTCGACGCGCTTTACCCCATCGTTTATCTCGACTGCATCCACGTCAAGGTGCGCGACAGCGGTGCTGTACGGACCAAGGCGGTCTACCTCGCCATCGGCGTGAACATGGACGGCCACAAGGAAGTCCTGGGGCTGTGGATCGCCCAGACCGAGGGCGCGAAGTTCTGGCTGCAGGTGGTGACCGAGCTGAAAACGCGCGGCGTGCAGGACATTTTTATTGCCTGTGTCGATGGGCTCAAGGGCTTCCCCGAAGCCATCGAAGCAGTCTATCCGAAGGCAGCAGTTCAACTGTGCATCGTGCATATGGTGCGCAACAGTCTGAACTTCGTGTCCTGGAAGGTGCAGCGCGAGGTCGCCGCCGACCTGAAGACGATCTACACTTCATCGACGGTCGAGCTGGCCGAGCAGAAGCTGAGTGCCTTCGAAGCCACGTGGGACAAGGACTATCCGTCCATCGGGCAGAGCTGGCGGCGCAACTGGGCACGCGTCATTCCGTTCTTCGACTATCCGCCGGAAATCCGGAAGGTGATCTACACCACCAACGCCATCGAATCGATCAACATGAGCCTGCGCAAGGTGATCAAAACCCGCAGTTCGTTCCCGACCGACGAGGCCGTGACCAAGCTGTTTTACCTGGCACTTAACAACATCAGCAAGAAGTGGTCGATGCCGATCCGGGACTGGAAGGCAGCCCTGAACCGCTTCACTATCCAGTTCGAAGACCGCCTGTTACCGGGTTAAATCAATACCCGTTTACACAAAATTCCGGACACCCTCGAAGCCGATGACTCCCACGGACCTCAAGCGAAGCCCCTGGTTTCCCATGCACACCCGTCCGCGACGCACGTAGTGCGAAGTGGGAGCTGATGAGTCCTTTGTCACTAACGCCGAATGTGCGAGAACACGGATTCCAGATGCACCACTACCCGTAGCAGACCGCGGGCCCCGCTTAGCATGAGCGGTTTGAGCCGCTTTCTTTTGCCTACTTTTCTTTGCGGCATGCAAAGAAAAGTAGGTGCCGCCCCGCACAGGGGCAACGCTAATAGACCACTAACAATGCAAGGAAAGGCACCAAAGCCAGATCAAGGAAAGCCCAACGCCACAAGAACACTGACAATGCCGCCGCCAAAGGCAAAAAAACACCTTCAATCTATAGCCTTCCCAGCAGTCTCCCTCATAAACGGCAACGGCAACAACGACACAACCCCACACCCAATCAAATACCACGCAGGAGCCAGATTACTCCCCGAAATCTGAATCAACCAGGTAGCAAAAAACTGCGCAAACCCACCAAAAATCGAAACCCCTAAACAATAAACAATCGACATCCCGGTAGCGCGAATCTCGCGCGGAAACATCTCGGGCAACATGACGATATTAGGCACCGCGGTAAACGCGACAAACACAGCCAGCACAGCAACAACAGACAACAAAACCGGCACCGTAGGCAAAGCATTAATAATCATAAAAGCCGGATACACGGCAACAATCAACATCACCCGCGAAATCCACAAAACACGTTTACGCCCCACGCGATCGGATAACGTCCCCGCAAACGGCGAGCAAATCACCGTCACGATCGCCGCGGTCCAAGCGGCCCACAACGCCGACGACATCGGGAAATGCAAAATCCGAATCGCGTAGGTCGACAGATAAAACAGCACGATGTAGTTCGCGGCCGTGCCGCCAATCGTCGTCAACACACCCGTCGTGATCACGCGCGAATGTTCGCGGAACAACTTGCGAACCGGCTGTGCATCAGGCGCCTGGGCCGCCGAAACCGTACCGTCTTCTACGCCCGGCAACGTTTCGTCCAGATGCCGCCGGATGTAAATACCAATCGGCCCCATCGCCATGCCGATCACAAACGGCACACGCCAGCCCCAACTCTCCAGGGCGGCAGTGGACAGCGCCGCCGCCAACGCCACACCCAGCAGCGAGCCACATACGGTGTTCAATCCCTGGCTCACGAACTGCCAGCTTCCGTAGAACCCACGCGTCTTGTCG
The DNA here is from genome assembly GCF_046026675.1 of Paraburkholderia sediminicola. Classification (GTDB taxonomy): domain Bacteria; phylum Pseudomonadota; class Gammaproteobacteria; order Burkholderiales; family Burkholderiaceae; genus Paraburkholderia; species Paraburkholderia sediminicola_F. Next base: position 1,399,027 of record NZ_JAQQEY010000001.1, on the reverse strand, counting down.
CTACCGTATTCAAGCAGCAACGATGTCGATGCACCAATCTCACCGCCCAGCGCGAAGCCCTGAATCAATCGCGCAAGGATCACCAGCAGCGGCGCGGCGACGCCGATCGCTGCATACGTCGGCGCGAACGCGATGATCGCCGAGCCGAGTGTCATCAGCCACAGTGTGAGACTCATCGCGGCCTTGCGGCCGGCGCGGTCGGCATAGGCACCAAGCACGATGCCGCCCACCGGACGCATGATGAATCCCACGCCGAACGTGCCGACCGCCAGCATCAGTTGCGCAAGCTGCCCCTCCACTGGGAAATACAGCTTGCCGATGATCGTCGCGAAGAAACTGTAGATCGTGAAATCGAAAAACTCGAGGCCGTTGCCGAGCGTGATCGCAGCAATCGCTTTGGCGTGGCTCGTGCGTTTGGCCGGCGGCATGGCCGACGCGCCGCCGAGATTCAACGCGTCGGTGCCTGCGGGTTGCGGTGTAGCGGAATAGTCCATCTGTGTCTCCATGGTGTCCTTCCTGCCAATGCGCAGACCTGCGGCCTTGTGCGCCTGAAAGCAATGGACGGTCTGACTGGCCCCAACACGGCCTTGATGGCCCCGCTGGTCTTCGTGACCCTCGGAGCCTTGCACGGCCTCAGTTCAACGCAATGCCACCTGCCTCAGACGAGGAACGTCTGCGCGAGCCGCACCCAATAGGCGGCGCCGGTAGCGAGGCAGTCGTCGTTGAAGTCATAGCCCGGGTTGTGGACCATGCAACCGCCCTCGCCGTCGCCATTGCCGATGATCAGGTAACTGCCCGGGCAACGCTCCAGCAGAAACGCGAAGTCTTCACTGCCGGTCAACGGTTGCATGTCGGCGATCAAACCGTCTTCGCCGAGCCAGTCGAGCGCGACCTGCCGTGCGAGACCGGTCATCTGCGCATCGTTGACGAGCACCGGATAACGTCGCTGATAGTCAACGTGCGCGCGTGCGCCGAACACTGCCGCCTGTCCGCAGGCGACCGCCGTGATGCGCTCCTGCAAATAGTTACGAACCTCGGGCTTCAACGCGCGCACCGACAGGCGCATCTCCGCGGTTTCAGGAATCACGTTCGGCGCTTCACCGGCATGGATCGCGCCGACGGTGATGATCGCCATGTCGAGCGGCGCAATGTTGCGCGACACGATCGACTGCAAGGCCAGCACGATCTGCGCGCACACCACCACCGGATCGACCGCCTTGTGCGGCACCGCGCCATGACCGCCACGGCCGGTCACCTTGATGATCACCGTATCGGACGACGCCATGAACGAGCCCGGCAGGAAGCCGAACTTGCCAGTCGGAAAACCCGGCATGTTGTGCATCGCGAAGACCGCGTCGCACGGAAACTTGTCGAACAGGCCGTCTTCGAGCATTTTCTTCGCGCCGGCCTGACCTTCTTCAGCGGGCTGGAAAATCAGGTTCAACGTGCCGTCGAAACTCTTTTCCTGCGCCAGATGCTTGGCGGCCGCCAGCAGGATCGCCGTGTGGCCGTCGTGGCCGCATGCGTGCATCTTGCCAGGGACGGTGCTCGCGTACGGCAGACCGGTAGTTTCGTGGATCGGCAGTGCGTCCATGTCGGCGCGCAGGCCGAGTTTGCGCGTGCCGCCGCCTACTTTCAGTTGCCCTACAACGCCAGTCTGACCCAGCCCGCGATGCACGGTGTAGCCCCACTCCTGCAAGCGTTCCGCGACCAGGTCGCCGGTGGCGAACTCTTCGTAAGCCAGTTCAGGCTGCGCGTGGATACGGCGGCGCAGCGCGATCATTTCGTCTTCGAGTTCGGCGATGCCCGCCGGGATGGCCATGGTGTTCACGATGTTGTCTCCGTCGATGAAAGCGTGAACCGAGCATAACCACGCCGATTTTCCAGCGGCAGGCGTAGAATCGTTGCGCCAGCAACCAGTGGTTGCCACCCATGTACGGGTTTTCCAGATGAAACTGCATCAACTCAGCACCTTAGCGGCCATTGCGGATACCGGCAGTATCCGGGCCGCCGCCCGTTCGCTCGACCTTTCGCCGGCCGCTGTAACCAAGGCCATGCGCGAACTGGAGGCCGATCTGCACGCGCCGCTGCTGGTGCGCGGCGCGAGCGGCGTCGCGTTCACGGAGTTCGGCCGCGCGCTGGTCGTGCATGCGCGGCTGGTGCTCGGTCAGTTGCAGCGCGCGGAAGCGGAGATCGAGGCGATGCGCGGCGCGGCGGCCGGCAAACTGTCGATCGGCGTCACGCCGTGGGTGGCGCTGACTTTTCTGCCGCCCACCGTGCAGCGGTTCCGGCAGCGCATGCCGGAAGTCCAACTGGAATTTTTTGAGGGGCTGCTGGGCGTCGTGCAACCGCGTCTGCGCGACGGCAGCCTCGACTTCTCGATCGGCCGTCCGCCGCCCGCATCCCCGCAATCGGAGTTTCACAACGTACCGCTGTTTTCAACGCATTCGGCGGTGTGCGCGCGGCGCGATCATCCGAAGGCGGGCTGCCGCACGCTGCTCGAGCTGGAAAACGCCGAATGGGTGCTGAACTGGGACCCGGCAAGCCGCGAGTCGATCTCGGACAATCTGTTTCGCAAGCGCGGCATGAAGGTGCCGCACACGATCCACCTCGCGCACTCGCTCTCGGTCGTGCTTGGTCTGCTCGCACGAACGGACATGGTCAGCATTTTTCCGTGGCCGCTCGTCGAGGTGCTCATCGCGAAGGAGAACCTGTGGGCGCTCCCCTTGCGCGAGACGGTGGATGAAACCATCGTCAGCATCACGTCACGCCGCGGCGCGCCGACGAGTCCGGCCGCCACGTGTTTTCTGGAATGTTTGCGTGAAGTCATCGACGAAGGCGCGCGCTCGCAAGACCCTGAACTGCGCCGGCTGTTTCATTCGATCGAACTGCTGCTGTAGTGATGTGGTGGGGTGACGAACACGCGGCGCTGTAAGCTGAATCGCATGCACGCCCGCTATGCTTCGAGTGCGCAGCGGCGCGTCGCCCTGCCGCTATCCCGAGCGACCGTGACCCAGAATCCCCACAACGATGCCGACCGCAAGGCACAGCCTCCGAGCGCGTCGGCGGGGTATGCCGACGACAGCCCCTCGCTCGATCCGTCCCATCACCGCGCGCTCGCTGAAACGCGACGTGCCGAAGGCGACGAACTGGCCGCCGTCGCGCATCTGATCGCCGCCCACACGCTGGACGCCTACGCCACTGCGGCGCCCAATGCCAGCACCGCGAACCTCTGCGATGTCGCGACCGGATACTTCATGAAAAGCGATCATGCGATCGCCGAATACTGGTACCGCCTCGTTCTGACGCTCGATCCGCATGTCGCGGTGGCCTGCCAGAATCTGGCTGCCATCCTCGCAGGCGGCGAACGCGCGAGCGAAGCCGCCGCGTATCGGGAACGTGCCTATCGGATCCAACGTGTCTTTATCGAAGGAAGCGGCGCCGGGCAGCGCCGCGTGCTGATCCTCTGCGCGGCACACACTGCCGGCAATGTGCCATTCGATGCTCTGCTGCCCAGCACGATCTGCTGCCGCATCAAATACGCAATCGACTACGCCGCCGACGCAGAAGACCAGCAGCTGCCGCCCTATGACCTCGTGTTCAACGCGATTGGCGATGCGGATATCGCCGCTCCGCTCTCCGGGCGACTCGCACGCTTCGTCTCGCACTGTGCGCGACCCGTGCTTAATCCGCCCGACGCTATCGCCCGAACTCAACGGCACCATACCGCTAGCCTGTTCAACGGATTGCCGGACGTGCAGGTGGCGCCTTGCGTACGCAGCGAAGTCGTGCCGGCTTCACGCAGCGCGCTTGACGCGCTGCTAGCGGCGGATGGCATCGACTTTCCGGTCCTCGCACGTCCCGCCGCCACGCACGGCGGCGAGGGGCTGACCTTATGCGAGAGCCTCACAGCGCTCGAATCATGGCGCTCGGCACAAACCGAGGTTTGCTATCTCACGGCGTTTCGCGACTATCGCAGCGCTGACGGCTTCTACCGCAAATACCGGATCATTTTTGTCGACCGGGAGCCGTTTCCCTACCATCTGGCAATTTCACCGCACTGGATGGTGCACTACTACTCCGCCGACATGGAACAGCATGCGTGGAAGCTGGAGGAAGAGCGGCGCTTCCTCGACAATCCGCACGCCGTGCTCGGCGAGCGTGTCATAAGTGCGATCGCGGCGATCGGCAGACGGCTCGATCTCGACTACGGTGGAATCGACTTCACGGTGCTGCCTGACGGACAGGTACTGATCTTCGAAGCGAACGCGACCATGCTGGCGCACTTCGAGCGCGCAACCGGCGCTCTCGCCCACAAGAATCCGTACGTGCAGCGTATCGTCGATGCATTCGAACGGATGATGTCGCGTCACTCCGCGACCTGAAGGTTCGTCCGTTACTGGCTGGACAGATGCTGCTGCAGATAAGGCACGAAGCCGTTTTGCGTCGGACCGATCTGCTTGACGCAATCATCGTAGTCGGAGCCCATGGCGCGATCCGGGCCATACATGCCACGGCACTGCGCGTACAGCGTGATTGTCGCCCCGCTACCCTTGGCCACGCGCGTGGCCGAATAGACCGCGTGCCCCGAGCGGCTCGGAACATCGGTCTCGATCGCTACCGCGTCAGCGCGGACGATCGACGTGTAAGAATGCGCCGCCACGTAGTCCTTGGTAAGCGACCAGGCCTTGTCGCACTGCGCCTGATCCGCGCACCCGACCGCGGCATTACGCTGGGCGCTATCGAGCAGGCTCTCTGAGCGGGTAAAGTCGCGCGCCTGCGCCTCTTCTTTTTCGGCGGACATGCAGCCGCTCAGGGCAAGCGCAGCAAGCGCAATAGCGATAGTCGTTTTCACAGGTTCAAGGTCCGAAGGCGAATTCCGGCAAAGATTATAGACGCCCGCAAACGGCGTCCGCAGATTGGAACCGCCATCGGAAAACTGCCGGCGCGGTGATGTCCCTCACCGACCGGCCGTCACGCAGCTTCAGTTCGCGTAGCCCACCACGCCCTTGATCTCCAGAAAGTCCTCGAGACCGAACTCGCCGTACTCGCGGCCATTGCCCGATTGCTTGAAGCCGCCGAACGGCGCATCGGGATTGTAGTCTGCGTAGTTCAGATAGATCGTGCCGGTACGCAGGCGCTTCGCCACGGCATGCGCATGCTCGATCGAGGCGGATTGCACATAGCCTGCGAGACCGTAGAGGCTGTCGTTGGCCATCGCGATCGCGTCATCTTCCGAGTCGTAGCCGAGGATTGAAAGCACAGGTCCGAAAATCTCTTCGCGCGCGATCGTCATGGTCGGCGTGACGTTGCCGAACACCGTCGGGCGCACGAAGTAGCCGTCCTTCAGTCCCTCGGGACGGCCCGGGCCGCCGGCCACCAGCGTGGCGCCCTCTTCGATGCCCACGCCGATCAGCCGCTGGATCTTGTCGAACTGCTGCTCGCTGATGACGGGCCCAAGATCGATGCCCTTCGCATTCGCGGGACCGACGACCAGGGCTTCAGCCGCTTCCTTCGCATACGCTAGTGCCTCGGCGAGGCGTGCGCGCGGCACGAACATGCGCGTCGGCGCATCGCACGACTGGCCGCTGTTGTCGAAACACGCACGGGCGCCGCGCGTCACAGCGTGCTTCAGATCGGCATCTTCGAGAATAAGGTTGGCCGATTTGCCGCCCAGTTCCTGGTGCACGCGCTTGACCGTATCCGCCGCAGCCTTGGCGACCTGCACGCCCGCACGCGTCGAACCGGTGAACGACATCATGTCGATGTCCGGATGACGCGACATCGCCTCGCCCACCGTTGCGCCTTCGCCGTTGACGAGGTTGAACACGCCGGCCGGCACGCCCGCTTCGTCGAGGATCTCGGCGAAGATGATGCCGGAGAGCGGCGCCAGTTCCGAAGGCTTGAGCACCATCGTGCATCCGGCCGCGAGCGCGGGCACGACCTTGGTGGCGATCTGCAAGGCCGGCCAGTTCCACGGCGTAATCAGCCCACACACGCCAACCGCTTCCTTGCGGATCAGAATGCTGCTCTTCACGTACTCGAATTCGAACGTGTCGAGCGTGCGGATCATCGTCTCCAGATGCGCGACGCCGGTCCATGCCTGCGCGTCGTTCGCGTATTGCAGCGGTGCGCCCATCTCGCGGCTGATCGCATGCACCATGTCGTCGTAGCGCTTGCGGTAGACGTCGAGGATCGCTTGCAGCAGATCGATTCGCTGCGCGATCGTGGTCTCGCTGTAAGCAGGAAAAGCACGCTTCGCCGCGGCCACGGCGCGGTCGACGTCGGCCGCGCTGCCGAGCGAAATCTGCGCGAACGCGGTAGCCGTGGACGGATCGATCACGTCGAGCGTGGCAGCGCCGGCCGGGTTTTGCGGATCGACCCATTGTCCGTCGATATAAAACTGTTTGGCGTGTTGCATGGGCTTGTCCTTTACATGAATGGTTGGGTCAGACCTTGGGCCGGCAAAGCGCCCAAGAGCAGTATCGAATGCTTTACATCGACGCCGCTCAATCTGAATGTCTTCAAATCGAAATTCATCGCTACGCAGCTTTGGCTCAGACTCCGGTTCTGCTTCGATTCCGTTTTCGAATCCCTCGTCTTTGAATCACATTAACCAGGAGAGACACATGAGCACCATCACTTTCACCCGCATCGACGCTAAAGGCCCCGGCGCTTCCGGCCTGAACCCTGCCCTGCACGATCCCGCCGACGTCATTCTCGAAGGCGCCAAGGCGCCGCACGCCCTCAATGCCTTCTCCGATGCGGCCAACATGCTGTCCGCCGGCGTGTGGCAATGCGATGCGGGCACGCTTAAGCTGGCCGACCTGCCGATCCACGAAGTCTGCGTGCTGATCGAAGGCGAAGTTGTCATCACCAGCGACGACGGCCGCAGCGAACGCTATGCCGCCGGCGACGCCTTCATCCTGCACAAGGGCTTCTCGGGCACGTGGCACATGCCGGTGGCGACCAAGAAGTACAGCATCGTGTACTGCGGTTGATTCATACTGCATCGCAGCGTTGCTTCAACTAGAACCGCACCCCCGCACCTTAAGGTGCGGTACCCCTAAGGTGCGGTTTTTTTATTCTGGCGGCAATGAATAAAAAACCGCCGGACACATCGACAACTACAGTAGCAACCGCAGCAGCAACTACATCGGGAAGCCCAGCGCCTTGATCGAATTGATCCAGAGACGCCGCCAGCCGCCGCGATCGTCGGCGCCGTCGAATGCGTTGAAGGTAATCTTCGCAGCGATCCAGCGCAGCGGTTCCGGCGGAATGTACGACGGCCCCTTGCGCGAAATATCCAGCGACGTAATCAGCGTCTCGCGATTCCACAGCATGTCGAGGCCCATCTTCGCACCGAAGCGGCTGCCCGCCACACCGAACCCCGTATAGCCCGCGACGAACACGCTCTTGCCGCCGTGATAGCGGCGCGCGAACACGGCGCCGCGTGAGCAGTAGTCGATCGGGCCACCCCATGCATGGGTGAAGCGCACGTCGTCCAGTTGCGGGAACGTGCGGTAGAACGCTTCGGCGAGTTTGTAGTATGTGCTCTCATCACGATCGGCGGCCGGATTTGGATCGCCGCCGAAGTGATAGCTCACACGGCCGCCGAAGATGATCCGGTTGTCTTTGGTGAGGCGGAAATAATTGAGCTGCGTACGCGTATCGTAAATGCCCTGGCGATTGTTCCAGCCGATGCGCGTCATCTGCTCGTCGCTCAAAGGCGCTGTTGCGATGATGTGATCGCGCACCTGCATCACGCGGCGCTTGATGTCGGTCACGCCCACATCCGCCGTGCCGGTGCCAAGCAGCACTCGTGGCGTTTCGATGCTGCCCGCCTGGGTGTGCACCATCATCGTTGCGCCGAGATCTTCCATGCGCGTGATCGGTGAGTGTTCATGCAAACGCACACCGAGTTTCAGCGCGGCGGCCTTCAGGCCCCACGCGAGTTTCGCCGGATGAATCGTGCCGCTGCGATTGCGCGACCACATCGCGCCCGCGAACAGCGGTGAATCGAGTTGTTCGCGCGCGCCCTTGCTGTCGAGCAACACGACATCATGCCCGTGGGCCACGTGCAGCTCGTAGTCGCCTTTCAGATGATCCAGGTGACCCGGATCGATGGCAACCGTCATCTCGCCATTCCATTCGACGTCCGCTTCAATGCCGTAACGCGTCAACGATTCCTTGAAGCCGTCGAGATTCTCCTGGCCCAGCTTTTCCAGCACGTCGAGGTCCTGCGGAAAGACCCGCGTCGCATTCGGCAGGCCATGCATCACCGACGTGGAAATGATCCCGCCCGGACGGCCCGATGCGCCGTAGGCCACCTTTCCTGCTTCGACCAGCACGACGTCGAGCGACGGATCCGCTTCTTTCGCCTGAATCGCGGCCCACAAACCGGTGAACCCACCGCCAACGATCACCAGATCCGCGGAAGTCGGTCCGATCAATTCCCGTTCGACAGCCGGTGCACGCGGATTGTCCAGCCAGAACGGAAACAGCTTTACACCTTCAAACGCGCGCTTTACTGACTCGCTCATCTTGTTTGCCTACTCAACTTGAATACCATTGCATTTACTGCGCGACTGCTGCTTCGGTGCGGCCTTGGTGTCGCTTCGACGCAGCTTCTAATGCCACCTCGATTGCCCTTGGCGAAGTCTCACTGCGCCTCGCACTGAGCACCTCGAACCGCACGATTCAACCCGCGTCCTGCGTATCCAGCACTTCTTCGCGTTCACGTCGCACGGCGCGCTGCCGCGATTGCGTCTTCATTTGCGTCTTCGTTTGCGCGCCGCCAGCCTTAAGCTTAGTCGCCGGCACCACCGGATGCACGATCACATTGCGCTGCAAACCGCTACGCAACCAACGTCGGCCAAGCGGTCCATACACGCCATCCGGTTCAGGAAAGCACTGCAGCAACGCGATATACAGCGCACAGGCCAGCGTCAGCGAAACCGGCATGCTGATGTCGAGACCACCGGCGAGCTGCCCGAGCGGACCGACGAACTGATCCGGCAGATTGACGAAGCACAGGCCGACCACCGCGCTCGGAATCCACGCGCCCATCGCGCGCCAGTTCCAGCCGTGCTTGAACCAGTAGTGACCGCCGCGGCCGCCGCGATTGAACACCTGCAGATCGTCGGACAGATAGAAACCGCGCCGCGTCACGAAGCCGATGATCATGATCACCATCCACGGGCAACTGCAGACGTTGATCAGCACCGAGAACGTCGACACGCTTTCGACCAGATTGAACGCGAAGCGGCCAAGAAAGATGAAGCCGATAGCGAGGCTGCCGATCAGCAACGTGGCGCGCACGCGGTTCAGAAACTTGGGAAACATGCTCGACATATCGAGCCCGGTGCCGTACAGCGCGGTGGTGCCCGTCGACATCCCGCCGATGATCGCGATCAGGCACACCGGGAGAAAGAACCAGTTCGGCGAAATCGCCAACAGACCGCCCACGTAGTTATTCGATGCGATGAAATCCGGCGCTTTGCTGGCGATGATCGTCGCTGTGGCGAGACCGAAGAAGAACGGCACGAAGGTGGCCAGTTGTGCAAGCATCACCGCGAGGATCGTGCGATTCTTCGGCGTGTTCTGCGGAATATAGCGAGCCCAGTCGCCGAGCGTGCAGGCGAACGACACCGGATTGCTCATCGCAACCAGCACGGCGCTCACGAACGCCGGCCAGAAACCCACCGAGCCGAGCGCCACCTTGCCGGCGTACGCGCTATTGAACGGCCCGGCGAACGCCACAATGCCGACCACGAACAGCAGACTCGCGGCCCACACGGCGATCTTGTTGACCCACAACATGAAGCGGAAACCGTAGACGCAGACGGTCAGCACCAGCACCGCAAAGAGACCGTACGCGAAGCTCAGCGTCATCCAGTTGACCGGCAGGCCGAGCAGATGATTCGCGCCGCCCACGAGCGCGTCGCCCGAACTCCACACCGCCAGCGAGAAGAACGCGACGGCGGTCAATACCGCCAGAAAAGAGCCGACGATCCGGCCATGAATGCCGAAATGCGCACCCGACGAAACCGGATCGCTCGTGCCGTTGCGCGGACCGAACAGGCCCATCGGCGCAAGAATGCACGAACCGATCACCACGCCAAGCACGATCGAATAAACACCGGCCTTGAACGACAGACCGAGCAGCACCGGAAAACTGCCGAGCACCGAGGTAGAAAAGGTATTGCAACCGCCGAACAACAAGCGGAACAGATCGATCGGCCGCGCATAACGCGAGCGATCCGGAATGCGTTCAAAACCGAATGTTTCGACTTGGGTGATGCTGTTGCTGCTCATTGTCTCCAACTCCTGTAACGGCCAGGTCAATCACAATGGCTCGCCACAAGGATGCGGCGTCCACTTTTCTCGGATGTCTGGACGTCACTGTAAAGACAATCGGTGCGGGCAAAAATATCGCCCGCCCAACCTTTACTTCGATCGCGGGCGATGTAAGCGGAAATGCCCATCCTATAAGGCTCTACGGATGTAGCCAGAGGCCGCGTGGGGACCTCCTTCGGGCCTTGTGAAACGCAAACGTCGAAGCGAATAGCGAGAATCCGCGCCTCAAACCGGGCTTGCCTCACGCGCCTGACGGCGCCGTCTCGCGGCGGCAACAGTCGGCAGCGGGACCGGCACCGCGCCGGACATGCCATGCTCGATCAGAAAATCGCGGAACAGGCCGGCGACATGCGGCAGGCGTTTATCGGACACATGCATCACGTACCAGTCGCGCTCGATTGGATTAGCGGGCAAGGGCAGCAACGCCAGCAAGCCCGCCTGAAATTCCAGCGAGCATGCATGCAGCGACAGAAACGCGATACCCAACCCCGCCTCGACCAGTTGCTTGATCGCCTCGTTACTCGATAGCTCTGAGCCGATATGCAGTTTGTGCCCAGCGAGCCGAAACAGATTCTCGACCGTCGAGCGCGTGCCCGAGCCCCGCTCCCGCACGAACAGATTCGCGGTTTGCAGATCGTCTAATGACAAGCGCTTTTTCTTCATCAACGCATGGGCGGGCGAGGCGACGAACGCCATCGGATGCTTGGCGAACGCCGTGGCCACTGTGCGCAATTCACGCGGCGCGCTGCCCATTACCGCAAGATCGATCTCGTGCGTGGCCAGCATGCGGATGATGTCGGCGCGATTGCCGACCTTGAATTGCACCTTCACTTGTGGGCGCGATTCCGTGAAGCGCACCAGAAAAGGCGGGATCAGATATTCGGCGGTCGTGATCGCACCAATGCGCAGTGTGCCGCCCTGCTCGCCATGCAAGGCGGCGAGATCATCTGCCGCGCCGTTCCATAGATCGAGGATTTCCAGCGCATAGCGCGCGAGGATTTCGCCCGCCGCGGTCAACTGCACGCCACGGCCCACCCGCTGCAACAGCGGTGCGCCCGCGGCCTCTTCGAGCAGGCGCACCTGAAGCGACACCGCCGGCTGCGTGAGCTTCAATTCTTCGGCCGCGCGCGACACGCTGCCGAGCTTCGCGACCGTATGCAAGGCTTTCAATTGACGAAACGTGGCGGCTTTTAACATAAGTGAAAACCTATATGTTGTGCAGAAACATTAAATTGTGCTGCGGTTTCAGCCGATTCTATACTGGCCCTGACAGATGAGGCCGGTGAATACCCGGTATAGCCCCGGAACGCCTTCACCGGCTCAGCACAGATAACTTCAGGAGGATACGGATCATGGCCGCAATCGATCAGCAGGGAGCCTCTACCGCGCAACGCAGACAGCAACGGCAGCAAATGGCACAAGTGACGCAAGCGGCGGCGCATCGCGTCGTGATCGTCGGCGGCGGAGTCGGCGGCCTTGGGCTCGCTACACGGCTGTCGGAAACGCTCGGACGCGCCGGTCTCGCGCAGATCGTGCTGGTGGATCGCTGGCCGACGCATTTCTGGAAGCCCTTGCTGCATGAAGCTGCGTCGGGCCAGCTCGATCCGGCCACGCATCAACTGCAGTACGCGGTGCAGGCGCAACGGCACGGCTTCGAATTCGAACAGGGCGAACTCGCCGCGCTCGATCGTACGAACCGGCACATCACGCTGAATGCGCTCCACGACGCGGACGGCCGCGAAATCCTGCCATCGCGGCAGCTTGCATTCGATACGCTGGTGCTGGCCATGGGCAGCGTCACCCAATATTTCGGCGTGCCCGGCGCGGCCGAACACGCGCTGCCGCTCGAATCGGTCGCGCATGCGGAAGCGTTTCGCCGCAAGCTGCTCGACGCCTGTCTGCGTGCCAACCATGCGCGCCGCGCACGGACGGCGCAGGCGGACACGCCGGTGTCGATCAACATCATCGGCGCTGGAGCGACAGGCGTTGAACTTGCTGCTGCGTTGCGCGATACGGTGCGTCTGCTGAACCGCTATAGCCCGTTTTCACTCGACCCCGTGCGCGACTTCCGCATCCGTCTGATCGAAAGCAGCGAGCGCGTGCTGCCCGCCCTATCCGAAACGATCTCGGCGCGTGCGCAAAAGATGCTCGGCAGTCTCGGTGTCGAAGTGTTGAACGCCACGCGTGTCACCGAAGTGCGCGCCGACGCCGTGTTGACGAATGAAGGCGCACCGCTCGCCAGCGACATCGCGATCTGGACTGCCGGCATCGCGGGGCCGCCGGTGTTGCGCACGCTGGACGGCATCGCGGTGAATCGCAACGCACAAGTGCAGGTGAACCGCACGCTGCAATGCACGAACGACGCGAACATATTCGGACTGGGCGACTGCGCGGCCTGCCCTTCTTCTGAAAACGCGGACGCGTTTCTGGCGCCGCGCGCGCAGGTCGCGCATCAGCAAGCGCTGTTTCTGGCGCGTGCGCTGAAGTGCAGAATAGCGGGAGAGTCCTTGCCGGAGTTCGTCTATCGCGATGCCGGTACCTTGGTCGGCTTTGGCCGCGAAGGCACGATCGGCAGCCTGAGCAACAGCTTGCTGACGCAGCCGGTGTTCGTCGACGGCTGGCTGGCCACTGCCGTCTACAAGCTCATCTATCGCCGTCACGTGATGACATTGACCGGCTTCGCACGCATGGCGCTCGATTCGGCGAGCCACTGGTTGCGCCGACGCGTGCATCCGGTGATCCGGCTGCATTGAAATTGGCAAGCGCGGGCGGCGTCTTTCAAATTCTCAGATTCAGAAAACACTACCCGCGCGACGCTCAATCGAGAAACTCCGTCGCCCGCTTGCGTAGCACCGCGCCGAAATCGTCGAGCCAGCCGATCGACAGGCGCCAGCTCTGCCAGTACAGATCCACATCGATATGCTTGCCGGGCGCCACGTCGACCAACTCGCCGCTGGCCAGATGCGGCGCGATCATCCGTTCGGGACACATGCCCCAGCCCATTCCCGTCACGCAGGCACGCAAAAAACCGGCGACGTGCGGAATCCAGTGCAACGGCGGATCCAGGTCCGCCCGCGTGATGCGGCGCATGAAGCGCTTCTGCAACTGATCCTTCGGGTTGAAATCGACGCACGGCGCGCGCCGTAACGACTCGCGCGTAACGCCGTCGGCAAAATGGCGCTCGCGAAACGCCGGCGTGCAGACCGCCAGATAGCGCATCCGCCCGAGCCGTGTCGAGCGGCAGCCCTGCACCGGCTCGGCCTGCGTGGTGACCGCGCCTTGCACGCTGCCGTCGCGGATCCGCTGCGCGGTGTGGTCCTGATCGTCGATCACCAGATCGAGCAGCATCTCCCGTTCCACACAGAACTGGGCCACCGCGTCGATGAACCAGGTGCCCACACTGTCGTCGTTGACAGCCACGCGCAGCGCCGGCCACGGTTCGACCAGCGCGCCGGGCAGCGCCGGCAGCCGGCCGGTCAGCTCCGCTTCCAGCAACAGCACGCGTTCGGTATGGCGGCACAGCAGCGCCCCCGAGGTGGTCGCGACACACGGCTGGCCGCGCTTCACGAGCACGCTGCCCACCCGCTCCTCCAGCAGCTTGACCCGCTGGGAGACGGCTGAGGGCGTCACATTCAGTTCGCTGGCCGCACGGTCGAACGAGCCGTGCCGCACCACGGCGGCCAGCGCGTCGAGCAACGCATAGTCGAGCATTAGCGTTCCTTAATCTGCATTACGTAAATTAGCTTCTCTTATGAGCAGCAAAGCCGCAGACTAGCCTCGTTCGCTTTCCCCGTCTACTGGATCGATTATGAATTGGCTGTCTTTTTCCCACGGTGCCGCCCTGTGCGCGTCGCTGATCGTGACGATCGGCGCCCAGAATGCCTTTGTGCTTCGTCAGGGCATCATGCGCTCGCACGTCGGCAAGATCGTCGCACTGTGCGCGCTGTCGGATTGCATCCTGATCGGCGCGGGCGTCGGCGGCGCGTCGGTCCTGGTGGAACGCTATCCGGTGTTCGTCCACACGATGCTGTATGTCGGGCTCGCTTATCTGGCGTGGTTCGGCATCAACGCGCTGCGCCGTGCGGTGCGCCCGGGACATGCGGTACTGGACGCCAATGCGGGTGGCACGGCGCCGGGCACGAGCGCGGCAGCACCCGTGCAACGTGCAATGCCGATCATCCTGATGACGCTGGCCTTCACGTGGCTCAATCCGCACGTGTATCTCGACACCTTCCTGCTGATCGGCACGGCCGGCGCGCGTGAACCGGACGGCGCACGGGTAGCGTTCGCGCTCGGCGCGATGGCGGTGAGCGGGATCTGGTTTATCGGTCTGGGGTACGGCGCCCGTGCGCTGGCGCCGCTGTTTCGCCGCGCGACGGCGTGGCGCGTGCTGGATGGCGCGATCGGCAGCATGGTGTTGCTGCTGGCGGTGACGCAGTTGCGGTGATCGCCGGCAGGCGCCCTACTTCTGCACCTGCTGCATGCCGAGCAGATCCTGCACGAGTTGCGCCGATACATAGTGCGGCCCGTCGAACAGATAGGTCCGGTAGCCGCGATATGCGAGCAATTGCGGCGACAGTTCAGCAGCCGTCGCCGCGCGGAACGCACCGCCCTGGGTGGGACGGAATGCCTCGGCGATGATCCGCACACGATCCTTGCCGAGCCGCGCCGACAATGCATCCGCATATTCGCGCGCAGCGGCCGGGCCGCGCGCATAGACACCGCAGCCATCCTGCAGAAACACGCCGACATCGTGTGGCAGCCAGCCGTCCAGCCACGCCGCCAGCGCCGCGCCGCCGATATTCGAGGTGTCGTAGACACTGATCCACAGCGGCCGCGGCAGCTTGTCGAGCAAGGGTGCGAGCGCGGCGGCATCCTTCCAGGTCGGGTCGACTTCCACCGGAAAGTAATAGCCGTCGATGTGAACGGCGGGCCGCACGGCCGCCAGCTGCTTCGATTGCTCGACCAGTTGCGCCACGTGCGCACGGGCCGTGGTTTCATCGAAACGTCCGGCGAGACCGACGATCACATTGCGCGCCCACGGTTCGCCGGCAATCCGTGTCCAGTCCGGCAGACGTCGAGCCGTTTGCATGGCGGTGCCGGGCAGAAACGACATGCCGTCCACCGCCGTCCATTGCACCAGCAGATCCGTCACGCCCAGGCGATTCCAGTCGCCGTGCGGGTCGACATGATCATCGTCGAGCTGCCACACCACGCCTTGCGCCAGCGCGCCGGCGTCGCCCGAACCAGGCGCCGAGCAGCCGTACACGAGCGCGGCGCACGCGCTCGCCGCCAGCAGCGCGCGGCGGCGCGGCGAGACCGGCTCGCCCTCCCGGGTCTGAACCTCGTGTGAATTACGCATTGTGCTGGCGCTGTGCATTGAGATGAACGTCACGATAATCCTGAGCAAGTTGCGCGCGATCGAATTTGATTCGTCCGGAGTCAATACGAGTAGATCGCGCCGAAGAACACGCCGCGCGCACGTTCGTCACCCGTGATCTTCAGGCGGTATTGCACCGACAGATCGACATACGAGCGCGGTGCGTCGTATTTGCTGTCGCGGAACCAGTAACGCGTCGAAATCCCCACGCCGGCGCCGAGCGGAATGCTGTGATTGACGCTCGAGTCGTAGTCCGCGCCGATCACCGCATACGGGAACACGGTCCACTTCGGGCTGTAACGGTCCATGCGGAAGGTGCGGCCCAGTTCGAGATTCGTGGTCGCGTAGACCGATCCCGCGGTCAGATAGGCGCCCGTTTCGGCGTAGACCTGCGCTGTCCACCACGACGGCACATCCACCCGTCGCTCGATGCCGTAGCCACCCGAATACGCGAGCCGCGCGAGCCAGTCGGGATTGACCCGCGAGCCGATCGGAATGATCCGTTCGAAGGCGACGATCGCGTCGATCTGAGAGAACGGCTTGGCGCGCGCGCCGACGGTGGCCTGCAAGGTATCGATGCCGCTCGCGCCGCCGTTCTTCACGCCGAAACTTTCATAGCCGCGCGCGTAGAGTTCGAACATCCGGTCGCCGAGACTGCCGAACGGACGCCAGTAGGCTTCCACGCCGGCCTGCCAGTTGTTCGACGTGCCCGGCGTCGGCGACGACGCATAGCCCGGCTGCATGCCCGCGCCGCGATAGTTGAGCGATGCGTCGAAGCCCCAGTTGCGGGTGGCCTCGGCGTGCGCGCTGCGCATCTCGTTCAGTTGCGCCGGCGTGGCCGGTGGCGTGTCGTCCGTTGGCGTGGCGCTTGCGTCGATCGCGCGCTCGAAGTACTGCGCGGCTTCGCGATTGCGGTGCGCCTGGACGGCCGCATAGCCCGCGTCGGCATACGCTCTGGCCGGCATGGTGCCGGCCTTGTCGGCCATGGTGAAGCGTTGGTACGCGACGCGGTTGTTGCCGGCACGTTGCGCGATATAGGCGGCGGTCATGTCGGGCATCGCGTCGAGCATGCCGGCATCGACGATGTGCTGCGCTTCGCTCGCCGCGGCGCGGTCGTCGCCGGCGGCGCTCAGCGCATTGATCAGTTCAACGCGATGCTGTGGATCGTCAGGCGCGGCCTTCACGGCTTCGCGCGCATAACCGACCGCACCGGGTTTGTCGTTCGCGGCTGCGGCCATCGCCGCGGCACGCGCCGCCGCGAAGCCGGGATCGGCGGCGTACACGTCGCAGCTCGCGCCGAACTGATCGACTACACAGTCGATGACCGGACGGCGTGCGGGATCAATCGGCGAGGTGGGGGCGGGCGAAGTGGCCGAAGTGATCTTTGCGGCCGTCGTGCTCGCGGCACTGCTTGCATCAGACGCGCTCGCAGCATTCACGCCAACCGTTTGTGCTGGCGTCAACAACCGCTGTGCCTGCGCACGGCGCAGCGCGATCGGCGGATCGGTGTCATCGCGATTCATCTTCAGCGGCGCGAGCAGATCGAGTGCGCGCTGCGGCTGCCCTTCGGCGATCCACACATCGGCGATGATCACCCGCGCCACGCGCTGGTTGCGCTGGGTCGCGTTGTTGGCATGCAGCGCTTTGGCGAAGTCCGCCTCGGCGTCCGCCGTCTTGCCCTGCGCGGCCAGCGTGTAGCCACGCAGCGTGAGCGGCATGATTTCCGTATCGTCGGCGGCAATGGCCGCACTCGCCGCCGCTTGCACACCTGGCAGATCGTTCGCGGCGAACAGCGCGTCGATCAGCTGGATGCGATAGCCGACCAGATCCGGCGCATAGGCGACCGCCTCGCGCGCGAGTGCGGCGGCCTCCGTGTAGTCGCCCTTCTTGCGCGCCGCGACTGACGCACCCGACGACTTCGGCGCCAGACGGCTGCCGATGAAGCTGCGCCTCACGCGCAGTTCGTCGTTGTCGCCGAAGCGTTTGCTTGCATCGAGATCGGCGTTCCACGCATCGGGGTCCTGACCGGCCGCGCTTGCCGCGTCGATCAGCAGCAAGCGCAGGCGCAGCAGATCCGGACGCAATGCGATCGCCTCGTTCGCGTACCTGACCGTGCCCGAAAAATTCTTCACTGCATACGCCTTGTAGGCCTGCTGCGCGGCCTCCAACGCGGCGCCGGTCAGCGCGTCCGGGTCGCCCGGTTGCTGGCGGCCGGCGCGTGCGACCGCGCGGGTCGACACGTTCAGCGCGTCGATCTGCTTGCGACGCGAGACCAGCGCCGGATCGCGGCCGATCTGCGCGATCGCGTCGCCGAGCGCGCGGCTTGCTTCTCTATAACGGCGTTGCGCGGCAAGCGCATTGGCGAGCAGCACCCGTAGCGACACGACATCAGGGCGCTGGCGAATCGCCTCGCGCGCCCGAGTGATCGCGCCACTGTAGTCGCCGCGCCCATAGGCGGCATACGCGTCCTGCGCCACCCGATACGCGGCGCCGCTCAACGGCAGCGCATTGTGTTCGGATGGGGTCGACTGAGGCGCGGCGGCTGCACTCTGCGCAAACGCCGCCGCGCTGCTCAAGCACAACGCGCCGGCCACCATTGCAGCAGTGACGCCACGCAACCTGAATGCGGAAGCCGCAATCGGAGCCGCCGTTGAAGCTGCAGTTGAAGCCTTCGATGCGGTGCACACGAAAGCGGACGCCGCCGTTGAGGCAGAAGCCGAAGCCGCCAAGAAAGCGCGCGCCGTCCACGCACGCCGGGTGGAAAAAGAATCGCTCATTCGGATGCCGCCAGAGCGCCCTGAAGGCGGCGCTGTTGCTCAATTACGTTCTCAAGTGCGGCACGCGAGATCACGCCGCGCGCCACCATGTAGTCGCCGATGCGGCCATGGCGATCCGGGCGGTAGTCCTGCATCGCCGCTTCGAAGGCCTCGCGGCGCACGTGGCCATGCTCGATCAACAGATCGCCGATCAGCGGCACGCTGCGTGCCGGCACAGGCTCGGCACCGCCGGCCGACGATGCGCGCACTGACGCGCCTTCCACCGCGCTCGCCGTACCCGCCTGCCCGCCCTCACCCGCCGGCGCCGCGATCTCGACGCCGCGCAACACGCGCAGCCCCGCGGCGATCTCGCCCTCACGAACGATCTCCTGCACGACCGCTCCACCGACCAGCGCGCTCAGTTCCGCGAGCACCGGTTCGGCGAGCGGACTCGCGGTCAGCAGAATCGTGCGGCCGCCCGCGGCGTCGGCCTGCGGCAATACTCGATGGCGCACGACCGCTTCGAGCGGCAAGCGCTTCGCATCGTCCTTGATGCGTTCGAGCGCCACGCGGCCACGCGGCAAGTCAGCCTGGAACGCAATGGCTTCCGCGAGGGTTTCCTCGTCGAGCCAGCCCTTGGCCATCAGCACGCGGCCGAGCGGCGCCTCACGCGCATGACTTTCGCCGAGCGCCTGTTCGAGCTTGTCCGGATCGATGGCCTGCCACGACAGCAACAGTTCCCCCAGACGCTGACGGCGATTGTTAAAGCCGTCGGCGGATGGGAAGTCATGCATGGTTTTGTCCCATGCCAGCCGCTTGCCGGTCACGAGGTGCGCGAGGAACATCTTCCACGCACGCGAGACAGCCATGAAGTTGATGAAGTTGCCCACTACCATGCGCGGCACGGACAGCACCCCGTGCTCCCAGCCGTACAGACGGGTCACGAAATAGATCCGCTGCACCACGCGCAACAGCAACGCACAACCGTTGGCCCACAACAGCGCTTGCAGCCACGGCGAATCGGCGAACGGTGAAGCGATCAGCTCCGGCATCAAGCCGAGCAGATCGGCACCGGCGAAGAGCAGAAACTGGATCACCAGCGCATACGCGATGATGCCGACGAACGCGGTAACGATGCCTTTGCGGTCACGGAACAGCAGATAGCGATTGGCGAGCGAGCCGCTCCAGCCGGTCTGCTTCCACCCTTGCAAGCCGATGCCGAGCGTCCAGCGCGCGCGCTGCCGGTAGGCGGTGCGAAATGTATCGGGGAAGAATTCGCGCACGCAGAGCGGCATCGTCACGGTGATGTCGCGCTCCTTGCCGAGGCCGAACCACGCTTTGCGGCGCGTGGCGAATTGCACCGGAAAGCGCGCGAAGATCGACTGCATGCCCATCTTGCCGAGGCGCGCGCCGACGTCGTAGTCCTCGGTGAGGCTCTCGGTGTTAAACGGCTGGTTGTCGGTTTCGGCGTTCAGGGCGAGTAGCGCGCGCCGTGAAAAACACGTGCCGACGCCCGCCGAAGGCACCGAGCCGACCAGGCTCTCGCGCACCACCAGATCCTTCGCGTGCCATTCGGCGAACTCGTCCATATAGGTGCCGGCCACGAGTTCAAACCAGTTGCGCTCGAGCGAGGCCACCGGCAACTGGATCATGTCCTTGCGCGGCAGCAGATAATTGAAAAAGCGCAACTCGACCGGATGCAGCACATCCTCGCTATCGTGCAGCACCACGCCGGCGAATTCGACGCCCGCCTCTGCCTCATACCTGAAGATCGCCTGGATCACCCAGTTCAGACAGTCGGCCTTGCAGGTCGGACCGTCGTGCGGCACTTCCACGCGGCGCAGCTGTTTATAGCGGCGGCGCATCCGTTCGACCTCGGCGATGGTCTGCGGGTCGTTCTGATAGGTGCCGACGAACACCACATAGTTGCGGTAGTCCATCACCCGCACCAGGTCTTCGATCATTGCCGCGACCACGTCGTACTCGTGCCATGCGGGCACCATGATCGCGATCGGCTGCTCGGCGCGCTGATACAGCTGCGCGCTGGTGAGCGGCTTGTAGGCGCGCTGCACCGTGAAGTGGCGATAGAGCGTACGGGTCCAGTACCAGAGGTCGATGAACAGATCGTCGAGGCTGGACAGCAGGATGATGAACGCCACCAGCGCCGCGACGTATTCGAGCCCCTGGTAATAGTGGGCTACCGCGTAGCCCGCATACCATTTGATTAGCGCGAAGCTCACGACTTGTCCCGATTCCTGCGGCGCGCCACGCTGGCCACCAGCAGCAACACGATCAGCAAGCCGACGAGGCCGGCCGGGATTCCCCAGCGCACCCAGCTCTGCATGAACCACGGGCCTTCCACGTCGTCGGCGCCAACCACTTCGCCTGGATGACGCGTATCGAACTGGCGCAACGTACCGCTGCCGTCGACGATCGCGACGTCGCCACGCGACAGTTGCAACGACGCCGGCAGGATCGCCGCCGTATCGCCCACCGTGCGATACACGATGCCCGATACGCTGCCCGACTTAGCCGCTTCGATCACGCCGACGCGGTTCAAACCCGAGATATCCGCGAGCATCTTGCCGGATGCATCGGTGAGCGACAGACGGTCTTTCGACAGATGGGCGAGGCTCTTTTCATCGGCAAGCGTAACGTCGGCCGCGAGAAAAGCGCCCTTCGGGCTCGCCGCTTCGCCGTCACGCGCGACGCTGAAGGTCGCACGGGTCGGCGCGATGCCGCTCGCGTTCGCCAGTCGCGCGACGCGCGGCAGTACTTGTGTGGCGTCGTTCAGATACAAGGCCGGCACGATCACATTCGCTTCCGACGCGAAGCGCGCCACCATGCCGGTGAAGTCGTCGCCGACTTTCGCATCGGTGAGCGTCAGATGGCTGCTCGGCAGCACGGCAATCGGATGACCCTGGCCGCGCGCCTGGCAGCCGCCTTCCGGTTGACGCTGGAACACCACGCTCAGCAGGTTGTTCGGGGCGAGCGCGTAATGCGGCACGCGCGCGGTGATGCGCTGCGGTTTGCCGTTGGCGGTCAGCAGTTGCGAGCCGATCAGCACGTCGTTGAAATAGATCGAGGCGGTTTGCGCGGTGTTGTTCAGCGTCGGCGACGCGGCCACGTCGAGCACCACGGTGCCCGGCAACTTGCCGTTGCCCGATGCCGCGCCCAGATCGAAACTCGCGTCCCAGCTGGCGCGGCCCTGCACATCGAGCGTGCGCGGCTGGCCGCCCAGCAACGACAGTGCGATTTCGTCGCCGCGCGTGTTCGGCACGGTGTCGATCTGATGGACCACGAGACGGCTCGTCACGTCGATCGGCCGCCAGGAGCGCGCGAGGACCGCCACGCCGTCGTTATCGCCGACCACGATCGCGGTCTGGCCGCCGAGGTGAGCAAGGCGCACTTCGCCCGAGGCGAGTGGCTTGGCGACCGGATCGATCGCGCGGGCGCGCCATGCGTCGAATGCCTCGCTTGCACCCGGCGCGGCGCTGACGACCTGTTCGCGCAAGGCATCGAGGGAAGTCTTCAGTGCGTTGCGCACCGTGTCGTCGGCGACGATCACGTCCGGCGCGAACGCCGAGCGCGGCGTGAGTGCGATCAAGGCGCCCGCTTCCGCCGGGTTCGCCAGCTTGTGCGAACCGCCCGCGGCCAGCGCCGCAAAGGCGGGAACCGCGCGCAGCGGCGCCGGAACCTCGGTGTCGCCCAGATCGACCATGTCGCCCACCGCTGGCCACGTCCGCGTTGCCGGCGTGCGGCCTTCGCGTTGCAGCAGCGCTTCGACGCGCCAGCCTGCATCGAACGCCGGTGCCTCGAGCGTGTTCGCGCCGAGCATCACTACCGGCTTTTGCGGCAAGGCGCTCCACGCGCTGCGCAGGTCGACGATCGCATCCGGATCGTAGCGATAGGTCAGGCGCGAAGTCGGCGCGATGCGCCAGACGTTGCCGATCGCGGTCTGATCGGTACAGACGTTATCGCTGAGTACCGACGACCAGTCGAGGCCCACGCGCACGAAGCCGCCCGGCCGGGCCGCGCCATCCACGCCGAGACTCGCCGACGCATCGCCCTGGTCCTGTGTCGGGCTGCGCGAGAGCACCGGTGCGCCGTCGAGCGACACCAGCATGGTCGTGCGGCCGCCGTTGCCGCGCAGATAGTTGCCGTCGATCTGCAAGGTCGCGTCGCTCAACGGCACGCCGGCCGGCACGGGCAGATACAGATCCTGACGGCCGTCCGGCGCGCGCAACACGACCGGATCGCGCATTCCCAGTTCGGCCAGCGACACCGTGCGCGTCGCGAGACGGCCGCTGCCGAGTTGCGCGAAGCTGCCGGCGACATCGGCCGGCTGTTGAGCATGGGCCGTCGCGGCGAGCAATAGCAGCACGGCAAGTGCATTCAGGCGGGGGCGCGCGAGGCGGCGCATTGGCGTATGGGGGGTCACGTTGTCTTTTCTCTTAATTAGAGCGCAAACAGTGAAGCTGATTCGCACTGCATGGATTGTCTGGAACTGCGATCCCGCGCCGTGCTATTGCACAGCTCCTGCGCGTTGCACGTTCGGAACCTGCCCCGTCCCACCGATGCCGTCGTTGACGAACTCGTCGAACGGACGCCCGGTCAACGCCGCGACGATCCGTCGTGATGCATGGCCGTCGCCGTATGGATTCACGCGATGCGCGAAATCGTCGCGCTCGCCCGCGTCGTCGAGCAAACCCGTCACCGCGCGTACGATCGCTTCGCGCGCCGTGCCGACGAGGCGCACCGTGCCGGCCGCCACCGCTTCCGGACGCTCGGTCACGTCACGCATCACCAGCACCGGTTTGCCGAGCGCGGGGGCTTCTTCCTGCACGCCGCCGGAGTCGGTGAGAATGATCGAGGCGCGCTGCATCAGACGCACAAAACCCAGGTAGTCCAGCGGATCGATCAGATGCACGTTGCGCGCCGTGCCGAGGGCTTCCTGCACCGGGCCGCGCACATTCGGATTCAAATGCACCGGATAGACGATCTGGACCCTGTTGGTCATGGCCAGAGCCGCGAGGGCCGCGCAGATATTCGCGAAGCCCGCACCGAAGCTCTCGCGGCGATGGCCCGTGACGAGCAACACCGGCAGCGTGCCGCCGAGGAACGGCAAGCGGGCGTCGAGCTCGGCGCGCAGTGCAGCGTCGTTGTCGATGCGCGCGGTGGTGAGGTTCAGTGCGTCGATCACCGTATTGCCGGTCACGATGATCCTGCCGTGCAGCGCTTCGTGCGCGAGGTTCGCTTTCGAGCTCGCGGTCGGCGCGAACATCAGATCGCTCATGACGTCGACCACGCGGCGGTTCATTTCTTCCGGCCACGGCTGCATCAGGTTGCCGGTACGCAGGCCCGCTTCCACATGACCGATCGGAATCCGCCGATGAAACGAGGCCAGCGCCGCCACGGACGCGGTGGTCGTATCGCCGTGCACCAGCACACGATCCGGTTGAACGGTTGCGAGCACGTCGTCGAGCGACGCGATGAGGCGCGAAGCCAGACCGTTGAGCGTCTGGTTGCCGGTCATCAGGGCGAGATTGTGATGCGGCTTGATCTGGAACAGATCGAGTACCTGATCGAGCATCTGCTGATGCTGTCCTGTCACGCAGACCACCGACTCGATGCCGGCGTCAGCTTCCAGTTGTTTGACCAGCGGCGCCATTTTGATGGCTTCCGGCCGCGTGCCGAAAATCGACAGAACTCTCGTTGGCATATGTCCTCGATCTTTATTCGAATGTTTTATTGGCGGCAGGCTATGCGGAGCACACGTTAACATCGTACCCCGATATTTACCGATCTGACTTGCCCGGCGCCGATAATTACTGGCAGTTCCCGTATACGCCATGAACGATTCGACCGGATGCAATAACTGCCGGCTGGATTCAGGTGAGCGTCGTTTGAACGAGCGGCCGTTGATGGTGAATCGACGCGCATTCTAACGCGTATTTCACCTTATCTCACAATGGATTTCCCCTATGTGGCGCGCCCGCGGCGGTACGGCGCAGCCGTGAAGCGGGCTCTTTGCCGACGAAGCCAGGGGATTAAACCGGCGCAAACGTTTTCCGAATGTTTATGAAATCGTTAATTTTTAGCTAATTATTTTTAAAATCGGTGAATGTTAAATTCTAGTTAACAGCTTCTTTGCTTCATTCACTCAAGTGGAATAGCCCGTAGATTAAGGCTGCGCAAACGTTATCGGTGGATTCGACGTGACACGGGCAATATCGTGGACTACACGTTTAAATTGACTGCGTGTCTCACTTGCTGGATTGGTGTTTCGATTTCCGTAGCCAGTTCGGCAACCTGCTACTCCGCGGATACGCGGATGCCGTGCTGTTGCAGCAACGCGACAGTGACGCCGGCGGACAGATGGGTTTTGTTGTGGAGCGCGCCTCGTTCAGCACACGCTGAATTCCCCAAGATCAAGCCAATCACGAGCCGAACGAATCGGCATCGATCAATCGCTTCATAAGGGTTCCGAATTATATGAGGTGGCGGCACGACGAAGCACGTTTCCAGCACACGTTCGAAGATCATCAGCTGATTGAGTTTCAGCTCGCGGAACAGGAGCGCCCTGTTCGTCCTGCTGCTGGGCACACCTATTGCTGTATATCGCTCGCCGGCAACAACCCGTCAAAGCACGCAGTGCCCACAACGAGTAGCCGTTTTCAACTTCGATCCAGCAATCCATCGGTGGGAGGCCCCATGCTTCGATACGCTGTAATCTTCTTCATCATCGCGATCATCGCCGCGGTATTCGGCTTCGGCGGCATTGCCGCAGGCGCGACGGAAATCGCCAAGGTCCTGTTCTTCATCTTCGTGGTGATCTTCCTTGTCACCTTGCTGATGGGCGTGATGCGACGCTGACCTCCGCATCGAACAGGTAAGAAGAAACACCCGCCCCGGTGCGAGGATCAGCAGCGCGTTGCAATACTTGCCACACGGTATTGCAATAGTTGCTGCCCGCATCGGGGTTTTTATCGCCAGCGCACCCACCTCACGCCGCGCGCGCGATCCTCGTCGGCACAGTCAACCTGTGCGACCAGCTTGCGAGCGTACGCGTCGCCACAGGCGGCTTGCTCAAGATCGCGCTGTCGTAGTGCTTGCCGTCAAAACGTACGAAATCGACAATGCGAAACCCCTGCCCTCTGTAAAACGCAATCAGGTGTGCCGCCGGTTGCGGCGTATCGAGCGCGAGCTCCGCATAGCCGCGCGTCGCGGCCCAGTGGTCAGCGAAAGCGATCAACAGCGTACCGATGCCACGCGCCTGCCACACCGGCTCCACGCCGAACTGACGGAGGCTGGCAATATCGTCGCGCCGGTAGAGTTCGCACGACGACTCACGGTCAGGTGCATATAGTGTCATCGTGCCGACAATGCGTCCTTCGCAGACCGCCACGTAGCAATCGCCGCGCGTTGCGCGTGAACGAGTCGTCTCCACCGTTTGATCCACACAGGTGCAATTCAGCCCCATCGCACCGAGTCGTGTGAAAGCGCGATGCAGCAGCGCGGTCAACGCGACATACGAATCGCGCGATGGATCGAAGCGGCGCAGTTCGACACGGCCCACGCCGTGACACACGTAATCGATACGGACGGATTGCTGCGTCGTTGCACGTCGCTTCACGTTGAGCACCTCGCGCTATCAAGATGCACGAAGTGTAGATTTCGCGCGTAGGCGTCTCAAGAAAAAATGTCGTAAAAACTCACATGGGATGGGCGTGCCGACGTGCGTGCCGGCATGCTGCCGGCACAGCTTGCCCTACTAGCCCGCCGGCACCACAAGCGGCTCGCTCTCCCGCAAACCAAGATGCAATTCCTCGCACAGGAACGTCTGCAATGTCTGCACGGCGGCCGCCTGCGCACCCGAGACCGGGCGCATGAAGAGCCCGAAATCGGCGCTCGGCGCATCGGGCAATCCATCGGCCTGACCGAGCACGCGCATCGACTCAGAGCGGATATTGCCGTCGAGCAGCACCGACACACCGAGCCCCGCTTCCACGGCCGACTGCACCGCCGGCAAACTGGTGCTGGTGCACACAATGCGCCACGCAATCCCCGCGCGCCGCAGCGCCGTCAACACCTGTTGCTGCCACAGGCACGCGCCGCCGAACGCCACCACCGGCAGCACGGCGTCACCGTCACGACTAAACCCGCGCGCGCCGACCCAGAAGAGCGGCTGCGTCCACGTCAACAGCGGCACCGAGTCGACCAGCGCGGGGTCTCCCACCACCACGTCGAGGCCGCCATCCGCAAGCCGGTTCGACAAAGCCGAGCTGGTATCGACAACAATCTCCAGCGCCACCTGCGGATAAGCGACAGAAAAGCGCCGCAGCGCGCGCGGCAAGCGACCGACCGCGATGTCTTCGAGCATGCCGAGCCGCACCGTGCCGGACACCTGCCCCGCGCTGAGCGCCCGCCGCGCATCGGCGCCCGCCCCGAGGATCGTATGCGCGAACGGCAGCAGCAGATGTCCTGCTTCGGTGAGTTGTACGCCACGCGACGAGCGGTCGAGCAACCGCTGTCCCAACTCTTCTTCGAGCCGGCGCAATTGCATGCTCACCGCCGCCTGAGTGCGCGCAAGGCGGGTCGCCGCCACACCCACGGCCCCGGTTTCCGCCACGGTGACGAACGCGCGCAGGAGCGTGCTGTCGAGATCTCGGGTCATCACGTTTCTTGAAGTGGTCATAAGAAATATCAACTTATCTTAATACCGCCTGCACCGATAAGATAGCTTCCACTCCATCCAAAGAGCGGTAACGAGGCCAAGATGCAGGACACCACCATCAAATCCGCGCTGAATTCTGTGCCAACACCAGCTTCCGTGAAGCCCGTCAGTGCCGCAGCCGGGGCAGCGCTCCTGTGCGTGCTGTCGATGTCGAGCGTGCAGTTCGGCGCCGCGCTCTCCGCACCGACGATGGCTGAGTACGGCTCGCTCAGCACCACCTGGTTGCGTCTTTGCTGGGCAGCCGTCGTGCTTGCGTTGCTGGTGCGCCCGCGTTTCTTCACCTACTCGCGTTCGCATTGGCTCGCGGCCGGTGCGTTGGGCGCCGCGATGGCCGGCATGACGCTGTGCTTTTTCGCGGCGCTTCAGCGAATTCCATTGGGGCTCGCCGTCGCGATCGATTTTCTTGGGCCGCTCGCAGTAGCGACTTTCGCGGTGCGCCGCGCGCGAGCAATAGTGTGGCCGGCACTGGCGATTGCCGGCGTGCTGCTGCTCTCGCGTGATCGCGCGGGCTGGATCGGCGAACCGCTCGGCGTATTGCTAGCGTTCGGGGCCGCGCTCGGCTGGGGCAGCTATATCGTGCTCATGAAAAAGACCGGCACGGTGTTCGCCGGCCTCGAAGGATTGTCGGTGTCGCTGATCGCCGCGGCGCTGGTTGCCACGCCGTTTGGCTTCGCGCAAAGTGGCATACACATCGCCGCAGGACAGATCGCTGCAACCGCGGGCCTCGCGTTGCTGGTCCCACTGTTACCCTATGCGCTGGAGATGGTGGCGTTACGCCACATGCCAGCCTCATCATTCGGTATCCTGATGAGTGTCGAACCGGCAATCGGTGCGCTGGCTGGTTTCATGGTGCTGCATCAACCGATGGGCGCCCTACAGATCGCAGGCACGCTGCTGGTGGTTGCGGCGAGCGTGGGCGCCGTGGTGGCGACACGCTGAACCAACGCCGTTGAACCGCTGCGTGTGTGTGCATGCGCAGTGTTCAGGCGATATTTTCCGCTTCGTAAAGACGCCGACCCGCTGCGTCCTTCGCGCCGAGGATCGGCTCGATTTCGATCGGCCAGTCGATGCCGATGTCAGGATCGCTCCACAAGATGCAGCGCTCGAGTTCGGGGAACCAGTATTCGGTGGTCTTCCACAGGCATTCGGCGACGTCGGACAGCACGACGAAACCGTGTGCGAAGCCAGGCGGCACCCACACCTGCCGATGATTGGCCGCGCTCAGGTATGCGCCGGTCCACTTGCCGAACGTCGGCGAATTGAGCCGCACGTCCACGGCGACGTCGAACACCTCTCCCACCACCACGCGCACGAGCCGACCTTGCGGCCGATGCACCTGATAGTGCAAGCCGCGCAACACGCCACGCACTGCCCGCAGATGACGGTCTTGCACGAAATTGAAACCTTGCGAGACGTCGTCGGTAAACTCATCCGCGCTGAAGCTCTCGAAACAGAAGCCAAATTCGTCGCAAAACACCTCGGGCTCGATGAGTTTCACCTCCGGCAATGCTGTCGCCATTACCTTGTTGCCCATGGCCACTATGCTCGTAAGAAGCCCGCCAGCAGAAAACACGACCGCCGACGCACGCACCGGTGCACGCACGGTTACACACGCCGTTGCGCACCCCGTTGCACACGCGCCCGTCCGCTCCAAGTTGCACCCTGAGTTGCACCGTCTGCACGGCGCCTGCCCAAGCTTACGCCTCTGTCGCCACCCGGCTGCGCGCGCGATATTCGGTGGGCGACAGCGCCATACGCTTGCGGAATATCTTCGCGAGGCGATCGCCGTTGCCGGTGCCGCTGCGGCGCGCGATCTTGTCGACCGGCAATTCAGTTTCGGTCAGGAAGTTGCAGGCAATACGCAGCCTCACCTGCAGCAGATAGTCAGAAGGCGTGACCTGCATTTCATGCTTGAAGCGCCGCAGAAAATTGCGCTCGCTCATCGCCGCCACTTGCGCCGCGTCGGCAACCGACACCGGCCGATCGCAATTCGCCTCCATCCAGCGCGCGGCGGCACGGATTTTCTCGGCGACGCTGAGTGTGCCGCCCTCAGCCGGTAGTGGCACCCAGGTCGCGGCCATACCTGGCATCACGCGATCGGCGACGCTGCGCGCGAGCTCTGCGCCGAGATCGCGCTTGATGAACATCAGCGCGCTGCGTGCGCAGTCGTTACGATCGTTGGCGGCGCTGCGCACAGCATCGGCCGTGGCGCTGCCCAGATAGCGATTCACCTGCAGACCGTCATGCTCAGCGGGCCCCGCTGCTTCCAGCACGAGACGGCCCTCCCCGATCGTCTCGATCGCACGGGTTCGCGTTTGCACCGAGCGCAACCAGCCCAGCAAGCGTTCGTCGAGCGCGGCCTCATGTGCGCCGTAGCCACCTGCGATGAACAGCACGTCGAAACCGCTGCCATAACGTGTGTCGATTCGATCAGTCCAGATCCGCGCCGACGAGGAACTCGCGACGCTGCCCCCGTCCATCGACAGAAACTGCACTTCGTAAGGCGGCTCTTCGCCAGCCCGCGAGCCCGAGAGTTCGTTGGCGGTCTGGAACATCTCGACCACCGTGCCTGGCCCCAGCAGCCAGAAGCCGTCGAACAGCAGCACGCCGATTCGCCGCGCTGCACTACGCACGTTGAGCGTCGGCGTATGTAACCAGGTAATCCTCGCAGTATCCAGATGCAAGTGCGGCATGATCTTTCCCCAAGCTGTCGTACATTGTGGACCCCGCTGCCCCGTCGGCCGGACTATATGGACGAATTGAATTACGGTGGATGAAAACCACCGGCAACGCCGCTTAACGGATTATGCGTGATGTTAGCCGAATGCCGAGCTATAGTAAATTTGAAAAACAAATCCGTATTGAGAAATTCGATGTATGACGTAAAACATTATTGTGCGTTTCATATGACTGTCGGCATATGAGCCGGCATAGCGACGGTTCGGAGCGGCCTGTCGACCACCAGAAGGTCGAAGAACCTTGTACAGGGCCGCGTTCAAGCTCCAACGCCGGCGCGCCAACGCGGCACGGATCATCGGATTCGCGACGGTCATTCATCGAAATCACATACAGAAATGTTTCAAACGTGAAATCAAAACCTCGCAAATAATGAACGTTAAACCAGGCTTTTATTCGCAAATTGGGAATTTATCGACAGTGCCAATGTGGCTAACCGCACATTTATCGAGACCTTCACGATTAAGCATTTCGACACCAATTTCCTACGTGACTAAAAATGTTTCTATATTGAAACATCCGGCCTCTTTTACATATGACCAATGCGCCGGTCATTGGCCTGCACGCAAGAAAAAACATCAGACAATTGTGCGCTGCGGCGGAAATCGTGCCAGGCGGTTTCCTTAAACAAAGTTTCATCCCCTGATCGTGCTCTTTAAGACCTGGTTAAGAGAGGCAGCGCCATAATTTGCTCACCGTGAGAGCAGGAAGGAGCAAAGATATGTCGCGCCCCATGAGCATCGAAAGAGTCAACGAATACGGACAGAACGCGGTTCGCATCACCATCGAGGACCGTGCGGTACTGCTCGAAGCGGCCGATCTGGACGCCGTGATCGAGCATCTCAGTGCGCTGCGCGCTACGATGCGCCCGGAAGTGCCGAAGGAACCCGTGCGCACCCATCAGTACGTGATTGAAATCGATCCGTGCTGGCACGCCGAAAAACATCCGCTGCACGACGGCGCCGTGCTGTTTCTGCGGCATTCCGGCCTGGGGTGGGCTGGTTTTGCACTCCCCACCGAGAGCCTTGCCAGGCTGCATCACGCGTTGACACAGCAACTGGAAGCCTCGCTCGAAGTACACGGCATGCTCAATTGAAGCAGCTGGATCAGCTGGATCAACCGGCTCGAGAACGGCCACCGCTTGTTGCGTTTCGCGCAGCACTGCATTTCAGAGAGCGCATGCACCTCGCGGGGCTCCGCATCTATACTTCCGTCGCCGCCTCATAGCGGTTACTTTCATTCAGGTCTCTTTCCGAAGCGCGGCTCTGGCCGCGCTCTTTTTTTGCGCGTCGCTTAGTCTTGCTGATCGTTCACGAACGGATCGGGATGCAGGGTCGCCCGAGCAGTTCATGAACATTGCACAAAATTAAAAAAGACTTAATCCACCTAGCAGTGCCGTTTTATCTGCGATCGCCGATGATGCAGCCATCGTCCTTCTCTACTGTTCCAACATGAACCAGCTACAAGCGATGCGTGTCTTCACACGGGTGGTCGATCTCGCCAGCTTCAATCTTGCGGCGAGACAATTAGGCATGTCGGCGGCGGCGGTCACGCGCAGCGTCGGCACGCTGGAAGCGCATCTGAATATGCGTTTGCTGAACCGCACCACGCGCAGTCTTTCGCTGACCGATGTCGGCCGCGAGTATCTCGACGGCTGCCGCACGATCATCGAGAAGCTCGACGAGATGGAATCGAACCTGCTGGAGACCACGCGCGATCCGCAGGGCACGTTGCGCATCGCCACACCGATGACGTTCGCGACCGCCGGCCTGGGCACATTGCTGGCCGCGTATCGCACGCTGCATCCACGCGTGGACTTCGACGTGACGACGTTCGATACCCATATCGATCTCGTGGAAGGTGGTTTCGATGTGTGTTTCTCCGACGACCGCCGGCTCGCCAACTCCTCGCTGGTAAGTCGCACACTGACAAGCGTCGATGAAATGACGGTCGCCTCCCCCGCGTATCTGGCGCGTCACGGTGCTCCTCGCGATCCGGCGGCATTGAACCGCCATGGCTTGTTGATGGTTTCCGACGGTTCGTCGCGCGCCTGGGAGTTCGCGGACGCCGACGGCATCTATCGCGTCAACACCGGCAGCGCACTCACCGCCACCAGCAGCGCGATGGTGCGCGTGGCCGCACTTAACCATATGGGTATCGCCTTGCTGCCGCTGCCGATCATCGCCGACGATCTCGTGCAAGGCTCGCTCGTCCCCTTGCTTGAACAGTTCGAAATCAACGGCGGCCCACGCCAGGTGTCGATCCTCTACTCCGGCCGCAATTACCTGTCGATGCGTGTGCGCAGTTTCATCGACTTCGCGGTCAGCCAGTATCGTGCGCCGGACCGCCCGGTTGCCTTGCGGGCGGTGGCCTGAACCGGGCTCGCGCATCATGCCCAAAATACTGACGATCGAAGACGACGAGTTGATCGCCCACGACATCGTACGCACGCTCAGCGCGAGCGGTTTTTCCGTCGACGTGGCGCGCACCGGCCGCGAAGGCATGGCAAAGGTGATGGCGGGCGATTACGACGTCGTCACACTCGACCGCATGCTGCCCGATCTCGACGGCCTGACCATCGTGGCGACGATGCGTGGCGTCGGCATGGAAACGCCGGTGCTCGTGATGAGCGCGCTGTCCGATGTCGATCAGCGCATTCAAGGTCTGCGCGCCGGCGGGGACGACTATCTGACCAAGCCGTTCTCGCCCGAAGAAATGTTCGCGCGCGTGGAGGTGCTGTTGCGCCGTCGCCCACGTCACGCCAAAGCTGAGACGCTGCTGCGCAACGGCGCGCTGGAACTCGACCTGGTGCGCCGCAAAGTCACCTACCGGCAGCGCGAGCTC
The DNA here is from genome assembly GCF_046026675.1 of Paraburkholderia sediminicola. Classification (GTDB taxonomy): domain Bacteria; phylum Pseudomonadota; class Gammaproteobacteria; order Burkholderiales; family Burkholderiaceae; genus Paraburkholderia; species Paraburkholderia sediminicola_F. The sequence goes on along the minus strand of NZ_JAQQEY010000001.1, from coordinate 1,366,215 downwards.
GATCTGCAACCCACCGAATTCCGCGTGCTCGAATTCATGATGCGCCACGCCGGCCAGGTGCTCACACGCACGATGATTTTCGAAGCCGTCTGGGGCTGCCGCTTCGATCCGGGCACTAACCTGATCGACGTACACGTAGGCCGTTTGCGCAAGAAAGTCGAGACGCCCGGCGAGCGTCCGTTGATTCGCACCATTCGAGGGTCAGGCTATCTGTTCGGCTGACACCGCCCCATTCGCAGGTTTTATGACGGAGCTTTAGCGCTGCATGCAGCGCTAAAGCCGTTGCAACGCGGCTTTCGACGCAATCGCGCGCACCCTCTTCGCTTCCTAAAACTAGTTTCATTTGTTTAGTCCGCGGCTGTTAGGGCCCGCTCTCCAGAATGCCGTTTACCGGGCCGCGCCATTGGTGCGAGCCCTAACCGCCACACGCCCGCGCAGATTCAATCGCGCCTCTGAACGGAGCAGCCTTCGATGTTAAAAATAGTCCGGTTAGCTTTGACCCGGCCCTACACGTTCATCGTGCTTGCGATGCTGATCCTGTTGATCGGCCCGCTTGCCGCGTTGCGCACGCCGACGGATATCTTTCCCGACATCCGCATTCCCGTGATCAGCGTGGTCTGGAACTACGCCGGCCTGCAACCGGACGACATGTCCGGACGCGTCGTCACCTACTACGAACGCACGCTCGGCACGACCGTCAACGACATCGCGCATATCGAGTCACAATCGTTTCGCGGCTATGGCATCGTCAAGATCTTCTTTCAGCCGACCGTGGATATCCGCACCGCCACCGCGCAGGTGACCTCGGTGTCGCAAACGGTGCTCAAGCAGATGCCGCCCGGCACCACGCCTCCCCAGATTCTCAACTACAACGCGTCCACGGTGCCGGTGCTGCAACTGGCGCTAACTAGCAACACACTCGACGAACAGAAACTCGCCGACTACGCGACCAACTTCATTCGCCCGCAATTGCTGAGCGTGCCTGGCGTGGCGATTCCGACCCCGTATGGCGGCAAGACCCGTGAAGTGCAGATCGATCTCGATCCGCAAGCCTTGCAGGCGAAAAAACTCTCGGCCAACGACGTCGCCACCGCGCTCGCCCAGCAGAATCAGATCATTCCGGCGGGCACGGAGAAGATCGGCCGCTTCGAATACAACATCAAGCTGAACAACAGCCCGCTCGCGCTTGACGAACTGAACGCGCTGCCGATCAAGACGGTGGACGGCGCGACGATCTATATCCGCGATGTGGCTCACGTGCGCGACGGCTATCCGCCGCAAGGCAACGTGGTGCGCGTGGACGGTCATCGCGCGGTGCTGATGAGTATTCTGAAGAACGGCTCCGCGTCGACGCTCGACATCATTTCCGGCGTCAAGGCGCAATTGCCGCGCATCGAGGCGACGCTGCCGCCCGGACTGAAGCTCGTGACAATGGGCGATCAATCGACCTTCGTGAAAGGCGCGGTGAGTGGCGTGGCGCGTGAAGGCGTGATCGCAGCCGCGCTCACTTCACTGATGATTCTGCTGTTCCTCGGCAGCTGGCGCTCGACGCTGATCATCGCGGCGTCGATTCCGCTTGCGGTGCTGGCTGCGATTGCGGGCCTGGCCGCCATGGGCGAAACGCTCAACGTGATGACGCTCGGCGGTCTCGCGCTTGCGGTGGGGATTCTGGTCGACGACGCCACCGTCACGATCGAAAACATCAACTGGCATCTCGAACAGGGCAAGGACGTACGCAGCGCGATCATGGACGGCGCCGCGCAAATCGTTGCGCCCGCCTTCGTTTCGCTGCTTTGCATCTGCATCGTGTTCGTACCGATGCTGCTGCTCGACGGCATCGCGCGTTTCCTGTTCGTGCCGATGGCCGAAGCGGTGATCTTCGCGATGATCGCGTCGTTCATCCTCTCGCGCACCTTCGTGCCGATGCTGGCGCAATACCTGTTGCGTCCGCACGCATCGGGCGGTCACGCCTCCGGCGAACTGGCCGCGGTGATGGGCACGCATGGCGGCAACTCTCATCCGGCACCGTCGCGCAATCCGCTGGTGCGCTTTCAACGCGGCTTCGAGCATCGTTTCGAGCGCGTGCGCAGCGTGTACCGGATCGTACTCGGCCTTGCGCTCACGCATCGCAAGCGTTTCGTCACGGGATTCCTGATCGTGGTCGGCGCGTCCTTCCTGCTCGCGCCATGGCTCGGCCGCAATTTCTTCCCGGATATCGACTCCGGGGCAATCTCGATCCACGTGCGCGCCCCGATCGGCACGCGGGTCGAGGATACCGCCGCGCAATTCGATCTGATCGAGAACGCGGTGCGCCGCGCGATTCCGCCTGACCAGTTGCGCAGTATCGTCGACAACATCGGCCTGCCCAATAGCGGCATCAACCTGACCTATAACAACAGCGGCACGATCGGACCGCAGGACGGCGACATTCTGATCTCGCTGAACGAAAATCACGAACCCACCGCGGGATTCGTGCGCACACTGCGCGAAACGCTGCCGCGCCAGTTCCCGGGAACGGCCTTCGCGTTCCTGCCGGCCGATATCGTCAGTCAGATTCTGAATTTCGGTGCTCCCGCGCCAATCGATCTGCAGGTGGCGGGGCCGAACCAGGCGGCCAATCATCGCTATGCCAGCGAAGTGATGCGGCGCATGCGCATGATTCCCGGCATTGCCGATACGCGTATCCAGCAGGCGTCGACGTATCCGCAGTTCACCGTGTCGGTGGACCGCTCGCGTGCCGATCAACTCGGCATCACCGAACAGGACGTGACCAATTCCGTGGTGGCGAGCCTTTCCGGCACGAGCCAGGTTTCGCCGACGTATTGGCTGAATCCGAAGAACGGCGTATCGTATCCGATCGTCGCGCAAACCCCGCAATACCGCATGACGTCCCTGTCGAATCTGAGCAACCTACCCGTAACCGGCAAGAGCGGCCAGGCGCAGATTCTCGGCGGCATTGCGACCATTGCGCGCGGCGTCGGCAATGCGGTGGTGTCGCACTACAACATCGAGCCGCTCTACGACGTGTTCGCGACCACTCAAGGTCAGGATCTCGGCGCCGTCGCAGCGAAGATTCAGGACATCGTCCATGCAACCGCCAAGGACGTGCCGAAGGGCTCGATCGTCACGCTGCGCGGCCAGGTACAGACGATGAACAGCGCGTTCCTCGGTTTGTCGCTAGGTCTGGTCGGCGCGATTCTGCTGATCTATCTGCTGATCGTCGTGAACTTCCATTCGTGGAGCGACGCATTCGTGATCGTCACGGCGTTGCCCGCGGCGTTGGCCGGCATCGTATGGATGCTGTTCACCACGCATACACCGCTCTCGGTGCCCGCGCTGACCGGTGCGATTCTCTGCATGGGCGTTGCGACCGCCAACAGCATTCTGGTGGTGAGCTTCGCCCGCGAGCGGCTGGCGGTGACCGGCAATGCGCTGGTCGCGGCGATGGAAGCCGGCTTCACGCGCTTTCGCCCGGTGTTGATGACGGCGCTCGCGATGATCATCGGCATGGCGCCGATGGCGCTCGGCCTCGGCGATGGTGGCGAGCAGAACGCACCGCTCGGCCGCGCCGTGATCGGCGGCCTGATTTGCGCGACGTTCGCCACACTGCTGTTCGTGCCGGTCGTGTTCAGCCTCGTGCATCGGCGCAATGCCGCGGGTCACGGTCCATCGCACGGCCCGTCGCAAAACTCATCCAACGATCCCTCGCACGATCACTCATCATCCGAACCCGGAGTCCATCATGTCCACTGAGATCGAGATCAATTCGCCGAAGCGGTTGCGTCATCTGAAGCTAGTCGGCATCGTCGCGCTGCTGGCGGCAGCGGGCATCGTGACGAGCGGCATTGCCAGCCGCGTGCATGCGAAGCAGGAACTCACCACCTGGTCAGCCCAGCAAGCCGTGCCGACGGTGGTTGCGTACACACCCAAACACGACCTCGACGCGCAGGCGCTGGTGTTGCCCGGGCGACTGTCCGCCTTCGTCAACGCGCCGATCTACGCGCGCGTGTCCGGGTATCTGCATGCGTGGTACGCCGATATCGGCACGCACGTCAAAGCCGGCCAGTTGCTCGGGGTGATCGATACGCCCGACCTCGATCAGCAATTGCAGCAGGCTCGCGCCGATTTGCAGAATTCGGTGGCCAACGAGAAACTCGCCGCCTCCACGGCAACGCGCTGGACCAAGATGCTGCAACAGGACTCAGTTTCACAGCAGGATGCCGACGAAAAGACCAGCGATCTCGTTGCCAAGCAGGCGACGGTAGCGGCGGCAGAAGCCAATGTACGGCGTCTCGAAGCACTCGAATCGTTCAAGCGCATCACCGCCCCATTCGACGGCATCGTCACCGCACGCACCACCGATATCGGCGCGCTCATCAATGCGGGCGGCGGCAATGGACCCGAACTGTTTTCCGTGTCGGACGCACGTCAATTGCGCGTCTATGTGAGCGTGCCGCAGGACGAAGCCGCCGCCATCAAACCCGGCATGACCGCCACGCTCACCGTGCCCGAACGCCCCGGCGTGAAGTTCAATGCCAAACTCGTCGACACCGACGATGCGATCACGCCCTCCTCCGGCACGTTGCTGGTGCAACTCGCGGTCGACAATCAAAACGGCCTGCTGATTCCCGGCGAATACACCGAGGTGCATTTCGCCCTGCCGACCAACTCGCATGCCTTGTCGATTCCGGCCAGCTCGCTCATCTTCCGGCAGAACGGTTTGCAGGTCGCCGTGGTCGGCAACGACAACCGTGCGGTGCTCAAATCGGTGTTGATCGCCACCGATCTCGGCACGCACGTCGAGATCGCCTCAGGTCTCAATCCAACCGACCGCGTAATCGACAATCCGCCCGACTCGCTCGCCTCGGGCGATGCAGTGCGGCTCGAGGGCAATCCGGCCGGTACGACGGACACCTCGCTAGCCGCGCGTCGGCCGGCGGAGAGCGCTCATGGCTAAGCGCCGCATCTGCATCGCGTTGACAGCCGCGGCGCTGATGAGCGGCTGCTCATTCGCGCCGACCTATCAGGCGCCGGCCACCAGCATCCCAACGACCTTCAAGGAAGGTGGCGCGTGGCAGCTCGCCCGACCCGCCGACCGCGTGCCGCGCGACGCGTGGTGGACTGCGTATCGCGATCCAGTACTCGACCGTCTCGAAGTTCAGGTGGCCGCCGCCAATCCGGACGTGGCCGCGGCGATGGCGCGCCACGACGAAGCCACCGCCTATCTGTCGCAAGCCCGCTCGGGCTTGTTTCCGACCATCGGCGCAGAAGCGTCGGGCGAACGCCAAAGGCAATCGGACAACCGCCCGCTGCGTGGCGTGGGTCAGCCCGCGGTGTATGGCACGAATACGGTCGACGTCGGCATCGGCTATGACCTCGACCTATGGGGCAAGATCCGCAATGAGGTGTCGGCAGGGCGCTCGGCGCTGCAGGCGAGCGAGGCCGATCTCGAGTCAGTACGCTTGAGCTTGCAGGCGAATCTGGCAAGCGCGTACTTCAATCTGCGCGGGCTGGACGAACAACAGCAATTGCTCAACGACACGATCGACACCTACCAGCACGCGCTCAAGCTTACGTTAAGCCGTCACGCGGGTGGCATTGCATCCGACCTCGACGTCTCGCGTGCGCAGACGCAACTCGACACCGCGCGCGCTTCCGCCGACGACATCACCGCGCGCCGCGCGCTGTACGAGCACGCGATCGCCAGCCTGACCGGCGCGCCCGCATCGACATTCACCCTTGCGCCGGCAATCGAAACGGCATACCTGCCGTCGATTCCAACCGGCGTGCCCGCGGCGCTGCTTCAACGGCGCCCCGACATCGCGGCGGCCGAACGGCGCGTTGCCGAGGCCAATGCGCAAATCGGCGTGGCCAAGGCCGCATTCTTCCCGGACATTTCGCTCGGACTCGACGGTGGCTATCAGAGCGACACGCTTTCTCCCTGGCTGATGGCGCCGAACGAAATCTGGTCGGTCGGACCGAGCCTCGTGCTCACGCTATTCGACGGCGGCCGCCGTGAAGCGATCACGCAACAGGCGCGCGCCAAGCTCGCCGAGAACGGTGCGAAGTACAAGGCCGCCGTGCTGCTCGCCTTCCAGCAGGTCGAAGACAACCTGGCCCAGTTGCATCATCTCGGCGACGAAGCCACGCAGCAGAACGAGGCGCTGGTCGCCGCGCAACGCACGCTGACGCTTTCGATGTCGCGCTATCGTGACGGCGTGGTCAGCTATCTGGATGTCGTGACCGCGCAAACCACCGAACTCACTACCCAGATCGACGCATTGAACCTCAATACGCGGCGTCTGCTGGCCTCAGTGGGGTTGATTGAGGCCTTGGGCGGTGGTTGGTCGGCGGACCGCGCTACGGACTCGCCTGCCGTTCAGGTGGCGAACGCGCAAGCGGCGCATCCAAAGGTGCTCGCGTCTGCTGATTGAAACTGCGGGTTGAATCTGTCAGTTGAATCCAACGATGCCGTAAAAAACGTCGCCGGTTCTTCAACGGCGACGTTTGCCTTTCAAACACGCTTACGATGCCTTGCAATGCGGTGTACGGCGATCAGAACTTATGCCGCATCCCCACTGCCACAACCGCCTGCCGATCGCTCGACGAAGCCGCCAGCGAATAGATCGACGCATTGCCGAGCACCGCAATACCGTCCGCCCCCGACACATGTTGATAGACGCCTTCCAGATACAGATCGGTTCGGCGTGACAATGCGTAGTCCACCTGCAGCATGAACTGATTCCACTTCGGTGCGACGCTCCTGCCGTCGTCGCTGAAATGTCCGTCTGTGAACGTGTACGAGCCGCCCAGCGAGAATGCCGGGGTAATTGCATAGCGCGCGTTCAGTTCGTAGTTATTGAAGGTCAGCATATCGCCGTTGAGCGTGGAGTACGCGCCGCCCTGCGTGATCTGATGCGGATCGTCGAGCATGGTCCGCGTGAAGACGAGACCGACGGTCGCCGCACCGAACGTATAGCGCCCCGCCGCGCCCAAGATGCGCTGGCGTGCGCCGGTGAAGGTCGCGTCGCCATCGCTGCTACTGACCGCGCCGCCGGTATTGGCGGGTTGATTGACGCCGCCCGGCTGGTTCACCTGCAGATACGCGAGCGCCAGATTGAACGGACCGTCTGCCCATTGCGCACCGAGGCTATAGGCGTTGTTATTGCTGAAGCCACCGGCCGCATTGCTGAACGCGTAAGCGCCACCGACCGTGAAGCCGCCATAAGTCGCGCTGCGGAATTTCAGCGCGTTGTTCATGCGCAGATCGTTGTTGAGATTGTCGTTATCGAACGGATGGTCGGCAATATTGCCGCCGAAGCCCGAGCCCGTCACCGAAAGCGGCGCGACGAAATCGACCAGGAAGTCGTATTGCCGGCCCATGGTCACGGTGCCCCACTGTTTGCTCGCAATGCCGACCCATGCCTGCCGGCCGAATTCATCGCCGCCATTGGAGAATTTTCCGCCGTCGATATTAAAGCCGTTCTCCAGATCGAAGACCGCGCTCAGGCCGCCGCCCAGGTCCTCGTTACCGCGCAGGCCCCAGCGGTCGGTACTGATATTGCCGCTTTCCATCATCCAGTTGCTTTTCCCGCCTGAAGCCGTTTTCTGATTGCTGACGTAGTCGATGCCGGTATCGAGTGTGCCGTAGAGCGTGACGCTGCTTTGTGCGTGCGCCGCCGCGCTGAAGGTGCCGGCCAGCGCGACGAGTGTGGTTGCCAATGCCTTGTTCATGTTTGATTCCGGGTAAGAGAAGGCCCCGATCCGCGCATTGACGGACCGATCCCGCACACCGTGCGGGTAGCCGCAATGTAGATTTTCGTAGTGACATACCCGTGATCAAAACCGGTCGTTTCATGAAACGTTTTTTATGTTCATGACATGCACCGGACAAGCCCATGAATCATCGGATTGCCAGCGCGCCAGCGGATAAATATCTTTTCATGCGTACACCACCGATCCGCTAACGCCAGGTAACTATCCTTCTCATCAACCGATCCACGAATGCATTGAGGTTCGCGCATCGGTTCCATCCAATTTTATTTGTGAGGATTACGAACATGAAATCTATGACGCTCGCCATCGCTTTCATCGGCGCAACCGCAACGGCCTCCGCTTTCGCTCAATCGACCACGACGCCTTCGCAGGCGCAACAGAACGCCGCGCCGGCCATGCAGGTAGCGGCGACCAGCACCGCCGCGGTCAACGCGGCTGGGTCGTGGGTGCCGCCCTACGGTCAGGCGACTGGAGAGAAGACGCGTGCGCAGGTGTATCAGGAACTGGTGCATGCGGAGAAGGACGGACAGCTCGCCTATCTGAACTCGACGCTTTACGCACACTGAGATCTATCACTAAACGCAACACGCTGCATTTCTCGCCCTGACATCAATGACTCTTCGCACCGCGATCAAACGAACTGCCACGTTTGCCGTTGCCGCTGCCGCAGCCGGACTACTGTTATCCGGATGCGCGACAACGTCGCCCTCCACCAGCGCCGACAACTGTGTCGGCCCACCGAGTTACTGCAATATCTATTTTGGTTCGTGAACAAAAAAGAGCGCGCTACCCCTTCGGGCAGCGCGCTCTTTGACCTGATGCCGATGCTTTAGAACGAGTGTCGAATGCCCACGCGTCCGACCACCTGCTTGCCGTCAGACGACGGATCGAAGCCGGCGATCTGCGCAACGGCACCGCCACTGGCTTTCTGTAGCGCGGCGAGAGCATAGACCGCAGTGCGCTTCGACAGTTCGTACTCTGCGCTCAGGTTGAGCTGCTGATACTTAGGTTCCTGATTGGTCGCGTGATCGCGGCCATCCGTGTAGGTGTAGCCTGCGGCGAGATTCAGCTGACTGGTTGCCGCGAAGGTACCGGCAATTTCGTAGTTCTGGAATTTGACGTCCTGTCCCGCATCGCCCTGCTGGAAATTCACGTTCGTGAAGTTGCCCATCACCTTGAACTTGCCGATCTGATATGACGCACCCGCGGCAAAGATGCCTTGACTGCGGGCATTGGCCAGATAGTTGCCGTACACCGCATTGGTAAAGCCCGAGCCGTTCTGATAGCTCTGGATTGCCTGTTCCGGATCATTGACGCGCAGATAGCCCGCCCCCATCGAGAACTGTCCGTTCGTGTACGACGCTGCCGCGCTATAGGCGGAGTTATTCGAGAACTGCCCGGCCTGCCCGCCGAACGAATAAAGGGCTTCGCCGGTAAAGCCCCCGATGGTGGGGCTCGTGTACTTCACCGAATTGCTGATGGCGAAGCCGTTATCGAGGTTATCCATGTCATTGGGGTGGGAGAAATACCAGCCGCCATAGCTATCGTTGAGCGAGAACGGCTCGATGAGATCGACGATCGGATCCCACTGCCGCCCGAGCGTGACCGTACCGGCCGTCTGACTGGCGAGACCAACATACGCATTACGGGAAAAAGCCAGACCACTCCCCAAGCTACCGTTAGTCGAATTGAAGCCGCTTTCCAGGTCGAACACGGCAGAGAGCCCGGCACCGAGATCTTCCTTGCCTCTGAGGCCCCAGCGGCTACCCGCACTGACGCCGCTGGCCATTTGATAGAGATGGTTGCCGTTCACATTACTGGCGAAGTCGATACCCGTATCGAGCAGCCCATAGAGCGTGACGCTGCTTTGCGCATGTGCGGTGGAAACGACGCCGATACATAGCAGTGCCCCGACCAAGTGGGTCAGCTTCATCTTCTGATTCATGAATCACCTTTTATTTAATTAAGGATGCCTGATAGCCGTGGAGACTTCGATACTGTGTGACCACCGGACGAATATATCGAGATCAGAAATCACCGCATCTGCAATACAGACTTTCAGTTTTTCCGTTGGGTTTTCATGAGCGGATCGTTGACTCGATTCGCAGAAGGGAGGTTGTTGTCTGTTTGCCTACGGCGTTGGGGTTTGCTTGAACTGTTCGCCTGTGCGGCGCTTGTTTGTCAGTGTTCTTATGGTTTTGGCCTTTCCTTGTTTTGTTAGTGGTCTATTAGCGTTGCCCCTGTGCGGGGCGGCACCTACTTTTCTTTGCTTGCCGCAAAGAAAAGTAGGCAAAAGAAAGCGGCTCAAACCGCTCATGCTAAGTGGGCACCGTGGTCTGCTGCGGGTAGTGGTGCATCTGGAATCCGTGTTCTCGCACATTCCGCGTTAGTGACAAAGGATTCATCAGCTCCCACTCCGCACTGCGTGCGTCGCGGACGGGTCTGCGTGGGAAACCACGGGCTTCGTTTTTACGCAGCGGGAGCCGTCGGCTTCGCCTCGGCGAGGCGCCCCTGCACTCACCCCGGAAACCCGGTGGCGAGATGCGAGCATCAAAACTAGCGGGTGGTTTTAAGAAGTACGCTTCGGCGCGCGCAGCGCCGCCGGAAGTATGACGCCCTTGTCACTGGCGTAAGCAAGGGCACGAACACTGATTCCAGATGCACCACTACCCCAAGCAAACCACGGTGCCCACTTAGTATTAGCGGTTTGAGCTGCTTTCTCTTGCTTACTTCTCTTTGCAGCCGGCAAAGAGAAGTAAGTGCCGCCCCGCACAGGGGCAACGCTAATAGACCACTAACAATGCAAGGAAAGGCACCAAAGCCAGATCAAGGAAAGCCCAAAGCCCCAAGAACACAGAAAAAACCGCCAAGCAGGCAAACAAATCAGGAAGACAAAACAGAAACCTGATACCCAAACCGGCTAACGGTTTCAATCCGAACCTCCGGCACATCATCCGAAAGCTTGCGTCGCAGCCGGGACACGACAAGATTGACACTGGAAGGATCGACATCCTCCTTCTCAGGCCAGGCATAGCGGATCAGCTGATCCCTGGCCACAGGCGCATTAACCTGCCTCAGCAAACACTCAAGCAGAAGAAACTCCCGCCGTGTCACGCCAACCCGCCGGGCGCCGCAAACGAGCTCCCGGGTAGCGGCATCCAAAGATGGCCCACCCATGGCGGGCAAAACAGACGCGGCAGCAGAAGCAAAACCACCAACCCCTCCCCGAGCACCCCCAACCCGCTGCAAAGCGGCCATCCGCTCATGCATTTCAATAAACGAATAGGGCTGGCAAAAGCAAGCATCCGCGCCGGCGCGCAGAATCTTCGTGCGATCCTGCGCGGTAGCCGCACCGAGTACAGCAACAATCGCCGCTCCACTCCCAGCAGTGGCAAACTCCCCAATGAACCCTTGCAAGGCAAAATAAGACCCCACCTCGAGCACCATCAAAACAATCGCATCGAACGGCTCCTGCGAGGCAAGAAAAACGCCATCCCGCAGATCATCGGCCCGTTGCAGACTATGGGCGCTCTCCTGCAGCGCCTTGAACAGCCACGCAGCTTCCGGATGAGAAGGTCCAACGAACAGGACGCGCATTCACCACCCTGCCGGAACGAAAAAATAAAGCACCCTCATGCGAGCGTCCTCGACCAGCATTCAATGGAAATCCTGGTGCCGGGCTGCGCATTGCCTATTTTCATCGTGAAGTCATGCACCCGCATCACCGCTGACACGATGCTCAATCCCAGCCCCGATCCGGCCAGATGCCGCGTACTCTCCCCGCGATAAAACCGCTGCAGAACCGCATCGCGCTCATCCGCGGCGATGCCGGGCCCGTTATCGACAATGTCCACCTGAGGCCCCGCCGACGTCTGTCGAAGTTCCATGCGCACCGCTCCACCTTCGGGGGTGAACTTGATCGCGTTATCCACCAGATTGCTCAACGCCTCGAACAGCAACGCGCGATCACCATGAATCGCATCGACCGGTTGTACATGCACAGATAGTTGAATCGAGCGGCTTTCGGCGAGCGGCTCGTATAGTTCACCGACTTCCTGCATCAGCGTCTCCAATTGCATCTCTCCGAACCCACCGCGCCGCTGCAGCGTACCGATCTCGGAGATACGCAACATCGCGCGAAACCGGTCGAGCAATGCATCGGTCTCGATGCGCGCGCGCTCCACCAACTGCGACAGCGCGGCGTCGTCGAGCGTATCGGTGCGCTCCGCCACGTGCGCCAGCAAGGTCCGAACGTGCGCGAGCGGCGTGCGCAGATCGTGTGCGATGCCGTCGCACGCACCCTTCACTTCATTCATGAGGCGTTCGACTTCCGCGAGCATATGGTTCACCAGATGCGCGAGCATATCCACTTCATCGCGTCCGCCGATCGGCAAGCGCTGCGCAAGATCGCCCTGCGCAATACGCTGCGTGACGCGCCGGATCGCTTTCAGCCGGCGCATCTGCCGTACGCTCAGCGCCAGTCCGCCTGCCACGCCTGCAAGCAGGCACACGATCCCGCCGCCCACCAGCGCGTTGATGATGGTCTCGCGAATCCGCAGGATGTGCGTCAGATCACGCGCGATGACGAGCGTGGAGCCGTCCTTGCGCCGCTCGGCCATGGCGCGGACCACCGGCGCCTGATCGTTGCGCGCCATCGAGAGCACGAGATCGAGCGTCTTGCCAGTGCGATTGGTGGATAGTTGCGACGGATACACCAGCACGTCCCCAGCCAGCAGACTGCCGTCGGCAGCGAACAGGCCGTAGTAATTGGTGTGCATGCGCTCATGCTCGATACGCCGATGAATCGCGTCGGCAAGGCCCGAGTCAGGCAACGAATCGAAGTAGACCAGTTGCCAGTCCATCACCACATCGGTCTCGCGCTCCATGTCGCCGGTCACGGCCCAGCCGATGTAGCCCAGCAGCAACATCACCGAAAGCGAAAAGATGACCGCGTAAACCGATAGCAGGCGAAAGGTCGTGGAATGCCAGCGCCGCCCGAGCGCAGATTGAGCCGGGAAGGTTGTGTCCATCAGAATGGTCTGCTCATGCGAGGATATAACCCGAGCCCCGCACGGTCTGGATCATCGGCGTGACGCCGGGCGGGTCGATTTTTTTGCGCAGCCGGCCCATGTGCACGTCGATCAGATTGGTGCCTGGGTCGAAGTGATAACCCCACACCGCCTCGAACAACATGGTGCGCGTGATGGTTTGCCCCGCATGGCGCATCATGAATTCGAGCACGCGATATTCGGTGGGCAGCAAGACGATCTCTTCGCCGTCACGCTGAACCTTGCGGGAAATCAGATCGAGTTCGAGCGGGCCGACTCGCAGATGCGTTTCGAGCGGTGCTGCCGGCGTTTGACTGCGGCGCAACAGCACCTCGAGACGCGCGGTCATTTCTTCGGGGTCGAACGGCTTGGTCAGATAGTCGTCGCCACCGGCGCGCAAGCCTCGCACTCGGTCATCCACGTCACCCAACGCGCTTAACATCAGCACGGGCGTTTGAATGCCGATACTGCGCATGGTGGTGAGGATCGTGAGGCCATCCACGCCCGGCAGCATGCGGTCGAGCGTGATCACGTCGTAGTCTTCGCTGATCGCGCGCGCCATGCCGTCGCGGCCGTTGGCCACCCAATCGACGGTGAAGCCACGGCTTTTCAGCTCACCGACAATTTCATTCGCGGTAATTTCATCGTCTTCGATCGTCAGTACTCGCGACATGATCATTGCATGCGCCACCGCCAGCTCTACCGATGCAAGCGGCGGGCGCGACCGGTTATCAGTAGGAGGACATGATGCCATATTCGGCTTGCGCGTTCAGAGCACGGGCGTGCGTTTCGACGGGTGTCGCCGCTTTGCCTAAGTGCCTGCCAGCAGGCTACGCGCAGTTGTATAGCGGATGAATATCCGCTTCATGAAGAAAAATTTAAGTTCGCCGCAGGGCCGCTAAAACTGACGACGGAACGATAAAACAAATTTCATTTTCCCGACGCCGCTCCGGTAGGTCGCCTCCACTAGCCTACTGCCATCCCGCTGTTTTCTTTGCGGTCCGACTCGAACCTTATCGTGGATGGTATGAAAATGAAGCTCGCAACCAAAACCCTCGTCACCACCCTTCTGCTGATCGGCAGTGCATCGGCGATGGCTTCGCCGGCTCTCACGCAGCAGCAATGCAATGACTACCCGTTCAGGCAGCTCAAGGGCGAAGTGACGCACAAGCAGCTGATGAACGAGCTCGGCGAACTGGAAGCGGTCGGCTACAGCCCCAGCAACGACGACGACGAATACCCCAGCGATCTGCAGCAGGCAGAGCGAAAACTGCAAGCAGAATATCGCGCGGACTGTATGCCGGCCGCGCATGCGTCGACAACCGCTACGCAAACGCCGGCCGGTGTAGCACCCGCGCAAGCGGTGAATCAGCCGGCCGGCTGAACGCCGCGCTCAACTCAGACGGCGGCTGCGCCGAGGCGCAATGGAGCCGCCGTCATGTCATCGGCCATTCGTCAACTGGCCGCTTTCGCTCGCCTGCCGCCGTGCGCGCCGCTCGTCGCGCTTACGGCGCAACTCGGCAAGCCGTCGTTTGCTATACGTTAGCGAGGCGACCGCATGAAACGCGACCGGCGCGAACACGAGGCCAAACAGCGTGGCCGCCAGCACCCCGCCGAACACACCGGTGCCGATCGAGCGACGGCTTTCCGCGCCGGCACCGCTCGACACCACCAGCGGCACGACGCCCAGCAGGAATGCGGCCGAGGTCATCACGATCGGCCGGAAGCGCGCGGCGGCGGCTTCGGTCACGGCGCGCGTCAACGGCAGGCCGCGGCGATACAGATCGCGTGCGAACTGCACGATCAGAATCGCGTTTTTCGCCGCGAGGCCGATCACGGTAATCATGCCGACCTTGAAGTACACGTCGTTTGGCATGCCCCGCAGCAGCATCGCAGCGATTGCGCCGATCACGCCGAGCGGTACCACCATCAGCACGGCAAGCGGGATCGTCCAGCTTTCGTACAAGGCGGCCAGCGCCATGAACACGGCCAGCAGCGACAGGCCGATCAGCAAGGGCGTGAGCTGTGCCGCCGCGGTTTCTTCGCGCGCCGCGTCGACCCAATCATACGAGACCCCGACCGGCAACGAAGCGGCGAGCCGCTCCATCTCGGCCATCGCCGCGCCCGAACTGTAGCCGGGCGCCGCGTGGCCGCTCACGTCGAGTGACGGATAGCCGTTATAGCGCGTCAGCATCACCGGACCGATGCTCCAATGACGCGACGCAATCGCGGATAAGGGCACCATGCCGCCGGACGAGTTCGGCACGGCGAGCGCCATCAGATCGTCCTCGGTCATCCGCGTGGCGGCGTCGGCGGAAATCATCACGCGGCGCATCCGGCCACCGGCAGGAAAGTCGTCGATATAGGTCGAGCCGAAGGTGCTGCCCAGCACATCGGTGATGCGGTCGAACGGCACGCCGAGTGCATACGCTTTCGCACGATCGATGACGAGTTCGACGCGCGGCGCATCCGGCAAATCCTCCGAATGCACCGAAGCCAGCACCGGGCTCGCCTTGGCCTGCGCGAACAGTTGCTCGCGCGCGGCCTTCAGCGCATCCAGCCCGACTCCGCCGCGATCTTCGAGCCGGAACACGAAACCGTCCGAATGCCCGAGTCCCGGCACGGAAGGCGGTAATTGCGCCTCCACATTGCCGTCGAGAATCTTGTCGAACTTCTCGTTGAGCCGTTCGCGCAAGGCCATCGCATCGATGTCGCGCTTGCCCCAGTCTTTCAGCTCGACAAAGCCCATCGCCACGTTCTGACCGCTGCCGGTAAAACTCCAGCCGACCACACTGGTGACGTGCGCGACCGCAGGTTCGGCGTGCAGGATTGTTTCCATGCGCTGGACCACCGCAAGCGTACGCGCCTGCGTCGCACCGGCCGGCAATTGCACCATCACCTGCAGCTGGCCTTCATCTTCGCTCGGCAAAAAGCCACCAGGCATCTGCCAATAGAGCGCGGCGCACGCGCCGACCAGCACGGCATAGATCGCCAGCATCGGTCCAATACGGCGCAGCGTACGCGCGGTCAGCCCGCGATAGCCGCTCGCGGCCCGGTCGAAACCGGACGTGAAGCGGCTCGCCGCTCGCGCCGCGAAGCCGAGCAGGCCACGGCGGGCGTCGCGTTGACTCACCGGGTTCTTGTGCGCCTTCAGCAGATTCGCGCATAGCGCGGGCGTCAACGACAAGGCCATGAACGACGACACCAGCATCGACGCGATCATCGACACCGCGAATTGCCGGTAAATACCGCCGACACCACCCGGAAAGAACGCCATCGGCACGAACACGGCCGTCAGCACCGCGGTCACGCCGACGATCGCGCCGCCGATCTGCGTCATCGCCTTACGGGTGGCCTCGCGCGGCGGCAGCCCCTCCTCTTCCATCACGCGATGCACGCTCTCCACCACCACGATCGCATCGTCGACGAGAATCCCGATTGCCAGCACCAGACCGAACATCGTGAACACATTGATCGACAGGCCGCAGGCGTACATCGCGAGAAACGCGCCCATCAGCGTGACCGGAATCACCACCGTCGGCACCAGCGTGTAGCGCAGATCACGCAGGAACAGCCACATCACGAAGAACACCAGCACTACCGCCTCGGCCAGTGTGACGAGCACCTCGCGAATCGCGATTTTCACGAAATGCGCGTTGTCGAAAGGAATTTCGACGGCAACGCCCGGCGGCAAGCCTTTCGATAGTTCGGCAAGCCGCGCGCGGATCGCGTTGGACGTCTCAAGCGCATTGCCGCGCGGCCCGAGCTGAATACCGACGGTGGCCGCGGCCTTGCCGTTCAGGCGGGAGTAGTACGAGTAATTGTCGCGTCCAAGTTCGACTCGCGCGACGTCCCGCAAGCGCACCGCCGAGCCGTCGGGCAGCGCCTTCAGCACGATCTGCCCGAATTCGGCGGGCGAGATCAGTTGCCCCTTCACGCTCACCGAGGCCGTCAATTGCTGGCCCGGAACGAACGGCGCATCGCCCAGCGTACCGGCCGTTACCGTGGCGTTCTGTGCGGCGATCGCGGCGTTCACTTCCGCGGCGCCGAGGCCGTACTCGCGCAGCTTCATCGGATCGAGCCAGATGCGCAACGCTTCGTCGGCGTCCCACAACTCTGCCGCGCCCACGCCTGGCGCGCGCTTCAGTTCGCGCAACACGTAGCGGCTCAGGTAGTCGCTCAATTGCACGGAATCGCGCGAGCCATCCGTGGAGGTCAGCGCGACCAGCATCAGAAACGTATTGGCCGCCTTGAAAACGCTGATGCCCTGCTGCACGACCTGTTGCGGCAAGCGCGGCTCGACCTGCTTGAGTCGGTTCTGGATGTCGACCAGTGCGAGATCAGGATTGGTGCCCGGCGCAAAGGTCGCGTCGATCTCGAGATTGCCGAGGTTGTCGCTGGTCGTTTCGTAGTACAGCATATTGTCGGCGCCATCGAGACTCTCCTCGATGATACTGCCGAGATTGGCATCGACCACTTCAGTGGCGGCCCCCGGATAGGTGGCGCTGATCACGATGCGCGGCGGCGCAAGGCGCGGATACTGCGCTACCGGCAGCTGCGGAATGGCAAGCGCGCCCGCCACGACAATGGCGAGCGCAACAATCCATGCGAAGACCGGGCGGTCGATGAAGAAAAATGGCACGCAGAAATCCGTTCAGATTGGCTGGAGACGCGGCGCGTCAACGAGGCGGGCCATATGCAGCACGTCGGCCAGTATGCCGTCGCGCAGTGCAAAACCGCGCGAGCGGCCTTCTTCGACAAAGCCGAACTTGCGGTACAGCACGATTGCCGGCGCGTTGTCGCAGAACACCGTGAGGTCGATACGGCGCAAACCGAGCGACGCGTCCGCGCAGTCGATCAGCGCTTGCAGAAGCGCTGAGCCGACACCGCGCCCATGATACGCGTCATGAACGGCCAATCCTAAATGCGCGCAATGCGCGCGGCTGGGTCGATGAACCTCCAGCCCGGCGTGGCCGACCATGCGCCCGCCGATGGTCGCGCATACGTTCACGCCGTTTTTGAGGCGCCGGTCGAACCACCCCTGGAGCTGTTCAGGGCTGCGATAGCCGACCGACAGCGTGCCGCGCCGCACGCCGGGCAGGGTCATGATATCGGCGAAGCCGTCCGCGTCGGACGATTCGAGCGCTCGAACCGTAATGCGATCATCGAGATTGTCGAGCGCGGCGTCGCTCTGCGACGTTTCTTCTTTCATGGTCTGGTTCCGCTGCGAGGTTGGCCGATAGCGGCCGATGTTGGCTACTCAGGCGTCGACATCCACGGCGCCGCCTCACGCAGGCGCGCCATGAAATAACAGTCGATCAGCACGCCACGGCGCAACACGGCGCCACGCTGATGCACTTCGATCTCGAAGCCGAACTTGCGATAGAGCGCGAGAGCCGCATGGTTATCGGCGAAGACGAGCAGCTCGAGGCGGCGCAGACCGAGCCAGTTATCGGCCAGATCGATCACCTCGGTCATCAGCGCATTGCCGATGCCGCGCCGGTGCCATGCGTCGTGTACACCAATGCCCAGCGACGCGGCATGCGCGCGGCGCCCTTTAAAAGGCGAGAGCTCCGTTTCACCGACTAGTGTGTCGCCGATCATCGCCGCGATTGCGATTTCGGGGGCCGCGAGTTCCTCCAGATATTCGCGCGTACTGGCAATTGTCTGAAACGGTACGTGTGGATTGCCATTCACCACCGCCGGCAACTGCAGCAATGCGTGGTACTGCTCCACGTCGGCCACGCGCAACGCGCGCAGCGTCAGGCCCTCGGGCAAGCTCCCAGAATTAGATTTTGTTCTTATGTCTTGATTCATAGGCTCATAACGTCAATTCGAATGACCTCGTCAGAATGCCGGGTAGTTGCATGCCGCCCGTGGCGCGCTCACCCCATGTTGAGTCGCTCAACAGCAATTCCGCCTGCGCGCCGAGTTGCTCGAGTTCACTGCCGAGCACGCGATACAGGCTGTCGTCGAAACGCATGGCTTCGAGCGGCGCGACGATCTGCCCGTTCTCGACCCAGAAGGTTGCGAAGCGCGTCATGCCGGTCAGGCGGCAATTCATCCGGTCCGAAAAATTCACGTACCAGAGATTGCCGATGTAGAGACCGGTATCGAGCTTCGCCAGCACGTCCTCTTCCAGCAGATCGCCCGCTTCCATCGAGAGCGCCGCCGGCGACTCGTTCGCCAGCGCACCGTTGGGCGTCAACCCGTACTCGCGCGCGCTGCGTGCATTGGTCAGGCGTTCTGCACTGCGGCCGGCCTGGATCAGCGGGACGCTTTCGCGCAAATAGCCGTCGTCGTTGAAGCCGGGTGTAATGCCGAGATTCAGATCTTCGCTGATCGTGACGCGCGGGTCGACTACGATTTCTCCCACATGCAACTTGTACAACTCGCTGCGCGACGTGGCCTGGGCACGTGCGGAAAAGCCAGACCATGCCGTCACGCTGAGCAATTCCGCAAGCGCTTCAGGCGCCAGATACGAGCGATACCGCCCCGGCGCCAAGGTGCGCGGCGTGCGCGCAAGCACGGACAGGCGCGCGGCGGCCTGCTCGACCTTGCGCGCGAAAACAGCATCGCTCCAGTCGTCGCCCGCGTATGTGGTTTTGATCGCGCGGCCGCTCGGGTCGTATAGCGACCAGCTGAAATTGAAGTTATCGACTTCGTACCAGCCGCGACTGCCCCCCGTGGACGCGAAACCGCGCACGATCGTGCCACCCGCGTAAAAGCCCACGAAGTCCAGCCCTTGCGCGCATTCGGCAACGGTGCGCAACAGGCCGCCCGGCTCCGGCAGCTTGCCCGAACGCTGCGTGGCGCGCTGCCATTGCGACGTGTCGAACAGCAGATGCGGATCGTCCGCCGCACCGCGCAGGCTTTCACGCAAGGTGGCGAGCGCCGCGCTCACGTCGTCCAGATCCTGTTGCAGATCGCCGCAGACGGTCAGCGTCGAATAGGCCTGGCGCGCACCGTCGATCAAACGCAAGGTCAGCTTGCCTTGCGACACGCTGCCGATCTGCCGCACCTTGCCCGAGTTGAAGCGGATAAAGTCGGACTGCTCGCCGGCAAAGGAGCTAAGCGTGGTTTCAGCGCCTTGCTGCAAGCGTTCGATGGCATCGGCCAGCGACGTGAAATGCTGCTGCCAGTCGATCGACGGAGCGGAGCGCGAGGAGATGAATTGGCTCATCAAGCGCCTCCAAACACGTCGATGTCGCTGAACACGCAAGCCGGCGAGGCATGGCCGACGCGAATGATCTGTGCCGGTTCGCCCTTGCCGCACATGGACGTGCCATACACCTCGCGCGTCTGCGCGTTCCCCACCGCGCTCAGGCTGCGCCAGAAATTCGCCGAAATGCCGCGGTAATTCGGCTGTTTGACGATCTGGGTGAGCTTGCCGTTTTCGATCAGTTGACCGAACTCGCAGCCGAACTGGAATTTGTTGCGATGGTCGTCGATCGACCAGGACGTATTGGTGCGCATCAGAATGCCGTGTTCGATATTGCCGATCATCTGCTCCAGCGAACTCTCGCCGGGTTCAATGTTCAGATTCGCCATCCGGTCGATCGGCGGGCGGTTCCAGTTCGACGCACGCGAATTCGCCACGCCCGCCATATGCGCGCGCTGCTGCGAAAGCGCGCCGCCAAGCGGACGTTCGAGCACGCCGTCGCGGATCAGATATTGTTTCTTCGCTTCGGTGCCGTCGTCGTCGAATGCGTACGCGGCGGCTTCCTCGTGCAGTTCCGGGTCGAAGGTCACGTTCAGCAGTTCCGAACCGTAGCGGTACGAGCCGAACATTTCTTTCTTGACGAAGCTCCAGCCGGCGAAGTTGCGCTCGTCACCGAGAATGCGATCGAGTTCGAGCGGATGGCCGATCGATTCGTGAATCTGCAGCATCATCTGATCGGGCATCAGCAGCAAATCGCGCTTGCCTGACGGGCAATTCGGCGCGGCCAGCAATTGCAGCGCTTCATTGGCGACACGCGCACCCGAGCCGTCAAAGCCGAAGCGTGTCAGCACTTCCATACCGCCCTGTCCCAGGGTGCCGTAGTTGCCGCCGAGGGTACGCACCTGCGTATCGCCGTCCGCGTGGGCGGCCACGCTCAGTTGCGGCATCACGAACTGGAACTGCTGATCGATGCGAACGCCGTCGCTGGTGATGTAGAGCTGATCGGTAAGTGTGATCTGCACGGCCGCGACGCGCTCGACAATGCGTGCATCGAGATTCGCGCCCGCGCACTCCACGCTCAAGCGGTCCAACCATTCGGCGCGACTCGGCAACGCAAGCTGCGCATTCGGCGACACATAGTGGCCGCTCACCGCGGGACGCACCACCTCGCGATGATCGATCAGCGACAAGGCTGCGCTCGCTTCAGCGCGGGCCGTGGCGAGATCCAGCGCTTCCTGCAGACCCGCTGCACTCAGATTCGCGGTAGCCGCATAGCCTGCACCCGCGCCCACCCATGCGATCAGCATTGCGCCACGATCGCGCACGGTGCGCATGGGTTGCGCGATGTCGTTGCGGATCTCGTGATCGTCGATCTGTTCATCGACAATGCGCAGCGACCAGAACGCCGCGCGGCTCGTAAGCGACTGGGCGGCTTGCGCCCAACGTTCGTCAATCATTAACGGTTCCCGTATGAGTCTTTGCCCCACCCGCCGGCGACACGATCAGCGACGACGCGAGCAGCGACTGGGTATAAGGATGCGACGGCGCGTGCAACACATCGAGTGTGTCGCCGGCTTCGACGATGCGCCCTGACTTCATCACGATCACGCGATGCGCCATGGCTCGCATCACCGCCAGATCGTGCGTAATGAACAAATAGCTTAGCTTGTACTTTTTCTGCAGATTTGTCAGCAGATTCAGCACCTGTTTCTGGATGGATACATCGAGCGCACTGGTCGGTTCATCGAGCACCAGCAATTCCGGCTCGACCGCGAGCGCACGCGCAATCGCTATACGCTGGCGCTGGCCGCCGGAAAACTCATGCGGATAGCGCAACATGGCGTCCGCGGGCATCCCCACTTCTTCCAGCAGGCTACCCACGCGTGCGCGCCGTGCCTTTGCGTCCATGTCGGGCTGATGCATGGTCAGGCCTTCACCGATGATCTGCTCCACCGTCATACGTGGCGACAACGAGCCGAACGGGTCCTGAAACACGACTTGCATGCGCGAATACAACTCGCGGCGGGAGCGCGCGGTTTTCAGCGAAGCAAGCGGCAAACCGTCGATATGGATATGGCCGGCGGCCGGTCGCTGCAGGCCGAGCACGGTGGCCGCCAGCGTCGATTTGCCCGACCCCGATTCGCCGACGATGCCGAGCGTTTCGCCGCGCCGCACGCTCAGGTCGACGTCGTGCACTGCACGGAACGTGGAGCGGCCGAACATGGAGCGCCAGCCTTTCGCGGAGGTGCTGTAGTCGACGGCGAGCCCCTGCACTTCGAGCAAGCGCCGCGCATCCGGCTCGACCGGCTCCACTGCACGTTGCGGCTCGCTGTCCAGCAGACGCTTCGTGTAGGGATGCTGTGGGTTGGAGAACAACGCTTCAGTCGTATTGGTTTCGACCAGCACGCCCTTTTCCATCACCGCGACGCGCTGCGCGAAACGCTTCACCAGATTCAGGTCATGCGTGATCAGCAGCACGGCCATGCCACGTTCAGCCGCTTCCTGCTCCTGCAACGCGATCAACAGATCGACGATCTGCTGACGCACGGTGACGTCGAGCGCGGTGGTCGGTTCGTCGGCAAGCAGCAGACGTGGCCGGCACGCCAGCGCCATGGCGATCATCGCGCGTTGCCGCTGGCCGCCGGACAGTTGATGCGGAAAACTGTCGATGCGCCGCTCCGGCTCGGGAATGCCGGTGCGCCTGAGCAACTCGATGCCGCGCTGACGCGCCGCGTTCGGCCGCAAACCCTCATGCAGGCGCAAACTTTCGGCGATCTGCTTGCCGATCGTGAAGAGCGGATTGAGTGCCGTCATCGGTTCCTGAAACACCATCGCCACGTCGGCGCCACGCAGACCGCGCATCTGCTGCTCGGTCTTCTGCAGCAGATCTTCACCGTCGAGCAGCATGCGGCCACTCAGATCAGCGTGCTCGACGAGACGCAGAATTGACAACGCAGTGACGCTCTTGCCGGAGCCCGATTCGCCGACCAGGGCGACGCGCTCACCGCGCGCGATCGAGAGGCTGAGTTCATGCACCGCGATCTTGTCGCCGAAACGCACGGAGAAACGATCGATTTCCAGCAACGGCCGGTTTGGTTTGGCTTCGCTCATCGCGGACCTCCGCCGAACGCCGAACCGCGTTTGCGCGTATCGAGCGCATTACGTAATGCATCGCCCATGAAGGTCAACAGCAGCAGCGTGATCACCAGGGCGGCGAAAGCCGAAATCGAAATCCACCAGGCGTCGAGATTGTTCTTGCCTTCCTGAAGCAATTCGCCGAGGCTCGGCGTGGGCGGCGGCACGCCCAGCCCCAGGAAGTCGAGACTGGTCAGCGACAGAATCGCCGCGCTCATCCGAAACGGAAGAAACGTGATCACCGGCGTCAAGCTATTCGGCAGCACATGGCGCCACATGATCTGCCAGTTCGAGAGCCCCATGGTGCGTGCCGCCCTCACGTAGTCCAGTGAACGGTTACGCAGAAACTCAGCGCGCACGTAGTCGGAGAGCACGAGCCAACCGAACATCGAGAGAAGAATAAAGAGCAACCATAGCGTGGGCTCGAAGATCGACGCAAAGATGATTAGCAGGTACAGGTCAGGCATCGAGCTCCATATTTCGATCAGACGCTGACCGATCAGATCTGTGCGTCCGCCGTAGAAGCCCTGCACCGCACCGGTCAATACGCCGATCAGAACGCCGGAAACCGTGAGCGCGAGCGCCATCAGCACCGAGAGCCGGAAACCGTACAGCAGCCGCGCAAGCACGTCGCGCCCGTACTGATCCGTGCCGAGCCAGTTGCTTCGGGTGGGCGGAGCCGGGTACGGATGGGCGGCGAAGTAGTCGATCGTGTCGTAATGGAAATGATTCGGCGGATAGATCGCGAAGTTGCCATTCGATTCAAGCCGCGAACGGATATACGGATCGAGGTAATTCGCGCGCGCCGGAAAATCTCCCCCGAAAATCTTCTCCGAATAGTCTTTGGCAATCGGAAAGTAATAGTGCCCGTCATAGCGGACAATCAACGGACGATCGTTGGACAGCACCTCGCCGAACAGGCTGATGACGAACAGCGACACGAAGATCACGAGGCTCCAGTAACCGAGCCGTTGCCGCTTGAAGCGCAGCCATGTACGCCGCCAGGGAGACGGCGACGCCACGTGCGCGGCGCCGGACTGATCAGCGGTCCAGGCGGTTGAATTGGATGCGGGGGTCGACGAGGACATAGCAGACGTCAGCAATGAGTTTGGTTACGAGGGCGATCAGCGTGAACAGGAACAGCGAACCGAGCACAACCGGATAGTCACGACGAATCACCGAGTCATACGAAAGTTGGCCCATGCCGTCGAGCGAGAACAGGGTTTCAATCAACAGATTGCCGTTCAGGAAAGCACCGACGAAGGCCGCCGGCAAACCGGTCAGCAACGGAATCGCGGCATTGCGCAGCACGTGTTTCCACAGCACGTCGCGCTCCGGTGCCCCTTTGGCGCGTGCAGTCAATACGTATTGACGTCCTATCTCCTCGAGGAAGGTGTTCTTCGTCAGGATCGTGACGATCGCGAAGTTGCCCACCACCGAAGCGGTGACCGGCAGCACGATGTGCCACAAATAGTCGAGCAGCTTGCCGAACGCACTGAGGTCGTTGAAGTTATCCGAGGTCAGGCCGCGCATCGGAAACACCTGCCAGAAGGTGCCGCCGCCGAACAGCATCAGCAACAGCACGCCCAGCACGAAACCAGGAATCGCGTAGCCGGCGAGCACCAGCACACTGGTGACAGTATCGAAGCGCGAGCCGTTGCGCACCGCTTTCGCGATGCCCAACGGCACCGATATCAGATACGTGAGCATCACCGTCCATAAGCCGAGCGTGATCGACACCGGCAGCTTCGATTTGATGACCTCCCACACGCTGTCATGCTGATAGTAGGACTGGCCGAGATCGAAGGTCGCATAACGCTTGAGCATCAGAACGTAGCGCTCGAGTGGCGGCTTGTCGAAGCCGAACTGCTTCTTGATCTGCTCGAGTTGCTGCGGATCGACACCCTGGCTGCCGTGATAGCCTCCGCCACCCGCCCCCGCCTCTCCGCCACGGCCAGCGCCGTGGCGGAGTTGCGTCATCACCTGCTCGACCGGCCCACCCGGCACGAACTGCGTGACGACAAAGGTCAGCGTGACCACGCCGAGCAGCGTCGGCACCATCAACAGCAATCGTCTGAGAATGTAGGCAAGCATGGCGTTCCTCAGTGGGCCGTGGCCGTGGTTGAACTCGCGGATTGCGCGGCCTGGAGCTTCTGTGTCGCTTGCGTGCCAGGCGCTTTCACGTACCAGTAGTCGATGACCCAGTCTTCGTACTGGTAGGAATTCGGCACGGTCTTCGGAAAGCCGAACGTGGTCTTGTAGCCGATGCGCGCGCCCGGTGCGTAGTACTCGGGCACAAGATAAAACGAATAGATCAGCACGCGATCCAGCGCACGGGTCGCCGCTTCCAGATCATCGAGATTGGTGGCGGTAAGTGCGGAGTGAATCAGCGAGTCGACCGCCTTCGAACGGATGCCCGTATAGTTCTCGGAGCCGACTTCGGACGCAGCCGCACTGCCGAAGCGGCGCGTCAGTTCGGCGCCCGGAATCGTGACCGGCGGATAGATGAAGGTGGTCATGTCGTACTCGAAATTATCCAGACGCTTCTCGTACAACGCGCTGTCGATTTCGCGCATATGGGCCTGAATGCCCAGCATGTCGAGCGCCTGCATATACGGCAGGATCAGACGATCCATGCCGGGCTGATCGTCCATGATCTCGATCGTCATCGGCGTACCGTTGGCGTCGCGCAATGCACCATCGCGATAGTGCCACCCGGCTTGCGCCAGCAGATCGCGCGCCACCCGCAAATTGCCGCGCAAGGAATTCGGCGCAATCGTGTCGGGTTGCTTGAGCATCGGACCGAACACTTCAGGTGGCACGCTGCCGCGCAATGGTTCGAGCAGCGCCAGTTCCTTCTCGCCCGGCATGCCGGTCGCGCCGAACGGACTGGCCTCGAAATAGCTGTTCGTACGCCTGTATTGACCGTAGAACATCATCCGGTTCATCCAGTCATAGTCGAGTGCCAGCGTCAGGGCGTGGCGCACGCGCGGGTCCTGGAACATCGGCTTGCGCATATTCATCAACATACCCTGCATCTGCGCGGGACCGTCGGCGAATTCGCCTTTCTTCAACAGTCCGTTGTCGAAGTTCTTGCCGACATATTTGCGCGCCCACTGCGTCGCGCTGTATTCGACGATGACGTCCGCATCGCCCGCCTTGAAGGCTTCGAGTTGCGTGTAGTGGTCGCGGTACAGGTTGAAGGTGATGCGCTCGAAACGGAACATGCCACGGCGCGACGGCAGATTCGCCGCCCAGTAGTCGGGGTTGCGGCGATACGTGATCTGCTTGTCGTTCTTGCGGCTCTCGATCAGGTAGGCGCCGCTGCTGATCGGCGGCGTGGAAGAAATCTGGTCGAATGGCAGACGCTTGCCGTTCGGCTGCATCCCCCACTTCGGTGAGAAGATCGGCAGATCGCCGGCGATCAATGGTGCATCGCGTTCGGCATGCTTGAAATCGAAGCGGATCGTGCTCTTGTCGATCACCGTCGCGCTTTTGATGATCGAGAACTGCGCGTTGAAAAGCGGCGAGGCCTGCGGACTTGTCAACGTGTCGTACGAATATTTGACGTCGGCGGCCGTGATCGGGTCGCCGTTCGAAAAGCGTGCGGCAGGATTGATATGGAATGTCGCTGACGTCAGATCCGGTGTGACTTCGACATCGTCGGCGATCAGAGGATATTCGGAGGCCAGTTCGTCCCAGCTACGCTGCATCAGCGTATCGAACATCAGATTGAGGACGTCGGGCGCGGGCGCGCCACGCACCAGGAAAGGGTTCAGCGAATCGTAAGTCTGCAGTTCGCTATAGTTTTCGAAACTGAGCGAACCGTTAGCGGGCGCGTCGGGATTCGCGTAGTCGAAGTGCGCGAAGTCGGCGGGATACTTCGGCTGATCGTACTGTGAAATCGACGACTTTGCCTGCGCCGCCATCGGCATCGCTCCGCATATCGCTAGTAGGCCAGGCGCAGCGGCAATGACGAACGAGATGCTCGCGGCTCGGCGCACTGCGCCGAGCAAACATCCAATCGCGTCGTGCAGGCGCAACAGTCCGGAATTCATCATTCTTTTCATCAGCCCATACAGTGCGCACCGGCTCGTGACCTGCGCGCGATTCGTCCTGCGGCACAGGTACAACCTGTTGGCTTTACCGGTGCACGCTGGTCCATTGCGACGACAGGCAGCCTGCGCCGCCTTACGATGAGTCGCCGCTTAAAGCACACCGCTCCGGTTCCTTGCACGAACGGAACCGGAGCGGTGCTTCCACCAGATCAACTACAGCGACCTCAGAACTTGTACGTTGCGCCGATTTGCGCGAAACGGCCAATGTAGGTATAGATCGACTGATCGTACCCGTTCTGATCCAACGTGCCATTCGCAAAGATCGGATCGTACGGCGGCGTACGGTTGAAGATGTTGTCGATACCGCCGTAGATCGTCCAGTGCTTGAAGCCCGTGTACGTCATCATCAGGTTGAACTGGCTGTACGATCCCACCCTGCTCGACGCGGCCGGATTCAGATTCTGCGCGTACGGACCCGTGAACTGCCACGTCAATGCTGCGTCGAACTTGTGGTATGTCCAGTCCAGGGTGGTGTTGCCCTTCCAGCGCGGGAAGCTGCCGCCGAACGGTTGCGTGAGGGTGAAGTTATTACCCGCGCCGTTCACCGGTGCTCCGCCCAGGAAGCCGATCTTGAAACTGTTCACATAAGCCCAGTCAGTCGACAAGGTGAACGTACCGGCGGTCGTCGTCGGCAGCGCCTGACGGAACGTGCCTTCGAAGCCGTTCGTGTCGAGGTAGCCGAGGTTCTGATACGGAATGACCTTGTACAGCACGTCGCCCGTAGTCGGATCGGTAGCAACTTGCGAAGGCGCGCCCTGGCCGATCACGTTATCGACGCGAATCTTGTACCAGTCAAGGCCAACATCGGTTGTACGGGTCGGTGACAACTGGAAGCCGATGTTGAAGTTCCGCGTACGCTCCGGCGCCAGGTTCGGATTACCCTCTGTGATCGAGGTGTAGTTCAGACCAGTGTTCGGATCCACCTGGATCCCGAGCGTTTGCGATTTGCTGTTTTCGACGAACGTCGGCGCACGGAAACCGCGGTCGTACGACGTGTACAACGTGAGCGCCTGAACCGGCTGATAGCGCAGCGCGAAGCGCGGCGAGAACGCACCGCCCACATCGCTGTAATGGTCGTAACGACCCGACTGGCTGAAGGTCAGGTTGTGCACAATCGGAATGTCCACCTGGTAATACACGGCCGCCACATTGCGCTGGCCGTTCACCGTCTGGAGATTCGGATTGATCACCAGGCCCTGCAGGAATTCTGCACCCGGCGTGAGCACTTCGCTCTGGTGCGTGAACTGCGCACCGAACCCGAGACCCACGTCGCCGGCCGGCAGATGGAACAGCTCAGGCGTCGACAACGTCGCGTCGACGGTATCGAGCTTCGAGACACCCAGGTTGTTCGCATCCATGTACAGCCCGTTGAACGCATTGGGCGTAGCCGACGGATTCGCGAAATTCAGCGTCCCGTTCTGGTAAATGTTCGTCAGTGCGGCGGTGTTCAGCTGGTTCGTGTAGGTGTTCGCCACCGTGCTTTGCGAGTGGCTGACCGACGTCGCCCAATCCCATTCACCGTTCGGCAGGTTGAACGAACCCTTGATACCCGTGGATGCGCGCCAGTAGGTGGCATCCGTCTTTTCCGATACCGTGTTCGGGAAAGCATACGTGAGCGGCGTGCCAACCCCGAACGGGTTGTACGGGTTGGTCGCCGGCACAACCGTGCTAAACGGGGTGAGCAGCTTCGTCTGCGGGTTCAACACCAGCGTGGGATTCTGCGGATTGCCGACCACATTGCCCCACAGACCGTCGTTGGTCGTGGTCGTGTTTCTGCTGATCAGGAAGTCGCCGAACGCCGTGGTCGTATCGTTGATCTTGAAATCAGCGTGAAGCTTCGCATTGAGACGCTCGGTCATCGGCGCGATGGACGTGCCTTCCGCGGTATTGAATGCGCAGACCGTGCCAGCCTTGCCGGCAGTCAGCGAATTGGTGGCTGCAGGGTGCACCGAACCGCCGGACGGACAGCCGCTCAACGCCTGCACGCTACCGTCGGGCATATTCCAGTACGACGGCGCGAGCAACGAAAGGCCGCCCGGTTGATTGGTGAAATCCTGGTTGCGCGTCGAGTCGCGGTCTGCGAGCGTGAAGCCGTTCGACTTGTAGTAGCTCGCGGCAGCCGTCACGTTGAAGCGATCGGAGTTGAGATCGCCGAAGCCCCCGAGCGCGCCGAATTTGGTCGTGCCGGCACCGCCGCCACCGTTGATGGCGCTGCCGTAGCTGCCGTCGAGTTGCAGGCCCTGGAAGTCGTGCTTCGTGATGATGTTGACCACGCCTGCGATAGCGTCCGAGCCGTATTGCGACACGGCGCCCGTCTTCACGATTTCGATGCGGTCGATGGAATTCAACGGCAGCGTGTTCAGGTCGAAGAAGGAGTCGACGCTGTTCGAGAAAAACGCGAACGGCGCCACGCGCTGTCCATCCACCAGCACCAGCGTGTACTTTTCGCTAAGGCCGCGCAGAGCGATACCCGCAGCGCCTGCAGCGAAGTTGCCGGACTGGCCTTCGCTCCAGCTATTCGCCGAGTTAGCCGAGGTGTCGCGCAGAAAATCGGAGACAGTCGTTGCACCGCTATTCTGAATGTCTTTCTGCGTAACCGTCTGAACCTGGTTGAAGCCGACCTTGTCCGAGCTGCGGATCAGCGACCCGGTCACTTCGAATTTCTTCAGTTGCTGAACGCCTTTGCCAGCCGGCGTCGCGGTCGTGTTGTCCGCGGACGGTGTCGCGGCGGTGCCCGATGCCGGAGTTGCAGCCGCTGCCGGCGTGCTCTCCGTCGTCGCGCCTGCCGCGGTTCCGGTGGTGGCCGGCTGGCTTTGTGCAAACGCCGGTACGGCGATTACGGCCGACAATGCCAGTTCAGCCCAGATTATTCTTTTGATGGCCAACGCCAATGCCCTTTGTTTCATTTTCCCCTTCCCGCTCGTCAATTAAGGCCACAGCTGTGTGTGTGAAGAGAGGTCTTGTGAACCTCCCCACTCGATATACGGCGATCTTGCGCCGCGCTCCGTCAAAGCTGACCCGTCCTTCCATGGCCTGGCAAACCGGTCAACAGCTCACCAGTTTGCAAATACAGACAGAAAGACGGGACACTTCAGATACTTCAATATCGGACTACTTATTTATTACAAACGAAATGCGCAGCGCTTTCTAATTGTTTTCACTTCTACTACCTCGGGCTCTGACTATTGGGGCAATGCGCCCCTAACCAGATTCATTCCCGACTCAACCTTAAGTAATGCTTACAAATATGGCTTGACCGCTTTCGACGAAAGCATGGAGCAAAGGCATCTAAAACAATCTTGGCGTGCCGACCCAGACGACCACCGCTTCTTCGCGGGCGGTATTGCACCAGGCGTGAGGCACAGTGGACTCGTAGTGCGCGGTGTCACCGGCCTGCAATACGAACGTTGTACCTTCTAACGTGAGCGATATCTGGCCGCTCATCACATACAAGAACTCTTCCCCTGCATGCGTCGTGACTTCCGACGGGTTCTGTCCCACCGGCATCCTGACGAGAATCACTTCCAGCTTGCTGCCAACCGACAGGTTCGTCAGCCGTCCAAAAAGATTCGCGGTTCCGTCGAACCCGAAGTACTTCAGCTCTTTTCCTCTTTGCACCGACTTGTCTTCAGTTGGCGTATCGACGAAGTACTGCACCGTCACACCTAAAGCCCGAGCAATGCCAACGAGCGAGGTAATCGAAGGTGTTGCGTGACCTCGTTCCACCTGCGACAAAAAGGGCTTGGAAATTCCCGCCGTGGTTGCCACTTCATCCAGCGTGCGCTTGAGCCGTTGGCGAAGCGCGCGAATTTTGCTTCCTATCGAAACTGCGACCTGTGCCTTGTTATCGAGTGGCAAAACCATAGCAAGACAGAATCCCGTAGTCAAAATTAGTTTGATAAAACGAAACTATGTTTCGTTGAGTGCAACATCCTCCCTAAGACATGCGCGATATGCCTGGTTAGTGGCCGCGGAAAGTGACTCCATCAAGGCGATCGCCGGGACACTTCCGTACTTGCCGTGAACCGGGCGATAGCTGTGCACGCAACCACACCCGTCTATTCGCGACTGCCTGTGTCCCATACTGCGAGAATGTGCCACCCGGTTCGATGCACGGATACCTCGGAGGCACTTCGCAGGAAGAAACATATCGGGACCAGGGTGCCGCTACTTCGACGCCACCAGCACCCACAAACGGGCGAGGTCGGCCGAACCATCGGTGCCCTTCACTGCGCGGAAGGTTTGCACTGCACGCGCTTTATCGCCCGCCATGTAGTACGCCTCGCCGAGATGCAGTTGTGCCTGGTCCAGGTGATCGATTCCGCCCTTCGCGATCGCAGCGTCCATTGCCGTCAACCCCTGCTTCGCCTGCCCCGCGAAGACCTCGTTGAAGGCGACGTCGACCGGCGCGACAGGGTTCGCGGGATCCGCTGGCGCTTGCGCCCGTTTCGCGGCAAGTGCCTGCAGCCGCTTCTCGCGATCGGCCTGTGCATCGTGGCCCAGAACGCCTGACGCAAAACCTTGATCGATAACCTGCTTGCCTTCGGCCGTGGTGCCGGCCACGATCGCGAGCTGCGTCATTTCCATGTAATCGTCGGCGGTACTGAGCGAGCCAGTCGCACGGCGCAGACGGAAGGTGTCGATATCCAGCGCCGACGAATAGCCGGGTTTGCTGCGAATCGCGTTGAACAGATCGTCCCAGTAAGACTGCTTCGGATGATAGGCAACCAGCTTTTCGAGCGTGCTGCGGTACGTCGCATCATCTTTTACTCGTTGCGCGCACGTGCCGAGCAATTGCAGTTGCGACTCATCGGGCGCGTGACCGGCGCGCACTTGCGCATCGATGCCCGGTTTGAGCAGGCTCACCACGCTGCCGCAATCGTTTGACAGGTAGTAAGACTGAACTAGCAATGTGCGCATGTCGGGATCGCTGCCGCCCGACTTCAGATAGCGTTGCGCGACCTTCGCAGACTGTGCGTAGTTTTTCTGCTGGAAGTAGATGCCTGCAAGCGCCGCGGTGGTGCGCTGCTCATCAGCGCCGGTCAGGCGCCCTGAACCCAGCAAGGTTTCGTAGGCCTGGGCGGCCACACCGGATTCACCGGCTGCCGCTGCCGCGGCGCCGCGCATCTCCTGAATCATATAGCTTTCATAGGGCGTTTTGCCCGGCACGGCGTCGGCCTGATCGATCTTCGTCAACGCATCCTTGTACTTGTGCGCGCGATACAGATCCTGCGCGGCATTCAGCGGCTTCGCCACATCCGGCCGCAAGGTGTCCGCAGCATGAGACGTGGCCGGCAGCACGACGAGCGCGGACAGCCCTCCGATAGCGGCCGCGATGACGGCGCGCTTGAACCGTTGATGGATCGTTAGCATTCCACTTCCCTATTGCATGTACTGCTCGTTACCGATCAGGCCGATTTTCGTCGCGCCCAGTCGTTGCGCGGACGCCATCACCGCGGCGACATCCTTGTACGGCACCAGCTTGTTAGGCCGCAGGTGGATTTCCGCCTGGACCGGTTCGGCAGCCACCTGTGCAAGCCTGGATTCCAGCGCCGCGCGGTTAGGTACCGGCTGACCGTTCCAGGTCGTGGTGCCGTCGAAGTCGATATCGATCTGGACCACTTCCGGCTGCGTGATCGGCGGCGGCGGATTGCCGACCGGCAAGTTCATCTTGATGGCATGCGTCTGGATCGGAATCGTGATGATCAACATGATCAGCAACACCAGCATCACGTCGATCAACGGCGTGGTGTTGATATCGACCATCACATCCGGTTCGGAACTGCCGCCGCCCGAAGATACGTTCATTCCCATGATCACCTCCTGTCGATTGGACTTGGCGCTTTAGCGCTTAGTCCAATCCCATGCAAAGCTGTCGACCAGAGTTGGTGCAAAGCTCTTACTCTGGTCCCATGCAAAGCTAGCCGCCGCGTGCGGGCGGCTCAGTAATAAACGAAACCTTGGCGATACCGGCGCGCTCGCACGCGGTAATGACCCGGCCGATGAACTCATAACGCGCGCTCTGGTCGCCGCGAACGTGCACTTCCGGTTGCGGCGTCATGACCGACACGGTTTTCAGGCGTGTCAGCAGCGTAGGCCCATCCACCTGCTTCTCGTTCCAGAAGAAATCGCCGTCGTGGTTGACCGCAATGACGATACTTTTTGGCGTGGTCTGCAGCGGCTGGATCGTCTCCTTCGGCAGTTGCACCGGCACCGTATGCGTCACCACCGGAATCGTGATCAGAAAGATGATCAGCAGAACCAGCATCACATCGACAAGCGGCGTGGTGTTGATACTGGAGATGACCTCGTCGTTATCATCCTGCCCAACGCTCATAGCCATGACAGACTCCGCTTATTGGGCCAGCGATGCTTCACGAGCCGAAGCGCGTGCCGAGCGCCGGCTGCCTGCGAGCAAGACAGTGTGCAGTTGTGCGCCGAACGCACGAACACGCTCCATCACCGACTTGTTGCGGCGAACCAGGAAGTTGTAGCCAAGCACAGCCGGCACGGCGACGGCGAGACCGATCGCGGTCATGATCAGCGCCTCGCCCACCGGGCCCGCGACCTTGTCGATCGAAGCCTGGCCGGCGATACCGATTGCCGTCAGCGCGTGATAAATCCCCCACACCGTACCGAACAGACCGACGAACGGCGCTGTTGAGCCAACCGTACCGAGGAACGCCAGGCCGTCTTGCAGACGGTTCGACACATTGGTGATCGCACGCTCGACCGACGTATCAATCCACGTGTTGCGGTCGACGGCTTCGAGCAGGGCTTCGTCATGATGCTCGCCTGCCTCGATGGCCGTTTCGGCGATGAAGCGGAACGGTGATGCTTCGTCGAGCAGCTTCGCACCTTCGACCAGCGACGGCGCGGTCCACAGCTGTTCGTCGGCACTCTTCGCACGGCGGTTCGCACGGAACTGCTCGAAGAACTTGGTGATCATGATGTACCAGCTGCCCATCGACATGAGCACCAGCAGAATCAGCACGAAGCGTGCAACGAAGTCACCGTTCTTCCAGAGCGCGCCGAGACCGTACGGGTTGTTGACCGTTTCGGACGTAGCCGGCGCCGGCGGCGGCGTCGCTTCGTCTGCGGCCGGGGCGGCCGTTTGCGGTGCGGCGGTGGTGGCAGTGGTGGCAGCCGACGCGCTCGCGTCGCTCGCTTGCGCGTGAGCCATTTGCGGTGCCACAAAGGTATCCACCGTGGTTACGGCGAACAACATGGTTGCCGCCAATGCGGCGAGAGTACGCTTCTTCATGCCTGCTCCAAGTTCATTAGTACAACTTCTAAACCAAGACTGATAAATCGCTACCGGTACCGAACAGCCCGTGGGTTTCAGTTCAGATTAAACGAGAACGGAACTTGCACACGGACAGCCTGGCCTTGGGAAACGCACGTGAACTGCTTGACCGCGTTGAAGGCCGCGCGATCCAGTGAGGAATCGTCCGCCGATTTGGCAACACGTTCATTCGTAATATGGCCCTGCGGGTCGACTACAAATTCAATCAGCACATCACCCGTCACGTTGTTCTCCTGCGCTTCCTTCGGGTAGCGAATCGACGAACGAATCTGATCCGAGTTCGGGCACACGACCCCTACTTCAGCGCTCACGGGCTTGCTCGGCGCGGGAGGCGCCGGCGGTGCGGGCGCGACGGCGGGCGCCGATACCACCGGTGCGGCCTGGTGCGTGATGGTCGGCTGGGGCGGCGTTTGCACCTGCACTTCCGGCGGCGGCACGAACGGCGGCGGCGGCGGTGCGAACTTCGGCGGCGGCAATTGCACGGTGGGCAACGGCGGCGGCGGAGGCGGTTTCACCGGCTCGATGATCTTGGTTTCGATTGGATGCTGGATGACCTGCACGACCTTGGTGGCAAGGCCGTTGATGAGTGCATAGATCAGCACGATGTGCAGGAGCAGAACAACTGCGATACCGCCGAAACGGCGTACTGGGTTTTGCTGCTTGCGCCCAAACTCACGCGGGCGTCCTGGCCTCTCCATACGGGCCGTTGCTGCCGGAAATTGCCCTTCGACTTTCGTACCCACCTTTACTCCTCCGGCGTGAACCGTCCATTTCTGTAACTGCAGTGCGCTTACGTACGGCAAACAACGTTCACTTCAGACAATCGCATCCACTGCTCGGGGCCTTTGATTTGTAGTCCAAAATTTATGCCGCAGGGCCCAACCCTGATGCAATGGCATGGGTATGGCTTTGAGACGCCGCGACGGCACTTCAGCGCAGCCGAACGATCATCTAGGTAGAAGTACTAATAGATTAATTTCGACCGGCTCATTTCCGTCTGGCATGAATATGCTGAAGACAATTTGATCGAAGCGCGCTGCAGCTCCTGAACTTTTTGCGCGTTTGTCACCTGCATTTCATGGGAGGCAACAATAGCAGGACAAAAAATGCGGGGTCAAACTTTTTTTGATGGGAGCATACTAAGTTTAGAGAGAACACTCTAACTAATGCCGTATTCGCGTCGCTTCAAAAGAATAAGCGTGTGTCGAACAGATGCAAGCGCGCCATGCGCGGCTCGCTAATTGGGATGAAGCCGCTATTGCGGGCTTCCGTGACACGCCATGAACTGCTGACGGGTCGCTGGCGATACGTGGCGCAAAGGCCTGCTGGGTGGGCGTTACGCGAGGATTGCGCAGCAACCTCGACGAATCTCGAACAGGTCATCCAACGTACGTTTCAAGCGCCGACCAGCGGCCTGCGTTAAGGCCAGGAAGATAGCAGAAGAAAAACACCGTTTCCAAATTTTTTTAGCGGTATTTACGACACTCTAAATACACATTTCAATTACGCCATTTATATAATTACAAAATCATTCCAAAAATTACATATAGCCGACGATAACAATAATGCCCGACTCGGACATACCAAGCGTATCGACAATACTCGTTCATGGAACGCCAGTGGCCAATTGGTTTATGCGTGAGCCGCCATGTATGTGCGGCTCTCCAGACCGGACGAGCAAACCGGAACGACGCAAAGCCGATTGCGCCGCTCCGCTGCCTCAACCGTTGGTTCCCTCGCTCGCGACGATTGCTGCGTCGTTCCGCGTGCGCGCAAGCACGGGACGCAAGGCCGCACCGGTGTGACTCGCCGCAACACGCGACAATCC
Source organism: Paraburkholderia sediminicola (assembly GCF_046026675.1). Classification (GTDB taxonomy): domain Bacteria; phylum Pseudomonadota; class Gammaproteobacteria; order Burkholderiales; family Burkholderiaceae; genus Paraburkholderia; species Paraburkholderia sediminicola_F. The sequence continues at coordinate 1,329,842 of NZ_JAQQEY010000001.1, read as the reverse complement.
TTCGGGATCCGTAGCAGCGACAATCGTGCCGCCGCCCACACCACCTTCCGGACCGAGGTCAATGATCCAGTCCGCCTCGGCAATTACGTCGAGATCGTGCTCGATGACGACGACGCTATGACCGCCATCCGCGAGACGATGCAACACGCGGATCAGCTTCGCGACGTCGGCCATATGCAAGCCGACAGTCGGTTCGTCCAGCACATACAGCGTGTGCGGCGGCTTCTGACCACGACGCGTGATGTCGTCACGCACCTTGCTTAGCTCGGTGACGAGCTTGATACGCTGCGCTTCACCGCCCGACAAGGTAGGCGACGGCTGGCCAAGCGTCAGATAACCGAGCCCGACATCTTTCATCAATTGCAATGGATGCGCGATGTTCGAAATCGGCGCGAAGAACTCGACGGCTTCATCGATTTCCATGGTCAGTACGTCGCCGATATTCTTGCCGCGCCACGTGACCGCCAGTGTCTCGGGGTTGAAACGCTGCCCGTGACAAACGTCGCATGGCACTTTCACGTCGGGCAGGAAGCTCATGCCGATGGTGCGCACGCCCTGCCCTTCGCAGGCGGGGCAACGTCCTTCGCCGGTGTTGAACGAGAAACGCGATGCCGTATAGCCACGCGCGCGCGCTTCGAGCGTGCCGGCGAACAGCTTGCGGATCGCATCCCACACGCCGATGTAGGTCGCCGGACACGAGCGCGGTGTTTTGCCGATCGGTGTCTGATCGACTTCGAGCACACGGTCGATGGTTTCCCAGCCTGTGATCGCATCGCACCCTTGCCAGGCATGTGTGACGTTCAGCGGCGCGCGCGGCGCCGTGCGCGCCAACACGCTCGAACGCCGATTCGCCGCCGGCTGGGTCTCGGCCGCCGCGCGTGCACGCCGCGTGGCCGGCGACGACAGCACCGAGCGCCCCACCGCGTCCAGCAGATTGGCCATCAACACGTCGCGCGCGAGCGTCGATTTGCCCGAACCGCTCACGCCCGTCACCGCTACCAGCCGTGAAAGCGGGATGCCGACGGTGACGTTCTGCAGGTTGTGCAGCTTGCCGCCATGCACCGTAAGCCAGTTCTCCGGCACCGCGGCGGCGCGCTTTGTCGGCGCGACCACCTCGCGGCGCGGCTGCAGCGGATGCACGATCGGATTGGCGAGAAACTGCCCGGTCAGTGAATCGGGCTGAGCCGACAGATCGGCCACGCTGCCTTGCGCGACCAACATGCCGCCGCGTTTGCCCGCGCCCGGCCCGATATCGATGATGTGATCGGCGCGCCGAATCGTGTCCTCGTCATGCTCGACCACCACCAACGTATTGCCCTTTTCGCCCAGCTTGCGCAAGGCATTGAGCAGAATCTGGTTGTCGCGCGGATGCAAGCCGATGGTCGGCTCGTCGAGCACGTAGCACACGCCTTGCAGGTTGCTGCCCAGTTGCGCGGCAAGCCGGATGCGCTGCGCTTCGCCGCCCGACAGACTCGGTGCCGCGCGATCGAGACTCAGATAACCGAGCCCGACTTCTTCCAGAAACTGCAGGCGGCTGCCGATTTCACTGACCACGTCGCGCGCGATTTCCGCGTCCCGACCGCTCATCTCCAGCGTGTCGATCCACGCGCGCGTATCGGACACCGTCCATTGCGCGACGTCGACGATGGCCTGCTCGCCGAACGTGACCGCGCGCGCAATGGGGTTCAGACGCGTACCGGCGCAGTCCGCACACGGCTCGTCGACGAGACCTTCCGGTTCCTGCTCCTCGGAAGGCAAGCTCTGCTCGCGGCCGCGGTTGTCGTCGACGATCACGGTGTCGTCGTAGGCCGCGCGCTGTTCGCGCGTCAGCGCGAGACCCGTGCCGACGCATGTCGTACACCAGCCATGCTTGCTGTTATACGAGAACATGCGCGGATCGAGTTCGGGATAGCTAGTACCGCATACCGGACAGGCGCGCTTGGTGGACAGTACCTTCACCGAGCCGAGTTTCGCCGTAGGACGGCCCCCGCTGATCGCGTCGTGCAAACCGTCGAGTGGCGCCAGCAGATGCATGACACCCTTGCCGATTTCCAGCGTCTGATCGAGCGCCTGGCGCAATTCCACTTCCTGATCGGGCGATACGACAAGATCGGTCACCGGCAACTCGATGGTGTGTTCGCGGAAACGATCGAGCTTCGGCCACGGGTCCACCGGCACGAACTCGCCGTCTACACGCAGATGCGTATTACCGCGCGCTTTCGCCCACTTCGCGAGATCGGTATAGACGCCCTTGCGGTTCACGACCAGCGGTGCGAGGAAACCGACGTGCTGCCCTTTGTGATCACGCAGCAATTGCGCCGCAATCGATTCGACGCTTTGCGATGTAACAGGCGTGCCGTCGTGGATGCAGTGCTGCAGACCGAGCTTCACGTACAGCAGGCGCAGGAAGTGCCACACTTCGGATGTGGTCGCCACGGTACTCTTGCGGCCGCCGCGCGACAAACGCTGCTCGATCGCAACGGTGGGCGGAATGCCATACACCGCGTCGACCTCGGGCCGACCGGCCGGCTGCACGATGGACCGTGCGTACGCGTTCAGCGATTCGAGGTAACGGCGTTGCCCTTCGTGGAACAGAATGTCGAAGGCCAGCGTGGACTTGCCCGAACCGGAGACACCCGTAATCACGTTGAATTTGCCGTGCGGAATATCCACATCCAGCGATTTCAGATTGTGCTCGCGCGCATTGACGATACGCACCACGTCCTCGCCTTCGATCGCCCGCCGCGCACGCGCCGCGCTCAACGCCTTTTGCAACGGCACACCTTGCGATTCCGGTTCGCTCGCCGCGTTCATGGCGCGGTCGTATTGCAGCAATGCCTCGCCGGTATGCGATTCCGGACAAAGCTTGACGTCTTCCGGCGTGCCCGCGCACAGCACCCGGCCACCGCCGTCGCCGCCCTCAGGGCCGAGGTCGATCAACCAATCGGCCGCACGGATCACGTCGAGATTGTGTTCAATCACGATCAGCGAATGACCGCTCGCCAGCAGCTTGCCGAACGCCTGCATCAGCTTGGCGATGTCGTCGAAATGCAGACCGGTGGTCGGCTCGTCAAACATGAACAGGCGTTTTGCGACCGGCTGCTTCGCGCTACGCGCGGTGCGCGCCTGTGCCGATTCCGCGAGGAAGCCGGCAAGCTTGAGCCGCTGCGCTTCACCACCGGATAACGTGGGCACCGGCTGGCCGAGCTTCACGTATTCGAGACCCACGTCGACGATTGGCTGCAGCACGCGCAATACTTCGGCATCCTTGGCGAAGTAGGCGGTGGCCTCGCTCACCGTCAATTCCAGTACGTCGGCAATGCTCAAAGCACGCGCCGGCTCGCCGCGCTCGATTTTGACTTCGAGCAGTTCTGCGCGATAACGGCGCCCATCGCAATCCGGGCAGCGCAGGTAGACGTCGCTCAGGAACTGCATTTCAATGTGCTCGAAGCCCGAGCCGCCGCAGGTCGGGCAGCGCCCGTCTCCGGAGTTGAAGCTGAACATACCGGGGCCGTAACCGCGTTGCTGCGCGAGCGGCGCCTTGGCGAAGAGCTTGCGGATTTCGTCGAAAGCACCCACGTAGCTGGCCGGATTCGAGCGTGCGGTCTTGCCGATCGGCGATTGGTCGACAAATACCACGTCAGTAACCTGGTCAGCGCCGCTCAGGCTCATGAATGAGCCGGGCGATTCGGTGGCGAGACCGAAGTGCCGCGCCATGGCCGGATACAAAACGTCCTGCAGCAAGGTGGACTTGCCGGAGCCCGATACACCCGTCACGCAGACAAGCCGCTGCAGCGGAATCTCGACAGTTACGTCGCGCAAGTTGTGCTCGGTCGCGCCTTCGAGGACGATGCGCGGCGTGCTGTCATCCACGGGACGTTGCGACCAGTGCGCCGCGTCCGCTACATGCCGGCGACCGCCCAGGTACTCACCTGTCAGCGTGCCGGATGAGCGAATCGCTTCAGGCGCGCCGTCGTAAATGATCGAGCCGCCCCGTTCGCCTGGCCCGGGACCCATGTCGATCAGACGATCCGCCGCGAGCATCACCGAGGGATCGTGTTCGACCACCACCAGCGTATTGCCCGCATCGCGCAGCCTATGCATCGCCTCGACGATCCGGTTCAGATCGCGCGGATGCAGGCCGATGCTCGGTTCGTCGAGCACGAACAGGGTTTTGGTCAGCGAGGTGCCGAGCGCTGTGGTCAGGTTGATCCGCTGCACCTCGCCGCCCGACAGCGTGCGGCTTTGCCGGTCGAGCGTCAGATAGCCGAGGCCGACGTCGCACAGATATTTGAGGCGCGTGCGCACTTCGGCGAGCAACAGCTTGAGTGCGTCGTCGAGCAAAGCGCTAGGCAGGCTGATCTCGTCGAAGAAACGCCGGATGCGCTCGATCGGCATCAGCATCAGATCGTGCACGGTCAGACCCGGCAAGGCTTCGAGTTGTGCACGCTTCCACTCGACGCCCCGTGGCATGAAGCGCTTTTCGGGTGCCAGCACCTCGTCGGCATTCCGCTTGCTGCCCAAGCGCCACAACAGCGATTCCGTTTTCAGACGCGCGCCGCCACAGGTCTCGCACGGCGTATAGCTACGGTACTTCGACAGCAACACGCGGATGTGCATCTTGTACGCTTTCGATTCGAGATACTCGAAGAAGCGTTTGACGCCGTACCAATGGCTTTGCCACTTGCCGTTCCAGTCCGGCGAGCCGTTGATGACCCAGTCGCGTTCGGCGTCCGTCAGCTCGCCCCAAGGCGTGCCGCGGCGGATATCGGCTTTCGCCGCGTAGCGCATCAGGTCGTCCTGACATTCTTTCCAGGCGGGCGTTTGCATCGGCTTGATCGCACCGTCGCGCAGCGTCTTGCGCGCGTCGGGAATCACCAGGCCGAGGTCGACGCCGATCACGCGGCCGAACCCGCGGCAGACTTCGCACGCGCCGTAAGCCGAGTTGAACGAGAACAACGCCGGCTGCGGATCCGCGTAGCGCAGGTCGCTCTCGGGGCTGTGCAGGCCGGTGGAGAAGCGCCAGATTTGCGGCTCGGCTTCTTTGGCTTCCGGCGACTCTGGCGCGGCCGGCAGCACGTAAATATTGACGCGGCCGCCACCACGCTTGAGCGATGCCTCGATCGCTTCGACCACCCGTTGCTTGTCGACCGAGCTCAAACGGAAGCGGTCAGCCACCACGTCGAGCAGCTTGCGCTTGCCGGTGGGCGAATCGACTTCGCGCTGCGCCTGCACACGCGTGTAACCGCTTGCTGAGAGCCATTGCTCCACTTCCTGCTCGGACGCTGTCTCCGGCAACTCGACCGGGAACGTAACGACCAGCCGCGAATCATTCGCCGCGGTCCGCTCGAGCAGCTCGGCGTAGATCGTTTCGGGCGTGTCGTGGCGCACCTGCAGCGAGGTCTTGCGATCGAACAGTTCGGCCGCGCGCGCGTAGAGCAGTTTCAGGTGATCGTTGAGCTCCGTCATGGTGCCGACGGTGGAGCGCGAACTGCGCACCGGGTTGGTCTGGTCAATCGCGATAGCGGGCGGTACGCCGTCGACCCGGTCGACTTGCGGCCGGTCCATACGGTCGAGAAACTGCCGGGCGTAGGCGCTGAAGGTTTCGACGTAGCGCCGCTGCCCTTCCGCGTACAACGTGTCGAACACGAGGCTCGACTTGCCGGAACCGGACGGCCCGGTGACGACCGTCATTTCCCCGGTTCGTACATCAAGATCGACGTTTTTCAGGTTGTGCTGGCGTGCGCCGCGAATGCGGATAATTCCGTTAGATGCCAATTTTTCCGACCGTCAGAATGAGTGGACCACCTCTCACGGACGCCTCGCGACCGCGCAAGTTCGGGATACCCAGCTGGCGGAACGACACGCCAAAGGCCAGGTTGTAGGGGGATACTATACTGTATATTTATACAGTTTTCCATGACACGGCGCGGCTGCGCTGTCGCGGCGCCTCGGGCCAGGAATGGCGACGCCGAGCGCCCCCCGATCATCCGGCCAGCAAGCGATGTGCCGTTTCAAAGGGAACCATGCAGCCGTCAGGAAATGGCGGCGGAGGGAGGGAAATACAAGGTTTTCCGGCGCGGCGCGGGGCCGAGCACAAGCCGGAACCAGCCGGAACCAGCCGGATCTGGCCGACCCTAGCCGAAGACGCTTTCCACGTTAAACCGGCCCATCACCGGCGCCGCCGGTTCCGAAGTGGCCTGCGACACTCCGCTTCCTCCCAACGCGTAAGCCACGCAGCGTTTTGCCAGCACCTCGGTCGGATCGACAAGCCGCACCACCAACCCGTCCGGCCGCGTCAGCGTCGAACCGCGCAGCAGCAGCGGCAACTCGGTGCAACCCAGCACGATGACCTGCACGCCTTGCGCGACCAGGTCATCCACCGCAGCGGCGACGTCGTCACAGCACTCACCCGACGTGTAGCCCGCCTTGGCGCCACTCGGCCCATAAACCGCGTTCATGAGCCGGGCCTGGGCGGCCGCGGCCGGCGCGATCTGGACGAAGCCGCATGCTTCGAGCACCTTCTCGTAGACCCGGCTCGCCAGTGTGCCCGAGGTGGCCAGCACGCCGACTTCGCGCAGGCTCGGGAAAGCCTCGCGCAGATAATCGGCGGTACAGGTCAGCATATTGACGATCGGAATGGTCAACGCCGGCTGAATCCGTTCCACGAACGCATGCGCCGTATTGCACGGAATCGCGATGAGATCGGCGCCGCCCTCTTCGAGCGTCTTGCAGGCGGCATAGAGCGCGAGCGTCGGATCGTCGCCGTTGCCGAGCAGCGCTTCAGTGCGATCCGGAATCTGCGGATTCTGCTCGACCATCACCTTGATATGGTCCTGATCGCAGGCGGCCGGCGTGTTGCGCACCAGTTTCGCCATGAAATCGACAGTCGCCGCCGGGCCGACACCGCCCAGCACCCCCACCTTGAAACGCCGCTCCGGCTGCGCATATTGCGCCGCTGCAACGTAGCGCGCGTAGACGAGATTGGTATCGATAAACGGTACTTCCAGCGTGCCAAGTGCGCGCGCCACCAAGGGGATTTCAGCGAGCCCGGGAACGATGATCTCCGCACCTTGCGCAATGAGGTCCGCGCAAGCCGCGCGCAGCAATTCAACCGGCCGGCCGTACAGATACCCGCATTTGATGCCCTCGTCGCCGTACACAGCGCTCGTTACCCAATCAACGCCCGCTTCGTCACGCGGATGCAGAACGTCGAACCGCGCACTGTCGAAATAGCGTTCGAAAAGGCCGTGGTGGCGGATCGTGCCGGAAGTCAGCACGCCGATACGGCGAACCGACGGAAAAGCCTGCCGTACATGCGCCGAAAGCGCAGCCATGATGTTGGCGATCGGCGGCGCGACGTTCGCCGAGAGTTCGTCGATGAAAGTGTGGCTCAGGAAGCACGGCAAGACGATCGCGTCGACACCGCGTTTCTCGAAGGCGCGAATCGTGTCGAACACGTGAATCTTGAATGGCGCGCTCGCGGCGCCTGGCATTACCGGTCCTTGCCACGAATGCTGCTCGAGGACGAAGTCGAACGGCTTGGCCGCGCCGGGCCGGCGCCAGGCCGCGGTCATCCTGCTCAACACGTCGACGCTTGCGAGCGGCGACGCGCCCGTCACCACACCCAGCGAACGATGACGATACATGATGGCTTTCCCCTGTCGTTTTTCAGTTCGCCTTGATATTAGGATGCTTTCGGGGATTCAGGATGTTGTTAATCACGAAATAGCGGGTTTATGCCTGGCTGAGTGCTTACTGAATGTTTTCCCAGAGCGACGCCTGTCCGCGTTTTGTAATGGATCGATTGGCGTTGCCCTTGTTCGGGGCATACGGACAAACAGGCGCCACACACAACGCACCTGAACCTAGGCCACTTCGACAACACCTCGCGCCGCGCCTCGCTTGCGGCGCTCCAGCGTGCCGATGCAAATCAGCGAAACCCCGGCGAGGCAACTATAAAACACGGCCAACGGCCACCATGCGCCAGGATATCGATGCGCGAGCAACGTCCCGATCAACGGCGTCAAGCCGCCGGCCAATGCGGCGCACACCTGATAGGACAAAGAAATAGCCGAATATCGAACTCTCACCGGGAATGCAGTCGACATAAAGCCGGCCATCACCGCATAAGAACTCGACATGCACATCACCGCCAGCGCGATGCCGCACACAATCGCCACCGGCTGCCCGGTCGATACCAGCGCGAACATCGGATAAGGGGAAAGCATCGCCAACGCCGCTGCGCCCTTCAAAAACCTTCCGGTACCGATCCGTTGCGCGAACCATCCCGAGCCCAGTTGCGTGAACAACTGAATGAACGCCACCACGAACAGACAATCGAGAATCAGCGAACGATCGAGTCCAAGCGTCTGCGTCGTGTAATTCAGCATGAACGTATTGACGAACCAGGCACCGGCCACGCCGATAACATTCGCACCGAGACACAACAAGACCGTGCGCCACGCATCGCGCACAACCTCGGCGACCGGCAACGTCGCCACGCGCCGTTGTGCTTTCAGTGCCTTGAATTCAGGCGATTCGCCGACCCCCGCGCGGATCAGCAAACCCACCACCAGCAACACCGCGCTAGCGAGAAACGGCAGACGCCATCCCCAACTGAGAAACGCCTCCTTATCCATCGACGCCACCGCGCGAAACGCGAGCAGCGACAGGATCAATCCCGCCGGACTGCCGAGCTGCGCAAACGAAGCGAAGAAAGTACGCCTGCCCTGTGGCGCATGTTCGCTTGCCATCAGTACCGCGCCGCCCCACTCGCCACCGATCGCGATGCCTTGCGCGACGCGCAGCAGCACTAGCAACGCAGGCGCCCATATGCCGGCGCTCGCATAAGTTGGCAGGAAACCGATGCCGACCGTGCCGACACCCATGATCGCCAGCGTCGCGACGAGCGCCTTCTTGCGGCCGATGCGGTCGCCCAGGTGGCCGAACACGAGGCCGCCGAACGGTCGCGCGAAAAATCCCACCGCGAAGGTGCCGAACGAAGCCAGCGTGGCGAAGAACGGGTCGCTGCCAGGAAAGAACAGCTTGCCGAAAATCAGCGCGGATGCGGTGGCGTAGATGTAAAAGTCGTACCACTCGATTGTGGTGCCTACAAATGCCGCTGCTGCGGCACGGGTGGGTTGCCGGCCTGCGGCGAGGTCGTCTGGCTCGCGATTCATGTGTTTCGTCTCCAAGGTCGTTCTTCTGGATGGCGCGGCTTCTGCGTGCCGTCGCCGGAAAACTGCTTGCTGCGGTCAGGCTTTGAGTACACCCGCTTCGAGCAAACGCTGCTGGGTTGCAGCGTCGATGCCGAGTGCGTCGAGTACATCGCGTGTGTCGCCGCCGAGCGTTGGCGGCGCACTGCGATACGTGGCCGGCGTGCGCGACAGCTTGATCGGCGACGCCGTGCCGCGATACTCGCCCATCTCGATCACCATGCCGCGATGCAGCGTATGCGGATGGCGCGCGACGACGTCGACGGTTTGCACCGGTCCGCACGGCACGCCTGCATTGATCAATGCCTGAGCAAGCGGCTCGCAATCGTGCGAGGCGAGCAAGTCTTCGAGCGCGGCCTTCAGCGGCTCGCGATGCGCGCAGCGGCTGCGGTTGTCCACGTAGCGAGGATCGTCCGCGAGTTCCGGCGCGCCGAGATGCGCGCACAGCCGCGCGAACTGCCGGTCATTGCCGACAGCGAGAAAGATTGGCGCAGTCGCGGTCCGATAGCTGTCGTACGGCGTGATGTTCGGATGCGCATTACCGCTGCGCTCTGGCGTGCGGCCCGAGCCGAAATAGTTCGGTAGATGCGGATGCAGGAGCGACACGCCGCAGTCGTACAGCGCGATATCGATCGATTGACCATGCCCGCTTTTCGTGCGCTCGGCGAGCGCCAGCAGAATGCCGGCCAGCGCGTTTAAACCGGTGACCATATCGACGACCGGCAAGCCGACGCGCGTCGCTGGTCCGTCGCGTTCGCCGTTCACGCTCATCAGGCCGGTCATCGCCTGAATCGCGGCGTCGTAGCCCGGCAAGCCGCCGAGCGGACCGTCGGGGCCGAAGCCCGATACCGCGCAATGAATCAGCTTCGGGAAGCGTTCGCGCAAATCGCGCTCGTAGTCCATGCCCCAGCGCGCGAGCGTGCCGGGCTTGAAGTTTTCGACCAGCACGTCAGCGTCTTCGAGGAGTTTCCACAGAATGTCGCGGCCCTGGTCGCACGATAGATCGACCGCGATGCCCTGCTTGTTGCGGTTCACGCCGGCGAAGTACCACGCGGTGTCGCCGTAAAACGGCGGCCCCCAGCCGCGCGTTTCATCGCCGCCAGGGGGCTCCAGTTTGATGACCTGAGCACCGTGATCGGCCAGCGCTTGCGTGCAGTATGGGCCGCCGAGTACACGGCTGAGGTCGATGACTTTGATGCCTTGCAAGGCGCCTTGCGTTGCTTGCTTGCCGTTGTTCACATGTTCAGTCATTGCTCGCTCCCGGCCGGCAGCAGTTGCAATGCCTGGTCGAGCGTCACGCTGCGGCCATTGACCAGTGCATCAATGACACCGCTTTCATCGGAAGACGTCTGCACGGCGAGCGGGTCGAACGGCAGCAGCTTGTGCCGCAACACCAGATGGCTCAGCGCGAGACGGCGAACATCCGGCGCGAGACGCACGCCTTCGCAGGCCATGAGTACAGCTGTGCTCGCGTGATACAGGGCCGTGCCGGCCTGCCGGACCGACTCATCACGTCCGCACTCGGCGACGCTCGCAAGAGCATCACAAGCGCGCGTCAAAGTAGAACGAAGCACCTTGAGACTCGCAGCAGGCAACCCTGCCGCGCCAAGCATGTCCTGCAGATACGTGCGCAGCGGTTCGAGCGCGCCATCCCGTTTCGCCGCACGCGCGATGTCGAGCGCGACGATGTTGCTAGTGCCCTCCCAGATCGAACCGAGATGCGCGTCGCGCACGAGCCGCGCGTCACTCCACTCTTCGATGTAGCCCGTGCCACCGCGTACTTCCATCGCGTCACCGGTCACGCGGCGAGCATCGCGGCACGCGCGGAATTTGATCAGCGGCGTGAGAATGCGCACGCATTTCGCAGCCTGCCGATCGCCGGCGTCTGCTCTCTCCAGCAGCAAGGCGACCTGCATGAACATCGAGCGAGCCTGCTCCGCGGGCAGCATCATCTTGAGCAATTGCCGCTGCATCAGCGGCATATCGATCAGCTTGCGGCCGAACGCTTCGCGATTGCGCGCGATATGCAGTGCCTCGGTTAGCGCGCGGCGCATCAAGCCCGCCGCACGCACGCCGTTCGACAGACGCGACATGTTGATCATGTCGGCCATCTGGTGGAAGCCGCGCCCCACTTCGCCGATCAGATATGCCACGGCCCCTTCCAGCACGATCTCGCCGCTCGCCATCGAACGGCTGCCGAGCTTGTCCTTCAGACGCACGATCCGATAGCTGTTGCGCGAAGCGTCCGACAGGGTCTTCGGCAGCAGAAAAAGTCCAAGCCCGTTGATGCCTGCAGGTGCGTTGTCCACGTGCGCGAGCACCATCGCGAGATCGGCGTCGGCGTTCGAGCAGAACCATTTGTCGCCATAGAGACGCCAGGCTTCTTCGCCGTTCGCGCCGGATTCGAGCACTGCACGCGTCGCGATACGGGCAACGTCCGAGCCCGCTGCCTGTTCGGTCATGAACATCGCGCCCTGAAACAGTGTGTCGAAATCGCGCGACGCCAGCATCGGCAGAAACCGCGCGACCAGTTCGGGCGCGCCGAATTTGCGCAGCGTACGCGTGAGCGAATCGGTCATGCTGACGGGGCAACACAGGCCGAATTCCGCCTGCACGAACAGGAAGGTCAGTGCGTATTTGACCAGCGGCGGCGGTGCCTTTTTGCCTTCGCGGGTGTCGTGGCTCATCGACGCCAGCCCCAATTCGGCGTAGGCCACGCGTTCGAGCGCGACGTAATCGGGATGCTTGTCGATGCTTTGCAGCGCTTCGCCGCGCCGCGTGCGATACCGCAATCGCGGCGGATTCTTGTCGGCGGACAACGCCCAGACGTCGAGTTCGTCGGACGCTCGCTGGCCTAGCGAAACGAGTTGGCTTTCGAGTTCCTGATACAGCGCGTCGCCGAGATGCAGTTTGAGCAGACCGGCGAAGTCGGGATCGCTGCTGAAGAAGTTGATGCCCAAGCTGTCGGGAATATTGGACGAGCCGTGTGCCGGCTGCGCGGTGATTTCGCTCATGCTTGTCTCCTTTGTGGAAGGAGCATAGAAGCGGCTTCGATAATCGTCTAATACAACTTATATCCGGTACGATAGACGTAGCTTATCGTTCAAAGAACCGGAGACTGCCGTGGACCTGAAGCAATTGCGCTATTTCGTGGCTGTCGCCGAGGAATTGCATTTCGGCCGTGCGGCCAAGCGGCTGTTCATTTCGCAGCCGGCGCTCAGTTTCGATATCCGCAAGTTCGAGGAACAGTTGGGGGTGCAACTGCTCGCGCGCACCAACAAGACGGTCGCGCTGACAAACGCGGGGCAGGTGCTGCTTGGCGAAGCGCGCCGCTTGCTGCTGCAGGCGGGCGAAGCCGAACGCATCACGGTTCGATCGGCGCACGGGTTAGCCGGCCGCTTGCGGATCGGCTTTGTGAATTCGATGTTGTACCGCGGGATGCCGCAAGCGGTGAGTCGCTTCGAAGCTGACTATCCGGGCGTCGAAATCGTTTTGAAGGAGATGAATACCAGTGAACAGGTGCATGCGATCCAGCGGATGCAGATCGACATGGGCTGCGCGCATTGGGGCAATTTTCCGTCGGATGTGGTTTCGACGCCGATTTTTTCCGAGCCGTTTTTGTGCTGCTTGCCGGTTGATCATCCGCTGGCGCGAAAGCGCAAGGTCGATCTGCGGGCGTTGGCGCAGGAGCCGTTTATTCTTTTTCCGCGCACGGTGTCGCCGCATTATCACGATCTGATCATTGCGCAGTGTGTCGGGGCTGGGTTTAGTCCGTTAATTCGCCATGAGGCGCGGTTGTGGCAGACCGTTGTGACGATGGTTGGGTTTGGGATGGGGGTGGCGTTGGTGCCTTTTACCTTGCGGCAGGTGCAGGATCCGCGAGTTTGCTTTTTGCCCTTGCAGGGGGAGACGCTGCTGTCGCAGGTTTTGCTTTTGCGGAGGGGCGGCGATTCGGAGCCTGTCGCGGAGCGGTTTGTTGAGTATCTTACGGTGGGGACGTGACGTTTTTTTGCCTTCGGCGGCGCTTGTTTGTCAGTGTTCTTAGGGCGTTGGCCTTTCCTTGATTTGCTAGTGGTCTATTAGCGTTGCCCCTGTGCGGGGCGGCACCTACTTTTCTTTGCTTGCCGCAAAGAAAAGTAGGCAAAAGAAAGCGGCTCAAACCACTCCTGCTAAGTGGGCACCGTGGTTTGCACAGGGTAGTGGTGCATCTGGAATCCGCGTTCTCGCACATTCCACGCTAGTGACAAAGATGTCATCAACTCCCACTCCGCACTGCGTGCGTCGCGGACGGGTCTGCAGGGGAAACCACGGGTTCGGTTGAGGTTTGTGGGAGCCGTCGGCTTCGCCTCGGCGAGGCGCCTCTGCTCCCACCCGGGAACCCCCACTTCAAATGATATGTCGGTGCGCGGCAATCATCGTTCTGGTCCCGATCATGATCGCGGACCCAGTTGCGGATGCCGTTGCCCTTGCCGTTCCAATCGGAATCGGGATGATAATGGCGGGGCAATGACAAGCCACGGTCCGGTAGCGGTAGCGGTAGCGGTAGCGCCAAAACGTAGCGATTGGTTCTATGAAGTACTCTTCGGCGCGCGCAGCGCCGCCGGAAGTATGACGCCCTTGTCACTAGCGCATGCAGGGGCACGAACCCAGATTCCAGATGCACCACTACCCGCAGCAGACCACGGTGCCCACTTAGCATGAGCGGTTTGAGCCGCTTTCTTTTGCCTACTTTTCTTTGCGGCATGCAAAGAAAAGTAGGTGCCGCCCCGTACAGGGGCAACGCTAATAGACCACTAACAATGCAAGGAAAGGCACCAAAGCCAGATCAAGGAAAGGCCAACGCCCCAAGAACACTGACAAACAAGCGCCGCCAAAGGCAAAACCCCAACCTTTACCCTTCCCGCAAATACCCCACAAGAACCTTATGCGCAACCATATCCACAGCAGGCTTAATCAACCCATTCTTGTCAGTCCAAACCTTAGGCGTCAACGCGCCACTCAACGCGACGCTATCTGCGTCAGACAGAGCGAGCAGCGCCGTCTGCACATCATCATCAAACGCAATCACGTTGACGAAAATCGTATCGCCGTCATTGGTGGTCGCCCGGACCTTGCAAGTCACAAAGCGCTTACCATTCTGCCCCTTGCGGATCTGCGCCTCGCCGTATAAGCGCCCGCCCACCAGTCCATCGATCATCGCCCTACTCCTGTTATTCCATCCCGTGCAAAAGACAATATCGCTCAGCACGGCCCGTATGATCCCACGATACGCAGCGCGGCTTACGCAAAAGCGCGGACTGCTCGCGCCATATGACAATCACCGCGCGCCTGCGCTGAACTCACACGTTTAACGTGAACCCGTCTGCGCGCCCGCCGCCTCGAAAATATCCCGCAGCCATTGTGCAAACACCCGCACCCGCGACGACAACTGGCGATTCTGCGGATACAGCACCGAAACCGGCATCGGCGGCGGCGGGAAGTCCGCGAGAATGATCTTCAGCCGCCCCGACGCCAGTTCACTCGCCACGCGGTATTGCGGCACCTGCACGATGCCGAGCCCGGCCACCGCCGAGCCTGTGTAGAGATCGGCGCCGGTCACCGATACCGTCGACGGCAGGTAGGTGGCCGTTTCGCGGCCGTCGATTCTGAATTCGAGCGGCACCGGCTTGCCGGTCGCGCTGGACAGGTAATTGACCGCACGATGCGTGGACAAAGCCGCCGGATCGGCCGGCTCGCCATACGCCTCCAAATAGGCCGGACTCGCCACCGTCACTTGCGGCAGCTGCGCAACGCGCCGCCCCACCATCGACGAATCCTGCAGATTGCCCGCCCGCAACACGCAATCGATCCCCTCCCGCACCAGATCGACCAGCCGGTCATCCTCGCCGATCGTCAGCTCGATGTCGGGAAACCGCGCGAGAAACGCCGGCAGCGCCGGGACGACGAAGTGCCGCGCCAGAGTGCCCTGCAAATTCACGCGCAACAGGCCCTTCGGCGCGATGTTGGAAAACGAGCCCTCCGCCTCCTCCATGTCGGCGATTAGCCGCACGCAGCGGCGGTAATACGCCTCGCCGTCGTGTGTGAGACGTACCGAGCGCGTGGTGCGCTCGAGAAGCCGCGCACCGAGCCGCTGCTCCATGCGCTTCATCAGGTTGGTGACGGTGGCGCGCGGAATCTGCAGGTCATCCGAAGCGCGCGTGAAGCTTTGCCGCTCGGCGATCCGGATGAACACCCGCATTTCCTCGAAACGATCCATGGTTGATGCCTTTGTGCCGGGCCGGCGATCCGGCCGCTCGCCGGCCAATTGTTAAAGTGAATGGAATTATGATGGCAAGTCTAACCCGATTATCTCAGCGACGAAAGCGACCATGATTCGTTTCACCAACTCACCACACAGAAGGAAACGAATCATGAACACGATCAAAAACGCTCAAGTCGCCATCGTTACCGGCGCATCCCGCGGCATCGGCGCAGCGGTTGCGCAACGCCTCGCCAAGGACGGCTTTGCGGTTGCCGTCAACTACGCATCGAGCTCAACGGAAGCCGATGCGCTGGTTGCGGAACTCACGGCGGCAGGCACCAAGGCCATCGCAGTGAAGGCCGACGTTTCGAATGCCGACGACGTGCGTCGCATGTTCGAAACCACCGAACAGCGACTCGGCAAAGTGGACGTGCTGGTCAACAACGCCGGCGTGCTGAAGACGCTGCCGCTCGCCGACACCAGCGACGCGCTGTACGACCAGACCTTCGACATCAACGTGCGCGGCACCTTCAACACGCTGCGCGAAGCGGCCGCACGGATGAACGACGGCGGACGCATCGTCAACTTCTCGAGCACGACGCTGGCGCTGAACATGCCGGGCTACGCGATCTACAACGGCACCAAGGCCGCTGTCGAAGCCTTCACGCATGTGTTCGCCAAGGAACTGCGCGGCCGCAACATCACCGTCAACGCGGTGGCGCCGGGCCCGATCGCGACCTCGCTGTTCCTCGACGGCAAGACCGAAGAACAGATCCAGACCTTCGCCAAAATGCCGCCGCTGCAACGCCTCGGCCAACCGGACGACATCGCCTCGGTCGTGTCCTTCCTCGCCGGCCCGGATGCAGGCTGGGTCAATGGCCAGATCCTGCGCGCCAACGGTGGCGTGGCTTAAGCCACTTGGTTAGCGCACTTAATCCGGCTTGAAAACACGCAAAGCGCCTCTCTCACGGCGCCTTTAAACGTCGTATCACTTTCACGAATCGGAGCAGAAAAATGCAGAAGAACGTCATTCTGGTTACGGGCGCGGGTACGGGCATCGGCAAGCTCACCGCGCAATCGTTGGCCGAAGCCGGCCATATCGTCTACGCGACGATGCGCGATGTCGAAGGACGCAACAAGCCGCGCGCCGATGAAATGCGGGCGCTCGCCCAAGCGAAGGACATCCAGTTGCATCCGCTCGAACTCGACGTGTTGTCGCAAGAATCCGCCGATGCCGCCGCCGCGACGATCATCCGCGAGCAAGGACGGCTCGACGTGGTGATGCAGAACGCGGGCCATCTGGTGGTCGGCCCGAGCGAAGCGTTCACGCCTGAAGAAATGGTGAAGGTATTCGACACCAACCTGTTCGGCGCGCAGCGTGTGAACCGTGCGGTGCTGCCGTATCTGCGCCAGCAGGAAGCGGGCTTGATGTTGTGGATCAGCAGCACGACGACCAAGGGCGGCTTTCCCCCGTTCCTCGGGCCTTACGGTGCTGCAAAGGCCGCGATGGATTCTTTGGCCGTCACCCTCGCCTACGAAATCGCGCGCTTCGGTATCGAAACCTCGATCGTGGTGCCGGGCGCGTTCACGCGCGGCACCGCACACTTTCCGAGCGCCGGCAAACCAGCCGATGCGGAGCGCGCCGCCGCGTATGCACGCTATGACGGCGTGATGGATCAGATCGGCGAGCGCCTGTCCGAACTCACGCCGGACGACGCCGATCCGCAAGCGGTGGCCGATGAAATCGTACGGATCGTCGCGTTACCTTCGGGCGAGCGACCCATGCGCTCGGTGATCGATTTCGTCGGTGACGGCGCGCGTGAAGTGCTCGAAGTCTCGGAACGCGTGCGCATCGAGTTCGCCAAACGCATCGGTATGGGCGATCTGCTCGAAGCGAAGATCAAGCGGTAATCAAGGCATGACCGTGGGGAACGCCGAGGGCAATTGATAGACCCTTGCGTCCCGCCGTCCCCTTTCCGCTTTGAACCTACACGCTCATGAAACCCTCAATCCTGATCGCCTGCGCCGCACTGCTGTCGTTTCTGATCGCCGCTTGCGATGCGCGACAACAACCTCAGTCGCCGGACGCATCCGTCACCACGCGGAGTACAGCCATGAAACCTTCAGTGACTTACCTTCATCTGTTGAAGCACACGCCCTTCTTCACGAGCCTGACAACGGAACAATTGCGTTGGGTAATCGGCCATTCGCATGAATGGGAAGCGCAGCCCGGCACCGTGGTCGCGCAATGCGACAGCAGCGCTGCGAACGATCAAGGCATGTGGATTCTTCTGGACGGCGGCTGGCAAATCGAATACGGCCAACAGTCGTATCCGGCGGGCCATGCGAGCGCGGGGAAATGGTTTAGCGCGACTGTGACCGATCGGCCGTGCAGCCTTGTCACCACCGAACACAGCTATGTGATGAAAATCGAACGCGCTGACTTTGACGCGATGCTCGAACAGGGTTTCGCATTCGATCAACATCTCGATGCGGGCCGCCGCTATTACAGTGAACTGTTCGCCGCTCCGGCAGAACTCGTCAAATAGCAGTCGAGCCGGAGCGCGTGGTTACGTCGTGACAAAGCCAAGAAAGCGTGCTTAAACCGCCTTCGGATTACGCTCGGCAAATCCTTCCTGATGCCAATACGGATACGCGGGACGTACAGCGCTGGCCGCGTCGAGTTTCGCCACCTGTTCGGGCGTCAGATTCCAACCCACCGCGCCGAGGTTCTGCCGCAGCTGCTCTTCGTTACGCGCACCGATCAGTACCGTAGATACGGTAGGCCGTTGCAGCAACCAGTTCAGCGCGATCTGCGGTACGGTCTTGCCGGTTTCGGCAGCGACCTCGTCGATTGCATCCAGCACGCGGAACAGATACTCGTCCGGCACCGGCGGCCCCATGTCAGAGGTTTTATGCAGACGGCTCGTTTCCGGCAATGGCTGACCGCGCTTGATCTTGCCGGTGAGACGCCCCCAACCGAGCGGACTCCACACCACCGCACCCACGCCTTGATCGACGCCGAGCGGCATCAACTCCCACTCGTAGTCGCGACCGATCAGCGAGTAGTAAGTCTGATTCGCGACATAGCGCGGATAACCATAACGATCCGCGGTGTCCTGCGATTTCATCAGATGCCAGCCGGAGAAATTCGACACGCCGGTGTAGCGGATCTTGCCGGCGCGCACGAGATCGTCGAGCGTCGACATGACTTCGGTAATAGGCGTCTTCGCGTCGAAACCGTGTAACTGGAACAGGTCGATGTAATCGGTTTGCAGACGTTTGAGCGCTGAGTCCACCGCCTGAATCAGATGAAAGCGCGACGAGCCGACATTGTTCGGACCGTCGTCGAAACGGAAAGTGGCTTTGGTTGAGATGATCGCTTTGTCGCGCTTGCCCTTGAGCGCTTCGCCGAGCACCGACTCGGAAGCGCCGCTCGAATAGATGTCGGCACTGTCGAACATCGTGACACCCGCATCGAAACAGATGTCGATCAGGCGACGCGCTTCGGCAACGTCGGTGGCGCCCCACGCCTGGAAAAACTCACCCTTACCGCCGAATGTGCCCGTGCCGAAACTCAGTACCGGCACCTTGAAACCAGATGCACCCAGATGTCTGTATTCCATTGATGATTCTCCGTGTCCTAGCCGTCGATAAACGGACGTTCAGTCTACGCGCGTCTCGGCAAACGTGCCGGCGAGCGCGGCCAGTGCATCACGCGTGTTTCGAATCACGCTGTCCCAATCGCCCAATGCCGGCTGCCGGAACAATTTCGCTTGCGCATACCAGGGCGTATCGGTGCGTTCCAGCATCCAGCGCCAGCAGGTGTCGAAGCGATTCAGAATCCATACCGGCTTGTCCAGCGCGCCGGCCAGATGCACGGTGGATGTGTCCACCGATATCACCAGGTCGAGGTTTGCCACCAGCGCGGCAGTGTCGGCGAAGTCATCGAGTTCTTCGGTGTAGTCAGTGACGTTAGGGGTCGAATCGTTGCGCGGTAACTGAAGCGCAGACGGTCCCTTCTGCAGACTGAAGAACTGCACGTTCGGCACATCGAGAATCGGCGCGAGCCGCTCGAAAGTAATCGAACGGCGCGCGTCGTTCTTGCGGAGCTCGGCGACATGCGGCCGATTTCCGCCAGCCCAGACGAGTCCTACCTTCAGGCGCCCTTCTGCTTGCGAAGCGATACGCTCGTGCCATTCACGCGTTGCCTGCACGTCGGCGAACAGATAAGGCGTCTTTGACGGAATGCTCGCGAGATCGGTCTTGAATGCGAGCGGCAGACTCAGTAATGGGCAGTGGCAATCGAACGGCGGCAGTGCCTGGCCCGCTTCGATCAATTGATCCACACCGTCGAGCGTGGACATGAGCCGCATCAACTCACCCGGCACTTCCAGCACGACTTTCGCGCCGAGCTTCGACACCATCCCGGCGTACCGGGAAAACTGCAGCGTGTCGCCGAGACCCTGCTCAGCGTGCAGCAGAATTGTTTTGCTGTCGATGGAAAAATCGCCCAGCCAAAGCGGTTGCGCAAAGGTGCGCCTGCCTGCTTTGATCCGGCTACGCTCCCAGCGCCATTCGTACTCTTTCCATCCCGCTTCTAGCTGCCCCAGTTGCAGCAAACACAACGACTGGTTCCAATGCGTCTCGGCAGCGGAGGGATTGACGGTCAGTGCGCGTTCATAGCTCTGCAACGCTTGCGCGTGCTCACCGAGATCGACCTGGGTCAGGCCAAGGTTGTTCCAGGCATCGGCAAATGCAGGTGCGAGTTCGAGCGCGCGCTGATAGCTTTGCCGCGCGTCGTCCGCCTGATTCAGATCGCTGAGCGCATTACCGCGATTGCTCCACGCGTCGGGGTAGGTCGGCTGCAATGCGAGCGCGTGATCGCAGCTTGCCAAGGCATCGGCGGGACGGCCCAGATCGCGCAGCACGCAGGCGCGATTGTTCCAGGCTTGCGCGAAATCCGGCGTCAAGGCGATCGCGCGATCAAAGCTGCTGAGCGCTTCGAGCGGCAAGTTCAGGCCGGCTTGCGCGTTGCCGCGATTGTTCAGTGCGTCCGGGAATTTCGATTGCAATGCGAGCGCGCGATTGGCGCTCGCGAGGGCTTCGTCGAAACGTTGCAAGGCATTGAGCGCATAGGCGAGATTCGAATGGATTGGCGCCTGTTTCGCATTGATGGCGAGCGCCTTTCTGAGGAACTCTATGCCCTCCTGAACACGACCCACCTGCAGCGCGAGCGAGCCCAGCAATTGCAGCGCCTCGAAATGGCGTGGCTTGAGTTCGAGAATCTCACGGTAGAGTTCTTCGGCCTCGGCGAATGCGCCGTTCTGCTGAAGCGCGACGGCTTGCCGAAGCATATGGTCCAACTGTTGCGGGAGATGGGCAGGCTTGCTCATGAGGTGAGCTTTGATTGAATGCGTGTGGAATCGGGAAACCGCTTTCAGGCTTCCTGAGTCGCGGTGGAAGCCACGCGGGTCAGGCCTGAAAGAACGAAGCCGATTATCGCCGAAAAGAACGCGGTTGGTCTGCTGTGTGCAAGCGGCTTTGAATGTGCGCGAGCGAGAGGGAGGGCTGCTGGTTTTGGGGGCGGATTTCAGGCGCCTTTTTTAGACGTGCTTTTAAGCGTCTTTCTGAGGCGTCTTTCTATGCCGCCTGGTGGTGCGCGTCACGTCGCAACGCGACGCGCACCTTGATGCATGGACTGTGGCTGGTGTGCCTGATGTCCGGCTTACTGGGCGGTCAGATGCTTACGCTTGGCGAGATCCTGAGCCATCGCGTAGTGTTCCTGGATGGTCGGCAGTGCCTTTTTCGCCGCGTCCTTCAACTGTTCGTCGCGGCCCGAAGCGATTTCCGCCTGGAAGGCCGACAGCGCTTTCTGTTCGCCGGCGAGCGCGACTTGCTCGATGTAGGTCTTGTCGAAGTCGGCGCCGCGCAGGTTATTGATGCTCGCGAGCACTGCCGGGTCCGGATCGTTCTTCGGCACGTCGACGCCGCGCGGGCTGGCAGCGCGCAGCGCGTCGGAGATTTTCGCGTTGTCGTTCGACACGCGCTCTGCGAATGCCTTCACGTCCCGGTCGGTGGAGCGCGACGTGGCGATGCGTGCGGCATCGCGTTGCGTGGCGACGGCCTTGGTGGCGTCGGCGATGAAGGCCTGGTCGGCGGCATGAATGCGAGCTGCATCCGGCGCGGCCGCGGTCTGGGCACTGGCTGCGGTAGCGACAACCATAAGGCTGGCCATGCAGGCACTGGTGATGGCGGCGAGAGGCAAGCGGATCATACGTTCTCCTTGGAGTGGAAGCGAAACGACGGCGATGCGAGTGCGCCTTGGCCATTGCATGCGACTGCACTGATACCTTGCAAATCGCTTGCAACCGGCTAACGACGCCGCGCTCTTATCGCTGTGCATTCTAGGAGGCGCATTACCCAGCATGTGAAACCATGCTGTCGCTTCTGTAACGTTAGGTAACCTTCATATGAATTACCTGCTTTTGCTGTATGCCCGCCGGCCTCTTCCTGCCCCGAATAGCGGATGGGTGTTAACCAGAAAGCATCAGCAAACCGCCTGAATTCACTGAACTTTCCGGTTGCTGCGCCGATAACAGAAAGGTAGGGCACACGCCAGAGCCGAACGAACGGTATGCATGGCGCACCACTCGCACCGCAATCCCTGGAGAGATTCGATGGCAGTAGATCACCGCGCGAACGACGAACGCAGCAATCTGACGAGTTCCAACAAATTCGAGTTGTTGCTGTATCGGCTGGGTTCGGTTCCCGGCAGCGACGCGCATGAGCTTTACGGCATCAACGTTTTCAAGGTGCGTGAAATCTCGACGATGCCGCCGGTGACGCCGATTGCGGGTTCTTCGCCGTTCGTGATGGGCGCGGTGGACATTCGCGGCCAGATTATTCCCGTGATCGACTTGCCGCGCCTGATGGGCTGCGAGCCGACGCGCGGCCTGAACATTTTGCTGGTGACGGAATTTGCGCGTTCGACGCAGGCTTTTGCGGTCGAGGAAGTGGACGACATCGTGCGGCTTGAGTGGAACCAGGTGCTCTCCGCCGAAGGCGCGGCCGGTGGCAATCTGGTGACGAGCATTGCGCGTATCGACGGCAACACGGGCGACTCGCGGCTCGCCCAGGTGATCGACGTCGAGCAGGTATTGCGCGACGTGTTTCCGTCACAGCATCCGAGCGTCGACCCGACCTCGGTGGGTGAAGCGCTTGGCATCCGCCCTGGCGCGAAGATTCTCGCCGCCGACGATTCCGGTTTTGCACGCAAGCTGATCGAGCAGGCGTTGAGCGCGATCGGTGCGGACTACGTGATGACCAAGACCGGCGAAGAGGCATGGAATACGTTGCAGCAGGTCGCGCGTGAAGCGCAGGCTAACGGCACGCGGGTGAAGGACAGTATTGCGCTGGTGTTGACCGATCTCGAGATGCCGGAGATGGACGGGTTCATGTTGACCCGTCAGATCAAGGCTGATGAGCGGACTCGGGATATTCCGGTGATTATTCATTCTTCTTTGACTGGTGCGGCGAATGAGGCGCATGTGAAGAATGCCGGGGCGAATGGGTATGTGGCTAAGTTTGCAGCCGCTGAGCTGGCTGATGCTATTCGTAATGCGCTTGGGGGGGTGCCTGCGGCGGAGGGGGTTGTTTGAAGGTTTGCAGGTTTTTTTGCCTTCGCGGCGCTTGTTGTCAGTGTTCTTGGGTGTTGGCCTTTCGTTGTTCTGGCTTTGGTGCCTTTCCTTGTTCTGGCTTTGGTGCCTTTCCTTGTTCTGGCTTTGGTGCCTTTCCTTGCATTGTTAGTGGTCTATTAGCGTTGCCCCTGTGCGGGGCGGCACCTACTTTTCTTTGCTTGCCGCAAAGAAAAGTAGGCAAAAGAAAGCGGCTCAAACCACTCCTGCTAAGTGGGGACCGTAGTTCGCGTAGGGTAGTGGTGCATCTGGAATCTGGGGTCGTGCACCTGCTTGCGCTTGTGACAAGGGCGTCATTCTTCCGGCGACGCTGCGCGCGCCGAAGCGTACTTCATAGAACCACCCGCTACGTTTTGGCGCCCACGCCCCGCCACCGGACCGTGGCTTGTCATTGCACCGTCATTACCATCCCATTCCGATTGGAACGGCATCGGCATCGGCAGATGTGACTGCGACTGAGAGGGGCGGTGATTCAGCGCACCGACATATCATTTAAAGCAGGGGGTCCCGGGTGAATGCAGAGGCGCGTCGCCGAGGCGAAGCCGACGGCCCCACAAACCTCAACCGAACCCGTGGTTTCCCCCGCGGACCCGTCCGCGACGCACGCAGTGCGGAGTGGGAGCTGATGACACCTTTGTCACTAGCGTGGAATGTGCGAGAACACGGATTCCAGATGCACCACTACCCGCAGCAGACCACGGTGCCCACTTAGCATGAGCGGTTTAAGCCGCTTTCTTTTGCCTACTTTTCTTTGCGGCATGCCCTCCATGTCAGGCTAGTTGTCGCCTCATCCGAACCGATTGGTGTAAAGATGGGGGGCGGACAGCGAATGGAAGATGAAGCGCTACTCAGCGGAAACCCGGGAGTGGGTAATCAAACAGATGATGCCACCGTTCAATCGTGCGGTAATCGAGCTGGCTGGGGCGACGGGCATCACGACAGTGACGCTGCGCGCCTGGCGGCAAAGTGCAAGACAGGCAGGAGAATTCATGCCGGGCAATGGCAAAACGGGTGATCGGTGGTCGAGCGCCGACAAGTTCAGGGTGGTGCTGGAGACGGCGTCGCTGAACGAGATCGAGACCTCACAGTACTGCCGCAGCAAGGGCATTTACCCGGAGCAGATCCGGCAGTGGCGCGAGGCGTGCGAACAGGCCAACAGCGCGCCTGAAACGAAACCCACAGCTGCGCAGCGCAATGAAGCCAAGGTTGCCCACAAGCGCATCCGTGAACTGGAACGCCAGCTCAAGCGCAGCGACGCTGCGCGTGCGGAGGCGGCGGCGTTGCTGAACCTGCGAAAAAAAGCCGAAGCGATCTGGGGCAAGGAAGAGGACGACTGATCAGCAGCCCGGATCGCGATGAAGCCATGCAGTTGATCGATGAAGCGGTGCAGCAGGGAGCCCGCCGTGCGTGTGCGTGCGAGCAGTTGGGCATTAGCGTGCGCAGTGTCCAGCGCTGGCGCGAGGCGCCGCAGGACGGCCGTACGCTAGCCACCCGCCAGGCTCCGGCCAACAAACTGAGTCAGGCCGAGCGCCAGGCCGTGCTTGATGCGGCGAACCGGCCCGCATACGCCAGCCTGACGCCACACCAGATCGTGCCGAAACTGGCTGATGAGGGCGTGTATCTGGCCTCCGAATCGACGTTTTACCGGGTACTGAAAGCGGCAGGACAGGGCCAGCGTCGAGGACGCGCGAAGGCCCCGCAACGACGCACACTCACGACGCATTGTGCCGATGGTCCGAACCAGGTGTGGTGCTGGGATATTACGTGGATGCCGACCACGGTCAGGGGCCGGTACTTTTACTGGTACATGATGAAGGACATCTACAGCCGCAAGCTGGTGATGAACGAAGTGTGGGAGCAGGAGTCGGCCGAGCACGCGAGCGTGCTGCTAGCCAAGGGATGTCTGCGCGAAGGCATCGCCGGGCGTCCGCTGGTGCTGCATTCGGATAACGGCAGTGCGATGAAAGGCGCCACGATGCGCGCGGCCATGATTGATCTGGGTGTGCAGCCTTCGTTCAGCCGGCCGCGCGTCAGTAACGACAACGCCTTTGCCGAGTCGCTGTTCCGCACGGCGAAGTACTGTCCG
The DNA here is from genome assembly GCF_046026675.1 of Paraburkholderia sediminicola. Taxonomy (GTDB): domain Bacteria; phylum Pseudomonadota; class Gammaproteobacteria; order Burkholderiales; family Burkholderiaceae; genus Paraburkholderia; species Paraburkholderia sediminicola_F. The sequence goes on along the minus strand of NZ_JAQQEY010000001.1, from coordinate 1,304,600 downwards.
TTATGGCCCGAGCAGCCGTTCGACACGCTGGAGGCAGCCCGGGAATGGGTGCAGCGCTTCGTGCAGTGGTACAACGAAGAGCACTGCCACAGCGGCCTGAAGTATGTCAGCCCGGCGCAACGGCATCGCGGCGAAGCCAGCGACCTGCTGGCCCGCCGGCGTGCGCTGTACCGGAGCGCACGCATGCAAAACCCGGCGCGCTGGTCAGGGGCCATCCGCAACTGGCATCTGGCAGACGCGGTCTATCTGAATCCGGAGCGGGCCTCGGCCTCAGCCCAAATGTATAAGCAGGCAGCGTGACGGTTCAGGCGACAACTACCTTGACACACACCGCATGCAAAGAAAAGTAGGTGCCGCCCCGCACAGGGGCAACACTAATAGACCACTAACAATTCAGGGAAAGGCCAACGCCCCAAGAACACTGACAAACAAGCGCCGCCGAAGGCAATCAAAATCAAGCAAACCCCACCGCCGCAGGCAAACAACCAAACCGCCCCGCAGGGGAAAAAAACCATAAACCTCAATTTCTATGTGACCATACCCAAACCCCAACCCGCACGGAGTGCATCAAAAAAATGCTACAACCCGACCCACTCCACCCCCTGCGCCCCTTCCTGAAAAACTTCGTGTGGGAACACGGCCACATCGGCACTCGGTACATCAACTGCGCCACCGGCGAAATCAGCTTCGATGACGGCAAAAAATCCCGCTTCGCAGCAGAAAAATACCTCTACGTCCCGCTCGACAAAGACGTCACCGACGACCCACTGGCCACCGGCCCCGCAACCCAGGACGCCGCCCTCGCCCGCTTCCTCCGCGCCGCGCAACTCGGCAAACCCGAAGAAGCCGGCTCCGCCGCCGAAGTCCAACGCGCAGTTCACGATTGCCTCGACCTGGCAATCTTCAGCGCCTATCAGCACGACGCGCTGCAAGCAGTCGACCACTACACCCAGGAAGCAATGTTCGACGACGAAATCCGTGCGGCGCTCGTCGACGATATTCGCCGGGTCTACACACCCATGCGCGAACAACTGGCGCTCTATGACTTCACCGTGCTGCACGGTCTGCCCACGCCGCTTCTCTTCAGCGATTCACCCTTCATCGACTGGCGCGTACGCGTCAAACCCGCCATGCCGTTCGTCTCGCTGCCCCTCGGCCCCTACGCATTGCTGGTCGGCACACCATCAGGAAGAACCAGTCGCGCCGCACCCGTCGCGTGGAAAACGGCCGTGTCGATGGGCGTGCTAAAAGATCACAATCGCCTGATGGCCGAACGCGCCCGTCTGTGGATCGTAGCAACCACCGACGATCAACTAGTGGCCATACAAGATCGCTTCAAGAAAGACGACGCATAACCGGCCACAGCGCCCCGCATAGCTTCACGCCTCGCGGTGTGAATGCGCTTCGAGCGCAAGCGAAAAGGCCAAACGACCGATTTCGATGCCCATGGTGTTGATCATCCGCGGCGCATGAAACGCGCCCAGTTGCGCACGTTGCTCAGGGCTGCCGATATCAAGCCGCGCGAGCAGTTCAGCAACGGTCGCATATAGCACGCCGATGTTGCCGTCCTCCACCTTCACCGCAATGCCGAGTGCACCGTTGGCGCCAAGTCGCGCAGTTTGCCGCGAAGCCCGCACGCCGATTGCATAGCTGCCGTCTGCGCCGACCTTGCCAATCAGCGCGCCATCAAACGCCCGCATCAACGCAGTACAGAAACGCCCCTCGCCTGCTACCCACTCCGGATGCGCGGCCATCGCACGATAGATGCGTGCGAGCGCAACTGTGCGCGGTGAAATGGAAGAAGGAATGGATGAAGAAGCCGCAGAGGAAGCCGAAACTTCGTCCTCCGCGGCAGCGAGCTTCGCGAACAGTCGGGCGAGTCGGTCGAGGGCGAACGCCGGCGTCGGCAGATTACAACCGTCGATCGACCATTGCACCGCGTCGTCCGGCAAGTCGCATACCTCGGCGACGGTATGCTTCACGCGTACCTGTAGCGGATGCTCCGGCAGTTCGTAACCCCGTATTGCCGCGCCGATCGAACGCGCCCCGGCCAGCATGCCGGCGTGCTTGCCCGAACAATTGCTGCACACCGCGTCCGGCTTGAAATCGCGCTTCAGCCAGTCGACATAGACGGCGTCGGACAGCGGGGGATGGCCGCCGCAACGCAGATCGGCTTCGCTGACCCGCGCCTTGGCCAGCATCTGTCTCGTGCGTTCGATGTGGCGCGGCTCGCTGCTGTGCGAGGCGCACATGAGCGCGAGATCCGTTTCGTCGAAACCGAAACGCTCGAGCGCGCCAGTCTCGACTACCGCCAGGGCCTGTGCCGGTTTTGCCGCGGAGCGTGCCAGCGTGATACGCGACGGATCGCCGAATGAATACAGCAGGCGGCCGTCGGCCTGAACCACCGCGACATGGGCGATATGTGTGTTCTCGATCGCTTCGCCGCGATAGACAGTCGCCGCAATCGGCCCGGTTTCGCGCAAGGTCATGGTCGTTCTCCTCCTGATCGCGTCAGTCGTCGCGATCGCTATCAATCATGGTGACGTGAGCGATTCTACGTTCGTCTTTCGCGCAATCCAAATCTCCACTGGTCGGCCACGGCATGCAAACGATTTGCACGACGCGGCGGACCCGTGCTTAAGCCGCTTCGTGAATATGCTCGACGATGTAATCGATCAACGCCCTCACCTTCGGCGGCAAGAAGCGGTTCGGCGGATACAACAGCCACACCGACCCCACGTAAGCGCGCGCTTCGAGATTCCAGTCGGGCAGTACCTGCACGAGTTCGCCGCTGAGCAATGCATCGGTGGCGGCAAACTCAGGCAGGTTCGCGATGCCGAAATCCTGCTGCGCCGCTTCGAGTCGCGCGCCCGCATGATTGGCGATGTAACGCCCTTTCACGTCGACGGTTTGCGTTTCCGTGCCACGGCGAAAGCGCCAGCGGTTGTCGTCGGCGGTTTCGCCGAGGTAGATGCAATCGTGCTTGAGGAGATCGCGCGGTTGCGCCGGCGTGCCGTGCTCTCGCAAATAAGCCGGCGATGCACCCAGCAGCCAGCGCACGGCCCCCAGCCTGCGTCCCGCGAGCCCTTGCGGGGGATGCTCGGTCAGACGGATCACCAGATCGACATCGTCGGCGAGCGGGTCGACGTCGTGATCAGTGAACAGCAGTTGCAGGTCGACTTCATCGTAGGCGCGCAGAAAGCCGGGAATCAGCGGATGAATCACGGTCTTCGCGAACGCGGTGGGCGCGCTCACGCGCACTTTGCCTTGCGGCCGCGCCGCCAGTTGCCCGGCCGCATCTACCGCGCCCGATGCGGCGCTCAGCATGTCGCGGCAGAACCGCGCCACCTGGGCACCGGATTCCGTGACCCGCACCGTGCGCGTGGACCGTTCGAGCAGGCGTGTCGCCAATGCGTCCTCGAGCCGCTTGATCTGACGGCTGACCGTGGACGGCGTACTGCCGAGCTGACGTGCGGCGACCGAAAAATTGCCGGCATCGACGACGCGCGCGAAAACCGCCATGTCCGGCAGCAACGCAAAAAGGTCGGTTGGGTTCATCGTCGGGCGCTTGTGGGGTTTGAGCCGATTAATGCATCTGAAACATAAATACTATGCACAGCAACCCGATTATCGCCTTGCAAGCAAAGTTCGACAATACGCGCTCATCTGCCCGAGGTCCGCCATGTCGAAACAAGAACGCCTGCTTCTGCTCTCCGATCTGATGCTGCTCGCGGTCGCCGTGGTGTGGGGCACCAGTTACGGCGTCGTCAAAAGCGCCCTGGTGTTCTATCCGGTTCTAGGGTTGCTGGCGCTCCGCTTCGGCATCACCTTCGTGATCCTGTCGCCCACCTTGCGTCACTTGCGCGCCGCCGATGCGCGCACGCTGCGCGGCGTGCTGATCGCGGGGGCGTTGCTCCTCGGTATCTTTCTCTGTGAAACGTTCGGCATTCTGCTAACGCGCGCGGCCAATGCGGCGTTTCTGATCAGCCTGTGCGTGGTGATGACGCCGCTCGTCGAATGGTGGCTACTCAAGCGCAAGCCGACTCGCGTCGAATGGGCGGCGGTCGCGCTTTCGCTATTCGGCGCCTGGCTGCTGGCGGGGGATGGCGCGCTGAGTTTCAATCCTGGCGATGCGCTGATTCTGCTCGCCGCGCTGCTGCGCGCGCTGAACGTGTGCGTGACTAAACGTGTGATGCGCGACTCTGCGTTGCCGCCTTTGTCGGTGACAGCAGTTCAGTCGGGCGTGGTGGCATTCGGCAGCGCGGCGGTGGCGGTACTGTTTGTCCCGCAACAGTGGCAACCGGTGCCGTCGCTTGCCGGACACGCCATGTTCTGGGGCTACATCGGCTATCTGGTGATCGCGTGTACGTTGTTCGCTTTCTTCGCGCAGAACTTCGCGATCAAACGCAGCAGCCCGACGCGCGTGTCGCTGCTGATGGGCAGCGAGCCCGCCTTCGGTGCGCTGTTCGCCTGCATCTGGTTAGGTGAACGGATTTCAACGGCCGCATGGATTGGCGGTGCGTTGATCGTTGCGGCATCGGTTCTCGCGACGGTGCGATGGAGCGCGTTGCGAGTGAGTACGGCGGGGGCTTAGAGAATTTCCGAGACCCGCGCCGATCGCTGCACACGCACTTCCGATCAGCGCGATGCGACTGTGCCCCGCTCGCTCACTACCTCACCACGCTGTAGCACATACTCGAGGCGCTCGCCCTGCCCGGTCAACACGCCGATATCCTTGAGCGGATTGCCGTCGACCACTAGCACGTCGGCGATTGCCCCGGCTTTGATGACGCCGAGCTTGCCACTGCGGTCGACGATATCGGCCGCAATCGTGGTGGCCGAACGCAATGCTTCCAGATTGCCGAGCACTTCGGCGCGAATGCGCAATTCGTCGCTCTGGAACGTGTGCATTTCGCCAAGCAGGTCCGATCCGAATCCCATCGGCACACCTGCATTTGCATAGATCTGCAGCGAGTCCCGCCCCGCTTGCCGCACGGTCTCGACCTTGGCAATCGAATCGGCGGGCAAGCCGTAGTCGGCGCCGTGTTTGGCCAACGCGTCGTAGGTGACCAGCGTGGGCACGACGAATGCGCCGTGCTCGCGCATCAGTTTTGCGGCGGCTTCGTCGACCAGATTGCCGTGCTCGATTGTGCGCACGCCACAGCGAATCGCACGCGAAATCGCGCGGCCTGTGTAGGCATGCGCCATCACGTATGTGTTGGCTGCCTCTGCTTCCGCGACGATCGCGCGGATTTCGTCCTCAGAGTATTGCGTGTTGCTGATCGGATCGGTCGGCGAGGCGACACCACCGGATGCCATGATCTTGATCTGCGTAGCGCCCTTCTGAATCTCTTCACGTACTGCAAGCCGCACCGCATCGACACCGTCAACCACTCGCGCAATTGCCCCGGCACGAAAAGCGCATGAACAGGGTTCCAGCACGTCACCGCGCGGACGGAAATCGCCGTGACCGCCGGTTTGCGACAACGCCTTCCCCGACGGGAAAATACGCGGCCCCGGAATCAATCCGCTCTCCAGCGCCTGCGTCAATCCCCAATCCGCGCCGCCCGCGTCACGCACCGTCGTAAAGCCGCGACCGAGCATCGCCTTCAGAATCGGCAGTGCGCGAATCGCGGTGAGGATATTCGGCTGCGTCGCATTCACACCGAGGTTCGCGCGCGAAGCCAGCACGTGCACGTGACAATCGATCAGGCCGGGCATCACCGTCTTGCCGCGTGCGTCGATCACACGTGCATTCGGCAGATCGACAGGACGATCGGTGACTTCGACGATATGGCCGTTTTCGATCACGACGTGATGATGTTCGAGCAACACACCCTGGGCCAGATCGAGTACGTTGCCGCCGCTGATTACCGTAATGCTCATTGATATCTTCCTGACTGGATGAAGGAATCCGTCCGGCTTTTGTTAGCCGGACGCGCTGCCTCTCAGGCGTGGCTACGGCGCGGATCGCGCACATAGAACGTGCCGACGAGGCTGATGGTCGCGGCGATCATCACGTAAATTGCCGGCGCCATATTGCTGCCCGTCGAAGCAATCAGCCACGTGATGAAGAACGGTGCGAAGCCACCGAAAATCGTCACCGCGAAGTTGTACGCGACGGAGAGGCCGGTCGACAACACCTTGGTCGGGAACAGTTCGGAGAAGGCCGCGAGAATCGGACCGGTGTAGGTGGCGATCAGCAGGCCGAACACGCCCTGAAACACCATCAGCGAAACCAGCCCAGGCGCGCGGTTGATGTAAGCGAACATCGGCCATGCGAGCACCAGGATCAATGCCGCGGCGCCGGAGAGGAAGCGGCGGCGGCCGAAGCGGTCAGCGAGCTTGCCGACCATCGGCGAGAAACACATGATCATCAGGCCACCGAACATGCCGGCACGAAAGCCCATCGATTGCGGCAGATGCAGCGTGCGCACCGAATACGTCGGCATATAGAACAGCAGCACGTAGGTGCACACCGTCCACAAAATCACCATCGAAAAGCTCGCAAACGTCTCGCGCGGAAAGCGGCGGAACACTTCCGCGAGCGGTGAATCGCTTTTGGCCTCTTCCGCTACGGCGCTGAACGCCGGCGTTTCGTCCATGCGGCTACGAATGAAATAGCCGACTGGTCCGATCAAAATGCCGATCAGGAACGGCATTCTCCAGCCCCACGAATGCAGCGCATCGGCGCTCAGGCTCGACGTTACGAAAGTGCCGACCCCAGCGCCCAGCAGCACGGCAAAGCCGATGCTCGACTGAATCCAGCTCGAATAGAATGCGCGCTTGCCTGCCGGCGCATATTCGGTAAGAAACGCGGTGGCGGTGCCCATTTCGCCGCCGGCCGAAAAACCTTGCAGCAAGCGGGCGACCACGATCAGCACCGGCGCCCACAGACCGATCTGGTCATAGGTCGGCGCGAGGCCGATGAGTGCGGTGCCACCCGCCATCAGCAGAATGGTCAGCGAGAGTGCCGCTTTTCGTCCGACTTTATCCGCGTACACGCCGAGCACGATGCCGCCCACCGGCCGCATGAAAAAGCCCACGCCGAACGTCGCGACGGCAAGCAGCAGCGAAGTCAGTTCATTGCCGGTCGGAAAGAACAGCTTGGCGATGATCACCGCGAAAAAACTATAGACGGTGAAGTCGAACCACTCGAGGCCGTTGCCGAGCACAGTGGCGATAATGGCGCGGCGCCGCTGCTGTGCGAGCGAATCCACGGATATCGTCGCGACGTTGGATGAAAGCGTTCCTTGCATGGTCTCTTTCCTTGTCAGGCTGCTTGCGCGGCTATTCATGCGGCCGCTGCGTGGCTACGGGTTCGGCGAGCGTCTGCCAGCAAGGCGGCGTGTCGGAATCGAGCGGCGCCTTTGCATGCATGAAGCCGATCGTAGAGAGACCTGATTTGTTTTCGAAACGAAAGATTCGCATGCACGCATGCGCGTGGCGCATGCGAAAGGCAGTCAGGTTGCGGGTGTGTTGCTCGTCTCAGCGAGTGTTTGCCCACTTGTCTGCGCCTCTGCCTGCTCGAAAAGCCAACGCGTAAAGAGGCGCGCCGCCTGGTTCTCCGCGCGGTCGTTCGGCGATACGACGTAGTACCCGCCACCGTGGCTCGCCGATGCTCGCGTGGCGCGCACCAGCAGCCCTTCGTTCAGACACGCGTCGATCATGTGACGCCAGCCGAGCACGACGCCCTGGCCGAGAATCGCCATCTGCACGAGTTGCGGATAATGATTGACGACGACCGACTGTGGGGAACCGGGCATCTGCACATTGTTGAGACGGAACCATTCGGGCCACGACATCCATTGCCGCTGACCGTCTTCCTGCATCAGCAATGTTTCATGGGCGAGATCGGCGGGTTCCAGCACGCGGCCAGCGAGATATCCGGGCGAACATACCGGGTACACGTCTTCGTCGAAAATGCGGCGCGCGGTGAAATGCGGCTCGGCGCGCTGGCGGATGTAGTACAGGCCCACGTCGAATTCCGCGGGCGACAACGATGCGAGCCCGTCGCGCACGATCATCCGGATCTTCACGTTCGGATGGGCGGCGCGAAACGCACCCAGGCGCGGCGTAAGCCACAACACCGCCACGCCCGACGAACACGCGATCGTCAACTCAAGATCGCCATATCGCTTCATCACATCGAGCGTGGCTTCCGAGCAATTGGCAAGCAGCCACTGCACATGCTTGGCGTAACGTTCGCCGGCGATCGTCAACCGTAGGGCGCGGTGCTCCCGCACGAAGAGCGAGCGGCCGAGGAAGTCTTCGAGTTGCGCGATCTGGCGACTGATCGCGCTTTGCGTCAGATGCAGTTCTACGGCCGCTTTAGTGAAGCTGGCATGGCGCACGGCCGATTCGAATGCGATCAGGCATTGAAGCGGGGGTAAAGGGGCGATCCGCATGATGAAGGTGGCCGAGTGAGGTTGCCACCATCATAGCGGGTCGAAGAGCGCGTCAAATCATGCGTGCTATGTAGCGCGTAACTGCGGGATTTCGGCCTCCAGCGCTGCGATCAATGACTTGGCGCCAACGCCTCTTCGCGCTCCAGCGAGCGTGTGTGCTTGAGTTCCGGGAAAAATCGCATCCACAGCAAAGCGACGGCAATCGTTGCGATGCCGCCCACCAGTACGGCCGGTTGTGCGCCCCACCACCCTGCCGTGACACCGGATTCGAATTCGCCCAGTTGATTCGACGTCCCGATGAAAAGCGAATTGACCGCGCTGACGCGACCCAGCATTTCGTCCGGCGTACGCAGTTGCACGAGGGACAGACGCACCACTACGCTGATTGTGTCGGACGCGCCCAGCACCATGAGCGCGAAGAGCGACAGGAAGAATTGATGCGATAAACCGAAGACCACAGTCGCTGCGCCAAACGCAATCACGCCGCCGAACATCGCAGCGCCGGGCCGGTTGCGCAGCGGAAAATGCGCGAGCCAGATGGTGCCCGCGAGCGCGCCGATGGCGGTGCCTGAGCGCAGCAGGCCGAGACCGAGCGGCCCCGTGTGCAGGATATCGCGCGCAAAAACCGGCAGCAGCGCTGTCGCCCCACCGAACAGCACGGCGAACAGATCGAGCGATAGTGCACCGAGTATCACGGGCTCCTTGCGGATGAAAGCGATGCCCGAGAACACCGACTCGAGCGTTACCGGCGCGCGGCGCGCCAGCTTGGCCTGCAACGGGATGGCCCACACAGTGGCAGCGGCGGCCGCGAAGGACAGCGTGCACGCGAGGTAGGCCACGCCCGGACCGATGCCGTACAACAGCCCGCCCAATGCCGGGCCTGCGATCTGGGCGGTTTGATTCGCGGAGGTGGCCCATGCCGTCGCTTTGGGCAATTGCCCGCGTGGCACGACGCCAGGCAACAACGATGCAACCGCAGGCGATTCGAAGGCGCGCGCCGCACCCACGCATGCGGCCAGCACATAGATGACCGGCGCGCTGATCCAGCCACCGAAGGTGCCGAAGGCGAACAACAATGAAGCGACGCTTTCGAGGCTTTGACAGATGGCCGCGATCCGCCGACGGTCGTAACGGTCGGCGACGTGGCCGACCACGAGCGTCAGCACGAACATCGGCAGAAATTGGGCGAGGCCGACGAGGCCCAGTGCGAAGGCGCTATGCGTGAGTGCGTAGATGTGCCAGCCCATGGCCACGGCGAGCATCTGGAACGACAGCGATGAGAGGATACGGGTACACCAGAAACGCTGGAATGCGGGGTGTTTTGGCAAACTGAAGTTTGGGTCGCCGGCGGGGGCGGCTGGGGGTATGGGCATTGGTGTCTTGCTCTCTACTAGGCTGGCTGGGGCGGCAGGTAGTTTAGAGCAAGTTTGTTTATATTATTTTTACATCTACGCGGCGCTTTCTTTTTTGTAAGGCTTCCATCCCACCTCACGAAACGCAGAAAGCAGGCGTTCAGACCCGATCGCCTCCACTCGAGCGCCGTGTGCGCTCATATCGGTAGCGGCCAGCAGGGCATTGACGATGGCTTCTTCAACAGCCTGGGTGCTTTCGTGTCGATTTTCCGCATCGCCGTGGCCGGTCATCGAGTTGGTGGCAAGTTGCCGTAGGTTGCAATGGTTAGGGTAGTTTGGCCAGCAGGCGGTCATATACGGATGGCGGCAAGGTGATCGTCCCGAGCTCGTCGCCGTCCTCATACCGCAGCGCACCTTCTTCCCAATAAAGTCGTACAGGATCGTGAGAGTAATCGCTATATGTTCTCTCTGCTATCAGTCTCTGGCTGCCGCCCTCATACAACCGCAAAATGATTTTCGATCCAAGGTAGCAAGAGCGTGCCGTATAGCGGCCATCGGCTGACTGCACGCTGTCACAGTCCGTAGGACGTACGAGCGAACGTGGTCGTGCGCGGTCCCAATAACTCCAGGCGGAGACGAGCACAGCCGCAGTGGCGGCGCCGACGACAGTTCGTTTGAGCGACACTTTAATCATTTGTTGCGCTCGCTGGCTTCGTCCATCGCGGCTGGAAAGGATAAAGCATCGTGCCCGTACCATCGAAATCATTGCAATACAAACCATGATGAGCGCGGCGACTGCGATCAGCATAGCAATGCCAGCACCTTCTGCCGCTGTGCTCATAGAAATTCAATCTCGACAGGTTTGAGAAGGGTCACAAAGCGGTAGTCGGAGAAAATGATGAAATCGCCCCCTTGCTGGTGGATTTTTTGCCACTCGCGGAAAGAGCTATTTCGCACCGGGTAGTACACGTTGCCACGCACGCGCATATCGCCCACTGCAACCGGATAGTCTGGCCACGAGACCCCAGCCAGTCCGGCCGCGCCGGTCGCAGGAACAATAACTACGCCATCACGACTCCAGTGCCCAAGGTATTGGGATGGTTCTCCCGCCTCGTCGGTGAAAGTATAGTTATCCTTGACATAGAGAATGATGCTCGTGATCGTGGCTCGGTTTGCGTCGCGGTTAAATGTAGCGCTGCCAACGGCCGCATAGAAATTAAACGAACCGAGCGAACCCGTGAGATCATCGGGCACCCCGCCGTTGCTTTTCTCCCTCGAGACTAACTGATCTAGCTTCTGACTGAAAGTGCTCTCGACGCCTGCCAGCTGGAACTCAAAATTCTTATGCAGGATCTTGAGATCTTGATCGCTTAACTTCCAAGCATCCACTTTTCCATATGGCGAGCGTAGCGGGCGCAATGCACTACCTAAAGCTTCAATGGCCCTTGGTGTGGTGAGACGCTCGTACGTCTGGAGAAAATCGTATACCACCTTGGCTCTTGTATGTTTTAGCACCCAATCGAGCTTGATCGTGGTCTTGTCGATCATGCTCGGTGGATAGGGCTGTCCATTTTGATTTAAGCCCTTTACTTCGTCCCGCGGAGTTGGTGAATAGTTGAGATCGCCGGCAAACCATCGCTCCATGAGTTTCGCTGAGACAGGCATAATCTCTTTACGCATCGCGCCCGGAATTTCCTGAAGATCAAACGGGAGAGTCGTCGCACGTTCTTCCCGCCTGGCTGGTGTAGTCTTGGGTGGCTTGGGAGGGTCAGGCGTATCAAGCCATTTTTTGACGCGTGATACGCCGTGCGCGATCGACAGCAGTCCATCAAGGGAGTTGTTCACGCGATCTGCATGCGTCAACGGTTGCGCAGGCGAGGTTGAAGACGGTGCGGCGCCAGGCTGGGTGAGCAGCGTCGGTGGCGGTTTGGTCATCGAAATCGCCAGATCAGGAACTGGGTAACAGCCTCGATCAGCGTCGCAGCGAGTCCAGCGCCATAGCACTTTATTGATCTTGTAATACGGGATTTTCTCGCGATAAGCGGTCGACATATTGGTTGTTATTAGCTAGCAGTTTTTCGAGTACCGATCGCTGGCGGTTCCTTGTTACCGCCAGGTCGGAAAACCATGCTAGGCGGTAAACACGTCTCGAAAAACTGCTTTATGTCGGCCGATCACTCCACCCTGTACCTTGGGTGACTCTAGGGCCCTGCGCCGAGGCGGTCTGCTGCGCCTGATTTCGCGCCTGAGTTCGACGCAGTGTGCACTCGCTGACGGACGACCGTTTACTCGGCCTTCGCGGAACTCGCCGGATCGGTTTGAGCCGTCGGTGCGGAAGCCTCTTTCGGCGGCGCACCTTCCTTGATCTCATAGGACGGATCGCGCACCCAACGGCTCAGGTCCTTGCTGATCACAATGGTCGTGCGATCCAGAATCGAACAGCTTCCTTTGAACGCACCCCACATGCCACCGACCGACCAGCGGTTTATCCTGGTGTGACGGATGACCTTGCCGTCTTCAATCAGATCTGCACTCACGGTCGTAGCCTTGGGTCCGCTCCATGCGCCACCGCCCACGCCCAGTACATGGGTGATCTGCAATCTGAGAATCTTTGCATCGCCCGCGTCGGTTTGCGATGCGATGGTGCCGTCGCCAGTTCTGTTGATCTTGCGGAGCGCCTCGCCGACGTGGCGCGTCAGCATGTCTTCGATGTGGCATTCGTTTTTGATCTGGTCGACGACGCTGGCGTCCGGTGCATAGGTGACTGGGGTTTCCAGCAAGACCTGACCGGCGGCGAAGGCGGAGGTCGTTGAGAGGCAGAGAGCGGTGAGGAGGAGTTTTTTCATAGTACGAGATCTTCTAGCGTTGTGGTTTGGTATGAAATTTCGGTTTGTGTGGTTGGATCGAATGCATCAAGCGCTGCAAGCGACATCGAGACTATCGCTCCACGACGCCCTCTTCAGCTTCCCGCTTTTGCTCGGTAATCGGAAGATGCGCCGCTCTCGTAGGCGTCCTTGCTGTATATCTGCCTAGTAATTCCAGTTGAGTGTCGCAAGGACAAGCGTCGCCTTGGGGCCAAGTGCAGCCGGTTGCGTGAGTGCCCGTCCAACCAGCGCCTCAGCCGACAGCATCTGCCGATGCCACAACCACTGTCCGCGCAACCCAGCCCCCGCACCGGCCAACGTCGGGAATCCCGGCAGCGCAATGAGGCTCGCTTTTCCGGCATCAACAAAAATGTACGGTTCGATTCGACCGTCTTGCCATGCCGGCGTATTCACCCACGCAACCTCGTTACGCGAGTAGAGACCTCGGTCGCCCGAGATCTCACCCGAGCGGAAACCGCGAACCGTATCCATGCCACCGAGATACAACTGCTCGGAACCATAGAGCGCGACGTTCGTGAACTGACCGCTCAAGGTGCCGCGATAGACGAGTGCCACCCGGCCTAACTTAGGAAGAGGAAGAGTGAACGATGCGGTCGCATCCAACTTGGTGAACTGGCTATGGGCATCGTCACGGCCTATCCCATGTGCGTCGTGGTCCGCTTCTAGCCACGGTAACCCTTCTGAGACACCAGCATCTAGCGTGACATTGCCGGGGGCATCGTTCAGCACGAATTTGCGCAACCAGTTGCCGCCGATGCGAAGTACCGCAATGTGCTGCGGATTCAATTCAATATCGTTGATTTCGCGGTCGGTACGCCGCCATGACAACGTGGCGTCGAGATTCGCAATGCCGGCCTGCGTGCGATCCAGCGTGTAGTTCCAGCCGAGAATATGGCTCAGCGTGCGTCCGTACATTAGCGCACTCGTGCCGATTAGCTGCTGATATTCAGAATCCGAGAACGTATAGCTGAATGTGTGACGGCCATACGGCATCGCAAACGAACCGACGAACGCATTGCTGTCCTCGCTGTCGAGGAAATTCAGACTGATCGACTCCTGCAAGCCGATCAGGTTGTCCGCTTCCACACCCGCCCGGTAGCGGGTTATTCCAGTCGCAGCGCTGCCGTAATTGTCGACACCCAAGGTGTAGTAAAGGCGGTCGCCGGGCCGGTTGTTGATCGCGACAATGGAATCTCCCGGCGATTGACCCGGCAGAATCTGGATTTCGGCCTGATTGCGCCGCAGCCGGTTGATCTGGGACACCCCCTGATCGATGTCGCCAAGATTGAGTGCGTCGCCAGGCGCCGCCGGAAATGCCCACTCCGATCCCGCGTCCGTCAGGAGTCCACCACCGGCCGACTGTTCGTCCTTTTTGAGCCGCTGGCCTAACGGCTTGCCGTTCAACGTATAGCCCGCGATGCGGCCTACCTGAACTCTAATGTTCAATACGCCCGACTCGAGATTCTGCGGGCCGAGGAACGCACGCGTCGTGATATAGCCGGACAATACGAACGCATCAGTCAATCGCTTGAGCAGTACGTTCAGACGATGCGAACCGAGCGCGTGACCGACGAACGGCGTCACGATTGCGTCGATACGCTTTTGCGCAAGCACGGTATTGCCGTCCACCGTGATGCGGTTGATCGCAAAAGCGGGTCCCGTCTCTACGATCTGATCGACCGGTGTGTCGGGAGGAACGTCGAGCGAACCCTGCGAAGTCGGTTCCGGCAGCGCGATGGATGCAGGCGGCTGATTCAGTTGCCGCTGCGTCGCCTGCTCGCGCTGTTGGTCGATGATCAACTGCGCGGGGTCCTGAATCGGACGTGCTAACGGCAGAGGTGGAGCGGGCGGCGGTGGCGTCTGCGCGTGGACGGCGACGCTATGCACGAAGACGAGTGCAACTGCGCGCACTATCCCCGCGCACTTCAGGCGCGGTCGGGTCGATACGGACTGCATCAATGCCACCACCACGTCGTCATGCCGAGATGCTGGCCGATCTGAACAGGTGTCGTCGCGGGCGCGCGCACTGTCGTTATGCCACCGCTTGCCGAGACGCCGTTGCTACCGGTGATGTAGCCCCCATCGATAACGGCGCTACCGCCTAACGAAACTGAGCCGTTAGCCGTGAAGCCTCCGCCAACGTCGCTCGCGATAATCTGCGCCCACGTACTGCCGAAAAATGCCTTGAAGCCACGGCCCTGATTGATCGCCGAGTAACCTGTTACGCCTTGTGCGTATGTCACCGGCGCCGTCACATTGAGATTGCCGCCTGCAAAAACATTACCCCCGATGTTGCGCGCAACGGTCCCCGCGGAAATTGCAATGTCCGCACCGGACTGGATCGTGCCGCCATTTGGCATCACATTGCTCGATGCGCTTGCATGGCAGAATATCCAGCAACTGCGCGAATAGCTGGCCTGTCCCGAGAACACCGCGGCGTTGGTAAAGGCCTGCTGCGCGGTAATCGATATGTTTCCCTTGTTCGATTGGATCAGGCCACCGGAGTTGGTGACGTTTCTTCCAGAGACCGTCACCGAGCCATCAGTCGATGCGATATAGGCCAGTTGGCCCGGTTGCGCGACGGTGCCGTAATCGATGTCGAAGCCGCTGGTGTTATGTGTGAAGAACACAAAACTACCGCCCGTACGCGAGTACGCGACCGGCTGACCGCCGTTCGTACCGTCGGTGTGATCGATGATGTTCGAAACGTCGCCTTGAGCGGTCACGCTCGTTTTGTCGTTCGCGAGGATGCGAGCGTTCTCGTTGGTGATGTTGCCTTGCGCGCTTAGCGACGTTTGTCCATTCGCCGCGAAGACGACGCCCAGATTCGCTGCGCTCGAACGATTCAGGATGTTGCCTGTGGCGCTCAAGGTCACATCACCGCCGACCGCTGCGCCGCTCGCGTTGATCGCGCCGGCCTGGATCAGGCTGCCGGTGCTGGAGATGTCGCCGGTACTGGTCAGCTTGACCGCGCCGTTTTGCGCGCTGAGCGTCGAGCCGCCAGTAGCATCGTCGACTAACGTGATACCGTTCGCGCTGAGCGTCGCGCCGTTTGCGGCGGACATCTGCGCGCCCTGCAACGAGAACGCACCAGGCGTGGTGATCTGAATATTGTTTTCGGCCTTGATCGATCCGTCGATTACGCCGATGTCGCCAAGCGACGACACGATGACGTCGCCCGCGCTTGCGTAGATCGCGCCGAGATTGCGAACGCCCGCGCCTTTGTCGGTGACGATGAGTTGGACACGGCCACCGGTCAGTCCGCCAAGTGCGGTGATATCGACAGCCAATGCTGAGTTCGTCGTGCTCGGTGAAGTCGTGCTGACGAGCCAGTCGTGGTTGTTATCGCCGGGGGATAGGCTCGTATCGTAGGTATTTGTGCTATCGCCGATGATCGCTCGCACGCCGCCTGTGGAGGTCGTGAAGTCATTCGTCACTGGACCGTTCACAGAGAGCTGTTTGGCGATCAGGTCGAGATTGACGAGTGTGCCGCTCAGGCCGCCAGGGCCGATCGTAATTGCGCCACGGTTAGTGGTCAGCACAACGTTGCGTTGGGTCACGCCGGGAGCCGGCACAAGATCGTCGAAACTCACCTGACCAGTCGAGAGCACGACGTGGCCCGCGTTGACGAAGCTGCCGCCGTCGATCGTGATTCCGTTCGGGTTCGCGAGAATCACGTTGGCGCGTGGGCCCAGTACGTTGATGTCACCCTGGATCAGCGAGGGGTTCGTGCTGGTTACCTGATTGACGATCGTGCGTGCGTTGATACCGACGTTGTTCAGATCAGCGCCTGCCTTCGATACGTTGAATGACGTGTAGGTGTTGTTCGAGACGCCGCCGATTGTGGGGGCGAGGTTGACGGTTTGGCGACCGGCTGAAGACGTGGTGACGGCCGTGGCTGTGCCGCCGTCGGGGATGATGCCGGCGGCATGAGCTGCGGACGCTGCGATAGCGAAGGTTGCGTCCACGGCAATGGCGAACAGTAGGCAGGACAAGCGCGGTGATCGCGTTGTCCTTCGAATGCTGGTGTTCAAGTGTTTCCCCGAGTTCTAGTTTTTTCTGACATCCGTTGCGATGCGTTCGGCAATGGCGTTCACCCCGGTCACCAGTCCAGCTGAAGCACGGAGGGCATCTAGTTCGCGCTGGAACTCAGAGTAGTAATAATGCACACCTATCATTTTCCTGTCCGTGCAGGAAGAGTCCCAGGTTCTTCCCAGACCCCTCTGAACGGGGCTTGGGGAGCAACTAATCGCCATACCTCTCCAGAGGCTTTGCAACGATACCAAAGCTCTTCCAAGCCAAATATAAGATCATCGCTCGGTTTGCTCACGGGAACGTGCTCGACCAACCCGGCATCAACCTGCGCCGAAAGCCACAAACAAAAGCGCCTGTATTCGCCCGGCGACTCAAATCCGTGAATAGCCTCCCAGTTACATGAGTTCATGGCGTTTTTATCCACGACGGATTTACTCTAAAACCTGCAGGGAAAACCACTTGATTGCCTCCGCCCACCAATCCACCCTGCGGAGCAGCCGCACCTGTAAAGTAGTTGGTCCCTGCAGGAATCTCGATTTTCAGGACGTTGGTAGCGCCCGATCAAGGTAATCATGCAGCAAGCACATTCGGGCCTTTAAATCAGCTGGAACAACAGCATCTCGGGCCATGTTTGCCAAACGCCGGCGCAAGATCATGTAGATTTCTGTCCCGGTTGCGCCTTCAACAAGCGCACCCCGAAGTTGCTCCGCGTACTCGCGCAGACCTGCCCCGTCGAGCAAATCGGCTAAAGCCCGAGTCTCTTGATATGGATCGTTCATTGCATTGACCGCCCAAGCCTGTCTAGTTGCTGTAACACTACGTTCTCAACGGCGATTTCGCCAAGACGCGGTCATAGTGTTCCTTTTGCCGTTTTTCCCAATTCTTATCCAGCGCCCCCAATATTGAAAGTGCCCTATCGAACGCGATCCTTCGTGGATCGACGTCACGTCTCGCCTGCTGCATCTCGAATTCAAAGCCCATCGAAGACGCCACGCCTCGGAATATTTCGAACAAGAGATCGTCGCGGGACTTCGCTGTCGTCCTGTACTGCTCGACACCTTTCTCAACAACAATTAAGTGATACTCGCAACCATCAATTTCCACATGCGGCCGCCCCATATCTTCCGATGAACCATACGTCGGAAGCAGGCTAGACGGAGCCGATATGCGGGCCGCCATACTGGCAACAATCGCCTTTATTTTGTCAAGCTCGACTTGGTCCTGATTAGTCATGGAGGATCTACTTCAAGGGGGGGTTGGGTAAAGTGACCGGTGCAAGAACACCCTGCTCCAGTAAGCTGTTGACGCTCTGGGGCAACTGGAATTGAATGCCTGTCGTAGAGCCAAACCACGGCATCACGTAACTCTGCTGAACCGTGACGGGAGAGGCCACCTGATAGGCGTTATAGGGAGTGTCATAGGCTCCAGTGGGCAACCCTCGGGTATTGAACGGTGCTCCTGCAGGTGCAGTATAGGTGCCCGTCGGGTTCCCGAATCGATCAATCAGAGTTCCCGGTTCCAACGTAGTCGATTCGGCCACGCCCCAGATCCCGCCGTTCGGCGGCCACTGTAACGTAGCAAGGGCGGTCGACTGGCTAGTCCCACCTGCGCTATTTGTGGCAACAAACCCTTAAAGCAAGAAAATGCCGCCATTGCAGTAATTGGCGGAAGCGCAGTCGCCACTCAGTCAACCAGCTGCGGGTCCTTCCAAACGTCTTCGTAATTCTCGGTGACGAGAAAGCGCCAGCCAGGAGGCAACCCAAGGTAAGGAACAACGAGCGGAGCCCATTCCGAGAGATGCGACGCATGCAATGGCACAAAGAAGTCAGGTGCTTCTGAATATTCCTCACCTGCCCAAATGTACCAACCGCAAGTATCCGCTTCGGGCTTGATTCGTAGACCGTTCAGAGGACGGACACCGTCCTTCACGTTTTTCGAAACGCCAACTTTGAGACTGAAGTCGCACCCAAAGTACGGCGCATCGAACCGTAAGCAAACTGCCTTTTGCTTCTCTGTTATTTCCGCGCTCATCGTCAAAATCCAAAGAAATTTCTCATTGCCTTGCCGAAAGCCCCCAACTGACCTCCTTGGCTCGCAGAACACGTCGGGCAATGCGGTTGAACAGCGTTCACCGAGCTTTGTGCTGGGACGTCGACTGCCCCGTCCCGATAGTATTGCACCACTAATGGATCGATGTGGTCCGCAACTTGGTTACCCGTTACCGCTCCGCAATCGACGCATGGCTGACCTTGAACCGAAGCTCGCTGCGCGGCGTTTGGCCCAGCACCCGATGGTCGCGAGTATGGTGCAGTAATATCCGGGCTCGGCGTAAAATCACTTCCTGGAACACCCGACTTGACGCTGTTTGTGGCATCTCGTTAAGGGGCGACAACAATTAAGGCTAGCGCCAGGTCAAATACTCGCCCTCTTATACTGTCGAAATCTTCCGTGCCTGGTATGGGCGCGTAACGTCGCGTCGCGGCATCATAGATGACTGGCGCATAGTCGTTAAAAGAACCCATTCCTCCGTATACATGCCGAACGGACGCAGACAGAGCGGCAAGGTCCACCGTCCCAACGGCGCCGTCCTTTAAATGGCGGCCTATCGCAAGATCGGACTCAAATTTTCTTCGCCATTGACATCCTGGGTCTAGGGCAAGCAATGCAACTAGGCTGGCCAAGGCATCAATCAACTGATCAAGTATGCTAAGTTTGTTCATTTCAATGGTGCGATAGGAGTGAACGTTCCGATCGATCTAGCGTTCGGAACGTATATCTGTATGTTGCTTTGACCGCCGAGATAGACGCCACCTTGCGTGCCGACTGGACCGTAATAATAAGTCGTTCCTTTGGGAAACTGTGCGGCGATCGCACTATTGATCGGTGAAGATCCCGTCATTGCACCGGTCGTAGGATCAATCCAGTAAGGTTTCACGGCATTATCGATGCGCGTCTGAGCGATGCTCTGTGGCATATCGAAACTAAAATACGATCCGCCTGGATTGTTCGCGTCCCCTGCCTTAAAAAAAACCTGGTTAGCAGAATCAACCGTTCCGACGCTATAGCGCCCGCCCGCAAAATTTCCGGCAACATAGTCCGGCAGGGGGCCTGGATTCGTAGCGTCGTATGTGTAACCGGAGCTGTTTGTGGCCTGTCCGAGCGCACCTATGAGCGACGATGCGGAAACAGTCGTAACTTCCGTGCCACTGCCGTTGACGGTCGTGGTGCCACCGGTCTGCTCACCGAGCATGACCCGTTCTTTTGTCTGCTGAGCCCGGATTGCGTCCGCCTCCAACTGGGCTTCCGACTTGATATGGCCGTCGGCACCCGAATTGTTCAACGCCTCATTCTGGGCTGCGGTAGTCGCACCTTGCACATTCGCACCGGCCAGCGCCGCAAGTCCGCCGCCTGCGATCGTTGCAAAGGCTGCCAATGCCGCCCTCTGACCGGCGTCGAGTGATGCCCCCGACGGGTCAATCCCCTGGGCAAAGGACGGCGATAGCGCAGCGCTCGCCGCTCCGCCAATGGCACCACCCGCGCATCCGGATCCTTCCGCCGCGCTGGCCGCACAGCCTAGAGCCGCGTGCGCCAGCCAGTAACCCGGCGTGCCTTGTGCCAGAATCGACGTACTGTCCATCCCGGCATTGCCGATCGCGTATGCGCCTGCAGCGGCCACATCACTGACCGCATCGTTTTTCAAATTGGTCAGGAAGCTGCCGCCACCGATCGCAGTCTGCACCCCAGCCTATACGGTCGCTTCGGCCGCGATCGCCGCTCCCTGCTCAAGCACTGTACTGGCGGTGGTGGAACCCGCCAGCGGTACCAGCGCGCCACCAACATTCTGTACACCTGCCAGGGACGCCAAACTCTCACCACCTACCGTGATGCCGTTCGTGAGACCGGCGGTGAGCATCGCGGTAGCGCCAGCCCTGAACATCGAGGCCGTGCTGAACGACCCATTTGCAGCCTGGCCGAGCGCGCTGCTCACCATTCCCGCCATACCCGCCGACAGCGCCATATTCCCCAGACCGGCCGCCACCGCAGGCATCGCAACGCCTTCAGCCGTCGTCGTGGCAACGGCACCCGCCGCGAATGTGCTGCCTGCGTCAGCGCCCGCCCCAATCGCGGCCGACGCAGCCCCTGCCGTCATGACCGACGCGACCACCATCACCGCCAGCATCCCAATCGTCTGAAACGCCCCCTCGCTCTCCGCAAGCGACGTCACACTCGTATGCAGATCGTTCTGCACCGTCGACTGCGTAAAGCTGCTGCCCAACTGCGCCTTCAGCGCCGCCAGTTGCTGCTGCGTACCCGCCGTGTCGACCGTTCCATCCGCATTGAGCTTCTGCAGCGCGCCACCAATCTGGTTCACCGCATCGACATTCAACTGGTAGTTCCCAGCCGACATGAACCCGCCCTGTTGCGCGACGGTGCCCGTAGTCGTAATCAACTCGTAGAGAACGGGAATGTAGGTGCTCTGCGTCCCAATGTCCGTCGACCGCTGCTGGTTCGTCAGTGAACCCGCGTTGACCGTCAACGTATCCGTCGCCGCAATCGAGCCGGTGTTTGTAATCGATCCACCATTCGACGCGGTGAGCGTGACGTTCTGCCCGCTGATCGTGCCGTCGTGCTGAACCACTGCATAGTTCTGCGGCAGATACACCTGCGGCATCAGCGCATCAACCGTCGGGCAAGTCGCCGTTCCGGTTGCGGTACATCCCGGCTCAGGCACGGTCTCTTCGACATACCAGAGTATGGGCTTGTCGAGTGCGGCGATCTGGTCCTGCGTTAGTGCCGTGCCAAGTGCAACGTTGTTGGCCTCCGCATACTGGATCGCGTTACCGTACAGCGCTTGCTTTTCCTGGTCCGTGACAGACGACTGTTTCGTGTTGTCGTAAGACAGCCCGCTCACGAAACTCGCCTGCCCTGTCTGCGCCAACGCAGCCTGCTGCAGCAGTTGATTTTCCGTGAACGGGTCGTAGTAAAACTGCGTGGTGTTCGGCTGCAGGCTCGCCGGCAGATTGGCCAGCAACTGGCTCGGCCCGATGTTGCCAATCACCAGCGATGCCGGACTGTTGACCAGATAGCTGACGTTGGATGCGCCGCTCGAGGCAGACGCGCCGGTCGCTACCGCAACGCCCGGCGATACCGGCGTCGACGGAGAATTCAAACTCAAGGCCGGGGCGGAAATCGTCCCCGCCGCATTGCCCGGAGCGGTGACGCCTGCTGACGTGCTACCCGCCGTGCCAAGCGAGCCGCTGGAGCCAGCCGCGATGCCACCTGCGACACCTGAAGCGCCCGCCAGACCGCTGCCGATGGTCACGATACTGCCGGCCTGAATTGCTGCGTTTGACGCAACGACCGGTGTGCCCACAGGACCCAGCGAGATGACCTGCTGCGAACCCGTCGGCTGCGGCGTATAAACAGCCGGCGACGTCAGACCGTTGACCAGCGTTGCGCCCGTCAAAGCAACCTGCTGTCCCAACACGTTGCCGGAGTTCTGCAACTGGCCACCAGCAGTCACCGATAACGACGGTGCCTGGATCGTGCCCGACAGGCTCTTGTACGGCGTCGGCGGCTGAACGCTGTCGCTACCGTGATACGCGCTGCCGAACAGCGTTGAGCAGTTTGCTGCGGTTCCGCAACCAAAGTTGTCCGGTGGCTTCGAGCCTCCGATCACGACGCCATAGAAGGCATCGTGCCAGTACGCATTTAGTGTCTGGTCCTGGTTGGTCACAGTCGATGCAGCAGAGATCGATGCCTGGCTGCCCGCCGTAATCAGACTGCCCGTGCTGACCAGCGTGCCCACGCTAAACGACAGGTTGCGATTCGCCGTGATCGTCGAGGCATCCCCCGACTGTTGGTCGACAAAGGCATCGCAGTAATGCGTTGACGCGCCGCTGCAACCGAACTGTGCGGTCGTGCCAAAGTTCTGGTACACCTGCACCGGCGCCGACATCGTGCTGATAAGCGCCGCCGTGCTGATTGCGATGTCGCGTCCGGCCTGGATATTGCCCGACGTGTTCGTGACGGCCGACGCCTGCGTGAGGTTCGTCTGCGGGTTGTTCGGATCGGTGTTGCTGCGCGTCGTCCCTGCGCCGCCGATTACGACATCCCGGCCGGCAAGCAGGTTGCCGTAGGTATTGTTCAGCGTAGGCGTCGCGATGATCAGGTCCCGCCCTGCGAAGACCGTGTTGTTTGTCTGCGTGTAGCTGTAGGTTTGCGTGACCGTCTGGTCACCGTAGATATTGGCCGAGTCGTTCTGCGGCCCAAACGTCGCGTAGAAGTGCAGAAGCCCCTGGGCGATTGCGGCATTCGTCTGCGCATCCGTGAAATCTTGACCCGGGCGCTGATAGAAGACCATCGAATCCGGGTAGTTAACAACCGTCCCGAAATAACCGCAGTTCGCCGCGGAGACGCCGGCAGCGCACCCTGCCTTGGATGTGGTGCTGTCCGAGTGATAGCCCTGATTGGTGAAGCTGTTCGCCGTAATGCGTACATCCTGTCCGGCATACAGATTCCCCGCGTTCGTGATGCTCGCGCCCGTGCCGGTAAGCGACAGGTCGTTACCTGCAACAATCTGCCCCGCGTTCTGGCTCGTATAGGTCGTAAGCGTCGACGTCTGCTGAACTGACGCGGCCGTACCCGGAATGACGTTGGCGACGGCGGGAAACGGGTCCGTAAAGCTCGAGCCGGCACCTGGCGTGCCACTGGCTAGCATCGGCGTTAAAGTGCCAGCCGCATAGGCTGCCTTCAATTGCGTCAGAAAACTCGCATAAGAACCTGAGTCGATACTGTCCGTAATGGTCGTCAGGCCCGCATCGCCGCCGTCATCCAGCGAGGCGACGGTCAATGAGACGTTGTTGCCTGCCGACAGGTTGCCGCCATGGTTGTTCAGCGCGCCTGTGGTGATCGACAGATCGTGGCCAGCGGCAATCACACCACGCTGCCCCGTAGACTGGGTGGTGGTGGTCGTTTCGTTCACGGTTGGCAACGCAATGCCGTAAAACGTGCCGCCGCTCAAATCCGGAGCAACAGGTGTTGTCGCGGTGGCTTGCTGCATATCGCCAACGCGACCGGTGATGCTTGTAGTGAATGTCTGGGAGCCCGTAACGCTGCCGTCTGCGTATGACAGCTCAGTCATGCTCAAGGTGAGCGATCCGATTGGCGCGGACAGGAACGCCGACTCCAAACCTGCCGCAGCAATGGTAGTTGTCGACGTCGTCGTAGTCGTCGTGCTCGCACCGGCCCTACTGTTGTTCACATCCGCGGCATTGATCGTAATGTCGTTCTGCGCGGTGATCGTGCCACCGATATTCGTCAAATCGCCCGACAGATTCGCCGTCAGATTGCGCCCTGCCGCTGTCGACGCCCCGCTATTGTCGTAACTGCTGCCGTTGAGGTTGACGTCGCGCACGGCGCTGACCGTCCCCTGGTTGGTCGTCGTGCCGTTGAGATTGACGTCCTCGTTGGCATGGATCGTCGCGCCCGCCTGATTGACGATCGTGCCGGACAGATTGACGTCGTTGCCTGCGCTAATCGTGCCGCTATTGATCAACGTGCCGTTGGTCGACAGCGTGATGTCGCCTGACTTGCTGATCGTGCCGCTATTGTTGAAACCCTGCGTCGCACTAATCGACACGCTATTGCCGGGCATGGCCCACGTGCCGGAATTGTTGAGTTGCAGCGTGTTGATCGTCAGCACGTTGCCGAGATTGAACGTACCGCTCGATGCCGCCGAAGGGTCGAACGCCTGGTTCAGCAGGTTCAGCGTCAGATTGTGCTGAGCGAGAATCTGGCCGCCGGCATTGTTGAATGTGCCGTTGCCGCCGGTCACGGTGACCGTCGCGTCACCCGGCGTGCCAGGACTCGCAGCACTGGTGCTGCCTGCAAAGATCACACCGTTATTGTTGCCTGCCAGATTGCCGGTCGTGACGTTCAGCGAATTCGTGCCGAGGATCGCGCCGCCATTGTTCGTGAGCGAGCCGTTCGCCGTAACAGTTGTCGTTAAGCCAGCAATTGATCCCTGGTTGTTCAGGTTCGTCGAGTTGACGGTCGTCGCTGCAGTAGAAATCAGGCTGGCGTTGGCCGTATTCGTTACGTTCGCACCGGCAACCGTCAGTGCGCCGCCCGTAAGCACGCTGCCCGTGTTCACGACCACGTTCACACCCGACAATGTGGCCGAGCCTTGAACGAGCGTCTGGGCACCAGCTGTCGTCAACTGGTTCGACGCATTCGCGCTCAGATTCCCGCCGATCAGCGCGTTGCCCGTCGTCACGTTGACACCGGATAACGTAGCGTTTTTCATGACGTTCAGTTGCCCGGCGGACAGGTCGAGACCGTTCTGTGCGGTCGCCACGAGATTGCCGGAAACGGTGGTCGTTCCGCCCGTGCTGATGTTTGCACCGGTCAGGGTCGCGTCGCCGCCAACCTGCGTCGTGCCTGTCACCGCGAGATTGTGGGCTGCCGCTAATGTAGCGTCGCCCGCTGCGTTCAACCCACCCTGTGCGGCGAGATTGCCGTCTTGGGCCGTCAAAGCGGTCTTCCCGAGACTGGTCACACTCCCCGTCACAGTGAGGTTGCCCGTGGCCTGCGCATTGAGATCACCACCGCTCAGGACCGCGCCGTTGATCGCGGCATCGCCGCCGTTGGCTTTGAGCGTCGCATTGCCCACTGCGGTTGCGGCACCCACCGTCAGGCTGGTACCAGCAGTCGCACTCAGATTGCCGCCCGTTTGCAACGACCCGGACAGGCTGATCGCCTGCCCTGCGCTCAAGGTTGTCTCCAACCCGAAGCCAGCCGTGCCGCCACCCGACAGATTGCGTCCCGCGCTCAGATTTCCTGTGCCGTTGCCGGTAATCGCGCCGGAGACGATTGCGTCCGTGGCAGCGCTCACTATCGTGTTGCCACCGGTAGCGAGCGCTCCGTCAACCGTCACACCACCGCTTGTTGCAATCAGCGTCGTGTTGCCCACCACATCCGCGCCGCCCACAGTCGTATTATTGCCAGCAGTCACGGAGAAGTTGCCGCCGGCTTTTACCGTTGCGGCAAGATCAGCGTTGCGTCCCGCCGTAACGATCGCGTCCTGCCCAAACGTCACGGTCCCGCTCGATGACACATCGCGACCACCGCTCAGGGTGCCCGTCTTGTTACCCGTAATGCTGCCGGCAACGGCCACATCCGTTGCAGCACTAACAGCAGTGTTTCCACCGCTTAGGATTGCACCGTTGATCGTTGCAGCGCCACCGCTGGCTGCCAGCGTTGTATTGCCTGCTGCAGTTGCGGAACCCACGGTCAAGTTATTGCCGGCGGTCACGTTCAAGTTTCCGCCTGCCGTCACAGCGCCTGGCAGGCTGACGTTCTGACCCGCAGTAAGCGTCGCATTCTGGCCGAAGGTCACGGCGCCGTTTGCAGTGAGATTTCCACCCGCACCCAACACGCCAGTGCCGTTGCCTGCCAAGGTGCCGGAGACACCAAGATCGGCACCCGCGTTCAGTGTCGTGTTGCCGTTTGCCGCGACGTTGCCGCCCAGCGCCATCGTCTGGCCTGCAGTAGCGCTGAGGTTTCCAGTCGTCTGCACGTCTCCTGTGGTCGTTACGTTGCCCGTTTGACCAACCAGCGTGAGATCATCCGACGACGCCACGCGACCATTAACCGTGGCGCTGCGTTGTGCGCGAACCTGCACGGTGCTGCCACCGGCGACCGCGCCATTCACCGTCGCATCACGCGCCGCGTTCAGCGCGATCACGCCGGGTGCAGACACGGCGCCACCGATCGTTATGTCGCCATTGCCTGTGCTGCCCGTCGTCGTCATCGACAAGTTATTACCTGTCTGCACCGATCCGACCGACATGTCGGCACCGGCCCGAAGATTGACGCTGCCATTGGACTGCGCGGTGCCGACGTTCAGGCCGTCGCCCGCAGTCATGTTCAGGTCCTGGACCGATTGCACGGACGCTGTTGCCGCAGCAATATCCCCGGTCGCGCTAACGGTGTATTGATTCGCAAGATTGCTGCCGGACATGGACACTTTGCCGGCGCCGGCCAGACTTGCCGCCTGTTGCGCGTAAGTCGAATTCACGGCGATGTCACCGTTCGACGTGACGGTGAGATTGCCTGCTGTCGCCGTCAACGCGCCCTGTGTGTTCACCCCCATGCCAGCGGCCGTCGAGACGATATAGATCTGCCCGCTCGTCACCGATCCGTACTGGTTTGCGTCAATTGCTACCGCGTTGTTTCCGATCGCGGCTGCCGTATTGGCCGTGCCGTTGGACGCTGTGCCATAGTTCGTGCCCGATGCGTCTGACGTAGTCGGGCTCACGAGCTGATTGCCCGTGACCAGGTTGATCCGCTGGTCTGCGCGCAACGGCGCGTTCAGGCTGATCGTCTGCGCGATCACATCGATATTGCCGACCGTGCCCTCGATGCCGGCCCCTGGTCCATTGACACCGGCAGGACCGCTGATCGACACATTGCCCGACGTCACGTTATAGGCAAGCGAGCCCGCGTGGGCGAAGTCCGTCGATGCACCGCCGACACCGGTCAGGAATTGCGGCGTGCCGGTGGTTAACACAAGGCCCGTCGCGTTCGTCAACGAAAGCCCGTTGACGGATACACCATTTGGATTACTGATGATGATCGAAGCCGGACTGCCGAAAACTTCCAGCGGACCGACCAGTGTTGAAGCAGGCCCTGTTGTGGTGACCTGGTTGACGATCACGCTCGCGGCGCGGCCGGCGAGATTCGGGTTGGCGCCAAGCGTGCCGCCCAGCAAAGGTGTACCCGGCGTGAGGCTGTTGTTCAGCACCAGCCCGTTGCTGTCGATATTGAATGACTGGTAGCTATTGACGCTAATACCGTTGGCGTTCGGCGCGGCGATATTGACGGCCGGCACACCGGTGCTCGTCTGCGTGATGGTCGGCTGAAACGGAATAGGTGCGCGCGGGTCGACGATCGGTGCAGCATGCGCGACCTCGTCCAGCGAGAGCACGCCGGGAAGCAGATAAGTCACCACCGCCGTGACACATGCAGTCGCCTTCATCCATAGCGGTCGCGACTGCGCCGCCACGCCGTTTGACGCCGCATTAAAAATTTTTGCCTGCCGCGCCGCCTCTATTTGGGCGAGTCGCTGCCTGCTCTCACGAGCACCCCGTAGCATTATTTTTTATCCGAATTTTATTTTTTCGGGTCGAATATTACCGAATCTTCCGACGAATGAATGTCATATATGCATGCCTGTCTTTTTCAAGACACAGATTTACGATGCATTAATTCCGGATGCATAACATTACATTTTCATTTCAAAATCGGATTGAAATCTGGACACGTATGCGGTCGCATGTCGCGAGCAAAAACCGGCAATGACTCCGGGCTTCGTTGCCGTAGCTTGGTCGATCGATCCCATGAAGCGTTCTCGGAATTCCTGCTCGGAAACAAAGTTCTTTTGAGGCGTGATCTCCAACCGGATTTGATCCAGACTCGGACTCGCGCTTGTCGACGCGAACGAAGGGATTGACACGATCGCTCAGAAAAACCAGGGAGCTTTTTTGAAGTGCCGGCATGCGGCGAGCAGACGCGCGGCCAGTCGATAGTCAAATCGCGAACCACAAAAACAAAAAAGCCGCTGAACCTTTTAGATTCAACGGCTTCTCATTCAATTCGTGGCGGAGAGACGGGGATTCGAACCCCGGATAGGTTATTAACCTATACACGCTTTCCAGGCGTGCGACTTAAACCGCTCATCCATCTCTCCGGCGGGGAGCCGAATTATAGCAAACTTCGGGCCTTGCGCCAGACCCATGCGCAAACCGGCCTAAGGATGCCGGATGTAGTCCACCAACGCCCTCGTATAGGCATCCGGTTTCCGGTCCACGAGGCTCACCCCGATCGCCACCAGAAACCCCGCCGGCACGCCGAACACGCCCGAACTGATCGGCTCGATCCCGAACCATCTTGCGCCAGCAAAGCCCGTCATCTGAGTGAAGAACGGATACGTCGACACGATGTAGTAGATGCACACCACCAGCCCCGCCACCATACCCGCCACTGCTCCAAGCCGGGTCGTCCGCTTCCAGAACACCCCCAGCACCAGCACAGGAAACAGACTCGAAGCCGCCAGCGAAAACGCCGCGCCCACCAGAAACAGAATATTCCCCGTATTCAGCGACGCCACATACGAGGCGAACAACGCCACCCCCAACAACAAAATCTTTGAGATCGTCACGCGCCGCTGACTCGATGCCGTCGGATCGACCATGTGGTAGTAGACGTCGTGCGATAACGCGTTGGCGATGGTCAGCAGCAAACCGTCCGCAGTCGAGAGCGCCGCGGCCAACGCACCCGCCGCGATCAGCCCGGACATCACATACGGCAGCCCCGCGATCTCGGGCGCGGCGAGCACCACCATATCCGGCTGCATCTGGATCTCGCTCCAGCGCACTATACCGTCGCCGTTCGTGTCAGCAAGACTGATCAGACTCGGCTCGACTTTGCGCCACTGTGTGAGCCACTGCGGTAAATCGGAAAAGTGATGACCCACCAGGTTGGTCAGCATCTCGTACTTGATCAGCACTGCCAGCACAGGCACCGTCAGATAGAACAGCGCGACGAAGAACAGCGTCCAGCCGACCGAGCGTCGTGCGGACGCCACCGAGGTTGTCGTGTTGTAGCGCGTCAGGATATGCGGCAGGCTCGCGGTACCCAGCGAGAGACACAGCAGCAGCGACAGAAAATTGCGCTCGTGTGTTCGCCTGTCTTCTTCGCTCGTCACGGGAAACGGCTCGTGCATCGGCACCGGCGCGGCCGCGCGCATCAGCATCTCATCACGGCGTTGGGTCCAGACGATCTGTGCGGCAGCGGCATCGCGTGGAAATTGTTCGAGCGCCCGCTCGCGTTCCTTGATCTCGCGCAGCGGGCCGTTGTGGCGCCGCAAGTCCGCGACTTCCTGCGTGAGGCGCAGCTTCTCGTCGACGAACGATTGCGGCAAAGTGTCGAGCCGCATCTGCATCAACTCGGCGCGCCGCCGATAATCGTCGCGTACGGTCTGCTCGAGCGGCGCGTCGCGCACCTGCTTCTCCAGGCCCTCGACGCGCTCCATCAAGCGCCCGTAGTTGAATTGCGGCACCCAGCCGAGACCATCCTTATGCGCGATCATCGACACGGGAATCAGAATCGCTGCGATCAGGATGATGTATTGCGCGACCTGGGTCCACGTCACCGCGCGCATGCCGCCCAGAAACGAGCACACCAGAATGCCCGCGAGTCCACAGAAAATGCCGACCGCGAAATCCACGCCGATAAAACGCGTCGCAATCAAGCCGACGCCCTGAATCTGCGCGACCAGATAGACGAACGAGCACAGGATCGCCGCTAATGCAGCGAGTCCCCGCACCGCATTGCTCGAAAAGCGCGTGCCGAGAAAGTCGGGAATCGTGTAGCGCGCGAGCTTGCGTACGTATGGCGCGAGCAGAAACGCGACGAGGCAATAGCCGCCGGTCCAGCCCATCAGATACGCGAGACCGTCATATCCGGTCGCATAGATCGACCCGGCGAGACCGATGAACGATGCGGCGGACAACCAGTCGGCCGCAGTCGCCATGCCGTTGAAGACGGACGGCACGCGCCGCCCCGCTACGTAGTATTCGACGAGGTCGGACGTGCGCGACAGCAACCCGATCACCGCATACACCGCGATCGGCACGAACAGGAACACATAGCCGATCCACACACCGGGGCCAGTGGTCCGCTCGATGCGCCACATCACATAGATGAAAAGCAGGAAGCCGAGCGTATAGAGCGCATATGAGCGGATCAGCCGGTTCGTGAGCTTCATCGGCTCAGCTTCCGCGCGCAGCAGGCGCGGTGGAATCGGCACTGGCACTGGCATCAGCATCTACATCCGCATCGAAAGCGCGTTGCAGACGGCGGTCGGCGCGCTGCATCAGCAGGATATAAACGACAATCAGAGCCACGTAGATCAGAATCGCCCCTTGCGCACCGAAGTAGAACGGCAACCTGAAGCCGTTGAAGCGCACCTGATCCAACGCCGGCGCCACCAGCGGCAAAACGAACGACACCACGAAGCCCAAGGTCATCAACGTCGCGATCAACGCGAGATTGAAGCGCCAGTATTTCTGATGCGCGCGCGCCATCGCTGCCGAAACCGGAGGGGGTTCGGGCGCGGGATTGAGCGTAGCGTGAGAGGTGTGGTGCGGCGCGGCCATGCGCCTATGTATCAAAAAGCCACCGGGCAGGCAATCGGGATTGTCCGCGCGGTGGCTTTAACTGCCTGACCTAAGTGATCGATACCTGGGTCCGGCCAAGGGCATATCGTTCGACACACCCTTGCTAAAAAACCAGGCAAACCTAAGCTCAGAGCGACTCGCCAAGCTGATCGAGAATCGCCGGGTTCTCCAGCGTCGACACGTCCTGGGTAATTTCCTCTCCCTTAGCGAGCGAGCGCAACAGGCGGCGCATGATCTTGCCCGAACGCGTCTTCGGCAGGTTCTCACCGAAGCGGATGTCCTTCGGCTTGGCGATCGGACCGATCTCCTTGGCGACCCAGGCGCGCAGTTCGTTGGCGAGCTTCACCGCTTCTTCGCCTTCAGGACGCGAGCGCTTGAGCACCACGAACGCGCACACGGCTTCGCCGGTGGTCGCATCAGGACGACCCACCACGGCCGCTTCAGCTACGATCGGGTTCGAAACCAGCGCCGACTCGATCTCCATCGTGCCGAGGCGGTGGCCGGACACATTGAGCACATCGTCGATGCGGCCCATGATCGTGAAGTAGCCGGTTTCCTTGTCGCGCACCGCGCCGTCGCCGGCGAGATACAGCGTGCCGCCGAGTTCTTCGGGGAAGTAACTCTTCTTGTAGCGGTCCGGATCGCCCCACACGTTGCGCAGCATCGACGGCCATGGACGCTTCACCACCAGAATGCCGCCCTGCCCGTTCGGCACGTCCTGACCGGTTTCATCGACCACGGCCGCCATGATGCCCGGCAGCGGCAGCGTGCACGAACCCGGCACCAATGGCGTGGCGCCCGGCAGCGGCGTGATCATGTGGCCGCCGGTTTCGGTTTGCCACCACGTATCCACGATCGGGCAGCGGCTGCCGCCGACGTTCTCGTGATACCACACCCACGCTTCCGGATTGATCGGCTCGCCGACCGTGCCGATGATGCGCAGCGTCGACAGGTCGTAGCTCTTCGGATGCACTTTCTCGTCCGCCTCGGCGGCCTTGATCAGCGAGCGGATCGCGGTCGGCGCGGTATAGAACAGCGTGACCTTGTGCTTGGCGATCATGTCCCAGAAGCGGCCGGCGTTCGGATAGGTCGGCACGCCTTCGAACACGACCTGGGTGCCGCCGATCGTCAACGGGCCATACGTGATGTAGCTATGGCCAGTGATCCAGCCGATGTCGGCGGTACACCAGAATACATCCGTGGGCTTCCAGTCGAACGTCCACTTCATGGTCTGCGCGGCCCACAGCAGATAGCCGCCGGTGCTGTGCTGCACGCCCTTCGGCTTGCCGGTGGAACCTGACGTGTAGAGGATGAAAAGCGGATGCTCGGCGCCGACCCACTCGGGCGCGCATTGATCCGATTCAGCCTGCGTGAGTTCGTGCATCCACAGATCGCGGCTTTCGTTCCATGCGATCTTGCCGCCGGTACGCTTGTAGACGATCACGCTCTTCACTGCGTCGCAGCCACCCATGGCGATGGCTTCGTCTGCGATGTTCTTCAGTGGCAATGCTTTGCCGCCGCGCATCTGTTCGTCGGAGGTGACGAGCGCGACGGCGCCCACATCGACCAGCCGCTCATTGAGCGACTTCGACGAAAAGCCGCCGAACACTACCGAATGCGTTGCGCCGATCCGTGCACATGCTTGCATCGCGACAATGCCTTCGATCGACATCGGCATGTAGATCACGACGCGATCGCCCTTCTTCACGCCACGTTTTTTCAGCGCGTTTGCAAAGCGCGACACACGTTGCAGCAGATCCTGATAGGTGACGTTGGTGACAGTGCCGTCGTCGGCTTCGAAGATGATCGCGACGCGCCCGCCGTTGCCGGCTTCGACGTGACGGTCGATGCTGTTATACGAGGCGTTCAGTTGGCCGTCTTCGAACCAGGTGTAGAAAGGCGCTTTCGATTCGTCGAGCACCTTGGTGAAGGGCGTGTTCCAGCTGAGCGTCTCGCGAGCGAGGCGCCCCCAGAAACCTTCGTAATCGCGCTCCGCTTCGGCGGCAAGCGCCCGGTACGCATCCATACCGGAGATCGTTGCACCAGCCGCTGCTTCAGCGGAGGGCGGGAAAACACGGCGTTCCTGAAGAACCGATTCAATCGCAGACATCGACAACCCCTTGGTGAAGATGAAACGTAAAACCTGTGCCGGCGCGCCTATGGCTCGCCATGTCATGATGGCGCCGGCCATTCGTGATCGATAGGCCGCGCGCTGTCTCCAACCCTCGCACAGCGATCGCCGATCGCTGTGCCACGGCCCGTTCGCCTTTCACTTTCACCCATGCCGCGCTGCAACATAAATGAATGGCTGACGTTCCGCTCTCATGCTTAAACATAAACTTTCCAACTTACCGGCCACTTACGCGAGGTGCATCGTGTGGCGGGCGAAAACCCTTACGCGGTTCAGACTAGTCACGCACGGCATGCTACGCGTTACGGTCCGCTCATGCGTGCTGATCGACATACCGATACAACCGATCCATGCCGAAATCGGATACAGGGGAAGCATCACTGGCGCCTCACTGGCACCGGGCCTTCAAGCTGACTCGCACGCGCTCTTACAATGCTAACTGAACTAGCCGTCTGGATTCCAGCTTGAATCGTTACTCCCTGCTTCTCGTTACCTCGCCTGCGTGGTGGCAGGGACCGGGCTGGCGACCCTGAAGGTCAAGCGACGCCGCCGGTGACCTCGTAAGCGCCGCACTGCCCACCGCGGCGCAGCAAATTCAGCCGACGCTGTACAATAGCGCGCCTGACGCGAGCTTTTCCGGCCTCCTCTCGCCGCGTACCGCGCCGTCTGCGCCTCGTTTGCGTGTTTGATCCGCGCGTCTGGTTTGCGCTTCGGGTCAGCGCATTTAGTCCGTGTTCCGTCACCTGCGTTTCATCTGACTCTTGCCTATGTCCGCTTCGCGCCCCGACTCAGCCCGTCAGCGCCGCCCGCTGCGCCCGCTCCCCGCTCTCATCTTCATGAGCCGCTGGCTGCAAGTGCCGCTCTACCTCGGCCTGATCGTCGCGCAAGGCGTGTACGTCGTCCTCTTCCTGAAAGAAGTCTGGCATCTGGTCAGCGCCTCCATGACGCTCGACGAAACCAACATCATGCTGGTGGTACTCG
Organism: Paraburkholderia sediminicola; assembly: GCF_046026675.1. Lineage (GTDB taxonomy): Bacteria > Pseudomonadota > Gammaproteobacteria > Burkholderiales > Burkholderiaceae > Paraburkholderia > Paraburkholderia sediminicola_F. Next base: position 1,270,565 of record NZ_JAQQEY010000001.1, on the reverse strand, counting down.
GCCTGATCGACGTGGTGATGATCTCGAACCTGCTGATCATGGTGATCATCGGCGGGTATGAAACCTTCGTGTCGCGCCTCGGTGTGGAGGGTCATCCGGACGAACCGGAATGGCTCGACCACGTGAACGCCGGCGTGCTGAAGGTCAAATTGTCGATGGCGCTGATCAGCATCTCGTCGATCCATCTGCTGAAGACCTTCATCAGCCCCGACCAGAATTCGACGCACACCATCATGTGGCAGGTCATCATCCACGTCGCGTTCCTCCTCTCGGCGGTGGTGATGGCGTTAGTCGACCGCCTCACCACGCATACGCATCCGAAACATTTTCAGGAACCCACGGCGCTGCACGTCGTGAGTTCACACGATTCCACTCCCCTGAAGGCGCACGACTGACCGCACTGCCCTGCGAGTCTGATAACAAGCGCCATTGTCCCCACTGAGCTAGCCATCATGACCGTCATCAAACAGGAAGATCTGATTCAGAGCATTGCTGATTCGCTTCAGTACATCAGCTATTACCACCCGCTCGATTACATCCAGGCCTTGGGCCGCGCTTACGAGCTCGAAGAGAGCCCGGCCGCGAAGGATGCGATCGCGCAGATCCTCACCAACAGCCGCATGTGCGCCGAAGGCAAGCGCCCGATCTGCCAGGACACCGGCATCGTCACGGTGTTCGTGAAGGTCGGCATGGACGTGCGTTGGGACGGTGCGACGATGGGCGTCACCGAGATGATCAACGAAGGCGTGCGCCGCGGTTATCTGAACCCGGACAACGTGCTGCGCGCATCGATCGTGAGCCCGCCGGAAGGCGCGCGCAAGAACACGAAAGACAACACGCCGGCCGTGATCCACTACGAGATCGTGCCGGGCGACAAGGTCGACGTGCAGGTTGCAGCGAAGGGCGGCGGCTCGGAAAACAAGTCGAAGTTCGCGATGCTGAACCCGTCGGACTCGATCGTCGACTGGATTCTGAAGACCGTGCCGACCATGGGCGCAGGCTGGTGCCCGCCGGGCATGCTCGGCATCGGCATCGGCGGCACCGCTGAAAAAGCGATGGTGATGGCGAAGGAATCGTTGATGGATCCGATCGACATTCAGGACGTGATCGCACGCGGCCCGAAAGACTGGATCGAAGAACTGCGCGTCGAACTGCACGAGAAGGTCAACGCGCTCGGCATCGGCGCACAAGGTCTCGGCGGTCTCGCTACCGTGCTCGACGTGAAGATCATGGCTGCACCGACGCACGCAGCGAGCAAGCCGATCGCCATCATCCCGAACTGCGCAGCAACGCGTCACGCACACTTCACGCTGGATGGCTCGGGCGTGGCGAAGCTCGAAGCACCGTCGCTCGACGCATGGCCGAAGGTGCAGTGGGAACCGGACACGGAAAAGAGCCAACGCGTCGACCTGAACACGCTGACGCCGGAGCAGGTCGCCGCATGGACGCCGGGCCAGACGCTGCTGCTGTCGGGCAAGATGTTGACGGGCCGTGACGCGGCACACAAGCGCATCGCCGACATGCTGGCGAAGGGCGAAAAGCTGCCGGTCGACTTCACGAATCGCGTGATCTATTACGTCGGTCCGGTCGATCCGGTGCGCGACGAAGCCGTCGGCCCGGCAGGCCCGACCACCGCCACGCGCATGGACAAGTTCACCGAGACAATGTTGTCGCAGACCGGTCTCATTTCGATGATCGGCAAAGCCGAGCGTGGCCCGGTTGCGATCGAGGCGATCAAGAAGCACAAGGCCGCGTATCTGATGGCTGTGGGCGGCGCCGCTTACCTCGTGTCGAAAGCCATTCGCAGCGCGAAGGTTCTTGCGTTCGAAGACCTCGGCATGGAAGCGATCTACGAGTTCGACGTGCAGGACATGCCGGTGACGGTTGCCGTCGATTCGAACGGCACCTCGGTGCACCAGACTGGCCCGAAGGAATGGCAAGCCAAGATCGGCAAGATTCCGGTCGCAACGGTTTGATCGGCAACAACAGCTGAAAAAGTAGAAGCCGGGGCCTCGAACCCCGGCTTTTTTTATGATGAAATGAGAACGGTACGCATCACGCACAAAACCTTGCAAATCAAGGCAAAAAACTGTGTCTTTGCCTTGGCTTTTTGTCCCTCGGCGTTTATTGTTCTGGGAAATTCAAGTCTCTAATAAGGAAACCCCATGCAAGGCGACAAGAAAGTTATCGAGTATCTGAACTCCCAGCTCAAGAACGAGCTCACCGCCATTAACCAGTACTTTCTGCACGCGCGGATGTACAAGCACTGGGGACTCGAGAAACTCGGCAAGCATGAATACGACGAATCGATCGGCGAAATGAAGCACGCCGACTGGCTGATCGAACGCATTTTCATGCTCGACGGCCTGCCGAACCTGCAAGACCTGCACAAGCTGCTGATCGGCGAAGAAACCAAAGAAATCCTCGAATGCGATCTGAAGCTCGAACAGATTTCGCAAAGCACCTGCAAAGAAGCGATTGCATATTGCGAATCGGTTCGCGATTTCATCTCACGCGAAATCTTCGTGAAGATTCTCGACGACACCGAAGAACACATTGACTGGCTTGAAACGCAACTGGACCTGATCGGCAAGGTCGGCATCCAGAACTACCAGCAAACCGCAATGGGTTCGATCGAGTCCTGATCGGACCAGGTTGGAACAGCCCGCGCGCCGGCTGATGGGCCTGCTCATACGCCATCTCGGCTGGCAGCTTGTTTGCCAGCTCATTTGCCAGGACCGGCGCCGCGCGGGCGATATACTTGCGCACTTCCCCGTTTTCGTGAGTTTTCCGTGACCGCTGTGCCGCGCGTGTCCTCATCGTCTATGACCGCAGAATCGCCGTCCTCAAGTGCCCGGATTGCCGCCTCAGGCGGCGGTTCACGAGCGCCGGTCGGCATATTCGACTCGGGTCTGGGCGGTTTGTCGGTGCTGCGGGCGGTCCGGGCGCAACTGCCCGGCGAAGCGCTCATCTACGTCGCCGACTCGCTCTACGCTCCCTACGGCGAACGCGACGACGACTTCATCCCCGATCGCACCCTCGCAATCGGGCAATGGCTTGCGAGCCAAGGCGCGAAGGCGTTGGTAGTTGCATGCAACACGGCGACTGCGCAGTCGATCGCGCTGGTCCGCGAAAAGCTGGCGATTCCGCTGGTGGGGGTTGAGCCCGGCATCAAACCGGCCGCGCTGCAGTCGAAAACGCGTGTCGCCGGCGTGCTCGCCACACAAGTGACCTTGCGCAGCGCCCGCTTTCAGGGGCTACTGGAGCGCTACGCCGCCGATTGCCGTTTTCTTTGCCAGCCGGGCCACGGGCTCGTACAGGCGGTGGAACGCTGCGACGTAGGCTCCGCCGAACTGCGCGCGCTGCTGCGCAGCTACCTGCAGCCCATGCTTGATGCGGGCGCCGACACTCTGGTGCTCGGCTGCACCCACTACCCGTTTCTCGATGCGGCGATCCGCGACATCGTCGGCGACCGGCTAATGCTGATCGACACGAGCGTGGCCATTGCGCGTCAGCTGGAGCGGGTACTCGATCAGCACGGCTTGCGCGCCGCCGCAGAAAACGCCGGCGCTGTTCTGCCCCGCTTTTATTCGACCGGCAACGGCACCCATCAGCAACAGCTCGCCGCGACCCTGCTGCAAATCGACGCCGCAGTCGACCAGGTCGTGATCCCGTCGCGCCGCACGGCAGCGCCGGATTCCCAAGCCGCATAAAACCCCTCGCCGCCGCGTTTTTGCGCCGCCGCATGGCCTTTTTGCGCACTTTTTAGGCGTTTTCGCCCCTTCTCCTCCGCTTGCCCAAGATCCGGCTCCTTAGGCGAAACCCTTCTAAGAGTCTGGTTTTGTTACAAAAAATCATGCAGGACGCTTGCCAAACGGGCCAATCAAAATGATAATAGTTCGCATTAACGTTAGCTATGACGCCCTGCCATGATTGTCTGTGTCTGCAAGTCTGTTTCTGACCGAAAGATCCGTGCCTCGATCGCGGATGGCGTCGATTCGTTCGACGAGCTCCAGTTCGAACTCGGCGTCGCTTCCTGCTGTGGCAAGTGCGCGGATTCCGTGCGCGGCGTCATGATGGAAAGCGGCGTGTGCGCGAGCCGCTGCGGCTTCGATCCCCACTCGCAGGCTATCCCGCTGACGTTTTACGAACGCAAGGCCGCCTGAATCACGGCTTGAGGGCGCGGCCCATGCGGCGCGCCCCGAATGTTCAACGCCTCACTGCTTCATGCTCTGATTTTAAGCGCGGTTTCACGCGCTGCTTCACGCGTTATCCCACTGCCGTCAGCAAGCCAGTATCCGTACCAGCCAGCTACCCGCTCACCCGTTAAAAGGAGTTCGAGATGGAATTGCTGATTGGTTTCGTGACTACTTTGTTCATTTCGCTGCTGATCTTTCGAACATGACGATGTCTTGTCTGACGTGCCGCATCGACGGCACGCCGCCACGCTAACATGCAGGCCTCGCATACCATTTCAGCCGGCGCCACGTCGGCTTCGTCCCCCCGAATGAATTCCCGTGCGCTGACCGCGACTGCCGCGGTCGCGGCAATTCACATCGCGTTGCTTGCAGTGATCCTGACGCTGCGTCATGAACCGCTGCAACCCGTGATCGAAGCGAAGGTGATGACCGCGCAATTGCTGGCGCCGGCGCCGGTCGCCGCGCCGGTCGCGCTGCAATCGATCGCCCCGCCGCCGCCCAAGCCGACACCGGTTCACACCAAGCCGAAGGTCCAGCCCAAACCGACTCCTACGCCGACACCCACGCCGTTGCCGGTCGCCGCGGCTCCGTCGCCGACACCTGTCGCCGCGCCCGAGCCGACGCCCGCGGCTGCCGAACCGGCGGCGCCTGCCGCTCAGGCCGCGCCGGCGATCGGCCGTCCGACCATGGACATCACCGCGCCGAAAAACGTCTCGCACATCGAGTGCAGCATGATCACGCCGGACTACCCCGCGCTGTCGAAGCGCCGCGGCGAAACCGGTACGGCCTATGTGACATTCGTCATCGGACCGACAGGAAAGGTTGAAAGCATCTCGCTCAAAAAGAGCAGCGGCTTCAGCCGCCTGGACGACGCCGCCATCGCCGCCGCGCATGCGAGCTCGTGCAAGCCCTATCTCGAGAACGGCCAGGCCATTCGGGCCACGGCCACCCAGCCTTACAACTTCAATCTGAACGATTGAGGCAGATTTTAAAAACAAGGAATTGCAATGCAAAACTACGGATTGGCGCACGTGTGGGCGCAAGGGGATTTCGTGACGCGCGGTATCGCGCTCGCGCTGTTGATCATGTCGGTTATGTCGTGGAGCGTGATCGTCATCAAAGGCTGGAATGTGATGCGCCTGAAGCGTCTCACGAAGAATGCCGAGCAGCAGTTCTGGCATTCGGACGATCTCGCCGACGGCGTGAAGAAACTCGGCGCCGGAGCGTCGACGCCGCAAGACAATCCGTTCCTGGCACTCGCGTTGTCCGGTCAGGAAGCCGCCGATCACCATCATCAGACGCAGCCGCATCTGCATGATCGCATGGACGTGTCGGACTGGGTGACGCGCTGCCTGAAGGACACGATGGACGAAAGCGTCGCGCGCATGCAAAGCGGTCTGGCGATTCTCGCCTCGATCGGCAGCACGGCGCCGTTCGTCGGCCTGTTCGGCACGGTGTGGGGCATCTATCACGCACTGCTGGCGATCGGCGCGAGCGGCCAGTCGTCGATCGATCAGGTCGCGGGCCCGGTGGGTGAAGCACTGATCATGACCGCGTTCGGCCTGTTCGTCGCGATTCCGGCCGTGCTCGGCTACAACGCATTGACGCGCGCCAACAAGGCGATCGTCGCCAAGCTGAGCCGCTTTGCACACGGTCTGCATGCATTCTTCGTGACGGGCGCCCGTCTGTCGTCATCCAAGCGCGGCGACGGTTTGCGCCTCGCGCGCGCCAACTGATCGACGAGGTACTCCGATGGCAATGAGCCCCTTCGCCGGCGACGATGACGACGGCCTGATGAACGAAATCAACATGACGCCGCTCGTCGACGTGATGTTGGTTCTCCTGATCGTCTTCATGGTGACGATTCCGGTGATTCGTCACGCGGTCAAAATCGATCTGCCGCATGCGAGCAGTCAGAAGGAAGACACCAAGCCCGCGCAAGTCACGGTCTCCGTCGATGCTGATGGCAACGTCTTGTGGGACGACAAGAAAGTCGACGACGCGGCGCTGCGCGCGAAGATCGCAGAGGCTGCGCAAGCGAATCCGCAACCGGAGCTGCATCTGGATGCGGACCGCAAGGTCGCGTACGAGAAAGTGGCGGAAGTGATGTCGGCGGCGCAAGCCGGTGGTCTTACGAAGATCGGCTTCGTCACGCAGCCTAAAGGCAAATAGGCGCAAGTGCTCTGTGCGCAGCAATGCGCCCTTGTTAAGCAGCGCCTGCCGAAGAAACAGAAAAGCCCTTGTTTCAAGGGCTAAAAGTAAAAGGCCTTCATCGTCAGATGAAGGCCTTTTTTGTGCGCACTCGGCGCCTTCGGGCGGCGGGATCATTTACCATCAGAAGATGACTGATAGCTCGAGTCACCGCATGCGACAGCCGTGATCGACACGGACAGCGCGGTCAGCCCTATCAGGCCCACTATCATAGAGGCCATGAGTTTTCGCATAAGAGACTCCTTAGCGAAGGGATTTCACTATAGGCCCGCAAGCGCGCGCATTCAAGCAAACTGCCATTGAAAGTACTCATGACAGGCGGCGCTTAAATGCTAAAAGCGATGTTGGCGTGTCTAATAAGTGCTATGACGCGACTGCGAGAGCGGGCTGCGCTGCGTCTTGCGCCGCCGCGCGCGTCGGGCACTCGCCCGTGATGTGCTTACCTTCGTCCGGATCGAGCATTTCGACCAGATAATCGACGAACGCGCGCACAGCCGGCACCATTCCCTGCCGCGACACGAATACGGCGTACAACTGCGGCGTCGGAAGGGTCCAACCGGGCATCACCGGCGACAATTGCCCCGCGCGCAGCGCGCTGCCGTACATCATCTCCGGCAATGCCGCGATACCCACGCCGGACAGCACGGCTTCCCGAATCGTCATCAGATCGGCGGTGACGAGGCGCGGCTCGTGTTCGTGCGCGTGGCGCGTGCCGTCGGGGGCGATCAGATCGAAGACGTGGCGTCCGTCGCCGGTCGGTACGTCGAGCGTTTCGAAGCGGCTCAAATCGGCAGGCAATAGCGGCGGCGCATTCTGCTGCAACAGGCTCGGCGCGCCGACCAGCATCTGCTGCGTGCGCCACAACGGACGCACGACGATATTGGCGTTTTCCGGCGGAGCGGAACGCACACGCAACGCGATATCGATCGAATCCTCGAACAGATCAACCACACGGTTCGTCACGCGCATGACCACGCGCACTTCCGGGTAGCGATGCATGAATTCCGGCAGGATCTGCGACAGGATGGTCTGCGAAATCGTCACCGGCACGCTCACGCGCACCGTGCCACGCGGCGACGAACGCAGTTGCTGCACAACATTGACCGCCGCCTGGGCCTCGCTCAGCATCGCCTGACAGTGCTGATAGAAAAGCTGGCCGGCTTCAGTGAGCGCCAGCTTGCGGGTGGAACGCTGCAATAAACGTACGCCTAGCGACGCTTCCAGCTCGGTAAGCCGGCGCGATAGGCGCGACTTGGAAATGCCCAGCACGCGCTCGGCGGCGGAAAAACCGCCATGTTCGACGACCTGCGAAAAATACATCAGGTCATTCAGATTGTGTGAATCGATCTTCATCTCATCGTTCCAGTAATAGAACAATCCATTGCGTGAGGGTGGCTGGCACCTAGGAAAACGGTCCCTATAATAGCTCTATGTTTCAAAAATAACGCTATTCCCCATTTTTAAAGGTGACTTTTGATGAGCACGACACGCACGATCGAACGCACGTTTCCCGCCGTTCGCACGACGGAAGGCGGCGGCTTTATCGTCCACCGTCCGTTTCCCACCCGTTTGCTGATGGATTTCGATCCGTTCCTGCTGCTCGATGAAATGGGGCCGATCGACTACGCGCCGGGCGAGGCCAAAGGCGCGCCGGATCATCCGCATCGCGGCTTCGAAACGGTCACGTACGCGCTTGAGGGCCAGTTCGGTCACAAGGATTCGGCGGGCCATTCGGGCACGCTGCGTGCCGGCGACGTGCAATGGATGACAGCGGGCGCAGGCGTCGTGCACAGTGAGATGCCGGACCCGTCGTTCATGCGCACGGGTGGGCGCGTGCATGGCGTGCAGTTGTGGGTGAATCTGCCGCGCCGCGACAAGATGATCGCACCGCGCTATCAGGAGATACCGTCGGCCAGCATTCCGGTTGCGACGTCCGCGGACGGCAAGGTCCGCGTCAAGGTAATCGCGGGCGAAGCGCTCGGCGTGAGGGCCGCGATCGAAACGCGCACGCCGATTCTGTACCAGCATTTCTCGCTGCAACCGGGCGCGACGATCCAGCAACCGGTGCCGGCCGACTATCGCGTGTTTGCTTACAGCCTGTCCGGCAAGGGCTTCTACGGCGAAGGCGAGGCGCGCCAGGAAATCGACGCACAGAAGATGGTGGTGTTTGGGAACGACGGCGACTCGATCACGCTGACGGCCGGCGCCGAGCCGCTCGAAGTGTTGCTGCTCGGTGGCGTGCCGCTGAAAGAACCGGTGGTGCGCTACGGTCCGTTCGTGATGAACACGGAAGACGAAATCCGTCAGGCCGTGACCGATTACCAGGCCGGGCGCATGGGCGCAATCACCCACTGATCTGCCACGTCGGCACGCGCCGCCGCTCACGATTGCGGTGGCGCGGCGCTCACCAGCCCGTCCGCGCCGCCGCTGCGCATGGGCGCGAAGGCCGGTGAATTCGTTCACAATAGCAATTCATGCCGCGCACCACACCGTCCAGGCGTGACGGCTCGTGGCACGCGGCGATTTCCGTCCCTGTTCAGGAGCGCGCATGGCAGAGTCCACCGTCACCGCCCACATCGGTTCGACGAATTTCCAGGTCCTTTTCGACGACGGCAAGCACACGTGGCTCGCCGACGAACCCGAGTCGCTTGGCGGCGGCGATCGCGGGCCGACGCCCGTCGCGCTGTTGCTGTCCAGCCTCGGCGCCTGTACGTCGATCACGCTGAAGATGTACGCTCAGCGCAAGGGCTGGCCGCTCGCCGACGTGCGCGTGGCGCTGTCGCTTGAAACCGGCGAGGCGGGCTCGACCATCGACCGCAAGATCATGCTGGAAGGCGATCTGTCCGACGAGCAGCGGGAACGGCTCTTGCAAATTGCCAATGCGTGCCCGGTTCACAAGATCCTCACGCATTCGATCACGATTCGCTCGGGTCTTGCCGTCGTCTGAAGCCATGCGCGCCTCGCGCCGGCACATTGGCGCGATAGCTCGCTGAGCGCGACAATGTGTGATTGGCTCAACCGGGCTGAACGTTATGCAACGCTTTCATAGGAAGCCGCCGTTTTGAATTTCGAACACCTTATCCAGATCAACGATCCGTTGAATCCGTTTGTTGACTCGATGACCCGCGAGCAGTTGTGGGAGGGTCTCGTGCTGCGCGCCGAACAGCCGCAACTGTTCGTAATCGGACTCGACAGTTGCACCATCCTTTCGCGTGAAGGCGACACGCTCGAACGGGAACTGCACTATGGCAAGGCCACCGTGCGCGACCGTGTCACGCTGCAGGATCGCCAAAGCGTGCGCTACGACATTCTGCCGACCGCGGACTATGTCGGCGGCTCGCTGACAATGACGATCGAGCAGCCTGACGAACTGCAGTTGTTCCTGCGCTTCGAATACACGACCACCCTGCCCGTGTCCGACGACCAGGACGCCGTGCAGACGCAGGAAATCGTGAAGTCGGCGTATCGCGAGAACGATATCGACACCGTGCGGTTGATCCGCCAGTACGTGCAGACCAAACAGGAACCCGGTTCATTGCATTGATGCGTGTGCGGGCGACTCCGCCCGCACCGTTCAACTATCGAAAGTCGAATCCGATGAATTTCTCTTCCTTGTAAATGGGAATAGTTATCATTTAGAATTAATCCATCGAATCGACCAACAGCAAAAACGAATGACCGATCTCAACCGCTCTTCCACACTCAGCCTGCGCCGCCCGGCGGCCGCGCTGACCAGCCGTCCGAAAGCATCGACGGCGACGGCAACCGCAGCGAAGTCCGCAGCGGATCAAGCCAGCGGTACGAGCGAGAAGTCGGATCGGATTGTGCGCAGCGACGCGCTGCTGCAAGGACATAGCCACGTCAGCATCCTGCATAACGGCGAGACCTATCAGCTGCGTGCAACGCGCTTAGGCAAGCTGATCCTGACGAAGTAACAGGCAACAACGAATAGCAGTACGTACCGGGTATTGTGGGGACCACCTCCTCGAGAGGTGTTAGGCATTAGCCAGCCACGACGGCTTGCACGTGAGAACTAGACCCCTTCGTGCAGACACCAAGCCAGTCGTCGCAGCCAGCCAGGCCGCTTTTTTGGTTCTCACCCAATGCGGACACACGAAACGACGTGTGTCGCACATGCAGAAAATGAAAAAGCCGCGGGATGCTGTCATCTCCACGGCTTTTGTTTTACAGGGCGCCGATCCGGTCCCGGCTGCGCATTGAAGCGTTAAGACTTACTTCGAGGCCCAGCCCCAGAACATCAGCCACCATGCGCTGTCGACCACCGCCAGCGCCGCGGCGAACCACACCATCGCGAGGCTGCGTTGAACGAAGCGCTCGCTATAGCGACGTGTGACGAGCCAGGCGAGCCACGCGCTCCACAGGTTGGCGATCGCCAGAATCGCGATACGCATGTCCGACGCCCACCACAACGACAGATGCTCCGCACGCAGCAGCGACAGCGTGGTCGCCGACAAGCCGAGGAACACACCTGCGCCGGCAATCGGAATCAGGCCTTGCGTCAAATGATGCAGACGCACGAAGCTGAAGCGCCCCAGCATGCGCGTCGCGCCCATCAGCAGCACCAGCAGCACCGTGCCGTACACCAGCGCTGTGGCGAGGATGTAGCCGATCACCATCGTGCCGTCGAGCCACGAGAACACGTCGTTCTGCTCAGGGTAATGCGTGAACAGGAACCACGGCGCGTTGGTGTCGAGCGGCCACGTGATGTCGTGATCGACGAGCCATGTTGCAAAGAACATCTTCAGGTCGACGAACCAGCGCGAAGCGGTCCAGTGGAATGCGCCGATCGCGATGCCGAGCAGGCCATACAGGATCAACGCGGTGTCCCACGGGTTCGCCTGTTTGTCGCCGAGCTGCACGACTTCCGACGACGGCGCACGCCACGTCAGCGCAATCGCGTCGCGATGCCCGCTGCAACGGCCGCACATATGACAGTCCGACGCGCCCTTCATATTGCGCAGCGGCACCAGCGGCGCGCAATTGATCGGAATCACGCGATGCCCATATTCGCCGTTCTTGTACGAACGGCGCCACGCGTCTTCATCGACTTTGTAGTGGAACGGCGCGAGACGCGCCAGTAGCGAAAAAACCCCGTTGACGGGGCACAGGTACTTGCACCAGACGCGCTTCTCGCGTCCGTACAGCAGGCCGATGATCATCGCCGCGAAGGTCGAGCCGCCGAGCACCAGCAGCACCGCTTTCGGATACTGGTAGACGCTGACCATCTGCCCGTAGATCGTGGTGATGCCGAACGCGACGAACGGCCAGCCGCCCCAGCGCATCCAGCGCGGAATCGCCCAGCCGCGGCCATATTTGCTAGCGAATTCGGCGAGCGCGCCTTCCGGACACAGCACGCCGCACCAGACACGGCCAAGCATCACCATCGACAGCAACACGAACGGCCACCAGATGCCCCAGAACACGAACTGCGCGGCAAGCGTCAGGTTGTTCCACAAATGCGCGGCGTCGCCCGGCAGCGGCATCACCGCCGGCACGAGAATCAGGAACGCGTACACCGCCACCACAACCCACTGAATGCCGCGGATCAAACCGCCGTGACGCTGCATCCACTGCCCGGCCGCGGCAAGGCGGCCCGGGCGGGTCATGATGGTACTCATGCCGCGCGCCCTGCGGCCTGCTGCGCCGGCTTGCGATTCGCGCGACGCACCAGCAGATAGACGACCGCCCAGTACGCGCCGTAGGCGACCAGATTCATCAGCGCCGGGTGGGCGCGATAACCGGTAAGCGTCGCGACTAGCGAGCCGAAGGTACTCGAGTCGTCGAGGATCGCCGACGAGTTCCACATCTGGTCGACGATCGTCGGCAGGATTTCCTTGTCGATCAGCTTGTCAACGCCGGTCTGGAACAGACCTGCGCCAAGGAACAGCAGCATGATTTCAGTGACGCGGAAGAAGAGTCGCCACGAGAAGTACTTGCCGCCCAGTTGCAAGACATAGAAGGTCAGGAATGCGAGACTGAGGCCGATCACTACAGCGAGCATCTGGCTGCCATCCACGTGGCCCGATTGGCCAAAGCCGAGACCGTACAGGAAGATCACCGTTTCACTGCCTTCGCGCGCGATCGCCAATGCGACCAGCAACGCGACGCCCCACCAGTTCGAATCGCGCTGACTCTTTTGCAGCGACTGTTCCATGTCGCGCTTGAGCGACCGGCCGTGCTGCTTCATCCACAGCACCATCTGCACGATCAGCACACACGCGACCAGCACCATGGCGGTCTGGAAATAATCCTGCGCATCACCGGAGAGCACTTCGGTGAAACCGACCAGCGCCGCGCCGAGCGCGAGCGCCGCGATCACACCGGCCGCGACGCCGCCCCAAAGGTACGGCAAACCGCGGCGCGCATCGTCGTCGCCATTTTTCAACCACGCGTACAGGATGCCGACGACCAGCAAGGCCTCAACGCTTTCCCGCCACACGATGAACAGAATCTGACCCATCCAAGCTCTCCCCTCTACCCGTCTACTGCTTTGGCGAACGCGTAACCCGGTTGTCCAAGGCATGCGCTCGCACCCCAAGCCACTACTATTACTTCGCGACGATCACGCCCTGCGCCTGCTGATGGAAATCGTCGAAGAACTTGTACTCGCCCGGCGAGAGCGGTGCGATGACGACGAACGAATCTCCGCCCGGCGCCAACACTTTTTCTTTACGCAATTGCACGCTTTCGAATTCGGCCGCGCCCTTGCCGGTGTTGCGTATCGCGATCTTGATGCGCTGCCCTGCCGGCACTTCGATACGCGCCGGATTGAGCTTGCCGTCGTTCATTTCCAGGTTGAAGGTCGGCAGATCCGCTGCGTGCGCGGCTCCCACCGTCAAAGCGGTCATGGCGAGGATCGCGATCTTTCGGTTAATTCTCATTAGCCTTTCCGGAAAACGCGGCGCCGGGGTTCATGCCTGGCGCCGTCTGCTGCATTCATTCATGCGGTTCGCCCCGCGTTTGGCGCGGCGAACCGTGATGATTCGCGGCGATCCGCGTTGATCAGTAACCGCCCTTCTTGCCGATGCCCGCATACGTGAAGTCGTATTCGAGCGTGATCGGCTTGAACCACGGACCTACGCCGGTTTCCTTGTCGACATGACGGCCGAACGCCATGTGGCCGGTTTGCATCGGCGCTTCGACGACCAGCTTCAGATGGTATTTGCCTGGCCCCTGCAGCTTGACGTTGTCGCCGTAATGCGGGCCGTCGTTGGCGACCATCGCCATCATGTCGCCCTTCTGGGTCTGATTCGAACCGGCTTTGGTCAATTCATAGCGAACTTGCAGATACGGCATCCAGTCGCCTTCGGCGAAACCGGTCGGATTGTTCTTGACCGCGTGGATGTCGGCTTCCAGGTGGACGTCCGAATCCGACGCCTTGCGCATCATGCCTTCGGGTTCCATCGTGATCGGCTGCAGATAGACCGCGCCGATTTCCATGCCGCCCTGAATCTGGTGCTTGCCGATCGGGTATTCCGCTGCCGTTGCGGAAAGCGCCGCTACTGCGGCCACCGCTGCTGCGCCACCGCGCACAAATGAAGAAATCCGCATTGAAACTCCTTGTTTTTATCAGACTGGAATCGAACTCATTGGAACAGTGCGGTGCGCGTGCGTTTTAAGCCGCGGTCCCCACATTCACTGACAGGGGCGACAGACCACAGACAATCGCATTACGAACGTTAATGCGAACCATTCTCAATATTGGTCGAGTTTATCATTGATCGGCAGGGAGAACAAACGAGGACGCTCGCAAAGCCTTACGGCAACAGGGACTTAAGGCAGTGTTAAGAAAAGTGCGGGCGAAGGTGTCGGCGGGGTGTAGTAATGCGAGGGGAGCCAAGGCGCGGCACGTTGCCGCGCCCTGACAGGCAGGAAGATGTTATTCGACGCCGGGCACGTGGTCGCCGACGTTCGCGCCAAATACGCGCTGCCGCAGCAGCGCCAGCTGGTCGCGGGTCTGTGCGGCCTTTTCGAACTCGAGATTCTTGGCGTGCTCCATCATCTGCTTTTCGAGGCGCTTGAGTTCCTTGGCAAGCTGCTTCTCGGACATGTCCTCGAATTTCGCCCGAGTCTGCTGTTCCTTCAGCTCGGCGCGTGCGTCGTCGACGTTGTACACCCCGTCGATGATGTCGCGAATCCGTTTGACCACGCCGCGCGGCGTAATGCCGTGCTCCAGGTTGTAGGCGACCTGCTTGGCGCGCCGCCGCTCGGTTTCGTCGATGGCGCGGCGCATCGAGTCGGTCACCCGGTCCGCATAGAGAATCGCCTTACCGTTCACGTTACGCGCCGCCCGGCCGATGGTCTGGATCAGCGAGCGCTCGGCGCGCAGGAAACCTTCCTTGTCCGCGTCGAGAATCGCAACCAGCGAGACTTCCGGAATATCCAGTCCCTCGCGCAGCAGGTTGATCCCGACCAGCACGTCGAAGGTGCCCAGCCGCAGATCGCGGATGATTTCGACCCGCTCCACCGTATCGATGTCGCTATGCAGGTAGCGCACCTTGACGCCGTGGTCGGCCAGAAACTCGGTGAGCTGCTCGGCCATCCGCTTGGTCAGCACCGTGACCAGTACACGGTCGCCCACTTTGACGCGCTCGTTGATCTCGGCCAGCACATCGTCGACCTGGGTACGCGCTGGGCGCACCTCGATTTCCGGATCGACGAGGCCGGTAGGACGCACCAGTTGCTCGGCCACCTGCCCTGCCGTTTTCTTTTCGTAATCAGCCGGCGTGGCCGACACGAACACCACCTGGCGCATCTTGCGCTCGAACTCGTTGAACTTGAGCGGGCGATTGTCGAGTGCCGACGGCAAGCGAAAACCGTAGTCGACCAGATTCTCTTTACGCGCCCGGTCGCCGTTGTACATGCCGTTCAGCTGCCCGATCAGCACGTGCGACTCGTCGAGCAGCATCAGCGCGTCGGACGGCAGATAGTCGACCAGCGTCGGTGGCGGCTCGCCGGGTGCGGCGCCCGAGAAGTGCCGCGAGTAGTTCTCGATGCCCTTGCAGAAGCCCAACTCCTGCAGCATTTCCAGATCGAAGCGGGTGCGCTGCTCGAGGCGCTGCGCTTCGACGAGCTTGCCGTTGCTATAGAAGAACTCGAGCCGGTCGCGCAGTTCGGTCTTGATCGTTTCGACCGCGCGCACCACGGTGTCGCGCGGCGTCACATAGTGCGACGACGGATAAACGGTGAAGCGCGAAATCTTCTGGCGCACGCGGCCGGTGAGCGGATCAAATAGCTGCAGCGTCTCGACCTCGTCATCGAACAACTCGATGCGCACCGCCATTTCGGCGTGCTCGGCCGGAAAAATATCGATCGTGTCGCCACGCACGCGGAACGAACCGCGCTGGAAGTCAGCTTCATTGCGGTTGTACTGCATCGCGATCAGCCGGGCGATGATGTCGCGCTGGCCGAGCTTGTCGCCGGTACGCAGCGTCAGAATCATCTTGTGATATTCCGACGGGTTGCCGATACCGTAAATCGCCGACACCGTGCCCACGATGATCACGTCGCGCCGCTCCATCAGGCTTTTAGTAGCCGACAGCCGCATCTGCTCGATGTGCTCGTTGATCGACGAATCTTTCTCGATGAACAGGTCGCGCTGCGGCACGTACGCTTCCGGCTGGTAGTAGTCGTAATACGAGACGAAGTACTCGACCGCATTACGCGGAAAAAACTCGCGAAACTCCGAATAAAGCTGCGCGGCGAGCGTCTTGTTTGGCGCGAACACGATCGCTGGCCGGCCGAGCCGCGCGATGGTGTTGGCCATCGTGAAGGTTTTGCCGGAACCGGTCACGCCGAGCAGCGTCTGGAACGACAAACCGTCCTCGATGCCTTCTACGAGCGTGTCGATTGCCGTCGGCTGGTCGCCGGCGGGCGGATACGGCTGGTAAAGCTGGAACGGCGAGCCTTCGAACGTGACGAATTTGGATTCGTCGAGCGTCTCGTCGACTTCAGTCAGATGTTGTTCGGACATGGGGGCGGCACCGGGCCTTGGGCAAAGAACTATTCTAACGGGTTGCGGGAACCCGGGCTGAGCGGGTCTGCGTAGGGATTGCGGGGGCGGAGGGATGCACGCCAGGCGGCCGAAGCAGGGGGGATTTCCTGTCGGCTCGAGGTCGCTGTTCGGCCTTCACCAGCTTCGCCCCAGGCAAATCCGCTATGACGACATGACGCCGGAGTGCCTGTTTTTCAAGCAAATAATTCAGTCCAGCAGGCTTTGTCGCCCGAAAACCGCCCGTGAATTCGCTACAATGGCAAGTTGCGCTCGCCCGTCGATGCCCGCCCGCCGTCTGAATTGTCCGTTGTTGTCCGTCAGACACCGTTGGCCGGGCCGCCCGCGCTTGAAGCCGCCCTCTTTTCACAACTGCTGCCCATCCATCATGTCTCTGTTCTCCGCCGTCGAACTTGCTCCCCGCGACCCGATTCTGGGCCTGAACGAAGCCTTCAACGCCGATGCGCGCGCCACCAAGGTCAACCTTGGCGTTGGTGTGTACTTCAATGAAGAAGGCAAGATTCCGCTGCTGCGCGCCGTGCGCGACGCGGAAAAGGCACGCGTCGAAGCCGCGCTGCCGCGTGGCTATCTGCCGATCGAAGGCATCGCTGCCTACGACGCTGCTGTGCAAACGCTGCTGCTCGGCAACGACTCGCCGCTGATCGCTGCGGGCCGCGTCGTGACGGCGCAAGCACTGGGCGGCACGGGTGCGTTGAAAATCGGCGCTGATTTCCTGAAGCGTGTGAACCCGAACGCCAAGGTCGCGATCAGCGATCCGAGCTGGGAAAACCACCGCGCGCTGTTCGAAAGCGCCGGCTTCGAAGTCGTGAACTATCCGTACTACGACGCGCACACGCACGGCGTGAACTTCGAAGGCATGCTGAGCGCGCTGAACAGCTATGCCGCAGGCACGGTTGTCGTGCTGCACGCGTGCTGCCACAACCCGACCGGCGTCGACCTGACTGTCGACCAATGGAAGCAGATCGTCGAAGTCGTCAAGGTGCGCAATCTGGTGCCGTTCCTCGACATCGCTTACCAGGGTTTCGGCGACAACATCGAATCCGACGCTGCAGCAGTTCGTCTGTTCGCGGCATCGGAACTGAACGTGTTCGTGTCGTCGTCGTTCTCGAAGTCGTTCTCGCTGTACGGTGAGCGCATCGGCGCGCTGTCGATCATCACGGCAAGCAAGGAAGAATCGGCTCGCGTGCTGTCGCAACTGAAGCGCGTGATCCGCACGAACTACTCGAACCCGCCGACGCACGGCGGCTCGGTGGTCGCTGCGGTGCTCGCATCGGCTGAACTGCGCGCCACGTGGGAAAGCGAACTCGCCGAAATGCGTGACCGTATCCGCGCAATGCGCAACGGCCTGGTTGAACGTCTGAAGGCCAGCGGCGTGGATCGCGATTTCAGCTTCGTGAACGCACAACGCGGCATGTTCTCGTACTCGGGTCTTACGGCCCCGCAAGTGGACCGTCTGCGTGAAGAGTTCGGCATCTATGCCGTGGGTACGGGCCGCATCTGCGTGGCTGCGCTGAATACGCGCAACCTCGACGTGGTGGCTGGCGCGATCGCTCACGTGCTGAAGTAAGGCAATTCGGAGCGCGGGTGTTCGTCGCGCGCGCTTTGCTTGGCGGTTGCTGCTTAAGCTACATGTAGAAAACGGCGCCCTTTCGGGCGCCGTTTTTTATTGGCCGGCTGTTGCTGGACGTGTGAGTGTCACCCGCCGATGCGCCCCGCTGTCGGCACTGCTTCTGTCACCTACGGCCGTCTTAGCGCGAATCCCGATGGATATCGTGCGTGACAAAACCTGCGTCGTTATCAGGCATGTCGAGCCAGTGCGGTTGCGCGAGCGACTGGCGGATATCATCCAGACCACTGCTCCAATGTTCACGCATTGTAGAAAGGCCGAACTGGAAGTCCTTGAAGTGCCCTTCGTATTCCTTCTGCCGATAGATAAGGTGGAACACGTTGTAGCGCTTCGAACACGACAGGTCATCCGCCAGCTTGCACCACGGATCGTCGAGCTGGTCAGGCGGAACGCGATCGAGCACCTCGCGCAGCACATGCCGGAAACGCTGCGAACGTTGCAGCATATCGGTCACGAGACGCGTGCGGCTCGAGTACTGGATGTCTTTCATGCGCCCCTGAACATCGGTGATGTTGTCCGGAACCGGCCCGATCGCGCTCCAGAGATCAACCTGGAACGCTAGCGTATCGCGACGCGGCGTGGTCTGAATCACCTCATAGAGCGGCGTGTTCGACATCAAGCCGCCGTCCCAGTAGTACTGGCCGTCGATTTCGACCGCCGCGAAACCCGGCGGCAACGCACCTGACGCCATGAAATGCTCAGGCCTCAGTTTCGTATGCTTGTTATCGAAGTAGGCGAAATTGCCGGTACCACAATTCACCGCCCCCACCGACACACGCATCTCACCGGAATTGATCCGATCGAAATCGCAGAGTGCTTCCAGCGTAGCCTTGAGCGGCGTGGTGTCGTAGTAGCTCGCCAGTTGCGGCGGCCCGGAAACGGTGGGCAACGGCGGCGGGAAACGCGGCACGAAGAAGCCCTTTTGCCCTTCCAAGATCGCGCCCATCGCCTGGGTCGCCGTAAAAGCCTTACGCACGGCTTCACTGGAATTGAACAGCGCGTGCTCGATAAAGGCCGGCAACGGCGGTCCGAACGCCGGTTGGCAGATCGTCTCCCAGAATTGCAGCAGCCGCTCGACGCGTTTCTCCGGCGGATTGCCGGCAATGACGGCCGTATTCAGCGCACCGATCGAAATGCCGGCGAGCCAGTTCGGTTCGATACCGGCTTCGTAAAGCCCCTGAAAGACACCGGCCTGATAGGCGCCCAGCGCGCCGCCGCCTTGCAGCATCAACGCGACGGTTTCGTAGTTCGGCAATTGGAGATTCTTGCCGGGATGCGCGGCGGGCGCCGGACCGGCGCCCTCGCCTTCCCCGCTGCCGGGTGCGCCGACGCGCGCCCGCTTGAGATTGCGTTGCGCCATGGGCGCCTCCTTATTGCATGTACCAGCCGTGGCTCACAATGAAGGACTGGCCGGTCAGCGCCGCAGTCGGGAACGTGGACAGGAACAGCACCGTCTGCGCGACGTCTTCCACCGTGGTGAAGATGCCGTCGACCGTGCCGCCCAGCATCACGCGCTTGATCACGTCCTCTTCGCTGATGCCGAGCTCCTTGGCCTGCTCGGGAATCTGCTTGTCGACCAGCGGCGTACGCACGAAACCCGGACACACCACGTGCGAGCGCACATTGTGTTTCGCGCCTTCCTTGGCCAGTACGCGTGAGAGCCCCAGCAGCGCATGCTTGGCCGTCACATAGGCGGACTTCAACGGCGACGCTTCGTGCGAATGGACCGAGCCCATGTAGATCACGATGCCGCCGCGATCGTCTTTGTACATGTGCTTGAGTGCGGCCTTGGTGGTGAGGAAGGCGCCGTCCACGTGGATGGCCTGCATCTTCTTCCAGTCGGAAAACGAATAGTTTTCGATCGGATTGACGATCTGGATGCCGGCGTTGGAAATCAGAATGTCGATCGAGCCGAACTCGGCCGCGACTTTATCTATGCCCTGGTTGACGGCGTCTTCGTTCGTGACGTCCATTGCCACGCCGATTGCCTTGCCGCCGCCCTGTTTGATTTCTTCAGCGACGGCGTTCGCACCGTCCTGGTTCAGGTCGGCGATCGCGACCGCCGCGCCCGCAGCGGAAAGCGTGAGCGCAATCTGCTTGCCGATGCCGCTCGCGGCGCCGGTAACCACCGCAACCTTGCCATTCAGATTCGTGTTCAGTGACGACATCCAGAACCTCCATGCAGTTGATGAGCAATGAGACCACGGACCGCAGGCGGCGTGAAGTCAGCCAAACGGCATAGGCCGTTCGGCCGAATGCTGCACTGCGGCCAACGCTGCTATTGTGCATGAACCGTGTGAACTGCATCCGTAAACTGCACATCGCGCTTTATCTCTTTAAACTGGACGTTTCAGCGGGATTCCGGCGGCATCACTACCAAGGAGGAATGCATGAATTATCGACGTCTAGGCCGTTCGGGCCTGCAAGTCAGTGAACTGTCCATCGGCTCATGGGTCACCTACGGCAATCAGGTGGATCATCGTGCAGCGCGCGAGTCGCTCGCAGCCGCGCGCGATGCGGGAGTCAACTTCTTCGACAATGCCGAGGTGTACGCCGCCGGCCAATCCGAAGAAATCATGGGTCAGGCGCTCAAGGAACTGGCATGGCCGCGTGTGAGCTATGTGGTATCGACGAAATTTTTCTGGGGCCTCAACGAAGCGCCGAACCAGTACCACACGCTGAACCGCAAATATTTGCTGAACGCCATCGACACGTCGCTCAAACGCCTGCAACTCGATTACGTCGATCTGGTGTTCTGTCATCGTCCTGACCCAAACACGCCGGTCGAAGAAACCGTCTGGGCCATGAGTGACATGATCACGCGCGGCAAAGCCCTGTACTGGGGCACGTCTGAATGGAGCGCCGACGAAATCCGCGCCGCTTACGAGATTGCTGAACGGCATCACCTGCACAAACCGGTCATGGAGCAGCCGCAGTACAACCTGTTCCACCGCAAGCGCGTCGAGCAGGAATACAAACGGCTTTACGAGGATATCGGCCTTGGGCTGACCACGTGGAGCCCGCTCGCGTCCGGCCTGCTCACCGGCAAGTACCGCGACGGCGTGCCTGCCGATAGCCGCGCGCAACTGCAAGGCTACGACTGGCTGCGCAAGCAGGTCACCGACGCCGGCAAAAACAACGTGGTCGGCAAGCTGGGCGAAGTGGCCGACGAGCTGGGTTGCACGATCGGCCAGTTGGCGATTGCATGGATTCTGAAGAATCCGAATGTGAGCACCGTGATCACCGGCGCGTCGCGTGTCGAACAGATCGGTGAGAACATGAAATCCGCCGAGGTGGCGGAACGGATCACGCCGGAGATCAAAGAGCGGATCGAAGCGGTCATCGGCGACGCCTACGACTGATCGGCCGCGGACCAGTCCAGCCCCGATCGGTCCGGTCCGCGGAGCATGGCCCGCGCACCATCGGGGCTGTGTCGCGCGCAACGCACTGCGGAGCGCGGCGCGGCGTCGCGTACAATACGCGACCGCGCTGCACTTCAGTTGTGCTGCCGCATTGCACTCGCAGCGCCGAATCCGCCGTGGACCGGCACGCCCTCTTTCAGTGTCTCCTCATCATGCTCAGCTACCGCCACGCCTTTCATGCAGGCAATCACGCCGACGTTCTGAAACACGCCGTCGTGTTGCAGCTACTGCGCTACCTCGGCCAGAAGGACAAAGCCTACTGGTATATCGACACGCACGCGGGCGCCGGCGTCTATTCGCTGAAGGAAGGCTACGCGACGAAAACCGGCGAGTTCCAGACCGGCATCGCCAAACTATGGGAGCGTAACGACCTGCCGTCGGTCTTCGCAGAGTACGTCGACGAAGTGAGCGCGCTGAATCCGGACGGCCAGTTGCGCTTCTACCCGGGCTCGCCGTATATCGCGTGGCGGCAAATGCGCGAGCAGGACCGCATGCGCCTGTTCGAACTGCACACCACTGAAATCGACGTGCTGCGCCATAACTTCCGCGACGCAGGCCGGCGCGCAATGCTTTATGCGGGCGACGGCTTCGAAGGCATCCTCGCGTTGCTGCCGCCGGCGCCGCGCCGCGCACTGGTGCTGCTCGATCCGTCGTATGAGGACAAGCGCGACTACACGCGCACGCTGCGCTGCGTCGAAGAAAGCCTGAAGCGCTTTCCGACCGGCACCTACGCGGTCTGGTATCCGCAGGTAAGACGCCTTGAATCGCAGCGCTTCCCCGATCAGTTGAAGAAGCTGCAGGAGCGCAACTGGCTGCATGTGAGCCTGACCGTCAGCAATCCGCCGACCGACGGCTTCGGGTTGTTCGGCAGTGGCATGTTCATCCTGAATCCGCCGTATACGTTGGCAAAAACGCTGAAAGACCAGATGCCCTGGCTGGTCGAGGCGCTCGGCGAAGACAAGGCCGCGCAGTTCAAGGTCGAATATCGCGGCGATTGAACAGCGCCCCGGGCCGCACATGGGCGCCTTGGCCAGCGGCATGACACGTGCGCGCCCGGGTAAATCATCCCGCCACCAGTCCGCTTACTTGAGTTGCGCCGCTGCCTTGCGGGCGAAGTCATTGGTATAGGTCGCGTTCAGATCGATCTTTTTCGGATCGAGGCGGTTATCAAACGACGACAAGGCACGCAATGAGGTCGCCGGACCATCCGCGGGCATCAAGCCATCCGGCGAATACGCGTCACGCACGTTGTGGAAGGCCTCCACGTAGAGTGCCGAATCGTTGAGCAAATAGGCCGGCGGCACCATCTTCAGCAAGTCGGCGTCGCTCGCGGTCTGCAACCAGTGGTCCGCGCGCACGATCGCATTGGCGAGCGCCTGTGTCGTCTTCGGATACTTCTGGATGAATGTCTCCGATGCGTAGAGCGTCGCCGCCGGCATCGTCCCACCGAATACCTCCTGCGTGCCCTGCACAGTACGTGTATCGACCAGCACTTTGATCGCGCCGCTACGAGCCAGCTTGGTCATCATCGGATCTACATTGGACAGCGCGTCGAGCTGACCGCCGCTCACCGCGGCCAGTACCGTGGCGCCACTGCCGACGCCGATCGCCGAAATCTCGTTGCGCTGCACGCCTGCCTTGCGCAAAGCCACGGTGAGCACCAGATCCGTCGACGAACCCGGCGCGCTCACGCCGACTTTGGCCCCCTTGAAGTCCGCCAATGTCTTGATCTGATCCGCCTTCGACTTCAGCACCGCGACAACGATCTGCGGTGCGCGGCCCATCAGCACAAACGCCCGGTAGTGTTGTCCCTTTGCCTGCATGAACAGGGTGTGCTCGAATGCGCCGGCTCCCACGTCGGCACTCCCCCCCACGACCGCTTCCAACGCCTTCGAGCCGCCCGCGAAATCTTCGAGCGTGACGTCGAGCCCTTCGTCCTTGAAATAGCCCAACTGCTGGGCTGCGAGTACCGGCAAATAGTAAAGGCCCGGCAAACCGCCGACGGCCATCGTTAATGTGGGCTTTTCCGGTGTGTCTTTGGCAAGCGCGACGCCGGGCAGCGTCGCGGGTACGATCAGCGCAAGCAGCGTGGCGCAGGTGCCGGCGGCACGCCGTATCCAGTGGGTAGGCATGTGATGTCTCCTTGTTCTGTTTTCATTCGATGCGATGGCGCTGCGCACGATGCATGATGCACATCGTTGACGAGAGAGCGCGCAACGATTGTCGTCGGACAGTGTCGCGCACGCCATGCATCGAAACCCGAATGGCGTATGCAGTGTCTCGTGCGTTAGCTGAAGACACTCGTGCACATGCGACAGCACCGCAGAGGACCCGCCGCTCGAAGCGTCAACGGATGGAAAAGAACTACCAGGAGATAGCGCGGCGGAGGCGCTTATTGCGGCTTATTGCGCGCGAGGTACAGAACGAGGCTGCGGTTGTTTCGACGGCGTACCGCCACCAACAGGCACCGGGATATAAGGCGCGACAACGAACGGTATCGACGAATTCGGCGCCAGCTCCGTGGGCGTTGCGATAGGCTGCGCCTCTACGATCGGCTGCCGCGAGAGCGGCGCGGTCTGCAGCACGGTGCCGCTCTGGCCGTCGCTGATGCCGCTCTGCGAGTCGAGTATCACCGGCTTGCGGGCAGTACTGCTCGACGCGGCGAACGTCGCCGATACGGCAAAAACCGTTGCCAGCGAGGCTGCGGCGGTCATGGCCAGGACAGATTTGAGCAAGCGGACAGGACGCATGGACGGACCGGTTGAGTTTGAGAATGCCGGATTGCGCAGAAAACGCTTTACCTTACCGCGGCAGCACCCTTCAGGCTAGTCGTTATTGGCCATGAGTCGCTATGAAACGCCAGTTGCTGTGGAATTCTCGCGCTCCAGATGTGACAAAGCCCCGTCTATACGGGGCTCAACGCTTTACTGCAATGGCCGCGCACGAGCGCTGCCGGGTCAAACTTGATGCAGTTGAAACTTACAGCGAGTAGCCGTTAGTTTCGAGCGAGCGGATGCGCTGTTCGAGCTGAACGATATCCGACGACGATGCCAGATAGGCTTCACGACGGCTGCGTTCTGCAGTTTCAAACCAGGTGCTCAGCTTTTCAAGTACGTATGCAAACATGATGTTCTCCAAGGATCAGATTGAATCCCCGGTGAGTTTTGCATCAGGGATTTCCCGTAAAAGGGTTAACCCGGATTATAGCCCTATGGTGCAACCTTGCTAGTGAAATGCCCGCATGACGTGCATTCCGTTTTGGAATGGTGCACGCCCGTGGTGCGCCTAAGTCGTTGATTTATCTAAATTCAAGACGACTTTTTTGCAGCGTATGATACAGCCCCACATTAATTTGCACCATTTAGGTGCTTTTTGACGCCCGGTTGCGCTAACGTCTTCGACGGGTTGCACTCCGCGCTTTCAAATCGGATGACAACCCTTCCCCGACACCAGATCGGTATCGGCGAGCCGCTCGATAATCGGGCAATCCGGGCGTTCGTCGCCGTGGCAATGATCGGCCAGATGCGCCAGTGTGTCGCGCATGTCGGTCAGTTCGTTGATACGGCGATCGAGCTCCGCAACGTGCTCCAACGCAATCGCCTTCACTTCGGCGCTGGCGCGCGACCGGTCGTGCCACAGCGCCAGCAGGCGGCGAATGTCTTCGACCAGAAAACCAAGACGGCGCGCCTGCCGGATAAAACGCAGCGAATGAACCTCTTGCGGCCCGTAAACGCGATAGCCGGCGCTCGTGCGCGCCTTCGCCGCCAGCAGGCCCACGCTTTCGTAGTAGCGAATCATCTTCGCCGTGACGCCCGACGCGCGGGCCGCTTCACCGATGTTCATGACTGTTTCCCCAGTGTGTGCGTCGATCGTACACCTTCCCATAGTAGGAAGGTCAGCCACTCAATTGCGCATCGGCAGGCATAATTCAAGCATCGCAATATTCATTTTTTCAAGGCAATCCCGATGACGATCGAATTCCAGGTAGAAGGCATGAGCTGCCAGCATTGCGTGGCTGCGGTCACGAACGCGATCCGTGAACACGATGGCGCCGCGCAGGTCCAGGTCGATCTGGCATCCGGCCGCGTGGCGGTCGAATCGGCACAACCGGTTGACACGCTCAAAGCCGCAATCGACGAGGCCGGTTACACGGTGACCGGCGTGACCAGCGGACCAGCCCGCTAAGCGAGCGACCGTCATGTTCAAAGTTGCCGTCATTGGTGCTTCCGGACTGCTCGGCCGATCTATCGTCGACGAACTGGCACAGCAGGCCAGTTGGCAAGTTGTCGCCACGGCGTTCAGCCGGCCGAGGCCGAACACGGTCACGCTGGATATTCGCGATGCGCTAGCGGTCGAGCAATTTGTCGAGCGCGAAGCACCGGACGCGCTCGTGATTGCCGCGGCGGAGCGTCGGCCGGATGTGTGTGAGCACGATCCTCAGCTCGCCCGTGCTTTGAACGTCGATGCGGTGCGCACCCTGGCCGCAGCGGCAAAGCGACGCGGCGCATGGGCGCTCTCGATCTCAACCGATTACGTGTTCGACGGCACCCACCCGCCCTATCAGTACGATTCCGCGCCCGCGCCACTCAATGCCTATGGGCGCAGCAAACTCGAAGGTGAGCATGCGCTGACGGAATCCACCGATCTCGGCTGCGTGCTGCGTTTGCCGCTGCTCTATGGGCCGATCGTCGATTGGGCAGAATCGGCGGTGACGAGTCTCGTGCCGTCGATTGCAGCGTCGGCTTCACGCGAGGGCAACGCCGCCGTCATGGACGCATGGGCGATTCGCTATCCGACCTTTACGCCGGACGTCGCGTTCGTCATCCGGCAGATGCTCGAACGGCATGCGCGTGGCGATGCGATCGGCGGCATCGTGCAATGGTCGGGGGATGAGCCGATGAACAAGTATGAAATCGCCGTGCGGTTGGCCGAAGCGCTGCAACTCGATGCGCAACTGACGCCACAACATACGCCCACCGACGCGACGCCGCGTCCACATAACTGCCACCTGGCGTCGGACCGGCTCGAGGCGCTCGGCATTGGCCGTCGCACGCCGTTCGACGTTGCGATCCGGCAAGTGCTGGCCGCATTTCCATGGCGGGGCGAGACGGCGGCAGATCAGCCTCAATGAAAATCGCGGCTCGCCGTGGCCAGTTCGCCGAGCCAGTCGCTGTGATCCTCGAGACGATGCGCGACGAGATGGATCACCTCGCCCTTCTGTTTCCGTTTCGCGTTGCCCGCTTTATTTACGTTCACTACATTGCCGGCGCTGTCACCGCCGGTAGAAACGCCATCGTCACGCTGCAAGACGCCATACACCGCCAGCAACGATGAACCCAGCAGCACCTTGCGCTGTTTTTCCACCAGCGCTGGCCAGACGATCACATTGATCGAACCGGTTTCGTCTTCGATGGAAACGAACACGGTGCCGTTTGCGGTGCCCGGCCGCTGCCGCACTGTGACGATGCCGCAGGCGCGCGCCAGCGTGCCGTGCCCGCACGCGGCAAGTTCTGCCGCCGTGCGAAAACGCTGCCTGGCAAGACGCTCGCGCAATAGCGCGAGCGGATGACGATTGAGCGTGAGGCCGATGCTCGCGTAGTCGTCGACGATCTCGCGACTTTCGGCTGCCTGTGGCAATGCCAGCGGCGCTTCGGCGATCGGCGCATCGCGCAGCAGTTTGGGCACCGTGTGCTGCGCGGTCACCTGCCACCACGCTTCGCGCCGATGACCCGCAATGCTGACCAGCGCGTTCGCCGCAGCGAGCGCTTCGAGATCGCGCCGCGTCAATGCCGCGCGACGCGCCAGATCATCGACGTCGGTAAACTGCGCGTCGCTGCGAGCCGCCATGATGCGTTCGGCAGCTACCTGTGAAAGACCTTTGATCAGATGCATGCCGATGCGTACTGCCGGACCGCGTGCACCATAGGTTTTCGACGATTGAAATACGCGGGCGGTCAGCTGTTTTGCCGCACGCCGGATCGTCTGGGCCAATGTGAAGCGCCGCAACGACAGATCACGGAATTGCTGTGCGGACAATGCGCCCTGCTGACGACGCAAACAGGTCTCGCTCGATGAAATCCGCTGCCCTTCATGGTCGCGTCGTTCGAAGGTCGACTCCCAATCGCTCAAGGTCACGTCGGGCGGCAATACCTGGACGCCGTGACGCCTGGCATCCTGCACGAGTTGCGACGGCGAATAAAACCCCAACGGCTGGCTGTTCAGCAACCCCGCCAGAAAAGCGGCCGGTTCATAACGTTTCAGCCACGCGCTGAGATAGACGAGCAAGGCGAAGCTTGCCGCGTGGCTTTCAGGAAAACCATATTCACCGAAACCTTCGATCTGTTTGCAGATGCGCTCGATAAACGCTTTTTCGTAGCCGCGCGCCGACATGCGGTCGGTCAGATCCTGCTGATACTTCGCCAGATTGCCGGTGCGCCGCCATGCGGCCATCGCGCGCCGCAACTGATCGGCCTGCTCACCGGTGTATTTCGCCGCAACCATCGCGAGGTGCATCACCTGCTCCTGGAAAATCGGCACGCCAAGCGTGCGCTTGAGCACGGGGCGCAACTCATCCTTCGCGTAGTCCACCACCTCCAGACCCTGCTTGCGGCGCAGATACGGATGCACCATGCCGCCCTGGATCGGCCCGGGCCGCACGATCGCGACTTCGATCACGAGATCGTAGTATTCGGTCGGCTTCAGTCGCGGCAACATGCTTTGCTGCGCACGCGATTCGATCTGGAATACGCCGATCGTATCGGCATGACCGCACATTTCGTAGACGGCCCGATCCTCGCGCGGAATATCCTGCATCCTGAATTTTGGCAAACCGCGCCGCAATGCGACGAATTCCAGCGCGCGCCGGATAGCCGACAACATGCCGAGTGCCAGCACGTCGACTTTCAATAGATCGAGCGCATCGATGTCGTCCTTATCCCACTCGATTACGCTGCGGTCTTTCATCGTCGCGTTCTCAATCGGCACGAGCCGTGACAACTTGTCTTTCGCGATCACAAAGCCGCCGACATGCTGCGACAGATGGCGCGGAAAGTTGCGCAACTCTTTGGTGAGGCGAATCAGATTCCGTGTGATATGCGAGTTGGCAGCGAAGCCCGCTTCGGCCAGATATTTGGCGACCGCATCCGTGCCGTCCCACCACTGCTGCGATTTACTGATCCGCTCGATCAACGACGCTTCGAGCCCCAACGCCTTGCCGACGTCCTTCAGCGCACTGCGTGCGTGATAGGTGATCAGCGTTGCAGTGAGCGCAGCACGATGACGGCCGTACTTCCCATAGATATATTGAATCACCTCTTCCCGACGCTGATGTTCGAAATCGATGTCAATATCAGGTGGTTCGTTACGCGCGCGCGAGATGAACCGTTCGATCAGCATGTTCATCTGCACCGGATCAATTTCCGTCACATGCAAGCAGTAACATACAATCGAATTGGCCGCCGAACCGCGGCCTTGGCACAGTATGTTTCTGGAGCGCGCGAAGCTCACGATATCCTGTACCGTCAGGAAGTACTTCTCGTATTTCAGGTCGGCGATCAGTTTCAGCTCTTTTTCGATCTGATCAATTCGTTTGAGATCCATCCCTTTCGGCCAGCGCTCCATCGCGCCGGCCATGACCAGTTTGCGCAGATAGCTTGATGGTGACTCACCGGCGGGCACCAGTTCTTCCGGATACTCGTACTTGAGTTCGTCGAGCGAGAAGCGACACAGGGCGGCTATACGCAGCGTTTCTTCGAGCGTGTCGCGTGGATACAGTTTGCCGAGCCGCACGCGAGTGCGCATATGCCGTTCGGCATTGGCCTCGAGCGCGTGACCACACGCCGATAGCGGTGTGACGAGGCCAATCGCGGTCAGGGTGTCCTGCAACGGCTTGCGCGATCGCACATGCATCAGGACGCCTCCTGCTGCTACCAAAGGCAAACCACTCGCTTTTGAAATCATTCGCAATGCGTCGATCTGAAGATCGTCGCTGCCGGTTTGCCAGAGTTCGAGTGCGATCCATGAGCGTTGCGGCGCGAACGATGCCAGCCAGTGCGCACAACGCAATGTGTGCGAGAGCGTCGCTGTGCGCTGCGGCACGAGGATCAGGACGCAATCGGGCAAGGCTTTGAGATGCTCGAGATGCGGTAGCGAGTCGGTGAAGTCCGATGGACTGAGGCGATAGCTGCCTTTGTCCGCACGCGAACGGGCCAGCGTGATCAGTTCGGAAAGATTGCCATAGCCATTGCGATTGGTTGCGAGCGCAACCAATGTGCAAAACGGTTCGCCTGCATCGTCGGTCAGATTGAGTTCGCTGCCGATGATGAGGTGAGGGATTGGTTTTAGCGTCTCCTGGTCAGGGGTTTCTGGCTCTGCGGGTTCTTGTTGGGTGGGTTCTTGTTGGGTGCACGCTGGCTTCGCGGCCGCCGGCTCTACTGTTTCTTCTAAAGACGTTCCTGCCTGCGCGGCTTTCGCCTTGTCTTCGCGCCCCTTCTGTTGGCGGTCCCGCTCCTGCCTGATTTCTCTCACTGCCGTGTGTGCGCGTACGACGCCCGCCAGTGAGCATTCATCGGTGATCGCGAGTGCGCTATAACCGCACGACATCGCCTGTTCGACCAGTTCATGCGGGTGCGAAGCGCCGCGCAGAAACGAGAAATTAGTCAGGCAATGTAACTCCGCATACGGCGGCAATTGGGCCGCAAGCGCCTGCTCTAACAAGAATGAGGGCCGGAAATTCTCCATGATGCTCAGCCGAATAAACCCTGCAGATACCACTCGCCACCAAGACGTTCTCGGTACACCCAGAACATATGGCCACGATCATCTGCCGCAACGTAGTAATCCCGCTCGACGAGATTACCGTCCCACCACCCTGCTTCAATCCGTTCGGTACGCGTGAGCATTTTCAGTGGCCGACGATAGATCGGCCGCTGGTCGCGCATCATCAGGCGCAGCGGTTTGTCGAGCATCCAGACGGGGCGAGGCTGCGATGGCAATGCACTGTCGGGCAGATCGAGTGAGGCGTGAGCATTGGTCGGTTGTGTTACGAATAGGCGGCTGCTTTTAGCGTCACTCGCTTTTTCGGGCTGCCGGGATAGGTGCTCTGGGTGTGCTGTGCGTTCTGCCTGTTCTGCTTGTTCTGCTTGTCTCGCCGCATCGTCGTCTGCGCGCATGCTCTCTAATGCAGCGTGCTGCAACTCATCGGTCAGCCAGGTTTTATCCGCTTTGATTTTTGTCTTAGTTTTCGCAGACGAACGCTTCTTGCGCGAAAACGCTTGCGCCTGGTAGGCCTCGACGCGCATTGCCCGCTCGGGCCGATGATCGGCCTGCACCGACATCTGCAACACGTTCTCCGGCCCCAAACGCGCGCTCAAGCGTTCGAGCAGACGTGCAATCGAATCGCCGTCTGATTCGGGCATTGGAAACAAAGTGTCCGACCGCCCTGCATACTCACCGATCTGATCCGCGACCAGCTTCAACTCGATCACGGGCGCCACCAGAACCGTCTGATTCAACTTCTCACGCAACAGCCAGATCAGATGCTCGGCATCGCGCGACGGTATGGCCCAAGCGACCTTCAGACTCGACGTCTTCGGCGCATGACGGGATGCCAACTCATGTTCGAGCAACAACGTATAACTACTGAGCGCAGCATGATGCGCGCTCAACCATCCGGCCAGTTGCACAATCAGCCGACGCGCGGCGAACAGTAATGCATCGGCATTATCGACCCGCGACGGCAACTCCAACTGAGCATGAAACGATGCTGGCGCGCGGAACGATTCGCGCGGATCCGGGCGCGCGCCATACGCCTGCGCCAGCAGATCCAGAATGCCGCTGCCGAAACGCCTCACGACACCCGACCTTGGCAATTGCCGCAAATCGGCCAGCGTCATGCAACCGACATGCGTAAACGCATCGCGATTCGCCTGCGAAACCGGCAACAACAACACGGATAAGCGGTCGAGGACCCGAGCAAGCGACGTTTCCTTTATCACATGCCAACGATGCCCCTGCCGATCGGCGTGCGCCTGAGCCAACAACCACGCGCCCCAAGCCGTCGGTGCACACGCGATGCGCGCCGTATAGCCGAATTCAGCCACCGTCGCGGACACCCGCGACAACAACACGCGCAAGCCACCAAACAACCGCAAGCCGGAGCCGACTTCCAGCAACAAGGTGTGCGCGTGCCCGAGCGACACCTTCGGTGTGTACGTCAGCAAAGCGAGCGCCATTGCTTCGAACGCCTGAGTTTCGCGGGCTGTGTCTGCAGCAAGCATCTTGAGACCAGGCGCCAAAGCCAATGCGTACGAGCGCGACTGACCCGCATGCACCCCAGCACGCAATGCGTCGAAATCCGGCATCAGGATGTGCGCGTGATCGGCCAGCGCATAGCAGCGCGCATCGGTGACGCTGTCGGCACCCGGAGGTTGGCTTCTCTCTCCGGCCTCACACCGGTTCGGCTTCGCGGGCGAACCATCCGGAAGCGGTTCGAGAGGCTTCACCGCTTCCAGCGACAAGAGTGGCAATGTGACTGCGATCCACAACATGTTTGATCTCTCGTCCTTGATTGCTACCGACTCCGCTTTCCGGCAACAAGACGCTTTGTAACGGCAAAATGAGACGCAGAGGCTCCGCTAGCGGCGGCCCGCGGCGCTTGAAGATGTCGATCGAAATACCAATCTCCTGCAACCATTGACGACGGTTGATCGTCTGCGCATTGGCCGGCAAGAGCGGCTCGCAGATCATTCGTAATGGCGCCGGCGAAGATTGCGTGGCTGCCTCGACAGGCCTGATCAAAAATGCCAGCGATGCCGACTCCTGAGCCGCCACCTGCAGACGCCGAACCTTATCGGCGCGCGCATTCGGCAGCCATACCAGCACTGCGCCGATGCCACTCTGCTTCAATGCCTGAGTAGCGGCCCACAAAGACTGGTCTTCACTCGAGCGCACCCATAAGACGCGCTCGACATCGATACCCCAGGCCCTCAATGCTGAAGCACAGGGCTGGTAAGGAGGCGCCACAAGCATGACGTGCCGTTCGGCTTGTGCCGTAAGATGCCGAAGCGCGCGGGCCAGCAGGCGCAGTTCGCCGACTCCTTCGTGCTCGATTAATAACTCTGTCAAGCCGCCGGCCGACCAGCCCTGTCCAGGCAGCAGTTGATCCAGCGCAGCATAGCCGCTGGAAATCACCCGCGAGTGCGCCTCGGCAAGCTCATTGCCCTGCCACACCTGACGTCGCAATTGCGACGACAACGCTGTCGTCGCCAGATGAATCGCTGCTGCCATAGACACGCTCGTTCAATAGGGAATACTCCACCATGCCCGGCATCGGGCACGCATGGGGCGACGAGTTTTCACTGTATATTTATACAGTATTTTGGGGCGGATGTTAAGGCAAGACGATGCGACGA
The DNA here is from genome assembly GCF_046026675.1 of Paraburkholderia sediminicola. GTDB lineage: Bacteria > Pseudomonadota > Gammaproteobacteria > Burkholderiales > Burkholderiaceae > Paraburkholderia > Paraburkholderia sediminicola_F. Next base: position 1,237,662 of record NZ_JAQQEY010000001.1, on the reverse strand, counting down.
AGCACGCGCAGGAAGAAAATGAAAAGGGGATGAAGCTGTTTTTGTTGCAGATTTTTCGTCTACGGGAGAGCTATTTTTTTGGCGCTGCCGCTAAGCAAACAGGGCCTGATTTCACGTGCTCTGAGAGGGATGAGAAGAGCAGAGAGCCCACGCATGCATGCCGCGGATATGGACAAGAATTCACGGGTTACGCGAACGCACTGCGGGTCGGGAAGGAGTGACACCGGCAGCCCCGGAGCGCTTCGGTCAAAGTCTTGCGGTGGCGATGTTTTCGGATGCCCGCTTTTTGCGCCGGTAAACGCAGAAACCCCACCGTTGCGGGGTGGGGTTTCTGGTGCTGCTGGGGAGCCTGACGATTACCTACTTTCACACGGGAATCCGCACTATCATCGGCGTGGAGTCGTTTCACGGTCCTGTTCGGGATGGGAAGGGGTGGGACCGACTCGCTATGGTCATCAGGCATGACTTGTTGCCGTACTGCTCGTGGAGCAATACAACCAATCTGGAAGAAGTAGCTGAGAGGATGCCTCTCGGTATTACTTTGGGTTGTGCGTATCGTGCACAACATCGATCTCAACCTGTGTGTTCTGCTCCCCCATCCGGGGGTTCACACGTATCCCCTTCGGGGATCGGACCAGCGTAAGCGCTGGTCGAGACACACCTGTTATAGGATCAAGCCTTACGGGCAATTAGTATCAGTTAGCTTAACGCATTACTGCGCTTCCACACCTGACCTATCAACGTCCTGGTCTTGAACGACCCTTCAAGGGGCTCGAAGCCCCGGGGATATCTCATCTTAAGGCGAGTTTCCCGCTTAGATGCTTTCAGCGGTTATCTCTTCCGAACATAGCTACCCGGCGATGCCACTGGCGTGACAACCGGTACACCAGAGGTTCGTCCACTCCGGTCCTCTCGTACTAGGAGCAGCCCCCTTCAAATATCCAGCGCCCACGGCAGATAGGGACCAAACTGTCTCACGACGTTTTAAACCCAGCTCACGTACCTCTTTAAATGGCGAACAGCCATACCCTTGGGACCGGCTACAGCCCCAGGATGAGATGAGCCGACATCGAGGTGCCAAACACCGCCGTCGATATGAACTCTTGGGCGGTATCAGCCTGTTATCCCCAGAGTACCTTTTATCCGTTGAGCGATGGCCCTTCCATACAGAACCACCGGATCACTATGACCTGCTTTCGCACCTGCTCGACTTGTCGGTCTCGCAGTTAAGCACGCTTATGCCATTGCACTATCAGCACGATTTCCGACCGTACCTAGCGTACCTTCGTACTCCTCCGTTACACTTTGGGAGGAGACCGCCCCAGTCAAACTGCCTACCATGCACTGTCCCCAGTCCGGATAACGGACCAAGGTTAGAACCTCAAACAAACCAGGGTGGTATTTCAAGGGCGGCTCCACGCAGACTGGCGTCCACGCTTCATAGCCTCCCACCTATCCTACACAGATCGGTTCAAAGTCCAATGCAAAGCTACAGTAAAGGTTCATGGGGTCTTTCCGTCTAGCCGCGGGGAGATTGCATCATCACAAACACTTCAACTTCGCTGAGTCTCGGGAGGAGACAGTGTGGCCATCGTTACGCCATTCGTGCAGGTCGGAACTTACCCGACAAGGAATTTCGCTACCTTAGGACCGTTATAGTTACGGCCGCCGTTTACCGGGACTTCAATCAAGAGCTTGCACCCCATCATTTAATCTTCCGGCACCGGGCAGGCGTCACACCCTATACGTCCACTTTCGTGTTTGCAGAGTGCTGTGTTTTTATTAAACAGTCGCAGCCACCAGTTTATTGCAACCCCTTCACCCTTTGCGCGCAGGCGCATCAAGCTACAGGGGCGTACCTTATCCCGAAGTTACGGTACCAATTTGCCGAGTTCCTTCTCCCGAGTTCTCTCAAGCGCCTTAGAATACTCATCTCGCCCACCTGTGTCGGTTTGCGGTACGGTCTTGTTAAACTGAAGCTTAGAGGCTTTTCTTGGAACCACTTCCAGTTGCTTCTTCACCGAAGTGAATGGCCTCGCACCCTTGAATTCCGCGCCCGGATTTGCCTAAGCGCCTTCTCCAATGCAAGGACCGGGACTTCCAACACCCGGACAACCTTCCGCGATCCGTCCCCCCATCGCATTTAACAATGGTGCAGGAATATTAACCTGCTTCCCATCAGCTACGCATTTCTGCCTCGCCTTAGGGGCCGACTCACCCTACGCCGATGAACGTTGCGTAGGAAACCTTGGGCTTACGGCGAGGGGGCCTTTCACCCCCTTTATCGCTACTCATGTCAGCATTCGCACTTCCGATACCTCCAGCGCACTTTTCAATGCACCTTCGCAGGCTTACGGAACGCTCTCCTACCATGCACATAAATGTGCATCCGCAGCTTCGGTATATTGCTTAGCCCCGTTACATCTTCCGCGCAGGACGACTCGATCAGTGAGCTATTACGCTTTCTTTAAAGGATGGCTGCTTCTAAGCCAACCTCCTGACTGTTTTAGCCTTCCCACTTCGTTTCCCACTTAGCAATATTTGGGGACCTTAGCTGGCGGTCTGGGTTGTTTCCCTCTTGACACCGGACGTTAGCACCCGATGTCTGTCTCCCGTGATTGCACTCTTCGGTATTCGGAGTTTGCTATGGCGTAGTAATCCGCAATGGACCCCACAACCATGACAGTGCTCTACCCCCGAAGGTGATACACGAGGCACTACCTAAATAGTTTTCGGAGAGAACCAGCTATTTCCAGGTTTGTTTAGCCTTTCACCCCTATCCACAGCTCATCCCCTAACTTTTCAACGTTAGTGGGTTCGGACCTCCAGTACGTGTTACCGCACCTTCATCCTGGCCATGGATAGATCACCTGGTTTCGGGTCTACACCCAGCGACTGAATCGCCCTGTTCGGACTCGCTTTCGCTACGCCTGCCCTAATCGGTTAAGCTTGCCACTGAATGTAAGTCGCTGACCCATTATACAAAAGGTACGCAGTCACCCCACAAGGAGGCTCCTACTGTTTGTATGCATGCGGTTTCAGGATCTATTTCACTCCCCTCCCGGGGTTCTTTTCGCCTTTCCCTCACGGTACTGGTTCACTATCGGTCGATCACGAGTATTTAGCCTTGGAGGATGGTCCCCCCATCTTCAGACAGGATTTCACGTGTCCCGCCCTACTTGTCGTACACCCAGTTCTTCCTCGCTGTTTTCGTCTACAGGGCTATCACCTGCTATGGCGGCACTTTCCAGAGCCTTCGACTAACAATGAAGATAAAGAGTACAGGCTGGTCCCATTTCGCTCGCCACTACTCTGGGAATCTCGGTTGATTTCTTTTCCTGCGGTTACTTAGATGTTTCAGTTCACCGCGTTCGCTTCACGTAGCCTATGTATTCAGCTACGGATACCTCAAAAGAGGTGGGTTTCCCCATTCGGACATCGGGGGATCAAAGCTCGTTTGCCAGCTCCCCCCCGCTTTTCGCAGGCTACCGCGTCCTTCATCGCCTGTGATCGCCAAGGCATCCACCACATGCACTTGTTCGCTTGACCCTATAACGGGTGTGTCTCGCACTGCATCCACGGGGAATGAAGTGTTTCGTCACAGTCGCTACAGGTTGAGTATTCGTGTTGCGCCGTATTCCAAGAGCAATCTTTCGATTCCCCTTTTCATACATTGATACAATCACAACCCTGATTCACCTACTCACACACCCATCTCTAGATGTCCTTTCGTGAATCTCTTTACTACTTCTTCCTGATTGTTAAAGAACGACAGCCGATAGCGCGGTTGCTATAACCGCGTATCACTCTGACTGGCTCAATCGCCAATGCCTGTTTCACTACACCGCAAATCCCTTTCAGGGCCGCTGCAGTAAAACCGGCATTGAAGATTGGTGGAGGATGACGGGATCGAACCGACGACCCCCTGCTTGCAAAGCAGGTGCTCTCCCAGCTGAGCTAATCCCCCAGTCATACACGGATACTGCTATCCGTATATTGATAGCCCCAGGGGGTTCAGTGATCAGCGCAGCCACCGCAGAAACAGTGGTGGGTCTGGATGGATTCGAACCATCGACCCCCGCCTTATCAAGACGGTGCTCTAACCAACTGAGCTACAGACCCCTGAGTCTGTCCTGTTCACAGCCGATAAGCGTGAGCGCTCAACGTTCGACACGTTAGCTCGAGAAAGGAGGTGATCCAGCCGCACCTTCCGATACGGCTACCTTGTTACGACTTCACCCCAGTCATGAATCCTACCGTGGTGACCGTCCTCCTTGCGGTTAGACTAGCCACTTCTGGTAAAACCCACTCCCATGGTGTGACGGGCGGTGTGTACAAGACCCGGGAACGTATTCACCGCGGCATGCTGATCCGCGATTACTAGCGATTCCAGCTTCACGCACTCGAGTTGCAGAGTGCGATCCGGACTACGATCGGTTTTCTGGGATTGGCTCCCCCTCGCGGGTTGGCGACCCTCTGTTCCGACCATTGTATGACGTGTGAAGCCCTACCCATAAGGGCCATGAGGACTTGACGTCATCCCCACCTTCCTCCGGTTTGTCACCGGCAGTCTCCCTAGAGTGCTCTTGCGTAGCAACTAGGGACAAGGGTTGCGCTCGTTGCGGGACTTAACCCAACATCTCACGACACGAGCTGACGACAGCCATGCAGCACCTGTGTTATGGCTCCCTTTCGGGCACCCCGACCTCTCAGCCAGGTTCCATACATGTCAAGGGTAGGTAAGGTTTTTCGCGTTGCATCGAATTAATCCACATCATCCACCGCTTGTGCGGGTCCCCGTCAATTCCTTTGAGTTTTAATCTTGCGACCGTACTCCCCAGGCGGTCAACTTCACGCGTTAGCTTCGTTACTAAGGAAATGAATCCCCAACAACTAGTTGACATCGTTTAGGGCGTGGACTACCAGGGTATCTAATCCTGTTTGCTCCCCACGCTTTCGTGCATGAGCGTCAGTATTGGCCCAGGGGGCTGCCTTCGCCATCGGTATTCCTCCACATCTCTACGCATTTCACTGCTACACGTGGAATTCTACCCCCCTCTGCCATACTCTAGCCCGCCAGTCACAAATGCAGTTCCCAGGTTAAGCCCGGGGATTTCACATCTGTCTTAGCGGACCGCCTGCGCACGCTTTACGCCCAGTAATTCCGATTAACGCTTGCACCCTACGTATTACCGCGGCTGCTGGCACGTAGTTAGCCGGTGCTTATTCTTCCGGTACCGTCATCCCCCCACCATATTAGGGCAGAGGTTTTCTTTCCGGACAAAAGTGCTTTACAACCCGAAGGCCTTCTTCACACACGCGGCATTGCTGGATCAGGGTTTCCCCCATTGTCCAAAATTCCCCACTGCTGCCTCCCGTAGGAGTCTGGGCCGTGTCTCAGTCCCAGTGTGGCTGGTCGTCCTCTCAGACCAGCTACAGATCGTCGCCTTGGTAGGCCTTTACCCCACCAACTAGCTAATCTGCCATCGGCCGCCCCTGTAGCGGGAGGTCCTAAGATCCCCCCCTTTCCTCCGTAGAGCGTATGCGGTATTAATCCGGCTTTCGCCGGGCTATCCCCCACTACAGGACACGTTCCGATGTATTACTCACCCGTTCGCCACTCGCCACCAGGATTGCTCCCGTGCTGCCGTTCGACTTGCATGTGTAAGGCATGCCGCCAGCGTTCAATCTGAGCCAGGATCAAACTCTTCAGTTCAAACCTGTTACTGTTTTTCGGTCTCTTCCGAGACCGGTCGCTCACTCAACGTACTGACGAATGATCCTCCTGCCGGCGTGAATCCACCCCGACAGGAAAACCTTCCTTTAATACTCGTGTGAGACTTGATACTTTCGCTTGTCGCCAGACCCCGAAGAGTCCGGCTCGCGTCGCGCATCAAGCGCCCACACTTATCGGCTGTTAATTTTTAAAGATCGAGTCCGCATTCACCACCGAACCAGCACCGCGAGGCATCAACCCCAACCACCCGGCACCGCTTCGTTCTGCGTCGCTGCATCAGCAGCAGAGAAACGAGATTATGAAGAACTTTCGCTACGCCGTCAACAGGTTTTTCCAACTTCCTGAACCCGCCCACTTCGCGCAAAGCCTTGCCACTGCTGGCTCTCCCGCTCCCCGTGCCCCGGTGTCCGAAGCACGAAAGAGCGAGATTCTAGCGAGCCGCACCGCCCCTTGCAAGCGTTATCTGGAATTTATTTCAAGGCGCCTTTTCTATGCGCCCGTGCTCATCGACAAGCGGCACTTTCACGTCGGGCGCCAGAGCGTCCGCTGCCGGGGCGCCGATAGTCCAATCGTGCAGCACGGTATAGGCAACCGCCAACAACGTCGGGCCGATGAATACACCCAGGAAGCCAAAAGCAAACGCACCGCCCAGGATACCCAGCATCACCAGGATCAGTGGCATATCACTACTCTTGCCGATCAGGATCGGCTTGATGACGTTGTCGGACATGCCGACGACCAACACACCCCACACAACCAGAAAGATCGCCCAGCCAGTTGCACCGCCGTGGTACAGCCAGATCGCCGCGGGCAACCAGACGACCACCGGGCCGCCCGGTATCACCGACAGGAAGAACGTCGCCAGCCCAAGCAGCGCCGGTGCCGGGACTCCCGCAATCCAGCAACCAAAGCCGGCAAGAATGCCTTGCACAAGCGCCGTGCCGAGAATCCCGTAGACCACGCCCTTCACCGTGCTGCCCGCCAGCGCCAGCAAGTAATCGGCACGTTCGCCGGCGATGCGGCGCATGCCCGCTCTCAGCCAGGCCGCCGCGCCCTCCCCTCCGGTATAGAAGAAGAACGCGAGCACGATACTCAGCGCCAACAAACCCAAACCGTGCGTAACTGCAATCGCTGCCGCCAGAATCCACTTGCCGGCCGGCGCCGCAAGCGCACGCATTTGCGCGATCAGTTCAGAGTTGCTGCTCGTTACATTCGCCCAGAACGTCTCGATGTTCGAGCCAACCAGCGGGATTCGTCCAACCCACGGCGGCAAATCCGGCAAGCCGGCCTCGAAGAGCCTCTGTACCAACGCGACGATGTCGTGAACGTGCGCACCAAAGGCAAAGCCCGCATAAACGAACGGGCCAAGCACCACAATCAGAATGATGAGCACGATCAACGTCGCGGCGAGCTTTCGCCGCCCACCGACTGCCGTAGTGAGCCGCCGGTACAGGCCCCACGAGCTATAACTGAGAATGGCGCCCCACAAAAGCGCGGTCGTAAAAGGCGCAAGCACCAGCAGGGAGCCACCTACCAATATGATCAACGCGAACACTGCGGCGAGACGTTCAATCAGTTGGTCCGATTTCACTATGAATCTCCTGTTGTGCCAGACCACAGCGACGAATAGACATACGCTTGCCAGGCGCCTACCGACGGTGGTCAGTATAGGAGCGGGTCACGCCCCTGGGCATGTCTTATATCATCCGGCCAGGACGCCACGCAACGCATCTGTCGCCTCCCGCAGCAGGCTTATTTTTAATGTGGAAACGTCCCAATCCATCCGGCATAGCCAGCCAAATAATATGGCGGCATAGAAAAGACTAGAATATAAGGTTCTGTGCCTCCCAATTTCCGGATTTATGCGCTCGCGAATCGCCAAACGTCTCCCCCCCGATGCCGACAAGCTTGTCGGTCTCTCGCTCGCGCTTTTCGCGTCGGGCAGCCGCACCGAAGACCGCTTCTGGGAAGCGAAGCTCGATGCGCTGCTGACCAAGATCGTCCGTAACGCCAACCAGACTACGCTGGACGCCGCACTCGACCATCTGCAGCAGAATCATCCCGATGCTTACGGCGCACTCGCCGACATGGCGGAAACGCACAGCGAGTCGTTCATCGTCGACCATGAAGGCGCTCCTTATGAAGCGCTGCTGATCGCCGCGCCCGTGCTGGCGTGGACTCGCTACATGATTCCTTCCGGCCCGCTCAAAGTGGACGCAGCCGACGCGCTGCGCGCGCACCTGCAAGCGCACGTGCTCGCAGCCAATACGCGTGTGGCCATGGTGCCGTTCCTGTACAGCATCGACCAGCTGCCGCGTCACCACGTCGAAACCTGGCGCATTGCCCAGCAACTCGCTCAAGCAGCCATGGCGGGTGGCAACGTCAAACTCAATTTTGGCGAACTGCCGGAAACCTCACCCATCCTGGCCGACCCGCGCTTTCTGCTGGCTGTGGTCGCGGCGCCGGTGGGCGAACCGGCGTTTCGCTGGCAGGAAGAAGAAAACGGCAGCCGGATCGAGCGTGGTCAATGCCTCGAACAATGGGCGACGCAAGGCGGCGCCAATCTGTCGCTGGTGCTGCCCGGATGTGAGTTCGAGTGTCTGCTGCCGGATGCCTATTATTCGGCCTGCCGCGACGCCGACGAACGGGTGCGCCCTCACACCGTCCGTACCGCCGTGCGCTATCTGTTCGACACAATCGCTGCGGCGCCACAGGAATTGCGCGCGGTTGTCGCAGGCTTCGGCGAGCGCCGTATCGACGAATACCGCGTCGGCTTCACGCGCCGGGGCAGCAATGATGTGATCTACGGCGTCGTATGGCCACTTTACGGCCGCGAGAACGGCGAACCCGGCATCGATGAAGAACCGCAAGAGACTGCTGCGTCGGACGACCCGCTCGAAGAAATCGTCGCATTGCTCAAGGAAACCGGCGTGACAGACGTGCGCCGCCACTCGGGCCGCTTCGAGCCGGAATATTGCGATGACTGCGGCGTGCCGCTTTATGCGGACCCGCTCGGCGAAATCGTCCACGCGGAAATGCCGGAGGACGCGGAGCCCGCGCAACCGCATTTCCACTGACCCGCCGGCGACGGCGTCATTGCGCCGCCGTCGACTTCAGGAAGCCCCGCCGCGCGCGGGGCTTTTTTTATGTCATTCCTCCTATGCCTTTTGGACAGGGGGTCAAACCGAAGGGAATTTGTCATCATAGTGCCAGTGGTGCATCGCCATGCGTCCGGCACCTTCGCCGGCACGCGCGCATCGCGCTACCTCGCCCGATTCATCTGGAGACACGGCATGCGATTCTCAATACTCAACTCAGACGCGGAACGACGCGATGGACTCAAAGCACTGCTGCGGCAAATCGACCGGCTAGCGCGCTTCAACGAAGCACAGGATTGGCGTCAGGTTGAGCGTACGCTCAAGCGTCTGCAGCCCGACCTGCTCGTGATCGACTGGCAGGACTGGATGTCAGTTGACGACACCCGTCATCTGCTCAGCCACTACCCGAACCTGCGCATTGCAGTGTTGACCGACAAGGTCTCTCCAACTGCCGTACGGGACCTCATGGACGAAGGTGTGCTCGGCGTGATTCCGCGCGAAACCGACCCGTGCCTGATCGTGCGCGCTTTCGAGATGGTCCTGCTTGGCGGTCACTATGTGCCGCCCGGTGCGTTGGCGCTCAATCCTCCGCTACCGCCGGATGCCACCATCCGGCCGTTCGATGAAAAGAGTCCACCACCGCGCCGGGCCAAACTTTCCAACGGCCTGTCGCCCCGCCAGGAGCAGATCATGCGCTGCGTCCACATGGGCAGCACCAACAAAATGATCGCGCGCACGCTCGGCATCAGCGAAGGCACGGTCAAGATCCATCTGACCAGCATATTTCAGCAACTCGGAGCGCCTAACCGCGCCGCCGCGGTCGCGTTGTACAACGGCTGGCTGTCGGCTCATTTGCAAGTACTGCGCAACGATGGCGAAGGTCAGGTTCGTCCGGTGATGGGGCAAGCCGGGGTGGTGCCATTGCGGCGCCGCGCACTGCGGCGCTTCCAGTATCCGTTGCCCGCGAACGACACGGCCGACACGCTGCCAATGGCGGCCGAACCGAGCACGCCATACGGCGATGCGCCCGCCGGGTCAACGGCGGAACAGGTCACGCAAGATTCGGCATAACGTCAGCCGGCGCGCGCGCCAGAATCGAAACGCGCGTTTTCTGGCAGCGTTCGCGCCGGCTGGCATGGAATCCGCTCACACCTTTTCTCGTCCAACGAGTAATATTAGATACATGGGTTTCCTCTACACACCGCTTCCATTCTGGGTCGCTGTCGGTGGCTGGATCGCCACTGCGATAGTGGTCGCGCTCGCGCTGTGGAAAAATCCTTTCAAACGACTTCAAGACGGCACACTCCAGCATGTCTGGCTCGCGATCATCGTTGCGGTGTCCGTGCTGTGGGCAAGCAACGCGTGGCTCGACGACGGTACTGTCATGCATCTGCTCGGCGCCACGCTAGTCGTCACTTTATTCGATTGGGCGCTTGCACTGATCGCCATGGCGATCGTCACCGGTCTCGCCGCTGTCGTCTTCGACGCGCCCTGGCAGGGCATTGCACTGACTTTCCTCGTGTTCGGTGCGTTGCCTGTCGGTATCTCGACCCTGATCCAGCGCGCCAGCATCGCCTGGCTGCCGCGTAACCTCTTCATGTTCATCTTCGGTCAGGGGTTTGTCTCACCCGCCATTGCCGTGTCGCTTACGGCGGCCGCGGCGCTCGGCGTTCACATCACGCTCGCCGACGGTTCGATGACTGTGGTGCCGGTCGGCTACGCGTTCAGCGTGCTTCTGCTCGCCACTGGCGAAGCCTGGTTCACGGGCATGTCGACGGCATTGATCGCGGTCTACCGCCCGGCATGGGTTACCACTTATGATGTGCGTCGATATCGATTGGGCGGCCCACGCACCTGACACGGTCGCGGCATCGAGCACGTATCAACGGCAATCTGCCATCCCGGCACATAAAGCGCCTGAGTCCACGCACCACGACAGGACAAAATATTTGTGTCAGGATTGAACTCATCCCTCTCGCGAGGCATCTTACGTGCCTCATGTCTTTTAGCGTCTAACGAACTAGATGGATCGCACCAACGTACCGCGCCGATTGCTGCGGTTGGTCGGCCGGTTAGCAACATTTGCAGCGAGTCTCTCGCTCATTTGCTCTGCTCCCGCATACGCCGATCAACTCGAACAGCACAACGATCTCGTCAACAAATTTGTCAATGACATGCATGCTGACCCGCTAGTCGCGGACTGCGCTGCCCATGGCAATTTTGTTGCGAGTACATCGACCGCCTTCGACCATGTCGAATTTCCACCCAGCTCCTTCGACAGCGCGCATGCGGCGGTCACACCCTGGAACGATTCGTTCGACGAGGGCAAGCAGCGCGTCAAGGTGGACAACATCGTTACCGTCGAGGGCCTCGGTATCCGCCAGAGCGGTGGCGGAGATCCAGCCGATCTCAAATTCCGTTGCGGCTATGTGGGCGCTCAGATGCTGGCGTTCAGCTGGAACGATCCGGTACCGCCGGCCCGTGCGCACAGCGCCGGGTCAACGGGGTCGCGAGCATCCTCGGGCAAGCATAAGAGTGTGAAGGGCAAGCACTCCGCCAGTGGTAAAACTACGAAGAAAGCGACCGGCAAGTCCTCGAAGGCAAGCTCGGGGAAATCTTCGCGAGCAACTTCCAGCAAGTCTTCGGGTAAGTCTTCGAGCAAATCGACCGCGAAGAAGTCCCCGGCGAAAAAGACTCAATAGCGGACAAGAGCGAAGGCCGCGTCAGCGGCCCGCACCACAGGCCAAGCTCGCACCCAACAAAAAAGGGGCTCACACTTCCAGAGTGTGTGCCCCGTTTCTTTATGCAGCGTCCGGTTAGGCGAACGTTTCCACGTGTCGCAAAATAGCCTGCAGCATGGCGGCGCCCAGCGACGCGCTACGTTCGCCGTTCCAACCCACCCGCTCGTCCGGCAGATTGGCGTTGTCCTTGAACGGCATCTCCAGCGTCAACGACAGACAGCCGAATTCGTTGCCGATGTACTTCGAAGCCAGCTTAAGCGCGTCCTCACGATACTTGCTCGCGGCGTAGCCGTACTTGTCCTGGAAATCCGGGCTCGCATGCTTCAACGCTTCGATGAACGCTTTCTGCTCCTCTCCCTGCCGCTCGGTGAAACCCGGCAGCATTTCGGAGCCGGCCACGAACACGTACGGCAGCGCCTCATCGCCGTGGATATCGAAAAAGAGGTCACAACCGGTCGCGTGAATCGCATCACGCACCACGAGCACCTCGGGACTGCGCGCGGCGTCCGGCTCCATCCATTCGCGGTTCAGGTTCGCGCCCGTCGCGTTGGTGCGCAGATTGCCGTGCACGCTGCCATCCGGATTCATGTTCGGCACGATGTAGAACACCGCGTGATCGTAAAGCTTGCGCGCCACCGGATCGCCCGCCCAATCACCCCAGCCCGCGAGACGCTTGACGAGACCTTCGATGAACCATTCGGCCATCGTCTCGCCAGGATGCTGACGCGCGATCAGCCAGATCTTCTTCTTGGGCGTGTCGCCGGTTTGCGGCGTGCCAAGCGTCAGCAGCGACATCGGCCGGTCTTCGACGGTCTTGCCCAACTCCGTAAGCGTGGCCTGCGGCATCTGCTGGATCGCACCAAGAAACTCCGAGTGACGTTCCTCGCTATACGGCTCAAAATACGCGTAGTAGATACGGTCGAAATCCGGCGTGTGGTCGATCGTCAACACGCGGCCGTCGTAGGAAGTCGGCACGCGGAACCAGTTCACGCGGTCATAGCTTGCTACTGCCTGGTAGTCGCGCCAGCCTTCGGCAAAAGCGCACGCCGCAGCATTTTCGAAGGTCATTACGCAGCGCTCGCCGGCCGCCCCGGACAACCGGAAATAAAACCACTGCGCGAACTCGGCGTGACTGTCGGGCCGCACGCGCAAACGGATATTGCCAGCGTCTTCGCTGGCCAGCACTTCGATCGCACCCGCGTCGAAGTTGCTCGTAATCGATAATGTCATGATGTTCTTCCCTGCTTGTGTGCGCGGTAATCGCTCAGTCAGCGATGCGGCGGCGGAATACGTAGGTGGAATCGTTTGAGGCTTCGGCGTCGAACGCATAGCCTTCGGTGTTGAAGGCCTTCAGTTGTTCGGGCTTGTCGAGACGGTTTTCGACCGCGTAGCGCGCCATCAGACCGCGCGCGCGCTTTGCATGGAAACTGATGATCTTGTAGCGGCCGCCCTTCCAATCCTCGAACACAGGCGTGATGATCGGTGCTTCGAGCACCTTGGGCTTGACCGACTTGAAATACTCACCCGACGCGCAGTTGACCAGCACCCGCGAGGCGGTAGCGCGCTTCTTCAATTGCGCATTCAAAGCCTGCGTGATCCGTTCACCCCAGAACGCGTACAGATCCTTGCCGCGCGTATTGGCAAAGCGCGTCCCCATTTCGAGGCGATACGGTTGCAGCAGATCGAGTGGGCGCAGCAATCCGTACAGGCCGGAAAGCACGCGCACGTGGTTCTGCGCGTAATCCAGATCGGCCGACGACAACGTTCTGGCATTGAAGCCTTCGTACACATCGCCGTTGAACGCGAGCACGGCCTGCTTGGCGTTGTGCGTGCCGAAACTGGGCGACCAATCCGCGTAACGCTGGAAATTGAGGTGCGCAAGTTGGTCGGAAATGCTCATCAACGAACCGATCTGCTGCGGCGACAAAAGGCGCAATCCGCCGATCAATTCGGCCGCATCGTCGACGAAATCGGGGATCGTGTGCTTTTTGACGTGCGGAGGGGTTTCGTAGTCGAGCGATTTCGCCGGCGACAGAACGATTATCATAGAGGCTTGCAGGCACGCCGTGCCTGGCGGTGAAAGACGAAAGCCAGATTGTAACGAATGCCCGGTTCCCATGCCTCACACGGCGCTTTGCGCGTCGTCCTCGATTCCAATGTGTGGATCGATATTCTCGTGTTCGACGATCCGCACACGCGGCCGATCCGCGCCGCGCTCGAAAGTGGCGCGCTCGCCGCACTGATCGACGCGCGCTGCCTCGCCGAACTCACCTATGTGCTCGACTACCCGCAATTCTTGCATCGCAATGTGGACAAGGCGGCGGCGCTTGCCGTCGTTGCACGCCTGGCACAGTTGGTCGAATCCGCTGCACCCGCGGAAGATGCCAGGCCGTTGCCGAAATGCAAAGACCGCGACGACCAGAAATTCCTCGAACTCGCGCACGCCGCACAGGCTGACTGGCTGGTGTCGAAAGACCGCGCGGTGTTGAAACTGGCCAAACGGATTGCGCGTGACTTCGGTTTCCAGATTGCGCAGCCGGCGCCGTTCGTCAGCGCCTGCGTGAGCGTGGCAGACGAGCCCGCATCGGTATGACCCCTGGCCGGATGGCCAACGTCGGGCCGACTGCGCGCACGCAGGGCCGCGATTCCCTACAATCAGGCTTCGTCCTTTTCGAACGACGTCTTTCACCAACTCACTCGACCACGCTCCGGACAGCGCCATGAATGCACCGCACGACACGCCCATGAGTCCCTCGTTTCCGTCCCGCCTGCCGGACGTCGGCACGACGATTTTCACCGTGATGAGCGCGCTCGCCGCCGAAAAAGGCGCGGTGAACCTCGGCCAGGGCTTTCCTGACTTCGGTTGCGATCCCCGCATTGTCGACGCGGTCGCAAATGCCATGCGCGACGGCCACAATCAATACCCGCCGATGGCGGGCGCCGCGCCGCTGCGTCAGGCGATTTCGGACAAGATCGCCAACCTGTACGGCCGCCGCTACGACGCTACCAGCGAAATCACCGTGACGGCAGGCGCCACGCAGGCGCTGCTGACGGCGATTCTCTGCACCGTGCATCCGGGCGACGAAGTGATCGTGGTCGAGCCGACCTATGACAGTTACCTGCCGTCGATCGAGCTGGCCGGCGGCAAGCCGGTATTCGTCACGCTCGACGCGCCCGACTACGCGATCCCGTTCGACAAGCTCGCCGCCGCGATCACGCCGAAAACGCGGCTCCTGCTGATCAACACCCCGCACAACCCAACCGGTACGGTCTGGCGCGCGGAAGACATGCGCAAGCTCGAAGAAATCGTGCGTGGCACCAACGTGCTGATTCTGTCGGACGAAGTGTATGAACACATGGTGTACGACGGCGCGCCGCACGAAAGCGTCGTGCGTTATCCGGAACTGGCGCAGCGCAGTTTCGTGGTGTCGAGCTTCGGCAAGACCTACCACGTCACCGGCTGGAAGATCGGTTACGTGGCCGCGCCCGCCGCGCTCACAGCTGAATTCCGCAAAGTGCACCAGTTCAACGTGTTTACGGTCAACACGCCGATGCAGGTCGGCCTCGCGGAATATATGAAGGATCCAGCACCGTATCTGGATCTCCCTGCGTTTTATCAGAAGAAACGCGACTTCTTCCGTGCCGGCCTCGCGAATTCACGCTTCAAGCTGCTGCCTTGCACGGGCACCTACTTTCAGTGCGTCGACTATTCGGCGATCAGCGATTTGCCCGAAGCCGAATTTGCGCAATGGCTGACCGGCGAGATCGGTGTCGCGGCGATTCCGGTGTCGGCGTTCTATCACGAGGCACACGAATCGGGCGTGGTGCGCTTCTGCTTTGCCAAGCAGGAAACCACCCTCGCCACCGCGCTCGACCGGCTGGCGCGGCTCTAGGACGCCCCGCGCGATGCTGCGAACGAACCTACGTTCCTCGCCATCGCGCGCAGCGGCCCACGCGTGCGTTGCACGCCCGATTTCATCTCACCCTCAACGCGGCCGCGCGTCAGGCCGGACGCGAAGCCGCGATATACGCCTTGCGATCGTCGGTCACGCGCTGCGCGGCCGGCCGGGCGTTGATTGCCTTCACATAGCTTTTCCAGTCCACGCCGGCGTCGAGCAGAAAATCGCGGCCGTAGATAGTCTGCGTCGCCATGCCCACCAGCGGCAAGCTCACAAAACCCGCTGCGTCGGCGACACTGAAGCGCTCGCCGCGCAGATACGGCCCGAACTTCGCGATCCGCTTGAAGCCGGCAATGTGATGCGCGAGCAGCTTCTCGATGCGCCCCTTGGTCGCGTCAGTCACGGTGCCACCGAAGAATGCTTCCTTGTAGAGATTGCGCGCGGTCAGTTCGAGATGCACATCCACGAACATGATCAGTTCGCGCTCTTTGGCCGCTTCCCATGGGTCCGCGGAGAAAATTGCCTTGTCGGGAAAACGCGCAGCCAGATACTCGACGATGCCTTGCGATTCGCACAGATCGCCTTGTTCGGTCTGGATATAGGGCACTTTGCCGAGCGGAGAATGCTCGAGCATGGTTTCTTCCTGGCTCGGCAGCACGAACACTTCCTCGAACGGAATACCGTGTTCGAGAAGCACGAACTTCACCTTGTTGTAATAGTTAGAGAGCGCGAAACCGCACAGCTTGATCATCGGGTGTCTCCTTTCCTCGGGTTGTTTGAGACCGCCCGTCAAAATCGACGCGGCGGCCTTCGATCAATCATCCAGTAAATTGCACGATCGTGCTATTCTAAAATAACCATGGAGTCGAGCATCACAATGACCTCTCGCAATTTCAGCATTGAGACTATCGGCATTGTCGGAACCGGAGCAATGGGTCGTGGCATCGCCCAGATTGCCGCGCTGGCGGGCCTCACCGTGCGTCTGTACGACACGAACCCTGCCGCGATTGGCGCCGCGCGCGACTACCTTGCCGAGACTTTCGCCAAATTGACCGCTAAAGGCAAGCTCGACCAAGCCCGCTCGCTCGCCGCATTGGCGAACGTGAGCGGCGCGCAGGTCGTCGGCAATCTGGCCGATTGCGATCTGGTCGTCGAGGCGATCGTCGAAAAGCTCGATGTGAAGCAAGCGCTCTTTCGCGAACTCGAAACGGTGGTGAGCGGCCGTTGCGTGCTGGCGTCGAACACGTCATCGTTGTCGATTACCGCGATTGCGGCGGGCTGCACGAATCCGTCACGCGTAGCCGGTTATCACTTCTTCAATCCGGTTCCGTTGATGAAGGTCGTCGAAGTGATCGACGGCCTGCGCAGCGATCCCGCCGTCGGCGACGCGCTGATGGAACTCGCACGCCGCATGGGCCACACGCCGGTGCGTGCGAAAGACATGCCCGGGTTCATCGTCAATCATGCCGGTCGCGGCATGAATACCGAGGGCCTGCGCGTAGCGGGCGAAGGCGTGGCGAGTTTTGCCGACATCGACCGCATCATGCGTGAACAGGCAGGCTTTCGCCTCGGGCCGTTTGAACTGCTCGACCTGACCGCGCTCGACGTATCGCATCCAGTGATGGAATCGATCTATCACCAGTTCTATGAAGAACCGCGTTTCACGCCCTCGCCAATCACGGGCACGCGGCTCGCGGGCGGACTGATCGGCCGCAAGACGGGCGAAGGTTTCTATCGCTATGAAGACGGCAAGCAGCAAGTGCCCGCCGAAGCGCCCGCGCCGACCGAACTGCCGCACAGCGTGTGGGTCAGCAAGCGCTATCCGGAGGCGCATGAAGCCGTCGTGCAGCTCATTACCAAGGCAGGCGTAAAGCTCGACGAAGGCGCCACGCCCGCAGCGGACTCACTGATCGTCGTGACACCGTTCGGTCACGACGCGACTACCGCCGCCGTCGACGAAGCACTCGATGCAACCCGCGTTGTCGCTATCGACGCCCTCTTCCCGCTGGCCACCGCGCAGCGCCGCACACTGATGACAACACCCGCCACCAGCCGGCCCGCACGCGAAACCGCGCACGCACTGTTTGCCGCGGATGGCGTTCCCGTCACCATGATTCGTGACTCGACCGGCTTCGTCGCGCAACGCGTGGTGACGACCATCGTCAACATTGGCTGCGATATCGCACAAAAACAGATCGCAACGCCGGACGATATCGACCTCGCCGTGACGCTCGGTCTCGGCTACCCGCGCGGGCCGCTCGCACTCGGCGATGCGCTCGGTGCGAAAACGATCCTCACCATCTTGCGCAATATTTTCAGCGTGCTCGGCGATCCACGCTATCGTCCGTCGCCCTGGCTTGCACGGCGCGCGCAACTTGGCCTGTCGCTGACGCAACGCGACGCTGCCGACACTCAAACGGAGACCCAACAATGAGCGCCGAACTGCTGACCTCCCGCCCGACCGAAAGCGAATCGACGCTGGTCCTCACGCTGTCGAACCCCGGCGCACGCAATGCGCTGCATCCGGACATGTATGCCGCGGGCATCGAGGCGCTCGAATCGGTGGAGCGCGATCCGTCGATCCGCGCCGTCGTGATTACCGGCGCGGACAATTTCTTTTGTGCCGGCGGCAATCTGAACCGCTTGCTGGAAAACCGTGCGAAAGATCCGTCGGTGCAGGCGGAGAGCATCGATCTACTCGGCGAATGGATTTCTGCGCTGCGACTTTCGTCGAAGCCGGTGATCGCTGCCGTTGACGGCGCCGCCGCCGGCGCGGGGTTTTCGCTCGCGCTCGCGTGCGATCTGATCGTCGCAGCGGAAGACGCCAAATTCGTGATGTCGTATGCCCGCGTTGGTCTCACGCCTGACGGCGGCGGCTCGTGGTTTCTCGCGCAAGCCTTGCCGCGGCAATTGGCGACCGAAGTGCTGATCGAAGGCAAGCCGATCGGCGCCTCGCGTCTCTATGATCTCGGTGTCGTCAACAAACTGGCGAAGACCGGCGCCGTGCGCGACACCGCTGTCGCCTGGGCCGACGAGCTCGGCAAGATTTCGCCAAATTCGGTCGCGCGTATCAAGGGGCTCATCGGTGCGGCCGGCGCACAGCCGCTCGCTGAACATCTGGTCGCTGAACGCGACAGCTTCGTCACCTCATTGCACCATCGCGACGGTCTCGAAGGAATTTCCGCGTTCCTCGAAAAACGCGCCCCGGTCTACAAGTAAACATAAGCGAACGAAGGGACGATGCCTGAATATCAACTCCCCAAGCGCCGCCGCATCTTCCTGATGCGTCACGGCGACGTAACCTACTTCGACGACAGCGGCCGCGCGATCGATCCGGAAACGGTGCCGTTGAATGCGAATGGCCGCGAACAGGCCAGCGCGGCAGGCCGCGTATTCGCCGAGCAGCAGGTCCGGTTCGATCGGGTGATCGTGAGCGGTTTGCCGCGCACGGTCGAAACCGCGCAGCGCGTATTGGCCGAGACCGGTCAGCAGATAGCGCTCGATATCGAGCCCGCATGGCAGGAAATTCGCGGCGGCAAGCTCAGCAACATTCCGCCGCATGATATCGAAGCGGCATTTCTCGGCGTGTTCGACGGCATCGTGCCGGAAAACACACGCTTTCTCGACGGCGAAACCATCGGCGCGTTGTTCGACCGCGTGTTGCCCGCGGTGGAGGCGTTGCGCGAGGACCTCTCGTGGGACACCGTGCTGCTAGTGCTGCACGGCGGCGTGAATCGCGCGATTCTGTCGCACGCGCTCACCGCCGGCGGCCGCACTTTCTTCGGCCATCTGGCGCAGGCCACCGGCTGCATCAACGCGCTCGACGTCGGCGCCAAGCCGCGCGACTGGGTGCTGCGCGAGATCAACTATTCACCGCCGTCGCCGCTCCATCGCGACGTTCGCAACACCACGATGGAAATGCTCTACGCACAATTCATTCAATACAAGCGTAGCTGAACCCGAACTGGAGGAGACACATGGTGCAAGCCACACAGACCGGCGAACCAGAACAGAAACCGGATTACTCGGCCTTCGAAGGCACGCGTCCGGTCAACGAGCGGCAACGCTTCGACAGCGACGCGCTCGCCGCGTGGCTGACCCAGCATGTCGATGGATTTTCCGGACCGCTCACGTTGGAGCAATTCGCCGGCGGCCAGTCGAACCCCACCTTCAAACTCGTTACGCCGTCGCGCTCGTACGTGATGCGCGCGAAGCCCGGGCCGGCCGCGAAGTTACTGCCCTCGGCGCACGCGGTCGAACGCGAATACCGCGTGATGCGTGCGCTCGCCGACACCGACGTGCCGGTCGCGAACATGCTCGCCTTGTGCGAAGACGAAAGTGTGATCGGCCGGGCGTTCTACGTGATGGAGTTCGTCGAGGGCCGCGTGCTGTGGGACCAGTCTCTGCCCGGCATGACGCCTGCGGAGCGCGCGGCGATTTACGACGAAATGAATCGCGTGATCGCCGCGCTGCATAGCGTCGACGTCACGGCAATCGGTCTTGCCGACTACGGCAAACCGGGCAACTACTTCGCACGCCAGATCGGCCGCTGGAGCAAGCAATACGTCGCGTCCGAAACCGAACCGATCGACGCGATGCAGCGTCTGATCGAATGGCTGCCGCAGCATATGCCGGCGGAAACGAGTGAGCGCGCCTCGGTCGTGCATGGCGACTACCGGCTCGACAACCTGATCTTCCATCCCACCGAGCCGCGCGTACTGGCCGTACTCGACTGGGAACTATCGACGCTCGGTGACCCGCTCGCCGACTTCGCGTATCACTGCATGGCATGGCACGTCGACCCGGCGCAATTCCGCGGCATCGCGGGTCTAGACTGGACGGCCCTCGGCATTCCCGACGAAGCGCAGTACGTCGAGCGCTATTGCAAGCGCACCGGCCTCGAGATCCACGGCGACTGGAATTTCTATCTCGCATACAACATGTTTCGCATCGCAGCGATCCTGCAAGGGATCATGAAGCGTGTGGTCGACGGCACGGCGGCCAGCGCTCAGGCGCTCGATGCCGGCGGTCGTGCGAAGCCAATGGCCGAACTCGCCTGGCGCTACGCACAGAAGGTACGTTAATCAAATCGGCGCACCAAGTTGCGTTCCTGAACAAACGTCATTCGTCATCCGCGAGGTCATACATGAATTTCGATTACACCCCGAAGGTGCAGGCGCTGCGCGAGAAACTGCTCGCCTTCTTCGACGAGCACATCTATCCGAACGAGCAGGCGTTCTATGCCGAGATCGCCCGCAATCGTCAGAACGGCAACGCTTGGCTGCCGACCGAACTGATCGAACAACTGAAACAGAAAGCGCGCGACGCGGGTTTATGGAACCTGTTCCTGCCTGAATCGGTACGCGGCGCCGGTCTGACGAATCTTGAATACGCACCGCTCTGCGAGATCATGGGTCGTGTGCCCTGGGCGCCGGAAGTGTTCAACTGCAATGCGCCAGACACTGGCAACATGGAAACGATCGAGCGCTATGGCAGCGAAGACAACAAGCGCGAATGGCTCGAACCGCTGCTGCAAGGGCACATCCGCTCGGCGTTTCTGATGACCGAGCCTGAGGTGGCGTCGTCGGACGCGACCAATATCCAGACGAGCATCGTGCGCGATGGCGACACCTACGTGATCAACGGCCACAAGTGGTGGTCGTCCGGGGCGGGGGACCCGCGCTGCAAGGTCTACATTGTGATGGGCAAGACCGATGCTGAGGCGCCACGTCATGCGCAGCAGTCGATGATCCTGGTTCCCGCCGACGCGACCGGCATCACCGTGCACCGCCCGCTCACCGTATTTGGCTACGACGACGCGCCGCACGGCCACATGGAAATCACGCTCGAAAACGTGCGTGTGCCGGCTACCAACATGCTGCTCGGCGAAGGGCGCGGCTTCGAAATCGCACAAGGGCGCCTCGGACCGGGACGCATCCACCACTGCATGCGCTTGATCGGTCTCGCCGAGCGCGCGCTCGAACTCATGGCCAAACGCTCCATGCAGCGCGTCGCTTTCGGCAAGCCGGTTTCCGCACAGGGTGTCACGCAGGAACGCATGGCCGAAGCGCGGTGCATGATCGAACAGGCGCGTCTGCTGACGCTGAAGACCGCGTACATGATGGACACGGTCGGCAACAAGGGTGCGCGTGGCGAGATCGCCATGATCAAGGTGGTCGCGCCAAATATGGCATGCCAGGTAATCGACTGGGCGATCCAGGCGCACGGCGGCGGCGGCGTCAGCGACGACTTCCCGTTGGCGTATGCGTACGCCAACGCCCGAACGTTGCGCTTCGCCGATGGCCCCGACGAAGTGCACCGCAACGCGATCGCAAAGCTCGAACTGGCGCGTTATATGGATGCGGGTGCTGCGGCCCGAGTGGAAACGCCGATTACGCGGGTTTGACGTCGGGGTCGGGGCGGTAGCCGACGGCGCCCGGGTCCGCGGCCAGCAGCATTGGCCGATCTATGCTCTAATTTTCGTCAACAGCGGCGCCCTTTGTGGCGCCGCTTTCACGAAACGAAGGAGCCAGGATGATCGACGTCTATAGCTGGGCAACCCCGAACGGCCACAAGGTTCACATCATGCTCGAGGAAACGGGCCTCGCGTACACGGCGCACGGCGTCGATATCGGCGCGGGCGACCAGTTCAAACCCGAGTTCCTCGCGATTAGCCCGAACAACAAGATTCCGGCGATCGTCGATTCCGAAGGTCCTAAAGACGCCGACGGCAAGCCGTTCGCGCTGTTCGAATCAGGCGCGATTCTGATTTACCTCGCGGAGAAAGCCGGCAAGTTCCTGCCGACTGATCCGGCCGCACGCTATGCCACCCTGCAGTGGCTGATGTTCCAGATGGGCGGCCTCGGCCCGATGCTCGGGCAAACGCATCATTTCCGTATCTACGCACCGGAGCCAATCGAATACGCAATCAATCGCTACACGAACGAAACGCGGCGTCTCTATGGCGTGATGGATGCGCAGCTCGGCAAGACACGATATCTGGCCGGCAACGACTACACGATCGCTGACATCGCCGCATTTCCGTGGACGCGCTCGTGGCAAAACCAGGGCATCGAGCTGGATACGCTCCCGAATGTGAAGCGGTGGCACGAAGAAATTGCAGCGCGTCCGGCGGTGGTACGTGGTGTTGACGTGCTGGCGTCGGCCCGCAAGCCGCTCATGGACGACAAGGCTAAGGAAATGCTGTTCGGCGCGACGCAGTACGCGAAGCGGTAGGCATGCCTTCGTCCCTTGGCATCGGCGCTCTCGTTCGCCCTGACAACGACCGCGGCATTGCCATCTGTTGAGGCGTCAACATAAAAAAGCGCGAGATGGCATCACTGCCACTCGCGCTTTTTTTGCCAACCAGTCGGCTATGAACGGTCAGAAATAATGCCGTGTGATGAACTCCGCGACGCAGACCGGCCGCTCACTGCCCTGCCTCTCCAGCGTCACATTCCACTCAACCTGCACACCGGCGTTGTCAACGTCGGTGACGGATTCCACCGCAAACCGGGCGCGCAACTGTGAGCCGACCAGCACCGGCGACGTGAACCGCACACGATTCAATCCGTAGTTGACGCCCATACGCTGCTTAAGCGCCACCGTCTTGCCGAGCAGCGCCGGAATCAACGATAGCGTCATGAACCCATGCGCGACCGGACCACCAAACGGTGACTCACGCCGCGCCCGCTCGGGGTCGACGTGAATCCACTGATGATCGCCGGTAGCCTCAGCGAAACGATCGACGCTAGCCTGATCGACCGTCAGCCAGTCGCTAACGAGCGGCTCAGCGTCAATCAGCGCACGCAACGCCGCTGCGTCGCCAAACGTTACGGCGGCTACCGCGCTGCTGCCCGTCATGACGTGGCACCTGGATTGCGCAGTCCGAACAAGCCCTTCGAACGCACCGTAATCACGGTTTCGCCGTGCTGGTTGATGCCTTCCCACTGCGTCGAAACGATGCCGCGATCCGGCTTGCTCTCCGAAACACGTTTGTCGAGCACCGCGTTCATCATCGTGATCGTGTCACCGACACGCACCGGCTTCAGCCAGCGAATCTCGTCGATACCGGGCGAGCCCATCGACGTGGAACCCGCGATCGCGTTGCGCACCAGCATGCCCATCATGACCGAACAGGTATGCCAACCGCTTGCGACCAGTCCGCGAAACGGCGACGCTGCGGCTGCAGCCTCGTCCAGGTGAAACGGCTGCGGATCGAACTTCTCCGCGAACTCGACGATCTCTTCACGCGTGAAAGTATGCTTGCCGATTTCCGTAGTCGTGCCGACTACCATGTCCTCGTAACTCAGACCCATCGCACACCTCTTTCTTATCCGATTCGACCGGCTGATCAGGCTTCGGTCGAGACAAAACCGGGCAGCGCGGCGAAACGCGCGAGATGGTGATCGACATCGCCCAATGTGGTTTCGATGATAGCAAGACGTTTGAACAGATGCGCCGCGGCGACCTCGTTCGTGACGCCCATGCCGCCGTGCAACTGCACCGCCTGCTGACCGACGAAACGGGCGGCCTGGCCGACCCGCGCCTTCGCTGCGGAGACGGCACGGCGACGTTCGTCGGCGTCTGCGCTGCTGTAACGCACGGCCGCCAGATAAGTGATCGAACGTGCCTGCTCGGTGTGAATCAACATCTCGACCATACGATGCTGTAGCGCCTGGAAACGCGCGATCGGCTGGCCGAACTGCTGGCGCGTCCTGGTGTACTCGCCCGTTGCGTGGTTCAGTGCGTCGAGCGCGCCAACCGCTTCCGCGCACAGCAATACCGTGCCGTAGTCTGCAATGTGCTCAAGCGCCGCGGCACCCGAGTGTTTGCCGGTGAGCTGGCGTGCAGGCGTGCCATCGAACTCGAGTGTCGCGGCGCGCTGGCCGTCGATTGTGCGATAGTCAGTGACCTTGACGCCGGCCGCATCGCGGGCGGCCACAAAAAGCGCGATCTCGCCATTCAGCCGAGCCGGCACAATCCAGCAGTCCGCTTGCGCGCCGTGCAATACAACCGATTTCGTTCCGGTCAACGTCTGCCGATTACCCTGACCGTTCGCAACCGTGTCGACCTCGAACAGATCGTAGCGAGCGTGCGGCTCGTGAAATGCCACTGCCAGCTTAATCTCGCCCTGGGCCGCACGTTCGAGCAGCGACGCGTCTTCGCCCTGCCCGGTGCCCGCCAGCCGCAGCGCCTCGATACCCACAGCAGTCGCCCAGTACGGCTCGACCACCAGAGCACGGCCGAGCTCCTGCATGACCACCAGCATGTCGATCGGGCTGCCGTTGAAGCCACCTTGCGCTTCCGGCACCGGCAAGGCAGTCAGGCCCAGTTCGGTAAAAGCTGTCCAGTGCGCGTCCGACACACCGGCTTCCGATTGCACGATCGCCTGGCGCGATTCGAACCCGTAGCTCTTGTCAAGGTAGCGGCGCAGCGCGTCAGCGAATTGCTGTTGTTCGTCGTTGAAAGTGAAGTCCATGCGCCGCTCCTCAGAGTCCGAGAATCATCTGCGCGATGATGTTCTTTTGAATTTCGTTCGAGCCGCCGTAAATTGACGTCTTGCGGAAGTTGAAGTAGTACGCGGCCAGCGGCGCGGCGTCATCGTCACCGGCGAGGCTATGCTCGCGTTCGCCTTCGAGGAACGGCACGTCGAATGGCGCGGCGAGCGGTCCGACCGCTTCGAACATCAGTTCGGTCAGCGCCTGTTGCACTTCTGTGCCCTTGATCTTGAGCATCGAAGCTTCCGGACCCGGCCCACGCCCGCCCGTTTCATTGGCGACCACGCGCTGTACGGTGACTTCGAGCGCCATCAGTTCGATCTCGAGGCTCGCGACTTTCGCGGCGAACACAGGATCTTGCAGCAACGGCTTGCCGTTCTTCTTCTGATCCAGTGCGAGGCGCTTCAGGAATACGAGTTCGCGCTTCGATTGCCCGACGCGCGCAATGCCCGTGCGTTCGTGCCCGAGCAGGTACTTCGCATAGGTCCAGCCACGATTCTCTTCGCCGACCAGATTCTCGACCGGCACCTTCACGTCTTCGAAAAAGACTTCGTTGACTTCGTGGTCTTCGTCCAGCGTGATGATCGGGCGCACGGTAATACCGGGCGTTTTCATGTCGATCAGCAAGAACGAGATGCCCTCCTGCTTTTTCGCGCCGCTATCGGTGCGCACGAGGCAGAACATCATGTCGGCGTACTGGCCGAGCGTAGTCCAGGTTTTCTGACCGTTGACCACGTAGTGATCGCCAACGCGCTCGGCGCGCGTACGCAGCGAGGCCAGGTCGGAACCGGATCCCGGTTCGGAATAGCCCTGACACCACCAGTCCGTGCCGTCGAGAATGCGCGGCAGATGGTGGCGTTTCTGTGCCTCATTGCCGTACTTCATCAGCACGGGCGCCACCATCGAGACGCCGAACGGCAGCACGGACGGCGCGCCAATACGCGCGCACTCTTCGTCCCAGATATGCCGTTGGGTCGCGTCCCAGCCCGGGCCGCCGTATTCTTTCGGCCATGCGATGACCGACCAGCCGCGCTTGCCGAGCAGCTTGTGCCAACCCGCGAAGTCTTCGCGGTTCAGACGCTTGTGGTTTAGTACCTTGTCGCTCAGCTCGCGAGGCAGATTCGCTTCGAGCCAGGCGCGGATATCGGCGCGGAACGCGTCGTCAGCGGGGGAATAGTCCAGATTCATGCGTCGTGTCTCCTGGCCGCGACCGCCCGCTGCCAGTGAGCCACTGCGCTATTGCAGCGGTTCCTTCAAGGCAGCCGGGACCGGCAGCGGCATCACTTCGATGCCTTCTTCGACCAAAGCTTTCGCGTCTTCCGGTGTCGTAACACCGCGAATATTGCGTGCAGGCGCTTCGTTGTAGTGGATGCGCCGTGCTTCCTCGGCGAAGCGGTCGCCCACGTTCTCAGTCTTTTCCAGTACCTCGCGCAAGGCACGCATGACGCGCGCCTGCATTTCTCCCGTATCCGCAGGGACTTTCGCTTCGGTCGCCCCCGACAGATTCAGTCGCGGCGCCGACGGCAGACGGCTCACTTCATTCGCTCCGCAGATCGGACATTCGACGAGCTTGCGGGACTGCTGCGACTCGAAGTCATCAGCCGAAGCAAACCAACCTTCGAACCGATGGCCATGCGGACACTGTAAATCGAGGACCTTCATGTGGAATCAGGGCTTGCGTGCCAGTTTAGCGCAAAATGGAAATTTGTGAACGGTCGTTCGTAAATTTTTACGAGCGGCGCGTTGACGCCAGGCGTCGCTGACAAATCGAACGCGGTGCGCGATTTTAACGCTTTGCGCAGTGGGCTGCCGAAGGTAGCTCAATCGGTGAACGGCACACCGAACCTGTCAACAGAAAGGCACGCTGGCCGTGTGGAGCTCATGGGTTCGCGCAGCTGGCCGCGGCGCACCTTTTAAGCCACCAGAAATTCGAGTCGGCGGTTAAGCTGCGGTTCGAGTTCGCGCGCCTCTTTGGCAAGGTTGATCTGTTTGGCCGATTTCGCGACATCGAATACGTCCGCCTTGATGTCATACCCGCCACGCGTGGTCAGCCAGCCAAGGATGTCCGACAGATGCCACACCGACGCACTACCTTCGTGAACCGGCGGCGGAAAGTCGATTGCATGGCTCAGCATCAGCTTACGCATGTTTTGCCGTGACACGCCCGCGACCTCAGCGACATCCGTCAGGCCGACGAAATCCGGCCCCGCCTCGACAAGGCGCGCAGACGGCACTGCGCGTTTGATATCTTTGAGTGCACTGACGAGCGCTTCCAACGCCGACGCGCCTTCGCGAACAAAAACCAGCGCCATGCGCCCCGGTTGCCCCACGCCGATCGTAGCGTCGTCGCATCCGGCTTCGCCCAGCCGCTCGACGATCTCGTCAAGATCGCAGTCTTCAGCCGCAAGCCGGTACTTCAAGGTGAACACATATTCCATAAACTACCCCTGCCTTCATTCAACTGCGGGCTTATGCCCTTCGAACACTTTTACTGCCGGCGGGTCGTACAGTTGTCGACAATGCGCCTGAGGTGCTTTGCGTGATTGCCGGGATTCTTCGGCGTACTCCACACACTCGAGATGCAGAACTCGCCGCAACGGCATTCCGCGTCGTTGTAAGGACAGTAAATCTTTCCCCATGCGTGACCTTTGCTGCCGCCTTGCACACGCCAGCCGTTTCTTTCCGCGTAAGCCAGCGCGGCCTCGACCTCTTTCTTTGAATGGACTCCACGAACCATCTATACCCTCCAATTTAGTCCGTGCACGCATGGTTGTCAAGTGACAACCATGCGTGCGCGGCCGTGACCGAATACATCCCCACGCTTCGTTATCCAAAAGAAGTGCGATAACAAAACCCGCTGCCAGACGCCGATACTAGAGTGACAATGGCCACGGGGCGAGACTGTCAGATGGCATAGGACTGGAACCCGTTTTTCAGACACGGGTTACGCATTGAGTCAATATCGCGCGCACAATTACAAAGCCCCTGCCGGTCGTGGACCAACAGGGGCTTTTTTTGCGGATTTTCTAACCGGCGTGTGAGTCGCGCCCGTTCAGCGTTCTTGCGTTCTGAACCGTGCGCGCTATTGCGGCTCGGCCATTGCCCAGGTACCCGCCAAAACCTTCTCCAGCCAGAACGTGCCAATGATGGTTTTCACGTCCGTCACCTTGCCCGTCCGTACCCACTCCAACATATCGGTAACGCTGGCTGTGAACAGTTCGAGGAATTCGCCGTCGTCGAGTTTGCGTTCGCCGGCAGTCAGCCCACGCGCAAGGTAAATATCGATGAACTCAGTCGAGTAGGAAATGATCGGATGAATGCGCGTCAGATAAACATACTCGCGCGCCGTATAGCCGGTCTCTTCCTGCAACTCGCGTTTCGCGCAGGCCAGCGCGCCTTCGTTCGGATCAAGCTTGCCCGCCGGATACTCGACCATGACCTTGCCCATCGGATAGCGGTACTGGCTTTCCAGCAACACGCGGCCGTCGTCGAATAGCGGAATCACCATCACGGCGCCCGGATGCTGAACGTACTCGCGAGTGGCCTGTTTACCGTCGGGCAAGCGGACCTTATCGCACTTGAGCGTCAGGAATGGCCCTTGATGGATCGTTTTGCTCTCGAGACAGGTCTCGGTGAGCGCGGCGTCGTGATCGGGAAGTTCAGCCATGTGCGACCTCAGGACAGCGTGGTGCGCGACGGCGAGACGCCGTCAACGACGTTTGACGAGATACTGGAAGGTAAAGCCGGGGAATGCGAATACGACGAACAGCGCGAACGTAATCGCGTAGAACTGCCACCCCTGCTCGAAGCGGTTACCCGCGCGCGCTTCCAGCAGGAAACCGAGCGCGCCGACCACAAAGTACAGCACGATCAACTCGGCAATCCGGATCCAGGCGCTCTTCTTCACCGCTTTCAACGGCACGGCGGCGAAGAGGCGCTGATTCAGGAACGGCAGGTTGGCGCCGACCAGCGCCAACAACACGATAAACCAACCCGCAGCCGACATCAGAGCAGCAGCGTGTGCTGGATAGCCTGCAGGCAGGCCTTCAACAGCGGATCCGGCACGATGCCGAGAACCAGCACGGCAACACCATTGAGCGCCAGCAAAGCGCGCGTGCTCGTGTCGGCGAGGATCGGCGATTTGTCTTGCGGTTCGTCAAAGTACATCAACTTGACGATACGCAGGTAGTAGAAGGCACCGAACAGCGAGGTGATCACGGCCAACACGGTCAGCCAGGTCAACCCGGCATTCATGGTCGCCTGCAGCACCGCGAGCTTGGCGTAGAAGCCGACCGCGGGCGGGATGCCGGCGAGCGAGAACATCATCACCATCATGACGAACGCGAACACCGGGCTGCGTTGATTCAGGCCCTTGAAGTCTTCGAGCGTATCCGCTTCGAAATCGCGGCGTGCCAGCAGCATGATGATGCCGAAGGTGCCCATCGTCGTAATCAGGTAGACGATGCTGTAGTACATCGCCGAGCCGTACGCGTTGGCAGCGCCCGTGGTCTTGTGGTCGACCACACCGGCCAGCAGTCCCAGCAGCACGAAGCCCATGTTCGAGATCGCCGAATACGCGAGCATCCGCTTGACGTTGCGTTGCACGATACCGGTGATGTTGCCGACGATCAGCGACAGCGCCGCCAGGATCACCAGCATTTCCTGCCATTCAACCGCCAGCGGCAGCAGACCCATCACGAGAAAGCGCAGGCCCCACGCGAATGCCGCCACCTTCGGACCGCCGCCGACCATCAGCGTCATGGCCGTCGGAGCGCCCTGATACACATCAGGCACCCACATGTGGAACGGCACCGCGCCCATCTTGAATGCCACACCTGCCACGATGAAGATCACGCCGAACAGCAGCACGCTCGGATCGTAGTGGCTCGTGCCGATCGCCTTGAACACTTCGTTCAGGTCGAGCGAACCGGTTGCACCGTACAACATGGAAATGCCGTACAGCAGGAAGCCGGAAGCCAGCGCGCCGAGCACGTAGTACTTCATGGCGGCTTCGTTCGACGGCGCCGCGTCACGACGCAGTGCGATCGCAGCGTACAGCGACAGCGACATCAGTTCCAGACCGAGATACAGCGTCAGGAAGTTGTTGCCGGAGATCATCACGAGCTGACCGAGCAACGAGAACATGCCCAACAGGAAGAATTCGCCGCGGAACAGCCCGCGATCCTCGAGGTACCGGCGCGAATAAACGATCGACACTGCGTAGCCGAGCGTCACCACCGCCTTCATCACGCTGGCGAACGAATCCACCACATACATGTGACCGAAGAAGTAGTGAATCTGCGGGTCGAACGCGTTCACCGCGAACCAGATGCCGGCAATCAGCGTCGAGAAGAACGCGATGAAATACGTGGTACGGCGACCGGCCTGGCCGACGAACGTGTCGTTGAGCCACGCGACCACAACGGCGAGCATCACCAGTGCGTCGGGCAACAGGGCAGTCATAGGGGCGTTTTGCATGATCTTTAAATTCCTCCGCTCTGCATTACTGTGGCAACGGCAGTTTGGACTGCGCGACGTGGGAGAGGAGGTTTTCCACGGATACGTGCATCACATCGGTAAAGGGCTTCGGATACAGGCCCATGAACAGCGTCAGTGCAGCGAGCACTGCCAGCATGAAAAATTCGCGACGGTTGATGTCAACGAGACCCTTCACGTGATCGTTGGCGATCGCGCCGAAGTACACCCGTTTGTACATCCACAGCGTATAGGCCGCGCCGAGAATCAGCGTGACAGCCGCACCGCCTGCAATCCAGAAGTTGTACTGGACAGCAGCCAGAATCACCATGAACTCGCCGACGAAACCGGAGGTACCCGGCAAGCCGCAATTGGCCATGGAGAACAGCATCACGAACGCCGCGAACTTCGGCATCACGTTGACGACGCCGCCGTAATCGGCAATCTGACGCGAGTGCATACGGTCGTACAGCACGCCAATGCTCAGGAACATCGCGCCCGACACGAAGCCGTGCGAGATCATCTGCACGATCGCGCCTTCCACGCCGAGCTGATTGAAGATGAAGAAACCAAGCGTCACGAAACCCATGTGCGCGATCGACGAATACGCGACCAGCTTCTTCATGTCGGTCTGCACCATCGCGACCAGACCGATGTAGATCACTGCGATCAGCGACAACGTAATAACGACTGGAGCAAGGAAGTGGCTTGCGTCCGGTGCGATCGGCAGCGAGAAGCGCACGAAACCGTAGGCGCCCAGCTTCAGCATGATCGCGGCCAGCACGACCGAACCGCCGGTCGGCGCTTCCACGTGGGCGTCAGGCAACCACGTGTGAACCGGCCACATCGGCACCTTCACCGCGAAGGCCATGAAGAACGCTATAAATATCAATATCTGCGGGGTCATGCCGATCTGCGCGTTCTGCCACGTAGCCAGATCGAACGTGCCGGTCTGGATGTACAGGTACAGCAACGCAACCAGCATCAACAGCGAGCCCATCAGCGTGTACAGGAAGAACTTGAACGCCGCATACACGCGGTTCGCCCCACCCCACACGCCGATGATGATGTACATCGGGATCAGCGTCGCCTCGAAGAACACGTAGAACAGCATGCCGTCCGCTGAGCTGAACACGCCGACCATGATGCCGGAGAGGATCAGGAACGCAGCGAGGTACTGCGCCACATTCTTCGTGATGACTTCCCACGCGGCGATCACGACGATCACCGTAATCAATGCGGTCAACACGACAAACCACATCGAGATGCCGTCGACACCCAAGTGGTACGTGATATTGAAGCGCTCGATCCAGTTCGCCTTTTCGACGAACTGCAGATCGGCGGTACTCGAATCAAAACCCGTAATCAGCGGGATCGTCACGATGAAGCTGACGACCGAGCCGATCAGCGCAATCCAGCGCGCCGGAGCCGGGTTCCGGTCGGAACCAATAGCCAAGACCAACAGACCTACGAGGATCGGTAACCAGATCGCGATACTGAGAATCGGATAAGCGTGCATTAGTGTCCCTCGCCTTATTTGCCGCCGAGCGTTACAAACAGGGTCAGGAGCCCCAACATGCCGATAATCATGGCAAACGCGTAGTGGTAGATGTAGCCGGATTGGAGGAAGCGGATCACGCCGGCAAACCAGCCGATAAAGCGTGCGCTGCCGTTGACGATACCGTCGATAACCACGACGTCGCCTTCCTTCCAGAGACCACGGCCAATCGCCACGGCGCCCCGCGCAAACACGACGTCATTGATCTTGTCCATGTAGTACTTGTTGTCGAGCAGTGTGTAGATCGGACCGAACGCACGCTTGATGACAGCCGGCAGATCAGGACGAACCAGGTACAGGAACCACGCGACCACGACACCCGCGAGTGCCAGCCACACCGGCAGACCCGAAGCCGAGTGCAGACCCATCGACGCCCAACCCTGGAATTCTTCCGCCATCTCATGCAGCGCCGGATGGTTTTCGCCGATGAAGATGACCTTGTCGAACGCCACGCCGTGCTGGAAGAAGTCGCCGAACAGCATCGGACCGACACCGATCGCACCGATCACCACCGACGGAATCGCCAGCAGCACCAGCGGCAACCACACCACCCACGGCGTTTCATGCGGCTCGTGCGCATGGTCGTCGTGACCATGGCCATGGCCGTGTGCGTCATGGCCGTGACCGTCATGCGCATGCGCTGCTGCTTCGATGCCCATCGGCGATTCCGGATGCTTTGGATCGCGGAAGCGCTCCTTGCCATGGAACACCAGGAAGTACATACGGAACGAATACAGCGCAGTAACGAACACGCTCGCCACCACCGCGAAATACGCGAAACCCGAACCCGGCAGATGCGACAGCTTCACTGCGTCGATGATCGAGTCTTTCGAGTAGAAGCCGGAGAAGAACGGCGTGCCGATCAGCGCGAGCGAACCAACCAGCGACGTGATCCACGTGATCGGCATGTACTTGCGCAGGCCGCCCATGTTGCGGATGTCCTGATCGTGGTGCATGCCGATAATCACGGAACCCGCGCCGAGGAACAGCAGCGCCTTGAAGAACGCGTGCGTCATCAGGTGGAACACGGCGACCGAGTAAGCCGATGCGCCGAGGGCGACCGTCATGTAACCGAGCTGCGACAGCGTCGAGTAAGCCACCACGCGCTTGATGTCGTTCTGGACGATCCCGAGGAAGCCCATGAACAGCGCCGTGATCGCTCCGATCACCATCACGAACGACAGCGCCGTATCCGACAGTTCGAACAGCGGCGACATGCGCGTGACCATGAAGATACCGGCCGTCACCATGGTTGCCGCGTGAATCAGTGCGGAGATCGGCGTCGGGCCTTCCATCGAATCCGGCAGCCAGACGTGCAGCGGGAACTGCGCCGACTTACCCATCGCGCCGATGAAGAGGCAAATACAGGCGACCGTCAGCAGACCCCAGTCCGTACCCGGGAAGCTCAATGCTGCAAGTTCGGTGCGCTTCGCGAAGACGTCGCCGTAGTTCATCGAGCCGGCGAATGCGAACAGCAGGCCGATACCGAGCAGGAACCCGAAGTCGCCGATGCGGTTCACGATGAACGCCTTCATGTTCGCGTAGATCGCCGTCGGACGGGTGAAGTAGAAGCCGATCAGCAGGTACGACACCAGACCCACCGCTTCCCAGCCGAAGAACAGCTGCAGGAAGTTGTTGCTCATCACGAGCATCAACATCGAGAACGTGAACAGCGAGATGTACGAGAAGAAACGCTGGTAGCCGTCGTCGTCGGCCATGTAGCCGATCGTGTAGATGTGCACCATGAGCGACACGAAGGTCACCACACACATCATCATTGCCGTCAGCGAGTCGACCAGGAAGCCGATCTCGAACTTCGTCTGGCCGATCTGCATCCAGTCATAGACCGTCGCGTTGAAACTCGCGCCGTCCATTACCTGGAAGAATACGATGGCCGAGAGGATGAAGGAGATCGCGACGCCGAGGATCGTGACCGAATGCGCGCCGGCTCGCCCTACCGCTTTCCCAAACAGCCCCGCAATCAGGGAGCCGGCCAGCGGTGCCAGCGGGATCGCCAGCAGCAGGTTTTCATTGAGTGTCGTTGACATAACCGCTTTACCTGAAATTAACCTTTGAGCTGATCGAGGTCCTCGACATTGATCGTGTCGAGGCTACGGAACAGGGTCACCAGAATTGCGAGTCCGATCGCCGCTTCAGCTGCTGCAACCGTCAGCACGAAGAAGACGAAGATCTGACCATGCACGTCGCCGAGGTAATGCGAGAACGCGACGAAATTGGTGTTCACCGCCAGCAGCATCAGTTCGATCGCCATCAGGATGATGATGACGTTGCGGCGGTTAAGGAAAATGCCCACGACGCTGATCGCAAACAGGATCGCACCGAGGACAAGGTAATGAGCAAGGGTCAACATGATTTCTATCTCCTGTCCGCTCAGCTGTTTTTAGCAGGTGCCGAGTCGGCCGCTGCGGCTGCCGCTGCGGCGGCTTCTTCCGCCGCGACAGTTGCCGCGGTCTTTTCAGATGCCATCTTCACGATACGCACACGGTCCTGAGCACGCACTTTGACCTGCTCGCTGACGTTCTGGCGCTTGCTGTCTTTCTTGTGACTCGTAGTCAGCGCAATCGCCGCGATGATCGCCACCAGCAGCACGAGGCCGGCGACTTCGAACGCGAAGATGTAGTCGGTGTAGATGACCTTGCCGATCAGGCGCGTGTTCGACCAGTCGGCCATACCGTTCGCGGCAGCCGTGGTGTCGCGCAGCGCCGTGGCGGTCGCGCCGTAGCCGTGCCACAGGATCAGCGCTGTCTCGATCACGATGATTGCGCCCACCAGCGTGGCCATTGGCACGAAGCGTTTGAAGTCTTTGCGCAGCACGTCGATGTTGATGTCCAGCATCATCACGACGAACAGGAACAGCACCATCACCGCGCCGACATACACCAGCACCAGCAGGATCGCGAGGAACTCGGCCTGCAGCAGCATCCAGATCGCAGCTGCGTTGAAGAACGCCAGCACCAGAAACAGTGCGGACGAAACCGGGTTGCGCGAGGTGATCACCTTCAGCCCTGAAACCACCAGGAGCAGCGCGAAGATGTAGAACAGTACGGTCGTGAATTCCATGATTACCGGTTCATCGTTAGGCCATCGTCAGGCATTGTTCTTTGGCACGTGGCGGGCAAAAGCGGCCGAAACCGCCAGAACATCCGCACAGGTGCGCCGTGCCGCGGCGGTCAGGCCGCGGCGCTCGGCCCGACAACAGGCCGTGTTACTGCTGCATTTACTGCCGTGTTTACCGCTTCAACTGAAGTGCTTCAACGATACGGTGCGTCGGCTGCCTTGCTCGCAGCGATCTCTGCTTCGTAGCGATCGCCCACGGCCAGCAACATGTCTTTCGTGAAATACAGGTCGCCACGCTTCTCGCCGTGATATTCGAGAATGTGCGTCTCGACGATCGAATCGACCGGGCAGCTCTCTTCGCAGAAACCGCAGAAGATGCATTTGGTCAGATCGATGTCGTAACGCGTCGTGCGGCGCGTGTTATCCGCACGGGTTTCCGATTCGATCGTGATGGCGAGTGCCGGGCACACCGCTTCGCACAGCTTGCAGGCGATGCAGCGTTCTTCGCCGTTTTCATAGCGGCGCAGCGCATGCAGGCCGCGAAAACGCGGCGAAATCGGGGTCTTCTCTTCCGGGAACTGCACCGTCACCTTGCGCTGGAACGTGTAACGTCCGGTCAGCGCGAGGCCTTTGAGCAGCTCCGTCAGGAAGAAGGTTTTGAAAAAGTTTTGGATTGCGGTCATAGGTTCATCCGCCCTTTATTTCCAGATATTCAACGGCGACATGATCCAGAAGCCGACCACGATGAGCCACACCACGCAAACCGGAATGAAAATCTTCCAGCCCAGACGCATGATCTGGTCATAGCGATAGCGCGGGAACGTGGCACGCGCCCAGATGAATATCGACAGCAGGAAGAAAACCTTGGCGACGAGCCATACGATGCCCGGGACAAACGACAGGAAGCCGAACGGTGCGCTCCAGCCGCCGAGGAACAGTGTTGCAGCCAATGCCGAGATCACGATCATGTTGATGTACTCGGCGAGGAAGAACAGCGCAAACGCCATCCCCGAGTAATCGATCATGTGGCCCGCGACGATTTCCGACTCACCTTCCACCACGTCGAACGGGTGACGGTTCGTTTCGGCGATGCCCGAGATGAAGTACACGACGAACATCGGCAAGAGCGGCAGCCAGTTCCACGACAGGAAGTTCAGGCCGTAGCTGGCGAAAATGCCGCGCTCCTGCGAACCGACGATCTCCGACAGATTCAGACTGCCCGCAGTCATCAGCACGACGACGAGCGCAAAGCCCATCGAAATTTCGTACGAGACCATTTGGGCGGCCGCGCGCATGGCACCGAGGAACGCGTATTTCGAGTTCGACGCCCAGCCCGCCAGAATCACGCCATACACGCCGACGGACGAGATCGCCATTGCGTAAAGCAGACCCGCGTTGATGTCACCGAGAACCGCGCCCGCCTGGAACGGAATCACCGCCCAGACCGCGAAGGCCGGCACCACCACCATGATCGGCGCGATCATGTAGATCCAGCGGCTCGCCTGAGCCGGCTGAATCACTTCTTTCAGCAACAGCTTCAGCACGTCGGCGATCGGCTGCAGCAAACCTGCCGGGCCCACGCGGTTCGGCCCGAGACGCACGTGCATCCAGCCGATCAGCTTACGCTCCCACAGAATCAGGTAAGCCACGCACAGCAGGATCACGACGGCCACCACCAGGATGCGCACCAGTGCCCACACCGTGGGCCATGCCACACCGAGAAGCTGGGTGCCGCCCGAGTTGATCGTATCGAACAAGCTCATTTACGCCTTCTCCACCACCAGTTCACCGAACAGGCTGCCCAGCGCTGCACCGGCAGGCGTAGCCGCCGATACGCGGACGACCGTCTCCGCAAGATTTGCGTCGCGCACGGCCGGCAACTGCACCGATTGCTCGCCCTGGCGCACGCGCACTGCGTCGCCTTCCTTCAAACCCAGTTTGTCGAACAGCGCAGCCGGCAGACCGACCGAATTCGCTGCGCGCGCCGCTGCCGTCAGATGCAGAGATTCAGCACGACGCACCAGCGCGTCGGCGTGGTAAATCGGCACGTCGGCGATACGCTCGAACTTGCCTTCCGCTGCCTTCGCTGCCTTGCCGCGTGCAACCGTGGCGCCCGTCTTGTTCGACAGACGCGACTTGATCTCGCCATCGCCGAGGGCTGCCGTGCGCACTTCTTCCGAGGTGTCGAATTCGAAACCCGGCACGCCGAGCAGGCTGCCCAGGACGCGCAGAACCTTCCATGCAGGACGCGTGTCGCCGAGCGGGCGCACGACGCCGTTAAACGTCTGCACGGTACCTTCGGCGTTGACGAACGTGCCGGCCGTTTCCGTAAACGGTGCGATCGGCAGCAGAACGTCAGCGTATTCAGCGCCCATCTGGAACGGCGACATCACGACGACCATTTCAGCCTGCTTCAGCGCGGCCAAAGCCTGCGCCGGATTGGCCGTGTCGAATTCCGGTTCGACGTTCAGCAACACATAACCCTTGCGCGGTTGCTCGAACACTTCGCGAGCGTTCAAACCACCCTCGCCCGGCAATGCGTTCGCGAGATGCGCGCCGACCGTGTTGGCGGCTTCCGTGAGGAACCCCAGCGTCGCGCCGGTCGCGTCTGCGATCCATTGCGCCGCGGCGTGAATCGCGGCGAAGTCCGGATGACGGACTGCGCCGTTGCCGAGCAACACCACGCGCTGCTCGCCAGTGGCGAGCGACTTCGCGACCTGTTTGTTGGCGTCCGTCGGCTGCGTGCCGGCGAAGGCTTCCGGCAGTGCAACGCCGTTTGCTTCCGAGACCGCACCAGCGATGCCGGCCAATGCGTCGAGCCATGCCGACGGTGCGGCAACCACGCGCTGTGCTTGCGGAATCAATGCGTCGTCGTTGGTGGCTTGCACCAAAGTCAGCTTCGTGCCGCTCTTGGCGGCTTGACGCAGACGCGCGGCAAACAGCGGATGATCGCGGCGCAGATCCGAACCGATCACCAAAGCGGCGTCGAGGTTCGAGAGGTCGGCGATCGCCGTACCGAGCCACGGCGCACCGTTGGCAGGTGCGGAGAAATCCGACTGACGCAGACGGAAGTCGACGTTAGGCGTGCCGACCGCCTGGGCCAGTTGCTTCAACAGGAACAGTTCTTCGACAGTGCTGTGGGCGCTACCGAGCGCGGCCAGCGCGTTCGCGCCGTGGTCGCCCTTGATGCCTTTCAGACCCTTGACCACGTATTCAAGCGCGGATTGCCAGTCGGTCTCGACCCACTTGCCGCCTTGCTTGAGCATCGGCTGCGTGAGACGTTCAGGGCTGTTCAGACCTTCGTACGAGAAACGGTCCTTGTCCGAAATCCAGCATTCGTTGATGGATTCGTTTTCGAACGGTAGAACACGCATCACGCGATTGTTCTTCACTTGCACCACGAGGTTTGCGCCGACGGAATCGTGCGGGCTCACCGACTTGCGGCGCGACAATTCCCACGTGCGGGCGCTGTAACGGAACGGCTTGCTGGTCAGCGCGCCCACCGGGCACAGGTCGATCATGTTGCCCGACAGTTCGGAGTCGACCGTCTTGCCGACGAACGATGTGATTTCCGAATGCTCGCCGCGGCCCAGCATGCCGAGTTCCATCACGCCGGCGACTTCCTGGCCGAAGCGGACGCAACGTGTGCAGTGAATGCAACGCGACATTTCTTCCATCGAGATCAGCGGGCCGACGTTCTTGTGGAACACGACGCGCTTTTCTTCGCTATAGCGCGACGACGACTTGCCGTAACCCACCGCCAGATCCTGCAACTGACACTCACCACCCTGATCGCAGATCGGGCAATCCAGCGGGTGGTTGATCAGCAGGAATTCCATCACGGCTTGCTGGCCCTTCACGGCCTTGTCCGACTTGGTGCGCACGATCATGCCCGCCGACACCGGCGTGGCGCATGCGGGCACGGCCTTCGGCATCTTTTCGACATCGACCAGACACATCCGGCAGTTGGCCGCAATCGACAGCTTCTTGTGATAGCAGAAGTGAGGAATGTACGTGTCAACCTTATGCGCAGCCTGGATCACCATGCTGCCTTCAGGCACCTCTACTTTCTTGCCGTCTATTTCAAGTTCAACCATGATGGTCAATCTTCCTTAACCTGTTACCGCTCAATCGTTCGCCCTGTTCATCGCCCGTTTCAGACGATGAATCCCGCGGATGACGTGTTCTGATGCGTTACCTGGCGTACTTAGGCAGCCACTGTTTCCGACGCCGTCGCCGCACCGGCGTGACCGCCGACGAGGCAATGCTTGTGGGCGACGTGATATTCGAATTCGTCCCAGTAGTGCTTGAGCATGCCGCGAACCGGCATGGCCGCTGCATCGCCGAGCGCGCAAATCGTGCGGCCCATGATGTTCTCAGCGACCGAGTTCAGCAGATCCAGATCTTCCGGACGGCCGAGCCCGTGTTCGATACGATGCACGACGCGATACAGCCAGCCGGTGCCTTCGCGGCACGGCGTGCACTGACCGCACGACTCTTCGTAATAGAAATACGACAGACGCAGCAGCGAACGGACCATGCAGCGCGTTTCGTCCATCACGATGACCGCGCCGGAGCCGAGCATCGAGCCAGCCTTGGCGATCGAGTCGTAGTCCATGTCGGTCTGCATCATCATTTCGCCTGGAATCACCGGCGCCGACGAGCCGCCTGGAATCACGGCCTTGATCTTCTTGCCGCCGCGCATGCCGCCGGCCAGTTCCATCAGCGTGGCGAACGGAGTGCCGAGCGGAATTTCATAGTTGCCCGGACGCTCGACGTCACCGGCAACCGAGAAGATCTTCGTGCCACCGTTATTCGGCTTGCCGATTTCGAGGTAATTCTGCGGACCGATCGCAAGCAGGAACGGCACCGCGGCGAACGTCTCGGTGTTGTTAATCGTGGTCGGCTTGCCGTACACGCCGAAGCTCGCCGGAAACGGCGGCTTGAAGCGCGGCTGGCCTTTCTTGCCTTCGAGCGATTCGAGCAGCGCGGTCTCTTCGCCGCAAATGTAGGCGCCGTAACCGTGGTGCGCATGCAACTCGAACGAGAAGCCCGAACCCATGATGTTGTCGCCAAGGAATCCGGCGCGACGGGCTTCTTCCAACGCTTCTTCGAAGCGTTTGTAGACTTCCCAGATTTCGCCGTGGATATAGTTGTAGCCGACCGTGATGCCCATCGCGTACGCGCCGATGGCCATGCCTTCAATCAGCGAGTGCGGATTGAAACGCAGGATGTCGCGGTCTTTGAACGTGCCCGGTTCGCCTTCGTCCGAATTGCAGACGAGGTACTTTTGCCCCGGGAACTGACGCGGCATGAAGCTCCACTTCAGACCGGTCGGGAAGCCAGCGCCGCCACGGCCGCGCAGACCCGACGCCTTGACGTCGGCGATCACCTGCTCGGGCGGAATCTTTTCTTCCAGAATGCGGCGCAGCTGGGCGTAACCGCCGCGCGCCACATAGTCTTCGAGATGCCAGTTGTCGCCGTTCAGGCCGGCGAGAATCAGCGGTTTGATG
This sequence comes from Paraburkholderia sediminicola, assembly GCF_046026675.1. Taxonomy (GTDB): domain Bacteria; phylum Pseudomonadota; class Gammaproteobacteria; order Burkholderiales; family Burkholderiaceae; genus Paraburkholderia; species Paraburkholderia sediminicola_F. The sequence goes on along the minus strand of NZ_JAQQEY010000001.1, from coordinate 1,197,063 downwards.
TGACGATCGTGTAAAGACGTCATTTCGAAAGTTCCTCGAGCAGCTGGTCGATCTTCGCGCGGCTCATGAAGCTGCACATGCGATGGTTGTTCACCAGCATCACCGGCGCATCGCCGCACGAGCCCATGCATTCACCTTCTTTCAAGGTGAACTTGCCGTCAGCCGTGGTTTCGCCGAAGTCGATGCCGAGCTTCTGCTTCAGATAATCAGCGGCACTGTCGGAGCCGCCATCAGGGCCGAGCTGGCACGGCAGGTTCGTGCAAAGCGTGATCTTGTATTTGCCGACCGGCGAGGTCTCATACATCGTGTAGAAGGTGGCCACCTCCTGCACGGCGACCGCCGGCATGCCGAGATAGTCCGCGACGAACTGCATGAGTTCGGGCGACAGCCAGCCATGCTCTTCCTGAGCAGTAGCCAGCGCCGACATCACGGCGGACTGTTTCTGATCGGCGGGATACTTCGCGATCGCACGATCGATTTCTTTCAGGCCTTCAGCTGAGATCATTTTCAGACACGACTCTTTCAATTCCTACCGAACGAAAACCCGTCGCGCGTTGCATGTTGCGACAGACCCGGCGTTCCTTTGCTTGACGCGCGCTTCGGTGCAATCTGAAGACGCGCGCCGATGAATACGTCCTAGCGATCTACTTCGCCGAACACGATGTCCTGCGTACCGATGATCGTCACAGCGTCGGCGATCATGTGGCCGCGCGCCATTTCATCGAGCGTGGACAGGTGCGCGTAGCCCGGCGCCCGAATCTTCAGGCGATACGGCTTGTTCGCGCCGTCCGAGATCAGGTAGATACCGAACTCGCCCTTTGGATGTTCCACCGCGGCATATGCCTCGCCTTCCGGCACATGGAAGCCTTCCGTGAAAAGCTTGAAGTGGTGAATCAGATCTTCCATGTTCGACTTCATGCCGACCCGCGACGGCGGCGCAACCTTGTGATTGTCGACCATCACCGGACCCGGATTCTTACGCAACCACTCAATGCACTGTTTCACAATCCGCGTGGACTGGCGCATTTCTTCGACGCGAACCAGATATCGGTCATAGCAGTCGCCATTCACACCGACCGGAATGTCGAAATCCATCTTGTCGTAAACTTCGTACGGCTGCTTCTTACGCAGATCCCACTCGATACCCGAGCCGCGCAACATCGCGCCGGTCATACCGAGGTTCAGCGCACGTTCCGGGCTGACCACGCCGATACCGACCAGACGCTGCTTCCAGATCCGATTGTCGGTGAGCAGCGTTTCGTATTCGTCGACACACTTTGGGAAACGCGTGAAGAAATCATCGATGAAGTCGAGCAGCGAACCTTGACGGTTCTCGTTCATCCTCGACAATGCCTTCGCATTGCGGATCTTCGACGCTTTGTATTGCGGCATTGCGTCAGGCAGATCGCGGTACACGCCACCCGGACGGTAATAAGCCGCGTGCATCCGTGCGCCGGACACCGCTTCGTATACGTCCATCAGGTCTTCGCGTTCGCGGAACGCGTACAGGAATACTGCCATCGCGCCGACGTCGAGTGCGTGTGCGCCAATCCACATCAGGTGGTTCAGCACTCGCGTGACTTCGTCGAACATCACGCGGATGTACTGCGCGCGAATCGGCACTTCGATGCCGAGCAGCTTTTCGATCGCCATCACGTAGCCGTGCTCGTTGACCATCATCGACACGTAGTCGAGGCGGTCCATGTACGGCACGGACTGGATGAAAGTTTTGGTTTCCGCGAGCTTTTCAGTCGCGCGATGCAGGAGGCCGATGTGCGGATCGGCGCGCTGGATGACTTCGCCGTCGAGTTCGAGCACGAGGCGCAGCACACCGTGCGCGGCCGGGTGCTGAGGACCGAAGTTGAGCGTGTAGTTCTTGATCTCTGCCATGGCGTTCTCTTAGTGTTTCAGACCGCCATAGCGATCCTCGCGGATCACGCGCGGCGTGATTTCCCGCGGCTCGATCGTCACAGGCTGATAGACGACGCGCTTCTCTTCCGGGTCGTAACGCATTTCGACGTAGCCGGAGACAGGGAAATCTTTACGGAACGGGTGACCAATGAAACCGTAGTCGGTCAGGATACGGCGCAAGTCCGGATGACCTTCGAAGACGATACCGTACAGGTCGAATGCTTCGCGTTCGTACCAGTTGGCCGAACTCCAGATATCGACGACTGACGCAACGATCGGCACTTCGTCGTCTGGTGCGAACACACGCAGTCGCAGACGCCAGTTGTTCTGCACCGACAACAAATGCAGAACGGCCGCAAAACGCGGACCGTCATATGCGCCATCGGCGTAGGTCTGATAGTCGACGCCACACAGATCGACCAATTGCTCGAAACCGAGCGAGCGGTCGTCGCGCAGACGCGTTGCCACATCGATGTAGTCGCTCGCCTTCACGACGATCGTCAACTCACCGATTGCCTCGGTGGTACTCAACAGGAGGCCGCCGAAGGCCGCCTCGAGGTTCGCTTTCAGGGTCTCGAGTTTGCTTGCCATATTGTGGGGGAGGCGTTGGCCTTATTGACGGGCGATTGTGTTGGTGCGACGGATCTTGGCCTGCAACTGGATCACGCCATACACCAGCGCTTCCGCCGTAGGCGGACAACCTGGCACGTAGACGTCGACCGGCACGATCCGATCGCAGCCGCGCACCACCGAATAGGAATAGTGATAGTAGCCGCCGCCGTTCGCGCACGAGCCCATCGAAATCACCCAGCGCGGCTCGGCCATCTGATCGTAGACCTTGCGCAAAGCCGGCGCCATCTTGTTGCACAGCGTGCCGGCGACGATCATCACGTCCGACTGACGCGGACTCGGACGAAACACCACGCCGAAACGGTCAAGGTCATAACGGGCAGCGCCCGCATGCATCATCTCGACCGCGCAGCACGCGAGACCGAACGTCATCGGCCACAACGAACCGGTGCGCGTCCAGTTGATCAGTTTGTCAGCCGTCGTGGTGACAAACCCTTCCTTCAAGACCCCTTCGATACTCATTTGCTTTCCACTCCAGACGGGGCGGCAAGCCTTGGCCACCCACGCAAACCGGCGATTAATCCATCATTCCCAGTCGAGGCCGCCCTTCTTCCAGATATAGGCAAAGCCCAACAGGAATTCGAGCAGGAAAATCATCATCGCCATGAAGCCAGGCCAGCCGATGTCGCGCAGGGCTACACCCCACGGGAACAGGAACGCGGTTTCAAGATCGAAAATGATGAAGAGAATGGCGACGAGGTAGTAACGCACATCGAACTTCATGCGCGCATCTTCGAATGCTTCGAAGCCGCACTCGTATGGTGCGTTTTTCTCGGTATCAGGCTTGTTGGGACCGAGGATCTTGCCAATGCTGACCAGTGCTACGCCTAAACCGGTGCCCACAATGAGGAACAACAAGACGGGGAAATAGGCTGCGAGGTTCAAGACTATCCTCTATCGGTTGGTTCTGAATGCCGCCAAGAGCATAGCACTCCTGACGCGAAATCACTTCGGCAACGCACATGCCGCAAACCCAACGCAAGCCGCGCGTCAGAAGTGAAAATGCCAGCCGAAGCGAAGCAAGCGGCTGGCATTTAGATAACATTTGGTGCCGACGGCGAGACTCGAACTCGCACAGCTTTCGCCACTACCCCCTCAAGATAGCGTGTCTACCAATTTCACCACGTCGGCACTAACTGCAATCCGGGAAAACAACTTATAAAACCCGCGAATCGCTTCAAGACTAAGATTGTAACTGGTCTAAACAGTTTGTTCAACGCACAAAAGCACTTTGAACGAAAAATTTATTTCGGCACATCCGTACCCGGGACGGTCGCAGCCGACGCCGGCAATACTGCAGAACCGCCAGCCGGCGCGGCCGCAGCGGAAGCAGCGACCGGCGCGGTCACAGCCGCGCCCAGCAAGCCTGCGGACGGTTTCGCACGATACGCGCCGAGGTACGTAAGCGTCAATGTCGTTACAAAAAACACGGCTGCGAGCACGGCCGTGGTACGCGACAAAAAGTTTGCCGAACCGGTCGCGCCGAACAGGCTGCCCGATGCGCCGCTACCAAAAGCAGCGCCCATATCGGCGCCTTTGCCGTGTTGCAGCAAGACAAGGCCAATGACCCCGAGTGCCGACAACAGCTGAACGACGATAATCAATGTTTTCAAATACAGCATCACACTCACCTGAGTCTTTATTTAACCGCACCACACAAAGTGTGCCGCACGGGATTGGGTCATCCTCGCCAAGGCGCCCTGCTTAACCGGCGACGCTCGCCGCAGCCGCCGCTTTGCAGATCGCCAGGAAATCCTGGTCTTTCAACGACGCGCCGCCGATCAGGCCACCGTCGATATCCAGCTCGCGGAACAATTCTTCCGCGTTCTCCGGCTTCACACTGCCGCCGTACAACACCGGCACATCCGCCACCGCCGCGCCCTTTGCTGCCAGACGCGAACGCAGGAAAGCATGCACTGCCTGCGCCTGATCCGACGTAGCGCTCTTGCCGGTGCCGATCGCCCAGACCGGCTCATACGCGACGACGATGCGTGCCGCATCGTCTACCGACAGCTTCGCCAGCACCTCATCCAGCTGCGCGCCAACCACCTGCTCCGTCGAACCAGCCTCACGCTCTTCAAGCGTTTCGCCAACACACACGATCGGGGTCAAACCTGCTTCCAATGCACGTTGCGTCTTCACCGCAACCAGCTCTGCGCTTTCGCGATGGTAAGCACGGCGCTCCGAGTGCCCGACGATCGTAAGCGTGGCGCCGAAATCCACCACCATCTGCGCCGCCACTTCGCCGGTATAGGCGCCATGCGTGAACGCGGAGACATCCTGCACGCCCCACACGACCTTGCTGCCTTCCAGCAACGATTGAGTCTGCGCGAGATAAGGGCACGGCACACAAACACCGACGCGCACATCAGCCGGCAATTCTCCCGCGCCTTGCGCCACAGCCTGTAACAGCGTTGCGTTCTCGGCGAGGCGCCCGTGCATCTTCCAGTTACCGACTACCAGCTTGACTCGTTGTTTCGACATCGTCTCGTCGTCTCGTGTATTGGCGGCGGACTTGGTTTGCGCTTACAGCCCGCCTTTCGGATTCATGCGGCGTGCGCAAAACGCGCAATTTTACTGCGTGGGGTGGATCGGGTCAAACCGACCGTGTCAAGCGTCCTGACCCCAAGTCAGCACGATCTTGCCGACGTGCGTGCTGCTTTCCATCAGCGCATGCGCTTCAGCCGCTTGCGCTGCCGGAAAGACACGATGCACCACCGGCTTGATGCGGCCGTCTTCGAGGTGCGGCCACACGCGTTCTTTCAACTGCGCGGCGATCTTCGCCTTGAACTCGATCGGCCGCGGGCGCAACGTCGAACCCGTCACCGTCAGACGGCGGCGCAGCACCTCGTTCAGATTCAGCTCGGCCTTCGCGCCGCCCAGCAAGGCGATCAGCACGATGCGGCCGCCATCGGCCAGCGCGGTCAGCTCGCGCGGCACATAACTGCCCGCCACCATATCGAGGACCACGTCTACGCCACGATCGTTCGTCAGCGACTTGATGACTTCGACGAAGTCCTCAGTCTTGTAGTTGATCGCCCGTTCGGCGCCGAGCGCTTCGCAGGCGCGGCACTTTTCGTCCGACCCGGCGGTGGCGAACACCCGAAAACCCAGCGCATGCGCAATCTGGATCGCCGTCACGCCGATGCCGCTCGAGCCGCCCTGCACCAGCAGCGTCTCGTTCGGGGCGCCTTCGCCTTTGCCGAGCCGCGCACGGTCGAACACATTGCTCCACACCGTGAAGAATGTTTCCGGCAGCGAAGCCGCCTCGACATCCGACAGGCCAGCGGGCACCGGCAAGCACTGCAACAGAGGCGCGGTCGCATATTCCGCATAGCCACCGCCCGCAAGCAACGCGCACACGCGATCGCCGACTTTCAGACCGAACGGATTGCTCTTCTCGTCGATGGTGCCGCCGACGATCTCACCCGCCACTTCCAGCCCCGGCAGATCCGACGCACCCGGCGGCGGCGCATAGCCACCTTTGCGCTGGAACACATCCGGACGGTTGATGCCTGATGCCGCCACCTTGATCAGCACCTCGCCCGCTTTCGGCTGCGGCGTGGGCCGCTCCGCCAGCTTGAGGACTTCCGGCGCGCCAAATTCGGTGATTTCGATCGCTTTCATCTGCGTCAACTCCAAGATTGGATTGCGTTGCCTACTGACACGAATTGGCGAAAACCGCCTGAACCGCGACGAAGCGCTTCATGCAAACAGAGTACCCGCTTATACCGGTTTGCACCTGCCTGCATCTGCTCGTGGCTGTTTGTGCCTGTTTGCAACGCAATCCACCCTGCACCCTTCATGAAAAACGGCCGGCGCGCATTCGCGCTGCCGGCCGTCGCCCTGCTACCGCATTACTGCGGCGTCGGTTCGCCTTGCGGCGCGCCGTTTGCTGCGTCGTTCAGCAACGCCTTGGCCGACAAACGCACGCGGCCCTTTTCGTCCGTCTGGATGACCTTGACCTTCACCTGCTGGCCGTCCTTCAGGTAGTCGTTGATGTCCTTGATGCGCTCGTTAGCGATTTCGGAGATGTGCAGCAGACCGTCCTTGCCCGGCAGGATGTTCACGATCGCGCCGAAGTCCAGCAACTTGAGCACAGTCCCTTCGTAGACCTGACCCACTTCGACTTCCAGCGTGATGTTCTCGATACGCTTCTTCGCTTCGGCCATCCCTTCGCTGCTGGTGCTGGCGATGGTGACGACGCCGTCGTCCGAAATATCGATCGTCGTGCCGGTTTCTTCGGTCAGCGCGCGGATCACCGAACCACCCTTGCCGATCACGTCGCGGATCTTTTCCGGATTGATCTTGATGGTGATCATGCGCGGCGCGTAGTCCGACAGCACCGTGTTCGCGCCCGACACAGCCGAGGTCATCTTGCCGAGGATGTGCATACGGCCTTCCTTCGCTTGCGCGAGGGCGACCTGCATGATTTCCTTGGTGATGCCCTGGATCTTGATGTCCATCTGCAGCGCGGTCACGCCTTGCTCGGTACCTGCCACCTTGAAGTCCATGTCGCCGAGGTGATCTTCGTCGCCGAGGATGTCAGTCAGGACGGCAAACTTGTTGTCTTCCAGAATCAGGCCCATCGCGATACCGGCGACGTGCGCCTTCATCGGCACGCCGGCGTCCATCAGTGCGAGGCAGCCGCCGCACACCGAAGCCATCGACGACGAACCGTTCGATTCGGTGATTTCCGACACGACGCGAATCGAGTAGCCGAATTCGTCGGCGCTCGGCAGACACGCAGCCAGCGCGCGCTTGGCCAGACGGCCGTGACCGATTTCACGGCGCTTCGGCGAACCGACGCGACCCGTTTCGCCGGTCGCGAACGGAGGCATGTTGTAGTGGAGCATGAAGCGCTCGCGGTACTCGCCTTCGAGCGCGTCGATGTTCTGCTCGTCGCCCTTGGTGCCCAGCGTTGCGACCACCATAGCCTGCGTTTCGCCACGCGTGAACAGTGCCGAACCGTGCGTACGCGGCAGCACGCCGGTACGGATTTCGATCGGTCGCACAGTGCGCGTGTCGCGGCCGTCGATACGCGGCTCGCCGTTCAGGATCTGGGTACGGACGATCTTCGCTTCGATGTCGAACAGCACATTGCCGACGCTAGCCTTGTCCGCTGCAACCGTACCGGCTGCCGCTGCTTCTTCTTCCAGCCTGGCTGACGTCGCTGCGTAGACTTCCTTCAGCTTGGCCGAACGGGCCTGCTTGTCGCGGATCTGATAAGCGGCGAGCAGATCGGCTTGCGCCAGTTCCGACACGCGTGCGATCAGCGGCTCATTCTTGGCAGCCGGCTTCCAATCCCATTCCGGCTTGCCACCTTCGCGAACCAGCTCGTGGATTACGTCGATCGCGACCTGCATTTGTTCGTGGCCGAACACCACTGCGCCGAGCATCACTTCTTCGGTCAGTTGTTGTGCTTCCGATTCCACCATCAGCACCGCGCGTTCCGTACCGGCGACGATCAGGTCGAGTGCCGATTCCTTCATCTGCGGACGCGTCGGGTTCAACACGTATTCGTTGTTGATGTAGGCCACGCGTGCTGCGCCGACCGGGCCGTTGAACGGCAGACCGGAAATAGCGAGCGCCGCCGACGCGCCGATCAGCGCCGGGATGTCAGCAGGAATTTCGGGGTTCAGCGACAGGACGTGGATCACGACCTGGACTTCGTTGTAGAAGCCTTCCGGGAACAGCGGACGCAGCGGGCGGTCGATGAGGCGCGAGGTCAGCGTTTCGCCTTCCGACGGGCGGCCTTCACGGCGGAAGAAACCACCGGGGATCTTGCCTGCAGCGTAGGTCTTTTCGAGGTAATCGACAGTCAGCGGGAAGAAGTCCTGGCCCGGCTTGGCGGTCTTGGCGCCCACCACAGTAGCCAGCACAACGGTGTCTTCGATGTCGACGATCACCGCGCCACTTGCCTGACGGGCGACTTCGCCCGTTTCGAGGCGAACCTTATGTTGGCCCCACTGAAATTCTTTGACGATCTTATTGAACATAGTCATTGCTTTTCCTCTTCGTTATGCCGCGCGGACCAGAAGCGGCGCGGCAACGCCAGGACCGGCGCCACAGGGAAAGAGTAGTGTTATGCCATTCCAGAGAACCACGCCCTACATGATGTACGCGCGCGAACCGCTGGAATGACACAAAGCTCTGCCCTGAAGCCCAGCCGTATTTCTGCTTTTTTGCTGCTTTTTTTACTGCCGTTTTCCTGCTAGCCGCCGCATGAATCGTCACGCTACCGCGACCGGCAGGCGGCGCGCATCACATGAAGCGCACCGTGCAAAAACAAAATGCCTGTATCAGTGGAACTGACACAGGCATCTTGCTGAACGACTGGCCGATTACTTACGCAGACCCAGCTTCTCGATCAGTGCGCGGTAACGATCCGCGTCCTTACCCTTCAGGTAGTCGAGCAGCTTACGACGGCGGCTCACCATGCGCAGCAGACCGCGGCGGCTGTGGTGATCCTTCGTGTGTGCCTTGAAGTGAACGGTCAGTTCGTTGATGCGGGTCGTGAGCAGCGCGACCTGAACTTCGGGGGAGCCGGTGTCGTTAGCTGCGCGTGCGAATTGCGCAACGACTTCGGACTTCTTGCTTGTTTCAACTGCGGACATGTCGATTTCCTTGAGAACTAGACAGGCGGTCACGGAAGAAAGGCCGTGCCGTGGGTTACCCGTGCGCGCACATTTGCAATCAATTACAGCCATGCCTCACAACGGGACGCGTATTGTAGCACAGCCCAATCCGGCCGCGAACCCCGCTGTGCCGGGCGGGATCGTGGCCGGCCTGGGTTTGTTCAGGGGCCGTTTGGCGGCCGTTTCATCTTGCATACGATCGGCGGCACAGTCCGCTCAGACGGCAAAGCCAGCACCGTGCGGAAACCATAACCTGAACCTTCGTTGTCGAACTTGACGCCCGGCGTACCGGCCTTGTCCATTTCCATCACGTAAAGGGGCTGGATCAGTTGATGGTCGTCGGCCCGCATCCACGATGCGTGGAAGCCGTTGTCGAACTTGATGCCCTCAAGCGCTCGGGCGACGGCCGTCGGGTCGGCACTGCCGGCGCGCTTCATCGCCGCGGCGAGGGTTTCGATCATCAGCGGCATGCGCAGCACCGGGTAGTCATCCTGGGCAGCCGGAAAACGGGCGCGAAACGCCGCGTACCAGGCGTCGGAGGCCGCGCCGCCCGCGTTCGGGTGCCAGTCGGCTACCGCGATCACGTGTTTGACGCCAGCATCACCCAACGCGGCAGGCGCTCCGAGGCTGTTGCCGTAGAAGGTGTAAAACCGGGTGTCCAGGCCCTGCTCCCGCGCCGCCTTGACCAGAAGCGTCAGGTCGTTGCCCCAGTTGCCGGTGATCACCGCGTCCGCGCCGCTCGCGTGGATCTTCGCGATGTACGGCGCAAAGTCCTTCACGCGGCCGATCGGATGAAATTCGTCGCCGACCACCACAATATCCGGGCGCTTTGTCGCCAACGTCGAACGCGCGAGGCTGCTGACGTCGTGGCCGAAGCTGTAGTCCTGGTTCAGCAGATAGACCTTCTTCACCGCTTTGTCGCGCTGGATCACATCAGCCAGCGCATCCATGCGCATGCCCGCGTGCGCATCGAAACGGAAGTGCCAGAAACTGCAATTGGCGTTGGTCAGGGCGGGATCGTCGGCGGAATAATTGAGGAACAGTTCGCGGTTACCCGGCTCGCGGCTGTTCTGCTTGTCGATCGCGCCGATCAGCGCCGCGGCGACCGCCGAGCTGTTGCCCTGCATGACGTAGCCGATATGGCGGTCAGCGGCCGCGCGCAGTTGCACGAGCGCCTCCTCTGCGCTGCCCTTGCTGTCGAGCACGACCAGTTCAAGCGGATGCGCGCCGTTGGCGAGCTGCACGCCGCCTTCTGCATTCACCTGTTCGACGCCGAAGCGCACATTGCGCTCCACCGCCGCGCCCGCATTCGCGAATGGGCCGGACACGCCTTCGATCAGCGCCAACTGGATCGGTGTACCCGTCGGCTTATTGACTGGCTTGCTTGCCGGACCCGACACCGTTTCTCCCGCGGCGAGCGCCGCCGCGGCCATCGAAATCGCTGCCAGCGCCACGACTGCCGCTGCTGCCGCCCGTTGCCACTTCGCCATCGTCATTGCCCCGCTGGATTCGTCGAAGCGCGGATCATAGGGCGTTCCAGATGGAATAAGCAAGCCGGCGAAGCCGTTATCGTAATTACAGCGAGGGCTTGTACGAAGCGCAAATCTTTTGCTGCCGCCCGTGTCAAAATAATGCGTCTCGATGATAAAAACCGCTACACAAATGCCATCGGAGGAATTCATGTTCAACCGCCACCCACCCACGGCGGCCTCGATCGAAGCGCCGCCCGCAGCACGCCTGCGCCGCGCCGCGCTCGTCTGCCTGAGCGCGCTCGCGCTCACGGTGACGCTCGCCGGCTGCGTGCAGCCATGGCAGCAATATCAACAAGGCGCGGACGAATCGACCATCGTCGCCCGCCTTGGCGCGCCGCGTGAAAGCTACGACCTGCCCAACGGCGGCAAGCGGCTGATGTGGCCAACTCAGCCAATGGGCGAAACCACCACCGCCGCCGACATCGACGCATCCGGCAAGATCGTCACCGTGCGTCAAGTGCTTCAGCCCAACGAGTTCTACCGGGCGGAAATCGGCAAGTGGACGAAGAGCGACGTGCTGGTGAACTTCGGGCGCCCAGTCGAAACGTCATATTTCCCATTGATGAAGCGCGAGGTCTGGACCTATCGCTATCTGGAAGACAACGTCTGGTACATGATGTACAGCTTCTATTTCGACGATCAGGGCATTGTGCGACTCACGCAAAAAACACCTGACCCGTTGCACGATCCGGATCGCCGCAGCCTGTTCTGAGCGCTCGCTCGAACCCATTGCGCATCGATCTGCAAAGCCGCCTCTTCAGGCGGCTTTTTTTATTTATTGCGCATGCCCGCGAATTTTATTTCGCGCACAGCAGATTTATTTTTTGATAGAAAGGTTTTCGTAATAATTGATTCAGTGCCGATCACACTCGCTGTGCCGTCCGAGCACCGCCGTGGGTCTCGGCGACGAGTCTGTGCGCCCTACTTACGGAACCACTATCGATGAACCGTCCGAAACGCCTGCTGGTCGCCAACGTCGCATGGGCGCATGAAACCGCCACGCGCAACCCCGAATTTTTCCGTGATCTGGTGCAAGGCCAGAATCCACACGTGCTGTGGGTCGGCTGCTCGGACAGCCGCGTGCCCGCGGAAACCATCACGCATTGCGAGCCCGGCGATCTGTTCGTTCACCGCAACATCGCCAACCTTTTTCATCCCGACGACGACAACTCCGCGAGCGTCCTCGAATATGCGGTGCGAGTGCTGAAGGTGGGGCACGTGATCGTCTGCGGCCACTATGGCTGCGGCGGCGTGCGTGCGGCCCTGCTGCCGCCGGAACCGACGTTGCCGCATGTGAATCGACGGATCGCGCCCTTATGTGCGTTGGCCAAGGCGCATGGCGACGAGCTGCGGAGCCACGCAAGCGAGCGTGCGCGTATCGACCGCCTCGCAGAGTTGAATGTGCTCGAGCAGGTGCGCCAGTTACGCGCGAGTGCGATCGTGCAGGACGCTGATCCGGCGCCGCTCGTTCACGGTTGGATCTTCGCGCTCGAGGACGGGCGCATCAAGGTACTCACGTCCGGCTACGAAGCCGATGACGCGATGACCTGCACAACAGCCGCCCATAGCGCCGCCTAGTGCGCAGTTCTTATCAAACCGGCCTCAGCATGGCCTTCGCCTTCGCCATACGCAAGGCTCCAACCATTACTGCACCGACCCCATGAACCTACGAGCTTTCTTTTCCACGTTTCAGCGCGATCTGCTGGCAGGCACGGTCGTTTTTCTGGTGGCACTACCGCTATGTCTGGGCATCGCCAACGCGTCGGGCGTCGAGCCATTTGCCGGGCTTGTATCGGGCATCGTCGGCGGACTGGTGGTGGCCGTGCTGAGCGGTTCGCGGCTGAGCGTCAGCGGCCCGGCAGCGGGCCTCGTCGTGATCGTCGTCGACGGAATCGCGCAACTCGGCAGCTTCTCCGCGTTCCTGCTGGCCGTGCTGCTGTCCGGTGCGATTCAATTCGGCTTCGGCATGCTGAAGGCCGGCAGATTTGCGGCCTATGTGCCGTCGCCCGTGATCAAGGGCATGCTTGCGGCGATCGGCGTGCTGCTGATCGTCAAGCAATTTCCGCTTGCGCTTGGGCTATCCGGCGCGAATGCGTCGGCCGGGTCGCAAGCTGCCGCCCAGATGGCCGGCAGCGTAACGACGCCGTTCGGCTCGATATCGCTCGCGGCCTGCGTGATCACCTCGCTGTCGCTGGCGATTCTGGTGGGCTGGGAAACGCGCGCGTTACGCCGCTTTGCGCTGGTGCGCCTCGTCCCCGCGCCGCTCGCGGTGGTGCTGCTGGGCATCGGCGCGACGCTGCTGCTCAGTTTGCTCGCCCCGTCGTTCGCGCCGCCTGCCGAGCATCGGGTCGCGCTGCCGTCGCTCGAATCGTTTGCCGCGTTGCAGGTCGCCCTCCAATGGGCCGACTTCGGGCCGCACTTCGCGCAACTGGTCAATCCTGATGTCTGGCGCGTCGCCATTACCCTGGCGATCGTCGCGAGTCTCGAAACGCTGCTGAGCCTAGAAGCGGTCGAGCAGATCGATCCCGCCCGACGCGCCGCGCCGCCGGATCGCGAATTGAAGGCACAGGGCGTGGGCAACCTGATTGCCGGCGCGATCGGCGGCCTGCCGATCACCTCGGTCATCGTGCGCAGTTCCGCCAATGTGAATGCGGGCGCACAAAGCCGGCTGTCCGCGATCATTCATGGCGTATTGCTGCTGGTCAGCGTGTTCGCGCTCACCAGCGTCATCAACCTGATTCCGCTTGCATGCCTCGCGGCGATTCTTATCTTCACGGGCGTGAAGCTCGCCAAGCCGTCGTTGTTCGTCACCGTCGCCAAGCAGGGTTTCGCGCCGTTTGCGCCGTTCATCGTCACGCTGGTCGGCGTGCTCGCCACCGATCTGCTGATCGGCATCGTGCTCGGTATTCTGTGCAGCGTGCTGCTCGCGCTGTATGCGAACCTGCGCAGCCCGATCGTGCTTGCGCAGCATGGCGATCACTATCTGCTGTCGTTTCGCAAGGACGTGTCGTTTCTCGGCAAGGTGCCGCTCAAGCACTATCTGCAGCAGATTCCCGACGGCGCGACCTTGATCGTGGACGCAACGCGTGCCGATTTCGTCGATCACGACGTGCGCGAACTGCTGGATACATTTGTCGCCGATGCGCCGCGCCGCGAGATTGCAGTCGAAGTGCGACATCAGGTCCAGGCGCAGGCACGCGCGGCGCGCGGGTGGTCAATGCGGCGCGCGGCTGCGGAGTAGTTTCAGCGCGCGATACTCATGAGAAGGAGACGCCACAAAAACAAGAAGCCCCGTGCTTTTAAGATCACGGGGGCTTCTTGTTACTCTGGTTCAGCGGGCACACAGCCGGCGCGCCCTGTTCCCATCACTCTGAACGTTGCGGATTCAACTTGTCAAAGTTCGAATGCAGCTTGTTGAGCGCCGAGATATACGCCTTCGCGGAAGCCGCGACGATATCCGGATCGGTGCCCACGCCGTTGACGATACGTCCGCTCTTCGACAACCGCACGGTTACTTCGCCCTGCGCCTGCGTGCCGGTGGTGATGGCGTTCACCGAGTACAGCAGCAATTCCGAACCGCTACCCACTTCCGTTTCGATCGCATTGAGCGTGGCATCCACCGGACCGTTGCCGCGTGCTTCCCCGGTCACTTCCTTGCCTTCGACCGAGAACACGATCTTCGCGTGCGGCTGCTCGCCGGTTTCCGAATGTTGCGACAGCGACAGGAACTTGTAGTGCTCTCTCTCCTGCGCTTCAGCCGATTCCTCGGTGACGATCGCGATGATGTCTTCGTCGAAGATTTCCGACTTGCGGTCGGCCAATTCCTTGAAACGTGCGAATGCGGTATTCAGTTCGCCTTCGCTATCGAGCGAGATACCCAATTCCTGCAGACGCTGCTTGAACGCATTGCGGCCCGACAACTTGCCGAGCACGATCTTGTTCGCGCTCCAGCCCACATCTTCGGCACGCATGATTTCGTACGTGTCGCGCGCTTTCAGCACGCCATCCTGGTGAATGCCGGATGCGTGCGCAAATGCGTTCGCACCGACCACCGCCTTGTTCGGCTGCACGACGAAACCGGTGATCTGAGACACCAGCTTCGAAGCCGGCACGATCTGGGTCGTATCGAGACCGATTTCGAGGCCGAAGTAATCCTTGCGAGTCTTCACCGCCATCACGATTTCTTCGAGCGACGTATTACCCGCACGCTCGCCGAGACCGTTGATCGTGCACTCGACCTGACGCGCGCCGCCGATCTGCACACCGGCCAGCGAGTTCGCCACCGCCATGCCGAGGTCGTTATGGCAATGCACCGAGAACACCGCCTTATGCGAGTTCGGAATACGCTCGCGCAGCGTCTTCACGAGCTGGCCGTACAACTCCGGCACGCCATAGCCGACGGTATCCGCGATGTTGATCGTGGTCGCGCCTTCGGCGATGACCGCTTCCAGCACGCGGCACAGGAAATCCATGTCAGAACGGCTGCCGTCTTCCGGCGAGAACTCGACGTCGTCCGTAAACTTGCGGGCGAAACGCACCGCCAGCTTTGCCTGTTCGAACACCTGATCCGGCGTCATGCGCAGCTTCTTTTCCATGTGCAGCGGCGACGTTGCGATGAACGTGTGGATGCGGAAATGATCGGCCGGCTTGAGTGCGTCAGCAGCGCGTTGAATGTCTTTATCGTTCGCACGGGCCAGCGAGCAGATCGTGCTGTCCTTGATCAGGCCCGCGATCGTATGGATCGAATCGAAGTCGCCGTTCGAACTGGCCGCGAAGCCCGCCTCGATGATGTCGACTTTCATCCGTTCGAGCTGCTTCGCGATACGGATTTTTTCTTCCTTCGTCATCGACGCGCCGGGCGATTGCTCGCCGTCACGCAACGTGGTGTCGAATATGATCAGTTTGTCGGCCATGTCGGGTCTCCTGGGGAGTCGTTCAATTGTGGGGATCGGATATTGGAATTCGGGCGTTTTGCGCCACCGTTGGCGACGCTATAAACCGCAGACGAGGCAGACGGAGGGCAGAAAACGATAAGCGATCAGCGCGCTTGATGCGCCAGCACTAGCGCACCCGCGGCGCACCAGCTTGTTGAGGCTCGTGCCGCAGATCAAATGGGAACTTGAACGCATTTATCCAACGACTATAGCGGCATTCCCGTCGCCGTGCAATTGGCGTCGGACCTGCCTGCCGCGCGTCGCCGGACGGGCTCGACAACGAAAAACGGCAGCCTGCACAGGCTGCCGTTTTCTCATGTCACGTTCATGCAACGAAGCTGCGCCGTTACCTGTCCCGCGCCACGGACCGAGCCGGATTCGCCCTGCCCCGCATCGCCTGGTAGCCCCAGAACACATAGCCCGACAGGCCGTACAGCACGAACAGGCCGAACAGCATCAGCGGCGGATCGGACGACACCAGCACGAACGCCATCACCACCAGCAGAATCACGCCGAACGGCACGCGATGCCGCACGTCGAGCGCCTTGCCGCTGTAGAACGGCGCGTTCGACACCATCGTCACACCGGCGTAGATGGTCAGCACGAAAGCGACCCACGGCAGCCATACGAGCTTGAGCGGCACGCGGTTATCGGTGGCGAGCCACACGAAACCGGCAATCAGCGCCGCAGCCGCCGGGCTCGGCATACCCTGGAAGAAGCGCTTGTCGACCACGCCGATGTTCGTGTTGAAGCGCGCGAGACGCAACGCCGCTCCCGAACAGTAGACGAACGCCGCGAGCCAGCCCCAGCGGCCGAGATCCTTCAGAATCCACTCGTACATCACAAGCGCCGGCGCCACGCCGAACGACACCATGTCCGAGAGGCTGTCGAACTGTTCGCCGAACGCACTTTGCGTATGTGTCATACGGGCGACCCGGCCGTCCATGCCGTCCAGCACCATCGCCACGAAAATCGCGATCGCCGCGATTTCGAAGCGCACGTTCATCGCCTGCACCACGGCGAAGAAACCGCAGAAGAGCGCGGCGGTGGTAAACGCGTTCGGCAGCAGGTAAATGCCACGTTTCCTCAGGAACTGCTGACGCTGAGCGCGCCGGCTCTCGACTGCCCCTGTTTCCGCCACGATCGGCTTGTTACGGCGGAACGGACGCGGGAGCTGCCCGCTGTTGCGGGGTCGACGCGGTTTGAATGCGGCCATTCGGAAAACCTCCTTGGTGCCGCTTTATAGTTCAGCGAGGATCGTGGACGACGCGGAAACCTTCTCACCGATCGACACACGCGGCCGGCTGCCAACCGGCAGGTACACGTCGACACGCGAGCCAAAACGGATAAATCCATAACGCTGGCCACGCGTGAGCGGCTCCCCCGAGCGTACGTAGCAAAGAATGCGCCGCGCAATCAGACCGGCGATCTGCACCGACGTCACCGTCTGGCCGCCGGCCATTTCGATCACTACCGCATTGCGCTCGTTTTCGAGCGAAGCCTTATCCACAGCGGCATTCAGGTACGCACCCGGGAAATATTCGACCTTGGAGATCGCACCGTCCACCGGTGAACGCTGCGAATGGACATTGAAAACGTTCATGAATACGCTGATCTTCAGCGCTTCACGGTTGGCATACGGATCATGCGCTGTCTCGACGGCGACGATACGGCCGTCGGCCGGGCACAGTACGGCGTTCGCCTGAGTCGGAATCGGGCGTGCCGGATCGCGGAAAAACTGCACGACGAAGATCAGGATCAGCCAGAACAGCCATGCAAAGCCGAATCCCGCGAAGGCATGAACCAGTAATGCAACGACGGCCGCGATGGCGATGAACGGCCAGCCTTCTCGCGCGATGATCGGATGAGGGTAATTCATGGATGGCTTCTGTATTTTTGTAAAACCGTAGGATAGCAAAAGCCGCCCAGGGTTCAGCACCCTTGGACGGCTTTTTGCATTACCGGCTGCTGCGACGAGGCGCCGCGCCGGTCAGATGCGATAAAACTGGCTTCTTAGTTCTTCGACTGGTCGACCAGCTTGTTCGCGGCGATCCACGGCATCATCGAACGCAGCTTGGCACCAACCGTTTCGATCTGGTGCTCGGCCGTCAGACGGCGGCGCGATTGCAGCGTCGGTGCGCCAGCCTTGTTTTCGATGATGAAGCTCTTTGCGTACTCGCCGGTCTGAATGTCCGTCAGCACTGCCTTCATCGCCTTCTTCGTTTCAGCCGTCACGATACGCGGACCCGTCACGTACTCGCCGTATTCGGCGTTGTTCGAGATCGAGTAGTTCATGTTCGCGATGCCGCCTTCGTAGATCAGGTCGACGATCAGCTTCAGTTCGTGCAGGCACTCGAAGTACGCCATTTCCGGCGCGTAACCCGCTTCCACCAGCGTTTCGAAGCCGGCCTTGATCAGGTCGACCGTACCGCCGCACAGCACGGCTTGTTCGCCGAACAGGTCGGTTTCCGTTTCTTCGCGGAAGTTCGTTTCGATGATACCGGCACGGCCGCCGCCGTTCGCTGCCGCGTACGACAGAGCGATGTCACGTGCTGCGCCCGACTTGTCTTGCGCAACGGCGATCAGGTGGGGCACGCCGCCACCTTGTGAGTACGTACCGCGAACCGTGTGGCCCGGCGCCTTCGGCGCGATCATGATCACGTCGAGGTCGGCACGCGGGATCACTTGACCGTAGTGGACGTTGAAGCCGTGCGCGAAGGCCAGCGCTGCGCCTTGCTTGGCGTTACCGTGCACTTCCTTTGCGTAGACTTCAGCGATCTGCTCGTCCGGCAGCAGCATCATGACGACGTCTGCGCCCTTCACGGCTTCCGCCACTTCCTTGACTTGCAGGCCCGCGTTCTCAGCCTTGCTCCACGATGCGCCGCCCTTGCGCAGACCGACCGTGATGTTCACGCCGCTTTCCTTCAGGTTCAGCGCGTGAGCATGGCCTTGCGAGCCATAGCCGATGATGGTGACTTGCTTGCCCTTGATGAGGGAGAGGTCGGCGTCCTTGTCGTAGAAAACTTTCATGTCGGTTCCTTGGCTAAATTCGGTGAAATCAGTGAAATACAAATACTGCGAATGGTGTATTGCTTGGCCGGGTTCTTGAAGGCACTGCCCGGCCCCGATCGAGACGTTAGCGAATCGTCGATAAGCTCGCGTCAAACCTTCAGAATGCGCTCGCCGCGGCCGATGCCCGAACTGCCCGTACGGACGGTTTCGAGAATCGCAGTCGCGTCGATCCCTTCGATGAAGGCATCGAGCTTGTCGCTCGCGCCCGTCAGTTCGATCGTGTAGGTCTTTTCGGTGACGTCGATGATGCGGCCGCGGAAAATATCCGACATCCGTTTCATCTCCTCACGTTCCTTGCCGACCGCCCTCACCTTGATCAACATCAGCTCACGCTCGATATGGGCGCCCTCGGTAAGGTCGACCACTTTCACCACCTCGATCAGGCGGTTCAGATGCTTCGTGATCTGTTCGATCACGTCGTCCGAGCCAATGGAGACGATGGTCATGCGCGACAGCGAACGGTCTTCGGTCGGAGCCACCGTCAAGGTTTCAATGTTGTAGCCGCGTGCCGAGAACAGCCCCACCACGCGTGATAACGCGCCCGGTTCGTTTTCCAGCAGGACAGAAATAATGTGTCTCATGTTTCGCTTCTTCCAGATGTTTTGTCGATGTATGCGAGCGGTTTCGCGCCGCTTCGTCCGCCTTCGCCCTTTGTGGAGGCGCGCACGACGAAGCCAACGCTAAAAACCGTCGTTATAGATCTTCCGAACCCATGAGCATCTCAGTGATGCCCTTGCCGGCCTGAACCATCGGCCAGACGTTTTCGGTCGGATCGGTCTGGAAATCGAGAAACACCGTGCGATCTTTCAGGCGCAGCGCTTCCTTCAGCGCCGGCTCGACATCGGCCGTGCGTTCGATACGCATGCCCACATGGCCGTACGCTTCGGCGAGCTTCACGAAATCCGGCAGCGCATCCATGTACGAATGCGAATAGCGCTTGCTGTATTCGATCTGCTGCCACTGGCGCACCATGCCCAGATAGCGGTTGTTCAGCGAAATGATCTTGATGGGCGTCTCGTACTGCTTGCAGGTCGAGAGTTCCTGGATACACATCTGGATCGAGCCTTCGCCCGTGATACAGAGCACGTCGTCGTCCGGGTGCGCCATCTTCACGCCCATCGCCGCCGGCAGGCCGAAGCCCATCGTGCCGAGGCCACCGGAATTGATCCAGCGGCGCGGCTTGTTGAAGCGATAGAACTGCGCGGCCCACATCTGGTGCTGGCCGACGTCGGAACACACGAAGGCATTGCCGTCGGTCAGCTCCCACGCCTTTTCCACCACGTACTGCGGCTTGATGATGTCGCTCTTGCGGTCGAACTTCAGGCAGTCTTTGGCGCGCCAGGCTTCGATGTCCTTCCACCAGTCGGCGAGCGCCGCAGTGTCCGGGCCATGCTCGGCCGTTTGCAACTGCTCGATCAACTCCTTCAGCACTTCCTTCACGTCGCCGACGATCGGAATGTCGACCTTGACGCGCTTGGAGATGGAAGAAGGATCGATGTCGATATGGATGATCTTGCGCGGGCGCGATGCGAAGTGCGCCGGGTCGCCGATCACACGGTCGTCGAAGCGCGCGCCGATCGCGATCAGCACGTCGCAGTGCTGCATCGCCATGTTGGCTTCGTACGTGCCGTGCATGCCGAGCATGCCGAGGAATTTCTTGTCGCTCGCGCGGTAGCCGCCCAGACCCATCAACGTATTCGTGATCGGGTAACCGAGCAGATCGGCGAATTGATTCAGCTCACGCGACGCATCCGCGAGGATGATGCCGCCGCCGGTGTAGATATACGGACGCTTGGCCGACAGCAACAAGGCCACGGCCTTGCGAATCTGGCCGGAGTGACCTTTCGTGACCGGGTTATACGAGCGCAGCGAAACGGTCTTGAGCGGTTCGTACTGGCACGGCATCTTCGACACGTCTTTCGGAATATCGATCAGCACCGGGCCGGGACGGCCGGTACGGGCGATATAGAAAGCTTTCTTGACGGTGGCTGCGAGGTCGCGCACGTCTTTCACGAGGTAGTTGTGCTTCACGCAGGGACGCGTGATGCCGACCGTATCGCACTCCTGGAACGCATCCTGACCGATCGCAGCAGTCGGCACCTGGCCGCTGATGATCACCATCGGGATCGAATCCATGTAGGCCGTGGCGATGCCGGTCACCGCATTGGTAACGCCGGGGCCGGAGGTCACGAGGCACACACCCACTTTGCCGGTGGAACGCGCATAGGCGTCGGCGGCGTGGACTGCGGCTTGTTCGTGGCGCACGAGGATGTGCTGGAATTTGTCCTGCTTGTACAGCTCGTCGTAAATGTAGAGTACCGAGCCGCCGGGATAGCCCCACACAAACTCGACGTCTTCGTCGGCCAATGCGCGCATGAGCACGGTGGCGCCGATAGAGTCAGCTTCAGGATGGGGGGTCGTATCCGACGTGGAGAATTCCGCGCTGGGCATATTCATTTATTCACCTTTCGAATTTTCGGCAAAAAATTGATCGGGTGCTCTCTGCCGGGCTTGTGGCTCGGGTTCAAGCGGCGCGTCCAGTTGACAGGTGAGCTTCTTGGGCCACACCTCAATTGAGACAAGTCACTTATGTTGCGAACCAGCGAAGATATCTGCAGATGTTCGCGCGGTCAAGCAAATATTGCCCTGGCGCCCTGCCCCTGAATCTCGTCACGGGTCAAAAACGACCGATACCGTGTTATAGAGATGCAAGGTAGGACAGGTTTCGCCCCAGCGGAGCGAAAGTTTGTTAGCATCCGCGAGTTTTACGACATTTTTCGACCGATTACGCGCACGCACGCTGCGCCGACCCCCAAACGGATGGCATCAGACAAGGAACTCGCCGATTTTCTGGCGGGCGTCGAAAGGCGCGCATTCAAGCAGACGGTCTACGCCGTGCGGGACGACGACGCCTCGCTCGATATCGTGCAGGACGCGATGATCAAGCTCGCCGAAAAATACGGCGACCGTCCAGCCGCCGAACTTCCGCTCCTGTTTCAGCGTATTCTCCAGAATGCGATGCACGACTATTTCCGTCGTGCCAAAGTGCGCAATACTTGGGTTAGTCTGTTCTCCTCGCTCGGCAACGCCGACGACGACGAATTCGACCCACTCGAAACATTCGAGGCGCAGCAAGGTTCAGCGGGCTCAGAAAGCAACGAACAGAAACTCGAACGCGAACAGGTCTTGCAGTTAATCGACGACGAGATCCAAAAGTTACCGGCACGTCAACGGGAGGCGTTTCTCATGCGTTATTGGGAAGATATGGATGTCGCCGAGACTGCCGCCGCGATGGGCTGCTCCGAAGGCAGTGTGAAAACACACTGTTCGCGGGCCACCCACACGCTGGCGCAAGCGCTCAAGGCTAAAGGAATCACGCTATGAGCTCCCTAGAAACCAAAGAACTCGAGTTCGCCCGCCAGGTGCGCCGCGCGCTCGACGAAACCGCCGCCAGTATTCCGTCCGCCACCGTCGACCGGCTCGCCGTGGCGCGCCGGGCCGCGCTCGCGCGCAAGAAGCCCGAGACCGTGAGCGCGCCGGTGTTTGTGCCCGCCTTCGCAGGTGCCGGCATGCCGCAGGTGGAGATGCCGCAGCGCCGCCGCTCGCCGCTGCGCCGCTTTGCGCTCGCCTGGCCGCTCGTCGCGCTGGTCGTCAGTCTCGTGGGCATCGCCTACTGGGAAGACCAGCAACGCACCGCCGAACTCGCCGATATCGATGCAGCCATGCTAAGCGACGACTTGCCGCTCAATGCCTATCTCGATCACGGTTTCAACGCGTACCTATCACGCGCCCACTGAGCGGGAGATTCTTCGGGTGAGTTACAAGCGCGGCTTGGCCGTTGTTTTCGGATGCGCGATCGCGGCCCTGGTGTCGTTTGCCGCGACGTATCCGCGCTTCTATCCGAGTCCGTCGACCGCCAGTGCGCCCGCCGCAGGCGGCAACGCAACCGCCAAGGCGCCCGCGCCTACGCTCGCCGTCGAACTGCCCGGCCTGTCCGGCAACAATGGCCCAATGGCGTGGTCGCGCCTGAGCTCGGCCGAGCACCTTGCGCTCGCGCCGTTCGCCGGCGCCTGGGATTCCTTTAGCGACGAACGCAAGCGAAAATGGATCAAGATCGCAGCACGTTATCCGAAGTTATCCCCTGATGCGCAAAAACGCTTGCATGACCGAATGACCGAATGGGTACGCATGACACCCGATCAGCGGCGCGTCGCCCGCGAAAACTACCAGGTGTCGAAGGAGCTGCCGCGCGAAACCCGCCAGAACGCATGGAAGACTTATCAGCAATTGCCGGAAGAGCAGAAAGAGCGGCTCGCCGCGAGCGAGCGTAAGCGGCGGCCGAGCGTCGTGAGCGCGCCGCCGTCCGGCAAGTCCGAGATCAAGGGCCTCGACCGTCTGGTCAATGCCCGGGAGCACGGCGCGAGCGGTGCAGCAGCAGCGAGTGCCGCGGCGGCGGCTCCGTTGCCGAGCCCGGTCGTCACGCCGGCGATTCCGGCTGCGGGCAGTTTCGTGCCCGCCACGCCGGTGCCGGTTTCGCCGGCAGAGGCGCCGTCGATTTTCAACGGCTCCTGATCCGCGTTCACTGTGTCCCAGCCGCTCGCCACCTCGACACTGCCCGCCGAATCATCCGGCGCTGCGCCCACCGTTCGCCGGCGCCTCGCCGCCCTGCTCTACGAAGCGGTGATCCTGTTCGGCGTCGTGTTCATCGCCGGCTACCTGTTCAGCACGTTGACGCAGCAGCGCAACGGTCTCACCCATCACAACCTGCTCGCAGCGTGGATCGGCCTCGTGGTCGGTCTGTATTTCGTCTGGTTCTGGACCCACAGCGGCCAGACGCTGCCGATGAAAACCTGGCGCCTGCGCGTCGTCGCCGCTAACGGCGCATCGCTGTCCATGGGCCGGGCGATCGCCCGTTACGTGCTCGCGTGGCTGTGGTTTTTGCCGCCGCTCGCGCTGCATCCGTTGCTGGGCCTTGCCGTGCCGCAGACGCTGCTGATCGCCGCAATCTGGTTCGTGCTGTGGGCTGCCACCGGCCGGTTCGATTCACAGCGTCAATTCCTGCACGACCGCCTCGCCGGTACACGCGTCATTAGCGTCGCGCACTGAGCAAACTGGCCGCCTCGCAATTCACGCCGCCACGCCCGCGGTTCGCGTTCGCTTGACCGCGATTGGCGCTCGCCGCAGACCTTGTCTGCACCGTCCTCTCCCGCCACAGTAATAAGAACTTCTCGTGACTGTCACGGCACGGTCACGCGCGACTGGCGCAATACGGGCACCGCAACTCGACGCGTGAGCCATGGACCCCAAAACGTCCGCGACTTCCCTGTTCCGCCAGACCGGCCCGAGCGTCGACCCTGTCGCGTTCCGCCCGGAACCCAACCCTAGCCACGGCTTGCCGTTGCCTGTACCGTCGCTGCCGCTCGACGCGCACGCCGGCCATCACGACGACGACCACGCCGAACCACACCGCTATCGCACCATCTGGCTGTCGGACATCCACCTCGGCTCGAGCGGTTGCCAGGCGCCGTATCTGCTCGACTTCCTGCGTCACAACGAGTCGGAATACCTGTACCTCGTGGGCGACATCATCGATGGCTGGCAGTTGAAAAAAGGCTGGTACTGGCCGCAGGCGCACAACGACGTCGTGCAGAAGGTGCTGCGCAAAGCACGCAAAGGCACCCAGGTGATCTACGTGCCGGGCAATCACGACGAAGCCGCGCGTCAGTTCTGCGACCTCGCGTTCGGCGACATCCACGTGCGCGGCGAAGCGTTCCACACGACGCTCGCCGGCAAGCGCCTGTGGATCGTGCACGGCGATCTGTTCGACGGCGTGATCCAGCATGCGAAGTGGCTCGCCTATCTCGGCGACACGCTCTACACGATGATCCTGATCCTGAACCGCTGGTTCAACCGGATCCGCAGCCGGCTCGGCTTTCCGTACTGGTCGCTGTCGCAATACCTGAAGCATCAGGTGAAGAACGCGGTGAATTTCATTTCGTCGTTCGAGCGCGTGATGACCGACGAAGCACGCCGCCGCGGTTGCGACGGCGTGGTCTGCGGGCACATTCACAAAGCCGAAATCCGCGACATCGACGGCGTGCTGTATTGCAACGACGGTGATTGGGTCGAAAGCCTGTCGGCACTCGTCGAGACGTATGAAGGCGAACTCAAGGTGATCTACTGGACCGTGATGCGCGCACCGGAAGTCGGCGTGCAAAAGGCCCAGGCGACCGCGTAGTCCCTCTCCACTTCTATTGGGCCTAAACCGATGAAGATCATGATCGTCACCGATGCATGGGAACCGCAGGTCAATGGCGTCGTGCGCACGCTGAAAAACACCACGCGCGAACTCACCGCGCTCGGCCACCAGGTCGATCTGCTGACGCCGCTCGAATTCAAGACGATTCCGTGCCCGACCTATCCGGAGATTCGCCTGTCGCTGCTACCGCGTCGCAAGCTCCATCAGCGCATTGACGAATTCACGCCCGACGCGCTGCACATCGCCACCGAAGGCCCACTCGGCATGGCCGCACGCTCCTATGCGATCAAGCACAAGCTGCCGTTCACAACCGCTTATCACACGCGCTTTCCCGAATACGTGCAGGCGCGTTTCGGCATTCCGATCGCGGCCACCTACAAGTTTCTGCACTGGTTCCACAAGCCGTCTCTGGCAGTGATGGCGCCCACGCCCGTGGTCAAGGCTGACCTCGAAAAATTCGGCTTCACCAACGTGGTGTTGTGGACTCGCGGCGTCGACCTCGACATCTTTCACCAGATGGAGTCGAAAGTTCTCAACACCGCACGGCCGATCTTTCTGTATGTGGGGCGTGTAGCAGTCGAGAAGAACGTCGAGGCGTTTCTCAAGCTCGATCTGCCCGGCTCCAAGTGGGTTGCCGGCGAAGGTCCGGCGCTCGCCGAACTGAAATCGCGCTATCCGCAAGCGAACTACCTGGGCGTGCTGACGCAAGCCGAACTAGCCAAGGTCTACGCGGCCGCCGACGTATTCGTGTTCCCGAGCCGCACCGATACCTTCGGACTCGTGCTGCTCGAAGCGCTGGCCTGCGGCACGCCGGTCGCGGCGTATCCGGTGACCGGTCCGATCGACGTGCTCGGCGACGGCGGCGCGGGCGCCATGCATGAAGACTTGCGCGAGGCTTGCCTCGAAGCGCTGAAGATTGAGCGCAGCCATGCGCGCGCGTGGGCCGAACGCTTCTCGTGGGCAGCCGCGTCCGAGCAATTCGCTGCACATTTGAAGCCGCTGCCGCGCACCTCATATAGCGAGGAAAGCGCCGCCGCGTGAAGCGACGCGCCGAGCCGTTTATGCGAACCCGAAACTCCACCGCCGCACGCGCGTCGAAAGGCGCGCTGCGCGCTGTCGACACCGAGGCCGCCGGCATCGAGCCGTTCGACGACGTGAGCGAGCATGGCACGCCGAATCATGTCGATCACTCGAATGGTTTTCACGGCATGAACGGTGCAAACCTCGAAGGCCTCGCGAACCCCGGGAGCGAGCCGCACAACGAACCACTCAGTCCCGACGATCCATTCGCACCGCTCCCCTTCAATCCATACAAGGGCAATCGCGGCGTGACTCGCGCGTGGCACGCGATGAAAAATTCACTGGCCGGGTTTCGCGTGGCGATCCGCGAGGAAAGCGCGTTTCGCCAGGAACTCACGCTCGCCGCGATTCTGATTCCGTGCGGCGTGCTGGTGCCGGTCGATTCCGTGTCGCGCGTGTTGCTGCTCGGCTCGGTACTGCTGGTGCTGATCGTCGAATTGCTGAATTCGAGCGTCGAGGCGGCTATCGACCGAATTTCGCTCGAGCGCCACGAGTTGTCGCGCCGTGCGAAGGATCTCGGCAGCGCGGCGGTCATGGTCGCGCTCGGCATGTGCGTGATGACGTGGGGACTGATCGTCGGGCCGCTCGTCGTGCATTGGGTCAAAGCGTGGCTCTGAGCGTGGCTATGGAATTCACCCCGAAGCACCGCCTGACGCCCTTTCCCGGCGCCCCAAAGAATGAAAACCCTGAGTATCCGTTTGGTATAAGAACGGTCGGTTTATAATCGTCCGATAGTCTTATCGGGAAACCGTTGAGGCGCTCAATCAAAATACCAACCACGTCCGGGTGGATCACGCTAGAGCGGCAAGCCGCCACGCGCCCAGCCCGGCGTAACCAGGGCCGGACGACATGGAAGCCAAACCTCCCCGCCGCACCCGCGAACGGATACTCGAGCTATCGTTGAAGCTGTTCAACGAGATCGGCGAGCCGAACGTCACGACGACGACGATCGCCGAGGAAATGGAAATCAGTCCAGGCAACCTGTACTACCACTTCCGCAATAAAGACGACATCATCAACAGCATCTTCGGCCAGTTCGAGCAGGAGATCGAAAAGCGTCTGCGCTTTCCCGACGACCACCGCGCGACGATCGACGAGATGTGGTCGTACCTGCAGTACATGGTCGATTTCACCTGGCGCTATCGTTTCCTGTATCGCGATCTGAACGATCTGCTCGCCCGCAACCGCACGCTCGAGACACACTTCAAGCAGATCATCAGCCACAAGGTGCGCTTTGCAAGCCAGTTCTGCGAGCAACTCGTGGCCGACGGAGAAATGGTCGCCACGCCCGAAGAACTGCAAGTGATCGCGACCAACATCGGCGTGATCGCCACGTACTGGCTGTCGTATCAGTTCGTGATGAACCCGCGCAAGTACAACGAGCAGGAAACGATTCGCGCTGAGCTGCATCAGGTTAGCGTGCAGATCGTCTCGCTGATGGCGCCTTATCTGCGCGGCCGCTCGCGGCAGATTTTCGACGATCTCGTCTCGGGCAAGCTGCCCAAACGCGAGTTCTACGACTACCTGCCGCCGAAGGAAGGTGCCGCGCCCCGTAACGAACCGAAGGACGTTTGAGTATGAAGTCGGTGTGTGTGTATTGCGGCTCCTCCGACGGAGCCAGACCCTTGTATGCCGAAGCCGCGCGCGCCTTCGGCCGTGCGCTGGTGCGGGCCGATCTCGCGCTGGTCTACGGCGGCGGCAAGGTTGGCCTGATGGGCGTGATCGCCGATACGGTGATGGCCGAAGGTGGCCGCGCAATCGGCGTGATTCCGGAGTTGCTGGTCAACAAGGAAGTCGGCCATAACGGACTGACCGAACTGCATGTGGTGCCCGACATGCATCATCGCAAGAAGATGATGGCCGACCTGTCCGATGCGTTCGTTGCGATGCCGGGCGGCGTGGGTACGCTCGAAGAACTGTTCGAGGTCTATACGTGGGCGCAGCTCGGCTATCACCAGAAGCCGGTGGCACTGCTGAATATCGACGGTTTCTACGATCCGCTGATCGCGCTCCTCAAGCACACGGTAGACGAAGGTTTCATGCGGCAGACCTATTTCGACATCCTGCAAAGGGAGGCCGATCCGGTCGTGCTGATCGACAGGCTACAACGCTACAAGCCGCCTGCCAGCGACAAATGGGCTGTCAAACGCGACGCCGTTTGATCGTAGCTTGATCGCCGCCTGCCGCGCTTCTTCGACCGCCTGAACGAACACCCGCCGTACGCTCCCGCGGCCCCCGCCCGAACGATGAGGTTGCAATGACGAAAGCCGTTCTGATCACCGGCGGCAGCCGCGGAATTGGCCGCGCGACCGCGCGTTTGCTGGGCGCGCGCGGCTGGTCTGTCGGCGTGAATTACGTACGGAACCTCGCGGCCGCGCAGGACACCGCTGCTGAAGTGGAACGCGCCGGCGGCCAGGCGTTGCCGATTGCCGGCGACGTCGCCAGTGAAGCCGATGTGATCGCGATGTTCGACGCGCTCCAGCAAAAATTCGGCCGGCTCGACGCGCTCGTCAACAATGCCGGGATCGTCGCGCCCTCGAGCCAGCTCGCGGATATGGACCTCGCGCGCCTGAAGCGCATGTTCGACGTCAATGTGCTCGGCGCGTATCTGTGCGCACGCGAAGCCGCGCGCCGGATGTCGACCGCTCGCGGCGGCGCGGGTGGCGTGATCGTGAACATCTCGTCGGCGGCCTCGCGTTTGGGTTCGCCGAACGAATACGTCGACTATGCCGGCTCGAAAGGCGCCGTCGACACTATGACGATCGGCCTCGCCAAGGAACTCGGCCAAGAGGGTGTGCGCGTGAACGCGGTGCGCCCCGGTCTGATCGATACCGAAATCCACGCCAGCGGCGGCAAGCCCGAACGCGCCGCCCAACTCGGCGCGACCACGCCGCTGGGCCGCCCCGGCCGCGCCGACGAAGTCGCCGAGTCGATCGTCTGGTTGCTGAGCGACGCCGCCTCGTACGTGACGGGCGCACTGCTCGACGTCGCCGGCGGACGCTGAATACCGCTCTTCTGTTCCCGCGGCCGGCGGCTCCGCACGGCCGCATTCTTCTTTCCCCACATTCCATTCCCGTCAATTTGACGAGGAATCGGCTCAATTCGTTCGGCTGAACACCATATTCCACGCTTTTTCTGTAATCGGCCGTAATAAACTGGGACTACAATCGCAGCGTTCGTATGCAACCGCATGCGACGCATAGGCAAAGCATAAGTCCGCGGCCCACGTCGCCGCGTACCGCGATCAGAGATTCCAATGTTCGAAAAGCCATCCGCGCCCTGGCGCGCGGGGAAGGTCGCGGTTGCGACGCCAGCGCCGGCCGGCCCTGCCGACGGCGCACCGGACACGCGTCCCGCTTCGGGACACGCAGCCGAAGCCGCAGCGCCCGCAAGGCCCGCCCCTGCCGGTCCCACGGAGCCCATCGCTCCGGCTCCCGCTTCGCGCGGCGCCCGGCGCTTGCGCGCGCTCACGGCAGCCCGTCCGCTGATGTGGCTGGTCGCGCTGGCGATCCTGTGCGCGTGGCTCCTGCCTGGCACCTTGGGCCACGAGCCCTGGAAGCAGGACGAGACCTACACGTTCGGGATCATCCAGCACATGCTCGACACCGGCGATCTGGTCGTGCCGACCAACGCCGGCCAACCCTTCGTCGAAAAGCCGCCGATCTACGACTGGGTCGCCGCCGGCCTCGTGTGGATGTTCGGCCGCTACCTGCCCTTGCATGACGCCGCCCGCCTCGCGAGCGCGCTCTTCGCCGGACTGACCGTCTACTACACGGCACGCGTCGCCCGCCGTGCGGTGGCTGCCTCGAGCTGGCTCGATATCCGTGTGATCGGCACGCTGGCCTTGTTCGGGAGCACGCTCGTCGTCATCAAGCACGTGCACGACATGATGACCGACGTCGCGCTGATGGCCGGCGCCGCGATCGGCTTCTGCGGACTATTCGAACTCGTCCTCGTGCATCTGCGCGACGAAGCACGCCTGCTAAGGGGCGATGCACGCCGCCGGCGTCACGCGATTCTGAGCGGCGCGGCGATGTTCGGTGCGGGCGTGGGCGTGTCGTTGCTGGCCAAGGGCCTGTTCGTGCCGCTCGTGTTCGGCGCCACCACCGTCGCAGTGCTAGTGCTGTATCCCGCCTGCCGCACCCGCAGCTTTGCAGGCGCGCTCGGCGTCGCCGCGCTGGTCTGCGCACCCTTCGCGCTGATCTGGCCGGTCTGTTTCTATCTGCGCTCCGAAGCGCTCTTCAAGGTCTGGCTGTGGGACAACAACGTCGGCCGCTTCTTCGGTTTTTCGGTGGCGGAACTCGGCTCTGAGAACGAGAGCCGTCTATTCGTGCTGCGCACTGTACTGAGCGTCGGCTTTCCGGTCGTGCCGCTTGCATTGGCCGCGCTCGCCGGCGGCGGATGGCGCCGCTGGCGCGATCCGCGTATCGCTCTGCCGGTGATTTTCGCGGGCACCGGTTTCGCCGTACTGCAAAGCTCGGCAACGGTGCGCGAACTGTACATCCTGCCGTTCATCGCCCCGCTCGCCCTGGTGGCGGTGCAATGCATCGAAAAGCTACCGCGGCGTCTGCACGCAAGCTGGGACATGGCAAGCCGCGTGCTGTTCGGCAGCACGGCCGCGCTCGCGTGGATCGTCTGGTCGATCATGAGCGATCCGGCCAACACGCACGCGTCGCTGCACCGGCTCGGCCGCTGGTTGCCGCTCGACTGGGTGCTGCCGGTCAAGCCCGGGCTGATCGCGGCCGCGCTGCTGATGACGCTCGGCTGGCTGTGGCTGCTGCCGGTCTTCAAATACACCGGCAAATGGCGCGGTGTGTTGAGCTGGTGTGCAGGTGCGATCCTCGCGTGGGGATTGGTGAGCACGCTGTTGCTGCCGTGGCTCGACCACGCGAAGAGCTACCGCTCCGTGTTCGAAAATCTCGGTGCCAGGATGAATATCGAGTGGAACGATGGGGATTGCATGGCCAGTATGGACCTCGGCGAATCCGAAGCGCCGATGCTGTACTACTACACCGGCATCGAACATCAACCGACCGCGAATACCGCGACGACCGAGTGCACGTGGCTGATCCAGCAGGGCCGCCGTGACAATCCGCGCGCGCCGGCAGGTGATTGGCGGCTGTTCTGGTCCGGTGCGCGTCCAGGCGACACCGACGAGCTGCTGCGGGTATTCGTGCGGACGCCGGCAATGCCCACGCGCGGCGAGTAGCACGTGGCAGCGCATGGCGCGCCCGAACTGCGCCTCCACGTTGCCGTTACGCCTGGAACGACGAGCCGGGCTCTTTCAGGAAGGCCCTTTCTTCATCCGTCGACTGGCGCTCAAGTACCGCATTGCGATGGGGAAAGCGTCCGAAACGTTCGATGATTCTGGCGTGCCTGACCGCGGAGGAATAGTAGGACGCACCGCCCGGCTCGGCCTTCAGCAGTTTGAACAGGCGCAGCGATTCGTGCTGGCTGGCAAGCGTTTCGTCGTGTTCAAAAGGTAGATATGCGAACGCGCGGTGATGTGCGGTCGGCAATAAAAGATCGGCGCCGCTAGCGATCATCTGTTGCGCGATGCGCAGCGCTTGATGATCGGCAGCGAAAGCGCGCGGTGTATTGCGGTGACAATTACGGGAAAACTGATCCAGCACGATAACCAGTGCTAACGCGCCGAGCGGAGTCTCCGTCCAGTTGTCGAGGGACTCTGCGCGCGCCGCGTCGATGAGTGCCCCGAAACGTTCCAGCAGCATCGCATCGAAGGCCGCGTCGCGGGAGAACCAGAGCTTGCGCGCCTCACCGAAGTTGGGCGTATTGGGAGTGCCGAACCAGCAGTCGAGGACTGCGCGCGCCTCTGCTGCTTCCGGCTCCGCTACCCGCTCAACCATTGCGATTGCGCATCCAGTCCGCAGTCTCGAAGAACGACGCCAGCAAGCGCTCCCTCAACGGCTCCGAAAGCCCAACGTCTTCCATCGCCCACGCCATGCAGCGAAGCCACTGATCCCGCTCGCTTGACGCGATCGGAAACGGCATATGTCTGGCGCGCAACCGCGGGTGGCCGAAGCGGCTGATGTAATGATCGGGGCCGCCCATCCATCCGCACAGGAACCAGAAGAACTTGTCGCGCGAGCCGTCGAGCGACTCGGGATGCAAGGCGCGAATCCCGGCGAATTCCGCTTCGAGATCCATCAAGTCATAAAACCGGTCGACCAGTTCGCGCACGCGCGCTTCACCGCCCACCAGTTCGAAGGCCGTTGGCTGTGCCGCGGACACTTCGTCGTTAAGATCGCTCATACCCAATCACAAAAACAGGAAAGAAAAATCACGCGTCTCGCAGCGATTGCAACGCGGGCCGCGCCAGCACATGCCGCAAGCTGAGCCAGCCACCCACGCCCGCGCAGGCGATTCCGGCTGCGATACCCGCCGGCAACAACCACGGATCGAACGTCAGATAAAACTCGAACACACGCGTCGCCAGTTGCCAGCCGATCACCTGCGCACCGAGCGCCGCCATTAAACCGGCGAGCGCGCCAACCGCCACGAACTCGGCGACCTGCACCGCCCGCACCTGGCGATGCGAGGCCCCCAGCGCGCGCAGCAGCGCGGATTCTCGCATACGCTCATCGCGGGTGCCGGCAAGCGCCGCGTAGAGCACCAGCACGCCGGCCGCGAGCGTGAACGCGAACAGGAACTGCACCGCGCCAACCACCTGCTGCAGGACACGCTGCACCTGCGCCAGAATCGGACCAGTGTCGATTGCCGTGAGGTTCGGATAGGCGGCGATCAACCCGTCGATAGTCGATTGCTTGTCGGACGGTAAATGGAAGCTCGTGATGAACGTCGCCGGGAAATCCTGCAAGGCGGCCGGCGGCATCAGCACGAAAAAGTTGACCTTGAACGAGCCCCAGTCGAGCTTGCGCACACTCGTCACCGGCGCATCGATCTGCAGACCCGTCACGTCGAAGCGCAGCGTATCGCCGGGCTTAACGTTGATCAGCTTCGCGAGCCCCTGCTCGATCGAAATCTGCGGTGTCTTCGTGTCGCCATACCACGTGCCGGCAGAGAGACGGTTGTCGTCGGGCAGCTCGGTGGTGTATGACAGATTGAATTCGCGGTCGACGAGACGCCTCGCATCGTCGCCCTTGAACGAATCCGGATTGACCGGCTTGCCGTTGATCGCGATCAACCGGCCGCGCACCATCGGCGCGAGCACCGTGCCGGGCACGCCGTGCGTGCCCAGATACTGCGTGACGGCGTCGCGCTGGTCGGGCTGGATATCGATAATGAATTCATTCGGCGCATCGGGCGGCGTCGATTTGCGCCAGCCGGCCACAAGATCGTTGCGTGTCATCGCGATCAGCAACAGGCACATCAGGCCGATGCCGAGCGCGGTGATCTGCAGCGCGCTCGCGCCACTGCGCCGCTCGAGCGACGCCAACGCGTAGCGCCAGCCGATGCCCGCATTCACGCGCTCACTGCGCACGACACGCGAAGCGCCCCACAACGCCAGCCGCGCGATGCACGCGAACACCAGCAGGCCGCCGGCGAAGCCGCCCGCGACGATGCCACCGAGCTTCAACTCGCCCGCGGCAACGATCAGGAGCGCGGCGAACAGCACGATGCCGAGCGCGTAGGCGGCCCAGGCGGTGCGCCCCGCTTCGCCCCATTCGCGGCGCAGCACGCGCACTGGCGGCACGCGTGTCAGCGGCAACAGCGGCGGCAACGCAAACCCGAGCAACAACACGAGACCGGCTGCGATACCTTCGAGCGCTGGCCATGCGGTTGGATACGGCAGCACGACGTCGATCAGACTGCCGAGCCACGTCAACAACGCCATGTGCCCCAGATAACCGAGCGCCACGCCGAGCGCGCCACCGATCAAACCCAGCCCCACGAATTCAAGCGTGAACAGCGTGCGTAGCGTGGCTTGACTGACACCCAAACAGCGCATCGCCGCGCAGCCGTCCAGATGCCGGCGCATATACCGGTGCGCGGCCATAGCGATCGCCACCGCCGCGAGCAATGCAGTGAGCAGCGAGACCAGCGTGAGAAAGTGGCTCGCGCGGTCGAGCGTCTGACGCACTTGCGGCTGCCCGTCCTGCAACGACTCGAGCGCAACGCCGCGCATCTTGCCGCCGTCCACCTTGTCATGCGCGAATTGCGCGAAGCGCGCCACCGATGCATCCGAACCCGCCACCAGCAAGCGATAAGTCACTCGGCTGCCGAAGGTGATGAGACCGGTCGACTGGACATCGTCGGCACGCAGCATCAAACGCGGCGAAAAATTGACGAACGAGAAACCACGGTCGAGTTCGCGCGTAATCACACCGCCGATCGTGAAGCTGCGGGACCCAACCTTCACGGCGTCGCCGACATGCAGCTTCAGTGCGTCGAGCAGTGCCTGATCGACCCATACCGTGCCAGGTGCCGGAATCGATTGGGTGGGATGGTCCGCCGCGCCCGGCGCTGAAGCAATCCGCAACGCGCCGCGCAACGGATAACCGGGCGACACCGCCTTGATAGCGGCCAGCCGCGAGACCGGCTGCGTGCCGGTCGAGTTGATCATGCTGGGAAAGATCGCCGTACTGGCGGTATTCAGACCGAGCGCGCTGGCTTGCTGCGCGAACTGTGGATCGACCGGATGATCGGCGCGGACGATGAAATCAGCGGCGATCATGCGCCGTGCATCGCGCTCGAGCCCCTGATGCAAACGGTCAGCCAGAAAACCGACACTCGACAGCGCCGCAACGGCCAGCACCAACGCCAGCAACAGCATTGTCAGTTCGCCGGCGCGCCAGTCGCGCGCCGTCATGCGGATAGCCTGGCGCAACAGATCCATACTGCCCAACCGGCTCGCTGCCTTGGCGCGCGCCGTTACCCCGCGTCCCGTATCGCTCAATCGTGCCGACTCCTGGCAAAGCGCGACACCATGTGCGTCGCCATCCCGCGAAAACCGCCCTGCACCCCGCGCCACAGACGCGGCAACGCCCAGGCGGCGAGCATCAGAAAGCCCACCATCAAGACCAGGAACAGAAGCGGCACGAACAGTGCGAGCAACATGCCGCCGAACACCAGGCCGTCTTCAGCGGTCGAGGTCACGACATTCGACACCGGTTCCGGCGACAGATTGATCAGCGCGCGCGTGCCCGCTTTGGCCAGATGCGCAGTGCCCGCCAACGTGCCGCCTGCCAGTGCAGCGACCGTCAGCAGCGCAGGATCGGCATGGCCGAGCGCGCCGGCCGCCAGCACGGCGCCGGCGGGAATGCGGATAAAGGTATGGATCGCGTCCCATAAGGAATCGAACGCGGGGATCTTGTCGGCGAGAAATTCCGTGACCGTCAGCACGCCGGCGACACCGATTACCCACGGCGAAGACAGCGCGGACAGCGTATCGGGGAGATGGATGAAGCCAAGACGTGCGAACACGCCGGCCAGCAGGACTGTCAGATAGAGGCGCAGACCGCTGCCCCATGAGAGGCCCGCAGCGAGCGAAAGTGATTCAAGCATGGCCGCCTCCAGGCGCGCTGTGCGTGCCGGGCGCTTCGACGGGCATTGGAAAGGGAGCCGCCGCACCGAAGTCGTCAGACCCGCGCCAAGCCGGCCGCGCCAAATAGGCCGCGGGCAAATTCAGGTTGGATTCGATCTCATTATAGCCACGTTAATTCGCAGAACGCAGAGCGACTAACAAATGGCGGACTCTAATGGCAGGGTATTGGCGCACGGTTTGAGCGCATGCGGACACGATATTCGGACCCGCCAACAGGGCTTAATGCCCCGACGACAGCTTCAAACCGATCAATCCGATCACAATCAGCGCCGCACTCGCCACCCGCGCGACCGTCAGGGCCTCGCCCATCATGACGATGCCGAAGATGAACGCGCCGACCGCGCCGATCCCCGTCCACACGGCGTAGGCCGTGCCGAGCGGCAACTGGCGCATCGCCATGGCGAGCAGAACGAAACTGCCGAGGGCAGTCACGATCGTGAACACGGACGGCCAGAGCCGGGTGAAACCGTCGGAGGTTTTGAGACCGGCCGCCCATGCGACTTCAAGCAAACCGGCAATCAGCAGAAGAATCCAGGACATGAGACAGCTCCATAGTCAGATGGGGCCGTCCCCGTTTGTAGCAGTGCGCAAGGTCGTCCTTACGAACTGTAATTATATCAAAATAGTGCGCCGCCTTGCTGCGGCGACAAGCCGCAAGGGCGCGCAAGAGGGCGCGGCGGACGGCTCGGACAGGCTCAAACCGCGCCCACCAGCCGGTATCCCACGCCCGTTTCCGTGACGATATGCTCCGGCTGCGCCGGGTCGCGCTCCAGTTTCCCGCGCAGATGCGCCATGTAAATACGCAGATAGTGGTGGCTCTCGACATGCGACGGCCCCCACACGTCACGCAGCAATTGCCGGTGCGTCAGCACGCGCCCGGCGTGGCGCACCAGTGTCGCGAGCAGGCGATATTCGATCGGCGTGAGATGGACGGCCACGCCGTCGCGGCTCACCTGACGCAAGGCCAGATCGACCGTCACCGCGCCGAAGCGCACCAGCGGCGATTCATTCGCGCCGCCCTGATTGCGGCGCCGCATATGTGCGCGGATCCGCGCCAGCAGCTCGGAGACGCCGAACGGTTTGGTGAGGTAGTCATCCGCGCCAGCGTCGAGCGCGGCGACTTTCTCGGTTTCCTGAGTGCGCGCCGATAGCACGATGACCGGCAGCTCGCTCCAGCCACGCAGCTCGCGAATCACGTCGAGACCGTCGGTATCGGGCAGGCCGAGATCGACGATGACCAGATCGGGCTTGCGCGTCGCGGCTTCGACGAGACCTTGCTTGCCAGTCTCGGCGTCGTGCACAACGATGCCCTCGCCTTCCAGCGCGGTTCGCACGAAGCGGCGAATCTGCTTTTCGTCTTCAATCAGGACGACTGTGATGCTCGGGTCACTCATGGCTAGGCTTGGAACGCTGGTTAAGAGTTAAATCGTGGTCCGGCAACGCATCGGCGCCTTCGTCTTCCAGCGCATCCGGTGCTTCAGGCGGCGTTTCCACCGGCAGCGTGAACCAGAAACGCGCGCCTTCGACGCGGCCGTCCGCAGACATCCGATTGAGCGCGCCGATTGTACCGCCGTGCGCTTCCACGATTGCGCGGCAGATCGCGAGGCCGAGGCCAATGCCTGGCTTAGCCGACTCTTTCTCGCCGCGCGTGAATTTTTCGAACACACGCGCTTCCATGCCGGCCGGCAAACCCGGTCCGTTATCGTCGACCGCGACGCGTACGAACGACTTGCCGTCCGCGTCGAGACGTTGCGCGCCGATCGTCAGGGGCGTGTCCGGCGGCGTGTACTTGGCCGCGTTCTCGAACAGGTTCGAGAAGAGCCGCTCCATCAGCACCGCATCGAGGTGCAGCAGCGGCAAATCCGCAGGCAGCTTCACCTGTACGGGATGATTCGCCAGCACACGCTTGCAGGCCCGCAGCGCGGCGCCCACCGTTTCTTCGAGGAGCGTCCACTGCTGGTTCAATTGCAGGCTGCCCGCCTGCAAGCGCGCCATGTCGAGCAGATTGGTGACGATGCCGGTCATGCGCAGCGCTTCTTCGTGAATCGCTTCGACGAGATCGTCGCCAGGCTGCGCACCGGGATGCGCCTCGCGCGATTGCGCCAGCATCGACGAGAAGCCGACGATCGTCGTCAACGGCGTACGCAGGTCGTGCGAAATCGCCGAGAGGAGCGAATTGCGCAAGCGCTCGGATTCCATATTGACGAGCGCATCGCGTGCGATGTCGACGTAGTGCACACGTTCGAGGGCCAGCGCGATCTGGGCGGCGAACGCGTCGAGCATGCGTTGCTGCTCGGGCACGTCGAGCTCACGCTCATCGCGCATCACGACCGCGAGCACGCCGCGCGTGCGCATCGGCGCTTTCAGCGGCAGGTACAGCGCGGCGGCGGCCGGCAGTGTATCGGTGCCTTGCCCGGCAGGCTTCTGCTGGTCGTAGACCCATTGGCCGACGTCGATATCAAGCGTCTCGCCTTCGAGCGTGATCGTCGCGTCGGGATCTTCGATCTTCTGCTTGACCTGATCGGCGCTGTCCGGCAACAGAATCGCGACGCGCGCGCCGAACACTTCGCTCACATGCCGGCTGCCGATGCCGACGATCTGCTCGGTGGTGAGTGCCGCCGCCAGCTCACGCGCCATCGCATACATCGCACCGGTGCGTTGCTCCCGACGCCGCGCAACACTCGCCTCGCGGCGCAAGCTCGACGTGAGATGGCTGATGACAAGCGAGGTCAGCAGCATGCCGAAGAAGGTCAGCAAATACTGCGTATCGGACACCGACAACGACATGCGCGGCGGCACGAAGAAGAAATCGAATGCCGCCACGCTCATGAACGACAGCACGACGCCCGGCCCGCGCCCCAGCTTCACGGCGGTGAAGATCACGCCGAGCAGGTACAGCATGACGAGGTTGGTCAGATCGATATGGTCGATCAACTGGCTCGACAGCAGCGTAATGGCCGCACAGATCGCCAGCGCGATGCCGTAGGCGCGCGGCGGCGAACGGCGTTCGCGCGCCGTGCTCAATGCCTCGCGCCACGCGTTGGCGGTGGTGTTCAGTAAGCGGCGATGCTCAGCGCCATCGCGTTCCGACGACGCGCGAATCAGCGTGAGATCGAGATCGCCCGCGCGTTCGGCGATGCGCTCACCGAGCGGCCGGCGCAGCCAGCGCTTGAGACCGGTGCGCGCCGACGCGCCGGCCACCAGCTTCGAGACGTTGCGAGCCTGCGCGTAACCGATCAGCGCGGCGACCGCATCGGTACCGGCAAGCGTCGCGGTTTCGGCGCCGAGTTCGGCGGCGAGCTTCAAGGCATTCAGCGTGCGTTCGCGGCGCGCGTCGGGCAAGCGCTGCAGTGCGGGCGTTTCCACATAGACGGCGATCCAGTCTGCCTTCAGGCTGGCGGCGAGACGCGCCGCCGCGCGCACCAGCATCGGTGCTTCCGGGCCAGGGCCGACGCACACCAGCAAGCGCTCACGCGCCTGCCAGATCCGCTGGATCGAACGATCAGCGCGATATTCGCGCATCTGCGCATCGACTCGGTCGGCGGTACGGCGCAATGCCAGCTCGCGCAGCGCGATCAGATTGCCCTTGCGAAAGAAGTTGCGCACCGCACGCTCGGCCTGCTGCGGCAAATACACTTTGCCGTCGCGCATCCGGTCGAGCAGTTCTTCGGCGGGCAGGTCGACCAGCGTGACTTCGTCGGCGCGATCGAACACGCGGTCGGGCACCGTCTCCCAGACACGAATGCCGGTGATCTGGCCGACCACGTCGTTCAGGCTTTCGAGGTGCTGGACGTTGACCGTGGTGTAGACGTCGATGCCCGCGTCGAGCAGTTCGTAGACATCCTGCCAGCGCTTCAGATGCCGGGCGCCCTGCACGTTCGAATGCGCAAGCTCGTCGACGAGAATCAGTTGCGGCTTGCGAGCGAGCGCGGCGTCGAGATCGAACTCGCCGAGCTTACGGCCGCGATACTCGATATGCGCGAGCGGCAGCACGTCGAGGCCTTCGAGCAGCGCAGCGGTTTCGCTGCGGCCATGCGTTTCGGCGATGCCGACCACCACGTCCGCACCTTCATCGGCACGGCGCCGCGCGGCCTGCAACATCGCATAGGTCTTGCCCACGCCCGCCGACGCGCCGAAGAAAATCTTCAGCCTGCCCCGCTGACGTTTTTCTTCGTCGCGTTGCAGCTTGTCGAGCAGTTCATCAGGATCGGGGCGGTTCATGCTCAATGGTTTTCATAGTAAGGCGAGCGATAGTGCACGCATGGTGGCACGGCAGCAGCCGCGCCGCAAATGGCGAAGGCGGCCCCGCATGGACGCCGCCTCCTCGAATCATAGCCATCAACAGCGCTTGCTAGCGCTCAACCTTGTTTCATCTCATCGAGCGCCAGATTCAGTTGCAGCACGTTCACCCGCGATTCACCGAAAATGCCGAACTGGCGGCCGCTCGTATAACGATCGACCAGTGCCTGCACGTCGTTCGTGGCGAGCTTACGCGCTTTGGCGACGCGTTCGATCTGATACGCGGCCGCCGCCGGGCTGATCTCGGGATCGAGACCGCTGCCCGAGGACGTCACCAGATCGACCGGCACCGGCTGCGACATATCCGTGCCGGCAGCCTTCAACGCGTCGATACGGCCTTTGACCTCATCGAGCAGCGCCGGGTTGGTCGGTCCGAGATTCGAACCGCTCGAGCCCTGCGAGTTGTACGGCATCGGGCTGGTGGCCGACAGACGGCCCCAGAAGTACTGCGGCGCATCGAACTGCTGGCCGATCAGCTTCGAGCCGACCACCTTGCCGTCCTTCTCGAGCATGCTGCCGTTGGCCTGATTGTTGAAGGCCGCCTGACCAACCGCGGTCATCACGGCGGGATAAGCGAGGCCGGTGACCGCGGTCAGCACCGCGAAGATCACGATTAACGGACGGAACAGATTTTTCATGATGAGTAATTCCTCTTAAACAGCCGCTGCTCAAACCCAGCCGAACGCGGCCAGCACCATATCGATCAGCTTGATACCGATGAACGGCACGATGATCCCGCCCAGACCGTAGACCAGCAGATTGCGACGCAACAGAATCGCCGCGCCCAGCGCCCGGTACTTCACGCCTTTGAGCGCCAGCGGAATCAGCAGCACGATAATCAGCGCATTGAAAATCACCGCCGACATGATCGCCGAGGCCGGCGTGGCCAGATGCATCACGTTCAGCGCGTTCAGTGCCGGATACGTGGTCGCAAACGCAGCCGGGATGATCGCGAAGTACTTGGCCACGTCGTTCGCAATCGAGAACGTGGTGAGCGAACCGCGCGTCATCAGCATCTGCTTGCCGATCTCGACAATCTCGATCAGCTTGGTCGGATTCGAATCTAGGTCGACCATGTTGCCGGCTTCTTTCGCCGCCTGCGTGCCGGTGTTCATCGCCACCGCGACGTCGGCCTGTGCGAGCGCCGGGGCGTCGTTGGTGCCGTCGCCGGTCATCGCGACGAGCCGGCCTTCGGCCTGGTGCGCGCGGATCGTGGCGAGTTTGGCTTCCGGCGTAGCTTCGGCGAGGAAATCGTCGACGCCTGCTTCGGCCGCGATCGCTGCTGCCGTCAGCCGGTTGTCACCCGTCACCATGATGGTCTTGATACCCATCTTGCGCAGTTCGGCGAAGCGCTCCTTGATGCCGCCCTTCACCACGTCCTTCAGCTCGATCACGCCGAGCACGCGTGCGCCCTGCTCGCCTTTCTCGGCGACTACCAGCGGCGTGCTGCCACGACGTGCGACTTCAGCGACCGCAGTACTGACTTCGTTCGGGAAACGGCCGCCGTTCGCTTCGACGTAGTTCTTCACCGCATCGGACGCGCCCTTGCGGATTTCGCGGCCCGGCAGATCGACACCGCTCATCCGCGTTTGCGCGGTGAAGGCGAGGAATTCCGCCTTCAGCGAAGCCATATCGCGCTGACGGATATTGAAGCGCTGCTTCGCCAGCACAACAATGCTGCGGCCTTCCGGCGTTTCGTCGGCGAGCGACGAAAGCTGGGCCGCGTCGGCGAGTGCTTCTTCGGTCAAGCCGGGCGCCGGCACGAACTGCGATGCCTGGCGGTTACCGAGAGTGATCGTGCCGGTCTTGTCGAGCAACAGCACGTCGACGTCACCTGCGGCTTCAACAGCACGGCCCGAGGTGGCGATCACGTTGGCCTGCATCATGCGGCTCATACCGGCCACACCGATCGCCGACAACAGCCCGCCGATGGTGGTCGGAATCAGACACACCAGCAGCGCGACCAGCGCGGTAATCGTGACCACGTGACCGGCTTTTGCGGCTTCGACGGAGAACATCGAGAACGGCAGCAGCGTGGCGGTCGCCAGCAACATCACGATGGTCAGCGCGACCAGCAGAATCGTCAGTGCGATTTCGTTCGGCGTCTTCTGACGCTTGGCGCCCTCGACCATCGCGATCATGCGGTCGAGGAAGGCCTCGCCCGGATTCGCCGTGACACGCACGACGATCCAGTCCGACAGCACGCGCGTGCCACCTGTCACCGACGAAAAGTCGCCGCCCGACTCGCGGATCACCGGTGCCGATTCGCCCGTGATCGCCGATTCGTCGACCGACGCAACACCGTCGATCACTTCGCCGTCAGCCGGAATCACGTCGCCGGTTTCGACCAGCACAACGTCGCCTTTGCGCAGATCGGACGCCGTCAGAATGCGGATCGGCGACTTCGGATGCGGCTCGTTGAGCTTCTTGGCCATCACGTCTTTCTTCGCGCTGCGCAGCGACGCTGCCTGGGCCTTGGAACGGCCTTCGGCGAGCGCTTCCGCGAAGTTCGCGAACAGCACCGTGAACCACAGCCACAAGGTGACCGCGAGAATGAAGCCCGCGGGCGCCTCGGCCTGACCGCCGAGCGCGGCGATCCACAGAATGGTCGTCAGAATACTGCCGACGTACACGCAGAACATCACCGGGTTACGGAACTGCGTGCGCGGCGTGAGCTTTTTGAAGGAGTCCACGATCGCCGGGCGCAGCAGCGCCGGGTCGAACATGGACCTGGTTGCATTATGTTCAGTCATTGAATCCTCGAATTTCCCGTTTGCGCCTGTTCACTCGTTGGTCGCTGGTGTCATGTCAATGGGCCGCCTCAATGGGCGCCCATCATCATCAGATGTTCGACACCAGGTCCGAGCGCAAGCGCAGGCACATAAGTCAGCGCGCCGACCAGCAGCACCGTGCCGAGCAGCAGCACAACGAACAGCGGGCCATGAGTCGGCAACGTGCCGCCGGTCACACCGATGCGCTTCTTCGAAGCCAGCGAACCGGCGATCGCCAGCACCGGAACGATCGTGCCGAAGCGGCCGAACCACATCGCAATCGCCGTGAGCCAGTTGTAGAACGGCGTGCCCACAGTCAGGCCGGCAAACGCACTGCCGTTGTTATTCGCGGCCGAGCTGAACGCGTAAAGAATTTCGGAGAAGCCGTGCGCACCGGGGTTGGCGATACCTGCCTTACCCGCATCGGACAGCACCGCGATCGACGTGCCCACCAGCACCAGCAGCGGCGTAAGCAGCACCACGATCGACACCATCTTCATCTCGTACGCTTCGATCTTCTTGCCGACGTATTCAGGCGTGCGGCCAATCATCAGGCCCGCCACGAACACGGCCAGCAGTGCGAACACGAGCATGCCGTACATACCGGAACCCACGCCGCCGAAGATCACTTCGCCGAGTTGCATCAGCAGCATCGGATAGAGGCCGCCGATCGGCGTCAGCGAGTCGTGCGTATTCGCTACAGCGCCGCACGAAGCCGCCGTGGTCGCCACCGTGAAGATGCCCGACTGCGCGATACCGAAGCGCGTTTCCTTGCCTTCCGCATTACCGCCCGACTGCATCGCATTCGCCGATTGATCGACGTGCAACGCGGTCAACGCCGGATTACCTGATTGCTCGGCGCTGATCTCGCCGAACACGCATACGCCGAAAGCGATCGTCATCGCCGCGAGCACGGCCACGCCCTGCTTGCGGTCCATGATCATCCGGCCGAATA
This sequence comes from Paraburkholderia sediminicola, assembly GCF_046026675.1. GTDB lineage: Bacteria > Pseudomonadota > Gammaproteobacteria > Burkholderiales > Burkholderiaceae > Paraburkholderia > Paraburkholderia sediminicola_F. The sequence continues at coordinate 1,153,456 of NZ_JAQQEY010000001.1, read as the reverse complement.
CGAGTGCCAATGCCGCAGGAATGATCAGGATCGAGAAGATCTGCAGGAAGTTTGAGAACGGCGTCGGGTTTTCGTACGGATGCGCCGAGTTGCCGTTAAAGAAGCCGCCACCGTTGGTGCCGAGCATCTTGATCGCTTCCTGTGATGCGACCGGACCCATCGCGATGGTCTGCGTTTTCACCGGCGTGTCGACGGTTACCGCATTGCCCTTCGCATCCTTCACGGGGTTGCCTTGCGCATCGAGCTTCGGTGCAGCGTAGGTCGTGGTTTGCAGCGTCGGCACGTCCTGATACGACTTGAAGTTCTGGATCACGCCCTGGCTCATCAGCACCGCAGCGATGATCGCTGCCATCGGCAGCAACACATAAAGCGTCACACGCGTCAGATCGACCCAGAAGTTGCCGATGGTTTGCGCAGTGTGACGCGCAAAGCCGCGAATCAACGCGATCACCACCACAATGCCGGTGGCGGCCGAGAAGAAGTTCTGCACGGTGAAGCCGAGCATCTGCGCGAGATAGCCAACGGTCTGCTCAGGCGTGTAATCCTGCCAGTTCGTGTTGGTCACGAAGCTGACCGCTGTATTGAACGCGCCGTCGACCGTCATCGGGCCGAACTGCTGCGGGTTGCCCGGCAACCAGCCTTGCACGCGCAGCAACACGTAAAGAAACAGCGTGCCGAGCGCGTTGAACGCGATCGTGGCGATGGCGTAGTGCTTCCAGCCCATTTCCGCCGACGGATCGACGCCCGCGATGCGATACAGCAAACGTTCGATAGGACCGCCGAAACGGACCACGCGCGAGCTGCCGTCCATCACATTGCTCAGATAACGGGACATCGGCACCGCGGCAGCCAGCAGCACGACGATGAAGAGACCCGCCTGCAGGACATTGTTCGAGTTCATTCAATGTCCTCCGCGCGCAACAGCGCATAGACCAGGTACACAAACAGCAGCGCGGTCGCCGCACCAGACAACCAGAGAATCCAGGTCATGAGCGAGCTCCCTGGCCACGCCGGAACTGCATCAACTTCTCGCAGCCGGCAATCAACGCAAAGGTCAGCGCGAAAAACAGCACCATCCCCCCGACATACAGCACATCCATTTTTATTCCCCATTCACGGACTTTGGATAGGTGCAACGTTATGCCGATCCGCGTAAAGGGCCGGTCAAAGATCTGAGATGGGATGTAAAAATCGCGTAAACGGAAAAGGCCGTTCCATCGTGGGATGGAACGGCCTTGTGACGATGGAGTATGGGTCTGCGGTCTTTCGCGCCGGCCCGATTGCCACGCTCCGCAAGCGTCACCGCACTGTGGTTTTTACACCCACGCGTTGCTCCGCTCTAAGCTCGTGGCATCAGAGTTTATGGCAGCAGAATCGTCGAGCCCGTGGTGCGGCGGCCTTCGAGATCCGCGTGCGCCTTCCCGACATCAGCCAGCGCATAGCGCTGATTGATGCTCGTCTTGACCTTGCCCGATACCAGCATGTCGAACAGCTCCGAGGACATTGCTTCGTAGTCGCTGCGTTTGGCGATATAGGTAAAGAGCGTCGGGCGCGTAAAGAACAGCGAACCGCGTCCGGCGAATTCCGACGAATCGATCGGCGGCAACGGGCCCGAAGCATTGCCGAAGCTCACGAACATGCCGAGCGGCGCAAGGCAATCGAGCGAACCGGTAAACGTGTCGTTACCGATCGAGTCGTACACCACCGGTACCCCCGCGCCGTTGGTGATCTCGCGCACGCGCTTGGTAAAGTTTTCGCGCGTGTAGACGATCGCATGGTCGCAGCCGTGTGCTTTGGCGATCTCGGCTTTCTCATCGGAGCCGACCGTGCCGATCACCGTTGCGCCGAGCGCCTTCGCCCACTGGCAAACCAGCAGACCGACGCCGCCGGCCGCGGCCTGAATCAGGATCGTGTCGCCGGCCTTCACGGGATACGTGCGGCGCAGCAGATATTGCGCGGTCAGCCCTTGCAGCATGACGGAGGCCGCCTGCTCGTCGCTCAACGCGTCCGGCACCTTGACGGCTAGCGCCGCCGGCAGCACACGCGTCTGGGCGTATGCGCCAGGCGGACGCGCCACGTAGGCCACGCGATCGCCCGCTTTGAAGCCGGTCACGCCAGGGCCAATCGCCGTGACTTCACCCGCCGCTTCCATACCGAGTCCACCCGGCAACGGCAGTGGGTACAGGCCCTTGCGGAAATACACGTCGATATAGTTCAGCCCAACCGCGCTCTGTTTGATACGAATCTCGCCCGCACCCGGCTCGCCCACTTCGACGTCGATCCATTTCATGACCTCCGGGCCACCGGTTTTGTCGAATCGGATTGCTTTGACCATCATGTCTCCCTGGTTTGTGATTTCGTTCGATCTTGAAACACCACCGCGTCGGCCTAGACCTGCTGTGTGAGGCGCAAGGTCAGCACGTCGAGAATCATTCGCGCGGTCGAAATATTGGTGGCGCATGGAATGTTGTGAACGTCGCAGGCACGTACCAGCGCGTTGATATCCGGTTCGTGCGGCTGCGGCGTCATCGGGTCGCGCAGGAAGATCACCATGTCCACCCGCCCTTCCGCAAGCTGCGCGCCGATCTGCAGGTCGCCGCCGTGCGGGCCGGACAACATGCGCTCGACCGTGAGGCCATGCGCGTCACCAATGCGCGTGCCGGTCGTGCCGGTCGCGACGATCTCGCAGCGCCTGAGCGTATCGACGTATTCGCCGGCCAGTTTGACGATGTCGTCTTTCTTGTGATCGTGCGCGATCAGCGCAATGCGGGTGCTCATGACGTAAGACTCCTGAAACCGTTGTGATTGTCGTTGTTGTAGTGAGGGCGATGCTGGTGCGTCAGAACGTCCACGCTCAGAACGTACCGGGGTAAGCGCCGCCGTCCATCAGCCAGTTCTGCCCGGTGATGTAGCCAGCATGCACGCTGCACAGGAACGCACAGGCGCGGCCAAATTCATCGCGCGTGCCGAAACGGCCGGCGGGAATGGTCTTCATGCGCTGCTTGCGCGCATCGTCGACGGAAATGTGCTGCGCGTTGGCTTGCGCTGTGAAGGTGGTGGCAATGCGATCGGTGTCGAACAGGCCCGGCAGCAGGCTGTTGATCGTCACGCCCGAGGCGGCTATCTTGCTGCGCGCCAGTCCCGCGATGAAACCGGTCAGCCCTGAGCGCGCACCGTTGGACAGTCCGAGCACGTCGATCGGCGCCTTGACCGCCGAGCTCGTGATGTTGACGATGCGCCCAAAGCCGCGCTCGCTCATCCCGTCGATGGTCGCGCGGATCAGCTCGATCGGCGTCAGCATGTTGCTCTCCAGCGCGCGAATCCAGTCTTCGTGCGTGAAGTTGCGGAAGTCGCCCGGCGGCGGGCCGCCCGCGTTGTTGACCAGAATGTCCGGCTGCGGACAGGCGGCGAGCGCCGCGGCACGTCCTTCGGGCGTGGTGATGTCGCACGCCACCGTTTTCACCTCGACGCCGCTCTGTTTGCGAATCCCGGCGGCGGTCGCCTCCAGCGTCTCTGCCGTGCGCGCGACGATCGTCAGGTTGACGCCTTCAGCTGCCAGCGCTTCCGCGCAGCCGCGCCCCAGACCCTTGCTGGCCGCGCAAACCAGCGCGGTGCGTCCTGCGATTCCCATGTCCATGTGCCTATCCTCATGACGTAGTCGTGGCGCGGGGATGGTCCCGCGGTTGCCCGATCGTGGCAAAGTTTCCCCCGATTCTAGAAGAATCGGTGCCGGACTGTGCCGGGCCACTGCAATCTCCGGTATCTTCCGGCGCCACTCTTTCGGTAAACTTGCGCCGTGGCGCGCCCGCCTGCCGGTTTCAGGCCGTGCGGAGCGCCAAACCGATCCCTCTAGCCGCCGCTTGCGCCCCCGCCATGACCCAGGACAGCCGTTTTCCCAATCTTTTCATCCTCGATCACCCGCTGATCCAGCACAAGCTGTCGCATATGCGCGACCGGGACACCTCGACCCGCACGTTCCGCGAACTGCTGCGCGAGATCACGCTGCTGATGGGCTACGAAATCACCCGCAACCTGCCGATGACCACGCGCCGCCTCACCACGCCGCTGGTCGAAATCGACGCGCCGGTGATCGCCGGCAAGAAACTGGCGATCGTGCCGGTGCTGCGGGCCGGCATCGGCATGTCGGACGGCCTGCTGGAGCTGGTGCCGTCGGCGCGCGTGGGCCACATCGGCGTGTATCGCGCCGAGGACCATCGCCCGGTCGAGTATCTGGTGCGGCTGCCGGATCTGGAAGACCGCGTGTTCATTCTGTGCGATCCGATGGTCGCGACCGGTTACTCGGCCGTGCACGCGGTGGACGTGCTCAAGCGCCGCAACGTGGCTGGCGAGAACATCATGTTCCTCGCGCTGGTGGCCGCGCCGGAAGGCGTGCAGGTGTTCCAGGACGCGCATCCGGACGTCAAGCTGTACGTGGCGTCGCTCGATTCGCACCTGAACGAACACGCGTACATCGTGCCGGGTCTCGGCGACGCTGGCGACCGCCTGTTCGGCACGAAAAACTGACCACGGGCTAAGGAAACTGGCGGCGGCGCGCGCAAAACGCCGCCACCGCTTAATTTCCGTGCAGTTTCCGGCTACGCCCTTCTCTGCCACGCCCTCGCGCCGTGATAAAATTCGAATCCGCTCAAAGAGCGGCTCGACTTGCACTGCCACGCGGTGCATCACGCCTCTACGCCGGGTCTGCCGGGACCGGTGCACCTGAGGGCGCCGCTGAGCCGCCCGCTGACCGTCCTGCCCCGCCCCCACCGCGCTGCCGGCCTTCGGTCCCGCTAGCCGGACCTGGCCGGGCGCGATCAAGCTGAGGAAGGTCCGACACCTGGCGGCCCGGCGTCGAGCGGTTTGACATCGAGGGGCAAGGTCGCAATCAGCAGCGCCGCGCGCCCGACATCGCAACGACAATTGCACTATGCGTGCGCCCCATTGGCGCGCGCGACGGAGAAAAGTATGGCGGGTCATTCGAAATGGGCCAACATCAAGCATAAGAAAGCAGCGGCAGACGCCAAGCGCGGCAAGGTCTGGACGCGGCTCATCAAGGAAATTCAGGTGGCAGCCCGCATGGGTGGCGGCGACATCGACTCGAACCCGCGTCTGCGGCTCGCCGTCGAAAAGGCGTACGACGCCAACATGCCGAAAGATAACGTCAATCGCGCGATCCAACGCGGTGTGGGCGGTGTCGATGGCGCAAACTACGAAGAAATCCGCTACGAAGGCTACGGCATCGGCGGCGCGGCGGTGATCGTCGACACGATGACCGACAACCGCACCCGTACCGTGGCGGACGTGCGACACGCGTTCTCGAAGAACGGCGGCAACATGGGCACGGACGGCTCGGTGTCGTTCATGTTCGATCACGTCGGCCAGTTCCTGTTCGCGCCCGGCACGCCGGAAGACAAGCTGATGGAAGCCGCGCTCGAAGCCGGCGCTGAAGACGTCGTCACGAACGAAGACGGCAGTATCGAAGTGCTGTGCCCGCCGAACGATTTCCCGAAGGTGAAGACCGCGCTTGAAGCCGCGGGCTTCAAGGCCGAGCTGGCCGAGGTCACGATGAAACCTCAGACGGAAGTCGAATTCACGGGCGACGACGCGGTGAAAATGCAGAAGCTGCTGGACGCGCTGGAGAGTCTGGACGACGTGCAGGAAGTCTATACAAACGCCGCGATCGCCGACGAATGAGCGTACCCCGGCGGCACATGGCGCGTGGATCTGCATCGAACCACACGCCCGCGCCGCCGATTAGCACTCGCGTTGCTGCAGAGCGGGCGTTGGTTTGGGCTCCTGCTCACCGCCACCATTCGGGTTCGCTATGTGCCCTGCGCCGCTACCTTGCTGCGGGCCCATTGCAAACCTCGCTGTTATTCCACGGCTGGGCGTGATGCTTCAGCCGTTTATGGTTTTTAAGTCTCGGGGATTCACATGAAGTTACTCGTCGTCGGTTCCGGCGGTCGCGAACATGCGCTGGCATGGAAGCTCGCGCAATCGCCGCGGGTTCAGCTCGTCTACGTCGCTCCCGGCAATGGCGGCACCGCCCAGGACGAGCGTCTGCGCAACGTCGACATCACCGATCCGGCCGAACTCGCCGATTTCGTCGAGAAAGAACAGATCGCTTTCACACTGGTCGGGCCGGAAGGGCCGCTCGCCGCGGGCATCGTCAATCTGTTCCGCTCGCGCGGTCTGAAGATTTTCGGGCCGAGCAAGGAAGCCGCGCAGCTCGAAAGCTCGAAAGATTTTGCCAAGGCGTTCATGAAGCGTCACGCGATCCCGACCGCCGAGTACGAAACCTTCGCTGACGTCGCCGCCGCGCACGCGTATCTGGACGCCAAGGGCGCGCCGATCGTGATCAAGGCCGACGGCCTCGCTGCCGGCAAGGGCGTCGTGGTTGCGCAAACGCTGGAAGAAGCGCACGCGGCCGTCGACATGATGCTGTCGGACAACAAGCTGGGCGATGCCGGCGCGCGCGTCGTGATCGAGGAATTCCTCGCCGGCGAAGAAGCCAGCTTCATCGTGATGGTGGACGGCAAGCATGTGCTGGCGCTCGCTTCGAGCCAGGATCACAAGCGCCTGCTCGACGCCGACCAGGGTCCGAACACCGGCGGCATGGGCGCCTATTCGCCCGCGCCGATCGTCACGCCGCAACTGCATGCGCGCGTGATGCGCGAAATCATCCAGCCGACCGTGCGTGGCATGGAGAAGGAAGGCATCCGCTTCACGGGCTTTCTGTACGCCGGCCTGATGATCGACGCGCAAGGCAACCCGAAGACGCTCGAATTCAACTGCCGGATGGGCGACCCGGAAACGCAGCCGATCATGGCGCGCCTGAAGGGCGATTTCTCGAAGGTGGTCGAGCAGGCGATTGCCGGCACGCTCAACACGATCGAACTGGAATGGGACCGCCGCACCGCGCTGGGTGTCGTGCTCGCGGCGCACAACTATCCAGACACGCCGCGCAAGGGCGACCGGATCAGCGATATCCCGGCTGAGACCGATGACGCGGTAACGTTCCACGCCGGCACCACGCTGGCGGACGGCAAGCTGAGCACCTCGGGCGGCCGCGTTTTGTGTGTGGTCGGTCTGGCGGATTCGGTGCGCAGCGCGCAATCGGTCGCGTACGAGACGATCAACCAGATCTCGTTCGACGGCATGCAATATCGCCGCGACATCGGCTACCGCGCATTGAACCGCAAGCACGACGCCAAGACCGAAGGCAAGCACTAAGCCCGCCCCACTCGCCCGCGTGCGGCGCCAACGGCGCTACACTGCGGGTTTTCGCGGCCGTCGCGGCGCCCACCGCTCCATGTGGGCTCACCCCGGTTGATCGGCATTTCACCTGCGCGAATAACCGTAGCGCTGCGCCCTCGCGGGAATATCCTGACGAAGGCCCGGCGCTCGCCCTTCAAGAAGAACCCGCGGCACGACAGGCGTGCCGCCCTCTGCATCTGCATTCATGACCGATTCGAGCTATGACGCACAGGCCGTGCGCAGCTGGCTGCAAGGCCTGCAAACGCAAATCGCGGACACGCTCGGCGCGTTCGACGGTAAGCTGTTCGCGACCGACGCATGGCAGCGCGCCCCCGGCGAAAAGCTGCGCGGCGGCGGCTACACACGGATTCTGGAAGGCGGCAACTTCTTCGAGCGGGCCGGCATCGGCTTTTCGGACGTAGCAGGCGACGCGTTGCCCGCTTCGGCGAGCGCCGCGCGACCGCAACTGGCCGGCCGTGGTTTTGAAGCAATGGGCGTTTCGCTCGTGCTGCACCCGCACAATCCGCACTGCCCGACCGTGCATATGAACGTGCGTCTGCTGATCGCGACCAAGGCGGGCGAAGAGCCGGTGTTCTGGTTCGGCGGTGGCATGGATCTGACGCCGTACTACGGCTACGAGGAAGACGCGCGGCATTTCCATCGGGTGTGCCGCGATGCGCTGCAGCCTTATGGCGCCGACCTCTACCCGAGTTTCAAGCGCTGGTGCGACGAATACTTCTTTCTCAAGCACCGCAATGAACCGCGTGGCATCGGCGGGATTTTCTTCGACGATTTCTCGGCGCCGGGCTTCGATCAATCGTTCGCGATGCTGAAAAGCGTCGGCGAAGGATTCCTCAAAGCGTATATGCCGATCATCGAAAAGCGCCGCAGCATTCCGTACGGCGAAGCCGAGCGGGACTTCCAGGCATACCGGCGTGGCCGCTACGTCGAGTTCAATCTGGTCTTCGACCGTGGCACACTGTTTGGGCTGCAGAGCGGCGGACGCACCGAATCGATTCTGATGTCGATGCCGCCTGTGGCGAACTGGCGCTACAACTGGCAGCCCGAACCGGGCACACCGGAAGCGCGTCTTTACAGCGATTTTCTCGTGCCGCGCGAGTGGGTGTGAGGCTTTAAGCCCGCACCGTACTCCACGTGACCACGACAAAGGATCTTCACCTGAAGCCGAACGCTCATCCTGTCGCCCTGCCTCGCCGGATTGGACTGCTCGGCGGCACTTTCGATCCGATCCACGACGGCCACCTCGCGCTCGCGCGACGTTTCGCCGACGTGCTGAACCTGACCGAGCTGGTGCTGCTGCCGGCCGGCCAGCCGTGGCAGAAAGCGGACGTGTCACCCGCCGTGCACCGGCTGGCCATGACTCGCGCCGCGGCCAGCGCGCTGGTGCTGCCGGGCGTCAAGGTGAGCGTCGCGACCGACGAAATCGAACACGACGGTCCGACATACACGATCAACACGCTGCAGTTATGGCGTGAACGCGAAGGTCCGAATGCGTCGATTGCGCTTCTGATCGGCGCGGATCAACTGGTGCATCTCGACACATGGCGCGACTGGCGGCGCCTGTTCGACTTCGCTCACATCTGCGCGGCCACGCGCCCCGGTTTCGACCTTGCGTCGATTCCATCCGTGGTGGCCCGAGAAATCGACGCGCGCCGTGCCCGCGCCGACGTTCTGCAAGCCACCCCCTGCGGCCACTTGCTGATCGATACGACGCTTGCGTTCAACGTTTCGGCCACCGACATTCGCACGTATCTGCGCGAACAGGTAAGTCAGCGACTCGCCCACGTGGGCGAGGAACAGCAAGACCAGGCCGCGAGCCATGTCCCCACTGCAGTGTGGGACTATATTCTTCAACATCATCTGTACCACCGGTAACCCCATGGATATTCGCAAACTGCAACGCGTGATCGTCGACGCTCTCGAAGACGTCAAAGCGCAAGACATCAAGGTGTTCAACACCAGCCACCTGACCGCACTGTTCGATCGCGTGATCGTCGCCTCCGGCACCTCGAACCGCCAGACCAAGGCGCTCGCTTCGAGCGTGCGCGAGAGCGTCAAGGAAAACGGCGGCGACGTCATCAGCACCGAGGGTGACGACGTCGGCGAATGGGTGCTGGTCGATTGCGGCGACGCGATCGTGCACATCCTGCAACCGGCGCTGCGCCAGTACTACAACCTCGAAGAAATCTGGGGTGACAAGCCGGTGCGCATCAAGCTGTCCACGCCGAATCCGTTCGGCGGCGCCAGCGCGAGCGAACCCGACGACGAGGACGAAGAGGAAGAAGCGCCGGCTGCCAGGAAGACTGCACGCAAGACGCCGGTACGTCGCAAGTAAGTACGTGGCTGGCAAACCGCTGAAGTCCGCGACGCATGGCCAGCGCTTGCGTCCGCGATCGCAGCGATCGCGCCCCCGATTACATCCGTCATGAAACTGCACATCCTCGCCGTCGGCCACAAGATGCCGGACTGGATCGCTACCGGCTTCGACGAATACGCGAAACGCATGCCACCCGAGCTGCGCATCGAGCTGCGCGAAATCAAGCCCGAGCAGCGTTCGTCGGGGCGGCCGGCCGAAAGTGTGATGGCGGCCGAGCGGCAGAAAATCGAAGCCGCGTTACCGAAGAACGCGCGCATCGTCGCGCTCGATGAGCGCGGCAAGGATTGGACCACAATGCAGCTCGCCGGCGCCCTGCCCGGCTGGCAGCAGGACGGCCGCGACGTCGCGTTTCTGATCGGCGGCGCCGATGGGCTCGATCCCGATCTGAAAGCACGTGCCGACATGCTGCTGCGTGTCTCCAGCCTGACGCTGCCGCACGCAATGGTGCGCGTGCTGCTCGCCGAACAGCTTTACCGCGCGTGGACCATCACGCAAAATCACCCCTATCACCGCGTGTAAGCGAACGAGGCGGCTGACGGATCACGTGTTTGCGGGTCCTGTTGGTTGCGCTGATTGACGCGTTTGTGTGCGCATTTGTAGGCGCATTTATCGATACGTTGATCGACGCGCTTTTCATCGAGTCCTTCGGCACACTGCTGAGCGTCGCCTGGCTGACAAGCTCATCGCGCGCGCCTCGCGCGTTGCCGCAACCCGCCTCATCGAGACCTGTTCATGCCAACGTCTGCCGCTTCGCTGCATCCATTCGTTTACCTCGCCTCCCAAAGTCCGCGCCGTCAGGAGTTGTTGCAACAACTCGGCGTGCGTTTCGAATTGCTCCTGCCGCGTCCCGATGAAGATGCCGAAGCGCTCGAAGTCGAGCTACCCGGCGAGCGGGCGCGTGACTACGTGCAGCGCGTGTGCATCGCGAAAGCGCACGCAGCGCGCGCGCGTCTCGTGGCAGGCGGGCATGCCGCACGGCCGATCCTGGTTGCCGACACAACCGTCACGATCGACGACGCGATTCTCGGCAAGCCCGTCGACGCCGACGATGCCGTCGCGATGCTCACGCGTCTCGCGGGCCGCGATCACGAAGTGCTGACGGCCATCGCGGTGGTCGACGCGGAAGGCACTTTGCTCCCGGTTGCGCTGTCGGTATCGAAGGTACGTTTTGCTGCACTGCAAGCGGACGCCGTGCGCCGCTATGCCGCAAGCGGCGAGCCGCTCGGCAAGGCAGGCGCGTATGGGGTGCAGGGACGCGCCGCGGAGTTTATCGAGCATATCGACGGGTCCTATTCAGGTATCATGGGTTTGCCGCTTTTTGAAACCGCTGCCCTCCTGCGTGCAGCGCGCATCGACTTCTAAAATAACACCATGAATGAAGAAATCCTGATCAATGTCACGCCGCAGGAAACGCGCGTCGCGCTCGTCCAGCAAGGCGCCGTCCAGGAGCTTCACGTCGAACGAACGCTGTCGCGGGGACGCGTCGGCAATGTCTATCTCGGCAAAGTCGTCCGCGTGTTGCCGGGCATGCAATCCGCCTTCATCGACATCGGTCTGGAACGCGCCGCGTTCCTCCACGTAGCGGATATCTGGCATCCGCGCATTGCGGGCGAACCGCAGCATCAAACGCCGCATCAGCCCATCGAGAAAATCGTCTTCGAAGGTCAGACGCTGATGGTGCAGGTCGTGAAGGATCCGATCGGCACCAAGGGCGCAAGGCTGTCCACGCAAGTGAGTATCGCCGGGCGCACCCTCGTGTATCTGCCGCAGGAGCCGCACATCGGCATCTCGCAGAAGATCGAGAGCGAAGCCGAACGTGAAGCCGTGCGCGCGCGTTTGACCGCCGTGCTGCCTGCCGATGAAAAAGGCGGCTACATCGTACGCACCATCGCTGAAGATGCAACCAGCGAAGAGTTGGCCGGAGACGTCGCGTATCTGCGCAAGACGTGGGCGACGATCATCTCGCAAGGTCAGCGCATGCCGCCGACCAGCCTGCTGTATCAGGATCTGAATCTCGCGCAACGTGTGCTGCGCGATTTCGTCAACGACGAGACCTCGCGTATTCAGGTCGATTCGCGCGAAACCTATCAGATGCTCGCCGACTTCGCGGCGGAGTTCACGCCGGCGGTGTCGTCGAAGCTGCATCACTACACCGGCGAGCGGCCGCTCTTCGATCTGTACAACATCGAGGCGGAAATCCAGCGCGCATTGTCGCGCCGGGTCGACCTGAAGTCGGGCGGCTATCTGGTGATCGATCAGACCGAAGCGATGACCACCATCGACGTGAACACCGGCGGCTACGTCGGCGCGCGCAACTTCGACGATACGATCTTCAAGACCAACCTCGAAGCCGCGCACACTATCGCGCGGCAGTTGCGGCTGCGCAATCTCGGCGGCGTGATCATCATCGACTTCATCGATATGGAGAACATCGAGCATCGCGATCAGGTGCTCGGTGAGTTGAAGAAGGCTTTGTCGCGCGATCGCACGCGTGTGACCGTGAACGGTTTCTCGCAGCTTGGACTCGTGGAGATGACGCGCAAGCGCACGCGTGAATCGTTGGCGCATGTGCTGTGCGAGCCCTGCCCGGTTTGCCAGGGCAAGGGACAGGTCAAGACGTCGCGCACGGTGTGCTACGACGTGCTGCGCGAGATTCTGCGCGAGTCCCGGCAGTTCAATCCGCGCGAGTTTCGCGTGGTGGCGTCGCAGCAGGTGATCGATCTTTTCCTTGAGGAAGAGTCGCAGCATCTGGCGATGCTGATCGATTTCATCGGCAAGCCGGTGTCGTTGCAGGTGGAGTCGAATTTGAGCCAGGAACAGTACGATATCGTATTGATGTAACGTCGCTCGATACGCTCTGTGGCGTCTCATCGCCCGCCTGATCGAAGCCTCCCAGTTCGATTGATTTACCCCCTCCACTCGCGAGACTTCTTGAAGGAGTCTCGCGACGTTCGTCCAGCTTCCGCGCAGATACTCAACGTCTGGCGCGGCGCTTTCTCCGGGTTTGGTTGATTCAAAACGGAAAACCCCTCACTACAATGAACGTTGCAATGCTGCTTGGTCGTCTGGAAAGAACGTCATAACTCGCCGGATTTAGGGAGCGCAGCATGTTGAACGCGGAAGATCTCTACGAAAGCCAGCACTGGCGCGAACTCGACTTACGCGACAAGATCGACTCACGACTGCAGTCATCACTCACGCTTGTTACCGCGATTATCGGAGCGCTTAGTTTTCTGCTGACTAACGTCGATATCGGGCACAAGCATGGTCTCGTGGACTATTTGTTTTTCGCGCTTCTGGCGATCACCTTTGCGCTACTGTTTTTATCCGGGTTTTACTTTTTCAGATCCTCAGTGGGTTCGCTCTTCCACAGAAACACGTACAAAACCCTTCCTGTGTCGACGGAGCTGGATAGATACAAGCGTGGATGGGACGCTACGATAGCCAAATCGCCCCAGACGGCACTCGCGCAAGGAATAACATCGACAGACGAGCTTAAAAAGCTATTAATAGAAAATTATCTTGAGCGCCAGGAAACTAACGCAAAAATCAACGATGAACGCGCGAAGAATATTTCCAACATCAATATCCTGGTCGTAGTTGAAGCCCTGCTAACCGCAGCCGCTTTCTCGATCTTCTATTTAGGCGGTCTGAATAAAGCGGACCTCCCGAAAACCCAGGATATAAAAATAACGGCACCGATCGATATACGTAGCATGCCTTCTACCCAGCAAAACCAATGTTTCTTCTGGTTTCCACCCACGGAATACTTGCACGGGTCCCGGACCAGCAAGGGGCATAGTCGATAGGCGCCTTTGAGCGCCCTGAACGTTCCGGTACACATGGAGGTTGCCATGCAAGTCAGGTTCAATCCGGCCAAGGACGATTCGCCTGTCGGGCCCGTCTCAAGCACGCCTCCAGAGCCGCCGCTGGAGCCGCCGGCCAAGCCGCTTCCCCGAGATTTGCCGTTCAGAGGTCCACCCGATCCACAAAAGCAGCCACTCGTTGACGTTGCTTGAGTAAGCGAAATAGTCTGCGCGTCACTTCGAAGCCAGCAGTCACCGCGGGTCGTTGGGTACTGAGGTTTTGCTCACGCCCTTCTACATAAGGTGCCTGCCGCTCACACAGCTTCGATTTCTGATCGTCAATCTCTCCCGGCCCTCAATTTCCTCGTTGACGCCGTTCGAACCAGACGCGTATAACCATCCCATTGGATGTTGTTTGGATGGCGTACGGATGCCAAACTGACGCCGAACGGAATAGAAATGGCCAACCTCAAACTCATCGACACCTCCCGCCCCAAAGGCGGCGAAACCGAAAAGATCACCATCAATCTCGGCCCAATCGACCTGGGCCAGATCGACTTACTCGTCGAAGAAGGCTTTTACTCGAACCGCACCGACCTGATCCGTACGGCGATTCGCAACCAGCTCGCCGTACATGCGCAGGTCGTCACGGAAACGGTGACCCGGCGCGCGCTGGTGCTTGGCCTGCAACACTTCTCGAAGCAGGACCTCGAAGCCGCTCAAGCCGCGAACGAACGACTGGACATTCATGTGCTCGGCCTCGCCAGCATCGCAGCCGATGTGCCGCCGGAACTTGCGGCGGCCACGATCGCATCGGTGGTGGTGCTCGGCGCGTTTCACGCGTCGCCCGCAGTCAAGGCGGCGCTTGCCGGACGCATCAGGTAGGCGTGCCCGGCCTGGCTGATTTTTGGTTGAAGCCATGCTGAGGCCGTGAAGCTCATCGCCCGACTCCGTCACGCGCAATGTAAGTCAACGCAGTAACTGCCGATCATGAAAATGAATGAAGATTTCCTGAAGTCGATGAAAGAAGCCTTCGACCTGCTGCGCACAAAGGGGCCGAAGGAAGCGACCGCTGCGGTCCAGCGCGCACTCGCAGGCAACAAGGCCAACGCAGGCAATGCGCAAACCCCGCCCATGCCGCAGAGTGTCAACGAATGGGCACAAGCGTGGACGCAAGCGCTGGCGCAATCCCACACCAACACCACGCCGCACGCCCCTGCCGAGCGCGTTTTTGATGCCGATATCCCCGGTACCTTCAGCACCCACACCTTCAGCAATAGCGCGGGCCAACGCCAATACAAGCTCTACGTGCCCGCCGTCTACAACAGCGAACCGTTGCCGCTCATCGTGATGCTGCACGGCTGCACGCAAAACGCCGACGACTTCGCGGCCGGCACGCGCATGAACGAAATGGCCGAGCGTCATGGCTTCATCGTCGTGTATCCGAATCAGTCGCAAGCCGCCAATCCTTCGACCTGCTGGAACTGGTTCAAGCCTGCCGACCAGCAGCGCGATCAGGGCGAACCGTCGTTGATTGCCGGCATCACGCGCGAGGTGATGGCGCGTTATCGCGTCGATCCGGCGCGGGTGTATGTGGCGGGTCTGTCGGCAGGTGGCGCCATGGCGGACGTCATGCTGAAAACATCGCCCGATCTGTACGCCGCGGCCTGCGTGCATTCCGGCCTCGCCTACGGAAGCGCGAAGGATCTGCCCTCGGCGCTCGCCGCAATGAAGGGCGGCAAAGCGCATCGCAGCCACTCACACGTCGAACCGCAACGCCCGCTCATCGTGTTTCATGGCGACGCGGACACGACGGTGCATCCGTCGAACGCCACCGCGCTCGTAGCGGGTTTCGATGGCGGCGTCACGACACTCGGCGCGCCGCCGCACACCGCAGGCACGGCGAGCGGCCTGCGTGGTTGCACGGTGCAACGGTTCGTCGCGGCGAATGGTGTCGAAGCGGAGTACTGGTCGATCCATGGCGCGGGTCACGCATGGGCAGGCGGCAGCCAACGCGGCACGTACACAGACCCATCCGGCCCCGACGCGACGGCCGAAATGCTGCGCTTCTTCCTCGCCCATCCGCGCGCATCAGGCGCACATTGAGCGCCATTCGACTGACGAATCATTTTGACGAAAACGCTGTACATCCTGCCGCAAAGGTATAAAGTGGCTTATGTTGCAGCGCAGCAAAATCACTGCGCCGCGTCGACCTGCCGTCTCGCGTGAGACCTGGCCTCCGAAATCCTTTGGGCGCCTGCCCCGGGTCACTTTGGAGATCATTTATGCACAGCCCCGCGATCGAACATAGCGCCGCCTTCGGCCAACGTACTTTCAACATCTTCACCAACCTGCAGCTCGATGGGCTGGCGTGTCTGCAAAAGCTCGGCGAGCTCAATCTCGCGGCACTGAAGGCAAGCGTCACCGAAAGCAAGAGCGCATTGTCGACCGGCCAGTTCAACACCGCGCCGTTCGCCGGCGTGTCCGATTTGCAGCAGCAACTGGTTCAACGCACCTTGTCGTATGCGCAGCACGTCAAGGAAATTGACGCGCAGTTCACCGCGGCGTTGACCAAGGCAGGCGAATCACTGCGCGAAGAGTTCGGCGCTAACGTGGCGCAACTCGGTTCGGGTTTCGGCCAAACCACGCCGTTCAGCTCGGATAGCGCATTCGGGGCAATGCAATCCGTGATGGCTTCGATGATTCATTCGAGCAATGTGGTGCAGGACAGCATCAAGCGTGCATCCGCTATGGCCGGCACAGCGGTCACCGCCGCGGACGACGCAGCAAAATAAGTCTCGTGTCGTAACGCGAGCAGATGAAAAGGGGCCTATCGGCCCCTTTTTCTTTTTCGCGTAGCTTTGGCGACATGCATCTTGCGCGAAGTACGATGCACTGAGGCGACTGAAAGATGACGACTTCAAGTCGGCAGCGGGATTGCCGACGCCAACCGAATCGTCACCCCGTGCCCAACGGCTTCAACAAATTGCGCAACGCCGCGATAGTGATGGGTCGCGAGAACCAGAATCCTTGCGCCTCGTCGCAGCCGAGCGCTTCCAGTTGCGCGGCCTGTTCGGCTGTCTCCACACCTTCAGCCGTTACCCGCAGTTTCAACGCATGGGCCATGGCGATAATGGCGCCGACGAGCGCCGCGCACTGCGGATCGGTGCTCATGCGCATCACAAACGAGCGATCGATTTTCAGGCGATTCAGCGGAAAGCGCGTGAGATAAGCGAGACTCGAATAGCCGGTGCCGAAGTCATCCACCGCGACTTCAACGCCCAATTCGCGCAACGCGTGCAGCGTTTGCAATGCCAGCTCGGTGTCGCCCAGCAGCACACCCTCGGTGATTTCCACTTCAAGGTACGAAGGGTCGAGCGCGGCATCTTCGAGCGCCTCGCGGATCGTCTCGAACAGATTGTGCCGCTGGAACTGCTGCGGGGACACGTTCACCGCGACTCGCGGCAAGGTGCCGGTGAGCCGCAGCAATTTGCCGGCGTCGCGGCACGCGGTACGGATCACCCACTCGCCGATCTGCTCGATCAGGCCCGACTCTTCGGCGACCGGCACGAACTCGACCGGACTGATCAACCCACGCTGCGGATGATTCCAGCGCAGCAGCGTCTCCACTTGCGCGATGCGGCCATTGGAAAGCGTCACCTGCGGCTGATACACGAGATGCAGTTGCTGACGCTCGAGCGCTTCGCGCAGCATCGTCTCCAGTTCGAAGCGACGCGCCGCCTGGCCTTCGAGCGCGGTGGAAAAGCGCCGCACCGCATTGCCGTTGACCGCCGATGCCGCCGACAACGCCACACCCGCGCGACGCATCAGCGTCGGCGCATCGGCGCCGTCGGCGGGATAGGCGACGACGCCGATACTCGCCGTAATGTTCAGCGCGGTGCCCGCGTAGTCGATCGATTCGGCGATGCGACCCAGTGCCTCAGCCGCGAACGCATCGGCCGCCGCGCCGGTTTCATTGATCAGCAGCGCGAATTGCGTGCCACCGATCGAGGCGATCGTACCGTCGTTGGGGAACAGACCACGCAGCCGTTCGCCGACGATCTGCAGCACCAGTTCGGCCGCATGCAGACCGAGCGCATCGCGCAGTTTGCGCAAATGGTCGAGTTCGGCGATCAGCACGGTAAAGCCATTGCCGCTGCGCTGACAGCGCGCGATCGTCAACTCGAGGCGTTCGGTGAAAAGCGTCTGATTGGGCAGGCGGGTCACGCCGTCGTGATGCGAGACGTACCACAGGCGTGCCTCGGACTGCGCGTAGCGCGTCATGTCGATGGCGATGCCGACGTAACGGGCAGACCCCGTGGCTACACCCCCCGGATGTGCCGGCTCGGCGGCGAGCGGCGCCAGCGCGAACACCACGCGAATCGGCGTACCGTTGCGCCGCACATAGGACCATTCGCCTTCATAGCGCGAGCCTACCGCCGACAGCGGCGGCAATTCGGCGCGCCGCCTCGCAAGTTCGGCCGGGTCGAGCAAGGACTCAAAAGTGCGCCGGCCGATCAATTCTTCGGCGGTAAAGCCGGTCAGCTTCTCGAAAGCCGCGTTGACGGAGTCGAACGTGCCGTCGGTTGTGCAAATGAACATGCCGTAGGGCGCAGCCGCAAGCGCGGCGTCGCGTGTGCGCGCTTCGGCGTAGGGGTGAGCTTGCATCGCGCCGGCCTTTGAATTTCCTGGGTATTAAAAGCGAATGAGGAAAGCGGGTGAGCGTTTTTCTGACGCGCACGGCGCAACCGGCAAACCCGGCGGTTTCGGTCCGATCCGCCGGGTAACGTTCGTATGATAACGGCTTTCCTGGCCGGATCCACCGCACCGGCCGCACGTTCCCCGCGGCAATCGTTTCCCTCGGTGTATTCCCCGATTCCGGCAGCGGCACGCCCGTCGTCGCGCACATCATAAAGCGTCCGCTATTACCGGAATACTCCGTACCTCATGACTCAACGTGCACCGGCCTTCGACGCCTTCGCACAGGGCTTCGCCGGATTGACGATCGTTATATCCGTCGATATATTTCGCTCGCGATCCTTCGACAAAAACACTGCCCCACTGCATGGATCCGCACGAAACAGGGTCCCGTTTTTCATGTCCAAGGAAGTCATCGATTCGCACCTTCTCAAGGTGCTGCACACGCTACTGACCGAATCGAGCGTCTCGCGCACCGCAACGTTGCTCGGACAATCGCAGCCGACCGTCAGCGTGGCGCTGCGCAAACTGCGTGACATGACCGGCGATCCGCTGCTGGTGCGTAGCGGCAGCCGGATGGTTCTCACCGCACACGCGCTCACGCTGATCGAGCCCACGGCGCAAGCGCTGAACAGTATCGCAGCCATTCTGCATCCCACTACGTCATTCAATCCGGCTACCACCAGCCAGACCTTTCGGATCGGCTCGCCGGATTATCTCGATGCGTTCTTCGTCCCCGCTGTGGTCGATGCGTTTCATCGCGAAGCGCCCGGTGCGAAGCTCGAGTTCAGGCATCTGATGATGGTGGACGGCGGCTACGAACACGGCCTGGAAAGCGGCTTTCTCGATCTGGTGATCGGCAACTGGCGCACGCCACCGGAGCACCTGCATTTACAGCCGCTGTGCAAGGACGAACTGGTGTGTCTGATGCGCAACGGCCACCCCATCAAGCCGGGGCGGCTCAGCAAGCCCGTCTACGAAGAGGCGGAGCATCTGGCGGTGATGACGTACAACACGACGTCGTGGGGCACGGTCGACGTCGAACTCGCGCGCAATGGCCTGGCGCGCACCGTCACTACGACGTTGCCCTACTTCGGCATGGCGCCCTACGTTTTAGCGCGTTCCAATCTGCTGTTCACCACCACACGTGCGCTCGCCACGCACTACACCAGGATGCTCCCGCTGCGTATCGAGCCGATTCCCGGCGAGCCGCAGGCGCTCACCTACTATCAACTCTGGCATGACCGCACGCATCGCAGCGTCGCCGCGATCTGGTTGCGCAGGTTGATCGCCAACGTCGCGAAAGATCTGGCTTCCTAAGCGTTCGCCACCGCCACCGCCACACACTTTCTTCTCGCAGATAAAAAAACGCCGCAAGCAGAGCTTGCGGCGCGAATGCGATCATCGGATGTGTTGCAGGTGACAGGCCCTTAAAACACCGAGCGATCACAAAGTGAGGTCGGTCAGACGGAACATTGTTATGGGTTAGCTAGTCGCTAATGGCCCTTCTGTCATGGCCTTGATCAGGGCGGCCTTGCCCTCGATCGCCGCGCCGAGCAAGGCGAAGCCCAACGGACGCTCGCTCGCGGCATGACGGCACACGGCGCGCGCCGCGTGTTTCGCCGCGTCGCCGGCGGTTTCGATCGACCAGGCACCCTCGCCCTCGGGTGTCACGACGACGGCGGGACTCGCGGGCGTCTTCACGGTAATCGGCATCACCGGGAAGGCGACGCGTGTTGGCTGCCCGGCCAGGGTGCGCGCGAGTGCTCGCGCGGCATGCATGATCGGCAGGACATACGGCTGCACCTTGCCGTCGATCGCGGCACAGTCGCCGAGTGCGTAGATATCCGGCGCACTGGTGCGGCACCAAGCATCGGTTCGAATGCCCTGATCGATCTCAAGACCCGCAGCAGCCGCCAACGCCGTACGCGGCACGAGGCCGACCGCCGACACGACCAGATCCGCGACGATCGGCTCATCTTCGGCGAACGTCAGCCGGTAACCGTCCGACAAGCGGTCGATACGATCCACACTGCGGCCAGGATGAAAACGGATGCCGCCATCGTCAAGCGCACGGGCGAAAATCTCGCCCACGTCTTGCGGAAGCAAGCGGGCCAGCGGTGTAGAAGCCGGATCGATCAGACTGACCGCATAACCGGCGGCCGCCAGATCGTTGGCGAACTCGCAGCCGATCAGACCCGCGCCCAGAATCGCCACCGAACGGCAACGCGTGAGCGCCAACCTGAAGCGCGCGTAATCGCCGAGGTCGTTGATCGACATCATGTCGGCCGCGCCATCACCCGCTACCTTCAGGCGCCGAGGGTCCGCGCCCGTGGCCAGTACCAGCTTGCTGTAGCCGAGCAACGCATTGTCGACCACCAGTGTGTGCTCCGCCGGCAAAATGCGCTCCACACGCTGATTGACACGAATCCATGCGCCCAGTTGCGCCGCCATCGCCATGGCGTCGAAACTCGCCAACGCCTGCGGCTCCTTCTTCATCGCCAGTGCATTCGACAGCATCGGCTTCGAATAAAAGCTGCCGTCGTCGCGACTGATCATTACGATCGGCACGGTGCTGTCGAGCTTGCGCAATTCGCGCGCAACCGTATAGCCCGCCATGCCCGTGCCGACGATCACCACCGGCTGTCCCTCGTCCTCATGCTGAGTGGCAGTCATGCGATCACCTGCATTTCAAAATCGTGTTTGCCGGTCGCGCAGTCCGGGCACAACCAGTCGTCCGGTACATCTTCCCAACGCGTGCCCGGCGCAATGCCTGCTTCCGGCAGACCCAGTGCTTCGTCATAGCGAAAGCCGCAGATCACGCATTCCCATACTTTCATGGCTTCTCTCCTGAATCACCCATCACCCCATCACCCATCGCGAACCCGCACCGCGAACTAGCGCACATAGGCCTGGCCAAGGCCGATCTCGGCCAACGCCCGACGGTAGGCACCCGACGAACGGTCGGCGAGAATCGGCGCTTCCGCCGCGCGGTCGATCGGCAGATCTTCCGGGCGCTGCTGTTCGACGATCGCACGATCTTCTTCGAACACCTGACGGTTGAACGCGTAGACGTCCTCGAGCGGCAAATCCTTATCGAAGTTGCGCACGATCGGCACGAACAGACGCGTCTTGCGCGCGGACACCGGGCTCGCGGCATTCAGGATCGACAGCCGGCCGTTTTCCGGAAAGTGCACGGTCAGGCGCGCAAAGAACGGCACGTCCACGTCGAAGAAGCGGTGCCACAGATAACCCTCAGGCGCGCGATGCTGCATCGACTTCGGGAAGTTGCTGACCGTGCTCACGTACTCCGCGTGCATGCCGCGTTCGCGCCGCTCGACCGAATACTGCGGCACCACCGGGTTATGCCGGTCGGCAAAGCTGTCGTGGTGAATCCACGCGAAATGCGCGACGTCGATGAAGCCTTCGGTCTGACGTCCTGCCGAAGCGTTGATGTCGATCGAGGGCGGCAGGATCTGCTGGAAGTCGGGATCGTCCCAGTGGGGAAACGCGGGCAACGCTTCGGTGCCGCCACCCAGCGAGACCCACACGAGACCGTACGCTTCCTGCGTCGCATACGTGACGAGATGCAAGCGATCAGGAATCGGGCCGTCCGTTTGCGACGGAATGTGTTTGCACTTGCCGTCGTTGCCGTACGCGAGGCCGTGATACGGGCACACGATGTTGCCGTTATCAACCCATCCCTGGCTGAGCGGCGCGCCGCGATGCGGACAGATATCGCGCGCGCTCACCAGTTGACCGTTCGAGCGGAACACAACCAGAGGCTCGTCGAGCAGCGTCACGCTGATGGGTTTATCGGTCACGTCGGCGGCGAACGCCACCGGATGCCAGTAGCGGCTGAGAATCTCCCAGTCGTGGCTATCGAAGGTGCAATTGCGCGGTAAAGCGGGGGAACGTTGGAATGTCAGCGGCTTGGTGGTAGCGGCGGTGGCAGTAGCGGTGGCGGAACTCATGCATGTCTCCAAAACCTGGTGGGGGTTCGTCGCGCTCATGTGTTTTCTTGAGCGCGTGGAGAGAACGATAGCGGGATGAGGTCCGCCGACCCATCCCCTGAAATGCATCTAGTCTATGTATGAAAAAGCATAGGGTGCCACCGCACCGCTGGATCAGCTCTGCGTGAAACGCCTAGGCTGCACGCGGCAGCGCGGCTTCGATAAACACCGCGCACAGCACTTCCATGCCCTTTGCGTCTTCTTCATCGAAGCGCGCGACGACCGGGCTATCCACATCCCACACGCCGATCAGCGTGCCGTCCGGTGCGACGAGCGGCACAACGATTTCCGATTGCGACGCCGAATCGCAGGCGATATGACCGGGGAACTCATGCACGTCGCGCACCACTTGCGTCTGACGGGTTTGAGCAGCCGTGCCGCACACGCCCTTGCCGAGCGCAATGCGCACGCAGGCGGGCTTGCCCTGGAAGGGCCCGACCACCAGTTCGCGGCCGTCGTGGAAGTAGAAACCGGCCCAGTTCAAATCGCTCAGGGAATGGAACACGAACGCGGAGAAATTCGCGGCGTTGGCGATCCAGTCGGTTTCGCCGGCAAGCAGCGAACGGGCCTGGGCGACCAGTTCTTCGTATTGCGCGGCTTTGGGAAGATGCGAGGCGGAGGAGACTTCGAACATGACGGCGTCCGTAATGAAAGCGGAAAGAGGAACAGCGAGGCGTGCAGTTTAAATCAAGCCGCCGTTTCCTTCACGGCACGCCACGCGGCGCATGCCGCCCTCTTTCCGTTCGATCTACGTGCGCCCTGATGGCGTTGTCCAGACGTTAAGCCTGCGAACAACGCCATGCGTCGATCGTTATTCGACGCCGATGATCACGCTCGATGCCTTGAAGATCGCCGTCGCCGCCTTGCCGCTCGCGAGCCCGAGGCGGTCGACGCTTTCATTGGTGATGATCGCGGCGATCTGCGCGCCGCCGGCGCTGATGGTCACTTCCGAATTCACCGCGCCCTTGGTGACCGCCGACACGGTACCGGCGATGCAATTGCGTGCCGACACCTGGCTCTTCGCCACGTCGACCATGACGATCACCGACGAGGCCTTGACCAGCGCGAAGGCCTTCTTGCCGGCAGCGAGGCCAAGCGACGTCGCACTGCCGTGCGTGATGATCGCGACGATCTCGAGACCGTCCTGAGTGCGCAACGTGACTTCGTCGTTCACGGCACCGTGTTTGACTTCGGCGATTTCGCCGGCGAATTGATTGCGTGCGCTGGTTTGCATGTTGTTCTCCTGGTTGTGAAGCCTCGTGAAAGACGCTTCGAGGCGATGTGTCGAGTGTAAAGAAACGCCCGGCCTGTGCGGTCGCTTGCACGTGAAGTGCGGTATGGCATAGCCGCTATTGACGATTCGAACCCCAATGAAACCACATAAGCGTTGTGCAAATACACTCATAACGACGCAAACGCATAACGCCTCGCCCGTCGCGCGACACCGTATCATCGTGCCCTTGGACCATCACCGTCGAACTCCATGCCTGTCGCCGTCCTGCCCCGCTTTGCCGCACGCCTGGTCACTCGCCTGGCCGCCCGATTGCCGCACGCCCGCCGTGCCGCCAAGCTATGCGCCGCGCTCGCGGCCATCGCTACCTTCTCCGCCTGCAGCAATCCGTCGCCGACCCGCGATGCCCATACGAGCGTCGACACGGTCGCGTTGTTTCCGATCGCCAATTACGACCAGAATGTCGACCATTGGCTCGAGCCGGACAGCCCCGGCTATGACCGGCCGTTCCTGAGCCCAGCGGATCAGCAGGCGCACTTCAGCGCCCTCTACGCGCACTATTTCGGCACCGGCACGACCGCGCCGTCGCCATGGAATCCCGCTTACGTGGCGATGCGCGTCTATCGCCAGCAAGGCGCGGACATTGTCGCACTGCAGCAGCGCCGCATCGACAAGTTCGACAACACCGGCAAGAGCGGCGCGGCGCTCGGCTACGGCGAGAATTTCCGGCCGCACGACAAGGCGTGGATCGACGCCATTGCGCGAAACATGGAGCTCGGCCAGTTCACACAGGCTGCAGCCTACCAGCCCGAGCGCCGCGCGATCGCCACCAGCAACCTGATGGTGCGCGAACTGCCGACCACGGACCCGTCGTTCTACGATCACCACCTCGCTGGCGAAGGCTATCCGTTCGACAACCTGCAGATCTCGGCAGTACGTCCAGGCACGCCGCTGTATGTGCTGGGCAGCAGCGTCGATGGCGCGTGGCGCTACGTGCAGACGCCCGACGTGCAAGGCTGGGTACGCAGCGAAGGCGTCGGCCTGACCGACGGGATCTTCGTCGATACGTGGCGCGCCGCCGCGAAGTCGCTGGGCGCCGTGATAGTCGCCTCGGCACCGGTGCGCGACAGCCGCGGGGTGTTCCGCTTCGACGCGCCCGCCGGCACGCTGCTGCCGCTCGCTCCGGACAACGCGACGCGGCCCGCACCACACGCAAATCAACCCGCGAGCGAAGCCGCCGACTCCCCCGCCGCCCGCAAACTCTTCGTCCCGGCCCGCGATGTGGACGGCCACGCGATCATCCGCACCGCCCAGCTAAGCGATGCGCAGATCGCCCCGATGCCGCTCGCCGCCACTCCGCGGCATCTGGCGATGCTGATGAAAACGCTGATCGGTCGGCCGTACGGTTGGGGCAATAGCGGCCTGTACAACGACTGTTCGTCGGAACTGCAAAGCATCTTCGCGGCGTTCGGCGTGTGGCTGCCTCGCCATTCGTCGACGCAGATGAGCGCCGGACGCATGATCGATCTGTCCGCGTCGACGCCGGCGCAACGGCTCGACTACCTCGCCCAGCACGGTGAACCGTTGCGCACGCTGATCTACATTGGCGGCCATGTGATGCTGTACATCGGCAACACGAGCCGCAACGGCATTGCCGTACCGGTGGTCTACCAGGACGTGTGGGGCTTGCGTCCGGCCGACAACAGCCGGCGCGCGGTGATCGGCGGCTCGGTGATCCTGCCGCTATTCGAACACATCCCGGAAGACGCTACCTTACAATCGCTCGCGGCGACGCCGACGTTCCAGATCAGCATCCTCGGCGCGCCGGGCGGTGGCGCGGCGACGCCTTCGCCCCCTTCCACACCTTCCACACCCGCCGCGCCGCCAGACGACGACAATCCGGCCGGCTGACGCATCGTATCGCACCACACCGCACGGGCGTGCTTAAAAAAGTATTTTTCCCGGAGTGTCGATTCAACGGTGACCCACTCGTCGTAACGTTGGAGGCCTGGCTTACGCAGCCGGTCTTTCAACTCACGAACCTGTTACTTCAAGGAGTCGCCGTCATGTCCAGCCCCGCTGTCAAACCGATCCCGGACGGGATGCACTCGCTTACCCCGTATCTGATTTGCGCCAACGCCGCGGAAGCCATTGCGTTCTACACCAGGGCTTTCAACGCCGTCGAGCAATACCGCCTGCCCGGGCCGGGTGGCAAAGTGATGCACGCCTGTCTGAAGATCGGCGACTCCATGCTGATGCTGACCGACGAATGGCCCGACCACAACGCACTGGGCCCGAACGCGCTGAAAGGCACGCCGGTTACGATTCATCACTACGTTGAAGACGTCGACGCCAGTTTCAAGCAGGCCGTCGATGCCGGCGCGACCGTCGCCATGCCGCTTGCCGATATGTTCTGGGGCGACCGCTACGGCCAGTTGAAGGACCCGTTCGGCCACAGCTGGTCGCTCGCCACGCACAAGCGCGACTTGACCCCGGAACAGATTCAGGAAGGCATGCAGGGGATGCAAGGCGCGGAGTGCGGCGCGCAATAAACCGCCTACGCCGTCCATGACGAGAAGGTCGCCTGCTGACGATCGCGCCACGACTGTGGTTCGACGATAAGGCGGAAGAATGCTGCCCACCTTGATGCGGGCGTCTTCCGCCGGACCGCAGCCCTTCGATCTTTGATAGGATCGGTCTCGACCCATAAACGGCGGGACATGAACGGTGCGCGTCAACCATCAGGCTTTTTTCTGCTCGCTGTTTGTCGCGCGTCTCGCCGATCAGGTCCTGCTGTTCCTCGTCCCACTCGTCGTGTTCCAGACGACGCACCAGGTCTCGTGGTCAGGTCTCGCGTTTTTTATCGAAACCCTGCCGCGCTACCTGGTCTTCCCTTTCTTCGGCGCCTTGTGCGACCGTATCTCGCCGCTCAAGCTGATGCGTGTGAGCCAGACCGTGCGGGCACTGGTGTGTTTCGGCGGCGTGCTGGCGTATGTGCTGTTTGGCGGCATCGGCTGGTTGATCGCGCTGTCGGCATTGTGCGGTGTACTCACGAGTCAGGGATTGGTCGCACGCGAAGTGATGCTGCCGCAAATCTTCAACACGCAGCAATTCCAGCGTGTCCTCGCCTACTCGCAGTTGGCCGACCAACTGGGTTTCGTACTCGGCCCGATGCTGGCCGCACTGCTGCTCGGCTTGTGGCGCTGGGAGTGGGTGGTCGGTGCAACCGGCGTGCTGTTTCTGTTTGCCGACGCAGCGCTGCTGCTGTGGCAACGCACCAGCGGTTTCCGCGCCGGCGATCCACCTCCCCCTCCCACCGCACCAGGTCACTGGACGATGCCCCTGCGCATCGCGCTGCGTCATGTGCTGGTGCTACCTGGCCTGAAAAAAGTCGTCCTGCTCGCCGCCGCCGAAAACCTGGTAATCGGCGTGACGCTCGCAACATCCGCCGCGATGGTGACCGGCTTGCACGCGCAATCGAACCGTTACTACGCCGGCCTGCAAACCGCCGGCGCCGTGGCGACGGTGCTGATTCTCCTGACGATCGCACGCAACGCCTGGCCTGCGCAGACGCTCGGCCGGGTCGCGTTCATTTCAATCTGTGCCGGCGGCGTGATCGCCGGCGCGAGTACGGCGCCCTGGGGCTATGCACTCGGCTTCCTGCTGATTGTCGGCTTCGACAAAATGTTCAATGTCTACATCCGCAGCGCACGGCAGAAAATCATTCCGCCCGAGGACTATGGCAAGACAACCGGCGTGGTGATCCTGTTGAACAACATGACGCAGCCACTCGCCGGTTTGCTGGTCGGCGTGTTTTCGGCACGCGCACAAACCGGCTTGCTGATCGTGGCTCTTTCGGTGGCGATGGGCTGCATCGGCGTGGCGGTGTCGATCGGCTCGGCGCTGTTGCGGCGCAAGCGCACGCTCGCGCTTGGTGAATGACGCCGCGCATGCCCTGACTGAAAGCAATAATTAACATTGCGCGTGCGTGAAATTCACATCGGCTTGAGATTTAATCGCGCGAATTTCAAATAAGTCGATTGGCATTAAATAGACCACTCACCGCGCACAATCATGCACAACCCGTACTTCAAAAATATTCATATTTATTAGAAAAAACTACCTGAATTAGGTATTTTCCCGAACTTCCACATAGAAACAATTTCCTGGTTCCTCAACGTCATCGCCCCACGCCACACTGTCCGCGCCAGATATTTCGAATATATTTCTCAGCGCAACAATTTGTATTACGAAGAAAGTCTGGTGTAGACTTAATTTCATCAATTGCGACGGCCATTGCATAACACAATTACGCCCCACTGAAATATCCGGCTAATAGACCGACGATCTAGCCAGTGCAATTTCAAACTGCCCGCTCAATTGGAAAATCCGCGTCCTGTCGGTTTGCGAGGTCTTATGATGAAACAAAAACTGCTGTCGTGCAGTCTCGTCGTCGCTTTGATGTTCGGTTTGCCTCTGCAACTCGCGCGCGCCGCCACCTATTCGAACGGCACCGCCGTCACCACCTTCACCGTCACGCTCGCGTTGAACGCCAACTGCTCGATCAGCGCCAACCCGCTGAACTTCGGCAGCAACGGGGTGCTCGGCACCGCGATCAACCAGCAGACCACGGTCGCCGTGACCTGCACCAACACCACGCCGTACAACGTCGGGCTCGACGCCGGCACGGTCACCGGCTCCACCGTAACGAGCCGTTTGATGGCCGGCACGGCCACCGGCAATACCGCCACCACCGTCGGGTTCCAGCTGTATCAGGACGCAGGCCACACGACCCTATGGGGCAACACGCAGGGCACCAACACGGCCAGCGGCACCGGCACTGGCTCGGCGCAATCGATTGTCGTGTATGGCCAGGTGCCGGCGCAGACCACCCCGAAACCTGACACCTATCAGACCACCATCACCGCTACGGTCTACTTTTGATACGGTCGGTAAGGACACGGTGTGTAAGGACGCGGTGTGCAAAGACGCAATCTGCAAGCACGCGCGTCTCGAGCACCATGGCCACGCCTCGTCGCCTGCTGACGGCAAGCGCATTCGCATGGTGTCTATCGGCGCCGCTCGCGCAAGCCGCGACGCTGCAAATTTCGCCGGTGATGGTCGACATGTCGGCGGATGCCAACGCAACCGGCATCACGCTGAAGAACCCCGGCGAGAAGCCGCTGTTCGGCCAGGTTCGCGTGTTCCGCTGGGATCAGGCAAGCGGCGAAGACACGCTCACGCCCACTCAGGATCTGGTCGCGAGTCCGCCGCTGATCCAGGTCGGCGCACATGCCGATCAGCTGGTGCGGCTGGTGCGTACGACCCCGCAGCCATCGAGTGCGGAACAGGGCTACCGCGTGCTGATCGACGAGTTGCCCGAACCCGATGCCGCGCCCACCAGCGGTGTGACGATCCGTCTGCGCTACTCGGTGCCGGTGTTCATCGAGCCGCCCGTCGACATCGGTCAGCCGAAGCTGTCCTGGCATCTGTCACGCAGCGCGCAAGGCTGGATGCTGCGCGTCGACAACGCGGGCAAAAAGCGCGCGCAGATAGCCGCCGTGCAATTGATCGACAACACAGGAAACGCCTACGTAATCAACAAAGGATTGCTTGGCTACGCGCTGGCCGGCCGCGAACGCCACTGGCCGGTCACGCTGCCGGACAACGCCGCCCAGAACGGTCCGCTGAAGGTACGCGCCGCGGTCAATTCGCTGCCGGCCGAAGCGACGGTGAATGTCGAATGAACACACGAGGCATCAAGGGCCGACGCACGTGCTGACGACAGGCACGCAAGGCCGGTCATGATCGCGCCGGGGTCGCCAGGAACGCACATGATGCACCGCCACGCAATCAATGAGAATGACACGACGGCGAATACGCCATGGATGGAGACTGCATGCCGTCACGCTCGCGGCAACGCTGAACTTGCTGAGCGTGAATCGGGCGGGCGCGCAGGCGCCACCGCCGGCCCCGGGCCAGCCCCCCGCCGAACGCATCGCGACGAACACCGCGCCGGACGCCGCGGCAGGCCGTGATCTGTATCTGGAAGTCATGCTCAACGGCCAGCGCACCTCGTTGATCGCGCACTTTCGCGACGTCGGCGGCCGGCTCAGCGCCACGGGGAAGGACCTGAGCGAAGTCGGCATTGCCACCGACAAGCTCGGCGCCGCCGACACCGCTTCGATCGAACTCGACCAGATCCCGGGCCTGCACTACAAATACGACGCGTCGCTCCAGGCCATCGACCTGCAGGTGCCCGACGCAATCCGCAAGCCGTACACGTTCGACACCCGCGAGTTAGCGCAAACGCCGAACGCCGCCGCATCGCGCGGCTTTCTGATCAACTACGACGCGTTCGCGCAAACGGACACCAACGCGCAGTTTGCCCTGTGGAGCGAGGGGCGCTACTTCGACCCGTCCGGTGTGCTGAGCAATACCGGTATCGCGTATCTATACCGCGATCTGCATCGTTACGTCCGCTACGACACCGCGTGGAGCACCTCGAATCCGGCCACGCTCAGCACCACGCAGTTCGGCGACACCATTTCGTCCTCGCTCGACTGGAGCCGTTCGATTCGCATCGGCGGCTTCCAGTGGCGCAGCAACTTTGCGCTGCGCCCCGATCTCGTGACGTTTCCGGTGCCGGCGCTCTCGGGCACGGCAGTCGTGCCGTCGGCGGTGGATCTGTACATCAACAACGTACGGCAATTCAGCGGCAATGTGCCGAGCGGGCCGTTCATCGTCAACAACGTGCCGGGCATCACCGGCGCGGGCGTGGCAACGGTCATTACGCACGACGCGCTCGGCCGCACCATTTCGACTTCGCTGCCGCTGTACGTCGATACACGCATGCTGGCGGCCGGCCTGTCGAGCTATTCGTTCGAAGCCGGGTTTCTGCGCCGCGCGTATGGCATCGATTCGTTTTCCTATGATCCGCGCCCGGCGGTCAGCGCCACCGCGCGGCGCGGCATGAGCGACACGCTGACACTCGAAGGCCATGCGGAAGCCACTGGCGGCCTCGTCAATGCGGGTGCCGGTGCGCTGGTGCGCATGGGCATGGCCGGCGTGATCAACGGCTCATTGTCCGCGAGCGCCGGCAAGCTGACCGGCACCCAGCTCGGTCTCGGCTATCAGCTGATCGAACCGCACTTCTCGATCGATGCGCAGACGCTGCGCGCCTATGGCAACTACGGCGATCTGGCCGCGCGCGACGGTACACCGGTGCCCACCGCCACCGACCGCGTGACCCTGGCGCTGCCCTTCTTCAGCCGCCAGACCGTGTCGGTCAGCTATATCGGCTACCGTTTTCCGGGCATTCCCGCCTCGCGGATCGGCTCGCTCTCGTACACGCTGAACTTCGGCAATCTGGCCTCGCTCACGCTCAGCACGTACAAGGACTTTCTGCAGCACAACGCGCAAGGCGTATTTCTGACCGCGAGCTTCGGCCTCGGAAACAACACGGCGGTCAATGCCAGTGTCGGCCGTCAGAACGGCCAGTCGACCTACAACCTCAATGCGCAGCGCCCGCCCGACTATGCCGGCGGCTGGGGTTGGGGCGTGCAGGCTGGCGGCTCGGGCGCGGTGCCGTACCGTCAGGCTCAGGCGCAGTATCTCGGCAACTACGGCGAGGTGACGGCGCTCGCGCAGGACGTCGACCGGCATGCGAACGCTTCGCTCGATGTGACCGGCGCGATCGTGCTGATGGACCACAGCATCCAGCCGGCGCGGCGTATCGACGACGGCTTCGCGCTGGTGTCCACCGACGGCGTCGCGGGCGTGCCGGTGCTGCACGAAAACCGCGTGATCGGCACGACCGACCGCAACGGCCATTTGCTGATACCCGATCTGAACGCGTACCAGCACAACCAGGTCGCGATCGACAGCATGAATCTTCCCGCCGATGCGCGTATCGCCACGACCTCCATGGATCTCGTGCCGAAGTCGCTGACGGGCGTGCTGGCGAATTTTCGCGTGACGCGCTACAGCGCTGCTTCGGTGATTCTGCACGGCGCCGATGGCAAGCTGCTGCCGCCGGGCACGCGCGTGCATCACGTCGAAAGCGGCGGCGATACGATCGTCGGCTACGACGGCCTGACCTTCATCGAGAATCTGCAGCGCGACAATCATCTTGAGATCGACACCGGCGGCGCCCATTGCAGTGTCGAGTTCGCCTACCAGCGTCCGGCCGACGGCTCGCTGCCGACGCTCGGACCGTTGACCTGCGGCAGCACAGCCGCGGCCGGCGCGGCGGCGACGCGATGAGACGGCTCGTCCTGCTCCTCGCCCTATGCGCGC
Organism: Paraburkholderia sediminicola; assembly: GCF_046026675.1. GTDB lineage: Bacteria > Pseudomonadota > Gammaproteobacteria > Burkholderiales > Burkholderiaceae > Paraburkholderia > Paraburkholderia sediminicola_F. Next base: position 1,121,755 of record NZ_JAQQEY010000001.1, on the reverse strand, counting down.
TGCTCGGCGTGTTACCGCAGCGCGTGAGCGCGCAAACCTGTACGGCGAGCCCATCGGCGTTGAGCTTCGGCAACGTCAGTCCGATTGGCCTGAGCGCCGTGGCGGCGACCGGCACCGTCAGCATTTCGTGCACGTGGCCCGCGATTACGCTGACGCCGAGCGTGCAGGTGTGTCTCAACATGGGCGGCACGACGCCGCGTACGCTGACGATCGGCGCCAACCAGTTGCAATACAACCTGTATCAGGACGCCGCGCATTCGCTCCCGTGGGGCTCGACCACGCTCGGCACCACGCCGATATCGGTGATTCTCAACAAACCAGTAACCGGCAATACCGCGACGACATCGGTGAATTTCTACGGCCAGATCACCGGCAATCAGCCGACTGTGCCCACCACCGGCAACGCCAGCACCACGTACTCCCAGACCTTGAGCCAGACTTCACTCACCTATGGCTTCTTCCTGCTGCTCGCGCCTGGCTGCGCCGCGCTGACGACGAGCGCCGGCAGCTTCGGCTTCACGGCGAGCGCGACGGTGGTGAATAACTGCCTGATCAGCGCGACCAACGTTGCGTTCACATCGACGGGCGTGCTGAGTTCGGCGTTAAGCGCGAGCGGCGCGATCACGGCGCGCTGCACGAACGGCGACGCGTATCAGATCGCGCTTAGCAGCGGGTTGAGCGGCAATGTCGCGGCACGTCAGATGCAGCGTGCGGGCGGTGGCGGCACGGTGAACTACCAGCTTTACACGGATGCCGCCCACACGAGTGCATGGGGTGACGGTACGGCGGGCACGACGATGGCAACGGGCACAGGCAGCGGCAATGCAGTGCCGATCACGGTGTACGGCCGTGTGCCGGCGCAAACAACGCCGATGCCCGGCAATTACAGCGACACGATTACCGCGACGATCAGCTTTTGATTTTTGGGCACTGGCTCTGCCGGCCGACGGACCGCATGCGTAACGGGCGAAGGGCGAAGGGCGATTTCTAGAAGTTAATCGTCCAGATCGTTTGCCGGGCGCCGCGGGTGGCGACGAATTGCACCGGCTGCGCCTTATTTCGCGCCGTTTCGTCCGGTGCGGCGGGGTCGAATGCGACCTGGGATATCTGGAACGGCGCCCCATGCAGGCAGGAAACCGCCGGTTGATTCGCAACGGTGATAGCCGCGTCCACCGACTGGATGACGCAGGTTTCCTGCACGGTCAGACTGACCGGGATCGAAGCCAGCTCCGTTGGCCATGCTTTTGACGCTGGCGCTGCCAGCAGAATTGCCACTAATGTTGTGGCTGTGTTGCGGGGCATCATATCGGTCCGGAATCGGCTCGCGGCGCGAGTAGCGATTCCGGTCTTTCGGCATTTCACGCGAAAAACTTTAGGCCTTTATCGGCAGCAGAATCTATATCGCCTCACAGACAACATCGAACTTCATTAACTGCGTCGCCCCGAACGCATTGCTGATCGCGACGTCAGCCGCATCTCTTCCCCGCGCCATCAAAACACGCCCCGTACGCGGCACATTATTCCGCGGATCGAAAGTCTGCCAGCAGCCTCCCACATACGCTTCGAACCACGCGGCGAAATCCATCGTCGCGTATGGCGGTGGCGTGCCGACATCGCTGATATAGCCCGTACAATACCGCGCCGGAATATTCATCGCCCGGCATAGCGCCACGGCCAGATGGGCGAAATCCCGGCACACCCCCTTCCTCTCCTGCCATGCCTGCCACGCGGTCTTGGTCGGCCGCGCGAAATCGTAGCCAAACACAATGTGCTCGTGCACGTAGTTGCAGATCGCATCCACGCGCCCGCGCCCGAGCGGCATCTTGCCGAACGTCTGCCACGCAAATTCGGACAGCAAATCAGTTTCGCAATATCGGCTGCCCAGCAGAAACACCAGCGTATCGTCAGGCAACGCCTCCACCGAATGCTGCTCGGTCAGCGGCGGCCGCCGCTCAGGCTCGGACGACACCTCGAGCACCGCGCTCGTCGAAAACGCAATCAGTCCCTGTGGCGCCACGATCCGGCTGCACAGATTACCGAAGCCGTCGCGATACTGGCTGATCGGCACCGGCGGATTGACCGCCAGTAAATCCGGACTCAGCACTTCCTTCGCGTGCGAATAGTGCGTGTTCAACATCAGCATCATCGGCGTCGGTTGCACGCACTCATAGACCAGCTCGTAGCCAACGCGCAATTTCATCGCAACGCCCTCTTCCAGTTGAAACATTCAGTTGACGCGCCCGGTGAGCAACCTGAGTTGACACTCCCAGCTAACACGTTTGATTTGTACGAGCCCAGTCATCCGGTTCGTCCCTCACTTACCTTCGGTCACGCTCACATCGACCTGCAAACCGCGAAACGAATGCGGCGCGCCATGCCATGTGCCCCACAACGGCAACGCCTGGTAGTAATTCCACGCCACCGCCACCCGAATCAGATGGCGATTGCCGACGATGCTATTGGTCGGATCAAAATCGACCCAGCCGGCGCCAGGCAGATAGATTTGCAGCCATGCATGCGTCGCACCGCCGCCTTGCACCGCGTCGGACCCGGGCACGTCGGGCACGAACAGATAACCGCTCACAAAGCGCGCCGCGAGGCCGAGCGAACGCACCGCGTCCATCATCAGCACGGCGAAATCGCGGCAACTGCCGCTGCGGTTGCGCAAGGTGTCGCCAGGACGGTGCACACCCTTCTCCGTACGGCGCACATAGAGAAACGTGCTTTTTATGTCGAGCGTCATCGCGCGCAGCAACGCCATCGTGCCGCCGGTGCCGTTCTTGCCGCTCACACCGCCGCTGCCCGGCACGGGAACGAAGCGCCGTGCCCATTCGTCGACGTCGCGGTCGGGATACTGGCGGCTGCGCGCGTTCACGAGATCGGACGCTTCTTCGTTGGTGTACGCGAACGGCCAGTTCACCGCGTACGGCTCGAGCGCGTAGTCAGGCATGGGCGTTTCGAAGTGTTCGAGCGTCGCCTCGCTGTCGAAGCGCAATTCGCTCGCCTTGCCCGTGAAACTCGCGACCGCCACGGAGTTGTCGAACACGTCGTGCAGCCAGTGCAGCCGCGACGGCGTCGGCGTAATCACCAACCGGTTCGTGACGAGGCGCAAGTCGTGACTGGCGCGCGGGCGGAACATCATCCGGTGTTCGCCGAACCGCACGGGTTCCGAGTAACGGTAGACGCTGACATGACGCACCGTGAAACGCTGTGGCTCAGTCATCTGACAGGCCGATGGATGCAACTGGATTCGTCCTGAGCATCACGTTCACGCTGGTAAAACCCGCTGCCGCAGCAGGCGCTGGGCGCCCGGCACGGTGTGATCCTGAAAGAGCCACGGCCAAAGTTCGGCGTGATGAGGTGCTGTCATCGACAAGCTTACGCTTTGAGCATACACCCGCCATATTGGTTGAAATCACTCATTTGGGCGGAGGTGGCGCTGCATGCGGAAGTTATCAACAGAATCTGTTCGCAAGTTTGGGCGAAAACCGTACCCGAACGGGGGCGATGCCACACCATACAAGGCTTTGCGGGCGGCACGCGGAGGAAATTCCGTCCCCAGCACTCCCGCAATGATCCATTCCTCACACGCTGCGGCGTGAAGAAACCACCGTTCCCCAGAGAAGAACTGACTACATAATTGAGATAGTTTGATGTGGGTTGCCGATAGATATAATCCGCCGTTCGACCAATCCGACAAACAGCCTTCATGCGAGTCGCCGTCATTAGCGCCTACTATAAAGAGCCGCGTCACGTCTTACGACGATGTCACGAAAGCGTTCTTGCGCAAGCAGGTAACGTGACCCACTTTATGGTCGCCGATGGATTCCCTGACTCCGACGTTGATAGCTGGAAAGATGTGATCCACATCAAGATTCCCAATCACGCCGACTATGGAGACACGCCTCGCGGTGTAGGTGCCGCTTGCGCGGCCGCGAGTGGATTTGATGCGATCTGTTTTCTTGACGCTGACAACTGGTATGAGCCAAACCATGTCGAAACCATGCGCATGATAGTCGAGGAAACGGGTGCACAGGTAGTCACGGCGACTCGAACGATTTTCACCGCCGATGGCCGTATGCTCGGCATCTGCAAAGAATCCAACGGCGTCGATTTCAACGACACCAACTGTTATTTCCTTGCGCGCTCCGCCTTTCCTGCATGTGCGGCATGGCTATTCAAGGACGCGCGCGAAAGCATCAGCGGCGACAGGGTATTCTGGAACGCCGTGCAAACCGGTGGCTACCTGCATTTCCACTCAACCGCGCCAACCGTCAACTACGTGAGCACGTTCGCATCTCACTACGAGATGTTCGGAGAAATCCCACCCGACGACTCAAAGGTCATTGCAAAACTTCCGGGTCGCCAGCATTTCCAGATGTTTAGTTACGCGCAATATAAGGCGATGGGTGGAGCAACCGGCAGGTAGTGGCCGTCGTGTGCACACAAACACAGTTGCAGCGTGCGCACCGCGGCCGTCCGCTTCGCCTCGGCGATAGCGCACAAGACGCGATCGGCAGAACGGCCGTCTGATACCGTCGTTGCGCGTGCGCCGTAAGAGCATCGGCTCTGCCACGGCGTCGCGCCGAAGAAAACGAGAATCAGTGAAGCACAGCGGCCCCAAGCTCACTGACTGTTTCTGAACGACCCCGACGGCGCGCGAAACGCCACCGAAAGAATGACTGCTGTGTCAAAAGCGCCGAATGCGCGTGGCACGGATTCCAGATACGCCGCCGTTTCCTCCACGCCAAGGCACCCGCCTCAAAACTAGCGATGTGAGCACGCTTTCCTTGCGCCTGTTTCGCAAGAGGACTTGTGATAGGGGATAGTCATGAAGCCTCAGCCCCGTTCGATCCCCTTCAATGCAATGACCAAACGTCAGCCAGTAACGCTGCACAATACTCTGGCCAATTACTCTTCTGACGGCCTGTCGATTGGGTGCTGCGTGAGATTCAGGCATTTTTTGACATCAGGTCGGCCTGCTGCGATCACATTGAGCATTGCCACTCCAAGCTGTCGTGCCAATTCGTCGTCAAACTCGAATTCTTCTTCGTCCAAAAAAAACGGCACTGCCATTTTTCCGGCGACGAGCGGGGCCAAACTCGCCGAATCCACGGCTTGCATTATCAATTGGCGAGGATCGTCGGTGTAGGTCAGAACTACGGAATACGGCGGATGATTAACCATTAATACCCCCTGCACTGTTGATATCTGTCAAACGCGTTCTCTTTACACAGCGCATAACTTCGCAGGCCTCTCGGTTTAGCAACCAAGATGCAAAAATCCAAGTCGGCCTCATACGCTGCATGACATTTAGCCTCATGGCCTTCACGGCCACTACACTTTACCATTCCACCATCACCACTTCCGGCTCCGAAGAGAGCGCTGTATAGCGTCGACCTCTTCGCAGAGCTGGTCAGATCCGGCACAAGATTAGGATAAGGAACCTGCGACTGATCGCTCAGCATCAGTTCCGTTGTCTCGCCCCAATTCGGCAGTGAATCGCTCAGCTCACTACCATACAGCGTCGCCGTCAACTTGGCTTTCCACGCCACATAACATTCAACGCACATGTCCGGAACGAAGGCTTCAGCATCAGACTTGATTCCTGTGAGCATAGGAGGTGGCGCAACCGGGTCATTGCCCAACTCCCAGTTGGTCAGCCACACACCTAGTTCAGCGTCGCTGATCGGCTGCCACCACGCGCCGTTAGTTGAGACCTTCGCTGAATGTGACGACACCGTGCCATTCGCACCATACTGATAGTCGACTGCCAGTACGCGGGAGAGTCCGCCATTTATGGAACTTGCCGGTTCGTTATACTGAAAAGACTTCACGCGACCGCGCTCATCGTAAGCGATGCTCGCCTGACCGCTGTTACCCGCTATCTGTGTTGCACGGTTCGCGGCGTTACGCTCGAGCGTTCGCATCGTCCACCCCGACACGGCGTCCTTTGTCGTCGCTATGTTGGCCTTTGCGTCGTAGGTATAAGTCCAGTCCTCAAGCTTCAGGCCGTCCTGGATGACAGTGGCTGACAGAAGGCGGCCCGCATCGTCGTAGCGCGCGCCGACTGTCATTTGATTACCCGTCCCGACCGCTTGCAGTCCCTGTTCGCCCGTCAGGTCAGTAGTCGCGCGCTCCGCATAGCCCGTGACGTTGCCTCGCGAGTCATAGACGAATGCACGGACTTTGCCCGGTGTAGCGACCAGATGCGGACGCAGTGAGCTGTCATCGTTGTACTCAATCGTCGTTACTGTCTTCTTCCCCGCAACTGTCGCAACCGCCTTCGTTGGCCGGTTGGCGCTGTCCCACGTGTACTGGGTATTCCCATCAGGGGTCTCTCTCTGTTTCAGATTCCCCGCTGCATCCCACGTGCGCGATACCGTGCCGCCTGGTGTAGCAATTGAACGAGGGCGTCGCGTATCCAGAACATCAAAGGTGTACGTGCTCCTGCCAGTCATGTCGCTGAGCGTCGTAAAGCCTGGACCGTAGCTGAACGACACATTACGCGTCGTGTCGGGATGAGTGACCGAGATTGCACGTCCGCTGGAATCGTAGGTCCACGTTGCAACCCGAGAACCGGATTCGTCCTTTACACCGGTCAACGCGTTTGGAAAGCGGGCGTCCTCGTACAGATACTGACGAACGTGGCCATAGGGTGCAGTTACCGAAACAAGGTTGCCCTTTCCGTCGTAACCATAGTCCGTGGGCATTCCCAAAGGATCAACGAAGGTAACGATACGGTCGTTACTGTCGTATTCCACACGAATTGACGTCGAGGTTTCCGGTACTGCGTTATCGGCTGGCCACTGGGCGATAACTGACAGCCGCTGCCTGCCGTCATAGAAAACCTTGCGGATCACACCCGTACGGGTTGTTTCGGAATAGAACTTGCCGGTGGTATCCGAGTAGGCTTCCGTCGTCCCAAGCAGTTCGTCCTTCAGGTAGAAGTATCCGTCGCCAGCTTTCGTCAGCTTGAGCCAGCGATTTCCTGGCACGACCCACGCTCCGCCAATCCATTTGAACATCAGAGCTTGCTGGTCACCCCGATAAGCAACAACGTGCGGCACGCTCGCGTTGGCCCCAAGCAGATCAAGCCTACGCTGCCAGTTGTTGACCCAGTTGCGGCCCATTGCTGCCTGCGTGGTGTCATAGGGTGTCGAGAGATACGTGCGTTTAAAGACGAGTGGAAGCGTGTCGCCGCTCGCAAAGTCAGCCTCGGAAAGCATGACAATGCCCTTCGCCGGCAACACCGGGTCCGCTACCGGGCAGGAGTCGTCGGACTGAGGCGGAACCTGTACGCCGCCGCAATAGTCCGCTATCCAATTCGAGGCATTCGGACAGTTGTAGTAATTCATTGCGTTATATGGATCGTCCGGGCCCGTCGACATAGGCGAAGTTCCCGCGACCTGGATAGCACAGGTCGGGGTGCCGGGAATTCCAAGGGATTTCTGATACGTCTGCATGCATTGCATGTAATCGGCCGCGTTTGCATCAAACGCGACCAAAAGCAGCATGAATGCGGCAAACAGGCGTGCGGCCGCGCCTGCTAGATTCTCAGTGGCTCCTTTGTTTTTCATAGTCATCCTTATTGGTTTTACTGGGTTGACGCCCAAGCACCCTATAAGGAGGATTCCACCCTCGCTATCCGACAATTCCTAAAATTAGGCCTCCCTTATGCCCGTACAAACGTCGCCTTCAAACCTCCTACGCAATTCGTAGGGAGTCACGCAAGAGCCCGTCGGCCATCAACGCGTCGCCGAGAAAAAACCAGAACGTCAGACGCGGAATATCCTTACGTCAAAGTGAAGTGATTAATCGCCGGCACTCAAACTCGGGGCGACCGAAAGTGAAGAGACGGGGCGCGTAGCACGCGCCCGTAAGGAAGATAGGTAGCGCAAGAAAGCAAAGAAACTAATCGCGGTACAAACTGCGATTCAAAAATCAGATCCGCGAAAAAACGGGCTAAACCTAATTGGCTAACCGTCCGAACGGCGGCCTCAAAGTTATCCCCAGTTTTCGTTCATAAATCTGTGCATAACTATCCGGAAAAATCGACAAGCTCTTGATACGTCTGCTGTTTTTACCGCTACGCCGAAGTTGGGCAGGCCAGGCGCCTAGCCGTGTCGTGCGACGGTTGTGGCTGAGTTGCGGCTCAATCGCGGTTGAGACCTCACGTCGCCGTCGAATCGCCCACGCCGCACGTCGGCACCAAGCGCGTCAATCACGCACCGCGCCCGCGGCATGCCCGCGCCCGGCTTCCTGTGCAGCCGGCGCACTGCGCTCTTCTTCACGCCATTCCTGCCGCGAACGCACCATGCGGCGCACGGCGAGGCGCGCCATCTTCACCCAACCCGACGGACGCGGGTCGGCGAGCATGCTGAGCGCGCGGGCATAGTCGAGCGTGAGGCCTGGTGTCCACGCCATCGTCGCGGCGCGTTTGCGCAGTTGCGCGGCCACCCACAACTCCGGCGTCGTCATCACCCACAGAAATGGCCGCCAGCCGCCGAGGTCACCCCACACGCGCGCCGACGCGCCTTCGATCGCCGCTTCCAGTGCGCGCGATACGCTGCTCGAGCAATTGCGGTGTGTCAGGTTGTAGGTCGTGTCCTGACGATAGGTGTCCCAGAAGCGGCGCAGCCGCGCGGGATCGTAATTGCGTATGCGCACTTGAACCGTGGACGGACACCACGCTTTCGATTCGGTCGGGTAATCGGGCTGGAATACGCCGGGCACGTCGTTCTCGCGCGTCGCGCGCAGGAGCCGCGCGAAATCGTCGGGTGAGCGATCGATTTCGACGCCCGGATACAAGCTGATGTAGATGCCTTCAGGCGATTCGAGCGCGGCATGCCCGGTCGATATCACGCCGTTACGATCCACCGCCGCAATATAGCGATCGACGATCAACTGCCGCCGCGCCTCGCCCTTGGCCGAGCCGACTGGCGTCCACACGTGCACGGTCAACGCGTCTTCATCGGCGCTGGGCGGGCCGTCCCATTCGACCGCGCTCAACCGCCCGGGGGCGACCGCACTCGCGGCGGAGTTGGCTGCATCGGCGCTTGCATCATCTGACGCCACTGCGGGATTCGACGCGAGACGCCGAACGCGCGTACTCAGCAAAATCATGTTCCAGCCGCCGAATATCAGACCGAGGCCGAGACAGTACGGTACTGTGCCCACATAGTGGGTCGGATAAGGCTGGTAGAAAAAAACCGCCAGCGCGATTTCAACGCCGCCACCGATGATCGCGAGCCGCCAGGTGCGATAACGAACGACCTTCGCGGAAACGATCTGCAGCAGACCGTCGGCGAGAAAGAGCGTGCCGAAGATCATCGACAGAATGAAGTTGCCGTGATGATGGCCGGCGAGAATCAGCGCCGCCGCAAAGCAGAATGCGATGCCCTTCACATAGCGCAGCGTGCGTTGCCCGCCCATGCCGGTCCAGGCGACGGTCAGCGTGGCGAGTCCTTCGAGCAGCAACAACAACGCGAACGGCGTGATCGGGAAATAGAGCGCGCTATCGAGTGCGTCGATGAACACCACCACGCCGAGCACCAGGCTCACCCAGCCGATCAACTGCAACGAACGCCAGCGTGTGCGCAGGTAATCGACACCCAGCAGGATCATAACCAGCCGAACCATCGCAAGCCCTCCGTGATCGACGCCTTAATGATCGCAATCTTAACCATATTCACGGCGCTGGCGCGGACGGGTCTGATGTAGCGGTGGTCTGCGCGTGTTGACGCTTTCACGCAGTGCCGTGTCGCGAATGCATCGCGCATCGACACTGCACGCTCGCAGCAAGATCCTCAGACGTACTTGTGACGCTCATGCCGATGCGCCTTCGACGGACGTGCGCCGCGCTTGCTCGTCCTTGCGGCCGCATGCGGGTCATCATCGTGCGGCGCGACGCGCGGGGTGGCATAAGGACCGTTCGGCAACACGCCGGGGCTTTGCGAGGTTGCCGCGCTTTGTGGCTCAGCCAGCGGAGTCTGTGCAGCGGGCAACGGCCCCGTTGCGGCGTCGATTACCTTCTGCAACTCGTCCTGCGCATACGCGGGCAGCGGCGCGGATGGATACGTCGCGTTGGCAGCCATGGCAGTGGATGTGATGGAGGCGGCACAGGCAAGGCCGAGGGCGATCATCAAGTGGGCGATTTTCACGTCGAGTCCTGGTCAGGATGACGCGACCCGCATGATGGAAAGCGTGGCGCGCGTCAGTGGTTCGGAAGGCTCCTGACGGCTTGCACCGTCAGCACAAGCAGTGTGACGGCCGGGACATGAAGGGTAAATTTTATTAAGCCGGATTCAGATAGCCATAATCTGGCTTAATAAGTGCCGGCACGCAGCGTTCTCGACGCGCCGGCCTGCAGCGGATAGACGTAGCTCAGGTGAATGTCACTCAGGCAGCCGCGGCTTGCGGCATTTCTACGCCCTGCTCTCCACCCAACGCGTCGAGCAGATCGCACAGCATGCGGTCGAGTTCGGCGGTCATCAGCGTGACGTCGGAATCGAAACGCTCGTCGTCGTTCTGCGCGGTGGGGTCGCTCGCTTCCTTGAGAACGTCGAGCGGCGCAATGCGCTTGATTATCAACGAAGGCGTCAGCACGAACGACACGCGATCGTTCCACGTCATCGCGAGACGCATGCATTGCTTGCCGGCTTCGATATGACGGCGCATATCTTCGGCATCCAAAGTATGTCCGACGTAGCGCACCGTCGCGTTGCCTTCCGTCGGCGAGCGCAACTCAGTGTCCTGGTCGAGCGTGAAACCCGCGGGACCTTCGCCGGAAAGCAGCCACTCGGTCATCGCTGCAACCGGCGATTGCGTGACACGCACGGTGCCAAGCGGCAGTTGATCGATCGATTTCACCAGCAGGCCGCGTACTTCGTCGGCGACCGCTTGCGAGCCCGCGTCGATCACGAGCCAGCCGTTCCTGGTATCGATCCACACGCGCGTATCGCGGCGGATGCTGAAGGCGCGCGGCAGCAGTTCATCGGTCACCTGCTCCTTGAGTTCGCGCATCTGCTTGCGGCCAGGTTTGAAGCCCTGCTTCTCTTCGAGTTCGAGCGCACGCGCCTTGGTCACCTGCGTGACGACCGAAGCCGGCAGCAGTTTCTTTTCGGCGCGAAACGTCAGCAACATCTGGCCATTGAGCGAATACACCAGCGAGTCGTTGTCGCGTGGCGATGCCCAGCCGTGGCTTTGCATCTCGACGCTGTTGCCGGGCGCGAACGCGTGCGGCGCGAGCCATTTCTCCATTTGTTCAGGGGTGACGGACCACGGAGCGGGAAGACGGTGCAACTGAAGGTTTTTGAACCACATTGGCGGGGGTCTTGTATGGGCAAAGCGCGTCATTCTATATGACGCGGAGAAGATGGCGCGGTCGGGTGCGTACCCATGCGCCCCGCGCCGATACGGTGCCATCGCACGGCCATTTTCAAATAAAAACGGAAAAACTATTAAGTGCCGGATCGATTATCAACACGGCTCTAACAGTGCGAACAATGCAATGTGTGCAAACCATAGTGGTTTAGCCCCATCAGTCTTGAGGCACGCTTTACGTTCAAATCACCTAGACTTTTTGAGAAGCGCACGACAAAGACGGAGGCGGCCATGGCCGATGAAACCGCACCTTGGCAGATGGTGGAGTACGAGGGTTTCGAAATTCACGTGGCGCCCTTCCCGAAAAACCCGCCCGACGAAACGAAGCCGTCGGCCGCGCCGGATAACCGCTGCACCTATGTCGGTTACGTGTGCCACCCGGGCGCCGACCCGGCCATCCCTGGTCATGCGGTGCCGTTCCATCCGGATGGCGAAGAGAGCTTCGCCAGCGTGGAAGAAGCGCTCTACGAAGGGGTGCATGTGGGTCGCAGCATCGTCGACGGCACGCACCCGGATTTAACGGTGCTGCCGCTGGTGACGGGCGGCGTCTAATGCCCCCGCTTTGGCACGCGCGAGGCCGCCGCCGCATTTCCGCCACCACACGCTGGAAACGACCGTGCGGATGCGCGCGCAAGCACGCCCCCCGCTTCAGCTAAACGCACGCTTGATGCGCGACTTGAGCAGCGCGCGCCGCAAGCGGCCGGTGCGTTCTGGTTCGCTGACCGCCTGAGCGCCTTCCACCGCCGTGCCACGTCGCAGAAAATAACGATCGAAAGTGGCTTGCGTCATGCCCCACTTGTTCAGGAACTGACGGCGCCCATCGTTCTTGACGACCTTGCCCGTACTCTTCTGCTGGAAGTGATAAACCAGACTGTCGCCGACGCCGAGAAACACCCGGCAACCGGCATCCCATAGCTTCATCGAGAAGTCGTTGTCGCTGCTCATGCCGGGACTCAATTCGCTGCTATAGCCGCCGAGCTTGTACCACCAGTCGCGATGCACGAGCGTCGGCGGCCATGTGGCGCCACGCCAGTCGGCGCGCACGAGTTTCGGCGTGGCGGCTACCAGATCATCGGCGCGGAAATTTTCGACGTCGCGGCCGAAATTCTGCACGACGACGCACGGATTGCCAGAGTCGACCGGTTCGATCATCGTGCCGGACAGCATGAACAGGTTGTCGGCCGGCATCTGCGCGAGACGCTTGACGAGCGCATCGTCCCAACCGGGGCAGCAGTACATGTCATCGTTCATATAGACGATGTAGTCCTGCGTGGCGCGCGCCGCCGCGATATTGACCGCGTGACAGATGCCGATATTGCCAGGCGACGCAGTGTGTTCGATCCCCTCGTTCCGCACCCAGGCCAGCGTGCCGTCCGAGCCGTCATTCACGTGCACGATGATCTGATGCGTGTGCGTGGAATGACGCCGCAGGCTCTCGATTACGAGCCGCAGATAAGGCAGATTGTTCCAGGTCGGGATGATGATTGAGAACATCGAATGTGATTTCCGTGGTATTTGTCCGCGCGAGCGGTTCGCGCCTGTCGGCGGCTACGCCGATCGATTGCCTCGGGTTGCGATCTGCGGCCTGCTTTCTGGTCAACTTCCCGGTCAACTTGTCCGTCAGCTTATCGGCCAGGTTTTTAGCCTAGTCGTCGCTTCTGCTGCCGAACGGCTTCTTGAACGTCAGCTTCGCGGGTAAGTCCGGCTCCCAGCCTTCCAGATCCTCGAACGGATAGCGGCCGAGCGCATACAGTACCCGCTTGAAACGGCTTTTGAACGGCGCGCGTGGAATATTCGGCAGCGTGCCGGGCGCGGCGCTAGCCGTCTGGCGAATATAGCCGCGCGTGAAGTCGCGCTGCGAAATCCCCCACTTCATCAGGAATTCGCGGCCGCCGCGGTTGCGGCGGATCCGTCCGGTGGACTTGCAGCCGAAATGATAAATGCGGCTCGCGCCCACCGAGCGGAACACCCGGCAGCCGACAAGCCACAGCTTCATCAGGAAGTCGTCGTCGCTGCTCATGCCGGGGCCGAACTCGATGCTGTAGCCGCCCACCGCGTGCCACAGCTGGCGGCTGATCAGCATCGGCTGCAACGCGACGCCGTCGCGATCAACCTGCTGCATACCGGCGGCATAGCGGAGCAGGCCGATTTCGTCGAAATTGTTGGGACCGGTGCCGAAGTTGGCAGTGGTCACGTTCGCATTGCCGGTGTCGGTCGGCTCGATCAGCACCGACGACAGATAGGCCGACGAGTGGCCGAGCGTGCGCAGGTTCGCCTCGAAGGCGAGGTCCCAGCCCGGGGTGCAGAACATGTCGTCGTTCAGGAACAGAATCCAGTCGAGCGTGGCGAGGCGCGCTGCGTCGTTCAATGCGAGGCACACGCCGACGTTACCCTGGCTCCTCGTGTGGCGGATGCCTTCCGAGCGGACCCATTCGAGCGTGCCGTCGCTGCCTTCGTTGACATGCACGATGATCTCGTGATCGAACGCCGAATGACGCCGGATGCTGTCGATGCACAGCTTCAGATACGGCAGGTTGTTCCAGCTCGGAATCAGGATACTGAACATGGGATGACGGCAGGTTTCATTGAAGAGGTTCGCCCGGAACGTCGTGGTGGTGCCCGCGACGGTCCGCATAGGCGGAAGCCGCCGCCAGGATCGCAATGACCGATGCGTAAAACGACACGGTCACCTTCAGATCGAAAGTTTCGACTGTCAGCCCAAAAATCCAGAACGCGACGACGAAAGTCAGCCCCATCAGGGCCGCGCGCCGCGCCGGCACGGTTGGCGCGTTCAGGCGCCGCCAGAAGATCGCGCCGGGCACGACGTAGATCGACAGCAGCGCAAGGCCGCCGACAATGCCGTAATCGGTCATGTAAGCGAACAGCTGATTGTGCGTCTCGCCCCGACCCAATTGGGCGGCGGCGGGCGTCAGCAGGCCCGACTTGGCGAACGACTCCATGCTGTCACGGAAGCCGTCACCGCCGAGGCCCAGCAGCGGATGGCTCTCCACGATACGCGCTGCCGCCTCGTAAAGCTGCAGGCGAATCCCGAGCGGCGTGTCCTTGTTGCCGTGCGTGTACTGTACGATATCCGACGAGACGTCACCGACGCGGTCCCGGGCAGTTGGCGAGAACGCGTACACGCCGACGAGGATCGCGACGATCGCGAGCGGCAGCAACACCTTCCACCTGCGCGATTTGCCGCGGCTGCGCGCATACAGGATCATCGCCGCGACCACCGGAATCGCGACCCATCCGCCGCGCGAGCCGGTGATCAGCGACGCGGCCAGTCCCGCGAACAACCCCGCCATCTTGACGACGCGCACCGCCAGCCGGTCCTTGCGCCACCAGTTCAGCGAAAGCACGGACAGCGCGCCCATGACCAGGGCGATGTCGCCGAAGTGAATCGGGTTCAGGAACTGGCTGCTGAGCCGGCCGAAACCCCAGTCGCGCGGCGCGATCAGCAGAATGCCGAGTGCGACCAGCCCCGCCAGCGCGAACGACAGGTCGGCCCAGGCGAGCGTGCGCGGCAAGGCGCGCCGCAACACGAGAAAGAGCGGCGCGGCAGCAAAGAATCGGGAAGGCGAATCGAGCGTACTGGCAACGACCGCGCCGTGCCAGGCGCCGCCGAGCAGCACCGCGAGAAACGGGGACGCGGTGGCGATGCAGAGCGCGACGTCGACACGATCCCACTGCAGCGGCGGCAGGCCGCCCCAGTTTTTGGGCAACGCGAGCAATACGAGCGAGACCATCACTGCCGCGATCGATAGTGCGCTCCCACCACCGTGTATCAGCAGGGTGGCCGATGGATACGTGAGGAGGAATAACGCTGGCAGCAGGCTTCGTAAGTTGACGCTCAGGGAAGATTGTTTGGCGGGCGTCGACATGTCTTATGAATTTAACCGGCCGCGCGACAAGGGGCGTGCGACCGGGATGTTGGCCCCAGTATTGTACCGGGTTCGCGTGCCTATCCGATTAATCCGACGGCTTGTGCGCGCCCCGCCGGGATATTGGTAAGATACCGGTCGGTCGCTACGACCGGCCACTAATGCCCCCACACGGGCCAGGTCTTCAAGTCGCCCCACATTCTGGCCATACCTCGCCATCTCAGCAATGAATCGATTGATGCGCGCGCTCCATCGCAGCGCACCCGGCGCCCTGAAAAGAATCGTAGAGACGGCCGTGACCCGCTCCACCCGCATTCCGTATGCGGGCGTTGCCCACGAGCCTGAGGCATTTCTGCAAAAGACGCCGCGCGCGAAAATCGTCAAGAAGTACCTGCACAAGCATTGGCTGCTGAAATGGCATGGACAGACGCGCCTTGAACTGGCCAGCGCCGCAACGGTGAAGCGGCTGCTCTGGATCTACACCGGCAAGCGCAATTTCGGCGACGCGACCATGGACATGTCCGGACGCGCGCTGCTGAAGGGGCGCGGCTTCGAGATCGACCTGTTTACGCTGCCGAACCTGCACACGCTATTCGAGGAGGACGACGTCTTCGGGAACGTGTTTTCCGACCTGGACGCCCTCGAGGGCCGGCAGTACGACGCGATCCTGATGTCGGAGTACAACCTGCCGTCGATCAAGCTGAAAAGCCGGCACTTCAAGCACTTGCCGTACGCCTGTCTGTTCCAGTATTTCTTCGGGCCGGATCGCAATCAGACCTGCTTCAGCCACGCCGCGGTCAACGACGTGTTTGCGCTCGGCCATTCGCCAGAGGAAATCGTCGCGACGAGCAAGCCGTATCTCGCGGCGAAGCCCCACACCCGCGAGTCCGTACGCCCTTTCCTGCCGGGCGGGCAGTTCCTCGTGCTGGCGATCGGCGGGCTGGATGCGAATCGCACCTATCGGCACTGGGGCGCGCTGCTCGAACTGATCGACCAATCCACGAACGACGACATGCCGAAGCACGTCATGCTGGTCGGCTCGGACAACGGGCTGGCAATGGCGCGCGCGCTGCTCGAACAGCGCTTCAGCCGGCTCAACGTCAGTTCGTGCGTCGGGCAGTTGACGCTGCTGCAGTCGCGTGAGGTGGTGTCGAAGGCCGCCTTGTTCGTGGGCGCGGATGGCGGGTTGATGCATGTCGCGCATTCGACACCAACGCCAAGCGTTTCGCTCTTTTCCGATCGTGAGCCGCCCTATCTGCGGCTCACCGGGCAATGCCATTCGATCGGCATCCAGAGCAGCGGCGGCGTCGATGAGATCGCGCCGGCGGAGGTGATGGGCGCGATCGACAAACAGTTGTCGCAGCCGTTCAAGCGCGAATTCGCCTGACACTGCCGGGTCGGTCGGGCTCGGGCATAGGCCCGCGCCCGACCGACCCGCCTACGCTGCGTCCTGCTGGAACTGGATGCGATGCAAATGCGCGTACAGCCCGCCTTGCGCCAGCAACTCGCGATGGCTGCCGCGTTCGACGATATGCCCTGCATCCATCACCAGAATCCGGTCGGCGCGTTCGATGGTCGACAAACGGTGCGCGATCACGAGCGTGGTCCGCCCCTTCATCAAGGTTTCCAGCGCCGCCTGCACGTGGCGCTCGGATTCCGAATCCAGCGCCGAGGTGGCTTCGTCGAGAATCAGGATCGGCGCGTCCTTGTAGATCGCGCGCGCAATCGCCAGACGCTGGCGTTGACCGCCCGAGAGCATCATGCCGTTGTCGCCGACCAGCGTATCGATGCCATTGGGCATCGCCTCGACGGTGTCCCACAGGTTCGCCGCGCGCAGCGCCGCCTTGACCTTGTCCGGGTCGGCCGGCTGGCCATAAGCGACATTGTTCGCCACCGTATCGTTGAACAGCACCACGTCCTGGCTCACCATCGCGATCTGGCTGCGCAGCGCGTGCAGGCCGTATTCAGGCAGCGCGACGCCGTCAACCAGAATCTCGCCACCGGTCGGATCAAAGAAGCGCGGCAGCAAATTCACCAGCGTGGTCTTGCCGCTGCCCGACGGGCCCGCAAGCGCCACCATTTCGCCCGGCGCCACCTTGAACGACACCTGGTCGAGCGTGTGGCGGCCATGCGTGGCGTTGCTGCCGTAGGTGAACGACACGTCGCGGAATTCCACTTCGCCGCGGGCCCGCTCGAGCGGCTTGCCGCCGCCTTCCGGTTCGGAGGGCTCGTCGATCAGGCCGAAAATCAGCTCGCACGCCGTCATGCCGCGTTGCAGCGGCTGGTTCACGTCCATCAGGTGCTTCAGCGGCGAGATGATCAGCAGCATCGACGTGACGAACGCCACAAAGCCGCCCACAGTAGTCTGATCCGACGACGACTGCACCACGGCAATCGTAATCACCACGGCGAGCGCAATCGACGCGAGGAACTGCGTCAACGGTTGCGCGAGGCCCCCGGAGACGGTCATTCGCATGGCGTAGCCGCGCAGACGCTTGCTCATCGCCGTGAAGCGGTCCGTCTCGTACTGCTCGCCGTTGTGCACCTTGACGACCTTGTAGCCGCCCACCGTCTCTTCGACGATGTACGACAGTTCGTTGGTCAGCAGTTGATGCTCGCGGTTCAGACGCCGCAAACGGCGGTTGATCTTGCCCACCAGCCAGCCGATCCCCGGCAACAGCACGGCGACGATCAGCGTCAGGCGCCAGTTCAGATAAAACAGGTAGCCGAGCAGGAAGACGACTGTCAGCGAATCGCGCACCAGGGTGACCAGCACGCTCAACAACACGTTGAGAATCTGGTTGACCTCGAAGACGATCGCGTTGATCACCGTGCTCGCGGTTTCGCGCTGGAAGAACGCCACGCTCGTGTGGATCATGCGGTCGAACATCTTCAGGCGCAGATCGAGCAGGATCTTGTTCGACACGTAGGCAAGCAGATAACCCGAAGCATATTGCGACACGCCGCGAATCAGCGCGAGGCCGATCACTGCTGCCGGTACGAACCACTTGGCGTTGTCGTTGGCATGCGCGCCGAAACCCTTGTCCAGCAGCGGTTTGAGCAAGGCGGGGATCGCCGCGTCGGTGCCGGCGCTCACGGCCATTGCGGCGATCGCGCCGACCACCACCCACAACAGCGGCTTGATATATGGCCACAAGCGCCGGAAGACGACGGCAGGCGACGATGCCTCACCTGAACCGATGGGTTTGCTTAACGTAGGCTTCGCGCTCAAGGAATCCTCTGGGAATGCGGGACAGCATCCGTGCGGCGGGCGGAATGCCCGCCGCACGTAAAATTAAATACGGCATTGTAAACGGTTGCGGATTGCGCGGCCGGTAGTGATGAATTGGCCAGATTCGCCGGATTCACAGGCCGACAGCGGCCGGTGGGCGTGTCCGGCCACGGCCACCGCGCGCTGTGTATACTTGCGCGACCCATTTCGCCACCCTGCACCCTCCACGCAATTCAGGTATGCAAGAAACCACCCTCGGCGTCGCCATCATCACCAAAAACGCGGCGGCGCGACTGGCCGAATGCCTGCAGGCCGTGGCCTTCGCCGATCAGATCGTCGTGATCGACGGCGGCAGCACCGACGGTACCGCCGAGATCGCCCGGGCACACGGCGCGCGCGTGCTGGAGCAAACCGACTGGCCGGGCTTCGGTCCGCAAAAAAACCGCGCCGTGGACGCGCTGACCACCAGCTGGATTCTCTCGCTCGACGCCGACGAAATCGTCACGCCGGAACTGGCTGCGGCGATCCGCGCGGCGCTAGCCGCGCCCGCCGCCGATGTCTACGCGGTTGACCGGTTGTCGAGCTTTTGCGGCCACTGGATTCACCACAGCGGCTGGTACCCGGACTGGATTCCGCGCCTGTTCAAACGTGGCGCCGCGCGTTTCTCCGACGACCTCGTGCACGAGCGCCTGGTGTTCGACACGCCGTCGCAGCGTCTGACCGGCAAGCTGATGCACTACTCCTATGAGGACTTCGAAGGCGTATTGCGCAAGCTCGACGCGTATTCGACAGCGGGTGCGCAGCAACGTCACGCAGCCGGCAAGCGCGGCAACTTTGGCAAGGCGCTCGGACGCGGCGCGTGGGCGTTCGTGCGGACCTATGTGCTTCGGCGTGGATTTCTCGACGGCCGCGCGGGTTTTATGATCGCGGTGTTCAACGCCGAAACGGTGTACTACCGGTTTCTGAAGCTGGCGCGGATGGGGGAGCAGACGCGGCGCTAGCGGCCACGGCTCGCCAACGGTAGGCCCACGCGACCGCGCGGGCCACCCAGACGTCAATAAACGATTTCGATCGAGCTTCCGGCAAACTCACCACGCAATGCCGCGAGCAGTTCGTCGGTCGGCTTCACGCGCCACGCGTCGCCCAGACGCATTTCGCCTTGCGCGTTTTCGCTGCGATAGACCACCTGCACAGCAAGGCCGTTCGGAATCTGCACAGCCTGACGCTGGCCACCGCCGCCATAACCGCCACCGTTGCGGCCGCCACCGCCTCCGTTGCCGCCACGCGATGACGCCACCGGTGCCGGCGTAGCTTGCGGCTCGTCCTTACCCGCGCTATGCGCTTCGAGCACACGCCGCAATGCCAGCGCGTCCGCATTGCCGTTCATCTGGACCTTCACGGCTTCCGCATAACGGCAACGCGCGCGGCCGAGGTCCATCACCGTGTCGACCGTGAAGCGGATGCCGCCGGTGAATGCGTCGTTACGCGCCTGGCCCTGCACAACCAGCAATTCGTCTTCCTTGAATAGCTGTTTGTGCGCTTCAAAGGTCTCGTTAAAGACGGTCACTTCGCATTGGCCGGTGCCGTCGTCAAGCAGCGCGATCAACATCTTGCCACGCTGGGTCATCTGCGTGCGCAGCGATGCAATCACACCCGCGACCAGCTTGTCGCGCCCTTCCTTCAATTCGCCGATCTTCTGGCGCACGAAGCGGCGCACTTCATCCTTGTAGGCATCGAACAGATGGCCCGACAGGTAAAAGCCGAGCGCGGCTTTCTCTTCCTGCAGCTTCTTCTTTTCTGGCCATTCCGGTTCGTCGACCAGCTCGTGACCTTGCGACGGCGCGTCGCCCATATCAAACAGGCCCGCCTGCATCGCATTGGCGCTCGCCTGCTCGGCGGCTTCCATGGCCAGCGAGACAGAGGCGATCAACTGTGCACGATTCGCATGCAGCGTGTCGAACGCACCGGCACGAATCAATGCTTCCACCGTGCGGCGATTGACGATCCGGCGGTCGACCCGGTTGCAGAAGTCGAAGATGTCGATGAACGGACCTTCTTCGCGCGCGCGGATGATTTCTTCAATCGCGTTCTGGCCGCTGCCCTTGATCGCGCCGAGACCGTAACGTATCGTTTTCGAGCGCTTGCCGTCCGCTTCCGCGACCGGCTCGAAACGGTACGCCGACAGATTGACGTCCGGCGGCAGCACGGCCATCTTGTTCGTGAGGCAGTCCTCGAACAGGATCTTGACCTTGTCCGTGTCGTCCATGGCGAGCGACATATTCGCCGCCATGAATTCAGCCGGATGGTGCGCCTTCAGCCACGCGGTGTAGTACGCAAGCAGCGCATACGCCGCCGCGTGCGACTTGTTGAAGCCGTAGCCCGCGAACTTCTCCATCAAGTCGAAGATTTCGTCCGCTTTCTCGCCGGTCAGCCCGTTTTTCGAAGCACCCTGGCGGAACAACTCGCGGTGCTCGGCCATTTCCTCGGCCTTCTTCTTACCCATCGCGCGACGCAGCAAGTCGGCGCCACCGAGCGAGTAGCCGCCAATGATCTGCGCCATCTGCATCACCTGCTCCTGATAGACCATGATGCCGTAGGTCTCTTTCAGAACAGGTTCGACGCGCGGATCCGGATACTCCACCACCTCGCGGCCGTGCTTACGCGCACAGAAGCTCGGGATCAGGTCCATCGGGCCCGGACGGTACAACGCGACCAGCGCGATGATGTCCTCGAAGCGGTCAGGCTGCGCGTCTTTCAGCATGCCTTGCATGCCGCGGCTTTCCAGCTGGAATACAGCGACCGTGTTCGCTTTCTTCAGGATCGAGAACGACGCCGCGTCGTCGAGCGGCACCTGCGCGAGCGACCAGTCTTTCTTCGACGGATCGAGACGGCGGATATAGCGCTCGGCCCAATCCAGAATGGTCAGCGTGGTGAGGCCCAAAAAGTCGAACTTCACGAGGCCGACGGCTTCGACGTCGTCCTTGTCGTACTGGCTCACGACGCCGCTTTCGTCGCCCTGCGTATAGAGCGGGCAGAAATCGGTCAGCTTGCCGGGCGCGATCAACACGCCGCCGGCGTGCATACCGACGTTACGCGTCAGGCCTTCCACGCGCTGCGCAAGTTCGAGCAGCTGATGCACTTCGTCTTCGTTGTCGAAGCGCTCCTGCAAGAGCGGCTCTTCCTTCATCGCGTCGGCGATGGTGACGTGCTTGCCCGGCTTGAACGGAATCAGCTTGGCGATGCCGTCCGTGAACATATAGCCGAGATCGAGCACGCGTCCGATGTCGCGCACCGCCGCTTTCGCCGCCATCGTGCCGAAGGTGGCAATCTGCGACACGGCGTCCGCGCCGTACTTCTCTTTCACGTACTGAATCACACGGTCGCGGCCGTGCTGGCAGAAGTCGATGTCGAAGTCGGGCATCGAGACCCGTTCCGGATTCAGGAAACGTTCGAACAGCAGGTTGTAGCGCAGCGGATCGAGGTCGGTCACGCCGAGCGCATACGCGACCAGCGAACCTGCGCCCGAGCCCCGGCCCGGACCGACCGGCACGCCGTTGTTCTTCGCCCAATTGATAAAGTCCGCAACGATCAGGAAGTAGCCCGGAAAGCCCATCTTGATGATCGTGCCGCACTCGAATTCGAGGCGCTGGTAGTACGTTTCGCGCTGTGCCTCGCGCTCGGCCGCGTCCGGGTACAGCTGTTCGAGACGCTTTTCGAGGCCTTCTTTCGACAATTGCACAAGGTAGTCGTCGAGCGACATGCCGTCGGGCGTCGGGAAGAGCGGCAGCTTCGGTTTGCCGAGTTCGAGCGTCAGGTTGCAGCGTTTGGCGATTTCGACACTATTGGCGAGCGCCGACGGAAGGTCCGCGAACAGCCCCGCCATTTCTTCCTGCGTGCGGAAATACTGCTCGGACGTAAAGCGCTTCGAGCGGCGCGGATTCGCCAGGATGTCGCCTTCGGAAATACACACGCGCGCTTCGTGCGCGGTGAAATCGTCCGGCGTCATGAACTGCATGGGGTGGGTGGCCACCACCGGCAATTTCAGCGATGCCGCGAGCGCAACCGCCTGCTGCACGTACTGCTCGCCGCCCGGCTGACCGCACCGTTGCAGTTCGATATAAAAGCCACCGGGGAACACCTTCGCCCAATGCAGTGCATTGCGTTTGGCCGCTTCTTCGTTGCCGGCGGCGAGCGCGAGGGCAATGTCGCCCTGTTGTGCGCCCGACAACGCTAGCAGGCCTTCGCCCAGACCGGATTCGAGCCAGCCGGCTTCGATTTCCGCACGGCCGCGATACTGGTTGGTGAGCGATGCCTTGCTGAGCAGCTCGCACAGATTCAGATAGCCGCGCCGGTTCTTGACCAGCAGCAACAACCGGGAAGGCTTCTCGCGGTCGTCCGGATTGGTGATCCAGACGTCGCAGCCGGCAATGGGTTTGACCCCTTTGCCACGGGCTTCCTTGTAGAAACGGACGAGGCCGAACGCGTTGCCGAGGTCGGTGAGGGCGAGCGCACCCTGACCGTCTTTGGCAGCGGCCTTGACGACGTCGTCAAGGCGCACGATGCCATCGGCAATCGAGAATTCGGAGTGGACGCGAAGATGAACGAAGCGGGGATCTGACATGGGCGACATTGTAACTCCACCCTTCCGGAGTTTTCAGGCCAAAACCGCGCGTTAGCCGTTCGGCTTAGGACGGAAACGCGAGCGCACCGTACACCGGCGTTGTGCAGGCGATTTGCGCTGCCGCAAAGGGTTGGCCATTCGGCTGAGTCGGCCAAAGCGTCAGCTTGAGGGATAATACGGGTTTCGCCCTTTTCGACGTGGCGGCGCCGCATGGAGTTTGAATGCGGGCGTTTCAATGCGCCCCGTTTCCCGCGCCGCCACTTCTTACCGCTGGACACACATGAGTATCGTCAATCTCGCCGCGTATCATTTCGCGACCATCGAAGACACCGCTGCATGGCGCCCGTTCGTTACGGAGCGCTGTAATACGCTCGGCCTGCGCGGCACCATTCTGCTGGCGCCGGAAGGCATCAACCTGTTCGTCGCCGGCACGCGCGAGGCCACGGACGCGTTCATCGACTACATCCGTCACGACGCGCTGTTCGAAGGCAAGTTCGTCAATCTGCAGTTCAAGGAAAGCCTGTCGGACAAGCAGCCGTTCACCCGCATGCTGGTCAAGCTCAAGCGCGAAATCATCACGATGAAAAAGCCGGCCATCCAGCCGGAGCTTGGCCGCGCGCCGTTCGTCGACGCCCCCACGCTGAAAAACTGGCTCGACCGCGGCCATGACGACGAAGGCCGCCCCGTCGTCATGCTGGACACACGCAATGCGTTCGAAGTGGACGTCGGCACGTTCGACGACGCGCTCGACTACCGCATTACGAAATTCAGCGAATTCCCCGAAGTCATCGAACAAAACCGCGCCGATCTCGAAGGCAAGACGGTCGTGTCGTTCTGCACAGGCGGGATTCGCTGCGAGAAGGCGGCGATCCACATGAAAGAAGTCGGCATCGAGAACGTGTACCAGCTCGAAGGCGGCATCCTGAAGTATTTCGAGGAAGTCGGCGGCGCGCACTATCACGGTGACTGCTTCGTATTCGACTACCGCACCGCGCTGAATCCACAACTGGAGCCGACCGCGACCGTGCAATGCTTCGGCTGCCGCGCGGTGGTGACGCCCGAGGCGCAACAATCGCCGATGTACGTGGCGGGCAAGACGTGTCCGGAATGCCATCCGGACAGCAAGGCGGCGCACGCCGCGTGATGCGGGCGGTTGCAGCGGGCAGGCGCCTCCACGTTGCGGCCCACCGCCCCTATACGGATTCATGGCTGAGCGGCATGGGTCCCTCAGTTGTTCATCGTATTTGCGCATCAGCACACCGATTGAACCCATGACCTATCGTGGACGCTTCGCGCCGTCGCCTACCGGGCCCTTGCATTTCGGCTCACTGGTGAGCGCGCTCGCAAGCTGGCTGGACGCGCGCGCGCATGGCGGTGCGTGGCTTGTGCGCGTCGAAGACATCGACGGGCCTCGCACCGTCCCTGGCGCAGCTGAAGACATTCTGTCGACCCTCGAGCATTTCGGCATGCATGCCGACGAGCCGCCGGTCTGGCAAAGCGATCGTATTGCGCGCTATCAGGAAGCGCTGGAGCAATTGAAGGCCGCCGGCCTGGTCTATCCATGCGGCTGCACGCGCAAGGAGATTGCCGACTCGCTGCTCCATACGCACGCACGCAACACCACGCTCGCCTACCCCGGCACCTGCCGCAGCGGCCTGCATGGCAAACCGGCGCGCGCATGGCGCCTGCGCGTCCCTGACGGCGACGCGGCGGTGATCACATTCGAGGACCGCTGGCAGGGCAGACAGACGCAGAACCTGGCCACCGAGGTCGGCGACTTCGTCCTGAGACGCGCTGACGATCAGTGGGCGTACCAACTGGCGGTGGTGGTCGACGATGCGGACGCGGGGATTACGCACATCGTGCGCGGCGCGGACTTGATGGATTCAACAGCGCGGCAGATCTACCTGCAGCGTTGCCTCGGCGTGCCGACCCCGGAGTACCTGCACGTCCCGGTAGTCACGAACGATCAGGGCGAAAAGCTCAGCAAGCAAAACGGGGCAACGGCGCTGGACAATGACAAACCGCTTGAAGCGCTGAGCGCAGCCGCGCGTCATCTGGATCTTGAGCTAGACGGGGCAGTGCATACGACGCTAGAGGGTTTTTATGCTGCCGCGACGGCAGCATGGGCGCAGCGCACGGGCGTGCGAGTGTGATGGCGGCGGGGGCCGTAGCGGCCGCCCCGAACAGAGGCAGCGCCAGTGAACCGTGCAGAAAAGAAGCGCTAAAAACAACAAGACCAAGGCAAAAAGCCAGGAATCAGGTAGACGACGGCGACTTCCTCGGCATCCCAAACCCACCCAGCAACGCAGCCAACGGCTGCTTGGAAGTCGACTTCTGCGGAGCAGCAGCAGACGATGCAGCCGCCTCCTCAACCTTCCTCACGGAAGCCGCCGAAGGCTCATAAGGCTTGAGGAAGAAATCATCCACAGGCTGCGCACGATGATGATGCGGCCGGTCAAACGAACCTGAAGACGAAGCCCCCGAACGCCGGCGACCACCCCGCTCGTCACGGCCCTCTGCACGGCCATCCACGCGCTCGCGCCGCGGCGGACGCTCTTCATGGTGATGCCGCACCGGCGTATCGACAGTCAGGTGTTGCACTTCCAAAGGCCGCTTGATCAGCTTCTCGATATCGGCAAGCTGCTTGCGCTCGTTCGGGCTGCACAGCGACAACGCATCGCCGGAAGCGCCAGCACGCCCGGTGCGGCCAATCCGGTGCACATAATCTTCCGCATTGAACGGCAGATCGAAATTGATCACGGCGGGCAGTTCGGCAATATCCAAACCCCGTGCAGCAACGTCAGTCGCCACCAAAGCCTCGATCTCGCCACGCTTGAACGCGTCCAGAGCCTGCATCCGTTCATTCTGGGTCCGGTCACCGTGGATCGCCGTGGCGATCACACCATCGCGCTCCAGACTCCGCGCCAGCCGGCTCGCGCCGATCTTGCTGTTGCAGAACACGATTACCTGCTTGAGGCCACGGTCGCGAATCAGTTTGACGACCGCGCCGGTCTTGTCGCCCTCGGCAACTTCATAAACGATCTGCGTCACATTGGTCGCAGTCGAATTGCTGCGCGCGACTTCGATCGTCTGCGGGTCGCGCAGATAGGTAGCGGCGAGCTTCTTGATTTCGCCCGAGAATGTGGCCGAAAACAGCAGCGTCTGACGTTCCTTCGGCAGCAGGTTCAGGATGCGCTGCAAATCCGGCAGGAAGCCCATGTCGAGCATCCGGTCGGCTTCGTCGAGCACGAGGATCTGCACTTGGCCGAGATTGGCGGTTTTCTGTTGCACGTGGTCGAGCAGACGGCCCGGCGTGGCGATCAGAATTTCGACGCCGCGGCGCAGTTGCTCGGACTGCGGATTCATATCGACACCGCCGAACACCACGGCGCTACGCAGCGCCGTGTGCTTCGCATACGACTGCACGTTCGCCGCCACCTGGTCGGCCAGTTCGCGGGTCGGCGTAAGGATCAGCGCGCGCACCGGATGGCGGGCGGGCGAAGCGCTCGTGCTGGCCTGCGGCAGCAAGCGCTGGATGATCGGCAGCGAGAAGCTCGCGGTCTTGCCGGTGCCGGTTTGCGCGGCGCCCATCATGTCCCGGCCGGCCAGCACGACGGGAATCGCCTGCTCCTGGATCGGCGTAGGGATGGTGTAGCCCGATTCTTTGACGGCTTTCAGGATGTCGGGCGCGAGACCGAATTGATCAAAAGTCGCAGTACTGGGCGTGACGGCTGTGTCGGACATGGTGGCTTTCGCTAAAAATGCACTTGGCGCGGTGCGCGCGGCAGCGGTCGGAACCGCAGAGGGCATCAGGATGAAGGCGGAGCCACGGCGTTCCGCACG
Source organism: Paraburkholderia sediminicola (assembly GCF_046026675.1). Taxonomy (GTDB): domain Bacteria; phylum Pseudomonadota; class Gammaproteobacteria; order Burkholderiales; family Burkholderiaceae; genus Paraburkholderia; species Paraburkholderia sediminicola_F. Next base: position 1,094,784 of record NZ_JAQQEY010000001.1, on the reverse strand, counting down.
GGACCCGTCAGTATTACGGGAAAAATGCGGCCGGCTCCGGCCGGCGGAAACACCCGCCGGAAAGGCCGGTATTGTAGCACTTCAGCAAAAACACTCATGGCGCATCTGCCGGCTTTCTGCTTACGTAGGCGAAAGCCGGATGGCGAGCGTCCCGCCAGACCGCCCGCGCCGACCCCGAAAAGCGGCCTGCGAGGGTCGGAACGCTTCGCAGGCAGCGTAGTGCGCGCGTGCGACAGATGCATGACAGTCCGGCTCGACCCGACCCGGCCGCACCGCCCCGTCACCACGTCTCGCGCATCACCATCAGGCGCATCTCGGTCATATCCTCGATCGCGTAGCGCACGCCCTCGCGCCCGAGCCCGGAGTCTTTCACGCCGCCATACGGCATGTTGTCGACCCGGAACGAGGGCACGTCGTTGATCACCACGCCGCCCACGTCGAGCAGATCCCACGCGCGGTGCGCATGGGCGAGCGAATCGGTGAACACGCCGGCTTGCAGGCCGAAGTCGCTGTCGTTGACGGTGGCCAGCGCAGCGTCGAAATCATCGAAACGCTCCAGAATCGCCACCGGGCCGAAGGCTTCCTTGCGATAGAGGTCCGTGTCGCGCTTCACGCCTTCGAGCAGCGTGGCCTCGAACATCGCGCCCTCCACCTTACCGCCGGCGACGATTTTCGCGCCCGCCTGCACTGCGCTTTCCATCCAGCCGGCGAGACGGTTGGTCTCGGATTCGGAGATCATGGGCCCAACAAAGGTCTTTTCGTCCTTCGGATCGCCCATGATCAGCGACTTCGTCTTCGCGATCAGCTTCTCGCGCAGGGCATCGTAAATCTTCGCGTGCACCAGAATCCGCTGCACGCCGATGCAACTCTGTCCCGACTGATAGAACGCGCCGAACGCCAGCCGCTCGACCACGTAGTCGAGCTTGCCGCCCTGATCGCCGTCGACGATCGCTGCCGCGTTGCCGCCCAACTCCAGAATCACCTTCTTCTTGCCGGCCTTTTTCTTCAGTTCCCAGCCCACCGCGGGCGAGCCGGTGAAGGACAGCAGCTTAAAACGTTCATCGGTGGTGAACAGATCGGCGCCATCGCGATGCGCCGGAAGAATCGAGAAGGCGCCTTTGGGCAAGTCGGTTTCAGCCAGAATCTCGCCCATGATGAGCGCGCCGACCGGCGTGCGGCTCGCCGGCTTCAACACGAACGGCACGCCTGCCGCGATCGCCGGCGCGACCTTGTGCGCGGTCAGGTTCAGCGGAAAATTGAACGGCGAGATGAATGAGCACGGACCGATCGGCACGCGCTTCACATAGCCGTGATAGCCCTTGGCCCGCGGCGAGATCTCCAGATTGATGATCTCACCGTCGATGCGCACCGACTCTTCCGCCGCCACCTTGAACGTGTCGATCAGACGCGTGACCTCGCCTTTCGAGTCGTTGATCGGCTTGCCGGCTTCGATACACAGCGCAAGCGCCAACTCGTCGTAACGCTCGCGAAACCGCTTCACGCAATGTTCGAGCACGGCCTGGCGCTTGAACGGCGGGAACGCGCGCATTGCCGGCATCGCTTCGACGGCATAGCCGATTGCTTTGTCGATCGCCGCTGCGTCCGCCATCGCCACGCGGGTCGCCACTTCGCCGCTGAATTTGTCCGTGACTTCGAGATCCGTGTTGGCCGCCACCGCAACGTTGGCGAGATAGTACGGGTAAGTCTTGTTCAACATGACGCGTTCTCCTTGATCCAATGCCTGACGTCAGCCACGCAGCCGGCAAGGGCTATGCCCCGTTTCCGCACATGGCCGCACCATTCATAATTGGGCGCTCAGCCGCTTGATCTCGCGATTCAGCACACGCTCGTTGTCCGAGTAGTCGATCGGCAGATCGATCACATGCACACCCGGCGTCGCGAAACATTCGCGCAGCAGCGGCGCGAATTCCGCGGCCGATTCAATGCGATGCCCCTTCGCGCCGTAGCTCTCTGCATACGCGACGAAATCCGGGTTGCGCAGCGTCATGCCGTAGTCCGGGAAGTTCATGTTTTCCTGCTTCCAGCGGATCATGCCGAACGCGTCGTCGCGCAAAATCAGGACCACCAGATCGAGCTTCAGACGCACCGCCGTTTCCAGCTCCTGCGAATTCATCATGAAGCCGCCGTCGCCGCACACCGCCATGACCTTGCGGTCCGGGTGCACGATTTTGGTCGCGATCGCCGACGGCAACCCAGCGCCCATCGACGCCAACGCGTTATCGAGCAGCAGCGAATTCGGTTCGTGCGCGCGGTAGTAGCGCGCGAACCAGATCTTGTACATGCCGTTGTCCAGACACACGATGCCGTCAACCGGCGTGGTCTCGTAGACGTCGTTGACGATCCGTACCGGGTACATCGGGAAACGGTCGTCGTGCTGGCCTTTGACCAGATGCTCCTCGAAGTGCTGCTTGATCTCCTTGAAGCGCGTGAAATCCCAGTGTTCCTGACGCTCCTTGAGGCTTTCCTTGAGCTGCCACACCGCGTTGGCGATATCGCCGACCACCTCGATCTGCGGGAAATACACCGTGTCGACTTCCGCGCCGAGAAAGTTGACGTGAATTACCGTCTTCTCGCCGGCGTCGCCGCTGCGCATGAAAAACGGCGGCTTCTCGATCACGTCGTGGCCGACATTGATGATGCAATCCGCGTGGTCGATCGCGCGGTGCACGAAATCACCGTCGGACAAAGTGGCGTTGCCGAGCCACATCGGGTGCGATTCGTCGATCACGCCCTTGCCCATCTGCGTCGTAAAAAACGGAATGCCGATCTGGTCGACGAATTCGCGCAACATCTTGGTGGTGGTCTTGCGGTTGCCGCCCGCGCCGATCATCAGCAAGGGATGCTTCGCTTTCGTGATCGCCTCCACCGCGCGCGCCACGGCCTTTTCCTCGGCGACGGGACGGCGGCTGAAGCTCTTCGGAATCGGATGGCCGTCGCCCTCTTCGTGCGCGACGTCTTCCGGCAATTCGAGGTGCGTGGCGCCAGGCCGTTCTTCCTCTGCCTGACGGACCGCTTCGCGCACCGCGGCCGGAATGTTGGCGATCGACACGATCTGCCGCGTGTACTTGGTGAGCGGCTCCATCATCCGCACTACGTCGACGATCTGAAAATGCCCCTGCTTGCTGGATTTGATCGGCTTCTGCCCGGTCACCATCAGCATCGGCATGCCGCCTAACTGCGCGTACGCGGCAGCGGTCACGAAGTTGGTCGCGCCCGGCCCGAGGGTGGCCAGACACACGCCGGTGCGTCCGGTGAGGCGCCCGTACGTGGCGGCCATGAAACCGGCCGCTTGTTCATGACGAGTGAGAATCAGACGAATTTTCGAGCGGCGCAGCGATTCGAGCAGATCGAGATTTTCTTCACCCGGGATGCCGAACACGTACTCGACACCTTCGGCTTCCAGCGATTTGACGAACAGGTCCGATGCTTTCATGGAGGGTCTCGCTTGATGAAACGGACGCGGGCCATAAGCCCGCCCGTTGAAGTCCAATATCGGACGATCGAAGACGACGACAACCGCGCGAGCCTTGCGCGGCCTGACATAACGGCGATAGCGGCGACACAGGCGACAGCAGTGGCAACGGACACAGCGGATGCCACGCCGGACAGCTTACTACTCGAACGGAAAGGATGCGCGCAGACGGGCAGCGCCGCAAGCAAGAGGCAAAGGCAAAGCAAACGTCAGGCGAGGCAGGCGGCGTGTCTGAAGAAAGACGCCGCGTCATGATCAGCGATTGATGGTGACGCAGTCGGACAGCATCGGCGGGGCGTTTTCGCCGTCCGTCGCGTCATACAGATCGGCGCGCGGGCCCTTGGTCCACCAGGTGTAGCTGCCGGCCTGATACTTCGCGCCGGAAGCCGAGATCGTGTTGACGAACAGCAGTTGTTGGCCCTTGACAGGCACGAGCGCGAAGCTCTGGCCGTTCGCCGTGTTCCAGTAGGTCACTTGCAGAATCTTGCCGGTCGCGCAGGTGTATTTGTGCGTCTGGCGATTCTTCGCCTGAATGTCGGCGAGATTCAACGGCGCGGCCCATGCATTGCCGTACTGCGCCGCAAGACCCGCTGCCGCGGTGACTGCAACAAGCCATTTCTTCATTCGATGCCTCGATTGTTGTTGCACACCACGCATGGGCGGCACGCCTTGCGCTGCGGCTGGGTTGCGCGCCCGGGACGAACGCTCATGAGCCTACCGCGAACCGGTCGTGGATTACTTATGGGTCGATTACCTCGGCGCAAGCGTCGGTCGGCGCGGCGGCGACGTGTCCGACCAGCGGCACGATCTTCAGTCCAGCCGACGCCACCCGGCACGGCGCAGCGGCGAGGCCGCACCCTGTCATCCCCGCACACAGCGCGAGTATCACACCCAGTGCGCCGAGACGGCCGAACCTTCCAGACCGCATGTTCCTGCGGGATTTCAGGGGCATACGTACCTCTACTTCAACGAACTTCAATGAGCCGGGTTTCGCGCGCGACGGGTTTGCGCGGCGCGCGAGTACTTCACACTTCACTGCACATCGACACGCTGCAGCGCCGCAAGGCAGCGCTTTAACGCGCCTTACTTCGTGGAAACCGGCCGCACCGCCGCCGCGGCCTGCTTCGCGCGCGAGCGTGCTTCGTCGGTCGTCTCGCCAGTGGCGAGCGCCACGCCCATGCGGCGCTTGACGAAGCTCTCCGGCTTGCCAAAGAGCCGCAGATCCGCATTCGGCACGGCCAACGCCGCCGCGACGCCTTCGAAAGCGATCGCCGTTTCGTCCAGCCCGCCGTAAATCACCGCCGACGCGCCCGGCGCCCGCAGCGACGTATCCACCGGCAAACCGAGAATCGCGCGCGCATGCAGTTCGAACTCCGAGAAGCGTTGCGAGCACAGCGTGACCAGACCGGTATCGTGCGGCCGCGGACTCACTTCCGAGAACCATACGTCATCGCCACGCACGAAAAGTTCCACGCCGAACAGACCCCGGCCGCCCAATGCCGCAGTGACTTTGCGCGCCACTTCGCGCGAACGTTCCAGCGCGAGCGGGCTCATCGGCTGCGGCTGCCACGATTCGACGTAGTCGCCCGCCACCTGCACGTGCCCGATCGGATCGCAGAAATACGTGCTGACTTCGCCGCTTGCCGGATCGATCGCGCGCACGGTGAGTTGTGTGATTTCGTATTCGAAGTCGATAAAACCTTCGACGATCACCCGGCCGTGATTCACGCGGCCGCCCGCCATCGCATATTGCCAGGCGGGTTCGACGTCCGCGTCGCTCTTCAGCACCGACTGTCCTTTGCCCGACGACGACATCACCGGCTTCACGACGCACGGATAGCCGACCTTGGCGATGCCCGCGCGCAGTTCCTCGAGCGAATCGGCGAACGCGTACGGCGAGGTCGGCAGGCTGAGTTCTTCAGCGGCCAGACGGCGGATGCCTTCGCGGTTCATCGTGAGTTGCGTGGCGCGCGCGGTGGGAATCACTTCGGCGAGGCCGTCGGTTTCGATGGCGGCGAGCGCGTCGGTCGCGATGGCTTCGATCTCGGGGACGATCAGGTGCGGACGCTCCTGTTCGACCAGCGCGCGCAAGGCGGCGCGGTCGGTCATGTCGATTACGTGCGAGCGATGTGCGACTTGATGACCCGGCGCGTTCGGATAACGGTCGACGGCGATCACTTCGACGCCCAGCCGTTGCAGCGCGATGATCACTTCCTTGCCGAGCTCGCCGGCGCCGAGCAGCATGACGCGCGTGGCGGATTCAGAAAGGGGCGTGCCGATCCGTTGGCCGATCTGCATGGGGTCTCCAGATAAAAGTCGGATGAGGGTGGGATTGAGTAGAACACGATGTTAACATGCGTCCCCCGATGCGCACCCCGCACCGCACCCGATGCGTCGACGTCGCGCTCGCGTGCGGCGTGCCGAGTGCGTTACCCTTACGCCTTCGCCAGTTTGAAGAGGAACGACGCCATGCTCCAAAGCTCCTCCGCGCGAGGTGTTGCGCGCTTGATCCCTTATGCGCGCACGGCCATCGCCGCGTTGAGCGTCGCCGCGCTATGCAGCGCGTGCGCCATCCCGAAGCATCCCGACTCGGAAGCGGCACCGCCCGATCCGTTCAACCCGGCCGCCACCCAGTTGCTCGACGACACCAGTTGGGTACTCAGTGGCTGGAAACAGGCCGACGGCACGGCTCGCGCGATTCCGTCCGCGGATCAGGGCGCGCCGATCACGCTCGTGCTCTCCACCGACAAAGGCCAGCGCCACGCCAGCGGCTTTTCCGGCTGCAATCGCTACATGGGCTCATACGCGCTGAAAGACGGCAAGCTCAGCTTCGGCACCCTGGGCGGCACGCGCATGGCGTGCGCGACGCCGGGCGGGCAGATCGAAGGTCCGTATCTCGACGCGCTGAACCACATCGACCGTACCGGCGTGCAGATGCGCGCGCCGCAGCAGATGCAACTGGTGCTCGATAACGGCGACACGCTCACGTTCGACCGCAGCGCCAAGTGACCGGTACGCTTACCATTAAGCGGTTCGGCCGGTGGACCGCAGGGCGGACCGGCAAGCGGATTTGCGGTTGCGGTCGACACGGTCCGCATGGCGCGCACACGTTGCCGTAGCAGTCGTTGTTTTTCACCGACGGCGGGCCGCACGCCGGCCTGCTTTCCCATTTGACGCAAGCATACTTGCGTCTGCCTTCGAAGCATCGGGCTTCGCCGGTTAAACTCGACGGATTGCGTTCTTGCGCGTCCGTCATTCGTTGATGTCTAGTATGCACACGGTAGTTTTCGGCTGGTTCGGCGGGTCGGCCGTCTGGTTCATTCCTCTTTTCTGGCGCCTCGTGAAGTCGGTGCTGCCGGGCGGCGCAGGTTTGCGCGGCCCCGGCACGATCCGACTTTGGCTCGGCTTCGTCTGCGTCATGGTGGCAAGCTGCACGCTGGAGGCGTCGCTGATCGGCCTGGCCGGCGTGAATGGCTTCGGCCGTGCGCTGGCGGCGGGCTTCGGCCATCTGCTCGGCCATATCGGCACGCCGCTCGCGGCGCTTGCCCTGCTCCTGATCAGCCTGCCCTGGCTGATCGACTTCCGCTGGCGCGACGTCGCCGTATGGGCCGACGGTGCATTCGGCCTCGGCCTGTCCCGCGGACTCGCCAAACGCGACGAGGAAGCGCGCCGCCACCGCAGCGTCGATGACGGTTTGCCGGCGCACATGTCGACGTCGACCAATACGATGGCGCCCAAAAGCAATGGACGTTATGCGCGCCCGACCGTCTGGCGGCCGCCGGCGAACGGCCGCAGCGCGGCTGCCGGTGCTGCCGGTGCTGCTGGTGCGGCCGCGGCCAGGGACGCAGCGGCGCGTGGCGCCGGGGCGAACTGGCGCGCCGGCGCAGTGAAGCCGCGTAGCCAACCCACGCAGGCGGAGCCGGTGCTACGCACGTCCGCCGCGACACCATCGCGCCAGGTGCCCCGGCAAGTGCCGGCGCAGACGACGCCGGCACACTTGCAGAACGCGGACAGGACTGCATGGATGCCGGCTGAACCGGTCGCGCCGGCCGGATGGTTGCGGGAGTCGGCAACGGCGCCGCGTGCGCCCGCATCTGCAGCCGGGTCGACAGCGGGATCAGGGATGACAACGACTCCGGTTCGCGATGGCGCATCGCAGGTTGGTCGGCGTTCCGCTGGCGAGCAACGTCCGGTGGGATCGTCGGGGGCTGGCGTGGGTGTGGCGGGTTTCGCGGGTGCGGTCGCTGCGTCGGCTGCTGCAGCGCAAACGGCACCCACCATGGCGGCAGCACGGATGGTGTCGGGTTCGGCAGCGAGCGCCTCGGCTGGCGAAGACCGTCCGTCGAAGGTGCCGGGTTCAGCTGCCAATGCAGGATCTTCGGGAAGTCGCCCGACAGCTGCCCAGCAGTCGTTCTCGCCCGCTCCGCGCGCGGACACCAACACCGCGCCGGCGCAGACAACGCGGAGTCCGGCTGCGTTCAGCAAGCCGACCCCGAGCTATACCCGGCCGATGGCGACAGCGCAGAAGGTCACGCCGCCCGCCAGCGTCCAGGAGACGCTTCGCAGCATCGCGGAAAACGCTGCGCGCTGGACCGACATCGCCGGCGTCAGCCTCGCGCGCAGCAGCAGCGCGGAAAATGCCATTGTCACGACGACTCCGGAGACGCCGAGGGGTACCGAGCCTCCCGTCGAGGCTTGGCAATCGGACGTGGCTTCGTCGTCACATGCGAACGAAGTTGAAATGGCCGCGGTGGATGTAAGCGCGCCTTTGCAGGACGTAGCCGAGGCCGCGCCGGACCACCGTACAGCGACGCAATCGCGCGTCGAAACGCCGCGAATCGAAGCCGCTTCGGAAGTGCCGGTCGAGGAAGATACTGAGCCTGTCGTGCAATGGCCGATTGAGCCGCCGGTTATCCCTGCGCCGTTGGTTGCGGCACACACGTTGGCATCCGCATTGGCACCGGCGGAGGCATCGGCATCAGTACGAGTGGAGGCACCAGCCAAAACCGTGGCTTCGGCAGAAGCACCAGCCACGCAGTATGCTGCGCCGGTACCCACGCCCACGCCGTTTCAAATCTTCGCAGCCGAGTTGGAAGCCAGTGACGCGCAAACAGACGTGCCGCCGTTCGTCGAAGACGAACCGACGCAAGCGCACACTGCGACGCCCGAGCCGATTGCCGAAGTCGTCGTCGATAAACCGCTCGCGCCCTGGGAAACCAGAATCGGTGCTGTCGCGTCAGTCGACGCGGAAATGACGGATGCCCCTGCCCTATCGGATATACCGGACGTATTGGACGTATTGGAAACATTGGATGTAGCCGACGATTTGAACTCGTCAGCCGCCTCGGACGCTTCGACCATCGTCGCCGCAGTAGAGCCACAAAGCACCACGTCGCACGCGTCGAACGTAGTTCGTTTCCCGAGTTTCGCAGTTCAGGCCGCCCCGGTGGCCTCTGCCGCAATCGTCGAAGAAGCCGCCAACGGGATGGCTTACGCGCCGAGCGTACCGGGAGCATCGCCAGCACATGCAGCACTAGGGGCAACAGCCACGCCGGGCATTCCCACCAACCAAACCGAACTATCTGCAGCTCACCTCGCAATCGAACCCTCGACCGAGCGCACCGACCCTGCGGAGCCCGCAGAACCCACCGAACCCGCAACCCAGCGCACACCGCTGCGCGGCCACACCCCCGCCAACGGCTTCGAATTCCGCGCGCCCGCGGCATCGATGGTCGAGTTGCCGACGCTCGATCTGCTCGCGCGTGCCGACACCGACGTCGAACCGGTTTCAGAAGAAAAGCTCATCGAAACCGGCCTGCTGATCGAGCAGCGTCTGCAGGAGTTCAAGGTACCGGTCACTGTGGTCGGCCATTCGGCCGGCCCGGTCATCACGCGCTTCGAAGTCGAGCCGGCGCTCGGCGTGCGCGGCAGTCAGATCGTCGGCCTGATGAAGGACTTGTCGCGCGGCCTCGGTCTGACATCGATTCGCGTGGTCGAGACGATTCCCGGCAAGACCTGCATGGGTCTCGAGTTGCCGAATGCCAAGCGGCAGACGATCCGCCTGTCCGAAATCCTCGAAGCAAGCGTCTACCAGAACTCGCATTCGCAATTGACGCTGGCGATGGGCAAGGACATTACCGGCCATCCGGTGGTCGCCGACCTGGCGAAGGCGCCGCACATGCTGGTTGCGGGCACAACGGGTTCGGGCAAATCGGTGGCGATCAACGCGATGATCTGCTCGCTGCTCTACAAGGCGACGCCCGAAGAAGTCCGGCTCATCATGATCGACCCGAAGATGCTCGAACTGTCGGTGTACGAAGGCATTCCGCATCTGCTCGCGCCGGTCGTGACCGATATGAAGCTGGCGGCCAACGCGCTGAACTGGTGTGTCGGCGAAATGGAGAAGCGCTACCGCCTGATGTCCGCGGTCGGCGTGCGCAACTTGCCCGGCTTCAACCAGAAGATCCGCGATACGGAAGCCAAGGGCAAGAAGCTCGGCAACCCGTTCTCGCTGACGCCGGAAGCGCCCGAACCGCTCGCGCCGCTGCCGTTGATTGTGGTGGTGATCGACGAGCTGGCCGACCTGATGATGGTCGCCGGCAAGAAGATCGAAGAACTGATCGCGCGCCTCGCGCAGAAGGCGCGCGCCGCCGGCATTCACCTGATTCTGGCGACGCAGCGTCCGTCGGTGGACGTGATCACCGGCCTCATCAAGGCGAACATTCCGACGCGCGTGGCGTTCCAGGTGTCGTCGAAGATCGACTCGCGCACGATTCTCGATCAGATGGGCGCCGAGTCGCTGCTCGGCCAGGGCGACATGCTGTTCCTGCCGCCGGGCACGGGCTACCCGCAGCGCGTGCACGGCGCGTTCGTCGCCGACGAGGAAGTGCACCGGATCGTCGAGTATCTGAAGCAGTTCGGCGAACCGCAATACGAGGAAGGCATTCTCGACGGCCCGGCCACTGAAGGTGCCTCGCCCGACCTGTTCGGCGACACGCCGGATGCCGAAGCCGATCCGCTTTACGACGAAGCCGTTGCCTTCGTGGTACGGACGCGGCGCGCGTCGATCTCGTCGGTGCAGCGTCAATTGCGCATTGGCTATAACCGCGCGGCGCGCCTCGTCGAGCAGATGGAGACGGCGGGCCTGGTGTCTGCGATGGGCATCAACGGCAGTCGTGAAGTGCTCGCGCCGGGACCAGCAGAATAAGCGGGACGGGCCGGTCGCCGCCAACAAAAGCCGGAAAAAAACGGGTCGCCCGAAGCGACCCGTTTTTTTATGCAACGCGCGGATTCAGATCACCAGCAACCCCACCTCACGACGGCGACACCAGCTTGAAGTCCACCGGCGAATCGATCTCGATACGCTTCGGATTCGCTTCGAGCAATCCGCTCTGCTGATCGCGCTTGAACACATACACCGTGCCGCTGTTCTGATTACCGACGATCAACCAGTTGCCGGTCGGGTCGATCGCGAATTCGCGCGGCGACTTGCCGAGGCTCGACTGGTGCCCGATCTTCTTCAGATGACCGTTGGCCGGATCGACCGAGAAGATCACGATCTCGTTCGCATCGCCGCGATTGGTGGCGTACAGGAAACGTCCGTCCGGCGACAAGTGGATGGCCGCAGCGCCTACCGCGCCCTTGAAGCCGGGCTCGACCAGCGAACTCGTTTGCACCTGCGTGAGCTTGCCGTCGGCGTAGTTGAAGGTGCTGACCGTAGCGGCCAGTTCGCTCGTCAGATAGGCATGCTTGCCGTCCGCGCCGAACACCAGGTGACGCGGGCCCGTGCCTGCTTTTTCCTGGGTGTAGCGCCAATCGGTCGGGCCGAACAGGCCGCGGCTGCCGTCCGGCGTGTAGCGGTACGAGTACAGCTTGTCAGCGCCCAGGTCCTGAGCGAACAGGTAGTGACCGTCCGGCGAGAACACGGTGGAGTGAACGTGCGAATTGTCCTGACGTCCCTTCACAGGACCGCCGCCTTCATGATGCACCGTGAGCACCGACGCCCCCACCTGGCCATCCGCCTGCAACGGGAACACAGCGAAGCTGCCGCCCGGATCGGCCGCCACCGAGTAGTTCGCGGTCAGCAGATATTTGCCGTCCGGCGACAGGCTCAGATAGCACGGGTCATTGCCGTCCGACGAGACCTTGTTGAGAAAGCTCAGCTGGCCGCTCGCGGCATCGAAGCGAAACGCGCTGATGCCGCCGCGCTGCGTGGCCGGGCCGTTGTCGCCGGGCAATTCGTTGACCGCATAGACAAAGCGCCGGTCACGGCTCACCACCAGATACGACGGATTGACCGTCTGCGCGACCGACACGCGGGTCGCTTCGCCCGTCTTCGTGTCGAAGCGATAAACGTATAGCCCTTCGCTCTTGCCACCCGTGTAAGTGCCGACCAGCATGTCATAGACGCCATCGGCGGGAGCCGGGCCGGAATCTTGCGCAAACGCATGCGAAGCAACAATCGAGACCATGAGCACGAAACCTTTTATTATCGAGCGGGCGGAGCGCAGAGGAGCTGGCCGCCCGCCGCGCCATGAAGTGGATTGAGCAGCAGAAGGCAAAGAAGAGCTTGAGACGGCACGCACTGCGGCACGGTGACTACGAAGCATATGACCTCCTGGACATCGGTTATCCGGTTGTAATGGTGTCTCTGGTCTGCCGCGCCATCGGTCGAATTGTTTTATCGAGGCAAGTATAAAAGCGTTGCGCCGGATCATGCAGCGAATCCGGCGGGCCGCGCAGGCTGGGCCGCGTTCAGCTGACTGGCCTGCGCGGCGTATGTGTAGCAATTGTCCCGCCTGACGGGGCGTTTTTTCAACCGCGTCTCACCCATCCCACACTACGGAGTTTTCATGAACGTCACACTCAGCCTGGGCCCGCTGGTTTCGTTGATCGCCGGTATTCTGATTCTTGTCATGCCGCGCCTGTTGAACTACATCGTCGCGCTCTATCTGATTATCATCGGCATCATTGGGATCTTCGGCGTGGGGTCGTCGCACTTCTAGGCGACAACAGTCAGCCACGGAAGCTGCAAGAAGGGACGCACGACCGGGCGCAGTGCCGGCCCGGAAATGTCTCGCACGAAAGGAAGACCGGTGCGGGATGGGGCGCGCGTATTGATGGCGGCCGCGGCAACACAACACGTCGCACAGCGAAGCGGTACGGGCGCGACAGATTCGCATCGGACGCCATGCGCCAGATGCAACACGACGGCGGACAGCCGCATGGCGCGCGCCGGCGCAATGGAGAAACGCAGAAACGGTCAGCCGTTCGAAAGCTGGTCCAGTCGCAAACGCCCCTGCAACGACAATCCGCCGACGGCATAATGGCCGTCACCTTCCTGATGACGGCGGAAGCAGGCCCGTTCGATCAGAAAGGCCGCCGCAGCCAGCATTCCGTTGCGGCTCAGGCCCAGCCGGCCATGTTCGAGCGGCAACATCGAATCGTCAGCAAGTTCGCTGGCGGCGGAGAGAATTGTGATGCAATCGGATTTCGACGGGTTCAGCATCGCTTGGATCCTCGAAAACGGCGTCTGCATTCGCCGGGGCAAGGCCGCTGCATGATCCGGAGGGCTCCGCGCATCGGCTTGAAATCCGATTGTAGGCAGTGATTTGACAATTACCAACTCGCGTTTTGCCGCATTGCGCGCTGAACCAAAACGCATCGCGCGAGTCCGGTAACACAATGACCCCAGCGCGGCGGCCTTCGCCTCGCATAAAACAGACACGCTCCTCCATGCCCGCACTCATCGAAGACTATGCGCTTATCGGCGACGGCCACACGGCCGCGCTCGTCTCCCGCGAGGGTTCGATCGACTGGCTCTGCTGGCCGCGCTTCGACTCCGGCGCGTGCTTCGCCGCCCTGCTCGGCACACCCGACAACGGCCGCTGGCTGATTTCGCCAGTCTCCGACACACCGCCCACGATCACGCGCCGTTATCGCGGCGAGACGCTGGTTCTGGAAACCGATTTCGAAACGCCCGAAGGCGCGGTCACGCTGATCGACTTCATGCCGCCGGGCAACGGCTGGTCGGAGATGGTGCGGATCGTCGTCGGCAAACGCGGCACGGTGCGCATGCAGATGGAACTGGTGCTGCGCTTCGACTACGGTTTTTCGATTCCGTGGGTGGATCGCCTGAAGCACGACAGCGGCATCAAGGCGATCGTCGGCCCGGACACTGCGGTGCTGCGTACGCCGGTCGAGTTGCGCGGCGAAAACATGAAGACTGTCGCGGAGTTCACCGTGAGCGAAGGCGAGCGCGTGCCGTTTTCGCTGGCCTATGCGGCTTCGCATCTGCGCATTCCGCCAGGCCGCGATCCGCACACGTCGCTCGCCCGCACCGAGAATCATTGGCTCGAATGGTCGGCGCGCAGCACGGTCGAAGGCAAATGGGCCGCGCAGATCCGCCGCTCGCTGATTACGCTGAAGGCACTTGCGTACGAGCCGACCGGCGGCATCGTCGCCGCGCCCACCACGTCGCTGCCGGAACAGTTGGGCGGCACGCGCAACTGGGACTACCGCTACTGCTGGTTGCGCGACGCCACCATCACGCTGCTCGCCATGATGCGCGGCGGCTATTACGACGAAGCGCGCGCGTGGCGCACCTGGCTCGGCCGCGTGATGGCCGGCGCGCCGGATCAGTTGCAGATCATGTACGGGATCGCCGGCGAGCGGCGCCTTCCCGAATTCGAGATCGACTGGCTGCCGGGCTATCAGGATGCCAAACCCGTGCGGATCGGCAACAACGCGGTCGGACAGCGCCAGCTCGACGTCTACGGCGAAGTCATGAACGCGCTGCATCTCGCGCGCGTCGGCGGCCTGCAGGCGGACGACACCGCATGGAACGTGCAGCGCGCGTTGCTCAGCCATCTCGACACGATCTGGGAAGAGCCGGACGAAGGCATCTGGGAAACGCGCGGCGGCCGCCAGCACTTCACCTTCTCCAAGGTGATGGCATGGGTCGCCTACGACCGCGCTATCCGGTCCGCCGAAATGTTCAAGCTGGAAGGCCCACTCGATGAATGGCGGGCAACCCGAGCGACAATCCACGCGGAAGTCTGCGCGAAGGCATGGAATCCGGCGCTCAACGCGTTCTCGCAGTGCTACGGCAGCGATCAGCTCGATGCGAGCGTGCTGCTGATGCCGCTGGTCGGCTTCCTCCCGCCGACGGATCCGCGCGTCAAGGGCACGGTGGCGGCGATCGAAAGGGACTTGATGCGCGACGGCTTCGTGATGCGCTACCGCACCACTGAATACGACGACGGTCTGCCGCCAGGCGAAGGCACCTTCCTCGCGTGCTCGTTCTGGATGGTGGACAACCTGGCGCTGCAAGGCCGCATCGACGAAGCCGTCGCGATGTACGAACGGCTGCTCGGCCTCTGCAATGACGTCGGTTTGCTGGCGGAAGAGTACGATCCGGCCGCGAAACGCCTGGTCGGTAATTTTCCGCAAGCATTTTCCCATGTGGCGCTGGTGCACACCGGCCTGAACCTGATGAAGCACGAACAGGCCATGGCTCAGGCGACCGGGCAGCCACCCCATATCGGCACGCTGGCTGAGGAACTTGAGGCTGCGGCAACCCCCGATAGCGGCGCGGCAGCATCGTCAGTACCATGATTTAATGACAGTTTGCGCGCAGCCCGCGCGCAAATTGCTGCATTGCACAAGTACGCTTTGTTCAGTATGATCCGGCAGACTGTTGGCCGAAAATCAATGCGCCTACAACCAATACGGCCTGCCGCAACGCCACACGCGTGTTTGCCAAGCCCCATGCGAACCGCTTAAACGGAGCACCCATGCTCTACCAATTGCACGAATTCCAGCGGGCGATGTTGAGCCCCCTCACTGCCTGGGCCCAGGCCGCGTCGAAATCGTTCGCGAATCCCGCCAGCCCGTTGGCCTATGTGCCCGGTGCCACACGCCTCTCAGCCGGTTACGAACTGCTCTACCGGCTTGGCAAAGATTACGAAAAGCCTGAGTTCAATCTTCATCAGATTGTCAAAGACGGTCATAACATTCCGATCATCGAACAAACGATCATCGAAAAGCCGTTTTGCCGCCTGATGCGCTTCAAGCGTTTCGCGGACGACAGCGACGCTGTTACCCAATTGAAAGATGAGCCGGTCGTGCTGGTGTGCGCACCGTTGTCCGGCCACCACGCTACGCTGCTGCGCGATACCGTGCGCACGTTGCTGCAAGACCACAAGGTCTACCTGACCGACTGGATCGATGCACGCATGGTGCCGCTCGAAGAAGGCGAGTTTCATCTCGACGATTACATCGCCTACATCCAGGAATTCATCCGCCACATCGGCGCGAAGAATCTGCATGTGATCTCGGTATGCCAGCCCACCGTCCCGGTGCTCGCCGCCATTTCGCTGATGGCGAGCCGCGGCGAAGACACACCGCGCACCATGACCATGATGGGCGGCCCGATCGACGCGCGTAAGAGCCCGACCTCGGTCAACTCGCTCGCCACGCAGCACTCGTACGAATGGTTCGAAAACAACGTGATCTTCACGGTGCCGCCGAACTATCCGGGCGTGGGCCGCAAGGTTTACCCGGGCTTCTTGCAGCACACCGGTTTCGTGGCAATGAATCCTGAGCGCCACGCAGCCTCGCACTGGGACTTCTACCAGAGCCTGCTGCGCGGTGACGAAGACGACGCGGAAGCGCATCGCCGCTTCTACGACGAGTACAACGCCGTACTCGACATGGACGCGGACTATTACCTCGACACGATCCGCGTGGTGTTCCAGGAATTCAGTCTGGCCGAAGGCACGTGGGACGTCGCCGGCGAGCGCGTACGCCCGCAGGACATCACGAAGACCGCGCTCTTCACGATCGAAGGCGAGCTGGACGATATCTCCGGCGACGGTCAGACATTCGCCGCGCAAGAGTTGTGCAGCGGCATTCCGGAGAAGAACAAGCGTCACTTCACCGCGGAAAAATGCGGCCACTACGGCATTTTCTCGGGCCGCCGCTGGCGCACCATCATCTATCCGCAGTTGCGCGACTTCATCCTCGAGCACAACAAGGCGCCGAAGGTAGCGAAGGAAAAAGTCGAAGCCTGAGCACCCCGCACGCAGAGATAAGCAACGGCCTCTTCTTCAGAGGCCGTTGTCGCTTCTGGCGCTTCTTATACCGTCGATGCGCGGTCGCGCTGCGGCTTACTTCCGCAACAGATACGCAAGCAGCAACTCAGTGTTCATCTGGACGACTTCGCTGCGTTCGCTCGCACTGCTGAAATCGCGACCGAGAGTTGCTTCAAGCGTGAAGCGGTTCGACACGATGTAGTAGCCCATGCCGGACAACGTCACGTAAAAGCGCAATGGATCGACGTTGGTGCGAAACAACCCCGCGCGTTGACCCCGCTCAAGAATGCCGCCGAGCGTAGCGACGATCGGTGAGATCATTTCGCGGATGCGCGTCGACTTCTGCATGTAGCGTGCCTCATGCAGATTCTCGTTGTTGACGAGACGCAGCAACTCGGGATGATCGCGGTAGTAATCCCAAACAAAATGCGCGAGACGTGTGACGGCCTCGACCGGTGCGATACCGTTCAGTTCGAGCGTTCGCTCCGCTTCATTGAGCGCGCTGAATGCATGCTCGAGTACCGCAGTGAAAAGCTGCTCCTTGCTACCGAAGTAGTAATAGAGCATGCGCTCATTAGTTTCCGCGCGGCGGGCGATCTGATCGACGCGCGCGCCGAACAACCCTCCATTTGCAAACTCTTCGGCCGCCGCAAGCAGAATGCGGCGCCGCGTGCCTTCAGGATCTCTTTTGATTTTCGGCTGATTCATGGTGGCATCGTCTTCGTGAGCCGCGTTATCCGGATCGCGCCGCCGGCCTCTCCTCGGGCCTTGCACCGACAGCACTGAACGGGCTGGTTGGGGGAATACCCTTCTGCGGTCTTTCGAAAAAGCGCTTCGATTATGGCACATGGATTGCGGATGGCAATTGGGGAAATCGGCGATAATGTGCTATTTAGTTCAAGCCCAGCGCTTGGGCTTAGTTGCAACCTCAGTTGCACAAATTCGCGCCTCTATTCGTGTCTGTATTTGCCTATATTGGCGCGTGTTTGCGCGCTTTCGCAGTGCTTTTGTGTTGCCCCGGTCTGCCGCGTGTTTTCCCTAATCCGCGCTCGGCAAGCTGTGCGGCCGCGAGGCAAGCCCCAACGTCGTGACCGTGACCGATTCCAGAACACTCGCAGATCGCATCGAATATCTGCTACCCCAAACGCAATGCACGAAGTGCGGCTATCCCGCATGCCGCCCGTATGCCGAAGCCGTCGCCCACGGCGAAGCTAACTACAACCAGTGCCCGCCGGGTGGCGCCGAAGGCATCGCTCGCCTCGCCGCACTGCTTGGCAAGCCGGTGATTCCGCTCAATTCCGCCAACGGCGTCGAACGGCCACGCCCGTTGGCGGTTATCGACGAACAAGTTTGCATCGGCTGCACGCTGTGCATGCAGGCCTGTCCGGTCGATGCAATAGTTGGTGCACCGAAGCAGATGCACACAGTGATCACCGAACTCTGTACCGGTTGCGACCTGTGTGTCCCCCCCTGCCCGGTCGACTGCATTGCGATGCCACCGGTCACGGGTGAAGCAACTGGTTGGGACGCTTGGAGCCGAGCCCAAGCCAACGCCGCGCGCGAGCGCCACGACCGGCGTGAAGCCCGTCTCGCACGCGAACGCGAAGCGGCCGAGGCGCGTGCTGCAGCGCGGCGAGCGGTCAGCAGCGCGCCCGCTCAGGTGATGGAAACCGGTGCCGCGGCAACACCTGCCGCGCCCGCAGCGGACTCCGCCGAAGCGAAGAAACGCGCGATCATCCAGGCCGCGCTCGAACGTGCACGCCAGAAGAAAGAAGAGTTGGCCGCCAAGGGCCAAGGTCCGCAGAACACCGAGCGCGTCAGCGCCGACGTGCAGGCGCAGATCGACGCCGCCGAAGCACGCCGCCGCCGTCTCGGACTCGCTGCGGACAATACCGCGGGTAACACCGGGGGTAACACTGAAATTCCGCCAACGAAACGCTAACCACTAACTCTACGCTGCGCATGAACGCGAACAAACGCCGCGCCATCTACGAGACGCTTCAGAGTCTCAACCCGCACCCCACGACAGAGCTCGAGTACACCACACCGTTCGAACTGCTGATTGCCGTGCTGCTGTCGGCGCAAGCCACCGACGTGTCGGTAAACAAGGCAATGCGCAAGATGTTCCCGGTCGCGAACACACCGCAGAAGGTCTTCGACCTCGGCGAAGAAGGGGTTGCCGGCTACATCAGGACGATTGGACTTTATCGGACCAAAGCGAAGAATGTGATCGCAACCTGCCGCATTCTGCTCGACCAGTACGGTGGCGAAGTACCGGAAGATCGTGAAGCGCTCGAAAGCTTGCCGGGGGTCGGCCGCAAAACGGCGAACGTGATCCTGAACACCGCGTTCGGTCATCCGACCATCGCTGTCGATACACATATCTTTCGGGTTGCGAATCGAACCGGACTCGCACCTGGCAAAGACGTGCGCGCGGTCGAAGTGGCGCTGGAGAAATTCACACCCGCCGAATTCAAGCAGGATGCCCACCATTGGCTGATTCTGCATGGCCGCTATGTATGCAAAGCACGCCGTCCGGAATGCTGGCACTGCGTGATCGAGCCGCTCTGCGAATTCCGGCCCAAGACGCCGCCGCCGGATCTTTGAGGGCGGTACCGTTCGGCGCACGCCCGAGCGGATGCCGCATCACGGTAGCGCGTTTGTCCGGCGCGTACGCGGCACGCACTCAGTGCGCCCGCGGCCTCCGCTGCGCTCAGGTCCACTGCCGCGCCGCCAGCAAGCCACCCTGCCTCGGCGTAAAATCCCCCTTCCAACCCGCCTCACACCCAATACACTGTTCCCACGATGTTCAATCCCAGCCGCGACGAAGTCCGCCAATTTTTCACCGACACCTGGCGCAAGCAGCGTCAAGGCGAGATTCTGACGCCGCTCGAAGCGATCGCCGCCGACTGGATCGTCGAGCATCCGGAATATCACGCCGATCTCACCAGCACGGAAGCCGCCCAGGCTCAGGACTACTCGCCCGAACGCGGCCAGACCAACCCGTTCCTGCATCTGTCGATGCATCTGGCGATCACCGAACAGCTGTCGATCGACCAGCCGCCGGGCATCCGCGCGGCGCACGAGCGGCTTGCCGCCCGGCTCGGCTCGACCCACGAGGCGCAGCACGCGATCATGGATTGCCTCGGCGAAACCATCTGGGAAGCGCAGCGCACCGGCACCCCGCCGGACACGGACGCGTATTTGCAGCGCATCGAACAGCGCGCGACGCGGGACTGAGGCAACCCGGGCGACTCAGCGACCGTTAGCACGCTAACCGAATCCGCCCCCCGCACAAACCCCAACCCCAAAAGCACAACACCCCGCCGAAGCGAGGTGTTGTTTCAATCTGAAAACCGTGCAAAAGCAGCGCAGCGCGATTACTTCTTCTGCACCAGCGCGCCGTCGAGCGATTCGATGTAGGCCGCGATGTCTTTCATGTCGCTTGGCGACAGGCTTTGCACCTGCGCCTGCATGATTGCGTTGTTGCGACCGAGGTGCGGGTTGCCGTTGCCCATCTGGTACTGGCGCAGCGCCCAGTAGACGTAGTCGGAATGCTGACCGGCGAGCTTCGGATATTCCGGGCTCACCGGATTGTTCAGGTTGACGCCGTGGCAGGCCGCACAGTTGTGGTTGTTGGCCAGCACCTTGCCGTTGCCGGCGTCAGCGGCGTGCGCGACGTTCGCAGCAATCAGACCGATGACTGCCGCCGACGCGCATGCAGCCTTGAACACCGTGTGGAGTGCCTGTTGGGGCTTATTCATGAATTCTCCTATCCCGCGAATATAAATAGCCGAGTGACCGCCTGGATGACCGAAGCCGATCACTTGTCGGGATTGCTCTTCGAAGAGGAATTTTGCGCTGCGTAGTAGGCAGCGATGTCGGCGATGTCCTGATCCGACAGCGACGCGGTGATCGCGCGCATCGTTTCGAAGTGGCGGTCGCCCTTCTTGTAGCCATGCAGGGCGTTCTCGAGGTACGCCTGATTCTGGCCGCCGAGCATGGGCACGCGGTAGACCTCAGGGTAAGCCGTGCGGTATTCAGGGATGCCGTGGCAGCCAATACACATCGCGACCTTGCCTTGGCCCGCCTTCGCGTTGCCGACGACATCCGCTGCCTGCGCACTGGCCGCATAGCCCGCGAGCACCGACAGCGCTGCGATCACGACGTGTTTGCCAACGAATTTATTCATAGCATGTAACCTGGCTTGAGGGGAAACGGGCGCCCGAAAAGGCAACGGCCCGCGCCGTTATTCTTATGGGTAGCCACGTAGGCCAAAAAAATCGGGCTAATTGTACCGCGACGCCGCGCCGAACGTCCACCGCGCGGGGTCAGAGGCTTATCCGGCCGCCGCAAAGCCGCGGCTGGCGCCATTTTGCTCCGCCGGGCCCGCTCCGCATGGCCTCGTGCCGTCCGCCGCGCGCCGCCCGCCCGGCCCACGACGCCCGGCGCGCCCGCCCACCGGGCACGCCGGGCGAGCACGGACTGCTCGCGAACGCCGCGTACGGACGTGAACCGGCGTCCAACACCGCGGGTGACACCTTACGCCAGGCTGATTCAGCCCAACAGGCCTTCTGACTTATACTGGGTTTTTTCCCAAAAAAGAGCATCTCGCCATGCGTTTTGAAGGCTCATCGCAATACGTCGCCACCGACGACCTCAAGCTCGCGGTCAACGCCGCGATGACGCTGAAGCGCCCGTTGCTGATCAAGGGCGAACCCGGCACCGGCAAAACCATGCTCGCCGAAGAGGTCGCCGCCGCGCTCGGCATGCCGCTGTTGCAATGGCATATCAAGTCCACCACCAAGGCCCAACAAGGCCTGTACGAGTACGACGCGGTGTCGCGCCTGCGCGATTCGCAGCTCGGCGACGAGCGGGTCAAGGACATCCGCAACTACATCGTCAAGGGTGTGTTGTGGCAGGCGTTCGAGTCGGAGGAGCAAACGGTGCTCCTGATCGACGAGATCGACAAGGCCGACATCGAATTCCCGAACGACCTGCTGCGCGAACTCGACCGCATGGAGTTCTACGTGTACGAGACCCACGAGCTGATCCGCGCGAAACAGCGCCCGCTCGTGATCATCACGTCGAACAACGAGAAGGAGCTGCCCGACGCGTTCCTGCGCCGCTGCTTTTTCCACTACATCAAGTTCCCCGAACCGGTGACGATGCAGCAGATCGTCGAGGTGCACTACCCCGGCATCAAGAAGGAACTGCTCGCCGCGGCGATGCAGAGCTTCTTCGAGTTGCGCAACGTCGCCGGTCTGAAGAAGAAACCATCCACGTCGGAACTGCTCGACTGGCTGAAGCTGCTGCTTGCCGAGGACATTCCGCCCGAAGCGCTGCGCTCGTCCGACCAGAAGCAGATCATCCCGCCGCTGCACGGCGCGCTCCTGAAGAACGAGCAGGACGTGAGCCTGTTCGAGCGGCTGATCTTCATGAACCGCAACAACCGCTGATTAACCGTTGATTGATCGCGAATACCCGTTGATGAGCGCGGCGCACCGACCATCCGCCGCCGCCGAGGACACAGCATGCTGATCGACTTCTTCTACTCGCTGCGCGCCGCCAAACTGCCGGTGTCGGTAAAGGAATACCTGACGCTGCTCGAGGCGCTCAAAGCCAATGTGATCGCGCCGTCGCTCGACGAGTTCTACTATCTCGCACGCATCACGCTGGTCAAGGACGAGCAGTATTTCGACAAGTTCGACCAGGCGTTCGGCGCGTATTTCAACGGCGTCGCGCAAGCCTCGGAACTCGCCTTCGACGTCCCGCTCGACTGGCTGAAGAAGAAGCTGCAACGCGACTTGTCGCCCGAAGAAAAAGCGCAGATCGAAGCGATGGGCGGCCTCGACAAGCTGATGGAGCGCCTGAAGGAACTGTTCGACGAACAGAAAGAGCGCCACGAAGGCGGCAACAAATGGATAGGCACGGGCGGCACCTCGCCGTTCGGCAACGGCGGCTACAACCCTGAGGGCGTGCGCATCGGCGGCGACGCGGCGGGTCAACGCACGGCAGTGAAGGTGTGGGAAGCGCGCGCCTATCGCGATTACGACGACCAGGTTGAAATCGGCACGCGCAACATCAAGGTCGCGCTGCGCCGCCTGCGCCGTTTCGCCCGCGAGGGCGCGGCAGAAGAGCTCGATCTGCCCGACACGATCCGCAGCACCGCGGCGAACGCCGGCTGGCTCGACCTGAAGATGGTGCCGGAGCGGCACAACAAGGTCAAAGTGCTGATGCTGCTCGACGTGGGCGGCTCGATGGACGATCACATCAAGCGCACCGAAGAGCTCTTTTCCGCCGCCAAGGCCGAATTCAAGCATCTCGAGTTCTATTACTTCCACAACTGTGTGTACGACTTCCTGTGGAAGAACAATCGCCGCCGTCACGCCGAGCGCATGCCGACGTGGGACCTGCTGCACAAGTTCACGCCCGACTACAAGCTGATCTTCGTCGGCGACGCGACCATGAGCCCGTACGAAGTGCTGCAGCCGGGCGGCTCGGTCGAATACAACAACGCTGAAGCCGGCGCCGTGTGGCTGCGCCGCCTCGCCGATCATTTCCCGCATTACGCCTGGCTCAATCCGGAACCGGAAGGTTTGTGGGCGTACCGGCAGTCGGTCAGCGCGATCCGGGAAGTGCTCGGTCATCGCATGTATCCGCTCACCCTCGCCGGACTCGAATCGGCGATGCGCATGTTGAGCAAGTAATCAGATCAGATCACGTTTTTCTCCAACTATAAGAAAGCTTCTGCATGAGTCCGTCTTCATCGCCCGATTTGTCCCCTGCCGACGTACACCCCGGGCCGCTCAGACCGTTTGCCGATACGTCTTTGTCCACCCTTGTCGCCGGCTTCGTCGCGATGATGACGGGCTACACCAGTTCGCTCGTGCTGATGTTCCAGGCCGGCCAGGCCGCCCATCTCACCGATGCGCAGATTTCGTCGTGGATCTGGGCGTTGTCGATCGGCATGGCCGTCTGCACGATCGGCCTTTCACTGCGCTTTCGCGCGCCGATCGTGATTGCCTGGTCGACGCCCGGCGCGGCGCTGCTGGTGTCGTCGCTGCCGCATGTGACCTACCCTGAGGCGATCGGCGCGTTTATCGTCTGCGCGGTGTTGCTGACGGTGGTCGGCCTGACCGGCTGGTTCGATACGCTGATGAAGAAAATCCCGGCAGGCATCGCTTCCGCTTTGCTGGCGGGCATTCTGTTCGAGATCGGCATCGAGATTTTCCGCGCCGCGCAGTTCCAGACTGCGCTCGTATTGACAATGTTCTTCACCTACCTGATCGTCAAACGCCTCGCGCCGCGCTATGCGATCGTGACGACGCTGATCGTCGGCACAATCGCCGCCGGTGCGCTCGGGTTGCTCGACTTCAGCCGCTTTCACATCGCGCTCGCGCACCCGGTGTTCACGATGCCGGCGTTTTCGGTCGCAGCGGCCATCAGCATCGGCATTCCGCTGTTCGTTGTCGCGATGGCCTCGCAGAATGTACCGGGCATCGCCGTGCTGCGCGCGGACGGCTACACCACGCCTTCCGCGCCACTGATCTCGACGACGGGCATCGCCTCGCTGCTGCTCGCGCCGTTCGGGTCGCACGGCATCAATCTTGCGGCGATCACGGCGGCGATCTGTACCGGCCCCGAAGCGCACGAAAACCGCGACAAGCGTTACACCGCGGCAGTCTGGTGCGGTATTTTCTATCTGATCGCCGGGATTTTCGGCGCAACCATCGCCGCACTGTTTGCCGCCTTGCCGAAGGCGCTGGTGGTCTCCGTTGCGGCGCTGGCGCTGTTCGGCTCGATCATGAGCGGCCTTGCCAACGCCATGCAGGATCTGAAGCAACGCGAAGCGGCGCTGGTGACGTTCATGGTGACGGCCTCCGGCCTCACCCTGCTGTCGATCGGCTCGGCGTTCTGGGGGCTGGTGGCGGGCATACTGACGCAACTGGTGCTGAACGCCCGGCGCACCTGAATCGTCCGCGGAAATCGACGCCCAAAATCCCTGTGAACGGATCGCCGGGGGCAAGTGTCAATACTGCATCAGACGATCCGCCATAGAATAGAAGCATCCGGCAGCGCTTTCCGTCAAAATTCCCGGCAACATGACGGGCAAACGCTGCAGCGTGACCCGCGACCGCCGGAACGGTTTGTCTTTTCCGTCCGGTGGCGATCTCATTTCTCCTGAACCACGGCGCACGCGCGCCATGAAGGCTCGAACATGACAACCGCACTCGACCAACTCAAGCAATACACCACCGTCGTGGCCGATACCGGCGACTTCCAGCAGCTTGCCCAGTACAAGCCGCAGGACGCGACCACCAATCCGTCGCTGATTCTGAAGGCCGTCCAGAAAGACGACTACAAGCCGCTGCTCGAAAAGACCGTGAAGGCGCATGCGTCGAAGCCGATCGGCGCCATCATCGACCAGTTGCTGATCGCGTTCGGCACCGAAATTCTCAAGATCATCCCGGGTCGCGTGTCGACCGAAGTGGATGCTCGCCTGTCGTTCGACACCGAAGCGTCGATCGCCAAGGGCCGCGAGCTGATCGCCCTGTACAAAGACCACGGCATCGGCCGCGAACGCGTGCTGATCAAGCTGGCCTCCACCTGGGAAGGCATCCGCGCCGCCGAAGTGCTGCAAAAAGAAGGCATCCACTGCAACATGACGCTGCTGTTCTCGCTCGCGCAGGCCGCTGCCTGTGCCGAAGCAGGCGCGCAACTGATCTCGCCGTTCGTCGGCCGCATCTACGACTGGTACAAGAAGAACGCCGGCAGCGCGTGGGACGAAGCGAAAGACGGCGGCGCCAACGATCCGGGCGTCAAATCGGTACGCCGAATTTACGCGTACTACAAGAAGTTCGGCTACAAGACCGAGGTGATGGGCGCGAGCTTCCGCACCCCGGGTCAAGTTCTGGAACTGGCCGGCTGCGATCTGCTGACCATCAGCCCGGATCTGCTGCAAAAGCTGCAGGAGAGCACCGAGAAGGTCGAGCGCAAGCTGTCGCCTGAAATGGGCAAGGGCGTGGACATCGAACGCGTGCCGGTCGACGAATCGTCGTTCCGCTTCCTCGTCAACGACGAAGCGATGGCGACCGAAAAGCTCGCTGAAGGCATCCGCGCGTTCGCAGCAGACGCCGTCAAGCTGGAAAAATTGATCGAAGCGCTGCGTTAAGCCGAGCCTTCGCGGCTTGAATACGCGGTCGCACATGTGGCCGAGCAGGTAGTCCCGCGCAAGTCGTCCAATACGCGGCCCTGAGCCTTCCGGTTCAGGGCTGCGTGCCGTTTACCGGCGCACGTCAGACACCTGCCCGCCCCTCAACGCCTTACGAGATAAAGTCACAGTCGCGACTCCAACGGACGACTACAATCGTCTGCACGCTGCTCCCTCGCCGTCATTTGCCGAAGGAACGCGGCGCCGCTGACCCATATCCCGGGAGACGATCATGTACGTTCAGCCTTACGTATTTTTCAACGGACGCTGTGAAGAAGCGCTCAAGTATTACACCGAGAAGCTCGGCGCCGAAGTGTTGCTCCTGATGCGCTACAAGGACGCACCGCCCAACCCCGACCCGGAGAACCAACCGCGGCCCGGTCTGGAAGAAAAGATCATGCACGCCACGATCAAGCTCGGCTCGACTAACTGGATGGCGTCCGACGGCCACTGCGACCCTGCGGCCACGTTCAGCGGCTTCAGCCTCTCTCTGACGGCTGACAACGCCGAGTTGGGCGAAAAATATTTCAACGCGCTGGCCGACGGCGGTTCGGTGACGATGCCGTGGCAAGCCACCTTCTGGAGCAAGGGCTTCGGGATGGTGGTAGACCGCTTCGGTCTCGCATGGATGGTGACGCTGCCGGATGCCTGAGCGCGTCATGCGCGGCTGCTTCGTCGGTTGCGGCTGCGGTGTGGTGTGCGGACGCGATCGCCCTAACCATGCAGCAGCCGTGCAGTATGTAGCCGCAGCCTGTCAGGCCGCCACACCGGCTCACCCGATCAAGGTGTAAAGCTAAACATTCAACAAACTGCGCGAATGCCGTTCGATGTTCCAGTTCGGCTCGGTCTCCAGCAGCAAAGCGCGCAACCGGTCCACCTGTTCGGCAAGCCGCTGCCCGAGCCAATACGGCCCTTGCAAATCGGGCGGCAAGTCAAGCGCCGCGCCGCCGCACACCTCGGTGAGCGGCGTTGCAGCCGGAATGCCGAAGTGCGTCGCGCGGCCAAAGCGCAGCCCGCGCGCGATCGCCAACAGCATGCCGCGCACGGCGTGCACCTCGACGCCGCACTCCCGCGCATACGCAGCGCGCGCCGCGGCGTCGGCACGCATCAGCGGTCCGGTCGCCAGCAACTCCAGCGAACTGAGCACCGAACGATGCAAGCGCTGGATCTCTTCGAGCCTGGCCTGCGGCACGTCGATCTCCTTCGCCACCGAAGGCATCAGCGAGCGCAACTGCACCAGCCGCTTGTTGATCGCGAGGAAGCGTTTGACCTGTTCGTCTTCGCTGATCGTTTCGCCTTCCAGCAAACGGGTGTAGATCCGCGCACAGTCGCGCAGATTGTCGGCGATCCCATAGCGCCACGAATAGGTCGCGTGAAGCGGCAAGGCGAACGAAAATGCCAGCGCGATCACAATGCCGATCAGCACGTTCAGCGTGCGCCATAGACCGACGTCGATCAGATTGTCGCCATGACCTGCGACGATGCACATCGTGATCGCCGTCAGCAGGCCGATGTACCCCGACGATCCAATCGCGAACCACGCGCAGATCCCCGCGACGATCGACATCAGCACATAGGTGAGCGGCAGCGACCCGGTCAGATTCTGCGTCAGGATGAGCAAAAGCCCAATCACCGCGCCGAGCAGCGTTCCCGCCGCCCGGTCGGCGGCCTTCTTGCGGATGTTGCCGTGATGCTGCAAGCCGCCGATCACCACCAGCAGGGTTACCGACGACCAGATGCCGTGGGGAATGTCGATCCCGGTAGTTGCGAGAATCGACACCAGCATCGCAACGCCGACCCTCAGGCTATGCAGCACCTTCGCGTGGCGATAGCGGTAGTACGGCGACGTGATCGTTCGCACCATGCGGCTGATGGCCGAGCGGCGGACAACGACACGGGGGGAATCGGCAGAAGCCATGGCTCGCGCGACGGACGCTTTGAAGGACGGTTCCGCTATCGTGCCCTGGAGTGCCCCGGAAAGACAAACGCCCGCAAACTTTTGTCTGCGGGCGTTGCTTTTCCGGCGAGATGGAACGGCCGACTTAGCCTTCGACCACGTCCAGATAATCTTCCGGACGGGTACGGTCCTCGGCGCGCTGCATGCCGAACACACGCACCAGCAGGCTCACCACCACCGACACCACCAGGTTGACGATCAGCGACCACACGGCCGCGTAGCCCGGAATCGCCATGCCGAACAGGTGAATCGTGAAGATCGAGCCCGCCAGCTTCAGCGAAATCGCCATCCACGTGCCGGTTGCGATACCGACCGCCCAGCCAATCAGCAGGCCGCGGTAGTCGAGGACACGCGTATAGAGACCCAGCACGATGGCCGGCAGCGTCTGGATGATCCAGATGCCGCCCAGCAGTTGCAGCTGGATCGCGTACGTGAGCGGCAGACCGAGAATGAACGCGACCGCGCCGACCTTGACGATCAGCGAGACCAGCTTCGCGACGTTGGTCTCCTGCTCATGCGACATGTTGCGGTTCACAAACTCCTTGTGGATGTTGCGCGTGTACAGATTCGCTGCCGCAATCGACATGATCGCCGCCGGCACCAGCGCGCCAATACCGATCGCCGCGAAGGCTACGCCGACGAACCACGACGGGAAGAAGTGCAGGAATAGCGCCGGCACCGCGAAGTTCGGGCCGAACGCCTTGAAGTACGGCGCGAATTCCGGCATGTCCTTCACGCCGGAAGCCAGAGCCATGAAGCCCAGCAGCGCGAGCAGGCCCAGCACCAGCGAGTAGGCCGGCAGCATCGCCATGTTGCGGCGGATCGTGTTACCCGACTTCGACGACAGTACGGCGGTGATCGAGTGCGGATACAGGAACAGCGCGAGCGCCGAACCCACCGCAAGCGTCGCGTACGCGCTGTAGCCGTTCAGGCTCGACACGTCCGGTGCCTTCAGCAGCAGCTTGGCTGCCGGCACCACGCTGAAGATATGGCCGAAGCCGCCCAGTTGCGGCGGAATCACGATGATCGCGGCAAAGATCACGATATAGATCAGCACGTCCTTGACGACCGCGATCATGGCCGGCGCGCGCAGGCCCGACGTGTACGTGTATGCCGCCAGAATCGCGAACGCGATGATCAGCGGCAGATCGCCGACGAAGCCCTTGGTGTCGAAACCCAGCGCGCCGATCACCACTTCGATACCGACCAGTTGCAGCGCGATGTACGGCATCGTCGCGACAATGCCGGTCACGGCGATCGCCAGCGCCAGCATGCGGCTGCCATAGCGAGCAGAGACGAAGTCGGCCGATGTCACGTAACCCTGACGTTTGGCGATGCTCCACAGTTTCGGGAACACGACGAACGCGAACGGATAGATCAGGATCGTGTACGGCAGCGCGAAGAAACCCGTTGCACCCGCACCGAACACCAGCGCCGGCACAGCGATGAAGGTGTAAGCGGTGTACAGGTCGCCGCCCAGCAGGAACCACGTGACGACGGTGCCGAAGCGCCGGCCGCCGAGGCCCCACTCTTCCAGATGGGCCAGGTCGCCCTTGCGCCAGTGCGCCGCGACAAAGCCGAGAATGGTGACGCCGATGAAAAACAGGACGAAGACGAAAGTTGCGGTGGCGTTCATTATTGTGCGCCCCCTTGCGAGCTGCCCGTCGAGCGGGTCTTGGTCTTGAAGTACACGAGCGCCGTGATGATCGCGCTGATCAACACCCAGAGGAGCTGATACCAGTAGAAGAACGGAAAATCGAACAGCTGCGGTTCGACCTTGTTATATGACGGCACCCAGATCATTGCGATCCAGGGCAACAGCAGCAACCAGAGCCAGTGCTTGCTGGCCTTGTTCGCGTCGGCGTCGTGAGCCATGACGTCTCCTCTTCCCTATTATTGAAATGTTGGCCCGCGTGTGGACGGGTGGTGGATGTCCCGTCGCAGGTAGGCCACGGGCACCCCGAAAGCTTCGAAAGAGTATAGGAGCCGAGAACGTCCGGTCAAGCAGGGACGACCCGAGGCGCAAATGTGCCGCTGGGGCGCGCGGGGAGGCGGTTTAGCAGAGATGAGGGGCGGCCGCGAGGCGGCTGGACGCGGGGGCTGGGCCGCCGATGGGCGACATGCGTGCTGGGTAGTCCGGGGAATCGAACCGGACGTGGAATGCACTGGAAAAGCGGTTGGGAAACCGTCGCATGAGCGCAACGGGGAAGCTTGGGTCGGACAGCCTCAACCAGCCTTAAGCGGCCTCAAGCGGCCTCAAGCGGCCCGACCCATTTTCACATCAGACCGAGAACGAACTGCCGTTCTGTCCGGTCGATTCCTGCAGCCCCTTGATCCATTTGCGCGCCGGCAAGCCGAGTTCCGCTTCGATCAGCTTCGCACGCGCTTGCAGCGTCGTGAACGGCACGTCGAGCGCCGGGCCCGAGAACGCGATGGCGATGCGGTTGCCGTCATGCACTTCCGGCAGCGCGACCACGCGGCCGTCGAAGGCTTCGTTCAGGCGCTTCATGTTGCGCACGAAGCTCGGATGATCGCCGAACAGGTTCACCGTCACCACGCCCGCGTCGGTCAGGCACGCGCGCACCGCGCGGTAGAAGCCGACGCTGTCGAGCACCGGACCACGCGCGGTGGCATCGTAGACGTCGATCTGCAACGCGCCGATCGTGCCGTGGTTGGCGCGGTCGTTGACGAAGTCCCATGCGTCCATTTCGTGCACAGTCAGACGGGCGTCGTCGTGCGACAGTTCGAACATCGTGCGCGCGGCTACGACCACGGCCGGGTTCACTTCGACCGCTTCGACTTTTGCGCGCTTCAGGAAACGGTATGCAAACTTGGTCAGTGCTGCTGCGCCGAGACCAAGCTGGACGATACGCTTAGGCGTTTCGATGAACAGCAGCCAGGCCATCATCTGCTGCGCGTATTCGAGTTCGATGTGATCCGGCTTGCGCAGACGCATTGCGCCTTGCACCCATTCCGTGCCGAAGTGCAGAAAACGCACGCCGCCCTCTTCCGAGAACGTAACCGGTGCGAAACGCGGCTTGCGCGGCGCTTCGATTTGCGGCGCGTCGTGGAGATCGTCGTCGTGCAGCGCACGCTTTTTATTGCGCACTGCTTTCTGTTTGTTCAGCGTGGTGTCGTGGGCGTCAACGTCTTTGCTGCGGAAAGCACGGGCTTCAGCCGAGGCGCGCTTGATCAGTTTCGTCATGTAAGGATGTCGCGCCAGAGACGCAATTTTTGGTCGAACGAGAGCATAGCATTCGCCGGACTCGACGAAGGCAATACGAGGGTGGCGTAGCCCGCTTCGCCGATCACCGGCGCAAAGCGGCCCGCCGTCTTGCCGTTGAAGCAGACTTTCTTCAACAGCGGCGCGTGTGCGCGCAGAGAAGCAAAATCGTTGGGGCTGGCGTTGCGGATCGCGGCGTCCAGACTGCCTTCGCGTTCGCAGGCGGCGAGCACGTCCCACACGCCGATGCCGTGCGAAAGCAGACTCCGTAGCCGTTCTTCATAAGCGAGGTCGTGAAGCGGTTCGTCGAGCACCGTGCCGAGCAAACGCCAGAACTGGTTACGCGGATGCGCGTAATACTGCGTCGCGGCCAGCGATGCCTCGCCGGGAAAGCTGCCCAGAATCAGCGTGTGCGTATCCGCCGCGACGACGGGAGGAAAGCCGCGCAGCATCAGCGTTTTTCCTTACGGTCCGATGCCGGCGCGTGCCCGGATTCACGTTCGTCCCGTTCGGAAAGGTGTCCCGATTCCGCACGCGGCGCGCCATGGGAACGCGATGCCGTGTGCTCAAGCGGCCGGCCGTGTTCCCGCACATGAGTGCGCGGCGGTGCATAGACGTGGGGGGACGCTGAATACGCAGACGGTGTTTGGGCCGAAGACGCCAGATGCGCCCACAGCGCCGGCAAGATACACTCGGTGACCATCAAGGGCGCACCGTGACGCTCGAACACCGAGCGACGCGCGACCAGCGCATGCGGCGGCATGCCACCAATCTCAACCGCAGCCAACCGGTACAACGGATGACGTGCCGTTAGCCTGCGGCTCACCAGCGACGATCGCGCGACGCTGCTATCGCTATAGAGCAACTCGGCGAGCGGCCGCGTGCGCAACCTTCGCGTGGCCTGCCATACGCCGACGCTCGCGGCCAGCGGCGCGACACTATGCGCCGCGACAAACGGCACGCCGTCGACCGACAACACCACCTCCCGAACCCATACCGGCGCACGCGACACGAGGCCGAGCGCGGCGTATTCGTCGGCCCACGGCAGCGCGACGGCTTCGCGCGTCACGCGCACCGCAACCGCGCCGAGCGTGCGCAGATGCGCGGTCAGCGATCCACCGCGGGTCAACCAGTCTTTCTGGGCGGCGCTAAAACCGGGTAAGGGCGCGACACGCCAGTGGGCGTCGGCGGCATCGAAACGGATAGGCATGGTGTCGGATTATAACGGCGCAGTTGTCAGAGGATCGTGAGCCCCCCTCCTGCCGTCCTGTCAGGAACGTCAGTCGATCGCCATACCAGACGGAACCGCCTCAATCAGCGTATCGATTTCAGACAGTTCCGATTCTCCTCATCCAGCGACGCGCGATACAACCTTCGTGCTTTAACAAGTCGACGGTCCGCCCGCGATCGAAGGGCGTGCCATGTGATCGGATATTGAAGGAGATAAAGAACCATGAAAACGTTCCTGAGCGCTTCGGCGTGCGCAATGTCTGTGGTGCTGATGGCGGGTTGCGCGGCGCCACTGAACCGCGACAAAGAAACATCGTTGAACAGGGCTGTTGGCATCGAGGTGACGCCGGTTGCCAATGGCGTTTCCGTCAAGCTGCCCGAAGCCGCGCTATTCGAGTTCGGTAAATCCGAAGTGCGTGGCGATGCAGCGGCGGTGATCAATCGTTCGGCCGTTCTGCTCAAGCGCAGCAAGAAGCCCGTGCTGGTCGAAGGTTACACCGACAATGTCGGCACGCTCGACTATAACCAGCAGCTTTCCGAATCACGCGCCACTGCGGTAGGTTATGCGCTCGTGGCGCGCGGCGTGGCGATGGACCGGATCCGGACGAAGGGGTATGCGTACAACAACCCCGTCGCCAGTAACGATACGACCGAAGGGCGCGCGCTGAACCGGCGCACCGAGATCGTGGTGCGCGGCGAAACGATGGATACGCTGATGGGGGAGAAGTAGGCGTTTGCCGCCTGATGTGAGGTTCGAAAAAACGCCCGCGTCATGCGGGCGTTTCTACGTGTGCGGTCTTTTTGATGCGACTTTGCAGTTTCAGTGCAACTCTCGCGAACATCTATCGAGCGGCTGACATCGTCCGCAGACGAGCCGCCACGCGCTCGACCACCGGCTCCCATGCACCCGGCCGCGGTTGCCGGAACAGGTCAACCGAGTCGTACCACGGTTGCGTCTCCTCATTGCCCCACGCCCAATGCGACACGTGATCGAGCATCGCCAGCACCGGGCGCCCTAGCGCGCCGCCCAGATGCAACGGCGCACTGTCGATGGTGAGCACCGCATCGAGCGCGCTCACGTACGCGGCCACGTCGTCGAAACCGGCCTGATAGTGCTCAGTCAAATCGCAAACGCGATACCCCTCTCTGCTCAGCGCCGCCACATCGGCGTCACGGCCCGGCGTCAGCGGATGGAACACAATATGGGGAAGCGTGAGCACCGGAGCCAGCGCAACAAGTGGAATCGATCGCTTCGCGTCACGACGATGCGTCGGGCTGCCCGACCAGACGAGGCCGACATGCAATCCCGTCGCCTCCCCACCCCGTGCGCTGATCCGCTCGCGCCATGTCGCCACGCGGCTTGCATCGGCAGACAGATAGGCACCGCCGCGCACCTGGTCAGGGCGCAAGTCAAGCACCGACGGCACGCTCATGATCGGCAGCCCGAAGTGGGGCTTGCCGAGCGGTCCATCCTCGATGGACACGCAATCCGCGTAAAAGCGCGTAAACAGCGGCTGTAACGCCCGGCGCACTGCGAGCACCAGTCGACCGCCTTCGTCGCTTACGCGCGCCGCCAGTTCGTGCACGAAACGCACCATCTGGATATCGTCGCCGTTGCCCTGTTCGCTGTGCACGATCAAGGTCTTGCCAGCCAGCGGTTGACCCTGCCAGCGCGGACACAGCCGTTCCATCACCGTCACAACGTTGTTGGGCTCGCGATCGTCGCGCGTCAGACGCGCCGCGAAGTGCGGCCATGCGCTCGACCAGTCGCCACGCCTCAGCTTCAGATCGGCCAGATCGACGGCCGCCTGCGATGCGGACGGGTCGAGCGTGAGCGCTGCGTGCAGCGCTGCTTCGCTTTCTGCAAAACGCGCCTGCTCGGCCAGATACATGCCGATCGCTCCCAGCGCCTGGGCATTGCCGGGCGCTGCGGCATCGACAGCGCGCATGGTTGCCTCGGCCGCGGCGGCGTCGTTGCACTGCCATTGCGCATGGCTCAGTTGCCAGGCGATTTCTGCATCGGCGGGATTGCGTGTCAGCACCTCACGGCAAACGCGTTCGACCGTGGGCCAATCGCGAATCTCACGGAAAGCCAGCACGAGTTGCAACGGCAGCGCGGGGTGGATCGCCGGATCGAGCACATAGGCCTGTAACAGCGCCGCGCGACGCTCGGCTCGCGCACTCGCATCCGCCGACGCCGCAAGCGCAATCGCCAACCACCAGGGGGCGCGGGCATCCTGTGGCTCGCGTTGCTCATACGCGCGCAACATGTGTGCCGCCGCCGAATGCGCACCGCAGCGATCGATCAACCAGACGATCCATTCGAGCGTCGCTGCCGACGGTTGGGCGGTTACCGCCGACTCGCTGTTGCGCTGCGCGGCGTCAGCGCGGCCGAGTGCGTCGGCGAACAGGGCTAACCGGGCATAACGCGCGCCGTTCGCTGCCGCCTGCGCCTGCGCCTGCGATGCACTGTGATACGCCGCTTCGAACCGCCCCGCACTCGCGCACAGATCTGCGTGCAATTGCGGCGTGAGACCCTCTGCGACGAGTTCAAGGGCTCGTCGCTCAGCGGCATCAAAATTTTGCTCGCGCAAGATTGACCACAGAATGAACACGGGATCGGCGGGTTTCACCAAGGTGGAATCGGACATAGGAATACAGAGAGTTGTCGCGACGCGGGAACGCGCAATCGCAGAAATAAGACTCGGTGCATAAATGGCTTAGAGATTGCAAACAATCCCCCTACGCATCCGAATTTTGATCGCACGAGCATAAGACAAATGCGCGCCATCACATCTCACAAATCAATCTCAATATAGTGTTGTTGAATATATTTGATTAGTTAACCATAATTATTTTCCGGCCGATTTTTAATGGCTCACAAAATCGTCCGGATCGACAACAAACACACAGGAGCAAAGGTTTGACCACTACGAACTCAAAAGAAACTTCTGACCGCATTGCTCATCTGGCGGCGGTCGTCCTACGGCGCCCGGGCGCCTTGTATCTGGAAAAGGAACTCGCCGGTTCGGCGCTCGCGCAGCATCACACATCGAAACAGACCAGCGCGGCGATCGGCAGTCTCGCGGCGAAAGTACTGGCCGATCACCTCGCGTGCCCGGAAGCAAAGGAACTCGCTGGCTCCGTGCTATCGCAAATGCGGCATTCGCATGGTCAGGCGCCCGCGCATTAAGACGTCACCGTTACCCACTTAAGTCCCGGCGCAAAACCTGCGCCGGGAAAGTAGACAAAAAAAATGCGCTGCCAAGGCAGCGCATTTTTTCAATCACAAGCGTCAGAACAACGCCGGTCCAGGCTCAATTCAAACTCGAAAGCTCAACCCGCACGCACCAGCAACAACGCGTTGGTACGCTTCACAAAGCTTGCCGGATCTTCCAGCGCGCCGCCTTCAGCAAGCAAAGCCTGATCGAACAACAGATGACACCAGTCATCGAAATTCGCGCTGTCCGCATGCAAGCCCTTCACCAGCGCATGCTCCGGATTCACTTCGAGAATCGGGTGGAACGACGGTGCTTCCTGGCCTGCCGCCTTCAGCATACGTTGTAGATAGCCGCTCATTTCGCCATCGTCGGCCACGAGGCAGGACGGCGAATCGGTCAGACGGAACGTCAAGCGCACGTCCTTGGCCTTGTCCTTCAGCGCTTCTTTCATCTTGTCGACAAGCGGCTTGAACTCTTCGCCGACCTTCTCCTGCGCCTGCTTTTCTTCGTCATTCAGCGCGCCCAGATCGAGATCGCCGCGCGCGACGCTTTGCAGCGGCTTGCCGTCGAATTCGTTCAGGAACGACAGCATCCACTCATCGACGCGATCGGTCAGCAGCAGGACTTCCACGCCCTTCTTGCGGAACACCTCAAGATGCGGGCTGTGGGTCGCGGCCTGCCAGGTGTCGGCCGTCACGTAGTAGATCTTCGTTTGCTCGGGCTTCATCCGCGCAACGTAATCGGCGAGCGAGACTGTTTGCTCCGGCGATTCCGTATGCGTCGACGCGAAACGCACCAGCTTCGCAATACGCTCGCGATTGGCGAAGTCTTCGCCGATGCCCTCCTTCAGCACCTGACCGAATTCCTTCCAGAAGCCGGCGTACTTTTCCTTATCGGCGTCGTTCTCAGCGTTCGCCAATTCTTCGAGCATTGACAGCGAACGCTTGGTTACGCCTTCGCGAATCGCCTTCACGTCGCGGCTTTCCTGCAGGATTTCGCGCGACACGTTCAACGGCAGATCCGCCGAATCGACCACGCCCCTCACGAAACGCAGATAGCCCGGCAGCAGTTGCTCGGCGTCGTCCATGATGAACACGCGCTTCACGTACAGCTTCAGGCCGGCGCGATGATCGCGGTTGAACATGTCGAACGGCGCATGCGTCGGCACGTACAGCAGTTGCGTGTATTCGCTGCGGCCTTCAACGCGGTTATGCGTCCACGTCAGCGGATCCTGGTGATCATGCGAGAGGTGCTGGTAGAACTGCTTATACTGCTCTTCGGTAATGTCGTTCTTCGAACGGGTCCACAGCGCGCTCGCCTGGTTGACGGTCTCGTCCTCGTCCTTCGTGACCATCTCGCTCTTTTCAGCGTCCCACTCTTCCTTCGCCATCAGGATGGGCAACGCGACGTGGTCCGAATACTTCTGGATGATCGACTTCAGACGATGCGACGACAGCAGCTCGTCTTCATCGGCGCGCAGATGCAGCGTGATGGTCGTACCGCGCGCGGCGCGCTCGATCTGCTCGACCGCAAAATCACCCTCGCCTGCGCTTTCCCAGCGCACGCCTTCCGAGGCCGGCAAACCGGCACGGCGGGTTTCGACCGTGATCCTGTCCGCGACGATGAAGCCCGAGTAAAAGCCTACGCCAAACTGACCGATCAGCGCCGCATCTTTCTGCTGGTCGCCGGAGAGCTTGCCGAAGAATTCCTTGGTGCCCGAGCGCGCAATCGTGCCGAGGTTGGCGATCGCTTCGTCACGGCTCATGCCGATGCCGTTGTCGTCGAGCGTGATGGTGCGTGCGGCCTTGTCGTACGACACGCGAATCCGCAGATTCGGATCGTTTTCGTACAGCGCGCTGTTTTCGATCGCTTCGAAGCGCAGCTTGTCGGCCGCGTCGGACGCGTTCGAAATCAGCTCGCGCAGAAAGATCTCTTTGTTGCTGTACAGCGAATGGATCATCAGGTGCAGAAGTTGTTTAACTTCTGCCTGAAAGCTCATGGTTTCTTGTGCCATGGTCGGACTTCCTCTCTGTTACGAATGGGGTTCTAGTCAGGCGTGGCGCACGGCCGCGGGCCGCCTGGGCCGCTGGGGCCGTGCCGCCGCATGGCCGGATTGCCGTGTCGTCGCTAAGTTGGGGCGGCCCGGCACGGTTTCAAGAGGCGCGTCGCGCGACGCTGTCGAGATAGCGGCACAGGAACGTCGACAGCTCAGGATCGCCGCAGTTGGCGATGTTGAAGCGCATCCACGTGGTGGGCGATTGCAACGGAGAAAACAGACTGCCAGGCGTCAGCAGAAAACCTTCTTCGTGGCCGGCGGCCGCGAGCGCGCTCGCATCGACGCCCGTATCCGCCCACAGGAACATGCCCGCCGCGGGCGTCAGAAACAGCTTCATGCCGGTCTTTTCGAGCATCCGCACCGATTTTTCGCGCACGCCGTCGAGCCGCGCGCGCAGCCGCTCGACGTGCCGGCGGTAATGGCCCTCAGTGAGAATCTTGTAGAGCACGCGCTCGTTCAGTTCGGGACTCGTCATGCCGACCAGCATTTTCTGATCGCTGACGGCCGTGGCCACTTCAGGCGCGCAAGCGATAAAACCCACGCGGAGATTGGGCGCGAGCGTCTTCGAAAAGCTGCTCAGGTAGATCACGCGCTTCAACTGGTCGAGGCTCGCGAGTCGCGTGCCTGGATAGCTCGGCGGGCACAGATCGCCGTAAATATCGTCTTCGACGACGATGAAATCGTAGGCCTCGGCGAGACGCAGAATGCGGAACGCTTGAGCGGGCGTGAGCGAGGTGCCGGTGGGATTCTGCAACACCGAATTGATCACCAGCATTTTCGGCCGCCAGGTCTCGACGAGCGACTCAAGCGCGTCGAGATCCGGTCCATCCGGCGTGTACGGCATACCGACCAGCCGTGCGCCTTGCGACGCGAAGCGCCCGAACATCTGAAACCAGGCCGGATCGCCGACGATCACCGCATCGCCCGGCTTCACGTAAATCCGCGAAATCAGATCGATCGCCTGGGTGATGCCGGAGACCATCACGATCTGATCCGGCGAAGCACCGATTTCCAGCTCCTCCAGCCGCGTCTGCAACTGTTGGCGCAGCGGCAAAAAACCTTGCGGCGTGCCGATGCCGAGCATCTGCGCACCGCTTTGCCGGCCCAGCGTGCGCAGCGCGTTGGTGATCAGATCGCCGTCGAGCCAGCGGCCCGGCAAGTAGCCGAGGCCCGGACTGCGCTCGGGGCGCGCGCCCGTATGCAACATGTTGCGCAGTAGCCAGACGACATCGATCGTGGCGGGCGCAGGCGCCGCTGCGGCGATCGTGCGGATCTCGGCCGTAGGCGTAGCGCCCAATCGTTCGCGCACATAGAAGCCAGAACCGCGCCGCGACTCCAGGTAGCCCTGCGCCACCAGCCGCTCATACGCCTCGACCACAGTGAAGCGCGATACGCCCTTGTCCAGCGCCAGCTTGCGGATCGACGGCATGCGCATGCCGGGACGGAACACGCGCTCCTCGATGCGGCGGCGCGCCCACTGGA
Organism: Paraburkholderia sediminicola; assembly: GCF_046026675.1. Classification (GTDB taxonomy): domain Bacteria; phylum Pseudomonadota; class Gammaproteobacteria; order Burkholderiales; family Burkholderiaceae; genus Paraburkholderia; species Paraburkholderia sediminicola_F. The sequence continues at coordinate 1,055,814 of NZ_JAQQEY010000001.1, read as the reverse complement.
CGAGCTGTTCGACCAGCGTCAGCGAAGTCGTATCGTGAGGCGTGGGAATCTGGGTAAGCGGGACGGACATAACGGGCTCCAACTGTACCGAACGGTATCGAGTCGATTGTACCGTTACTGTGCCGGTCGCCGCCGCTACATTTAAGATAAGCAACGGATGATGAAGCGGCCCGGGTTGCATCCCGCCGCTCACGAGCGACCTCGGGCAAGACCCGCCCAAACGCCATCCGCCTGGCCCGCCGACCCGGCAAACGGTTATGCTTACGACCCCGGCAACGCTGCTGCCGCACCCGGCGCGCGTTCCGGCTTACCGCAGAAACCGATTTCCTGATCCGCCATGACTGCCCATTCGCTCCGTCTCGATCACCTCGTGATTTCCGCCCGTACCCTCGACGAGGGCACGCAGTACGTTGCCGACACGCTCGGCATCGCACCGGCCGGCGGCGGCGCGCATCCGCTGATGCGCACGCACAATCGTCTGCTGAATCTGTGGGGCGGCGTGTATCTGGAAGTCATCGCGGTCGACCCGCAGGCAGCAGAACCCGCGGATGGCGCCGCGTCCCGTGCCCGCCTGTTCGCCCTCGACGACCCTGCAACGCAAACGCGGCTCGAAAAAGGGCCGTACCTGTCGCACTGGGTCGCCCGAGTCGACCGGCCGAAGCAGCTTGCGGCGTGGCAGACGCAGTATCCGCTGCGCATCGCACCGATCGTGCCGATGACGCGCGGCGATTTCAGGTGGAGCCTGTCGGTGCCTGACGATGGCGCCTTCCCCGCGTGGCAAGGCGCCGGCGACGGTGTACTGCCGACGCTGATCCAGTGGGACACGCCGCGGCACCCGTCGGCGATCCTGCCGGAAACGGATATCGCGCTGAAAGCCTTGAAAGCAGCACATCCGCAGGCCGACACGATCGCTGCGCAATTGCACTGGCTGGGCGCGGCGCACCTGATCGCGCTCGAGTCCACGGAAGGCGCAGCGGCGCTCGTCGCCGAGTTTGAAACACCCGAGGGTCTACGGACCCTTAAATAGGCAGCGCGCGTGGGCCGTCAACTCGCGCGATAATTGAAGTTTTGACCGGTTCCAGAGATACCAGCAGAGGAGACCATGGACCAAAGCGACTTGAAAGCCCCCACGTGGCAACTGTCCGAACGCGCACGCAAGCTCACGAGCTCGGCGATCCGCGAGATCCTGAAGGTCACGGAACGGCCCGAAGTCATCTCGTTCGCGGGCGGGCTGCCCTCGCCGGCGACCTTCCCGGCCGAGCGCATGCGTGAAGCATCCGACCGCATTCTGCGCGACGCGCCCGCCGCGGCGTTGCAATACAGCGCGACCGAAGGCTATCTGCCGCTGCGTGAATGGATCGCGCAACGCTATTCGGTGAACGGCGCGCAGATTCGTCCTTCGCAGGTACTGATCACGACCGGCTCGCAGCAAGCGCTCGATCTGCTCGGCAAAGTACTGGTGTGCCCGGACAGCCCCGTGCTGGTCGAAACGCCGACTTACCTCGGCGCGCTGCAATCGTTCTCGATGTACGAGCCACGCTACGTGCAAGTGCCGACCGACGAGCAAGGCCTGATTCCCGAAGCGCTCGCCCCCGAGCTGACGGCCGGCGCACGCCTCCTTTACGCGCAACCGAATTTCCAGAATCCGACGGGCCGCCGCCTGCCGATCGAACGCCGCCGCGCGTTGGCCGCGTTTGCAAAGACCGCGCCGTTCCCGGTGATCGAAGACGATCCCTACGGCGCGCTCGACTACGCGGGTGAACCGCTGCCCACCATGCTGTCGATGGCGCCGGATCACATCGTCCATCTCGGTTCGTTCTCGAAAGTGCTGGCGCCTGGCCTGCGGGTCGGCTACATCATTGCGCCCGAAGAGTTGATCTTCAAGCTCGTGCAGGCCAAGCAAGCCACCGATCTGCACACGCCGAGCTTCACGCAACGCATCGTGTACGAAGTGATCAAGGACGGCTTCCTCGACACGCACGTGCCGACCATTCGCGAGCTGTACCGCGATCAATGCGCGGCGATGCTGGCCTCGCTCGAACGCTACATGCCGGAAGGCGTAAGCTGGAACCGTCCGGAAGGCGGCATGTTCGTGTGGGTGAATCTGCCCCCCCAGATCGACAGCATGAAGCTGCTCGAAGAAGCCGTCGCGCAGAATGTCGCGTTCGTGCCGGGCGGTCCGTTCTTCGCGAGCGAAGCCCAGCACAATACGCTGCGCCTGTCGTTCGTCACGGTGCCGCCGGCCAAGATCGACGAAGGCGTATCGCGTCTCGCGGCGCTGATCCGCGCGAAGGTCTAAGCTGTCCCGACCAACCCGCGCCACCGAATTTCATTACTGTTCACTACCGACCAAGGACACACCATGGCTCAATCAAATGTGTACGACAAGCTTAAGGAACTGGGCATCGAACTGCCGAGCGCAGGCGCGCCGGCAGCCGCCTATGTGATGAGCGCGCAAAGCGGCAACACGGTGTACCTGTCGGGCCACATCGCGAAGAAAGACGGCAAGGTGTGGGCCGGCAAGCTCGGCGCCACCCTAACCACCGAAGAAGGCAAGGCCGCCGCGCGCTCCATCGCGATCGACCTGCTCGCCACGCTGCATACGCATGTGGGCGACCTGAACCGCGTCACGCGCATCGTCAAGCTGATGAGCCTCGTCAACTCGACGCTCGAGTTCACCGAGCAGCATCTGGTGACCAACGGCGCCTCCGAACTGATCGCGGACGTGTTCGGCGAGCGTGGCAAACATGCGCGCTCGGCGTTCGGCGTGGCGCAGATTCCGCTCGGCGCGTGCGTCGAGATCGAGATGATCGCCGAAGTCGAATAACAACCGCCAACAGGTTCGGCTGCCGGTTCGCCCGGCCGGTCGTCCCGAGCGTACTGAACGCGTCGCGAGGTGTCTGTCACCTGCGGCGCGTTTTTGCATTTGTGGCGAGGTAGATCGTTCCTTTGTCACCAGATAGAATCCGCGAACCCTATCAATCTGCTGGATTCGCCGGACTGCGCCTGATGACCGCTCACACCGCTCGTTTTAAACAAGTCGACGTGTTCACGTCGGTGCCGTTCAAAGGCAATCCGCTTGCAGTCGTGTTCGATGCCGATGCACTTGATGCGGACCAGATGCAGGCCATCGCGCACTGGACCAATCTTTCCGAAACGACCTTCCTGCTGAAGCCGACCGACCCGGCCGCCGACTATCGCGTGCGTATCTTCACGACGCATGGCGAATTGCCGTTCGCCGGTCATCCGACGCTCGGCACCGCCCATGCGCTGCTCGAAAGCGGCTACAAGCCGAAACAGGCCGGCAAGCTGGTGCAGCAATGCGGCGTGGGTCTCGTCGAATTGAAGGCGCTGAAGGCTACGGCTGAATCGACCGGTGAAGCACAGGACACGTGGGCATTCGCGGCACCGCCCGCACGCGTCACAGCGCTTCCCCAGGATCGGTACGCGGCGCTCACTACGGCTTTGCGTAGCGACGCGATCGACTTCAGCGCGACGCCCTGCGCGGTCGACAACGGTGCGCCATGGCTCGTGGTACGGGTCAATTCAGCGCGCGACTGCCTCGCGCTCGAACCCGATGCCGCCGCGCTCGCTGACCTCGTCCATGCAATGGACACCCACGGCCTCGCCGTCTATGGACCGCACGGCGCTGACGGCCCGGCCACCTTCGAGGTGCGCTGCCTGATGGCAGGCGGCCGCTTCGGCGTCGGCGAAGATCCGGTAACGGGCAGCGCGAACGCCGCGCTCGCGGGCCTGCTGAGCGCCCAGCAGTTGCGCCCTGGCGCACACTACACGGCCCGCCAGGGCACCGTGTTGGGCCGTGCCGGCAACGTTTCGGTGCACTACGACGATGCAGCCGGCAAAACGTGGATCGGTGGGCCGTCGGTGACGATCGTCGACGGCACGTTCCGCTTGCCATGAACGGCGCGGTGCTCGATTGCAGGTTTGCGCACGCCGGCCTGCCGCTGAACGCCAGCCGTGTTTTGCCGCTTCAGGCCACGCTTAACAACAAAATGCCGCACCTTTTGCGCGATTAATGCGCCATGCATGACGCGAGGCCTGGCACACCTGAATTCCATATCCCGATGAAATATTCGAAAACGAGTGCCAGGCCGCAGCCCCATGGCTGGCTGCGCCGGCTGCGAATCCAGCCGGCCGGGACGGCCTGTCGCGCCCGCGTATACCCGATGCGAGGACTCTTCCTTAATCCAGTGGCATTAAGTAATATCGAAACGTACCCGATGACCTGCGGATGGTCAGGCACGACGCCACGCTCCCTTCCCCTGCGCAGCAGTCCCGGCACCTTGGTCACCATGCAGCCACCCATGAAATTAGCGCAGTCAATGCTCGCGCAGTTGCAACTGGCCGGCACCAGGGAACGGGCCGCCCGATGAGCCAGTTCCGCTTCTCCGACCAGCGCGAAGCCAAACCCCGCCGCGACCCTGCCGTGTCGCGCCGCCGTGCCTTGCTCGCCATTCCGGCGCTCGGTGTGCTGGTGCTGATCCTGCTTTGGACTGTGATCTTCGCGCGCCTTTCGGTTGAAAAAGAAGCCACGAATCGCGAGGCGATGGCCTCTGCCGCGATTCTCTCCGCGGCACTGGAACAGCACACCGTCAAGGCGATTCACCAGGTCGACCAGATCACCCGCTTCGTCAAATACGAGTTCGAAAAAACGCCGGATCATTTCGATCTCGCCAGCACGGTGGAAAAAGGTGTGGTGCAAAGCGAGACACTGGTGCAGGTTTCGCTGATCGACGAGCACGGCACGCTGATCGCCAACACGGCTGAACTCAATCCCAAACACATCGATCTGTCGGACCGCGAACACTTCAAGGTCCACGAACACGAAAACGACGACCAGTTGTATATCAGCAAGCCGGTGCTCGGCCGCGTATCAGGCCATTGGACCTTGCAGATGACGCGGCGTCTGAATCATCCCGACGGCTCGTTCGCCGGCGTCGTGGTGGTCTCCGAGGACCCGAGCTATTTCACCAGCGACTTCTACAACAACGCGGCCATTGGTCGTGAGGGCGTGATCGCTGTGATCTCGGACAACGGTACGGTGCTGGCGCGCCGCACGGGTAGCGCCGACAGCGCTAACGGTTCGTTCTCGGCAAGCGGCTCGTATCCGACCTCGGAGCATGTGTCGGGCACCTACGTCGATTCGATCGACAACGTCACGCGTATCGTCTCGTACCGGCATATCGACGGCTACCCGCTTGGCGTGCTAGTCGGTCTGTCGCAAGCCGAAGAATTCGCCGACTACAACCACACGCGCAACGTCTACCTGCTGATGGCGGGCTTCATCTCGCTCGCCATGCTGAGTTTCTTCGCGGTGGCCACCGGCTTGATCGGCAAGCTGCTCGGACGCGAGCGCGAGATGACGCATCTGGTCGAGTACGATCTGCTGACCGGTCTGCGCAATCGCTATGCGACGCTGCAAACACTGCGGCACGACGTCGCGCAGCATTCCAATCTCGGGCGCCTCGCAATCCTCTTCATCGACCTGGACAACTTCAAGACCGTCAACGACACGTTAGGCCACAACGCAGGCGACATCGTGTTGCAAATGACGGCCTCGCGCCTCGCCACCGCGGTCGGCGACGGCGGCGCCTTGAGCCGCATCGGCGGCGACGAGTTCGTCGTAGTGATCAAGGGCGACGACGTCGAGAAGCGCGCCGTCACCCTCGCCGAAGCGGCAGCCGAGGCGTTCTCCAAGCCTTTCGAAGTGCGCGGCAGTTCGTTCGTGCTGCACGCGAGCATCGGCATCGCGCTCTACTCGGTCGCCAACGAGAGCGAGATCGACCTGCTGAAAAAAGCCGACCTCGCGATGTACAGCGCGAAAGACGCGGGCAAGAACTGCTACCAGTTCTATTCGCCGCAGTTGTCGCACCGCGCGGACCATTTGATGAAGTGGGAGCAGCAACTGCGCGTCGCGCTCGCCGAAGGCCAGCTGTTCCTCGCCTATCAGCCGAAGATCGATCTGACGCGCCGCTGCATCACCGGTTTCGAAGCGCTGGTGCGCTGGAATCATCCGCAACACGGTTTGATTCCGGCCAACGAATTCATTCCGGTCGCCGAATCGACCGGCTTGATCGTGCCCATCGGCGACTTCGTGATCGAGACCGCGTGCCGCCAACTGGCGTTGTGGCAGCAACAGGGCTACGACACGCTCTCGCTCGCGGTGAACATCTCCGCGGTGCAATTCTGGCGCGGCGATCTGTACGAAACCATCTCGCACGCGATCGAGGAAAGCGGCATCTCCGCGCGCCGCCTCGAACTCGAAATCACCGAGACGGCGATGATGGAATATCCCGAACTCGTGTCGGAGAAAATCTTCGCGTTGAAGCGCCTCGGCGTGCGCATCGCGCTCGACGACTTCGGCACAGGCTATTCGTCGCTGTCCTACCTGAACCGCTTCTCGGTCGACACGCTGAAGGTGGACCGTTCGTTCGTCCAGGCGATTCCCGGCGACCGCAGCGTCTGCGTGATGGTCACCGCGATCGTCAACCTGGCGCGTTCGCTCGGACTCACGGTGGTGGTCGAAGGCACCGAGACCGAAGAGCAGATCGCGTGGCTCGCCGCGCTCGGCCATATCGAGGCGCAGGGTTTCCTGTTCTCGCGTCCGGTGCCGGTCGAAGCAATTCCGGCGTTGCTCGAACGCTTTGGCGTGTGCGGCATGAAGGGTCACCGCCCCGTGCATGATGTCGACAGTACCAGCAGCGTGTCCAGCACGAGCACCAATAGCTGAATGCGCCCGGCGGTGGCGCCTGTCACGCACAAGCGCGCCACCGCCTTCAGCCTATAAGAGTAGGTGCGGCACCCCCGCGCTTATCCAACCGCTGCATCGCAAAACCGGCTACATTCACGCTGTACTGCGTCACAGCGCGATGCCGTCTGCGGGCCGCGCCCATACACACACAACAATGATCTCAGAGGGCGGGCCGCCCGCGTGCGGGGGCCCGCGTCGCCATGCAGTCGATCACGAGCCAGAATGCCGTTAGGCGAGGAAAACGGGAACCGCTATGGACGCTGTTCCGGGTCGTGTTCGGCCTGTCGGCGCTGTCGTGGGGCGGTCTCGCGCTGATGGCGCAACTCGAAAACCACTACGTAGAGCGCGAGGGACGGCTCTCGCGCGTGGCGTTTTCCGATCTGATCGCGCTTGCCTGGATGGTGCCTGGACCGGTGGGCTGCAATGTCGCCGTGCAACTGGGACATGCGCTGCGTGGACGCGCCGGCGCCTGGGTGGCGGGCGTCGCCAGCGTGCTGCCCTTTTTCATGCTGATGACGCTATTCGCGATCTTCTATCGCACGCCGCTCGTGCGCGCCGCCGCTTCCCAGACCCTGCTCAATCACTTCAGCGTGGTGCTGGCCACGCTGATCGCGATCACCTGGTACAAACAGACGCGCGCGCTGGTGCGCGGCAAGCTCGAATGGATCGCGGCGGGGATCGGTTGCGTGGCGCTCTTCTATGCACGCAGTCCCGCGGCCTATGTGGTAATGCTCGGCGCAGCCTTCGGCACCGGTTGGTTCGTTAGTCCGGTTCGCAATACTCGCATCGTGGTGTCGATTGGTCGCGGCGACTGGCAGATGCTGGCCGCATTGAGCGTGTTGCTGGTGTTGTTCGCCCTGCCGTTGCCGCATCGCTATGAACTGGCGCTGCTATGGCCACGGCTGGCCGGTGCGGGCATGACCTTGTTCGGTGGCGGCTTCTCAGCGTTGCCGGTACTTAAGACATTGTTCGTCACGCCGGCGATCGGCGTGTCGGATAACGACTTCACCTTGGCGTTTTCGCTCTCCCCGTTGTCGCCGGGACCGCTGTTGAATGTGGTGCCGTTCTTCGGCTATCTGGTGGATGGCTGGGCAGGCGCGCTGATTGCTACGCTCGCGCTTTTTGTGCCGTCGGGCTGCCTCGTCGTGCTCGCGCAGCGGCATCTGCATCAGTTGAAGGCCAATCCGCGTTTCGAGCACGGTATGCGGATCCTGCGCGCGGTCACCACCGCGTTTCTGGCGGTGGCCGTGCTGCGCATCGCGGTGCATGTGCCGTTTAAACCTGTGTATCTGGTGACAGCGCTGTTCTCCGGCATGTGCTTCGCAAAGCTCAAGGTGCCGGTGTATGTGGTGTACGGGACCGTGGCGGTCGTATGTGGGTTGTGGCTTGCCTACGGCTCCATGCAGTAGGCCGGCCGGGCGTCAGAACCCGCGCGACAACACCGCCACACCGATCGTCACCACGCCCAGCACGATATTCACCAGCACCAGACGCCGGATCGTACCGACTGCCTGCGCGCCATCCGGCCACTTCTGCGCCTGCACCGCACGGCGAATGCGCGGGAACACGGCGAAACGAATGTGCCCGAAGATCAGCATCATCACGATGCCGAGGCCGGCCATGGCATGCAACGGCCACGTGGCATGACCGCCGCCGAATTGCGTCAGCAGGAAACCCCCGGTGAGGAGAATCACCAGCACGGCTGCGGCGACCCAGTTGAAGAAGCGGCCGAACACCGATTCCCACAATGGCAAACGCAGTTGCGGCGAAAGATCGGCAATGGCCGGGCGCAGACAGAAATGCGCGAACACCATCCCACCCACCCACACGGCGACTGCGAGCAGATGCAAAAAGAGTGCGAGTTCGATAGCTTTGTTCATGTTGTTTTCCTCTCCCTATGACGCCACACCGCTTATGACGAGTGATATTTGTAGCGGCTATTGAGCGCATTCGACCGCGCGCTATGCGTGCAGTTCCATGTACTGACAGCGTCTTAACATTCTTTGTAGTTGTTATTGCAGCGCGTCTGATACCGCGACGCTGCTGCACCCCGGATTTTTACTGCGCGCGGCGTGTGCTTCAAGGTGCGCGTTGCTGCTGTTTGCGCTTTAAAGCACATGCCGCGTTCATGCCTGGCTCTACCTACTTCTATCTACCACCTACTAACTACTAAATACTACCTACGATTACGCGGCGAGTACCGGACGCATACCGTCGAGCTTCATCTTGCTCTCAGGCGCACGCCCCTTGCGCGCCCGCTTGCCAATATGCGGCGTGAGCGTGGCGCCGCTCAGCTTCTCTTCGTCGACACGGCCACCGCGACGCGTGCCGATCAGCACCACGCCCGCCTTGTTGATGGACAGCGCCTGCACCAGCGTTTCGTTGTCGTCGAGCGCCATCAGCGTGACACCGCGTCCGCCGCCCGAGAGCGTCTTCATTTCGTCGAGGCCGAACACCAGCAGGCGTCCACCTGAAGACAGACACGCGATGTGCGTCGCATCCGGCAGCATCGGCATCGGCGCGAGCGGCGCGGCGCCCGCGTCGATCGTCATGAACGACTTGCCGGCCTTCACGCGGCTCACCATATCGCCAACCTTGGCGACAAAGCCGAAGCCGTTACTCGACGCAAGCAGCAATGCCTGATCCGCGGACGCCGCGTAGTAATGCATCAGGTGGCTGCCCGATTCGAGTTCGATCAGCGACGTGACCGGCACGCCATCGCCCCGCCCGCCCGGCAGCATCGCCACCGCCACGGAATAGACGCGGCCATTACTGCCCCATGCGACCAGCGTATCCGGCGTGCGGCACTGGAACGCCGCGTAGAGGCCGTCGCCGGCCTTGAACGTGAAGCCTGCCACATCCAGGCCGTGGCCCTTCAGCGCGCGGACCCAGCCCTTCTGCGACACCACCACTGTCACTGGCTCGTCGACCACCCGCGCTTCGAACGTGGCGCGCTTTTCCTGCTGGATCAGCGTGCGGCGCTCGTCGCCGTATTGCTTCGCGTCGCCTTCGATTTCCTTGATGAGCAAACGCTTCATCGCGGATTCGCTGCCCAGCAGTTCTTCGAGCTTGGCCTTCTCGTCGCGCAGTTCGGACAGTTCCTTCTCGATCTTGATCTTCTCGAGACGAGCCAACTGACGCAGGCGGATTTCGAGAATGTCTTCAGTCTGACGGTCCGACAAACCGAATGCGGCCATCAACGCGACCTTCGGCTCGTCCGATTCGCGGATGATGCGAATGACTTCGTCGATATTCAAAAAGACGATCATCCGGCCTTCGAGAATATGAATCCGGTCGTCGACCTTGCTCAACCGATGACGCGTGCGTCGCGTGACCGTCGCGAAGCGGAACGCGATCCACTCATGGATGATCTCGCTCAAGCCCTTCTGACGCGGCCGGCCGTCGCCGCCCACCATCACCATATTGAGCGACGCGTTCGATTCGAGGCTCGTATGCGCGAGCAACGTGTTGACGAAATCGGTTTGGTCGATGCGGCTCGACTTCGGCTCGAACACCAGACGAACCGGCGCATCCCGGCCCGACTCGTCGCGCACCGCGTCGAGCAGCGCGAGCATGGTCTGCTTGGTCTGCAACTGTTCGGGCGTGAGCGCCTTCTTGCCGAGTTTGATCTTCGGGTTGGTCTGCTCTTCGATTTCTTCGAGGACCTTCTGCGCGGCCGTGTTCGGTGGCAGTTCGGTGATCACGAGTTGCCACTGGCCGCGCGCGAGCTCTTCGATCTTCCAGCGGGCGCGAACCTTCAGGCTACCGCGGCCGGTTTCGTAGGCTGTGGAAATCTCGGCGTCGCTCGAAATGATCTGGCCGCCGCCCGGGAAGTCCGGCCCGGCGATGTGTTGCATCAACTCGGCGTGCTCGATCTTCGGATTACGGATCATCGCTACCGCCGCCGCGGCGACTTCGCGCAGATTGTGCGACGGAATTTCCGTGGCCAGCCCCACCGCAATGCCGGATGCGCCGTTCAGCAACACGAACGGCAAGCGCGCGGGCAACAGCCTCGGCTCTTCGAATTCGCCGTCGTAGTTCTTCATGAAGTCGACCGTACCCTGGTCGATCTCATCGAGCAGCAGCTTCGCGATCGGCGTCAGGCGCGCTTCGGTGTACCGCATGGCCGCTGCGCCGTCGCCGTCGCGCGAACCGAAGTTGCCCTGGCCGTCGATCAGCGGATAGCGCATCGAAAAATCTTGCGCGAGACGCACCAGTGCGTCGTACGCCGACTGGTCGCCGTGCGGGTGGTACTTACCGAGCACGTCGCCGACCACGCGCGCCGACTTGACGGGCTTGGCGTTGTCGCCGAGACCCATGTCGTTCATGGCGAACAGGATGCGGCGCTGCACCGGCTTCTGGCCGTCGCATACGTCAGGCAGCGCGCGCCCCTTGACCACGCTCACTGCGTAGTCGAGGTACTGGCGTTCCGCGTAGTTGCCGAGCGTCAGGAAGTCGCCTTCCGGGGGCGGCGGCTCGGTGAAAAGGTCGAGAGTGTTATCGTCGTCCATCTAGATTCCGTATCCGTGTTTGGCGTGAAGTTTCGTGCGAAGGCAGAGCGCTGTTAAGAACGCCCGCTCAGATATCCGCTTCCACTTCGTTGCCCTTTTCTTCCAGCCAGCTGCGCCGCGACGCCGCTTCACCCTTGCCCATCAGCATCGTCATACGCGCCACCGTGGCGTCATAGTCGAGTTCGCCGAGTGCCACCGGCGTCAGTCGCCGCGTGTCGGGGTTCATCGTGGTGTCCCACAACTGCTCCGCGCTCATTTCGCCCAAGCCTTTGAAGCGGCTGATGGACCATTGCGTGTCGCGTACGCCATCCTTGCGCAGCTTGTCGAGGATCGCTTCGAGTTCGCCTTCGTCAAGCGCGTAGAGCTTCTGCGCCGGCTTCTTGCCGCGCGCGGGCGCATCGACCCGGAACAGCGGCGGACGCGCCACGCACACGTGCCCACGCTCGATCAGCTGCGGGAAATGCTTGAAGAAGAGGGTGAGCAGCAGCACCTGGATGTGCGAACCGTCGACGTCAGCGTCCGACAAGATACAGATCTTGCCGTAGCGTAGATTCGACAGATCGACCTTGTCGTCCGGGCTATGCGGATCGACGCCGATCGCCACCGAAATGTCGTGCACTTCGTTGTTGGCGAACAGGCGGTCGCGCTCGGTTTCCCATGTGTTCAGCACCTTGCCGCGCAGCGGCAGGATCGCCTGGTATTCCTTGTCGCGGCCCATTTTCGCCGAGCCACCCGCCGAGTCACCCTCGACGAGGAACAGTTCGTTGCGGCCGATTTCCGTCGATTCGCAATCGGTCAGCTTGCCCGGCAGAACGGCCACGCCCGAGCTCTTGCGCTTCTCGACCTTCTGGCCAGCACGCGTACGCGCCTGGGCCTGCTTGATGACGAGGTCCGCGAGTTTCTTGCCAAGCTCGACGTGCTGATTCAGCCACAACTCCAAAGCCGGCCGCGAGAACGACGACACCAGCTTCACCGCATCTCGGCTATTCAGGCGCTCCTTGATCTGCCCTTGGAATTGCGGATCGAGCACCTTTGCCGACAACACGAACGACACGCGCGCGAACACGTCTTCCGCCAGCAGCTTCACGCCCTTCGGTTGCAGGTTATGCAACTCGACAAAGCTCTTCACCGCCTGAAACAGACCGTCGCGCAAACCGGATTCATGCGTGCCGCCCGCGGGCGTCGGAATCAGATTGACGTACGACTCGCGCATGAGCGTGCCTTCCTCGCTCCACGCGACGACCCACGTGGCGCCCTCACCTTCAGCAAACGTCTCTTCGCTGGCGCGCGAGTTTTCAACAAAGCGCTCGCCTTCGAACAGCGGGATCAGCAGATCGCTGCCGTTCATGCCCTCGAGCAGATAACCGCGCAAACCGTCTTCGTATTTCCAGGTTTGCGTTTCGCCGGTCTTCTCGTTGATGAGCGTGACTTCGACGCCCGGCAACAGCACCGCTTTCGAGCGCAGCAGACGTTGCAATTCGCCGAGCGGCAGGTTCGGCGAATCGAAGTACTTCGGATTGGCCCACGCGGTGACACGCGTGCCGGACTTCTTGTCGCCTTTTGTCGCGGGACGTACTTCAAGCTGCCTGGCGACGTCGCCGTTGGCAAAACTCAGCTCGGCGATTTTGCCGTCGCGCCATACGGTGACGTCGAGACGAGTAGACAGCGCATTGGTGACCGACACGCCGACGCCGTGCAGGCCGCCCGAGAACGTGTACGCGCCACCGGCGGCTTTATCGAACTTGCCGCCCGCGTGGAGGCGCGTGAAAACGATCTCGACGACCGGCACGCCTTCTTCCGGATGCAGGCCGAACGGAATGCCACGGCCGTCGTCTTCGACCGAGACCGAATGGTCCGTGTGCAGCGTGACCGTGATTTGCCGGCCGTGGCCGCCAAGGGCCTCGTCCGACGCGTTGTCGATGACTTCCTGAATGATGTGCAGCGGATTTTCGGTGCGGGTGTACATCCCGGGCCGTTGCTTGACCGGCTCCAGGCCCTTCAACACCTTGATCGACGCTTCGCTATACGCGGCGTTTGGCTTTTTCGTAGACATGGTTGACTCGGGTGCGTCGGTTCATCGTTGTCCACAGGTCCTGTGGACAGGTCCGTGGACAATGCGTTGAGTTTTCAAAAAAAGCGAAACGAAACAACGGGGTTAGGTAGGTTGCCCGCAGTGCGGGCAACGTGTTTTATCGCCTGGCTTCCCATGGGCGCGCTCGACGGCGGCTCGATGCGGGCTCTACAGCCCGGCAACGGCCAGCCGGTGCGAACGCCGGGGGAAGCCTGTTCGCGGGGTATTTTACTGATTTCGATACAGGGGGCAATTCACGACCTGCAGGATTGGCCGTTTGGATAAGGGCCGGCGCTCGGGCGCGGCCAATTATGTGACCGCGATAAGACCGCTACGGGACCGTGAAAAAACTGCGACGGGACCACTGCACAGCTGCGGCCCCCCACCGCGGCATGAGATCGGCGCAACCTCGGATCGCGCCGCCCCCGCGTATTACTTGCGCTTGTTTTCCAACTCGTCCCAGCGTTCCAGCGCGATCAGCAATTCCTCGTCGATCGCGGCGTAGCGCGCGGTCAGACGCGTGCCCTCCTGAGCGTCTTTCGCGAAGACCGAGCCGTCTTCGAGTTGAGCGCCAATGGTTTTCTGCTCCGCTTCGAGCGCGGCAATTTTGGCCGGCAACGCCTCGAGTTCGCGCTGATCCTTGAACGACAGCTTGGCCGCGCGCTGCGTATTGCGGCTCGCGCCGCTTGCGCCGCCGTCTTTCGCCGCCACTTCTTTGGCTGCTTCCTTCTGCGCTTCCTGCGCCATCCGCTGCGAGCGGTCGCGCTGAATCTGCCAATCGGTAAAACCGCCGACGTATTCGCGCCACTTCCCGCCGCCCTCCGACGCGATCACCGAGGTCGCGACGTTATCCAGAAACGCGCGATCGTGGCTGACCAGCAGCACGGTGCCGTCGTATTCGGTAAGCAGCTCTTCGAGCAGTTCGAGCGTCGGAATGTCGAGGTCGTTGGTCGGTTCGTCGAGCACCAGCACGTTGGCCGGCCGCGCGAACAGACGCGCCAGCAGCAGGCGATTACGCTCGCCGCCCGACAGCGACTTGACCGGCGATCGCGCGCGTTCCGGCGCGAACAGGAAGTCGCCGAGATAGCTCATCACGTGCTTCTTCTGGCCGTTGACTTCGACCCACTCGCTACCCGGGCTGATCGTGTCGGCCAGGCTCTTGTCCAGATCGAGCTGCGCGCGCATCTGGTCGAAGTACGCGACCTGCAGATTGGTGCCGACACGCACCGTGCCTTCGTCCGGCGGCAATTCGCCGAGGATCATCTTCAGCAACGTGGTCTTGCCCGCACCGTTCGGACCGACAAAGCCGATCTTGTCGCCGCGCATCACCGTGGCCGTGAAGTTGTCGACCACCGTGCGCGAACCGTAGCGCTTGGTGACGTCAGTCAGTTCGGCGACGATCTTGCCGGACTTCTCACCTTGGCCCACATCGAGCTTCACGTTGCCCAGCACGTTGCGGCGTTCGGCGCGTTCGTTGCGCATCTCCACGAGCCGCGCAATACGGCCGACGCTGCGCGTGCGGCGCGCTTCCACGCCCTTGCGAATCCACACTTCTTCCTGGGCGAGCAGCTTGTCGAACTTGGCCGCTTCCACTTGCTCGACTTCAAGCTGCTGTGCCTTCCTGGTCTGGTAGGCGCTGAAATTGCCCGGATACGACAGCAGACGCCCGCGATCCAGTTCGACGATGCGCGTGGCGACACGGTCGAGAAACGCGCGATCGTGAGTAATGAAGAGCAGACCCGCGCGCAGCGAGACCAGCAGTTCCTCGAGCCAGCGGATGCCGTCGAAGTCCAGGTGGTTGGTCGGCTCGTCGAGCAGCAGCACGTCCGGTTGCACGACCAGCGCGCGCGCCAGCGCAACGCGCTTTTGCATCCCGCCCGACAGCGAGCCGACCCGCGCCTCGCCATTCAGACCGATCTGCTGCAGCGTGGTGGCCACGCGCGTGCTCCAGTTCCAGGCGTCCGAATGGTCGAGCTCCGATTGCAGCGTGTTCATGCGCGACATCAGCGCGTCGTGCTCCGGGCCTTCCGGCTCGTCGGCGAGCTGATTGGCGACCGCGTCGTATTGATCCAGCAGCTCGCGGGCGTGGGTCAGGCCGGCGGCGACCGCTTCGAACACCGTGTCGTCCGTATCGAATTCCGGCTCTTGCGGCACGTAGACCGAAGTCAGGCCCTGTTGGCGCGTGACGAGGCCGTCGTCCGGCTTGGTCAGATCGGCGACGATCTTCAGCAGCGACGACTTGCCCGCGCCGTTACGGCCGATCAGCCCAACGCGCTCGCCCGCTTCGAGAGAGAAATCCGCGTGATCGAGCAACGCGACGTGACCGAACGCCAGTTGGGCTCCGGTAATGGTGTAAAGCGACATGGAGAATTGGAGAAGACAGCGATGAGTCGGAACTGCTCATTGTACCGGGCGCGCGGGCGGGTGCCTGTATGCCGGAAGAGATAGGCCGAATGGCCCGCTTGCAAAACGGGGACGAACCGGACGCAAGCCCGATGCAGACCGGATCCGACTGCGTTCAAGCCCTGCGCAAGCCAGGATATAAAACGGAAAACGCGGCCGGACGGCGCTCGCGCACGTCCAGCCGCCTCACCCGTCGCGTTACTTCACGTGCACAGTGATGGTTTTGCTCATTTCGGGGCCATACGAACGATGTGCGCCGTCGCCGAATTGCAGCGTCAGCGTATGGTCGCCCGGCGGCAGCGTCAGATCGGTTTCGGTCTGGCCTTTGCCGAAGTGGAGCGATTTGTCGGTGGCGGGAATCACTTCACCCTTGGGAAGCGGCTTGCCGTCGATCAACAGATGATGATGGCCCGTGCCGTCCGTCATCGTGCCGGCCGGCGCGATCTTCATGCCGTCGACACCGAACACCACGTGCACCGGATTGGTGACGGTCGCGCCGTCCGCCGGCTGCACGAAAGACACGCCTGCGGCCTGCGCCGCGCCCGATACCGCGAGCAACCCGGCCAATACAGTTCCGGCCAACCATTTGTTTTTAAACATCGTTTTTCTCCTTTTTGGGAAACAAGAGTCATGCGCGGGCCACGCAGGCGTTGATCGTGGCGCGAGTCGCCTGAGGCCAATCGTCGCAATGCATGCCAGGCGCCCGGCGCACCTGTCCAAACAACTAGCTGCGGATCAAAGCATACACGCTGTGTATGACGGGTCCGTCGCGCGGGCCCGGACATGTCTCAGGCGCTTTGCGGCGATGCCGCATGGGTAAATAGCGGTCCGATTGACAAATTCCGGTAATATTGCGGGTCGCCGCCATGCCCAAAAAAGGGGCAGACTGGGCGGATCAATGCACTGAACCAAAGAAGAGTACGTCGTGAGCGAAGTAATTGAACTGATTGAATATAAGAGCTGGGTCTGCCTGATTTGCGGCTGGATCTACAACGAAGAAGAAGGCCTTCCCGAAGAAGGTATCGCCCCGGGCACGCGCTTCGCCGCGATTCCGGACGACTGGCGCTGCCCGCTGTGCGATGTAGGCAAGGCGGAGTTTGCGGTGGTGGAATTCTGAATGAGATCGATTGAGCCGGGGGTGCGCTGCTTGATGTAGTGCGCCGGGCGGTTCACGCGGCCCAGTGGGTGATGCCCGCTGGGCCGTTTGCTTTGTGGGGCGGGCTTTGCAGCCCTCCTCGTGGAAAGGCGTGTTTGATATACTCTGCGCTCGCTGGCGAATTTGGACTCGCCTGGTCCCTGCCTGGAGTTGTTTGTCGGCGGGATTGCAGCGGTTGTTTTGGTTTGGTCCTCTCCCCGTAGTTCAATGGATAGAACAAGTGCCTCCTAAGCGCTAGATACAGGTTCGATTCCTGTCGGGGGGACCAATCAGCAACATCAGAACACTTCAAAAAAAGCCCCGCCCGGCATTGCCTGGCGGGGCTTTTTTGCCTCCGTCATTACCCACACGGCTACCGAGTACGGAACGGCAGAAGCCAAGTCCCCCGCCGCCTTTCGTGCCGCCCGATCCCACCCACGGAATCCATGCAGCATATAAACCCGCACCTCCCACCAACACCTAAAGTATTCCCCGCGCCCGCCGAAAATCAGGCATGGAAAACGACGACCGCCTCCGCCCTGGCCACCCTCTATATGAAGAAGCGATGGCCCTCGAATTGACCGTGCGCACGCTGCGTCACGCACGGGGCAAGAAGAATCCGGAAGACGTCCTCTATGCTTCACCCGAGTGGAACGTTGTCAGCGAGGAGTTTGTGCGCGACCTTTACCGAGCAATGGGCGGCAACCCGGCCGAGCTGCCCTGACCGCCGCAACGGGTCTCGCCATCACACCGCAGTCGCAGCACAAACCACCCTCACCCCTTCACGCAGGCCGCTTCGGAATATCCAATCCCCTAGCCACCGCCGGACGCGCAACGAACGCCGCCAGCACCCGTTTCACATTCGAAAAGTCGTCAATCCCGACCAGATCCCCTGCTTCGTAGAAGCCAACCAGATTACGCACCCACGGGAAAGTCGCGATATCGGCGATCGAGTACTGATCACCCAGGATCCAGTCGCGTCCTTCAAGCTGCCGATCCAGCACCGCAAGCAACCGCTTCGACTCACCGATATAACGATCGCGCGGGCGTTTGTCTTCGTATTCCTTGCCGGCGAACTTGTGGAAGAAGCCCACCTGGCCAAACATCGGGCCGATGCCGCCCATCTGGAACATCACCCACTGAATCGCTTCATAACGGCCAGCGGCATCCTGCGGAATGAATTTGCCTGCCTTGTCCGCCAGATAGATCAGAATCGCGCCGGATTCGAACAGGGGCAGCGGCTTGCCATCCGGACCGTTCGGATCGATGATTGCCGGAATCTTGTTGTTCGGATTCAGCGACAGAAACTCCGCCGACATCTGGTCGTTCGTATCGAAGCGCACAAGGTGCGGCTCATACGGCAACCCGGTCTCTTCGAGCATGATCGACACCTTCACGCCATTGGGCGTCGGCAGCGAATACAGCTGAATCCGGTCCGGATGCTCGGCAGGCCATTTCTTCGTGATCGGGAAGGCGGAGAGATCGGTCATGGTGATGGTGTAACCCTTGTGCGAAAGCTGCGGCTGAAAATGGGAATCGGGAACCAGCGATCGGCCGGAAGACCGAAAGGAAAGACCCGAACACGCGACCGCCAAATATAAACCGACTCGGCAGAACGCGTGCGTGAGCGCCGCAGTGCGGGTCGCCTCGAATCACCCCAACGCGAACATTGCCACGCGACGCTTTTCCCCACCGCCTAACCACACAAAGGCGCTCAGGCTCACCACAAATCCTTGGTGGCCGTACCGGCGCGCAGGTTATACCCTTCGCGCCACAATGCTGCGCCGATCGTCAGCAGCAGCGTCTTCTGCTCGCCATCATGCTGGTCCCACGTCGCTGCCAGCCAGGTGGCGAAACTCGCGCAGATGGATTCGAGGTCGACGGGCGTCTTGCCCTCGAGGTACTGCCGTTCGAACATCGAAAGCACTTTTTCGGGTGTCATAGGCGCCTCCTACGTGTTGGATGCGCCAAGTCTAAAGGCGGCGCACGGCGTGCGGAGCGTCCGCGGCGCCGAAACCCGGGTTACTCCCAGGCCAAAACGGCGCCACACCCTGCGCCCGGCGGCTAGGCACTAACTCCCAACAGCCAGAGCACGGCACCCAGGCCCGATAAAAACAAAAAAAGGCGCCGAAGCGCCTTTTCCGTCAAACAACACCGCGAGCCGAATTACGGTGCGTTGCGCTTTGCATTGTCCTTGGCGTCTTCCTTAGCGTCGCCATAGGCCTTTTGCACCTTGCCGGCGCCTTGCTGAAGGTCGCCTTTAAGCTCCTTACCCGGGTTGTTGGTGGCCTTGCCGACGGCTTCGTTGACCTTCCCCTTGATCTGCTCGCCTACGCCCTTTACCTGGTCCTTGTTCATGTTCGGCTCCGATATCTGGAATGCCGGCGCATCATTACGCCAGTATCCCGATTCAGCAACAGGTGTGCCCGCGCCGGCCGCCGGCCCGTTTTGCCCAATGAAGCCAGTCGCGAAAAATATTTCAAAAAAGCCCTAAAGTCCCGCCGCGACTTGCCGTAAAGGTGCCATGGAGGGGCTATGGAACGGACACTCATTACGCTAACGGGGTCATCCCAGGCGGCGCTGGTCGACCAGGATATCGCGCATATTGGGCGCGTGATGCGACCGTCTTTACAAGGCGATCTGGGTGGACCGATTCTGCCGGTTGTCTACTGGCGCAAGCGTCTGTACCAATTGCTCGACACCGGCAATCTGTCCCACGCACAGCTGTGCGCGGTCGACAGCCTCCTGCTGCAGTTGGACCAGTTCGAAGCCGAACCCCCGCCAGTCTGGAACGGGTCGGCCGCGGCAACCGCCGCCCCGTTCCAGACGCGGCATCTCGCCGCCAGCCGTCATCTCTGATCTGACGCGCTGCAAGTCTTGACGGCCGGTCTTCCGCACCGGTCAGCCCTACTCTCCCCAGCTAAAAAAAGGCCGCGAACCCTGTCGCGGCCTGAACACGTCGCAACGCGGGGATTTCGCGTCACGCTGTAAGCCTACATGTCCAACTGTGACACTCGCATTTAGGCGAAAACGGTATTCGTGCAACCGGAAATTTTCTGCTCACACTCAGTGAAAATAGGAAAAAGGGACGACCTTAGGTCATAATGTCCGCAAAAATTCCCAGCAAGGACATCCGTGACCCTCGCCGCACCGCTCGACCTGCTCAGACAGGCGCGCGCCCGCTTCACTCAACGCGAAATCGCCGCGCACGTCGGTAAGGACATCAAGACGGTACGTCGCTGGGAAAAAGGCGAGACACCGTGTCCGTCGATGCTCGAACCGGCCTTGCGCGATCTGCTGCATACCAGCGGCCGGACGAAGGCCGGCTCGGTCACCGGCGACGCCCAGTTCCGCTTCATCGATCTGTTTGCCGGCATCGGTGGCATTCGCATGGGTTTCGAGGCGCACGGCGGCGACTGCGTCTTCACGAGCGAGTGGAATGATTTCTCCACCAAGACCTATCGCGAGAACTACCCTGCCGGCGGCGACCATGCGCTGATCGGCGACATCGTCTCCTTTCCCGCCGAAGAAGTGCCGAGCCACGACGTGCTGCTCGGCGGCTTTCCGTGCCAGCCGTTCTCGATTGCCGGCGTCAGCAAGAAAAACGCGCTGGGCCGGCCGCACGGTTTCGAGTGCACCACGCAGGGCACGCTGTTTTTCGACGTCGCGCGGATCATCGCGGCAAAGCGCCCTGCCGCGTTCCTGCTGGAGAACGTGAAGAATCTGCTCTCGCACGACAAAGGCCGCACCTTCGACGTGATCCTGCAGACCCTGCGCGACGAGCTCGGCTACGAAGTGCACTACCGCGTGGTCGACGGCCAGCATTTCACGCCGCAGCATCGGGAGCGCATCATCATCGTCGGCTTTCGCGGCAAGACGTCGTTTTCCTGGGACGATCTGCGTGTGCCGGAAAACGGCCCGCGCCTTGGTTCGATCCTGCATCGCACGGACGGCAGCGAACCGGTGGTGCCGTGGGACCACGATCGCTTCTTTGACCACGCGGGCAAACGCGTGCAACCGAAGTACACGCTCACCCCGAATCTCTGGACCTATCTGCAAAACTATGCGGCAAAGCATCGCGCGGCGGGCAATGGTTTTGGCTTCGGCATGGCTTATCCCGACAGCGTCACGCGCACACTCTCCGCGCGTTATCACAAGGACGGCTCGGAGATCCTGGTCTATCAAGGCGAGCAGTTGCGGCCGCGACGCCTCACGCCGCGTGAATGTGCACGGCTGATGGGCTTTCCCGATACCTTCAGAATTCCAGTCAGCGACACGCAGGCTTACCGGCAGTTCGGCAACAGCGTCGTCATGCCGGTGATGCGGGAAGTGGCGCGCATCATGCTGCCGCATGTAAAAGGACTGCTCGCTCTGGAGCGATACGGCGAGCATGAAGGGCAATAATGATCGAAGTCAGGGAGTCAAGGAGCGATCCACTTTCCACGCCACCTCTCCCCGTCAAGTTCCAGACTCACGCGGACATGGCCAGTTGGATGCAAGTTGAGGTAGTCGATCTTCGAAGCCCTGACATCATGAAGAAAATTCCAGATCTGATCAACAATCTCGTCCAAAGCCAAATCCTCACTTCGTGTCGTACATCAGCACGCGGATGCGTCGCTCATAACGCACACGTGTATACCTCGGTCAGCACCGATCGCCAGTGCCGTCCGAAGCGTCTCCTGACACTGCATGGACCCGGCAGAAACCGCAATGACTTCCGTGACGTGCTCCGCCTCTTTCAGGCGCACCGCTTCTTCAACGGCAATCTCGTCAAAGGGATTCATCGACATCTTCACGTTGGCGAACTCAACGCCTGACTGGTCGGCTTTCACACGAACCTTCACGTTGAGGTCCACCGCCCGTTTGACTGCAACCAATACCTTCATTTCCGGTTCCTTTTCAACGCGTACGATTAAACCCGCAACGTATTTGCTGACAGCGCTTCTTCGTACGCGTCATTCAGCCGCCTTGCACCTTCCTGAATCTCATCGACGCCAGGTGCAGCAAATGACAGACGAAGTGATGCAACGTCCAGCTTGTCTGCGAAGAAGGCCTTACCCGGGACAAAGAGGACCTTGTTGTCGATTGCGGCCTGCAGAAGTATCGAGGAATCCATACCTTCGATTCGAGCCCACACGAACATACCGCCTTCAGGTTGATGGAACCGGATGGCGTCGCCTAGTTGGGAACGCAGTGCGTCGCACAGGGCGTCGCACTTTCGTCGATACATCCCGGTGATACGCGGCAAATGACGCTCCAGCGCACCATCTGCCAGGTACTCGGCTGCCGTAGCCTGAGTCCACGGCGCGCTGCAAAGGTCCACCGTCTGTTTGGCGATGACACACCGGCGGGCAATTTCTGGTGGCGCGACCGTCCAGCCCACTCGCAACCCGGGCGCAACAATCTTGGAGAGGCTTGCAAAATGCACCACCCAGTCGCGCGAACCCGGCACTTCTGTTGACAAGGCGAGAATTGATGGAACCGCCGCACCTGAGAAGCGCAGGTCACCGTAAGGGTCGTCTTCGACGATGAGGAATTTGTACTCGACCGCGAGTTTGAGCAGGGCAAGGCGACGTTCCCGTGAAAGGGTCGCACCTGTCGGATTCGCGAACGTCGGCACCGTGTACAGGAGCCGTGGGCGATTGAAAGTCCCGCTGGAAAGAAGCGCGGACAAAGCGTCGACATCAAGGCCATGTCCATCCACCGGCACCGTGACGACTTCCGCCTGCTGCAGCTTCAATGCCTGCAAGGTCGCGGGATATGCAGGCTGCTCGGTGAGAACAACATCGCCGGGCGCCACCAGGATGCGCAGCAACAAATCCAATCCTTGCTGCGAACCTGTTGTCACAAGCAGTTCTTCTGACGCACACGTCACGCCCCGGCGAGCCATCAGCTTCACTAACTCGGCCTTCAGTTCAGGCAATCCATCCGTCGGGCCATACTGCAGACAACGATTTGACGCCTGGTAAGCTCGCGCCTGAGCTGACTGCAAACCCTCGACGTCAAAAAGGTCGCTGGCTGGATAACCGCCCGCGAATGAAATCATCCCAGGTTCGCTGAGATACTTGAACAGCTCCCGTATCGGTGAACCGGACGGGCTTTGAAAAGGAGCGGTGAACTCGTACATGTCGTGGTTGGCTGGTGAGCGGGCAATAGCAGCAGTTGCTTGCCGCAAGCGCTAAACCGAATGGTCTGTCCGCTAGCGTCATTGCCACCGCCCGTCGATACACAAAGCATCGAATGAAATTTGATGCTTTGATTGTGGTCAGCCGAAGTACAGCCAGCAAACGATATCTATTCACCACCTGATGCCTATTTCTCATCAAGACAGACGTGACAGGCGTTCTCGGGAAATGGACTTCGTTC
Organism: Paraburkholderia sediminicola; assembly: GCF_046026675.1. Classification (GTDB taxonomy): domain Bacteria; phylum Pseudomonadota; class Gammaproteobacteria; order Burkholderiales; family Burkholderiaceae; genus Paraburkholderia; species Paraburkholderia sediminicola_F. Next base: position 1,032,556 of record NZ_JAQQEY010000001.1, on the reverse strand, counting down.
GATCCAGCCACCAGGCGATTCCTGAGGTTCAACGAAGACGGCGCCTAAGCCCGTGGCTCACGATATCGGCGTCAAGTCGCCGGTGATGCCCGGCACTGGCTTCGCCCGAGGAACGTGTTCGCGCTTCAGCGCCTTCAGCGCCAGTTGTGCGATGTGAATCGACTGCCTGCCCGCGCCCTGTTCGATCTGCTCCCGGCAACTAAACCCATTGGTCACGACTATTGCGGTTGCAGGAGCGCTGCGCACAAGCGGTAACAACTTTTCTTCGGCGATTTTCATCGACAGGTCGTAATGGTCGGCATTGAACCCGAACGATCCGGCCATCCCGCAACACCCCGTATCAAGCAGGGTCCATCGCACGCGGAGCTTGTCGAGCAGTGCAGTCTCACCCTTCATGCCGAAGATCGACTTCTGATGGCAGTGCCCGTGCACGATAACATCCGCGTCGAGCTCCGGCCAGTCGTAGTCTGCACGGCCAACGAAGTCGGAAAACAGGAAGGTCTGCTCTGAAAGTCTTTTCGCCATCGTGTCGTCAGGGAGTTGCTTGAGCAACTCATCCTTGAAGACGGACAAACATCCGGGCTCGAGCCCGATAACGGGCACTCCCGACTGAATGTCATCAGCCAGCTCGTCGACGGCGCTTCGGAGCAACGCGCGCGCCTCATCAAGCAGACCGTAGTCGTACAAAGGCCGACCACAGCACAGTCGCTTGCGCGGCAAAACGACTTCGTAGCCAATCGCAGTCAGCACATCAAGTGCGGCCGTTGCGACCTCGGGCGAAAAGTGGTCGTTGAAAGTATCAACCCAGAGAATCACCTTCTGCGTGGGTGCGGTTATAGCCAGGCTGCCCACGGTCTGCCGCTGCCTGGCCATCGCCCTGAACGTCCGCGGCGCAAATACCGGCAGATGCCGTTGCGGCGCGACGCCCGCGACCCACTTGCTGATACGAGCCAACGGTCGAGCTGAAGTCATGAAATTCGTCAACCACGGAAAACGACTCGCAAGCGGTGCCCATTGACCAATCCTCCCCATGAACATCGCCTGCCGCGGTCGACGATGAGTCTCGTAGTAGTGAGACAGAAACTCAGCCTTGTACGACGCCATGTCGGTATGCGTCGGACAGTCTGATTTGCAACCCTTACATGCAAGGCATGTGTCCAAAGCTTCTTTCACCTCAGGGCTGTTCCAGCCGTCGGTGATGATTTCGCCCTGGAGCATTTCCCAGAAGAGATGAGCTCGGCCCCGGGTGGAGAACTTCTCTTCCCGTGTTGCACGAAAGCTCGGACACATCGTCCCGCCATCGAGGGAACGACACTTGCCCATGCCAATACAGCGCTCAACCGCTCGCTGCATGCCATCGCCTTCCGGGCTTGAGAACGTGAGCCTGGTCGTAAGCGTCACGGGCTTATATGAAGGCCCCATCCGCAGATTCTCATCCGCGCGATACGCATGGACGACCTTGCCCGGATTCAGACGATTAGCCGGGTCCCAGATAGCCTTGAAATCTTCCATCGCCTGCATGATTTCCGGGCCATACATAATGGGTAGAAACTCAGCTTTGGCTTGACCATCGCCGTGCTCCCCAGACAGCGAGCCACCGAAGTCAACGACCAGTTGTGCGGCCTCGCGCAAAAAGCCGCGCCACTTCAGCACACCCTCGCCGGTGCGGATATCGAAGGTGATGCGCGCATGGACACAACCATCGCCGAAGTGACCATACAGGCAGGTTTCATATCCAAATCGGTCCACGAGCGCCTGAAACCTGCGCAGGTAATCCCCGAGTCGCAACGGGTCAACGGCCGCATCCTCCCAGCCCACAATCGGGTCAGGCTTTGACGGGTCCACCGAGAGTGCAACGGCAGATGCGCCCGTCTCTCGAATCGACCAGATTTTCTGCTGCTTCTGTTTATCTTCGACGACAAAACCGCTGACCTCGGCACCGCCGTGGCCGGCCATGAAGTAAGCATGGGCTGCGTTTGCCTGTTCTACGGCATCAGCAACCGTGTCTGCTCCGAACTCCAGAACGACCCAGGCGTCGCCCTCCGGCAACAGCGCAATCTCCTCTTTCTTCAGTCCGCGCGCTTGCAGACCACGAATGATGGCCCGGTCGAGGCCTTCGATTGCGATTGGCGAAAAGCGATTGAAGTGAGGAACGCCATCTGCCGCGGTGTAGATGTCCTGGAAGCCAAGCACGAGCAAAACGCGACACGATGGGCTGTAAACGAGGCGTACCATTGCCTGCAAAGTAACGGCGCAGGTCCCTTCGGTTCCGACGAGCGCTCGAGCAACGTTAAATCCATTTTCCGGCAACAACTGGTCGAGGTTGAATCCAGACACGCGCCGCTTGATTTGTGGGAACTCCTCACGGATTCTTCGCGCATAACGGTCGCGCAGCGCTCGCAATTTTGCGTAAATCTCTCCCTGCCGGCCGCCGCGCGCAATGATTTCCTCAAGCTCGAGCTCCGTGGTCGGACCCACCCAGAATCGCGCGCCATCGTACGTCACGATTTCCAGCGCTTCGATGTTCTCTACGGTCTTGCCACCCATCACCGAGTGCGCACCGCAAGAGTTGTTGGCAATCATTCCGCCAAGCGTGCATCGGCTGTGCGTCGCAGGATCCGGTGCGAAGGTTAAGCCATGCTCTTCTGCCGCGTCGCGCAGGGTATCGCATACAACGCCCGGTTCGACCAGCGCGGTCCGGCTTTCCGCGTCCACAGAGACGATCCGATTGACATACTTGCTCACGTCAGCCACAACCGCCACGTTCACGCACTGGCCATTCTGCGAAGTGCCTCCGCCTCGTGTGAGAAACGGAACATCATTGCGCCGGCACACATCAAGCGCTGCGACGAGGTCGTCCACATCAGCAGGGACCACGGCACCTAGTGGTATCTGCCGGTAGTTCGAAGCATCAGAGGCATACAACGCTTTCGACCCAGCATCGAAACGAACTTCACCACGAAGGGTTTTCCGAAGCTCAGCTTCAATGTCTTGCAGCAGGGCTTTGCTCGCCTGGAACGCGGTAGCGGGCTTCACTTTACTTCGCCGCGTTCGCGGTCATCTTGAAAATCCCTTGGGCATTTCCCGCGTCGAAGCGCAGGTCAGTTGCCCAACTACGCGACGCCTGGTCGAAGTTGCGCTTGCGAGTGATGAACTCATAGAACGAACCCGGGACGTCGCGCGTCACGATTTTTCCGTCATGCGATTTAAACTCGCGCTTGACCGTGTCGGCACGGTAAGCAGTCTGGAATACGCGACCTGAGCGCGACCGCTCAACTTCGGGCTTCATCGGCCGCCCCTTCGCCTTCTCTTCGCCGGACAACTTGAACACATCTTCGACACGGTCCGTGGCGTGGTTGAACGCATTGCCTTCCGTCGCAATCCAGGCCATTTCGGCCGACTCAAGCAGGAGTGCCTCGTAGTCCGCTTCTTGCGGTACTTCATGATGCCGTGCAAAGGCACCGACGATGACAGGCAGCAGTTCGTATGCTGCCTCGATCGGCAGCGAGCCGTCGCGTTCCAGCTCCCATAGTTGCGAGACTGCCGCCGGCGTCAGCGGGTCCTTCGATGTGTTCACGACGTTCGTCACGGCTTGCTGAAACTCACTGGAGAAACGTTCCGGGTGAAGTTCGCTGACGAAAAACTGGGCAATCTCGTCAGGCGCGTCTTCGTGTACATAAGCGCGTCCGGTCATGCCCAGCTTGTCCAACGGGTAGCGGCCGTTCAGCTTGAAACCAAGCGGGCGCAGAATTCGGGTAAATGCGGCTTCGCCCGGCGGCAGTGCGCCATTCTTCGACCAGCGAACAGTGCGCAGCGCACCGTGGTCGAAGTAGACTGAGCCGCCTTTAGCGATTGCATCGTTCGTGTAGATCCGGCCATTCGGCGAGCGGTCCAGCAGGTCTTCGAACAAGGCCATGTTCATCGCATGCGCCAGTTCGGCGCGCGTAACAATCCCGGCCTCCCAGTCCTGAAGCACGGTCGGGAAATTCAGGGTGGCAAAGAGGGAGTCCGTCTTTGCGGGGCCAAGCAGCTTCAGTAACAGATGTTCAACGTTCGAATTACGCATCGCTTATCTCACAGGACACAGCACCGGAAGGCGGAAATTGTTCTTCTGCTGGCTTCCCGAAGGAAGGTCAGCCGTACGTGATTGCATTATTCAAACGGTTGCATATCGCGTAAAGCGAGATTAAATTGTTACTTGATGAGATTTAGGAACTAACATGCGCAAGTTCAAGATTCCCAACATGGGCACGTTGCTCGCATTTGAAGCTTCTGCGCGGCACGAGAGCTTCACGCATGCGGCGAAGGAACTGTTCCTGACGGAAAGCGCCATCTCGCGTCAAATTGCAACGCTCGAATCCAATCTTGGTGTCCGCCTGTTTGTTCGCGCAAAGCAGCGCGTGGTGCTGACTCGTGCCGGGCGGCTATACAGCACACAAGTTCGCCGGGCTCTCGAAAATCTCGACCGCGATACCCTGTCAATCATCGCTCATGGTAGCGGCGGCGGCTATCTCGAACTCGCAGTACTTCCCACGTTTGCGTCTCAGTGGTTGATTCCGCGCCTGAAAGATTTCAACGACCGAACACCCGACGTACGGATAAATATGGGCGTGCGTACTGACACGTTTTCGTTCGAGGAATCACATTTCGAAGCGGCAATTCACTACGGAAAGCCGACGTGGCCGGGCACCTCTTCCGACTATCTGTTCGGGGAAGAGGTGGTGCCCATCTGCTCGCCGTCGCTTTTATCCAAACCCATCAAGAAGCCCCACGAGCTGCTTGGCTACCCGCTGTTGCACTCGACCACTCGTCCCGACGCGTGGACAAGATGGTTATCGGAGCTCGGCGTGGAGGACAACTCCACGATGCAAGGGGTACGCTACGAACTCCATACGATGCTGATCAGTGCTGCCGCCGCAGGGCTAGGCGTGGCACTTGTACCAAAGTTTTTCGTCGACGGGCAGTTGAAGCAACTTGGCCTCATCATTCCCTTTGAGGCCGCAACTGTCGCAGACTCCGCCTACTACCTCGTTTATCCAACGGAACTGAGCCACGGCAAACCGCTCGATCTCTTCAGGACATGGCTTCTGGAACAAGCCGGCGCATATAAGGCGCCGAAGCCGTAATTTCGTGCTTCGCGTTACGGGGAAGAGCCCGGTGGATAATGCTGCTGGAAACGTACATTAATAGAAGCCGCATGTGCAAACCCTGCTCGCCGAGACGATGCATAATGGTTCGAAGCAAGCCCTTTCGCCCTATTCCGGAGCGGCCCGATCCGCCGCCCAACCTCTAACGATGGTCGATATCGTCGACAGCGCAACGCGTAGCCGGATGATGTCCGGCATTCGTGGCCGCAATACGAAGCCGGAAATCCTGATCCGCAGCCTGCTGCATGGTCGGGGTTTTCGCTTCCGTTTGGACGCGCGCGATCTGCCAGGCCGGCCGGATATCGTGCTGCCGCGCTATCGCGCCGTCGTGCTGGTGCACGGCTGTTTCTGGCACGGTCACGATTGCCATCTGTTCAAATGGCCGCAAACCCGGCCCGAGTTCTGGCGCGACAAGATCGGCCGCAATCGCAGCAATGACGGCAAGGTTCGCGCGGCGCTGCTCGCCAGCGGCTGGCGCGTCGGGGTGGTATGGGAATGCGCATTGCGTGGTGCGAATCGCGATATCGAGGGCGTATTGCAGCGACTCGTCGAGTGGTTGAAGAGCGACGTGCCGAGCTTCGAGGAGCGCGACTGAAAGCTGCTTGTAGCCTGCCCGGCTGGAGGGAACTCCGGAGCCGCTGGTGATACACTCGATTGGCTAGCTCGGGGCAGTTTTTGCGTGCCGATGCTGCAGCAATCAGGCAGCAGCTGGCCGGCAGCTCAATGGCGAGCCGGTAGCAAAAAGAACACGCTCCGACCATCCCAGAACCACTCAAGAAGGGAGGCACATGATGGCTGATTTCCGTCTCTGGTCCGACGATTTCCCCACCAACGGCTTTATGCCGAAAGCCCACGAATACCACGACAAGGCCTTCGGTGTAGACGGCGAGAACATTTCGCCCGCGTTGCAGTGGGATGCGCCGCCGGCCGATACCCAAAGCTTCGCACTCACCGTTCACGATCCAGACGCGCCTACCGGCAGCGGCTTCTGGCATTGGGTCGTCGTCAACATTCCGGCTGATGCCCGATCGCTGCCGCGCAACGCCGGCAAAACCGATGGCTCGCTGCTGCCGCAAGGCGCACTGCAGTTGCGCAACGACTACGGCACAGTCGGCTTCGGCGGTGCGGCGCCGCCGCGCGGCGACAAGACGCATCGCTACATCTTCCGCCTGCACGCGCTGAAGGTGCCGCATCTGCCGATCAATGCGGAGACCACGAACGCGGTCGCACGCTTCATGACGCATCTGAACGAACTCGACTCGACCACCCACACCGGTCTGTACGAACTCAAATAACGCGTGAGACGCGATGCCGGTGCGCTGACGCAGCGCCGGCATCGTCGCTGCGTGCCATCCTGCCTTTCCAGGGCGGCACGCAGCGCGCGTGGCTCATCGTAGGATCGATGCGCCGCCACATTCCAAATCAAAAGAACGATGCAACCACAACCATCGCGCAAGGACGGTTCGATGCCAGCCGATGCCGCCCCCGCCGCCCCTCTCTCCGCCGGTACACCGTTTGCGGACAGCACCGAACAAGGCTTGCCGATTCCGCAACGCTATTGGGCGATGCTGGTTATCGCCCTCGCCCTCACACTGGCGGTGCTCGACAGCGCAATCGCGAACGTGGCGCTGCCGACCATCGCGCGCAATCTGCATGCAAGCGCGGCCGGCTCGATCTGGGTCGTCAACGCTTACCAGCTCGCCATCACCATTTCACTGCTGCCGCTTGCGTCGCTCGGCGATCGCATCGGCTACCGGCGTATCTATCTGGCCGGGCTGATCCTGTTCACGGTGGCGTCGTTCGGTTGCGCGTTGTCCACCTCGCTGCCGACGCTCGCGCTCGCCCGGGTGGTCCAGGGCTTCGGCGCGGCGGGCGTCATGAGCGTGAACACGGCGCTCGTGCGCATGATCTATCCGCCCTCGCAGCTTGGACGCGGCGTTGCGATCAACGCGATGGTCGTTGCGGTATCGTCCGCGGTCGGGCCGACGGTCGCCTCCGGCGTGCTCGCTGTCGCCTCGTGGCCGTGGCTGTTCGCAATCAATGTGCCGATCGGGATCGCGGCGATTGTCGGCGGCTTCAAGGCGCTGCCGATGAATCCCGGCCACGAGTCGCCGTACGACTATCTGAGCGCGGTGATGAACGCGTTCGTGTTCGGCCTGCTGATCTTTGCAATCGACGGTCTCGGTCACGGCGAGCACATCGGCTGGGTCGTCGCTGAGGCGATAGTTGCGGTTGTGATCGGCTACTTCTTCGTGCGCCGCCAGTTGACTCAACCTGCGCCCCTGCTGCCGATCGATTTGCTGAGGATTCCGGTGTTCGCCCTGTCGATCGGCACCTCGGTGTGTTCGTTCTGCGCGCAGATGCTGGCGTTCGTGTCGTTGCCCTTTCTGTTGCAGGACACACTGGGTTTGTCGCAGGTAGAAACCGGTTTGCTGATGACGCCGTGGCCGGCGGTGATCATCATCGCCGCGCCGATTGCCGGCGTGCTGTCGGACAAGGTGTCGTCCGGCTGGCTGGGCGGCGTCGGACTCGTTGCGATGACGGTGGGCCTGCTGCTGCTCGCCACCCTCGGCGCGCATCCCGAGCCCATGCAGATCGCGTGGCGCATGGCGCTGTGTGGCGCGGGCTTCGGGATCTTCCAGTCGCCGAACAATCGGACCATGCTGTCCGCCGCGCCACGCGAGCGCAGCGGCGGTGCGAGCGGGATGCTCGGCACCGCACGCCTGACCGGTCAGACGCTTGGTGCGGCGCTGGTCGCGCTGATCTTCGGCATCGCACCGCAAAATGGGCCGACTATCGTGCTGTATGTGGCAGCCTGCTTTTCAGCGGTCGCCGCCGTGGTCAGCATGATGCGCGTGAGGCAGCGCGTGAACGTGCAAGCGGCGTGAGTGCGTTGCAGGCCTAGGCGCATGACCGGCCTGAACCGGCTATCCGCCTGCCCCGGATACAACAAGGGCGCGAATCGCATATTGCGGTCCGCGCCCTTTTTCAATGCTTCACCCTTGTCCAAACAGTTCGACGTGACCAGCACGCGCGGGTCCTGAAGGCCTCGCGCCGTCGTTGATACGACTACGACGACGATGCCGTCACGTCAGCGAGCTTTACCGCTTTGGCCGTCACCGAAGAGGCGGTCGCAACGTTGCGCAGATCGCCGAGGAACGTATCGCGCCAGACCGACAGATTGTTCTCGCGCATCGGCGCCATCATGTCCGCGTGACGCGCCTGACGCTCGGCGAGCGGCATCGACAGCGCACGCTCCAGCGCCTCGGCCATCTGCGACAGATCGAACGGATTGACGACCAGCGCCCCCGGCAGTTGCTCGGCCGCACCGGCAAACTGCGACAGAACGAGCACGCCCGGATCGGCGGGATCCTGCGATGCGACGTACTCCTTCGCGACCAGGTTCATCCCGTCACGCAGCGGCGTCACATAACCGACCTGCGATTGACGGAAAAGCGCCATCAGCAGATTGCGCTCGTACTTGCGGTTCAGGTACAGAATCGGCGTCCAGTCGAGTTGCGCGAAACGGCCGTTGATGCGGCCGGCCTCGCCCTCCAGCGTCTGACGAATGCGCTGATACGTCTGCACATCCGCGCGTGTCGGCGGCGCGATCTGCACGAGCGACACGCGTCCGTGCCAGCCCGGTGCATTCAGCAGCAGCCGTTCGAATGCCTGGAAGCGCTCCACCAGACCCTTCGAATAATCGAGGCGGTCGACGCTCATGATCAGCTTGCGCCCGCGCATGCCGTCACGCAGGCTGCGCACCGGCTTGCGGTCGGTGAACTGCTCGGCGGCCTTGGCGATCGCGTCCGGATAGATGCCGATCGGGTACGCAGCCACCTTCAGGAAGCGGTTGTAGGCGTGCACCATGCCGTCTTCACTCGACGTGCCATGCTGGCCGCGCTCGATAAAGTCGACGAACGACTGGCGGTCCGCTTCGGTCTGGAAACCGACCACGTCGTAGCTGCACATCGCCTTGACCAATTCCTCGTGCGGCGGAATGGTACGAAGTACTTCTGGAACCGGAAACGGAATATGCAGGAAGAAGCCGATGGGATTCTTCACGCCGAGCTCACGCAGGCAGCGCGCGAACGGCAGCAGGTGATAGTCGTGCACCCAGATGATGTCATCGGGTTTGAGCAGATCCTTTAGCTGCTTCGCGAGCGTTGCGTTGACGCGCTGATAGCCCGCGTATTCCTGCCGGTCGTAGCGCGACAGGTCGTTGCGATAGTGGAACGTCGGCCACAGTGTCGCGTTGGAAAAGCCGCGATAGTACTGGTCATAGTCGCGCTTGGTGAGGCCCACCGTCGCGTACGTCACATTGCCCTGCTTTTCGATCACCGGTGCGGACGGCTCGCTTACCGTTTCACCGCTCCAGCCGAACCAGACTCCGCCGGTTTCCTTCAACGCGTCCAGCACGCCAATCGCGAGGCCACCTGCTGCGGGACGGCCTTCCTGGGTCGGCGCCACACGATTCGATACCACGATCAGTCTGCTCATTGGTGCTCCACCTAGTCAGTTGTTTCGTTGCATACGGATATGTGCCAAAGAGGTGCACGCAAGTCGTGTGCCGTTTTATGAGATGCTGAAAATAAAAATGTATGTAAATGTGACAAACGAGCAGAAACGCGCGGTATCAGAGCGCCGCGAGGGAGTTTTTTCTGCTTTGTGCGACGAAACCGGAACCCTTCTTACCGGCCGTCAGACGGGCTCAGGCGTCCTGTTCCGAACCGAGATCGCGTTGGTACTCCAGCCCTTCCTGACGCACGCCGCCCTGGTTGTGCTCGCCGTCTGGCGGCGTATCGGGCGCGACGCGGTTCTGCGCGGCCGGGTCAGGCGACTCCGGCGGGGCGTCCTTGCTGCCGGGCCGGGAGTCGCGCTTCGAGTGGCGCGCGGAACGTCGCAGTGCTGGGTGTCTCATGATTGATGCCTCCGGGGGAAGCCCGCCGCCATCGGGAGCGGCGTCAATTCAGTGTAGGGTTCACGACGGTAAATTGCCGGTAAAAGATGCGCCGGCTTTGTAACAAGTACATAAATTCACTGCGTCGGACTGCGGTCCAGCGCACAGAACATGTCAGAGTTGCATGCTTTAGGCTCGCGACGGCGGACACCGACTGGCTTGTGGCGTTTGCGTGGGCTGCGCGGGCGGATCACCGATCGGCGGCGCAACCGGTTCGATGGGGTCCGGAGTCGGACTTGGAACGGTATCGGGCTCACCAGGATTCGGCGGCTCGTTGGGCTCAGGACGATGAGCGCGCTGCGGGAGGGGAAGCGGAGAAGCGGCGGCGTATTCCGGCATATCGGTTACCTCGTTTTGCATTCAAAAGAATCGCAGCAAGGCGCATGCCGAATAAAAGGAAGGAGAAAAAGACCAACAAATGGTTCGAAGACCTACGCTTCGGTGCGCGCAGCGCCGCCCCGCACAGGGGCAACGCTAATAGACCACTAACAATTCAAGGAAAGGCACTAAGGCCAGAACCACAGACAACAAGCACCGCCAAAGGCAAAAAACCTCAAGCGCCAGCGCCCCCAACTACTCGAGACTCTTCGGCAACATCCCCCTCATCCCGCGCATCATTCCCATACTCAACAAGCCGGTTATAAAGCGTCTTCAAACTAATCCCAAGAATCTCAGCAGCCCGCGTCTTAACGCCACCGCATTGCTCAAGCGTAGCCAGAATCAACTGCCGGTCGGCCTCAGCAAGCGAAGTCCCAAACGGAATCGTAATCGCCGTACCAGCCGCAGGCTTCGACAACGTAATCTGCAACGGCACCGTAGCCGTACTATCCGAATCAGAACCCGACATAATGTGCGCCCGCTGCACATAATTCTTCAACTCGCGCACATTGCCCGGCCACGGATACGACATCAATATATCCTTCACGGCGGCCGGAAAATGCTTCTTCGTGCTGTGCCGTTCGTTGAGTTCATCAAGGAACGCCTGCGCAAGCAAATCAACGTCCTTACCCCGGTCCCGCAGTGGCGGCAGGCTGATCGGAAACACGTTCAGACGGTGATACAAATCGAGCCGCAACTTGCCTTCCAGCACCGCCTGCTCAGGGTCCCGATTAGTAGCCGCAATCAGGCGCACATCCGTTTCGATTTCCTTGGTCGTACCAACCCGCATGAACATGCCGGTTTCCAGCACGCGCAGCAGCTTCACCTGCAACTCGATCGGCATTTCAGTGATTTCGTCGAGGAACAGCGTGCCGCCGTTCGCACGTTCGAAATAGCCCTTGTGCTGACGGTCCGCACCGGTGAACGAGCCGCGCTCGTGGCCGAACATTTCCGATTCGATCAGGTTCGGCGAGATCGCGCCGCAGTTCACCGCGAGGAACGCATGCTTACGGCGCAGGCTGAGCTGGTGCAGCGTCTGGGCGGCGACTTCCTTGCCGGTGCCTGACTCGCCCACCAGCATGACGGAGGCCGCCGTCGGCGCAACGCGGCCGATCTGGTCGTAAACCTCCTGCATGGCCGGCGAGTTGCCGAGCATCAAACCAAAGCGGCCCATGCGGCGCAACTCGCCGCGCAACGTGCCGATTTCCGCCTTCAGGTCGCCGGCGCGCGGCAAGCGCGACAGGATCGCCTTCACGCGCTGCATGTTGATCGGCTTCACCAGGTAGTCGGTGGCGCCCATCTTCAGCGCGTTGACCGCCGACTCCACCGTGGCGTGGCCGGTAATCACGATCACCTCCACACCGGAGCGCGGATCGAGATCTTCAAACAGATCGACTCCACTGCCGTCGGGCAGCTTCAGGTCAGTAAAGACGACGTCCGGCATCTGCCGGACCAGTTGAATGCGCGCTTCGCGCAAATCGCCCGCAGTGGCGGTAGTCAAACCGTCTTCCCCGATGATGGCGGAAAGCGCCTCGCGGGTACCGGCATCGTCATCGACAATCAGTACGTGTGGCATCGCGTCTCGAAAGCCTGAAAGCGTGAATGGGGGGACATGCAAAACCGCATGGTGGGAAGCCGGCCGGCAGCTTTCTGTCGCACTGCAGGTGCGCCCGGATGTGAGCACACACCAACGTTTCGCAGCAGCGCCGGATCTCTGACTTAACTCAATATCGCAACAATCAATAGGAAAAACGCCTAGATAGGTGCCGTATTGTTGTCTATAGACCTATTATACGGCTTTATCGAGGCAAGTTTGTAATGTATGCCAAGTGCCGCTTGCGGAAGCTGCACGCCGATGCCGCCGCATCCGCAAGGCCCTGTTTTTGACCCTCAACTGCGCGGAAACGGCCATGCCCCGCCTTTGCCGTTCGGATGCGCCGAGCCATTTGCTTCATGCGCCGTGTCTGGCGCAGACGGACCGGTATTCGCCGCCGTCACGCTGCCGGGGGGCGGCGCCGAGGGCGTCGCCACCGTGCCGCCCTCGCCTTCCCAGCGGCTCAGTTCACGCGCCGCAGGAACCTGCGCGGCGCGGTTTCGCTGCACGTAGCGCACAGCCAGAAACCCGCCGAGGGCCATCAGCGCGCCGAAGATACCAATTTTGGGTCGTCCCATCGTGAACTCCTTGTTATCGTCAAGCGGACCGGCGTCGGGCACTGCGCATTAGCGCGTGCTGAGGACGCCGAGCAGGAAGCCGGCGCCCGCGGCAATGCCGACCGAGCGCCACGGGTTGCGCCGCACGTAGCGTTCCGCATTGACGGTCGCGACCCGGTAGCGCCGCTGGGCGCTCTCCTGCGCATCGCCGAGCGCCGATTGCAGCGTTTCGACATGCGCGCCTAGCCGCTCGCGGAGCGCATCGACGCCTTCGCCCGGCACGGTGGCGGCAAGCCGCAGCATCTCTTCCGAGTCCGTCAGCAGCACCCTCAGATCGTCGACAATTTTCTGCCTGCCGAGTGCAAGCTGTTGCGTGGTGTCAGTCATCATTCACTCCTATGTCTGAGTTCGGCGTTTGCATCTCGTGTCCGGCACGTCGCGGACAATCGGAGAGCCGCATCCGCCGCCGGCGCGCTTCGAACAGAATCGCTCAAAAGCACACGCATATCGAATTGACGGCGCAAACGTCGTGCCCGGTAAATTTGCCGCCTCCATTCGGCAACGGCATGGGCTCAGGCACTTTCGACTGGGCCTGCGCCCGCCTATTTCGCCGACCGTCACATGGATTGCCGGAAGCGGCGTCAAAGTGGTTAAATCGAATTTCTGTGAGATAGTGGCCGCACGGGTCCGTCTTGCCCAAGGCCTGCGCGCCGCAACACCGAACCCCAATTTGCACAGGACTTCCCGTTTATGGCGTCAATCGAGCTGGACTCGCCCACCGTCTCCCCCGGCGGCAATGCTTCGGCACAGGCGAAGCAGCGCGTCGCGGACGGCATCGCGGGACTGAAATCGTACGGGCTGCTGTATGGCTCGTCGCCGGTGATGCTCGATCTGTACGAACAGATCGAACGCGTCGCCAGCACAGACGCGACCGCGCTGATCATCGGCGAATCCGGCACGGGCAAGGAACTGATCGCCCGCACGATTCACGATCAAAGCAGCCGCAAGGACGCACCGTTCGTCGCCGTGAACTGCGGCGCGATTCCGGACGAACTCATCGAGGCCGAATTGTTCGGCCACGAAAAAGGCAGCTTCACCGGCGCGGTCCAGGGCCGCGTCGGCTACTTCGAACATGCGAACGGCGGCACGCTGTTTCTCGACGAAATCACCGAAATGGCGCCGGTGCGCCAGGTCAAGCTCTTGCGCGCGCTTGAGACCGGTACGTTTTTTCGGGTAGGCGGCAACGAGCTGATCAGTGGTGACGTACGCGTGATCGCGGCGACGAATCGCGACCCCACGGTAGCGGTGAAGGAAAACGGTCTGCGTGAAGACCTGATGTACCGGCTCGCGGTTTTCCCCTTGCGCGCGCCGCCGTTGCGCGAGCGTGAAAACGATCGCGAACTGCTCGCGCAACACTTCCTTGCCTTGCTGAATCAGCAGGAAAACGCGAGCAAGAGTTTCAGCAAACGGTCAATCGAAACGCTGCGGACCTGGTCCTGGCCGGGCAACGTGCGCGAGTTGAAGAACGCGGTGTATCGCGCGTTCATTCTCGCGGAGAAGACGGTTGAGCTGCCGCATCCGCATCTCGCATCGCGCGTGAAAAAACCCGTGACGCAGGGCGATGCGATGAGCGTGTGGATCGGCACACCGCTCGCCGATGCGCAAAAGCAGATCATTCTCGGCACGCTCAAGTATTGCGGCGGCGACAAACGGCGTGCGGCCAAAGCGCTCGGTGTAAGTCTGAAAACGCTGTACAACCGCCTGAGCGCATACGGCGGTGACGAAGGCTCAGACGAAGAAACCGAGCAATAAGCCGTGCCAGGTGCTCGCGCGATTCGTTCGCGTGAGCAGGTGTTTTCTGTGTGCTTGCCGTCTGCTTTTGCGCGCTCCTTGTGCGTTTGCTTTGCATTCCCCGCTCTGCTGAAACGGCCATTTTTGCGGGCCTTTCATCTCATAATTAATCCCTTCGCACCACCAATCAAATCGACCGCTTCCCACCAGAAACCGATCTGACTCGCACCATCTTTTGCAATTGCTTGCACTTTCCCACTGCCAATTACAAATGGCATCCTGCAAAATGCGGCAGCGTACGGCGCAACGATAAGGAAGATGTGCCTTTCGCTCACGCATCATGGACACACGCGAAACATATGTGTGAACGGTGCGTAAGCGAAAGGCACTTGCAGGAGCAGAGACAGGGAAATGCAAAAAAGTATGGTGTGGGTCGAATGGGCGAAACGAACCGCCAACGCGTCCAACGCAGCTAAACGCGGACGTCCGAATACAACGGCACTCGTCGCGTTAGCCGTGGCGATCACGTCGGCGTTGAGCGGCTGTAGTTCGCTCTACTCGGAAGGCGCCACCGCCGGCGCCGGTATCGCAGGCGCAGCGCTCGCGGCCAAGGTCACCAGCAATGCAGCAGTCGCTACTGGCATCGGTCTCGGCGCACTAGCCGCGGCCCGAGCCGGCGTGCAGTACTCGGAACGCGTGGTCCACAAGAACACGCAGGACGGCATCGCCAAAATCGCCGGACCGCTCGACGTCGGCGCAATCGCACCGTGGAGCGTGACCCACTCGGTGCCGATCGAAGACGACGAACACGGCCGCGTCACCGTTAGCCGCACGATCAGCGCCGGCGCGCTCGACTGCAAGGAAATCGTCTTCTCGGTCGATCAGACCGCCACCAAGAATGTGCCGGCGAGCAGCGCGTTCTACGTCGCGTCGATCTGCCGCGACGGCGACAACTGGAAATGGGCGTCGGCCGAACCCGCTACCGAACGCTGGGGCGCGCTGCAATGAAGGCGCTGACGCTTCCACGTTCCTGGAAAGAACACGCGCTGCCTGAGCGGCGGCTCATTGATGGCGCGCGTGCCGCGCTAGTTCCACGTACGCGTGCAGCGGCGCTCTCCGGCAACCGCCTGCGGGTCGTGCTGGCTGGCGCGCTCTGCGTCGGCGTCAGCCTGTTGACGAGCGGCTGCTCGTCGGTCGGCGCGGCGAGCGGTGCCGCGGCCGGCGTCGCGTCAGGCCTCGTGACCTCCAATCCGGCAGTCGGCATCGGCGTCGGCATCGCCGTGCAGGCCGCGACCGACGAAGCCGTCGGCCGCTACATGCGCACCATGCACACCGATCAGCAGAACTTGATCGCCGCGCTGGCGGGTGCCATGCCGGTCGGCGAGACGCGGCCCTGGGCGGTCAAGCACACGCTGCCGATCGAGAACGGCCATGGCCAGGTGCGCGTGACGCGCGCCTTCAGCTCGGCGCTCGCGCTGTGCAAGGATTTCGTGTTCTCGGTTCAGGACGGCGACGGCCCGAACGCCCACGAAGACTGGTACACGGCGAGCGCGTGCCGTCAGGACAAGGGCTGGAAGTGGGCGTCGGCGGAACCGGCAGTCGAGCGCTGGGGCGCTCTGCAATAAAAAAAGCGGCAGGATCTCCCCTGCCGCTTTTTGCCTGAAACGTCTTAATCGACTCAACCGGGTTTAAGACTCTACGTCTTCCAGACTGAAAATTTCCGTCTGGTCGTTGTACGAGAAGATCTCGCCATAACGGCCCCAGTTGATCACTGCGTCGAGCGTCTCTTCCGCGGCGCTGTCCGACAGAAAATCCTCCAACTCCTGCTCGAAACGCACGCGCGGCGCACGATGCCCCGGCCGTTCGTTCAACACCTTCTTGATTCGCGCAGCCAGCGGCACGTGGCGCAGCAAATGTTCCGCGAACATCATCTTGCGCTCCTGGGTGCCGAATTCAGAGAACACGCGCGCCGGCGGCGTCAGGAAAATATCCCCTTCGCGCACGTCGGCAAAACCCAGGTGCTGCAGCACTTCGGCGACCGGGAACAGATCGTCCACCTCCAGATGCAGCGAGCGGGCAATTTCCGGCATGTCGGCACGGCCGTGGTACGGCGCGGCGGCCAGCGTTTCGATCAGACCGGCCATCAGGTTGGTCGACACATGCGGCAGCCAGCTGTGCAGCTCGAGGCCCTTCTTGGTCTTTTCGTCGGTCTGACGCGCGGTCATCTTCGCGTAAATGTCGTCGACCAGCCGGCGGAACGCCGGGTCCAGACGGTTACGCGGATGCTTGAACGGCACCTTGATCTCGGCGATCACGCGGCCCGGATTGGACGACAGCACCAGAATCCGATCGCACATGAACACCGCTTCCTCGATGTTGTGCGTGACGATCAGCACCGCCTTGATCGGCATGCGGCCTTGCGTCCACAGGTCGAGCAGGTCGGTACGCAGCGTTTCGGCGGTCAGCACGTCGAGCGCGGAGAACGGTTCGTCCATCAGAAGCAGCGTGGGGTCGACTACCAGCGCGCGTGCAAAGCCGACGCGCTGACGCATGCCGCCCGACAACTCGCGCGGATACGCGTTTTCGAAACCGTCGAGACCGATCAGGTCGATCGCGGCCAGCGCGCGCGTGCGGCGCTCGCTCGCTGCGACACCCTGCGCTTCAAGACCCGCTTCCACGTTTTGCAGCACGGTCAGCCACGGGAACAGCGCGAAGGTTTGGAACACCATCGCCACGCCCTTGGCCGGGCCGTCCAGCGGCTTGCCCATGTACGTGACTTCGCCGCCGGTCGGCTCGATCAGACCGGCAATGATACGCAACAGCGTCGACTTGCCCGAGCCCGACCGGCCCAGCAAACCGACGATCTCGCCTTCGCGCAACGACAGATTCGCGTCGTCGAGGACGAGCAGCTCGCCCTGCGACTTGTTGAACCCGCGGCACACGTCCTTAACGCGCAGAATCTCCTCACCGAGGCGCGGCGGCATCGGCGGAGTCTGAATCGGCGCAGCGGTCATAGCAGCTTTGGGATTTTGCATCGCGTTTAGCCTTTATTCTCAATCTAGCCGGAGCTTCGCTTCGGCGTAGGCGTACATCGGACGCCACAGCAGGCGGTTGAACAGGGTCACGAACAGGGACATCACAGCGATGCCCACAATGATCTTCGGATAGTCGCCTGCTGCGGTGGTCTGCGCGATGTAAGCACCCAAACCATGCGCGGCAACCTTGGTGTCGCCCCACTGGACAAATTCCGCGACGATGCTGGCGTTCCACGCGCCGCCCGAGGCGGTGATCGCGCCAGTCACGTAATAAGGGAAAATGCCCGGCAGCATGATCTGGCGCCACCATTGCCAGCCGCGAATATGGAAGTTCTTGGCCGCTTCCCGGTAGTCGTTCGGATAAGAACTCGCGCCGGCAATCACGTTGAAGAGGATATACCACTGCGTGCCGAGCACGATCAGCGGCGACAGCCAGATGTCCGGGTTCAGATGAAAGCGCACGATGGCGATCACGAACACCGGAAACAGCAGGTTCGCCGGGAACGCGGCGAGGAACTGCGCAATCGGCTGCATCTTCTCGGCCAGCGCCGGCCGCAGGCCGATCAGCACACCGATCGGCACCCAGATCACCGAGGCGATCGCGATCAGCACCACCACCCGCAGCAGCGTGATGAGCCCCAGTACGAGCACGTGCCAGACTTCATCGAGCGACACGCCGGTTCGCACATACGTGATCACGCGGTACACCACAAAGACCGTGGCAACCAGCACCACCGCCGCCCAGACAATGTCGCCGATACGCGAAGTCTTCTCGCGCTGCGGAATATGGAAACGCGGGCCGCCAAACGCAGGCAACCTGAAGTTGACGCGCGCGGCCTTGGCGAACATCCAGCCGAGCGGCACCAGCAGACGGTGAATCAGATGCGTGCGGCGGATCAGGTCGAGCAGCCACGATTCCGGCGCATTGCCTGAACTGGTGGTTTCCATGCGGAATTTATCGGCCCACGCGACGAGCGGGCGGAACATGAACTGGTCGTACGCAAGAATCACGACCGTCATGGCAAGAATCACCCAGCCGATTGCGTGCAGATTCTTGTCGGAAATCGCCTGTGCGAGATAGGCGCCGATCCCCGGCAAGGTGATTGTATTGTTGCCGACCGTGATGGCTTCGGAAGCGACCACGAAGAACCAGCCGCCCGACATCGACATCATCATGTTCCAGATGAGGCCCGGCATCGAGAACGGCACTTCGAGTTTCCAGAAGCGCTGCCATGAAGTCAGATGAAAGCCGCGCGAAACTTCGTCCAGATCGCGCGGCACCGTGCGCAGCGACTGATAGAAGCTGAACGTCATATTCCACGCCTGGCTCGTGAAGATCGCGAAGATCGCCGCCAGTTCAGCGCCGAGCACACGGCCCGGGAACAGCGCGAGGAAGAACGTGACCGTAAACGAAATGTAGCCAAGCACCGGCACCGATTGCAGGATGTCGAGAATCGGCACCAGCACCATGCCGGCGCGGCGGCTCTTTGCAGCCAGGGTGCCGTACACCAGCGTGAAGGTCAGCGAGGCGACCATTGCCGCCAGCATGCGCAGTGTGGTGCGCATGGCGTACTCGGGCAGATTCATCGGGTCGAGCGAGATCGCCTGAGTCTTGAGCGTCGACATCGGCGCCAGCGTCTCGTGAAAGCCGATCGCCGCCATCGCGATGATGCAGATGATCAGCGGAAAGGCGACAAAGTCCCAGCGATTGGGCAACACCCGCCATGCCGAAGCATTGGCGGTGCGTTTCAGATTGAAGCTGAAATCCATCAGACGCTCTCCCTATTCATACAGGTATTCAAACGCACGCAGGGGGCCGCGGCTTCGACGCGGCAGTCTGTAGATCGGTCCAGACAGCGGAAATCAGGCATGGCAAAACGCATGTGCGCGGTAAATCGTTAGCGTTGGAGACACGTGGACCGGTGGCGGACGGGCCCGTGGGCACGCCGCCCGGGACCGCAACCGTCAAGTCGGGCCCTGTCGCCGCAGGCGCCGCCCGAAGGCTGGCGGGCTTTCCTTGTTTTGGACGGCACGACACTACACCATCCTATGTTTCAGGCACAACCTTTCACGGCAAATAGCAATAAATAGCGTCGAACGCCCCGGCAACCGGCTTCGGCCAGCGACAGTGAAGCATGTAGAGCGAGCCATCTACTGTCGGCCAGCCACTTTCCCGGCAATCTCGATTGCTGCGCGGATCGGGTTTCAAACACCTGGAAAACCCGCGCAGCCATTCAGAAAGCTGATGCACTGCCGTTAAGAACCTGATGGGCAAAGCGGATGTACTTCGCATTCCCGCAATAACGGTGGCGTCAGGCCCCATGACGGTTAAAATCAAGAGACGGCACACCTCTTTGCGGTTTTGCCGGTCCAAACGCGGCCCGCACCGAGGGCGTATCGCCAGCAGCTTCCACAGGCGCGAAACAGCGCCGCGGCGCTGCCACGAATGAGCTAGTTGCATGTCACAGCCAGACGAATCAGAGGGTCGATGAACAGGACAACCTTGCGCCAGGCAACCGGACCGATCAGCTTCGCGCTGATCGTGCTCGTTTGCTGGTTCGTGGCCGGCATGGTCGCGGACCGGATGGTACAGCAAGAGCTGGACGCGGCTTTGCGCACGCAACGCCAGATGTCCACGTCGATCGTCGACAACATGGCGGAGGTGATCGCCAGCGACCTCGCGATGTCTCGGGCCATCCCCGCAACCATGGCCGAAATGGACGTGGTCCAGCACGCGCTGGTGCAATCCCAGAATTATGCCGCGAACGGCGAAGCGGCGGAACCCGCCCTGCGCGCCGCGTTGTTAAAAGACCCGCAGATGCTCACCGTGAGCAATTTCCTGCATGACGCGCAAGGCTTCTCCGGGCTCGACCAGATCTGGCTCGTCAATACCAACGGCATCTGCGTCGCTTCGAGCAACTCCGTCAATAGACCGCTTGCAGCGGAGCACACTTTCGTCGGCGCGGATATGCGCATGCGCGGCTACCTGACGAATGCCCTGCTCGGCGCGTTTTCGGAAGCTTATGGCGTTGGCCGCCAGAGCGGCGAGCCGGGCATCTTCATCGCGGCGCCGGTGTACGCCGACGGTCTGCTGGTGGGGGTCGTAGTGGCCAAGGTGGGGATCGCGCGGCTGCGCCACTGGGTCGCGCATGCCGGCACCTTCGTCGCCGATGAAAACGGCGTCATCATCATGGCGCACAACAGCGCACTCGAAGGCCACGCGCTGCCGAGCTCGCAGGTCACGCAGATGAGCGCCGCCGAGCGCCTGACCATCTATCGCCGCGAAATCCTCCCCGACATCCAGATTCAGGTCGATACGCGGGTGCGCGAACAGGCGCCCTGGGTGCCCGCAGGTGTCGCCGAACAGTTGTTCGGCATGAGCGAGCAGCCGGCGCCATCGCTGTACCAGGCACGCAGCGGCCTGAACTCTGGGCTCTCGGCGCATCTGGTCGATCCGCTCGCGGCCTGGCCCGAACTGCTGCGCAATCATAAGCGCGACCATCTGCTGGTGTTTCTGACGCTGGCCGGCACCGTCGCGCTCGCGTGGGTCATCACCGTGTCCTACGTGCGCGAGCGGCGCCACCATCGCGCCACGCGCGACCTTGCAGAACAATTGCAATCGGCCAACACGCTGCTCTCGGCTGAGGCGCGTCACGATGCGCTGACCGGCGCGCTGTCGCGGCGCTACTTCCTCGACCTGCTGCGCCACGAGATCGAACGCGCGCATGCGGGCAATGAGCCGCTGTGCATGGCGATCGCCGACCTCGACCACTTCAAGCAGATCAACGACCGCTTCGGCCACGCCGCCGGCGACCGCGCGCTCGAACATTTCGTCGACACCTGCCGGGCCGAGTTGCGCGGCACCGATGCGATCGGCCGGTTGGGCGGCGAAGAGTTCGGCTTGCTGCTGCCGGCCACGGATCTGGCGGGGGGCCGCGAAGTCGTCGAACGCTTGCGCCTGCGTCTGAAGGCGATTCCTTCGCCGAAGTTGCCGGTCTCAGTGGGCTTGAGCGTGAGCATCGGCATCACCGAACTCTCGTCCGACGATCTGCCCGAGCGCATCATGAGCCGCGCCGACACGGCGCTTTACGCAGCAAAGACGGGCGGCCGCGACCGCACCGAAGCCCTCCCGCCCGACGACACCGCGCCGCCCGCGCGGACGGTGGTCAACGCCTGGTGACACCTGGCGACGCCTGCTAACGCCAGGTAATGCGCCGGTCGTCTCCGAATTAAATTCGCACCTCGTGCCGCGCGCCCCGATGGGTGCGGTTGCTGATGCAAAGCAATTCCCGGCCTAGGGCGTCCCGTAACGAAGCAGGTATCATCAACCCTCATATTGAGGTTGCCGCTACCGCTCTAACGGGAGATTCGCATGAAGGGAAATTTGGTCATCGTCTGTCGCGATCAGGATGCTGACGCATTCGACCATCTGCTGGCCGAATATGGTGCGTTCCAGACGCGCTTGTCTTCGACAACGTGGTATCTGAAGCTGGCGGTCGCACCGGAACTGATTCAGGAAGAGATACTCACGCGTCTTGGCAAGTACACCACGCACTACATCTTCGAGGCCGAAACGGTAACGTGGAATACGGTGGATGGTGACGCGGCAAATGCGTTGAACACGCTGTTTTCAGACTAGCGCAAAGTTTGTCGGGCGCGCATTCCGAACATCGCGTTCGGACATCGCATTGCGACATATATATAGCGGGGCAGGCGCATGCCGCCCTTGCCCCGCTCAACCCCAGGCGCTTTCCGATGCCGCCACGACACGCGGCACCACGTCGAACGGAAAGCTCATCAAGACCCGCAAGCCACGACCGTCGTGGTTGCCAATCTCCCACTCCCCACCCGCACGCCGCACCAGACGCTCGACAATCGCGAGCCCCAGCCCGCTATGACCGTTGCCGCCACGTGCCGGGTCGAGCCGGACGAACGGCCTGCTCGCATTGATCAGGTCCTGCGCGGCAATACCGCTGCCGTTGTCGCTTACCGAAAGCGTGAAGCCTTGCGCCGTGCGCGCCGTGGCGACGACGATCGGCGGCGCGCCATAGGCATGTGCATTGTCCAGCAGGTTCGACAGGATCCGGTCGAGCGTCGCCGCGGGCAGCAGGAAACCCGGCCCTGCGTTGAGTTCGGTCCGCACCGTGGGCGCACCGGCCGCGACGGCACGATAACTACGGACCACGCGCTCGCACTGCCCGTCCACTTCGACCGCTTCGCTGCGATCGGCGCCGTCGTGTGCGAACACCAGAAACTGTTCGACGATATGCGTCATCGAATCGACGTCGCGCACGACGCCGTCGCGCATCTTCACTTCTTCCATCATTTCGGCGCGCAGCCGCAAGCGTGCCAGCGGCGTTTTCAGATCGTGCGCAACGCCGGCCAGCATGACGGCCCGGTCGTTTTCGGTGCGCGCCACTTCCTGAACCATCTGATTGAAGCCGTGCGTCAACTGCCGCAACTCGCGCGGACCGCGTTCAGGCACCGGCGGCACCGGCAGGCCGCGGCCAAAGCGCGCCACCGCCTGGGCAAGCGAGCGCAACGGCTGCTGCAGCGCCCATGCGGCAAAGAGCGCCGCCATCACTGCGAACGAAAAGATAATCGCGAGCCATAGCACCGTGCGATCGAGGGAACGAGGCGTGCGCAGTGGCTGCACCGGCACGACGATCCAACTTCGATCCGTGGTGGCGCGCACCCACAGCGTGGGCGGACGACCAGGCTGGCCGATCCGCACCAGCGTACCGGTGGGCATGCGATCGCGCACGTCCTCGATGAAACGTTCGAGCGGTGGCGGCAGATCGGTGCTATCCGGCGGCACGTCGGAGCTCGCCGGATCGACCAGCCTGACGCGCGACGGCAAGGGCTGGTCCGGCGTACGGGCGACGTGCTGGCGCACCGCGTCGACGAGGAAGGTGGCCTCCTCGACTGCGTAGCGCGTTTGCAACTGGCTGCGCTCGAGCCGCATGAGCGCGTACCACGCGAAATGCGACAGCAGGAGTACCGCAATAACTAGCAGCGCCAGGCGCCCGAACAGCGAATCAATGGGTCGGCGCATGCTGTTCGCCATCCGGCACGAACACGTAGCCGCGTCCGCGCACCGTTTGAATGAAGCGCGGCGTGGACGGGTCGGTTTCGAGAATACGACGCAGACGCCACACCTGCACGTCGATGCCGCGGTCAGTGCCGTCGTATTCCGGGCCATGCAGCAGTTCGAGCAGGCGCTCGCGTGTGAGCGTGCGCATGGGGTGATTGACGAAAATCTTCAGAAGCGCGAATTCACTGCCCGACAGTGTGAGCGGCTTGTCTTCGAGATGCAGCGTGCGCGACTGGAAATCCAGCGTGAAGCGGCCGAAATTGAACGGCTCGCGCTGCTCCGGCGCCGCCGCCGACGGCAGCGTGCGACGCCGCCGCAGCACCGCCTGCACGCGCGCCAACAGCTCGCGCGGGTTGAACGGCTTGCCGAGATAGTCGTCCGCACCGAGCTCCAGCCCGACGATGCGGTCCACGTCGTCAGCACGTGCGGTCAGCATGATCACCGGGATGTCGTCGCCCGACGCGCGCAGCTTGCGCAGCGCGGTCAGCCCGTCTACGCCCGGCATCATCAGATCGAGCACGATCAGATCCGGACGCTCGCGTTCGAGCCTGCGCTCGAGCGTGCCCGCGTCGTGCAGCACCGAAACTTCGATGCCCTGACGGGCCAGATAGTCGCGCAGCAGATCGCGCAATTCGACGTCGTCGTCGACAACCAGTATTTGAGTAGCCATGGGATGAAGTTTAACGCGCAGCAGGAAGGGTTTTCGATTTCAGACGGCCCGCAAGGGTTACCGGGTGTTACGGTGAAAGCCGTACGTAATGACCCGTAACAGCCGCATCAAGCCACGTAACACAGCGCCGGGCGCAGTTCTCTACGCTGTGACTTACCGAATGCAGGCCGTCCATATTATCGGTTGCATCGTCGGCTATTCCATTACAGGGAGTCTTACATGTCCACCAAAAAAATGTCGCGCGTTCTCGCCGTTGCTGCCACTGCCCTCGCCATCGGCGCAGGCGCTGCCTATGCCGCCCAACCCGCCGGTCACGGCGGCCCCGGTGGCTGGCATGGCCACTTCATGAAGGAACTGACGCAACTGCACGACCAGTTGAAGCTGAACGCGGATCAGGAAAAGCAATGGCAGGCCGCGCTCGACACCATGAAACAGAACCATGAGGCCATGCGCGCCAACCATGAACAGATCAAGAACCAGATGAAGGCCGCGCAGCAACAGCCGATTCTGGATCTGAACGCCATGGCTGCCGCGCACCAGCAGGTCGAGCAGAAAGACGCGCAACTGCGTCAGCAAACCTCGGATGCGTGGCTCAAGTTCTATAACGGCTTGAACGACCAGCAGAAGACCACAGTCAGCACGGCGCTGAAGCAGCGTTTTGCGAAGATGGAAGCGCGTCACGAAAAGATGCGCGAGCGCTGGGAACATCATAATAAGGGTGCAGCGTCGGCGCCGGCTGCTAATCAGTAAGCGAGTCGACGCAGACGGAAGGCGGCTCGCGCGGCCGTCGTCCAAATGCAAAAACGCCACGGAAAAACTTCCGTGGCGTTTTTGTTTGTGTGCGACGCACGCTTCTAGCCAGGGCACTCGTTGCGCTCGCAACCAGCAACCCTCAACCATCGGGCGATGAATGAACGTCCGGTGATCGGCGCTTACCGCACCTATTCGCGCCTATCCGCCCTTACCCGTTGAGCGGACCCAGATCGAACAGCAACACTTCGGCGTTGTCGCCCTTTTCGAGCGTCACCGTATCGGTCTCGCTGAGCTTGGCGGCGTCGCCGGCCTGAAGCGCTTCGCCATTCACGGTCAGCGCGCCCCGCGCCACGTGCACATACGCCAGCCGGCCTTTCGGCAACGCAAACGTGGCCTGTTCCGCGCCATCGATCAGCGCCGCGTAAATCGATGCATCCGCGTGAATCGTCACGGAGCCGTCGCGGCCGTCGGGCGAGGCGACCACGCGCAGACGCCCACGCTTGTCGGCATCGTCGAAGCGCTTTTCCTCGTAGCCGGGCTGGTCACCCGCACGTTGCGGGATCACCCAGATCTGCAGGAGGTGCGCCGATTCGTCCTGCGACGCATTGAACTCGCTGTGCTGCACGCCCGTGCCGGCGCTCATGCGTTGCACGTCACCGGGACGGATGGTCGAGCCGTTGCCCATGCTGTCGCGGTGCGCGAGCGCACCTTCGAGCACATACGTGACGATTTCCATATCCCGATGGCCGTGCGTGCCGAAGCCCTGGCCGCCGGCGATGCGGTCTTCGTTAATCACCCGCAGCGGTCCGAAATGCACATGTTGCGGGTCGCGGTAGTCGGCAAACGAGAAGCTGTGATACGAATCGAGCCAGCCGTGATTGGCGTGGCCACGTTCGTCGGAACGGCGAATCTCGATCATGGGGGATCTCCCGGTGAGTAAATAACGATGCCCAGAATGTATGGGCGCGAAGCGCACTAAACAATCGGCAACGACGCACTGGATCGTTCCATAAATCCGTGCAATCGCGCCCCGATGGGATGCGGCACGACCCAACCGGCTGCTGGCAGCCCTCCTCGCCCTACCGGCCGCCGGCTCGTCGATCACTGACGCGAATTCACGCGCGCAAAAAAACAGCCAGGCTGCCGACCCGGTACCGTCGCGCATGCACAACGCATGCACCCGCCCACCGGCGGCCGCCGGCGTCCCGCACTGGCGCGCTGCCCCCGATCGGGTAAAATACCGCCCTTTTCAAGACGCGTGGGCGCCGACGGCGCGCCGGGCGGGCCCGAGAAGCGGCACTCGCACGCGGCGCGACAATTTTGACCGCCTAGAATAGCGACGGCCGGCCACGAGCCGGCGGTCGTCGAGATCGGCACACCACGACGATCAGTTTGATCCAGGAGAAACATGAAGAAGGCCGCACTGTGCGTGGCGCTTGCCGTCATGGCCACCGGCGCCATGGCGAAAGAGTGGAAAACCGTCCGCATCGGGGTGGACGCCAGCTACCCGCCGTTCGAATCGAAGGCGGCCAGCGGCCAGGTCGTCGGCTTCGACGTCGATTTGACGAAAGCGCTGTGCGCAAGAATGAACGTCAGGTGCGTGTGGGTCGAGCAGGACCTGGATGGGATCATCCCGGCGTTGAAGGGCAAGAAGTTCGACGCGATCGTGTCATCGCTGACCGTCACGGACAAGCGCCGCGAACAGATCGATTTCTCCGACACGCTGTTCGACGCGCCGGCCCGCATGATCGCCAAAGCCGGCTCGCCCCTGCTGCCCACGGCCGAATCGCTGAAGGGCAAGCATGTCGGCGTCGAGCAGGGCTCGACTCAGGAAGCCTACGCCAAGGCCTACTGGGAGCCCAAAGGCGTGACCGTGGTGTCCTACCAGAATCAGGATCAGGTGTACGCCGACATCGCATCGGGGCGTCTTGACGCCGCGCTGCAGGACGAATTGCAAGCCGACGCCGGTTTCCTGAAGACGCCGCGCGGCAAAGGCTTCGCCTGGGCCGGCCCGGAAGTGAAAGACCCAAAGACGATCGGCGAAGGCACGGCCATCGGCCTGCGCAAGGATGACGTCGCGCTGAAAGCGATGTTCAACCAGGCGTTGGCGCAAGTGCGCGAGGACGGTACGTTCAGGAAGCTGGAAAAGCAGTACTTCGACGTCGATATCTATCCTGGTCGTTGAGTGGCTCATTAACTCGGGGCTCGCCCGCATGGGCTTTCCCGAGGCTTCGTAATACAGTCGCTGATAGCCTCAAAAAACAGTTTCGGAAGCAGCTTCAACCCCGATTCACAACAAGAATCGAAAAGCGCGCTGCAAGACCGGCAACGGCCATGCAGTCATGATTTGCACAGCGGTGCGCTGTGCGCCGCAGGAAACGGCGAGCCCAGGCTCGCGGCAAACGCGGTGCAGAGCTGGCCGCGTCTTTCGCGGTGCGTCACAAGCGCATCGTCAAGGACCCCATATGTTCCTTCAAGGCTACGGCCCGCTGCTTCTTAACGGCACCTGGCAAACCGTCAAACTGGCGGTGTTGTCGCTGGCGTTCGCTTTCGTGCTGGGCCTGCTCGGCGCGGCGGCGAAGCTGTCGAAAAACCGCTTCTCCCACGGTGCCGGCACCGTCTACACGACACTCGTGCGCGGCGTGCCCGACCTGGTGCTAATGCTGCTGCTGTTCTACAGCATCCAGATCTGGCTGAATAACCTGACCGACCTGCTCGGCTGGGACCAGATCGACATCGACCCATTCGTGGCCGGCGTCGCGGTGTTGGGCTTCATCTACGGGGCGTACTTCACAGAGACTTTCCGCGGCGCGTTCCTCGCGGTGCCGCGCGGCCAGCTCGAAGCGGGCGCGGCCTACGGCATGACCGGCTGGCAGGTGTTCTCGCGGATCATGTTCCCCCAGATGATGCGCTTCGCGCTCCCCGGCATCGGCAACAACTGGCAGGTGATGGTGAAAGCCACGGCGCTGGTGTCGATCATCGGTCTCGCCGATGTAGTCAAGGCCTCACAGGATGCGGGCAAGGGCACATTGCGGTTCTTCTTCTTCACCCTGTTCGCAGGGGCGATCTATCTCGTCATCACCACAGTGTCCAACTTCGTGCTGATGTACCTCGAAAAGCGTTACTCGACTGGCGTGCGAAAGGCGGATCTATGATCGAGATCATTCAGGAATACTGGCGCAACTATCTGTATACGGACGGCTACCGCCTCACCGGTGTTGTGATCACGCTGTGGCTGCTGGTGGTGTCGATCGGACTCGGTTTCTGCCTGTCGATTCCGCTTGCAGTCGCGCGCGTGTCGAAGAAGAAATGGCTCGCCGGCCTGGTCTGGCTGTATACATATGTCTTCCGCGGCACGCCGCTCTATGTGCAGTTGCTGCTCTGCTACACCGGCCTGTACAGCCTCGAAATCATCCGCAATCACGAGCTGACCAACGCGTTCTTCCGCGACGGCATGCATTGCACGCTGCTCGCGTTCACGCTGAACACCTGCGCGTACACCACCGAGATTTTCGCGGGCGCGATCAAGGCCACGCCGTATGGCGAGATCGAAGCGGCGCGCGCGTATGGCATGTCGTCGTTCACGCTGTATCGGCGGGTCATTCTGCCGTCGGCGCTGCGCCGCGCGTTGCCGTACTACAGCAATGAAGTGATCCTGATGCTGCACGCCACCACCGTCGCGTTCACCGCGACCGTGCCGGACATTCTCAAGATCGCCCGTGACGTGAACTCGGCCACGTACCAGTCGTTCAATGCGTTCGGTATCGCCGCCCTGCTCTATCTGTTGATTTCTTTTGCGCTCGTGTGGCTGTTCCGCCACGCCGAGCACCGCTGGCTCGCTTACCTGCGGCCGCAAGGCAAGTAAACAAGAAGGGCGCTACGCCCCCAGGCAAATAAGCCCGCCAAGGATCCCGATGAACACCAAGAAGCAAAAGCTCTTCGTCGACGAGCTTCACAAACAGTACGGCGACAACGAAGTCCTCAGGGGCGTGTCGCTGAGGGCCAACGCCGGCGACGTGATCAGCGTGATCGGCTCATCCGGTTCGGGTAAGAGCACGATGCTTCGCTGCATCAACTTCCTCGAGCAGCCGAACTCCGGACGCATCTTCGTCGATGGCGAAGAAGTCCGCACGCAGCTCGCCAGGAACGGCGCGTTGCGCGTGTCCGATCCGAAGCAGTTGCAGCGCGTGCGCACCAGGCTGTCGATGGTGTTCCAGCACTTCAATCTGTGGGCACACATGAATGTGCTCGAGAACATCATCGAGGCGCCGGTCAACGTGCTGGGTCTGAAGCGCAAGGAAGCCGAAGAGCGCGCGCGTGAGTATCTCGAGAAAGTAGGCCTCGCACCTCGTCTTGAGAAGCAGTACCCGTCACATCTGTCGGGCGGTCAGCAGCAACGCGTCGCGATCGCGCGCGCACTGGCCATGCACCCTGATGTGATGCTATTCGATGAACCGACTTCGGCGCTCGATCCCGAACTGGTCGGTGAAGTGCTCAAAGTCATGCAGACGCTCGCCGAAGAAGGCCGCACGATGATCGTCGTCACCCACGAAATGGCGTTCGCGCGCAACGTGTCGAATCACGTGATGTTCCTGCATCAAGGCCGGGTCGAAGAAGAAGGCCATCCGGACGAAGTCTTCAGAAACACGAAGAGCGAACGGCTCAAGCAGTTCCTCTCCGGCAGTCTCAAATAAGACTGCCGTAAAGCCTGGTATTTGGGCTGCAGTCAAAGTAACATTACAAGGCGCTTACGAGCGCCTTTTTTACTTCGCTCACCTGTGCATTCCGGCCGTTCTGGCCTCGAAAATGGCACGAACGTGCCCGGAACCATCCTCTTTCCGCCTTACTCTGCCGCATTTGAAGCGTCAATAGTGGCAATCCTTAACGCTGCCCGTCCCAATCCGTGATTCCCTTGCGGCATAAGGGTTTCCCGCCTTTTTTGGGACATCGCAACGATTCCTTGCACACATTCGTATTGCAATTTGGAGACACCGGCCCAAGCCGGTACTAATTTCTTCTCCCACCCCAGGGTATTTTTGATAAATTAGTAACCAAAGTAGCAAAACAAAGTTCATTAAAAGTAGTTTCACTTCAAAGCAACAGAGGAGAACCGGTCGGCGAGGGATCGGCATGGCGCGAAGAATAGCCCGCTGAGGCTATCCGTCACGGCAGGAGACCCAATCCACCCGCTAATCTCCCTGGTACCGATTTCTGTTCGGCGCGCTTGCGTCCGAACACCATTCGCAGTACTAGGTTTCACTTTTTGACAGGGTATGGAGGAGAAGATGAAGAAAGCTTTGCTCGCCGCTGCGTTGATGACAGCCGGTGTAGTTGCGCACGCCCAAAGCAGCGTAACGCTGTACGGCCGCCTTGACGCCGGCCTGGAATACATCAGCGGCCTTCCGAACAATAGCTATACCGGTTCCACGTCGCGTTTCCGTGCGGAAAGCGGTGACTGGGGTACGAGCTTGTGGGGCATGAAGGGTGTCGAAGACATCGGCGGCGGCAACAAGGTCCTGTTCCAGTTGGAAGGTTCGTTCAACACCATGAACGGTCAGGGTCCTGGCGGCGGCGGTCTCTTCAATCGTTGGGCAACGGTCGGTATGTCGAACGACGCATACGGTACGTTGCTGTTGGGTCGCGAACTGTTCATCTCGAACGGCGTGTGGGACTTCGACCCGTTCGGTCAATCGAACTGGTCGTCGGCTTCGCTGGTGCGTGGCCGCAACTGGCCGCAATCGAGCAACAACATTTCGTATCAGTCGCCGAAACTCTACGGCTTTGACGTGTACGGCCAGTACGCACTGTCGAACGCCACGAACTGGAACGGTAACGGCACAACGCCGCAAGGCCGCGAAGCCGGTCTGCAACTCACGTACACCTCGTCGCTGTTCCAGTTGCGCGGTATGTACGACGAAATCCGCAACAGCGCGAATGGTCAATTCACCGACCCGTTCACGGCATCGCGTGAATACACCGGCGCGGTCAACGTGTTCCTCGGTCAGTTCAAGATCCAGGGCGCGTACCAGGCGATCCGTACGTCGGCTGCGGCTAGCGCAGCAGGCACGGCACCGACCTCGCTCGATCACGAATGGGGTGGTGTGACGTGGCAAGCCACGCCGGCTGCTGCACTGATCGCGGCGGTTTATCACGTGAATGCGAACAAGGGCGCGGGTAACGCAACGATCTACACGATCGGCGGTTCGTACAACCTGTCCAAGCGCACGCTGCTGGACATCCAGGTTGCAACGGCGCGTAACAGCAAGACGGCTAACTTCGGCCTCGACGCGAACACCGCAGGTGTTGGTGGTACGGGCAACCCGAATGTGTCGCCCGCAGGCTCGTACGACGAGAACCCGCTGCCGGGTCATAGCCAGACCGGCGTGTACGCAGGTATTCAACACTCGTTCTAATCGAACAGTGTGCCCCGAGGGGATTTCCTTCGGGGTGTAGTCAGAAGTTCTTCAAGAGAATCTTTTTCACGCTGCTGCGAGAGGCGCGTATCGGTGCGATGTCCGAAAGGGTATCGCACCGTTTTTTATTAGCGCGCACGGTTTTGCCAATGCCCCGGCGCACCTGATCGGTGCGTGCGTGCCGAAGATGTCAATGCCGGCGCTTTAACCCGGCGTTTCAACAGTGCGAGTCGAACCGCTCAAACTGCCGCTTCGTTCTCCTCACCCGTGCGAATCCGGATCACACGCTCCACGTCCGCGACGAAAATCTTGCCGTCGCCGATCTTGCCGGTGCGCGCCGCGCCGATGATCGCGTCGATCACCTGATCGCACTGGTTGTCCGCGACCACCACTTCGATCTTCACTTTCGGCAGAAAGTCGACCACATACTCTGCACCACGATAGAGCTCAGTGTGGCCTTTTTGCCGACCGAAGCCTTTGACTTCCGTCACGGTCAACCCCGTGAGGCCGACTTCAGCAAGCGCCTCGCGCACTTCGTCGAGTTTGAACGGTTTGATGACTGCAGTGATGCGCTTCATGGCGGACCTCATCTCGTGACTGGAAGGTTGAAAGGGAAATGGATGATTTTTATTCTACGCCGCGCCGGATGCGTTGCGGCAATCCGGCGCGCGCTTCTGGTCTGCTATGGGGTAAGTCAGTAAGTCCGCAGCCGTTCGCCTGAAGCTCACTCCACCGGTTCGGTATAGCGCGACGTAATCGGATAACGCCAGTCGCGGCCGAACGCGCGATGCGTGACGCGAATGCCGATCGGCGCCTGACGGCGTTTGTATTCGTTGATCTTGATGAGGCGCGTGACGCGTTTCACGTCGTCAACCGCGTAGCCCGCCGCGATGATTTCGGCAAGCGAGCGATCCTCTTCCATGTACATGCGCATGATCGCGTCGAGCACTTCGTACGGCGGCAAGCTGTCCTGATCGGTCTGGTTGTCGCGCAGTTCGGCCGACGGCGCGCGTGTCAGAATCCGCTCGGGGATCACGTTCTGCTTGCCGAACGTAGTGGCCTGATTGCGGTAATGGCACAGCTTGTAGACCAGCGTCTTGGCGATGTCCTTGATCACCGCAAAGCCGCCGGCCATGTCGCCGTACAACGTGCAGTAGCCCACTGCCATCTCGCTCTTGTTGCCGGTGGTCAGCACGATCGAGCCGAACTTGTTCGACAGCGCCATCAGCAAGGTGCCGCGGATGCGAGCCTGAATATTTTCTTCGGTGGCGTCTTCGGCGCGGCCGGCGAACTCTTCGGCGAGCGAGCCACGGAACGCGTCGAACATCGGCGCGATCGCGATTTCGTCGTAACGCACGCCAACGCGGCGCGCCATCTCGGCTGCGTCGGTGGTTGAAATGTCCGCGGTATAGCGCGAGGGCATCATTACCGCGCGCACGCGGTCGGCGCCCAGCGCGTCGCACGCGACGACCAGCACCAGCGCCGAATCCACGCCGCCCGACAGGCCGATCAGCGCGCCGGGGAAGCCGTTCTTGTTAATGTAGTCGCGCACGCCCATCACGAGCGCGGCATACACCTGTGCTTCGAGCGAGAGCTCCGGTGCGATCGCCGTGGGCACCGGCTTGCCGCCGTCGAACTCGACAATCGCGTTGCCTTCCTCGAACTGCGCCATCTTCGCGACCAGCTCGCCCTTTTCGTCGAGTACGAATGAGCCGCCGTCGAACACCAGTTCGTCCTGCGCGCCGACCATGTTCACGTAGACCATGGGCAAGCCGGTCTCACGAATCCGCGCGCGCAGAATGTCGAAGCGCACCGCTTCCTTGTTCAGGTGATACGGCGAACCGTTCGGAATCAGCAGCACTTGCGCGCCCGCCGCCTTCGCCATTTGCGCGGCCGACGCATGCCATGCGTCCTCGCAAATCACCACGCCGTACTTCACGCCGTCCAGTTCGAACACGAACGGCTGCGGGTCGGAAGCGAAGTAGCGCTTCTCGTCGAACACCTCGGTATTGGGCAAATCCTGCTTGCGATAGGTGCCGATCACTTCCCCATCGACGATCAGCGAGGCCGCGTTGAAGGTATCGACCGGCGGGACGCCGCGCTCGATCGGCGCGTTTGCATTACCATGGCCGTGCGCCACGCTGTGCGCCAGGTCACGCAGCGGATGGCCGACGATCACATGCAAGCCGGCGAAGGGCTTCAGTTGCGCGGCCAGATCGGCGAGCGCCGCCGCACTCGCGGTGTAGAACGCGGGACGCAGCAACAGATCTTCGGGCGGGTAGCCGGAGAGCGCGAGTTCAGGCGCAATCAGCAGCTTCGCACCATCGTTGTGCGCGGCGCGCGCGGCAGCGACAATCTTCGCGACATTGCCGGCGAAGTCGCCGACGGTGACATTGATTTGAGCAAGAGCGATTCGGGTCTTCATGGCAGGATCGGCAGGCAAGCCAGACGGCTTGCGAGTACCGCGGCTGGTTAGCTCGACGGCAACGGACAAATCGGATAAACGAACGACGCATCGCTAAACGCCTGGCGTCGCTCATTGGGAACAGTCACACAGATTGAACCAGGAACGCTTTGATTATCGCACGGGCATTCTGGCGTCGCCCTCCGAGGTGGACGCCGCGGAATGGAATGCCCTCCTCGCCCAGCAAGCGCAGCCCACGCCGTTTCTGCGGCACGAGTTCTTGAGCGCATTGCACGCGACTCGTTGCGCGGTCGCGGATACCGGCTGGGCGCCGCAATTCGTCACGCTCACCGACCCGCGCACGAACAGGCTCGCGGCCGCCGCGCCCGTGTATCTGAAGGGGCACTCGTACGGCGAATATGTCTTCGATTGGGCGTGGGCCGACGCGTACAAACGCAACGGTCTGCCGTATTACCCGAAGCTGCTGTGCGCGGTGCCGTTCACACCGGTGCAGGGCAACCGGCTGTTGTCGGCGGATACGCATGCGCTCAGGCATCTGGCCGCGACGCTGATGGCGTTCGCCGAGCAGGCCGACGTGTCGTCGCTGCACGTGCTGTTTCCGACCGAAACGGAGGCGAGCGCGTTGACCGATATGGGCATGATGCAGCGCGAAGGCGTGCAGTTCCACTGGCTGAACGACGGCTATCGCGACTTCGACGATTTCCTCTCCACGCTCGAACAGAAGAAGCGCAAGAACATCCGCGCGGAGCGTCGCAAGGTTCAGGAGGCAGGCGTGACGATGCGCCGGATTCGCGGCGAGGATATCCAGGACGCCGACTGGCGATTCTTCAGCAAGTGTTATCGGCAAACCTACCGCGAGCACTTTTCGAGTCCGTATCTGAACCTCGATTTCTTCCGGATGATCGGCGCGTCGATGCCGGAAAATCTGCTGCTGGTGATCGCCGAATACGAAGGCAAGCCGATCGCCAGCTCGCTCGTGGTCTATCAGCGCGACGAGAAAACCGGCGGCACGCTCTATGGCCGTTACTGGGGCGCGTTGGAACACGTGCCCTGCCTGCACTTCGAGACCGCCTACTATCAGCCGCTCGAATTCTGCATCGAGGAAAAGCTCGGTGCGTTCGAAGGTGGCGCCCAGGGCGAGCACAAGATGGCGCGCGGTTTTTTGCCGACTGTGACGCGCTCGGCGCATTGGCTCGCCCATCCGGCCTTCGCCGATGCGGTCGGTCACTTCCTCGACAACGAAAAGAACAGCATCCACGCGTATGTGGACGAGCTGCGCGAACACAATCCGTTCAAAGGTTGAAGCGTACCCATGGCGTGGTTTCTGTATCTGCTCGAATGCTCGGACGGCAGCGTCTATACCGGCATTGCCACCGATGTGCAGGCTCGCTTCGACAAGCATGTGAGCGGTGAAGGCGCGCGCTATACGCGTTCGCGCAAACCGGTGCAGGTGCTGGTGTCGTTTGAGTTGGCCGACCGGTCAAGCGCTTCGCGCGCCGAGTATTGGGTCAAGCGTTTGCCCGCTGCCGAAAAGCGGGCGCTAGGAGCGGGACTGCGCACGCTCGAATCGGTGTTGCCTGTGCCCGAACCAGAGCCGGTTGGCACCGACGAGCTCCCCCCGGCCTAACCTCTCGCCTCGCGCATCCGCTCAGTTAGCAGCCGATGCATCAGCGCGATTTCACCCACCGCGTCCGCCTCCAGCGACGTCAACCGCTCCCGCGGGGGAAGGTCGTGCCGGATCGGCCGCAACGTCCTGTTCAATGCCGCGTCGATGTCGGCACTCGTGGTGTCGATCCACGCGCCGAGTTCATCGTGCATGCTGCGCCGGTTCGTACTCAAGCGCAGTTGGGTCGCCGTTCCCGCCATCTTTCGCAACACGCTCAGCACCGTCAGCGTCACCGTGTCGACCATCGAGTCCTCGAGCTTTTCGAGTCGAATGCGGCCGATGGCTTCCTCGGCGTTATTGCTGCCCAAACCCGCGGCTCGGCGCAGGCGTTCCATGTCCTTCTCGCTTCGGTCCGGCGACTCCAGTGCCGCTCTCAGATACGCAAGATTGGCCCGCACCGCCTCGCTCAGATAGGCGCGATAGTCGACCTTTTCCCGCGTCGGCCACAGATAGAACGTTGCCAGCAGCGCCAATACACAACCGAGCACATTGTTGCCGAGCCGCGTGAGCGCGTAGGCGAATTCGCTGGCGCCGGGCGTCGCGAAGTCGGCCACGAGCACGAAGGTCGGCGTCAGGAAAAGTACGAAGAGGCTGTAGCTGACGGGACGCAGCGCCATGGTGGCCACCACCAGCGGAAACACCGCCAGTGAAATGCCGAGAGGCGAATGAATCGCATAGCCGATCGCGGCCGCCAGCACGCCCCCGACGATGCTCCCGGCAGCGCGCTCGATACTCCGTGGCCAAGTCGCGGCGATGGACGGTTGCAGGATCAGCAGCGTCGCCATGGTTGCCCAGTAACCGAAGGGAAGTCCGAGCGCCCGAATGACCAGAAAACCCGCCGTGGTCGTGACGCCGACGCGAGCGGCGTGGCGCAAGCCGACCGACTGAACGGAAAAGTTTGCCTTGAGGGTCGACCACGTCCGCGTCAGCAGCCTGGCGGCACTGTCCGACCACCCGAGCGGCTGGGCAGTCGTCGGCGTGAAATCGACCAGTTCGAAGTCGAACTTCAATGTCACCGGTTCCATCAGCGCGGATTCGAGTCGCCGCGCAAGGCGTCGCAAACGGAGTTGCAGATTAGCGAGACGGTTCCATTGCGCGTCGTTGCTGGCCGTGCCGATTCTTCGCAGCACCTCGCCCAGCCCGGTCAGCAGCCGAGCCGCACGTCTGGCGCGAGGTGCGTCTTCGGGGGTTTTTTCGCAGGCGCCGGTGACCGCAATCAGGTACGCAAAGAGCGCTTCACTCTCGGTCAGCAGGGCGAGCAGGTTGTCGTAGGCTTCCCGGCCGGCCGTTCTCGAACCAGGCACGTTCGCCAGTGCCTTGCGCGAGCGTTCCAGCGCAGCGCGTGCATCGGCGCGAAATTTCGCGGCATGCGTCGCCCACTCGCCCGGCGCTGCGCGCGCTTCGAGCAGGCGCGCGCTGTCGAAGGCGATGTCAGCCAGACGCAGATACACCGCACGCAGCGAAGCGCGGCTCGTGCCGAACGGATGAATACGCCAGACGGTCAAGCTCAGCACAACGGCGAACAGGCATCCGGCCAGATAGATGCCGAGAAACGCCACGCCCTCGCGAAGGTGGTGCATCGGCCGGTCGACCATCACCACGCATGCGGTCGCCGCGAGAATCGTCACCTGTGACGTCGCTGCTCCCCAGATCCTGCCGAACGCGCCGAGCGTCGTGAATACCAGAATAGCGAGCGCAGCGAACACCGGTCCCTCACCTGACGCGAAGGCGGTCACGCCACCGCACACGGTGGACAGAAGCGCAAAGCCCACCATCGAGGCGAAGCGCGCGCGATTCGAACCGGCCGCGTCCGCGAGACAGGTCCAGAAAGCGCCGATCGCGGCCCACGCAAATACCGGGTCGTGCAGCAGATTGCCGAGCACCAGCATGGCGGTGGACGCGCAGGCGGCTCTCAGCCCTTCCGACAGATTGGCCTCGCTCGTCGAAAACGACACCATCCATACCGGCCGTCTGCGGTAGATCGCGGTGACGAGCGCGTACAGGCGGCTCGGCCAGCGCAGCGACGAAGGGTTGGACTTGCGATTCAGCATCCGGGCAGTGGGCTTCCAAAAAACGCACGTTGGCGCTACCTCAGCGCATTAATACGCCGACGGCGGAAAACCTGCCACGGCCGCCGAATGATAAGGGTTAACACTGATATTTAAAAATGCCTTCGGTTCATCCATTCGATGCGTTGTATCTATGCGCTGCAACGCCTGGCCAGAAAGGCGCACTGACGACAAGACACGCTGGGCAGGGAGTGGAATCCCTGAAAACGCCGCCCATGGAAAAACCCGCGTGGCTCTTGCAGGCTCACGCGGTTTTTTCGTCAGCTTACTGAATTCATCCGGCGTTCCGACGGAGGCTCAAGTTCCAGCCTTCGCCTTGTCGTAAGCCTCCCTGATGCTGGGCTTTGCTGCAAGAGCCGGCCGGGTAAATCCGGTCCTCCTCTCAAGTTGAGACCAGACCAAGGGTGTCCCCGGCAACCGGGTCGACCATTCCTCTATTAGCTTGACCGCAGCATCAGCGGCAGCATCGGCACACGTCGACGTCGCCATAGGACTGGGCATCCCCGGGGCCGTGTATGCGCCTGCAGAACCGGTGTACGCACCGCCACCTCCCGTCGTGTATGCTCCCGCACCTGTCGCCGTCGCGTACGGCGATGGTGACGACTGGCGAGCCCGCGAATGGCGTGAACGTCGCGAGTGGCGTGAACGTGAATGGCGCCGCCAGGAATGGCGCGAGCACGAGTGGCGCGAGCATCGGGATTGGCGCGGGTATTGAAACGACGCCGGAAGGCGCCACATCCGAAAAATCCGATCTCAGAGTACTTTCGAATGAAAGTCACCCAAATCACAACGCGGCGTCGCTTCGCTCCATGCCCTTCGATGGGGCTCACTCAAGGCTTGTCCTTTCGTCGAACATCACCTGGTGGTTCGCCGGTGCTTCCACCGTTCCTCTTTCGGCGTTGGAAGAGAACGCCGAATCCAACCGCGACAAGCAAGGCCGTCATCAGGCCGGCGCTCATGCCGGTCGTGCTACGGGACTCACTTGCGCTAGAAGAAGCAGACGCGACCATAGGCGAAGATGCTTGCGTCTCCACAGGTTTCGGAAGCGCCACCCCTGCGGCACTCCCTTGACGCACAAGAGATGCTTCCGATGTCGGCAAAGCTTGGGATGCGGGAAGCGCGTTTGCATCCGCAGTGGGTCCGACAGGGGCCAGAGCCGTGGCCGAAGCCATAACCGGAGCCGGTACAGTCGCAGTAGCGGCTTCGACCGACTTGGCCATCGCCTTCCACTTCGCGAATACCGTATCAATACAATGGACGTCAGTGCAGGCGTTCCGTGACTGCCTCCAGTGGGCCAGTTGTTGGGGTGAGAGCTTCCCACTGCTCAGCAGAGCCTGCTGCTGCGCAACGATATCGTCGTATTCGTTGTCCAGAATTGCGTGGTCACATATCACGCGCTCGGCCGGCTGACGAGTTGTAGAACATTGAATGTCGCTCGCCCGTGCAGCGGTTGAACCAACTGCTGCAAAGCACAGCAGCCATGCAAAGAAACGCTTTAGACGCACCAGTCCTCCGTTTAGCCCGATGGGCGTGCAGTGATGGCAGAACATCGCCCCCCGCAGAGGGCAGCCAATGGGCCACGGCTCTTGGACCGTGCGACCCCGACCAAGTTGCCACGACGACGATTCGACGTGCCCGCACGACGTCGCGTCACCCGCGACTCGCCAGCCCAAACCCCTCAATGTGACTTATGACGACCAATGAAATTGAAAATCGGCACGCTCTCTGGTTAAATCAATCAAGGTCGCGTTCACTTCGTCGGTTTTCTGAACCCACTGTTCTGCTGCAGCCTGGTCCCGGCCGAAGCCAATATGCCGGGTAACAAGACGCTGCCGTCGCAGGTCTGGGTCGACGTTGACATACCAAACTTCGTCGAGCAACGGTCGCGCAGCTTTCCAATGGCCATGCTCGAGAAGCAGGTAATTCCCTTCAGTGACTACAAGCGGCGTATCAGGCTCCACAGGGATTGCGCCGGCGATGGGTTCTTCAATTTCCCGGCGAAATGTGGGAGCGTAGATTGTTTCGTCGTGACGCTGGTCACGCAGGCGCCTCAGGAGTGCGACATACCCCGCACTGTCAAACGTATCTTCCGCACCTTTGCGGGATGCGCGACCGAGCCGTGCGAGTTCGACATTCGCAAGATGAAACCCATCCATCGGCACAACCACTGCCTTTCCGGGAAAAGCATCAAGGATTGCTTGCGCCAGTGTTGATTTGCCTGCACCCGGCGCACCAACCAAACCGAGGATTTGGCGCCGCCCGTCAGAAATTAACTGGTGGAGGCGACCGAGGTAGCGATCTTCAATCGTCGACATAATCCGAGGTATTCCAAAAAAATGGCGGTCGGCGAGAACTATTCTTAGCCTCGCCGAGGCCCGATTGCCGAACCGCTCGCGTCAACATTTCTCAACGCTTTGTGCTGTCGCGACACGTACTTCACCCGGTGGATGTCTAGTGGTGCGATTTTGCTCGCGCGGCGGCGTTGATGCCACCCGCGATGAACTCCCGCGCATGTTTCGCCAGGTCCATACCGTCGTCCCACAAGTTGCGCCAGATTGCCAACGCATTGGACAACTGCTCGTTGACGACCGTCGACGAGAAGCTCTCAAAAGTCACGACGCCCTTGTAGTCAATCATGGCGAGTGCATGGAAGAACTGAGAGAAGTCGATAGTCCCCGACCCGAGGTACCCGCGATTGCTTTCCCCGATATGAACATAGCCAAGACGCTTGCCACATTGCAGAACCGGTTGCATGAAATCGGACTCCTCAATGTTCATGTGATACGTATCGAGATGAACGACAACATTGGGCGCATCGACTTCGTCAATCATGGCAAGCGCCTGCGATGCAGTGTTCAGCAAATTGGTCTCGTAGCGATTTACCACTTCAAGCCCAAGCGTCACGTTCTTCTTCAACGCGAAATCAGCAATACGTTTGAGTGAATCAATCGCGTTGCGGCGGCCTTGTTTGGTAACCGGTGCGTTGTATTTTCCCATCGCGCCGTAAAGAATCCCGCCGAAGTAGCCTCCACCCAGCTCTGCCGTGACGCTGATACCCTCCTCCAACATCGAAACCCCGCGCGCGACCGTGGCAGAATCCTCGCTGGACACGTCCGCATCAAAGGTGAGACCGCGCGAGCAACCGATATCCAGCTCATGCTCTTGCAGCAAATCCCGCGTGAGCGCCAGGTCCATGACCT
Organism: Paraburkholderia sediminicola; assembly: GCF_046026675.1. GTDB lineage: Bacteria > Pseudomonadota > Gammaproteobacteria > Burkholderiales > Burkholderiaceae > Paraburkholderia > Paraburkholderia sediminicola_F. Next base: position 991,804 of record NZ_JAQQEY010000001.1, on the reverse strand, counting down.
TCGGACCATGCAAGGATAGTTCAGCCAGGTCGAACCCAGCGGCTTTGGTCTGGCTCAAAACCTTGCGAGTCGATTCGGGGGTGAGGTCGCCAGCCCATACCAGTGCGTGTACGCCAAGCTTATTCATTGTGTAACTCCTTCAGATGCGGTCACGCGCCTGCGGACCAAAGTTTTCGAAATACCGTTAGCCCATGCCCAACGGAAGAGCATCACGGCAAGCAGGAAGACACCCCACAACGCAGTCGCCAGGTGTTGGTTGGCACCGAGCAAATTGAGGCCTGAAGCGATAACCTGCAGAATCACAAGTGCAATCACGACCGGAACCACGCGGCCAAAGCCGCCGAATGGATCGACGCGACCCAGGAAGCACGCAAGCACGGAGATGAGCAGAAAGGCCTCGCCATGGCCAACGCGAACCGAGTTGAACTGGGCTGCCATCACCACGCCCGCGATGCCGCACATCAGCCCCGACAGCATGTAGATTCGGGTAACGGCGCGTGTCGTCGCGATGCCGGAATATCGCGTTGCTTCCAGATTTGAACCAATCATGCGTGTGGCGAAGCCTAGCCGCGACCGTGTCATGACAACGTGCCAAAGTAATGCGCAGCCGAGAAAAATCAGGAGGGGAATCGGTACGCCGAGGAAGACGCCGTTGCCCATTTCGCGCACAAACGGCGGAAACCCGGAGATGTCGCCCCCACGTGTGAGGAACTCCCCTAATCCGCGCAAGAAAATCATCATCGATAAAGACACGAGGATCGGGCTTGCTCCGGTGCGGGCAATGACGGCACCCATCACCCAACCGGCTGCGGAGCCGGTGGCCAATGCGGCAGCAATGCCGAGGATGATGGCTACCGCGCCGGCGTCCGCGCCGCCGTACGTATGAAGCACCCACGCCATCGCCAACCCCGATATGTTCGCAGTGAAAGTCACCGCGAGATTGAAGCCGCCGGAAATCAGGGGCATCAACATCGCCAGCGTAAAGAACCCGAGTTCCGGCAACTGGAACGCTACCGAAACGAATGTGCTCGCCGAGAAAAATCGGTCAGACGCGAAACTCAGGACCGCGATGACCAGGAGCAGAAAGCCAAGCAACCCGGCGACGTCTGCCGGTACGAGTGGCGCGGCCGCGCGTTGAGATGAGGACATTTTCATGACGAGGCCTTTACGCTTTGTGACGTGAATCGCGTTCCGACGAGCTTGGCGAAACCGCCGCTCGACAACGTAATAGCGATAAGAATGATGGCCCCGATAATCATCTTGAACGCATACGGCGAGATACCGAGCAAGTTCAGGCCGTTGGCGGTGATAGCGGTCAGGAGGATGCCAAGGATGGCGCCGAGGATTGTGCCGCGCCCGCCGCCTAACCTTGCACCACCGAGCACCACAGCAGCGAGCACATCCAGTTCACGGCCGTAAAACGCGTTCGGAACGACTTCCTGCACGTAGTGGGCTTGCATGAGTCCGGCAATTCCAGCCATCATGCCGAGCCAGCCAAAGGCGATGTAATGCATCGCACCTATATTGACTCCCACGCGTCGCGCCGCCTCGGGGTTGTCGCCCATGGCGTAGAGCTGTCGACCGGTTGTCGTGCGCCGTAGCAGAAACCATGTTGCTATGACCATGACGACCATCACAGCCACAGGCAGTGCGAGATTCGCATTACCACTCGCGGTGTTGAAATTGATGATAGAGACTCTATTGGTCCACCAGTCCGGCAGGTCGTAGATGGACACCCCGCCCGTGAGAAACATCAATCCACCGAAAAACACGTTAAACGTGGCAATCGTCACAACAATCGAGACGATGCGAAATCTGTAGATAATCGTGGCGTTGATGGAGCCAAGCACGAACCCGAAGCAGGCAGACACAATGAAGCCGAGCGCCCAGTTGCCACCGCCGAGCCGCATCACTGTCAACGCGGTCAGGTACTGGACCACCGATGCGCCGACGGCGAATGAGATATCAATGCCACCAGCAATCAGCACGACCAGTAGCCCGACTGCGAAAATGATGTTGACGGAACTCTGGTTAAGCAGGTCGAACAGGTTTGGAAGAGTAAGAAATGTCGAGGTTGAAAGGCTGAGGCCAATCACCATGATGGCGATAACGAGAATCAGCAGAGCCTCAATCGAACCGATTCCGAGTTTGCGAAAATCAGGCATGGACGTCTCGCTCGATTTGTTCCATCGTTGTTGTTCCCGGCACGTACTCTTTAACAACGCGGCCGTCGCGCATATGCAGAATTCGGTCGGAATTGAAGTAGACCTCCGGAATCTCGTCCGATATCAGCAAGATGGCCATACCCTCAGCAGCGAGCTTGTGGATGATGGCGAAGATGCCAGCACGGGCGCCGACGTCGACGCCGACGGTGGGCGAATCCAGAATTAGAAGCTTCGGGTTTGTTGCCAACCACTTGGCGAGCACGATGCGCTGCTGATTCCCGCCGGACAGTGTTGAGACCGCGTCGTCCGGTTTCCCGATTTTCACGGCCAGCTGCTGAATCCAGTCTTGAATCAGCACGTTGCGCTTTTTGGAAGCAATGAGATGGGTGCTGTCCAGAAGCTTGTCCAACACTGCCGCGACCGTGTTGTCTCCGATTGATTGCGGCTGTACAAGGCCGAGTTGAAGTCGGTCTTCGGACACGTAAGCTATCCCTGCCTGGATAGCGTCACGATTTGTTCGCAGCGAAATCTCTTCTCCGTCGAGCCGGATGGAACCCGCACCTGGGCGCGTCATTCCGAAAAGCGACAATGCGACTTCCGTTCTTCCTGCGCCAAGGCGTCCCGTGACGCCAAGAATCTCGCCTCGTCGCACCTTGAACGACACGTCATGGTATTGACGAGCTCGTGACAACCCCTGTACCTCTAGCACAACCGGCGCTTTCGTCAGGTCTGTCGTGCGTACTTCGTAGTCGAAAGTGCGGCCCGTCATCAATTCCGTGAGGCGGGTTTGCGTCATCCCTTCGGTGGGAAAGGTGCCGACGTATTGTCCATCGCGGAAAACGGTCACGCGAGTGCAGACGTCTAGCACTTCAGCGAGGCGATGGCTGACGAACACCACGGCAATTCCGTCCGCAGAAAGTCGCCGGACAATTTTCAGCAGAGCTTCGGTCTCAGCATGACTGAGCGAGGCAGTCGGCTCGTCCATGAAGACAAGACGTGCGTCGCGAACAAGCGCTCTGGCGATTGCCACGACCTGGCGCTGGGCAATTGATAGCGAGCGAACAGAACGGTTGAGGTCGATGGAGACTCCGAGCCGCTCAAGAATCCGGCGTGCCGCCTCCTTCATCTTTCCATAGCTAACGATGCGCGGACGAGACCCCAGGTTTTGCTCGAAAGCGATGTTTTCCGCGACGGTCATTTCGGGGAAAAGCGCCAGGTCTTGCCAGATGACCTGAATACCGAGGTCACGGGCCCTGGCCGGGTCGAGGCCTTCGATTGACTCACCTTCCATGAGCATCACTGCGCCAGGTTCCGGCTGATAGACCCCACTGATAATCTTGATGATGGTGCTCTTGCCGCAGCCATTCTCACCCGCAAGGCAGAGAACTTCTCCGGGCATGACGTCGAACTTCACTGCCCGCAGCGCCTTAACGCCGCCGAAGATTTTGGAAATGTTCTCGAGCTTGAGCAGGGGCATACGGTCGGTGTCGAGCGCGCCCGATGCCGTGTGCGCATCACCTCGTTGAGAAAGGAGGACGTTGATGGAAGCTGGTTGACTCATGGAAACGCTCCGATGGTACTTGCACGTGACTGGCTGGCGACCAGATGTGTCGTACCGTTAACTTCCGGGTGAGCAGCGCTACAACTGCGCTCACCCGTTCGGCAAAAAGATTGCTGTCAGAGGCCCATCTTCGCGAGGTCGTCAACGGTTTTGGCGTTGAGGTCCACCAGGTTGTCGACAATCAGGTTGTGACCGTCGGGGTGAACAACGCCCAGACCCGGGATATTTGTGCCATCTTTAATCGGCTGTCCCTTCGCCAGCATCGTGCCCAAGGTCACAAACACTTCGCCAGCGACTTCCGGATTCCACATGTATCCGCCGCTCAGCACGCCATCATGGACGAGCTTTCGGCCCTGTCCGGGCGAGAACGGTCCAAGAACCTGGACCTTTCCTTTGGCCTGCTGCTCCGCGACCGCGCGAGCTGCCCCAATGGGGCCCTGGCTGCCGAACGCAAGGATGCCCCTCAAGTTGGGATGAGCTCGCATCAGGTCAAGCGCAGTTTTGCGGGATGCGTCGACGTCTTCAGCGACGCCGTAGCGGTCCCCGACGAGCGTCATCCCGGGATAGTTGGCCTTGATATAGGCGATCGCCGCATCCGCCCAGGCGTTATGGAGTGGTACGGTCAAGGACCCGACGAACACGGCATATTCACCTTTCCCGCCCAGCGCCTCGCCGAGGCGTTTTCCGTAAGCATCGCCAAACCCCTTGACCGAGGCCAGTTCAAAGTCCCAGTCCACGTTCTGCTGCTTCGGGGACTCGTGGGTAATGACCTTGATACCGGCTGCTCTGGCGCGCTGAAGAACGGGTTCCAAAACCTGTGCGTCGTTCGGCACGACGCCGATGACGTCTACGTGTTGCGCAATCAAGTCCTCGATTGCTCGTACCTGGAGCGCCGGGTCAGCGCTCGTTGGCCCGACCATGAATGCCTTGACGCCGAGCTGGTCAGCGCGCTTCTTGATTCCCGCTTCCATGGCGTTGAACCATGGAATGCCCCCAATCTTCACAACAATACCGATTACGGGCTTGTCAGGCGAGGCCGATGCAAAACTCGTCGTCAAAGCTAGCGCGACTGCGCCGGCACCCAAAGTGCGGATGATGTTCTTGAACATGTCTCCTCCGGTAGACGCCTGGGCACGCAGACGCCCTGAATGACTGATAAAGGGCCCGACTTCGTATTTTGCTAAAGTTGCTAAATCCATTTAGCAATTCGGGTCGGTGTATGCTGAATCTATTTAGCAGATCGGTCGAGCCGGAAAAACCCTGGTGTTGGGTACTGTCGCGAAACGGCTACCTTTTCGGGACATAACGGCGCAATGCTCTCGGAGCAAGTTGATGGCAAGCAGCAACCCCGGACGCAAGTCCACGATTTATGACGTCGCAAAGGCGACAGGTTCCTCGACGGCTACGGTCAGCATGGTGCTGAACGGCAGTTGGGTCCGCTATCGAATCAAGGAGGAAACTGCGAACCGAGTACTCGAAAGCGCCCGCCAGCTTGGGTATAACGTCAACATGAAAGCTCGAGGACTCCGGTTATCGCGCTCGGGTCTAGTGGGTATGGTTCTTCCCCATTATCGGAACCGTTTTTTTGCGGGGCTCGCCGAAACCTTCGAAGAGCAGGCTCGTAGCCGTGGCCTTTGTCCGATCGTTGTGGGCACTCAGCGCGACCCTGCAGTCGAGGTGAGCGTTACTGAAACGCTTCTATCGCAGCGGGTTGAGCTGCTATTTATCGCCGGCGTGCGTAACCCGACACCACTGAACGCGCTCTGTTCGGCTGCAGGCGTCCCTTCCATCAATCTGGACCTGCCAGGAGACGGTGCGCCGTCGGTCGTTACCGATAACCGCAAAGGCGCTCAGGCTATTACGGATGTGCTGATTGAAAAGCTGCTAGCACGGGGCGCGGCGCCAGACGAGTTGGTCTTGCTAGGAGGTGTAGCGGATGAATATGCGACCGAGATGCGTATCGCAGGATTCAGAGACGCTTTCGAAGCTCGTCAAATGACGCCTGCTGCAGATGCAATCGACTGTTGTGGATATAACGCCGCTGCTGCCAAACGCGTACTCTCAACTCGCTATGAAAAACTCGGACGACTTCCAGCCGGTTTGCTGATGAATTCGATTACCGCGTTTGAAGGGGTGGTTCAGTTCACGTCGACGTTGTCGCCCGACGCGTGGAAGTCTGCAGTTGTTGGCTGCTTCGACTGGGACCCATTCGCGGCAAATCTACCTTTCGACGTGACCATGTTGCGGCAGGACGTGCAAGCAATCATTTCCGAAGCGTTCAAGTTGGCCGAAAACTATGACCCGACGGACCGGTCTCTGATTCTCGTGCCAACAGGTCTGGGCAAGAAGTTTGAAGAAGCCGAGCAAACGAAGGAGTTTGACCGATAACTTCGGCTTAAAAATGGTTGCGGTCACAATCATCCGTCATCGTTTCCGAAACGAGACCGCGGTCGTCGCCAGGCCGTGTGAACACGGACCGGCCCAACGGAGTGACCTGCCTGCCGAGCAGGCTTGGGCTTTCGTAGCGGTGGATTTGAACGACCTGGTTACGAAATTCGGTTGCGCTACTTAGGTAGCCGAGCGTACGTCGCGTTATTAGCAAGCGCTGAGTTCCTATGGAACATCGCCCTGACATTGGCACGCCTCTATGATGGCGTTGCCCCCGCGCACGGCTATACCGCTGTTGTACCCGGCAACTCCGGAATCGAGACGAGATGCAGACCAATTCCACGCCGCGCGCCGGCACGCTTAGCCAAATCCCACGTGGTATCTGGATGCTCGGCTTCGTCAGCATGTTCATGGACATCTCTTCGGAAATCATTCACAGCCTTTTGCCGATGTTCCTGGTGACGAGTCTGGGCGCGAGCGCGACGATGGTGGGCCTGATTGAAGGCGTCGCGGAAGCGACTGCGCCGTCGTGAAAATGTTCTCCGGCGCGCTCAGCGACTACCTTGGCAACCGGAAATGGCTCGCGGTCATCGGATACGGCATGGGGGCGTTGAGCAAACCGTTGTTTGCGCTCGCGCCGACAGCTGGCATCGTTTTAACGGCGCGCGTCGCAGACAGAATCGGGAAAGGCGTGCGAGGTGCGCCGCGCGACGCGCTCGTAGCTGATATCACGCCCGCTCACCTGCGTGGCGCCGCCTATGGCTTGCGACAATCGCTCGACACAGTCGGCGCGTTTCTCGGACCGTTGCTCGCCGTCGTGTTGATGCTGCTGTGGGCAGACAACTTTCGTCTCGTATTCTGGGTGGCTGTGATTCCGGGGCTCATCGCGGTGGCGTTGCTGGTGTTTGGCATCAAGGAACCCGCACACCATTCGGACGCGAAACGCGTCAACCCGATGAAGCTCGAAAGCCTGAAGAAGCTGAGCCGGCCGTACTGGTGGGTTGTGTTCATTGGGGCGGTGTTCACGCTCGCACGATTCAGCGAGGCATTCCTTGTATTGCGCGCGATGCAGGGTGGTGTACCGGTGGCGCTGGTGCCACTCGTCATGGTTGCGATGAACCTGGTGTATTCCGCGTCAGCTTATCCATTTGGCAGACTGGCCGATTCGATGAGCCACACCAAACTGCTGGCCATCGGGCTAATGGTACTCATTGCATCGGATGTCGTACTTGCGCATGGAAACCACTGGCCGGTCGTACTGCTGGGTGTCGCGCTGTGGGGCCTGCATATGGGGCTCACGCAGGGCTTGCTGGCGACCATGGTCGCGCATGCAGCACCACCGGACCTGAAAGGCACCGCGTTCGGTTTCTTCAATTTGATGAGCGGTCTGGCGATGCTTGTGGCGAGCGTCGTCGCAGGCGAATTGTGGGACCGTCTGGGGGCAGGCGCGACATTCTATGCGGGAGCGGGGTTCTGTTTGCTGACCCTGTGCGCTCTGGCTATCGGTGGAGGATTGTGTCGAAAGCGCGCCTTCTAGCTGAATACGGTGCCGAGCAACCCGATTTCTCCCTTTCGCTTCGAGTAGACGCGATAGGATGACATTCCGCGTGAACGGCGCAACGCCTGATTTTTCATTGGAGATTTATGTACAAAAGCATATTGGCGCCCGCGCAGGACAGCTTCGGCACCGCAGACAGTGCGCAGATACTCTAGCGCGCGACGGTCGCGTTCGGACTCGACGATGATGCCAACTGCCGCAAATCCCGAGTTGTCCACTGCCAATCTCCGGTCGAAAGCCGCTTTTCCCCGGTGAACTCTATCCGGAAAAACACAAAATTCAACAGATTCAAAGAACTACGCAATCTTGCGCGAAAACTTCCACAGCACGTGCAATTGGTCTCAGCGACCTGCCGGGCGCCTCGGAAAACCTTTAAGAAATTTTCTCTATCTTTAAACCAGCGGTGCGCAGGTCTCACCACCAAAATTCAGCGAACAAATGCAAAGGGGCAAACCATTGTGGCTTGCCCCTTAAAGTCCTACCAAGTGTTCGCAAAGCGAAATCAATCTTTCACTTCGCGATTACCCTCTACTTCTTGTAGCTCGCCACGCCTTCGGTGATTTCCTTGTGAGCGGCTTCGATGCCCGCCCAACCCTCGACCTTCACCCACTTGCCCTTTTCCAGCGCCTTGTATTGCTCGAAGAAGTGCTTGATCTGGTCCTTCAGGTATGCCGGAACGTCGTCGATCGACTTGAGATCAGCGGTCATCGGGCAGACCTTGTCATGCGCGACAGCGACCAGCTTGGCGTCGACGCCCGATTCGTCGGTCATTTGCAGCATGCCGAGCGCGCGGGCGCGGACCACCGACCCAGCCAGCAGCGGAAACGGCGTGATCACCAGCACGTCGACCGGATCGCCATCGCCCGACAGCGTTTGCGGAATATAGCCGTAATTCGCCGGATAACGCATGCCCGTGCTGATGAAACGGTCGACGTGGAGCAGGCCCGTTTCCTTGTCTGCTTCGTACTTCACCGGATCGCTTTGCGCCGGGATTTCGATGATGACGTTGAAATCTTGCGGAAGGTCTTTGCCTGCGGGGACGTGATTGAAGCTCATGAGCGCTCTCTGATCAGATGGAATTCGGAACACGGCGTGCGGCGCGTGAACTCGAGCGGCGTGAAACTCGCCAGCCCGAGGCGCTACGGCCGGACAGTGCGGAATACGCCATTATAGCCAATCGGCCGATGGCACCTCTGGTTGGATCGGCGCGATAATCATCTGGCGTTTCCCGATTGTGCCTCTCGTTTGTGAAACACCGCGTATCTGACCTCGGCCTGAATCACGGCTTGAATCATGGCTGGGTGACACCTCAAGGAGCATGCATGGAAGAAGCCCGGCATTTCATCGGCGGAGAATGGTCCGCTGCGTCAGGCGGCGAAACGATCGCCGTGCTCGATCCCTCGGACGGCCAGCCGTTCACCCGGCTGGCTCGCGGCACCGCGGCGGATATCGAGGCCGCCGTCCACGCCGCCCGCCGCGCCTTCGAAGGCGCATGGGGCGAAGCGAGCGCCGCCGAACGCGGCCGCGTGCTGTACCGGCTGTCGATGCTGGTGGCCGCCCATCAGGAGGAACTCGCCCAACTCGAAGCCCGCGACACCGGCAAGCCGCTCAAACAGGCGCGTGCCGATTCGGCTGCGCTCACGCGCTATTTCGAGTTTTACGCCGGCGCAGCGGACAAGCTGCACGGCGAAACGCTGCCCTATCAGGCCGGCTACACGGTGCTGACGATCCGCGAGCCGCACGGTGTGACCGGCCACATTGTGCCGTGGAACTACCCGATGCAGATCTTCGGCCGCAGCGTCGGCGCGGCACTCGCCACCGGCAATGCCTGCGTCGTCAAACCGGCGGAAGACGCGTGCCTCTCAGTACTGCGCGTCGGCGAACTGGCGGCCGAGGCGGGGTTGCCGGCGGGCGCGCTGAATATCGTCACCGGTTACGGGCACGAAGCGGGCGCGGCGCTCGCGCGTCATCCTGGCATCGATCACATCTCCTTCACCGGCTCGCCCGAAACCGGCAAGCTCGTCACGCAAATGGCCGCGGAGAACCACGTGCCGGTCACGCTGGAACTGGGCGGCAAATCACCTCAAATCGTGTTCGCCGACGCGGATCTCGACGCAGCGTTGCCCGTGCTGGTGTCGGCGATCGTGCAGAACGCCGGGCAAACCTGCTCGGCGGGCAGCCGCGTGCTGATCGACCGGGCGATTTACGAGCCCTTGCTCGACCGGCTCAGCAGCGCGTTCCACGCGCTGCGGGTCGGACCGTCGCACGCCGATCTCGATTGCGGTCCGCTGATCAATGCGAAGCAGCAACAGCGCGTGTGGGACTTCCTCTCCGACGCCCAACACGACGGCATCCCGATGGCGGCGCACGGCGAAGTCATCCCCGAAGCGCCCGAAAGCGGCTTCTATCAGGCGCCCACATTGCTGCGCGACGTGCCCGCAAGCCACCGTCTCGCGCGCGACGAAGTGTTCGGCCCTGTCCTCGCCGCGATGCCGTTCATCGACGAAGACGAAGCACTCTCGCTCGCCAACGGCACGCAGTACGGCCTGGTCGCGGGTATCTGGACGCGCGACGGCGCCCGGCAGATGCGCCTCGCGCGGCGCCTGCGCTCCGGCCAGGTGTTCATCAACAACTATGGCGCGGGCGGCGGCGTCGAATTACCGTTCGGCGGCGTGAAGCATTCCGGCCATGGACGTGAAAAGGGTTTCGAAGCGCTGTATGGCTTCACGGTGTTGAAAACCATCGCCATTCGTCACGGATAGGCAGGCTGAGTTAGTGCGGTTGAGTTCGCTGCGAAGTTAGTCAAAGCATCATCATCCACAACAAGCAAAGGAGACATCATGCGGTTGACAGGTAAAACAGCCATCGTCACGGGTGGCGGCTCGGGTTTCGGCGAAGGCATCGCGAAGACCTACGCGCGCGAAGGCGCGAACGTGGTGGTCAACGATCTGAACGGCGCCGCGGCCGAGCGCGTGGCGAGCGAAATCGCCCTTGCCGGCGGCAAGGCGATCGCGGTAGCCGGCAACGTCACGCAACGAGAGGACTGGCAAAAACTGCGCGAGGCCGCGCTCGAAGACTTCGGCAGCGTGCAGATCGTCGTCAACAATGCCGGCACCACGCATCGCAACAAACCGGTGCTCGACGTGACGGAAGCCGAGTTCGATCGCGTCTATGCGGTGAACGTCAAAAGCCTCTACTGGAGCGTGCAGGAATTCGTGCCGTATTTCCGCCAGCAAGGCGGCGGCGTTTTCATCAATATCGCGTCGACGGCCGGTGTGCGGCCAAGGCCAGGCCTCATCTGGTACAACGGCAGCAAGGGCGCGGTGATCATCGCCAGCAAATCGCTCGCTGTCGAACTGGGCCCGGACCGCATTCGGGTGAACTGTGTGAATCCCGTGATGGGCGAGACGGCGCTGCTGACCGAATTCATGGGTGTCGAAGATACACCGGAGAATCGCAAGCGCTTTCTCGCCGGCATTCCGCTCGGGCGTTTCTCGACGCCGCAGGATATCGCCAACGCGGCGCTCTATCTCGCCTCGGACGAAGCCGAGTTCATCACCGGCGTGTGCCTCGAAGTGGACGGCGGGCGCTGCGTGTAAACGCCAAGCAAGCCAAACCATCCAGCACAGCTAGAATCGCGATCGACGGCGGTACTTCATTTCCACAAGAAAAAAGGAGACACCATGGCTAGTCCCGCAAATCCGCTCCACCATCCCGGCGCGGGGGCGCCACCTTCCACGTTTGAAGAGGCGACCTACCGCAAGGTCAGCTGGCGGCTCGCGCCGCTTCTGATGCTCTGCTACGTGGTCGCGTATCTCGACCGCGTCAACGTCGGCTTCGCCAAGCTGCAGATGACCACCGACCTGGGCTTGAGCGACGCGGTCTACGGTTTCGGCGCGGGGATTTTCTTCATCGGCTATTTCATCTTCGAAATTCCGAGCAACGTGATCCTGCACAAAGTAGGCGCACGCGTGTGGATCGCGCGGATCATGGTGTCGTGGGGCGTGATCTCGATGCTGACCATGTTCGTCACCACGCCGGCGATGTTCTACGTGATGCGCTTCCTGCTCGGTCTCGCCGAAGCCGGCTTCTTCCCCGGCATCATCCTGTACCTCACGTACTGGTATCCGTCGCATCGTCGAGGCCGCATGACCACCTGGTTCATGACCGCAATCGCGCTGTCCGGCGTGATCGGCGGCCCGGTGTCGGGCTATATCCTGAAGAGCTTTAACGGCATGAACGGCTGGCACGGCTGGCAATGGCTGTTTCTGCTCGAAGGGATCCCATCGGTGATCGTCGGGATCCTGGTGTTCGTGGTGCTGGACGACCGCATCTCGAAAGCGAAGTGGCTCACCGAGGAAGAAAAGCAGATGCTCGCGAGTCACATTTCCGCCGAAGATGCCACCAAGCACGACATGCCGATCCGTCAGGTGCTAACGAGTGGGCGCGTGCTGATGCTGAGCCTCACGTACTTCTCGTTCGTGATGGGTCTGTACGGAGTGAGTTTCTGGCTACCGACCATCATCAAGGCGACGGGCGTGACGGACGCGCTCATGATCGGCCTGCTCTCAGCGATTCCATTTGCGGGAGCGGTGGTCGCGATGGTGTTCGTGTCGCGCAGCGCGGACCGCAAACGCGAGCGGCGCTGGCATATCGCATTGCCGGCCTTCGCCGGGGCGATCGGCCTCGCGCTCTCCGTGGTGTGGGCGCACAACACGGTGCTGGCGATGGCCTCGCTCACGCTCGCGACCATGGGCATCCTCACCACCCTGCCGCTGTTCTGGAGTTTGCCGACGGCGATCCTCGCCGGCACAGGCGCGGCCGCCGGTATCGCGATGATCAATTCGATCGGCAATCTCGCGGGTTTTCTCAGCCCGTACGCGGTCGGCTGGCTGAAGCAGGCGACTGCGGCGAACGACTCCGGCATGTATATGCTGGCGGCGTTCATGATCCTCGGCGGTCTGCTGGCGATCAGTGTGCCGGCAAAGATGGTCAATAAGTAAGCGCGGCTGACCGACGATCTCGCGGACGACGTAACGCAGCAATCACCGCCAAAAGTCCTGAGTTACGCGTAACGCGCCACGTTTCAAAAAAAAAGCCCCGGCATCTTCCAACGCCGGGGCTTTTTCATTTGCGTGTACTGCGGTGCGTCTTAACCGCTCGCCGCAGCGCTCAACGCATCAAACGATATTCATCGCCAGCGCACTCTCGCGATAATGCTCGCTCGCCTTGGCGGAATCGCCGATCTGTTCATGCAACCGCGCCAATGCGCGATGCGAACGAATTTTCAGCGTCTCGTTGTCGGCCAGTTTCAGCGCGCGCTCGAGGAACGATTGCGCCTTGCCCCACAACTGCTGATGCAGGCACAAACGGCCCAACGCGAACATCAGGTCCGCATCTTCCGGGCGATCCTTCTGCCAGCCTTCGGCCTTCTGGATCAGCGGCAACGCGTCGCCCCCAGTCGTGTCCGGATAACGGCGCAGCAGACGCGCGTCCCAGTTCTGCGCCAGTGCCTCTTCGACAATCTTGCGCGCTTCCTGCGGACGATTCAGCGACACCAGCAATTCCGCGGCGAGGTCGGCGAGACGCGGCGAATGACGTTCAGTCGCCGACAGCGAATTCCACAACTCCAGCAGCGCATCAACGTTATGACGCCGGTCGCGCAGCAGGTTTTCCGCCGCGAGCTGGCGCAAACGCACCGCCACCGCCGGATGGATCGCTTCGCGTTTTTCCAGCGTCTTGACGAGCTTGAGCACTTCGCCCCAGTTCTTCAATTGCTGTTGCGCGCGCAACGTGATTTGCTGCGCATGAATCCGCCGTGCTCCCTGCGACTGCATTTCGGTCAGCGCGGCGAGTGCACCGTCTGCGTCGCGGCCGTCGGCACGCATGTCAGCGGTGGCCATCAGGCGAGCGTCCTGCCAGTCGGCTTCGTCGATCTGGGCGAGCCATTCGTCGCGCCGCGCATATTCATGCATGCGGTGCGCCGCGGTGGCCGCGATCAAACCGGCCGCGCCCTTGTTGTCGCCATTCGTGAGCGAATCTTTCGCGGCTTTTTCAGCGCGCGAGAAACGCCCGGCGTACAGATTGCCGATCGCGTCACGCAATGCAGCGTGCGCTTTCGCGACACGCGAGCGCGCCCGGTAGGCCGCCACGCGCTGCGGCATGCGCCAGATGTTGCGCACGATGCGCAGCAGCGCGTACAGCAGGATGAACAGCACTACCAGCCCGACCACGAACAGATTCAGCGAGATGTCGACGCGGTACGGCGGATAGATCAGCAGCACCTGCCCCATGTCGAAGCGTCCGACCACCGCCAGCACCACCGCGATGGCGAACAACAGCGCGAGCCATAGAAGTCCCCGGATTGCCATGATTAACCTCGGCTCCGGTATTGATTAACGGCCTGCAGGCTGGTGTTCAGAGTCGGCAGTTCAACCGCGGCCGAGCCCGCATCCACCTGCTTGACCAGATCGACCACGGTCTGCGTTTTCTTCGAGGTGTTGTCGAAGTAGCGCGTGAGCGCAGCCTGCGCCGCCTGCAGGTCGGACTTCAGCGTGGTCTGGTTGCGCGAAAGCAACGCAAGCCGCGCCGACAGCAAACGCAGCTTCAGATTCTCGCGTACGAAGTAGCCTTGATCGGGCGTGACCAGCATGGCGTCGGCGTTATCGATGCGGCGCACCTGCACGAGGCTGGTGAGCTGCTGGCCAATGCCGGTCGTGACTTCACGCCACCACACTTTCCAGCGCGGCTCGCCGGTCGCCGCGGCCACCTTCGCCGTGTCGGCCCAGGTGGCGGCCTTTGGCGTGGCATGGGCAATCGGGGCTTCGCCGGAAAGCGGCAGACTGTCGACCTGGTCGATCGCGTTGTCGAGCTTGATCGCCATGCCGGTCAGATCAGTGGACGGCGCGGCTTTCAGCTTGTCGATGTCTTGCGCGATCGCCTTGCGCACGGTCACGGCCTGCGGACTATCCGACGCGGCGAGACGCGTGTCCGCGCTTTGCAGCGCGAACAGAGCGAGCTGCGTATTGCCGGTGAGCTGCAATTGCTGGCTCGCGGCCGACAGCATCTGGCCCACTTCGGCCATCGTCCAGTCGTCGCGATTGCGGGCGAGATCGGTGTATTGCTGTTGCAGCGCCTGCTGCGCGGTTTGCGCATCAGCGAGCTTGCCCTCGAGTTGCGCCACCTGCGAGTCGGACTGATGCACCGTGGCCAGCGCCTGATCCGTCTTGACGCGCAAGTCGTTGGTCTGCGTGTCATTGGCCTGCTGGCGTTGCGCGATCTGCTGCGCGGTGCGCTCCACCTTGCGATTGAGCGCATAGCCGCCCACCCCCGCCGCACAAGCGATGATCACGACGACAAACCACAGCAGCGGTCCGCTCGCGCTGCGGCGCTTTTGCTGCGCTTCGTAGGGCGTGAAGGGTGAATTCGGCGGCAACGCAGTGGTTGCGGCCGGCTGGGGTGAAGCGTTCGTGGATGCGTTCGTTTCAGTCATGCGTGATTTAGCCGGTGAATGAGCCGGGTTGGACGGTACCGGTTGAACAACGGTCGGGACGGCGGCAAGCAAGGCGCGGGCAATGCGCTCATCGCCCGCACCGGACACCGTAATGCTATCAAAACCCAATGCCCGCGCGGTCTGCGCGATGCGGGGATGCGGCGTGACCAGATTGGCATGCCTCAGCTGCGTGATTTCGTCGGCGGTCAGATGCTCCTGAGCGAGTTCATGCAGGTTGCGCACGCCCTCCGAACTGGTGAGCAGCCAGGCGTGCGGCGCACCAGCCAGAAGCGCGTGCACGCGCGCCCAGCCGCCTATCGACGGTTCCGGCACGAGGCGGCGATAGGCCGCGACCGTTTCGACTTCGGCGCCCGCTTCGCGCAAGCGGTCGGCGAGCCATTCGCGGCCGCCGTCGCCGCGCACGATCAGTACGCGCTTGCCTTCGAGGCTCGTCGCGCCGAGCGCGGTATCGATCGCCGCGAACAGGCCTTCGGAATCGAAGCGCGCCGTATCGTCATCGGGTGCGGACGGCGGGCTGATGACGGTGTACGCCGGCGCCGCGACGCCGTGGCCCGCCAGCGCCTGCACGCTGCCTGGCCCAACTACGCCGATCGGCAGCGCGTGCGGCCAGATCGCATCGCTCCTGGCCAACGCGTGATCGACCGCGTTGGGCGAGACGAACACCACCAGTGCATAACGTTCCAGAGAGGCCAGCGCTGCGCGCAACGACGCCTCGTCTGTGACAGGCGCGATGTCGATCAGCGGAAAGTCGAGCACGGCAACGCCCGCTGCCGCGAGTTGCGCGATTAATTCGTTCGACTGACCGGCCGGTCGCGTAATCACGACCGTGAACGCCGCCTTGTCGACGGATGAGGATGCGTTGCCCGGGATATCGGCCGCCATCACTCGCCGGTCGCCGCGCTGTCCGCCGACCCTGCGGCGGGGCCGCTGGCCGTGCTCAATGCGCGGACGATTTCCATCGCACCTTGCTGCTCGAGCGCGTCCGCCACTTCCTTGCCGAGCGCGATAGCGCGTTCGACGGTGGGCGCCGGCGCCGATGCCTGCGCGCTCAACACACGCTGGCCGTCAGGCGTAGCGACGATGCCGCGCAGATGCAGCGCGCCGTCGTGCCAGTGTGCATAGGCCGCGAGCGGCACTTCGCAACTGCCGCCGAGGGCGCGCGAGACCATCCGCTCCGCTTCGACGGCCGCTGCCGTATGTTCGTGATGCAAGGGTGCGAGCCATGCCGCGAGGTCCGCGCGATCGGCGCGAATTTCGATGCCGAGCGCGCCCTGACCGGCCGCGGGCAAGCTGTCTTCGGGATCGAGATTCGCGCGGATGCGCTCGCCCAGACCCAAACGCTTCAAACCAGCCGCCGCCAGAATGATCGCCGCATAGTCGCCGCGATCGAGTTTCGACAGACGGGTGTCCAGATTGCCGCGCAACGGCCGCACCACGAGGTGCGGATAACGCATGCGCAGCATAGCCTCACGGCGCAGGCTGGAGGTGCCGACCACGGCGCCGGCCGGCAGCGCGGCAAGCGAATCGTACTCGTTCGACACCAGCGCGTCGCGCGGATCTTCGCGCTCCATGATGGTGGAGAGCACAAAGCCCGCGGGCAGCTCCATGGGCACGTCTTTGAGCGAGTGCACGGCCAGGTCGGCGCGGCCGTCGGCCAGCGCCGCTTCCAGTTCCTTGACGAAGAGGCCCTTACCACCAACCTTCGACAAAGTGCGATCAAGAATTTGATCGCCACGTGTCGTCATTCCGAGGATTTTTACGTCACAAGATGGATATAATTTGTGCAGCGCACATCGCACATGCTCCGCCTGCCACATGGCAAGGCGGCTTTCTCGCGACGCAATCACAAGCGTGTGGGGTGGCGTAGAAAACGTCTCGGTGTTCATTAGCTTGCTGATCGAATGACGGAATGTAATAACAATCAATGTTAGCACGCGCCCTTGTGTCTCAAGGCACAGCGGAGCGCCGTGCCGGCGCGGTATCGATGGAGGAGACGGGCCTCGTAGAGCGCGCGCCTGCCTCATCCCAGCCTGTTCAAGCACGGTCGTTCGCGCACCGGGGCGCGGCATGCGGGATGATGCAATGCGGCGCAACGTGGCTGTCGTGCATGCAATGCACCTCACACCTCGTGCGCTTCATGCAAATGCGCACGCGGCTACCCTCTCCGGCGTATTGCCATCGGCGCATACCGTTTTGTCCAGGTTTCGCGCAGTTCCCGTTGCAACTCTTAGTGCAGTTCCGCAGTAGCAGTTCATCACTCAACAGACCCTGGCTTCCCTGAGGAAACCCATCGTGACGTCTTCCGGATCGGCGCGCCCTGCCCGCCGCAACACTGCATCGCCCAACGCTCAAGCGGCTGACGCCGCAACGGCTGCCCAGTCCACACCGGCCAAACGCGCCGGCAAAGCGGCCAAAGCAAGCCAGGCCGCTAACGTCGCCAAAGCCTCCAAATCCGCCAAAACCTCCACGCCCGCCAAGGCGGACAAGACAGTGAAGGCCATCAGGACAGGTAAGGCAACGCAAGCCACGAACGCCGCCCAGACGCTGAAACCGGCCAAAGCGAAGTCCCCGAAGATCAAGGCCGTCGCAAGCGTTGCCGCGCCGGAAGCCACTCAGGCGCCCAAGCTGCAAGCCGTTTCACCGGATACGGTCGTGCCGGCGTCGAAAAGCAGCGGCCGCACGCGTGAGGACAAGGACCATCCGCTGTTCCAGGACATCCGCTATCTGGGGCGCCTGCTCGGCGACGTGCTGCGCGAACAGGAAGGCGACGCAGTGTTCGACGTCGTGGAGACGATCCGCCAGACCGCCGTGCGTTTTCGCCGCGAAGATGACAGTGCCGCCGCGCAAACGCTCGACAAGAAACTGCGTTCGCTGAGCCCGGAGCAAACGGTCAGCGTGGTGCGTGCGTTCAGCTACTTTTCGCATCTTGCGAACATCGCTGAAGACCGCCACCGCAATCGCCGTCACCGGATTCACGCGCTAGCCGGCTCGACCTCGCAACCGGGCACCATGTCGCACGCGCTCGAACGGCTCGTCGAGGCGGGCGCCGCCGCGACGCCGGTCCTGCAGCAGTTCTTCAACGATGCGTTGATCGTGCCGGTCCTGACCGCACACCCTACCGAGGTGCAGCGCAAGAGCATTCTCGACGCTCAGCACGACGTCGCGCGCCTCCTGGCCGAACGCGATCAGCAGTTGACCAACCGCGAACGCGCGCATAACGAGGCGATGCTGCGTGCGAGCGTCACGTCGCTCTGGCAAACGCGGATGCTGCGCGATTCGCGCCTGACGGTAGCCGACGAAATCGAAAACGCGCTGTCGTATTACCGCGCGACCTTCCTCGAAGAAATTCCGGCGCTCTACGCCGACATCGAGGAAGCGCTCGCCGAGCACGGCCTCGATGCGCGCCTGCCACCGTTCCTCCAGATGGGCAGCTGGATCGGCGGCGATCGTGACGGCAATCCGAACGTCACGGCCGAAACGCTCGAACACGCGATCACGCGCCAGGCCGCGGTGATCTTCGAACACTATATGGAGCAGGTGCACAAGTTGGGCGCCGAGTTGTCGGTGTCGAACCTGCTCGCGGGCGCAAGCGACGCGTTGAAAGAACTCGCGGCCATCTCGCCCGACCAGTCGCCGCACCGCACCGACGAACCGTATCGCCGCGCCTTGATCGGCATGTACACGCGACTCGCGGCAAGCGCGCGCGTCCGCCTCGGTGAAGGCAGCGTGCCGGTGCGCAGCGCAGGCCGCGGCGCGGCGCCGATACGCGCCAAGCCGTACGACGACTCCGCCGAATTCGTGCGCGATCTGCACGTGCTGATCGATTCGCTCGCCGAGCATCATGGCGCGCCGCTCGCGGCACCCCGTCTGTCGCCGCTCGCGCGCGCCGCCGAAGTGTTCGGCTTCCATCTGGCGAGCATCGACTTGCGTCAAAGCTCCGACATCCATGAAGCAGTGATCGCCGAGTTGCTGAAGCGCGCGGGCGTCGAAGACGACTACGCGTCGCTCTCCGAGGAAGACAAGCTCAAGGTGCTGCTCGCCGAACTTTCGCAGCCGCGCCCGTTGCGCCTGCCCTACGCCGAGTACTCCGATCTCGTGAAAAGCGAACTCGGCGTGCTCGAAGAGGCCCGCGTCACACGCGAGAAGTTTGGCGCGCGCGCGGTGCGCAACTACATCATTTCGCACACTGAGACCGTCAGCGATCTGGTCGAAGTGATGTTGCTGCAGAAGGAAACCGGCCTGCTGCACGGCCGCCTGGGCGACGCGCACGATCCGGCGCGCGCGGGCTTGATGGTGATCCCGCTGTTCGAAACGATCCCCGACTTGCGCAACGCACCGCACATCATGCGCGATCTGATCGCGCTGCCGGGTGTCGACGCACTGATCGAACATCAGGGCAACGAGCAGGAAGTGATGCTCGGCTATTCGGACAGCAACAAGGACGGCGGCTTCCTGACGTCGAACTGGGAGCTGTACCGCGCCGAGCTGGCGCTGGTGTCGCTGTTCAATGAACGTGGCGTGACCCTGCGCCTGTTCCATGGACGCGGAGGCACGGTAGGCCGTGGCGGTGGTCCGACGTATCAGGCGATTCTGTCGCAGCCGCCGGGCACCGTGGACGGCCAGATTCGCTTGACCGAGCAAGGCGAAGTGATCGCCAGCAAGTTCGGCAATCCGGAAATCGGCCGGCGCAATCTGGAAACGGTGGTGGCCGCAACGCTCGAAGCGTCGTTGTTGCCGCACGGTATTGCGCCCGCGCAATTGCCCGCCTTCGAAGAGACGATGCAGCAGTTGTCCGACGCGGCGATGGCGTCGTATCGCGCGCTGGTCTACGAAACGCCGGGCTTCAAGGAGTATTTCTTCGAGTCGACGCCGATCTCGGAGATCGCCGAGTTGAACATCGGCAGCCGTCCGGCGTCGCGCAAATTGCAGGACCCGAAGCAGCGCAAGATCGAAGATCTGCGCGCGATTCCGTGGGGCTTCTCATGGGGCCAATGCCGTTTGCTGCTGACCGGCTGGTACGGTTTCGGCAGCGCGGTGGCCGCGCATCTGGACAGCGCACCGAGCGATGCCGAGCGCACCCGTCGTCTTGCGCTGCTCAAGAAAATGCACAAGACGTGGCCGTTCTTCGCGAACCTGCTCTCCAACATGGACATGGTGCTGGCGAAGACCGACCTCGCGGTGGCCTCGCGCTACGCACAGCTCGTGTCCGACAAGAAGCTGCGCAAGCATGTGTTCGAGCGGATCGTCGCGGAATGGGAGCGGACGTCGAAGGTGTTGTCGGAGATCACCGGCAAGAGCGAACGGCTCGCGGAGAACCCACTGCTCGCGCGTTCGATCAAGAACCGCTTCCCGTATCTCGATCCGTTGAATCACTTGCAGGTCGAGTTGCTCAAGCGTCACCGCGCGGGCGATACCAACGCACGCGTGCGGCGCGGGATTCATTTGAGTATCAACGGGATTGCAGCGGGGCTGCGTAATACGGGCTGATCAAAGCCACACTGACCGGGTGGGCCATACCACCCGGTTAATTCGACTTACTGCGTGGATTTACTGAGCCGCGATCATCAGCGCGTCGAGCTCGAACGAGCCGTCTTCCTGTACGTCGAAATACTGGCGCACTTCATCGGGCGAGTTGCTCCACAGCGAGCGAATCGCCACCACGCGCGGTTCCGGCGTGCGCATGCGCGCCACCCACGAACTGAACTCAATCTCGATGCGCCAACGCTCGCGAATCGATGCCTTGAAACCGGCCGCTTCGAACAATGCAATCCATTCATCCGCGCGGTAGTCGCGGATGTGCGAGCCGTCGCGCAACACTTCAATTGCCTGAATATGCGTGTCGAGCAGTGGATGATCGGCGCCGGCGATGTCGATGAACAGTACCTTGCCGCCCGGCTTCAACACGCGCCGCACTTCGGCCAATGCAAGCGGCACGTCGTGCCAATGATGCGCGCTCATCCGGCTGATGATCCAGTCGAACGAATGATCGTCGAACGGCAGCGTTTCGGCCGCGCCCTGTTGCGTGCGGATGTTGGTCAGGCCGCGATCTTTGGCCGCGCCGTCGACAGTCGCCAGCATTTGCGGCGCGATGTCGTACGCGATCACTTCTTTTGCGTGCGGCGCGACCGCGAAACTCGCGTGACCTGCGCCGCAGCCCATATCGAGCACCTTCGCGTCCGGAGTTGCGGCGATCGATTCCGCCAGCGTCTGCAGATCGGCGCCGGTGGCATGCGTCTGACTCGTCAAATACGCGGCGGCGGTCGAGCCGAAGGCGTCGGCGACCTGATCGTGATGCTTCATGGGAGGCTCCGGTTATTTACGTGGGGTTGCGCCGGGCTTGGGCCCGGGTCTCTCTGGACGGCACTGCGTCGTTCCAGTCGTTACAATAGAGCCCGCTGTGTACCAGTACAAGTTAAGCAATTATTCTGGTATCAATAACACCACCCCGCCAAGCGCCGCCCGATCAGAATGACCACGCCGTCCTCCGCCGACAATCCGCCGCCGCTCGAAGCCACGCCCGCCCGTGCACTTGGCGATTTCATCCGTGCGCATCGCGAACGGCTCTCGCCGCAAGCGCTCGGCCTGCCGCCCGGTCCGCGCCGGCGCACGCCCGGTTTGCGGCGCGAGGAAGTCGCGCAGCTGTGCGGCGTCAGCCCGACCTGGTACACGTGGATCGAGCAGGGCCGCCCCGTCTCCGCCTCCGCCGACGCGCTGGCGCGGATCGCCGTCGCACTGCAACTGTCGCGCGCCGAGCGGGCCTACCTGTTCGAACTGGCCGCGCAGCGCGACCCGGCCGAGCCTGATCCGGCCGCCGCCGACGCCCCCGCCACCCTGCTCGAAACCGTACAGCTCGTGAACGCACCGGCTTACGTGCTCGACCGGCAGTGGAATGCGCTCGCCTGGAATGAACGCGCCGCCGACCTCTTCGTCGGCTGGCTGGACGGCACGCACGACCGCAATCTGCTGCGCTACACCTTCACCGAGCCGGCCGCACGCGAGCTGATCGTCGACTGGGAAACGCGCGCGCGGCGCCTCGCCGCCGAATTCCGCGCCGACTCGATCCGCCATTTGAGCGACGCCCCCACCCGCGGGCTGATCGACTCGCTCACCGCCGCCAGCGACGCTTTCGCACGCTTCTGGGCGTCGCAGGACGTCGGCGGCCGCGAAGGCGGCAGGCGAGAATTCAATCATCCGCGCGACGGCCGCCTCGTCTACGACCAGATCACCTTCAAGCCCGCGCATCGCGAGGATCTGAAGCTGGTGGTGCTGGTGCGGGAATAGCCCAGTGTTAAAATCCTTCTCTTTCGCTCGTTTCGATGGCGCCTGCACCGTACGTAAACGTCGTCAGCCTCTTCACTGCTCGCTCAACTGCCGCTTAACTGCCCAACACCATGACGTCCCAACTGCACAAAAAAGGCGAAGCCTGGTCGGCTCGCTTCTCGGAGCCGATGTCGGAGCTTGTCAAACGCTACACGTCGTCGGTTTTCTTCGACAAGCGTCTGGCGCTCGTCGATATCGAAGGGTCGCTTGCGCACGCCTCGATGCTGGCCGCGCAGAAGATCATCGCCGCCGACGACCTCGCCTCGATCCAACGCGGCATGGCGCAGATCAAGGGTGAAATCGAGCGCGGCGAGTTCGAGTGGCAACTCGATCTGGAAGACGTCCACCTGAACATCGAAGCGCGCCTGACCGCGCTGATCGGCGACGCCGGCAAGCGCCTGCACACGGGCCGCTCGCGTAACGACCAGGTGGCGACGGATATCCGTCTGTGGTTGCGCAGCGAAATCGACCGCATCGGCGGCCTGCTGACGGAATTGCGCACGGCCCTGCTCGACATGGCGGAGAAGAACGCGTCGACCATCATGCCGGGCTTCACGCACCTGCAAGTCGCGCAGCCGGTCACGTTCGGCCATCACCTGCTCGCCTACGTCGAAATGTTTTCGCGCGACGCCGAACGCATGGTCGATTGCCGCAAGCGCGTGAATCGCCTGCCGCTGGGTGCAGCCGCTCTGGCCGGCACCAGCTATCCGATCGACCGTCATGCCGTAGCGAAAACGCTGGGCTTCGACGGCATCTGCGCGAACTCGCTGGACGCGGTGTCCGATCGTGACTTCGCGATCGAGTTCACGGCAGCGTCGGCATTGATCATGACGCACGTGTCGCGCTTCTCCGAAGAGCTCGTGCTGTGGATGAGCCCGCGCGTCGGCTTCATCGATCTGGCCGACCGTTTCTGCACCGGTTCGTCGATCATGCCGCAGAAGAAGAACCCGGACGTGCCTGAACTCGCGCGTGGCAAGACGGGCCGCGTGAACGGCCACCTGATCGCGCTGCTGACCTTGATGAAAGGCCAGCCGCTCGCGTACAACAAAGACAATCAGGAAGACAAGGAACCGCTGTTCGACACTGTCGATACGGTCGCGGACACGCTGCGCATCTTCGCTGAAATGGTCGCCGGCATCTCGGTGAAGCCGCAAGCGATGCGCGACGCCGCGTTGCAAGGTTTCTCCACGGCAACCGATCTCGCCGACTACCTCGTCAAGCGCGGCCTGCCGTTCCGCGACGCGCACGAAGCGGTGGCGCTGGCAGTTCGCGTATGTGCCGATCGCGGCTGCGATCTGGCGGACCTGACGCTGGAAGAAATGCGTAAGGAACTGCCGAACGTCGCGCATCTGATCGGTGAGGACGTGTTCTCGTATCTGACGCTCGAAGGTTCGGTGGCGAGCCGCAACCATCCGGGCGGCACGGCGCCCGAGCAGGTGCTCGCGGCGGTCAAGGCTGCACGGGAAGCGTTGAAGTAAGGTAAGGCGCGGCGCACGGGCGCGTCGGGCAATGCATGCATCACCGCAGGCGCGAGGCAGCATGAAAACAAAGGCGAACTCATCGACAGGTTCGCCTTTTTTATTTTCGCGGCTGGATGGATTGCGCAAAGCGTCGCGCAAAAAGAAAGCCCGCGCGAAGCGGGCTAAATGAAAGACTTCCACCGATGCCTCTCGAAAGAGGCAATCGAAGTGTAGGCGTGTTTTGGTCGAAGAGAAATCCGGCCATATTTCAGCCTATTACAAGCGTTCGAATCGCAAAGGAGCGGGTGAACGACAATTGCATCCTGGCGTTTTTTGACTACCATCAAGTTAGATCCTGTCACAGTGCTTACCTCGACGATGTCCACCTGCACACGTCACCTTCGCCGCTTGACTGGACGCTTCGCTTCACGCGTTAGCGCATCCTTTTCGCATGCCCATAGCGCGACTTCCGCGTTCACGATGGCTTCGGTTTTGGCGCTCACAGCTCTCGCAGGCTGCACGATCACGCCACCTGATCGCCCGCTTGTCATCACGCCGGCGGCGGCCGTCAACAGTGCAACGCTCGACCAGTACCGCAGCGCGGTCGCGCAACGCATCATCGAACGCAGCCCTTCCTTTGTGTTGCGCGGCACGCCGCAAGCGATGCTGCGCTCGCTGGTGGTGGTGTCATTCACAGTAGATCGCGATGGCCGGGTGCTGCAGTCGTCGGTGTATCGCACCAATGGCGACGACGAAGCCGAAAGCACCGCGCTCGCCTCCTTGCGGCGCGCCTCGCCGCTGCCGCAACCGCCCGGCAAATTGCTGAACGGCCATGGCCAGCTCGAACTGTTCGAAGACTGGCTGTTCAACGACAACGGCAAATTCCAGCTGCGCGAGTTCGCCTCGCCGCAAGCGCAGACCATCGACTGAACGAAACGCCTCACACACCCCACGCGGTTGTTCCTCTGGTATGTCCGCTTTTGCGCGCGAGCATTGACGGCTGACGGCTGACGTCCGCCGTTGTAAGCTGTCGCTTCATCGTCCGCGCCGAGCCAGGCTTCAACCGCCAGCGAGACGCGCGATGCGCACGAACTTAAACATAGATGCCGCCTGACCACGCGCCGCCCGCCCATCGAAGTACGGCGCCCGACGGCATCACGACATTAGGAGACCCTGCATGTCCACTTCGCCGATTTCCGCGGCCCAGCCCAATGCGTCCGGGCAGACCAGCAGCGCGCGGATCATCTTCGCGAGCTTCATCGGCACCGCGATCGAGTTCTACGATTTCTACGTCTATGCGACCGCCGCGGCGCTCGTCATCGGACCGGTGTTTTTCCCGCACGGCTCGGCGACCGCCCAGGCTTTGTCGGCTTTCGTCACGTTCGGTATTGCATTCGTCGCGCGGCCGATCGGTTCGTTCATCTTTGGTCACTTCGGCGACCGGATTGGCCGTAAGTCGACGCTGGTGGCTTCGCTGCTGGTGATGGGTGTGTCGACCACGCTGATCGGCTTCGTGCCCGGCTACGACTCGATCGGCAGCCTCGCGCCGATCTTGCTGTGCGTGCTGCGCTTCGGCCAGGGTATCGGCCTTGGCGGCGAATGGGGCGGCGCGGCGCTGCTCGCCACCGAGAACGCACCGGCCGGCAAACGCGGCTGGTTCGGAATGTTCCCGCAACTGGGGCCGTCGATCGGCTTTCTGGCATCTAACGGTCTGTTTTTCGCCCTGGCGTTGTCTTTGAGCGACGAACAATTCCGCAGCTGGGGCTGGCGCGTGCCGTTCCTCGTCAGCGCGGTGCTGGTCGCGCTCGGCTTGTATGTGCGCTTGAAGATCGCCGAGACGCCGGCCTTCCAGGCGGCCATCGAACGCAAGGAACGCGTGAAGGTGCCGATCGCCACGCTGTTCTCGCAGCACGGGCTGCCGACGCTCCTCGGCGCGCTGGCGATGGTGGTCTGCTACACGCTGTTCTACAACGCCACGACGTTTTCGCTGTCGTACGGCGTGTCGGTCCTGCATATTCCCCGGCCGACTTTCCTCGGCATGCTGTGCATCGCGGTCGTATTCATGGCGCTCGCCACCCCGCTGTCGGCCTGGGCAAGCGATCGTTATGGCCGCAAGCCAGTGCTGATCGTCGGCATCATCGCAGCGATCCTGTCGGGCTTCACGATGGCGCCGTTGCTCGGCAGCGGCCAGACGCCGCTGGTGCTGCTGTTCCTCGTGATCGAACTGTTCCTGATGGGTGTGACCTTCGCGCCGATGGGCGCGCTGCTGCCGGAACTGTTTCCGACCAACGTGCGCTATACCGGTGCAGGCGTGTCGTATAACCTCGGTGGGATTCTCGGTGCGTCAGTCGCGCCGTATATCGCGCAGGTGCTGGCCGCGCACGGCGGGCTGCCGTGGGTGGGCGCTTATGTGTCGATTGCGGCAGCCGTCAGCATGATCGGTGTGCTGTGCATGCGCGAAACCCGCGATGCCCAACTGATGTGATCAGGGTAAAGGCGCGCTGGTAAATCCCTGCCTTGCGCGTCTTTTTGACTTGCCTATACTCGATTCCAGTAACCCTAAGGCAAGCAGGGAGGCTCTGATGAATATTCATCTTCACAACGCGGACATCGTGATGATCATCGCGCTGGCATTGCTATGTTCGCTGCTGCTGGCTTTGCGCTTTCGTCCCGCGACGTGGAAAGGCATTGTCGTGGAGGCACTGGCCGCGAACGTGGCTGCCATCACTGCCGTGATCGCTTTCGAAATGCTGCTCGCCTGAGCGGGCGAACGCCGCGATACCCGGTTGGGCGCGGCGGACGAAAGCGGTCTGACTTGATCCGAAGAAGCGCTTGAGCGGCTGCCCGCGCCTATGCAGGCAAGAGGCAGCCGTCAGCGTGGCGCTGCATCCAGGCCGGACCGTCCAGGCCTCTCGCGCGCCGCAAGCCCTTACCGGTAGTAGTACCCGCCGTGGTGGTAATAACCGCCGCCACCGTAGTAATAGCCAGGCGCCGGTGCAACGATGCAGCCGCCGAGCGCCGTTGCGAGTAGTGTGCCGGCGATCAGGGTCAGGATTAAGCGTTTCATATTGTTCTCCTTCGAGTCAGATTCATTCGAGCCGAAACCCCGAATGACTCGATTGAACACGACCCGGCCTCGCGCGAACGTTGCGATTTGTAAGGGAAAATCACTGAGGTGTTACACCTTCGGACCCCGAAACCCGCTGCACCCGAAGCGCGACGACGACAGACTCACGTCAGACAAAAACACCGCCTATACTGCTTTGAACATGCACGATCCGCGCAAGTCCTGCCCGTGGCGGGTGCGCGAATCGGGGCGCTGATTATGGGTGTTGGGCAGGCGTTTCCATGCGCCATGGCTGAGCCAATAGCCATGCAAAAGCGCACACGTATAGCCAATTAGGCACTCAACGAAAAGCGACAGATTTAACAGGTGTGTAATGCGCGGCGCTTATCCAAACGCTGGGAGCGGCCACGAGTAGCCGCCCGCGAGACGCCAATGAGCGGCGCACGAATCTGCCGGCGCGCGCGGCATCTCTTGATGAATGCGCTATTGAACTCGACCGCCGGTCGGCGGTCTCTTTAGAACTGAGTCGGCTACTCGACGTGGCCGCTCAGTGCGTGAGTCAGTTTGTTCATTGTAGTGATTCCTCTCCGCCCGTAGTTCCCCGACGCGGGCGTTTTTCGGAGGCGTTCCGTGGCAGCGCTCGTTTGATTGGGCGACTGCGCGTCGCGCCTCTTTTCTTTTAGCCAAACGATTGCGCGAAAGCGCTGCAAAGCTGCGCTCAGGCTGCGGCCGATCCGTGCTGCATAACGACGGCGCGTGGCTCGGTATGCGCGTCGCTGGACGCATTGCTGTGCACGTAATCGATCGCCTCGAGTGCTTGCGCAATGGACGGCACTGAACGGCCGTCGCCGATCGAGATCGAGCGGAACGGTGCGTCAATGCCGCAATGGTCCGGCGAGGTCGCCACGAAAATCATGACCGTGCGCTTCAGCAATGCATGCGCCATATGAACAAAACCCGTGTCGGTGCCGACCACCAGCGCGCAGGCGTCGATCATTTGCGCGATTTCGGTCACGCTCAGCTTCGGCAGGACGGTCGAACCCGGCACCTGCGACGCGATTTGCTCCGCCTCGGCGCGCTCGCCTTCCGAGCCCCATGGCAACACCACATGGAAACCGCGCTGCGCCAACTCCTGACCGACCGCGACCCAATGAGGCAGTGGCCACTTCTTGTCGTCTTTGGAGGTGGCGTGAAACAGCGCCGCGACCGGTGCGCTATCAGCCGCGAACGGCGCGGTGGCCGGTTCGGGCAGGCGCAGATTGTAGACGGCCGGGCCTTCGACCTCGTAACCCAGCGCCTCGCTCGCGCTGATGCGCATGCCATGCCACGCATCGCACTGCGGACGCGGGCCGAAACGCCCCGTGTAGGCAAAGGCAGCGCCCCGCTCGCCCAGATCCTGGGACTGGTAGCCAATACGCTTCGACGAACGCGCCAGAAAGGCGATGATCGCGCTCTTGTACACGCCGTGAATATCGATGATGTAGTCGTAGCGATAGGCGCGCAATTCGGCGATCGACGCCCAGATTGCCTTGAAATCGCCCCAGCGGCGCGCCTTCTTGAAACGGCGCAGCGGCGCGCAAAGCACCCGGTCGACGCTCGTGCTCCAATGCACCACTTCGGCGAATGCCTCGTCGGCCGCCCAGTCCACTTCGACGCCGGGAAACGCGCGTTTGATGTCAGCGGCGACTGGCAATGCCTGCACGATATCGCCGAGCGAAGTGACCTTGACGATCAGGACTCGCTTCATTGAGGACCTATTAATTGTTCGAACATCAGAATATTTTAGCCGACGATTGGATTAATCATCGCCGAACGCTCCAGTGCGCCGTACCGGCATTAATACAGGGCGTTACACCGCGCGCCTTACGAATAGCCCTTTTACTATATTTCAAAAAACTTTCATACGGTTGAAGCGATCGGGCGCGCTTTATAATTCACCTTTTGCGCCAGCACATCCTCATGTCCCGGGCACTTCTTCCCCTCTCTTCCGGCATCGTGCGTCGCGCGAGACGCCTGTGGCGTCAATACGGCATCTTCTGGCTCGGCGCGATCGCGGTCGGCCTGGTGGCGGTGCTGTATGCCAGGCTGATCGATTGGGGCTACGGCGAATTCCGCACCATGCAGCAGCGGTACGTCTGGGCGCCGTTGATCGTCACGCCCGCCGTCGCGGCGCTCGCCGTCTGGCTCACGCGCACGTTCTTCCGCGGCGCCGAAGGCAGCGGCATTCCACAAGTCATCGCCACCCTGCATGCCAAGCCCGGCGAATACGGCGCACGGCTGTTGTCGTTCCGGATTCTGTTCGGCAAGATCGCCGTGTCGTTTCTGGCGATTCTCGGCGGCTTTACGATCGGGCGCGAAGGGCCGACCGTGCAGGTTGGCGCGGCGCTGATGTTCAATCTGCGGCGGCTGTATCCACGCTCGAACGCGCAGATCGAACGGCAACTGGTGCTGGCGGGCGCGGCAGCGGGTTTGTCCGCGGCGTTCAATACGCCGTTGGCGGGGATCGTGTTCGCGATCGAGGAACTCACGCGCAGCTTCGAGGCCCGCGCGAGCGGCGTGCTGATTACGGCGATCATCATCGCCGGTGTGATCGCGCTGGGGCTGAACGGCAACTACACCTATTTCGGCACCATCCAGATCGGCGCGCACTTCCCCGATCTGCTGGCGGTGGCCGTCGTGCTCACGGCAATCGTCACCGGTATTGCGGGCGGCGTGTTCGGCTGGCTGCTGCTGAACACCGCGCGCTGGATTCCGGCGCCGCTGCGACAGTTGCACGGCGAGCGGCCGGTCGCGTTCGCCGCGCTGTGCGGTTTCGTGATTGCGGTGGTCGGTCTCATCTCCGGCGGCACGACCTTCGGCAGCGGCTATGCGGAAGCGCGTGGCCTGCTCGACGGGCACGAGCACCTGTCTGTGTTCTATCCGTTTCTGAAGATGATCTCGATGGTCGGCTCGTACCTGCCGGGCATTCCGGGCGGCATCTTCGCACCGTCGCTGTCGATCGGTGCGGGCTTCGGCAATCTGCTGCACATGGTGTTCGGCTCGATGCAATTATCGATGCTGATCGCCCTCGCGATGGTCGGCTATCTGGCTGCCGTCACACAGTCGCCGATTACGTCGTTCGTGATCGTGATGGAGATGATCGACGGCCATGCGCTGGTGATTTCGCTGATGGCCACCGCGTTGATTGCGAGCCGTGTGGCGCGTCTCTTCGCGCCGCCGTTGTATGAGTCGCTGGCCCAGCGCTATATGGCGCCGCTGCCGCAGCCAGCACCCGCACCGGTGCCGGAAGTGCCCGAAGTCGACGCGCCCGAACCAACGGCCGTCGATGAGATCACGGGCGATGCGCCTGCTGAAGACGGCGCCCCACGTCAGTAAATGACAACCGCCGGTGCACGCATATAAACCGGCCGCGCCGGCACCACTACGCAACCGGCTAGCATGACCGCCAGTACGGCGATCAGAAGCAGATTCTTTTTCATCACGTGTTCCTCTGAAACACAGGCGAGCGCTACGCCGGACGCACGAGCGGCGCCTGTGTCGTCAAACTGGGGGGAGCGGCACGGGCGGTGTCGATTCCGCCGTACCGCACGCTGTTGAAGCGGGTGGACTTAAGCCCAGTGGCCTTCGACCCAGCGATAGTTCGGACCGTGTTCGACCCAGTGGCCCGGCACCCAGTGGTAGCCGACGCGCTCGGCCTGCCAGTGGCCCGCGTCCCACACATAGCGGCCGTGATCCCAACGCCAATGACCGTGATCCCACACGTAGCCGACACGCGGTGCCGGCACGGCTTCGTAACGCACGGCCGGCGGTGCGGACGGCGCGATCACGACGACTTCCCCGGCCGAAGCGGAGGCCACAACGGATGCACCAGCAGCGATCAGAACAGCGTTGGCGATCAGCAAGCGAAAGGTCTTGTTCATGTTTTCCCTCTTTGGATGGACACCGAATGCGGCGTTATCCGTTTAATGCGCGAGAGGACGAAACCGCTGACTGTGGGCGTGTAACGGCCCACCCCGAAGTGCAACGGATTATTTCTCCGCGCGAAAAGCACGCGTGAGAAGACCTGTGCGAGCGCACATGAACACAGAAGCAACGGGGACGACGACGAGGATAACGACGGAGGGGAACGGCGGGAGGACACAACGAAACCGCACAACGATACAAAGAACGCATAACAACAACGACAACAGCGACAACAGCGCTTACGCGCCCCACCTCGTCACGTCACATCGACGGAACGAAACAGAGCGCGCATCACATTACGCGGAACCCACCTGCGGTATTTCGATCTTGACTTCGAGCACTTCGAGATCGTCCTGACGTTCCAGGCTCACACGAATATCGTCATCGGAGATTTTCACGTACTTTGAAATTACGGCCACCAGTTCGCGTTGCAACGCAGGCAGATAATCGGCAGGCGCATGGCCGCCGGCGCGCTCGTGCGCGATGATCAACTGCAGGCGTTCCTTCGCTACCGACGCGGATTTCTTCTTCTCGCCCAGCAAAAACGAAAGAATCGACATTACGTGCGCTCCCCTTACTTGGTGCCGAAGAGGCGCTGCAGCAGCCCTGGCTTCTGGTAATCGGTAAAGCGAAGCGACTTCTGCTCGCCGAGGAAACGCGACACGACATCTTTATAGGCTTCGGCGACGTCGGTACCGTCGAGGTGCACAGCCGGCAGCCCCTGGTTCGACGCATGCAGCACCGCTTCCGATTCCGGAATCACGCCGATCAGATCGATGCGCAGGATTTCCTGGATGTCGGTCAGCGACAGCATTTCACCTTCGCTCACGCGCTTCGGGTTGTAGCGGGTGATCAGCAGGTGTTCCTTGATCGGCTCCTTGCTTTCGATTGCGCGCTTGGTCTTCGACGACAGGATGCCGAGAATACGGTCCGAGTCGCGCACCGAGGACACTTCCGGATTCGTCACGATCAGCGCTTCGTCGGCGAAGTGCATGGCGAGCAGCGCGCCCGATTCGATACCCGCCGGCGAATCGCAGACGATATATTCGAAGTCCATCGCGATCAGGTCGTTGATGATCTTCTCGACGCCTTCCAGCGTCAGCGCGTCCTTGTCACGCGTCTGCGACGCCGGGAGAATAAAGAGGTTCTCACACTTCTTGTCCTTGATCAGCGCCTGGTTCAGGTTGGCTTCGCCCTGGATCACGTTGATCAGGTCGTACACCACACGGCGCTCGCAGCCCATGATGAGGTCGAGGTTACGCAGGCCGACGTCGAAGTCGATCACGGCGGTTTTGCTGCCACGCAATGCGAGGGCCGATGCAAAACTCGCGCTCGTGGTCGTCTTGCCCACGCCACCCTTGCCCGAAGTCACCACAATGATTTTTGCCATTACCCTTACCTTGTGTTCGTCAAATTCGTCAATTATGTGCGGCCATATTTGCCGTGGAACCCCGCGTGCCTTGTACGTTCAGGGCAGCGCGCGCTTCACGTCGATCAGGTGAGCCGCAACGGTTCGATCATCAGTTTTTCTTCTTCAAGCCAGATCTGCACCGGCTTGCCGAGCACGTCGGCCGGCAGCGGGTTCTCGGTCGTACGATAGATGCCCGCGATCGAGATGAGTTCCGGCTCGAGACACGTACAGAAAATGCGCGCGTCGTGATTGCCCTGCACGCCGGCCAACGCCCGGCCGCGCAGCGGCGCGTAAATATGGATGTTGCCTTCCGCGATCACTTCCGCGCCGTAGCTCACCAGACCGAGCACGACCAGATCGCCCTTTGCGTAGATGCGCTGGCCCGAGCGCAACGGCTTGTCGACCACCATGGTTTGCGACGACGTGGCGAGGCGCACGGGCTCGGCGGCCGGTGCAGGTTCGACCGCGGCGGCCGTGGCCGGTGTGCCTTCTACTGCCGAAAACAGATCGGCCGGCGGCGTGGCCGTCGCTGCGGTGGTAGCCGGTGCCGTAGCGGCCGCATTGGCGGCTTCTTCGTCAGCGGATTTAGCGGACGCGCCGCGACGGTCACGCGCTTCGAGCAAGGGCAGCGCGGACTCCGCCGCCCACGCTTGCTGCGCATTGGCCACCACGCCGACCGGGCGCATGCGCACGCTGTCGAGCAGTTGCGCGATGTCGGCGAGCGGCACGCGTTCGTTCTCGGCGAGCCGGCGCACGTCGATCGCGACGACGTCGTTAGCGAAAAATTCGGGGGTCGCCTCGAAGCGCCGGGTCAGTTCGGCACGCATCGCGTCGAGGTCGGTTGTCTTGACCACAAACAGGAGCGTGTCGACAGAGCCGCTGCGGAGTTCGAAAAAGGGCGATTTCTTGGGCGACATAGCGTTCGGCAAAAAATTTTGCGTATTTTACAGGCGTCCAGGCGGGGAGCGAGTTTTTTTGCCGACAGAACGCACCACGGCGGCCTGAATACCCATGACGTGGCCACGCCTCGGCCATTCAGGCCGCGTTCTGGCCGGTCATTCGGCCATGAGCGCTGTAGCGACGCGGATGGGAAGTGAGCGGCAGGCTGACGCGCCGCTCGCGGGATCACTGCTGAAATACCTGTGATGTGGTCGGCACGTGCCGCACCAGCAGGCTTTCTGCCTGCTCGGGCGCACGCACGACGCGCCGATGTTCGCCGGTGGGACCGAAGCCGAGCGCCTCGTAAAAGCGCATCGCATTGCGGTTGGCGTCGGCGACCCACGCGTAGATTTCCATGGCGCCTTCGCCGGCAAGCCAGGCGCTGGCGGTGTCGACCAGCAACTCCCCGCCTCGCAGATGACGCACGGCCGGCGCCACCCACAACTCGCAGACGAACGCGCGGCGCGCCGCGGTGTCGTCGAAATAAGCTTCGATTAGCCCTGCCGGATGGCCCTCGGTATAGAGGATGAAACTGGTGAAGATAAACGAAACGGCGTGTTCGGCAGCGGTGGCGTCGAACGTGGCGGCATCCGCCGACAACGCGTCCTCTAGCGTCTCGCCGAAGGCATAGGGTGCCTCCCGCAGCGACGCAGTACGGAGTTCGCGGAAAACAGCGCCCTGATCAGCGGCGATACGGCGAACGGTCAATGACGGACTCATGCAGACGAAAACCCCTTGAAACCCTAAGGCATAGCTTTAACCGAACCGGCGCGCGAGTCAAATCCTTATTTGCCGGATCGAACTGTAGCGGCGGTTCCTGGTGCAGGCGCCGCGCGCCCGCTGGGCAGCAATTCGCGCGCCCACCGTCCGGATAGCCGGTTCGTCAGACGCGCTGGTCACTGCGTTCAAGGTGCTTCGTAATTGCCGGTGCCGTCCGGCCACGGCGTCAGCAGCTCGTAGCCCTCTTCGGTCACGGCGATCATGTGCTCCCATTGCGCCGACAGCGAACGGTCTTTGGTGACCACAGTCCAGCCGTCACGCTGCACCGCAGTGCCGGCGCGGCCCGCGTTGATCATCGGTTCGATCGTGAAGACCATGCCCGGCTTCAAACGCACGCCCTGCCCCGGCTGACCGTAGTGCAGCACTTGCGGGTCTTCGTGATAAACCTTGCCGATGCCGTGCCCGCAATAGTCGCGCACGATCGAGAAACCGTCGCGCTGCGCGATCTTCTGGATCGCGTAGCCGACGTCGCCAAGCGTGGCGCCCGGCTTGACCTCGCGAATGCCGGCCAGCATCGCTTCGTAGGTCGTGTCGATCAGCTGGCGCGCCACTGTGCTCGGCTGGCCGACGCAATACATGCGGCTGGTGTCGCCGAAATAGCCGTCTTTGATGATCGCAACGTCGATATTGATGATGTCGCCGTCTTTCAGGATTTCGCTGCGGTTGGGAATGCCGTGGCACACCACCTGGTTGACGGACGTGCAAACCGTCTTTGGAAAGCCCAAATAGCCAACATTTGCCGGAACCGACTTTTGCGTATTGACAATGTAGTCGTTGCACAGCGCGTCGAGTTCGTCGGTGGAGACACCGGCCTTGACGTGCTCGCCGATCATCGCCAGCACGTCGGCCGCGAGGCGGCCGGAAATGCGCAGCTTGGCGATGTCGTCAGGAGTCTTGTAGGTAATGGCCATGAATTCGGTGGGGGTGAAACGATGTTGACGATCGGCCAATTGTACAGAGGATGTACAGAGGATCGCCGGATGGCCTCCGCGAGCCGGGCGGGGCCTGGTCGCCGGGCGCTTTTTCCGCACGACGCCGATAGGCTTTCTCGAGCCGGAAAAACCGTGTCAGCCAGTCTCATGCTGCGAGCGCACAGAGAAATGTTTTGTGAGGCTTGCATCTGGCAGCGCACTCGCGCCGTAAAGAAGTTGAGGACTCGATTTCTTCCCCCTACATCGTTTAGTTCTTCTCAGAAGAACGGGGCCTCTTTGCGTCCGCGATTTGCGTTTGAGCATCGCGTGGATAGCAGTTGTCCGCGCGTATGCGTCGCGAGTCCGCGGCATTGGCGTCGAACCATCTGAGGAGCATAGCCATGTCGGAATCCAGCAATAAATCAGCAGAGCTTATCGACATATTTGACCGCCGGGTTGAACGGCGCCTGCAGCGCAGACAGTTCTTTCGCAACGCTGGCGGCCTGGGCCTGGGTCTGGTCGGCGGCACGCTGATCAGTGCGTGCGGCGGTGGTTCCGGCGCGAGCGCGTCGGCCGCCAGCGCACCGACCGATCCGGAGATTCTCAACTTCGCACTGAATCTGGAATACCTGGAATCGCAGTTCTATACGTATGCGACGACGGGTGCGGGCCTCGCGGCCAGCATGACGGCCGGCGTAGGTACGCTGGGCACGGTAATTCCAGGGCAGCAGGTACCGTTCCAGGATCCGGTCGTTCAGGCCTATGCGAACGAAATCGCCAACGACGAACGCGAGCACGTCACCTTCCTGCGCAGCGCGTTGGGCTCGGCGGCAGTCGCGATGCCCTCGATCGACATCGGCGGCACCAATCCGAACGGAGCGTTCTCGAACGCGGCGCGCGCTGCGGGTCTGGTCGGCGCGGGCGTCGCCTTCAATCCGTATGCGAACGACAACAACTTCCTGCTCGGTGCGTTCATCTTCGAAGACGTCGGCGTGACGGCCTATAAGGGCGCCTCCCCGCTCATCTCCAACAAGACCTTCCTCGAAGCGGCTGCCGGCATCCTCGCAGCCGAGGCGTATCACGCAGGGCTCGTGCGTACGGTGCTATTTGCAAAAGGCGTCGACACCGCGAGTATCTACACCGCCGCCAACGCAATCTCCGCCGCGCGCGCCAGTCTCGACCAGAACGGCCACGACGATCAGGGCATCACGGGCGCGACGTCCGGCTCGTCGAACATCGTGCCGCTCGACAGCAACGGGCTCGCCTTCAGCCGCGGCTATGGCAACGTGCTCAACATCGTCTATCTGACGAGTTCGATGGCGACCAAGGGGGGCTTCTTCCCGAATGGCGTGAACGGCACGCTCAACATGAGCGCCTGAAGCACGCGACGTGCTGTGCCGGATGCACCGGCAACGGGTCGCCGCGATGCTGATCGCGCTCACCCGTTAGCCGGCCTTCATCTGGATTGCCTTGAACGCTTGAAGACGGACAGGAGCAGTCATGAACGAAGCGATCAGTCACGCCCCCGTGCCTCAAACCCTCACCGAGCAGACCTGTTTCGATATCCGCGAAACGCTGGCGGGGCGGCGTCGCGGCCTGCGGACGATGCTGCCGTTCGTTGGACCGGCGGTCGTAGCCTCGATCGCGTATATGGACCCGGGCAACTTCGCTACCAATATTCAGGCGGGCGCCGGTTACGGCTATACGCTGCTCTGGGTGGTGGCGTTGGCGAACATCGTGGCGATGCTATTTCAGGCTTTGTCCGCCAAGCTTGGGCTCGTGACCGGCAGTAATCTCGCCGAATTGTGCCGCTCGGCACTGCCGCGCCGTTGTGTGCTCGCGATGTGGGGCATCAGCGAAATCGCGGCGATGGCGACCGATCTGGCGGAATTCGTCGGCGGTGCGATTGGCGTTTCGTTGCTCACGCATCTACCGATGATGCCGAGCATGCTGATCACGGCCGCCGTCACCTACGGTTTGCTGCAGTTCGAGAAGCGCGGCTTCCGCCCGCTAGAACTGGCGATCGCGGCGCTCGTCGGTGTGATCGGGCTGTCGTATCTCGCCGAGTTGCTGATCGCGCCGGTGCATTGGCCATCGGTCGTCAAACATACGTTCACGCCGGGCATGCCCGATAGCAACGCGCTGACGATTTCCGTCGGAATCATCGGGGCAACGGTCATGCCGCATGTGCTGTTCCTGCATTCGGGACTCACGCAGAATCGCGTCAAGCCGCGTAATGAAGGTGAGCGCGCCAAGCTGCTTCGTTTTTCGAATATCGAGGTGGTGGTTGCGCTCGGCGTCGCCGGACTCATCAACATGGCGATGGTGATCATGGCGTCGAGCGCATTTCATGCGGGGCACGCCGATATGGCCAGCATCGAAACGGCATGGCGCACGCTCACGCCGCTGCTTGGTGGCGCCGCGGCGGGTCTCTTTCTTGCGGCGCTCATCGCGTCCGGTGTGTCGAGCTCGGTCGTCGGCACAATGGCCGGGCAGATGATCATGCAGGGCTTTGTCGGCTTTCATATCCCCGTGTGGACGCGGCGGCTCATTACGATGGTGCCGGCCTTCGTGGTGGTTGCCTGCGGCGTGGATGCGACACGCGCGCTGGTGCTGAGCCAGGTGGTGCTGAGCATCGCGCTACCGGTGCCGATGATCGCGCTGGTGTGGTTCACTTCACGTGGCGACTTGATGGGCCGCTACCGGAATCGCCGTTCGACCACGATCGCCGCGGTTGCGGGCACGGCCGCCGTGCTGGCGCTCAATCTCATTCTGCTGCTGCAAGTCGCCGGCATTTCGCCCTGGCCGCCGTTTCACGCGGGGTAACGTGGCGAGGCAACTTTCTGCATCCGGTTATCGGGTTGGCGCGTACATTGTTCGAACGCTTTTTATCGAACGATTTTCGATGGACCCGACTCTCATGCCTCGACGCCTGCTTACCTTGACCGCCGCGCTGGCGCTCGCCGCTCTGGGCGGCTGTAGCGCCGCGGGTGTGCTCAACGCCACCGTATCGCACAAGAATTTCCGGGCTGAGCACGGCCTCGCGTACGGCAGCTCGCCGCGCCAGACGCTAGATGTCTACATGCCCGCCGCCAGTTCACCGCAAAGCGGTTCGCACGGCCGGCCGATCGTCGTGTTCTTTTACGGCGGCAGCTGGCAGAGCGGTTCGCGCGACAGCTATCTATTCGTCGGTGCGGCGCTGGCTTCACGTGGCTTTGTGGCCATGGTGCCCGACTATCGGACGTGGCCGGAAACCGCCTTCCCTGGCTTTGTCGACGACGCGGCAGCGGCCGTGCGCTGGGCACGCGATCACGCCGCCGAGTTCGGCGGCGACCCGTCACGGATCTTTCTGATGGGTCATTCGGCCGGCGCGCATATCGTGATGCTGCTGGCCACCGACGGTCGCTATCTGGCAGCGCAACAGATGAACAAACGCGACTTGAGCGGCGTGATCGGCCTTGCCGGCCCGTATGATTTTCTGCCGCTGCACGACGCGACGCTTGAAGAAATTTTCCCGCCCGCGTTGCGCACGGCGAGCCAGCCGATCAACTTCGTCGAAGGCGACGAACCACCGGTGTTCCTCGCGGCGGGCGAGCGCGATACGACAGTCGATCCGGGCAACACCGACCGGTTCGCGGCCAGGCTGCGCGCCGCCGGCGATACCGTTGAAGTGAAACACTATCCGCGGATTGGGCACGCGCTGCTGGTCGGCGCCATCGCCGGGCCGTTGCGTGGCTTTGCGCCAGTACTCGACGATACCAGCGCTTTTATCGACGCACAGGTCAGTGGCAAGGCGCAGCGTGATGGCGGTGCGCAATCGTTGCCATGCGCATCATGCACGCCTCACTGCGTCGTACCGAGCAACTGCTTGCGCAAGGTCGGCGCGCGCGTCGACGGATCGAGCCAGATGCCGAAGAAGGCCCGCGCGAATGCAGGATCGTCGAACTCGCCGGTCATACGGTCACCCGCATAAAAACGCACGCCCTTGTCCGGCAGATAGACCGCGCTTAACTGGTCGCCGGGGCCGACATCGACAAATGCCTGCATCATATCCGCACGCCAGCGCTCCAACGTATCCGCTGGAATCGGCGCGCCCGCAAGACGCTCGATCTCGCTGATGCCCGCATCGACGAACCGCTCACGCTTGATGCCACGAGCGTAAATGATGTGCAGCGCGAAGCGTTCCTCATAGTCGACGGGCACGCGTTCGCTCCACATCTGCGCCCGATAAAGCTTGAATCCAAACACGCTGAAATCGCCTTCGCCCACGAGTTTTGCGGACTGCACGTCGCCGCGCCAATCGGCGCAGGCGGTCGTCGCCCACAACATCAGCGCGATCGCCGCGAGCGCACGCATGTCAGTCCGCCGACGTGAGCACGAATTGCATCACGTCCGTGCGTCCTTCGTCAAAGCCGGCTTCGCAGTAGGCCAGATACAGCCGCCACGTCCGCACGAAAATCTCATCGAAGCCTTGCGTGTGGATCGTATCGAGTTGCGCTTCGAACGCGCTGCGCCAGCGGCGCAGGGTCTCGGCATAATCGCGCCCGAATGCCAACGACGTGCGCGCCACGAGCTTGCCACGCCGTGCCGCTTCGATGAAACGCTGCGGACTCGGCAACATGCCGCCCGGGAAAATGAATTCACGGATGAAGTCACTGGTCGCGCGATAGGCGGCAAAGTGCGAATCGTCGATCGTGATGGTTTGCACGAGCGCATGTGCGCCAGGCAGGAGACGTTCGCGCAAGATGCGGAAATACGTCGGCCAGAATTTTTCGCCGACGGCTTCGAACATTTCGATCGATACGACGCTGTCGTATTGGCCAGTTAGCGTGCGGTAGTCGCGCAGTTCAAGATGCACGCGGTCGCTCAGGCCTGCTTCGCTCACACGCTGCTGGGCGAATTCCAGTTGCGCCGGCGAGATCGTTATGCCGTGCACGTGGATACCCTGGCGCGCCGCGTGCATCGCAAAACCGCCCCACCCGCAGCCGATTTCCAGAATGTGCATGCCTGCGCGCAAACCAAGCGTGTCGAGGATGCGTTGATACTTCGCGTGCTGTGCGGCTTCGAGCGATTGATAGAAATTGCCGTCGAACACCGCGCTCGAATAGGTGAACGTCGAATCCAGCCACTGCGCGTAGAACGCATTGCCGATGTCGTAGTGCGCGTGAATATTGCGCCGGCTGCCCGAGTGCGTATTGGGCCTTAGCTTATGACGCAGACCGTACCACAGTTGTGCGAGCCAGCCGCCGTAGACCGTGCGTTGCAGCGCGCGTTCGTTGCGGATTGCGACGCGCAGCAAGGCAGCCAGATCAGACGTGTCGACCCAGAACGCGCGCCATGCGTCGGCGAAACCGATATCGCCTTTGCGCAGAATCGCGCCGCACGCACGCCAGTCGCGCAGCTCCAGACGCGCGCCCGGCACCGCGTGCGGATCGCCGAACACGCGCTGCTGACCGTCGGGCGTGATCAACACCAGATGCCCAACCTGAATCCGTTCGAGCAGAGAGAGAAACAGACGGCCCGACGCAGGGACGGTTCGGTGTTCGCTCAGGGTTCTTGAAAGCGCCATGGCTGAATCTCCTCAATCGGACGATATGGGGCGCGCAACGGCGGACGGTTGGCCGGCTGCGGCTTGGTCGGTGGATGCGTCAGCGGTACGGCTCGGCGCAGGATGTTTGCCGTAGAACGGCGCTTTCTTGATGGCGAGACGCAACGCCTGCCAATGAATTCGCGCGACGACACCGACGGTCAGCAACGGTTGGCGGAGCAGCGCGGCGAGCGCTGTCGAGCGTGTTAAGGGTTTTAAACGACCACCCAGTGCCGTGCGGATCAGCAAACCGTCAACGTCCTTGTAATCGATAGAGGCCAATGCGCTGTGCGGCGTCTCTCTGATGCGAAATTCGTAGGTCCCCTCGATGCGGCAAAACGGCGACACGTGCAGCACTTTGCGGCAATTGAGTTCCGTTTCAGCCGTAATCGGCGCGTTGCCCGCAGCGCTCAGCAGATAGCTGTGGCGATCGCCGAAGGTGTTGCGCACCTCTGCCAGCAGCGCGCGCAGATGCCCGTCGCGATCGTGGCAAAACCAGAAACTGACCGGATTGAACGCATAGCCGAACACACGTGGGAACGCTTGCAGCCAGATCTTGCCGTCTGCTGCTTCAAGACCCGCCGCCGATAGTTGCGCGCGCATCCATGTAGCGAGATCACTGCCGTCGCGCGGACCGTGATCGCGCGGGTACAGGCTGAGCGGGCGCCAGCGATCGACGCCGAACCAGCCGCTATTGAGCGACGCAAGACGATCCAGATCGCAGCGCACGCAAAACACCGGGTACGTGAAAAGATGATGCTTCGGCCGCAGACGCTCGTGCATCACCTGGCCCGTCAAAAGCCAGGCAGCAGGATCAACGTTAGCTTCGACGCTTGCGGGATTCATAGCTTGGCCCACGCCGGCGACGCGTCGAAATCGGCGGCCACGCGCAGTGCCGATTTCAGACCATCCTCGTGAAAACCATAACCCGTCCACGCGCCCGCGAACCAGGTGCGGCGCTTGCCTTGCAGCGACGGCAGACGGTATTGCGCATCGATGGCGGCCAGATCGAACAACGGATGGTCGTAGACGAAGCGGCGCAGTTCGGTACCCGGCGCCGGCTGAGCAACCGGATTGAGCGTGACGACGAGTGGTGTCCTGAACGGCAGCGGCTGCAGTTGATTGACCAGATAGCTGACGCACACCGGATGCGTGCCGTCGACCGCGCGGCTCCCCAGATAATTCCACGCCGACCACACACG
Organism: Paraburkholderia sediminicola; assembly: GCF_046026675.1. Classification (GTDB taxonomy): domain Bacteria; phylum Pseudomonadota; class Gammaproteobacteria; order Burkholderiales; family Burkholderiaceae; genus Paraburkholderia; species Paraburkholderia sediminicola_F. Next base: position 949,979 of record NZ_JAQQEY010000001.1, on the reverse strand, counting down.
CTGACGACGCGGCAGCAGATTCATATCCGTATGCAGTACGGCGACGTTCGGCTGGTAGCGCACGGCGCTCAGCACGCTGCGCTCGTCCTGATCAGCGTCGTTGTCCAGCAGGCGCAGCGAGGTCGGAGCGTGGGTGGCAAGCACCAGCGCGTCGAAGCGCTCCGTGCCCTTGTCCGTGAATACATCGACGCCGTCTGCATCGCGTCGCACGCCTTTGACTGCAGTACCGACGCGGACGTCGTCGAGCGTCCCGACGATACGCCGCACATACTCGCGACCTCCTCCAACCACCGTTTTCCACTGCGGCCGCCGATTCACCTGAAGCAGCGCATGGTTCAGACAGAAGCGCAGGAACGTGGTGGCCGGAAAGGCAAGAATGTCGGCGGTAGCGCTCGACCAGATCGCCGCGGCCATCGGCAGCAGGTAGTGGCGCTGGAACGCGCCGCCATAGCCACCGGCCGTCAGCAGTTCGCCCATCGACGCGCGCGTTTCGATCGCGAGATCGAGATTGCTTTGCGCACTGCTGTTGAATCGCATGATGTCGCGCAGCATGCCGATGAAGGTCGGCGAGAACAGGTTGCGACGTTGCGCGAACACGGTGTTCAGGCTAGTGCCGGCCCATTCGAGGCGGCCTTCGTCGAGCGAGACCGAGAAGGTCATTTCACTCGGGTGCGACTCAACGCCCAGTTCGGCGAACAGCGCGATCAGGTTCGGATAGGTGCGGTCGTTGAAAACCAGGAAGCCTGTGTCAACGGGATGCGTATGACCCTCGAGCGTGACGTCCACCGTGTTGGTGTGGCCGCCCACGTAGCCTGCCGACTCAAACAGCGTGACCTGATGGTTGCGCGCCAGCAGATAGGCGCAGGCCAAACCCGCGATACCGGCGCCGATAACCGCGACCCGCGAGCCGCGCGGTAGTGGTGAGGTCGGTGGGGAATGGCTCATGGGCGCGTCTCCTGGTCTCAGGGGCGCGCGGTCGGTTAGTTGGGCATGGCGGGGGTTGCGCGTCCTTGAGGGGATTTACGCAGCGAGGGTCGAAACGGATGCAAATCTGGAGGATTTTGAGCGGCAAACACGGGCACACGACCCGGCGAGACAGAGCTAGCCGGCATGCGGCGTACTCACATTGCCTATCAGGGAGCGTTGTTCATGCCGGGCCGCGAGGGCCCGGCATGAACAATCTACCGCCTCAGCGCACCGGAATGATCAGGTGCTGACCGATCAGGATGAGGTTGGGGTTCGGCAGGTTATTGCGCTTTTGCACATCAACAAATCGCGCACCGCTTCCCAGCTGGCTCGCGGCAATGGCATTCAGCGTGTCGCCGGAGCGGACCACGTAGGTCTTCTCGCCGCCGGTCGCAGCAGTGGTGAGCACCTGGTCGCTGATGAAGTATTTACGCAGCAGGTCCAGATAGGCCGGCGACTGCTTGACCTTCGCGATCGCGGAGTTCAGGTAAATCAGGAGCGCGCTGTCTTCCTTGCGTACGCCGATTTTGTACGCGAGGTTGGAACCGTCCAGCTTCGTGACCGCGAACGTCAGGTCGGTGCCCTTGATCTCCGACACGCCGAACGGATAATCGTAGACGATGGCGTCGACCTGATGCTCGTCCAGGAAGTGCGACATCCACGACCGTTGGCCTTCGATGCTCGCATCTGATAGCTCGACGATTTTGCTATTCGGGAACGCTTTCTGGACATACGCCTTCACGTCCGGATCGCCCTGCAGCACGCCGACCGTTTTGCCTGCCAGATCGGCTGCGGAGCGGACCGACGCCCCCTTGGCGACGATCAACGAATAGCCGAAATCCTCGACATAGGGAATCGAATAGACGACGCCGCTCGGGGTGTTGTCGGGGAACGTCAGGCCGTCCATGGCGACGTCGACGACTGCGTTACCCTCCTTGTCGGTCTTCGTCAGCTGATCGGGGACTGCCGGATACGTGTCGACGCCGTGACGCGTGTCGACCACGATGGTCGGATGGTCGCCTGAGGTGAACTCTTTCTGTGCGAACAGGAGATTGGCGAAGTCGACATTGAAGCCTTGCGGCTTGCCGTTGTCTTCCGAGTAAAACGGCCGCGATGGATTTTCGACGCTGACGCGCACGACACCGTTGCTCAGGATCGACTTCAGCGTGTCCTTGTTGGGCACGAAACCGTCCGGATTGCTCGGGGCTGGCGTTTTGGTGTCGGCGCTGCTGGGGAAGTGCGACTTATTTTTCACCATAATTCAGTGGGTCACGAACTCGAATCGATCTAGTGGGCAATGGCTGCGCGTGTCGAATTCAGGCGGAAGTTTTTATGACAAACAAGCATCAGATTATTTTCTAATTGCTTTCAATTCGCGCGTCCGCGGTAAGTGAATTCGTTCTTGCGACCCGAGAAATCAAATGTCGATTATGTGAATCGCATAAATTCGGTGATGTGCTCGCTTTTTTGCATCGATTGGGATGAAGCCGGGTTGAGTGTGAAGAAGGCCACGCAGCGCAATCAAACGGGCGATGCGGGGGGCGCAATGATCAAATGATCCCCTGGCCAGCGACAGCAGGGATAAAGAGAACGAATGACGATCGATTCAAATTAACGTTTCATATCCAATGTGTTCAAGGTGCCGGCCTGGCTCGCTCGCGCGCCAGGCCGTACCGTGTCCCACATCAATCTCCGGAGCACGGTGATGCTGCATACATTGCTAGCCAGACGCGAAGGGCTGACTACAATGTATTGATAAAAGCGAAATTGCAGGGGCGGTCGGCGGTCCATTCAGCCATAGCGGTCAGTAGCGTGACGTTTCAATTCCTTCATTGGAGGCACGGCCATGACCTGCCTGAACGAAAGGATTGTCGGCGCAATATTCCTTGTTCTGAACGGATATGCGTTCGCGGGTGGCCTTACCACCGACCTGCCCGAAGCGATGACCGTTGCGAACATCGTGCCTCTGCCCGAGACGGTTGTTCCACCCATTCCGGAACCGCAACGGTATCTGCACCGCTATGAAATGGAATATCAGGCGGATCAGGGAAAGCCGTTTTACGCACAGGTCGATAATTTCTATAGCACGCAGGCGACCCGCGATTTTCGATTCGGCGCAGGGAGCGTCACGCCAACACCTGAGGCGGTACCGCAGCAGGCATCGAGTTATCTCAATCTGGGTCCGTCGATGGCGCCGCAACTCTCAATAGTCCAGTTGCCGAACGCGACTTTGACGCTCGGCGCGCAACCGCAGCGAAGGCTGTCGTTGACCGTCAACGACTGGGTCTTTTCTGGAACAGCACGTGTGGCAGTTCTACATTCACACGATACGGGAGCGACGCTTTCTGTTTGGCACGGCTTCTGATCCGCGGTTTGCGGATTAACTCGATGTCATTCGATGGCCAATGTCGGGGCGTGCGAAACGCTGTCTCGTCCAGTCGTGACACACGCGGCCTCACTTGCGTGTCTATTAGTCGCAACGGATTGTCGGCGCTCAGATGCGGGGAGCGCGGTGCTCAAATGATCATTGAGAGAATTTGCTCAGCGGGCGAGAGGAAATTACTGATTTGCCTGGGTGGTTGGTCTCCAGTTGCATTCGCTGATTTATACTTTTTGGTGCCACCTAGACAAGGGCGGCCGGGTTTGACAGCCCGAATCACCTGCCCGCACATGGCCGCGCGATAGCGGCTCAATCATGTAACGGGAGCGTCTTATGACTTCTTCAAATACCCCTTCGTCTTTTTCCAAACCCCGCACGCGCGATGAGTTCATCGAAGGTCTGCTCGATGCAGCGGCTAGCGCGGGGGAATTTTATGTACAGCAGTTTGGACGGTTGGCGGCGATTGCGCAGTCGGTCCGGATCGGCAGTTGGTCGGCAGATGACAATGAGCAGTTGATCGTCGCGCTGGAAGGGATTGCTTGTCAGTCGGAGCGGCGAGCGAAGATTGATGTCGATCTGTATCGAGGGATGCTGGCTGGAAATTTGGTGGCGCGACGGTTGAGGAGACAAGTTACTGGAGTTGCCGATCACACCCTCGAGCCATCTAACGACACAAAACACTAAGCGCGACCATGGCGGCTTGCCCCGCCATTTCGAACGGCCGACATCGACGTACGAACGCCCCCAGCGAACAACTTAATTCCAGATCACCCGTAGGAAGCCGATGGAACCGACTTTCCCGATGCCAATAGGAATTAAAAACGAGGCGCGCTGGCGAAAGGATTGCCGAAAGATTCACGCCCGAGCAAAGGATTTGCTTAGTGGCCGATTGGGCGTGATCGAAACAGCTCGTGCGATGTCTCCCCTCGCTTCCTGGACGAGGGCCGAAAACGAGCCTGAGTTTCAGTTGTTCCGCGCCATTACGTCGGAAACCAACCATTTGCCCGTCGGCGAAGTTCGAGCCTATTGGGCTCCTTACGCGCTGGCGCGAGAGGATATCCACATTCAAGCCGCCGAGGATCGCTGGCGGGAGCAGGTTATGGCCGCTGCTGCGCGACTGGTTGAACGCTACAAATGGGCTGTCAAACGAGAAATTTCCCGCGCCCCTCTTCTATGACCCACGCGAAGAACGACTTTCACCGCGCCGCCGCCTGGATTGCATTTATCTTGGAGCGTTGCCAATTTCCGAACCGCGACGCGCTCGCGGCACAGTTCGAGAACGCGGGTATCGTCGAAGTGTGTGAATGCGGTTGCAACAGTTTCGGGCTATCAATGGCTACGCCCGAACTCGCGCCAGGAATAGTCACAAGTGGGCACGGCTACGGTCTGGTCTTCGAAGCCGACTTTCGCAACCGGGCCGAGGAAGGGAAAACCGGCTCACTCGAAATACTTTTGTTCGCCAATGATTCGGGGCATCTGAGCTACGTCGAAATCGACTATCGCGGAAACGCGTTTCCGATCCCGACGCAAATGGATCTTGAGTTAATGCCGTATCACGTATTCGAAAGCAGCAGGTTGATCCGCACGTAACACCGAAGCTTTTCCGCCTGGTACTAACGAAGCGTCTAAACGCCATCGATCACCCCAAAAGCAAAACCCCCGCTGAACTTTCGTTCAGCGGGGGTTTTTAAATTTGGCGGAAAGGGTGAGATTCGAACTCACGGTACCCCTAAAGGTACACTGGATTTCGAGTCCAGCGCATTCGACCACTCTGCCACCTTTCCGGGTCTTCCAACTCACAGCAACAAGGCTACTTAGTTGCCATCTCGTCAGATCCAAGCGGGTCGTTGCTTGGGAGAGAAAGATTATAGAACAGCTGTATCCGATTTCCAAGCCCCTCGGCCAAAAAATTTCAAGGAGACTTGGCAATCGGTAGCGACATCAAGCCGCCGGCACTGCCAGCCGTTCCACCCCACCGAGGTAAGGACGCAGCGCCGCCGGCACCGTCACCGAGCCATCCGCGTTCTGGAAATTCTCCAGCACAGCCACGAGCGTGCGGCCAACCGCCAGACCCGAACCGTTCAGCGTATGCACCAGCTCCGGCTTGCCGTGCGCATTGCGGAAGCGCGCCTGCATCCGGCGGGCCTGGAACGACTCCGTGTTCGAACAGCTTGAGATCTCGCGATACGTATTCTGCGCAGGCACCCACACTTCCAGGTCATACGTCTTGGCAGCCGAGAAACCCATATCGCCCGTGCACAGCGTAATCACGCGGTACGGCAGTTCAAGCTTCTGCAGAACCGCCTCAGCGTGGCCGACCATTTGTTCCAGCGCGTCATACGAAGTTTCCGGCGCGACGATCTGCACCATCTCGACCTTGTCGAACTGATGCTGCCGAATCAGACCGCGCGTGTCGCGGCCATACGAACCCGCTTCCGAGCGGAAGCACGGCGAATGCGCGGTCAGCTTGATCGGCAACGTGTCCGCTTCGACGATGCTGTCGCGCACCGTGTTCGTCAGCGAAATCTCCGACGTCGAAATCAGATACTGCGTGATCGTGTTCTCCTCACCGCCCTTCTCGACGCGGAACATGTCGTCGGCGAATTTCGGCAGTTGGCCGGTGCCGTACAAAATCTCCGGATTCACGATATACGGCGTGTACACCTCGGTATAACCGTGGTGCAGCGTGTGCGTGTCGATCATGAACTGCGCCAGCGCGCGATGCAACCGCGCAATCTGTCCACGCAGCAACGTGAAACGCGCGCCCGACAGTTTCGCGCCGGTCTCGAAATCGAGGCCGAGCGGCGTGCCGACGTCGACGTGATCCTTCACCTCGAAATCGAACTGGCGCGGCGTGCCCCAACGGCGCACTTCGACGTTCTCAGCCTCGTCCTTACCCATCGGCACGCTATCGTGCGGCAGGTTCGGCACGCCGAGCAGCAGGTCGGACAGACGCTTCTGGATATCTTCGAGCTTGGCCGCCGACGCCTTCATCCCGTCGCCGATACCGCCCACTTCCGCCATCAGCGCCGACGTATCTTCGCCCCGCCCTTTCATCCCGCCGATCTGCTTCGACAGGGTGTTGCGGCGCGCCTGCATCTCTTCGGTACGGGTCTGGGTGTCGCGGCGTTCCGCTTCGAGGGCGGTAAAGGCCGCCACGTCGAGGGTATAGCCGCGGTCGGCGAGGCGTTTGGCGACGCCGTCGAGGTCTTTGCGCAGCAGCTGGATGTCGAGCATGGGATGGGGCGGGTGTTCGTTGTATGAAGCAGCGATTTTAGCGCACCGGCGCGGGCGGCCGGCGCGTTAGATGGTCAAGGCGTGCGGAATGGCGACACGGCATCTGAAACCGCCGCGGAAGCCCAGGCGAAAAGGCTCAGCCCTTCTTCGGCTTGTTCTCGCTGCGCCACTGCGCGTCGAGCTCGGCCAGACGCGCCATCTTGTCGCCGATCTTGCCTTCAAGACCGCGCGGCGTCGGCTCGTACCAATGCGGGTCGCGCATGTTGTCCGGCAGATAGGTCTCGCCGGCGGCATAGGCATCGGGTTCGTCGTGCGCATAGCGGTATTCGTGACCGTAGCCGAGTTCCTTCATCAGCTTGGTGGGCGCGTTACGCAGATGCACCGGCACGCCACGCGACTGGTCTTTGCTCACGAATCGCCGCGCCTCGTTGTACGCGTTGTAACCCGCGTTCGACTTCGGTGCGACCGCCAGATAGATAATCGCCTGCGCCAGCGCCAGTTCGCCTTCGGGCGTGCCAAGGCGTTCGTAGGTTTCGGAGGCGTCGAGCGCAATGCGCGCCGCGCGTGGATCGGCGAGGCCGATGTCTTCCCAAGCCATCCGCACGATGCGCCGCGCGAGATAACGCGGGTCCGCGCCGCCGTCGAGCATGCGGCAGAACCAGTACAGCGCGCCGTCCGGGCTGCTGCCGCGCACCGATTTATGCAACGCGCTGATCTGGTCGTAGAATGCGTCGCCGCCTTTGTCAAAGCGGCGCAGATTCTCGGCAAGCGCGCTGCCGAGCAAGGCGCTGTCGATTTCGGTGGACTTCTGCTGGGCCGCCGCGCGCGCGACGATTTCGAGGTTGTTCAGCAGCTTGCGGCCGTCGCCGTCAGCGGAACCAATCAGGGCGTCGCGGGCTTCGTCGGTGAACGTGAGGCCGCCGAGTTCTTTCTGCGCGCGGTCGAGCAGCTCGCGTTGTTCTTCGTCGGTGAGGCTTTTCAGCACGTAGACGGCGGCTCGCGACAGCAACGCGCTATTCACCTCGAACGACGGATTCTCGGTTGTCGCGCCGACGAACACGAACAGCCCCGACTCGACGTGCGGCAAGAATGCGTCCTGCTGGCTCTTGTTGAAGCGATGCACTTCGTCGACAAACACCAGCGTCTGGTGTCCATTCGCGCGATGAATCTGCGCGGTCTCGACGGCTTCGCGGATATCCTTCACGCCCGAGAGCACCGCGGACAAAGCGATGAACTCGGCGTGAAACGCGTCGGCCATGAGCCGCGCGAGCGTGGTTTTGCCGACGCCGGGCGGGCCCCAGAGGATCATCGAGTGGGCTTCGCCGGATTCGAAAGCGACCCGCAACGGCTTGTTCGGGCCGAGCAGGTGCTTCTGGCCGATCACTTCGTCGATGTTGCGGGGCCGCAGGCGTTCGGCGAGCGGAACATTGGCACGGGTTTCTTCAAACATGACGTTTTGGGGATAATCTCGGCTTTTCCGGACGCGGTCCGTGTGAAGGCGGCGTGCTGCCGGATGAGCAAAGCTGGCACGCAAGAGTGCGGGCAACGTCCCGCATTATGACAGTGACGGCGCTCGGGCGATGGCCGCGCCGATTGGCCAGTAATCTCGCCGACAGCCTGACAGGCTAACATCGCGCGCGGATTGGGCGGCAACACCGGCATCGCACGCGAACATCCAAGCAACACCAACAGGGACAAGATTAGATGGCACAAGATCCACTCGTCGGCGACGCCGGCTCCACCTACGCACCGCTCACGCCGGTGCCCGACGCACGCCGCGCGTTCCGCACCGGCGACGCTTTCGCGCTTTGGTTCTCGCTCGGCATCGGTCTGCTGGTCGCGCAGGCGGGCGCGCTGCTGGTGCCGGGGCTGTCGCTGCCACATGCATTGCTGGCGATCGTGATCGGCAGCGTGATCGGCGTCGTATTGCTGGCGCTGGCCGGCGTGATCGGCACGGATACGGGGCTCGCGGCGATGTCGTCCCTGCGGCCGACGCTCGGTGTGCGCGGCGCCTCGGTGCCTGCTGTGTTGAACGCGGTGCAACTGGTCGGCTGGGGCTCGTTCGAGGTGATCGTGATGCGCGATTCCGCCGATGCGCTCGCCAAGCAGGCTTTCGGTTTCTCGATGCCGCTGATCTGGACCGTGATCTTCGGCTTGCTCGCGACGCTGCTGGCCATTAGCGGACCGCTGTCGTTCGTGCGGCGGTTTCTGCGCACGTGGGGCATCTGGCTGTTGCTGGCGGGCGCCGCGTGGCTCTCGTGGAATCTGCTTGCCAAGCATGATCTGGCCGAATTGATGCGCCGCCCGGGCACCGGCGAGATGTCGTTCGGCGGCGCGATCGATCTGGTGGTCGCGATGCCGCTCTCGTGGCTGCCGCTGATCGCCGACTACACGCGTTTCGGCCGACGCCCCGGCGAAACCTTCCGCGGCACGCTGCTCGGCTATGGCATTGCGAACATCTGGTTTTACGCGCTCGGCGCGATCTACGGCCTCGCGGCCGGCGGTGGCGATGCGCTGCTGACCGGCGCACTGGCTCAAGCAGGCGGCGGCCTCGCCCTGCTGCTCATCCTGATCGACGAAGTGGACAACGCGTTCGCCGATATCCACTCGGCAGCGGTCTCGACCGGCACGTTCTGGACACGCGGCAGCGTACCGTTGTTGTCGGCAGCGTTCGGCGCGCTTTGCACGGCGATCGCCTTGCTCGTGCCGATGGCGAAGTATCAGAACTTCCTGCTGCTGATCGGCTCGGTGTTCGCGCCGCTGTTCGGCGTGGTGCTGGTGGATCACTTCATCGTGCGCAAGCGTCGCATTGAAGCCGCCGTGCTCGGCGACGTGCGCGGCCGTTACGGCTTCTCGGGCGGCTGGCATCTGAGCGCGTTCGCGTCGTGGGCAATCGGGATCGTCGCGTATCAGGCGATCAATCAATGGCTGCCGAATCTGGGCGCTACGCTGCCTGCGTTGGTGATCGGCGCGGTGTGTTATCTGGCGCTGGTGTCGGCTCGGAAGACTGCATACGCTTGAGTCGTGTAAGCATCCTCGCAATACAGAAAAGGCCTGCATTTGCAGGCCTTTTCTCTTCGTGCGTCATCAACCTTCGTTGATTCAACGCTTCGACGCCCGATACTCGACACCCGGCAACACACACAGCAGTTCGAACGCGAGATTTGCACCAAGCAGCGCGGTCGTACCGAACGGATCGTACGGCGGCGCGACCTCAACCAGATCGCAGCCGACGATGTTCAAGCCATGCGAGCCGCGAATGATTTCCAGCGCCTGCGGCACCGTCAAACCGGCGATTTCCGGTGTACCCGTACCCGGTGCAAAAGCCGGATCGATACCGTCGATGTCGAAGGTGATGTACACCGGACCGTCGCCCATGCGTTCCCGCACACGTGCCATCAGCGGCGCCAGCGACTGGTTCCAGCATGCCTCTGCCTGCACGACTTCGAAGCCCTGATCGCGGCACCAGTCGAAGTCTTCAGCCGCGTAACCCGTGCCACGCAGGCCGATCTGCACGACGCGGTCGCAATCCAGCAGACCCTCCTCCACCGCGCGGCGGAATGGCGTGCCGTGCGCGATCTTCTCGCCCATCATCGTGTCATTGACGTCGGCGTGGGCGTCGACGTGAATCAGGCCGACCTTGCCGTGCTTGCGATGAATCGCGCGCAGGATCGGCAGCGCGATCGTGTGATCGCCGCCGAGCGTGATCGGCTTGCAGTTGTGCTGGAGGATTTCGTCGTAGGCGGTTTCGATGCGCTTGATCGAATCGTGCAGGTTGTACGGATTGATCGCGACGTCGCCGAGGTCGGCCACGCGCAGCGAATCGAACGGCGCGGCGCGGGTGGCCATGTTGTACGGGCGCAGCAGCACCGATTCGCTGCGGATCTGGCGCGGCCCGAAGCGCGCGCCGGTGCGGTTCGAGGTGCCGAGATCGAACGGCACGCCGACGAAGCAAGCGTCGAACCCTTCGGCCGAGCCGACGTTCGGCAAGCGCATCATCGTCGCAATGCCGCCGCAGCGGGGCATGGCGTTGCCGGACAGCGGCTGCGGCCGTTCACCGGCGTCAGGGGAAATGAAGGAGGAAGTATTCATCGTGTCTCGGCAATGAAAAGAGGGGCAGTAAGCAAATACGTGCAACCGGCCGAGGGATCAATAGAAAAAGCGCACCTTGCCGGGCGAATCTCGATTCTTGAGCAGTTTCCCGCAAGTTAAAATACAAACAGAATAAACTTCACATTGATTCGCAGCGATGTATCCTGCCGTATGTTCTCCCAACTCACCGATCTCGACCTGCGGTTAATCCGCGTCTTCCTCGCCATCGTCGACGCCGGCGGCGTCTCGCCGGCCCAGGCCACGCTCAACGTCGGCCAGTCAACCATCAGCACGCAACTCGCCACGCTGGAAACACGCCTCGGCTACCGGCTGTGTGAGCGTGGCCGCGGCGGCTTCAGCCTGACCGCGCGCGGCGAGCAATTCATCGACGCAGCCCGCGCCCTATTATCCGCCGTCGATACTTTCGGCATGCAGGCGCGCAATGTCGGCCGCAAACTTGTCGGCACGCTCGATATTGGCATGATCGGCCACACACCGGTGTCGGCGAGCGCGCGCATCAGCGACGCGATCGGCCGGTTTCGGGCGCGCGATCAGTCGGTGCGATTTTCGATTCTGGTGCGCTCGCCGGGCGAACTGGAAGAACTGCTGCTGAACGGCCGCATTCAGATCGGCATTGGCTATTTCTGGCATCGCGTGCCGTCGCTCGAATACACCGAAGTGTTCGCGGAAGATCAGTTCGCGTATTGCGCGAAGGGGCATCCGCTGTTCGCTTCTGCCGGAGAGGTGCCACCCGCCGAAGCTGCGGCTCACGAATGGGCGTGGCGCAGCTATCCGTTGCCCGAAGCCGAAAGTTCGACCACGCCGCAGAACGTCACCGCCCTCGCGGACAACATGGAGGCGGTCGCAATGTTGGTGCTGTCTGGGCATCATCTCGGCTATTTACCGGGGCATTTCGCGGCGCCGTTCGTGAAGCAAGGCTTGTTGGCCGCGTTGAATCCCGCACAGATGAAGTACCGCGTGGCGTTTCATATGGTCACGCGGGCGCGGCAACATCGAACGGATATCGTTGAAGCGTTCATCGACGACATGAAGGCTGCGCATCCGTTGCAGGTGTTGGAAGTGGATGAGTAGCGGTTCGGCGTTGCACGCGCCGCCAAAAGAAAAGCCGTGCAATCGATGCGCGGCTTTTTCATTGCAAAGGCAAGCTGGGCAGCTTAACCGTTGATTACATCCGCGCCCTTCGGCACCGTGAACTTGAACGCATCGGCCGGCAGCGGCGGGTTCTTCTGAATGTTCGAGAACGTCAGCAACGTCACGTTACCGAACACATCGTGCAGTTCCATCGCTTCAAGATTGCCGTCCTTGAAACCGATGCCAACGCGCTGAAACTGCGTGTCTTTCGCTTTGGGCGTCAGTTCGAGCCAGTCGATGCCGGCCTTCACGCCTGCATCATGCAGCGTGAAGTTCTTGTCCAGATCGTTGCTGCCGAACAGAATCGCCGCTGGGCTCGCGCCGAGCGCGCCGCCGAGACTGCGTACCGTCACCTGGTTCAGATCCTTGTCGTACACGTACAGCTTGTCGCCGTCGGCTTGCAGCAGTTGTGCGTAAGGCTTCTCGTATTGCCAGATGAACTTGCCGGGGCGCGCGAACGTGAACGTGCCGCTCGAAGTACCGGTCTTGCCAGTCGTGGACAGCACACCGCTTGCGCCGCTTGCACCCTGCGCCTTGCTCGGCGCGCGCACTTCCTGCTGCACAAAGGTACCGCGCGCGGAATGCACTTGGGCGACGAACGCCTTCAGTTGCTCGGTACCGCTCGCGAATGCCTGCGACGCGACGAGCATCGACGCACCGATCGCCACACTGCCGACGCCACGCACGATCGTGCGAGCGAGTTGGCCAAAACGGCTGGGGTGAGCACTCTGTCGAGCGTGCTGCTGCGCGATTAGCTGCATGGTGTTTTCTCCCTTGATTGAATTTGTTGAGCAGTCACGGGGCGGGCTTGGGGGCTGCAGCCACGTGACCGTAGCGGTTAGCTTGAACCGCGCAGTCGAGGGACGAGCCCTCAACCTTCGGTCACAGCTTAAGCAAGAAGCCTTAAGCGGGGCTTATACGGGGTTCACGCGCCGCGCTTTGCGGCTGGTTCGGTGAACTAGCCGTGTAGATCGCCTATTCCGCTTCCCGCGCCGGTGCAAGAATCTCGCGATTGCCGTTCGACGACATCGCCGACACCACGCCCGAGTTCTCCATCTGCTCGAGCAGGCGCGCCGCGCGGTTATAGCCGATGCGCAAATGCCGCTGCACCAGTGAAATCGACGCACGGCGGTTCTTCAGCACCACGTCGACCGCCTGGTCGTACAACGGGTCGGCCTCGCCGTCACCCGAGCCGGATCCACCGGCGCCCGCGGAGCCTTCGTCGCCCTCGCCCGTCACGCCGCCTTCGAGAATGCCCTCGATATAGTTCGGCTCACCCTGCTCCTTGAGCTTGTCGACGACGCGATGCACTTCTTCGTCCGACACGAATGCACCGTGCACACGCACCGGCAAGCCGCTGCCCGGCGGCAGGTACAGCATGTCGCCCATGCCGAGCAGCGATTCCGCACCCTGCTGGTCGAGAATCGTGCGCGAGTCGATCTTCGACGACACCTGGAAAGCCATGCGTGTCGGCACGTTGGCCTTGATCAGGCCGGTAATCACATCGACCGACGGACGCTGCGTGGCCAGAATCAAGTGGATGCCTGCCGCGCGCGCCTTCTGCGCGATCCGCGCGATCAGCTCTTCGACCTTCTTGCCGACCACCATCATCAGGTCGGCCAGTTCGTCGATCACGACGACGATGTTCGGCAAACGCGACAGCGGTTCCGGATCATCCGGCGTCAGACTGAACGGATTCGGCAGCTTCTCTTCGCGCTTGGCAGCTTCGTCGATCTTGTTGTTGTAGCCAGCGAGGTTACGCACGCCGAGCTTGCTCATCAGCTTGTAGCGGCGCTCCATTTCGGCCACAGCCCAATTGAGCGCGTGACCCGCCTGGCGCATGTCGGTGACCACCGGACACAGCAGATGCGGAATGCCTTCGTAGACGCTCATTTCGAGCATCTTCGGATCGATCAGGATCATGCGGACCTGGTCGGCGCTCGCCTTGTAGAGCAGCGACAGGATCATCGCGTTGATACCCACCGACTTGCCCGAACCGGTGGTACCGGCCACCAGCAAGTGCGGCATTTTCGCGAGGTCGGCGCACACCGGCTTGCCGCCGATATCCTTGCCGAGGCCCATGGTGAGCGGCGAAGCCGCGTCCGCATAAACCGCCGAGCCGAGAATCTCCGAGAGACTGACGGTCTGACGGCGCTGGTTCGGCAACTCCAGCGCCATGAAATTCTTGCCCGGAATCGTTTCAACCACTCGGATCGACACCAGCGACAGCGAACGCGCCAGGTCCTTCGCCAGACCGACGATCTGGCTGCCCTTCACGCCAGTAGCCGGCTCGATTTCATAACGCGTGACAACCGGGCCCGGATACGCGGCGACCACGCTCACTTCGACGCCGAAGTCCTTGAGCTTCTTCTCGATCAGGCGCGAGGTGAATTCGAGCGTGTCGGCGGAAATGGTTTCCTGTGCGGCCGGCGCCGCGTCGAGCAGCGAGATTGGCGGCAAGGTGGAGTCGCCCGGCAGATCCGTGAACAGCGGCACTTGCCGCTCTTTCTCGACGCGCTCCGATTTGGCGGGCGTGACGATCGGCGGCACGATCATGACCGGCTCGTGTTCCTCGATCCGCACGCGGCCCTTTTCGACCTTGCCTTCACGCTTCACGGCGGCAGCTTCGCCTAATTTACGGTCGCGGCCGGCTTCGCGCCGCAGCTTGGCGAACGTGACCGCCGAAATGATCGACTCGCCGACCTTTTCCGACACCGACAGCCACGAAAAACGGAAATACAGCGACAAACCGATGCCGAGCACGATAAGTAGGGCCAGCGTGCCGCCCGTGAAGCCGAGCGCATGCGATATGCCGCGCGCGACCGCCTCGCCGATCACGCCGCCCGGCGCCCGCGGCAACTGAACTTTCAACGACCACATGCGCAACGCTTCGATACCGTCGCAGGCAAGCAACACCAGCATGAACGCGAACGCGTCCGCGAGCCAGCCGGCATCGCGCGGCGCGTCTTCCTGCAGTTCCTCGTGACGGGTGATACGGCGGTAATTGGCGGAGATATGGCGGCCGAGCAGCACGATCCACCAGTAGGCGGACAGCCCGAACAGCAGCAGCAGGATGTCAGACGTCCACGCACCGACGCGGCCCGCCCAGTTGGCGATGTGGTCGACCTGCGCGGCATGCGTCCAGCTCGGATCGTGCCGGCTGTAGCTGACGAGCGCCATGAGCAGGAACACGCCGAGCGCGACCTGCAAGATCCAGCGGATTTCGGTGAAAAGGCGCGACATGCGGTGCGGCAATGCCTGCGCGCTCGCGGAATAGGGAGCTTTTGCCATTGATCCTGTTGCTTGTGTGGCCGATTTGCCGCCGGAGTCGCGGCCCGAAGCGGCGCTTAAGGCGGCTCCAGACCCGGTCCCGGCTACCGGGTCCATCGATGCGGCCTATTGTAAACGCAGTGCATCACGCGAGGCTGTAAATGACGGTAACTTAGCCGATCGACCACTCGAAAGGTCGCCGAAGCCCGCGACAACGCTATCGCCACGATCGGAAAGCTTGATGGAGCAGGCCGGCGTGCCGCCCTTTATAATGCCGCTCTGATACCCATCTATAGTTTCAGCTCAAGTCGCGCGGCCTCGCATGGGCGAGCCGGGCGCCGTAAAAGGATTTCGATCATGCCCGCTACTTCCACGAAACACGCCAAAGTTCTGATTCTCGGTTCCGGTCCCGCCGGCTACACGGCAGCGGTCTACGCGGCACGCGCCAACCTGTCGCCGGTACTCGTCACGGGTCTCGCCCAAGGCGGCCAGCTGATGACCACGACCGACGTCGAAAACTGGCCGGCGGACGGTAACGGTGTGCAAGGCCCGGAGTTGATGCAGCGCTTCCTGGAGCACGCCGAGCGCTTCAACACCGAAATCATTTTCGACCACATCCACACGGCCAAGCTGGATGAGAAGCCGATCCGCCTGATCGGCGATTCGGGCGAATACACCTGCGACTCGCTGATCATCTCGACCGGCGCATCGGCGCAGTATCTCGGCCTGCCGTCTGAAGAATTGTTCATGGGCAAAGGCGTGTCGGCTTGCGCCACCTGCGACGGGTTCTTCTACAAGCAACAACATGTGGCGGTGATTGGCGGCGGCAATACCGCAGTCGAGGAAGCCCTCTACCTGTCCGGCATTGCCAAAAAGGTGACGGTTATCCATCGCCGCGACAAGTTCCGCGCCGAACCGATTCTGATCGACCGTCTGCTGGCGAAGGAAAAGGAAGGTCTGGTCGAGATCAAGTGGAACAGCACGCTCGACGAAGTGACCGGCGACCAGTCCGGCGTGACCGGCCTGCGTATCAAGAACACGCAAACCGGCGACACCACGGATATCGCGCTGCAAGGCATCTTCGTCGCGATTGGCCACAAGCCGAACACAGACATTTTCGCAGGCCAACTGGAGATGAAGAACGGCTACATCATCACCAAGGGCGGTCTGAACGGTTTTGCAACGGCGACCAGCATGCCGGGCGTGTTCGCGGCGGGCGACGTGCAGGATCACGTGTATCGTCAGGCGATCACCAGTGCGGGCACGGGCTGTATGGCCGCGCTCGACGCGCAACGTTATCTGGAAACGCTCGACGAGATCGGCGAGCACGTGATGAGCGCCGAAGCCGACCGCTGATCTGAAACACCAGGTGCAACGGTAAAATGGCGGCTGGGCATGCCCCGGCCGCCTGCTTTGAAGAAGGCCGCGGCTGAGAAGCCGGCGGCTTTTTTTGCATCCTGTTCGCGTCGGATTCGCGCGATCGATCTACTTTTCTGTGTATTACCGATATGCCGAAGAATCAGCCCCATCCTGGCGAACCGAAGCGCGCCCGAGCCGTTGCCAGGCCTGCGCCCGAGGTATCCGCACCCGCCGTCAAACCGAAGGTCGAGCCGGCTGCGGGTCTGGCCGGCCTCGGCGCGTTGCGCGATGCGTTAAAGGGCGACACGCAACGGCGTGAACGCGAACGCGCGGTCGCAGCGGCGGCGCAACGCGAAGCGTCGGCGGACGCCGATCTGTTTCGTCGCGAGATCGGCGCGGTTGCGCCGCTGGCGGTCCCGCCGCGCGCCAGCTTGCCGCGCAATCCTCCGCCGCCGCTGCCAGTGCAAACCAAACTCGACGAAGAAGCCGTGCTGCACGAAGCGATCTCCGACGAGTTCGATCCCGAGATCCTCCTCGAAACCGACGAAACGCTGTCCTATTGCCGTCCCGGCGTGAGCCAGGAAGTCGTCCGCAAACTGCGGCGTGGCGATTGGATCGTGCAGGCACAAATCGATCTGCACGGCATGCGCCGCGAGGAAGCGCGCGAGGCGCTGGCCGAATTCATTCGTGAGTCGGTGAAGCGTGGCCTGCGATGTTTGCGCGTGATTCACGGCAAGGGCCTCGGGTCGATCGGTAAAGAACCCGTATTGAAGGGCAAGGTGCGCGCGTGGCTCGTGCAGAAATCAGAGGTGATCGCCTTCTGCCAGGCGCGTCCGCATGACGGCGGCGCGGGTGCGGTGGTCGTGCTGTTGCAGCCGGGCGCATTGCCCGCTTCCCCCAAGTCCTGATGGAGTCCCGGTGATCCATCCGAGGCTGACGCTGGCGCTGACCATCATGGAAGCGCTGGCTATTTTCGCGTACGCGATTTCCGGTTTTATCGAAGCGAGAACCCGCCGGCTCGACGCGGTGGGCACCTTCCTCGTGGCCGTCGCGACGGCCTTCGGCGGCGGCACCTTGCGCGACGTGCTGCTGGAGCGGCGGCCCTTTTACTGGGTCGAGCATCAGACCTATCTGGTCGCGATCTTCGTGATGTCGTTGTTTGCGCCAACGCTCCTGAAGATGACGTCGCGGCTGCTCTCCGAGCGGGTCCTACTGGTGGCCGATGCGATCGGGCTGGGCTTGTTCAGCATTTCAGGCACGTCGATCGCGCATGACGCGCAGATGCCATGGTTCACGTCGGTGATGATGGGGGTGTTGGCCGGCGTATTCGGCGGCGTGATTCGCGATGTGCTGTGCAACGAAGTGCCGCTGATTTTGCGTGATTCCAGGCCGTACGCGACATGCGCTTTTGTCGGATGTTGGCTTTACGTGCTGCTGGACTATATGAACGTCGATACGGTTTATAGCGTGTTGATCGCCACCGCCTTCATCCTGCTCGCGAGGCTCGCGACTTTCAGATTCAACGTCCGGCTGCCTCACTAAGTTTGCTTCACTGCGCCTGCTTCACCAAACTACCCTCATTAAAAGCGCGCCGCCCGGAACCAGGCGGCGCGCGCTTTAAAGCAGCCTTACTTGTTGGTCGCCAACGCCCCCGCACTCTTCGAGCCGCCAAACAGCGCCGTCAGGTACTGGGAATTGTTGTTCATCGTCGCCATCAACGTGTTGAGCGCGGTGAACTGATTCTGGTACTGCTTCGTCAACTGCGCGCTGTAATTGGCGAGCGTGGTCTGCTGTGTCGTAATGCTCTTCAGGTCGGCATTCAACGCCGTGCTGCGGGTGTCGATGATGCCGCCCGTCTTCACGAAGTCGGTAATGCTCTTGTTCAGCTTGGCGCCAATGCCGTTGGTCGAGTTGAACAACGCGGCAACCTGCACCGGGCTGCTGGTGAGCGACGCACTCAGCTTCTTGCTGTCGATAACCAGCGTGCCATCCGCCGGATCGCCCTTCAGCGTGATGCCGATCGAAGCGAGCCCCACCGCTGATGACCCCGTACCGACGCCCCCGCCGACGATCGACGCCAACGTATTCTTGATCGTCGTCAGCGTCGAATCGCCGAGCAGCGCGCCGCCGGTCTTCGACGACTTGTCGTACGAGGACAGCGAGTTGATGGTCGTGACGACGGTGTTGTAGAGATTGGCGAAGTTGGTGATGGCCGTGTTCTGCGCGGTCGTATCCGGCGCGATCGTCAGTGTCTGCGTGGTGCCGACCGCGGCGCTCGACAGGTTCAGCGTGACACCGGAAATCGCCGACGTAACCGCGTTCGTGGAGCTGCTCGCCTCAATCCCGCCGATGGTGAACTGCGCGTCCTGAGCGGCTTCGCTTTGCTGCCAGGCCTTGCTGGTATCCGAGGATACGATTGTGGACGCCGCGCCGTTCGCACCCGGCGTGGAGGTTACGCCGAGGCTCGACAGACCCGCGTCGTTCTGGACGTCGCTGGTGGACACGTTGATCGTGCTGGCCGCGCCGGTGGTGGTCGAGCGCAACACCAGGTGGGCGCCGCCCGTGCCGGTCACGATGGTGGCCGTGACGCCCGGATTATTGCCCGCCTTGTTGATCGCATTGGCGATACCGCTCAGCGTGTTGTTGGTGCTGTCGATCGTGACATCCATCGACTTGCCGCCGACGGCGATGGTCAGCTTGCCGGTGCCCAACCTGGCGGTGGAATCGAACGCCGACGACGACAGACTCTGCGACGCAGCGATTTGCTTGACGTCGATCGAATAGCTGCCGGCGACCGCGCCGGGACCAGCCTTGGGGTCCATGCCTTTGCCGCTCGCGGTGGCCCCGAAGGTCGACAGGGTGGTTCCGTCAGAGAGATTCTTGATCGCTGCCTGCAAGGCGTTCAACGCGGAGCTCAGGGCGCCGTACGCGGATAAGGTCGTGGTATCGCTCGTCTGTTTGGCCTTCAGCGCCGCCGTCTGGCCGGCCGTCTTCGCATTCACGAGGGCCGACACCAGCGTCGCCACGTCCATCGTCGAGTTGCCGGTGGAGCCGCTGATAATCGATTGCGCCGCTTGCTGCACCTGGTTCTGCGCGTTAGCAGTCGCGCTGTTCACAGACGTGGTGATCGTTGACATGCAAAGGCTCCGTGCGTCGAGTTATTCGTTATTTATTACGTGACGCCCCGGTGATCTTTCTAAGTACGGCGGCAAACCGGCTACGTCACGGTCACGTCGAATTCTTACAATTTTTTCAAATATTACACGATCTTTCTTGAAAGTTTGTGACGTTTTGTCGTAACAAATCACGGCGCATAAGCTTTTCTAGCGTTCGGTCTTTGCCGGATGCGGATGAACATTCGTCTTCCGCTAAAATTTTCTGGGTCGTCGCGAGGTTGTCGATTCCCACCGCTCCCGTTCGTCGTCAGGTAAACGGCCACTCCGGCCGTCATCGCGCCACAGCGCTCCTCGCAAACCGCCCTAGGTGACCCCGATGACTCTGAAGCTCTATGCCCACCCCTTCTCCTCCTACTGCCAGAAGGCGCTGACCGCGCTTTACGAAAACGGCACGCCGTTCGAACTGCGCCTCCTCGCGCACGACGACCCGCAGGTCATGGCTGAATTCGCCGCGGTCTGGCCGATCAAACGCTTTCCCGTGCTGGTCGACGGCAGCCGGACCGTGATGGAGGCGAGCATCATCATCGAGTATCTCGGCCTGTATCACCCGGGTCCGGTGGCGCTTTTGCCGGCCGACGCCCGCGCCGCGCTGGAAGTGCGCAGCATGGATCGCTTCTTCGACAACTACATTTCCACCCCGCAGCAAAAGATCGTGTACGACAGCATGCGCGCCGAGCCGGAGCGTGATCCGCGCGCCGTCGCCGAAGCCCGCAGCATGCTCGACACCGCCTACGGCTGGCTAGACAAGGTGATGGCCGGGCGCGAATGGGCGGCCGGCGATACCTTCAGCCTCGCCGATTGCGGCGCCGCGCCGTTCCTCTTCTACGCCGACTGGACGCATCGCATCGGGCCGGCTTTTGAGCACGTGCTCGCCTATCGGAAGCGGCTGCTGGCCCGGCCCTCGTTCGCTCGCGCAGTCGACGAAGCACGCCCGTATCGCCCACTGTTCCCGCTTGGTGCGCCTGACCGGGATTGATCGGACGGACCCGGCACGGGTCCGACATCAACACAAGAGCGCGCCAACACTATTTCCAAGCGATACACTTCATTTCGAAAGCCACTTCCGCCCATCACTCATAAGGCAAAACATGGACCGTTTCGAAGCGATGGAGATATTTACGCGTGTGGTCGAGGCGAACAGCTTCACCAAAGTATCTGAATCGCTCGACCTGCCCCGCGCCAAAGTCAGCCGCACCATTCAGGCTCTGGAAGAACACGTCGGCGTGCGGCTTCTGAATCGTTCGACGCGGCAGGTCAGCGTCACTGAAGACGGCGCGCTGTTCTACGACCGCTGCGTGCGAATCCTCGCCGAAGTCGCCGATGCCGAATCGTCGCTGTCGAACAAGCGCGAACATCCGAGCGGCACGATTCGCGTCGATACGTCCGGCACGCTCGCCCGTGCGCTGCTGCTGCCCGCGCTCGACGACTTCTACCGGCAGTACCCCGAGATCGACGTACGGCTTGGGCTGGCGGATCGCAATATCGATCTGATTCAGGACGGGGTGGATTGCGTGATCCGCATGGGCACGCCGGAAGAGTCGAGTCTCGTCGCGCGGCGCATCGGCGAGGCGCGGATCGTCACCTGCGCGTCGCCCGCCTATCTGGAGCAATACGGCACGCCGACGACGCTCGAGGAGCTCAGCGAGCATCGCGCGGTCAACTACGTTTCCGCACGCAGCGGCAAGACCTTTCCATTCGAGTACGAGGTGGACGGCGAGATCGTCAAGGTCACGCTGAAGAGCGTGCTCGCGGTGAATGACGGCAGCGTCTACATCAGCGCGAGCGCGCTCGGCCACGGCATCATCCAGCCGTCGCGCTTCATGGTCGCGGATCTGATTGCGCAAGGCGCGCTCAAGGAAATCCTCACGAGCTACACGAGCCCCGGCACGCCGCTGTCGATCCTGTACGCACATCGCCGCAATCTGAGTTCACGGCTGCGCGCCTTCACCGAGTGGGTCACCGAGCTGGCGCGGAACAATCCGGATCTGCGCATCAAGGACGTTTGACATCGTGCCGCAGGGGCGCCATGTTGCGGTCCCGCTGCAACCCGATGCAAACAGCACCTGGCAAATGAAGAAAAGCCCCATGCGTCTCACAACGCATGGGGCTTTTTTCAGCGCGAATCGTCTAGCGAATCACCCGCCTCAGGCAATCCGCTCTTCATTGGTCGGATCGAACAGCACTGCCTTCGACGCATCGAACAACAATGTCGTAGTCGACAAGGGCTGCGGATTCGAAGCCGGGTGCACGCGGCTCACAATGCGCTTACCGTTCACCTGCGCGAACACCAACGTGTCCGGTCCGGTCGGCTCGATCACGTCGACATTCACGTCGATTGCCTGCAGGTTTGCGTGGTCGCCATGCGCACCGCGTGCGTCGGTGATCCGCTCAGGGCGCAAGCCGAGAATCACTTCGCGCCCAATGTGCGACTTCACCTTCGCTGAATCGAACGGCAGATTCAACACATTGCGCGCCGTGCCCGTATCCAGTTCGATGCCGACGCCCGAACCCTGCTCCACCAGCTTGCCCTGGATGAAGTTCATCGGCGGCGCGCCGATGAAGCCGGCCACGAACAGATTCGCCGGCGAGTCGTAGATCTCTTGCGGTGCGCCGAACTGCTGGACGACGCCGTCCTTCATCACCGCGATGCGGTCGCCGAGCGTCATCGCTTCGATCTGATCGTGCGTCACGTAGACGATCGTCGTGCCAAGGCGCTGATGCAACAGCTTGATTTCCGAGCGCATTTCGATGCGCAGCTTCGCGTCGAGGTTCGACAGCGGTTCGTCGAACAGGAACATCACCGGATCGCGCGCGAGCGCACGGCCCATGGCCACGCGCTGACGCTGACCACCGGAGAGCTGGCCCGGCTTGCGGTCCAGCAGGTGCGTGATCTGCAGCGTGTTCGACACGCGGTCGACAATCTGCGCCTGCTCCTGCTTCGGCACCTTGCGGATGCCCAGGCCGAACGAGATGTTCTCGCGCACCGTCATCGACGGATACAGCGCGTACGACTGGAACACCATCGCGATGTCGCGATCTTTCGGCGAGAGGTTGTTCACCGTCTTGCCGTCGATCTGGATCTCACCCTTGGTCACGGTTTCGAGGCCGGCGATCATGTTGAGCAGCGTCGATTTCCCGCAGCCCGAGCCGCCGACGAGAATCAGGAACTGGCCGTCTTCGATGTCGATGTTGACACCCTTCAGAACCGGCACCCCGTTGGGGTAAGTCTTGTACACGTCACGGATGGAAAGGCTTGCCATGCTGTGATTCCTCTTGTCTCTGGTACTGCTTGAAAACGTCTGATCGGATGACAGCGGCGCACTATCAAAGAAGCGCCGCCGCGATGCGTATGGTTTAGCCCTTCACTGCGCCTGCCGTCAGACCGCGCACGAAATAGCGGCCGGCGACGATATAGACGAGCAGCGTCGGCAAAGCGGCGATGATCGCGCCGGCCATGTCCACGTTGTATTCCTTCACGCCGGTCGAAGTGTTCACGAGGTTGTTCAGCGCCACCGTGATCGGCATCGAATCGACACCGGAGAACACAATCCCGAACAGGAAGTCATTCCATATCTGCGTGAATTGCCAGATCAGGCACACCATGAAAATCGGCAGCGACACCGGCATCAGGATCTTCGTGAAGATCGTGAAGAAACCCGCACCGTCGATCCGCGCGGCCTTCACGAGTTCAGCCGGAATGCTCACGTAGAAGTTGCGGAAGAACATCGTGGTGAAGGCGATACCGTAGATCACGTGCACCACCACCAGACCGGTTATCGAATTCGACAAGCCGAGCAAGCCTTCGAAACGCGCCATCGGCAGCAGGATCGCCTGGAACGGAATAAAGCAGCCGACCAGGATCATCGTGAAGATCGGATCCGCGCCACGGAAGCGCCAGTGCGTGAGCACATAACCGTTGAACGCGCCGATGATCGACGAGATCAGCACGGCCGGAATCACCATGCGCACGGAGTTCATGAAGAACGGCTGCATGCCGTCGCAACGCACACCCGTACACGCACCGCTCCATGCCTTGATCCAGGGATCTATGGTCCAGTGAGTAGGCGGCGTGAGCAGGTTGCCGGTGCGCAGCTGGTCGACGTCTTTGAACGACGTGGATAGCATCACGTACAGCGGGAACAGGAAATACAGGGCGAACAGAATCAAGGCCGCATAAATGACGGCACGGCTGATCGTCATCTTAGGCTGCATTGCGGGTGCTCCTCGATTCCAGATACATCAGCGGCACGAGCACGGCCACAACGGTAGCGAGCATCATCATCGACGATGCCGCGCCGACGCCCAGCTGCCCGCGATTGAACGAAAACGTGTACATGAAAATGGCCGGCAGCGATGAAGACGTACCCGGACCGCCCGCCGTCAACGCGACGACCAGGTCGAAGGTCTTGATCGTGATGTGGCAGAGAATCAGCAGCACGGAGAAGAACACCGGGCGCATGCTCGGAATCACGATCTTGCGATAGATGGTGGGCAAGCCCGCGCCGTCCATTTGCGCCGCCTTGAAGATTTCACCGTCGACGCCGCGCAGACCCGCGAGGAACAGCGCCATCACAAAGCCGGTGGACTGCCACACGGCCGCGATCACGACGCAGAAAATCGCCTTGTCGGGGTCTCCGAGCCAGCTGAATGAGAAGCTCGTCCAGCCCCAGTCGTGGAACACTTTCTCGAGCCCGACGCTCGGCGTCATGATCCATTGCCACGCCGTACCTGTCACGATGAACGACAGCGCCATCGGATACAGGAACACGGCGCGCAGCGCGCCTTCATTGCGGATCTGCTGATCGAGCAGGATCGCGAGGAACAAACCCAGGCCGATACAGATACCAATAAACGGAATGCCGAACCAGCCGAGGTTGGCAGCCGAGGTCCAGAACACATCGTTATCGAACAGTTCGCGATAACGATCGAGACCGACAAATTCATAACGTGGCATCAGTCGCGAATTGGACAGCGACAGAAAACCGGTAATAGCGATGAACCCATACACGAAGATCAGGCTGATCACGACGCTGGGTGCGAGCACCAGCTTCGGAATCCAGCGATCGGCAAGGGCCGCCATCGGCGACGTGCGGCGGGTCACGGTGGCCGTTTTCCCGTTTCCGCTGATAGAAGCAGTCACTACTCGACTCCTGCTGAAACTGTACCGCCGGGGCGCTCACTCACCAAAGACGCGAGACCGGAACGGCATAGGTGTGACTCGATGAAACCAGGGTGAAGTGTCTCGCCCTAAGTAACGCAACGGCATAACGCAACCGCAGCAAGCAATCCGAAGAACGCGCCCGGCGCCCACGATGGGAACCGCCAGACGCGCCACTTCGCTTACGTCACTTACTTGGTCTTCGCTGCCTTCGCGAGCGCGGCAACCGCGGTCTTCGAATCTTGCTGCGAGTTCATGAACTTCGTGACCACGTCCGAGATCGCACCGGCTGCTGCATCCGGTTGCGCCATGCCGTGTGCCAGCGAAGGCACATAGCCGCCCGACTTGATCGCCACCTGTTCATCCGCATACGACTTCTTCGCGCAGTCGTCGAACTTGGCCATCGACACGCCCAGACGAACCGGAATCGAGCCCTTGTTCAGGCTGAACTGTTCCTGGAAGTCCGGCGACATGATCGTCTTGGCCAGCGCCAGTTGACCCGGCGTTGCGGCCTTCTCGCCCTTCTGCTGGAAGAACACGAACGAGTCGACGTTGAACGTGTACGACTTCTCCGTGCCCGGCACAGCAGCGCAGATGTAGTCCGAACCCGCCTTCTTGTTGGCGTTGGCGAACTCGCCCTTCGCCCAGTCGCCCATGAACTGCATGCCGGCCTTGCCGTTGATGACCATGGCCGTTGCCAGGTTCCAGTCACGGCCCGTGCGGCCCGCGTCGAAGTAACCCTGGATCTTGCGAACCGTATCGAACACGCCGACCATCTGATCCGACGTCAGCGTCTTCTCGTCGAGATCAACCAGCGCCTTCTTGTAGAAGCCCGCGCCTTGCGACAACACCACGTCTTCCCACAGCGTCAGGTCTTGCCACGGCTGACCGCCCATCGCGATCGGCTGGATGCCCGCGGCCTTCATCTTGTCGGCCACCGCGAAGAACTCAGGCCACGTGGTCGGCACCTTGCCGCCTGCCTTGTCTAGCGCTGCCTTGTTGATGTACAGCCAGTTGACGCGGTGCACCGAGAACGGTGCTGCCACGTAGTGACCGTCCGCGTGCATGATCTTGTCGATTTCCGGCGGCAGGTTCTTCTTCCAGTCGGCCGCGGCCGAGTCGATCGGCACCAGCACGCCTTGCGAAGCCCAGTCCTGGATCAGCGGACCCTTGATCTGCGCAGCGCTCGGCGCGTTGCCCGAGATCACCTGCGTCTTCAGTGCCGTCATGGCAGCCGCACCCGCGCCGCCAGCAACCGCGAAGTCCTTCCACGTGTAACCCTGCTTCGTCATGTCGTCCTTGAGGACGCCGACGGCTTTTGATTCGCCGCCCGAAGTCCACCAGTGCAACACTTCGATCGACTCGGCAGCTTGCACAGCCGAGACGCCACACATCAGACCTGCGGCGCACAAAGCGCCCATGATCGCGCGAAATTTCATTGCTTATCTCCTCCAGACACCTGAACAAAAAACAAATGGCCCCTGATGTCGCCAGGGTGCTGTGGTTGGTTCAAACAGGCAAAACACTGGGCGATCGAGCACGGTCGGGCGCATGCGTTAAGGCATGTGCCGGCGGACCGATATCCGGCCGCTGGAAGCTCAAGAGATGAGTGGTTCGGGATGCAACTGACTGTCTCCTCTTTTGATTTTTGCCTGCCCGCGTCGCGCGCGGCAGACTCGAGGTGCCTTGCACGTTAACCCTGACGCCAGATCAGCTTTCCGGCCTTCCGTAAGGGCCGCCGGGGGCATGCTGGCACGTGCTCGCACGCAATGTCCGTTAACATGCAGGGGACGCCTGCCGATTCGGGAAAACGCGCATCTAGCCTCACAGCGCACGCTTTTTTCATCGAATTAGCGCTACCTCTTGATTTGGATTGTAGTTAAACTACAATTCAGTGTCAAAAAATATTTTATCGGACTACGGTCGCCCTTTTTCGGTCCTCACGGCGACCCCAGGATATCGACGGAGACACATGCAAACCGATTCAAGCTTCACCTTCGTTCTCTTCGGCGGAACCGGCGACCTGTCGATGCGCAAGATCCTGCCGGCACTGTATGAAGCGCACCGTGCGGGCGGCATGCTGGCCGACAGTGGCAAGATCGTCGCGGTAGCACGGCATGTGGCTGATCGTGCGGCCTACATTGACTGGGTCAATGAGCACGTCAAACCGCACGTGTCGAAGAACGGTGTGGATGAAACAGCATGGGCGAGCTTCCTCGACCGTATCGAGTTCGTGAAGATCGATCTCGGCAACCCCGAAGACTTCACGCTGCTGCGCGACGCCTTGAGCGGCCGGCCAGGCATTCGGGTGTTCTATCTGGCCACGGGTCCGTCGCTGTTCGTGCCGATCTGCCGCGCGCTGGCTTCGGTGGGGCTCAACGAAAATTCGCGCATCGTGCTGGAAAAGCCGCTCGGCTACGACCTCAAGTCGTCCAACGCAATTAATGATGCGGTCGGTGAAATCTTCGCTGAAGAACAGATCTACCGGATCGACCACTACCTCGGTAAGGAGCCGGTGCAGAACCTGCTCGCGCTGCGCTTTGGCAATGTGCTGTTCGAACCGTTGTGGCGCCGCGAATGGGTGGAAAGCATTCAGATCACGATTGCGGAAGAACTCGGCGTGGAAGCGCGCGGCGACTTCTACGACAACACTGGCGCCTTGCGCGACATGGTGCAGAACCATTTGCTGCAACTGCTTTCCATCGTCGCGATGGAACCGCCGCATTCAATGGATTCCGACTCGGTCCGTGACGAAAAGCTGCGCGTACTGCGCGCGTTGAAGCCGATCGATCCGCGCGACATCGGCAAGGTCGCCGTGCGTGGCCAGTATCATGCGGGCGTGATCCGCGGCAGCGCGGTGCCGGCATATGCAACCGAGCCTGGCGTGAAGCCGGACAGTACGACCGAAACCTTCGTTGCAGTGAAGGTGGAAATCGAAAACTGGCGCTGGGCCGGTGTGCCGTTTTTCCTGCGAACGGGCAAGCGTCTCGCAGATCGCGTCGCTGAGATCGTGGTGAATTTTCGTGCGGTGCCGCATTCGGCGCTGGGCGCGTCCGCATTGCGCGGCGGTGCGAACCGTCTCGTGATCCGTTTGCAGCCGAACGAAACCATTCGCCTCTACTGTCTCGCGAAGCAGCCAGGCGAAGGCATGAACCTCGCCAGCGTCCACCTCGACCTCGCGTTTGACCGCTTCTTCCGCGAAGGGCAAATGGAGGCGTATCAACGTCTGCTGCTCGACGTCATCAACGGCCGCCTCGCGCTGTTTGTGCGGCGCGACGAGCAGGAAGCGGCATGGCGTTGGGTCGAACCGATCCTCAACGAATGGGCTACTGCCAACAAGCCGCCCAAGCCGTATGCAGCAGGTACGTGGGGGCCGGCAGCGGCGAGCGCGATGTTGGCGCAGCACGGCACCTGCTGGCTCGAAGAAGAGAATTGAATCAACTGAATTACGGCGTCGTACCATGCGCGATCCTGATCGAAGCACGGCACGGCGCCTGCAAGACCCACCGACGAACTGAACGGAATGGCGCCGGTATCACGAAGGCGTCTGCAAGTCATCCCGCTTGCAGGCATCGCGTGAGAGCAGCATGGCACGTTCCGCAGATCTAACAAGAAAGCAGCACGGAGGAGAAGTGATCGAGCTTCACGCTTTCGACGATCAACGCGCCCAATCCGACGCGTTGGCGAAGGCGGTTGGCGACGCGTTACATGCGTCGCTCGCCGCACAGACGGCTGCGTCAACCAACGACGCGCGCCCGGCAATGCTTGCAGTGTCCGGCGGCAGCAGCCCGCGTCCGTTCCTGCAGATGTTGTCCACGCAATCCTTCGACTGGGCGCGCATTGCCGTGACGCTGGTCGACGACCGCTGGGTGCCGGAAACGGACAGCGCGAGCAATTCGCAACTCGTGCACGACACGCTGTTGCAGAACGCCGCAAAAAATGCCGCTTTCTGGCCGCTGGTCGATGCCACGCAAGACCTGAACGCGCACGTTGCCGCGCTGAACGCCGACCCGCGCTTTAGCGCCGTGCCGGACGTCGCGATTCTCGGCATGGGCGAAGACGGCCACACCGCGTCGATTTTCGCGGATGCGCCCGAATGGGACTACGCGATCACCACCCCCGAGCGCTTCGTTGCCGTGCATCCCGGCAGCGCGCCGCACGCGCGCGTGAGCTGGTCGCTCTCTGCCTTAAAAGAAGTGAAGCACCTGTTTTTGCTGATCGCAGGACCGCGCAAGATGGACGTGCTGAATGCCGCCGCCGCTGCGCTACAAAAAAATGCCATCTCGCAGTTGGCAAACGACAAGGGAGTGAGACTCGATGTCTACTGGTGTGCAAACTAAGGCTGTTCCGGGCGCGGGCCAGCACGCCGATGGACCGAGGCTGCTCGCCGACATCGGCGGCACCAATGCGCGTTTCGCGCTCGAATACAGCCCGGGCGAAATCGGCTCGGTGCAGGTCTATCCGTGCGCCGACTATCCGGGCGTTGCCGAAGTCATCAAGAAGTATCTGAAGGACACCAAGATCGGCCGTGTGAATCACGCGGCGATTGCGATTGCGAACCCGGTCGACGGCGATCAGGTCAGCATGACCAATCACGACTGGAGCTTTTCGATCGAAGCCACGCGCCGCGCGCTCGGCTTCGACACGTTGCTGGTGGTGAACGACTTTACCGCGCTGGCCATGGCGCTGCCCGGCCTGACCGACGCGCAGCGCGTGCAGGTGGGCGGCGGCTCGCGCCGCCCGAACAGTGTGATCGGTTTGCTCGGCCCGGGCACCGGCATGGGCGTGTCTGGCCTGATTCCCGCCGACGACCGCTGGATCGCGCTCGGCAGCGAGGGCGGCCACGCCACCTTCGCGCCAGCCGACGAACGCGAAGACATCGTGCTGCAGTACGCGCGCAAGAAGTGGTCGCACGTCTCGTTCGAACGGGTGGCGGCGGGCCCGGGCCTCGAAGTGATTTACCGCGCGCTGGCGGGCCGCGACAAGAAGCGTGTGGCGGCAAACGTCGACACGATCGACATCGTCAAACGCGCGATGGAAGGCGAGCCGCTCGCGGCCGAATCCGTCGATGTGTTCTGCGGAATTCTTGGCACCTTCGCCGGCAATATCGCGGTGACGCTCGGCGCATTGGGCGGCATCTACATTGGCGGCGGCGTCGTGCCGCGGCTCGGCGAGTTCTTCTCGCGTTCGTCGTTTCGCAAACGGTTCGAGGCGAAGGGCCGCTTCGAGGCGTATTTGCAGAACGTGCCGACCTACGTGATTACCGCTGAATACCCGGCGTTTCTGGGTGTTTCGGCGATTCTCGCGGAGCAGTTGTCGAACCGCGCGGGCGGCAGTTCATCGGCCGTGTTCGAGCGGATTCGCCAGATGCGCGATGCGTTGACGCCGGCCGAACGCCGCGTGGCAGATCTCGCGTTGAATCATCCGCGTTCGATCATCAACGATCCGATTGTTGATATCGCGCGCAAGGCCGACGTGAGCCAGCCGACGGTGATCCGCTTTTGCCGCTCGCTCGGCTGCCAGGGCTTGTCGGATTTCAAGCTGAAGCTGGCGACTGGTTTGACCGGCACGATTCCGGTGAGTCATAGCCAGGTGCATCTCGGCGATACCGCGACGGACTTTGGCGCGAAGGTGCTGGACAATACCGTGTCGGCGATTTTGCAGCTGCGCGAGCATTTGAATTTCGACCAGGTCGAGCGGGCCATTGATCTGTTGAACGGTGCGCGGCGGATCGAGTTTTACGGGCTCGGCAATTCGAACATCGTCGCGCAGGACGCGCATTACAAGTTCTTCCGGTTTGGAATTCCGACAATTGCCTACGGCGATCTGTATATGCAGGCGGCGTCTGCTGCGTTGCTTGGCAAGGGCGATGTGATTGTGGCCGTGTCGAAGTCGGGACGTGCACCTGAGTTACTGCGCGTGCTCGACGTCGCCATGCAGGCGGGGGCTAAGGTGATTGCCATTACGTCCAGCAATACGGCGCTGGCCAAGCGGGCCACCGTCGCTTTGGAGACCGATCACATTGAGATTCGCGAGTCGCAATTGTCGATGATTTCGCGGATTTTGCATCTCGTCATGATTGATATTCTTGCCGTTGGTGTGGCGATTCGGCGCGCTGTGCCTAGCGCGGATGTGGCTGAGACGGTCGCTAAGGCGCGACAGGGCGCGGATGATGATGCTACTGCTGTGCTCGATTGGTTAAGTCATGGGGCGGCTTCTTCGCCGCGGGATTAAGGGTTGTTTTGCGCCTTCGCTGCGGGGTTGGTTGTTTGCCTGCGGCGTTGGCCTTTTGATTGGTTTTTTGCCTGCGCGGCGCTTGTTGTCTGTGCTCCTGGGGCTTTGGCCTTTCCTTGTTTTGTTAGTGGTCTATTAGCGTTGCCCCTGTGCGGGGCGGCACCTACTTTCTTTGCCGCCGCAAAGAAAAGTAGGCAAAAGAAAGCGGCTCTAACCGCTCATGCTAAGCGGGCGCCGAGGTCTGCTGCGGGGTAGTGGTGCATCTGGAATCTGTGTTCGTGCCGCTGCATACGCTTGTGACAAGGGCGTCATACTTCCGGCGGCGCTCCGCGCGCCGAAGAGCACTTCTTAAAACCACCCGCTACGTTTTGACAGTCACGCCTCGCCAACAGGTCGTGGCCCGTCATTGCACCGCCATTACCATTGCAATTCTGATTGGAACAGCAACTGCTGTCTGCGATCATGATCGGGACCAGAACGATGATTGCCGCGCACCGACATATCATTTGAAGTGAGGGGTTCCCGGATGAGTGCAGAGGCGCATCGCCGAGGCGAAGCCGATGGCCCTCACGGACCATGGTTTCCCATGCAGACCCGTCCGCGACGCGCGCAGTGCGGAGTGGGAGCTGACGACTCCTTTGTCACTAACGCCGAATGTGCGAGAACACGGATTCCAGATGCACCACTACCTGCAGCAGACCACGGTGCCCGCTTAGCATGATCGGTTTGAGCCGCTTTCTTTGCTTATCTTTCTTTGCGGCGGCAAAGAAAGTAAGTGCCGCCCCGCACAGGGGCAACGCCAATAGACCACTAACAAAACAAGGAAAGGCCAACGCCCCAAGAACACGGACAATGCCGCCGCAAAAGGCAAAAAACCATGGTCCAACACCTTTAGCGATAATAGAACCCCACCCGCCGAAGGCAAAAATCCGCTGCGATGATCATCCGCCCACACCTCCATTGGTTCCGCATGCTGCTTGCCTGGCGAGGCTCCGTCCTCCCGCAACTGCTGCCCAGGCTATTCCTCATTTTCTGCATCGCGATCGTCGCGGTGGCCGCTCACGACCACCTGCTGCCGGTCTCGCTTAATCTCAACACCACCACCCCATTCTCGTTGCTAGGCATAGCGTTGGCAGTCTTTCTAGGCTTCCGGAACAACGCCAGCTACGACCGCTGGTGGGAAGCCCGCAAGCTGTGGGGCCAGTTGCTGAACGACACACGCTCGCTCACCCGCCAGGCCCTGACGCTGCAAAATAAACAGCTGCCAAAGGAAGACATCAAGGAGTTTGTCGCCGCCCTCAGCGCCCTCCCCCATGCCCTGCGTCACCAACTCCGCAATAGCGACCCGCAGGAAGATCTCGCGACACGCCTGCCCAAAGCGCTTTTTGACCGCGTCATAGCGTCGCGCTACAAACCGGCGACACTCCTGCTGTTTCTCGGCGAATGGGTGCAGCGCCACGCACAAGCAGGCACGATCGATCCGATGGCGGTGCTCGCCTTCGATCGGAATCTGAATGGTCTGTCGGATGTGATCGGCGGTTGCGAGCGCATCGTGTCGACGCCGCTGCCCTTCGCCTACTCGGTGATGATTCACCGCACGGTGTATTTCTTCTGCGCGTCCCTGCCGTTCGGACTGGTCGACAGCATCGGCATCTTCACGCCGGTCTTCGCGGTGTTCGTCGCGTACACCTTCATGGCGCATGAGGCGATCGCCGCGCAGATCGAAGAGCCCTTCGGCACCGACGACAACGACCTCGCGCTCGAAGCGATGTCGCTCGGCATCGAAGACGCCATGCGCGACCTGCTAGGGGAACCGGCACCTGCGCGGCCCGCGTCGCAAGCTGAAGCCCACGTGCTCACGTAAGTCGTGAGCACTCAGTCGTTGCCGACTGTCTCCGACAAGCGCTTGAGCGTCGCCACCCGCGCACCGATGATATCGATACGGCTGCCTTCATCGATCACCGGCGTGGCGGCGTTGAGATACGCGGTCCAGGCCTTTTGGGCGCGCGCGAGCGTCGGACGCGAGCGTGCCGGCATCTTCGCTTGTAAGCGGCGGTAGTAGCGGTTCAGATCGAACATCGCGTGTTCGCATTGCGCGTCCGCCGTACAGGCGCGCGGACGGCGCGGCGGGTCCCCGCCGCCGGCGCTGACCCTGACCAAGGCACTGCGCAGCGCAAGCGCGCGGTCACGCACCGGCTGCAATTGCATATCGGCTTCGGCCAGCACATACATCGAGCCGTGCGTCGTCGCGAATACGGCCGCCAGCAACTGCTTCTCGACATCGCGCGAGGCCAGCCAGCTTGCCTGGCTCTTTTCCCATGGTTTGCGCTGCGCCTGCGGCAACTTCGCCTGAAGCTGCTGCCACGCGCCGTCCAACGCGGCCTTCCAGCCGATTCGCGCGTTCTCCATGCACTGTACCTGCCCCGCCGTCGACGACATGTCGCTGCGCGCCAGACAGGTGCGCATCGACGCGTCGATCGGGTCGGCAGCGGCGACTTCGGCATGCGCCTGAAGCGGCGCGACACCGAGCACGGCCACCGACAGCGCCGACGTCAGGGCCAGCGAGCCAAACGCGCGCCGCCACCCGTCAGCACCCAGCAGGGACTTCACCACCCACATCGTCAGGCGCGCACGCAATCGACGAAGTATTCGATGCGCCCGTTGATGGTTTCGCCGACAAGCCCGTGGATATCCGTGTGGAAACCCGGGAACCGCTCGTTGAACTCGCGCGCGAAACGCAGATAGTTGACGATGGTCTTGTTGAAGCGCTCGCCCGGAATCAGCAGCGGAATGCCCGGCGGATACGGCGTCAACAGGATCGACGTGACGCGGCCTTCGAGTTCGTCGATCGGT
Source organism: Paraburkholderia sediminicola (assembly GCF_046026675.1). GTDB lineage: Bacteria > Pseudomonadota > Gammaproteobacteria > Burkholderiales > Burkholderiaceae > Paraburkholderia > Paraburkholderia sediminicola_F. Next base: position 916,102 of record NZ_JAQQEY010000001.1, on the reverse strand, counting down.
ACCCGGTCGATCTCGCGGTGCGCAAGCTTGGCGAACGCGTCCGATGGCTTCATTGCCGGCTCCATGCTCGACAGGTACATCTCGGTCGTCAGGCGCGCAATGTCGTTCGCGCGATACACGCTGTGGATCTGCTCGCACAGATCGCGCAGACCGACACGCTCGTACATCGGATGATGCGAGACAAATTCGGGCAGCACGCGCCACAGCGGCTGGTTGTTGTCGTAGTCGTCCTTGAACTGCTGCAACTCAGTCACCATCGAGTTCCAGCGGCCCTTGGTAATGCCGATCGTGAACATGATGAAGAACGAGTACAACCCGGTCTTCTCGACGATGATGCCGTGCTCGGCCAGATACTTCGTGACGATCGCAGCCGGAATGCCGGACTCGCCGAAGCCGCCGTCCATATCCAGACCCGGCGTGACGATTGTCGCCTTGATCGGGTCGAGCATGTTGAAGCCTTCAGCGAGCGGGCCGAAACCGTGCCACGCGTCGTTCGGGCGCAGCATCCAGTCTTCGCGCGAACCGATGCCCTCTTCCGCGAACGTCTCCGGGCCCCACACCTTGAAGAACCAGTCGTCGCCGTATTCGGCGTCGACCTTGCTCATCGCGCGGCGGAAATCCAAAGCTTCGGCAATCGACTCTTCAACCAGAGCCGTACCGCCCGGCGCTTCCATCATCGCCGCGGCCACGTCGCACGAAGCGATGATCGCGTACTGCGGGCTGGTCGACGTGTGCATCAGATACGCTTCGTTGAAGCGATGCTTGTCGAAACGGCTGTTCTTCGAATCCTGTACGACGATCTGCGAAGCCTGCGAAATACCGGCCAGCAACTTGTGCGTGGAGTGCGTGGCGAACACCAGTGCGCCGATGCGCGGACGGCCGGCGCCGATCGCGTGCATGTCCTGATAGAACTCGTGGAATTCGGCATGCGGCAGCCACGCTTCGTCGAAGTGCAGCGTGTCGAGCCAATCGCCGAGCATTTCCTTGATCATCTCGACGTTGTAAATCACGCCGTCGTAGGTGCTCTGCGTGATGGTCAGGATGCGCGGCTTCAGGTCCGGATTTTTCGCCAACGCTTCGCGGGCGAACGGATTCGCCAGGATCTTCTTCTTGATGTTTTCCGGCTCGAATTCGCTGCGCGGAATCGGGCCGATGATGCCGAAGTTATTGCGCGTCGGCGTGAGGAACACCGGAATCGCGCCGGTCATCGTGATCGCGTGCAGGATCGACTTGTGGCAATTGCGGTCCACCAGCACGATATCGCCTGGCGCCACTGTGCCATGCCAGACGATCTTGTTCGAGGTCGACGTGCCGTTGGTCACGAAGAACACGTGGTCTGCGCTGAAGATGCGCGCTGCATTGCGCTCGGACGCGGCAATCGGGCCGGTGTGATCGAGCAGCTGACCGAGTTCGTCGACGGCATTACACACGTCGGCGCGCAGCATGTTCTCGCCAAAGAACTGGTGGAACATCTGGCCGAGCGGGCTCTTCAGGAACGCGACGCCACCCGAGTGCCCCGGGCAATGCCATGAGTACGAGCCTTCGTCCGCGTACTGCACCAGTTCCTTGAAGAACGGCGGCGCGAGCGAATCCAGGTACACCTTGGTCTCGCGAATGATGTGGCGCGCGACGAACTCCGGTGTGTCCTCGAACATGTGGATGAAGCCGTGCAGTTCGCGCAGGATGTCGTTCGGCAGGTGGCGCGAGGTGCGCGTTTCGCCGTACAGGAAGATCGGAATATCGGCGTTGCGGCGGCGCACTTCAGTCACGAACGCGCGCAGCGCGACGATCGCGGCAGCCAGTTCCGGCGTCTCGCCTTCCACCACCACGTTGTCGACGTACGGCAGCAGTTCGTCGTCGTCGATCGACAGGATGAAACACGATGCGCGGCTCGACTGCTGCGCGAACGAAGTCAGATCGCCGTAGCTCGTCAACCCGAGCACTTCCGCGCCTTCTCTCTCGATAGCTTCGGCCAAAGCCCGGATGCCGGAACCCGAGATGTTCTCGGAGCGAAAATCTTCGTCGATGATGACGACGGGAAAACGAAACTTCATGGGCGATTCTCCAAAAAGAACGACCGCTGCATTTGACTAAGCAGCGGTCACCCGAATAGCTGGTGGGTCAGTACGCTGCCGACGTCACGTCTTGGGCAACGTGACGCCGTGCTGACCTTGATATTTGCCGCCGCGATCCGCGTACGACGTCTCACAAATTTCGTCGCTTTCGAAAAACAGCACCTGGGCGACGCCTTCGTTCGCGTAGATTTTCGCAGGCAAAGGTGTCGTATTCGAGAATTCGAGCGTGACGTGTCCTTCCCATTCCGGCTCGAACGGCGTGACGTTCACGATGATCCCGCAACGCGCATACGTGGATTTGCCCAGGCACACAGTCAGGACGCTGCGCGGAATGCGGAAATATTCGACGGTGCGGGCCAGCGCGAACGAATTCGGCGGGATGATGCAGACATCGCCCTTGAAGTCGACAAACGACTTCTCGTCAAAGTTCTTCGGATCGACGATGGTCGAGTTGATATTGGTGAAGATCTTGAATTCGTCGGCGCAGCGGATGTCGTAGCCGTAGCTCGAGGTGCCGTAGCTGACAATCTTCCGGCCGTCTTCGGAAACGCGGACCTGATCCGGTGCAAACGGCTCGATCATGTTGTGCGACGCGGCCATGCGCCGGATCCACTTGTCGGATTTGATAGTCATAGGTGAACGCTGCTCGACTTGAGTGACAGATGTGTGACGGGTAACGATCCGGTGTAAGGTCCGGGCCGGGCGCCCCCGGCTGGGCGACCCGAGCTACGCGTCCCGTCCGAAAGGCGCTTATTTTACGCGATCAGGAGAATGCTGCCGCGGCCGGTGCCTGAGAGCTGTCCCAGGCACCGCAAAAGGCTTGCCGTGAGGCCATTCATCGGCTAAACCCCGGCGGCGGATAAGACCTGCGGGGCATTACACTCACTGGCGAATCAAGCCGCATGCGAGCGCGGGGCCCGCGCCATGTTGCGGGTACGCGTAAGGGTCGGTCGCGTCGTGATGCAACAGAACCGCGCGTTGCAACACCGAGCGGATACCGTCGAGCGACACGTCCGGCGCAACAATGAAGCCGGTGGCCACGCCGTTCGCATCCGCGTGGATGTTGCCAAGGTCGCCTTCGACCCGGGCACCGGTTTTCAGACGCTCGGCTGCCGGAGAGAACACCGGGCCGGCGCTGGAGCCGTCGGCGGCATTGCAGTCGCCGCGCTCATGCACTTGCAACGCGTGGTCGCTATCTGGCGGCAAGCCCGAGAGATTGTAGGTGACCTGCACACCGTCCGAACGCTCGATGAACGTGACGAGACCGCGTGCCTGATTGCCCACGGTGGGCAGCAACTGCGCGTCAGCACGCTTTTCCTGTGGTCTCAGGAACGTGCTACAGCCGCATAACAGCACACTGCTGGCAGCCAGGACGATGAACGCATGCACCGCCTGCCCGTCGATTCGTTTTCCCATGCGATCCTCTTGCCGGCCTGGTGGCCGCCCCTGCGGCCGCTGAGCCGAACTTGTGAAGTCGACATGATACCGCGAGACCAGACGCAAATTGGCGACTTGGCCCCGCTTTAACCCCTTGTCCGAACGGCTAGTCAGGTGTTCTGGACGACGATGCTGGGAAACTTCGAGGTCATGTCGCGCGCCCGCTCGGCGATATGGATCGCAACCTTGCGCGCGATCGACCGGTAGATCTCCGCGATACGCCCTTGCGGGTCCGCCACGACGGTGGGTTTGCCGGAGTCGGCCTGCTCACGGATAGCGATGTCGAGCGGCAGGCTGCCGAGCACGTCGACGCCGTATTCCTTGCCCATCCGCTCGCCGCCGCCCGCGCCGAAGATATGCTCTTCGTGACCGCAATTCGAGCAGATATGCATACCCATGTTCTCGACGATGCCGAGAATCGGAATGCCGACCTTCTCGAACATCTTGAGACCCTTCTTCGCGTCGAGCAGCGCGATGTCCTGCGGCGTCGTGACGATCACGGCGCCCGTCACCGGCACGCGCTGCGACAAGGTCAGTTGAATGTCGCCGGTGCCCGGCGGCATGTCGACGATCAGGTAATCGAGGTCTTGCCAGTTGGTCTGCCGCAGCAGCTGTTCGAGCGCTGAAGTGGCCATCGGCCCGCGCCACACCATCGGGTTGTCCTGCTCGATCAGAAAGCCGATCGAGTTGGCCTGCAAGCCGTGGCCGGTCATCGGATTCATCGACTTTTCGTCGGGCGATTCCGGACGGCCGACAATCCCGAGCATCATCGGCAGCGAGGGGCCGTAGATGTCCGCATCGAGGATGCCGACCGACGCGCCTTCGCTCGCCAGCGCCAGCGCGAGGTTCACGGCGGTCGTGCTCTTGCCGACCCCACCCTTGCCCGACGCCACCGCAACGATGTTTTTAACGTTCGGCAAGAGTTTGACGCCACGCTGCACGGTATGCGCGGCGATCTGCTGGGATACCTCGACACGCACGTTTGCCACGCCGGGAACGGCCTTCAGCGCTTCGGTGAATTGCGTGCGGATGGCTTCAAACTGCCGTTTGGCCGGATAGCCGAGTACCACCTCGAGGCCAACCGTGTCACCCTCCACGGCCACGTTCCTGATGTTCTTCGCAGCCGCGTAGGGCTTGCCCGTGTTGGGGTCAGTGACGGCCGCGAGGGCAGCGTCGACCAAAGCCCGATCGATACTCATTGACACTCCGTGGGGAACACTTGCGGCGTGGTGGAATCCAAGTCTCCGCCACGCGCCAGAATTTGAAAAAAATTGTTAGACAGCATTGCTAAAACCAGGCACGCCGTGCACCCTTCGGGCAGGCGGAACGCCATGGGGTCGCATCGCTGCGTACTTCAGTCATCATTGTAGTGGCTGGCGCCAAGCCTTGCCGGAAGACCCTTCTCCGCTGTCGGACCGGGACCACGGAAGACGCAGGATTCTCGTATTGTCGACTTGCGCGCTTTACGGCCGTCACGTTCGACGGATAGATTGATCGCTTCCACCCGCTTTACTCGCTTCACTCAAGAGGAATCAGAAAATGAATGCAAAAATCATGACTCGCCTGGCTGTTTTTGCCGTTGCCGGTTCGTTGCTGGCAGGCTGTGCAAGCCAACAAGGTACGGACACGGCCGTCGGCACGGGCGTAGGCGCTGCCACCGGCGCGGCGATCGGCGCGATCTTCGGCGGCGGTAAGGGCGCGGCGATCGGTGCGGGCGCCGGCGCAGCGGTGGGTGGTATCACCGGCTACAACTGGCAAGCCATTCACAACAAGCTGTCGGGCGCCACCAAGGGTACCGGCACGCAGATCACCGAGCAGCCGGACGGCTCGCTCAAGCTGAACATCCCGAGCTCGGTCACGTTCGACACCAACAGCTACGCGGTCAAGCCGTCGTTCGCACCGGTGCTGGATCAGTTGACGCAGACCATGCAGCAGAATCCGGAACTGATCGCCCAGGTGATCGGCTACACGGATAGCACGGGTCAGCCGGCTTATAACCAGACGCTGTCGGTCAACCGCGCGCAAAGCGTGACGGGCTATCTGGGGCAACGCGGCGTCGCGCCGCAACGCCTGTCGGCACAAGGCATGGGCCAGAACCAGCCGGTCGCTGACAACAACACCGAAGCCGGCCGTGCCGCAAACCGTCGCGTGGAAATCTATCTGCGCGCCACGGCTCAGCACGCCACGCAATAACGGCACAGCCTGTAGAGGGAGAAGCAACCGGGCGCCGGGCGGCTCTTGCCACTTCGGTCTGAGGCGTCCGGCAAGCCGTAAAAAGCGCGGGAAACAAAATCTCGCACGAGAACGAAAAAAATTTCGAACTCTGCCGAAAATCCGCGGTCTGTCTTTACGGTACGTGGCTGGCGAAGCCGCCGCGTCACCATTCTCCTCTTGTCGTTGTTGCTCCGGGGTTAATAGCCCCGGTTTTTTTTGGGCGCTCGGTTTTCGCTCCGCAGGAAGTCTCCCTAGGGGACACACCGCCCTGCCCTGGCAGCGACCCACCCGCGCGGCCGAGGCGGCCCAGCCCGCGCCAGACGCCGGCCCTGCTAGAATCAACGTTTCGTCCCACCGCAGGCTCCCACCATCCTTATGTCAGCACCCGCAACCGATCTCTCCGCAGGCGCGCCGTCAGGCCGTCGCCAGGTTCTCGTCACGTCGGCCCTTCCGTATGCGAATGGGCAAATCCATATCGGCCATCTGGTTGAATATATCCAGACGGACATCTGGGTCCGGACGTTGCGAATGCACGGGCACGAGGTCTACTACGTGGGCGCCGACGACACGCACGGCACGCCGGTCATGCTACGCGCGGAAAAGGAAGGTCTGACGCCGAAGCAACTGATCGACCGTGTCTGGCAGGAGCACAAGCGCGATTTCGACAGCTTCGGGATTTCGTTCGACAATTACTACACGACCGATTCAGAAGAGAATCGCGTGCTGAGCGAATCGGTCTACCTTGCGCTCAAAGACGCCGGCCTGATCGAAGCGCGCGACATCGAACAGGCATACGACCCCGTCAAGGAAATGTTCCTGCCGGACCGCTTCATCAAAGGCGAATGCCCGAAGTGCGGCGCGAAGGATCAATACGGCGACAGCTGCGAAGTCTGCGGCTCGACTTATCTGCCGACCGACCTGATCAATCCGTATTCGGTCGTCTCGGGCGCCACGCCGATTCGTAAGACCTCGACGCACTACTTCTTCCGCCTGTCCGATCCGCGCTGCGAGAATTTCCTGCGCGCGTGGGTGGGCGGTCTGGCACAGCCGGAAGCCACCAACAAGATGCGCGAATGGCTCGGCGATGCCGGCGAAGCCAAGCTCGCCGACTGGGATATTTCGCGAGACGCGCCGTATTTCGGCTTCGAAATCCCGGGCGCGCCGGGCAAGTATTTCTACGTGTGGCTGGATGCGCCGATCGGCTATTACGCGAGCTTCAAGAACCTCGCTGAAAAACGCGGCCTCGACTTTGACGCGTGGATTCGCAAGGGCTCGACCGCTGAGCAATACCACTTCATCGGCAAAGACATTCTGTATTTCCACACGCTGTTCTGGCCGGCCATGCTCGAATTCTCGGGCCACCGCACGCCGACCAACGTGTTCGCACACGGCTTCCTGACGGTGGACGGCGCGAAGATGTCGAAATCGCGCGGCACGTTCATCACCGCGCAAAGCGTGATCGACACGGGCCTGAATCCGGAATGGCTGCGCTACTACTTCGCCGCCAAGCTGAACAGCACGATGGAAGACCTCGACCTGAATCTCGACGACTTCCAGGCGCGCGTGAACAGCGATCTGGTCGGCAAATACGTGAACATCGCGAGCCGCGCCGCCGGTTTCCTGATCAAGCGTTTCGACGGCCGCGTGCAGGACAGCGCGATGCAGCACCCGCTGCTCGCCACGCTGCGCGCCGCCGTGCCGCAAATCGCCGCGAACTACGAAGCACGCGAGTACAACCGCGCGCTGCGTCAGACCATGGAACTGGCCGATGCGGTCAATGCGTACGTCGACACCGCCAAGCCGTGGGATCAGGCGAAGGATCCGGCGAATGCGGCCGCGTTGCACGAAACCTGCAGCGTGAGCATCGAGGCATTCCGTCTGCTGTCGCTGGCGCTCAAGCCGGTGCTGCCGAAGTTGGCGGAAGCGGTCGAAGCGTTCCTCGGCATCGAACCGCTGGTGTGGGCCGACGCGAACGTGCCGCTCTCTTCCACGCGCCCGATCAACGCGTACAAGCATCTGATGACGCGCGTAGATCCGAAGCAGATCGAGGCACTCATCGCAGCGAATCGCGATTCGCTGCAAGCCACGCCGGAAGCCACGGCGCCGGTGGATGCCAAGGCCAAGTCGAAGGCAGCGAAAGCAGCCGCCGATAAGGATGAGACGCCTGGCATCATCTCGATCGACGACTTCGCCAAGATCGATCTGCGCATCGCGAAGATCGTCGACTGCAAGACGGTGGAAGGCTCGGACAAGCTGCTGCAACTCACACTCGACATCGGCGAAGAGAAGACGCGCAACGTGTTCTCGGGCATCAAGTCGGCCTATCAGCCGGAGCAACTGGTCGGCAAGCTGACGGTAATGGTCGCGAATCTCGCGCCGCGCAAGATGAAGTTCGGTCTGTCCGAAGGGATGGTGCTGGCGGCTTCGGCCACCGACGAGAAAGCCGAACCGGGCCTCTACGTGCTCGAGCCGGATAGCGGTGCGAAGCCGGGCATGCGCGTGAAATAAAGCGCGCGGCGTCGAACGCTGCAGGCATCAACAAAAACGGCACGCCTTAAAAGGCGTGCCGTTTTCATTTGTGTCGCGGCGTTTGTCAAAGCACGGCCACCGCCATCACCGCCATCACCACCGGATCTGATCGAAGCGCCGCGTGTAAAGCAATTCCATGCCGTCGAACGTGCCGCCATATGCCGCGACCGACCAATAGCGCGTGAGGTTCACCGTCGCCTTGATCGCATTGCTCGCCGACTGCAGACCCTGCTCGTAGCCCACCACGAGCCATTCGTTGATCGCCTTCGACACCATCACCACTTGCGGATCGGTCAACCCGACTTCGCTTCGCCCGATCGAAAACTCGTCGAGCCCGAAGGTCTGCGCGATCCGTTTGCCGCTCGCGCTACCAAGCAAGGCAAGCGCGGTTGTCATGGTGCTTTGCTGACCGAGGTTGTTACCCTGATCCGTGCCGTGTCCGAACAGCAGCCACGAGAGCTTTTCGTTATCCGCCACGTTCGGCTCGGACACCAGCTTCGCGACCGGAAACTGGACGGTGCCCGTGACCTGCACGCCCGCCTCGACCTGCTGATTGCGGCGCATGGCCAGGATGTTGATGCCCGGATTGGCCACCGGACCGTTGAACGTGAAGAAGCCATTCTCAATGTTGAGCTTGCGGCCGAACGCGGTATAGGTCGAGCCCTGCGTCACGCGGACATTCCCGACCGCGCGCAACGGCAGGTTCGGCGCGCTCATCGCGGTGATCGTGCCGCTCAGGCCGAGATCCGCGCCCATGCCGCGGAAACGGAAGCTGTTGCCGAGACTGATGTCGATATTGGCGCGCGGCGCGAACGGACCGATTGGCTTGTTGGTACCCGCCACTTGCGGCGGTGGCCGCTCGCCCGCCACCGTGCCGTCCGGACGTACCACCACCACGTCGTCGCCGAGCTTCGGCGCGGACTGCTCCGGCATATCGAACAACGCGTGATCGACCACGAATTTGCCATTGATCGCCATGCCGCCCTCTGCCCCGGCGTTCGCCACGCTCGCGCTACCCGATAGCGATAGATTGCGGTCCGGCGCCGCAAACAATTCCAGCTTGTCCGCGACGATGCTCGCGGTCAAATCCGGCTGTGCGCCATCCAGGCGCACACGGCCGGTGGCGCGCAGCGTGCCGCTCGCGCCGTGAAACTCGACCTGCTGGAAGTCCACCAGATTTTGCGAGAGCGCGATGCGCACCACACCGTCCTTCAACTGCACGCCCTGGTCGACCATCGTCGCCGACAAGCCATCGCCGATCAGCGACCCCGTCAGGTTCGGCTTGGCGACCGTGCCGCCGAGCGCAAGTTTCAGCGCGAGGTGGCCGTCGAGCAGATAGCTCGGGCCGAACAGGCCGCCGGTTGTTTTCAACGACGGCACGTTCGCATTCACATTCCCGCTGACCGCGCCCTCTTCGTTGACGGTCAGGAAGCCGTCGCGCATCACGAGTGTGGTATGCGCGTCGGCGTCGATCACGCCAATCCGGCTCGCCTGCGCGTGCACGATCGCATTCAGCCGGTTACCGCCGCTGAATTCGGCGCGCGCGCTCATATCCGTGATGCCCAACGAGGCGAGACCACGACCGATCTCGACCGTAACGTCGCCGCTGCGACGCTTCAACTGAATGTGGCCGCTCGCGGTGCTGCCGAGCGCGAAATCCCAGTCGCCGTCGAATACCAGATCGGTTTTGACGGCCGGCGGCTCGCCGGTGATTTGCCGCCGCAGATCTTGCAGGCGCGCGAGCGAAATGTCGGTCAAGCTGCCCGTGGACTGGATCTTGCCGTGGTCGAACGCGAACGATTTCAGGCTCAGCACCGCGCCCTCGAGCGTAAGGCGGGTCGCCCCAAGCGTCAGACGGTTCGGCCCGGCGCTCACGGCGAGCGGCGACTCGAGATTCAGCGCCGGTGTGCCGCGATTCTGCAGGCGGGTCACGGTGCCGTCCCAGCGCGTGCCGTCGCGTGCTTCGGTCAATTTGCCGTTGGCGGCGAGTGTCAGATCGAGCGGACGGTCCTGCAATTTGCCGGTAGCCACCGCTTCAAGCGTATGGTTGGCGCGCGTGCCCGACAGGCGCGCCGTGAGCGTGGTGAGATCGACGCCGCCAGCGCTGAGATTACGCGCGTCGGTCGTGAAAACGAGCGCGCCGTTCGCGCCGTCGCGCAGTTCGGCGTGACCTTCCGCATGCCCGATGCGGTTACTGCTGAACACCACACTGTCTGCCTTGTAGTTCAGCACGACATTCGGATGCGCGAACGAGCCGGTGACATCGCCATCGGCGGCGATAAGACCGGCGAGCCCGAAACCGAGGCGTTCAAGTTCCGGAGCATCGACACGGAAACGCAGCCGGTCGCCGCGCGCACCGAAGCTGCCCTGCAAGTCCACCTGATTGCCCGCCACCGAGAGATTCGCGCGGCTCGGCAGAATCCGCGAGCCGGACAACTGGACCACGCCGCCGCCCGTCAGCGGCAGGCCGTCGTAGACGCTCGGGCCGAGTTTGAATTCGGCCTTGGTGGTGAAGACCGGGCCGAGCATGCCGGCTGCCGTGAGCGTGCCGTTCACGCGTGCCTCGATCTTGTGGGCGGCAGGCGCGGCGTGCCTGGGCGGCGGCGTTTTGCGTTGAGCCACGTCGGCCCGCACTGCGGCCTTCGCTGTGTTCTTTACCGCGGCGGCGGCCTTGTCGCCAGGGGCCGCGCTTTTCGCACCGGCGGTGCTGCCCGCTTCTGCCGCGCCTTGTGCGCCTTGCGCGACTTTCGCGCCTTTCGCGCTTCTGGCAGGGCTTGCCGCAGGCGCCGGGCCCGTTACCGGCGTACGGGACGGCATCTGCGAAGTCAGCGTCAACGGATCGAAATCAGTCAGTTGCGCTTTCAGGTTGTAGGTGGAGTTCGCGTCGTGCTTAAGCGCACCGGATAGATCGATGCGGCCTTTGCCCGATGTGACCCGTACGTCGTTGAAGCTCAAGCGCGCGGGGTCGAAGATCACCTTGCCTTGCGCGCGCAACCCCGCTTTCGGGTCGGCGAGATCGAGTGTCAGGCTTTGCACGTCTTCGTTCAGACGGATGCCGATCGGACCGGAAAGCTGGGTAGGCCGCACGGTCGCTTCGAGCGCGTTCAGGTCGAGTCCGGCGACTTGCAGATCGAACTGGCCGCGTTTGCCGGTCAGCGCGCCACCGCCGGTGAGCGTGGCGCTCTTCACGAGCCGCACCATCAGGTTCGAAATACGCTGCGCCTGCGCGTCGAGCCGCACGTCGGCGTTGGCATCGATCACAGGGAGCAGGTTCTGGTCGATCGCACCGGGTTTGGCATTGACGATCGAGATATGGCCGGCGACGGCGAACCCCGCTGCGGCTTTTGCTGCTGCATCGGTGTTGACGCCGCCTTTGCCGTTTTTGACAACGTGCTGCGGCTCGGCAATACCGGTAGCGCTGCTGGCACCGGCAGTGCTCGCAGCGCCGGAAGCGCCGGCCGAACTCGCCGTATTCGCCGAGCCGGCAACACTTACCCCGCTGGCCGCACTAGCCCCACTGATCGCCCCCAAGGTCACCGCACCAGTTGCATCCTGTCCCACCGGCTGCAGTTCAGCCCGCACCGCCAGATCCGCCAGCGGTGCGCCTGGCGCAAACGCCTGCGGATTGATGTGATCGAAAGTCAGCGTGGCGCGTTGCAACGGCACGTCGCCGAACGGCGTGGCCTCGACTCGCGCATGGCCGGCGAGCTTCATGCCGCTAGCATCGAGTTCGGCGATGAGATTCTCCAGCGAACCGGTCAGATGGCCACCCACCTGCACCGCCTCGTTGTTGACCTTACCCGAATAGCCTATATCTCCGGTCAGCGGAAATGGCCGCACCCCATCGAGCTTCGCCGTCGCCGTCACGGCGCCGAACGGCGTGTCGAGCCGCTCGATCGCGGCCTCGTGGTGCCTGCCGTCGCTGCGGCCATGGAACATGAAACGGGACAGCTCGGTCGTCGACCCACCCTCGCGCAACAGCAGTTTGTCAACCTGCACGTCGCGCACCTCGAGTTGCATCGGCAAGCGCAAGTCTTGCGGCAATTTCAGCGGCCCGCTGCTGCTCGACGACGACGAACCGACACGGGCGTCGATCGTACCGACATGCAGGTAGTCGATCGCGAAGCGCCAAGGCTTGCGTGTCAGTTCCCAGCGGCCGGCCACGCGGTCGATCTGGATATCGGTGCCACTGCCGTCGAGACTGCGCCAGCGCACCTGCCGGAGTTGCACACCGTGGGCGATAGCGCCGCTCTCGAGCGTGCCGGTCAGCTTGCCACCCAGCAGTTTGACGGCCGCCTGCCACGCGTAAGCCGTCCCGCGCTCAGTCGTCAGCGCGCCGTACAGCAGGCCGATCGCCACGGCGACCAGCAGCACCAGCACGACGACCATCCACGCAAGCGCTTTCAGCAACAACCGGCCGCGACGGCGCCTGGGCTGCGGCGCATCGGGCGGAGGCTGCTGTCCGGGCGCTCCAGGCGGAAGAGCGCCGGGCGGCTGCGCGGGAGGTTGGGCGGAAACGTCCGTGGTCATGCGTGGATCATGTAGAAGCAGTTTTCCATCAGAAGGCGATGCCGAGGGTCAGGTACGGCCGCACGCTCCGGTTGCGGATCCCGTAGGCGACATCGACGTTGACCGGGCCGACCGGGCTGCGCCAGCGCGCTCCAACGCCGACGCCGGGATAAAAGACTTTCTCGCCCCAGGTATCGGTGGCGGTGCCGACGTCGAAGAACGCGGCTGCGCCCCAGTCGTGATTGAACCAATGCTGGTACTCCGCCGACGCGGTCACGAGATACTTGGTGGGCAGCACCGAACCGTCGACGTTATTACCAATGCTTTGATAGCTGTAGCCACGTATCGAATTCGAACCGCCCGCGCGGAACAGCAGCGAAGCCGGAATCCCGCTCGAACTGCCGCTCGTGAACACGCCGCCGAGTTCGGCACGGATCAGCACAAGGTCTTCCCTGCCGATCGGCAGATACTGCTGGCCACGGGCGTAGGCGCGCGCGAACGTCTGATCGGTCAGCAGGCCTTTGACCGCGAAGCCCGCTTCAACGTGAATCAGGTTGCCCGAACGCGGGAACAATGGATCGTCGGTATTGCGGCGGGTCCACGACCATGACGGCACCAGCGCGCGACTGGTAGTCGGCGCGATCGCGTTCTGATCGAGCCGGTCCTGGTAATAGAGGATCGCGTAGTTGTAGTCGATGAACTGCGACGTACGGGCCCGCTGCACGCCGCCGCGGATACTGTAGATACGCGTGTCGGACACGTCGGTAGTGGTGTAGGAAGCCAGCACGCTATTGGTCCAAGCGCGCGGCCCCGGCGGCATCGCGAGCTGGATTTGCCCGTACTGCTGGATCTGGTCGATGCGGCCGTCGACCGTAAACGGCCACGCTTTGCCGAAGGTGTCGAGATACGAATACGAACCCTGGATCAGCGGGCCGTTGTCGGTCGAATAACCCACGCCACCGCGAATACTGTTGTACGGATATTCCGACACCTTCACGTGCATCGGCGTTTCGACCGGCTTGGCCGGATCGCTGTCCACGTCGATCGCCACGCTCGCGTAGTACGGCGTGTTCTGCAACTGCCGCTGCAATTCGGCGACGCGTTGCACGTCATAGATATCGCCGGCCGAAATCGGATTCACGTTGTCGACGATCTGTTCCGGATAACGCCGCGTGCCGGATACGTCGAGCTTGCCCATCGTGAAAGTCGGGCCGCTCTCGTACGTCACCGATAGTTTCGCTTCGTGCGTACGCGGGTCGATCCGCGCCTCGGAGTGGTAGATTTTCGCGCCCAGGTAACGGCGCGACTGCAGCGCCTTGAGCGACGCGTTTTTCGCGTCGTCCCAGTCGCCTTGCGAAAACGGGTCGCCCTCGTGCAGTGAAAACGCAAAGCGCGCGGCATTTTCCTGCGCCGGATCTTCGGTCAGCACCGGGCCGCGAAACGATAGCGAAATCGACGTGATGAGGGTTTGCGGGCCGGGATCGACGCTCACCGTCACACGCTTCTGGTCGTCGACGGTTCGCACGTCGGTGCGCACGACCGGCGAGAAATAGCCCTGCGTGGCGGCCAGGTCGCGCACCTGTTGCGGGGTGGCCGTAATCAGAAACTCAAACTGGTCGTCGCTGATGTCGGGACGCTTGGCGAAGCGCGCCACATCCAGATGCGCTTCGAGCAGCTTGCGCAGCGAGCGCGGCGTGGCTTCGATATCGACCTTGTAGCTGGCTGGCGGGCGCCGTGCCGCGTGTGCGTCAACCGAAGCAAGCATGAGCATGACGATGCCGAACGCCAGCCACGCGCGCAGCCAGCGCCGAATGGGCGTCAGAGGCCCTCGCTCGTCACCGGTTTTGCCGCGCCGCCTAGGCGGCTTTTCGATCGCACACCCCGCCAAACAGGACCTCCGGCCGTGGTTGATGAATTCTGTCGCTCGGGCTCGCCGCGGCGGCCGAAGCTCGCTATTTGACCACATCGGCGCGACCGCGCCATCTCTTAAAAGGGCGTTTGCCGTATGGGACCCGGCGGGCGCTTAATCTGGTGCGCCGCCCCGAAACGGCATGCGTAGTGACGTCCACCCGGACGGCATAATCCGTGTTCACATGCCGATTCGCACACCGCTCCGCCGGCGACGTGCCCGCCTTTGACGCGTCGCAGCAGCGCGGGTTCCAGGCGTTTTTGCATGCGGGCCGCTCGCGCCGGCCATCGTTTTTCGACCACGCGCGGCGCATGCGGTAAAATTATGGAATAGGAGCGATGCTGCGCGGGTTTGCGCTTGTTCCCACCAAGCAGCCGCCATTCCCCAAACCACGGACGTCTAGCCATGTATCAATCGGACATCACCCAGTTCCTGAACCAGCTCAAGCAACAAAAACCGAATCTGGAAGCTGAGCAGCGCCGTGGCCGGTCGCTGCTGTGGGACAAACAGCCGATCGACCTCGAAGAACGCGCCGAGCAGAAAGCCTCGCGCGTGGAGCAGACGCCTTACTCGTACTATCAAAACTTCTAAGCGCGTGAGTCACGCCGACGAGGCAAAGGGCGCCACTCAGGCGCCTGACGCCGCGCTTGCCGCGCCCGCCACCGATTCGACGCCGGACACCGTAGACGGCATCGCTTTCGCACGCCTGTACGGCGAGCCGCTCTTCAAGCTGCCGACGGATCTGTACATTCCGCCGGACGCGCTCGAGGTGTTCCTCGAAACGTTCGAAGGTCCGCTGGACCTGTTGCTGTATCTGATCCGCAAGCAGAACTTCAACGTGCTCGACATCCCGATGGCGGATGTCACGGTCCAATATCTCGGCTACGTCGACCAGCTGCGCCAGACCAATCTCGAACTCGCGTCCGAGTATCTGCTGATGGCCGCCATGCTGATCGAGATCAAGTCGCGCATGCTGTTGCCGGTGAAGAAGGCCGATAGCGGCGACGAAGCCGAAGATCCGCGTGCCGAACTGGTGCGCCGCCTGCTCGAATACGAACAGATGAAGCTCGCCGCACAGCGCATCGACCATCTGCCGCAACTTGGCCGCGATTTCCTGCGCGCCGAGGTGTATATCGAGCAAAGCATCACGCCGCGCTTTCCGGATGTGGATAGCGAAGACCTGCGCGCCGCGTGGGCCGACGTGATCAAGCGCGCCAAGCTGGTTCAGCATCATAAGATTTCGCGCGAGGAGTTGTCGGTGCGCGAGCACATGAGCACGATCCTGCGGCGACTGCAGAACGCGCGCTTCATGGAGTTCTCGGACCTGTTCGACACGAGCAAAGGCGTGCCGGTGGTCGTGGTGAACTTCATCGCGATGCTGGAGTTGTGCCGTGAGTCGCTCATCGAAATCACCCAGGCCGAGCCGTTCGCACCGATCTATGTGCGCCTCGCCTATCTGCCGGCCTGATGCCGCAAAACGGGGCCTGCATGCGCCAGCGCTGCAGCAGACGCCTCCTTTCGGTGCACCCCGGGAACAAATCCACTACAATCCCGCGCTCCGAACCTGTCATTACCAGTGAGGCAGCGGGCCACGCGAAAACCTGAGTTTTTGCGCCAACCAAGTCTCGCGCCGCGCGAGGAAATCCCTGTCCGATCATGAAAGTCATCAGCTCGATCCATGAATTGCGCGACCAGTTGCGCGGCCAGAATCGCACCGCCTTTGTGCCGACCATGGGCAATCTGCACGAGGGCCATCTTTCGCTGATGCGCCTCGCGCGCCAGCACGGCGATCCGGTGGTGGCGAGCATCTTCGTCAACCGCCTGCAGTTCGGCCCGAACGAAGATTTCGACAAATACCCGCGCACGCTCGAAGCCGACATCGAGAAGCTGCAGAAAGAAGGCGTCTACGTGCTGTTCGCGCCGACGGAACGGGATCTGTACCCGGAACCGCAGGAGTACCGCGTGCATCCGCCGCACGATCTGGGCGACATCCTCGAAGGCGAATTCCGCCCTGGGTTCTTCCAGGGTGTGTGCACGGTGGTGATGAAGCTGATGTCGTGCGTGCAGCCACGCGTCGCGGTGTTCGGCAAGAAAGATTACCAGCAGCTGATGATCGTGCGCAGCATGTGCCACCAGTTCGCGCTACCGACCGATATCATCGCCGCGGAAACCGTGCGTGATAGCGACGGCCTAGCGCTTAGCTCACGCAACCGCTTTCTGCAAACGACCGAACGCGCCGAGGCGCCGGTGCTGGCCGCCGAGCTCAATCGCGTGCGCGATGCGGTGCTCGCCGGTGACCGCGACTTCGCAAAACTCGAACAGGCGGCGATGGCGGCACTGGCCGCGCGCGGCTGGCAGCCTGACTACATCGCGGTGCGCAAGCGCTCGAATCTGCTGGCACCGGGCGCGCAAGACGTGAATGCGGAGTTAGTCGTGCTGGCGGCAGCCAAGCTCGGCACCACCCGCCTCATCGACAACCTCGAAATCTGAAGCCGTCTTAGTTTGCGCAAACGCGCATAAGAAGCCACAAGGGATTGGTCATGCAACGCAACATGCTGAAGTCGAAAATCCATCGCGTCGCGGTCACGCACTGCGAACTGCACTATGAAGGCTCGTGCGCGATCGACGAGGACTTGCTGGAAGCTGCGAACATCGTCGAAAACGAGCGGATCGACATCTGGAACATCAACAATGGCGAGCGTTTCTCGACGTACGCGATCAAGGGCGAACGCGGCAGCGGCATGATTTCGCTGAACGGTTCGGCCGCACGGCGCGCTCAGTTGGGCGATCTGGTGATCATCGCGGCGTTCGCCGTGGTCGACGAAGCGGAACTGAAGGGAGGCTGGAAACCGGATCTGGTGTTCGTCGACGACAACAACAAGATCAAGGGCAGCCGCGATCACGTGCCGACCCAGAACTGGACCTGAGCCGGATCTGAACCGGCCTTTCGCCGCACGGCACGGTTCCATGTAGCGGGCGGTCACGCCGCCTGCTATTCACTTCAAACCTTCTTACCGGCGCCGTTGGTCCATTGGATAATCGGCTGCCATTGCTCCAGATCCTTCTCCACGCGGCTCTTTGCGACGTCCCACAAAGTCAGGCCGTGCGCTGCCAGTTGCACGTAGTTCTGCGTGTCGCGCAGGTAACCCAGCACCGGCAGCTTCAAGCCCTCGACAAAGCGATGCAGTTGCTCCGCTGAGCGCGTGCGCGCGTCGACGCGCATGCCCACCACGCCGATCTCGATCGCGCCTTTCCTGACCGCCTTCTCCTTGGCCAGCCGCTCAAGAAATTCCTGGGTGGCGAGAATATCGAACATTGACGGCTGCAGCGGCACGATCACCTTGTCGGCCAGATCCAGCGCGATATTGAGGCGGTTGCCGTGCAACCCGGCCGGCGTGTCGATGACCGCGTGTTCCAGACCTCGGGGCGGTTTGGCGGGGTTTTCGAGGTCGACCTCCCAGGTCTCAATGGCCGGCAGCGCAGGCGGCCGCAGCGACAACCACGCGTGCGACGATTGCTGTTTGTCCATGTCCGCCAGCGCGATCCATTCCCCTTGCGACGCGAAATAGCCGGCCAGATTAGTGGACAGCGTGCTTTTGCCCACGCCGCCCTTCGGATTCGCCACCATGATTACCGTCATGAATTCTCCCGGAAAGAAGGCTGGGCGCCGCCAGCCGGTTTACCGCGCAGTTTGCTCTGACTTGCGCCGATGTGCCCTGATCCGTGCCGGTTTCAGGTTCACCCGCCGATCCAGCCGTTGATAATATCGACAAATGCACCGGGGCCGAAGCCCCCAAACGGCTATTGACCGCCTTACATCACTGTTTTTTCCATCGAGGACCCGAATCTCATGAGCAAACTTCGCCCGGAATACTCCATCGAGCGCCTGCACGAACGTCAGAAGGGCAAGCTGCCCGGCTTGCTGGGCGTGCATGTTCTGGCGCTGGAGGAAGGCACTCTGACCGCGGAATTGACCGTGCGCGAGGAGTTGCTGGCGCCGAACGGTTTTTTGCATGCCGCCACAGTGATCGGCCTCGCCGATACCGCCTGCGGCTATGCATGCCTCGCCCACCTGCCCAAGACGGCGGGCAATTTCACGACCATCGAGCTGAAAAGCAATTTTCTCGGCACGGCGACAGAAGGCACGATCCGCGCGGTTGCCAAGGCCGTCCATCTGGGCCGCAGCACGCAGGTGTGGGACGCCACCGTCACCGATCCGAACGGCAAGACGATGGCGCTGTTTCGCTGCACGCAGATCGTGTTGTATTGATTGATTGGCGCGGGGCGCGGCGCAGGGTCCGAAATGCCCGGAAAGCCCGGAAAGCCCGAAGTATTACTCCTCGCTCAGTGCAACAAAAAAAGCACGCGGCCTCACGGCGCGTGCTTTTTTGTTGCCGGCAAGGCGGAGTGCCGGTGCGGTTTAGTACCTGGGTGAAACGTATCAGGCGGCCACTGCGCGCGGCGCCTTCGCACCGCTCAGCGCCAGCGCACCGGCGCCAAGCAGCGACTGCACAGCCAGCGTCACCGCCCAGAAAGCCGGATATTCCCAGCCGCCATGCGGCGACGCGAACCCCCAGCCGTTCTGCAGATGCTGCGACGTTGCGCCAAGCATGAACGGCAGCAGCACCAGCGCGACCCAGCGGACCTGCACGCCGAGCAGCAGCGCAATACCGCCGATCAATTCGACGAACGCCGTCACATAGCCGAGCCAACCCGGCAAGCCGAGCGAAACGAAAAACTGCGCCGTTCCCGGCAGCGTGAAAACAAAGATCTTCTGCAAGCTGTGCGCGAGATACAGAACGCCCAGGGCCAGACGAAGGATCAAGGCGGCCAGATCGGCGGAGCGGTTCGAGTTCATGACGAATCCTTTACGAGAGGGAGACGACCCGCATCGGGCGTCGACGTCAAGACTGTATTCGAACCAATTGAGGTGAAAAACTGCCTCTTAGGCTTTGATTATTTCCCAATGGGATTTAATCGCCCTCATCCAGCCAACTTCGCTCAGCCAATCGCAGCAAAAAGCTTCGAAAGATCGAGGTGCTCGGCGAGCGCGTCGGCCAGACGATCCAGCGAAGCCTCACGCAACGCCGGGTAGTCGATTTTCTCGGTGTCGCTCAGTCCCGCCCACGCCAGCAGCGCGGCGCACGCAGCCGGCGTGTCGAACAGCCCGTGCACGTAGGTAGCGAGGATTTGGCCATCGGCCGAGATCGCACCGTCGGGATGCGCGTTTGACGTTTCGCCCAATTGCAGCGCGGGCGAGTTGAGCGCCGGGCCCTGCGTCTCGCCCATGTGAATCTCGTAGCCGGCCACCTCGGGCGCCCCCGGCAACGCGAGCCGCCCTGTCACGTTCTTGAGCGTTTTTTCGCGCGTCAGCACCGTCGAGTAATCGAGCCAGCCGAGGCCCGCGCTCGTTCCTGGCGCGCCTTCTACACCGTGCGGGTCGGCCACTTCATGGCCGAGCATCTGCATGCCGCCGCAAATTCCGATAACACGGCCGCCGTAGCGTAGATGCCGTTGCAACACCGTGTCCCAGCCTTGCGCGCGCAAAAAGGCCAGATCGCCCGGCACGTTTTTCGAGCCCGGCAGAATAATCAGATCGGCCGGCGGAGGTGGCGTGCCGCTTCGTACGTAATGAAAATCGACCTGCGGATGCGCGCGCAGCGCGTCGAAATCAGTGTGATTGCTGATGTGCGGCAGCACTGGCACGACTACCCGCAACATCTGGTTCGGATCGTCGCTTTGGCCGCTGTGCGCCGCACGCAGTTCGGGCGGCAGCATGTCTTCGGCGTCGAGCGTCAGACCGTGCAGATACGGCACCACACCGAGCACCGGTTTGCCGGTCTTCGCTTCGAGCCAGTCGAGTCCAGGCTTGAGCAAACTGACATCACCGCGAAAGCGATTGATGATGAAGCCGCACACACGCGCCTGCTCGCTGTCCGACAGACACGCGAGCGTACCGGTCAGATGCGCGAACACCCCGCCCCGGTCGATGTCGGCCACCAGCACGACCGGACAATCAACGGCTTCAGCGAAACCCATGTTGGCGATATCACGGTCGCGCAGATTGATCTCGGCGGGACTGCCCGCGCCCTCGACAAAAATCGTGTCGTACGCTGCTTGCAGACGCGCATACGATTCCAGCACCGCCTCGAAAGCGATCGGCTTGTAGTCGTGATACGCGCGTGCGTCGAGATTCATGCGCGCCTTGCCGTGGATGATCACTTGCGCGCCACGGTCACTCGTCGGCTTGAGCAATACCGGGTTCAGATCGGTGTGAGCGGCAATGCCAGCGGCCAACGCCTGCAAGGCCTGCGCGCGGCCGATCTCGCCGCCGTCGACCGTCACCGCGCTATTGAGCGCCATGTTCTGCGGCTTGAACGGCGCAACCCGCACCCCGGCGCGGCGCGCCAGCCGGCACAAACCCGCGACGAGCGTGCTTTTGCCGGCATCGGACGTAGTGCCCTGAATCATCAGCGTGCCGCGCGGCACAGATACGGCGTCATGCGGGTTCGAAATAGCGGTCACGGAATATCGGCTTGGGCGGTGAATAGACAATGAATGCGGACAATGAATGCGGGCGATGAACGCGGCATTATCCCATCGTGCCGGCACGCGCTGCACGCCGGTACAATCACGCGATGATTTCCCGCGACCTCACCTTCGTTCTCGGCGGCGCCCGTTCGGGCAAGAGCGTGCACGCCGAACAACTGGCGAACGACAGCGCCCTCCCCGTCACGTACATCGCCACCGCGCGCGTAGCCGACGACGCCGAATTCAGCGCGCGTATCGCGCATCATCGCGAGCGGCGTCCGGCGCATTGGGCGTTGCACGAAGCAGACGTGGATCTCGCCGGCGCCGTCACGCAAATCGACGCGCCCGGTCACTGCATTCTGATCGACTGCCTCACGCTGTGGCTCGCCAACCTGCTGTGCCCACCTGACGGCGACGGCTTACCGGTCGATCACTATCACACGCACTTTGCCGCTTTCGAAGCAGCGCTCATCAACGCCAGAGGCAAGATCATCGTGGTCAGCAATGAAATCGGTTTGGGCGTGGTGCCGCTCGGCGCGGAAACGCGTCTCTATGTCGACGAACTCGGGCGGCTCAATCAGCGCATCGCCGCGTTGAGCACCCAGGTCACGATGATGGTTGCGGGCTTGCCGCTCGTCTTGAAGACAGCGGGCGGCGCATGATGCTGTCGCTGCCTTTGATCGTTACGCTGGCAACGGCGGGCGTCGCCGTCGACCGTTGGCTCGGTGAGCCGCGCACGGCGCATCCGCTGGTCGGCTTCGGCAAATGGGCGATGCGCCTCGAAACGCGCTACAACACCGGCCGGCGCTTACGTCTCAAGGGGCTGCTCGCCTGGTCGCTGGCGGTGATGCCGCCGGTGCTGGTCGCCTGGTGGCTGGTCTCCGTGCTGCCTTTTTTTGCGGCCTGCGCGGTGCATGTCGTGTTGCTGTGGTTCGCCCTCGGCGCACGCAGCCTGCACGATCACATTGCACCGATCGCCGAGGCACTGGCGCGGCGCGATCTGGCGCAAGCGCGCCTCTTGACCTCGCGCATCGTGTCGCGCGAAACCGCTCATGCCGACGAAGCGGCGCTGTCGCGCGCGGCCGTCGAATCAGCTCTGGAAAATGGCAACGACGCGATCTTCGGCGCGCTGTTCTGGTTCGCGATCGCGGGCGGCCCGGGCGCGCTGGGGTTTCGTCTGGCCAACACGCTCGATGCCATGTGGGGCTACCGCACGCCGCGCTATTTGCGCTTCGGCTGGGCCGCCGCGCGCATCGACGATGTGCTCAACTGGATTCCCGCGCGCCTCACCGCAGCGAGCTACGCCCTGCTTGGCGACACGCGCACCGCGCTACGTTGCTGGCGCGAACAGGCGCCGCGTTGGGACAGTCCGAATGCCGGGCCGGTCATGGCGTCAGGCGCGGGCAGTCTGAACGTGCTGATCGGCGGGCCCGCGGTTTATCAAGGCGCGCTTGAACACAGGCCGACGCTCGGTTTCGGACACCCCGCGAAGGCCAGTCACGTTACGGCGGCGTTGATGCTGGTCGAACGGACAGTCATTCTCTGGCTGGCGGTACTGATCGTGCTGGCCTTGCTGAGTGTGCCCTTTCATGGTTGATGGAACGGTTGGCCACAGGGCCGATACCGGCACCGCGCTCGACGCCGTGGTTCACGGCGGCAATTTGCATGAAGCGGCTGAGCGCTATGGCATTCCGTACGCGCAATGGCTCGACCTGTCGACGGGTATCAATCCGCACGGCTATCCCGTGCCGCCGGTTCCCGCCGATGCCTGGCGCCGCCTGCCCGACGACGGTGACGGTTTTGCCGCCTGTGCCGCGCGTTACTATGCCGCGCCCGATGCCGCGCACGTGCTGCCCGTAGCGGGGAGCCAGGCAGCGATTCGCGCGCTGCCATCGCTTCTGCCACGTGCCCGGGTCGGCATCGCGCCCCTCACGTACAGCGAATATGCGCCAGCGTTCGAGCGTGCTGGGCATGAGGTCCTGCCACTGGATGTGTCCTGGGACACGTTGCCCGACGCGCTCATCCATGTGGTCATCGTGAATCCTAACAATCCGACCGCTGAGCGTTTGAGCGCAGGCAAGCTGCTGCACTGGCATGCGCAACTCGCCGCACGCGGCGGCACGCTGCTGATCGACGAGGCCTTCGCCGATGCGATGCCTGCGGCGTCGCTCGCGGCAAGCACCCATCGCGATGGGTTGATCGTGTTGCGTTCGCCGGGGAAATTCTTCGGGCTCGCCGGCGTGCGCGCGGGCTTCGTACTCGGCGCGCCAGTTTTGCTCGATGCATTGCATCGTTCGCTCGGGGCATGGACGGTTAGCGGCCCGGCTCGTCATGCCGTCAAAGCCGCGTTTGAAGACCTGGCGTGGCAGCAGCAGATGCGTACGCTGCTAGAAGCCGAGAGCGCCCGCCTGGTAGGTCTCTTGCAGGCACACGGTCTCGCCACGCACAGCACCCCCCTCTTTGCGTGGACCGACAGTGCTCGCGCTGCAGCTCTACATGAAGCGTTAGCACAACGCGGCGTGTGGACACGGCTCTTCACAGCAACGGGAAGTGTACGTTTCGGGCTGCCTGCCAGCGACACGGAATGGGCACGCTTTGAAGAGAGTCTGCGCGAGGCTGTTCGATGATTCGACTCTCGCGCTTTTTCATCGCCGCGGCACTTGGAGTGAGCACGCTGCACGCGCACGCCGCGATCACCGTCACCGACGACACCGGCGCAACCGTCACGCTGCCCGCTCCCGCGCAGCGCGTCATCAGTCTCGCGCCGCACGTCACCGAACTGCTGTACGCCGCGGGCGGTGGCGCGAAACTGGTCGGTGCGGTGTCCTACAGCGATTACCCGCTTGAAGCGAAGCAACTGCCGCGTGTCGGCGACAACAAGGCGCTCGACCTCGAACGGATCGTCGCGCTGAAGCCCGATCTGATCGTCGTGTGGCGGCATGGCAATGCGCAGCGCCAACTCGATCGCCTTCGTGAGATGCATGTGCCGCTGTTCTTCAGTGAGCCGCATCATCTCGACGATGTTGCGATGTCGCTGACGAAGCTCGGGCAATTGCTCGGCACCTCGCCGACCGCCGATGCCGCAGCAACAGCATACCGTCAGGACATCGCACGATTGCGCACGCAGTATGCGAGCCGCCCGACTGTCAGCGTGTTCTATCAGGTGTGGGATCAACCGTTGATGACGCTCAACGGCGAACATATGGTCAGCGACGTGATTACGCTATGCGGCGGCCGTAATGTGTTTGCGAAACTCGAGCCGCTGGTGCCGACCGTCTCGACTGAAGCGGTGCTCGCAGCGAATCCGGAAGCGATTGTCACTGCCGCACCCGGCGCGACCAAACCGGACAGCGCCTTGCCTCAACTCGATACTTGGCGCGCCTGGCCGAGCCTCAAAGCGGTGGCGAACAACAATCTGTTCGCCATCGACGGCGATCTGATCAACCGGCCCGCGCCGCGTATCGAGCAAGGGGCGAAGCAAATGTGCGAAGACCTGGAACTCGCGCGCTCGCGGCGGAAGAACGGCGCGCAGTGATGCCGCTGCGAAAGTCGTGAAGCAGGCCGTGCCGCGTCAGCGCGAGACGGCGTCCGCCCGCTTGAACGGCCAGCGTTCGAACTCGGAAAGCCGCAGCCGGTAGCGCGCGACATTGCCCAGGTAGAGTTGATCGAGATCGGACTGGATCGCATCGACGAATGAAGATACCTCCGCCGCATCCACCTGATTCTGCGCGAGCGTTTCAATCTCGCCGCGCGTGCCGGCGAGGCCACCGCGAATCACCTCCTGCACCACCTGTATCAACGCATTGCGATACTTGAGGCGGAACGCGTCCGGCTCGCCGATCGATTGTCGAATCGCCAGATAACGCTGACACGAGCGCTCGTACGCCCAGATGAAGACGTCGCGCAACAACTCGACGCGATTGGTCTCGTACACCCCGAGCGTACCGTCGACGTAAGCCTTTTCGGGAACGTCGATGAACGACAGCGGACACAAATTCTGCCGGATCAGCGGGATATTCGCGGTCAGCCGCGAGACCCGTTTGTTGACGTCTTCGAATGGCTGCAGATAGGGCAAGTGCACCATGCTGAAGAAAGCCTGTTCGAAGGGATCGTCGATCTGGGCGGCCTTGTTCAACACCGCCTCGAAGCATTCCGCGATTTGCTGCGGCACCGCGAGCGGAAAAAATACGGTGCCGCTGATCTCCACTTCACGCACGCGCAAACGGCCGCTGGCGAACGGGTCGGACATCAGGTTGTCGGAGAGAATCGCGTGAAGGTTCAGTACCGTGAATCGATTAAAGCCCACTTCGTTCGCGCTCTCGACGATCATTTCGATCGCGGCCTTGTGGTTCAGGATCATCTGCGTTTCCTGAGCGTCCTTGCCTTCCGCAATGTGCCCTTGCTCGATCAGCCGTACGGTGTCGAGCCGTGTGTAGGTATTGCCCTCGAGCCGCGACGACGCCCACGACAAATCGATCAGAAGCCGGCTCATGATGTCGCGTGCGTATGTGCCGGCCGGCCGCACATCGGCCGACGTGCGGCCCCATTCATGCAGGCGTTCACGCTGCGCTTGCGATAGATACGCGTCCTGATTCGGACGATAGCGTTCGAGAAACGCACGGTT
Source organism: Paraburkholderia sediminicola (assembly GCF_046026675.1). Lineage (GTDB taxonomy): Bacteria > Pseudomonadota > Gammaproteobacteria > Burkholderiales > Burkholderiaceae > Paraburkholderia > Paraburkholderia sediminicola_F. The sequence continues at coordinate 890,274 of NZ_JAQQEY010000001.1, read as the reverse complement.
ATAGCCGACCGGCCGACGCTCGTGCAGCGGCCTGTTCACTTCCGAGCGCACCTCGAGGCCCGCACTCGATACGGGCACGTAGGCCTCGCCGGAAGTGCTTGCGCCAGCGATAACCTGGGTGGGAAAAACAGCCGCGCCTGGAGCCGCGGCCTGCTTGTAGGACACTGCCCGGCCGGCACCTTCCGAAACGATCCGGCCCGCTTCGAGCAACACGTCGAGACGACGTTGCAGCGTGCGGCGCTGCATGGGATGACGGCGCCCGGCAAGTGCCGCGGCAAGCGCACGAACGCTCCGCCCCTCGGCGCTTGCCGCGATGAGCTGCTCGATCAGATCCAGTTCCTGCTTGATGCCACTGCTGTTCATGCGCGCCACCTCTTGCCAATGTGTCGCGATAAATCCTAATCGCGACACTTTTCCATGGAATTGTGGCACAAATCGCCCTAATCGCGACACTTTTTGCAATTCAAAGTGTCACGATTTCTGTTTTCACGACAAATTTCCTAGAAAAGTGTCACGAATAGGACTGGACTAACGCAATTCGGGGGACTGCAGGGTCCAAGCCCCTTCCCTCACACATTCCATCTCACCAACGACCACTGCTGCGTCTCGTCATCCCTGCGCAGCCAGACAATCCCCGCCATCTCCAACGACCAGCGCAGACAGCTTTCCACCGGCACCTCCAACACCAGCGAAGCGATCACCCGCATGACGCCGGCATGCGTGACTACGTATGCGGGCGACAACTCGCGCGTCTGCGCAAACGCGTCGAACCACGCCCGCACCCGCGTGACGAATTGCGCGACGCTCTCGCCGCCATGCGCCCGCGCATGCTCGAAGTTAGCCGCCCAGGCGTCGAGCAGGTCGCGATCGATCGCGTCCCAACGCTGCTCCTCCCAATCGCCGAAATTCATTTCCTTCAGACGATCGTCGTGACTGAGCGCGCAACCGAAATCGTTCGCCATGACCGCGGCCAATGTCGCGCAACGCGTCAACGGACTCGACATCAGCACACGCGGTGGCGGTATCTGCAAGGTCGCCAGTTTCAGCGCAAGGGCACTCGCCGATGTCTCGACGTCTTCGGCGAGCGCCACGTCGCTGTGGCCGTAGCACACCCCTGAATCGAGCGCGACGGCAGGATGACGGATCAGGACGATATCCATGCGAGCCCCACGAGGTAGATGCTCAGTTCAAAGATCTGTTGCGCGAAGCCGAGGCAGTCGCCGGTGTAACCACCAATGCGTCTGATGAAATAGCGGCCCAATGCAAAGCGCAGTGCTACCAGTACGGCAAGCATCACGCAGGCGAAGCGCCAATTCGGCGAATCCAGCAAGTTCGGCCAGAGCAACAACGGCAGACCGAACACCGCTGCGCAGAACATCGCGGGGCCGCTCAGGCGCTGCGCAACCGGTTTGGCTTTGCCTTCGGCGCGCACGTAGTCGAGTGTGGCCAGATAGCTGATGGCAAACATGCGGCTCGCGGCATGCGCTGCAATCATCAGACTTGCGGCGCGCATCGGCGGCAACGTGGTGAGCGTTTGCCACTTCAGTGCCAGCGCAATCACGAGCGCGATGGCGCCGAAGGCGCCGATGCGCGAATCATGCATGATGCGCAATGCGTCCTCGCGCGTATAGGCGCCACCGAACGCATCGACGCAATCGGCAAGTCCGTCCTCGTGAAATGCGCCGGTGACGAGAAGCGACACCGCCATCGACAGGAGCACCGCCACGCCCGCTGGAAAGACATGCAACGCCGCGAGATAAACCAGCGCGCTCAATCCACCGACCAATAGACCGACGAGCGGGAAATAACGCGCCGCCGCATTCAGATAGTGCGGCTCATGGCCGACCCAGCGCGGCACAGGCACGCGCGTGAAATAGCCGAGTGCCGTGAAGAAATAACGGAGTTCAGCGAGCGGATTCATGAGTAAGCCGGACGCACGCTTCTGTATGACTGCACGTCGCACAACCGCGCTTTGTATAACGGATCACGCATCGCGATTTGCGACACCGGCCGATTCGAAGCTGGCCATTTCGTTCACGAACGCTACCGCCGCGCGCAGCAGCGGCACCGCGAGTACCGCGCCGGTGCCTTCGCCGAGACGCATATCGAGCGAAAGCAAGGGCAGCGCGCCGAAATGATCGAGCATGCGCCGATGCCCCGCCTCATTCGACGCATGCGCGAACACACAATACTCACGGACGTTCGGCGCCAACGCATCGGCCACCAACAACGCCGAGGTCGCGATGAAACCGTCGACGAGGATCGTCATGCGCGCTTGCGCGGCAGCGAGATATGCACCCACCATCATGGCGATTTCGAAGCCGCCGAAGATGGCGAGCACGTTGAGCGGATCGGTAGAAGCAGCGTGATGCGCGACCGCAGAGGCGAGTACGTTGCGCTTTTTTGCAAGCCCCGCGTTGTCGAGACCGGTCCCGCGGCCGACGCATTCGTCGATCGGAACGCCGCACAAGCGGCTCATCAGACACGCGGCCGACGACGTATTCGCAATGCCCATTTCGCCGAAACCGATCACATTGGTGCCGAGCGCCGCGTGATGCCGCACGCGAGCCGCACCCGCCTGCATCGCGGCCAGCGCCTGTTCGTGCGTCATGGCGGGTTCGTGCGCGAAGTTGCGCGTGCCGGCCGCAACCGGAATGTTGATGAGACCGTCTGTTGACGGCAGCGGCGTCGCAATGCCTGAGTTGACCACTTCGAGCTCGACGCCGGAGACGCGGCTCAAGGCATTAATCGCCGCGCCGCCCGTGAGAAAGTTAGCGACCATTTGCGCGGTCACCGCTTGCGGGTACGGACTCACGCCTTCCTGCGCAATACCGTGGTCACCGGCGAACACGATCATCGCCGGACGTTCGACCGTGGGGTGCCTCGTACGCTGGATCAGCCCCATCTGGCGCGCGAGCGTTTCCAGCCGCCCAAGACTGCCGGGCGGCTTGGTCTTGGTATCGATGATGTGCTGGAGTTCGGCACGCAGCGTTTGATCGAGCGGTTCGACTTCGGTCAATCCCGGCAAACCTGGCAAAGAAGTCATAGACGTTTCTAAAAAAGAGAGTGTTTTTATAAAGCGCTTAGCCTGCCGGCGTGTCATGCGCCGCAGCCGATTCGTGACGCGAGCGCGGCGCGGGAATCAGCGCCTCATGCTCGCCGTCGCGAATCAGAATCAACGGATAGCCGAACGCACGGCTCGTCAGCGTGGGCGTCAGCACGTCGTGCACCGGTCCAGCATACGCGCCGCCGTTGCCGTCTAGCAGCAGCGCATGCGTCGCGAAGCGGCGCGCGAGGTTCAGGTCGTGGCACGAAAACATCACTGTACGCCGAGGTTCGTGCGTCCAGGCGGTCAGCGCTTCGAGACAGTCGATCTGGTGGTGCAGATCCAGATGCGAGAGCGGTTCGTCGAGCAGCAACAACGGTGCTTCCTGGCACAACACCGCCGCGAGAGCAACGCGTTGACGTTCGCCGCCCGAAAGCGACAGCACGTCGCGCGCAGCGAATGCGGCGAGGCCCAAAACGTCCAGCGCGGCATGCGCGGCCGCGCGATCGGCCTCGCCGTCCCAACCCCAGCCGGTCAAATGCGGAAAGCGGTTCAGCATCACGATGTCGAGCACACTTGCGCTGAAGGCGTCCGCAGCGCTTTGCGGCATCAGCGCGCGACGCTGCGCAAGCGGCAATGGCTGCCAGTCGGCGAGACGCACCCCGTCGAGTTCGACATGACCCGCCGACGGCTGCGCCAGACCGGCGAGCGTGGATAGCAAGGTCGTCTTGCCCGCGCCGTTGGGACCCGCGACGCACCAGATCTCGCCTGCGTAGAACGTATGCGTGAACGCGTCGAGCAAGGTGCGCATGCCCGCACGCAAAGTCAGGCGTTGCGCGCTAAGCGCCGAATGCGGGGCGGTGTGTGCGTTCATCATCGGCGCCTGCGCAACAGCATCCACAGAAACACGGGCACGCCGACGATCGACGTGATCACGCCGACCGGCAATTGCGCCGGTGCGATCACAGTACGTGCAATCAGGTCCGCGCCCATCACCGCGACACCGCCACCGAGCGCCGCTGCCGGCAGCAGCATGCGCTGATCGTTGCCGAACGCGAGCCGCAGCATGTGCGGCACGACGAGCCCGACAAAACCGATCGTGCCCGCCGTGGTCACCGCCGCGGCGGCCGCCAGCGACGCCACCAGATACACGCGCAAGCGCAGCGGCATCACCGCAACACCGAGCGCCTGCGCGGCGGCGTCGCCCCGCAGCAGCACATTCAGGCGCGGCGCAACGGGCACAATCGCCACCAGCACGACGACGAGCGCGGCGAGCGCCGTCCATGGCATCGTGCCGCCGTTCAGATCGCCGGTCAGCCAGAACAGCATGCCGCGCAGCCGATTGTCCGGCGCAAGGTTGAGCAACAGAGTAATGAGGGCGCCCCAGCCGGCTGCGATCACCGCGCCGGTCAGCAGCAAACGCGGCGACGTATCCTGCGGCTCGCCCCGCCACAACTCGCGGCGTGCGAGGCCGAGTACCAGCAAGATCGACACGAAGGCGCCGGCAAACGCGCTGGCGTCGACGATCCACCACGCACAACCGGCGATCATCGCCACCAGCGCGAACGTCGCCGCGCCGCCCGACACGCCTAATATGTAGGGTTCGGCCAGCGGATTGCGCAATAGCACTTGCAGCAGCGCACCGGCCAGCGCAAGCAACGCGCCGCACGCGAAGCCGGCCAGCGCGCGCGGCAATCGCAGCGTGCGCACGATCTCACCGGCAAGATCGCCGGACTCCGCGTGCGACGCGTGCGACGGCAGCAACGCCGCCAACACGCGCGCTGGCGCGAGCGACACGCTGCCCAGCGCGAGCGACGCCATCAGCACGACCAGCGCGATCGCCGCGAGCGCGAGCCAGATCGCGGCCGCGCGCTTCGCGCTCATCACGCGCAACATGGTTGTGGGCATCGGGCTCGAACCACGGTTCATCGGCGCGTTCTCATGCAGGTACGTTCGTCACTGCTGCTGCCAGCCGACCGTGACATACGCACCGCGCCGCGGCGAGTTATACGAGTAGGCCGTTTCATAGTCCTTGTTCAACAGGTTCTGGATCTGCGCGGCGACGTACCACGCCTTCGTGATGTTGTAGCGCGCCGACAGATTCACCGCGCCGTAGCCGCCCAGCGTGCCGCTGCTATCTTCACGGGCGCCGCTGACGATCCACTCGCCGCCGACGCGCCACCCGGCAATGCTGCGATTCACCGTCAGCGACGCGAAGCGCCTTGCACGCCGCACAAGATCGGTATCGCTATCGAGGTCGACAGGATTCTGCAGCGTTACCGATGCGCGCACATCCGTCTTGCCCACATGCCCGCTCCACGAACCTTCGAGTCCCTGCACCTTCGCATGGCCGACGTTCTCGGCCAGATAGATGCCGGGCGTAACCTGCTCGTAGTCGATCAGATTCGAATAACGCGTCTGGAACGCGCTCAGACGCATCACGCCAAGCGCGTTCGACGCGTACTGCAACGCGGCTTCGATCGAATGGCTGCGCTCCGGCTGGATCGACGGATTGCCGCTGAACGGATAGTACAGATCGTCGAAGCTCGGCGCGCGGAACGAATCCGAATAGCTTGCAGTCGCCTTCCAACGCTCGGTGATGTCGAAACCGTAGCCGAGATAGTAACTGTTTGCCCCGCCGAAATCGGAATACTGATCGCGTCGCACATTGGCCTGAATCTGATTGCGCCCAAAGCGCCCTGTATAGCCGACAAAGCCCGAATCCACATGCCGGTCGGGCGCGGCGAACGTATCCGAGTCGAGGCTCTGATCCAGATGCTCATAGCCGACCTGCAGTTTCTGCTGCGCGGCAAGCGCGAAATCGTTCTGCCACGTGTACTGGCGATTGTCGGTATCGAAGCGGCCGTTGTAGACGCCGTTGGTATTCGACACGCTGCGGTCGTCGCCTTCGGAAACGATGAAGTGCGTGGTCCACCAGTCGGTCAGTTTGCCGTTCGCGAACACCGACACCTGGCGCACTTTGCTGTAGAGATTGTTCAGATCGGTCGGCACACCGTACGCGTTGTCGTAGCTGCTATTGCCGTTCGACTGGAAATAGGTGACGCCCGCGTCCCACTTGTCGCTGAACTTGTGGCGCAGCGAAGCCGAGATACTTTCGTTCAGATAGCCGTTCGCGTTCGGATTCGAGTTGGGCGCCTGGGACGGATTGAGCGAGGAGAAGCCGTCGTCTTTCGAACGCGCGAGCGAAATGCTGAAGGTGGTGTTGCCGTCTTTATCCAGCGCGCCGTTCACACCGGCTTGCTGCGTCTGCGTGTGATAGCTGCCATAGCCCAACGAAAAACTGAAGCGCGGCGGATGGTCGCCGCCGTCTTTGGTGAACACCTGCACCACGCCGCCAATTGCGCCCGAGCCGTAAAGCGCGGACACGTTGCCATTCACCACTTCGACGTGATCGATCTGGTCGAGCGGAATCTGCGCGAGTTGCGGCGCACCCAGGCTCACGGAGTCGACTCGCACGCCGTCGATCAGTAAAAGTGATTGCGTCGACGATGCGCCGCGCAGAAACAGGCTTGTCGTGGAACCCGGGCCACCGGTGCGCGAAATTTGCGCCCCGGGCGCGAGTTGCAGCAGGCCGGGCAAATCGGTCGCGGTCGTGTCGGCAATGTCCTGCTGATCGAACAGTGTGGTCTGTGGGATCGCATCGGCGAGCGGTTGCGGCCCACGCTCCGCGGTCACGACAACGGGCGACAACACCGCAGGTGACGAACCGCTCGCCCCCGTATCGGCAGAAGAAGATGAAGACGAGGACGAGGACGAAGAAGATGCTTGAGCATGCACGACGAGCGGCAGGCTCGCAAAGGCGAGCAACGCCGCGCGAGCGATAAGGGACAGCATGGGATGACATTCCTGTGGATAGCGTGCGCGGCCCGCTTCCCCGCGGGCCGATGCGTAACGAGGCGCCCGCGTTGTTTTACGTTTGCGCGGGAACGAGCCTCTCCCTCTGGCCGGTATCCGGGCTGGCGACACATCGATCCCGCCTTCCCACGCGTGACGCGCAGTGGCACACTCGCGTGTTCGGCTTCAAACACGCGATCAGGATCGACCTGCATGACGAATGCGGTCGCTTACCGTTGCGGGGGCAGCGCAGGTTGGCGCGTTCAGGCGAAGCGCGCGCCCTGCTTTCCGTTTAACTACGCACACTGTGAAAAGCGCGCGCGGGCACCAAAGTGCGGCCAGTTTAGGAGCGGCCTTCAGGTCCGTCAAGAATGGTTAATCCGTGCGCAAACTGTTCTGTTAAGTGCAGGTTATTGTCCGATGCACGAGTTGTTTTTCATCATATGGTCGATAAAAGCCGGCACAAAGCGATGTTGTTACGTCTCGAAACGAGACAATTGTCGGAACCTGCGACATTCCGCGCTAAAATGCGATGTCTTTAGAGGACGCAGCAGATGCTCACCGAACTCGAAACACTTTCACAGAATATCGGCAAGCTGATCACGATCAGCCAACGCCACAATGAAGCGCGGCTCGCGCTCGAAGATCAGCTCGCCCAAACGCGTGCCGAAGCAGAGGCCACGCGCACGGAACTCGCGCTGATGCGCGAGGAGCGCGATGCGTTGCAGGCTGAACGCGACGCGCTGTCGGCAAAGATCGACGACGCGCAGGTGCGCCTCAACGCGATCCTTGAAAAATTGCCGCGGGCTCGCGCGCACAGCGAGCCTGATAATCAGCTCGATCTGCTCGAGGCCGCGCCGCATGAGGAAGAAGCGGAGAGCGACGTCACCCGCCATGGAGAAAATGCATGACCACCAAGCAGATCGAAGTATCGATTCTCGGCGTGCCCTATCGTCTCGCCTGCTCGCCGGAAACTGAAGGCGCGCTGCTTGAAGCGGTTGCCCGCGTCGACGCCGAGATGTCGAAGATCCGCAATAGCAGCAACGTGCGCGGCACGGATCGCATTGCCGTCATGGCCGCGCTGTCGCTGGCATCAGAACTGCTTAGGCTGCAAAGCAGCGTGCGACACGGAGAAGCATTTCCCGCTGAAGAAATCCGGCGTACAATGCACCAAATGAACGAGCAACTGGGTACTGTGATTCAGCAGTACAGCATGTAGAAAGTATCTTGCAGCCGGTCCTGAGATCGGTTGCGGATTCAAGCGAGGTGCGTGAGCAAAGATTCATGCAAACGTTTTGAATTCAATCGGTTTGACTTCCCTGCCTGGTTCGCCAAGGTCATATATTCCTTGAACCAATGCCATGTGCACGGTTGTGGAAATTTGTAGCACGGGTGTGCGCGTCACTCTGTCTGATGTACCCGAAGTGCTGCTAACTGCGACCAATTCTGAACCCCCGGTTCAGGATGCCGGCCTAGCGGCTAAGGCGGGGACCTTATTCAAACGGCATCGGACTTCGGTTCGGTGCCGTTTTTCTTTGGGCCTCGATTTTTCTTGCTGTATCAAACCTTTAACGTTCAATTCGATTCATGCGCTACTGGCTAATGAAGTCCGAACCGGACGAAGCAAGCATCGACCATCTCTCCCAGGCACCGCACCATACGTTGCCGTGGACAGGCGTGCGCAACTATCAGGCGCGCAACTTCATGCGTGACATGATGCAGGTCGGCGACGGTGTGCTGTTCTATCACTCGAGTTGCCCGGAGCCCGGCATTGCGGGGCTCGCGGAGGTATCGTCCACTGCGTATCCGGACCCCACTCAATTCGATAAGAAGAGCCCCTACTACGACCCGAAGTCGTCGCAGGAAACGCCGCGCTGGCTACTCGTCGATGTGGTGTTCAAAAAGAAGATCCCATTGATTCCGCTTGCCGCGCTGCGCGAGCATGAGGAATTGAAGGACATGCGTGTGCTCGTCAAAGGCAACCGCCTGTCGATCACACCAGTGACCGAAGCTGAATGGCGCTTCATCACCAAACGTCTTGTTTGACGTTGCATACGCGCATGTGACCCGTTGCCGCTTGTGTCACGCGCATGTCTGTGCGCTGATGAACACAAACGTTCAGCAAACGTCAAATTAGGGAACCAAGCTCAGGTTACAAGCGCCTAACGGACTCGCAAACGTTGTGCCATCGCATGGCGTTCGCTCCAATCGTGCACAACCTGTTCAAGCAAGGAGTCCAAGAATGACGAAAAATACCGCACGTGCACTCGCTCTCGCTCTCATATGCGCCGCGCCGGCCGCGCTCGCGCTGACGCCGGCCATGGCCCGCGCGCAGGGCGTGACGCAATATCAGCCCGCAGGCGTGCTGTCGCTGAATGCGCAAGCAAGCTCGGAAGTGCCGCAAGACGTCGTCGATATCACGCTGTTCTATGAGCAGGAAGCGAGCGATCCGTCCGTGCTCACCTCCACGCTGAATCAGCGCGCCGATGCGGCGCTGCAAAAAGCTAAAGGTGTGAACGGTGTAACGGCTCGCACTGGTTCCTTCTCTATCTACCCGTCCACCGATCGTGACGGCCGCATTTCCGCATGGCGCGGCCGTACCGAAGTTGTGCTCGAATCGCACGACTTCGCCGCGGCGTCGAAACTCGCGGGTCAGATGGCATCGATCATGCAGGTCGGCAACGTGCAGTTCTCGCTGTCGCCGGAAGCGCAGCGTGCCGCGGAACAGAAGCTCACCGGTGAAGCCATCAAGTCGTTCCGCGAGCAAGCCGCTTCGTCAGCGCAGGCGTTCGGCTACAGTGGCTATTCGATTCGTGAAGTCAACGTCGGACACAACGGTGTCATGCCGCGTCCCATGATGATGATGAGCGCGCGTGCAATGGGTGCTGATGCGAAGGCATCCGCGCCGGTACCGATCGAAGGCGGCACGTCGACTGTCACGGTCAATGTGTCGGGCTCGGTGCAGATGAAGTAAGGCGTTTTACGCTAAACGTACGGCTGTAAAGAAAAAAGCCACGGCATGCCGTGGCTTTTTTGTTGGCTGCTCACTACGATAAAACGTAGCGCTTAGTTCGCGCCGACCGCCTGCGCCGGTTCACGCCGCGCACGGCGATAGGACCACACCAGTATCCCGATGCCCACGAGGATCATTGGCAGCGAGAGCCATTGGCCCATCGAGAGACCCATTGCCAGAAGCCCAAGGAAATCGTCCGGTTCACGCGCGAACTCCACCGTGAAACGCGCGAGACCGTAGCCGATCAGGAACACCGCGGAAATCGCGCCCAACGGCTTTGGTTTGCGCGAAAAGAAGAACAGCACGAAGAACAGCGCCACGCCTTCCAGCGCAATCTCATACAACTCCGACGGATGACGCGGCAGCATGTGATATTGCGCGAACACTTCGTTCAGATGCCATTGCGCGGCCAGTTGCGGATGGGTGGTGAGCCACGTGGCGTCGTCCGGCGCGGCGCCTGGAAACAGCATCGCCCAGGGCGCTGACGGATCGGTCACGCGGCCCCACAACTCACCGTTGATAAAGTTGCCGAGGCGCCCTGCCGCGAGCCCGGTCGGCACCATCGGCGCGACGAAATCGGTGACCTGCAGCCATGAGCGCTTGCGCTGATAGGCAAACAGCACCATCGCCAGCGTCACGCCGAGGAAGCCGCCGTGAAACGACATGCCGCCTTCCCACACCTTGAAAATGTCGAGCGGATGCGCGAAGTAAAAGCTCGCCTTATAGAACAGCACGTAGCCGAGCCGGCCGCCGAGGATCGTACCGAGCACGCCGTAAAACAGCATGTCGTCGATATCTTTAGCGGTCCAGCCTTGCGCGGCGACGTACGGCAGACGCAGCCGCAAGCGGCCGACGACGATCGCCGCGATGAACGCAACGAGGTACATTAGTCCATACCAGCGCACAGCAAGCGGCCCCAGATGAATGGCAACGGGGTCGAAATTCGGGTGAATGAGCATCGTGTTGTTATGGGCAGTTCAGGTTCAGAAGCGGATTTCTAGTCGAGTTTCAAGTAGCAGCCGGCGTTGTGCGCATCGTGCGGCGCATGCGTTGGACGGTTCCGCTTGCAATGCGTTCGCGGCAGCGGCTCACCTAAGCTCGCCTAAACACGAGGCGCCACGAACTGCGCCTCCATGGTGGCCGCGTGCGCTCGCACGATCTCGATGAAACCGGCCAATACCGGACTCACCTCCGCCGTGCGCCAGACCAGCCCCGTCTCGATCGCCGGCACCGATTCGGAGAGCGGCCGGTACACGACACCCGTGCGGCGCAGATTACGCAACGATTGCGGCACCAGTGCGACGCCCATCCCGGCCGACACGAGGCTCACGATCGTCTGCATCTGGATCGCCTCCTGGCTGACCCGGGGCGCCAGGCCCGCCACGCCGTAGCAATCCATAATGATGTCATAAAAGCCTGGCGCCAGACGTCTTGGGAAGATCACGAGCGGCTCTTCGGCGACGTCGCGCAGGCTGATGGGCGTGTCCAGCCACTCCGCGCGCGGGTCAGTCCTCGAGCCGGCGGCGCTGCCCACCCGCTCGGCCATGTCCGTCGACATCGCGATCACCAGCGGCTCGCGGGCGATCGGCAACCACGCGAGCTGGGTGGCATGGCGCGACGGTAGCGGCGCGATCACGAGGCCTGCATCGATGCGCCCGGCCACCAGTTCGTCGATCTGCACGTCGCTGGTGGCTTCGGTCAGTTCGAGGCGCACCCGTGGATGACGCGCGCCGAAATCGCGCAGCAGTAACGGCAGCAGGCCGTAATCGGCCGTCGAGACGAAGGCCAGCGACAGCGCCCCGGCCTCGCCTCGCGCGAGGCTCTGCGCCAGCGGCTTCAACCCCTCGGCGCTCGCCAGCAGGCGCTGCACTTCGGGCAACAGGTCAGCGCCTACCGGGGTCAGCTCCACCGAGCGCTTGGTGCGTGCGAACAACTCGACGCCAAGTGTTTCCTCCAGCGCCCGAATCGCCTGCGACAACGGCGGCTGCGTCATGGAAAGACGCACGGCCGCCCGCCCGAAGTGCTTTTCTTCGGCGACGGTCACGAAATAGCGTAATTGGCGCAGGTCAGGAATCGTGGGTAGCATGATTAATACATTTTACGACCTAATCGAGCCTGAATAATATATTGGACACGCGCTTCGCAAAACTGCACCCTTGCGCAACGCGTCGGAACTAAACTGAACTGACCTGAACCGCCGTATCGGCCGACGCCGGCGGCAACGCATTGGCAGCGTCCGCGCCGCCTCTGCGGCAGTACCTGAGCCCTGAGCCCCGCACACGCAGCACGGATCAAAACAAAACAGATTGGAGTTCCCCATGGCATACAACCGTCGTTCGAAGAACATCACGCAAGGCGTGGCGCGTTCGCCGAACCGCTCGATGTACTACGCACTTGGCTATCAGAAAGAAGATTTCGACAAACCGATGATCGGCATCGCCAACGGCCATTCGACCATCACGCCGTGTAACGCCGGCCTGCAGCGTCTGGCCGACGCGGCGGTCGCCGCGGTCAAGGGCGCCGACGCGAATCCGCAGATCTTCGGCACGCCGACGATTTCGGACGGCATGTCGATGGGCACGGAAGGCATGAAGTACTCGCTCGTGTCGCGCGAAGTCATCTCCGACTGTATCGAGACGTGCGTGCAAGGCCAGTGGATGGACGGCGTGGTCGTGATCGGCGGCTGCGACAAGAACATGCCGGGCGGCATGATCGGCATGCTGCGGGCAAACGTGCCGAGCATCTACGTGTATGGCGGCACGATCCGTCCGGGCAACTGGAAAGGCACCGACCTGACCATCGTGTCGTCGTTCGAAGCAGTGGGCGAATTCACGGCCGGCCGGATGTCCCAGGAAGATTTTGAAGGGGTCGAAAAGAACGCGTGCCCGTCCACGGGTTCGTGCGGCGGCATGTACACCGCCAACACGATGAGCTCGTCGTTCGAAGCGATGGGCATGTCGCTGCTGTACTCGTCGACGATGGCCAATCCCGACCAGGAAAAGGTCGACTCGGCAGCCGAATCGGCACGCGTGCTGGTCGAAGCGGTCAAGAAGGATCTGAAGCCGCGCGACATCGTCACGAAAAAATCGATCGAGAACGCTGTGGCCGTGATCATGGCCACGGGCGGCTCGACCAACGCCGTGCTGCACTTCCTCGCCATCGCCCACGCGGCCGAGGTGGAATGGACCATCGAAGACTTCGAGCGCATGCGCAAGAAGGTGCCGGTGATCTGCAACCTGAAGCCGTCGGGCCAGTTCGTGGCGACCGATCTGCACAAGGCCGGCGGCATTCCGCAAGTCATGAAGATTCTGCTCGACGCAGGTATGTTGCACGGCGATTGCATCACGATCACCGGCAAGACGATCGCCGAAGAACTGAAGGATGTGCCGAGCAAGCCGCGCGCCGATCAGCAAGTGATTTTCCCGATCGAGCAGGCGCTGTACAAGGAAGGCCATCTGGCGATTTTGAAGGGCAACCTGGCTGTCGACGGCGCCGTCGCCAAGATCACCGGCCTGAAGAACCCGGTCATCACCGGCCCGGCCCGCGTGTTCGACGACGAGCAAAGCGCGCTGGAAGCCATTCTGGCCGACAAGGTCGTTGCCGGCGACGTGGTCGTGCTGCGCTACCTCGGCCCGAAGGGCGGCCCCGGCATGCCGGAAATGCTCGCGCCCACGTCCGCGATCATCGGCAAGGGGCTCGGCGAAACCGTCGGCCTCATCACCGACGGCCGCTTCTCGGGCGGCACGTGGGGGATGGTGGTCGGTCACGTCGCGCCGGAAGCCTTCGTGGGCGGCACGATCGCGTTCGTGCAGGAAGGCGACTCGATCACGATCGACGCGCACAAGCTGCTGCTGCAACTGAACATCGACGACGCCGAACTGGAACGCCGCCGCGCTGCATGGCAGCAACCGAAGCCGCGCTACACGCGTGGCGTGCTGGCGAAGTACTCCGCGTTGGCGCTGCCGGCCAACAAGGGCGCAGTGACGGGCTAAGCTGGAATTGAGCACGCGCTGCGCTGATGCGCCTCGATTCTCCGGGGCTAACGCGTAGCATCGCTCGACGCCACATCGGCTGCGTGAGTTACGAAAAAGCGCAAAGGGGCGCACGGGAAACCGTGCGCCCCTTTCCTTTTATAATGCGTGCACCACGAGTCGGGCACCTGCACCGACGGAGACCAGAATGAAATCAATGTCGTATGCAGCGCTCGCGGCGGCCAGCGTGCTGAGCGCTATGTTAGCCGCAGGCAGTCCGGCGGCGCACGCGGAGGTGCCCGCCGCCCTCGCGCTTGCCCAGCAGCAAAACTGCATGAGCTGCCACTCGGTGACGCGTCCATTCATGGGACCGGCGCTGCATGACGTCGCCTCGAAATATGCCGGCCGCGAAGATGCCGCCACCTATCTGCAGCACAAGATTCTGGATGGCAGCACGGGCGTGTGGGGCGTGGTACCGATGCCCGCGAATACGCAACTCACGCCCGATCAGGCGGCTACGCTGGCGAGCTGGGTGCTGACGCTCAAATAATCACACTTAAACGAAGACTCAATTGAACGCCGTTTGATGAACGCGGTGAGAGAGCCCGGACAACGGCGCGCCCGCGGCGACGATCAAGCGCTGCCCGAGCGCCGGGCGATCTCCTGATCGACCGCTTCCCTGACCCAGCCGGTCAATTCGGTCTCCAGCGCCAGCGCCACTTCGCGCGTGATCTGATTGACGAGCCAGGACGTGTGATCCTGCAACGCGTCGCGGCAACGTGCTTCGATGATGCCGCGCCCCTCGCCCGTCAGAAAACCCGCGAACCGTCCACGCAGACGTTCGGCGATGACATCGGCATCGAGATTCGGCTGCGGCTGTGCTTCGTAAGCGATATCCGGCGGCACGATCGTACCCGCCTCGATCGGCGCATGCGGTTCAGCCCGATCGAAGACGCCCGCTGACGGCGCAAAGCCCGGCTCATGCCCGTGCCGGTGATCGGAAGCGTGGTGTGCCCTCGAGCGCTTTTTCGGGTGAGCGTGCTCGGCCGGATGCGCGTCCTCCGACGCATGCGCGGGCTCCGACTCGAGTGTCGGCTCCTTTGGCGCGTGCGCGGATTCTGGCGCAAGTACCTCAGGCTCATGCCTGGGTTCCGGCGTAAGGACCGGTTCTTGCGCAGTCGCGGGATCAGCCAGTGGCTGGGTGGCCGGCGCCGCTGCGCCGCCCTCCGCCTGACGCGCCTGGGCAGGGTTGCCCGGCACGAGAATCTCATTCAGAACCGGGATCGAACTATCGTTAGGATCGGACACGCGCGCTCTCCGTGTTTGAGTCCAAGCCGAGGCAGGCCGCGCGCGCGTCGAATCCATCCGACAAAACACCACGCGACGCGGGCCAAATAAGACGTAGCTGGGGCCTAGCTGCCTTGCTTGTAGTTGTTCAAAGCATAGCCGCGATCGCGATAGAAACGATAGCGTTCGCGGCCCGCCGCGAGTTCGTCGTGTGCGTTACCGACCACTTCCAGCAATCTTTCGAAGCGAGCGAATTGCGCCGGCACCGTGGCGCCGAGATTGAGCAACACCTGATGATGCGGCACATCATCGAGGTTCGACGCCAGCACGATTGGCGTTTGCGCGGCGAGCGACGTACCCGCCGTGCAGTGCGGCACGAAGTCGAGGGGCGAGAAGGTCCACAACTGCTCGTCGAAAACCCGCAGACGCTCGGGCTCGGCCAGCACGATGGTCGGCTGGCCCGCCTGATACGCCTTGCGGATCAGGCGGCACGCATACAGCAGCGAATCGCCGACGTTCGAGTGAAAATCGATTCTCGTCATCGGCGGCTCCGCTTTGCGTCTACAGCAACGCTCGCAACCTTACTGCAATGCGTCATTGTGCAGCGCGACCGTCAGCGGCCCTGTCGATCAGGAACTGCGCGAGCAAGGGCACCGGGCGGCCGGTGGCACCCTTCGCCGCGCCACTCTTCCACGCGGTGCCGGCGATGTCCAGATGAGCCCACGGATAAGCTTCAGTGAAGCGTGACAGGAAGCACGCGGCCGTCACGCTGCCCGCCGGACGGCCGCCGATGTTGGCCAGGTCCGCGAAGTTCGACTTGAGCTGATCCTGATACTCGTCGTCGAGCGGCAGGCGCCAGGCCGGATCGGACGCTTCACGCGAGGCATCGAGCAGCTCGCCCGCCAGGGCGTCGTCTTTCGAGAACAGACCGCTGTTGTGATGACCCAGCGCGATGATGCAGGCGCCTGTGAGCGTGGCGATGTCGATCACCGCCGCCGGCTTGAAACGCTCGGCATAGGTCAGCGCGTCGCACAGGATGAGCCGGCCTTCGGCGTCCGTGTTCAGCACCTCGATCGTCAGGCCCTTCATGCTGGTGACGATGTCGCCCGGCTTGGTGGCGGTGGCCGACGGCATGTTCTCGACGGCCGGGATAATGCCGACCACGTTGATCTTCAGGCCCATTTCGGCGACGGCGCGCAACGTGCCCAGCACCGAACCGGCGCCGCACATGTCGTACTTCATCTCGTCCATGCCTTCGCCCGGCTTCAGCGAAATGCCGCCGGTGTCGAACGTGACGCCCTTGCCGACCAGCACCACCGGCGCGGCTTTCGCGGCGCCGCCCTGGTACTGCAGCACGATGAACTGGGCCGGTTCGACCGAGCCGGCCGTGACCGACAGGAACGAGCCCATCTTCAGGGCTTCACACTGCTTTTCGCCGAGCACTTCGACTTTCAGCTTCCAGTCTTTGGCGAGCTTCTTCGCGGTGTTGGCAAGATAGGTCGGCGTGCAGACGTTGCTCGGCAGGTTGCCGAGGTCGCGCGTCAGATCCATGCCGTTGGCAAGCGCGGCGCCCTGCTTGGCCGCCAGCTTGGCGGCCTTTTCATCGCCGGTGTTGACACTGAACACGATGCGCTTCAGGGCGCGCGGCGCGTTGTCCGGCTTGCTCTTCATCTGCGTGAAGCGGTAGCTCAACTCGCGCAGCGCGAGGATCGCGGCGCGCACGCCCCAATCGGCCGAGCGCTCGAGGATCGGCAACTGGGCGAGCGTGAAGGTGACCTGGACGATCTTGGTGCCGAGCAGTGCGCGCCAGGCGGCCCGCACGGCTTCGCCGTAGGCTTTCTGACTGAAAGCATCCTGCTTGCCGAGGCCGACCAGCAGCACGCGCGACGCGCCGATGCCTGAGACTTCGTGCAGGAACAGCGTGGTGCCGGCCTTGCCGTCCATGTCGCCGGCCTTGATGACGCGGGTCAGGAGGCCCTTGGTGGCCGCGTCGATCTCCAGCGCAGCGCCCGAGAGCGTTTGCGACTCGAACACGCCGATTACGATGCAATCGGATTTCCCGGTCAGGAAACCGTTTGACGAGCCTTTGGTCCAATCACAGGCTTTTATGCTAAAGTCCATCGCGCTTGTCCTCGGATAAAATCTGGGCTTAGGATGAAAGCCGCAATTATCCGCTATTTTTCCCGCGGCGGCTGCACCGGAGGCGTGACGGGAACCAATCCGTGCGTCACTGAGAGCGCCCCACCTCATCATCAATAATGATCTTCGAACGCTCCCTCCAGCGCGAACTCGCGTATACGGCTGGTGCCGTGTTCATGGTTCTCCTCACGCTCGTGCTGACGACGATGATGATCCGCATCGTCGGCCTCGCGGCCTCGGGCGAGATCGACCCGCGCGACGTGCTGGTCCTGATCGGCCTGACTGTGATCGGCTACCTGGCGATCATGCTCGTCGCGACCCTGTTCGTGTCGATCCTGTTCGTCCTGACACGCTGGTACAAAGACTCCGAGATGGTCGTGTGGCTGTCCTCCGGTGTCAGCCTGACGCAATTCATCAAGCCGATCGCCATTTTTTCTACGCCGATCATCATTCTCATCATGTTCTTCGTGTTCATCGGCTGGCCGTGGTCGAACCAGCAGAACAAGCTGCTGCGCGCGCGTTTCCAGCAGCGCGACGAAGTCTCGCTGCTCGCGCCGGGTCAATTCCGCGAGTCGACCACCAACCACCGCGTGTTCTTCATCGAGAAGATGTCGCCCGACCAGGCGCGTGTCGAGAACGTCTTCGTGACCAGTACGGAGAACGGCAAGGTCAATGTGGTCGTGTCGAAAACCGGCCACACCGAAACTCATAAGAACGGCGACCGCTTTGTCGTGCTGGAAAACGGCCGCCGCTATGACGGCGAACCGGGCCACCCCGATTTCCGCATCATGGAGTTCGAACGCTACGGCCTGAAGATCCAGAGCCAGCCGGTCGTCAATACGCCCACTACCACCAGCTTGCCCACGCTCACGCTCCTGCGTAACCCCACCGACGACAATCTCGCCGAGTTCGCCTGGCGCGCGGGGCTGCCGCTGATCGCGATCAACCTGATGCTGCTGGCGATTCCGCTTGCGCACCAGAACCCGCGGCGCAGCCGCACGATCAATCTGGTGATGGCCGTCCTGATCTATCTGACGTATTCCAATCTGTTGAACGTCGTGCAGGCATGGATCGAGCAAGGCAGGATGTCGTTCGCGGTTGGACTGGTGGGCCTGCACGTTATTGTGGCGGTGATTGTCGCGTTCATCTTCTGGCTGCGCGTGCGCAACCGGCCACTATTCACGCGGGCGATGTTCAGCCGTTCGCAGGGGGCCTGACCGATGCGCATCTACGAAAGGTACTTCGCGCGTCAGATCTATCTCACGTTCATCTTTATTCTGTTCGCGTTTTCGGGTCTGTTCTTCTTCTTCGATCTGATCAACGAACTGAATTCCGTCGGCCACGGCAACTACAAGTTCCAGTACGCGGTGCTGCGCGTCGCGCTGCAAACGCCGTCGCGCTTCTACGAAATCATTCCGGTTGCTGCGTTGATCAGCGCGATCTACGTGTTTGCGCAAATGGCGGCGAATTCCGAGTACACGATTTTTCGCGTGTCCGGCCTCGCCACCAATCAGGCGCTGCGCTCGCTCATGAAGATCGGCATTCCGCTGGTGTTCCTGACTTACCTGATCGGCGAGGTGGTCGGTCCGTACACGGATCAGTTGTCGGAACGCGTGCGGCTCGAGGCACTGGGGTCGTCGGTATCGAGCAACTTCGAGTCGGGTGTATGGGTAAAGGACACGCTCACGGCGCGCGCGGACGGCGAGCAGGTGACGCGCTTCGTCAACGTCGGCGAATTGAAGCCGGACGCGACGATCAGCAACGTGCGCATCTACGAATTCGATTCGCAGTTCCGTCTCTCGAACGTGCGGATTGCGAAGAGCGGCACGTATCGGCCGCCGGGTCATTGGCAACTGACTGATGTGACCGACACGCAACTGATCGACGTCCCCCCTCCTGCGGGCACGCCGGCTGATGCGTTGAATCCGGTGTACCGTGCAAAGCAGGTGGCGTTGCCGGAGTATTCGCTGCGTTCGGAACTGACGCCGCAGATCTTGTCGGTGCTGCTGGTGTCGCCGGACCGGATGTCGATGTTCAACCTGTTCCGCTACATCCAGCATTTGACCGAGAATCATCAGGACACGCAGCGGTATGAAATTGCGCTGTGGCGCAAGCTGCTGTATCCGTTCGCGGTGTTCGTGATGCTGGTGTTGTCGTTGCCGTTTGCGTATCTGCATACGCGTGCCGGCGTGGTGGGGGTGAAGGTTTTCGGCGGGATTATGCTGGGGATGAGTTTCCAGCTGTTCAATACGCTGTTCTCGCATATTGGCACGTTGAATACGTGGCCTGCGCCGTTGACTGCGGCTACGCCTGGGCTCGTTTATCTCGTGCTCGGGCTGGTCGGGTTGAAGTGGGTTGATCGCCATTAGGGGCCTTTGTCATGGCTACGCATGGACTTGTTTTGTTTGCGCATGGCGCGCGGGATATGCGGTGGCGGGAGCCGTTTGAGAGGCTCGCTGAGAAGGTTCGCGCTGCGCGCGGCGCTGATGCCGGGCCGGTTTTGTTGGCTTTTCTTGAGTTGATGGAGCCGGATTTGCCCACCGCTGTGGGGGATCTTGTCTCCGATGGGTGTTCTGTTGTGACCGTTGTGCCTGTGTTTTTTGGGCAAGGTGGGCATGTTCGCAGAGATCTGCCGGAGGTAATCGAGCGGTGTCGGGGGTTGTATCCTGCTGTCGAGATTAGGTGCGCTACGGCGGTTGGCGAGGATGAAGGTGTGTTGGACGCCGTCGCTGAGTATTGCCTTCGGCAGGGTTGATTTTTTGCCTGCGCGGCGCTTTTGTCTGTGTTCTTAGGGCTTCGGCCTTTCCTTGTTCTGGCTTTGGTGCCTTTCCTTGAATTGTTAGTGGTCTATTAGCGTTGCCCCTGTGCGGGGCGGCACCTACTTTTCTTTGCATGCCGCAAAGAAAAGTAGGCAAAAGAAAGCGGCTCAAACCGCTCATGCTAAGCGGGAACCGTGGTTTCCAACGGGTAGTGGTGCATCTGGAATCTGCGTTCTCGCACATTCCGCGTTAGTGACAAAGGATTCATCAGCTCCCACTCCGCACTACGTGCGTCGCGGACGGGTCTGCATGGGAAACCACGGGCTTCGGTTGAGGTCTGTGGGGCCGTCGGCTTCGCCTCGGCGATGCGCTGAATTGACGCTTGGTGAATCAAGCAGCTAGTGCCGTGAGTTAGAAGCTTGTTGAATCAATTCTCCGTTCTTTCCGGAATGACGAAGTGCTGACTAAAAAGCCGCTCGGACTCGCGTAGTCCTTCGTCCGTAAAGATCACGGACTTCGTCTTGTTGACGGGGTCTTCGATGAAGCCTCTTTCATGAAGTCGGTTCAGCACGTCCCAGTCGAAGCCCTTCCATGCGCGGTATCGATCATGCAGGGTCAGGTAGAGAAGGGCCAGGGCGACTTCGTCAATTGCATCGATATTGATATTCATGGAACTCCTGCTACAGCCTTCCGGCCCGCACACAAAATCGTTCGAGGCGAGCCACTATCTCATCAGTTGGCCTGCTCCAGACAAACGGTTTGCGCGACCGCCGTCTGCTCATCGTTGCCTCCTCGCCTCAAGTGCCAGACAAAACACTTTAGTACGTGATCGGCATCACTCAATGAATTTTTAACTCAAGACGTTGGCGATCGCAAGTGCGTCCTAACGCCGGAAGCAGCTATTGATCTAATAGCGCAGCAGTGAGCGTAACGATAGCTAGTTACTGGCAGGACTTCCACTGCGTGTCGACAACAACGCACGGTCTGGTGAAGTACCGCCTCGGCGCGCGCAGCGCCGCCGGAAGTATGACGCCCTTGTCACAGGCGCATGCAGCGGCACGAACACCGATTCCAGATGCACCACTACCCGCAGCAGACCACGGTGCCCACTTAGCAGTAGCGGTTTGAGCTGCTTTCTTTTGCCTACTTTTCTTTGCAGCCGGCAAAGAAAAGTAGGTGCCGCCCCGCACAGGGGCAACGCTAATAGACCACTAACAATGCAAGGAAAGGCCAAAGCCCTGAGAACACCGCCAATGCCGCCGCAAAAGGCAAAAAAATCAAGCAGCAACCAACATCCCATCCGCGGAGCGAACAACCCGCTGCCGAGCAGCAAAAGCCTCCCCAATCATCAGAAGACTAGGCTGCGAAGCATCAAGCCACTGCTGAGCCTCACCACAGGCGAGCCCCGAAAGCGTAAGAGTAAGCATCCGCTCACGAGGCGTACTACACGCCTCAATAATCGCCACAGGAGTCGCGCCATCGCGACCAGCATTAATCAACTCCTGGGCTATCTCAGGCCCACTATCGCGGCCCATATAGAACACGAGCGAATCAGCATTCACCTGCTCCCGAATCGCCGCAGTATCAGCCGCCCGACTATGCGTAGCCAACGCAACACTGCGAGACACGCCGCGAAGCGTCAACGACCGCTTTAACGTTGCCGCGCTGGCGAGCGCAGCCGTAATCCCAGGCACCACCTCATAGTCGATACCAGCCGCCTCAAGCGCCCGCATCTCCTCATCGGCACGCCCAAACAACATCGGATCGCCGCCCTTCAAACGCACCACCACATCGTGCTCAAGCGCAGCATCCACGATCTGCTTGTTGATGAACTGCTGCGCCGTCGACAACTGCCCGCACCGCTTGCCAACCGCAATCCGCCGCGCGTGGGAAGGTGCGTAGTCAAGCATTGCCGGCTCAACAAGCGCGTCATGCAACACCACATCCGCCATGCCGAGCAGCCGCGCGCCGCGCACCGTGATGAGATCCGCGGCCCCTGGCCCTGCACCGATCAGATACACCTTACCCATTCGCCTTAACCCCATTCGTCCAGTTCGTGCAAAACCCGAAGCCGCGAGCGCGCGTTAGTTGCCCGGCCGGTGACTCAAGCCGAAAACGCCCGGATCATCCCGGCCGCGACAGTGTGATGCGTCGCTTCGTCGATCAGCACGAATGCGCCCGTGCCCTGATGCGAGTCGTACACGTCGCACACCAGCGGCTTTTGCAACGTCAGCGCCACGCGGCCGATGTCGTTCATCGTCAGTTCCTTGCGATCAGTCGCCTGCGACAGCGTATGCACGTCGAGGACTTCCTTGATCGCACCGATTCGCGCGAACACCGTGCTGGTGGTCTGCTTCAACAGGTACTTACGCTGCGTCGACAGCGGCGTGTCGTCGAACCAGCACAGGTCGGCTTCCAGCTTCCTGGCCGGTTCCGGCGCCCCTTCACGCAATACAAAGGTGTCGCCGCGCGATACGTCGACGTCTTCCGCCAGACGGATCGTCACGGTTTGACCGGCAAATGCGCGGTCCACCGCTGCCGTACCGCCCGTCACCGGCGCGATGATCTCGGCAACCGTCGCTTCACGGTTCGCCGGCAACACGACGATAGTGTCGCCGACCTTCACCTCGCCCGCTTCGACACGGCCCATGTAGCCGCGGAAATCGTCGGCCTGGCTGCCGTCCTGACGCGCAACCCATTGCACCGGGAAACGCAGCGCCTGGCCGGTCGGAACTTCGACCGGCAACGCCTCGAGCAAATCGAGCAGCGGCTCGCCCGCGTACCACGGCATGCTTTCGCTAGCCGTCACGATGTTGTCGCCCTTCAGCGCCGACACCGGCACGAAGCGCACATCGTTCAGGCCGAGTTGACGCGCGAGTTCGACATACGCATCGCGAATCTCGTTGAAACGCGTTTCGCTGTAGTCGACGAGGTCCATCTTGTTGATCGCGACGATCGCGTGCTGCAAGCCGAGCAGCTTCACGAGCGCGCTGTGGCGCTTGGTTTGCGGCAGCAGTTGCGCAACGCCATTGATGAACGTCACACGCGTTGCGTCGACCAGAATGATCGCTGCATGTGCAGTCGATGCGCCCGTCACCATGTTGCGCGTGTACTGCTCGTGGCCCGGCGTATCGGCGATGATGAACTTGCGCTTGGCCGTTGCGAAGTAACGGTATGCGACGTCGATCGTGATGCCCTGCTCGCGTTCGGCTTCGAGGCCGTCCGTCAGCAGCGACAGATCGATTTCGTCGCCGACGGTACGCTTGTTCTTCGCGCGTGACAGTGCGGAGAGCTGATCGCTCAATACCGCTTTGCTGTCGTACAGCAGGCGGCCGATCAACGTGCTCTTGCCGTCGTCGACGCTACCCGCAGTAATGAAACGCAGCACGCCGAGGTCTTCTGGTTGGTGAATACCGCTCATGATTGCCTTATCCTCGTGTGCTTAGAAATAACCTTGCTTCTTACGCTGTTCCATCGCGGCTTCGGAGACCTGATCGTCCATCCGCGTCGCGCCGCGTTCCGTGATTTCGGTCACGGCCGTTTCGGCGATGATCTTCTCGAGATCATCAGCATCGCTCTCCACCGGGCACGTGCAGCTGATATCGCCCACGGTGCGGAAACGCACCAGCGCGGTTTCGCTGGTCTCACCTTCACGCATCGGCGTAAGCGGCGTAACCGGCACGAGCAGGCCGTTACGACGCACGATCTCGCGTTGATGCGCGTAATAGATCGACGGCAGTTCGAGTTGTTCGCGGGCGATGTACTGCCACACGTCGAGTTCGGTCCAGTTCGAGATCGGGAACACGCGCAGGTGTTCGCCGTTATGCAGACGCGCGTTATACAGGCTCCACAGTTCCGGGCGCTGCGCTTTCGGATCCCATTGGCCGAATTCGTCGCGGAACGAGAAAATCCGTTCTTTTGCACGGGCCTTTTCTTCGTCACGGCGCGCGCCGCCGATCAACGCGGTGTACTCATGTTCAGCGATCGTTTCGAGCAGCGTCACGGCTTGCGCAGCATTGCGCGAATCCAGTTCGCGGCGCAGACGCACGGTGCCGCGCTTGATCGAATCTTCGACGTGACCCACCACCAGTTCAGCGCCGATCTCTTTCGCGCGGCGATCGCGGAAGTCGATCACTTCGTCGTAGTTGTGACCGGTGTCGATATGCACGAGCGGGAACGGCAGCACAGTCTTGCGATTCGCGCCGATGCCGAAGGCTTTCAGCGCGAGGTGCAGCACCACGACCGAATCCTTGCCGCCCGAAAACAGCAACGCGGGCTTGCTGCATTCGGCGACCAGTTCGCGCAGGATGTGGATCGATTCGGCTTCGAGCCAATCGAGGTGATCCATCCGGTTCGCCGTGTTGGTAAGCGGTGCATTCACAGTGGAATCGAGCGTGGTGCTCATGTTTGGGTCCTTCGTTGATTCGCGTCGCAAGCGGTTGCCCGCGTCGCGGAAGTATTCAAATCGGTATGTGAGGCGTTCAGGTCGGAAACCAAGGCCTGAACCGCCTGAATGCTTTATGCCGAAGCGTTCTCGCTGGTGCTGACGGGAATCGGCGTAATCGTCGTGATGTGCAGGCCGCACTCCTTCGTATCGCGCGACTCCCACCACCAGCGCCCTGCCCGGCTGTCTTCACCGGGACGGATCGCGCGGGTACAAGGCTCGCAGCCGATGCTCGGGTAACCCCGCGCATGCAGCGGATTGACCGGCACGTCCAATGCTTTCAGATAGTCCCACACCTCAGCTTCGGTCCAGTCCGTCAGCGGATTGAACTTGGCGATATTGCGAGCGGCGTCGTGTTCTTCCTCGTGCAGTTCAGCACGCGTCACCGACTGCTCGCGGCGTTGGCCCGTCACCCATGCGCTGACATCCGACAGCGCGCGGTTCAACGGCTCGACTTTGCGGATTTCGCAGCAGCGCTTGCGCAGATCGACGCTTTCATAAAACGCGTTCAGACCATGCGAGCCGACGTACTCTTCAACCGCGGCGGCTTGCGGGTGAAACTGCTCGATATCGTAGCCGTAGCGTTCTTTCACGCGATCGAGCATGCCCAGCGTTTCCGCATGCAGACGGCCCGTGTTCAACGAGAAAATGCCGATCTTGACGCCACGCGACAGAATCGCGTGCGTGAGCAGCATGTCTTCCGCCGCGAGGCTGCTGGCAAGCTTCACGTTCGCGTGACGCGCGGCGATCGAATCGAGCAGCGCATCAAGGCGCTCGACCTTCGCTGCGAGTTCCGGCGTGAGCAATTGTGCGCCGCTCATGCCGAGGCCTTCGCCAGTTCGCCCGCTTCGCGGCGACGGAACAGCGGCGACGAGTTCACCGCGCCCTGATAGTTGAAGCTGAATTCGTCGAACGCCTTGAGCGCGTCGTCGAAGTCTTTGTCTTCACGCAGTGCATACGCGTCGAAGCCGCAGCGGAACATGAACGCCAGCTGATCGCGCAGCACGTCGCCGATCGCACGCAGTTCGCCCTTGTAGCCATAACGCTCGCGCAACAGGCGGCCAATGCTATAGCCGCGACCGTCACGGAACACCGGGAAGTCCACGCCGATCAGCGCGATCGTGCCGAAGTCGCCGACGATATCCGCCGGTTCGCTATCCGGCGCGAGCCACACGCCGATTTCAGCAGTGCTGCGCGAAGCGATCAGCGCATCGCGCGAAGCCTGCCACAGCGCGAGCGGCACCAGCACTTTGCCGGCCGGCAATGCGTCGACTGCGGGCAGCGTGCCGTCTTCAGCGGCGCGCACCACCGTCCAGTCATCGTTGACGATCGCGCGATTCTTGATAATAGAAGCCATCTGTTCAGTATCCTTTTCGCGGTTACGCGTGAGCCGGTTGACGCGAGGCGTACACACGTTCCTTGAACGGAGCCATGCCGATGCGATTGTACGTTTCGATGAAGCGCTCGCCTTCGTGGCGATTCTCCACGAACGTGTCGATCACTTTGCTCATCACGTCCGGCATTTCTTCCGCCGAGAACGACGGGCCGATCACGCGGCCGAGATGCGCGCCCGTGGCGCCCGTACCCTGCTCGCCGCCGAGCGTCACCTGATACCACTCCGAGCCGTCCTTATCGACGCCCAGAATGCCGATGTTGCCGACGTGGTGGTGACCACAGGCATTGATACAGCCCGAGATGTTCAGCGACACGTCGCCGAGGTCGTACACGTAGTCGAGATCGTTGAAACGTTCCTGAATCGCGAGCGCGATCGGAATCGACTTCGCATTCGCGAGCGAGCAGAAATCGCCACCCGGGCACGCGATGATGTCGGTCAGCAAGCCGATGTTCGGCGTCGCGAAACCTTGCGCCTTGGCCTTTTCCCACAGCGCGAACAGGTCGCGCTTCTTCACGTTCGCGAGAATCAGGTTCTGTTCGTGCGACACGCGGATTTCGCCGAGCGAGTACTCGTCGGCCCAATCGGCGACCGCTTCCATCTGCGCGTCGGTTGCATCGCCCGGGGCGATCGTGGTCGGCTTCAGCGACAACGTGACGGACGAATAGCCCTCTACCTTGTGCGGACGCACGTTACGTTCGACCCAACGGGCAAACGCACGGTTTTCCAGCAGATGGTTCTCGAACGAAGCATCCGTATCCGGCAGTTTTTCATACACCGGCGGCTGGAAGTATTGCGACACGCGGTCGACTTCAGCTTGCGTCAGCGTCGACGGACCGTCCTTCAGATGTTGCCATTCTTCTTCAACCTGCGCCGAGAATTTCTCCGGGCTCAGTGCCTTCACGAGAATCTTGATCCGCGCCTTGTACATGTTGTCGCGACGGCCGTAGCGGTTGTACACGCGCAGCACGGCTTCGCAGTACGTCAGCAGGTGTTGCCACGGCAGATCCTTACGGATGATCGCGCCGATGATCGGCGTACGGCCCATGCCGCCGCCGGCCAGAATGTCGGCCACCAGCTCGCCCTGCTCGTTCGTCTTCAGATACACGCCCATGTCGTGAATCTGCACGGCAGCGCGGTCTTCCTTCGAACCCGACACGGCAATCTTGAACTTACGCGGCAGCCAGGCGAATTCCGGGTGGAACGTCGACCATTGGCGCAGGATTTCCGCCCAGGGACGCGGATCCACCACTTCGTCCGGCGCCACGCCCGCGAACTGGTCGGCCGTGATATTACGGATACAGTTGCCCGAGGTCTGGATACCGTGCATCTGCACAGCGGCGAGCTTGCGCAGGATTTCCGGCGTTTCTTCGAGCTGGATCCAGTTGTACTGGATGTTCGAGCGCGTCGAGAAGTGACCGTAGCCGCGGTCGTGCTCACGCGCGATCTGCGCCAGCACGCGCATCTGGTCGCTGCGCAAGTTGCCGTACGGAATCGCGATACGGTGCATGTACGCGTGACGCTGCATGTACAGGCCGTTCTGCAGGCGTAGCGGACGGAACTCCTCTTCGCTCAATTCGCCCGACAAGCGGCGGCGAACCTGATCGGCGTATTGCGCGACCCGCTCATCGACGATGGTCTGGTCGTACTGATCGTATTGGTACATTCGGGGACCCCAATTTTTTGCGTGACACACGGCAGTCCGGTTCCGCCGCGCCCTGGATATCTCTATTTGTCAGTCCAGCCGAGTCAGGGTTTAGACCCATCTCTCATTTGCTTATGACAAATACAGATATCCATATTGAAAAAGATGGACAGATCGTAATAAACTCGCCTTATATTTCAAACGACTAAAAAATTCTTTTGATATGCGGAGAGGTTATATATGAACCTGCACCAATTCCGCTTCGTCCGCGAGGCTGTGCGGCAGAATTTCAATCTGACCGAAGCGGCCAAAGCACTGTATACAAGCCAGCCAGGCGTCTCCAAGGCGATCATCGAGCTGGAAGACGAGCTGGGCGTCGAAATCTTCACACGACACGGCAAGCGCGTGCGCGGGATGACCGAGCCGGGGCGCATCATTCTTCAGTCGGTTGAGAAGATTCTGCAGGAAGTGGAGAGCCTCAAGCGGGTCGGTAAAGATTACGCAGCCCAGGATCAGGGCAACCTGGTGATCGCCGCCACCCACACGCAGGCGCGCTACTCACTTCCGGCAGCGATCGCCGAATTCAAGAAGCGCTTCCCGAAAGTTCACCTTTCAATTCTGCAAGGTAGCCCGACCCAAGTGGCCGAGATGGTGATCCACGATCAGGCCGATCTCTGCATCGCCACCGAAGCGATCGCTAACTACAAGGAGCTGGTCTCGCTGCCGTGCTTCCAATGGCACCACGTCGCCGTGATGCAACCGGATCATCCGCTGCTCGACCGCAAACTTTTGTCGCTGGATGATCTGACCCAATATCCGCTGATTACGTACGACAATGCGTTCGCCGGCCGCACCAAGATCAACGAGGCGTTCCGCCTGCGCGGACTGCATCCGGACATCGTGCTGGAGGCGATCGACGCCGACGTGATCAAGACCTACGTGGAACTAGGTCTGGGCGTCGGCATCATGGCGGATATCGCGTTCAACGCCGAGCGCGACCGCCATTTGCGCGCCATGCCGGTCGGCCACCTGTTCGGCAGCAATGTGACGCGGGTCGCGCTGAAACAGGGCGCCTATCTGCGCAGCTATGTGTATACGCTCGTCGAACTGCTGTCGCCGAGCATGAACCGCAAGCTGATCGAACAGGCGCTCAAAGGCGAACACGAAACCTACGAACTTTGATATCACCACGCTTCCCGCTACGGAGACCCTTGATGACGTCGCATAAGAACAAACTTCGCGGCCTGGCCGCTCTCGGCGCGCTCTTGCTCGCTACCGCAGCACAGGCCGACATCAAGGTCGGCATCGACCTGTCGAGTACCGGCCCCGCGGCCGTGATCGGAATCACCAGCAAGAACGCGATGCTGATGTGGCCGGCCACGATCGCAGGCCAGAAAGCCGACTACATCTTCCTCGACGACGGCTCCGACCCGGGCAACGCCGTGCGCAACATCCGCAAGCTGATCAATGAGGACCATGTCGACGTGATCGTCGGCCCGAATATCACGCCGGCGGCAATGGCCGCGCTCGATCCGGTCGCGGAAAACCAGACGCCGATGATCACGCTGATCGGCTCGGCGAGCGTGGTCGAACCGCAGGAAGGCAAGAAGGTGTGGGCCTACAAGATGGCCCAGACCGACAGCGCGATGGCCGACGTGATGACGCGCTACATGTCGAACCACAACGTGAAGACGGTGGGCTTCATCGGTTTCGCGGACGGCTACGGCGAAAGCTGGCTCAACGAGTTCAGCAAGTTCGCGGCCTTGCGGCATATTCAGCTGGTGGCCACCGAACGCTATAACCGCACCGACGCCAGCGTCACCGGCCAGATTCTCAAGCTGATGGCCGCGAAGCCTGACGCGATCCTGATCGCCGGCGCCGGCACACCGACCGTGCTTCCGCAGCGCACGCTGATCGAACGCGGTTTCAAAGGCCCGATCTATCAGACGCACGGCATCGCCACGCCAGAGTTCATCAAGCTGGGCGGCAAGGACGTGGAAGGCACGCTGTTCCCGACGCAGCCGGTCGTGGTGGCGCGCACGTTGCCGGCCGATCATCCGGCGAAGAAGGCGGCGCTTGCCTTCACCAACGAATACGAAGCGAAGTACGGCCCGGGCAGCGTGACCCAATTTGCGGGCGATGCGGCAGGCGTATATCCGCGTTTGCAGGATGCGGTCGCGCGCGCGTTGAAGACGGCGCAGCCCGGTACGCCGGCTTTCCGCACCGCATTACGTGACGAACTGGAGCACGCGCATGAGCTGGTCGTGCCGAACGGTGTGGTCAATACGAGCCCGAAGGACCACGTTGGGCTGGATCAGCGCGCGAGCGTGATGGGCATCATCAGGAACGGCAAGTTCGTTTATTTGAGTCAGTGAGCGGGCCATGCGCGTGGCGGGGTCCATCCCGGTTCAGTCACGCGCGTCGCACTGCCCACCGCCACCGTCTGTCCGTCTGAATTTGTCACTTTTAGTCAATATGCACGCCTGCCCCCCGAGCACACCATTCGAGCGGCGCGTGTCATGCAAGCTGCGTGTAACATGCTGACGGCCAGCTTGCAGTGAACTGCGAGTTCTGGCTAATTTTGCCGACTCCGTGCGAGCGTGCGGCGCCTTGAGACCACAAGGCCGCCGCCCCTCGCCAGCCCGTGAAGTCCGTCAGACCGCGCATGCTAAAAACCAGAAAACGCATCATCATCGCCGCCGTTGTAGCCGTTGTGATCCTTACCATCGCGATCGGCCATGCCATCAGAAAGCGCAGCGGCGCCGACGCCGCCAGCGTCGAGGCGCCCTCTTCCGTCGTCGAATTCGCGCCTGACGACCTCACCACCGTCAGCCGCCGCACCCTCTCCGAAACGCTGCCGCTGACCGGCTCGCTGCGCGCTGTGACGCAAGCCGCAGTCAAATCGAAAGTGGCCGGCTCGGCGCTCAACGTCATGGTGCGCGAAGGCGATCCGGTCAAGACCGGTCAGATTCTCGCGAAGATCGACGCCCGCGACTACGTCGCCCGTGCCGAACAGACGCGCGGTCAGATGGCCGCCATGGCCGGCCAACTCGACATCGCCAAACAGACGCTGGACAACAACCGCGTGCTGGTCGAAAAGGGCTTCATTTCGAAAAACGCCTTCGACACCGCGCAAAGCCAGTATCAAATCGCCCGCGCAAATCTCGATGCGGCGAAAGCGGCGCTGGCGTCATCGAATCTGTCTTTGGACGATACCGTCGTGCGTTCGCCGCTCGACGGACAGATCGCGTCGCGCTCGGTTGAACCAGGCGAGAAAGTTGCCGTCGATACCAAGCTGTTCGACGTGGTCGATTTGCGCACACTCGAACTGGAAGCGCCGGTACCGGTCGGCGAGATCGGCCGCGTCCGGATCGGCCAGCCGATTCAGATCGCTTTCGACGGTATCGACACACCGATCCAAGGCGCGATCACACGCATCAACCCGGCCGCGCAAGCCGGCTCGCGTTCGATCATGGTGTATGTGCAGGCCGTCAATCCGACGGGCAGGTTGCGGGTCGGTATGTTCGGAACCGGCACGATCTCGGTTGGCAGCAGGCAGAACGTGCTGGTCGTCCCCGCCACCGCCATCCGTACGGACGGCACGCGCCGCAGCGTCTATGCGCTCGTCGACGGCAAGCTGGTTGAGCAACCGGTGCAGACGGGCGCGACAGGTGATGCCGATGGCGATAAGTGGACCGAGATCGTGGGCGGCCCGTTGGCGCTCGGTCAGCAGATCGTGAAGAACAATCTCGGCTCATTGCGGATCGGCAGCACCGTGCATGTGGTGCAGCCAGCCCAATCAGCGTTATCCGTCCAACCCGGGCAGGCTGCCCCGCAAGCGGCCAGCGTGCCGGGCGCAAGCAGCGCACGCTGACCGGAGCCCTCGCCTATGTGGTTCACCCGCATCAGCATCGGCAACCCGGTGCTCGCCACGATGATGATGATGGCGCTGCTCGTCATCGGTCTGTTCTCTTATCAGCGGCTCAAGGTCGATCAGTTCCCGGATATCGCGTTCCCGGTCGTGGTCGTGCAGACCGCCTATCCGGGGGCGTCGCCGGAATCGGTCGAGTCCGACGTCACGCGCAAGATCGAGGAAGCGGTCAACACGATCAGCGGTATCGACGAAATCACTTCGCGTTCGTACGACGCGCAGTCGGTCGTGATCGTGCAGTTCGATCTTTCCGTGGACGCGGTGCAGGCCGCCCAGGACGTGCGCGACAAGATCGCGCTGATCCGCCCCGATCTGCGCGACGGCGTGAAGGACCCGCGCGTGCTGCGCTATGACCCGGCGGATATGCCGATCATCACGGTCGCCATCTCGAACGCGCCGGGCGCGTCGCTGTCCACGCGCGATCTCACCACCGTCGCTGATCAGATCGTGCGCAAGCGGCTCGAAACCGTGCGCGGCGTCGGCTCGGTGTCGCTGGTGGGCGGCGTAAAGCGGCAAGTGCAGATCGACGTGAATCCGGAGAAGCTGCAGGCGCTTTCGATCGGCGTCGATCAGGTAATCCGCGCGGTGCAGAACGAGAATCAGGAGATTCCGGCCGGGCCGCTCACATCGAGCAATGTCGAGCAGACCGTGCAGGTCAAAGGCCGTTTCGAGAAACCGGACGACTTCAAACGCATCATCGTCGCGCGGCGCGGCGCGCAGTCGGCGATTCCTACTGCTTCGTCGGCGACGCAACCGGTCACGCTCGATCAGATCGCCGACGTGGTGGACGGTCAGCAGGAACCGGACAGCATGGCCTTGCTCAACGGGCAGCGCGCGCTGTTCCTGTCGATCATCAAGGCGCAGGGCGAGAACACCGTGGACGTCGCGCACGGCGTGCGTGACGCCGTCGCCCTTCTGCAGCCGCAACTGCCGCCGGGCGTCAAACTCGATATCACCGACGATTCGTCGATCAACATCGAAGAAAGCGTCAACGAGGTGAAGCGCACCTTGCTCGAAGGCGCGCTGCTAACGGTGCTGATCGTGTTCCTGTTCCTCGGCTCATGGCGCAGCACAGTGATCACGGGCCTCACGCTGCCGATCGCGCTGATCGGCACCTTCGCGGTGATGTACGCCTGCGGCTTCACGATCAACGTGATCACGCTGATGGCGTTGTCGCTATGCGTCGGCTTGCTGATCGACGATGCGATTGTGGTGCGCGAGAACATCGTGCGGCACGTGCAACTCGGCGCGGACCATCGCACGGCCGCGCTCGACGGCACCAAGGAAATCGCGCTCGCCGTGCTGGCGACCACCTTCTCGATCGTCGCGGTGTTTCTGCCGGTGGGCTTCATGGGCGGCATCATCGGCCGCTTCTTCCACCAGTTCGGTATCACGGTCGCCGCTGCCGTGCTGATCTCGATGTTCGTATCGTTCACGCTCGATCCGATGCTGTCCTCCATCTGGCCGGACCCCGACCTGCATGACGCCGACACTGGTCGCAAAGGCTATCGCTATGGACGCGTCATCGAACGTTCCCTGCATCTGTTCGACAAGCAGATCGACCGGCTCACCGCGTTCTATCAGCGCCTACTCGGCTGGTCGCTGAAGCAGCGCGCGATCACGTTGGTCGTGGCTGCGGCCACGTTTTTTGGCAGCCTCTTTCTGGTGCCGTTCGTCGGCACCGAGTTCGTGCCGAACGCGGACTTCTCCGAAACGCAGATCGGGTTGAACACGCCAGTGGGCACCTCGCTCGACGCCACTTCGGAAAAAGTGAAACAGGTGCAGGCGATTCTCGCCACCTACCCCGAAGTGCGCTTCAGTTACGCAACGGTCAACTCAGGCAATACGCAAGGCAAAAACACCGCGCTCATCACCGTACGCCTGAAAGACCGACGCGACCGCACGCGCGGCATGGTCGAACTGAACCAGGTGTTTCGCGCGCGGCTTGCCTCAGTGGCGGGGGTGTCGATCACCGAAATCGGCGTGCCCGACGGCGCCGGCAGCACAAAAGCGATCCAGTTGAGCTTGCAAGGCGACAACATCGACGAGCTGCGCCGGCTTTCGGACGCAGCTCAGGCACGGATGGCCAGGATCACGGGCCTCGTCGACCTCGATTCGAGTCTCAAGGCGGACAAGCCGATCGTCGCGATCAATGTGAAGCGCGAACTGGCGTCCGACCTCGGCGTGGGCGTGGCCGATATCGGCACGGCCTTGCGGCCGCTGCTCTCCGGCGACGCCATCAGCACATGGCGCGCGCCCGACGACCAGGACTACGACGTCAGCGTGCGCCTGCCGCGCTCGCAGCGCGAGGACGTCGACGATCTGGCGAAAGTCATGATCGCCACCAACCGCACCGACGCAAATGGCGCGCCAGTGCTGGTGCCGCTGCGGCAGATCGCGGACATCGTCAAAACGACCGGTCCCGATGTGTTGAATCGGCGAGACCTGCAACGCGAGGTGATGCTGTCGGCGAACGTGAATGGCCGATCGCCCGGCGAGGTGGCCGCGGACGTCGCGAAAACGCTCGACGCGATGCATCTGCCGGCGGGCTATCACTACCGATTCGAAGGCTCGACCAAGAGCATGAACGAATCGTTCGTGTACGCGGTGGAGGCGTTGGCGCTCGCGGTGATTTTCATCTACATGATTCTTGCGTCGCAGTTCGCGAGCTTCGCGCAGCCGCTCGCGATCATGGCGTCGCTGCCGCTTACCTTGATCGGCGTGCTGATCGCGCTGCTGCTGTTCGGCAGTACGTTGAACATGTTTTCAATCATCGGCTTCGTCATGCTGATGGGCCTGGTGACGAAAAACGCGATTCTGCTGATCGACTTCGCGAATCAGGCACGGCGCGGCACCTTGCTCGATGCGTCCGGCAAGGGGCGCGTCATCGAGCGGCGTGAAGCGTTGCTCGAAGCGGCGCGCGTGCGTCTACGGCCGATTCTGATGACTACGCTGGCGATGATCTTCGGCATGCTGCCGCTGGCAGCCGCGCTCGGTGAAGGCGGCGAGCAACGCGGGCCGCTCGGGCAAACGGTGATCGGCGGCGTGATCACGTCGTCGATTCTGACGCTGGTGGTCGTGCCGGTGGTCTATACGGTGCTGGAGGATTGGGCGGATTGGCTGCGGAAAAAATTCGGCAAAGTCGGAGCCGCCAAACTGGAGCAATAGCCACGGTTGACCATGCGGACACCACACATCCGGCGTTCGCCGTTCTTCCCAATGTTCTGCGTCAGTAGCCGTTCCTGACCAGTTCAAACGCTGACCGATATGCCCAGGAACGCATTCCGGAAAGCTGACAACGTCCGGTCGGTTCCATCGGCGAAGTCGTCCAGCATCTGAGCGACGGCACGTGCCAACATGTCGCGCCTCAGCGTGTCGTACATGGCATCGTCCGAGAGGATCGCCGAAACGGCATCGAACGTTACCGGCAAAGCGATCTGTCGCGATTCGCGGCCGAGCAGCGCCGTCGCCGCAAGATCGACATCGAAATCATGCTGCACTAGCAGGTCTGCACCGTCCACCCAGATGCGATCCGTATTGCCCGCGTCGCAGTAGGTGCGAAGAATCGGAAGCAGGTCCGACGCGTCGGTATTCCTGGAGGCACGCCGGTCGTGCCATGCAAGAATCTTTAGAAGCGCAAGGGACGGCAGGCTCACAACCGGCACCATGAGGCGTTCACCAAGGTCAATCTCGACAGACGTATCGACGGCCTCCCGGAACCCGAGAACATTCATCACGACGTCGCCCCGGGGCGGCCAGGCGACAGAACCTTCCGGGGCTTCGAGTTCGCCGAACGGAACCAGGTCCAACGGCACCGGATGACCGACGTCCGGATCATCGAAGACCAGGGTCTGCTGTGCTTTGGTACTCGCCCTGAACAGGCCTGTCCGCTCGAGTCCGGCAATCAGGGCGCCATACGCGTCCCAACTGATCGCACAAACGGCAACGTCGACATCGCGCGTAGCGCGCTCGGCACGAATGCCGTACACGTGCCAAAGCACCAAATCCCGCGCGGTCGCGCCGGCGACAACAAACGTCACGCCGAGGCGATGTGCAGCCTCCTTGACGTGGGCAAGCAGCGCCGCGGTGACGGGATGCACGGGCCGCTCTTCGGCAACTTTAAGGCTGAGTAACGTACTGCTCATAGATTTGCGCGGCGGCGGAAAGATTGCGGCTGTCGCCTGAGGCGACGAGGTCCGCGTAGATGAGGAACGGGTGGACCAGCGGCTGACGGCCAGATTCTATCCAGGCACGCTCGAGAGCCTCCGGCCAGAACGATTCAAGAATCTCGACGTCGCCGCGCGGGTCAGGGCGTAACCGGGCGCTCAGCATGAACTGACTGCCAAGCGGAGCACGGCTGTAGAGGGTGACATTCGCGGCCTTCAGTTCATGCGTCAGGATATCAGCTGCCGACTCGCCCCCGAGTCGAGTATCGAAACTCGCGAAGTCGAATGCGCGCCACCAGTCAGGCGTCGTGCTTGCGAAGCGCCGGGCACCCAGTTTGAATCGCAGGCGGGTCTGATAGAGGCTGGCCCACTCGAAAACAAATTTCTGCCAATCAGGAAAGATACGCTCGCCGCTGCTCTTCAGCGCGACAAGCCCCCGGGAATGCAGATCATCGATGACCTGGTTCACCGTGCTCAATGCCACGCCGGAGGCTTGGGCGATAGTTCTATACGGTTGCGACACGAGGCCAGGCTGTGTCGCAATGGCGAACATCACTTGCAGCCCTTTGCGTGTGGTGGCACGTCCTGTCTGCGGCCTTTGCATACGCGGCGGTTTTGGCCGGCCGCTAATCATGACAACACCTTCAGGCTCGCTCAGAAAGGCGTTGCCGGCCGTATCCAGAAATGGCACGTTCTGCTCAATTAGACGGCCGGCGAGTTCCGGGTCGACGTGGGGAACGACCAGCATAAGCGGGCGTCGGGGCGCTTGGGGTTTCGTTGTAAGGGGACGGTTTTGCGTGAGAAGAATGTTCGCGATATCCGCTGCACTCGCCCGTGTCTTGATGAGCACAGGCATTTTGAATTTCCGTCCGGAGAGGTCGAATTCGATTGCAGCGTCGCCATATGGAACGAGTTTACGAACCGGTTTTGCCTTGTAGACGCTGGTCGACCGTCCGAATGCGTCGCACGCTTCTTCAAGAATCTGCGTTTCAAGGAACGAATTGTCGGGACGCGGCATGGTCGGCTCGTGTACGATTTTTATGAATGTACCAGAAAATCGTACATTGGCAAAAAATCGTACAGACTTTCAGCTCATCACTTGAGGGGCGCGCCTCCGGTTCAAAGCGATTCACATCTATCCGCAGGAGTGCGTGTGCGGCGGAATGCGTGCGCAACGCCGGCACAACTCGTCAAACGCCGACAGGCAGGGGCACGGCGGATTGCTGTTAAAGTGTTTAGCTTCAAATTCGCTCTTCCCCGACCATGCGCACCACCCGAGCCATCCACGCTGTCGAGCGCCTGAAAACGCGCAGCGGCAATCCGCAGTTCGCCGCGATCAGCCTCTCCGGCGGCCTGTTCTATCTGGTCGACAAATCGAGTGGTACGGACAGGAAAGTCTCCGATCCGCTGACGCTCGACGACTTCGTCAAATTCGTCGACGGTTTCGGACCGCCGAAACCGCGCAAGGCGAGCAAGCTCGATATCGCGTTTGAAGAGCAAATCAAGAAGAGTAAGGGCAGCTAGGAAGCTGCCGTACCCCATTTGACGACCGAAGATATCCGCTCCATGACCAGGACAAGCGCCAGGTCCGTCAGCATCGCGCCGGACCACAATCGACCCACCCTGTCGAAGGGCCAGAAAGCCTTCAACACGCTGATCAAACAGATCGAAAAGCGGCGCGCCAGTTTGAGCGCGTGGGAGGAGTTCGCGCCGGCTTTCCAGCAAAAGTACGTGAATGAACTGCTGCCGGTGAAGCAGCAGGTGCAACATTTGCGTGCGCGGATGGCGCACCTTCTCGACGAGCAGAGCAACCAGAAACGTATCACCCAGACCGAACGGCGCGCCCTTTCAGGGGTGATTGTCGATCTGGCGGCGAGGTGTCTCGGGGAAGAAGACAGCGACGAGTTGAAAGCGCTATACAACCGGCACAGCGGGTCCGACTACGACGACGAAAAAGCGTCCCAGTTAGACGAAATGAAATCGATGCTCGAGACAGTACTAGGCGTCGAACTGGACGACATCGACATGAACTCGCCCGATGAAGTTCTGGATCGCCTGCAGGCCCATATCGAACAGGATGACGCCGCGCAAGCGGCA
The DNA here is from genome assembly GCF_046026675.1 of Paraburkholderia sediminicola. Classification (GTDB taxonomy): domain Bacteria; phylum Pseudomonadota; class Gammaproteobacteria; order Burkholderiales; family Burkholderiaceae; genus Paraburkholderia; species Paraburkholderia sediminicola_F. The sequence goes on along the minus strand of NZ_JAQQEY010000001.1, from coordinate 852,528 downwards.
CAACACCAGGCGCGCCAGGCGCAAAGCGCCCCGAAAAAGAAGACGGCGAAGCAGATGGCTGCCGAGACGCGCCGCCAGGAAGAAGAGGCACAACTGAGCCGCTCGATTCGCGAGGTATATCGCAAGCTGGCCAGCGCATTGCATCCCGATCGCGAAAGCGACCCAGAGGAACGCAGACGGAAGACCGCGCTGATGCAACGAGTCAACGAGGCCTACAGCAAGAACAACCTGCTGCGTCTGCTCGAATTGCAGCTGGAACTGGAACACATCGACCAGAACGCGATCGATAACCTGAGCGAAGACCGACTCAAGCATTACAACAAGATACTGAAGGAACAGGTAGGCGAACTCGACGACGAAATTTTGTTTGCCGAAATGGCGTTCAAGGAGCGCTACGGGCTCGACCCGATGGCGTCCATCACGCCGAAAAAGGCAATGCACGGACTGACGGAGGACGTTTTTATGCTGCAGGAACAGATCCGTTCGCTCGAGTACGATCTGATGGAGTTCCAGGACCTCGGCACGCTTAAGGCCTGGTTGAAAATCAGGCGGCGTTGAAATTGAATGGATCCCTTCGCCGCCGGGCGTGCGCATCACGTATCCACGATCAACCGGGTTCTATCTCGCGCCACTGCCCATCCACTGCACTACTTGCCAGCACGGCCTCAATAAAACGCAAGCCCGCCACACCGTCATCCACCGTTGTGAGCAACAGGCTTTCAGCGGGCAACGGTTGCCCTGCATTCAACGCTTCGATCTGCAACGCAGCATCCTTGTACAACTGCGCGAACGCTTCCAGATAACCCTCAGGATGCCCCTGTGGCACACGCGTCGCATGCGCGGCGATCGCACTTTTCACCCGTCCGCGTGTCAGTCGCTCAGCCGACCCACCGAGCGGCGTAAACCACAACTCGTTCGGATTCTCCTGATCGAAGGCGAGATTCGCTTTCGTCCCATACACCCGCAGACGCAGCGCATTCTCCGCGCCGCTCGCCACCTGGCTCGCCCACAGCATGCCGCGCGCGCCGTTCGGATAGCGCAGCATCGCCTGCACGTGGTCGTCGATCCGGCGTCCTTGCACGAACGTATGTAGCTCGGCGGATAGCGACGACGGCGTCATCCCCGTGATGAAGGCGGCGAGGTGATACGCATGCGTGCCGATATCGCCGAGACAACCGGCAGGACCCGCCAACAATGGATCCGTGCGCCAGCCTGCCTGCTTGTTCGTGCCGCTCGTTTCTATCGGTTCAGCAAGCCAGTCCTGCGCGTATTCGACTTGCATCACGCGTATTTCGCCAAGCGCACCTTTTTCGATGAGCTCGCGAGCATGGCGCACCAGCGGATAACCGGAATACGTATGCGTCAGCGCGAACAACTTGTTCTTCTCGCGCGCGAGCTTCGCGAGCGCCTCGCCTTCCGCCAACGAAATCGCCAGCGGTTTGTCGCACACCACATGAATGCCCGCTTCGAGAAAAGCCGTCGCCACCGGCGCATGCAGATGATTCGGCGTGACGATCGCGACTGCATCGATACCGTCGTGGCGCGCGGCTTCGGCGTGCGCCATCTCGCGCCAGTCTGCATAGCTGCGCGCGATGCCGGCCTCAGCGGCGCTCGCCTGCGCGCGCTGCGGATCGGACGACAACGCGCCAGCTACCAGTTCGAACCGATCGTCGAGCCGCGCGGCGATTCGATGCACTGCGCCGATAAATGCGCCCTGCCCGCCACCGACCATGCCGAGCCTGAGTCTTCTTTGTGCCATCGCACTCACTCCTTTGCGATCTGCTTCAGCCGCTTCACGGTTAGCTCGTAGCCAACTCGCCGTCAAATGCCAAGCACGCGTTTTAGCTGCTCGGCATCCACGCCGCTGCCCGCAAAATCATCGAATGCATGATCGGCCACGCGAATGATGTGGCGGCGAATGAACTCCGCGCCTTCACGCGCGCCGTCCTGTGGATGCTTCAGCGCGCACTCCCATTCCAGCACCGCCCAGCCGGGAAAATCGTACTGCGCCATCTTCGAGAAGATCGCGCCGAAATCGATCTGCCCGTCGCCAAGCGATCGGAAACGCCCCGCTCGTTCAACCCAGCCGCTATAGCCACCGTACACACCTTGCTTGCCGTTCGGACGAAACTCCGCGTCCTTCACATGGAACGCCTTGATGCGCTCGTGATAGATGTCGATGAACGCGAGGTAGTCGAGTTGCTGCAAGACGAAATGGCTCGGGTCGTAGAGGATGTTCGCGCGCGGGTGTTGCTTCACGGAGTCGAGAAAGCGCTCGAAGGTCACGCCGTCGTGCAGGTCCTCGCCGGGATGCAATTCGTAGCACACGTCCACGCCCGCTTCGTCGAACGCATCGAGGATCGGCGTCCAGCGGCGTGCGAGTTCCTCGAACGCCGCTTCTATCAAACCTGCGGGACGCTGCGGCCACGGATACAGATACGGCCACGCCAATGCGCCGGAAAACGACACGTGCGTATCGAGACCCAAACGCTGCGAAGCCTTCGCTGCAAGCTTCATCTGCTCAACTGCCCACTGCGTGCGCGCAGCAGGATTGCCGCGCACATGCTGCGCGGCAAAGCCGTCGAACAACACGTCATAGGCCGGGTGCACGGCCACCAGTTGCCCTTGCAGATGCGTCGACAGTTCAGTGATCGTCACGCCGGCATCTTCCGCGACCTCGCCCAGCTCGTCGCAATACGTCTGACTCGCCGCCGCCTGCTCGAGATCGATCAGACGCGTATCACACGGCACCTGAATCCCCTTGAAGCCGAGACTCGCGGCCCAACCGGCCAGATGCGCGAAGTTGTCGAACGGCACCTCGTCGCCCATGAATTGAGCGAGAAAAATCGCCGGCCCTTTGATGGTTTTCATCGTACGGTTCCTCGAACTATGGCGCACCTGTCACGCCTCTACGACAGAGACATGGCAAGCGCGCGCCGGATGCCCAGGATCAGAACGGCGAGTCAGGAAAATAGAACTGCTGCGCGTTTTCCTTCGTGATCAGCACCGACGGAATGATCGTGGTCGGCGGCAGTTTTTCGCCCTTCAGACGCGCTTCTGCGGTGAGCTTGATCGCGTCGTAGATGAATTTCGGCGAGTACGAGACATCGGCCTTGATCATCGGTGCGCCGTCCATCACGTTCTTCACCATGCCCTTCGAACCTGCGCCGCCGAACACGATCTTGATGTCGGTACGCTTAGCCTGCTCGATCGCCTTGATGACGCCAACGGCCATGTCGTCGTCGGCGGCCCAGACCGCGTCGATGTGCTTGAAGCGCGTGAGGTAATCCTGCATCACCTTGAAGGCGTCGTCGCGATTCCAGTTCGCGTATTTGCCATCGAGAATCTTGATGTTCGGATACGCCTTCAGCACGCCGGTAAACGCGGTCCAGCGTTCGTTGTCGAGCGTCGTCGGAATGCCACGCAGCGCGACGATGTCGCCCTTGCCGTCGAGCGCTTTCGCCAGATACTCGGCGGGGATCTTGCCGAATGCAGTGTTGTCACCCGCAACATACGCATCCTGTGCGCTGGTATCCGTCAGGCCGCGATCGACTACCGTCACGTACACGCCCTTCTTCTTCACCTGAGCAACCGGCTGCGTGAGCGAAGCCGATTCGAACGGGAAAATCACCAGTGCGTTGATCTTGTTCACCGTCACCAGATCCTGCAACTGGTTCGCCTGTTCGGGCGCGCCAGCTGCAGTCTTCACGATCACCTTGAGATCAGGATGCGCTTTCTCCAGATCGGTTTTCGCCTTGTTCGCCCACCAGACGATGCCTCCAGTAAAGCCGTGGTCGGCTGTTGGAATCGCGACGCCCAGCGTGACTTTTTCATCGGCACGCGCAACGCCTGCCGTGCCCAGTATCCCCAACGCCAGCATGCCGGCGCCAACCGCTCGAATGACCTGCTTCATGGTTGTGTCTCCAATTGTGAGGCGGCCATGCGCCCCGATTCTCGAACTTGCCGCTGTATTCCTTGAAGCTCAACGCCCACCACCTACCGCCGTCCGCGCTGCACAAACGCGACGAAGATAATCACGACGCCCTGCACCGCCGCGTTCAGATACACGCTGATGATGCTGGTCAGATTCAGAATGTTGGCGATCACCGAAAGCAGGATCGCGCCAATCACCGTGCCGACCACGCGCCCTTCGCCGCCCTTCAGCGCCGTGCCGCCCACCACTACCGACGCAATCGCCTCGAGTTCCCAAAGCAAACCCGTGGTCGGCGTAGCCGAACCGAGCCGCGGCACATACAGCACCGTCGCAACGCCGACGCAGATACCGAGCAACACGTACGTCACGATCTTCACGGTATCGACACGAATCGCCGCGTAGCGTGCGACTTGTTCGTTGGAACCGATCGCCTGCACGTGGCGGCCAAACGCCGTGCGATTGAGGATCAACGCGCCGCCCGCCGCAACGACCAGGAACACCCAGATCGGGACGGGCACACCAAAGAAGCTCGCGTAGTAAACCGGTCCGTATAGATCGGACAACGAGTTATCCAACGTCAGCGCGCCGCCGTCCGCGAGCCACGTCAACACTGCGCGAAAAATCCCCAACGTACCCAACGTGACGATGAACGGCTCAATGCGTCCTTTGGTAATCAGCAGCCCGTGCGCGCAGCCGAACAAACCGCCGAGCACCAGCGCGAACACAATGCCGAGCGTTAGAATCAGCAAGGGCGCGAACGTATGACCGCCAACACCAGCAGCGAGTCCGTTCATCAACCAGATCATGCTGCCCGCGATCAGCGCCGCCATCGACCCGACCGACAGATCGATGCCGCCCGAAATGATCACGAAGGTCATGCCGACCGCGATGATGCCGATGAACGACGTGCGTGTGAGCACGTTCATCATGTTGTCGAGCGTCGCGAAATCGCGGTTGAGCAGCGTGCCGACGATGCACAGCAGGATCAGCCCAACGAGCGGCCCGAGTGCATACAGGCGATGCGCGAAGCGCAACGCGCGGCCGGACTGGACGGCTTCAGTGGGTGCCGGTCGCATGGGCGATCAACTCCTCTTCGGTCAGATGTTCGAGCGTGAGCGTGGTTTGCAGACGTCCCGCGCGCATCACGGCTACGCGATGGCACAGACCGATCAGCTCGATCAGTTCGGATGAAATGACGATCACCGCGCGTCCCTGCGCAGCGAGACGATGGATCAGGAAATAGATGTCGCGTTTCGCGCCGACGTCGACGCCGCGAGTCGGCTCGTCGAGCACGATCACGTTCGGATCGGGCTGCAGGAACTTGGCCAGCGCGAGCTTCTGCTGATTGCCGCCGGAGAGCATGCGCGCGCGGAGCGACAAATCGCCCGTGCGAATGCCGAAGTCGTGCACGGCTTTCGCTAACGCCGCGCGCCCCGCTTTCATATCGAGCAAGGGATGCGCGTAGCGTTCAAGCGTCATCAGCGTGACGTTGTCCTGCAGGCTTAGATTCACATGCAGGCCTTTGCCTTTGCGGTCTTCGCTCAGATACGTAAGGCCGTGGCGCATGGCGTCGCGCGGGCTCTTCAGATCGGCGCGGCGGCCGGCGATCTCGATGCGGCCCGCCGTGCGTTTGCGCAGGCCGATGAGCGCTTCGAATGCTTCAGTACGGCCTGCTCCGACGAGGCCGGCAAAGCCCAGCACTTCGCCGGCGCGCACGTCGAAGCTCAGGTCTTCGACCCAGTCCGGTACAGCAAGGCCTTCTACCTTTAACGCGATCGGCGCGTCGGCAGGCACCGTGATCTTGTCGGGGAACATATCGGACACGTCGCGCCCGACCATCAGATTCGCCATCTGCTGCCGCGCAAGTCCCGCCGTTTCGCTGCGCGCGACAAAGCGGCCGTCGCGCATCACGATCACTTCGTCGGTGATGCGCTCGACTTCGTCGAGCTTGTGCGAGATGTAGACGATGGTCACGCCGTCAGCTTTCAGCTTCGCCATCAGCGTGAAGAGGCGTTCGGTTTCGGCGGGCGTGAGTGTGGCAGTCGGTTCGTCCATGATGAGCAAGCGCGCGCGCCGCGACAGCGCTTTGGCGATCTCCACCATCTGCTTTTCCGCGACGATCAGCTCGCGCACTTTCGTATCCGGCGCCTTCTCGAGACCGACCAGCGCCAGAAAACGCGCGGCCTCGGCGCGCATTGCAGCGTCGTCGACGAACCAGCTGCGCTTTTTCTCATGACCGAGATACATGTTCTGCGCGATCGTTAGATGCTCGGCGAGATTGAACTCCTGATGGATCAGCACGATGCCGGCCGCTTCCGCGTCGCGCGAACCGATGAACTGCTGCGCCTGGCCGTCGACCAGCAACGTGCCCGAGGTCGCCGTTTCGTAGCCGGCGAGGATTTTCATCAGCGTCGACTTGCCCGCGCCGTTCTCGCCGAGCAAACCGTAGATACGCCCCGGCGCCAGATCAAAGCTCACCCCGTGCAGCACACGCACTGGCCCGAAGTCTTTGCGGATATCGTCGAAGCGAATGGCGAGACTCATGACTTACGCGCTCCTGCGGATCACGAGCCGATGCGGCAGCAGCACGCCCGGCACGTTCGCTAACGGATTCGCGAGCCGTTGCAGCAGGAGGCGCGCAGCGGTTTCGCCGAGTTCGCGCATTGGCTGGGCGATGGTGGTCAGCGGCGGATCGACTTGCGCGGCGAGCGAGATATCGTCAAAGCCGACCACGGCGACATCGTCCGGCACGCGCTTGCCGACGCTGCGCAAGCCGTGGATCACGCCGATCGCCAGCGTGTCGGAGACGGCGAAGATTGCGCTCGGCGCGTGAGGCTGCTGCATCAGCAAGGCCGCCGCCGATGCACCCGCCTCGTAGTCGAGACTGTTCAGGTTCATGCGCCAACGCTCGTCCGGCGTGATGCCCGCATCGGTCAACGCGTCCAGATAGCCTTGCTGACGCTGCCGCGCGTATAGATAGTCGACATCCGAATTGATGAGGCCAATGCGCCGGTGGCCGCGCGCGAGCAGATGCCGCACCGCGTCGCCCGCCGCCCGATAGTTGTCGATGCCGACGTACGGCACGCCCATCTCCGGATCGAACTCGCAGCACGCGACCCACGGCAGCGCACTGGACGCCTCGCCGAGCGCCTGCTGAATGGTCGCCGGATCGAGGCAGATCGCGCCGTCCGCGCGGCGGCGGCGCAGCAGATCGAAGTAGCTGCGCTCACGCCCCGGGTCAGCGCCTGTGTCGCAGAGCAGCATGAAATAGCCGTGCTGGCGCGCGACGCTGTCGATACCGCGCACGATCTCCGCGTAGAAGGGGTTGCCGACGTCGGGCACCATCGTCAGCAGCAGGCGGCTTTCGGCGGTGCGCAGGTTGCGCGCGAGTTCGTTGACGCGATAGCCGCTGGCGTCGACGGCTGCCAATACCTTGTCGCGCGTGGCGGGCCGCACGTTCTCGTGGCCGTTCAGCACGCGCGACACCGTCGCCACCGAGACCCCCGCTTGCTCCGCCACCTGAGCAATCGAAAGGCCCTCGGCCGGGCGCTGCGGCTGACCGTCAGGCTGCGGGCGCGCTTTCGACGACGGCGACGAAGTCGCGCGGGCCGCTTTGGACACCGACTTGGACAAGGGAACCTGCCTCGAAAATGTAATCGATTACATTTTTGCGCGATGGAAGCGGGAATCGCAAGGACAGATCGCTAGGGATTAACACGGGGTCGAGCAGGCATGGCAAGAGCCCGTCCAGGGTTCGGCCCGGCGGCGCACTGCCCGCAACAGCGTGGATTCGCGCCGCCATTTGGTACAATCCCGCAGTTACCCTGTCGTGGCTTGCGTACTGGGCTGTACCCCGCGGGCTGTACCCCGGCGTCACACCCGGAGTCGCACCCCGAGGTCGCCGGTCAGGGCAAAGAATCGCAAACTCGCCAAACCACACTGCCGAATCCACCATGAACATCGAGCAAGCGCGTTTCAACATGATCGAACAGCAGATCCGCCCCTGGGAAGTGCTCGACCAGGACGTGCTGAATCTGCTCTCGATCGTCAAGCGTGAAAACTTCGTCCCCACCGTCTACCGCGATCTGGCCTTCGTCGACTTCGAAGTGCCGTTGCCGGCCGGCCAGCACATGCTGGCGCCGCGCGTCGAAGCGCGCGTGCTGCAGGAACTGGCGGTGAAGAAACACGAAAGCGTGCTCGAAATCGGCGCCGGCTCGGGTTACATGGCCGCCCTGCTCGCGCATCGCGCGCAGCACGTGCTAACGGTCGACATCGAACCGGAACTGGCTGAACTGGCGAAAAACAACCTGATCGCCAACGGCGTGCTGAACGCCGAAGTCGTCACGGGTGACGCCTCGCGCGGCTGGGCCAACGCCGCACCGTACGACGTGATCTGCGTATCGGGCGGCCTGCCGGTGCTGCCGCAGGAAATCCTCGAACATCTGAAGGTCGGCGGCCGTCTGGCAGCTTTCGTCGGCACCGCGCCGGTTATGAAGGCGCAGATCATCACGCGTATCGACGAGAAGCAATACCGCATTGCCGACGTGTTCGAAACCTATGTCGAACCGCTGATCAACGCCGTGCAGCCGCCGCGCTTCAAGTTTTAGATCGCACGTTTCGCACGTTTTTCTGGACGGCCGGCACGCCGCCGTTCTCTGAACTGGATGTCCTGCTGATGCAAAATCTGACCGCTCCCGCGCTCGCTGAATGGCTCGCCGATCAATCGCGCCCTGCACCCGTGCTGCTCGACGTGCGTGAACCGTGGGAAATCCAGACGGCGTCGATCGCTGGCGCCGTGTCGATCCCGATGCGTGAGATTCCCGCGCGCAGCGAAGAGCTCGACGACGACGTGCAAATCGTCTGCGTGTGCCATCACGGCGCGCGCAGCGCTCAGGTCGCGATGTTCCTCGAATCGCGCGGCCACACCAACGTCTTCAATCTGCAAGGCGGGATCGACGCGTGGTCGCGCCAAGTCGATCCGACCGTTCCCACCTATTGATCGCACGGTCGCGATGATCCGTCGGCGGGTGCCGGTCCACGCGGCCGCTCTGGCGCTTCATTGCGCGGTTCTCGCATTTCTCCCGGTTTCCGCACACGCCGTCGGCCTATCGCAGCTTTACGACGAAGCACTCTCGAGCGACGCGCAGTTGCAAAGTGCACGCGCGGCGCTTGCCGCCAATAGCGAAGAGCTGCCGCTCGCCCGCGCCAAACTGCTACCGCAAGTCTCCGCGTCGCTCACTGCGAATCGCCAGAACACTGATTTCGGCGGCGGCTTTCCTGCGTCGTACGGCAATAGCAATGGCTACACGATTTCGCTTACGCAGCCGCTAATTCACGTCGATAGCTGGTACGGCTACGCGCAGGGAAAGCTTGCAGTGGATTCGGCGCAGGCGTCGTTTGCCCAGGCGCGGCAGGATCTGATCGTGCGGCTTGGCCAGGCTTACTTCGACGCGCTCGCCTCACAGGACAGCCTCGCGATTGTGCGCTCGCAGAAGGCGTCGATCGCCCAGCAGCTCGAATCGGCCAAGCGTTCATTCGAAGTCGGCAATACGACGATCACTGATACCAACGAGGCTCAGGCCAAATACGATCAGGCGATCTCGCAGGAAATTGCCGCGCAGAACGATCTCTCGGTGAAGTTGGCCACGTTGCAGCAGATAGTTGGACATCCGGTCGAGCGTGTGGATGGACTCGCCGTCGGCGCGCCGCTGCCGCCGCCCGTGCCCGCCGATATCAATCTGTGGGTCGACGCGGCCACTGATGGGAACTACCAGGTGGTGCTGAAGCAGATCGCGCTGGACAGCGCACAGCGCGAAACGTCGAAGGCCAAGGCCGGCCATCTGCCGACCGTCGACCTGGTCGCGAGCCGCTCGCGCAGCAGTCTCGGTGCGGCCGGTGCGGGTAACTTCGGCGGCAATTTCGGTGGTGGCTTTGGAAGCGGCGCGAACACGCCCTCGCCCGGTACGCCAGCGCTTGCCGCGGAACTGGGTAATCTGGGTTCGACGTATACGAACAGTACGATCGGCGTGCAGCTCACGATTCCGATCTTTGCGGGCGGCGCGACGCAAAGCCGTGTACGTCAAACGCGCGCGCTCGAAGACCAGGCTGCGGCCGATCTGGATACGGCCCGGCGCAACGCGGCACTGTCGGCACGTCAGTCGTTTCTCGGCGTAGTGAGTGGACTCGCACAGGTGCGCGCGCTGCAGACCGCAGAGCGATCGGCGAACACCTCGCTCGAATCGAATCTGCTTGGTTATCAAGTCGGCGTGCGGATCAATATCGATGTGCTCAACGCGCAGGATCAGTTGTTCTCGGCGCGTCGCGATCTGGCGAAGGCGCGTTATGACACGCTCATCAATAGTCTCAAGCTGAAGGCTTCGACTGCTAATCTGACCGATCAGGACGTGCTGCAGTTGAGCGCGCTGCTGTCGCCGGTCGATGATGGTTCGTTGACCGCGCTTCCACAGGTGCCGGCTGTGCCGCATCCGGGCGCCGCGGCGAAAGGCGCTGCCGGGAAGCGCGGTCGACTGGCGTTGCCGAATGTGACGGCGCCGCAGTAAACCGATTCGCTTCATCTTTTTCATTCCCCGATTGACCCTTTGTCTACGCAGCGCTTCATTCGTTGCGCGGGTGGGCTATCTGCTGCTTGTCCATGTTTACTTGCTGTCAATGCCTGCTGACGTTCCCATTTTCCGACGCATGTGACTCTTCGCACATCCTCAGTGCGACGACCCTTTCCCACCTCCCTGACACCGCCCCTTCGTTGCGATCCTTCCGGTCCACGCCGCAGCATTTTCTGAGACTTTCCTGACCGCGACCCGGGCACCATGCTCCGACCATTTTTGGAGGAGCACGGTGATGAAAGTTTTGAAGATCGCGATGCTGGCGGCAACGCTGTTGCCGCTTGCTTCGTATGCGGTTTTGGGCGGCGCGCCGAGCTCCAGTTCATCCTCGCCGGTGATGCTACGTGCCACGCCGCAGTCTGCCGACGCTGCAAGCACGGGCACTGCCTCGGCCAGCGCAACCACCACGGCGCCCTACGCCGTGCGCGAGTCGCGCGACGCCGACGGCGTCACGATCCGCGAATACGTGCTGCCCAGCAACGTCGTGTTCGCGGTCACCTGGGAAGGGCCGATACGGCCGGATATGAAAGCGCTGCTCGGCAGCTATTTCCCCAACTACGTGAACGCCGGTGAAAGCCGTGTGCGCGGGCCCGGCCCCATGGTCGAAGGCAACGACGACTTTCGCGTCGAGTCCGCTGGCCGCCTCGGCCACTTCTTCGGCGTCGCCTATCTCCCCCGCCTGAAACCCGCCGGCGTCCGCCCGGGCGATCTGAAATAAGACGGCCACCGAGTTACGGAAAAATATGAAAACCATTCACAAAACGTTCTGGGCGGCCATGACGGCTGCCAGCGTTCTACTTGCGGCTTGCGGCGGTGGAAGCGGTGGGAGCAGCGGTGACGGCAGCTCCATAGGCTGGAACGCCACGCCCGACTGGATTACCCCGCCCAACGGCTCCGGCGGTACCAGCGGCTCGGGTAACGCCGGCTATACGAGCAACATCAAAACCGACAAGAACAATACGGTAACCGTCCGCGTCGACAACTCAATGGGCAGCATCAACATGCTGTACGCCTCGATCCAGGTGTGCGCGCCCGGCACGCAGGGCAAAGGGCCGTGCGTGACCGTCGACCGCATGCTGGTCGACACCGGCTCGACCGGCGTACGCATTGCGGCCAGCGCGCTGCAGTCGCTCAATTCACAGTTGCTCACGCAAGTCGGTGCTCCCGACGACAATACCGGCGCCTTCCCGATCGCCGAATGCATGACGTTTGCCTCCGGCTTCACATGGGGCTCGGTCAAGCGTGCTGACATCACGATCGGCAACCGGACGGCGAGCAACATTCCGATCCAGGTGACCGGCGACGGCGCATTTAGCACGCCAGCGGACTGCGCTGCACGCGGTGGGGCAGACCTCAGCACCGCGAGAAGTCTCGGCGCCAACGGTATCCTGGGAATTGGACACGGCGTTCAAGACTCAAAGGACGCGCTGCAGAAGGCGGTACCTGGACTCTACTACTACTGCCCATCGGCGAATTCCTGCGTCAGTACACGCATGACTGTTGCCAAGGAGGTGATGAACCCGGTTGCGGCATTCGACGCCGACTACAACGGCACGGTCATCCGCTTGCCGGCGATTGCAGCGGGCGGCCAGGCGGGTGTCTCAGGTCAGTTGATATTCGGCGTCGGCACCCAGTCGAACAATACGCCGCCGGCCAATGCCAACATCTTTGCGCTCGACGAGTACGCCACTATGACGACCCAGTATCACGGCACCGTGCTTAACTGGAGCGCCATCGATAGCGGCACGAATGCGTACGTGTTCCCCGACGACACGATTCCCACGACTTCCGAGTGGGAGTGGTACACGCCGTCGAGCCCGCTCAACCTGACGGCAACGATGGAGCCCACCGACGGTTCCAGTCCGCCGGTTAGCGTGACCTTCCCGATCGACAACGCACTGAACCTGATGGCAAGCGGCAACGCTGCGTACAACAACGTCGGTGCGTACTCCCCGCACAGCCGTATGTTCCTCTGGGGCTTGCCGTTCTTCTATGGCCGTAGCGTGTATACGGTGATCGGAAACGCCAAGATCGGTAAGTTGACCGGACCGTTCGTCGCGTTCTGACGATCCCGTCGTGTCTTGTTTGGGAGGGGGCGTTGCGAGACGCCTGCCTCCCGCTTTCCTACCTCCTGCCACCGCGCGGAAGTAGCCGAATCGCATCGGCGTTTCCTACTTATCGTTAGGACGTTTCACAGCCTCTCATTAATCGCCCGCAGGCAACATGCTCCGACCTGTTTTTTGGAGCAATGTGATGAGATTTGTAAAGATCGTGATGGCCGTGTCGGCTCTTTTGCCGCTCGCGTCGTATGCGGCGTTGGGTGGGGCACCGGGTGCGGGTTCGGCCCCGAAGTCCTTGCTCCAATCGGCAACGCCCACTTCCCCTTCTGCTTCAACCACGGCCTATACCGTGCGCGAGTCACATGACACCGACGGCGTCAGGATTCGCGAATACGTGCTGCCTACCAATGTCGTATTTGCCGTCACGTGGCAAGGGCCGGTGCGCCCCGACATGGTTGCGCTACTCGGCAGCTATTTTCCGAACGCTGTCTCCGCCGGTGCGGGCCGCGCGCGCGGCACCGGTCCGTTGATCGAACGCAACGGCGATTTTCAGATCGAGTCGGCAGGCAGGGCAGGAAACTTCTTCGGCAAGGCCGTTCTGCCGCGCCTCGTCCCCGCGAATGTTCGTGTTGACGATCTGCAGTGACACGGCACATCGATTTCACGGAACACAAGAAACATGACAACCCTCAATAAGAAACTTTGCTTCGCGTTGCTAACGGCCAGTTTGGCTCTTTCGGCCTGCGGTGGTGGCGGTGGCGACGACGGCAGCTCGAACGCGACCAAGGATAACGATAAGCCGGCGACTCCGACGCCGAGCCCAGCGCCTTCTCCGGCGCCAACTCCCACGCCTAGTCCTGCCCCGAGCCCGAGCCCGAGCCCGACTCCGACTCCGACTCCGACTCCGACTCCGACGCCAACTCCAACGCCGACGCCGACGCCAACTCCAACGCCGACGCCGACGCCGACGCCAACTCCAACTCCAACTCCAACTCCAACTCCAACTCCGACGCCGGTCACCGATCTGAACACGGCCCCGATCGTCGTCGATCGCACTACGCCCGGTGCCGCGGTTAACATGCCGTACGTGACCGTCACCATATGCATCCCCGGCGTTCAAGGTGCAAACCAATGCGCAACCGTCGATCACATGCTTCTCGACACCGGTTCGGCAGGCGTACGAGTGATGAGCAGTGCATTGGGCCCGGCGCTTGCCGGTCGGTTGCCGGCACAGACGGGGGCATCCAACGATCCGACCGGAGGCGCGCCGATTGCCCAATGTGCGCTGTTCATGGACGGTTACTTCTGGGGTTCGATCAAACGTGCCGATGTGACGATCGGCGGCAAAACCGCAGGCAATCTGCCAATCCAGGTAATCAGCGACGTTGCGTATCCCACCACACCGTCGGATTGCGCTTCGCGCGGCATCAATAACATCGGTAGTACGGTAGCCGCGCTCGGTGCCAACGGCGTGGTCGGCATTAGCCCTTCGCTGACCGACTATCCGCGGGCAGCACAGTCCGCTTTGTCGGCCACCTACTACTACTGTCCGTCCACGGGATCTTGCACCGGCGCGCGAGTGCCGCTCGACACGCAAGTCATGAATCCGGTCGCCAATTTCACGTCGGATAACAATGGCACGATTATCCGCATGCCCGCATTGCCAGCAGGCGGTCAGGCAACTGCCACGGGTGAACTCGTGTTCGGCATCGGCACCCGGCAAAACAACGCGCTGCCGTCGACGGCAAACATTCTAAAGGTGGACAACAGCGGCGCCTTCAGTACTGTGTATCAGGGGCGCACGCTCACCAGCTACGTCGATAGCGGGACCAATGTACTTCGGTTCCCAGATACGACGACGCCGACCTGGGGCGATTTTTACGTGCCGCCAACTACGCTGAATCTCTCCGCCACGTGGTATTCCGCTGACTATTCCACTGTCGGGAAAACCGGTACGGTTCTTACCGTACCGTTCTCGATCGCCAATTCGTCAAACCTGCTGGCGAATCAGTACGCCGCCTATAACAACCTTGGCGCATTCTGGACCGAGTGGGCCTTCCTCTGGGGTTTGCCGTTCTTCTACGGCCGCGACGTGTACACCGCGCTTAGTACCGCCAAAGTCGGTACGCAGACCGGGCCGTTTATCGCCTTCTGATTGTTCGGAGATGCGTAGCTGTCCGACACAAGAGGCAGGTGCACACACTAGGAAAATACACCGCCCTTTGCACTCTGGTGCGCGAACGTACCGACGCAAATGGCGCGGTCGTTTTCGTTTTCAACGGATCGCGCGGAAGTGGTTTTGCAGTCCAGGGCACATTGCAGTTCCATCGCGAGTTACCGGAACTGCTGGAGTTGGTCGCGCATCCAGTAAAAGGCGATCGCAAAACTGAACCGGCTTGTGGGACACAGTCGCGACATCGGCATGGTTGATGGCGAGCAGTACGCTTCGTTCCTGGCAGGGCTCCCCATTGAATTAGGGGGGGCAATAAACATGCGTCAGGCAGTAAAACGTCACACGCGCCGTCCGGCGCGACGTGTCGGCGCGCTCGTCGTCGGTCCGTCGACCTGGCAGCTTGAAAAAGCTCAAGCCGGGTGAAATCCTGTTTAAATACGACTCCAATGTTGCGATTCGTCGCAACTGTCTGCCTGCGATT
The DNA here is from genome assembly GCF_046026675.1 of Paraburkholderia sediminicola. GTDB lineage: Bacteria > Pseudomonadota > Gammaproteobacteria > Burkholderiales > Burkholderiaceae > Paraburkholderia > Paraburkholderia sediminicola_F. The sequence goes on along the minus strand of NZ_JAQQEY010000001.1, from coordinate 837,257 downwards.
GCGACCGTCGTGAAGCATGACCCAAGGCACGAATATGACCTGAGTCTCTGGTCCGGATTGCATCACACAGGAGCAGGCCCTGGTATTCGCATCTATCGCATTGGCAGATTGAAGTAAACGACAGGCAGATCAACACAACTGGCCACACGGTAATCGAGCGCGCGACCGACCCGAGCGCACTACACCATTCTTCACCACTCATTTCAGACTCCCGCAGTTCAATAATCTCGCCCGTCTCATCCAAGTCAATTGTCACCCCTGCTCCAATCCGCTAAGCGTTGATGGTGTCGTAATCGACGATGGCGCATACCGGGCATTCCCATTGGTTGTGGATCGTAACTTTCATGGTTTGCGCCTCCGTTGGATTCTCGCACCATGGGCGTTGTTGGCGCGCAGACTTGCGCCGCTTCTGCTTTAACGCTGTCAATTTCAGCCGGTCTGTAAAGATGTGTTCGCGCGACGGCGCTTTTCAGAATTGTTCCATTTTTACCCCCAACTCCCCGATGCAGTGTCGCCTTATTACGCATTTCTAACGACGCGTTGCAAAAGGGAGATGTATGAGAATAAACAAACCATCTTGCGGGCCAGCAGGCAACTTGGCCCGTCTACTGGCGGCACTCGCATTACTGATGTTCGCGTTCGGCGCAAACGCGGGCGACGGCTGTTGGGAGCTTTACTCAAAATCGGGCGCGACGCCGGGAACTCGAACGTGCCGCCTCGACGTAGCAAGCAATACTCCAAGCGGCGGCGGCAGCTACAACTGTCGAAATGACATGGCGTTGATTGACGCGTGGTGCTCTACGCCCGCTGACCCGCCACCTGACGACACATGCCCGGTGGCCGACCCGGTGTTTGCGTCTAGTGGGGTGGTCACGTTGACGGATGATGATTTCATCAGCGGCGACGAACTGCCAATCACATTCACCCGCACATACCGCTCCACCGTATTTCTTAAAAGTGCAAGCGCCGTCGGGCCAATGTGGTTTCATAATTGGCAGCGGCAATTGAACGTCACCGGTGCGGGATGGAGTTCCGGTAACGTCATTGCATACCGCGCAAACGGTGAACCCCTGACATTCACGTTAACGAACGGCGCGTGGAGAACGAAGAGCTTTAGCGGCCTGACGCTCACGCAGAACGGCGCGAGCTGGATGCTCAATGACCTGTTGACAGAGACCAACGAAACGTACTCTTCGCAAGGCGTTCTGCTGTCGGAGGTAACCAAGACCGGATTTGTCAGGACGTTGACCTATGACGGATCGGGGCGGCTTGCCGCGATCACACAACATGGCCCCGACACCAGGACAGTCTACGACCTGATTCTTCGCCTCGAATACGACGATAAAGGCCGCATCGCTCGATTAGTCGACCCTGAGGGTCACTTCACGCAGTACAAGTACGACGCAAACAGCAATCTCGTTTCTGTCACATGGCCCGATGGAAACGTACGGCAGTATGCGTACGGCGACTCTCGTTTCAAGGGTGCGCTGACCGGCGTTATTGACGAGACTGGCTCGCGAATCGCAACGTGGACGTACGACGCACAAGGCCGAGCGACTGCTGTCAGCCATCCTGACACAACAAAGAACGTCCAGTTTTCCTACGGATCGGGGACGACCACTGTCACGGATAGCAATGGTGAAAGGACGCTTTCCTTCTCGACCATAGGTGACAAGGTTCGACCAACCGGCAGCAGTGGTTCTCTATCGGGTGGATTGACCTGGGACGCATCGGGTAGTCTCCTGACGACGACTACGTCGGGACGCAATGCGGTCTATAGCTACGACGAAACTGGTCGTCCGGTGAAAGCGACCGTGCGGACATCTACCGCCGTCTCTGTCACTTCGGTGCAGTACGCCGACGCAACAAGCCTTCATCCCGCGTCCGTCGCCATGCCAGGAAAATTGATGTCATTCGTCTATGACGCCAATGGCAACGTCACGGGGTATAGCGAACGCATCACAAATGACCTGACAGGTGAAGCCGGTTTCGATGCTACCTGGAACGGGCAGCAGCAGCGAACTGTTGGTGCTCGATACGACAAGTTCAACCGGTTGGCTGAGGCGATCACTTACGTTAACAATGTTAAGGCTTCGGATTGGGTCTACTTCTACGACCATACCGGCAATCTCAGGACCGCGCAAAACATTGTCTCAGGGTGGCTCTTTGGTAATCAGGATCGCGATGCGGCGAACCGCGTTACTTGGCAAACTGGCAACTATCGCGAGGCTCGTATCGCATACGACCTCAGAGGGCGAGTTGCCCGGTTCACGTACGATGAGCAGCCGATAGCTCAAATCGGCCGGGTTCGTCGTCTACTGAACGTAGATTACGGTTACTCACCCGCTGGCCGCGTGGTATCTCGCAACGGTACAGTCGCAACCAGTGATGAGGCTGCGATAGCAATCAGCAGTGACGACACCGACAAATGGCTCGATAACTATCAGGCCGGTCTTGATCCCGTAGGTCCCGCGGCCACCCGACTTGGCTGGTTGCGGTCGAACACGCCCGACGCACCGCCGGTCATAAGCGCTGTTTGCGTGGATTGCGGGTTCATTCAGGCGCGTCTTGCATGGCCGCTGTTCCTTCACGACCTCTATTTCAGTGCACAGACGGGTAAACCCATTGAGGACAACCCGATTGAAATTCAGGTTGCCGCACAGAATCAGTTACCGTTTCCGGTATTGACTCCTGACCTGTCGAATCGGACGATGCTATATGCAAAGCTGTTCGCAGGCGCTACAACCGATTCATCAGGATTCGTCAAATGCAAGGACACCGGAGATTGCGCGCAGGTGAGAGCCATGTGTCGAGAAAAGTGCGATGCGGTATTACCAACAGGTGTAGACGTCGGATTCAAGTACTGGAATTGTGTGAACAATTGCGCGGAATTGCACGGGTGTCCTCGGATTTAACACCAGATGCAAAATGTAAGGAGTCGAAAAAAATGATCGAAAATAAGCAAACGGCCACGGAAGTGATTGCGCGACTGTACGACGCAAACAAGTCCATCAACGATGCGATCAGGATCGTGCAAGCGAACTGCTCGCCAGAGGTTTTTTCCACTTTCCGGCGCGGAATGGCCGACGTCATCTACGAACTCTTTGAGAAAGCGATCGTTCCCATTTGCAGAGAACACCCGGACCTGATACCCGAAGGGGAAACTCTCGACTGAATCCAACGCTAGCTACTCTAGGGATGTTTGCGAGCAATGCAGACTTGTCGCAAACCTGAAGTGAAAGCGACGCGAAATCTCTCGCGTCTCTTTCTTTGCAGCGGTGTGGTGGTCACTAGTAGTAGTCACTGCTGGGCGGTCACCGCTTGCACGCGGGGCCGCATTTACTGCGCTGAGCTTTCGGACTGTCCACGAATATAACGCGCACAATCGGTGTCAGCTAGTGCCGGGACACGCAATATCCTGGCGGCGGATTTCGGGTTCCATAGATTAAGTTGGAGTAGAAGCATGATTAAAGATAAGGTATCGGCCCTAGAAGGGTGCAACCGCATGTTAAGGATAAACGGATCGCTCGACGAAGCGATTGTCTTTGTTCAAGCGCATTGCTCCGCCGAAGAGCTTGAAACCGTCAAACAGGCCGTGGGAGAGGTCATGTACATGGTGTTCGAGCAAATGCTCATCCCCATTTACAAACAACACCCGGACCTCGTTCCGGAGGGGCAACGTCTAAGCGGAACCACGGACTAAGTTAGGCTTGAGCAAAAAAAGGGCGAGCAAATCGCCCCTTTTTCATTGCTGCCGCGTGCTGGCCGCGAGTGATCGTCGGTGCTGCGCGGTCACCGCTCACGCGCGGTGCTGCATTTCATGGTCGATGATTTCCGCTCGGCGTTGCCGCGCCGCAGAATGTCGGCCGGTACATCAGTGGTCGAGAAAGCACAGAGTGTCGGTCGCGACGAGAGTAAACGCTACTTCCTCCGCGACTGCGCGATCCTTGTAGTGCACAGCACTATCGACCAGAGCGTTCACCAAGTTCAGCAAACGTAAATGGCTCCTAATCCGTCTCCTTCAAAACCTCAGCCACCGTCTTAAAGATCTCATCGATCTGCGCTTCCTCGATGATGAGCGGAGGCGAGAACGCCAGGATGTCCCCGGTATAACGCGTCAACACCCCCTTCTCAAAACACCGCACGAATACATCATAAGCACGCGCACCAGGTGCTCCAGCACGCGGCGCCAATTCCACACCGCCAATGAGTCCAAGATTGCGCACGTCAATCACATGTCGTTCCCCGCGCAGCTTATGAATCGCGTTCTCGAAGATCGGCGCCATCCGTGCAGCGCGTTCGAACAGTTGCTCGCGCTCGTAAAGATCAATCGTCGCGCAAGCCGCAGCCGCCGCAATCGGGTGTCCTGAATACGTATAGCCATGAAATAGCTCGATCCCACCCGGTGCCCCATTCACGATCGAGTCATGAATCTTCCCACTAGCCGCAACCGCCCCCATCGGCGCTGCCGCATTGTTAGTGCCCTTGGCCATCGTCAGCAGGTCAGGCGTCACGCCGAAGTACTGCGCAGCGAACGGAGTACCCAAACGCCCCCAGCCAGTAATCACTTCATCGAAGATCAGCACGATGCCGTGCTTGTCGCAGATCTCACGCAGCCGTTGCAAATACCCTTGCGGCGGAATCAGCACCCCCGTCGACCCCGCAACCGGTTCGACAATCACAGCAGCAATCGTCGACGCATCGTGCAGCGTAACGAGCCGCTCCAGTTCATCAACGAGATGCGCACCCCACGCCGGCTGCCCCTTCGAAAACGCCGCCTCCTCGATATTCAGCGTATGCGGCAAATGATCGACAGCAGGCAGCAGTCCACCTGAAAACGCCTTGCGGTTCGGCGCAATGCCACCCACCGAAATCCCGCCAAATCCCACGCCGTGATACCCACGCTCGCGTCCGATAAACCTCGTACGCTGCCCTTCACCACGCGACCGGTGATAAGCCAACGCGATCTTCAGCGCAGTATCCACCGCCTCCGAACCCGAGTTCACAAAGAAGATGTGCTTCAGATCCCCCGGCGTATGTCGCGCGATTTTCGTCGCGGCTTCGAAAGCCTTCGGATGCCCCATCTGAAACGTCGGCGCGAAATCCATTTCGGCGGCCTGAGCCTGCACAGCGGCCACGATCTCGTCGCGGCAGTGGCCCGCGTTGACGCACCACAGCCCGGCGGTGCCGTCGAGAATGCGCCGGCCATCGTGTGACGTGTAGTACATCCCCCTCGCGCTCGCCAGCAGACGTGGCGTGCTCTTGAACTGACGGTTGGCAGTAAAGGGCATCCAGAACGCGGACATATCGGGTGTATTGACGCTGGCGCGCTCGGTCATGGCGAGTCTCCTTGTGTGGTTGGTCTTTCAGTGTAGGCAGGGCGCGGCGCATGCACAAAGGGGCGGCGGTCATGCACCGCCGACGCCCGCTGGCCGACGAACACGCTTCGTTGCGGCGCGGCACGCACCTGAACGATGCGCACGCCCTGCTCCTGCACCAATTTTGCGCCGCGTTACGCATAACTGAGGGAGCGCATCACCGCGTCGCAGCACGCAACACGTGGACTTCAAGTCGAAATTACTACATGGCATGTGCCTTGCAGTACACAAGCGGCAAGTCATGCGGGATAAGCCCTGCTGGCTGAAATCGACGCCCATAAACATTCACCATCAATGGCAAGGGGAAATACATGAAACGTCGTAGTCTGTTGAAGTTCGGCTCCATGTCGGGCGCATTGGCGCTTGCAGGTCAGGTTCCGTTTGCTCAGGCGCAATCGGGCAGCGGTCCGATTAAAGTAGGCGTTTTACATTCCCTGTCCGGCACGATGGCGATCTCGGAGACATCGCTCAAAGACACCGCGCTGATGACCATCGCGGACATCAACAAGAACGGCGGTGTCATGGGCCGCCAACTGCAGCCGGTGGTCGTGGACCCGGCGTCGAACTGGCCGCTGTTCGCCGAGAAAGCGCGTCAGCTGATCACCCAGGAAAAGTGTGCCGTCGTGTTCGGCTGCTGGACGTCGGTGTCGCGCAAGTCGGTGCTGCCGGTGTTCGAAGAACTGAACGGCCTGCTGTTCTACCCGGTGCAGTACGAAGGCGAAGAAATGTCGCGCAACGTGTTCTACACGGGCGCCGCGCCGAATCAGCAAGCGATTCCGGCAACCGAATATCTGATGAGCACGGAAGGCGGCGGCGCCAAGCGCTTCTTCCTGCTGGGCACCGACTATGTGTATCCCCGCACGACCAACAAGATCCTGCGCGCGTTCCTCAAGTCGAAAGGCGTGCAGGAAGCCGATATCCAGGAGGTCTACACGCCGTTCGGCCACAGCGACTATCAGACCATCGTCGCGAACATCAAGACCTTCTCGCAGGGCGGCAAGACCGCGGTGATCTCGACCGTCAACGGCGACTCGAACGTGCCGTTCTACAAGGAACTCGGCAACCAGGGGCTGAAGGCGTCCGATGTGCCGGTCGTCGCATTCTCGGTCGGCGAAGAAGAACTGCGCGGCATCGATACGAAACCGCTGGTCGGCAATCTCGCGGCATGGAACTACTTCATGTCGCTGCGCAACCCGGCCAACGAGAAGTTCAAGAAGCAATGGGCTGCCTGGGTCAAGGACAACAACCTGCCAGGCGGCACCAAGCGCGTGACCAATGACCCGATGGAAGCGACTTTCGTCGGCATCCATATGTGGAAGCAGGCCGTCGAAAAAGCGAAGAGCACGGATGTGGACAAGGTGCGCGTGGCGATGATCGGCCAGACGTTTGCGGCACCGTCGGGCTTCACGCTCGAAATGGACGGCAATCACCATCTGCATAAGCCGGTGATGATCGGCGAAGTGCGTGCCGATGGCCAGTTCAACGTGGTGTGGCGCACCAAGACCGCGGTTCGCGCGCAGCCGTGGAGCCCGTTCATCGCCGGCAATTCGAGCAAGCCGGATGTGGTCAGTTCGATTCCCACGTTCCTGAAGCGCTCGCGAGTTGCCTGAGCCTGAACCTTCTGGGCAGAGCCGGGGCTGAATCGCGGCTCTGCCCGCGGGACGCTGCAAGACGCAAGACAACGGCGTGGCACCGGTGCATCACCTCGATGCCGCGCCGCCTCGCCGGTTTTTCTTCAAAGGCCATCATGGCGTTTTCATTTCCGAAATTCGCACGACGCAGCATCGGCGGCCTCGCGCTCGCGCTTATCGTTAGCGCGCCGCTTACCGCCTTTGCGCTCGCTCCGGCCGATGTCGCGCCGCTCGCCGGTGACGACTTCGATGCGAAATCCGCGGCAATCGACAAACTGATTGCCAACCACGACAAAGAATCGCTCGCGGTGCTCAAAGCCCTGTCCGAAGACAGCGCGCTCGCCACCGATTCCGGCGCAGTGCTGCTGCAAGACGGCGACACGGCACGCGATGCCGTCACCGGTAAAACGGTCGCCGCGGGCGACGCGCAGCCGGTCACCCTGAACAATCTGCTGCGCTCGAAAGTGGCGGGCGCGCTCTCGGGTTTGCAACTCGATTCACCCGACGCCGCCACGCGCGACGCCGCCATCACCGCACTGCTGCAAAACCCCGATCCATCCATCAAACCGCTCGTCGATGCGGCGCGCGCAAAGGAAACCGACCCGGCGCTGAAGAAGCGCCTCGACACGCTGTGGGCAATGACCGCTTTGCACGACGCCGACCCAGCCAAGCGTCTCGAAGCCGTGCAACTGGTCGCCGCGCGGCACGATCTCGACATGAACGAACTGCTGCGTCCGCTCGTCGCGAAGAAGCCGGACGGCACCTTCAACGAAGCGGACGATCGCGTGCGCTCCGCCGCGCAAAGTGGCATCGATGAACTCGATTCGATCCAGCGCCGCAGCCAGATCGCCGGCACGTTGTTCGCGGGCTTGTCGCTCGGCAGCGTGCTGTTGCTCGCTGCATTGGGCCTCGCAATCACGTACGGCTTGATTGGCGTGATCAACATGGCGCACGGCGAATTCCTGATGATCGGCGCGTACGCGACCTACGTCGTGCAGAACCTGTTTCAGCGCTTTGCGCCCGGTGCGTTCGACTGGTATCCGCTGCTTGCCGTGCCGGCGTCATTCGCCGCAGCCGGACTGGTCGGCATCGTGCTCGAACGGCTGGTGTTGAAGCATTTGTACGGCCGTCCGCTCGAAACCCTGCTGACGACCTTTGGTGTCAGCCTGATTCTGATTCAGGCGACGCGCATGCTGTTCGGTGCACAGAACGTGCAGGTGATCAATCCCGCGTGGATGAGCGGCGGTGTGACCGTGCTGCCGAATCTGATCCTGCCGTACAACCGGCTGGCGATTCTGGCGTTTTCGCTGATCGTCGTCGGGATTGCCTGGGCTGTCCTGACTAAAACCCGCTTGGGTCTGTTCGTGCGAGCCGTCACGCAAAACCGACGGATGGCAGCATGCGTCGGCGTGAAAACCGCGCGTGTCGATTCGTATGCGTTCGCGTTCGGCGCGGGCATTGCCGGCCTGGGTGGCTGCGCGCTGTCGCAGATCGGCAACGTGGGCCCGGACCTCGGCCAGAGCTACATCATCGATTCGTTCATGGCCGTGGTGCTCGGCGGTGTCGGCCAACTCGCCGGCACGGTGATCGGCGGCTTCGGTCTCGGGTTGATCAGCAAGGCGATCGAGCCGTTCTGGGGCGCGGTGCTCGCCAAGATCGCAGTGCTCGTGCTGATTGTGTTGTTCATCCAGAAGCGTCCGCAGGGTATGTTCGCCCTTAAGGGCCGTAGCGCGGAGGCATGAGATGACATCGGCTACCTCTTCGGCTCACGTCGGCTCAGCGAGCGGTGGCGCTTCTGCCGGACGCGAAGCGCAGTCCGGCTTCGCGCTCGGCTTGCCGCCGCGTCCTGCATTGCTGTCACGCCGCGCGTGGCTCGCGCTGATCGCACTGATCATCGTGTTCGGTCTCGGCGTGCCATTCGCCACGCTGGTGCTCCCGGAGACGAGCGCGTTCCATCTGTCCGCGTATGCGATGACGATCACCGGCAAGTTCATGTGCTACGCGATCGCTGCGCTGGCACTCGATCTCGTGTGGGGCTACTGCGGCATTCTCAGTCTGGGACACGCGTTGTTCTTTGCATTGGGCGGTTACGCGATCGGCATGTACCTGATGCGCTCGATCGGCCACGAGGGCAAGTACGGCAGCGACCTGCCCGACTTCATGGTGTTTCTCGACTGGCACCAACTGCCGTGGTACTGGCAAGGCACGCAGCATCTCGGCTATGCGCTGCTGCTGGTGGTGCTGGTGCCCGCCGTTGTCGCGTGGGTGTTCGGCTTCTTCACGTTCCGTTCGCGGGTGAAGGGTGTGTATCTGTCGATCATCACGCAGGCGATGACGTTTGCAGCCATGCTGCTGTTCTACCGCAACGAAACGGGGTTCGGCGGCAACAATGGCTTCACCGACTTCAAGCGTATCGGCGGCTTTCCGATTACGCATCCGGGCACGCGCACTGCCCTTCTGCTGATCACGTTCGCGGTGTTGATCCTGGCCTTCATCGGCGCGCGGGCAATCGTCACGTCGAAGCTCGGCCGCGTGGTCACTGCGGTGCGCGACGGCGAAACGCGTTTGATGTTCCTCGGCTACAGCCCGCTCGCGTATAAGCTGTTCGTGTGGACCGTCTCCGCTGTTTTGTGCGGGATTGCTGGCGCGTTGTATGTGCCGCAGGTCGGCATCATCAACCCGGGCGAGATGTCGCCGGGCAACTCGATCGAGATGGCAATCTGGGTTGCGGTGGGTGGACGCGGCACGTTGATCGGACCGATCATCGGCGCGTTCGCGGTGAATGGTGCGAAGAGCTTTTTTACGGCGAACTTCCCTGAATACTGGCTGTTCTTTCTTGGTCTGATTTTCGTGCTGGTCCCGCTGTTGTTGCCGAACGGCATCATGGGCCTGATCGAAATGATCACGCGCAAGAGGAACCGTTCATGAACGAAAACCCGATGGTTCCTGATCTTGCATTACCTGAAGAACCTGCTGAACGGTCGCTGAGCGGTGTCGCGAGCATGGGGCACGCGGTGGTGCCGGGTGAGATCGATATTTCGCACGGGACGATTCTGTACCTTGACGACGTGACCGTCAGTTTCGATGGATTTCGCGCGTTGAATGCGCTGACGTTATCGATCAACGCAGGTGAATTGCGTTGCATCATCGGGCCGAATGGCGCCGGCAAGACGACGATGATGGATGTCATCACCGGAAAGACCGAGCCGGATTCCGGCAAGGTTTTTCTGGGGCAGTCGATCGATTTGACGCGGATGAATGAGCCGTCTATCGCGCGTGCGGGTATTGGGCGCAAGTTTCAGAAGCCTACTGTTTTCGAACAGCATCCTGTTTGGGAGAACCTTGAGTTGGCCATGAAGGCTGACAAGGGATGGTGGGCTTCTTTGCGTGCGCGATTGGATCGTGAGGCGCAAGCGCGGATCGAAGAGACGTTGGCTTTGATTGGTCTTGAGAGTGAGGCGCGGCGGCTTGCCGGTGAGTTATCGCATGGACAGAAACAGCGGCTCGAGATCGGCATGTTGCTGATGCAGAAACCGGCCCTGCTGTTGCTCGACGAGCCTGCAGCAGGCATGACCGATGACGAGACCATGCAATTGGCTGAGCTGCTCAATCACTTGCGGGGGAGTTGCTCGATGATGGTTGTCGAACACGATATGGAGTTTGTTGCGGCTCTTTCAGGCGAGAAGGGCAAGGTCACGGTGATGGCCGAAGGGCGAGTGCTCGCCCACGGCACGCTTGATGAGGTGAAGAGAGACGAGACGGTGATCGAGTCTTATCTCGGGCGGTAGTGGCCGCAATCAAACCACGGCCGCGACAAGCCACCAGAATTCAAGGATCGACCGACATGCTAGAAGTAGAAAACCTCAACCAGTACTACGGCGGCAGCCACATTCTTCGTGATGTGAAACTCACCGTGCCCGACGGCAAGCTCACCGTGCTGCTGGGGCGCAATGGCGTGGGCAAGACAACCTTGCTTCGATGCCTGATGGGCGTCGTCCAGACCAAGAGCGGTTCGATCGCCTGGCGCGGCGCACAGCTCACCAAGCTGCCGACCTACTCGCGTGTAGAAAAAGGGCTCGCCTACGTTCCGCAAGGCCGCGACATCTTCCCGCGCCTGACGGTCGAAGAAAATCTGCTGGTCGGTGCGGCCAGCAAAAAAGCCCCGAAGAAAATCCCGGACCGGATCTACGAACTCTTCCCGGTCCTGAAGGACATGCGCAGCCGCCGCGGCGGTGACCTCTCCGGAGGTCAGCAACAACAACTCGCAATCGGCCGTGCGCTGATGAGCGATCCGCAATTGCTGATCCTCGATGAACCCACCGAAGGCATCCAACCGTCGATCATTCAGGACATCGGCCGCACGCTGCGTCAGTTGGTCGAAGAAATGGGCATGACCGTGCTGCTCGTCGAACAGTATTACGACTTCGCCAAAGAAATCGCCGATCGGTACTGGGTGATGAGCCGCGGTGAAATCGTCGCGGGCGGTGAAGGCGCCAACATGGATACGGACGGCGTACGCGCACTGATCGCCGTCTGACCGGCACAAACAGCACAAACAGCGCAGCGTGCTATTCTCGCCGCATCCTGTGGCAACGCGGCCCGTCGTTGCCTAACGCGTGCGGGCACGCTGCGCATTGACGCGTCTGTTGCCGCGTCCGCTACTGTGCCCAATACCGCGCCCAGCCGTTCATTCATTCGCAAGTCCGCTCGCATGTCGCTTCACGAAAACCACGCTGCACTCGCCACCGCGCAACCCAGCGCGCACTCACAATGGCGCGCGCGCCTCGAACTCGGCTTCGTCAAAGACGGCGAACGGACGACGCTCAAGCATCGGCTGCATGATGGTCCGTTGCGCGTGCAACGGCCGCTCTATCCGGAAGGTCATGCGATCTGCCACGCAGTGATCGTGCATCCGCCGGGCGGGATCGCGGGCGGCGATCAACTCGATATCGACGTGGATGTCGGCGACAGTGCGCACGCCGTCATCACCACGCCCGGCGCAACCAAGTGGTACAAGTCCAATGGCCGTGCGGCACGGCAGAATATTGCGGTGCGTGTCGGCCCTCAGGCGAAGCTCGACTGGCTGCCGCAGAACAATATCGTTTTCGATCACGCCAACGCGATGCTGGATTTTTCGCTGACGCTTGGCGAAGGCGCTACTGCGATTGGGTGGGATGCGACGCAGCTTGGGCGGCAAGCGGCTGGTGAGCGATGGTCGGACGGGCATTTGCGGGCTGTGTCGCGGATCGTTGGCGCGAATGGCGAGGCGCTGTGGCTCGAGCGTGCGAGCCTCAGCGCGGAAGATTCATTGCGCGATGCCGCGCAAGGCCTTGCCGGGTTTCCTGCGTATGGGACTCTGTGGGCGGTCGGGGCGGCTTGCGATGATGCACTCGCTGAGGCACTCACTGCTCACCTACCGTTTGATGATTCGTTGCGGGCGGCAGCTTCCTGTGTCACTGAAGGGGTGTTACTCGTGCGGGCGGTTTCGCGGTCTATGGAGACGCTGCAGCGTGCTTTGACTCGGTGCTGGCTTCAGTTGCGCCCGGTCGTGCATGGCGTCGACGCTGTGCCACTTCGAATCTGGTCGACCTGATTCGCTCGGCAGAGCTACCTGGCAACGCAGCGTGCCTTTCACCTTCGTAAGACATCGCGAGCACCAATCTGGCGCTGCCGACCGCCCCAAGCCGGTGCGCCACAACATCTTTCGCCCCGCCAAGCCATGCTGCACCGCCATGGCACATACCTTGCGTCGAAATCCCCCACGATGCTGCCGCGTCCTGACGGCAGCCGACCATCCGCTACCTCCGCTCGCACAACATGACCCGATCGACCCTTCGCCCTGCGCGTCGCGCCTGGCTCGCCGCGCTGCTGCTCTCGCCCGTCCTCGCCATCAATGCGCCCGCCGCCCACGCGGATACGCTCGACAACATCGCCAAGGCCGGTGTGCTCAAAGTCGCCGTGCCGGAAGACTATCCGCCGTTCGGTTCGGTCGGCGCGGATATGAAGCCGCAAGGCTATGACATCGATACCGCCGCGATGCTCGCGAAGTCGATGAACGTGAAGCTCGAACTCGTGCCGGTCAACAGCGCGAACCGCATTCCGTATCTGCAAACGGGTAAGGTCGATCTGGTGATTTCGTCGCTCGGCAAAACGCCTGAACGCGACAAGGTCATCGACTTTTCGACGGCCTATGCGCCGTATTACCAGGGCGTGTTCGGTCCCGCCGACATCAAGGTCACCGGGCCGGCCGATCTCACCGGCAAGACGGTCGGCGCAACGCGCGGCGCGCTCGAAGAAATCGGCCTCACGCAAATGGCGCCGAACGCCACCATCAAACGCTTCGAAGATAACAACGCGACCATCGCCGCGTTTCTCTCGGGTCAGGTGCAGTTGATCGCTGCCGGCAATATCGTCGCCGCCGCGATTAATGCGAAGAATCCGCCGCGTCGTCCGGAGCCTAAGTTCGTTATAAAGGATTCACCATGTTTCGTCGGCATGAATAAGAATGAAAGCCGGCTGCAAACGAAGGTCAACGCCGCCATCGCCCAAGCGAAGGCAGACGGCACGCTCAACACGATGTCGAAGAAGTGGTTCGGCGCGCCCTTGCCCGCCAATCTGTAAGCGGGTCGTTAATTCAGCTTGATATCTTTGTAAGCTGATCTGGCAGTAAGCTTGTCGCGGTTTGTTTCGCCTCGCATTTCGAGCGGCCGCGATGGCGCACAACGAAGCGCGACCCCGATCGCATCCAACGCCTGTCCTGACTGGGACGGGCGTAACCCAACCTGACATTCGATGAAGCTGACACCTCGCGAGAAGGACAAGCTCCTGATCTTCACCGCCGCGCTGCTCGCCGAACGGCGCCGCGCCCGCGGCCTCAAACTGAATTACCCGGAAGCGATCGCCTTCATCACCGCCGCGTTGATGGAAGCGGCCCGTGACGGCAAGACCGTCGCCGAGGTCATGCACTACGGCACCACGCTGCTGACCCGCGCCGACGTGATGGAAGGCGTGCCGGAAATGATCCCCGACATTCAGGTCGAAGCCACGTTCCCCGACGGCACCAAGCTCGTCACCGTTCATCACCCGATCCCCTAATCACGCAAGGCAGCCCCATGATTCCCGGCGAACTCCTCATCGACGACGGCGAACACGAACTCAACGCGGGCCGCGCCACCGTCACGGTGGTCGTGTCGAATACCGGCGACCGTCCGGTGCAGATCGGCTCGCACTATCACTTCTATGAAGTGAACGAGGCGCTCTCCTTCGATCGTGAAGCGGCGCGCGGCTTCCGGCTCAACATCGCAGCGGGCACCGCCGTGCGCTTCGAGCCCGGCCAGGAACGCACCGTCGAACTGGTCGAACTGGCGGGCGACCGCGTCGTCTACGGCTTCAACGGCAAGGTGATGGGCAAGCTCTGATGCGCCAACCGCGCACGCTTGCTCCAACCACCCTGCTCATTTCCGGACCCTCACTATGACATTACGCATCGGCCGCCGCGCATACGCGGAAATGTTCGGCCCCACCACCGGCGACCGCGTGCGCCTCGCCGACACCGAGTTGCTGATCGAAGTCGAACGCGACTTCACGACCTACGGCGAAGAAGTGAAATTCGGCGGCGGCAAAGTGATTCGCGACGGCATGGGCCAGTCGCAACGCGTGCATGCCGACGTGGTCGATACCGTCGTCACGAACGCGGTGATTCTCGATCACTGGGGCATCGTCAAGGCCGATATCGGCATCAAGAACGGCCGCATCGCCGCAATTGGCAAAGCGGGCAATCCCGACATTCAACCGAACGTGACGATCGCGATCGGCGCGTCCACCGAAGTGATCGCAGGCGAAGGCCTGATCGTGACCGCCGGTGGCATCGATACGCACATCCACTTCATCAGCCCGCAGCAGATCGAAGAAGCACTCGCGAGTGGCGTAACGACGATGCTCGGTGGCGGCACGGGTCCGGCAACGGGTACGAATGCCACGACTTGTACGCCGGGTCCGTGGCATCTCGAACGCATGCTGCAGGCGGCCGATGGTTATCCAATGAATCTCGGCTTTCTCGGCAAGGGCAATGTGAGTCGGCCGCAGCCTGCTTTGGAGCAGATCGCCGCGGGGGCGATCGGTTTGAAGCTGCACGAAGACTGGGGCACGACGCCGGCTGCAATCGACAACTGTCTTTCCGTCGCCGACGATACCGACACGCAGGTCGCGATCCACACCGACACGCTGAACGAAGCCGGTTTTGTGGAAGCGACGGTGGCCGCGTTCAAGGGCCGCACGATCCACACGTATCACACGGAAGGCGCAGGCGGCGGCCACGCACCGGACATCATCAAGGTCTGCGGCGAGGCGAACGTGCTGCCCTCCTCCACGAATCCGACGCGCCCGTACACCGTCAACACGCTCGAAGAGCATCTCGACATGCTGATGGTATGCCACCACCTGGACCCGTCGATTGCGGAAGATATCGCGTTTGCCGAGTCGCGCATTCGTCGCGAAACCATTGCCGCCGAAGACATCCTGCACGACCTCGGCGCGTTGTCGATGCTGTCGTCGGATTCGCAGGCGATGGGGCGTGTGGGCGAAGTGATCATCCGCACGTGGCAGACCGCGCACAAGATGAAGGTGCAACGCGGCGCGCTGCCTGAAGACAACGCGCGTCATGACAATTTCCGCGCGAAGCGTTATATCGCCAAGTACACGATCAACCCGGCCATCACGCATGGTATCTCGCATGAAGTCGGCTCGATCGAGCCGGGCAAGTGGGCCGATCTGGTGTTCTGGGAGCCGGCGTTTTTTGGCATCAAGCCCTCGCTGATTCTGAAGGGCGGCATGATCGCAATGGCGCAGATGGGCGACCCGAATGCGTCGATTCCGACGCCGCAACCGGTCCACTATCGCGAGATGTTCGCGACCCGTGGCGGTGCGTTGGGACGCACTTCCCTGACCTTCGTTTCGCAGATGGCTGCCGATGCGGGCGTCGGTGAACGCTATGGTCTGAATAAGCGTATCGTTGCCGTGAAGAACTGCCGCAAGATCACGAAGGCGGACATGATTCACAACGCGTGGCGTCCGGCGATCAGCGTCGATCCTGAGACGTATCAGGTTATCGCAGATGGTCAGTTGCTGACCTGCGAACCGGCAACTGTACTGCCGATGGCGCAACGTTACTTTTTGTTCTAAACCATGCGCACTATCGACAAACTGATTGCACCGCATCTGAAGCTCGCACCTGTGCTGGTGAAGCGCGCGCCGACTTTGACGCTCGCGTTTGATGACCGGCGTAAGAGCCGTCTTGCGGCAACGTTGGATAACGGTGAGGAAGTCGCGCTGCTGCTGCCGCGTGGCACGGTGCTGCGCGACGGTGATGTTCTGGTCGCCGATGATGGTGGTTTGGTGCGCGTGGTCGCTGCTCCTGAAGCGGTGCTGGTTGTCCGCGCTAGAGACGCGTTGACGCTGACGCGCGCCGCTTATCACCTCGGCAATCGCCATACGCCTGTTGAAGTCGGAGCGGATTATCTGAAGCTCGAATACGACCCGGTTCTTGCCGATATGCTCAAGCGCATCGGTGCGAGCGTGGATCAGGTGTCGATGCCGTTCCAACCGGAATCGGGCGCGTATGGCGGTGGTCACAAGCATGGTCACGATGAGACCTTTGCCGAAGACTATGCGTTAGCTCAGCAAGTGTTCGGCGAGCATCATGGGCATGAGCATTCGCACGATCATGCCCATGATCGCTCGGATCACGAACACGGTCACAGCCACGCGCACGGTCACTCGCATGACCATGACCATGACCACGACCATTCGCACGATCCCAAAGACGACGATCACGTCCACGACGAATCGTGCGGCCACGGGCATAATCACCATGCGCATCGCTGAACTCACAGCGCTGCTGCATCTCGCGTCTCCGGCATTGCCGATCGGCGCGTTCAGCTACTCGCAGGGTCTCGAAGCCGCGATCGAAGCGCAACTCATCACCGACGCGGATTCCGCACGCGATTGGATCGCGAGCGGTCTAACCGACGTGCTCGCGCGTGGCGAGTTACCGTTTCTTGCGCATCAGATGGAACGCTGGCGAGCGCACGATGCAGACGGCTTAAAGGAAGCAAACAGCGAATTCCTGGCAAGTCGGGAGTCCGCGGAACTCAGACGCGAAACGGAACAAATGGGCTGGTCACTACGACAGTTGTGCGTCTCGCTCGAATGGGGCGACGCAGAACGGCGCATGACTTTGGCATCGCTCAAACCCTTGGCCCAACCCACGGCTTTCGCCTTCGCCGCTTTCGCACACGATGCAGCGCCTGACGCCGCTCTTGCCGCCTACGCATTCAGCTGGGTAGAAAACCAGGCCGCCGCCGCATTGAAGGCGGTGCCGCTCGGTCAACTCGCGGGTCAACGCATCATCGTCGCGTTACGCGAGCCGATCGACGCCGCCGTCACGCGAGCCTTGGCCACTTCACCCGACAACATCAACACCTTCGCGCCGCAATTGGGCATTCTGTCGGCGCGTCACGAGTCGCAGTATTCGCGGCTCTTTCGCTCTTAAAAAGATCCATCATGAACGCACCTCATCACCCCGCTCACTCGTCTGTCCGCACGAAGAAACTGCCGCCGCTGCGCGTGGGCGTCGGTGGCCCGGTCGGCTCGGGCAAGACCACGCTGCTCGAAATGCTCTGCAAGGCGATGCGCGAACAGTACGACCTCGTCGCGATCACCAACGACATCTATACGAAAGAAGACCAGCGTCTGTTGACCGTAGCAGGCGCGTTGCCGGCCGAGCGGATCATGGGCGTGGAAACGGGCGGCTGCCCGCACACTGCGATTCGCGAAGACGCGTCGATCAACCTCGAAGCCGTCGACCGCATGCTGACGCGCTTCCCCGACGCAGACATCGTGTTCATCGAATCGGGCGGCGACAACCTCGCGGCGACCTTCAGCCCGGAGCTGTCGGACCTGACGATCTACGTGATCGACGTGGCCGGCGGCGAGAAGATTCCGCGCAAAGGCGGCCCAGGCATTACGAAGTCAGATCTGCTGGTGATCAACAAGACCGACCTCGCACCGATGGTCGGCGCGAATCTGGAGGTAATGGCTTCGGACGCGAAGAAGATGCGCGGCGAGCGCCCCTTCGTGATGTGCAATCTGAAGGCGCTCGACGGACTGGATGTGGTGGTGAAGTTTATCGAGAAGAAGGGGCTGTTGAAGGCTTAAAACCTTACTCGCCCGGATGGCATTCAAGCAGGAATGCCATCATCTCCGTCGCGTCTTTCGACAGATAAAATCGCACCATCTTCTCGTTGAAATCGCCAGCGCGCTGCGCTGGGACACTGATGGCGTCGATGCCATTCGACATCAATACGCCGTTCATCATGAAACGTGACGTGCGTTTGTTGCCGTCGAAGAAGAACTGCTGCAACGCCCCGAACAGGAAGAAAGCGCAACCCCGTTCAAATGCATTTGAGACCTGATCTGTCAGCACGCGGGTACCGGTGGCAAAAACCCGGTTGAGTTCGGGGGCACCAGGCAAGGTCGGTAGCGGCGTGTGCCGCCCTGCTTCACCTAACGCCACATCCGGCGTATATCGCGTTTCGTCTCCTTCACCGCGGAACATACCCCACTCGAGAGCCTCATTGCGTGCAACAAGCCGATGCAGGTCGCAAAACGTGGCCTTGTCGAGAGCAAATCGACCGTTTTGCACGATCGCAAGCAGATGCTTTGAACTCTCCGCCAGATTCAGGACCTGTTCCTGATCAGAAATCTTCCGTCCACCAACCGTTACGCCGTCGAGCAGCGTTTTCACTTCGGGAAACGTAAATGGATTGCCTTCGAGCACGCTCGCATCCCACACGAATTCCGGCAGCATCCGATGAAAGCGAAAGCACACCCGTTTAATCGAATGGGTCGGCAAGTCTTGCGGAATCGCGGTGCGGTCCCATTGAAAGCCGAGGTCGGTGAAGAGCGTCATGGCAGATTGGAAAAGGCAGTTTGGATCACAGGGCCGTCAACGCTTAAGCCCAGTGTTGGCAGAATATACGATTTATCAGCGCGCGAAGCGATAACGCGAGCACCGCCTTGGCGGCGCTCGAACGACTACTCCGGCAACACCGCCATCAACACATCAACAGTCCGTGCCGTCGCGCCACGATGGCGCGCGGCAAACGCCGAAGCCGCGCCGCCCATCGCCAGCCGCCTCGCTTTGTCGCCGAAGAGCTCGCGCAACGCCCGCGCCAGGTCAGCCGGATCCTGCACCTGCACCGCCGCACCCGCCGCGACTGCATCCGCGGTAGCCTGCGTGAAGTTGAACACATGCGGCCCGATCAGCACCGGCACCCCAACCGCGCACGCCTCGATCAGATTTTGCCCGCCCAACGGCAGCAAACTCCCGCCGATAAACGCCAGATCCGAAGCCGCGTAGTAAGCACCCAATTCGCCCATCGAATCGCCAAGCAGCACGTTCACATCGGCAGGCAAAGCCGGCACGCCACCGCCTGCACTTGAAGCAGCCGCCGATGCCACCGTCGCCGCAGGCGCCCACGTCGAACGCCGCTCAAGACGCAAACCAGCCTTCTCGACCAGCCCCGCCACTTCATTAAACCGTTGCGGATGACGTGGCACCAAGATCAGCAACGCATCCTCGATACCCAGCGCCGCGAACGCCTGCAGCACCAACTCCTCTTCACCTTCACGCGTACTCGCCGCAACCCACACCGGCCGCGTGCCGATCGCCGCACGCCATGCGTGGCCACGCGCCGCCAGTTCCGGCGGCGTGCTCATATCGAACTTCAGATTCCCGAGCACCGCGACATTACGCGCACCGAGTGCAGTGAGTCGCTCCGCATCCGACGGACTCTGCGCCAGCACTCGCGAAAAGCCGCCGAACACATCCTTCGTCGCATGACCGAACTTGGCCGCACGCTTATACGAGCGTGCCGACATCCGCGCATTGGTCAGCACCAACGGCACATCCGCGCGACGGCATTCGTCGATCAGCGTCGGCCACACCTCAGTTTCCATCACCAGACCGAGCGACGGCCGCCACGCCCGCAAAAACCGCCGCACCGCATGCGGCATGTCGTACGGCAGATAGCTGCGCAACACGCGGTCGCCGAAAATCTGCTCGCCGGTGGCGCGGCCACTCGGCGTCATATGCGTCAAAAGAATTCGCGCGTCGGGACGCGCCTTGATCAACGCATCGATCAGTGGTTGCGCGGCACGCGTCTCGCCCACCGACACCGCATGCACCCAGATCAGCGGCGCATTGTCTTCCGGCAGCCGGCCGCGCGAGTAACCGAACCGCTCGGCGATATGCTCACGATAGCCACGCTCCTTGCGCGAACGGATCAGCAAGCGCAGCACAGCAAGCGGCGCGACGATCCACCAGAGCGCGTTATAAATCGCCCTCAGCATCGGGACTCCGCACGCCCGAGCGCGAATCCGAATGCAAGCGCGCGTTTCACCGCGCGATCGAAACAGACAGCGGCGCTCAAACGAGAGCCCTGCCCTTCAGGCGCTCGAGAATGCCGAGCGGTGCGCAGTCCGGCTGCGCCATCGCCTTGACCGGCAGGAAGAAGGTCTGCTCCAGCATGAACTGGCCGGACATCACCGCATGCGAAGTCTGGTCGGAGAAACACACCCAGACGCTACCCGGCGGAAACGGCATGATCTCCTGCTGGCTCGACTTCTGATACTCGAGGTCGGCCTTCATGCCGTCGTGCAGATTGAGCATCAAATGGTCATATTCGCTGCGCGGCGATTTGGTCACGTGCAGCAGATTCAACAGCCACGCCGAGCCCGGCATCTGCGGTTTGATGCGCGGCAAGAAGCGCTTGGCCATATCCTCGAACGGCTCGCCGACGCGCCACACACGCGGTGCGCCATGCGGATTCACATTGGTGAACACGCGCAGGATGCGCTCGCCGTAATTCGGCCGCGACGGGAAGGCATCGACATGCAGACGGCTATCGTCCTTACGCCAGGACGTCTCGCGCCCTTCCACCTGATGCAGCCGCAGGCTGGTTGGCGCGACGCGCAACTTGCTGTTGTATTCGGGAAAGAGTCCATCGACCAGCGTGCGCGCATTGGCCTGATAACGCGCGATCAACGCGCGCACGGCCGATTGCGTGACCGCATCACCGGCCACGCCATGCAGCGCGCCGCCATTCGGCTCAAGACTGATGTTCTTGCGGTTCGGATCGGCCAATGCGGGATCGAGCAAGGCCTGTTCGCCGCCTTCGATGGCAAAGCGCAGATTCGGGAAATACAGCACCTTGCCGCGTTCGACGCCGGCCAGCAGCGTCTCGCGCGGCACGGACAGGTTGCGTCCGTGCCAGTCGGCGTTCGCTACTTCGATGATCTGGGTTTCGTTCATGGTCGCCCTTGAAAACGGATGGAGCGTAAGGCGAAGCACACCGCATTACAGCGCTACAGCATTAGAGCAGGCCGAAACCGGCCAGCGCGGATTTGACTTCCTGCAGCGTGGGCGGCTTGCCGGCCGTGCCGAGATTGACGACGTTCGGCGACCAGTAGCCGCCAGTGCGCCACGCGGTGGCGAAATTGTACAACTCGACTGTCGGCCGCTTCAGCGCCGCCGCAATGTGAACCAGACCTGTGTCAACGCCGACTGTCGCGGCGGCGCCTTCGATCAGGCCGACCACCGCCGGCAACGATAGCTTGGGTGGCACGATGGCCGCGGCGCCGAATTCCTTCGCCAAACGCTCGCTGGTGACGCGCTCTTCCTCGCTGCCCCACGGCAGCACGATCGACGCGCCGCGCCGCACCAAAGACTGCCCGAGTTCGATCCAGGCGGTATCGGGCCACTGCTTGTCGGCGCGCGAGGTGGCGTGCACGAACACCACGTAAGGCACCGGCAGATTCAGATTCGCTTCCGACAAAGCCAGCGCCGCGCGCCCGGTGTCGATGCCGAAGTCGATTTCGTCGGTGGGTTGCGGCTGCGGGTCGTCCAGCGCCGCGGCCACCAGTTGGCGCGTACGTTCGACCACATGGGTGCGCGGCTCGATCGGCACGCGCTTGTCGTAGAAGAAGCGCACCGGCCATTCGAAGCCCGCGCCGTCGGTACGGTTCGCGAGGCCGACCAGCGGCCCGCGCGCCATGCTCGCGACCCACGCGGTCTTGATGAGCCCCTGGCAGTCGATTACGAGGTCGTAGTTCTCGGCGGCGAGCGCGCGGCGAAACGCGCCGATCTCGCGCCAGTTGTCGACCGAGAGGATGCGCTTGCGCCAGCGCCGCAGCGACACGGGAATCGCCCGCCGCACGCCGCTGACGAGCTCCACGAGCCCCACGAAGCTTTCTTCGACGAGCCAGTCGATCTGGGCCTCGGGATGGCGGCGTCGGATGTCGGCGATCACCGGCATGTTGTGAACGACGTCGCCCAATGACGACACCCTCACGATTAGTATCTTTTGCACGCTCAAGTGTGGGAAAACCGGCTATCCGGCCCGAAGATGCGTTGAAAGAGCCCCCAACCTGTCGCTTCGCGCCAGGCCCCTCAATGGGGTGGGGACCGCAATTCTAGCGCGACACGGGTAAATGGCATGAAAAAACGCGGCGCGGTAATTGAAACCCGCGCCGCGTTCGACGGCAACCGCGGTTCACGTGGAACCGCGCCGCCGCTGGAGCTTTTAGAACGGCAGCTTCGCGTCCGGCTTCTCCGCCATGATTACGCGACGGAAGTCTTCCTGGATGCGCTTGAGCGCTTCGTCGCTATCGGCTTCGAAACGCATGACCACCACCGGCGTGGTGTTCGACGAGCGCGCCAGACCGAAGCCGTCCGGGTATTCGACACGCAAGCCGTCGATCTTCACGACGTCGTCCGCGCCGGTGAACTTCGCGTTTTTCTGCAAACGCGCGATCAGTTCGAAGTTTTCGCCTTCTTCGAGCTTCAATTGCAGTTCCGGCGTGGAATTCGAGTTCGGCAGCGAGTTCAGCAGCTTGCTCGGATCCGCCACACGCGTGAGGATTTCCAGGAGACGCGCGCCCGTGTACAGGCCGTCGTCAAAACCGTACCAACGGTCCTTGAAGAACACGTGGCCGCTCATTTCGCCTGCCAGCGGTGCGCCGGTTTCGCGCAGCTTCGCCTTGACCAGCGAGTGGCCGGTCTTCCACATCAGTGGTTCGCCACCCTTTTCCTTGATCCACTTGCCCAGATTGCGCGTGCACTTCACGTCGAAAATGATCTGTGCGCCCTTGTTGCGCGACAGCACTTCTTCGGCGAACAGCATCAACTGGCGGTCCGGATAGATGATCTGGCCGTCTTTGGTGACGACGCCGAGGCGGTCGCCGTCTCCGTCGAATGCGAAGCCGATTTCCGCATCCGTTTCCTTCAGCGCGCGGATCACGTCCTGGAGGTTTTCCGGGTGAGCCGGGTCCGGATGATGGTTCGGGAAGTTGCCGTCGATTTCGGTGAACAGCTCCACCAGTTCGCAGCCGAGCTTCTTGAAGAGCTTCGGCGCGAGGCCGCCTGCCACACCGTTGCCAGTATCGACCACAATTTTGATCGGGCGCGCGAGCTTGATGTCGCTGGTGATGCGATCCAGATACGCATCGGCGATGTCGTACTCGGTGTACGTACCGCTGCCTTGCGAGAAGTTTTCGTCGACGATGCGCTGATGCAGCGCGAGAATCTGCTCGCCGTAAATGGCCGCGCCGCGCAGGACCATCTTGAAGCCGTTGTAGTCAGGCGGATTGTGGCTACCCGTCACGACGATGCACGAATCGACGCGGCGCTCGCCACCGTCGAGCTTCAACGGCACATTGGCCGCGAAGTAGCCGACCGGCGTCGGCACCATGCCGACGTTGACCACGTCGACGCCGGCTGCACGCAGACCGTCCGATAGTGCCTGGATCAGATCGGGACCCGAGAGGCGGCCGTCACGCGCCACCACCACGGCGTCGCCGCCTTGCGCGCGCACTTCGCTGCCAAAAGCGAGGCCGATCGAACGCGCTGCGTCAGTGTCGAGCGTCTTGCCGATCACACCGCGAATGTCATACGCCTTGAAAATAGATTTGGAGATCATGTTGGCTCACTTGCGTGCAATGGAAAATTTTGACCGGCGTATTGCCGAGGGATCGGTAAAACTACCTGTTAAACCGAGCGATGCGCCCTTGCCGGAAGCGATCCGGTTCCAACTTATAATTGCGCCTTCCGGACATGCCCTAATAGACGCCCATTCTAATGCTTAGACGCCCTGCTTTTGCAATGTTGCCGCGACAGCCGGCCAGGTGGTCTGTTACATATAGCGCCCTGGCGCACGTTGCGTCCCACGTGCAACGCGTGCAACCGCATTGGCGGGTGTCCACCGGATGCTGACGCTCAAACGCTTCGCCAATCCCGACGTCACCCGCGCCTTCACAAACATCGTCTGGCTCGGGCTGGAGCGGCTCACGCAGATCGGCGTGGCGATCGCAATCAGCGGCATGCTGGCGCGCTACTTCGGGCCTGACACCTTCGGCAAATGGCAGTACGCGAACACGCTGCTGCTGGTGCTGTCGCCGATCACCTGGGTGTGCGGGGCGGAAATTCTGGTTCCCACCATCGTCGGCCGGCCGCCAACTCAGCTGGGCACGGTGCTCGGCAGCGCCTTCGCGCTGCGGTTTTCGGTTTCCGTCGCGGCGCTGCTGCTCACGTGGCTCGGCATTGCATTGCACTTCTTCGACCCGCTGGTGGGCGCCATGCTCGCCGGTCTTGCGGTCACGATGCTGTTTCGCGAACCGTTCGTCGGCGTGATCAATGCGTGGCTGCAAAGCATGACTTACAGCAAGCCGCAGTTGCTCACCAGCATGAGCACCGCGGTGCTGAAGGCCGGCGTCGTCTATCTGATGGTGCGCGCGATAGCTACACCCGCGCGCTTTGGCTGGCTGTGGGCGGTCGAATCGGCGCTCATTGGCGCGGTTCTTCTGATCTATTACACCCGCCGACATGGCGGCAAGCTCGGCTGGCATCTCGATCGTTCGCTCTTCAAGCACTTCGCGACAGCGGGCACGGTGTTCTGGATCGGCTTGATCTGTATGTATCTGTTCCTGAAACTGGACAGACTGATGCTCGAGCGGGCGATTTCCTTCGCCGACCTCGGGCGCTATTCCGCCGCGCAGCAGCTGAACGAAAACTGGATCACGCTCGCCCTGATGCTTGCGCAGACGATTGCGCCCGCCTTTGTCTACCGCGTGCAGGACGCCGCACAATTGCGCCGCAACGTGTGGCGGCTGACTGCCATGACCGCCGTGCTGATGGTGAGCGGCGCGATCGTGCTGGATTTGCTGGCGGGTTTCATCATCCGCCGCGTGTTCGGGCCAGACTTTGAAGACGCCATCGAGATTTTCCGCTGGGCCGTATGGCTTTCCGTGCCGGCCGGCATTGAAGCGATCGGCAATCTGATCGTGCTGAAATATCAGGCCAAATTCGTGTTGCTCTCCAAGTGGCTGCTGGCGCTGGCCGTTGCGTTCGTGGTCAATCTGCTGGCGATTCCGCGGCTTGGCGCTTACGGTGCGCTGGTGGGCCTCGCGGCCGGTTATCTCGCCGCCGCGTCAGTTAATCTTTATTACATTCGTTTCAAATTGCGCCCATGACGAATTCATCCGCCGCCGCGCAGATTTCTCTCGACGACGTCGCCGTCCTGATGCCCGCGCACAACGGCCAGGCCGACGTCGATCTCACGCTGGCCTCATTCAGCGAAAGCGCGCTGATCCACGTATTGATCGTCGACGACGGCAGCACGCCGCCGATCGTCGCGCCGGCGATCGCCAACATGAAGATCCAAGTGCTGCGTATGCCGCAGAACGGCGGTATCGAGCGCGCGCTGCAAACCGGCATCGACGCCCTTGCGCAGCGCGGCTTTCGCTACGCAGCACGCATCGACGCGGGCGACCGCAGCGTGCCGCAGCGCCTCGCCAAACAACGTGTGTTCATGGAATTGCATCCGCAGGTGGCCGGCCTCGGCATGTGGACGCAGGTCGTCACGCGTGAAGGAAAACCGCTTTTCATGCTGACGCCGCCCGCAGAACCGAACGAGATCCGGCGTCTGCGCTTCTTCCGTTCTTGCCTCGCGCATCCTTCGATGATGCTGCGCGTTGACGCGGTCCGCGCGGTCGGTAACTATCGCGCGGCCTATCCTTCCGCCGAAGACCTCGATCTGTTCCTGCGCCTGATGGCGCGCTACGACTGCGCGAACCTGCCGGAACTCGGGCTCTATTACGAGCTGAACGAAGGCGGTATCAGCGCGACCAAACGGCGCCGC
The DNA here is from genome assembly GCF_046026675.1 of Paraburkholderia sediminicola. GTDB lineage: Bacteria > Pseudomonadota > Gammaproteobacteria > Burkholderiales > Burkholderiaceae > Paraburkholderia > Paraburkholderia sediminicola_F. Next base: position 810,995 of record NZ_JAQQEY010000001.1, on the reverse strand, counting down.
CAGGTCAGCTCGACGCTGCGGCTGCAACTGCGCTACTTCAACGTCACCAATCTGTACGACTGGCTGGGTCTCGCCAAAAATATGCTGCATCTCGTGACGCCTTACCGCGCATTGCAGCGGGTCAAACGCACGCTGCTCGCGCCGCGCGCGGGTCATTGATTCCGTTACGCCGTCATTCACCCTGTCATTCACCGTCGAGCCCGTTCCCGCATGAAGCCTGCCTTGAAATCGACGCCCGCGCTACGCATTACACTCGTCTGTAACACCGCCTGGGCAATCTATACGTATCGGCAAGGACTGATCCGCACGCTGGTTGGGCGCGGCGTCGACGTGACGGTGCTCGCGCCGCGCGACCGCACGTTCGAGCTGCTCACCGCAATGGGGTGCCGCTGCATCGAATTGCCGGTGGCGTCCAAAGGCACCAGTCCGCGCGAGGACCTGTGCACACTTTTGTCGTTGTATCGTTTGTATCGCAGCATCCGCCCGCACGTTGTGTTCCACTACACGATCAAGCCGAACATTTACGGCTCGGTCGCCGCGAAACTGGCGGGTGTGCAGTCGGTGGCGGTGACGACCGGGCTCGGTTACGTGTTCATCCAGCAGAGCCGCGCTGCGCAAGTCGCCAAAAAACTGTACCGTTTCGCCTTCCGCTTCCCGCGCGAAATCTGGTTTCTGAATCGCGACGATCAGGCCGCGTTTGTCGAGCAGAATTTGTTGGTGCATCCTGAACGTGCGCGTCTCCTGCATGGCGAAGGCGTCGATCTCGAACAATTCGCCTTCACGCCGCTGCCGGAGCGGGCGGAATTCAAGTTCGTGCTGATCGGGCGGCTCTTGTGGGACAAGGGCGTGGCCGAATATGTCGAAGCCGCGCGGCGCTTGCGTGAACGTTATCCTCAGGCGCGGTTCCAATTGCTCGGTCCGGTTGGCGTCGACAACCCGAGCGCGATCACACGCGAAGAGGTAGCCGCGTGGGAGCAGGACGGCATCATCGAGTATCTTGGCGAAGCGCACGACGTGCGGCCTTTTATCACCGATGCGGACTGCGTCGTCCTGCCTTCCTATCGCGAAGGCGTGCCGCGCACGCTGATGGAAGCATCGGCGATGGGCCGGCCGATTGTTACGACGGATGTGCCCGGCTGCCGTGAAGTGGTGGCGGACGGCGTCAATGGATTGCTGTGCGAAGTGCGCAATGCCGTGAGTCTCGCGGAGAAGCTGGCGCAGATGCTCGACATGAGCGGCGCCGAACGCCGTGCAATGGCTGAACGCGGCCGACAGAAAGTCGCGGAAGAATTCGACGAACGCGTGGTCGTCGAAACGTATAAAGACCTGGTGCAGAAAATGACGGGCGTTTTACTTTAACGGAGCAACAGCATGACCACGAAGGGTACGATTCTGGTAACGGGCGGTGCAGGATTTATCGGCTCGCACACATGTGTCGAACTGCTCAACGGCGGTTACGACGTCGTGGTAATCGACAATCTCGTGAACAGCAACCGCGAATCGCTGCGGCGCGTGGAGAAAATCACCGGCAAGGCCGTGAGCTTCTACGAAGCCGATGCGCGAGATGAAGCGGCGCTCAACCGTATTTTCGACGCACACCCGATCACCGGCGCGATTCACTTTGCGGCGCTGAAGGCGGTGGGCGAATCGGTCGCCAAGCCGATCGAGTACTACAGCAATAACGTCGGCAGTTTGCTGACGCTGCTCGGCGTGATGCGCGATCGCAATGTGAAGCAGTTCGTGTTCAGTTCATCGGCAACGGTGTATGGCGTGCCGAAGAGCTCACCGATCGATGAATCGTTTCCGCTGTCGGCGACCAATCCTTATGGGCAGTCGAAGCTGATTGCCGAGCAGGTGTTGCGTGATCTGGAAGTGGCGGATGCGTCCTGGCGGATTGCGACGCTGCGCTATTTCAATCCGGTTGGCGCGCATGAGAGCGGGTTGATTGGCGAGGATCCGGCTGGGATTCCTAACAATCTGATGCCTTATGTGGCGCAGGTTGCGGTCGGCAAGCTGGAAAAGCTGCGGGTGTTTGGTGGCGACTATGAGACGCCGGATGGCACCGGGGTGCGGGACTATATCCACGTTGTGGACCTGGCGCGTGGGCATCTGGCGGCACTGGATGCGCTGGTTAAGCGGGATGCCAGTTTGGTGGTGAATCTTGGGACGGGCCAGGGGTATAGCGTGATCGACGTCGTCAAGGCGTTCGAGAAGGCTTCTGGGCGGCCCGTGCCTTATGAGATCGTGGCGCGGCGGCCGGGCGATGTGGCTTCGTGTTATGCGGATCCGGCGGCGGCTTTGAATGTGCTTGGCTGGCGCGCAGAGTTTGGGATCGAGAGGATGTGTGCGGATCACTGGCGGTGGCAGGCGGCGAATCCACAGGGCTTCGCTTAAGTTAATTACAGCTCGACGGCAGCATGATCGACGAAAGGTCACCATGCTGCTGGTCGAGCAATTCGCGGCGGCGGCACTCAACGTGGCCGACAATGACTATGTCATGCGACATCACGCCGCCACTCCCGACATCGGCGCGACAAGCCGCTTTCATCACACACATGGGCGCGCTTCATCGGAGCGTTTCCTAACCGCGCGTTGTGTGCTGTACCGAACGGAATAGCGATATTCCTACAGATACGCTACGACCGAGCATTGCCTGACCAAGGCAGAGCAGGCGCAGTGTTTCTTTGCATTAAAGTCATGTTAGTCATGATACAAAAATGCAAGAGACAGTGAGCCGAATTATGACGATTTACCTATCGAATTGGTCGTCAAATAATTTCGCGACGCGATAGCTTGCCCATGAGCTGGACAGCGTTGCCGAAAAAATTTCGCATTGCAAATAATTGCCTCGTGACGTTTTATTCATACCTATCTGCTTATCTTTTGAGTCGGCCAAGACATCGGCACTTTACGACTTTCCTGCTGATGGACGTGGAATCGTAAAGCTATACTTTCTACGGCAATAATTAGGTTTCGACTCCTCACGTGTCTCGACGAATCGTATGCGCAGAACACATGTTCCATATGGCATGGAGAGACTTGTATTCCGATTTTTTGTTGAATCAACCGGTACGACTAGCAATACCGAAACACTGATGTATCCGTCAACAAACTTCGGCCCGGGGGCAGCGATGGCTTTAGTCGGCAAGGTATCGGAATCGGTGTCAAAGGAAGTCGCCCCTTTCGATACCCGCCACGCCAGTCGTTCGTACGCCGAACGTGCGGATCTAAGCGGTCACACCTTTTCAGCTTCTCACATTGATGGCACGACGGAATTCATTCGCAGCGAAGAATCGTTTCCTTCGGACGCGTCAACGGAAACAGCGGCAAGTCCTATGGCTTGTCTCACCTTGTCTGCGGCGAACGATCCGGGCTTGCCGGGCAGGAAAAGCGACTTTACGAAGCGCGCCTTGGATATCGTTGGCGCGTCCGCCTTGCTCCTCACGTTATCCCCGATTTTCCTCGTGATGGGGTGCGTCGTGCTGAGCGACGGCGGGCCGGCTTTTTTTGGTCATTCCCGGGTTGGAAAAGGCGGCCGGCCGTTTCGCTGTTTAAAGTTCCGCTCCATGGTACCGAAAGCCGACGTCGTTCTCGCTGAACTCCTTGCCAGCGACGCCAGCGCGCGTGAGGAATGGAATCGCGATTTCAAGCTTAAGAACGATGTGCGCATCACATCCGTTGGCCGGTTTCTGCGCACGACGAGCCTCGATGAACTGCCTCAACTCTGGAATATCCTTCGCGGCGACATGAGCCTGGTCGGCCCCCGCCCCATCGTCAACGAGGAGTTGGAACGGTATGGTGCCGACGCGTACTACTACCTGTCGGTCAGACCCGGATTGACAGGATTGTGGCAAGTCAGCGGACGAAACAATATTGACTATCCATCGAGAGTCGCACTGGACGTCACTTACGTGAAAGAACGTTCAACTCTGCTCGACATCAGCATTCTGCTGAGAACATTCAAAGTAGTCTTCGACGGCAGAGGCGCGTACTGAACAGCATGCACCCCAGCCGAAACCAAGTAATCCGTACTGCAGCATGCCTATGAAAATTGTTCACGTCGTCGAATCGACTGCTATGGGAACGCTTTCGCTGGAGACGCGTTGTTGAACTGCGGACTCAGACGACAGGGACTGCAGGCGGACTCGGCAATGAAGTGGCTTTCGCGATGGAATCCGCCCGTCCGTGCGGTGCCTGCGCAATGACCGGGAAATCCAGAAGGTTGAGGAGTTTATGACAGTGAATCATGCGAATTGGTCAACATCGAACTTCGAGCCGGTGCATCAGCAACCTGCGTCGACAGGCCACTCTATGAGCGCCTTCTATCACGGGCGTTGGGTCATCGTCGGTTCGACACTTCTGTGTCTGCTAGCAGGCATTGGCTACGCGACGTTCAAGCAGCCTGTGTATCGCTCCGATATCCTGATTGAGGTCGAGCAGACTCCGGAAATACCAAAGAGTGCGTTAGGCGACGTGTCGTCGATGTTCGACTTGAAGACCGATGTGTCATCTGAGATCGAGGTACTGAAGTCGAGGCTGGTCACATCGCAAGCGGTCAACAACCTGAAGCTCTATATCGATGCTGAACCGCGGTATATCCCGGTCGTTGGCTGGTGGCTCTCGGAGCGTTCGGACGAGTTGTCGACCCCGCTGCCCGGCGGCTATGTGAGCGGCAAGGAAAGTATCGACGTCGCAACGTTAAACGTCCCGCAGCGGCTGTATAGCAAGACTCTCAAGCTGACGCTGGAAGCGGGTGGAGCCTACACGCTTTCGGGCGGATTCCTGTTCGGGGACAAGTTTCAGCTTCAGGGCCATGTCGGCCAGATGCTTCACGAGCAGACGTCTTATGGCCCGGTCGAGCTGCTGGTGCAGCACGCGGACGGGAAGCCGGGTGCAACCTTCAATTTAAGTCGCTATTCGGAAGCCGGCACGATCGAGTGGTTGCAGAACACCGTTGCGGTTCTGGAGAGGGGCAAACAGTCCAATATCATCGGCGCGACGCTCGACGGTACCGATCCGAAGGAGGACAGCCGGATTCTGAATGAAATCGGTCGCGCATATATCGAACAGAACGTGCAGCGCAAATCTGCAGAGTCGAACAAGTCGATCCGCTTTCTGGACACGCAACTGCCGGCGCTGAAAGCGCAACTGGAAGCGGCCGAAGCCCGACTCAACGCGTTCCGGGGGGAGCACGGCACGCTTGATACGAGTCAGTACGGCGCGGCCCTGCTGCAACAATCGGTAGCGGATCAGGTGAAGGTGTTCGACCTGAAGCAGCGCCGCAGCGAATTAATGTCGCGCTTCACCGAGGGGTATCCCGAGGTGCAGGCAGTCGACCGCCAGTTGCAGGACGCACAGGCGGCGCTAGCAGCGGTGCTGGGGGCCACCCAGGCGTTGCCGGCACTCGAACAGAGCGTTTTGCAACTACAGCGTGACGTGCAGGTCAGCTCCGACCTGTACAGGATTCAGCTCGCTACCCGTCAGCAACTCACGCTCGTGGGCGCGGGTAAGGTAAGTAACGTCAGGCTGATCGATACTGCGATGCCGACGGAGGAGCCCATTCAGCCGCGCGTCGGCGTCGTGATTGGCGGCTCGATAATCTCCGGTCTGCTGATCGGCGCGGGTCTTGTGTTCTTCCGGCGGCGCGTGCGCGGCCGTGTGGACGACCCGCAGGAAATTGAAGCGTCGATCGGTCTGCCCGTGTACGCGACGGTGCCGCCGCACGGCCGTCTGCCCGATTACACGCGCCGCAACGCGCTGGCGAAGCCGACGGCACCTCTCATGCTCACCGATGGCTCGATCAATTGTCCCACCATCGAAAGCCTGCGCAGCTTCTACGCGATACTGCAGTTCAGGCTCCCGGAAGCGCGTAACCGGGTTGTGCTGATCACCGGTCCGACCGCGGGCATCGGCAAATCGTTCGTCTCTGCGAATCTTGCAATGCTGGCCGGTGCGTCGAATAAACGCGTGCTGCTGATCGACGCTGATCTGCGTAAGGGCGTTTTGCATCAGTACTTGAAGGTCGAACGCGGTCACGGGCTGTCAGAAGTTGTGGCGGGCACCCACCACATCAACGCGGTATTAAAGCGCAACGTGTTGCCGGGGCTCGACTTTCTGTCCACGGGTGAAGCGCCGTCCGGTCCGAGTGAGATGCTGTTGCGCCCCGAATTGTCGAACCTGATCGACGAGGTCAGCTCGCAATACGACATGGTGGTGATCGATGGCCCGCCGCTGTTGATGGTCCCCGATGCGATCATGCTGGGGCAGGCCGCCGGCGCGGTCTTCATGGTGGCTCGCCATGGCGTGACCACTTTGCCCGATATCCGTGAGAGCGCTCGCAGATTGGCGCAGGCAGGTGTGCCGATCCGCGGCGTGGTGCTCAACGACTTCAAGGCATTGCCGGGCAAATATGGTTACGCCGGTTATGCGGGTTATGCGGGTTATGCGGATAGCACGCTGGGTGATTACACGCGCGGTGGCCTTATAGAGCAGCCTGCGCAACAATGATCTCACAGTGAGCTATCTATGCGCGGCAGCAGCACGCCACCTCCGCTCACGGTAGTTCCATGAGGAAACCATGTCGAATATGACAGTGGTGATCTGTAATTACAACTACGGCGAATATCTACGCTGTGCGATCGATTCCGCGCTGACGCAAACGGTCGGCGCGGCCCAGGTGCTCGTCATCGACGACGGGTCGACGGACGATTCACGCGACATCATCCAATCGTACGGCGAGCGCATCACCGCGATCTTTCAGGAAAACGGCGGCCAGGTAGCCGCCTACAATCGCGCGCTCGAGCAGATCGATAGTCCTTATGTGATTTTTCTGGACGCTGACGACCTGCTGTATGCGGACGCGGTGAGTCGCGTGATCGCCGCGTTCGCATCCGGTGACTACGTCAAAGTGCAATTCAAGCTGGATGTGGTGACCCACGAAGGCGACAAGACAGGCGTCACCGTACCGCAAACCACGGCGGTCGCCGACTGCGGCAAGCTGCTGCGCGCGGGTTGGCTCTATCCATCGCCACCTGGTTCAGGCAACGCTTACCGGGTTGCGGCGCTGAAGCGGATCTTTCCCATTCCCGTCACATCCGACAATCGCCATGGCGCAGATTTCTATGCGATCTACGGTATTGCGCTCCTCGGCCACGTTTGTATGCTCGATCTCCCGCTAGGTGGATATCGGGTTCACCGGTCTGCAGCAAGCATCGCGAGCGGAGCGAACGGTTCTACGGCGCAGCTCGCATTTTCCAACTCGGAAGGTCCGCTGGCCCTCGCAAGAAAGGCTGCACTCCGCTGGTCGACGCTGCGCGTCGTCGCGCAAGAGAGGCTCGGTGAAACACTCCCCGTAGCGTTTTTCGACTTCTCAACTGAAAAGGCACACTTTGCCGACCGCCTGTATCAGGCGTCGCTCGCGCGCCGATGGCGCTGGTTCATGCTCGAATCCGGGAGCTATTTCCATACCGTGCTTGCGAATCCGTTCTGGAGCATCCGCAAGAAATTAGCTGTTTCCTGTCTGACAGGACTTTGTCTGATTCCGTTGGCGTCGGTCAGCGATCGCGCGGTGCGCTACATCGCCAATCCGCTGACAAGAGCGGGCCGTGTCGGCAAATTGCAGCCGGATGCCCGTTGAGCCGAATGGCGGCGAGTGATGTGGTTTGCCGCGTTGGGCAGCCAGTCTCAGGAGAAACTTAATGCAGAACAAGATTGGCGAGCCGGCTGAACAGTCCCGCTGGACTGGCCCGGCGCAAGAGTATGTCCGCATATCGATGCGCGGACAACTTGCATTCAACGGTTACTGGTGGGAAGACCCGGCGCGCGTGATGCTGTTCTTCATCTTGCCGCTCTACGCGTTGATTTCGATGGAATTGTTGGGCGATCAGAAAGCAATCGGACAACTGTATTTCAACGGTTTCTACGCATTGGTCGCCGCACTGTTCCTCATTACCATATTGGCGGTGTCCTACTTCGGCCGAACTGTGCCCCCAAAAGCCGTTCAGGAGCCGGTCGAGATATCGCGATGGGTGCTCGATGCGCTCTTTGTGCTCTCATTGATTGGCTATCTGACCATGATGAGCGGCGTGATCGCCCATCCGGCGCTCATCCTGTCGTTCTTCAGCGGCGATGCAAGCGCATTCGACCTGATCGAGGCGAAAGGTCGGATTGCCGGGATAAGCACACTGACGCAGGTGGCCGTCGCTTACGTGCCCTTGTACTTCTATGTGTTCCGGCAACCCGAGCGGGGCATCACGCGGTACAAGATCTACCTGCTCGTCCTCCTCGGGTTGGCGCTGCTAAGAAGCTTTATTTTTGCCGAGCGCCTTGCGCTGATCGAACTCGTGATTCCGCTCGTGTTAATGCTTGTGAAATTCCGGCGCTCGAATCGACCACCTTCCAGGATTTTGAAGCTCGGCCCCTATGCCGCCATCGTGCCGCTGATCGGGTTCTTCATCGCCAATGAATACAACCGCTCATGGGAAACCTACTATATCAACGTCTATAGCAACATCTTCGAATTCGCACTCGAGCGGCTTGCGCTGTACTACTCGACTGCGCTCAACAATGGCGCCGGAATTCTAAAGATTCTCGGTTGGGGCGTAGGCGGACCCGTGTTCACCCTCGATTGGTTGTTCAGGTTTCCGATACTCGGCGACCTTCTTTTGGCCTCCCCCGATTTCAATGCGAACTACGTTGCCTTTCTGAGCAACAACGCCGACCCGGAATTCAACAATCCGTCCGGTATCTTCGTGCATTTCTACGAATGGGGCTGGTTTGCACTGTTCGTCGCTGCTTTCATCGGTTGGGTGTTCAACAGAAGCTACTCAGGATGGCGCAGCTCTAACGGGTTCTGGTGCTGCGCGCATCCGGTCTTGATGGTGTCGTTGTTCGAGATCCTGCGTGTTCCGATTCTGTTTAGCGGCAGAAACTTTGTATCGGTCGCGATGCTGATCATCGTGTTCCGTTTCTTTAGAACGAGACCTGTCAGGCCTACTCGCACAGTAGCGCCACAATGCTGACACACATGGGGCGCGCTTTATGCTCACTCTATTCCTCGCCGTTTCGTCTGAAAGACGGAGTGTTCGCTAGAGAAAGGCCGCATGACCAAGAAAATCGAACGCGTCCTGTCGGCCATTGCGATCGCGTCGTGTTGTGCGACGCTCGCTTACGCGCAACCGGACACGATCCATCCGTCCAGTGACGGCAGCGATCAAGCCGATATCATTCAGACCGCGCTCGACGCGCTGCGTGACGGCCAACGGCTGGTGATCGCGCCGGGCACTTACGTCGTAAGCCATTCTTTGGTTGTCAAGGCGCCGAGCGTGGTGGTGTCGGGGTATGGCGCCACGCTGGTTGCAACCCACCCTAACGATCAATCACTCGTCGTCAACGGGACGAACGCGACGGTCGCTGGTCTGACGCTGCGCGGCACGGGCAGTAAGCGGCTCGAAACCGAAAGTTCCGCGAAAATCGTGGTGCGCGGCACAGGCATCCAGATTCTCGATATCAGGATCGAGGGCGGCGCGAGCGCGGGTATTTTCGTGTCTGGCGCGACTAACGTCGCGCTAGCGGGAAATTGGGTTAGCGCGACACTAGCCGACGGGATACACATCACGGGCGGATCGCAGAACGTTCTGGTGTCGGGTAATACAGTGATTGGCACGGGCGATGACATGATCGCAATCGTCAGCTACCAGCAAGACGGCGCCATAAGCAGGAACATACTCGTCACCGGCAACAGGGTGTCGGGCAATTACTGGGGCAGAGGTCTGTCGGTGGTTGGTGGTTCTAGCGTGACGCTGTCGGACAACACAGTGCAGGGCGTGCAGAAAGCGGCCGGCATCCTGGTCGCGCAAGAAGATGGTTACCGGACCTATAACGCGACGAATGTTGTGATCCACAATAACATCGTGTCGGACGTAGAGAATTCGACGAACCCCGACAACAAACGGCCAGCAGCGCAGCACGCGGGGATCGACATCAACACCGGCGCGGGCTCAGTTTCGCGGGTGTTGATAACGGACAATAAAGTCTTGCGGGCGAACTACGGTGGCTTTCGCGCGCTTGGCAACGTCTGTCAGTACCGCATTACCAACAGCACGTTCGCTTCGATAAGAGGCTCGCCGATTTCGATGCAGAGTAGAAATTGTGCACCGAGCCAGATCGTCTCCAGTGTCAACACACTTGACGGCAAGGTATTCACTCAACCGGTAGGCACCTCCGCGACTGGCGAGCCCCCTATAACCGGTGCCGATGCGGCGCTCCTGCCGCGCGTCAACACGAGTGTTCGCGCAGCACGACAAACGCACTGAACCTCGGGCGAGCTGCGGGGCCAGAGTTGGAACGAACGTCCAACGCAAATATGCCCTTTCAATTCCGCCGATCGTCCGGGCTATCCCGCCAGATTTTTTGGCTCGCCCCCCTTTGCCGTCTATGCTGCATTGCGACAGCGAAGGCAACGCGATAACCATCGCGAACCTTTGATCGTCTCCATTACCGCTTTTGTTTGCTGACCGCGCGAGTGAGGGCAACGCATCGCCATTGGCTTCTCGATTCGGGCGTGGGTCCGCCGTACCCCGGCAGGCCCTGCGATACTTACGTGAGGGAAATGATGACGACATTCCAGGCATACCAGCGTGGTAACCGTCTTCTCGAGGCGCTCCCAACGCATGAATGGGAACTGCTGGCTCCTCATCTCGAACTCGTCGAATTAAGTCCGGGGCAAATGCTGTCGCACTCCGGCGAACTCATACGAATCGTCTATTTTCCGGCCACTGCGATCATTTCCCTGCTACAGACCATGGAAAACGGAAGTTCGGTGGAAATCGCCGCGATCGGCAGGGATGGCACGACAGGCGTGCCGATCCTGACGGGCGGAGATACCATGCCAGCCAGCGTTCGGGCTCAATGCCGGGGTTTTGCTTACCGAATAAGCGCAAAAAAACTGCGCGAAGCGTTGTGCACTTGCCTTTCTTTACGTTCGCTGATGCTGTTGTACATGCAGGCCCTCCTCACCCAGGTCGCACAGACGGCGGCGTGCAACAGGCTGCATCGACTGGACGAGCAATTGTGCCGGTGGCTGCTGATCGACATCGATCGTTCGGGCACTAGTGATTTGCAAGTGACCCAGCAACTTATTGCGAATATGCTCGGCGTGCGTCGTGAAGGGGTGACTGAGGCGTCCGGCAAGCTTTGCGAAGCCGACCTGATCCATCACAGTCGTGGCCACGTCCGGATCCTCGATCGAACAGGGCTCGAGGCGCGGTCATGCGAATGCTACGAGATCGTCAGACGCGAATTCGACCGGCTATTGCCACGACGCATCACGGCGATGGAAGTTACGCGCTGAGGAATGATCTATCCGCGTCCGAATGGGACACCTGGGCGGGCATCCAGAATGACGGCGCTGGGTTGCCCCTGCTGTCCCTGCGCCAGGCATATTATCGAGCGCAGGTCGCAGACCATGTGCTCAAAACAACCTGCCTGTAACCAGCCTTAGGTCTGCCGACGCACCAATTCGGACGGCAGGACGTCACGGGGTAGCATCCGCAGCGCGCCGGCGCGAGCCATTCAGCGCACCGGATCGAACCTATCTCGCCGTTCATTCTTGCCAACTCCGTTAGCGCTTCTTGAACGCCATCCATGGTGTTCGGCTGCACGCAATCGTTCAAATCGAACCTGACGATATCGTTATATCGGGGAAGGCCGCATTTGACTACCGGCGGCGCATGGAGCAAAAGAAGAAGGCGCGTCTCGAGATAAATGGACTGGCCCGATCTTTCGCGTCACGGCTGGAGTCTATTGCCACATCTGACGTCATACCGTACACGTACTGCTTCAGAGGCATCCGTTTTTCGCCTTGGTCGCAATTCTAGTACCATATGATGTTTGCCGCGACGACCGCAGCATCACGCCATCGCTCCTGCCTCTATGTGTCCTTCACGTTCGGCACGTTGCGCTACCGGCTGCGTGCGGTGGTTCCCGGTAAATCGCGCAGGAGGTGAATCGTTATAAATTTTCAATCTCGCCTCAATTGAAAGGACCCGGCAAATGTTGAGCGTTTTGACACATTTCTTATGCTTCACATTCGGCGTGATCATTGGCGTTTTCGTATGTGCATTATGTGTCGCACGTTCCAGAACGCCACGAGAAGATAAATAATTTTTTCTTCGGAACGCGCAAGGAGGCGGCTATCTCGAGTGCAGGGATGCAGCAGGACGAGAATTCCCCGTTCAAAACCGCGACCCTGCCCCGCCCGTGCAGTGCGCCCGTTCGTCAATTGCGCTCATCTGTCCGTTCGTTCCTGCCCGTACGGCGGCTGACGACCTGATTCACCACGGACCCGGCGATGCCTACTGGATAGCGTGCGTTCGCGCACAGTACGGCTGAATGCGACTCGCTATCGTCGTGGAAACGCATGACGTGCCGAAAAGTCGGTTACGGCATCCGGCAACGCCGTTCAATTTCCTCGCTGTTAGCATGTTGGGCATGCTCTCTCCCGATTCAACGACCTGATGTAAGACGCTGTAATCGTTTCGTAGTACCGATATAGTTGATTCAATGTATTTTACGGGGGCACTTCTATTATCGGCAGACGAAATACCGTTCCAATTTGAGGAATACGTCGATGGACCACTTGCCTTCCCTTTCGATTACAGTCCGATCGGTCGGTGAACGTCTTCATTTATTTGCCCGCGAAATGCCGAAGCTGATACGCGATTGCTAGGCGGAGATTGCTGCTGTCACCGTGTTGACGGTTACGCTCGCAAGTGCCTACGTGGTTTTTTGCAACGCAAATGTGCACGACCAACGCGCTCGTCCGTGTGGATCTGTCCGACCTCAATGAACTTGGGGTTTCGCCGCTGGATCGGCAAAACCTGCCACCAGCCCCGTCCTTGTCCAATGAGAAAGCAGCGATGCAAAGCCGTTCGGTTGCGGAGTCGGTCATTCAGCGCTTCGATTACGACATATCGACTCCTCCCAGGCCGTTTCTTATTCGGGGTGCAATCGCGGAGAAATTTGCTGTGAATGCCGACCACGATAAGAGCAGCGGTCTCGTCGAGATCACCTACTCCGTCGACCTTGCTCGCGACGTCGAGCTTGCGCAAACGATCCACGTCGACACGGTGGAAAGCGGCAAACAGCCGCTAAGACGGGATCCGCAAGGGGTACGTAGAGCGCCTCTCGGTCATATCGGCTTTATACAATCAGTGCTTCGTCCCCTGCTCGCCACTTTCGAACCACGTGGTTCGCTCTATGTCGAATCCGCTTGTTCGTCGTCGCGGCAGCGCTTGCTATGGCGTGCCTCGACACTCGGAGAGGCTTGAGAGAAACCGCTATGAAAAGGACGGAGAATACTCGAGTACTGGTGTTCGTGTATGCCGGATACATCATGAGGTACATCTACCTCATTGTTGTCATTCCCTTCTACGGGCGCGTACTCGGTCTCACCGAATATGGTCGCGTGCTGGCGGCGATGTCGCTGATGAACGTGATCTGGATGCTGGTGAGCTACGGCTTTACCGTTGTCGGCATGCGAGACGTGTCCAAGGCGCACGTGCGCAGCGAATACAACGCGATTTTTTCCTTGCATGTGAGCGCCCGCGTGCTGATGGGGTTGCTCGGCGGGATAGTGGGTCTGATCGCCACGTTCTGCTCGCCGGTTCTTTCAGAACGTCCGACTATCGGCATCCTCGCGACAATACTTGGCATCGTGTCCGGGTCGAATCTCGGCTGGCTTTTCCAGGGGCGCCATCGGTTTCGCACGCCGATCATCCTCGAGGTCGTTGGATTCGCGATGAGTCTCGTTTTAGTGCTCTCGATCGTCCGCAGTCCTTTGGATTCCTCATGGGTGTTGGGAAGTCTGCTGATCGCAGGCGTGAGCACTTCGATGATTGCATATGGTCTGACAATCTACGACATCGGACTACCGCGAATCCGGCCGACCGGCGTCAGTCAGCTAATCCGTAGCTCCACCATGCTGTTCTGTTACTCCACGGGATCAGTCATTCTGATGTCGTTTTCCACCTATCTGCTTACGCTTCTGTCGACACCGACACAAGTCGGCTACTTCGGTGCCGCGGAACGCTTTGCCACCATTGGACTGAGCCTCATGGGGCCGGCAGCGCAGGTTTTCGTTCCGACCATCTCGCGGCAGCTTGCGCAAGGCGACCATGACGGCGCGCGCGCGACGACTCATCGGGGCGGTGCATTGCTGATCGGCTACGGACTGCTCGCACTTTGCGGCGCGCTCGTCCTATCGCCATTGCTGTTGCCACTGATTCTCGGCGAGGCGTTCGCGCCGAGCGCTCCTGTATTGCAGTGCTTTGCGTGGATGTTTCCCTTTGCCGCATTCAATCAATTCATCAGCTTTTACGTGTTCGTTCCGCTAGAAAAGGACCGCTCGCTCGCTCTGGCCGGGGTGACGACCGGGCTCGCCAACCTCGCCGCGGCGCTCTATCTTGCACCTCGGCACGGTGCGATGGGCATGGCATTGGCGCGGGTGATCAGTGAGGCGACGCTCTCGATGATGCTGCTCGGCCTTGCAGGGCGCTTTGGCCTGTTGACAGACGTCAGGCGGAAGTCTGCTCGCGCGTTTGCGAAAGTGTGTTTTGCGTGCGGTGTCGGCGCGGGGGCGAGAGATACTGACGATGAAGGTTGACGAAAACAAAAAACACGCGGTCTTACGTTAGGCCACAAAAGTCCTCAAAAATAGCATAGACGTACCGCTGGGTTTGACACATCGCAAGACCGGGGCGCGCGCAGCGGCCGCAACTTAGGGCCGCCGCGACGACGTTCCTGCCGTTTCACCAATGTTGCGGCTAACTCGCGCGCAAAACGGCAGTGCACAACGCGTCAACGTCCTCATCATCGAGAATTCTTTCGCGGAGAAATTGCTCGAAGTGACTGATCACCGCCTCACGCGCCGAGCGCGAGAAGAGCGCGTGATCCACCCGCTCCAGCACCTTCACCCTCACGTTCTTCAGCTCCCCGAGTTCGCTGCCGTTGGGTCCAAAATAAATCGACAGCTCCTCGAGCCCTGCGTCGAGTGCGCCGTACACCAGCGACGTCTGCACACCTTTGTGCTCGAGGCCCGTCACGAGCCGACGGATCGCGCCGGTCGCGGTCGTTAAGCCCATGCCGCGTTCGAACGGGCCGCTTATGCGTGCAATGACGCGCGTACACCAGCGACGCGCGAGCTCGCGGAAGATCGTCATGCCGTTCGTCTGGCCCTTCAGCAGTCCGTACCACTTTCTCAGGTCACGTATTGCGCGCCAGTAGACGAGGCTCGATTCGACAGCGCGGGCTCCCGGCCGCATTTGCGCGCGGCGCCACACGAAGAACGGCATATTGACCGACATGCAGCCTACTACGCCGGGATGCGCCAAGGCTGTATGAATGCTGACATATGCACCCGAGCAGACGCCGAACATGACGACTTTCGGGTGGCCGGCCCCCACTAGCCAATCGACGCCGACCTTCGCGTCTGTCACACCGTGACGGGAGTAGACGACGCCGAGCGTCTGCGAATCGTCGCGGCGCTCGCTATCGCCAAGGCCGCCCAGGTCCATACGTAACGAGGCGATACCCTGCGCGGCAAGCCGGCGCGCCATCAGTACGGCCACACGTCCTTCGCCGACGCGATGAACCCCGCCGGTGTTGACGAACAACACAGCAGGGGCGCCCTGGAGTGCATGGCGCGGCTGGCAGAAGACGCCGACGTAGCGCGCACCGCCGAACACCACCGGCGTCTCATGGCCGCCCGCGAAATCGATTCTTGTGTCGGCGGCGGGTGCGAGCACGTTGGGCGCGGGCAGGGCTTGCATGGCGGGAGGCAAACCCAGCCACGCAAGCACGCTGTTAAATGCATTCCTGGGCGGTACGCTAAACCAGGGATCGACCAGAAACTTGTCATACTCGGAAAAGATCTGTACGTCCGCCTCGATACCCCGACGACGGTAAGACTCGAGCAGCCGGTTTATGTGTGGGTTGTCGCAGGTATCGTGGAGCAGCACACGCCGCGCGACATGCCGGCCGTCTTTCTCAAGGTCGACAGCGGCCAGTTGTTCGAGCGAGTCCGGATATAGCTGAAAACCATAGGCGCCGACAGCGCGCCCGTCGTCATCAGATTGCGCTACCTGGAGGCCGTTGGGCGTGCTGAGCCAGCTCTTATGCTGCATGCCCAGTTCCCGGATATAACGCCTGCCGGTTATAGCGGGCGCCACCATTACCAGGCTATCGACGCCGCCCATTTCTTCCGCTGCGATGGCCGCCAGCGTCGCCCCAAGGCGTACACCGCAAAAGATAAGGCGTTCGACGCCAGTCGTGGCCCGCAGATACGCTGCCGCTGCCTTGACGCTGTCGATCCACGCGCGAAAGAGGTCGGGGTCCTCCTCAGTGCCTTTCGAATCGCCAGTGCCAGGATAGTCGAAGCGCAGCGCGGGAATGCCAGCGCCCGCCGCCAGTGCTTCCGCAAGCTCGCTCCAACCACGGTAAACGCACAGCGCCTCGTTGCCGAAAGGGTTGCACAACACTGCGCCTATGGCGGCCTGCTGGCCTGCCGGCCGGTGAAGCCAACCCAGGCAGCCATCGAACGTTACCGGCGTCATCGTCGGATTACTTGTCATGGTTTGTCGGCGCACCGGTGCGTGGTTTCCTCCAGGTCCCTATCTCCTCCGGCACGAACTTGCCCGATCGTGTTCACGAGGGAATCGATACTCCGAAAGAGGTCATAGGTAATCAACTCACCTGGTATCTCTATGCCAAACAGATCTTCGATAGCCATCATTACACGGACCGAGCCAAGCGATGACAAGCCGGCAGCGTAGAGATCATCGCTATCGCTGAGGGTTTCGATTGGAACGTCCAGGCATACCGTTTCGGAGAGAATGCGGCGCAAGTCGGCTTTCATCTTTTTTCCCAAAATTTCGAACAATCTTCATAGGATCGATGTGCTAATGCTGTGTGCTGCAATTTCGCCTGGAAGCTCCGGTCGCTAAACGTTAGTCGACAGTCTGGTCGCGCATGTACTGTGCGGCGAGGACTTTCCTGTCAACTTTGCCGTTCACGTTAAGGGGTAACGTGTCGACGACAACAATCCTTTCAGGTACGGCGTAGGCCGGCAAGTGCAGCCGGCACGCCTGCAGAATCCCCTCGATATCGACGCGAGGATTCGTCGCGAAGGCGGTGAGGCCGATAGCACTGCCGACTTCGTTGAGCGGCCATGGGATGACCGCGCAAAGCGCAGCATGGCTGCACGCCTGGACCACATGTTCGACTTCCTCCAGTTCGATCCGGTTACCGCGAATCTTGACCTGAGTATCGAGTCGTCCCTGAAACACGATTCCGTGCCGCATGGATTCTCGCGCAGCGTCAGCGCTTCGATACCAACGTCGTGCGCACCGGCCCGGAAAGGCCGCCTCAACAAACCGACTGTTACCGGCTTCACCGGGTAGCAGATAGCCAGCTGCAAGCTGCGGGCCACCGATCAATAACTCACCTGTCTGCCCGGCGGCGACGGGTACGAGGTCGGCATCCACTATCACCAGCTCCATGCCCGGAACCGCCCAGCCGAGCGGTATGGACACTTGTCGCGGATCGTCGAGGAACGCGGCGGTGATCTCGAAGGAAGTGCAGGATACGGTCGCTTCCGTCGGCCCGTAAATATTCCTGAGCCGGCTGTTCGGTGCGGCCCGCATCCATGCCAGTGCCAGTGAGCTGGACAAGGGCTCGCCGCCGAACACCGAGACGCGAAGACTCGGAAATACACCGGGCCCCAATTTACGCAGTTGCCCCATGAAGCCGGCCACGGAAGGCACGCTGTTCCAGTGTGTAATCTCGTGAGTCCTGATGAAGCCCGCGTTATAGACAGGATCGACGGTTTCGGGAATGTACAGGCAGCCGCCGTTCGCCCAGCAGACAAACATGTCGTGCACGGACGGGTCGAAGCTCAGCTCGCAGAACTGCACGTAGCGCGCTCCGGGCCATTTCTCGTGTTCATCTTCCAGTTCCAATTGGCCTCGCACGTATGCATCGGCGCTCGCGTGTGAGATCGGTACGCCCTTGGGAACGCCGGTGGAGCCGGAAGTAAAGAGGATGTAGGCCAGATCCTGCGGCGTGCCCTCATGTCGCACATACGACGTGTCCGGCAGCCGCAATAGTCCATCGGCAATGGCCGGTAGGTGCGAATCGTCCGCATTCCGGTCGAGCAGGAAAATTCGCGGCAACTCATCGAGCAAGGACAACACTTCATCGAGTGCGGCCACACAGCGGCGATCGACAAGCATCAGCGGCGCACCGGATTGCTCGATGATTGCCGCGATCCGCGCGGCCGGCCACTTTGGGATAAGCGGCACATATGCCATACCGGCGTCTAGAATGCCCAACAAGCCAACGTAGGCGTCGACAGTGCGATAAGTGAACAGCAAACAGCGGTTCGCGCCCCCAGTCGGTACGGCCGCTCTCAGTCCTGCCGACACGCGACGAGCCTGAGATGCAATCTCGCCGTACTCGTAAAGGTGCTCGTCGACCCATAGCGCCGGACTTTCGGGCTGGCTAGCTGCGGTATCAAAGAAGAACGTATGCAGCATTTGAACGCCTCGATCTATCAAGGGTTGCGTTGGGTAACCTTCAGAATCTTAGGCTTCCAGACGATGTCCATGTTGGGCAGTCGTGAAGCCACAAGTTAGCCCTGGCCTTCCAGCTATTTCGAGCCTCATGTGCAGACGGTTGGCGCGGGTTTGGGTCATGCGGCTCGGCTACCGCGCTCTCAGCGATGGACTCGCCCGGCATTGCCCCCCGCTTTACAGACAACCCATAACAACCAAACGGCCGGCGAATGGTGTTCGCACGAAGCTTAAAATTCAAAGTTTCCGCCCTCTGTGCGATACCGCCCACAGACTTCGATTTAGGACAAGTGCGGAACACGGAGAACGCGTAAAACTTGCGGAGACTCCCGAGTTTTGCATGTGCCCCTGAAAACCGAGGCATTTCTTTGTTTTAACACGACCTCCGTCATATACGGCTATTTACACGATATTTCACGCGGACATTCGAACGTACGGCGCCGCACAGACGCCGGACCTCTCTGCACGCAACATTGCAGTTGCATCATCCGCCATTGCAAACTGTCGACGCTCGAAGTCGCCGATTGTTGCGACCTTCCGCTCTGGCGTGTGAATGCCTCGAGGTTATCGTCGGATCTGATGTGCAGGGTTGACGGAGGAAGCGAACAACGGTGCAGCGGCAACGTTGGGCAGCCTGGATGACCTGGTCCAGCGCGGTGCACGTCAGATCATCCAGCAGACGAGCGAGGCGGAATTGGCAACATTGCTCGAACGACGAGAACGTGAAGACACCTGGCGAGAAACGCCTGGTGGAACGCAACGATTATCTGCCCGTGCCCGAGCCCGAGGTCGTCACGACTATCGGGAATCAAAGAATTCCTGGCTTGAAATGTCGCTGGACCTGAAATGAAAAACGAGCGTGGACAGAATTTTCTGAAGCGCGTCGACCTGATTTTTGGTGGCGCCTTTTTGTACGTGCTAGGGGCGTTCCGCAAAAAGCGACGCCTACCGACCGAGTGCGTGACGGCAGGCGTGTTTGCCTTCGCTGCGATCGGCGACTCGATTTTGTCGTCGATAATTATTTCTGAGTTGAGGAAAGTAAAAAAGATCTCCAGAGTGGTGGTATTTGCTTCACGAAGCAACGCCCGCATCTATGAATTGTTCGATGGCCTCGACGAAATTGTCATCGTCCCTTTGACCAGCCCGTTGAATGCACTCAGGGAAATAAGAAAGCACGAAGTTGATGTCTTGATCGATACCTCGCAATGGCCGAGGATTTCGGCCCTATTGGCGGCTTTTGCGAGGACGAAATTCACAATTGGCTTCAAGACCAGGCGTCAATTCCGCCACTATGCTTACGATACAAGCATCGAACATTGCGACGGCCTTCATGAGCTGGATAACTTCAGAAGATTGTTACGCCCTCTGGGAATTGAGTCGACGGAATATCCGAGAATAACCAAAGATATCCGCCCCACTGGTTTGCCATTCGTCATTGACGATAAATATGTTGTTTTTCATCCATGGGCCGCTGGAACAAATTTTGAAATGCGCGAATGGCCCATGGAGTGCTGGCGCAACCTTGCACGTACATTGATTGATAACGGCTATGCCATTGCCATAACCGGGGGCCCGGAAGACGCCACACGGGCTCAGCAACTGGTTGACCTGATTGGCAGCCAAAAGGTCGTGAGCGTGGCAGCCAAAGTGAGCTTAACGGAGGTGGTTGGAATCGTAAGGCAGGCAGAGTGCATAGTTTGCGTCAACACCGGAATCATGCATTTGTCTGCCATGCTGGATACCCCAATGATCAGTCTACACGGTCCTACGAATCCGTTTCGATGGGGCCCTGTCAATAAAGAGCGTGGAGTCATTGCGGTGCCCAAGCGAGAAGGTGGAATGTTCCTGAATCTTGGGTTCGAATACCCCAGAAATGCAAAGTACGTGATGGGAAACATAAGCGTCGCTTCTGTCGCCGACGCTTTGAGTGAAGTCTATTCGATCAATCTAGGCCGCCATGACAAGAAACCCGCCGGTGAAGCTTTCGCCTCCTGATTTCGACCGCGCTCAATTAATGGTTGTGGGCGATGTCATGCTCGACTGGTATTGGCACGGCTCGACCTCCCGGATCTCGCCGGAGGCGCCCGTTCCTGTCGTCCATGTGCAAACCGAAGAGACGCGTGTCGGCGGCGCGGGAAACGTCGCGCTGAACGCGGCGGCACTCGGGGCTCATGTTCGTCTTCTCGGCCTCGCCGGGCAGGACGCGCACGCCGATCGAATTGAAGAGTTGCTGCGCGAAGGCGGTGTCGACGCCTTCCTCCAACGCGTCGTGGGCAGCAAGACGATTACGAAGCTTCGCATTCTTTCTCGCCATCAGCAGATGATCAGGGCGGACTTTGAGGACCATTTCCCCGCACGGAACGGCGATGAGTTGATATTCGCCTTTGAGCGGCAGTTGAGCGAAGTGGATGCCGTCGTCTTGTCCGATTACGCCAAAGGCTCACTGCACGATTCAAAGAACCTGATTTCCGCCGCCCGGCGCGCAGGAAAAACCGTGATCGTCGATCCGAAAGGAACAGACTTCGACCGTTATCGCGGCGCCACCGTCATTACGCCCAACTTTTCCGAGTTCGAAGCGGTCGTCGGGTCTTGCGAGAGTGACGCCGCTATCGAACGCAAGGGCGCCGCCCTTTGCGACGCGATCGATCTCGAAGCGGTACTCGTGACCCGCAGCGAGAAAGGCATGACGTTAATTGCTCGCGGCCATGCCCCGTTGCATTTGCCGACGCGCGCGCGAGAGGTGTTCGACGTGACGGGGGCGGGAGACACCGTCGTTGCCACGCTGAGTGCCGCGCTCGGTGCCGGTATGCCGCTGGACGAAGCCGTTGTGCTTTCCAATGTCGCGGCGGGCATCGTCGTGGCTAAATTGGGAACCGCAACGGTGCGCCGCCCTGAGCTTCAGCAGGCACTACAGCATGACTTGCATTCCGCGCGTCGACGAAACATTCTCGCGCGAATTTCCCTGCTACCTTGGCGAGTGAAACCTCGCTCTGAAAAGCCAAGTAGTGTGAGCACCTGACTCAGCGAGTCTGTGAGCGGTACGTCGACGAACTCGCACGGTGCGGACACCTTGTGCCGGCTGACAGCCCCTTCCCGATGCCCACCTCGCCTAGCATACCGGAGCGATATCTGATGAAACAGTTGGTGGAGGCGTCCAACGCGCGGCGGGGAGAAGCTGCTGTTGACGCCGCGCTGCCGGCGGACGCCCGCTCGGCGCAATACGCTCAGTGGCACGGTCCCGCTGCCGGGTTT
The DNA here is from genome assembly GCF_046026675.1 of Paraburkholderia sediminicola. GTDB lineage: Bacteria > Pseudomonadota > Gammaproteobacteria > Burkholderiales > Burkholderiaceae > Paraburkholderia > Paraburkholderia sediminicola_F. The sequence continues at coordinate 789,117 of NZ_JAQQEY010000001.1, read as the reverse complement.
GCAATCAATGGCAAGTTTGCGTCTCAACGCATAACAGGGGTGCAGCGTGTTGGTTATGAACTCGCGATGGCGTTCCAGCGCCTGTTTCCTGAGGATACCGAACTTCCTGTGTTGATTCCTGTCAACGCACGGACCGACGTTGTCTTGCCGAAGGCAAAAGTGGTCGGTCGGTGGTTGAAGGGTTCTCTGTGGGAACAACTGGCACTGCCTTTCGCGGCGGGCGGCCGAACGCTTCTCAGCCTTTGCAACATGGGCCCGTTATTCGTTCGTCGGCAGGTCGTGATGATGCATGACGTTGCGATCTACGATCTGCCGGAAAATTACTCGTGGAAGTACAGGCTTTGGTATCGCATCGCGTTTTCGCTCCTGAAGCGCAACGCCAGACACATCGTGACGGTGTCGGAATTCTCAAAGACACGCATCATGGAGCGCCTTGGCGTCGACGCATCACGCATTTCGGTGGTCTGGAATGGCGTGGACCACTTTGAAAAGATCACACCGGACACGGCGATTCTGTCACGGTTGAATCTGCAGAACGATCGTTACGTACTCGCCGTCGGAAGTCTCTCGGTAGGAAAGAACCTTTCACGCATAGTTGCCGCAATGGAGCGCCTGAGCGATCGCCGTGACTGGAAGTTTGTTGTCGTTGGTGGATGCGATTTGCGGGTCTTCAATCCACGAGCGAAGGCGAGTTACGACGTGTCGCAAAACATCATCGCCGCGGGATTCGTATCGGACGGTGAATTGAGAGCGCTGTATGAAAATGCAGCCTGTTTTGTGTTCCCCTCGCTATACGAGGGCTTCGGATTGCCGCCGCTTGAAGCGATGTCTTGTGGGTGTCCTGTTATCGTGTCGCGTGAAGCCTCGCTTCCGGAGGTATGCGGCGATGCGGCGATGTACTGTGATGCGCATTCGGTCGACGACATCGCGGACAAGGTCAGGCAGATGATAGAGGACGCCGCGCTGCGCGAAATCTGGCGCGAACGCGGAAGGGAACATGCTCGCGATTTCCGGTGGGAGCGGTCTGCACGTCAATTGCTCGACGTTCTGGAATCAGTGCGGACGTAACACCACGAACCCAATGAGATGCCGAGGGACACGTGCGTAACCTGAAGACCACCATCAAAAGTTTCGCTAGCGCCGTCGGACGACTTTCCGTCGTTTCGGCCATCGTCGACCGACCGTCCGTTCACGGGCTGATCGAGAAGATCCCAGGGTCGCATATTCTCTACGGGAATGGCTGGGACAGGCTCCATCCATTCGATCGCCGCTACGGCACCGATACCAGCGGATACGTCCCTGCCGAGGAACTGCTCGCGAACGAGTCCTTCCGCGACCACGCATTTCCATATGCCGGGTCGCAACCGAGCGTACTGCGCCTCGCGCTAGCAGCGCTGCCTCCCGTCGACTCCTGCACTTTCCTGGACCTCGGTTGTGGCAAGGGTCGTGCGCTGCTCGTTGCGTCGGAGTTCCCCTTCCGGGATATCTGCGGCGTCGAGCTATCGCCACCTCTGGCCGAGATCGCCCGCCGCAACGCCGCCATCATTGCCCAACGCTATCCGCAACGGACTGCCGTGCGGCTCGCGGTAGGCGATGCCAGCACCTTCCCTCTGCCCGCCGGCGACCTCGTACTCTTTTTATACAACCCATTTGGAGCCGAACTCATCGCCAAGGTCGTTGCCGGCGTGGAGGCGGCACTGGCTGCCGAGCACCGCAGCGTCTATATCGCCTACTACAACCCGGTGTTCGGTCACTGCTTCGACGCCTCACCGCTACTGCGCCGCCGCTTTGCCCGCGTGCTTCCATACGCCGCCGAGGAACTCGGCTATGGACCGGACAAGGACGACGCACTGGTGATCTGGCAAGGCGGGGCTGCCCCGTCCCCGATCGCACCCGCAGACGCAAGGATCGTGGTGACGTCAAGCGGTACGCGCGCATTGCTTGCCGCCTCTCAGCCGGCCGCGAGTTAGCTATTTCGTACGGCATCCTATCCATATTGCTCTTTCACGACCGACAGAAATTCAGCTCGCGCCCATGAATCTACACTCGAGATGAATGTGTAGATCCTTGCGATGCCATCCCCCACACCGCAAACCGGGTCGCTACCAGTACGAACGATCGTTCCTGGCTGATCGGGTCGGCTAAGCCTGCGAGAACAGATGCTTCAGGTTGATCTACTCTCGCAGCGGTTGCCAGAAGAAGCCTCCCTCCCTCACAAGCGTCTTCGGACCCACTTGCGCTTCGTTAAAAACATTCATCGAAAAGCATGACAAGTCGTTGTTTAGGCGGGGTTAACCATGGCATCGAACACGGCAACAATGAGGGTAAGCGCCCGTTGAAAACGTCGGAAGAAATTGTACAAATTCCATTGATAAGACAATTTAAAACAGTCGTTTCTACGCATTTGCGCGTTTCGCTAGATATCTTCTGTCACTAATTGACCTAGGCGAGGCGATTATTTCATATATCAGTCGAGAGAAGGACAAATTGTCTTCTGACGATTAGATGCAAGAAGCTATCGCTTTTTTCCGGCAATTCTGGCTTGTTTCAAGATTGAAACGTTTCTTTGCGAATATAATTCGTGCCTGTGGAATCTTATGTAGAAAGATCTACCGCCCACTTCGATGCCGTTCCATTGAAGCGCGCGGGGCGAGTGCCCTTGTCTCCTGTTCGCACGATCGGTCGCGTGGCGCTACTTGTAGCGTGCGCGCTCGCGACGTGTCGCTGCAGCAAACAGGTGAACGAGTTGTGCCGGCGAACCCGGAATGAGCAACTCGGCGGCAGTACCGCTGCGTAACCGGCAGCGGTTGGCAGCATTCGCAGTGAGCAGAATTGCTCGCCAAAAGATCGTAGTCCTTAGTGCCTGTAACTGAACCGGCAGGCACGCCATCCCTGTACTTCCCGTACTTTTTTGGCAACGACAAAGGATCAGTATGCTTTCAATATATTTAATTCGTAGTACGAATAAGTCAATAGAGTTCTCCGGAAGATCATTTCCGCGTGAGAAGCCCTCGAAGATACGCGCCGAGAATTGCGGTCGCTGACTCAGGTAGCGGGCGGACATCGTTCATCGCTCGCTTCGCCGAAGCGCGCACTGCACCGCGCGTGCAGATTTCGACTGGCGCCACCGTCGCACAGATGCCGGATAAGCAGGCGTAGATCCACGGCTGCGCCGTGTTATCGGTTCAGGCAAAAATGTGCTTCGGGCTCAAACTCGGCGGTTCGCTGACGTTCAAGAACACGCTTGCCGCGATGTAGCGCGGAGTTTAAGTCATCGATTCGGCGTGAATGTTCAATTCACGAATAGCAATAACAGTTTGGACACCTATCCATTCACTGGCGAAAGCTATGGAGTCTGGCGTCATGCCTGTTGCTGACGGCATCGCCTGAGGAATTTCGTCACAAGCAAACGTTTCATCCGCCTAATCCATACGTCGCCTCCGGACGACCTTGTTTAATTTTTTTGAGATTTTTTATGACAGTTAGTTTACCGGCCAAGACCTTGTCCGCCCTTCTCGTTTCGTGCTCCATTCTTGCTGCATGCGGCGGCGGCGGCTCTGATGGTTCCGATCCCACCGCGACGGCGAACAGATTGCGCCGGCCGGGATCGTCGACGCCCGCATCTTCGCCGTCGGCTGCATCATCGGCAACGCCGACCTCCGGTGTAATCTCGATCACGCAAGCGCCGTACAACGCGGACCCCACCGGCAAAACGGATAGCACGAACGCTATCCAGAATGCGTTGACTGCCGCAGCGGCGAATGGCAGTAGCGTGAGCATTCCGGCAGGGACGTTTGTCTATTCGAACATGCTCAATGTGAATGGCATTGCAGTCACGGGCGCCGGCAAAGCTTCGATCCTGAAGGCAACCAACGTCGCCAACGAGGCTATTCATCTGACTGGCACTGGCGCATCGCTATCCAATTTTGCGATGACGAGCCCGGCCACGACTCGTTCGAATGGCGCGTGGGAGACAGCCATGGTATGGATCGACGGTGCCAAGAATTTCAATGTTCAGGGCCTCACGATTACTGGCTCTGCCAGCGCCGGCATTTTTAACAACGGTGGCCAAGGCGGCACGATCCAGAACAATACGGTGCAGAACACCCTGGCCGATAGCATTACGAATACGAACGGCGCGAACGGCACCGTCATCAGCGGAAATCTGGTCACCGGCTCGGGCGATGATGGCATCTCGATCGTCAGCTATTCGAACGCACCTATCGTCCAGAACATCACCGTCAAGAACAACACGGTCAAGGGTCAGGTCTGGGGCCGCGGGCTGTCAGTGGTGGGCGGCAACAATGTCACCTACACCAGCAACGTCGTGGACAACACCGATTCATATGCCGACTTGTACATATCGGCGGAATCTGAATACAACACTTTTGGCGTATCCAACGTAACCGTCACCGGCAATACGTTTCTCCATGGCGGCGCGTCTCAAGGCACTGTAACGGTCTACAACTCACAAGGCTCTACCTACAGCATCAGCGGCGTGAACATGAGCGGCAACCAGATTGTCAATCCGGGCTTTGTTGGCTTCCAGTTCGTAGGCAACGGCACCGAGACAGGCACAGTCCAGAACAGCACCTTGTATTCGGCGCTCGGGTCACCGGCCTTGCAGAATAATGGCAATTCAAAATCGAATTTCCCTGTCACCGGCACGACCATGGCGGCGGTGTCCGCTTATAGCACCCCGATCGCAGCGGGTGGTGCAGGCGCCACGAATTAAGATCGTCAGCCGATCAACCCCGCTCCGGCGGGGTTTTTTTCGTCTGTTCTCTTCTAGGCAGCCACCTGAAACACAGCCACTGCATCGCGCAACGCGACAGCGTGCTCTTCCAGCGATTTCGCAGCCGCAGCGGCCTCTTCGACCAGTGCGGCATTGTGTTGCGTCACCTCGTCGATCTGTGTGATGGCCTTGTTGACCTGTTCGATACCGTCGCTCTGCTCATGCGCGGACGCTTCAATCTCGTTCATTACGCCCGTGACCCGTTGAACCGCGTCCATGGCTTCGTGAATCGTCTTCTGTGCGTCGGACACGAGCGATGCCCCCTGCTCCACCTTGGTGGCCGATTCGCCGATCAATTCCTTGATCTCCTTCGCAGCCGAGCCGGAGCGTTGCGCGAGGCTACGCACTTCCGAGGCCACCACCGCGAAGCCGCGCCCCTGCTCGCCCGCACGGGCTGCCTCGACGGCCGCGTTCAAGGCGAGGATGTTAGTCTGAAACGCTATCCCCTCGATCATGCCGATGATCTCAGCCACCTTCCTCGACGACTCGGAGATCCCATCCATTGTCTCCGTGACACGCGACACCACGGCGCCACCGCGCGTTACTGTTTCTAACGCGCCCTGCGCCAACCGGTTCGCCTGCTTCGCGTTGTCCGCGTTCTGCTTCACCGTTGCCGACAACTGCTCCATGCTCGCCGCCGTCTGTTGGAGTGCCGCCGCCTGCTGCTCGGTGCGTGACGACAGGTCGGCGTTGCCGGAGGCGATCTCGTTCGCGCCTTGCGTGATCGCCGTCGTGCTGCCGCGCACCTTTGCCACCGTTTCGACGAGGCCATCGCGCATCTTCGTCAGCGCGCTCAATAGCTGGCCCATCTCGTTGCGCGACCTGCTTTTGATGGCGATCGTCAGATCGCCCGCGGCAATGCGCTCGAAGTGTTTAATGGTCATATTGACGGGCTTGATCACCGCCGCCGACAAACCGACCCTCGCCATCACACCAATCACGATAGAAATCGCGCCGATCCCCGCGAACAGCAGCGTCGCAAGCTGGAACCGCTGGGCTCCCGTCTCGGCCTGCTTGCGCTGGCTGTCCGTCTGCAGGCGCTGCAGCGCGTCGATGGCCTTCGAATAGGTCGCGTAGAAGGCGTTCGCCGTTTCGCCCTGGATGTTGCGGAAGGTATTGAAGTCGAAGTCGTTGAGCGCCTTGAACTCCGGTTCGATCGCCTTATCGACGAGCGCGCTGCGCGCCTGCTCGACGTTCTGCGCGAGCTTTTTCTCGTCTTCGCTTGCGAACGGGCCGGCCATGTAGTTGCCGAAGTCCTTGTTCGACTCGACCAGCACCTTATGCGCGGCCGGCAACAGGTCGTCGGTCTGCTTGCCGACGCTGAAGAGCGTCTGATAGGAGCCGAGCGCGAGCTGCACTTGCAGCAGCTTCTCCGAGCTCGCCTTCAGATGCGACAGCGCCGCGGCGCTGTGCTGGGTTTCGTCGAGGCTGCTATTCGCGAGCTTGAGCGCGCCGTAGCCGACGCCGATCACGGTCAGCAGGAAAACGACGAATACGCTGATCACTAGCGTCAGGCCGCCACGAATGGTGATGTTGTTAAGCATTGGGTCTCCGGAACGTCTCATTGATCGGCGGCGAACCCCGTGATGCGTCGGCGATCGTCTTTTTCGCCGGCAACCAACACTTCACCGCATCTAGGTTAACGGCCCTCGCGAGACCTCCCTGCATAGGTGGAATCCATGACAGGCATAGCTTTGCGGGTAGCCAAAGCTTCACTATCTGGGATTTTTCGCCCACGTGGCGCGAACGCTGCTTTTCTGGGCGCCATGCGTTTCGTTTGTATAATTCGGCGTCTTCGCTCAGGCCCACTTTCATGCTTAGTTTTGCGCTCGGCTTCCTCGTTTCACTGCTGATCACGCTGTTGATCGTGCGCTATGCGCATTTGCATGAAAAATTCTCGACCGATACCGATCTGGCCGGCGTGCAGAAATTCCATGTGCGCCCGGTGCCGCGCATCGGCGGGGCCGGGATTCTGGTCGGGCTGATCGTGTCCGCCGTGCAGTTGCATCATGCGTATCCGGCTGTGTCGGGCGGCATCCTGGGGCTGATCGCATGCGGCATGCCGGCATTCGGCTCGGGATTGGTCGAGGATCTGACCAAGCGCGTCTCACCGCTCGCGCGGCTCGTCTGTACGATGGCTGCCGCCGCGCTCGCCTACTTCCTGCTGAATATCGCCGTGACGCGCATCAGCGTGCCGCCGCTCGACTTTCTGCTCTCGTATGCAGTGATCTCCTGCGCGGTCACCGTGCTGGCCGTCGCGGCGCTTGCCAACGCGATCAATATCATCGACGGCTTCAACGGCCTCGCTTCGATGGTCGCGTTCATGATGTTCGCTTCGCTCGCTTATGTTGCGTTCCAGGTGTCGGATCCGATCGTGCTGTCGGCGTCGTTCATGATGATGGGCGCGGTGCTCGGCTTCTTCATCTGGAATTTCCCTGCGGGGCTGATTTTCCTCGGCGACGGCGGTGCGTATTTCATCGGCTTCATGCTCGCCGAGCTGTCGATCATGCTGGTGATGCGCAATCGCGATGTGTCGGCGTGGTATCCGGTGCTGCTTTTCATGTACCCAATCTTCGAGACCTGCTTCTCGATCTACCGCAAGAAGTTCATTCGCGGGATGTCGCCTGGGATTCCCGACGGCGTGCATCTGCACATGCTGGTTTATAAGCGGTTGATGCGCTGGGCGGTGGGTGCGCGTACCGCTCGTGAGCTGACGCGGCGGAACTCGCTGACATCGCCGTATCTGTGGCTGCTATGCCTGATCGCAGTCGTACCGGCGACGTTGTTCTGGCGGCATACGCTGCATCTGTTCGGCTTTGTGGTGGTGTTTGCGGCGACTTATGTGTGGCTCTATATGAGCATCGTGCGGTTCAAGTCGCCGAGGTGGATGGTGGTAAGGAAGAGGAAGCGATAGTCAAGGCACATTCTCGCCTGAACGCAGCCGGCACGAATATCATCAGTTGCATCCATGAATCGCCAAGGGTCCGCAATGAACTGGACTTTTGGCGTTATCCCGATCGACATGATATCTATTTCGTCCGTCAAGCGAATCGCCTTGATGCTTCTCTCCGGTCAGCAGCTTTTGATAGCTCATGCCGCGCCACAAAAAGTCAAAAAATTACTGTGGTATTACGACTGGGCCACTATCGGTGACTCCATTATGGATCTGTCACAAAGGCTTCTGATCGACCCGTGCATATCCATCGATCTATGCATGCCACACGGTCCGGTGGAGCTTTTTGTCAGGGATGCCCGGTTCCGACGTGTGTCCCGTTCGCTGGACGACTGCGACGCGCGGTATGACATGGTGATAGTCCAAAGCCTCACTACGAAAACCATCTTAAAGAAGATTCAATACCATCCGTTCACTCCATGGTTTTCGATTATGGGGCACCGCAGGGACGAGAATTTTTCGAGGATTCAGCTTTCGTACGAACAGATTACGCGCGTGTTCAAATCGACGCTCGAATCTGGCCCAATCGCACCCACGTTGTGCATCTCTGACCAGGGTGTGGGAAGCGCAGAGATATTTACGATTGCGGTCGCGGTGGGGGGTGGCGACAAGCGACGCACGTACGAAAACTGGGCGATGCTTATCAAGCAGATTTCGTTGAGCTGGCCTAAGCAGGTCCCGAGCCCACGGTTCATTCTGCTCGGCACGGGCGAAATGGCGCTCGATACTGTGAGAGCGGTCCATGACGACATTGCTTGCGGTCATGTCGAGTCGCACGTAGACCTGCCGAATATCGCCGCGGCAGCCGAGTTGATAAAGCAGAGTTCCTTTTTTATTGGCGCGGATGGGGGGCTTATGCATATCGCTGCAGCACTCGGAAAGCCCGGTGTCGCGATATTCTGCCAAATCAAGCCCGAGTGGCGACTCCATTCCCAATCGACGATACGGACCGTTTCCGCTGAGCAGGATATCGACAGCGTTCCGATCGAGAGAATCGCCAGCGAGGTAACTAATTATTGTCGCGAGTTGCTGCGGTGAACTGACCCGTCAAGGTTGGACACTGATCCAACCTTTGAGGTGCAGTTCACGAGGCGCCTTTTTCACGCATGTGACAACAGCTGGACTCACCTGTGCAAGCTTCTACGAAGCCCGCGTGACTTGCGTGACGCTACCGACACTACGCAAAGCCGGTGCGGTAGCCGGCTGATACTCCGGCACCCAGCGACGCAGATCGCGGCGTACTTCGTCGTCGCTCGGCACGCGATGCTGCATTAGCCAGGGCAGAAGATTGTCGATGAAGCTGTCCGGCACTTCACGCGCCCGCGCGATGCGCAACTTCGGATGCGGGGTACGGGTGGTGGTTTCGTCGTCCGCCAGCAATTCTTCGTACAGCTTTTCACCGGGGCGCAGACCGGTGAACACCACACGAATCTGCTCCTCGGTAAAGCCGTAAAGACGGATCAGATCATGCGCGAGGTCGGCGATCCGCACCGGCTTACCCATGTCGAGAATGAAGATTTCACCGCCGTGCCCCATGCTGGAAGCCTGCAGCACAAGTTGCGACGCTTCCGGAATCGTCATGAAAAAACGCGTGATTTCCGGGTGCGTGACCGTCACCGGGCCGCCGCGCGCAATCTGTTCCTGAAACTTCGGAATCACACTGCCGGCACTGCCGAGCACATTGCCGAATCGAACGGTTTCAAACTGTGTGCGTTTTGCGCCCTGCTGCAACGCTGAACAAGCCATCTCCGCGAGACGCTTGCTCGCGCCCATGACGTTGGTCGGATTGACGGCCTTGTCGGTGGAAATCAAAACGAAATGGGCGACGTCGTGGCGAATCGCTGCGCGCCCCACGCGATACGTGCCGAGCACATTGTTGCGCACCGCCTGCCAGGTGTTCACCTCTTCCATCAGCGGCACATGCTTGTAGGCCGCGGCGTGAAAGACGATATGCGGGCAGTAACGCCCCATCACCTGATCGAGAAGCAACGAATCCTTCGCGTCGCCGATGATCGGCACTACCGATACTTCGGGATATTTATCGCGCAGCTCTTCGTTGAGGCGGTAGATCGAGAACTCGGAGACGTCGAACGCCACCAGTTGGACCGGTCCGAAGCGCAGGATTTGCCGGCACAGTTCAGAACCGATCGAGCCGCCCGCGCCGGTCACCATCACGACGCGGTTTTTAAGCAGCGCTTCGACGTGCTGCGTGTCGATCGTGACCGGATCGCGGCCAAGCAGGTCTTCGAGATCGATCTGCCGCACGCGCGACAGGAAAGCCTGGCCCTGGGTAAGCGGCGTGAGCGCCGGCAGCGTCATCGCGCGGACGCCCGCGCGCACGCACAGCGTGGCAATACGGCGATGCGCTTCTACCGAAGCAGAAGGCACCGCAATGATGACGTGCTCGACCTTCATTTCAGCCGTGATCTTGTGCAGATCGCTGATAGCGCCAAGCACACGGTAGCCGTAGATTTCGCGGCCCTGTTTGACCGGGTCGTCGTCGAGCAGACCGGCGAGGCGCCATTCTCCGGAACGTTTTAGCTCCCGCACCAGATTCGCGCCGGCGTTACCCGCTCCGAGCACCAGCACGGGCTTGCCCTGCCCGACGAGGCCGCCGTAGCGATAGAACTCCTTCGCAGCACGGTATAGCGCGCGCGAGCCGCCCATCGAGAGGAAAAGCAGCATGGGCGACACGATCAGGACAGAGCGTGGCACGACTGGGGCCGGCTGCAAGAGCGCCGAGCCAATGACGACCACCACCGCACCGACGCCAATCGCCTTGGCGATTCTCACGAGGTCGGGCAGGCTGGCGAAGACCCACATGCCCCGATACAGCCCGTAGCTGCGGAACATTACGGCGTAGATCAGCAGTACCCACACCAATGCATGGAGTCCGCTCGACCAGAACGGGGCCGGCACGGGTCCGTTGAAACGGATCACGTAGGCCAGCAGCCAGGCCAGAGCCACCGCACACAAGTCGAACGCAAACGCACTGAACGAAAGCCATCGGGCTTTGAATCTTTTCATTGCGCAGAACCTCAAGATTGCCCGGAACGGGACACGTGGCGGCGCCAGTAGCGATCAATGCACAGCCCGCCCAGCACGAGCACAGCAGCCCATGCGGCGACGACAAGCCATTGATAAACCACAGCAATACCTAGTGCCCATAAAGCAAGCATTATGCCCGCGACCATGAACAAATACCAAATTCGGGCCGTTGATGCGTGCCCGAAACCGCCCTGCACCAGTCTTTGATAGTAGTGTTCGCGGTGCGCCTGCCAAAACTTTTCACCGCGGAGTAGCCGTTTAAGCAGAGTAACCGACGCATCGCCGATAAAGGGAGAAAAACTTACCGCCGGGAACCAGATTGGCCACACGCCCTCGCGCCAGCCCCAGTACCCGAGGGCGCCAGCCAGAAAGCCCAAAGGGATCGAACCCGCGTCGCCGAGAAAAATCCGGGCGGGATGAAAATTGAACAGCAGAAACCCCGCTGCCGCCCCCGCCACTACCAGGCAAGCCAGCGCCAGCGCGGGGTCCGGATGGGTGGAAATGGACGCGGCGATCGCGTAGCCGCCAAAGCCGAACAGGGCCATACCACCGGCAAGACCGTCCGAACCGTCCATGAAATTGTACAAATTGACCAGCCAGATGAGTAAGAACGCCAGCCCTGCCAGGGCCCACCAAGGTGCAACGGCCGGGTAGACGACGATCAGTGCAGCCACGGCCGCCGCGTGGCCGCCAAACCGGACTCGGGCGGGCAAACCGCGGCGGTCGTCGATTTGCGACAACGCGGCGAGCAGCGCAGCCAGCAGCGCAGGCAACCATAGGGCGGGCGCGGCGAGCCAGATCAGGATCACGACCACCGGCACGATGCCCCAGCCGCCGACGCGCGGCGTTGGGCGCGTATGCAGAGAACGGTCGTTGGGGATGTCGGTGGCGAGGCGCCAGGCAAGGCCAGTCCGGAGCAGAAGCCATAGGATCCCCGCGCATGCGCACAGCGCTAATAGGCCCCAAAGAAACTGGTGCACAAAAGGGGCGGTAAGGAGCGAAGCGATCGGCATTGAGGATGGTTTAGTGCGTTGAGCGATACCAGGCGGCTGTCTCCAGCAAGCCATGTTCGACGGTATAAGGCGGGTACCAGCCGAGGCGCTCGCGGATGTGAGAGCTGTCGAGGCGTAGCTCACCGATCAAGCGGTCGATCTGGGCAGAGCGGCCGGTCAGGCGGCCGGCAAGGCTCAGCAAACCGACGGGAACGGGTATCAGGCGCGCCGGCGCGTGCAGTTGCATTGCAAGTGCCCGGGCCAGCTCCGAGACGCTTAGATCGTGGCCGTCAGTGACGTGGAAGGTCTCACCGGCAGCGCGTGGGTCGGTTGTGCAGTGCACGAGCGCGTCGGCCAGATTGTCGACGAACAGGAGGCTGCGACGGGCTGCAATTGAGCCGAGGGGCAGCGGAACGCCGTTAGCAATGGCACGCATCAGCTGCAGGAAGTTGGCGCGCACGCCGGGGCCGTAGACCAGCGGCGGACGCACGATCACGATTTCGAGGCCTGATTCACGGCCGTAGGCGATAAGCGCGCGCTCGGCTTCAAGCTTGGAGATGCCGTAGGGGTCGGTGGGCGCGGGTTCGTCTGCTTCGGTAATGGGCCGGCCGGCGCTGCTTTCTCCTACTGCTTTGATACTGCTGACAAAGACGAAGCGACGCGCGCCCGCGCGGCGGGCGGCAGCGGCGACGCGCAGGGCGCCTGTGACGTTGGTGGCGCGATAGGCCGCGAGAGGATCGGCCGTCGTTTCATGCTTCATGTGCACGCGTGCCGCGAGGTGGATAACCGCGTCGCAGCGCGTTGCCACTGGCCAGCGTTGGTCGATGCCTTCGAAGTCGTTCGCGTCGAAGAGCCATTCGCGGACGCCTTCGACGCTGGTTTGCGGGCGGCGTACTACGCCGACGACGCTGTCGCCGCGCTGCAGCAATGCTCGGGATGCCGCACGGCCAACGAAACCGTTGGCGCCGGTAATCAGCACGCGTTGAGTCATCGGGTGGCGTCCAACTGGCGACGTGACCACGCTCCGGCATGGATTACCCCGTCTACAAACGGCGGGACAGGCTGATGAGACACGATACAATCTGGCATCGGCGATGCTTCTGTGGAAGTCTGTTTGGGAACCGTATTGTATGCGGGCAGCTTTCGCTTCAACCCGGTTCTCGTAAGCGTTAGGCGCTAAAATGCGCGAGTAGTCAACGGGCTGAAAGCACGGCAGAGGTCTCGGGTCGTGATGATAAAACGGACGGGCCACTCAGACGCCAGTTCGAACACTTCTTAACATCTCAAACATATTCGCGCATGTGGAATTCGCAGTTTCGGTCTGACGTGCTCGACGACAGCACAATCAACTTCGCCCCAGAGCGACGTGGAGGCGCGGCGACCCGCGCTCCGGTGAGTCGACACTTAGTTACCACTGTTACCACTGGGCATTGCATCACGCCGCAGCGCGTACGTCCCGCGACGTGCCGGCCGGATCGCCATCAGGCATCTTACGGATCGCCGTTCCGCGCCGCGTGACCGCGAGCGCATCATGCGCGCCTGTGCGTTGGCAGGCATTGTCGATCTGAATAAAAGTTTGAGCAGATAGAGTCCCATCCATGAAAGTGCTGTTCGCCACTTACCCAATGGCCTTCCATACCCCCGGAGGCGGAGAAATACAGCTGCTTGCGTATCGCAAGCATCTACCCGCGCACGGAGTGGACGTCACGTTGTTCGATCAATGGAACCCGCGGTTCCTCGAACATGACGTGGTCCACTTCTTCTCGTGCGTTGGCGGCTCGGTCCATTTCTGCAACTTTGTTAAGCAGTTGGGCTTGCCCCTGGTGGTCTCGTCCAGTCTGTGGGTGACGGAGGAGACCAAGCATCTCTATCCGATTGGCGAGATCCATCACCAGTTTTCGTTGGCGGACCGCGTCGTTGCGAACTCCGACATCGAGTGCGAAACGCTCGCGCGGATCTTTGACCTCCCACGAGAAAAATTCGTCACGGTTCTGAACGGCGTCGAGGAAAGCTTTTACGAGCCGGTCGCGCCCGAGCTGTTTCGCAGTGAGTTCAAGATTCACGATCGCTTCGTGCTGAACGTCGGCAACATCGAGCCGCGCAAAAACCAGTTGGCACTGGTCAAGGCGATGAAATCGTTCCCCGAACTCAAGCTCGTTCTGATCGGCCATCAGCGTGATCCGGAATATGCGAAGGCGTGCTTCGCGGAGGGTGGTGACCAGCTTATTTACGCCGGTACATTAGCCCATGATTCGCCGGCACTTCGCTCCGCGTACGCGGCATGCGAAGTGTTCGTTTTGCCGAGCACGTTGGAAACACCGGGGCTCGCCGCACTCGAGGCTCATGCAGCAGGATGCCCCGCCGCGGTGACTGAGGTGGGGTCCACACGCGAATACTTCGGCGACGAGGTGGAGTATCTGGATCCCTCAAACGTCGACAGCATTGTTGACGCGATACGCCGAGTAGCAAAACCGCGAGGTTCGCGCACGATGCACGCCGCTGAGGCTCACCGTCGACACCTGAACTGGCAAACGGTGCTCACTCAATTAGAAACGACTTACCGCTCCCTGGTGTAAGAATATGAAATTTCAGTTGCGTCCTTTAAAGAACGTTGAGAAAACGTCGAGTGCGGCTTTTCCGTGGCTAGCGATCAATAACGATCCGCAGTTCTGGATCAAAGGCTGGAAGAAGATGGTGGGTAGACATGTCCGGGTCTCCTTTCAGTTGCAGACTGACAAGCTGCCAGCGTCGCCTTGCGTCCTTTACTACGACGCAGGCCACGGCATGTCCGAAGCAACGGCCGTCTACATGACAGTCGGTTCGGATGGCACGGTCAAGCAGGATCTGCTTCTGCCCTTCACCACGAACGCGTTGCGCCTGGATCCGATCGCACAAGCCGGTCTCTTCTCCATTAGCAATTTCAACATTGAGCTTCTGGCACGTGAGGTGCCGTTCGTTCTGCATCGGCCACGCCACATGCTGGCTTCGCAACCAGGCCTTGTCACAAACACACCCGCGCCTGTGGCCGACGGCCGTCGCGACTATCCGAAGTGGATCAAGTCGCACGAGCCACAACGTTCCACATACACCGCGCTGCGCAAGCGCGTGTCGGGCTGGAAGGACAAACCGCTATTCAGCGTGCTGATGCCGACCTACAACACGCCTGAGCGCTGGCTTCGCAAGGCAATCGATTCGGTCATCAACCAGGTGTACGACAATTGGGAGCTTTGCATCGCGGACGACAACTCCTCCGACCCCAGCGTTCGAAAAACGCTTACGGAGTATGCCCGCAAAGATCCGCGCATCAAGGTGACCTACCGCACCACGAACGGCCGCATCAGTGCAGCGAGCAATAGCGCGCTCGAACTGGTCACGGGTGAGTTCGTAGGCTTGCTGGATCACGATGACGAACTTCACCCGCTCGCACTGTTTTGTGTCGCAGAAGCAATACAGGAGCATCCGGAAGCCGCGCTGATCTACTCCGACGAAGACAAGATTTCGGTGGACGGCGTACGTTCCGAACCGTATTTCAAGCCAGCGTTCAACTATGACCTGTTCCTTAGCCAGAACATGATCACGCACTTCGGCGTGTACCGTGCTTCGGCAATGCGGGAAATCGGCGGATTCCGTGACGAGTTCAACGGCTCGCAGGACTACGATCTGGCGCTGCGATTCCTTGACTACTGCGGCGAAGGTGCGATTCATCACATTCCGCGCGTGCTCTATCACTGGCGCGTACACCCGCAAAGCACTGCATCCACGCATGAAGCCAAGCCGTATGCACACATCGCGGCAATGCGTGCAATCGACGAGCACTTGCAGAGAAAAGGTGTAAAGGGCCATGTCGAACCGGCGCCCGGAGCAAGCGGTTACAACAAGGTGTGCTACGAACTCCCGGATGCACAACCATCGGTGGAAATCATCATTCCGACGCGCGATGCTGCTCGTCTGGTTGAACAATGTGTGGCGTCGATTCGCGAAAAGACCACCTACCAGAACTTTCGTATCACGATCATCGACAATGGTTCGGTTGAACCAGCGACGCACGAACTCTTTGCCCGCTTGCAGGCAGACGGCGTCGTGACAGTGAAGCGGGACGATGCCCCGTTCAACTACTCGGCACTGAATAATCGCGTAGGGCTTGCGAGTACAGCCGATTTCGTCTGTCTGATGAACAACGATATCGAAGTCATCACGCCGGAATGGCTGAGCGAAATGGTATCGCTCGCGCTGCAACCGGGCGTGGGCTGTGTCGGCGCGAAACTACTCTATCCGAACGACACACTGCAGCATGCCGGCGTCATTATCGGTGTCGGGGGTGTTGCCGGTCACTCGCATAAACATAGCGCCAAGCCTCAGCCGGGTTACTTTTCGAGAACACTGCTGCGTAGTTCGATGTGCGCGGTGACCGCTGCCTGTCTCGTGGTACGGCAATCGATTTTCAAGCAGGTCGGCGGACTCGACGAACAACTACAGGTCGCGTTCAACGACGTCGACTTCTGCTTGCGCGTTCGCAAAGAGGGATATCGCAATGTGTGGACCCCTTATGCCGAGTTGTATCACCACGAGTCTGCGACTCGCGGATATGAAGACAATCCGGAGAAGATCGCCCGATTCAATCGGGAAGTCGCGTACGTGCAGAAGCGCTGGGGTGATTTCTTGCTGAATGACCCATGCTATTCGCCGAACCTGACGTTGGAACACGAGGACTTCTCCTTTGCGTGGCCCTCCCGAGTTGCCGACCTGATTCAGTAAAGAAATGACAAAAACAACCGAGTGGCTGGATCAAGCACGACACCCGTCCGAAAGCGAGCGGTTCGCGTTGCCCAGCGCCGTTTACTTCTTGCTTAAGTTTCGGGCGGACCTCGCTGAGTTTTCCTGCAAAACCCTTACCGACCGAATTGCACTGTATCTGTGGTGGGAATCAGTCGCGCGTACAGACTACCCAGACTTCGATTGGAAACCCCGATCGCAAGACCTTGCGTATGTCGAGCAACTCGACAATGCAACGCTAATCTCGGAACACCCCCGAAGCATCGCGTATTGGCTAAAGAGCACGGCGCCGAGCATTCTGGACGGAAAGCATCTGACCGCAACTTTGCTCGAGCCGGCCGATATCGACGGGCCAAGTGGCTTCGACTTACCTGCGTTTCTTTCGGTAATCGTCGAAAATCGAGCAGACTTGAAACAGGTTTTTGACCTGACTACAGTTGCCGGTCGACTGGGGTGCGTGAGCTGGTGGCAAGAGCGCGGTCAAGTCGAATACCCAAGGATCGCCTGGTCCCCGGCAGAGATCTTTCACGCACTTCTCGAAACACACGAAAGCAGTAATGCCGAAGAAGTGCCGTGCCCGCGTCTGCTACACCTCATCAGAAACGAACGCGCCGATTTGCGGCAAGCGTACGATCTCGGGACCTTCGCCGGTCGAATCGCATTTCTGGGCTGGTGGCGCGATCACAGAAAGGACCAATACCCGAGCATCAGATGGATACTTTCAGGCGTGCCTGAGAGTCTCTTTGAGCTCGATGACTTCGATAACGCCACGGGGATCCCTCTTCCCCGTTTTCTGATTCTGATGTGTCGCGATCGGCCTGATTTGCGGCAGGCGTTCGATCTGAAAACATTGACTGGACGCCTGGCTGCATTGACCTGGTGGGATAGCGAGGGACAGTTCGCCTACCCGGTTATTCAATGGTCGACAAACACCCTCTTGCCGACCTTGCTGGCATCGGAGTCGGCCCCCGGGACACCCGCTTCTGCCGTCCCCCAATTCCTTGAATCGATCCGGCAGGACCGCGCTGACTTGACGGCGGCATTTGACACCAGCACGGAGGCCGGAGCAACCGAGCTGGTCCGCTGGTGGCAAAACCACGGCAGAAACGAATATCCAACGCTGGGTTCGATCTCCATTGCTATCGTTGGCACCACTTCCGAAGGCGGCGGCAATCAATACGTTATGTCGATCGAGCGCGCCTGGCGCGCCCGCCCGTTCGGGGTCAACATTGTCGGATTTCCGCAGGGAGTGCTCGGGCTCGGCGAAGACGCAAGAATGGCGTCGAAAGCCCTTGGGCTCTCCGCTATTCCATGCGCGCTGATCAATGCGCCCATGGCGGGCCCGGCGAAACTCGATACGACCGTCGACCACTTGCTGAGCGTCAACCTCAAGTACGGGTTGAGCGTCTTTTGCCTGCCGCCGCCCGAAATGCTGCGACTTTCGCTCGAGGGCGGACGCAACCTCATTGAGGCTGACACGTACAAGATCGGCGCATGGCCGTGGGAATTGCCGCAGTGGCCGAGCGCCTTCGGCCAGCTTCATCGGCTCGTCGACGAAATTTGGGCGCAAAGCAGGTTCGTACAATCGGCATTCGCGAGGCAAGGGGAAACTGCAGTCCATCACGTTCCGATGGCAGTGAGCATCCCTGCGCCGGTGAATCCCGACCGTAGCCGGTTTGGCTTACCGTCCAACGAGTTCCTGTTCTACTTGATGTTCGACGGCAACTCGTGGCTGACGCGAAAGAATCCAATCGCCGGTATCCATGCGTTTCAGAAAGCATTTGGCGCCCAGACCTCCGGCGTCAGCCTGATCGTCAAAGCGATGAATGTGCGAGACAGCGATCCCACATGGCGCGCAGTGTGCGAACTCGCCGCACAGGACCCTCGAATCCGTATCGTCTCGGAGCGACTGAGCCGCCAGGATACGGTCGATTTTATGGCCGCATGCGACGCATATATCTCGCTCCATCGTAGCGAAGGGTTCGGGCGCGTGATTGCTGAAGCCATGCTATTGGGACAGCCTGTCGTGGTAACGAATTTCTCGGGGAATGTGGATTTCTGCGACGAGCAGACATCCTTTCTTGTAGATGGAGACCTCGTCCCCTTGCGCGCAGGCGACTATCTGTTTTACGAGGGTCAGTACTGGTGCGATCCCGAGGTGTCGACCGCAGCGGAACAGATCCGTACAGTCTTTGAAGACCAAGACCGCCGGAAACGCGTTGCCAAGGCCGGGCAGGCGCGTATTCTCCGCGACTATTCCATCGAAGCAGTCGCTCGTGCGTACGCCGATAGACTGGCGGAAATCAAAGCGGGAGTCGTGTCTCCATGAGAGTGCTGATCTGCGCGCCAGACATCTTCAGCGGCGACGCTGTCGGAAACCATTGCCTCGGCGTGGCTCGAACTGCGCGGCGGCTTGGCTTCGCAGCGGAGCTGTACGCACAGAATCACGATGCCGCTAACGAGAGAGTGCATCCTCTCAGCGAACTATCTTCCGCGGTTCAGCCCGACGATGTCCTCTTCCTTAGCTATTCAATTTTCGATCCGCGCCTGGATCAGATAACGAAGCTAAAGTGCAAGAAGATTGGCTATTTCCATGGCGTAACAGATCCGGAACTGCTGCGCGCTTTCGAACCGCGCACTGCTCAATTGTGCCAGGACGCGCTCGCCCAGTTGCCCGCCCTCGGAGCCTTCGATTTACTCGTTGCGAACTCGCATTTTTCTGCGCAAGCGCTTGAAGACGTAGCGGGGCATGCATCGATTGAAGTTGTCCCGCCCGTCTTCTCCGACATGCCCGCGTTCAGCCGCAATCCGGACTCGCGCACCGCACCGCACGCGAATGCCGAACTGTTGATGGTTGGCCGTGTCGTTCCACACAAGCGGATCGAAGATGGCATCGAGATTCTGCACAGGTTACGCAACCTCGGTGTGCCTTCAACGCTGTCGGTCGTAGGCAGCATGCCGAACTATGACTACTCGAAATACCTGATTAACTATGCTCGCGGACTCGGCGTGCTCGACCATGTCGATTTCAAGGGCACGCTGGATGACTGCGATCTACTTGATTGCTTCGAACGATCAGCCGTTCTGCTAGTGACCAGTCGCCACGAGGGGTTTTGCGTGCCCGTACTGGAAGCGATGCATTACGGGAAGCCCGTACTCGTGCGTGCGGGCACGGCAGCCGAAGAGTTGTGTCTCGCCGAAAGCATATTACCGTCTGACGCGCCTGCCGACTCATGGGCAACGCTGCTCGCGCAATTGGTCAATGTCACCGGCGCCAAGGCCGGGCAGTCGCGCGAAATCTACTTGAATCGCGCCAAGGATATCCTTCTAAAGACCAGCGATGAAGTGTGGCGCAATCTGTTCACACAGCTTGCGACCGGGAGAACGACATGACGGGTTTGAAATTCCTGCTCACCACGTACAGCACGGCATTCACTGTAAGCGGCGGAGGCGAGTCCGAGCTCGTACAGGTCGCCGAAATCATGAAGGCTTCCGGTGTTCATACGGACATTTACGGAATCGGCAGCCGGCCACTCAGTTTCTACGACGGAATCATCCATTTCTCGGTACACGCGGACGGAGAGGCCATTCTTCGAGAGGCCAGATTTAAGAACAAGCCTGTCTTCCTTTGGCCGAATGTCTGGTGGACCGACGCACCAACCCCTAACGAGGTTGCGAGAATTGTCGAAATCACTCGTGGTGTGCACAAGCTGTTATTCAAATCACAAGCGGAACTCGCCAACTTTACGCAGTATGTCTCCGTACCGGAAGACAAACTCCTGGTCATTCCGACATGCGTTTCCGATCGCTTTCTCGCTCCGGCAGACAACGATCTGTTGTCGACGATCTGCAATGCGACTAACTTCGCACTATGTCTCGGCCTGATTGAACCGATCAAGAACCAGTTGCAATTGATCCGGGCGTTGAACGAACTTAAGCTCGAAGGCGTGTTCGTCGGCGGTGCGAGAGACGACGAGTATTACCGGCAATGCGTCAAGGAAGCACACCCAGGGATCATCTTCCTACCCTTCGTGCAACCATGCAGTGCGCTCCTGCGTTCGATCATTTCCAACTGCGCAGTCATAGTTGAAGCTAGCATCGATCCGCCAGGCCGTTCGAGCCTGGAGGGCGCGATCATGCGCAAACCACTTGTTATTGGCGATGGCCCTTGGCAAAGGGAGCATTTCGCAGACGGTGTCTGGTATGCGCCCACTGATTCGGTACAAGGATTAGCAAAAGCGATCGAAGGCGCAATGACAGACGCGGATCGTGAATCGAAAATCTTGCAGACGTACGAACGTGTGCTGGACCGGCATTCAGCTTCAACCATTGGGCCACAACTCGCCGAGATGCTAGCAAGAGAAAGTATTTGACATGCCAAGAATCCCACGATTGCTGGTAGTGCAGCGAGTTTCGCTATCACACGACAAATTGATGTCGAGGTCGATTGCCGCCCGCTTTGGTCCCCTGCTCGGTTACATGGCCAATCACGGCATGATCGAATGGGAGGAAATTGTCGAAGGCGACATTACGATCGGCCAGCTCAGGCGTTTTGACGCGGTGTTGTTTAACAAGCACACCTCCAACCGGGCGGTAGACTTGATGCGCATGGCCAACGATCTGGGCCTGCGAACGATCTACGATATGGACGACTGGATCATTGACTTGCCGATGTACAGCGTCACTGATCTGAACGACGACCTGCTGGCGAACATAACCTGGCTGCTGCGACATGCTTCCGTGGCGACGGTGTCCAACGAAGCGTTGCGCAATAAATTGCAGCGTATTCGTTCGTCTGTGTCCATCATTTCCAACGGCTTTGATCACAGCGCTATTCCGTCGGATCCGAGCGATTGGCGAGAAGTCCAACCGCCGAAGATCATGTTTTCGAACACTGACGGCATCAAGCTTGTCCACTTCAGAAAGGACTTTTTCAAGGTCCTCGTGGACTTCATGAACCGGCATACGGAAGTGTCGCTGGAATTTTGGGGCGATGGATTTCCGGAAATGTCCCGGATTCCGCGCCTGGCGGCCAAGGGCTTTCTCGACAACGCGGCTTATAAGTCCGCCATACGCGACGCAGGTTATCTGTTCTCCGTTGTTCCGCTTGGCGGCCGGGAAGACCCCGAGGCGCTGTTCTTCAATAGTTGCAAGTCATGTATCAAATACATCGACTATGGCAGCCTCGGCATTCCGGGCATCTATTCGAAAAGCCCCGTATACGAAGATGCCGTGACGCATGGGGTGACGGGCTATCTCGTGAACAATACGGCTGACGAGTGGGCTGAAGCCATGGAACAGATGTATCAGGATAGCCAGTTGCGACAGGAGATGAAACGCAATGCGTTCGACGATGTGCACCAGCGGTTTGGACTTGCGGCACCCGCGCAGACGCTAATGGCACTTTTAACCAGCGAAAATTCAATCTAGTCGACTCAATCCGAACTATGGACCTTCTACTGATCAGGCACGGCCAGTCGACCGCAAATGCGCAAGGGCTGCTCATTTCGACCAACCAGGACCCGCTCACGGACCTGGGCAAAACACAATCCACACAGCTTGCGAAGACACTGGAGCGATTTGCTTATCAACCGTCCCCCATCTTTTCCAGCCCTTGGAAGCGTGCCCATCAGACAGCGCAAATCGTCTTCGGTGAATCAGCACCGATGAAGCTTGACGCCCGGCTTGCCGAAACCAATCCCGGCATCTATGCCACGTGGCGTGAAGCTGAGTTTAACGCTGCGTATCCGACGTTCAACGACGACATCACCAATCGCTATGAAGGCGGTGAGTCGCATCTGGATATGGCAGATCGCGTACGCAACTGGGTAGATCTCGAAGTACTGCCCCATGCCTCGGAGCCGGGAATAACAGCAGCAGTTGCACACGGCGGACCCATTAGCGTGGTTCTACAACACCTGCTGGGCATTCCTATCGAAACGCGCTACCCAAGCTTCACCGTGCCCAATGCGTCATTCACCTACCTGAAGTGGCGCAGCGACCTGAAACGCTATTGCGTGGAGCGCGTAGGCCAAGTATGAACAAGAGCGTTGCGATCTACGAGCCGCTTTACGCGAAGGATCAGGCACTCGCCGACCCTGAATTTATTCCCCTCGTGCGTGCGGAGAACGCACGGCCAGAGTGGCGTGAATTCGGGATCCTTGTCGACATGTATCGCAACAAGGTTCACCTACGCCACGACTTCACGGGCCTGTTCTCTCCGAAGTTCAGCCTGAAGGCAAAGATATCAGGCGCCCGCTTCCTCGAATTCGTGCAAGCGCAGGCTAACGCGGACGTCTGCTTCATCAATCCATTTCCGCAGATTGCCTATTGGTCGTATAACGTCTGGATGCAGGGCGAGCATGCCCATCCTGGACTTACCCGTGCGGCGCAAGAACTAATCGACGCTTGCAAGTTGGGTTGGAAGCTCGGCAAGACGCCGAGGCACGATTCCCGGTACCTCGCCTATAGCAATTTCTGGGTGGGATCCCAGCAGTTCTGGGAACGTTACGTAGGCGGCGTTCTGGTTCCGATCGCCGAATTTCTGGAGTCTGAACCGACACACGTCGCAGCACGGAACGTCATGGAGGAGACCAGCCATACGGATCCCGCACCCTTTCTGCCGTTCATCGTCGAGCGTCTATTTAGCACTTTCGTCTCGACTCATGCGGACACGAACACCGTTGCTTATCCGCTCACGCACGAGCAAATAAAGGGCTATTGCAACAACGATTTCGAGCGATTGCTGCTGGACCGCATGCGAGCCAAAATTGACGCCGCAGATTCTGGACATGCTTTCGGATCGGATCTCATCGAACAAATGGATACGGTGTGTGCGCTGTGGCAACAGCATTTCTTCGACTACTATGCTTTGCGACCGCATCCACATACGATGAATGTCGTTACTCGGGGTTAGCGTCGGGTGCTACCGACGCCAAGCGGCGTAGATTGGATTATTTCCTGATTAGAAACACGTCCTGGTGATTGTCCCAGCCGCCAGGGAGATGCTCGACGATAGTCAGGTCGTTTTCCGCGCAGACGTCTTTCACCCAATCACCGGGAGTGAGCGAGATGCCGTAGCTGTCACCAATGTAATCTACGGTCTTTGCCTCAAGTGAGTGATCGACTCGATAGTTCACAAAGCCAAACTGATTTGCGTCGTAGCTGTTCAACAGATGCTGACGTGCGGCCTCGCCGACTTGATAGCAATCCCCAATACCAAGATGTTCGCGCGATTTCTCACCGTGCGTGGTGACTACACCGACACCCCCTGGTTTGACCTTCGAAAAAAAATGTCCGATAACCGAGCGCGCGTTATAACTGGACAAATGGGTAACGAGCGAGCCTAGCGCAGCGACATCGAATGTTTCTGCAGGGATGTTTTTGAACTCGTACACAGGATCAGTGATGTGGTACCCAATGGTCCCAAAGGTTTCAACGCAGAAATCTACAGACGGGGCCATGATATCCGCCACATGAATGTGCGAGGGGTCAAATCGTTCCGCCAACTGACGCGTTACACGGCCATATCCGCACGGGAGTTCGAGAATCATCGGCGATTCGGCGCCAGCCAGTTCTGCCGCGCGCGCGACGAAATCGGCCATTTGCATGCCGACCGAAGCGTAGTGCTCGTGCGAACCGTGGAACATGTCATCGTTTGGGTGAATCGGCGCTTCGCGCATTGGCCCTGTCTCCATCTCCGGTTGGCCGAAGGTATGCGTTGCGCTTGCCGTTTCGACCGTGTAAGGATTGGTAATTGTACATGGCATGCATCGAAGTCGCGCTTCGCGCCTGCAGGACAACACTGAGCCATTATTCGCCTCCATCGAGATCGGCTCTCTCAATCATTCGCACTGAGTCACTGTGCTGGATGCGTCCGACCAAATCGCGCAGTTCATCGTCGGCGTGTGAACGGCTCTGACGCCACTCGGTACATCCGGGGCGTCCGTTGCATGGTAGTGCGTGCGTAGAGGTAGTTATGCCGGAGGATGAGCGGTCCTTGGACCTTGAAAGGCCAGCGATTAGATAGCGTCAAGCAGAGTTCGTGCTGAGCGATTCGGAGCACGAAACCCTGCAAGCGGTGAGAATGCGACGTAAGACCGCACAGGCCCTGGCATTGCAGGCAAGCATCGTGTTGGCCTCTGCCGATGGCACGGACAACACGACCGTTGCGGCGAAACAGCGAGTCTGGAAGCCGAAGACTTGGAACACAACCATTTTGTTACTATTCGCGCTGCCCCTCTTCGTCCGCGACACACATGAGCGCCACAATCAATCAAACAAAACAAGTTGCAGCTCTGGGCCTGCGAACCCCGATCAAAGTCCTCGCGGTGCTGTCGCTACTTATCGCAGGCTTGTCGATCATGCCGTTTGGACCTGCCATGAGCAGCGTCGAGGTCTGGACATATGCACTAAATGAGGCCGTCGCCAATCATCTCGTTTTTGGGCGAGACGTGATTTTCACGTTTGGTCCGTTTGCCTCGGTCTATACCCAGCTATACCATCCCGCGACCTACCCAATCGCACTCATCGGGAGCGCGATCATTGCGATCGGGTATTGCGCTGGCTTTGCCCTGCTCAGCTTCAACAATAGGCCGCTACTACTCCTGCTGCTTCCACTGCTGGGCGCCGAATCGTGGGTGCGGGATGCAACGTTGATGACGCCGCCGCTTTTGTTGATGCTCATCACGTTTCGTATCAGCCTGCCGCCCGGTAGCATCGCGCGCATCAAGATGACCTCGTCGGCTGCGCTGCTTGTCAGCGCAGTATCAATGTCGATCGGAATTCTGCCACTAATAAAGGCGAGCTTTTCTGGGCTTGTTGCGGTGGAACTCGCTCTCTCAGTGGTCATGCTCGTCTGCGGGCAGCATCTCAGGATGGCCGTAGCGGTTGTTCTGATCACGCTTTTATCAATGGCATCTGGTTGGGTTTGGACTGGCCAACCGCTTGACGCGCTACCGCAATTCTTCCTTGCCCAGGCTCCGATAATCTCGGGATATTCCGAGGCAATGTCTATAGAAGGGCACGTATCACAGGTCTATCACTGGCTTATAGCAGCATCCCTCTGTGTTTTGGTTTTCTACTTCTATGTGGCCCGTTCGCGCGGTTTGCTGGGTGCAATCGCGATTGCGGGCTTTGTGTTCTATCTGTTCGTGTGTTTCAAGTCGGGATTTGTGCGTCAGGACATGCACCCGCGTATCGCAGCAGCGGCGTTTATTACTGTCGGATTGTCGCTTGCACCAATGCTGACGGTCAGACAAGGGATCGTGGCCGCTCTGGTGGCGCTGTCCGGGTGGGGCGTGATTGAGCATTCAATGCCAGATTTTCGTCGCGACCTCGTGCTCCAACGAACGCATGACGTCTACAGGCCGCTGTTCGATACGCTCGCTAGGCGTATAACTGGACTGGACTCCTTCCCCCAGATGTTCGCTGCGACGAAACAGGAGATTCATGATCGGGCGCCGCTCCCCAACATCACGGGAACAGCCGACGTCTATCCGATGCGAATGGATATTCTGTTTGCGAACGACATTAAATGGGCTCCGCGACCGATCATTCAAAGCTACTCAGCGTACACACCGAAACTTGATCGAATGAACGCGGAACATCTGGTCGGTGTCAACGCTCCGCAGAACATCATGTTCACGGTCATTGCCATCGATCATCGGTTACCGTCAATTGAAGATGCGCTCAGCTGGCGCGAGTTGCTCAGTCGCTATTCGATAGTCGACCGGTTTTCGATAGCGAACCCGGATCAAAGTTATCTACGCATGGTTCGTAGAAGTGTGCCCATCGCGTCAGAACTGATGCCCCTGAGCGATACGGAAGCGTTGATCAATATTCCTGTTGCAGTTCCCCCAAGCGACGGCATCGTGATCGCAAAGATTGACATGCAGCCTACACTGCTTGGCCAGATAGCACTCGGTCTTTACAAGCTACCCGAAGTGTTCATCGAATTGACCTTGACCGATGACCGCATTTTCCGGTTTCGATACATTCCATCAATGGGAAAAACCGGCTTCGTCCTGTCGCCGCTGGTGAGGTCGAACAATGACTTCCTGGCGATGGCGTCGGGCAACGCCAACACGTTGCGCGTAAAGCAAATGACGTTGACGACGTCGGCGAACGTTCTATGGCGCAGGAACATACGCGTCGTCCTCGAAACCCTGCGCATTGATCCTCAATCTATTGCAACAAACCTGTTTTTGCCGCCGACAAAGTAGGCCGCAGTTCTCAGGCCTTTGGTGCCCTTGACCAACGCGCCGAAGACATAGTCCCGATCCTTGTCTTGGCGGACATGTGCACGTCGTGCCGGCATCGCACATGCTGATATGAAATCACCCTCCCTTGAACGATGGCGGCTCAGAATCTGTATTCAAGGAACAGCATTGCGTCCCCTTGATCCCGCTCGGAACGTCATCGCAAGTCCCGACAGTGTGGCGGCGTGTACGCTGGTACCTGGGGAACCCCTGTCACTTACGCGAAGTCCTCGGGGCATAAATTTCCCCACAACACGGCGCCGTTTTCTTATGGCGGCGCCTGAAACCCCACGATCCGAATGCCCAGGTAACGCATGTGATCCGATATGGCATACTCGCGCGACCATTCCCGGAGAATACGTTGTCGCGCACCCTCTCTATTTGGGCCTCGCTCCTTGCCGCCCTGATTGTCGCCACGTCCATTTATGGCGGGTATCACTTTTTCTCGCCCATCCCTTATGGAGATCAATGGGACGGAGAACTAGGGTTCTTCAAGGACCTCACTGAAGGCAACTACGCCGTTTTCTGGGCTCAGCACATGGAGCACCGGATTGTATTTTCGCGCATGCTCTTCTGGCTGGACATCGTTCTGTTCGGCGGTCGCAATGTTTTCACCGTTGTCGCGAACTACGTTTTGCTCTTCGCCGTGGCTCTTGTGCTATGGCGTGAATACCGATCCGGACACAAGGAATTACATCCTCCGCTGCTCGTCGGCGGCCTCATCCTCGGGTTCCTCCTGCTCTGGGTTCAAGCAGAAAATATCAAGTGGGGTTTCCAGAGCCAGTGCATTGCTGTCTATCTGTTCGCACTGATGGCCTTCGCGCAATTTTCCCGCTCTGACAACCGGCCACTTCGAATCTCGCTGGCGATGCTCTTCTGCGTCGCATCCACGCTAAGCATGGGTAACGGCGTCGTTGCCTTCGGCGTCATGGCGATCCAAGGCGTTCTGCAGCGTCGGCCTATCCGCGAATCTCTCATCGTGGCAGCGGGCGGCGCCGTGTGCGCACTGATCTATTTCCATGGGTACTACAAACCCGTTCTGCCGATCGATCCTGCGGCCGCACATATCTCACTTATTCGGCTCAAATTCTTCGCGGCGTTCATGGGGAATCCAACGTTTTTCGCGTGGAACACCATCGCCGCGATGATTTCATCCAATGCCATGGATTGGGGGACATGGAGTCTGAAGATATCTGCCCTGTTCGGCATTGTGTCGCTTGCGGTCGCAACAGTTGTCACAGTGCGTCTGTTCGCAAAGGCCCAGATCACCCCGTACAGGTCGTTCCTTATCGCCTCGTACGGGCTTGTTGTTGCGTCTGCGATGGGCGCTTCGAGCAGTCGCTGGATGCTCGGACTCGGCGCGTCGGTGTCGGGACGTTACACCACGCCGGTGGTAGTCAGCTTTGCCGTTCTCGCGCTTCTAGTTCTTGATGTCGTGACCACACGTCGCGCGCGGCTCCTGGCCTCCGTCGCCCCGCTCGCGCTGCTTACGTTCACCGCACTCTACCAATCCCAAGCGTTCGAAGACAATGCCTACCTGTTCAAATGGAAACTCGCGGTGCTGGGCCAAAAAATCGGTCTCGACCATCCCGAGTATGACGCGACGATCTATCCGGCTTCGATGCACGATTGGTTTGTAGCGAACGCAAATTTCGCCGCCGACTATGAAGTCGGACTGTACGGGCGCGGCTGGCTGCGCGACGCTGGAGTCGTGAAATTCGACGCCACCCGCGTGGATCAAAGCTTCTGTCTAGGGCATCTCGACGCAACGTCCACGGACAAGGGCGTTACACATGCGACTGGCTGGGCGACGACTGCGGACCGTGAGACGTTGCTTATCGTCTTGACTGACGTCGATGGAAAAACGATCGGATACGGCGTGTCGGGCCAGCGCAGACTGGACGTTTCCAATGCGGTCAAAATCGCTTCGCCAGACGCGGGGTGGACGGGATTCGCCAACGCTACTGAAGGGCCTGTCACCGCCTACGTCTACAAGCACGGCCACTTCTGCAAGCTCCCCTAAAATGAAATCCGCCCGACGATCCCCCTCGCCGGGCACCACGTCATGGTCGCCCTTCTTCGCATTCGCCCCTATGGTGACCTACCGGGAAGATGAGTAAAAGAGATCGCGTTTGTAGCTTCTCGTAGCTTCTCGTAGCCTTTCGTAGCTTCCGGCACTATCATGGGCAAGTTAGCGGGCAAAGGCGAAACCGTGGGCGAGCCACGCGCCGCCAGGTGCCGCAATATCTCTGCGCCCAGGGGTTTACCCAAACCAGCCACAAACCTGCGTCCCGATGTCATTCACATTCCGTTCACGACACGATCCCGTCTTTATCTAGTTCGCATACAGGCCGCGGACATCCAGCAGCGCAAGTATCAGCTTCAACCAAGACGGGTGGACGGCATCATTTCAGTGCTCACTTCGCGAGGAAATAGTTGATGAATCGCAAGCAGAAATTGCTCGACGGCCTGAATCTGAAACAACTGACTGGCATTGAGATCGGGCCTCTATTTCGTCCTGTAGTGACGAAATCAGAGGGCGATGTTATCTACATCGATCATGCCGATACCGAATCTTTAAGGAACAAATATCGGACCAATTCCGCGGTCGACATCAACGCGATTGTTGAGATCGATGCCGTATGGGGCGCCCAAACACTGCGTGAGTGTCTCAAGAACAGGACCGTAGACTACGTCATAGCATCTCACGTAATCGAACACGTCCCCGATCTGATCACATGGCTGGAGGAACTACACTCCATTCTGAATCGGCAGGGAGAACTGAGACTCGTCGTCCCTGATAAGCGTTTTACCTTTGATCTCATCCGCCGCGAAACGGAGCTATGTGACGTTCTAAGCGCCTACATTGCGCATGCCCGTGTACCGCAACCTATATGCATTCTTGACCATCTGCTGAACGTCTCTCACGTCGATCCCAAACGCGCGTGGGACTCCGAATTGAACGCAGAATCGGTCGAGCGTTGCCATTCATTTGCCGACGCAATTCCACCTGCAACCGATTCGTTCCAAAACGGCACGTACCACGATGTGCACTGTTGGACGTTCACACCCCGCTCTTTCGCAAGCCTGTTTGAAGGTCTGGCACGCGCCGGACTCGTTCACTTCGCCTGTGATAACTTTTTCGACACAGAGCGCTATGAAATCGAATTCTTTGTCACGCTAAAAGCCTCGGAAGATCAACAGCAGATCGTCAACAGCTGGGCCGCCATGAAGAGCGCTACGAAGACTTCCGGGCCACACGATGCTGCCTCGAGTAGCGAGCCGCTCGCAGATCTACTCAACCTTGAGCGGTCACGCAATCTCGCGCTCTCAAGAAAATTGGAGGCGGCACACCGGACGATCCAGGACCTCCGAGACTCCACCTCGTGGAGAGTAACTGGACCGCTGCGGTCGTTGGGTTCAACGTTGCGCCGAAAGAGGCAAAGGGCGTAGTTGATGCAGCCCTAGTGCGATCGAAACGACAGTTTTTTGTGACCAATGTAGCTGGTGAATACGGGCACGATCACACCCACAAGGTGAGCGATTTCCTTCTTGTGCCACACAACTCCGAGCCACGGCAAGAAATGAAACGCCAGCACCACGCTCACCACCCACGTCTGCAACACGGCGACGAGATTCACCAACGTAAAAAACATCGCAGATCGCGATGTGGAGTGAACACTCTCCGTAAAGACGAATAGCTTCGTCAGAATGAAGGCGGTGATCATGCCTGCGATATACGCAAGTACGATCGCCGCCGTAAACGGCATCCAGTTGTTGAAGATGATCCGGCTGCCGAAATTCACTCCAGCCGCAACCCCGCCAGCCAGAAGAAATTTGAGG
Organism: Paraburkholderia sediminicola; assembly: GCF_046026675.1. GTDB lineage: Bacteria > Pseudomonadota > Gammaproteobacteria > Burkholderiales > Burkholderiaceae > Paraburkholderia > Paraburkholderia sediminicola_F. Next base: position 758,454 of record NZ_JAQQEY010000001.1, on the reverse strand, counting down.
AAACGAGGCGACACCAGTCGCCCCTTCGCGGTCCCTGCGGGCATCGTCACAGCATCCTCGCCATCTTTCGCGCCAGACCGATACTTTCGGAAATGCCGCGATCTTCCGGGTAGTAATAGGACGTATCGGCCACCAAAAGCCCCTTCACCGGAAGCTGGATCGGCGGAAGCCGATCAAGGAACCCCGGCTCGCAAATCGGCTGTGCGTAGCGGTAACGACTCGCGCGAACATCGATGAAATCGTCGCTGGTCAATGCCGGATTGATTTTCATCAGGTAGCGTTTCACCTTGTCGATGAAAACACTGTCCGCTTCCTGGTATTTTGCATGCTCGCCCGGCACGTAAAACGGAACATACACAATGTGCTCACCAAGCGGGCGGAGATTGGTGTACTCAACAATGCCAGGAATATCCATATCCGGATCGTTGACGTTCAGCCAGAAGTTCTTCGTTACCGCCTTCTTCAGCTTGGCGATCACACAAACTACCGCCACGTTCTTCATGCTCTGGAACGCGGCCGAAATGTCAGCCGGCAAATCCGGAATGACACGCGGGACATACGGCAGCGGAATCGTGCTGATAACCTTGTCGAAGGGCAGCACTTCACCGTTGACCTGCACGCCCTTCACGGCGCCGTCTTCGATCACAACTTTCTGTGCCGGCGAACCCAAACGGAATTCACCGCCGTTAGCCTCGATATAGCGACGCATGCCCTCGAGCAACGTATCCGAGCCGCCCTCAAGATAGCCAAGCTTCTCACGGAACAAGTCGTAGCGCGAACGGCCGATACGGCGAATGCGACTCCAGATCCACGCTGCCGACAAGTTGTACGCATAGTCGTAGAACTTGTAGTCGAACAGCCGGCGCCACAACACTTCCCACGCCTCCTCACCAATCCAGCGACGAATCCAACCGGACGCTTCTACGTGGTCGAGCGGGCGCCAATCATCGCGCTTGGTGGACAGGAACGCGTGAAGGCCGTAGCGAATCTTCGCCGTCAAACTCAGCCCTTTGAACTTGAGCAGCGCGATCGGGTTTCCCCAAGCCTGCACATGTCCCTGGTAGTAATAGCCCATCTTGGTCTCGACCCACTTCAGTTGGTCCTCGATACCAAGTTCACGCAGCACCTCAAAGAACGCTTGATCGGAGATCGCGTGGAAGTGGTAATAGCGCTCGATCGACAACCCACCGAAATCGAAGCATGCGGCCATGCCGCCTACGCGGTCGTCTGCTTCGAATATAACGGGCTTGCGCCCGTCTTTAACCAATTGATAAGCAACCCCGAGGCCCATGGGGCCCGCGCCCAACACCGCGATCTTTTCGTCTGTCATCACTATTTCCTACATCAAAATTCAAGCGCGATCTGGCTGTACACAGGGTCGTTGAAAGTTTCATGCATCGCCTTGGCAAATGGCGTGGCCTTGATCTGGAATATGCCCTCCCAGTCGATCACCTCGAACTCATCGCCGGCAGTCAACGCTTTCAACTGATCCGCCGTGAAAGGCGGGTTCTTGTCGAACAGCGCGTACACCTTCAGCAGCGCATAGAACAGTCCGTATGGAATGCGCACGATCGCGCAACGGGATTTCGTAGCCGCCTTGATTTGACGAATAATGTCGATGTAGTCGACTTGCTCCAACCCCGTGATGTTGAACACCTTGCCGCTGATGCGCGATTCGATGCAACTGATAATCACGTTGCAGAAATCCCCTGCGTAGAGCGGCTGACGCATGTAACGCCCACTTCCGGGAATCGGAAAGACCGGCACGCGCTGCATAAAACGCGAAAGCCAGCCAAGATGCTTGCGGTCGAACCAGCCGAACATGAGTGTCGGGCGCAGCACGACGCATTCAATGCCTGATGCCAGCACCATCTCTTCCTGCTGCTTCTTGGTGTCAGTGTAGAAATCGTCGCCCACGGATTCCACGACAGATGAACTGATGTGCACCGTGTACGGGATATTGAATTGCTTGATCGCCGCCAACACGTGAGTCGTAGACGTCAAATTGTTGCGGATGAATGGCTCGATCGTCGGGCCACCAATCTGGGCCTGCAGCATCACGACAACGGCCGCGCCTTCAAAATAACGAGTCCAGTCGCCCGGCTCAGCCAGATCCGCGTACTCGACCGTGATGTCAGGATGTACGCTGCGCAGGACTTCGATATTGGCGCGGTGTTTGTCGAGTACGACCAGATTCGTATACCCGCGCTGCTTGAGACGAGCGACAAGGTTCTGGCCGACGAGGCCGGCGCCGCCTGGGAGAATGATGCGCGTATCGTTCATTGATCTATCGTTCAGATTACTCGAGTTTAGGTAATGCGCCGCACACGGGCTAGCACATGCTCGCGTCAGATAACGCGACATTTTAAGCTTGGTGAAACGCCCCTTCTTAATTGGGGCTGCAATTCAAATTCATCACCGGCGTCCGGTTCGAACAGTAGCACCAACACTACTGGGCAACTTGCTCCTGCACTTTCCCTGCCTCGGTCAACGCACAGTAGGTATCTCCGTGTTTCGCCAGGACGCGGATGGTCTTGTCATCGGCACGGAAAAAGCCGGTCCAGCCAACACGGTCACCCTTAAACTTCAGTACCGTCTCGACGTCTGGCCGGTGCCTGCCGACAATCCCATAACCGCGCAAGTCGTTTTGCGCATTGACGATGACAACTTCCGTCGGCTGCACTTTCGCATCCTGATCGTAAATCCAGCCACTGGCCATATATCGACCCGGCGTGCCGGTCGGCTTGATCAGATCGATCGCGCCTTCACACGTGCGACTCGCCGTAGTTTGTTCAGGCGCGCAAGGATAGTCTCGCGAGCATCGCTTGAAAATCGACAGGCCTCGAGCCTGCGCGGCTTGCGAAGTAATCCGAAGCGCCTCGACCCCAGGATACACAGCATGTGTCCATTCGCTATCGTATACGTCCTCGCGCACTGCAAGTCCGGCCAACTTCCGGGCAAACAACTGATCCCGGTCCGGCCGGAAGGCTGCACCCTGATACGACAAAACCGTGGCAAGCGCCAAGGCAAACAATCCAGCGTTCACGGCGCGAGCCTGCAGGCGCGGTGCGTTGACCCAGAAGTAAAGCAGAAGCGACAACCATGCAAATAGCGATGACGTGGTGTAGCGATGCGCAAACGCAGATTCGATACCAAAGGGTAAGCGTCCCCCGGCGGTAATGAACGCGCAGCCGCATACAAAAACGGCGAAGGCGAGCAATGCGGGCGCGCGAACGTCTTGGCTGCGCCCGAGCCACAAACCAACCAGTGTAGCGACCACGACAATGGCGCCGGCCAGATATGTCAGCGAAAGCCGCGCCGTCGCGGCCCAGACTGGAGCACCCAGATAAAGCAGCACGTACTCGACCATCTGTATCGGATGATGGAGTAGAGAGCTCAGCACGCTTCCGTGCACTGGCGGCGATGCGTAATGCCTGAAGTATGCAGCCCATACCACAGCGGTTACGAGCCCTATCAACGCGATGCGCTGCTTTGACAGACCGAGATAAAGTGAAAAAACCAGCAGCACCGGCAGCACCAACAGGCCACTAGCCATCCAGCACGCGGCGAGCGCGCCATATAGCAACGACAGCAAAAACTGACCGCTTCGTCCAGACGCATTACGGCTACGCGCCAATGCATCGAACGCCAACATCGCGAACAGATAGACGCCGAACCACTGGTTTTGGAATCCCCACGTCAGGTTCTCGTCCTGTATCCAGGAGAACGCCATTGTTGCTATTGCGCCAGCAAGCGCGATCCCTGCTGTCCATGTCAAGCGGACATCGCGCGATACGATCCGGCCAACCGTTGCTGCCAAACCCGCGAGCAAGACGAGATTCGCCACGAGATCGACGACATTACGTCCGCCGAACCATCGAATATCCGTCCAGAAAATCAGCCTGGGCAAGAGCAGTCTATGTTCGTTGTGTTGCTCCCACAGCACAGACCAGTTGTCTGCGAAGCGTATGTAACCTCCCAGGGAGCCGTCCCATTGATCCCAGAACGGTACGGGCGAATAGCTTCTCACCACGCCGATGACGCAACTGACAATGACGAACAAGCCGCAGAATCCGAGTACCCACGCAGCAGTTGCAGTCAAACGCATCCTCACAACGACGCCCTCTTAAACAAGAACCCCGGCACCGACCGAATGATCAACATGATCCCCGACCAGAACCACGGCGTATAAATCGAATCCTTCTTCTTCTCGACCGCACGAACGATATCGTTCGCAACGCGCTCAGGCGTGGCGACAAGCGGTCCCGGCAACGGCATACCGGCCGTCATCGGCGTATCCACGAAGCCCGGCTTGATGGTCAGCACGTGCACGCCCGACTTGAACAGCCTTGCGCGCAAGCCTTCACAGAACGTAGACACTGCAGCCTTCGCGGTGCCGTAGACGTAGTTCGAAGGCCTGCCCCGATCTCCTGCCACCGACGAAATCACCGCAATCACGCCAGTCTTCGCGCTTTCCATGATATTGGCCAGCGGCGTCAGCAACGCAATGACCGACAAACCATTGGTAGACAGCTCACGCAACGCGACCTTCACATCCTGTTCGCAAGCTTTCTGATCGGACAACGTGCCATGCGCGATCAATGCGACATCGATACCGCCAAGCGTACCCACGCACGCATCGAGCATCGCCTGATGGGCATCGAAATCGTTCATGTCCAGCACGTGGCTCGTGGCCGCCTTGGCGCCGCGCGCCACGAGATCCGCGGCGATCTGTTCCAGGCGTTCCGCCTGCCGCCCGACGAGAAACAGCGTCGCGCCTTCGGACGCCCAACGGCGCGCGCAGGCGATGGCAATTGCGGAAGTCGCACCGACTATCAGGACTTTTTTCATGTTTGTGTTGTTCGTTGCCAAAAACGGGACATCAACGCGGGATCGCGCAATGCCTCCAACTGATGCCACGCCGGATACGCGAGCTGGAAATCGCTCGCCGACATATGCGCGTCCTTCGCCGGGTACAAGCGTCCGCCGGCTTCCCGGACAATCGCGTCGAGGCGCTCAAACAGCCGACGATTGCTTTCATCGTGCTGCGGAAAATCCAGCGCGAGCGACGCCCCTTCCATCGGAAAAGACAACAGCCCCGGCGAGACCGCATCGCCGCAGCGCTTGAGCACGGCGAGAAACGAGCCCGTCCCGCTTTGCCCGATTGTCTCCAGAATTGCGTGCATGGCGTCGCGGGAGTTAACCTGGGGCAGCACGCACTGATACTGTTGGAACCCACGCTTGCCGTAAATCCGGTGCCATTCGAGCAGGCTGTCGAGCGGATAGAAATAGCTGTCGTAATCGACTTCGCTTTGCACCGTTTTCTGCTGCTGGCGGTTGTAGTACAGCGCATTGAATGCGCGCAGCGTCAGTGGATTGATCAGCGAGATCGGCGGCGTGATCGGCACGGCGCGGGTCTTCTTGACCGGAAGTTGCAGACCGCCCCGCTCCGCATGATCGCCAACCATGAAGATGCCACGTCCGAGCGACGATCCACGGCTCAGGCAATCGATCCATGCCACGCTGTACTCGTGCTTGCTGTCGAGCTCTTCCGACAACGCAAAAAATTCGTCGAGATTGCCGAAGCGGATGCTCGTTACCGACACGCGGCTCGAGCGAATCGGCATCAACTGAATTTCCACCCAGGCAATCACGCCGGTAAGTCCGAGGCCACCAATCGTTGCGGCGAAGAACTCGGCATTCTCGTCCGGCGAGCATTCAAACGCCTCGCGCTCCGAACGCAACAACGCAAAGCGGCGCACGTGACGGCCGAACGTACCTCGCGCGTGATGGTTCTTGCCATGCACGTCGTTGGCTACTGCGCCGCCCAGCGTCACGTACTTTGTGCCAGGCGTGACGGGCAGCATCCAGCCACGCGGAACCGCGATTTGCAAAATGTCGTCAAGCGTCGCACCAGCCTCCGCGCGCACCACGCCAGTTTGCCAGTCAGCCGTGATAAAGCGATCGAGCGGCCGCGTATGCACAACCTGATCACTCGCAGCGAGACAACTGTCGCCGTAGCTACGGCCATTGCCATAGGCCAGCGTCGTGCCGTTTGCGCCGGCGACCTGCGCCAGGACCGGTTGCAGGCGGTCGCGCCACTGCACGGCATGGCCCGCTTGTGGATGATCTGGGTAACGCCCCCAGGACTTGAGCGGCTTCGTCATATGGCGAACCAGAACACCAGCCCCATCAGAGCGACGGTCAGCAAACTCGTGCGGTCTTTCGCGGCGAACACGACTGGGTCGTCATGCATCAGCCCGCGATGCGTGATGAGCCATGTGCGACTGATCCAGTAGAGCAACAACGGACACGCCAGCCAGATCACCTGCGGATGGCTGTAGAGATGCGTTGTCTTCGAGTCTTGAATGTAGAGCGCGAGCACCAGCACCGAAAGATAACCGGAGGCGGCGCCGAGTGACGAAATCATCGGCAGGTCATCGGCTACGTAGCCGCGGCCGCGCGCTTTCGCGCCACCTGCTGCGCGCGTCGCATGCAATTCGGCATAGCGCTTCACCAACGCCAGGCTCAAAAACAGAAACATCGAGAAGCCCAACAACCAGAACGTCAGGGTCATCCGGAACGCCGCTGTACCGGCGATGATGCGCGCGGTGTAAAGCATCGCCAGCACTACGACATCGAGAATCACGCGGCGCTTGAGCAGAAACGAATACAACATCGTCAGGACGTAATAGCCTGCAAGCACGGCAGCAAACCGCCACGGCAGCATGATCAGCGCACCCGCGAACGCACCGATCGCGAGGACGGGAAACGCCGCCATGCCCCAGACGATCGACAACGAACCCGAGGCAAACGGACGTCGTCGCTTGGTCGGATGATGCCGGTCATCATCGAGATCGAGCAGGTCATTGAGCAGATAGACACTCGACGCGCAGAGACCAAAGAGCACGAACGCGAGCACGCCACGCAGGTCGAGTTCCAGCGACGACACTTGATGCGACGCCAGCAGCGGGATGAAGATCAGCAGGTTCTTAAGCCACTGGTGCACGCGCAGCGCTTTGAGCCACACGCGGAGTGGGTTCTTGCGGGTCTGCAGCACGCTCTCGACGTTGCCGATTTTCTGCGCGCGCCGCGCTACGCCAGGCGAAGGATTCACGACATAGGCGCGCTCAGCCGCTTCCCAGACCGCGATATCGTCGTGTGAGTTGCCGGCGTAATCGAAACCCTTGTTGCCGAACTCGCGCACCAGCGCATCGCGTTTGCGGCCTGACGACAGATTGACCTTGCCGTCGGTGGCAAGCGTCTTGTCGAACAAGCCGAGATGCCCCGAGATCGCCTCGGCGTAGCGGGCGTCGCTGGCAGTCGCGAGCACCAGCGAGCGGCCGGCCGCACGCTCGCGCTTGAGCCATTCGATCACTTTCGGGTCATAGGGCAACGTCGCCACGTCGACGTGCGTAGCCGCGGCAAGCTTTGCCTTGAGATGCGCCTTGCCGCCCTGGGCAATCCAGACCAACGGACGATAAAAGCGCAACGGGTTCGCCTTCAGATAGGCAAAACCCGTCTCGATCAGCATATCCGATCGTATCAGCGTGCCGTCCAGATCTACGGCCAGTGTTTTCCATTGCATTTCGCTAATCCTTCCCCTCGCCGCGTCACGCGACTTCCCGGTATAGCGCACTATATGCTTTGCCAAGCGCCGCTCCTGAAAACAGCGTTTCGTAACGCGCACGAGCGGCGCTTCCCATAGCCGCCGCTACCGCATCGTCGCTCAGCAGCACATTCATTGCGCCAGCCAGTTCTTTTGATTGTTCCGGTGCGACGACAAAACCCGTCACACCATGTTGATTGACGTAGGACGTTCCGGATCCCACCTCGCAGCACACCATCGGCTTACCAAACATGGCGGCCTCCGCCAGCACCATGCCGAATGCTTCAGAACGCAAGTGCGACGGCAACACCATCGCGCGGCATCCCTTGAGCAGGGCGACCTTTTCTTCGTGCGTCACCTGTCCGGCAAAAACGACATTGGTCGCGCCTAATTGCTGCGCCAACGCCGCCAGGCGCTCCCGTTCCGGACCGGAGCCCGCAATCACGATTTTCGCATTCACATGGCTTGCTGCCTCGATCAGCGTGTGCAGGCCCTTGTAATAGCGCAACACGCCGAGCGCGAGAAAATACGGCTCGCCGGCCGCAAGACCGAGACGGTTTGCGATGTCGCGTTGCGCATCCACGGAATGCGGCTCGTCGCGGTAATCGATAATGCCGAGCGGAATGGTCTTCAACCGCTCCTTCGTCACACATTCCGTCAGCGCCTCGCTGGTCTGCGCATAGGCAGGCGAGGTTGCAACCACTGCGGACATGCTGCGTAGCGTCCGCCGCATCAGCGGCCCGTAGACGGCGCCTAGCGCCTTCTGTCGCACAATATCCGAGTGATATGTCATCACTGTGGGCTTTTTCGTTCGGCCCAGCAGATGCAGTACATCGGCGAACGGCCACGGAAAGTGGAAATGCACGACGTCGGCCCAGTCGGCCATCTGCCGGTACTTCATCAATGCACCCGGGCCGCCCAGATCGCACGACGCCGGCGCCGCCCAGGATTTCGCGCGTACGACGCGCCCTTCGGGATAGTCGATCTCGCCTGGCTCGGGTGTCGGCGACAAAGTCAGAATGCGGGGCTCGACACCGCACTCGCGCGTCGACAGCGCAATCTGGCGAATCGCTTCCTGCAAGCCACCTGGCGGATCGGGGAAATAGGTACGGTAAACATGAACCACTTTCACGTGCGCACCTCCGCGCCGTGGTGCTGTTGCACACTGCCGTTGCCCGATTCACGGCCATGGAAAGTGATCTGTAGCATCTTGTCCAGCCGGCGCTCCCACGTGTTGTCGCCCACCGCTTCCCGCGACTCATCCGCGCTCAGCTTGCCGCGTGCAAGCTGTTTCTCGATTGCAGCGATAAAGGCTTCGAGGTCGCCCCCTACTTCGAGACCCGCACGGGGCTCTTTTGCAAAGTCCAACGGGGTCGACACCACCGGCAAGCCCGCCGCGAGGAACTCATAAAACTTCATGGGGAACATCGAACGGGTGTATTCGTTCAGCAAGGTCGGCAGCACGCCGACCTGCATGCCGCGCATATAGCGCGGCAAAGTCTGATAGCTGCGATAGCCGAGCAGATGCACGTTCGGCAAGCGCGCCAGTTGCGCGAGCAATTCGCTGCGCTGCCCTTCACGCTCCTCGCCGATGATCACCCATTGCCACTGCGGCCGGGCCTGCGCGGTCTGCAGGAGCAACGGAAAGTCGACCTTGAAGTCGGACAGCACGCCGTGATACACCAGCCGCGGCTCCGGAATCGCGGCAAGCTCGGGCGGCAGCGCCCCTTCTGCACGCGCCTCGCCGAAATGCGCTTCGTCCACCACGTTGCCGAAAAAATGCGTGTTGGGGTTAAACGGCTGGCACGTTTCCTTCAACGACATCGCCGTCGTGAAGACCGCCTCGCAGCGCCCCACCAGCGCTTGCTGCGCGTTGCGGAACGCCTCCACGTCGACGCCGGGAATCGCCGCGATATCGTCGACGCAGTGATACACGAGCGGCCCGCGAGGCAGCGTCGCAATCGCATCGAGCATATACGGGTGATAGGTCCAGACGACAGGATCCCTGAAGCGCTGTGACTTCGCGAATCGGGTCACGGAAAAGCGCAGCAACGCCTGGTTCAGCGAGCGCACGAACGGCAGGTGATGCCCGGCCGGCACCATCAACGGCGACAACACCCAAATGTTCTCGGCGCGCCGCGGCGGCCCGAGTACGAGAGACTGCACGCCACGCCACAGACGACGCCACAAGCGAGCCCAGTCACGGCCGCTGCCGACCTTAGGCGAACGGAAACCGACGCTCTCCACGTAAAGCACCCGCCAGCCGCGTGCGGCCAGAATGCTCGCCGTATGCTGCTTGTTCGTCCAATACGGTTCGTCCCAATCGGCGGTCGAAAACAATACGCAATCCCGCGCGGCAAACGCCGTGTCCTTGCCTTCAACCACTGAACACCTCGACCGGCCGACCCAGCAGACTGTCGAGAATACGCTGCGAGGCCAGCCCGTCACCGTAAGGGTTCGCGCGATTGCGCAGCGCCTCGCGGCGCGCCGGATCGTCGAGCCAGCCAATCACCGCGCTTTCGATGCTGTCCGACGCCTGACCGGCCAGCGTCGCAAAACCTGCATCCACGCCTTCGCGCCGCTCGGTGTGATTGCGCATCACGACCACCGGCACGCCAAAGGTCGGTGCTTCTTCCTGAATGCCGCCGGAGTCGCTGACAACGACCGCGCTGCCGCTGATCAGATAGAGGCTGGTCGGATAATCGACCGGCTCGATCAAGGCGAGGTTGGGGATGCCGTTCAGTTCGCGCAGCACAGGCTCGCGCACGGCGGGATTCAGGTGTACCGGGAAGATCCAGCGATAATCGCTATAGCGCTGACACAGATCGCGCAGCACGCGGCAAATGTCCTGCAACACGTCACCGAAGTTTTCGCGCCGGTGACAGGTCACGAGGATGTGCTGCTGCTCGTCGCCCGTCCATGGCGGCAGCGGACTTTGCGGCGGCGTCGCGTCCCAGCTCCGGCGCACTGCGGCAATCGCGTCCACCACCGTATTACCGGTAACGACGATTTTTTCCGCGGCCACGCCTTCGCTCAACAAGTTCTCGCGGGCCAGCTCAGTAGGCGCGAAATGCAGCGTCGTGATGCGACTCAACAGGCTGCGATTCGCTTCTTCGGGGAACGGGCTCTTGAGATCACCTGTGCGCAATCCGGCTTCGACGTGGCCCACGGGAATGCCGCGATGAAATGCAGCGAGACCTGCGCAAAACGCCGTCGTCGTATCGCCTTGCACGATCACCCAGTCCGGGCGCACTTGCTCCAGCGCCCGATCGAGCGCGGATAAAAGTCGCGCCGACAATGCGTTCAGCGATTGCCCGGGACTCATCGTATCGAGCGTAATGTCCGGTTCGATGCCGAAGAATTCGAGCGCCTGCGCAGCCATGTCCTTGTGCTGACCGCTCGCGCAGACAATGGTGTCGACTTCGGCACGCAAGGCACGCACCACTGGCGCCAGCTTGATGACCTCGGGCCGCGTGCCCATTACCACCATGACTTTCATTGCAATGGCTTCCCTGCCTCGACCTGCACGTGAGCACCGCGAAACTCGACGCCCAGCGTCAACGGCGAAGCGCCATTCGACGGCGTCAGAATGCGGAACGTACCACCCTCTTCGACGACCTGGGTCAGTGACCTGAACTTCAGAAAATCGAGCGCCGCGTCCTCATGCATGAAGAGCGGTTTTTGCGCCTTGCTCCTGATGTACGCGATGAATTTCTCGTGGGCATCGATGCGCAATGCCTCATCCGGCCAGCCATATGCGTAGCGCTCGGAGAACGGATGGTCGAGATAACCGAACAGCGTATTGGTGGCGTAAGCGTAGTCGAAAGCCTGCTTGAAAATGGCAAGCTTGTCGCCCTCGTTGAGCATGCATTCGCCGTGCAGCATGCACTGCTGACTGTGTCCGATGAAGCCTGCCGGCAAGCCGGCCAACGCGCCGCCACGTGCAGTCAGGAACTCAGGATCATTGCGGATGATCCCGCCGATGCAGCCTTCGTAGCCGGCATCGGCGAGGCCGCGCATCGCATACGGTGGCGACTGGTGAAACGGCGATACGGCGTAACGCACTGGAACGCCAGTCACCGCTTCGAGCAAGGCCGCCGAATGAGCGCCTTCCGCGAGGGCGCTTTCATAGCTGCCGCCCCAGTTCGGCGCATGGGTCGCCGTGTGTGACAGCACCGCGCCCTGTTGCCTGTCGGCCAGCAGTTCACGAAGAATGCCGTGATGCTCCGTGCGACTCAGGTTCTGCGTGTGAACCGCCAATGAGAAAGGCACGCCCAGGCGCTGATAGGTTTCCCACAACGGACGCGCCGACTCGACGTCTTCGTCGCAATCGAGTCGCGACGTAATCGCCGCGTCGTAACCCCACGGCAACTCGCTCAGCACCGGCTGACACGGCAGCGTGTCCGAACGGTAGCCCGACAGAAAATTCTCGACCATGCGCCATTCGAACGAATCGCATGGGCCGACTGCGCGGTTGAACCACAGCACACTTGATGCGCCGGTGTCCCACAGCGCGGCATACGAAAACTGCCGCTCGCCGTCTACGACGACAGCCGCGAGTTCCGCCTCGGCGGGCACATGGGCTGCTTGCGCGACTGCCCAGATCGAGCCATCGCTACGAATCGCGCCGAAACCGAGGTTGTTCCACTCGTCGGTGAAGTCGAAACGCTCGAACGGGCGATGCCATGGCTGGCCACCCAGCGTCTGCGCCAACTCGCTATAGCGCACCACCGCGGCGCTTTCACGCGCCTCGCCCGCGGGCGCCGACGCGCTGCGGCTCGCGCTCGCCAACTCGGCCGGCACGTCCGTCGACTGATAGCGCAGATAGTCTGCGAGCGCCACCGGCATCCGGCCGAACACGACGAGCTTGCGGGGCCGTGCGGTCAACCATGCGATCAGGTCCGCACTCCAGCCGTCCGGTGCGTCGACCGCGACGACCACGTCCGGCGCGTTCGAACGCAACGTGCTGCGGGAGATCGATTGCGCCTGGGTGGCGCTGACGGAGCGCTGCACGGCCGCCAGCACATACCGGCCGGCTTCCGCTGTCGCGTCGGAGAAAAGAATGCCGATCATGCAGTGACCACGTGACGAAATTTAGCCCGGCTGCCGACGCGCACCAGATCGTCGTGCCCAACATAGGCAATTGTGAACGCGTCCTGCCAGAAGTGACGCAGCTTGTTGGTCGTTTCTTCTGCGTTCGCTGTCGGTTCAAGCACGATTCGCAAGGTGGGCGGCTCGGTTCGCAGATCGATCTGGAACTCCTGAATCCCGCCGACGCGATGGTCGAGCATGTCCTGAATATGGTGTGTCGGGTGCGCCACGCCGTTGATCGGCACGACGTCGTGAATGCGTCCGACAACGTCTGTCAGGAAGAAGCCCTTTTCGGTCTCCTGCACACGCGCCAGATCGCCCGTTGCGTAGCGAATCAACGGCATCAAGCGGTTACGGAAACCCGTGAACACGAGTTCATGCGCGCCATCCGGATTGCCCTCCGACACACGGCTTTCCGGCCACCCCTCGGATTCGAGAATCTGGAAACCGCCCTCATGGCCGTCGAGTTCGTAGGCCATCACGCCGAGCTCGGCGAGACCGTAGCGATCGATCACCCGGCAGCGCAACGCCTTCGCGATCATTTCGCGAGCGTGCGGCTCGAGCAATTCGCCGCTCGATTCAAACACCGCGAACGCTTTACCGCCACCGTACTTGCGCTGCACGTAACAAGCGAGCGCATACATGGTCGACGGATGCGAGTGCGCGAGATAAGGCTTGCGACGCTTGAGCGTCTGCCACATTTCTTCGAGACCCTGATCGTCGATCCGGTCGAAGAAAATGTTGCTGCGATTCATCGCGAAACATTTGAAGTCTTCGCGTGACGGCCATTCAGGCATCACCTGATCCGGGAAACGACAGGCAAAGTGCAGTTCCGAACGATGGCGCAGCTTGCCGATCCGCTCACGCGCGTAGAACGTGACCGCCGACGAGTAATCCGCGCCTTCCTGGTCGTAGAAGATCGTGGTCGACAACCCCGTCGAACCGCCGGTCTTGCACACGTGATGGCGGCCCGCTTCGAGCGGGATCGACAGCATGCGCGGACCCTGCTCGCGGATGATGTCTTTGGTCAGATACGGGAGCTCTTCCAGATACCGCGGGTCCTGCTTGACCTTGGCCGGATCGAACTGCTTCGCCTGGAACAGGTCGCGGTAATACGGCACCTGCGCACCGGCGAATTCGAGGATGCCGGCCAGCCGCTCGAGCGCGATGCGACGACGATGCGGCATCGGCAACGTATAGTGCTGCCGCAGCTCTTCGATCTTCGGACGCACGCTGCGTTTTTCGCGACTTTCCGCGATCGGATACGCAATGTAGCCGCCCGCGAAACCCTTTAACGTGCGAAACGGCTGGCGCACCAGCAGGGACTCGGAATACCGCAGAAATGGATGGTTAGCTCGCATGAAATTCGAACCTTGTTGCGCCTGTGTGGCTCCCGCCAAACGCGCTGCGGGAGGTTCGCGGGCGCGTTCAGTGGCACTGTTGTCACTGTTGTATTAGGCGCGAAGCCTGTCTACGGACCGAAGCTCGGCACCCGCATCACACTCTTCTGAATGGTCACACCGGGCAGTGCCGTGGTCACGCGACCCGTTCAGGCACGCCCGCTTGCGGCGTTAGTGCGGCAAGCGCGCAGTTTCGCTAATCAACGGCCCCTCGCTGACTTCCGGTGCGATCACCGGTTCGTCCGAGACCATCTTGCCGTGTTCCATGGAAATCTTCCGGTTGCATACTCGTGCCACCAGATTCGGATCGTGGGAAGCCACGACCAGCAGCGATGCCTTGCCCACCAGGCTCTCGAGACGTTCGGCCGCCCTGATGCTGAACTCCGCGTCGCCCACGCTCAGCCACTCGTCCATGATCAGGATGTCGGCTTCGACACTGGTCGAAATCGCAAACGCAAGGCGCAACATCATCCCGCTCGAATAGGTGCGCACCGGCAGATTCAGGTAGTCGCCCAATTGACTGAAATCGGCAATTTCGTCGATCTTGCTGCGGATGCGCGCCGGCTTCAGGCCGTCGAGAATGCCGCGCAGATAGATGTTTTCGAAGCCGGTTGCATCGGGGTCGAGGCCCATCGACACATCCAGCAGCGAGGCAATCTTGCCCTGCACCCTGAGCTCGCCGCGTACCGGTGCGTACACGCCCGAGAGCGTGCGCAGCAGGGTTGTCTTGCCCGAGCCGTTGTGGCCGATCAAACCCACGCGCTCGCCTTCGGTAAAGCTGAAGCTGAGGTCGTCGATCGCCTTGACGATCGCATGCCGACCGGCATCCTGGCCGATCCGGCCACCCGTCGTGAGATTGAGCACCGCCTTTTTCAACGAGCGATGCGAGTTCTCGTAGATCGGAAATTCGACGGAGATGTTACGAGCAACAATCGATGAAGAACTCACAATATCAAAGCCAGTAAGGAACGCGATTACGGAAACGTTTCATCAGGAATTGCGCAAAGGCAAAACCGACAATCAACAGGCCAATCGACCACGCCCACGACTGCCAATGCGTCGGACGTCCGGTCAGCGGCGCACGCACCGTTTCGATCAGGTGATAAAGCGGGTTGTATTCGGCCACCCACGCGCGGTTTTTCAGAATTTCCGGGGACCACATCACAGGGGTGAAGAAAAACACGACCTGGATCAGGTTGGTGACGATCGGCGGAATGTCGCGAAAGCGCGCGCACAGCACACCGAGCGTCACGCCGAGCCAGACGCCATGCAGCAGCAGAATGGCGAGCGCGAACGGAACCAGCAGGAATTCCCAGCCAGGCCAGCGCCCAAAGATGAGCAGCAGCACCACGACCACCGGCAAGCTGTGCAGCAGAATCACAAAATTGCGCCACGCAATGCGACATACGTGGACGGTAAGTGGCAAGCGGATCTGCTTGATCAGGTAGGCGGCGCCAATAAAGGCAATGCAGCCCTCATTGGCTACCGCGGACAGATACGCCCACACGACCAGACCGACCGCGAGGTACGGAAGATAGTTGGAGATTTCCTGATGCAACAAGGTGGAATACAGCGCACCCAGCACCACCACCATGATGATCGTGCTCAACGTAAACCAGAACGGGCCGAGTACCGAACGGCGATACCGTTGCCGGATATCGTGCCAGCCCAGCGTACCCCACACCCGCACCGCCTTCATGCCAACGATCAGATCGTCGCTTTCATTGTGACGAGTCAGATCTTCCGAATCGTTGCTAAAACTAATATCCATCTCAAGTACGTCCGTAAATGTCTTCAAAGCGGACGATGTCGTCTTCGCCAAGATATTCGCCGCTCTGCACTTCGATCATCACGAGCTCGACCACGCCCGGGTTCTCGAGGCGATGTTTGTGACCCGCCGGAATGTAGGTCGACTCATTGGTCGAAACGAATAACTCCTTCTCTCCGTTCACGACCTTGGCCATGCCGCTGACCACGACCCAATGCTCGTTGCGGTGATGATGCATCTGCAAGCTGAGACTTCCGCCCGGCTTGACCTCGATGCGTTTGATCTTGAAGCGAGGGCCCTCTTCCAGCACCGAATACGTTCCCCAGGGCCGATGCACCGTGCGATGCACCTTGTACGTTTCGTGACCACGCGACTTGAGTTCGGCAAAAATCTGCTTCACGTCCTGCGCCCGGTCTTTGTCCGCGATGAGCAGCGCGTCCGGCGTATCGATCACGATCAGGTTCTCAACACCCACTGCGCCGATCAGCCGGTCGCCGCCACGCAAATAGCAGTTCTTGACGTCGAACAGCAACGCTTCGCCTTCGATTCGATTACCGCTGCCGTCCGCCGGCGAGAGATCGCTGAGTGCCGTCCACGAACCGACGTCCGTCCAGCCGATGTCGCAGCGAACCACCGCGGCCTGCTCGCACTTCTCCATCACCGCATAGTCAAACGACACGTCCGGCACAGCGCCAAAAGAGCCCGGCTCGAGACGAACCTGCGCGCCATCCTTACCCGCGGCGGAAGGCGACTTCTCCATGCACTCGGCAGCCGCGCTGAGAATCTCGGGGCAGTGCTGCTTCATTTCCTTCAGGATCGTGCCCGCGGTGAAGCAGAACATGCCCGAGTTCCACACGAACTTGCCCGAGGCAAGATACTCGCGAGCCTTCTCGAGCGACGGCTTCTCGACGAAACGCACCACCTTGTCGCCATCCGCCTCGATGTAGCCATAGCCGGTTTCAGGCGTTTCCGGATGCACGCCGAAGGTCACCACCTTGCCCGCCAGCGCCAGCTTCTGCGCAGCAGCGACAGCCGCGCCGAACGCTTGCTGGTCGGTTATCAGGTGATCGGCGGCCAGCACCAGCATGACCGTCTGGTCGCCGTGCACTTTCGCCGTATGCAACGCCGCCGTGGCAACCGCCGCAGCGGTGTTGCGGCCGAACGGTTCGAGAATGAACGAGGTTGCACAGCCTTTCGCGTTCACTTCTCGGAAATCGTCTTCGGTCTTGAAGAACAGATCGCGGTTCGTTACCGTGAGCACTTCCTTCACGCCCGGCAGTGCCACTGCGCGCAAGAACGCCTTTTGCAGCAAGCTTTCGCCATCCGCAAGGCGGATGAACGGTTTCGGGTGCGACTCGCGCGAGACCGGCCATAGTCTCGAACCCGCCCCGCCACAAAGAATGATCGGTAACAAACTCACAGAGTCCTCTCAGTACCGTATTTATTACGGAAGTGCCACGACCACGAATAGTCAGCACAACCCACAAAATCAATGGGCCGTGCGACGATCCGCGCGCCCTGAACGTTGACGCGCCAGGCCCAGATTCAGGGCCGGCGCGAGCCTTCCAGACTGACCGATATTCTACCCCCGCCCCCTTTCACTATCGTCAGACAGCTAAGGCGCCACGCCGCTTGGCGAGCTTCGCGCAAGGGCGCGTGCTATGCGTTAAGAACGGGCTGCGGGCGATCGTGGAAAAGCGTCGGTCAGGCACAGCGTCAAGGCATCGCGCCAATGCGGCGCGGCAAGCCCGAACACCTGTGCCAGCTTCTCGTTCGACATGCGTGAATTGGACGGACGCTTTGCCGGCGTCGGATAGTCGGAAGCGGGAATCGGCAGCGCCTTCGGCCGGTTCGGCAGATCCGCGAGCTCGAAAATGGCCGACGCGAAGCCGTGCCACGAAGTCGCATCGCCAGCGCACAGGTGATAGATGCCCGAGCGCTCGCTCCACCACGTCGCGCTGTCTTCGGCAGCAAAAGCCTGTGCGCTCAGATGCGCGCTGAGCGTCGCGATGGTATTGCTCCAGGTCGGTGCGCCGAACTGGTCGGCAACAACCTTCAACTCCGGCCGATCCGCGCCGAGACGCAGCATGGTGAGCAGAAAATTCTTGCCGCGAGTGCCGTACACCCAGCTCGTGCGCAGCACCAGGTGATTCACGCCAGTCGCGGCGATTGCCTGCTCGCCCGCGAGCTTGGTGCGGCCATACGCGTTCTGAGGATCGGTGGGGTCGTCTTCGACATAGGCGCCGTCTTTCTCGCCGTTGAACACGTAGTCGGTCGAGTAGTGAATCAACGCTGCGCCGAGCTTTTTCGCTTCTTCGGCCAGCACACCCGGCGCCTCGCCGTTGATGCGCATGGCGAGATCGAATTCCTCTTCAGCCTTGTCGACCGCGGTGTAGGCCGCCGGGTTGACGATCAGCGCAGGCCGCACGTCGCGAACAACGGCACGGACCTGGTCCAGATTGGACAGATCCAGCGTGGCGCGATCAACCGCGACCACGTTGCCGAGTCCTTGCAGCGTACGCGCGAGTTCGAAGCCAACCTGGCCATTTACACCGGTGACGAGAATCGTCCGCTTGGCATCATGTGCGCTCATGCGGCAACCCCTTAGGCGAAGACTTCAGCATCGGCAAGGCGCTTGCCTGCCGCATCCTTCGCAGCCAGCAACGGCTCGAAGTCGATCGGCCATTCGATGCCGACCGCCGGATCATTCCAGACGATGCTGCGCTCGTGTTCGGGGAACCAGTAGTCGGTGGTCTTGTAGAGGAACTGCGCCGATTCGGACAACACGACAAAGCCGTGCGCAAAACCAGGCGGCACCCACAGTTGCCGATGATTCTCCACCGACAGCGTCACACCCACCCACTTGCCGAAATTCGGCGAACTCTTGCGGATGTCGACAGCAACGTCGAACACTTCCCCTTCAACCACGCGCACGAGCTTGCCCTGCGCATGCTGAATCTGATAGTGAAGGCCGCGCAGCACGCCTTTCGCCGAACGCGAATGGTTGTCCTGCACGAACGTGACGTCTTTCTCCACGTGCTCCGCGAACTCCACCGCATTGAAGCTTTCGTAGAAATAGCCTCGCGCATCGCCGAACACTTTCGGCTCGATGATCTTGACTTCCGGCAGCGCCGTAGCGGTTACTTGGATGGCCATGCAACGTGATCCGTAAGAAGGTTTTGCAGATACTTGCCGTACGCGTTCTTCGCAAGCGGCTTGGCCAGCGCAAGCAGTTGCTCACCGTCGATCCATGCCTGCCGGTAAGCAATCTCTTCCGGACACGCAACCACCAGACCCTGACGCTTTTGCAGCGTCGCGATGAACGTCGCCGCTTCGATCAGCGAATCGTGGGTGCCCGTGTCGAGCCACGCATAACCACGGCCCATGATCTCGACATTGAGCGCGGCGTTGGCCAGATAACGCGAATTGACGTCGGTGATTTCGAGCTCGCCGCGCGGCGACGGCTTGATGTCCGCCGCGATATCGCAGACCTGCTTGTCGTAGAAGTACAAGCCGGTAACGGCGTAGTGCGAGCGCGGTTTGACCGGCTTCTCTTCGATCGACAACGCGCGGAACTGCTTGTCGAATTCGACGACGCCATACCGTTCCGGATCGTGCACGTGATAAGCGAAGACGGTAGCGCCCTCGTCTTTCTCATTGGCGCGTTCCAGCTGCTTCGCTAGATCGTGGCCGTAGAAGATGTTGTCGCCGAGAATCAGCGCCGACGGATCGTTGCCCACAAAATCGCGGCCGATGATGAACGCCTGCGCGAGGCCGTCCGGCGAAGGCTGAACCGCGTACTGAATGTTCATGCCCCACTGGCTGCCGTCGCCGAGCATGGCTTCGAAACGCGGCGTATCTTCCGGCGTGGAGATGATCAGCACGTCGCGAATCCCCGCCACCATCAGCGTGGACAGCGGGTAGTAGATCATCGGTTTGTCGTAGACCGGCAGCAACTGCTTGGAGACGACATGCGTGATCGGATACAGGCGCGTGCCCGATCCACCCGCGAGAATAATGCCTTTGCGCGCCATTGCCGTGCCCTTACGCGCGCTGCGCGTAGTTGGTCTCAACCCACTTCCGATACTCACCCGAAGCGACTTCGTCAGACCACACCTGATTGTCCAGATACCACTGAACCGTCTTGGCGAGGCCGGTTTCGAACGTCTCCGCCGGCTTCCAGCCGAGTTCGCGTTCGAGCTTGCGGGCGTCGATCGCATAACGGCGGTCGTGGCCGGGACGATCCTTCACATAGGTGATCTGGTCGCGGTACGAGGCACCCGCCTTCGGACGCAACTGGTCGAGCAGATCGCACAGCGTATGCACGACGTCGAGGTTCTTCTTTTCGTTCCAGCCGCCGATGTTGTACGTCTCGCCCGGCGTGCCGCGCGCGAGCACTTCGCGGATCGCGCTGCAATGGTCGCCCACATACAACCAGTCGCGCACGTTCTGACCGTCGCCGTACACCGGCAGCGCCTTGCCGCTGAGCGCGTTGGCGATCATCAGCGGAATCAGCTTTTCAGGGAACTGGTACGGACCGTAGTTGTTCGAGCAGTTCGTGGTGAGCACCGGCAGGCCATACGTGTGATGGTAGGCGCGCACCAGATGGTCGGAACCCGCCTTGGTGGCCGAATAGGGGCTATTCGGCGCGTACGGCGTGGTTTCGGAAAATTGCGGATCGGTAGCGGACAGCGAGCCGAACACTTCGTCGGTCGAGACATGCAGGAAACGGAACGCGGCCTTGTCGGCCTCGCCGAGCGTATTCCAGTACTGACGGGTGGCTTCGAGCAGCGTGAAGGTGCCGACCACGTTGGTCTGCACGAAATCAGCCGGGCCGTGAATCGAGCGATCCACATGGCTTTCAGCGGCAAAGTGCAGCACGGCGCGCGGCTTGTGCTCGGCAAAGAGCGCATCCATCGCGGCACGATCGCAGATATCGGCACGCGCGAACACATGCCGGGGATTGCCCTGTTGCGACTTGAGCGTACCCAGATTGCCGGCGTAGGTCAGTTTGTCTACGTTCAGCACCGCTTCGTCCGACGCATCGAGCCAGTCGAGCACGAAATTGGCGCCGATAAAGCCGGCACCGCCCGTTACCAGGATCATGAATTTCCCTTCTAGATGTTGGCGGCAGATCGGCATCGTTTCGCCGATCTACGCACCCCGCGTGGTGGAGTCCGAGTTTTTGTCAGCGCTTGGCGCCGCCCCTCGTACAGCGGGCAGGCGCTCAAACGCCAATCTTATAAAGCCCTGATTATAAAGCCGCCCGGGGCAAAAACTAGAACCCTAACAACTTGAAACAGCTTGACAAGTTTGGTTTCCATTCCCTACCACGGGAATGGTTTGGCGCGACCTAGCGGCACAAGATAACGGCAGATACCCGCAGATACCGCCGGTTGCACCAACTAAGCGGCCAACATCCAACGTAGCGTATCCATGAAAGGAATCGCCTCGACCTTCGGCACCAGCGAGCGCAGCTTGGCGGGCGACCCGGCCAGCATCTTCACGTCGGTTTGTCGCACGAACGCGGGATTGATATGGACTTCGAGCTCATGCCCGGTCAGATCGCTCGCCGCCGAGAGAATGTCCCGCAGCGTGTACGGCGTGCCGGTACAGACGTTGACCGTTTCAGCAGCGGCCTCCGAGTCGAGCAAAGCCTCATAGGCGTTCGCCACGTAGCGCACGTCCGAGAAATCACGCGCCACGTCGATATTGCCGAGCTCGATAGCCGGCTCGCGCCGTGCGAAATGCTCGACGATCTTCGGCACGAGGAAGTTCGAGGCCTGGCCGCGGCCCGTGTAGTTAAACGGCCGCACGATCAGGATGGGCAGGCGGTCGAACCAGGTCCGCACCATCGTTTCCATGGCCGCCTTGCTGGCGGCGTAGTGGTTCACTGGCGTGACGGGGAAGGTTTCATCGATGGCGTCGCTGGTGACATTGCCGTAGACATTCGCGCTGCTCGCGATCAACAGCTTGCGCGGCGTATGGCCGACAGCCGCACAGGCCTCCAGCAGATTCAGCGTGCCGATCACGTTGACGCGGTAAAAGTCGAGCGGATCGTTATGGCCCACGAAGCTGATCGCCGCCAGATGCACGATGTAGTCGGGCCGCGCGGTTTCGATCGCGCGCCGGCAGGCATCGGGCGACGTAATGTCGAGCCTGAGGCGCGTCGGCGTTTCAGGCTCGTCGCGCCCGGCCACTGTTTCGATCACGGTATGGCCGCGGCCGAGCAGATTGTCGCCCAGATAGCGGCCCGTGAAGCCACTCGCCCCGGTGACGAGCGTGCGGATAGATTGATTCGCATGAATAGACGACATGCTTTCTCCGTTCACGAGGGTCATCCTGTTGTAGTGCAATATCGCGCGCGGCCCTTGCGGTACGCCTGACAAAGCCCCTGGGAATGCCACTTGCTGGAGGTTCCCGACGGCGCTTGCCACGATATACGTGCTTCAAACGGGCTATTATGTCACGCTAATTTGCTGCACCGCCCAACGCGGCACGCCTTGTTCGTAACCGCGTGTATCGAACTGCACCGACTTTCCGATGACATCCTCCACCGCTTCCACCGTCGCTTCTCCTGCTGCGTTTAGTGCCGGATCTGCTGCCATTTCGCAGCCGCACCTGCTACCGCTCGCCTTCGGCGACCTGCAGGGCTGCCGCACGCCGTTCCAGCAATTGCTGGCCAAAGCCGCGCCGCCCGAAGGCACGCCGCTGTGGTTCGCGGGCGACCTGATCAACCGCGGCTCCGAATCGCTCGCCACGCTGCGCGACATCATCGCGCTGGGAGACCTCGCGGTGCCGGTGCTGGGTAACCACGACCTGCATCTGCTGTCGGTATCGGCGGGGATTCGCAAATCGAAGAAAGGCGACACGATCGACGATATTCTCGCCGCACCGGATGCCGCAGACCTGCTCGAATGGGTCCGTCACCGTCCGCTCGCGCATTTCGAGCACGGCATGCTGATGGTGCATGCGGGCGTACTGCCGCAATGGGACGCCGCCCTGACGATGGAACTCGCCGACGAATTGCAGCGGGCGCTGCGCGCACCGAACTGGAAGGAAACGCTTGCGGGACTCTACGGCAACGAGCCGAATCGCTGGACACCAGGCATCAAAGGCATCGAGCGGCTGCGCCTGACGTGCAGCGCGTTGACGCGCATCCGCTTCTGCAATGCCGAAGGCGCGATGGATTTCAGCACCAGTGGCGGCTTGAATTCCGCGCCGCCGGGCAGCATGCCGTGGTTCGACGTGCCGTCGCGCAAGACCGCTGACATCACGGTGGTGTTCGGCCATTGGGCCGCGCTCGGTTTGACCTTGCGCGACAACCTGATCGGCCTGGATTCCGGCTGCGTATGGGGTGAGAAACTTTCTGCCGTACGTCTTGCGCAAAACCCAGTGGAGCGCACGCTGACGCAGGTCGACTGCGAGGCGTGCCGCACGCCGGGCGGCGGCAACTAAGTCGACCCGCTAGGCCGACCGGCCGGACTGATCGACGGGATCGATCAGCACCGGCGAAACGTTGGAAACATCTGACGCGTTGTGCGTGCTGGGCGAATTAGGCGATGAAATCGGTGCCGCGATCGCAGCACCAGACCTCGTCATGCCGCCCTGCATCTCCCGCAACGCCATAGCAATCACCCCTTCCGCCTCAGCCGTCAGCGCGCGCCGATCCGCACCCGGCGCAAGCGGCGCGCCGACATACACGTGCGCGGTCAACGGCCCGCCGCGCAGCAGCATGTTCAGCGAATCAGCCAGCGTCAAATCGTCGATATACGCGGGCGCGGTGGATTGCCGACCCTGTGCATCTTCATACATGATGCACAGCGGCTGCACCGGCACCGAGGCCGACACGGCAGCCTGGAACATATTCGCGTGAAACGGCAGTAGCGCCAGACCGTTCGTTGTTGTCCCTTCAGGAAACACACACATCAACTCGCCCGCGCTCAGGCGGTCGGACAGTTCGTGCATGATCCGCTTCGCGTCGCTGCGCTTCTCGCGCTGGATGAACACCGTGTCCAGTTGCTGCGCCAGCCAGCCGACCACCGGCCACTGCCGGATCTCGGCCTTCGAGACAAACGGCGTGGGCCGCCACGCATTGATCACGTAGATGTCGATCCACGAGATGTGATTGGCGACCACCAGCGCACCGCGGTCGAGCCGCGCGCTGTCGTTATGCACGACGAGCCGCATGCCGCATAGACGCAGCATTTTCAGCGACCATTCGCGGTTGAGCGTCTGCCGCCCATCCGCACCGACCTTGGAAAAGCGCGTCGCAACGATCCACATGCCATGCAGCAGATGGGCGACGAGACGGGCCTTGCGTAACGCGAGCTTCATTGTCGGAGCTTTCCGTAACTGGGCAATGCCGCGAATATTAGCGCTGTTCGAACGCAACGTGACCGGACACAATCGTCGCCTGCACGCGCGCCGGCAGTTCATAGCCGAGGAACGGCGTGTTGTGCCCCTGGCTCTTCAATGCACGCGGCTCGACGCGCCAATACGCGTTGCGATCGAACACGCAAAGATCGGCGACAGCGCCCACGGCGATGCGGCCAGCCGCCTCCAGCTTCAGCACGTCGGCCGGCGCCGTGGTGATGCGGTTCAGCGCCTTGGCCAACGGCACGCCCGCTTCGTCGGCCCATTTGACTGTGAGCGACAGGAACAGCTCGAGGCCCGTCGCGCCCGGCGTGGCTTCGGCGAACGGCAGCAGCTTTTCGTCGTCGTCGACCGGCGTGTGGTCGGAGCAGATCGCGTCGATCGTGCCGTCGACGAGACCCGCGCGGATCGCTTCGCGATCGCGCTGCTGGCGCAACGGCGGATCGAGGCGGAACTGCGCGTCGAAGTAGCCGATATCGAGGTCGATCAGATGCACATGGTTCACGGTGACGTCGCACGACACCGGCAAGCCCTCGGCCTTGGCCGCACGCATCAATTCGATGCCCGCCGCCGACGACACATGCGACAGATGCACCCGTGCTCCCGTCACGCGGACCAGTTCGAAGATCGTGTGCAGCGCGATCGTCTCAGCCGACACCGGCACGCCCGACAAGCCCATGCGCGATGCCAGCGCACCGCTCGCAGCCACGCCGCCCTTGCCGAGATAGGCATCGACCGGGCGCAGCCACACCGTGTAGCCGTAAGTCTTCGCGTACTGCAGCGCACGCATCAACACCTGCGTATCGACCACCGGCACATCGGCCTGCGAAAAGCCGATACAACCCGCCTCGGTCAGCTCGACCATCTCGGTGATGACCTGACCTTTCAGGCCGACGGTTAACGCGCCGAGCGGATACACGTGCGCCTGGTTCAGATTGCGCGCGCGGAACTTGAGCATCTCGACGAGGCCCGGTTCATCGAGCGTCGGATCGGTGTCCGGCGGACATACAAGACTCGTCACGCCACCCGCGAGCGCCGCAGCCATTTCGGATTCGAGCGTCGCCTTGTGTTCGTAGCCCGGTTCACGCAAACGCGCGGACAGGTCGACCAGGCCCGGCACGATATGTAGGCCTTTAGCGTCGATCGTCTTCGCTGCGATGAAATCAGCAGGCGCGTTGCCGATGGCGACGATCTTGCCCGCTGCGATAAAAATGTCCTGCTGCTGTTCGGTGCCCGCTGCCGGATCGACCAGCGTGCCGCCTTGAATATGAATCTTCATGCGCTGCCTTATGTTTGCCCGGCGGTTTGCCCGGCGGTTTAGCCAGGCGTTCAGCTAAGTTCTGCGTGACTTGTCGCGTGTGTGGGTGTGTGCCGTGGCAAGATCAATCGTGATTGCCCGCGACGATTCCCATCACCGCCATACGCACCGCGATGCCGAATGTCACCTGGTTCAGAATCACCGATTGCGGACCGTCGGCCACCTGCGAATCGATTTCGACGCCACGATTCATCGGCCCCGGATGCATCACGATTGCATCGGGTTTGGCGAGCGCGAGACGCTCCGGCGTCAAACCCCAGCTCTTGAAGTACTCCTGCGCCGACGGCAGCAATGCGCCGCTCATCCGCTCGTTTTGTAGACGCAGCGTGATGATCACGTCGACGTCTTTCAGGCCTTCTTCGAGGTTGTGGAACACACGCACGCCCATTTGCTCGAGGCCGCCCGGCAGCAGCGTGCGCGGACCGATCGCGCGCACTTCCGGCACGCCGAGCGTAGTCAGCGCATGAATGTCCGAACGCGCGACCCGCGAATGCAGAATGTCGCCGACGATCGCCACGCGCAGATTCGTGAAATCCTTCTTGTAGTGGCGGATCGTGTACATGTCGAGCAGACCCTGGGTCGGGTGTGCGTGACGGCCGTCGCCGGCATTGATCACGTGCACGTGCGGCGCACAGTGCTGGGCGATCAGGTACGGTGCGCCACTCGAGGCATGACGCACGACGAACATATCGGCATGCATCGCCGAGAGGTTGTTGATCGTGTCGAGCAGCGACTCACCCTTGCTCGTCGAAGAAGCATTGATGTTCAGATTCAGCACGTCTGCCGACAAACGCGTCGCGGCGATCTCGAAGGTCGTGCGGGTGCGCGTCGAGTTCTCGAAGAACAGGTTGAACACGGACTTGCCGCGCAACAACGGCACCTTCTTCACTTCGCGATCGGTCACGCTGACGAACTGGTCGGCGGTATCGAGAATGTGATTGACGATCGCCTTCGGCAAACCTTCAATCGACAACAGATGTTTGAGCTCGCCGTTCTTCGTGAGCTGCGGATTGCCCTTCAGGAAGCCATAACGGAAGCGCTCGGTGGCGCGATCGGCGGAATCCTGGGAGGCCTGGGTGGCGGTGTTCATGGGGTACCTGCTTCAAATACGAGCTTCAACGTGTTCGGCGTTGATGCCTTGCTCAATGCGCAAAGCTGCGTTCAATCGACGCGTGCTTCGGTGTGAAAGGTGAAACGCGGCGCGCCCTCGGCGGCGTCTGCTTCGCGGGCGAGCACGAGCGTCGCATCGGCCGGCACATCCACCACGCCGCCGACAAAACGCGCCGCCACCGGCAACTCGCGTCCGCCGCGGTCGGCGAGCACCGCCAGTTCGACCGATGCCGGCCGCCCGTAGTCGTACAGCTCATTCAACGCCGCGCGAATCGTCCGGCCGGTGTACAGCACGTCGTCCACCAGCACGATGCGGCGCTTGTCCACGGAAAACGGCAACGAGGTCGGACTTGCCTGCGAGTGCAGGCCTTTTTTCGCGTAGTCGTCGCGATGCAGCGCGACATTCACCACGCCGAAGCTCGGCGCCTTCAGATCGCGCGCGAGGCGCTCGGCGAGCCACGCGCCGCCGCTGTAGATGCCGGCCAGCACGGGGCCATCGGCAGCGCTGAAGGCGTCACCATACGCCGCGCGAACCTGTTCGAGCACGGCGCGATAAAGCGCTTCGGCGTCAATGGAACTCATGGTCGTCGGAAAGTCCGTCTAGGTATTGCTGGAGGATGATGCTGGCGGCTTCGGCGTCGAGCATGTCGGCGCGGCCGTTGCCGGCGCGGATTTCCGCCTTCGCCTCGACCGACGAATAACGCTCGTCGACCCATGTCACCGGCAGATTGAAGCGGCCATTCAGCTGATTGCCGAAGCGCTTCGCGAGTTGGGTCATTTCGTGCGGCGTGCCGTCCGGGTGCATGGGCAAACCGACCACCAGCGCGTCCGGCTTCCACTCGCTGATCAGCTTGCCGATCGCCTCGAACCGGTATTCGCGGCTGCGGTTCTGCACGATCACAAGCGCCCGCGCGCTGCGGGTGAGCGAATTGGCCACCGCCACGCCGATTCGCTTTTCACCGTAGTCGAACGCAAGCAGCGTCGCTTCACGTCCGGCTCCCAGGCTCATGCGTGACCTGCTTCGCCCGACAGCATCGACAGTGAAATGCCGAGCAGCGCGAGCGCGGCTTCCAGACGCTCTTCGGCGGGCACGTCGAAAACGATTTTCGGGTCGGCTTCAACCGTGAGCCAGCCGTTCTTCGAAATCTCTTCTTCGAGCTGACCCGCGCCCCAGCCGGCATGGCCGAGCGTGAGCAGAAAGCGCTCCGGACCGGTGCCGCTCGCGACGGCTTCGAGCACGTCTTTCGACGTGGTCATTTCGAGCCCGCCCGGCACCGACATCGACGACGTATACGCATTGCCGTCTTTCGGATCGTGCAGCACGAAGCCGCGCTCGGTTTGCACCGGGCCGCCGAAATACACGGGCACATGAAGAAGGGGTTCGATCTCGAGCTTGAGATCGATGCGACTGAAGAGCGCTTCAAGGTCGATATCGGTCGGCCGGTTGATCACGAGGCCGAGCGCGCCGCGCTCACTGTGATCGCAAAGGTAGACCACCGTTCCTGAAAACGTGGGATCGGCCATGCTCGGCATGGCGATCAGGAACTGGTTGGTCAGATTGAT
Organism: Paraburkholderia sediminicola; assembly: GCF_046026675.1. GTDB lineage: Bacteria > Pseudomonadota > Gammaproteobacteria > Burkholderiales > Burkholderiaceae > Paraburkholderia > Paraburkholderia sediminicola_F. Next base: position 730,219 of record NZ_JAQQEY010000001.1, on the reverse strand, counting down.
GCGATCGGTACTCTTGGACATAGTTCGGATTTTAGCAAAGACGGTGCAGGATGGCGGGCTTTGAGCGCGGAACCGCGATGTGCGCGATGAAGTGCGCCGCGAGCCATCGACGGCGAATCAAGTTGCACTCTATCACGCACGCAGGCCTTGTCCATGGTGCGGTCAGCGGTGTTTAGGACACGCATATCGCGTGCCTCCGGGTTCGAACATTGCGCCTCGCCGTTGCCGGCAGAGGATGCGCGCCGGCGCGCCGGGCATGCTGCTGATCGATACCTCAGCCAGCCATTCAGGCGCCGCCCTGCTCGATCGAACGCGTCAACGCGGCCAGCGCGGCGTTGCTGCCTGTCGGCGCGACGCCCGCAGCGACTTTGTGCAGCATCGCACGCAACGCTTCGGCAGCCTGCTCGAGCGCGCTCGCCGCTGGCGCACCGACGATGACGTGGGAGCGCACCGCCGGCGTCGATACGCCGGCGTGCGCGCGGCGGCGCCAGGCGAGTCCGAGTGCATCGGCAACCAGCGCGACGTGGCCGAGGCCCAGCGCGCACGCAGCGGCACCGAGCCGGTAGGCGGCGTCGCCCGCCTGCAACGCTTCGCTCGGATCGGCCTTCTCGGGCTGGTCGGCCGCGCGGGCGTGCTCGGTCAGCGCAGAAATCGAGGCATCGGCCGTTTGCAGGAAATCCTCATACGCGTGCGCGTTGACGGTCAACACGCCCAGCTCACGCGTCAGCGCGCTGCGGGTCGCGCTGACCGCCTGCGCCTGCACGGCGCCAGCTTCCCAAAGCATTTCGGATGCCTGGGTGCCCGCAACGTGCCAATCGACCGTCAAGCCATAGTCATGCAGCACTTCGACCTGATCGGCGTCTTCCGCTGCAGCGCCGAACAGTGCGTAATCGCGCCACAGCAGCGCCAGCGTCGCGCGCACCAGCGAACGCGGCGCGCGCTCGATGCCGTGCGCATGATCGGCCAGGGTGAGGTTGCAGCGTGCATAGAAACGCCGAGCGTCGGCCTCTCCGGTGGCGCGGCCGCTGACGCGCAGCGCCTTGGCGCAAGCTTTGGCGAGGCGCCAGAAATCGTAGGGATCCGGGCCGGCGAGTTCGTTAAAGACGGCGTCGAGCTCGTCGAGCGCAGCGTTCGTGAACGCCAGCGCGGCACCACTGCTATCTGGCTGCGAGCGCAACACCGGCAGCAGGGCGCGCTCGTAGCGCGCCCGCAAATGGGCGAGCTGATCCGCGGACTGGTTATGCAGCGACACCGGCGGCACCGGGCGTGCGCTCAGCGCGAGATCTTCGAAAGCGACGGTCGAGCCGGGGGTGTGCTCCGACAGATGGGCACACAGCGCGTGATAGTGATTGAACAGCGTGGGCGAGCAGGACAGCTCGCGCAAATTGTGGCGCTCGAGCGCCGCGCGGAAATCGTGCAATGCCGCGCCGAACACGGGCCGCGCGCTGTCCGCGTCGGCCGGATCGCCCTCGGCCAGAGGCGAGAGCCGCACCAGCGCGTCCGCGAAGCGCTGCGCGCTGAGCCAGCCGGCCTCGCGCAACGCGCGCGACGCGCGCAGCAGCGCCGACGTGCTCTCTCGGTGTTGTTCGAACGCCAGCAACGCCTCTGCCAGCGCCAGCTCCGCAGTGCGGACAGCGCCGCCGCGCGGATTGGGCAATGCATCGAAGGAATCGGGTGCAGCGGATCGAAGAGTCATGGGCAGGCGACAGGAAGCTGACGGGCCGCCCCTTCAGCGCTGCACGAGAGACTGATCGGCTAACGCGCGAACTGGCGACAGGACAATGACAGATTACCGCTGCGACACGGTGCAACCGGGGATGTTCCGCGCCACCGCGTTGGGGCTGCGCTCCGAGCGCATGAACGGCGTTTGATCCGGCCGACGCCGCCTGTAAAACGCCGCGCCGCAACGACACGGCATGGCGCTCAGCTGGAGACTGCCGTTTGCCCCTCGGACCTCAGATCTGGACCATCTCGAAGTCTTCCTTGCGCGCGCCGCATTCCGGGCAGGTCCAGTTAATGGGAACGTCCTCCCAGCGCGTGCCCGGCGCAATGCCTTCCTCCGGCAAACCGGCTTCTTCGTCGTAAATCCAGCCGCAAATCAGGCACATCCAGCTTTGATATTCCATTCTTGTGTCGCGTCGTAGAGTCCGTGGAAACGGGAGCCATGATGGTACCGTGTTGCCGCCCCAATGCCTAGCAATCAGAAACGCGCAATCGTAGTGTGCGGCGGCCTTTGGCTAGAGGGTTGCGTCGGTTTGGCCAGCGCTTGCGCGTAGGATCGCGCCTGGTTGCCGCTTACGTGCCGCTGGCTTGCAGCAACCCGGCGAAGAATGCGAAAAAACGCCCTCATGACAGTTTAGGCCGCATAATTGAGCCGATTGCGCACCGTCTGCGCCTAAATACAGCTCCTTTTTGTAAATCTTCATGCCCAGCGATACGCCTCCGATCGTCCTCACCTTCGGCCTTTCCGATCCCACCGGCGGCTCCGGCCTGCAAGCAGACCTGATGACCCTTGCCAGCATGGGCTGCCATGGCGTCTCCGTGCTCACGGGCTATACCGTGCGCGACTCGGCAAGCTGCGATGAAGTTACCGGGCTCGATCCTGAAGTGGTTGCGACCCAGGCCCGGATGCTGCTCGAAGACATGCCGATCGCCGCGTTCAAGGTCGGCGCATGCACGCGCGCGGAAGTGGTGAGCGCGATTGCCGAGGTGGTCGCCGATTACGACGACATCCCGCTGATCCTCGCCCCCGATTTCACGCTCGACGACGAACACGTGCTCGCCGCCGACGAACTGCGTGAAGCGATCGCCGACCTGCTGGCGCCGCAAACCACCTTGCTGGTCGCCGATTCGGCTACGCTGCTCGCCCTCGCCCAACCGGACGGCGACGCCGAAGCACCGAGCCTCGACGCAGCGATCTCGCATCTGCTGTCGCAAGGCTGCGAATACATTCTGTCGACGGAAACCGGCACGCACAGGCTCGTCAATACCCTGTTCAGCGAAGACGGCCAACTGCGCCAGGATATGTGGGACCGCGGCGCCCATCGGATCATGGGCATTACCGACACGCTCGGCGCCGCGATTGCCGCCTTGCTGGCCAACGGCCAGGAGCCCGCCGAAGCCGTGCGCGAAGCGCAGGAGTATCTGTATCAGGCGATGCGCAACGCATTCCGGCCAGGCATGGGCGCGTATCTGCCGGACCGCTTCTTCTGGGCCCGCAGCAGCGACGACGACACGCCGCCTGCAACCGGCAAGGACGCAGCACCGGGCGAAGCACGGCATTAATTTGACGACTCGAAGCGTCTGCTGCACGAGCGGCAGGCGTCTCCACTTCAACCGAGGCCCGACAACAGCCCCGGTAAAAAAACCCGCATTTCTGCGGGTTTTTCGTTCTGGGAAGCGCGCCTTTCGGCCGCTTGCCACCATCTCGCCTTTCTCCGTCTTAGCGATGTTCGACGTGGAAAGCTCCGCGCCGGCGGACACGCCCTGTGCGTGATCTCTCCCTCAGGCCCCGCCTCAGCACATGGCCAAGCTCGGCTTCCTCGCAAAACCAAACGGAACTACCGCTCCTTTCACAACGCCAACACACGTTTTAACTTGTAATTAAACGTTACAGCACCGGCCTTATCGTCGAGCTAAACTTTACATTTCGTAAAACAGACATATAGCCCCATGGCCGCACCGATTTTTTTCATCCATCCGCCAAAGAGCGGCGGATCGACCGTCATCTCGTTTTTTGACCTGAATAAGGGCAAAGATCAGTTCGTGAATTTCGAATGGGATCGAGAAGGCTGGGAAAGCAGTCACGCCAAGTTGATGACCACGAGGATTGGCGGAGGCCATCAGCCGTATGGCATACACAGGAACCTGAAGAGCGCGCTGACGTATTGCACGATTCTGCGCGATCCGCTTGCACGTCAGATATCGCACTACTGGTACGCAGCCAACGGCAAGAACGGCGACGTTCTGCGAGGAGCCAGCGTGTCGGCAACCGAAGCCCTGGTTCGGCGCGGCGCCATTTCGCTCGATGAGTGGGTCAGCGAATCACTCGCGGGAAAAAACCTGTTTACCCAGATGTTGAGCGGCCATTCCGTAGTCGACGAAAGCAGCCTCGAAGTCGCGCGGACCCATGTTCTCCAACATTTCGCGGCAACCGGCGTCTGCGAGGACATGAGCGAATTTTTGCTTCGGCTCTGCGGAAAGACCGGGCTCGAATTGCCCTTTTTTTTCGAAACCAACAAAACGAGTGGCTCGCCCAAAAACAGAACTCATGTGAGCGAAACGGCGAGGCAAACGTTTGTTTCGGAGAATCGCTTCGATTACGAGATATTTCGGGACGTCAACCAGGCGATAGCGCAACACGCCCAGCAAGCGGGCGACGTGTTTTCAAAAGCCCTGGAATCGGTGCGCACCATTCAAAAGGCGATCAATCAGCTCGAAAATCCGTACGAGCACAGTTCGATCGTTTTCGGTTTTGACGAAAAATTCCTCTCGAAAGTGGTGAGTGTGATCAACCAGTTTGACCTCACGCCCATCAAGGAATACATAGAGTTCGCGCAGAGCCGGCCACGCACTACCGCCGACATGTACGACGGTTTCGTCGACACCGTCCACAACGGTGTGATTTCGGGCTGGGCAGTCAATCTCAGCCGGCCGGAAGAAAGAGTTCCGCTCGAAGTCCGCATTGGTACGGAGGTCGTCGCGAGAGGTTCGAGTGGCGAGTATCGGCCCGACGTTGCTGGCGCGGGATACCCAAGCTCCCACGCTGGATTTTCAATTCCTCTGCCCGCGGGCGTATCAGACGGTTTTCACGTCACGATCGAAAATTCGCCGGAGCGCCTGCACAACGCAGGAGTCTGGCGGCAAGGTTGGCACTGCGCCGCCTGAGTCGAGAGAAAACAATGGGACAGTCCCTGCCTTTTCTACAACGCTTCCATGGTGAAGTGACTGCCCGCGACCGGATGCAAATGTTCCGCCACAAGCCGGTTACGATCTGGCTGACGGGGCTATCCGGCGCGGGTAAATCAACAATCGCTTTCGAACTCGAGCAGCATCTCGCGTCGCTAGGCCACGCGTGCTATGTCCTCGACGGGGACAATGTCCGCCACGGTTTGGCGTCCGATCTCGGCTTTGACAAGAAAGACCGGCGCGAAAATATTCGCCGGGTGGCGCACGTGGCCCAGTTGATGAACGATGCAGGCCTCATCGTTATCGCGGCGCTCATCTCACCCATGCGTGAAGACAGAGCGATGGCGCGCGATATCGTTGGCCCCGGCAATTTCATCGAGACCTATCTTTCCGCCTCGGTCGACGCTTGCGCCCGTCGCGATCCGAAAGGTCTCTATGCCAAAGCCCGCGCCGGCGAGATTGCGTCGTTTACCGGCGTCTCGGCACCCTATGAAGTCCCGGCTGATCCTGAGTTGAAGATAGATACGGCAATGTCGACGCCGGCCGAGAGCGTAGCGCATATATTCAGCTACTTGCGCGACAAGTGCCTGATGAATACCGATTCCAAAGAGCGCTAGTCATATCGAACCGGCTTATCGTTTGCCCCAAAACAAAAAACCCGCATTTCTGCGGGTTTTTTGTTTTGGGAAGTACGCCTCGCGACGCACTTCCCCATGTGTTTCCAACTGAGCCTCAAACGAGGCCCAATCGAAATTACATGTCCATGCCCATGCCGCCCATGCCGCCGGGCATACCGCCGCCCATCGGAGCGTCGTCCTTCGGCAGTTCGCAAACAGCTGCGTCGGTGGTCAACAGCAGGCCAGCGACCGAAGCTGCGTTTTGCAGCGCCGTGCGCGTCACCTTCGTCGGGTCCACGACACCTGCGTCAACCAGGTCGACGTACTCGCCGGTTGCAGCGTTGTAGCCGTAGTTGCCCGTGCCAGCAGCAACAGCTGCCACCACGACGCTGGCTTCTTCGCCACCGTTCGTGACGATCTGACGCAGCGGCTCTTCCATCGCGCGCAGCACGATCTTGATACCTGCGTCCTGATCGGCGTTAGCGCCCTTCAGGCCAGCGATTGCCGTACGTGCACGGATCAGTGCGACGCCGCCACCAGCCACGATGCCTTCTTCCACAGCTGCGCGCGTTGCGTGCAGTGCGTCTTCGACACGTGCCTTCTTTTCCTTCATTTCGACTTCGGTCGCGGCACCGACCTTGATCACTGCAACACCGCCAGCCAGCTTGGCCACGCGCTCTTGCAGCTTTTCACGATCGTAGTCCGACGTTGCCTCTTCGATCTGCGTGCGCACTTGCTTCACGCGCGCTTCGATCGTTGCACCTTCGCCAGCGCCGTCGATGATCGTCGTGTTTTCCTTGCCCACTTCGATACGCTTCGCTTGACCCAGTTCAGCCAGCGTTGCCTTTTCGAGCGTCAGGCCGGTTTCTTCAGCGATGACTTGACCGCCGGTCAGGATCGCGATGTCTTCCAGCATGGCCTTACGACGATCGCCGAAGCCCGGAGCCTTGACAGCAACGGTCTTCAGGATGCCGCGGATGTTGTTCACAACCAGCGTAGCCAGCGCTTCGCCTTCGACGTCTTCTGCGATGATCAGCAGCGGACGGCCAGCCTTGGCGACTTGTTCCAGTACCGGCAGCAGATCACGAATGTTCGAAACCTTCTTGTCGTGCAGCAGCACGAACGGGTTTTCGAGCACAGCAACTTGCTTGTCCGGGTTGTTGATGAAGTACGGCGACAGGTAGCCGCGGTCGAATTGCATACCTTCGACAACGTCCAGCTCGTCTTGCAACGACTTGCCGTCTTCAACGGTGATGACGCCTTCCTTGCCAACCTTGTCCATCGCTTCAGCGATGCGGTCACCGATCGACGAATCGCTGTTTGCCGAAATCGCGCCAACTTGAGCGATTTCCTTGTTGGTCGTGCACGGCTTGCTGATCTTGCGCAGTTCTTCGATCGCTGCGGTCACAGCCTTGTCGATACCGCGCTTCAAGTCCATCGGGTTCATGCCCGACGCAACGTACTTCATGCCTTCGCGGACGATCGACTGAGCCAGAACCGTTGCGGTCGTGGTGCCGTCACCTGCGTTGTCGCTGGTCTTGGAAGCAACTTCCTTGACCATTTGTGCGCCCATGTTCTGGAGCTTGTCTTTCAGTTCGATCTCTTTCGCGACCGAAACACCATCCTTCGTGACCGTCGGGCCGCCGAAGCTGCGTTCCAGGACAACGTTGCGACCCTTCGGGCCCAACGTGACCTTCACAGCGTTCGCGAGGATGTTCACGCCTTCAACCATCTTGGCACGGGCGGAATCACCGAATACGACGTCTTTAGCTGCCATCTTCTAACTCCTTGAATTCTTTGGGATATGACCGGGAAAAGTAGCGACTGGCGCTTACTTCTGCACCACGGCCATGATGTCTTCTTCGCGCATCACGAGCAGTTCGTTGCCGTCGACCTTGACGGTCTGGCCTGCGTACTTGCCGAACAGGACGCGGTCACCCACCTTCACGTCGAGTGCGATTTGTGCACCCTTGTCGTCACGCTTGCCCGGGCCGACTGCCAGAATTTCGCCTTGATCCGGCTTTTCTGCTGCGGCTTCGGGGATCACGATGCCCGACGCGGTCTTGGTTTCTTGATCCAGACGTTTGACGATCACGCGATCATGCAAAGGACGAAGGTTCATACATACTCCTCTCTTGATTGAGACTGAAGAACGCTGAGAAAACCCGGCTGGCTGAGCCAACCGGCGATGTTGTTAGCACTCTCGTGCAGCGAGTGCTAATTATATGGACGGGTCGTGACAAATTCAAGAAGGGATGTTGCTTTGACAGTTGTCGATGTCGAGATTCGCTCACGCCCGAACCCTGCACCGCAGCGAAAGCCGGACAAACCGGAAGGATCACCTTTAAATACAGCAGGTTATCCGTGCGCACCTGCCACCATCACGTTGCGCCTTGCGTGCTCGCGGGCGGCCATTCCTTGGCCAGGTGAGCGAAATCGGTGTGTAATCCCTGGACCAGGGAAATCCCTTGACCCGTCGCCAATCGAGATATTTCGCTCCAACCTGGACACGATAGCCGTGCGGTTGGCGGAAGAGACGAGAGCGCTGTCGCCATGTTGGCGAAGACGTCGTCACGCTATAGGAAAAGCCGCGGGCTGAAAAGCCATCGTACCGATCGGTTCAGTCAAGGCTTTCGGTCTGCGCCCGCTCCAGGTCGGCGTGCGCTTCATCCACCTTGCGTTGGCGCTCGGCAATTTTCTTTGGGCTTTTGCCCTGAGCCCTGGCTTCCTGCAAATCGTGTTCGCGTTCCGCCAGTTTCTTCTGTGCCTGGGCGACTTTGCGCTGACTCGCGTTGCGTAACGCCTCATCTGTGCAGTTGGCATTCATTCGGCCAAGCGCGGTTTCCAGGCCGTCGACACGATTTGCGTTGCCATGCGCTTGAGCGTACGTAATCTCCCTCTCCAACGAAGTACGTTTTGCATCACAACCACCCGCTTGCGCCCAGACAAGCGCTGGACACGCTATTGAGGACAACAACAGAACTTTGAGGGCTGTCTTCATCTACTACCTCGATAGATGGTGATTGAGGCGTTCGATTGGGGTTAATCGAGCGCCGGTCATTCATCATACTATCCGACCCGAACGCGTCTTCCTGCCGAATCCGACATCCAGCGATTTGACTTGCATCCCGATCAAATACTGTATAAATTAACAGTACTGTGTTTATATACAGGATCGGTCATGAATCAGCTCATACGCATCTTGAACGACGGTGATCGCGAAACGCTTGCGTGGTTGCGCAAGCATGTCGGAGACGTACGCGTGGCTGCCGCTGCGCGACATCTGGGAGGCAACGGCAAACCCTACCTGTCAGCGGTGTGCCGCTATCTTGGCGTACGTCCACCAACGCCTCATCAGCGTATCCGGCCTGTTGAAGACTGTACGGTCGGCGACAACTATCTTGCCCAGATCCGCCAGTTATTGGCGCAGCGAAACCAGGCGTTGTTGAAGCATCAAATTTGATGCTGCGAATTGCCGCGAGTCCTCAGGAAGATAACAGCATGATTAACGACTCTGCTCTTGATATGGATGTTCACGACATCAATCCTGTCGCTCTCGAACGCGCACTCCGCAGCGCGTCGCTCGACCTCCAGCAGATCATTGCCACGGTCGCAGGTCGTCACCTCGACAGTGGCCGTCGCCGTTACTCAACCAGCGCGCAATTGCCGACCTGGCGCACGCTGCTGACAATCGACGAACAGGTCTTTGAGAATCGGGGCTTCCAGACGCGGCACAACGAGACAGTGCGCTCCACGTTTATCCGGTTTGAGGACAGTCGTTTGTCCGGAATGGATCTCGACGAACCCGTCGACTGGCGGCGTGACGACGACAACTTGCCAGCCGTGTACCTGCTCGTGCGCGCACTGGTACAGGCGGACGCTACCAATGCGGCCACTCAGGACTAATGCGCCGATTCAACTTTGAACTCCCGATCTGCGCCCCGTCACCATCGAAACAATAACGTTTCAAGATCGCCGATCGAGAGTTCGGTCGAGTAAGCAACAACAAAAAAGCCCGCGTCATGCGGGCTTTCTTTAGGGTGCCTATCGATTAGAACTTATGACGGATACCGACGGTTACAGTAGCCTGCTTGCTGGAACCCGAGTCGCCGGTTGCCGAGCCGATCACAGCGACAGCGGCCGTGCCCGACGAGTCTTGTGTTCCCGATGCGGTCGTGTAGCCAGCCCATGCGTAGACATCCGTACGCTTGCTAAGCGAGTAGTCTGCTGCAACAGCGAACTGGTTGTACTTTGCCGACGAATTGCCGCTCGACTTCATGTACACGTAGCCAATCTGGGTCTGCAGCGGTGCCGATACCTGCCACACGGCGTACACCGAACCCGTGTTGTACTTTTCCGTCTGCGTGAATGTCGAACTGGCGTCTGCAGTGTATTCGGCATGGCTGTAGTAGCCGCCCAGGGTCACCGAGCCGAACACGTAGTTGCCGCCGATACGGGCATTGTTGATCGACGCCGCAGTGGAATACGCCGCGTTGACGGCCGTGTTGAACAATGAATCCCACGTCGTCGTACCGCGGTTCGCGCCGTTGCCGTTGCTCAGGTGATAGTAGCCCGCTGCCAGGTTGACGGGACCGTTGCTGTATGCGGCGGCGGCGGCGTAGCTCTGACCCGAGCCCGTCGCGCCAGCCACTCCGCCCAGCGAGTACATGGTTTCGAACTGGAAGCCGGACCAGGTCGGCGACGTGTACTTGATCGAGTTATTGACCCGCGCGCTGTTGTCGGCGTTGTCGATGTCACCCGGCGAGATGAACACGCCACCGAGGAAGCCATCGCCCTGCACCGGCTGAACCAGGTCAACCAGCGGATCGTATTGACGACCGGCCGTGAGCGTACCCCACTTGTCACTGCTCAAGCCCACGAACGCTTGACGGCCGAACAGGCGGCTACCCTGGCCGAGCTTGCCGTTGGTCGAATTAAAACCGTTCTCCACCTGGAAGATTGTTTTCAGGCCACCACCGAGGTCTTCTGAGCCTTTCAAGCCCCAGCGGCTACCGGACTCGTTGCCCGAAGTCATGCTGAAGGACTTGCTACCGCCGTCGTTTGAAACGTAGGTCAGGCCTGTATCAACGATGCCGTACAGCGTGACGCTGTTTTGCGCATGAACAGTCCCGGTTACGCCAAGCATTGCCAGCGAAAGAGTTGCCAGTGTGGTCTTCTTCATCTGCGTCCTTAAGTTTGTATTGATGAACCTGCGGAGCGCAGAATAACTGGCGGTAAAACGTGATCGAAAATAGTGTTGGGTAAACACGACCAAAAATTAGGAATAGAAACTTTCTGCATCTTTCTCTTTCTGCGTCTTTCTCGCAGACAAGAAAAAAAAGCTATGCAACTTCGCATAGCTAAGGTCTGGATCTGCGTGGATTACAACAAAAGAAAAGACCTCCAGACGCCCGCAAATCTAATGTCCGGGTTCCGGAAAGTAAACAGCCGAAATGGGTAATTCCATTTCCAAAACTTCCCACCCTTCTCTCGTCGTCTTGCGGTTGCAAGCGTGTCTGCGCCAGCGGTGGCGGAACACTGAAGCGGCATGCGATAAACGAATAAGCGCCGGCTTAGCTGCCGCACGCATGAATCAGGAACTGCTGGAACGCCAAAGCCGGCGCATCGAGCGTTGCGCCCTTGCGCCACAACATCCCTGCATCCATCTGCGGGATCGCGTTGAGAATCGGCCGGGCGTCGATCCGCTTGCCTTCCAGTGACCAGGGCCGAAACACCATGTCCGACAGAATGGTCACGCCGAAGCCATGCGCCACCAGTCCTCGCAATGCCTCCATTGAACTCGTGCGAAATGCGATGTTCGGCTCGACACCGTTTTCTTTCCAGTAACGCAGCGTCGCTCGTTCGCTTTCGTCGACGGTGATGAGGATATACGGATACGCCGCAATGTCTGCGAGCGACGGCGAGTTCACCTGTGCCAGCGGATGGGTCGGCGCAGTCCACAACTGACGCCGTGAACGGATCAGCACGTGATGCTGAAACCGTTTGAGATGATCCACATTCGATAGCAACGCCACGCCCAGATCGATGTCGCCGTCGAGTATGGCCTGTTCGATCTCGGGACGATCGGCGTCCCGCAGATCCAGCTCGACGTGTGGGTAAGTCGCACGAAACCGCCCTAACAGTTCCGGCAGGAAATAGCCGAGCAAGGTGTACGAGGCAGCAATGCGCACCGTGCCCTTAAGGTCGTGCGAACGAAACGGCGCCTTGTAGATCGCGTCGCGTACCGAATCGAGGATGTGACGCGCGTGATTGAGAAAGTCCTGCCCGTCCGGCGTCAGCGCGACACCCTGCGGAAGCCGTTCGAAGAGCCGGGTTCCCAGCGTCTCCTCCAGCGCAAGTACCGCATTGGTAATCGCGGATTGCGACACATGTTCGGCCGCCGCCGCCATCGAAAACTGCCCGTTTTGCGCGGCCGCAACGAAGTAACGCATCTGCCGCAAGGTGACGTCTTTTGACATGTGTTTTTCGCATAGCAGGGTTCGGTATTTGTGATTTTACGATGGGAATTCGGCTTCCTATACTCGCCAGGACAATAAAGCTTCCGGAGACGCCGCCCATGAACGCCCCCCTATCGCCCCCGCTGCACGACGCGCTTGCCACCGTTTCACTCGACGACAAATACACGCTTGAGAAAGGCCGCGTTTATATGAGCGGCACCCAGGCGCTGGTCCGCTTGCCGATGCTGCAGAAAGAACGGGACCGTCGCACGGGGCTGAACACGGCGGGTTACGTATCGGGCTATCGCGGCTCCCCGCTCGGGGCGTTCGACCAGGCACTGTGGAAAGCGAAGAAGCATCTGAAGGAACACGACGTCGTGTTTCAGCCAGGGGTTAACGAGGATCTCGCCGCCACCGCGGTGTGGGGCACGCAGCAACTCAATCTGTGGCCCGACGCGAAAGTCGACGGCGTATTCGGCATGTGGTACGGCAAGGGACCGGGTGTCGATCGCACCGGCGACGTCTTCAAGCATGCCAACTCGGCAGGCACCGATCCGCATGGCGGCGTGCTGGTGCTGGCGGGCGACGATCACGCGGCAAAGTCGTCGACCGTTGCGCACCAGTCCGAGCACATGTTCGTCGCGAGCGGCATTCCGGTGCTCTATCCGGCGAGCGTGCAGGAATATCTCGACTATGGCCTGCACGGCTGGGCCATGAGCCGCTATTCCGGTCTGTGGGTCGCGATGAAATGCGTGACGGACGTCGTTGAGGCCAGCGCGTCGATCGACATCGATCCGGACCGCTTGCAGATCGTGTTGCCGGATGACTTTGAAATGCCCGAAGGCGGGCTGAACATCCGCTGGCCCGATCCGCCGCTCGCACAGGAAGCGCGTCTGCTCAACCACAAGTGGTATGCGGCGCTCGCCTATGTGCGCGCGAACAAACTGAACCGCGTGGTGATCGATAGCCCGACGCCGCGTCTGGGCATCATGACCGCGGGCAAAGCCTATCTCGACGTGCGCCAGGCACTGGCGGACCTGTCGCTCGACGACGACACCTGCGCACGGATCGGCATTCGCGTGCTCAAGGTCGGTTGCGTGTGGCCGCTCGATGCCCAGAACGCGCGCGATTTTGCTACGGGGCTCGACGAGATTCTGGTGGTCGAAGAAAAACGCCAGATCCTCGAATACGCGCTGAAGGAAGAGCTTTACAACTGGCGCGACGACGTGCGCCCGAAGGTATTCGGCAAGTTCGATCAACGCGATGACGCAGGCGGCGAGTGGTCGGTCCCGCGCGGTCAGGCGCTGTTGCCGATGCAATACGAACTGTCGCCGGCGCTAATCGCGAAGGCGATCGCGCGGCGTCTTGCGAAGGCCGATTTGCCTGCGGATGTACGCGCCCAGATCGAAGCACGTATCGCCATCATCGAAGCGAAGGAACGCGACGCAGCCACGCCGCGCACCGTCACGGAACGGCAACCGTGGTTCTGCTCCGGGTGCCCGCACAATACGTCGACGCGCGTCCCCGAGGGCTCACGCGCGCTGGCCGGAATCGGCTGCCACTACATGACCATATGGATGGACCGCAACACGGAAACCTTCAGCCAGATGGGCGGCGAAGGGGTGGCGTGGACCGGCCAGATGCACTTCACCAACGAACGTCACGTGTTCGCGAATCTGGGCGACGGTACTTACTTTCACTCGGGTTTGCTGGCGATCCGCGCCTCGATCGCGGCTGGTGCCAATATCACCTACAAGATTCTTTATAACGACGCGGTCGCGATGACCGGCGGCCAGCCGATCGACGGCGTGCTGACGGTGCCGCAGATCGCGTTCCAGGTGACGACCGAAGGGGCGAAGCAGGTGCTCGTCGTCACCGACCAACCCGAAAAATACGCTACGGGCGTACGCTTGCCGGAAGGCGTGAAGGTGTATCACCGCGACGAGCTCGATCGTCTGCAACGCGAGTTGCGCGAGGTTGCGGGCACCACGATCCTGATCTACGACCAGACCTGCGCGACCGAAAAGCGCCGGCGCCGTAAGCGCGGCACCTATCCGGATCCCGCCAAACGGGCGTTCATTAACGACGCCGTCTGCGAAGGCTGTGGCGACTGCTCGGTGAAATCGAATTGCCTGTCTGTCGAACCGCTGCAAACGCCGCTTGGCACCAAGCGCAAGATCAATCAGTCGTCGTGCAACAAAGACTTCTCGTGCGTGAACGGCTTTTGCCCGAGCTTCGTCACCGCTGAAGGCGCGCAGTTGAAAAAGCCGGCGAAGGCAGATCGTGGCTCCGCGCTTCCGGACTTCACCGCGCTGCCGCGTCCGGAGATCGCTAGCCTTGCCAAACCCTATGGCGTACTCGTAACGGGTGTCGGCGGCACCGGTGTCGTGACGATCGGCGGCCTGCTCGGCATGGCCGCACATCTCGAGAACAAAGGCGTGAGCGTGCTCGACATGGCGGGCCTCGCGCAAAAAGGCGGCGCTGTACTGAGCCACGTGCAGATCGCAGCTACGCCGCACGAGTTGCACGCAACCCGCATCGCGACCGGCGAAGCGCGCCTTATTCTGGGCTGCGACGCGATCGTGTCAGCGTCCGCCGAAGTGCTGGCGCGCACGCAACGCGGTGTCACCAAGGCGGCGATCAACAGCGGTGCAACGCCGACCGCACAATTCGTGCGTGATCCGCAGTGGGCCTTTCCCGGCGATCAGATCCAGGGCGACCTGCGCGACAGCATCGGCGATGACTGTGACTTTATCGACGCCAATCGCCTCGCGCTCGCATTGCTTGGCGACACGCTGTACGCGAATCCGCTGCTGCTGGGTTTCGCATGGCAACGCGGCTGGCTGCCGGTCAGCTACGAAAGCCTCGACCGCGCCATCGAACTGAACGGCGTGGAAGTCGACAAGAATCGCCTCGCGTTCGAATGGGGCCGCTTTGTCGCGCAGCATGGCGAAGCAGCGGCCGATGCATTCGCGCCGCGCGCCAATCAGCAACAGGCAATCGTGGTGCAGATGCCGGAGTCGCTGGAGCGTCTTATCGAGCGTAACGTCGAACTGCTGGGCCTCTATCAGAATGAGCAGTATGCCGCGCGCTATCGAGCGGTAATCGAACAGATGCGCGCCAAAGAAACCACGCTCGCCGCGGGTTCGAAGCTACGCCTCACACCGGTGGTCGCGCGCAATCTGGCCAAACTGATGACCTACAAGGACGAATACGAGGTTGCGCGTCTCTATGCCGACCCGGCGTACTTCGACAAACTGCGGGCACAGTTCGAAGGCGAACCTGGCCGCGATTACAAGCTCGGCTTTTACCTCGCACCACCCTTGCTGGCCAAACGCGACGAACAAGGTCACCTGAAAAAGCAACGCTTCGGGCAATGGACACTCCCTATGTTCCGCGTGCTCACGAAGCTCAAATTCCTGCGCGGCGGTGCGTTCGACGTGTTCGGCAAGACTGCTGAGCGGCGCGGTGAACGCACCCTGATCGAACAGTACATCGCGTTGATCGACGAGTTCTGTCGCACGCTGGACAACAACCGTCTGGACGTCGCGATGCGGCTTGCCAATCTCCCCGATGAGATTCGCGGTTTCGGTCACGTCAAGGAGCGCAACGTCCTGGCCGCTGCGACGAAACACGACAAATGGCTGGCGGAATATCGCAACGCGGGTGACCAGGCAGAATTCCAAGCGGTGAGAAAGGCAATCTGACAACCTGGTCACCCAGTCAGCGTGGCGGCACACGGCGGCCAGGGAATTCCCCTGGCTTTTCGCCGCGTTTGCCGCCCTTTCACGCCGGAGTGTCGTGATTCGACTGCAGGATGGCGTTTTCGCGCGCTATACGACGCCTTGCGCCGACGTTCCCCGGTGCTACCCTCAAGAAAGCAGCCTTCGCGGAAGTGAGCCGCCGTTCAGCGGCAAAATCAGCAGCCACGAGAACATACCGCGAAGCGCGATTGCCGGCGAACGGCGAAACATCGCTGCGGGAGCGACTGCGATGGGAATCAGAACATATACGGCATTGACGCTATGGGTGTTTAGCAGTGCTGCTTTCGCATGGCAGCCACTCGTCTATCCCATCCGAAGTCAAAGCGCTTATCAGCGCAGCATCGACACCGCGATGTGCTACGCCACTGCCAACAAGCAGACGAAGATCAACATCGCGCACGAATCGCAGCTTCCACCGCGCAAACCTGTGGCAACCAAAACGTCGTCGACGGGTGCCCCGTCGCGGCCACCCTTGCCCCAAAGCAGTTTTTCGGCGACCCCGCCGGGCGCAAGCATGCCCGCAGCGGCAGCCGCCCCTGCCGCAAGCGGGGCCGGCGTGAGCACGGCAACACCCGCTGCAGCGACCAAGTCAGCAAGCTCGACCACGGCAACCGCGACGACCGCGGCCGCCACGCCGGCATCGGCAACCAGCGCGGATAACGGCGCCTCGGAGACGGCAGCAGCCAGCGCGGCACAGACAGCCGCGGCATCCGGCGTGAAGTTGCCGCCGCTGCCGGCGCCTGAACCGCCAATGACACAGTATTGGGCCGCGTATGGCGCGTGCATGCAAGCGCGGGGTTACGTCGTCGCACAGTAATCCCGATTGCAAGCCTCGCTGCCGTGCCTGGTTCTTTTTGATTGTGGCGTCGGCATTCGACGCCCCTTTGCGAAACGGCAATGCTTAGCGACGTTACTTCCGATCAGCATGATTACCCCCAATGCGAGCACTGCGGTGCGTCGCTAGCCGGTCGCTTTACGCCGTGCACCGAGTGCGGCGCGCGTCCGGTCGATTCGCTCGGCGCGCGCCGCACGCCGCCTGCCCCCTTGAAAATGCCGCTGGGCGACACCCAGCCGATGCTGGCGACCCGGCTGATAACGCCGCGAATCTGGCGCCCGTCTTCACGAGAGCTAACCGATCCGTATTCCGTCACTAGCGAGACACCGGTCGCCGCCCCCGTCGTGCACAGACTGCGCCAGCCGGTTGTGCTCGGCGTCTCGATGCTGCTTGTGGCGTCTGCCGTGTACCTGGGCTTCATTCACACCAACGACTCGGACGACGGCACCCCTATCGCAGTGTCCGGCAAAGTAAAGACCCAGCACGTCAAACCGCCGGTTGTCGTCGCTCAGCGGTCCGCGCCGGTCTTCGTTGCTCAACGGCCCGTGAAGCCCGCGCCCGTGCGATCGCCTCCTGTCCCGCCAACCGCTGCCCCGCCACCGGTTCCGCGGCGCGTGATGACTGCATCGGCCGAAGTAAGACACAACCCGGGCGGCCAGACCTACAACCCGCCCGTCAAACCTCGCGTAGATGCCACGAAGCAGATCAGAGCCGCCCGCGCCAATCTGCAGCAGAACAATCTGTCGGCGACGAAAGCGCGGTTGGCGGCAGCCATGGCGGCCCAGCCGGACAACCCCGACGCACTGCGCATGCGCGAAACCGTGACGGCGCGTGAACAGCAGCGGGACGCTCTCTTAAGCGTGGCGAGAGGTTGCGGCTATGTCGCACGATGGGCGTGCGTCTGGCACAAAGCCGGCGATGCGCTGCAGGTCGATTCGAGCAGCAAGGAAGCCCAGCGCCTGCTGACCCTCGCGATGCGCGAGTCCGAACTGGCAAGCGCGTGGCCGTCGACGCCCGCGCCCGAGTCGACGCTCGACGAACGCGGTCTCTCGATCAGCCACCATTGAAAGATCAGGTGTCCCGGCGCAAGCAACAAGCATGGAACAGGCAGGATCCAGCCGAAGAACTAACGGGCCGGCACGGCGAGATGGCTACTGACCTGATGCGCGATTGCCCGATAGCGGGCCGCCGTATCCCTGAGCGTCAGGCCGGCAAGCGAGCGTTGCGCCCGCGCCTGCCCTA
This sequence comes from Paraburkholderia sediminicola, assembly GCF_046026675.1. GTDB lineage: Bacteria > Pseudomonadota > Gammaproteobacteria > Burkholderiales > Burkholderiaceae > Paraburkholderia > Paraburkholderia sediminicola_F. The sequence continues at coordinate 712,395 of NZ_JAQQEY010000001.1, read as the reverse complement.
GCGCCGCGACCACGGCGTCCGCATAGCAGGGCACATCGTTGGTATCGACGAGTTGCACACCGGGAAAGCCGTTCGCGAAGGCAAACGACGGAATCCTGCTCGCGACGATCGGAATACCGGAAGCCAACGCCTCAAGAAATGCCACGCTGTGCGCCTCGGAGCGCGAGGGCATGACAAACACGTTCGACTCCGACAGCACGCTCGCCACATCGGTGCGCGGACCCGCCACCACGACGCGATGTGCGATCCCCAACTCCTGCACGAGGCCAATCACGGTGCGCTGATAATCCGGATCTTCGACTACGCCGTACAGCACGAGGCGCGCGTCCGCCACCCGCTCGAGCACCTGACCAAAAGCGCGCACTGTCAGAAGTTGATTCTTCACCGACGCATAGCGCCCGATCTGCACGACCTGGGGCGCCCGGCCGCTATGTCCGGCGCCATCGGTGAACGCGAAGCGGCCGAGGTCGACCCCGTTGGGCACCACGGTCATCGAAGGATGCGGTCCGATGGCCTGCACGTAATCGGTCATGCCTTGTTGCGATACGCTGATCACGACCCGGGCACGTCCGGACAGGATGTGCTCGACGCGCCGGAACAGCGGCCGCTCGAAGTCGTTGGTCGCCGAATGCATGACGTAGACGACCGGCACCCGCAGCGGTAACGCGCGCGCATAAAACGAAGGAATCGTGGCGTGCGCGAAAATCACGTCCGGGCGAAACCGCCGCACCGTGAAGAACAGATTCCACAATTTGCCCGCGAGGCGCCTGCGCCGTGAAGGAAACCAGCACTGCACGCCGTGCCGCTGCAGTTCGTCCTGCAAGGTCAGGAATTCGGTGTGCACGGGCAACAGCGAAGCTACACACACGGCCATGCCTTCGGCGCTTTGGTCGATAGCGAGATCCTTGGCGAGGACTTCGGCGCCCGATAAACGCGGCGCCAGAACCAGATGTAAAACGCGCATCATGAAGTCCTTGCGGTCAGCGTTCTGAACAGCATCCACGCCGCGGCGCAGCCAAGGCCAAGGGTCATGGACCAGGCAATGCCCGTCACGCCCCACCAATGAACCGCTGCAGGCACGCTCGCCAGCAGCACGACAACCTGAATCAACGACGCATGCACCGTCGCCTTCGCGTCACCCACCGCGCGCAGATAAGCAACCAGTACGGCAATCAACGCGCCGATCGCCATATTAATCACCAGAATTCTGAACAGTGGTACCGCAGGCAACCACGCCGCGCCGAGAATTAGCGAGAAGAGCGGCTCGGCAATCAACCTTAGCACCGCGACGAACCCCGCGAGCCCGATCGCGATCACGAGCAGGTAAATCTTGATCAACCGCGATGCGGCGTGCGGACTCCGGCGATGACGTGCCGCGAAGGTGGGAAAGAGGTATTGCGACATCGCGATGGCGGCGTCGGCGAGCAGCATCTGCGCGAGCCGCGACGACATCTGATAGCTACCCAGTTGCGCCGGGCCGAGCAGTTTGCCGACCACGACCTTGTCGAACTGGTTGAGAAGCAGGTTGATCACGCTGCTCGCCCAGATCCAGCGACTAAAGCCCACGTAGTGACCAATGCCCGACCACACGGCGCGGATCGGCGGACGCGGTTTCATCGTCGCCCAGGTCAGGATGCTTTTCAGGCTCTCGCCGGCCACGAGGCCGAGCAGCACCGAGGCCGCACCGGCGCCAAAATACGCGAGGCCCAGTCCGACCGAACAATCGACAAATGCCGCCCCAACCTCGACGCCGGCAATATGCTGGAAGCGCCGCTCGCGCTGCACGAGGTAGTAAGTGGGCGACGCGAGACCGCGTAACAGCGGCAGTAGCGCGGCAAGCTGAATCAGCACCAGTGAGCCGTTGAGGTGGAACTGACTGCTCAGCAATGGTGCAAGCGCGACCAGCAGCAGTGAGATGAGCACGCCGCGCGCGGTCAGCGTCGTCCACACCGCGCCGAGTTGCGAACGCGATGGCGGATGTTCGCCTTGAATGACCGCTTGCGCCAGACCCGTGTCCGACAACGCCTCGGCAATCGCCACCGCGAGCAAGGCCACGCTCACGCTGCCGATCGCCGCCGGCCCGAGCATCCGGCCAATCGCGAGAAATTTGATTGCTACGAGTCCACGCACAGCGAACTGCTGCAATAGCACCCACGTCGCCGCGCTTGCGCCGAAGCTGGCCGCTATCGAGAGCGCCGGAAGCCTGATCGCCCGCAAGCTGTTTCTCCGTCGAATCGGAACGCCGTTGAGTCGGCCATAAGCAGCGATTCAATGCATCGCTGCGAAATGCCGCCGGCGCATAAATTGTTAGGTTGCACCAGCAAGCTGGCGAGTTTTTTCATCGAATTCCATATACGACCTTACAGCGAGAGAATCGGCAACAACCGCCATCAGCTAGGTCAGTTCAGCCGAAGCCATTGCGCGCTAGTACGTTTACCCACAGAACGGGTCAAATAGACGGATTCACTGACGCCGCCGATGCTAACGTTGTTCAGCTAGCGCCCCAGACAGCCGGCGCAAGGGTGCTTTTCCACAACGCATTCGACCACTGAAGACCACTGAATCAATGGAACAAGACTACGTCCTGATTGTGGAACCCAACCTCAGCGGTCACCGCTGGCGCTACGTCGAGTGGACCATGCAGGCCTGCACGGAAGCCGGCTATCCCTGCATCCTCGCAACCGAATCCGCCAACGAAGACCATCGGCTCGCCAGACAGATCGTCGCCGCGAACCGCACGGATCTGCAGATTGCGTTCGTCGATCCCGAGGAGCGGCCCCGCGGGATGTTGCGCCAGTCGAACCAGTACTCGCGCTTTCACCGCTATTTCAAGCGCGTGTATCGAATCGTCAGCCACGCCCAGCCGATCAGGCTGGTGGTTGTGCCTTATGTGGATTACTTCTTCTATGCGTTGCCGTTTCTCGGTTCGCCTTTTCGCAAGACTCCGTGGATCGGCATCACGATGCGCTCGACCTTCCATCATCACAAGGTCGGCATCAAGTCGCCGGATCGACCGATTGTGAATGCGGTCAAGGCGCTGCTTTTCAAGCGCGCCGTCCGCTCCGACGGGTTGCGCACACTGCTGACGATCGACCCGACTCTGCCGGAATGGTCCGCACACAACACCTCGAAAAACAGCGCGGCCGTCGCCTATGTCGCCGACCCATTTCCGGACGAGCACGCGGAAAATCCGGTGCTGGCCCGTGAGCGTCTCGGACTGGACCCCACGCAGCGTTATCTGCTGGTGTACGGCTCGATCACTGAACGCAAGGGGATCTACGAACTGGTCCACGCGTTGACGCGTCTGGAGCATGCGCCCACGCTGATCGTCGCGGGCGAGCAGGATGCGGGCACGCGCCATTTCATGCGCAATCATGTGCGCGGCCTCACGCCCGCGCCACTGGTGCTCGACTCGTTCATTGCGAACGACGTCGAGCGCGATCTGTTCTCCGCCTGCGACGCAGTCTGGCTGGGCTACAAGGGACACTACGGCATGAGCGGCGTGCTCGTGCAGGCGTACCGCTTCGGTAAGCCCGTGATTGCAACGGAAGACGGACTGATCGGCTGGTTCAGCCGGCGCTGCGAACTGGGGCCCATTCTGAAGGACCTGAGCTCCGCCTCGATCGGTAAAGCGATCACCGAAACCATGACCTCGTGGCCGCACGAGCCCGAGGCCGTTCCGGCGGCACGCGAAGATCTGCTGTCACGGCATACGCTTGGCCAATTCAAGCAGACCTTGCTTCGGCAGATGGCCTGATCGGGCAAGACGCCTTCTTCGACACACCCTCACCTCGACAGAGACTCGGCGCGGCTGGCGCGCGATGCGCTATGTCATCGCGCGGCGCCTGACGCGAGGCCAGGCCGCACACGGTTGAACGTACTCAGGTACTCAGGACAACTGGCCGCCGGCAACAGGCACTTCTTCGCGCACCGAACTGTTGCGCTTTGCCGGGAACAGCGCGTTGCGCATCAGCAGGAACGGATACTCGATCGCGCGTGTGGTCACGTAGCCAATCGCAATCGCGAAAGCGAACTGCGCGGTAAGCGCCACAATCCAGATGACGCTCGGCGCGAGACCCATAGCGGTCATTTTGCGAATCAGCATGTCGCCCGGGGCGAGCGCAAGCGAATGCCACAGGTAAATGCCGTACGAATAGAGGCCGATCCAGGCAATCCCGCGATACACCCAAGACGTTTTGAACGATCCGGAATACTCCAGCACGAACACAATTAGCGCGGCAAAACCGAGCGCCTGAATCGTATAGCCGATGCTTTCGTCGAGCGCGATGTGTTTCGTCGCAAGGGCGAGCCACGCGCACAGCACCACAACGCTGGCGATCAGCAGCCATTTGCGCTTCGCGATCTGATGGTAGACGCCCGGTTTCATCCAGTAGATCGCGGACAGAATCACGCCGACCAACAGACTGTCGATACGGTATTGCGTGTACGCGAATGCCCCTTCCAGGTTGCCGCCCGCCACCGCAAAGCAGCGCGCCGTGAGCACCACCGCGCAGATTCCCGTGAGTACACCGACGATCGTCCACGCGCCGAGCCGCCAGCGCGCGAACAGCAACAGCAGCGCCGGCAGGACGAGATAAAAGTGTTCTTCGACCGCGAGGCTCCAGGTCTGGGTAATCGAGGTGCCCAGATAGTTCTGCAGGTGGGTCAGGTTCTGGATCAGAAATGTATTCCACGGATGGCGCCCGGCCAGCACGTGAAACGCGATCAACACGTAATACGCGGGCCAGATGCGGAAAATTCGCCGGACGATAAAGCGCTTGGCGTCGACGTTACCCGTTTCGGCGTACTGTCGAAGCAACAGGCCGCCAACCAGAAAACCGCTCAGCGTGAAGAACAGATTAACGCCTTCCCGCCCGAAATTCTTCAAGGGGTATTCAACGATCTCAATCAGGAAGTTGCCGGTCTGAACGACGTGAAAGTGAAAGCCCATCACCATGATAATGGCGATGCCGCGCACGAAATCCAGCTCGATGGCCCGACCGGCTGTTACGGATCTCGCCCCGCCGAATAATTTCATGTTGTTCTCCCCTGTCACCATTCGTGGGCGCATGTCCCTTTTTGCATCTTCGGTGGCGGCACGCGTGCGTGCGCGCCAACATCAAGGCATTGGCCGACAACATCAGCAAGTGTGCGCGCGTCTTGCAGGGAACGCCCTTGCCACTGTCGCCAGAACCCAGGCAATCGGCGACGAAAGTGGGTGGGCGGCGCGGCCACATGGGGATATTCCCGCACAATGACCCGATGCGAGACTGTCCGCTTTAGACCGCGACAGCACGGGGAGGAATCAGCAATGCGCCATCAGTATGCGACGCTCTGGATATGGTTATTTCTGTTACCGCTTGCGCTGGACTATAAAGCGCCCGACGCCAATGTAGGCCACTTCGTCCAGTTCGTATTCGTGATCCCGGTGATTGCTGCGGGCATCGCTCTCGTGCTGATCGCGCCACGCTTTCACAACGGCTCACGGCTGCGCTCGGCAGTCACCTTCAGCGTGCTGCTGTGCGTGCTCGGCAGCATCGTCGCCCAGTTTGTTCAGGATAACGACACCGGCAACTATCTGCGCGTTCTCCTGCCGTTCCTGCTGTTCTTGCTGGGCTACCTCGTGGCCTGCCGTCCGTGGAGCGAATACAGAATCTCGCAGTTCGAGAAAGCCGTGTTCGTCGCCAACGTGATCTGTCTCGTGTTTACCTTCGTCTACGGCCTGGCCACGGCCGGCGACCTCGAAGACGCACGCTTTCGCATCATCTCCGTGACGCTGCTGGGCCTGCAAGGCGTGCTATTGCACGAATTCGTCGTCGCCAAACGCTTTTCGTTTTTCACGATCGCGGTGTTCGCGCTCAGCGTGATCGTCGAGTTGCTGAGCGTGACGCGCAGTTTGCTTGTCGGCACGGTTCTGCTGTTCCTGATTGCGATGGCACTGAGCGCACCGTCGATCCAACTTGTCTGGCGCACGGCCGCACGCAGCGTGATAACCGGTGCGGTGCTGGCCGGCGTGGTCGGTATCGTGGCAGTGACTTTTCCGACCGTCACCGAGCATTGGACGCAGCGCATTTTCGCGTCTGAGGAAACCGTCACCGGCAAGGATCCAACCACGATCACCCGTCTCGCCGAGATGCGCGACCAGTACGATCAGGTGACGGCGTCGCCGGAAACGCTGCTGTTCGGCGAAGGCTACGGACACTACTACCGCTATTCCCCCGTCTACCTGCCGGACCTTGCCGGCCAGATCAGCGAGAAAGATTTTTACGCGATCAACGAATGGCCGGCGGGTCACAATTTCTGGGTCTATCAACTCTTCGCGGGCGGACTGCTGTTCGGTATCGCCATGCCTTTGGCGACGCTGGCCGCACTGGTAATCTGCTTTTTCTCGTACCGCTACTGGCGCTCGGTGGTTCCCGATGCGCCCATGCTTCCGGTGCTAGGCCGCGCGATCATGCTGTTTGCCGCGCTACCGGCCACATCGATCGGCGGCAATCCGCTCGGGCCGCGTTTCTCCGGGCTGATATTCGGCCTGGCCCTGGGACTGATGATCGCCACGCATGCGCGATTGCAGCGCGCGCTGCCGGCGCGGGTGAGGCGCGCACCGACTCCGCCGCATTTGCGCCCGGCCGCCATGCCTGAACTACCAGGCAGAATCCAGCCCGGCACGGGTCGCGCGGATCTCGCGACGACCCTCGGCATGTCGCCCGTGGCAAGCACCGCGCCCGGCTCCAGCCAGTTCGGCGCCCTCGTGTCGCGCACCACGTCGACGCAAAACGCCAATCGACGGAATATCGTCCGATGAAAATTCTCCATCTGCTTGCAAGCGTCGATCCCCGCGCCGGCGGCCCGGTTGAAGGCGTTCGCCGCAGCGGCGCGGCGATGCAGGACGCCGGGCACGAAATCGAAGTGGCCACCTGCGATGCGCCCGGCGACACCTACCTCGCGGCCTTTCCGTTTCCGGTCCATGCGTTCGGCCCCGTCAATAACCGTTATAGCTACAGCGCGCAACTCGCGCCGTGGCTCGCCGCCAACGCGAACCGCTTCGACGCGGTCATCGTGCACGGCTTGTGGCAGTACCACGGCTTCGCGGCATGGAAAGCGCTGCGCCAAAGCAACGTGCCCTATTACGTGTACGTGCACGGCATGCTCGACCCCTGGTTCAAACAGGCCTACCCGCTTAAGCATCTGAAGAAATGGCTGTACTGGCCGTGGGCCGAATACCGGGTACTGCGCGACGCACGCGCCGTCATCTTTACGACGGAGGAAGAGCGCGAGCGTGCCCGTCAATCGTTCTGGCTATACCGGGCGCACGAGCGGATCGTGCCGTACGGCGCGACCGTGCCGCCGCTCGACGCAGCGCCTCTGCGCGAAGCGTTCCTGCAAGCCGTGCCCGGCTTGCGCGGCAAACGCATCGTGTTGTTTCTCGGCCGCGTGCACGCGAAGAAAGGCTGCGATCTGCTGATCGATGCGTTCGCGCGTATCGCCGGCCGCGACCAGTCGCTGCATCTCATGATTGCGGGTCCCGACGAGACCGGCTGGGTGGCCAACTTGCGCGCCCAGGCTCAGGCCGCCGGCATCGCGCACCGCCTCAGCCTGCCGGGCATGCTGCAAGGCGATCTCAAGTGGGGCGCGTTTCATGCAAGCGACGTGTTCGTTCTGCCCTCGCATCAGGAGAACTTCGGTGTTGCGGTTGCCGAGGCGCTCGGCTGCGGACTGCCGGCGCTGATCTCCGACAAGGTCAACGTTTGGCGCGAGATCGAAGCGGACGGTGCGGGGATGGTGGCTGCCGATACGGTCGACGGTACGGAAAAGAATCTCGTCCGCTGGCTCGAACTCGACGACACCGCGCGCGCCGCCATGCGCGTTCAGGCAACTCGCACTTTTGAAGCACGCTTCCGGGTCGAGACCATGGTCAGCGCGTTGACCGCGCTGCTGGAAACAAAAGGCAGCATCGGCGAAACGCGCGAAAACGCGCTCAGCACGCTGCGCGGAGCCACAACTCAACCAGGCCGGTGACGTTGGGATAGCAGCGCGCGCCGCGAGACGCGCGCCGTCACCGGCCGTTCTTCACTACTCCTTCATCAACGGCGTCAAGGTCGAGGCTGTGATCGGCACGGTTTCGGCTTGAGGCTACCAGGAAACCGGCTGCAGCCTGCCGTCGAACTTTGCCGTGCCATTCGCAGGAATCACGACCGCACGCGAAGCATTGCCGTAGTACAGGTTTGTCCGCGTTCCTCCCACGCTGGTGAGCTTGACCGACGACAACGCGCCACTGGTCCACGCCAGGTCCACCGAAAACCCGCCTTTCGCCCGCAGCCCCTTGACGCTCCCGGTGCCCCATTGCGACGGCAACGCGGGCAGCAGCGTGATGCGATCCATCCTGCTTTGCAGCAGCATTTCCAATATCGCCGCCGGACCGCCGAAGTTCGCATCGATCTGGAACGCCGACGAATTGCTCGACAGCGCGTAGGCGTCGAACATGTTGGCAAACGTGCCATTCACCCCGTCGTTACCCGCCGAGTAATTCAACAGCTTCGGAATCATCGAATAGCAGGTGGCGGCATCGTGGAAATGCGCCCAGCAGGCGATGCGCCATGCCAGCCCCCAACCGAATGAGTTGAAACCGCGTGCGGTGAGCAGCGCCTTCACGCCGGCCACGAGCGTCGGATCGCTGTCGAGCGTGATGCGCTCGCCTTCAAACCACCCGATCAACGGCGACAGGTGCCGGTGCCCCGTTTCGCCGACAACACTGTCGCTCATCCATTCCTGAAGCTGCCCGGTCGTCGGGCTCACTTTCGGCAGATAGAGGTTCGCCTTCAGAGTCGCGAGGGTCTGCGCGAAATCCGCATCCTTGCCGAGCAGTTGGCTCGCCGCGACCGTGTTGGTGAACAGATCCCACACGAGTTCCTGTGCATAGGTAATACCGAGCTGCTGGTGAGGACCCTGCTCCGGCGACCAGTCCTTGTCGTCGATGAGCAGCCCCGTCGCCGGATCCCGGATCAGGCGCGCCTGCCAGAACTCGCAGGCAGATTTCATCACGGGGTAGATGTTCGCCAGATAGCGCTTGTCCAGCGTGTACTGATAGTGATTCCACAGCGTGCGGCAATACCATGCGCTCGCCGGCGGGCTCCAGTCCCACCCGATCGAGCCGTAGATGCCGGTCGAAATCGCCACCGTCCAGCCCGCCACCTTGCCGTTCGAATTGCTGTAATTCACGTTGGCGGCATCGTTGAAATGATTCCGGGTGGACTGGACCCACGACGGATATTGCCCGGTGACGTAATCGGCAAACGGCAGCTGACACTCCGGCAATCCGGCGCGATCGGCGAGCCAGTAGTTCATCTGCACGTTGATATCGGTGTGGTAATCGGCCATCCACGGCGGATTGTTCGTCGTGCTCCACAATCCTTGCAGATTCGCGGGCATCGAGCCGCGCGACGACGAGATCGTGAGGTAGCGTCCGAATTGAACGTACATCGCTTCGAGTTCGGGATCGGCCAGTGCGGGGTTCGCCCCGCGCGCCTGCAACCGGGCCGGGATCGTCAACGCCCTCTGCGCGGCGCTCGAGGTGCCGAGGTTCAGTTCCATGCGCCCGAAGAGACCGCGATAGTCGCGCACGTGGCGCCACAGCAGATCCCAGTAGCCCCGAGCCGCGGCATTCGTCACGTCGGCGATCGTGGCGCTGCGCGGATTGATACCCGTCAGGTAACTGTCGACGTAGCGCCCGGTGTAGTCGGTGCGTGCCGCAACGATGATGGTGAGCGCAGGACAATTCTGCAGCGTGATCTGCCCAGTGGCGGAGTTGAACCGCGCAACGCCCGCATCCGGAATAACCGACAGGTACGTGGCGTACAACTCTCCGCTACCGCTGACCGAACCCGAAAATGACAGCGCATGATTCGACTCGCCGACGGTCTGGGTACCCTGCCCGTCGATCAGCGACACGGTGCCGTTATAGGTGCCGCCGTCCGAGGTGAGCCGCACGACGATCACATTGTCGGGAAAGCTGCTGAAGATCTCGCGCCGGTAAGTCCTGCCGCCGACGCTGTACTGCGTGCGCACGAGCGCATTGCTGATGTCGAGCGAACGCTGGTAGCTCGTGGCGCCGGCGTGAGCGGGCAGATCGATATAGAGCCTGCCGAGCGACAGGTAGGTGCCCATGCCGGTTGTCGTATAGGACAGGTCGACGACGTCCTTGCTGCCCGACCATAGCGTGATCTCGTTCAGGTAAAGCGCCTCCCTCTCGCTTGCGCCGCCTGCCAGCGCGCCCAGACGACCATTCCCGACCGGCAGGCCCTGAAACTGGATGCTGGATTCGACGGCGGGTTGATCGTACTGGAACAGCAACGCCTGATCGGCGGAGAGGAGCGGTGAAGCAGCTTGTGCGGAAGTGGAGAGTGAATCGGTACTCGGGAAGGTGCCGGTTTCGCTGGCCTGTGCGGAACGTATCGCCGCATGGTTGCCGGTGCCGCCGCCTGCCACCGGCAGGATGGCGGCTACACCGCCGAGTTTGAGGAGCCTGCGACGCTTCTGGTTTACGGACGTTTTCATCCTGTCTCCTGGTTCGCGAAGTTTCCCCGAAAAATCCACCTATAAATATTTTGTGCAAATATGCACTTAACAGGGATTCTCCAGACATTAGGCTTTTCCCTCGGTACGCGTGCAGCAAAGCGGTACCGAAATTGGGTTGCCTGCCCGGCGCACAGACATATGCGATAGGTCCGGCGGGCGTTTTGTGCACCTGCAAAACGCTGGCGCCGCAGGGGTGGGGACGTCGAAATAACGTGTGGAGAGCGAGGGAACTTCAGGAGGTATTTCCCGCTATGTGAGCGGGATGGCAAAACGCGGCCGCGGCAAAGCAGTCGGGCGACGGCTTGCCGCGATGCAGGCCACCGTCAGTAGGGCGGCCTGGGTCGGAATCAATATCGGTGACGGCGCCGCGAAGCGCGCGCCGTCACCGATTGTTCTTCACTGCTCCTTCATCAACGGCGTCAAGGTCGAGGCTGCGATCGGCAGGGTTTCGACTTGCGGCTGCTGCGGCTGCATCGACATCAGGGAACTGTTGGCGGCGTCGCCCCGCGTATTGCCGACAATATCCGGAACATCGAGTTGCCGCACCAGATGACCCGCGAGGCGTAGCGCAAGCGCGGCGATCGTGATGGTCGGAAAGTTGGCGCCGACGGTTGGAAACACCGAGCTGCCCGCCACATAAAAATTGCTCATCCCATGCACTTTGCAATCGCGATCGACCACGCCTTCACGTGGCGAATCGTGCATGCGCGTGGTGCCCATGTGATGCCACGTGCCCTCCAGTTTCGCCGGCCAGCGACGGCCTTCGAGCGGCGCGTCGAGTTCGACGTCCGCGATGCCCGCCATCTGCAACTCCTGTGCGAGCAACGCGAACGTTCTGTCGAAGGTGCGTTGCACCTGTTCGCCCAGACGCCACTCCACCTTCACGCGCGGCATGCCGAACCGGTCGCGTTTATCGGCCGACAACGTGACCCGGCTATCGGGATCGGGCACCGCTTCGACGATCGCCTGCAAGGTCACGTCGGTGATCAGCGCCGGCCATTGCAACAGCCGCGTCAATCCGTAACCCACGGTGTGCAGCGGATGCGCGATCATCGTCGCGACATCGGTTTTCAGGCTGCGGCCCGGCTGATCCTTCTGCAATAGCGCTTCCTTGCAGTGGATCAGCGCCTCGGACCCTGCGGTTCCTTCGCCGTACCAGCGCGAATAGAGCCACACGCGCGAATTCAACAGCTTCTCGCGTTCCATCAACTCCTGCTTTGGCGCGAACTGTGAGGATATCTTCGTGCCATGCGCCGACACCGCGGCGTTCTGATAGTGATACTTGATGTCGTACAGCTTATTGCGTGCGTTGCCCGGACGAAAACGCACTTTGCCCGACATCATCCGCGGATGATCCATGAAGTAGCGGCCCACCAGATCATTGGCATTGCCGAGGCCCGCCGCCTGCACGTTGTTCGAAGCAAGCAGAAGCCGCGCATTCTCGATGCCGCCCGTGGCGAGCACGAAAATCCTCGCGGTCACCGTCATCTTGCGTCCACTGATGGTCGCCACCTGAAGCCGCGAAACAGACGTACCGTCAGCATCGGCGTCGATATTCTGGACATTCGCATGCAGAAACACGCGCACCCGCGCCGAACGCGACAGTTCGTCGCGATAGGCCTTGCCGAAACGCACAGGAGGGCTGAATTGCGCGACGGTATCGCGCATATCGCCGGTCGCAAGCGGTATGCGGCGCACGTCATGGCGTCCGATCTCGCGCTCCCAGTATGCAGGGTCGAAATTCTGCGGGCCGAGCTTGAGCAGTTCATGCGTACGCGCATAGTACGGCACCAGTTCGTCGAGTCCGAACGGCCAGCCGCTGTGGGGAATCCAGTCGCGCTTGTCGAAGTCCCATGGATCGAGCGGGCGGCACCAGCCGCCCCAGCAGTTGCTGCTGCCGCCGAAATAACGGCTGCGCGAGCCGTCCGCGAACGAATAGGGAAGCCCGGCGTTCTCGCCGCGATAGAGGTCGCGGGTTTCGTCATCAGGCCCGAAGCCCCCACTTTCGAGCATGCAGGTGTCGACCCCGGCCCTCGACATCTCCAACGCAAGCGTAATGCCGGCCACACCTCCGCCGATGATGCAGACCGTCGTCTCAATGACCGTGTTGTGTTCAACAGTGCGAGTATCGATGAACATCCCTACTCCCCATCTTCTTCATGCATGTCTGAGTGCGTCAATCCGGCTACTCAACCAACCGGGGCTGGCAAGCAAACCACGCACACGTCGTTGCCGAACGCATCGCCGGCGTTGCCGCAGGTATCGATCAAAGGCATCGATCGACAATCCGATTGCGGCCGCCGACATTCCGGCTTCTCAACGACCTGGCCTCCTCAGCGTATAAACGCTGCGGTTCTCTCTCTGTGCTTCAGGTCACGGAATCGAAACGGTTCCGGATAAAACGACATGGATTGCCGCCATACACGCCCTCTGGATCGAGCGAACGATGCACGACGGACAAGGGCGTCACCACGGCCGACCGGCCGATCGTCACACCCATCTGCACAACACATTTCGACGTGATCCAGACACCGTCCTCGATGACGATCGGCGCGACGCGCAGATCCATCGTCGTACTCATATCGTGAGAGCCGGCACTGAGGAACGTCCCCTGGGAAATGCAGACATTCGAGCCGATACGGATCAGCGCCTGGTTGTAGATCCAGACGTCGACGCCGAACCAGCAGTTGTTCCCCACCTCCAGGTTCCACGGCGACTTCACGCGTAATGGATGCACGAAGCGGCAACCCGTGCCGATCTTCGCGCCGAACAGGCGTAACAGCGCAACGCGCACCGACGAGAGCGGCAGCAGCTTGTTGTTGATGACGCAGGCTTCCAGGACAAACCAGATGATCTCGATCAGGGCACCGCGCTTCGCGCGATAGTTTCCCTTTCCAGCCAGACTGAGATCGATGACACGGCCATCCTCGCGAACGCCTTCGACTTCCGGCATACGCCCGATCTGCGGATCGTCGGCAGCGTTACCCATCAGATTTCTCCAGACCACGAACGGCAATCGACATACCCGTGCATCACGCTTACATTATGTTTCGACTCCTTACTGAAGCCCGCTTCATGGCCGTACGAGCAAGCGTTTTGGCGGCTGCACGCGTACTGGTTGGCGCACGATAGCTCTATTGCGACCGCATCTTCCTGGGGCATCCGATGACCATCCCGTTCCGGCACATAACACCCTCGCTGCTTCTCGCCATGGCGACCTATGCCGTACCGGCGCTCGCGCAGAACGCAGCAGCGCCCGCGCCGGCTCCGCCGGCCCTTGCCGCTACCGCTGCGACCAGCTACGGCACCCCCGCCCCCGCAGCGCGCGCCAAGCCGGGGGTGGCGAATCGCAACAGCGAGGCGCAGTTGCTCGGCGCCCCACGCGATTACGGTTCGCCAGACGCGCAGCAAGGCAACACCGCCGACGCCCAGCAGGCAGCCCTGCTCGATGAACAACGCATGACGGTGCTGGGCGGAGCGCAGCCTGCCGTGCGCAAGCAGCCCAACAAGGCGCAGGCCGCTGGCAACGGCAAGGTGCGCGTGGCCGGCCAGCCAGGCGGTCCGAATGCAGCCGACCGCCTGATGCCCGATGGCGCAGCGAAAACCACTTACGCCGATCCGTTCGATGCTGGCAAGCACGCGGTCTACAAATCCCCGTGGTGATATCGCGTTCATGAGATGGCCGCGTACCGGATCAATCCGGCGCGGCTTCCTCCGTTGTAGCCGGCTTGCGCCGCCGGGCCGTCCCGGTCGACGGCCTCGGGCCACCGAAATACGGTGTCTCCACGTTCGCATGCTTGCCACGTGTGCCATGAACCAGCGTCGCGAGCCGCGCTTCGAAGGTGCCAATCGTCGACTCCGGCGATAGCGCGCGCTCCGCATAATTGCGTGCCGCCTTACCCAGCGCCGCACGGCGTTCGGGATCGCCTGCGAGCACCGTGATTGCCGCCGCCAAAGCCTTGACGTTATCCGGCGGCACGACCACGCCGCGCGGCGACACCGCGTCGTAGAGACCCGTGCCGCGCCGCGCCATGGCCACCACCGCGCGCCCGCTTGCGAACATGCCGGTGAGCTTCGACGGCATCACCAGATCCGCGGCATCGCCACGTTGCGGCAGAACATGAATGTCGGCGAGATTGAGCAGCTCGTTCAGACGTTCCATGGGTTGCAGCGGAATGAACATGCAGTTCGTCAATCCTGCGCAGCGCTCCAGCAAACTCTCTTTCGCCGCGCCGCTGCCGCAGAAAACGAAGGTGAGGTCGGCACGTGCGGCGAGCGATGCCGCCGCATCGGCGAGCGTTTCGATGCCCTGTTTCGCGCCCATGTTGCCCGAGTACAGCACCACCTTCTGGTCGATAGGAATGCCCAGCAGTCGCCGGTAATCGCTCGCTCGCGTCAGCGGAAAGATGGTCGACACGTCGACCCAGTTGGGCAGGCACACGACCCGCGAAGGCTCGACGCCCTTGACCACCGCGCGCGAACCCATCTGCCGCGTAATCGACGACACAGTATCGAAGCATCGCAGTAGCGTGCTTTCGATCCAGCGTGCCACACGCGCTGCGAATGAGCTTTTCAGAAGACCCAGATCGAAAGCGGCATCGACCTCGAAGTCCTGAATATGCAGCCACGCACTCGCGCCCGCGAGACGCGCGAACGCCAGCGTAGCGGGCGCGCACATCAGGGTCGGCGCGATCAGCATCGCAGCATCGGGGCGCCATAGCATCTGCCGGGCGAGCAGCGGCAACGAACTCACCGCGAAGCTCGCCAGATGCAGCATCCGCTTCAGCCCGCTCGGACGGGCCGGCACCCACAGCGGCGCGCGCCAGATCGTCACGCCGTCGCGCGTTTCGCGCTGATACCGCCATGACACATAGTTCGCCGCCACGCGCCACTCAGGGTAATAAGGCGGCGCGCACACCACGCGAACCTCGTGGCCACGCCTGGCCAGAAGCACAGCCATCTCTGCGGTGTACTTACCCACCCCCGTCAGTTCAGGCGCGTAATTGATGCCGTAGATCAGAATCTTCATTGGAGCTGCCCGGACGGGTTAGAGCTTCGCATGTGCGACGGGGCCGTGAGGCGCCTCAGTCGCTCAGCATCATGGCGCAGCCACGCGCGATATTGGCGGCGGCAGAAGGCGGATCGAAACGGCGGATCACATCCATGCAGCGGCGCGCCGTGCCGCCGGCGTCGGCGAAAGCTTCCATCGCCTTGAGCATCGTGCGCTGCAATCCGGCGACATCGCCCGCCGTGAATGCATAGCCGCTCACGCCATCGATCACCAGTTCCGGCACACAACCACAACTCTCGCTGACCACCGCAGGGCAACCGTGCGCTAGCGCCTCGTTGACGACGAGTCCCCACGGCTCGCTATAGCTCGGCAGCACCATGCAGGTCGCGCCGTAGTATTCGCGGGTGAGCGGTTCGTCCTGCAAACTGCCGGCGAAAGTGACCGCGTCGCCCAGTTCGAGATCAGCCACCTTCGCGTGCAGCGCGTCCGCCATCGGTCCCGTGCCGACAATGCGCAACTTCGCTGCCGGAATGCGGCGCCGCATTCCGGCGAACGCCTCGATCAGCGTGCCGATGCCCTTCTCTTCCGAGAGACGGCCGACGTACAGAAACACCGGCGAGTTGCCCGCGCGTGCTGCGACCCGCTCGACCAGCGCGCGCTCCGGCGAAAACGATCCAGGCATTGCCGCGGCCTGGCATGGCACAAAAATCTTGTCGCGCTTCGCGCCGAGTGACTCAAGATACTCTCGGCTGCGTTCGCCGAAACCGAAGTAGCCGTCGCAGAGCGAAAAGAACACACGCTTTGGAATCGACGTCAGCAGCTTCTTGGGCCGGTCGCGCGCGGTCGAATCGCAGAACACCGCGCGCCGCTTGCCGGTCACGATGCACGCCGCCAGCATTGCCCAGTATTCCGGACGGTGGTAGCCCGGCAGGACGATCAGATCCGACTTGGTCCGCAACACTTCCCAGGTGAGCCGCGCGATCATCTTCATCGTCGGCACATCTTCGTAGCAACCGTCGAACAGCTTCTGCATCGGATAGCGATGGTACGAATAGTCGACGTCCGAAAAACCAACACGGTCGTGCTCGGTATCCGCAATCTGCACCATCGAGTAGCGAATCGCGCCGGATGCCGAGATGTTATGCAAGGCGGAGAACACGACACCCTTGTGACGCGACCATACGACATTGTGGAAGATCGTGACTGACGCAGTCATTTTTATGCCACTCCTCGAAAATCGTCCCTGTGTGCGTTGCGCACTATTCGTGCGAAACGCTCCACGCGCGCCCTCGTTGCCGGAATCGCGCCCAGCGGCCCTTCATCAGTGCGCGCCTAAACGTGCATGACGGCGGCGGCGGTCGAACCCGCGTGTAATTCAACGAATTCCCGATACGTGGACGTGATGCCCTCTTCGAGGCCAATGGTCGCGTGCCAACCCATGTGCGCGAGCCGCGATACGTCCAGCAGCTTGCGCGGCGTGCCGTCGGGTTTGGACGCGTCGAACACGAGCTCACCCTCGAAACCGGTCACCTTGCAGATGCATTCGGCCAGTTCGCGAATCGACAGGTCTTCACCCACCCCGACGTTGAACAGGCCTTCTGTCACGTTGTGTTCGAGCACGAAGAGCGTCGCCGCGGCGAGATCGTCGACGTGCAGAAACTCACGGAGCGGCGTGCCCGAACCCCACACCGTCAAGGTCGCGGAACCGTTCACCTTCGCTTCGTGCGCTTTCCTGAGCAGAGCGGGCAAAACATGGCTGCTGTTCAGGTCGTAATTGTCGTTGGGGCCATACAGATTAGTCGGCATCAACGACACGTACTGTGTGTTGTATTCGCGGTTGTACGCCTCGCACAGCTTGAGGCCGGCGATCTTCGCAATCGCGTAGGCGTCGTTGGTCGGCTCGAGCGGCGAGGTCAGCAGATACTCCTCGCGGATCGGCTGCGGACACTGCTTCGGATAAATGCACGACGAACCGAAGAACACCAGCCGCTCCACCTGCGCGCGAAACGCGGCGTGAATCACGTTGGTTTCGATCACCAGGTTTTCATAGATGAACTCGCCCGGCTGTGACGCATTGGCGAGAATGCCACCCACGCGCGCGGCCGCGAGCAGCACCACGTCGATCTTTTCCCGCTCGAAAAAGCCGTTCACGGCAGCCTGATCCTTGAGATCGAGCTCCGCCCTCGAACGCGTGACGACGTTGTGATAGCCCTCGGCATTGAGCAGCCGGACCAGTGCGGAGCCGACCATGCCACGGTGGCCCGCCACGAAGATGCGTGCTTGTTTGTTCATCGCCGTTACTCGTGATGTTCAAGTGCCGTGAAACCGGCCAGCGTGACAAGCGCGTCACGTCTCGCAATCTGATAGTCCGCCCGCACCATTTCCTTGACGAGCGCGCTGAACGGCGTGGTCGGCTTCCAGCCGAGCTGCGCATGGGCTTTCGACGGATCGCCCAGCAGCGTCTCGACTTCGGCGGGCCGGAAGTAGCGCGGATCGACGCGCACGATCACATCGCCTGGCGACATCTTGATTTCGCGCCCTTCCACCTTTTCGACAATGCCGACTTCATCCACGCCGGTGCCTTCGAAACGCACCGTGACACCCAATTCAGCGGCGGCATGCTTAACGAACTCGCGCACGCTGTACTGCACGCCGGTGGCGATGACGTAATCCTCCGGCCGTTCCTGTTGCAGCATCCGCCATTGCATCTCGACGTAGTCGCGCGCATGGCCCCAGTCGCGCAACGCCGACAGATTGCCGAGATACAAGGTCTTCTGCATGCCGACCGCGATGCGCGCCACGGCGCGCGTGATCTTGCGCGTCACGAAGGTCTCGCCGCGCACCGGCGATTCGTGATTGAACAGAATCCCGTTGCAGGCATAGAGCCCATACGCCTCGCGATAATTGACCGTGGTCCAGTACGCAAACAGCTTGGCGACTGCATACGGGCTGCGCGGATAGAACGGCGTGGTCTCGGACTGCGGCACCTGTTGCACGAGGCCGTACAGCTCCGAGGTCGAGGCCTGATAGAAACGCGTCTTGTGCTGAAGCCCCAGAATGCGGATTGCTTCGAGAATCCGCAACGCGCCGAGGCCGTCCGCGTTAGCGGTGTATTCCGGTTCCTCGAAAGAAACCGCCACGTGGCTCTGCGCCGCGAGGTTGTAGATCTCATCGGGCTCCACTCGCTGGATCACGCGCAGAATGCTGGTCGAGTCGGTCAGGTCGGCGTGATGCAGGAAGAGTCGCTGGTCCGGGTCGTGCGGGTCGCGATAGAGATGATCGATCCGGTCCGTATTGAACAGCGATGACCTGCGTTTGATGCCGTGTACGTCGTAATCCTTGGCGAGCAGCAGCTCGGCGAGATACGACCCGTCCTGTCCAGTAATGCCGGTGATCAGCGCGACCTTGCGTTTCATGAACCCCTCCCCTCGTTGAACTTTGCGATGCCAATGCAACAACACGATCGAATGAACGGCCCCGTCATGGAGCCGCCACCTCAACCGGCGATGCTGTCGTATCCGTAATAACCGCCTTGATAGCCGGAACCGAGGAATGCCCCTTCCTGAGGCACATCGGTCAACAGCACGCCTTTGAGCGATACGCCGCCGTTGAGCAGCCGCTTGGCGGTCTCGGCAATCTCGTTCAGCGGATGGCGGCCATGTCGCACCACCAGCAGCGTCGTGCCGGCGTGCTTGCCGATCACCGTCGAGTCGGTCACGGCAAGCACCGGCGGTGTGTCGACGATCACGATGTCGTAGTGCGACTTCAACTCGTCGAGCATCGTTTGGAAACGCTTGCTCATCAGCAATTCAGACGGATGCGAGGGCAGCGTACCCTTGGCGAGCACGTCGAGTCCGGGCAGCACGTCACGCTGGACCATCGACGCCAGATCCCCACCGCTCAGCACGTCCGAGAGCCCCGGCTGATGGGCGATGCCGAAATGCGAATGGACGTCGCCGCGCCGCATATCGCCGTCGATAATCAGCACCCGCTTGTTCGCCGACGCCACCAGCGCCGCCAGATTCACCGACAGGAACGACTTGCCGGTATCGGGCCGCGAACCCGTGATCATCACGACGTTGTTCTCCGCGTGATCGAGCGACAACTGCAACGAGGTCCGCAGATTGCGCACGCCTTCCACTGCGATGTCTTCCGGCGCCTGCTGCGCGAGCACGTGCAGCCCGCGACGGCGCAGCATGACGTTTTCCTGCAAACGCAATTGAGTCTGGCTGCGCGGCACGATCGCGAACACCGGCACGCCGAGCACCGCTTCGAGTTCGTCCGGACGTTCCACGCCGCCGTACATCGCGCGTTTGAAGAAGGTCAGCATGATGCCGATCAGCAAGCCACCGCCGAGCGAGATCAGGATTGCCAGCACGCGCTTCGGGCGCACCGGCTCGTCAGGCGTTTCGGCGAAGTCCACCACCCGCACGTTGCCCACCTGGCCGGCTTTCGCCACCCGGAGTTGCTGCGCGCTATTCAACAGATTGGTATAGAGCTCCGTGTCGACGTGCACGTCGCGCAGCAGACGCAACGCAGTCTGCTCGGTATCCGGCATCACGGCCACGCTGCGGTTCATGGTGGCCGCCGCACCCTGCAATGCCGCGATCTGTGCATCGAGCGCGGCTACCGCCGGGTGATTCGCCGTGAAGCGTTGTGACATCTCCGCGCGTTGCTGCTGCAGATCGAGCAGCTTCGTCTTGTTGTCGACGACCTGCTGAAGCAACAGGCGGCTTTCTTCACCGAGATCGACCGTGCCGTGCGCGTTGCGGAATTTGTTGTAGCGTTGCTCGGCGTCGTCGAGTTCCTTGCGCAAGCCAGGCAGTTGCTGGTCGAGGAAGGCCAGCATGTGTTCCGCTTCGGTCGAACGGCTTTCCACATCCTGACGCACGAATTCGCGCGCCATGCTGTTGACGATCGCCGCCGTCAGCGCAGGGTCGCCACCTTCGAGGCTGGTGCGGATCACGCCGGACTGCAGCGTGGTTTCGGCCACCACTAGCGCCTTTTGCAAGCGGTCCACGGTGCCCAGCGTCGAGGCGCGCTGCAGTTCGAAACGCGCGCCAGGCTCGCCGACCAGCTTGTCGACACGCAACGCGATCGGGCCGTCGGCGGTGTCGGTTTGCACGGTTTCGCCGACGCGACCGGAGAGAATCGCGATACCGTTCTTGTCGCGCAGCACGTACGAACCCGCATCGCCGGCAATCAGTGTGAAGGTCGTGTCGTAAAAGTCCTTCGATGTGTCGAAGCGCGACACAGCAATGCTCTCGTTACCCCACGCGAAGCCCGACAGGTTGACGAAAGAAGGCAGCTTGAAGCCCCACTGGCCGTTCACCAAGCCCGCGATCATCCCGCCGATGAACGGCATATAACGCGGCGAAGCCGTGATGTCGAGGTGCAGGTTCTTGACCGTTTCCTCGGTGACGAGACGCGACTTCAGCAACTCGATCTCCGCCGCCGTCGAAGGCTTGGTGTCGAACATGCCGGTGAGCGGCGGCAAGGAATCCTTGCCGTTCGCGTTGGCATTGGCCGTCTTGTCCTCGACGTGGAACAGTACATCCGCGCGATACGTCGGCGGCGCAAGGAACGCATACGCGCACCCCAGCGCGAGTGCGATCAGCGTCACCATCACGATCGTGCGCCAACCTCTCACGATCGTGCGCAGATAGTCCGACAGGTGCAGCTCGTCCGGTCCGGACACGTCGGTATAGCGGTTTTCGAAATTAATTGCCATTTTGTTCACCCAACAAAGCCCGGCGGTTCATGGTCACGTTGCACGGTTGTTATTTCGCAAGAACGGCACCCGTTACAGCCGCATTGATCGCCGGCAGCAGCAGGTTCAGCACGCGGTTGAAGCGGACCAGCCCGCCTTGACCGACATAGACGACGTCCTTCGGTTGAAGCTCGAACTGATTGGCGAGGATCATGGACACCGGCGAGGTCGCATCGAGGTGGTAGACCTGCGGTGATTCGCTGGTCGAATTGCGGATCACGAACAACTGTCTGGCCGCCGCCGTGTTCGAGTCGAAGCTGCCGCTGTCGGAAATGGCCTGCGAAAGCGTCAGCGAACCGTTACGCATCGGCATGATGGTCGCCGGCTTGTTGACCTCGCCCATCACGTACACGCCGCTGTCTTCGCGCGAAGCCACCCGCACAATGTCGCCGGCCTGGAGGTAGATGTCCGACGGATTGCGGCCGCGCTTGATCAGGTCGTCCACGTTGAGCGGATACGTCACGCCGTTGCGGATCAGCTCAACGCGGCTGCGATCCGCATTCGCGCTGAAGCCGCCGCCCTGGTTGATCACGCTCGTCAACGACAGCGGAATGTCGGTGACCGACTGCGCGCCGGGGGTGCGTACTTCACCGTCGACATAGACCTGCGCGTTCCGGAACGAGGCCACCCGCACCGTCACCTCAGGCTTCTGATACACGTTGCTCAGACGCTTGTGCAGCTCCTTCTGAATCGTCCCGACGTCTTTGCCGGCCACGTGCACCGTGCCGGCATACGGAAACTGCACGTCGCCGTTCTCGTCGATCAGAAAGCCGGGTGCGGCATCCGACGTCTTCGCGTTCTGCGCGGGCTGGCCAAGTGCCGCGGCGAGTTCCGGGTGATCCCACACGACGATCTGCAGCACGTCGCCGGGGCCGACCTTGTAAGCGGTCGGTTTGCCGAATAGCGCGGTCGTCTGCGGCGGCAGCACCGCGGCCGTCTGCGTCGCGTTCATTTTGCGCAGCAGCGCGAGATTGATATCGGTAATCGGAATCTGCTGTTGCTGCGATGCTTCCGTGCTGAAGTCTCCACCCGTGTCCTGGACCGCGGCTGGGGTAATCATCTGTTGACCCGGTACGATTCCGCATCCGGAAAGCAGTGCTGTAACTGTGAAAATCACGAGACTTCCCGTGCGTATACCAAGCGAGCTCATGGTGTTTCCTCCTTGCGCCAGGGACTGTCCTCGGGGGAGGTAGAGCCCAGCGTGCTTGTTAACTACTTAGTAATCAGTAAGCGTTTCGATGCGCCAGTCCGGCAACAATCGTCGCGCCGATAATCCGCATATCAAGTGCGAACGACCAATGCCCCAGGTAGTACAGGTCATGTTCGACGCGACGCTCCATCTTCTCGATGCGGTCGGTTTCGCCACGAAAGCCGTTGATCTGCGCCCAGCCTGTAATGCCCGGCTTGATCCGATAGCGATTGATGTAGCCGGCGACCACTTTCTGATAGAGGTCGTCGTGCTCGAGTGCATGGGGACGCGGTCCGACGACCGACATGTCGCCACGCAACACGTTGAAAAATTGCGGCAGTTCGTCGAGGCTCGTGCGGCGTAGAAATGCACCGACTCGCGTGACGCGCGGATCGTCGCGCGTCGCCTGTTTGAGCGTGCCCTTCGGCTCGGCATGCAGTCGCATCGAGCGGAATTTGTAGATCGTGAAGACGCGGCCGTCCGCGCCTTTACGCTTCTGCTTGAAGAGAACCGGGCCGCGCGACGAGAACTTCACCGCGATCGCAATGGCGAGCAGGATCGGCATGAGGCCAATCAACGCCGTAGCGGCGAACAGGCGGTCGAAGATTTCCTTCTTCAACATCGAGCTGGCCGACAGCGGCGAGGCAACGAGGTTGATCGCCGACACGCCGAGCAGATCGATCACGCCGCTGCCATCGAACAACGCAATGCTGCGCACGTCCGGCATGAAGCGGATATTCACCAGATCGTCGCGAAACTCGCTGATCAGTTTGCAGATCAGCGGCTCTTCGGCGAGCGACAACATCAGCCAAAGCTCGTGCACATCGTTGGTGCGAATGTAGTCGGCAAGCGCATCCACCGTCTCGCAGACAGGTACCCGCGTGCTGGTCACAGCAGACACGTCAGGGCGCGTGTTGTAGACGGCCGTCGCGCGAAAACCTGTGCCGGGCGCCGAATCGATCCTGCGGATGATCGCGTCGCACTGCGAGCCGCTGCCGACGATCGCGACCTGATGCAGATTCAGGCCGGCAGTACGCGCACGCGCCAGCACCGCATGCGTGATCAGCCGGTAAGCGATCAGCAGGCCGCCCGTCACCGCGGTCCAGTACGAGAACCACAGCCGCGAGACGAAGTCGATGCGGTGCAGCGAATACATCAGCACCAGCGCGCTGCCCTGCACAATCAACCACGCGAGCGACACCTGCCCGGCCAGCGCGAGCTTGGAGCGGCCGCGCCATGATTCATACACGCCGAACGCTGGAAAGATGGCCAGCGCAAAGGCGGCGGAAAACATCGCGAGCGCCCAATAGAACCCGGATTGCGCGAGGTAATCAAAGCGGATCTGCGACGCCACCGCCGCACCCACTAGTACCAACGCGACATCGAAAACTCGCGCGAGCAAATCCTGAAACTTGCGCATTTTGCTTACCTCGTTCTTCCCGTTCGTTCTTTTCCGCACATGAATCTGGGGCGCTGTTAGGAGCAGCGGCCGTAGTTGTCGTTGAACCTCACAATGTCGTCTTCACCGAGATAGGTGCCTGACTGGATTTCAATGATTTCGAGCGGTACTTTCCCCGGGTTTTCGAGCCGGTGACGTGTGCCGAGCGGGATGTAGGTCGATTCGTTTTCGCTCAGCAGGAACTGTTCTTCGCCACGCGTGACGAGCGCCGTGCCGCGCACGACGACCCAGTGCTCGGCGCGGTGGTGATGCAGTTGCAGCGAAAGCTTCGCGCCCGGCGTGACGACGATGCGCTTCACCTGGAAGCGTTCGCCGTGGTCGATGGAATCGTAGAAACCCCACGGGCGCCGCACCTTGCGATGCGCGTCGGCCTCGGGAGCGTGTTGCGCCTTGATGCGCGACACCAGGCCCTTGACGTCCTGCACATGCGAGCGGTCGACCACCAGCACGGCGTCCGCCGTTTCGACGACCACCACATTGGTCGTGCCCACACAGGCGACGAGCCGGCCTTCGGAATGTGCATAACTCGACACCGCGCCTTCGAACGTCACGCGGCCGCGCCCGGCGTTGCCGTTGGCGTCCTTATCCATCGCGGCCCAGACGGCGTCCCAGGAACCGAGGTCGGACCAGCCCGCGTCGAGCCGGACAACGACGCCTGACGGATTCGCGCTGGACTCTTGCGGGTCAGTGACAGGGGGCACGGCTGTTTCGTCCGTGGTGCTCGCGTCGCTCGCATCGCTCACGTCAGTGAGGCGTTCCATCACGGCATAGTCGATCGAGTCAGCGGGCGAACTCAGGAAAGCGTCCACCAGCGGACGGAAATACGCACCTTCGCTGCAGCCGTTCATGAATGCGCGTTCGCAGGCTGCGTGCATCTCGGGCTGCAGGCGCTTCAGCGTATCGAGCCACACACGTGCCCGCACGACAAAGATCCCGGCGTTCCACCAATACGTGCCAGCAGCGACGTACTGCGCGGCAATTTCCTCCGCCGGCTTCTCGACGAAGCCGTCGATCGCATAACCGCCATCAGACAATTCCGCGCCGATGCGGATATAGCCGAAGCCCGTATCGGGGCGCGTGGGCGGCACGCCCAGCGTGGCGATCAAACCGCGTTCTGCGTACCTGGCCGCACGTTCCAGCGCGCCTTGTAGCGCCGGCACATCCGCAATCGAATGGTCGGCCGGCATCACGATGAGAATTGCGTCGTCGCCGTTCGCGCACGCAAGCGACGCCGCCAGCGTCAATGCCGGCGCCGTATCGCGCCGCGCCGGCTCGACGATCAGACGGGCGTTCACGCCGTTTTCAAGAAGTTGCTCGGAGATCACAAACCGGTGTTCTTCGCCGCACACGATGATCGGCGACACATCTACGTTCCAGCCGGCGGGAAAGCCATCCATCCGCCGGGCGGTCGCCTGCAGCAGCGAGTCGGAGCCGACCACGTCGATCAGTTGCTTCGGATAGTTTTCACGCGACACCGGCCACAGCCGCGTGCCCGAGCCACCTGCAAGAATGACCGGGACGATGCGCGCGCAATGCGCACCGGCGGTCCCGGCACTGGCGCCGTCCGGGTTCGCCGACGCAGCGCTCACAACTCCCTTAGTCAACATATTCGGATTCCTTATAATTCTTTGAGATCAAGGAAATACTTACCGAAGCATGGTACGAGACGTACTACGTATTGGGCGCGCTCAGCGCGGTTCGCGGCGCGCGCTATCCGCCGACCATACGGCGGCTTTGAATCCGGAACTCAGTGGGCGAAATTCTCATCCGCTTGCGGAAGACTTTCGCGAGGCGATCGCCGTTGCCCATGCCGGTGCGCCGGGCAATCTTGTCCACCGGCAATTCCGACTCGGTCAGAAGGCTGCAGGTCACCGCAAGGCGCTCATGCAACAGGAAACTCGAGGGCGTGATACCCATTTCCATCTTGAAGCGGCGCAGGAAGTTGCGCTCGCTCATCGCGGCGAACTGAGCCGCATCGGCAATCGAAATCGATTGCTGGCAATTCTCTTGCAGCCAGCGGGCCGCCGCACGCACTTTGTCGCCGGGGCTCAAACCACCGTCTTCACCAAGCAGCGGTGCGAGGTTCGAGCACGAATCGGCAAGCAAACGCTCGGCCACCGTGCGGGCAGTCGCGCCGCCGAGATCGCGCTTGATCATGGCGAGCGCGCTTCGCATCGATTCAAGCCGGTCACCCGCATCGCCGTTCTGCTCGGTCTGGCGCGACGACATCGACTGCGGTTGGTGAAATTCGCCGCTTTCCTTGCCGTCCGGCACATAGGCCGCTTCGAGCAGCGCGCGCCCTTCCGCGATCGGCCGGATCATGCCGGTGTTGCGGCGAACACGCCGTAACCAGGCAATCAGCCGCTCGTCGCCGGCTGCGGCGAATGCGCCTTTGCCGCCGGCTACATACAATGCGTCGAAGCCGCCGTAATGGCGCGCGTCGAGTCCGTCGGTCCAGACCCGCAGCGCCGATGACGAGGTCACCATGCCGCCGTCGGCCGACAGGAAGGAAACGTCATACAACCAGCCACCGGATCCGGACGATGCCAGTTCGTTAGCAGCCTGAAACACTTCGGCAACCACGCCCGCGCCCTGCAGCGAGCAGTCGTTGAACATCAGGATTGCGATGCGACGCATACCTTTGTTCGGTGCGTGCACCCAGCGCAACATGGCAGACTCGAGACTCGCGCAGGTCATAGTCATCCTCTCAACAGAAAACGGATCTACTTTTCAACCTTGAACGCCCACACAGAGAAATGCTCTGTGCAGTGCATCATAGCCATCCGTAATCAAGCATTTAGCCGCCATGACCGAAAGTGCAGACATGTTGGCGCTTCGAAATGGTGGCCAGCCAGTTATTTTCGGAACAATCGATCCACTACTATTTTTTCAATGAATTAAATACCGATTCTGCATATGAATGAATTTACATTCCGCGAATCTTAAAGCTAATTAATGTGATTTTTTTGTGCGGTGGCACACATACAATCGCAACTCGCAATGCTTGAGTTGCAATTTGATCTGCCCGGAATTCTGCAGATTTGAAGTGACTTCTTTCCGCCACGTCACCAGAATGAGAGCAGCCCCGTTGCTTGCACCAGTCATCGCTCTTACCGGATGCCCGAAGGGCTTTCTTCTGACGATATATTTGGTCGGCAGGGACATATAAACTAGCATCCAATATAAGCACTTTTCGAGAGAGAAAATTATTTAATTCGTTGTTATTGGATCTGGAGAATATAAACAAGACGATTAATGTTTCAAACGTGAAACACGGCAATAAGACAACTTTTGCCCGCCCGGCAATAGACGGGCCAATGGCGGATTGTGTCTGATGAGAGCCGGTATGTTTCCGCCATCGAATTGCGGAAATGGCCTATGAGGTTTCCGCAACAGATTGCGACACGAGGTAGCCTGAGGCGGGTCTGACCTGGTCAACTAGCAATCCGGCGACGCCCTTGTCGTTGGAATACGCCGGAACTTATACGTCGAACCACGCGGGGAACACATGTCTGATGTATGTGAATATCGCGCGCTGCAACCGCGTTTCGGCGCCTGTGCGGCCCAAGGGTCAGTGTTGCGCCTTGCCGCCTCGGTGGCGGCATTTATCCTGCTGGCCATCATGGCCTCCTCGTGTAGTGCGGCAGCGGCTTCAGCCGGTCCTGACAGCGCAAGCAATGCCGATCTAACGGTCGACGGCAGAAAGTGGACACCATGCGCGGCGGAATATGGAACCTGCCGGTTCAGCGGTACGCGCGACGTGCTGTACGGCACCGTCGAGCAACATGTCATCAAGACGTTCACGACCAGCGCCGATTGCAATAACGGTGTGTTCGGCGATCCTGCGCCCGGGCTGGAGAAGCGCTGCGCGGTTGCGATCACTGCGGCTGATTCGGGCACGGCGGCCAAGGCCGAGGCCGCCGCCTCGGCGAAAAAAGACGCAGCGACGACCGCCGCTCCGGAATCTGCGGGCACGGTGCCCACTTCATTGAAGGCACCGCCCGGGCAGGGTCTGCGCTGCGCCTCGCCCACTTCACAGGTGCGCGCGGCCGCAAACGGCGATCTGCTGGAAGCGGACACGCCGAGCGACGGCACGCGCATGTTCGCAGCGGACAAACCGTTCGCGCTCGTCTTCACGACCCGAACTGCGCAGAACGACACGCTTAACTGGCAGATCCGCGACAGCTGGAATATCGTGCGTGCCAGCGGCCGCTTCACCGTTGTGGCGGGCGCCACGCTGTCGACCCTCAGTTGCGCCTCGACCGTTGCCGGCTACTTCGCCGTCTCCGCTTCGCTGGAACGCGCACATGGCCAGCTCGAATCGCGTGGCACACGTCCTGCGGGAATCGCCACCTTCGGCGTCCTGCCCGACACCTCCGCTGCATTGCCGGCCGTTCGCTTTCCCTACGAAGACCTGCACCGATTCGGCGGACAGGGCACTGCATACCTTGCGCCCGGGCAGCATTGCTGCGACGGCGACGGCTATCGGCCGGCCTATACCGCGCTCGGCCTCTCGTGGGCGAACGACAATCGCAACTGGTATATGGAAGAGCCGAAAAGCGCGGGCACGTTCGATCCCGCGAGCAAGCAGTTGCTGCCCTACTTCCGGCGCGGCGACATCATGCGTCTGATCCAGCTCGACGGTATTCCTCAGTGGGCAAGTCCGACCGGCAAGGAAACGCATAGCTATGCGCCGACCTCGCTCGCGCAAATGAAGGACTACATGGCCAAAGTCGGCGCGGAGTCCAACCGCACGCGGATGACCTACTTCCCCAAACAGCGCGACAACTATTATCAGGTGACGTGGGAACCGGACGCCGACGGCGGTCTGCCGTGGCGCGATACCGACGCGAATTTCGTCGCGATGTATAAGGCCGTCTGGGAGGGCATTCATCAGACGGACCCGCATGCCGTAGTGATGGGTGTGACGTATGCCTCGGTGCAAGTCAATGTCGAGAAAATGCGCCGTCTCGGTCCGCTCGGGATCGGCCGCTATATGGATGGCATGACTATTCACGGCTATTACGACATCGGCACGACACCATCGCACCCGCCCGAACGCGTCGCCGACTCAGGCAATCAGGGCACCGTGCCGGGCGCGCTGCCCGCCGCGATGCGTGCGCTGCGTCACGAGTTGCGTCTATACCTGAAGCCCGGCGCGCCGCTGTTCGTCACCGAAACCGGCATCAGCTACGACATCGGTGCGGCGTATGGCAAGAACTATCCGGGCGCGAACGTGCTGTATGCGCAAGCCGCAGTCGTGGCGCGCACGCATCTCATCCTGCTCGGCGAAGGCGCGGACATGACCTACGTTTTCTACCTCGCGGACATGCCGGACGCCGCGCCCGGCTACGGGGTTTTCTTCGAACTCGATCATCCGACTGGCGCCTATGGCGCCGCTCGCATCAGCCCCAAACCTGCCGCGCTCGCGGTGGCGGCAATGACGCGGATTATCGACGGGACGGATACGCTCGGGCCGCTCAAAGCTTTGCCAAAAGGCGTCTACGCCTACGCGTTCCGCCGGCTCGGCGGCGGCAAGATCGTGACGGCGTTGTGGACGCATGACAACGACGCCTGGAATGCCAAAACCGGCTTCAGCGCGGACCAGAGCGCGGACTATCGTCTGCGTGTCGACGCGCCCGGCACGTCGGGCGAAGTGACCGTGTTCGACATGATGGGCAATGCATCGAGCTTGCCGTATCGCGACGGTGTCGCGAACCTCAAGCTGTCGCCGGCCCCTATCTACGTGGTGTCCGTCAACGCCGGCGTGTTCAAGGACGCGGTCACGACGCCGGAGGGTTACGTGCCTCGCTAGATGTGCCGCGCAGGGTGCGGGGTGCGCATAGCGGCGGCCGTGCCCCCCTTCGATAGGCAACGCTTGCTGTCGAGACGCGGCGATACTTCGGCGTGATGTGACAGGGCAAGTGGTTTCTTACACCCGTAAAATCCAGACGAAGACTACCTCGCATGCATATCAACGCGCTGGAACCGAGAAATGAACGGCCTCGCATGGACAATGCTGGTGCTGGCCGGGATGGTTGGGGCGTTTCTCTTCGCCACGGTCGGCGCGATTCTGGTCGCACTGCTACTGGCGAATGTCTCAAACCGAATCACCCGGAATGATGAGCACCATGGCGACTACTAGCGCCTTCAACATCGCCTCACGATCACCCAGCGCTCAACGCGACGCGCGCCCTGCAGGAGATGGAATGCTGACCGAGATCGATTTCCTGGACGTGGTGCGTCTGACGCCGCTGGTCGCGATCGATCTGATCGTCAGCGACGCCGAGGGCCGCGTGCTGATCGGCCATCGGCGTAATCGCCCTGCCCGCGGCACATGGTTCGTTCCCGGCGGGCGCATTCTTAAAGACGAAACACTCGACGCAGCGTTCACGCGCATTGCCGACGCCGAATTGGGCATCGGCAGGCTGACGCGTTCGACCGCGCGCTTCGAGGGCGTTTTCGAGCACCATTACAAAGACAATTTCGCCGCCGAGCCTGACGTGTCGACGCACTACATCGTGCTCGCCTATGCCTTGCAGTTCACCAGCACTGTCTCGGTCGGCCGGCCCGACCAGCACAGCGACTATCTCTGGTTAGCACCTTCTGAGTTGCTCGCGCGCACCGATGTCCACGAGAACACCAAAGCCTATTTTCGCTAGCGGCAGCGCCAGGGCTACCGCCAACGGCCCCGCCACCCGCATGACCTATTGCCGTCGCGCAAAGTGATACCTACTGTGAGTTCGCCAACGTGGCGGCTCACGCCGGTACAGTATGATCGAGCTCACCGTCAGGGCTCGAATCAACATGCGATCATCGGCAGCCAGGCTCGTTCGCGATTCATCCATTGCTCTTCTAGCACTACTTTTTTTCGCTCTCCTTCCCAGCGCGGCGCGCGCGGCGGATTGCGGCGCCGGCACGCTGGTCACGGTCGTCGCCCACCTCGATGACGATCTGCTCTTTGTGGACCCCGCCATCAGCGAACGGCTCGACGCCGGCTGGTGCATCACCACCGTCCATCTGATCGGTGGCGCCAACGGTGCCGATTTCGCTTACGTGCAGACTCGCGAGCGGGCCTCGCGGCTCGCGTATGCGCGCATGGCCGGGGTGTCCGACGAATGGATCGAAACGAATATTCCGATCGCCGGCAAGCTCGTGCATCAGATGGTGCTGAAGGCCAAGCCGCAAGTCCGTCTGCTCGAATTCCGCCTGCCCGGCGGCGCCGTGCGCGGCGGGCGCGAACCGCTCGGCCTGCTGTGGGAACAGCACGCCACGCTTTCCACCTATCCGATGAACGCCGACGGTTCCGTGCGTGTGCAATACGACCGGGCCTCGCTGTCGGCCACACTGAAAGTGATCCTCGCCGGCGCGTCGCAGATCTACACGCTCAATCCGGACACCGTACCGTTTCTCGAACATCCCGATCACATCTACGCCGCGCGCATCACGCGTCACGTCGCCCAGACCCTGAACAAAAGCGTACCGATCGAATACCACATCACCTATCCGACCGGCGACTGGCCCGGCAATGTGCCGGCGGCCGAAGTTCAGCGCAAGCGTGACATCGTCGCCAGCTATTTTTCTGTCGACGGTAGCGAGTTTTCGCACGTATTCGGCGAGTTTCAGTGGGACGGTAATTGGGTCGCACGCCGCTATGCCTTCGCCGATCGCAGCGATCGCCACGTCGCGGATTTCCAGCCGCATCCCATTCAGCTCTTCAACGCAGCGGCGAGCCGTTGTCTAACTTCCGCAGGCAGCGGCCAGGCGCCGACACTCGCCGCATGCACGGGCTCGTCCGCACAACAATGGCGCTGGGATCCCGTGACGGTCTATCCCGGCAATCCGCGCAACGCCGCGCTCGTCAGCGTCGCGACTTCGCAATGCATCGCCGAGCGCGACGGTTATCTGATCTCCGAGACCTGCGATCAATGGGACATGGCGCAGCGCTGGACGCCGTGGGACTTCGGCCTCGTCTACACGCCGCTGCGGCACTGTCTCGGCGAAAACGACGGCAAACTCACCATGCGCGGCTGCACCCTGCTCACCACACGCTATCGGTGGGCGACCCAGCAACGCACCCAGGCAACCGATTTACGCCTCGCAACCGCGATGGTCGGCGACATCGGCGGCACGGGGGAGCAAGCCGCCGTCTATGTGCAACGACAACACGACGGACCCGGCTTCAATGTGTATGCGGCCTCGCTCGTGAAAGCGTCGCCCCCCGCGCTCTGGTACGCCGGCCTCGTCCCTTTCGATCCCCGCGCCACGGCGCCCAGTTGCGCGGATGACAAGCTGTGCTTCGATAGCGCGCGCTTCCTGCTCGGCGATTTCGACGGCGACGGCAAGGCCGACCTGATGGTGATCACCGCGCGCCAGGGTGGTACCGCGTTCTGGTTGCTCCGCAGTACAGGCGAGCGCTTCGAAGCCCCGCGTCTCTGGCTTCAGACCAGCCGTGAGTTCAGGTCTGCGTTGACGCAGCAATATGTGGCCGCGGATTTCGGCGGAACCGGACGTGCCGGCGTGCTGATCGCGCAGAAACGGGTCGATAGCGGACTCGACCTTTGGCTGGCGTCTTCCGCAGGCTCGACGGGCTCGGCGCCGACGCTCATGGCACAAGCAAAAACCCTGCGGCAAAACGCCAATCTTCTGCCAGTTCAAACGACAGGATTACGCGTGTCCCTGATCGCGTTGGATGGCGCGGACGGCCGGCTCGCGCTCACGCCAATCGCCAATGACGGCACGCGCATGACTATCGGCGAGCGCAAGCTATTGCCGGCGAGTTTCCTGCCCGACTTCGTCAAAATGACGGTCGGGGCCGTGCACGGCAAAGCAAGCAATACGCTGATTCTTTTGACACCGCATCTCGATGGAACGAACGACGACGCGGTGATCGACATTGCCACGCTCGACACAGCGGATGCGAACGGCGTGCCGGTCCAGGCGGCAACATTGCGTGGCATGTCGTGGTCGGATGTTTTTCCGGCTTTCGTGCGTGACAAGCGCAATACCGCGCTCGTGCTCTATCGAAGAACCGACGCGACGCTCGGCGATTTCTATTTCACCGGCGGCGCACCGGCGCTGACGCGCTATCCGGTAGGCGATGGTTTCGCCCTGGGCCCAGCCCAGGATCTCGGTGAACTGCCGGGGCTGTTCTCGGAGACGGTGCGGATCGACCGGTTGGCGCAGTAGCGCGAGCCGATCGACCCGACGCGATTCAGGTCGACACGCGCAACGGCTGAACGAACTGCCGCGCGATCGTCATGTAGCGATCCGCCGTGTCGTGCAACGTGTATCCCGCCAGCTGCCGGTTCGCTCGCGGCATGTCGAGCGCCTTGAGCAAGGCGCGGCCATAGGCCTCCGGATCAGCCGTGTCGACGAGATTGACGCCGGCAAATCCACTGGCAAAGCCGAACGACGGAATCCGGCTCGCCACGACAGGAATACCCGAGGCGAGCGCCTCCAGAAAGCCAATGCTCTGCGCTTCGAAACGCGAAGGCATGGCAAAGACACGCGAGGAACGAAGAATCGCGGCGACATCCAGGCGCGGCCCGCATACCGTCACGCAGCTGTCCAGTCCGAGCTGATGAACCAGCGACACCACCGCTTCGTAATAGGGAATCTCCTCGATGACTCCGCACAGCAGCAGGCGTGCTTCAGGCTCGCTCTGCACGACGCGCTCGAACGCGCGGATTGTATCCAACTGGCTCTTCCCTTCGATATAGCGGCCTAGCTGAACAATCTGCTTCGCAGGCACGGCGATATCCGGTACGGATGGGTTGTTGTCTTCGGCGAACAGCGACGCGTCCACACCATTCGGGATCACGACCATCGCCGGATGCTTGCCGATTTCTCGCAGGTAGTCGTCGATATTTTGCTGCGACACGCCGATGATCGCTCTCGCCCGCCGTGACAGCAGGCGCTCGGCCTGCTTGAGCGCGCCGTTCTCGAAATCGTTGACGCCGGAGTGCATCACCCAGGCGATCGGCGTGTGCACCGGCAAAAGACGCACATAGAGTGCGGCGAGCGTGGCGTGCGCCACGATGAAGTCGGGACGGAACTGGCGCACCACGCGATACAGGTGCAGCAATTTTCCCGCCCTGCCGTGATGGCTGCTCGGGAACAGGCACGTGACGCCTGCGGCTTCCAGCTCCGCACGAATGCCGACGAAATCGTCCTGCTGCGGAAGCAGTGACGTGATACAGACCTCATGGCCACCGCGCTGATGTTGAATCGCGAGACCCTTTACGAGTACTTCTGCTCCGGAAAGTCGCGGTGCGTGAACCAACTGAAGAATTCTCACGATTTATCTCTCTGGACAACCGCCTTTTTTGCGCAGCGGATGGACAAGCCGACCAGCTAGTACCGGCCCCAAAAACTGTCGGCATCCATCATCGTTTTATCTGGCGCGCCTCTTTCTCGGGGCGCGGCCTCGTCTCCGTAAAACAGCGACAGTTCCGCCGCGAAGTCACTGTCGCGAGGAAACGTTACACCGAAGGCCCAGCACTTTTCCGCCATCTGCAAGGTTCCATCGGCTATGCAATGAGCGCTATCGCCCATTTCTCAGCGGTTTACCCGGATTCGTATAGTTAGGCATCCGTTGCAAATCTTTTCGACCCTACTTCTGATTGGCGGACAAACACTAATCTCCTCATACGGATTTTTTTGTGCGATCAATGCAATTAGTACTGCGTCATTGTTCATACGTAACGACTCGTTACTTCTTTTAAACATACTAATGCGTATTGTTGCAGTCGATTCTTCCCATCAGAGCCTTTCTTGCTTACAGGACAGTAAAAAGTTCATCGAATGGCGCGATGAACTCAAGCACTTCGATGTGGATTGCGCTGTTTCTCAAGACGTTCGTTGTTTTCGTCACACTTTCCCCGGTCGTCCGATTCCGCCAAATCCGCCATGACGAGTGGCATGGATTCGTACGATGAGAATTTCTCTGCAGAGAAATGCGTTCGGGGCCGACAACCCGGGAAGGCATCACACCTTCGCGCGACCGAATGGTTGCGCATCCAGGACGGCCCGTGTCGGTGCCTCGGTCATCGGCTGGCTTGCAATTGAACCCCGATGTTCGCTCTGCCTCCCTACGCGCTGTGCGCGAAGAGGCAAGCGAATATTCAGAAAACGCATTGGTTAGATTGATGAAATCGCAAATACTCCTACTCTCGACACTTTCTCTCGCGCTAGCGGGCTGCGGTGGCGGTGGCGGCGGCGGTAACGGCGCCAGCAACAACACAACAAGCCAGCTCAATGGCAGCTCCGGCTCGTCCAACTCGACTGCGGCGGGCAACAGCAGCACCGGCGGCACCGCCACGGTGAACGGCGCGGGCACCACCGTCGCGACACTCAGCTGTGCATCGCCGGCCGTCTCGGCGGGCTCCGGCAGCGCCACCATTTCCGCCGACACGCCCAGCGCGGACGGCACACGCATCTTCGCGTCCGGCACCGCCTTCCAGCTCGCCTTCAGCACCAACGTGCCGAACGCCGACACGCTGAACTGGGCCGTCACGGATACCATCGGCCGAGTCGCGGCGAGCGGCAGCACCGCCGTCCCGAGTGGGTCGAAGACCATCACGCTCAACTGCACCTCGACACTCGCCGGCTATTTCGCCGCGACGGGCACGCTGGCGCAGAACGGCGGTCAACTGCCACAGGCCGGCACGCGTCCGGTCGGCATCGCGACCTTCGGCGTGCTGCCGAACCTGTCCCAGGTCGTGCCTGCGGTCACGTACGCGCACCAGGAACAGCACCGCTTCGGCATGCAGGGCGCGAACGACAACGGGCCCCTGCTGGCGGACCTCGGTATCTCGTCGACGATCGACGACCGCCAGCTCTCGACGATGGAGCCGAACGGAGCGAACACCTTCAATCCCTCAGCCAACAATCTCGATCCGTTCTACAAGAGCGGCAACGTGATGCGCCTGATCCGTCTCGACGGCATCCCTGCCTGGGCGAGCAGCACCGGCGCGTTTCAGGACGACACGAGCGTGCCGACCAGCCTTTCGTATTACCAGAGCTACATGAGCCGCGTCGGCACGGAATCGAGTGCGATTCGCGCGGCGTACTTCCCGACCCAGTCGGCGAACTACTATCAGGTGACGTGGGAGCCCAACCAGTTCTGGACCGACACCGACGCCAATTTCATCGCGCTGTATCAGTCGGTCTATCAAGGCATCCATTCGACCGATTCGAACGCGGTGGTGATGGGCCCGGCCGATGCGTTCCCAAGCCTGACCACGACGCGTCTGAAGCGCCTCGCGCCGCTCGGCTTCGGCCAGTACATCGACGCGGTGGCGACGCACGGCTACTACGACGCGGGCACCTCGCCGTCGCATCCCCCGGAGCGCTACGACAGTGACCCGTCGACAGCCTCGGGTTCGCTGCGCGGCCAGATGCGCGCTCTGCGCGCCGAAATGGCTACCGACTACCGCACGGGCATGAAGCTGTTCTCGACGGAAGCCGGCATCAGCTACGACCTCGGCACCTCGTACGGTCCGAACTATCCGAGCGCGAACGTGCTGTATGCGCAAGCGGCGGTCGCGGCGCGCATGCACATCATCACGCTGGGTGAAGGCGCGGATCAGACCTACGTGTTCTACGGTGCGGACTATCCGGGCGAAGTCGGCTACGGCACGTTCTTCGACCTGAGCGACGCGCAAGGCGCATTCGGCGCGACGAACATCAGTCCGAAGCCGGTCGCGATGGCGATCAGCGCGATGACGCATACGCTCGACGGCACGCACACGCTTGGAGCGGTGAATGGCACGCCAACCGGTATCTACGCCTATGCGTTCCAGCAGGTGGGCAACGGCTCGGTGATCACTGCCTTGTGGGCGCACAACAATAGCGTGTGGGACGCAAGCGTCGGTTTCAGCTCGACCTATAGCGTGCCGTATAGCCTCACGGTGGATGCGCCGGGCACGAGCGGCACGGTAAAGGTGGTCGACATGATGGGCAATGCGTCGAGCGCGAACTACAGCAACGGTACGCTGACGCTCAATCTGACCGAATCGCCTGTGTATGTGGTGTCGAATAATGCGTCGGTTGCCAAGTCCAACGCGACGGTGCCGGTGGGATACGTCGGTATCTAAATAGCAACCGCGACATCATGCGGCGGATGAAAAAACGTCAGCCGGCTTCAGGGCCGGCTGACGTTATTTTTTTCAGACATGGGTGGCGGCGACTAGCCGCGCAGCCGCAGAGCGTCAGCTTTCCCCCAGTTGCCCTTCCATCCCGCTCAGTTCCCGCTCGCGCTCCTTCGACACCTTGCCGATCGGCGGACCCGCAAAGCTCTTGCGCACACCCGCTCCGTACCAGATCGCCAGCAGCACCGCGAGCAAACCGACAATCACGTACACCACCTTCTGGTTAGGCGGCTGCATGCCGACATAGGCGAGCACGAGCGCGCCGAACACCGCTGCCACCGCGAACGGCTTCGACAGCATGCCCAACTGGAACGGCCCTTTTTCCTTCCACGTGCGCCCCTCGGCGAAGATACCAGCTGCAATCGGCATCGCGTAGGAGATGAACAGGAACACAGCGCTCCCCGCGCTCAGCACCGTGAACGCGTCGCCGTACAACGTCACCACGATCGCGAGCACCGCCGAGGTCCAGATCGCAGCACCCGGCGTGCGGTGTGCCGCATTCACCTTGCGCAGCCACTTCGAGCCAGGCAAGCCGCCGTCGCGGGCAAACGCGAACATCATGCGCGAGGTCGACGTGACGGCTGCGAGACCGCATACGTAGTTGATGAAGAACATCAGCAATTCGATCAGGATGCGCAGCGGTCCCGGAATCGGCGCAAGAATCGCTTCGAAGAACCCGGTGCCCTGCTTCACCCCCGCCGTGATATCCGGCATCACCAGCACGAACGCGCACACCATCACGTAACCGAAGGTCGTCGACCAGAACACGGAGCCAACGATGCCGCGCGGCACATTGCGCGCTGCCTGATGGGTCTCCTCCGAGGTATGCGCGGAAGCGTCGAAGCCCGTGATCGTATAAGCGGTCAGCAGCAGGCCGGACAGAAACGCCATGGCGATGGTTTGCTTCGGCCATGCGCCGCCATCGATACCCGTGAAATTGGTGAACGTGTAGAGCCGCGACAGATCGATCTTGATCGGCGAATACACCAGCAGGGACACCACCAGCATGACCGTCACCACGAAGATCAGATAACCCGACAGGTCCGTGATCTTGCTGGTAATGCGAATGCCGCGATGATTCAGGAATGCTTGCGAAGCGGTGATCACCGTCAGAAAGAGCGTCTGTTGCCACCAGCCGAGCGAATCGGGACTCACCCCGAACATCGGCGCGATCAGCGTGCGAAAGAACGGGTCATAGGTACCGTAATTGATCGCGGCGACGACGAACACGAGACCGAGCAGATTTATCCACGCGGTGAGCCAGCCCCACAATTTGCCGCCGAGAATCGAACTCCAGTGATAAAGACCACCAGCCGTCGGATACGACGACGCGATCTGCGCCATCGCTGCCGCCACGACCAGGGCGAATAGCGAGCCAAGCGGCCAGCCAAGTCCGATCGACGCCCCGCCGGCCGCCGACAGGCCCATCTGGAACGACGTGATGCCGCCCGACAGAATGCAGATCAGCGAGAACGACACCGCGAAGTTCGAGAACGCCCCCATGCGCCGGGATAGTTCCTGCGCGTAGCCCATCTTGTGCAACAGCTTGACGTCGTTGTCGGCGGGGTCCACCGACGGCACGGCCGTGTTGATGTCCATGACGCGATCCTTTGAACAGGGTTATGACGAAGCGGCAAACTGGCGTGACCGCGCGACGAAGGATCGGCTCACGCAGCCGTAAAGCAGTTGTCGACGTAAAGGTGTGCGCCGTTGACGAAACTGGCGTCATCGCTGGCGAGAAAGAGCGCGGCGCGTGCGACTTCTTCCGGCGCGCACAGACGGCCCTGCTGCACCGACAGCGCCGCTTCGCTCGCATCAAAGCCATACTTCGCGAGCGCGCTGATTTCGCGGCGCCCATGCGGCGTATCGATGAAACCGGGGCATACGGCGTTGCAGCGAATGCCCCGGTCGCGATACTCGACGGCAATCGAACGCGCGAACATAGCGCATGCGCCTTTGGTCGTGCAGTACAGCACTTCGAGCGGCGTGGCCGCGACCGACGAAATCGACGCAGTGCACACGATCGAACCGCCGCCCGCGGCGAGCATGTGCGGCAGCACCGCGCGGGTCATCATGAACATGCTTTTCACGTTGACGTTCATGAGCCAGTCGTAGTCTTCGTCTGTGGTATCGACGAACGGCTTCACGACGATGCTGCCGGCGTGGTTGAACAGCACGTCGATGCGCCCGAAGCGCGCCACGATGTTTGCTACGGCGGCGTCCACGGCTGCGCGCTTCGACACATCGGCGGCAAACAGTTCGGCTGTGCCGCCTGCCGCGCGGATTCGCGTCACGACTTCCTCGCCCGCATCGGTATTGATATCGACCACGGCGACCTGCGCGCCCTCCTGCGCGAATAGCAGCGACGCTGCGCCGCCCGCGCCAGTTGCGCCGCCTGACACGATTGCGATTTTGCCTTCCAGCCTGCCTGTCGATCTGCTCATGCGCGACTCCCGTTTCAGTGCCCAGTGCCCAGTGCAATACGTTGCGTTGTACACAAAGTAGGGGCGGCAAAAAGCGGCGACTATCCAAAATTGGCAAAAACGTAAAAATCCCGTAAAAATCCGGCATGCTGACAAATGCATTACATCTAGACCGGAATGCTTGCCGTATCTGGCAGCCGCCGTGTTCGTGATCTTCGCGGACACGTGGCAGGAAGCCCGCATGCGTGCCCCGGATGGGCCGCTCCAACACTGCGACGTAAATTTTTTTTCGCATACACTGATCCGCACGAGGCTTTCGGGGAGCGCCAACAGAATCGGGAGAAGCTATGCAGGCGGTCAGTCAGACAAGCAGCGCCGTCGAGATTCGCTGTTGCCGGAACATCGATGAGCAGGCGATGTTGCTCGACGCGTGGAACCAGAGCTATTGCCAGATTTCGCGCGGCGACTTCGACGGCTCGGTGAGTTCGTTCGCCGCGGGCGGTGTGCGGGTGTTGGTGGAGCGGCTGAACCGCACGGTCTATCAACGCGGGCAGGTGGCGCGATCCAGGTTGGCCGTAGGGATTCCATTTCAACTCGAAGGGCATGCGCTGCTGTGCGGGCAGACAAGTCATCGTGACGGCCTGCATGTGTTTTCCGGCGATGGCGGGTTCGAGTTTTTATCGCCTGACAAGCATGTGGTGGTGAATCTGGAGATCGAGCCTGATGCGATTGGCGATCGTCTGCTGCGCTCGCAGCTCGATGGAATTGCGCTGCTGCTGGGCGCGAGGCCTGGCGTGTTGAATGTCGATCCTGCGAGATTGCAGGGCTTTCGCGAGGTACTGAAGCAATTGCTCGACGCCGTGGGTGCGACGCCGACTTTGCTTGATGATGCCGGCGTGGCGGCGTCGTTCGAGAAGTCGGTGATATTCGGTCTTGCCGATGCATTACAGGGAATGCGGGATGCGGATCCGCACGGGAATGTCGAAGCGCGTACCGCGCGGAACTGGCAACTCGTGCGTAGCGTTCGTGAGCTGGTGGAAGAGTCGCCCGATTGCCCGCTGTCCGTGGCCGAGTTATGTGCGCGGTTTCGCGCGAGTCGGCGCACTTTGCAGTATGCGTTTGAGGATACGGTTGGGGTGAATCCTTCAGCGTATGTACGTGCTGTTCGACTCGATCATGTGCGGCGTGAACTAAGCGCCGCTGCGTCTGTTACCGAAGTCGCTACGCGGTGGGGGTTTTGGCATTTCGGGAATTTTTCCAACGAGTATCGGGGGCAGTTTGGGGAGTTGCCATCGGAGACCTGGCGGCGCAGTAGGGCGCGCGCGGGTTGAAGAAAGCAGCTCAAACCGCTAATGCTAAGCGGGGGCCGTAGTTTGCCAGGGGTAGTGGTGCATCTGGAATTTGGGTTCGTGCACCTGCATACGCTAGTGACAAGGGCGTCATACTTCCGGCGGCGCTGCGCGCGCCGAAGAGTACTTCATAAAACCGATCGCTAGGGTTTGGCGTTCGAGTTTCGCTCAGCACCGTTGTATTGCTCTTTCCATTGCGCCGGTTCGCCTTCGTTGCAGCTCGTCACTTTCATGGCGTTACGACCAAAAAATGCCCGCGATTGCAGGCATTGTGAAACCAAAAGGTTGGGGGTGACGCATCAGCTATCACCGCACCAATCCCACAACGCGTCTCGTACTTCTTCGACAACTGGTTTCCATTCACCTAGCTCCCGTTGACGGAACAGACGCATGGACGGATACCAGGGGCTATCCGTGCGACCAGTCAGCCATCGCCATTCTGAATATGCAGGCAAAAGCACCCAGACAGGAAGGTTCGCCGCACCGGCAAGATGCGCGACGGACGTGTCAACAGTAATGAGTAGGTCTAGCGTCTCAAGTATGGCGAGCGTATCAGTGAAGTCTCCGATAGTCGGCCCAAGTGTGTGCAAATCGAACTCATCCGCCAAGGCTTCGCTGTCGCGCTCACGCTCGCCTTTCTGCACCGAAAACCACGTCGTCCCTGGATGCGAGAACAGAGGCCTGAGCGCTTCGATATTGATCGACCGGAACCGATCCAGAGCAGTGTAGGGACCACCCGCCCACACGACACCTATTCTCCGGTTTCTCTCTTGTGTCCCCAATGGCGAGACCGCATCAATCTGGACCTGCCAATGGTCAATTTTGTTCTGCGATGCCGCGATGTATTGCATAACGATGGGCAGCATTGGCAAGTCGAGTTTCATATGCTCTGGCATCCTTAACATATGACTCCAGTAGTCATAGGGTCCGGGTGGCTTACTGGTTAGAACTGACCGTACACCTTTCACGCTGGCTGCGATTCGAGCAATGGGCTCACTGACCAGCAGATCAACAATTGCACCCTGTTGATACAGCCATTCAGCGAATCGGATGAACTGGATTTCGTCGCCGCGCCCCTGCTCGCCAACGAGCAGGAAGCTGCAGCCGGCAATCGGTTCGCCATTCCATTCAGGAAAGCTCGGAAAAACGAGTGTGTGCCGTGCTAGCGCCGTTGTGTAATAGGTCTTGCGCCGCTGCCAGCCATTCTTATAATCACCTTGGCTCAATTCCAGGTTCGCAAGCTGAGATTGCATAGTTGGGTCATCTGGTGTGAGCCGTACCGCCTCCCTGCTGTGACCCATAGCTTCTAAAATCCTGCCGCGTACACTTAGGGAATGTGCAGCGTAGTGATGCAGCACGGCCCGGTGTGGATCGATGTCGAGCCCTTGGCAAGCAACACTTAGCATATCGCCGAAACGGTCAATTCTATACAGCACGAGACACAGTGCCTCTAGTGCATCGGCATTGACTGCCTGGCGGGTTCTGATCTGTTTAACCGTTTCGTCAAGCCGCGCGACTCGCTTGACTTTTGCCAACGCAGCAACCAGGTCAAGGCCGTCCTGAAGGGCAGACGGGTCAAGCGCCCAGGCGCGCAACCAGTAGTCCGCAGCATCATCGCTTTCGCCGAGTTCCGTACTGATACGCGCGACGGCGCGAATCGCATGATGCAAGCCCGGCTCTATCGAAATGGCCAGTTGGTACTGCTCTTTAGCCTCAGCGAGACGCCCTGACTGCCGCAGGCAGTCACCTAGGTTCCGATGAAGGCTGGCGGCGCTGCCTCCAAGGTAAAGCGCTCGACGATAGTACGCTTCGGCCTGCGCACCATCGTTCGCGAGCGCCGCGAGCAATCCATTCTGTTCGAGAATATCCACGCGGTCGGGAGCCGCAAGCGCGGCCCGGCCCATGAACTCACGCGCGCGCTCGGGCTTATTATCGAGAAAGCAGGCCAGTCCTGCGCAATGAAGCGCGTGCAAGTTCTGCGGTTGCAGGTCCAATATTCGGCCATATCCCTTTATAGCCTCCGCCAGATTTTGTTCGGCAAAGTACGCGTCAGCGTGCGAGACAAGATCGTCCACGTTTAGGTCCGCATCACCTGTATTGATAGGGGGAGTTCTTTGCATCTATAGCGATCGCATACGTTAATCAGTAGTCCGTCGATCGGGACGGAGACACGCCCTTACGATCCTTATCTGCGATCCAAGGGGGGCGTGCTTCTCGAACAACTGGATTATTTTGTGTAGGTAGCCAGAATGGCGGCATCCGTGAGGTTCGAATTAGGGTTCACTGTGCCGTAGTAAGTCCCTGGCGCCGGGTTGGAAACGGTGCAGGTGGCGGCTCCGCCTCTCACGAAGACGGACTGGCAATCCGCATTACGTGTCGTAGGTGAGTTGGCTCTGAGATACAGCGTGCCAAGGTCACTGTAAGACGCAGGTGACAGGGTAAATGTCAGCGTTTTTACACCCGCCGGAACGTCCAGAGAGAAAAACCGCGGGATGAAGTAATTCGCCGAGAACTTCACTGGAATATTGGAACTCAGTTCGGTTGCAGCGGGAGCAATGACCGTAAAGGGCCTCGACAACCTGCTAACGGCGCCCGTGCTGTCCGTGACCGTCAGTGTGATGTTGTAGGTGCCCGGATATTCGTAGTCGTAGTATGGGTTCACTGATTGCGTGCGCACCATATCATTAGGATCACCAAAGCCCAGGTTCCAGGCCCACGACTTGATCGACGCAACACCTCTCGAGGTAGACCGGTCTGTGCATGTCACCAGCATCCCCGCTGCGCTCTGCGAGCATTGGAAATCCGCCGCTGCTGGAATTTCGCCAGCCTTTGCGGCAGT
The DNA here is from genome assembly GCF_046026675.1 of Paraburkholderia sediminicola. Lineage (GTDB taxonomy): Bacteria > Pseudomonadota > Gammaproteobacteria > Burkholderiales > Burkholderiaceae > Paraburkholderia > Paraburkholderia sediminicola_F. The sequence continues at coordinate 668,626 of NZ_JAQQEY010000001.1, read as the reverse complement.
AACTGTCGCCGTTGCATCCAGAATGCCCGAGCCCAGCGGCTGATCTGGCTGTTTCAGGAACCGCTGCGCGTGCCGCGTGATTAGAGTTCGCATTTCTGCAGCGCTTAGCGGCGTCGGTGCGACGGACTTTACAAGCGCGACGACCCCGCTAACCATCGGCGTAGCCATCGATGTGCCGGACATGTACGCGTAACTTTCAGCGCCCAACGACGACGTACCAGCGTTATAGGTCGAGTAAATGTTGGTGCCCGGCGCGGCAACATCAACTATCGGCCCATAGTTAGAGTCCGAAGCCCGCGAGCCATCTGGCTGGGTATTTCCAACAGCAATGACTCCGCGACAATTAGCGGGCTGGTTATTCATTGCGTCGGCGTTATTGTTCCCGGCAGCAACGACGACGATTACACCATGACTGGTTGCGTAGTCAATTGAGTCCTGAAACGCTCTTGAACACTGACCTGCAGCGCTGAGGCTTGCGTTAATTACGTTCACCGGGTGGGGATTGATATCAAAGCCCGGAACCGGGCCACCAGAAGCCCACAGCATTGCGTCCGAAGAACTGGAAAGCAAGCCAGTCCCACAATCGTTCAACGTGCGCGCGGAGATAATTTTTGCCGACGGGGCAACGCCCGCAATGCCGATGCTGTTATTTGTGACAGCGGCCATGATGCCTGCGACGTGAGTGCCGTGATACGAGATTTGGCACTTTCCGTTTCCAATGCCTGGATTGGAACCACCCGGTGGACCAAGAAAGGTAAAGTCGTAACCATACGGCAGGATATTCGCGTTCAGGTCGTTATGACTTGTTACGCCGTTATCGACCAATCCAATAGTGACTCCCGCGCCTGTCGCAATGGTCCACGCACTGGCCGCGCGAATCCCTACATTGGACTGGCCGGGGTCCAGGTTCGAGAAAAGCCCCCATTGCACGTTATAGAACGGATCATTTGGCGCGGAGTTGATGGATACAGGCACGTCCGGTTCCACATACTCCACGTCGGGATCAGAAGCGATAGCGCGCATGAATGCCTTCGCTTCCCTGGCGTTCAGTTTGCGCTCCGTTGTAATCACGTCCGAGCCGACACCCATGCGACGCAAATGGTGTGCCTTCGAGGGAAAGGCACCTGCAAGCCGGTCGAGTCTTGACTGCACCGCAGTCGTTGACCCGCCCTCAATAGTGCCCGATTTGTACTTGACGATGAAACGATCAACTGAAGCGTCCGACGACAACCCGCTCGCGTTCATCTTCAGCGACATGGCTAAAGGTAGGGTTGTCGATTTCGCCGCCAGAGCCGCCGTCGCCTCCAGGCTCTGAGGTGCTGTGGCAGTCGTTGACGGCGTAGCGGTCGAAGTTGAATCGCTACCGCCATTTCCACCGCATGCCGCAAGTGCAAACGAGATACAGGCAGCACTCGCAAACACTCGATATGTCTCTGCTTTCCACCGTTGGGGACTGCTGCCTCCGACGGCTTCGCGGGGAAATGCCCGCTCGTTTTCTCGTCTCGTCTTTTGCATATTTCTTGCACCTTGTACGGCCAGTAAAAGGATTGCCCCTGTTTTTTATCTTTGATGCTGCAGCCTTAGTCGCGACCGCTTTCCGACCTTTTGCGCAACGTCGGCGCAGGTCATATCTCTATCCTCGGAAAACTCTCAGCGAACGATGAGCAGCGACGCGCATGTGCTACGACGTTTCACCGCCTGTAATCAGCGCGTTAGCGTTGCAATCGTTCTTAGTGCATGAGCCTAAATAGCGGGGGCGAGCGGGGCCATCAGAGATGTCTATTTATTCACAGGGAAAATTCGCCGGAGCGTGTACGACTGCTGGTGTGTCGTTGAGGAAATAAAAAAGACGCGAGCAATTTCGCGCCTTCTTCGTTGTTGCGGCGTGGTGGCCGCTATTGCTGGTTAGTGCTGCACGACTTCCGGCTGCTCACCGACCCTCGCGGCAGGTCCTGTCCGCACCGACTTGCGCGTCGCTGTCATACTCGGCTCTGCGTCGGCCCAAGCTTCCCCTGCCGCCTGTGCGGCTTCGGAAAGCAGCTTCGCCGCGACGCTGGCCGTGATGCGACTGTGAGGAATCCCCTTGGCGTCGAGTGCGATCACCTGGTACAGCTCGCGATCGCATTCAACCTCCCGCTCATACCCCTCGGCAGTTTCAACCAGCAGTTCCAATAGCGCCTTCTGGCTTTGCCGCTCCATCCCTGTCATCGAAGGACTCCTGCATATTGAGGCCGCAAGAATAGCCAGTCTCCTGAGTTGGTCCAGCTGCCGGCCGCACAAATTGTGCGCCGATAGCGCTAGTTTTTCGTACTGGAGAGCGTCAACAGGGAGACGTGTTGCGGGTTGGGTCTTTTTAGTGGCTTTGCTCATGGTGCGATTTCCGGTTCGTTCCTGAATCGCCCGACACGCACTTACAGATGGGTGAGCGGGCACGTAGCAAGGTTGACGGACCGGGTGATGCACCAAACCGGCGAGCCTCGCGGCTCCCTCACGACTGCCCGCCCATAGAAAAGGCGCACATAGGTGAGCACCACCCGCTTTCACGGGCAGTGCGGTGCATCACAACGGGCCGTCAAACCCGCGCCGTTTTGTCTAACGGCAGGAACAATGTAAATCACCTATTTTTTGGGACGATCAACCAAACAGGCTAAACGCGCAAATTATAACTAATCTTTACATTTGCCCCGCGAGCGACACATCAAGGAAAAGCCAACGCCATAGGCAAACGGACCAGAAGGGGAACTCGACTCCGCAGGCAAACAGTCAACCATGCACCGCACACGCAAAAAGACCAAATTCCCTCCCATAAACCCAAAATTCAGCGCACACTATCTAACTGCTCCCTCTCGGAGCGATAAAAGCCTACTGGGGAGCCCATCATGGCAAAAGGTCAAATGCGCAGTAACCGCGAAGTAAAGAAACCGAAGCAGGCCAAGAAACCCACACCGGCCACGACGCCGTCGGGCGCACCCCCGATCCGCGTAGCGCCAACCGTTTCGGCAACGCCAAAGAAACACTAAGGCAGCGCCAACCGAGCAGCAAGCCCGCCCCGCCAGGCGGGCCTCGAGCATCCACAAAGCACTACCTCGAAATATCCTCCAGCGCGACATCCCGCGTCTTCGGCCCAAGCGTTCCAATGGCCAGCATCACGATCATCATCGCCCCCGAAATAAACACAAACACCCCATTCACGCCAAAGCGGTTCAGGCATCCCGCAATCACAAACGCGGAAAACATCGCCGAAATCCGGCTCCACGAATAAACAAACCCCACTGCCCTTGCTCGAATACTGGTCGGAAACAGCTCGGCCTGATAGGCGTGATAGCTATAAGAAATAATGTTGCCCGCCAGCACCAGGCACACGCCCAAACTCACGAGCAATACCGTCTCTCGCGCCTGGCTGAACAGCAACCCGCACACGACGTTCACCGCCGCCATGCAGATAATCACCGTCTTACGCTCGAAGCGGTCGGCAATCAACATCCCCAGCAACGGTCCAAGAGGCGCCGCAATCGCAATGATGCTCGCGTACATCAAACTCGTCGTGACAGTAATGCCCTGCTTGATCAGCAACGTCGGAATCCAGTTCGCGAAGCCGTAATAACCCATCGTCTGGAACACGTGGAAGATGATCAGCATCAGCGTGCGCTTGCGATACGGCGGCACCAGCAGATCGCGAAACGCCGCACGCGCGCGCACCGGTTCAGGCAACGCCGGCTCCGGCAAAGGCCGTCCATATTCTCGTTCCACGCGTGCTTCGAGTCGCTTCATCACGGCGTCGGCTTCCTCGATGCGGCCCTTCTGTGCGAGCCAGCGTGGGCTCTCCGGCAAACGCAAACGAATCCACCACACCACGATTGCACCCACTACGCCGGTCAGCACGACCAGGCGCCAGCCGTCGAGGCCGAAGTAACGGTGCGGCACCAGCAAATACGATAGAAACGCGACGATCGGTACCGCGCAAAAACCGACCGCCTGTGAAAAGGCCGATGCGCGCCCCCGCACATGCTTCGGCACGAGTTCGGAAATGTACGTACCGATCGTCACGATCTCCACGCCGATGCCGATCCCCGCGATGAAGCGCCAGAGATTGAGCCCAAGCGCCGTGTCCTGGAACGCCATGATGATGTTGGCCGCGGTGTACCACAGCAGCGACCATGTGAAGATCGCGCGCCGCCCGAAACGGTCGGCGAGAAAACCGCATGCGGCCGTGCCGATGAACAGGCCCGCGAATAACGCCGCGATGAAGCTCGCCACACCGCTGGTGCCGAACAGACCGTGCGTCGTCGCGGTGAGGATGCCGCTGCGTACGAGGCCCGGTGCGATGTAGCCGGAGAACATCAGGTCGTAGAGTTCGAAGAAGAGGCCGAGGCTCAGCAGCATTACCAGTTGCCAGACGGAACGCGTGGCGGGCAAGCGGTCGAGCCGCGCGGAAATGCGCGCGCCTTCCAGCGCGATCTCTTCAGCACGGCCGGCGGCCGATGCACCAGCGCCTGAGGGCAAACCACCCAGCGTGCCGGCATCGCCGACCACTGTCGCATACACCGCATGATTCGACGATTTCATCGTCTGTCTCCGTGATTTCCGGTCTGACGCCGGATGAGATTGATTGACTACGTTTAACGCATCGAGCGCAGCGCTACCTTCACGCAGCTTCTCGCGGCGTCTGCGCCACGCCGCCGCCCAACGCCGTGATCTGCGCTTCGTCGTAGCCCAAACTGCGCAGCACGTCGGCGGTGTGCTCACCGATCTTTGCGATAGGCGCGCGCGGTTGCAGACGAGCGCCATCCATCGAAATGGGCAGCAAGGGCATCGCGGTTTCGCTTCCGTCATCGAGCGTCAATCGCGCGAGGCCGCCGCTCTCATTCAGATGCGGATCGTCGAACAGGTCCTCGGGTTTCGTGATCGACGCGAAGGGAATGTGGTCACGTTCGAACTGCGGCACGAGCGCCGCGCCTTCGAAGCAGCTCAAGGTTTCACCGAGCGTCTGCAGCAACCACTCGCGCGCCAGCACGCGGTCGTTGTTAGTCGCGAGGCGCGGGTCGGCCAACAGGTCCGCGCGACCGAGAATCGCGCACAACGCGCGCCACTGTCCATCGCCGGTCGCAGCGATGAACATCTGCTCGTCGTTGGCAAGCCTGAACACATCGTAGACGGCCCATGCGCTGATGCGTTCGGGCATCGGCGCAGCGGGCACGCCAGTCGCGGCGAATTGCTGCATGTGTTGCGCGGAAAGCAGCACGCAGTTTTCGAAGAGCGCGCTCTGCACTTCCTTGCCGCGTCCGCTCGTATGCCGTTCGTGCAGCGCGGCAAGCACGCCGATCGCGCCGAACATGCCGCCCATGATGTCGTTGACCGAACTGCCCGCGCGCAACGGCCGGCCTACCGGTCCCGTCATGTAGGCGAGGCCGGCCATCATCTGCACGACTTCGTCCAGAGCGAGCCGGTGTTCGTACGGACCGTTAAGGAAGCCTTTGTGCGAGACATAGATCAGCCTGGGATTGCGTTCACGAAGCGACGCGTAATCGAGGCCCAGGCTCGCCATGCGCCCCGGCTTGAAATTCTCGACGAACACATCCGCGGTATCGACCAGCTTATGCAGCGCGGCCAGTCCCGCTTCCGTATCGAGATCGAGGGCAACACTCTTCTTGTTGCGATTGAAGGTACGAAAAAAACCCGCGCCGGTGCCGAGCAAACGGCGTGTACCGTCACCACGCGGCGGCTCGACCTTGATAACTTCAGCACCGAGGTCGCCAAGAATCATCCCGCAAGTCGGCCCCATCACCATATGCGACAACTCGATCACGCGGATGCCCGCAAGCGGCAACGCGCCCTGTTGCTCCGAAGGAGCAGGTGCAGAAGAAGCAGCCGTAGAAGAAACTGAAGTCATTGCAACACCCGTGATTCGGAAGGTTCAAAACGTTGAGCAGCGGCACTGAACTGCTTCGGCAAACCGGCACGCGCCAGATAGCCGTACAGCGGTTCGCCGGGGAGCGCGTCGGCGAGAATGTCGCGCGACGCGATGAGTCGGGTGAGATCGATGCCGGTGTCGTAACCCATGCTGTCGAGCATGAACACGAGGTCTTCGGTGTTCACGTTGCCGGTCGCGCCGGGCGCATGCGGACAACCACCGAGGCCGGCCAGCGACGCGTCGAATTCACGGATGCCGTGCTGCAGCGCGATCAGCGTATTCGCGAGACCAAGGCCGCGCGTGTCGTGGAAATGCAGCGAGCGCAGCTTGCTGCCCGCGACCTCTCGCACCAGTTCGATGATCTCGCCGACCTGGCGCGGCGTCGCTTCGCCGGTGGTGTCGCCAAGCGCGATGACATCGGCGCCCGCCTGCAACGCGGCGCGCGCAATCGCGGCGATATCGGCGTAGGGCACCGCGCCTTGCAACGTGCAGCCGAACACCGTCGACAATCCGGCGATCAATTCGACGCGTCGCACGTTCGCACTGGCCGCGCCGTCGATCAGTTCGCGCATCGCGGCAAATGACTCGATCATCTCGACTGGCGTCTTGCGAACATTGGCAAGGCTATGCGCCGCGCTCACCGAAATCGGCGCGACGATCCGATGCACGCCGGATTCGAGCGCACGTTGCGCGCCCTTCAGGTTCGGCACCAATGCCGTCACGATCAGATCTTTGTAGGTGAGCGCGTGGGCGATCACTTCGTCGGCGTCGGCCATTTGCGGCAACAGTTTGGCCGGCACGAACGACGCGACTTCCATATGTCGCACGCCGGCGGCATATGCGGCGTCGATCCAGCGCCGCTTGAACTCGGTGGGCATTGTGCGTGCGATGCTTTGCAGGCCGTCGCGCATGCCGACTTCGGTCACGACGACGCACTCCTGGGTGTCACTCATGGTCTTGAATCCCGGTCTTGAATCTTGCGTGGAATGCGGGAAATGAAGCCGCTGAGTGACAGCGTGCCCGCGCGCGGCCGTGCCGCAAAGTCTGCGTTGACGACGCACTCCATCGCCGCCCGCGATGGCGGCAGTGGCATGCGGGACGGGCGTGCGCCGTCGCAAAGGGGAAACCCTTAAGGGCTTTTCAGAGGATGCAGCGCGGCCGCTGAAAGGGTGTCGCGAGTGCGTGCGGAGGACGTCGGGATGACTCTGAGGGGATTTGGAGCGGGGACGTTGAGCGAGCCTCCAGATCGTTCGTCAGAGGCAGCCAGGAGCCCACGCTCAAACCGAACACAGCAGATGGTCGAGTAAATGCGACGCCGTCAGCGTCAGCGCCTTGCGGTCGCGCATGCAGATCACGAAGCGCCGCTCGGCCCATGCTTCGCGCAAGGGCACAGCGACGATGCCGTATTCGTCAGCCGCATGTTTGGGCAGCGCCTCGCTCGGCAGGATCGCCACGGCAAGGCCTGCCTGGATAAAACGATAGGCGGCATCGAAGGTCGACACATAGGTTCGATAGCTGAGCTCGCTGCCTTTTTCCACGGCAATGCGTTGCATCAGCGCATTCACCGATGCATTCGATGCGAGTCCGAGATGATCGAACGCCAGGGTCTGCTCGAAGCCAACCGCAGTTTCACCGGCCAGCGGATGATCGCGCGGCACGATCAGCGCGAGATGATCAGAGCGATACGGCAGCACATCGAGGCTGCCCATCGGCACCACATCGCGGCAGATGCCGAGATCGGCCACGCCCTCTTCCAGACCGCGCACGATCTCGGCGCTGACACGCTCTTCGACATCGACGCGAACCTGCGGATTGGCCTTCAGAAACACCGACAGCGCCTCGGGCAGAAACTCGACCATCGACGACACATTCGCCAGCACCCGCACATGACCTCGTGCACCAGCCGCGTATTCGCTGAGCTCGGCTTGCAAGCGTTCGTGGCCGCGCATGATGAGCCGTGCGTGCCTGAGCAGTGCCTCGCCGGCGGCGGTCGCGCGCACGCCGCGCTGGCTGCGCGAGAGCAGCGCGACGTCGACCAGCGCTTCGAGATCGGCGAGCCGCTTGCTGACCGCGGACGGCGCGATGAACTCGCGTTCGGCCGCCCGCGCGATCGTGCCTTCCTCGCAGACGGCGATGAACAAGCGCAACGTTACCTGATCGATTTGCCACATGAACGGGCGCGCCCTGGATGTTTGAAGTGGGAAAATTATGCCCGAGGAAGGCGGCGGCCAAGTCCATCCCAGGGTATGCACGGCCTGCCCGCTGGTGGGCATCGTCGACCGCGCGCCGGGTTGTAGAGGTTGATCGTGTGGCAAACTGCGCAATCAGAACAACCCAGCAAGGCTTGCCCATGTCCACCGCCAGTCTCTTCGTCACCTCCGCAGGCGTCGGCCTCGCGATAGCCGCACCGGTCGGCCCGATGGGCATGCTATGCATCCGCCGCACGCTGACGGGCGGTCCGCGCGCGGGGCTCGCAATCGGCTTCGGCATTGCGACCGGCGATGCTGTTTACGGTCTGATCGCGGCGCTCGGCCTGGTCGGCATTTCGCAGTTCATGCTCGCCTACGACCGGCCCTTGCATCTGCTCGCCGGTCTGTTTCTGCTTTATCTCGGCGTGCGTACGCTGCTGCAAAAAGCGCCCACCGACGCCGCCAACGGCAACGGCAACGGCGACACCAAGCTTGCACAGGTAGGCCGCGCCGGCGCACTGCGCGCGTATGCGAGTTCATTGCTGCTCACGCTGACCAACCCGCAAACCGTCATCATGTTTGCCGCGCTGTTCACAACGCTCGCGCCGCGTGGCGCGTTTTCATCGAGCATCGCGTTGACCACCGTCGGCGGCGTGTTTTGCGGTTCGATCGCGTGGTGGTGTTTTCTCGTGACCGTGGTGTCGCTCGCGCGCCATGCGATCGGCAGCAAACTGCGCGTCGCGATCGACCGGATCGTCGGTATCACGCTCGCGGCGTTCGGTATCGTCGAGATTCGCCGCGCGCTCTGAAGAGGGTTAGCGGGGCCGCAAGGGCGCTCAACGATGCGCCTTCTGACTCACGAGCGACCCCGCAACGCCACGAACACCACACCGGCAATCGCCATCAATCCACCGCATAGCGTCGCAAGCCCCGGACGCTCTCCGGTCAACACAGCGGACAACCCCGTCGCCACCGCAGGCGTCAGATACAGGAAATTGGCCGCGCGCGCCGCGCCGAAATAGCCCAGCGCGAACGTCCACGTTGCATAACCCAGTGCCGCCGGAAATACACCGAGCACCAGCACCGCCTGCAACGTGCCGTGCGGCGCACTGACAAGCGAACTCAACGCGCCCGGCAGCCACGGCGTCAGCAATACCGCCCCTGCCAGCAACGTGTAGGCGGTGCACGTCAACGCCCCGTAGACCGGAATCAGGCGCCGCTGCAGCACGAAGTAGCTCGCCGAACACAGCGCCGCGCCGAGGATCAGCGTACTGCCCGCGCCGAGCGTCAGGCCGCCTGGCTGACCCCGCGCAATCACCGCGATGCCGGCGAGACTGACTAACGAACCGAGCCATCCCCAACGATTAAATCGCTCGCCGAGAAACACGGCTGCCAGCAGCGCCGTGAAAATCGGCAGCGTATTGACGATGAAACTCGCCGCGCCTGGCGCGACCGTTTTTTCGCCGGTGTTGAGCAGCGCGTTGTAAAGCGCGATGCCGAGAAAACCGCACAGCGCAAAACGCAGACCGTCGCGCCATGTCGGCAATGGCGGCCGCCGGTAGGCAAGCCATGCGATCACCAGCAGCACCGCGGTAGCGAAACGCGCTGCCGCCAAGGGCAAAGGCGCCAAACCCTGCAAACCGATGCGAATAAATGGAAAGGCGGACGCCCACGACACGATGGTGAAGGCGACCGCGCCTGCCGCCAGCAACGGCTGCCGCGCCGAACGGGGCGATGGGGACGAAGTGAGTGTGTTCATGCGCAGATGGTGCCGCGCCGCGAGCTGCTAAGCTAGCGCACAAATGAACATCATGATGTGAATATGGCTCACACCTCCTCACCGACCTCGTTGGCGCGGCCGCCGCTCGCGAGCCTCGAAACCGTCTGCGCCGTCGCCCGCGAGGGCTCGTTTGTCGCCGCTGCCGAGGTCGCCGGATTGACGCACGGCGCGATCAGCCGACGGGTGGCCGCGGTCGAAAACTGGCTCGGCATGACCTTGTTCGAACGCCATGCGCGCGGCGTGCGGCTGACGCCGGACGGGCAACGCTTCGTCGGTCGTATCGAACAGGCGTTCGGCATCATCGACAGCGCGGCGGATCAGTGGCGCTCACCGCGCAGCCCGCAACTGGTCAAGCTGAGCGTGGTGCCCGCGTTCGCCAAACTGTGGTTCTTCGAGCGCCAGGCGGCATTCGAGAGCGCTACCCCGGCGCTGCGCATCCAGCTCGATATCGACCATCGCAACGTGGACATCGCCGGCGGCGAAGCGGATCTGGCGATTCGCTACGGGCGCGGCAGTTGGCGTCAGCTCGAGGTCAAACCTTTCCTGCCGGAGACGCTCTATCCGGTCGCGCATCCCGCGCTCGCCGCACGCATCGCGAAGCAGCGGCACAAACAGGGCGATGCGGCGCTGCTCGATGTGCCGCTGCTGCACGACTCGGATGTGACCGGCTGGCGCGCGTGGTTCGATGCGCTGGCTATTCCGCTGAAGCCGCGCGCCCAGGACCGGCGCTTCGAAGACTACACACTGGTGCTAGCCGCCGCCGAAGCGGGACTCGGCGTGGCGCTGGCGCGCGTGCCGTTCGCCGATGCGTATCTGCGCAAAAGCGGCCTCGTGCGGGTGAGCCGCCACGAAGTCGACTCGCCGCTGACTTATTACTTCGTGCATGCAAAGGGCGAGAGCCGGCCCGAAGTGCTGGCGCTGATCAACCGGATGCAGGCAGGGCAGCAGGGCGTGTCGTAGCAACTTCGTACGCAAGCGCGGCAGTTTTGCGACAATAGCGGCTTTCGCCGCGCCGTCGCGGGCCTGTCGCCGGGATGCGCCGGCGCTCGAAAGCAAACGCGCGCCGGCCTTGCCGTCTAACCTATCCAACCCACCCGGCCGTCAGCGGTCTGCTCAATGGCTCTTCCCCATATCGATCTGCTGTACTCCGTCTCCGGCCTGTTCGTCGGCTTTCTGGTCGGCCTGACGGGTGTCGGCGGCGGCTCGCTGATGACGCCGATCCTGGTCCTGCTGTTCAACGTGCATCCGGCTACCGCGGTCGGCACCGATCTGCTGTACGCGGCCGCCACCAAGGCGACCGGCACGCTGGTGCACGGCCTGAAAGGCTCCGTCGACTGGCAGATCACCCTGCGCCTCGCGGCCGGCAGCGTACCGGCGGCGACCATCACCTTGATCCTGCTGCATCGGTACGGGATGGACACGCCGGGCGCGAGCCGGCTGATCCAGATCGTGCTCGGCGCCGCGTTGCTGGTCACGGCCGTAGCGCTGATCTTCCGCCCGCAACTCGCGGCGCTCGGCGCGCTCCGACAGCGTGCGCCGAGGCAAGGGCGTACGCTCGCGCTCACCATGCTGACCGGCGCGGTGCTGGGCGTGCTGGTGTCGCTGACGTCGGTAGGCGCGGGCGCCATTGGCGTGACGGTGTTGTTGCTGCTGTATCCGTTGCTGCCGACCACGCGCATCGTCGGCTCCGATATTGCGCACGCGGTGCCGCTCACGCTGCTGGCGGGCGCCGGTCATTGGCTGCTGGGCTCGGTCGACTGGTCGATGCTGCTGTCGCTGCTGGTGGGATCATTGCCGGGCATCGCGATCGGCAGTTATCTGTCGTCGCGCGCACCGGACGCGCTACTGCGCAACGTGCTCGCCGCCACGCTCACGCTGGTCGGCGTGCGCCTCGTGCTGTCATGAAGCAGCCACGCTATTTGAAAAACCGGCAGGTCAGATCAGTCTCGAACTGCCGGACCCATTGACCGTGATGGTCGTGATATGACTGCGCCCAACCGCCGCGCCGAACCGTGACAAGGCGCTCGTGTGCGGCATCGCCCGGGTCCGGGCAGGCGCTGATGTCAAAATGCGCCGGCGCAAACCCATGCCGCGCACATACCAGTTCGAAAGCCGCCCGATCGCTGATCGGCAGATCGGTATAACGCAAATGCGTGGTTTCCATGGCGTTGACTCCGGTTCCGCTTGCATCACAGTACGCTTCGCGCCGCGTCGATAGTGTGTCACAGCGCACAGACGGGCTGTTGCGGCGCCGGCGTTCAGCCCGGTACTGGCTGACTCATCATCACCGCTTCAAAAATCACCGCTACGAAAAATAAAGCGAAAAAAAGGGCTCCGGGTATTCGCTGGAACCCTCGCACTGGCATGCATCACGATGGCGCATAACGCGATGTCGAATCGCATGCACCTCCTGTTGCAGCCTTTCGCGCCTGGCGGCGCCTCGTGCGCTTGTTGCAAGCCGCTTATGCAGGCCGCTTATCGCGGCCTGCTTTGCAACCGTATTACTGCTGCACAACGGTCAGCTTGTTCGTCACCGACGTCACGCCGGCGACGCCCTTGGCCGCTTCACCGGCAGCGTCGATCTGGCCTTGGTCAGGCACCGAACCCGTCAGCGTCACTGCACCGCCACGAGCACGCACGGCGATGTTCGAGACGTCGATGCCTTTCGCCTTAGCGAGCGCGCCGCGCACCTTGCGACCCAGCTGGCTATTGGCCTTCTTGCCGGCCTTGGCGCTTGCAGCCGGCGCTGCGGTCGTGCCCGTAGCCGTTGCATCGCTTGCCTGAGCGTACACATTGCACGCCACCACCATTGCCACAACCGAGCCCAGCGTTTTCAGAAAACCGACCGATTTCATAGTTTCTATTCTCCTTAGCTACACATTGGACCGCATGTACAAGCGGCTTCGTTACGACTACCGGCGGCCATTCGGGACGCGACAACGCGCGGCTCAGCGACGGCCGACTATGCTGCGACACGGTGTGCGAGAGGCGAGAGAGGCCGGCTGCCGTTAGTCGCATGCGATGCCACGCATGCAATGCGGTACGGGAGCCGGCAAGCCGCGAGGTCCGCCAGCGCGCCCGGTTCTTGTCTGTCGTGCCGGGTCACGCTGTGCAAACATCTGTTCGCGGCAGCGATGCACAATTTAATCTAGCCGCGCCGGAAGCGCAAAGGGTTTAGTCATACGTTGCAGTGCATTCCGGTTGTCAGAGGGGGCATCGGGCGTGTTTTGTTCATGCGCCGTTCATATTCTGGTGCAGGCATGCTTCGCCGGCCGGTCATATGCCGGTCATGGGACGCTGATGGGACGTTCATGTACCGGTCACGTGCCGTTCACGAATTGTTACGGGTTTGACGGCGCCCGCGCCGGCCGGACGCTGCGCCGCCGCACGAATCTCAGGTACCATCGGCGCGACGCGCTGCCGCGCGGCTTGTATGTCTTGTACGGCAGCCAGCCCGGCATGGCGCGAACGCTTCGCCCGGTTCGCGCGCCGCGGAACGCCACCATCCTGTTCACTTTCGACCGTAGCCGTCACGTCACCCGATGAAGCCAGCCACCGGCCGCACACGCCCTCCCCGTCTCGTCGCCCGTTTCGTGGCGATCTCCTGGCGCGATCTGGCGGTCTCGTTCGGACCGCTCGTGCTGATCGCCATCGCGGCGATCTGGGTCGCCGTGCGCCTGATCCAGCCCGCCCCGCCCAGCACGCTGACGATCAGCGCCGGCCCCGAAGGCAGCACCTTCTGGAATGCGGCCCAGAAGTACAAGGAGATTCTGGCGCGCAACCGTATCACCTTGAACGTCTTGCCCTCGGAAGGCTCGCTGCAGAATCTCAAACGGCTCTCAGACCCGAAGTCGAACGTCGACGTCGGCTTCGTGCAGGACGGGGTCGCGCCCGGCCCGGCGAGCGAGGGCTTGATGTCGCTTGGCAGCGTGGCCTATGTGCCGCTGGCGATCTTCTATCACGGGCCGACGATCGCACGGCTCTCCGAATTCAAGGGCTTGCGTCTCGCGGTCGGCGCCGAAGGCAGCGGCACGCGCGAACTGGCGCTCGCACTGCTCAAGGCAAACGGCATCGTGCCGGGCGGTCCGACCAAACTGCTGCCGCTCTCCGGCGACGACGCCGCCCAGGCACTCGTCGCCGGCAAAATCGACGCGGCGTTTCTGGCCGGCGATTCGGCGCAACCCGCGGTGATGGGCAAGCTCTATCGCACGCCAAACGTGCAGTTCTATGACTTCACCCAGGCCGACGCCTACACGCGCCGTTTTCCGTACCTAACGCAGCTCCAGATGCCGATGGGCGCGTTCGACCTCGGCAAGAACCTGCCGTCCACGCCGATTCATATGGTGGCGCCGACCGCCGAACTGGTGGCGCGCGACTCGTTGCATCCCGCGTTGTCCGATCTGCTGATCGAAGCGGCACGCGAGGTCCACGGTAAGGCAAACATCATGCAGCGCGCCGGCGAATTCCCCGCGCCGCTCGCCCACGATTTCCCGATCAGCGACGACGCCGCCCGCTACTACAAGTCAGGCAAGAGCTTCCTCTACCGGATCCTGCCGTTCTGGCTGGCGAGTCTCGCGGACCGGCTGCTGGTGGTGGTGGTGCCGCTGATCGTGCTGCTGATTCCGGCGCTGCGCGTCGTGCCATCGCTGTACACGTGGCGGGTGAAATCGCGCATCTACCGCTGGTACGGCGCGCTGATCGCGATCGAGCGCAGCGCGCTCAGCGAGCACTCGGCCGAAGAACGCGCCACGCTGATCGAGCGGCTCGACGCGATCGAAGAATCGGTGAACGGGCTAAAAATGCCGCTCGCGTATGCGGATCAGTTCTACGTGCTGCGTGAGCATATCGGCTTCGTGCGCGAGCGGCTCACGCATAGCCGTGAGGCTCAGCGCGACATAGCGGGGGACTCGGACGACGAGCCCCAGCCACCTGCTTCGGCGCACGCATCAGAAGCCGACGACGCAACGGAATCACCTGAAGCGCGGGGAGCCGACGAGCCTTCGCCCGGCCGTCACGCCTAGGGACCCGTATCGACCCATGGGGTCGAGTTTGACGTGCGCCGCGTCGGGCATCCCCGGTCCAAATCCATATTGACGGGTGCAAGCGGCGGCTGCACCGCGTAAGATCATTACAATTCCGACGGTCCAGCAGACGACACCGTTCGGCAAGGGCAATCCGGGAGACACTTATGACCGTAGGCATCGACGCCAGGCAACCGCTGTGGTTTTACGATTTTGTCTCGCCGTTCACCTACCTGTTGCTCGAGCAACACGACAAGTGGCCGGGCTTCGACTTCGCGTTCACGCCGGTCGTGCTGAACGATCTGTATCACCACTGGGGCCAACGGCCCGCTTATAGCGTGCCCGCCAAACGCACCTTCCTGTATCGCCACGCGCTGTTTCGCGCGGACCAGCTCGGCATTCCGTTCAAGATGCCGCCGGCCCATCCGTTCGACTCAATGAAGCCGCTCCTGCTCGCGACCGCGGCGAAGGGCGACATCAGCTTCGTACGCGAGATTTTCCGTTTCATCTGGCGCGAAGGCCGCGATCCGTCGAGCAATGGTGCATTCGCCGAACTGTGCGAGCGCGTCGGCATGCCGGACGGCCCGGAACTCATCAAGAACGAAGAAGTGAAGGCGCAATTGCAGCGCAACACCACGGATGCAATCGGTCTGGGCGTCTATGGCGTGCCGACCTTCCGTCTGAACGACCAGTTGTTCTGGGGCGAAGACGCGTTGCCCATGGTGCTGTACTGCGCACGCACGCCGAACTGGCTCGACTCGAAGGAAGTAAAGCGGATCAGTTCGCTGCCTTCCGGCCTGGCCGACGATTAAAACGAAAGCAATACGTAATATTCGTGCAAACAGGCACGCCGTGCCTATGCTTGCGCAGGTCTTTTTGGACGTGATGGCGTCAAAAAAGGCCGTCCTGATGCCGGCCATACCGCGCCGGCTATGCCGCCACACCGCAAACGGGCCTAAGGTTATAACCTTTGCGCCCCGCTCTCGCGATCTGGCTCGCGGGCGGCTCCGTACGACGCTTCATCCGGGCCCGACCTGCCTGCATCGCTTCGCCTAAACCATGGACGATTCCGCCGCTTCCCTCGATATCTGGCTCGTGCGCGTGCTGCGCACGCTGATTGTCGAGCGCAGCGTCACACAAACCGCGCTGCGTCTGAATCAGACCCAGCCCGCTATCAGCACCGCGCTGCGCAAACTGCGCGAGACGCTGAACGATCCGATCCTCGTGCGCGGCAAGTCGGGCATGGTACCGACCGAATACGGCGAATCGTTGCTGGCCTCGGCGCAACGCGTGCTGCGCGAAGTCGATTTCGTGGCGACGCCGCACGGCGACTTCGATGCCGGCCGCTCGCGCCGCACCTTCCGCGTGGCGGCGCCGGATTATCTGAACGACTTCTTCATGCCCACTGTGATCGCGCAGTTTCGCGAAGCGGCGCCGCATGCGCGCCTGGAGATCGATTCGCTCAGCCCGATGCTCGACCATTCGGCCGCGCTCGATGCCGGTGAACTCGATCTGGTGATCGGCAACTGGCCGAAGCCGGATCCGCGTTTCGAGCGCAGTGACCTGTTCTCCGATACGGTGGTGTGCCTGATGCGCGCCGATCATCCGCTCACGCGCGCGCCGATGACACGTGAAGCGTATCTCGCCGCGCCGCATCTCGCGCCGACGCCTTATAGCGGCGCAAGCGGCGGCGCCGTCGACATCGGATTCGCAAGGGCCCGCGCCGAGCGGCGCATCGTCACCACGCTGCCCTACTTCGGCCTCGTGCCGCAAACGCTGTTGCAATCGGATCTGATCTTCACGACCACGCGTCGTTTTGCGATGCACTATGCGAGCATCCTGCCGCTCGCCGTGGTCGAAGTGCCGATTCCGTTTCCACGCATCAAGTGCTATCAGCTGTGGCATCCGCAGCCGGATCGCCCGAGCGATGTCGGCTGGCTGCGTACGTTGATGTCGCAAGTGTCAGATGAATTGATCGCGCAGAAGGTGCGGCGTGCGAAACGACCGGTGAAAAAAGAAACGTCAGCCGCGGAGGGCTGACGTTGTGGTTTGAAGTCTGGGGAGTTCAAGTTACGAGCCTGACGTTGAACTCCTTACGCCAGGCGCCTCGGTCAATCTACTCACACGCTCGCACAAAGCTTCTGCATTGCCGCCTGAGCTGCGGCCTGACGTGAACGGATCTGCAGCAACTCGGCACAGACCGCGACCGCGATCGCCGAAGGCGCTTTATCCACAATGCCGGTCACGCCAATCGGACACGTCATCTCCACCAGCCGATCCAGATCCACGCCTCGATCCAGCAAACGACGCTCGAATTTCACGCGCTTTGTCTTCGACCCGATCATGCCGAAGTAGGTGAAATCGCGCCGCCGCATGATGCGCGCAGCGAGCGAAAAATCGAGCGCGTGGTTATGCGTCATCACGAGGAAATACGCGCCCGGCGGCGCCGTGTCGACGATTGCATCGGGCGTGTCGGTCGCTTCGATCTGCACGTTGGCCGGCGTTTCGTCGGGGAACAGTTCATCGCGCTCATCGACCCACTGGACAACACACGGCAAGCTGCCGAGCAGCGTAACGAGCGCATGGCCGACGTGCCCCGCACCGAACAGCACAATGTGCATGGGCGCCGGACGCGGCGTTTGCACGGCGCTGCGTCGGCCGATCTGAACGGAGGAAAAGTCGTTCATGGCGATCAATCCAGTGAGTTTCGATATTTGCACGATTGTCCTTAGCTGGCCAGTTGCGCTTTACTGCCGCGCCGCCACGGTTGCTGCCCGCACTGCGCCGACTGCCTTCAAGATTTCCTCGCTGGTCGCGGGCGCATTCAGCGGCGGATTGACCTTGTGGTCACCCACGGCCGACACCGCATCGCGCACGGCAAAGAACACCGAGAACGGCAGCAGCAGCGGCGGCTCACCGGTCGCCTTCGAACGGTGGATGCTGTCCTCCGCATTGCGGTTCTTGAACAGGCGCACACGGAAATCGGGTGGCGTGTCGTTGACGGTCGGAATCTTGTAGGTAGACGGCGCGTGCGTCATCAGCTTGCCGCCCGTGTTCCACCACAGTTCTTCGGTCGTGAGCCAGCCCATGCCCTGGATGAACGCGCCTTCCACCTGGCCGACGTCGAGCGCCGGGTTCAGCGAGGCGCCGACGTCATGCAAAGCGTCCGCGCGCAGCACGCGCATTTCGCCGGTCAGCGTATCAATCACCACTTCCGACACGGCCGCGCCGTACGAGTAGTAGTAGAACGGGCGGCCTTGCAGCTTCGATTGATCCCAGTAGAGCTTCGGCGTTGCATAGAAACCGTCCGACCAGAGCTGGACACGCGCGACGTAGGCCTTCGCGATCACTTCTTCGAACGGCACGATCATCTCGCCGACCACCACGCGATCGTGCACGAAACGCACTTCTGACGCGGCCACCTGCCCTGCGCCGAAACGCTCAGCGGCGAACGCTGACAGACGTTCGCGCAACTGGCGCGCGGCGTCTTGCGCCGCTTTGCCGTTCAGGTCCGAGCCCGTCGATGCAGCGGTCGCCGACGTATTGGCGATCTTGCTCGTATCGGTCGCCGTGACGCGGATGCGGTTAAAGCCGATGCCCAGTTCATGCGCGACGACCTGTGCGACCTTGGTGTTCAAACCCTGGCCCATTTCGGTGCCGCCGTGGTTCACCAGCACCGAACCGTCGGTGTAGATATGCACGAGCGCGCCGGCCTGGTTGAAGTGGGTCACGTTGAACGCGATGCCGAACTTGACCGGCGTGAGCGCCAGGCCCTTCTTCAGCACTTCGTTGTTCGCGTTGAACTCGTTGATCGCCGCACGGCGCGCGCGGTATTCGCTGGTCGCTTCGAGTTCGTCGATCAATTCGTGAATGACGTTGTCTTCGACCACCTGACCATACGGCGTCTGGTTGCGCTCAGTCTTACCGTACAGATTGCGGCGGCGCACGTCGAGCGAATCCTCGCCCACCGAACGCGCGACGTTGTCCATGATGTACTCGATCGCGAACGCGCCTTGCGGACCACCGAAGCCGCGGAACGCGGTGTTCGACTGCGTGTTGGTCTTGCCGCAGAAGCCGTCGATCGTTACGTCGGACAACCAGTACGCGTTGTCGAAGTGGCACAGCGCGCGCGTCATCACCGGACCGGACAGGTCGGCGGAGAAGCCGCAACGCGAGGTCATGTCGACCGTCACGCCGTCGATCACGCCCTTGTCGTCGTAGCCCACTTCGTACGTGTAGTGGAAATCGTGGCGCTTGCCGGTGACCATCATGTCGTCGTCGCGGTCCGGACGCAGCTTGACCGGGCACAGCAGCTTCCATGCAGCGAGCGCAGCGCAACACGCGAACAGACCCGATTGCGATTCCTTGCCGCCGAAACCGCCTCCCATCCGGCGGCATTCGATCAGCACGTTGTGCGACGCCACGCCCAACGCGTGCGCGACCATGTGCTGCATTTCGGTTGGGTGCTGCGTCGAACAGTAGACGTGCATGCCGTCGTCGTCCTTCGGCACCGCGTACGAAATCTGGCCTTCCAGATAGAACTGCTCCTGGCCGCCGAGCAGCATCTCGCCGGCTTCGCGGCGAGCGGCGCGAGCGATCTTCGTATCGGCTTCGCCGCGCGCGAGTTTCATCGGCGGCAGGACGTGCTGGTTCGCGGCGCGGGCCTGTTGCGCGGTGAGAATGGCCGGCAGTTCTTCGTAGACGACTTCGGCGCGGCGCGCAGCGAGGCGCGCGATTTCATGCGAGGTCGCGACCACGATGAACATCGGCTGGCCGACGTATTGCACGACACCGTCCGCGAGAATCGGATCGTCGCCGTGGATGATCGGACCCACGTCGTTGACACCGGGGATATCGCCCGCGGTGAAGATCGCGACCACGCCAGGCGTGGCGCGCACTTTGTCGAGCGCCATCGAGACGATCTTCGCGTGCGCTTTCGGCGACAGGCCGAGTGCGGCGTGCAGCGTGCCGGCGAGCGTCGGAATGTCGTCGGTGTAGGTGGCGCGGCCGCTCACGTGCAGATGCGCGGACTCGTGCGGGCGCGAGATGTGGACCTGGGTAAAGTCGTCGAGATCCTGAAGGTCTTTCAGGAACGGTTCTGCGTGCTGATTCATTCTTTGTTCTCCGTATCCTTGGCTTCTCAGGCGCTCGCCGGGGCGCAAGCAGCGGCAACCGCACGAACATCCAGTGCGCTCTTGGGCAGCGGATTGTTCGGCCGCGTTTCGAGCCAGAAGCGATACAAGGTGTTCTTCGCCGCTTCGAGGCGGTAGTTGCTGGTCGCGCGCATGTCGGAGAGCGGCGCGTAGTCGTTGCCGAGTGCGAGCATCGCGGCTTGCGCGGTGGCTTCGTGCCATTCGGCATCGCGCAGCACGGCTTCAGCGTGCGTTGCGCGCTTCGAGGTGGCGGCCATGCCGCCGAACGCAATGCGCGGCTCGCGGATCAGGTTGCCGTCGGCGATGAAGGAGAACGCGGCGCACACCGCCGAGATGTCCGAGTCGAAACGCTTCGACAGTTTGTAGGTGCGGAACTGCAGATTCTTGCGCGCGCCGATGCGGGTCGGCACCTTGAGTCCGACGACGAATTCGTGCTCAGCCATGTCCTTCTTCTGATACGCGAGGTACAGATCCTCGAGTGGCATTTCGCGTTCAATCTCGCCGCCGCGCACGATCACATGCGCGCCGAGCGCAATCAGGCCAGGCATCGAATCGCCGATCGGCGAGCCGTTGGCGATATTGCCGCCGAGCGTGCCGGCATTGCGGATCGGCAGCGACGCGAAGCGTTGCCACATTTCGGTGAGTTCCGGATATTGCTTCGCAATTTCCGCGTAAGCCTTTTCGACGGTCACGCCTGCGCCGATTTCGATCCAGTCGTCGTTGGTTTCGAGCTTTTGCAGCTCCGCAATCTGACCGACGTAGACGATGTTGCCCAGTTCACGCATCTGCTTCGTCACCCACAAGCCGATGTCCGTGCTGCCGGCGAGGATGCGGGCGCCCGGTTCGGCTTCCTTGATTTTCGCGAGCGCGTCGACAGTGCGCGGCGCGTCGAACTGCTGGCCGGCGTGCTGGTAATGGAACGTGTCCTTGCGCTCGAGCGTGGCGAGCGTGTTCGACAGGGCTTCGATATTGACCGGCGCTTTCGGCGCGGGCGCTTCGAACATGCGCACGGCCGCGTCGACGATCGGACGATAGCCGGTGCAGCGGCACAGATTGCCGGTCAGCGCATTGCTGATGTCGTCGCGCGACGGCACCGTCTTGTTCGCGCAGCTATGTTCGTGGCCGTGCTTCTCGTACAGCGACCACATCGACATCACGAAACCCGGCGTGCAGAAACCGCATTGCGAACCGTGACACTCGACCATCGCTTCCTGCACCGGATGCAGCGAGCCGTCCGGCTGACGCAGGTCTTCGACGGTGTAGAGCGCTTTGCCGTCCAACGTCGGCACGAACTGGATGCAGGCATTGACCGCCTTGAAGTCGACGCCGCCCGCCTCGTTGCGCTCACCAATCACGACCGTGCACGCGCCGCAGTCGCCTTCGGCACAGCCTTCCTTGGTGCCGGTGCAATGCACGTTTTCTCGCAAATACTGCAGGACGGTGCGGGTGACGGGCGCATCTTTGATCTCACGGATCGCGTTGCGGTGGTAGAAGCGAATCGGCTCAGTCATGTCTCGTTGCTCTCAATGTTCTGTGTCCGTTGGGACGTGCTGCGATGATGGTTCGAAAACTATCACCATCAATAAATACAACCCATAGCGGGGATCGCATGCGGGACATATTCGCGAAACGATATAGAGATGGGTTTGAGGGTAGGCTGGCTTATGTTGATCTGGCTGTTTTGCCACATTTATATAACAATTATAGTTTTACAGCCATTGATGACCATGCCCCACTCATCCGTTTCACATCAAAACACCGCTCGTGCAGCGTGAGAACGGACCACTATATCGATCCGGCACCGTTATTTAGCTACCGAAAGTATTAAGCAATCCCTGCAAGGGAATCGGTTCCATGGGAAAATCACGCCTTCCTGCCGTTTTCAAGTCTCGTTTTCCCCATGTCCACCGACTCAGCGACACCTCGCAGCGAATTTGCGACGACCATGCAGATCATTCCGGTCGTCTTTTTCACGTTTCTTTGCTACCTGACGATCGGAATTCCGCTCGCGGTGCTGCCGGGCTACGTCCACGATGACCTGGGATACAGCGCGATTCTGGCCGGCGCGGCGATCAGTGTTCAGTACCTGGCGACGCTGGCATCGCGGCCGCTCGCTGGCCGCTCGGCCGACACGTTGGGGCCGAAGCGGACGGTAACAATCGGCCTGCTGGGTTGCGGCGCGAGCGGGATCTTGTTGCTGGTGGCCGTATTGTGCGGGCGCTGGCCCGTGGTGAGCCTGGGTCTGCTGGTGTGCAGCCGTCTCGTACTCGGCTTCGGCGAAAGCCTGTGCGGCACCGGCGCGATTTTGTGGGGCATCGGCCGGGTGGGCACGAGCAACAATGCCCGGGTGATTTCGTGGAACGGTATCGCGACTTACGGCGCGCTCGCGATTGGCGCGCCGCTCGGCGTAGCGATTGCGCACACGATAGGGTTCGCCGCGTTGGGCGTTCTGGTGATTTTGCTGGCGGCGCTCGGGTTTTATCTGGCGCGGCCTATCGCACCGGTGCCGATCGTGCATGGCGAGCGGATGTCGTACCGGAGCGTGTTCACGCGGGTGCTGCCACATGGAATTGGGTTGGCGCTGGGTTCGGCCGGCTTTGGGTCGATTGCGACGTTTATCACGCTGTTTTATGCCGCGCGGCATTGGCCTAATGCGGCTTTGTCGCTGACTGTTTTTGGCACGCTGTTTATCGGTGCACGCCTGTTGTTCGCTAATACGATCAAGGCTTACGGTGGGTTCCGGGTCGCGATTGCTTCGTTTTCGTTTGAATGTGCTGGATTGTTGATGTTGTGGTTGGCGCCGGAGCCGCATATTGCCCTTGCGGGGGCGGCGTTGACCGGGTTTGGGTTTGCTTTGGTGTTTCCTGCTCTTGGTGTGGAAGCGGTTGGGCTTGTGCCGCCCGCTAGCCGGGGGGCGGCTTTGTCGGCTTATTCTGTGTTTCTTGATCTCTCGCTGGGAATTACCGGGCCGTTGGCCGGGTATATCGCTGGGGAGTTTGGCTACGCGCAGGTGTTTCTGTTTGCAGCGGTGGCTTCCGCGATGGCGGTCGTGCTGTCGACGATGATGTATTTGCGGAATTCGAGAGCGCCTAATGCGCCTGCGGCGACCTGATTTTTTTGCTTGCTCGGTGCTTGTTGTCTGTGTTCTTAGCGCTTTGGCCTTTCCTTGAATTGTTAGTGGTCTATTAGTGTTGCCCCTGTGCGGGGCGGCACCTACTTTTCTTTGCCGGCTGCAAAGAAAAGTAGGCAAAAGAAAGCAGCTCAAACCGCTAATACTAAGTGGGCACCGTGGTTTGCAGCGGGTAGTGGTGCATCTGGAATCTGTGTTCGTGCCCCTGCATGTGCTAGTGACAAGGGCGTCATTCTTCCGGCGGCGCTGCGCGCGCCGAAGAGCACTTCACAAAACCACCCTCTACGTTTTGACGGCCACGCCTCGCCAACGGGGCGTGGCCGTCATTGCACTGCCACCACCGCAGCCGTGACCGTGACTATGATTGCGGCACACCGACATATCATTTAAGTGGGGGGTTCCCGGGTGAATGCAGGAGCGCCTCGCCGAGGCGAAGCCGACGGCCCCCGCTACGCCAACCGAAGCCCCTGGTTTCCCATGCATACCCGTCCGCGACGCACGCAGTGCGGAGTGGGAGTTGATGACTCCTTTGTCACTCACGCGGAATGTGCGAGAACACGGATTCCAGATGCACCACTACCCGCAGCAGACCACGGACCCCACTTAGCATTAGCGGTTTGAGCCGCTTTCTTTTGCCTACTTTTCTTTGCGGCAAGCAAAGAAAAGTAGGTGCCGCCCCGCACAGGGGCAACACTAATAGACCACTAACAATTCAAGGAAAGGCACCAAAGCCAGAGGCACGAACAACAAGCGCCGCGAAGGCAAAAAAACCCTCACTTCCCTTCCGACAACCCACGCTCAAGCGCCGCCACCCCAGCCGGCAACTCAACCTTAACGCCAAGATCCACCATTGTCCGCCCAAGCGCATGCAAGGTCCTGAACAGGTTGTGCTCCCGGCACTGCTCGCCCATCTGCCCAATACGCACGATTGGCAAACCAAACGAACCCGAAATTTCCACCTGATGATGCCGCGAGATATGACCGCAGATATCAGCAGGACTCAAGCGCTCCGGTACAACGATGCCAACAACTGAATTCAGACGACAAGGCGCTGGCGCATAGAGCTGCAAACCCAACGCAGTAATCCCCGCCTGCAGCGCCACCGAACACTTCAAATGCCGCGCAAACCGCTTCTCAAGCGTCTCCGCACACACAAGACGCAACGCCTCATGCAACGCCAGCACACCCGACACCGGCGCCGTATAGTGATAGCCTGCGTTGTGCCAGAAATTCTCAGCAAGCGACGCATCAAGACACCAATGCGCATTCGGCGCCGTGCGCCCCTTCACCCGTGCCCATGCCTCATCCGAAAACGCGATCAGCGAAACACCCGGGATCGACGACAAGCCCTTCTGCCCGCCGGTAATGACCGCATCGATGCCCCACGCGTCCATCTCCAAGGGCATCGTGCTCAACGTACACACCGCGTCGACGATGACCAGCGCGCCGGCCGCTTTCGCGAGCGCCGCAATCTCCTTCAATTGATGATTCCACACGGTGTTCGACGTCTCGCCCTGCACGATCGTCACGATCTCGGGACGCTCGCGGCGGATCGCCTCAGCCACGCTTTCGAGACTCGCCACGGTACCGTCCTCGACGTCGAGAATCGCGACTTCCGCGCCGACGCGCCGACCCATCTCCGCCATCCGTTCACTAAAAAAACCGTTCTTGATGCTCAGCACTTTCGTGCCTTCCCACGCGAGGTTGGAGATCGCCATTTCCATCGCGGCAGAACCCGGCCCGGCTACGCCCAGCACCCACTTCGAATTCGTCTGGAATACGTAGCGCGCCATGGTTTTCACCTGGCCGATCACCTTCACCATCGTGCTGCCCAAGTGGTTGATCACCACCGTATTGGCCTTGGCCACCGCCGCGGGAATCGGCACGGGGCCGGCACCCATCATCAGCAACGGCTCTTCGGGAAGAATGGCGTCGAGGGATTCGACAACCGGACAAGGCACAGCGTAGGAAACCGGTGCGGCAGAGGTGGATGAAGTCGGCATGATCGGTACGTGAATGTCAGAGTGCAAAGGGACAAGCGGCCCCGCCAGCAATGACACTGGCGGGGCCGCTTAACCGATCATTCACTGATCCGCACAATTGCGCAAGGGGTTTGTCACTTCACCTTGGTCTTATCGAGCTTCTTGCCGGTGGCCGCGTTGTAGCGCTCGACGTATTCCTCGATCAGCTTGCGCATCGCGCGGCCGATCTGCCGATAGTCCGACTCGTTCAGATTAGCCAACGACACCCGTCCCGACGGATGCTGCGTACCAAAACCGCGTCCCGGCAACAGCACCACGCGTGCTTCGCGCGCGAGGCGGAACAGCAATTCCGAAGGCTCGGTGTTCTTCAGCAGCCAGTCGACGAACTCGCGCCCGAACATGCGCTCGCCAAGGAACTCGATGTCGAGAATCGTGTAGTAGTCGACCTGGTTAGGATCGTCGTCTTCGAACGAGATGCCGACCTCTTCGTACAGCGCCTGCTTGCGCTTGCGGATCAGGCGCTTCAACGCGTTCTTGTACGCGTCGGGCGTGTCCATCAGCGAAAACAGCGAGAACAGCACCATCTGCACCTGCTGCGGCGTCGACAAACCCGCCGTGTGATTCAGCGCGACAGTGCGGCTGTCGGCAACGAGCCGATCGATGAACTTGAGCTTGTCCGGTTCGGTCGTGATCGATTCATAACGCTCGTGCAACTGCTTCTTCGCGTCCTTCGGCAGCTCGGCGATCAGCTTGTCGAGCACGTTGTCGCGATGCGTCGCGATCACGCCGAGACGCCAGCCAGTCGCGCCAAAATATTTCGAGTACGAGTACACGAGAATCGTGTTCTTCGGCGCGAGCGCGAACAGCGAGACGAAGTCGTCGGCGAAGGTGCCGTACACGTCGTCGGTCAACAGAATCAGATCGGGGCGTTCCTTGACGATGTCCGCGATATATTGAAGGCTCTCGTCGTCGATCTTCACCGAAGGCGGGTTGCTCGGGTTCACGAGGAAGAACGCCTTCACCTTCGGATCGCGCAGCTTGTCGAGTTCCTTCTTCGAATACTGCCAGCCGCTTTCAACCGTGGCTTCGAGATTGACGACGTTCAGCTGATAGTCGTTCAGGCGCGGAATTTCGATGTACGGCGTGAAGATCGGCAAGCCCAGCGCAATCGTGTCACCCGGTTTGATCAGGTGATTTTCGCGCATCGTGTTGAAGATGTACGTCATCGCCGCCGTGCCGCCTTCCACCGCGAACACGTCGAACTCGCCGACGAACGGATGGTTGCCGATCATCTCCTTGCGCAAATACTGCCCGACAATCAGTTCGGATAGCTTGAGCATCCGATCCGGCACCGGGTAGTTCGACGCGAGAATGCCCTCGCACATTTCATAGAGGAAGTCGCCTGCGGAGAGTCCGAGCTGATCGCGCACATACGACACCGCGCCGCGCAGAAAGTCGATGCCGGGCACGCCCTTGTTTTCGCGCAGGAACAGATCGAAGCGCTCCGTCAGCCCTTCACGTCGCGGGAATCCACCGACACCCTCGGGCATGAACGCAAACGATCGCTCCGACTCGCGCATCGCAAACAGGCCAAGCTGCCAGAAGCCGTGGCGCGGAATCGTCGCGAGGAAGTTCGGGTTGCCGCGGCCGGCGTTGAGCATCGATGCGTTGGCGGCGCGCTCCACTGCGCCGCCGCCCGCGGCCTTGATCAGTTCGTCCTTGAGTTCGAACGGGCTGAGCGCCGCAAAGCCGGCTTGAGCCATGTCGCCTTGTTTCTTGCCGCTTTTCTCTTTTGCCATGATGCGTTCTCCAATGTGCAAGTGAATGACGCCGGCGCCACGAAGGACACGTTCAGTTGCCGCCGGCGTAAGAGAGATCGATAAATGCGTACGCTGAACCGGCCTAAACCAGCCCGACCACGAGCGGTCCGAGCAACGTCAGTGCGACGTTCGCAATTGCATACGTGATCGCGAACGGCACGGTGGGTACGGCGCTTTCAGCCTTGTCGAGTACCCCGCCGAATGCGGGGTTGGCACTGCGTGAACCTGTCAGCGCGCCGGCGAGGATGGCCGCGTTGTTGTAGCGCAGCACGTAACGGCCGAATAGCATCGTCAGTATCAGCGGCAGTACAGTGACAACCACACCGAGCAGGAAGATCGTCATACCGCTTTGCTTGACGGTCACCACGGCCTGCAAGCCCGAATTCAAACCGACCACCGCGACGAACGCCGCGAGGCCGAAGTCCTTCAGCAACTGCGAAGCCGCAGACGGCATTGCGCCATACATCGGATGCTTGCCGCGCATCCAGCCGAACAGCAGGCCGGCCAGCAGACAGCCGCCGCCGGAACCGAGCGTGAGCGGAACGCCGCCCACGTCGACGACAATTAGACCGATAAGCAGACCTAGCACAATGCCGACACCCATGTAGATGAAGTCGGTTTTGTTGCTGTACGGCAGCTCATAGCCGGCTGCATCGACGGCGCGCTTGGTGTCTTTCGGCGAACCGTAGAAGGTGATCACGTCGCCGTGCTCGAGTTTGGTTTCGGGCAGGATCGGCAGCGGCTGGCCCGCACGCGAGGCGCTCTGGATATAGACGCCGTGACGCATGTCGCGATCCACGACTTCGCGTGCAGCGGCGATCGTCGTGTGGTTCATGCCTTTACGTGTGAACACGCCGTCGCGCGTCTGCATCACGACACCAATATCGTCGACGCTGGCGATCTCGTTGCCGTTCGCACCGAAGGCGACCACCGCCTCCCGGCGGCCCACCACCAGCACTTCGTCGTTGAGTTGCAAGGCCAGATCAGGCGTCGGCTCGAGATTCTTACCGTCACGCTTGATCCGCTCGATCGTCAACATGTCCTGATGCAGGGTCTCGACTGCCTTGACCGTTTTCCCGGCGCTGACGTCGATCTTGTACGCACGCCCCACCAGTTCAGGCAACGCACGAATTTGCCCCGCTCCGAGTGACGACGAACCTGCAGATAGTTCACGCTCTGCTTCGATCGAGGCGTCGCGCAGACTCTGCCCCATGAACTTCGGCAGGATGTTCACGCAGACAATGATGGCGCCGAGCGAGCCGAACACGTAGGTCACCGCATAGGCGATCGCCACATCGGATTGCAGCGACTTGACCTGATCGGCGGGCAGACCGAGACGCGCGATGGCGTCGCCGGCCGTGCCGATGATCGCCGACTGCGTCAGCGCACCGCCCGCGAGTCCGGCTGCGAGACCCTTGTTCAGATGGAACAGCTTCGCGCAGATCACCACAGTGATCAGTGCGGTGACGGCGAGAAATATCGCCATTGCGATTTCACGCAGCGTCTTGCGGTTCAGCGAGTTGAAGAAGCCCGGTCCGGAGTCGTAGCCGACCGCGTAAATGAACACGGCGAACATCACCGATTTCACGCCGTTGTCGATCGTCACGCCCGCCTGACTGATCAAAACTGCGGCGAGCAATGAACCGCCTACGCCGCCTAACTGGAATTTTCCGAAGTTGATCTGCCCGATGAAATAGCCGGCTGCAAGTGACAGAAACAGCGCAATCTCGGGTGATTTCTGAAAAATGTGATGTAGCCAGTCCATCATGCCCTCGCTGGATAGTTTGCGGTACTGAGTACTGGATGCTGCATGTGCATACGAACCTCACGGCATCCGTATACGATCGACTGCGCGCCACGCCGCGCGCAGCCCATCTGCCCCGCCTAGCCGAACTTCCCGGCAAGACCGACCACGACCGGCCCCATCAACGGCAGCAGAATGTTCGAGAGTGCATAGGTGATCGTGTAGCCGATCACGGGTGTCGAGTTGCCGGTTACGCCGACCAGCGCGCTAATCGCCGGCGTGCTGCATTGCTGACCGGCAATGGCGCCGAGCAGCATGGGCGCTTCGAGTTTGAGAAACGCGCGGCCGATCCAGAGCGACAACAGACCGGGAACGAGCACCATCAGGATGCCGGCGACGGGCAGCGCCAGACCGTATTCGCGCACCAGCTTGATGGCATCGGGCCCCGCCGACAGCCCGACGGCGGCAATGAAGGTGGCAAGGCCGAAGTCCTTGAGAATTTGTGCGGCGGCCGAAGGCAGCGAGCCGACTAACGGATGGCGCGAACGGATCCAGCCGAACAGCAGGCCCGACAGCAGGCAGCCGCCGCCCGTGCCGAGCGCGATCGACACACCGCCGATGCGCCCGCCGAGATGGCCGATCGCCATGCCGAGCAGCACGCCCAGGCCGAGATAAACGAAGTCGGTTTTCTGGGTCGCGGTGAGCACGTAGCCCAGGTTCCGCGCACCACGCTCGACGTCGGCTTTCGCGCCCACCAGCGTCAGCACGTCGCCGCGATTGAGCTCGGTGCCGGGCAGCGCGGGCACAGTGGTTTCAAGCCGCGTGACTGCCGCGATGTAGATGCCGCGCCCTTCCTCCGGCTTCGCCCGTTCGCGCAGCTGAGCGACCGTCAGACCATGCGCGTCGCTGCGCGTCAGCACGACGTCGAGCTTCTCCGCGACGATCTGGCTGAAGCCGGCGTCCGCCACTTCTTCGCCGAGGCTGGCAGCCGCGGCGACCATCGCTTCGCGCCGCCCGCCCACGAGGATCAGGTCGCCCGCGGCCAACGTCAGCTGCGGCTCGACCGGCACGTCGGCTCCGTTGCGCCGAACCTGCTCGATGGTCAGATTGAAGCCGTGCTTCTGTTCGAGCGCCTGGATCGTCCCGCCGGCCGCCGTGCCGACCCGGAACGCGCGGCCCACGAGCGCCGGGGCCGCGGCCCGCTGACCCTCGCCGAAGGCACCGTCGCCGCCGAGCTTGTGCCATACGCGCTCGGCTTCTTCGCGCAGATTGACGCGCAGCAGCAGGGGCGCGAACTGGCTCGTGAACAGGACGATGGTGATCAGGCCGAACAGGTAGCTCACGCTGTACGCGGTCACGATGTTGGCCTGCAAGCGCAGCGTCTCAGCGTCGCTGAAGCCGAGCTTGGCAATCGCCTCCGAAGCCGTGCCGATCACGGCCGACTCCGTCGCGGCGCCAGCCAGCAAACCGGCCGCTGTGCCGGCGTCGAGCCGCATCACGAGGACCGCGATCATGATCAGCACCAGCACCGAGACGATCTCGACCACCGACAGCAAGCCATAGCGCCAGCCCCGGCCAATGTTGGCAAAGAACTGTGGTCCACCAGTGAAACCCAGCGCAAAGATGAACAGCGCAAAGGCGATGTTCTTCAAATCGGGGGCAAGCCGCGCGCCCGTCTGCCCCAACAGCAAGGCCACGATCAACGTGCCGCAGACGCCGCCCAGCTGAATTGGCCCCACGCGAAACGAACCAATGAAATATCCAATTGCAAGGCTTGCGAACAGCGCGATCTCCGGTTGAGACCTCAGCAATTCACCGATCATGTTGGCTCGCCGATTTACGGTTTATTAGCAGAAAGATGAAAAATCTTTCTGGAATTTGAAATGAATTCGATCCGAGTCACCCCGACTCAGGAATTATTCATCCGGCATGACCGGATTCGGTGAATGGAAAGTTTATGGCAATGGCATGACGCTCTCGGCGCCAAAGAAGATATGCCGCAATGCAGCGACGATAGCGATAGTGAAATAATTTTCAGCAAGTTCGACAGTCACACTTTCCTCGCGAAGTTTGCCCGACGCCTTGAAAAGGCCATGCTCTTCTGGCGGCCGGTTCTCTCTTGGCATGATTGAACATGCTTTTTTGGTACTGCTTTTTTAATAAATATTGTAGTTCGGCAGCGCTGTCAATATGATTTTCAATTGCGGCCGTTTTCGCTTCGCAAAAGATGATCTTTAGTAAAGGTCGAAATGGTTTTCGGACCGTACATCGCAAGCGGCGGTCATTGCCATTAAGTGCCGATATACTGACTTGCCTGCATGCCGCGTCGTGAATCGGCATTCGCCGCGCCGGCACTCATCCTTCGGAGCCGCTCATGCGCATGATCCTGTTCAGCAGCCGCCAATACGATAGCGACACGTTCGGCGAGGCCAACGGCACGCATCGCTATGAACTGCACTTCCAGGAATCGCACCTCGATGTCGAAACCGCGATCCTCGCGCAGGGCTATGAAGTGGTCTGTCCGTTCGTCAACGACAACGTCGACGCCGCCGTACTGGAACGTCTCCATGCCGGCGGCACGCGCATGATCGCGCTGCGCTCGGCGGGCTTCAATCACGTCGACCTGGCCGCGGCCGAACGTCTCGGCATGACGGTTGCGCGAGTGCCGGCCTACTCGCCGCACGCGGTCGCGGAACATGCGGTCGGTCTGATTCTGGCGCTAAACCGGCGCTTACCGCGCGCGGTCGCGCGCACCCGTGAAGGCGATTTCTCGCTGCATGGGCTGCTCGGCTTCGACCTGCACGGCAAGACTGTGGGCGTGATCGGCACCGGCGTGATCGGGCACGTGTTCGGCCGCATCATGGCGGGCTTCGGCATGCAGGTGCTTGCTCATGACCCCGGTACGCCGGCCGACGATCTGCTTGCCCTCGGCGCGCGCTACGTGCCGCTCGACACCCTGCTCGCTGAAAGCGACGTCGTCAGCCTGCATTGTCCGCTGGTGCCGGGCACGTACCATCTGATCGACGAGCCCGCGCTCGCGAAGATGAAGCGTGGCGCGATGCTGATCAATACGGGGCGCGGCGGTCTTGTCGAAAGCAATGCGCTGATCGGCGCGTTGAAAGATGGCCAGCTCGGCCATCTCGGGCTCGACGTGTACGAGGAAGAAGGCGGCCTCTTTTTCGAGGACCACTCGAACCTGCCGTTGCAGGACGACGTGCTGGCGCGTCTGTTGATGTTCCCGAACGTGATCGTCACCGCGCACCAGGCATTCTTCACGCGCGAGGCGATGAACGAGATCGCGCAGACCACGCTCGAGAACGTCGCGGCATGGCAGGCCGGCACCCCACGCAATGTCGTACAGGCGCGAAGTTAGGTAGTGCCCCTGCCATCCACGGTAGTCGGGCGGATTACCGTGCGGGCGTCGTCCGCTGCGCCGCATATCTCGCGCAGCAAGGCCGCCTCGCGTTCGTGCACTTCCACCGGAAACCAGCGCGCGCCCGCGTCGGCCAGATAGCGCGCACGATGCTGCCCGTTGCGAAACGCCACCACGCCCTCGCGCTCGAGACCGAACCAGCCGAGCAAACCCGGCGCGCGACGCGTCGATATCGTCACGTACGGCATCGGCGGAATGCGCGGATTCTCTGGATCGAGAAATTCGCGGATGCCACGCACCTTGCCCGAATGCCATTCGGCGACCGGTTTCAACACGTAATCGGTGTTGTCGCGATCCGCGCATTCCAGCAACTTGCGCGCATCGACCATGACCACCTGATGGCGCGTACCGTCCGTCACGAAGACACGTTTCAGCCGCACATGGTCGTACCATGGATGTTCATGTTCATGCAGAGGCACGTTCCAGACCATCTCGGCACTGGCCGGTGCGGATTCGGGCGATGAATTGGGCAAGGGCAAAGGCAGGCTCGATAAGCTGGCAAAAAAACGCCAGCACGTTAAAAGAGCGCTAACGCTACGAGCCGATTGTGAAAGATGCATGACAACCAACGGTATTAGTCGCACTGCATGAACGCAGCGCATGAAGATCCAGCATGAGCGGCCGGACGCGAACCTTTACGGACAGAACGATGATAACCACGCAAAATCTAAATGAACATGTGTGCATCGAAGCCAATGAGGACACCGGCGTCGCCACAATCGTGCTCGCACGGCCGGCGCGGCGTAATGCCGTCGACCGTCCTACCGCGGAAGCGCTCAGCGCCGCCTTCCTCCGCTTCGAAGCGGAGCCGGCATGGCGCGCGGCCGTGCTGTTCGGCGCGGGCGGCACCTTCTGCGCCGGTGCGGATCTCACCGCGCTCGGCGACGAGACCCGCCGCAATGAACTCCACGCTGACGGCAGCGGTCCCGGTCCAATGGGACCGACGCGCATGAGCTTCAGCAAGCCGGTGATTGCCGCGATTGCCGGCTATGCGGTCGCGGGCGGCCTCGAACTGGCCGCGATGTGCGATCTGCGCGTGGTCGAAGAAGACGCCGTGCTCGGCGTGTTCTGCCGGCGTGTCGGAATTCCGCTAATCGATGGCGGCACAATTCGCTTGCCGCGTCTGATCGGGCTATCGCGAGCGCTCGACCTGATTCTGACCGGCCGTGCGGTGGAGGCGCAGGAAGCGCTCGGCATTGGTCTCGCCAACCGCGTCGTGCGGAAGGGCGAGGCACGCGCGGCGGCGGAACAGTTGGCCGCTGAACTGGCGGCCTTTCCGCAAGCGGCGCTGCTGGCGGACCGCCGCTCCGCGTTGGAAAACAGCACGCTCGAGGAGCTTGCCCTAGCGTTGCAGCGCGAAGGCGCCGCCGGCTATCAGGCAGTACTCGACGAAGGTGTCGCGGGCGCCGCGCGTTTTGCCGAAGGCGCCGGCCGTCACGGCAACACTTTCAAGTCAGACGAAAGCGCGCCATAAAACGGCGCTGTTCCATGGGGCAATCTGTTGTCGCAGTGCATTCCCAATGCACGCTCCGAGGCGTGCTTTCAGCAAAAAACAACAGCCTGCCTGACGTTCAGCAAGGGTGTTTTGACTTAGGTAGAATCCCCTACTGTTTTCCCCTCGCATGGCGCATGCGTTCTCGTCCCGAAAAATGCGCGCCTGCCGCACGACGCTTCCCGTCGCGCTGATTCACGCTCCGTCACCATGCCTTTGCCTCTGCTCGCCCTTGCCGTTGCCGCTTTTGGAATCGGTACCACTGAATTCGTGATCATGGGGCTGCTGCCCGATGTCGCACGCGATCTGTCCGTATCGATCCCGGCGGCCGGCATGCTGGTGTCCGCTTATGCGCTTGGCGTCACGATCGGCGCGCCGATCGTCGCGATCGCCGTGGCCAACATGCCGCGCAAGAAAGCGCTGATGAGCCTGATCGGCGTCTTCATCGTCGGAAACCTGCTGTGCGCGGTCGCGCCGGGCTATGCGGTGCTGATGGCCGCGCGCATCGTCACGGCGTTCTGCCATGGCGCGTTCTTCGGCATCGGTTCAGTGGTCGCGGCCGGTCTGGTCGCGCCGAACCGTCGCGCGCAGGCCATCGCGCTGATGTTCACCGGCTTGACGCTCGCCAACGTGCTTGGCGTACCGCTCGGCACCGCGCTCGGCCAGGCGGTGGGCTGGCGCGCGACGTTCTGGGCCGTGACCGGCATCGGCATTCTCGCTGCGGGCGCGCTCGCCGTGTGCCTGCCGGCGAAGATCGAGATGCAGAAAGCGAGCCTCATCCACGAATTCAACGTGCTGAAGAATCCGCAAGTACTGATGGTGCTCGGCATCAGCGTGCTCGCGTCGGCCAGCCTGTTTTCCACCTTCACCTACATCACGCCGATTCTCGAAGACGTGACCGGCTTCACGCCGCACGCGGTCACCTTTGTGCTGTTGCTGTTCGGCCTCGGCTTGACGGTGGGCAGCACGCTCGGCGGCAAGCTCGCCGACTGGCGGCTGATGCCCTCGCTGGTCGCGTTTCTGCTGGCGATCGTCGTCATCCTGACGATCTTCGCCGGCACGATGCACGCCGAGATTCCGGCCATGATCACGATCTTCGTGTGGGGCATTCTGGCCTTCGCGATCGTGCCGCCGCTGCAAATGCTGATCGTCGACCGCGCGAGCCATGCACCGAATCTGGCGTCGACCCTGAATCAAGGTGCGTTCAACCTCGGCAATGCAACGGGCGCGTGGCTCGGCGGCATGGCGATCGGCGCGGGCGCGCCGCTCACCACGTTGCCGTGGGTCGGCGTGGCGACCTCGATCGGTGCACTGGCGCTGACGCTGTGGTCTGTGTCGATCGACCGGCGCTCGCAACGGATGGCCGTGGCCGGATAACCGAGGCACGAGCGCCCAGACTGCGCGGACGACTTCAGCCAGGACAGGTTTCGCATCTCCGCCGCCGGCCAACGGCGTCGGCCACCGTGCCGCTACGGACCGGGCTGCGGGCAGCGCCTCGATAGCACGCGAACCCGGCCCTCGACCGCGTTCATGCAATCCGCACACAGGTGCGAATGACTCGCGGCCGTAGTAGCATCTCGCCCGATGAAAGTCATCTTCACTCGCGATTTCCTCGCTCTGATCCTTAGTGTTGCCGTCGTCGGACTCGGTAGCGGCGCCACACTTCCCCTCACTGCCCTCGCGCTGACGCAAGCAGGCTATGGCACCGACGTGGTCGGTCTCCTGACCGCCGCGCAAGCGGGCGGCGGCCTGATCGTCGTGCCGGTGGCCGCCTGGATCGCGGCGCGCTGCGGCGGCCGCCAGGTGATCGTCGGCGCAGTGCTGACGGTTGGGGCCGCCACCGCGCTGATGCAACTCACCTCGAACCTGTGGCTATGGGCCGCGTTGCGCGTACTCTGCGGCGCGGCACTGATGCTGCTCTTCACGATCAGCGAAGCATGGGTCAACCAGCTCGCTGACGACGCCACCCGCGGCCGGGTCATCGCGATCTATGCGACCAACTTCACGCTATTCCAGATGTCGGGTCCGGTGCTGGTGAGCCAGATCGCCGACTTCACGCACTGGCGCTTCCTGATTTGCGGCGCGATCTTCCTGCTGGCCTTGCCCGCGCTCGCCAGCATCCGCAAGACGCCGCAAGCGTCGAAGGATGAGCACGCCGCGCACGGCAGCTGGCGCCATGTGTTGCCGCAGATGCCAGCGCTCGTGATCGGTACGGGTTTTTTCGCGTTGTTCGATACGATCGCGCTTTCGCTGCTGCCGCTCTTCGCGATGTCGCACGGCATCACGAGCGAGGTGGCCGTGCTGTTCGCGTCGGCCCTGCTGCTCGGCGATACGACCATGCAGTTTCCGATCGGCTGGCTCGCCGACCGGCTCGGCCGCGAACGCGTGCATATCGGCTGCGGCGTGATCGTCGTGGTGTTGCTGCCGTTGCTGCCCTGGGCGATCAATTCGCCGTGGCTGTGCTGGCCGTTGCTCTATGTGCTTGGCGCGACGGCCGGGGCGATCTATACGCTGTCGCTGGTCGCTTGCGGCGAGCGGTTTCGCGGTGTCGCGCTGGTGTCG
Source organism: Paraburkholderia sediminicola (assembly GCF_046026675.1). GTDB lineage: Bacteria > Pseudomonadota > Gammaproteobacteria > Burkholderiales > Burkholderiaceae > Paraburkholderia > Paraburkholderia sediminicola_F. The sequence goes on along the minus strand of NZ_JAQQEY010000001.1, from coordinate 632,409 downwards.
GCAAGTTCGGTGGTGGGGGCGTCGTGGAGCGCGGCCAGTTTCGGTGGGCCGCTGGTGGCTGGCGCGTTGATGAAGGGGGTTGGCAACGATGCGATGGTCGGTGTGCTTCTGGTTGCTGCGCTTGCGTTTCTTGGTGCTGCCTGGTGGGAAAAGCGGCGTGCGCCCGCGCGGGCGATCGGCTGACGGTGCGGCTGCGCTGCAGCGTTGAGCCGTGGAGCCGTCGAACCACGCTCGCCTCAGGATACGAAAACGGGGAAGCCACAATGGCTTCCCCGTTTTGCATCGCACTTCCTTCCGCGTGATTTCCGCGCTACTTTTACTCTACTTCCGCGCCGGCAGAATCGCCCCAGCACACGTGCCGAAGCCCACACGGTACCCAGCGCCCTGGCACCATCCGGCGAGCGTCAGTTCGTCGCCGTCTTCGATAAACCCGCGTATGCCACCCTCCTTCAATTCCAACGGATTCTTGCCGTTCCATGTTGACTCGAGCAGGCTGCCGCATGAGTCGGCGGTCGGGCCGCTGATCGTGCCCGAACCCATCAGATCGCCAACCCGCGTATTGCAGCCCGATACCGTGTGATGTGCGAGCTGTTGCGCCATCGTCCAGTACATGTGCTTGAAGTTGGTCCGCGAGATCGTGGTGGCCTGCTTGGCCGTCTGCGGCCGCAGCGTCACTTCAAGCGAGATGTCGAATGCGTGCTTGCCCTCGTGGCGCAAGTACGCCAGTGGCTGCGGTTCCTGCACCGGCTGCTCGACACGGAACGGTTCGAGCGCGTCGAGCGTCACGATCCACGGCGAGATCGTGGTCGCGAATGTTTTTGCGTTGAACGGGCCGAGCGGCACGTATTCCCATTGCTGGATATCACGCGCGCTCCAGTCGTTCAGCAACACCATGCCGAAGATGTGCGCTTCGGCATCGGCACAGGCAATCGGCTCGCCCAGTGTATTGCCGCCGCCGATCACGAAACCCGTCTCCAGCTCGATATCCAGCTTGCGGCATGCGCCGAACACCGGACGTTCCTGATCCGGCAGTTTCAACTGGCCGTTAGGACGCCGCACCGGCGTACCGCTCACCACCACCGACGATGCGCGTCCGTTGTAGCCGATCGGCATCTCCGACCAGTTCGGCAACAGCGCATTCTTCGGGTCGCGGAACATCGAACCGACATTTGTCGCGTGCTCCTTCGACGAATAGAAATCCGTGTAACCCGGGATCTGCACCGGCAGATGCAGTTGCGCATCGGACTGGCGCACCAGGGCTTTCGAACGCAGGGTTGCATCGTCGCGCAAGGTCGCGGTGTCCCGCGCCAGCAGATTGCTCAACTGGATGCGCACACTACGCCATGCATCGCGGCCAAGCGAGATGAAATCGTTGAGGGTGTCCTGCTCGAACGCCCGGTCCTTCGTCGCAATCGATTGATCGGTGGAGGCAGTCGGGAGCTTGAGCAAGCCGGCAGACTTAAGAACACTTAGATCGACGATCTCGTCGCCAATAGCGACACCCACGCGGCGCGCGTCGTTGTTCTTATCGCTGAAAATACCGAACGGCAGATTCTGGATCGAAAAATCGTTGGTCGAATCGTTTGCCGACTCGACCCAGCTCTTACGCGACGGATCGAGCGTCGCCTGAAGATCGCTCAATGCGTTCATCGTTGCTCCGGGTTGAAGTGTTTCTTGAGACCTTGCCAGCACTCGTAGTAATGCGCCTGCAGTTGCGCGGTTTCGAGCGCGAAACGGGTCGGCTTGATCAGCGTGCGCGTTTCGAACATGAAGGCCATCGTGTCGCCGACTTTCTTCGGCGTGGACGTATCGCCATGCGACGCTTTCTCGAAGGTGTCCGCGTCCGGCCCATGACCCGACATGCAGTTATGCAGACTGGCGCCGCCCGGCACGAAGCCCTCCGCCTTCGCGTCGTACACGCCATGCACGAGGCCCATGAATTCGCTCGCGACGTTGCGATGGAACCAGGGCGGACGGAACGTATCTTCGGCCGCGAGCCAGCGCGGCGGGAAGATCACGAAGTCGATCGTATCGACGCCCGGCGTATCGCTTTGCGATTGCAGCACCAGAAAGATCGACGGGTCCGGGTGGTCGAAGCTGATCGAACCGATCGTGTTGAAGCGGCGCAGATCGTATTTGTACGGCGCGTAGTTACCGTGCCACGCGACCACATCGAGCGGTGAGTGGCCGATATCCGCGCGCCACAGGTTGCCGTTCATCTTGGCGACAAGTTCGAAGTCGCCTTCGCGGTCTTCGTAAGCAGCATGCGGCGTGAGGAAATCACGCGGATTGGCGAGGCCGTTCGAGCCGATCGGGCCGAGGTCCGGCAGACGCAGCAGCGCGCCGAAGTTCTCGCAGATATAGCCGCGCGCGTTGCCGTCCGGCAGGCTCACCGCGAAGCGCACGCCGCGCGGGATCACCGCGATCTCAAACGGCTCGACATCGAGTTGGCCCATTTCGGTGGCGATATGCAGACGGCCTTCCTGCGGCACGATCAGCAATTCGCCGTCGGCGCTGTAGAAGAAGCGGTCCTTCATCGAGCGGTTCGCTGCGTACAGGTGGATCGCGCAGCCGTTCATCGCGTCGGCTGAGCCGTTGCCCGCCATCGTCAGCCAGCCGTCGACAAAATCGGTCGGCTCGGTGGGCATCGGCAATGCGTCCCAGCGCAGCTGGTTAGGCGGCGTCGGCGGCACCTCGGCGAAGTTGGCGACGAGCCGGTCCGCAGGCAGTTGTGTGAACGGCTTGTGAACGGCCGCCGGACGAATCCGGTACAGCCACGAACGGCGGTTATGGCCGCGCGGCGCAGTGAACGCGGTGCCCGACAGTTGCTCGGCATACAAGCCATAGGCCGCGCGTTGCGGCGAGTTGCGGCCTTCGGGCAGCGCGCCCGGCAAAGCCTCCGTAGCGAATTCGTTCGCGAATCCCGACTGATAGCCCGGCTCGATTTCGAGTCGCGAGCTGGCGGTATTCGGTGTGCGGGTTAAGGTATCCATGCAAGGTTCTCCGTTGATACTTGATCTGTCGACGTGCGCTGTCTGTCTCAGGCCGTCCGCGGCTCGGATGAGCTGCCGCGTTGCCGCGTGGCAGCGGCCAGCGCGATCACCAGCAACGCGGAGCACAGCACCGGTACCGCAGCCGCATGAAACAACGATTCATTCGACCAGTTCAGCGCAATCAGTTGTCCGCCGACCAGCGGCCCGATCACCGAGCCGATGCGGCCGATGCCGAGGCTCCAGCCGATGCCTGTGGAACGCAGTGTGGTCGGATAAAAATGGCCGGCCAGCGCGTTGACCGCCGGCTGTCCGCCGACCACGCAAAAGCCGCCCGCGAATACGACAAGCAACAGCCACGGCAGCGCATGCGCGACCGTTCCGATGGTGCCGACCGCCAGCGCCGCGCCCGCGAAACACACGAACAGCACGCGCACAAAACCAAACCGCTCGATGAACCAGCCGAGCAACAAGGTGCCCACCACGCCGCCCGTCTGCAATACGGTGCCAACGATTACAGCCGTGCTTGGCGAGTAACCGGCATCGCGCATCACGGTGGGCAGCCAGTTCGACAGGAAGTAAAGATCGATCAGGTTCATGAAGCTGATCGCCCACAGAATTAGCGTGACCGGGCCACGGCCCGCGCGGAACAGTTCGGCAACCGGCGCGCCGCCGTTACCCTTCTCACGCACAACGATACGGGTATTCGCGTCGATCGGCAGCGTCGGATCGAACTTCGCGAGCCAGCGCAACGCGCGATCGCTGCGTCCTTTGAGGACCAGAAACTGCAGCGACTCCGGCAATGCCGCCAGCATCGCGAACGCGAGCAACAAAGGCACCGTGCCGCCCACCCAGAACACCGCACGCCAGCCGTACGCGGGGATCAGCGCGGCGCTGATGAAACCACCCAAAGCCGCGCCCAACGTGAAGCCGCACGACACCAGCATCATGCGCTTGACGCGATGCGCGGGGGTCGAGAATTCGCCGACCAGCGCCATTGCATTCGGCATGATGCAGCCGAGCCCGAGGCCCGTGATGAAGCGCAGCGTCAACAATGCGGGAATCGTCGTGACGAAGGGCGTGGCCAGCATCGATAGTGCGAAGAAAAACGTCGCGCCAATCAATACCGGGCGCCGGCCGATGCGGTCAGCCAGCACCGACAAGCCCAATGCCCCCAGCAACATGCCGAACAGACTGGCGCTGAACACGGGCCCGAGCGCCGCCTTCGAGACATGCCATTCACCGATCACGCTCGGCGCGACGTAGCCCATCGCTTGCGCGTCGAAGCCGTCGATCACGAGGCACAGCCCGCATAACGCGAGCAGCATCAACTGGAATGCCGGGTGATGCGTTTCGCCGAGCACGCGCTCGACTTCGATCACATTGGCGGCGGCCACGGCCGGTTTGGCGCTCATTGGGTCGTCCCCTCGTCCTGACTGGATTGTTTGGTCGCGGCGCACGCTCGGTCAGTCGGCGATCAGTAATCACGCCCTTGCCCGCAAAGGGGACACAAACGCGCCAACCATCGCAGCCACGCTGCAATTTACGTATGGTAAAACTAATTACGCATAGTGAAATTAACGTATACCCTGGAAACTCGCCGCGAAAGCCGTGGCAGCCTGTAGCGACAAGCGTTCGGCCGATAACGTTATGAGCATTTTGTTCAAGTGCGCGCGGCGCGGACTGCTACCATCAATGGATGCGGCAACCGAGTCGCGTTGCCGAGCGCCGAGTGCGCACCTATCGCCATCCATTCGCCTACATGATTCCGCCGACCATCCCCAACCTGATTGCACGCGCCGCCGATCACCCATTTCTCGGCGAACATCTGGTGATGGGAACCGGCGTGCATAGCGATGTCGCGCTGGCGCAGTTCGACGGCTTCGAGCTCGCCAGTGCCTATGAGCCGATCTTCGATATCAGCGTGCATGCGTTGGCGCAGTCGTTGTCGTCGGGCGCTGAGGGCGTGGATCGTTTCGGCGATGAACTCGGGTTCCAGGCGGTCACGCAGCGTCTCGACGGCGCGCCCTTCGATGCCTTCGATCCCTTCGACCGCATCGCCGACGATCAGGAACTGGTCGCCCTCGACCGCATGTCACGCGCGCTGCACGCCATCAATTTCTTCGGCGCGCAACGGCACGGGCTGCTATTTCTGCGCGTGCACGAGCGCCTGCTCAAGAGCGTCAAGTACGACCACGGACGGCATTTCTCCAGCGTGCTGCTGTCGTTCGGACTGAACCCGTCGCGGGTGGTGATCGAGTTGCCGGCGGCCGCGGTCGCGCATAAGACATTCCTCGGCTATCTGACCACGAGCTATCAGCGCTACGGCTTCAAGGTGGCGGGGAATCTTTCGAACGCGGGGCAGATTCTGTCGGTGTCGGAAACGGCGCGGCTCGACTTCATCAAGATGGATGCGGCGGTCGCGTTGCGCGACGCAATGGTGAAGCCGCTAGTCGGCTATGCAAGCCGGCTGCGGGTTCCGCTGATCTTCAATCGGGTGATGGATGAGCCGCAATTCCTCGCGCTGCAGCAGTACGACGTGCGCTTCGTGCAAGGGCCGTTATTCACCGCGCATTATCACGATCGGGCGGTGTGAGTATTGCGCTGACGCCGAGCGGCGCAGGCCCGCACTTCAACCGGTATCGCCCAGCCGCCGCGCCAGCGCCTTCAGCCGCGGCGCGACGCTTTCCCGGAACACATCCTCTCCCATCGACGACGCCGGCCCGCTGCAACTGAGCACCAGCCAGCGGCCTTCGCGCGGCTCGCGAAACGGCACTGCAACCGCGTTCACGTCGTCATGCCATGCGCGGAACGAATAGCAGCAGCGTTCCTGGGCGAAGGCTTCGATTTCCTTTCCGGCATCGGCCAGCAACGCAGCGCCCTCTTTGCCCGCTAACTTCTTAAGCTCGGCCAGCAAGGCGGCGCGCACGTCCAATGGCTGCACCGCCAGATACGCACGCCCCATCGAACTGGTCAGCATCGACAGTTTCGAACCGGAGGCGAGTCCGAGCGTCAGCGCGGTTTCACTGCGGATCGTCTCAAGATAAATCATGTCGAGGCCATCACGGCATCCAAGCGACACAGCCGCGCCCACTTCGCGCGCGAAGGTGCGCATGTGCGGACGCGCGAGTTCGAGCGTGTCGGTGCCCGAGAGCAGCGCGAAACCAAGCGACAGCACGCCGGCGTCCAGCGCATATTTACCCAGCGTTTCGTCGAGCCGCAGATAGCCAAGCACGGTCAGCGTGTAGGCCAGACGGTTGACGGTCGCCTTCGGCAACCCCGTGCGTTCGACGAAATCGCGGTTGCCGAGCATCGTTTCGCCCGGCTTGAACGCGCGCAGCAAATCCAGCCCGCGTGCGAGGGCGACGACAAATTTGCGCTCGTCGAGCGGCTCGGAGAGAGTAGATATAGGCGTCATGTGGTGATACACTCGGGCGTGGTTTGCAAAACATTGTTTCGCATAGCGGAACTTAAGTCAAGCTCGAACACGTTTAAGTCAAGCAGCAAATCAGGAGATACGTCATGGCAGAGGCCGCGCAGTTTCACTGGGAAGACCCGTTGCTGCTGGATCAGCAGCTCACCGAAGACGAACGCATGGTGCGCGACGCCGCCGCCGCGTACTCGCAGGACAAGCTGCAGCCGCGGGTGCTTGAAGCGTTCCGTCACGAGAAGACCGACATCGAGATCTTCCGTGAGATGGGCGAGCTCGGCCTGCTCGGCCCGACGATTCCTGAGCAATATGGCGGCCCCGGTCTGAACTACGTGGCATACGGTCTGATCGCGCGTGAAGTGGAGCGCGTGGATTCCGGCTACCGGTCGATGATGTCGGTGCAGTCGTCGCTCGTCATGGTCCCGATCTACGAATTCGGCTCGGAAGCGCAAAAGCAGAAGTACCTGCCGAAGCTCGTCACCGGCGACTGGATCGGCTGCTTCGGCCTGACCGAGCCGAACCACGGCTCCGATCCGGGCAGCATGATTACGCGGGCGAAGAAGGTCGACGGCGGCTATTTGCTGTCGGGCGCGAAGATGTGGATCACCAATTCGCCGATCGCCGACGTGTTCGTCGTATGGGCCAAACTCGAAGAGGACGGCAAGGATTCGATCCGCGGCTTCATCCTCGAGAAGGGGTGGAAGGGGCTGTCCGCGCCGACCATCCACAGCAAAGTGGGTCTGCGTGCGTCGATCACCGGCGAGATTGTTCTCGACGACGTGTTCGTGCCGGAAGAAAACCGCTTCCCCGAAGTCAGTGGCTTGCGCGGTCCGTTCACATGCCTGAACTCGGCGCGCTACGGTATTGCCTGGGGCGCGCTTGGCGCGGCGGAAGCGTGCTGGCACACGGCACGTCAGTACGTGCTGGATCGCAAGCAGTTCGGCCGGCCGCTCGCCGCGAACCAGTTGATCCAGAAAAAGCTCGCCGACATGCAAACCGAAATCACGCTCGGCCTGCAAGGCGTGCTGCGTCTCGGCCGCATGAAAGATGAAGGCACGGCTGCCGTCGAAATTACGTCGATCATGAAACGCAATTCGTGCGGCAAGGCGCTGGACATCGCACGGCTCGCGCGCGACATGCTCGGCGGCAACGGTATCTCAGACGAGTTCGGCATCGCGCGTCATCTGGTCAATCTGGAAGTCGTGAACACATATGAAGGCACGCACGACATTCACGCGCTGATTCTCGGGCGCGCGCAGACGGGGATTCAGGCGTTTTTCTGATGCGCTGAGCGCCTCGATGGCGACGTTTCGTCCTGGCCGCTGAATGGAAAATCGAAAAGTAGAAAAGGAAAGGCCGGTTCTTTTGAACCGGCCTTTTTCGTTGCGGCACCGCGTTGCAGCTAACGGTGCGCTTCGTGGCACATCAGCCGCTTACTTGTTCGGCTGCGGTGTCAGGCGCAGATACGGGCGCAGGGCCTTGTAGCCCTTCGGGAATTTCTGCTTGATGACTTCTTCGTCTTTCAACGACGGCACGATCACCACGTCGTCGCCCTGCTTCCAGTTGCCAGGCGTTGCGACCGAGTGGCTGTCGGTAAGTTGCAACGAGTCGATCACACGCAGCACTTCATCGAAGTTGCGCCCGGTGCTGGCCGGGTATGTAATGGTCAAACGCACCTTCTTCTTCGGGTCGATCACGAACAGCGACCGGACCGTAAAGGTTTCATTGGCGTTCGGGTGAATCATGTCGTACAACTCGGAGACCTTGCGATCGCCGTCGGCGAGAATCGGGAAGCCGACATTGGCGGCTTGCGTCTCGTTGATATCCTTGATCCATTCCTTGTGCGACTCGGCGCTGTCGACCGACAACGCAATCGTCTTCACATTGCGCTTCTCGAATTCGCCGGCCAGCTTCGCCGTCAGACCCAGTTCGGTCGTGCAGACCGGCGTGAAGTCAGCGGGGTGCGAGAACAGCACGCCCCAACTATCGCCCAGCCAGTCGTGGAACTTGATGCGGCCGACACTCGACTCCTGTTCGAAATCCGGTGCGATATCGCCAAGACGTAGACTCATGTTGCAGCTCCTTGATTGTATTCGGACATTCCGCGCGAGCATTCGCCCGCGACGCGCAGCAAAAATACAGCATACGGGAGTGACAGTGAACAACTAACCAACATCGCGTCACTACTTTATGTGTTTTTGTAATTTTCACCGATTTAGTGGAAACTTTGCGGGACAGATCAACTCCATCTTAAGCAAACTTTGCGACCCTGTGCCGCAAGGGTGGAGTTTTTGAGGCTGTGCTTCAACCAGGAACGGTTCGTGCGATTGTTTTCGTGAATCGAGCGCTGCGCTCGCCAGCGGCCGTTTCTTTGGTTACGATTCACGCGTGACGTGAGACGAAGGGAGCTGTCAATGTCGGAAGTCAACAAGGAGAGATTGATGTCGGATATCAAAACCGTCCTCGCGGACGCTGAAGATTTGCTGAAACAGGCCGCGAGCGCTACTGGCGAGCGCGCTTCGGAACTGCGTGAAACGGCGCTTACGCGCCTGAAGCAGGCTAAGGAAAAGGCGGCTGACGTGCAGGTCGTGGTGGTCGAGAAAGGTAAGAAGGCCGCACGCGCCACCGACGATTACGTGCATGAGCATCCGTGGGCATCCATCGGCATCGCCGCGGGCGCCGGCGTACTGCTAGGGCTGTTGATCAACCGCAAGTAACACTGACGCTGCCGGGGCGGATTCGCGTCCGGCACATCAGCGAATCGAGTTGACCGGTGCACGTCTGGCCGGTCCGCTTCTTTTGGCGCGCTCGTTTTCACGCGCCGGTTAGATATTCACGCGCAACGCCCAGAGCCATGACGATCGAAACACAATCGCAGCACGGCGAACATAGTCCGTTGCGCCGTATCATTGGATCCGTGTTTGGCATTTTGCAAACACGGCTTGAACTGGTCGGCATCGAACTCGCCGAAGAAAAAGACCGTCTGCTCGGCGTGCTGTTCCTCGGCCTCGCGGCCATGATGCTCGCTACAATGGCCTTGATCGCCTTGACGGCACTGATCGCCATCGCGTTCTGGGACACCTACCGGTGGCAAGCGCTCGCCGGTATCACGGTGGTTTATGCCATCGCGGGAATAGCCTGTGCACTGAAAGCGCGCAGCGGTTTGCGCAATGCTCCCCTGGTGTTCGAAGCCACCCTTGCCGAGTTCGAAAAAGACCGCGACGTGTTCCGCAAACCGTGACGCAGCTGGCATAACTGGCTCATGGGCGGACCTCAAATGCCCTGCGCCTTCGAAGAGACTTCGCAAACACCTCGAGCGATTTGCAGCACAGTTTTACTGCCCCACCTCCACTGCCGCCGACACGCCATGAGCCAAAGCCATTCCGATACCGCATTCCGCAACAAACGCCACCAGGTCAGAGATCTGAGTGCGCCGCACCTGCGAGCGCTACGCAAGGAACTGCTGCTGGTGCGTGCGGATGTCGAGCGCATGGAACTCGCGCAGGCGACCATCGAATTGCGGCAGGCCGTCACGCACTTCAGCTGGCTCAAATTCATTCTGCCGGGCTTCGGTGGGATGCGCGTGGGCCGCGGATCGAAGGCCGGCTTCCTCAACGCAGGAAGCATCGGCGCGCTTCTCAAACAGTATCCACTCATCAGTTCGATCGCTTCGCTACTGTTGGCGAAGCCGCTGCGCGCGACTATTGCGGCAGGTGCAAAACCCGCACTCAAATGGGGCAGCATTGCGCTTGCCGGCTGGGAAGCGTATCGAATCTGGAAGCAGATAAAGAAAGATTCCACCGCCTCTGCCGACAGCAAGAAAGAGACTGTTGATAGTGGGTACTGAAGCGCGGGGATCGTAGACCGCTCTCTCCGCGTGCGCCTTGCAGCATCAGTTTGTCGCCTGATCCTGAGGCCCTCAGGCACTAGAGCGCCTCGACTCGCCAACTCGCGTTCTGCAGTAAGGGGCCCTAGCTCGTATTCCAGCACTCGCCGCTTGCCGGCGCTGCACCGTTTGCGCCGCTTCTGTTGCCTCGCAACCCCGTCGCATCCAGCGTGAAGGTGCCGCAGGCGTCGTCCCGCATAGGGCCGGTTTCGGTCGGCACGGCCTCTACCGCATAACCACCGTTTGCATCGTCTGCCGGTAGCACTTGCAACCGGTAGATAGGTGTGCCGAACTGCGGAGCCTGATCCAGACCCGGCGCCAATGTCGCGGGGCCATCGCTTGCCGATCCCTCGACGAATTGCGCTGCGCGATAGAGGGCGGACGCAGCGTCGACCCGATGTGTTCGCGCGACATGACTCCGATACGAGGGCACGGCAAACACGACCAGCGTGGCGGCTATTGCCAGCGCTATCATCAGTTCCAGCAGCGTGAATGCGGATGTGCGCGGTCTCGCCATAAACCTCCCGTCAAAATGGGTGTGCGGCAACGCGACGCCAATGGCGCTCGATCTGCTCGCCTGCGATCACGAGTTCCATCTGCAACCACACCTGCGACTCTCCGGTCCGGCCGAAGCCACGCGAAGTCAGTAAATACGCTCGGGCATCGGCGCGAGTGCCCAGACGCCACGCTTCGATAAAACATTGCGGCGCACGCAGCGATCCGGGCCATTGCGCAACGGGCGTGACTGCGCCGGCTTCAAAGGCGGCTTTGTGCGTCCATTGCGTCGGCTCGCCGGTTGGAAGCGACGCCGCTGGTTGCGGCTCGAAAGCAGCCGCTGCGATGACGCTCCGGGCGCATAAGGTCAGCGCCGAATCCGCGGCATGAAATGCCTGCAAATAGTCGCGCACGTTGCTGGCGCCGCGCGACGCTGCAAGCGATGTCTCGAACCAGGCTGCTGAGGTGGTCAACATCATTGCGGAAATCAGCAAAACGATCGGCAGGACGGTGCCGCTATTGCGAACGCGCGAGCGACGACCAGTGCGGATAAGGCGTGTCAAATGTTTCGACGACGTGCAGCGGTGCGCTGGATTGCGAAGCCCTTCTATCACAGGAGCTCCTCCGCGTGATTGCGTATCGCCACGCGCCGCCAGAAAGCCTGCCGCGCCCGCGTGTCGGAGCCTAGGGCGCTCGCGCCATCGCAATCGACGTAGCGCATACGCCTTCCTTGCGGCGCTCCCCGGACGAGCACACAGAGATCGATCGCGACGATCTTTGCCCATTGGCCGTCCGTCACCGCCGATGCATCTATTGCGGCCAGCCCGCCGGCCAGCCAGTACCTGAATCGCACGCGCTCTACGCCTTCGACCAACGGCTGCGCGGACCCTGCCTTGCCATTGCCTTCGCAGTAAAGCTCCGGCTCACCTGTCGACCCGCTGACCCTGGCGAAGTACCGGTTGACCACCGACACGCCCTGCCCGCCGAGTGCCGCGTTGTTGCTCGTTACAGCCTGGCCGAGGCAGTCGGTCGTCTGGCCAGTCGCTGACGGCCACGTCGAAACGGTGTCCCCGACATAACGAACCACGATGCCGTCCGAGCGGCCCGGTAACGCCTCGCAGGCAACGCTGTCGTCCGCGCCGGTCGGGCGGCCACCCGAACAACCGAACAACGGCGGCGGACTATTGAACCTCACGACGTCCGCGGGCACGAAGCCGGCCATTTGAATTTGCTGGCCCATCAGCGTGAGCGCGCTCAGGCCGGCTTCGCGGATCCGCATCGCATCGCCCGCGCGCTCGAACACGTTACGCTGCGTTGTATAAAGCACGACCGCGCCGGCGGTCACCACCAGCCCCAGTGCAATTGCGATCACAAACTCGACGAGCGTATGCCCACGCGCGATAACCATACGCTGAGTCATTTCGCGAACGCCAGTGCAACGCATGAGGATCCCGCGGGGACATCTGCACCGCCGCACGACTCGGGCTTGTCGATGATATCGTCGGCGCGCGGCATGGCACGCAGGGTCGTCCACGTGACACGTGCGGCGGACACACCGCCACTCTCCCCTACCGACGCCTCACCGTGAGGCAACAAGGCCGTTGCACGCGCGCTCCATTGCCTGATCGCAGAATCGCCTGCCGAAGGCTCGCGCATTGCTTCGGCAACAGAATCGGCTATCCATGCTGCGTGCTCGCGCATTGCCATCGCACGGGCTTCGCGCGCAGTCCACAATTGACCGGCGATCAACCCGAGCGCCGTCACTGCCATCAAGGCAACGGCCAGCATCACTTCGATCAGCGAACTACCTCTAAGCCCTATTGAGCGCGTTGCTGCGCAGTTGCGCACCCGTGAATTCGACGAATATCGACTCACGATGCCGCTCCACACGCGCCCTCGACAATCCGCGCGCGCCCGCCCGCCGCGATGCGGATGCAGCGCCGCCACTTGTCGCCTTGCGTCGCTTTCGACGGCGCGCGCGGCGCGATCTCAAAGCTGCGAAAGGTGCCGATCAGCTGCCCCGCCGGTGGCGTAAACGTGAGATTTGTCTGCGTCCCGGTGATGCTGATTGCTGCGAGCAAAGGATGCGCGCGCAGTAGTGAGAGCGTGCCTCCCCGTTCGGCCAATACAGCCCAGCCACACGACCAGTCCGTGACGCCACCGCCACAAGCTTGCCCTGCGGCAAGACAGCGCCGTGCCGCGTCAATCCGGCACACGGTGACGCGGGCACCGCGGCGCAATGCCTCGCTGCGCGCATAGGCGAGCGTTGAGGCAAGCGCTTTCGCACGTGCGTCAACCTGGTCACGCAAGTGCCACGCAACGAACGACGGCGTCGCCATCACCGCAATTATCGCCAGCAGCGCGACAACAGCCAGTGTTTCGATAAGCGTAAAGCCGCGGCGCGGCCGCAAACAGACTGCATCCCATTTCATCTGCATCCCTGATCGTTTCAAAGCATGCAGTCAATCTAGCGATTCACAGGTGGGCCAACAATCGGCCGAATGGCCAGGTGGCACTCAGACGCTATCCCGCGCAAAAATGCACGCGTAACGAACCATAACGGGAGCGGAGATGCAGATGCGCGAACCTACGCAGCGGAAAACAGAACCTGGCGCCCAACTTCAGGCGCGACAGCAATCAGCGCTTGCGGGACGGCTTGGGAGGAGAAGAGGCGCGGCGAAATTCTTCGATCACGTCCTCGAATTCGGAGACGTCTTCGAAGCGCCGGTAGACAGAGGCGAAACGAACATAGGCAATCGTATCGAGCGCACGCAACTCGTTCATCACGAGTTCGCCGAGGCGCTCGCTGCGCACCTCGCGCTCGCCGCTGCCGAGCAGTTGATACTCGATGCGGGCGACTGCCGCGTCGATCGCGTCCGCTGCCACCGGGCGCTTACGCAGCGCCAGTTGCATGCTCGCGACGATCTTGCGGCGATCGAATTCCGTGCGGCTGCCGTCCTTCTTGACGACCGACGGCAGCGCCAGCTCGACCCGCTCATACGTCGTGAAACGTTTGTCGCAGGCCGGGCAGCGGCGGCGCCGGCGAATCGTCGCGCCGTCTTCGGATACGCGGGAATCCACAACTTGCGTATCGGCGTGACGGCAGAAGGGGCAGTGCATGGCGGCTTAGCGGTAAACCGGGAAGCGCTGGGTCAGCTCGGCGACTTGCGCGCGCACACGTTCGATCGTGGCTGCGTCTTCCGGGTTGTCCAGCACGTCGGCGATCAGGTTACCTACCTGCTCCGCTTCCTTGACGCCAAAGCCGCGCGTGGTCATGGCCGGCGAGCCGAGACGCACACCGCTCGTGACGAACGGCTTTTCCGGGTCGTTCGGAATCGCGTTCTTGTTGACCGTGATGTGCGCCGCGCCGAGCGCCGCTTCCGCTGCCTTGCCGGTGATCTTCTTCGCACGCAGGTCGACCAGCATCACGTGGCTTTCGGTGCGACCAGACACGATGCGCAGTCCGCGCTTGACCAGCGTTTCAGCCAGCACGCGCGCGTTCTTGACGACCTGCTGCTGATACGCCTTGAACTCCGGCGACAGTGCTTCCTTGAACGCGACAGCCTTACCGGCGATCACGTGCATCAGCGGACCACCTTGAATGCCCGGGAAAATTGCCGAATTGATCTGCTTTTCGAACTCGGCTTTCATCAGGATCACGCCGCCGCGCGGGCCGCGCAGGCTCTTGTGCGTGGTAGTGGTGACGAAATCGGCGTGCGGCACCGGGTTCGGGTAGACACCTGCGGCGACGAGGCCGGCATAGTGCGCCATGTCGACCATGAAATACGCGCCGACCGACTTGGCGATCTTCGACATCCGTTCGAAGTCGATGCGCAGCGAAAACGCCGACGCGCCGGCCACGATCAGCTTCGGCTTGTGTTCCTGAGCCAGCTTCTCGGCAGCGTCGTAGTCGATGTCTTCGGCTTCGTTCAGGCCATAGCTCACCACGTTGAACCACTTGCCCGACATATTGACCGGCGAGCCGTGCGTGAGGTGACCGCCGTGCGCGAGGCTCATGCCCATGATCGTGTCGCCCGGCTTGAGCATGGCGAAGAACACGCCCTGGTTCGCCTGCGAGCCGGAGTTCGGCTGCACATTGGCGGCTTCGGCGCCGAACAGTTGCTTAACGCGGTCGATCGCCAGCTGCTCGGCGATGTCGACAAATTCGCAACCGCCGTAGTAGCGCTTGCCCGGATACCCTTCGGCGTACTTGTTGGTGAGTTGCGAGCCTTGCGCAGCCATCACGGCCGGGCTCGTGTAGTTTTCCGACGCGATCAGTTCGATGTGCTCTTCCTGACGGCGGTTTTCCTGCTCGATGACCTTCCAGAGTTCAGGATCGACGTTGGCGATGGTGCTTTGGGCTCTATCAAACATACGGATTCCGTTGAGTGTGTGCAGGTTGACCGGATCGTGCGCCGAATCTTGCGTAGAGGGTACGCAGCGCTGCTGGCGGCTGGGCCAGCCCTGACGTGGCGGATGGAGAGTCGCCGCACACGCGAGGCAGGACAGCCACCGTCAGCGCAGATCAATGCGCGCGGATCACGGCTGCCCAGGCGAACGGCAAAACGGCTCCCTGCGCTTCACGGTGGGTTGCTCCACCTTGAACCCGATTGCTCGAATCGGTTCTATCGCCAGTCACGCAGGGATGAGCGCGTTAGTTTATTGGAAGAGGATCGAATAGGCAACCGGCTTCCTGCCGGGCCAGCGGGCGCCCGCGAAGCCGGTCCTGGCGCCGCTGCGAGCGGCGCACAAACGTCTGACGAAAGCGCGCCTGGGACCCGCTCCGCGTCATTGCCCCAGCCGCTCGTACGGCTGGTTCATCCTTGCCGCAGCGCCGCATTGCAAGTAGGCTTGGGACCTTTCTCTCTTACCAACCAGGGAACTGCAATGATCGTGTTCGTCACCGGAGCGTCCGCAGGATTCGGCGCCGCTATCGCTCGTGCTTTCGTCAAAGGCGGCCATCGTGTCGTCGCCACCGCGCGCCGCAAGGACCGCCTGCAGGCACTCGCCGACGAACTCGGCGACGCCCTTCTGCCGTATGAGCTCGACGTGCGCGACCGCGCCGCCGTCGAGGCCGTGCCGGCCTCGCTGCCCGCCGATTTCGCCGCACTCGACGTGCTCGTCAATAACGCCGGCCTCGCGCTCGGCATCGAGCCGGCGCAAAGAGCGAGTCTGGACGAGTGGAACACCATGATCGAGACCAACTGCACGGGCCTTGTGCAGGTCACGCATGCACTCCTGCCCGGCATGGTGGAGCGCAACCGCGGGCACATTTTCAATCTGGGCTCGGCGGCCGGCAACTGGCCTTACGCGGGCGGCAACGTGTACGGCGCAACCAAGGCGTTCGTGCGCCAGTTCAGTCTGAATCTGCGGGCCGATCTGGCCGGCACGGCACTGCGCGTGACCGACATCGAGCCGGGCCTGTGCGGCGGCACCGAGTTCTCGAACGTGCGTTTCCGTGGCAACGACGAAAAAGCGGCAAAGATGTACGAGAACGTACAACCGCTGACACCCGAAGATATCGCCGACTCGATCTACTGGATCGCCACGCGCCCCGCTCACGTCAACATCAACACGATCGAACTGATGCCGGTGGCCCAATCCTTCTCCGCTTTGTCCGTGCATCGCGGCTGAAATCCCGGCTGAGGCCCGCCAGGCGGGGCGCACATCTTGAAACAGACCTCGGGGTGTGCGTTCCGGTAAAATGCGCCGCATGAATATGTCGACCAGCCAGCCCGGCACGGAAATCGGCTTCACGTGGCCAATCCGCGTGTACTACGAAGATACCGACGCCGGCGGCATCGTGTTTTACGCGAATTATCTGAAGTTTTTCGAACGTGCGCGCACCGAATGGCTACGCGCGTGCGGCGTCGACCAGAACCGTCTCGCCGGCGAAGCGGGTGCAATCTTCATCGTGCGCAGCACCGCAGTCGACTATCGGGCACCCGCCCGGCTCGACGATGTCGTCAAAGTGGTGAGCCGAATCGAACGTCTTGGCCGCGCGTCTGTCGATTTTGCGCAGGAAGCGTGGCGGGACGGCACGCTGCTTGCTACCGGTTCCATCCGGGTCGGCTGCGTCGAGCGCATTGCGCTACGGCCCGTCGCGATTCCTCCACCGGTTCTTGCGGCTTTACGACGAGGGCCGGGCGCGAACGACGGTGGCATGTCAACGGACAACGACTGAACCCCGTTGTTACGGGACCAGTGAACTCGTATCGATCAAGCAACACAAAGCATGGTTCGGCTTGCAATATCGCCGATGCTTCCGTTTTGCTCACGGCAAGCTTCGAGTGGCCTTGCAGCCGGACGCCCCCTTCCGGGACGTTAAAACGAACCTTTATGAACACTACACAAGATCTGTCGATCGTTTCTCTCGTACTCAATGCGAGCCTGCTGGCGCAGGCCGTCATGGCGCTGCTGCTTCTGCTGTCGCTGTTGTCGTGGACTTTCATCTTCCGCAAGTGGTTTGCGATCCGCCGGGCGCGCGCGCAAACTGAACGCTTCGAACGCGATTTCTGGTCGGGCGGCGACCTGCAGGCGCTCTATCAGAGCGCCGCGAACAACCGCCACACGATCGGCGCACTGGAACGGATTTTCGAGTCCGGCATGCGCGAATTCCTGAAGGGCAAGGAAAAGCGCCTGAACGATTCGGGCGCGATTCTCGACGGCGCACGCCGTGCCATGCGCGCCGCGTTCCAGCGTGAAATGGACGTGCTCGAGGCAAATCTGGCGTTTCTCGCATCGGTCGGCTCGGTCAGCCCGTATATCGGTCTGTTCGGCACGGTGTGGGGGATCATGAATGCGTTCCGCGGTCTCGCCAACGTGCAGCAGGCTACGCTTGCGAACGTCGCGCCGGGCATTGCCGAAGCGCTGACCGCCACCGCAATCGGCCTGTTCGCGGCGATTCCGGCCGTGGTCGCCTACAACCGCTACGCACACGACATCGACCGTCTGGCGATCCGCTTCGAGACCTTCATCGAAGAGTTCTCGAACATTTTGCAGCGTCAGGCACAGTAAGGAGTCCACGATGGCAGGCTCTTCCTCCAGCATGCGCGGCTCCCGTCAGCGCCGCGCGATGGCCGACATCAATGTCGTGCCGTACATCGACGTGATGCTCGTGCTACTCGTGATCTTCATGGTGACCGCGCCGCTCGTCGCCCCGTCGATCGTCAATCTGCCGACCGTCGGCGGCGCCGCGCCTCAGCAGCAAACCCCGCCGGTGATCGTCAATATTCGCGCAGACGGCAATATGAGCGTCAAATACAAGGACGACGCGGGCGCGCAGCAGCAGGAAGACATGACCAAGGCCGATCTGCACGGCTTTATCGCCGACCGCGCGCAGTCGCACCCTGACCAGCCTGTCGTGATCGCCGCCGACAAAACCGTGAAGTACGAAGTCGTGATGAACGTGATGTCCGAGTTGAAGGCTCAGGGTGTCAAGCGCGTTGGATTGCTCGTCAAATCACAATGATCCGCAAGAATTCCGAATACCCGCTTCAGCCACCGCGTGAACGCGGCACTTGGCGAGCCTTTGTGTTCGCCCTGGTGATGCACGCGCTGCTGGGGTTCTTCCTGTATCACGGCATTCAATGGCAGAACAGCACGCCCGAAGGTGCGGAAGCAGAACTGTGGACCGAGGTGCCGGATTCGGCGATTCCGCGCCCGCCCCCACCGCCGCCTGTGCCGGTTGCCCCTGCCCCGCCGCTGCCGGATGAACAGGCCGATATCGCGCTGCAGGAAAAGAAACGCCAGCAGCAGGAAGCGGCCCGTCAGGCGCAACTGGCCGAGCAACTGCGTCAGCAGAAGCTGCAAGCCCAGCAGGAAGCCGAGGCGAAGCGCCAGCAGCAACTGGCGGCCGATCAGGCTGCGCAAAAAGCAGCGGCGGCCAAGCAGAAACAGTTGCAACAACAGCAACAGCAGCAGGCCGACAAGCTGAAACAACAGCAATTGGCCGATCAGCAAAAGCAGCAGCAGGAACAGCAGAAACAGGCCGACGCTGAGGCGCAGAAGAAGGCTGATGCACAGAAAGCGGCGAAGGCCAAGGCTCAGGCCGATGCAGCGGCGCAAGCCAAGAAGCTGGATGCGGAACGTCGTGCGCGGCTTGCACAGATGCAAGGTTCGGCAGGCGCCCCGGGTTCGACTGGCAATGGGCTCGCGAAGAGCGGCACGGGTAGCGGCTCAGGTGGCACGGCAACATCGCCGGGTTACGCTGATAAGGTACGTCGTGTGGTGCGCCCGAACATCTCGTGGGGCGGCGAAACGGAAGGTCTGGAGACCGTCATCTCCGTGCGCTGCTCGCCGACAGGCACGCTGCTGGACGCGCAGATCGCGCGCAGCAGCGGCAACTCGGCGTGGGACGATGCGGCACTGCGTGCCGTCCAGCGTTCCAATCCGATGCCTCAGGACATCGACGGGAAGACGCCGACCAGCTTCAAGATTACGTTGCGCCCGGCAGGTTGATTGCAATAGTTTGACAGTCAGTTGACAGCAGGCGCCGCGCCCCGCCCAGCGCGGCGCGCCCGGGAACGAATTAGTTGTTTTCGGGTCTCTCTGCTGTCATGAAGTGTTAGTAAAACCGTTTTTGGGGAAACCATTCAGCATGAGTTTGATGACCAAGCTAGGCCTGCGGACACTTGTAGCATCGTGCCTGATCGCCGTCGGCGGCGCCGCCCACGCACAACTCAACGTCCTCGTGACAGGCGTCGGGTCCACGCAGTTTCCGATCGCAACGGCGAATTTCGCCAATGAAGCGAACTCGCCGCAGCAGGTCAGTACGATCGTGCGTCAGGATCTGCAACGCAGCGGTAAATTCACGAATATCGACGCGGGTAGCACGCCGGTCGCGGAAACCGATTCCGTCGACCTCGGCAGCTGGAAGGCCAAGGGCGCCAACGCGTTTGTGTCGGGCAGCGTGAATCGCTTGCCGAACGGCCAGTACGAAGTGCGCTTCAAGCTGTACGACACCGTCAAGGGCGAAAGCCTGGGTGGCCTCGTGCTGGTGAGCCCGGAAAGCGGCTTGCGCATGAGTGCGCACAAAGTCGCGGACTATATCTACGCGAAGCTGATGGGCGGCCGCGGCGTGTTCGCCACGCGCCTCTCGTACGTCATCAAGACCGGTGGCCGTTATCAGTTGCAGATCTCCGATTCGGACGGCCAGGACGCGCACATCGCGCTGTCGAGCCCCGAGCCGATCATCTCGCCGGCATGGTCGCCGGATGGCACCAAGGTCGCTTACGTATCGTTCGAAAAGAAGAAGCCGATCGTCTATATCCACGACCTGCCTACGGGCCGTCGCGTGGTCGTATCGGACCAGAAGGGTAACAATAGCGCGCCGGCGTGGTCGCCGGATGGCCGCACGCTGGCCGTCGCGCTCTCGCGCACCGGCAACACGCAGATTTTCGCCGTCAATGCGGACGGCAGCGGCCTCAGGCGCCTGACGCAAGGCAGCTCGATCGACACTGAACCGTGCTTCTCTCCTGACGGCCAGTCGATCTATTTCACCAGCGACCGTGGCGGTCAACCGCAGATCTACAAGATGTCGGCCCAGGGCGAGAACGCCGGCGCCGCGCAACGCGTGACCTTCACGGGCAGCTACAACACCAGCCCGCGTGTGAGCCCGGACGGCAAACAGCTCGCCTATATCTCGCGCGTCGGCGGCGGCTTCAAGCTGTATATCCAGGACCTGCAAGGCAATACGGCAACGGGCCTGACGGACACCACACATGACGAATCGCCGAGCTTCGCGGCGAACGGTCAGTACATTCTTTACGCCACACAGGTGAACGGCCGTGGCGTGTTGGCCGCAGTATCGACCGACGGTCGCACTCGGCAGGTCCTGTCCGTTCAGGGTGGCAGCGTACGCGAGCCATCCTGGGGCCCGTTTATGCAGTAACGTTGATGCAATAACACAAGGAGAGTAACAAAATGATGTCAAAACTTCGTTTCGCATTTGCCGTATTGATGGTCGGCGCGTTGGCCGCATGTCACTCGGGCGTCAAGCTCGACGAAAACGCTAACAAGGGTGGCGCAGTTTCGACCCAACCGAATCCGACCGATGTCGCTCAGGTCAACGTCGATCCGCTGAACGATCCGAACAGCCCGCTCGCCAAGCGCAGCATCTACTTCGACTTCGACAGCTACTCGGTCAAGGACGACTATCAATCGCTGCTGCAACAACACGCGCAATACCTGAAGAGCCATCCGCAACGTCACGTCCTGATCCAGGGCAACACCGACGAACGCGGCACCAGCGAGTACAACCTGGCACTCGGCCAGAAGCGCGCTGAAGCGGTGCGCCGTTCGCTGTCGCTGATGGGCGTGACGGACTCGCAAATGGAAGCCGTGAGCCTCGGCAAGGAAAAGCCGCAAGCGACCGGTCATGACGAATCGTCGTGGGCACAAAATCGCCGCGCCGACCTCGTGTACCAACAGTAAGTAACAGGTGATGAGCCGAATGACGCATCGTTTCTCCTGGCTGCGGTTTGCCGCAGCGGCCTGCGTCGCGGGCACGGTCTTCGCGGCCGTGCCCGCGCATGCGGGCATCTTCGACGACGATCAGGCCCGACAGGCCATTCTCGATCTGCGTTCGAAGACCGATAGCCTGTCGAGCCAGCTGTCGGCTGCACAACGCACGATCCTCGATCAGTCCAACCGCCTCGATCAGCTGAATCAGCAGGTCGCGACATTGCGTGGGCAGAACGAAGATATGGGCAACCAGCTCACCACACTGCAAAAACAGCAGAAGGACTACTACACCGATCTGGACACGCGGCTGAAGAAATTCGAGCCGCAGCAACAGACGGTGGACGGCGTCCAGGGTGAGGTGCAGCCGGGCGAAACCGATTCGTTCAATGCGGCTTCACAGCTGTTCCGCAACGGCGACTTCAAGAATGCGGCGGCATCGTTCCGCAGCTTCATCTCCAAGTTTCCGAACAGCCCTTACCAGCCGACCGCGCAGTACTGGCTCGGCAACGCGCTGTATGCGCTGCGTGACTACAAGGGCTCGACGGCGACCTGGCAAGGTGTGGTGGCCAAGTATCCGCAGCATCCGCGTGCGCCGGAAGCGCTGCTCGCGATTGCGAACAATCAGCTCGAGCAAGGTCAGAAGGCTGCGGCTAAAAAGACGCTGGAGCAGATCGTCGCGCAGTACAGCGGCTCGGACGTCGCGCAGTCGGCTCAGAGCAAGCTGTCGCAGATCAAGTAGTCGTACAAGGTTTGGCAGTTGACGTAACGCGCAGTGGCCACGCAGTCTTCAAATCAATAGTCACGCGCGCCTCTCGCTGAAAAGCCCGGAGTAGCGATACTTCGGGCTTTTCACTATCTGAAGTGCGGATAACTCGACCAACCGCCATGGGTTGACAGCCCATCGGTCCTATCGATATAATCTCGCTTCTCTTTTGGGTCGTTAGCTCAGCTGGTAGAGCAGCGGACTTTTAATCCGTTGGTCACAGGTTCGAATCCCGTACGGCCTACCAAAAGATTCAAGGGCTTGCACGCGTCAGCGTCGCAAGCCCTTTTCTTTTTGCGGCGCGAATCCGCGCGAGGTCTCGGCGAATCACGCCGTCACCGTTCGCCCGTATCGCCCCAACCGAATGGCGTCGCGAGAAACGCCGATTGAGTGACGAGCGAAATCAGTGAAATCGGAACGATGTCGCCACACTCTTTACACGCGTGTGAAGCATTCTCACAGCGCCAATCGCAAAACCCCACGCAATCACGAGCCCCCTCTTACATCACAACTCTTCGATACGAAACAGATACAACGGACTCCGAACATTAATATTTATTGAGACATAAAGACGTGCAATGATCGCCGCCGATCTGCGAATCACGCTGCAACGCTGCGTGAGCGGACGCTTTGGCAACGCCGCAGCCCCCTGCGCTTTCATTCCGTCAATATGACCAATTTTCTGTTCGGCCTCGTCTCAAACCTCGTTTTGCTCGCTATCGTGCTGAGCACCTGTCATCTATGCAACCGGCTCGTACCCGGCGCCGGGCTCAATGGTGCGCACATTTTCGTCGCGCTGGTTTCGGCTGCCTTACTGCTCGACACCGCGCTGACCTTTCTCGTGTTCGCCGATGCGCAGAGCCGCTATGGCAAATTCAGCACGCCGACCGCGTTCTTCGAACGCGCCAGCGCGTATGTGCTTGCAGCCATTGCCGCATTGGCGTCGCACTACATGGTACGTCGCGCGCGTGCCGCCAAAACTAACCACAACACGCTGGTCATTCGCACGTCCCCGTATTCCGAATCTCATCTGCCGATGTAACCCCACGCGGCCCATTTTCTTCCATTACGCAATCCGCATCATCAACAGGAACGGTCCTTGCGGTTGCACGCGCCGTCGCGTATAACTTTCGAAGATCGAGATTTACCGTTTGTGCCCGTCGCCGGGCATTTGCCGCTGTATTGCACTACCGCCGTTCAATCAGTCGAAGGCAACTCAACCAGCGAGGAACATCTTGGATCTCGAAACCGTACGCGTATTCATCATGACCCGAGGCATTGACCTCGGCACCAAGGTACTCGGCGCAATCGTCTTGTGGATCGTCGGCCGATGGGTCATTGGCCTCATCACCGGCTTGCTTCGCAAACTGCTGTCGAAAAACGGCCGCGTCGATCCAACACTCGCTCATTACCTCGGTTCGATTCTCGGCGCCCTGCTGAACCTGATGCTGATCCTCGCGATCCTGCAGGTGTTCGGCGTCCAGACTACCTCGTTCGCCGCGTTGCTCGCCGGCCTCGGTCTCGCAATCGGCACGGCCTGGGGCGGCTTGCTCGCTCACTTCGCGGCGGGCATCTTCATGCAGGTACTGCGGCCGTTCAAGGTGGGGGATTTCGTCATGGCGGGCGGCGTCACGGGCACGGTCTCGGAACTGGGCCTGTTCGGCACGACCATCGTGACGCCCGACAATGTGGTAACCATCGTCGGCAACAACAAGATCTTTTCGGACACGATCTCGAACTACAGCGCATTGCCGGTGCGGCGCGTCGAGCTGACCGCGAAGATTGCGAACGGCGTCGATCCTACGGATGCGATGGTCCGGTTGAAGGCGGCTGTTACGCAGATTCCCAACGTGGCCGAGAGTCCCGCACCGGATATCGAAGTACTGAGCTTCACGCCGGAGGGACCGTTGCTGTGCGTGCGGCCCTACACGCACACTGACCATTACTGGCAGGTCTACTTCGACACCAATCGCGCGATCATCCAGACCTTCAAGGATGCAGGCTATCCGACACCGGAAACACCGATTGCACCGCGTATCGTCAGTTGAGCACAATCGGGGCTTAGGTCTCGGGATCGAGGAGGCTGACGTCCGCTAAGGTGAAGCGCTTTTTGCTGCCTCAGCGCTTCAGCTGATCGGAAGCCAGACCGCAAAACGAAAACGGCGTCGCGAGATTCGCGACGCCGTTTGTTCGTTCAGCTTCGTACTACGTGAAGCGTTAGCGGCTACCCGACTTGCCCACAGCGTTCTTGCGCGTCACTTTCCACAACGCGCCAAGCACAACCGGCACCACGGCCGCGCCGATACCCACCAGCACGATCAGGTTCAAATACTGCCGGATGAACGGAATGTTGCCAAAGAAGTAACCGAGGAACACCAGCAGCAACACCCAGAGCAACGCACCCAGGACGTTGAAAAGCTGGAACCGGCTAACCGTCATCTCCGACGCGCCCGCCACGAATGGGGCGAAAGTCCGCACCACCGGAATGAAACGCGCCAGCACGATGGTCTTGCCGCCATGCTTCTCGTAGAAGTTATGAGTCTTCTGCAGCGCGCTGCGGTCGAGGAAGCGTTCAAGGAAAGGGATGTGCGAATTGAACACCCGGGGCCCGATGGACCGCCCGACCATGTAGTTAACCGTGTTGCCGACGACCGCAGCGACGAGCAGCAGCACGATCAGCAAACCGAGATTCATTTCGCCGGTCGCACAAAAAGCGCCACCGATGAACAGCAGCGAATCGCCAGGCAGAAACGGCAGGACGACCAGCCCGGTTTCGCAGAACACGATCAGAAACAGCACCGCGTAGACCCAGGCGCCGTACTCGTGAATAAAGACTCCCAGAAACTTGTCGATGTGCAAGACAAGGTTGGCGAACTGTAGCAGCGTGTCCAAAAAGCGTCCTTTATTAAGCGAATGTGTGCGTGGCGGGAGCGGCCGCGTCAGCAGCCTTGCGGGCGATGAGCAGCGAGCGCATGCTCGCCGCCGGAAATTGACCGCGTCATGATACCGAAAGTGCCCGGCTGCGATTAAAAATCTGCCGCGCGCGGGCAATTTCGACGCCGTGCGGCGATTCGGCAGTTCTGCGGTCACCGGCCGCAAGACCGCTGCGATCCAACCCTTCAGCCCGCATCCAGCCTGTTCGCGCCGAATCGCTATAATTTCGCCATGTCAGAATTCTCCGAAACGCCTGCCCGCACCGCCGACGCGGTCGCAGTTTCCGCCGCCGCGCCCGTCCCACGCCCGTTGCGGGCGATCCTGCCCCTGCCCGATCAGTTGATCAGCCAGATTGCCGCCGGCGAAGTGGTGGAGCGGCCGGCCTCGGTGGTCAAGGAATTGCTGGAAAATGCGCTCGACGCGGGTGCGCAGACGCTGCGCATCCTGCTCGACGAAGGCGGCGTCAAACGCATCTCGATCACCGACGACGGCTGCGGCATCCCCGAAAACGAACTCGCGCTTGCGCTGATGCGGCACGCGACCAGCAAGATCCGCTCGCTCGCCGAACTGGAAGCAGTCGCCACGCTGGGGTTTCGCGGTGAGGCGCTGGCGTCGATTGCATCCGTCGCGCAGATGGCCATCACGAGCCGCACTGCTGACGCGCCGCACGCCGTGCGTGTCGACGCGCAGACGGGAGTGCTGAGCCCCGCCGCGGGCACCCAGGGCACCACGATCGAAGTCCGCGAGTTGTACTTCAATACGCCCGCGCGCCGCAAATTCCTGAAAAGCGAGCAGACCGAACTCGGCCATTGTCTCGAACAGATTCGCCGCGCTGCGCTCGCGCGGCCGGATGTGGCGATTTCGGTTCTGCATAACGGTAAGGCGGTCGAACACTGGAACGCCAGCGAGCCGCCAGCGCGGGTCGCGAAGATTCTTGGCGAAACCTTTGCGACGGCTCATTTGCCGCTCGACGAATCCGCTGGACCACTCGCCGTCTACGGCTGCGCCGGCCTGCCGACCGCGAGCCGCGGACGCGCCGATCAACAGTATTTCTTCGTCAATGGCCGGTTCGTGCGCGACAAGCTGCTCACGCACGCCGTGCGCGCCGCCTACGAAGACGTGCTGCACGGCGACCGCTATCCGTCCTACGTACTGTTTCTCGATCTGCCGCCAGAAGCGGTCGATGTGAACGTGCATCCGTCGAAAATCGAGGTGCGGTTTCGCGATTCCCGTTCGATTCACCAGTTCGTATTCCACGCCGTGCAGCGTGCGTTGGCGCGGCACGCGGGCGCGTCGCCGGAAACAACCGCCGGTGGGCATGCAGCGCATCTGGAAGCGTCGCCGGGTGGGCCGGCTTCGTTCGGCGCTACGCCGCTCGGCGGCGCGGGCGCTGGAAGCAGCGGTGGCTTTGGCACCGGTGCAGGCGCAGGCGGTTTTGGTGGCGGATCCGGATCCTCGCAGCCGGGCAATACCTGGATGCGCCAGGCGCGCATGACACAAGGCACGCTGCCGGTTGCTCAACCGTTGGCCTTCTACGACGCCCTTTTCGGCCGTAGAGACACGAACACCGGCACAGCGGAAGGCGCGACGCTCTTCGAAGCGCGCGACTCGGCTACGGAAGCGCAGTCCCCGTACAACACATCAGGGCCATACGCATCGCCTGCGTTCAATGCCTCAGACGAGCAGCCGCTCGGCTTCGCCCTCGGCCAGATTCACGGCATCTACGTGCTCGCGCAGAACGCGCATGGACTCGTGATTGTCGATATGCACGCCGCGCACGAGCGCATCCTGTACGAGCAGTTCAAGAACGCCTTGGCCGATCGCACGATCGCCGTGCAGCCGCTGCTGATCCCGCAGACCATGCAGGCCGATCCGATCGAAATCGGTACGGTCGAAGAAGAGCGCGACACGCTCGACGCACTCGGTTTCGATCTCGCCGTGCTGTCGCCGACCACGCTCGCGATCCGCGCCGTGCCTGCCTTGCTGAAAGACGCCGATCTGCAGGTGTTGGCCCGCGCGGTCCTCTCCGACCTGCATGCGTTCGGCGGTTCGCGCGTGTTGACCGAGCGCCAGCACGAACTGCTCGGCACGCTCGCGTGCCATCACGCGGTGCGCGCGAACCGGCGTCTGACGCTCGACGAAATGAACGCCCTGCTGCGCCAGATGGAGGCGACCGAGCGTGCCGACCAATGCAACCACGGGCGTCCGACGTGGTATCAGTTGACGCTGTCCGATCTCGATCGGCTGTTCATGCGTGGGCAGTGACGGTGCGCCTGATTACGTTGATTTGGCGCGCGCCGTCTTGCCCATGACCTCAAGCACTTCACGCACACCCACGCCGATCCCCTGCCTGCTCGGCCCGACCGCATCCGGTAAAACCGCTGCCGCGCTGGCGCTGGCCGCACGGCGGCCCGTGGAAATCATCAGTGTCGATTCGGCGCTGGTGTATCGCGAGATGAATATCGGCACCGCCAAGCCGACGACGGAAGAACGCGCGGTGGCGCCGCATCATTTGATCGACATCGTCGATCCGGCAGACGCATATTCGGCGGCAGAATTTCGCAGCGACGCGTTGCGCCTGATCGGCGAGATCAGCGCGCGCGGGCGGCTGCCGTTGCTGGTCGGCGGGACGATGCTGTACTACAAGGCGCTCACTCAGGGCCTGAACGATCTGCCGGCCGCCGATGCCGATGTGCGTGCGACGCTCGATGCCGACGCCGCACGCGACGGCTGGCCGGCAATGCATGCGCGGCTTGCCGCTGTCGATCCCGCTGCGGCCGCGCGCCTCGCGCCGAACGATTCGCAGCGAATTCAGCGGGCGCTCGAAGTTTTCATGCTGACTGGGCAAGCGATGTCCGCTTTGCTGGCTGCACCCGCTCGAACGGACGACGCCGCTTTAGCGTGGCGCTTCGTGCCTATTGCGTTGGAGCCTTCCGACCGGAGCGTGCTGCATGCGCGCATCGAAAAGCGCTTCGACGCCATGCTGGCCGACGGCTTTATCAACGAAGTGGTGAAATTGCGCGAACGCGGAGATCTGTTGCCCGAGATGCCGTCCATGCGCTGCGTGGGATATCGGCAGGTCTGGGAATATCTCGACGGGGCGGTCGATTACTCGACCATGCGGGATAAGGGGGTCTTTGCTACCCGGCAATTGTGCAAGCGGCAGCTCACATGGCTGCGCAGCATGACAGAGCGGGTTGTTGTTGATTGCTGCGACCCCAACGCTACCGGGCAGGTCGTGAGCTTGATTGAAGCGTTAATTTGAGGTCTTACCCGCGCGGCGCGTTCTTTCTGTACGCCGCGCAGGCAAACCAGCCTTTAGTCAAGCTGGGCTAGTTAGATGACTACCGTCTGGGCTTCACCGGCTGCGCTTTCGCGAATCACGCCGATCTTCCAGACCTTCTCGCCGGCAGCCGACAAAAGCCCGATCGCCGCATCGGCATCGGCCGCGGAAACCACGACCGCCATCCCGATCCCGCAGTTGAACACGCGGTGCATTTCCGCATCCGCCACGCCGCCGTGCTTTTGCAGCCACGAGAACAGCGGCGGCATCGGCCAGCCACGATGATCCAGCTCAGCCGTCAGACCTTCACGCAAAACGCGCGGAATGTTCTCGACCAGGCCACCGCCGGTGATGTGCGCCATACCCTTCACAGCGATCTGCTGCATCAAGGCCAGCAACGGCTTCACATAAATATGCGTAGGCGCCATCAGCGCATCGGCCAACGAGCGGCCATCAAAATCCGCGTTCAGATCCGGCTGCGCGCGCTCGATGATCTTGCGCACCAGCGAAAAACCATTCGAATGGATACCGCTGGAAGCCAAACCCAGCACCACATCGCCCGGGGCGATCGTGCTGCCGTCGATAATCTTGCTCTTTTCCACCGCGCCGACCGCAAAACCGGCCAGATCGTATTCACCGTCCGGATACATGCCCGGCATTTCAGCCGTCTCGCCACCGATCAGCGCGCAGCCGGACAGTTCGCAACCCTGCGCGATGCCCTTCACGACCGTTGCCGCCGTAGCGACGTCCAGCTTGCCGCAAGCGAAATAATCGAGGAAGAACAACGGCTCGGCGCCCTGAACCAGAATGTCGTTCACGCTCATCGCCACCAGATCCTGGCCGACGGTGTCGTGTTTGTTCAGTTGGAATGCGAGGCGCAGCTTGGTACCGACACCGTCCGTACCCGAAACCAGCACCGGCTCCTTGTATTTCTTCGGCACTTCAAACAGCGCGCCAAACCCGCCGATGCCGCCCAGCACGCCGTCGCGCATCGTCTTTTTGGCAAAGGGCTTGATCGCGTCGACAAGGGCGTCGCCCGCGTCGATGTCCACGCCAGCGTCGCGATACGACAACCCTTGGGCGTCAGGGGCGGATTTCGGTTGATTCATGGGGAAGGGCAAGAAGGTCGGTAAAATGCGATTTTACCCGATGCCGACCAGAGTTGGCGCTTCAGCGCTTACTCTGGTCCCATACAGAGTTGCCGGCCGTCTGGCTGGAATTTGAATCATCCTGAATCTTCCGGTCGGGACGACACCTGGGAAACAACTTTGCAACAGAACCCCTCGATCCTGACGCCCGTGCAGCGCCGCGCCTTCATCTGGCTGGCGATCGCGCTGGGCGTCGGCATTCTGCTCTGGCTCCTGAGCCCGGTCCTCACGCCATTCCTGCTCGGCGCCATTCTCGCGTACATTCTGCAACCGGGCGTCGCGTGGATGGTGCGCCGGCGTGTGCCGCGCGGACTCGCCGCCTTGCTGATGATGCTGCTGTTCTCGTTGCTGATGACGCTGCTCGTACTGCTGGTGCTGGCCGTCATCCAGAAAGAAGGACCGCAGTTGAAGCAACAGGTGCCCGTGCTGTTCGCCCACGTGAGCGCCTGGCTACAACCCAAGCTTGCGCTGCTGGGCCTCGCCGACTCGCTCGATTTCGCCAGCATCCGCGATCTCGTGATGGGCCAACTCGAAGGTAGCGCGCAGCAAGTCGCGCTCTACGTATGGACGTCCGTTCGCACCAGCGGCAACGTGATGATGACAGTGGTCGGCAACCTCGTGATGGTGCCGCTCGTACTGTTTTATCTGCTGTACGACTGGAACCGCATGCTCGCTCGCATGCAGATCGTGGTGCCGCGCCGTTGGCTCGACAAGACGCTGCAACTCGCGCGCGACATGGATCAGATGCTGTCGCAATACCTGCGCGGCCAGTTGCTCGTGATGGCGGTGCTCGCGGTCTACTACGCGATTGCGCTGACCATCGCCGGCTTCGAGATCGCGCTGCCGGTGGGTATTTTCACGGGCCTCGCGGTGTTCATCCCGTACATCGGTTTTGCAACCGGTCTCGCGCTGGCGCTGCTCGCGGCGCTGCTACAGTTCGGCGACTGGTACGGTTTCGGCGCGGTCGCGCTGATTTACGGCGTCGGCCAGATCGTGGAGAGCTTTTATCTCACGCCGCGCCTCGTCGGCGAACGGATCGGCCTGCACCCGCTCGCGGTAATCTTCGCGTTGCTCGCGTTCGGTCAGCTGTTCGGCTTTTTCGGCGTGTTGCTGGCGCTGCCGGTCAGCGCCATTCTGTCGGTAGCCATGCGCGAGTTGCGCCAAAGCTATCTGACGAGCACGCTTTACAACAACTGAGTCACTGACTGCTCTTTGACTGTTTATGGACGTTTTAGGGCCCGCGATTCGGGCCATTTGCGGCCTGAGCCTCATTTTCGGCATTAACCTACTGTGCTTCGTCAACTGACGCTCGATCTCGGCACCCCGCCGCCATCGACATTCGACAATTTCTTCGCCGGCGCCAACGCCGAGCTGGTCACGCGGCTGCGCGAGCTCGACAACGCGCTCGCGGCCGGGCCAGTGGCCGATCGCACCTTCTATGTCTGGGGCGAAGCCGGCAGCGGCCGCACGCATCTGCTGCAGGCGCTGGTCCACGAAGCGCCGCCGGGGCATGCACGTTTTGCCGGTCCGCAGAGCAGCCTCGCCGCTTTCACGTTCGACCCGCGCGTCGCGCTGTATGCGATCGACGATTGCGACGGCCTGTCCGCGGCGCAGCAGATTGCCGTCTTCAACCTGTTCAACGAAGTGCGCGCGCATCCCACCAGCGCGCTCGTCGCCGCCGGCAATGCGCCGCCGATCGGCATGACGGTGCGCGAAGATCTGCGCACGCGCCTCGGCTGGGGGCTCGTGTTTCATCTCGCGCCGCTGCCGGACGAAGGCAAGGCCGCGGTGCTGAAACACGCGGCACGTGAGCGCGGCATCATGCTTGCAGACGACGTGCCCGCTTACCTGCTCACGCATTTTCGCCGCGATATGCCGAGTCTGATGGCGTTGCTCGACGCGCTCGACCGCTTCTCGCTCGAACAGAAACGCGCGGTTACGCTGCCGCTCCTGCGCACCATGCTGGCCTCGCCCGACGCCGACGATCGGCGAACGGTGCCCCCTTCATCCGCCTCATCCGCGTCCCCCGCCGCCGCTTCAAGTAAAATAGGCCCCCATGGCTAACCTCGCACTCTTCGACCTCGACCACACCCTCATTCCCACCGACAGCGACCACGAATGGGGCCGCTTCATGGTGAAACAAGGCATGGTCGACGCTGAAAACTTCGCTCGTGAAAACGACCGCTTTTTTGCCGACTACAAAGCCGGCAAGCTGGACATTCACGCTTATCTGATCGCCATGCTTACGCCGCTCGCGAAATACACGCGCGCGCAGCTTGCCGGGCTTCACGCGCAGTACATGCATGAAGTGATCAAGCCGGCGATCTTTCCGGTCGCGCTGGAACTGGTCAGGGAGCATCGTGAAGCCGGCGATCTCTGCTGCGTGGTCACCGCGACCAACGAATTCATCACCCGTCCGATCGCGCAGGCGTTCGGCGTCGACGCGCTGATTGCCTGCGAAGCGGAAACCGTCGACGGCCAGCCGCATTCGCCGTACACCGGCCGCCCCATCGGCACGCCGAGCTACAAGGAAGGCAAGATCGTCCGTACCGAGGCGTGGCTGGCATCGCTTGGCAAGACCTGGAGCGACTTCGAGCACAGCTATTTCTATAGCGACTCGCACAACGACATCCCCCTGCTCGAAAAGGTCACCGATCCGATCGCGACCAATCCCGACGACACATTGCGCGCCCATGCGCAGGCCAAAGGCTGGCGCATCCTCGAACTCTTTCAACCCTCGTGATCAAAAAACTTATCCGCAAGCTATTCGGCCAGGACTCGGCGCCCGCTGACGACACCCCGCCCGCCGAAGCAGACGAAGCCGGCGAGGCGCCGGCACGCAACGCGTCCAGCGCCACCAAAGCGCGCCGCAAACCGGCGCGCCCTGTCGCCAAAACCGTGCGGGACCCCGACGTGCCGGTCATCATTCCGCACGACGTACATGGCATCGATCAGTCGCTGATCTCGAGGAACGCGATTCGCGTCACCGAGGGTCTGCAGGAAGCGGGACATCGCGCGTTTATCGTCGGCGGTGCGGTGCGCGATCTGCTGCTCGGCATCAAGCCGAAAGACTTCGACGTCGCGACCGACGCCACGCCCGAACAGGTGCAGAAGCTGTTCCGCCGCGCACGCATCATCGGCCGCCGGTTCCAGATCGTGCATGTGCAGTTCGGCCAGGAGATCATCGAAACCTCGACGTTCCGCGCGCTGGTCGATCCGCCCGCGGCCGACGCCGCGCCGCCGCGCCGCCTGAAACGCGACGAGCTCGACCGCCGCACGCATGCAGTGGACGCCAGCGGCCGCGTGCTGCGCGACAACGTCTGGGGCGAGCAACACGAAGACGCCACACGCCGCGACTTCACGATCAACGCGATGT
Source organism: Paraburkholderia sediminicola (assembly GCF_046026675.1). Classification (GTDB taxonomy): domain Bacteria; phylum Pseudomonadota; class Gammaproteobacteria; order Burkholderiales; family Burkholderiaceae; genus Paraburkholderia; species Paraburkholderia sediminicola_F. The sequence continues at coordinate 599,640 of NZ_JAQQEY010000001.1, read as the reverse complement.
ACTACGATCCGGCCACGCAAACCGTGCTGGATTATCACAACGGCATGGCCGACATGCGCGCGCGTCTGCTGCGTATGATCGGCGATCCGGCCACGCGTTATCGCGAGGATCCGGTGCGCATGCTGCGTGTGGTGCGTTTTGCCGCCAAGCTCGAGTTCGAGATCGAAGACACAACCCGCGCGCCGATCGCCAAAATGGCCGATCTGATCAACAACGTGCCGGCTGCTCGTCTGTTCGACGAGATGCTCAAGCTGATGCTGTCGGGCCACGCGCTCGCCTGTTTGAAGCGTCTGCGCCAGGAAGGCCTGCATCACGGTTTGTTGCCGCTGCTTGACGTGGTGCTGGAACAGCCGATCGGCGAGAAATTCATCACACTCGCGCTGACCAATACGGACGCCCGCGTGCGCGCCGGCAAGCCGGTTTCGCCAGGCTTCCTGTTCGCCACGCTGCTGTGGCACGACGTGCAGACGCGCTGGCAGCAATTTGAAGCGAACGGTGAGTATCCGGTGCCGGCCCTGCATCGCGCGATGGACGAAGTCCTCGACATGCAAACCGAGAAACTCGCGATCCACAAGCGCTTTTCGTCGGATATGCGCGAGATCTGGGGGCTGCAGCTGCGCCTCGAGAAACGCTCGGGAAGAAGCGCGCTGAAGTTGCTGGAACACCAAAGATTTAGAGCGGGGTATGATTTCCTCCTGTTGCGCTGCGAATCGGGCGAACTCGAAGAGTCGGTCGGTGGGTGGTGGACGGAGTTCATCGAAGGAGACGTCGCTGCGCGTGAGACTTTGCTCACGCAAGGCGGGAAGGACCGAAGCCCCAGAAAACGACGGCGGCGCAGCAGTGGCGCCAGGAGCCGCAAACCGGGCGACGGAATGGAGGGCGGCACGCAAGCCGAACGCACAGCCAGCGATGCGGGTCATGACGGCCCGCACGAAGACTGACACAGCGTTGGCTGTTGCCGTCGAACGATAGTTGCAGGAAGTTATGCCATGACGGTTGCCTATCTCGGCCTCGGCGCGAATCTCGGGGACGCGCGCCAGACCCTGAAAGACGCGGTGGTGTGCCTGGCACAACAGCACACCATCTCCGTGCTCGCCAAGTCGAGCCTGTATCGCACTGCCCCGATCGACGCGGGCGGTGACGACTATTTCAACTGTGTCGTGAAGGTCGACGCGACGCTCCCCGTGCGGCATCTGCTAGCGCTATGCCACAAAATCGAGCATCAGTTCGGCCGTGAACGGCCGTTTCGCAACGCCCCTCGCACGCTTGATCTGGACATCCTGCTATACGGCGATCAATCGATCGACGAAGCCGATCTGATCGTGCCGCATCCACGTTTGATCGAACGCGCCTTTGCACTCGTGCCGCTCGTCGAGATCGACCCAACGCTGATCATCCCGCAGCACGGCCGTGCCGAGGCGCTGCTTGGTGGCGTGAGCGATCAACGCATCGAAAAGGTGAAGGGGCCGTGCCAGTGTCCGATGCTCAATGCATTGACCGCCGACGCCCCTGTTAGGGACAAGGGCCGTTGCGAATGAATTCGCCACCACTCACCGTCACCGCGCCGCAACTGCGGCCGCCCTTCGGCTATCTCGCGATCGAAGGGCCGATCGGCGTCGGCAAGACCTCACTCGCGCGGCGACTCGCCCAGCGCTGGTCGATGCAGGAACTGTTCGAGCGGCCGCAGGACAATCCCTTTCTCGAACGCTTTTATCGCGACACCACGCGTTATGCCTTGTCCACGCAATTGCACTTCGCCTTGCAACGCGCGCAGCAGGCCCAGGACGTGGTGGCAGCACACGTGGCGGGCACACCGCTGATCGCCGATTTCATGACGCAGAAGAACGACATCTTCGCGCGTCTGACACTGCAGGAAGACGAGTGGCAGCTTTATCGCGCCCTCGCCGCGCGAATCGACGTGAGCGCACCGGCGCCGGATTTCGTGGTCTACCTGCAAGCCAGTCCTGAGGTGCTGTTCGCACGCATCCAGAAACGCGCGGTGCCAATGGAGCTGCAGATTTCCGATGCATATCTGCACGCGCTCTGCGACGCCTACAACGAGTTTTTCTATCACTACGACCGCACACCCGTGCTGACGGTCAACGCTGAACACCTGAATCCGCTCGACTCGGACGCGGACCTTGCGCTACTCGCCGAACGCATCGAAACCATGCGCGGCCGCAAGGAATTCTTTGTCAAAGGCACGTCGCTTTAAGCGGCGCGCCGCTCTTCTTTCCAACGGATTTCCCCATGACCTATTTGCAGGAAGCGAGCCGTAACGCCATCACCGTGCCGAAACTGCAGGCGATGCGCGACGCGGGCGAAAAGATCGCCATGCTGACCTGTTACGACGCGAGCTTCGCCGCGCTACTGGATCGCTCAGGCGTCGACGTGCTGTTGATCGGCGACTCGCTCGGCAACGTGCTGCAAGGCCAGACGACCACGCTGCCGGTCACGCTCAACGAAATCGCCTATCACACGGCGAGCGTCGCGCGGGCGCGGCCCTCGGCGCTGGTGGTTGCCGACCTGCCGTTCGGCACGTACGGCACGCCGGAAGACGCCTTCAGGAGCTCCGTGGAACTCATGCGCGCCGGCGCGCAGATGGTGAAACTCGAGGGCGGTGAGTGGCTCGCGGACACGGTGCGCTTTCTGGTCGAGCGGTCGATTCCGGTGTGCGCGCACGTCGGCCTGACGCCGCAGTCGGTGCACGCGTTTGGCGGCTTCAAGGTGCAGGGCAAGACCGACGCCGGCGCGAGCCAGGTGCTGCGCGATTCCCTCGCCGTGCAGAATGCGGGTGCCCAACTGATCGTGATAGAAGCGATTCCCACGCTGCTCGGCAGCGAAGTCACCAAGCAATTGCGGATTCCGACGATCGGCATCGGCGCGGGTCTGGATTGCTCGGGTCAGGTGCTGGTGCTGCACGACATGCTGGGAATTTTCCCAGGCAAGCGGCCCCGCTTTGTGAAAGATTTCATGCAGGGGCAGCCCAACATCCAGGCCGCCGTGGAAGCGTATGTGCGTGCCGTGAAGGACAGCGCGTTTCCAGGGCCGGAGCATACGTTCTGACCATGCGGTCCGTTCGCGGACTACATTGATCGGGCGCGGCTGCGCCTGTTTGAGACCCGTCTGATATAGCCTGAAAACGTGGTCGTCTATCTTCGTCTACCCAATAACGCGGCGCTGCCGCGAGCCGAAGAGAGATGACCATGAGTCCCTTTTGCCTGATCGACGTAGCGGGAATCCGCAACCACGCCACCGCGCCGCATGACGTGCAGGAATCGACTTGGCGCGCACGCCTGTCCGGATGGGTGATCCGCGTACTGCACGTTCGCCACAGTTAAGCTGACGCAGGGGCTCGCGGCGCTCAAAGGTGGCGGCGCGACTGGCCTTATGCCTCTGCCCTGCCCTTAAGTGGCTCCCTCCTTAGTCCAGCACGCGCGCCCTTACCGCGCCTCGCAGTGCGTTGCACACCAGAAGCGCTTCGGCGTTCTGCACATCGACTCGAGTCAGCACGCATTCAGCAGCGCGAAGGGCGGTATCCTCCAGCAGCACCTCTCGCATGATCCCGGGCAGCACGCCTGACTCCAACGGCGATGTCCACCACCGCCCCGCCAGCTTCACAAACACGTTCGACCGGCCGCCTTCGGTCAACTCGCCGCGCTCGTTGAAGAACAACGTGTCGAAAGCACCCTTCGCTTCGGCTTCGCGCCAGCCGCGATCGTATTCGGCGCGGCGCGTGGTTTTGTGGCGCAGCAGCGGATCATTGGCGTCCGTCGTGGGGAAATCGTGATCCGGCCCGAGCAGCACGCCGACCGTCGAGTCGGCCAGCGGCGTCAGCACTGCCGTAGTTATTTGTGCCGCGCCGTTCTTGCTCAGCGCGAGGCGCATACGGTGCGGAGTTTGAGTTGGCAACACCGCACATTTCTCCGCGATTTGCTCGCGAATTTCGTTTTCGTCGTCGAGTTTGAAACCCAGCGTTGCGGCGCTTGCCGAAAGTCTCGCGAGATGGCGCGACAGGTGCCGCACGCCGTCTTCCCGCGTCGCGTACATCGTTTCGAAGAGGTCGAAACCCGGCTCGGCGCCGGTTAGAAAGCTGGCCTTCAATTGGCACTCCGCATATTCGTCGGCTGCGACGCTGTCGAGCACGATGCCTGCGCCGACACCCATCTTGCCTTGCAGTTCGCCCGGATGTGCGGTCGGGGTTAAGGTCAGCGTGCGGATCGCGACGGATAGGCAGAAGTTGCCGCAAGTGATGTCGCTTGTGGTGGCATCGAGCCAGCCGATCGCGCCGGTGTAGAGGCCACGCGGCGTGCTTTCCAGCTCCTCGATCAACTGCATCGTGCGATGCTTCGGCGCACCGGTGATCGAGCCGCATGGAAACAGCGCGCGCATGATCTCGGCGAAAGACGTGCCGGCGCGCAACGTCGCATACACCGTCGACGTCATCTGCCAAACCGACGCATACGGCTCGACCGAAAAAAGCGCCGGCACATTGACCGAGCCCGTCTGCGCCACGCGCGACAGATCGTTGCGCAACAGGTCGACGATCATCACGTTTTCGGCGCGATTCTTCGGATCGTTCGCAAGGAAATCGGCGGCGCCGCGGTCCACGACAGGATCTTCCGACCGCGGCGCCGTACCTTTCATCGGACGGGCGCGCAACATGGCGTCTTCCTTCTCGATGAACAACTCCGGCGAGCACGACAGCACCCACTCGTCGCCCGGCAACGCGATCAACGCGCCGTATGGAACCGGCTGACGCACTCGCAGTCGCCGATAAAGCGCGGTCGGCGAGCCGAATACGTCGAATCCAAGCCGATACGTGTAGTTAACCTGATAAGAATCACCCGCGCGAAGGGCGGCATGGATCGCATCGATCGCTTCGTTAAATTGCTTTGGATCGACGCTCGCACACACGTTTGCGGTACCTGCGACCGACGCATCGACAGTCCCGCCGTCGCGCGCCATGAGCCACGCGTCGACCTCGCCGCGCGACAGCTTCTCGCACCGTTCGAACAATAAAAAACGCAGCGTGGCATCGCCACGCTGCGTTTTTTTCAATGCCTGGTGAGAAAGGCCGCCGTCCAGAAGATGCCGGCCAAACTCATAGTCGGCGAGCACGACGGCATGCAAACCACGCCGTGTGTCCGCGGCCACGGTCTCGCACACGACTTCGAGTTGCGCGGCGTCCGCGCAAACCCGTTCATGTACAAAATCCGTGTACAGACGACTCGAACGGCGCGCCGCCGTCGCGTCGCAATCGTCGAGCAACGCGAACACTGCGTCGCGCTCATCTGCCGTCATGCTTACCGCCACATCAAACCGCAGTTAATCGAAGAAGCTCTTCACCCGATCGAACCAGCTCTTGCTCTGCGGGCTATGCCGCGCGCCGCCTTCCACGAGTGCCTTCTCGAATTGCTGAAGCAACTCGCGCTGCGGTTCGGTGAGCTTGACCGGTGTTTCGACTTGCACGTGCACGTAGAGATCGCCGGCAATGCTCGAACGCAGCCCCTTGATCCCCTTGCCACGCAGACGGAACGTCTTGCCCGACTGCGTGCCTTCCGGCACCGTGAAGCTCGCGCGGCCCGCGAGGGTCGGCACTTCGATTTCGCCGCCGAGCGCCGCCGTGGTAAACGGAATCGGCATCTGGCAATGCAGGTCGTCGCCGTCACGCTCGAACACCGAGTGCTGCTTGATGTGAATCTCGACGTACAGATCGCCCGACGGACCACCGTTGATACCCGGCTCACCGTTGCCGGCCGAGCGGATGCGCATGCCATCGTCGATACCCGCCGGGATCTTCACTTCCAGCGTCTTGGTTTCCTTCACCTTGCCCGCGCCATGGCAATGGCCGCACGGGTCAGGGATATAGGTGCCGGTGCCGTGGCACTTCGGGCAGGTCTGCTGGATGCTGAAGAAGCCCTGCGACATCCGCACTGAACCCGAGCCGCTACAGGTCGGGCAGGTTTCCGGCTTGGTGCCGGGCTTCGCGCCCGAGCCGTGACAGATTTCGCACGACACCCAGCTCGGCACGCGAATCTGCGTGTCGTAGCCATGCGCAGCCTGTTCCAGCGTAATTTCCATGCTGTAGCGCAGGTCGGCGCCGCGATATACCTGCGGACCGGCGCGGCCGCCACCACCACCACGTGCGGCACCGCCGGCCGCCTGGCCGAAGATGTCGCCGAAAATATCGCCGAACGCATCGGCAAAACCGCCGAAGCCTTGCGCACCAGCTCCGCCCATGTTCGGATCGACGCCCGCGTGGCCGTACTGATCGTACGCGGCACGCTTTTGCGAATCCGACAGCATTTCATAGGCTTCTTTCACCTCTTTGAAATGCTCTTCCGCATCCTTGTTGCCGGGATTGCGGTCGGGGTGGTGCTTCATCGCAAGCTTGCGATAAGCCTTCTTGATTTCGTCGTCGCTCGCGTTCTTTGCGACGCCCAGAACCTCGTAGTAATCCCGTTTCGCCATATCGGTTCAACGCCACTCGCGCAATGCGACGCGGTGGCTCCTCTTGAATGCTGGAGTCTTGCGACTCGTCCGGCCGCCGTTCACGCCGCTTTTGCGCGGCTCAAACAACGCCCTCCATAAAACAAATGTGCCCGGAGAGCCCAAAAAAGGCTCACCAGGCGCGATAACCGCTTTGCAGGTTCATGCACCCGGACGGGAGCAAACCGTTTTGCAGCCAGGCCGCACACATCGCTGTGTGCGGCTTTACGGTCAGATTGCGACCCGGCTTTAGTCTTTCTTCACTTCCTTGAACTCGGCGTCGACCACGTCGTCCTGCTGCTGGTGGCTCGCGCCACCAGCCGATGCGCCCGCACCTGCCGCACCCGCTGCCGCAGCTTCGGCACCTTGCGCAGCCTGCATGTCGGCGTACATCTTTTCGCCCATCTTCTGCGAGGCGGTGGCCACCACTTCGATCTTGGCTTCGATCGCGGCCTTGTCGCTCGAACCGCTCTTCAGCGTTTCTTCGAGGTCCTTCAGCGCGGTTTCGATTGCTTCCTTCTCAGCGGCTTCCAGCTTGTCGCCGTATTCGGTGAGCGCCTTCTTCGTGCTGTGGACCAGCGCGTCGCCCTGGTTGCGGGCATCGGCCAACTCACGCAGCTTGTGATCTTCTTCCGCGTTCGCTTCAGCGTCCTTCACCATCTTCTCGATTTCGGCTTCGGACAGACCCGAGTTCGCCTTGATCGTGATGCGGTTTTCCTTGCCGGTCGCCTTGTCTTTCGCGCCGACGTGCAGAATACCGTTCGCGTCGATGTCGAAGCTCACTTCGATCTGCGGCGTGCCGCGCGGTGCCGGCGGAATGCCTTCGAGGTTGAACTCGCCCAGCAGCTTGTTGCCCGCTGCCATTTCGCGTTCGCCCTGGAACACCTTGATCGTCACGGCACCCTGATTGTCATCAGCCGTCGAGTAGACCTGTGCGTGCTTGGTCGGGATCGTGGTGTTCTTGTTGATCATCTTCGTCATCACGCCGCCGAGCGTTTCGATGCCGAGCGACAACGGGGTCACGTCGAGCAGCAGAACGTCCGTGCGGTCGCCCGACAGAACCTGGCCTTGAATCGCGGCGCCAACGGCCACCGCTTCGTCCGGGTTCACGTCACGGCGCGGTTCCTTGCCGAAGAATTCCTTAACCTTGTCCTGCACCTTCGGCATGCGGGTCATACCGCCGACCAGAATCACGTCGTCGATTTCGCCAACCTTCACGCCTGCGTCCTTGATCGCCGTGCGGCACGGTTCGATCGTGCGTTCGATCAGCTCTTCAACCAGTGCTTCCAGCTTGGCGCGCGTGATTTTCAGGTTCAAGTGCTTCGGACCCGACGCGTCGGCCGTGATGTACGGCAGGTTGATTTCGGTTTGCTGGCTCGACGACAGTTCGATCTTCGCCTTTTCAGCCGATTCCTTCAGGCGTTGCAACGCGAGCACGTCTTTCGACAGGTCGACGCCCTGTTCTTTCTTGAACTCGCCGATGATGTAATCGATGATGCGTTGGTCGAAGTCTTCACCGCCGAGGAACGTGTCGCCGTTCGTGGACAGCACTTCGAACTGCATTTCGCCGTCAACGTCGGCGATTTCGATGATCGACACGTCGAACGTACCGCCGCCCAGGTCATACACCGCGATCTTGCGGTCGCCCTTTTCGGCCTTGTCCAGACCGAATGCCAGCGCGGCTGCGGTCGGTTCGTTGATGATCCGCTTCACTTCCAGACCGGCGATGCGGCCTGCATCTTTGGTTGCCTGACGCTGGCTGTCGTTGAAGTACGCAGGAACCGTAATCACAGCTTCGGTGACCGGCTCGCCGAGGTAATCTTCAGCGGTCTTCTTCATCTTGCGCAGCACTTCCGCCGAGATTTGCGGCGGAGCCAGCTTGTCGTCGCGCACCTGGACCCATGCGTCGCCGTTGTCGGCCTTCATGATCTTGTACGGCATCAGACCGATGTCTTTCTGCACTTCTTTTTCTTCGAAGCGGCGGCCGATCAGGCGCTTGACGGCGTATAGCGTATTACGCGGGTTCGTGACCGACTGACGCTTAGCCGGCGCGCCGACGAGGATCTCGCCGTCTTCCATGTAAGCGATGATTGACGGCGTGGTGCGCGCGCCTTCCGAGTTCTCGATCACCTTGACCGAATTGCCTTCCATGATCGCCACGCACGAGTTGGTCGTGCCGAGGTCGATACCGATGATTTTGCCCATTTTTACTAATCTCCTGACTTTGATCGCTGCGGGAACCGCCGTTTTTGCCTATCTGGCGGTACGGCGATCCGCTCTGAATTCCTACCTGCACTCAACATAAGTGCGTCCGCATCGTTTTCAAGACCTCTTTTACGATGCGGTCTTTAATTTTTTTCAATCGGTCGAACTTTTGCCGCTTTTTTCACCATTTGCCGTACTGCCGACCACATTGCCCGCACGGATCTTGTCCCGCGCGACCGCGACCGCTGCCTCGAACTGCCCAAGGCCGTGCCAGCCGGTTGCCCGGCCGAACGGCTTGCCTCGGTAAAAGAAGCACCATGTGGGCACGCTGAGAAGAAGCATGACCGCAGTGGCGTCGACGGGAATGTTGGCCATGACGGCGCCTGTCAGGTGGACCGACTGATAAACGGCTTCTGCTGCGGCCCGTGCCGCGGCGCGGGCTGCTTACTTCGGCGCCGCGACAGTCACGAGGGCCGGACGCAGCACGCGGTCGGCGATCACGAAGCCTTTTTGCAGCACAGCAACGACGGTGTTCGGTTCCTGGTCGGCCGGCACCATCGAAATAGCCTGATGACGGTGCGGGTCGAATTTCTCGCCAACCGGATTCAGGGCGACGACGCGGCCTTTCTCCAGCGCGCCGGAGAGCTGGCGCAGCGTGAGTTCGACGCCTTCACGGACCTTTTGCAGGTCGTCGGACGAGTGGGCAACTGCTGCTTCGAGGCTGTCGACCACCGGCAGCAAATGCTCAGCGAAGCTTTCGATCGCGAACTTGTGGGCCTTGGCGACATCTTCCTGGGCGCGGCGGCGCACGTTCTCAGTCTCCGCCTTCGCCCGCAGGAAGCTTTCCTGCATCTCGGCAAGCTTCGCCTCGGCTTCCGCCAATGCGGCTTCCGCGCCGGTTGCCGGCGCTTCGGGCGCTGCGTTTACAGCCGCGTCCTGCTGGGATGCCGCAGCCTCGGCGGCCTGGCGCGTGGTTTCGTCGGCGGGCGTGGGATTCTGGCTCGTCGGGTTTTCTTGCGTGTTTTCCATGTCGCTGAAAGTCGTTAAAAAGTTAAAGCTATCGGTGGCGGCAACGCGCCAAAAGCTGCCGCAATTTGTGCGTTGCAAAATTGCGACAGACAACTTGGTACGTTAACGCGTATCGAAACGTCAGATGGGGCCGGAAAGACCCAATTCAAGCGCCTCTCCCGGAGCTTTTCACACCGCGGACGTGCGGCAGAAATGCCCGGTTACAACCATTATTGCGTCGCAATCAGATTGAGATTGAGTGCGCCCGACAAGTGGCCTATGCTCCAATAAAGCATCGGAAAAGACACGTTAACCCTAATCTAACGTAAGCCTTACCGATAATTTTCAATTCCACCTGATTCGCCTGTTTCCATCCTGAATCTTCCCAAGGGGAGTACCGTGAAACTGACCTTTGCAATATCGGTGGTCGCATTGGTACTGATCGCGGGCACCACGACCATCTGCATGTCCGGGGCCGTCAACGATCACACCACCGAGTACGGCGGTGTGCACGCGACGATGGAACAACTGTTCAATCCCCACCTGAAAGTTTGTCGATAGTGCGCCGGTCGCGCTTGGTCGGCCTGCCGTGCAAAGCGGCGGCCGGTTCGCGGTATGTCTTGCGCCGCTCCTGCTCGACCTGCCGCTTCACCTTGCTCTCTTCCGTTTCCGCATAAAGCGTCTGCGCGACGCTGGCCGGGCCGCGCACGTCGCACACGCCCTGCACTTCCACCTGCCAGACAATCCGCTCGATTTCTATCTCGACCAGGTCGCCTACGCGCACGTCCTTGGCCGGTTTGACACTCGCGCCGCCGATGCGCACATGTCCTTTTTCGACGGCATCCGCCGCGAGCGAGCGGGTCTTGAAGAAGCGCGCCGCCCAAAGCCATTTGTCGATGCGCAGCTTCGCGCCCGGTTCGGTTGAAATCCTGTAATTCATGAGCCTGCTTAAGCTCCGGTCGTGTGCGGCACCGGCACCGCTTGCACGGGCCAGCCCTGCAGATTTTGCGCGACGATTTCGCCGAGCGCTGCGATCCACGGCTGCGAGGCGTTCAGACAGGGAATCCGATGAAATTCCTTGCCGCCCGCGTGCAGGAACTCATCGCGTACTTCCATGCCGATTTCCTCAATCGTTTCAAGGCAGTCGGCGGTAAAACCCGGACAGAACACATCGGCACGCCGCACGCCCGCCGAGCCCAATTCCTTCAGCGTAGGTGCGGTGTACGGCTGCAGCCACTCGGCCTTGCCGAAGCGCGACTGAAACGTGACGCGGCATTCGACCTGTGTCAATCCCAGCGCCTGCGTCAACAACGCGCCGGTCTGCTGGCATTGCTCGTGGTACGGATCGCCGAGATCCATTGTGCGCTTGGGCACGCCGTGAAAACTCAGCACCAGCTTGTCGCCTGCCGCAAAATCCGGCCGGCCGTGCAGATGCCAGTAGTGGTGCACCTGAGCGGCGAGCGCGGCGATATACGCCGGATGATCGGCGTACTGCCGCACCGTGCGGATTTCCGGCTGATTGCGCATGCGCTTGAGCGCCGAAAAGGCGTCGTCGAAAGCCGTGGCCGTGGTCGACGACGAGTATTGCGGATACATAGGCATCAGCAACACGCGCTCGGCGCCCGCCAGCTTGAGCTGGTTCAGCATGGCCGGAATGCCGGGCGTGCCATAGCGCATCGCGTAGTCGACCAGCACCGTGTAGTCATTCAATTGCAGCAGATGGCGCAAACCCTCCACCTGCTTCTCCGTGAAGACACGCAGCGGCGAGCCTTCCGGCATCCACACGGCCGCGTACTTCTTCGCTGACACGGGGCTCCGGAACGGCAAAATCAACACGCGCAGGATCACCTGCCAGAGCAGCGCCGGAATTTCGACCACGCGAGGATCGGACAGGAACTGCGCAAGATAGCGCCGAACCGCACGCGGCGTCGGCGCATCCGGCGTGCCGAGATTGATCAGCAACACGGCGACACGGTGTGACGTGGCGTTCTGCGATGGCCGCTCGAGGTCGAAGCGCATAGGCAGCTGGGATAACCGCTTTGGGCGGAGAGTCGGTTCAAGTGGAATTCATTATAGCGGCGCGGTCCATTGCGAGGTCCGCCAGGGCCCCCTGGCCATTCGGCCAATTGGCAAGCCGCGCGCCGTCGCGCATCATTTGCAGCATGAGGTGTGCCGCAGCCAACGGTGACCGCAGGTTACTGTTGGCTAAGCGTCAGGGAAAGCAGCCGCGCGGTGATATCCACGATTGGGATCACGCGGTTGTAAGCCATGCGTGTCGGCCCGATCACGCCGAGCGTGCCGACGATCTTGCCGTTCACCTCATAAGGCGCGGTGACGACGCTCATTTGCTCGATCGGCACGAGATTCGACTCGCCGCCAATGAAAATCTGCACGCCCGCGGCGTGACTCGACACGTCGAGCAACTGAAGGAGACTGGTCTTTTGGTCGAATACATCGAACAGCTTGCGCAAGCGCGCCATGTCCGACGACAGGTCGGCGACTTCGAGCAGGTTGCGCTCGCCGGAAATCAGCACGGTCTCGCCGGTGTCGGACTCATCCGTGCTGGCCGTGACCGCGGCATGCATCAGCGTAGTCATGTCGCCGCGCAACTCGTCGATTTCTTCGCGCAGGCGGCGGCGCACATCGTCGAACGAGAGGCCCGCGAAGTGAGCGTTGATGTAGTTGGAGGCTTCCACCAGCTGCGACGGCGAAAAGTCGCGCTGGGTTGCCATGATGCGATTCTGCACGTCGCCCTCGGGCGTCACGATGATCAGCAGGATGCGCTTGTCCGACAGGCGCATGAATTCGATCTGCTTGAACACGTGGCTGCGGCGCGGCGTGAGCACCACACCGGCGAACTGCGACAGATTGGACAGCACGCTGGCCGCCGCGGCGACGACTTTCTGCGGTTCGCCCGCCTGCAGCGTAGTCTTGACGATACGCATCACCGCTTCTTCGTCCGCGGCGGATTCCACTGTCAGCATGGTATCGACGAACAGCCGGTAGCCGCGCGGCGTCGGGATCCGGCCCGCCGACGTATGTGGACTGATTACGAGCCCCAGGTCCTCGAGATCGGACATCACGTTGCGGATCGTTGCCGGGCTCAGTTCGAGGCCGGAATAGCGTGACAACGTGCGCGAGCCGACCGGCTGACCTTCGGCGATGTAGCGCTCGATCAGCGTTTTGAGGAGGGTTTGTGCGCGGGGATCTAGCATGACGGAAAATTTTAGCTCAATGACACGGCTACAGCGAGCGCTAACGGCGCCAACCCCTGACTATCGCGCCACCGGTTGGCGGGGCGGCGCCTGTCATCAATGTTTCACCATTCTAACGATAATCCTCCAATGCGCTGGCAGCCCGTTTGCGCAGGCCCGTCACCGGGTCTGTCTGCGGTTCTTTTCAGGCCCTACCTATGGTGTAATGCCGGCATGCAAGTGACCAGCCAGTTCAAGACCGTCGCGCTCGTCGGGCGCAACAATACGCCGGGCATCGGCGAGCCGCTGACCGCGCTCGCCTCGTGCATCGCGAAGCGCGGCTTCGAGGTCGTATTCGAAGCCGACACCGCCGCCGAAATCGGCGTCACCGACTATCCGGCGCTGCGTCCCGCCGAGATCGGCGCGCGCGCCGACGTTGCCGTGGTGCTAGGCGGCGACGGCACGATGCTAGGCATTGGCCGCCAGCTTGCGCCTTACCGCACGCCGCTGATCGGCATCAACCACGGCAGGCTCGGCTTCATTACCGACATTCCGATCTCCGACATGCGCGAGATCGTGCCGCAAATGCTCTCAGGCAACTTCGAGCGCGAAGAACGCATGCTGCTCGAAGCGCGCATCATGCGCGACGGCGCCCCGATCTATCACGCACTTGCCTTCAACGACGTGGTAGTCAACCGTAGCGGTTTCTCGGGGATGGCGGAACTGCATGTCTCGGTAGACGGGCGCTTCATGTACAACCAGCGCTCGGACGGCCTGATCGTCGCCACGCCAACGGGTTCGACCGCCTACGCGCTGTCCTCGCAGGGGCCGATCCTGCATCCGCAATTACAAGGCATCGTGCTGGTGCCAATCGCGCCGCATGCGTTGTCGAACCGGCCAATCGTGCTGCCGGACGACTCGAAGGTGAGCATCCAGATCGTCTCGGGCCGCGAAGTGAACGTCAATTTCGACATGCAGTCGTTCACTTCGCTGGAATTGGGCGACACGATCGAAGTGCGCCGTTCGCGTCATACGGTGCCGATGCTGCACCCGGTCGGCTACAGCCATTTCGCGACGCTGCGCAAGAAACTGCACTGGAACGAATATCCGTCGCACGAAGAAGATCCCAAGCCCTGAGCGGCCCGGAATGCCCGAACGCCGGAATGCCGGAATGCCGGAACACGAACGCCGCCGCTGCCGAACCCTGAATCTCAAGCTCACCAGACGACCTCCATGCTTCGCCACCTCTCGATACGCGACTTCGTCATCGTCGCCGCGCTCGACCTCGAATTCGACAGCGGCTTTACCGTTTTCTCAGGCGAAACAGGCGCCGGCAAGTCGATCCTGATCGACGCACTGGCCCTTGCGCTCGGCGCCCGCGCCGATGCGAGCGTGGTGCGCACCGGCGAGAGCCGTGCCGACATCACCGCGGAATTCGAGACGCATGCGCAAGTCGAGCAATGGCTCGACGAGCAGGCGCTCGGCACGACCGCCGACGACGGTCATCACGACGGCACCGTCATGCTGCGTCGCGTGGTGGACGCGAACGGCCGCTCGCGGGCGTTCATCAACGGCACGGCGGCGACGCTCGCGCAGTTGCGCGAAGTCGGCGAGATGCTGGTGGATATTCACGGGCAGCATGCGCACCAGTTGCTGATGCGTCCTGACGCGCAGCGCGAACTGTTCGACACCCACGCTGGCCTCACGGAAACCGCGGTAGCCGTCACGCGTGCATGGCGGTCGTGGCGCGACAAGGTTCAGGCCGTCGAGCATGCGCAAACGCGTGACCGCGAGCTGCAACTGGAGCGCGAGCGGCTCGCGTGGCAGCTCACCGAACTGGACAAACTTTCGCCGCAACCGGGCGAATGGGAAGAGGTCAACGCCGAACACCGGCGCCTGTCGCACTCGGCCAATCTGATCGACGGCGTGCAAGGGGCACTCGGCGCGCTGTCCGAATCTGATGAGGCGATGATCACGCATCTCGCCTCGATCGTGTCGAAGGTGCGAGACCTCGCCGAGATCGACCCGGCGCTGAACGACGTGCTGGCGGCACTGGAACCGGCCGAGATCCAGTTGCAGGAAGCGGCCTATTCACTCAGCCACTACGCGCAGAAGCTCGAACTGGATCCCGACCGGCTTGCCCAGGTCGAAAAGCGTCTCGACGCGCTGCACTCGGCCGCACGCAAATTCCGCCTGCGACCCGAGACGCTGCCTGAAGAACATGAAGCGCGTCGCGCGCAACTGGCCGCGCTCGACGCCGCCGCCGATCTCGACAGTCTGCACGCGGCCGAAGCCAAAGCCCGAGAAGCCTTCCTCGCCGAAGCGAAAAAACTGTCGAAGGCGCGCGCCAAGGCCGGCAAGGCCCTGGGCGCAGCCGTGACCACCGGCATGCAGGAACTGTCGATGAAAGGCGGTAGCTTCGAAGTCGCGCTGTTGCCGTTGCCGGAAGGTGGCGCGCATGGACTCGAGCAGGTCGAATTCCGCGTCGCCGGTCATGCCGGCGTGCCGCTGCGGCCGCTCGCGAAGGTCGCCTCAGGCGGGGAACTGGCGCGGATCAGCCTCGCCCTGGCGGTCATTGCCAGCGCCGCGAGTCCGACCCCCACCCTGATCTTCGACGAAGTGGATACGGGCATCGGCGGCGGCGTCGCCGAAGTGGTTGGGCGGTTGTTGCATCAACTGGGGCAAGCACGTCAGGTGCTGTGCGTGACGCACTTGCCGCAAGTCGCCGCGCGCGGCGACCATCATTTCCAGGTAGCAAAGTCGGGCAACGGAAAAGGCGGCACGGTCAGCAGCGTGACCTCGCTCGACCGCGCGAGCCGCGTCGAAGAAGTCGCACGGATGCTCGGCGGACTGGAGATCACCGCCACCACCCGCAAGCACGCGAAGGAAATGCTGGCGGCCTAGGAATGCGGGCTGGAAATCATCGCGAAGCCTCAGCCAAACACCCGCTTCCACAGCCTCAGCACCGCTTCACGCTCAGTCACCACTAGCGCCGGATCGACCCGCGCCTTCTCCATCCCGTCCAGCCGCAACTGGTGCTGCAACTTCCGGTAGGTCCGATAAGCCGCCCCGACCGTCTCCGCTTCCGCCTCGCTCATCAAGCCGAAGCGCGACACTTCGCGTAGCAACGCGATGTTGCCGGTATTGCGGATCAGCTCGGGATCGCTCGCCGCATGCAGCAGCACCCAGTACTGCACGGTGAACTCGATATCGACCATGCCGCCGCGATCGTGCTTCAGGTCGAACAGCGCCGTATGGTTCGGGTGCCCCGCCTCGACGCGCTCGCGCATCTCGACGATTTCCTTCGCAAGCGACGCGGCCTCGCGCGGTGTGGTCAGCACCTGCTCGCGGATCTGCTCGAATTTCGCGCCGATTTCGGCGTCGCCCGCGCAGTAGCGCGCGCGGCTCAACGCCTGATGCTCCCACACCCACGCCGTATTGGCGGCATCGCCTTCGCGCAGTTGATAACGGCGGAATGCGTCCAGATCGGTGACGAGCAGGCCCGACTCGCCGTTCGGCCGCAGCCGCAAGTCGACATCGAACAAAGTGCCCGCGCCGGTCGCCGTCGTCAGCCAGGTGATGAGGCGGCGGGTGTAGGTGGAGTAGACGTCGGCGGCGGCATCGTCCGGATCGTCATAGAGGAAGATGACGTCGAGGTCGGATGCGTAGCCGAGTTCCTTGCCGCCCAGCTTGCCGTATGCGATCACCGCAAACTTCGGCACCTCGCGGTGGCGTTTGGCCAGTTGCTTCCAGACCGCGTCGAGCGTGACGTCGAGCACGGCGTCGGCGAGCTCGGACAGGCGGTCGCTCACATGTTCGACACTCAGCCTGCCGGCCAGATCGATCAGCAGGATGCGGAACACCTCGGCCTGGTGCGCGTGGCGCAGCAGGTCCATCTGTTGCTCGATGCCATCCGCCGCGGCCAGACGCAAGCGCAGCGTGCGTTTGAATTCTGGCCAGTCGAACGGACTGTCCATCGCCTCGTCGTCGAGGAGTTCGTCAAGCAATTGCGGGTGGCGGATCAGATAGCCGGCGGCCCAGCGCGAACCACCCAGCACCGACAGCACCCGATGCAGCGCCTGCGGATATTCCGTCAACAGCGCAAGGTACGCGCCGCGCCGGCTCACGGCTTCCAACAGGTCGAAGAAACGCGCCACCGTATCGCCGCGCCGTTCGAGCGGCTCCAGGGTACGCGCGGCTTCCAGCGCACGCTGCGCGACGATATCGAAGCGCTGGCGGCTACGCTCAGCGAGCCCCGCATAACGCGATGACTGCCACACCGCGCGCAACCGCGCCAGCAGCTCGTCCGGCTCGGGCACACCCAGTTCGATCAGGCGCGCGCGAAGCGCTTCCTCAGCGCTGTCGTCGGCGAGCGCGCTGCTCCAGACCCACGCCGCCGCGCCGTCTTCCGGTGCGCCGCAGCCATCGCGACCGCTCACCTTGTCGGCGAAAATCTGGTCGAACTGCTGTTCGACGAACTCGCGGTGCGCGTCGAGCTTGAGCATCAGCGCGGCATAGTCGTCGCAACCCATTGCTCGCGCGAGCGCCACACGCTCCTCAGGATCGACCGGCATCGCGTGAGTTTGCGCGTCGTTGCGGTATTGCAGGCGGTGCTCGAGCTCGCGCAGGAAGCGGTACGCCTGTGAAAGCTTCACGCAGACCGAGGTATCGAGCAGCCCGTGCGTGGCCGCGTGCCGCAAGACGGCGAGCGTCGGTCGCACCCGGAAGCCGGCATCCTGGCCGCCGCGGATCAGCTGAAAGACCTGAGCGCTGAATTCGATTTCGCGGATGCCGCCGCGGCCCAGCTTGATGTCGTCGGCCTTGTCGGGGCGCATCGAGGCGCGCCGCTGTGCTTCCTGGCGAATCTGCAAATGCAGCGCACGAATCGCGCTGATCACGCCGAAGTCCAGATAACGTCGATAGATGAACGGCGTGACGATTGCGTCGAGCTGCTTCTGCAGCCGCCGCGCTGCGTCGCTCGCGCCTTCGGACACGAGCCGGCCCTTGATCCACGCATAGCGCTCCCACTCGCGGCCCTGCACATAGAAATACTCTTCGAGCATGCCGAGGCTGCACACGAGTGGCCCGGAATCGCCGTTCGGCCGCAAGCGCATATCGACCCGGAACACGTAACCGTCGGCGGTCACCTCGGCCAATGCGCCGATCAGGCGCTTACCCAGACGCGTAAAAAAGTCCTGCGTCGCGATCGGCGAACGCTGACCACCCGCGGTCTCACCGTCCTCTTCATAAATGAAGATCAGATCGATATCCGACGACACATTCAGCTCACGCCCGCCCAGCTTGCCCATCCCGACCACGCCGAGCGCGAGCCGCTCGCCCTGCGGTCCGCGCGGTTCGCCATAAAGCGTTTCGAGCTCGGCGGACACGACCGCGAGCGCACGCTGAATCGTCGTCTCCGCCAGATCGGTCATCGCGCCGGTGACTTCGGCGACATCCGCCTCGCCTGCCAGGTCACGCTCCATCACGGCGCAAAATACCTCAGTGCGCAATTGGCGCAAGGCCCGTTTGAGTGCATGCTCGCTCAACGGACCCTCGCCCGCGCCGGCCGCCTCGGCACACAGCGCATCAAAGCGCGCGTCGATCCGTTCGCGCGTGAGGGGTGCGGACGCGAGCGCCACCACCTGCGCCACGATTTGCGGACGGGCCGCCGCGGCACGCGCCGCGTAATGTGAATAGCTGGAACTCAGGAGTGTTGCGTCAGTCATCAAAGGTCTGGCTCGCTCGTTGCTTTATCAGCGTTGTTCAGTTCGCCGCAGCACACGGCTCCATGCGGGGTCCGGCAGCCTCGCGCAGGTCGCGAGACGGCATGGAGAAAGGGTTTGCCGGAGGTCCGCCGACGCTTTCCCGTGTGTTACATTTCGTCGTTAATTCGCAAAACTACCATACGCCCACCCGCCGCAGCATGTCCGAGCGAAACGAATCCGCCGACCCGCACGAAACCAGGCAGGTCCGGCCTGCGAGCGGAAGCGCCCACATGGTGCTGCATCGGACGTCCCATGTAGTGCTGGCGCTCGCGCTCGCCTTCTACTTTATCGCGGCGGGTCTGTTTCTCGGTTTGCGTTATGTACTGCTGCCGCGCGTCGACTCGTTCCGTCCGCGCATCGAAGCCACGGTCTCCGGGAAGCTGCACACGCAGTTCACCATCGGCAAGCTGGCGCCGCATTGGAGTGGCTTTCAGCCGGGCCTTGACGTCACCGATATTGTCATCCGCGACCCGGAAGGCAAAGCGGCGCTGACCATTCCGCACGCCACCGCCACCCTGTCGTGGAAGTCGCTCTGGCAGTTCCATCCCGCCCTTTCCAGCCTGATCGTCGATCAGCCGGACGTGTTGGTATCCCGCAGCAGCGACGGCGTGATCTCTGTGGCGGGCGTGCCGGTGCCCACCCGTCACAGCGGCAACGACACCCTGTCCACGTGGCTCTTGCGCCAGCAGGCGATCGTGGTGCGCGGCGGCGTGCTGCGCTGGCGCGATGCCGAGCATGACGCGCCGGAACTTGCCCTGCGCGACATCCGGATTGCGATTCTCAACGACGGTTACGATCACCGCCTCGCGTTGCAGGCGCCCGCCGACGGCCATGTCCTGCACGGGCCGATCGACTTCCGCACGCATTTCAAACACGCCCGCCTCTCCGCGATCGGCAAGCCGGTCAACTGGGCCGGCCAGGTCTATATGTCGACCGGGCCGGTCGATCTGCCGACCCTCGCGCGCTACATCAATTTCCCGATCGAGATGTTCGCCGGCCGCATCGACAATGCGATCTGGGCCGACTTCGCCGACGGCCGCATGAAGTCGGCGAGCGGGCAATTGGCCGGCACGGATGTCTCGATGCGGGTCCGCCCGACCCAGCCCAAGCTGGTGGTGCCGATCGCCAATTTCTCCTGGGGTCTCGACGTCAACCAGGGCGACTACACGCTGCAACTGAACCACTTGCACGCCGAGCTAGGCCAACCGCCGCTCGACGACGGTACGCCGCTCACCCGCACCCTCGCGCTAACCACGCTGCACGGCCGCTACCGGACCGCCTCGCTGCAGCATGGACAACTCGTCAGCGTCAGTGGCGATCGCGTCGACCTGGGCATCCTCGCCGAATTCAGCCGCGCGCTGCCGTTGCCGCGCCCGTTGCTGAACAATCTGGTGCGCTTCAATCCACGCGGCATGGTGTCGAACTATGTGATCGAAGTCGAACGCGGCAAACCGGAATCGGGCGAAGCGGGCAGCGACCACCGGCCAAGCGGCACCGAGCCGATCGAGCGTTATCGTTTCAAGGGCGACCTGCAGGGCATCAGCGTCGCCGCGCAGGAACCGCCGCCGGGGCTCACCCCGCTGAACCACCCGCGCGCGGGCATTCCCGGCATCGAAAACGTGTGGGGCAGCGTCGACGCCGACGAAAACCACGGCACCGCGACGCTCAACACCTCCAACGTCGCGATCACGCTGCCGGGCGTGTTCGACGACCCGCGCCTGACGCTCGACCGCCTGCATGGCCGGGCAGACTGGACCATCACGCCGAAGGCGCCGGGCGAGAATCACCCGGCCTTCACCGTCAAGCTGGCCGACTTCGGCATCTCGAACGCGGACGCTGACGCCACCGCCACCGTCGATTACCGCAACCCTGGCCATGGGCGCGGCTCGCTCGACCTGAAGGCCGACTTTCAGCGCGCGCAAGTCACGCGCATCGTCCGCTATTTGCCGACCAGCATCAGCGAAAAGCTGCGCATCTACCTGGGCCACGGACTGCAAGCCGGCATTTCGCGCGGCGCGACGATCGAAATACACGGCGATCTGACTAAATTCCCCTACTCACGCGCCCCGGAGGCCGGGGTCTTCCATATCGTCGCGCCGTTCAAGGGCGGCAAGTTCGACCCATCGCCATTCCCGCCGCGCAAGATGAAGAACGGCACGCCGAACGTGTGGCCGCCGCTGGATGGCATTGACGGCGTGTTCGAGCTCAAAGAGAACCTGCTGCGCTTCGATATCGACCGCGCCCGTTACAAGCGGGTCGCTTTAAACAAGGTGAACGGCAAGATCGACGACCTCGGCACCAAGGCGTCCGACCTCGTCATCACTGGCAACGGCCGTGGGCCGCTTGCCGACATGCTCGATTACGTCAACGAAAGCTCGCTCGGCATCATGACCAAACATGAGACTGAGAAAGTGCGCGCCGAGGGGCCCGCGTCGCTGGCGCTCAAACTGACCGTGCCGCGCACGCCGAAGCCGCATATCGGCGTGGAAGGCGCAGTCGGTTTCCAGAACAATCGTTTGACGGTCGATAACGTGCCGCCGTTGTCGCAACTGAATGGCAAGGTGCACTTTACCGAACATACGGCAAAGCTCGACCGGCTCTCCGGCCAGTTCATGGGCGGCGACGTACACGCCAATGGAGGCCTGAAGCAGGACGGCACGTATGCACTCGACCTCGGCGGCCATATTGCCGTCGATGCCGCGCGCGGCCTGAATCTGCACGGTCCGGCCGCGCAGGTGCTGACGCGTATGAGCGGCAGCGCGCCCTACGCGTTCAACGTGCGCGGCGCCAAGGGCCGGTTGCCGGAAGTCACGGCGAACTCCGATCTGACCGGCCTCGCGCTCGACTTCCCCGCGCCGTTCAACAAGCCGGTCGGCACGCCGATGCCGCTGCACTTCGCGCTCAACCCCTCAGCCGGCGCAAGCGAAGCCGGTCTGGAACGGGCCGACCTCACCTTCGGCCCGATCGCCGCCACCTATCTGATGCGTTATCAGCCGAAAACGCCGCCGACGGTCGTGAGCGGCGTGATCGGCGTCAACAAGCCGGCCGACCTGCCGTCCGAGGGCGTGATCGCCGCCGTCGACGTGGAAGCGTTCGATGCCGATGCCTGGCGCGCGCTCGTCACGCAGATGCGCAACAAGGACGCGCCGACCCCCGCGCCGGCCACGCCGAATCCGACCGTCGCGCAATTCTTGCCGAGCCGCTTCGCGGTGCACGTCGGCACGCTGACACTGCTCAAGCGGCACTGGGACAGCGTGATCGTCGGCGCGTCGCATGCGGACGGCAAATGGCAGGCCAACATCGCGTCGAACCAGGTGTCGGGCCACGTTTCCTGGCTGCCGGGCGCCAATAAGGAATCGCCGGGCACGCTGCAGGCGCGCTTTGCCCGTGTGGTGATCCCCTCGGCCACAGATAAAGACCTGCTTGGCCAGGCTATTTCGGCGCCGGCGCAGAACATGCCGTCGATCGATCTTGTGGTCAATGAGTTGATCGTGCGCGATCGCGACATAGGCCGGCTCGAAGTCGACGCGCACAACTTCGAAGAAGACGGTGTGCCGGTCTGGCAGCTCGACAAGCTGGACATCACCAACCCCGCCGCCACGCTGACCGCAACCGCGAACTGGCGCACGTCGACGGGCCTCGGCAACACCGCCGACGAAGCGACGCCGCGCCGCACCGTGTTCGATTTCAAACTCGACATTAAGGACGCCGGCGGGCTGCTGGAGCGCTTCGGCCAGCCGCACACGCTCAAGGCCGGCAACGGCACGCTGTCGGGCAAGGTCGTGTGGCGCGGCGGGCCGACCACCATCGACTATCCGACACTCAACGGCAATCTGGCCGTCGATCTTCGCCATGGGCAGATTCTCAAGGTCGACCCGGGCGTCGCAAAACTGCTGGGTGTGCTCAGCCTGCAAAGCCTCGCGCGCTTTGCCACGCTCAATTTCCGCGACGTGATCGGCGAAGGGCTGCCTTTCGAGCACGTCACCGGCACGGGCGAGATTCATAATGGCATTGGCCGCACCGAGAACTTCGAGATGGTGACGGCGCCGGCTCGTGCCGAGATGAAGGGCTCGGTGGATCTGGCGCAGGAAACCCAGGATCTGCACGTACAGATCGTGCCGACCGTCAGCGCCGGCGCTGCCGTGATCGCCGCGACCGTAATCAATCCGCTGCTCGGGCTGGGTGCGCTCGTGGCCGATCTGGCGTTCAGCAAATCGGTCTCCACGGCGTTCGCACGCGAGTACGCGATCACCGGTCCGTGGTCGAAACCTCACATCGAGCGGGTGAAGGGCGATCGCGGTAAGATGGACGCTCCGGCTTCGACCGTGGAAGCGCACTGAGCCCGATCCGATCCTGTGTTTGACCGGAAGAGCGCCGTGCCTCGCCCCAGTCCCCAGCCAGCCTTGAACGACGTACGCGGCGCCGACGGTTCGCGCCGCCGCCTTGCCGGGAGTTTTTCGAAACGCTCATGAGCGAAACACACGTCTCTTCATCCTCGTCCACCGCTTCGTCCACTGCCTCGCCCAGCGCGGCGTCCAGCGGGTCTTTCGAAAGCGTGTTCCGCGTGGCCGCGCTGCAAATGGTGAGCATGCCGGATCGCGAGCGCAATCTGGCCGAAGCGGAACGCCTGATCGCCGAAGCCGCCGCCGACGGCGCGCAACTTGTCCTGTTGCCCGAATACTTCTGCTTCATGGGTTTCAAGGACACTGACAAGCTCGCCGTGCGCGAGCCCTACCAGGACGGCCCGATCCAGCACTTTCTCGCCGATGCCGCGCGCCGCCACAAGGTGTGGGTGATCGGCGGCACGTTGCCGTTGATGTCGCAGGAACCGGCGCGCGTGCTGAACACCACGCTGGTGTTCGATCCGCAAGGCAACGAAGCCGCGCGCTACGACAAGATCCATCTGTTCAACTTTGAAAAGGGCGAAGAATCGTTCGACGAGGCACGCACCATCTGCCCCGGCGGCGAAGTCCGCACCTTCGAGGCGCCGTTCGGCCGGGTCGGCCTGTCGGTCTGCTACGATTTGCGCTTTCCGGAGCTGTATCGGCGCATGGGCGACTGCGCGCTGATCGTGGTGCCGTCGGCGTTCACTTACACCACCGGCCGCGCGCACTGGGAGATGCTGCTGCGCGCCCGGGCGGTCGAAAACCAGTGTTACGTGCTGGCCGCCGCGCAAGGCGGCAAACATGAAAACGGCCGCCGGACATGGGGCCACAGCATGCTGATCGACCCGTGGGGCGAAATCGTCGCGGTACGCGACGAAGGCGCCGGCGTGGTGGCCGGTAACCTCGAGCGTGCGCGCATCGACGAAGTGCGGCAGAGCCTGCCCGCCTGGCGTCACCGCGTGCTGAGCTGCTGACGTATTACCTGACATTGAAAGTGCGGCGCCCGTCACTCATATAGTGGTGATAGAAGCGCTAACCGAATCCTTCGTATCGAGCAGAACATACTTCGCATGAACATCATCGAACCCGGTATCCGTAATCTCGCCACCGCCAAGGACATTCTCCTGACGCCCTACGGTCTCGACGAATCCCTGCTCACTCGCACGCTCGCCGAAATCTTCACGCACAAGATCGATTACGCTGATCTGTACTTCCAGTACACGCGCAGCGAAGCATGGAGTCTCGAAGAAGGCATCGTGAAGTCGGGGAGCTTCAGCATCGACCAGGGTGTCGGCGTGCGCGCCGTGGCGGGCGATCGCACTGCCTTCGCGTATTCGGACGATCTGTCGCCCGAGGCTATCCGTCAGGCAGCGCTCGCCACCCGTTCGATTGCCAAGGCAGGCGGCGGCAAACAGAAGATCAAGGTGGCCTCGTCGCTGACCGGCATTGCCGGTCGCGATCTGTACCTGCCGTCCGATCCGCTGCACTCGCTTGATGCGACCGCCAAGGTCAAGCTGCTCGAGCGCATCGAAAAGATGGCGCGCGGCCGCGATCCACGCATCCAGCAAGTGATGGCAGGCCTCGCCGGTGAATACGACGTGGTGCTGGTCGCGCGCAGCGACGGCGGCTTTGCGGCCGATATCCGTCCGCTCGTGCGCGTGTCGGTCACGGTGATCGCCGAACAGAACGGCCGCCGCGAAATCGGCAGTGGCGGCGGCGGTGGCCGCTTCGACTACGGCTATTTCACTGACGAAGTGCTGTCGGGTTATGTCGACGACGCCGTGCATGCCGCACTCGTGAATCTCGACGCCCGCCCGGCTCCGGCCGGCGCGATGACTGTCGTGCTCGGACCGGGCTGGCCCGGCGTGTTGCTGCACGAAGCGATCGGCCACGGCCTCGAAGGCGACTTCAACCGTAAGGGATCGTCGGCGTTCGCAGGTCGAATCGGTGAGCAGGTTGCGGCCAAGGGCGTGACCGTGGTCGACGACGGCACGCTGCCGAACCGCCGCGGCTCACTGAATATCGACGACGAAGGCAACCCGACCCAGTGCACGACGCTGATCGAAGACGGCATCCTGAAGGGCTACATCCAGGACACGCTGAATGCACGCCTGATGAAGATGCCGGTTACCGGCAATGCGCGCCGCGAATCGTATGCCGCGCTGCCTATGCCGCGCATGACCAACACATACATGCTCAACGGCGACAAAGACCCGCAGGAAATCATCGCGTCCGTGAAGAACGGTTTGTACGCGGTGAACTTCGGCGGCGGCCAGGTCGACATCACCAACGGCAAGTTCGTGTTCTCGGCCTCCGAGGCGTACATGATCGAAAATGGCAAGGTCACCTACCCGGTCAAAGGCGCGACGCTGATCGGCAGCGGGCCGGAATCGCTCAAATTCGTCAGCATGATCGGCAACGACATGAAGCTCGATTCGGGCGTCGGCGTGTGCGGCAAGGAAGGCCAGAGCGTGCCGGTGGGCGTCGGTCAGCCGACGTTGCGTATCGACAAGATGACGGTCGGCGGTACGGCCTGATTTTGATGTAGACGCATACTTCGTGCACATAATGCTCAAAGTATGCGGGTTTACCGCATTTTTGCACCCTGCGGCTTGCCAGCCAAGCCTGCAGGGGTTATAAAGTCACTCACCCTTTTTGACCAGCGACCCAATTTCGCCATGTCCGCCAAGTTTTACTTTTACTTTTTTTGGCATCTCAGACCGCTGGCGGATCGAGAGGGGTGTTAGTGCACGCAAGACACCCAGAATTCACGAAAACCGCCAGCTAGCCTGGCGGTTTTTTTTCGCCTCACGCCTTTGAAATTTTTGCCGTTGAAATCTTTTTGATTGTTGTTCGCCGTGGCATCGCTGCCTGATTGCCGTCTGATCGCAGCCTTCATTGCCCGCGCGAACACGCTACGACCGATTCAGGAGAACAAGCATGCCCCCGCACAACACCGACGATGTCCGCATCCGCGAATTGAAAGAACTCACGCCGCCCGCTCACCTGATCCGCGAATTCGCTTGCGACGAAACGGTGTCCGACGTGATCTACAACTCGCGCAATGCGATGCATCGCATCCTGCACGGCATGGAAGACCGTCTGATCGTCATCATCGGACCGTGTTCGATTCACGATACGAAAGCGGCGATGGAATACGCCGGGCGTCTCGTCGAACAGCGCAAGCGCTTCGCCGGTGAACTCGAAATCGTGATGCGGGTGTACTTCGAAAAGCCGCGTACGACGGTGGGCTGGAAGGGTCTCATCAACGACCCGCACATGGACAACAGCTTCAAGATCAACGACGGCCTGCGCACCGCGCGCGAATTGCTGCTGCGTATCAACGAACTCGGCCTGCCGGCCGGCACCGAATACCTCGACATGATCAGCCCACAGTACATCGCCGATCTGATCTCGTGGGGTGCAATCGGCGCGCGCACGACCGAATCGCAAGTGCACCGTGAGCTGGCATCGGGACTGTCGTGCCCGGTCGGCTTCAAGAACGGCACAGACGGCAACGTCAAGATCGCCGTCGACGCAATCAAGGCCGCCTCGCAGCCGCACCATTTCCTGTCGGTCACCAAGGGCGGCCACTCGGCGATCGTCTCGACCGCCGGCAATGAGGACTGCCACATCATTCTGCGCGGCGGCAAAACGCCGAACTACGATGCGGACAGCGTCAATGCGGCATGCGCCGACATCGGCAAGGCGGGTCTCGCGGCACGCTTGATGATCGACGCGAGCCATGCGAACAGCTCGAAAAAGCACGAGAACCAGATTCCGGTTTGCGCGGACATCGGCCGTCAAATTGCTTCGGGTGACGAACGGATTGTCGGCGTGATGGTGGAATCGCATCTGATCGCCGGCCGCCAGGATCTGCAGGAAGGCTGCGCGCTGACATACGGCCAGAGCATCACGGATGCCTGCATCGGCTGGGATGAAAGCGTCGCCGTGCTGGAAGGTCTCGCCGAAGCGGTCAAGCAACGGCGTGTGGCGCGCGGCAGCGGCAACTAGAAAGTCTCTACGCGCCTCTGCGCGATCGCTGTAGTTGACTCAACGAAAACCCGCCCGTTCCGGCGGGTTTTATTAGCCGAACGGACGAATGGTGCTCCGTGCGCCGCCTCTGTACCGTAACAATTCGTTGCCGGGTCGGATACGACTTGACCAGGCTGGGTGTTGCGTATAATATTTTGTACATGAAAGGTGGCTATGGAGCAGGAAAAAGAAATTCGCTGGATGGGCTCCAGCTATCGCGATTTACTCGCCTTTCCCGAAGAGCCACGTCGGCGGGCCGGATTTCAGCTTGGCAAGATTCAGGCAGGTCTCGACCCAGATGACTGGGAGCCGTTTGATTCGCTCGGCGCTGGAACACGCGAGATTCGCATCAAGGAGGCTGACGGTATTTACCGCGTGATGTATGTCACCAAGTTCGTTGAAGCGTTGTATGTACTGCATTGCTTCCAGAAGAAAACGCAGAAGCTAGGGCCGCAGGATAGAAAGATTGCCGAGATGCGGTACCGCGCCATCATCAATGATAGGAAAACTTAACAAATGACGATCGACACGAAAATCCGTCACGTAACAAAACCCGGCGCAAATCTGTTCCTCGAACTCGGCTTTTCCGCCGAAGAAGCGAAGCGCTTGCACGCCGCTTCGCAAAAACAGATCAACGACACGCGGCTGCTCAAGGAACAGCTGATGACCGAGCTGTCCAGCTGGATCGAGCAACATCATCTGAAGCAGGCCGAGGCGGCCGAGATTCTGATGGTATCGCGTCCGCGCGTGTCAGACGTGGTCAACAAGAAGACCACCAAATTCACTATCGATACCCTGGTCGAAATGATGAGCCGGATCGGCAAGCCGGTCACACTGGCGGTTGGATAAGGTGCACGGCACGTCCGCGCGTGCTTTCACACGTCGCTTGCCGTGCGCCCTTGTTTCACTGCACCACGCCTGAACCGAACACTTCGGTGTGAATCCGCGCCGAATCCACACCGAGCGAGGCCAACGCCTCGCATTGCGCGCGCATGAACGGCACCGGCCCGCAGATGTAGTAATCCGCATCGGGAACGATCACCTTGCCGGCGATTTTCGTGAGGTCGAGGCGGCCCTCGAAGTCGTAGTCGATACCAGCGCGATCGCACGCTTCAATGGCTTCGTAGAACACCGCACGCGTGACGTTGGGATGCGCCGCTACCGTATCGTTCAGCCATTGCCGGAACGCATGCACGCGGCCATTGCGGCAGGCATGCACGAAGGTCACGCTGCGCCCACTCTGGTCGGCGAGTAACGTGGAGAACATCGAGATCATCGGGGTTACGCCCACGCCGCCGCTGATCAGCACCACGGGCGTCGTCTTCTTGCGGTCCAGTGTGAAGTCGCCCACTGGTGCGCTGACATGCACCACCGCGCCCACTTCCACACCGTCGTGCAGGAGGTTCGATACATGGCCGGGCGCCGTATCTTCGCGGCCGGCTTCGCGCTTCACCGAGATACGCAGCCAGTTGCCGTTCGGCGCATCCGACAAGCTGTACTGCCGCGGCTGATCGACGCCGAGTTCATCCACGAAACGCTTCACGCTCAGATATTGGCCTGGCTCGAAGCCGCAGGCCGGTGAGCCGTCGGCGGGCGTCAGATAGAACGAGGTGATTTCATCGCTCTCCACTTCCTTGCGCGCAACCTTGAACGGCCGGAAGCCGCTCCACGCCGCACCTTCGTAAAGCTTGGCCTCTGTGCCGATGAAAATATCCGCAAGCTGCCCATAAGCGACTTCCCATGCGCCGAGCGTCTCCTGATCGACTGCGTCGCCGAGCACATCAACAATCGCGCCTAACAGGTGGCGTCCCACGATCGGATACTGTTCCGGCCGGATATTCAGACTCACATGCTTATGCGCGATGCGTGAGACGGTGGGACCCAGCGCGCCGAGGTTATCGATATTGGCGGCATATGCGTATACCGCCTTCGCCAGCGTCTCCGGTTGATTGCCGCTCTTCTGATGAGTCTGGTTGAACACGTTCTTCAACTCGGGATGGTGCGCGAACATGCGCTTGTAGAAGCGTTTGGTGATGGTCGTGCCGTGCAAGGCAAGCACGGGAACGGTGGCTTTGACGCGGGCGATCTGGTCGGCGGTGAGTGCGGTCATAACGACTTCTCCTTAAAGATGCATTTACAATACATCTTTAAGGAGAAGTTTTATCCCGGACAGATTGTCACAGGCGCTTAAAGGGACTGAAGCGCCGCGTTAGCCGGCGCTACGATCGTGCTGCCACAGCACATCGCTGCCGCCGTCCGCGCGATTGAGCACGCGCGCGAGCACGAACAACAGATCGGACAGCCGGTTCACATACTGGCGCGGCGCCTCATTGACCGCCTCGCTTTCACCAAGCGCGACGATCGACCGTTCGGCGCGCCGGCACACCGTACGGCACACATGCGCAAGTGCGGCTGCGCGCGAGCCGCCGGGCAGAATGAATTCCTTCAATGGCGGCAGGGTGGCGTTGTAGTCGGCCAGCCAGTCGTCGAGTTGACCGAGATGCTTGTCGGTAATCATCGTGTGGCCGGGAATGCAGAGCTCACCGCCAAGATCGAACAGGTCGTGCTGAATCGCGACCAACGCCGCCCGCACCTTGTCGGGCAGCGTTTCGCACAGCAACACGCCGAGATTCGAATTGAGTTCATCGACGTCGCCGATTGCGGCAATGCGCGCGCTGTCTTTGCGCACGCGCCGGCCATCGCCGAGACCGGTGCTGCCGTCGTCGCCCGTACGGGTGGCGATCTTGCTCAAGCGGTTGCCCATGATGTCTCCCATGCATTCATTCAGTAACGATGCGTCTGCGCGGCGCCAGTGAATCCGGTAAGTAAGCCACCAGATCGGTCACCGGGTTATCCATATTGCGCGCATCGTGAGGTCGCCACCATTATAGAAGCGGCAGCCGTCCCCAACGCCGACCCGCGGATGATCGGCGTAAAATGAAGCACAAGCTGTAGAACAGCTCCGCCCCAATATCAGGAGACATGCGTGAATCATCCCGTGCCGCCGGCCCCGCTACGCCGGCCGTTTCCCGCCGAGTTGCTGACTGCCCTCAAAGCCGCCTTCGGCGAACGCGTGTCCACCGCGGAAGCCGTGCGTGCCCACCATGGCCGCGACGAATCACCGTTCGATCCCCAACTGCCCGACGCCGTCGTATTCGTGCGCAATACGGAGGATGTGCAAACCATCGTCCGGCTGTGCGGGCAGTACAACGTCCCGATCATCCCCTACGGCAACGGTTCGTCGCTCGAAGGGCATCTGCTGGCGGTCCAGGGCGGCGTATCGATCGACCTGTCGGAAATGAACCGCGTGTTGTCGATCAACGCCGAAGACCTGACCGTCACCGTCGAACCCGGCATCTCGCGCAAGCAGTTGAACGAAGCACTGCGCGACACTGGCCTGTTTTTCCCGATCGATCCGGGTGCTGACGCGAGCATCGGCGGCATGTCGGCCACGCGCGCCTCGGGCACCAACGCCGTGCGCTACGGCACGATGCGCGAAAACGTACTCGGGCTGACGGTGGTTCTCGCCGACGGCCGCGTGATCAAGACCGGCACGCGCGCGCGCAAGTCGTCCGCGGGTTACGACCTCACGCGTCTGTTCGTCGGCTCGGAAGGCACGCTCGGCGTGATTACCGAAATCACCGTCCGGCTGTATCCGCAACCGGAAGCGGTCTCGGCTGCGGTCTGCACGTTCCCGTCGATGGGCGATGCGGTGCGCGCGGTCATCGAAACGATTCAGATGGGCGTGCCGATTGCACGCGTCGAGTTCGTCGACTCGCTCGCGATCCGCTCGATCAATCGCCATTCGAACCTGACGTTGCGCGAGGCGCCTACGCTGTTCTTCGAATTCCACGGCACCGAAGCCGGGGTGAAAGAGCAAGCCGAACTGGTGCAGGAGCTGGCGGCGCAGAATGCCGGCGAAGGCTTCGAATGGGCAACCCGGCCGGAAGACCGCAGCCGCCTGTGGAACGCGCGCCACAACGCCTATTTCGCGATGCTGCAGCTGAAGCCCGGCTGCCGCGCCGTCACGACCGATGTGTGCGTGCCGATCTCGCGTCTCGCGGAATGCGTGATGGAAACCGAGCAGGATCTGAAGGCATCGCCGCTGCCCTGCCCGATCGTCGGCCATGTCGGCGACGGCAACTTCCACGTCGCGATCCTGATCGATCCGAACAAGCCGGAAGAACTCGTCGAGGCCGAGCGCCTGAACCATCTCATCGTGCAACGCGCGCTACGCATGGACGGCACCTGCACGGGCGAGCACGGTGTCGGTCTGCACAAGATGAACTTCCTGCTCGAAGAACACGGCGAAGTCGCCGTCAACACGATGCGCTCCATCAAACACGCGCTCGATCCGCACAATCTGATGAACCCGGGCAAGATCTTTTCCTGGGCAGCTTGAGGCGTCATCAGCACTCAGCTCAGTTGCAGCACAGCGGCAGCGGCAACGCCTGCTGCCGCACAACCAGGCTTGACCGGGCACGCAGCGTGAAAGACACCAGGAGACAAGTCATATGAACGCACCCGTCGAACTGACGGCCGAAGTTCTCGCCCAGCGCCAGCGCGAAGTCGTGCAGGCGTTGATGGCCGTGCTGCCGAACCACTGTCTGCTGTATCGCGAAGAAGACACCGTTGCCTACGAGTGCGACGGCCTCGCCGCGTACAGGCGTCTGCCGCTCGCGGTCGCATTGCCCGAGACGGAATCGCAGGTCCAGCGCATCGTGCAGATATGTCACCGGCTCGACGTGCCGATCGTGCCGCGCGGCGCGGGCACCGGTTTGTCCGGCGGGGCGATGCCGATTCGGCACGGCGTGGTGGTGTCGCTTGCGCGCTTCCGCAAGATCGTCGAAGTCGACTCGTATGCCCGGACCGCGACCGTGCAACCGGGGGTGCGCAATCTGTCGATATCCGAAGCCGCCGCGCCCTACGGGCTTTACTACGCGCCCGACCCGTCGTCGCAGATCGCCTGCACGATCGGCGGCAACGTCTCCGAGAATTCGGGCGGCGTGCACTGCCTCAAGTACGGCCTTACCGTGCACAACGTGCTGCGTGTTCGCGCCGTGACGATGGAAGGCGACATCGTCGAATTCGGTTCACTCGGGCCTGACGCGCCCGGACTCGATCTGCTCGCGGTGCTGATCGGCAGCGAAGGGATGTTCGCGATCGTCACCGAAGTCACCGTCAAGCTGATCCCGAAGCCGCAAACGGCGCAGGTCATCATGGCCAGTTTCGACGACGTCGTGAAAGGCGGCAACGCGGTCGCCGGCATCATTGCAGCAGGCATCATTCCGGCTGGTCTGGAGATGATGGACAAACCGGCTACGCGCGCCGTCGAAGAATTCGTCAACGCGGGCTACGACCTCGACGCGGCGGCGATCCTGCTGTGCGAATCAGACGGTACGGCTGAAGAAGTGGCCGACGAAATCGTGCGCATGACCGCGGTGCTGCGTGAACAGGGTGCAACCCGCATCCAGATTTCGCGCTCGGAGAATGAACGGCTGCGCTTCTGGTCCGGGCGCAAGAACGCGTTTCCCGCGGCAGGCCGCATTTCGCCCGACTACTACTGCATGGACGGCACCGTGCCGCGCCGCAGTATCGGACCGCTGCTGGCGCGCATCGAAGTCATGGAGAAGAAATACGGCCTGCGTTGCATCAACGTGTTCCATGCAGGCGACGGCAACATGCATCCGCTGATCCTGTTCAACGGCAACGATATGGACGAGTGGCACCGGGCAGAAGCCTTCGGTTCGGACATTCTCGAAACCTGCGTGGAGCTGGGTGGCACGGTGACCGGCGAGCACGGTGTGGGCATCGAGAAAATCAATTCGATGTGCGTGCAGTTTTCGCCCGAAGAGCGCGATGCATTCCATGCGGTCAAACGCGCCTTCGACGCGCCGGGCTTGCTCAATCCCGACAAGGGCATTCCCACCCGCGCGCGTTGCGCCGAGTACGGCAAGATGCATGTGCGCGGCGGCTTGCTGCCGCACCCGGACCTGCCGCGGTTTTAAGACGGCTGATGATGCTGCCGGACCAAGGCGGTTCCGCAGCGTCACATGGCGCGGCCGCCGCCCGGCTCTGCGCCGCCTGTCCACATAGCGGGATCCCGCCCACGACCAGCCCGCCTCCCTGCACGCGCACTCCCCGCCGACGCATCCACAAGCCCCAAGCGCCAAGCGCCTCACCGCTCCCACCCTGATTACCCGATGCGGGTCCGCTCCGGGTTGCCAGCGCGCCGCCGCCCGGTACAATCAATCGAAACACAATGAAGCAGGACACCATGGAAGAGGACGACATCGTCGCCGTTTGGTCTGAACGCGTGCGTTCAGCCAGCGCCGAAGGGCGCACACTGCGCATCCGTGGCGGCGGCACCAAAGACTGGTACGGTCAGACGCTGGAAGGTGACATCCTCGACACGCGCGCTTATCGCGGCATCATCGCCTACGACCCGGCCGAACTGGTCATCACGGCACGCGCGGGCACACCCCTGCTGGAGATCGAGGCCGCGCTCGCCGAACACCATCAGATGCTCGCCTTCGAGCCGCCACATTTCGGGCCGCAGGCGACCTTCGGCGGCTGCATCGCGGCGGGCATCGCCGGTCCACGCCGCCCGTCGGCCGGTGCGGCGCGCGACTTCGTGCTGGGCGCCGTCATCATGAACGGCCAAGGCCAGCCGCTGCATTTTGGCGGCCAGGTGGTGAAGAACGTCGCCGGATACGACGTCTCCCGTTTAATGGCGGGTTCGCTGGGCACCCTTGGGCTGATCCTCGAACTGTCGGTCAAGGTACTGCCGCTGCCGCAGGCCGAAACCACGCTCAAATTCGACATGAACGGCACCGATGCGGTCCGTAAGCTCAACGAATGGGGCGGCCGCCCACTGCCGATCACGGCGAGCGCATGGCGTCACGGCACGCTGGCCGTGCGGATGGCCGGCGCGGAAGCCGCGGTCAAAGCAGCGCGCACGGCGCTCGGCGGCGAAGTTGTCGATGCCGTTGAAGCGGAGCGCTTCTGGGCCGGCCTGCGCGAACAGACCGACTCGTTCTTTGCGGCCATCCCGCCGAAAGCCGCGCTCTGGCGCCTCGCACTGCCATCGATCACCGAGCCGATGCAATTGCCCGGCGCCCAGCTGATGGAATGGGGCGGCGGCCAGCGTTGGTGGATCACCGACACCGATGCGCAAACCGTGCGCATCAGCGCCAAACAGGCCGGCGGCCACGCCACCATCTTTCGTAGCGGCTATGGCTACGACCGCGGCGCAGGCGTATTCACACCGCTGCCCGCACCGCTGATGAAAATCCATCGCGGCCTGAAAACCGCCTTCGACCCGGCCCGCATTTTCAATCGCGGCCGCCTCTACCCCGACTTCTGAGCGACGCGATGCAAACCAACCTCGCGGACTTCATTCGCAACACGCCGGATGGCGACGAAGCCGACGCCATCCTGCGCAATTGCGTGCACTGCGGCTTCTGCACCGCGACCTGCCCGACCTATCAGATACTTGGCGACGAACTTGACGGCCCACGTGGCCGCATCTATCTGATCAAGCAGATGGTGGAAGGCGCGGCGGTCACGCGCAGCACCCAAGTCCACCTGGACCGCTGCCTCACTTGCCGCAGTTGCGAGACGACCTGCCCTTCCGGCGTGCAATACGGCAGGCTGGTCGAGATCGGACGCAAGATCACCGAGGAAAAGGTCACGCGCCCGCTCGGCCAGCGGATGGTGCGCCGGCTGCTCGCGAGCTTCGTGCCGAATAGCGCGCTGTTCACGCCGACCATGCGAATCGGTCAGCATATCCGCCCGCTCCTGCCGAAGAAACTGCGCGACAAGGTGCCCGCGCGCCAGCGTCCGCTCGAATGGCCGACTGCGAAACATCCGCGCAAGATGCTGATGCTCGCGGGCTGCGTGCAACCGTCGATGATGCCGAACGTCAACGTCGCAACGGCACGGGTGCTCGACGCGCTCGGCGTGGAAACGTTGATCGCGCCCGAAGCAGGCTGTTGCGGTGCAATCCGTCTGCACCTGGGCTACAACGACGAAGCGCTCGACGACCTGCGCGCCAACATCGACGCGTGGTGGCCATATATCGAACAGGGTGTCGAAGCGATCGTGATGAATGCGTCAGGCTGCGGCGCGACGGTCAAGGAATACGGGCATCTGCTGCGCAACGATCCCGCGTACGCGGAGAAGGCGCGCCGCGTGACCGAGCTGACGCGCGACGTCGCGGAGATCCTGCCGGAGTTCGAAGAAGCGCTCGTCGCCGTGACACGCCGCCGCGCGATCCATACGGTGGCATTCCATCCGCCGTGCACGTTGCAGCATGGTCAGCAGGTACGCGGCAAGGTCGAACATCTGCTGACGGCGCTCGGCGTGGAAGTGCGCCTGCCCGCCGACAATCATCTCTGCTGCGGCTCGGCCGGGACTTATTCGCTGACCCAGCCCAAGCTCTCGTACGCACTGCGCGACCAGAAGCTCGAGCGGCTGCAGGCGCAGGAGCCGCAGGTGATCGTGTCGGCCAACGTCGGCTGCATTGCGCATCTGCAAAGCGGCACGTCCACGCCCGTCGCGCACTGGATCGAACTGGTGGAGCACATGCTGTCCGCCTGAGGCGATCGATTTTGACGAGAAGCGCGGCACGTGGCTTGCGGTACGTCATCGCAAGTGCGTCCGCCTGTCCCGCAGCGGTATAAAGCGGCACGAGGTGGCGGCGTCCGTATAATTCGATCATCGCCTTTCGCCAGACTTCCGGTTCCGTTCCATGCCCGATCTGATTCACAACCTCGAAGCGGTGCAGCAGCGCATCGCCCTCGCCGCGCAGGTGGCCGGACGCGACCCGCGTTCGATCACCCTGCTCGCGGTCTCGAAGACGTTTCCCGCCGAAGACGTGCGCGGCGCCTACGCAGCCGGCCAACGCGCGTTCGGTGAGAACTACGTGCAGGAATCGATCACCAAGATCGAAGCGCTGGCCGATCTGCGGGCCGCGCTCGAATGGCATTTCATCGGGCCGTTGCAATCGAACAAAACGCGGCCAGTTGCCGAGAATTTCAACTGGGTGCATTCGGTCGACCGTCTGAAGATCGCACAGCGGCTGTCGGAGCAGCGCCCGGACAACCTGCCGCCGTTGAACGTCTGCCTGCAGGTCAACGTTAGCGGCGAAGCGTCGAAAAGCGGTGCGAGCATTCCTGAGGCCGTCGAGGTCGCGCAGGCAATCGCCGCGCTGCCGAAGCTGAATCTGCGCGGACTGATGGCGATTCCAGAGCCGGCCAGCAGCATCGAAGAACAGCGCGCACCGCATCGCCGACTGCGTGAACTGTTCGAACGTCTGCGTAACGACGGCCTCGAACTCGATACGCTCTCGATGGGCATGTCGAGCGACCTCGAAGCCGCCGTGCTGGAAGGCGCGACTATTGTGCGCGTCGGCACGGCGATCTTCGGTGCGCGCGATTACTCTCACTGACCGTTTCAGACCTTTCCCTTCTCGACACCTCACGGCACTTCTTTCGGAACATCATGAAAATTGCTTTTATCGGCGGTGGCAATATGGCCGCCGCGTTGATCGGCGGTCTTATCAAGCGCGGCGTCGCGCCCACTGATCTGTGCGCAATCGACCCCAACGAAGACGCGCGCCAACGCAATGAGCAGCAATTCGGTGTCAAGACCGGCGCGGCCGCGGACGCCGCGCTCGCGTCGTATGACGCCGTCGTGCTGGCGGTGAAGCCGCAGATCCTGAAGAGTGTCGCCGAGGCACTGGCGCCGCATCTGACGGCGTCGCAACTGGCGATTAGCATCGTCGCGGGTATTCGCATGGATGACATGTCGCGCTGGCTGAATGGCCACGCACGCATCGTACGTGTGATGCCGAATACGCCGGCGCTGATCGGCATGGGTGTCACGGGCCTCGTCGCGACCGGCAGCGTCGACGAAACCGGCCGCGCGCTCGCGTCGCAGGTGCTGGGCGCAGTTGGCGAAACCGTCTGGTTCGACGACGAAGCGAAGATCGACGCTGTCACCGCGATTTCGGGCAGTGGCCCTGCTTACGTGTTTTATTTCATCGAGGCGCTGCAGGAAGCCGCGCGTCAACTCGGTATGGATGAAGCGCAAGGCCGCGCGCTGGCGGTCGCGACGTTCACCGGCGCGGCACAATTGGCCGCGAATTCGGACGAGCCGCCGAGCCTGTTACGCGAACGTGTGACGTCGAAGGGCGGCACCACAGCCGCCGCGCTGGCCTCGTTCGAAGCGAGCGGGATCAAGGATGCGATCGTACGCGGCGCGCTTGCCGCCAATGCGCGCGCCAAGGAAATGGGCGACGAGTTCGGCAAGCTGTAAGGGCGGTCTGAAGTCCGCGCTCAGCAGTCAGGAGCCGAGTGACCCCGACGGACGCACTGCCTCGAATCGAACCGAGGCGGCGTCCGCAGCGCTAGAGAACCGCAGAAGAACTAAAACGAAGCCACTGCGTAATGCGCTGCGATACCGACAAACAGCGCGCCGCCCAACCAGTTGTTATGACGGAATGCCGCGAAACACGCCATGCGCTCGCGATTGCGGATCAGCGTGTAATGATAGATTGCGCAGCCCACCGCTGCCGCCCATCCCAGCCAATACAACACGCCGAAGCCGAGCATCACGCCGATGCCGACGTAAATCCCCAGCGTCGCCGCATAGCACAGCATGATCGCCGCCACGTCGAAGCGGCCGAAGGTTAGCGCCGACGTGCGGATGCCGATCTTGATGTCGTCGTCGCGATCGACCATCGCGTATTCAGTGTCGTACGCAACCGACCAGAACACATTGGCCAATAGCATGACCCAGGCCAGCATCGGCACGTGATCCTGAATTGCGGCGAACGCCATCGGAATGCCGAAACCGAACGCAATGCCTAGATAAGCCTGCGGAATCGCAAAGAAGCGCTTCGTGAACGGATACGAACCGGCGACGAACAGCGCAGCCACCGACAACTCCTTCGTCAGCGTATTCAGCGGCAGAATCAGCAAAAAGGCCAGCAGCGACAAGCCGGCCGCCAGCGCCACCGCTTCCCATGCCTTGACCTTGCCCGATGTGATCGGCCGGTTTTCCGTGCGCTTCACGTAGCGATCGAAATCGCGATCCGCGTAGTCGTTGATCGCACAACCCGCCGAGCGCATCAGCACGGTACCCACCGTGAAAATCACCAGCAGCGGCCATGACGGATGGCCGTCGGACGCAATCCACAGCGCATTGAGCGTCGGCCACAGCAGCAGCAGGCTGCCGATCGGCTTGTCCATGCGCACGAGGCGCAGATACAGGGGAAGTCGGGCGAACATGGGCGGATTCGGTGAAGTGCAGACGGTGCCGCTATTTTACGGGATGCGGACCGCAGTCGGCCTTCAGGCGGGGTGAAGCTGACCTGCTGGGGGCCAAAACCGAGGCCGCAACCGCAGTCGGGCCTTGAGCTACAGCTGAATCCGGATCCAGCGCCGCAAAAAACAAAGCCTCCCGCAAAGGGAGGCTTTGTTTGTGTTGCCACTCAACTCAATCCAACGCGCAAGCGCCGCGCTGAAATCCCAGGCACAACGCCCGGAACGCTAAAGCAAGCATTTAAGCCAGCATCGAGCGCAGCATCCACGCGGTTTTTTCGTGCGTTTGCATGCGTTGCGTCAGCAAATCAGCGGTCGGCTCGTCGTTGGCGGCTTCCGTCGACGGGAAAATCGCGCGCGCGGTACGCACCACGGCTTCCTGGCCTTCCACCAGTTGGCGGATCATGTCTTCCGCGGCCGGCACGCCGTCAGCTTCCGGAATCGACGACAGCTTCGCGAATTCCTTGTAGCTGCCCGGCGCATGCACGCCCAGTGCACGGATACGTTCAGCGATCGAATCGACCGCGAGCGACAACTCGTTGTACTGCGTTTCGAACATCAGATGCAGCGTGTTGAACATCGGACCCGTCACGTTCCAGTGAAAGTTGTGGGTCTTCAGGTAAAGCGTGTAGGTGTCGGCGAGCAGTCGCGACAGACCTTCTGCAATCTTCTTGCGATCCTTGTCGCTGATCCCGATATTGACGTGCTGTACGGCTTCTTTCTTGGCCATGATGACTCCTTTGAAGAGTGATACGAACCGGTCGGTAGAGTGACGGCGTGCGGATAGCAAACCCGGCACGCCGAACGCCCGCCAGTTTAGCTTAGAAAGCAGCTGCGTTCGTGTGACGCGTGGTCGCTTACCGCACCCGCAGTCTCGCGTTCAATCACGCACCCAATGCATGTTGCACGGCTTGCGCAACGATCACCACGAGTCCGCTCGAGACGATCGCGAATCCCACAGCTTTGCGCAGCGTCAATACGTACTGCCGTTGCTTGCCGCGCGCGGCCGACGAGCCGCCAATGGTGGACATCATCATCTGGATCATGATCGTGCTTCCTCGATTCGTATCAATACCGGCGGGGCGCCGATGCGCCCTGCCCTGCTGCATCAACTCACTTCAACTGCTCACTTCTTGCCGCCTTCAGCGAGCTCGGCCATCGCGGCGATCACGCCTTGCGCATAGGCCGGATCAGCACGGCGGAAATGCTCGATCTGACGCGCGACGATCTCTTGCGGCACACCGTTGATATGGCGTGCGATGTTGCCGAACAGCCGCTGACGCTGTGCCGCATCGAAGAGCGCAAACAACATGCCCGGCTGCGTGTAGTAGTCCTCGTCCTCGCGATGCTCGTAACGATCGACCGTACCCGCTGCGAGCGGCGGCTCCGCTGCATTGGCGTCCTGCGCGAAGTCGCCGAAGCGATTCGGCTCGT
This sequence comes from Paraburkholderia sediminicola, assembly GCF_046026675.1. Taxonomy (GTDB): domain Bacteria; phylum Pseudomonadota; class Gammaproteobacteria; order Burkholderiales; family Burkholderiaceae; genus Paraburkholderia; species Paraburkholderia sediminicola_F. The sequence goes on along the minus strand of NZ_JAQQEY010000001.1, from coordinate 559,795 downwards.
AGTTCACATTGCCGCCGAGGTTGCCGTCCGTGCGCATCGCGCCGTCGCGATGGAACGAATGGTGAACCGGGCAACGCGGGGCATTCACCGGAATCTGATGGTGATTGACGCCGAGGCGATAGCGCTGCGTGTCGCCATACGAGAACAACCGGCCTTGCAACAGACGGTCCGGCGAGAAGCCGATACCCGGCACCACGTTGGCGGGCGTGAACGCCGCCTGCTCCACATCCGCGAAATAGTTCGCCGCGTTGCGATTCAATTCGATCGTGCCGACGTCGATCAGCGGGTAGTCCTTCTGCGACCACACCTTCGTGATGTCGAACGGATTGAAGCGATAGTTCGCGGCTTCCGCTTCCGGCATCACCTGAATCGCAAAACGCCATTTCGGGAAGTTGCCTGCTTCAATGCTCGTGAGCAGATCCTGTTGCGCGCTTTCACGGTTCTGTGCCACCACTTGCGCCGCTTCTGCATCGGTAAAGTTCTCAATGCCTTGCATCGACTTGAAGTGGAACTTCACCCAGAAACGCTCGTTGTTCGCGTTGATGAACGAGTACGTGTGCGAGCCGAAGCCGTGCATCTGGCGGAAGTTCTGCGGAATGCCACGATCGCTCATCAGGATGGTGACCTGATGCAAAGACTCCGGATGACGCGACCAGAAATCCCATGCCGCGATATTGCTGCGCATGTTGGTGTACGGGTCACGCTTTTGCGTATGGATGAAGTCTGGGAACTTCAGCGGATCGCGGATGAAGAACACTGGCGTGTTGTTGCCGACCACGTCCCAGTTGCCCTCTTCCGTGTAGAACTTGATCGAAAAACCGCGCACGTCGCGTTCCGCGTCGGCGGCGCCGCGTTCTCCCGCCACCGTCGAAAAGCGCATGAAGAGCGGCGTGTCCTTGCCGACCTGGGCGAACACTTTCGCCTTTGTGAAACGCGAGATGTCGTGCGTGACCTTCAGCGTGCCGAATGCGCCCGAACCTTTGGCGTGAACGCGGCGTTCCGGAATCACTTCGCGATCGAAGTGAGCGAGTTTTTCGAGCAGCCAGACGTCTTGCAGGACGACCGGACCGCGCGCGCCGGCGGTCATCGAGTTCTGGTTGTCGGCGATGGGTGCGCCGGCTGCATTGGTGAGCTTACGTTCGGACATGCGGGACTCCTGAGTGGCTTTGATCGGAAACGGAATGCGGGGAAGAGGTGCGGCGCGCTGATGCCTACGGCTTATGCGGACAGGGCCCGATCGACCAGCAAGGACAATGCAACCGTGCCCATGCCGCGCACCGACGTGGCGAAAGTGCCGGTGCTGCCAGTGGTTATGCGGGCGGGTTGAGCGACGACGATTGGGACTTGCTGCGAGTTCGGCTGCGTCATGATTTCCTCCGGGTCTGATGGGATCGGGCGATCCATGGAGGAAACTATAACAACGCTATCGAATTAACGTGTTTGATTAATTTTATCTATTCGATAGGGAGTGCGCCTATTGCCGCCTTGAATGCCGCCGGACCGGCCGCAAAGGGTGCGCGGCGGCCCGGCTTGGGCGCGGGTACGGCCGGTCAGTTGACGGCGACAGGCAGATCGAGCTTTTTGACGCCCGTCAGATCGCAGGCGTTGATCGCGTCGCAGACGGCGTCGATCGCGGGCGTCCGCGTGAAGCTCTTGCGCCAGGCAAGCACCACACGGCGATCCGGCACCGGTTCGTCGAAGGCGACGTAGCTGAGCAGGCCGGCGTCGATACCGCCGGCGTGCGGCTTGACCTCGTGCACCGACATGCGCGGCAGCACGGTAATGCCGACGCCGCTCGCCACCATATGACGGATGGTTTCCAGTGACGAACCTTCAAAGGTCTTCTGGATGCCGTCCGCGTTCTGCGAGAAGCGCATCAGCTCCGGGCAGACGCCCAGCACATGGTCGCGGAAGCAGTGGCCGCTGCCAAGCAGCAGCATGGTTTCCTGCTTCAGATCCTCGGCGTCGATCTTCGCGCGGTTTTCCCACGCGTGACCGGAGGGCAGTGCAACGACAAACGGTTCGTCATAGAGTGGGCGCTGCATGAGACCCGTTTCCGCGAACGGCAGCGCCATGATGGCGACGTCGATTTCGCCCTGCTTGAGCAGTTCGATCAGCTTGACCGTGTAATTTTCCTGCAGCATCAGCGGCATCTGCGGGACGCGCTTGATCATCTGTTTGACGAGCGTAGGCAGCAGATACGGCCCGATCGTGTAGATGACGCCGAGGCGCAACGGCCCGACCAGCGGGTCTTTGCCCTGTTTCGCGATCTCTTTGATGGCGAGCGTCTGTTCGAGAACGCGCTGCGCTTGCGTGACAATCTGTTCGCCGATCGGCGTGACACTGACTTCGCTGGTGCCGCGCTCGAAGATCTGTACGTTGAGCTCGTCTTCAAGCTTTTTGATGGCCACCGACAAGGTCGGCTGGCTAACGAAACACGCTTCGGCGGCCCGGCCGAAGTGCCGTTCGCGGGCAACCGCGACGATGTATTTCAATTCGGTGAGCGTCATTGGGGGACCAATCAGTGCGATGAGTTCGATAGGTTCTAGTTATACACCTATAGGGTCGGTTCGCCAACCTTTTGGTCCTTTGGCGGCCGGATAGACGGGCGTGTCTGCCGTCAAGGAGCCATCCTCAAGCCTTCAGATACTGCTCCCGCGCCCCGAGCCAGCGGGCTAGATGCTGCATCACCACGTCCGGATAAGTCGCGAGCAAAGCCGCGGCGGCCTCTCTGGCCGGCTCGATGAGCCACTGGTCATTCTGGAGATCGGCAAACCTCAACATGGCCGCGCCCGACTGCCGGGCGCCAAGAAACTCTCCCGGACCGCGAATCTCAAGGTCGCGCCGCGCAATTTCGAATCCGTCAGTCGTCTCGCGCATGGTCTGCAAGCGCGCCCGCGCCGTCATCGACAGCGGACCGGTATAGAGCAACACGCAGACCGAAGCCGCACTTCCGCGCCCCACCCGTCCGCGCAACTGATGCAACTGCGCGAGACCGAACCGCTCGGCATGCTCGATCACCATCAGCGACGCATTCGGCACATCGACACCCACTTCGATCACCGTCGTCGCCACCAGAAGCTGCACTTCGTTGCGCGTGAACGCATCCATCACCGCGGCCTTCTCCGCCGGCGCGAGACGTCCGTGCACCAGCCCGACGTTCAATTCGGGCAACGCGGCCACCAGCGTCTCGTAGGTCTCCACCGCGGTCTGCAACTGCAAGGTCTCGCTTTCCTCGATCAGCGGACACACCCAGTACACCTGGCGCCCCGTCAACGCAGCCTCGCGCACGCGGCCGATCACCTCTTCGCGTCGCGCGTCGGAGACGAGCTTGGTCAGAATCGGTGTGCGCCCAGGCGGCAATTCGTCGATGGTCGAAACGTCGAGGTCGGCGTAGTAGGTCATCGCCAGCGTGCGCGGAATCGGCGTCGCGGACATCATCAATTGATGCGGCTGGAAATCGCGCGCCCCATCGGCGGCGTTCCGCGCCTTGGCGCGCAAGGCAAGACGCTGCGCCACGCCGAAGCGATGCTGTTCGTCGACGATCACCAACCCCAGCCGTGCGAACTCGACTGCGTCCTGGATGATCGCGTGCGTACCGATCACAAGCTGCGCCGTACCAAGCGCCGCCGCCTCGATTGCGGCGCGCTTTTCCTTCGTCTTCAGACTGCCGGCGAGCCACGCGACGCTTACTCCGAGCGGCTCCAGCCAGCCGCGCAATTTGCGCGCGTGCTGTTCGGCGAGAATTTCGGTCGGCGCCATCAGCGCGGCCTGGTAGCCGGCGTCGATCGCTTGCGCCGCGGCCAGAGCGGCCACAATCGTCTTGCCACTGCCCACGTCACCCTGCAACAACCGCTGCATCGGATGAGGCTGCGTCAAATCGAGCGCGATCTCGCCGCCCACGCGCTCCTGCGCCGCGGTCAGCGAAAACGGCAGCGCCTTCAGCAAACGTGCCACCAGCGCTCCTTCGTCGCCCAGCTTACGGCGCGGCATCGCCGGCGCCGCACGCGTGCGGCGCTCGTCATGGGCGCGCTTCAACGACATCTGCTGCGCCAGCAATTCCTCGAACTTGATCCGCACCCACGCCGGATGCGTGCCGTCGATCAGCGCAGTTTCGTCGGACTGGGCGCCCGGATGATGCAGCGTGCGCACCGCCTCCATCAGCGCCGGCACGCCGAGCGGCTGCAAATAAGCTTGCGCGATCGGCTCGGGCAGCAACTCCGGCAACGAGGTGCGCGACAACGCGTTGTCGATCGATTTGCGCAGATATGCCTGTGTCACGCCCGCAGTGCTCGGATAGACCGGGGTCAGCGCCTGCGGCAGCGGCGTGTCTTCGTCGACCACGCGCACCGCCGGGTGCACCATCTCCATGCCGAAGAAACCGCCGCGTACATCGCCGCGCACGCGCAGCCGCGCGCCGATCGCCATCTGCTTGACCTGCGAGCCGTAGAAATTCAGAAAGCGAAGGACGAGTTCGTCGCCGGCGTCGTCGCGCAGTTTCACCAGCAACTGGCGGCGCGGGCGATAGGCAATTTCGTTGTCGAACACCACGCCTTCCGTTTGCGAGATGCCACCCGGCAGCAGATGCCCGATCGGCGTCAGCGAGGTCTCGTCTTCGTAGCGCATCGGCAGATGCAGCACCAGATCGATGTCGCGCGTGAGGCCGAGTTTGGCGAGCTTGTCGACGGGTTTGGCCGCAGGCTTCGCGCCGGCTTCAGCAGCAGGCTTCCTGGTGGCTTTGCCCGCGGGTTTGCCGGCAGGCTTGTCGCCGAATGGGTCAACCATCTCACCTTCACGCGCGGCCTTGTCGCTCTCCGGCGCGACACCTCCGCCGACGTCGTTCAGCTCAGCCGCCGCTGCTTTGCCCCGCGAGACGCGGCGCTTCGGCTCGGCGCTCACTTCATCGGTAGCAGAGGGCAATCGGCGTTCGGACAAAGGCATGGGTTGCTTCGCAAGTACAATATCGGCTGTCAAAGGTATCGCCGCCAATCAGCGCGCGGGCACGCGGGCCGCTCCGGCGTCCCGCAATCATAGCCGCCCGGCTCCGGCTTCGGCTCAATTCAGTCCCAATTCGCTTCCAGTCGTCCGCATGTTTACGCTTTCCGATTTCGATTTCGATCTGCCGCCCGAGCTGATCGCGCAAGTCGCGCTGCCCGAGCGCAGCGCCAGCCGTCTGCTCGAAGTGGCCAACACGGCCGGCGCGACCGACGCCGCGCGCCTGATCGACCGCCGCTTTGCCGAGTTACCCGAGTGCATCGCGCCCGGCGATCTGCTGGTCTTCAACGATACCAAAGTCCTGAAGGCGCGCTTCCTCGGCCAGAAGGCCAGTGGCGGCAAGATCGAAGTGCTGGTAGAGCGTCTGACGGGTGAGCGCACCGCCCTCGCGCAGATCCGCGCGAGCAAGAGCCCGCAGCCGGGCACCACGATCCGTCTGGCCGACGCGTTCGACGTGACGGTCGGCGAACGCGTCGAGCCGTTCTACACGCTGCATTTCCCGGACGACTGCCTCACGCTGATCGAGCAATTCGGCCGGCTGCCACTGCCGCCGTACATCGAACACGACCCCGACGCGACCGACGAAACCCGCTACCAGACGGTGTTCGCGCAAAACCCGGGCGCGGTGGCTGCGCCCACCGCCGGCCTGCATTTCGACGACGCGCTGCTCGCGCGGCTCGACGCCCGCGGCGTAGAGCGCGCAACGCTGACACTGCACGTCGGCGCCGGCACCTTCCAGCCGGTGCGGGTGGAGAATCTGGCCGAGCACAAGATGCACAGCGAGTGGTATCACCTGCCGCAATCGCTCGCCGACAAAATCGCGGCGACGCGTGCGCGCGGCAACCGCGTGATCGCCGTTGGCACGACGTCGATGCGCGCACTCGAAGCCGCCGCACGCGATGCGGACACGGCCGGACGCCCGCTCGGTGCAGCCAGCACGGAAACCGACATCTTCATCACGCCGGGCTACACATTCCGCGTGGTCGACCGGTTGGTGACGAATTTCCATTTGCCGAAGTCGACATTGCTGATGCTGGTGTCGGCGTTCGCGGGCGTCGAGACGATTCGCGAGGCTTACCGCCACGCGATCGAACAGCGTTACCGCTTCTTCAGCTATGGCGACGCGATGCTGCTCACGCGCCGCGACGCTTGAACCGTTTCGTGTCGCACGGCGATATCCCGTGCGATAGCGTTGCGCGACGGCAGCGCGCGCGGTAGTCTGCCGCTCCTTGCTACGTTGATGTAGCGGCAGTCGTTGCTGACCTCCTGCGCCCACGTGCAGCGGCAGATCGGCGCCGCATCTCAAGTTTTCTTTACCCAGCCGCCGTGGCCTACCCGGCGGCGTTCATCATTTGCGCCGGACTGTCCTCCGGTGGCACAGGAGTCCCCATGACCGACGGTCATACCCACGATACAAGCGGTACCTGCAATACCTGCGCAAGCACCCCCTCGCGCCCTGACAACGGCCTCAAATTCGAACTGCTCCGCACCGACGGCCAGGCCCGCCGCGGTCGCGTCACGCTGAATCACGGCGTGGTCGAAACGCCAATCTTCATGCCGGTCGGCACCTACGGCACCGTGAAAGCGGTCCAGCCGCGCGAGCTCGAAGAAATGCACGCGCAGATCATTCTCGGCAACACCTTCCACCTGTGGCTGCGCCCGGGTCTGGAAACGATCGAGGCGCACGGCGGCCTGCATGGCTTCATGGGCTGGAAGAAGCCAATCCTGACAGACTCGGGTGGTTTTCAGGTGTTTTCGCTCGGCGATCTGCGCAAGATCACCGAAGATGGCGTCACGTTCGCATCGCCGATCAACGGCGACAAGCTCTTCCTGTCGCCCGAAGTGTCGATGCAGATCCAGAAGGTGCTGAACTCGGACATCGTCATGCAGTTCGACGAATGCACGCCCTACGCGACCAACAACGTGCCGACTTCGCATCAGGAGGCGGCCGATTCGATGCGCATGTCGATGCGCTGGGCCAAACGCTCGATCGACGAATTCAACCGCCTCGGCAATCCGAACGCGTTGTTCGGCATCGTCCAGGGCGGCATGTTTGAAGACCTGCGCGACGAGTCGCTGGCGGGCCTCGCGGAGATGGATTTCCACGGTCTCGCAATCGGTGGCCTGTCAGTCGGTGAGCCGAAAGAAGACATGATGCGTGTGCTGAACCATATCGGCCCGAAGTTGCCGGCCGACAAGCCGCACTACCTGATGGGCGTCGGCACGCCGGAAGATCTGGTGGCGGGCGTGGCCGCCGGCGTCGACATGTTCGACTGCGTGATGCCGACCCGCAACGCGCGCAACGGCTGGCTCTTCACCCGTTTCGGCGACATCAAGATCCGTAACGCCGCGCATAAGAACTCGCTGCGCCCGCTCGACGAGCAATGCGGTTGCTACACCTGCCGAAATTTCACCCGTGGCTACCTGCACCATCTGCATCGTGTAGGGGAAATCCTCGGTGCGCAGTTGAACACGATTCACAACCTGCACTACTACCTCGAGCTGATGCAGGAAATGCGCGACGCGATCGACGCAAAACTGTTCGAGCCCTTCCGCAAGCGCTTCCACGAGGACCGCGCGCGCGGCATCGATTAGCCGGCATTTGGGAATCAGCTGACGAATTTGCCAGAGGAATCCGTCGGCTTCGCGCGGAAAACCTTACAATTAACTTTCGCGCACGGCAAAAAAGGCTTTAAACGGTTGATCGCAAAGCCGATTCGCCGCGCCGACCCCTGTCTGGCCGGTGGTAGAATAACCGGCTGATTTTTTTGATCGTTTTGACTTATAACGGAGAGACCAACGTGTCGTTCATTTCCAATGCCTTCGCCCAAGGCACAGCAACTGGTGGCATTGAATCGAACCTGATGAGCTTCCTGCCGCTGATCCTGATGTTCGGCGTGCTGTACTTCATCATGATTCGCCCGCAAATGAAGCGCCAGAAGGAACATCGCAACATGCTTTCCGCAATGGCCAAGGGCGACGAAGTGGTCACGAACGGCGGCATCGTCGGCAAGGTGACCAAGGTGGGTGAAGCTTACGTCGGCGTCGAAATCTCGGAAGGCACGGAAATCACCGTGCAAAAAGCGTCGGTCACGACGATTCTCCCGAAGGGCACGATCAAGTCGCTGTAAGGCCTGCTCTCTCGCGTCCGGCGCGGCCTCGCCGGCGGTTCTCGCAGAACAACGCTGAACTGCCCGCGCTCATCGCCGGACGCATCGCTTCCAAGCCAACCTTCCCGTTGGACCACTCATGAATCGTTACCCCCTCTGGAAATACGCCGTGATGCTGGTGGCTCTGGTCATCGGCCTCGTGTACACCCTGCCCAATCTGTTCGGCGAAGCGCCGGCGGTGCAGGTGTCGAGCGGCAAGGCAACGGTCAAGCTCGACTCGACCACGCTGTCGGCAGTCGAAACGGCGCTTGCCGCCAATCAGATCAAGCCTGACGAAGTCACGTTCGACAATTCGTCGACCAACGCGAACATCCGCGTGCGGCTCCTCGACACCGACACGCAATTGCGCGTGAAGGACCTGCTGCAGAAGTCGCTGAACAGCGACCCGACCGACCCGCAATTCATCGTCGCACTGAACCTGCAAAGCGCGTCGCCGCGCTGGCTGACCGCCCTGCATGCGCTGCCGATGTACCTCGGTCTGGACTTACGCGGTGGCGTGCACTTCCTGCTGCAGGTCGACATGGCCGGCGCGCTCAACAAGAAGCTCGACTCCGACGCATCGGATGCACGCACCATGCTGCGTGACAACAACATCCGCGACGGCGGCGTGAACCGCGTCAACCAGACGGTGGTGATCAATTTCGCCGACCAGGCCACGGCAGACGCGGCATCCAAGCAACTGGGCCGCGGCATCGGCGAACTCCAGTGGGCCTCGCAAGCGAACCCGGACGGCGGTGTGCAACTGGTCGGCACGTTCACGCCGGCGGTGCAGAAAGCCGTGCAGGACGCTGCGCTCAAGCAGAACATCACCACGCTGCATAACCGCGTGAACGAACTCGGCGTGGCCGAGCCGGTGATCCAGCAGCAAGGCTCGGACCGTATCGTCGTCGAACTGCCGGGTGTGCAGGACACGGCGAAGGCAAAGGACATCATCGGCCGCACGGCAACGCTCGAAGCGCGCCTCGCCGACCCGGTGAACACGCATCCGAATCCGTCCGATCCGGTGCCGCCGGGTGACGAACTGTTCACCCAAGGCAACCAGACGCCCGTGCTGCTGCGCAAGCAGATCATCTTCACGGGTGACCGCATCATCGACGCGTCGGCAGGTTTCGACGAACATCAGCGTCCGTCGGTCAACATCCGTCTGGATTCGGCCGGTGGCCGCGCGGTGCGCAGTGTCTCGCGCGACAACATCGGCAAGCCGATGGCGATGGTGCTGTTCGAAAAGGGCAAGGGCGAAGTGCTGACGGTGGCGACCATCCAGTCGGAACTGGGCGACCGCTTCCAGATCACCGGCCAGGCCACGCCGCAAGGCGCTGCTGACCTCGCGCTGCTGTTGCGCGCCGGTTCGCTCGCCGCGCCGATGGACATCATCGAAGAACGCACGATCGGCCCGAGCCTCGGTGCGGACAACATCAAGAAGGGCTTCCACTCGGTGGTGTGGGGCTTCGTGGCAATCGCCGTCTTCATGATCGCGTACTACATGCTGTTCGGCGTGATCTCGATGATCGGCCTGTCGGTCAACCTGCTGCTGCTGATCGCCGTGCTGTCCATGTTGCAGGCCACGCTCACCTTGCCGGGTATCGCCGCTATCGCGCTCGCGCTTGGTATGGCGATCGACGCGAACGTGCTGATCAACGAACGGGTGCGCGAAGAACTGCGCCACGGCGCGCCGCCGCAACTGGCGATCCAGAACGGCTACGCGCACGCATGGGCGACGATTCTCGACTCGAACGTCACCACGCTGATTGCCGGCCTCGCGCTGCTCGCCTTCGGCTCCGGCCCGGTGCGCGGCTTCGCGATGGTTCACTGTATCGGCATCTTGACCTCGATGTTCTCGGCTGTGTTCTTCTCGCGTGGCCTCGTGAACCTCTGGTACGGCGGCAAGAAGAAGCTCAAGTCGCTGGCCATCGGTCAGGTGTGGCGTCCGCAGCCGGAAGGCATCGATGGCGCTGCCGCCTACCTCGGCAACGAAGATGCCGCGACCGACACAGCGCGAGCCGTCGCCGCGGCAAGCGCCAAGCCCAAGGCCAAAGCTGCGGCCCAGGCGCGTACCAAGCCGACTGTGCGCCGTCGCGACGCGTCGGGTTCGTCGAACACGCCGCAGAAACCGGGTTCATCCCGCTGAGTCCCGGAGAACAAGACCATGGAATTTTTCCGTTTTCGCAAAGACATTCCGTTCATGCAGCGTGCGTTGCTGTTCAACGCAATCTCGCTGCTGACGTTCGTCGCTGCTGTGTTTTTCCTGCTGCATCGCGGGCTGCATCTGTCGGTGGAATTCACCGGCGGTACCGTCATCGAAGTGCAGTATCCGGGTGCTGCGCCGCTTGAACCGGTGCGTGGCACGCTCAACAAGCTCGGCTATCCCGATGCGCAAGTGCAGAACTTCGGCACCTCGCGCGACGTGCTGATCCGTCTGCCGCTCAAGCAGGGCTACACGTCGGCTCAACAGAGCGACCAGGTGATGGGCGCGCTGAAAGGCCAGGATCCGCAGGTGCAATTGCAGCGTGTGGAGTTCGTCGGCCCGCAGGTCGGCAAGGAACTCGCTACCGACGGCCTGCTCGCGCTGGCCTGTGTGGTGGTCGGCATCGTGATCTACCTGTCGTTCCGCTTTGAGTGGAAATATGCAGTGGCCGGCGTGATCGCCAACTTGCACGACGTGATCATCATTCTCGGCTTCTTCGCGTTCTTCCAGTGGGAGTTCTCGCTGTCGGTGCTGGCTGCGGTGCTCGCGGTGCTCGGCTACTCGGTGAACGAATCCGTCGTTATCTTCGACCGGATTCGCGAGACCTTCCGCCGCGAACGCAAGCTGACCGTGATCGAGGTGATCAACCACGCGATCACCAGCACCATGTCGCGCACAATCATCACCCACGGCTGTACGCAGATGATGGTGCTGTCGATGTTCCTGTTCGGCGGCCCGACGCTGCACTACTTCGCTCTGGCGCTGACGGTCGGTATTCTGTTCGGTATCTACTCGTCGGTGTTCGTGGCCGCAGCGCTCGCCATGTGGCTCGGCGTCAAGCGCGAAGATCTGGTGAAGGACAAGAAGGAACGCACCGATCCGGACGATCCGAACGCGGGCGCGCAAGTCTGAGCTTGCTGTAGGCGGACCTCGCAATAAGAAAGGCCAGTTCTCTCGAACTGGCCTTTTGCGTTTACCGCCTTTGCCGTGTTTTAGCGGAACCCAAGCTTACGCCGCGCCGCCATCAGCGCCACCAGGCTCACGACCGAGGCAAAAATCATGTAATAGCTCGGCGCGGCCTTCGAACCCGTGAAGCTGATCAGCCACGCGATGATGAACGGCCCAAAGCCGCCGAAGATCGTCACGGCGATGTTATAGGCCAGCGACATGCCAGTCGTACGCGTCTGCACCGGGAACATCTCGGAGAGCAAACCCGGCAGCGCCGCAAAGTAGCCCGTCATCAGAAAGCCGAATACGACCTGCAGCGCAATCAGCGTGCCGAAGGTCGGATGCGCGACAAGATACACGAACGCCGGATTGATCAGCACGAGAAGCAGCAGTGCCGAGATCAGCATGATCGTGGTCCGCCCGTGGCGGTCCGACAGATGGCCGACTAGCGGCGAAAACACCATCTGGATCGCGCCGGTCAGCGCAATCGCCGCGAACGCGACCGAAGGCGCCAGACCCAACTGCTTCACGCCGTAAGTCGGCATGAACAGCACCAGATAGGTCGACACCGTACCGAGCACCACCACGCCGATCGCAATCACGAGGCGCAGCTTCTGACTCGCGAACGTGTCGCGCAGCGGCGTCGTGGTGGTTTCCGCCGCGAGGAACTCGGGTGTTTCGTCGAGCTTGGTGCGGATGTACCACGCGACCGGCCCGATCAGAAGACCAAAGAAGAACGGCACGCGCCAGCCCCATGAGGCCATCTGCTCCGGCGACAGCTTACCGGTCAACAGCACGCCAAAGCCGGCCGCGAGCAACGTGGTGAGCCCCTGGCTCGCGACCTGCCAGCTCGCGAAGAAACCGCGCCGCGCCGGTACGTGTTCAGCGAGAAAAGCCGTGGCGCTGCCGAACTCGCCGCCGGCCGAAAAACCCTGCATCAGGCGCGCCACCACGAGAATCACGGGCGCGGCAACGCCGATGCTCTGATACGTCGGCAGAAACGCGATAATCAACGTGCCGCACATCATCAGCAGGATCGACAGCGTGAGCGCCGCTTTGCGTCCGGCGCGGTCGGCGTAAGCACCGATCACGATCGCGCCGAGCGGCCGCATGAAGAACGACACGCCAAAGGTGCCGAGCGTCAGCAGCAGCGAGACCGTATCGTTACCCGCCGGGAAAAACAGCTTCGCGATGGTGACCGCGAAAAAGCCGTACACCACCAGATCGAACCATTCCAGCGCGTTGCCGATCGAGGCGGCAACCACCGCACGCCACGAATTCCGCCGGCTCCCCGCCAGGCTTGCCGCTGTCGTTGTATTCATGCAGATCTCCAATGCGCGCGAAATATTATTAACGTAGGCTTTACGCCGGATCTTGCCGAACTGGGTGCGCGCACAACCAATGCGGTGTCTGCGCTCTATGTACCTGAAAAATTAAAACGGCGCGAGCGGCAAATCACTCGTGGCCCTTGCACAAGGCTTTCGGCGTTTCAGGCAGGCAATAAAAAACCGCTTCATCGCAAAAGCGAACGAAGCGGTTTTTTTGTTGCGACGCAACGGCCGCGCCATAAGTGACATTGAATACGAGCCGGCTAAAAGGCTCGTTAAAGCGCTTATTGCTTGATGCCTTCGGCCTGAATATGAAGCTTGGTATCCATGCTGAAGCCGTACTTGGCGCCGAAATCCATGCCGTAATCGCTACGGTTGAAATGGGCGCTTGCTTCCACGCCGCACACTTCGCGCTTGAGCACCGGATGCTGCATGCACTTGAACGAGTCGATCGTCAGATTCAGCGGCTTGGTCACGCCATGCATCGTCAGGCTGCCAACCACCTGGACCGGCTTGTCGCCGTCGAACTTGATATCGGTACCCTTGTAGGTCACCGACGGATACTTGGTCGCATCGAAGAAGGCGTCCGTCTTCAGATGCTCGTCGAGCTTGGTGTTGCCGGTTTCGACCGAAGCCGGGTCAACCGTGACGTCCACCGTGCCGGTCTTCGCTGCGCGGTCGAGTGTGACCGTGCCGGAGCTCTTGGTGAACTTGCCGCGCCACACCGAGAGGCCACCGAAGTGATCCGCCTCGAAGCTCGGATACGTGTGGGTCGGGTCGAGCTGATAGGTGTCCGCTGCAGCAAACGCGCCGAGCGAGAAAGAAGAAGCCAGTGCGCCGACGGCGATCAACAGGGATGTTTTCAATTCATGCTCCTTATGTTTTTCGGAATTCCTGACTTGAAGGAAAGCGGCCGCGCCCGGAGAGCGCGGCAAACGTCACTTGTGTGCTGCAACGATATGAAACTTGATCACCACGTCATCGGCCACCACCGAGGTGTCCTTCCATTCGCCGGTGCCGATGTCGAATTGAGAGCGCTTGATCGGCAGCGAGCCGTCGAACGTCTGGCTCGCACCCTGCTGGGTGACCGTAACCGGCACCACGACGGTCTGCGACTTACCCTTGATGGTCAGCTTGCCGGTGACCTTGAACTGATTGCCGCCGGCCGGCGCAATCGCGCTCGACACGAAAGTTGCAGTCGGATACGTCTTCGCGTCGAACCAGTCCTTGCCGCGCACCTGGTCGTTGTAGCTTTCGTCGCCGAGGTCGTAACTGGCCACGTCGATGCTGAACTGCGCAGTGCCGTCGGCCGGTTTTGCCGGGTCGAACTTGACTTGCGCGGTGAACTTGCCGAACTTGCCTTCCACCGGCACGTTCATCTGCTTCGAAGTTGCCGTCACCGAACTCTTCGCGACGTCAACCTGGGCCAGCGCACTGCCGGCGGCGGTCAGCGAGGCCGCAGCGACCGCGGCGAGCATGTAGCGATAAAACGAAACTTTCATGGTTATCCTTATTTGATGAAAGGGAGCATGCGCGACAGCAGGCCGTCGCGGTCCAACCATTGATGCTTGAGCGCCGCCGCAATGTGCAATGCGACCAGCACGAGCAACGTGTAATTCAGCGCGATATGCACGTTCTTCAGCAACTCCTTGAGATGCGGGTCCGGTGCGATCAGGCGCGGCAGCGGAATCAGGCCGAGGTACACCACCGGGATGTTGGCCGCCGAGCTATACAGATAGCCGGAAGCGGGAATCACGATCATCAGCACGTAGAGCAACAGATGCGTGAGATGCGCCGCGCCGCGCTGCCAGGCCGGCATGCGGCGCGGCATCGGCGGGGCCGCGTGGGTGGCGCGCCACAAAATGCGCAGCACCGCGAGCGCGAACACCGTCACGCCAATCCATTTGTGCCAGGAGAAGTAGCGCAGCTTGGTGGGCGTGAAGCCGGGGATGTCGGTCATCACCCAACCAAGCGAGAAGCCGCACACGATCAGCAGCGCGATCAGCCAGTGAAAGGCAATGGCAGTCCGCGTGTACGACTCCCGGCCACCGAAAGAAGGATTGAGTGCCATGACAGGTCAACGCAAGCTAAGAGAGGTAAACGGCGCAGCCGGCCCTGCTATTCCACGCCGCCGATGCATGCTGCATCGTGCGACGCGATAGAAAAACATGGCGGCTGCGGCACACGCCAAGGCCGCCATGCTACCGCAAGCAGGAAAAGCTGGCTGTGCCGACCAGAGTTAGCGCTTTAGCGCTTACTTCGGTCCCACGCAGAGCCGGCACCCGGAAAGTTTTCCCGCGAGCAGAACGGTATTGAACAATTAGGGACGGACAGTGTCAGAAGTAAGCTTTTGTGCAAAACTATTCCCGATTCCGAAGCCGCCTGGTCGAGCGCTTACGTCAGGAGCAATGGCCTGCCCACGGCGAAGCGTGTTTGGTACTATTGCTCCACGCTTTCTGCAGCCCTGCTCTGAAACGGGCATTGCACGCCTCCCATCACGTCGTTAGCCCTTCTGCCGTATGGACCATGACAACCTGATCGCGTGCCATGAATGCGACACGCTGTTCCGCAAGCCCCGGCTTGTCGGGCGGGCGGTCGCACGCTGTCCGCGCTGCGGCGCGACGCTCTATCGCGGCGTCTCCCGCAAGCTCGACAGCATCTGTGCGATGACGCTGGCCGCGCTGATCACTTTCGTCATCGCCCAGGCCTTCCCGATAGTCGAACTCGAAACCAACGGCATCACCTCGCAAACCACGCTGTTCGGCGCGCTCGTCGCGCTATGGGGCGAGGACATGCAGATCGTTGCGGTCATGGTGTTCTGCTCGACCATCCTGTTCCCGCTGACCGAGCTGGTCGCGCTGCTCTACGTGCTGATCCCGCTGCGCGCCGGCTATGTGCCGCCCGCCTTCAACCGCGTGCTGCGCGCAATTCAATTCGTGCGGCCGTGGGGCATGATCGAAGTGTTCATGCTCGGCGTGCTGATCACCATCGTGAAGATGGTGAGTCTCGCGCGCGTGATTCCCGAAGCGGCGCTATTCGCGTTCGGCGTGCTGACGCTGATGATCGCGGTGGTCCTCACGTTCGATCCGCGCGTGCTGTGGGATCTTGCCGATGAGATGGGCGACCGCAGCCGGCGGCCGTTGCCGCGCACCTCCGCGGACAGCGCGGCGGCTGCCGTCAGTTTGGTCGCCGGGCCGCCCGCGCCGCCGGAGGTGCAAGCCGGGTCGCAATCCGCATTGCCGCCTGGCGTGCCCCCGGCCCCGCATCAGGGATGAGCGCACGATGAAATACATCACCGCGAAGCGCGCGGGTCTGGTCTCCTGCCATGCGTGCGGACGCGTCGAGCCGCGCATCCGCTCCGTCACGCCGCAGCACTGCAGCCGTTGCGGCGCGGTGCTGCACCGGCGCAATCCCGACAGCCTGATGCGCACGTGGGCACTGCTGATCGCCGCCGCCTTGCTGTATATTCCCGCGAATCTGCTGCCGGTGATGCATACCTCGTCGCTCCTCGGTTCGGAGGACGACACCATCATGAGCGGTGTCGTGTACTTCTGGACCTCGGGTGACTGGCCGTTGGCCGTGATCGTGTTCATCGCCAGCATCATGGTGCCGATGCTCAAGCTCAGTGTGCTGGTACTGCTCACCGCCACCGCGCAGCGCCGCTCGCGCTGGCGGCCGGAGCAACGCACCACGTTGTACCGGATGGTCGAACGCATCGGGCGCTGGTCGATGCTCGACGTGTTCGTCGTCACGCTGACCGTCGCGCTGGTCCGTTTCAAGTCGCTTGCTGTAATCACGGCAGGACCGGGCGCGATCGCCTTCGGCTCGGTGGTGATTCTGACAATGATGGCATCCATGCAATTCGATCCACGGCTCATCTGGGACAACGTGGAAGGCAGTACTCCAAAACCTCAGGACCTCGACCATGACTAGCCCGCAAGGACCGACGCCCGCCTCCGATGCGCCGCGCAACGATTCGAACGGACCGAAGCTGCCGCCCCAACTGCCAGACCCCGACATCGAGCCGCGCAGCCGCTGGCTGCCCTCGCTCGTCTGGGTGATTCCGCTGATCGCCGCGCTGATCGGCCTCGCGCTCGTGATCAAGTCGGTGACCGAAAAGGGGCCGACGATCACGATCACGTTCACCAGCGCCGAAGGCCTCGAGCCCGGCAAGACCAAGGTCAAGTACAAGGACGTCGACGTCGGCTCGGTGAAGACCATCACGCTCTCGAAAGATCTGTCGCACGTGCTGGTTCAGGTGCAGCTCACCAAAGAAGGCGAAGACTTCGCGGTCAAGGATTCGCGTTTCTGGGTGGTGCGCCCTCGCGTCGGCGCGAGCGGTGTGTCGGGGCTGACCACGCTGCTCTCGGGTGCGTACATCGGCGCGGACGCCGGCCATTCGCCGGACACCGAGAAGAACTTCGTCGGCCTTGAAACGCCGCCGCCTATTACGGGCGATCAGAAGGGGCATCAGTTCATTCTGCACGGCGACTCGCTCGGCTCGATCGACATCGGCTCGCCGATTTTCTACCGGCGCGTGCAGGTCGGCCAGGTGGTCGGCTTCTCGCTCGACAAGGACGGCACCGGTGTGACGATGCAGGTCTTCGTGTCGGCGCCGTTCGACCAGTACGTCGGCACCAATTCGCGCTGGTGGCATGCGAGCGGCGTCGATCTGCGGCTCGATTCGAGCGGGTTCAAGCTGAATACGCAATCGCTTGCGACGGTGATCGTCGGCGGCTTGTCGTTCCAGTCGCCGCCGGGCCAGGGCGTGGGCGCGCAGGCGCCGAACAACATGACGTTCCGCCTCGGTTCGGATGAACAGGACGCGATGCGCGAGCCGGACGGCGTGCCGTTGCGCGTGGTGATGAACTTCAATCAGTCGCTGCGCGGGCTGTCGGTCGGCGCGACGGTCGACTTCCGCGGCATCGTGCTGGGTCAGGTAACCAACATCGGCATCGACTACGATCCGAAGACACGTAGCTTCACGATGCCGGTGACGATGAACCTGTACCCGGACCGCCTCGGCAAGCGCTTCCGCGAAACCGCGCCGGTGCCGGGCAGCCTCGCGGGCCAAAGCTTGCTGCAACAGCTCGTCAAGCATGGCCTGCGCGGCCAGCTGCGGACCGGCAATCTGATTACGAGCCAGTTGTACGTGGCGCTCGATATCTTCCCGAAAGCGCCGCCGGCCACGGTTGACGTCACGGGCGATCCGCTCGAGTTGCCGACCATTCCGAACTCGCTCGACGAACTGCAGGTGCAGGTTGCCGACATTGCGAAGAAGCTCGACAAGGTGCCGTTCGACCAGATCGGTTCGAACCTGAACAGCGCGTTGAAGAATGCCGACCAGCTGTTCACGCGACTCGACAAGGAAGTCGTGCCGGAGGCGCGCGACACCTTGGCTGCGGCGAAGCAGACCTTCGGTTCGGCCGAGGCGACGTTGCAGCAGGACTCGCCGTTGCAGTCGGATGTTCATCAGGCGTTGCAGGAACTGACGCGCACGTTGCAGTCGCTGAATGCGTTGTCGGATTATCTGGAGCGTCATCCGGAATCGCTGTTGCGCGGTAAAACAGGAGATAAACCATGATGTTTGCCCGGCTCCCCCGCCCGCCGCGCGGGCTTGTGCGCGGCGCTGTTTATGTCGGCGCTCTGGCCGGACTGGTGGCGATGGCGGCGTGTTCGTCGCCGAGCAGCCGCTTTTATACGCTCGGCGCCGATAGCGCGCCTGCTGCCGGCTCCGCGGCGCCGGTTAGCGCCCGGACTTCGGCTACGCCGACGTGGCTGATCGAAGTCGCGCCGATCGATGTGCCGCCGCAAGTGGCGAAGAATCAGCTTGTGGTGCAGACGGGACCGACGCAGGTTCAGGTGCTCGAGCAGGAGCGTTGGGCTTCGTTGCCCGGTGACGAGATTCGTCGGGCTTTGTCGACCAGTCTGACGCAGCAGTTGGGCACGATCGATGTGTATGGCACTGCGTATCCGGATACGACGCCGGTGTACCGGGTCAGCATGAACGTGCAGCGGTTCGAGTCATGGCCGGGGTCACATGCGTTGATCGATGCGGTCTGGAGTGTGAGGGCTGTACGTGGTACTGCGGTGATGACCTGCCGGAGTGTGGTTAGTGAGCCGGTTAGCGGTGGGTACGATGCGCTTGTTGATGGGCATCGGGTGGCGTTGCAGCGGATTGCTGTGCAGGTGGCTGCTGCTGTGCAGGCGATGGCGGCTAGTGCGCCTAAGGGCGGCGCTGCTGGGAAGGGGGCTGCTTTTGCCGTGCCGGCTTGTCCTTCTGCTGTTGTGAGTAGTTGAGGTTTTTTTGCCTGCAGGCGCTTGTTGTCTGTGTGCTTAGCGCTTTGGCCTTTCCTTGATTTGTTAGTGGTCTATTAGCGTTGCCCCTGTGCGGGGCGGCACCTACTTTTCTTTGCATGCCGCAAAGAAAAGTAGGCAAAAGAAAGCGGCTCAAACCGCTCATGCTAAGTGGGTACCGCGGTCTGCACAGGGTAGTGGTCCATCTGGAATCTGTGTTCGTGCACCTGCATACGCCAGTGACAAGGGCGTCATACTTCCGGCGGCGCTCCGCGCGCCGAAGAGCAGTTCATAAAACCACCCACTACGTTTTAGCTCTTGCGTTTGTGCTTTTGGATTTGGGATCACGTTTTTGCTGGCATCGTGACTCGTCATTGCATTGCCATTGCAAGTGCGAGCGGGAGTGAAAGTGGGAATGGTCGGCATTTCATTTGAAGCGGGTGTTCCCGGGTGAGCGCAGAGGCACGTCGCCGAGGCGAAGCCGACCGGCCCCCACAGACCTCAACCGAAGCCCCTGGTTTCCCATGCAGACCCGTCCGCGACGCACGTCGTGCGGAGTGGGAGCTGATGAGTCCTTTGTCACTAACGCCGAATGTGCGAGAACACGGATTCCAGATGCACCACTACCCCAAGCAAACCACGGTGCCCACTTAGCAGTAGCGGTTTGAGCCGCTTTCTTTTGCCTACTTTTCTTTGCGGCGGCAAAGAAAAGTAGGTGCCCCCCGCACAGGGGGAACGCTAATAGACCACTAGCAAATCAAGGAAAGGCCAAAACCCCAGGCACACGAACAAACAAGCGCCGCAGGCAAATAACCCCAAATGCTCACCTCAATCAAAAGACTCCTAAAAAAATGGCGCGCCTCCCGCGACGGCGGCCACCAACTAGACGCGCTACTAGCAATAGCCGACAAAACGGCCCCATATCCAGACCGTAGCGAATGGCTGATCGAACTCGCCCACTGGATCCACCGCGGCCGCGCAGTCCACCCCGAACAACCGGGCACCGCCAACACCACCCCAGCACACACAAGAATCCGCTACATGCTCAACGTGCTGGACCGCAACCCAGCCTGGAAGACCAACGTCGCCGGCATTCTCCGCGCGCTCCTGCGTGAAAGCGACGGCCTCTCGCTTCTCTGCGATGCAGGCATGCCTGTGCACTCAGGCTTCTTCGGCGCACTCTTCGAACGCCTCGAAGCCTCATTGATCCCGCCCGCGCCAAACCGCCGCGATCTGAGAGCGATCGTCACGCTGATGTTCAACCAGCAACGCGACGCCGAATGGATCGCCAATCTGCCAACCGATCTGCTCACCCGCATCCGCGCGCTCTTCGATTACGAAGAGGACGACAGCGAACAACACGACACCACCCCATTCTCGCTCGACCTGCTGGCCGCCTTGCACAACCTCACCTGCCAGATCAGCTCGACCGGTCTGTCGCAAACCGTCCGCAGCCGTCTCGGTGAAGTCGACGTCGGCGATGCCGGCGGCGTGCGGGTCGCCATGGAAAAGCAGCCGTTCTACCGGCTCACGCGCGCCATGCTCGCCGTCGAAGCAGCCCATCAGGCAGTCAGCGAAGGCGCCCCGCAGGAGAAGCTGCTGCATGAGGTCAACTATCTGCGCCTGCTGCTCGACGAATGCCGCAGCGCCACCGGCAACGTCTTCGCCCATCTCTATCGCAACGGCGTCAGTGTCGATATCGTGTTCCAGGTCGAACGGATGCGCATGCGCATCGTGCGCGCGGAGCACCTGCTAAACGCCTGGATGGCGCAGGACGATCCGCATGCCGGCGCCCGTCTCGCCGCCGAACTGGTGGACGCGAATCACGCGAGCCAGAGCGTGGCGCATCTCGTACGCAGCAATTTCTCGTTGCTGGCGCGCAAGGTCGTCGAGTACAGCGCCGATACCGGCGAACACTACATCGCCCGCGATCGCGCCGAATATCTGAAGATGCTGCGCATGGCGGCCGGCGGCGGGCTCGTGACCGTCGTCACGGTCTGCGTGAAATTCGCCATCACCGGCGCGCATCTGCAATCGATGTTCGAAGGCCTGCTCGCCGGCATCAACTACGCGGCCAGCTTCCTGCTGATGCACTTCCTGCACTTCTCGCTCGCCACCAAGCAACCGGCGATGACCGCGCCCACGCTCGCCCGCGAACTCGACGGCACCGGTACGCCCGCAGGCGTCGACAGCTTCGTGAGTTCGGTGACCGCGTTGATGCGCACGCAGGCAGCTGCGGTGCTCGGCAACGTGCTGCTGGTGTTTCCTGTGTGCTTCGGCGTGCAATGGGTGTGGCAAGCGCTGTTCAACGCCAACATCATTTCGCCCGAGAAGGCGCACGCCACACTGCACTCGTTCTCGCTGCTGGGGCCGACGCCGTTCTACGCCGCGCTGACCGGCGTGCTGCTGTGGTCGTCGAGTTTGCTGTCAGGATGGGCGGACAACTGGTTCGTCCTGCATCGCGTGGCGGACGCGCTCGCCTACAACCGGCGCCTGCGCATGACGCTCGGCGCGGCCGGCACCGCCCGGCTCGCCGCGTTCTGCCGCTCGAATGTAGCGGGCGTCGTAGGCAATATCACGCTCGGCTTGATGCTCGGGCTCGTGCCGGCGATCCTCACCGCCTTCGCCTTCACTTTCGAGGTGCGTCACGTGACGCTCAGCGCCGGCTCGATCGGCATCGCGCTCGGCGTGCTGGGCAAGGACGCGTTGAAGTTGCCGGAGCTGTGGTGGGCGGTCGCGGGCGTCGGCAGCATGGCGATCCTCAACGTGGCCGTGAGTTTCGCGCTCGCCTTCTACATGGCGGTGAAATCGCGCGACTTGCGGCGCAATACGGTGCGCTCGCTGCGCGGCGCGATCTGGCAGCGGGTGTTCAGACATCCGCTGGAGCTGGTATGGCCGGCCAAAGCGGCGCCACAGAGCAAATAGAGGCCACGCGCAGAGGCGCCCGGGCGGCGGGGCCGCTCCCCCGGGAACAGCCCCGCCTGGCTCGCCACCCCGACCGCGTACAATAGCGCCTTATCTAACGCCTTCCGGCAACCTCAATGTCCTTCGATTTCTTCCTTCCCTGTCCGCGCGGCCTTGAAGCCTCGCTCGCCGCCGAGCTCGCCGAAATTGCCGCGAAGCACCTGAACGGCGCGCCGTTCACGGCCGGCGCGCAAGTGCCCGGCGGCGTGCATTTCCGCGGCGGCTGGGCTGCCGGCATGGCCGCCAACCTGCACTCGCGCCTCGCGAGCCGCGTGCTGCTGAAAATCGCGCATCGGCCGTATCGCAGCGAACAGGACATTTACGCGCTCGCGCTCGAACAACGTTGGGAACAGTGGTTCTCGGCGAACGAAACGCTGCGCGTGGACGTCACCGCCATCAAGTCGCCGCTGCGCAGCCTCGAATTCACGACGCTGCGTGTCAAGGACGCGATCTGCGACCGTCTGCGTGAAGTCAGCGGCGCGCGGCCGAACATCGACACCGCCGCACCCGACGTGCGCGTGTTCGCGTTCCTCACCGCCACCGAATGCACGCTCTACCTCGACACCTCCGGCGATCCGCTCTTCAAGCGCGGCTGGCGGCTGGACAAGGGCGCGGCGCCGCTGCGCGAGAACCTCGCGGCGGGCATCCTGCGTCTGACCGGCTGGACCGCCGGCACGCCGCTGTACGACCCGATGTGCGGCAGCGGCACCTTCCTCGCGGAAGCCGCGCAAGTGGCGCTGGATATCGCGCCCGGTGCGGAACGCCGCTTCGGCTTCGAGAAGCTCAAGCAGTTCGAAGCAAAGACCTGGCAACCGCTGAAGGCCGCCGCGCTCGACGCCAAGCACGCCGCCCGCACCTCGCGCGCCGATCTGCAGATCTTCGGCAGCGATATTTCCGGCGACATGCTCGACAAGGCGCGTGCGAACTTCCAGCGCGCCGGTCTGCCGTCGATTCCGCTCAAGCAGGTCGATGCGCGCGGCATGACCGCGCCGTCGGCTGAGCCCGGCATCCTCGTCGCGAATCCCCCGTATGGCGAACGGATCGAAGTGCGCGGCCGCAACGCGCGTGGTGAAATCCGCGAAGGCCGCGCCACGCGCGAAGGTCGCGACGACGACAGCTTCCACCGCGCCCAGGAAGAAGCACCAGACAGCGAGTTTTTCCAGTCGCTCGGCGATGCGCTGAAGCAGCGCTTCACCGGCTGGCATGCGTTCATCCTAACGTCGGATCGCAAACTGCCGGGCCAACTGCGTCTGCGTGAATCGACCAAGACACCGCTCTTCAACGGTGCGCTCGAATGCCGGTTGTTCCGCTTCGATCTGATTGCGGGCAGTGTTCGCCAGCGGCCGCAGAATAACGACACACCGGCAGCGTAAGCCGGAGCAGAGCAGCATCGAAAAAACCGCGGATCCAGGTCCGCGGTTTTTTTCGCCGGTCGCTCGGCGATCGGCCTCTCCAGCCCGCTGATCGTCCGCCATATTCTGTTGCCACACCCACTCCCTACTGACACTACGCTGTCAGTAGCCCCCAAGCACACTCCTTCTCACGCCATCCGGCGCTTTGCACGGCTTACCGCCATCCCGAGGAGAGTGTCATGTCCGCATCATCCAAAGTTGTTGCATGGTTTGAGATTCCGTCCGTCGATTTCGATCGCGCCGTCCGCTTTTACGAAGCCGCGCTCGACGTCAAACTGAATCGTCAGGAAGTCGGCGGCCAGCCGATCGCCATCTTCGGCTACGAGGAACCGGCCACCGGCGGCGCGATCATCCATAGCCCGTCGATGACGCCCTCCGACGACGGCGTGCTCGTCTATCTGAACGCGCAGCCGACCGTCGACGCCACCCTCGCCCGCGTCGAAAAGGCCGGCGGCAAGACCGATGGTCCGGTGATCAAGTTGCCGCAGGACATCGGCTACATCGCGTTCTTCACCGACACGGAGGGCAATCGCCTCGGCCTGCATTCGCTGACCAACGGCTAACACCCGACGCGGCGCACAAGCGCGGCGGCCAGCAGGCACCCCGCAGAACGCCGACCGGAGCGCGGCATGCGGCGCTATCATCGCGGGACTGTTCCTGTCCTTTTCTACAAGACGCCCACGATGACGCGCCGCGCCGACCGTCTGTTCCAGATCGCCGAACTGTTGCGCGGACGGCGTTTGACGACCGCGCAACAACTCGCCGACTGGCTGCATATCTCCCTGCGCACGGTGTATCGCGACGTGCGCGATCTGCAACTGTCAGGCGTGCCAATCGAAGGCGAAGCAGGCATCGGCTACCGGTTGAGCCGCGCGGCGAGCCTGCCGCCACTCACCTTCACCGCCGATGAGTTGGCCGCGCTAGCGGCGGGCGCACGGATGCTCGAATCGTGGGGCGGCGCCGGCTTTGCGAGCGGCGCACGCGGGGCGTTGGCGAAGATTGCCTCGGCCATGCCCGCCGACAAGCGCGCAACGATCGAACGTCTGGCGATCTTCGCGCCGTCGTTTCACATCAAGGCGGATTTTTCAGCGAAGGTGGATATCCTGCATCGCGCGATCGACGCCCGGCACGTCGTGAGCTTTGCCTATACCGATGTGAACGGCGCAGCGACTGAGCGGCGCGTGTGGCCGCTGGCGCTGGCGTATTGGGGTGCGCGCTGGACGCTCGGCGCGTGGTGCGAATTGCGCAGCGACTTCCGCAATTTCGGTCTGGAGAAGATCCAGACGCTTCAGGTGCTCGAATCGTATCCGGATCAGGAAGGACGACGCCTGGCGGATTTGCTGCGGCATGTGAATGCGAAGCCACGGTGAAGATGTGGATGCAGCTCGCGGCCCGCCGCGAGGCAGGCCGCGCAGCACAGTGGCGCGTTATTCCACTGCCTTCACCATATCTTCAATCACCTTCTTCGCATCGCCGAACACCATCATCGTCTTGTCCATGTAGAACAGGTCGTTGTCGAGACCGGCGTAGCCTGCGGCCATCGACCGCTTGTTCACGATCACCGTGCGCGCCTTGTACGCCTCGATGATCGGCATGCCTGCGATCGGCGACTTCGGATCATTCTTCGCGGCCGGATTCACCACGTCGTTCGCCCCGAGCACCAGCACCACATCGACCTGACCGAACTCGCTGTTGATATCGTCCATTTCGTAGACCATGTCGTACGGTACTTCGGCTTCGGCGAGCAGCACGTTCATGTGCCCCGGCATCCGGCCGGCTACCGGGTGAATCGCGTACTTCACCTCGATGCCCTTCTCGACCAGCTTGTCGGTGAGTTCCTTCAACGCATGCTGCGCACGTGCGACCGCAAGACCGTAACCCGGCACGATCACCACGGTTTCAGCATTCCCGAGCATGAACGAAGCATCATCAGCCGAACCGGATTTCACCGGACGCTGCTCCGCCGACCCACCTGCTGCCGCCGCACCCGCCTCGTTGCCGAAACCGCCGAGAATCACGTTGAAGAACGAACGGTTCATCGCGCGGCACATGATGTACGACAGGATCGCACCGGATGAACCCACAAGCGAGCCGGCGATGATCAGCATCGGATTGTTCAGCGAAAAGCCGATGCCCGCCGCCGCCCAGCCCGAGTACGAGTTCAGCATCGACACCACCACCGGCATGTCGGCGCCGCCGATCGGAATGATGATCAGCACGCCCAGCACGAAGGCGATGATCGTCATGATGATGAACGGCAACCACGACTGCGTGAGGAAGAAAATCACGCCGAAGCCAAGCATCGCGAGCGCGAGGAACAGGTTGATCGGATGCTGCCCCGCATAGACCACCGGTGCGCCCTGGAACAGCCGGAACTTGTACTTGCCCGACAGCTTTCCGAACGCGATCACCGAACCGGAGAACGTAATCGCGCCGACGAACGTGCCGATAAACAGCTCGACGCGATTGCCGTACGGCAGGAAGCCCGGTGCCGTGTTGTCCGGATCGATAAGACCGAAGGCCGACGGCTCCGACACCACCGCATACGCGATACACACGGCCGCGAGACCGATCAGCGAGTGCATCGCCGCGACCAGTTCCGGCATCTTGGTCATCTCGACGCGCGCGGCGACAAACGCGCCGATCGCGCCGCCGATCACCAGCGCGACCAGCAGCAGGCCGAGCCCTAACCCAAGATTCGAGCCGAGCGCATTCGCCTGTTTGACGATCAGCGCGATGGTGGTGAGGATCGCAATCGCCATCCCGACCATGCCGAAGGTATTGCCGGTGCGCGCCGTCTTCGGATTCGACAGCCCCTTGAGCGCCTGAATGAAACAGACCGACGCGACCAGATAAAGCAGCGTGACGACATTCAGACTCATTACGCGTTCTCCTTGGCCGTCTTGTCAGCGATGAGCTTCTTCGGCTCTTTCTTGCGGAACATCTCCAGCATTCGCCTCGTCACCAGAAATCCGCCGAACACATTCACCGCCGCGAGCGCGACGGCCAGCGTGCCGAAGAACTTGCCGGTGTCGCCCACGGTGAGGCCTGCTGCGAGCATCGCGCCGACGATCACGATCGCCGAGATCGCGTTGGTCACGGCCATCAGCGGCGTGTGCAGCGCGGGCGTGACGTTCCAGACGACGTGGTAGCCGACGTAAATCGCCAGCACGAAGATGATCAGGTTGATGACGGTGTGGTTAATGACTTCCATTCCTCTCTCTCCTTTGTCGACCAGAGTTGGCGCTTTAGCGCCTACTCTGGTCCCATGCAACATCGTTGCTATGCCTTGCGCGTGACTTCGCCGTCGCGGGCCAGCAGCGTGGCCGCGACGATGTCGTCTGCGAGATCGATGTTCAGGGCGCCTTCCTTGGTGATGATCAGCTTCAGGAAGTCGAGCAGGTTGCGTGCGTATAAGGACGACGCGTCGGCAGGCACCATCGAGGCCAGATTCGTATAGCCGACGATCTGTACGCCATGTTTCAGGACGACCTGATCCGCTTCGGTCAGCGGGCAGTTGCCGCCGCGCCGGCCTTCATACTCAGCGCCGCGTCCTGCTGCGAGGTCGACCAGCACGGAGCCTGGTTTCATCGCCTGCACGGTTTCCACCGAGATCAACGTCGGTGCGGCCCGGCCCGGGATCAGGGCGGTCGAGATCACAATGTCAGCCTGTTTGGCCCGTTCATGGACCAATGCCGACTGCCGCGTGAGCCACGAAGGCGGCATCGGCCGCGCGTAGCCACCGACGCCCTGCGCAGCTTCCCGTTCCTCATCAGTTTCATAAGGCACGTCGAGAAACTTGGCGCCGAGCGATTCGATCTGCTCCTTGACCGCCGGACGCACGTCGGACGCCTCGATCACGGCGCCCAGGCGCTTGGCGGTCGCGATGGCCTGCAGACCGGCCACGCCAGCGCCGAGAATCAGCACGCGGGCCGCTTTCACGGTACCGGCTGCCGTCATCAACATCGGCATGAAGCGCGGATAAAGCGTCGCCGCCAGCAGCACCGCCTTGTACCCGGCGATGTTCGCCTGCGACGACAGCACGTCGAGGCTCTGCGCGCGGGTGGTACGCGGCGCGGCTTCCAGGGCGAACGCGGTGACGCCCGCGGCCGCCAGCTTTGATGAGTTTTCTGTATTAAACGGATCGAGCATGCCGACCAGCGTTGCGCCGCGCTTCAGAAGCGGCAACTCGGCATCGGTTGGCGACTGGACCTTGAGGACCAGATCAGCCCCAAAAGCAGTAGCCGCGTCGACGATTTCCGCACCGGCGGCCGTAAAAGCTTCGTCAGGAAAGCTTGCGCCGGTGCCGGCGCCGCTCTGGATCGTGACCCGGTGGCCCTGGGTCACATACTTCTTGACCGTTTCGGGCGTCGCGGCGACGCGGGTTTCGTGCGCGCGCGTCTCGGCTGGCACTCCGATGTGCATCTTTTCTCCTCCTCGACTTCCTGTTTTACGACAGAGCTGCCGACGAGGCACGCCGGCTTGCAAGTGCAACGGCTAACGGCGTCACTTTAACCGAAACCTGGGGGTGCGCAGAAATCGGGGACAATCCGGGGGTGCCTGGCGGGTGAGGCCGCTCGCCGGCTGCGGCTGAGCGGCCCTCGCACCCGCCCGCTCGCTTCCCGGCAGCCCAGGCCCATAAACGGTAAAATGCGCACCCATGAAACCGGAAACCTGGCTGCCGCACGTCACCGTTGCGGCCATCGTCGAGCGTGACGGGCATTTTCTCGTGGTCGAGGAACATACCGCCGACGGCCTGCGCCTGAATCAGCCTGCCGGCCATCTGGAAGCGGGCGAAACGCTTCTGGAAGCGGTCATCCGCGAAACGCTCGAGGAAACCGCGCATCCGTTCACGCCCGAGGCGTTGGTCGGCATGTATATGACGCATTTCGAGCGGCCCGGCAGTGAGGGCGTGACATATCTGCGCTTCACCTATTGCGGCACGAGCGGCAAAGCGGATACCGAGCGCGCGCTCGATCCCGACATCGTCCGCACACTGTGGATGAGCGCCGACGAATTGCGCGCCTGCCCCGAACGGCATCGCACGCCGCTTGTCATGCAATGTCTCGACGATTACCTCGCGGGACGGCGTTTCCCGCTCGACTTCGTGCACACGCATTCGGTCGGGCGAAAACAGGCGTAAATAGACGTACGTAACCCGCACAAACGGGCCTGATCCGTCACAAGCGGCCAGGCAGACGACAGGGCAACACGGTCCACCCACGATCAACGAAGTCACGCAGTACCCAGTGAGCACCTTATGAGCAAGCAGAAAGTCGTAGTAGGCATGTCGGGCGGCGTCGATTCGTCGGTTACCGCGTGGCTGCTGAAGGAACAGGGCTACGACGTAGTCGGCCTGTTCATGAAAAACTGGGAAGACGATGACGACAGCGAGTACTGCTCGACGCGCCAGGACTGGATCGACGTCGTCTCGGTGGCGGACCTGATCGGCATTGACGTCGAAGCAGTCAACTTCGCCGCCGAATACAAAGACCGCGTGTTCGCCGAATTCCTGCGTGAATACTCGGCCGGCCGCACGCCGAATCCGGACGTGCTGTGCAATGCCGAAATCAAGTTCAAGGCCTTCCTCGATCACGCCATGTCGCTCGGCGCGGAAACCATCGCAACCGGCCACTACGCGCGCGTGCGCGAGAACAACGGCCGCTTCGAACTGCTGAAGGCCTTCGATCATACGAAAGACCAGTCGTACTTCCTGCATCGGCTGAACCAGGCGCAGTTGTCAAAAACACTGTTTCCTTTGGGCGAGATTCCGAAAACCAAAGTCCGCGAGATCGCCGAACAGATCGCGCTGCCGAATGCGAAGAAGAAAGATTCGACCGGCATCTGCTTCATCGGCGAACGGCCGTTCCGCGACTTCCTGAACCGCTATCTACCGACCAAACCCGGTCCGATGAAAACCACCGACGGCAACGTGGTCGGTGAACACATCGGCCTCGCCTTCTACACGTTCGGGCAGCGCAAGGGTATCGGCCTCGGCGGCAGCAAGGAAGGCAGCGGCGAGCCGTGGTTCGTCGCCGGGAAGGATATTGCGTCGAACACGCTGTATGTCGTGCAAGGCCATGACCATCCGTGGCTGCTGAGCCATACGCTCTCAGCGGGCAATACGAGCTGGGTCGCGGGCGAGCCGCCGGCCGACGGTTTCGCGTGCGGCGCGAAAACCCGTTACCGGCAAGCGGACGCACCGTGCTCCTTCAGCGCGGCAGGTGTCGGCGAAGGCCTCTTCGAACTGAATTTCGACGCCGCGCAATGGGCTGTCACACCGGGGCAATCTGCGGTGCTCTACGATGGCGACGTGTGTCTCGGCGGCGGCATTATCGAACACGCGGTGACCGGGCAGCCAACGGCGCGCCAGCCGCAACAAGCAGCGTTGCTCACCGCCCGTTGAACCATGAATTCGATCGTGCGGCAACGCTTCGGCGCCGCCGCACGCGCTTTACCCGCATGCCTCATCTTCAAGCTTCAGACTTCACGCTTCACCGATGCGTTTCACCTTCGAGCCGCAACTAGCTTCACCATAACAAACAGGTGTTCGTTCCCTCGCGGCAGACTCCGCCTGCGCCGACAGCGTTGACGACCCCTCCGCGACGATCCTCACTGCACTGGAGTCCCCATGTTTTCTCGACGTTATCTGGCGATGTGGTGCGCAATCGTGCTGTTCGCCATCTGTGCTCTGTTTGCCGCGACGAATCACATTTCGTGGTTCTGGATCATCGTGCCGGTGGCGCTCGTCGCGCTCGGCCTGTTCGATTTGACGCAGCAGCACCACGCAATTCTGCGCAACTATCCGCTGTGGGGCCACTTCCGTTTCCTGTTTGAATTCATCCGGCCGGAAATCCGCCAGTATTTTGTCGAGGACGATACCGACGAGAAACCGTTCTCGCGCGCGCAACGCAGCATCGTCTATCAGCGCGCGAAGAACGACGTGGACAGCCGCCCGTACGGCACCGAGCTCGACGTCAAAGCAGTCGCGCACGAATGGATCAGCCACTCGCTCGCACCGACCACACTCGATAACCACGACTTCCGTGTCGTCGTCGGCCCCGACCGCGCGCAACCCTACTCGATGTCGATCTTCAACGTCTCCGCGATGAGCTTCGGCTCGTTGTCGGCGAACGCGATCATGGCACTGAACCTCGGCGCGAAGAAGGGCAACTTCGCGCACGACACCGGCGAAGGTTCGATGTCGAAATACCACCGCGAGCATGGCGGCGACATCATCTGGGAAATCGCCTCGGGCTACTTCGGCTGCCGCAACGACGACGGCACCTTCAGCGCGGAGAAGTTCGCGAAGCAGGCCGCCGAGCCGCAAGTGAAGATGATCGAGGTGAAGCTCTCGCAAGGCGCGAAGCCTGGTCATGGCGGTGTGCTGCCAGCCGCGAAGATTACGCCCGAGATTGCGGAAACGCGCGGCGTGCCGATGGGCCGCGATTGCATCTCGCCCGCCACCCACTCCGAATTCTCGTCGCCGCGCGGCCTGCTCGAATTCGTCGACCGCTTACGGACGCTGTCCGGCGGCAAGCCGACCGGGTTCAAGCTGTGCATCGGGCATCCGTGGGAATTCTTCGGCATTGCCAAGGCGATGCTGGAGACAGGGATTCTGCCGGACTTCATCGTCGTCGACGGTGCGGAAGGCGGCACGGGCGCAGCGCCGCTGGAGTTCACCGATCACGTCGGCGTGCCGTTGCAGGAAGGCTTGCTGCTGGTGCACAACACGCTGGTCGGCATCGGCTTGCGTCAGCGCATCCGGATCGGCGCGAGCGGCAAGATGATTACCGCGTTCGATATCACCAGGACTTTGGCGATCGGTGCGGATTGGGTCAACGCGGCCCGTGGCTTCATGTTCGCGGTCGGTTGCATTCAGGCCCAGACCTGCCACACCGGCCGCTGCCCGACGGGCGTCGCGACGCAGGATCCGGTGCGTCAGCGTGCCTTGGTGGTGCCGGACAAGGCCGACCGCGTGTTCAACTTCCATCACAACACGTTGCATGCGCTGAAGGAAATCATTCAGGCCGCGGGGCTCAAGCATCCTGCTGAACTACGCGCGCATCACATCGTGCGGCGCGTGTCGTCGCATGAGGTGCAGTTGATGTCCGAACTGTTGAAGTATCTCGATCCGAATGATCTGCTGAAGGGTAACTATCGCTATACGCTGTACGAGAAGTATTGGCCTTTGGCGCAAAGCGATTCGTTTGCGCCGAAAGTTGAACTGGCGGCGACTTAACCCGGTTATGGTGGCGATCGGCTGGCGTGCCGATCGTCGCAACGTTTTAGACGTGGATTACGAGTTCAGGATCTGGAAGCGTTTTTGGGTTTCCATATCGATGAGGTGAGGGTCTATGCGTTCCCGTCAGGTGCCGAGATGACAGATCGTTCCGGTCCGGCCTTTCGCCCCCGGTATCATCACTTGTTCCAGTCGAGCCCTTCGCTCAAGGCCGAGCTTGTAAGTCGTGCTGTTCACGGCAACATTGTGATCGACAGCGAGCGTGTTTCGGGCTTTCTGAACGACGATTCAGTCCGCCACGCGATTGCCATCTATCAAGTGGGTGCTACGAAGATCGAGAAGGTTTGGTTCGTTAGCTAGGAAATCAGGAAGTCCTCGCGGAGTCTTAGGTTTTGACGGCGAGTTCTTGCGCAAAAATAAGAATACTTAAGACTCCGTCTTATATACAAGGACAGCGGCGGACCGTACATTTGCGTGGTCTTGTTCCCCCTCAATGTTCATGGTTACGCCCTCTTCTGTTCCGCTGCCGCTCGGCGAGCGCACGCAACTCGTCCAGACCCGCCATGGCTGGATGCTCGCCAATCCAAACGACTTCTATCTCGGCCGCGCCCTCATCGAATACGGTGAATGCAACGAACTCGAATCTGCTGTGTTGCGACAGTTGCTGGTGCGGCCGGGGATCGTCGTGGAAGTCGGCGCGAATATCGGCGTGCATACCATTCCGTTGGCGCGTGAGGCGCAGGCGCGCCGCCAGGTGCTGGTCGCGTTCGAGCCACAGCCGGTGATCTTTCAGAACCTCTGCGCTAATCTCGCTGCCAACGAGTTGCATAACGTGCTGGCATGGCCGTATGCGTGCGGGGCGGGTGCAGGGACGCTGCATTTCGCGCGGCCCGACTACGACGCGCCGGGTAACTTCGGTGGCGTGTCGATGCAGACGGAGGCTGGGGCGAACACGATCGCCGTGCCGTGCGTGCGGCTGGATGACGTACTGCGCTCGCATACCGTCGGGCTGCTGAAACTCGACGTTGAAGGCTTCGAGTTGAGCGCGCTGCAAGGCGCGGAGGAAACCATCGCGCGCTCGCGGCCAGTGATTTACGTGGAGAACGACCGGCTCGATCGGTCGCAGGCGTTGATCGAGTGGTTGTGGTCGAAGGAGTATCGGATGTGGTGGCATTTGCCGCCGCTGTTCAATCCGGGGAATTTCTTTGGGCGCGCGGAGAATATCTACGGCAGGTTGCTGTCGTGCAATATGCTCGCGCTGCCGCGGGAGTTGGAGATGGAGATTGAGGGGTTTGTCGAGGTGACGGATGCGGATTCGGCAACGCATGCGTTGATGAGTTTGGGTAGTTAGCGGAGCGCGAGGCGACGCGTGAATACGCGTTTAAGCTGTGGCGCGCGCTGTACAGCACGGGCATAGGCGAAGGTATGTGCCTCTACAGGACTGAGAGCATGGAAGTAATCGCGCGTCGAATAGAACTGCGCTCGCGCGGCCCTCAGATCGCGAATGACTTTCCAGGTCCCGCCACTCGGCGGGCCATTTTTTGTCCGTTGATTACGACTCTTGCGCCTCGTCCGCACCCGCGCCAATCTGCCGAGGGCAAGGGGCATTGCACCATTCGCCCAACGCCCTCAGTACGTCCTCAACTACCGGCCCCCAATCGCCTAGCCGCTGTTGACGGAACAGCCGCATCGATGGATACCAAGGGCTATCAGTTCGATCAGCCAGCCATCGCCAATCTGTACAAGTAGGGAGGAGTACCCATACTGGCCGTCCCGCCGCACCTGCCAGGTGTGCAACCGAGGTGTCAATGGTGATGACCAGATCAAGCGTTTGTACGATAGCAAGCGTATCGGAAAAATTGGAGATGGCTGGCCCGAGTGTATGGAAATCGAACTCACCCGCGAGCGCTTCCCCTTCATGCTCCAGCTCGCCTTTTTGAAGTGCAAACCAGGTCACACCGGCATGTCGCAGCAAAGGTCGCAACGCGTCTAACTTGATTGACCGATATCGGTCAAAGCTGTATTCAGGATTTCCCGCCCACACCAGTCCGACGCGCATCCTCTTAGACACTTTGACGGGTGAAATGTTGTCGAGATAGCTCTGCCAATGTCGAACTCGGTCCTCGGTCGATGTGAGATACGGCATGGCGACAGGGAGCATCGGTAGGTCGAGTTTTATGTGTTCTGGAACCCGCAGCATGCGGCACCAGAAATCGTAAGCGTTGGGTGGCTCTTCTGTCCACACGGCATGAACGCCGCTCGCCCCACGCGCCAAATCTCCAATGGGCACGTCAACCCAAACATCAACGACGGCGCCTTGCCGGCATAGCCAATCGGCCATACGTAAAAACTGAATCTGATCTCCCAGCCCCTGTTCGGCGATCAGTAGAAACTTCCGTCCCACAACAGACTCCCCTGCCCATTCGGGGAAATCTGGGCGAACAAGGTTGTGATTCTGCGGCAGGTGTTCATGCCACTTTTGTCCCTTCCATCCTGGCTCGAAATCGCCAGATTGAAGCTGACTCAGGGCGAGGTTGTACTGCATATGTGCGTTGTCCGGCAAAAGGCGCACAGCCTCGGTACTATGTGCCCGCATCCTTGACGGGTTGCCGAGTACGGCGAATGCATAGGCCGCGTTGTGATGCAACCATGCGCTTTCTGGGTCGACATCAAGTCCTTGTTCGGCCACGCTGATGGCTTCCGAGAAGTGATGAACGCTGTTGAGCGCGTACGAAAGTTCTTTGAGTGCCGTTGCATCGGCCGCAAAGTGTGCTCGCATATATTCCACAACATCCCCGATGTCCGCATGACGTTCGGCTTTTGCGAGCACCGCTATCAGACCGAGACCATCAGCAAGGCTTTTCGAGTCGATCGCCCACGCGCGCGTCCAGTAATCCGCTGCATGCGAGAATTTGCCTAGTTCGGTGCTGATTCTTGCCAGCGCGCGAACGGCGTGATGCAACTTAGGTTCGATTGCAAGTGCGTTCTCGTATTGAACGATTGCCTCGCTTAAACGTCCGGCTGATCGCAGGCAGTCGCCGAGATTCCTGTGGAGACTGGCGGTACTGCCACTCAAGCCAAGCGCACGATGATAGAACGCTTCAGCTGCCACATGATCCCCGCCTGATGCCGCAAGCAAGCCGCCATGTTCCCAGATATCTGCACGCTTTGGCGCTATGGTTAATGCACGATTAACAAACACCCGCGCCTGCTCCAACTGGCCATTATGAAAGCTGGCGAGTCCCGCTTGATGAAGAGCGTGCACGTTCTCAGGAGATAGAACTATTGCTTCCTGATAGGCAGCCAGTGCCTCCGGCATATGATCATTGCGAAAATGCGCGTCAGCGCGTGCAAGACAGCCGTCTACTTCAAGCTGCGCGGGGAATTGATTCTCGGACATAGGCTAAGATCTGAAGTGCAATGTTTTATGGCCCGTCAATATCGAACGACGCCAGCATGGATTGCTACATAAGGGCGTCGATTTGGTATCGGATTGACTTATTGCGCGTAGCTTCCCACTAAGGAAATGCCAGTGACCTTGGTGCTCGCGTTGACCACTATGTAATACGTTCCCGCCTGCGGCGTGGCGAATGAACAAGTATTGCTGCTTCCATTCGCTATAGTGGCCTCGCAAAGAGAATGCGTAGTAGTAGGTGAATCACGTCGTGCATACATCGTCGCCGTGCCACTCCCTCCCGACAACGTAAGCGTGAGACCTTTTGCGCCGTCCGGGACAGTGAGCGCATAGTACTGTAATTCGTAGGCGGCCGCAGAAATTTGGACTGCGACATTTCTGACCAATTCAGTTATCGGCGGCGGTCGAACTGGAACCATGCGCGTCAGTGTACTCACGGCGCCGGTAGTGTCCGTAAGTGTCAGCGATATATCGTAATTCCCGGCGTATTCGTAATTATGGTATGGCTGGTGCGCGTCCGGCACTGTCCATACTGTACCGTCGCCAAATGTCCAAGTCCGAGATACGATAGAAGCACCTCTGCTGGACGAATTGTCCGAGCATGTCAGTTGCATCAAATTTGGCGCCTCCCTACACGTAAAGTCTGCGGCCGCCGGAATCTTTCCCGATTTGGCGGCTGCGACGGTTGCCGTTGCGTCGAGCATACCTGCACCGATGGGTTGATCCAGCTGCCCGACGGGAAATGCGCGCGCGTTTTGCATGATCAGGGCTCGCATTTCTCCAGGTGTCAGGGGCTTGGGTGCCGCCGCTTGAGCAAGCGCAATAACCCCGGACACAAAGGGGGTAGCCATGGAGGTGCCCGTCAGGTACGAGTACGCGTCGCCCACGCTCGGCGATGCCGTCCCGTAGTTCCACGTAGACCATATGTTCTCTCCCGGAGCAGAAATATCGACGACCGGTCCGTAGTTAGCGTCAGCCCCGCGATTACCATTAGCATTATGTCCGGCCACGACGATAACATTCATACAGTTGCCTGGTTGATAGAACTCCGCATTCAGATTGTTATTTCCTGACGCAACAACAACCGAGGCCCCGCGTTTTACTGCATCATTGATTGCATTCTGATAGGTGAAGCTGCAAGTCCCGTTTCCTCCGAGGCTCAGGTTAAGAACTTTTGCTGGGAACGCATTCGTGGGAACACCGTCAACAGCGCCACCAGAAGCCCAAGCAATCCCGTCAGCAACATCAGACATTAGACCCGAACCACATCCGTTTAGTACACGAACTGGCACTACCTTTGCCCCCCACGCGGTTCCGGCTATACCTTTGCTGTTGTTGGTTGCTGCCGCGAGGATGCCGGCAACGTGGGTGCCGTGCCAGGTAACAGGACAGGCCTCTGTCGTGGTACCGAGATTCGATCCATTGCCGCCTCGATTCCCTGCGGTAAAGTCGTAGCCGGGCAGAATATTGGAATCGAGGTCGCTATGACTCGTTACGCCGTTATCTAGCATGGCTATGACAACTCCAGACCCATTGCTGATGTCCCATGCACCTTCAGCCCGTATGCCGCCAATGAAGGTTCGAGTTGCCGTACTTGGCGTGTATGCCCACTGCATCCTGTCGTAGTCCGTGTCGTTGGGGACCATGTTGACTTGCATTGGCGTGTCGACTTCGACATATTCCACGTCGGGGTCGGCCGCAATATTGCGCATAAAAGCTTCAGCGTCCTTGGCGTTCAACTTTCGATCACTTGCAATTACGTCTGCTCCAATACCTAGGCGTCGCAAATGTTTTGCTTTCACGATGAAGCCGCTCGTTCGCCTATCGAGCCTCGGCTGAACTGTATCCTTTGAAGCCAACTCAGATGTGCCGCTCCTGTACTTAACAATGAATCGATCATTCGATTCGGTCGTTTGGAGACCACTTATGCTGACCAGGGCCTTTTGATTCAAGGAAACCTCGCCGGAGCTTGCCGCATCCGGTGCCGCGACGCCCTCGGCTATCGGCAGCGTGGGAACTGCCGCATCATCACCACTATTTCCGCCACATGCTGCAAGTGCAAGCGAGATGCAGGCGGTGCTTGCAAACACTCGACCTGCCTTTACTTTGCACCATCGCGGACGGATCGCACTGATTTTGCGGGACCGTTCCCGCCTATTTTCTTGTCTCTTCTTTTGCACATTTTTCATACGGTTTGCAAACGAAATTGCCCCTGTTTCCTGCTTTTGATGCTGCGCCCTGAGTCGCGACCACATGCGGACCTGTTGTGAGACTTCGGCGCAGGTCCTATCTTTATTTTCGGAAGACTCACAGCGAACGATTAGC
Source organism: Paraburkholderia sediminicola (assembly GCF_046026675.1). Classification (GTDB taxonomy): domain Bacteria; phylum Pseudomonadota; class Gammaproteobacteria; order Burkholderiales; family Burkholderiaceae; genus Paraburkholderia; species Paraburkholderia sediminicola_F. The sequence continues at coordinate 522,514 of NZ_JAQQEY010000001.1, read as the reverse complement.
AACGACGCGCATGCGCTATGACACTTCACCACCTGTAATCGGCGCGTTAGCGTTGTAATCATTCGTAATGGAGGAGCCTAAATAGCGTGGGCGAGTAAAGCCATCAGGGACGTCTATTTATCCTCAGGGGAAAATCACCGGAGCGTGTACGACTGTGGGCATGCTGTTGATGCAATAAAAAAGGCGCGATTGCTCGCGCCTTTTTTATTGCTGTGGCGTGGTAGCCACTATTCCTGGTTAGTGCTGCACGGCTGCCTGCTGCTCACCAGCACTCGCGGTAGGTCTTGCCAGCACAGACTTGCGCGTTGCGTTCATACTTTGCTCCGTGTCAATCCAACCTTGCCCTGCCACTTGTGCAGCCTCGGAAAGCAGTTTCGCCGCAACGTTGGCCGTGATGCGACTGTGAGGAACCCCCTTAGCGTCAAGGGCGATTACCTGGTACAGTTCGCGGTCGCATTCAATCTCTCTTTCATATCCCTCGGCAGTCTCAACCAGCGGTTCCAATAGCGCTTTCTGGCTTTGTCGCTCCTCCCTTGTCATGGAAGGACTCCTGCATATTGAGGCTGCAAGAATAGCCAGTCTCCTGAGTTGGTCCAACTGGCGGTCGCACAAGTTGTGCGCTGATAGTGCCAGTTTTTCGTACTGGAGAGCATCAACGGAAGGACGTGTTGCGGGGTGGGTCTTTTTAGTGGTTTTGGTCATAGTGCGATTTCCGGTTTGTTCCTGAATCGCCCGACACTCGCCAACAGATGGGGTGAGCGGGCACGTAGCGAGTTTGAGAGACCGGGCGATGAAACCATAACCGGCGAGCCGCAAGGCTCCCTCACCACGGCCCGCCCATAGAAAGGCGCGCATGGCGGAGCACTACCCACTCTCGCGGGTAGTGCGGTTACATCGCTACGAGCTCTCACACCCGCGCCGTTTTGTCTAACGGCAGAAACAATGTAAATCAACTATTTTTTGAGAGGATCAACTGGCCAAGCTAAACGCGAAAATTATAACTAATCTTTACATTCGGCCCTGCAGGCGCTCTTTACTGGTTATCGTGCAACGGACGCCGGCACTCGACTACGATCGGTGCATGGTCAACCCACTGCCGTGCCCAGTTGAAACAAAAGACGACCAAATCGACACGACGCGCATGCATGCATGCGTGCGTGCGCTGACGACATCGGCCAACGGTTTCATCGCGAGTCGAAAGAACTATGAAACCTGCCCGAAACACCCCTTTTGTCGCCCAAGGAACCCTTCAGTTCCCGTCAGACCCCGCAAAACGGACACCCCCCTCCCTTTCCGTTAAAATCTACGGTTTAGCACTTCGCTCCACGGCCAGCCTGTGCGCTTCGGCGCTTACGGCGCGGCCCCATGCCCGAAAGGCACTTCATGCTCACGTTTCAGCAAATCATCCTGACACTGCAGTCCTACTGGGACAAACAGGGTTGCGCGTTGCTCCAGCCGATCGACATGGAAGTCGGCGCGGGCACGTCCCACGTCCACACCTTCCTGCGCGCAATCGGTCCGGAACCGTGGCGCGCCGCGTATGTGCAGCCGTCGCGCCGCCCGAAAGACGGCCGCTACGGAGAGAACCCGAACCGCCTGCAGCATTACTACCAGTACCAGGTGGTGCTGAAGCCGGCGCCGGAAAACATCCTCGATCTGTACCTCGGCTCGTTGGAAGCCCTCGGCTTCGACCTGAAGCAGAACGACGTGCGCTTTGTCGAAGACGACTGGGAAAACCCCACGCTCGGCGCCTGGGGCCTCGGCTGGGAAGTGTGGCTGAACGGCATGGAAGTCACCCAGTTCACCTACTTCCAGCAGGTCGGCGGCCTGGATTGCAAGCCGGTGCTGGGCGAAATCACCTACGGTCTCGAACGTCTCGCGATGTATCTGCAGAAGGTCGAGAACGTCTACGACCTGGTCTGGACCGAGTGGGAAGAGCAAGGCCCGAACGGTCCGGAACTCCGCCGCCTGACCTACGGCGACGTGTACCACCAGAACGAAGTCGAACAATCCACCTACAACTTCGAGCATGCGAACGTCGATCTGCTGTTCACGTTCTTCAACAGCTACGAAGCGGAAGCCAAGCGCATGATCGAAGCGCAGATCGCGCTGCCCGCTTATGAACTGGTACTGAAGGCCGGCCACACGTTCAACCTGCTCGACGCCCGCGGGGCGATCTCCGTCACGGAACGGGCGGCCTACATCGGCCGGATTCGCGCGCTGTCGCGTCTGGTCGCACAGGCTTACTACGACTCGCGCGAAAAGCTCGGTTTCCCGATGCTCGGCAATCCGGTGCACGGCGTGCCCGGCCTCACGACCGACGCACAAGATGCTGCAATGCCCGCGTGGGCACCGCCGCTGAAAATCGAACGCAAGATCGATCCGGACTGACGAGAACATCAAGAAATGACTCAACCCCATCAAGCTACCCTGCTCGTCGAGCTGCTGACCGAAGAACTGCCGCCTAAAGCACTCGCGCGTCTCGGCGACGCCTTCGCTGAAGGCATTGCGCAGCGCCTCGCGGCGCGCGACCTGGTCGAAGGCGAATTGTCGTTCGAACGTTATGCGACGCCGCGACGCCTCGCTGTCACGATCAAAAACGTGCGCTCAGTCGCGCCGGAAAAACACGTGCGCGAAAAAGTGCTGCCGGTTTCCGTCGCGCTCGATAAAGACAGCCAGCCCACCGCGCCGCTCGCCAAGAAACTGGCCGCGCTCGGCTTCCCCGATTTTTCGGTGAACGACCTGGAGCGCGCGCAGGACGGTAAGACCGAAGCCTTCTTCCTGCGCTACGCCGCGCCGGGCGCCACGCTTGCCGAAGGCCTGCAAAGCGCGCTCGACGAAACGCTCGCCAAGCTGCCGATCCCGAAGGTAATGACGTATCAGCGCCCGGACGGCACCAATGTGCAGTTCGTGCGTCCGGTGCATCGCCTGACCACGTTGCACGGCGAACAGGTCGTGCCGGTCACGGCACTGGGCGTCGATGCCGACGACACCACGCTCGGCCACCGCTTCCTGTCGGAAGGACTCGTACAGATCCAGCACGCGGATTCGTACGCCGATACGCTGTTGCACAAGGGCCGCGTGGTCGCGAATTTCGCCGACCGCAAAGAAACCATCCGCACGCATCTGCTGGCGCAAGCCGACGGCGACCAGGTCGTGATGCCGGAATCGCTGCTGGATGAAGTGAATTCGCTGGTCGAATGGCCGGTGGTCTACGCCTGCCGTTTCGAGGACGAATTCCTGCAAGTGCCGCAGGAATGCCTGATCCTGACGATGCAGACGAACCAGAAATACTTCGCGTTGACGGATGCGAACGGCAAGCTGCGCTCGCGCTTCCTGATCGTGTCGAACATCGAAACGAAAACGCCTGGCGATATCGTCGAAGGCAACGAACGCGTGGTGCGTCCGCGTCTGGCTGATGCGAAGTTCTTCTTCGAGCAGGACAAGAAGAAGCCGCTCGCCGACCGCGTGCCGCTGCTCGCCAACGTCGTGTATCACAACAAGCTGGGTTCGGCGCTGCAACGCGTCGAGCGCGTCGAAGCGCTGGCGGGTGCAATCGCCTCGCTGATCGGCGCGGATGTCGCGCTCGCGAAGCGCGCTGCACGTCTGGCCAAGGCCGATCTGATCACCGATATGGTCGGCGAATTCCCCGAGCTGCAAGGCACGATGGGCACGTACTACGCGCGCCACGACGGCGAGCCGGAAGAAGTCGCGCTGGCATGCTCGGAACACTATCAGCCGCGCTTCTCCGGCGATGCGTTGCCGGCCACGGCAACCGGCACCGTCGTCGCACTCGCCGACAAGCTCGAAACGCTGGTCGGCATCTGGGGCATCGGCCTGCAACCCACCGGCGAGAAAGACCCGTTCGCGCTGCGCCGTCATGCGCTCGGCGTGCTGCGGATTCTGGTCGAGAAGCAATTGCCGGTTGACCTGATCGAACTGCTGCGCACCGCTTACGCGCAATTCGCCGCGGTACCGGGCGTCGCCGATTCGACGCAAGCGATCTATGAATTCAGCATGGACCGCCTGCGCGGTCTGCTGCGCGAACGCGGCTACGCGCCGGGTGAAATCGACGCGGTGCTGGCACTGAACCCGAAGCGCCTCGACGACATCGTCGCGCGTCTGGATGCAGTGCGCGAATTTGCAGCGCTGCCGGAAGCGGCCTCGCTCGCGGCAGCCAACAAGCGGATTTCGAACATCCTGAAGAAATCGGAAGGTTTGGCGACCGGCGGTGTACAGGTTGCACTGCTGACCGAAGCGGCCGAAAAAGCCTTGTACGCACAGCTCGAACAGGTCGCGCCGCGCGTGCAATCGCAACTCGCCGCACGCGACTACACGGGCGCACTCACCGCGCTTGCCGCGCTGCGCGAACCGGTCGACACGTTCTTCAACGACGTGATGGTCAACGCCGAAGATCCGGCGTTGCGCGCCAACCGTCTGGCCTTGCTCGGCGCACTGCATCAGCAGATGAATTGCGTCGCCGATATTTCCCGACTCGCCGCCTGAGCCCCGCGCCATGCCGACCAAAAAAGTGGTGATCCTCGACCGCGACGGCGTGATCAACGTCGATTCCGACGCGTTCATCAAGTCGCCGGACGAATGGGTTGCCCTGCCCGGTTCGCTCGAAGCGATCGCGCGCCTGAACCAGGCGGGTTATCGCGTGGCGGTCGCGACCAACCAGTCGGGTATCGGCCGCGGTCTCTTCGACATGAACGCGCTCAATGCGATGCATCTGAAAATGCATCGCATGGCGGCGGCGGTCGGCGGCCGCATCGACGCCGTGTTCTTCTGCCCGCACACGGCGCAAGATCACTGCGAATGCCGCAAACCGAAGCCCGGCATGCTGAAGATGATCGCCGAACGTTTCGAAGTCGATCCGCACAATACGCCGGTGGTCGGTGACGCGATGCGCGACCTGCAAGCGGGCGCGTCGCTTGGCCATCCGACGCATCTGGTGCTGACCGGCAAGGGCCGCAAGACGCTCGCAGCCGGCGGCCTGCCCGAGGGGACGCGTGTGCACGACGACCTGCGCGCGTTCGCACTCGACTTCCTTTCCGACGCTCACGAGTGACGCGCACCACGCGCGTCCCCAACCCTCACTGACCACGACGATGCGTTTCATTCGTTCTTTGCTGCTGCTGATCTACTTCGTGCTCTTCACGGTGCCGTATGCAACCGCGTGCTTCATCGCGTTTCCGTTCATGCGCGCCGACAATCGCTACTGGATGGCCGCCGGCTGGTGCCGCGCCACGCTTCACACGGTGCGTTGGCTGAACGGCATCCGCTACAAGATCGAGGGCTATGAGAACTTGCCCAATGGTCCGGCCGTGCTGCTGTCGAAGCATCAATCGGCCTGGGAAACGCTGGCGTTTCCGGCGCTGATGCCGCGGCCGCTGTGCTACGTGTTTAAGCGCGAGTTGCTGTACGTGCCGTTTTTCGGCTGGGCATTGGGCATGCTGAAGATGGTTCACATCGACCGCAAGGAAGGCAAGTACGCGTTCGAATCGGTCATCAAGCAAGGCAAGCAGCGCATGGCCGAAGGCGCCTGGGTGATCATGTTTCCGGAAGGCACGCGTACGCCGACCGGCAAGCAAGGCAAGTACAAAACCGGCGGCGCGCGTTTTGCGATTGCTACCGGCGCGCCAGTCGTGCCGATCGCGCACAACGCCGGACGTGTGTGGCCGCGCAACTCGTTTCTCAAATATGCGGGTATAGTCACAGTGTCGATCGGCAAGCCGATCGACACGACGGGGCTCACGCCCGATGAAGTGAACACGCGCGTCGAACAGTGGATCGAAGCTGAAATGCGTCGCCTCGATCCTACCGCGTACCGCGCGGCGGATAGCACCTCCGCCGCCGCACCAATCTGACGCGCCCGCGCCCTCGAAGGCGCATTTGCGCGAAGCCGAATCCGATGCAGAAGTCTCCTACGTCGCAGCCCGCTGCGGCGCTCGATAACCGGCAGCTCGATCTCCCGCTCTTCGCCGAGCCGGGGTCGATGTCGTCGTCCCCTTCACCGTCGGCGGGCTCGCAGGGCGGGCAGCAGCCGGCCGTGCCGCTCGCACCGGACGGCACCAGGCTGCGCAGCCTCACCATCGGTTCGCGCACGCTGCACTATGCGCTCAAGCGCTCGGCACGCCGCTCGATCGGCTTTGCTATCGACAGCACCGGCCTGATGATTACCGCACCACGTTGGGTCACGCTTGCCGATATCGAAACCGCGATCACCGAAAAGCAGCGCTGGATTTTTACGAAGCTGATCGAATGGCAAACGCGTGTAGAACAGCGCGCGTTGCCCAAGGTCGACTGGAAAGATGGTGCTGAAGTGCCGTATCTCGGCCAGCCGGTGCGCGTGAAGCTCGGTGCGCCGCAAGGCACGCTCGCGTTCGACGCGGATGAAGCCGCACTGCAAGTGCCGCTGCCACTGCAAGCGGACCCGCAGCAGATCAAGGATCGTGTGCAAGGGTGGCTGCAAGGCGAAGCAAAGCGCCTGTTCGGCGAGCGCCTTGCGATCTACGCGGAGAAGCTGGGCGTCAACTATCGCGCGTATGCACTCTCTTCGGCGGCCACGCGTTGGGGCAGTTGTTCGAGCGATGGGAAAATCCGCCTGAACTGGCGGTTGATTCACTTCCCGCTGTCGATTATCGATTACGTCGTTGCGCACGAACTCGCGCATCTACGCGAGATGAATCACAGTCCGCGCTTCTGGGAGACTGTGGAATCGATTTTTCCGGAATTCCGCGAAGCGCGGCAGACGTTGAAGTCGCATCCTCCGGAATTGCTGCCGACACTTTGAGGCCTTCAAGTCCTCTTCGGCCTTCTTCGGCCTTCAGGACTTCGGCCATGCAGACTTAAAGCCGGCGCCTCAACGCGAAGCACCGACTTTCTGAAACCCACCACTCACTCCGTGCAGAAGGTTTCCTGCAAGTGACGCCACGTCACCTTGCCGTGCACGTCCAGATCCATCACCGCCGTCGAGCGCCGCACGTTCGCATTGCCCGCGTTGTCGCGCTGATACTCACGATATTTCACCACGGCACCCGATGGATACTCGGACACGATCTCCATATCGCGAATCGTGATCTGCGAGCCGGGGCGCGCGCCGTTCAGCTTCGCAAAAATCTCGCGCAGGCCCGCGTGGTCCAGTGTAAGACCGGACGGCATCACCAGCGTGAATTGCGGAGCGAAGCGCGCCATGATGCGATCCAGCGCGCCGTGATCCGCGGAGCCGTCGAACAAAGTCTGGATTTCGACGTGGATGTCGTCGAGTTCTTTGAAGTAGGGATTGCCGTTATTCATTGCGTGTCTTCGCCCCGCTGCTTACGTCACTTTTTCTTCTGAATGAACTCGATCTTGTAGCCGTCCGGATCTTCGACGAAAGCGATCACGGTGGTGCCGTGTTTCATCGGGCCGGCTTCGCGGACGACCTTACCGCCCTGGGCCTTGATCTTGTCGCAGGCGGCGTATGCGTCGGCGACTTCGACGGCGAGGTGCCCGAAGCCGGTGCCGAGGTCGTACTTCGGCGTGTCCCAGTTGTGCGTGAGTTCGAGAACGGTGCCGTCACGTTCGTCTTCATAGCCGACGAAAGCCAGCGTGAATTTACCGTCCGGATAGTCATCGCGGCGCAGCAATTTCATCCCGAGCAGCTCGGTGTAGAAGGCAATCGAACGGTCCAGGTCGCCGACCCGGAGCATGGTGTGAAGCAGGCGCATTGTGTACTCCCTAGTGCGTGATGTCGAGAACGACAATGTACCCGGAATCGCGCCGCGCTGCAGAGCGCGCCACACGTGCCGACATGCGGCGAAACGCGTGGCATGCCCATTTTCAGCTCGCGCTTTTCACCTCGTCGCGCAATGCGCGCCGCAAAATCTTGCCGACATTGGTCTTCGGCAGTTCGCTGCGGAACTCGATGATCTTGGGGCGCTTGTAACCCGTCAGTTGCTCCTTGCAGAATGCAAGAATGTCCGCCTCGGTAAGCGCAGGGTCTTTCTTTACGACGTAAAGCTTCACCACTTCACCCGCCTCCGCGTCAGGCACGCCCACCGCCACCACTTCGAACACGCCCGGGTGCTTCGCCACCACGTCCTCGATTTCATTCGGATAGACGTTGAAGCCCGACACCAGAATCATGTCTTTCTTGCGATCGACGATCTTCACGAAACCCTCTTCCGTCATCACGCCGATGTCGCCGGATTTGAAGAAGCCGTCCGGCGTCATCACCTTCGCGGTTTCGTCGGGACGGTTCCAGTAGCCGGCCATCACCTGCGGCCCGCGAATGCAGATTTCGCCGCGCTCGCCGAGCGGCACGTCGTTGCCGGCGTCGTCGCGAATCGAAATTTCCGTGGACGGCAATGGCAAGCCGACCGTCCCGGTGAACGCGGTGGACGTCGGCAGATTGGTCGTGGCGCACGGCGAGGTTTCCGAGAGCCCATAGCCTTCGACGATCGGCACGCCGGTCAGCGCTTGCCAGCGTTGCGCGACGGCTTGCTGCACCGCCATGCCGCCGCCGTTCGATTGCACCAGCTTTGAGAAGTCGAGCGTCTTGAAGTCAGGTTCGTTCAGCAGCGCGTTGTACATCGTGTTCACGCCGGGAAACGAGTTGATCGCGTAGCCTTGCAAGGCTTTGATGAGCCCCGGCAGATCGCGCGGATTCGGAATCAGGATGCCCATGCCGCCGCAACGCATCGTCAGCAAACCGCAGACCGTCAGCCCGAAGATGTGATACAGCGGCAGCGCGACGACCGTGATGTACTGCTTGATGTCGACGCGCCCGCGATACACCGGTTCGCGCCACAGCTCCGATTGCAGGACGTTGGCGATCAGGTTGCCGTGCAGCAAGGTGGCGCCCTTCGAGACACCGGTGGTGCCACCGGTGTATTGCAGCACCGCCACATCGCTTTGCGTAAGCGTGACGGGCGTGAAGCCCGCGTCCGAACCGCGCGCGATCGCATCGTTCAGCGCAATACACGAAGTCGGCGGCACATTGTCCGCAACCTCCGGACTACCCGCGCCGAGCATCTCGCCGATCGACGTCAGCACGATATGCTTGACCGACGTATGCGCTTGCACAGCCTCGAGCGTCTTCGCGAACGGTTCGAGCAGCACGATCGCTTCCGCGCCGCTGTCGTTCAACTGATGCTCGAGTTCTCGCGGCGTGTACAGCGGATTGACGTTCACCACCACGTAACCGGCACGCAGGACGGCCGCCATGACTATCGGATACTGCAATACGTTCGGCAGCATCACGGCGATGCGCGCGCCGCGCGCAAGACCTAGCCATTGAAACCACGCCGCAAGGTGACGCGACTTCGCATCGAGTTCGCCGTAGGTCAACTCGCGTCCCATGCAAACGAACGCGCGCTCTGCGGCGTGCGCCTGGAAACTCCGCTCCAGCAAATCGCCGAGGGAACTGAACTGTGTAGTGTCGATCTCCGCCGGCACGCCTGGCGGATAGGACTTCAACCAGATTTTTTCCATGTCTCCTCCTTGGGTTTCGCATCGCGATGCGTCAACGCACGATGTGCTGCTGCGCCGACACGCCGATGCGAGCCGCGCTGTTTCTATCGCGTAGTAAGTGCGGGCATACGCCGCGCGGGCCGGTCGAAGCAGTCGAAGAATCTGCGCAACTGCTCGGCCGTGCCGCGCTCCAGCACTACTGTGCCGCTCTCGAGGCACTTGGGCAACTGCGACGCCATGTCGCGCAGCATGCCGTACAGGGTGCTGGTTTCCAGCGCGAGTTGTACGTCAATCACCGACGGTGTGCGCTCATGAATCTGCAACACGCCACGCCGCAATTCGAGCGCATGCGTTTCATTGCGATCCGTCACACGGAATGCGAGTGTCATCTGCACGTCGGCGCAACGTTCCGGATCGACATTCACGCTAAAGCGCTGGAACACGTTGCGCAGCGGTTGGGCGCGCAACACGTCCGTCGAGGCGAGACTCGAGCTGCCCGCAAACGGCAGTTCGTCGTAGGCGTGTTCGAGTTCGCGCGCCGCGCTCAGATACCAGTTGCGCCAGTTGGTATTCACCGTGCGGTAGCCCAACTCGCGCAACGCGCTCGCCTTGATGTTGCGCGCGTCGGCATCGGTTGTATCGAGGCGCACCAGCAGCGTGGCCAGTTCCACAGCCCAGCGCCAGTCGCCGTCGCCCAGGGCAATACGCGCAGCGGCGCGCACCGCTTCCACGCCGCCCATCATCTTGACCATGCGCTGCGAACGTTCAGCACGCGGCAGCGGATCGAGCGACGCCGGATCGCCATCGAACCAGCCGAGCTGACCGCTGTACACCTGCCGCACCGAGTGCTTGACCGTGCCGTAGTACTCGCCAAGCCACGCATGCTCCGCGAGATGCGGCGGCAGCGCCGGAATGGCCTCGGCGAGTTCGTCCGGGCTCAGGCCGAAGTTCATGTGGCGAATGGTCTGATCGTGGATGAACTGGATCGCGTCGCGATACACGCACAGCACCTCGGCGACATACTGCGCGCCCGATACCGGACGGCCATGCGCCGGCACCATATGCGCCGCGTTGAAGCCGCGCATCATGTCGATGGTCTGATACCAGCGCACCGGGTCGCGATAACGCGTGCCGCGCAGCGTGTGCACGTTCGCGAGACACTCGCCCTGGATCACTTCCGCCGACAGCAGCACGCCAAGCTCTGGCAGCCACATGACGATTTCGTCGTCGGCTTCGGAAGGCGCGTAGCGGAACTCGAAACGTACGCCTGCCAACACGATATCGAGCTTGTCGTCGAACACCCGGGTCGGCGCAAAGAAGCTCGCCGGCTCGGCGATCAACACGGGACCGATGCCCGCGTTGACCTTGCCCGTCGCGCCGGCCGGCAGCAGCGTGCCGAAGCTGTAGGCCGAACGCGTGGCGAGAATCGGTGCCACGAGGTTCGCGTTGTTGATCACGGTGTCCATCAACGAGCGGTGCGCGATGATCTCGACGCTGCCCGCCTCGAGCGCGGCTTCATCGACGAAAGCGCGCACGCCGCCGGTGTGGTCCGTGTGGTTGTGCGTATAGACGACCGCCTTGACCGGCAGCTCGGCATGACGCGGATCGATCGCGCAGAAGTCCTCATAGATGCGCTTCGCAGCGGACACCGCCTCAGTCGCATCGATGACCACGATGCCGTCGTCTCCCACCACGAAGATGATGTTCGCGATCGCGTAGCCGACCGCGCAATACACGCGTTCGGCGACACGATAGATACGTTGCGCCATGCGCTGCGAGTGTTCGGTCAGGCGCGGCGGCACGGTCGGCGCGGCGATGGCGTAGGCGAGGTTCACGCCTGCGTCGAACGCGACATCGAGCGGTTCGCCGATATGCGGCGCGTCGAAGGCGGGATTGCGGACCCGTTCGGGGCAACATGAGCTCATACGGTGTCTCCTTGACTATGTGTTTGCGCGTAATGGAAATCGCGCGGCATCTGGCTGTGTTTTCGATTAATGAAATCGGAATTCTGATTCCGATTTTTGGGCAAAAAAATCAGTCGTCCGGTAAACCAAGGCAGCGCCGAAGCCGGATTTGCAGCCACGACCGCAATTGCCGGCTGGAGAGCGACAACGGACCCGGGTCGTTCAGCACGCTGTTGACCAGCATGCCGAGGATCATTTGCAGGGTGGCGCGCACTTCGAATTCGAGCGCCTGGGTTGCAGTGTCATTGGTCTTGATGCGGCGTGACTGTGCCAACGCGCTGACGAGACGCGGCACGATCATCGCCAGCACCTCGTGATTGGTCGATTTCACGGCGTCCCAGCTGGTTTTGCGCTGCGACGCCCGCAGCAACGACGCGTGATACAACCCGCGATTGCGCCGGAACGTCATCACGTAAAACGAAATGACCGCATCGGCAAGCGTGCCCGCGTCGTTCGAACGCCAGGCCGGGTCACGCTCGACGGTCTCGCGGATGTGCTCGAGCCCCTCTTCCATCGCCGCGTCCTGGACGACCTCGAAGAAGCTGTCCTTGTTGTCGAAGCGCCGATAGAACGCGCCGATCGACGTACCCGCACGCTCGACGATGTCGTTGATCGACAGATCGTCGAGATTGCCGCTCGCTTCGATCAGCTCGCGTCCGGCTTGCAGCATGCGAACGAGCCCCTGCTGGCTGCGCGTCTGACGTGGCGCGGCGATGGCGCTGGGTTGCGCTTCGCGGCCGCGCGGTGAAGTCGTCGTCATGCGGTGTTCAGCCTCGGTTCGCTGTTCTGAGAAAAATGAAGACTCACGGCAAACCGGAATCTGAATTCCGGATCGTCCGCGATTGGGACCGCTGTGTCAACCGCATCCAGGGTAATCACGGGGGCCGGCCATGCGATCAACCGGCCGGCCGTTCAGCGCTCCCTTCATGTCGCCAATGAGTCGGGATGCAGCAAGCCACGCGCGGCGCGGTTGGCGTCCTCCATCACCTGTTCAGCGAGTCCCAACGCGGAATACGCGGCAGGCGAAGGCGTGCGCTCGGCCAGATACACCAGCGCGAATTCCAGCGCGAGACGCGGCGGGTTGACAAGCGGAATGCGCGCCAGCCGTTGCATCTCCAGATCGCGCCGCACTGCGGACGCCGTGGAAAACAGCACGGCATCGGTCTGCGCCACGACGTCCTTCAGCACCGCCACGTCGTTACACTCGATCTGCAACGGGATCTGCTCGTGCGCACGGTACTTCAGCAGGCGATGCAGGGCGTCCTTCATGAACGCGGGCAAGGTCACCGAGACCAGCGGGAACTCGCGCAACGCTGCGAGCTGCACCGTACCGCGCGCAAACAAGGGGTGGTCCGGCCGCGCGAACCAGCCGCCTTCGTGACGCGGCAGACGCTGCAACGTGACATCGGGCGTCACGGGCGGCACACGGCGGTCGGTGACGAGAAAGTCGACCTGTTCGGCGCGCAGCTTGGCAAACAGCGCATCGCCTTCGCCGAGTTCAATCGACACCTTGATCTTCGGAAAGCGCCGCGTGAACTCCACCAGCAGGTCCGGCAGCAGCACGACGGCCGCATAGGGCCCGAGGCCGATGCGCACCTCGCCGAGCTCGTGCGCTTTAAGCAGTTCGACGTCGCGGAACAGGCAGCGCGTCTCGAACAGCACGCGCCGGGCGCGCTCGACCAGCAGCCGCCCGGCCGCCGTCATCGCGACGCCGCGTGCGGCACGGTCGAACAGCTTCATGCCGACTTCCTCTTCGAGCGCCTGAATGCTGCGGCTCAATGCGGGCTGACTCAGATGAACGCGCTCTGCCGCGCGCGCAAAGCTGCCTTCCTCGGCGAGTGCGATCAGATGGGTAAGGCGGCGGGAATTGACCTCATGCATAGTTTGCAAGCTCCCGATAACGAGAATGCACTTGAACAATTCAGTTATACCACCTCAAATGGGCGAAAACCCAGCGCCCCGCGCCAGAAATGGAGACACGTTTTGCCCACTTTCCTCAGCAGCACGAAGCGCTGCACGGCGCTTGCCGCCGACACAGCGTCGGCTTATCCCACCCAGGCACGCGAGACCGTGCAAGGCCGCCGCTGGGTGATCGTCGCCTCACTGTTCCTGTTCATGCTGATCAACTTCGCCGACAAGGCCGTGCTCGGTCTGGTCGCGATCCCGCTGATGCATGACATGCAGTTGACGCACAGTCAGTTCGGCCTCGTCGGCAGCGCATTTTTCCTGTTGTTCTCGATCTCGGGTATCGCCGTCGGTCTGATCGCCGACCGCGTCAATATGAAATGGCTGCTCGCCGCGCTTGCGCTGATCTGGGCGGTAGCGCAGTTGCCGCTCGCATGGCCGACCAGCTTGGCCGTGCTGCTGCTGTGCCGCGTTCTGCTGGGAGCGGGCGAAGGGCCGGCCTCGCCGCTCGCGTTGCATTTGGTCTACACCTGGTTCGACGACCACGAACGCAATCTCCCCACGGCCATCGTTCAACAAGGGGCGACTGCCGGCGTCATCATCGCCGGGCCGTTGCTCACCTATATCTCGCAGCGGTGGCACTGGCACGCGACATTTCTCACGCTCGGCGCTGTCGGCATCGCCTGGACCGTTTTATGGCTGTGCCTCGGCAAGACGGGCAATCGTCAGCACAACCCTTCACCCGCGTTTGCCGCCGCAGCGGCCGATCCACGTGCTGCGTCATTACGCTTTCGGCGCATGCTGAGCGACCGCACGGTTATCGGCGTGATGCTGCAATGCTTTGTTGGCTATGCGGTGATCGCGATCGGTTTCACGTGGGTGCCCGCGTATTTCCGACTCGGCCTCGGCTTTGGCGCGACCCAGGCGGGCTGGTTGTTCGCGCTGCAAGTCGCAGCGCAGATCCCGCTTGGCATCGCGCTCGCGATGGCTTCGCATCGAATGCTCAAACGCGGCGTGCCGTCGAAGGTGGCGCGCGGCAAACTGATCAGTGCGGCATGTGTGGTGAGCGGGTTGGCGTACTGCTCACTGCTGTTCGGTGCGCCGCCGTTCGTCAAAGTCGCGTTGATGGGGCTAGCCAGCGCGTTGGCGATCCAGACGTTCACCTTCGGTCCGATGCTAGTCGCCGAAGTCGCGCCAGTGGCGCGGCGCGGTGCCCTGCTCGCGATCACCAACTCGATCGTTACCACCGCCGGACTGATCGGCCCCGTCGCGATGGGCAAGCTGCTCGGCGCGGCAGGCGACGTGCGTGGCTATGAGATCGGATTCGCGGTAACCGGCACGTTGCTGCTGATCGTGGGTACGGCAGGTTTCGCGTTGATCGATCCACAACGGTCGAAGCGGCGCATGGAAGGCACACCGGGGTAAGACACGCGGCAGCGCGTTCGCCACCGCGAGTTACACGATGAACGTGAACGGCGAACACCGCAGCACGGTGGAGGGCAACCTGGGCGCGCGCTGGAGTTGGTAAGTGCTCAGAACTGATGCCGCACGCCCGCCATCAGGCCAATCTGGCTACCCTTCTGCGCAAGCCCGATACCGTTGACGCCCTGCAACTGCGCGCCGATCAGGTCGCCCCTGTACAGCGAGTAATCGCCTTCCAGATAGATATCGGTACGCAGAGACAAGTTGTAGTCGGCGACCAGTTGGTACTGCCAGGCCGAACCGTTCTGCGCGGCGGTTTTGCCGTCCTGCAGCGTACGCCAGACATTCGCTGCGAAGTGCCACTTGTTGCCGACCTGCTGCGTGATGCCGCCCATGATCATGCGGCGGCGCGAAAAGTCCGTGTATTTGAGCGCGGCCAACGCGGGCGCGGTGAACGGCCCATTGGCGAAATTCGAAAAACCGGCGTCATTCTGATCGACGATATAGCCGACGGAGAACCGGGTCAGGTTCCACGTGTACGACCCGCCGAAGGTCCACGCTTTCGCAGCCGCGCCGTTGACCGAATCTTTCGACTCCTGATATGCGCCGCCGAAGGTGAACGGCCCACCCGGTGCGTAAGCCAGCGCCATGCCGATCTGGCTGCCGTACGAATTGCCCGCGTTGCCACCGAATGCGTAGCCGGCGGCAACATGGAAACCGTTATATTTCGCCTGATACTGCACCTGGTTGCTGGTCCAGATGCCGCCTGTCATCGTCACTTCCGGCTGGAAGCTGAAATCGTACGGAATCCAGATATTGCTGCCGTAGCCGCCGATGGTTATGCCCTCGATCATCACGTTGTACTGACGGCCGAAGATCACCTGGCCAAGGGAATCCGAGCGCACGCCCACTTGCGCTTCATTGAAGAACGGCAAGGTGGGATCGCTTTGGCCGGTATTCATGTAGAAGCGGTTTTCGAGCTTGAAGAACGTAGACCAGCCACCGCCCAGATCCTCGACGCCCCTTATCCCCCAGCGGCTTTCCGTCATGCCGCCGTTACCGAGTCCGATCGACGAATCGCCGGCCTGGTTTGCGTGGGTCAGATAATGCACACTTTCGTCAATCACGCCGTAGAGCGTCACGCTCGACTGAGCGTGCGCCATTTGACACGCCAGCGCTGCCGGCACCACCGCCATCGCCCACCTGCTTACGCGCTTCATTTCGTCTCCTCATACAGATTCCCGCTTTTCACGGATATTTCGACACCGCCACGCCTGCTGCAAAGTACCGGCACGCTGTTCATCTGAGGCCGCGCAAATCGACAGGTAGGATGCGAAGTCCGCGTCGGAACCTGGCACGACAGCCAATTCAGACTGTTTGAATAAGCTGACGAAATGCGTGTGGGTGAACCTTAGCGCGAAATAGGGGCTGTAAGAAAATAGACTGAAGTAAGTGTTGTTATGTCATCGAAGTGCTTGCAGCCTGAAAGAAGCACGCGTAGGCGATGGGGTCATCGCATTACGGGGCAGATGGCTTTGATATCGTATGACTTATGATCTCGACCCTGCAAAACCCATGAGCACCACCGCCCTGTCCACGCGCCGCACCCTGGATAGCTTCGCCATCCTTCTTATGATTGGGCTGTGCGCGATCTGGGGACTCCAGCAGGTTGCGATCAAAAGCACCAACGCGGCACTGCCACCGGTATTCCAGGCGGGTTTGCGCTCGGCGTTCGCGGCTGTGCTCGTATGGGGCTGGGCGCGCTCGCGCGGTACGCCGCTCTTTCGCGACGACGGCACATTGGGCGCCGGCTTGCTCGCAGGCGTGCTGTTCGCTGGGGAATTCGTGTGCATTTTTCTCGGCCTGACGCTGACCAGCGCTTCGCGTATGGCGGTCTTTCTGTACACCGCACCGTGCTTCACAGCACTCGGGCTGCACTGGTTCGTCGACGGCGAGCGCCTGCGCCGCACTCAGTGGCTCGGCATCCTGGTGGCGTTTGCCGGCATCGCGCTGGCGTTCGCCGACGGCTTCCTGCATGGCCATGGGGCGCAGAGCTCGACGCTGACGGGCGTTGCCGGCGACGCGCTCGGCGTGCTGGGCGGCATCACATGGGCCGCGACCACCGTGGTGGTGCGCGCCACGCGTCTCGCTTGCACGAGCGCCAGCAAGACGCTGTTCTATCAACTGGCGGTGTCGGCGGTGGTGCTGCTCGCGCTCGCGCTGGGGCTCGGGCAGGCGCGCGTGGAAACCGTCACGCCACTGGCGGTGATGAGCCTCGCGTACCAGGCGGTGGTCGTGGCGTTCGTCAGCTATCTGCTGTGGTTTTGGCTGTTGACGCGCTACATCGCGTCGCGCCTTTCGGTGTTTTCGTTCCTGACGCCGTTGTTCGGCGTGACCTTCGGCGTGCTCTTGCTCGGCGAGTCGTTCAGCCTGCGCTTTCTGATGGCCGCGGCGCTGGTGCTGACCGGCATCGCGCTGGTCAACCTGCCGGCGAAGCGGGTCGCCGCTTAAGGCGTCAGGCGTTTTACGCGCGCTGCAGGACGCAGCGCGCTTCCTTCAAGACCGCGCAACGCCACTCAGGCGTCGTCAGTCCCAGTTTCCGCGGCCGCGGCGCCACGCGACGGCGAAGCCGCCACGATCTGCGCGACGCGCACATATTCCGCCACCGGCACATCTTCGGCGCGGCGTTGCAGATCGAAGCCAAGCGCCTCGAAATCCACCGAGTCACGAAACGCGGCCAGGGTATTACGCAACATCTTGCGGCGCTGCGAGAAAGCCGCCGTCACCACTTCGCCGAGCACGCGCTCGTCCACGGCCGGCAGTTCATGCACTTCGTACGGGATCATCCGCACGATCGCCGAATCGACCTTCGGCGGTGGATTGAATGCTTCAGGCGGCACGTCGAGTTGCTTGTCGATCACGTAGCGGTACTGGAGCATCACCGAGAGGCGGCTGAACGCCTTGGTGCCCGGTTCCGCCACCATCCGCTCGACGACTTCGTTCTGCAACATGAAATGCTGATCGATCACGCGATCCGCGAATGCGGTCAGATGAAACAGCAACGGGCTCGAAATGTTGTACGGCAGATTGCCGACAATGCGCAGCGACGCCTTCTCGCCCGGTGTGGCCAACGTGCCAAAGTCGAACGCGAGTGCATCGCCCGCATGCAGTTCGAGCAGGTCGCCGAATTTTGTCTTGAGGCGGCCGATCAGATCGCGATCCAGCTCGACGGCGTGCAACGGCGCTTCGGGCGTCGCCAGACGCCCGATCAGCGGTTCGGTGAGCGCGCCAAGCCCCGGCCCGATCTCGACCATGCGCTCGCCGCGCTGCGGCCGGATCACGTCGACGATCGAATCGATCACGCCCATATCGACCAGAAAATTCTGTCCGAAACGCTTGCGCGCGATATGGCCTTGGTGCCGGCCCGGTTGCTGTCTGCTGGTGGACATCGAAGAAACGCTAAAAAGAGAACTGCTTAAGAATAGGAACAAACCAGGAATACACGCAACGGATGCGCAAAGAACGCGCAAACGTCAGGCACCCGGAAAACCCAGAAAAGCGCGGACCAAACCGCGCCGCGATCGCTGGATCAGCCCGCGCGGCGGTGTTGCGCCATCGAAACCGCCGTATCGATCGCGGCGATCAGACTGCCCGAGTCGGCGCGGCCGGTGCCGGCCAGATCGAGCGCGGTGCCGTGATCGACCGAAGTGCGGATGATCGGCAAGCCGAGCGTGATGTTGATGCCTTCGCCGAACGTTGCGTACTTCAACACCGGCAGGCCCTGGTCGTGAAACATCGCCAGCACGCAGTCGGCCTGCTCCAGATAACGCGGCTGGAACAAGGTGTCTGCCGGATAGGGGCCAGGCGCGTCGATGCCTTGATCGTTCGCGAGCTTCAGAGCGGGAGAAATCACCTCGATTTCCTCGCGGCCCAGATAACCGTTCTCGCCCGCATGCGGGTTCAACCCCGTCACGAGGATGCGCGGCGCAGGCAGACCAAAGTGGTGGCGCAGATCGTGATCGACGATGCGCAGCGTCTCGACGATACCTTCGATCGTCAGCGCGGCGGACACGTCTTTGAGCGGCAGATGCGTGGTAGCGAGGGCAACGCGCAACGGGCGCTTGCCCGTGCCGGCCAGCATCATCACCACGCGCGGCGTGTGCGTGCGCTCGGCGAGGTATTCCGTGTGGCCGGTGAACGGTACACCGGCATCGTTGATGGTGCTTTTTTGCAGCGGCGCCGTAACGATGGCGTCGAACCTGCCGGCCACGGCGCCGTCGATCGCGCTGTCGAGCAGATCGAGCACGTAGCGGCCATTGGCGGCGTTCAACTTGCCGGCCAGCGAGGGTGCGCCGAGCGGCCGATGCTGCACCCGCACGCGCTTGCCATCCGCCACCAGCGTAGTCCAATCGACGCCTACCGCCTGCGCCCGCTCAGCCAGCAAATCCGCATCGCCCAACACGGTGAACTCTGCGCCGGGCCAATGCGCCGCCGCGCCCGCCAGCGCCTGCACGGTCAGTTCGGGACCAACGCCGGCAGGCTCGCCGGTCGTGATCGCGATCTGCAACGGCAGGCTGGTGGACTGCGCGGCGGTTGTCATGACGTTTATTGCGCGCTCGTCAACTGCGGCTTCACTTCCACATAGGCAGTGTCGCGCAGTTCGCGCAACCAGTCGGCGTAGGCCTGTTCCGCCTTGCGCTGGCCGATTGCCTGACGCGCCAGATCCATCTGCTGCGAAACCGAGCCTTCCGCTTCACGACGAGCCAGCACCTGAATCAGGTGATAGCCGTATTCGCTGCGCACCGGGTCGCTGATCTGACCGTCCTGCAGGTTGTTCATGGCGCGCTCGAATTCCGGCACCGTCTCGCCCGGGCTGATCCAGCCGAGGTCGCCGCCTTGCGACGACGAACCGTCTTGCGAGTAGGTATGGGCGAACTTTGCGAAGTCGCCGCCTGCGGCGATCTGGTTCTTGATTTCAAGCAGCTTCTGACGCGCTTGCGGCTCGGACATGCCGTCGCCGACGCGCAGCAGAATGTGGCGAACGTGCGTCTGTACGAGCTTCGGTGCATCGGAGCTGGTACCCTGGCCCGCGCGACGATCGACGAGGCGCACGATTTCGAAGCCGTCGTTGGTACGGATCAGATCCGGGCTGATCTCGCCCGGGCGCAGCGCCGAGGCGGCCTTGACGAACTCAGGCGGCAGCTTGGACGGCGTCACGAAACCCGTATCGCCGCCTTTCGAGGCATCCGGCGCTTGCGAATTCGCCTTCGCCAGCTTTTCGAAGTTGCCGCCACCCTTGGCTTCGGTGAGCAGGGCCTGAGCCTTTTTCTGCGCGGCTTCGATGTCGGTTTCCGAGGCGTTCAGCGGCGCCTTCAGGAAGATGTGCTGAATGTGCAGATCGCTCGTCAGCCCGGAGTTCGGTCCGCGCTGGCTGGCGATGTAGTTCGCGACCTCGGCGTCCGACACCGTGACCTTGCTGTCCACTTCCTTCTCACGCAGACGCGAGAGTGTGAGCTCGGTGCGCGCGTCGTTCGTGAAGGTGGTCCAGGGCACGCCTTGCGCCTCGATACGCGCACGGTACATGTCGAGTGTCAGGTTGTTCGCCTGCGCGAGCCGCTCGAGCGTTTTTTGCACCGCGGCGTCGTCGATGTTGATGCCGTCTTCTTTCGCCTTCTGCAGCTGGATGCGTTCCAGCACCATCTGGTTGAGCACCTGCTGGCGCAACTGGTCCATCGGCGGGACCGGCGCGTTCTGCTGGTTCAGCCGGCGGGTGATCAAGCCGATGCGGTCGTCGAGCTCGCGCCGCGTAATGACACCGTTGTTGACCACTGCGGCAATGGTGTCGACCGTCTGGCCGCTATTGCCGGACAGCGCTTGCGCCTGAACCGGCGCAACCGACAGGAAAGACGCCGCGGCGACAAGACCGGCCGCAAGCGTTGCCAAGCGAAGCTTTTTCATGATTGCCACAGATACTCCAATGATGTCGGGCGCGCCTGGCCCGTCTTTTCGCATGCTATAAATGATCGGGCGAGCGTCATTCGTAATTGGTGAAACGCGCTTCCGGCGGCGGCGGCGGCGGCAACGGCGTATAGCCCGCCACGCTGCTGCGGAACGCGGAAATCAGCCCGTTGTCGACGCTCGACAAGCCTTTGAACGTCAACTGCGCGAGAAACCGCGTGCTCGACTGATTCTGCCCCGACGTATTCAGACCGTTCGCATAGCGCTGGATCCCGGCGCCGAGCGTCCAGCAGTCGGCGTCGTATTGCAGGCCGACCAGACCGTCGACGATCCGATGCCCGCCCAGGTCGTAATTGAAACGGCCTACCCCGTACACACGGTGCGTCAACGGCCACTGCCCCGAAATCAGCACCTGGTTGATCGGCTGGTTATCCAGCGTGGTGTTCGCGCGGGTGTAGCGATACGCGACATTGATCACCTTGCCGCTAGCCGGACTGAACCCGAAGCCGATGCTCGTCTTCGTCAACTGGTTGTTGTCGGCATTATATTGGAACGCAGTTTCCGACGCGAAACCGGCGCCGAGCTTGAGCGACGCACCCGCGATCAGGTCCGAATGGGTGGCCTGCGTACTGGTCTGCGTAGGCAGCAGCGTGACGCGCTGGTCCTGGAAGTAATACTGCTGCGCGATCACGAAACGCGCGCGCTCGTCGCCCGTGGCCGGGTTGATGAAGCGCGTGGTAATCGCCGCGGTCAGGCGATTCGCGTCGGCGATCCGGTCGTTACCGACGAACGTGTTCGGCGTGAAGATTTCCGCCAGCCCGAAGTCGGAGTCGGCCGTATCGAACAGCGGCGCGTTTTCCTGGTTGCGGTACGGCGTGTAGACGTAGTAGAGCCGCGGCTCCAGCGTCTGGATGTAATCCTCGCCGAAGATCCGCACCGAACGGTCGAAAATCAGCCCGGTATCGAAGGAGAGCGTCGGGATCGACTCGGTGAAATTCTTCGGCGTACCGGCTGTAGCGATATTGTTCAGGTTGTACGACGCAAAGTGCCACTGCACCTTCGGCGTAACGAAGTAACCCGGCCCGACCACCGAATACGACAGGTACGGGTTGAACATCACCCGCTGACCTTGGGTCGTGTCCGCGGTGGTGATGCGGAAATTCGTGTAGTCGGCTTCCGCGCCGTAGTCGAAACCGCCGACGTTGTACTTCGCGTACTTCACGTTCAACTGCGGCTCGCGGCCGTACGGCGCCACCGAAGGCGTCAGCGTCTGCCAGTGCTGTTCACGGGCGAGCACGGACCATGGGCCGTTGTTATAGGTCAACCCGGCTTCCTGTTGATACAGGAGCTGGGTGCCGTTCATGAACTGACTGACCGACGACGACAGGTCTTCCGGATACGTGTTGTCCGAGACCTTGTTGTAGTAGATGTAACCGCCGAACCCGTTACCGAAGTTCTGGTTGTGCTGGATGTACAGCGCGTAGCGGTTGGTCTTCGTCAGTCGGTCGTCCGGCAGGTATTCACCGGTGATCGAGCCCGAGTAGGTGGGCGACAGATAACGGAAGGTTGACTGCAACTGCACGCCGCGCTTCGAGATCAGCCGCGGCGTCACCGTCAGATCCCGATTCGGCGCGATGTTGAAGTAGTACGGCACCGACAGTTCGAAACCGTTCGACGAACTGAGCGAGAACGTGGGCGGCAGAATCCCGCTGCGCCGTTCGCCCGATAGTGGGAACGACAGCCACGGCGAAGCGAATACCGGCACGCCCTGGAAGAACAGCACGCTGTTGTACGCAACGCCTTCGTCCGCGCCGGTGTCGAAATCGAACTCGCTACCCTTGATATACCAGGCGGGATTGTCCGTGCACGAGCAAGCCGTGTACGTGCCCTTCGTGAACACCGAGCGCTCGCTGTCGAGCAGGTCGACGCGCTCCGCGCTGCCCGAGCCACCCGTCACATTGAAGTGGTACTTCGGTGCGGACATGAAGCCTTCGCTCGAGTCCACCCGCAGATGCGCTTCCGGGCCGGCAAACCTGGCGCCGTTGTTGTTCAGGTGAACCTGGCCGTAAGCGTCGGCCATGTCCGTGTCCTGATCGTAGTGCAGCGCGTCGGCCTTGATCACGAAGGTATTGCGCCGCACCTCGGCCGAGCCTTTCGCGGCCATGTCCTGGTCGGTGGTGCCGGTCGTCGTGTCGCCGAGTACGAAGGTGGCCGCCTTCTGGCCCGCCTGCAATGGATGTTCTTCGAGCTGCGGGGCGAGCTGCATGCCCCATGGCGCGTCGATAGGCTGCGGCTGCGCGGCCTCCCCCACCAACTGGGCGTGCGCAAGCGCGGGCATCAGGCCCGGAACGGCGATCAACGCCGCGACGAGCCGCCTTTTGCGCGGAACTACAGCACAAGAGGGGGTCGTTTGGGAAAGCTGTCTAGGCGGCATGTATCGTTTGGCGAATCGGCCCGTCCGTCAGCTTTTGTAGTCACGATCCACCGCCTGCACATCCCGACCGTGACAGTCGGCTGCACATCAATATTTACAATCTGTCGAACGATGAGGCGGGCGGTAAAGCGGACACGCGAAAGCTGGCGTGAGTCGCGTCAAAAAAGTCGTGGGGTATTATATGGCAAGACGTTGCCCCTCTGAATTTGCTGCCGGTTTTCATGACGCTTCCCCCTGCCAAAAATGCTACCCAAGACTCCTCCGACAGCCGCCTCGAACTGCTCAAGGCCTGGCTGAACGCCCATGCAGCGCCCTATGCGCTTGATCTCGGCACACTTGCGCCGGCTTCGTCCGACGCCAGTTTCCGGCGCTATTTCAGGCTCGCCGGTAAGGCGGCGGAAGGAGAAGGCGCCGGCACCCTGATCGCCGTCGATGCCCCGCCCCCCGAAAAGTGCCGCGAATTTGTGCAAATCGCACAATTGCTCGAGGCCGCCAACGTGCATGTGCCGCGCGTGCTAGAGGTCGATTTCGACGCCGGCTTCATGCTCGTCACCGATCTGGGCACCGATTCGTACCTCGGCGCGCTGACCGGGGCGCAAAGCGGCGATGACCCGCGTCGCGCCCGCTCGCTGATGCGCGACGCGCTCGATGCGCTGATCCGCTGGCAGCTCACCTCGCGCGAAGGCGTGCTGCCGCCGTTCGACGAAGCCTTCCTGCGCCGCGAGATGGAGTTGCTGCCCGAGTGGTTCATCGGCCGCCATCTGGGCCGCGAGGTCGACGACAAAACCCGTGCGCTGCTCGATCGCACCTTCGCGCTGCTGATCGCGAGCGCCCGGGCGCAACCGCAGGTGTTCATGCTGCGCGATTTCATGCCGCGCAATCTGATGGTCGCGGCCGCCCCCAACCCGGTGAATCCCGGCGTGCTGGACTTCCAGGACGCGGTATACGGCCCGATCACTTACGACGTCGCCTCGTTGCTGCGCGATGCATTCCTCAGTTGGGACGAAGAGTTCGAGCTGGATTGCTTCGTGTACTACTGGGAGCGCGCAAAAAAAGCCGGCCTGCCGGTCGATCCGGATTTCGGCGAGTTCTACCGCCAGCTCGAATGGATGGGTCTGCAACGCCACATCAAGGTGCTGGGGCTGTTCTGCCGGATCAACTACCGCGACAGCAAGCCGCATTACATGAAGGATCTGCCGCGTTTCATCGGCTATGCCCGCAAGGTCGCGGAACGCTACGCACCGCTGCGTCCGTTCGCGAAGCTGCTCGACGAACTCGAAGGCCGCGCGAATGAAGTCGGCTACACGTTCTGACCGATGACGATGTCTCTGAAGAAAGCGATGATCTTCGCCGCCGGGCGCGGCGAGCGCATGCGTCCGTTGACCGACACGTGCCCGAAGCCTTTGCTCGAAGTAGGCGGCAAACCGTTGATCGTGTGGCAGATCGAACGCCTCGCGCGCGCCGGTTTTCAAACCATTGTGATCAATCACGCGTGGCTCGGCGAGCAGATCGAGGCGGCGCTCGGCGACGGTTCGATCTGGGGCGTGCAATTGCGCTATTCGGCCGAACATGAAGCATTGGAAACTGCTGGCGGGATCGTGCAGGCATTGCCGCTGCTCGAAGATGAGGGAGCTAGCGAAGTGTTCGTCGCGGTAAGCGGTGACGTGTACGCGGATTTCGATTACGCCGCGCTGAATGCTCGCGCTGAGACGCTGGCGGCATTGCGCGAACCCGGTATGCATCTGGTGATGGTGCCGAACCCGGCGTTTCATCCGAACGGCGACTTTGGCCTGGTCGGCGGCATGCTGTCGCTCGAGACGCAACCACGCTTCACGTTCGGCAATATCGGTTTGTACGACACGCGCATGTTTCGCGATCTGCCGCGCGGCGCGCGGCGCGCGCTGACGCCTTACTATCGCGAGACGATTGCGAACGGTTTCGCGAGCGGCGAGTTGTATGAAGGATTGTGGGAAAACGTCGGCACGCCGGCGCAACTGCAGGCTTTGGATCAGCGCGTGAGCACGCGCTGAGTACGGCAGGGTGTTGAGCGGCACCGTGCGGATCGTGCGATAGCGCGCCGCCCAACGCCGCCGCAAAACTCACCGGCCGCCATCCCCCGCACCCACCGTTTCAGCCGACTCCGGCGCCTCTGCGGCACGTTGCTGCTGCAACGCCCACATCTGCGCGAACAACCCGTTCGCATGCAGCAGCTCGGCGTACGTCCCACGTTCGACGATCCGCCCTTTGTCCATCACGATGATCTGCTGCGCGTGCACGACCGTTGAAAGCCGGTGCGCGATGATCAGCGTCGTACGCTCGCGGGCGATCTGATCGAGCTCGTGCTGGATCGCACGTTCCGAACGCGAATCGAGCGCCGACGTCGCCTCGTCGAACAGCAGAATCGGCGGATTCTTGAGGATGGTCCGCGCAATCGCCACGCGCTGCTTTTCTCCACCTGACAACTTCAGGCCGCGCTCGCCGACCGGCGTTTCGTACCCCTTCGGCAGCCCTTCGATGAAGTCGTGAATATGCGCTGCGCGCGCCGCCGCGATCACTTCCTCGCGCGTGGCCGACGGACGGCCATAAGCAATGTTGTAGTAGATCGAATCGTTGAACAACACCGTATCCTGCGGCACGATGCCGATCGAAGCACGCAGCGAATCCTGCGTGACGTCGCGAATATCCTGACCATCGATGGTGATCGCGCCGCCCGTCGCGCGGTCCAGATCGTAGAAGCGGAACATCAGCCGCGCGAGCGTCGATTTGCCCGAGCCGCTATGGCCGACCACCGCCGTGGTGGCGCCCGCCGGAATCGTGAAGCTGACGTCGTGCAGAATCTGCCGCGCCGGCTCATACGAGAAGTTCACATGCTCGAAGCGCACCTGCGCACCGCTCACCCGCAACTCGGGCGCGTCCGGCACATCGGGCACTTCCTGGGCTGCGCCAAGCAGCGTGAACATGCGGTCCATGTCGGTAAGGCTTTGCTTCAGTTCCCGATACACGACGCCGAGAAAATTCAGCGGAATATAGAGCTGCAACATGAAGGTGTTGATCAGCACCAGATCGCCGAGCGTGAGGCGCCCGGCCATCACGCCTTCGGTCGCGCGCCACAGAATGAACACGAGCCCTGTGCCAATGATCGCCTGCTGTCCGAAGTTCAGCGCCGACAGGGAGCGCTGCGATTTGATCGCTGCCGTGCGATAGCGTTTGAGATTTTCGTCGTAACGGTGCGCTTCCCACTCCTCATTGCCGAAGTACTTCACTGTCTCGTAGTTGAGCAGCGAATCGATCGCGCGCGAATTCGCCTTTGAATCGAGGTCGTTCATCGTGCGGCGAAAATGCGTGCGCCACTCGGTGACTTTCACGGTGAACGTGATGTACACGGCGAGCGCGATGAACGTGACGATCGCGTAATAGGCCTCATATTTGACGACGAAAAAACCCAGCACGAGGCCGACTTCGACCAGTGTCGGCAAAATGCTGTACAGCGAATACGAAATCAATTGCGTGATACCGCGCGTGCCGCGTTCGATATCGCGCGACATGCCGCCTGTCTGCCGATCGAGATGGAACCGCAAAGACAGAGCATGCAAGTGGCGGAACACTTTCAGCGCGAGTTGCCGCACCGCGCTTTCGGTCACCTTCGCAAACAGGATTTCGCGCAATTCGGTGAAGAGCGACGTGGACAGCCGCACCACCGCGTAGGCGACCACCAGCAAACCGACGCCGCCCAGCAGCACGATGGCCGGCGAATCGTGTGCGCGGCCGAGCGCGGTGAGATGCTGCACCGACGCGAGGCTGTCGACGATCCGTTTCATCACGATCGGCACGCCGAGATTGGCGACCTTCGCGCCGATCAGGCAGCTCAGCGCGAAGCCGACGCGCCATTTATAGGTGGCGAGGTAGGGCAGCAGCGACAGGATCGTTTGCCAGTCGTTGCGCGGCTGGGTCGAGATCGGTGAAGGTTCGGACGAGGGCGTACGGCGCATGGGATCGGCTGGGGAGAGTGTGGAAGCGACGGAGTTCGCAGCGGCGCGCTGACCGGCAGCGTGCCAAGCTGGCATCCTGCTTTATGTCGCGCGACCCGGCTGGGCGCTTTCCCGTACAATTCCTGATCTTTCTATTGTCGCAGAAGCTGGCTGGCGCCGCTTTTCATCCCCATGACCGATCTCCTTCAACTTCCGCAAAAGCCTTGCGCACTGCGCGTCATGCCGCAACCATCTGACGCGAATGTCCACGGCGACGTGTTCGGCGGCTGGATCATGGCGCAAGTGGATATCGCCGGTTCGATTCCGGCAAGCCGCCGCGCCAACGGGCGGGTGGCGACCATTGCGGTCAATTCGTTCGTCTTCAAGCAGCCGGTGTTCGTCGGCGATCTGCTGAGCTTCTACGCGGATATCGTCAAGACGGGCAACACGTCGGTGACGGTGGCGGTCGAGGTTTACGCGCAGCGCATGAGCCTGACCGAAGACCTCGTGAAGGTCACCGAGGCAACCCTGACCTACGTCGCAACCGACAGCGACCGGCGCCCGCGCGCGTTGCCGGTGCTGGATTGAACGGCGGACTTTGAACGAAAAACGAGGCGCCTGGGCGCCTCGTTTGGTTTCATACTTCGTACTTTGCCGGGTTGTACTTGCAAGCTGCATTTGCCAAGCTGCATTTGCCAGGATCCCCAGCGCTAGCACGACCGGGCCGGCAACCTCCATCCGGCTCGCAGCCGCTTACTGGCTCGCCGCCGCGCCCGCTGCCGCCTTCTTCTGCGCGTTCTGGAGATCCGTCGGATAGTTCGGATCGTTGCGCGACGGGTTGTACCCGTTGCTTTCCAGCTGCTTCAACTCGGCGTTCTTCTTCGCCCGCGCCTGCTTGCGGGCAGCCTTACGTTGCGCCTTGGCGGCTGCCTTGGATGCAGCTGCCGGCGTGGCGGCCGTGGCTTGATCGGCCGCCGGAGCACTACCAGCGCTTTGCGCTAACGCCGGTGCAACCGAAGCCACGCTAAGTACAACCGATGCGAACAGCACAGCCCATTTCTTTGCAGGTGAAGACGTCATTTCTCTCTCCAGTCGGATTGGCAAATATTCGACGGCGAAACGCCCGTGATCAGGTGCGAGCAGCGAAAAGCGGGCGCAACGCCACGTGAATCGATGCTTCGTGGTTCCCAGCGAAGTCAGAGATGGGAATCCCGAATATATACGAGTGCCCCTCGCGCGCAAACCGGTAATCCCCCCGTAAGCGAAAGTCTGCGCGCGCCGATCGACATGAAATCTCACCCGCCGCTACGCAAATAGACGTCGACCTGCGCTTCGATCCACTGCGCAAAATGCGCCTGCTTCGCGTTCAGAATCTCGCGTTGCTGCCACACCAGCCAGTACGGATACCGGTACGGCACGCGGATATCGGTGATCTGCACCAGCTCGCCGCGCGCCAACGCGTGCGCGACCAGACTGCGCCGTTCGAGCGCGATGCCCTGCCCCAGCAAAACCGCGCCCAGCACGATGTTCGAATCATTTGCAGACAGCACGACCGCCTCGGCGGCCGGCTCCGCCACCTGCGCCGCCTGACACCAGTCGGTCCACGGCGTGTTGGGGCTGGAGATCAACGGACACGCGATCACGTCCTCAGCGGTGACGGGCAAACGGCCGTCCGGCCCGAGCGTGAAATGCGGCGCCGCGACCACCAGCACTTCGTCGTCGAACAGTTTCTGCTGCGCAACATCGGGCCAATGCCCTTGCCCCATGCGAATGCCGATGTCACTCACACCTTGGCGCAAATCCTCGACCTGCAAACTCGTCAGCAGACGGACCCGGTAGTACGGATGTGTCTCGCGGAAACTCGCGAGACGCGGCACGAGCCAATGCTGCGCAAACGACGGCACGGTCGCGATGATCAATTCGCTTTCGTGTGGGCGCGCCTGCGCGCGGCGCGTCGCCCGCGTAATGTCGCGCAACGCCGCCCGTATTTCGAGCGCGTAGAGGCGGCCTTCTTCGGTGGGTCGCAGGCCGCGCGCTTCGCGCACGAACAGCGCAACGCCCATCGAATCTTCCAGCACCTTGATCTGCTGGCTCACCGCAGAGTGCGTGACATGCAATTCGCGCGCGGCCTGGGTCACACCGCCCAGGCGGGCGACGGCTTCGAAGCAGCGCAGAGCAGTGAGGGGCGGAATCGGCTTCATGTAAGAAATTCTGACGTAAACCGTCGATTAATGTCGCTTTTTTTGACTTGCGGAGCGCTTTAATCTATTGGTCTAATACATCACAAGGGCCGTCTGGCAAGCGAACAGCCGCGTGGGCACCCGCTCAGGCCAGCCATATAGATCTTCTAACGGAAATAAGATGAAACTGATCGGAATGCTGGATTCGCCCTACGTGCGCCGCGTCGCTATCTGCATGAAGTTGCTGAAGCTCGACTTCGAGCACCAGTCGATTTCCGTGTTCAGCACGTATGAGGCGTTCGCGAAGATCAATCCGGTTGTGAAAGCGCCGACCCTGATCCTCGACAACGGTCGGAGCGTGATGGACTCGACGGTGATCCTGCAGTATCTCGCCACGCTCGCCGGGCCTGATCAGCAGATCTTCCCGTCACAGCCTGAGCACTGCCTGCGCGCCGCGCGCCTTACGGGTCTGGCGCTGGCCGCTTGTGAAAAGACCGTGCAGATCGTCTACGAGCGCAATCTGCGGCCGGCGGACAAACAGCACGAGCCGTGGGTCAATCGCGTGACCGAGCAATTGCACGCCGCTTACCGCGAACTCGAAGAGGAACTCGCGTCGGCCCCGTTGCCGGTCGAACCGAACCATTTCGGCGCGGTGGACGTGACGGTGGCCGTCGCGTGGAATTTCACGCAAATGTACTTTTCGGAGACCGTCACCAAAGCGGCACATCCGCGTTTGCAGGCATTTTCCGAGGTCGCCGAACAACTGCCGGTGTTCCTCGATACGCCTGCCGTCTGAAGCACGCGCGGCGGGGAGCGGGACGCCGAACTACACCGTCTCCGCTTCCCGCCCCACGCCCCTCTGAAACAACGCCGAAATCGCGTCCGTCGACATCGGCTTCGCGAAGTAGAAGCCCTGCATCTCGTCGCACGCACGCTCCCTCAGAAAGTCGAGTTGCGCCGACGTCTCCACGCCTTCAGCGATCACCTGCAATTTCAGCGAATGCGCGAGCGCGATGATCGCGGAGGTGATCGTTTCATCATCGCCCGACACGCCGATATCCGACACGAACGAGCGGTCGATCTTCAACCGGTCCACTGGGAAGCGTTTCAGATAGCTGAGACTCGAATAGCCGGTGCCGAAGTCGTCGATGGCAAGGCCGATGCCGAGCGCGTGCAGCTCGTTGAGCATCAACACCGCCTCCTCGGCATTGCGCATGATGGTGCTTTCGGTGAGCTCGAGTTCGAGGTACTGCGGTTCGAGCCCCGTCTCGGCGAGCACCTGCATGACGAGCTTCGCGATATCGCGCTGCTGAAAAACGCGCGCCGACAGATTCACCGACACCCGCGCCGGCGGCAATCCTTCGTCCTGCCAGGCCTTGTTCTGGCGGCACGCCTCGCGCAATACCCATTCCGACAGCGGCCCGATCAGCCCGCTCTCTTCGGCGACCGGAATGAACAACGACGGCAGCACCAAGCCGACTTCCGGATCGCGCCAGCGCACCAACGCCTCAGTACCGACGATCTGCCCGCTCAGGATATCCACCTGCGGCTGGTAGTGCAGCAGGAACTCGTCGTCGCGCAACGCGCGGCGCAATCGCCGTTCGAGATTCAGGCGCGCGCCCGCGCTCGCATTCATCTCCGGCTGATAGAACTGGAACGTATTGCGGCCCATGTCCTTCGCGCGATACATCGCGAGGTCGGCCTTTTTCATCAGCGTTTCCGCGTCTTCGCCGTCCTGCGGGAAGAGGCTCGCGCCCATGCTGCAGCCGACATACAACTCGGTGCCGTCGAGCCACACCGGCTCCGAAATCGACGCGCGCGCCCGCTCCATCCACGCGATCAGCGACTGCTCGTCGACGGTATCGGTCATCACGATCACGAACTCGTCGCCGCCATGCCGCGCGACCGTGTCGCTGGTCCGCGTGCAACGAGCGAGCCGCTCGGCCACCACGCTCAGTAAGCGGTCACCGACGCTATGGCCGAGGCTGTCGTTGACGTTCTTGAAGCCGTCCAGATCGATGAACACGACCGCGACGCCCTTGTGATGCCGCTGCGCCACGATCAACGCATGCTGCAGGCGATCGCGCAGCAGGTTGCGGTTCGGCAGGCGCGTGAGACTGTCGTAGTTGGCCTGATATTCGAGCTGTTCCTGATAGCGGATCAGATCCGTCACATCATTGATCACGCCGATGTGGTGTGTGATCACCCCCTCCGCGTTCGGTACGGGCGCAATGAACAGCTGATTCCAGAACAGCGCGCCGTCCTTGCGATAGTTGCGCACCACGGCGCTCACCTCACGGTTCGCGGCGAGCGCCTGGCGGATCAACGCGACGCCTTCCTGGTCGCGGTCGTCGCGCTGCAGCACACGGCAATCGTGACCGATCACTTCCGCGGGATCGTAGCCGGTGATCCGCATGAACGCGGGGTTCACGTATTCGATCAGATTGCCCGCCGGCGACGGCGCGGTAATCAGAATCGCGTTGACGCTGGCATCGAGCGCGCGGCTTTGCAGACGCAAGGCCAGATCGGCGCGCTTGCGCTCGGTGATGTCCGTGTAGGAACCGAGCACGCCGATCACGCGACCGTCGCTGTCGGTGAACGGCAGCTTGCTCGTGACCGTGGTGCGGTGCACGCCGTCGATCACCAGGTCGACCTCGAAACTCATCTTCGGCACGCCGGTGCTCACCACCTCCTTATCGTGCTCGTTCAGCAGGTCGGCGAAGGCGCGCCACGGCATGTCGCTGTCGCTCTTGCCCACCACCTGCTCGGGGTAAGAAAGCCCCGCATCGCGCGCGAACGCCATATTGCAGCCGAGATAACGCGATTCCTGATCCTTCCAGAAAATGCGCTGCGGGATGTTGTCCATCACCGTTTCGAGCATCTGGTTCGAACGCTGCGCTTCGGCTTCGGTATTGATCTGTTCGGTGACGTCGTCGGCCAGTACGAAGAAGGCGGCGCGGCTCATGAAGTTGAGCGCGTGATACGAAATGTCGGCGCTGATCATCGAGCCGTCCTTGCGCCGGTGATGCCAGACACCCGCCATCGTGCGGCCGTGTTGCAGGACGTCGCTGCGCTGCATGTGCGATTCGAGGCGCGAGATTTCGGCATTCGGCCGGATCGCGCGAATCGTCATGCCGAGGAATTCGCTTTCCGAGTAACCGTATTGCTGAATCGCCGCCGCGTTGACGGCGAGAAAGCGCAGGGTCTCGCGATCGAAAATGTACATCGGCACCGGATGGTCGTCGAACAGACCGCGAAAGCGCTCGTCGTTGCGGCCGAGCGCGCGCACGGTGCGCAGCTTCTTGCGCGCGCTGCTTTCGCGGGCTCCGAATGTGAAGATCAGAAGCGCGCTGCCGGCCAGCATCGTCACGATCAGCAGAAACATGGCGCGCTGCGCTTCGTTCGCGGAGGTCGCGAGCGAAGCCTGCAACGCCCCATTCTCCTGCTTGCGCAACGCCGCCAGACCGTCTTCCACACGGCCGAGACCCAGCCCGAGATGCGTATAGGTCGACGCCGCCCATGCGCGCGACTCATTTGGCATGGCGCCGGCGCTCTTCAGGAGCGCATCGTCGATATCGTGTTGCAGCGCGTGACTGTCCACGCTCAGCCTCGCGAGCGTGTCGAGCATGGCCGGTTCGCCGGCGAGCGCTTTGCGCAACTCGCGCTCCAGACCGGCCAGCGAAGCTGCCATGGCGGCAGCCTCGTTGACCGGCGCGGCCTCGCCCGTTGCTTCGAAACGGCCGAGCGCGGCCAGCCCGCCGTCGAGCGCCGTATGGTACGCGTCGAGATTCTCTCGCACGTTCGTCGAACGCAGCATGCGCGCGTCGGCGTCGCGCTGGCCGCAAATCTGCGTATAGGCGACGAACGCGTTCGCGCCGACCGCCGCGGCGACGACCGCCAGATTGATCAGCAGCCGCTTCGATAAAAAAGGAGTCATGGATTCCGAACGTCAATCGTTCTGAGGGCGGGAGCGCGGGGTCGGTGCGTCGGGTCGCATCGAGTCGAGTTTTTTTACGCGCCAACCCATGGATAACGGCAGGGTTCGGAACAGATTGAGGGGGCGATGCGAAATATTTCGCGGATTGAGCTGGGGGCGTCTGGCTGGAGGTGCCTGGGTGGTAGCGGCTGGCCGGACGTCCCTGGGCGGTCTGAACTAGCCGGCCACATCAAGCTGGCCGCACCTAACCGGCCGTACCAAATTCCTTCATCGCAGGGACGAAGTCATGGTTGCTTTCCGGCTTGCGCGACAATTTGGCGAGTACGTAGCGCTTGAACGGCTCGAGTTCGGCCCACTGAGCGACACGTGGCGTGGGCAGGCCGGCCAGCCCCGCCTGATGCACTACGCCGTCCGGCACAGCATCCGTGCGGCGCCAGGCAGGCGCTTCCTCGGGCGTGAACCACTCCGGCTCGATATTCGCGTGCGTGCGCAGCATCTCGAACAGTGCGTGGTCGAAATTCGGCTCGATTTCCGCGTCTTCTTCGACCGGAAATCGCGCCAGGAGCTTGCGGTCTTCGAGCGGCAGTATTTGCCACTGCTCAAGGGTGATGCGCAGCCCGAAGCGATCGAGATTGAAGCGCACCGACATCGGGATGTAGGTGAAATTCTCCGAGGACGCGACTTCGAAGTTGAACAGAAGCGGTGCTTCGTTGAGTCCCATGACAGTATTCCTCTTTGTTGGCGGGCAACGCGCAAGCCCAGCTTGAGGTATTTTAGAACCTTATTCGCGCGATAGCGGCGTGGTCTGGCGCTGCTTCGCGCCGCCGGGCAACGCTGCAAGCCGTAGAAACGCGCGCAGCATGAAAGGAGTGAAGTCGCTTGAACGAACTGGACACAGACGGGCAGACGGGCGCCGTGGAGCGCCAGGTGCACCGGCATCGCGGCGCAGCGGTCGAAACCGTCACCGATCACGTCGGTCAGGAATGGCCGGTGGCGCTCGTCTTTAACGGCATCTCGCACGCGGTGATGATGTGCACACCGCGCGATCTGGAAGCGTTCGCGGTCGGTTTTGCGATTTCGGAAGGGATCGTGGAACGCGGCAGCGACATTCAGGACATCGAGGTCGAACTGCACGACCATGACGAATTGCCGCATGCCGAAGTGCAATTGAAGGTGGTGCAGCAGGCGTTCGTCGCGCTGAAGGAAAAGCGCCGCGCGCTCGCCGGACGCACCGGCTGCGGTGTATGCGGGATCGAAAGCATCGATCTGCTGGATCTGAAACCGGAACGCGTGCCGGACACCGGCTTTCTGCAACGGCTGGCGCCGGATGCAATCGCTCGTGCCGCGCGCGAGTTGCCGGAACACCAGGCGCTGACGCGTCTGACCGGCGGCCTGCACGCCGCCGCATGGTGCGATGCGGCAGGCGCGATCCGCTACGCGTTCGAAGACGTCGGCCGTCACAACGCGCTCGACAAACTGATCGGCCAGCTGGTGCTCGACCGCGCAGATACCAGGGAGGGTTTTGTGTTTCTGTCGAGCCGCGCCAGCTACGAACTGGTCCGCAAGGCGGCGCGTGTCGACGTGCCGATGGTCGCGACGATTTCGGCGCCGTCGTCGCTGGCAATTGCGATCGCGCGCAAAGCGGGCGTACGGCTTGTCAGTTTCTGCCGGGAAACCAGCTACGTCGACTACGACACCTTGCAGCCGACGCAACCTTGAGCGTCCGAAGCATGCTCAAACGCCTGAAGCATTTTCAGGCACCCTCGAGCGCCTGAACACAGCCGGTCAGTCGAACTGCCGGAAGTCCGGCTTGCGCTTCTCGAAGAACGCCTTGAACGCCTCGCGCGCTTCCGGCGCGATCAGCATCTTGCCGAAGTGCACCGCTTCCTCGCTCATCTGCGTTTGCAGTTCATGCTGGCTCGCGCGCTTCATCAGACTCTTCGTCACTCGCAGCGACGACGCCGGCAGCGCCGCCAGCTTCGCCGCTTGCGCGGCTGCAAACGCCTCGACTTCAGCTGCGGGCAGCACGCGATTCACGAGACCCATACGGTGCGCTTCGGCAGCGTCGAACGCTTCGCCGAGCAGCAGCTTTTCTGCAGCGGCCTGGTAACCGGCTATGCGCTGCAACAGCAAACTCGACGCCGCTTCCGGACACAGCCCGAGTTGCGTGAACGGCAGCGAAAAGCTCGCCGTATTGGCTGCGTAGACCAGATCGCAGTGCAGCAGGAGCGTTGTGCCGATGCCGACTGCCGGCCCCGCCACCGACGCCACCACCGGCTTTTCCGCCGAACTGATCGCACGCAGGAACTGGAATACCGGCGCGTCTTCGCCGCCTGGTGGCTTCTTCATGAAGTCTTCGAGATCGTTGCCGGCGCTGAAAATGCCGGCGCTGCCGCGAATCAGAATTGCCCGGATCGATGTATCACCGTGTGCTTCGACCAATGCGTCGGCCATCGTCTGATACATCGCCGCCGTAATCGCGTTTTTTCTTTCGGGCCGGTTGAAGGCAATCGTCAGCACGCCGTCGGCGCGCTCGACCAGAATATCCATTGTCATCTCCTCGTACTCCTGGTTGCTGCTGAATGAAAAAACGGCTCGCAAGCCAAGCGGCCTGCGAACCGTTTACGCAGTTCTTAAGGGATCACAGCGGGGATCACCGCGGGAATCATCGCAGCGATCACGACAAGGATCACCGACGGAACCTGAGCGAACATGATTACAGGCGTTCGATGATGCCCGCCGCGCCCATGCCGGTGCCGACGCACATCGTCACCATGCCGTACTTGAAGTTGCGGCGGCGCAGGCCGTGCACCACTGTCGACGCGCGAATCGCGCCGGTCGCACCCAGCGGGTGGCCGAGAGCGATCGCGCCGCCGAGCGGGTTGATCTTCGACGGATCGAGACCGAGATCCTGAATCACCGCCAGCGATTGCGCGGCGAACGCTTCGTTCAGCTCGATCCAGTCCATGTCTTCGATCTTCAGGCCGGCGGCCTTCAGTGCGGCCGGAATCGCTTCCTTCGGACCGATACCCATGATTTCCGGCGGCACGCCGCGCACGGCGAAGCTGACGAAACGGGCGAGCGGCGTCAGGTTGAATTCCTTCAGCATCTTTTCCGACACGACGATCAACGCGCCCGCGCCGTCCGACGTCTGCGAGCTGTTGCCGGCCGTCACCGAACCCTTGTTCGCGAACACCGCGCGCAGTTTCGCCAGACCTTCCAACGACGTTTCCGCACGCGGACCTTCGTCGAGCGCGACTTCACGCGTCTTGATACGCACTTCGCCGGTGGCGAGATCGGGGAAACGTTCGGTGATCGTGTACGCGGCGATTTCGTCGTTGAACTCACCGGCTTGCTGTGCGGCGATGGCGCGGCGATGCGATTCGACCGAGAACGCGTCTTGCGCTTCGCGGCTGATCTTCCAGCGCTCCGCGACCTTCTCCGCGGTCAGGCCCATGCCGTAGGCGATGCCGATGTCTTCGTTACGATCGAAGATATGCGGCGACATCGACGGCTTGTTGCCCATCATCGGCACCATGCTCATCGATTCGCAGCCGCCCGCGATCATTGCGTCCGATTCACCGACGCGGATACGGTCAGCCGCCATGGCCAGCGCGGTGAGGCCCGACGCGCAGAAGCGGTTCACCGTGACTCCGCCCACCGTGTTCGGCAGGCCCGCCAGCAGTGCGCCCATCCGCGCGACGTTCAGGCCTTGCTCGGCCTCAGGAATCGCACAGCCGATGATGGCGTCTTCGATCACCTTGGTGTCGAGGCCGGGCACTTGCGCCACGGCCGATTTGATCGCGTGCACCAGCAGTTCGTCCGGGCGCGTGTTCTTGAACATCCCGCGCGGCGCCTTGCCGATCGGCGTGCGGCTCGCGGCGACGATGTATGCGTCTTGCAATTGCTTTGTCATTTAAAGCTCCTGTGTAGACCAGAGTTGGCGCTTTAGCTGTCGACCAGAGTTCGCGCTTTAGCGCGTTACTCTGGTCTCATGCAAAGCACTTACTCCGGCCCCATGCAATTTATTGCGGTCGCTCGCCGCGTTAATTACGAACCGGCTTGCCGGTTTGCAGCATGCCCATGATCCGTTCCTGCGTCTTTTGCGTGCCGAGCAGATCGACGAACGCTTGACGCTCGAGTTTGAGCAGCCATTCTTCGTCGACGAGGCTGCCCGCTTCCACGTCACCGCCGCACACCGCTTCCGCGATGCGGCTGGCGATCAGGTAGTCGTGCTCGCTGATGAAACGGCCGTCGCGCATGTTGACGAGCGATGCCTTGATGGTCGCAATCGCGGAGCGGCCCGCAACCGGCACTTGCGTGACACGCAGCGGCGGACGATAACCCGCGGCGGACAACGCACGCGCTTCTTTCTTCGCGATATCGAGCAGTTCGAACACGTTGAAGACGATCGTGTCGGACGGCTGCAGGTAGCCCATTGCGCGGGCGTCGAGTGCGGAAGCCGAGACCTTCGCCATTGCCGCGTTTTCGAACGACTTCTGCACGAACTTCAGCAGGTCGTTGGTCGCGCCGGCTGCCGTCGCAGCTTCCGCTGCACGCAGTGCCGCTTCCTTCAGACCACCACCTGCCGGCACGAGACCCACGCCGACTTCAACCAGACCGACGTAGCTTTCGATGTGCGCAACCCGCTTCGCGCTATGCAGCGCCAGTTCGCAGCCGCCGCCGAGCGCGATGCCCGACATAGCCGAGATGACCGGCACGCTCGCGTACTTCACGCGCAGCATGCCTTGCTGGAACTTCTTCACGAACGGCTCGATGCCCTTCGCGCCGCCCATCATGAACGCAGGCATGGCTTCTTCGAGGTTGGCACCTGCGGAAAACGGGCCACCCGGCGTACCGAGTTTCAGCGATGTCGGCTGCCACACGACCAGACCCTTGTAATCCTTCTCGGCCAGGTCGATAGCCTGCGTCAGACCGTCGATCACCGACGGTCCTATCGTGTTCATCTTGCTCTTGAACGACACGATCAGGACGTCGTTCTCGCCCGCACGGTCGTCGACCCATGCGCGCACGGCGTCGGTTTCGAACAGCGTCTTGCCGTAGGTCTTCGGATCAGCCGACGTTTCGCCGACCAGCGGTGCGCGGAACACCTGCTTGTCGTAGACCGACAGCGACGAACGCGGCACGAACGTTTTCGAAGCCGGCGACCACGAACCTTCGTTCGTATGCACGCCACCCTTCTCGGCAACCGGGCCTTCCAGCACCCACGACGGCAGCGGCACGTTCGACAGCGCCTTGCCTGCCGCGATGTCTTCCTGCACCCATTCGGCGACCTGCTTCCAGCCGGCCGTCTGCCAGCCTTCGAACGGACCTTCGTTCCAGCCGAAGCCCCAGCGGATGGCCAGATCGACGTCACGTGCGTTGTCAGCGATCGATTCCAGATGCACGCCGATGTAGTGATACACGTCGCGGAAAATCGACCACAGGAATTGCGCTTGCGGATGCTCCGATTCGCGCAGGAGCTTCAGACGCTCTGCCGGTGGGCGCTTCAGAATGCGGCCAACCAGTTCGTCGGCCTTCGCGCCGCCGTCGACGTACGCGCCCGTTTTCGGGTCGAGCACCTTGATGGCTTTGCCTTCCTTTTTGTAAAAGCCGCCGCCGGTCTTCTGACCGAGCGCGCCCTTCTTCACGAGTTCAGCCAGCACGGCCGGCGTTTCGTAGACCGGGAAGAACGGGTCGTCCTTCAACGTGTCCTGCATCGTCTTGATGACGTGCGCCATCGTGTCGAGACCGACCACGTCAGCCGTGCGAAACGTTGCCGACTTCGCTCGGCCCAGACGCGAGCCCGTCAGGTCGTCCACTTCGTCGAAACGCAGGCCGAACTTCGCGGCTTCGGTAATCACGGCGAGGATCGAGAAAATACCGACACGGTTAGCGATGAAGTTCGGCGTGTCTTTCGCCCGCACGACACCCTTGCCGACCACGCTCGTCAGGAACGATTCGAGTTGATCGAGGATTTCCGGACGCGTCGTCGCGGTCGGAATCAGTTCAACCAGGTGCATGTAGCGCGGCGGATTGAAGAAGTGCACGCCGCAGAAGCGCGCCTTCAGTTCATCCGAGAAACCGTTCGACAGTTCGGTGATCGACAGACCCGACGTATTGGTTGCGAAGATCGCATTCGGCGCGATATGCGGCGACACCTTCTTGTACAGGTCGTGCTTCCAGTCCATGCGTTCGGCGATCGCTTCGATCACGAGGTCGCACTCGGCGAGCTTCTCGATGTCGTCGTCGTAATTCGCGGGCTGGATGTATTGCGCGTCGTCCTTCACGCCGAACGGCGCGGGCGACAGCTTCTTCAGATTCTCGATCGCCTTCAGGGCAATCGCGTTCTTCGGGCCTTCTTTGGCAGGCAGGTCGAACAGCAGCACGGGCACCTTGGCGTTGATCAGGTGCGCTGCGATCTGCGCGCCCATCACGCCGGCGCCGAGCACGGCGACCTTGCGAATGATCAGATTGCTCACGTCGTTCCTCCGGGGAGTTATGCGGTGTCGCGAAGGTGTCTCTTATGTTTCGCGATGTGTGACTGGTGGCAGTGGAAGGCGCCACGCCTCTTGAGGACGTGGCGCTTGCCGTGAAGTGTGTGCCTTAAAACAGCGACTCTTCGACGTCCATCATCGACTTCGAACCGGCGCGTGCCTGACGGATCGTCATGGCCGTTTCCGGCAGCAGCTTCGCGAAGTAGAAACGTGCGGTTGCGAGCTTGGCCTTGTAGAACGGGTCGCCCGATGCTTCGTTGTCCAGCGCGATACGTGCCATGCGCGCCCAGAAGTACGAGAACACCAGGTGGCCGACGGTGCGCAGATACGGCACGGCGGCAGCGCCGACTTCGTCCGGGTTCTGCATGGCCTTCATGCCGATTTCCATCGTCAGTTTCTGCACCTTGTCGCCGATGTCGGCGAGCGGGTTGATGAACTCCTGCATTTCCGGCTTCACGCCTTCGGCTTCGACGAAATCCGACACCAGCTTGCCGAACTTCTTCATCTTCGCGCCCATGTCGCCGAGGATCTTGCGGCCCAGCAGGTCGAGCGCCTGAATCGCGTTGGTGCCTTCGTAGATCATGTTGATACGCGCGTCGCGCACGTATTGCTCCATGCCCCACTCGGTGATGAAGCCGTGGCCGCCGTAGATCTGCATGGCGTGGTTGGTGCTCTCGAACGCGTTGTCCGAGAGGAATGCCTTCAGGATCGGCGTGAGCAGCGCGACCAGATCCGCCGCTTCTTTGCGCACCGATTCGTCGGCGTGCGACAGTTCCTTGTCGATGTGCAGCGCGGACCAGTACGAGAACGCGCGCGCGCCTTCGGCATAGGCCTTCTGCGTGAGCAGCATGCGGCGCACGTCCGGATGCACGATGATCGGGTCAGCGGCCTTTTCCGGCGCCTTCGGGCCGGTCAGCGAGCGCATTTGCAGACGCTCTTTCGCGTACACCAGCGAGTTCTGATAGCCGATTTCGGTCAGGCCCAGGCTCTGCATGCCAACGCCCAGACGCGCAGCGTTCATCATCACGAACATCGCGTTCAAGCCCTTGTTCGGCTCGCCGACCAGCCAGCCCTTCGCGTTGTCCAGATTGATCACCGCGGTCGCGTTGCCGTGAATGCCCATCTTGTGTTCGATGGAGCCGCACTTCACGCCATTGCGCTCGCCCGGCTCACCGGCTTCGTTCGGCACGAACTTCGGCACGATGAAGAGGGAAATGCCCTTGGTGCCCTTCGGTGCGTCCGGCAGGCGCGCGAGCACCAGGTGAACGATGTTCTCCGCGAGATCGTGTTCGCCGCTGGAGATGAAAATCTTCGTGCCGCTGATCGCGTACGAGCCGTCGCTGTTCGGTTCGGCCTTGGTGCGCAGGATGCCGAGATCGGTGCCGCAGTGCGGCTCGGTCAGACACATCGTACCGGTCCAGACGCCCGCAACCAGCTTCGGCAGATAACGTTGCTGCAGTTCCGGCGTGCCGTGCGCATGCAGACATTCGTACGCGCCGTGCGACAGGCCCGGGTACATCGTCCACGCCTGGTTCGCCGAGTTCAGCATTTCATACAGCGCGTTGTTGACGAACGCGGGCAGGCCCTGGCCGCCGTAGTCCGGATCGCAGCCGAGTGCCGGCCAGCCGGCTTCCACGTATTGCCTGTAGGCTTCCTTGAAGCCCTTCGGCGTGGTCACGACGCCGTCGCCAACGTAGGTGCAGCCTTCCTGGTCCCCGCTGTGATTGAGCGGGAACAGCACTTCGGAGCAGAACTTGCCGGCCTCTTCGAGCACGGCGTTGATCGTGTCCGCATCGAGATCCGCGTGCTTCGGCATCTGCTTGATCTCGGCTTCGACGTTAAGCAGCTCGTGCAACACGAATTGCATGTCGCGCAGCGGCGCGGCGTACTGTCCCATGACTCTCTCTCCCAAGTTTGACTAGGAGCCAGACCGTTAGCTGAGTCCGTGGATCGGATCTTTCAGCGCCGCTTAATCTGCTTGAAGTTCGGCGGCTCTGCTAACGGCTTTCGCTCTGATACGAAACAATCA
Source organism: Paraburkholderia sediminicola (assembly GCF_046026675.1). Taxonomy (GTDB): domain Bacteria; phylum Pseudomonadota; class Gammaproteobacteria; order Burkholderiales; family Burkholderiaceae; genus Paraburkholderia; species Paraburkholderia sediminicola_F. The sequence continues at coordinate 480,764 of NZ_JAQQEY010000001.1, read as the reverse complement.
ATTTTTCCAGCGCGGCCCACGTCAGACGCACTGCATCCGGCAGGTGCAGGAAGCGCGCGTCGTGATGCAGACCGAGCGTGAAGCTGTACAGTTCGAACAGCATCAGCTGCGGATCGGTATCGGCGCGCAGATGCCCTTCTTCCATCGCCTGCGAAATTGCCCGCGTGAGCGCCGCACGCCAGATCGTCACACTCGACACCAGTTGTTCACGCACCGGGTTGTCCCCGCGGTCGTCGTACTCGACGGCGCCGCTGATGTAGATGCACCCCGTGGTGACTTCCTGAATGCGTTTCTCGATCCAGCGGGAAATCATCGCGCGCAAGCGCGGCAATCCACGAGGCTCACGCAAACTCGGGAAAAACACCTCGTCTTCGAAACGACGGTGGTATTCGCGCACGACTTCGACCTGCAAATCCTCGCGCGACCCGAAATGCGCGAACACACCGCTTTTGCTCATCTGCATGCGCTCGGCCAGCAACCCAATCGTCAGACCTTCCAGTCCGTCGCGGCTTGCCAGATCAAGTGCTGCTTCGAGAATCGCGACTCGTGTTTGTTCGCCTTTTCGCATAGCTTTTTTACCGTTCTAATGTGACCGAAAGAAAATCGAACGGCCGTACTATTATTGAGTGCTGCCGTCCGCGAAACAAGGACTTTATTAGAAACCGGTTTCTAACCCGGTTTCAATTCTGCGGCATCCGTCAATCAGAGGAAGGAGATTTTTTAGAGGCGTTTGCCTTCTTTTTGTCCCTTTCATTAACGCTGCGCCCTTGCGGTTATGTGCGGGGTGCTGATGAGCTAGTCATAGCCACCCACCGTTAATAGCTTCATCACGGCCCGATAGGTCGTGTAGGCAAGCCAGTTGAGGGCGCGCTCGCCCGCCGGACGGGCCTCGTAGCGCGCCTCGTCGATCCGGCGCGAATCCTTGAATGCGGCGAGGATCGCGTCGCGCAGCGCGTCGATCGACGGGTCGTTCACCAGCACCACGTTGGCTTCATTGTTGAGCATCAGACTCAACGCGTCGAGGTTCGACGAGCCGACCGTCCCCCAATTCGAATCCACCACCGCGACTTTGCCGTGCAGCAGGGTTTTCTCGTACTCGGCGATCTGCACGCCGGCTTTGAGCAGCGCACGATACAGGAACGGCACTGCGTAATCGAGCGCCCTGAACTCCTTGCGCCCGATGATGAGCTTCACGTCGACGCCGCGCCGCGCCGCGAACACCAGCGCGCGCCGCAGCTTGCGGCCCGGCATGAAGTACGGGTTAGCCAGCAGCACTTCGCTGCGCGCCTGGCCGATCGCGGTCAGATACGCCTTTTCGATGGCACGGCGGTTGATCAGGTTGTCGCGTGCGACGAAGGCCACGCAAGGCAGCCCGCCGGCCCACAGCGCCTCATTGCGATTGCGGCGCCGGCGACGCAGGGTGCCCAGCGACGCCATCGTCTTCGGCCCGAGATCAGGCTCGAGCGATTCCAGCGGCCGATGTCCGAGACGGATCCGCTGCCATTGGACCTCGAACGCCTGGCGGATATCGGCGACCACCGGCCCGCGCAATTCCACTGCGAAGTCCCAACGCCGGTAAGGCAGCTTCTCGCCGTTGTTCTCGTAATCGTCGACGATGTTGATGCCGCCGCAGTAGCCGAACTGATCGTCCACCACCGCGATCTTGCGGTGCGTACGCGAGAAGCCGAAGCGGCCGAACAGATGCGGGTTATAGATACGATGGTCGATGCCGGCGAGCGGCCATTCGTTGAACATCGGCAAGCGCTCGGTGCCGATACCGTCGGTGATCACGCGCACCTTCACGCCGCGCGAAGCGGCGCGCAGCAAAGCCGCGCTGACGGCCTGACCGGCGCTGTCGTCACAGAAAATATAGGTTTCGAGAACCACGTCGCTTTGCGCCGCGTCGATGCGTTCGATCAGCGCGGCGAAGAACTCGTCGCCGGAGCGCAGCAGCTTGACCTCGTTGCCGCTGGTGAAGCGGTAGCGCTGCCAGTAGCGGCGGCCGAGCAGCGATTGACGGAGTCGCGCGAAACGGCGCGCGCCGCCGACGCTCACCGGGCACGCTCCTCGGGCTGGCCATTCAGGCGCCCAGCGAGCCGCTTCGGCAATTGCAGGATCGCGTCGGCATTCGACGACGAGAAGCAGCGCGAGGCCGCCTCTTCATAGGGCAGCCACAGGAACGCAGTGTGCTCGCGCGGAGCGAGCGTCACCTCGAGCTGCTCGGGCACTTCCAGGCTGAACCAGTGCTCGGTGTTGTGGATCACGCCCTCGGCATAGCGGTGCCGGAACTGGGGGTAGATCTCGTATTCGATCGAATACTGCCAGTCGAACAGTGCGCTGGGCGGCACGAGCGTACTGCCAATCACGATGCCGGTTTCCTCCGCCACTTCGCGCGTCGCCGTCTCGACGAAGGGTTCGTCGAGCTGGTCCTTCGAGCCGGTCACCGATTGCCAGAAATCTGTGTGGTCGGCACGCCGGATCAACAGCACGTCGAGCGCGGGCGTATGGATGACGACGAGTACGGATTGCGGGATCTTCGGCGGTTTCGGCATGGCGTAAAGACTGGGCGCAACGCTTGCGCGGTACATGTCGGCGAATGGTCCAATAAGCGGTCGAGACCGGTTGCTGCGACTGTAACGCAAAAAACGAAAAAGGCGCATCACGCGCCTTTTTCGTTTGCTTCCATCTGTCGTTTTCAGACAGCGTTAGTTTGATCCAGCTTAGACCTTCGGTTCCGGCTGACGCAGACGGATGTGCAACTCGCGCAACTGACGTTCGTCCACTTCGCTCGGCGCCTGCGTGAGCAGACACTGCGCGCGTTGCGTCTTCGGGAACGCGATCACGTCGCGAATCGAATCGGCGCCGGCCATCATCGTGATGATGCGGTCCAGACCGAATGCGATACCGCCGTGCGGCGGAGCGCCGTATTGCAGCGCGTCGAGCAGGAAACCGAACTTGGCTTGCGCTTCTTCCGCGCCGATCTTCAGCGCACGGAACACCTTGCTCTGCACTTCTTCACGGTGGATACGCACCGAACCACCGCCGATTTCCCAGCCGTTCAGCACCATGTCGTAGGCCTTGGCGAGGCAGCGCGCCGGATCCGTTTCCAGATACTCGAGGTGCTCGTCCTTCGGGCTCGTGAACGGGTGATGCGCGGCGACGTAGCGGTTGTCTTCCTCGTCGTATTCGAACATCGGGAAGTCGATCACCCACAGCGGCTTCCAGCCGGATTCGACCAGACCGTTAGCCTTGCCGAATTCCGAATGGCCGATCTTCAGACGCAGCGCGCCCAGGCTGTCGTTCACCACCTTCGCACGATCCGCCGCGAAGAAAATGATGTCGCCATCTTGCGCGCCGGTGCGCTCGATGATTGCCTTGACCGCTTCGTCGTGCAGGTTCTTGACGATCGGGCTTTGCAGGCCGTCACGGCCCTTCGCCACTTCGTTGACCTTGATCCACGCCAGGCCCTTCGCGCCGTAGATGCGCACGAATTCCGTGTAGCTGTCGATGTCGCCACGCGAGAGCTCGCCGCCCTTCGGCACGCGGATCGCCGCGACGCGGCCGTCTTTCGTGTTGGCCGGCGTGCTGAACACCTTGAAGTCGACGTCTTTAACCGCATCCGTCAGGTCGGTGAATTCGAGCTTCACGCGCAGGTCCGGTTTGTCCGAACCGAAACGGCGCATCGCTTCCGAGTACTCCATGACCGGGAACTTCTCGGCCAGTTCGACGCCGATCGTTTCCTTGAACACGTGACGGATCATCGCTTCGAACAGATCGCGGATTTCCTGTTCCGACAGGAACGAGGTTTCGCAGTCGATCTGCGTGAATTCCGGCTGACGGTCGGCGCGCAGGTCTTCGTCGCGGAAGCACTTGACGATCTGGTAGTAGCGATCGAAGTTAGCGACCATCAGCAACTGCTTGAACAGTTGCGGCGACTGCGGCAGCGCGAAGAACTGGCCCGGGTTGGTACGCGACGGCACGAGGTAGTCGCGCGCGCCTTCCGGCGTGCTCTTGGTGAGCATCGGCGTTTCGATGTCGATAAAGCCCAGCGAATCCAGGTACTTGCGCACTTCGATCGCGACGCGGTAACGCAGACGCAGGTTGTGCTGCATCTGCGGACGGCGCAGGTCGAGCACGCGGTGCGTGAGACGCGTGGTTTCCGACAGGTTGTCGTCGTCGAGCTGGAACGGCGGGGTGATCGACGGGTTCAGCACGATCAGCTCGTGGCACAGCACCTCGATCTTGCCGCTCTTGAGCGAAGCGTTCGTGGTGCCTTCCGGGCGGGCGCGAACCACGCCCTTGATCTGCAGGCAGAACTCGTTCCGGACGCCTTCGGCCGTCTTGAACATTTCTGCGCGATCCGGATCGCAGACGACCTGAACGAGGCCTTCGCGGTCGCGCAGGTCGATGAAGATGACGCCGCCATGGTCACGGCGGCGGCTTACCCAACCGCACAGCGAGACGGGTTGGCCCAGCAGTTCTTCGGTCACCAGACCGCAGTATTCAGATCTCATCGACATGATGTTTGTCTTTCGTTATGCATTGGTTGGACGGCGCGCGGCGATAAACGCTGCGCACCGGCATTACAGCGGAGGCTCGACTGTCGTGCGGCGCACCGGCGCCGGCGGCGCGGACGGCGCCACGACGCCCATCGAGACGATGTACTTGAGCGCAGCGTCGACCGTCATGTCGAGTTCGATCACTTCGCTCTTGGGCACCATCAGGAAGAAGCCGGATGTTGGGTTCGGCGTAGTCGGCACATACACGCTGACATGATCTTCTTTCAGGTGGTTGACCACGTCGCCGCCCGGAATGCCGGTCAGAAACGCAATCGTATAGGAACCGCGGCGCGGGTACTCGATCAGGAGCGCCTTGCGAAACGCATTGCCGCTGCTCGACAACAAGGTGTCCGACACCTGCTTGACGCTGGTGTAGAGCGGGCCGACCACGGGAATGTGAGCAACCACAACTTCCCACCACTTCACGAGCTTCTGCCCGATGAAGTTTTGCGTCAACAGCCCGACGACAAAGATGAACGCCAGCGTCAGCACCGCGCCGAGGCCCGGCAAACGGAAGCCTAACGCGCGCTCCGGCTGCCATGAGGTCGGCAGCAGCAACAGCGTCTGGTCCATCGTGCCGATGATCAGGCCGAGCACCCACAGTGTGATAGCCAGAGGCACCAGCACCAGCAGGCCAGTCAGGAACACCGATTTGAGCGTCGTTTTTTTCGTCGTCATGTGTACCGCCAGAAAGCCGCGCGAGCCGATACCCGACGCGCGGCGTGTGCGCCGCCCCGAAGGGCGGCAGTCCCACTAGGCGCTGCCGGAACCGCTCGAACTCGCCGATGCGGCGGGTGCGGCAGCGGGCGCGGCAGGCGTTGCGACTGCGCCCGATGAGGCGGCGGCGGCCGTGCCGTTGGCCGAAGCCGTGTCGGAATTCGCCGCGCCGCTATTCCCGGCTGCAGCGTTTTCGCCCGAATTCGCATTCGAGCCGCCATTCGCGTCGGGCTTGGCCGGCGCCTTCGCGCCGCCGCGGAAATCGGTTACATACCAGCCGGAGCCCTTCAACTGGAAACCGGCTGCAGTCACCTGCTTGCGAAAGGTGTCTTTCCCGCACTCGGGACACTGCGTCAACTGGGGGTCGCTCATCTTCTGAAGCACGTCCTTCCCGAAGCCGCATGACTCGCAACGATAAGCGTAGATCGGCATGAACTTTTCCCTACAGAAATCTTGTAAACGCTTGCAAAGCCTTGAATTATAGCCGCATATGGCTAGTCATCCGCGAATTTCGGGGACAAACGCCAGGCGCAGCCGCCGTCCACGTAAATGGGGGCGGTCGCTATCGAATCAAGTGCGGCCCGCGCCATCGTCAAACGCGGCGGCCCGCTCAACCACGACGGCGCCAGGTCATCCAGCGCTCGCGACCGGCAAAGACGGCAATCGAGTCGTTCACGGCTTCGTCTTCGATCAGATCGAAGTGCGGCGTGAGCAACGCGTCGAGTTCAGCTCGCTCGACGCCGAACGGCGGCCCTTTCGGCGTCGCGCCGATGAAATAGAAACCCGCCAGCAGTGCGCCCTCAGGCAACAACTCGGCCATTCGTTGCGCGTAGTCTGCACGGCGCGCCAACGGCAGCGCGCAAAGGAAGGCGCGCTCGTAAATCCAGGCCGGCGTGAACGGCGGTTCGTAAGTGAAGAAGTCAGCCTGCTCGACCAGTTGCGCATGCTGCGCGCCCAATTGCTCGCGCGCTGCCGCTACGGCAGCCGGCGAGAAATCGATCGCCCGGACCGGATTGCCCTGCTTGGCCAGCCAGAGCGCCTCGTAGGCACTGCCGCAGCCGGGAATCAGTACGGCGGCGCCGCTGTGCCGGCCAGCAAATGACTGGAACGCCGACGGCACGCCCGCCTGATCCCACGGCGTGAAATGGCGTTCGAAGCGCTCGTCCCAAAACTCAGGCGAGTTGGGATCGCGGGTCGCGAAGTCGGGCGCGGAAGGTGGGTTCGGGTCGCTCATGGGATGCCTCGTAGGGATCAGGATCGGGTCGGGATCACCCGCCGTAGGCGAACGCCAGAAACGCCCGCGCCAGCACTGCCCCGACTCCGACCGCCACGCCGAATAGCAGCAGCCCTTGCAGCAACCGGTTGGTGCGCTTCTGCTCGAGCAGAATCTGGCGAATCATGTCGTCGTTCGCGCCGCGGGTGGTGTCATGGCGCGTGGCCAGCACATGGTGAATCAGGCGCGGCAACTGCGGCAGCGTCTTGCTCCACTGCGGTGCTTCGATCTTCAGCCGCTCGTACCAGCCGCGTAGACCGATCTGCTCGTTCATCCAGCGTTCGAGATAGGGCTTGGCGGTCTTCCACAAGTCCAGTTCAGGATCGAGCGAGCGGCCGAGCCCTTCCACGTTCAGCATGGTTTTTTGTAGCAGCACCAGTTGCGGCTGGATTTCCACATTGAAGCGGCGCGAAGTCGAGAACAGGCGCATCAGCACCTGGCCGAGTGAAATATCCTTCAACGCGCGGTCGAAATAGGGCTCGCAAACCGCGCGGATTGCGCTTTCCAGTTCCTCGACCCGAGTCGTAGGCGGCACCCAGCCGGACTCCAGATGCAGCGTGGCGACACGGTGGTAGTCACGCTTGAAGAAAGCGAGGAAGTTCTGCGCGAGGTAGTTCTTATCGAAGTCCGACAGTGCGCCGATGATGCCGAAGTCGAGCGCGATATAGCGTCCGAAGTGCGCCGGATCGAGGCTTACCTGGATGTTGCCCGGATGCATGTCGGCGTGGAAAAAACCATCGCGGAACACCTGCGTGAAGAAAATCTCGACGCCTTCGCGCGCCAGCTTCGGAATATCGACGCCGGCCGCGCGCAGCGTCTCCACCTGGCTGATCGGCACACCGACCATGCGCTCCATCACCAGCACGGTGGGCGTGCAGAACTCCCAGTACATTTCCGGCACCAGCAGCAGATCGAGGCCAGCGAAGTTGCGGCGCAGCTGGCTGCCGTTGGCCGCCTCACGCATCAGATCGAGTTCGTCGTGCAGATACTTGTCGAATTCGGCGACCACCTCGCGCGGCTTCAGGCGCTTGCCGTCGGCCCATAGCCGCTCGGCCCAGACGGCGATGTCGCGCAGCAAGGCCAGGTCGGAGTCGATCACCGGCAACATGTTCGGCCGCAGCACCTTCACGGCGACCGCCTTGCCCGCGTGCTGCCCTGCTTTCACCTTCGCAAAGTGAACCTGCGCGATCGACGCACTCGCTACCGGTACCCGCTCGAAATCGTCGAACAACACGTCGACCGGTGCGCCGAGCGACTTCTCGACCAGCCCGATCGCCACCGCCGAATCGAACGGCGGCACCTGATCCTGCAGCTTGGCCAGTTCATTGGCGATATCGACCGGCAGCAGATCGCGCCGCGTGGACAGCACCTGGCCGAACTTGACGAAGATCGGCCCGAGGCTTTCGAGCGCGAGCCGCAAACGCACGCCCGGAGGCGCATCGAACTTGCGGCCGATGGTGGTGATACGCAGCAGCAGACGCACACGCCGGTCATTGACGCGGCTGAGCATCATCTCATCGAGACCGAAGCGGATGACCGTAAAGAAAATCTTGAGGAAACGCAGAAAACGCATAGTTGTGCCCGATGACTAGCGCGTGCCGCGCGACATGGCGGCGCCGCCCGGCGCATCTGCGCCGCGGGCTTCGACCTTCTGTTCAAGACGCTCAATGCGCTTTTCCACGCGCGCCAAAGCGTCGCGGGCGCGGGCCAGTTCGACGTTGAAGTCTTCCAGCGCGGCACGCCGCACCAATTGCGGGTTTTCGTCGAGCAGATATTCAGCGGCGGTGTCGAGCAGATTGCGCCCGGTACGCCGCGCATGTTCGCCGACCTTGCGCACGATCGACGCGACTCGCCACGCCGGACCGTCGCCAATCAGCTTCGCCAGATCTTCTTCCGGCTCCCAGCGCAGATGCTCGGCGAGCTTGGCGATCACCGTCGCAAACTCGGCGTCGCCTTCAATCTTCACGTGCTTCATCACGGCAGCCTGGCCGCCTTGCATGAAGGCCGGCAGCGCATCGGACGGCACCGAGATGGTCACATCGAACTGTTGCGCCTCGGTTTCATCGACCGCGCCGAGGTAGCCGTCGGGTTGCACCAGCAGCATCAGCACGACTGGCGGACAGGACAGCCTGGCGGTCTTGCCCGCGTAAGGGGCGAGGCGCTCTCGAGCCCACGATTCGCGGGCGAGCAGATGATTGACAGCAGCAGCGAAGGGCTTGGCGGCGAGGGTCATTGAAAGTGGCAAGAAAAAACCCGCGCGGGCGAGGTGCCCGCGCGGGTTCCTATTGTAACGTCCGTTCGCTTCGCGGCTTGCTATGCCGAACGGCCAATGCTTTGTGCAAAGTCAGGGCAAGCAGGGCTGGCTCAGTGCTGTGCCACCTGCTGAATGCCGGCCAGCAGCCAGCCTTCGCCGGGGCGGTTCGCCTTCGTCAGGTTCCAGACCTCGACGAACGGCTCTGCCGCCGCACCCGCCGATTCGCGGATCAAACCGGAGAAGCGCACGCTGGCGAAGTATTCGGTTGCACGTTCTTCAACGCCCAGCAGCTCCGCGTTCAGCTGCACCACGTCCGTCTGATTGGACTCGGCACCGCGCGAGCTCAGGTCGACCTTCACTTCGGCGAACATTTCCGGCGTGGTGAATTCGCGGATGTCTTCCGTGTTGCCGACGTCCCACGCGGCTTGCAGGCGCACGAAGTACACCTTCGCGTTGCGCAGGAACGCTTCCGAATCGAAGCCGGCCGGCACTGACGGGGCGGTGTTGATGGACGGCGTAGTCAGTGGGTTGCCTTGCGGTTCGAGGTACGAGCCGGTGGGCGGAGCGGAGTAGCGCGGCTCCTGTGTATAGCCGGTGCCACCCGCATTCAGCGACGGTGCGCCGCCCGCGTACGCCGGTTGCGACGTATCGCGCTTACGGCCCATGAAGCGTCGGATCAGCCAGATGCCGATCATCGCGATGACCGCGATCACAATGATGTTGGCCATGGCGCCGGCGAACGCGCCGCCCAGACCGAAGAAGTGCGACAACAGCGCGGCGATACCAAGGCCGGCAGCAAGACCGGCGATCGGCCCAAGCCAGCGCGAGCGGTTAGGCGCTGCGGCCGGAGTCGGCGCGGGCGCCGGTGCCGGCTGCGCGCGCTGCTGCATGGCCTGATTGCTTTGGGAAGGTTGCGACGGAGCGGACTGTTGCTGAACCGTGTTCGACTGACGGCCAAGACTACGGCCGCCGCCCATGCGGCGGGCTTCCGCATCGAGCGAGGCGAGAGAGCCGGCCATGATCAGACCGACCATCGCGATCAGTCCGATTCTTCTCACCAATGACCTCGTAACCTTACGGGGAGATAACACACCTGAATCGGACATTTTCGTACTTTCCTTTAAAAATCGATGGGTTAGGAACCCTAGTATTTGGTCCCCACATGTAAAGCTACCACGCCAGCTGACAAATTGTAATATTTGACGCCGTCCAGGCCCGCTTGTTCCATCATTGTTTTTAAAGTTTCCTGATCCGGATGCATCCGGATCGATTCCGCCAGGTAGCGGTAGCTCTCGGCGTCCTTCGCAAACCGGTCGCCGAGCCACGGCAGGACCTTGAACGAATAGACGTCGTAGACCTTTTTAAGCGGATCCCACACCTTCGAGAACTCCAGCACCAGCAGACGGCCTGCCGGCTTCAGCACCCGGCGCATCTCGGCAAGCGCCACATCCTTGTGCGTCATGTTGCGCAAGCCGAATGCCACGGTCACTACGTCGAAGTAATTGTCCGGAAAGGGAATTTTTTCGGCGTCACACAGCAGCGCCGGGGTGATGACGCCCTTGTCCAGCAGGCGGTCGCGGCCCACGCGCAACATCGATTCGTTGATGTCGGTGTGCCAGACTTCGCCGGTGTCGCCCGCCTGTCTGGCGAACGCCTTCGACAGATCGCCCGTGCCGCCCGCGATATCGAGCACTTTGAAGCCCGGCCGGACGTTGGCCTGGGCGATCGTGAACATCTTCCACGCCCGGTGCAACCCGCCCGACATCAGGTCGTTCATCAAGTCGTAGTTGGAGGCGACCGAGTGGAACACGCCCGCCACCTTCTGCGCTTTGTCCTGTTCGTCGACCGATTGAAAGCCGAAGTGGGTTTTGCTCATCGCGCTCGTCCTTTCGCGTATTCTGAAATGTTGCGCCGCATCAGTGCGGCGATCAGGGCGAATCGTATCAGTGACAGTGCCCGTGTGCAGCACCGGCTGGCGCCATTGGGGCATCGCGGTCGACGCCGGCCGCTGCCAGTTTGGCGAGATAGTCGCGCCAGAGTTCATCCTGACGGATGGCCATGTCGTGCAGCAGGTCCCAGGAATAGATGCCGGTAGCGTGTCCGTCGGAGAAAGTCGGCTGCAGCGCATAGTTTCCGACGCCTTCAATCATGGTGATCGTGACGTCGCGCTTACCGGTTTGCAAAGTTTCCTGGCCAGGCCCGTGGCCCATCACTTCTGCCGACGGCGAATACACGCGCAGTAGTTCGAACGGCAGGCGATACGTTTCGCCGTTTGCGTACTGCAATTCGAGCACGCGCGATTTGGAATGCACGACCACGCCGGTCGGCACCGGGGTATCGCGAGTCAATCCACTCATGTTGACCTCATTAGAAAGCGCCGGGCCGCCTCTGGCGCGAAGCGCCAGGTTTGGAGCGTTCAGCCAAACGCCTGTTCGATTTCTTGGCGCACCGCTTCGCGCAACAGGGTAGCTTGCGCGCGGCGCGACGACAGCATGGCTTCGGACACCGTGCGTTGGCGCGGCGCCCAGACCGGCAGCGGGAAATGAGCGTCGTTCGAAAAGCGCGGAATCACATGCCAATGCACGTGCGGCACCTGGTTGCCGAGGCTCGCCAGGTTGACCTTCACCGGCTGGAGAATGCGCCGGATCGCACGCTCGACCGCATACACGGCCTGCATCACGCGATCGCGGTCGGTCTCGGCGAGATCGGAAAACTCAGCGACATGCTTGTTCCAGATCACCCGGCAAAAACCCGGGTAGTCGTGTTCGTCGGCGAGGACGACACGCAGGGTGTCGTCCTGCCACAGCACATCGCCGCCATCTTCACGGCAAAAAACGCATTCCATCGTCGTCCTCAGGCAAAAATCGTCAGTCGTGCCATTAAACCAGCACGCGCTCGATTCCGCCATTGTTCGCCCGCTGGACGTAATCCGCCATCCAGTCTTCGCCGAGCACGTGACGTGCCATCTCTACGACGATGTAGTCCGCCTCGGTGCCCGCGTCTTCGTTGTAGCGCGACAGGCCTTGCAGGCAGGACGGGCAGCTCGTCAGGATCTTCACCTCCGTGGCGCCGTTCGGTTGCGGCCCGTCGCCCGCCTTGAGCACGGAGCCGTCCGGCGCACCCGCCGCGCCGGCCGATGCATTGGCCGCGTTGATCCCATTCGCACCCGCCTCAGCCACCAAAGGAATGCCACGCAGCTTCGCGGCGCCCTTGCGCATTTCCTCTTCCTTGCGGAAACGGACTTGCGTCGAAATGTCCGGGCGTGTCACCGCGAGTGTGCCGGATTCGCCACAGCAGCGATCGTTCTTCTCGATCTTGTAGCCGTCGTTCTCCGCCCCCATCAGCTGATTGACGAGCTTGACCGGGTCCATCGTCTTGATCGGGGAGTGGCACGGGTCGTGGTACATGTAGCGCACACCGTTCACACCTTCGAGCTTGATCCCCTTCTCGAGCAGGAACTCATGGATGTCGATGATCCGGCAGCCCGGGAAGATCTTCTCGAATTCGTAACCGGCGAGCTGGTCGTAACACGTACCGCACGACACCACCACCGTCTTGATGTCGAGATAGTTCAGCGTATTCGCCACGCGGTGGAACAACACGCGGTTATCCGTGACGATCTGCTCAGCCTTGTCAAACTGGCCTGAACCGCGCTGTGGGTAGCCGCAGCAGAGATAGCCCGGCGGCAGCACGGTTTGCACGCCCGCCTCCCACAGCATCGCTTGCGTGGCCAGACCCACTTGCGAGAACAGCCGTTCGGAGCCGCAGCCCGGGAAGTAGAACACCGCTTCCGTATCGGCGGTGGTCGTCTTCGGATTGCGGATGATCGGGACGATCTTGTTGTCCTCGATGTCCAGCAACGCGCGCGCGGTTTTCTTCGGCAGATTGCCCGGCATCTTCTTGTTCATGAAGTGGATCACCTGCTGCGTGACCTTCGGCTTGCCGACGGTTGCCGGCGGGTGCGCCGTCTGCTTCTTCGCGAACTTCTTCAGCATGTCGTTGCCGAGGCGCTGCGCCTTGTACCCGATGCCCATCATCGCGGTGCGCGCGAGGTTGATGGTCTGCGGGTTGGTGGCGTTCAGGAAGAACATGCCGGCCGCGTTGCCCGGATTGAACTTCTTCTTGCCCATCTTGCGCAGCAGGTTGCGCATGTTCATCGTCACATCGCCGAAGTCGATCTTCACCGGGCACGGCGTCACGCATTTGTGACAGACGGTGCAGTGATCGGCGACGTCGTTGAACTCGTCCCAGTGCTTGATCGACACGCCGCGGCGCGTCTGCTCTTCGTACAGGAATGCCTCGACCAGCAAGGAGGTGGCGAGAATCTTGTTGCGCGGGCTGTACAGCAGGTTCGCGCGCGGCACGTGGGTCGCGCACACCGGCTTGCACTTGCCGCAACGCAAACAGTCCTTGATCGACTCGGAAATCGCCCCGATGTCGGACTGCTGCATGATCAGCGATTCATAGCCCATCAGGCCAAAGCTCGGCGTGTAGGCGTTGCGCAGGTCGGCGCCTTCGAGGAGCTTGCCCGCGTTGAAGCGGCCATGCGGATCGACGCGCTGCTTGTACGCGCGGAATTCGCCGATCTCTTCGTCCGTCAGGAACTCGAGCTTGGTAATACCGATGCCGTGTTCGCCGGAAATCACGCCATCGAGCGAACGCGCCAGCTTCATGATGCGCGCGACCGCCGTGTGGGCGTCCTGCAGCATCTCGTAGTTGTCGGAGTTGACCGGCAGGTTCGTGTGGACGTTGCCGTCGCCCGCGTGCATGTGCAGCGCGACAAACACGCGGCCACGCAACACCTTCTTGTGAATCGCCTGCGCTTCTTCGAGGATCGGCTTAAACTCGCCGCCGTTGAAGATCTGCCGCAACTCAGCCCGGATCTCGGCCTTCCACGACACGCGCACCGTACGGTCTTGCGTGATATGGAACACGGTCGCATCCGGCTGCGCGTCGACGCGATCGGCGAACTTCTCCGCCAGCCCTTCGTAGCCGAGGCCGACCAGATAGTGCTGCGCCTCACGCAAGGACAGATCTAGCTTGTCGCGCAGGAATTCCCAGCGCGTGCGCACTTTCTTCAGCAGATCGAGCGCCTGTTGCACGCGATCTTCGAGCAATTCCGCGCTCGGGATTTCGTTGGCGTCGTCGCTCTTGCCGAGCGGCAGCTTGCCGCCCTTGAAGAACGTTTCGAGCGCGTCGACCAGTTGCAGCTTGTTCTTGATCGACAGCTCGATATTGATGCGTTCGATGCCATCGGTGTACTCGCCCATCCGGTTGAGCGGGATCACCACGTCTTCGTTGATCTTGAACGCGTTGGTGTGCTTGGCAATCGCGGCGGTACGGCTGCGGTCGAGCCAGAAACGCTTGCGCGCCTCGGCGTTGACGGCGACGAAACCTTCGCCGCTCTTACCGTTGGCCATGCGCACGACTTCCGAGGTCGCTTGCGCCACCGCATCCGCATCGTCGCCGACGATGTCGCCGATCAGCACCATCTTCGGAAACGCGTTGCGCTTGCTCTTGGTCGCGTAGCCGACCGCGCGCAGATAGCGCTCGTCCAGATGCTCGAGGCCGGCGAGAATCGCGCCGCCCTGCTTCGACGTTTCAAACAGATAGTCTTTGATCTCGACAATGCTCGGGATCGCTTCGCGGGCCTGACCGAAGAACTCGAGGCAGACCGTGCGCGTATGCGCCGGCATCTTGTGCAGCACCCAGCGCGCCGACGTGATCAGACCGTCGCAGCCTTCTTTCTGCACACCCGGCAGACCGGCCAGGAATTTGTCGGTCACGTCCTTGCCGAGACCTTCCTTACGGAATACGCGGCCCTTGATGTTGAGCGCTTCCGTGCGCAGCAGCTTTTCGCCTGGCGCGTAGCTGCCGTCGAACCACTTCAGCTCGAAACGCGCGACTTCGATGTCGTGGATCTTGCCGAGGTTGTGGTCCAGACGCGTGACTTCGAGCCAATTCCCTTCCGGGTCGACCATGCGCCACCAGGCGAGGTTGTCGAGCGCCGTGCCCCACAGCACCGCCTTCTTGCCGCCCGCGTTCATCGCGACGTTGCCGCCGACGCAGGATGCATCCAGCGAAGTCGGATCGACGGCGAACACGAAGCCAGCCTGCTCGGCCGCTTCGGTCACGCGGCGTGTGACCACGCCCGCCCCGGAGAAAATCGTCGCCACCTTGCGCTCGACGCCCGGCAGTTCGGTCATCTCGACTGCGCCCAGCTGTTCGAGCTTTTCCGTGTTGATGACAGCCGAGAACGGCGTGAGCGGTACCGCGCCGCCCGTATAACCCGTGCCGCCTCCGCGCGGAATCACCGTCAGACCGAGCTCGAAACACGCCTTGATCATGCCCGCGATCTCGGCTTCGGTATCCGGCGTCAGCACGACGAACGGGTACTCAACGCGCCAGTCGGTCGCGTCCGTCACGTGCGAGACGCGGGACAAGCCGTCGAACTTGATGTTGTCTTTTTCCGTGACCTTGCCCAGCACCTTGTTCGCACGACGGCGCAGATCGAAGGTCTTCTGGAATTCGCTCTCGAAATCGTCGACGGCACGGCGTGCAGCCGCCACCAGCGTTTCGACGCGAGCGGCCCGATCGATGCCCGCTTCATCGCCGTGCTCGACCAGATCGGCGCGACGGCGCTTCTCGATCTCGGTCAGACGGTGATGCAGCGCCTCGATCAGCAGCGCGCGGCGCTTCGGATTGTCGAGCAGGTCGTCTTGCAGATAAGGATTGCGGCGTACGACCCAGATGTCGCCGAGCACTTCGTACAGCATCCGTGCCGAGCGGCCGGTGCGGCGTTCCGCGCGCAGTTCGGCCAGGGCCGCCCAGGCTTCGTCGCCAAGCAGACGGATAACGATTTCGCGGTCGGAAAACGATGTGTAGTTATAGGGAATTTCGCGCAGACGCGCTTCAGGATCGGCGGCCACCGCAGTGGCGGCCCCGTGCGGATCGAATACTTGAGGTGCGTTCATGTTCGGACGACTCGGTGGGTCAACCGGGCGCGCTCATCTCTGTGAGGCGTCGGCGGACGGTGCGCGTGGGGCGCAATGCTGGAAATCTTCTAGGGGAGCGAAGCGCAACCGACGGCCTACCCACATCAGTCGCTTCACGGCGCTCAGAGACAGCTACACGATCGCGCATGGCGGACGTGACGCTCCGCCGCGGGGCAAGACTCACGCGGGACGGGCATCAAATGGGCGATCCGAGGCTGCCAGTGCATCTTCCGATCCTTATTCCAAAATGGAATTCTACCCCATGATCCCGCCACGCGTTGACGCCTGAAATCAGGGTTGTGGCAGGACTTTTGGCGTTTTTGTGCTGAACGGCGCTCGTGAGCGCATACGAACCATTCTCCGACCGGACGGTCGGGTTGGACTTTGCCGGCGGCGCGCCAGGATGGGCTGAAGGTTCACAGAGGGCCAGCGTGCACACCGTTGGCGCTATCATTGACGCTTTCCCGTCTCGCAAAGCGCACCGCGCCACCCGCATGGCTTCCCACGACTACCTGAAGAAAACCCTGACCGCGCGCGTCTACGACGTGGCCCGCGAGACCGAACTCGAACGCGCGCCGAATCTGTCGGCACGGCTACGCAATCCGGTGTATCTGAAACGCGAGGACAACCAGCCGGTGTTCTCGTTCAAGGTGCGCGGCGCGTACAACAAGATGGCGCATATTCCGGCGGAGGCGCTGGAGCGGGGTGTGATTACCGCGTCGGCGGGCAATCACGCGCAGGGTGTGGCGTTGTCGGCGGCCCGTATGGGCGTGAAAGCAATCATCGTTGTACCGGTGACAACCCCGCAGGTGAAGGTCGACGCGGTACGCGCGCATGGCGGGGCGACAGTCGAAGTCGTGCAGTTCGGCGAGTCCTATAGCGATGCATACGGACATGCCGTGAAGCTGCAGGAAGAACGCGGCCTGACGTTCGTCCACCCGTTCGACGATCCGTACGTAATCGCGGGCCAGGGCACGGTCGCGATGGAGATTCTCAGCCAGCATCAGGGCCCGATCCACGCGATCTTCGTGCCGATCGGCGGTGGTGGACTCGCGGCAGGTGTGGCCGCGTACGTGAAATCGGTGCGCCCGGAGATCAAGGTGATCGGCGTGCAGACGGATGACTCGTGTGCGATGGCGGCTTCCTTAAAAGCAGGCGAACGGGTCACATTGAACGAAGTCGGGCTGTTCTCGGATGGCACCGCCGTGAAGCTTGTGGGCGAAGAAACCTTCCGCCTGTGCCGCGAATATCTCGACGATGTGCTGCTCGTGAACACCGACGCGCTGTGCGCCGCGATCAAGGACGTGTTCCAGGACACCCGCAGCGTGCTGGAGCCGGCCGGCGCGCTGGCCGTGGCCGGCGCCAAACAGTATGCCGAGCGTGAAGGCATCGAGGACCAGACGCTGATTGCGATCACGTCCGGTGCGAACATGAACTTCGACCGCATGCGTTTCGTGGCGGAGCGCGCTGAGGTGGGTGAAGCACGTGAAGCGGTGTTCGCCGTGACGATTCCCGAAGAGCGCGGCAGTTTCCGCCGGTTCTGCGAACTGGTGGGGACGCGCAGCGTCACCGAGTTCAACTACCGCATTGCGGACGCGAATTCAGCCCATATCTTTGTCGGCGTACAGATCCGCAATCGCAGCGAGTCGGCCCAGATCGCGGGTGCATTTGAAGCGCATGGTTTTGCCACCGTCGATCTGACCTTCGATGAACTGTCGAAGCAGCACATCCGCTACATGGTCGGCGGCCGCTCGCCGCTGGCCCACGACGAACGCCTGTTCCGTTTCGAGTTTCCGGAGCGTCCGGGCGCGCTGATGAAGTTTTTGTCGTCGATGGCGCCGAACTGGAATATCAGCCTGTTCCACTATCGCAACCAGGGTGCGGACTACAGTTCGATTCTGGTCGGCATTCAGGTGCCGGAGAGCGAGAACAGCGAGTTCGAACACTTTCTCACGACGCTTGGTTACCCCTACTGGGAAGAGACGCAGAACCCGGTGTACCGATTGTTTCTCGCTTGATCTTATTGGATTAAAACGCACAGATGGCTCTTTCGCTTGTCGACAAACTGGTGGTGGCAATCTCGTCGCGCGCGCTGTTCGACTTCGAGGAAGAGAACTGCGTGTACGAGGAAGGCAACCTGCAGGCGTATGAAGCGTTGCAGCGCGAGCGGCTGGCTGTGCCCGCAAAACCGGGTGTCGCGTTTCCGCTGATCCGCAAGCTGCTGGCTTTGAACGCCGGCGGCCATCGGGTCGAAGTGGTGATCCTGTCGCGCAGCGATCCGATCAGTGGATTGCGCGCATTTCATTCATGCAGGGAGTATGGGCTGGCGATCGAACGTGGCGTGTTCACACGTGGGCGCGCGCCATTTGCTTATCTGAAGCCGTTGAATGCCTCGCTGTTTTTGTCCGCGAATCAGGATGACGTGCGCGATGCATTGGCTGCCGGATTTCCGGCCGCGCGCGTCTTGCCCGAATCGGCGAAAATGGCGAGCAAGTATCCGGACGAGATCCGGATTGCCTTCGACGGCGACGCCGTGCTGTTTTCCGATGAAGCCGAGCGCATCTTTCAGAAGGATGGCTTGCGGGCGTTCGTCGGCCACGAGATTCACAACAAGGATTTGCCGCTTGCGGATGGGCCTTTGAAGCCGTTGCTCGAAGCGCTGCACCGACTGCAGAAACTCGCGGATGAAGCCGCACCGATGCATATTCGTACGGCACTGGTGACAGCGCGCTCAGCCCCAGCGCATGAGCGCGCGATCCGCACATTGATGGCGTGGAACATCGAAATCGACGAAGCGATGTTCCTCGGCGGCCTCGACAAGAGCGCGTTTTTGCGCGAGTTCGAGCCGGACTTTTTCTTCGACGACCAAATTGGCCATTGCGAATCGGCCCGCGTCGTGACGGCGACGGGACACGTGCTGAGTGGCATCGTGAACGCATCATGACACCCGAACAATCACCGCTGGGTAAGGCATCCACTTACACCGAACAATATGACGCTTCGCTGCTCTTCCCGATTGCCCGGAAGAATGCGCGCGAGGCGATTGGGATTGGCGCGCAGTTGCCGTTTTTCGGCACGGACATCTGGAATGCTTACGAGCTTTCCTGGCTGAATGCGCGCGGCAAGCCGCAGATTGCGGTGGCCACTTTCTTTGTACCGGCTGATTCGCCGAATATTGTCGAGTCGAAGTCGTTCAAGCTTTATCTCGGGTCGTTTGCGCAGACGGCTTTTGAATCGATGGAAGTTGTGCGCGACACGATCAAGCGGGATGTTTCCGCTTCATGCGGCGCGACGGTGTCGGTTCATCTGGCTGCGCCGTATGAGTTTGGCAAATTGCAGATGGAAGAGTTTGAAGGCTTGTCGTTGGATCGGCTCGATCTCGATACCGATGTTTATCACCCTGACGCTTCGTTGCTGAAGGCTGCGTTCGACGAGTCGCCTGTCGAGGAGACGTTGGTTTCCAACTTGCTTAAGTCGAATTGTCCTGTGACGGGGCAGCCTGATTGGGGCAGTGTGCAGATCCATTATGTTGGGCCGCAGATCGATCACGCGGGCTTGCTGAGGTACATCATTTCCTATCGGAATCACACTGGGTTTCATGAGCAGTGCGTCGAGAGGATTTTTATCGATGTGCTTAAGGCCTGCCGGCCGGTGAAGCTTGCTGTTTATGCGCGGTATACCCGCCGCGGGGGGCTGGATATTAATCCGTTCCGGACGAATTTTAATTTGCCGATGCCGGATAATTTGCGATTGGCGCGGCAATAAGGGAACGTGGTTTTTTGCCTGCGCGGCGCCTGTTTGTCTGTGCTTCTGGGTTTGGTGCCTTTCCTTGTTTTGTTAGTGGTCTATTAGCGTTGCCCCTGTGCGGGGCGGCACCTACTTTTCTTTGCCGGCTGCAAAGAAAAGTAGGCAAAAGAAAGCAGCTCAAACCACTAATGCTAAACGGGTCCCGTGGTCTGCACAGGGTAGTGGTGCATCTGGAATCTGTGTTCGCGCACCTGCATACGCTAGTGACAAGGGCGTCATACTTCCGGCGGCGCTGCGCGCGCCGAAGAGTACTTCATAACCCCCACGCTACGTTTTGGCGCTCGCGTCTCGCCACCGAACCGTGGCTCGTCATTGCATCACCATTGCGATTGCGATTGGACTGGCAATTGCAGCCTCGACTGCAACGGCAACCGCGGCTGTGATCGTGATTGGGACCAGGACGGTGATCAGCACAACGACATATCATTTGAAGCGGGGGTTCCCGGGTGCGGGCAGAGGCGCGTCGCCGAGGCGAAGCCGACGGCCTCCCACAGACCCGAACCGAAGCCCGTGGTTTCCCATGCATACCCGTCCGCGACGCACGAAGTGCGGAGTGGGAGCTGATGAACCCCTTGTCACTAACGCTGAATGCGCGAGAGCACGGATTCCAGATGCACCACTACCCGCAGCAGACCACGGTACCCACTTAGCAGTAGCGGTTTGAGCTGCTTTCTTTTGCCTACTTTTCTTTGCAGCCGGCAAAGAAAAGTAGGCGCCGCCCCGCACAGGGGCAACGCTAATAGACCACTAACAAATCAAGGAAAGGCCAAAGCCCTAAGAACACTGACAACAAGCGCCGAGCAGGCAAAAAACCCTAATCAGCGCCTGCGGCAAACAAAAAACACCATCAAGCCGAAGGCTTCTTATACGCCACGCAATCAACCTCAACCCGACAGTCGATCACCATCGAAGAAACCACACATGCCCGCGCCGGCGGATTCTCCCCAAAATACTCCCGAAACACCTTATTAAACGAAGCAAAATCACGCGGATCATCCAGCCACACACCACAGCGGACAACATGCTCCGCCCCATACCCAGCTTCCTTCAGAATAGCGAAAACATTCTGAATCGCCTTGTGCGATTGCTCAACAATCCCGCCATTGATCACCTCACCATTTTCCATCGGCGTCTGCCCGGAAACGAACAACCAGCCATCCGCTTCGACCGCCCGAGCAAAGGGCATATGTTGACCACCCGTACCCTTGCCACCTTCAACGCCATATCGCTTCATCATCCAACTCCTTAAAAAGTCCGGCACGCGGCGCGAGCAATGCCACAACCGCTTGCCACATCAATCAGAACAAAAAATCAAAACGCGCCGTGTGCATCACCCTTCGACGCCGCACCCCGCGCCACAAAATGCCCCGCCCGTTCGCCGGTCACCGCGCCATCGCGATACGCCAACACGCCGTTCACCCACACCGCGTCGATCCCATCGGCCGCCTGTTGCGGCTTCTCAAACGTCGCCGCGTCGCGCACTTTGGCCGGGTCGAACAACACCAGATCCGCGTGATAACCGATGTGCACCTCGCCGCGCTGCGTCAACCCAAACCGGCGCGCCGACAAGCTGGTCATCTTGCGCACCGCCTCTTCAAGCGGCAGCAAACCGGCGTCCCGTACGTAATGCCCAAGCACGCGCGGAAACGCGCCCCACAACCGCGGATGCGGCAACGGATCGTTCGGCAATCCATCCGAGCCAACCATCGTCGCGGGATGCGACAGAATGCGCCGCACGTCGTCCTCGGACATGTTGTGATACACCGCGCCCGCCGGCTGCAAACGCTTGCCAGCCTCCTGCTGCGTGACGCCCCACTCGGCGGCAATCTCCTTGATCAGCTTGCCCGCCATCTCGGGATGCGGCTCCGACCACGTAATCGTGATGTCGATGTCGCCCGTCACCTGCTTCACGTCGAGCGTCGACGAACTGCGGTTGTACGGATAGCAATCGCAACCGATCGGCTGCAACCGACGTGCGCCTTCCAACGACTCCAACACCTCAACGCTACGCCCCCAATTCGAAGGCCCCGCGCACTTCAGATGCGAAATCACCACCGGCACATGCGCGTGACGGCCCACCCGATACGCTTCATCCATCGCGTCGAGAATCGCGTCGAACTCGGTGCGCATGTGCGTCGTGTAAAGCGCGCCAGCAGCGGCGAGCGGCTCGGCCAGCGCCATCACCTCTTCGGTCGGCGCGGAGAAGGCGGAGCCGTACGCGAGCCCCGAGCTCAAACCCAGCGCACCGTTCGACAACGCCTCTTCAAGTTGCGCGCGCATGCCGTCGATTTCCGCTGCGGTCGCCGCGCGATCGAGCCGGTCCATCTGATTGCTGCGCAACGCCGTATGCCCAATCAGCGCGCCGACATTCACCGCCGGACGCGCGGCGTTCACCGCTTCGACATACGCTGCGAAAGTCGGATACTGGAACGCATCGCGCTCGCCAAGCAGATTCATCGGATCAGGCGGATCACCCTTCAACGACACCGGCGACGCACTGATCCCGCAGTTGCCGACAATCACCGTCGTTACGCCCTGCGTGATCTTCGGCAGCATTTGCGGCGAACGGATCACGTGCGTGTCGTCATGCGTGTGAACGTCGATGAAGCCGGGCGCCAGCGCGCGGCCGTTCGCCTCGACCACATCTTCGGCCAGCCAGTTCGACAGGTTGCCGATCGCGGCGATGCGGCCGTCGCGGATCGCAACGTCGCGCTCGACCGGCGGTGCGCCCGTGCCGTCGTACAGTTGCGCGCCGACGATCAGCGTATCGGCGGCTTCGGGATGCGAATGCATGGATCAGTCTCCTAACGGTTGTCGGTCGCCACCGCCACGGTGCGCGTCGAGCGCGTGCTTCATGCGGCGCAGCAATTCGCGGCTCTCGTCACCCTGACTCACGGCAAGTTCAGTGACGAGCACATCGAGCGCCATCATCATCGCGTAGCGCGACGATGATGGTTTGTAAATGAAATCGGTTTCAAAGGCGACGATCGGGATTACCCAATCGGCCAGTTTGGCCAATGGCGAAGCCGGCGCGGTCAAGGCGATCACAGTCGCCCCGTAGCTGCGCGCAATCTTGCAGTTCTCGACCATCTCGGGCACGCGCCCTGTGGTGGACAACGCGATCACCACGCACTCGCGCGACACGGTGCTCGCCACCATGCGCTGCAACAAGCCGTCCTGATACGTCGCAACCGGCCGACCGAGGCGCACGAGCCTGAAGCGCATCTCGTCGGCCAATGCAGTCGAGCCGCCGCCCATGCCGAACACGTAGATCATCCGCGCGGCGCGCAACGCAGCTGCCGCTTCGGCCAAAGGCGCCTGACGAAGAAGTTGATGGTTATGTGCAAGCGCGGTCTGTAGTTCGTCGAACACGCGGGTGGCAATCGGTTCGGGCGCGTCGGTAGGTCCGCCCGCCTGCAGGAAGCGCTGGCCGACGGCCGCCGCCTGCGCGAGCCGCAACTTCAACTCCCGCACGTCGCGGCAACCGACAGCCTTGGCAAAGCGCGTCACGGTCGCGACGCTCACCTCTGCCTGCTGGGCGAGCGCGCCAATGCTGGCGCGCGATGCGCCAGTCAGGTCGTCGAGAATCAGCGCGGCAACCTTCCGTTCGGCCGAACGCAGTTCCGGCGCGCATTCGGCGATGCGAGCGACGATATCGAAGGCCAGTGGTTCGGCGGTTAAGTTCATTGCAGGCTGTGGGGTGTCTCGCGAACGCTTACAAAGCGCTTCCGGAAAACCGTGGTACTAAATAACATTCCTTCAACCATCGTACTTTCGGTAACATGGTAAAGTCAACTTTGATTCGATTTAACTGGACGATGGAGCAGGGAGACATGAAAGTTACAAACTATCAGGGCGCAACGATTGATCCTTATAGCAAGGGCTTGGGCATGGTTCCGGGCACCAGCATCCAACTTACGGATGCCGCGCGCCTCGAGTGGAACCTGCTGAACGAAGACGTGAGCCTGCCCGCCGCCGTGCTGTACGCGGATCGTGTGGAACACAACCTGAAGTGGATGCAGGCGTTCGTCGCGGAATACGGTGTCAAGCTCGCGCCGCACGGCAAAACCACCATGGCGCCGCAGCTGTTTCGCCGTCAGCTCGAAACCGGCGCATGGGGCATCACCCTCGCCACCGCGCATCAGGTGCGCGCGGCGTATCACGGCGGTGTTTCGCGGATCCTGATGGCCAACCAGCTGGTTGGCCGCCGCAACATGATGATGATCGCCGAGTTGCTGAGCGACCCGGATTTCGAGTTCTTCTGCCTCGTCGATTCGGTCGAAGGCGTCGAGCAACTGGGTCAATTTTTCACATCGGTACGCAAGCCGCTGCAAGTATTGCTCGAGCTTGGCGTGCCGGGCGGCCGCACCGGCGTGCGCGACGAAGCGCAGCGCAACGCGGTGCTCGAGGCGATCGCGCGCTATCCGGATGTGTTGAAGCTGGCAGGCGTCGAGTTGTATGAAGGCGTGCTGAAAGAAGAACACGAAGTGCGCGAATTCCTGCAGAGCGCAGTCGCTGTGACGCGCGCGCTCGTCGAGGAAGGACGATTCGCCCGCACGCCAGCCGTTCTGTCAGGCGCCGGCTCGGCCTGGTACGACGTGGTCGCGGAAGAATTCGTGAAGGCCTCGGAGACAGGCAAGGTCGAAGTCGTGCTACGGCCCGGCTGCTATCTGACACATGACGTCGGCGTGTACCGCAAGGCGCAGACGGACATCTTCGCGCGGAATCCGGTCGCAAAGAAAATGGGCGAAGGCTTGCTGCCGGCGCTGCAACTGTGGGCATATGTGCAGTCGATTCCGGAACCGGATCGCGCGATCATCGGCCTCGGCAAACGCGATTCCGCTTTCGACGCAGGCATGCCAGAGCCGTCGCGCCACTATCGTCCGGGCACCGAAGCGCCGCGCGATATCGCAGCGAGCGAAGGTTGGGAGATTTTCGGCCTGATGGATCAGCACGCGTATCTGCGGATTCCCGCGGGCGCCGATCTGAAGGTAGGTGACATGATCGCGTTCGACATCTCGCATCCGTGCCTGACGTTCGACAAGTGGCGTCAGGTGCTGGTGGTCGATCCGTCGTATCGCGTCACGGAAGTGATCGAAACGTTCTTCTGATCGCGATAGAACCGGCGCGTTTCACCGCAAGGTGGCGCGCCGTTTGTTGCAGCCCTCCCGCTTAATCGGCAGGTTCGATCCTCGCTGGATTTCGGGCGGCGGGCGCGTCTCCGGCAAGCCGCAGTCTGGATGGTATCCGCACCGGGTGCTCCGGCGGTCGCCGCGGCTTTGAGTCGGGCTTAAGCCTGACGAGCCGGATCCGCCTCCGCCGTGTCGGACACCTGGGAAGCGGATGCCGATGCCGCTGCAGCGCCACTCGTAGCAGCCACTTCGCCGATCCGCACTTCAAGCATCTTCAACGCCCCCGACAACGCGCTCAGCGCTTCGTCCGGCAACGCTGCCATCGTGTCGTGCAAAAAAGCGTTGCGACGCGGCAGGCTGGCTTCGGTCGCCGACCGTCCCACTTCGGTCAAACGCACATTGGTCACGCGGTTGTCGCGCGTATCCATGCTGCGAGCAATCCAGCCTAAACCCTCCAGCGTTTTCAGCTGCCGGGTCAGCGCGCCCGGATCGACGCGCAAGCGCTCGACCAGCCGCTTCTGAGACGATTCGCCGGCCTGTTCGTGCAGCGCGAGCAGAATGCGCCAGCGCGGCAACGGATGGCCCACGTGAGCCTCGAACGCCGACATGAACGCCCGATAAGTGCGGCCGAATTGCTGCATGACGGCGACGCGGTCCTGTTCTTCCATGATCTGTCAGTAAAACGGTAAGACTAAAAAATCAATCCGCGTGAATCACCGGCTCGAGCTTGCGCTGGAGCTTAACTGGCGGCACACGCCGGCTTTGCCACACGGACACCACGGCGATGATCGCCGCGAGCGCGAGACCCAGATGAATGGCTGAAACGAGCGACTCGCGCGCGCTCTCGAGCAGCATCGCGCCGTTGTGGCCCGCATGCGTCAGCTGGCCGAGCAAGGTGGTTTGCGCATCGCGATTGATCAGGATTTGCGGGTCGCCGAGATCGGCGAACCACTGCGACGCGTGATCGTTTTCCAGCGCGCTGCGCACGCCGCTCGCGTACATATGGCTGATCAGCGTGCCGGTCAGCGCCGTGCCTATCATCCCGCCGATCATCCGTAGCGACTGCAGCAGCGCGGTAGCGATACCGAGGTGTTCGCGGCCCGCAGTCTGCTGAGCGAAAATAGTCAGATTTGGCATCACGAAGCCGAGACCGAGGCCGCCGAGCACCATGAACGACATCAGCATCCATTGCGGCATAGAACGCGTCGCGACGACCACGCCGAGGCACGCCAGCGCCACCAGCGCAAAGCCGACGTACAGCATCAGATTCGGATTGCGCACACGCGAGACGATGCGTCCATTGGCGATACTGCCGATCGTGATGAATACGACGAGTGGCGTAATGACCAGCCCCGCCTCTTTCGGCGACATCCCGAAGCCACCCTGAAATAGCAACGGTGCATAGAACAGCAACGAGAACATCGTGAAGCCGCCCAGCACGGCGAGTGTGAAGAGCGCGGCCAGACTGCGATTGCGAAACATGTCCACTGGCAGAATCGCCGTCGGGCAGCGCTTTTCCCACTGCCACAAGCCATATGCCGAGGCGACGCTCAGTGCAAGCAGCGCGAAGGCGCTCAAGGTGACGCCGTGCTTCGGCAACAACTCGACGAACAATTGCAGCGAACCGAGCGCCACTGCGATCAACAACGCACCCGGCCAATCGAGCCGCATCTTGCCTTCGTGCTCGATGTGCCGCAGATGCGGCAGAAAGCGCCAGACGAAAAATAGTGACAGCAAGCCGACCGGCAAATTCACATAAAACACTGAGCGCCAGCCGTAATACTGCGTGAGAAAACCGCCGAGCGACGGCCCCACCGCATTCGCAATCCCGAACGCCGAACTCATCAGTACCTGCCAGCGCAGTCGCACGACCGAATCGGGAAAGAGATCAGGAATGCACGCGAAGGCTGTGCCGACCAGCATGCCGCCGCCGATGCCCTGCAAGCCGCGCGCGAGCACGAGGAACAGCATGTTGTTGGCAGCGCCGCAGAGCACCGATGCCGCCGTAAACACGACGATCGAGGCGATCACAAATGGCTTGCGCCCGTAGTAATCGCCGAGGCGGCCGAAGATCGGCACAGTAATCACCGAGGTCAGCAAATACAACGTGCCGACCCACGCGTAGAGCTCGAAACCCTTCAGTTCCGCGACGATCGTGGGCAACGCGGTGCCGACCACGGTCTGGTCCAGTGCGACCAGCATCGAAACGAAGGAAACGCCGAGCATCGCCAGTAGCGACTCACGGAAAGGTAAAACTTGCCCACTCGAGTGGTGGGCCGCGGTATGGACAGCCATTTTTGATAGAGCAACAGTTGACTCGTCAAGCGATTGGGAATCATACCATGAGGTGATGCTCTAAGCTGGAACCCGCCGGGGCGGCTCAACGCATCGGCAATCGACTGAAGAATGGACAATACATGACGCTAGGGAGGCACATGGAGCCGAGTTCGCTCGCAGCACAATCCTTATCGGACGACGACCTGAGCGCGCTGCGACGCGCGAAACACGAACTGGAGAGCCCGGCGCTGGCGATGAAACTGGCGAGCATCGTCGGCTCGCCGCTCGAGAAGCTGCTCGCGCGCATGCCGGCTTTTGCCAACGAAAAGGTCACGGATGCAACGGAACTGGCGTTGCGCAAGTGCCTGTCGATCGCGCTGCGCACGCTGGGACGGCAGGCTGGCGCCACGCCCCTGGTGGTGCCCGACAAGCCGAGCAACCTGCTGCACAAGTTCGCTGTGGCAACCACCGGCGCGGCCGGCGGCGCATTCGGTCTGTTCGCGCTGCCCGTCGAGTTGCCAGTCACGACCACGTTGATGTTTCGCTCGATCTGCGACATCGCGCGCAGCGAGGGCGAGGATCTGTCGTCGATCGACACGCAGCTGCAATGCCTGACGGTGCTCGGCATGGGCGGCACCTCGAAAGCGGACGACGACGCCGACTTCGGCTACTTCATCATGCGCGGCGCGCTGGCGCAGGCGGTATCGAAGGCTTCATCCGAAATCGCGACGAAAGGCTTCACCGCGCACGGCTCGGCGGCCTTGCTACGCCTGCTCAACACGATTGCTGCGCGCTTTTCGGTGCAGGTGAGTGAGCAGATCGCCGCCAAGTCAATTCCGGCGATCGGCGCGGTGCTTGGCGCGATGGTCAATACGGTATTCATCGACCACTTCCAGCAGGTAGCGCACGGCCACTTCACCGTGCGGCGACTGGAGCGGCAATACGGCCAGGAAACTGTCGAAGCCGCCTATCAGGCGATCGACGTCGCCCTGGATGGCTGAGCGGCCGTGCCGCGCCCATTCGTTGCACTCGTCACGCGCCGCACGAAGGCCGCGGCGCGGTCGAGCGCGCGACCGCCTTCCGGGATGAACGGCGTGAACAAGGGCCAGACGTGCGGCATCTTCTTCCACACTTCGAGTTCGCAGTCGACGCCCGCCGCGCGCGCCTTGTCGGCAACGCGTTGCGAGTCGTCGAGCAATACCTCGGTGCTGCCCGCCAAGATGAAGAGCGGCGGCAAGCCGTGCAGGTCGGCATAGACCGGCGAAGCGTGGGGATGCGTGGCTGGCGTGTCGCCGAGATAAACCTGTGCGGCCCGCGTGATCGCGGGACCGCTGAACATCGGATCAAGACCGTCGTTGGTGCGAATGGTGGCGCCGGCAGCGGCCAGATCGGTCCACGGTGAGAACAGCAGGCAGCCTGCCGGTAGCGGATCGCCGGCGTCGCGCAAGGCGACTACCGTAGCAAGCGCAAGGCCACCGCCTGCTGAATCCCCCGCGATCACAATCGACTCGGGCGGCGTGCCGTCCGCGACCAGTTGACGGTAGGCGGCGGTTGCATCGTCGAGCGCGGCTGGAAAGCGGTGCTCGGGCGCGAGATGATAGTCGAGGGAAAAGATCGGTGCGTTCGCACGCGTGGCGAGGCCGAATACGAGCGAGCGATGCGTACGCGGCGAACAGAAGTAGTAGCCACCGCCATGACAATACAGCACGATCGGGCCATTCCCGAGAGGGGATGTGCCGTCAGCGCGCTCGATCCACTCGCCCTGTAACGGCCAATCGTCCTGCCGGTACGACTCGCGCAGACGCCAGCCGCCCGGCACGCGCGGCGACCAGGCGCGCTTGGCTGTCAGCGCACGCGCCTTCTCGACATTGATACTCGGCTTGAGAGTTTGCGGTCGAAACTGCTTACGCAGATACCAGCACGCGAGTGCACTTTGCCAGCTCATCAGGACACGCTCCTTCGATAGTGTCCCATCATGGTACGTGCGTTCGCCGCCGCGCCGGTGGACGGTGGCTTCTAATCCCGAAAAAGCGCCCGCGCCACCGGGCAAGGCTTTTCTCGTTGCCCTCGTGCCTAGTTCGCCGGCAAAACCTGCCCGCGAATCTCGCCCGTCGGATTCTGCTCGGTATGGACGTTGAAGTACCACTGCCCCGCCATCAGGTCCGTCACCTGCTGTTCGGTGAGCGCCGCCGATCCTTTGATCGGGCTCGCGAGCGCGTCCTTCCCGATCGGCACCTGGACCTTGGCGTTCTGCCCGACCGGCGCAGGACCGTGGAAGTGTGCGGCGGTTGCCGGACCACTCAGCCCTTCATAGATGACGGTCCATTGCAGGGATTTGGTCGACGTATCGAATGTGGCGTTCAACATGCCGTGCCCGTGACTTACGCGCGGCGGCACTTCGCTCGACGGTTCGAGGTCAGCCTTCAACGCCACCGTATCCGCAAAGGCGACGCCCGACGCCAACGCCCACACCACCACAGCAAGATTCAGTTTTCGAAGCGCAATCATGGTCTTCTCCGGACTTTGATGCACCGCCGCACCGACATTTCGGTCACGCGCAGAGCCACCACATACTAGTGCAAATCCGTTGCAGCTGTTTGCGTCGGGGTCAAATGACATCGCGGCGATCTGCGCGACGCCTTCTTCGATATTTACAAACAGTTAATTGCGCAATTCGTACTGAATCTTTTGCGTCATCCCGATTATGCTTCCGACTGCGAGAAGTGACTCCTTCATCGAGGGATGTCTCCAAATCTTTAACGCGGCTTCGGCCGCGTTTTTTTTCGTCCTTTCGATTCGCTGCATGGATTTAGTCACGAGCGCGCACGCACCAATGCGATCGCCCAAGCGAGGCGCTACAGGCCGCCTCGGTGCAGTGCACTGCACTGCGAAGCCGCGTCATGCAAGTAGTGCAGCCTGCTCCTCGATTCCATCTAACATCGCATTGCACTTGCGCACCAATGCCAGCCCATCGCTGCGCAAGCGTTCTGGCGTCTTGACGGTGATATCCCGGCGGTAGTATTCCAACGCATTGAGCAGCGGCGGGTACTGCAATACGCTCGCCGCCCCTGCCACGCGATGATGCCACTCGCGCAGCCGCTCGATCTCGATGCGCTCGAGTAGCGGCGACAATGCCCGCACGTCTTCGCGCACCGATGATACGAATGAATCGAGCAATGCCTTGACGGTCGATTCGCTCCCCCACAACTGCGTCATGTGACTCAGGTCAACCGGGACAAATGGCTCGGCGCCGCAATGCGCATCCGGCCCGGAAACCGGCGGTGCGTTGACCGTTTCAGCGGGAGCCGCTTGCCATGCGCTGTCAGTGCCGAACCAACGGCTCAGGTACTCGCGTAGCGTAGCAAGCCGCGTCGGCTTGACGAGGCAGTCGTCCATGCCGGCGTCACGACACAGCTTCAGGTCTTCCGGCGCGGTGTTCGCGGTAATCCCGAGAATCGGCAAATGATGCATGCCATCCCGTTCCCGCTCCCGGATGCGCCGCGCCAATTCGTAGCCAGACAGGTTCGGCATGTGGCAGTCCGTGATCAGACATCCATAGCTGGTTTGCTCGAGCGCGGCCAGTGCCTCGACGCCGTCGTTCGTCACGTCGCAGGCAAAACCGAGCAAAGCCAGTTGATGGCGGATCAACTCCTGATTGACGGGATGGTCTTCCGCAACCAGGATGAGCCGTCCGCTGGCAATTGCCCGTTCGCGGTCCGGCGGGACGGCGGCGCCGTCAGCCATACGCGGCATGCCGGTGGAACGCGGCGCCACGGAAGGCAGCCCCGTCATCACCGCAGCGCACGCCGCACCGAGACCGCGCCACGAGATTGGGTTGATACTGACGCGCACGTTGTTGTCGAGGATGCGGTAACCAGTCGGTTTCGGCTTCTCGGTCAGGCAGATGATCCGCGATCCGGGCCTCGCGCTTTCGGGCAGCACCACATCTTCACTCACAAAAATCATATCCACGCCGTCCAGGCCGGCTGACTCGCACAGTTCGGTTGCATGCGGCGACACGCGGCTCAACTCGAGTCCGAGGGCCTGGCCGAAATGAATCAGCGCCTGTGCGACCCGCGCGTCGTCCGTCGCCACAACGCCGCGCTTGCCGCGCAAGCCGCTCACCGAGTAGTGCTGCGATGCCACCGGCATGGTGAGCCGCACAGTCATGCGCGTACCGACCCCAGGTTCGCTGCGCAATTCGAGGGTGCCGTTCATCAGATCGATCAGCTTGCGGCAGATCGTCAGGCCAAGACCGGTACCGCCGAAGCGGCGGGTGGTAGACGTCTCCGCCTGCACGAACGGCTCGAACAGTTGCGCCTGCACCTCCGGTGCAATGCCGATGCCGGTGTCCTCAACAGTCATCTCGAGCGTCTGGGCGTCAGCGGACTGATCAACGACCGCAACCTGCACGTCGACTTCACCCTCCGGCGTGAACTTGATGGCGTTGCCGAGGAGATTGAACAGAATCTGCCGCAATCGCACGCTATCCCCACGGAGCGTAGCCGCGACTTCGGGCGCGATATCCACGCGTACCTTCAGCCCCTTTTCGTGGGCGCGGCCCGCGAGCAAACCAACGGCGTTGTCGACCAGTTCGCGCATGTCGATAGGTTCGGCTTCGATAGTCAGCCGCCCCGCTTCAATCTTCGAATAGTCGAGCAAGTCGTCCAGAATCTGCAGCAGCGCACCCGCCGACTCGTGGATCATGCTCAGCATTTCCCCTTGGTCCGCATCGAGCGGCGTGCGCTCCAGCACTTCGACGAGGCCGAGCACACCGTTCATCGGCGTGCGGATTTCGTGACTCATCATCGCGACGAAGTCATCTTTTGCGCGCGAGGCGGCTTCGGCCACGTCGCGCGCTCGCGCGAGTTCCTCGGACCGCGCGTGCTCGACGCTCGCGTCCACCCAATAGCCGCTCCACACCACACTGCCATCGTTCTCACGGCGCGGCACCAGCTCCGCGCGCGCCCACTTGATCTCACGCTCGACTTCGAAGCGAAACTCCATATTCACCGGCGACTCGCAGCGCGCCGATCGCTCCAGCTCGGCCAGCACGAAAGGCCTGTCTTCTTCGCACACGCGTCTGAAATCAATCTCTTCGCGGTTCATCGACGAGGCAGAGCCGTCACCCAGCAGATGTCGCGTGTCGCCGCCGATATACGGAAACGAATACGCGCCGTCCACGGTGCGGCGCAGCTGAAACACGACGGCCGGCAATGAGCGCGTGACGTCGAAAAGGCGCCGCTCGGTTTCGCGCGCGAGCATTTCAGCACGCCGGATATCGGTGATGTCGACCATCGTTCCGAGTACACAACTGGGCTTGCCGTTGCTGCTGTGACAAATCCGGGTCCAGAACAGGCCGTGCCG
The DNA here is from genome assembly GCF_046026675.1 of Paraburkholderia sediminicola. Classification (GTDB taxonomy): domain Bacteria; phylum Pseudomonadota; class Gammaproteobacteria; order Burkholderiales; family Burkholderiaceae; genus Paraburkholderia; species Paraburkholderia sediminicola_F. The sequence goes on along the minus strand of NZ_JAQQEY010000001.1, from coordinate 448,383 downwards.
CAGGTCGCCTGTGCCGCGTTCAAACTCGAGTTCCGCCTGCGCAGGCTCGCCGTCTCTCAGCATCTTGCGTGTGAGGTCGTCCAGAACGTGGCTATTGGCTTCACCCCATGCCTCGACGTCCACGGCCGTACGTCCGATCACCGCTTCGCGGCGCAAACCACACGCTTCTTCATACGCACGGTTGATCGCGATGTAGCGTCCATCCAGATCTTTGGCGACGAGCGGATAAGGAACCATCTCCATCATGGTTTCCTGAAAGTTCAGCTGCAGCGCCAGTTCGCGTTCGGTCTGCTTACGCAGCCTGACTTCGCGTTGCAGCAGTAGATACGCGCGTAGCGTAACCAGCAACACGAGACCGATCCCGATCAGCAACGGCAAAAGACGCACGGCGGTAACGCTCCATGTTCCCGACTCCGCTGTACTGCCGGTCAACCACTTCTGCCGGATGCGCTGATTCTCGGCTGTCAACGCGAGGCGCCGCGCAGCGGACTCAGCTTGCGCGTCGAAGCTGCTGGATAGCCAGTGCATACGGATCGCCGCATCGTCAGCCGGTTTCATTGACGCGATCGCGCGGTCGAGCTGGTCACGCAACGCCACCCGGTTACGCGGTACAGCAAAGCGCAATTCAGCGAGTCTGCTGCGTTCCTCGAAAGCGACTTGCAGTCCGCGGAATTCTTCGGTAGCCAGCGCGTACTGAACAGAAGGACCAAAACCGAGATAGGCATCGGCATCGCCTTGCGCGACCGCCAGGAGCGCCGCGTGCGTACTTGCGAAGGTCCCGAGCTGGGCACGTGGAAAGCGCTCGCGCAGCGAACGTTCCAGTGCAAACCCTTTCTCTACCGCGAGGCGCGCGCCGGCAAGCTGAGCGACACTTCCGTATGCATCGCTGTCGCGGCGGACCACGACTGAAGCGAATGCCCGAAAGTACGGCGCGGTAAAGCTGAAGCAGCGCTCCCGTTCGAGTGTACGAGCGATACTCATGACCAGATCGACGTTGCCTGCGCATGCCGCGGCCAGTAGTTGCGGCATGTCAGGAAACACTTTCGGCTCGATCACGACGTTCGGCCCGACCAGCGCGCGCAGATAGTCGGCGCTCAAGCCGGTTAGCTGACCGTCCTGAAGTCCGTCGAAAGGCAACCAGCCGTTAGCCAGCACACCGACAGTCAATTTGCCAGGAAATGCCCCTGCGACCGGCGGAAGCGATGGACCGGCAAAAGGCTGGGCTGCCGCCGATTGCATCTGCGCAACGACAAAGGCGAACACCACAAGCAGGCACTGCAATACACGTCGGACCACCCGCCGCACCGCGACACCGCGTTGGCGTGTCATAGCGGGCACCATGAGATTAGACGAGGAGGTGGTCACGCGACTTCGCCCTGCCCGTGAGCGAGCGACGCCGCATGCCGGCTGGACTTGCCCCGGAGAAGGCAAAACAGCGCACCGGCGACGACGCCGCCCAGCAGCGGCGCGGCCCAGAACAGCCAGAGTTGGTCGAGTGCCCAGTCGCCGACGAACAACGCCTGACCGGTTGAGCGAGCGGGATTGATCGAACCGTTGGTAACCGGAATCGACACCATGTACACGATCATCAGACACGCGCCGGCGACCAACGGTGCGATCGGCCGCAACCTTCGTCGACTGGCCACCATCAAGCTCGCCATGACGAAAGCGAACGACAGTGCAAGCTCGACGACCAGCGCAGAATGAAGTTGATAGTCGGCCGGAGAATGTTCGCCGAAACCGTTCGCTGCGAATTCGCTCGCGGCCAGTTCGAAGCCAGGGCGGCCGCTCGCCACGTAAGCGAGCAGCGCAGCGGCTGCGATGGCGCCGAGAATCTGGGCGGCAATGTAGGGCAGCAGATCCCGAACCGGGAAACGGTGCGCGACCGTAAAACCGATCGTGACAGCCGGATTGAAGTGCGCGCCTGAGATGGCGCCGAATGCGTAGCTCGCCGTGGCGAGCGCGAGACCGAACGCGAGTGATACCTCGAGCACGCCGTAACCTTGCTGGACCGCGCCGGTGTTCAATACAATGCTGCCGCAGCCGATGAACACCACCCAGGCTGTCCCGACCCCTTCGACCCATAGCCGCTTGCCTAGCCCTACCATGCCGCCTCCCAGTATTTGTGCAAATGGCAGACGGCGCTCCATTTCAGCCGCTCGACATCTGCCTGAATTTTCCAGGCTCGGCGTTGCTCAGCATGGCGAAATGACTGCTTTCGTCAGGCGGGCGTTGGAAGTCGAGCCTCAGCTAATTCGTAACTATGAAGCGGCAACTTAACCCAACCAATCAGAAGACTCCTAAAGTTCTAAGAATCATCGCAGGGGTCGAGGGTCAGTTCTCTGACGCGGGTGTCAGGTCAACCCTATCTGCCTCGCATAATCGATGAGGTCGTTTTCTGTCTCGAGACCGAGCTTGCGCATCGCGCTTCGCTTCTGAGTGCTGATGGTCTTGCCGCTGCGCTGCAATCGCACCGCAATCTCGTGGACCGCCAGACCTTGCACATAAAGCTGGAAGACCTCCCATTCGCGCGCGCTCAGCACGCCCGCGCGCGGTTGCGGCGGCGCATCGCATGCGTCTATCGCAATGCGCGCCTGGTCCGATAGATAAACACGGCCGCTAACCGCCGCCTCGATTGCTTCGATCAACGCCGCGGCGGTATCGCGCTTGTCGACGATTCCGGCTACGCCGAGGTGTAACAATCCTGACAGCATGTGCACATGGCAGATCATGGTCAGCACGACGACGCAGGGGCGCGGCCGCCCCCGCAACAGACGGCGAAGAAACGAGACGGCATTGTTGGCGCCGTGAATGCCTGGCATGCCGATATCCGATACGACGACGTCGCACGCGTGGGTATCGAGCAATTCGGCCAGCGTTTGGGTATCAGGCGCCTCGCCGACTATCTCGATGTGGGGCGCTGCTTGAAGCAGACGCATCACGCCAACACGAACGCAATCGTGATCGTCGGCCACGATGACGCGGATCTTTTGTGTCATTTTTTGTTGTCTTATCGACTGGCACTCCCTGCACGCGACGTGCATCCCCGGGATGTGCGAAGTACATCTTCTATTCGCCATGCCACCGAACCGGCATGACGTCTCGTCGGCTTAGCGCCGGTTTTGCAGGCAATCTTCGGAGATCACGCCGTGCTCGACGGCGAAGCGGAATAGTTCCGCGTCGCTGTGCAGATCGAGCTTGCGCATTGCGGTACATTTCTGAGCGCTGATAGTCTTGACACTGCGCCCGAAGCGCGAGGCGATCTCGGTTACGCCAAGCCCGGAAGCGTACTGCGTGAACACCTCCAGTTCTCGGCGCGACAACATTTTCCGGACAAAATCGAGCCGCTGCACGACCGTTGCATCTGCAATCAGCGATCGCACCACCGGTCCGAGATAGCACTCGCGAGCCAGCGCCGTTATGGCTGCCACGTGAATCAGATCGATCCGGTCACGTTTGCTCATCAGCCCATCGACGCCGAGCGCGATGACCTTTCTCAGCGCGGCCGCTTCAGTTTCCATGGTGAGTACTACGAGTGCGACTTGGGGGTAGCGCGCCTTGAACTGTCTGACGGCCTCCAGTCCGTCGCCGTAGAGGCCGCCTGGCATGTAGAGGTCCATGAAAACGAGGTCGCATGGAATACGATCGACCTCCCTGAACAGTTCCGTGGCGTCGGCAGCGCGGCCGACGATTTGCATATTCGGATAGCCCGCCATCAGATTCTCGATCGCCAACAGAACCAGTGGATGATCGTCCGCGATGATGGTACGCACAGGTGTACTCAATTCAACGTTATCGTTCATCGTCTTTTTCTCCCCCGCACCCAGATTTCCTGTCGCTCTCTCCGGAGCAACCGGCCGTGCCGCGATCATTAATCATATTTCGGTCGATAGACATAAGATCGCTCTTAAATGAGTAATTGTCCTACTCTGAAAATTGATTAGATATACGATCTAACTTCCACAAACCCCATGCGCGCGGATATAAGCAAAAAGGCCGGGATCGTTGGCGACGCCGAGTTTAGCCATTGCTTCGCGTTTCTGACGACTAATGGTGCGACGATGACATCCGAGCGCCGCGGCGATCTCGGAGATCGATCGGCCACGTACAAACATTCTTATAACTTCTGCCTGCCTCGCGGACAATCGCAATACTGGTGGCGGGTCGCACGCGTCGTCTACAGGCTGGGCAAGCGCCTGGATAATGGAGTGGCCCACGTACACCTCACCCTTCCTACCCACCTCGATCGCTTGCCAAAGCTCGTCCATTGTTTCCATTTTGCTGAGCACGCCGACTACACCATCTGACACGATGGCGCGCAGAATCGCCGCATTCGTCAGAGCCGTCATCACGACGATTCGCAAGCATGGCCACGTGGATCGGATTCGCCTGACAAGATCCAGACCATCTTCGACCGTGCCGGATGCCTCCGGCATCGTCAGGTCGGTGACGAGCACGTCGCATGGCGTACTCTGCAGCAGGGTGATCAGTGAAGCGGGGGTAGTCGCTTCGCCAACAATCGCGACACCGGCGTGCATTTCCAGCGCGGCCCGAACGCCAAGTAGAACGAAAGGATGATCGTCCGCAAGAATGACTCGAAGGTTCGCCATGATTTGTTTCCATTTTTGTAGGCGCATTCAGCGAACGAGTAGGGAGACACCGCTCGCTGCATGCGTGCTCTAAAGGCCAGGTGGCGTTGTATGCCATACCAAGGGCGGCCATAAAACCACCGCTACAAACCGGAGAAAATCGGAGCGCTCTGAAACCCACCAACTATTTGATAGTCCATAGCAAAACTATCAACGCGGGAATACGCAATTATGCAAATCGAATATGCGAGAGTTTTTCTCTTGCTGTTTTTTCCTTCTGAAAAGCAATGCAGCGACGAGAGCGGGCGCCGCCGCTCTCGTCGCGTGGAAAATAGCGAATTTGACCAGCAGCATGACGCCACCAGCCGCCCTTACCCCATCATGTGGCATCACAAGCGCGTGCCGCCGTCAGTTTGCTAACGCGAGCAGTGCGCGGAAATACCGGTAGCGCGATCAAGGCGCACACGCTGGCTACCGCCCACACCATCGGCCACGAACCCACCGACAACAGCAGTGGAATCGCGAGCGGTGTCAGGAACAGCGTGAGAAAGACGCAGGTATTGCCGATCGCGAGTGCGGTGCCTGCACGGCTCGTCCCCGCGAGGGTCGCGAGTTCCGTGAAGGCAACGCCGTGCCATGCGGATGCGCTTATGCCGCCCAGCACGATCATCAGCGCGACCACCGCCGTCATCGCCGTGTGGTGCAGGCCGGCCAGACCCGTCACCAGGGCGAGCGATGCGAACAGCACCGCGGTCAGCACACTGCAGGCGCGCATGTAAGCGCGTCGATTGCCGCGCCGATCGGTCCACGCACCGCTCCAGACCCGCGCAATCGCAGCGCCCGTTTGCACGGCCGCCATCGTCAAACTGATCGCCAGCACACCGGCACGGCCGAAGTCGTGAAGAAAGACGGTCCCGAATGTCACGATGGCAATCTGCGGCACACACAACGTACCGGCGCCGAGCGCCACACGCCAGATGCCGACGTCGCGTAGCGGCGAAACCTTCGCCGGCGCAGCACCTATACCTGCTCCCGTAACCGCAGCGTTGCGAGCCGTACCCGCACCATTGCCTTCGACATGCGAAGGCTCGTGCAGCCACCACCATGCGAACATGGCGGTAATCGCACACGCAAGGGCCAGCACGGTATACGCGCTGGCAAAGCCAAATCTCGAGGCGAGCGCCGGCAGGATCAGCGCACCCAGGCCTCCGCCGGCCGGCACCGCGGTCTGGCGAATGCTCATCGCGAGGCCGCGCTCACCTTCGCGAAACCAGGCCATCACCGCACGGCCACTCGACCCGTTGACGCTGCCGCCGAGCAGGCCGACGAGCAACAAGCCCAGCGCGAGCGTCGCCACGCCCGGCACATGCCCGCCGGACGGCACCACGAACAATGCCAGCCCGGCTAGCGCCGCGGCAGTCGAAAGAAGTCCGAGCAACAGCACGCGGCGGTCACCCCAACGGTCGGTCAAGAGGCCCCATGGCAACTCGCTGACCGCGATGCCCAAGCCGAGCATGCCGAGCACCAGGCCAAGCCCGTCGTTGCCGAGGTGATAGCCCGAACGCAAAAACACGGCCGTGGTAGGAATCCCTGAGAAAGCGGCCGAAAAACTCGCGTTCGCCGCAAAGCCGACTCCCAGCACCTTCCACCGATGGCTCGCCGTACGCTCGCCCGGTACCCGCACGGCGGCAATCGAATCGTTTCCCATGACGGCCTCTGCAATGAATGAATTGGAGGTATCCTACGGCTGGGCAAACCATCGGAAAAGCCGGAAATTCAGATGACTTCCATCGGATATGCCGAATTATGAGCCAACGCGGATTTGACCTGACACAGCTGCGCACCTTCGTCGCCGTATCAGAATCAGGCAGCGTTTCGGCGGGCGCGGAGCGCGTGTTCCTGTCGCAGTCGTCGGTGAGCGAGCAGTTGAAGAAACTCGAGGAACGCGCCGGCCAGCCACTCTTCGTTCGCGGCAAGCAGGGTGTGACCGCCACGCCGGCCGGCAGCCGCCTGCTCGATCACGCGCGCCGCATCATCGCCATGAGCGAGGCGGCGTTCGAGGACCTGCAAGGCCGCTCGCTCGACGGGGAACTGCGCATAGCCATCACGGACTACTACCGTCCGCTCGACATCGCACGCATTCTCAAGACGTTCTCGGAACAGCACCCGCGCCTGAAACTTCACGTCACCGTGCAGCCGAGCGCTGTGATCGACAGCAGCGCCGGCGACGATGCGTCATACGACATCGGCCTCTCGTTGCGGCTCGTCACCGGGAGCGCACGCCCCACCAACCGGCGCGGCAGCGCGCAAAGCACCGTGGTGCGGCGCGAGAAACTGCTATGGGTCTGCGCGGCCGATGCCAGTCCGCGGCCTGCCACGCCTTATTCATTGGTATTGCTACCGTCGAGTTGCCAGTTGCAGCGCTTCGTCGTGAAACTCCTCGATGAGCACAAGGTGCCGTATCTGGTGTCGCATTCGGCCTCCGGGGTGGCTGGGTTGCAACTGGCGCTGAAGGCCGGGCTGGGCATTTCCTGCCTGAACGAATCGTCGATCGGCGGGGGCCTGGTGGCCTGTCCGCCGAGTGTCGGGTTGCCCGCACTGCCCGCTGTCGAGTTTCATCTGTTGCCGGGGCGAATCGGCGAAAGCGAACGCGTCAGTAATGCACGCACGGCGTTGATGCATCTCTTCAGTTGACGCGCTCCAAGTCGATGCACTCGTTGCGACTCAGGGAGCACGACAGAAACGCAGTGCATCAATCGCATTCGACGATGCAGTCCGCACTCGAACCAGACACAGAATAAATATTGAAGGCGCTCTAATCGACGCCTATGCTGATCAAATACATCACCGATTGGTCTAGCAAATTTTATTGACGCATCGGATAAATTCCTGCAACCTGCTACACGTCTGCGAGACGCATCAAGCGTTATTACTGCAGCCCGAAAGCCGCCACCCATTGGCGCACTCAGGCAGATCATTGCTTCATAAAGAAGTTGCATTGCCGCATCGCTTCAATACTGTGCCTCCTTAATAAGTCCGTTTCGATGTGCTGTTCATGCAGTCGTGATGAAAAAGAATTGGCAGGCTTGTCATGCATCGTTCATCGAATCCGATGAGTGAATTCACGAGCGAATGCATGAGAAATAAATAGCGAAAATAACCGTTCCCCGGCGAGGCTTGGCGTGCATCGTAGATCTATCGGATTTTCGATTCTGGTGGTGCTTTACGTCATGTTGCGTGGCGCGGCGTTCGCAGCCACCGACGCGTCAGCCGCGATGCCCTCGGCCATGGACGAGCGCGTGCGCGCCTGCACCTCGTGTCATGGGGTGCAAGGCCAAGGCCTGAACAACGATTACTTCCCTCGCATCGCCGGCAAACCGGCCGACTATCTGTTCAATCAGTTGACCGCGTTTCGTGACGGCGGCCGCACCTATCCGCCGATGGGTTATCTGCTCGCCTTTCTGCCCGACGACTATCTGCGCAAGATCAGCCAGTACTTCGCGGACCTGCAACCGCCCTACCCGAATGCCGATCACACCGACGTCGCACCGGCCGTGCTCGCAGCCGGACAACGGCTCGTCACCCAAGGCGACCCAGCGCGCAAGATCCCAGCGTGCATCGCGTGTCATGGAGCACGCATGACGGGGACGCAACCTGGCATCCCGGGCCTGCTCGGCCTGCATGCGAGCTACATCGCCGGGCAGATGGGTACCTGGCGCTCAGGCACACGTCACGCGCTTGCGCCGGACTGCATGCATTCAATTGCCGTCAAGCTGACCGACAAGGACATCACCGCGGTATCGAGCTGGCTCGCCCGCCAGCCGCGCCCTGCCGATCCACGGCCCGCGCCGGCGTCCGCTGAGCGGCTGCCGCTTGCATGCGGGAGCCAACCGCAATGAAGCCGAACTTCCGCTCGATCCGCCCTGTTGCGCATGCCATGACGAAGCGCCGTCGCACCGCTGTCTCCAGCTTGCTGGTTGCCGCCTTGATCGTCGTTGGCGGCACCGCGCTTTTCAGCGCACCGCGTGCATTGCTGATCGCTGAGGCGAGCGCGGCTGAAGCCGTGCCTGCTGCCACGACGGCAACGACTGCAGCGGCCGCTGGCGACAAAGCCGACACCCGCCCCGACATCGTCAAACGTGGCGAGTATCTGGCGCGTGCCGGCGACTGCGTCGCCTGCCATACAGCGCCGCGCGGCAAGCTTTTCGCCGGCGGCCTCGCTATGGATACGCCGTTCGGCACGCTGTATTCGCCGAACATCACACCGGACGCGCAGTACGGCATTGGCACATGGAGCGAGGAAGCGTTCTTCAAGATGATGCGCACCGGCCGCACGCCGGACGGCACCCTGCTCTACCCCGCGATGCCGATCGCCCAGTACACCAAGGTCACACGTGAAGACTCGAACGCGATCTTCGCGTACCTGAAATCCGTGGCGCCGGTACGCGAGCCGAATCACAAGCACACGCTGCGCTTTCCGTTCAACCAGCGCAAGCTGCTGTACGGCTGGCGCACGTTGTATTTCCGTGAAGGCGAGTTCCAGCCGGACCCGACCAAATCGGTCGAATGGAATCGCGGCGCGTATCTCGTCGATGGGCTCGGGCACTGCACGATGTGTCACACCAAGATCAACATGCTCGGCGGCTCGTCGCAAAGCGAGCAGTTCGCAGGCGGTCTGATTCCGGTGCAGAACTGGTACGCGCCCTCGCTCACATCCGATAAAGACGGCGGTCTCGGCGACTGGAGCATCAAGGACATCGTCGACCTGCTGCAGGCCGGCATTTCCGACCGCGGCGCCGTGTACGGGCCGATGGCCGAAGTCACCTATCACAGCCTTCAGTACATGACGGAAGAAGACGTCAAGGCAATGGCGGTCTATCTCAAGACATTACCGGACAAGAGCGGCCGCAAATCGGGGCCGTCCGCACCGACCAACACCAATGTGTTCGCGCTCGGCGAAAAGATCTACGCCGACAAGTGCGCGCTATGCCACGGCGCGAACGGCGAGGGCCAGTTGCAGCACTACCCGCCGCTCGCACGCAACCAGTCGATCGAAATGGACTCCGCGGTCAACCCGATCCGCATCGTGCTCAATGGCGGTTTCCCGCCCGGCACCGCGCGCAATCCCGAGCCGTACGGCATGCCGCCCTTCGGTCAGGAATTGAACGACACCGATGCCGCCGCCGTCGTCACATATATCCGCACTGCGTGGGGCAACCACGGCCAGCCGGTGACGTCCCGCGAAGTCAACGAATTGCGCAAAGCGCCGCTGCACTGAACCTGAACCACTGCACCGGAGAGTCTCCAGATGGAAGCGAACGATACCCGCAGCGCGGCCCCACCTACGGATGAAGAAGTGGAACGCGTCGTCGCGGCCGGCCCGCATGGCGCGATCGCCGTGGCCGGCGTCGCCACGCTGATCGTCATCGCGATCTGGTTCGGCTTCTACTTTCTTGTCTTTCTGCCGCGCGGCGTCATCCACTGACTATGTCGATAGATTCCAATCACCAACCGAGCAGCGGTCACGAAGTCGCCTTGCGCGCCGAGCGCCGTTGGGCGATTTTCGCCACGGCGCTGATCGTACTGATGCTCGCCGTCATCGTGTTCTCGGGGCTGCATTGGGCGATGATGCCGCCGTCGCGGGTCGAGACGATCGATCCTTCGCGCCTGCAACTGTCCGGCGAATTCGTCGAAGACAACCTCGGCAGCGCCGTCGAGCCGGATGGCTCGGTCGTTGTGCGTTTTGTCGCGCAGCAGTATTCGTTCACGCCGCAATGTCTGCTGGTGCCCGCCGACACGCCGATCACAATCCGCACCACCAGCGCCGACGTCGTGCACGGGTTGCTCGTGACCGACACCAACATCAACACGATGGTCGTGCCCGGCTATGTCGCCACGCTGAACACCCGCTTCGACAAGCCCGCTGATCACACCATGCCGTGTCACGAGTTCTGCGGCTTCGGCCATCAAACCATGTGGGCGCACGTCAAAGTCATCGACAAAGCCACGTTCTTCGAGCAAGCCCGACAATCACGGAGGCTCAGCTGTGTTTCACGCTAAGCGACTCGTTCTCGCGCATTTCTGGCTGGCCTTCATCGCGTTTCTGATCGCGCTGCTGCTCGGCGCGTGGCAGATGCTGGTACGTAGCCCGCTGGTGCCGTGGGTCGGCGACCCCGAACTCTACTACCGATCGGTGACCGCGCATGGCTCGGTGATGGCTTACGTGCTGCCCACGCTGGTTTCGATGGGCTTTGGTTACGCGATCGTCGAACTCGCACTTGCGCAGCGGCTCGTCGGTCTCAAGTGGGCGTGGGCCGCGTTCATCATGCTGGCGGTCGGCGCGGTGATGGCGATGGTGCCTGTCGCGCTAGGCAAGGCGTCGGTGCTCTACACCTTCTATCCGCCGATGATCGGCAGTCCGTTCTATTACCTCGGTGTGGTGCTGGTAGTGGTCGGTTCGTGGATCTGGGTCGCGCTGATGCATGTGAATCTACGCATCTGGAAACGTGCGAATCCCGGCAAGCCCATACCGCTCGCGATGTTCGCCAACGTCGCGGGCGCGTACCTATGGGCGTGGACCGCAGTCGGCGCGGCGCTCGAAATCCTGTTCCAGATATTGCCTGTTGCCTTCGGCCTCACCAACACGATCGATGCCGGCCTCTCGCGCATCCTGTTCTCGTGGACGCTGCATGCGATCGTCTACTTCTGGCTGATTCCGGCTTACATCGCGTACTACACGCTGGTGCCGCGTGCGATCGGCGGACGGCTCTATAGCGATTCGATGGCACGCGTGTCGTTCATTCTGTTCCTCGTGTTCGCGATGCCGATCGGCATTCATCACCTGTTCGCCGATCCACAGGTCGGCTCGGGCTTCAAGTTTCTGCATGCGGTGTTCACTGGCATGGTGTCCGTGCCGACGTTGCTGACGGTGTTCACCATCTGCGCATCGGTGGAAATCGCCGGCAGGTTGCGCGGTGGCAAAGGCGCGTTCGGCTGGTTGACCGCGTTGCCGTGGCAAAACCCGATGATGCTGGTGATCGCGTTTTCGTTCGTGATGCTGGGGCTCGGCGGCGCGGGTGGCCTGATCAACATGAGCTACCAGTTGAACTCGACGGTGCACAACACGCAGTGGGTGACCGGACACTTCCATCTGATTTTCGGTGGGGCGATCGTCATCATGTACTTCGCGATCGCGTACGAACTGTGGCCGCAACTGACCGGCCGCGCGATTGCGTCGGTGAAGTTGGTGCGTACGCAACTGTGGCTGTGGTTCATCGGCATGATGGTGGTGACGCTGCCGTGGCATTACGTCGGCTTGCTCGGCGCGCCGCGCCGCATGGCGTATTACGACTACAACATGCCGGGGATGGAATCGCAGGCGTTCTGGGTGGGGATGTCGGCGGTGGGCGGACTGATCCTGGTAGTGTCCGGTATGCTCTTCATCTACATCCTCGCGAAGTCGCAATTCGGGCCGGAGGTACAGCAACAGAGTTTCCGTTTCGCGAGCGCGGTGCAGCCGGTGGAGCACGTGCCTGCCGCGCTCAATAGTTTCGGCTTGTGGGTGGCGCTGATGATCGGGCTGACGGTCGTCAACTACAGTGTGCCGATCGTTCAGTTGCTCAGATTGCCGCAGACGTCGGTGCCGGCAGTTGTCGTCGGAGCGCAGCGATGAGTCAGGAACGCGTCTTCAGCTTGCGCAATCCGTGGTTCACGGTGAGCCTGGGCGGCACGATTGCGATTGCCGTGGTGGCGATATTGATCGGCTTCATCTGGTTGCCTTCCGCCAATAGCGCATTTAGCGATCGTGGTTTATGGGCGACGATTTGCAGCGCCGCGGGTGCGCCATCGAGTTGGTACGGTGGCGCCAATATTGCCGGCCCGGCGCCGAGCGAGGTGGTGGTCTTGCCGCCGTTACGGCGGGTGCGCGCCGACGCGAATTCGATTGGCCGCGGTGCGACGATTGCGACGCAGAATTGCTCGATGTGTCACGGCGTGCTGGGCACGGTGCAGGTGACGGCGCCCGCGTTGGCCGGGCAGTATGCCGACGTGATCTACAAAGAGTTGCGCGACTATCAGAACGGTGTGCGGCAGAACGCGGTGATGCAGCCGATTATCGCGGCTCGCAGCGATCAGGATTTGCATGATCTGGCGGCTTACTATGCATCGCTTTCTCGCGCGCCGGCGGCCGAGGTTGTGCCTACAGGCGTTGAACCGGATGCGAATGCGGTGAAGCTTGCGATGCAGGGTGATCCGCAGCGGAATATTGCGCCTTGTGCGGCATGTCATGGGCAGTTGGATCGTAAAGGGGCGGCGCCCTGGCTTGGAGGACAGTCGTCTATTTATCTTGCTGCGCAAATGCGGGCGTTTGCTTCCGGTGCCCGACATAACGATATTAATGAGCAGATGCGGAATGTGGCCCGGCAGATGACTTCGTCCGAGATTGATAGCGTGGCTAAGTATTACGCGGCTATGCAGTAACCGTTTGAGTCTGGTTTAGCCTTTGCGGCGCTCGACGCGGCGCGCAAGGTCGACCTGGTTGGAAGATTCGCCGACGCGCGTCGCGACATCGATAATGACCTGAATACCTGTTACCAGGCCCGCACTCAGCGGGCCATTTTTTTGTCCAATCTCTTACGCACATTCGGATATCCCTGACGCATTCTCAGATGCGTCCAATACCGCTTTCCGGCAAAAAAAGTCAGGCTCTACAGATAAGTTTTTCAACCCTGTAGGAGACTGATCCATGGCATGTACCACTGCCGACAAAACAATCTTCCTGTTCACCACAACCTGCTCGCTGATGAGATATCAACGTTATTGGGGTGATGACGCGCTCGCAAGATGGGAGCACCGCGCATGATGCGCCTTGTTCTCTGTGTGGGTGATCAACCCGAAACGGGCGGCTATATCGAGCCCATGACGATCGGCGTGCCGAGTTTGATCATGGGTCATCCCGTCGCATTTATCGGTGGCGCAGCGTTTTGCAATGCGTGCAGCGGTGTTGGCGTCATCGCCAAAGCGGAAGGCCCGCGGCGAAGAAAACATCGTGGCGCTGAGATCGCGCTCGAGGGTGACGCTCTGCTCTGCAAGTGTCCCAAGCCGCCGCGCATGGTGGCCGCCATGCAAAGCACATCGCGACACGATGACATGGCCGAGTCCATGGGCACGGTGACTTCGAGCAGGACCGCGAACGGCGAGGTTTCGTCTGTTGCCATGAGCGCTTACGACGAACAGATCGAAGCGAAGCAAGGCAGGCTGTTCGAAGGTTATCCATACTTCATCGAAACCGAAGATGGTCGCGTGGCGTCGGGACGTCTTGATTCGGCAAGGTGCGACGATGTTGCCAGACATTAGCTGGTCAGACCTCGGCGGGTCGAAGTCGATTTTGTTTTGGGAGATCAAGTGAAACGATGCGCGGTGAGCTTAGGCGGCTTTGCCTACGGCTTCGGCCTTACATGGGTCTGCCTATCCGTGCTAGATCATTTCCACTGGACGCGCCACCATGATCGGATAGCAACCGGATGCCATGAAATCGGAGAATGCCCCTTCCCTTGGTGGGCTTGGTTGTTTCTGATTTCGTACCTGTTTGGCCCTGCAATCATTCTAGCAACGATTAACGCAGTCGCATGGCGCAGGTGGTCTGTGAGGAAATGGGCTTGCGGTTGCTTCGGTGCAACGGTGTTGGTTCTTGCGCTATACGCAGTGGATTACTTTGTGTAAAGCCCTATTTGCAAATAGCGGGGGCACGGTACGTTTTCCAGAAGGCTAACAGACACCGCCAAAGCTGGGTTTCGCTCCCTTCGGGGCGCGAAAAAGAATTTTGTTTTGGGAGATTAAATGAGGTGGCGACTTTTCACAGCAGCTTGTTTCAGCGTGATCGGGATCGCAAGCATATTTGCATGGGCGTCTGTAGACGCCAAATTGTGCAAGATGCACCCCACCTTCTGCAAACCAAAGCTGGGCTTTTGCGGTGGAATAGACGTATGCAGCGCCGACGCACACGTGATGGTCGGACTCGCATTGATACTGACTGGACCGGCCGTGTTGTTTGGAATGTTGGGCTACCAGTTAAGCAAGCGAAACGCGAACACGCGTCAGCTATTTTCGTGGGGCCTGGCAGCCAATACCGTTCATTGGACGCTCACCCTTGCGGGCACGAGAGTTCTACCCCTATAGGTCACATCCCACTGCCTTTAGTAACGAACCTACGAATGCCAATCGGAGTCGCTTCATTTCGCCAAGGAGCGAGCGTGCTCGAGGAGCTGAGCTACTCAGATGCGAGCAAGTCAAAGCGCATCCTCTCTGGGGAAATCAAGTGAATCGTGCAGCATGGTCTGTGGCCTTCCTAGTTGTGGGGTTTTTGGTGTCCTGGCAATCAATGTTGTTTGCTAGTCGATTGGCAGGCTGGCACTCCTGGCCCTTAGTCCATAGCCGCTGGCATGGGTGCTGGGACTTTGAACAGTGCAGCGTTTCGTGGCTCGGCTATGCGGCGGCTTTCCTCTTTTTTTTCGGACCGGTTGTCGCTTGGGGTACCGTGGGATTTGCGCAAGCGAGAAGACTCACCATGTCTCGCGCTGCCATTGCCACGTCGATACTACTCGCAGGAACCAGCCTGTTTTACGTGGGTTTTTATGCCGTCGTATGGCCGTGACCACCGGCTAAAGTCGCCAAATTGCGTCGCATCACTGGCGCGCAAGTTTTGATTGCGGTGGAGTTGCCAGCGGGTTCACGGACGAGGCACGTCGATACCGAAGTCCCTGGCAACTACACCGTGTTTTGGGGCGACGAAGCCCTTGCGAAGCAACAAGGAAACTGACAATGCCAAACAAGCCGACCGTGGTTAGAACCAACTCGACACCCGGCTCTATCAAGGTAGTGGAACTGAAGGTGCTGACCTTTCAGGAACTGTGGGATAACTATCCATCTGGTGACCCATACGATGATCCGACGGGACAATACAAAAGCCAGTGCGCGATTCGTATGAGCGTCGCATTCCATCGTGTCGGTATCGCGATGCTATCTTTCTCCCAAAAGCTGGTGAAGCCAGCTCCACGCAGGAAAGACGTTGGTCGCCTCCTGCTTGACGGCAAACCGACGGCAACCCGCGCCTATAAGCTGGCCGAATGGTTGCAGTTGCGACCAATCGCAGGGCTTCAGAAAGCAGAGAATGTCACCGGTCCAGATTGGGTAAGTAAGGTCGAAGGGCGTACCGGCATCTTGTTCTTTTACGGATACTGGCAGCAGGACGGCGATTCGACGGATGATCTCAGCGGTGGACACATCGACCTGTGGAATGGTGAGAAACTGACAGGAATCGGTACAGGCCTTCGTGTCCATTGGAATATTGTGATTTCCGGCATCTGGTCGGATTTTCGAAAGTCCAAGACCATTCTGTTTTTCCCGATTCGGTGAATCGTCATGAGAGTGTTAGCGGGATTCCTTGCAGGAATAATCACATCCAGTCTCGTTTGTTGGGGCGGCCTTATTCTTTGGGGAACAGTTGTTTTGCGCGGGAATGGTAGTCTTTTCGACACCAATCCGACAATCGCTAACGCTTTCTTTATATGCTGGGGAGCTCTTGCCGTGATTTGTGGACTAGCGGGCGCGCTGTATAGTCAGAAGGCTAACGAACGGCGGCGCGGCTAGGCTGCACGTCAAAGTGACGAGAGAAAGCGAAACCTACGCATCATTCATTGATCACGCAGAGGTAGAACCCAGCGGCGAAATTTTTCTGCGCGGCGAGGATGCACAGCGGTTCGTTGTTGCCTGTCAGAGCGCCGGAATGGCAATCCTTGGCATCGAGGCGGCACGCATTGATGCCAATCAGGTAGTGCCATATTTCGATGTCATTGCCGACTATTCGCCGAGATCCGCTATGCAATGGGAGGCATATCAAGAGCGATGTAATCGGCTTGCCCAGGATTTTCTGCGGGAGACGGTTGAGCAAAAAGGCGAGGACACGTACTTTTGCTTTGAAGTCATGGATCGCGTTGAACATGCCGATTGCTTGAAACGATTCACTTCCACCTCTTAGAGGCATGACAACAAAGGCGCGAATTTCTCGCGCCTTTTTAGTTGCTGCGACGCGGCGGCCGCTAGTGTTCTTTAGTGTGCAATGGCAGAGGCCTGTGCGCCGGCTTCTGCTCGCGACGCGACCTTTGTACGCATCGATTTGGGTCGCGCTGTATCCGCGGGCTTCGCGTTCAGCTTGTCATCTGATTTCCTCCGCACTGCGTCAGACAGAAGGCTCGCGGCGCGTTTGGCGGTGATGCGGCTATGAGGCACGTCCTTCGCATCAAGCGCGATCACCTGGTACAGTTCGCGGTCGCATTCAATCTCGCGCTCGTATCCTTCGCCAGTTTCGACAAGCAGTTCCAGCAACGCCTGTTGGCTTTGCCGTTCTTCCCTTGTCATGCAGGGAGTCCTGCGTATTGAGGCCGCAAGCGTAACCAGTCTCTTAAGTTGATCCAACTGCCGGTTGCATAAATCGAAAGCTGAGAGCGCGAGTTTCTCGTACTGGAGCGCATCAACGGGCGCGCGTGAGGTTGCTTGAGGGTTCTTGGCAGATTTGCTCATGGTGCGATTTCCGGTTCGTTCCTGAATCGCCCGACACTCGCTGAAAGATGGGGTGAGCGGGCACGTGGCAAGGTTGACAGACCGGGCGAAATACGAAACCGGCGAGCCTCTCGGCTCCCTCACCACGACCCGCCCATTGAACGCGGCGCGCATAGGTGAGCACTACCCACTTTCGCGGGCAGTGCCGTACTTCGCTGCGGGCTGTCAAACCCGCGCCGTTTTGTCTAACGGCAGGAACAATCTAACGCACCTATTTTTTAAGACGATCAACCAAACAGGCTAAACGCGCGAATTATAACTAATCTTTACATTTGGCCTGGCGCGCACCTTGTACTGATTTTCATGCAGTGCACGCAAGCGCTCGATCACCCTTCAGCACGCTACGCGGTCAGCCGCATCAAGCCGCTACAAACTCACCCGCTTTAACCTTCCGCTGCGTAGCTGCAGCCCCACCTTGCCGCCCGGCAAAAGAAGAATCCCCACTCCCCGTCTGAAACACAGCCACCGCCGAAGTCAACCTCCGAGCCTGCTCCTCCAGCGAACTAGCCGCCGCGGCAGCCTGCTCAACCAGCGCGGCATTCTGCTGCGTCACCTCATCCATCTGCGCAACAGCCAGGTTCACCTGATCGATCCCGGTGCTCTGCTCAAGCGCCGCGGCCGCGATCTCACCCATGATCGAACTCACGCGCGAAATCGAATTGACAATCTCGGTCATCGTCGACCCTGAGCGCTCGACCAGCTGCGACCCTGCCTGCACTCGCGCCGTCGATGCATCGATCAACCCCTTGATCTCCTTCGCCGCCGCCGCGCTTCGCTGTGCCAACGATCGCACTTCGCTCGCCACCACCGCAAATCCACGCCCTTGCTCGCCCGCGCGCGCCGCTTCGACCGCCGCGTTCAGCGCCAGAATATTAGTCTGAAAAGCGATCCCTTCGATCACGCCAACAATGTCGGCAATCCGCCGCGAGTCGTCGACGATGCCATGCATCGTGCCCACCACCTGCTCCGTCAGATCGCCACCCTGTGCGGCCAAGCTCGACGCACCTTGCGCCAGCGAACTCGCCTGCTTCGCGTTGTCCGCCGTCTGCTTGACTGTCGAGGTCAGCTCCTCGATGCTCGCCGCCGTTTCTTCGAGCGATGCGGCCTGCTCCTCGGTCCGTTGCGACAGGTCGGTATTGCCCGCGGCAATCTCGCTCACGCCCGTATCGATGGATTCCGTGCCGTGACGCACAGCGTTCACCGTCTCGATCAGCGAGTCCTGCATCTTGCGCAACGCCGCCGCGAGGCGACCCATTTCGTTGTTGCTCGTCACGTCGATCTGGCTGGTCAGATCGCCATTGGCAATCCGCTGAAACTGCGCAATGGTCGCGTCGACCGGGCTGACAATCGCGCGCACCATAACCGCTCGGCCGATCAATGCGCCCAGCAGCGACAACCCCATGCCGATCGCCACCGCAACGCAGATCGCGTAGAACAGGTCCTGTGCATCCTGATAACGCTGGGCGCCGTGATCGAGTTGCAATTGCTCGAGCGTGAGCATGGCCTTCTCGTACGCGCTGTAGAGCGACGGCAACTTGTGCGCCTGCAACTGCTCAAATGCGGTCTTGTCACCAGACTTGAGCGCGGCCAGCGCCGGTTCGACACCGTCGTGCAGGAAGGTGTCGCGCTTGTCCTGCATGTCCTTGATCAGGCGCTGTTCGTCGGCATCCGCGCTCGCACGGCTCACATAATGGGCAAGGCGATCATTCGATGCTTTCTGATACTGATCAAAGCGCTTGAGCACCGCGTTCGCGCCGTCCTGATCGTTCAGGTCGACCAACGATGCGTAAGTCGCCAGCGCCAGACGCAGGCGCAGCAGTTGTCCAGCGCTTCCTTCGAGGTCGGCGACTGCGGGTGTGTCCACGGTGTACATCTGCTGGAGCGACGCGTTGCTCGAACGCAACGACAACAGTCCGGCGGCTGCGCCGAACAGCAGCACCACGCCGAAGAACACAATCATCAAGGTAAGGCAGGTTCGAATCGACAGATTTTTCAACATCGGGCTGGTCTCCATTGGGCTGCGTGACCGAATGTTCAGAAAACTAGCCTCGGCCACGCGTGCTGCGCCCAAGCCCATACGGCCAGGTCCGCAACCTTTGATCAAAATTTAAGCGAACGCCACATAGATGGTCTACGGCGGGATTACAGAAAACTTTATGGTTGATGGCGCATACGTTTGCGATACATCAACATATGAGCGGAAGTCGGCCGATGTTTGAGCAGGGGCATTTGCGGGACTACCCGGGTGGTCGGCAGGCGGCGGTTGGTAGAAAGTGACGAAGCACGCGTATCCGGAGCATTTCTATGTCAGAAATAGGCTCGGCCCTGCTGGTTTTCGCTTTATTGCTTGTCGGAACCGGCTTTGGCGTCTGGGTGCGACCGTTGCTGCCAGAGGAACACAAGGCACACGAAACCGTGCAACTCATCCAGTTGGTTATCGGCATGCTGGTGACGTTTGCCGCTTTGGTGCTCGGATTGATGACGGCGTCCGCAAAATCCAGTTTCGATACCGAATCGAATGATTTGCGCACCTATGCGGCCGACCTGATCGAGTTCGACACGACCTTGCGGGAATACGGCAGCGATACCGATGCGTCCCGTAACCTGCTGCGCGTCTACACCGCCGCCGCGATTGCATCGACATGGCCGGGCGAGCCCGCTCCAGCCGGTGACTATCCGAGGAACATCGGGACACAGGACGACTCGCAGAAGCTGGAGAACGTACGGCTCGGCGACATGCTGACCGTGGTGGGCAGGCAGCTACGGCAACTGCGAGCGCACGATCCATTGCAACAGCGCGCGCTCGATGATGCCTTGGCGCAATATCGGCGAACGGTGGATGCCCGATGGAAGATCATCGAGGAAGCGCACAGCTCAATTTCCATGCCTTTTTTGATGACGCTGACGTTCTGGTTGTGCGTGATTTTTCTCAGCTTCGGATTGATTGCGCCGCGCAATGCTTTGGCTTGGGTGACCATTTCACTTGGGGCAGTATCGATTGCTTCTGCCATTTATGTGATCGTCGATCTGGATACGCCGTTTACCGGGCCGATTGTCGTTTCCAGTTTGCCGATGAGAGATGCGCTCGAACATCTCAGGCGGTGAAACCTATGTTCTGACTGGCTTCAAACCCGGAGATTCTCCTGGCGCGATCGACGATCGGCTTATCAACCAGTTTGCCGTCCACTGCAAACGCCCCTTCGGGATGCTCGCTGCAAGCGGCCAACACCCGCGCGGCCCATCGCCGCTCCGCTTCGCTCGGCGCGAACCCGCGATTCACCGGGTCCACCTGTCTGGGATGAATGCAAAGCTTTCCGGTGAACCCAAACCGCCGCGCGGTAGCAATCTCCTCAGTCAACCGCTCAAGGTTATCGAGCTCCAACGTCACTCCGTCGATTGGTGCAGCGAGGCCTGCATACCGCGATTCGATCACCATTTGCGAGCGCACGTAATCCAGTTCAGCGCCAAGCCCCTCAATCCCTGCATCGCCGCAAAAATCAACCGTACCGAATGCAAGCCGCGCGACTGACGGCGCGGCGGCAATCTCGCGCATCGCCACCACGCCCGCGACGGTCTCGATCAGCGCCACGAGCCTTACCTGCGACGGCAACCGCGCAGCCACATAGGCAAGTTGCTGTGCACTGTCTGACTTTGGCACCATCACGACCGAAGCGCCGGAGCGACCAACCATCTCCACGTCTTCGGCATGCCACGGCGTGCCCACCGCATTCACGCGAACAATCAGCCGCGAACGATCCGCGGTCATCAGCCAGCGCTGCAAGCCCTCGCGTGCGTGCTCCTTGGCGGCCGGTGCGACCGCGTCTTCCAGATCGATCACCACCGCGTCGGCGCCCGTGTCGAGCGCCTTCATAAAGCGCTCGGGCCGGTCGCCTGGAACGAACAGATAACTGCGTGCGTCCATGTTGCTCTCCTTCAGAAGCACGCAGCCAGGTGCTGCCTAGTTCGCGTGCCAGTCGAGTTGAAACGTTTCGGAATAACTGTAGCGATCGGCCGGGTGAACACTGATCGTCAGTTCCACCAGTTGCCCACGACGGTTCAGATAGCGGCGGCACAACCACAGCGCCGGCGAACGCGCCTTCGCGTTCAAACGTTGTGCGAGTTTCGCCGGCATCGCGATCGCGCGGATTTCCTGCTGCACTTCGGTGATCTGCTCGCCGAACTGTTTTTCGATCAGCGTGTAGATCGGCACGTGAGACCGGCCGCTCAGCCCCGTCAGCGATCGGAATGCCGGATGGATGTACACCTCGGTATGGCAGATCGGCTCGACGCTGCCTGGCGTTCGGCGAATGCCTTCGGCCAGCAGCCACGTTTCTCCCGGCTTCGCGTTCAGTCGCTCAAGCAGTTCCGCATCGTCGATCTCGATTGTTTGCGTCGAGGCAATCTCCAGCTCGGTGTCGGCCGTATAACGGTGCAAATCGCTCAGCCGCTCCATCACCTGACGGTATGCGGTCTCGCTCTGCGTCGCCTTCACGCGGGTGCCGATGCCGGGCCGCCGGTCGACGAGGCCGCGCTGCTCCAGTTGCTTGATCGCCTGCCGCACCGTGAAGCGGCTCGCGCCGAACTGCTCGCATAACTCGAACTCGGTGGGCAGCAAGGCGCCGATGGGAAACCGCCCGCCCTGAATCTCGTTGAGGAGCGTCTGTGCCAGCTGCATGTAGCGCGGCTGTTGCCCAAGGACTGTCGTGGTGGCCATCTCGGTGTGCAATGAAGTGAAGGAGCGGGCAGTTGTACCCGCCCGGCCTTATTGCACCACACCCGCCTCCCTCAGCAAAGCAATCCTTTCAGCGCCATAGCCCAACTCGTCGAGGAGGCGCTGGGTATCCTGGCCGATATCCGGTGCGGCGCGCATCGGCAGTGCTTCGTCGACCCGTACCGGTGCGGCGACGCCGCGAATCTTGCCGAAACGCGGATGCTCGGCATCCACCACGCATTCGCGCTCCGCGACGAACGGATTCTCCAGCGCCTCCTTGACGTCGAACACCGGAGCGGCCGGGACGCGGCCGCCGAACCGTTCGAGCCACTGCGCGGTGGTCGCGGTCGAGAGCACCGCGTCGAGTTCGGTCTGTACCAGCTCACGATTCGCGAGACGCGCCTGAAAGTTGGAGAAACGCGGATCGGTGACCCACGATGGTTTGTCGACCACTTCGGCAAGCACGCCCCAGAACTTCTCCTTATTGCACATCAGGAAGATCCAGCCGTCCTGCGTCTTGTACAACTGGCTCGGTGTGAGCGAAGGATGCGACGAGCGGTTCTCGCGCCCTGTCACCACGCCGCCGTTCAGATACCACGTTGCAACATAGGCGAGGTTATGCAGCGCGACATCGAAGAGGCTCACGTCGATATCACGCCCCTTACCCGAAGTCTTCGCATCGACGAGACCGGCGAGCAGCGCCATCGCCGCGGTCGTGCCGGTCATCAGATCGATGATCGACAGACCGAAACGTGCCGGCGGACTATCGGGCTCACCAGTCACCGACAAATAACCCGCCTCGGCCTGCATCAGATAGTCGTAGCCAGGCCACGCCGCGCGGCTGCCGGTACGGCCATACGCAGACAGATGCGCGCAGACGATCTTCGAGTTCGCCTCGCACAACTGGTCGTACGTGAGCCCGAGTTTCACCGGCAGATCGCCGCGCAGATTGTTGAACACGGCGTCGCTCTTCTTGACGAGGTCCAGCAGGACAGCACGCGCTTCAGGCTTCTTCAGATCGAGCGTCAAGCTGCACTTGTTGCGATTGAACGCTTCGAAGAAGTGGCTATCGCCTTCGCCGAAGAAATACGGGCCGACCGCGCGGCCCACATCGCCGCCATTGCTCGGATGCTCGATCTTGATGATCTCCGCACCGAGGTCCGCGAGATGCTGGGTCGCGAACGGCCCGGCTCCATACTGTTCGATGGCGAGCACACGAACACCGGAAAGGGGCAGGCTCATACCGGACTCCGTTCGATCAGCTGTTTGGCGATGATGATGCGCTGCATCTCGTTGGTGCCTTCGCCGATCACCAGCAGCGGTGCATCGCGGTACAGCCGCTCGACGTTGTATTCCTTCGAATAACCGTACGCGCCGTGAATGCGCATCGCCTCGATGCTGTTTTCCAGCGCGGCTTCGGTGGCGAAGTATTTCGCCATACCGGCTTCCATATCGCAGCGCTCGGCACGGTCGTACTTCTGCGCGGCGGCGTCCACCAGCAGGCGGCCGGCTTCGGCGCGCGTTGCCATTTCGCCGAGCTTCAACTGAATCGCCTGGTGCTCGCAGATCGGCTTGCCGAAAGTCTTGCGTTGCTGCGAATAGCTAACCGATTCTTCGAGCGCCGCCAGCGCAATGCCAACGCCACGCGCAGCCACGTTGATGCGTCCGAGTTCGAGGCCGCCGAGTATCTGCTGCAGGCCCTTGCCTTCCACGCCGCCGATCAGTGCATCGGCCGGGGCGTGAAAATCGTTGAACGATAACTCGCAGGTATCGATGCCTTTGTAGCCGAGTTTTTCGAGCTGACGGCTGACTTCGAAGCCGGGTCCCTTCTGCACCAGCAGCAGACTCATTCCCTTATGACGCGGCTGCGCGGTTGGGTCCGTCTTCACCAGTAGCGCGAGCGTGTTGCCATACTTGCTATTGGTGATCCAGGTCTTGTTGCCGTTCACGATGTACTCGTCACCGACACGTTTTGCGGTGGTGCGGATCGCCTGCAGATCGGTGCCGCAGTCGGGCTCCGTCAGGCCGATACCACCCCGCCATTCGCCCGTAGCGAACTTCGGCAAATATTTGCGCTTCTGTTCGGGCGTGCCGTTTCGTTGCACCAGCATCGCGAGAATCAGATGGGAATTGATGATGCCGCTCACCGACATCCACACGCGCGCGATCCGCGTGATGATCTGCGCATACGTGCGGGTCGATAGGCCCAAGCCGCCGTACTCGGGATCGATGATGCAACCAAACAAACCCATCTCCTTCATCTTCTCGACGATCTCTTCCGGGTAGATGTCGTCGTGATCGAACTTGTGAACGTAGGGCCGCACTTCGGTTTCAAGGAAGCGGTCCAGCGAGTTGAGAATCAGCTGATCGTTGTCCAGTGTGTCGAGTTCGGTAGCGGTCATGATGACGTCCTTGAAGATTCGGTGGATCCGGCGAGCGTGTCGGCAAGCTCGCGCGCCGGGCGTTCGTCGAGTTGCAATACGGCTTGAGCGATCTGTTCAGCGGTGCTGCGGGATACGGTGCGCTGAGCGTTCGCGTAGAATTTGGTGACGATGTCGTCGTTGCTCACGGGGCGGTCGGCGCAACCACGATTGATCGCCTCGCGATGTGCGACGCGTGTGCCGTCGTTGCGCTCCACCACAACCTCACCGGTGTAGTGACGTGGGAAGGTGGTATCCGGATCGATCTCGTAGTCGACGCGTGCGGCCAGCGCCAGCACGGCGGGATCGGCAAGCGCGGCCGGTTCGAGTTCGTCGAGCGTGAAGCGGCCTTTGAGCAATGCGGTGGCGACGATGTAGGGCACGCTGAATTGTGCGTCGTAGCTGCTCACCGCTTTGCGCTTCGGCCCGAGCGGCTCGCAGACGACCTCAACCGTTTCGCGCGGCACCTTGGCTACCACGCGTACGATCGAGTCGAGGTTTTGCGCCGAGAAGCGATGTTCCTGATGCAACGCGATCGCCGCATCGGCCACCGCGTGCGTGAAGTGGCAAGCTGGCAGCGGCTTGATCGCGACTTCATCGATTTGCCACGATCTGCCGAGTCCTTCGGCTGCAAGTTGCTGATCAGCATTGTCGAGGCGCTTGCCCAGATGGCTGGCGTACAGGCCGAAGCGTCCTTCGTAGGCCGAACGTGGACCGGTGAAACCGTGCTTCGCGAGCGTCGCGGCGGTGATGCCGGACGCGGCGGCGAGACCCGGATGAACGCGCTTGGTCCACGCGCCGTCTTCGAGGAATTCGAGGCTGCCAGCGGCCATCGATAGAACGATGCCTTGTGCGTGAGCAGCCTGAGGATCATCCAGATGCAGCAAACGCGCCGCCGCGACCGCGCAACCGAACGTCCCGACCAGGCCCGTCGGATGAAAGCCGGCCTGATGAAAACCGCCCTTCGCGGCGGATGCAACGCGAGTCGATACTTCCATCGCGACGATATAGGCGCTGAGCAGATCCGCGCCGCTCATTTCGTCGCGGTCGGCGAGCGCCAGGACACAAGGCAATGCGCTGGTCGTCGAATGGATGACGCCGCGAGAATGCGTGTCGTCGAAATCGAGACCGTGAATCAGCACGCCGTTCATCATCGCGGCATCGCGCAGAGCGAGACGCCTGCCAAAACCGATCACCGGCGAGGCGCCGCTGCCGAGTTCGGAAAATGCCGCGAACGACACATCGGCGTAAGTATAGCCGCGCGATGCCAGCGCGATGCCGACGGCGTCGAGAATCAGGTGCTTGGCGCGCGTCTGCACCGCGCGCGGAACATCGCGCAATTGCAGACTCAAACCGAAACGCGCGTACTGATCGGAGAGCGTGACGGATGGACTGAGTGAAGTCATGTCGATTTATCCTTGCTGCGTAGCGGGCATCGGATCGGAATGGGTGTCGAGGCTCGGCGAGATCTGCTCAAGCGCATGCTGATTGGTCTCGACGCGCAGCAGCAGAATGCCGACCACCAGCAGCGCCAGCACGCCGCTCACCATCGCCAGCACACCGGACACGCCAAAAGAGTTGTAGAGCAGCACCGCAAAATACGGCGTCGTCATTGAGGCAGCGCGTCCGCATACGCCCGCCGTGCCGGTACCGCGCAAACGCAACTCGGTCGGAAAGAGTTCGGGAATGTAGGCAAAGAGGCCGAGCGTCGCGACTGTGTAGATGCAGGTGATCAAGACAAAGCCGACCAGGCTGATCGCCCACCCCGCGTGCATGTTCGGGTAGACGAAGCCGACCGCGATGGTCGCGATCGCGAAGACCACAAGACCACGCGCACGGCCGAGACGGTCCGCACACAGAAAGCCGATCACCGCGCCGCCGGGCGCACCGAACGCCATCAGCGTCGTGAAGCCGAGCGACTGCACGATGGTGAGCCCTTCCTTCACGAAGAAGGTCGGCAGCCACGCGACAAAGCCGTACACCGAAATATTCACCGCGACTGCCGTCAATGCGGCAACCAGCGTGCGGCCGAGCATCGCGTGCGAGAACAGGGCGGAGAACGGCGCTTTCGGTACTTCAAGACTTTCAGTGCGATCGACCGGTGGCAACGGCCCCTTTTGACGCTGCACCTGCTGTTCGATCGCCGAGACCGTCGCCTCTGCTTCTTCGGCGCGGCCCACCGATTCGAGCCAGCGCGGCGATTCAGGCATGCGATGCCGCAGCACCCACACGATGATCGCGCCGACACCAGCGATCGCGAACATATAGCGCCAGCCGAGATGCGGGATCACGACGTAGCCGACTGCAGTCGACACCAGCAAGCCGGAGTTGATAATGAACGCGAGCAACGCGGTCCACCGTCCGCGTGAAGCAGGCGGAATGAATTCGCACAAGGTGCCGGCCGCGACCACCAGTTCGGCGCCAAGGCCGATGCCCATGATCAACCGCAAGGCGATCAGCCAGGTCATGTTCGGGACGAAACATGCGGCAATCGACGCGATGCCGAAAATCAGCAGGTTGGTCTGATACGACGAGCGGCGCCCGAAGCGGTCACCCAGATAGCCGGCGAAACCGGCGCCGATCAGCATGCCGAGAAAGGTCACCGAGATGAACAACGCGTTCAGCCGCAGATCGGAGAAGCCCGACTTCACCATTGCGCCGAGCGCGCCGGCTGCGAGATAGATGTCGAACGCGTCGAGAAATGCCCCGGCACTGATGAGACCTAGAACCTTCCAGTGGAAGGACGCGATAGGCAGGCGATCGAGTCGCGCGCCCGAGTTGACGATACCGATAGCCACCTTTGTCTCCTTGGTGTGCATGCCGCTCTGCTTACGCTTGCCGCATTGCGGCGCGTTGTTCGGGCGCCGCCGGGATTCGCGCGCCGCGTGCTCTTGCTGACAGGTTGGCGCTGCGTGCTGCTGTTTGTTTTGTCTGACTGCGCGAGTCGTGGGCTCGGTGTCGCAGCGATTCGAGCCGTGCAGCCGTGTCAGTCGCCTACGCCGTTTCCACGCGTCGGCACCAGTGCGCTGCGCACGAAGTCCATGATCGGCGTGCCGTCCTGCTTGAACGCGCGAGTCTGCACGGTGACGATGCCCTGCCCCGGACGAGATTTCGATTCGCGCTTTTCGAGTACCTCGGATTCCGCGTAGATCGTGTCGCCGCAAAACACCGGAGCGGTGAGGCGGATCTCTTTCCAGCCGAGATTGGCGATCGCCTTGCCGCTGACGTCGTTCACCGATAGCCCGAGCACCACGGCAACGGTGAGGCCGCTATTGACGAGCAACCGGCCGAACTCGCTTTTGGCCGCATAGGCGGCATCGCAATGCATCGGATGGAAATTCATCGTCAGCAGCGAAAAATGGATGTTGTCGCCTTCGGTGATGGTGCGCCCGGGCCGGTGTTCATAGATATCGCCTACGTGGAAATCTTCGAGGTAGCGGCCATAGCTAGCGCGGATGCGGGTTGTTACTGCAACGTCGGACTCCATGCTCGTCTCCTGTTTTCGGGTTACTTGTACGCATTTGTTACTTTGTCCGTACAAAGTATGAATTCAGTATTGTCGGCGGGAGGGCGAAAGTCAAGGCGGGTTTGTGGAAGCTGAGCCGCAATCCGTCACAAACGTGCCGCTGAGGCGCGCCGGACCATGTCGGAAGGTTTACCCTCGGGGGCAGTAAAACTGCTATCCGGCAGCGCACCGATCGGCTAAATATCGAAGGAAGCGCTGCGTGAACGGCACCGCCTCGCGCCGTCAACCAGGCAGGCGATTCGCCCGTGGCCCCAATAAAAAACCCCGCTCGGAAGCGGGGTTTTTTGCATTCACGTATCCGACGCCAGCGTCAGAACGGAATATCGTCATCCATCTCATCAAACCCACCACCAGCCGGCGCGCTCGGACGGCTCGAACCACCACCGCCACCACCGCTGCCGCCACGCGAGGCGCCACCACCCGAAACCGCGCGACCACCGCCACCGCCACCGCCACCACCGCCGCCGCCGCTACGCTCCGACGGCTCACCGCGGCTGTAACCACCTTCGTCGCCACCGCCGCCGCCCGTCGAACCGCCACGGCCACCCAGCATTTGCATCTGCTCAGCGACGATTTCGGTCGAGTAACGGTCAGTGCCGTCCTGAGCCTGCCACTTGCGGGTGCGGATGCGCCCTTCCAGGTACACCGACGAACCCTTCTTCAGATATTCGTTCACGATTTCAGCAAGCCGGCCGAAGAACACCACACGGTGCCATTCGGTTGCTTCCTTCATTTCGCCGGACGTTTTGTCCTTGTACCGATCCGTTGTCGCAAGGCGGATGTTCGCCAGTGCGTCGCCGCTCGGAAGATAACGGACTTCCGGATCGGCTCCGAGATTGCCGACGAGAATGACCTTGTTCACGGATGCCATGAGTTTCTCCTGTTGATTCTGTTACGGGCGGCGCGGCAACGCGCGGTTCGCGTCTCATGGCCGGCAGGCCGGAGACCAGAACTGCGCCTCTGCCCGCCACCGGGTGAGTTCTGTGAGTTCCGTTACGCCTTGCGCGGCGGCTGTTTCATATTTGCCGCGATTATAAGCCAGCAAAAGACGAGCCCTGAGCAAGTAAAAAACACCGCGCTCTGACCATCCACTTTCAGCAGCCAGCCGCCGACCACCCCACCTAGCGCAAGACCGATCGACTGCGTGGTGTTGTACACGCCCGCCGCCGCACCCTTGCGGGTTCCCGGCGCCAGTTTCGACACCAGCGAAGGCTGCGATGCTTCAAGAATATTGAAGCCGAGAAAGTAGACAAAGAGGATCGCCGCCACACTCAGAATCGTATGCGGCGCGACGCCCAACAACAACTGTCCGATCAGGATAAGACCGATCGCCGACAGCAGCACGATTTTCATTTTTCCGCGCTTTTCCGCGGCGATGATCGCCGGGACCATCATCACGAACGAGAGGCCCATCACCGGCAAATACACCTTCCAGTGTGACGCGACCGGCAGGCCGCCGGCTTCGAGAATGCGCGGCACGACGAGGAACAACGCGGTTTGCGTGGCGTGCAGCACGAGTACGCCGAAGTTCAGCCGCAGCAGTTCGACGTTATGCAACACCTCGGCGAACGGCGCGCGCACGTGCACGGGCTTGGGTGCATCCGGCACGACCCACAGCACCAGGCCGATCGCCAGAATCGAGAAAATGCCGACCAGCGTGAACAGGCCGCTCATGCCGACCCACTGGAACACGATCGGCGCACCGACGATTGCCACCGCGAACGAAACGCCAATACTGCCGCCAACCATCGCCATTGCCTTGGTGCGATGCTCTTCGGAGGTCAGGTCGGCGATAAACGCGATCACCGCGGACGACACCGCGCCCATGCCCTGAATCACCCGGCCGACGATGATCCACGTCATGTCGTGCGCGCCCGCCGCGACGAAGCTGCCAAGCGCGAAAATCAGGAGACCGGTCGCAATGACCGGCTTGCGGCCGATCTTGTCGGAGATCCAGCCATAGAAGATGTACAGCATCGACTGCGTCACGCCGTACGCACCCAGCGCGATCCCCACCAGCAGCACGTTGTCGCCGCCGGGGATGGTCTTCGCGTAGATCGAGAACACCGGCATGATCATGAAGAGACCGAGCATGCGCAGCGCGAAGATGGCGGCAAGCGACATGGTCGCGCGCATTTCAGGCGCGCTCATGCGTGAGGATGTAGCGGACGGATTGGACATCGGGAACGTTCTTTGAATGAGCGGGGCGACAAACATACGGCGCGGCATTCGGGCCGGCGGCCTTGCCAGACGCTCGTCCGGAGCCTCGCGGCGCCTTGTACTCGCGAAAAATGGTCCCAGTTAGACCTCTTTCCCACGGCGCTGGACCGCAGCCTTACAGCTTGCCTTGCACCTTCTTCGGGCTGTCAGGAAGCCGTAACGGCGGTCTTGAAAAGTCGTTATAGTAGCAGGTTTAGCCTCCTCCTCTTTCCGCCAGGTCACGGGCCAAGTCTTGGAATAACGCGTGGAACAAATCCGTATCCGTGGGGCTCGCACCCACAACCTGAAGAACGTCAATCTCGACCTCCCACGTCACAAGCTCGTCGTGATTACGGGCCTATCCGGCTCGGGTAAATCGTCGCTGGCGTTCGACACGCTCTACGCGGAAGGACAGCGCCGCTACGTCGAAAGTCTCTCCGCTTACGCCCGCCAGTTCCTGCAATTGATGGAAAAGCCCGACGTCGATCTGATCGAAGGCCTGTCGCCGGCGATTTCGATCGAACAGAAGGCGACCTCGCACAATCCGCGTTCCACGGTCGGCACCGTCACCGAAATTCACGACTATCTGCGCCTCTTGTTCGCCCGGGTCGGCACGCCGTACTGTCCGGACCACGAAATTCCGCTGGAAGCGCAAAGCGTCTCGCAGATGGTCGACGCGGCGCTCGCGCTGCCGGACGAGACCAAGCTGATGATCCTCGCGCCGGTGGTGGCGAACCGCAAAGGCGAGCACGTCGAACTGTTCGAAGAGATGCAGGCGCAGGGCTTCATCCGTTTTCGCGTCCGTTCGGGCGGCGGCACGGCCAACGAAGGCGTAGCGAAGATCTATGAAGTCGACTCGCTGCCGAAGCTCAAGAAAAACGACAAGCACACGATCGACGTCGTCGTCGACCGGTTGAAAGTGCGCGGCGATATGAAGCAGCGCCTCGCCGAATCGTTCGAAACGGCACTGCGTCTCGCCGACGGCCGCGCGATCGCGCTGGAAATGGATACGGACAAGGAGCATCTGTTCAGCTCGAAGTTCGCCTGCCCGATCTGCTCGTATTCGCTGCAGGAACTGGAGCCGCGCCTCTTCTCGTTCAACAACCCGATGGGTGCGTGCCCGGAATGCGACGGCCTCGGCCAGATCACCTTCTTCGATCCGAAGCGGGTCGTCGCGCATCCGTCGCTGTCGCTGGCGGCAGGCGCGGTGAAGGGCTGGGACCGGCGCAATCAGTTTTACTTCCAGATGCTGCAGAGTCTCGCGGCGTTCTACGAGTTCGACATCGACACGGCCGTCGAAGACCTGCCGGAAAAAGTCCGCAAGATTCTGCTGTTCGGTTCGGGCAAGCAGGAGATTCCGTTCTCGTACATCAACGAGCGCGGCCGCACTTCCGTGCGCGAGCATGTGTTCGAAGGGATCATTCCGAACCTTGAGCGGCGTTACCGCGAGACCGATTCGGTCGCGGTGCGCGAAGAACTCGCCAAGTATCAGAACAACCAGTCCTGCCCCGCCTGCGCCGGCACGCGGCTGCGTAGGGAAGCCCGTTTCGTGCGAATCGGCTCGAACAGCGACGCACGCGGCATCTTCGAAATCAGCGGCTGGCCGTTGCGCGACGCGCTCGGTTATTTCCAGACGCTGCGGCTCGAAGGCTCGAAGCGCGAGATCGCCGACAAGGTGGTCAAAGAAATCGTCGCGCGCCTGATGTTCCTGAATAACGTCGGGCTCGACTACCTGTCGCTGGAGCGCAGCGCGGAAACGCTGTCGGGCGGTGAAGCGCAGCGGATTCGCCTCGCCTCGCAGATCGGTTCGGGTTTGACCGGTGTGATGTACGTGCTGGACGAGCCGTCGATCGGTCTGCATCAGCGCGACAACGACCGGCTGATCGCCACGCTCAAACATTTGCGCGACCTGGGCAACTCGGTAATCGTCGTCGAGCACGACGAAGACATGATTCGCATGGCCGACTATGTGGTCGACATGGGCCCAGGCGCGGGCGAGCACGGCGGGATGGTGATTGCCGAAGGCACGCCCAAGCAGGTCGAGGAGAACGCGGCATCGATGACCGGGCAGTACATGTCCGGCGCCCGCAACATCGAATTCCCGGACGAACGCAAGGAACCGGACGAGCGCCGTCTGCGCATCGTCGAGGCGTACGGCAATAATCTGCAGCACGTCTCGCTCGATCTGCCGGTCGGCCTGCTGACCTGTGTGACCGGTGTGTCCGGTTCGGGCAAGTCCACGCTGATCAACGACACGCTGTACCACGCGGTCGCGCATCACCTGTATGGCTCTTCCGCCGAGCCGGCGCCGTACGAATCGATCGAAGGCCTGGAGCACTTCGACAAGGTCATCAATGTCGACCAGTCGCCGATCGGCCGCACGCCGCGCTCGAATCCGGCCACGTACACGGGCCTGTTCACGCCGATCCGCGAACTGTTCGCGGGCGTGCCTGCGGCGAAAGAACGCGGCTACGAAGCGGGCCGCTTCTCGTTCAACGTGAAGGGCGGCCGCTGCGAATCCTGCCAGGGCGACGGCGTACTGAAGGTGGAAATGCACTTTCTGCCGGACGTCTACGTTCCCTGCGACGTCTGCCACGGCAAGCGCTACAACCGCGAAACCCTGGACGTTCAGTACAAAGGCAAGAACATTAGCGAAGTGCTCGACATGACGGTGGAGAACGCCTACGAGTTCTTCAAGCCAGTGCCGGTCGTCGCGCGCAAGCTGAAAACCTTGCTGGACGTGGGTCTCGGCTATATCCGGCTGGGCCAGTCGGCCACCACCCTGTCGGGCGGCGAGGCACAGCGCGTCAAACTTTCGTTGGAACTGAGCAAGCGAGACACGGGTCGCACGCTATACATCCTGGACGAGCCGACCACCGGTCTGCACTTTCACGACATCGCATTGCTGCTGGAAGTCATTCATCGTTTGCGAGACCAGGGTAATACCGTCGTGATCATCGAGCATAATCTCGATGTAATAAAGACCGCCGACTGGGTCATCGATCTCGGCCCCGAAGGTGGAGCCGGCGGCGGTCAGATCATTGCGCAAGGCACGCCGGAGCAGGTTGCCAAGTCGAAGGCAAGTTTTACCGGTAAGTATCTGGCGCCTCTGCTGAAACGCATTGCCAGTAGAAAGTAACGCTGCACAACACGGGTTGGAGACGGAATAAGCCATGGCCAAGCGGAATCAGGCGAGCGACGACGGGCAAGTGCGGGACCTGCGCCCACGCCCGGTCAGGCTGACTAGCGACATGAGCCTGCCGAAGCTGTCGGCGGTCGAAATCGGCAGTTACGTGCTGATGCTGATCGGGATGTGGGCGGTCATCGAACTGAGGCTGCTCGGCGCCTTACTGGCCGGGCTGCTCGTGTTTCAACTCGTGCACACCATCGCGCCGCGCATCGAACGGCATATGTCGAGTCAGCGCGCGCGCTGGCTCGCGGTGGTGATCCTCTCGGCCGTGATCGTCGGTGCATTGACGGGGCTGACGCTCGGCATCATCGAACATTTCGAGAGCGACGTGCCGAGCGTGCAGAAGCTGCTCGACCAGGCGATGCAGTTGATCGACCAGGCGCGTGGCCGGATTCCGCAATTCGTCGCCAACTATCTGCCGGTCGATACCGACCAGATGAAGACCAAGGCGGCCGAGCTGATGCAGACGCACGCGAACATGCTGCAGCAAAGCGGCAAAACCGCGGCGCGCGGCTTCACGCATATCCTGATCGGCATGATCATCGGCGCGATCATCGCGGTCGGGGCGCAGAAGCATATGCAACGACTACCGCTGTCCACGGCGTTCGTCACGCGCGTGACGCGTTTCGCCGACGCCTTCCGCCGCATCGTGTTCGCTCAGGTCAAGATTTCCGCGATCAATGCGGTCTTCACCGGCATCTTCCTGCTGGTGATCCTGCCGATCTTTCACGACACGCTGCCACTCTCCAAAACGCTGGTGCTGGTGACGTTTATCGTCGGCTTGCTGCCGGTGATCGGCAATCTGATCTCGAACACGATCATCGTCGCGGTGGCGCTCTCGGTGAGCTTTCCGGCGGCGATCATGTCGTTGGTATTCCTGATCCTGATCCACAAGCTGGAGTACTTCCTGAACGCGCGCATCGTCGGTGGTCAAATCGAGGCGCGCGCCTGGGAACTGCTGATCGCGATGCTCGTGATGGAAGCCGCGTTCGGCATCCCCGGCGTGGTTGCGGCGCCGATTTTCTATGCGTATATCAAGCGGGAATTGATTTATCTGCGGCTGGTGTGAGCGCCGTCCGTGCAAGCAGGCGAACCAATGAACGGCACTTCGGTGCCGTTTTTTTTCGCCCGCTGCACCCACCAGTAAATGCCCAGCGCCGACACTCTTCGAGTTGAACCGCACGCCGCTCACGAGAAACTTGCGGTAGACTGCGCGATTCCTTAAGATGCGAACAATTCCCATTTACACCGCACTGCAGTGAATCGCCGCTACTCCTTCCTTCCTGTCCCGCCGGCTCGCCCATGAGGCGGCAACTCGTCCGCCTGCACCGCTGGTTCGGTGTCGCCATAGCGCTGTTTCTGTTCGTCGCCGGCCTGACCGGCGCGATCATCGCGTGGGATCACGAACTCGATGCGGCGCTGAATCCGTCGTTCTTCAAGGTGCGCACCGCCGGTCCGGCGCTGTCGGGACTAGAACTGGCGCGCCGCGTCGAAGCGGCCGATCCGCGCCTGCAGGTGACATATCTGCCGCTCGACGCTGAACCCGGCCACACGCTGCAGATGATGGTGCTGCCGCGCACCAACCCCGCGACGAAGCAGCCCTACCCGCTCGACTTCAACCAGATTGCCGTCGACCCCGCCACCGGCGACATCCAGGGCCGGCGCGAATGGGGCGCCGTTTCACTCGCGCGGCTCAATCTGATTCCGTTCATCTACAAGCTGCACTACACGTTGCATTTGCCGTTCACCGGCGGTGTCGATATCGGCACGTGGCTAATGGGCATCGTTGGGATCGTGTGGCTGTTCGACAGCGTGGTCGCCCTATGGCTGTCGTTTCCGAGCCTCAAGGCATGGCGCAAGTCGTTCGCATTCCGCCTCGGGCGCGGCGGCTATGCGCTCACCTTCGATCTGCATCGCTCAGGCGGCGTGTGGATCTGGGGCCTGCTGGTGATCGTCGCGCTAACGTCCGTATCGATGAATCTCTCCGGGCCCGTGGTTCGACCGGTCGTGTCGCTAGTCTCAAAGCTCACGCCGGATCCGATCAACAACCCCGAAATTTTGCGTGCGCCGCAACCCGGCGATCAGGTGCTGAGCCGCGAGCGCATCGTGCAGCTAGCGGAGCAAGCCGGTAAGGCGCAGAACCTGAAGGTGCCGCCAGGCGGCGTCTACTACGCGGAATTCCTGCACGCCTATGGCGTCGGCTTCTACGCAACCGGCAACGATCACGGCGATCTCGGCCTCGGCAATCCGTGGATGTATTGGGACGCGGCCACCGGCAAGCAACTCGGCGCGCAGATTCCCGGCAAAGGCACGGCGGGCGACATCTTCATGCAGGTGCAATTCCCCCTGCATTCGGGACGCATCCTCGGACTCGGTGGCCGGATTCTGATTAGCGCGATGGGAATTGCGGTCGCCGTGCTGAGCGCAACGGGACTACTGATCTGGCTGAAGAAACTGAATGCGCGCCGCCGTTCCGCACAAAACGCGCGGCTTGCGCCGGACGCGCGGAATGCGGGTGGCTCCGCAATGCGGTCCTGATCTGAAGAGGGAGCGCCGACTCATTCGGCGCTAGCTTGCAGCGGGGTGATGCGGCCGCGGTTTGGCCGCCCCACTGCAAGCGCATCAACTACGCTTAACGAAACACCACCGTCTTGCTGCCGTTCAACACGACGCGATGCTCGACGTGCCATTTCACCGCGCGCGCAAGCGTCACGCATTCAACGTCGCGGCCAATCGCAGTCAGTTGCTCCGGCGTCATGCTGTGGTCGACCCGCTCCACGCCCTGCTCGATGATCGGACCTTCGTCGAGATCCGTCGTCACGTAGTGCGCCGTTGCACCGATCAGCTTCACACCGCGGTCAAAGGCCTGGTAATACGGCTTCGCGCCCTTGAAGCTCGGCAGAAACGAATGGTGAATATTGATCGCGCGGCCGGCGAGCGATTCGCACAATTGCGGCGACAGAATCTGCATGTAGCGCGCGAGCACGACCAGATCGGCTTGATGCTCGTCGATCACTTCAAGCACGCGCGCTTCCTGCGCGGCCTTCGCGTCCGGCGTGCCGCCCATCAGCGGGAAGTGATGGAACGGAATGTCGTAGCTGGCCGCGAGTTGATAGAACTCCTTGTGGTTCGAGATGATCGCCGGAATCTCGATACCCAATTGACCAGTGCGATAGCGGAACAGCAGGTCGTTCAGGCAATGACCGATCTTCGACACCATGATGACGACGCGCGGCTTCACCGACGCATCGTGCATTTCCCAGCGCATGCCGAACTGCTCAGCGAGCGTTGCGAACGACGTACGCAACGCGTCCAGGCCCGGATCGCCGCCGACCTGCTGGAAATGCACGCGCATGAAGAACTCGCCGGTGCGGCTGTCGCCGAACTGCGCGGAGTCGAGAATATTGCTGCCACGCTCGAACAGAAAGCCCGAAACTGCGTGGACGATGCCGGGCCGGTCGGCGCACGACAGTTTGAGGATAAAGCTGTGATCGGTCGACATGACCTGGGTGACTCCCTTCTTCAGTGCGTGGTTTGTTCGGTGTGTCTCAATCGATGCAGCGTGCTACAGCGTAACCTGGCATGTTCCCCGCACCTGCGCCTGACTAGCGCTTAGGCAAGCACCGGTGGTGCGAACAGCGCCTCGATGCCCGGACACGCGTCTTCGTCGATCCAACGGCGGCGCAGCAGGCAATCCAGCGTAGCCAGACTCGCATCCACGGTCATTGCGCCTTCTTCGATCCAGCGCGCCACTTCGTCGATGCGTGCGAGCCGGTGTTCACCCACTTCGCCGTCCTGATTGCGCGGCACGAAATCGGCCGGCAGCGCGAGGTCGTAGATAAAAATCTGTTCGGCCTGCGTGCCTTCCGGCAACGATTGCAGCACATGCGCGGTGCGCCCGGCGGTGACGCGCGCGGCGATCTCCTCGGGAATGCCGGCTTCCTCCCAGCACTCCTTGATGATCGTCGCCTCGACGCCGAAGCCCCAGCCGATCCCGCCTGCGACGACATTGTCGAGCATGCCCGGGTCGGTGGCCTTGGTGTCGCTGCGGCGCGCGATCCATAATTGCGGGGCGGCCTTCCGTGGCGCGCCATCCGCGTATTCTACGACGCCGTTCAGATGCACCGCGTAGGTCATCGTGCCGAAGAAGCGCGACGCCGCGCGTTCGATGTAGGCGAGCGGCGGCGCATCGAACGCGTTGCGGATCGCGTAAGTCTCGTTGCGCCAGCCGGGAATACGGCCCTCGGCGGCAAGCGCCCCGATCACGGAACCGAGTGCCGCGCTGCGCAGATCGACGGTGTTGAATACAGGCGCGAGCGTCACGCGCCTTTGTTCAACACTGTCGATTGCAAACACATCGGGCCAGCGCGCGAGCAAGGGCACATCAGTCGAGCGAATCCAGCCGACCTGCTCGGCGTCGATCCAGAACGGCAGATGCGCGTCTATGTCGAAGTGACGCGCGGCGGTGATGCAAGGCAAAGTCATTTAAAGCTCCAAACTGGTCTTCGGCCGCACTCGGTTTTCGGCAGTCGTGCCAGCCGCGTCAATTGATTCAATCCCGCAAGGCGACGCGAATCCCGATTGCGATGAACGTCGCGCCGGCGAGCCGATCGAGCCACACGCCCACGCGCGGCCGGCGCTTCAGCCAGCCGCCGATCATCCCCGCGCACACGCCGAACAGCGAAAACACCACCACGGTCTGCAACATGAACAACACGCCGAGTTCGAGCATCTGCACCGTGACGCTTTGCGTGCCGTGCGGCTGCACGAATTGCGGCAGGAATACGACGAAGAACAGCGTCACCTTCGGATTCAGCAGATTGCCGAGCACGCTCTGGCGAAACACCGCCATCAACGGCTGCGGCGGGCGCTCGTGCGCGGTGGCGAGGCCCTGGCTGCGCAGCGCCTTGATGCCAATCCAGATCAGATACGCGGCGCCGGCCAGCTTGATCACCTCAAACGCAACCGGCGACGAACGCAGCAACGCGGCCACGCCAAGCGCGGCCAACGTGGTGTGAAAAGTGATTCCGGCGGCAAAGCCGAGCGCGGCGACGAGACCCGCCGCGCGGCCTTGCGAGATGCCACGCGCGAGCACTTGCAGGTTGTCAGGGCCGGGCGCCATCGTGATAGCGATCGAGGTCGCAAGGAACAACAGGAAGTTAGGCATCTTTTCTTACCTTCGTTGTGTGCAGGAAGAAGTTGGCATCCGGTGCTCAATGGCCGCCGAATTCAGTCACCGTGTAGAGCGGCAGGCCCGCTTTGCGCAGCAACGCCGAGCCGCCAAGGTCAGGCAGATCGATAATCGCAGCCCCTTCGATCACCACCGCGCCGAGCCGCTCGAGCAGAATCTTGCCGGCCATCATCGTGCCGCCGGTAGCGATCAGATCGTCGATGATCACGACGCGGTCACCCGGCTTGCAGGCGTCCTCGTGAATCTCGACCGTCGCGGTGCCGTATTCCAGCTCATAGGATTGCGCGACCCGCTTGTACGGCAGCTTGCCCTGCTTGCGGATCGGAATGAAGCCGAGGTTCAGCTCATAGGCCAGAATCGGCCCGATGATGAAGCCGCGCGCGTCCAGCCCGGCGACGTAGTCGAGTTTCGCGTCGATATAGCGTTGGACGAACAGATCGATCAGCACGCGCAGCGACTTCGGCTCCTGCAGAAGCGGCGTGATATCGCGAAACTGCACGCCCGGCAGCGGCCAGTCGGGCACCGTGCGAATGTGGCTTTTGATGTAATCGGCCGCATCGAGCGGCGCGCTCGCGAGCGCGTTGGACATGATGTCTCCGGATGGACCTCGGCGGGTCCGATGAAAGGCTAAATCAGGTGCGGCCGGCCAGGTGCGAGCGGCTCAAGCGCGGCCGGCAACACCAGCCTGGCAAGACCTCACCAGGCAACGCCACGCCGGCCATACCCGCTACTAGGCCGCAGCGGCGCCCGCACGGCGATGCTTCGAAAGCCGCTCTTCGGCTTCGGCCAACTGTTCGGGCAGACCGCGTAACACCACGATGTCGCTTGCGCGCAGCTTGGTGGACGGGTCCGGCTCGACACCGCGAATGCCGTGCCGGCGAATCGCCGTCACCTCGACGCCCAGTTCGAACAGACCCACTTCCGCCAGCGTTCGGCCCACCGCGTCCGAGTTTTCGTCGACCGGCACCGATTGTAGCCGCACCTGTTCGTGGCCGTCGTCGTCTTCCATGTCGTCCGCGCCGTGGAAATAGCCGCGCAGTAGCGCGTAGCGCTCGTCGCGCATTTCCTCGACCCGCCGCACCACGCGCCGCATCGGCACACCCATCAGCACCAGCGTGTGCGAGGCCAGCATCAGGCTGCCCTCGACGATTTCCGGAATCACTTCGGTCGCGCCGGCGGCCAGCAGCTTTTCCAGATCGGCGTCGTCGACGGTACGAACGATTACCGGCAGCGTCGGCTCAAGCTCGTGAATATTGTGTAACACGCGCAATGCCGACGGCGTGTTCGCGTAGGTAATCGCGATTGCCGCGGCGCGATGGATACCGGCGGCAAGCAGCGATTCGCGCCGCCCCGCATCGCCGAACACCACCGACTCACCTGCCGCGGCCGCGGCCTGCACGCGGTCAGGGTCCAGGTCCAACGCGACATACGACAAGCCTTCATGCTCCAGCATGCGCGCCAGATTCTGCCCGGCCCGGCCGTAGCCGCAAATGATCACGTGACCGCTTTGCTTCAGGCTCTGCGTCGCAATGCGCGTCATCTGCAAGGACTGCATCATCCATTCAGTCGACGACAACCGTAGCACGATTCGATCGGCGTTCTGGATCATGAAAGGCGCGGCCAGCATCGACAGCAGCATCGCCGCGAGAATCGCCTGCAACAGGGTGGCGTCGACGAGATGTTTGTCGAGAATCAGGTTCAGCAGCACGAAGCCGAACTCACCGGCTTGCGCGAGGCCGATACCGGTGCGCATCGCGACACCCGGCGACGCACCGAAAAGGCGCGAGAGTCCGGTCACCATCACCGCCTTCAGCAGGATCGGGCCGACCAGGAAGCCCAACACGATGAACGGGTGCTCCCAGATCACACGTGGATTCAGCAGCATGCCGGTCGTGACGAAGAAGAGGCCAAGCAGCACGTCGCGAAATGGCTTGATGTCCTCTTCCACCTGATGACGGTACGGCGTTTCGGCAATCAACATACCGGCGATGAACGCGCCGAGCGCGAGCGACAGACCGAACTTATCCGTGATGAACGCTGCGCCGAGCGTCACCAGCAGCAGATTAAGGATGAACAGTTCCTGCGAGCGGCGGCGCGCGACCACGTTGAACCAGCGCGTCATGAAGCGCTGACCCACTATTAACAATAGCGCCAACGCCACGACGATCTTGATCGCGGCCACCCCGAGCGAGCTGACGAGATCTTTCGAATCGCCGCCCAGCGCTGCGATCACGATCAACAGCGGAACCACCGCCAGATCCTGGAACAGCAGCACACCGAAGATATTGCGGCCGTGCTCGGTTTCAATCTCGAGCCGCTCAGCCAGCATCTTGCTGACGATCGCCGTCGACGACATCGCCAACGCGCCGCCCAGCGCCACGCTCGCCTGCCACGTGATGTGCACCCAGCGCTCCAGCACGAAGCCGAGCGTGACCGCCACGGCAATTGTGCCGATCACCTGCAACAGGCCTAAGCCGAACACAAGCCGGCGCATTGAGCGCAGCTTGGAAAGCGAAAACTCCAGCCCGATCGAAAACATCAGGAACACGACGCCGAACTCGGCCAGGTTCTGCGCCCCCACCGAGTCGGGAATCAAACCGAACGCGTGCGGCCCGACGACGATGCCGACCGTCAGATAGCCGAGCATCGGTGGAAGATTCAGAAAGCGAAAAGTCACCACTCCGGCCACTGATGCCAGCAGCAGGAATAGCGTCATTTCGAGGGGGGAAATCATCGGCTAAAACGCATCGGTAAAGCGTCCTCGTTCGTCAGCGGAACCGCGCACGAGAAAGGCCGTGCGACAAGGTTGAGGGGCCGGTAAAGGCAGCAATAAAGACAGCGGCTTGGCACAGCAGGCCCGGCGCGGCGAACAAGCGCCTTTGCTATACTCCGCGAATGATAGCGAAAATCAATGGCGACCGGGCACTCGCGCTCGCTCGCGACGTGCTCGACATCGAAGCGGACGCCGTGCGCGCGCTTCGCGATCAACTCGACGAGGGATTCGTCGGGGCGGTCGACTTCATCCTGGGTTGCCGTGGACGCGTTGTCGTTTCCGGCATCGGCAAATCCGGCCACGTGGCCCGCAAGCTCGCGGCCACGCTCGCCAGCACCGGCACACCGGCGTTCTTCGTTCACCCGGCGGAAGCGAGTCATGGCGACCTCGGCATGGTTACGGCAGACGACGTGTTCCTCGCGCTGTCCAATTCCGGTGAAACTGAAGAACTCGTGGCAATCCTGCCGCTCATCAAGCGGCTCGGCGCGAAGCTGATTGCGATGACGGGCCGTCCGTCGTCGAGTCTCGCACAACTGGCCGACGTACATCTGAATTCTGGCGTGTCAAAAGAAGCCTGTCCGATGAACCTTGCGCCCACCGCCAGCACCACCGCCGCGCTCGCGCTCGGCGATGCGCTCGCAGTCGCGGTGCTGGACGCACGCGGCTTTGGCCGGGACGACTTCGCCCGCTCGCATCCGGGCGGCGCGCTCGGCCGCCGCCTGCTCACTTATGTGCGCGACGTGATGCGCACCGACGACCAGGTGCCGAAGGTGACGCCTGACGCGACCGTGCGCGACGCGTTGTTCCAGTTGACAGCCAAGCGCATGGGCATGACGGCGATCGTCGATCACAACGATCATGTGACCGGCATTTTCACCGACGGCGACTTGCGCCGCGTGCTCGAACGCGACGGCGATTTCCGCGAGCTGTCGATTGCCTCGGTAATGACCGCCGGCCCGCGCACCATCGGTCCGGATCAACTTGCTGTCGAAGCCGTGGAACTGATGGAACGCCACCGCATCAATCAGATGCTGGTCGTCGACGAAGCAGGCAAGCTGATCGGCGCACTCA
Source organism: Paraburkholderia sediminicola (assembly GCF_046026675.1). Taxonomy (GTDB): domain Bacteria; phylum Pseudomonadota; class Gammaproteobacteria; order Burkholderiales; family Burkholderiaceae; genus Paraburkholderia; species Paraburkholderia sediminicola_F. The sequence continues at coordinate 406,098 of NZ_JAQQEY010000001.1, read as the reverse complement.
ACATGCACGACCTGTTCTCGAAGAAGGTGATCTGATGCCCGTCGCCCCCCTTACCGCCACTGAACGCGCAAGCCGCGTCAAGCTGATGATTTTCGACGTCGACGGCGTGCTGACCGATGGCGGCCTGCTGTTTACGGCGGAAGGCGACACGATGAAGGGCTTCAACTCGATGGACGGCCACGGCATGAAGCTGCTGCGCCAGGCCGGCATCGAAACGGCAATCATCACCGGGCGCAAGTCGGGCATCGTCGCGGCGCGGGCGAAGGAAATGAACATCACCCACGTCTATCAGGGCGTGCAGGACAAACCCCTGGCGTTCGCCGACCTGCTCAAGCAAACCGGCATGACGGCGGAAGAATGCGGCTATATGGGCGACGACTGGGTCGATCTCGGCGTGATGCTGAAGGTCGGTTTCGCGGCGGCGCCGGCCAATTCGCATCCTGAAGTGATCGCGCGCGCCCATTGGGTGAGCGAGGCGCGCGGCGGCCATGGTGCGGCGCGCGAAGTCTGCGACACCTTGCTGCGCGCACAGCACAAATATGAAGCGCTGCTCGCGGCAGCCTGTAGCGGCGAACAGCGAGGCCTCGTCGGATGAATCGGTTTCGCTGGACCTCATTGATTCCGCTCGTCGCGATGGCCGCGCTCGCCGGTATTACATGGTGGCTGCTGCAAGCCACGCTGCCGCGGCAGAACGAAGGCGTGGCGCGCCCCAAGGAGCACACGCCCGACTACTTCGCGGACAACTTCTCGGTTTCGGAACTCGATCAGTCGGGCTCGACGCAATACCGTCTGACCGCCCAGTCCCTGATCCATTACGAGGATGACGAGCTGAGCGACCTGGTCAAGCCGGCCATGCGCGCCTTTCAGCCCGGCAAGCCGATCGTCACCGCGACCGGCGACACCGGCACGGTGAACGGCGACGCCTCGATCGTCAATCTGTACGACAACGCGCGCATCGTGCGGGCCGCCGGTAACGGCGATCCGCAGATGCAGGCAGATTCGCAGCATTTTAGGGTGCTGGTCAACGACGATGTGATCGAGACCGAAAAGCCGGTTAAACTTCAGCGCGGCATGTCTGTAATGACTGCCAGCGGCATGAACTACAACAACGTCACCCGGGTGATGCAGCTGTTCGGCAATGTGAAGGGCGCGATTGCCGCGTCTGAAGGCTCCGTCAGCTCGCCCAAGCAACCCGGGTAATCCATTCCAGGCGTGACTGCATGAACGAATCGTTCCCCCGTTTTGATACCGGCCGCTCGCGCACCCTGTCCGCGTGCCGCGCCGGACTCGCTGCGCTGATCATCGCGTTGCCGCTCGCCGGCTTCGCGCCGCTTGCGCACGCCGATCGCGCCGACAAGGACAAGCCGCTGAACGTCGAAGCGGACAACATGACTTACGACGACCTCAAACAGGTCAACATCTTCACCGGCCACGTGGTCGCCACCAAAGGCACGATCGTGATCAGGGCCGATCGGGTCGAAGTGACGCAAGACCCGCAGGGCTATCAGTACGCCACCGGCACGTCGAGCGGCGGTAATCTGTCGTATTTCCGCCAGAAGCGCGAAGGCCTTGATGAATACATCGAAGGCACGGCTATTCGGATCGACTACGACGGCAAGCAGGATCTGACCACGCTCACCACCAACGCCACCGTCAAGCGCCTGCAAGGCCTCTCAACGGTGATGGACCAGGTGCATGGCAGCGTCATTACCTATGACGGCCAGAGCGACTTTTACACCGCGAAGGCGGGTAAGGACGTCGCCGGCCCGGGCAACCCGACCGGCCGCGTGCGCGCCATGCTGGCGCCGCGCAATGGCGGCGCAGCGCCCTTGAACGGCGCGTCGGCCACACTCGCGCCGTCCACCACGATCCAGGGAGCACCGAACCAGTGAGCTCCTCCGCGTCCCTCCCCAATCGCAAACCGGCAGGCACCAGCAGTTCGCTGGTGGTCCGCAACCTGAAGAAGCGCTACGGCTCACGCACGGTCGTCAAAGACGTCTCGCTCGACGTGAAAAGCGGCGAAGTGGTCGGCCTGCTCGGCCCCAACGGCGCCGGCAAGACCACCTCGTTCTATATGATCGTCGGCCTCGTGCCGCTCGATGCAGGTGAAATCGACCTGGACGGCAAGTCGATCAGCCTGTTGCCGATTCACAAGCGCGCGTCATTGGGCTTGTCGTATCTGCCGCAGGAAGCATCGGTGTTCCGCAAGCTCAGCGTCGAGGAAAACATTCGCGCGGTGCTGGAATTGCAGGTCGAAGACAACGGCAAGCGGCTTAGCAAGGACACCATCACGAACCGCACAGAGGCGTTGCTCGACGAACTGCAGATCGCTCACCTGCGCGAGAATCCGGCGTTGTCGCTGTCGGGCGGCGAGCGCCGGCGGGTCGAAATCGCCCGTGCGCTGGCCACCAATCCGAGCTTTATTCTGCTCGACGAACCGTTCGCGGGCGTCGATCCAATCGCGGTGCTGGAAATCCAGAAGATCGTCAAATTTTTGAAGCAGCGCAATATCGGCGTGCTGATCACCGACCACAACGTGCGCGAAACCCTCGGCATCTGTGATCACGCCTACATCATCAGCGACGGCAGCGTGCTGGCCGCCGGTGCGCCGAGCGACATCATCGAGAACGAAAGCGTGCGGCGCGTCTATCTGGGCGAGCACTTCCGCATGTAAGTGCACAAAGGATTGCCGGCGGTGCGAGCGTGCATCCGCCGGACCCTTTGCGGCATCCGCACATCAGCATTTTTGACCTGGGCCGTCCCGCGCCCAGCGCCGCCGAAAACGGGCGCACGCGTAATTGCGAATGTCGCAATGTATCGCGGTCGTGGCAAACTCTCTACAATGAATCTCAACTTGCCATGAAAGCCAGCCTCCAACTCCGCCTATCGCAGCATCTTGCGCTGACCCCGCAACTGCAGCAGTCCATCCGGCTGCTTCAGCTGTCTACGCTCGAACTGCAGCAGGAAGTCTCAATGGCGATCTCGCAGAATCCGCTCCTTGAGAACGAGGACGACTGGATCGCGAGTCCCCTGCGCGTGGCGGCCGACGGCTCACTGATCGCCCAGTCGCCCAATTCCTCCCCACCGCCCGACCAGATGGGCGGCAATACGTCGTCTTCGTCCACCAGCAGCAGCGAGCGCGCCGAGAACGGCGAGCCACAGGGTGTCGACGAATACAACGGCCTCGCGAGCGACAACAACGGCGACGCGTCACAATGGGATCTTGGCGACTACGGCCGCTCCGGCAACGCCTCGGACGACGACGATCTGCCGCCGCTACAAATCCACGAATCGAGCACCTCGCTGCGCGATCACCTGATGGCGCAACTTCGCGTCACGCAGGCGAGCCAGCGCGACCGCGCGCTGATCACCTTCCTGATCGAATCGCTCGACGACGACGGCTATCTTGCCGCCACGCTCAATGAAGTGCTGACCGATCTGCCCGAAGAGCTCGAGGTCGATCTCGACGAAATGAACGCCGCGCTTGCGCTACTGCATAGCTTCGACCCGGCAGGGGTCGGCGCGCGCTCCGCGTCCGAGTGCCTCAAGCTGCAATTGCTGCGGCTCGAACAGTCGTCTACGCGCACGCTTGCGCTCGACATCGTCGCCCATCATCTGGAACTGCTCGCGGCACGCGATTTCACGCGCCTGCGCAAACACCTGAAGGCGAACGACGACGATCTACGCGATGCGCATGTGTTGATCCGCTCGCTCGAACCGTTTCCGGGCGCCGCTTACGGCAAGGCAGAAGCGGACTACGTCGTGCCGGACATCATGGTGCGCAAAACGGCACAGGGCTGGCAGGCAGAGCTGAATCCGGAGGTGGTGCCCAAGCTGCGCATCAACCACCTGTACGCGAATATTCTGCGCAATAACCGGGGGGACCCCGGCAGCGGATCGTTGCGCCAGCAACTGCAGGAAGCACGCTGGCTGATCAAAAATATCCAGCAGCGTTTCGAAACGATCCTCAGGGTCGCGCAAGCCATTGTCGAGCGTCAAAAGAGCTTTTTTGTGCACGGCGAAATTGCCATGCGCCCCTTGGTTTTGCGAGAAATTGCTGATACGCTGGGCCTACACGAGTCAACTGTCTCGCGTGTGACAACCGGTAAATACATGCTGACCCCATTCGGGACGCTTGAATTTAAGTACTTCTTCGGATCACACGTTTCGACTGACACGGGCGGCGCGGCGTCTTCCACGGCGATTCGCGCGCTCATCAAGCAACTGATAGGAGCGGAAAACCCGAAATCTCCTCTTTCAGACAGCCGCATAGCCGAACTGCTGGCGGAACAGGGCTTCGTGGTCGCACGGCGTACCGTTGCGAAGTATCGCGAGGCCCTCAAGATTCCGGCAGTCAACCTGCGCAAGTCTCTGTAGCCCGCCGCCTCCCGCGACGGGCATTTACCGGCCGCTCCGCAGTTGGCGGACAGGCCGGCCGATGCGACCTGCCAGAAGTCAGTCACCGGGGGGCGACTCAGGCAAGCCGACAGATCGACCGGACCTTCGTCATCGTGCGGAACAAGCGGCCTCTAGCTTGGAGAAGCACTATGAATCTGCAGATCAGTGGACACCACCTCGAAGTAACGCCTGCGTTGCGCGAATACGTGATCACCAAACTGGATAGGGTGCTAAGACATTTTGATCAGGTCATCGACGGCAGTGTGGTCCTCTCGGTCGACAACCACAAGGAAAAGGAAAAGCGTCAAAAGGTTGAAATCAACCTGCATCTGAAGGGCAAAGATATCTTCGTCGAGAGCTGTGACAGCGATCTCTACGCTGCGATCGATCTGATGATCGACAAGCTCGACCGGCAAGTGATACGCCACAAAGATCGCCTGCAAGGCCATCAGCACGATGCGATCAAGTACCAGCCGGCACCGATACTGGACGTGCCGCCGCAATAAGGAAGATTAGAAGGTCTGCTTTACTTTCCTTCGTTTTCCTCATTCGCCCGCATTTGCGTATCCCCAGCCAAACCGCCCGAGACCGGGCGGTTTTTCGTTTCAGGGCGCCTTTTTCAGGCAGCCGGGCAGACCGGATCAATCCTGCGAAGAAACCCATGATGCATGGATGGCGCGCCGCACCATCCGTGGCTACCCTGTTCTATAATGTTCCGGTTACCATCGGGGTCAAGTTAGCTCAAACGGGAAATCGGTCGGCCGGAGTCCTTCGCTTTCGGACTCCAACGCACGTCGCCGTGAGCATCAAACGAATGGAACATCACTCAAACGCCCCAGCGAGGAGAACCCAGGCCACGTTTTCGCCTGTCAACATGAATCGTTTAGCCAAATTTCTTCCCCTCGAGAACGTCGTCGTCGGACTATCGGTCACCAGCAAGAAGCGCGTGTTCGAGCAAGCGGGCCTGATCTTCGAGAACCAGAACGGCATCGCCCGTAGCACGGTCACTGACAATCTGTTTGCGCGCGAGCGCCTCGGATCGACGGGGCTTGGTGAAGGCGTCGCGATTCCGCATGGCCGGATCAAAGGCTTGAAGCAGCCGCTCGCCGCATTCGTCCGTCTTGCCGAACCCATCCCCTTCGAATCGCCCGACGGTCAGCCGGTCTCGCTGCTGATCTTCCTGCTCGTGCCCGAGCAGGCCACCCAGCAGCACCTCGAAATTCTCTCGGAAATCGCCCAGTTGCTGTCCGATCGCGAAGCCCGCGAGCGCCTGCACACGGAAGAAGACCGCGAATCGTTGCATCGCCTGCTCACTCAGTGGCAACCTTGATGCATCGGCGGTTATCCGCACGTCGCCTATTCACCCGGCTTCCCGCCTGCAGGCGGGTACAGCCAGGCGAGGTGCGCGGTCCGCGTTAGCGCGGCCGCATCCTTTCCCAAGCAAGCGGTCCACACGGGAGTCACCGACTCATGGATACGTCCAGCATCAACGCCCAGAGCATTTTCGACGACAACGCCGCCATGCTGAAGTTGAGCTGGCTGACGGGGCATGAAGGCTGGGAGCGCGGCTTTTCTTCGGAATCGGTCGCCAATGCCACGTCGAGCGCCGACCTCGTCGGCCACTTGAACTTGATCCACCCGAACCGGATTCAGGTGCTCGGCGACGCCGAAATCGACTACTACAAGCGCCAAACCGACGAAGACCGCTCGCGCCACATGGCCGAACTGATCGCGTTGGAACCGCCGTTTCTGGTGGTAGCGGGCGGCGTCGCCGCTCCGCCGGAACTGGTGCTGCGCTGCACGCGCTCGTCCACGCCGCTTTTCACCACACCGATGTCCGCTGCTGCAGTGATCGACAGCCTGCGCCTCTACATGTCGCGCATTCTCGCGCCGCGCGCCACGCTGCACGGCGTGTTTCTCGACATTCTCGGTATGGGCGTGCTGCTCACCGGCGATTCCGGCCTCGGCAAGAGCGAACTCGGGCTGGAACTGATCAGCCGCGGCCACGGCCTTGTCGCCGACGACGCCGTGGATTTCGTGCGCCTTGGGCCGGATTTTGTCGAAGGGCGCTGCCCGCCGCTGCTGCAAAACCTGCTTGAAGTGCGCGGTCTGGGCCTGCTCGATATCAAGACGATCTTCGGTGAAACCGCGGTGCGCCGCAAAATGAAGCTGAAACTGATCGTGCAACTGGTGCGCCGTCCCGACGGTGAATTCCAGCGGCTGCCGCTGGAAAGCCAAACCGTCGACGTGCTCGGCCTGCCGATCAGCAAAGTCACGATTCAGGTTGCGGCCGGCCGCAACCTCGCGGTTCTGGTCGAAGCGGCCGTGCGCAACACGATCCTGCAACTGCGCGGCATCGATACGCTGCGCGACTTCATGGATCGCCAGCGTCTGGCCATGCAGGACCCGGACAGCCAGTTTCCCGGCAAATTGATCTGAATCCGCTCGCCCCGCGGCACCGTGTAACGCCCGCAGCCAACGGCAGGCTGCGGCGGCGCGCACACGGGGACCAGATGCTATGATGAACTGTACGGATTTCACGACTCCATGCGCATAATCCTGATCACCGGTATTTCCGGCTCCGGCAAATCAGTTGCCCTGAACGCGCTTGAAGACGCAGGCTATTACTGCGTCGACAATCTGCCGCCGCGTTTTTTGCCGCAACTGGCCAACTATCTCGCCGACGACGGCCAGGAACGCCTCGCGGTCGCCATCGACGCGCGCTCGAGCGCTTCGCTCGACGAAATGCCCGCGATGATCCGCGACCTGTCGCGCGCCCACGATGTGCGCGTACTATTCCTGAACGCAAGCACGCAGTCGCTGATTCAACGCTTCTCCGAAACACGCCGCCGCCATCCGCTGTCCGGTTCCACCGCGCATGATGCAGACGTCGGCTTGTTGACGTCGCTCGCCGAAGCGATCGAACGCGAACGCGAACTCGTGGCGGGCCTCGTCGAATTCGGCCATCAGATCGATACCAGCAATTTGCGCGCGAACGTGCTGCGCGCGTGGGTCAAACGCTTCATCGAGCAGGAAGATACGGGGCTCGTGCTGATGTTCGAGTCCTTTGGCTTTAAACGCGGCGTGCCGCTCGACGCCGATTATGTTTTCGACGTACGCACGCTGCCGAACCCGTACTACGATCATGAATTGCGGCCACTCACGGGCCTCGACCAACCGGTGCGGGATTTTCTCGATGCGCTGCCGGTCGTGCATGAAATGATCGACGACATCGAAAAATTTCTCGCCAAATGGTTGCCGCATTTCCGTGACGACAACCGCAGTTATCTGACGGTCGCGATCGGTTGCACGGGCGGCCAGCACCGCTCTGTATTCATTGCGGAGACGCTCGCCGCGCGTCTCGCAACGTCGGCGAATGTCATTGTGCGGCACCGCGATGCGCCGGTTCATGCCGGCGAATCATCGAAGTTAGTGGCTTAACCGGCCGCATTGCGCGGCCTTAACTCGAAGCGTTGCGCCATGTCTTCTTCTACTGTGCTTGCCGATGTGCCGCTGTTTCCGCTGCATACGGTGCTGTTCCCCGATGGACTGCTGCCGCTGAAAATCTTCGAAGCGCGCTACCTCGATATGGCGCGCGACTGTCTGCGTGAAAAAACGCCGTTCGGTGTGTGTTTGCTGAAAAGCGGTGCAGAGGTGGCGCGCGAAGAAGAGCCTTCGGTGCCCGAAGCAATTGGCTGTCTCGCCGAAATCGAAGAGTGCGATGTCGAAGCCTTCGGCATGCTGCTGATTCGGGCGCGCGGCACGCGGCGGTTTCGCCTGCTGTCGCATCGCGTGGAAAGCAGCGGCTTGCTGGTCGGTATGGCGGAGCCGCTCGGAGAAGACATACCGCTCGAAGGCAATGAGCAGCTGGCGAAATTCGGCGCGTGTGCAGAAGTGCTCGAACGGATCATCGCAACCATCCGCGAACGCGATCCGGACAGCTTGCCGTTCGCGGAGCCGTTCAGGCTGGAAGATCCGTCATGGGTGTCGAACCGGCTTGCGGAAGTGTTGCCCATCGCCCTTCGTGCAAGGCAAAAGTTGATGGAATTGCAGGACGCCGGCGCGCGAATCGACGTGGTTCATCACTATATGCAGCAGCATCAGCTGCTTTGATTTGACGTGCTTTCGGCTCGGGGCTGGCTAGAGCAGCGAGCCGTGCAGACTATCCAGTAGTTTGCGCACCGGCGCGGGCACACCGAACGAATCGAGATCGCTTAACGCGACCCATGCGGTGTCCGCGTCGTTAAGCACAGCCAATGCGCCCACACCGCGGTCCAGATCAGCGATCCGCGGCTCGATATCCAGCTTGAAATGCGTGAAGACGTGCGTAAGCGGCGCGAGCGGAGAGACCGCTCCGTCGCCACCGAAGGCACGCGCGCGCTCGGCGAGCGCGGCTTCGTCAGCAGCTTCGGGCAGGCTCCACAAGCCGCCCCAGATGCCTGACGGCGGACGCTTTTCCAGCATCACGGCGTTACCGTCGCGCAGCACCAGCATCCATGTGCGGCGCGTCGGCACGGCTTTCTTCGGTCGTGCCGTGGGCAGTTCACGCTGACGCCCGCTCACGTTGGCCACGCAGTCCACGGCGAACGGGCAGCGCAGGCAGTCCGGCTTGCCCCGCACACACAACGTTGCGCCGAGGTCCATCAGGCCTTGCGTGTATGCACTGACATCGTCGTCCGATGCGTTGGACGGCAGCAGCGACTCCGCCAGCGTCCACATCGCATTCTCGACTTTCTTTTCACCCGGAAAACCTTCGACGCCGAACACCCGCGCCAACACACGCTTAACGTTGCCGTCGAGAATCGTGGCGCGCGCGCCAAACGCGAAAGAGGCGATCGCCGCCGCCGTTGAGCGACCGATGCCCGGCAATTCAGCAAGCTCGTCGGCCGACGCGGGAAACGCACCGCCATGCTGCTCGACGACCACCTGCGCGCAGCGATGCAGATTGCGTGCGCGCGAGTAATAGCCGAGGCCGGCCCACAACGCCATCACATCGTCTGCCGGCGCGGAGGCGAGCGAGGCAACATCCGGACAACGCGCAAGAAACTTTGCGTAGTACGGAATCACCGTCGATACCTGAGTCTGCTGCAGCATGATTTCCGACAGCCAGATGCGATACGCATCGCGCGTGTTCTGCCAGGGCAGGTCATGACGGCCATGCTGGCGCTGCCACGCAATCAGCCGCGTGGAAAAATCAGACATGGTCGGGAAAGCAGGCGCAGCGGACGGAGCAGACGGACTTAAACGAGAAGGCATCGAAAATTTAGCGCTGGCAGTTGGGACAGAAATACGTAGAACGCTGCCCCTGCACGATCTGTTTGATCGGCGTTCCACACACGCGGCATGGCAGCCCCGCGCGATCATAGACGAAATAGTCGAGCTGGAAGTAACCACTTTCGCCATCGCTGCCGACGAAATCACGCAGCGTGCTGCCACCCTTCTCGATCGCTGCGGCGAGCGTGACGCGCACCGCGTCGGCCAGCAGATCGTAGCGCACGAGCGAGACGCGGCCCGCTGCGGTGGTGGGCCGGATACCGGCACGAAAGAGACTTTCGGATGCGTAGATATTACCCACGCCGACCACGATCTCCCCCGCCAGCAACGCCTGCTTCACCGACACCTTGCGACCACGCGTGAGCCGGTGCATCAACGCGCCGGAGAACGCCGGCGAAAACGGCTCGACACCGAGGCCCGCGAGCAGCGGATGCTCGAGCACGTCGCCGGCTTCGCGCGGGTGCCACAGCACCGCGCCGAAGCGCCGCGGATCGCGATAGCGCAAAATGAATTCGTCAAAAATCCAGTCGATGTGATCGTGTTTCGCTGCGGCCGGTGGACGCGGCACATGGCGCAGCACACGCAGCGTGCCCGTCATGCCCAGATGCACAATGAACCAGCCGGCGTCGATTTCGAACAACAGATACTTGCCCCGCCTCTCGACCTTGCGCACCACGCTGCCACGCAAGGTTTTCGCAAGGTCCGCCGGAATCGGCCAACGCAGCGCGGGCGTACGCACATCGACGCGTTCAACCTTGCGCCCCGACACATACGGTTCGATTCCCCTTCGGGTAACCTCAACTTCTGGCAACTCTGGCATGTCTAACTGGTCTGCAACTTGCGTGAGTGGTTGTGCGCTTATTGTAGCGAGCGCGTTACAATCGTCCGAAACATTGAACGGATTTCCATGAACTTGTCCTTCGTGAAGCTGTTTTCGAAGCGCCCGGCTAGCGCATCCCGCGTGCCGCACGCCGTGTCCGGTCGCCGCATGCTCGGTGCCGCCGCGCTCGCCGTCTGGGCGCTGGCTGCCGTGCCCGCGCACGCGCAGGACCCGTCGCCAGACTCGGATGACACGTCCGTCACCCTGCCAGACCCGCTCGGCCCGGCAACGGCAGAAGACCAGAAGTCTCTGCCGGGCGTGCCTCTGTCCAGCCAGATCGTATTCCAGGTGCTCGCCGCTGAAGTCGCATTGCAACGCGACCAGCCGGCGCCCGCCTACCAGACCTACCTCGCGCTCGCACGCGACACGCACGATCCGCGCATGGCGCAACGCGCCACGGAAATCGCGCTGGCCGCACAAAGCCCGTCGGACGCGTTGGCCGCCGCGCAATTGTGGCAGCAGTATGCGCCAGATTCGGAACGCGCCGCGCAACTCGACGCGTCGCTGCTCGTGCTGTCCGGCAAGCCTGACGACGCCGCGCCGATCCTCGCCCGTGAACTCGCAAGAGTACCGGCCGACAATCGCGGCAGCGCGATTCTGGCGCTGCAGTTGCTGCTCTCGCGCGGCCCGAACCGGATCGGCGGCTTGCATGTGCTGCAGGATCTGCTGAAGAACGACCTGAACCGGCCCGAGGCGCAGCTGGCCATCGCGCGCCAGCAGCTCGTTTCGGACGACGCACCGGGCGCGCGCAAGTCGCTCGAGCAGGCGCTCACGCTCAAGCCGGACTATTTGCCGGCCGCGCTGACGCTGTCGCAGATGGGCCCTGAGGAGCGCAAGGAAGGCATCGCGTCGCTCGAAAAGTACGTGCAGCAGAATCCGAAATCGCACGACGCGCGTCTCGCGCTCGCGCAGATGTATCTAGCGAGCGACCGTCTGGACGACGCGCAGAAGCAGTTCGAGATCATGCACAAGAACAACGCGACTGACCTCACGCCGCTGATGGCGCTCGCGCTGATCAAGATCCAGCAGAAGAATTTCACTGACGCGCAGACCTATCTGACCCAGTACGCACAGCAAGCCGAAAAAACGCCAGGCGCCGATCCGGGCCAGGCGTATATCTATCTTGCGCAACTGTCGCTCGAACAGAAGAACGAAGCTGCGGCAAGCGACTGGCTGAACAAGGTTTCACCAGCGAGCCAGCAATTCGTGCCGGCGCAGATCACGCGCGCACAATTGCTCGCCAAGCAGGGCAAGACTGAAGACGCGCGCAAACTGCTGGCCAATCTGCAGGCGCCCGATCCGCGCGACCAGGCGCTGCTTGCACGCACCGACGCGGCCATTCTGTTCGACGCGAAGCGCTATCCGGAAGCAGAAACACGCCTGCAACAAGCCACCGCGAATTTCCCGGACGATCCCGATCTCACCTACGACTACGCCATGGCCGCCGAAAAGACCGGCCATTACGATGTCATGGAAGCGCAACTGCGCAAGCTGATCCAGACGCAGCCGGACAATCCGCAGGCTTATAACGCGCTCGGCTATTCGCTGGCCGATCGCAATCAGCGCCTGCCGGAAGCGGACAAGCTGGTCGAGAGGGCCTCGGCGCTGGCGCCTAACGACGCGTTCATCATGGACAGCGTCGGCTGGGTCAAGTACCGGATGGGTGATACGTCGGATGCCATCAAGCTGCTGCGCAAAGCGTACGACCTCCAGCCGAACGCCGAAATCGGTGCGCATCTCGGTGAAGTGCTGTGGAAAACCGGTGCGCAGGATCAGGCTCGCGCCGCTTTCCGCGACGCGCGCAAGCTCGAACCGGACAACGACACCCTGGTCAAAACGCTGCAACGTCTTCAGGTGAACGATCTTTGATGCGTCTTTCCCGCTTGATCTCCTATCCCCGGGCGCCGCGTGGCGCGGCGCTCGGATTCGTAACGGCAGCGGTTGTCGCGTTGGCCGGTTGTGCATCGGTCAAGCCGCAGGGGCCGTCCACGTCGAATGCGGCAACCTCCGTCACTGCGCAGACCTCGCGTGCTTATCAAGGCCGTTTCGCGATTCAGTACAACGATCAGAACGGCCAGCAGCGCAATGCCTATGGGAATTTCACCTGGCAGGAAACGGGTGACACGGTCACCCTGCAATTGCGCAATCCGCTTGGGCAGACGCTCGCCATCGTGACTTCGTCGCCGGCTTCGGCCACGCTCGAACTGCCGAATCGTCAACCACTCACCGCCGACAACGTCTCCACGCTGATGCAGAATGCGCTCGGCTTTGCGCTGCCGGTCGAAGGGTTGCGCTACTGGCTACAACCGTCGCCCGCGCCGACTTCGCGCGCGAAAACCGAGAAGGATCCGGAGCAGCCTTCGCACCTGAAGCAGATCACGCAGGACGGCTGGACAATCGATTACCTGGCGTATGCGGACGCGCCGGCCACCGGCGTCAAGCGCGTGAATCTGCGCCGCTCGGAACCGCCGCTCGACATCAAGCTCGTGCTGGATCAGTAGTTCAGTAGCCGCGCCTGTTCGCGTAACCCTTGCCGCTTCTTCGGCGCCGCTATGGCGCATGTAGCCCTGACTCATGATTGAAACGACCGATTCGCTGCGCGATTGCCTCGCGCCAGCGAAACTGAACCTCTTCCTTCACATCACCGGCCGCAGGCCGGACGGCTATCACACGCTGCAAACCGTCTTCCAGTTGCTCGACTGGGGCGACATCCTGCACTTCAAGCTGCGTGACGACGGCCTCATCACGCGCAGCACCGAGATCGCCGACGTGCCGCCGGAGCACGATCTCACCGTGCGCGCAGCAACGCTCCTGAAGGCACATACCGGCTCGCCCGCGGGTGTCGATATCGAAATCGACAAGCGCCTGCCGATGGGCGCGGGCTTGGGCGGCGGCAGCTCCGATGCAGCCACCACGCTGCTCGCGCTGAACCGTCTCTGGAAGCTCGATTTGCCACGGCTGGAGTTGCAGGCGCTGGCGTTGAAACTCGGCGCGGACGTGCCGTTTTTTGTTTTTGGGAAAAATGCGTTCGCACAGGGTGTCGGAGAGACTTTAGACGTTGTACAATTGCCGCCGCGCCATTTCCTGGTGGTGACACCGAGGGTTCACGTTCCAACTGCAGCGATTTTTTCCGAAAAAACGTTGACAAGAGATTCGAAACCTCTCATAATTACGGACTTTCCTGCAGAACTTAGCTGCAACACTGAATGGCCAGAAAGTTTCGGCCGCAATGACATGCAGCAGGTTGTCGTGGGAAAATACGCGGAAGTAGCGCAAGTGCTGCGATGGTTTGAGAACATTGCACCAGCGCGGATGTCTGGATCAGGTGCAAGTGTATTTGCAGCGTTCCGTAGCAAAGCTGAAGCAGAAGCGGCGCAAGCCAAACTGCCCGGCGAATGGAACAGCGCAGTAACTGCAAGTCTCGATCAGCATCCACTCTTTACTTTCGCGTCATAAGTTTTTGCATCGTCGAACGTTCCCTCGTTCGGTGAAGCTCAAAGTTAGTGTAGGGGAGTCGCCAAGTTGGTTAAGGCACCGGATTTTGATTCCGGCATTCGAAGGTTCGACTCCTTCCTCCCCTGCCAAAATTTCTCGCATTTCCCTCGCCCCCAGCCTGAAGTAGGTGCACGATGAGCAGCCATGACGGCCTGATGGTTTTTACTGGCAACGCAAATCCCGCGCTTGCACAGGAAGTCGTCAAAATTCTCGGTATTCCCCTCGGCAAAGCAATGGTTAGCCGTTTCTCGGACGGCGAAATCCAGGTCGAGATTCAGGAAAACGTGCGTGGCAAGGATGTCTTCGTCCTGCAGTCCACCTGCGCGCCGGCGAATGACAATCTGATGGAATTGATGATCATGGTCGATGCGCTCAAGCGCGCATCCGCAGGCCGGATCACCGCAGCCATCCCCTACTTCGGTTATGCCCGTCAAGATCGACGCCCGCGTTCGGCGCGCGTCGCCATCTCGGCGAAGATCGTGGCGAACATGCTGGAAATCGCCGGCGTCGAGCGGATCATTACGATGGATCTGCACGCCGACCAGATTCAAGGCTTCTTCGACATCCCGGTCGACAATATCTACGCTACGCCCGTGCTGCTCGGCGATCTGCGCAAGCAGAACTACGAGAACCTGCTGGTCGTTTCGCCGGACGTCGGCGGCGTGGTGCGTGCCCGTGCATTGGCCAAGCAACTGAATTGCGATCTCGCGATCATCGACAAACGCCGCCCGAAGGCGAACGTTGCCGAAGTGATGAACATCATCGGTGAAGTCGAAGGGCGCACCTGCGTGATCATGGACGACATGGTCGACACCGCAGGCACGCTCTGCAAGGCAGCTCAGGTTTTGAAGGAACGCGGTGCGATGCAGGTGTTCGCTTACGCTACCCATCCGGTTCTGTCGGGCGGTGCAGGCGAGCGTATCGCAGCTTCGGCACTCGACGAACTCGTTGTTACCGATACGATCCCGCTCGGCGAAGAAGCCCGCTCGTGCGCCAAGATCCGTTCGCTGACCAGCGCCGGCCTGCTCGCCGAAACGTTCTCGCGGATTCGCCGCGGCGATTCGGTGATGTCGCTGTTCGCTGAAAGTTAAGTATTTGCGAAGGCGCAGCGCGCATAGCAGTACCGCACGCGGCACTTTTGCACAATTGGCATGAACGAACGAAGGTTCGTGCCATCGCTCTGGGGCCTCAGCCGTAATGGCTTGGAGGCCCCGTTTTTACTGCCTGGTCGCGGGCAGTGCATTGGAGATTCAACATGAAAGTAGTCGCTTTCGAGCGTTCCTTGCAAGGTACGGGTGCGAGCCGCCGCCTGCGTATCTCGGGTAAGACCCCGGGTATCGTATATGGCGCTGGTGCTGAAACGCAATTGGTCGAACTGGACCACAACGCACTCTGGCACGCGCTGAAGAAAGAAGTTTTCCACTCGTCGATCCTCGAGCTGGAAGTGGCAGGCAAGTCGCAACAGGTTCTGCTGCGCGACGTGCAATACCACCCGTTCCGTCAGCTCGTGCTGCACGTGGACTTCCAACGTGTCGACGCGAAGAAGAAGCTGCACACCAAGGTGCCGCTGCACTTCATGAACCAGGAAACCAACCCGGCAGTGAAGCTGTCGAGCGCGGTGATCTCGCACGTCCTCAACGAAATCGAAATCGAGTGCCTGCCGTCGGTACTGCCGGAATTCCTCGAAGTTGACCTGGCGACGATCGAAGCTGGACACTCGCTGCACGCCAAGGACATCGTCCTGCCGGCAGGCGTTGCACTGGTTGCTCACGTTGACGCAGAAAACCCGGTCATCGCATCGGCAACGATCCCGGCTGGCGCAATCGCTGAAGGCGACGCCGCTGCTGCTGCAGGCGAAGGCGAAACGCCGGCTGCCTAAGGGCCTTCCTGGCGCTGAGCAAGCAATCCTCTCGATCCGTTTCAATGAAACGGTCGATGTGACCCGCCGAGGTTCTCCCCGGCGGGTTTTTTTTCGGTTTTTTCGGCTCGGCCGCGCTCGACGCCGAGGCCAGATGGACCTACGCAATCATGATCAAGCTGATCGTCGGGCTCGGCAATCCGGGCGCTGAATACACCGCGACGCGCCACAATGCCGGCTTCTGGCTGGTCGATCAACTGGCGCACGAAGCAGGCACGACGCTACGCGACGAGCGGCGCTTTCACGGTTTCTACGCGAAGGCTCGGCTTCACGGCGAAGAAGTGCATCTGCTGCAACCGCAAACATATATGAACCGCTCGGGGCAGTCAGTTGTGGCTGTCGCGCAGTTCTTCAAGATTCTTCCGGACGAAATTCTGGTCGCGCACGACGAGCTCGATATGCCACCGGGCAGCGTCAAGCTGAAGCTCGGTGGCGGCAGCGGCGGCCATAATGGGCTGAAGGACATCACTGCGCATCTGTCATCGCAACAGTATTGGCGGCTGCGGATCGGCATCGGTCATCCGCGCGACCTGATTCCCGAAAGCGCGCGTGCCGGCGCCAAGCCGGACGTCGCCAATTACGTGCTGAAACCGCCGCGGCGTGAAGAGCAGGACGTAATCGATGCGTCGATCGAACGTGCGTTGGCGGTAATGCCGCAGGTCATCAAAGGCGAGCTCGAGCGGGCGATGATGCAACTGCACCGCAATCCCTAAGCGGGCCCTGCCCGTATCGCCCGTATCGCCATCGACAGGAGAAATCGCTTGAGCCGCTACTGGAGTGACATCGTCCACCGTCTGACGCCGTATGTGCCGGGCGAGCAGCCCGTGGTTGCGCATCCGGTCAAGCTGAACACCAACGAGAATCCCTATCCGCCGTCGCCGCGCGTGCGCGAAGCGATCCGGCAGGAACTGGGCGACGCGGGCGAGTCGCTGCGGCGCTATCCCGACCCGACCGCGCGCAAGTTACGCGAAACGGTAGCCGCATACCACGGCATTCGCCCGGAACAGGTGTTCGCGGGCAACGGCTCGGACGAAGTGCTCGCGCTCACCTTTCAGGCATTGCTGAAGCATGACAAACCGTTGCTGTTTCCGGATATCACATACAGCTTCTACCCGACGTACGCACGGCTGTTTGAAGTCGACTATCGAACCATCGCACTCGACGACAGCTTCGCCATTAATGTCGACGACTACACGGCGCCTAACGGCGGCGTCCTATTCCCGAACCCGAACGCACCGACTGGACGACCGCTGCCGCTCGCCGATATCGAGCGTCTCATGGCAAGAAACACCGATTCGGTCGTGGTGATCGATGAGGCCTATGTCGATTTCGGTGCTGAATCGGCCATCACGCTGATCGACCGCTATCCCAACCTGCTGGTGATACACACGGTATCGAAGTCGCGTTCGCTGGCCGGCATGCGAGTCGGCTTCGCATTGGGCAATCCGGAACTGATCGACGCACTGAACCGCGTTAAGGATAGCTTCAACTCGTATCCGCTCGACCGCCTGGCGCAAGTCGCGGCCGTCGCTGCATATGAGGACGATGCATGGTTCCGCGACACCTGCGCCAAAGTGATTGCGAGCCGTGAGCGGTTGGCAGCCGGTTTGACGGCACTGGGCTTCGAGGTGGTGCCATCGGCAGCGAATCTGCTATTCGCGCGTCACGAAGGCTACGACGCAGCGACGCTCGTGGCACGGCTAAGGGAAAAGGAGATTTTCGTGCGCCACTTCAAGGCGGCGCGAATCGACCAGCATCTGCGAATCTCGGTCGGCACCGACGCCGAATGCGACATTCTGCTGGATGCGCTGCGCGATATTTTCAGCGCTTACGTCGGGTGACGATGGGATAGCGAGCGATCGGGACAAGCTCGCGCGCCACAGACACACTGCGTTGCCGCAAAAGAAAACGGCGAGGCAGACGCCTCGCCGTTTTCCATCAGTCAATTTTCACGCACCCTTCGCAGCCTGCAGCGCGTGATACTTCGCCATCAGACCTTCCGCCGATTCAAGATGCTCGGGATCGCGTGGAATACACTCGACCGGGCACACCTGAATACACTGCGGTTCGTCGAAATGGCCGACACACTCGGTGCATTTCTTCGGGTCGATCACGTAGATTTCCGGGCCCATCGAAATCGCGTCGTTCGGGCACTCAGGCTCGCACACGTCGCAATTGATGCACTCGTCGGTAATCATCAAGGCCATACTTCTCTCACTTCGCGCCGGCCGAAGCCAGCTTTGATCCGTCAACCCGACAGTTTACGCCGGTTACGGTTGTCCCGCCGAGATACCATCATCCGGATCCAGCGCGGCAACCTTCTCCTTCAGCCATTTTTCGACCGACGGGAACACAAACTTGCTGACGTCGCCGCCCAGTTGCGCGATTTCACGCACGATGGTTCCGGAGATGAACTGGTATTGATCGGACGGCGTCATGAACATGGTTTCGACGTCCGGCAGCAGATAGCGGTTCATGCCGGCCATCTGGAACTCATATTCGAAGTCCGAGACGGCACGCAGGCCGCGCACGATCACCCGAGCGTTATTGCTGCGGACAAAGTCTTTCAATAGCCCTTTGAAGCTCATCACCTGAACGTTCGGGTAATGCCCGAGCACTTCATGGGCGATGTCGAGACGCTCTGTCAGCGTAAAGAACGGCTTCTTGTTGCGGCTGTCGGCAACGCCCACCACCAGCGTGTCGAAAATGCTCGACGCGCGTCGAACGAGGTCTTCGTGACCGCGCGTCAGCGGGTCGAACGTGCCCGGGTACACGGCGACTACCATGAGACTTCTCCTCTCTTCAGACAAAAGGGCACGTCAAAGCGTCCACGTGACGCATTTGGCACCGACCGCACGCGTGACGGTAACCGTCCGCAGCTTGTTTTGGAACGCGCATTATTCCTTATTTTCGCGCTGCAGCAAATGAAAGTGGACAGCGCCCGCTTTGCCTTGCCGCACGATTTCCCAACCGGCGAGCGTCTCGTTCCCATCCAGCTCGAGCGCATCGCCTGCTTCCACGTACAGAAAACCTTCCGGGCTCAGCAGCGGCACGGCCAGAGCGAGCGCCTTGTCGAGCAGATCGCCGTCGAACGGCGGATCGAGGAAAACCACCTCGAACGATCCGGGGGCGAGACTCGCCGCGAGGCGCAAGCCGTCAGCTTCCGCGATTTCGATCGTACGCGCCCCCAGGCGTTCCTGGTTCGCGCGCAGCTGGCTGGCGGCCCGTGCATTGCGCTCGACCATCAACACCCGCGCAGCGCCGCGCGAGGCAGCTTCGAAGCCGAGCGCGCCGCTACCGGCGAACAGATCGAGGCAGCGCTGGCCGTCCAACCGTTGGCCAAGCCAGTTGAACAGCGTTTCGCGCACGCGGTCGGGCGTGGGGCGCAGGCCGTCGAGGTCGAGCACGGGTAGCGGCGTGCGCTTCCAGTCGCCGCCGATGATACGGATGGCGTGCGGCTTGCCGCCTTTGGACGAAGCGCCGTGGGCGCGTGAGGGAGCAGTACGGGGCATGCAGTTTCGATTACGTTATAAGGGCGCCCGCGACGCCGATGCGTGCGGACCGGAGCGCCAACGTTACCACAGGGGCGCCTGGCGTCCAGCCTGGCCGTTCGGCCAATACGACGGGTGGCGGCGCGCCTGATAAAATGTGCGGCTTCCAGCGCCTTGCATCCCGCATCGCAACGCTGCCTGCCGCTCCCACGGGCCCGTCCCGGCTGCGCGCATCGGCGCGCGCTCTCACCACGCCAGATCATGTTCAGCTTTTTCAAACGATTCAAGGGTTCGAAAGAGTCCGATAACGCGCCAGAAGAATCGCCGACGGCGCCGGAAACCCCGGCGCCCGAGCCCGCCGTAGAGGTGCCGCAAGCGCCCGTCGCGCCGTCTACGCCACGGCCGGTGGCTCCGGTTCGCGTCGATACGCAGCCGGCTGCCGCGGCGTCCGCCAATGAGCCCGAAGCCGAAGCACCCGCGCTCGAAACCGTCGAAATCGTCCCGCCGCCTATGCAGGACGCGAACGCGAAGCGCTCGTGGCTCACTCGCCTGAAGACCGGTCTGTCGAAAACGAGTTCGAGCCTGACCGGTATTTTCGTCGGCGCGAAGATCGACGAGGATCTGTACGAAGAACTCGAAACGGCGCTGCTGATGTCGGATGCGGGCGTCGAAGCCACCGAATTCCTGCTCGAATCGCTGCGCGAAAAAGTGCGCACCGAACGCCTCACCGATCCTCAGCAGGTGAAAACGGCGCTGCGCACGCTGCTGATCGACCTGCTCAAGCCGCTGGAAAAATCGCTGATGCTTGGCCGCGCGCAACCGCTGGTCATGATGATCGCGGGCGTCAACGGTGCGGGCAAGACCACCAGCATCGGCAAGCTCGCCAAGCATCTGCAAAGCTTCGAACAGTCGGTGCTGCTGGCTGCGGGCGACACCTTCCGCGCCGCCGCGCGCGAGCAGCTCGCAATCTGGGGCCAGCGCAACAACGTGACGGTGGTGTCGCAGGAAAGCGGCGACCCGGCGGCCGTGATTTTCGACGCGGTTGGCGCTGCGCGTGCTCGCAAGATCGACGTCATGATGGCGGACACGGCCGGCCGTCTGCCGACCCAGCTGCATCTGATGGAAGAACTGCGCAAGGTGAAGCGCGTGATCGGCAAGGCGCAAGATGGCGCGCCGCATGAAGTGCTGCTGGTGATCGACGCAAACACCGGCCAGAACGCCCTCGCGCAAGTGAAAGCCTTCGACGACGCGCTTGGCCTCACCGGCCTGATCGTCACCAAACTCGACGGCACGGCGAAGGGCGGCATTCTCGCGGCGATCGCGCGGCAGCGTCCGATTCCGGTGTACTTCATCGGCGTCGGCGAAAAGGTGGAGGACTTGCAGCCGTTCAGCGCGGAAGAGTTTTCGGACGCGTTGTTGGGCGGTTGAACACAGCAACGTTCGTCGCAGAACAAGCAAAAAGGGCGCTCTTCCGAGCGCCCTTTTTCCATTCAAACCATCGCGTCACTCCGCGTCCGGCTGAACACCAGGCGCTGCACGAGCGAACGCGTCGATCTGCATCGCGTGCTCGTAGATGCGTTGAATCGTCGGAAACTTCGCCGTATCCACCTTGAAGCGCTGGGCGTTGAACACCTGTGGAATCAGACAGGCGTCAGCCAGTGTCGGCGTGTCGCCGAAACACAGCTTGCCGGTGCGCGAATCGCCCGCCAGATGGGTATCGAGCGTCGCAAAGCCCGCTTCGACCCAATGCTTGTACCACGCGTCTTTCGCGTCGTCGTCGACACACAGCGTGTGCTTCAGGTATTTCAACACGCGCAGATTGTTCAGCGGATGAATCTCGCATGCCACCTGCAGCGCCACCGAACGCACATACGCGCGCTCGGCCGGCGTGCCGGGCAACAGCGGCGGCTCCGGATGCGTTTCCTCCAGATACTCGATGATCGCTAGCGACTGCGGCATCACTTCGTTGCCGTCGACGAACGTGGGCACGATGCCGTCCACATTCACCTTGCGATACTCGGGCTTCAGTTGCTCGCCGCCGTCGCGCACGAGGTGCACCGGCACATAGTCGTACGGCAAACTCTTCAGGTTCAGCGCGATGCGCACGCGATAGGACGCCGAACTCCGGAAATAGCTGTAGAGCTTCATGTTATGTGTCTCCTCCCACCGCGCTTCAGACGACGCGTACGCTGAGCTCGCCGAGCCCGTCCACGCCACCCTTCATAAGGTCGCCCTGCACCACCGCGCCGACGCCTTCCGGCGTGCCGGTGAAAATCAGATCGCCCGGTTGCAGTTCGAACAGCGTCGACAGATAGGCGATCGTCTCGGCCACCGACCAGATCAGTTGCGACACGTCCGAATTCTGTTTTTCCTCGCCGTTCACCGATAACCAGATCGCGCCCTTGCCGACATGGCCGACTGTCGTGACCGGATGGATCGGACCGAGCGGCGCCGAGTGATCGAAACCCTTCGCGGTATCCCAGGGACGGCCCAGCTTCTTCGCTTCGGCCTGCAGATCACGGCGTGTCATGTCGAGACCGAGCGCGTAACCGTACACGTGGTCGAGTGCGCTTTCGGCCGGAATGTTCTTGCCGCCTTTGCCGATCGCCGCCACCAGCTCCATCTCGAAGTGGACGTTCTTCGATTGCGAGGGATAAGGGAATTCGCCGGTCGCACCCGGCGCGACATACAGCACGGCATCGGCCGGCTTGGCGAAGAAGAACGGCGGTTCGCGGTCAGGATCGTGCCCCATCTCACGCGCGTGCGCCTCGTAGTTGCGGCCCACACAGTAGATGCGACGCACCGCGAACTGCTCGCTGGACCCCACGACCGGCACCGCAACGACCGGTGCGGGTGCAAATACGTAACTCATCCCGTTCTCCGTTTTTTGGATTGTGCCGCGCCCACGCGGCGATAAAACATTGAGTGTAACGCGCGGCAAAGCGCCGCGCAGCGGATCGGCACCGGCACGCGCGGACTGGCTGTCCCGCCGCATCGTCTCGCGGGATCGCCGGTCCGCCGGACCGCCTGGCCGCTATAGATGCGATACTCACACTGGATAGCGTCCTTTGAATTCCCTGGCCGACCGCCCCAAGGCGGCACGCCCTCGTCCCACTGCGCCCGATGACCGACTCCGCCGACACCGCCAATTTTTTCCCCTGCGCCCGCTATATCAAGGAAATCGGCCGTGGCCCGAACGGCGCCCGCGCGCTGACTGCTGAAGATACGCGCACGCTTTACACCGCGATGCTCGACGGCCGCGTGGCCGATCTCGAACTCGGCGCCGTGCTGCTCGCGTATCGCGTGAAAGGCGAAACCGCCGACGAACTCGCCGCCATGCTGGCCGGCGCGCAAGCGTCGTTCGAACCGCTTCATCTGCCGCACGCGGCATTCCGACCCGTGTCGATACCCACCTACAATGGCGCGCGCAAGCAGCCCAACCTGGTGCCGCTGCTCGCGCTGCTGCTGGCACGCGAAGGTGTGCCGGTGCTGGTGCATGGCGTCACGGAAGATCCGGGCCGCGTGACCAGCGCTGAAATCTTCACACATCTGCAGATCCCGCACGCGCGATCGCACGCCGACATCGAAGACGGTCTCGCCGAGCGCCGTCTGGCGTTCGCACCGATCGAAGTGCTCGCGCCGAAGCTCGCGCATCTTCTCTCGCTACGTCGGCGGATGGGCGTGCGCAATTCAACGCACACGCTCGTGAAAATTCTGCAGCCGTTCGCGCCCGCCGGGCTGCGGCTCGTGAACTACACGCATCCGCCGTATCGCGACAGTCTCACCCAACTGTTCAACACGCACCCGGCCGCCGCAGAGGGCGGCGCCCTGCTCGCGCGCGGCACCGAAGGCGAAGCAGTGGCCGACACGCGCCGCCAGGTGCAAGTGGATTGGCTGCACGACGGCATCTGCGAAACGCGTGTACCGCACGAGCGCTCGTCGCCCGATGCGCCTGAAGTCGACTTGCCCGAAGCTCGCGACGCCTCGACCACAGCCGCGTGGATCGACGCCGTGTTGCGCGGCGAAGCACCTGTCCCGAGCGCGATCGAACGGCAAGTGGAGCTGATCGTCGACGTCGCGAAAATGCCCGTGTGACGTGCGCGGCGCGAACGCAACGCGACGCGACGCTTGCGGCATTGCACTCGCACGCCAGGATGACGGCCGCGGGTTGACACGCCGCAGCGAGCCGTCATACATTAGACCCATGCGTTCCCTTCCGAACACCCTCCGAATTACCTCCGGCCGCCTAGCGCGGCCCCTATCGCTACGTCTAGCGTAAGTCAGACGTAGCGCCGCGCGTTGGCAACCTGAATCACCCGGATTAGTTGCCCAAAGCGCGGTCCTCAAAGCAGTTCCCGTTTCACCCCCCGACCGTAGTTCTTCACAACCTGTAGTCGTTTGCGTTCGTCCGTTTACCCTTCGGACGAAGCGCGAGGGTCAATTTCATGTTGCGCAATCCCGCTGAAAAATACCGTCCCTTTCCCGCAGTGCGCCTCACCGGGCGCAAATGGCCGAGCCGCACGATCAACCACGCGCCGATCTGGATGAGCACCGATCTGCGCGACGGCAATCAGGCGCTCATCGAGCCGATGAATGCCGCGCAAAAGCTCGAATTCTTCGAGATGTTGGTGGCGATCGGCTTCAAGGAGATCGAAGTCGGTTTCCCGTCGGCCTCGCAAACCGACTTCGATTTCGTGCGCAAGCTGATCGAAGAAAAACGCATTCCCGACGACGTGATGATCGAAGTGTTCGTGCCCTCACGCGCCGAACTGATTGCGCGCACGTTCGAATCGCTGGAGGGCGCGCCACGCGCCATCGTGCATCTGTACAACGCGATCTGCCCGTCGTTTCGCAAGATCGTCTTCAACCAGTCGAAGGAGCAGATCAAGGCATTGGCAGTGGAAGGCACGCGCCTCATCAAGGAACATGCGCAGGCGCGGCCCGACACGCACTGGACGTTCCAGTATTCGCCCGAAACCTTCAACACGACCGAACTCCCCTACGCGCGCGAAGTATGCGACGCAGTCGCGCAGACATGGCGCCCCACGCGCGACCACAAGATGATCGTCAACCTGCCCGCGAGCGTCGAGGCCGCGACACCCAACGTGTTCGCCGACCAGATCGAATGGATGGACCGCAATCTCAGCTATCGCGACAGCATCGTGCTGTCGGTGCATCCGCATAACGACCGCGGCACCGCCGTGGCCGCTACGGAACTGGCGCTGCTGGCGGGCGCGGATCGCGTCGAAGGATGTCTGTTCGGCAATGGCGAGCGCACCGGCAACATGGACCTCGTTACGCTCGCGATGAACCTTGACGCGCAGGGCGTCGACCCGGGCCTCGATTTTTCAGATATTGATGCGGTGCGGCGCGTGGTCGAGCGCTGCAATCAGATTCCGGTGCATCCGCGGCATCCGTATGCGGGTGATGCCGCAAAGCGGCCGGTGTGGAACGATGAGGATCTGCAGCGCGTAGCTGCCTGAATAACTTGAGACGGGGCGGAGCCGCCCCTCGCGGCTTGGACCGCGTTCGCGGCGGCGCAACCGCATCAAAACCCGCCTGGTCGACCCACCGGGCGGCAAATTCAGCATGAGCGGTGCAACCCGCCTGCTCGTGCCGTTCGAGCGCTCACAAGGCGCTCACCAACTGCGACGGGCGAAACGGAGTGGGCTCAAAAGGCTCACTCGATCGCGCACCGCGTCGCCTGCCAGGCGATTAGACGCCATTGCCCATCTTCCTGTGTGTGAATCGCCGTGTACGCGATCGGAAACAGCAGCGCGCCGTTGTTCGCTTCCATTTCGATCAGCGCGCGCCCGGTGACGATGCAAGTCTCGCGCCCCACCGGCAGCACTTCTTGCGACTGCACCTCGATCTGCCGATAGCGGCGGCGCCCGGCTGTAATGCCGTCGATGAACTGTCGCTTCGTTTCACGCTTGCCGTTCGTATGGACATAGCTCACGTTGTCCGCGAGCAGCCTATCGAGTGACTGCCCGTCGCCGTCGACCATCGCACGGAAACGCTCACGCTCAAGCCCGCGAATCGCTTCGATTATCTTTGCCGCCATTGCTCAGCCCCTTGCACCGGTGAGCCGAACGTGGCCACGGTCGTCAGAAGTTATATTGCAAATATAGCTGGTGGAAATTTATACCAGGATTCGGCTCTTTGATACCGCCATTGGAAATATGCTGGAAGCGGTAGCCCGCCTCGTACTGCTGGTGACTGCCGAATTGCAGGCCGACTCCCGCCGTGGGGGCGAACTGGAACGCTGTCGCGAGCGTGAGGTCAGTAGAGATTCTCGGACTCGACAGAAGACGGATACCGGCGCCCGCCTCGATGTAAGGGCGAATCGCACCCGCTCCGTCGATGAAGCGAATGATCGGCGTCACACCGATCTCGCCGATGTTTTCGTGCACATTCCCTTCGTCGGTATGCCACCAGGCGACGTGCGCTTCGCCGATCAGCGAAAAGTGCCAATCGCCGATCTGCCACCATGTCAGATTCGGATCCCAGACCAGGCCGAGATCGAGTTTTTTAATGTGGTGATCGCCGAGGCCGCCAGCGATCTGCACGCCGAACTGGTCGGCTGCCGCTAGTCCCGAGCCGGCAAGCAGCAAAGCCGCCGAAATACCTTTTAGAGCCAGACCACGCCAAACGTTTTTTTTGTTGTTCATCGAACACCCGACCTGGTCGAACGTTGATTACCTTCGAATTGTTGCGTCTATTCTAAAGACAATCCTGATCAGACGGATTGTCTGAAGAATGTCGAATTTCCGCAATTAGTCACTTCGGTTTTGGAAAAAATCGGTCACTTATAAGACCGAAAGGGATGCGTTAGGTAAATTCTACGGTGCGCACGCGGGAGACAGCCCTGCCATCTCATGGCTATCAAAACCTAAATTTCAATAGGAATTTACGGAACTTGGATGCCCCTACAGCCTCTAAGTATTAGCACTCGACAAATCAGAGTGCTAACATCCAACGCTGGAGTCGTTTTAACTGAACACGCTTTTGTCTGATTCCAAAGGAGTTTCCTACGTGAGCCATGCAATGACCCTTCCGAGTACTTTGAGCCCGTCGTCGGCTAAGGCCGCTTCGGCAGGTGCGCTGGCGCTCTCGCATTCCTCGCTGCTGCCCGGTCAACTGGGCAATATCGACGCCTACATCCAGGCCGTAAATCGGATTCCGATGCTGACGCCGACGGAAGAACGCCAGTTCGCCACCGAATTTCGCGAGCAGGACAACCTTGAGTCCGCACGCCGCCTCGTCCTGTCGCACCTGCGGCTGGTCGTCTCGATCGCGCGCAATTACCTCGGTTATGGACTGCCGCACGCCGACCTGATCCAGGAAGGCAATATCGGCCTGATGAAGGCCGTGAAGCGCTTTGACCCCGAGCAAAACGTGCGTCTCGTGTCGTACGCTATGCACTGGATCAAGGCTGAGATCCACGAATACATTCTGCGCAACTGGCGGATGGTGAAGGTCGCCACCACCAAAGCACAGCGCAAGCTGTTTTTCAACCTGCGCAGCCACAAGCAGGGCCTGGGCGCATTCACGCCGGACGAGATCGAAGGTCTCGCCAAAGAGCTGAACGTGAAGCGTGAAGAAGTGGCTGAGATGGAAACGCGCTTGTCCGGCGGCGATATCGCGCTGGAAGGCCAGGTCGAAGACGGTGAAGAGTCGTACGCTCCGATCGCCTACCTCGCCGATTCGCATAGCGAGCCGACTGCCGTGCTGGCTTCGCGTCAACGCGACAAGCTGCAAAGCGACGGTATCGCGAGCGCGCTGGACGCGCTGGATGCCCGCAGCCGTCGCATCATCGAGGCACGCTGGCTGAAGGTGGAAGACGACGGTTCGGGCGGCTCGACGCTGCACGAACTGGCGGACGAATTCGGCGTGTCGGCCGAACGCATTCGCCAGATCGAGGCGAGCGCAATGAAGAAAATGCGCGGCGCGTTGACTGAATATGCGTAACACTTAAAGCTTGAGTGGTGCCGGCTCGTCTGGCGCGCACTGTTTAGCTGCAAAGCCCTGCCCTCGCAAGAAGGCAGGGCTTTTTTGTGCCCACTCGCCGATGCATGCGCTCAATCGCAAACGCGCTCGCACTCGCTCACTCAAGAACATGCCCGCCAAACACGTGTTTCTTGACGTATCACAACCCGCATAGCAATACTGTCCGCACGGGGCGACGTTCGCGACCCAATGCCGCAGTGCCGAACTTACGCGCGCAAGGTCCTTGCTCCTAGAATCGGGATGCACTCGCCAGACCGCTCAGGCAGCCTGGTTCCAGCCGAACTCACCGGTGTGAAGTTGCCTTCTACCGATCATGACCATAGCCCTGAATCGCAATAGCAACCCTCGCTCGAGCCTGCGCAAACGGCTCGCCGCCTGGGCGCGCGGTCCGACGCTGGCGCGGGATATCGCCATCGTCCTCGCCATCAAATTCGCACTGCTGATGGCGCTCAAGTACGCATTTTTCAATCATCCGCAGGCAGAGCATATGTCGCTGCCGCCTGAACAAGTCGCGCAGGCGCTGCTGTCCGTGCCTGCCTCGCATCCGTCCCAAGGTGGTCAACATGCCCGTTAGCGAAGTCGTAGAATTGTCGCGCCTTCAGTTCGCCATCACGGCGCTTTATCACTTTCTGTTCGTGCCGCTCACGCTCGGTCTGTCCTGGTTGCTGGTCATCATGGAATCCGTCTATGTGATGACCGGCAAGCAGATCTACAAGGACATGACCCAGTTCTGGGGCAAGCTGTTCGGCATCAACTTTGCGATGGGCGTCACCACCGGTCTCACGCTGGAATTCCAGTTCGGCACCAACTGGTCGTACTACTCGCACTATGTCGGCGACATTTTCGGCGTGCCGCTGGCCGTTGAAGGGTTGATGGCGTTCTTCCTCGAGTCGACCTTCGTCGGCCTGTTCTTCTTCGGATGGAAGCGGCTCTCGAGAGTGCAGCACGTAATGGTCACGTTCCTCGTCGCGCTCGGCTCGAACCTGTCGGCGCTGTGGATTCTGGTGGCCAACGGCTGGATGAATAACCCGGTCGGCGCCACCTTCAATTACCAGACCATGCGCATGGAACTCGACAGCATCTTCTCGGTGCTGTTCAATCCGGTCGCGCAGGTGAAGTTCGTGCACACCGTATCGGCCGGTTACGTAACCGCTTCGATGTTCGTGCTCGGTGTGTCGTCGTGGTATCTGCTGAAGCGCCGCGACACCGAATTCGCCTTGCGCTCGTTCGCTATCGCCGCCGGCTTCGGTCTGGCCTCGACACTGTGCGTGATCGTGCTCGGCGACGAATCCGGCTACCGCACCGGCGAGGTTCAGCAGGTCAAGCTGGCCGCCATCGAGTCCGAATGGGAAACGGCGCCCGCCCCCGCGCCCTTTACGATCATCGGCATTCCGAACCAGAAGGAAGAGCGCACCGATTACGCGGTCCGCATTCCGTATGCGCTCGGCCTCATCGCCACGCGCTCGATCGACGAACCGGTGGTGGGTCTGAAAGAACTGATGGCGCAGAACGAAGTGCGCATCAAGAACGGCATGCTCGCCTACGCTGCGCTACAACGGCTTAAACAAGGCGACGCCACGGACGAAGTCAAGGCCGCCTTCGACGCCCACAAGGAGGACCTCGGCTACGGCCTGATGCTCAAACAATTCACCCCGAACGTCATCGACGCCACGCCGGATCAGATCGTGCAGGCCGCCAAGAAGACGATTCCGCCGGTGGCGCCCGTGTTCTTCTCGTTCCGCCTGATGGTCGGCCTCGGCATCCTGTTCCTTGCGACCTTCGTACTGGCGTTCTGGTTTTGCGCGCAGCGCTCCCTGCTGCTGGAAAAACGCCGCTGGTTCCTGCGCTGGGCTGTGTGGGCGATTCCGTTGCCGTGGCTCGCTGCTGAATTCGGCTGGATCGTCGCTGAAGTGGGCCGTCAACCGTGGACCATTGCCGGCATTCTGCCGACCGCATTGTCCGCCTCGAGCCTGACACCGGGCGATCTGTACCTGAGCATTGCCGGCTTCGTCGTGTTCTACACGGTGCTGTTCATCATCGAAATCATGCTGATGTTCAAGTACGCGCGACTCGGGCCTTCATCACTGCACACGGGGCGCTATCACCACGAACAACAACAGCCGCTGGATCAGTCGCTACCGACCAACACGGCCGCATGATTCGCCGCCACTCTGTTCCAAGGGAAAGATCATCATGGATTACGCAACCCTCAAACTGATCTGGTGGGTGT
This sequence comes from Paraburkholderia sediminicola, assembly GCF_046026675.1. GTDB lineage: Bacteria > Pseudomonadota > Gammaproteobacteria > Burkholderiales > Burkholderiaceae > Paraburkholderia > Paraburkholderia sediminicola_F. The sequence goes on along the minus strand of NZ_JAQQEY010000001.1, from coordinate 376,402 downwards.
TGATCGGCGTACTGCTGATCGGCTTCGCGCTCACCGACGGCTTCGACATGGGCGCGGCGATTCTGCTGCCGTTCATCGCCAGGACCGACGCCGAGCGGCGCATCGTCGTGAACACGGTCGGCGCGACGTGGGAAGGCAATCAGGTGTGGCTCATCACAGCGGGCGGCGCGATGTTCGCCGCGTGGCCGCTGGTGTACGCCGCGTCGTTCTCCGGTTTCTACTTCGCGATGCTGCTGGTGTTGTTTTCACTATTCTTCCGACCGGTTGGTTTCGACTACCGCAGCAAGCGTGAAGACCCGCGCTGGCGCAGCGCGTGGGATTGGGCATTGTTTGTCGGCGGCTTCGTCCCCGCGCTGGTGTTCGGCGTGGCGTTCGGCAACCTGCTGCAAGGCGTGCCGTTCTCGTTCGACACCGATCTGCGCGTCACCTATCACGGCAGTTTCTTCGCCCTGCTCAACCCGTTCGCCGTACTGTGCGGGCTCGTTAGCGTGTCGATGCTGGCCGCGCACGGCGCAGCCTTCGTGAAGATGAAGGCGGACGACATCGTCGCCGCGCGTGCTTCGCTGGCGCTGCGGATCGCTTCGCTCGCCGCCGTGGTGCTGTTCCTGCTTGCCGGTGCACTGATCGCCACGATGATCGGCGGCTATCAGATCGTCGATGCCGCGCCGCTCGATACCGTTGCCAACCCGTTGCTGAAGAACGTGATCGGCGCGCCCGGCCTGTGGCTCACCAACTACGCAAACTATCCGTGGATGGTGATTGCGCCGGTGGCGGGCCTCGTCGGTGGCGTGCTTGCCTTGTTGCTGGCACGCTCGCGTTTTGAAAAGAGCGCCTTCCTGTCGACCTCGCTGATGATCATCGGCGTGATCCTGACCGCGGGCTTCTCGATGTTCCCGTTCATCATGCCCTCCTCGCTCGACGGCCGCAGCAGCCTGACCGCATGGGATTCGACCTCGAGTCGCATGACGCTGCAGATCATGCTGATCGCCGTGATCATTTTCCTGCCGATCGTCCTGATCTACACGAGCTGGGTGTATCGCGTGATGCGAGGCAAGGTGACCGCCGCGGCGCTCGAAGAAAATCACCATTCAATGTATTGATCAGGAATATGGATAACGGGAGTTTGTGATGTGGTATTTCAGTTGGCTTCTCGGCATTGGCGTGGCGTTGGCGTTCGGCATTATCAACGTGATGTGGCTGGAAACGCGCCGGCCTTTGGAAGCGGGTAAGCAGAACGCACGTTGATGGATCCGTTGCCGGTCGCGCGCCGTTAGGCTCAAGCCGGTAAACGCAAAAGCGGCACCTTGATTCAAGGTGCCGCTTTTCTATTGCTGCGTCATCGGAAGAAACGCGCAGTCATGGAGCGGCGCAGGCCGCTCCTCAACGTTGCATTACGCGGGCTGCGGCGCCGTACCGCCACCCGTATCGGGCGACAGGCGTGTCGCCAGTTGTGCGGCATAGCGCTGCGCCGCGTCGCCAACGACGATGTGGAACGTGTCGGCCGAAACCCACGCCGTATCGAGCGTAGCAAGACGTTGACGATCAACGGCCGACGGATCGCGAACCACGATCCGAAGACGCGTTGCCGCCACAGCATCCAGCGACACGACGTTGCCCGCGCCGCCGAACACGGCGAGCCAACGCAACGGATCCGGGTCGAGCGGACCGCCTTCAGCGCCGCTTGCAGCAACAGCAGGCGCAACTGCAGCCACCGGCTTCACCGCATCGCCACCGCCCTGCGCGATCACCGTGCGAATTTCATCAGCGATGATGTCCGCTTCCGGTCCAATAATCACCTGCACGTTGGTCGAGCCGCGTTTGAGCACGCCACGCGCACCAATCGTCTTCAGTTCGCTTTCCGAGACCTTGTTGGAATCGACCACCGACAGACGCAGACGCGTCGTGCAGGCATCCACCACCGACAGGTTCGACGCGCCACCCAACGCGGCGATATAACGCTGTGCGCGCGGCACGGCGGCGCCCGCCACCGGCGACACAAAACCACCAGCCGCAAACGACTCGATCTGTTCATCTTCGGCAGCAGGTTCGCGACCCGGCGTTGCCATGTTGAACTTGCGGATGAAGAAGCGGAACAAGCCGTAGTACACGACCATGTACACGAGGCCGATCGGAATCGCCCACCAACCCTTGGTCGACAGGCCGTAGTTCAGCACGTAGTCGATAAAGCCAGCCGAGAAGGTGAAGCCGAGATGAATCCCGAGCGCCGAGCAGATCGCCAGCGACAAGCCCGTCAGCACCGCGTGAATCGCATACAGAACCGGCGCGAGGAACATGAAGCTGAATTCGATCGGCTCAGTCACACCCGTCAGGAACGAGGTGAGCGCCATCGACGCCAGCAAGCCGAACACCATCGCGCGACGCTCTTTCGGTGCCTCGTGATACATCGCCAGACACGCGGCCGGCAGGCCGAACATCATGACCGGGAAGAAGCCCGTCATGAACGTGCCCGCGGTCGGGTCGCCCGCGAAGAAGCGATGCAGGTCACCCGTCACCGCCACGCCACCCGGCGGCGTGAAGGTGCCAAACACGAACCACGTCAGCGAATTAAGGATGTGATGCAGCCCCGTGACGAGCAGCAAACGGTTCAGCACGCCGAACACGAACGCGCCGAGCGCACCCGCAGTGGTCAGCCAATGGCCGGCTGTATCGATGACGCCTTGCACCGGCTGCCATACGTAGCCGAACACAATGCCTATCACCAGACAGACCACGCCGGTGACAATCGGCACGAAGCGTTTCCCTCCGAAGAATGCGAGGTAGTCGGGCAGCTTGATGTCTTTGTACTTGTTGTACAGCAAGCCCGCGACGATACCCGCCACGATCCCGGACAACACGCCCATGTTGAGCTTGTCGTTGATGTCCTTCATCACCGCGATTTCGATCAGATAACCGATCGCACCCGCGAGACCTGCCACGCCGTTGTTGTCTTTCGCGAAGCCGACCGCCACACCAATTGCGAACAGCAACGGCAGGTTATCGAAGATCGCGCCGCCAGCGTCGGCGATCATCTTGATGTTGAACACATCGGGCTGGCCCAATCGCAGCAGCAAACCGGCAACCGGCAGCACTGCAATCGGCAGCATCAGCGCGCGTCCCAGGCGCTGAATCTTCAGAAACGGATTCCCATCCATTGACACCTCCAATCCTTGTCTCGTTGTCGACTGTCGTCGTTGAGTTTTGTAGCTATACGTAGTGACTATGCGAAGCTGGTTGCGGACTGTGTGGGGTTCAGTCCAGCGGCCAGGTTTCGCGGCTTACTGCTCTTACCGCCTGCGCCGATTCGAGCGCCAGGGCATCCTGGGCGCGTTGACGGCACAGCTGATAATCGAGGTTGCGCACTCGCGCCTTGATGCCCGGCACCGACACCGGATCCACCGAGAGCTCGGTCACGCCGAGGCCGACGAGCAGCGGCATGGCCAGCGGATCGCCCGCCAGTGCGCCGCATACACCGACCCATTTGCCATGCTTGTTGGCACCCTGCACGGTCGCTGCGATCAGGCGCAGCACCGCCGGATGCAAGCCGTCCGCTTGCGCCGCGAGATCAGCCTGGCAACGGTCCATGGCGAGCGTGTATTGCGTCAGATCGTTGGTGCCGATCGACAGGAAATCCGCGTGTTGCGACAGTTGATCGGCGAGCAAGGCAGCCGATGGCACTTCGATCATCACGCCGACTTCGATCGGTTCGGTCCGGCCCGATTCACGGGCGAATTCGTCGATGCGTTTGCGGATGCGGATCAATTCGCCGACATCCGTGACCATCGGCAGCAGGATACGTACGGCGCCGAGCGGTTGGACCGCGAGCAGGCCGCGCAACTGATCGTCGAGTAGATCCGGGCGCACTTGTGCGAGGCGGATGCCACGCAGGCCGAGCGCCGGGTTTGGTTCGGGCGGCAGCGTCAGGTAATCGACTTCCTTGTCCGCGCCCACGTCCAGCGTGCGAATGATCGCGGTGCGGCCGCTCAACGCTTCGACGATGGCCTGGTAGCTCTGGCGATGTTCGTCGATGGTCGGCGCCGAGGCGCGGTGAATGAACAGCAGTTCGGTGCGCAGCAGGCCGATGGAATCGGCGCCGTTGTCGACGGCGGTTTTCGCGTCGTCGAGCGTGGCGATGTTCGCGGCGACTTCGATCGCGCGGCCATCGGAAGTCACGGCCGCCTGTTGCGACGTACGGCGATTCGCTTCGCGCACGCCGGCGAGGCGGCTGCGCTCAAGACGGGCACGTTCGACGTCGAGCTCAGTCGGCGCGAATTCGAGACGGCCGGTAGTGGCGTTCACCACCACTTGCGTGCCTTCAGGGATCGCGTGCAATGCATCGCCGACTGCGACCAGCGCCGGAATGCCGGCCTGGCGCGCGAGAATCGCCGCATGCGAAGTGGCACCGCCGCGCGCCATCACCAGCGCGGTGACACGCGTACGATCCAGCGACGACAAATCCGACGGCGTGAACTCTTCGGCCGCCAACACAGCCTCTTCCGGTAATGTGCGTGCCGCCGCATTCGTATAACCGAGCGCGCGCAACACGCGCTTTTCGATGTCGCGCAGATCGGCAGCACGTTCCGCGAGCAAGGCGTCTTCGATGTTCGTCAGGATGGCGATCTGTGCGCGGATCGCTTCGCGCCACGCAAAGCCGGCGCTCTTACCGAGGCTGATCAGATCGCGCGCTGCGTCGATCAAGGTCGGGTCTTCAAGCAGCACGCGATGCACCGAGAAAATCCCTGCTTCGCCAACGGCGCCGCGTTGCGATGCGTCACGCACGGTTGTGTCGAGGTCCGCGTCGACGGTAGCAATCGCCTTGTCGAGCAACCGGCTTTCGGCCGCCGACGTGCCGTTCGCCTTTTCCGGCGGATCGATGTCCGCATCGTCCCAACGTACCAGCTTGCCGACCGCGACGCCCGGCGACGCGCACACGCCCGCGAGCATGTTCGGTGCGAGCGCTTCGCCCGCGGCGCGGGCACGTGCTTGCGGCGCCGGCGAACTTTGACGAGCCGGCTTCTCTTCGACTTCGCCGTGCGCTTCACGCGTCAATTCGTGTGCGATCGCTTCGATCGCTGCCTGGGCTTGCGGACCGACGCCGAGCAACTCGACAGTCGCACCTTCGCCCGCGCCGAGGCCGAGCAAACCGACCACGCTCTCGATCGCCGCCTTGCGCCCTTCATAGCGCACTTCGACACGCGCATCGAAACCGCGCGCCGCTTCGCGAGCGCGTGCTGCCGGCCGTGCATGCAGACCGCCCGCGTGGACCAGCGTGACTTGCTGACGGGCTTCTTCGGTCACGTTGGTGGCGCTCGCCTGGCGCGAGGCGTGCGCCGCCTCGCCACCGCGAGCGCGCAGCATCAGCAACGGCGTTTCGCCTGCCTTCAGCATGCCGTCCTGCGCACGCTCGACAATCTCGAACGCATCCGAATTGGCAATCGCGACGACCGAGACGAGGCTCGGCGCATTCAGCGCGACCTGGTCCTGGTCGAACTCGATCAGGATGTCCCCGGTACGCACATGCGCGCCTTGCGCGACCATCGGCGCAAAGCCCTTGCCATTCATCTCGACGGTATCGATGCCGATGTGTAACAGAATCTCCACGCCTTCGGCCGTCGCGAGCGTGACCGCGTGGCCGGTGCGCGCGAGATGGGTGATGGTGCCGTCGCACGGCGCAACGAGTCGCCCCTCGAGCGGATCGATGCCGATGCCGTCGCCGAACATGCCGCCCGAAAACACGGGGTCGGGCACATTCGCCAGCGGCACGACCGGACCGGTCATCGGCGCGAGCAAAACAATATGGCCTTCAGAATGACTCTTCAAGCGGGACTCCTCGACACGTCGCATCTGATTTCTCGTCAGTGAGTTTCGGTGACTTTGTTGAGATGGCGGGGCGCGTCAGGATTGCGCCCGCGTGCGGCGGCAAGGCCGGCAGCCATCACGTAAAAGGACAGGATTGCAGCGATCGGATCGAGCGCCGCATGAGCGGTGGTGGCGAGCGGCAGCGTCGCTTCCGGCACGTCGGCCGGCGCGGCGAGCAGCACGCGGGCGCCGCGCGCCTGCATGTCGCGCGCGAGTTGCAGCAAGCCGGCTTGTTCGGGACCGCGCGGTGCGAAGACCAGCAGCGGGTAGTCGCGATCGATCAGTTCCATCGGACCATGCCGCACTTCCGCGCTCGAAAACGCTTCGGCCTGAATGCCGGAGGTTTCCTTCAATTTCAGCGCGGCTTCCTGCGCGATCGCGAGGCCCAGACCGCGACCGATCACGATCATGCGTTCGACGCCACGCAGTTCGTCCACTGCCTTCGACCAGTCGAGCTTGCCGGCGGCTTGCAAGGCGTCGGGCAGCGTGTTCAGCGCGCCGAGCAACGCTTCGTCTTTCTGCCAGTGAGCGACCAGTTGCGCAGAGATCGACAGCATCGCGATGTAGCTCTTGGTCGCCGCGACGCTCAGTTCCGGACCGGCCACGAGCGGCAGGTGAAATTCGCAAGCGTCTGCCAACGGCGAGTTCGGCGCATTCACTGCGGCCACCGTCAACGCGCCGGCCTTGCGCAACGCTTCCATCGTGCCGACCAGATCCGGGCTCTTGCCCGATTGCGAGAACGCCAGCGCGAGCTGATCGCGCACCTGCAGCGGCGCTTGCTGGAGCGTCGCGACCGACATCGGCAGCGAGGCGACCGGCACACCGAGGCGGCTCATCGTCAGGCTTGCGAAGTAACTCGCCGCATGATCCGAGCTACCGCGCGCGACCGTCAGCGCAACATGGCGCGGTTGCTGGGCGAGCTTCGCCGCCAATGTTTCGACGCGCGAGATGTCCCTGAGCTGCGCGGCGACCGTTTCAGCGGACGCCAGCGCCTCTTTAAGCATATTCGACAATTGATTCTCCTTCGACGTATGTCGCGGTCAACGCCAGTTCACGATCGAACACGACCACATCGGCCCACGCACCGCGCGCGATGCGGCCGCGGTCTTCGATGCCGAGGTAGTCGGCGGCGTAGCGCGACAAACGGTTTGAAACATCGGCGATCGGCAAGCCGATCGATACGAGATTGCGCAGCGCCTGATCCATCGTCAGCGTGCTGCCGGCGAGCGTGCCGTCGGCGAGACGCACGCCGCCGAGGCACTTCGTCACATGCTGGCTGCCGAGGCGGTATTCGCCATCGGGCATGCCGGTAGCCGAGGTGCTGTCCGTCACTACGTAAAGACGCGGGATCGCCCGCAACGCGGCGCGGATCGCGCCCGGATGGACGTGCAGCAGGTCGGGAATGATTTCGGCGAATTCGGCATGCGCGAGCGCGGCGCCGACGAGGCCAGGATTGCGGTGATGCAGCGGCGACATCGCGTTGAACAGATGCGTGAAGCCACATGCGCCATGCTTGAGTGCGGCGACGGCGTCGTCGTAGGTGCCGAGCGAATGGCCGAGCTGCACGCGCACGCCGCGCGCCGCCATCTCGGAGATGATCTCCATGTGGCCGGCGATTTCGGGCGCCAACGTGACCACGCGAATCGGCGCGATCGACAGATACTTCAGCACTTCGTCCATCACCGCGGACACCGCGGCGTCCGGCTGCGCGCCGAGCTTGCCGGGGTTGATGTACGGTCCTTCCAGATGGACGCCGAGCACGCGCGATCCGCCTGGCGTGCGAATGCGCGCGTTGTTGCCCAGCTCCGCGACGACATTCATCAGCTCGTCGCGCGGCGCGGTCATCGTGGTGGCGAGCAGGCTGGTCGTACCGTGACGCGCATGCGTGCGGGTGATGGTTTCGATCGCGTCGCCGCCTTCCATCACGTCGGAGCCGCCGCCGCCATGCACGTGCAGATCGATGAAGCCGGGCAGGATGTACGGCGCGTCATTCTTCGCCGGATCGACGCGTTCGCCGGTCAGTGCCGTGATGCGGCCGTTTTCGTATTCGAGCGTGCCGTAAATCCACCCATCGGTGGTGAGTATGTTTCCGGTCAACATGAGTCTCTCTGGTGAGGCGTAATGCGGGGTGTGACTGAATTGCGCTCGGCTGTGCCGCACATGACGGCGGCCCGCTCAGGCGCGCCAATCAGGTGCGCAATTCAGCGACAAAGTCGTAGTAATCGTCGCGGCAATAGGTGTCAGTCAGTTCGATCGCACGCTGGTCCGCGCTATACCCGATACGGGTAATGACCAGCAGCGCCGAGCGCGGTTCGATATCCATCAACGACGCGATTTCGCTCGAAGCATTGACCGCGCGAAAGTGCTGCAAGGCGCGCACGACGGCAGCGCCACGTTGTTCGAGATAGCTGTATAGCGACACGCCGATGGCCAGCGGATCCGGCACGATCGCCGCGGGCAGCGCCGAATGCTCGACCGCCATCACGATGCCGTCCGCGCGCCGTAGGCGCCGCAGGCTCGTCACCGCCGCACCGGGTGAAAGGCCTAGGTGCACCAGCTCATCACGGTTGGCAGCGCGGATATCGCGCTCAAGCCACACCGAATCCGGCCGGAAACCACGTTGCTGCATCTTCTTCGTGAAACCGGTGAGCCGCGACAGCGGGTCTTCGACACGCGGCGTAATGAAGCTGCCAGCGCCCCGCGCCCGCCGGATCAGGCCTTGTTCGACCAGCAGCTCGATCGCCTTGCGCGCGGTGATGCGCGACACGCCGATCGCATCCGAAAGCGTGCGTTCCGAAGGCAGCGCTTCACCCGCCGACCAAACGCCGCAGTGGATCGCCGTCGCCAGATTGCGCGCGAGCTGCAGATAGAGCGGCGTGACGTTGCGAGCGTCAGGCATCAGTGCGGACCAGCGAGTTTCCATGGGGCTCCGGCGGTCGTCTAGAAGAATGCGGCCTACGAAAATGAGAGCCCATTATATAACCAACATAATACCAGTCAACCAACTGGTCCCATGCTGGTACGAATTAGCGGAAAGCCTTGCTGGCTAAGCGTCAGAGGGCGATTTGAGGGCTTCGGAGAGCGGTTTACGGGGATCGGGATTTACCCGCATTCGGGCTGCCGGAGGGCACCCGGGTGGTCCATATTGGTTCTCTTCCTGGCCGGAGAGACGCCCTAAAATCCGTATCTTTCTGATACCACTTAGGGACGCTCCTTGGCCGCGCGGCTTTTTTAATGGGTTCCGTTCCAATATAGTGATGTGTAGCTAGCCATAAAAATTCCCCCGGGGAGCAGCATTTGACAGATTCCGAGGCGCTGCGGCGTGCTCAGGCCGTCCGCCATTTCAACCGCTTCTATACCCAGCTCATCGGCGCTCTGCACGAGCATCTGGCAAAGAGCGCCTTCTCGCTGACGGAAGTACGTGTTCTGCACGAACTGTCCCGCGGACGCGCGCAGACAGCCTCGGTGCTCGGGCGCAACCTCGGCCTCGACAGTGGCTACCTCAGCCGCCTTCTGACCAGTTTTGAACGACGCAACCTGATTACCCGGCGCCCCTCCGACACGGACGCGCGCCAGTCGCTGATCGCCCTCACCGACAACGGCCACGCGGCCTACGCACCGCTCGATACGGCGGCGATCGACGAAGTATCGGCGCTGCTGAACGGCCTCACCATGCTTTCCCAGGAACACCTGATCGCCGCGATGAAGGTGATCGAACGCTTGCTCGACAGCAAGCCGCAGCACGAACTCGTGAGCCTCCGGCAGCCACGCGCCGGCGAGTGCGGCTGGCTCGTGCATCGGCAGGCGCAGTGGTTCGCCGCGCAATACGGTTGGGATCAATCGTTCGAAGGCTTGCTCGCGCGCGTTGTCGCCGATTACTCGCAGCGCAACGATCCCGTGCGCGAGATGTGCTGGGTTGCCGATCAGGACGGCATGGTGGTCGGCTCGGTGTGCATCGTCGGGATCTCGACGACCGTGGCGGGCGTGCGGCTCTTATGGGTCGAGCCGGACGTGCAGCGCCTTGGCATCGGCACGCAATTGATGAGCGAATGCGTGCGCTTCGCGCGACGCGCGGGCTACACCAAACTCACGCTGACCACGGCTAGCACGCTCAGTGAGCCACGTCGGCTGTGCGAGCGCGCCGGCTTCCAGCTCGTCTGTACGACGACCGAACGGCGCTTCGGCAAGGATCTCATGATCGAGCGATGGGAGTTGGAGTTGTAGGGTCGCCAACGAATGGAATGCGCGACGTACGGACAAAAAAACGCCACGGTTTGTCACCGCGGCGTTTTCGTTTTGCAAAACAGGTTGAAGGATGTCGCTTAGAACGACGGCACCACCGAACCCTTGAACTGCGTCTTGATGAACTGGCGCACGTCTTCCGACTGGTAGGCCGCGACCAGCTTCTTGACCCACGGCTTGTCCTTGTCCTGTGCGCGCACGGCGATCAGGTTCGCGTACGGGCTGTGGATATCTTCGAGCGCGATCGCGTCTTTGGTCGGCTGCAGACCGGCGGCCAGCGCGAAGTTCGTGTTGATCGCGGCAGCGTCGACATCCGACAGCGAACGCGGCAGTTGTGCTGCGTCCAGTTCGAGCAGCTTGATCTTCTTCGGATTCTCGGCGACGTCGAGTGCCGTGGCGTTATTGCCGTTCGTGCCCGCGCCGGCCTTCAGCTTGATCACGCCTTGCGCCTGCAATAGCAGCAGCGCGCGGTTCTCGTTCGACGGATCGTTCGGCACCGCGATCTTCGCGCCTTGCGCCAGATCCTTCAGCGACTTCAGCTTCTTCGAATAGATGCCGAGCGGCGAAATGTACGTCAGGCCCGCATTGACGATCTTGTAGCCACGTTGCTTGACCTGGCTGTCGAGGTACGGCTGGTGCTGAAAGCTGTTGGCGTCGAGGTCGCCGGCGTCGAGCGCGGCGTTCGGCTGCACGTAGTCGTTGAATTCGACGACCTTCACATTCAGGCCTTCACGCTTCGCCACTTTCGTGACGACTTCCCAGATTTGCGCATCCGGGCCGCCGATGGTGCCGACCTTGATGACCTTGTCGTCGGCGTATGCGCCAAAGCTGGTGACGATCGCCGCGCTGGCGATTACTGCCGAGAGGGCTTTGAGGATATTTCTGCGCTGCATGTGATTCTCGCTTGTTCTGATCGATGTCAGATTCGGGTGGAAGCCGGCGGCAGGCATCTTGTGGACGCGCCGCCAACTGGACCGTAAATGGTCTCATACGACCGGCGGGATGGGAAATATCACGATCGCATATGGATATGCCCCTGCAACGGCGCTGTTCATGTGGAACACACTCATCGTAGCCGGAGCGAGGCACTAAGCTTCGTAGCTCGCGCGCAACGAATCGGCTGCTGACAGATAATCGAAGGTCATTGCCCGCAAACCCGTGCGGCCCATTTGTTCGCTTACGAGAACGCTCATGTACGTCATCAACCTCATCTACACCGCACCACTTGAGCGCGTCGACGACGCGCTCGAAGCACATCGCGCGTTTCTGACAGCGCAGTTCGAAGCAGGAGTATTCGTAGCCGCCGGACCGAAGGTGCCACGCGACGGCGGCATTATTCTGGCGGTGCGCATCGAGCGCGATAGACTAGATGAGATTCTCGCCAGCGACCCGTTCGCCGAGCAGAAGCTCGCGCGTTACGAAGTGACGGAGTTCAAGGCGACGCGGCTAGCGCCGGGAATGAATTTACCGATGCCGGCTTGAGGATAACTGCGAAGGAAATTGAATACGGGCGTGCGGCAAACTCGCGCACCCGTCTGCATCAATGCATTAATCGAGCAGCAGCTTGATGTCGTGCACCCACGGCGTAGCGCCCTGGCCGTCACGCGCGAATAGACGCAGCTTGCCGTCCGGGTCGAACACATAGCTCGCCGCCGTGTGGTCCATCGTGTAGCTATCGGCTGTCTTGCCCGGCACCTTCGCGTAGTACACGCGGAAGTCTTTCGTGATCCTGGTGAGCTGCGCCTGGTCCGCCGGACGCAAGCCGACGAACGTCGGATTGAACGCCGGCACGTACTGCGCGAGCAAAGCCGGCGTGTCGCGGTCGGGATCGACAGTGACAAACAGCACCTGCACGCGTTTCGCGTCTTCGGGCCCGAGTTGCTGCAGCGCTTGCGAAAGCTCGGCCATCGTGGTCGGGCAAACGTCCGGGCAATGCGTATAGCCGAAGAACAGCACCACCACCTTGCCCTTGTAATCCGCCATCGTGCGGACCTTGCCGGACGTGTCGGGCAGCGAGAAATTGCTCCCGAATTGCGTGTTGCCGGTGATGTCGAGGTTCTGGAACGCGGGCGGCTGCTTACCGCAGCCGGCCACCAGCAATGCGCCGCCGAGTGCGCAAGCCATTACAGTGACACGCGCGGCGGCACGCGCCGTGCGCACAAAGCGTTGTGTAAGCATGGGTGTTACGCGCCGATCACGACGCGCGCATAGTGGTCGATCAACAGCGCGGCGAAGAGCAGCGACAGATAGACGATCGAGTAACGGAAGGTCTTGCGTGCCAGGTCGTCGGAATAGTCCCGATAGATCCTCCACGCATACGCGAGGAACACGGCGCCAAGCAACACAGCCGCCGCGAGGTACACCACGCCGCTCATGCCGGAGATGAACGGCATCATCGTGACCGCGAACAGGATCACGGTGTACAGCAGAATATGCAGGCGCGTGTACTTTTCGCCGTGCGTGTTCGGCAACATCGGCAGACCGGCGTTTTCGTAGTCTTTGCGGCGATACAGTGCGAGCGCCCAGAAATGCGGCGGCGTCCACACGAAAATGATCAGCACGAGAATCCATGCGTCGCCCGGCACGTGACCGGTGACGGCGGCCCAACCGAGCGCCGGCGGCATCGCGCCAGACGCGCCGCCGATCACGATGTTCTGCGGCGTGGCCGGTTTGAGCAGCAGAGTATAGATAACCGCGTAGCCGACGAAGGTGGCGAGCGTGAGCCACATGGTCAGCGGATTGGCGAACGTGTAGAGCGTCCACATGCCGAGTCCGCCGAGCACGGCCGAAAACAGCAGGATCTGCGGGGTTGTGATTTCGCCGCGCGCGGACGGCCGCCACGACGTGCGACGCATCTTCGCGTCGATCTTCTGTTCCATCAGGCAATTGATGGCGAACGCCGCACCGGCCAGCAGCCAGATGCCGACCGTGCCGCCGATCAGGACGGTCCACGGCACCATGCCGGGCGTCGACAGAAACATGCCGATGACTGCGCAGAACACAGCGAGCTGCGTGACGCGCGGCTTCGTCAGGGCGATGTACTGGGAGACCCGGCTACCGGGCGTTTGGGAGAGAGTTGTGCTGTCCATGTGGGGTCACGCTGGCGCGGCATCGCGCGCAGGCAACACGGCGCGGCCGGGACGGCTATAAGCGATCCGAAAGTTTAACATAACGAGCAGAAGCAGCAGGATCGCGGCTCCCCCGTTATGCGCGACCGCAATGGGCAACGGCCATTGCAGAACGATGTTCGACAGACCGGTGATGAACTGGATCAGCACCACCAGCAACACGCCGTTTGCCGGCCGCCGCAGCGACTCGAAACGGCGCAGTTTCAGCGCAAACCACACCAGATAGGCGACCACGACGATCGCGAACGTGCGGTGGGTCCAGTGAATTGCGACCAGCGCATCTTGCGTGATCATGTCGCCGTCACCGGTCATGCCGAGCGCGCGCCACAGGTGAAAACCGTGCGCGAAATCCATCGGCGGGACCCATTGGCCGTTGCAGGTCGGGAAGTCCGTGCAGGCGAGCACCGCGTAGTTCGTGCTGACCCAGCCGCCCAACGCGATCTGCACGAGCAGCAGCACGAGACCGGCGATCGCCGCCGCGCGCCAGCGCGCGGCTTCGGGCTCAAAAGCTGGTAGCGGCGTTTGGCGCGCGGCCAGCCAGCCGAGCGTGCCGAGCAACGCGAGGCCGAGCAGCAAATGGGTCGTCACGATGATCGGCTGCAACTTCATGGTCACGGTCCACGCGCCGAATGCGCCTTGCACGAGGATCAGCAGCAGCAGCGAAGTCGGCCACCACGGCGACACATGAAGCGGACGGCGCTTGATACGAGCCGTCCACGCAATCAACGTCTGCGCGATGATCAGCACGCCGATCGCCATCGCGAAGTAACGGTGAATCATCTCGATCCAGGCCTTCGTCATGCTGACCGGACCGGTCGGCATCAATTGATGCGCGGCGGTAATCGCGGCGTGCGCGATGAACGGCGACGACGTGCCATAGCAACCAGGCCAGTCCGGGCAGCCGAGACCAGAATCGGTGAGACGCGTAAAGCCGCCGAACATCACCAGGTCCAGCGTCAGGAAAGTCGTAAGCCACACCAGCTTGCGGAATTTGTTGTCGTCGGCCTTGACCCATACATAGGACAACGGCAACAACGCGATACACAAGCCGATCAGGGCCAGTTGCAGTACGAACATCTTTCTTACCCTTGTTGCGGCATCAGCCGATGCTCGACCACTTGAGCAGCTTGGTCACGTCGACCTTGATCTTGCTCGGGTTCGGATCTTTCGGGAAACGCATCATCAGATTGCCGTTCGGATCGACCATATAGATGTGGTCGGTGAGTTGGGTACCGGTGTCGGTCGGCAGCCATGCGGACACCTGCGCCGGATTGGCGATCAGCATGTTGGTGTCGGGGTAGGCCTTTTGTATCACGTCGGACACGTTGCCCGCATCGGTGCGCAGCCACACTTCGACGACGCGCTCGCGTTCCGGGCCCTGAGCTGCGCGGATTTGTCGCATGAAGTACAGCTTGGTGACACAGGCTTTGTCGCATGCGCTGTTGTCGACGGAGATCATCAGCCAGCGGCCGCGCAACGTCGCGAGCTTGAGCGGCTTGCCGTCTTCACCCGTCACGACGAGTGAATCGGGAATTGGCCGCTGCGGTTCGACCAGCGTGCCGTAGCTCGTGCTGCCGCCGGCCGGCTTGACCACGTAGTAAACGAAATACGATACGACGATCGGCGCGGCGCAGATGACCGCCAGCAACAGCAGCATCCAGCGGCCGCGCTTCCACGATCCCTCGCCATTGGGTTGACCAGGCATCACTTTCGGAGCTGCGGGTTTGCCGGCTTGCGGCGAACGGGGAGATTGCGTCGACACTACAGGACCTCTTTCAATGATTGCGCGGCTTCGAGTCCTTGCTCAGGGCACGAAACCGCAGGCGATGCGTTACACGCCCGGGGCGTGCTCTTTCTTCGCGGCGCGGCGCGCGGCGTACAAGCCGAAGACCAGGGCCGCGGCCGCCATGCCCCACCACTGGAACATGTAGCCGTAGTTGGTTTCGACGCCGGTTGTTGGCGCCGGCCAGTCGCGCACCAGCTTGTCGCCGTCGTCGCTCAATTGCTGGATCACGAACGATTGCAACGGCAACCCGGTTTCCGCGGCGTAGGCCGCCGTATCCAGATTCTGGCGGATCTTCTGATGCGCGGCCGATCCGCCCTGTCCCAACTCGAATGCACGCGAGGCATCGGCACGCGCAATGCCTTCGATTTCGATCTCGCCTTGCGGCGTGATGTACGGCGCAATGGTCTCGCGATTGTTCATGTTGCGCGGTAGCCAGCCGCGATTGACCAGCACGTAACCGCCGTCGGCCAGTTTAAAAGGCATCACGACGTAAAAGCCCGGCTGATCGTTATACGGGCGATTATCCAGGTAGACAACTTTGTCCGCGACGAAACTGCCACGCGCCTTCACGCGATGAAATTCGATGTCCTTCAGTTCGACCGGCGTCGCGCTGACAGGCTGCGCGGGCGCATTTTCGAACTGCGTCATGTGCGCCTCGAGCGCTTCCTTCTGATGTGCGCGGTCGCGCTGCCAGAAACCGAGCCGCACCGTCACCACGATCACCAGCAGAATCAGCAGCACGGGAATAAGGCGGAACTTCATCGAACACCCTCCGGCACCACCGCTTGCGACGGCGTCCTGAACGCACGGCAGACGCTGGCGCGCGGTGCGATAATAAACGTCTTGCCTCTGCGCTTCCCGGTTTCAGTTGGTTCCATGCACATTCTCGTTCCCATCGCCTTCGTCCTGATCATCGCCAGCATGGTGTCCGCGCTTTACTTCATGATGCATGACAAGGGCAAAACCAAGCGGATGGTCTGGTCGCTCGCCACGCGGGTGGGTCTGTCGATCTCGCTGTTCCTGTTCATCCTGTTCGCTCACTGGATGGGCTGGATTCAGTCGACCGGCATTCCTTACGGGCGTTGAGCTCGGCGGAAAAAACTCTTCACGCCGCCAAACAAAACGCCGCCCTGACAGGGTCGAGGGCGGCGCTGCATAACTTGCGTACTGCTCGTGCGCCGCGCCTTTGAATGGCGATGCGCGAACGGCCCGCGCACCGTTCCGGAAACCGGTCGGCGCAGGCCAGACTGCGTTACAGCCAGTACACGACGATGTACAGCCCAAGCCACACGACGTCCACAAAGTGCCAGTACCAAGCGGCACCTTCGAATGCGAAGTGATGCTCCGCAGTGAAGTGGCCGCGAATCATCCGCACCAGCACCACGGCCAGCATCGTACCGCCGAGGAACACGTGGAAACCGTGGAAGCCCGTCAGCAGGAAGAACGTCGAACCATACACACCCGAGGACAGCGTCAGGTTCAGTTCGTTATACGCGTGGAAATACTCGAAGCCTTGCAGGAACAGGAAGCAGACGCCGAGCACCAGCGTAGCCGCCAGCCAGATGATCGCCTTCTTGCGATGATCTTCACGCAGTGCGTGATGCGAAACCGTCAACGTAGCGCCGGACGACAGCAGCAGCGCCGTGTTGATGGTCGGCACCGGCCACGGCTGCATCGACTTGAAGGTCGAGACCAGAGCTGCCGGACCATTGTTCGGCCACACCGCCGAGAAATCCGGCCAGATCAGCTTGTAGTCGAGGCTGCCGAGCTGATGCAGCGCGATTTCACGTGCATAGAACAGCGCGCCGAAGAAAGCGCCGAAGAACATCACTTCGGAGAAGATGAACCAGCTCATGCTCCAGCGGTACGACTTGTCGACATTCTTGCCGTACATGCCGCCTTCCGACTCGGCGATCGCGTCGCCGAACCAGTGCCACAAGGTATAGAGCAGCCACAGCAACCCGACGACGACACCGATCGGCGCCAGTTCATGTTCGTTGATCCAGGCCGCAAGCGATCCGAGCATGACCAGCAATCCGACCGCGGCGCTGATCGGATGCCGCGACGGATGCGGTACGAAATAGTACGGGCTCTCGTTTTGACCGCTCATTCTTGATTCTCCACTTCAGTCCAGTTGTTCCGGAATCTCCGGCTGTATCTTCGGCGGCGCGTCGATACCGCACCGCTTCTCTCTAATTCGTGGGCTCTGCTTCGCCCGGTACGACTTGTGTGCCTGCCGGCTCAACCCACTACGGCATGCACGATCAGGATCAACACCCCGATCAGGATAGCTACGCTGATCAGCGCTGCTGCAAGCACATGCAGCGGATTCAACTGCGTTGCGTCCGCTTCCAGATCACGACGCTTGCGCACCCCGAAAAACGACCAGAACACGGCTTTCATCGACTGGCCGAAACTGCTCTTGCGTGGGCTGCCGCGGTTATCGCTCATTAACGTCTTCTTCCTTCGCCTGCGGCCAGTGCCGTCAGGCGGGATTGGCGGTGGTTGCCGCCGTGTTGGCCGTGGGTGCTGCGCTCCCGGCCGTCGCCGCTGCCGGCGTATTCAATTCAAAGAACGTGTACGACAACGTGATCGTTTTCACATCCTTCGGCAACTTCGGGTCGACGACGAACACCACCGGCAACCGCTTCGTCTGGTTCGCAGTCAAAGTCTGCTGCGTAAAGCAAAAACACTCGATCTTCTTGAAGTACTCGGTGGCCTGCTTCGGCGCGTAGCTCGGAATGGCCTGCGCCTGAATCGTGCGCGCCTGTTCGTTGCTGACCTCGTACATCACTGTCGTCACTTCGCCCGGATGCACATCGAGACTACGTTGCTCCGGCTTGAAACCCAGCGGGCCGCGCGCGTTCGCATCGAATTCGATCGAAATCGTACGACTCATGTCGACCTGCGTATTCTTCGCCTCACGCACCGTGGCATCACGCTGCACGAGGTTGTTGATGCCGGTGATCTGGCAGATCGCGCGGTACATCGGCACCAGCGCAAAACCAAAACCGAACATCATCAACGCGACGATGAACAGCTTGATCAGCATCGAACGGTTAAAAGAGCGATCGGCCCGAGCCGGCGGTTGCGTCGACATCTCAATCCTCAACAATCCTGCACACAGACTCGAACTAGCCCGTCAGGTGAACCACTTCTGATGGATGATGACGCTCGCAAAAAAAGCCGCGGCGATGACAAACATCACGATACCGATCCGCCGGTTGCCCGCGCGAACCTGCTCGGGCGTACGTCTTTCTTGAGGATTGCGCGTCATGCTCGACTTTCTGAATACTTTCGTCACTACAAGGTGCCACCACTGCTCGCATGGCTGCCCGGTTCGGGCGGCGACTGACACCACGCCGCCAGAACCGGCAACCTCGCTGAACGCCGATTACTCGACGGTCGGCGGGTTTTCGAACGTGTGGAACGGAGCCGGGCTCGGCACGGTCCATTCAAGGCCCGTTGCGCCGTCCCACGGCTTATCGCCCGCTTTCTCGTGCTCGCCACCGCCACGGTAGGCCGGCAGTGCGACTGCGAACAGGAAGTACACCTGCGCCAGACCGAAGCCGAATGCGCCGATCGAGATGACCTGGTTCCAGTCGGTGAACTGTGCCGGGTAGTCAGCGTAACGACGCGGCATACCTGCGAGACCGACAAAGTGCATCGGCAGGAACGCGAGGTTGAAGAAGAACATCGACGCCCAGAAATGGATCTTGCCGCGCGTTTCGTTGTACATCCAGCCGGTCCACTTCGGCGACCAGTAGTACCACCCGGAGAACAACGCGAAGAGAGAACCCGCCACTAGCACGTAGTGGAAGTGGGCCACCACGAAATAAGTACCGTGATACTGGATGTCGAGCGGCGCCATAGCGAGCATCAGGCCCGACAGACCGCCGAACGTGAACACCAGCAGGAAGCCGACCGCGAACAGCATAGGCGTTTCGAAGGACAGCGAACCGCGCCACATCGTCGCGACCCAGTTGAACACCTTCACACCCGTCGGTACGGCGATCAGCATCGTCGCGTACATGAAGAACAGCTGGCCCGTTACCGGCATGCCGGTCGCGAACATGTGGTGCGCCCAGACCATGAACGACAGAATCGCGATCGACGAGGTTGCGTACACCATCGAGCTATAGCCGAACAGCGGCTTGCGCGAGAACGCCGGGATCACCTGCGACACGATCCCGAACGCCGGCAAGATCATGATGTACACCTCGGGGTGTCCGAAGAACCAGAAGATGTGCTGATACATCACCGGGTCGCCGCCGCCTGCCGCATTGAAGAACGACGTGCCGAAGTGACGATCGAACAGCACCATGGTGATCGCGCCCGCCAGAACCGGCATCACGGCAATCAGCAGGTACGCGGTGATCAGCCATGTCCAGACGAACATCGGCATCTTCATCAGCGTGAGGCCAGGCGCGCGCATGTTCAGGATCGTCACAACGATGTTGATCCCGCCCATGATCGACGAAGCACCCATCAAGTGGACCGCGAAAATTGCGAAGTCCATGCCCGGGCCCATCTGCGTCGATAGCGGTGCGTACAGCGTCCAGCCCGCGGCGGTCGCGCCGCCCGGTGCGAAGAACGAACCGACCAGCAACACTGCAGCCACCGGCAGCAGCCAGAAGCTGAAGTTGTTCATGCGCGCGAAAGCCATGTCCGATGCGCCGATCTGCAGCGGCACCATCCAGTTCGCGAAGCCGACGAAGGCCGGCATGATCGCGCCGAACACCATGATCAGGCCGTGCATGGTGGTCAACTGGTTGAAGAACTCGGGGCGCATGATCTGCAGGCCCGGCTCGAACAGTTCGGCACGGATCATCAGCGCCATCACGCCCCCGGAGAGGAACATGGTGAACGAGAAGATCAGGTACAGCGTACCGATGTCCTTGTGATTGGTTGCGAACAGCCAACGACGCCAGCCATGCGGCGTTTCGTGGGCATGGTCGCCGTGCACGTGCTCGTGGCCCGCGGTTACATCGTGTCCGATGCTAGACATGACAATCTCCTAATGCGAATACTGCGGTGCTGACCATGAACACGTCAGGCAGCCGGGCTGATCTGGACACGCCGGGCTTCTTTCGCGTCGCCGCCGCCCGTGATCGTTTCCGGCTTCTTCAAAATAATGTGGTCTTCGGCAATGCCGGCTGCTTTCAGCGCGTCGCGCACGGCTTCGGCACGGGTCTTCGCGAGCTTCGCGTTGACTTCGGCAGAGCCGGTGGCGTCGGTGAAGCCCGACAGCGTGAACTTGGCGTCCGGGTGTGCTTTCGCGTAGGCCGCGGCCGCGTCGACCGCCGCTTTCGCATCGGCCGGCAGCGTGCTCTTGCCGGTGTCGAAGTAGACGTTTGCCGGGAGAGCTGCCGAGGTGTCCGAGGCAGCCGGAGCGGCTTCTGCGCCGGAGGCAGACGCTGCGCCCGAGGCTGCGGCATCCGCGCCGCTAGCAGCCGCGCCTGCGTCGGCCAGATGATTGCCGCCTTCCGGCAGCTTGCCGTTACGTGCGTCCAGAATCTGCTTCGGCTGGAGAATATCGCCGGTGTGGTTGCCCCACGAATTACGTTCGTACGTGATGACCGAAGCGATTTCGACGTCGTTCAGCGTCGGCGCCCACGAAGGCATCGCGTTCTTGCCCTTCAGCACCAGGCTCACGTGCTCGGCGATCGGGCCGTTGGCGATCTTGCTGCCGTCCAGCGCCGGGAATGCGCCTGCGCCCTTGCCGGTCGGCTGATGGCAGACCGCGCAGTTCGCTGCGTACACCTTACCGCCGCGCTCCATCAGCTCAGCCATGGTGTAGGTCTTGTTCGGATCGTCCTGGCCGGCGGCCATTTTCTTCTTTTGCGTATCGACCCACTTCGCGTAGTCGTCTGCCGACAGCACTTCGACCACCACCGGCATGAAAGCGTGTTCCTTGCCGCACAGTTCCGTACAGAAGCCGCGGAAGGTGCCGGTCTTGTCAGCCTTGAACCACGTGTCGCGCACAAAGCCCGGAATCGCATCCTGCTTCACGCCGAAAGCCGGCACGTACCAGGAGTGGACCACGTCGTTCGCGGTGGTGATGATGCGGATTTTCTTGTCGACCGGGACGACGAGCGGATTGTCGACTTCCTGCAGGTACGTGGTGGAAATCGGCTCGCGGCCATCGGTTTGCGCACGCGGCGTGGCCAGCGTGGACAGGAAGCTGATGCCCTCACCCGGACCCTTTACGTAGTCGTAGCCCCACTTCCACTGGTAGCCCGTGACCTTAATGGTGACGTCGGCGTTCGTGGTGTCCTTCATCGCGACGACGGTCTTGGTGGCGGGGAGCGCCATCAGCACGACGATGACGAACGGCACGATCGTCCAGATGATTTCGACGGTAGTGCTTTCGTGGAAATGGGAAGCCTTATGGCCTTTCGATTTGCGGTGCGCAAACATCGAATAGAACATCACTGCGAACACGCCGACGAAGATCACCGTGCACAGGATCAGCATGAACGTGTGGAGGCTGTAGAGCTCCTCAGCGATTTTGGTCGCCGGCGGCTGGAGATTGATCTCGTTGACGGCAGGGCCGCCCGGAACATCGCCCACTGCCAGGGCCGCCCCGGCGAAAAGCAGTCCGCTCATCGCCAGCACGCCCATGAGGGCTCGCTTGATTGTTTTCATAGCTTCCTTACCCAAAATTTCCATTCAAACCCTCGACCCCGCTGGCAGGCTGTCTCGCGCTCCCCGTGAACGCCGCGCGTCTCAACACATCTAACAGTGTGTGAGCCACATACGCAATTCGCCTGCGAACTGCGCGCGCCGATACTGCGCGAGATGTTGCCCGATCATGATCGTCTGTCCGCGCGAGACCAGTTTGATCTGGTCACGCGGCGTTGCGCCCGGTTCGATCCGCACCCAGCGCGGATTGAATTCGAACTGCGTGAGCCGCTCGGCGCTGACCTGCTCGATCACAAGCCGGTTCTGAAACAGCCGGACGCGCTCGTAATCGACAGCATGACGCGCATATATGGCAAACGCGATGCCCACCGCCAGCAATTCAATACCGGTGAACGGCAACACCAGCCAGGCGCCGACCAGAACCAGCATGAAAGCAATTGCCAACGAGAACAACGCAAGCGACACGTAGAAACACACAAACTGCCGCGGTGATATCGAACAGTTGCGCTTCATCGTCCAGTCTTTGAGAACTGGTTCTGAATCCGCCAGCAGATCTGATGCTTCCATCGCTGCCTCCCGCCGACCGTCTCCAATCACCGCCTGCGGCCATTGCTTGCGACCGCAGAATCCAGCCACTTTAATTACTGCCGCGTCACTTCATGTTGCAGCCCTATGCCTCGGGCCTGCCGCCCCAAATGTGGGAACTCCGGGCGACAAACTGACGCATTATAGGCGCGATCCATGGCATCCACAAGCAAGCCTCAATCGGCTCACAAGCCCGGTGCGACAAGCCTCCGCGCCGTTTTGACGCAGCTTTCGCGCGTCTTTTGAAGCGGTAATTTCAGACATAACAGATGTCCTCTTTACCGCTTCGTTGATTCCTCATCGATTCCGCGACGAGCCTCGTCCGATATCCTCGATCCGCACGATCCCATGCCCTTCGGCCGTGGTGCGCGGCACGGCTTTCCAGGCGTGGCCGTAGATCACTTCGAAGGTGAGCGCGATCGTGCCGTCGGCGCGCCGGCGGGCTTCGAGCGCCGCCAGCAAAGCCTTGTGCAGCCTACGCGCGACGGCATTCGAAGTGGCCTCGCGCTCGAACGGATACGCGCCCCAGCGGCGCACGTCTGCGAGCAGCGACTCGGGCGACTTATACGTAATAGTGAGTGTTTCCTGATCCATCACAGGAATCTCGAAACCGCTCTCGACCAGCATATCCCCAAGGTCATGCATGTCGACAAAGTCGATCACATGCTTGCGCGAGGGGACGCCATGCGCGGCCTCGACCTCGGCGTAGGCGCCGCGCAATTCCTTCAGCGAATCGGGGCCGAGCGTGCTGAACATCAGCAGGCCGCTCACCTTCAGCACGCGTTGCCACTCAGGAAACACGAGGTCGGGCCGCGAGTGCCAGTGGAGAGCAAGATTGGACCAGATGAATTCGAAGGCGCCGGCCGCGAACGGCAGCACCGAGAAGTCGGCCTGCGCAAAACGCGGACCGCGGGCGCCGAGCGCCTTGCCAAGTGTGGCCGGCAGAAAGCGCCGCCAGCTTGTGTCGCCGGAATCGTGATGCAGCGCGCGGCTGAGCATTCCGTGCGCAAGGTCGGTGCCGAACACTGGCGCCTCGGGGAAGCGTTCGCGCAATGCGGGGATGTCTTCGCCCGCACCGCAACCGGCGTCGAGCACGCTCGACGGCGTAACCTTGATGTAGTCGAGGCGCTCGCGCATGCGCTGCGCGATTTCGCGCGGCAGGAACGCGACTTGGTCGAAGGTCGCAGCACGGCGGTCGAAAATCTGCCTGAGGCGCCGGGAATCATAGGCCGGACGGCCAGATTGAGACGTAGTTGGGGGCATGGGTGTCGTACTGGCGTAGAGCACGAAGTATACTCGCTCGCTTCCTCCCCTTCAGCGTGAAAGGCCTTTGCGGGCGGTCCAATCATGCCATTCCGAAAAAAATCCTCGTCTCCTGGCGACTCGACCACACTTTTTGCACGCTTCACGCGCGGCTTATATTCGGCGTGGCCGCATGTGATGCACGCCGCCTTGCCAAACCTCTGCGCGTTGTGCGGCAATTTGTCGCATAAGACGCTGTGTGCCGGTTGTGACGAGGCGTATTGGAACGAAGCAAGGTTGCGTTGCACGGTATGCGCGGTCCCTTTGTCCGGAACGCGCCGGGCGGGCCACGCGCAATATCGCTGTGCGGATTGCATCGGCGAGCCGCCGCCTTTCGAGGCGACCTTCGCTCTCGCCGATTACCGCCAGCCGCTCGACGCCCTGGCGCTCGGGCTGAAATTCCGCGCCCGGCTGATGCTGGCGCGCGAGTTTGCGCAACGCCTTGCGCGCCTCGCAGGGGATTCATGGGTGGACGCGGCTGATAAACCCGATGTGCTCGCGCCCGTGCCGCTGGCCAACAAACGTCTTACCGAGCGCGGCTACAACCAGGCCTGGCAGATTGCGAGGCCCTTGGCCCGCGCGCTGAATGTACGCAGCGACGCCACCTTGCTGCATCGTGTGATCCACACCGCGCCACAATCGCGGCTCGACCTGGACGCGCGCCGCTTGAACGTGGGTCGGGCATTCAAAGTCGCCAAACCAGTGCGAGGTCTGCATGTCGGTATCGTCGACGATGTCATGACGACCGGCGCGACACTCGAAGCGCTGGCGCGTACGCTCAAAGCTGCCGGCGCGCGGCGCGTCACCAACTTCGTCGCGCTGCGTACGCCGAAAAACTAGTCTCTACCTGAAGCCATCATGTTCAATGTCGTTCTCGTCGAACCCGAAATCCCGCCGAACACCGGCAATGTCATCCGCCTGTGCGCCAACACCGGCGCGCGGCTGCATCTGATCGAGCCGCTCGGCTTTCCGCTCGACGACGCCAAGTTGCGCCGCGCCGGTCTCGACTATCACGAGTATGCGCAGATGAACGTGCATGCCGATTGGGCAGCGTTCGTCACCAAGGAAGCGCCCGATCCGGCGCGGATGTTCGCCTTCACCACCCGTGGCTCGGGCCGGTTTCACGAGCATGCCTTTCAATCCGGCGACTGGTTCGTGTTCGGCGCCGAAACGCGCGGCCTGCCTGACGCAGTGGTCGATCAATTCGCCAATGAACAACGCGTGCGCCTGCCGATGCGACCGGGCAACCGCAGCTTGAATCTGTCGAATACGGTCGCCGTGGTCGTCTTCGAAGCGTGGCGTCAGACCGGCTTCGACGGCGGCGCCTGACGGCGTTCCAATTCGGCTTCGTAGCGCGCGAGCATAGCGTCGTCGAAACAGGCGAACACCACGTGCTCGATTTTCGGGGTGCGTGGCAAAGTTTCAAGCACGGCGCCCACAGCGATCTGCACGGCTTCGTTGGCAGGAAAATGGTAGACGCCGCAACTAATCGCGGGGAATGCAATGCTCGTGCAATGCGCTTGATGCGCGACTTCGAGCGAGCGTTGATAGCAGGAGGCAAGCAGGTCCGCCTCGCCGCGCGCACCACCCTGCCAGACTGGGCCGACAGCATGAATCACGTGTTTGGCCCGTAACTGATAGCCTCGGGTGATTTTCGCATCGCCGGTCGCGCAGCCGCCGAGCGTCTCGCACTCACGCAGCAATTCCTTGCCGGCCGCGCGGTGAATCGCGCCGTCCACACCGCCCCCGCCTAGCAACGAAGTATTCGCCGCATTGACGATCGCATCCACGACGAGTGTCGTGATGTCGACCACACGCGCTTCTAGCGTGCAATTGTTAAAACGGAGCATGAGAACCTCGCTGGTCCGAAGCGTCGATAAAACGTGGACAGCGATGGTGGGCAGCCGTTCAGCGCTTTTCGCGCTAAACGGCTGAAAGGCAAGACTTATTCTGCTTTCGAATCGCGCCGCAGCAAGGCGCTGACGGCGTCGCGGGGCGCTACGCCGTCGAACAGCACAGCACAGACCGCCTGCGTGATCGGCATTTCGATCGCATGAGCGCGAGCGATCGCCAACACGGCTTGCGCACAACGCACGCCTTCGGCCACGTGACCGAGGCCGCCGAGGATATCGTCGAGCGTACGGCCCGCGGCGAGCTGCACGCCGACCGTGCGATTGCGCGACAGATCGCCCGTGGCGGTCAGGATCAGATCGCCCAGCCCGGTCAAACCGGTGAACGTCTCGGCCCGTCCGCCAAGCGTCACGCCGAGGCGCGACATTTCAGCGAGGCCACGCGTAATCAGCGCAGCGCGCGCATTCAAACCGAGGCCAAGGCCATCGGCAATACCCGTGGCAATCGCCAGCACGTTCTTCACCGCGCCACCCACTTCCACGCCGACGATATCGTCGCCGGTATAGATGCGCATGGCGCCATGATGGAACGCGGCAACCGTACGCTCCCGGCATGTCTGTGAAGTGCTGGCGATCGTCAACGCGACCGGCAAGCCCTGCCCGACTTCACGAGCGAAACTCGGACCCGACAGCACGCCGTTACTGCCATGCCCCGGCAATTCAGCCGCGACCACCTGATGCGGCAACAACTGCGAGTCCGCTTCGAAACCTTTGCACAACCACACCACATGCGCCGGCACTTTGCCCGCGTCGTGCATCGCCCGGAACAGACCCCGCAGACCGGCGACCGGCGTCGCCACGACGCATAACGCGTCGTCGGCGAGCGCGTGGTCGAGCGCCGCGTTCAGATCAGCTTCATAGCGAAGGGACGCCGGCAACGCAACGCCCGCCAGATAGCGGGCGTTTTCGTGCGAAGCGGAGAGATCGGCGATGAGCGCGGATTCACGCGCCCACAGCACCGTGTCGTGCCGTGCGGCCAGATGGCCGGCGAGGGCTGTGCCCCATGCACCGGCGCCGAGGACAGCAACCTTCATAGCCGGCACCGAACGGACGCGTTAATGCGTGACGCCGTTTTGCGCCGCGCCTTCCTGGCCGCCCATTTGCGCGAGCCGTTGCTCGTACAGCGCCTGGAAGTTGATCTCGGCGAGGTGGATCGGCGGGAAACCTGCGCGGGTGATCGCGTCGGCGATGTTCGACCGCAGGTACGGGAACAGGATCGTCGGGCAGGCAATGCCGACCAGCGGATCGATCTGTTCAGCCGGAATGTTGCGGATGTCGAAAATGCCGGCTTGCTTGGCTTCGATCAGGAACGCAACCTTGTCCGACACCTTGGCCGTGACCGTGCCCGTCACGAGGATTTCGAACACGGTGTCGGCGAGGCGCTCGGCCTTCACGTCGACTTCGACTTCGACCGACGGCATTTCCTGCTCGAGGAAGATGCCCGGCGAATTCGGCTGCTCGAGCGACATGTCCTTCAGGTAGATGCGCTGGATGTTGAAGAACGGCTGGTTATTCTCGTCGGACATGATTGAGTGATTCCCTGATAGGTATGCGTGGCGGCGGCCCATGACTCCACGGGCCGCCAGATCATTGCGGCGCATCGCCAACCCTCGAAGTTGTCCTTGAAGGGCCAGCATGCACCGACTTGTATTTCACCTGCCCCACTCACGCGCCGGCCGGCGCATGAGTCAGGCAGCTTCGTTCAGGCAGGTTCGAGCAGAGGCATCAAACCGCCCGCGCGATCGAGCGCGGACAGATCATCGTACCCGCCGACATGCGTCTCGCCGATGAACACCTGCGGCACTGTACGGCGACCAGTCCGGGTCATCATTTCTTCACGACGGGCCGGGTCTTTGTCGATCAGTACCTTTTCAACGTGCTCGACGCCGCGCGACTTTAAAAGACGTTCGGCCATCTGGCAATACGGGCACACCTGGGTGCTGTACATGATGACTTTGTTCACTTGGCTGCTCCTTGTTTCACAACCGGCATACCGGCTTTCTGCCAGGCGTCGACACCGCCTTCGAGAACATGGACTTCGGCGTATCCCGCATCCTGCACGATACGCGCTGCCTTGTTCGACTGCTGGCCGGTCTGGCATACCAGCAGCACCGGGTTGCTCTTGTTCTTCACGAGTTGCGCGACTTTCGCCTGCAGCTCTGCAAATTCAAGGTGCCGTGCCGCGGGCAGATGGCCCTTGGCAAAGTCGGCGGATGGACGCAGATCGATGACCGCCGCATTGCGCCGGTTGATCAGTTGGGTGGCTTCAGCGGCCGACAGGCCCCCGCGGCCACGCCGGCTGATCGTCGGCCACAGCAGCAACCCACCCGAGATGAGGACGATTGCGATCAGTACAAGGTTTGTGTAATCAGTGAAAAACTTCACGGAAAATCCGCCGAAAAAGAGAGAAATCGAAAAGGGCAATCCACCCATTATAAAATAACCGTCTGACGCGATGGCGGCGCTCCTCTAGAGGACCCTCGCAGCGCTTTACCGCTTCCTTACTACCGACCGGCAATCTCATGTACAAACTCGTTCTCATCCGCCACGGCGAATCGACGTGGAACAAGGAAAACCGCTTCACGGGCTGGGTCGACGTCGACCTCACCGAGCAGGGCAATCGTGAAGCGCAGCAAGCGGGCGTGCTGCTGAAGGAATCGGGCTACACGTTCGATATCGCCTACACGTCGGTGCTCAAGCGCGCGATCCGCACCCTGTGGCACGTGCAGGACCAGATGGATCTGATGTACCTGCCGGTGGTGCATTCGTGGCGCCTGAACGAGCGCCACTACGGCGCGCTGTCGGGTCTGAACAAGGCGGAAACCGCCGCCAAATTCGGCGACGAACAGGTGCTGGTCTGGCGCCGCAGCTACGACACGCCGCCGCCGGCGCTCGATCCGGCGGACGAACGCGCGCCCTACAACGATCCGCGCTACGCCAAGGTGCCGCGCGAGCAATTGCCGCTCACCGAGTGCCTGAAAGACACCGTCGCACGCGTTTTGCCGTTGTGGAACGAGTCGATTGCGCCGGCCATCAAGTCGGGCCGCAAGGTCGTGATCGCCGCGCACGGCAACTCGATCCGCGCCATGGTGAAGTACCTCGACAACATTTCGGACGACGACATCGTCGGCCTGAATATCCCGAACGGCGTGCCGCTCGTCTATGAACTCGACGAAAACCTGAAGCCGATCAAGCACTACTATCTCGGCGACCAGGACGCGATTGCGAAGGCGCAGGCCGCTGTGGCCAAGCAAGGCAAGGCGGGCTAAACCGGGACCACCGGCCGCCGCGGCCCCCGCCTGTAGTGGAAATTTTCAGCGGGGGCCCGGCAAACGGGCCGTCCCATCGGCAAGACCTACCGGCATACGCGGCGCGCCGGCTGTCAATTGCGCCATCGCACTGCCATCTTGCCGTTACCGCACATTACTTCGGCGGCGCGAGCGCCGGCTCACGAACCAGGGCCCGCCGGCGCTGTCGAATCACGATTGCCTGCGCTGCGCCCTGACTGGGCGGGTGTGCAGTTATACTTGTCCGTCCCCATCTCTATCGACGCTGCCACGCGCTCCCGACCGCAACAGACTCTATGCGAAAGAACCTGAAAAATATCGGCCTGATTGCCGCGGGCCTTGCTACCGGCGCATTTGCCACCCTGCAACTCTCCGCCTCGGCCCAGCAACCCGCCAGCGCCGCCTCGAGCGCCGTCGCACCGTTGCCGCTGGACCAGCTCCGGCTCTTTGCCGAAGTCTTCGGGCAAATCAAGCATGAGTACGTCGAACCGGTAGACGATAAAAAGCTCCTCACCGCCGCGATCAAGGGCATGGTGTCGAGCCTCGACCCGCACTCGTCGTATCTCGACAAGACCGATTACGAAGAACTGCAGGAGCAGACCAAGGGTCGCTTCGCGGGCCTCGGCATCGAAATTTCGTCGGAAGACGGCCTGATCAAGGTGATCTCGCCGATTGAAGACACGCCCGCGTTCCGCGCCGGCATCCGTCCGGGCGACCTGATCACCCGCATTAATGACAAGCCGGTGCGCGGCATGACGCTCGACCAGGCCGTCAAGCAGATGCGCGGCGATCCGGGCACCAAGGTCACGCTGACCATCTTCCGCAAGACCGACGACCGTACGTTCCCGCTCACGGTGACGCGCGCGATCATCAAGGTCCAGTCGGTCAAGATGAAGATCCTGGCGCCGGGCTACGCGTATGTCCGCATCACCAGCTTCCAAGAACGCACCACGCCTGATCTGGCCGCCAAGCTGCAAGACATCGCCCGTCAACAGCCGAACCTGAAGGGTCTCGTGCTCGACCTGCGCAACAACGGCGGCGGTCTGCTGCAAAGCGCGGTCGGCGTTGCGGGCGCGTTCCTGCCGTCGAATTCGGTGGTGGTGTCGACCAACGGTCAGATCCCGGATTCGAAGCAGGTCTATCGCGACACATACGATAACTACCGCCTGCAATCGTTCGACAGCGATCCGCTGAAGGACGAAGCGCCGATCTTCAAGACTGTGCCGATGATCGTGCTGACCAACGCCTACTCGGCGTCGGCTTCGGAAATCGTCGCGGGCGCGCTGCAGGATCAGCATCGTGCGCTGATCGTCGGCAAGACCACCTTCGGCAAGGGCTCGGTGCAAACCGTCCGTCCGATGACGGCCGACACGGCACTGCGCCTGACCACGGCGTACTACTACACGCCGAGCGGCCGTTCGATCCAGAATAAGGGCATCCGTCCTGACATCGCGGTCGATCAGTACGCGGAAGGCGATCCGGACGACGCTCTGGTTACCCGCGAAGTCGACTATTCGAACCACCTTGCGAACACGCAGGATCCGAACGAGAAGAAGGAAGCGGACCAGCGCGAACAGGAGCGCATGGACCAACTGCGCCAGCTTGAAGAGCAGAACGACAAGAAGACGCCGGAACAGCGTCAGAAGGATCGTGAGCGCAAGCCGGTCGAGTTCGGTTCGACCGACGACTTCATGCTGACGCAGGCGCTGAACAAGCTGGAAGGCAAGCCGGTGCAGGAATCGAAGTCGCTGACCGAGCGGCGTCTGGCGCAGAACAAGCCGGCAACATCGGCGTCCGCGCCGGTCGCGGTGAAGCCGACGCAACCCGTACCGGGCACGACGGCTCCGGCCTCGGCGCCTGCTACGCAAAGCAACTAAGCAGCAAACCCAACGTGTCTTCGCAGCGGAACATGCTGCGAGGACACGGAGCAGTACAGTTGCAATACCCGGCACCAGCAAGAACACCCGCTCCCCCGCGCGATTAAAATAACGAAACCGCGCATGGCAGGCCACCGGTCCTGCATCTCATTGCGCGACACTCCACGCGCCCCGCCATGAATGACGATCAACTCCTCCGCTATTCCCGCCACATCCTCGTCGATGAAATCGGCATCGAGGCGCAGCAGCGCTTTATCGACGCGCACGCGATCATCGTCGGCGCGGGCGGCCTGGGTTCGCCGGTAGCGATGTATCTGGCGGCCGCAGGTGTCGGCCGTCTGACGCTGGTCGATGCGGATACGGTCGACCTGACCAATTTGCAGCGGCAGATTTTGCATGTGACGGCGTCGGTCGGACGCAAGAAGGTGGAGTCCGGGCGCGACGCGATCGCCCAGATCAATCCTGAGGTGGTGGTGAACGCGGTAGCCGAACGCGTCGACGATGGATGGCTCGATCGGGAGGTGCCGCACGCCACGGTCGTGCTCGATTGCACGGATAACTTCTCGACGCGCCACGCGATCAACCGCGCCTGCGTGAAACATGGTGTGCCGCTAGTGTCCGGTGCGGCGTTGCGCTTTGACGGCCAGATCAGCACCTTCGATTTCCGCGACACGGCGTCGCCCTGCTATGCGTGCGTGTTCCCTGAGGATCAACCGTTCGAGGAAGTCGCGTGCTCGACGATGGGCGTATTCGCGCCCACGGTCGGCATCATCGGTTCGATGCAAGCGGCTGAAGCGCTGAAAGTGATCGGCGAAATCGGCACGCCGCTGGTGGGCCGCCTTACGATGCTCGATTCGCTGCGTATGGAATGGAACACGATGCGCATTGCGCGTCAGCCGGATTGCCCGGTATGTGGGCAACAGCATCAGGTCTGAGCCCACGCAATCAAGACGCCAAATAAAAAACGCCGCACACATGTGCGGCGTTTTTTATTTGAACCCACCACCAATCCGGATTTTCAGTTTCAAGCCAGCACCACGCGCTTGAGCGCCGCCTGCACTTCTTCCGGTTCGAACGAAGCCAGCACGTCGGCCACCGGCTTCTCGAGCGTCTTCAGATGCGAGCGCAGAACTTCCTGCTTGACCACCAGCAACTGGCTCGGGTGCATCGAGAACTCGGTGAGGCCCATGCCGAGCAACAGACGCGTCAACGCCGGGTCGCCCGCCATCTCGCCGCAGACCGACACCGGCACCCCCGCCCGCTTCGCCTCGCGCAGCGTGAAGGCGATCAGATGCAGTACCGCCGGATGCAGCGGGTCGTACAGATGCGCGACCGCGTTATCCGCGCGATCGATCGCCAGCGTGTACTGGATCAGATCGTTCGTGCCGATCGACAGGAAGTCCAGCCGCTTGAGAAACAGCGGCAACGCAATCGCAGCGGCCGGAATCTCGATCATCGCGCCGACCTGCACGTTCAGATCGTAGGCGATACCGGCATCGTCCAGCTGCCGCTTGGCCTCGCGAATCAGATCGAGCGTCTGATCGATCTCCTGCGCATGCGCGAGCATCGGAATCAGAATTTTCACCTTGCCGAACGCCGACGCACGGAGAATCGCGCGCAGTTGCGTCAGGAACATCTGCGGTTCCGAGAGGCTCCAGCGAATCGCTCTGAGCCCCAAGGCGGGGTTCGGTGCGGTTTCGTAGCCGTCGCCACCACTCATCGAATCGAGCGGCTTGTCGGCCCCGACGTCGATCGTACGGATCGTCACCGGCAAGCCGTTCATCAACTCGACCGCGCGACGATAGGCCGCAAACTGCTCCTCCTCTTCCGGCAACTGGTGCTTGTGATTCATGAACAGGAACTCGGTGCGGAACAGGCCCACCCCGGTTGCGCCCGAATCGACGGCCGCGCGCGCATCCTCCGGCAACTCGATGTTCGCGCACAGTTCGATGCGCGTGCCACAAAGTGTTTGCGTGGGCGAAAACTTCAGCCGTTGCAGCTTGCGCTGCTCCAACGCTTTTTCGCTCTGACGGTACGAGTATTCTTCCAGCACGATCGGTGCGGGATCGACGATCACGATGCCGTGATCACCGTCGACAATGATCAGGTCGTCCTGCCGGATCAACTGGCTCGCATGCTGCACACCGACCGCAGCCGGAATGCCGAGACTGCGCGCGACGATCGCCGTATGCGAAGTCCGTCCGCCGAGATCGGTGACAAACCCCTGAAACGTTTGCGTTTTGAACTGCATCATGTCAGCCGGCGCGATGTCGTGCGCGACCACGATCATCTCGTCGCAGGTACCGTGAACACTGTCCACCAGCGCCACCGATGCACCGGCAAGCGCCTTCAGCACGCGCTCCACCACCTGTTCGATGTCGGCTTTGCGCTCGCGCAGGTATTCGTCTTCGATATCGTCGAAATGGCGCGATAGGCGCTCGAGCTGTTCGGTCAGCGCCCACTCCACGTTGTAACGGCGCGTACGGATCAGGTCGATGGTTTCCTGCACGAGCATTGCATCGTTCAGGATCATTGAATGAACGTTGATGAACGCGCCCATTTCGCTCGGCGCGTCTGCCGCGAGATCGGCACGCAACGTGTCGAGCTCGTAATGCACATGTTGCTGGGCCGTGCGAAAGCGCTCGATCTCGCCCTCGATCTGGGCGGGTTCGATCAGATAGTGGTCTACGTCAAGTGCAGCCGGGGCGATCAGATAAGCCCGCCCGATGGCGATACCGCGTGACACGGGAATTCCATGCAGCGTGAAGGACACGCGCACCTCCTCTAGTTGTGTGATGCCGCGGCAAACCGCTGCAATGCTCTCAGACACTCTTCGCCATTATAAATTCCGCGCCCGTTGTAGATACGTTAAGGCTGTGTGCAGCGCAGCACGAAATACCGTAACCGACCACAACAATGCGCCTTCGTCGAGCTTGCGCTCCGGCAACGCGAACCCCTGCGCGCCGCGGGCAGCGCCTCTCATGCTGCGATTGTCTCGCGCTAAAAAAAATGCCGCGGACAACCGCGGCATTTTGCGTCAGGTAACGGTAACGCGTGAATTCACTGACCTTCGCCGAATTTATCGGCAATCAGTTTCAACAATGCGTCCATGGCTTCTTTTTCGTCGGTGCCTTCCGTTTCGATCAGCACTGTGCTGCCTATACCCGCGGCCAGCATCATCACACCCATGATGCTCTTGGCATTGATACGGCGGCCATTGCGGCTCATCCAGATTTCCGCCTGGTAGTTGCCCGCGAGTTGCGTCAACTTGGCCGACGCGCGCGCGTGCAGCCCCAGCTTGTTCACAATAGTCGTTTCCTGTTGCAGCATGTGATGGTCCGAAGCGCGGGTAAGTGTTGTAGTGAAAGGTGAAACTGCAAACCAGCTGCGATCGGGCGCGGCCCAATCGCAATCGTTTAAAGCCGTGAGATCCGCTTACAACCCGGTCGAGCCGGCTTTCTGAGTCAGGTCAGCCTCGGCCGGCAACGCGGGCAAACAATCAGCGGCGGCGGCCTCAGGCGGCAAAGCGGGCAAACAGTCTCCGGACTCCGCAGGCGGGGCAACCGGCGCCGGCGTGGCGGGCCCGATTGCGTGCACGCCCTTGGTGGCCCCGGCGAGCGCTTTGTCGACCAGCGTGTCGAGCGGCGTCGCGCGATAACAGACCGCGCGCACCAGCATCGGCAGATTGACACCGCACAGCACACGGACGTTCGGCACCGAGGCGAGCCGGCCGGCGATGTTCGCCGGCGTGGCGCCGAACATATCGGTGAGCACGAGTGCGCCGTTTTCTTCCTTGAGCCGCTCGATTTCCGAATGCGCGAACGCGACCTGCTGTGCGGGATCGCAATCCGGCGATACATCGATCACGCCGATGCGAGCCGGCAAGCCACCGTAGATGTGCGAAATACAATCGCGCAACGCGGTGGCGAACGGAGCGTGCGCAATGATCAGAATGCCTGCCATGTCAGCCTTACTGCAAAAGAACGGCCCCGAACCGTGGACCGGGACGAAGCCCGATTCGTAAGCGCCCTCGACTGGCCGTGGGTCGTGAGGGCCGGAACGCATCACCCGACGAGCGGCCCGCGGTGCCTGAATGGCTACGGCACAGGCGAGAAATAGCTCGTTCACAGTCCGCAATCCATGCCAGTGGCGTCTGACAGACACCTTCCACTCGGCTTGGCGCGGAAGAGCGGGCATTGTATCAGGCTCATTTTCTCGCCAAAGCCGGTGTTTCGCTTGATGCGGATTTACTACACAGTTTGGGGGCCTTGGCGGCCATTCAAGGGTTGCGCCTCAAGCGGCCGCGCGCTCCAATGCGTCGATGAACATCGCGGCGACGTCGAAGCCGGTCTGATCCATGATCTCGCGGAAACACGTCGGGCTCGTCACGTTCACCTCGGTGAGCCAGTCGCCGATCGCATCCAGCCCGACCAGCAACAGACCTCGCGCGGCGAGTACCGGCGCAAGCGTGTCTGCGATCTTGCGGTCATGCTCGGTGAGCGGGCGCGCTACCCCCAGTCCACCCGCTGCGAGGTTGCCGCGCACTTCATTGCCCTGAGGAATCCGCGCGAGCGAAAACGGCACCGCTTCGCCGCCGATCAGGAGAATGCGCTTGTCGCCTTCCTTGATCTCGGGGATGAACTTTTGCGCCATCACCGAACGCGCGCCGTCGTGGCTCAGCATCTCGATGATCGAGCCGAGATTCATGCCGTCGGCCTTCACGCGGAACACGCCCATGCCGCCCATGCCGTCGAGTGGCTTCAGGATCACGTCACCGTGTTCTTCATGGAAGGCGCGCAAACGGGCGGCGTCGCGCGTCACCAAAGTCGGCGCGACGAACTCCGCGAACTCGCCGATGGCCAGCTTTTCCGAATGATCGCGAATCGCCTGCGGTTTGTTGAAAATGCGCGCACCGCCGCGTTCGGCCATTTCCAGCAGCCACGTCGACGTCACGTATTCCATGTCGAACGGCGGGTCTTTGCGCATCACGACCGCGCTGAAACTCTTCAGCGATTTCGGCGTGGCCGCTTCAGCGGCGTACCACGTGTCGCGATGCAGGTCGGTCACGTCGCCGGTAATCGCAAAACGCTGCACGTTCGCCTCGACGTCGCCGCCGGTCCACGCCAGATGCTTCGGCTCGCACGTGTAGAGCGTGTGACCGCGGCGGGCGGCTTCCGCCATCATCGCGTAGGTGGAATCTTTGTAGATCTTGAACTGCGTGAGCGGATCGGCAATGAAAAGAATGTCCATGGGGATTCCGGTACGCCCTTAGGGCTTGGCATTGATCGTCAATATTAGTCGCTGAAAATGACGATGGCGGCACGCATGCCGCCATCGACCACCTCGCGAGGCTTAAACCTGAATCGCTTCCGGATCGGTCTTTTCCAGTTCGACCGATGCGGCCAGCAACCCGAGCCGCGCCACCACGCCGTACATATAGAAGCGGTTCGGCACCGCCGCGCCGGGCTTGGCGTGCGCATCCGGCAGGGCCGTATGCTCGAAGCCGAGCGGCACGAAGTGCATGCCGGGCGCGTTCAGATTCTGATCGCGCTCGCGGCTGCCGTGCACGCGGTAGAAACCGCCCACCACGTAGCGGTCGATCATGTACACGACCGGCTCGGCAACTTCTTCGCCGATCCGCTCGAAGGTGTACACGCCTTCCTGCACGATCACGTCATGCACTTCGAGGCCGTCTTTGGTGGTGGCCATCTTGGCGCGTTCGCGCTTGGTGAGCGCCGCCACTTCCGACGCGTCGTGCACGGTCATCACACCCATGCCATAAGTGCCCGCATCCGACTTGATGACGACATACGGTTTCTCGGAAATACCGTACTCGCGATACTTCCTGGCGATCTTCTTCAGGACGCCGTCAATCGCATCCGCCAGCGCTTCCTCACCGGTGCGCTCCTGGAAATCGACGCCTTCGACATGCGCGAAGTACGGATTGATCATCCACGGATCGATCTCGACCATCTTCGCAAACTTCTTCGCGACGTCGTCATAACAGGAGAAGTGCGTCGATTTGCGGCGAACGGCCCAGCCGGCATGCAGCGGCGGCAGCAGATACTGCTCGTGCAGATTTTCCAGCACGGGCGGAATGCCGCCCGACAGGTCATTGTTCAGCAGAATCGAGCACGGGTCGAAGTTCTTCAGGCCGAGGCGCCGCTGCGAACGCTCGAGCGGTTCGAGCACCAGCTTCTGGCCGTCGGACAGTGCGATCGTGACCGGCCCGACGATGCTTTCGTCGAGCGTGCCGAAACGCACGTTCAAGCCGGCCTGGCGCATGATCGCGGCCAGACGGGCGACATTCTCCAGATAAAACGCGTTGCGCGTATGGCGCTCGGGGATCACCAGCAGATTCTTCGCGTCCGGGCAGATCTTTTCAATCGACGCCATCGCGGCCTGCACGGCGAGCGGCAGCACTTCCTGCGGCAGATTGTTGAATGCGCCGGGAAACAGATTGGTGTCGACCGGCGCGAGCTTGAAGCCCGCGTTACGCAGGTCGACTGAACAGTAGAACGGCGGCGTGTGCTCCTGCCATTCGAGCCGGAACCAGCGTTCGATGGCGGGGGTAGCGTCGAGGATCTTCCGCTCGAGGTCGAGCAGCGGGCCGTTTAACGCCGTAACTAGGTGCGGAACCATTGATCACTCGCAGACTGGAGAAAAAAGATTGTAGAGCAAATGCTTTGTCCATTTGGGGACGCTTTCTCCATTCGCAAGCGGATGCGAATGCATTCTCGCTATCGCCATGATAGGCAGGAAAAACTGCTGTTCACAAGAGACGCAGCAAGAAAAAAGCCCGCCATGAAGGCGGGCCAAAGTCGCTGCGCTTGATTCTGATCCGCAAGCCCTGAAACTTGCGGGGGAATCTTTATTCGACGTGTTCGCCGTGCAGGCTCACGTCCAGACCTTCGCGCTCCTCTTCTTCCGTCACCCGCAGGCCCATCACCATGTCGATCACCTTCAGCAGGATGTAGCTCACCACGCCGCTGTAGACCAGCGTCGTCAGCACGCCCTTGGCTTGCAGGATGACGCTGCCGTCCGCGCCGCCGATGTCCTTGACCGCGAACACACCGGTCAGGATTGCACCCACGATACCGCCGATGCAGTGCACGCCGAACGCGTCGAGCGAGTCGTCGTAACCGAGCTTGTGCTTGAGCCACGTGGCCGACCAGAAGCAGATCACGCCTGCCGCGATACCGATCACCAGCGAACCTGCCATACCGACGAAGCCCGAAGCCGGCGTAATCGCCACCAGACCTGCCACGGCACCCGACACAATACCGAGTACCGACGGCTTACCCTTGGTTGCCCATTCGGCGAACATCCATGCGAGTGCTGCTGCCGCGGTTGCCACTTGCGTTGCGAACATCGCGAAACCGGCACGGCCGTCTGCCGCCACTGCCGAACCCGCGTTGAAGCCGAACCAGCCTACCCACAGCATGGCGCCACCGATCAGCGTGAGCGTCAGGTTGTGCGGCGCCATCGCTTCCTTGCCGTAGCCGACACGCTTGCCGAGCACCAGAGCGCAGACCAGCGCCGCGATACCGGCGTTGATGTGCACCACCGTGCCGCCCGCGAAGTCGAGGATGCCCGCGCTAGCCAGCCAGCCGGTCGGTTCCCAGACCATGTGCGCGATCGGCGAGTAGACGATGATCGACCACAGCGTCATGAACACCAGCATTGCCGAGAACTTCATACGGTCGGCAAACGCGCCCGTGATCAGTGCCGGGGTGATGATCGCGAACGTCATTTGATAGACGACGTAGACCGTTTCCGGGATCGTCGGTGCGAGGTGGCTGACGGTCAGCGTCGTAGCCTTGTCGCCCTTGATGTAGTTCATGCCCGACATGAAGAAGCGCGAGAAGCCGCCGATGAACGAGTTGCCCGGCGTGAAGGCGAGGCTGTAGCCCACCACGACCCAGACGATCGACACAAGGCACGTGATCGCGAAGCTTTGCATCAGGATCGCGAGCACGCTCTTCTTGCGGACCATGCCGCCGTAGAACAGTGCCAGACCCGGGATCGTCATGAACAGCACGAGCGCGGTGGAGGTCAGCATCCAGGCGGTGTCGCCCGAATTGATCTTCGACGAATCGACCGAGAACGGCGCGGTCGGAGCTGCCGGTGCGGCGTCCGATGCTGCCGGCGCGGCTGCGGCGGCGCTGGCAGCCGGTGCGGCGGACGCGTCAGCGGCCGGTGCCGAAGCCGCGGCGGCAGCAGGGGCCGCCGAAGCGTCCGGCGCCGGCGCACTCGCCGTCGTATCGGAAGCCGCTGCCGAGGCGGCTGCGGGGGCGGAAGCGTCGTCCGCGAGGGCGGCGCCGATACCGCCCGCGAGCAGCGAACCGGCCATCAGCAAGGACATCAATAATTTGCGCATCTTCATTTCCTCTTGTCGCTATCTGTGTCGCTATCTTTTGGTATTACAGAGCGTCCGCGCCGGTCTCCCCGGTGCGAATCCGAATCACTTGCTCGATCGCGGTGACAAAAATCTTGCCGTCGCCGATCTTGCCGGTGCGTGCCGCGCGTTCGAGCGCCTCGATCGCCTGGTCGACGATGTCGTCCGAGACAGCCGCCTCGATCTTCACCTTCGGCAGGAAATCGACGACGTATTCAGCGCCCCGATACAGTTCCGTGTGGCCCTTCTGACGACCGAAGCCTTTGACTTCCGTCACCGTGATGCCT
This sequence comes from Paraburkholderia sediminicola, assembly GCF_046026675.1. Classification (GTDB taxonomy): domain Bacteria; phylum Pseudomonadota; class Gammaproteobacteria; order Burkholderiales; family Burkholderiaceae; genus Paraburkholderia; species Paraburkholderia sediminicola_F. Next base: position 337,099 of record NZ_JAQQEY010000001.1, on the reverse strand, counting down.
GAGACGCCGATGGCCGACAAGGCTTCGCGCGCCTCATCGAGCTTGAACGGCTTGATGATTGCGGTAATGAGTTTCATGAAATCCCTCGCTAAGTTGCGTAACCCGTTGCGTAACCCTGTTTGCGTACCCTGTAACCCGTTCGCGTGGTCTCGTTCCGCTGCCGGTAAAAAGCACCCGGCAGTGCGCGCGGGGCAGTAACAGCAACTCGCATGCCATGTTGTGTCAGACTTCGTCCGGGGCATGCTGCAGAAGGGGTGCAAGCGGCCCTGGCCGGATGGCCAACGTTGGCGGGGACCGGTGGCGCGGCGTATGGATCGTTGCTAGAGTGTTCGAAGGCTTTTAACGTTTGAGCGCGCACCAAACGGGCTCATACGGCAGCGGCAGGCAACAAGCCATGCACCAAGGCGGCCCATTCAACGTGACAAAGCACAGACGCAATGAAACATGCACATTTTTTGTGCATTAAGGGGAACACCATGAAACAACCGAACGATGTCTTTAACGATTTTCAGGCCCGCATGAGCGAGCTGTTCAAGAACTCGCCGGCCAAAGATGTCGAACGCAACGTGAAAGCCATGCTGTCGCAAGGCTTCTCCAAGCTCGATTTGGTCACGCGTGAGGAATTCGATACGCAGACCCAGGTGCTGGTGCGCACCCGCGCGCGCCTCGAGGAGCTGGAGCGCCGCGTCGCCGAACTCGAACAGAAGCTGCCGGTCACAACGCCGACAGCCTGAAGCTTTGCGCGTAGCGCTTTAGCTGCGTAGTGCTGCACATCACTGGCAAGCGAGCCGTGACGTCATCAGCGTTTTAGGGGACTTGCGCGCGCCATCTGCGCGCGGTCCGACGGGAGAAAACATGTCGCTTGCCGTGGTGCGCAGTCGCGCGCCGGCCTCTGGCCGCGCGCCCGAAGTAACCGTCGAGGTTCACCTCGCGAACGGATTACCCTCTTTTTCGATCGTCGGCCTTCCAGATCTGGAAGTGCGCGAAAGCCGCGAGCGCGTGCGCGCGGCGCTGCAAAACTGCAGCTTCGATTTCCCGGTGCGACGCATCACCGTCAATCTCGCGCCTGCCGATTTGCCGAAGGAGTCCGGCCGCTTCGACCTGCCGATCGCTTTAGGCATTCTGGCGGCGAGCGGGCAAATTCCTGCCGAGTCCCTCCTGCATCGCGAATTCGCCGGCGAACTGTCACTGACCGGCGCGCTGCGGCCGATGCGCGGGGCTTTCGCGATGGCCTGCGGAACGGCCCGCGGCGGTGCTTCTCACGGCGGCCTGGCGGGCGTGTCTGCTTCTGCGTCTACTTGTATTACTTCAGCCGACCCGGCGACGCCCGAGACATCCGCTCAATCTACCCCGCAGCTTTATCTGCCCGCGGCAAGCGCGGCCGAGGCAGCGCTCGTGCCGGGCGTCGATGTCTATGGCGCCACCGATCTGCCGTCGCTGTGCGCGCATCTGGCCGGAGCGCCTGACGCCCGGCTTTACCCTGTCTCGGCCCCCGATCTCAGCGAAACCGCGCCCGCCGCCGTTCCTGACATGACCGACGTGATCGGCCAGCGCGGCGCGCGCCGCGCACTCGAAGTCGCCGCGGCCGGCGGACACCACGTCTTGCTGGTCGGGCCGCCTGGCGCGGGCAAATCAATGCTCGCCGCCCGCCTGCCAGGGCTGCTCCCGCCCATGACCGACGACGAAGCGCTGAGTTCGGCGGCGTTGCTGTCCGCCAGTCGGGCCGGCTTTACGCCCTCGCAATGGCGGCAGCGGCCGTTTCGCGCGCCGCATCATTCCTCGAGCGGACCGGCGCTGGTCGGCGGGCGCAATCCGCCGCAACCCGGCGAAATCACCCTGGCGCATCTGGGCGTGCTGTTTTTGGACGAATTGCCGGAGTTCGACCGCCATGTGCTGGAAACCCTGCGCGAGCCCCTCGAGGCCGGCCGCATCACCATCTCGCGCGCCGCCTTGCAAGCCGATTTTCCAGCAGCCTGCCAGTTGATCGCCGCGATGAACCCCTGCCCCTGCGGATGGCGCGGCGACCCCAACGGCCGCTGCCGCTGCACGCCGGAGATCGCGGCGCGCTATCTGCGCAAGCTGTCTGGGCCGCTGCTCGACCGGATCGACATCCAACTCGAGATTCCTGCGCTCACGCCGGCAGAGTTGTCTGCGCGTTCCACCACCACCGGTGAATCCAGTGCAGCGATCGCACTAAGGGTGAATGCCGCGCGTGAGCGGCAACTTGCCCGGCAAGGTAAAACCAACCGTGAACTGGGCGGACGGGAAGTGGACGAGGTCTGCCGCCCCGGCGCAGAAGGTGAAGCTTTGCTGCGCCAGGCCGGCGAGCGCTTCGGCTGGTCGGCGCGTGCTTACTACAGAGTTTTGAAGGTGGCGCGGACCATCGCCGACCTGGCCGGCACCGCCATGCCGAGCGCCGCGCAAATCGGTGAAGCCATCCAATATCGCCGGGCTTTTGGGTCTGTATAAGGCGAAAAATCGGCTGTCAAGACTTGACTTATGCACATGCACGCGTTCCAGATAGATTTTGAAACATCTGAAAGGCTCACGGAAGCATGCCTCCAAAAGGCATTGATTCGATTGGACTTTTTTGAGCGATCGGAGCGGACTCGATCTGACAGAATGCCCACGGGATGGGCATCTACGGCAAAAAACGCGAAGTTCTCAACAGAGTTATCCACAGGACCTGTGAGTAACCGGAAAACTTCAACGTAAACCGGGAATTAGCGCGCGATGCTACGAAGGAACTTTCACTGTCCTCTACAAACTTGTCGCGCGCCGGGGTCGGCCAAAAAACATGCCGCTTTAAACGTTCAATAGAGCTGGAAAGACGAAAAAAACTGGTCGACCTGCTCCTGCTGCACGGGCTTGGAAGCAATGATCGCGGCCTGATACACATGCCGGCCACGCGCGACCAACCGAGCATAGACGGTGCGCGTCTCGTGTTGCGAACCAGCCTCACCACTCAGCTTCATTTCCAGACCCAGCACCTTGCCGCCTGCGGCCAACGGGATTTGCACCGCGTGCGCATCCGGCGCGGCGCCGACGTTACGAGCCAGGCCCGTGCGCAGGAATTCGAGGGCGGCACGCTGCGTCGCTTCGTCATCGCTCGGCAGCATCACGGTGCCGACCGCGAACACGGCGTCGCCGGCTTCCGCTGTCTGCATCGCCATCTGCATCGGCTTGCCATCGATCTGGACCGCACGCTGATCGTTGTCCGGCTTGGCCGGCAAGTCGACCGTGTAGCCGTTGTCGTTATTCATGATGGTGCGCCAGTCGAAGGTTGGCGAGCACGCTGCCAACGCGCCGCCCAACGCCAGCGTGCAGGCCACCGTTCGGAGAACGGCACGCGCTCGCCGCAAGGGGAAGGGGAAAGCGGCGCCGGCCGGGCGGCCGTCTGCCAGAGATAGACGAGGGGAACGGCTAACGGCGCGGCCAAACGGGATGATCGAGACTCGGGCGAGGAAGCGAAAAGCGGTTCGGAGCATGGGGACAGAAGACCGGCTGACAGGAACGTAAAGTCCTATTATCTCCTCCCGGGCCGCCCGCTGCCGCGCAGCCGGAATGGGGCTACAATAGCAACGCCAAGCAATACCGGATTTAACAGTCCAAACCAAAGCACTGTTCCGCGCGTTCTGCGCGACTCTCGAGGTTCCGTTCATGAGCTCCACCCCGCCCACCGCCGCACGGCGCGCGAATCCGCTTCGCATCATCATCATCGCCGTCGTGGCCGTCGCGATTGCGATCGCCGGTTATTTCGCGTTCGCCGGCCAGCAGCGCGTGCCCGATGCGACCTTCACGTTGTTGTCGGGCCAGAAAGTCTCGACTGCCGATCTGAAAGGCAAGGTCTACCTGGTCAACTTCTGGGCGACCAGTTGCGACACCTGTATGAAGGAAATGCCGCAGATGGTCCAGACCTATAACCGCTTCAAGGGCAAAGGGCTGGAATTCGTCGCCGTCGCAATGAACTACGACGCGCCGATGTACGTGGCCAACTACACGCAAACCCGCCAGTTGCCGTTCAAGGTTGCCATGGACGACGGCTCGGCCGCCAAGCAGTTCGGCAACGTTCAGCTCACGCCGACGACCTTCCTGGTCGACAAGGACGGCAAGATTCTGAAGCGCTATGTCGGCGAACCGCAATTCGCGGAACTCGACCAGTTGCTGGAAAAAGCGCTGAACGCGGCCTGATTGCTACGAAAAGCCTGAAGTAAAACACCCAGATTCAAACACGCCGGCGCCGGGGTCATAGCTCCTCGCCGCCGGTGCTTCAAATCCTCACCGCTCCCCTTCCCCTTTGGCCGCGAGGCCATATCGCTTGATCTTCTCGTAGAGCGTCGCCTTTCCAAGCTGCAGCTTGTCCGCAGCGATCGCCACTACACCGCCGGCCTGTTCCAACGCCTCCGCGATCACCGCCCGCTCGAATTGCTCGACACGTTCCTTCAAGGGTTGCGTCGCCACACTGTCGTCGGCGAAAGACATGACAGGATCGTCGGCGACGCCGAGCACGAAACGGTCGGCGGCATTGCGCAGTTCGCGCACATTCCCCGGCCATTCCCGTTGCATCAGGCTGGCACGCTGCCGGTCCGTGAGAATCGGCGCAGGGCGTTGATAACGCACGGCCGCATCCAGCAGGAAGTGTTCGAAGAGCGGCACGATGTCCTCGCGACGTTCACCCAACGGCGGCAGCGCAATCGTCACCACGTTCAACCGGTACAGCAAATCGCGACGGAACGAGCCGTCGGCGACATGCTCTGCCATATCGCCCTTCGCGGCAGCCACCACGCGGCAATTCACGCGAATCGGCTGATTCGAGCCGAGTCGTTCCAGCACCCCGTCCTGCAACACGCGCAGCAGCTTTACCTGCAACGCGAGTGGCATGCTCTCAATTTCGTCGAGAAACAGCGTGCCGCCTGAAGCGTGTTCGAGCTTGCCGATCCGGCGTTTTGCCGCGCCGGTGAATGCACCGGGTTCGTAGCCGAACATTTCCGACTCGAACATCGGCTCCGGCAGTGCACCGCAGTTCACCGCGATAAACGGTTTGTCACGCCGCGGCGACAGTTCATGCAGACTACGCGCGATCAACTCCTTGCCCGCGCCGGTGTCGCCGTTGACCAGCACCGACGCGTCGGTCGGCGCGATATTCGCGATCAGCCGCCGCACCTGCTCGATCGCCGGACTGCGGCCGATGATGCGCGGCGCCACCGTGTTCTGCCCGGCCAGTTCGCGACGCAGCGCAAGGTTCTCCAGCACCAGCTTGCGGCGCTCCAGCGCACGTCGCACGGTTTCGATCAGACGTTCGGATGCGAAGGGCTTTTCGATGAAGTCATACGCGCCGTCACGCATCGCCTGCACGGCCATCGAAATATCGCCATGACCGGTGACCAGAATCACCGGCACGTCAGGCGCGCGCTCATGGCACTGCGCAAGCAGTTCGAGTCCACTTGCGCCAGGCAAGCGAATATCGCTGACGATCACTCCGGAGAAATCCGCACTGATCATCTTCGCTGCAGATTCCGCCGACGCATGGCCGATCACGTCGAAGCCCGCCAGTTGCAGACTCTGCACGCTGGCGCGCCGCACCAGTTCGTCGTCTTCGATATACAGCACCTGCAAGCCGTCGTTCAGCATGTTGTTCTCGTCTGATTCAGGAACCCGTGGTGAGCGGGTCCGATGTGTGGCTCGCCTGCACGCGCGCGCGGCGCAGCGTCAACACAAATAATGCACCAGCGTCCGCCGCGTTGCGCGCTACCAGTGTGCCGCCGCAGTCGCGCGCAATCGACGATGAAATCGCGAGGCCGAGCCCCAGCCCCTGGCCCATTTCCTTCGTAGTGAAGAATGGTTCGAACAGACGCGGCAGCACGTCGTCGGGAATGCCTGGGCCGTTGTCACGCACAGCGAACGACACACTCGACTCAGCGGTTTCGATCTCGATCGAAATGCGCGGCGGCGTCAGCCCCGCCGTTGCGTCGAGCGCGTTGCCGAGCAGATTGATCAACACCTGTTCGAGCCGCAGATCGTCGCAATTGGCAACCAGATCGGCGGGATCGTCGACGAGATTCAGCGGCGTGCGCACGCCGGTCCCGGCATCGAGCAAGGCGAACTCGACTTCGACGCCTTGCAGGCGCTTTTGCAGCAGCGCGATGACGTTGCGCAACGCTCGCATCACCGGCGCACGCGCACTGCGCGGCCGTGCCCGTCCGACAAACAGCTTCAACTGATTGGTGATCTTGCCCATGCGCTCGGTGAGCGCCGCGATTGCTTCGAGATTTTCGAACGCCGACGCCTGGTCGCCGCGTTCGAGCAGCACGCGTGTGTTGTCCGAGAAACCGCGCAGCGCCGCAAGCGGTTGATTCAATTCATGCGTGATGCCCGCCGCCATCTGACCCAGCGCGGCGAGCTTGCTGGCCTGGATCAGTTCATCGTGCGCGGCGCGCAGTTCCTGTTCGGCGCGCGTTCGCTCGGCGACTTCCTTCTGCAACTGCTCGTTTGCCTGCGAGAGATCCGCGGTGCGCTCGGCCACTCGCTGGTTCAATTCAGCGTAGGCCTTTTGCAGCAGCGAACGGCTACGCATCACTTCGCGCACCCGGGCGCGGCGCATTCTCCAGTAGAACGCGAACAGCACCAGCGACACGTAACCGAAGCCGGTCACAATGGTCGCATTGCGCGCGTCGGCGTCGACCGGACCGACGGGCGACATCGTAATCAGATGCCAGTCCGGCTCGCCCATGCCACGCCGCGACGCCAGATAGCGCGGCGCATAGCGGCCACCGCCGATGCGCACGATCTGCGCATTGCCTTCGAGCGTACGCTCGATCGTCACCGGCAGCGGCGCGATCGGTTGCTGCGCATACTGGCGCGCCTGGTAGATCGAATCCGCGACTTGCCCCGACAACGGCCGGATCGTGTGATATTTCCACGCCGGCATCGACGACAGAAAAATCACGCCGTGATCGTCGGTGACGACCAAAGGTTCGGACGCATCCGCGCCCTGAAACCATTCGAGATCGAGTTTGACGACTGCCACGCCGACGATCTTGCCGTCACGCCGCACCGGCTGCGAGATGTAATAACCCGGCGCCTGCGAAATCGTGCCGATGCCGAAGAAACGGCCCACGCCGCCCTTCACCGCATCGAGAAAATATGGCCGGAATTGATAGCCCGCGCCGATGAAGCTGCCCGGCCCGTGCCAGTTGCTCGCGGCGACGCAATAGCCGTCGAGTGGAATGATGTAGGTGACCGTTGCCCGCGCGTGGCGGTTGAGGTCTTCGAGATAGAGATTGGCGCGTTCGACGTTGGCTGGGCTGGGATCGACCAGCACGTCTTGCACGATGGGATGTTCGGCCAACAGATAAGGCAGCGATTCGTAGCGCTCGAGCGTGCTTTTCAGCGCGTTGGTCGTGCGATCCACCCGCACCGCGGCGTTGCGCCGCAAATTATCGATCCCGCTCTGCCACGCGATGGTGTACGTAAGCCCGCACGCCACCACGAGCCCGACGACGAGCGCGAAGAAGATCAGCAGGCGGCGCGTCACGTTGGCAATATCCGATCGGTAAGGATCGGATATTGTGGCATAAGGCGCCGCGTCGTCGGCGTAAGCTTCGTCGGCCGACGGTGCGGGGTCCCGGCTCGCGGTCGCCGCTTTCATAGGTTGGGCGCCCGCAGCCGAAGTCGTGCTCGTAACGGTTACCTGGCTTAAGCCCCGGCCGGCTCTTTGACCGCCACGTCACCCCGCAAAGCGGCGTTCAGCTTGTTGCGGTCCAGTTCCTTTTCCCATGCCGACACCACCACCGTCGCCACACCGTTGCCGACGATGTTCGTCAGCGCGCGGCATTCGCTCATGAAACGGTCGATGCCGAGAATCAGCACCATGCCCGACAGCGGAATGGTCGGCACCACAGCGAGCGTGGCGGCAAGCGTGATGAAGCCTGCGCCCGTCACACCGCTCGCGCCCTTCGACGTCAGCATCGTCACCGCCAGCAGCGTGAGCTGCTGCGTCCACGTGAGGTCGGTGTTGGTGGCCTGAGCGATGAACAGCACGGCCATCGTCATGTAGATGTTGGTGCCGTCGAGGTTGAACGAGTAACCGGTCGGCACCACGAGGCCCACCACCGAGCGCGAGCAGCCGAGCTTTTCGAGCTTCAGCATCAGTTGCGGCAGCGCGGCTTCCGACGAGCTCGTGCCGAGCACGATCAGCATCTCTTCCTTGATGTAGCCGACAAAGCGGAAAATGTTGAAACCCACCGCACGCGCGATGATGCCGAGCACGACCACCACAAACACGATCGAAGTCAGATAGAACGTGCCGATCAGCTTGAGCATCGGCAGCAGCGAGCCGATGCCGTACTTGCCGATGGTGAACGCCATTGCACCGAACGCGCCGATCGGCGCCAGCTTCGTGATGATGCGCACGACGCCGAACAACACATGCGAGAGCCCGTCGATGAAGTTGGTGACGACCTTGCCCTTCTCACCGGCCGTGGCCAGCACTGCACCGAACAACAGCGCGATCAGCAGGATCTGCAGGATTTCGCCCTGTGCGAACGCCGACACGAGCGTGTCCGGGATGATGTGCATCAGGAAGTCGACCGTGGTCTGGCCGTGCGCCTTCGCGGCATACGACGCGACCGCCTTGCCGTCGAGCGTAGCCGGATCGATGTTGAAGCCGACGCCCGGTTTCAGCACGTGCGTCGCGATCAGACCGAGCACCAGCGCGAACGACGAGACGATTTCGAAGTACAGCAGCGCCTTGCCACCGACGCGCCCGACCTTCTTCATGTCTTCCATACCGGCAATACCCGTCACCACCGTACAGAAGATGATCGGCCCGATCACCATCTTGATCAGCTTGATGAAGCCGTCGCCGAGCGGCTTCATGTCGACGGCGAAGTCTGGCGAATAATGGCCGAGCGCGATGCCGATGATGATCGCCACGATCACCTGGACGTACAGCACTTTGTGGATAGGTTTCTTCACGATGTTTCCTGCGATATGGGTGAGCTCAAGGCCTGCCACGCTGCGCATCATGCGAACGAATAGTCGTCACGCCTGTGCACGGCATCAGGCCGCGACAAGACGACGAATTCAGAAATACCGGGAGGGGAAATCAGACATCGTTGTCTCCTTGCTTTAGTTGTCGGACCGTTGCGGCCGCGTGATCTAAATTGCAAGGTCGATGCCAGCTTGACGCAAAGCAAATCACTTTGATTTTTATAGGTTTTTTGGCGTGTTACAGCACGCGCCGTCCGGGATTCCGGAAATACGGACGAGGGGTGTCGGGGAATCCGGAATCCACACAGGCGGCGAATCCGGGAAAACCCGGAGAGCCTTTCGGGCTGTGGCTTTTGCCTGCCTCAGCCGAAACCGCCTGGTCTGTACGCGGGGTTTTCGCCCACGTCAAACACTGCCATTCGGCTTCTATACACCGCCCTCTTCCAGCACCAGCAAGTTCTCGTGCGAGAAACCCAACGATACCGGCTGCCCCCGTTCGGGCAAGCCGCGATTCGGGTCGTTGAACACATCGAGTGAAATCACCGCGTCTTTCACGCGCGTTCTGATGCGCACCACCGCGCCGAGGAAATTCACTTCTTCGACGGTCGCGTTCAGCGTGTTACGGCCCGGCGCGGCCGGCTCCAGCACAATGGCTTCGGGTCGCAGCGCGAGCATGCGTTTCTTGCCCGCGTCGTCGGCCGGCAGTTCCTGCGTGGTGGTCAGTTCCTGACCGTCGACGGCCATCTTGCCGGTCTTCGGGTCGATCACATGGCCCGCCAGAATGTTCAGCGTGCCGACGAACGACGCGACAAAGCGCGTGCGCGGATAGTTGTAGATCTCTGAAGGCGTGCCGACCTGTTCGACGCGTCCCTCGTTCATCACGACGATGCGGTCCGAAATCGACAGCGCCTCTTCCTGATCGTGCGTGACGAAAATCGACGTGATACCCAACTCGCGCTGCAACGCGCGGATGTCTTGCCGCAGCGAAATGCGGATCTTCGCGTCGAGCGCCGACAGCGGTTCGTCGAGCAACAGCACCTGCGGCTTGCCGGCGAGCGCACGCGCCAACGCCACGCGCTGCTGCTGGCCACCCGACAACTGCCACGGATAGCGTTCGCCGAGATGCGGCAGCTTGATCAACTGCAACATCTCCTCGACGCGCTTGCTGATCTCCGCCTGCGGACGGTGCGTGATCTTCAAACCGAAGCCAATGTTATCGGCCACCGTCATGTTCGGAAACAGCGCATACGACTGAAACACCATGCCGACCTTGCGCTGCCGCGTACGCAGGTGCGTCACGTCCTTGTTGTCCAGCCGGATGATGCCGCGCGTCGGCGTTTCGAAGCCGGCGATCATCCGCAGCACCGTGGTCTTGCCACAGCCGGACGGCCCCAGGAACGTGATGAATTCGCCGCGCTCGATCTTCATGTCGAAGTGATGCAGCGCCGTGTTCGCCCCGAAGGACTTATGCAGATTTTCGATCTCAAGGAATGCCATGATTCGCTGCCTTAGTCGGACACATGAGTCCGTCAAATGAGTCCGTCAAACTTTCTGGCCGCTAAGCGCGCGGGCCGAGCCGAATACCTGAATCAAACCCATCGACGCCCACGTAATCACGAACGCGATGATCGCTAGCGCCGACGGTTCATACGCGCGGTTCGCGCCGATCAATTGCAGATACGGGCCAAACGCGGGGCGGTCGAGCAGACTTGCCAACGTGAACTCGCCGATCACCACCGCAAAGGTGAGAAACGCACCGGACAGAATGCCCGAGCGGATATTCGGGAAGATCACCTTGAACAGAATCGTCGGCCAGTTCGCGCCGAGACATTCGGCGGCCTCGGTCAGCGAGCGCACGTCGACGGCGCGCAAACCGGCGTCGACCGCGCGATACATGTACGGTAGCGAGAGCGTGACGTAGCCGAACACCAGCAACAGGTCGGTCGCGCGTTCGTTGGCCGTGAGCGGCAAAATCGAACTGCTGTTATAGATGCGCAGATAACCAAACACGATCACGATCGCCGGGACCACCAGCGGCAACAGCGTGATGAATTCGACGACCGGTCGCAGCTTCGGCAGCCGCAACTGCACGTAGTACGCAGTCGGCACCACCAGCAATACGCCGACAATGATCGTCAGTACCGCCATCAGGATCGAATACCCGAACGAGGCCTGAAAACGCGGATCGCTCAGCACGACGCTATACGCTTCGAAGCTGTAAACGCCGCGCTTCATGCGTAGGCTGAATTCGAATGTGGCGAGCAGCGGAATCAGAAAGTACAGCGAACCGACAATCATCGCGGTCCATGCACCCACACGCGACTGGCTTTTCATCGACGGCCCCTTTCAGCGCGTGAACGCAGCCAGATGTAGCCGCCATTCGACAAGCCCGTCACGAGCACCATGCCGAGCGCGAGCGCATAGCCGAGGTTCTGGTTGTGCATCACGTCGCCGCGAATCTGCGCGTACAGCAGGATCGTGACGATGTTGAGCGAACTGCCGGTCAGCGCGTAAGCCGTGGCGACGGCACCGAATGAATTGGCGAACAGCAGCAGCGTCGCGCCAAGCACGCTCGGCCACAACACCGGTAACGCCACGTGGCGCCAGTATTGGAAAGCAGTGCCGCCAAGGCAGTCACAGGCTTCGCGCCATTCGCGCTTCAGGCCGTCGAGCGCGGGTGTGACGATCAGCACCATCAAAGGAATCTGGAAGTACAGGTAAGTCAGCGTCAGCCCGGAAAAGCTCAAAACGCTGAAGCCGGTTGAGTACAGATTGAAGCCGAGGTACTTCTTCAGCAATACGGTCACGAGACCGACGCGCCCCAGCGTACAGATGAAGGCAAATGCGAGCGGCACGCCGGCAAAATTCGAGGCGACGCCGGAGAACGTCATCAACGTAGGACGAATCCAGCCCGGCAGTTTGCCTTGCACCGCCGCCCATGCGAGCAGCGAGCCGATCAACGCGCCGCCGAGCGCGGAAGCGGCGCTCACCTTGAAGCTGATCCAGTAGGCGTCCAGCACCGTGGGCTGGAGCAGGTCGCGAAAGTTGCCAAGCGTGAAGTGGCCTTGCGGATCCTGAAACGCGCCGACCATCAGAAAGCCGGTCGGCAGAATCAGGAACAGCAGTGCGAAGGTGAAAAACGGCACCACGCCGATCCAGGCGAGAAACTGCGACGCGCGGCCCGGACCGTTGACGCGAGGCGTTGGCGTGGGCACAGGCGGAACCAGCAATTCCGGCTGCACCGATCCAGCATCCGATGAAGCGCTCATAGCTCACCCTCAGGCAATCTGGCTAACGCGTGGCGCGCCGCTCTCGTGGAGCGGCACGCTACCTTTGAAACTGCGCGTTGCGGTTAGAAGCGGCGGCGCGTGCACCCTGCGATTGCTCGCTGCTGCATGGCCGCCGCAACCGCGTGCGACGCGGCGATTACTTGACGTTCGCGCCGACCGTTTCGTCCCAGTGCTTCGTGATGGTGTCCTTGTAGGCGTCCTGTTGGGATAGCGTCGGGAACACCACATTCTTGTACGACGACGGCGGCGGCAGCTTGTCGAGCAGCGCTTGCGGGACCTTCTTCGCTGCCACCAGCTCGTTATAGCGCATCGGATGGCAATAGCCGGTCAGCCAGCCGATCTGGCCTTCGTCGGAATACAGGTATTCCATCCACAGCTTGGCGGCGTTCGGATGCGGTGCGTAGGCGCTGATCGCCTGAACGTACACACCGGCGACCACACCCGTTTTCGGAATCACCACCTGCACCTTCGGATTGCCCTTCAGCGTGTCGCGGTCGGCCAGCGCGTTGTAGTCCCAACGCACGACGATCGGCGTGGTGCCTTGCGCGAGCGATGCGGCCTTGCCGATCACCGGCACGAAGTTGCCGTTCTTGTTCAGGTCGGCGAAATACTTGAGGCCAGCCTTGTCGGCCTTGCTCACATCGCCCTTGCTTTGCGACAGGCCTGCTGCGAACACGGCCTGGATCGCCTGATTGGCCGTGCGCGGGTCGCCAGCCAGCGAGACGGCGTTCTTATAGTCAGACTTGAGCAGATCGCTCCAGTCGGACGGCGCCTTGTCGATCATGTCTGCGTTCACTTCAAACGACAGCACGCCGTAGTAGTCGCCATACCAATAGCCATCGGCGTCTTTCGACTCTTTGGGAATCGAATTCCACGAAGCGACCTTGTACGGTTGCAGCAAGCCCTCGGCCTTCGCGGTCGGACCGAACGACAGACCCACGTCGATCACGTCAGGCGCTTGCGGACCCTTGTTGCCCTTGTTCGCCTTGATGGCTTCGACTTCGTCGCCCGAACCCGCATCCGGATTCAGCTCGTTGATCTTGATGCCGTACTTCTTCTGAAAGCCGGCCACCAGTTCACCGTAGTTGCACCAGTCGTGCGGCAACGCGATCACGGTGAGTTGGCCTTCCTGCTTGGCGGCTGCGACCAGTGCGTCGAGCGGCGCGGCCGAGGCGCTGCTCACGCCGGCTGCGGCGACACCCGCAGCGGCCGACATCGAAAGTAAACGAGCTAACGCGGTGCGCTTCATAGTCTTCCCCATCCTCTGCCGAAATTGCTACGTTTGGAAAATTTCTAGTTTCGAGCTCTAAGGGCGCACAGCCGTGCAAGCTCGCACTCGCGCACCCGCGTCATGCTCAGTCTGGATTCGCCGACGCCGAAAACATGCCGTGTTCCAGTCTATCGATGCGATCTGTACAAATCATGTCGACGCCCCATTGCGCCAGCAACTGCGCACGCTCAGGATCGTTCACCGTGTAGGCCAGCACCCGCAGTCCGGCCGCCTTGATCTCGGCGACCAACGACTCGGTCAGGTACCGATGGCTCGCGTGCAACGACACGCAGTCCAGTTCCCGCACGATGCGCAGCCAGTCAGCCGGCACCTCTTCGAACAGCATACCGCGCCGCAGTGAGGGTGCCGCATCGCGCGCCGCAGCGAGCGCCTCGAACGAAAACGATGACAGCAGCGGCGGCGTTTGCCCTTGCCACAAAGTCAGCGCGCCGTTTGCGACCAGACGCCCGGTGATCTCGTCCCGCCCCGGGCAGGGTTTGATTTCGATGTTGGCGGCAATGCCATCTCGTGCGCAACGCCCGGCAGCCTCGGCGAGCGTCGGAAGGCGCGTGCCGGCGAACTGCGGCCCGAACCAGGCGCCGGCATCGAGCGCGGCCAGCTGGTTCCACGTGTGTTCAGCAGCGGCGCCATGGCCGTTAGTGGTGCGTTCCAGCGTGTCGTCGTGCAACAGAAAGAGCTGGTTGTCGGCTGAGAGCTTGGCGTCGAACTCGACCATGCGGTAGCCGTAACGCACACATGCATCGAAACCGGCCAGCGTGTTCTCCGGCGCCAGCGTGCCGCCGCAGCGATGCGCGACCAGCCTCGAATACGGCCAGTCTGCGGATAAGGTGCGATCAATCCCGTTTCCCACGTCTCGTTACCTTCCAGATAGAGCGGGTTAAATATGCTCTCGACACGTTCCAGACTGCCACTGCCGTCATGCTACAACTGCGCGATGCTGCCTCTACGCGTGAGCCCCGCGCGTAGTATCGCGCCAATGGGGGACGCTGCGATAGCTGACCGCACGGCCAACGCCGCACGCGCTGCAATCTTATTCTCAGGATGCCGAATCGTGCCGCTTCCCGGCAGCGCCGCATGCAGCAGCGAATGATTCAGACGGCAGATCCCAAGATCCATTATGGCAACGACATGTGTCTAACAAATTGCTAAAAAACGCCGCGAAATGCTCGAAATCGGACATTTCAATTCCTTTTCGAACATTTGATGTTCGAAATATGCGCCGCGCTTCGATCTGCGAAGGCTAAGGTGAAATACACAAACTTGCAAGCTGCCAAAAAAATACAACACAATTCGGCTAAAGTAGTACGCTTGTCATTGTCCGGACACACTTCCGTGTCCACGATGACGCTATTAAAACAAGCCGTGCGAACGTGCGTTCGCATCCAAGGAAAAATGCATGTGGCAGGAAGACCGTCATCAGAGAATTCGCGCGTTGCTGTCCACGCTTCAGCGCGTGTCGACCGAACGGATCATGGCGGACCTTGGCGTGTCGCGCGAAACGGTGCGGCGCGACCTGCTCGACCTGGAGGCGCTAGGTGAATTGCGGCGCGTGCATGGCGGCGCGATCAAACCCGCCGACGAAGCGCCGATCGCCGAGCGCGCCCACATGCGCGTCAAATCCAAAACCGCGATTGCCAAGGCAGCCATCGGTTTGATCGCGAGCGGCCAGACACTTTTCATCGACGCGGGTACCACCACCGCAGCGCTCGCTGAAGAGCTGGCGAAACTGGCGAACCTGACGATCGTGACCAATTCTATCGACGTCGCGTTGAAAATGCGTGGCGCCGTGGATCAAACGGAAGCAGCCAACGAAGTAATTCTGCTGGGTGGCTCGATCAGCGATCGGGCAATGGCGACCACCGGCGCCACCACCGTGCTCGACATCCAGCGCTATCGTGCGGACATGGCCCTGCTCTCGCCGGTCGGTATCGATCACCGGCATGGCGCGACTAACTACGATCACGCTGAAACCGAAGTGGCGCGCGCCATGGTCGCCAACGCAGACCGCGTGGTGATCCTCGCCGATTACAGCAAGATCGGCCAGCGCAGCCGGATTTCGTACTGTCCGGTCGATCGGATCGATGTGCTGATCACCAACAAAAAGGCAGCCGAAGCCGCCGACTTTGCATCGCTGAAAAAGAAGCTGGAGGAGATCGTTCTGGCTTAGGGCGCCGGTGTGTTCGGCGCTTCGCACGAACGCTTCAGGGCGCGCGGCAAGAGCGCTGGGCAAGCCGCTTTATTCCTTCACATGCATCGTGTCGAGCACGCGCTTGCGCAAGCGCGTGTCGCGCAGCGCGCCGGCAGCTTCGAGCACCGGATAGGCCGTCGAGCAGAACAGCGAATTGAGCCGTTTCATGTCGCTGATCAGATCCAGATGCAACGCACTGGTTTCGATGCTACGCAAGCTTTGCCCGGCGAGCCGATCCAGGTGCTTGTATGAGTACGCGCGCTCCAGATCGCGAAAGCGCTCCTTCTCCGCCAGCAGCCGCTCTGCACAACGCAGGTCGTTATTCAGAAACACCGACAGGCCAAGTTGCAGATTGCTGACGAGCCGTGCCTGCAGGTCGTCCAGCTCGCCCAGCCCCTCCTCCGAAAACGACAGCCGGTGCGCGATCTTCTTTTCCTCGATATCGCCGACAATCCGCTCGATGATGTCGCCCGCATGCTCAAGGTTAATCGTCAACGAGATGATGTCGGTCCAGCGGCGGCTATCGGCTTCGTCGAGTTGCTCGCGGGAGATCAGCGTCAGATAGGTTTTGACCGCGGCGTAGAGCTGGTCGACGTCGTCGTCCATACGGACCGTTTCGCGGGCCTTTTCGAGGCTGTTTTCATGGATCAGGCCCGCGACGTTATCGAGCATGGTGCGCACGATGTCGCCAATGCGCAGCACCTCGCGCGCGGCGTTCGCTAGTGCGAGCGTGGGCGTGGAAAGTGCGGCGGCATCCAGATGCAGCGGCCGCAGTTCGCCGTTGGGCTGCGGCCGATCCGGCAACATCCGCGTGCAGATGCGCGCCACCGGATCGATCAGCGAAAGACATACGCAGCAGCGCAGCGTGTTGTAGATCACGTGAAAACCGACCACGGCTTCGCGTGGATTCGCGATCAGCACCGGCAGCCCGCGTGCCAGGAGCGGCGCGAACGGCAGGATCAGCAGCGCACCGGCCAGTTTAAACGCCAGACTGCCCAAAGCCAGACGCCGCGCCGCCGCATTCTGCGCGAGGGTGCCCATCAGCGCCAGCAAGCCGCTGCCGAGATTCGCGCCGATCACGAGACACAGCGCCACCTTCAGTGAGATCACACCGGACGAGGCAAGCGTCGCTGTCAACAGGACCGCCGCGAGACTCGAATAGGACAGCATCGCAAATGCCGCGCCGACCAGTGCGTCGAGCATGGTGTCGCCGGTCAGCGCGCCGAACATCACGCGTACGCCGGCGCCTTGCATCATCGGCTGGGCGGCTTCGACGATCAGGTGCAATGCCAGCAGGATCAAGCCAAGCCCAATCAGCGTACGGCCGACCTGGCCCGCGCGTGTTTGCTTGCGCGACAGAAAGAGCGGCACGCCGAACAGAATCAGGATCGGCGACAGCCATGTCAGATCGAGGGTCAGCAACCGCGCCATCAGCGCGGTGCCGACGTCGGCGCCAAGCATGATTGCGAGGCCGCTGGTGAGAGGCAGGAGACCTTGCGCGGCGAACGACGTGACGATCACCGCTGTTGCATTGCTGCTCTGCACGAGGCTTGTGACGCCGACGCCCGAAAGGAAGGCACGCCAGCGGCTACTGGTGCTGCGCCCGAGGACACCGCGCAGATCGGCGCCGAGCACGCGCAGGATACCGGTACGTACGATGTGCGAGCCCCACACGAGGAGCGCCACACCAGCCAGAAGGTTAAGGAGAATCAACATAAGGCACTGCGCATCCGTTCCTGCTGCCATGACCCGAACCGCATGCCGCACAAACCGGCACCCGGGGTGTTTATGACAGTAGTGTTGCACATTTTTGCCTTATTGTAATTTTGTGCTTTTAAATATACGCTCGTGCCAAACTGTGGATTGCCGTGTACCGGCTCATCGTCCGGAATGCAGTTCACTCGATCACCTAGTTTGCCCACTTCATCACAAGGACTCTGGATGAGCCGCAACCTTGCGCTGTTCGACCTGGACCATACGCTGCTGCCGCTCGATAGCGATCAGGCATGGGCCCACTTCATCGCTGGATTGGGCATAGAAGGCGCTGCGCAGCACGCGGAAGAAATCGACGATTACTACCGGCAATATGTGGCCGGCACGCTCGACATGACCGCCTATCTGAACTACACATTGGCGCCGCTCGCTCGCCACTCGCGCGAACAGCTCGACGTGTGGCATGCGCAGTTCATGGAAGATGTGATTGCGCCGGCGATCCTGCCGGCTGCGCGGGAACTTGTGCAACGTCATATTGCAGCGGGCGACCTGTGCTGCATCGTCACCGCCACCAATGTGTTCATTACGAAGCCGATCGGCAAGGTGCTCGGCTTCGAACATCTGCTGGGGATCGATCTCGGCACTGAAGGCGGCGATCCTTTGGCGCGCTTTACCGGAACCGCTGTCGGCGTGCCGACTTTCCGCGAAGGCAAGATCACACGCACCGAGAACTGGCTGGCTTCGCTCGGCCATCGTCTGCAGGATTTTCCGCAGAGCTGGTTCTATAGCGATTCGATCAACGACGTGCCTTTGCTCGAGCGCGTCACGCATCCGGTCGCGACCAATCCCGACCCGCGCCTGCGCGCCATTGCCACGGAGCGCGGTTGGCCGGTGATCGAACTGTTTGCTTGAGACTGCGCGGGCCGGCTCGGGCTGCGGCTACACACGCCCCTTCCACGGCACCAGCCGCCGCTCCAGCGTACGCATGCCGAGATCGAACAGCCAGGCGATCAGCCCGATCAGTACGATGCCCATCACCACCACATCGGTACGCAGAAAGCTCGACGCGTTGAGCACCATCTGACCGAGGCCGGCGGTGGCCGCGACCATCTCGGCAGCAACCAGGGTGGTCCAGCCGAAGCCGATAGCAATCCGCAAGCCGGTCAGGATCTCAGGCAACGCTGCGGGCAGAACCACATGTCGCACAATCTGCGCGAAGTGGCCACCCAGCGAATACGCCGCATGAATCTGCTCGATGGTCGCACTGCGCACACCGGCACGCGCTGCCATTGCGATCGGTGCGAAACACGCAAGATAGATCACGACGATCTTCGCCGTCTCGTCGATGCCGAACCAGATCACCACCAGCGGCAAATACGCAAGCGGCGGCAACGGCCGGTAAAACTCCAGCGGCGGATCGAGCAAACCGCGCGCAACCCGGCTTACGCCCATCAGGATGCCGACCGGCACCGCCGTGACCGCAGCCAGCGCGAACGCACCGAACACGCGCAGCGCACTCCATGCGAGATGTTCTGAGAGTGGCAAGCCGCCTTGAATACGGCCGTGCCAGGCGTCCAGAAATGCGGCCCAAACCGCCTCGGGTGTCGGCAGAAAGAGTGGAGGCAGCCAGTGCAGATGCGTGGCAAGCCACCATAGCGCCGCGAGCGTCGTGACCGAGACCGCGCTCAGCGCGGCGGTCGGGCCTTCGCCCGGCAAACGCCAGCCACGAACCGGGCGCGCTTTACGTCGCGGCGGCTCGCTTGTCTGGTTCAGGGGCACGGTGCCCAACGATTCACGTGAAGCCGTCACGACAGCACCTCTTCCTGGTTCTGGTTGCGCTCGCCCTGTTCGTGCAGACGGCGCACCAGCCGTTCGCGCCATTCGATGAAATCCGGCGACGACTTTACCGCACGTGCGTCGCGTGTCTCGAGAAAACGCTGCGCGAATGGCAGGTCGTAGCTCTCGGCGATACGGCCGGGTCCCGGCGTCATCACGACGAGGCGTGTCGCCAGAAACAGCGCTTCCTCCACGCTATGCGTAATGAAGAACACCGTCTTGCGTGTGCGGCCCCAGACGTCGAGCACGAGTTCCTGCATCGACTCGCGCGTCATCGCGTCGAGCGCGCCCATCGGTTCGTCCATCAGCAGCACTTGCGGATCGCTTGCCAGCGCGCGTGCTATGCCCACGCGCTGCTGCATGCCGCCCGACAGCGCGTAGACACGCGAGCGCGCATGCTTCTCGAGCCCAACCAGCGCCAGCATCTCCAGCGCGATGCGCTCGCGCTGCGCCTTCGGCATACGCTGAAAACGCAGGCCGAGTGCGACATTGTCGAGTACGTCGAGCCACGGCATCAGCGCGTACTTCTGAAACACGACACCGCGGTCCGCGCCAGGTCCAAGCACGGGTTCGCCGTTCAGACGCACCTCGCCTTCGGTCGGCTGAATGAAACCAGCGATGCAGTTCAACAAAGTCGTCTTGCCGCAACCGGACGCACCCAGCGCAACGACGAACTCACCCGGTTCGATATGCAGATCGACGTCAGCGAGCGCGATGTGCGGCGCCGCGCCGCGTGCGCCTTCGTAGGCGACGTGCAGCCGCCGTATCTCAAGACCGCTCATCGCCATGCTCCATGATGCCAATGGGTAAGCTCATTAAAAAAGTTAATGCGCCGCGCGCTGCACGAACTGCGGATCGACGCCGGTCGAGTAATCGGCCAGCACGTTCTGAATCGTGCCTTGCGTCTTCAGGAACGCAGCGGTCGCAGCAAGCGATTTAGCCGCACCAGATTGCGCACCGCCGCCAAGCCATGCATTCGAGGCCTGCTGCGCCGGCGTCGGGAATGCATACAGTGCGAGACTTGCCGGCACTTCCTGCGCGGTAGCGCCGGACTCCTTCGCAACCGCCTCAACCTGCGGCGACGTCGCGGTCCATGCCGACGTGTGATCACGATAGCTCGCATCGGTCGCGGCCAGCACCTTCACGAAGCGCGCGACGAACTCGGCGTTCTGGCTGGCGAACTTGCGGTCGACGACGAAGCCGTCGAAAGTCGCTTTGCCGGTTTGCTGCGCAACCTGCCCGGACGTGATCAACACCTTGCCGTTCTTCTTCACCTTCGCCAGCACCGGGTCCCAGATGTAAGTCGCGTCGATGTCGCCACGCTCCCACGCCGCCGCGACCTCAGGCGGGCGCAGATTGACGATCTTCACATCCGAAGGATTCACGCCGGCGCTCTGCAGTGCCACCAGCGTATGAAAGTGCGAGGTCGACACGAACGGCACGCCAATCTTCTTGCCCTTCAGGCCGGCGACACTGGTGACATTGGAACCGTCACGCGCGACCAGTGCTTCGGCATCGTTGATGTTGTCGAGAATCCAGAACAGCGAAATATCGACGCCCTGCGACAGTCCGGCGGCAATCGGACTCGACCCCGCTTCGCCGAGTTGCACCGAGCCCGAAGCCAGCGCGCGGATCACGTCGGCGCCGCTGCCGAGCTTGCGATAGGTGACCTTGTAGCCGGTGGCTTTCTCGACTTCCCCCGTGGCCTGCGCATAACGCCAAGGCACGACCATGTCCTGATACGCGATCACGACTTCTTTGGTGTCGGCGTGTGCAACGGAAGAAAACGGCGCGAACAGCGCGAGCAGCGTAGCGAACGCGGCGAGCGGACGAAGCAAGCGGTTCATCGAGAAACCCCTTTAGTGTGTGTTGTCTGGGAGGCTTTCGACTATAGGGAGTTTGTCCGCGGACGGTTCTAATTAATCCGCGATTGCTAATCACGCTGTTCGAGCATTGCTTTTCACGCTGAGTTGGATCGGCGCGACTGCTGCGGTGGCCAGTAGAAGGGTTCTAGCGAAGGGTTACGGATTGGGATGACTTTGCACAAGCTGGCCATTCGGCGGATTGACCGCGTGTTGGCCAGAGCGGGATGATCACTGCGTCTCCCTCACCTCGCATCCTTATGATGCGTTATCCTTAGCCGCTTGAGTTGGTTGTTTTTTAACGTCGGCGTACCCGTGTTCGCGCCGATCGCCCTGCTTCCCTTATTGAGTTTCTCGCGCCTCTATAGGTACGCGTCGAAAGGCATCTCAACGAGAGCGATTCGGGACGGTCAGCTACTATGGGTCGTCATTTCCATGTGTGCCAGCGCTTGCTATGAGATCGGTAGCGCATTGAGCGAAGCGTCAACGAACAGCACGCTCGCGTTCATGTTGGCGGGGCTGCTCTGGCACGTGCTATTTATCGTCGTAGCGTCCGTACTCGTGTCATTCGCCGCGGCTGATTCCGTATCCCAACCGGTACATGACTGCAGCGGGAGAACTCGTGACCGACGGCTGATATGGCTTTCACTTGTGATGACAGCAATCGTCGCGACCTCGTTCTCCATATCTCATTATTCGTTAACCTAACTAATTTACAACGGCTGAGCTATACTTTGTCACCACGCCTCACAGGGAGAACCCACATGCCCAATCTGATCGACTACGTCATCGAGAACCGTGCGTTTCGCGATCGTTTTATCGACCTCATGTTCCCCTTCACGATCATTGGTGGAACGCTCGCCTCGATCTGCATGCTGCTCGCACGGTATTACCGGTAGCCCGAGCAAGTAGACCGCCAGCGCATGACTCAGACGGCAAAAGCCGGCCTGCCAGAAAAAACAAAGCCCGCAACACGTGCGGGCTTTGCATTTTCAAACTGACAACACATTAAACCATTCAAACCACTCCGGCTCCATGCGCCTGCAGATCGGCGTGGTAGCTCGAGCGAACCATCGCGCCCACCGCTGCGTGCGTAAAGCCCATCTTGTACGCTTCTTCCTCGTACATCTTGAACGTGTCCGGATGCACATACGAGCGCACCGGCAGATGATGTTCCGACGGTTGCAGATACTGGCCGATCGTCAGCATGTCCACGTCGTGCTCGCGCAGATCGCGCATCACTTGCAAAATTTCTTCTTCGGTCTCGCCGAGGCCGACCATCAGGCCGGACTTGGTCGCGACGTCCGGATGCAGCGCCTTAAAATCCTTCAGTAGCTTCAGCGAATGCGCGTAGTCCGAACCGGGACGCGCTTCCTTGTACAAACGCGGCACCGTTTCGAGGTTGTGGTTCATCACATCAGGCGGTGCGGCGTTCAGAATGCCGAGCGCGCGATCCAGACGGCCGCGGAAGTCCGGCGTCAGAATTTCAATACGTGTCTCCGGCGACAGTTCGCGCGTCTGCCGGATGCACTCCACGAAGTGAGCAGCGCCACCATCGCGCAGATCGTCACGGTCGACGCTGGTGATCACCACGTACTTCAGCTTCAACGCGGCGATAGTGCGCGCCAGGTTGCCCGGTTCATCCACGTCGAGCGGATCGGGGCGGCCGTGGCCGACGTCACAGAACGGGCAGCGGCGCGTGCACTTGTCACCCATGATCATGAACGTCGCGGTGCCCTTGCCGAAGCATTCGCCGATGTTCGGGCAGCTCGCTTCTTCACACACCGTGTGCAGATTGTGTTCGCGCAGAATCTGCTTGATCTCCGAAAAGCGCGAATTACCGGTGGCCGCTTTGACGCGGATCCAATCCGGCTTTTTCAGCTTTTCGATCGGGATGATCTTGATCGGAATACGGGAGGTTTTGGCTTGGGCTTTCTGCTTTGCGGTGGCGTCGTAGGCAGCGGCGGAAGCCGGCACGGCATCAGGAGCGGGAGAAGCTGCGAGGTTCGCGGTAACGTCAGTCATTCGTTCGGTCCAGTCAGGCGGTGAGGGCACCGGCCTGCGGTTGGGCGACGGCCGCGGGACTGCCGTCGAGGTTTGCGGTGAGGCGTGCTGCAAAGGTACGGGCCACGTCGTCCCAGCCGGCGGCAACGCCCAGCGTTGCCATATCAACTGTTTCGAGCCCCGCGTAGCCGCATGGGTTGATGGCCAGAAACGGCCGCAAGTCCATATTCACGTTCAGGCTCGCGCCGTGATAGCTGCAGCCGTTGCGGATTTTCAGACCCAGCGCGGCGATCTTGGCGCCGGCATGCAAGCCGGCTTCCGGCCCGGGCGCCACGTAGATACCGGGGGCGCCCGCCTTGCGTTCTCCGGCGAGATTATACGCCGCGAGGGTGTCGATCACGGCCTGCTCGATCCGGGTGACCATCTCGCGCACCATCAGCTTGCGTCGGCGCAGGTCCAGCAACAGGTAGGCAACCACCTGCCCGGGGCCGTGATACGTGATCTGCCCGCCCCGGTCGACTTTCACAAGCGGAATGCCGCTATCGGCGGCCAGCAGATGCGCTGGGTCGCCGGCCTGGCCTAGCGTGAAGACGGGGGGGTGTTCGACCAGCCATATCTCGTCGGGTGTATCGGCGGTGCGCGCGTCGGTAAACGCGCGCATCGCTTCGAAACTGGCTTCGTAAGGTTCATTGCCGAGCCAGCGCAGCGTAAGCGGCGCCGTGGCGGGCAAGGGAGACGGGGAAACCGGGGTGGTGCACATGATCCCGACAGTTTACCGAAATCCTGGCATCCCCGCCGGAAGTGCCCGCTTCGGCACTTGGCGGCGCTTCGTTGCGCGCCGGAGCGCCGTTCAACTGCAGCGCCGCTCCGCCATCGCGTCGCGTCGCCGCCAGCGCTCACACCGTGCGCCAGCCCCCACGCACGCGGGCCGCCAGCCGTTCGCCCACCCGCGCGAGCCAGTTCAGCGCACGTTCATCGCAGCGTGTCGGCACTGAAAACGCGACCTTCGCATGCGTGCTGCCCTCGGCGCTCAACCACAGCCGTTCACCGCGCCGCAGACGCAGCGTGTGGCCGGGCTGGAGCCAGTAGTCTTCGGTATCGTCGCTACGCGTGACCCACACCGCGCCGCCGTGCACGACCAGCTTGGTGCTGCGTGCTACCTTCGTAGGAATGGTTTCGCCATTGCGGATTTCAAAGGCGATACTAGAGGAAATTTCTCGCATGATGCCCTCGCCAAAATTCGTTTCGTGACTACAATCCTAGGCGTAGCAAGGGTTTACGCAAAACGATCTATTTTCACCTCTATGTGAGAAATATTGCGATGGACCTCCGGCAACTACCTCCGCTGAACGCCATCAAGGCGTTCGAAGCCGCCGCCCGTCATGAGAGCTTCTCGCGCGCAGCCGACGAGCTGTTCGTCACGCACGGCGCCGTCAGCCATCAGATTCGCGCGCTGGAGGCGGAGTTGGGCATCACGCTGTTCGCCCGCGACGGCAAGCGCGTACGGCTCACGGATACGGGCCGCCGCTATGCCACGCGCGTGCGCACCGCGTTGATGGCGCTTGCTGACGCCACCCGCGAAGTCCGCGCCGGCGACCGCGAACGGCGTCTGGTCGTATCCATGCTGTCTTCGTTTGCGGCGCGCTGGGTGACGCCGCGCATCGGCAGCTTTATCGAGGCGCATCCCCAGTGGGACCTCGAACTGCTGTCCACCAACGCGCTGACGGACTTCGCGCGCGACGACGTCGACGTGGCGATCCGCTTCGGCTACGGAAAATATTCGGGGCTGCACGCAGAGTTACTGCTGGAGGAGATCTTCTTTCCGGCTTGCGCGCCGAATTTCAACGGCGGCAGGCTGCCGCAAACGCCGGCCGATCTGGCCAAGGTTCAGCTGCTGCGCTCGGACGACGAACTCTGGCGTCCGTGGTTCGACGCCGCCGGCCTCACCGACTGGCCTGAGCCGAAGCGTGGCGTGCTATATCAGGATTCGTCGAACCTGCTGCAGGCGGCCATCGACGGCCAGGGGGTCGCGCTCACGCGCCGTTCGCTGGCGATGCACGAGATCGCGGCAGGCCGCCTTGTGCGGCTATTCGACGTGGATGGGCCGAGCCCGTGGCAGTACTACTTCATCTGCCCGCCGCAGATGCTCGAAACCGCGCGCGTCAAAGCGTTCCGCGCCTGGGTATTCGAAGAAGTGGGACGGTTCAAACAGCTTTTTGAGCAGGCTTGTGAGGTGGGCTCTGCTGCAAGCGCCGGTCTGGCGGCGGACGCATTGCACGTCACGCCGTAATCCAGAGGCATCCGTAGGCACAGGGCCAGGCGTTAAAGCACCACCTTCACCATCGGATGACCAGTAAGCGCGCGATAAATATCGTCGAGCTGTGCCTGGCTCGTCGCGCGCACCGTAACCGTCAACCCGGTGTAATTGCCGCCGCTGGACGGCCGCGTTTCTACACGAGCGGGATCGACTTCGTTATCGAACTGCCGAACCACCGTGACGATCGTCTCGGCGAACTCGGGATGCGACTTGCCCATGATCTTGATGGGAAAGTCGCACGGAAACTCAAGCAATGATTCTTTCGCGGGATTCATTTTCTACTCCTTGCTGCGCTTCTTGCGCTTCCTTGGCCTTGGCACGCTGATAGGCCGCGTACAACGCCGCAAACACCGCGCCCGGCTTGCCGTCGCCAACCGGCTGACCATCGAGCTGCGTGACCGGCAGCACTTCCTTGGTGGCGGAACTGACCAGAATCTCGTCGGCGGCACGCAACTCGGCTTCGGCGATCTCGCGCGCTTCGAAGCGGACGCCGCATTCGCTCGTCAGCTCCTCGATCAGACCGTAGCGAATCCCTTCGAGAATTTTGTGGCTGCGCGGCGGCGCGTACAACACGCCGTCTTTCACCATCCAGATATTCGAAGACGAACCTTCGGTCAGCATGCCGTCGCGAAACTGGATCGTCTCGAACGCGTCATTTTCGGCTGCGTACTGCGCCATCAGAACATTGCCGAGCAGCGACACCGATTTGATGTCGCAATTGAGCCAGCGACGGTCTTCAGCAGTGACGCAGCGCACGCCTTGCGCGCGCTGTGCGGCGTCCGGCAGGTTCAGCGGCGTGACCATCACGAACACGGTCGGCTGAATGCCGGCGGGGAACGCGTGACCGCGCTTCGCGACGCCCCGTGTGATCTGAACGTAAGCAATCGCGTCCTGATCGGCGCGCAGGCCTGCGCCCGCCTCATTAGCCGCGACCACGCGGTCGATCAGATCGCGCCAGCCGGCATCGTCAAACGGATTGACGATGCCGATCTTGTCCAGACAGCGCGCGAGGCGCGCCAGATGATGCCGGAAGCGAAACGCCGTACGGCCGCTCGCGTGCGGATACAAGGGCGCGACTTCGTAAATGCCGTCGCCGAAAATAAAGCCGCGGTCGAGAACCGGCACGCGCGCTTCGGACAAGGGCACCAGCTCGCCGTTCAGATAAACGATCGGGTCGAGCGAAACATCGGAAACAGCGGTCATCGCAATCGGGCTCTTACTTCTTCTTGTTGAACATCAGCATCAGCGAATCCCACACGCGGCCAACCACGCCGGCTTGCGGCACAGCCTGCAACGCGACGATCGGGAATTGCGCCAGCACCTTGCCGTCGGCCACGAGTTTCGCGGTGCCGACCTGCTGACCGTTCGCGATCGGTGCGATCAGCGGATCGATCTGCTCGATCTGCGGCTTCACCTTGTCGCCCATGCCCTTCGGCACGGTGATGTACTGATCGCCCTTCACGCCGATCTGCACGGTGTCCTGCGCACCCTTGTAAACGCGCGGCGTGCCCAGCACCTGGTTCGCCTTGTACAGACGCACCGTGTCGTACGCGGTGTAGCCGTAGTTCAGCATCTTCAGGCTGTCCTGCACGCGGTCGTGCTCCTTGACCTCGCCCATCATCACCGAGACGAGACGGCGCGAGCCGTCAGCCGTGCCCGGCAGCGGACGCTTCGCGCTGGCGATCAGGCAATAGCCGGCCGCTTGCGTATGGCCGGTCTTCAGGCCATCCACCGTCGGGTCGATCCACAGCAGACGGTTGCGGTTCGGCTGCTTGATCTTGTTGTACGTGAATTCCTTGACCGAGAAGATGTTGTAGTAGTCGGGGAAGTCACGAATCAGGCGCGCCGACAGCACCGCGAGGTCGCCCGCGGTGGTGTAGTGCTGCGCGTCGGGCATGCCGTTCACGTCGGCGAAATGCGTGTTCTTCATGCCGAGTTTCTGCGCTTCGGTGTTCATCATGTTGACGAACTGCGCTTCACTGCCGCCCACCAGTTCGGCCAGCGCGATCGCCGCGTCGTTACCCGACTGGACGATCATGCCGTACACGAGATCGTGCACGGTCACCGGCTTGTTGGCTTCGATGAACATGCGCGATTCGTCAGTGCGCACGCGGCGCACCGCTTCGCTCGGCATCACCGTCTGGTCCATCGTGATCTTCTTCGTCTGCAGTGCCTCGAAGACGAGGTACGCGGTCATCAGCTTGGTCAGCGAGGCCGGTTCGACGCGTTCGTCGGCATTGCCCGAGGCAAGCACCTGATTGCTGGTAGCGTCGACGAGCACCCACGAACGCGCGTTCACCGCGGGCGGCGGCACCTGCGCGAACGCCGTGCTGGCAACGAGCGTTGCCGGCAGCACGATGCCGAGGGTCACGGCACGGCTAAGCGTAGTGGGAACGAAAGAAGAAACTGACGGGAATGACGTGCGGCCGGAGGAGGAGAAACGCATAGGGTCGATTCGTGCGGAAAAATACATCGCGCGCAGGGCGCACAGATTGGAGGAGCCGGTCGGCGAGCGTCAGGCCGTAAAAACGGCGCGGCGCCCATTGGACTTCCGGCAACGCGATCGGTTCGCGCAGCACGCCTCGCATCCGGCACCGCTGCGCACGAGCAAGAAGCTACGCGTCGCGCGAACTGCCGGGTGGGCGATGCTGCGCCCAAAAAAGAGCGCTCATTATACGCGCGCTATCCTGGTATCTTTGAGCAAAGGGCGGCGATTAATTTGCGTTTGCCCATACCTGTACCCCGGAAAACACGCGTGGCGCCCTCCGCGTGTGTCCCTTAGCGCCACGCGTCGACGATGATCCGCTTCAGGACGTGCAGCTTGCGATGCAGAAAATGCTCTGCCCCCGGAATCACGACAACCGGCAAATCCTGCGGCCGCGCCCAGTCGAAAACCGACTGAATGGGAACGGTATCGTCGATTTCGCCGTGAATCACGAGCGTGTTTTCCGGTACAGGCGCGACTTCCCACCGGCTCGCCGCAGTGCCCACGAACACGATTCGCTCGATCGCCTGACCTTCTTCGCGCAGCTTCGCGGCCACGTGCGACAGCACGAAGGTGCCGAACGAAAAACCCGCCAGTACGAGGGGCAGATCGCCCTGTCCTGCTTGCGCGCGCATGTGATCGAGCACGGCGCGCAGATCATCGCGCTCGCCGATACCGGCGTCATGCTCGCCCTGCGTTTCCCCGACACCCCGGAAATTCGAGCGGTACGTCACGTAGTTCAACTGCACGAGCGTGCGTGCGAGCGTCTGCGCGACCTTGTTGTCCATCGTGCCGCCGAACAGCGGATGCGGGTGCGCGACCAGCGCGATGCCACGCGGCGCGGCGCCGTTCTCACGCATCTCGTCGGGCAGATCCAGCGCGACCTCGATCTTGCCGACCGGGCCGTCGATCAGATACTTCTTCGTATGTGCATTCATGGCGCGGTTTATTGATCGATTTTCAGACGCTCGACGACTTTGCCGTTCACAAGATGCGAGTCGACGATTTCATCGATGTCGCTCTCGTCGACATACGTGTACCAGACGCCTTCCGGATACACGACGAGCGCCGGGCCGAGTTCGCAACGCTCGAGACAGCCGGCCTTGTTGATACGTACCTGGCCCGGGCCTGCAAGGCCGAGTTGCTTCACGCGCTTTTTCGCGTGTTCCTGCATCGCCTGCGCGTTGCAATTCGCGCAGCTCGGACGCTCCGCGCCGGGATCGCGCTGGTTGAGACAGAAGAAGACGTGGTACTTGTAGTAGGAATCCATGATGTCCGGAGGGGCGAGACTGTAAGAGTGGGAATGGCGCTGGAAGCGCCGCAGCGCGCCTGTTGTGCGGAAGATTATAGCGAGCGGGGCTGGCGGTCGCTGAGCGGCGGAGGCAAGGCCGCATGCATGCGTCGCCCTTGCCTCATGCGCGCTTCACGCGCCGCTTGAGCCACACCTGTTCTACGAGATAGGCGAGCCACACCAACGCCGCATACGGCCAGATCCACGCGATCCAGTGCGCGAGACCGTTGAAGTGCAGATACCGTCCCTGGCGCCAGTCCGCCAGGACGGCATCGAAATACGGATTGACCGGCAGCAGATTGACAAACACGAGCGCGACCGTCA
This sequence comes from Paraburkholderia sediminicola, assembly GCF_046026675.1. Classification (GTDB taxonomy): domain Bacteria; phylum Pseudomonadota; class Gammaproteobacteria; order Burkholderiales; family Burkholderiaceae; genus Paraburkholderia; species Paraburkholderia sediminicola_F. The sequence goes on along the minus strand of NZ_JAQQEY010000001.1, from coordinate 307,507 downwards.
GCGCGCAGATCGCGAGCGCCGCCCGCGATCTGCGCCGCAGGCGCAGCGCCAGCAGTGCGGCGACAGTGCCGCACACGAGCCCCTCCAGCGCGCCGGGGGTCGCCCAGTCGAACGCAAGGCCGGATTGCGATTGCAGAAAGGTCGCGCCCGCCTTCACGCACAAGGTCATGACAATAAACACGATCAAGAGGCGCACGAGCGGCGCATGGCGACGCACCGGCAGCGAGGCCAGGGCGAGTGCGGCGAACAGATTGAGCGTGGTGATGACAGCTTCCCAGGCGTCGTCCGGCAGCCAGGCGGCTACCAGCGCCGGCCACGCGCCGACGTGCCAGGCCGTCGGCGTCCACGCGAGCAAGGCATCTTGCGTCGTCGAATCGAAACGCAGCCACAACTCGCGCGGCCAGTTACCGAGACCGAAAAGCCGTGGCGCCGGGTACATGGTCGCGAATGGCCACAAGGCGACGAGACAGGCGAGTGCCGCGGTGTCGCGCTCGAACCAGAGGAGCCGCACGCGCCGCAGCAAGCCGCGATCGAGCAACGCGCCGGTGGCCGGCGACATGATCGCCGCGCCGAGCAGCGCGCCGAGCGCATTGGCGGCCAGGTCGAGGTTGGAGGCCACGCGTGTCGGCAGATAGGTTTGCACCGCTTCCATCACGCCCGACAGCACCCCACCAAGCACGAAAGCCAACGCGACCGCCAGCGTGCCGCGCCAGCGCGGATATAACGCGAGCACCATCAACGCGCCGAACGGCATGTAGCCGAGCACGTTCGTGACGACGTCGAACGCCGTCAGGTACTGCGGCATGGGATCGGACAGATAGGCAAACGGAGCGAGGCCGAGCGAACGCCAGCCGGAAAACGGATACCACGAACCGTAGACGATCAGCGCCGTGTACAGCCCCAGCGCTTGCCGGGCGAACGCCGAAGGACGGCGCTGCCAGGGCTTAACGCTCATGCAGCGCTCCGTTGCGTGCGCTGCAAGCCGGTCATTGCGCGGCGACCAGCGCCTGCACGCCGAGCCATGCGCCGATCTGCGCGACGAGGTCGTCGCTGGCCGCGGCGAGCGCCTGCGCGCCGCCGGCGGCGTCCGCCGAACTGGACGGCGCGCGTGCGAGGAAGGTGCGCTGACCGATCACCTTGCCGTTTTGCGTCAACGTGGCGCGCGCGGTAACTGCGGCGTGGCTTTCAGACTGGCTATCGAAGACCTGTTCGAACTCGCTCAGGTCGACCTTCAGGACCGCCGCGTGCACACCGTCGGCCCCCGTTAGCACGGTGCCACGCGAGCTGAGGGCACCGCGCAGACGCTGGGTCAGCAGTTGCGACGGCGCCATGGTCCAGTGGCTATTCGCGTACGACGCCGTCTGCTGCGCATCGGCATAGCTGAGCCGGTAAATCAGCTTGTCGGATTCGAGGTTGTCGGGCGCGGTGACATCGAGCACCTTCACCGCCGGCAGCGTGCCGGCCGAGGCCGCCGGGTTCGGCGGCCCGAGGTCGTAGCGGATGTCCGAGATCGCTGCGGGGGTGCCGGCGCAGCCTGCGGCCAGCACGCCGAACGCGAGCAGCATCGCAAGCGCGGCGCTAGAGGACAACAATCGGTGGGTCAAGCGTGACATGACAATCTTCCTTCCTCAAAACCTGCAAATCATTTCATTGGGCAGCGTGCGCGGCGGCGCGGGCGGCGGGCCACGAGAAACCGGCTTCGCCTGGGCCCGGCGCCGCGCTCGGCGCACCGAACAGCACGCTGCGCGGATTGGTGCTGAACGTGTCGGCAGCACGGTCCACGGAACGGGCCGCCGAACGCACGTCTTCGGCGAGCGAATTGACGCGCGGCAGCGTGTCGTAACCGACGCGCGCCGACAACTCCTGGATCGAACTGTCCATCGACACCAGCGCATCACCCGCTTGCTGCGCCGCCGTCCCGACCTTGTTCAGGTTGGTCTCGAACGGCCCGTCCGGGCGATTCAGACTGGTGATCAACTGATTGGTCGACGCCAGCGTGCGATCCAGGGCGTTGATCGTGGCGGGCAGCTTGCCCGCTGCCGGCGCCATCTGCCGGGTTAGCGTGGAGACGCCGTCGGCGGCCTTCTGAATGCTCGCTGCCGTGCCCTGCAACTGGCTGACCATTTCCGGCGACAACAGATTGTCGACGTCGTCAGTGACTCTTTCGAGTTTGCGCAGCAAAACGTCGCCGCGCTGCTGCAACTGATCGAGCAAGCCCGGACGCATCGGCAATTGCGCCACGGCTTTCACGGACGACGCGAGCGGCGTCGGATCGCGCCCATTGTCATCCAGCTGGATGAAGGCGATACCCGTCACGCCCTGGAACCCGAGGCTGCCGAACGTGGAGTGCGTAATCGGCGCGTGCGTGTCGACGAGAATGCGGATCAGAATTTGTCCCGGATGATCCCGATCGAATTTGATCGACTGCACCTTGCCGACGTCGAGCCCTCGATAGCGCACCGCCGCGTCGGTATAAAGCCCCGTCACGTTGGTGCGCGCAATCAGATCGTACGGCACCCGCACGGAACGGTCGACGTTGAACAAAAAAGCCGCCACTGCGATCGCAGCCAGCAAGGCCACGGTGAAGATCCCTGCCCAGAAGGCATGTGATTTGTTTTCCATTGTCAGGTTCCCTGGTTCACAGCGGCAATTCGGACGATGCCGATTCGAGCGCGGCGCGCGGCAATTTCGCGCGGCGTTCCGGCGGCAGCGCCTGCAGCGCGCGACGCCCGCGCAGGCCGAGGAAATATTCCCGGATAAAAGGATGATCGACGCCCGCCGCCTCTTCGACCGGCGCGGCGACCAGCACCTTGCGATCCGCCAGCACGGCGACGCGGGTGGACAGCGCGATCATCGTGTCGAGATCGTGCGTGACCATCACCACTGTCAGACCGAGCGCGCGATGCAGCGCGGAAATCAGTTCGACGAATTCATCCGACGCCTGCGGATCGAGGCCGGCGGTCGGTTCGTCGAGAAACAGCAGTTCGGGCTCGAGCGCAATGGCGCGCGCAATGCCCACGCGCTTGATCATGCCGCCCGAAAGCGCCGACGGCATCTTCGAGGCGTGCTTGCACGGCAGGCCGACCATCTCGAGCTTGAGCATCACGATGTCGCGCAGGAGGTCTTCGGGCACTTTGCCGAGTTCGCGCAAGGGCTGCGCGACGTTGTCGAATACCGAGAGCGACGAGAACAGCGCGCCGCGCTGAAACAGCATCCCGGAGCGGCTGCGCATGAGTAGCGCGTCTTCAGACGAGATGGTGGCAATGTCCTGACCAAACAGCTTGATGGTTCCCGACGACGGCCGCTCCAGGCCGAGAATCTGACGCACCAGCGTGGTCTTGCCCGAGCCCGACCCGCCGACGATCGAGACGATCTCGCCGCGCCGCACGTCGAAATTCAGATGCTGATGCACGATGTTGCGGCCGTAGCGCTTGGTGATGTCGATCACCTCGATCACCGGCTCCGCAATCTCGGGCATCGGTTGGCCGCGTACGGCCTGCGTGAGTGGCGCGATCATCCTAGCCCCACGTTCTGGAAGAGGATCGCGAACACCGCGTCCGCGAGAATCACGATGGTGATCGAGGTCACCACCGAGGTCGTCGTGCCTTCGCCGAGGCTTTGTGAATTGGCCTTGATACGGAAGCCGAAGTGACAGCCGACGATCGCGATCAGCATGCCGAACGCAACGCCCTTGCCCAAGCCGATCCACAAGTTCGCGACCGGCACCACGCTCGGCAAGGCGCGTGCGAAATAGCTCATGTCGATGCCGAGGACGATCTTCGCGGCGAGCGCGCCGCCCGTCAACGCGATGATGTTAGTCCACATCACGAGGAGCGGCATGGCCACGCCGAGCGCGACCACGCGCGGCAAAATCAGCCGCAGGCCGTGCGGGATGCCCATCACACGCATGGCGTCGAGCTCTTCGGTGACGCGCATCACGCCGATCTGCGCGGTAATCGCCGAGCCCGAACGGCCGGCCACCAGAATCGCCGACAGCACCGGCCCCAGTTCGCGAATCACCGACAGCCCAAGAATATTGACGATGTACTGATTCGCGCCAAAAAGCCGCAGTTGCTGCGCCGACAGATAGCTCAGCACGATGCCGATCAGGAACGCGACTAGCGCGGTAATCGGCAAGGCCTTGGTGCCGGCGTTATAGACGTTCGCCGAGATCTCGGTCCATGGCGTGATTTTCGGTTTACGCGCGATCGCGAGAAGATCGAGCACGACCTGCCCAAGCATGCCGAATCCGCCGTACAGGTGCTCGAAGAACGAGAAGATCGAGAGGCCCAGCCGGGTGAACGGATCGAACTTGACCACCGGCTCGACCTTTTCGCGCGCCGTGTCGAGCAGGGCGATGCGCTCGAAAATGTCGCGTTGCGTATCGGTGAGCGTGGTGTCCGGGGGCATCTTGTGGCCCCACACGCGCCACAGTGCCTGACCGCCGACATGGTCCATCCGGTCGATCCGCGACAGGTCCCACTGGCGAATACCTTCAGCGCCGACCAGCGAGCGCAACAAAGGGATCACGTGACCGGTGGCCTTGTCGCGTGCGAGCGCGAGCGCCGTCCACTGGCCCGAGAGCCGGACGATCTTGCCTTGGCTGCCGGCCGCGACTTCAAGGCCGGGCGGAGTGTCGTAGTTCAAGGATCGCTGGAATCTGGTTATCGGATTAGGGGTCATTGTAACGAAGGCGCGGCGCTTGAACCGTGCTCACGGACTCGCAGCGTTCGCTGTGGCTACAATATGAGACATGAACGCCTCCAAGACCCCACCCCAAGCCGCTGCGGCCTCCGACTGGCGCATCGACCGCGAGCGCGCCGTCGCGCTATTCGGTGCGCATGCGCATGACTGGCCGATCGAAATCGTCGAGGAAACCGGCTCGACCAACGCCGACCTGATGACGCGCGTCAAGGCATTGCCGCGCAAGGCCGGCGCGCTGCCGCGGCCGATCGTGCGGGTCGCGTATCTGCAAACCGCGGGCCGCGGCCGTCGTGGCCGCCCATGGTATGCGGAACCGGGCAATGCGCTGCTGTTTTCGGTGGCGTGCGTGTTGCCGCGCCCGCTCGAAGGACTGGCGGGCTTGAGTCTCGCGGTGGGTGTGGCGCTGGTCGACGGGCTGCGCTCGTTGCCGGTCGCGGGCCCTGGGCAAATCGCGCTGAAGTGGCCCAACGACGTTCTGCTCGAAGGCGACAAGCTGGCCGGCATCCTGATCGAAACCGCATGGAGCACGGACGACGCGAGCGCCGTCGTGATCGGTATCGGCACCAATGTGAAGGGTGCGGACGAGCTCGCCGCCAAGGTCGGGGCGCTCAACGCGGACGTGCCGGCGCAAGCGCGCGGCACCACGCCGACCGCGCTGCAACGCGCACTGCCGAATGCGAACCTCACCGATACGCTGGCGGCGGAACTGAACGCGCTCGAACCCGCGCTGCAGCGCTTCGGCGCGGAAGGCTTCGCACCGTTCCAGGCACGCTGGAACGCGGTGCACGCCTACGCAGGCCGTGAAGTCGTGCTGCTGGAACAAGGTAAAGAGCTGGCGCGCGGCGCCGCGGCAGGCGTCGACGAACGCGGACAACTGCTGCTCAATACGGCGGCCGGGCGTCTGACCGTCGCAACCGGCGACGTCTCGCTGCGTCTGGCCGAAGGTTCGGCATGACGAGCGGCGCGCCTTATCTGTTGATCGACGCGGGCAATAGTCGCGTCAAGTGGGCGCTGGTGGAGCCGGACGGTACGCAAATCACAGCCGGCGCTCTGGCGCACGGCGACGCTGACCAGCCTGACTGGTCGACGTTGCCGACGCCGGGCGGCGCATGGTTATCCAACGTGGCGGGCGAAAGCGTCGCGGCACGGATTGCCGCGCTGCTCGACGCTCACTGGCCGCAACTGCCGCGCACGACGATCCGCGCCTCTGCGCAGCAATGCGGCGTGACCAATAGCTATACGACGCCGCATACGCTCGGCAGCGATCGCTGGGCGGGTCTGATTGGAGCGCACGCGGCGTTTCCCGGCGAGAATCTGCTCATTGCGACGTTCGGCACCGCGACCACGCTTGAAGCGCTGCGTGCGGACGGCAGCTTTGTCGGCGGTCTGATCGCGCCGGGTTGGACCCTGATGATGCGCTCGCTAGGCGAACACACAGCGCAACTGCCGACGCTCGACGCCAACGCCGCGCGCGGCTTGCTCGATGCGGACACCCCGTCTGAGCGCGAGCGACGCGGCCCGTTCTTCGCGACGGACACGCCGCGCTCGTTGTCGGCTGGATGCACGTTGGCGCAAGCCGGCCTGATCGAGCGCATGTGGCGAGACTTGCAGGACGAATGGCAGGTGCCTGTGCGCCTGGTGGTAAGCGGCGGCGCCGTGGACGAAGTGACAAGTGCGCTAAAAGTGCCGCATACTCGCCACGATTCGCTGGTGCTGTCGGGGCTTGCGCTGATTGCTGCCGAGCACACGATAGAACGCGACGCCTGAGCCGCGGCCTTCCGGACAACGGCGGCTGAACTCATTAACGGGGAATACTAACGATGCTGCGCTGGCTGATCGCCATCCTGTTTCTTGCCAATATGCTGGCATTCGTCGCGATGCGCGGCGTATTCGGCCCGACGCCCACAGCCGGCGGCCGCGAGCCGAATCACCTGAATCGCCAGCTCCATGCGGAGTGGTTGAAGGTGCAACCCGTCACGGCAGCCGAAGCCGCCGACCAAGCCGTAGTAGGCGGCCCGGCGCCGGCGGCGCCGATCGCGGCATCGGCGCTGCCGCAGTAAGGATCACCCTTGCGCGCGAACCTTCTTCAATAGCGCTGTAGTCGAGCGCTCATGCTCGAACGGAATCGCCAAAGCCTTGCCGCCCCAGCCCCGCACAATGGCTGACTCCGGCAAAACATCCATGTCGTAGTCGCCGCCTTTGACGAGCACATCCGGCCGCAGCGCAGAAATCAGCTCCACCGGCGTCTTCTCGCCAAAACAAACCACGTAATCGACACTCTCCAGCGCCGCCAGCAAGGCCATCCGGTCAGCCTCGTTGTTGATCGGCCGGTCATCGCCTTTGCCTAGCATGCGCACGGAAGCATCGCTATTGACGCCGACAATCAGGCAAGCGCCGAGCGCTTTGGCGTCGGCAAGATACGTCACATGCCCGCGATGCAGGATGTCGAACACGCCATTGGTAAATACAACCGGCGCGGACATCGAAGCGCGAAGCTTCACCAGCGCATCGCGCGTAAAAATCTTGCGTTCAAAAGTGGCGGCCATGACGGAATCGCAAAGAAAAAAGAAGTGCCACCACGATACACGCCGGACGGCATGAAGCAAAACGGCCCAGCAAGCTCACGCCTGCCGGGCCGTTCCTGAAACTTTAAAACCGCGAACCTGAACCCATCAAGCCGGCTGTTCAGCCGATTTCTGATCGGCCTGCAAGCGCAGGACGACTTCCTTGCGATAACGGTTCAGTTCCTGCGCCGTGTTGAACGTGCGCTCGAACAGAATCGACAGATTGTGCAGAATCCGCTCGACCACCTTCTTTTCCCAGCCGTCGTCAAAACGGATCTGCTCGTCGAGCCAGCGTTCGAGCCATTCCGGATCCGGCAGACGCGATTGAATCGTGTCGCGCGGGAACAGCGCCTGATTCACGTGCAGGTTGGTCGGATGCAGCGGCTTTTCCGTGCGGCGCGCCGATGCCATCAGGACGCCGATCTTGGCGAACGCAGCACGCGCGATGTCGCCGGTTTGCACCATCGCTTTCTTCATGTAGCGCAGGTACGCGCCGCCATGACGCGCTTCGTCGCGCGAGATGGTTTCGTAGATGGCCTTGATGACCGGCTCGGTGTGCCATTCGGCGGCACGACGATACCAGTGGTTCAGGCGGATTTCGCCGCAGAAGTGCAGCATCAGCGTTTCGAGCGGCGGCGCCGGATCGAATTCGAAGCGCACGGCGTGCAGTTCTTCTTCGGTCGGGCACATTTCCGGCTTGAAACGGCGCAGATATTCCATCAGCACCAGCGAATGCTTCTGTTCTTCGAAGAACCACACGCTCATGAATGCGGAGAAATCGCTGTCGTGATGGTTGTCACGCAGAAACATTTCCGTTGCGGGCAACGCCGACCATTCGGTGATCGCGTTCATCTTGATCGTCGCTGCCTGCTCGTCGGTCAATAGCGATGCATCGAACTTGTCCCAGGGAATGTCTTTCTCCATGTCCCATCGAACGGATTCGAGCGATTTATAAAGTTCCGGATAAAGCATGGTGTTCATAGTCCCACCCCTGTTCTGCGCATACTGTCTGTGTCTGTAACTACTACGTGTAGTACTTTTACTGATGACGAACGAAACGCACCGTTTTGGGCATCGTTTATCGGCCAAGCATTCAATTTTACGCGGTAATCGGCCGCCTAGATGCACCGGGCAGCAAAGAAGTCCGGCGTTTGCGCGGCGCTGCTAACCAGAAGTTACGCGCTGCGCGGCCAACCGTGGGTGAGGGATACCCTATGCCTGAGGTCGAGCCAGTCTGCGATGAATCCGCACCGTCCAGCCCTGCGCCGGTGGCACCGGCGGCGAATGGCGCGTGGGCGGCCGGATTGGTTGTTTTCAGCGCACGCCCAAAAGCCAAATGAAGCTTACACAATGATAGCACGCTGACTTTACGGTTCCCGTGCCGTAGCGGACGCAATTCCCGCGCCTGATTGACTTCTCTCAATAAACGAACCGATTCACGGAGTGTGACCGACGATCGGGGTCAAAACCATGACAGGCGGCGAATTCACTTCGTTGCCACCGCCCGTCGGCCGCGCTTTGCGGTCTGTCGGCGCGCAGACCACGCCGACCCGTTTCATTCCCGCCGTCAAATAGCCTTTTTCGTCGCTCGCGGAGCGGCGCTCTCACTGCCTGCGCGCTTCGCGGCTGTTGAAGTCGACGCCGCTGCCCGCTTCGCTGCCGGCCGTTTGGTCGCTGCGGCCCCCGCCGACGCGTCAGCCGCTGCGCCTGCCGATGCTGAAGCGCTCGCCGCGCCTTCTGGCGAGTCCGTTGCCGAACCGCCAACTTCGGCGGCTGCCGCACCTGGTTGCGTCATCGCAAACTGGGCGATCTGATTGAACTGCGATTGCAGCAGATTCCACCAGCCGGAGGCGTCGAACGGCGGTGTCCCGGCGGCCTCGCCTTCTTCGGGTGCCGGCTCCGGCGCGGCCGATGGACTTGCACTGGTCGAAGCCGCCGAAGCTTCCGGGTGCGGCCAGCCGGTCGGCGAGGGACTCGGCGCGGCGCTCGCGGAAGCCGGCTGCGACATCGACGACTGCGCGAATGCACCAAATGCACGCAGCGTCGCGAGTGTGGCGCGCTGCACTTCGAGCGCCTGAATGGCGGATTGCAGCATGTTCAGATTCAGCTTGAGCCACTGCTCGACCGCGCGCATATCGGTGATGCGCTTATCGAGTTCTTCGACATTGGTGAGCGGCGCCATCATGTCGGACATCATCGACAGTGACGGCCCGAGGTTGCTGCCATTCTGCGCGCCCGAAAACGCCGAGCCGAACGGCGAGAGACGCATCATGCCCCACATGCGTTCGAGCATTTCAGCGGGCGGAAAACCAGGAAAGCCGGGAAAGGGCGGCGTGGTGCCAGGTGTATCAGTCATGCTTGTCGCCTCGCTGCATAAAGGGAAGGAAATAGCGCCGTCCCGCGCGCGTCTGATTCGATCATACCGCGCGTGGTGCTGCGAATCGCGCTTAGTTTGGGTGCTGTTTGCCCCGCTCACGCTGCACCTCAAGGTGCCAATGGGTGGGGCTTTGCGCAATATGCACCGGCCTCCGGTCTCAGGAGCGCCCACCGCCCGATGCGCCGCCGCCCGGCGTGTGCCGCGGCTGCCCATTCCACGGGTCCGCGCCGCCAAAATCCGGCGCGCGCCGCTCGCGCAGCGAGTTCACGCCTTCGCGCACATCCGGTCCGGCGAAGCCCATGAATTCCAGTGCGAGCGACGTATCGAACGCCGGTCCCGCCGAGCGCAGCCAGTTGTTCAGCGCGTACTTGGTCCAGCGAATCGCCGTTTGCGAACCGTTGGCCAGTTTCTGTGCGACTTCGAATGCTTTGGGCCGCAGATCGTTTTCGTCGACGGCGAGCGACACGAGGCCGATCCGCTCAGCCTCCTCGCCGCTCACCGGCTCGCACAGCAGCAGGTAGTACTTGGCCTTGGCCATGCCGCACAGGAGCGGCCAGACGATGGCCGCGTGATCGCCGGCGGCCACACCCAAACGCGTATGGCCGTCGATAATGCGCGCCGACTTCGTCGCGATCGAGATGTCTGCGAGCAGCCCGGCCACGAGCCCCGCACCGACTGCCGGACCGTGCATTGCCGAAACGATCGGCTTACTGCAATTGATCACGTTGTAGACCAGGTCGCGCGCCTCGCGCCACACGCGTGCGCGGACGTCGAAATCCGTCGCCATGTCTTCGACCAGTTGCAGGTCGCCACCGGCCGAAAAGCCCTTGCCCTCGCCGCGAATGATCGCAACACGCGTGTCGGGATCCCGATCGATATCGCGCCAGATTTCGGCGAGTTCAAAGTGCATCCGCGCATTAGCGGTGGCGAGACCGCTCTTGTTCGCGCCCTCGCCGCTCATCACGACTTCGAGCACGCCATGCGGATGGCGATGCAATTGCAGCGAGTGGTAGTGCGCGTAAAACACGTCGTTACTGTGTGGTGCCTGAGACATGATTAGCAATCCGTCGATCGGTATGTCGGTTGAAACCGTCGCCCTTAGCTAAGAGCACATTCGCCATATTCCGCGCTAGACCCGCGCAAACCCAGCAAAATTTCAATGCGGCTGATAAACCCACTTCGCATTCTTGATTTCGACCATCACACGCGCCCGTTGATCGAGTCCAAGGTGATCCGTGACGCTCATGTTGACCACGCCGTTGGTGTCCGCAAGACCGCGTGTCGCTTCCAGCGCATCGCGCAACGCACCGCGAAATTCCGGCGTGCCGGGCGCGGCCACCTTGAGCGCGATCGGCACCGCGTTGCTGAGCAACATGCCGGCGTCCCACGTGTACGAGCCGAACGCCGACACGCTACCCAGTCCGCGCAACGCCTCGAAGCGCGCGATGTAGTCGAGCGCGAGACGTTTGGCCGGATGGTCCGCCGGCAATTGCGCGGCGACCAGCACCGGGCTCGCGGGCAGGAACGTGCCGTTGCAGTCGGCGCCGCACACCCGCAGGAAGTCGTTATTGCCCACGCCGTGATTGTGATAGATCAGCCCTTTGTAGCCGCGTTCCCTGAGTGTCTTCGGCGGCAGCGCGGCGGGCGTGCCGGCCGCGCCGACCACCACCGCATCCGGATGGGTCGCGAGAATTTTCAGGACCTGGCCGGTCACGCCTGGATCGGTGCGATTGAAGCGCTCGCTCGCCACCACGTTGATGTGATGCAATTGCGCGAACTTCGCGACTTCGGTGTAAAAGGTTTCGCCGAGCGCGTCGGCCTGGCCGATGAACGCGATCGTTTTGACGCCGTGCGCACTGGCGTGCTCGGCAATCGCCGAGGCCATCATCGCGTCGGTCTGCGGGGTCTTGAATACCCAGTGGCGTTTCGCATCCACGGGTTCGATGATTTTCGCCGACGAGGCCAGCGAGATCATGGGTGTTTCACCATCGGCAACTACGTCGATCATCGCGAGCGAATTCGGCGTGATCGACGAACCGATGATCGCGTCGACGTGATTCTCGGAGATCAGCTTCTTGGTGTCCTGCACGGCTTGCGTGGTGTCGGACGCGTCGTCGAGCACGATGTATTCGACGCTCTGCCCGCCGATCTGTTTGGGCAGCAGTGTGACTGTGTCGCGCGCGGGAATGCCGAGCGACGCGGCCGGCCCGGTCAACGACAGCACGAGGCCGATCTTCACCTGCGCGACGGCGATGGCGGGCAGCGCAGCACACAGCGCGGCGGCAAGACGGGCGAGCCCGCGCCGCGATGGTGTTGCGCGCACGCTCGATGTGCGAGCGCCCTGGGTTCCCCGTTCGGTGGTTTCAAATCGCGGCATGCTGTCTCCTCACCTCGGTTTTTCGTTTTGATGTAGCGCCGATGTGCTGCTTGTGTGTTGCTTATGTCCTGCTCGCGTGCTGCTTCGCCATGATTCTGCGTTGGTTTCACGATCAACGGACAGCCGCTATCCCGGGGCCGCCGCCGCGCCAGTCAGTGTAGCGGCGCGTCGTGACGGCGGCATCGGGCGAAACCCTTTCGTAAGCGATGAAGCGCACGCGACGCGCTGCTGATGCCGCGCTCCGCACCAAAACAGCGCATCAATCCAGCGGCGCGATGCCCTGATCGATCGAACCGAAAATCGACTTGCCCGCTTCGTCGAACATCTCGATCTTCACGGTATCGCCGAACTTCATGAACTCGGTTTGCGGCGCGCCATGCTCGATGGTCTCGAGGCAACGCTTCTCAGCGATACAGCAATAGCCGCGCTTCGCGTCCTTGTTCGATACCGTGCCCGAGCCAACAATCGCACCGGCGCGCAGGTTGCGCGTCTTCGCCGCATGCGAGATCAGTTGGCCGAAGTGGAACACCATGTCGGTGCCGGCGTCGGGCTGGCCGACCTTCTTGTTGTTCCAGTGGACGATCATCGGCCGATGCAGGCGCCCTTCGCGCCAGCTCTCGCCGAGTTCATCGGGCGTCACCGCGACCGGCGCGAACGACGTAGCCGGCTTGCTCTGGAAAAAGCCGAAGCCCTTCGCGAGTTCAGCGGGGATCAGATTGCGCAGCGAGACGTCGTTGACGAGCGTCACCAGACGTACGCTCCTGAGCGCCTGGTCGGGGGTGGCGCCCATCGGCACGTCGGTGGTGATCACGGCGACTTCCGCTTCGAAGTCGATGCCGAATTCTTCAGAGGCGCACAGCACATCGTCTTTCGGGCCGATGAAGTCGTCGCTGCCACCCTGGTACATCAGCGGATCGGTCCAGAATTCCGGCGGCATTTCCGCGCCACGCGCGCGGCGCACCAACTCCACATGGTTCACGTACGACGAACCGTCGGCCCACTGGAACGCTCGCGGCAGCGGCGCCATGCATTCTTTGGCGTCGAACGGGAAGGTGTTGCGCGCGCGGCCCTGGTTGAGCGCGTCGTACAGGTCCTGCAATTGCGGCGCGTAGAAGGCCCAGTCGTCGAGCACGCGCTGCATGGTGGGCGCGATCGCGTCGGCGACGGCCGCGGTGTGCAGGTCGCGGGACACGACGATCAGCTGACCGTCGCGCGTGCCGTCCTTCAGCGTGGCAAGTTTCATAGGGGAGTGAACCGTTAGTGACGATAGAGGGAATCTATTCTACGATGGTGAATCGGCGCGGCCCAAGCGCCGTTGTGCCTAACGCCTCTCTCACTGTCTTTGAACGCGCTCGATGCGCCTCGCTCATGCCTCCAATTGCCCGCTCCGGCGCGATCCGTACCGATACCGACTCCGCTGAACCATCGGAACCACGGGAACCGCTTGACGCGCCCGAATCCGACGAGGAAAAGCTGCGCTCCGGCATCCAGTCGATCGAAGTCGGCTTCAGATTGCTCGAGGTGCTGACCCACGAACCGCGCGCGATGATGCTGCGCGATCTGGCGCAGCGTGCCGGCATGAGCCCGGCGAAAGCGCACCGCTATCTGGTGAGCTTCCTGCGCCTCGGCGTGGTGGCGCAAGATCCGCTGTCGGGCCGCTACGAGCTGGGCGGCTTCGCGTTGCAATTGGGGCTCGCGCGGCTTGCCCGCGTCGACGGCGTGAAGCTCGCACGCATTGCGCTTGCCGAACTGCGTGACAACCTCGATCTGACGGTGGGCATCGCGGTGTGGGGCAATCAGGGGCCGACGATGGTCCATTGGATGGAATCGAGTCATCCGGCCAAGGCGTCGCTCAAGCTCGGCGACGTGATGCCGCTGCTCAGTTCCGCCACCGGCCTGCTGTTTGCCGCCTATCTGCCGTCGAGCAAGACCTCCGCGATGCTGGAGCTCGAACTGGCCGATTCGCGCCGCTCGTCGCACATGGGCGGGCCGCGCACGCGCGACGAGGTCGAGCGGGCGCTGACGGAGGTGCGGCAGCACGAAGCAGCGCGTGTGGAAGGCATGTTGCTGCCGACCATCCACGCGTTCTGCATGCCGGTCTTCGACTCAACCGGCGATCTTGCGCTGGGCCTGGTCGCGCTCGGTCACGAAGGCGCATTCGATATCCGCTGGGGTGGCGAGATCGATATGGCGCTGCGCGAATGTGCGCGAAAGCTCTCGTATGAGCTCGGGTATAGTGCGACGCCACGCTGACGATTCGCTCATGTCCTCACCTTCCGCCACACGCCGCTCAGATCGCACGCCGCCCGTCGGGCCGCGCGCCGGTTTGCGGGTGGGGCGATGGCTTGCGGTTCTGCTGGCGGTGGCCGTCCTGCACTGGATTGCGGCTCAATGGGTCGAGCGCAACCGCGCAACGCTGAATCCATCAGACAACGAACATGTCCCCGTGCAGGTTGCACTGCTGACACCCAAGCGTATCGAACGCAGACCCGCTACCGACGCGCAGCAAGCGGCAACGCCGGCTCCGGCGCGCAAGGCCGTTGCGAGCAAGCCGCGCGAACACGTGTTGACGGCGACGCAACCGGCAAAGCAGGCACCCGCGGTCACGGCCGCATCGGATGCCGCGGCGAGCGCATCGGCTGCGGCGAGCCACCCGGATGCCAACGCCAGTGCGGGCGTAACCACCGCCGGCACGGCCAGCGCCCCCGCCGCTGCGAGCGCGCCGCAAGCTGCCGCGGGCGTGAAATTCTCCGTTCCGCCGTCCGGGGAACTGCAGTACGACACGTTCTACAACGGCGTGCGCAACCAGCCCGGCACCATCCACTGGATCAGCAACGCGCAGAGTTACGAGATGGTCGTCTCCGTGCCGTTGCCGTTCGTCGGCACGTTCGTGTATTCGAGCCATGGCCGCATCGACGCATTCGGCCTCGCGCCGGATCAATACGTCGAAAAGCGTGGCCGTCGTCCGGAAGATGTGGCGATCTTCAATCGCACCGACAAAAATATCGCCTTCACGCGTACCCCCACCACGCTGCCGCTGCCCGACGGCGCACAAGACCGTTTCAGCATGGTGATGCAACTCGCCAGCCTCGTACGCGGCGACCCGGCCGCCTATAAGCCGGGCGTGACGCGGCAATTCTTCGTCGTCGATAACAACAGCGGCGAGAACTGGCCAGTCGAGACGATCGGCGACGAAACCATCCGCACCGCGCAGGGCTACCTCGAGACGCGCCACTTCAAACGTTTGCCTCGCCATGACGGCGATCTGCGCCGCATCGACGTTTGGCTCGCGCCGTCGCTTGGCTGGCTGCCCGCGCGAATCATGCAGACCGAGCCAAATGGCACGCAATTCGAACTGGTGTGGCGCGGCAAGCTCAATGCAGACGGCACCGGCAGTCCGGGCGGCAGCGTTGACGGCACGAGTGGCTCAAGTGGGGCTAACGCCGCTGGCAACTCCAGTGGCTCTAGCGGGACTGATGGCACCGGCAATACTTCGCCTGACAATTCGGCAACCCAATCGCCCGCCAACCCACCCGCACCAACGCCCGAAACCACCCCCTCGGTCGATTCGACCGTGCCCGGCAACGCGCCCGAAAAACCCTGAACCCGAGCAGGGTCTCGAACAGATCGCTGAAACTTCTGCGACGCGACTCACTCGCACGATGAACTGCAACCGTTCGCGCGGCCGCCACGTAGGTATAGTGAAGGCGGGAGAAGCGCGCGAACGGCTCTTTCCACTGCGTTCCCTTTCAAGGAGCCCGCATGCAAGTGAAAATCAACGGTATCGAGACGCGCTATGTCCTGAGCAATGAGGGCGGCGGCCCGTGGCTGACGTTCATTCATCAGCTCGGCGGCGATCTGTCTGTCTGGGACCAACTCGCCGGCTATTTCCGCGACGAGTACACCGTGTTGCGCTACGACCTGCGCGGCCACGGCAAGACCGCGGTATCGAGCGAACCGTTCAGCATCGCCGATCTGTCCCGCGATCTCGCCGCGTTGCTCGATGCGGTTGGCGCACCCACCACGCATCTCGTCGGCATGTCGATGGGCGGCATGATCGCGCAGCAATTCGCGCTAGACCACCCGTCGCGCGTCGACACGCTGACCGTTGCCGACACCACGAGCGGCACGCCGCCCGAAGGCCGTGCGATATGGGACCAACGCGCGGCGACGGTGCGCACGGACGGTATGGCATCACTGGTGCCTGCGACATTGAGCCGCTGGCTGACACCCGATTTCCAGGCAGCGCATCCCGAAGCAGTCGAGCAGATTCGTGACGTGCTGACCCATACGTTGCCAGAAGGCTACGCCATGGCGTGCGAAGCCCTGCGCGATTTCGATCTACGCGGTAAGCTGGGAACAATTCGTTGCCCGACATTGGCCGTGGGAGGCCGCCATGACACGGGCACGCTACCTGCTGCTACGCAGGCAATAGCAGACGCCATCCAAGGCGCGCAGTTCGAACTACTCGAGGCCGCTCATCTTGCGCCCATCGAGCAATCTCACCGTTTTGCTGCACTGCTTGAAACGTTTCTTGGAAAGCCGGTCTAACCGGTAGGTTCGGAACTGTACAAGCGTCAATCCGGACCCACCCCTTGAATTCCACACCACAAGCTCCACCTATGGCGCAGGAATGGCCAGGAGCCAACGGAAATAAGGAGTGTCGCCATGCAAATGATCTATAACAGCCCCAACTATTGTGTCGTCGAGTTTCCGCCGCAGGAAGGCCCGCTGGCCATGAAATCAGGCGGCTATGAGATCGTCGACAAGAACATGCAGCGCGAAATCTACATTGACGGTGCAATGGCAGCGCGTTTCCGCGAGCATGTGCAAAAGCTGATCGAAGAGGAACCGTCGCTGGATGAGGTAGACGAATTCCTCGGGCAATTCGACAGCCTGATGCATCAACCGGTGATTCTTCACTGACTGAAGGGTTTAACGTAACGGTTTGGCGACAACCATCGACCGCGCCGACCGGCTTAGCCGGCGGCCTTTACAAGTCGGTCAGCAGTCATAACGCGGCCCAGCAGGCTTTCACCTGACTGGGCCGTTTTGTTTCTCCTGCAGTTTCCGCTGTTTGTTTCCGCTGCGGCCACAGCCCCGGCCACCGTTGCCGTGGCACGCGCCATCTGCCTGCCGGGCGCGCGTCCGGCGGGACCGCCCCACAGCGGCTACAATGACAGGTTTCCCGAAAAAGCCGGCGCAAGCCCTCGTCCGCCATGAACCAGCCTGCTCAATCCGCCACGCAAGTCCGTCCCGACGCCGCCTACACGCGCGGCACGGCGCTGCCCACGCTGCTCAAGTCGCGCATCCTGATTCTGGACGGCGCAATGGGCACGATGATCCAGCGCTACAAGCTCGACGAAGCCCGCTATCGTGGCGAGCGCTTCAAGGACTACGGACGCGACATCAAGGGCAACAACGAGTTGCTGTCGATCACGCAACCGCAGATCATCGGCGAGATTCACGAGCAGTACCTCGCGGCGGGCGCGGATATCATCGAAACCAACACGTTCGGTGCGACCACGGTTGCGCAGGCCGACTACGGAATGGAGGACCTCGCCATCGAGATGAATCTCGAATCGGCGAAGCTGGCGCGCGCCGCCTGCGACAAGTACTCGACGCCCGACAAGCCGCGCTTCGTCGCCGGCGCGATCGGACCGACGCCGAAGACCGCAAGCATTTCCCCTGACGTGAACGATCCGGGCGCACGCAACGTGACGTTCGACGAACTGCGCGCGGCGTATTACCAGCAGGCGAAGGCATTGCTCGATGGCGGCTGCGACCTGTTCCTCGTCGAAACCATCTTCGACACGCTCAACGCCAAGGCTGCACTATTCGCTCTGGACGAACTGTTCGAAGACACCGGCGAACGTCTGCCGATCATGATTTCGGGCACCGTCACTGACGCATCGGGCCGGATTCTCTCGGGACAAACCGTCGAGGCCTTCTGGAACTCGCTGCGTCACGCCAAGCCCCTCACCTTCGGCTTGAACTGCGCGCTGGGCGCGGCGCTGATGCGCCCGTACATCGCTGAACTGGCGAAGCTGTGCGACACCTATGTGTCGTGCTATCCGAACGCCGGTTTGCCGAATCCGATGAGCGATACGGGCTTCGACGAATTGCCGGCGGATACGTCGGGATTGCTGAAGGAGTTCGCGCAGGCCGGCCTCGTGAATATCGCCGGCGGCTGCTGCGGCACGACGCCGGAGCATATTGCGGCGATTGCCAAGGCGCTGGCTGAAGTGAAGCCGCGCCAATGGCCCACGCAATACCGCGACGCAGCCTGAGTCCGGCGGCTCGCTCCTGACTCGCCGCACTTCCGCTATCGAACCCGACGCACGCAACCGTACGCAACCGAACCGCACCTACGCCATGACCGATCACACCATGCGCCTTTCCGGCCTCGAGCCGTTCAACGTCACGTCCGGGACGCTCTTTATCAACGTCGGTGAACGCACCAACGTGACCGGCTCGAAGGCGTTCGCGCGAATGATCCTGAATGATCAGTTCGACGACGCGATCGCGGTCGCACGGCAGCAGGTCGAAAACGGCGCGCAGATCATCGACGTCAACATGGACGAGGCCATGCTCGATTCGAAAGCGGCGATGGTCCGCTTCATGAATCTGATCGCGTCGGAGCCGGACATCGCACGCGTACCGATCATGATCGACTCGTCGAAGTGGGACGTAATCGAAGCGGGCCTGAAGTGCGTGCAAGGCAAGGCAATCGTCAATTCGATCTCGCTGAAGGAAGGCGAAGAAGCGTTCCGTCATCACGCGAACCTGATCCGCCGCTATGGCGCAGCCGCGGTCGTGATGGCCTTCGACGAAAAAGGTCAGGCCGATACGTTCGAACGTAAGACGCAGATCTGCAAGCGCTCCTACGATTTCCTCGTGAACGAAGTCGGCTTCCCGCCGGAAGACATCATCTTCGATCCGAACATCTTCGCAATTGCGACCGGCATCGAAGAGCATAACAATTACGCGGTCGACTTCATCAACGCCACGCGCTGGATCAAGCAAAACCTGCCCTACGCGAAGATCAGCGGCGGCGTGTCGAACGTGTCATTCTCGTTCCGCGGCAACGATCCGGTGCGCGAGGCGATTCACACCGTGTTCCTCTATCACGCGATTCAGGCGGGGATGGACATGGGCATCGTCAACGCGGGTCAGCTCGGCGTGTATGCAGACCTCGACCCGGAGTTGCGCGAGCGGGTTGAAGACGTCGTGCTGAACCGCCGTGAAGACGGCACCGATCGTCTGCTGGAAATCGCCGACAAGTTCAAGACCGGCGCCGCGAAGAAAGAAGAGAACCTCGAGTGGCGTAACCAGCCTGTCGAGAAGCGTCTCGCGCACGCACTGGTGCTAGGCATCACCAACTTCATCGTCGAAGATACTGAAGAAGTGCGCGCGAAGATCACCGCTGCCGGCGGCCGTCCGATCAACGTGATCGAAGGCCCGCTGATGGATGGTATGAACATCGTTGGCGACCTGTTCGGTCAGGGCAAGATGTTCCTGCCGCAGGTCGTGAAGTCGGCGCGCGTGATGAAGCAGGCGGTCGCGCATCTGATCCCGTACATCGAAGAAGAAAAGAAGCTGCTGGCCGAAGCCGGCGCCGACGTACGCGCGAAGGGCAAGATTGTCATCGCCACGGTGAAGGGCGACGTGCACGACATCGGCAAGAACATCGTCTCGGTGGTGCTTCAGTGCAATAACTTCGAAGTGATCAACATGGGCGTGATGGTGTCGTGCAACGACATTCTCGCTAAAGCGAAGGTCGAAGGCGCGGACATCATCGGCTTGTCCGGACTGATTACGCCGAGCCTCGAAGAGATGGCCTACGTCGCCTCGGAAATGCAGCGCGACGACTACTTCCGTGTAAAGAAGATCCCGTTGCTGATCGGCGGCGCGACCACCTCGCGCGTGCACACTGCGGTAAAGATCGCACCGCATTACGAAGGCCCGGTGGTGTACGTGCCAGACGCGTCGCGCTCGGTCTCCGTGGCGTCGAGCCTGCTGTCCGATGAAGGCGCAGCGAAGTACGTCGACGACCTCAAAGCCGACTACGACCGTATCCGCGATCAGCACGCCAACAAGAAAGCCCTGCCTATGGTCACGCTCGCCGAAGCCCGCGCGAACAAGACCAAGGTCGATTGGGCGGGCTACCAGCCGGTCAAGCCGAAGTTCATCGGCCGCCGCGTGTTCAAGAACTTCGATCTGAACGAACTGGCGAACTACATCGACTGGGGTCCGTTCTTCCAGACCTGGGACCTGGCCGGCCCGTATCCGGCGATCCTGAACGACGAGATCGTCGGTGAATCGGCCCGCCGCGTGTTCTCGGATGGCAAGTCGATGCTCGCGCGCCTGATCCAGGGCCGCTGGCTGCAGGCCAATGGCGTGATCGCGCTGTTGCCGGCCAACACGGTGAACGACGACGACATCGAGATCTACACGGACGAATCGCGCTCGGAAGTGGCGCTGACGTGGCGCAACCTGCGTCAGCAAAGCGTGCGGCCGGTGGTGGACGGCGTGATGCGGCCGAACCGCTCTCTCGCCGACTTCATCGCGCCGAAGGATTCGGGCGTGGCCGACTATATCGGCATGTTCGCGGTCACGGCGGGTCTGGGCGTGGACGTGAAGGAAAAGCAGTTCGAAAAGGATCTCGACGACTACAGCGCGATCATGCTCAAGGCGCTCGCCGACCGCTTTGCCGAAGCATTCGCCGAAGCGATGCATGCCCGCGTGCGCCGCGATCTCTGGGGCTACGCGAACGCCGAAACCCTCTCCAATGAAGACCTGATCGCTGAAAAATACCACGGCATTCGCCCGGCGCCGGGTTACCCGGCCTGCCCGGACCACCTCGTGAAGCGCGACATGTTCGACGTGCTGCAAGCCACTGAAATCGGCATGAGCGTGACCGAATCGCTGGCCATGCTGCCGGCGGCCAGCGTCTCCGGCTTCTACCTGGCACACCCGGACAGCACTTATTTCTCGGTCGGCAAGATCGGCCAGGACCAGCTGGAAGACTACGCAAAACGCATGTCGTTGTCGAAAACAGACGCTGAGCGGGCGCTCGCGCCTTTGCTGTAAGCCTTGCGGGGGCGGGCAACCTACTATATCGGGCACGCTAGGCTGAATATTTGCGGCAGTGTAATTTTCGGCTTTGTAGACTGAAACGGCATCAACCCGCCAGACGCGGCCAAAACGCGTCGGCTTATCAAATTGCAATCGTCAACGGAGAAAATCGTATGAAGAAGCTGACGCTGTTATTGACTGCTGTTTCGCTCGCCGCAGGCGCCTCAGTGGCGCTGGCCCAGCCCGCCGCTCCGGCCGGTTCCAGCGCGGTCAGTTCGTATTCGCCGCCCACTGTGAAGCACGTCAAGAAGCCCAAGAAGCAAAAAATGAAGAAGGGTGCGTCGGCACCGATGGCTGCCCCGGCGGACGCCGCCAGCCAGTAAGCAGGTTCGGCAGACGGGCCATCAAGCCCCGTGAAAGACAAAGAGCCCGCAAATGCGGGCTCTTTTCATTGACACGTCACGACCAGCGCCGCGAGACGCGGCGAACACCACCGCCGGCGGACCGCCGCGGGATCAGAGACCCCAGACGATATCCGCGTTTTCCTTCTGCGCGGCGCGCAGCATGTCGAGGAACGGATACGCACGCTGGGCGAGTCCCGGCGGGATCTCATGATGCTCGTGGCCGTCTTCGCCTTCGTGAAAATGGCCGTCGTGCTCGGCACGTTCCTGTTTGTCGACGCTGATCGCCGATTCGAGTTTCGTGATCGCGACGCTCAGTTCGTCGTGGGTGATGACACCACGCTCACCCAGGCGCTTGCCGACAATGCCGACCAGATACTGAGCGAGATTCTCCAGCATCATCACGTCCGGCGCGGCGCGACATTTGAAAGTAATCAGCATGACTGTTCCCTTTTTCGTTATGTTGGATTGACGCGCGAACGGCTGTAAGGCGGCCGTCGGCGCGCGTTACGTTGGCACGCCGATCAGGCACGGCGGCCACGGCCCTTGGTGGGCATCTCATTGAACATATTAGCACCTGCTAAAATCCGTCTGGACGGAAAAGCGCGCTGCAATGCTCCGCGTGCGGCATAGCGAAGGTGGCGTGGCTGGGCCCCGGTTGGCCTCACCCGCCTGCTGCCGCACCAGGCCGCCGCAGCAAGCGTCCTGGTCTGGCGCCGCGCACCGCGCCAGACGCGTTGCACGCTACGTGCCTGATAACGCCCCGAAGTGCCTGGCGCGTTCCGGCGGGTGCATCGCCGCTTTCCACGCTTCTGACGAATCGGCTGCGCCTCGCGCGCGGCCGCCGCTTCTTCCGCATCACCGGATTGCCTCACTGGACTCGCAACAAGCATGCTGCCTGCACATAAACATACCCTCGAAACACTGCTCGCCGACACGGTGAAGCAGGTTGCTGACGCAACCCAAGGCGCGAGCGAAGCCGCCTTCGTGTCGCCCACGATCACGCTGGAGCGTCCCAAGGTCGCCGCGCACGGCGACGTCGCCTGCAATGTGGCGATGCAACTCGCCAAGCCGCTGCGCGCCAATCCGCGCCAGCTGGCGCAACAGATCGTCGACGCGCTGCTCGCGCAACCGCAGGCCAAGGGTCTCGTGGAAGCCGCCGAAGTGGCCGGCCCCGGCTTCATCAACCTGCGCCTCGCGGCCGTCGCCAAGCAGGCGGTGATCGCCGCCGTGTTCGCCGAAAAGGATGCCTTCGGCCGTTCGCAACGCGAAGCCGGCAAGCATGTGCTGATCGAATTCGTCTCGGCCAACCCGACCGGCCCGCTGCACGTCGGCCACGGCCGCCAGGCCGCGCTCGGCGACGCGCTCTCGAGCGTGCTGGCCTCGCAAGGCTGGGACGTGCACCGCGAGTTCTACTACAACGACGCCGGCGTGCAGATCCAGACGCTCGCCCTGTCGACCCAGGCGCGCGCCCGTGGCCTCGCCCCGGGCGACGAAGGCTGGCCGGCCTCGGCGTACAACGGCGAGTACATCGCCGACATCGCCAGAGACTATCTGAACGGCGTCACGGTTGCCGCGAGCGACGGCGAACCCGTCACGGGCGCGGCCGACGTCGAAGACCTCGAAGCGATCCGCCGCTTCGCGGTCGCCTACCTGCGCCGCGAGCAGGACATGGACTTGCAGGCCTTCGGCGTGAAGTTCGACGAGTACTACCTCGAGTCGTCGCTGTACAAGGAAGGCCGGGTCGAGAAGACCGTCGCGGCGCTGATCGCCGCCGGCAAAACCTACGAACAGGAAGGCGCGCTGTGGCTGCGCACCACCGACGACGGTGACGACAAAGACCGCGTGATGCGCAAGACCGACGGCACCTACACGTACTTCGTGCCGGACGTCGCCTACCACGTCGCCAAGTGGGAACGCGGCTTCACCAAAGTCATCAACATTCAGGGCTCGGACCACCACGGCACGATCGCACGGGTGCGCGCCGGCCTGCAAGGTCTCGGCATCGGCATTCCGAAGGGCTATCCCGACTACATCCTGCACAAGATGGTCACGGTGATGCGCAACGGCGAAGAGGTGAAAATCTCGAAACGCGCCGGCAGCTATGTGACGGTGCGCGACCTGATCGAATGGTCGGGCGGCGCTACGCCGGGTTCCGAAGCCGCCGTCGACCTGATCGACGAAGAGACGATTCGCCGCGGCCGCGACGCCGTGCGCTTCTTCCTGATTTCGCGCAAGGCGGATACGGAATTCGTGTTCGACATCGACCTCGCCTTGAAACAGAACGACGAAAATCCGGTGCACTACGTGCAGTATGCGCATGCGCGGATCTGCTCGGTCATCGCGGAATGCAAGGCGCGCTACAGCACGGACGAAAGCACGCTGGCGGAGGTGGACGTGTCGCCGCTCACCAGCGAACGCGCCATGGCGCTGCTGAACAAGCTCGCCGAATTCCCGGACATGCTGGAGCATGCCGCCGGCGAACTCGCGCCGCACGCAGTCGCGTTCTATCTGCGCGACCTCGCCGGGGAATTCCACTCGTTCTACAATGACAGAGCCGAACGCGTGCTGGTCGACGACGCTGCCGAGCGCAATGCGCGCGTCGCGCTGCTTGCGGCCACACGTCAGGTGCTGGCCAACGGTCTCGCGACGATCGGCGTCTCCGCTCCCGTCAAGATGTAAGTCCTCCGGCGCAACATGCATGCGGCCGTCGTTATAATCGACGGCCGTTCCAGGATTCTTTTTGCAGGTGATTCATACGATGGCAAAACCACGCCGCACAACAAAGCAATCGCAATCGAAACAAACCGGGGGGACTTTTCTCGGCATCGTGCTGGGCCTGATCGTCGGTCTCGCGATCGCGGTAGTGGTGGCGCTGTATATCACCCGTGCGCCTACGCCGTTCGTCTCGAAGGTCGCGCCGCCCGCGGCGCCCGACACCGGTGCGAGCCAGGCACAGCAATACGACCCGAACCGTCCGCTGCAAGGCAAGACGCCGGGCCAGCCGGTGCCGCAAGCCGCGCAACCGGCGCCGCCGAACACCGCGCCGGGCCAGACCAACGCGCAGACGCAGTCGGGCATGCTGGAAGAACCGCAGATCGTCGAAGTGCCGCCGTCGAGCGGCAATGCGAACGGCACGGCAGTCGCACCGAAACCCGCGCAGGACAACGGCAACGGCACGGCCACCGCACCGGCGAAAAAACCGCAAGGCGCAAGCGCGCCAGCCGCCACTGCGGCAGGCTCCGCGCCGAAGGGTACGTCGCCCACCACGGCAGCGAACGCCAAGCCGGGTTCGGGCGCGGCGCCGGCACCGGGTGACGCGAACACGGGTTACTTCCTGCAAGTGGGCGCCTACAAGACCTCGGCCGATGCCGAGCAGCAGCGTGCGCGTCTCGCTTTCCAGGGCTTCGAATCGAAGGTCACGCAGCGCGATGCGGGCGGCGTGACGTACTACCGCGTGCGTATCGGGCCGTTCTCGAAGTTCGAGGACATGAATTCGAGCCGTCAGCGTTTGTCCGACGCGGGCGTGGATACAGCCGTGATCCGCTTTACGAAGCAATAAGCAAACAATAAACAAACGGTGATTTGCCGGAACGCGCCGCCGCCGAACTATCGGCGTGCGGCGCGGGTCACAAGCACAACCGACAAGCGCAACGGACGACTAGAGCGTCTAACGCCGACATTGAAAACGGTGACGGGCATTTGCGTGGCGCCACCGCTTTACCGCCTACTTGGGTCATCACAACATGAAAAAACTGCTGAGCATTCTGTTCCTCTCGCTGGGCCTGGTTGCCGCCACGGCGCATGCATCGCCGGCCGCGCCGGTTTCCGGCAAGGACTACACCGTGCTGTCCACGCCGCAACCTACGGACGTGCCGGCCGGCAAGATCGAAGTCACCGAATTCTTCTGGTACGGCTGCCCGCACTGCAATGAATTCAACCCGTACCTCGAAGCATGGGTGAAGAAGCAAGGTCCGGACGTCGTGTTCAAGCGCGTGCCGGTTGCCTTCCGCGATGACTTCATTCCGCACTCGAAGATGTACCACGCGCTCGACGCACTCGGCCTCGCCACGCAACTCACGCCGAAGGTCTTCAATGAAATCCACGTCAACAAGAACTACCTGCTGACGCCGGAAGACCAGGCCAAGTTCCTCGCGAAGAACGGCGTCGATCCGAAGAAGTACATGGACGCGTACAACTCGTTCTCGACGCAAAGCGCGCTGCAAAAAGACAAGAAGCTGATGGACGACTACAAGATCGACGGCGTGCCGACGCTCGCCGTGCAAGGCAAGTATGAAACCGGTCCGGCTGCGACCAACAGCCTGCCGGGCACGATCCAGGTGCTCGACTACCTGGTGCAGCAAGTCCGCGCCAAGAAGATGTGATGTTGAAGGCGCCGGAATGAGCTCCCCTCTGAAGGTTTTCATTACCGGCGCCTCGAGTGGCATCGGCCTCGCGCTCGCCGCCGAATATGCGCGACGCGGCGCGATTCTCGGCCTGGTCGCCCGCCGCGGCGACGCCCTCGCCGCCTTCCAGCAGTCCCATCCGCAGAATTCCATTTCCACGTATTCCGTCGACGTCCGCGACTGCGAGGCGCTCGCCGAAGCGGCCGCGCAATTCATCGCGCAGCACGGTTTGCCGGACGTCGTGATCGCCAATGCGGGCATCAGCCGCGGTGCGGTCACCGGGCACGGCGATCTGCGCACCTTCCGCGAAGTGATGGACATCAACTATTTCGGCATGGTCGCCACCTTCGAGCCGTTCGCCGCTGCCATGGTCGCGGCGAAGAAAGGCACGCTGGTCGGGATCGCCAGCGTTGCCAGCGTACGCGGCTTGCCGGGGTCGGGCGCGTACAGCGCGTCGAAGTCGGCTGCGCTCAAGTATCTGGAAGCGTTGCGCGTCGAGATGCGGCCGCTCGGCGTCGGCGTGGTCACGATCGCCCCCGGCTATATCCGCACGCCGATGACCGAGCACAACCCGTACACCATGCCGTTCCTGATGGACGCCGACCGCTTCGCGGTGAAGGTCGCCGGGGCGGTCGAGCGTCAAACCGCGTTTGCCGTGTTCCCCTGGCAGATGCGCATCGTGGCGATGCTGCTGCACGTGCTGCCGCGCTGGCTCTACGACCGCGCCTTCGAACGCGCGCCGCGCAAACCGCGCGCCGCCACCGAGTAAGTCATGCAGCCTCGTGCGGTCGATGCAGCCGGCGTCGCGCACGAAATGGGGGGCGCCGGTACCCGCATCGTCTCGCTGGTGCCCAGCATCACCGAATTGCTGTTCGCTCTCGGGCTCGACAGGCAGATTGTCGGACGCACCGGTTTTTGCGTGCATCCACACGACAAGGTGCGGCAAGTGCGCAAGGTCGGCGGTACCAAGTCCGTGAATGTCGACGCGATTCGTGCTTTGCGGCCCACCCATCTGATCGTCAATATCGACGAAAACGAGCGCGGCACCGTCGAGCGATTGCGTGCGTTCGTGCCAAATATCGTCGTGACCCATCCGCAGACGCCGCAGGATAATCTCTCGCTGTACGCGTTGCTGGGCAGGATCTTTGACCGCGAGCAGGAAGCACAGCGCTTGAGCGAGGCGCTCGAAATACGTCTGCATGAGGCTGCGGCGCAGGTGTTTCCCAAGCAAAACGTGTTGTATCTGATCTGGCGCGAACCATGGATGACGGTAGCGCGCGATACCTATATCGCCGCGATGCTGAGGCTCGTGAACTGGCAGACACTGCCCGACGTGGAGGGCGGCGCGGCCGGCGCAGCGCGTTATCCCGTGCTCGACTTTGACCACGCGCCGTGGCTTGCAGGCGTCGATCGCATACTGCTCTCCAGCGAACCCTATCGTTTCACACAAGCGCATTGCGACGCGCTGAAGCGTGACCCGCGTCTGGCCGGCAAGCGCATTGAGTTGATCGACGGGGAGTTGGTGTCGTGGTACGGCGTGCGCGCGATCGAAGGCATTGGCTACCTGTTGCAGCGCGCGGCTGCGTCATGAGCGGCAACACCCTTCACCCATATGGATATGCGGATTAAATTGTTGTCGCCGCAACCACCCTTCGATAAGCTTTCGCGAAGGCCGAGACGCGCGTGTACAGTAGCAGCCAAACCATGCGCCAGCGCCGGAAACGTATCACAATAAAGACGACGGCCAGACCGGTCGCCACCCGTCAACGGAACATAACCACACAACCAGACGCACTGCCTGACTGCGCTTGTTATGGGAGATCCTATGCGCTTCAAACTGCTCGCAGCCGCCGTACTGTTCACGGCGCCCGCGCTCGTGCTCGCCAAACCGCTGACCGTCTGCACCGAGTCGAGCCCCGATGGCTTCGATGTCGTGCAGTTCAATTCGCTCGTAACGACCAATGCGTCGGCCGACGTGATCTTCAATTCGCTGGTCTCGTACGACGAGGCTACGAAAAAAGTCGTGCCCGCGCTGGCCGACAAATGGGACGTGAGCGCCGACGGCCTCACCTACACGTTCCATCTGCGCCCGAACGTGCAATTCCAGACCACCGACTACTTCAAGCCCGGCCGCGCGCTGAATGCCGACGACGTCGTCTTCACGTTCGACCGCATGCTCAACGATAGCAATCCGTGGCACAAGGTGGCAGGCGCGAGCGGCTTCCCGCACGCGCAATCGATGGGCTTGCCGAAGCTCATCAAGTCGATCAGCAAGGTCGACGACAGCACCGTGAAGTTCGAACTGAACGCGCCGGATGCAACCTTCGTGTCGATCCTGACAATGGGTTTCGCTTCGATCTATTCGGCTGAATATGCCGACCAGTTGCTCAAGGCCGGCAAACAGGTCGACCTGAATGCGAAGCCGATCGGCACCGGTCCGTTCGAATTGAAGAGCTACACCAAAGACGCGGTGATCCGCTACGACGTGAACCCGACGTACTGGGGCACGAAACCGAAGATCGACCGCCTGATCTACGCGATCACGCCGGACGCCACGGTGCGTGCGCAAAAGGTGAAGGCCGGCGAATGCCAGATCGCGCTGTCGCCGAAGCCGCAGGATCTCGCTGAAGCGAAGGGCGACAAATCGCTCGCCATCGTGCAGACGCCCGCGTTCATGACCGCCTTCGTCGCACTGAACACGCAGAAGAAGCCGCTCGACAACCAGAAGGTGCGCGCGGCCCTGAACATGGCGTTCGACCGCACCACCTATCTGAAAGCGATCTTCGACAACACCGCGACGCCGGCCGTCAATCCGTATCCGCCGAACACGTGGAGCTACGACAAAGCCGTGAAAGCGTGGCCGTACGATCCGGTGAAGGCGAAGAAACTGCTCGCGGACGCGGGCTATCCGAACGGCTTCGAAACGACGATCTGGGTGCGTCCGAACGGTAGCGTGCTGAACCCGAACCCGAAGGCCGGCGCCGAACTGCTGCAAGCCGACTTCGCCAGGATCGGCGTGAAGGCAGATGTGAAGGTGATCGAATGGGGCGAGCTGATCAAGCAGGCCAAACAAGGCCAGCATGACACGCTGTTCATGGGCTGGGCTGGCGATAATGGCGATCCGGACAACTATCTGTCACCGCTCTTCAGTTGTAATGCGGTGAAGTCGGGGATCAATTTCGCGCGCTTCTGCGATCAGGATCTGGACAAGCTGATCGCTGACGGCAAGACCACGCCCGATCAGGCCAAACGCGCGAAGGCGTATGAACAGGCGCAGCAGATCATCCACGATCAGGCGCTGTGGATTCCGCTGGGTTACCCGACCGCAGCGGCCATCACGCGTACGAACGTCAGCGGCTATCACGTGAGTCCGTTCGGACGGCAGAACTTTGCGACGGTGGCGGTGCAGTAAGACTCTGCCTTGCCGCTTAAAAAAAAGCCCGGTTGCTTTTCGCAACCGGGCTTTTTTTATCGACGTATCAACCTGTCGACGCAATCACGCCGAAAACCGGATCACCCCATCCGCATCGTGCGTGCGCTTCAACTCACCCGCGAGCCACAGCAGATGCAAGTGCGCCAACGCCTCGCCCATCGCGAACGTCATCTGATGGATGTCGAGTTGACGCTTGAACATCAACGGCACGATATCCGCGGCGCTCTGCGGCTTCTCCGCACAGGCCTCGCGCACTTCAGCCAGACGCGCGTCATGATGCTCCCGCAATTGCTTGATGCGCGTACGCACGCCGCGAAACGGCTTGCCATGCGACGGCAGCACGAGCGTGTCTTCAGGCATCGTCTCGTAGCGGCCGAGCGATTCCAGATACAGCGCGAGCGGCGTGCCTTCCGGCTCCATGTCGAACACCGAGACGTTGGTCGAAATGCGCGGCAGCACCATGTCGCCGGAGATCAGCGTCCCCGTCTCTTCGCAATGCAACGCGCAGTGTTCCGGCGAATGGCCGAAGCCCGTTACCACGCGCCACGTCTTGCCGCCGATCTTCACGCCATCGCCTTCGCGCAGGCGGCGGTACTGCCCAGGAATCGCCGGCACGAGGCTCGAGTAGTAGCTCGTGCGATTGCGCAGCTTATCGAGCGACGCCTCATCGTTCAAGCCGTGACGCGCAAAATGGCGCGCCGCGCCCTCGCCGCCCGCATTCGAACCGTCGCCAGCCGCCATCACGCGGGCCTGCATGTATTCGCCAAGCGTCATCCACAAGCGCACGTCCCAGCGTTTCTTGTCTCCGCCGCTGCAAATCCAGTGCGCAAGGCCGATGTGATCCGGGTGGCAATGCGTGACGATCACGCGCAACACCGGCAGGCCGTCGAGCACCGAGTCGAACAGTTTCTCCCAGTTCTCCTTGATCGTGTCCGACGTAATACCGCAGTCGACTACCGTCCAGCCTTGTTGACCATCGATCTCATCGCGTAGCAGCCACAGATTGATGTGGTCGAGTGCGAATGGCAGCGGCATGCGCAGCCAGAACACGCCGGGCGCGACTTCCATCGTCTGGCCCGCTTCGGGCAGGGTGTCCTTGAACGGGTAATCGAGTTGATGTTCGAGTGCATTCATTGTGGTTGTCTTCCTCCGTCGGCCATCCGGCATGGCGAGGTATGCGATGCCGGACGGCGTGGTTGCGGCCCGGCCGGGACATGCCGGTGCCGTATTGCGCCGTAGTTGCGTTTCGATCAAGTTGACGATAACGTAAACGTCGATTCTATCGTTCAATCCGATTTTCTGCCCGGCTACGGGATGCCCCGATGAACACGCAATACACGATCACCGAACTCGCGCGGGAATTCGACGTCACGCCGCGGGCGATCCGCTTCTACGAAGACCAGGGTTTACTCTCGCCCAGCCGTGAGGGATCGAGCGGCTTGCGGCGCGTCTATTCGGGCCGCGATCGAACCCGCCTGAAGCTCACGCTGCGCGGCAAGCGGCTCGGCTTCACGTTGTCGGAGATCCGCGATCTGCTCGACGTCTACGAGTCGCCGACCGACACCGTACCGCAATTGCACGCCTTCCTTGCCACGGTGGCACGCCATCGCGACGTGCTCGAACGTCAACTGGACGATCTGAACGCAACGCTCGAAGACCTCGCGCAGTACGAAACCCAGGCGCGCGCGCTGCTGGAGAACGGTTCACGCGAGACCAGATCCGCCTGAGCGGAGAACGGCGCGACGCGCCGCGGGTGCACCCGGACGATACAATCACGGGTGTCTTCACGACATGGGACGAATGCACGGCCGATATGAATCACTTTCCCAAACTGCTGTCGTCACAGATCGGCTTTGACGTCGCCCAGACGATGCTCGAAGGATTCGACCGGCACTACCGCATCTTCCGTGACGCCGCGATCCATGCCAAGACGCTCTTCGAAGCCGCCGACTGGCATGGCCTGCAAACGCTGGCGCGCGAGCGCATCACCTCGTATGACGATCGCGTCGAGGAATGCGTCGAACTGCTCGAAGACGAATACGACGCCGAGAATATCGACGACGAAGTGTGGCAGCAGATCAAGCTCCACTACATCGGCCTCCTGACCACGCATCGCCAGCCCGAGTGCGCGGAGACGTTCTTCAATTCGGTGTGCTGCAAGATCCTGCACCGTTCGTATTTCAACAACGACTTCATTTTCGTGCGCCCGGCGATCTCGACCGAATACATCGAGAACGACGAACCGGCGGCGAAGCCGACCTACCGTGCGTATTACCCCGGCAAGGACGGTCTTGCCGCGACGCTCGAGCGCATCGTCACGAACTTCCAGCTGGAGCCGCCGTTTGAGGATCTGACGCGCGATGTCGAATGTGTCATGCGGTCGATCCACGACGCGTTCGGCGTATTCGACGAAGCGCCCAACTTCCAGATTCACGTGCTCTCGTCGCTGTTCTATCGGAACAAGTCGGCGTATATCGTTGGGCGGATCATCAACGGCGACCTGCTGCTGCCATTCGCAGTGCCGCTGCGCCATGTGAAGCCCGGCGTGCTCGCGCTCGATACGGTGCTGCTCAAACGCGACCAGTTGCTGATCATCTTCAGCTTCTCGCATTCGTACTTCCTCGTGGACATGGAAGTGCCCTCCGCTTACGTCGAATTTCTCGGCACGATCATGCAGGGCAAACCGAAGGCGGAAATCTATACGTCGGTGGGTTTGCAGAAGCAGGGCAAGAATCTGTTCTATCGCGATCTGCTGCACCATCTGAAGCATTCCAGCGATCCGTTCATCATCGCGCCCGGCATCAAGGGGCTCGTGATGCTGGTGTTCACGCTACCGTCGTTTCCGTACGTATTCAAGCTGATCAAGGACCATTTTCCGCCGCCGAAGGAAACCACGCGCGAGCAGATCAAGCGAAAGTATCAGCTCGTCAAGCGTCATGACCGGTTGGGCCGCATGGCCGACACACTCGAATATTCGAGCGTCGCGCTGCCCATTTCGCGGCTCGACGATGCGCTGTTGCGCGAACTCGAAAAGGAAGTGTCATCCTTGATCGAATACGACGGCGACAACCTGGTGATTCGTCACATGTATATCGAACGCCGGATGGTGCCGCTCAATCTGTTCCTGCAAAACGGCAGCGATGACGACGTCGAGCACGGCATCAAGGAATACGGCAACGCGATCAAGGAATTGATGCAGGCGAACATCTTCCCTGGCGACATGCTGTACAAGAACTTCGGTGTGACGCGTCACGGCCGCGTCGTGTTCTACGACTACGATGAAATCGAATACCTGACGGAATGCAACGTGCGCGCGGTGCCGGCGCCACGTAACGACGAAGACGAAATGTCGGGCGAGCCGTGGTATTCGGTCGGCCCGCACGACATTTTCCCGGAGACATACGGCACGTTTCTGCTCGGCGATCCACGCGTGCGCCGGTCCTTCATGCAGCATCACGCGGACTTCTTCGATCCAGCGCTGTGGCAACGGCACAAGGATCATCTATTGAAAGGCGAACTGCCCGACTTTTTCCCGTACGACAGCAGCGTGCGCTTCTGCATCCGCTATCCGGAACGATTCGCTGATACGGCGTCCAGACCAGCGGAGAACCAGGCAGATGAACGCACCGTGCGCGTGGCGTAAGCATCATGCCCCGCTCGCATCGTTGAATGCATCGTCCGAACCTTACGCAATGACATCGACCGGTCAATCGGTCGAGCAACCGCCCAGACTCAACATGAACACGAACGCTTCTCCCGCTGCCAATCCGCTTGCCCATCTGTTCGACAACAACGACGCGTGGGTGGCCCGCAAGCTGTCCGAAGATCCGGAGTACTTCTCGCGCCTCGCGCACCAGCAGACACCCGAGTATCTGTGGATCGGCTGCTCCGATTCGCGCGTGCCGGCCAACCAGATCATCGGCCTGCCGCCAGGCGAAGTGTTCGTGCACAGAAATATCGCCAATGTGGTGGTGCATACGGATCTGAACTGCCTGTCGGTGATCCAGTTCGCTGTCGATCTGCTGAAGGTCAAGCACATCATGGTGGTGGGGCACTATGGCTGCTCAGGTGTTGGCGCGGCGCTGCACGGCCGCCGCGTGGGTCTGGCGGATAACTGGCTGCATCACGTGCAGGACGTGCGCACCAAGCATGCCGCGCTGATCGAAGAATGGCCGCTCGGCGAGGCGCGCCATCGGCGGCTGGTCGAACTGAACGCGATCGAACAGGTCATGAACGTATGCCGGACCACCATCATCAACGACGCGTGGGCACGTGGCCAGGAACTCACGGTGCACGGCTGGGTGTATGGCGTCCATGACGGCAAGGTGCGCGACCTCGGCATGACAATCAACGACCCCGCGGCACTCGATGCAACCTACAAGCGCTGCATCGCGGCCGTATCGGCCGGTGGTGCGTACCAGGCAGACAACGATGCAGCGGCCGCCGATGCGGCCCAGCTCGGCGACGTGCCGGCCATCGTCGAAGGTGTGATCAAAGAACTTAAGCATGAATGAAACCCGCATGAGTGAGGCAAACATGAGCGAGACAAAGTCAGATCCGATCGTGATCGTAGGTGTGGCCCGTACGCCGATGGCGGCATTTCAGGGCGATTTCACAACGCTAACCGCGCCGCAGTTGGGCTCGGTTGCAATCGAAGCCGCCGTGCAACGCGCCGGGTTGAAGCCCGAACAGATCGACGAAGTGGTGATGGGTTGCGTGCTGCCCGCCGGCCTCGGCCAGGCGCCCGCGCGGCAGGCCGCACTCGGCGCCGGCTTGCCGTTGAGCACCGGCAGCACGACCGTCAACAAGATGTGCGGCTCCGGCATGCGCGCGGCGATGTTCGCGCACGACATGCTGGCCGCGGGCTCGGTCGACGTGATCGTCGCGGGCGGCATGGAGAGCATGACGAACGCGCCATATCTTTTGCCGAAAGCGCGTAACGGCATGCGCATGGGCCACGGCCAAGTGATCGACCACATGTTCTACGACGGTCTCGAAGACGCCTACGAAAAAGGCCGTTTGATGGGCTCCTTCGCCGAGGAATGCGCAGCCTCGTTCGACTTCACGCGCGAAGCGCAGGATGCGTTCGCCATCGAGTCCCTGAATCGCGCGAAGCGCGCGAATGAAGACGGCTCGTTCGCATGGGAAATCGCGCCGGTGAAGGTGGAAAGCCGCAAGGGCGACGTGACCATCGATCACGACGAGCAGCCGTTCAAGGCGAACCTCGACAAGATTCCGACACTCAAACCCGCGTTCAGCAAAACCGGCACCTTGACGGCAGCGAACTCGTCATCGATTTCCGATGGTGCCGCAGCGCTTGTGATGATGCGTGAATCGACCGCGAAGCGTCTCGGCGTCGAACCGCTTGCTCGCGTGGTTGGCCACTCCACCTTCGCCCAGGAACCGGCGAAGTTCACCACCGCGCCGGTCGGTGCGATTCGCAAGCTATTCGAGAAGAACGGCTGGCGCGCCGACGAAGTGGATCTGTACGAGGTCAATGAGGCGTTCGCGGTGGTCACCATGGCCGCAATGAAGGAACATCACCTGCCGCACGACAAGGTCAACGTGAACGGCGGCGCCTGCGCACTGGGCCATCCGATCGGCGCTTCGGGCGCGCGGATTCTCGTCACCTTGATCGGCGCGTTGAAAAATCGCGGTCTGAAGCGCGGTGTCGCGACGCTGTGCATCGGCGGCGGCGAAGCGACCGCGATGGGCATTGAACTGGTTTGACGCGCTGTTACCAGACGTTTGCAAGCTTGAGGTGATTCGATGAAGACAGTGTTGATCGTCGGTGCATCGCGCGGCATCGGCCAGGAGTTCGTGCGGCAGTACATGAAGAGCGGCTGGCGCGTGCTCGCCACCGCACGCGACGGCGCCGCGCTCGACGCGCTGAAGGCACTCGGCGCGGAGACTTTTTCACTCGACGTCACCGCACCTGATGAAATCGCCGCGTTCGGCTGGAAGCTCGACGGCGAACGGCTCGACGCAGCGGTGCTGGTGTCCGGCGTGTACGGCCCACGCACCGAGGACATCGAGACGATTACGGCGGAAGACTTCGACCAGGTCATGCATACCAACGTGCGCGGTCCGATGCAGTTGATGCCGATCCTGCTGCCGCTCGTCGAAGAAACGGGCGGCGTGTTCGCGGTGATTTCGAGCAAGATGGGTAGCATCGGCGACGCAAGCGGCACAACCGGCTGGCTGTATCGGGCGAGCAAGGCTGCGCTGAACGACGCGCTGAAGATCGCATCGCTGGACGCCACGCGCGCAACCTGTATTTCGCTGCATCCTGGCTGGGTGCGTACAGACATGGGTGGCGCGCAAGCGGCGATCGATCCGGCGCGCAGCGTCACCGGCATGCGTGAGGTGCTCGCGCAGGCCGCAGCCGCACATGAAACATTCAACGGCCGCTTCTACCAATACGACGGCACGGCGCTCGACTGGTGAAGATAGTGGCGAAGAGACAGGTGGGGAGACTAATGAGGAGACCGAGCCATGGTGCTTGACCAGGATCATCTGATGGTCCGCGACGCGGTGCGCACGTTCGTCCGCGAAGCCGTTACGCCGCATGCGGCGCAATGGGACCGCGACCGCACCTTTCCGAAGGACGTGCATCGCCAGCTCGCCGAGCTTGGCGCGTACGGCGTGCTGGTGCCCGAAGCTTACGGCGGCGCCGGCATGGACGCACTGGCGCTCGCGCTGATCCTCGAAGAAATCGCTGCGGGCGATGGCGGCACCTC
The DNA here is from genome assembly GCF_046026675.1 of Paraburkholderia sediminicola. Taxonomy (GTDB): domain Bacteria; phylum Pseudomonadota; class Gammaproteobacteria; order Burkholderiales; family Burkholderiaceae; genus Paraburkholderia; species Paraburkholderia sediminicola_F. The sequence goes on along the minus strand of NZ_JAQQEY010000001.1, from coordinate 271,427 downwards.
GACCGCGATCTCCGTCAATAACTGCCCGGTGTGCAGCATCCTGCTGACCTATGGCAACGACGCGCAGAAACGCGACTGGCTCACGCCGCTCGCGCGCGGCGAGATGCTCGGCGCGTTTTGCCTGACCGAACCGCAAGCGGGTTCGGACGCCTCAGCGCTACGCACCACCGCGACACGTGATGGCGACAGCTACGTATTGAACGGCGTCAAACAGTTCATCACGAGCGGCAAGAACGGCAACGTCGCGATCGTGATGGCTGTGACCGACAAGGCAGCGGGTAAGCGCGGCATCAGCGCGTTCATCGTCCCCATCGATACGAAGGGTTACGTCGTCGCGCGAGTCGAAGAAAAGCTCGGTCAGCATTCGTCGGATACCGCGCAGATTATTTTCGAAGATTGCCGCGTGCCGGCCACGAACCTGATCGGCGCGGAAGGCGAAGGCTATCGGATTGCGCTATCGGGGCTCGAAGGCGGGCGCATTGGTATCGCGGCGCAAAGCGTCGGCATGGCGCGCGCCGCGTTCGAGGCGGCGCTGGGGTATGCGAAGGAGCGCGAGAGCTTCGGCCAGCCGCTGTTTTTGCATCAGGCCGTGCAATTCCGCCTCGCCGATATGGCGACCCAGCTCGAAGCCGCGAGGCAGTTGATCTGGCACGCCGCTTCGCTGAAAGACGCCGGGCAGCCTTGCCTGACCGAAGCCGCGATGGCCAAGCTGTTTGCATCCGAAGCCGCCGAGCGCATCTGCTCGGCAGCATTGCAGATTCACGGCGGTTACGGCTATCTGAGCGACTTCCCCGTCGAACGCATCTACCGCGATGTACGCGTGTGCCAGATCTACGAAGGCACCAGCGACATCCAGAAAATTTTGATCGCACGCGGTCTTGCCTGAAAGTCTGATGAATAAGCCATTGTTGTCAACGCAACGACCGTCCGACTGCCCCTGCGGCGGCGCCGCGCCCGATCAGCGCAGCGGCGCCAAACCGCCCCGCTTCACGCGATGCTGTGGCCGCTATATCGATGGCGGTGAAACAGCACCGCGCGCGCTCGAACTGATGCGCTCGCGTTACAGCGCGTATGTTGTGGGCGCAACGGATTATTTGCGCGCGACCTGGGCACCGCACACCTGCCCCGCGGATCTCGACGCCGACCCTGCCGCCCCCGACGCGCCGCGTTGGCTCGGACTGCAGATCAAGTCCTTCGCTGAAGTCAGCGCCGATCATGCGACCGTCGAATTCGTCGCACGATACAAAGTAGGTGGTCGCGCCCACCGGCTGCACGAACTGAGCCGCTTCATACGCGGTGTGGACGGACGCTGGCGCTATGTCAACGGTGACGTAAATGAATAAGCCGTACCTTCGAAAGCCTTACACCGCTTAGCGGCGCGCAATATCACCGTCATCACATATGGCCCTCAAACGAGGGCTTTTTTTTCGTGTTGGCTCGACACCACAGCGTGCGTATTTCGACAAATTACTTCGTGCAGCCAGGCGCTGCGACGCAGGCGCTTTTCGGCCCCCCGACGGGCGAAAGGGCCCTGATCCGCAGGCGGCAATTATTGCGTCGCGGGTTCTCCTTTATTGCACAAAACAAAATTGTCGTGCCAGGATGAGGCCGTAGGTTTGTGACGTCACGTTGCGAGAACAGGTCCATACCGCTTCCGCAAAATGCGCAGGCAGCTGCCGATAGCCCACCAGTAAGGGTTCGGCGGCGGTTCCGGGCAGCATGTGTGGCGCTCATCATCGGCGCGTGGGGTCGCGTCGGCCGTTTGGGTTCATCCCGTGCGATCTCGATCAGCGTGCGTGCGCTTGCCGCACTACGTACGCGAGTGTGTTTTTGTTTGTCGAAAACGCCGATGAAAGGCAATCGTCAGTGACGATATTCGACAGACAAAACGTCACGGTGTTAAGGGCAGGTTTTTGAGGCAGGTGCGTCAATGGTGTTCAGCAAGGTTCTGACGAAGTGTGCGGTGACGTTTGCAACGGCAATGTGCGCCGTCGCACTCGCGCATGCCGAGCCGGTCGCCGACACCCAGGCGGGGCCTCTCACTCGCGCGCACGTGCCGCGCATCGCACTCGACGACGACGTCTATCTGCCCACCGCGGGCCTCAACGAACAGATCATCCGCGTGCCGGCTAACGCTGCCGGCACCGTCACACTCGAAACCACGATCTACAAACCGGACGGCGCAGGTCCGTTTCCGATGATCGTTTTCAACCACGGCAAGATTCCCGGCGACCCTCGCACGCAGGAACGCAGCGACCCGCGGCCGTTTGCGCGCGAATTCGTGCGCCGGGGCTATGTGGTGGTGGCGCCGAACCGCCAGGGCTTCGGCCATTCGGACGGCACGTATCAGCAGGACGGCTGCGACGTCGAACGCAACGGTGTCGGCCAGGCCGGCGACGTGGCCGCGACGATCGATTTCATGTCGAAGCAGCCGTACGTGGATGCCACGCACATCGTAGTGGCCGGCACCTCGCACGGCGGTCTTGCGACGATCGCTTACGGTCCCGAGGCTGCATCGGGCGTACGGGCCTTGATCAATTTCTCGGGTGGTTTGCGGCAGGACGCGTGCGCCGACTGGCAGGGCAACCTGACGCGCGCATTCGGCGCGTATGGCGAGAAAACGAAGGTGCCGTCGCTGTGGTTGTATGGCGATAACGATTCGGTGTGGACCGCGCCGCTGGTGGCCGGCATGTATGCCGCGTATGCCGCGCACGGCGCGAGCGCGAAGATGGTGGATTTCGGCAACTACAAGAATGACGCGCATCGGCTCGTGGGCGATCGCGATGGCGTGCAGATCTGGTGGCCTGCTGTCGAGGCCTTTCTTGCGCGTGTCGGGATGCCGACGGGTGTGCAGTATCGGGTTGATGATCCTTCGGCACCGAAGGCGAGCGGTTTTGCTGCTGTTGATGCGGTTGATTCTGTTCCGTTTGTTGATGAAGCCGGACGTAATGGTTATCGCAACTTCTTGCATCAGTACCCTAGCCGGGCTTTTGCTGTGTCGGATTCGGGGGCCTGGTCGTGGGCGGAAGGTGGTGATAATCCGATGTCTGTTGCCATTGCTAATTGCCAGAAGCAGAGTTCGGCGCCTTGCCGGTTGTATGCTGTGGATAACTCCGTTGTATGGGGGAGTGGGTCTTCGCAGACGGCTGATTCCGGTTCTTCGTCAGCAGGGTCTGCTAGTGATCGGCGGGCTATTGCTAGCCGGAATTAACGATTTTGAATTGCCCTCGCGGGGGTTGTTTGGTTGCCTGCGCGGCGCTTTTTGTCTGTGTTCTTAGGGCTTTGGCCTTTCCTTGATCTGGCTTTGGTGCCTTTCCTTGATCTGGCTTTGGTGCCTTTCCTTGATTTGTTAGTGGTCTATTAGCGTTGCCCCTGTGCGGGGCGGCACTTACTTTCTTTGCCGCCGCAAAGAAAGATAAGCAAAGAAAGCGGCTCAAACCGCTCATGCTAAGTGGGCACCGTGGTCTGCAACGAGTAGTGGTGCATCTGGAATCTGGGTTCGTGCACCTGCATACGCCAGTGACAAGGGCGTCATACTTCCGGCGACGCTGCGCGCGCCGAAGCGTACTTCACAAAACCTCCCCCTACGTTTCAACTCCCCCGTTTCGCTCGGCACCACTGTTGCTATTGCATATCCAAAGGCACACGCACAGGCGCAGCTACTGCTACTGCTATTGCTACTGCTACTGCTACTGCTATTGCTACTGCTACTGCTACGGCTACGGCTACGGCTACGGCAACGGCAACGGCAACGGCAACGGCAACGGCAACGGGCATTGCAGCGCACCTACATATCATTTGAAACGGGGGTTCTCCGGAGAGTGCAGAGGTGCGTCGCCGAGGCGAAGCCGACGGCCCCCACGGACCTCAACCGAAGCCCGTGGTTTCCCATGCAGACCCGTCCGCGACGCACGCAGTGCGGAGTGGGAGCTGATGACTCCTTTGTCACTAACGCGGAGTGTGCGAGGGCACGGATTCCAGATGTACCACTACCCCAAGCAAACCACGGTGCCCACTCAGCATTAGCGGTTTGAGCTGCTTTCTCTTGCCTACTTCTCTTTGCAGCCGGCAAAGAGAAGTAGGTGCCGCCCCGCACAGGGGCAACGCCAATAGACCACTAACAAAACAAGGAAAGGCCAACACCCCAAGAACACTGACAAAAAGCGCCGCGCACGCAAAACCCCCGCCAAAAAACCGCCGCGCAGGCAGCAAACCCCAAATTCCCGCCCGTAGGGCTCAACTACTTTGACGTCGTCAACTGCGCCGATCAGCGACCTTCAGACCGAAACAGAAACCACCTGTAGCGAACAGCACCAAACCCCATCGCCGCAGGCAAAAACCACCCCCCAACCCCTAGTGCACAGCGAGAAATAAACCGCTAATCTCGACCCCGCAAGCCTCCCCAAGGCCGCGCGCAGCACAAGAAAAAACCCGCAGCGCGAATGAAATGGCCCTAAAAAAGCCAGCCGTGCAACGGCAAAAAAGCACCTCGGAGTACCTTTTGGAAAAGTCAGCATCCCCTGAAGACTGGATCACCCGCAGCCTGCGTGCCGTCTGGCACCCCTGCACCCAGATGAAACACCACGAGCGCCTGCCGCTCATCCCGGTCGCACGCGGTCAAGGCGCATGGCTCTACGATCGCGCGAACAACCGCTATCTGGACGCGATCAGCTCCTGGTGGGTCAACCTGTTCGGTCACGCCAACCCGCGCATCAACGCGGCATTGAAAGATCAACTCGATACGCTCGAACACGCAATGCTCGCCGGCTGCACGCACGAGCCAGCCATCGAACTCGCGGAGCGCCTCGGCGCACTCACCGGCAACACGCTCGGTCACGCGTTCTTCGCGTCCGATGGCGCATCGGCCGTTGAAATTGCGCTGAAGATGAGCTTCCACTCGTGGCGCAATCGTGGCTTCGCGGACAAGCAGGAATTCGTCTGCGTCGCCAACAGCTATCACGGCGAAACCATCGGCGCGCTCGGCGTCACCGATGTCGCGCTCTTCAAAGACGCCTACGATCCGCTCATCCGCAACGCGCACGTCGTCGCGTCTCCCGATGCGCGCCTCGCACAAGCAGGCGAAACTGCTGCCGACGTCGCACGCCGCGCGCTCGATCAGGTTCGCTCGTTGTTCGAAGCACGCGCCACGAAAATCTCGGCGCTGATCGTCGAGCCGCTCGTGCAATGCGCGGCCGGCATGGCGATGCACGATGCGTCGTATATCGCCGGCTTGCGCGCGCTGTGCGATCAATACGGCGTGCATCTGATCGCCGATGAAATCGCTGTCGGTTGCGGTCGCACCGGTACGTTCTTCGCTTGCGAACAAGCCGGAATCTGGCCGGACTTCCTGTGTCTGTCGAAAGGGATCAGCGGCGGCTATCTGCCGCTCTCGATCGTGTTGTCGCGCGATGAAATCTTCGACGCCTTCTACCACGACGACACTGCGCGCGGCTTTCTGCACTCGCATTCGTACACGGGCAATCCGCTCGCGTGCCGTGCGGCGCTCGCCACGCTCGATCTGTTCGTAAGTGACAACGTGCTCGCCGCAAACGTACAGAAATCCGCCAGGCTAAAGGCCGCGCTCGCTCCGCTCGCCGAACATAAGCAAGTGCGCAATCTGCGCCAGTGCGGCACGATCTTCGCGTTCGATGCAGTGATCGACGATGCTCAGCAAGCCAAAACATTCTCGCGCCGCTTCTTCGAAAACGCGTTGCAGCGCGAACTGCTGCTGCGCCCGATTTCGACCACGGTGTATCTGATGCCCCCCTACATCCTCGACGACGAAGAAATCGCGCTGCTCGCCTCGCGCACACGCGAAACTTTCGAAGCCACGCTCGCGGAGACCCGCTAATGCATCTGCTCGACACACTCACCGAAGGCCTCAAGGAAATCGACGCGCGCGGTCTGCGCCGCCGTCGTCGTACCGCTGACACGCCGTGCGCCGCGCACATGACAGTTGACGGCCGCGCGATCATCGGCTTCGCCAGCAACGACTATCTTGGCCTCGCCGCGCATCCGAAACTGATCGCCGCCATTGCTGAGGGCGCAGAGCGCTACGGCGCCGGCAGCGGCGGTTCCCATCTGCTCGGTGGCCACTCGCGCGCGCACGCGCAACTCGAAGACGATCTGGCCGAATTCGTCGGCGGCTTCGTCGACAATGCCCGCGCGCTCTACTTCAGCACCGGCTACATGGCGAATCTCGCGACGCTCACTGCGCTCGCCGGCCGCGGCACGACGCTCTTCTCCGACGCGTTGAATCACGCATCACTGATCGACGGCGCGCGCTTGTCTCGCGCTGACGTGCAGATCTATCCGCACTGCGATATGGCAGCGTTGAGCGCGATGCTCGATGCCTCGGACGCCGAAGTCAAAGTGATCGTCTCCGATACGGTATTCAGCATGGACGGCGACATCGCGCCCCTGCCGCGTCTGCTCGAACTCGCGGAACAGCATGACGCATGGCTGATCGTCGACGATGCGCACGGTTTCGGCGTGCTCGGTCCGCAAGGCCGTGGCGCGATTGCAGAAGCGGCGTTGCGCTCGCCGAATCTGATTTCAATTGGCACGCTCGGCAAGGCCGCCGGCGTGTCGGGCGCATTCGTCGTCGCTCACGAGACAGTGATCGAATGGCTCGTGCAGCGCGCGCGTCCGTACATCTTCACGACTGCGTCGGTGCCGGCTGCGGCGCATGCGGTGTCGGCGAGCCTGCGCATCATCGGTGGCGAAGAGGGCGATGCGCGCCGTGCGCATCTCCAGAAACTGATCGAACGCACGCGCGCGATGTTGAAGGCCACGCCATGGCTGCCGGTAGATTCGCACACTGCCGTGCAGCCGCTGATCATCGGCGCGAACGATGCCACGCTCGACATCGCGGCCACGCTCGATCGTGCCGGTCTCTGGGTGCCGGCGATCCGTCCGCCGACCGTGCCCGTGGGTACGTCGCGGCTGCGTATTTCGCTTTCTGCCGCGCATTCGCAAGCGGATCTGGACCGGCTCGAAGCAGGCTTCCAACAACTCGCGGCGCAGGCGGCATGATGGGCTCGAGTAAAAGCGCGCTGTCGCTATTCGTCACCGGTACCGATACGGAAATCGGCAAGACCTTCGTCTCCGCCGCGCTGCTGCGTGGCTTTGTTCGCGAAGGTCTGCAAGCCGCCGCGATGAAGCCGATTGCCGCGGGCGCGTTCGAAGTGAACGGCGTGCTGCACAACGAAGACGCCGATCAACTCGACGCCGCGTCGAGCGTCCTGCTGCCGCCGGAGATTCGCACGCCGTATCTATTGAAAGAACCGGCCGCGCCACACATCGCAGCCGCGCTGGAAAACGTCACGTTCGATATCGACCACATCGTCGATTGCCATGCGCAGGCCTTGACGCGAGCTGAGATCGTCGTGGTGGAAGGCGTCGGCGGTTTTCGCGTGCCGCTGACCGCAACGCAAGACACTGCCGACCTCGCCGTCGCGCTGAAGCTGCCGGTCGTGCTGGTGGTCGGCATGCGCCTCGGCTGCATCAGCCATGCGCTGCTCACTGCTGAAGCGATCGCAGCGCGCGACCTTACGCTCGCCGGCTGGGTGGCGAATCGCGTCGATCCGGACATGACGTTCCCTGACGAAAACATCGCTTCGATTCGCGAGCATCTTGCGCGTGAGTACGACGCACCCTTGCTCGGCATCGTGCCGCATTTGAGCCCGGCTTCGCCCGAGCTCGCGGCAGATCAACTCGACATCAACCGACTCCTGCAGACGCTGCGCCACGCGCAGCGCTGAAAACCCATTACATCCATCCTTGAGGATTGACGACATGACGCAACTGAACATCGCTCCGACGCCAGCCGACACGGCCGCCGCCAACAACAACGCTGCAGCAGGCGCCAAGCCGATGGCCAAGTGGCGCGTCGCCGACATCGTCGCGCTGTACGAACTGCCGTTCAACGACCTGATGTTCCGCGCGCAACAAACCCATCGCGAACACTTCGATGCCAACACCGTGCAACTGTCGACGTTGCTGTCGATCAAGACCGGCGGTTGCGAAGAAGATTGCGCGTACTGTCCGCAGTCGGTACATCACGACACGGGCCTGCAAGCCGACAAGCTGATGCCGGTCGATGAAGTATTGGCCGCCGCCAAGGTCGCCAAGGAAAACGGCGCGACGCGCTTCTGCATGGGCGCGGCGTGGCGCAATCCGAAGGACCGTCACCTCGAACCGATCAAGGACATGATTCGCGGCGTGAAGGCAATGGGCCTCGAAACCTGCGTGACGCTCGGCATGCTGGAAACGCATCAAGCACAAGGTCTGCGCGAAGCAGGTCTCGATTACTACAACCACAACCTCGATACATCGCCCGAGTTCTACGGACAGATCATTTCGACGCGCACCTATCAAGACCGTCTCGATACGCTGGAACGCGTGCGCGATGCGGGCATCAACGTATGCTGCGGCGGGATTGTCGGTTTGGGCGAATCGCGCCGTGAGCGCGCCGGCCTGATCGCGCAACTGGCGAACATGGAGCCGTATCCGGAATCGGTGCCGATCAACAACCTGGTGCAAGTGGAAGGCACGCCGCTGACCGGCACCGAAGCGATCGATCCGTTTGAGTTCGTCCGCACGATCGCGGTTGCACGTATCACGATGCCACGCGCGATGGTGCGTCTGTCGGCAGGCCGCGAGCAGATGGACGAAGCATTGCAGGCGTTGTGTTTCCTCGCCGGCGCGAATTCGATTTTCTACGGCGACCAGTTGCTGACCACCAGCAACCCGCAAGCCGAAGCAGACCGCAAGCTGCTCGAACGCCTTGGCATTCGCGCAGAGGCAGCGCAGCAGATGCCGTTGGATCAGAGCGGTTGCGAGCATAGCTGCGCGCATGATCAAAGCAACGCGCACGCTGCGCCGAACTAAGGAACTACGCGCACGAAGCGCGTGCGATAAATCGCACGCAATGAAAAAGGCCACCTCGTTTCCAAGGTGGCCTTTCTATTTCCAGGCAAAGATTTACTTCTTGTCGACGATGATCTGATCAAACGTCCCGCCATCGGAGAAATGCGTTTGCTGTGCTTTCTGCCAACTGCCGAACATCTCTTCGACAGTGAAGGTCTTGATCGACTTGAACTCCGACGCGTGCTTCGCGAGCACGTTCTTGTCACGCGGACGCAGATGGTGTTGCGCAATGATTTCCTGCGCGGCCGGCGACCACAGATAGTCGAGGTACGCCTGCGCTTCCTTGCGCGTGCCGCGCTTGTCGACCACCTTGTCAACGATCGACACCGGCGGCGCAGCCAGCAGGCTCACCGACGGATACACCGCTTCGAAATTGCCCGCTCCCACACCCGTGTCGATCAACGACACTTCGTTTTCGAACGTCACCAGCACATCGCCGATACCGCGTTGCGTGAACGTCGTAGTCGCTCCACGGCCGCCCGTGTCGAGAATCGGCACGTTCTTGAAGATCGCCTTTTCGAAATCGATCGCTTGCGCATCGGTGCCGCCGTGCTGCTTGCGATAACCCCATGCGGCCAGATACGCGTAGCGGCCGTTACCCGAAGTCTTCGGATTGGCGATCACCACTTGCACGCCGGGTTTGGCGAGGTCGTCCCAGTCCTTGATGTGCTTCGGGTTGCCCTTGCGCACGAGGAACACCATCGTCGTGGTATACGGAGCGCTGTCGTCCGGCAGACGCGCACGCCAGTTGGCGGGCACGAGTTGGCCCTTTTCGGCGAGCAGGTCGATGTCGTTCGGCTGGTTCATCGTCACGACGTCAGCCTGCAGCCCTTGCAGTACGGACAGCGCCTGCGCGCTCGATGCGCCATGCGACTGTCGAATCGACACGGTCTCGCCGCTCTTCTCTTTGTATGCCGTGATGAAGCCGGCGTTGATGTCCTTGTACAGCTCGCGCGTCACGTCGTACGACACGTTGAGCAGCGACGTGTCTGCGTGCGCCGTCGAGATGCCGCCGAGCGCGAGCGTCATTGCCGTCATGCCGGCTGCCAGCCAGCGCGATGTCCCCGTCTTGCCTGCCATCTTGTCCCCGCCTATCGATGATGAAAATCTGTGGCCGCACAAACGTGCAGCGTGAAGCGGGATTCTAACGGATCGCTTACTGGTTCACTCGCGCTCAACTGCGCGCTCACGACCTCCTTCACTCAAACGAACGCGTGTTGCGCGACCTCGAGCGTCTCCTCGCGAAAGCGCAGCGGCGCCGCGCAATGCACCAGCGTATCGACGAAATACTTGGCACGCGGCCACGGGCCAAATCCCGCCGCCGTGTTGATATGTCCCGCGTCGCCGAGATTGACGAATGCGCTGCCGAAACGCTGCGCGAGATCGCGCGAACCGGCAAGCGGCATCCACGGGTCGGTTTCGCTGCCGATCAGAATCGACGGCACGCCGAGACGCCGCGCGTCGAACGGTCCGGCGAAGGCGAATTTCTCCGGGCTTGCAGGTGCGACGAACAGCACGCCGACCACATCGTTCGCATACGACGCCTGCTGCAACGCGTGCGCAGTCGCGAGGCAACCGAAGCTGTGGGCGGCCAGCACGAACGGCCCGCGTTCGAGCGCGAGCAGATCGCGCAGCGACTTCGCCCAGACGGCGACGTCCGGGGCGTCCCAGTCGGCCTGTTCGACGCGCAGCGAGCGCGCGAATTGCCGTTCGAGCCAAGTTTGCCAGTGCGCGCCCTCGCTGCCGTGCAGGCCGGGAACGGTGACGAGCCGCGGCGGCCATGTCGATTTGGTGCATGAAAGCATGTCTGTCCCTCGCTGCCGGAATCCGGGAATGATTGTCCCGCCGGGCGCCGCACGGGCGAACCAAGTTTTTGTGCTTTGTTTATGGGGCAAACGCGCGGCCATGCAGCCGGGGAAATCGCACGCTCGTGCGCAAACGCGCGCGATTCGTGGCGAAAAAGTAGAATGAAGCCTATCCGTAAAAGGAGGAGGCCCATGCCGCAAGCGTCGCCTGAAGCGCCGCCGGGGTTGCAGCCGTTCTACCGGGCCTCTCCCGTCATCCGACTCGACAACGCACGCGCCTTCCGGACCGAATGAAAATCCTCTTCTACATGCCGCATTCCGACGCCGCCGCGTGGCTTCACGACTTCGCCCATGCGCTGCCGGAAGCCGATTTGCGCGAATGGCAACCGGGCGACACCGAACCAGCCGATTTCGCGGTCGTGTGGCGCCCGCCGCGGGAGATGCTGGCCGGCCGCGACGGTCTGCGCGCAATCTTCAATCTCGGCGCGGGCGTCGACGCGATCCTCGGGCTCGAACACGAGCAGCCCGGTACGTTGCCGCGCAGCGCCCAGTTGATCCGCCTCGAAGATACCGGCATGGCCCTGCAGATGGCCGAGTACGTGACGCATGCGGTGCTGCGCTACCTGCGCCGTTTCGACGAATACCAGACGCTGCAAAGCGAACGCCGCTGGGAAGTGCTCGATCCGCATCCACGCGAGACCTTCACGGTTGGCGTGCTCGGTCTCGGCGTCCTCGGTACGCATGTCGCGCAAGCCGTTGCGGCGTTCGGCATGCCGGTGCGCGGGTATAGCCGCAGTGCGCGGCAAATCGACGGCATCACGACCTTCGCCGGCGAGGCACAGTTCGATGCGTTTCTCGACGGCGTGAAAGTGCTGGTCAATCTGCTGCCGCATACGCCGGATACGGGCGACGTGCTGAACACGCGCACCTTCTCGAAGCTCGCAAAGGGTGCCTATCTGATCAACGTCGCGCGCGGCGGGCATCTGGTCGAACAGGATCTGCTCAAAGCGCTGGCAAGCGGCCAGGTCGCCGCCGCGGCGCTGGACGTGTTCCGCGAAGAACCGCTGCCGCCCGATCATCTGTTCTGGCAGGAACCGCGCATCACGATTACGCCGCATATTTCCGCGCTCACCTTGCGCGAAGAGAGCGTCGCGCAAGTCGCGCGGAAAATGACGGCGCTGATGCGTGGCGAAACGGTGAGCGGCGTGGTCGATATCGATCGTGGATACTGAACGCGGATATTGAGCAAAAATATCGAGCATGGATTTTGAACACCACCGAATTCATCTGAAGGAGCGCCGCCACGCGCAGGCTCATTGCTGGGACCGCTTTGCATGGGACCGCTTTGCATGGGACCGGAGTAATGCGCTAAAGCGCAAACTCCGGTCGACCGCTTTGCATGGGACCGGAGTAATGCGCTAAAGCGCAAACTCCGGTCGACACAGGAGAGACATCATGGCCTTGCCCCAACACGTCAAAATCGTCGAAGTCGGCCCGCGTGACGGACTGCAGAACGAGAAAGAATTCGTCCCCACCGGGATCAAGATCGAGTTGATCAACCGCTTGTCGGCGGCCGGCTTTCGCAACGTCGAAGCCGCGTCGTTCGTATCGCCGAAATGGGTGCCGCAGATGGCCGACGGCGCCGACGTGATGGCCGGCATCGAGCGCCGCGCCGGTACGATCTACTCCGTGCTGACGCCGAATCTGCGCGGTTTCGAAGGCGCACTCGCCGCGCGCGCGGACGAGATCGTGATTTTCGGCGCCGCCAGCGAAGCGTTCTCGCAGAAGAACATCAATTGCAGCATCGCGGAAAGCATCGATCGATTCGCGCCGGTCGCGCAGGCGGCAAAGGAACATGGCCTGCGGATTCGCGGCAGCGTGTCGTGTGCGCTCGGCTGTCCGTATCAAGGCGAAGTACCGGTGGCGTCGGTGGCCGATGTGGTCGAACGTTTCGCTGCGCTCGGCTGCGACGAGATCGATATCGCGGATACGATCGGCGTCGGCACGCCGAAGCGCACGCGCGAAGTGTTCGAGGCCGTCACCAGGGTGTTTCCGCGCGAACGTCTGTCGGGACACTTCCACGACACCTACGGTCAGGCGCTCGCGAACATCTACGCGGCGTTGCAGGAAGGCATCGAGATCTATCACGCGTCGGTGGCGGGGCTTGGCGGCTGCCCGTATGCGAAGGGCGCAACCGGCAATGTCGCGACCGAAGACGTGCTGTATCTGATGAACGGCCTTGGCATCGAAACCGGCATCGACCTCGCGCAAGTCGTCGCGATCGGTGATTTCATTTCGACGTCGATCGGCCGGCCCAATGTCTCGCGCGCCGGCAAGGCGTTGCTTGCCAAAGCCCGCAGCGAACAGGCCAACTGCGTTTGACGCGCGCCACTCATTTGGCCATTCATTCCCGCATACACTTCGCCAAATCATTCAGGACCCGAAACAATGACGGATCACGCTTCCATCGACTCCGACGATCTCGCCGCATTGCCTGATTCCGCACGCCGTGTCGCGCTTTTGTTGCGCGAACGCGGCCACGCCGGACGGATCGTGATGCTGCCGGAAACCGGCAAGACTTCTGCCGAAGCCGCAGCCGGCCTTGGCTGCTCCGTTGCGCAGATCGCCAAGTCGATCCTGTTTCGCCGCCGCGAAGACGACGCGCCGGTACTGGTGGTCGCGAGCGGCGCGAATCGCGTCGACGAAAAGAAGGTCGCGGCGCAAGTCGGCGAGATCGGCCGTGCGGATGCGAAATTCGTCCGCGAGAAAACGGGTTATGCGATCGGCGGTGTCTGCCCGATCGGCCACGCTACCGAACCCGTCACGCTGATCGATCTCGACCTGCTGGAACTCGACAGCCTGTGGGCCGCCGCGGGTCATCCGCATGCGGTGTTCAATCTGACGGCGCAGGAGTTGATTGCGTTGACGGGTGCGCCGGCGTTCGACGTGGCGCTGCGCGAGACGGCGTGACGCAATGACAGCGGGCATCGATAACGAAGACGACGAGGCTGCCGTGCCGTCACCGTGCATCAGCGTGTGCAGGATGGATGCCGCGACCGGTTGGTGCGAAGGCTGTTTGCGCACGATCGACGAGATTGCCAGTTGGTCGTCGTTCGACGACGACGCGAAGCGCGCCGTCTGGGACGCGATCGAGGAACGCCACGCGGAATTCATGGCCAGGCAGGCAAAGGGGCAGAGGTGAACGCCGCGCCGCGCATCGTGACGATCGGCGAGACGTTCAGCTCGACACTCGAGCTATCGGCGGAATCCGTGAAGTCCTTCGCCACGCTCGTCAACGATTTCAATCCGCTGCATCACGACGACGCCTACGCCGCGCAAAGCCGCTTCGGCGGATTGATCGCGTCCGGCACGCAACCGACCGCGTATTTCATGGCGCTACTGGCGACCTATTTTTCGACGTACGCGCAACCGCTCGGCCTCGAGTTCGATATCAAGCTGAAGAAAGCCGTTCACGCGAACGATACGTTGACGATCACGTGGCGCGTCCGCGACGCGTACTGGAAGCCAAGTCTGAACGGCGATCTGACACATCTCGAAGGAAGCGTGGTGAATCAACGCGGCGACACCATGTTGATCGGCACGTCGACAATCCTGGTGATGCCGAAACCCGAAGCGTCGGCGAATGCTGACGCGAGCACAAACCCGGACACAGGCGCACCATGATCAACCTACCGGCATCGATCCGAGTGTTCGAACGAGGCTGGCTATCGTCGAACAATGTGCTGCTGGTCGACGACGCATGTGCCGCACTCGTCGATACCGGCTACGCGACGCACGCGCCGCAAACCGTCGCGCTCGTGCGGCAAACGCTCGGCGCGCGACCGCTCGATCTGATCGTCAACACGCATCTGCATTCGGATCACTGCGGCGGCAACGCGCTGTTGCAGTCGACATGGCCCTGCCGTACCGCGATTCCCGCATCCGAAGCCGGCGCGGTGCGCGATTGGGACGAAACCCGTCTGACGTTTCGCGCCACCGGCCAGACCTGCGAGCGCTTCACCTTCACGGAGACGATCTCGCCCGGCGCGCAACTGCGGCTCGGCGCGCTCGATTGGCAAGTGCTCGGCGCACCTGGCCACGATCCGCATTCGTTGATGCTGTATTGCCCCGACGAACGCATCCTGATCAGCGCGGACGCGCTGTGGGAAAACGGTTTTGGCGTGATCTTTCCCGAACTGGAAGGTGAAAGCGGCTTCGCCGAAGAACAGGCTGTGCTCGAAACCATTGCGAAGCTCGACGTGCGGCTCGTGATTCCCGGCCATGGCTCGCCCTTCGCGAATGTCGAGCAGGCGCTGGAACGGGCGTTTTCACGCGTTGCGTGGCTACGGGCCGATCCGGCACGTAATGCGAAGAATGCGTTGAAGGTGTTGATCGTGTTCAAGCTGCTCGAAGTCCGCGCGATGAGCTTCGACACCTTGCTGCGGATGCTCGACGATGCCGCTGCGATGCGCGCGGCCGCCGCCATGCTCAAGCCGCGTGGCGAATGGTCCACATTGGTGCGCGCGATCGTCGAGGAGTTGGCGGCCAAAAAAGGGCCATTGGAGATCGATGGCGAGCGCATCGTCGCCCGCCAGGCTTGACGCGCACGGGGCTGGCGGCCGGGCGGTTGGCAGCAGGCGGTAAGCACGAAAACCGTCGCCCCAAAAAGAAAGCCGCTCGACCATCAAGGCGAGCGGCGGAAATTCTGTCGGACGTGATCAGCGTCGCTATGAATGATACGCGTGCCGGTTTTTTGACCGCATCAGTGATTTCCCTACAGAAGCTTGACACCGCCTTTTAAACCCGCATACAGACAACATTACGAAGCTTCGTAGTCACACGCGCTGAACGTCATTGGTCCGTCTATATGAACAATGCAACGCGCCGATTGCTCCGGAATCCGTAGTATTGCCGGCTGATTCATCGGCATCTCAACCATTCCCTCAGGTCGAAGACAGGCGTTTCTGCGGCACGATGCGCCAGCCGAGGTTCACGCCGGCGGCCGCGAGCAGGATCAGCACCGCACCGAGCACCTGAATCCACGCGAGTGTCTGCCCGAACGCAACCCGGTCGACGATGATCGCCACCACCGGATAGATGAACGACAACGCGCCAGTCATCGAGGTCGGCAGCTTCTGGATCGCCCCGTAGAGCAGCACGTACATGAGTCCCGTATTGACGATACCGAGCACGATCAATTCGAGCCATTGCACGCCGTTGGTCGGCAGCGCATCGAAGCGCACGAACGGCGCCAGCATCACGACGCCGAGCGACACCTGGATCAGCGCAATCAGATGCGGCGGCGTGCCCTTCAGGCGCTTCGTGATAATCGACGAGACCGCGTACATCGCCGCCGCGCCCACCGCATAGGCGACCCCGACCAGATACTGGCCCGGCACCGCCAACACCGCCGGCTCGACCTTCACCACGAACACGAGGCCGACAAACGCGACCACCAGCCAGGCCACCGTCGACGCGCTGACGCGCTCGCGAAACACCAGCGCGCCGAGCGCGACCAGCATGAACGGCTGTGTGTTGTAGACGGCGGTCGCCATCGAGATCGAAGCGCGTGAATAGGCCGCGAACAGCAGCACCCAGTTGATGACGATCGCCGCGCCGCCGAGCAGCGCGAGGCCGAGCATTTTCCACGAAAAGAGCTTGCGCCTGAACAGGCCGAGCACGGCGCACACAAGCGCCAGCGTCGCGCCGCCGAAAATACAGCGAAAGAACACCACATTGAACGGACTCTGCTGCGACGACACCACCAGCCAGCCGATGGTGCCGGACATCAGCATGGCCATGGTCATTTCCGCCGCGCCGCGGCGAATCTCATTAGACGCCATGATTCGATCCTCGAATTGATTCCTGCATGAGAAGCAGTGTAATTAATCCGATCGCCCGAATACAGGGATAAACTTAAGACTTCCAGCGAATCAACCTAATAATCGAAGGCCGTCATGACCAAACGCCTTGCTCCCACCACACCTGCAACGCTCGATGAAACCGATCGCGCGCTGCTCGCCGCGCTGGCGGCGGACGCCCGCCAGCCGGTCAGCGAACTGGCGCGCCGGGTTGGCCTCTCGGCGCCAAGTACGGCCGAACGCGTCCGCAGGCTCGAAGCGCAAGGCGTAATCGAGCGATTCACCGTGCAGATCGATCCACGCGCGCTCGGCTTCACGCTGCAGGCAATCGTGCGCGTGAAGCCCTTGCCCGGGCAGTTGCATCTGGTGGAAGACGTGATCCGGCGGATTCCGGAGTTTGTCGAATGCGACAAGGTGACGGGCGACGACTGCTTCATCTGCCGCCTCTACCTGCATTCGATCGACCAGCTCGACGAGATTCTCTCGAAGGTGACCGAGCGCGCGGAGACCAGCACCGCCATCGTCAAATCGACGCCGGTCGCGCGGCGCTTGCCGCCGCTAGGCTGAGCGGAACGCCCCGCCGCGTCGCGTCACCTCGCGCGTGAACGAGCGGCGGCAGCGTTGCGCGCTGGGCGAAGCCACTTACTGCTCGATCGCCTCGAAGAACGACAGCATTTCCGTGACCAGTTCGTCCGACGCCTCTTCAGGAATGTAATGCCCGCACGGCAATGACCGCCCGCTCACGTCCCGCGCGACGTGACGCCATTCCGCCAGCGCGTCGAAGCACTTCTCGATCACTCCCTGCTCGCCCCACAACACACGCAGCGGACAGCCGATCTTGTGGCCGCGCTCGATGTCGGCACGGTCGTGTTCAAGGTCGATGCTCGCCGACGCCCGGTAGTCCTCGCACATCGCATGCACGGCGCCGGGTTGCGCCAGCGCGCTGCGATAAGCGTCAAGCGCTTCGGGCGCGAACGGCGCGAGGCCCGCGTGACGGCTGCCCATCACCGCATCGACATACGCGGCCGGGTTCGCGCCGACCAGCGTTTCCGGCAGCGGCTCCGGCTGGATCAGGAAGAACCAGTGGAAGTAATGGGTCGCGAAGGCGCGGTCGGTGGCTTCGTACATAGCGAGTGTCGGCGCGATGTCGAGCAGCATCAAGCGCTCGACGGCGTCGGGATGATCGAGCGCCATCCGGTGCGCGACGCGGGCGCCACGATCATGGGCGCACACGAGGAATCGTTCGAAGCCGAAGTGGCGCATCACGGCGACCTGATCGGCCGCCATTGCGCGTTTGGAATACGGCGTGTGGTCGGGGTCGCTGGGCGGTTTGCCCGAGGCGCCATAGCCGCGCAAGTCGGTGACGATGACAGTGAAGTGCTCCGCCAGTTGCGCCGCGCACCGCTGCCAGATCAGATGCGACTGCGGGTGACCGTGCAACAACAGCAGGGGCGGCCCTGCCCCGCCCTTCACTCCGAAAATATCGACGTCGCCCACGGCGACACGAAAGGGCGTGAAATCCTCGAAGGCCATAGCGGGTCTCTTGTCGTTTGGGAGTCAAACCATTGTAGAAGCGCAATGTGTCGATGCGGGGTGGGATAGCCCACGCAAGCATAGAACCTGAACACTCCTTCCAACTGTTCTAAACGGACACGATGCGGCAGCTTCGCCTATAATCGAACGATCGTTCTTTAATTTTCGCGCGGTCATGGCAAACGCGTGGCAGGTGCGTGGTGGGACCGCAGCGGCAGCGCAGCCGCTGGTCAGTCTCGACGCACCATAGGCCATGGGCCGCTAAACTCACTATCGCCGGGCGCTCTACACCGCACCGGTCCGTTCATCAGGAGACTCGCACCATGGCATTGCCCGCCGTCCTGCAAAAACTCGCGCTGCCCGTCGTCGCTTCGCCGATGTTCATCGTCAGCTATCCCGAACTCGTGTTGGCTCAATGTAAGGCCGGTATCGTCGGCTCGTTCCCCGCGCTGAATGCTCGCCCGGCCGAACTGCTCGACGAATGGCTCACGCAGATTCAGGCACAGCTCGCCGAGCATAAGGCGGCTCATCCCGATGCAATCATCGGGCCGATCGCCGTCAACCAGATCGTCCATCAGTCGAATACGCGGCTCGAGCACGACGTGCGTGTGTGCGTCGAACACAAGGTGCCGATTTTCATCACCAGCCTGCGCGCTCCGGCGCGCGAAATCGTCGACGCGGTGCATAGCTACGGCGGCATCGTGCTGCACGACGTGATCAACCTGCGGCATGCGCAGAAGGCGCTGGAAGCGGGCGTCGACGGGCTGATCCTGGTGGCGTCGGGCGCCGGCGGTCATGCGGGCACCACCTCGCCGTTCGCGCTGGTCGGCGAAGTGCGGCGCATGTTCGACGGCCCGATCGTGCTGTCCGGCTCGATCGCCAACGGCGGCTCGATTCTCGCCGCGCAGGCCATGGGCGCGGACCTCGCCTATATGGGCACGCGTTTCATCGCGACCCAGGAAGCGCACGCGGTCGACAGCTATAAGCAGGCAATCGTCAATTCCACGGCCTCGGACATCATCTACACGAACCTGTTCACCGGCGTGCACGGCAACTACATCCGCGAAAGTATCCTGAACGCGGGGCTGGACCCGGAGGCGCTGCCGGAATCGGACAAGACCGCGATGAACTTCGGCAGCGACAAGGCGAAGGCGTGGAAAGATATCTGGGGCGCAGGCCAGGGCGTCGGCCTGATGGACGACGTGCCGAGCGTCGGTGAGCTGGTTCGGCGGCTGACGAAGGAATATGACGACGCGAAAGCGCGGCTGGGGATAGCGCGGTAAGTGCCTTGTTAAGGTGTTTTGCTGCGACCCTCGGTTCTGGAGCCGCAGCATGTCTGGCACTTACATATTGCGGCGGTATTGCCCGCCCACTTCAAACAACGCGTGCGTGATTTGCCCGAGTGAGCAGACGCGCACGACGTCCATCAGCACCGCGAACACGTTGTCATCGTCGATCACTGCGCGCTTCAGGCGCTCAAGTGCTGCGGGCGCGTCGTCACGATGCTGCGCCTGAAAATCGCGCAGGCGTTTCAACTGGCTCTGTTTTTCTTCGTCGGTGGAGCGGGCGAGCGCGATCGGCTGCGGCGCTTCATGCGGATGCGCGCTCAAGAACGTGTTCACGCCCACGATCGGATACGAGCCGTCGTGCTTGCGATGCTCGTACAGCATCGACTCGTCCTGGATGCGCCCACGCTGATAGCCTGTTTCCATCGCGCCCAGCACGCCACCGCGTTCCGTGAGTCGATCGAATTCCGCCAGCACCGCTTCCTCCACCAGATCCGTCAGCGCCTCGATCACGAAGCTGCCCTGATTCGGATTCTGGTTCTTCGCCAGACCCCATTCGCGGTTGATGATCAACTGGATCGCCACCGCACGGCGCACCGAATCCTCGGTGGGCGTGGTGATCGCTTCGTCAAATGCATTGGTATGGAGCGAATTGCAGTTGTCGTAGATCGCGATTAGCGCCTGCAGCGTGGTGCGGATATCGTTGAAGTCGATTTCCTGCGCGTGCAGGCTACGGCCCGAGGTTTGCACGTGGTACTTGAGCTTCTGGCTGCGTTCGTTCGCGCCGTAGCGTTCGCGCATTGCAATGGCCCAGATGCGTCGCGCGACACGGCCGAGCACCGTGTACTCCGGATCCATGCCGTTCGAAAAGAAGAACGACAGATTCGGCGCGAAGTCGTCGATCGACATGCCGCGCGCGAGATAAGCCTCGACATAGGTGAAGCCGTTCGCGAGCGTGTAGGCCAGTTGCGAGATCGGGTTCGCGCCCGCCTCGGCGATGTGATAGCCGGAGATCGACACCGAATAGAAATTGCGCACGCCGTGGTCGACAAAGTACGCCTGAATATCGCCCATGACTTTCAGGCTGAACTCGGTTGAAAAGATGCACGTGTTCTGGCCTTGGTCTTCTTTCAGGATGTCGGCCTGTACCGTGCCGCGCACGTTTTCCAGCGCTGTGCGGCGAGCGGCCGCGAGTTCTTCGTTGGTGGGCTGGCGTCCTTCCTGTTGCAGCCTGTCGTTTAGACGCGCGATCTGCTGATCAATTGCGACGTTAAAGAACATCGCGAGAATCGTCGGCGCCGGACCGTTGATCGTCATCGACACCGACGTCTCTGGCGCGCACAGATCGAAGCCGTCGTAGAGCGTTTTCATGTCGTCGAGCGTTGCGACGGAGACGCCCGAGTTGCCTACCTTGCCGTAGATGTCGGGGCGCTCGTCCGGCTCTTCGCCGTAGAGCGTGACCGAATCGAAGGCAGTCGAAAGACGTTTGGCCGGCATGCCTTCGGAGAGCAATTTGAAACGGCGGTTGGTGCGAAACGGATCGCCTTCGCCGGCGAACATCCGTGTCGGGTCTTCGTTTTCGCGGCGGAACGGAAACACGCCCGCGGTGAACGGAAAGTAGCCGGGGAGATTGTCGAGCATCAGCCAGCGCAGGATCTCGCCGTGGTCGACGAATTTCGGCAGCGCGACTTTGCGGACCTCGGATCCGGATAGCGTCGTGACGGTGAGCGCAGTGCGAATTTCGCGGTCACGTATGCAGACGA
This sequence comes from Paraburkholderia sediminicola, assembly GCF_046026675.1. Classification (GTDB taxonomy): domain Bacteria; phylum Pseudomonadota; class Gammaproteobacteria; order Burkholderiales; family Burkholderiaceae; genus Paraburkholderia; species Paraburkholderia sediminicola_F. The sequence goes on along the minus strand of NZ_JAQQEY010000001.1, from coordinate 250,248 downwards.
TGTGTTCGTCACCGGAATAGGCGGCCACGGTTTGCGGCCAGGCGTCGAGGAGTTTGCGTTCGCGCTCGCCGAGGGCGGCGGTGCGTTGGGCGATGAGAGTGTCGAGTTGGGTTTGGGGTGTGTTCGCGGAGTTTGCCGCGGCATTTGAGTCTGCGGCAGCAGAGGTCGTGGCTGCGGCATCAAAGGATGCTTCTGCTCCTGCACCTGTATCCGCTTCGGCGAGCATGCGGCGCGCTTCCGTAAGTTGCCAGCGCTCACGCGCCACCCGCGCTTGCGCGTCGGCACGCTCGCGGTACGCGTGAACAGTCTGCGCGACATCCGCCAGATAGCGCACGCGTGCCGGCGGCACGATGGCATTGCGGCCAGTCGAAAAGCGTAGGTCGTCGAGCACCGGCAGACGGCCGCCACCCGAGCGCAGGCCGTGCGCACGTAGCGCCTCGGCGACGTGCTGATACAGCGCGGTCACGCCGTCGTCGTTAAAGCGCGAGGCGATCGTGCCGAACACCGGCATCGCGTCGGGCGCCTTCGCGAAGTCGCCACGGTTGCGCTGCACCTGCTTCGCGACATCGCGCAACGCATCCGGCGCACCTTTACGGTCGAACTTGTTAATCGCGACGAAGCTGGCGAAGTCGAGCATGTCGATCTTTTCCAACTGGCTCGCCGCACCGAATTCCGGCGTCATCACATACAGCGATTCGTCGACGAATGGCACGATCGCCGCATTGCCCTGCCCGATCCCGGACGTTTCCACGATGATCAGATCGAAACCCGCGGCCTTGCACAGCGTGAGCACGTCTTCCAACGAACTCGTGATCTCACTCGATGCGTCACGCGTCGCCATCGAGCGCATATAGACGCGCGCGCCGCCGCCCCAATCACCGATCGCGTTCATGCGGATGCGGTCGCCGAGCAGCGCGCCGCCGGACTTTCGACGCGACGGATCGATGGCCAGCACGGCGATAGTGAGGGCGTCACCATAGTCGAGTCGAAAACGGCGAATCAGTTCGTCGGTGAGCGAGGATTTGCCGGCGCCGCCGGTGCCGGTGATGCCCAGAACGGGGACCTCGATCGCTTCAGCGAGGACCGATAGTATTTCCTGCTCGGCTGATTTGACGCGCCCCGCTTCGTACGCGCTGACCAGTTGCGCAAGTCGGCGGAAGGTGAAGGCGGCAGGGTCTGCTTGTTCGGCTGTGTTGGCAGTGCTGGTGGTGCCGGCAATCTCGCGGCCCTGGAGCGCTCCACCCGCCTGCCGTGCCTTGCCGGAAACATCGCACACATTGGTGTGATCATCGGCCCGCGTCTCGACGTGCGACGCTGTGCGCGACGCGAAACGCGGCAGCCCACTCGCCGACAAATCGGCCACCCACTCGCCAACCGGACTCTCCCGCACGGCGGCAGCGGCGCGCGCCACTTCAGCGCAGCGCGCAATCATGTCGTCGATCATGCCTTGCAGGCCGAGCCGCTGGCCGTCATGCGGCGAGTAGATCTTTTCGACGCCATAACGCTCGAGCTCGGCAATCTCGTCAGGAACGATCACGCCCCCACCGCCGCCGAATACCTTGATGCGCTCGCCGCCGCGCGCACGCAGCAAGTCGACGAGATAACGGAAGTATTCGTTATGGCCGCCCTGATAGCTGGACACGGCGACGCCGTCGGCGTCTTCGTGCAGCGCGGCGGTGGCCACCTCATCGACGGAGCGGTTGTGGCCGAGGTGAATCACCTCGACACCGCTCGCTTGCAGGATGCGCCGCATGATGTTGATCGACGCATCGTGGCCGTCGAACAGGGCAGCCGCGGTGACGAAACGCAGGCGCCGGCCCGCAGGCAGCTTATGGCCACCGGCGCGCTGCGGCGTGGACAGATCGGTCATGTCTCCCCCAGATCGTTACGCGTATGGGTGCTGGCAACCAGTATAGCTAAACGGGTAGGAGCGGCTCGGCCGGACCACCTACCGCACCGCGAGCGCCTTGATCTGCTCGAGCGAAGGCCACAGCGATTCGTTCGCGAACCGCTCGGCCAGGAAGTCGACAAACGAACGCACCTTGGCCGACAGATGCCGACGGCTCGCGTAGACCACATGGATCGGTAACTCGCGCGGCGGCACATCGTCCACCAGCAGCGGCACCAGGCGCCCCGTGGCCAGATCGTCGCCGATCACCTCGGTGCCGAGCATCGCGATGCCCGCGCCTTGCAGCACGATCACACGCTGCGCCTCCAGGTGGTTGACGATCAGATTGCCGGACAGACGCACGCGCGGCGAGCCATCGCCGGTCGTGGGCGCGATTTCGAGCGCGGACACGCCCGCGTACTGCAGGTAATTGTGGCGCGCCAGATCGGCGACGGTTTTCGGCGTGCCGTGCCGGCGCAGATAGGCCGGCGACGCGCATAGCACCAGATGCGCGGTCGCAATCTGCCGCGCGATCAGCGAAGACGATTTCAGTCCGTTCGGCGAGGCCCGGATCGCGACGTCGAAGCCTTCGTCGATCAGTTCGACCACACGGTCGGACAGGGTCATGTCCACGGTGACCTGGGGATACTGCGCGGCGTAGTCGGCCACCGCGGCCATCACGTGGCTCAAACCGAATGCCGATAGCGACGACACACGCAAGCGCCCTTGCGGCACGACGCTCGCCGCGCCGACCACCTGCTCGGCTTCTTCGAGTTCGCTGAGCACCTGACTCAGACGCTCGTAGTATTCGCGGCCCGCCTCAGTCGGTGCGACACGGCGCGTGGTGCGGTTCAGCAAACGCGCGCCGAGCTGCTGTTCGAGGTGCATCACGTGCTTGCTCGCCATTGCCGCCGACATCTCCATCCGTTCGGCCGCGCCGACAAAACTGCCGACTTCGACCACATGGCGGAACACTTTCATGCTGACAAGGGTATCCATCTCAATCGCTCGCCTCAGGAATCAATCGACGCCATTTTGCCGGGTTTATCAAAAACTGGGCGGCAAATCGGACAAACGCGGGCACCAGAAACGGACGCCAGAAGCAGCAAAGCCCACTTTCCGGGGAAGGTGGGCTTTGCAGGTATTGCCTTGGTCCGACAGAGTTGGCATCACGCGGCACCTGCTCGCAGGCGCCGCCCGCCTTGTTCCCCAGACGCCTAGAACTTCGCGCGGAGGCCGACGCCGTACGTGTCGCCGCTCGACTGGCTGCTGATCTTGTCGTACATGTAAGCCGCGTAGATATCCGTGCGCTTGGACAACGGATAGTCGTAGCCGACCGAAGCCGTTTGACGGGTCTGGTTGAAGCCGCCACCGTCGCGCGAATAGGCGTACGACGCCATTACCGAGCCCGGGCCGGCCGGTACCGTCACGCCGCCCTGCCCCGTATTCACGTGCCAGCTCGAAACGGTCTGCTGGTTATACGTGTACATGTACTGGCCATAGAACTTCACGAATTTCATGTCGTAGGACGCGCCGACCTGCGCGACGCTCTGGCTCTTCAGGCCCGGAACGCCCGACGTATCGAAGCTGCCGAGGTCGCCCGGCACGCTGTTGAAGTTCACGTACTGGTACACCGCGGTCGCCGCGAACGGGCCGTGGAAATACAGCACCTGACCGCTCCACTTCTTCGAGCCGTTCTCACCGGCCGTGTTGCCGAGCGCGTACATCGCCGTCGCTGACAGGCCGTTGAAGTTCGGCGACGAGTACGACACCGCGTTGTTCCAGCCCGAATCGCCCGTCACGCCCTGATCGGTCGAGTAGGTCGGGAACGTGCCGAGACCGAGATAGGTATGCCATACCATCGGCGAGAACTGGTACGAGTCGACGAACGGGTTGAACAGAATCGTCGACACGAACAGCGGCGTGGTCAGACGGCCTGCCGTCACCGTGCCGTACGGCGACTCGATACCGACGTAGGCGTTACGCGAGAACATCGTGTCGCCCGTGAAGCGGCCGTACTGGCCGTTCTGCGCGAGGAAGAAGCCTTCCAGCGCGAAGATCGCCTTGTAGCCGTTGCCCAGATCCTCAGCCCCCTTCAAGCCCCAATACGACGTCGACATACCGCCACCGGACACCTGGACCGCCGTCTTGCCGCCCGGGAATTTCTGCGCGCCAACCCATTCGTCGACCTGACCGTAGAGTTGTACGCTCGATTGCGCAAAAGCAGACGATGCACTGGCCAGCAGGGCGGCACACGCGGTTGCCTTGAGGGTGGTCTTCAGCGCACTGCTGATGCTTGTTTTCATGGGTTCTCCTGTCTTTGTCAAAAAGGTGAGGCTGTGCGAAAGGGGGAGCTCGCGCGAATGATTGTTGTTGTCCGTTCGATCATCGAGCCAATCTGGGCGGGACCATCTTTGCGGACCATTTTTATGGACAAAAATATCGTGGGTTATTGCGGGTATAGCGATCTGATTAGTTTTGTCACTTATCGGCCTGATAAAGCAGTGACCGTGTACTTGCTCACTGCATCGCCGCGGACTTCGCGGTTCGGCGCAAAGCGTTACTGACATTGCGCCCGACTGGGTGATAACGGTTCAGATGACATGCGGATGACGCGCCGCGGCGAAAACGATCAAATTTGACGACGGGAGAGGGTTTGCTGCCGAATGTTTTCAAAAAAGTGTGGCGTCGAAACGTCACATTGACAGGGGCTTTCAGGACGGCAGCGACGCGCAATGCCGCAGCAATCGGTTTGAAAGCCGGCAAAGCGGATTCGGCGAAGCGTGGGAGAGGAGTTCGGTGAAACGAACGGTAAGGCGAGGAGCGGCGTTATTAGACCGCGTTTGGCGGGAGTAAGACTCCCGTACTGCCATTAGTTACGGTACGGCGAACCTTCCTGCTGACGCGGGTCGTCCCCGGGGCGTTGCATTGCGCGCGAGGCGCCGCGCTCTTCGTTGTAGCGGGCGACATCGGCGCGAATCGAACCGGTGCGAACTGGCGCGTTGGGCGGCGGACGCGGCACAGCGCGCGATTCGGCGCTGACAGGCGTGATAGCGCCGGCGTACTGCATGCCGCCGCGGCCGTCGTTTGGATATCCGGCCGGTCCGGTAGCGCGACGTATGCCTGGGTTGTAACCGCCAAAGCCGTTGGCGTAGCCGCCGGTGGCAAAGTTCGCACCGCCACGCGGCAAGCGCACGTTGTTGTCGGCCACGTTATTGCGAGCCGGTCTTGCATTGGCGGCGCCATAGTAATAGCCGCTGTTGCGCACATCGCCACGCATTGCGTGGCCCGCGGCGGCATGCGAATAACTGCCGCCACCGCCGCCGTGCGGCACGCCCGGCACTTTTGCACAGGCGAACGAGCACAGCGCAGCGATAACCGCGCCCAACGCCCAGTGCTTCGTTCTCGACAACCCGTCCACCAAGTGACTCACATGCCCGAAGACCTGCCTGAAGTCCACCGTTCGAGCTGCGATGGACTTGTTCTGGGACCGGCACGAGCGCTGCGTATCTGTCGCGGCGCGGGGCATCCCGATGGCCTTTGAGCAGTAATTTATGGGTCCCGGCAAAGGGTGTCGAGCCAAAAAGTGTTAGGCCCGGACCGCTGTTGTAACACCTTGTTACTGCGACGTTTTTCTGCGACAGAGCCCTTGCGCGAAAGCCCTGAAACAGCTTGGCTGAGCGGCTTTTGCGAGATCCACCGCGGGGACTTGCGTATGACAAATCCAGGTCGGTTTTTTTCGCCGGATTGTCAAAACGGCGGTGGACCAAACAGATACGGTCGCCAATACTGGAACTGCCCGCCGGCGCCGCATGAGACCGCCGGGGCAACGCATCCGATGCGTAATGCTCATTAATCGATTCGGTAAATGAATTTGCATATTCAATCGGTTTTCAACAACAATAGCTGTTTCCCATAGCCTGAGGCGGGCACATTTGCGCGCCCTGCTTTCCGCATCACCGAATCGAGATTCCGCCATGGCTCGCCCGAAACTGCTTCCCGACAATTTCACCTTATGCCTCGTGGGCACCGTGATCCTTGCCAGCTTCCTGCCGGTTCATGGGCAGGCCGCCGTCGGGTTCAACTGGGTGACGAACGTTGCGGTCGGCCTGCTGTTTTTCCTGCACGGCGCCAAACTCTCACGCGAAGCGATCGTTGCGGGCGCGACGCACTGGCGTTTGCATCTGGTAGTGCTGCTCAGCACGTTCGCGCTGTTTCCGCTGCTCGGCCTCGCGCTTAAGCCGCTCCTTTCGCCACTTGTCACGCCGGCGCTCTATGCGGGGGTCCTCTTCCTCTGCACGCTGCCGTCGACGGTTCAATCGTCGATCGCGTTCACGTCCATTGCCAAAGGCAACGTGCCGGCTGCCGTATGCAGCGCGTCGGCCTCGAGCCTGCTGGGCATCTTCATCACTCCCGCGCTCGTCAGCCTCGTCGTCACTAATCAGGCTGCGAGCGGGGGCGCCTCGCCGTGGCATACGGTGGGCAACATCGTTTTGCAACTGCTGGTGCCGTTCGTGGCCGGACAGTTGCTGCGCCCGTTGATCGGCAAGTGGATCGAACGTAATCGCGGCGTGCTGAAGTTCGTCGACCAGGGCTCGATCCTGCTGGTGGTGTACGGCGCGTTCAGCGAGGCCGTCGACGAAGGCCTGTGGCACCAGATCCCGCTGTCCGCACTTGGCGGCCTGTTGTTGATCAGCGTCGTACTGCTCGCGCTCGCACTGGCCGTGACGATCCTGGTCAGCAAGCGGCTCGGCTTCAACCGCGCCGACCAGATCACAATCATCTTCTGCGGTTCGAAGAAAAGCCTCGCCGCCGGCGTGCCGATGGCCAAGGTGATTTTCGCCTCGCATGCGGTGGGCGCCGTGGTCTTGCCGCTGATGCTGTTCCACCAGATCCAGCTGATGGTGTGCGCCGCGCTCGCGCAGCGCTGGGGGGCTCGCGACATCAGCGGCGAAACCCGCGCGGCTTCGCGCGAGCGGCCCGCTGCCGCCGTCGCGCGCCGTTGAATACGCGCGCAATGCAAACAGGACATTCATAAGCGCCCTCCCTGAGCGTCATTTGAAGAAAGCCGCCTCGTGCGGCTTTTTTGTTATTTCACGCTCAAACGCCTTTGCTGTCGCCTCAGCCGGATGGCATAGGCAAAGTCCTGGCCTTGGCACAACCGCCACCAGCGGGCCCAAGGCCGCGACGCACCACCCCGGTGCAACGCTTCACTAAAACTTCACTTAACTCCCGGCAAGATGGGTCGATAAGACGAAGGTCGATCGCTACGCCTAACTGCCATGCAACCTCGTTCGCCCTCCCGATCCGCTACGCCGCGCATCGAGGAGTTGATCGCCCGGCGTGACTTGTCCGCCGTATTCCAGCCGATCATCGATTTCGACGACGGCGCGATCCTCGGCTACGAAGGTCTGATCCGCGGCCCCGCCGGCACACCGCTCGAAACGCCGTTCGCCCTGTTTTCGCAGGCGCTTGCCGAGGGCTGCGCGCTTGAACTCGAGCAGGCTGCCGCGCGCACCTGCATCGACGCGTTCGCGAAACTCGATTTCGACGGCAAGCTGTTTCTCAATTTCAGCGCGGGCGCGATCCGTCAATTGGCCGACGCGCAGGAAGACACACTCGCGCTGCTGCGTCATCGCGGCGTCGATCCGCAACGGATCGTGATCGAGCTGACCGAGCAAAGCACAATTCTGGATATCGCCAGCTTCCTGCCGGTGATTTCAGCGCTTCGCACGGCCGGCGCGCAGTTTGCGCTCGACGATTACGGCACCGCGAACGCCAGCATGAATCTTTGGGTGCGCCTGCAACCGGACGTCGTGAAGATCGACCGCTTCTTTATCCACGGCATCGCAAGCGACTCGCTGAAATTCGAAGCCGTGCGCGCGATGCAGCACTTCGCCAGCGCAAGCGGCGCGCGGCTGGTGGCCGAAGGCATTGAAGACGAAGCGGATCTGATCGTGGTGCGCGACATGGGGATCGGCTGCGGACAAGGGTTTTTCTTCGGCCGGCCGCATGCCCAGCCGGCCAGCAGCGTCACCGACGACGCCCGCGACGCACTGCGTGCCGGTCACATCGCCGTATTTCCGGAGACCACGCGCACAGCGAGCAGCGCGTCGCCGTCGGGCGGCATGGCATCGGCGAAGATGATGGTGCACGCGCCCGCGCTGCCGCGCCACGCGACCAACAACGACGTGCTCGAACTGTTCAACCGCCTGCCCGATCTGCACGCGGTAGCGGTGGTCGAACACGACGAACCGGTTGCGCTCATCAACCGTCGCAGCTTCATGGACCGCTACGCGCTGCCTTACCACCGCGAGCTGTTCGGCAAACGGCCGTGTCTGCAGTTTGCGAACGCATCTCCGGTGATCATCGAGCAATCGATGACCGTCGAACAGATGGCCAAACTTCTCGCAAGCGACGATCAGCGCTATCTCGCCGACGGCTTCGTCATCACCGACAACCACGGCAAGTACGCCGGTCTCGGCACCGGCGAGAAGCTGGTGCGCGCGGTAACCGAGGTGCGCATCGAAGCCGCGCGCTACGCGAACCCACTGACCTTTCTGCCGGGCAACATCCCGATCAGCTCGCACATCGCCCGCCTGTTGGGTCACGACGCGGGCTTCTACGCATGCTACGTCGACCTCAACCACTTCAAGCCATTCAACGACCAGTACGGCTACTGGCAAGGCGACGAAGTGCTGAAATTCGCCGCCGCCGTACTCGCCGATGTCTGCGACCCGACTCGCGATTTCCTGGGCCACGTCGGCGGCGACGACTTCCTGATCCTGTTCCAGAGCGAGGACTGGCAGGAGCGTGTACTGCGCGCGATTCACCTGTTCAACGAAGGCGCGCAGCGCTTCTACGCGCCCACGGACCGGCTGACCGGCGGCATCCACGGTGAAGACCGGCGCGGCAATCCGACCTTCTTCGGCTTCGTAACAATGGCGATCGGCTGCGTGCGCGTCGAGTCGGACGGCGGGCCGTCTTTTTACAGCAGTGAGGAAATTGCCTCCGTCGCGGCACTTGCGAAGCGGCGCGCGAAGCACGAGACGAGCGGCTTCGTGCTGATCGACGCGGATGAGAGCGTGGCGCTGTTACGGGGACAAGCCGACATGGCGGCGATGCCTGTCGACTGAGTGCGCTGGCGCGCCGAGGGCAACGCCCATGCCTTGTTTAGTTTATTTTACTAAACAACATAAATCAGGCCAGGAGCGCCGTCTACGGGTATCTCCGGGTACGGATAACACGTTTCAAAGGCTGTTTTAGCGACGTTTTACTATACAATCGGCCGAACCCAAATACCGTGCGGCCGCCCCACTTGCGGCCGCTTCATTCGATGGCCACAACCATCCGCGACGTCGCCCGCGCGGCCAGCGTGTCGATCGGCACCGTCTCACGCGCATTGAAGAATCAGCCCGGCCTTTCCGAGGCCACCCGTGAACGCGTGGTCGAAGCGGCGCGGCAACTCGGCTATGACGCCGCCCAGTTGCGGCCGCGCATCCGCCGCCTCACCTTCCTGTTGCACCGTCAGCACAACAACTTCGCCGTCAGCCCGTTCTTTTCGCACGTGCTCCATGGCGTGGAAGACGCGTGCCGCGAACGCGGCATCGTGCCTTCCGTGCTCACCGCCGGTCCAACCGAAGACGTGATCCAGCAGATGCGCCTGCATGCGCCGGATGCGGTAGCGATCGCCGGTTTCGTGGAGCCTGAAACGCTGACCACACTGGTGGCGATGCACCGCCCGCTCGTGCTGATCGACCTGTGGGCGCCGGGCCTGCGCTCGGTGAATCTCGACAACGCCGCGGGCGCCACGCTCGCCATGCGGCATCTGTTCGAACAGCAGCGCAAGCGCGTCGCGTTCATCGGCGGCTCGCTCGCGCACTTCAGCATCGCCCAGCGCGCGCTCGGTTACCGGCGCGCGTTTTTCGAAGCAGGGTTGTTGTTCGACCCATCGCTGGAAGTCACCATCGACGCAGGCCTCGATCCCGACAGCGGCGCCGCGCGCGCGATGCATCAGTTGCTCGACGCACCAGGCCCGCGCCCCGATGCCGTATTTGCCTACAACGACGCCGCCGCGCTCGCCGCGCTGCGCGCGTGCCTCGCGCGCGGCATCCGCGTGCCCGAGGACATCGCGATCATCGGCTTCGACGACATTCCCGCCGCCGCTCACGCCACACCACCACTATCGACCATTTCGGTCGACAAGGAAGCGCTCGGCCGGCGCGGCGTCGAACTGCTGCTTGAAGACACGCCCGCTGAACTCGAAGTCCGCTTGCCCGTCCATCTCATTGCCCGTGCCAGTACTTTGGTAAAAACGCCATGACGCAATCCGATCCGCTTCACCCCGCCAACGGCGCCGCCGCGGCGGCGCCCGTCGACAGCTTTCGCAGCCGCGACTTTCTGCTCTCTCATGTGCAGGACACGCTGCGCTTCTATGCGCCGAACGTGCTCGATCCAAGCGGCGGCTTCTTCCATTTTTTCCGCGACGACGGCTCGGTCTACGACAAGACCACACGGCATCTGGTAAGCACGTGCCGCTACGTCTTCAACTACGCGATGGCGTATCGCCAGTTTGGCGACCCGCAGCATCTCGAGTACGCGCGCCACGGCTTGCGCTTCCTGCGCGACGCGCATTGGGACGCTGAGCACCAGGGCTACGATTGGGAACTCGAATGGCGCGACGGCCGCAAACGCACGCTCGACGCGACGCGTCACTGCTACGGCCTCGCCTTCGTGCTGCTCGCGTATTCGCATGCAGCGATGGCGGGCATCGAGGAAGCGAAGCCGATGATCGGCGCGACCTTCGAGTTGATGGAACATCGCTTCTGGGACGCCGCCGCCGGCCTCTACGCCGACGAAGCGACACCCGACTGGCGCGTCAGTTCGTACCGCGGCCAGAACGCGAACATGCACACCACTGAGGCGCTCCTGACCGCGCACGAGGCGACCGGGCACCTGGTCTATCTCGATCGTGCGGAACGGGTGGCGTCGAACATCACGCTGCGCCAGGCGAAGCTGTCGCAAGGCCTCGTATGGGAACACTTTCACGCAGACTGGTCGGTCGACTGGCATTACAACGAGGAAGACAGCTCGAACATCTTCCGTCCGTGGGGCTTCCAGCCGGGGCACCAGACCGAGTGGGCGAAGCTGCTGCTGATTCTCGAGCGCTATCGTCCGTTGCCGTGGCTGCTGCCGCGCGCGATCGAACTATTCGACGCCGCAATGACGCATGCGTGGGACGAAGATCACGGCGGCCTCTACTACGGCTTCGGCCCGGACGGCACCGTGTGTGACCACGACAAGTATTTCTGGGTTCAGGCGGAGACGTTCGCCACTGCGGCGCTGCTCGCCAGGCGCACCGGCAACGAACGCTTCTGGGACTGGTACGACGAGATCTGGCGCTACAGCTGGGCGCATTTCGTCGATCACAAGTACGGCGCGTGGTACCGCATCCTCACGTGCGACAACCGTAAATACAGCGACGAAAAGAGTCCCGCCGGCAAGACCGACTATCACACGATGGGCGCGTGCTACGAGGTGCTGGCGCACGCACTGCCTGACGGCGCGACCGCTGCGTCCGAATCCGCGGAGTAAGCAAAATGAGCAACTTGAACGCGAACACCGAATTCCCCTTCTTCGTCTCGGCCGGCGACATCCTCACCGATCTCGTACGGACCGGCGCCTCGCAGTGGCTCTCGCGTCCTGGCGGCGCCGGCTGGAACGTCGCGCGCTGCGTGGCACGGCTCGGTTTGCCGACGGCGTGTGCCGGCTCACTGGGCGTCGATAACTTCTCCGACGAACTGTGGAACGCAAGCGTCGCCGCGGGGCTCGATATGCGTTTCATGCAGCGCGTGGAGCGCCCGCCTCTGCTGGCGATCGTTCATCAGACGCATCCGCCTGCGTACTTTTTCATGGGTGAGAACGGCGCCGATCTGGCGTTCGATCCGACGCGCCTGCCGGCTGGCTGGATCGGGCAGGTGAAGTGGGCGCATTTTGGCTGCATCAGCCTGGTGCGTCAGCCGCTTGGCGACACGCTTGCCGCGTTGGCCGCCGAGTTGCGCTCGCGAGGGGTGAAGATCAGTTTCGATCCGAATTACCGGAATCTGATGGAGCATGGCTACGAACCCACGTTGCGGAAGATGGCCGCGCTGGCCGATCTGATAAAGGTGTCGGACGAAGATTTGCGCATGCTGTTCAAGACGGACGACGAGGCTGGCGCGCTTGCCCAGCTGCGGGCGATGAATCCGGCCGCCACCGTGCTGGTCACGCGTGGGCCGGAGACGTCCATGTTGATCGACGGCGCCATGGTGGTGGAGGCCCGGCCGCCACGGGTGGAAGTGGTCGATACGGTGGGAGCGGGCGATGCCTCGATTGGCGGCCTGCTGTTCAGCTTGATGACCGCACCGCAGCGAGCGTGGCCGGAGCACCTGGCCTTTTCTCTGGCCGCCGGTGCCGCGGCGTGCCGCCATGCTGGCGCGCATGCGCCTTCTTTGGATGAGGTTGTGGCGCTGCTGTAGTTTTTTTGCCTTGTGCGGCGCGTATCGTTGTCGACATCGGTTGGCAACATTCGGCGCCGTACCGCGATAAACCGAACCACGGTCATCGTGCTAGGATGAAAAAACCCAACCCTTTGGAACAAGGAGCGTCGCCATGGATGACATCACCTACACCAAAGGTATCTACACGGCCACCGCGTCGATAAGAGAAGTACAAAGCGACACGTGGCAGGGCATTGTTACCCTTTCCCGCGACGACGGTGAAGCAGGCACCGACCAGGAGACCACGGTCTACGAAGTCGAAGCCACTTCGTCCACGCCCGAGGAAGCCCTCGAGGAAGCCAAGGCGCTCGCCCACCGCATCCTCGGGGAAATCGAACTCTAGGCAACCCGGCGCCGCGCCCATCACGCTGCGCCACTCCTGAATCAACCGGCTGGAGGCGATCATGGCTGAACAGCTCTTCCTCTACGGCGTGTATTCGATTCACGTCCGCCCTCTCGAACTCAACGGTGCACGCTGGGACGCGGAATACGAGATCCGGCATCGTGAGAAAGCGGTGAAGTCGTGGACCACCGTCGGTGGCGACAACGGCTACGCGGACGAAGCCGAAGCCGTCGCCGCAGCGCACCAGCAAGCGGTCGACGACATCGAACACGGCGCCGGCATTCCGAAGCCACGGGCCTTTCCGTAACGGCAAAACAGGTGCATCCGGCGAGGCGTGCGTAGCAGCGGCACACTCTGGGCGCGATCCGAATCGCGCTAAACGCCCCGCCAGGACGCCGCCGTCACCGCCTGCGCAGCACGCCGAAAATCACCTTTAGCACGCGAGACGGCGTGCTACGCTTTGCGCGTTTTCATCCTCACGAGCACGCGATGGCTACCGAACCGTCAGACCGCTTTTCCGCCATCGGCGACACCGAAGCCGAAGCCGAAGCACTAGCGCGAAAACGTCGCCCGCGTGGTAGCCGCGAGATGCGCCTGGATGATCGCGTGGTCATTGCGCACGGCATGCCGACGCCGCTCTGGCAGGATCTCTATCACCGTGCACTCGTCGTCCGCTGGCCGATGTTTTTTATCTCGCTCGGCGTCCTGTTCCTGCTGCTCAATACCTTTTTTGCCGCGCTCTACATGCTCGGCAACGCACCGATCGCCAATCAGTTTCCATCGGGCTTCGGCGGTGCATTTTTCTTTAGCGTCGAAACGCTCGCGACGGTCGGCTATGGCGACATGCATCCGCAAACCGTCTACGCGCACTGGGTCGCCACGTTCGAAATCTTTGTCGGCATGTCCAGCATCGCGTTGGCGACGGGGCTGATTTTCGCGCGCTTCTCACGTCCGCACGCAAAGATCATGTTTGCCCGCTATGCGGTCGTGCGCCCGCTCGACGGCCGTATGACGCTGATGGTGCGCGCCGCCAACGCGCGCCAGAATGTCATCGCCGAAGCGCGTGCGAGGCTGCGTATCATGCGCCTCGACACCACCGTCGAAGGCTTTACGCTGCGCAAGCTCTACGATCTGACGCTGGTGCGCGACCAGCATCCTGTGTTCAAACTGGGTTGGGTCCTGATGCACGTCATCGACGAAAACAGCCCGCTGTTCGGCGAAAACGCCGAGACGCTCACGGGCCGAGACGCGTCGCTGCTGCTTACGCTTGAAGGGGTCGACGAATCGACCTCGCAAACCATGCAGGCGCGCCACATGTGGCCCTGCGAGCAGATTCTCTGGCAACACCGCTTCGTCGACGTCATGCGCGAGGAAAACGGCGTGAGTCACATCGACTACTCGCATTTCGACGAGGTCGTGCCGCTCGATTCGGCGCCTGTCGCCGCGTCTACGGCGAAGGCACCCGCGCCGTAAAAACAGGACTGAAACGCACCAGGGCATACCCGAACCCGCCCGCCGCGCGGCAGATCCATCTCAAAACTTCATTAAAACGCGCGCCCCGTCGCGCTGTTTCGTTGAACGCCTCGCCAAGTAGAAAAAATTCACTCCAATTGGCGCTAAAAAATAGAGTCTCTTTCGCCGCGCCGCCTTTTGTGGCCCCCACCCCACGGCGCGCGGATGCAAAACATTGGAGACTCACCCATGACCGCTCGCCTGCCCATCGACGGCACGCCCGCTCTCGCCGACTACAAGCTGTCCGATAACCTCACCGCCACCTGCGGCCGGATCTTCCTGACCGGCACGCAGGCACTGGTGCGCCTTGTGCTGATGCAGCGCGCAGCCGATCGTGCGCAGGGCCTGAACACCGCCGGCTTCATCAGCGGCTATCGTGGCTCGCCGCTCGGCATGGTCGACCAGCAGTTGTGGAAAGCTAAGAAACTGCTCACGGCGAGTGATATTCGCTTTTTGCCGGCGATCAACGAAGAACTCGGCGGCACCGCGGTGCTCGGTACGCAGCGGGTGGAATCGGACCCGGAGCGCACCGTCGAAGGCGTATTCGCGATGTGGTACGGCAAAGGCCCCGGCGTGGATCGCGCGGGCGATGCGCTGAAGCACGGCAACGCGTACGGCTCGTCACCGCACGGTGGCGTGCTGGTGGTAGCGGGCGATGACCACGGCTGCGTGTCGTCGTCGATGCCGCATCAGAGCGATTTCGCGTTGATGGCATGGCATATGCCGGTGGTGAATCCGTCGAACATCGCCGACATGCTCGAATTCGGCTTGTACGGCTGGGCGCTGTCGCGCTTCTCGGGTGCGTGGGTCGGTTATAAGGCGATTTCGGAAACGGTCGAATCCGGTTCGACGGTAGACCTCGATGCGCTGCAAACCGAATGGACGATTCCACAGGATTTCGAATCACCGGCTGGCGGCCTGCACAATCGCTGGCCCGATCTGCCGAGCCTGACAATCGAAGCGCGGATGCACGCGAAGCTCGACGCGGTCCGTCATTTCGCGCGCACCAACAGCATCGATAAATGGATCGCGCCAAGTCCGCATGCGAACGTGGGTATCGTCACCTGCGGCAAGGCGCATCTGGACTTGATGGAAACGCTGCGCCGGCTCGATCTGACGGTCGCCGATCTGGAAGCGGCCGGCGTGCGCATCTACAAGGTCGGCTTGTCGTTCCCGCTGGAAATGACGCGCATCGACGCGTTCGTGTCCGGTTTGTCCGAAGTGCTGGTGATCGAGGAGAAAGGCCCGGTCATCGAGCAGCAGATCAAAGACTATCTGTACAACCGCACGCAAGGCATGCGGCCGATCGTGGTCGGCAAGAACGCCGAAGACGGCACGCTGCTGCTGTCGTCGCTCGGTGAATTGCGGCCGTCGCGCATTCTGCCGGTGTTCGCGAACTGGCTCGCGAAGCACAAGCCGGCGTTGGATCGCCGCGAGCGTGTCGTCGATCTGGTGGCGCCACAAATTCTCTCGAATGCCGCGGATAGCGTAAAACGGACACCGTATTTCTGCTCGGGCTGCCCGCACAACACATCGACCAAAGTGCCTGAAGGTTCAATCGCGCACGCGGGGATCGGCTGTCACTTCATGGCGTCGTGGATGGAGCGCGACACCACCGGCCTGATCCAGATGGGTGGCGAAGGCGTCGATTGGGCCTCGCATTCGATGTTCACGAAAACGCGCCACGTATTCCAGAATCTCGGCGACGGCACCTACTTTCACTCGGGCATTCTCGCGATCCGCCAGGCAGTGGCCGCGAAAGCCACCATCACGTACAAGATTCTCTATAACGATGCGGTCGCGATGACCGGCGGCCAACCGGTCGACGGCAGCATCTCGGTGCCGCAGATCGCGCGCCAGGTGGAAGCCGAAGGCGTGTCGCGTTTCGTCGTGGTCAGCGACGAGCCGGAGAAATACGACGGTCACCACGATCTCTTTCCGAAGGGCACGACGTTCCACCATCGCAGTGAAATGGATACCGTGCAGCGCGAATTGCGCGATACCGACGGCGTGACCGTGCTGATCTACGACCAGACCTGCGCGGCTGAAAAACGGCGTCGCCGGAAAAAAGGCGAGTTTCCCGATCCGGACAAGCGTCTCTTCATCAACGAGGAAGTCTGCGAAGGCTGCGGCGATTGCGGCGTGCAATCGAACTGCTTGTCGGTCGAGCCGCTTGAGACTGCGTTGGGGCGTAAGCGCCGCATCGATCAATCGTCGTGCAATAAAGATTATTCCTGCGTGAACGGTTTCTGTCCGAGCTTCGTCACGGTGGAAGGCGGCAAGCTAAAGAAAGCCGCAGGCGCCGCGTTCGATCCGGCCGCGCTCGCTGCACGCGTCGACGCCTTGCCGATTCCCGCGACGCATCTCGATGCCGCGCCGTACGACATCCTGGTGACCGGTGTTGGCGGCACGGGCGTCGTGACGGTCGGCGCATTGATCAGCATGGCCGCGCACCTGGAAGGCAAGAGCGCGTCGGTGCTCGACTTCATGGGCTTCGCGCAGAAGGGCGGCTCGGTGCTGTCGTTCGTGCGCTTCGCCGCGCGCGACGAGTGGCTCAATCAGGTGCGTATCGACACGCAGCAGGCCGACGTACTGCTTGCCTGCGATATGGTGGTGGGCGCGAGCGCCGATGCCTTGCAAACGGTGCGTCATGGCCGCACGCGCATCGTCGTCAACACGCATGCAATCCCGAACGCGACCTTCGTGCAGAACCCGGACGCGACGCTGCATGCCGACGCGTTGATCGACAAGATGCGCCACGCGGCAGGCGACGATCGCATGTCGACGTGCGACGCCCAGGCGCTCGCCACGCGTTTTCTCGGCGACACCATCGGCGCGAACATTCTGATGCTCGGTTATGCCTGGCAACTTGGCCTCGTGCCGGTGTCGTTCGCCGCGATGATGCGCGCGATCGAATTGAACAACGTCGCGGTGCAGATGAATCAACTGGCGTTTTCGATCGGGCGTGTTGCTGCGGAAGATCCCGCTGCGCTCGAATCGCTGTGGCAAGCCCGGCATCTTGCGAAGCAGGCAGTGCGTGTCGATACGCTCGACGAACTGATCGCGCATCGCGAGGGCCGTCTGCAAACGTACGGTGGCGCGAACTATGTGAAGCGTTATCGCGCACTGGTCGATGCGGCGCGTCGCGCCGAAACCGCGGTCGATGCAAAGAGCGAGCGCATCACGCGTGCGGTGGCGACGACGTTCTATCGTCTGCTCGCGGTGAAGGATGAATACGAAGTCGCGCGCCTGCATACTGATGTGGCATTCCGCGAAGCACTGGAAGCGCAATTCGAAGGCGTCGCGGGTAAGGACTTCGGCATCAAGTTCAACCTCGCGCCGCCAACGCTCACGCGTCCTCAACCAGGCGTGAATCCGACCAAGAAGACCTTCGGTCAGTGGATGTGGCCGGTGCTCGGCGTGATGGCGAAATTCAGCGGTCTGCGTGGCACGATGCTCGATCCGTTCGGCCGCACGCTCGAACGCAAGATGGAGCGAGAACTCTCCCGCGACTACGAAACCACGTTGCAACGCGCGTTCGCGAAGCTCAACGCGAACAATCTGGAAGACGTCGCGAAGCTGGCCGATCTGCATGCGCGTGTACGCGGTTATGGTCACGTGAAGCTGGCGAATCTGGCGGGGGTGAAGCGCGGCGAGCGCGATCTCGCGGCACGCTTGCAGATCGAAGCAGCGACGAGTGTGTCGGTGAAGAAGTCGCTGGAAGAGGTGAAGGGCGCCGGGCAGTTGCGCGGGATTCCGGTGGTCGTCGCGAAGTAACTCTTTCGCCTTGCGGATGAAAAATGCCGCTTCGGGTTCAACCTCGGAGCGGCATTTTTTTGGCTGATGGATTTGCCACTCGCTGCGCCCAATAGCGCGGATTATCTTCCCGATGAATCAGTCACGCTTTTCGTCCAGTAACGCTCTCACCTGCGTGACTTTCGCCGCGTCGACCGGCGCAAGACCGTTGCCGCCAACGCGCACTCCCGAACCGAAGTGAACCGCTTGAACTTGCGTCGCGCTCACGAAGCCGGCGACCGCATCGACGGTCAAACCCGCGCCTGCCAGCACCGTGCAATGTGAGCCGGACGCTTGCCGTACCAGCTCACGCACGATCGACTCTGCCTGCAGCACCGAAGGTTTTCCACCCGAGGTCAGCACATTCGTCACGGCGTCGAAACCGAGCAGCACGTCGAGCGCTTTCTGCAGATCACGCGTTTCGTCGAACGCACGATGGAAGGTGACGGCCAGGCCATCCGCCGCATCGATCGCACGCGCGAGGCCCTCGCGGTCGATCTCACCATCCGCCGTCAGCATGCCGATCACCACGCCGCTCGCACCGGCCGCCTTGACTGCACGCACGTCGCGCAGCATCACGGCGTAGTCGTCGGCGTCATACACGAACGAGCGGCTATGCGGGCGGACGATCACGTTGACGGGTATGGCCGTCGCGGCAACCACCGCTTCGATCAAGCCAAGGCTCGGCGTCAAACCGCCCTCGCCCATCGCGGTGACGAGTTCGAGGCGGTTCGCACCGGCTTGCGCGGCGAGCCGGGCGTCGGCGACGGTCGTGGCGATGACTTCGAGTAGGACTGACATGAGCGCGGCTGTGGGTCGTTAAAAACGACATGATCTCAGAACCGCCGCGCGCCCTGCCAATCTGGCCCGTGAGGACCGCCGCCCACCCTTCAGAGCGAAGCATCCGAACCGCTATTCTTCCACCCAGTCGATATCGCCGCACAGCACGCACGTCTGATCACCGACGCGCGTCGCCACCGACAGCGTCACGCACGGCAGCGCCTCGTTGATCGACAGATACGGACGCGTCACATGCACGCGCTCCGGCGCGTTGATCGCCGCACGGAAATACGGACGACGCAGCCAGTTCGCCCCTTGCGCGTCGGCAAGCGGCAAAAAGCGCGTCTCATGCGCCGCGCGATCGGCACGCAACACGACGTTGCGGCCCGCCTGCTTGCCCTTCGCATCGAGCAGAAAACAGCGCGCGGCATGGTCGAGTGCGAGGAAATTCCAGCACACTTCCTCGAGCGGTTCGCCGGCGGCGAGCCGTTCCGCGGCACGCTCAAACGCCCGCAGATACGGTGTGAGACGGCTCGCATTGCGGCGCTCGCGCGCTTCGGCCTGATCGCGATAACGTTCGGTGACTTCGCTGATGCAAGTCGCGGCGTGCGCCGCGTCGGCCGCACCTGGATTCGGTCGGCCGAAGAAAAACCCCTGCACGAAGTCTGCATCGCAGGCGAGCGCCATCTGCGCTTCATGCTCCGTTTCGACGCCTTCGATCAGCACGAGCTTGCCCGCTTCGTGCAGCAGCGCCACCAACCCCGGCAGAATCGTCGCCATATCGGCGCGATGCGCGGCATGCGACAGCATGATGCGGTCGAGCTTCACGATGTCAGGATTCAACTGCCAGATCCGTTCGACGTTGGAATGGCCCGCGCCAAAATCGTCGAGTGCAATCAGGAAACCACGCTCGCGAAACTGACGCACCGCGTCAGCGAGACGTTCGAGATCTTCCGCGCGTTGTTCGAGCACCTCGAGCACGATTCGCCGTGGCGACAGATCGAGCCGCTTGAGGTTGGCGAGCAATGCGGCGGCGAGATACGGGTCGGTGAGCGCGCCGGGATGCACGTTCAGGAACAGCCATTCGCGCTCGGCGCCGAGTACCTTGAAGTTCTCCAGATGCAGGGTCTGGGCGAGCCGGTCGACCTGCAACACGTCGCCAAGACGCGCCGCCTCACCGAATACGTCGAGCGGCGACACGGGCCGGTCGAGCGCATCGTGCGCGCGCAGCAGTCCCTCATAGCCCACTGCCCGCATATGCGACAGGCTGAAAATGGGTTGAAACACGCTAGTCAACGTCAGCTCGCCATGCTGCGCCGAAAAACGTTCGAGCCCCGACGTCACCTCGACATCGAAGCCATGCGGCGCGCTGGCCGTCCTTTCCTGTTGCGCAATCGTCATGCAATCCTCTCACGCGAGAGCCGGGCCGGTCCGAACGCGGAAGCGAACAACCTCGGCACCATTTCTCAAAATGTGCGTCATCGATATTCCTTAAGCAAGCTCCATGCGCACGCTGGCGCACATTCGAATGAAATTTGCATGAAAGATTGCACCGATGAACGAGCCAATGCGCCGCACGTGGGCGCAGAGCGCACCGTTAAGGTGCATTACCTTACCTGGACGCTTGCCGACCGCGCTCGCGGGACCTTGCCGGGTTAACAATGACGTGGCGCGGCAGCGGGCTAAACTTCTGCCTTGTGCCTCACGCGCGCCTCGTGATCGATATGCGGCGGCATCGTCGACGATCGCAGAGGACGCACCGCTATATCTCCAGAAATAGACCGATGGATATTGTCTTTACCGTACTGATTCTTTTGCTCGCCGTCGCCGCATCCGGCATCGTGGCCCGGATGATGCGGGTCGCCTTGCCGCTGCCGCTGGTCCAGATCGCGATCGGCGCATTGCTCGCATGGCCGAAGCTCGGGCTGCACGTCACCTTCGATCCGGAAATTTTCATGATGCTGTTCATTCCGCCGCTGCTGTTCGCGGATGGATGGCGAATCCCAAAGCGCGAATTGTTCATGGCGCGCCGTTCCATCCTGATGCTCGCGCTTGGCCTGGTTTTCATGACGGTGCTGGCGGTCGGCTACTTCATCCATGCGCTGGTGCCGTCGATCTCGCTGCCGGTTGCGTTCGCGCTTGCCGCGGTGCTGTCGCCGACCGATGCGGTGGCGCTGAGCGGTATTGCCGGCAAGGGCAAGATTCCTGGGCGGCTGATGCATATCCTCGAAGGTGAGGCGCTGATGAACGACGCGTCGGGCCTTGTCGCGTTGAAGTTCGCGATTGCCGCGGCGCTGACGGGGGTGTTTTCGCTGCGCGACGCGTCGATCAGCTTCGTGATCATCGCGGTGGGCGGTCTCGCGACAGGCGCGGCGGTGAGCTGGCTGTTCAGCTTTGTGTCCGCGCATTTTCTGAGTCTTAACGAAGAAGGCGATCCGGCGCCCGGCGTAGTAATGACGCTGCTGATTCCGTTCGCCGCGTATCTGATCGCCGAGCGCTTTGAGTTCTCGGGCATTCTGTCCGCGGTCTCGGCCGGCATGATGATGAACTACGCGAACATCGCGAACGCCGGACCGGTGTCGTCGCGAGTGCGCGGGAACAGCACGTGGACGATGATCGAATTCGTCTTCAACGGCATGGTGTTCATTCTGTTGGGCCTGCAGTTTCCGCACATTCTCGGCCGCGCGCTGCTCGACGCGCACGAGACCAGCGACGTGGAGGTGGGGCGGCTGATCGGGTACATCGCTGCGGTGGCGGCGGCGCTCTACGCACTGCGCTTCGTGTGGGTGTGGTTGCTGCGCTGGTTCGCGAGCCGCGGCGCGGCGAAGCACGGCATGGCGAGTGCCGTGCCGGGGTTGCGCACGGTCACGGTGACAACGGTAGCCGGCGTGCGTGGCGCGGTGACGCTGGCGGGTGTGTTGTCGTTGCCCGAGGTGTTGCCGGGTGGTGCGCCGTTGCCGGGGCGAGACCTGGCGATTTTCATTGCGTCGGGTGTGATTCTGCTATCGCTGCTGGTGGCAGTCGTGGCGTTGCCGCTGTTGTTGAGCGGCTGGCGGCGGGGTAAGGATCCGCATGCCGCAGAGGAGGCGATGGCGCGCACATTGGCGGCGCAAGCCGCGATTCGCGCGGTTGATGAAGTGCACGATAGAGATTGCGCGGATCTGGATGAGTCGGCATCGGCATACGCCGCGGATGTCACCGCGCGAGTCATGGACATTTATCGACGGCGGCTCGCCACGCTGGAAGACGAACAGGAGCCACGTGAACTGGCGCGCCGTGCCGATGCGCTGGAATTCCGGATGAAGTTGGCGGCGATGCGAGCCGAGCGGAAGGTGCTGCTTGCGCTGCGCAATAGTCAGGCAATCAATGACGAGACTTTGAACAAGCTCATGCGCGAGGTAGATCTGTCGGAGACGGCGCTGACAGTGCGGAAACGATAGAGGTAGCGGTAGCAGTCAGCGTCTCGACGCGGCGATGGCCTTTCTCTTGGTCGCTTGTTCTCCCGATCACAAAAGAAAAGGCCATCGCCCAGATCAATCAGGCCACCGGCCCCTGCGCCGGCTTCCTTCTCAGGAGCGCGTACAAAATGATCGCGCCAAAGGTCGCGGTACCGATCCCGCCAAGTCCGAAGCCACCGAGCTTCAACGAAAAATCTCCCGCGCCCAACACGAGCGTCACCGCTGCCACGATCAGATTCCGGTTGTCGGAGAAATCGACTTTATTCACGACCCAGATGCGCGCGCCAGTCACCGCGATCAGGCCGAACACGACGATCGACACGCCGCCCAGCACCGGCCCCGGAATGGTCTGAATCACCGCACCGAACTTCGGCGAAAAGCCCAAAACCAGCGCAATCGCTGCGGCAATCATGAACACCAGCGTCGAATAGATTTTGGTCACGGCCATCACGCCGATGTTCTCGGCGTACGTCGTCACCCCGGTGCCGCCGGCAAAGCCAGACAGAATCGTTGCGAGTCCGTCGCCGATAAATGCACGTCCGACATAACGATCGAGGTTCTGACCGGTCATCGCGCTCACCGCCTTGATATGCCCAAGATTCTCAGCAACAAGGATCACTGCGATCGGCGCGAGCAAGGTCATCGCCTGCACGTTGAAAACCGGCGCGGTGAACTGCGGCATACCGAACCACGCAGCGTTCGCCACAATCGCAAAGTCGATCGGCTTGCCCATGCCGAGACCATTCGTGACGATCGCGTAAATCACGTACGCCATCAGCAGGCCGACCAGAATCAGCAAACGCTGCAGCATGCCGCGCGCAAACACCGCGACCGCGCCGACGCACAGCACCGTCACCAGCGCCATCCACGAATCGAAGTTGCTGCCGCTCACGCCATGCACCGCGATCGGCGCGAGATTCAAGCCGATCACGCAGACGATCGCGCCCGTCACCACCGGCGGCATCAGCGTTTCAATCCATCGGGTGCCGACCGCCGACACGATCAGGCCAATGATCGCGTACACCACGCCGCACGCGATGATTCCGCCCAACGCCACCGGAATATTCATGTTCGGACCGTGGCCGCCGTACCCCGTCACCGCGATTACCAGACCGATGAACGCGAAGCTCGAACCGAGATAGCTCGGTACGCGCCCACCCACGAGCACGAAGAACAGCAACGTGCCGATCCCCGACATGAAGATGCACAGGTTCGGGTCGAAGCCCATCAGTAACGGCGCAAGCACGGTGGAACCGAACATCGCGACAACGTGCTGAATACCCATTGCAAACATCTGCGGCCACGCGAGACGCTCGTCGGTGCCGACAATGCGGCCCTCGGCAGCGTTCGGCTGGGCGCGCCAGCGTGGGAAATAGGAATCGGCCATGGCGGGGGTTCTCCTCTGTCGGCGTTTTAGTGGACGACGCAGCGGAACTGCGCCGTCTGGGAATTACGCGCGAGTGTACGGAGAGCCACCAGGCCTGGCAAGGGCGGCAAAACGCGTGTGAAGAGCGCTATGCGTGCCGAGCGTCCAGCGAGAAAACCGTGACCGCCGTTTGCAACTGCCTCGCCTGGTCCGCCATTGACGCCGCCGCGGCCGCCGCCTGCTCGACCAGCGCCGCGTTCTGCTGGGTCACGTCGTCCATCTGCGCGACCGCGCGGTTCACTTCTTCGATGCCGGTGCTCTGCTCCTGCGACGCCGACGAAATCTCACCCATGATGTCGGTCACGCGTTTTACCGCATGCGTGACTTCCGCCATCGTCTGACCGGCCCGCTCGGCCAGTTCGGCGCCGCTGCCCACACGCGCCGTCGAGCTTTCGATCAGCTCCTTGATCTCCTTGGCCGACACCGCGCTGCGCTGCGCGAGCGAACGCACTTCGCCCGCCACCACCGCGAAGCCGCGGCCCTGCTCTCCGGCTCGCGCCGCTTCTACGGCTGCGTTCAGCGCGAGAATGTTGGTCTGGAACGCGATCCCTTCGATCACCGCGATGATGTCCGTCATGCGCTTCGAGCCGGCTGCCAACTCGCGCATGGTTTCGACCACATCGCCGACCAGGCTGCTGCCGCGCGCCGCGACTTCCGACGCACCATGCGCGACACCACCTGCCTGCTGCGCGTTCTCGGCGTTCATCTTCACCGTCGACGTCAGTTCCTGCATGCTCGACGCGGTTTCCTGCAGCGCGGCAGCCTGCTCTTCGGTGCGTTGCGACAGATCAGTGTTGCCCTGCGCGATCTCGCCCGACGCCATCAGGATCGATTCGCTCGACTCGCTGATGCCCGAGACGATGCCCGCCAGCCGCTCACGCATGTTGCGTAGCGCGAACAGCATGCTGCCGGTGTCGCCCGCACGAGTGTCGACGCGCACGCTCAGGTCGCCATCGGCGATGCGGTTGGCGATATGCATCGCGTAATCGGGTTCACCGCCGAGCTGGCGCGCGAGGCGTCGTGCGATCACCGTCGCGAGCAACGTGCCCGCCGCGATCGCGCCCAACACCAGCACGAGCATCACGATGCGCATGTGCTGATAGTCGGCGCTCGCCTCCTGCTGGGCTTCGTTGGCTTGCTGACGGCGATAGTCGATCAGCGCCGTGATGCGATCACGCAACGCCTCGCTCGACGCAATCGCGCGGCGCACGAGTTCGTTGTTGTCGACGCCTGCCGGAATCGGTTCGAGACCGATCTGCTGATGCACGATGCCCTCCCACACGCCCGACTTGCGCAGCACTTCGTCGAACATCTCCTGCCCCCTGCTGGTCGCGATGGTCGCGTGATACTGATCGTAGGCGCCATGCATCTCCTTGAGCGATGCGACGATGCTGTCCTTCAACTTTTGACGGCCGGCGTCGTCAGCGGCGTAGCCGAGATTCGCGGCGGCAAGATCGGAATCAATCTTGTGGCGGTTCGCCTCTTCCATCCAGTAGAGGCCATTCATGTGCTGGTCGCAGATGGCATCGGTAATGGCGTGCATCGACGACAACGTCTTCAGCGAAGTCCCACCGATCACGACGCAAAACCCGATCACAACGGCAAACGCCAACAGCAGCTTCCTGAATACGGTCATGCGGTCGAACCACTTCATCTCACCATCCTTCACAAGTCCTAAGGGGACGCTCGCGTCGCTGCGCCATGGCAAAACATTTCGCCAGTTTTCAGCTACGAGGCGACGCTGCCACCTCTTTTACGGCGTGCGTAACGAAGACTTGATGCGATAAATGGTGGGCATAACCGGGACAGGATGATGTAAGGAATGCCTGGCACACGGGGCCGGATCGCTACGTGAACGTGTTTTGTATGTCGGCGCGATGATTGGGATTTGTCTGATATTTGGGGATGAGCCGGGCTTTTAGACTTTGTTTGTTGCGTTCACCCCCCATGAGCGCACGTGATGTTGATGTAACTCTCCGACTTACCGCTCACGCTCCCCGGCGTGAGCGGCTTTTTTTTTATCTATACGTTTCGTCGGCCGACGCACTCGCCGGTGCGTCCGGCGCGTTCAATGCAGTGCGCGGTTGAATTTACGGATGCGTGACGAGCGCACCTTCAGCCAGGCGCAGCGTGTGATTGCGCACATCTTCCGGCCATGTCGAGACGATGCCGTCAAACCGGGCCCGATCGTCGGCATAGAGCGCGCGCGTTGCGTCTTCGTAATCAGGCAGATTGCCGGCGATCGCGGTCATGAAGCGATACACCGCTTCTTGCGCTGCGCGTTTGCGGTCCTTGTCCTCACCTGCGAGCCGCGCCGCGTCGACCAGTTTGCGCAGCGCGACCGAAGCGCCACCCGATTGCCCGTTGAGCCAATCCCAATGACGCGGCAGTAACGTGACCTCTCTCGCCACCACACCGAGCTTGGGCCTGCCGCGGCGCGGAGTGTCGTCTTCCCTGACGTCAGCGCTTGGTGCAGGTTGTTCGCCGGGCGCCTCGCTAGCCAGCCGCGCCAGAATCTCTTCAGGCGTGCCGCGCAAATCAAACTCGACCGGGCGACTCGTGACATCGTCGAAAATCAGCACGGGTGCCTGTTCACCGCGCGCCAGCACTTCGCGTACAGCGAGCGCCACATCGGACATGGGGCCCGCGGAAATGCGGCGGTGCCCTTCGAATGCGATACAGGTTGCAGGGTGGGGGGTCATGACAAATTCCAGAAAGATGAATTTGTCGAATTATACCCGGGTATAAATTGAACGCAACATATTACCCGGGTAAAATTTTTCAGCGCAGCGCGCGCGGTAGGTTCCGCGCCAATCAGCGCTGGCCCTCTGCTCGAACTCAGCGCGATCCGCGGACCGGCACACCTCTGAAATTGTCCTGCCTCATTGCGCCGGCGACGCCACGGCACTCCGCCGATCCGCCCGCGCCGCCACCGGATAGCAAAGCACCTGGTTGCGGCCGGCGTCCTTGGCCTCGTAGAGCGCCTCGTCCGCGGCGATTGCGAGCGCGCGGCTCGTCGCAAATACCTGGCGGCTAGTGCACGCAATGCCGATGCTGATGGTCAGCACATGATGCGAACTCGCGACATGGCGAAGTTCGAGCGCCTGAACCGCCGTGCGAATTTTCTCAGCGATGGTCGCCGCTCCGGCTTCGTCGGTATCCGGCAGGAGCACGGCGAATTCTTCGCCGCCGTAGCGCGCAGCGGTATCGCCCGGGCGCCGCACGCTCTGTCCGATGCAGCGCGCCACGGCGATGAGTGCATCGTCGCCGGCCGAGTGGCCGTATAGATCGTTGAAGCCCTTGAACGTATCGACATCGATCAGCAGCATCGACAATGGCCAGCCGTTACGTTGCGCGCGGCGCCACTCTTCCTCCGCATGTTCCTCGAACGTGCGGCGATTGTTCAGACCGGTCAAGCCGTCGGTACGCGCGAGCACGCGCAACTCTTCTTCGGCCGCGCGGCGCTGCCGCAGTTGCTGCGAGAACAGGACAGCGAGCGCAATGATCACCACGTCGAGCGCCGCAATCAGCGAACCGATGAGCCACGCGCGATGCCGCCACTCCACGTAGATATCGCGCGTAGAGAGCGCCACGTCGAGAATCAACGGATACATATCGATATGGCGGAACGCGTACCAGCGCTCGACACCGTCGATCGCTGCCGTGCCGAAGAAGTCCCCGCTCGGCTGTTGGAGGAAGCGTGAATAGTTCGAGGTGCCGGTCAGACTCCGGCCGATGATTTTCGGATCGTAGGGGCGCCGCATCAGCATCGTGCCGTCGCTCAGCATCAGCGCCATCGAGCCGCCCGAGCCGAGATTCATGCCGGCGAAAAGATGCCTGAAGTAAGTAAGGCGCATCGTGCCGACCACCACGCCGCCGAAGCTGCCGTCCGGCCGCGAGATCCGACGGCTCAACGCAATGCTCACGTCCTTGCCGGTCAGCTTGGGCATGAACGGATGGCTAACGTACAGGCCGACATCGGGGGAATCGCGCTGAACCTTGAAATAGTCGCGCTCGGCGAGATTGATGGGACGCGGAGGCGTGGATTGCGAATCGAAGATGACGTTGCCGGCTGTGTCGAGTACGAAAATCGAACCCATGTCTTTGGCGCTGGCAGAGCCGTCGAACAGCACCATCTGACGGATCTTCGGCGGCAGGTCCAGCACGCCGGGTTGTTTCAGGCCGTCGATTACCGCCCGCAGCGACAGATCGTAGATCTCGAGATTGCGTGACACGTCGCGCTCGACCAGCAGCGAGACGTTGAAGACCGAATCCTGTGCACGCCGCAGCGCATCGTCGCGCATCTGCGCCAATACCCACACCGCGATCGCAAGGATCGCGCTGGCCAGCACGATACTGATGGCAATCACGATGTTCGGTCGGCGCGTCACCATGAGCGTGTCATTCGAGCATGCGCTGACCTGCGCGCGTGGAGAAGTCGGGCGCGTCAGGAAGGCGCGTCTCGTGAAACGGTAGCCTACCAGACGCAGAGGCTCGTCGAATGAGGGAAAAGACAGGTTTTTGGCGGATTAAACGAAATTTTTCGACTAGGGGACATCGCGGGCCGCGGCGCGGCGCGCGGACGTCCCCCCCGTCCAGGCGTTCAGCCCGCGTGCAGATCGAGCGCCGGCTCGGCAGCGGCGCGGCTGAGCGCGCGGATATCGGCGACCTCGAGCACCGCTTTGGCGGCGCCACGGCGCGCGACCTCCAGCATGGCTAGGCCGATATCTTCGGTGCTTAGAATGTGGTTGGGAAACAGCGCGCGCAACGTCGACAGAAGCGGCCTCGCCACCGTATAGAACAGGCGGTACGAGCGAGTTTTCGAAACGGCGCCGTTCAGCGGCTCGATCACGCCGGGGCGGAACAGGTAGACGGCCCTGAACGGCAGCCGTAGCAACGCATTCTCCGTCTTGCCCTTGACCCGCGCCCACATGGTGCGGCCGTGTTCAGTGCTGTCGGTGCCCGCACCCGACACATAGACGAAAGTCATCTGCGGATTGAGACGGGCAAGCGTCTGCGCAGCGGCCAGCGTCAGGTCATAGGTGAGGCGCGCATACTCGGCCTCCTGCATGCCTGCCGACGAGACGCCCAGGCAGAAAAAGCACGCGTCGAAACCCGTCAGCGACGCTTCCACCGCCCGGTAGTCCATCAGGTCCGGCTGAATCAGTTCAGTCAGACGCGGATCGAGCTGGCCGGTGCGGGTGCGGCCAACCGTCTGGACTACCTCGACGTCAGGCGCGCGCAGGCATTCTCGCAATACGCCCTGCCCGACCATGCCGGTCGCGCCGAATATCAGAACCTTCATGATGCGTGCTCCATGATTGCGCCCGGCCAGCGCGCATTGGTCAAACCTTCGGATATGTCCCACAAGCGGGCGGCGACCGCTTTGTCCTGAGCGTGGCGGGCGATCTGAGCGTCGCCCGGCGGCCCCCTCAACTCGAACAAGCCGCTCGGACCGTAATAGCCGCCGGGCTTGGCCCCGGGCGCCGTTGCGGCGAACAGCGTCGGCAACGCGCCGGCCGCGGCCGACTGACTCGCCAGCGGCTCGAGCGTCAGACGATTGACCATTTGCAACAAGGTGTCGGCGCCCGGCCCGTTGGCGATCAGCTCGGTACGCGCATAGCCCGGATGCGCTGCGTTGCTCAGCAGCCCCCAGCCGTTTGCGTCGCTACGGCGCTGTAGTTCCAGCGCGAACATCAGCATCGCCAGTTTCGACTGCGCGTACGAAGACATGGGCTTGTAGCTGCGCTCCGACTGCAGATCGTCGAAATGAATCGCGCCGCCGGTCCGGTGCGCGAGGCTGCTCACATTGACGACGCGCGGCTGCCGGCCCGTGCGCAAGATCGGCAGCAAGCGCTCTGTCAGCGCGAAGTGACCGAGATAGTTCGTGCCGAACTGCAGTTCGAACCCGTCCGAGGTCGTTTGTCGCTTCGGCAGCATCATCACGCCCGCATTGTTGATCAGCAGATCGAGTGCGGCGTGCTGAGCCGCGAACTGCTCGGCAAACTCTCGCACGGAAGCGAGGCTCGCCAGATCGAGATGCGCGTAACGGATCGACGCGGCCGGATACTGCGCGCGAATCGCATCGAGCGCCGCCTGCCCTTTTTGCGCGTTGCGGCCGGTCAATACGACGTCCGCGCCAGCAGCGGCTAGCGCGAGCGCCGTCTCGAAACCCAGGCCGCCGTTTGCGCCGGTAATGACCGCGAGGCGGCCGGTCTGACGCGGAATGTCCGCAGTAGTCCAATTTGCCATGTCGCTCGTCCGCTGATTGCCTGTTACCCAGTTGCCTGTAAGCGCGCTCAGGCTTTCGCCGGTGCACCCGGAAATTCCGGCAGCGGCGTCGGCGCGGAGAAATCGGTGGCCGCGCTGACCGCTCGCCACGCTTCGGCGGCAGCAGCGCGAGCCTTGTCGCCTTCGCCCGCGAAATGCAATGCGTCACTACCGAGCAAAAGATGCGCCGGCAACGAATCGTGATACGCGAGCTTCAGCACCACTTGCGCAACCTTTGCGGGATCGCCGGTTTCATGGCCGACGTACTTGGACAGCATATCCGTGATGGCGCCGACCGACGGCACATAGTCCGGCAGCAATTCCGGCGCCTCACCCATCGCCCCCGTACCCCACTCCGTTTTCATGCCGCCTGGCTCGAGCGCAGTGACGTGGACGCCGAAGGGCGCGAGTTCCTGGCTGATCACCTCGGTAAACCCGCCGACCGCCCACTTCGCGGCCTGATACGCGCTCAAACCCGCGATCCCGACACGGCCGCCCACCGACGAAATCTGGATCACGTGGCCGGCTCGCTGTTTGCGCAGCACCGGAAGCGCCGCACGCGTGACGTTAACCACACCATAGAAGTTGGTGTCGATCTGCGCACGGAAATCGTCTTCGGTAGTTTGCTCGAACGGCGCCAGATGACCGAAGCCCGCGTTGTTGACGACCACATCGAGCCGGCCGAAAGCATCGACTGCGGCCTGCACAGCCGCGCGTGCCGCCGCCGGATCCGTGACATCCAGCGCAACCGCGCGAACCTGCTCACCGTAGCGTGTCACCAGATCCGCCAACTGATGTGGATCGCGCGCCGTAGCAACCACCCGCTCGCCGGCACGCAACGCCGTTTCGACAATGTCGCACCCAAGCCCGCGAGCGCTTCCCGTAACCAACCAGACCTTCGACATAATGTGCTCCTTACATTTAAATGAGCATGTACGCGCTCATTAATAAGACAAAAAAATTAGTTCTGGGCAATCGCGTGCCAGAACGCCTCAAAGCCGGCCTTGCGATAACGGTCAGCATCAGCCGGTTCGCGAGCGATGAAATCCATGGTGGTTTCGGCCAATGCCGCCATGATTGCCGACAGGAAAGCCGGCGGATGATCACGCAACGCGCCGCTCGCCACGCTTGCCTGAATCATTGCGTTGATGTCTGCGAAGGACTCCATGCCAGTTACACGCGTGCAGTCGGTCAGACGCTCCGATACGGACAGTTGCGCCATTGCCCGGCGTTTTTGCGGTTGCGCCACGCCCCAGTCGACAAACCTGTTCCACACGTGTTGGACGCGCTCGCGCACACTGGCTTGCTTCGGATAAGTCGTCATCATCACTTCGCGCAGTTCCGCCTTGATGTCGAGGTAGAGCTGGTTCAGCAACTCGTCCTTATTATCGAAGTACGTGAACAGCGTTCCTTCAGCCACGCCCGCGACTTTTGCAATGCGCGCGGTGGGCGCGCTCAAACCCTGCTCGGCAATGACCTCGGTTGCGGCGGCAAGGATGGCGTTGCGTTTGTCTTCGCTTTTGGGACGGGCCATATGCTTCGTTTTGACTACAAGCGATTAATGAGTGATTGCTCAATCATATCCGTAGACGATCGCTTGTTCAAGGCATTTTTTGTTGCCTGATGCTCACCAGCGGATCATTTGCCCGGACACATGCCGAAAAATGAAATGAATGTGTAAGGCCCATGTTTTCACTATGAGCCTAAATATATTCAAATCAACCGAAAATGATGCGTTCTTCGCGCATCGCACGCAAGCTTAGTAGAGAAATACCCGAGATTTCTTAAGTATGTAAGAGTCTGATCCGATAACCAGTAAATGGGATACCCATTTATCGCCTGACGTTCGACGCGCTTCAGGGTGCGTCCTGGGGAAGGCACGAAGGGTAAACCGCGCGGGGCTGCCACGATGATCGGCGGCCAGATAGACGCTCCCATGCCCGGACCTGAGAGTCCATTGCGAACGCTTCAACGTTTCGTTATTGGAGAATAAAAAATCGTGACACTCAAAAACCTCACCATCAAGACCAAACTCATTGCCGGTTTCGGCATGCTGTCTCTCATTGTCGTCGCGGTTTCCGGCCTTTCCTTGAAGGCGCTGAGCGATTCGACCGACGGGTTTTCCAACTTCGTCCACGGCATCAACGCACGCGCCGATATGGCGGTGCAGGTTCGAACCGCCGTGGACCGCCGAGCGATCGCGGCGCGCAACCTTGTACTCGTAACCAAACCCCAGGATCTCGAAATAGAGAAAGCTGATGTAACGCGCGCGCACGAAGACGTGCAAACCGACCTGAAAAAGCTCAACGACATGATCGCTAGCGCGACCGATACGTCGGAGAAAGCACGCAGTCTCGTCGCCGAGATCAACCGCGTCGAATCGGCTTATGGTCCGGTTGCCCTCAACATCGTCAATCTCGCGCTCACCAACAAGCGGGACGAAGCGATCGTCGAGATGGACGAGCATTGCCGGCCGCTGCTCGCCGCGCTGATTCGCGCGACCGATACGTATGCCGACTACACGCGCTCACGCCAGGAACAGCTCGTCAACGAGTACACGGCGCATTACGAAAACCAGCGCAATCTGCTGATCGCCATCTGCCTCGTCGCGTTGGGTCTCGCCGTCGGTGCATGCGTGGTGATCACGCGCGCCGTGACCGGACCACTGCGTTTTGCGATCGACGTCGCGCGCACGGTGTCGGAAGGCGATCTGCGCACGCGCATCACGGTCGAGGGCCGCGACGAAACCAGCAAACTGCTGACCGCCTTGCGCGAGATGAATGAACGGCTGACGGTGACCGTCGGACGGGTGCGCGACAGCAGCACCAGCATCGCCGGCGCGGCACGCCAGATCGCGGCGGGCAATATGGACCTGAGCCAGCGTACCGAGCAGCAGGCTGCTTCGTTGCAGGAAACCGCTTCCAGCATGGAAGAACTCACCTCCACGGTTAAGCAGAACGCCGACAACGCGCAGCAAGGCAGCATGCTGGCTGCGAATGCATCGTCGGTGGCGCAAAAGGGTAGCGAGGTCGTCGGTCAGGTGGTCAACACGATGCACGACATCAGCGACAGCTCGACGAAGATCGCGGACATCACGGGCATCATCGAAGGCATTGCGTTCCAGACGAACATCCTCGCGCTGAACGCGGCGGTCGAAGCCGCGCGTGCGGGCGAACAGGGGCGGGGTTTCGCGGTGGTGGCAAGCGAAGTCAGAAGCCTCGCTCAACGTTCATCGAGCGCGGCCAAGGAGATCAAGGACCTGATCGCCACTTCCGTGGAAAAGATCCGCGACGGGTCCGCGCTTGCCGGCGAGGCAGGTAAGACGATGACCGAAGTGACTCAGGCAGTCGCGCGAGTCACCGACATCATGTCGGAAATCGCGGCGGCATCGACCGAACAGAGCCGTGGCATCGAGCAGGTCAATCTTGCGATTACGCAGATGGACAACGTCACGCAGCAGAACGCGGCTCTGGTGGAAGAGGCGGCAGCGGCTTCGCGGTCGATGGAAGACCAGGGGGAGCAGTTGAATGAGGCCGTGGCGTTTTTTCAGGTGAAGGATGCGGCGGCTGCGGTAGCGGCTGCTCCGATTCCTGCTCGGCGAGAGGCGCAGCGGCCTAAGGTTCCTGCTACTCCTAAGCGCGTTGCGCGGGCTACGGCCGCCGCGCCGGTTGCTGCGCTTGCTACTGCAGCTGTAGATGAAGGGTGGGATAAGTTCTGAGCGGATCGTTCTGATTCGGGAAAGCGCCACGCTCCCGCATGACAAGCACGCGGGAGCGCAGTCAATCGCGACGCGTCGCGTCGTCTTAGGTCGGCCCTTCAGGCGGTCTTTTCCGTAGCGGCAGGGAACGGCAGCGAGTGAATCCGCCTGCCGGTGGCCGCGAAGATCGCGTTCGCGACCGCCGGCCCGACCGGTGCGACACCCGGCTCGCCGACACCCGTCGGCGCTTCGCCCGATTGCACGATATGCACCTCGACCTTGGGCATCTCCGCGAACCGCAGCACCTGGTAGCCGTCGAAGTTGTTCTGCTCGACCTTGCCGTCTTTCAGCGTGATCGCGCTGTGCAACGCCGCGCCGAGGCCGAAGCCGATGCCGCCTTCCATCTGTGCGGCGATGACGTCGGGATTGATCGGCGTGCCGCAATCCACCGCACACACGACGCGCTCCACTTTCACGTTACCGTCTTTGTCGACGGAGACTTCCGCGACTTGCGCGACGAAGGTCTTGAACGCCTCGGCTACCGCGATGCCGCGCCCGCGGCCTTTTGGCAACGGTTTCGCCGGATCCCAACCCGCTTTCTGCGCAGCGAGTTCGAGCACGCCCCGCATGCGCGGTTCATGTGCGAGCAGATCGCGACGGAAGACGAACGGATCCTTGCCCGCGGCGTGCGCGGCTTCGTCGATGAACGCCTCGACCGCGAATGCCGTGTGCGAGCTGCCGACCACCCGCCACCACAACACGGGCACGCCGGTCTGCGTGGTCGTCAGTTCGACCGAGATGTTCGGAATCGCGTAGGCCACGTTAGCGGCCCCCTCGACGGACGTCCCGTCGATCCCGTTCTTGACCATCACGCTGGCGAACGGCGTGCCGGCAAGAATCGACTGACCGACGATGCGATGCCGCCATCCGACGAGCTTGCCGTCGGCGCTCAGCCCCGCGTCGAGCTTGTGGAAGTACATCGGCCGGTAGAGGCCACCGTGGATGTCGTCCTCGCGGGTCCACTGCAGCTTGACCGGGGTGCCGTTCGCCCCCAGCGCCTTCGCGATCGACACGGCCTCGACGATGTAATCCGACTGGGTGTTCGCGCGTCTGCCGAAGCTTCCACCCGCATACAGCGTGTGGATCTTTACCTGCTGCGGATCGAGCCCCGCCGTATGTGCGGCGTTGGCCTGGTCGACCGTCTGGAACTGATCGCCTGCCCAGATTTCGCAACTGTCAGCGGTGAGTTTGACAACCGCGTCGAGCGGTTCCATCGGCGCGTGAGCGAGATACGGGAACGCATAGCTGGCGGAGATTTTCTTCACCGCGCCTGCGAGCGCCTGCGTCGCATCACCGTCTTTTCGGGCGGACATGCCGGGCTGCCCGGCGAGCTGCCGGTATTCAGCCATGATCGCGTCCGAGCTGCGCTTTTCGGCCTTTGAATCGTCCCATTCGACTTTCAGCGCATCGCGGCCCTGCTTCGCCGCCCAGAAACCCTTCGCAACCACCGCGACGCCACCCGGCACCTGCACGACCGACACGACGCCGGGCACCGCTTTCGCGGCCGACGCATCGAACGACTTGACCGTCGCGCCAAAAAGCGGCGGACGCTGTAGCAGCGCGACCAGCATGCCAGCGAACGTCACGTCGAGCGTGAACTGTGCAGTGCCGTTGGTTTTCGGCGGCACGTCGACACGCGGCAGCTGATGGCCGATCAAACGAAAATCCTTCGGCGATTTAAGCGTGACCGTATCCGGCACCGGCAAGCGGGCTGCGGCCGACGCAAGCGATCCGTAGGTCGCGGTCCGGTTGGTGACTGCGTGATGGACGCTGCCGTCGAGCGTCGTCAGCTCGGACGCGGGCACCTGCCACTGCGCAGCGGCGGCGGAGACCAGCATCGCGCGCGCTTTCGCGCCGGCTTCGCGCAATTGCATCCACGAGTTGGCCATCGCCGAACTGCCTCCCGTGCCCTGGATCGTGCCGAACGCGAGATTCGCATAACGCTTCGCGTCCGCCGGCGCGCTTTCGACACGCACGTCCTGCCAGTTCGCATCCAGCTCTTCCGCGACGATTGTCGCGATGCCGGTGTACGCGCCCTGGCCCATCTCGACATGCTTCGCGATGACGGTGACGCTGTTGCCCGGCGCGACGCGCAGGAACGCATTGGGCGCGAACGTCGCGTCGGGCATCGTGGCGGCGAGCGCGCGGCGGCCCGTGCCAGCCCATTCGAAGCCGATTGTGAGACCGACTGCCGCGAAGGCGCCGGCTGCTTTCAGGAAGGTGCGGCGCGACGGGCGTACCGCATCCGTGAGATCGAGATCGGTCGTCATGGTCAGGCCTTCAGGGTGGCAGCGGCTTCGTGGATGGCCGCGCGAATGCGGGTGTAGGTCGCACAGCGGCAGAGATTGCCGTTCATTGCGGCGTCGATGTCGGCGTCAGTGGGTGTCGCGTTATGTTCGAGCAAGGCTGTCGCGGACATGATCTGTCCGGACTGACAGTACCCACACTGCGGCACCTGCAGCTTGACCCATGCGGCCTGGATGGCTTTTGCGGGCCGGCTTTCGATGCCTTCAATAGTCGTGATGCGCTTGCCCGCGATAGCCGCAAGCGGCAGCACGCACGAGCGAGTGGCCTCGCCTTCCAGATGAACCGTGCAGGCGCCGCATTGCGCCATGCCGCAGCCGAACTTCGTGCCGTGCAGGCCCGCGTCCTCGCGGATTGCCCAGAGGAGCGGCGTGGTGGGATCGGCATCGAGCGTAACGTTCTTGCCGTTGAGGACAAACGATGTGGACATGGAACCTCTCCGTGGGGAAAGCCCGGACTTGGCGCCGGGTGTACGCGGCAGTGTGTACCGACTGCCGTCTGTTGCGCTTACACAATCCTGCAAATTTATTGAACAATGCTGCAAATCCAGCCGGCCAGCCGCACTTGCCCGGCAGCGGTTGGGTATGCTCGATTCCGTCCACGGAGTTCCATGCGCATGAAACAGCATTCCTCCCGGCCCGATCCTTCAGCGGCACGCGAAACCGCGCGCCGGGAACTCGCCGCGCTCATCAGCCGCTTCGCGCCGACGGACGGCACCCATCAGACGGCGATCGCGTCGCTCACGTTCTATCGCTACTCGCAGCCCGTGGATCTCGGCTGCGGCGTGACGACCTCCGCATTCGTGTTCGCGGCGCAGGGCGCCAAGCGGGTCATGGTTGCGGGGCAGGCGTACGTCTACGATCATCTGCATTGCCTTGTGACATCCGTCGATCTGCCGGTGATGTCGCAGGTGACGCGCGCCTCGCCCGACGCGCCTTATCTGTGTGTAAAGTTCACGCTCGATCCGCAGCGGATCGTCGAACTGGCGACGCAGCTGCGCCTGCCTGAACCGGATGCCGCGTCGGCTGGCGAAGGCATCGCTGTGGCCACGCTCTCGGCACCGGTTTTCGATGCGGCGCTGCGACTCGTACGATTGCTCGATACTCCGGGTGACATTCCCGTACTCGCACCGCTCATCGAAAAGGAATTGCTCTACCGGCTGATGACGAGCGAGCAAGGAAAACGGCTGCGGCAGGTCGCGGTGAACGGGAGTCAGACCTACCGGATCGCGCGGGCAATCGAGTGGCTACAGAATCACTACACCGAGCTTTTGCGGATGGAGACGCTGGCACAGGCGGTAAACATGAGCGTGTCGTCGCTCCATCATCACTTCAAGAACGTCACGACTCTGACTCCGCTGCAGTATCAGAAGCAACTGCGGCTACACGAGGCGCGCAGATTACTGCTCCGGCATAGCGGAGATGTCGGGTCGGTCGCGGTCCGGGTCGGGTATGACAGCCCTTCGCAGTTCAGTCGCGAATATAGCCGGCACTTCGGCGCGCCGCCGCTTCGCGACATCGCGCAGTTGAGGCGTTTGGATGGGGTGGAGTTTCGGGAGT
This sequence comes from Paraburkholderia sediminicola, assembly GCF_046026675.1. GTDB lineage: Bacteria > Pseudomonadota > Gammaproteobacteria > Burkholderiales > Burkholderiaceae > Paraburkholderia > Paraburkholderia sediminicola_F. The sequence goes on along the minus strand of NZ_JAQQEY010000001.1, from coordinate 212,618 downwards.
AGGCGTAAGTCGCATTCGCGACATCTCCCTCCGGGGGGCGATGGAGACGCGATTGTACTTCGTTAGAAACAGAAAACCCCGCGAACCTTTCGGCTGCGGGGTTTCCGGACAAGCTTGGACAACTTTCGATGTGATCTTTGGTGGAGAGGAGGAGGATCGAACTCCCGACCTTCGCATTGCGAACGCGACGCTCTCCCAGCTGAGCTACCCCCCCAACATGCAAACAATTCTAGCACAGGCATTTTGCGTTTTGCCAAGCCCCCGCGGCGGTAAAACTCGGAGGCAAAACGGGCGGCAAAACATCACTTCGACGGCGCGCCAGCCAGCACCCAATCCACTACCGTGCGGATGTCCGCATCGCTCATCGATTGATGCGCCGGCATCGGAATCATCCCCCATACGCCGGAGCCGCCGTCCTTCACCTTACGCGACAATTTTGCCGGCGCTTGCGCATCGCCCTTGTACTTCGTAGCGATCTGCTGGAACGACGGGCCGACCAGTTTGCGGTCTACCGCGTGACATCCCATGCAGGCATTCGAGTTAGCAACGATCTGACCACGCGGTGCATCGGCCGCACGCGCTGAAGAGGTAAAAACGCCGGCCAACGCGCCAGCCGTCAACATCGCGACAACGAAAGCAACGCCCCGCTTCATGGGGTCGTCGCCTTAGGATTACCCGGATGCACCGCGTTCGAATTGCTGACCGGCGCCGGCGCCTGCTGATCGAGCGGACGCGAACTCACCGATGAATCGGGGATCGCACCGACAGTCGGCGTGCTCGCGTCCGGCTGCGAAGCGGCAACCGGTGCAGTCTCCGCTGCAGCGGCCGCCGCCGCCGCTTCCTGCGGCTGGATGTACTGGAACACCTTCACGACCTGCACCACGCCCGGCACACGGCTCGCGACATCGGCGCCGCGATTGCCTTCGTCCATGGTGACAAGGCCCATCAGATACACCGAGCCGCGCTCGGCCACAACCTTGAAGTTGTTCGCCGAAATGTTCTTCTCGGCGATCAGCGCGGTCTTCACGCGCGTCTCGAGGTAAGTGTCATTCGTGCGCGACGAGAACGAGCTGGCCGGCATGATCGCCAGTTCGTTGACGATCGTGTTGACGTTGTTCAGGCCTCGCACGATGGACTCCGCGCGTTGCTTCGAGACGTCACCCGCCACTTCGCCGGTCAGCAGCACGCGGCGGTTGAACACCGTCACGTTGACGTGCGCGTTATCAGGCAAGTTCTGGCTGATCTGCGCCAGCGCCTTTACCTGCATCTCGCGATCCTCGGTCTGCGCGCCGAGCGTGCGCCGGTCGGTCGCCACCAGCGCGCCGCCGCCCGCCGCGCCGGCAACGGCGAGAAAGCAACCCTGCAACGTCGCGGACAGTCCCGCGGCGAACCCGACCACCAGCACGGTTCTCACCAGTGTCTTCTTGACGCGGAATACGCTCATCAACTAGATCTCCTTCGGAATCAATCTCAGTCTTCGCCCAGCAACATGGCATCGATGCCGTCGCACAGACAATGGATGGTCAGCAAATGCACTTCCTGAATACGCGCGGTGCGATCGGACGGCACACAAATGTGAATATCGGTGTCGCCCAGTACATCCTGCATACGGCCGCCGCCCTTACCGGTCAGCGCGACCACGATCATTTCGCGCTCGTGCGCGGCCTCGATCGCGGCCAGGACATTGGCGGAATTGCCGGACGTGGTGATGGCAAGCAGCACATCGCCTGGCTGACCGAGGGCCCACACCTGCTTCGAAAAAATCTGCTCGAATGAGTAGTCGTTGGCGATGGCGGTGAGCACGGACGTGTCGGTGGTCAGCGCAATCGCCGGCAAACCCGGGCGCTCACGCTCGAAGCGGCCGATCAGTTCGGCGGCGAAATGTTGCGCGTCGGCCGCCGAGCCGCCGTTGCCGCACGCAAGAATGCGGCTGCCGTTGGCAAGCGCGGCGAACATCGTGTCGATCGCTGCGGCGATCGGCATCGACAGGGTTTCGAGGGCTTCGAGTTTGACTGCCGCGCTGTCGCGGAAGTGTTGTTGAATGCGTTCGACTGACATCGAGTCTCTAGTTTCTACCGCGAATAGACCGCCGTACGCGGCCGTGTTGTGAAGTCGTATTGCGAAGTCGTGCCGCTCTGATGAACCATGCCGGCAACCCAGTGCAGATGCGAAAAAACATCGCGAAATGCGCTACCTCGTCGCTGCACTCCATACACCGGTGTGGTTCACGAGGCCCGCACGCGAGCGCAAGTTTATCGCACTCACGCCGTTCTCCCCGCACTGCATCAGACTTCGTCCGCGCGAAACGCATCGCGCAGCCACACGAGCCGGCCCGCTTCGAACGCAATCACGTCGAAACGGCACGCGGGCTCATCATGCGAACGCCTGCTGTGGGTTGCCAGGTAATGCCGCGCCGCACGCACGATCCGCTGCTTCTTTTGCCAGCCGATGCTCGCTGCCGCGCCGCCATAATGCTGCTGCGCACGCGCGCGAACTTCGACGAACACCAGCGCGCCGTCACGGTCGCGCATCACCAGATCGATCTCACCGCCCCGGCACAGCACGTTGCGCGCGACCAAACGCAAACGCTGCCGTTGCAAAAACTCCATCGCACGTGCCTCGAAAGCCGCGCCGACGAGTTTGGACCCCGTTGGTCTCGAAAAGTTGTGGCCGTCGGCCCGCGCACTCACCTGCCCACCACCCGGTTCACGCGCCGCTGCGTGGCACAATGGCGGCCTCGTTCCGTCTGTCTGCGTCTTCTGCCTCATGACTCCTCTCTCCGAACTCGCGCAAGGGCAGCAATACCCTGCCGCCGCGCTGTATGTGGTGGCCACGCCGATCGGCAACATCGCCGACGTCACGCTGCGCGCGTTGCATGTGCTCGGACTGGTGGACCGCATCGCCGCCGAAGACACCCGCAACACCGGGCAACTGCTCGCGCGCTACGGGATCTCGAAGCCGCTCGTCGCGGTTCATCAACACAACGAGCGGGCCGCGGCGCTGCGCCTGATCGAGCATCTGCAAGCGGGCGAACGCGTGGCCTACGTATCCGATGCGGGGACGCCCGGCATCTCGGACCCCGGCGCGAAACTCGTCGACGCGGTGCGCGAAGCCGGTTTCCCGGTCATTCCGCTGCCCGGCGCAAGCGCGCTCGCCACCGCGCTGAGCGCGGCCGGCGACTGGGTCGCGACGTTCTCGTTCCTCGGCTTCCTGCCGCCGAAGGCAAAAGCACGCGCCGCGGCACTGCAAGCGCTCGCAAACCATCCGCACGCGATGGTGTTCTACGAAGCGCCGCACCGGATCGTCGAAACGGTGCAGGCGTTGACTGACGCATTCGGCGGCGAGCGCAAGCTGCTGATCGCACGCGAATTGACGAAGTTACATGAAGCGCTGCACCGCGGCACCCTGGCCGAAGGGCCAACGTGGCTCGCGGCCGATCCAAACCGGCAACGCGGTGAGTTCGTTCTGGTGGTGGAAGGCGCGCAGCCGGAAGCCGCAGGCGAACACGATCACGACGCGTTGCTGAGCATCCTGCTGGAAGAGTTGACGGTGAGCAGCGCGGCGAAAGTTGCGGCAACCCTCACCGGCGCGTCGCGCAATGCGCTCTACACGCGCGCTTTGGCGCTGAAGAAAGACGAGGAATAAAGCGGACGGGAAGAAATGACCACCAGCGGATCAGGTTCGCAGCACGAGCCAGGACTGCAAGGAATGAGCGGCTGCGTGCAGCCACGGTTGATGAGTAAAAGTCAAAGGGCCGCGCGAAGCGGCCCTTTGACTTTCGGCGAACAACGGCGCGAGTTAACGCCATGCTGCTCGGTGTCACGAGCGCGTCAGAGACACGCCCGCGGCTACATTACTTCTCTGAATTCGACGCCAGCGTTTCATTCAGCTCAGCGCGTGCTTCCTGACGCGTCAACCCTTCGATCTGAACGCGTGCGGTACCGGCGTGGCGCATGTCGAGCGCAGCGGCGGCGGCCATCGACAGGTCAATGATCCGGCCACGCGCATACGGGCCACGATCGTTGATGCGCACGACAACCGAGCGCGAGGTGGCCGGATTGGTCACGCGAACATACGAGCCAAGCGGCAACGTACGATGTGCCGCAGTCAGCGCGTGCATGTCGAAACGTTCGCCGTTGGCCGTGCGGCGGCCATGGAAGCCGCGGCCGTACCACGAGGCGCGACCGATCTGATGAAAGTCCGAAGCGCCGGAGTTGTCGTCAGTAAGCGGCTGCGCATCGGCCAGCGCCGAGCCTTTGGCGGCTGCGCCGGATGCCGGCGCGCTGCCGAAAGCTTGCGGGCCAAAGGAACCTGACTGCGCATTCTTCGTGCTCAGCGGCGCGCCGCTGTCGGACGTGCTGCTCGCGCCCGGAGGCGTGGCACAGCCGGCCAGCACAAAAAAGGCAAAAAGAGTCCCCAGACCACGGGATAACCGAGTTTTCATAAGACGTGCAATCAAATTGTCGAGCCGCATCACGCGAAAAGTTGAGCGTGTTGCCTGCGACTCCGGCGGCAATGGACGACAACGCGCCGCGCAGAAAAGCGCAGTACGTCAAAGCCCGGATGCGGCTACCCAGCCGCTACCGCACGGTTAATTTTCACGTCTGGCGCAACCTGTCCCCGGCAGCCTGACCAGACCCCACATGCCGCCATCGAACGTGGCAAACACGTTCTTGCGCGCGGAACTCAGCGCGCAGGAACAGCGGCGTAGGCCCCACCCAGCGTCACGGAATTTAAGTCCGTTGCAGGCGCGCGGCGCCTGGCTGGGTAAGACGTGTGCATCGAATGCATCGATACCTGATGGCCGCCCAAAACTGCGACAGCCCATACTTGAGTGGCAATCCGCGTGCCCATTTTTGATGGGGACGCATCGCCGTGTGGCACGCACAATTCCTTGTGCATGGAGGCCATTATACCCAAAAGAAAATTTTGGGATGGCAAGCGACTGAAAACCTTGATGAATTTTCACTCCTGCTGCAAAAATGGGCAGCGCAAAGCCCGCTGCGGCGGGGCCTCAGCGCCGTCGACGAGCGTCGACGAGACGCCGGTACAATCAACGTTTTTCCAGCGGCATCGTCATCCATGAAAGTCACCTTGATCCCCGTTACGCCGTTCCAGCAGAACAGCTCGCTGCTCGTTTGCGAGGCAACCGGACGTGCGGCCGTCGTCGATCCGGGCGGCGACCTCGATGTCATCCAGGGTGAAATCGCGCGCCAGAATGTGACGGTCGAAAAAGTATTCCTTACGCATGGCCACATCGATCACTGCGCCGGCGCGAAGACACTCGCCACACACTACGGCGTGCCGATCGAAGGCCCGCATCCCGACGAAAGTTTCTGGCTCGACAAGCTGCCGGACCAAAGCACGCGCTTCGGCTTTCCTGCTGCCGAAGCGTTCGAGCCAGACCGTTGGCTGCAAGACGGCGAGACCGTGCAATTCGGCGACGAAACCCTCGAGGTCTATCATTGCCCCGGCCACACGCCGGGCCACGTGGTGTTCTTCAGCCGCGCGCATCGGCTCGCGCTGGTGGGCGACGTGCTGTTCGCCGGCTCGATCGGCCGCACGGATTTTCCGCGTGGCAATCACGCCGACCTGGTACACGCAATCCGGGAAAAACTCTGGCCGCTCGGCGACGACGTCACCTTTGTTCCGGGCCACGGTCCCACCTCCACGTTCGGCGCCGAGCGCCGCACCAATCCGTATGTCGCCGACGGAGCCAAAGCATGAGCAGCGAAATCTACGTGAGCACCGATGTCGAAGCGGACGGCCCGATTCCCGGTCCGCATTCGATGCTCAGTTTCGCCTCCGCCGCGTACACGGAAGACAAGCAACTGATCGCCACCTTCTCCGCGAATCTGGAATCGCTCGACGGCGCCACGCCGCATCCGGTGCAGGAAGCATGGTGGAAGACGCAGCCGGAAGCGTGGGAAGCCTGCCGCAAGGATTTGCAGGATCCGCAGGCCGCGCTGACGGCCTATGTCGAATGGGTCGAGGCGTTGCCGGGCAAGCCGGTGTTCGTGGCGATGCCGGCCGGTTTCGACTTCACCTATATGTTCTGGTACATGATGCGGTTTGTGGGCCGCTGCCCGTTTTCGTGGTCGGCGCTCGACATCAAGACATTGGCCTTCGCACTGACTGGCCTGCCATACCGCAAAAACATCAAGCCACGCTTCCCGAAGCACTGGTTCGACGAACATCCGCACACGCATGTCGCGCTGGATGACGCGATCGAACAGGGCGCGCTTTTCTGCAACATGCTCAAGGATCTGCGCGCCGTTCAGGCGGCCACGCTGACGACCGCCAAAGATGGGGACGGCTCAGGACAAAACGCCGCTGAGGAACCGACAAATTAGGTAATCTCCCTCGTCGAAGCCGTTTTACATTGCGTTTCGTTTTCGAGACCTCTACCATGCGTTGATAGGGCGACGCCAACGGAGGCGCAGTTGACACTTGATACGTTCTCTCAAAAAATCCTGCGCCTGCTGCAGCTCGACGCACGCCGGTCCGTGCAAGAGATTTCCGACCAGGTCGGCCTGTCGAGCACCCCGTGCTGGCGCCGTATCAAGGATATGGAGCAATCAGGGGTGATCCAGCGCTACACGGCATTGCTGGATCGCGAAAAGCTGGGGCTGCACGTCTGCGCGCTCGCGCATATCCATCTCACGCGCCACACCGAGGGCGGGGTCGAACAGTTCGAGCGGGAAATCGCTACCTGCCCGGAGGTCACCGAGTGCTACAGCACGACCGGCGAATCCGATTACATCCTCAAGATCGTCGCGCCGGACATCAAGGCGTACGACAGCTTTCTGCACGAACGCATCTTCAAGATTCCTGCCGTCGCACAGGTGCGTACGAGCGTCGTGCTGCGCGAGATCAAGTTCGATACGCAATTGCCGCTGTGAGGGTGTAACCGCACTCACGTGGCGCTATGCGGTTGCTCAGACTTGGTGCTGGCGATGGCCTCGCCGCGCCCTGCTTCCGTCGAGACGCTGCTTTCGGCCTGCAGTGCGTCCACCCCCTGCAGCACGTTCAGCTTGCGGGCACCGAGACGGCGCCTGAGCGCATCCAGATCGACACCAGCAAGACACGGCTCATCGCTTTCGGCCGTGCGTGAGCCCGGCGCCGGCAAAACCACTTCGACATCGAGTCCCGTGCTCAAGTAGTGCATATTGACCAACGCGGCCTTCACGCCACCCGCGGCGAGCGCGGCGTCGACTTCGGCGACGACCCGCTCCCGGGTCGGCAGATTGACGGGCGGGTGCGCAACCGCGTCGTTCTCCGGGTCGACATGGATCAGCGCGTCGAGCACGCGGTTGTCGGCCAGCACGCGCGAGCGCGCCGATTCGGCGATGTAGTGCCCTTCCGATACCGAGATCAGCGGGTCGACCAGAATGTGCGCATCGACAAGCGCGAAGTCACCCATCTTGCGGGTGCGCATTTCATGTACGTCGCGTACGCCGGGCGTCGCGAGCAATAGCGCGCGCATGTCGGTGGAGGTGGCTTCGTCGAGCGCGCGGTCGGAAAGATCCTGCAGCGCGTCCCAGCCGAACATCCAACCCATGCGCGCAACCATGAAACCGACAATCGCCGCGGCAATCGGATCGAGCAGGCGCACGCCTGCGAGGCTGCCGATAATGCCAAGCGCGACCACCAATGACGAAGCGGCGTCCGAACGTGCGTGCCACGCGTTCGCAATCAACATGGCTGAACGCACGCGTTGCGCTTCGCGCAGCATGTAGCGAAACAGGCTTTCCTTGGAAATCAGCACCAGCACCGCGACCGCGAGCGCGCTCATATGCACGGCAGGGATGCTTTGCAAATCGGCGAGACGCGTGCCGGCGCGCCACAACATACCAACGCCGACCACAATCAGCAGCGCACCCAAAAACAATGACGCAACCGTTTCATAGCGGCTATGTCCGTAATTGTGATCCGCGTCAGGCTTGGCGCCGCTGTGCCGATTAGCGAATAGCACGACAAAATCGGAAATCAGATCGGCTAACGAATGGATACCGTCGGCGACCAGCGCCTGCGAATGGGCAAACACGCCGATGAAGATTTGCAGCGCCATCAGCACCGTATTGAGCGCAATACTGACAAAGGTACTTTTGCGCGCAACGCGATGTTTCTCGACGGACTGGACGGCGGCGGTAGAAGGCATCGCTGAAACAAAGGGAAGAGTTCAATACCTGCATTCTACCCGGCGCATCTCAATATGCGCTGGATAAACCACAAAAAAACCTTTTAAATCAGACGCTTATCTAAACGAAAAGCATTCGCGTTCCAGTTTCATGGAGCGCGTGCGACAAAGAGTCACGGCGATTTGCAGTGGAAATAAAAAAAACCGCGCCCTTGACGGTACGCGGTTTTTCTTCTGGCAACAGCGGGCGCTATAGGCGCCACTGATTGACCGTATAACTATTACTTCTGGATCAGAAATTTCTCACGATCCAGACCTGCGATCCAGCGCGGCGGCTTACCGCGGCCCGACCACGTGCTACCGCTATCCGGGTCACGATACTTCGGCGCGACGCCTGCGCGCGGACGACCGGCTTTAGCAGCCTTGGCACCACGGCCACCACCGAGTTCAGTCAGCGAAATGCCGTAATCGGCCATTTTCTGCTTGATCTCATTCAACACTTCTGCATATTCACGCGACTTTGCTTCTTCGATCTGCTTTTCGAGCTTCTCGCGCTGTGCGAGTAGTTCCTTGTAGGAAGACATAGGTTCCCTTATGGTTTAGATAAATGACTGCCAGTCTTAAGCCGGCTTGCCCTTTGAAGTGATCATGCCTCGGAATTTGATGGCGAGATTAACACAAAATAGAAAAACTACAAAAGCGGCGTCGTAAAATTAATCTCAATTCGTTTCAAAAAATTTCACTGCGGCGCGATGTTACGCGGACCCTTTCAAATAGGTAATTTTCGCATTCCGCTGAAAAGCGCAACCGCACATCACTGATTATTGAATTAACTATCAAAAAATGAAATTTAAGATAAGAAAATTGTCCCAACATTTCATGCGATGAAAGCTTTAACATGAAACGTCGGAACATATTACGACCCACGCTCTGCCTTGTTATTGCGGCATGAGTGTTTTCCCCAAACAGCAATCGAAACTTAATTAGCGTGGCGCCGGACACAATCTTCGAGCGCCGCATGCAAGGTTTCAGTATTGCGTTTCGCATCGTCGAAGGCAAAACGGGTGCGCACGCCGTCCAGCTTCAGATCAGCGCCATAGCGATCGACGCCGAGTAGTTGAAGTCCGCGGGTGCCTTGGGAATGAGCGGCGAAATGTTCGATCAGCGCATTTTCTTCGTCGAAGCCGAGTGGCGGCAGTGGATCGAGGTCGGCGCCGGCGAGCCAGCCCATCGCGCCGAAGCCGCCGATGTAGCGCAGCCGTTCGAGCCTCATCGCCCAGAACGTGAAATCGCCGAGAACCAGGTACCGTTCGGCGTCCGGGTGATAGCGCAGATAGCGCTGTACGACTTCGGGGGGCGAGTCGACCGGTTCGAACGTGCCAAGTAAGGTGACGCGCTGGCCGCTCAGCACGTCGCCGTCCGGCGCGTCGACGACCAGAAAGCCGGCGCGCGGATCGGCGTGCAGGTTGTGCGTATGCTCGGCGAGCCGGCTCACGAGGATCGTCGGAAGATGCTGCGGGTCCGGCGCGAACGGCAACACTGAAGGATAAGGAAAACCTTCTGGCTGACGCGCATGAGTGGCGAGCGTACCGATAGCGGCCATATGAAGCAGATGCAGCGGAGCGTGAGCGGGAATGTTCAAGTGCGCGTTCCTCGATAGCCAGGCATTGGATCAATTCGCTCCAAGCATAAGACAGCGCGCTTCGTTAGAATCGGAAATTCGCTTTCAACGCGCTTTCTCGCGCGTTCTCCCTCCTCGAGATTTCCGTGTCCGACCGCTCTTCCGAATTCGCCACCCTCCCCGCTGCTCATCGCGATCTCCCCGGCACCGCACGGCAGCGCGCCCGTATCGCCACGATGGCGTTGTTCTTCATCGCCGGCATGATGTACGCGTCGTGGGGGGTGCACGTGCCGACAGTGCGCGACCGCTTCCATCTGAACGCGGCGATGCTCTCGTACGCGCTGCTTGCTCTCGCCGGTGGCTCGATCGGCGCGATGGCGGCGAATGCGTCCTGGATTGCACGGGTCGGCACGCGCCGGGCCTGTCTGACGGGCGGTCTGGTGATGTCGGCATGTGCGGTGCTGATCCTGATCGTGCCGGCTTACTGGATGTTACTGATCGTGCTGGCCATCTTCGGCGCGGGCATGGCCACGCTCGACGTCGCGATGAACGCGGAAGCCAGCGCGGTCGAGAAAACGCTCGGCAAGCCGATCATGTCAGCGCTGCACGGCATGTTCAGCGTCGGCGGAATGGTCGGCGCTGCGGTGGGCGGTGTCCTGTTATCGCGTGGCATGGCGCCGGCTGTGCATCTCACGCTGGCCGCGGCGATCAGCGCGTTGGTCCTGGTTGCCGCCTGCCCTTCCGTGCTGCCGCACGTGCCACACGCCGACCATCCCGACGCCGCCACGCCGCGCGCCAACCGCTGGCGCTCGCCGGCCTTGTGGGCGCTCGGCGCCATGGCGCTGGTCGCGCTGATCGCCGAAGGTGCGATGTACGACTGGGCGACCGTCTACATGCGCGACGTCGTGCTGTCCACGCCGGCACTCGCGAGCGCGGCCTACGCGGCGTTTTCGGGCGGCATGGCAGCGGCGCGTTTCGCCGGCGACGCCGTGCGCGCCCGCTTCGGCGCACCGCAACTGGTGATGGCGAGCGCGTCGCTTGCCTGCGCCGGGATGGTCGGCGCACTGCTGCTGCCGAATCCGGTCGTCGCCCTTATCGGCTTCACGCTGATGGGTCTCGGCCTCGCGAACATGATGCCCGTGCTGTTTGCGGCAGCGGCGAGCGTCAAAGGCATTCACGCGGCCGAAGGACTCGCGCATGTCGCCGGGCTGGCGTACTTCGGGCTGCTGCTCGGGCCGGTGATCATCGGCGCGGTAACGCAGGCGACCAGCTTGCCGATCGGGTTGTCCGTGGTGGCCGTGTGTTCGGCCCTGATCGCGGTCGCCGGTCCGAAGGTACTGCGGCGTTTGAAGATCTGACGGAGACGCGCGCTGCTGTTGCATCGGCAAGTGTCACGCCATATGAAAACTGGCGTTCTTACGTTACGTTACGCGAGGCCTGCACGCTGATGTGTTCCTCGCCACATCGGTGGCTTGAATACCTTTACCGCTTCACGCGCATGATCGCAATCCGTTGATCTGTATGAATTTATTCCTCTCGATAATGGTCGAAACACAAATGGCATAGGCCTTGCAGTTAGCTTCCCAGCAATTTTCAAATTACGGGGGAGCAGACCATGAATCGCAATTTCAAACTGTCGGCGATCGCAATGTGCGTGACGTCGATGATCTTACTGACCGGATGCGGGAGCACGTTGGTCAGACCGGGCGTCTCGAGCGGGTCCGGTAGTGGTTCCGGCAGCGGCTCAGGTTCCGGCTCGGGGAACGGAGGCGGAACGCCGACTCCGACACCCACGCCGACGCCGACGCCCACGCCCACGCCCACGCCTACACCCACGCCGACTCCGACTCCGACTCCGACACCCACGCCAACCAGCGCCAATCCGATCGGCGTCGTCGTCCAGAACACTGGCAACGTGGTGACCGCGACCGGCCAAACCGTCTCCGCAATCGGCAGCCAGATCGGCCTCACGCCGATCCCCGGCGCGAACCCGGCCACCACGACCGCGCTCGGCAACGTCGTCTCGAATCTCGGCGCCGGTGTCACCGCAGTCGGCACAGGTGCGGCGAACGGCCTCGGCCAGCTCGGCAATTCCACCGATCCGCTCGGCACGACGCTGGCGAGCAGCGGCGGCCTGGTTTATAACGCCGGCCAGGCCGTCAATAGCGCCGGCCAGCTCGTGACGAGTCTTGGCAGCGGTCCCACTGCACCGCTCAGTCCGCTGACCACGCCGCTCGGCAGCACGGTCTCAACGCTCGGCATTGCAGTCAGCGGCCTTGGCACGCAACTCACCTCGCAGCTGACGAACGGCCCGATCCAGCAAGTGACGCAGACCGTCAGCACCGCGATCACGCCGATCACCGCCACGCTCGCGCAAACGACCCAAACCGTCGGCGATACGACCGGACTCGGCGCACCGCTGAACGGTTTGCTGTCGACCATCGGTCACGGTCTCGACACCGCGGGCAGCCAGGTCAGCAACGCGACTAACAACCCGATCGGTCAGAACCTGGGCAATGTCGTAACCAAGCTCGGCGACACGGTCACGTCCGCCGGCGGCCTGCTGACCGCGGGCGGCACGAGCAGCGGCAACCCGCTCGGTGGCCTCACCGGCATCCTGAATCCGGGCGGCAGCGGCGGTGCAACGGGCAATCCGCTGGCGCCGTTGACCAGCATTCTCACCGCGTTGCCCGGCACCCTGAGCGGCGGCCTGACCGGCGGCAGCGGTTCAAGCAGCCCGCTTGCGCCGATTACCAGCGTCCTTAGCACGGTGACCGGCAGTCTCGGTGGCCTCGGCGGAAGCTCAGGCAGCAATCCGCTTGCCCCTCTGACCAGCGTCCTCAACACCGTAACTGGCAGTCTCGGTGGCCTCGGCGGAAGCTCAAGCAGCAGCCCGCTTGCACCGCTGACTGGTGTGCTGAATTCGGTAACGGGCGCATTGAGCGGCGCGACCGGTGGCAGCGGCAGCCCGCTGGCACCGGTGACGTCGGCGGTGTCGTCGTTGACTGGCGCGCTCGGGTCGGCTGCGGGTTCGGGCGGCACTGGCAGCACCAGCAACCCGCTTGCACCGATCACCGGCCTGCTTGGCAGCGTCACCGGCGTATTGACCGGTTCGGGGACCTCGACCGGCGGCACCTCGAGCGGTGGCTTGCTCGGCGGTCTCGGCGGCTTGACGAGCAAGAAGTAACGAATACGAATAACGACAGTAAATAAAGACGCAAAAAACAAGCGTCGAAGGGGGGAGCGGCGAGTCGGGTCAACCGGCTCGCCGTTTTTTTCACAGTTCGTGATACGTCACGTAATCGCGCGAGAAGTCGTTACGCTGCAGGAAATTGGTGAACGTCATCGTCACCGATGCATCGAGTCCTTCCACGTAATGCCACCAGCCGATCGGCAGAAACAGTAATTCGCCGGGTTCGAGCGTGCATTCCGTCAAATGCGCATTGCGCATCGACGGGAAACGCTCGTAGTCGATCGCACCGCCGTCCACCTCCGAATAACAATGCAGCATGTTCGCCATATGCGGCGTATCGGACAATGGCACCAACTTGATCTGTTTGCGGCCGATCACCTGCGCCATGAAGTTATTGGTCAGATCATGGTGAAACGGCGTCTTCGTTCCCGCCGGCCCCATCCAGAAAAAGCCCGTATCGGGCGATGCAGCGTCGAGATATTCGCAGATAGTCGGCACGTCTGACCATAACGTCGCGAGGGCCGCGCGATTGTGCGACGTGTTATTGGCGGTCATGTAGAAATCGTTAGTCGGGCCGCTGCGCTCGACGAGATCAACATAATCGGCAAAGCGCATCATGCGCTTGAGCTTCGGCTGATTGATTTCGTAATTCGTATCCGACTCGCGGCCGAACTGCACTTCGACTTCACAATCGCCGCACCGCTCGCGAAAGTAGTCGAAACTCCACTGCGTGCGCGCCGGCCAAAAATCGAAAGCGCCCGTGATGATGACCGGCCGGTTCTGAAAGTAGTACTGCTCAAAGAACTCGTCACGCGATAAACGTTCGCGCCGTTCGATCACACCGCTTCCAGCGCGCATGCGATTGAGCGTGCCGTACACCGACAATATCCATTCGCGCTTGCGCAAACGATTGCGCAAGCGCAAGGCGCCCTCAAAGTAAGGACTCGCGAGCGCCGCCTCGATTTCGCGGGCGGCTTCGGCAGAGTCGAAACCATGTCCGACCAGCGCACCGTGCAGGGCGGGCGGCGGTGCGTCGAGCAGCAGATTCTCGGTAATCCAGCGGCGCCAGCCGTTGTCGATCGAACGGATCACAGTGGTCACGGCATTCTCCCAAACGATGTTCTCAAACCCGCCAGCCTCTCATGCAAATGCCCAAAAGAAAAGGCACGCGAGCCATGCGGCGCGCGTGCCTTTTAACTGCTTGACCTAAGACAAACACAGCTGTCTTCGGTCATGCGGCTCTTACATCTTCACTACGTCGAGCAGTGTCTTCTTGCCGCCCTTGTAGTTGTACAGCGAGATCACGCCGTGCTGAAGGTCGCCCTTCGAGTCGAACGTGGTTTCGCCGATCACACCCTTGTAGTCGGTCGCCGGCATAGCTGCCAGGATCTTCGCCGGATCGGTGGAGTTCGAACGCTTCATAGCGTCGACGATGATGTACACAGCGTCATACGTGAACGGAGCGTAGATCTGGATCGGCTGACCGAAACGCTTCTGATACTTGGCGAGGAACGCTGCGCCGCCAGACATCTTCTCGAGCGCCATACCGGCTTCCGAGCAGACGATGTTGTCGGTTGCGTCGCCAGCCAGGTCCGACAGCTTGTCGGTACACACGCCGTCGCCTGCCAGCACCTTCGCACGCAGGCCGAGCTGCTTGGCTTGCTTGGCGAACGGGCCGCCGGTTGCGTCCATACCGCCGTACATGATCGCGTCCGGGTTTTCGCCCTTGATCTTCGTCAGAATCGCGCGGAAGTCGACAGCCTTGTCGTTCGTCGCGTCATGCGACATCACGTTCAGGCCCAGCGACTTGGCGGTCTTTTCGAATTCGTTGGCGAGACCCTGGCCGTAAGCGGTCGAGTCGTCGACGATCGCGACGCTCTTCACTTTCAGACCCTTGGCTGCGTAGTTAGCCAGTGCCGGACCTTGTTGCGCATCGGTCGCCACGACGCGGTACGTCGTCTTGAAACCTTGTTGCGTGTAGGCCGGGTTCGTTGCCGACGGCGAGATCTGCACGATGCCAGCATCGCTATAGATCTTCGAAGCCGGAATCGACGTGCCCGAATTCAAGTGGCCGACCACTGCGACGACCTTATCGTCAACCAGCTTCTGTGCAACTTGCGTAGCCGTACGCGGGTCAGCTGCGTCGTCTTGCGCGTCGAGTTGCAGCGTGATTTTCTGGCCACCGATCGTCAGGCCCTTGGCGTTGATTTCTTCAACAGCCAGACGCGCGCCGTTTTCGTTGTCTTTACCCAGGTGAGCGATACCGCCGGTCAACGGTGCAACGTGGCCGATCTTGACGACCTCGTCCGCCACCGCGCCCGTTGCCAATGACGCAAACAACATGGCCGCAGCGCTGATCGGCAAAAGCTTTTGAATCTTGATGTTCATGTAAGTCTCCAGTTTCGGTCCCAAAAACAACGTAATCGCCCTGTGCCCCCGCTTCCCTACACGTGTCGCTCAGTCCCGTGGACGACCACGCCGGTTGCATCGTTCATGCACTTGGCCAGCACGTTCACCGGACTGTTTGTGGCAGACGGCAAACCGTACTTGCGCGCAAGTGTAGGCCATCAAATTAAATTGTGGGACTTTTTTGAGGAAGTGGGATGAACACTAATAGCGTTTATCCAACAAGAGCCGATTCCGGCTGGAAAGACAGGCTGGAAAGCACCAGCCCATGCGGGTTTCCGCTAGGTGCGCCTATCGTCTAACAGCACGGCCTAAAGCTTTTAGCGTGTTAAACCGTTAATGTTTCGAATAGGCTTTTTGCGTAAAAACAAAGCGCGCCGCAGTTGCCGCGACGCGCGTCTGAGCCATGCCGAATCAACGCTCGAGCGCGCCGATCCGTGCTGCCACAGCATGCCATTCCTGCTCGAGTTGCCCGACCAGTTCGGCAGCGCCGAGGCCTTCCCGGCGCTTGCGGCCAAGCGGCGCGCCCTGGCCTGACCATAGAGACAGATAGTCGCCGTTATCCGCGCGGCTCGCGGTTTGCCGCAGCTCCTGCGTCAAGGCGTTTTGCACCGGATAAGGCGCGACCTTATGCGCCGACTCGCTTAGCCGCTGCATCAACGGATTGCGTATGCCGCGCGCATGACGACCGGTGATCGCGCGCGTGACGGACGTCGATGTATCCGACATCGAGCGCACCCGGGTTTTCCATGCCTGCGGTATCGCACTCTCCAGACAAGTGAGGAACGCAGTACCCATCACCGCGGCTTGCGCGCCAAGCGCAAGCGCGGCGACGATGCCGCGTCCGTCCATGATGCCGCCGGCGGCCAGCACCGGCAGGCCGGTCGCATCGACGAGTTGCGGCACGAGCGCCATCGTGCCGACCAGCGCCTCCTCGAATGCGCCGATGAAGGTACCGCGATGCGCGCCCGCCTCCGCGCCTTGCGCGGCGATGGCGTCTGCGCCCACGTCGCGCCAGGCGACACCCTCGGCAACATGTGTCGCGGTGCCTATTACATATAGGCCGTTTGCATGCAGACGGGCGACGTCGGCGGCTGAGAGCAATCCGAACGTGAAACTCGCCACCGGCACGCGCAATTCAATCAGCGTTTCCAGTTGCGCGCGGAAATCCGGCGCATAGCGTTCGAGCGGGTGGCCCGGCGGCAAACCGAGGTCCGTGCGTAGTGGATCGATTGCTTCGAGCGCGTGGCGCACGGTGGCATCGTCCGGCGCGGCCGGCTCCAGTACAAACAGATTCACGCCGAACGGGCGATCTGTCAGCGCGCGAATCGCCGCGACTTCGCTCGCGATTTTCTCGGGCGACAGTGCCGCCGCCGCGAGAAAGCCGAGGCCGCCGGCATTCGATACCGCCGCCACCATCGCAGGCGTCGTCGCGCCGCCGGCCATCGGCGCCTGCACGACCGGCACACGCAATTCGAAACGCGCCGCAAACGGCGTCACAAAACTGCCTTCATTCATGATCGATTTCCTCTCCGGCAAAGCGCTCGTAGCAACGACGAGCCAGCACTTTGGACTCTACCGAGCCATGCGCGCGCGGAGAAATGAATTATCGAGAATGTTTCAATCGCCTTACGAGATCATCGCCGCGCGGCGGGCGTTGTCGGGCCACGCGCGGCCTCACTGCAAGGCGTTTCTTTTGATGGCAAACTGACCGCCCGTCTCAGGCATTCAGGCCTCTGGCATTCATTCAGACCGACCCCGCGCGTCAACGCACGAGTAAATGGAGAGCAATATGAGCACGACTTCCCGCTGGATCGACATTCCCGCCGGCAACGACAGTTTCGGCGGCTATCTGGCGCTGCCCAAAGGCGGCAAGGGACCGGCCGTCATCATCATTCAGGAAATCTTCGGCGTGAACAGCCATATCCGCTCGGTCGCGGATCAGTACGCGCAAGACGGCTACGTCGCGCTCGCACCGGACATTTTCTGGCGCGTGCAGCCGCGCGTCGAATTGACCTATGATGGCGCGGATCGAGAGAAAGGCATCGAGCTGATGCAGAAAACCAATGTCGACCAGGCGGTGGCCGATGTCGGCGCGGCTGCCGCAGCGCTGCGCGCGATGCCGGAAGTGACCGGCAAGGTTGCGGCGATCGGCTACTGCTTCGGCGGCCAGCTCGCGTATCTGGCTGCCGCGCAAGGCACGCTCGACGGCGCGGTGGCGTACTACGGCGGCGGCATCCAGAACAAGCTCGATCAGGCCGCGAAGATCAACGTGCCGATGCAATTCCACTACGGCGAACTCGACGCGCATATCCCGTTGTCGGCTGTCGGCCAGATTCAGGAGCGCTTCGCCGGCCGTGCCGATGCGGAATTCAATATCTATCCGAATGCCGACCACGGCTTCAACTGCTCGGACCGCGCGTCGTATAACCAGCCCGCTGCAGCGCTCGCGCATGGCCGCACGCTGACCTTCCTTGGTGAGCGGCTGTAACTTCGCGGCTTTAACTCACGGCTTTGATCAGGGCCTGTAACTCGCACCTGTACCTGAGTTACTCTCTCGAAGAGGACGTGCCATCAGCGCGTCCTCTTCTTCCATGCGTAGCGATGAACCAGGAACAACCGGACGCCCAGCCAGACCGTTCATCATGTGCATAGGCAACCGGCAGATTCAACACTCGATAGCGAGGGTCCCTCCGTCGTGCAATCAGACTATCTCGCCCATGACGCCATCGGCCTCGCCGAACTGATTCGAAGCCGCGAAGCAAGCGCGCGCGAGTTGCTGGACATCGCGATTTCCCGCACCGAGGCCGTTAATCCCGCGATCAATGCGATTGTCCTGAAGGACTACGACGCCGCCCGTCAGCGTGCCTCGCGTGATGATGCGAACAGAGCGAATGACGGAAGCACGCAAGCAGCGCTCGCGGGCGTGCCCTATCTGATCAAGGACCTGGGCGCAGCGGTCGCCGGATTGCGCATGTCGATGGGCAGCCGTCACTATCGCCATTTCATTCCTACCGAGGACGCGCCGGTCGTCGCGCTCGCAAAGGCGGCCGGCCTCAACATCTTCGCCAAGACCAGTACGTCCGAACTCGGTCAGATGCCTTATACGGAGCCCGAATTGTTCGGCGCTTGCCGCAATCCGTGGAATCTCGACCACACGCCTGGTGGCTCGAGCGGCGGTGCCGCCGCGGCAGTGGCCGCGGGCATCGTGCCGCTCGCGCATGCATCAGACGGTGGCGGCTCGATCCGCATTCCCGCTTCGTGTTGCGGACTGTTCGGCCTCAAGCCTTCGCGCGGACGTGTGCCGCGCGCGACACCGACCGCCGCCGTCGGTGAGCTCGGCATCGATCACGCGGTATCGCGCAGCGTGCGCGACAGTGCGTTGCTGCTCGATCTGCTGGCGGGCAACGCGGACAGACCGCTCGGCGCGCCGGGCACTTTCCTTGGCGCCAGCCGCGAGCCATGCAAGCCACTGAACATTGCCTACGTCACCGATTCGATGCTGGCGCCCTCGCTCTCCGCCGACTCGCGCGCCGCGCTGGAAGATGCTGCGCAACTCGCCAGTTCGCTCGGCCATAACATCGAACCGGTGTCGCTCGGCATCGATTTCGCGGCAGTCCGCCATGCGTTCCTGATGCTCTGGTCCGTGACAGCGGAAGAGATGGTGCTGCACACCGATCGCATCACCGGCCGCAAACCGCTACGCGACGAATTCGAAATCTCGACGTGGGCAATGGCGCACGTCGGCCGCAAACTCGGCGAGCGCGGCTTGCCTGGCGCGCTCGAAGAACAGCGTCGCATCACAGAACGTCTCACCGATTTGCTGAGCCGCTACGACGTGCTCCTGTGCGCGACGCTTGCCGGCGCGCCGATCAAGATTGGCGAAATGCACCCCACCTCTGCGGAGCGCATGCAAATGCGCGCCGTCACGGCGATGCCGCTCGAAGCCCTGATGAAGAAGCTGCTGACCGAAGCGTCGAACAAGGCGTTTGCGTGGGCGGGATGCACGGAGTTGTTCAATCTGAGCGGACAACCGGCAATGTCGGTGCCGCTCTACTGGAACGCGCGAGGGCTGCCAATCGGCGTGCAGTTCGCCACGCGTGATGGCGGTGAAGCAACGCTATTGCGACTGGCAGCACAACTAGAAGCGGTGCGGCCGTGGTTCGACAAACGGCCGCCGTTGATACCGGCGCGCAGCTAGACGAACGGGCGCCGCTCGACTGAACCCTCAAGCCGGTTTGCGCCGCGCGTCGAGATCCGCATGGCGCTTGCCGGGGATGCACGCCACTGCGACGATCGACAACGCCAGTCCGCCCATCACGTAGTAAGTCGGCGCGAGCGGTGAACCCGTGGTGTTGATGAGCCACGTCACGACGAACGGCCCGAAGCCGCCGAACAGCATCACCGCGACGTTGTACGCGAGCGATAAGCCGATCGAGCGCACGTTCGCCGGGAACAGTTCGGCGATCAACGCGCCGAACGGCCCGTAGTATCCGGACAGCGCAATCGACAGTAGCGCCTGCACGAGAATCAGTTTGGACACGCTCGGCTCCGCCGCGAGCCACGCAAATAGCGGATAGATGATCACGAGCGTCAGTACCAGCGACCACAGCGAAAGTCCCTTGCGTCCGATCCTGTCCGACCATGCGCCGGTCAGCGGTGAGAGCACGGTGAGCAGCAGATTGCCGACGATCACCGCGTAAAAGGATTGCGCATAAGGCAGCTTCAGTTGCTTGACCGCGAAGGTCGGCAGATAGCTGATCAGCACGTAGATCGTCACGGTGAGCGCGATCACCGCGCCGAGTCCGCACAGCACGTCGCGGCTATGGCTCCTGAACACTTCGCCGAGCGTTGCGCGCCGCGCCGTCTTTTGCGCAAGCAGGAAGGCTTCCGAATCGGAGAGATGCCGGCGGATATAAAAACCGATCGGCCCGATGATCAAGCCCAGAATGAACGGTACGCGCCAACCCCATGACTTCAGTGCCTCGTGCGAGAGACCGTGCGTGATCAACGCACCAACCACCGCACCGAGCAGAAGCGCCGCCGCCTGGCTCGCCATCTGCAAGCTGCCGTAGAAGCCGCGCTTCGAGAACGGCGCCGCCTCGATCAGCAAGGCCGTAGAACTGCCGAATTCACCACCGGCGGAAAAGCCCTGCAGCAAACGCCCAAGCACGATCATCAAAGGCGCGCCGATGCCGATCGCCGAGTACGGCGGGGCAATTGCCAGCAGCAGAATGCCGAGCGTCATCAGCGCAATGACGAGTGACAGCGCCGCCTTGCGTCCCGCGCGATCCGCGTAAAGTCCAAGCACGATGCCGCCGATCGGCCGCATGACGAATGCGACGCCGAAGGTTGCGGTAGTCAGCAGCATCGACGAATAGTCGTTCCCTGCCGGAAAGAACAGTTGTGCGATCACCACCGTGAGGAAACCGAACACGGTGAAGTCGTACCATTCGAGTGCGTTGCCGATCACAGCCGCCACGACGGCGCGTGTGTTGAGGCTCCGTGACGCTGGTGCCATTCGAATCTCCAGCTTGCGAAAAATGTCGCGTGGTACGGCGTCTCAGCGTAGATGTGCTTCAGCGTGCGTTAGTGCGCCCTGGCGCGAGCGAGAAAAATAATGCCCGCCGCAGCAATCGCATTGGAGTGTAAAGAGCGCGCAAGCTGTTTTCAAGCAACAAAAAGGCGTCTGTCGCGCAGGGCGGCAGACGCCTTGATGATCGGACTGCAGTCCGGCGCCGCAATGTTGCGGCGCACTTGCCGCGACACTGAATGTGTGTGCGGCTGAAACGTAATCAGGCCTTCTTGTTATATGCGCTGCACCAACCCTTGCTCGCGACCTGCTTGCCCGCGAACATCGGGCAGCCGGCGTAGGCGTCGGTTGCCTTGCCTTGATAGAAGCTGCAGTTACCGCAGTCCTGGCCCGCTGCGTATTTCGCGAACTTGGCCTTGTCGACTTTGCTCGCGTCGGCCTTGTAGCCAAGCGCTTGTGCGGTCGGGTCGGTCTCGGCGACCTTCGGTGCGTCGGCGAAAGCCTGGCGCGACAGGGCGAACGTGGATGCCACACCAATGCTGGTGATCAAAAACGTACGACGGGAAGATTTCATGGGGGACTCACTCCATTTATATTGAACTGATCGCCGTTCTGATGACAGCGGTCCCCAAGGATAGCAATGAAGCCGTCGCGCGTGACGGCCCAAATGATAGAGATAACCGAATTGGTACTACGCCGCGCGCGCGTTATACGCTCGGAATGTCCGTTGATCGCATGACGTGAGCAGCGCGACGGGAACGCGAGGGGTGCGACAATTAAGCGCGCCCACTCAGCTCGCAGACACGCTGAGCGATCGCGAGCGACGCCGTCAATCCAGGCGACTCAATACCGAACAGATTGACGAGCCCACGCACGCCATGCGCAGCCGGACCTTGAATCACGAAATCGGCGGCGGGCTCGCCTGGGCCGGAAAGCTTCGGACGAATCCCCGCATAAGCGGGCTGCAACGCATCGTCAGGAAGCGCGGGCCAGTACGCGCGAATCGCCGCGTAAAAGGAATCCGCACGATGTGGGTCGACGTCGTAATTAATCACATCGACCCATTCGACGTCGGGACCGAAACGCGCCTGGCCGCCGAGATCGATCGTCAGATGCACGCCGAGGCCGGCTTCGTTCGGCATCGGATAGATCAGACGGCTGAACGGCGCGCGCCCCGAGATGCTGAAGTAGTTGCCGCGCGCGAGATAAAGCGGCGGCACATGCCGCGCGTCAAGGCCGCGAATCGTGCGCGCCAGCGCATTCGCGTACAAGCCGGCGCTGTTGATCACGCAGGCCGCGCTGATCGTGGTCGGCGCGCTGCCGCCTACCTTGATGATGAAACGGCCGTTGCTCGCTTCGATCGCCGCGACCGGCGCATGGAACGCACACACCGCGCCGTCGCGCTCGGCGTCACCCTGAATCGCCAGCATCAACTGGTGACTATCGACGATGCCCGTCTGCGGCGAGAACACGGCCTCCACACATTCGAGCGCGGGTTCGAGCGCTTGCGCCTGGTCGCCGTTGATTCGCATCAGGTCGAGCACGCCGTTCTCACGGCCCTTCGCCATGATGCTTTCAAGCTGAGGAATCTGATTGCGCGAGGTGGCGACCAGCAGTTTGCCGCAACGCGAATGCGGCACGTTATGCTCGACGCAGTAGTCGTAGAGCATCTCGCGGCCGCGCACACAAAGCGCCGCTTTCAACGAGCCGCGTGGATAATAGATCCCCGCGTGAATCACTTCGCTATTGCGCGAGCTGGTGCCCACGCCAATCGCTTCAGCCGCTTCCAGCACGATCACCTCGCGCCCGCGCGCCGCCAATGCGCGCGCCACGGCAAGACCGACGACGCCAGCGCCGATCACTACACATTCGATCTGATCCATGTCCCTTGACGCGGCTAACCTCGCCGCGCGCTGCCTCGTTCACCCGATAATCATGAAGACAGGGTACGGCTATCGAGGACCGCACACCGCTCGCTGTCGAACGCACCTGGCCTTACGCAACCGCTATACAAAATTGTACGACGCCGCACAGACAGAAATGCCCGCAGTCGGACGACTGCGGGCATTCGGTCTTGAGCAGGGCTTAAACGTATGGGCCGGACAAGATCAGTGTACGCCGTCGACGATTGTCGCGCTCGATTCTTCATGCGCGCGATGGCATCGCCCCGCGTCCTCGGAGCGTTGCCGGCCATGGCGGCCACCTTGCCGCCGGGCGCCTGTCTGCCCGAAGACAGACCGACGCAAACCCTCCGGATTCGCGAAACTCGCAACAATTGCTGCGACATTCATCCTGTTTTAAATGTCGAACTGCCTGTTTCGTGTCCGCAGAAAGCCGTCCGACGGCGGTTTTCTGTCAAAAATAGGGCAAAAACACTCAAAAACCGATCGGTTTCCTCCGATTTCCGTAGTCCAAGCGGATGTCGCCGGCTTCGATCCGATCGCGCCCGTCGATGCGCGCCGCGCCGAAGCCATTCAGAATCGCGCGCCGCATTTCACGCGGCGAGGCCAGCTTCAGCGCATCGAGCGCGGCGTCGCCGAGCGTTTCGGGAAAGCGCAGGCCCCAGTTATGCGCCGAGCGAATCTCGTCGTAGATCGATTGGGCGATACGGCGTGCGCCGTCACGATCCGGCGGCGGAATCTCATACACGTTCATCCGGTTCAGGATCGGCTCCGGGATCGAGCGCTCGTCGTTCGCGGTCGCGATCCAGATCACGTGGCCGGCATTGATCGGAATCTCCGCGAATTCGTCGATGAACGTCTGCGCCGTGTCGTGTTCGAGCAGCGCGTAAAGCGCGCCGAGCGGATCGTATTGCGAATCGCCCGTGGCCTTGTCGATTTCGTCGACGGCAATCACGGGGTTTGCATAGCTGCCGTTCACGAGCGCATCGAACACCTTGCCCGGCTTCGCGTTCTTCCATTGCGACGATGCGCCCGACAGAATCCACCCCGCCGTCAGCGAACTCATCGCCACGTATTGGTACGCGGTGCCGAGCATGCGCGCCAGTTGCTTGGCAAAGTGCGTCTTGCCGATGCCCGGATCACCGAGCAACAGGATCGGCATCAGTTCGAGCCGGTCTTCAGTCTCGAGACACAAGGCGACCTGCTTGCGGATGTCGTCGAGCGGCTCCGAAAAGTTGGGCAGCGCGTCGATCAGATCGTCGATCGACGGCATCCGGTTCGGCTTGACGCAGAAGCGCAGATTGCCGGTTTTCAGCATCTTTTCGTACGTGGCGCGCAGCGCCTCGTTCGCCCCTTCGCTAAGCTCGTTCAGCGCGGTCTCGACCTGATCGAGGTCGTACACCCGACTGAAAGATGCCACGGCGATTTCCTGTTTGACCATTGCTGTTGTCATCGCTCACCCCGTCTGGCTGGTCTTGCTGCTGCGGCGCCTGATGGGCACCGTTTCAGGTCCAGTGTAGCGAGGACATATTCGCGTGCAAGCCAGCAGTCATGCGGGTCTGCTGCTAACAAGGCCTTGTTTCCTGCGACGCCCCGGAGGAAGTCCCTTTGAGGATTCTCCTTCTCGTCGGAAATGGTGTTTTGCTGAACCCGGCCCCGTTTGACGTGTCAGAAAGGCGTCCAGCCCATCAGGCGTAAGATGGCCTTCTGTCTACTCTGCCGGAAGCAGTGACCGGAGAAACCTTCTATGTGGAAAACCAGTATCGTGGCCGTACTGTTCGGCACTTCGCTGCTTGCGAACGCGCAACAAGGAGCGACGCAACAGGCCGTTCAATGGCAGTTGCAGGTCATGCGCGACGGCCAGCAGATCGATTCGTTCGACGGCACCACCACCGTCGGCCAGGCGCGCACGGACACGCATCACAAGATGGTCCAGCATAACGTCGGCTGTAAAGACCAGCCCGGCGGCAGCATCGATCTGGCGCGCACGCTGACAATCTCGCCGCTGCAGGCGGATGCGAGCGCGGTCACACTGTCGATCGAAGCCCAGGAAACATTCGAGGAAGACGCCGCACGACAAACCGACACCGGTTGCAAGTTGCCGCCGCAACCGCGTCAAGTGAGCGCAAGCCATCCGGGCCTGAAGCTGCCGCCTGGTCAGTGGGTCAGCTGGACGATCGTCGACAAAAATCCGAACCTGGTTTATCGCGTGCGTGCGAGCCTTGCGAACGGCACGAACTAGTGCAATGCGAACCGCACGCACCGAAACGAACTACCGAAGCCCCCAACAGAACACGTGGACAACGCGGCATGCGAAACCCAGAAGAATTGATCCGCGAGAGCGCAGCGCCCAAGGATTTCATTGCGGTCAGCTGGAATCTGCACAAGGGCCGCACACCGCTCGGCTTTCAGGCGTGGCAGGCGATGCAGCGCTGGGTTCAGTCAACCCATGCGGACGCGTATTTTTTGCAGGAAGCGATGGCGCGGCGCATGCCCTCGCCGATATTAGCCAGTAGTTTCGGCTCGCCGCTCGCCGATCCGTTGAGCGATGTGTGGCACTGTCAGGCCACCGAGATCGCGCGCGCGGCCGAACTCGAAATCGCGCTTGGGCCGAATGTCTTCAAGCCGTCGTGGCGGCATGGCAATGCGATTCTGTCGCCACATCCGCTCGATCTCGGCGGGCGCTGGGATATCTCCGCGCATCGCTTCGAAAAGCGCGGATTGCTGGTGGCGCGGGCAACCTTCGGCGGTCATTCCGTCACACTGCTGTGCGCGCATCTCGCGCTCACGCGCTCGGCGCGCTTGCGGCAAATGAACTGGATCGCGCACTGGATCGCGAAGGAAGCGCCGGAAGGTCCGCTGGTTCTGGCCGGCGACTTCAACGACTGGCGCAACGACTCGGTGCCGCTCTTCGCCGAACACGGCCTGCAGGAGGTGGCGACGCTGCTCGGTGAATCGGGCCGAACGTTTCCGGCTTTCTCGCCGGCACTCGCGCTCGACAAGATGTTCGTGCGCGGCATGGAGCCGGTCGAATGGATCCAGCCGACGCAGGAAACCGCGTGGCTGTCGGATCACTTGCCGTATATGGCGCGGTTGCGAGTCGAGTGAGCTACGTAAAAAAGGCGGCATAGCCGCCTTTTTCTTTTTGCCCGCCTTGAACGTGAAGCCGGCAGCGCAGCGCTGATCAAAGCGCGTTACTACGCGCACTAGCCTCTTCGCGGCGTCCAGTTCAGCGCCGCCACGATCTCCTCACCGGGCTGCAACACGCAGCCGCCCACCTGCTCCCGCATGCCGACCGCATTGAAGCAATCGGTGGTGTTGGTCACCGGTTCCACGCACAGTTGCGCATCGTTGACGGGCGCGAATACCACCATGTGATCGAAGGGCGCATCGGCGGTCATTGTCAGTTGACGGTGTTCGTCGGGCCACGCAATCGTCGCCTCGCGCGACCAGTTGGCGAAGTTGTTGTCGAGATCGAACGCGTCCGGCGACATGCCGTGGCGCAACGCTTCGACCGCAGGGTGCGGACCGAGATGCGTGGGCAGCACGTCAGCATCGGCATGCCACATGGCTTGCACTTCGGCGTAGACACGGGTTTGCGCGGTGCGCGGATAGTACGGGTGATGGCCCATGCCGAAGGGCATCGGACGCTCACCAAGATTCTGAGCGGAGAGCGTGATGCGTAGCGCGCCGCCGATCAACTCGATGCGCTGCCGCGCGCGATAACGGAACGGCCAGTCGCCGGGCTGTTGCGAATCCGGTTCGTGTTCGAAGTGCAATTCCACGGAACTATCCGTGCACGCCCCCACCTTCCACGGATGCCGCCACGCATTGCCATGCAGCGCGTGCGTAAAGCGCAAGTCATTGCCGTTCAGATCGACTGTGCCGCCGTTGAACTGGAAACGCGCGTCGCGAATCCGGTTGCAATAGGGAAAGAGCGGAAAGCTCGCCATGCGCAGCGGATCGCGTTCGTCGAACGCTGCTTGCGTGGCTGGCCGCAGCCAGTGCAGTGGGCCTTCCGGCGTCGATTCGTAGTAAGCCGCGAGCGCGCCGCCGACTTCTGGCGCGACCACCACGCGCATGGCGCCTGCCGTCAGCGTGACAAGCGACTTCGCAATCGCGGGGTCATCGAGCCACGCGATCCCGGTGTGTTTAGTGACGAGCGGCTGGATCGGATTCAAGGAAACGTCGCGCATGGTCAGAAAAGGCGGGGCCTCAGGCGGATGGCAGCATGAACGCCCATCGATGTCTCCTATGACGTGCCGCGCACAGCGCGCGGCTGGCGGAACCCTCAGGTCCGCGCGACCGAGAATCGCACGCCAAAGCGCATCGGTCAATATTATTAGTAATAAATTCGTCAAAACCAACCGATTTTCGCCTTACCAAATCTCCCAAATGGCGGGTTAGCGCGCGTTGCCGCGCGCATATTATTAGTGGTACCGTCAGCACCACGAGTGCCACTGGCATGCCCCCGCTTTTGCGCCGCTGCAGCGCGGCCCGCACAATGAAAAAATCGACTCAACGCCGTCCGACCATGACCGACATCGCCAAGCTCACCGGCGTGTCGCAATCGACTGTCTCGCTCGTGCTGAACAACGCGACCGGCGCGAAATTCTCCGAGACCACCCGCAACAAGGTGCTGAAGGCCGCGCACGACCTCGGCTACCGATTGTCGCTGCGCGAACCGGTATCGGTTTCGGCTGATGAACGCAACCTCATCGTCTATCTGGCTGACGAGATTTCCACCAGCCCGCATCCGGTCGTCAACGTCGACGGCGCGCGCGATGCGGCCTATGCGAGCGGCAAGATGCTTGCCGTCTACTCGACGCACGGCAACGCCGATATCGAAAAGCAGGTGCTCGATGCGACGCTGTCCAATCCGCACGTATTCGGCGTGATCTACGCGACCGTCTACACCCGCAAGGTCACCTTGCCGGCGGCGCTCTCGCAGGTGCCCACCGTGCTGCTGAACTGCTACACGAGCGAAGGCGGGTTGTCGTCGGTGGTGCCGGCCGAGGTCGCGGGCGGCCATCTGGCGACCGACTACCTGCTGCAGTCGGGGCATCGGCGGATCGGCTATATCAACGGCGAACCGTGGCAGGACGCCTCGAAAGACCGCCTCAAGGGTTATCGCACGGCGCTCGCCACGGCCGACTTGCCGTACGCACCGGAACTGGTGCGCGACGGCGACTGGAGCTCGGGGGTCGGCTTTGAAATGACGCTCTCCCTGATGCACGAGGCGCATCCGCCGACCGCCATTTTCTGCGCCAACGATCTGACCGCGCTGGGCACGATCGAGGCCCTGAAGCAACTCGGCCTGCGCGTGCCTGAAGACGTTTCCGTGCTTGGCTACGACGACCAGGAAATTGCCCGCCACACGCATCCACCGCTGTCGACGGTGGTGCTGCCGAACTACGAACTGGGTCGCTGGGCCGTCGAGACCCTGCTGCAGGAAGAACACAACCGCGCAGCGGGCGCGCCGGTACGGCATCGACTCGTCAAACTCGACGGACCGCTCGTCGAACGCGGCTCGGTCAGGGTAATTACCGAGGCAGAAAAGCCAATAATTAATATTATTAGTGATTGACCGATAATAATTCCCGGTGGAATAATCGGCACGTCCGGTCAGGGTGAAACAACTCGGCCGACAGGAGAAACACTAAAAAGTAAATACACCTCACCAGGTACTGGAGGAAGACAATGGCGTCGCTCAACACGCAGTCGCGCAAGCACGCGCGCAAGCAGCAGATTCGTCCGCTGGCAGGTTCGCTGCTGGCTCTGGCCATCGGCTTCGGCGTTGCCACGGCGACGGCGCACGCCGACGACGCGCTACCGAAGTTGCCTACCAAGACTCCGCTGAAGGTCGGCTTCGCGCAGACCGAAAGCAATAATCCGTGGCGTCTCGCGGAAACCAAGAGCTTCAAGGACATCGCCGCGAAGTGCGGCTGGCAGTTGGTCATGACCGACGCCAATAGCTCGAACTCCAAGCAGGTATCGGACATCCAGAACATGATCGCGCAGCACGTCGATCTGCTGGTGTTCCCGCCGCGCGAAGAAAAGCCGCTTGCGCCGGTCGTGCTGCAAGCTAAAAAGGCTGGCATTCCGGTGATCCTGGTGGACCGTGACGTCGATCAGTCGGTGGCCAAGGCGGGCCGCGACTACATCACGTTTATCGGCTCGGACTTCATCGATCAGGGTCATCGGGCGGCTGACTGGCTCGTCAAGGCGACCGGCGGCAAGGCGAAGATCATCGAACTCGAAGGCACCACGGGCGCGTCCGCTGCGAACGACCGCAAGAAGGGTTTCGACGAGATCATCGCGAAGAACCCGGGCATGACGATCATCGCCTCGCAAAGCGGCGACTTCGCGCGCGACAAGGGCCGTCAGGTGATGGAAACGCTGTTGCAGGCGCACCCGGAAGTGACCGCCGTCTACGCACATAACGACGAAATGGCGCTGGGCGCGATCGCCGCGATCAAGGCCGCCGGAAAGCAGCCGGGCAAGGACATCCAGATCGTCACGATCGACGGCACCAAGGGTGGCATGGACGCGATCGCCGCCGGCGAGCTCGGCGCGAGCGTGCAGTCGAGCCCATTCTTCGGCCCGCTCGCCTGCGACGTCGCTCAACGTTACGCGAAGGGCGAAAAGATCCCGACGTGGGTCAAGGTCTCGGACCGCTTCTACGACAAGAGCAACGTACAGCAGAGCATGCAGTACGGTTATTGATCGACAGCCGCCGCCGTACACGCGGTTGTGTAGCTTGAGGGCAGCGCTTTAGCGGAGTGTCCAAGCGCTCCGCACCTCGGAGAAAGCCTCTTCGAGGGCTGTGCCCGCAGGACGTCCCCGTCCCGAATCAATCTCCTCGGGGGGCAGGTGACGGGAAGGGTTCGGAGCGACGCGTTCGTGGCAGCACGGGCCGTCGCTTCGCTTTTATGCGGCGTAACATGGTTCGACCACACCGCCTGCATGGAGCCCGAACGAACGGCCACAGCGGCTCGCACTGCCCAGCGCATGCAGCACGTGAAGCAGGACACGCATCAGGAGGACACCCGTGACGGAATCCGGCACGCAGACACCGCACTCTCCCCTTACCCGTTCGCCGCTGCTGGAGATGCAGGACATCGGCATCAGCTTCGGCGGCGTCCCTGCGTTGCGCAGCGCCAATCTGAGCGTCGCAGTCGGAGAAGTGCACGCGCTGATCGGCCAGAACGGCGCCGGCAAATCGACCATGATCAAGATCCTGACCGGCGCCTATCGGCGCGGCTCGGGCAGCGTGCGCTTCGAGGGCCGCGAAGTCGATTTCCGCACGCCGAAGCAGGCACGCGAAGCCGGCATCAGCACGATCTATCAGGAGATCAACCTGGTGCCGTTCCGCTCGGTGGCGGAGAACATTTTCCTCGGCCGCGAGCCACGCCGCTTCGGCCTGATCGACTGGCGCGCGGTGCAGCAACGCGCCGCCGCCCTGCTCGATTCGTTCGGTTTGCAGATCGATGTGAAGAAACCCGTCGGCCGCTATTCCACCGCGATCCAGCAGATGGTGGCGCTGGCGCGCGCTGTCTCGTCAGACGCGAAGATGGTCATCATGGACGAGTCGACCTCGTCGCTCGATGAACGCGAAGTGGAACTGCTCTTCACCGTCGTGCGCAAACTGCGCGACGACGGCCGGGCGGTGATCTTCGTCTCGCACCGGCTCGACGAACTGTACGCGCTATGCGACCGCGTCACCGTGATGCGCGATGGCCAGACGGTCGCGCAAAGCACGATGGCGGAGATGGACAAGCTGCAACTCGTCACGACGATGCTCGGCCGCACGCTGGCCGCCGTCGTGCACGAAGACGCCGCTGCGCGCGAAGCCAACCTCGCGCGGCGCGGTAAGCAGGCGATCGCCGCGACGCACCTGAGCGCCCATCCGAAAGTGAGCGACGTATCGCTCGAAGTGCATGCGGGCGAAGCGGTGGGTCTCGCGGGTCTGCTCGGCTCGGGCCGCACCGAAACCATGCGCCTGATGTTCGGCGCCGATCCGCTCGAACAAGGTTCACTGTCGATTGGCGGAGAAACGGTGGCGTTGAAGTCGCCGCAGGACGCCATCGCGCGTGGCCTCGCTTACCTCACCGAGGACCGCAAGGCCGAAGGCATCGTTCCCGAACTCTCGGTGCGCGACAACCTCACACTCGTCTGCTTGCGCACGCTGGCGAAGAACGGCGTGGTCGACGTGAAGAAACAGCAGGCGATCGTCGACCGTTTCATTGCGTCGCTCGGCATCAAGCTGCGTTCGGCCGATCAGCCGATTCGCGAACTGTCGGGCGGCAATCAGCAGAAGGTCCTGCTCGCACGCTGGCTCGCTGCCGAACCGTCGCTGCTGCTGCTCGACGAGCCGACGCGCGGCATCGACGTCGGCGCCAAAGCCGACGTGGCGAAGATCGTGCGTGAACTGCGCGACGCGGGCCTCGCTGTGCTGCTGTCCGCCTCCGAACTCGAAGAACTGACGGCGGTGGCCGACCGCGCGGTGGTGATCCGCGACGGCCGCACCGTCGCCGAACTGAACGGCGCCGACATGAGCGAGACCGCAATCATGGACGCCATCGCCTACGGCAGCGAAGGCCAATCGCAACTGGTCGAAGCGGCCCAGACCGCACATATCGAAGACGCGTTGGAGGGCGACCGTCATGGCGCTTAAGTTGCACACTGAGTCGTTACATACCCAAGCCACGCCGCCTATGCCGGACGCAGCTACATCACGCGCCACGGCCGCATCGACGGTGAAGAAATGGCGGCACCTGGCCATGCAACGTGAAGTGATCGTGTTGCTTGCTATGGTGCTCTTCAACCTGATCTTCACCCCGCACTTCTGGTCGCTGCAAACCTTCAACGTCAACATGACGCAGGTGGTGACGATCGTGATCGTCGGCATCGGCATGACACTCGTCGTGGCGACGGGCGGCATCGATCTGTCGGTGGGCGCGTCGATGGCGATTTCGGGCGCGCTCGCGCCGATGCTGTTCCTGAATATTCCCGGGCCGGGCGGCATTGCGCTCGCGTTCGTGCTGCCGGTGCTGGCGGCCGCCGCGTGCGGCGTCTTCAACGGCTTGCTGGTGACGAGGCTATCCGTCCAGCCAATTGTCGCGACGCTGGTGCTGTTTATCGCCGGGCGCGGCATCGCCCAGGTCGTCACCGACGGCAGCCTGCAGGCGTTCAACACGCCCGCGTTCCAATGGATCGCCTTGGGCAAGGTTGCCGGCGTGCCGTTCCAGGTGCTGCTGATGCTCGCGCTGGTCGTACTGTTCGCGTGGATCGTGCGCAAAACCCTGTTCGGCCAGTATTTGCTGATCACCGGCGGCAACGAAAAGGCCGCCTATCTGTGCGGGGTGCCGACGGCCACCGTCAAGCTGATCGCTTACACGTTGTGCGCCGCGCTCGCGGGACTGGCGGGGCTGATCTCGATCTCGGTGAATTCGTCGTCGGATGCGAACGTGGTGGGGCTCGGCGTCGAACTCGACGCGATCGCCGCGGTGGCGGTCGGCGGCACGGCGCTGACGGGCGGCAAGGCGTATATCGGCGGCACGCTGATCGGCGCGCTGATCATCCAGTTGCTGCGCTATACGCTGCTCGCGCACGGCATTCCCGACGCGGCGGCACTGGTCGTGAAGGCCGGCATCATCGTCGCGGCGGTTTATGTGCAGCGGCGCTCGCGCTAACGCCTCCAGGACACTTCGGACCCGATGCGATGAAAAAGAACCTTCCTATCCTGCTCGCTCTCGTCGCGCTCATCGTGCTCGGCCTCGTGCGCTACGACCATTTCGGCTCGGCCTACAACATCACCTCGTTCTGGCGCTACAACTCGATGTTCGCGCTGATCTCGATCGGCATGGCCTTCGTGATCATCACGGGCGGGATCGACCTGTCGGTCGGCACGGTGGCGGCTCTCGCTAGCGTCGTCGCCGCGTTGACCAGCGTGTACGGCGGCTGGGTCGCGGTCGTGGCCGGTTGCGCGGCGGGCA
Organism: Paraburkholderia sediminicola; assembly: GCF_046026675.1. GTDB lineage: Bacteria > Pseudomonadota > Gammaproteobacteria > Burkholderiales > Burkholderiaceae > Paraburkholderia > Paraburkholderia sediminicola_F. Next base: position 179,826 of record NZ_JAQQEY010000001.1, on the reverse strand, counting down.
CGGCGGTCGGCGTGCTCAACGGCCTGATCATCACGCGGCTGAAAATCCTGCCATTCATCGTGACGCTCGCGACCAGCCTCGGCGCGCACGGTGTCGCGCTGCTGCTCGGCAAGAACGATGCGGTGTCGATTGCCGCGGACTCGAACTTCGGCAACTTCGGTCAAGGCGATCTGTTCGGCCTGCCGATCCCAGGGATCGTCGCGGTGGTCGCCGCCGTGGCCGGCTGGCTCGCGCTGCGCAGCACGCGTTTCGGGCGGCATTCGCTGGCCATCGGCGGCAGCGAGGAAGCGGCGCGGCTAATGGGCCTGAACGTCGACCGCACGCTGGTGATGGCCTATGCCGTAAGCGGCCTGCTCGCCGGCATGGCAGGCGTGATCCTGGCCGCGCAGTTCGGCGCCGGTCAGCCGAACGAAGGCGTCGGCTGGGAACTGTTCGCAATCTCCGCGGTGGTGCTCGGCGGCACCTTGCTCACCGGCGGGGAAGGCTCGATTGCGATGACGATCGCCGGCGTGCTGCTGCTTGGGCTGGTGTTCAATCTGCTGAACTTCGAAAACGGCCTGGGGTTCATCAGCCTGTCGGCATACTGGCAATCGGTGATTCGCGGGGTGTTCCTGCTGCTGGTGATCGTGCTGCAGGCGAGAGTGCTGAAGCAGCGCGGCAAGAAGCGTGTGGCGGCTCCGGCGTAATCAAAACAGAAACCGCTGGAAGCCTTATTTCACGATGGATTCCAGCTGCTTGCCCGAGCACCAATCAGCCTTTGTGTACCAACATGGCAACACCAGGCAGCTCAAACGGAAGTGAGCACACTCGCCCTGCACATCTCGCCTTTACGGCCCAATTTCCTCACCTTACGCACCGATCTCCCGCCCTTTTGCCAGTTTTATCAGCAGGGTCAATGCTGCGGTGCACGGCAGGTTTCGGTATCATCCTGAAAATGTTGCCCGCGCGGCGCGCCTATCCGGCGCATGCCGGACAGCCGATGGCTGCCGCCCTGCGCGGTTTTCGCCCATCGCCGTACCCTTGCTGAAGCGCGGCTGCACCCACGCCAACGTACTTCGCGACGCCGATCGTCACAACCGCCGGCGCCGGCGCTTCCAGGTCCGGTAACCCGCTTCACCACGCTCAACCGCCGCGCCAGAACCCTCGGGCAGCGGGCGCGGTAAAATAGCGGATTGCGCGTGATTCCCGATCTCGGGTTAGCGCAGCATCGCCCTTGCCGTGCCGGCCGGCTAAAACGACTGGCCGCCTTTGTTTTCGCACTATCCAAGAAGCCATGAGCAACCTGAATCCACAAACAGTCCTGAGCGTCCATCACTGGACCGATACGCTTTTCAGCTTCACCTGCACGCGCGATCCGTCGTTCCGTTTCGAAAACGGCCAGTTCACGATGGTGGGCCTCGAAGTCGACGGCAAGCCGCTGATCCGCGCCTATAGCCTTGCGAGTGCGAACTACGAAGAGCATCTCGAATTCCTGAGCATCAAGGTGCAGGACGGCCCGCTCACGTCGCGTTTGCAGCACTTGAAGGTCGGCGACGAAGTCCTGATCGGCAAGAAGCCGGTCGGCACGCTGATGGCCGACAACCTGCTGCCGGGCAAGACGCTGTGGCTGCTGTCCACCGGCACCGGTCTCGCGCCGTTCATGTCGATCATTAAAGATCCGGACATTTACGAGCGCTACGAGCGCGTGGTCCTGACGCACACCTGCCGTTTCGTCGACGAGCTGGCGTACAAGGAATACATCACCGATCACCTGCCGGCGCACGAGCATCTGGGCGAGCTGGTGCAGGAAAAGCTGCTGTACTACCCGACGGTGACGCGCGAAGCGTTCCAGAACCGCGGCCGTATCACCGAACTGATCGAAACCGAAAAGCTGTTCGCCGACCTCGGCGTGCCGGGCTTCTCACTCGAAGACGACCGTGTGATGCTGTGCGGCAGCCCGCATATGCTGCGCGACACGCGCAAGCTGCTTGACGACCTCGGCTTCGAGGAAGGCAGCAACAATGCGCCGGGTCACTACGTGGTCGAAAAGGCGTTCGTCGGCTAAGCAGACGCGCAAATTGAGCGGCCCACGCCGCGTACTCAGCAGAAAGGAGCCCTCGGGCTCCTTTTTTGTTTCTCAGTTACAAATCGAAGCCATCGTCCTGACATTTGGTGTCAGCATTATTCCTACATTGCGTGCGTTGCAAAACATCAACCGTTGCGTGAAATGTAGGCGCTAACCCTTGGTGCACCTGCATTTTTTCTTTTAATGAGATATCATCGCGGCGCATGATCGGTCGCTTTAAACGTCGGCCGCAGTACGATCAGCATGTTACTGAATGTAAATTTCGTTACGGCGCGCCGTAGCGATTTGTCCGTCGCGGACGACGCGAAAGGACGTCACTGGAGGCCAGAGACTCGCATGCGTTCTTTCGTCTTCGCGCCGCCGATGCGCACCCGCTTCGCCGTTCGCACTGCTTCCTGAGAGGGAAAGTCATGGATACGTCGACCGTCGTCCCGATTAGCGCTCACATTTCGCCTTCACTTGCACACGCCGCGCCGCCCTGCGCTGCTGAGCGCGAACTCGCGCAACTGCGCGCCCGCGTGCGCCAACTATCGGCCGAGCTCGTTCAGGCGCAGGAGGCTGCCTGCCGCCATGTGGCGCGCGAGTTGCACGACGGCGTCGGCGCCGAGCTGACCGCGACGCGTTTCGCCCTTGCCGGCGTCGAAACCTGGCTGCCCGCCGATGCGCCGCCGCAGTGCGCGGCCGCGCTCGCCGTTGCGAATCGCTCGCTCGACGCTGTGTGCGCCGCCAGCCGCCAGGCCGTCGCGGAACTGCATGCGCCGTCGCTCGAGGCGGGCATTGTCGGCGCGCTGGCGCAATGGACTGGCGACTTCGCCGCGCGCACAAACCTGCGTACGAGTTTCGTCTGCGCCGCCGATGTGCGGCTCACGCGCCTGCCCACCGACGCGGCACTAGCCGTGTTCCGGGTCGCCCAGGAAGCACTGAACAATATTGCCAAGCACGCACGCGCCGAATCCGCCGACGTGCGGATCGAGGCCGGCCGCCGCCACCTGACGTTGATCATCAGCGACGACGGCATCGGCTTGACACGCACCGCCCGCAGCCGTCGCGGCCATTTCGGCCTGAGCGGCATGCAGGCGCGCTGCGCCGCCTTCGACGGCACGCTGCGGATCAGCGCCCGGCGACTCGGCTCAGGCCGCGGCGACAGCGGCACCGCGTCGCGCGGCACGCTCGTGCAGGCGCGCTTTGCGTGGGATGCGATGCTGGCGAGCGCACCAGGCGCTGAGCGTCGCGCGCTGCAATCGTGAGCACGCCATTATGAGCCTGCGCATCCTGCTCGCCGACGACCATGCGGTGGTTCGCCAGGGCGTCCGCCAGTTGCTGCTCGACCGAGGCGTGGCACGCGAAGTCACCGAGGCGCAAAGCGGCGCCGAAGCACTCGAGGCCGTTTCCCAACATAGCTACGACGTGGTGCTGCTCGACATTTCGCTGCCGGACATGAACGGCGTCGAAGTGCTCAAGCGTTTGAAGCGCAAAGCGCCGCGCGTGGCCGTACTGATGTTCTCGATGTACCGCGAGGACCAGTACGCTGTGCGCGCGCTGAAGGCCGGCGCCGCCGGTTACCTGTCGAAGACGGTCGACGCCGCGCAGATGATCGGCGCGATCCAGCAGGTTGCGGCGGGCCGCAAATACGTCAGCCCGGCCATGGCCGAAGCGCTGGCTGACTACGTCTCCTTCGACGGCGAACAATTGCCGCACGAAAAGCTCTCGGATCGCGAATACCAGACGCTATGCATGCTCGCGTCCGGCAAGCGGCTGACGGATATCGCCATGACGTTATCGCTGTCGGTGAAGACGGTCAGCGTGTACCGCACCCGGCTGCTCGAAAAGATGAAGCTGCGCAATAACGCCGAACTGACCTTCTATGTGATGAGCAACCGTCTCGTCGACTTGAATCCGGCGATGGCCGGTTAAAGCTTTCTTCCCCAGATCGCTAAGTAGCGTCCGACCAGCGCGGATGCGATCGCAAGGGCGCGACTCCACCGGACTGGGCGTGCAGCGCGCGAAAGCTTTTCCCCGCGCGTTGTGCCTAGACGAACGTCACAGCCAAATCGCTTTCATCAGGCATTTTTCGCCTCCTCTTCAGACGCTAAAAACGCCGTCCCAAAATGGTGCAAAGGCGCGCATCCGTTAAAATCGCGGGTTTCCCCTGACATTCGGCGCGCAAGATGCGTGCACTACTGGAGACCCACCGCCAATGTCCCTGTTCCGCAAGAAGAGCGTCGAGCACATGATCGCCGCGAGCGCTCAGAACGCCGGCTTGAAGAAGGCGCTCGGCGCACTCGATCTGACTTTCCTCGGCGTCGGCGCCATTATCGGCACCGGCATTTTCGTGCTGACCGGCACGGGCGCCGTTCAGGCCGGCCCGGCGCTGATGGTGTCGTTCCTGATCGCGGCGATTGCCTGCGGGTTCGCCGCGCTCGCCTATGCCGAGTTCGCATCGACGATTCCGGTTGCGGGGTCCATCTACACGTATTCGTACGCGACGCTTGGCGAACTGGCCGCGTGGATCATCGGCTGGGACTTGATGCTTGAGTATGGGCTGGCAACGTCGGCGGTATCGGTCGGCTGGTCGGGCTATCTGCAATCGCTGCTGTCGGGTTTCGGCGTGAGCTTGCCGGTTGCGCTGACGGCGGCGCCGGGCGCTTTGCCTGGGCACGAGACATGGTTCAACCTGCCCGCTTTCCTCGTGATGATGGCGATCACGGCGCTGTTGTCGCTTGGCGTGCGTGAATCCGCGCGGATCAACAACATCATGGTGGCGATCAAGGTGATCGTGGTGCTGCTGGTGATCGGCGTGGGTGTTTTCCACGTGACGCCGGCGAACTGGCATCCGTTTATGCCGAACGGCTGGAACGGCGTGTTCGGCGCGGCGGCGGTGATGTTCTTCGCGTTCATCGGATTTGATTCGGTGTCTTCCGCAGCGGAGGAAGTGAAGGATCCGAAGCGCGATCTGCCGATTGGGATCATTGCGTCGCTGGGCGTGTGTGCGGTGCTGTATGTCGCTGTGGCGGCTGTGGTCACCGGCATCGTGCCGTCGGCGCAGTTCGCGAACATTTCGCACCCGGTGTCGTACGCGTTGCAGGTGGCGGGTCAGAAGTGGGTGGCGGGCTTTATCGACCTTGGCGCCGTGCTGGGCATGCTGACGGTGATTCTGGTGATGGCGTATGGCCAGACGCGCGTGATTTTCGCGATGTCGCGGGATGGGTTGTTGCCGGCGCGGCTTTCCCGTGTGCATCCGAAGTTTGCGACGCCGTTCTTTACGACGTGGCTCGTGGGGATTTTCTTCGGGCTGATTGGTGCGCTGGTGCCGTTGAATGTGCTGGCTGAGCTGATCAATATCGGCACGTTGGCCGCGTTTTCGATGGTGTCCATTGCGGTGCTGGTTTTGCGGAAGACGCATCCTGAGTTGCCGCGGGCGTTTCGATGTCCTGGTGTGCCAGTGGTGCCGGTGCTGGCTGTCGCCTCGTGTTTGTTTTTGATGGTGAATTTGCAGGTTGTCACCTGGGTGGCGTTTGTTGTTTGGTTGCTGATTGGGATGGTTGTTTATTTTGGCTATTCGCGGCGGCATTCGAAGTTGGCGAAATGAAGGTTTTTTTGCCTGCTCGGCGCTTTTGTCAGTGTTCTTGGGGCGTTGGCCTTTCCTTGAATTGTTAGTGGTCTATTAGTGTTGCCCCTGTGCGGGGCGGCACTTACTTTCTTTGCCGCCGCAAAGAAAGATAAGCAAAGAAAACGGCTCAAACCGCTCATGCTAAGTGGGCACCGTGGCTTGCTGCGGGTAGTGGCGCATCTGGAATCCGTGCTCTCGTACATTCCGCGCTAGTGACAAAGGAGTCATCAGCTCCCACTCCGCACTGCGTGCGTCGCGGACGGGTCTGCATGGGAAACCACGCTTCGGTTGAGGTCCGTGGGGCCGTCGGCTTCGCCTCGGCGACGCGCCTCTGCACTCTCCGGCGCCCCCCGCCTCAAACGATATGTCGGCGTGCTGAATCACCGCCCCTCCCGCTCCCCTCTGCCCCAATCCCAGTCACGTTCGCATCTGCCGTTGGCGTTGGCGTCAAAACGCAGCGATCGGTTTTATGAACTGCTCTTCGGCGCGCGCAGCGCCGCCGGAAGTATGACGCCCTTGTCACAAGCGTATGCAGGTGCACGAACACAGATTCCAGATGCACCACTACCTGCAGCAGACCACGGTGCCCCCTTAGCATTAGCGGTTTAAGCCGCTTTCTTTTGCCTACTTTTCTTTGCGGCATGCAAAGAAAAGTAGGTGCCGCCCCGCACAGGGGCAACGCTAATAGACCACTAACAATTCAAGGAAAGGCCAACGCCCCAAGAACACTGACAAAAGCGCCGAGCAGGCAACCAAACCCCGCCGAAGGCAAAAACCCCAAAACCCACGCCGCCAGCCAATCCCCAGCCCGAACGGGCAAAAACCACCCCAAACCCCGCCGAGCAGGCACACAACCCAATAGCGCCCCCACCCAATTTGTGCTTTACTTTTCGGCAGACCCATAAAAAAAGTAAACCCGCAGCACCCTAATCGGACCCCACGAACAGGCAGCTGAAGGCAGGAAAAAACAAAGGTCCGGTTTCACCCCATAAGGAGACAACTTCATGGCGATCAGCATCAGTCTGACGGTGAACGGCGCGCCCATCAGCGCCTCAATCGACCCTAACACCCTGCTTGTCCAGTTCCTGCGCGATCAACTTCGCCTCACAGGAACGCACATCGGCTGCGACACGGCCCAGTGCGGCGCATGCACGGTCCACCTGAACGGCCGCGCAATCAAATCCTGCAACATCCTCGCGGTCCAGGCCGAAGGCGCAACCATCACCACCATCGAAGGACTCGCCAAAGACGGCGCCCTGCACCCGATGCAAGCCGCCTTCAAACACTGCCACGGTCTGCAGTGCGGTTTCTGTACGCCCGGTATGGTGATGAGCGCGGTCTCGCTCGTCGAGCGCCAACCCAATCTCACCGGCGACGACGTGCGCGCCCAGCTCGACGGCAATCTCTGCCGCTGTACGGGCTATCACAACATCGTCAAAGCAGTGCTCGAAGGCGCCGAAGGCATGAAGTCCGCCGGCACGGCCAACGCCACCGCCGCGGCCACTGCGCCCGCCACCGCCTGAGGAGCCGACGATGAACGCACCCGACACCCACCTCATCGGTACTTCCGTCGAACGTAAGGAAGACTATCGTTTCCTCACCGGCAACGGTCAGTACACCGACGACATCGTCCTGCCGCAGCAAACCTACGCGGTATTCCTGCGCTCGCCGCACGCACACGCAAAAATCAACAGCATCGACACCACTGCCGCCAAACAGTCGCCCGGCGTCGTCGCGATTTTCACCGGCGCGGACATGGCCGCGGACAGCGTCGGCGGACTGCCGTGCGGCTGGCTGATTCACAGCACCGACGGCAAGCCGATGAACGAGCCGCCACATCCGATCATCGCGCACACGAAAGCACGCCATGTCGGCGATCAGGTCGCGCTCGTCATCGCCGACTCGATCAAGGCCGCGAAAGACGCCACCGAACTGATCGAGGTCGACTACGACGTGCTGCCGGCCGTGGTCGACACCGCACACGCGGCCGATCCGGGCCAGGCCGCGGTTCACGACGAGGTGCCGGACAACGTCTGCTACAACTGGGGCCACGGCGACAAAGCCGCGACCGACGCCGCCTTCGCCAAAGCCGCGCACGTCACCACGCTCGACATCGTCAACAACCGCCTGATCCCGAACGCGATCGAACCGCGCGCGGTCAACGCAAGCTACTCAGTGCAGGACGACAGCTATACGGTCTACGTCGCGAATCAGAATCCGCACGTGGAACGCCTGTTGATGGCCGCGTTCGTGCTGTCGCTGCCGGAATCGAAACTGCGCGTGATCGCACCGGATGTCGGCGGCGGCTTCGGGTCGAAGATTTTCCTGTATGCCGAAGATGTCGCGCTGACGTGGGCATCGAAGAAGATTCGCCGTCCGATCAAATGGACCGCCGAGCGCTCGGAAGCCTTCGTGTCAGACGCGCACGGCCGCGATCACGTGACCAAGGCCGAACTGGCGATGGACGCCGACGGCAAGTTCCTCGCGATGCGCATTCATACGATCGCCAACATGGGCGCGTATCTGTCGACCTTCGCCTCGAGCGTGCCAACCATCCTGTACGCGACGCTGCTCGCCGGCCAGTACGCAACGCCCGCCATTTACGCGGAGGTGAAAGCGGTCTTCACCAACACCGTCCCGGTCGATGCCTACCGCGGCGCAGGCCGTCCGGAAGCGACGTACGTGGTCGAGCGTCTGGTCGAAACCGCCGCGCGCGAGATGAAACTCGATCCAGCGGAAATCCGGCGGCGCAACTTCATCCGCACGTTTCCGTATGCCACGCCGGTCGGTCTCACCTACGATACCGGCGACTACGAAGCCACGCTCAGCCGTGCGCTCGAACTCGCTGACGTGAAAGGCTTCGCCGCGCGCAAGCAGGAATCCGAAAAGAACGGCAAGCTGCGCGGCCTCGGCTACTCGTGCTACATCGAAGCCTGCGGTTTGGCGCCGTCGAACATCGCCGGCGCATTGGGCGCACGCGCCGGGCTCTTCGAAGTCGGCCAGATTCGCGTGCATCCGACAGGTTCGGTCACCGTGTTCACCGGCTCCCACAGTCACGGCCAGGGGCATGAGACAACCTTTGCGCAAGTGGTCGCGGACCGGCTCGGCATTGCGCTGGAAAGCGTGGAGATCGTTCACGGCGACACCGGTCGCATTCCGTTCGGCATGGGCACATACGGCTCGCGCTCGATCGCGGTCGGCGGCTCGGCGATCATGAAGGCGCTCGACAAGATTGAAACCAAGGCAAAGAAAATCGCCGCACATCTGCTGGAAGCCGCGGCCGAAGACATCGAGTTCAAGGACGGCGTGTTTCGCGTCGCGGGCACCGATCGCACCAAAGCATTCGCCGACATATCGCTCGCCGCCTACGTGCCGCACAACTATCCGCTCGACGTGCTCGAACCGGGCCTCGAAGAAAGCGCGTTCTACGATCCGACCAACTTCACGTATCCGGCGGGCTCGTACATCTGCGAAATCGAGGTCGATCCGGAAACGGGCGTCTGCCGCATCCAGCAGTTCACCGCGGTCGACGATTTCGGCAACGTGATCAATCCAATGATTGTCGAAGGCCAGGTGCATGGCGGGCTCGCACAGGGCATCGGGCAGGCGATGCTGGAGCGCTGCGTGTACGACAACGAAAGCGGCCAGTTGCTGTCCGGTTCCTATATGGACTATGCGATGCCGCATGCGTCCGATCTGCCGAACTTCACCGTCGAAACCGCGAAGGGCACGCCGTGCACGCATAATCCGCTCGGCGTGAAAGGCTGTGGCGAGGCGGGCGCGATCGGTTCGCCACCGGCAGTCATCAATGCAATCCTCGACGCGCTCGCGCCGCTCGGCGTGACCGACCTGCAGATGCCGGCGACACCGCATCGCGTATGGTCTGCAATCCATGCTGCCACGCAACCCCACTAAGATCCTGAGCGGAGCATTCGACATGTATTCATTCGAGTATCAACGCGCGACGGATCCGAAAGCGGCCGCCGCAGCCATCGCCGCCGACAGTGACGCAAAGTTCATTGCCGGCGGACAAAGCCTATTGCCCACCATGCGTCTGCGGCTCGCGCAGCCGTCGCAACTGATCGACGTGACGCGGATTCCTGCGCTTAAATCGATCACCGTCGACGCCGGCAAGGTGACGATTGGCGCAGCCGTATGCCATGTGGACGTCGCGGATCATGCGGAGCTGCGACGGGTGCTGCCGGCGCTCGCGGATCTGGCCGGGCACATCGGCGATCGCCAGGTGCGCGCACTCGGCACCATCGGCGGTTCGCTCGCGAACAACGATCCGGCCGCCTGCTATCCGGCTGCTGCGATGGCTCTCGACGCGACCATCGTCACCGATCGGCGACGGATTTCGTCGAGCGATTTCTTCGTCGGCATGTATGAGACCGCGCTGTCGCCCGACGAGCTGATCGTGGCCGTCGAGTTTCCAGTGCCCGAACGCGCGGCCTACGAGAAATTCCGCAACCCGGCTTCGCATTTTGCGCTGGTCGGCGTGTTCGTCGCGAAGTTCGCGAGCGGCGTGCGTGTTGCTGTGACAGGAGCGGCGTCTGCCGTATTTCGCGTGCCGGAACTGGAAAGCGCGCTGACGGCGAATTTCACGCCCGAGGCCGCGCGAGCGGTAACCGTCTCCGACGCCGACCTGAACACCGACATGCACGCGAGCGCCGAATATCGCGCACATCTGATCCCGGTGCTAGCCGGGCGAGCGGTGACGAAGGCAAACGGTTAGCGATCCTAGCAGTTTGCGGCTGACGTGCCTCGGCGGAGCGCGTCAGCCGTGTTCGATCACGCCCGCGGTATGGCGCGACGCACGCGCTCATCCGCTCCGTTCCGCCGACGGTATGAGTGACACGGCCGAGCGCGCCGTTTTCCTCTTCACCATGCAGAGTCAGGAACACCATGCAGCCTGCTTCAATCGACGACACTCTTGCGCAACTCGCCGCCCAAAGTTACTTCGCCAGCCGCGAACTCGCGACCGCGTTGTATCTCGCCCTGCGCATGGAGCGGCCGTTGTTCGTCGAAGGCGAACCGGGTGTCGGCAAGACCGAACTCGCCAAAGCCGCGGCGGGGATGCTCGGCACCTCGATGCTGCGGCTGCAATGCTACGAAGGACTCGACACCGCCAGCGCGCTCTATGAATGGGACTACCCGCGCCAGATCATGGCGCTGCGTCTGGCCGAAGCCGCTGGCGAGCGACCTGGCAACGACACGCTGTATCGCAGCGAATTCCTGCTGAAGCGTCCACTGCTGCAAGCGCTGATGCCCGACGAAAATCATCCGGGCGCGCGGCGCGTACTGCTGATCGACGAGATTGACCGCGCCGACGAACCGTTCGAAGCTTTTCTGCTGGAACTGCTGTCCGACTTCCAGGTATCGATTCCCGAATACGGCACCGTGCGCGCGGAGCAGCCGCCGCTCGTCGTGATGACGTCGAACCGCACGCGCGAAGTGCACGACGCGTTGAAACGCCGTTGCCTGTATCAATGGATCGGCTATCCCGAGCGCGATCGTGAACTGGAGATCGTCGCCGCGCGCGCGCCGCAGACGTCGGTTGAATTGCAACGGCGCGCGGTTGATTTCGTGCATCGGCTGCGCGGCATGGATCTGTTCAAGGCGCCCGGCATCGCCGAAACGATCGACTGGTGCCGCGCGTTGGAAGCGTTGTCGGTAACGGAGCTCGATCCGCAATCGGTACAGAACACCCTGGGTGTGCTGCTCAAGTATCAGGACGATCTGGCGCGCGTCGACGCCGCGCAGATCGCGCAATGTCTCGTGACGCCGGGATAACGGCGATGACCGCCTCCATCGACCCGTCGGGCGCTCCGATCAATACACCCACACTCGCGCACAACGTCGTCCACTTTGTGCGCGTGCTGCGCGGCGCGGGCTTGCCGATGTCACCGGCGCAAGCCGTCGACGCACTCGCCGCACTGCATTGGATCGACCTCGGCCGCCGCGACGATGTGCGCGCCGCGCTCGCCACGCTCCTCGTCTCCGCGCCGGACGAACGCGACCTCTTCAACGCCGCCTTCGATCTGTTCTGGCGCGACCCGGATTGGGAAGGCAAACTGCGCGCGCTGCTGCTGCCTAAAGTCCGCGACGGGTTGCCGCCACCCAAACGCAACAACCGTCTCGCCGACGCGCTTGCCGTGCGCACGCCCCCCTCGCCGCACAGCAAGGCGCCACAGGAAACCGAACAACACGAACTACACGCGCACGTCACCTTCAGTGCTGAAGAGCGGCTACGTCATCGCGATTTCGAAACGCTTTCCGCTGACGAATGGCGAACATTGCGGCATCTGATCCGCGGCCAGCGTCTGCCGCTTGCCACCGAGCCGACGCGCCGCCTGAAGGCCGCGTCGCACGGCACGCATGCCGATTTGCGCGCGAGCGCACGACAAGCAGTGCGCGCCGGTGGCGACTGGACGGTGTGGAAGTATCGCGCGGTGGTGGAACGCAAACCGCCGCTCGTGTTGCTGCTGGATATCTCCGGTTCGATGAGCAGCTATTCGCGCGCGGTCCTGTACTTCTGCCACGCGCTTCTGCAATCGCGTGAGCGTCTGCAGGTGTTCCTTTTCGGCACGCGCCTGACCAACGCGACGCGCGCGCTGCGCGAGCGCGATCCCGACGTGGCGATCGCGACGCTCACCGATCAGGTGGTCGACTGGTCGGGCGGCACGCGGATCGGCGCGGCGCTCGCCGAATTCAACCGGCGCTGGGCACGTCGCGTGCTGACTGGCCGTGCCACGGTGCTGCTCGTCACCGACGGCCTGGATCACGAAGCGATCGACGTGCTCGACACCGAAATGGCCCGTCTGCGCCGCTTCGCATACCGTATCGTGTGGCTCAACCCGCTGTTGCGTTTCAGCGGTTTTTCACCGAAAGCGCGCGGCGTGCAGGCGATCCTGCCGTACGTCGACGCACATCGTCCGGTTCACAATCTGGACAGTCTGACGGCGTTCGGCCGCGACCTCGCACAACTTACGCGCGCGCCTCGTTTGACCGTCTCCGCCAAGACATCTGCAGGAGCAACGCCATGGAATTAAGTGAAACCCATACGCTGCCGGTTTCCCAGCAGCGCGCGTGGGATGCGCTAAACGATACCGAAATCCTGCGCGCGTGCATTCCCGGCTGCGAAAGCATCGACCCGGATGGCGAAAACGCGTATGCGGTGGTGTTGAGCGCATCGGTCGGTCCGGTGAAGGCGCGCTTCAAAGGGCGTATGCTGCTGACCGATATCGAGGCGCCGAGCAGCTACACCATCGTTTTCGAAGGTCAGGGTGGCGCGGCGGGCTTCGGCAAGGGCAATACGCACGTCACGCTCGAACCCGAGGGTGACACCGCGACGAAGCTCACGTACACGGCGACTGCACAGGTCGGCGGCAAGCTCGCCCAGATCGGTTCGCGGCTGGTCGACGGCGCTGCGCGTAAAATCGCGGGCGAATTTTTCAAGCGCTTCGGCGCGCAGGTCGGCGGCGACGCTGATGGCCCGACGGCCCCGGAAGACGGGGACACTGCAGCCGCCGACGCGACGGCGCAGAATACAGAATCGAATGAGCCTGCGGACACCGAGTCCGGCGGCGACGGAACGAAAAGGAAGAAATCATGGACAGCGTGGATCTCGAAGTCCTGAAGTCCAGTGCACGTTGGCTGGAAGAGGGGCATCGCGCGCTACTGGTGACGGTGGTGAAGACGTGGGGCTCGTCGCCGCGTCCCGAGGGCGCGATGCTCGCGGTGCGTGACGATGGCCTCGTGGTGGGCTCGGTCTCGGGCGGCTGCATCGAAGACGACCTGATCGACCGCGTGCGGCAAAAGGGTATTGAGCAGACCCGCCCGGAGGCGGTGAAGTACGGCATTACCGCGGAAGAAGCGCATCGCTTCGGCCTGCCTTGCGGCGGCACGATCCAGCTGGTGCTGGAGCCTTTGACGCCGCAAAGCGGCATTGCCGATCTGTGCCATGCGGTGGAGGATGGCCGTCTGGTGGCACGCGAAGTCGACATGGTGACGGGCGCAGTACGGCTCGATACCGCGCTGGCAACTGACGGCGTGCATTTCGACGGCGAGCGTCTGCTGACGATTCACGGCCCGCGTTACCGGATGCTGGTGATCGGCGCGGGGCAGTTGTCGCGCTATCTGTGCAACATCGCGGTTGGGCTCGACTATCAGGTCACCGTGTGCGATCCACGCGAGGAGTACACCGAGGAGTGGCGCATTCCCGGCACGAAGATCGTGCGGACGATGCCGGACGATACGGTGATCGAGATGAAGCTCGACGAGCGGTGTGCGGTGATTGCACTGACGCATGATCCTAAGCTGGATGATCTCGCGCTGATGGAGGCGTTGAAGACGCCGGCTTTTTATGTGGGTGCTTTGGGCTCGAGAAGGAATAATCAGGCGCGGCGCGAGCGGTTGAAGGAGTTTGATCTGAACGATACCGAGTTGGCCCGGCTGCATGGGCCGGTTGGGATTTATATTGGCAGCCGGACACCGCCTGAGATTGCTGTTTCTATTCTTGCTGAGGTTACTGCGGCTAAGAATGGGGTTTCGTTGCCGACTTTATTGCAGGTTGAGGGCGCTAAGGCAGCGCGGGAGATTGCTGCTTCTGGTGGTGGGGCTGCTTGTAGTGTCTAGGTTTTTGCCTTTTGCGGCGGCATTGTCAGTGTTCTGGGGGCGTTGGCCTTTCCTTGCATTGTTAGTGGTCTATTAGCGTTGCCCCTGTGCGGGGCGGCACCTACTTTTCTTTGCCGGCTGCAAAGAAAAGTAGGCAAAAGAAAGCAGCTTAAACCGCTAATACTAAGTGGGTCCCGTGGTCTGCTGCGGGTAGTGGTACATCTGGAATCCGTGTTCTCGCACATTCGACGTTAGTGACAAAGGTGTCATCAGCTCCCACTCCGCACTGCGTGCGTCGCGGACGGGTCTGCATGGGAAACCACCGGCTTCGGTTGGCGTAGCGGGGGCCGTCGGCTTCGCCTCGGCGACGCGCCTCTGCACTCACCCGGGAACCCCCACTTAAAATGATATGTCGGTGTGCCGCAATCATAGTCACGGTCACGGCTTCGGTGGTGGCAGTGCAAGGACGGCCACGCCCCGTTGGCGAGGCGTGGCCGTCAAAACGTAGAGGGTGGTTTTGTGAAGTGCTCTTCGGCGCGCGCAGCGCCGCCGGAAGTATGACGCCCTTGTCACTAGCGCATGCAGGGGCACGAACACAGATTCCAGATGCACCACTACCCGCTGCAAACCACGGTGCCCACTTAGTATTAGCGGTTTAAGCTGCTTTCTTTTGCCTACTTTTCTTTGCAGCCGGCAAAGAAAAGTAGGTGCCGCCCCGCACAGGGGCAACACTAATAGACCACTAACAAAACAAGGAAAGGCCAACGCCCTAAGAACACAAACAACAAGCGCCGCGCAGGCAAAAAAACCAGGTCACATTAACCCACAAACCACAGCGGCAACCACCGAGCCGCCCACCAGCATGACACCCACCACGCGGCGCTTATTCAGCTCAGTCCACAGCAGGACACCGGTCAGGGAAAGCAAAATCATCCCCCCCGCGATCGTATCGATCAACAAAACCCACCCAACACTCAAACCCACACCACGATGCAAATTATTCATCGTAGTAAGAAACGAGTTCTGCGTGCGTTTCACCGCAACAAACCCATTCCCAACCCAATACTCAGCCTGCACATTCTGAGTAGGCCCAAAAATCCCGACTTGCCAGAACTCCGGCTGCATCGTGCTGCGATCGCCCCACGCCACCGGATGTGCCGGCTCGCGTTTCACCCGCCCCGGCTTGCCGTCGATCTTCAACTCACCCTTGAGCCACTTCGCCATCTCCATCGGCGACTTCAGCTGCCCTTGCGGCACAGAAATCTGCATCTCCTCGACCTGCGGCTCACCCGACGACACTTTCAACGGTCCGCCCCGATGATTCAGCAAAAAACCCGTCGCGCCAAACATCAGCCCCAACACCGCGCCCCACAGGCCAACCCAGCCGTGCACCTTGCGCAACCACTTGATGAAATTCGCCCGCCGCGAACGCTGGCGCCGCGCCGCCTGCTCGGCGTCGTCCATCAAATGATGACCGCGCTCCGACGTATGTGCCGTGTATTGCGTGCTGCCACCAGCAGCAGGTTTCATATCGATCGAATCAGGCGCGTTCACATCCATGCTCCAGGCGCAGCAAGTTAAACCCTCGCCAACGGGCGGCGGCCAGGCGCACGCTCTCATCAGCGGTAAAGGAAAGTTCGAAGAGAAAGGCCGGACAGACCCGGCTTGCGGTCCAGGCCGTCCAGCTGAGAGGCTGGCTGGCAGTCACAGAGGAGGAGAAATGTGACAGAAAGCTGGCGATGCCTTTCAATTGAGAATGGATATCATTACACAATTAGGGCATTTGCTCAATCGCAATGCTCGGTATCCGCTTGACATCCGGGCGGCGCAAACCGACTCTAGCTGGCGATCCCGTCAACGTTGCCGTTCCGGATACCTGCCCGCCATGCGCCTCACCTCTTTGGTCTGTCTTGCCTCTCTCGGCTGGCTTGCCGGCGTTCATGGCGCGAGCGCGAGCATCGCGGCCAAGCTGGACGATCCCTATACCAACGAAGGTGAAACGCAGACCTTCACCGTCAACGCCGACGGCTCCTTCTCGAAGCTCGATTCGATGACGCTGCACGTGAACAACGAAGCAGGCGTCGCGCGAGTGGCGCAGCAATACGTCTGGTTCAACCGCAATATGGCGGACGTGCAGATCATCGAGGCCTACACGACCACCGCCGACGGCGTGCGTCACGACGTGCAGCCCGATCAGATCCGCGACGTGCAGGAAGCGCGCTCGTTCGACGCGCCGATGTTCCAGGACATCCAGGAAAAGGTGATCGTGTTCCCCGCCGTCGAGCCCGGCGCGCGCGTACACCTCACCTATCGCAAGACGCAAAAGCAGCCGATCGAGTTGGGCGAATTCAGCGACTTCACACCGCCCGATCTCGCGCCGACCCACAACTTTCACCTCATCTACGACCTACCCGCCGGCAAGCCGCTTTATGCCGATGCACGCGGCTTCACCGCGCTTCAACCGGTCACGCGCGACGGCCGCACACGCTACGAATACCGTTACGACAAGGCGCATTTCAGCCGGCTGGAGCGCGGCTCGATCGCGTACGTGTCGTACGGCGACCGGCTAATGGTCTCGACCTTTCCGGACTACGCCGCTTTCGCCGCCAGCTACCGGACGTCCGCCGCCGACCCGAGCGCGCGCGACACCGCCGTCACGCGTCTTGCGCAAAACCTCACCGCGCGCGACCACACCCCGCACGACAAAGCCAAAACGCTGTACGACTGGGTGCGCCGCAACGTCCGCTATGTGGCGATCTACGTTGGGCGCGGCTCGGTGGTGCCGCACAGTGCAAGCGCGATCCTCGCGAACCGTTATGGCGACTGCAAGGACCACGTAGCGCTGTACGGCGCGATGCTCGACGCCATCGGCGTTCGCAACGAGCCGGCCTTGATCAGCAGTGGCTCGATTTACACGTTGCCCAGCGTGCCGGGCTATGGCGTCATCAATCACGTGATCACCTGGCTGCCGGATTTGCAACAATACGCGGACTCGACCGCATCGAATGTCGAGTTCGGTTTTTTGCCGTCGTCCGATATGAACCGGCCTACCGTCCTCGTCAATCAGGGGGTGGTCGCACAAACGCCGGCCACCGAGTTGATGACGCGCAGCACCGACCTGTCGATCAAGGTCGAACCGGATGGCTCGGCGAGCTTCACCTATCGCCTGGAAGCATCGGGCGCCACTGCCGAACAGGCGCGCGCGATGTTGCGCACACAGACGCCCGCGCAACGTGAGGATTCAATTCAGGCAGAACTGCGCAGCGCCAACCTGCGCGGCACCGCCACGCTGACCACCAGCGACCTCACCGTTGCCGACGGCCCGCTGACGATCTCGATGAAAGGCACGCTCGAAAGTCTGGTGGTACCGGGCGCCGCGGCATCGATTCCGGCGCTGACGAGTATGGCCGGCGGCTTCGAGGCGGACACCCGCTACTGGCTCGGCGAACGGCAGCGCACGCAGCCATTCGTCTGCCACAACCTGGCACTGCATGAACGCGCGCGCATTGAATTGCCGGCGAATTTCCACGTGCTGGAAATGCCGGAAGCGAAACGAACCCAGGACCGCTTCGTCGATTTCCAGTCGCAGTACACGTTCGATCCACTCAGCAACGTGGTGACGATGACGCGCGACGGCGCCACCCATTTCGATAGCGAGGTCTGCACGCCCGACGACTTCGCGAAAATGCGTCCCGCGATCGAAGCGATCGGGCGCGACGTGCGCGCCGAAGTGATTGTCAAATCGACGCTGGTGGAATCGTCGAGCGTGGCGTCGCAGGCGCCGTAGGACCGCTACCGCTCAAACCGGCCAGAGCGGCCCTTCCTCCATCGCGCCGAGTTGCTCGCGCAGTTCGAGGATGCGGTCTTCCCAATAGCGCTGCGTGTTGAACCACGGAAACGCCGCCGGAAACGCCGGGTCGTCCCAGCGGCGCGCGAGCCACGCCTGATAGTGAATCAACCGTAGCGTGCGCAACGCTTCGACGAGATACAGTTCGCGCGGCTCGAAGTCGCAGAAGTCTTCGTAACCCGCGAGCAGATCCGCCAGCGCACGCGAAGCCTCGACGCGATCGCCCGGCAGCAGCAGCCATAAATCCTGCACGGCCGGACCCATGCGGCTATCGTCGAAGTCAACGAAATGCGGACCCGCGTCGGTCCACAACACATTGCTCGGATGACAATCGCCGTGCATTCGCAGCATGCGAATATCGCCGGCACGCTCGAAGGCGCGCTCGACGGCCTCAAGTGCGAGATTCACCACGGTCTGCCAGGCGGTGCGGACATCGTCGGGCACAAAGTTGTGCGACAGCAGGAAGTCGCGCGGCTCGTAGCCGAACGTGTTGATGTCGAGCGTAGGACGTTCGGTGTAGTTCTGCGTCTGTCCAACCGCATGGATGCGGCCGATGAAACGCCCCAGCCATTCGAGCGTATCGCGCCGGTCCAGATCGGGCGCACGGCCGCCGCGGCGTTCGAAGATCGAGAAACGGAAACCGTCAAAGGTATGCAGCGAGCGGCCTTCGAAAACACGCGCGGGCACTGCCGGAATCTCACGCGCGGCGAGATCGGCAACAAAGGCGTGTTCTTCGAGAATGGCGGCGTCGGTCCAACGCTCGGGACGGTAGAACTTGGCGACCACTGGCGGGCCGTCTTCCACGCCCACCTGGTACACGCGGTTCTCGTAGCTGTTGAGCGGCAGCATGCGACCGTCGGTGTACACACCGACGCTGCTGAGCACGCTGTCGAGCGCGTCGAGCACGATTTCCGGCTTGAGCCGGGCGAAAGGTACGGCGCTATCGGCGCCGTCCTGTGGGTCGAGATTGTCGTCGTTCATGTCCGCATTGTGCGCCGCGCCGTCGTCA
Organism: Paraburkholderia sediminicola; assembly: GCF_046026675.1. Classification (GTDB taxonomy): domain Bacteria; phylum Pseudomonadota; class Gammaproteobacteria; order Burkholderiales; family Burkholderiaceae; genus Paraburkholderia; species Paraburkholderia sediminicola_F. Next base: position 160,679 of record NZ_JAQQEY010000001.1, on the reverse strand, counting down.
AAGACGAGGGCGTCGGCTCACCTTGCGGCTAACTGCCACCTGCAACCACCATGAATCGGACTCAAACCAGCTTCAATGCACCTGTGCGCTCGACGGGCGAACCTGCTCGCCCGTATCGATCAGATCTTCAAGGAAAAAGGGTTCAGTATTGAGATGCTCCGATGTGCCGGGTTCGCCGGCATACCAGGCCACCATAGCCATGTCGCCGAGAATGCGCATGACAATCCCGCGTGCGCCCTGCGGCACCGCGATATGCACCGATCGGACAATGGAACCGATTTGCATGATGTTTCCCCGTTTCTCCCATAGCCGGCTTTATGGTTTCCGCGCCGGTCAAGGTGATGATAAAAGCGCCGCTTCGCCGATAACGTTGCGTACGCACCCAATCTGCTGCGCGTAAGACGCGTGAGAGGTTCGAGTCATTGTTCCCGTTTTGCGGGGCCATGGAAAGCGCGAACTCAGGGCTGTTCACCCGTCGTTTCGCCCTATTCCCATTACAGCGCGCCGGGCCGATGATCTGGGCGTAAAGCGTCGTAACGAGACCATCATAAACCCAGCCGGGGCGATATATCAAAATCATGCACCGTCAGAACGACCCGCTTAATTCGCCCGTGGCGACCGCCGGCCGCCGTCGCGGCATGCCTCATGGCCGCTGTGCACGCCACGTCCGCGGCGCCGGCTTTCATCCCCTTCACTAGCCATGTGGATCGTTCGTCTGGCGCTGCGGCGCCCCTATACCTTCGTCGTGCTGGCCCTGCTTTTGCTGATCGTCGGCCCGCTGACGATCCTGCGCACGCCGACCGACATTTTCCCAAATATCGACATTCCGGTGCTTTCGGTGATCTGGTCGTACAACGGCCTGCCCGCCGACGAAATGGAAAAACGCATCGTGCTCAACTACGAGCGCGGGCTGTCGACCGCGGTCAACGATATCGAGCATACGGAGTCGACTTCGCTGAATGGGATCGCAGTGGTGAAGATCTTTTTCCAGCCGCACGCGAATATCGATGAAGCGCTCGCCGAAGTCACGGCGCTGTCACAGACGCAATTGCGTTCGCTGCCGCCAGGCATCACGCCGCCGAATATCCTGCGCTACAACGCCTCGACGGTGCCGATCCTGCGCCTCGCGCTGTCGTCAGCTTCGCTCACCGAGCAGGAGCTGTTCGACTTCGGCAATAACTTCCTGAAGACGCAACTCGCCACCGTGCCGGGCGCTTCGGCTCCGTTGCCGTACGGCGGCAAGCAGCGGCAGATCATGGTCGATATCGATTCGCGCAAGCTGCAGGAGCGCAATCTGTCGCCAATGGACGTGGTCAACGCCGTCACCGCACAAAATCTGATCCTGCCCTCCGGCACCGCGAAAATCGGTTCGACGGAATATTCGGTGGAGATGAACGGCAGTCCGGATTCGCTCGCTGGCCTCAATAACATTCCGATCAAATCCACGGCTAACGGCACCGTCTATATCCGCGACGTCGCTCATGTGCGCGACGGCTTCCAGCCGCAAACCAACATCGTGCGCGTGAACGGCCAGCGCGCCGCCTTGCTGACCATCAACAAAAGCGGCAACACATCCACGCTCGAAATCGTCGACCGTATCAAGAAGATGATGCCGACGCTGCGCAACCTCGTGCCGGCTTCGCTGAATATCGACCCGGTGGCCGATCAGTCGCTGTTCGTGCGCGCCTCGGTGCAGGGCGTGCTGCGCGAAGCGCTGATCGCCGCGTGTCTCACCGGTCTGATGATTCTGCTGTTCCTCGGCAACTGGCGCGCGACGTTGATCATCGCCGTGTCGATTCCGCTGTCAATGATCACCTCGATCATCGCGCTGTCGATGCTTGGCGAAACCATCAACATCATGACGTTGGGCGGGTTCGCGCTCGCGGTCGGTATTCTGGTCGACGACGCGACGGTGGCGATCGAAAACATCAGCCATCAACTCGAGCAGGGCAAGACGCTGGAGCAGGCGATTCTCGACGGCGCGCACCAGATCGCGATTCCGACTCTGGTCTCGACCTTATCGATCTGCATCGTGTTCGTGCCGATGTTTCTGCTGACGGGCGTCGCGCACTACCTGTTCATTCCGCTCGCCGAAGCGGTGGTGTTCGCGATGCTGGCCTCGTATTTCTTCTCGCGTACGCTCGTGCCGACCATGGCGAAGTACCTGCTGCGCCACCACCACAAGCCGGCGGATCTGCATCACGCGCCCGAGCAAACGCGCAATCCGTTCATGCGCGTGCACTATGCCTTCGAGCGCGGCTTCGCACGTTTTCGCGATCGCTATCGCGTGTTTCTCGAGGCGCGGGTTGCACGACCGGGTCTGTTCGTGACGCTGTTCCTCGTCTGCTGTGGCGCGTCGATGCTGCTGATGCCGTTTCTCGGCCGCGACTTTTTCCCGCAAGTCGATGCGGGCACCATTGCGCTGCATCTACGCGCGAAAACCGGCATGCGGGTCGAGGAAACCGCAGTAGTGACCGATCGGGTCGATACGCGGATTCGTCAGCTGATACCGCCGGGCGAGTTGCATTCGCTCATCGACAATATCGGCTTGCCGGTCTCGGGCATTAATCTCTCGTACAGCAACACCGGCACGATCGGCACCTCGGATTCGGACGTGCTCATCACGCTGAATCCCGATCATCATCCGAGCGCCGATTACGTGCGCACGCTGCGCCGCACGCTCACCGATGAATTCCCCGGCGTGCAGTTCGCCTTCCTGCCCGCGGATATCGTCAGTCAGACACTCAACTTCGGCATGCCCTCGCCGATCGACATTCAGATCGTCGGGCGCGACGTCGCCGGCAATCGCGCGTTCGCCGCGCAGTTGCTGAACCGGCTGCGCACCGTGCCGGGTCTCGCCGATGCGCGCATCCAGCAGCCCGCCGATTTGCCGCGCATCTTTATCGACGTGGACCGTACACGCGCACAGCAAGCCGGCTTCTCGCAACGCGACATCGCAAGCGATCTGCTGATTACGCTGTCCGGCAGCCAGCAGACCACGCCGACGTTCTGGCTCAATCCGCGCAACGGTGTCAGCTACAACGTGATCACGGAAGCGCCGCAATACACGATCGATTCGCTGCAATCGCTCGCGAACATTCCGCTGAATGCCAACGGCCGCAGCAATATCCTCGGCTCACTCGCCACGATGAAACGCGAAGCGGGCAACGCGGTGCTCACCCACTACAACGCGCAGACCACCATCGACATTTTCGGCACCGCCGACGGCCGCGATCTTGGCGGCGTCTCCGACGACATCAGCAAGATCATCGACAACGCCAAAGCCAACCTCCCCAAAAGCTCGACCATCGAAGTACGCGGCCAGGTGCAGACGATGAACGATTCGTTCTCGGGCCTGTTCGCCGGTTTGGTATTTGCGATCCTGCTGGTGTATCTGCTGATCGTGGTGAATTTCCAGTCGTGGCTCGATCCCTTCATCATCATCACGGCGCTGCCGGGCGCGCTCGCAGGCATTGTGTGGATGCTGTTTCTCACGCACACCACGCTGTCGATTCCTGCGCTGACGGGCGCGATCATGTGTATCGGCATCGCCACTGCGAACTCGATTCTCGTGATCAGCTTTGCACGCGAACAACTGCTCGAACACGGCGACGCGACGCGCGCGGCGATCGAGGCGGGCTTCACGCGTTTCCGCCCGGTACTGATGACGGCGCTCGCGATGGTGATCGGCATGGTGCCGATGGCGACCGGTCTCGGCGAAGGCGGCGAGCAGAATGCGCCGCTCGGGCGCGCGGTGATCGGTGGTTTGACGGTCGGCACGTTAGCTACGCTGATCTTCGTGCCCGTTGTGTTTTCGATGATCTACCGGCGGCTCGCGGCACGGCGCCAGCGTGCGGCCGAGCATGTGGTGCAAAAACCATGACAACTAGTACGACACACGCAACACAAAGCACAAGAGGCAGCTTCGACTGCCCACGCATTCTGATAGGGGAAGCTTGATGGAAGGAAAACGTCCAGACGGATCCAACGCCGCGCCCGATCCAGCAAAAGGGAAGCGCGCACGCTGGGTAATCGTGGCAGTAGTCGTGGTGATCGTCCTGCTCGCGGCGCAAGGTATCTGGTCGCGCCATGACGCGCATGCGGCACTCGAGCGCGACGCCGAGCACGCCAGTCAGACGAACGTCGAAGTCGTGCGTCCGCAGAAGTCGACGGCGGGACTCGACCTCGTGCTGCCCGGCAACGTGCAAGCCTTTCTCGACACGCCGATTTACGCACGCACCAACGGCTATCTGAAGAAGTGGTACGCGGACATCGGCGCGCACGTCAAGAATGGCCAGTTGCTCGCGGAGATCGACACACCGGAAGTCGACGATCAACTGCGCGCCGCCCGCGCCGACCTCGCGAATGCCAACGCCAACTACGCGCTCGCGAAAAGCACCGCCGACCGTTGGACTGACATGCTGAAAAGCAAATCGGTCTCGAAGCAGGAAACCGACGAGAAGGTCGGCGACATGCTCGCGAAGAAAGGCACGCTGGACGCCGCTCACTTCAACGTGGCGCGCCTCGAAAAGACGCAGTCGTTCCAGAAGGTCTACGCGCCGTTCGATGGCATCGTGACGGCACGCAATGTCGATGTCGGCGCATTGATCGACGCAGGCAGTTCCGGCGGACCGGCGAAGGAACTGTTCCATGTCGCGCAGGCGGATAGATTGCGTGTGTATGTGAACGTGCCGCAGGCCTACGCACAGCAGGTCCGCGCGCAGCAGACGGCGTTTCTGACGCTCACCGAGACGCCGCCCAAACATTATCCAGGGACCGTGGCGCGTACCTCGGGCGCCGTCGATCCGCAACAGCGGACCATGCTCGTCGAAGTCGACGTAGACAATCGCAATGGCGATCTGCTGCCGGGCGCATACGCGCAGGTGCATTTCGCGTTGGGCGCCGGCGCCGCGCCGTTTACGCTGCCTGGCAACGCGCTGCTGTTTCGCTCGGACGGCGTGAAAGTGGCCACCGTGGATCCACAGCACAAAGTGAAGCTGCTGTCGGTTTCGCTCGGAACAGACTTCGGCACGCGCGTAGCAATCGCATCCGGTTTGCAAGGCGATGAACAGGTGATTCTGAATCCGCAGGATTCGATCATCGATGGGGCGCCGGTGCGGATCGTGCCGGCAAAAGCGGGGGCTGCTGCGAGTAGCGCAGCGGGTGCTTCGAGTGCGGAGGGCGCTGCGGGCGCCTCTGGTGCTGCGGCCGCAAGCGCGCCAATCGCCCACGTCGCCAGCCTGCAATCAGCGAGGATGTCCTTGTGAGCGCGCCAGTATCACGTCGCCATGTCGGGCCACCGTTTGCACACGGCTCGCTGCTTGCCGTAGCGTCGGTCTTTGTGTTCACGCTCACCGCCTGCACCGTAGGCCCCGACTACGTCAAACCACCTGCCACCACCGCCGCAACCTACAAGGAACTCGAAGGCACCGGCTGGAAGCCCGCGCAACCCGCCGATACCTTTACGCGCGGCGCGTGGTGGAACGTCTACGCGGACCCGACGCTCGACGCGCTCGAGCAGCAGGTCGCGAGCGCGAACCAGAACGTGCAGGCCGCCGAGGCGCGCTTTCGCGCCGCCCGCGCGACAGTTGCGCAATACCGCTCGACCTTCTTCCCTGTCGTCAGCGCGAACGGCGATTATTCTCGTGGGCGGACCTCGGAGAATGTGCTGCATAAATCGACCGCCGGTCTCACGCTGAACGATTACCTCGTGCAAGCCGACGCGTCGTGGGAACCGGACTTGTGGGGCCGCGTGTCGCGCAGCGTCGAGGGCGCGAAAGCCGAAGCGCAGGCGAGCGCCGCCGATGCGCAAGCCGCGCTCCTCTCGATGCAGGCCGAACTGGCAACGGACTACTTCGAACTCCGCGGTCTCGATCAGGAACGCCAACTTCTCGACGACACGATCAAGGCCTACAAGGAAGCACTCGATCTGACGCAACACCGCTACACCGGCGGCATCGCCACCGACGCCGATGTCGCGCAGGCGCAGACGCAGTTGCAAACCACTCAGGCGCAAGCGCTCGACCTCGGCGTGCAGCGCGCGCAACTCGAACATGCGATCGCGATCCTGATCGGGCAGACGCCCTCGACGTTTTCCCTGCCGGTTGCGCCGCTCACCGCCGTGCCGGTGGTCGCGGCGGCCGGCGTGCCATCCGCGTTGCTCGAACGACGGCCCGACATCGCGTCGGCAGAGCGGCACGTCGCCGATATGAACGCGCAGATCGGCGTGGCAACGGCGGCATTCTTTCCGAACCTGATTTTGTCGGTGACGGGTGGGCTCGAAGCGACCAACTACAGCCAATGGCTGCTGGCGCCGAGCCGTCTGTGGTCGCTCGGGCCAACACTGGCCGGCACGCTGCTCGACTTCGGCGGACGTGCATCGGTGAAAGAGCAAGCCCGTGCGCACTACGACGAAAGCGTTGCGCAGTACCGCCAAACCGTGCTGACGGCGTTCGGCCAGGTCGAAGACAACCTCGCCGCATTGCGCGTGCTGGAACAGGAAGCCGCCGCGCAAGACGACGCCGTGGCTGCCGCGCAGCGTTCGCTGGCGGTCGTGTCGAATCGCTATAAAAACGGCGCGATTACGTATCTCGACGTCGTGGTCGCGCAAACCACGGCGCTCAGCAACGAGCGGAATGCGGTGTCGATCGCGCGCCGCCGCATGGCCGCGAGCGTCGCGTTGATCAAGGCATTGGGCGGCGGTTGGGACGCGTCCGCCTTGCCGACCGACGAACAGATCGTGCATCCCGTACCGCCCGCGAGCGATGCGGCGGCGCACGGTTAAACTTTTCAGCGTATCCTTAACTGCTTTGAGTACTTTGCGCTCCCCAAGGAGATTTTTTCGTGACCGCATCGCCGGATTCCCACCGGACTGCTGCTTCGGCTGTTCCTGTTTCGTCTGCTTCGTTCACCTCCGCTACTGTGCCTGGCGTCCCTGACATTCCCTATCTCGAACGCGGCACGCGTGCCTATTGGCGCGCCAGCATCGCACTGCTGTTCGCGGGTTACGCCACCTTCTCACTGCTGTATTGCGTACAGCCACTGCTGCCGGCGTTCTCTACGGCGTTCAACGTAACGCCGGCACAAAGCAGCTTGTCGCTCTCACTGACGACAGCCGCGCTCGCGCTCGCCATATTCGTGGCTGGGTTCGTCTCCGAAGGCTGGAGCCGTCACAAGTTGATGACGGCATCGCTCACGCTGTCGGCGCTGCTGACGATCGCCGTGTCGATCGCGCCGCACTGGCATCAATTGCTCGTGTTGCGCATGCTCGAGGGCCTCGCGCTCGGTGGCGTGCCCGCCGTCGCGATGGCGTACCTCGCGGAAGAAGTGCATCCGGATGGACTCGGTCTGGCGATGGGGCTTTACGTCGGTGGCACGGCGATCGGCGGGATGGCTGGGCGCGTGATCACCGGCGTGGTCGCGGATCTGTTTTCGTGGCGCGTGGCAATCGGTACGATCGGCGTGCTCGGCATTCTGTCGATGCTCGCGTTTCGTGCGTTGCTGCCGCCGTCGCGCCATTTCGTACCGCGTCGTGGGCTCGGCTTTTCCCATCACCGCACCGCCTTGCTCAAACAATTCACGCGACCCGGCTTGCCGCTGCTATTTCTGCTCGGCTTCGTGCTGATGGGCAGCTTCGTCACGCTGTACAACTACATCGGTTACCGGCTGCTCGCGCCACCGTACCTGCTGAGTCAGTCAGAGATCGGCGCGATTTTCGTCGTCTATCTGACGGGCGTGGTTGCCTCGCCGTGGTCGGGCCGCATGGCCGACACCTTCGGCCGGGCGCGCGTGCTGACCGCCAGCTTGCTGCTGATGGCATTTGGACTCGCACTCACGATGCTGCATCCGCTGGCAGCCATTGCGACCGGCATTGCTTTCGTGACGTTCGGCTTTTTCGCCGGACACTCGGTGGCGAGCGGCTGGGTCGGACGCCTCGCCAAGGAAGCCAAAGGCCAGGCGGCCGCGCTATATCTGCTCGCGTATTACATCGGTTCGAGCGTGGTCGGTTCTTATGGCGGACGCGTATGGGCAGCCGATGGCTGGAACGGCGTCGCCGGACTGGTCGGCGTGCTGCTTGTCGTAGGCCTCGTTGCGGCCATGCGCTTGCGGCAGCGCGAACGGATCACGGCATGAGGGAACGCTGCTGATCGGCCTTGCGGAAACCCGGCCTGGACACAGCGTGAATCAGGGCCTGCACGGGGTATGCCCCTGTAAGGCGAGAACTATCCGCAGCGCATCAAACAAGCTCGGAAAGTAAGGCCTGTGTAAGCAAACACTTCATTTTTTACGAGGTTTTTGCTGCAACGCGCCAATCGCGGCTCCCCCTGCGGCACTGGGTTCAGCAGCCTGCGAAGACGCGCTGCAGCGCCGCAATACGTTGTTATGTTGATCTAACCGTCGCCTATACTCGAATCGACTGCTGGCAGTGCATGACTCCAGAAATCGAGCCGCTGCCCGCGTTGGTATTACATAAGGAGACGGGTATGACGACCTACTTTACGATCGGCGATTTCATCCTGGTCATTCCGATGGCGCTGGCCGGCGCCCTGTTTGTCGGCGCGCTCCCCTGCAAGACGGAATTTCGGCACAACGCGTTACGCGTGCTTGGCGCGCTGATCGGTGTGGTGTTCGCGGTCGTGCTGGTCGAAGGCTTGCCTGCGCTAGTGTAGCGGGGTCCGGCGAAGGCGGCCTGTGCGCTTCGCCGATGGTTCGGTCAACTGAACGCACTCGCTTCGGCCATTGCGTGGGAAACGTGTGCGCTTGAATTGCGTTTGAAAGAAAGCCGCCTCATGGGCGGCTTTCTTCGTTTCTACGGCGTGTCTCTACGACCTGACACGCTGCGGGATCAAATCGCCTGATCCGTCGACGGTTTTTCCCACAGGTTGATGCCGCCTTCGGTCGCATAGCGATCGATCTCCGCCAGCTCCTCCTTCGAGAACGCGAGATTCTTCAGCGCACCGACGTTCTCACGCACCTGTTCCGCGCGGCTTGCGCCGATCAGCACCGACGTGACGCGCGGATCGCGCAGCGCCCAGGCGAGCGCCATCTGCGCGAGGCTTTGTCCGCGACGCTGCGCGATGTCGTTGAGCTTGCGCACGTGCTCGATGTTTTGCGGGCTCAGATGCTCCTGCTTCAACGAACCGCCGCCCGGCTTATTGACGCGCGCGTCTTCCGGCACGCCGTTCAGATATTTGCCGGTGAGCAAGCCCTGCGCGAGCGGCGTGAACGCGATGGCGCCCGCGCCGACTTTCTCGAGCGTGTCCAGCAATTCCTGCTCGATCCAGCGGTTGAGCATGTTGTACGCCGGCTGATGGATCAGGAGCGGCACCTTGTACTCGGCGAGCAGCTTCGCCATTTCGAGCGTCTTGGTGGCCGAGTATGACGAAATACCGATGTACAGCGCCTTGCCCTGCTGCACGGCGGTTGCCAATGCACCGGCGGTTTCTTCGAGCGGCGTATCGGCATCGAAACGATGCGAATAGAAGATATCGACGTAGTCGAGGCCCATGCGCTGCAGGCTCTGATCGAGACTCGCGAGCACATATTTACGCGAGCCGCCGCCCTGACCGTACGGACCCGGCCACATGTCCCAACCTGCCTTCGACGAAATCAGCAGTTCGTCGCGATACGGCTTGAAGTCGTCCTTGAAGAGCCGGCCGAAATTGGTTTCGGCGCTGCCGTACGGGGGGCCGTAGTTGTTGGCGAGGTCGAAGTGCGTGATGCCCAGATCGAAGGCCGTGCGCAGGATGTCGCGCTGCGTGGAGATCGGCGTGGTATCGCCGAAGTTGTGCCACAGGCCCAGCGACAGCGCCGGCAGTTTGAGACCCGACTTGCCGCAGACTCGGTATTTCATGTCCGAATAGCGTTCTGAAGCTGCTTCGTAAGCCATTGCTAGTGTCCTTGATGTTGAAGTCGCCCGGCGATCACGGGCGTGAGGAAATCACATGCTGCGGGAGGCGTGCAGGTTTTATATTCAGGTATGGGTGAGGCCAGACCGCTATGGTAGCCAATCGCCGCGATGCGTGCAGGCGCCCAGTATGCGGGATGGACGACGGCTTGCGGCTCCCTTACACTTTGGCCGATCAAAGCTTAGCGGAGGGATGGGTTCATGACGAAGGCGATTTCAATCGCGCTGATTGTCGGCGGTATTGTGTTGTTGTATTTCGGCGGGCAGGCGTTCAACTCGGTCAGCAGCGAGGTGTCCCGCGTGTTCACCGGATCTCCGACCAACAAGGCGATCATGCTGATTGTGGGCGGCGTTATCGCCACGATTGCCGGCCTGACCGGGGTGGCAGTTTCCGGGCGCAAGCGGTAGAGCGTGAATTGCCTGCACGGCGTGGGACCAAAGGGCCTCCGCGCCGCGAAAGGCAAAAAAACCTAAAAGACAATTTCAGGCTTGGCCGCCGAGCGGGATCCCGGCAGGGGCACATTGCTCGCCCCGTGATAGGTGAACACCAAAGAAAATTTCACCTGATCGCTGAGATTCTTGCCGGCCGAATGCAGCGTGTTGCAATGAAAGAACACCACGTCGCCGGGCTTTAGTTCGGGCGAAACCGCAGTGCGAATCAACGCCTGATTCTCTTCCAGATCCGAGCGGAAAAACTTGGCCTCGTCGAAGCGGTCGGATGTGAAAGCCGCGCTGTGCGACTTCGGCACCAGCCACAGCGCCCCGTTATCGACCGTCTCCGACCCCACCGCGAGCCACACCGACACCAGGTCGTCACGCTCGAACGACCAATACCTCACGTCACGATGCCAGCCGGTCAAACTGCCATAAGCAGGATGCTTGGTCATCATGCAATTGTGATGCGCCCGCGATAAGCGCGGCTCCTCGCCGAAGTACAACTCCATCCAGCCGCGAATTTCCGGCGCGGTGGCCCATTGCGCAAAATGCGGATGGCGCCCGTACGCATCCAGCAGGCGGCGAACCGTATGCCCACCCGGCGCGTGTTTGGAGTCCGGTGCGCCCGGATAGCGCAGATCCGCTTCGAATTCGATTGGCGCGGCCGCTTCCTGCAACTGGCGCTCTGCAATCTGCTTCAGTTCAGTGCAACGCTCGGGCGAAACCAGTCCCGGCACGACGACAAATCCCTGCTCCCGCAACGTTTGAATCTGCTCTTTCTTCGAGTGAAGTGACATGGTGTTCCGTTACTTTCGACTGACTGATGCTCGATTGTAAAACGGGCGCGATCGGACTGCGTGCTGTTTCATCTGCCGGGAAGCCGGGCCTTACGCACTACTTTCACGCGAATGGGCGGTTTGCATGGCACGCAGTCTGGGCACGCACGCACGAAAATCGCCCGCAAAGGGCGCGACCCCGCAAACAGGCAAATCCTGTTCACTCCGTAAAAACCCGTATTCGCAGGGTAAAAACCGACTTTCTGACGTCATGAATCGCGTGTAGCCTGCACACATGTTGATCGTTCTTCCCGCACTTTTACGGCACGCGCTGCCCGCCAAGGCCGACTCCGCCGTCCTCCGTGTCCTTTCCAGTCGAATTCCGGGCTTTCGCGCCGTCCATCGCGACACCGCCGTTGGCACATTTGGTGCTCTTTCTGGCGCACACTCCGTCGCGCGACACGTTGCCCACTTGTGAAGCCATGCATACTCTTCTGAGCACCCGTCTTACCCGCGCCGCACTTAAAGCGGCGCGTCCGGCACGCCGCCATGTTGTGCGTGCACTGCGTCACCATGCCACCCGCACTCGCGCATTAGGCGAACAATGGCGCGAAGCCAAAGCGGTCGACGGCATTCGCACGTGGTTCCACACCTTCTTCTCCGCACTGCGCCTGCAAGGCAGTTCGCGCCGCTTTTCGCTGCGCACGCTGCTGCGCAAACCGACGCCGTTGCGCCTCACCGCTACGCACAATGCGCCGGTCGCCGCCCCGCAGAGTACGAGCCGCCGCCCGCGCCGGATGTCGACGAGTGGTAGCAGCGGCTGGTTTGCGTTCGCGTTTGCGAGTCGCTGAGTGCGTGGCTAAGTGAGTGGCCGAATGAGTCGCGGCACACCGCAAAGGCAATAAAAAACCCCGTCCCCGGCTTGGCGCCCGGGCGGGGTTTTTTGTTGAAGCGGATTGCGTGCGCTTATTCGGCGAGCGCGACAACCGGTTCGGTGCCTGCTGCTTCGGCGAGCACGAGTGCCTTATCCGTGGCTTCCCACGTGAATTCCGGCTCTTCGCGGCCGAAGTGGCCGTAGGCCGCGCTCTTCTCGTAGATCGGGCGCAGCAGGTCGAGCATCTGGATGATGCCCTTCGGACGCAGGTCGAAATGCTCCAGCACCAGCTTCGTGATCGTCGCATCCGATACGCGGCCCGTGCCGAACGTGTTGACCATGACCGACGTCGGCTGGGCAACGCCGATCGCGTACGACACCTGAATCAGGCAGCGCGACGCCAAACCAGCCGCCACGATGTTCTTCGCGACATAACGGCCGGCATAAGCTGCCGAACGGTCGACCTTCGACGGATCCTTGCCCGAGAACGCGCCGCCGCCGTGCGGAGCTGCGCCGCCGTACGTATCGACGATGATCTTGCGACCCGTCAGGCCGCAATCGCCTTGCGGGCCGCCAATCACGAACCGGCCGGTCGGGTTCACCAGAAACTTGATGTCGCCCTTGATCAGGTCAGCCGGCAGCGTCGGCTTGATGACTTCTTCGATCACGGCTTCGCGCAGCGTGGCCAGATCGATGTCCGGCGAATGCTGCGTGGACAGCACGACCGTGTCGATCGCATGCGGCTTGCCGTCGACATAACGCACGGTGACCTGCGACTTCGCATCCGGACGCAGCCAGGGCAGGCGGCCGTCGCGGCGCAGATTCGCCTGACGTTCCACCAAACGATGTGACAGGTGGATCGGCAGCGGCATCAGTTCCGGCGTTTCTTCACACGCATAACCGAACATCAGGCCCTGGTCGCCGGCGCCTTGATCGAGGTTGTTGTCGTGCGCGCGGTCCACGCCCTGGGCAATGTCCGGCGATTGCTTGTCGTACGCCACCAGCACCGCGCAGCCGCGGTAGTCGATACCGTAATCGGTGTTGTCGTAGCCGATGCGCTTGATCGTGTTGCGCGCAACCTGTATGTAATCGACGTTCGCGGTGGTGGTGATTTCACCGGCCAGCACGACGAGACCCGTGTTGCACAGCGTTTCGGCTGCGACACGCGAGTACTTGTCCTGGGTCAGGATGGCGTCGAGGATGGCGTCCGAAATCTGATCCGCGACTTTGTCGGGATGGCCTTCGGACACGGATTCGGAAGTGAAGAGATAATCGTTTGCCACGTTGCAGACTCCTGTTTTGTGGTTACGGTTGAGTTTCACGTAGCCAGCTTCGGGAGCCTTGAAGCGGCGACGCTTTAGCGGATTACCTTACCGGCAGGGGGCTTATCCCATGGATCGCACCCGCCAGCTTCGCCCCGCAAGTTGTCTATTAACTCGGCGAAGCCCTTATTATAGCGACTTCCTTTGATTGTCACAGAGTGATCACCCGTGCTGTATTTCGACCCGTCTTCAGGTTTCTTGAGCAAAGCGTCGCTCGACGCCCTATACGGAGGGCCGGCATGCTGAGTCGTCTTGGTGCCCATCTGGCCATTGGGCTGCTGAAACTTCTGGCGTTGCTGCCATACGGTTTCGTTGCGCGACTGGGCGACGGGCTGGGCTGGCTGCTCTATCAGATCCCCAGCAACCGTAAGCGCATCGTCCACATCAATCTGAGCTTGTGTTTCCCGGAGTGGACCGCCGAGCATCGCGAAGAGATCGCGCAGAAACACTTCCGCCACGCGATTCGCAGCTATGTCGAGCGCAGCGTCCAGTGGTTCGGCTCGGCGAAGAAGCTCGAAAAGCTCGTGCAGGTGGATAGCGAGATCGACCTGCTGGACCCCGACATGCCGCCCACCCTGTTGCTTGGCGCGCATTTCGTCGGTATCGAGGCAGGCTCCGTGTTCATCAATCACGCGCTGCGCCGGCAGTGCGGCGCGCTCTATCAACCGATGTCCAACAAGGTGCTCGACGACGTGGCGATTGCCGCGCGCGGCCGGTTCGGCGCGGACATGGCAAGCCGCGCGGACAGTGCGCGCATCGTGCTGCGCTGGCTGCGCGACCGCAAGCCCGTCATGCTCGGCGCCGATATGGACTACGGCATGCGCAACTCGACGTTCGTGCCGTTCTTCGGCGTACAGGCGTGCACGCTGACGGCGGTCGGGCGGCTCGCTGGGGTCGGCCATGCGCAAGTGGTACCGTTCATCGGCGAGGTGCTGCCGAACTACAAGGGCTACCGGCTGAAGGTCTTCAAGCCGTGGGACAACTATCCCTCGGGCGACGACGACGCCGACGCGCGCCGCATGAACGCCTTCCTCGAAGAGCAGATTCCGCTGATCCCCGAGCAGTACTACTGGGTGCACAAGCGCTTCAAGACCCGGCCGCCGGGCGAGCCGAGCGTCTACTGAACGGTCTTCGAAAAAAGCGCCTGAACGCTTAAATAAAACGACGTTCGGCGCACCTGCGGGCGCGTCACTTACAATAGCGTGATGAAACTGAAATTCACCAAAATGCACGGCGCGGGTAACGACTTCGTCGTGCTCGACGGCTACACCCAGCCGGTCAACCTGACGCCGGCGCAGGTGCGCGCGCTCGCGGACCGGCATTTCGGCGTTGGCGCCGACCAGTTGCTGCTGGTCGAGAAACCCACCGTGGACGGCGTCGATTTCAGATATCGCATCTTCAATTGCGACGGCGGCGAGGTCGAGCACTGCGGCAACGGTGCGCGCTGCTTCGTCAAGTTCGTGCGCGACAACGGCCTGACCGACAAGCGCAGCGTGCGCGTGCAAGTGCAGAACGGCACGATCCTGCTGACCATGCAGGAAAACGGCGAAGTGCTGGTCGACATGGGCGCCCCCGTGTTCGAACCGGAGCGCGTACCGTTCGCCACCAAAGGGCTCGAAGGCCGCCGCGAGGGCGCGGACACGCTCTGGCCGCTCGACGTGAACGGCGCGACGCGCTGGATTTCGGTGGTGTCGATGGGCAATCCGCACGCGGTGCAAGTGGTCGACGACGTCGAAGATTTTCCGGTCCTCGTCGAAGGTCCTGTGATCGAACGGCATGCACGTTTCCCGCAGCGAGTGAACGCGGGCTTCATGCAGATTGTCGGACGTAGCGAGATCAAGCTGCGGGTCTACGAACGCGGCGCCGGCGAAACGCTGGCGTGCGGCACGGGCGCGTGCGCGGCAGTCGCCGCCGGCATTCGCCGCGGGCTGCTGGACGCGCCGGTGCGGGTGCACACGCACGGCGGCCAGCTGACCATCACGTGGGATAACTTGCAAGAAGGCACGCCGCTGCTGATGGCTGGCCCCGCGGCAACCGTCTTCGAAGGCGAAATCGAACTGGCCGACTGACCCGCGCCAGCGCACTACCCGATTCAGCGGCCGAGCGATCGGCCCAGGATGTACCAGACAAGTGGCCTCGAACAGGCCGACGAAGAAGCCGATGAAAAGCCGGACGAAACAGCTCTTCACCGGCCGACCGAACTCATGACCGATGCGCCGCCCGAAGGCGTCGTCCCGTAGTCCTTTAGCCGAAACCATGAACGATCGCGAAGTCGCCGAATACCTGCTCGCCAACCCCGAATTCTTCGCCGAACACGCGGAAATGCTCGCGACGATCCGGCTTGCGAACCCGCACGGCAAAGCCGCGGTGTCGCTGCAGGAACGGCAAATGGAAATGCTGCGCGACAAGAACAAGCATCTCGAACGGCGGCTGGCCGAGCTGCTGCGCTATGGGCACGAAAACGACAGCATCGCTTCAAAATTCAATCGCTGGACCATTCGCGTGATGGCCGAACGCGATCCGTACGCGCTGCCGCGTACGATCTCCAACGGCTTACGCGATATTTTCGACGTGCCACAAGCCGCGCTGCGTGTGTGGGATGTCTCCGAGCCGTATGCACAGGCCGAGTTCGCGCGCCATGTCGGCGAGGAAGTACGAATCTTCGCGAATAGCCTCACCACGCCGTACTGTGGCGCGAACACCGGCTTCGAAGCGGCGCAGTGGCTGGTGCCGACGGTGTCGGCGGTGAGCGACGACGGGGCCGCAGGCGGTACCGACGAGTCCGCGCACGCCACTGAGTCGATTGCGCTGCTCGCACTGCGCGACCCCGAGGGCAAGGAAGAAGCACCCACCTTCGGCCTGCTGGTGATGGGTTCGGCCGATGCCCGCCGCTTCCACGACGGCATGGCAACCGATTTCCTGACGCAGATCGGCGCGTTGGCGAGCGCGGCGCTGAGCCGTCTGCTGCCGCGCTGAGCCGCCGATCCCGCCAAAGGCCATCGTGACCGAAGCCGACCCGATCGCCGCCTATCTGTCGAATCTCGAACATGAGCGGCGACTGTCGGCACACACGCTGCGCGGCTACACCCACGAACTCGAAGAGCTCAAGCTGCTGGCCAAAGGCCGGCCGCTCGAAAGCCTCACCGCTGTCGATATTCGCGGCGCGGTTTCGCGGGCGCATGCCGGCGGCCTGACGGCGCGCTCGATCAGCCATCGGCTGTCGTGCTGGCGGGCGTTTTACCGCTGGTTCGCGGGACGCGTCGATCTGCCGGCCAATCCGGTCGCCACTGTGCGGGCGCCGAAGCAGGCCAAATCACTGCCGAAAGCGCTGTCCGTCGACGACGCCACGCGCCTGATGGAAAGCCCGCCCGCTGCGACGCCTGAAGGTTTGCGCGACCACGCGATGCTCGAACTGTTCTACTCGTCGGGCCTGCGACTGTCCGAGCTGGTCGGTCTCGACGCCCGTTTTGCCGACGCCAGCGGTTACCGCTCCGCGGGCTGGCTCAAGCTCGATTCCGCCGAAGTCGAAGTGCTCGGCAAAGGCAATCGGCGCCGCATCGTGCCAGTCGGCAGCAAGGCGCTCGATGCCCTGAACGTGTGGCTCGCTGTGCGTGATCAGATGGTGAAACACGATCCGCATCCGCTGTTTCTGTCGGCGCGCGGCAATCGGCTGTCGCCGAATGTCGTGCGTGATCGCGTGAAGCGCGCGGCGCTGGTCGCCGGCATTCCCGCCAATGTGCATCCGCACGTGCTGCGGCATTCGTTCGCCACACATGTGCTGCAATCGAGCGGCGATCTGCGGGCCGTGCAGGAACTGCTCGGGCACGCCAGTATCACCGCCACGCAGGTCTATACCGCGCTCGATTTCCAGCATCTCGCGCACGTCTACGATCAGGCGCATCCGCGCGCCAAAAAACGCGACTGATTCCGCTCTTTGCTTTTTTGCGGCTTGCGGTCTCCGCCTTCGCTTCACTTGCCGTGTGCCTCTTTGTCCACGCGGCCTACTGCTCCTGCTGACACCCCAATGAATACCGTTACGCTCAAACCGTCGAAAGAAAAATCGCTGCTGCGCCGCCATCCGTGGGTCTATGCCAACGTGATCGATCGCGTCGACGGCAATCCCGCTCCCGGCGCGACCGTGCTGGTGCGCGCGCACGACGGCCGTTTCCTCGCCCGTGCGGCCTACAGCCCGCATTCGCAGATTCGCGCACGCGTATGGAGCTTCGACGAAATGGAGCCGATCGATCACGCGTTCTTCAAGCGCCGCGTGCAGCGCGCGCTCGCGCACCGTCAAACGATGGTGCACAACACCGGCGCGGTGCGGCTGATTTTCGGCGAAGCGGACGGCCTGCCTGGCCTGATCGTCGATCACTACGTCGCCGAGGACGCGGGCCAGCGCAGCCAGCTGGTGTGCCAGTTCATGGCGACGGGCGTCGAAGCATGGAAGGAAGCGATCGTCGCGGCGCTGACCGACGCGACCGGCTGTCCTAACGTCTACGAGCGTTCGGACGTGTCGATTCGCCAGAAAGAAGGGCTCGAGCAGATCACCGGCGTGCTCGCGGGCGAGGCGCCGTCGGAAGCGCTGATCGCGAGCGAAAACGGCGTGCGCTATCACGTCGACGTGCGCAACGGCCACAAAACCGGCTTCTACGTCGACCAGCGCGACAACCGCTTGCTGGTGCAGGAGCTGGCGAAAGATCGCGACGTACTGAATTGCTTCTGCTACACCGGCGGCTTTTCGCTGGCGGCCTTGAAAGGCGGAGCGAAGCGTGTGGTGTCGATCGATTCGTCGGGCGACGCGCTCGCGATCGCGCAGCAGAACGTGGCCGCCAACGGTTTCGACGCCGAACGCGCTACCTGGCTCGACGCCGACGCGTTCAAAACCTTGCGCCGCCTGTACGACGAAGGCGAACGCTTCGACCTGATCGTGCTCGATCCGCCGAAATTCGCGCCTTCGCGTGAACACGTGGACCGCGCCTCGCGCGCCTATAAGGACATCAACCTGACCGGCCTGAAGCTGCTGCGCCCGGGCGGCCTGCTGTTCACCTATTCGTGCTCCGGCGCAATCGACTCCGAACTGTTCCAGAAGATCGTGTCCGGCGCGGCGGCCGATGCGCGTGTCGATGCGCGGATTCTCAAGCGCCTCGGCGCCGGGGTCGACCACCCGCTGCTCACCGCCTTCCCCGAAGGCGAATACCTGAAAGGCCTGCTGTTGCAAATTGCCTGATCGCCCATAGCTTCAGGGTTATTTCCCGCGTGCCGCGGAGGGGTTCGCCCCCGCTGCCAGCGCCGGCTTGACAGATATGTTTCAATATCCGGCTAGATCGGGTCGCGCGCCGTCAGGCTGGCGCGCCCGGCAAACCGGATTCGCAGACGCATTCGCTGAACGTTCGCGCTGCACATTTCGATTCCGCACAGACTCACGTACATACAGGCGACCAACATGATCCCAGTCACCATCCTGACCGGCTTTCTCGGCAGCGGCAAAACCACCCTGCTCAAGCGCATCCTGAACGAAAAGCACGGCATGAAGATCGCCGTGATCGAGAACGAGTTCGGCGAAGAGAACATCGACAACGAAATCCTCGTGCAGGACACGAGCGAGCAGATCATCCAGATGAGCAACGGCTGCATCTGCTGCACGATCCGCGGCGACCTGTCGCGCGTGCTGGGCGATCTGGTGGCGAAGAAGCAATCCGGCGAACTGGATTTCGACCGTGTCGTGATCGAAACCACCGGTCTCGCCAATCCGGGCCCGGTCGCGCAGACGTTCTTCATGGACGACCAGATCGCCAACGAATTCCTGCTCGACGCGATCATCACGCTGGTCGACGCGAAGCACGCGAACCATCAACTGGACGAGCATGAAGTGGTGCAGCGCCAGGTCGGCTTCGCCGATCGCCTGTTCATCACCAAGTCCGATACGGTCGACGAAAAGCACGTGGACGATCTGCGCCATCGCCTGCTGCACATGAACCCGCGGGCTGCGATCAAGATCGTCAACTTCGGCGAAGCGGACATCAAGGAAATCTTCGACCTGCGCGGCTTCAACCTCAATTCGAAGCTCGAAATCGACCCGGATTTCCTCGCTGAAGACGAACATGCGCACAGCCACGCTCACGCGCATGACGAGCACGGCCACACCCATGCCGATCACGACGATCACGATCACGAAAACTGCGATCACGACCACGGCAAGTGCGACCACGAAGGCCACGACCACGCGCATCACCATCACGCGCACCACGACGACAAGATCAAATCGTTCGTCTACCGCAGCGACCGTCCGTTCGATCCGAACAAGCTCGAGGACTTCCTCGGCGGCATTCTGCAGATCTACGGCGAGCGCCTGCTGCGCTACAAGGGCGTGCTGTATATGAAAGGCGTCGACCGGAAGGTGGTGTTCCAGGGCGTGCATCAGATGATGGGCAGTGATCTGGCCGCGAAATGGCAGCCGATCGAGAAGAAGACCAACAAGATGGTGTTCATCGGCATCGAACTGCCGCAAGACCTGATCACCGACGGCCTGGACGCCTGTCTGGCGTAAGCGTCACAAGTCGTCGCAAATGCCGGCTCGTGCCGTGCCGGGCAAATGGCGCGGCACGCGGCATGCTGGAGCGCGCTTATCACGAGCGTGTGTCCGGCGGGCACCATGGTAATCGTCTGCAGAATACGGGCGGGAGGAGCGGCCCGAAAGCCTGCTGAAATGTCGGCCGTGTGAAAAGCACGTGAAAACCCTGCTGTATTAAAGCGTACACGACCATCGCTTTTTGACCGTGCGCGCGTTATATTTTCGGGATATCAGTGCGCCGCCGGGGGATTTTCACCAGTTGCGGTGCTGGATTGTGATTCAGTTACAATACGTGCCCACTGGAGAATGACAACGAATTGCCCGGTCAGCGCGTATCCCGCGCCGGGCCTGAAACGGCGCCGGAAAATCTTATCCGGAAAGCACGCCGACAATGCCGGCTGGCACAGCAGTCAATGCGCGCTGCCGGCAAGCAATGCCTCAGGAGCATTTGAGAAACGGTTTCCAGAGGAGTTCGGCCCCGCATTGGCGTAGCGACGCCCGGCGCGTGGGCGCAAGGCGCTTCGGCGTCACCGACAGCCCATCGTCCGTGCCCGCCCAGCGCTCAGCGTCCTAGTGGCGCCTTTGCGGGCAATACGAAAGTGCGGGCACTATGTAAGAGTTTTGCCTCACATTGAAGAAGCAAGCCAGATGACGACGAAACGACTCTTGACTGAAGCCGAAATCCTGAAGATGAGCGATAAGGATTACATGAATGCGGATCAGCTCGCTTTCTTCAAGAACAAGCTCGAACAGCTGCAGGCGGACATTCTCCGCAATGCCGGCCAGACGACCGAAAACCTGCGCGAAACAGTAATCGTGCCGGACCCGGCCGACCGTGCAACGATCGAAGAAGAGCATGCGCTGGAACTGCGCACGCGCGACCGCGAGCGCAAGCTGCTGAAGAAGGTGCAGCAATCGATCGCGCGCATCGATTCGGGTGATTACGGCTGGTGCGAAGAAACCGGCGAGCCGATTGGTGTTCCGCGTCTGCTCGCACGGCCCACGGCTACCCTGTCGCTCGAAGCGCAGGAACGCCGCGAACTGCGCCAGAAGCTGTTCGGCGACTGAACGCCAACGGCGCGGCTTCGGCTCCGCGCCCTTTTAAGCTGCTTCGTCGAGAGGCGCACGGTGATCTGTGCGCCTTTTTTCTTTTGTGTGCCCCTGCGCACAGTCCCCCGCTCCGAATCCCGTGTTTTTGTCTTATGCCGTTTGCCGGCTCTTGATATGACCGCGCACGCCCTAAAATAAGTCGGACATGCGTTGCACGAGCGCGCGCCGGCCGGTTGATCGTTTCAGCGTTGCGCGCCGTCCGCTTCCAGGATTCATGCGGTGGTGCATTACATTGTGCTGCCGTGTCCTACCCGTTTTGCAAAGAGGAACGCATATGGAGCAATTTCACGGCACAACGATCGTTTCCGTGCGCCGCGGCGACAAGGTCGCGCTTGGCGGCGACGGCCAGGTGACACTGGGCAACATCGTCATGAAAGGCGGTGCGAAGAAAGTCCGGCGCATCTATAACGGCAAGGTGATGGTCGGCTTCGCCGGCGGCACGGCCGACGCCTTCTCGCTGCTCGACCGCTTCGAAGCGAAGCTGGAAAAACATCAAGGCAATCTGACCCGCGCCGCCGTCGAACTCGCCAAAGACTGGCGCACCGACCGCATGCTGCGCCGCCTCGAAGCCATGCTGATCGCCGCGGACGCCACCACCACCCTCGTCATTACCGGCAACGGCGACGTGCTCGATCCGGAAGGCGGAATCTGCGCGATCGGTTCGGGCGGCGCCTACGCGCAAGCCGCCGCCAAGGCGCTCGTTGACAATACCGATCTATCGCCACGCGAGATCGTGGAGAAGTCGCTGGAGATTGCCGGCGACATGTGCATCTATACGAACCATAACCGCGTCATCGAGACGATCGAGTAAGGACCCACGATGAGCACCATGACCCCTGCCGAGATCGTCTCGGAACTCGACAAACACATCATCGGCCAAGGCCGCGCGAAGAAAGCAGTTGCCGTGGCGCTGCGCAACCGCTGGCGCCGTCAGCAGGTTGAAGACCCGCTGCGTCAGGAAATCACGCCGAAGAACATTCTGATGATCGGACCGACCGGCGTCGGTAAAACCGAAATCGCGCGGCGTCTGGCGAAACTGGCCGACGCGCCGTTCATCAAGATCGAAGCCACCAAGTTCACCGAAGTCGGCTACGTGGGCCGCGACGTCGACAGCATTGTGCGCGATCTGATGGAGATCTCGATCAAGCAGACGCGCGAAACGGAAATGCGCAAAGTGCGGACCAAGGCTGAAGATCAGGCCGAAGACCGCATCCTCGACATCTTGCTGCCGAGCGCCCGGCCGGTTGGTTTCGGCGCGAGCTCAAGCGCCACGGACACGGCGGACGAAGGCAGCACCACGCGCCAGACCTTCCGCAAGCGCCTGCGCGAAGGCCTGCTCGACGACAAGGAAATCGAACTCGACGTCGAACAGCCGCAAGTGGGTATGGACATCATGGGGCCGCCGGGCATGGAAGACATGACCGAGCAGATCCGTTCGATGTTCGCGAACATCGGCGGCGGCAAGAAAACGCGCCGCAAGCTGAAGGTGAAGGAAGCGCTCAAGGTGCTCACCGACGAAGAAGCCGGCAAGATGCTCAACGACGAAGAGGTGAAAGCCAAGGCGGTGCAGAACGTCGAGCAGAACGGTATCGTGTTCCTCGACGAAATCGACAAGATCGCGTCGCGCAACGAAGCAGGCGGCGGTGAAGTGTCGCGTCAGGGCGTGCAGCGCGATCTGCTGCCGCTCGTCGAAGGCACCACGATCAACACCAAGTACGGCATGGTGAAGACCGACCACATCCTGTTCATCGCGAGCGGCGCGTTTCATCTGTCCAAGCCGAGCGATCTGATTCCGGAACTGCAAGGCCGCTTCCCAATTCGGGTCGAACTGGATTCGCTGTCGGTGGGCGATTTCGAATCGATCCTTGTGTCGACTGACGCGAGCCTCGTGAAGCAATACCAGGCACTGCTGGCCACCGAAGACGTGCACCTCGAATTCGCCAACGACGGCATTCGCCGCATGGCCGAAATCGCGTACTCGGTCAACGAGAAGACCGAAAACATCGGCGCACGCCGTCTGTACACGGTGATCGAAAAACTGCTTGAAGATGTCTCGTTCGCAGCCGGCAATCATTCGGGCAAGACGGTGCAGATCGACGCGGCGTATGTCGATCGCGCGCTGAACGATGTGGCGGAAGATGAGGATCTGTCGCGCTACGTGCTGTGATGCCGATGCTGACGCCGCGTTAAAGCCGCGCGCCTCGCACACCGCCAATCATGTGTGAGGCGTAAAAAACGGGCTGTCTTGTGAAAGACAGCCCGTTTCGCTTTCCGGCCCGCAAGGGCGAGAAGGCCTCTGCGCCTACTGCTTCACCGGCCGCTTCGCCAACTTCCGCTGCAGCGTTCGACGATGCATGTTCAACGCGCGCGCAGTAGCCGAAATATTGCCGCCGTGCTCCGCGAGTACACGTTGAATATGCTCCCACTCCAGGCGCGCAACCGACAACGGCGTCGGATGCTCGATCGCCTCTTCCGCTTGCAGCGCGCTCGCTTCGCTTTGCAGCGCAGACAAGATCGTCTCCACGTTGGCGGGCTTCGCCAGGTAGTTATCGGCGCCGTCTTTCACCGCCTGCACGGCCGTGGCGATGCTGGCATAACCGGTCAACACCAGCATGCGCGCATCAGGCTGCAAATCACGCAGCGGCGCGACGAGCGTAAGACCGGAATCATTGCCGAGATGCAGGTCGACCGTGATCTGGCTGAACTTCTGCTGGTTCGCCAACTTGATCGCCTCATCCGCGTTGTGCGCTTCGGCCACCGTATAACCGCGCCGCGTCAAACCGCGGGCGAGGATGCCGGAGAACACCTCATCGTCGTCGATCACCAGAAAATTCATATCGCTCATGCCTGTTTCTCCGTGTTGGATGGTGTAGTGCCTTGACGGCCCGCGCCTGATAATTTGCGCGCCGCAAGCGGCAGTCTCAACACTGCACGCGTGCCACGCGGCTTGATCTCGCTGACATCGGCCAGCTCGATCGATCCCTTCAGACGTGCCGCCGCTGAAAATGCCAGATACAGGCCCACGCCGTGCCCGCCCTGTGTGCTGTCGACCGGCATCGCGCCAAGCGACCCGCGCAACGCAGCGGGAATGCCAGGGCCCGCGTCGCATACCTCGAATGCGATCTGGTCGCCGCGAGCGGTGAGCGTGCACGATAGCGTGACGTGATCGCGGCTCGCACGCGCGGCGTTGTCGAGCAGAATCGTGAGAATCTGACTGACCGCAACCGTATCGTCAAGACTGACGTCCGCAGGCGGCACGCCGATCCGCTCGAACTTCACATGCGGGTGACGCAAGCGCCATTGTTCGCCAAACGACTCGAGCCATTCGCTGACCGTTTGCCGGTTGGTCGCGGTCGATGCACGGCTGCGCAGCCGCGCAAGCGCCGAAGTACACAGCGTCATTTGCTGTTCGAGCAACTCCAGATCTGCGCTGTATGGCGCGAGTCCCTTATCGGTTCGCGCGGCGTCGCGCAATTCTTCGGACAACATCGCAATTGTAGACAGCGGCGTGCCGATTTCGTGCGCGACAGTGGCGGCCTGGACGCCGAGCGCGACGGCGCGTTCATCGTGAAGTAAGCGCTGCTGCGCCTCTCCGAGCGCTGCGTCACGTAGTCGCAGAGCGCGTGACATGCGTGCGACGAACCACGCAATCAGGCCAACGCTGACCATGAAGTTCACCCACATGCCGGCGCGAAAGTAGTCGAACAGGTTCGCGGGGTTGTCGAGATTGAGAGGCACGGAATCAAAACCGAGCACGGCGTAGCAGGCCACGGCGAACGCGGCGAGCCACGCCATCAAATGCCATGGCAACACGGCGGCGGCAATGGCGAGCGATGGCAGGTACAGCGAAACGAATGGATTAGTGGTGCCACCGGAGAGGAACAGCAGCGCCGACAACGCGCCGAGATCGACCCAGATCTGGCCGAACAGTTCGAGATTGGACTCAGGCCGCTGCTGCGAAACGCGCCACCACGTAAGCCCGTTGAAGATCACCTCGAGGGCGATCACGAGCAACATCGCGGGCAACGGCAGGTGCACGCCGAAGAAGGTCTGCACAAACGCAATCGTCACCAGTTGGCCAATGATGGCGAGGCTGCGCAACCAGAACAGATGGCCGAGGTTGACGCGGCCGGTGTTAGTTATACGGTGCATGACTTTAGTTTAACTGTTCGGACTAGTCCGACTTACCTCACGGCCTTGCGCCGGTAACATGGAATTTTGCGACAGCGTTGCGCGAGCCGGTTGCTCAAAATCGGTCCTCGCGCCATCCAAACTTAACCATGCTGCCAATCTCTGATAGCGAGACCCCTGCCTCATCAGCTTTCCTGACTTTCCTGCGACATGCCGCCGCAGCCCGGCAAACCGGCACCGCAGAAGCAGAGGCCAGATGGCTCGATGCCGCTGCACAACGCCATCCACTCGACAACGAGTCCATCGATTTGCTCGTCGCCACTTTGCTCGCAGAACATCGTGACGACGACGCGGTCGAACTCGCCGCCATTATTGCCCAACTCGATCCCCACCGCGCGCTTGCACACTTTCGTTTCGGCTACGCGCTGCAGATGGCAAACCGGCATAGCGCGGCAATCTCGCCATATCGCCGCGCACTCGCCATCGATCCGAAACTGCCGCAGTTGCGTAACAATCTCGCCGGTGCCCTCGCGCTCACTGGCGGCGACCTCAACGAGCAGGTCGCACTACTGGAACGTGCGGTTCATGAAGAACCCCGCAACGGCGACGCATGGACCAATCTCACTCAGGCGAGCCGCGCCAATTTGAATCTGCCACGCGCGCTCGAAGCCGGCGCAAGGGCCGTTCAATGCGCGCCGCATAGCCCGCTAGCGCATAACAACTATGCGCTGGCGCTACGTGAAGCGCAATGCTGGGACGAAGCGGAGCACGCCGCAAGAACCGCCTGCGCAATAGCACCCAACGACGCGAGCATGCGCTCCAATCTCGGCATGCTGCAACTCATGCGAGGCGATTACACGCACGGCTGGCAAGCCCACGAAGCGCGCTGGGACGGCTCGTTTGAATTGGGCGGCAACCGCCCGGCGATGCCGGCGCCGACCTGGCAAGGCGAACCGCTCGCCGGAAAAACACTGCTGGTGTGGGGCGAGCAGGGCATGGGCGACGTCTTGCAGTTCAGCCGCTATATCCCTCTGCTGGCCGAACGTGTTCATCGCGAGGGCGGCCGCCTCGTCTGGAATTCATTTCCGCAGATGGGTGCGTTGCTCGCGCGCAGCCTCGGCGATCATGTGGACGATTTCTCGGCCGGTGGTGGCGTCGAATCTTTGCCGCCTTTCGACTACGAAATCCCGTTGCTCAGTCTGCCTTTGATATTCGACACGCGCGAAGAGACGATTCCCGCTGCGACTCCGTATTTGCATGCGGACGCTGCGGCGCGTGCGTCGTGGCAACAGCGGCTTGCCGGCGAAACACGGCTTAAAGTCGGGCTGGCGTGGACCGGCAGTCTTGGCCATCAGCGCAACCCATTCCGGCGAGTGGGTTGGGAGCGCTATGCAAAACATTTCGGCGGCATGCAGGGCGTGGCGTTCTATTCGCTGCAGCCGGGTGCTGAGGCGGACGTCGCGGCGGCCCGGGCAGCGGGCCTGCCACTGTCGGACCACACCGCCGAATTTGCCACCTTCGACGACACGTCGGCATTTGTCAGCGCGCTCGATCTCGTCATCACGGTTTGCACGTCCGTGGCGCACCTGAGCGGCGCACTCGGCCAACGCACATGGGTGCTGCTCGATGTCAATCCGCATTGGGTCTGGCTGCTCGACCGGCCCGAGAGCCCGTGGTATCCGAGCGCGACTCTCTACCGGCAGCCGCAGTTCGGCCAATGGGATCCGGCGCTGGAGGCTGTTGCACATGATCTGAGCGCGCTTGCGGCCCGCCACCACGCGGCATAGGCCGGCATGGAGCGGCAACGCGGCCGACAGAACCGCGCCGCGTTCAAAGTGACCGGCTCCTCCCGGACCCGATTGCACGGCTCGCGCGATTTCCGCTGCAAGACATTCAGGACACAGGCAGCGTCCTGACGGATCAAGCCGGTCGGCCGGCAGGGCTGGCATCTCACGGCACCAGCAGTCGAACGGCACCCCATGCATGGCGCAATCGAACGCATGACCACAGCGCGGGCAAAGCGCGCTGCTTGCGGAGTGGGAAGCTGACGGTTTCATGAGGGGCCGGATGATCTCGCTTCAGCCTGGATCAGGAAATGATGCCACGACTGGCGCGCCGCCGTGAGTCGGCCGTTCGGCCAATTCACAGGCAGTTCTGAACGGCGGTAGGCTTGATTGCCGTCCGCCGCTTCGGGCCGCTCATTGCGCAGTGCGCAAAGCCGGCGCCGCCCGTCACCGGCGCCGCTATCGAAAACCCTGTTGCAGGGTGCCAGTCCTGTACAATTCGCCCTGTTTTAACTGTTCCGTGCCTGAGCCTGCCGCCATGTCCGAGCTTCCCGACCTTTCGCAGATCGCGCCCACCCTGAAGGCTGAAATACTGGCCGAGGCGCTGCCTTACATTCGCCAGTATCACGGTAAGACCGTGGTCATCAAATACGGCGGCAACGCCATGACCGAGGAGCGACTCAAGCAGGGCTTCGCGCGCGACGTAATTCTGCTGAAACTGGTCGGTATCAATCCGGTCATCGTGCACGGCGGCGGTCCGCAAATCGACCAGGCGCTGAAGAAAATCGGCAAGCAGGGCACGTTCATTCAGGGCATGCGGGTCACCGACGAAGAGACGATGGAAGTCGTCGAATGGGTGCTCGGCGGCGAAGTGCAGCAGGACATCGTCACGCTGATCAATCATTTCGGCGGCCACGCGGTCGGCCTGACCGGCAAAGACGGCGGCCTGATCCACGCGCGCAAGATGCAGATGCCGGATCGAGACAATCCAGGCCAATACCTGGATATCGGTCAGGTGGGCGAAGTCGAGGCGATCAATCCCGCCGTCGTGAAAGCGCTGCAGGACGACGCCTTCATTCCGGTGATCTCGCCGATCGGCTTCGGCGAAGACGGCCTGTCGTACAACATCAATGCGGATCTGGTCGCGGGCAAACTGGCGGTCGTGCTGAACGCCGAAAAGCTCGTCATCATGACCAACATCCCGGGCGTGATGGATAAGGAAGGCAATCTGCTGACCGATCTCTCGGCGCGCGAAATCGACGGCCTGTTCGCTGACGGCACGATCTCCGGCGGCATGCTGCCGAAAATCTCGTCGGCGCTGGATGCGGCGAAGAGCGGCGTGCGGTCGGTACACATCATTGACGGCCGCATCGAACACTCGGTGCTGCTGGAAATTCTCACCGAACAACCGTTCGGCACGATGATCCGCTCGCATTGATTCCTGCCTCAAACCCGGCCCACACGGTGCGCCACTCAGGCGTGCCATGCGGGCCGCTGCCGCTGCGCCCAGCGGCGCACCACGCGCCGCCCTCCGGCGCAAAAACGCTCTCCCTTCTTTTACCGCCTTCCGCATCGCGAAGCGTCGTCCGCGTTTGCTGCGTGAAGCGACTGCCCGCGCCTGAACGGCGACCTCCATCATGCGCACCCCCACTTCCCGACGCCGTCGTCCGCATATCGCAGGCGGCAGTCCGGTCTGGCTATTCGATCTCGACAACACGCTGCATCATGCCTCGCACGCGATTTTTCCGGCGATCAATCAGGGCATGACGCAGTACATCATCGACGCATTGCAAGTCGACATCGACGAAGCCAACCGTCTGCGCACCGGCTATACGCAACGCTACGGCGCGACGCTGCTCGGTCTGGCACGCCACCATCCGCTCGACCCGAACGACTTTCTGAAAGTCGTCCACACGTTTCCCGATCTCGGCTCGATGATCCGTCACGAACGCGGCGTCGCGCGCCTCGTTGCGTCGCTGCCCGGCCGCAAGATCGTGCTGACCAACGCACCGGAGGCCTATGCGCGCGCGGTACTCGCGGAGTTGCGCATCGAGCGTCTGTTCGAGCAGGTGATTGCGATCGAACATATGCGCGATCGCCGCAACTGGCGCGCCAAACCCGACCATTCGATGCTACGCAAGGCGATGCGCGACGCCCACGTCTCGCTCAAGGACGTGATCCTCGTGGAAGACACGCGCTCACATCTGAAGAACTACCGGCGGCTCGGCATCCGCACCGTGTGGATCACCGGCCATCTGCCGCGCAAACCGCACGCGGACGGCGTGCCGACGCGTCTGCCGGGCACCGGTCGGCCGCACTATGTCGATCGATGCATTCGTTCGTTAAAATCGCTACGACTGGGCAGCCGCTCGGTTCGTTTGAAGAGATAGCAGACGGGGCGACAGCCATGCAGCCGATCGACAAGCCTGACGAAGCCGTAGCCGAACACGAACCCGCCCCGTCGGGCGCCCCGCGTGCGCCGCGCCTGAAGCCGGGCGAGCGCCGCGTGCACATCCTGCAGACGCTTGCCGCGATGCTGGAAGCGCCGAAGAGCGAAAAGATCACCACGGCGGCGCTCGCCGCCCGGCTCGGCGTCTCGGAAGCCGCGCTGTACCGGCATTTCGCCAGCAAGGCGCAAATGTTCGAAGGGCTCATCGAGTTCATCGAGCAGACCATCTTCGGCTTGATCAACCAGATCGCCGACAGGGAAAGCAACGGCGTGCTGCAAGCCCGCGCGATCGCGCTTATGCTGCTCAACTTCCCTGCGAAGAATCCCGGCATGACTCGCGTGCTGACCTGTGAGGCGCTGGTCGGCGAGCACGAACGGCTGACCGAGCGGGTCAATCAGATGCTGGAGCGAGTCGAGGCGTCGTTGAAGCAGTGTTTGCGGCTGGCTCAGATGGAGGCAAACGCAAGCACGGGGGAAAACGCAAGCCAGAGCGCCAATGCACACGCCGCGCCATTGCCCGCCGGCTACGATCCCGCGATCCGCGCGAGCCTGCTGCTGAGCTACATCATCGGCCGTTGGCATCGGTATGTACGCAGCGGCTTTGCACGGCCGCCCGCCGAACACGCCGACGCGCAACTGCTGCTGATTCTTCAGTAGTCCGCGCGGCAGGCGCAGCGACAGGGCCGCGCCCGCGACGCTGCCGCAGGAAATTTTCCGCTATACTTTGCGCCTGACTGCGGCTCGCCGAACTACCTGAGACCGCTGTCCGAAGCACCCTGAACACCTATCACGCGCCGATTTGCTGACTCGATTGCGGGCGCGCGAACCAGCGGGAACATACGATCCCGCGGTTCACTATAAATGCGGCTAAAGAGGTCGTCAGCCGCGCACACCGCTTCTCCTCCGTGCTTCGCCGACGCCAATCTAGCCGCCCTGTATTTGTTAAATGGCGGAATGAATGGAATCGATCGGTATCGTCGCTCCCCAAAAAATGCATTTCACCGAGCCGCTGCTGTTGCAGAACGGCAGCTCGCTGGCTGGTTACGACCTGATGGTCGAGACCTACGGCACGCTCAACGCCGCGCGCAGCAATGCCGTGCTGGTGTGCCACGCGCTCAACGCGTCGCACCACGTTGCGGGCGTGTACGCCGACGATCCAAAGGACATCGGCTGGTGGGACAACATGGTCGGCCCGGGCAAGCCGCTCGACACCGACCGGTTCTTCGTGATCGGCGTGAACAACCTGGGTTCGTGCTTCGGCTCGACCGGGCCGATGAGTATCGATCCGGCGACCGGCAATCCCTACGGCGCGACCTTTCCTGTCGTCACGGTTGAAGACTGGGTGAACGCCCAGGCACGCGTCGCCGATGAGTTCGGCATCACGCGTTTCGCCGCGGTCATGGGCGGCAGCCTCGGTGGCATGCAGGCGCTCGCGTGGAGCACGATGTATCCGGAGCGCGTGGGCCATTGCATCGTGGTCGCGTCCACGCCGAAGCTCTCCGCGCAGAACATCGCATTCAACGAGGTGGCGCGCTCGGCGATCCTGTCGGACCCCGACTTCCACGGCGGCAACTACTACGCGCACAACGTGAAGCCGAAGCGGGGCTTGCGCGTCGCGCGCATGATCGGCCACATCACCTATTTGTCTGACGACGACATGGCCGAGAAATTCGGCCGCTCGTTGCGCCGCGCGGAGGGCGCGGTGGACGCGTACAACTTCAACTTCGACGTGGAATTCGAGGTGGAATCGTATCTGCGCTATCAGGGCGACAAATTCGCCGATTACTTCGACGCGAACACGTACCTGCTGATCACCCGCGCGCTCGACTATTTCGATCCGGCCAAGGCCTTCGACGGCGATCTGACCGCCGCCGTCGCCCACACCACGGCGAAATACCTGATCGCCAGTTTCTCGACCGACTGGCGTTTCGCGCCGGCCCGCTCGCGCGAACTGGTGAAGGCGCTGCTCGACCACAAGCGCACGGTGACGTACGCGGAAATCGATGCGCCGCACGGCCACGACGCCTTTCTGCTCGACGACGCGCGCTACCACAACCTGATGCGCGCCTATTACGAACGTATTGCGAACGAGGTGAACGCATGAACCAGCGAGCACTCGATTACCTGGCGCTGCGCCCGGACTTCCGCGCGATCGCCCGTTGGGTCGAACCGCGCGCCACCGTGCTCGATCTGGGTTGCGGCGACGGTTCACTGCTGTCGCTCCTGACCGAAGAACTGGACGTGCAGGGCTACGGCATCGAAATCAACGACGCCGGCGTGCTGGCGTCGACGCAGAACGGCGTCAACGTGATCCAGCAGAATCTGGAAGACGGCCTACGCCTGTTCGAAGACGGCAGCTTCGATTTTGCGGTTCTGTCGCAGACGCTGCAAACCATCCATCAGACCGCCGCGATCCTGCGCGAGACTGTGCGGGTGGGCAAGGAATGCATCGTTTCGTTCCCGAATTTCGGCTACTGGGCGCATCGGCTGTCCGTGCTGCAAGGCCGCATGCCGGTGTCGAAGTCGCTGCCTTTCCAGTGGCACAACACACCGAACGTGCGGGTGCTGACGATCAAGGATTTCGAGGCACTGGCGCCGGAAGTCGGCATCGAAATCCTCGACCGCGTGGTGCTGCACGAAGGCCAGGTGGTGCGATGGGGCGTGAACTGGCGTGGTAGTCTTGCGGTCTATCGCGTCAAGAAAAGCTAACGCCACTTATCCACATGTCGAACCCGCCGCACGAGGCGCCTGCACTTACCGCTCACGAAGAACATCCCGGCTGGCGCGCGTTCCTGAATACGCGCATGCTGATCTGCGTCTTTCTCGGCTTTACGTCGGGACTGCCGCTGTTCACGCTCGTCTATCTGGTGCAGGCGTGGCTACGCTCCGAAGGCGTCAATCTGAAGGAAATCGGCCTTTTTGCGCTGATTCAGTTCCCGTACACCTGGAAGTTCATCTGGGCGCCGCTGATGGACCGCTACGTGCCGCGTTTTCCGGGCTGGCGTCCGGGCAGACGGCGCGGCTGGATGCTGGTCACGCAGATTCTGGTGGCGGGCGCGATTGGCACGCTCGGTTTCGTGTCACCAAAGGATTCGATCTGGACGGTAGCAGCTTTGACAGCGTTGGTCGCGTTTTTCGGCGCGAGCCAGGATATTGTGATCGACGCCTACCGGCGTGAGTTGCTGAGCGACACTCAGCAGGGTCTCGGCAATGCGGTGCATGTAAATGCCTACAAGATCGCGGCACTGGTGCCGGGTTCGCTGGCGCTGATTCTGTCCGACCATCTGCCGTGGACTACCGTTTTCATCGTCACCGCCGCTTTCATGCTGCCCGGCATGATCATGACGCTTGTGGTGCGCGAACCCCAGGTGCACGGCACGCCGCCGAAGAATCTGCGCGAAGCAATCGTGCAGCCGTTCAGCGAATTTATTCAACGCGACGGCTGGCGCGGCGCGCTGTTCGTGCTCGGCTTCATCTTCCTTTACAAGCTCGGCGACACGATGGCGACGACGCTGTCCACGTCGTTCTTTCTCGACATCGGCTTTTCGCGCACGCAGATCGGCGTGATCGCCAAGACCACCGCGTTTGGCGCGAGTCTGGCGGGCGGGATCGTCGGCGGGATCTGGCTGATGAAGGTCGGCATCGGCCGCGGGCTCTGGATCTTCGGCGTCCTGCAGATGGTTTCGACGCTCGGCTTTGCATGGCTTGCGCATCTCGGCCCGGCATCGCCCGGTTTGACCGTGATTTACGACATCGCCGTCTGGCTGAGCCAGGGCACCTCGAAGCTGCTCGCGCTGGTCGGCGTCGACTGGACCGTGCAGCTTGATCCGCGCTCAGTCGCACTTGCGCTGGTCTATGGCCTCGAAACCTTCGCGACCGGTCTGACGATGGCGGCCTTCACCGCTTACATCGCCAGCACTACCGATCCGCGTTACACCGCTACGCAGTTCGCGCTCTTCACGAGCCTAGCTTCGGTGCCGCGCACGTTGGCATCGGCGGCAAGCGGCTATGTGGTCGCAAAAATCGGCTGGTTCGACTATTTCATCGTGTGTACCGCGCTGGGGCTGCCCGGCATGCTGCTTCTGCTGCGCATCGCGCCCTGGAGAACCCGGCCGTGACGACGCTTCAGTCAAAGCGCGGGGCGCGCCCGGTTTCGGATGCCTTCGGGGCACCTGCGCTGAAGGCCGGACGCGCGGTTCGGCGTGCGGCGTTGGCACTCGGTTGCGCGAGCCTGACATTGGCGGCGCCGTTGAGCGCCTACGCGACAGCGATGCCTGCGGTCGGCTCCAGTGCAGCAGCGCCAGCCACCACCACACCGGCTCCGGCAGCGGCGCCGATGCCAACGCCGGCGGCAAAATCGGCACCGAACACAGCGAGCCCCGAAAACGCGACATCGGCGACGGCCGGCGCGACCAGCGCCACGAACGCCGGCAGCGCACCTGCACCCGCGACACCGCCCGCGTCGACACAGCCGCCGCCGGCACCCGTAACGGCCAAAACGCCGGCAGCCACCTCGACGCCGGCTACGGCCGTAAAAGCGCCTGCCGCGACGTCAACGCCCGCCGCAGCCACCAACACTCCCACGCCGCCGACTTACAGTGCGCCGAACACGCAGTTGCGCTATGGCGGCTACCTCGTGTTCCGCAACCTGATCCCATCACCGATGCTCGAGGCGCAAGCTGCCGAAGAGTTCAGCCAGATCACGTACGGGGCAGAACACGCGAACCGCCTGTACGGCGACACCGACGCCCACGTCACGCGGGTGCGGTCGATCGTCGACAAGATGATCCCTTACTCGCTGAAATGGAATGAGCGGGCCAAGGGCTGGAAGTGGGATGTGGCGGTGGTGCGCTCGCCCGATATCCGCATGTACTGCCTGCCGGGCGGCAAGATCGTGGTGTATAGCGGCCTGCTCGACCGCGCGCGTCTGAACGACAACGAACTCGGCATGCTGATCGGTCACGAGATCGCGCACGCACTGCGCGAACATGCACGTGAGCGGCTCGGCGAACTGCAGTCGAGCCAGCTCGACTCGTCCGGCACGATCCCGCAGCTCTTCGGGCTCGCAGATCTGGGCGCCGCGCCGCTCGGCATCGGTTCGCGGTTGCTGGAGATGAAGTACGAGGGCACCGACGAAACCGAGGCCGACGTGATCGGCAGCGATATCGCTTCGCGTGCCGGCTTCGATCCGCGCGCGGCGGTCACGCTATGGGACAAGTTGGCCACGGCGACGCGCAGCAATCGCGATCAAGGCTATATCTACGTGCACCCTTACACACCGGCGCGGCGTCAGGACATCATCAAGCGTTTGCCGGATATGTTGCCGCTCTATGCGAAGGCGATCGGCAAGAGCGTCGATGCGCTGCCGGACTATGCCGGCATGGGTCGCCCGCGCCGCAAACCGATCAGCGAGTGAGTTGCGCGAGCCGAGGCGCTTGCGGCTCGCGCGGTTCCCTTGCAACTCGGGCAGTGCTTACTTCTTGACCTTGTGATCGTAGTCGACCGTCAGCGGCGCATGGTCGCTGAACTTGATATCGCGGAACACGTCGGTACGTTTCGCCTTGCTGGCGATTCCCTGCGTCGCGATCTGATAATCGATCCGCCACCCCACGTTCTTCGCATACGCCTGACCGCGATTGCTCCACCAGGTGTATTGCTCGGGCCGCTGATCGAGCGTGCGAAATACGTCGACGTAACCGACTTCGTCAAACAGCTTGGTGAGCCACTCGCGCTCTTCCGGCAGGCAGCCTGAATTCTTCTGGTTGCTCTTCCAGTTCTTGATGTCGATCTCTTTGTGGACGATGTTCACGTCGCCGCACACGATCACTTCCCGTTCCTTGGCCAGTTCCGCGAGATGCGGCATGAACTCGTCCATGAAGCGGAACTTGGCTTGCTGGCGTTCGTCACCGCTCGATCCCGACGGCACATACACCGAAATCACTGACAGTTTGCCGAAGCGCAATTCGACATAGCGCCCTTCCGGATCGAATTCCTCGCTGCCGAAGCCGATCACCACTTCATCCGGTTCATGGCGCGTGTACACGCCCGCGCCGCTATACCCCTTCTTCACCGCATGCTGGAAATAGCCGGTAAAACCGTGCGGCGACATAAACTCCGGCGTCAGATCGTCTTGTGAGCATTTGATTTCCTGCACGCACACCACGTCGGCTTTCTGTTCGCCGAACCAGTCGAAAAATCCCTTCTTTGCCGCTGAGCGGATGCCGTTCAGGTTGGCGGTAATCACACGCAACATGTCGTTCCCTTTATGTTCAATTCGTTTCTGGAGCACTAGACCAAAGGCGCAGGGTCATTCGACCTTGATGCCCTTCAGCGATTCTTTGGCAGGCGGATATTCGAGCTTTAACGCTTCGAACGTGCGTAGCAACAACTCGGCGACCATCACATTGCGATGGGTTTTCGAATCGGCCGGGACCACGTACCACGGCGCGTATTCGGTCGACGTCACGGCCAGCATATCGCGGTAGGCCGCCTGATATTGGTCCCACTGCTTGCGGGCTTCGAGATCGGCGACGTCGAACTTCCAGTGTTTGTTCGGATCGTCGATGCGCGCCTGCAGACGCTCACGCTGCTCATCTTTCGAAATATGCAGCATGCACTTGACGATGGCCGTACCGCTGTCAGCCAGCAGCTTTTCGAACTGACGAATGTGGCAACAGCGCTGCTCGAATGCTTCGGCATCCAGACTGCCGAGCACGGTCGGCACCAGCAGATCTTCGTAGTGGCTACGATTGAAGATGGTCAACTCACCGGCAGCAGGCGCCTGCGCATGCACGCGCCAGAGAAAATCGTGCGCCAGCTCCACAGGCGTCGGCGCCTTGAACGGCACGATGCGCAAACCGAGCGGATCGACCTCATGAAACACCGCGCGGATCGTGCCGTCCTTGCCACTCGTGTCCATGCCTTGCAACACCAGCAATACCCGGCGTTTCTGCTGCGCATGCAGGCACTCCTGCTGCGTGTCGAGGATCGCGCCGATCTCCGACAATCGCGCCCGGTCCGCATCTTTCGAACCGCTTGAAAAAGGCTTCGAGGCCGGGTCGAAAGCGTCGAGCGAGAATTTGCTGTTCTTCTTGCCTTCGTCGAAATACGGCACGCGGAAATCGTCGAGTTCGGGTTGCTTCGCCATTCACACTCCGTGATCTGCGTTCAGCGGTATAAAAGCGAGCCCGCAAAATGAAACGGGCCGTTGCTCCACTTTCGTTTCCGGCAACAGCCCGCGATGACCGTCGCATCCGCACCGGTCACATTACTTCAACTCAGGACAGCTTCTTCTTCAGCAGTTCGTTCACCTGCGCCGGATTGGCCTTGCCCTTGGTCGCTTTCATCGCCTGACCGATCAGCGCGTTGAACGCCTTTTCCTTGCCGGCGCGGAATTCCTCAACCGATTTCTGGTTCGCGGCGAGCACTTCGTCGATGATCGCTTCCAGCGCGCCAGTGTCCGAAATCTGCTTCAAACCCTTTGCTTCGATGATGCGGTCGGCAGCAGCTTCGTCGGTGGCCTTCTCTTCCCAGATCGCGAGGAAAATTTCCTTGGCGATCTTGTTCGAGATCGTGCCGTCGGCGATACGTTGCAGCAACAACGAGAGTTGCGCGGACGAAACCAGGCTGTCGGCGATGTCCCGGTCTTCGCGATTCAGTTGCGACGACACTTCGCCCATCAACCAGTTTGCCGCGACCTTCGCGCTCGACGGGCCGACCTTGAGGACGACCGCTTCGTAGTACGCAGCCATGGCCTTGCTCGACGTCATCACGTTGGCGTCGTACGGCGTCAGGCCGTATTGCGTGACGAAGCGCTGTTGAATCGCGACCGGCAGTTCCGGCATTTCGCCCTTCACGCGCTCGACCCACGCGGAGTCGATCACGAGCGGCATCAAATCGGGATCGGGGAAATAGCGGTAATCGTGCGCGTCTTCCTTGCTGCGCATCGAACGCGTTTCGCGCTTGTCCGGATCGTACAGACGCGTTTCCTGCACCACCGTGCCGCCGTCTTCGATCAATTCGATCTGACGGCGCACTTCGTACTGGATCGCTTCTTCGAGGAAGCGGAACGAGTTCAGGTTCTTGATCTCGGCACGCGTGCCGAATTCCGCCTGACCGACCGGGCGCACCGACACGTTCGCGTCGCAACGGAACGAGCCTTCCTGCATGTTGCCGTCGCAGATGCCGAGCCAGGTGACCAGCGTGTGCAGCGTCTTGGCATACGCGACCGCTTCAGCCGCGCTGCGCATTTCCGGCTCGGTGACGATTTCGAGCAGCGGCGTGCCGGCACGATTCAGGTCGATGCCGGTCATGCCCGCGAAGTCTTCGTGCAGCGACTTGCCCGCGTCTTCTTCGAGGTGAGCGCGCGTCAGGTTGACGATCTTCTCGTACGCTTCCTTGCCCGCCTTTTCGTTAGCCGGGACCTGAATCGTCACCTGGCCGCCCTGCACGACGGGAATTTCGTACTGGCTGATCTGATAGCCCTTCGGCAGATCGGGGTAAAAGTAATTCTTGCGCGCGAAAATGCTGCGCGGCGCGATCGTCGAGCCGATCGCGAGGCCGAACTGAATCGCACGCTCCACGGCGCCGCGGTTCATCACCGGCAACGTGCCCGGCAATGCCAGATCAACGGGGCTGGCCTGCGTGTTCGGTGCAGCACCGAATTGCGTGGCGGTGCCCGAGAAAATCTTCGATTGGGTCGACAGTTGCGCGTGGGTCTCCAGACCGATCACGACTTCCCATTGCTTGGTCATGGTGCTCACACTCCTGCCGGCGCTTTGCGGTGCCAATCGGTCGCGCGCTGGAACGCGTCGGCCACTTGCAACATCCGGGCTTCATTGAAATAGTTGCCGATGATCTGCAGACCCACCGGGCGCTGCGCATTCGCGCCTGCGCCGAAGCCGCACGGCACGCTCATGCCCGGCAAACCAGCCAGGCTCACCGACAACGTGTAGATGTCGGCCAGATACATCTGCACCGGATCGTCGCCCTTCGCGCCGAGGTCCCACGCCACCGACGGCGCCACCGGGCCCATGATCACGTCGCACTGCTTGAACGCTTCCTGGAAGTCCTGCGCGATGATGCGGCGGATCTTTTGCGCCTGCAGGTAGTACGCGTCGTAATAGCCGTGCGACAGCACATACGCGCCCACCAGAATGCGGCGCTTCACTTCCGGACCGAAGCCTTCGGCACGCGACTTCTTGTACATGTCGAGCAGATCGCGGTATTCCGCGGCGCGATGGCCAAAGCGCACGCCGTCGAAACGCGACAGGTTCGACGAAGCTTCCGCCGGTGCGATCACGTAGTACACCGGGATCGACAGCTCGGTTTTCGGCAGCGAGACTTCCACCAGCGTGGCGCCTAACGCTTCGTATTGCTTCAAAGCAGCGTCGATCGAAGCGCGCACGTCATCTGCAAGGCCTTCGCCGAAATACTCTTTCGGCAGCCCGATGCGCAGGCCGGCAAGCGGTTTGTCCGCACCGTCTTCCTTCCACGTCTTGCCGATGTAGCGCGTGAAGTCTTCATCTTCGCGCGTGAGGCTGGTCGAGTCGCGCTCGTCGAAACCGCCCATGGCGTTGAGCAGCGTGGCGCAATCCGCAGCCGTTTGGGCCAGCGGACCGCCCTGGTCCAGCGACGACGCGAACGCGATCATCCCGTAACGCGACACGCGGCCATACGTCGGTTTGATGCCGGTAATGCCGGAGAACGACGCCGGCTGACGAATCGAGCCGCCGGTATCCGTGCCAGTGGCAGCCGGCGCGAGGCGTGCCGCGACCGCAGCCGCCGAACCGCCAGACGAACCGCCCGGCACAGCCAGACGATCCCACGGATTCTGCACGGGGCCAAAGTACGAATTCTCGTTGGACGAGCCCATCGCGAATTCGTCCATGTTGGTTTTGCCCACGCACACCATGCCGGCGTTCTGCAGCCGCGCGACCACGGTGGCGTCGAACGGGCTTTCGTAGTTCGACAGCATCTTCGAGCCGGCCGTGGAGCGCCAGCCCTTGGTGACGAACACGTCCTTGTGGGCGATCGGCAGGCCGACCAGCGGGCCGGCGTGGCCGGTGTGAAGCAGCGCGTCGGCCGCTTTCGCCTGCGCGAGCGTCAGGTTGGCGTCGACCTGAATGAAGGCGTTCAGGCTGTTAGCCGCGTCGATCCGCTTCAGATAGAGTTGCGCCAGTTCGACTGCCGAGCATTCCTTGGCTGCCAGTGCGGCGCGCAGTTCGGTCAAGCTTTTTTCATGCATTGCGTTTTATCCTGGGCTTGATTCGCGGGTCTTACTCGATCACCTTCGGCACGAGGTACAGGCCGTCCTGAACGGCCGGCGCCGGGCGCTGGAAGGCTTCGCGGTCGACCGTTTCGGTCACCGCGTCGTTACGCAGACGCAGCGCGACGTCTTCGATCTGCTCGATCGGATGGGCAAGCGGGGCGATGCCGGTGGTATCGACCGCCTGCATTTGCTCGACAAGGCCGAAGAAATCGTTGAGCTGGGCAAGCGTGTGCTCAGCTTCGGCATCAGCCAGTTCGAGCCGCGCGAGGTGCGCGATGCGTTTAACATCGGTCAGGGTCAGAGCCATGCATTCACCGGAAAATGTGGTGGACCGCCGCAGCGCGGGAAAAACGATGCTGCGACAGCGGGTTACGACGCTGGAGGAAGACCTCGAAAAAGGGGCCAGCGGCGGCAAAAAGTGCCGTCCGTTTCCTTCAAAACATCCAAAATTATAAGGTATCATTACGCGTTCGACCCAAACCCGGACCGACTTACCAAGGCCTTTCTGAACAATTCCCAAAGATAGTTCGGATTTTTCTGACTGGGCCTTGCACCGGCCTCCGGTAGACTCCCTCGCAGCTTCAAGTTCCTGTGGCGCCGCTTCCGCCCGGTTGAAGCTGTTATTTTTTCCGCTGCCGCCTTGCGCATACGTTGCGAGGGCTGGCCCCAAGCGAGACAGGATTTTGAATGTTCGGTTTTCTGCGCAGCTACTTCTCCAACGACCTGGCGATTGACCTTGGCACTGCCAACACGCTCATTTACATGCGTGGCAAGGGTATCGTTCTTGATGAACCGTCGGTGGTCTCGATCCGCCAGGAAGGCGGTCCCAACGGTAAGAAAACCATTCAGGCAGTCGGCAAGGAAGCCAAGCAGATGCTTGGCAAGGTGCCGGGCAACATCGAGGCGATCCGCCCGATGAAAGACGGCGTGATCGCTGACTTCACCGTCACAGAACAGATGATCAAGCAGTTCATCAAAACTGCTCACGAATCGCGCATGTTCTCGCCGTCGCCGCGCATCATCATCTGCGTGCCGTGCGGTTCGACCCAGGTCGAGCGTCGCGCGATCAAGGAAGCGGCTCACGGTGCCGGCGCTTCGCAGGTTTACCTCATTGAAGAACCCATGGCAGCGGCAATCGGCGCGGGCCTGCCGGTGTCGGAAGCAACTGGCTCGATGGTGGTCGACATCGGCGGCGGCACGACCGAAGTCGGCGTGATCTCGCTCGGCGGCATCGTGTACAAGGGTTCGGTCCGCGTAGGCGGCGACAAGTTCGACGAAGCCATCGTCAACTACATCCGTCGCAACTACGGCATGCTGATCGGCGAACAAACCGCCGAGGCCATCAAGAAAGAAATCGGCTCTGCGTTCCCGGGTTCCGAAGTCAAGGAAATGGAAGTGAAGGGCCGCAATCTGTCGGAAGGCATTCCGCGCAGCTTCACGATCTCCAGCAACGAAATCCTCGAAGCCCTCACCGATCCGCTGAACCAGATCGTGTCGTCGGTGAAGATCGCGCTCGAACAAACGCCGCCGGAACTGGGCGCCGACATCGCCGAGCGCGGCATGATGCTCACCGGCGGTGGCGCACTGCTGCGCGATCTGGACCGCCTGCTCGCCGAAGAAACCGGCCTACCCGTGCTCGTCGCCGAAGACCCGCTGACCTGTGTTGTGCGCGGCTCGGGCATGGCGCTCGAACGCATGGACAAGCTGGGCAGCATCTTCTCGTACGAGTAAGCGAGCCCGTCTCCATGTCAGTAGCGCGGATCTGGCAAACGGCCCCTTGCGGGCCGGTTTGCCGTTGGCTGGGCCTGCCAGCCTCCGCGCGCTGAACGCGCGTCCCTCGCGCGCCGCCGTCTCACCCAACCGCTCACGCCCCCGGCGCCGACCATGGAATACAGTCCGCCGCCCCTGTTCAAGCAAGGCCCGTCCGCCCTCGCGCGGCTGGTGTTCTTCGTCGTGCTGGCGCTCGCCTTGCTGATCTCCGATGCACGCTTCAAAACGCTCGAAATCGTTCGCGGCGTGCTCGGCGCGGGTCTTTATCCGTTGCAACGCGCAGCCCTCGTGCCGCGCGACGTCTTCATGGGCGCTGCCGACCTGGCCGTGACCAGCGCCACGTTACGTAGCGAGAACGACAAGCTGCGCACCAAAGATCTTCAGCTCTCGCAGCAAGCCAACACGGCCGCCGAACTGGCTGCCGAAAACACGCATTTGCGCGCGCTGCTGCAACTCTCGCAGCGCTCGACCACGCAATCGCTGCCCGCCGAAATCCAGTACGACACGCGCGACCCGTTTACGCAGAAGGTCGTGATCGGCCGCGGCGCCCAGCAAGGCGTCCAGGACGGTTCGCCGGTCGTCAACGAAGACGGCGTGATCGGCCAGGTGACGCGCGTGTTCCCGCTGCAAGCCGAAGTGACGCTGCTTACCGACAAGGATCAGGCGGTGCCCGTGCAGATCGTGCGCACCGGCTTGCGCAGCGTGATTTACGGCACGCCGAAGGGCGATACGCTCGATCTGCGCTTCGTGCCGATCAGCGCCGACGTGCAAACCGGCGACGAACTCGTCACCAGCGGGCTCGACGGCGTTTATCCGCCGGGGCTGCCGGTTGCGAAGGTGGTGCGGGTCGACAAACAGGCCGATACGGCGTTCGCGCGCGTGATCTGCTTGCCGGTTGCGCCCGTGCGCGGCGCGCGTCAGTTGCTGGTGCTGCACTATCTGAACAACGTGCCGCCGCGTCCGGCAGAAGAGCCCGACGCGGCCACGACCGCCAAGGACGCGAAAGCGAAGAAGGGCGGCAAGCCCGCGGACAGCAAGGCCGCAGCGGATAAATCCGCTGCTAAGCCTGCCGAAAAACCCGCCGCCGCCGCTGCCAAGCCCGCTGAAAAACTGCCGGCCAAAGCCACGTCCACGGAAAAGAAAACCGCCACCGAAAAGAAACCGGCCGCTGACAAGAGCGTGAAGCCGCAAGCCACACCGGGGGCCCAGCCATGAACCGTCCGCAATACATCCTGCAGCCGGTCAATCCGTACTTCATCGCGTTCAGCCTCGCCGCTGCGTTCCTGCTGAACCTGATGCCGTGGGGGCGCCTCGCCGGCGTGCCGGACTTCGTGGCACTCGTACTGCTGTTCTGGAACGTGCACCAGCCGCGCAAAGTCGGCATGGGCATCGCGTTCTTTCTTGGCTTGTTGATGGACGTACACAACGCCAGCCTGCTCGGTGAGCATGCGCTGGCGTATACGCTGTTGTCGTATGGCGCGATTACGATCCATCGCCGGGTCCTATGGATGTCGCTCGGCGTGCAGACTTTCGCGGTGATGCCGCTGCTGGTCGTCGCGCAACTGGTGCCGTTCGTGATCCGTCTGCTGACGGGCGCGGCGTTTCCGGGCTGGAGTTACCTGATCGACGGTTTCGTCGAAGCCGCGCTGTGGCCGGTCGCCAGCATGCTGTTGCTGATGCCACAGCGCCGCCCGGCCGATCCGGACGATACGCGGCCGATTTAATCACGCATCGAGCCCGCCGGCCGTTCCGATGGAATCCACGCTCCCGGCCCGCTCGACGCGCATCGCTGTTCATGCCTCCCGGTTCCGGCCGGTTTGGGCGCACACTCATGATGGCCGTCACGCGGCCTTTTGCAGAATCGCATGACCGAATTCAAGGACACTCAGCAACAGCTCTCGAAGTTCCGCCTGCGCGTCGCGGCGGCGGGCGTGTTCGTGTTCGTCTGCTTCGGGCTGATCGGCTTCCGTTTCCTGGTCCTGCAGGTCTGGCACTACAGCAAGTACTCGCTGCAAGCCGACGAAAACCGCATCTCGGTCGCGCCGATCGTGCCGAACCGGGGCATCATCACCGACCGTAACGGGGTGGTGCTGGCCAAGAACTACTCGGCGTATACGCTCGAACTTACACCGTCGAAGCTGAACGACACGCTCGAAAACGTGATCGACAACCTGGCCGCCGTGGTCTCGATCGACGC
Source organism: Paraburkholderia sediminicola (assembly GCF_046026675.1). Lineage (GTDB taxonomy): Bacteria > Pseudomonadota > Gammaproteobacteria > Burkholderiales > Burkholderiaceae > Paraburkholderia > Paraburkholderia sediminicola_F. The sequence goes on along the minus strand of NZ_JAQQEY010000001.1, from coordinate 117,083 downwards.
ACGCGACCGGCGGCGCTTCAAGAAGCTGCAGGAAGACTCGAAAAACTTCGAGAGCCTGCCGATCCGCACCCGCCTCACCGACGACGAAGTCGCGCGCTTCACCGCGCAACGCTTCCGCTTTCCGGGCGTGGAAGTGCGTGCGCGCCTGTTCCGCCAATACCCGCTCGGGCCGACTGCGGCACACGTAATCGGCTATATCGGCCGGATTTCGCAGCGCGATCAGGACCGCATCGACGACGCCAGCGATCAGAACGACAGCGATCCGGATCACTATGACCCGCGCCTCGACGCGAACAACTACAAGGGCACCGACTACATCGGCAAGATCGGCGTCGAGCAGAGCTACGAGACGGAACTGCACGGCCAGACCGGTTTTGAGGAAGTCGAAGTCACCGCCGGTGGCCGCCCTGTACGCACGCTGTCACGTACTCAGGCAACGCCGGGCAATAACCTCGAACTGTCGATCGACATCGGCCTGCAGCAGGTCGCCGAACAGGCATTTGCGGGCCGCCGTGGAGCCCTGGTCGCGATCGAACCGGCAACGGGCGACGTGCTCGCGTTCGTCTCGGCGCCGAGCTTCGATCCGAATTCGTTTGTCGATGGCATCGATCAGCAGACCTGGGACGAGCTCAACAACTCGCCCGACCATCCTCTGCTGAACCGTCCGCTGCACGGCACCTATCCGCCGGGTTCGACCTACAAGCCATTCATGGCGCTCGCCGCGCTGACGCTGCATAAGCGCACGCCGGGCTGGGGCTTCCAGGATCCGGGCTCGTACACGTTCGGCGGCCATACGTTCCGCAACGACGTGCGCTCGGGCCAGGGCTGGGTCGACATGAACCGCGCGATCGTAGTGTCGAACGACACGTATTTCTACATGCTCGCGCACGATCTCGGCGTCAACGCGATCGCCGGCTTCATGAAGCCGTGGGGCTTCGGCCAGATCACAGGCATCGACATTTCGGGCGAAGCGCGCGGCATCCTGCCGTCGACCGACTGGAAGCGCAAGGCGTACCGCAAGCCCGAGCAGCAGCGCTGGTATGAAGGCGAAACGATCAGTCTGGGCATCGGCCAGGGCTATAACTCGTTCACCATTCTCCAGCTCGCCCACGCCACGGCCACGCTCGCGAACAACGGCGTCGTGATGAAGCCGCACCTCGTGCGCGACATCGAAAATCCGATCAGCAAAGATACGCGCCCGGTCGTGCGCGATCCGAGCGACAAGATCGCGGTAAAGCAATCGGACATCGACATCATCAAGCGCGCGATGGAAGGCGTCGTGACCAACGGTACGGCGTCGAAGCTGTTCATCGGCGCACCCTATCTGGCCGCCGGCAAGACCGGTACGGCGCAGGTCTACTCGCTGCAAGGCGCGAACTACAAGGGCCACGCGATCGCCGAGCATCTGCGCGACCACGCGCTCTTCATCGCGTTCGCGCCGGCCGAGCAACCGAAGATCGCGCTTGCGCTGATCGTCGAAAACGGCGGCTGGGGCGCGGAAGCGGCCGGGCCGATCGCGCGGCGTGTGCTCGATTACTACCTGGTCGGCAAGAACAAGCCCGGTGCTCAAGCGGCGGCTGTCGCGGCAGCGGCTTCGGCGACGGAGGATGCATCCGCGCCCGAAGTGGGCAGCGCTCCGACACCGCAGGACGCGGCGCAGCCGGTCAAGGTCGCAGCGGGCTTCACGGCATTGCCGATGCCGGGTGCTGCTTCGGCCGCAGCGGCAGCTTCCGCGGCGGCGGCTGCATCGGCTTCGGCTGCTGCGTCGGCACCCACGGCTATGACATCGCCGGCTGCGGCTGCTGCTTCCGCATCCGGTGCAACCAGCGCGTCGGCGGCCGCCACCGCCAAGATTCCGGCGCCGCGTAAATCCGGCGTCCCGCACAAACCCCGCCCGAGCAGCGAGTCGGTACCGACTGCCGCCGCTCCGTCGCGGGATGACAAGCCTACGTCGCCACGCCAGCCGGTTTCCGGCGGCATCGACGAGTAAGGAGAAAGGCATGCAATTCGACAAGCGCGCCTGGCTCGACCGCATCAAGCGGATGTTCGTGGGCTTCGACCGTCCGCTCGCTCTGATCGTGTTTCTGCTGCTGTGCGTCGGCATCATCACGCTATACAGCGCGACGCTGGACATGCCCGGCCGCGTGGAAGATCAACTTCGCAACATCATGCTGACGTTCGTGCTGATGTGGGCGCTGGCCAATGTGCCAGCCACCACACTGATGCGCTTCGCGGTTCCGCTCTACACGTTCGGGATCGCGTTACTGGTGGCCGTGGCGCTGTTCGGCCTCACGCGCAAGGGCGCGAAGCGCTGGATCAACGTCGGCGTGGTGATCCAGCCATCGGAAATTCTGAAGATCGCCACCCCGCTGATGCTCGCCTGGTACTACCAGCGCCGCGAAGGCGTGATGCGCTGGTACGACTTTCTGGTCGGCTTCCTGATCCTGATTGTGCCGGTCGGTTTGATCGCCAAGCAGCCTGACCTCGGCACGGCCGTGCTGGTGTTCGCGGCCGGCTTCTTCGTGATTTACTTCGCGGGGCTGAGTTTCAAGCTGATCGTGCCGGTGCTGATTGCCGGCGTGATCGCCGTCGGCTCGATCGCGGCGTTCCAGGACAAGATCTGTCAGCCGGAAGTGCAGTGGCCGCTGATGCACGATTATCAGAAGCACCGTATCTGTACGCTGCTGGATCCGACTTCCGATCCGCTCGGCAAGGGTTTCCACACAATCCAGGCGGTGATTGCAATCGGCTCGGGCGGCCCGCTCGGCAAGGGCTGGCTGAAGGGTACCCAGGCGCACCTGGAGTTCATCCCCGAGAAGCACACCGACTTCATCTTCGCGGTGTTTTCCGAAGAGTTCGGGCTGGCGGGCGGGATCGTGCTGCTCACGCTTTATATGCTGCTGATCGCGCGCGGTCTGTATATCGCCGCCAATGGGGCGACGCTGTTTGGGCGGCTGCTGGCCGGATCGCTGACGATGGCGTTCTTCACCTATGCGTTCGTCAACATCGGCATGGTGAGCGGGATCTTGCCGGTGGTGGGCGTGCCCTTGCCGTTCATGAGCTACGGCGGCACTGCGCTGACTACACTGGGGGTCGCGATCGGCCTGATCATGAACGTCGCGCGGCAGAAGCGGTTGATGCAGAGTTAGAGCGGGGCTGCGCATAGGACTCAAGGTGCAGACTGCGGAGCCGAAGGACGCAGAGCCAAACGAGGCAAAGTCGAAGCAGACCACAGCGGACCCGATAAAGAAAAAGGGCGCACCGTCAGGAGCGCCCCTTTTTCATTTAATGCGGTCTCGTTTACTGCGGTTTCACTTCCTTCTGATCCCGCAGCTGCGCGCTCAGTTGCTGATACTTGAGCTTCGCCGCCGGATCGCCCTGTGCCGCCGCAGCCGCATAGTATGCGCGTGCCACGTTCAAGTTCTTGTCCACGCCGTCACCGCCACGTTCGTAGAACGAGCCGGTCACGTACTGCGCAGTCATGTCGCCACCTTGCGCGGCCTTCTTGTACCAGACGAACGCCTGCTGGTTATCGCGAGTCGTGCCGCGGCCATCGAGGAACTGATTGGCCAACGCAAGCTCTGCCTGCACGTGCCCCTGCTGCGCGGCCTTCAGGAACCACCGGTGCGCCTCGACCGGATCACGCCCGACGAATTCGCCGTCGTCGTACATCTTGCCGTACACGTACTGCGCGTGCGACATGTTGGCATCGGCGGCTTTGCGCAGCCACTTCTTGCCTTCGTCGACATTGGCAGTGGTGCCTTCACCGTTGAGCAACATCATCGCGTAGTTGAACTCGGCAAGCCGGCTGCCGCGCTCCGCGGCTTTACGGAACTCCGCAAGCGCCGCACCCAGATTGCCGGCGTTGTAATCGGCGACCGCAGTTTGCGTCTCCGGATCGTTCGACTTCGCGACGCGGTTGTCCTGCGCATACGCCGTCACATTCGCCATCAACGCCGCTGTAACCGCCAGACGCACCACGACGCACTGCACCATCCCCTTCATGTCCTCACCTCCTGCAACGCCTGGCGGGTTGCGCGCAACATCCACATGACGTCGGCGGCCAGGGCGATAAAACGAAAACCAGCATCGCGATGCTGCTTTGCGCTCGCGACATCCATAGCGAAAATTCCCGCGGCGATACCGGCCTTGTCGGCGGCGCTGACAATACGCGCCATCGCCGCCTGCACGTCGGTATGCTTCGAATCGCCGAGGTGGCCGAGACTCGCGGCCAGATCTGCCGGTCCGACGAACAGACAATCGACGCCCGGCGTCGCCGCAATCTTCTCCACCTCCTGCAGGCCGCGCGCCGACTCGATCTGCACAATGGTCGCGATCTGCGCGTTGGCGGATTGCACGTAGTCGCGCCGCATGCCGTACGCAGCCGCCCGCACCGCACCGGCCACACCGCGCTGACCGTCGAGTGCATCGGCGGTCGGATACTGCGTCAGGCGCACGGCCTGTGCCGCCTCTTCCGCGGTTTCGATATTCGGGAACATCAGCGTGCGGGCGCCGGCGTCGAGCACGCGCTTGACGAGCCACGCCTCGCTGGCAGGCACGCGTACGACCGGCTCGCTCGGCAGATGCGCCGCGGCGATCGCGCGCAATTGCGATGTGACGTCGCCGCTATCGTTCGGCGCATGCTCCATGTCGATCAGCAGCCAGTCGAAACCGGCGTGCGCGAGCGCCTCGGCCGCTGAATCGCTACCGAGCGAAAGCCACAGCCCGAACAGCGTATCGGCTTCTTTCAGACGTTGCTTGAGGGGATTTGTGAAGGTGCTCATTGCCGCGCTCCCTGGCGACGGGATATATCGCCTGAAACACGGGTGAGGATGGCGCAACCGAACAGGCCAACGCCCGGGCCGTGACGGCCTGAATGCCTGCTGCGACGCAATGCGGTGACCGGCATGTCTCGCTCCATGTGGTTATCGGAGCGATCATACCGTGACAATAACGCGGGGGTTGGGCCGCGGGCTCGAGTCGCGCGGCCCTGAACTTAATCGCGGACCACGTCGGCCCAGCAGTTCGGCGTCTCGAACAGACGCACCTTATGCAAACGCAGATTAACGCCGTAATGCGCGTCATAGACGTTCGCGAGGATATCGAACGCAACGGCAGCGAGATTTTCAACGGTCGGGATGCGATCGAGCACGACCGTCTTGTGTCCCGCCATAGTTTCCAGAAAACCGCGCACCTGCGTGTCGCCTTCGTAGACGAGGAACGCATGGTCCCACTTGTCGACCAGATGCTCGACCGCGAGCGACTTCACGTCGGCGAAGTCCATCACCATGCCGCGATCCGGCGCGCCTTCGGTATCGACCAGGTCGCCTTGCAGCGTGATTTCGAGCACATAGCGATGGCCGTGCAGATTACGGCACTGGCTGCGGTGATCGGGGATGCGGTGGCCCGCGTCGAATTCGAGTTTTCGTGTAATCGTCAGCACGGCAAATCAGGGAATGTTCAGATACTTGTGGGTCTGCATCGACAGGCGCCATTGCGGATGGCGTTTGCACCAGTCGATCGCGAGCTTGGTATTGAGGTCGCGCGACGGACCGTCCATCGGTTGGACGAGGAAATACTCGAAGTCGAGCTTCGCATACTCGGACAAACGCTGGTTGTCCTGCGGAATTACGACCTTCAGTTCGTTGCCCTTGGTAACGACGAGCGGCGCGTCGGCCTTCGGACTCACGCAGATCCAGTCGATCGTCTCGAGCACCGGCAGCGAACCGTTGGTTTCAATGGCGATTTCGAAACCGGCGGCATGCAGCGCGTCGACAAACGGCTGATCGATCTGCAACATCGGTTCACCGCCCGTGCAAACCACGAAGCGTTCGCCCTCACCTTCCGGCCATTGCGACGCGATCATCTGCACCAGCTCTTCGGCGCTGCGGTACTTGCCGCCGTTCTCGCCGTCAGTGCCGACAAAGTCCGTATCGCAGAAACGGCACACCGCATCCGCGCGATCTTCTTCACGGCCCGACCACAGATTGCAGCCGGCGAACCGGCAAAACACGGCCGGACGCCCGGCATTCGCGCCCTCGCCCTGCAATGTGTAGAAGATTTCCTTGACCGCGTAAGTCATGCTGCTTTCTGCCTTGTGTTCCTGAAAATAATTGCCTGCGCGGCGCCCGTTCGCACGGTGCGCCAGCGTAAAACTTTGGCGAGAGCGTCAGACCGGCTCGGTCACCTTCTCGCCGGCCAGATACGCTTCGTAACCGCGCTTGCGCAAGCGGCACGCCGGGCATTCGCCGCAGCCGAAACCCCATGCATGCAACTCGGCACGCTCGCCAACATAGCAGGTGTGCGTTTCGACGCGCACCAGTTCGACCAGTTCGTCACCGCCCAACTCGTGTGCGAGACGCCACGTATCGGCCTTATCGAGCCACATCAACGGCGTTTCGAGCAGAAAGCGCGTATCCATGCCGAGGTTCAGCGCGACCTGCAATGCCTTCATCGTGTCGTCGCGGCAATCGGGGTAGCCCGAGAAGTCCGTCTCGCACATTCCGCCGACCAGCACCTGCAAACCGCGCCGATAGGCGATGGCCGCGGCGATCGTCATGAACATCAGATTGCGGCCCGGCACGAACGTATTCGGCAAACCGTTCGCAGTGGCGTGAATCTCGATTTCGCGCGTCATCGCGGTATCGCTGATCGAGCCGAGCACCGACAGATCGATCATGTGATCTTCGCCGAGGCGGTCGGCCCACGCCGGAAATGCTCGCGTCACCGCGTTACGAAACCCTTCGCGGCATTCGAGTTCGACTCGGTGCCGCTGGCCATAATCGAAGCCCAGCGTCTCGACCGTTTCATAATGTTCGAGGGCCCAGGCGAGGCATGTGGCGGAATCCTGGCCGCCGGAAAACAGCACCAGAGCGCTACGTTTAGCGTCTTTGCGGATCACCGTGAAACTCCGTGAATGATGAGTGCCACGTCGCGCTGCGCGAGGTGCGCCATGCAAGCAACGCGGCGCGACGCGTGCCGGCACTGCTGCCGGCCCAAAGCAGTATAGGCCGCGCCTTCCGCATGCAGAGTCGCTGGGCGCTTATACCGTTAATCGTCGGGCGAAGGGTTCGGCACCTGTCGCGGCCTTGCCGTGTTGCGGCAGAGTGCGCAAAAGGCGCCGCTTCAGGGTACGAAAAGACGCATTTGGTGCGGTGGCGCGCCAGTGGAACGCCGGCAGCACCCTCGCATGCAAGTCCTTGAACTGGCGCGATTTTATCACGCGACGCCCAATGCCGCCGAGCACACGCACCATGGTGGCAAGCAAGCCATACCGCCACACATGCCCATCAGAAAAGGAAAAGCCCCAGGAATCTTGCGATTTCCTGGGGCTGAATCCTGGTGGCCTGGGACGGAATCGAACCATCGACACGCGGATTTTCAATCCGCTGCTCTACCAACTGAGCTACCGGGCCAACGAAGAACGAAATGATATCAAAGGGCCAGCAGCACGGCAAGCCCCCTCTCGAAAAAATCTGCCGGGCCCGAACCTGCGCGCTTTGCGCGGCCGTTCATTCCCCTTTGTTCTTACCGAGATCGACACCGAGCTGTTTGAGTTTGCGATACAAGTGCGTGCGCTCGAGACCGGTCTTTTCCGCGACGCGCGTCATGCTGCCATTCTCGCGCGCGAGGTGATACTCGAAGTAAGCACGCTCGAACGCATCGCGCGCATCGCGCAACGGGATGTCGAACGAAATCGACGCCGTTTGCGCAGCCAACGCGCCGCTGCCCATGCCATCCGACGACAGCATCGGCAACGCAGCCGCCGATGCCACGGCCGAAGCGCTGACCGGCAACACCGGCTTGGCGACCGCGCCGCCCGGCGCACCTGCCGCATTGCCACGGGCGAGGCCTTGCTCAACCGCCTTCAGCAGCTTCTGCAACGCAATCGGCTTCTCGAGGAAATTGAGTGCGCCGATCTTGGTCGCTTCGACCGCCGTATCGATAGTTGCGTGACCGGACATCATGATCACCGGCATGGTCAGCTGCCCCTGCGCGGCCCATTCTTTGAGCAAGGTCACGCCGTCCGTATCGGGCATCCAGATGTCGAGCAGCACCAGGTCCGGCGCCTGGCGCAAGCGGAATTCGCGCGCTTCCTGCGCGTTTTCCGCGGCCTCCACGACATGCCCCTCGTCGCTCAGGATCTCCGAGAGCAATTCCCGGATGCCCATTTCATCATCTACCACCAGGATGGTTGCCATTTACGCTGCCCTTGTCTGCACTGTTGCTTTTGTCGTTCCCTGCGACGCATTGCCATGCGCCGGCCGCGACCCTACTCCAGGTGCCGCGGCATCGTCTGCCAGTTGAAGGAAGAGGATCGATATCTGCGCGCCTTCAATCACATCGCCCGCTTTCATGCGGTTGCGAATGTCGATGCGCGCACCGTGTTCGTCGACAATCTTCTTGACCATCGCAAGACCGAGACCCGTACCTTTGGCCTTGGTCGTCACGTAAGGTTCGAATGCACGTGTCAGGATACGCGCGGGGAAGCCCGGTCCGTTATCCGACACTGTCAGACGCACCGCGACGTGTACTTTGCCTTCCGCGTCGGGGTCTCCGTATTCTACTGTCCTCGTCTCGAGCAACACACGCGGTTGTTCGACGTCGGCCACGGCATCCTGTGCATTCTGCAGCAGGTTGTGAATCACCTGTCGCAATTGTGTCGCGTCGCCGCGAATCGCCGGCAAATCCGCGAGCTCTACCTGAATCGCGCCCTTGCCTTCTTCGATACCGTACAGCGTGAGCACTTCGCTGACCAGTTCGTTCAGTTGCAGATGCGCGAGCACCGCCGGGGGCGTGCGTGCATAGTCGCGGAAATTGTCGACCATTTGCTTCATCGCCGCGACCTGATTGACGATGGTGGTCGCACCGCGCTTCAGCACATCGGCGTCCGATGGCGACAGCTTGTCGGCGAGTTTCATCTGCAAACGCTCGGCGGACAGCTGGATCGGCGTGAGCGGGTTCTTGATCTCGTGCGCGAGACGCCGCGCCACCTCGCCCCAGGCGATCGAACGCTGCGCGGAGATCACATCCGAAATATCGTCGAACACGACGACGTAACCGGAAGTCTGCATGTCTTCCGCATCGCGGTCGGTGGCGGACACAAGACGCGCGCCGCGCACGAGCAAGGTGAGCGGCTCGGTTTCGCCCGGCACCTGCACCGAGAACTGCTGCTGCCAATGGCCGCGGTCGTCGTGACCGTCGCCGCTTGCGGCTTCACGATCGGCAAACGCCTTGCGCACCATGCCGCCGAATTCGCTCAACACGCCAATCTGCTCGAGCGCCGAACCCAGGACCTCCTGGAACTGCTGACGGAAAATCCGCTCGGCGCCGCGGTTTGCGGTGGTGAGACGGAACTGCCGGTCGAACACGAACACGCCCGCGGTCAGGTTCGCGAGAATGCTTTCCAGATAAGCTTTCGAATGCTCGAGCGCGATCCGGTTGTTCTCGACCGCCGCGCGCGCTTCGGACAGCTGCCGCGTCATCGCGTTGAACGACTGCGTGAGGAAGCCCAGTTCGTCACGCGATTTGATTTCGCGCTTCGGCGTGTAGTCGCCCTCGGTCACTTCCTTGGTGCCCTGCGCGAGCAGGAACAACGGCCGCGCAAGCTGATTGCCGAGCGCGAGCGCGAGCATCATCGCGATGAAGGTGGCGAGGAACAACGCGAGCGTCAGCGTGCCGATGTACATCTTGCGCAAGCCGGTGCGGCCCAGCGCCTTCTCCTGATATTCGCGATAGGCCCGCTGCACTGCGTCGGCGTTCCGCGCGAGCGACGGCGACACAGGCTGCGTGAGCTGCAGGAAGCGCTCGGTGGGCTGCAGCAGCGACGCGTTCGAATCGGGAATGCGCTGCACGACGCGCAGCCGCAATGCGCCCTTGCTGCCGTGCGCGCGCGGATCGCCGTCGACTTCCCCTTCGATCGCCGCATAGCCGCGGCCACGCGCCTGATCGATCATCAACGGCGTGGGCAAGTCATTCGACACGAGCGTCGCGTAATTGCCGGACGCCTGCGCGACCACGTGCATGTCCGGTGTCGCGCCCGACATGCTGCGCGTGGGTTCGACGATCGTCGCGTCCTGCACGCCGAACTGATCGCGCAAGCGCAGCAGCGTGAGCGTGGTGCCGGCGGCATCCGCGCTCGCCAGCTGCTCGGACATCAGGCGGCCTTTGGTCTGCAGATCGGACAGCGACGCGTCGAGCATGCCGCGGCCGAGATTCAGGCCCGAGGTCAACGCGGTTTCGACGTTCACGTCGAACCACGACTCGATACTGCGCGATACGAACTGATACGAGACCACGTAAATGATGCCGCCTGGCACCACGCCAACCAGCGCCATGAAGAACGCGAGTTTCGCTAACAGCCGGGTGCCGAACTTACCTTTTCTAAGCCGCGCAATGATGATGATGACGAGCGTCGCCACCACCAGCAAAAAGATCATCGCGACCACGAGGTTGGCCGCGTACAGCCACTGGTAATAGCGATCGAAAAATTCGGTATTCGCGCTCGCCGCTGCAAGCAGCACGAGCAGCAGCACGGCCGTCACAGCGACCGTGGACACCAGCACGCGCACGACGATGCTGCTGACGCTGGTGGCTCGGCGCACTCTATTTAGCACGTTCGGTCACCGTGAAGGTAAAGCGTTTCCACTCCGACGAGAGGCTCCAGTCGCGGTTGTTCACCGCGTCGATCTGGAACGGCTTGGGCATCAGCGCGATATCGAGTTGCATGCGCACCGACGCGTTGTACGTCTCCCCGACATGCACCTGATTGCGGTCGATCACGTGCCACGATGTGATGTGCTTGATCACCGCGAGCGCATCTTTCAGCGTCGTGAAGCCGAGCTGTAAGCCCCCCGACGACACGCTCGACACACGATATTCACGCGTGAGCGGCTGGAACGACAGGCGGATGCTCTGTGACACGCTCACCGGCTGTTCGTCAAACCAGTACCAGCGCGGCCGGCTCAGTTCGAAGTCTGTCGTGAAGTACAGCGGAATGCCTTTGTTGACGGCGTCTTCGAGATTGCTGTTCAGGTCGAAGTCGAAACGCGCGTCAATGCTCCAGCCGGTGTTGTCCGATTGCAGCGACGCGCGCTGCACCGCGATCGAATCGGCATACGCCGCGCCCGGTACGGCAAGCCACACGGCCAGCACGATCCAGAGCACGGCAGCGAGCCGAAGCGGGAAGAAGCGTTTGATGGTCACCGTTTCTGAAAGCGCGCGTAGAAAAATCCGTCGTGGTCTGAGTTCGAGCCGGCGCTATCTTCAGCGGCATGTTCGGCATGGGACCCGGCCGATGTGCCGGCGGGCGCGCGGGCAACTGAGGGTAAAAGTTGCCCCGGCGCGTCCAATCGTACCGCATCCTGGTACTTGTTTCCAAACCACTGCGCCTGCAACTCGCCTTCTTCGGGGAAGATCGAACACGTAACGTAGAGCAACTCGCCGCCTGGCTTCACAAGTGGCCATAGCGCCTCGAGAATGCGGCGCTGCTCGGCAACCAGCGCAGGAATATCCGATGCGCGACGCAGCCAGCGAATATCGGGATGACGCCGCACGATGCCCGAGGCCGAACACGGCACGTCGGCCAGAATGCGGTCGAACGGCTGGTCGATGTCGTCGTGCCATTTTGCGGGCGCACCCGCGTCGCCGATACGCACTTCCGCTTCGAGCTTGAGCCGCTGCAAGTTTTCACCGATGCGGCGCGCGCGCGACGCGTCGCTTTCGAGCGCCACGAGTTGCAGGTTGGCAAGTTCGAGCAGATGGCCGGTTTTGCCGCCAGGCGCCGCGCACGCGTCGAGCACACGCATGCCGTCACGCACGCCGAGTAGTTGCGCCGCGAGTTGCGCGCCGGCGTCCTGCACCGACACAACACCGTCGTTGAAGCCGGGGATCCGGTCGACGGACATCGCCGTGGCGAGCTTGACGGCGTATTCGCCGGCTCTGCTCGCGGGAATGTGACAGTCGTGCAGCACCTGCAGATAGGCGTCGACTGTCGAGCGGCGCGCGTTGACACGCAATGTCAGCGGACCTTGCGTGTTGCCGGAGGCGAGCACGGCTTGCCATGCGTCGGGCCACGCGCGCTTCACAGCATCGATCCACCACGCCGGGTAGTTCCAGCGCGCGACTTCGTCCGCTTGCGCTGCGCTCAGCAGTGCCTCACGCTCACGTAGGAAATTACGTAGCACGGCGTTGACCAGACCCTTTGCGAACGCGAATTCACGACGCGCGGCGATGGCGCTCACCGCCTGATCGACCACCGTGAACGGCGTGTAGGCGGCGTTCGCTTCATCGTCGACTAGCAAAGCGAATGCGCAGGCGAGCACATGACCGACGTGCGGCGGCGGCGCCTTCTTCACCAGCTTCGCGATCAGCCACTCGGCGGTCCCCAGACGCCGCATGGTGCGGTACGCGATGTCCTGCACCGCGCCGCGCGCAGCGGCGGCGCTGCCTTCAGGCGCGGATACGAATACGGATTGCAACGCGGCCGGCAAGGCCGCGCCGAGGCGCACGGCGCCGACTGCCTGGCCCGCGCAGTCGAGCGCGAAACCGAGCGATTCGGGCGCGAGATGCAGCATCGTCAAACGGGATTCGCGCGGACGCGTCCATGGGGAAGCAGAACGCGAAGAAGGCTTTGGAGTCATGAAAAAGGCAAAGGCAGGCCGTGCGGTACGCGCGGCGCAATCAGCACACATTGTAGCGTGGCGCGGGGCGGAGGCCGCCGAGGGCGGACCGGCGGTGGCGCTTGAACAAAAAAGGCGAGCCCGCAGACTCGCCTTTCGTCACGCGGGATCGCCGGGTTAATGCACCGTTACTCGAAGCGCCCCGTGCGCGCCATTTCCATCAAACGCGCGACGCGTTCCTCGGTGGCCGGGTGCGTCGAAAACAGATTCGCGATGCCGCCGCCCGACAGCGGATTCATGATCATCATTTGCGCCGTGGCCGGATGCTGCTCGGCCGTGGGGAACGGAATGCCGCTCGCGTAGCGATGGATCTTGTCGAGCGCCGAGGCGAGCGCCTGCGGATCGCCGGAAATCTGAGCGCCGCCACGGTCCGCTTCGAATTCACGCGCACGCGAAATTGCCATCTGAATCAGCGCGCCGGCGATCGGCGCGAGCAAAGCGACAGCAATGCCCGCGATCGGATTCGTCGGACGGCCGTTTTCGTCACGGCTGCCGAAGAACATCGCGAAGTTGGCCAGTGCGGAAATGGCGCCTGCCATGGTCGCCGAAACCGTGGAGATCAGAATGTCGCGGTGCTTCACGTGCGCCAGTTCGTGCGCCATCACGCCGCGCATTTCGCGCTCGGACAGCACACGCAAGATGCCGGTGGTGGCGGCGACCGCCGCATGCTCCGGATTACGGCCGGTGGCGAACGCGTTCGGCGCATCTTCGTTGATCAGGTAGACGCGCGGCATCGGCAGGCCGGCGCGCGTGGAAAGCTCGCGTACCATGCGGTAGAACTGCGGTGCACTGTTTTCGTCGACTTCCTGCGCGTTGTACATGCGCAGGACCATCTTGTCCGAGAACCAGTACGAAAAGAAATTCATCCCAAGGGCGATCACGAGCGCGATCATCATGCCGCGCGACCCGCCGATCATCCCGCCGATCACGATGAAAAGGGCCGTGATCGCGGCCATCAACATCGCGGTTTTGACCCAATTGAACATGTCTGCTACTCCTTGCCCTGACGCGGGTTCATATCTGCGCCGCGTGATCGCGGCGCCCGATTGTAAGCGAAATGTTAGATATGGGCGCGTGAGGAAAATTCAATCATCTTGATGCGGTGGCGAGCTTGATGCCCAAGCCGACGAATGCGCTGCCGACGCCGCGATCCAGCCACCGCTTCACCAAAGGCTGGCCGGAGAAGCGCTGGGTCACGCTGCCGGCAACCCACGCGACAAAACTGTTCCAGATCATGCTCATCACGACGAACACCCCGCCGAGCGTGAGGAACGCCAGCGCCTTATGGTCGCTGCCCGTTGTGACGAACTGCGGAAAAAACGATACGAAGAACAGCACGACCTTGGGATTCAGCACATTGGTCCAGAAGCCTTGCAGGAACAACTGACGCAACGATTTCGGCGCGCCGGCCGCGCGCGCTTCGCCCACCGCCTGATCTGCAGCCGGTTTGACGAAAATCAGGCGCACGCCGAGATACATCAGATAAATAGCACCGACGAACTTGATGACGGTGAACGCGGTGGCCGAAGCGGCCAGCAGCGCCGTCAAGCCAAACGCGCAGGCAAGCGAATGAACACAGCAACCGGCGGAGATGCCGAGCGCGGACATCAGACCCGCGCCACGCCCCTGCGCGACGCTGCGCCCGACGATGTAAGCCGTATCGGGGCCGGGCGTCACGTTCAGCAGAAAGACCGCGACGACGAAAAACTCGAAATGGGTGATGCCAAACATGGGGATCCTCTAAACACGGCCTGTTGCATAGAGGATTCTAACGCGCTGCAGACTTGCAGCGGGGCTCTTGAACATCGGCCGAACGGACGATGTTCAAGCTATGCACAAGGCGGTTATTTTGCTTCAGGAAGCTGGAAACGCTGACCCGCGACCAGCGTGGCGCCGGCCAGGAATTCGCGCACCGGCAAGCGCTTGCCGCCGGGTTTTTGCAATTGCGTGAGACGCAAAGCACCTTCGCCACAGGCAACTACGACGCCTTCCGGAAAGACGTCGGCGATCGTACCGGGCGCTGTGTTGCCTTGCACCTCGACCGGGACCGCTGCCCAGATCTTGATCGACGTGCCGTCTTCCAGCGTGCCCACGCCACCGGGGAACGGGTCGAAGGCGCGCACCTGACGCGCGAGGACCGCGGCCGGCTTACGCCAGTCGAGCGCGGCCTCGTGCTTGCCGATCTTTTCCGCGTAAGTCACGCCGTCGGCCGGTTGCGGTGTAGCCGCCAGCTTGCCGCTGCGTTCGAGTTCGATCAGCGCTTCGACGATCAGCTTCGCGCCGTCCTGTGCGAGGCGGTCGTGGAGGGTGGCCGTCGTGTCGTCGGCGGAAATCGGTGTGCGTGCTTCGGAGATCATCGCGCCGGTGTCGAGACCGACGTCCATCTGCATCAGCGTGATGCCGGTTTCCGCGTCGCCCGCCTCGATTGCGCGGTGGATCGGTGCGGCGCCGCGCCAGCGCGGCAACAACGATGCGTGAATGTTGATGCAGCCCAGCGGCGGAATATCGAGCACTTCCTGCGGCAGGATCAGACCATAAGCGGCCACCACCATCACGTCGTGCGGCGTGGCGCGCAGTTGATTGATCGCCTCGGTGGCTTCGGCCGGATACTTGCCGGCGCGGCGCAGCGAAGGCGGCTGCGCCACGGCAAGCCCATGCTCCTGCGCGTAGCGCTTCACCGGACTCGCCTGCAATTTCATCCCGCGTCCCGCGGGCCGGTCGGGCTGAGTCAGCACGAGCGGCACCGGAAAACCGGCGCTGTGAATCGCGGCCAGCGCGGCCGCGGCGAACTCCGGCGTACCGGCAAAGATGACGCGCAACGAATGACTCATGAAGGGGTGCGGTTGAGGATGTGGACGCGCATTACATTGCGTGGGCGAGCTTCTTCATCTTGCTCTTGATGCGCGTCTGCTTGAGCGACGAGAGGTACTCGACGAACACGCGGCCCATCAGGTGATCCATTTCGTGCTGGACGCACACGGCCAGCAACCCTTCGCAATCCAGCTCAAAGGTTTCGCCTTTCTCGTTCAGCGCACGCACGCGCACTTTCTCGGCGCGCTCGACATTGTCGTAAATGCCCGGCACCGAGAGGCAGCCCTCTTCCGACACTTCCTTCTCGTCGCTCGACCAGATGATTTCCGGGTTGATAAGCGCGAGCAGTTCGTCGTGCGTTTCCGACACGTCGATCACGATCACGCGTTCATGCACGTCCACCTGGGTCGCCGCGAGGCCGACGCCAGGCGCGGCGTACATCGTTTCGGCCATGTCGGCGACGAGCCGGCGGATGCGGTCGTTGACCACTTCGACCGGCTTCGCAATCTTGTGCAGACGCTTGTCCGGGTAATTGAGAATGTTCAGTAAAGCCATGATCTTGAGTGTGTTTTTTCGGCGCCGCTGACCGGTGGAAGGCTAGCGTTGGCCATTCGGCCAGGTTGTGGGCACATCGCGTTACGCAGAGGATAGAGGCTGTCGAACCGGTTCGATTCAACGCGCCACGTGCGCCAAACGACGAGCCCGCGCGGGTGGGCGCGGCGCTGCAGTTATTTCGGATGATGAAAATTTTAGCATGGCGCCCGCCTGCCCGCTGGCCCCGTAAGAGGATCGACCGTCAATGCATACCTTGCCCGCAACCGATATTGAACTCTCCGCCTGGCTGCGGCTTTCGCTCGCGCCTGGGCTGAAGCCCGCTGCCCTGCGTCTACTGCTGGGTGCTTTCGGACTGCCGGAAGCGATCTTCAATCAATCGCCCGAGGCGCTTGCCGAGATCGCGGGCGAGGCCGCGGCGCGCGCCGTGCTGGCGCCGTTCAGCCCGGATTTCGATGCGCGACTCGACGCGGTAATGGCATGGCGCGAGCTGCCCGGCAACCATGTGGTGACACTCGACGATCCCGCCTACCCGCCCGCGCTACTGACCATGCCCGATCCACCGCCACTACTATATATAAAGGGTCGGCTGGATCTCTTGCATACGAGGGCGGTCGCTCTGGTGGGCAGCCGCAGCGCGACACCGCAAGGCGCTGAAGACGCGGAGCGCTTTGCGCGTGAGCTTTCGCAGGCCGGTGTCACAATCGTGTCGGGACTGGCACTGGGCATCGACGGTGCCGCGCATCGGGGCGGCCTGGAAGGCGTGGGTGGTACGGTGGCCGTAATCGGCACCGGAGCGGACCTCGTGTATCCGGCCGCGCATCATGCGCTGGCGCGGCAGATTGCAACACAAGGCGCGATCCTTTCGGAATGGCCGCTCGGCACGCCGGCGCGCGCCGCCAATTTTCCGCAACGTAACCGCTTGATCGCCGGCCTCGTCAGCGGCGTTGTGATCGTCGAGGCCGCCATGCGCTCCGGCTCGCTGATCACGGCTCGGCTCGCCAATGAAATGGGGCGCGATATCTTCGCGTTGCCCGGCTCGATCCATGCACCGTTGTCGCGCGGTTGTCATCGCATCATCAAGCAGGGCGCCAAGCTGGTGGAAACGCCCGATGAGGTGCTGGAGGAATTGGGCGTCGCGAGGCCAGTGGCAACGAAGGCCGCCAGCGGGCAAGCCGTTCTTTGGGACGGCGCGGCGGACCGCCGGAATTCCTCAACGGGGCTGGCGTCAGTGGCAGATCAACCGGATTCGGTAGCCGCGTCAGCCCCAGCCGCGACCCGGCCAAAATTGTCGACGGCGCCGGCAGCCTCCGCGGCCCCGCCGGCCATGAGCGCAGAGGCGTTGCAACTCCTCGACGCACTCGGTCACGCCCCCGCCACGCTTGAAATTCTTGCCACCCGTACCGAGATGGGGGACGCGGCATTGCAAAACACGCTGCTGCAGCTCGAACTCGCCGGCCAGGTGACCGCGCTGCCCGGCGGCCGCTTCACGCGAGCCACCCACGGCTGACCCCGCACGGACCATGGGTTGACCACCATTCGGGATCGGCCATGCTACATTCGCGCCAAAGCACCTGACAAAAGTACGCAAGGAACCACAATGCCCGCGCTGAATCTCGACACCGACCAAGACCGGATCGCCGAGCGCGTCAACGAACCCGACACGCTGTTCGTGGCGTGCCTGTGCGCGGAGTGGTGCGGAACCTGTCGTGAGTATCGGGATGCCTTCGACCGGCTAGCGGACAAGCATCCGGAAATCTGTTTTGCATGGATCGACATCGAAACCCATGCGGACCGCTTCGACGATCTGGATGTCGAGAATTTCCCGACCATCCTGATCGAAGACTCCGTAACGACACGTTTTTTTGGCACGGTTTTGCCGCAGGCGGCGATTGTGGAGCGGATGTTGTCCGATCTGACGGCCGTGCCCGGCGTCAGCGGCGCGCCCAAACTGCGGCCCGCGCTCGCCGTCGCGTGAATGTGGCCGCCAGCCGCTGAACCTTGCGGCACGGGCGTTGCGAGCGACGCACAGCGCGTTTTCCGCAGCTTGCCCAGTTACTGAGCGCGCAATTATCATGGCGCGCTTTTTATGGCACTTGACACGCCGCGCTCGCGCCGTGTGCTATAAAGCGGTCGTTATTGGGTCGCAAAGGTCGCAAACGAGGGTCGCGCTAATAAATGCGCACTCAAGGCCATCAACCCGGATCTACCAACCTCACATCGAGTCATGTCCAAAGCACTGATCATCGCAGAAAAGCCTTCCGTCGCGAACGACATCGCGAAGGCTTTGGGCGGCTTTACCAAGCATGACGAATACTACGAAAGCGACGACTACGTCCTTTCCTCGGCAGTCGGCCACTTGCTGGAAATCGCCGCGCCCGAAGACTATGAAGTCAAACGCGGCAAGTGGAGTTTCGCCAACCTGCCCGTCATTCCGCCGCATTTCGATCTGAATCCGATCGCCAAGAGCGAGTCGCGCCTGAAGGTGCTGACCAAGCTGCTCAAACGTAAAGACGTCGATCGTCTGATCAACGCATGTGACGCGGGGCGCGAGGGCGAGCTGATTTTCCGCCTGATCGCGCAGCACGCGAAAGCCAAGCAACCGGTACAGCGCCTGTGGCTTCAGTCGATGACAGCCGGTTCGATTCGCGACGGCTTTGCGCGTCTGCGTAGCGACGAAGAAATGCAACCGCTCGCGGATGCGGCGCGCTGCCGCTCGGAAGCGGACTGGCTGGTCGGCATCAACGGCACGCGCGCCATGACGGCGTTCAACAGCAAGGGCGGCGGCTTCTTCCTGACCACGGTCGGGCGGGTGCAGACGCCCACGCTGTCGATCGTCGTCGAACGCGAAGAAAAGATTCGCCGCTTCGTGCCGCGCGATTACTGGGAAGTGAAGGCGGAGTTCGTCTGCGCGGCCGGTTTCTACGAAGGCCGCTGGTTCGATCCGCAATTCAAGCGCGACGAGTTCGATCCTGAAAAGCGCGATTCACGCCTGTGGGCACTGCCCGCGGCCGAAACGATCGTCGCCGCCTGCCGCGGCCAGATCGGCAAAGTAACCGAAGAATCAAAGCCGTCCACGCAACTGTCGCCGGCGCTGTTCGACCTGACCAGCTTGCAGCGTGAGGCCAACGGCCGCTTCGGCTTCTCGGCGAAGAACACGCTGGGCCTCGCTCAGGCGTTGTACGAAAAGCACAAGGTGCTGACCTATCCCCGGACCGACGCGCGCGCGTTGCCGGAAGACTATATGGATACGGTCAAGGAAACGCTTGGCATGCTCAAGGAGAGCAACAACTATCTCCCATACGCCAAGCAGGTGCTCGATAAAGGCTGGGTGAAGCCGAACAAGCGCATCTTCGATAACTCGAAGATCAGCGACCACTTCGCAATCATCCCGACAGCGCAGGCGCCGAAGAATCTGTCCGAGCCGGAACAGAAGCTCTACGACCTGGTCGTGAAGCGCTTCCTGTCCGTGTTCTTCCCGGCCGCCGAGTACAAGGTGACGACGCGGATCACGGAAGTGGTCGGCCATCACTTCAAGACCGAAGGCAAGGTGCTGGTCGAGCCGGGCTGGTTGCAGGTCTATGGCCGCGAAATCAGCGGTGAAGACGCGAACCTCGTGCCGGTGCAGAAGGACGAAAAGGTCAAGACGGACAAGATCGCCGCCCAGCAACTGGTGACGAAACCGCCCGCACGCTACAACGAAGCGACCTTGCTGTCGGCCATGGAAGGCGCGGGCAAACTGGTCGAAGACGACGAATTGCGCGAAGCCATGGCGGCCAAGGGACTCGGCACGCCGGCCACGCGCGCCGCCATCATCGAAGGGCTGCTTGGCGAAAAGTATCTGATCCGCGAAGGCCGCGATCTGATTCCGACCGCCAAGGCATTCCAGCTGATGACGCTGTTGCGCGGCCTCGGCGTGAAGGAACTGACCGCGCCGGAATTGACCGGCGAGTGGGAATACAAGCTCTCGCAGATGGAGCGTGGCAATCTGCCGCGCGACGCGTTCATGCAGGAAATCGCCCGCATGACGCAGACCATCGTCAAGCGCGCGAAAGAGTACGATTCCGACACGATCCCGGGCGATTACGCGACGTTGCAGACGCCGTGTCCGAATTGCGGCGGTCAGGTGAAGGAAAACTACCGGCGCTTCGCGTGCTCGAAATGCGAGTTTTCGATCTCGAAGATTCCGGGCGGCCGTCAGTTCGAAATCCCGGAAGTTGAAGAGCTGCTGCAGAACAAGACGATCGGACCGCTGTCGGGTTTCCGCAGCAAGATGGGCCGCCCGTTCTCCGCGATCCTCAAGCTCTCGCTCGATGACGAGATCAAGAACTACAAACTCGAGTTCGACTTCGGTCAGGATTCGGGCGGCGAAGACGGCGAACCGCCTGATTTCTCCGATCAAGAGGCGGTTGGCGCGTGCCCGAAGTGCAAGGGCCGCGTGTTCGAACACGGCATGAGCTATGTCTGCGAGAACTCGGTCGCGAATCCGAAGACTTGTGACTTCCGCTCGGGCAAGGTAATTCTGCAGCAGGAGATCGCGCGTGAGCAGATGGCGAAGTTGCTCGAGGAAGGACGCACCGACCTGTTGACGAACTTCAAGTCGTCGCGCACCGGCCGCAACTTCAAGGCGTTCCTCGTCAAACAGAACGACGGCAAAATCGGCTTCGAATTCGAGAAGAAAGAGCCGTCGGCCAAGACCGCAGCGAAGACCGCTGCGGCGAAAGCGGCAGCCAAGGCAGCGCCGGAGTCGGATGACGAAGACGCACCGGTCGCAGTAAAAGCGGTGCCCGCGAAGAAGGCCGCGGCGAAGAAAGCGCCGGCCACGAAGACTGCGGCAGCGAAGACCGCCGCTGCCAAGAAGGCGCCGGCCAAGAAAGCCGTCGCGCGCAAGACGGGCTCGTAATTCGGACGGAAGCTGGAGGGCATTCGGCTTCCCGCCTGCTTCGAACTTGCCGATAAAAAAGGCGCAGTCACTTTTGTGACTGCGCCTTTTTATTTGTCGGCCCGACTGCGCTTACCTCAAACGCTGCCGGCACCCTCGCCCGACTAGTTACAGCGGCGACAGAGCGGTGGGCCGCGGACGATTCGTTGTCTTTGCCAAAGTCTTCGGCAGCGGCGATAACTCGCTATCCAGCAGCCGTGACAGCGGCTCAGCGCCATCGAACGCTTCCGGCGGCATGGGGTCCGCGGAATCAAGCGCGGCGGACGTGGCGGGCCTGCCAAGCCCGTCCTTGATCCACTGCTCGCCGAGCAGACTGTTCGGCGTCTGGCTGAAATGCTCGACCAGATGATCGATGAACGTACGCACCTTCGCCGGCAAGTGACGGCGGCTCGGATACGCGATGTTGATCTCGACCTGAGGCAAACGGAAATCGCCGAGCAAACGCACGAGCCTGCCGCGCGTCATGTCGCGGCCAATCAGATAGCTCGGCAGAATCGCGATGCCCATGCCGAGCAGCGCGAACTGCCGCAGCATTTCCGTGTTGTTCGCCACGATGACGTTAACCGGCCGCACGCGCACTTCGCCTTCCGAGCCCGTGAAGACCCGCTCGTCGCCCCAATACTCGGACGGCAAGCTCAGGCACGGGTGCTCGAGCAGATGCTCGGGACGCGTGGGCGTGCCGTGCTTTTCCAGATACGCAGGCGTCGCGCACACCGTCATGCAACCGGTAGTCAAACGCCGCGTGACAATGCTCGCGCTGCGCATCTGCCGCGTGACCACCACACCGACGTCAAAACCTTCTTCGACCAGATCAACCTGACGGTCGACCAGCGTGACATCGGGAATGACTTTCGGATAGCGCTCAGCGTACGTCTGCAGCACGGGAGCCAAGTTATGCAACCCGAACACGACCGGTGCGACTATTCGCAACGTGCCGACGGGTTCGTGATTGCGCGCGACCACCATCTGCTCGACGTCTTCCAGTTCGTCGAGAATCTGGCGCGCACGCTCGAGATAAACCTGACCGGATTCGGTCAGAGACAAGCTGCGGGTTGTGCGATTGAGCAGCCGCGTACCAAGACGGCCTTCGAGATCGGCAACGTGACGGGTGGCAACTGCGTTGGAAATATCCATCGCGCTCGCAGCGCGGGCAAAACTGCCGAGATCCGCCACTTTGACGAAAACTCGCATCGACTGCAAATGATCCATAAGACAACTCCTGCCGTGTTACAGCTTCCTGACAATTAGTGAAAACCAGTGAAGCGAACTTGGAATTCTCCTACGACTCGCGAAATCGTGCAGAAGTTGCCCGTGAAAGACGAAATATTGTCGATATTTGTGCGACTGTGTTCCCCAGTGTGGGGCGCGACCGTCGATTGTTCCGACAAGAGCAACAATCTGCTGCACCGCAGCTTGCACTGTCTTTTTTGTTCGAACAGATGCAAAGGTCGTCTCAGTATTGTGAAATCAGGAAAAGTCGCGATGCGGGGTCGGACCTGCAAAGAAAAACCGCCCGAAGGCGGCTTCTGTGCGAAGTGAATACTCACCTTATCAGGCTGCGAGCTTTCCTTCGAGTGCGAGCTTGGTCTGCGCCAAAGCCGGTGGCAGACCTTGCTGCAATGTGTCAAACAGCTCGGTATGGAGTGTGAGTTCGGCGCGCCAGGCTGCGTCGTCGACCGAGATCACCTGCTGGAATTGCTCGCGGCTGAAATCCAGGCCGCTCCAGTCGATGTCTTCATAATGCGGCGACACACCGAACGCGTGTTCTTCACCTTGCGCCTTGCCTTCGATGCGTCCGACCATCCAGCTCAACACGCGCATGTTCTCGCCGAAGCCCGGCCAGACGAACTTGCCGTCCGCGCCCTTGCGGAACCAGTTGACGCAGAAGATCTTCGGCAGCTTCGCGTTCAGTTTCTCGAGACGCTCGCCGGTTTTCAGCCAGTGCCCGAAGTAGTCGCTCATGTTGTAGCCGCAGAACGGCAGCATTGCGAACGGGTCGCGGCGCACCACGCCCTGCTGCCCCGCCGCCGCCGCGGTCGTTTCCGAGCCCATGGTGGCCGCCATGTAGACGCCTTCGACCCAGTTGCGGGCTTCGGTGACGAGCGGCACGGTGGTCGAACGGCGGCCGCCGAAAATAAACGCATCAATCGCGACACCCGCCGGGTTCTCCCAGTCGGCATCGATCGACGGACATTGCGAAGCCGGCGCCGTGAAGCGTGCGTTCGGGTGCGCAGCCTTGCGCCCGCTCTCCTTCGCGCTCGCCGGCGTCCAGTCCTTGCCCTGCCAGTCGACCAGGTGCGCGGGCGGCTCGTCAGTCATGCCTTCCCACCAGACGTCACCGTCGTCGGTCAGCGCGACGTTCGTGAAGATGACGTTTTCCTTCAGCGTGGCCATTGCGTTGAAGTTGGTCTTTTCGCTCGTGCCCGGCGCGACGCCGAAATACCCCGCCTCCGGGTTGATCGCGTACAGGCGGCCGTCCTTACCCGGCTTGATCCATGCAATATCGTCGCCGATCGTCGAGATCTTCCAGCCGTTCAGACCTTCCGGCGGAATCAGCATGGCGAAATTGGTCTTGCCGCAAGCCGACGGAAACGCAGCCGCGACGTGATGCTTATGTCCTTGCGGCGACGTCACGCCAAGAATCAGCATGTGTTCGGCGAGCCAGCCTTCGGCACGGCCCATCGTGGACGCGATACGCAGCGCAAAGCACTTCTTGCCGAGCAATGCATTGCCTCCGTAGCCCGACCCGTAGCTCCAGATTTCGCGCGATTCAGGGAAATGAACGATGTATTTGGTGTCGTTGCACGGCCACGGCACGTCTTTCGCGCCCGCCGCGAGCGGTGCGCCGACAGAATGCACGCACGGCACGAACTCGCCGTCTTCGCCCAGCACCTCGTACACCCTGCGACCCATGCGCGTCATGATGCGCATGTTGGTCACCACGTACGGGCTGTCGCTCAACTCGACACCGATGTGCGCGATCGGCGAACCGAGCGGCCCCATCGAGAACGGCACCACGTACATGGTGCGGCCGCGCATGGCGCCATCGAAAAGGCCGTTGAGCGTCGAGCGCATCTCAGCCGGTTCAATCCAGTTGTTGGTTGGCCCGGCATCTTCACGACGCTGCGAGCAGATGTAGGTGCGGTCTTCGACACGCGCCACGTCCGATGGATCGGACCATGCGAGATAGGAATTGGGACGTTTGGCGGGATTGAGTTTCTTGAGGGTACCGGCTTCGACCATCTGGGCGCACAGCCGGTCGTACTCTTCCTGTGAGCCGTCGCACCAGACGATTCGATCGGGTTGGGTCACGGCGGCAACGCGCTGGACCCACTCGATCAGTTTTCGGTGTTTGACCCACTCGGGCGCCCCTGCGGACGCCTCGATAGTGGGCTGTCCTTCGAATGAGGGATGATTCATCGACCTGTCTCCGTTTTGAAAGCAATAGAAAAACGGTACAAGCCCAGTGACGCTGCATGCGAGAGGCGTTCAATTCATCGCGACGACATTCCTGCAAGCCGACGCGTAATTTGTGCAGGTCATCATGGGCTACACAGCGTGTTGCGCGGAGGTTTCCGCCGACGGCCTTCTGCAACCGTCTGTAAAGCGACTTGCCTCAACGTGCAACAAACTGTTAAAAACGATGTCAATCGGCCTTGCCGTGGCGCTGCCGTCTACGCGGCAGCTTCTACGGTAAGGCATTCAGCCAGACCGGCATGTGACCTAGGCCACATGGTGGGACAGTCAGCATAACACTCGGTTCCGCACCGCTATGGTGCGCCGCAAGACACATACCATGAAGATTGCCATCCTCGACGATTACCAGGACGCCGTCCGCAAGCTCGACTGCTTTCAATTGCTGGCCGACCATGAAGTCAAGGTTTTCAACAACACCGTCCGCGGTCTCGGCCAACTGGCGAGCCGTCTTTCCGAAGTCGACGCACTCGTCCTGATTCGCGAACGCACCCGCATTAGCTCGCAACTACTCGATAAATTGCCACGTTTGCGCATGATCAGCCAAACCGGCAAAGTCTCCAGCCATATCGATCTGGCAGCCTGTACCGAGCGCGGCATTGCCGTCCTGGAAGGCAGCGGCTCACCGATCGCGCCGGCCGAACTGACGTGGGCCCTCATCATGGCCGCTCAACGCCGGATTCCGCAATACGTAGCAAACCTTAAGCAAGGGGCCTGGCAGCAGTCCGGTTTGAAGACATCGGCGCTGCCGCCGAACTTCGGTTTGGGCCAGGTACTGCGCGGTCAGACGCTGGGGATTTGGGGTTACGGCAAGATCGGCCGGTTGCTTGCCGGGTACGGCAAGGCATTCGGCATGAACGTGCTGATCTGGGGTCGCGAACATTCGCGCGAAGCGGCGCGCGCGGACGGCTATGCCGTGGCCGAGAGCCGCGAGGCGTTGTTCGAACAAAGCGATGTGCTGTCGTTGCACCTGCGACTGCATGACGACACGCGCGGCATCGTCAAGCAGGAGGACCTGATGCGGATGAAGCCGACCGCGTTGCTCGTGAATACGAGCCGGGCCGAATTGCTCGACGACAACGCACTCGTCAATGCGTTGTCGCACAACCGTCCGGGGATGGTCGCGATCGACGTCTACGAAAGCGAGCCGATTCTGCAGGGCTACAGCCTGCTGCGCATGGAGAACGTGATCTGCACGCCGCACATCGGCTACGTGGAACGTGAGAGCTACGAGTTGTATTTCACCGCCGCATTCCAGAACATTCTGGCTTTCGACGCCGGCGACACGTCCAGCGTGGCGAATCCGGAAGCGTTGCAGGGCGGGCGTCGGCGCTAGGCGGTCACCTCAGCGCACTTCGTGCGCGCCGGCTTCCAGCAGATCGGGCATGCGTTCCAGAAAGGTCTCGCCGTCAGCGCGGCCGAGGTTGTACGCGTGCACCATCTGCGATGGGCTCGTGTAATCCCAACTCGAAATCGGCACCTTGCGCGACGGCTGCACGTAGAGCCGTTGCTGCACGCCGTGTGGCACGACGAACATCTGCGGCCGCGGATAAAGGCGCGTGACCATCACCAGCACGTTGCCGGGCGCATCGGCGTCCAGCGCGCCGACCGGCACGTTGTCGACCATCCCGCCGTCGAGCACCGGCCGGCCATTACGCCGTAAGACCGGCGTGAACGGCGGCGTACTCGACGATTGCAGGATCAGATCGGCGAGATCCTCGACGGTCGCGCAATCCTGCGCTCGCACGAATTCCGGATGAAAGCCGAGCGTCTGACCCAAGGTCGGATGCAGCGTTTTGCGCACGTACTTTTCGATGTTGTACGCGATCAGACCCGCGGCAACAGCGCTGCGCGCGCCAAGCCAGCGCGGCAGGTGCGACACGCCGATGCGGATTTCCGGCGCGTCGGCAAGCGTGGAAAATTTGTCGCGGTAGATATCGAGCAGCGCTTGCCGGTAGATCCGGTAATGCGGAAACACCGATTCGCCACGCAGCAGATTGCCCCAGTAGGCATTGCGGGTGTTGTGGCGCAACGCGTCTTCGTAATAGCGCATGACCCAGTCGGAATCGCGCGTGTAGAGCATGCACGCGGTGGCGGCGCCGGCCGAAATGCCAGCGATGACGCGCGGACGGATATCCAGCTCCGGCTGCACCACGTCCCAGAATCCCGCCTGCCACCAGCAGCGATTGCCGCCGCCGGCGAATACGACCTGATCGAACATCTTGGCTTTTTCCTCTAACACAGCTTGCTGGCCCGTTTCAGGTGTCAGTCGAGCAGCGCGTAGGTGGTGGTGGCGTGGACGGCCATGTTGCCGGCTTCGTCGAATAACTCGACTTCGCCGAACACGAGATTGCGACCCATGCGCAGTACGCGCGCGGTGATCAGCACGTCGCCGTTGCGGACCGCGCGCATGAAACTGATGTTGAGCGAGACGGTACTCATCGGTTTGAAGCCGCCAAGCGCGGCCGAAATCGCGACGATCATTGCCGTGTCGGCGGCCGCCATGAAGACCTGGCCGCAGATCACGCCGCCTGAATGACGTAGCCCGCCGGAAAACGGCAGGCGCAACGTCGCACTTTCTTCGTCGACCTTGACCGGGGTCAGCGTGAGCGCGCGGACCCAGGGCGCGAGGATGCGGTCGAGCAGCTCGTTAATCTCTTTGTCATCCATGGCGGTCCCCGGTCGAAAGCCGCGCGACGCTTCGCGCGGCAGGTGTCCGCGACATGATACCGGGACGGTGAGCCGCGCGCCGTCCCGGTGCGTAGCGGCCGGCAGCGCGGGTGCCGGGTCGCCGCCCTTCTCAGATTTTTTAAGAAATCTGCTAAAGGGGGTTGGCAATCTCGGAAAGTTACTGCATAATTTCGCTTCTGTTTGGGGCGTTAGCTCAGCTGGTAGAGCAGCGGACTCTTAATCCGTAGGTCGACAGTTCGAATCTGTCACGCCCCACCAAAGATTCAACAAAAAGCCCGGTCCTTGCGACTGGGCTTTTTGCTTTGCGGCGCCGGCTCAGTGTGAGCAAATCGACTCCGCATTCCCCCGACACCATCGGGACCCAAGATTCGAAGCGCCGGAGCCTCGCTATGTCCAAATCAAAACTCAACCCCGCCGATCTGGCTACGCCGCTCTCCGAAGAAGAGTTCGACGAACTCGATGAGTTCCTGATTTCCGACGTAACGTCGGAAGAGACACTGACGATCGAGGGACTCGACGGCTATCTGACCGCGCTGGCCATCGGGCCGACTACTGTGCCGCCGAGTTACTGGCTGCCGGGCGTCTGGGGCCCCAGCGAGAATGACGCGCCTGCGTTCGAAACAACGGATCAGGCGCAGCACATTCTCGGGCTGATCTTGCGGAACATGAACGGCATCATTACCTGCCTGGAAGATGACCCCGATGAGTTCGAACCGGTGTTTGGCTTCATCCGCGTTGACGAGAGCGGCCGCGAATACATCGACGGCGAAGCGTGGGCTTTCGGCTTCATGCAGGGCCTCGCGCTAGTTCGGGCAGATTGGCAACCGTTGTTCGATAGCGAGCAGGGCCGGGCATGGCTGGATCCGCTACACCTGTTGGGCTCCGAGGAGTTGACGCTGGAAGAGGCGCAGTTGAGCAACACGCCGGAAAAGCATGAAGCCCTCACCAAACAGATTCCCGCCAGTGTCGCCGCGATCTATCGTTACTGGCTTCCGCACCGCCAGGCCGTGCATGAGCGGAAGCTCGCCGCGATGCAGCGCACCGAACCCAAGGTCGGCCGCAACGACCCGTGTCCTTGCGGCAGCGGCAAGAAATTCAAGAAGTGCTGCGGCGCTGCGGCGACGCTTCACTGAAAGTCATTTCCTTCAATACGCCCCACCCCACTGCCCGATACCGTTGAGCGTCGCAAATCCTGCGCACTCACGTATCGAGGCATCAGATGACCGTCTTACTCTCCATGGCCGCCTTCGCGTTGGCCTCGTCGATTTCTCCCGGGCCGGTCAATGTCGTCGCGCTTAGCGCCGGCGCACAGCATGGGTTCGCAGCAAGCATGCGTCATGTAACCGGCGCGACCGTTGGTTTCACGCTGCTGTTGTTGCTCATCGGTCTCGGTCTGCATGCGCTGCTCGCGCATTTCCCCAATCTGATCGATATCGTTAAATGGGCCGGCGTCGGGTTCCTGCTTTACATGGCCTACAAACTCGCCGTCGATGACGGCAAGCTCGGCGCAGACAAGCCCATCCGCGGACCCTCCTTCGCCTACGGCGCAGCGATGCAATGGCTCAATCCGAAGGCGTGGCTCGCGTCGCTAGCCGGGATGGGTGCCTACGCGGCCGATGGCGATGGCCGGCTCGTCTGGCAATTCACCGTCGTGTACTTCGTGGTTTGCTATCTGTCGATTGCCAGCTGGGCGTATGCCGGCACGTTCCTGCGTCGATACTTGCAGGAGCCGAAGCGCGTGAGATTGTTCAATCGTGTGATGGCGACTTTGCTCGCAGCTAGCGCGTTGTATCTGCTGATAGCGTGACGCGAAACACGCGTCCGCAATTCAACTGCGATACTGCCCCGGCGTTGCCGCGACCAGCCGCTTGAACGTCCGCTGCAAATGCGCCTGATCGGCGAAGCCCGCATCGAGCGCGACATCCGCGATCGGGTGGCCGCGCCGGAGTTGCGCGCGGCTGAACTGGATGCGTCGGTTGATTAGATACGCGTGCGGCGTCATGCCGTAACGCTGTTTGAACGCGCGGATCAAGTGCGATGCGGAAAGCTCAGCCGCCTCGCAGACATCCTCCAGCTTCAGCGGGCGGGTGCAATTTTCGGCGATGAATTCCGCAGCTCGCGCGAGTTGACCGCTCGCGTCGTGATCCGGCAAGGGCGCCGGATTCAACTTCTGCTGGACTTCCGAGAAGAACGTGAGCGCAGCGCTTTCCTTGCGCATGGGCTCGCTGTTGTCGTCGACGAGGATCGCGTAGAGACGGTTCAAACCGTCGAACAATGCCGGGTCCATCGTCATGGTCTGTGAGAAAGCGCGAAACGCGTGGTTGTCGCTGAAACCCAGGTCGTGCTGCAGAGCCGTAAACCAATCGATATCCACATGCAGCATCCGATACGACCAGCGCTCGTCGGCAACCGGGTTGCACGCGTGCACGTCGTCCGGATTCATCATCACGACCGCACCGGCGCCGATCCATTCACTCGCTTGACGATTCACGTACACGCTACGCCCGCCGGTGACCGCGCCGATCGAGAACGTCTCGTGCGAGTGCTTGGCATAGCAGACCTCGCGGCCGTCTTCGATGGAACGCGCCTCGATGAACGGCAACGCGTCATTACGCCAGAACTTCGGCGCCGCAGCCATCACCGCTGCATCACTCCTGTCATTCGTCCCGCTCATCGTGTGCTCCTCGGTCATGCGCTTTATTCCCTCACAACTTCGTCGCCTGTGCACAGTCGGCGCGAACCCCATCGTAACGGTCCAAACCGCCACGGACCAGAGCCAGAAGCATCGCGCCCGCAGGAACCCCCGACATTCCGCGCTTGCCAATCTCAAAACACATAGTTATATTATGACTAGATCAACAAAGACTAGCCTGCAGCCACTTTAACTATGGTCCGCCACTCTCCGCTCGCTCTCGCCGTCCTCGCCATGCTTACCGAAGCGCCGATGCATCCGTACCGGATGCAGCAGCTCATCAAGGCACGCGGCAAAGACGAGGTCATCAACGTCGGCCAGCGCAACAGCCTGTACCAAACCATCGATCGCCTGCTGCGCGGCGACCTGATCGCCATCCGCGAAACGGAGCGCGACGGCGCGTTCCCCGAACGCACGGTCTATGAAATCACCGAAGCCGGTCGCGACACCGGCCGTCTGTGGCTGCGCGAGCAGCTTGCGCAGCCTGCGCGCGATTTCCCGGCCTTTCCGGCCGCGCTCTCGTTCCTGCCACTGCTCTCGCCTGACGACGTGTGCCGTCAGCTCGATACCCGCGTCGACGCGCTCGAACGGGAATTGGTCCGGCTCGATGAAACCTCCGCACAAGCCACCGAGATGCAAGTGCCGCGGTTGTTCCTGCTCGAAGGCGAACTGGTGCGTGCGCAACTGGTTGTCGAACTGGACTGGGTTCGCAGCGTGGTGGCTGATCTGAAAACCGGCACGCTGACTTGGAGCCAGGAATGGCTCGAAGAAATTGCTCAGCGTTTCACGCTGCCGGCCGGCGAATACAAGTACAGGCCGGCGCAACCAGCCACAAAGAAAGAGGCGAAGTCATGAACCGTGAACCCATGAATGTGATCGTGATCGGAGCCGGCACCGGCGGCCTCTGTCTGGCGCACGGGTTGAAGCGCGCCGGCATCAACGTGAATGTCTACGAACGCGACCGCACGCGCGCGGACGGTTTGCAGGGCTATCGCGTCGGCATCAATCCGCACGGGCTCGCGTCGCTGGAATCGTGTCTTCCGCCGGAACTCTATGCGACCTTTCTCGCGACCTGCGCGCGCACACCCGGCCGCTTCAACATCCTGACCGAGCGCATGACTGAATTGCTCACGGTGCCACTCGAAGACGAATCGATGAGCGGCGGCAAATCGGTCAGCCGGATGACGCTCAGGCAAGTCCTGCTGACCGGTCTCGAAGCGCAAGTGCACTTCGACAAGACATTCACGTCGTACGAGCAGAACGACGACGGCAGCGTCACCGCGCATTTCGCGGATGGCACGCACGTGACTGCCGATCTGCTGGTCGGTGCGGACGGCGCGCGTTCGAAGGTGCGCCGCCAACTTCTACCGCACGCGCGGCTTGAAAACACCGGCATCGTCAGCATCGGCGCGAAGGTGCCGATGGACGAAACCTCACGCGCGCTGCTGCCGCCCAAGGTGCTCGACGGCATGACGCTAATCAACGCGCCGAAGGGCTATGGCGGCATCATCCATGTGATGGAATTTCCGTGGCGCGCGGACGGCGGCGGAATGAAAGAAGGCATCGGCAGCAGCGACGGCGAGTTGCTCTCGCGCTGGCCCGGATTGCTCTACGACAACACGCGCGACTATCTGATGTGGGGCGTCTGGGGCGCACTGCACAACTTGCCGGCCGATCCCAAACCGCTCGGACCGGCCGCATTACTCGCGCTCGCAACGCAGATCACCGATGGCTGGCATCCCAATCTGCGCGCCCTGATTCGCGCATCGGATCCTTCCACCACCTTCAGCGTCGACGTGCGCACGTCGGTGCCTGTCGACGCATGGCCGACCACCAACGTCACGGTCCTGGGTGACGCAGTGCATCTGATGACGCCGGGCCGCGGCGTCGGTGCGAATACCGCGTTGCGCGATGCCGCGCTACTCGCTGCGCGTCTCGCCGACGCACAACAGGGCAAGCTGTCGAGCCACGACGCCGTAGCAGGTTACGAAGAGGAAATGCGTCGCTACGGTTTTCACGCGGTCGCGGAATCGCGCAAGCAGTTCGACGCGCGCGGCGCGTTGCATCGGCCGGTGGTCGGACGAATGGCGTTGAGCGCCATGCGCACGAGCTTGCGTGTGGTGAATAACGTGCCGATGCTCAAGCGCCGCATGATCGACGCCGAGAACGAATTTCGCGGCGCCGATCGTCAAGCGGCACCCGCCGCACACAGTCACTAATACGGTCAATAAGTTACTTCGGCGTGATGTCGATATTGCCGAGATACTTCGCGGCCAGCGTCTTCACGGTGCCGTCGGCCTGGACCTTCGCGATCGCCGCGTTCAGCTGATCACGGAGCGCGGTGTCGCCCTTGCGAATCCCGTAGGCGATGCCGCTGCCGAGAATCTTGTCATCGCGCACCGGCTGCCCGACGAACGCGTAGTCCTTGCCGGTAGGCTTCGACAGAAATCCCGTCTGGCCGGCCGGCGCAAGAACGAGCGTTGCATCGAGTCGGCCCGCCAGGAGATCCGTGTAGACCTGGTTCTGATCCTGATACGGCACGACAGTAACGCCCTCCGGTTCCCAATGCGCCTTCGCGAAGGTTTCCTGAATCGACGCCTGCAACACGCCGACGCGTTTGCCCCTCAACGATGCCGGCGTCGGCAGCAAACCGCTGTCGCGCTTCGCGATCAGTTGCGTCGGCACGCGATACACGACGGTCGTGAAATCAATCGCCTGACGGCGCTGCTCAGTGGCGTTCATGGCCGAATTGATCGCGTCGAACTTGCGGCCTTGCAGCGCGGGAATCAAACCATCGAACGAGGTTTCAACCCATTTGCATGTCATATGCGCAGCGACGCACACGGCATTGCCGACTTCAATGTCGAGACCTTGCAACTCACCGTTCGGCCCTTTCGATTCGAACGGCGGATACTGCGCCTCGAGTCCGAAACGCAGCGTCGAGGTGTCGGCGGCGATCGCGGCTGACGATGCAGCAATCGACGCGAATGCGCAGGCCAGCGCCAATAGAGGCTTGAGCAATTTCATAACGGGTCCCTTTTCCTTCGATATTGTTGTAACGCAGCATGCTGCGCGCTGATGCGTAACGACGTGACCGCGCGACGATCATACTGCTGTCAAAAATGCTGCCGGTTCACGCGGCCGTTGATCTGATCGTGTCCTTCTGCGATCAGATCAGGTCTTCATGCAGTCGACGCGACAACCTCGCGCGACCGGCGAATCAGATTTCGCACAAACGCCGCGCGCCTTCGATCAAGGTCGCGTCGTCCTTCGAGAAGCTCAAGCGGATCAAACCGGAATCCGTGCTGTCGGTGTAAAACGCCGACAGCGGAATCGTCGCGACACGCGCATCGCGAATCAGGCGCAGCACGAAGTCGCTATCGCTTTCTGCGGAGAAACCGCGGAAACGCGCGAGCATGAAGAAGCTGCCTTCGCTCGGCAACAACTCGAAGCGCGACTCGCGCAGCGCATGGGCGAGCAGATCACGCTTCTTCTGATAGAACGCGGACAGGCCGAGATAGCTCTCGCGATTGGCCAGCGCATCGACAAACGCGTACTGCATCGGCGTATCAGCAGAAAACACCATGAATTGATGGACTTTACGAATCTCGTCCATGAGCGCGGCGGGCGCGAGGCAATAGCCGACGCGCCAACCGGTCACGTGATACGACTTGCCGAACGACGACACGATCACGCTGCGTTCAGCGAGTTCAGAATCGCAGGCCATGCTTTGATGTTTAGCGCCGTCGAACACCACGTGTTCGTAGACTTCGTCGGCGAGAATCACGATGTCGGTGTTGCGCGTCACCGCCTTCAGTCGCGCAATGTCAGCCTCGCTGAACACCGTCGCGGTCGGGTTGTGTGGCGTGTTGATGATGATCATGCGCGTCTTCGGCGTGATCGCGGCGGCGACCTCGTCCCAGTCCACGCGGAAATCGGTGAGCGACAGTTTGATCGGGATCGGCGTTGCACCTTGCAGGCGAACGATCGGGCCGTAGCTATCGAATGACGGCTCGAAGTAAATCACTTCGTCGCCCGGATGCACCAACGCGCTGATCGTCGAATACAGCCCTTCGCTGGCGCTGGCAATCACCGTGACTTCGCTCGACGGGTCGTAGCGCACGCCGTACAGCGTCTCGACCTTGTCGGCGAGCGCTTCGCGCAGGGCGGCGATGCCGGCCATCGGCGCGTACTGGTTGTGCCCGGCGCGCATGGCTTGCGCGACACCGTCGATCAGTTTCGCGTCGGGCGCGAAATTCGGCGCACCTTGCGACAGGTTCAGTGCATCGTATTGCGCGGCCAGTTGGCCGATCACGGTAAAAATCGTCGTGCCTACATCAGGCAGTTTTGAGCGGGCTTGCATGGCGCTCTGCATAAGGCTTTCTCCCTTTCTCCATCCGGCAGCGGATTCGCGGACTGCCCACAGCGCGGCGGTCCCATCCGGTTCGATGATTAGGCATCAGCCAAAGAACCGTCACAATCGAAACTTTGTCATGCGCGGCATGCGTTTACGTCATGGCGCGCGCAATGCCGTGCTGGAGCAGGCTAAGGCAATGAAATCGGGGGGTTAGCGGGAGAAATGCAGGCGCGCGGGACGCACGGAAAACAGCCGAGGTATGACGTAATGTGATGCGGGGCGGTGATGTGAAGTTGCGATTTGCTGCTATTTGCTACGACAGCGCGCAGTGGTGCTGCAGACCAACCCGGCTGCGACCAGGCGGTCGCAGCCGTCAAAAGCAAACCGATCGACGATCAGGCGTCGTCCATCATGCGGACTTTGACCTTCTTGCCCTTCACCTTGCCCCCGCTGAGCTTGCGCAATGCTTCGCGCGCGACGCTGCGCTCCACGGCCACATAGGTGGACATTTCGGTCACGTTGATCTTGCCGATCTGCGAACCGGCGAAACCTGCTTCACCGGTCAGCGCGCCGAGCACGTCGCCCGGACGAATCTTTTCCTTCCGGCCGCCGAGAATCTGCAGCGTTTCCATCGGCGGCAGGAGCCGCTCGTTGCTCGCCGGTTTGAGATCCGCCAGCTTGTGCCATTCGACTTCACGCTTCTGCGCCTGCTCGAGACTGCCCACGCGGCCCATCTCGTTCATGCTGGCGAGACTCAGCGCCCAGCCTTCCTGATCGGCGCGACCCGTGCGGCCGATGCGGTGCACGTGCACTTCCGGATCCGGCGTCACGTCGACGTTGATCACCGCTTCCAGCTCCGCGATGTCCAGACCGCGTGAGGCAACGTCCGTGGCGACCAGCACCGAGCAACTGCGGTTCGCGAACTGGATCAGCACCTGATCGCGTTCACGCTGATCGAGTTCGCCGTGCAGCGCGAGCGCATGAAAACCCTGCGCGCGCAGCACGTCGAGTAGATCGCGGCACTGTTGCTTGGTGTTGCAGAACGCCAGCGTGCTCACCGGACGATAATGGTTCAGCAGCAAACCGACGGCATGCAGACGCTGGTCTTCAGTCACTTCATAGAAGCGCTGACGAATCTTGGTGTTGTCGTGCCGCTCGGCGAGCTTCACTTCCTTCGGATTACGCAGGAATTGCTGGCTGAGTTTGACGATGCCTTCCGGGTACGTCGCGGAGAACAGCAGCGTTTGCCGCTCTTTCGGGCATTGCTTCACGACGGTCGCGATATCGTCGAAGAAACCCATGTCGAGCATGCGGTCGGCTTCGTCGAGCACCAGCGTGTTGAGCGACTGCAACGGCAGGCTGCCGCGCTCGAGGTGATCCATGATCCGGCCTGGCGTACCGACGACGATATGCGCACCGTGTTCGAGGCTGGCGGTCTGCGGACGCATCGGCGTACCGCCGCACAGCGTCAGCACCTTGATGTTTTCTTCGGCGCGCGCGAGACGGCGGATTTCCTGCGTGACCTGGTCGGCGAG
Source organism: Paraburkholderia sediminicola (assembly GCF_046026675.1). GTDB lineage: Bacteria > Pseudomonadota > Gammaproteobacteria > Burkholderiales > Burkholderiaceae > Paraburkholderia > Paraburkholderia sediminicola_F. The sequence continues at coordinate 81,349 of NZ_JAQQEY010000001.1, read as the reverse complement.
TTCGCGCGTCGGGCACAGCACCATCGCCTGCACGGCAAAGTTGCGCACATCGAGGCGGTTGAGCAGCGCCAGCGAAAACGCCGCCGTTTTGCCGCTACCGGTCTTCGCCTGGGCGATCAGATCGTTACCGGCCAACGCGATCGGCAGGCTCGCGGCCTGAATCGGCGTCATCTCGACATAGCCGAGCTGCGTCAGGTTGGCAAGCGTGGCGGGCGGTAGCGGTAGCTGGCTAAACGGCGCGCCAGCTTGGGTGGGAGTGTTCATAGGGTGAGGGCTCGCTATCGACTGAAGAGGCTGCAGAGACTGAAGGCCAGGGACTATTCGGCCATGGGGCCGGTGGCGGGACGGCCTTCGATCTGCTCGTACAGCACCGTGCCATCTTCCGCGTCGAAACGTTCGACGTAGTTGCGCGCGCCGCACATCGGGCAACGGAACAGGAGTCCCTGCCCTTCATTCTTGATGACGACGTCCGACATTTCCCACTGCTCGCCGCAGGGCTGGTTTCTACAGGTAAACACGTTGATTCTCCAACTGGATTCGATTGTTTATTGGGTAGGCCGGATAAATGGCCCAGCCGTGAATGCTGTCACTGTCGTGGTCAACGCCGCCGGCAGTACGGGCAGAGCGCGTCAACCCAGATGCGTATGCCGCGCACGCGTGGCGCTCACGTCCATTTCGGTGAGGCCCTGGACGATGCCGCAGTCTTCAACGGCCTGTTCGCCGTGGCATTGCTCGCGCAGCGTGGTCAGCTGCGCTTTCAGTTGCTTCAATTCGTCGATACGCGTGTCGACGTGCGCAATGTGCTCGTCGATCAAGGTATTGATGCCACCGCAGCCGTCTGCCGGTGCGTCTGTTAGACGCAGCAACGCACGGATTTCGTCGTGGGTCATGTCGAGCGCGCGGCAATTGCGGATGAAGCGAAGCCGTTCGACGTGTCTGGCCGAATAGCTGCGGTAATTGGCCTCGGTGCGCTCCGCTTCGGGCAACAGGCCCTCTTTTTCGTAGAAACGGATGGTTTCGGTCGTGCAATGGGCGATTTTCGCCAGTTCGCCAATTTTCATGGTCCCTCCGGAATACGGCCTTGACCTTGTAGTGGCTTCAGGGTGTTTACTAGACCACAAATCGAACCAGGAAGCCACCTATGCCTCACGCCAACCTCGCCGAAGCGGACCGCCCGGAACGGACCAAAGCCTGTGCCCACGGGCATGACGGGCATGTCCATGACCATGCCGACGAAAACGCCGATGGCCACGGTCATAGCGAAAGCTGCGGTGCCGGCCATGAAGCGGGTGCTCGTGAAGGCGCCCACGAGCACGGTGAAAGCTGCAGCCATGGCGACGCAGCGAACGACCACGGTCACGCACACGCCCACAGCCACGGCGAGGCAGCCTGCTGCGGAACGGCGCACACCGCAGCCGCGCCGGTCAAGCTCCCGCAATCGGAAGCCGTCGGTAGCGACCTTCGCACCGCGATCCGCATCATGCAGATGGACTGCCCGACCGAAGAAGCACTAATCCGCAAGAAATTCAGCCGCATGCCGTCCGTGCGCAGCATGGACTTCAACCTGATGCAGCGCGTGTTGACCGTCGTGCACGCGCCGGACGCCCTCGAAACGATTCTCGCCGCGATCCGTTCGCTCGACTTCACGCCTGAACTGGCAGACGCGAACCCGGACACGGCAGCCGCCGCCCCTCACGCGCCGGCCAAGCCGTGGTGGCCGCTGGCGCTCGCAGGCATCGCTGCGGTGGGCTCAGAGGCCGCGGGCTGGCTTGGCGCCCCCGTCTGGCTGGCAGCGGGTCTGGCGCTCCTCGCGATCGCCTCCTGCGGCCTCACAACGTACAAGAAGGGCTGGGTCGCGATCCGCAACGGCAACCTCAACATCAACGCGCTGATGAGCATTGCCGTAACCGGCGCGCTGATCCTGCAGCAGTGGCCGGAAGCGGCGATGGTGATGGTGCTCTTCACGATCGCCGAACTGATCGAAGCGAAGTCACTCGACCGCGCCCGCAATGCCATCCAAGGCTTGATGCAGCTCACGCCCGAACAGGCGAGCGTGCAGCAGGCGGACGGCAGCTGGCGTCTTATGGACCTCAAGGCGATCGCGCTCGGCGCGGTGGTACGCGTGAAGCCAGGTGAACGGATCGCGCTCGATGGCGAAATCGTCGCGGGTCGCTCAAGCGTCGATCAGGCGCCGATCACCGGTGAAAGCCTGCCCGTCGACAAGACCGTGGGCGACGCGGTGTTCGCCGGCACGATCAACCAGGCCGGATCGTTCGACTATTGCGTCACGGCCGCGGCCAGCAACACCACGCTCGCGCGCATCATTCACGCGGTCGAGGAAGCACAAGGCACCAAAGCGCCGACGCAGCGTTTCGTCGATCAGTTCGCGCGCGTCTACACGCCGATCGTGTTCGCCGCCGCGCTCGCCGTGGCGGTGCTGCCGCCGCTGCTGTTCGGCGGACAGTGGCACGAATGGGTCTACAAGGCGCTGGTGATGCTGGTGATCGCGTGTCCGTGCGCCCTGGTGATCTCGACGCCGGTGACGATCGTCAGCGGCCTCGCGGCTGCCGCGCGCAAAGGCATCCTGATCAAAGGCGGCGCCTATCTCGAACAGGGCCGCAAGCTGAGCTGGCTTGCGCTCGACAAAACCGGCACGATCACGCACGGCAAGCCGGTGCAAACCGAGTTCGAAATGTTGGCCGACATTGACGTCGTTCGTTGCAGGACGCTCGCGGCGAGCCTTGCGGGCCGCTCGGATCATCCCGTGTCGATGGCGATCGCGGCAGCGGCGAAAAGCGACAGCATCGCTAGCGCCAGCGCCACGGTCGAGGCGTTCGAGGCATTGGCCGGACGCGGTGTGCGCGGCGACATCGACGGCTTGCCGTATTGGCTCGGCAATCATCGGCTGGTCGAAGAACTCGGACGCTGCTCGGCGTCGCTCGAAGCGCGGCTGGATACGCTCGAGGGACAAGGCAAAACCGTCGTGATGCTGGTGGATGCCGAACGCGTGCTCGCGCTATTCGCCGTCGCCGATACAGTGAAGGACACGAGCCGCGCCGCCATTGCCGAGTTGCAGCGCCTCGGCGTGCGCGCCGCCATGCTCACCGGCGACAACCCGCACACGGCCGCCGCGATCGCGCGGCAAGTCGGTATCGACGAAGCGCGCGGCAATCAGTTGCCGGAAGACAAGCTGAACGCGGTGGCGCAGTGGTCGCAGGAAGGCGCGACGGTGGGCATGGTCGGCGACGGCATCAACGATGCCCCCGCCCTGGCGCGCGCCGACATCGGTTTCGCGATGGGCGCGATGGGTACCGACACCGCGATCGAAACCGCCGACGTTGCCTTGATGGACGACGATCTGCGCAAGATCCCGCAGTTCATCCGACTGTCGAAGGCGACGCATTCGGTCTTGGTGCAGAACATCACCTTGGCGCTCGGCATCAAGAGCGTCTTCCTTGTGCTGACGATGATGGGTCTGGGCACGATGTGGATGGCCGTATTCGCCGATGTGGGCGCGAGCCTGCTGGTGGTGGCGAATGGCTTGCGGCTGTTGCGCAAATAGCGTCCCGACGCCGGCACGCTCAATGTGCGAACAAGTACGCGCGTTCGTCGAGGCGTCCGTTGGCGGCCTTCAAGGTCTCCGACGGACGGACGCCGAACAGCTTCCGGTAGTCGGTTGCAAACTGGCTCAAATGCCAGAAGCCCCACGCTGCGGCGATATCCTGAACCGAACGTGATTCGCGCGACGCGTTGCACAGATCGCGTCGCGCGCCGTTCAGGCGGATCGTGCGCAGATACGTGGCGGGCGCCATACCGAGTATGTCCTGAAAGCAGTATTGCAACGTGCGGCGGCTGACATGCAAGCGCTCGCACAACTCCGGCACGTTGATCGCGCGCTCGCGATTGGCCAGCACATACTCGCGCGCTTCAGCCACGATCGACTGACGTCGCCCACGCGTGGGCATCGCAACCTGCTCGGCGGCAGGCAACGCGCCCACATCGAATAGCGACGCCAGCACCGACGCCTGCAAATTGTTGCGTGCGAATGAGGACAGCGGCGCGCCGTTCTCCGCGCCGTCGTCGAGAAGCTGGCGCAGCGATGCGCACAAGCGCTCCTTGCGAGCCGTGCCGATCTGCACGACTTCCGTGTTCGGCAGATGGTCGGCCAGACCGACGCGCTCCACTTCGGCTGCGTAGCGGCGCAGCACTTCACCCTTCACCACCACACCGAAAATCTCGTAGCCCGCCGAAGTCAGCAATTCGAATTCGATCCCACCAGGACGAAATGCGAGCGCATCGGCCGCGATCACCTGCGTGTCGATACGACCGGATCCCTCGGGGCAAGTCGGAATGCCGAACCAGTAGGCGTCCTCCTGCACCTCGCAGGTCTGCCGCAGCGTATGGCTGGTAGTTTCGACGAACACCTGCATGTGGTCGAGGCACAACTCCGTCAAACCGCCGACGAAGCGGCCCGCGGTCAGCTGGTCGTAGGTCTGGCTCCAGCCATGGAGGTTGCGCGCCTGCTCGTCGGCGTCGTAGGCGACGCAGGTCTGCACGCAAAAGCTCGGCTGTTGCGCGTACGTCGGTGCTGTCAGGCCGTCGGTTCGGAAGTCAATCGTCATACCGGATCTACGAAATCGAAGTATTGAGCAGATCTGGAAGGCAATTCCCATGCCGAACGGATTCGCGCCTTACATTCCTTTGACCGCGACCGCACATGCTCACGCCCTGTTCAATTCATGAACAGGGCTGCGCACACTGATCAGAAACGAGACGTTCATCGTTTGACAAGGTGAACAGGTCTACGCGCCATGCCTGCGGGCGTGCCTGCTGCGCGTGCACAACTCACCAGCGCGGTGCATTGGCACAGTTCTGGCTCTAGTCTGTCGCGGTCAGCGAAATATCGCGCCGAATATAGCCCATTCAAACATGTGAGGAGCACACAGATGAATCACGCAGAGATGCAGTTTCTGACTACCGAATTCCCCTACAAAAAACAGTATGGGAATTTTATCGGCGGCGAATGGGTGAAACCGGTGGGCGGCGAGTACTTCGACAACGTCTCGCCGATCACCGGCGAGCCGTTCACGTCGATCCCGCGTTCACGCGAAGCCGATATCGAACTCGCCCTCGACGCCGCACATCGTGCGAAGGCAGCGTGGGGCAAGACGTCGACTACCGAACGCGCGAACATCCTGAACCGTATCGCCGACCGGATGGAAGCGAATCTGCAACGCATCGCCGTGGCAGAAACGATCGACAACGGCAAGCCGCTACGCGAAACGATGGCGGCTGATATCCCGCTAGCCATCGATCATTTCCGCTATTTCGCCGGCGCCGTGCGCGCACAGGAAGGCTCGCTCTCCCAGATCGACGACGACACCGTCGCGTATCACTTCCATGAGCCGCTCGGCGTGGTCGGCCAGATCATTCCGTGGAATTTCCCGATCCTGATGGCGGTGTGGAAGCTCGCGCCTGCACTGGCCGCCGGCAATTGCGTCGTGCTGAAACCGGCCGAGCAAACGCCTGCGTCGATTCTCGTGCTGCTCGAACTGATCCACGATTTGCTGCCGCCAGGCGTGCTGAACGTGGTGAACGGTTTCGGCCTCGAAGCCGGCAAGCCGCTCGCGTCGAGCAAGCGCATCGCGAAGATCGCGTTCACGGGCGAAACGACGACCGGCCGCCTGATCATGCAGTACGCGAGCCAGAACATCATTCCGGTGACGCTCGAACTCGGCGGCAAGAGCCCGAACATTTTCTTCGCCGACGTGATGAACGCGGACGACAGCTATTTCGACAAGGCGCTCGAAGGCTTCACGATGTTCGCGCTGAATCAGGGCGAAGTGTGCACGTGTCCGTCGCGGGTGCTGATCGATGAAAAGATTTACGACCGCTTCATGGAGCGCGCGTTGAAGCGTGTGGCTGCGATTACGCAAGGCCATCCGCTCGACACGAAGACGATGATCGGTGCACAAGCCTCCCAAGAACAGCTGGAGAAAATCCTCTCGTACGTCGATCTCGGCAAGCAGGAAGGCGCGGAGTGTCTCATCGGCGGTGAGCGCAATACGCTCGGTGGCGAACTGAGCAAGGGCTACTACGTAAAGCCGACCGTATTCCGCGGTCACAACAAGATGCGCATCTTCCAGGAAGAAATCTTCGGACCGGTCGTTTCCGTGACGACTTTCAAGAACGAAGAAGAAGCGCTCGAAATCGCCAACGATACGCTCTACGGTCTGGGAGCCGGTGTGTGGACGCGCGACGGTACGCGCGCCTATCGCTTCGGCCGGGACATTCAGGCGGGCCGGGTGTGGACCAATTGCTATCACGCGTATCCTGCGCATGCTGCGTTCGGTGGCTACAAGCAATCGGGCATCGGCCGCGAAAATCACAAGATGATGCTCGATCATTATCAGCAGACCAAGAACCTGCTCGTCAGCTATAGCGATAAGCCGCTCGGTTTCTTCTGAGCGTAACAACCCTGTACGAGTGGGCCGCATTGCGCGGCTCGCTCTTTTTCAACGAGGGCATGTGATGGCTGATGAGAAGGAAGTAGCCCGCGTGATCGCCACGCCTGCTGCGGTCGAGTTGATCGATAAGCTATGCGCGGAACACGGGGCCGTGCTGTTTCACCAATCCGGCGGATGCTGCGACGGCAGCGCGCCGATGATGTTCCCTCAGAGTGAGTTCATGGTCGGCTCGTCCGATGTGAAACTCGGCACGATTGCCGGCGTGCCGTTCTATATGAGCGAATCGCAGTTCGAATACTGGCAGCACACGCAGTTGATCATCGATGTGGTGCCGGGGAATGGCGGGATGTTTTCTTTGGAACGGCCGAGCGGGTTGCGGTTTTTGACGCGCTCGCGACTCTTCGAGGATGAAGAGAACGCGTGGTTGGGGACGCATCCGGTGGAACGGGCGGATGCTTAGCGTGTCTGTATCGTGCCTAGTTTGAGTCGTCGCCGACTGCGGGCGTTGTCGGCGTACTCGCTAGCAGCGCGTCGCTATCGTCTTTCAAACCAACGCCCGTGAGACTCAGGCGTCTTGCGTGCGTCAGCAGATAGTGCAACTTGTGTGCCGCTGACTCGTAGTTAAGACCTTCAGGCCGCACGTTGGAAATGCAGTTACGTTGCGCATCGCTGCAGCCCACTTTCGGCGCGTAAGTCAAATAGATGCCGAGACTATCGGGCGAACTCAAACCTGGTCGTTCGCCGATCAACATCACAATCAACTTGGCGTTGAGCAGTTCGCCGATCTCGTCGCCGAGCGCGACTCGGGCCTGGCGCGCGACTACTACGGGGCCGATCTTCCAATCCGTGAGTTTCGTGCAAACGGCTTGCAGCAGCGGAATCGATTGCTTCGATGCGGCGAATGCAGAGAGGCCATCGGCGATCACGAAGACCACTTCGGGTGAATCGACTGGAAGTTGCTTCAGCGTCTCGCGGCTCTCATCGCTCAACCGCCTGCCGAGATCCGGACGCCGCAAATAATGCTCGCGATCGGGCGCAGCGCTATGCACATCCAGTGTGGTGAAACTTTGCGCGCGCAGTTGTTCGTGCAGCACGTCCGTATCGAGCGGATGATGCACTGCGTCGCGCGCCTGCGCGTGCGACAGGTTGAACGCGAGCAACGGTGCGGTCGGCAAACTGTTGCCCGCACGGCCCAACGCGATACGAGCATTGGTGAACTGCCGCAACGCGTTCCATGGATTCTTTTCGAGGAAGTCGCTCATGCGATGCCTATCCAGTCATTCGCGCCTTGCAGCAGCGGTTGCTGTGACGATGCGCTCAGCAACGCGCCGCGCGCGTCCGTGATCTGCATGGACTCCAGCCATTCTTCGAATTCCGGAGCGCGGCGCAGGCCGAGCACATCGCGCACGTACAGGGCATCGTGAAAGGACGTGCTTTGATAATTGAGCATCACATCGTCCGCACCCGGAATGCCCATGATGAAATTGATGCCCGCCACGCCGAGTAGCGTGAGCAGATTGTCCATATCGTCCTGATCGGCTTCGGCGTGATTCGTATAGCAGATGTCGCAACCCATCGGCACGCCGAGCAGCTTGCCGCAGAAGTGGTCTTCAAGACCAGCGCGCGTGATTTGCTTGCCGTCGTACAGATACTCTGGTCCGATGAAGCCGACCACGGTGTTGACCAGAAACGGATTGAACTTGCGCGCCACTGCGTAGGCGCGCACTTCGCACGTCTGTTGATCGACACCAAAATGGGCATCGGCCGACAAAGCGCTGCCCTGACCGGTTTCGAAATACATCAGGTTATTGCCGACGGTGCCGCGTTTCAGCGACAACCCCGCTTCATACGCTTCCTGCAACAACGCAAGCGAAATACCGAAACCCGAGTTCGCTTTCTCTGTCCCGGCAATCGACTGAAACACGAGATCGACCGGTGCGCCTTTCTCAATTGCCGCGATAGTGTTCGTGACGTGGGTCAGCACGCACGATTGCGTGGGCACCTGATAGCGTTGGCGGAAATCGTCGATCATCAGCAATAGCTTGGTGATCGCGGCAAGATTGTCGCTGGCCGGATTGATGCCGATCATCGCGTCGCCGCAGCCGTACATCAGGCCATCGAGCATCGATGCCGCGATACCTTTGACGTCGTCGGTCGGATGATTCGGTTGCAGACGCACCGACATGTGACCGGGCAAGCCGATCGTATTGCGAAAGCGCGTAATCACCGGACGTTTGCGCGCCGCCGCGATCAGATCCTGATTGCGCATCAGCTTCGAGACTGCAGCGACCATCTCCGGCGTGAGGCCGGTGGTGATACGCGTGAGCGCGTCGGCATCGGTTGTGCTGCTCAACAGCCAGTTGCGGAAATCGCCGACCGTCAGATGCGAGATCTCGGCGAACGCTTGCGGCGAGTGATCGTCGATCACCAGGCGCGTGACCTCGTCGCTTTCGTACGGGATCAATGCTTCGTTGAGAAACGTGCGCAGCGGCACCTGCGCGAGCGCCATCTTGGCCGCGACGCGCTCTTCTTCGCTTGCCGCCGCGACGCCCGCGAGCTGGTCGCCGGAACGCTGCGGACTGGCCTTCGCCATCAAGGTTTTCAGGTCGGCAAAGCGATACGTGCGGCTGCCGATTGTCTCGGTGTAGCTCATCTCTACGACTCCATCGCCGCTTGCGCAGCGGCTCGATCCGTCACTCTTCGAGCAAAGCGTCTGCCGGTGCTGCCTCGCGTTGATGGCGCGTCAACAGGAAGTAGACGTAGCCGAGCGCGAGGAAAATCGCGAACACGACGGCCACCAGGAAATTGAAGTAGACCATCGTTGCCAGACAAATCACCGCGGCCACCAGCGCGAACGCCGGAAAGAACGGAAACAGCGGCGCGCGGAACGGGCGTTCCATGTTCGGATCCGAGCGGCGCAGCTTGAACAGCGACAACATGCTGATGATATACATCACGATAGCGCCAAATACGGACATCGTCACGATGTTCGCTGTCAGCGTCTGGCCGCCGAACTGGATCAGCTCATCACTATAAATCGCGGCGATGCCGACCACGCCACCCGCGATGATCGCGCGATGCGGCGTCTTGAAGCGCGGATGTACCTTGGAGAGCCACTCCGGCAGATAACCCGCGCGGGCCAGCGCGAAGATCTGCCGCGAGTATCCGAGGATGATGCCGTGAAACGACGCGACGAGTCCGAACAGGCCGAGCCACACCAGCATATGCATCCAGCCGCTATGTTCGCCGACAATGAACTTCATGGCCTGCGGCAACGGGTCGTTGATGTTCGACAGCTTGGTCCAGTCGCCAGCAGCGCCAGCGAACACCATCACGCCGATGGCGAGCACAACCAAGGTCAGAATGCCGGCGACATAGGCGATCGGAATCGAACGCTTGGGATTCTTGGCTTCTTCGGCGGCCATCGCCACGCCTTCAATCGCGAGGAAAAACCAGATCGCGAAGGGAATCGCTGCGAACATGCCGTGGAACGAGCCCATGCTGAAGGTGTCCGCGCCGGACCAGCCGCCTTTCGTGAAATTCGCCCACTGGAACCCCGGCGACACGACGCCCATGAACACCAGCAATTCGAAGATCGCGAGCAGCGTCACACACAACTCGAAGGCCGCAGCGATCTGTACACCGACGATATTCAGCGCCATGAAGACGAGATACGCGCCCATTGCAGCGTGTTTCGGTTCGAGACCTGGAAACTGAACGTGCAGATAGGCGCCGATCGCGAGTGCAATTGCGGGTGGCGCAAAGACAAATTCGACTAACGTCGCCGCGCCCGCCAGATAGCCGCCGGTTGGGCCAAAAGCGTGGCGCGCATAGGCGAATGGGCCACCCGCATGCGGAATCGATGTGGTGAGTTCGGTGAAACTAAAAATGAAGGTGGTGTACATCGCGGCAATAAAAACCGCCGTGATGACGAAGCCAAGCGTGCCGGCGCTCGCCCAGCCGTAGCTCCAGCCGAAATACTCGCCGGAGATGACCAGACCGACCGCGATCCCCCACAGTTGCCACGTCCCGAGCGTCTGCTTCAACTCATGATGCGTGACCTTACCGACGTGCTGACTTTTGGACTCTGATTTCATCGGGCGCTCCTGATGTTGCCGCTTGCTCGGCGCTGCAAGGTTTTGCGGTGCATGAGCGGACAGGCTTCAGCCGATGGTAGTGAGCCATTATTCGAGGTGTTATCGAAATTCGGCAAAGTTCGGGCGCGATTGTGTCAGTGGGCGCTTAATTCCGTTCACGCGCGATGTGTGAAGTTCGCAGGATTTGGTAAATGGGGACGTGGTACTTTGGTTCGCATCCCTTCAGCAATCTTCTCTTTGTTGGCCACTTAGTCATGAACCAATCGGACAATCGGGCGCGCTACGAAACTCGGCTGGGCCGCGTGCTGGACCATATTTACGATCATCTCGACGAACCGCTGGATATCGATCGTCTCGCGCAAATCGCCTGCATGTCGCCGTATCACTGGCATCGCATCTTTCAGGCGATGTATGGCGAGACTGTTGCGACGACCGTGCGGCGTTTGCGGTTACATCGCGCGGCGGGATATCTGGCGAACGGTTCGATGCCGATCGCTGAAATTGCCGATCGCTCGGGCTATAGCAGTTTGCAGTCTTTCACTCGCACCTTCCGCACGGTTTTTGGCATTCCGCCGGCGCAGTATCGCAAGCAGGGTACGCATAGCCGGTTTCGTCCGGCACTTTTAGGAGACGATCAAATGACGATGCGTGAAGTGGTGATTCGTCACGTGGAGCCGATAGAGGTTTTGTCGGTGGATCACGTCGGGCCGTACATGCAGATCGGCAAGGCGTTCGATGGGCTGTTCGGCTGGTTGGCGAAACATAATTTGCTGGCGGGGCAGATGCGCATGATCGGGATTTACTACGACGATCCTGGTGTTATTGCTGAGGATGAGTTGCGGTCGAAGGCTGGGGTGTTGTTGCCGCATCCGGTTCAGGCGTCGGTGACGGTGAGTTCGCCGGTTTCGGTGGCTCATGTCAAAGGCGGGGAGTACGCGGTGTTGCGGCATAAGGGACCGTATAGCGATATGCGAGCGGCTTATGAGTGGTTGTATGGAACGTGGCTCGTGCAGTCGGGGCGTGAGGCTGCGGATGCGCCGGTGTTCGAGGAGTATCTGAATAGCCCGAAGGAGACTGCGCCTGCTGAGCTGCTGACGGAGATTTGTTTGCCGTTGGTTTGATGGTTTTGGCTTGGTTCTGTTTGTTCTGCCTGCTTTGTGCTTGCTTGTGCAGCGGGGTTCGCGGTTGCCTCTCTGGTTTTTATAGTCTTTGTATATGTATACATAGTAATAGTTAACAAGCATCGCACTTGGCTGTGGATAACTTGGATCTTCGTTTACAGATCAAGGGACTGCGGAATCGATAACCCTGCGGAGCGTGGGCGAACAGGAACAAGGAGCCAGGGAAAACTTTTGACTGACCAAGCGAGATCGCCGGTTTATCAAAGTTTCGCCCACAACGTGTCAGGTGGCTTGTACAAAAGTTGTCCAGAGGGGGCTGTGGATAAGTGGGGCTACTTATGTAGCGCTCAATCCGCTAACTCGTACGACGTGCTGCGGCCCGCCGCTGCTGATTTTTTCAACACTCCGGATGCGACGAGTTCGCTGATGTCGCGCAACGCGGTATCTGGTGAACACTTCGCAATGGCAGCCCACTTGCTGCTGGTCAGCTTGCCGTCAAAACCGTCGAGCAGACGACTCAACAGCTTGACTTGCCGCTCGTTGAACGGCGTGCTTGCCCACCGTTGCCAGAAGCGCGCTTTAGACAGCACGACATTCAGCGTGAGTTGCGCGTGATCGACTGCGCGATGCAAAGCATCGAGGAACCATGCCAGCCACTCGGTTATATCGAGTGTGCCTTTTTGTGTCCGCTCGAGAATGTCGTAGTAGTCTTTTCGCTCACGCTGGATCTGTGCCGACAAACTGTAGAAGCGCTCTGGGCTGCCGTCAGCGCGCGCCAGAAGAAGATCACCAATGGCCCGTGCAATGCGGCCGTTGCCGTCATCGAAAGGATGCAGCGTAACGAACCAGAGGTGAGCGAGCCCCGCCTTGAGCACCGAATGATCTGCCGTATCGGTATTCAGCCACGCTAGAAACCGGTCCGCCTCCATTTCCAGCCGTGTGGCAGGCGGCGCCTCGAAGTGGACTTTCTGACGCCCGATCGGACCGGAAACAACTTGCATCGGACCTTTGGAATCGTCGCGCCAGTTGGCAACGCTGATCCGGGACATACCGCTGAACCCGGTCGGAAAAAGCGCCGCGTGCCATCCAAACAGGCGCTCTTTCGACACCTCAGCCGAGCAATTCAGGGTGGCGTCGAGCACCATCTCCACGACGCCTTCGACGTGGCGGTCGACTGGCGCGAGCGCGCCAATATCGACGCCGAGCTTACGTGCTATCGACGAACGCACCGATGCGACATTGAGCTGTTCGCCCTCTATCTCGCTGGTTTTGACGACGTCTTCGGTCAGCGCGACAAGACTGGCCTCGCTTCGTAGCGCCAGCCCGACATCGGCAAGACGCCCGAACAATAGCCCTTGGGCGCGGGACACTTCCGCGAGCGGACACGTTCAGCACGGTGGTGGACGAGCAGGTCAGCGAGACGATCGTCTGGAGTAGCCGGAAGGACGGCGGCGAACAGCAGACCCGGCAGGCGAGCCTGCCACGAGTCATTTTCGTGAGATAAAGATGTTGGAACAGGAACATGACGCAACGGCCTCGGCGCACGATCTGTCGAGCCTACTGATTCCGTTGCTTAGCTTCATCCCATCCGGCTTGGACGACAGCCGGTGTGATCCACTTTGCGCAGATGTCGGTCTCACTCAGCGATTTCTTGGTCATTGTGCTCTTTTATATTGGCCTTGACGGGTAACTGTATCAACGTTTTCAGCCAATCTACGGGATTTTTACATTCTTCGAAAACTTTCCCCCGGCATGCGCCCACTGCCGCGATAGGACCTAAATTTTACAGAAAAGTCTTCTGGACCCTTTTCCCGCCCCTCCCTTCAAAAAGCCCTATCAACTTTGCCCCTTTATATCAGCAGGAATCCCCCCTTTGTGCCATTCCATCTTCAGAAGCCGGCGTAACATCGAATAGTTCCCCGCTCGAACGCGTCGTCGTGTTCACCATCGTCTTCGCAGCCGGTGCGCTGTGGGCCACCAGCTTCAACAAGTATGTCGAGAAGATCTGTCGGGAGGCGGTTAACCAGATATAACCCGTTTCAGCATCGAGAGCCGTTTGACCCAAACGACATACAGATGGCCGGCGAAATGCATGAGCCCTTCGAGCCCAACTTCTTCCATTAGCGGCTTTTGAGGAATACTGCTTTGGCTGGTTCGAAAGTTGCCTCGAGAGTATTCCCCGTTGGGGCAGATGCCAATGGAATAGCTCGGACAGCGATGGAAAAAACCCCGCGAGCCTTGTTGGTTGCGGGGTTTTCGGACTTTCTTGGACTGCTTTGAATGTGTTTTTGGTGGGAGCAGGAGTATCGAACTCGCGACCTTCCGCCCCTCAACTGCACTTGTATCCCGTCTTGAATCAAGTCACTCAAATGTGAATGCTCTCAATTATTCTGGGATCCTACCGTAGGGCGCCAGAAAAGGTGCACCTGCACTTCCCGGGAAATCAATCACTTGCAAATTGCCGCGCCACAAAGACCGGTTGACCCGTGTCTAAGTTGGTGAGACTGGGCTACAACCGCGCCACAGTAAGTGCAATCATCGATTTAATACACAGTTAAATCATTAAGCAGTGTTTTATCAGCATCGAGAGCAGCCTCATTGATGGTCGCTCGAGCTGCTGGCGCCCGCCCAATGCAGTTGCGACATGAAGCACCATCATGAAATCGTCCCGACTTTGCCTTGCCTGCGGCAATCCGTTTCATCCCCTTTTGCGGGTCCCCAATCAACGGTACTGCTCGGCCGCGGCGTGTCAGCGTGAACGCCGGCGCCGCTGGCAACGACGGCGACTTCGCGTCGACGCCGACTACAGGGAGAACCAGGCACGGGCGCAATCGAACTGGCACGCTCGTCACCCGGACTACTGGCGTCAATACCGCGCGACGCACCCGGCCTATCGGGAGCGCAATTGCGCGATGCAACGGGAGCGGAATGCGCGAAGAAGTTCCAGTCCGATTGCAAACATGGATGCGTCACCGCCTTTACACCCGCTCGCATCAGGCTTCTACATATTGCGCCGTGCAGTCGAAACAGGCATTGCAAAGATGAACGCGTGCACCGTCCACATCGCCGTGCTGTCGACGCCAAACGGGCCACCCATACGTGATTGCAAAGAGATGACGTGATCGACTTCCGCGCCACGCCTGCTACCTTTGCCTTGTACCCGCTCTGAATCAGACACCACCGCAGTTGCGACTGCGGTTGCGTTTCGAAAGTGACGATCTGCGTTTCCGGCGCGAAGCCGGACGCGCAAGCTCAGGGGAGCGAGGATTCGAAGCAGCGGGAGCAGGACCGTGTCACTCGATTACATAGGCGATACCGTCGTCGCGCAGGCCCCCTCGGTACGGGCGGCCGAATACGTTCGGATGTCGACTGAGCACCAGCAGTACTCGACCGAGAACCAGCGCGACAGGATCCGGGAGTACGCCGTGCGGCGCGACCTCGAGATCGTTCGCACCTACGCTGACGAGGGTAAAAGCGGTCTGCGTATCGACGGGCGGCAGGCGCTTCAGCAGCTGATCAAGGACGTTGAAAGTGGTCGAGCGGATTTTCAGGTGATCCTCGTCTATGACGTGAGCCGCTGGGGGAGATTCCAGGACGCGGATGAAAGTGCGTACTACGAGTATGTCTGCCGGCGCGTCGGCATCCAGGTTGCCTACTGCGCCGAACAGTTCGAAAACGACGGCTCGCCGGTATCCACCATCGTGAAAGGAGTGAAGCGGGCAATGGCCGGTGAATACAGCCGGGAACTGTCGGCCAAGGTGTTTGCCGGCCAGTGCCGGCTGATCGAGCTCGGCTTCCGGCAGGGGGGACCGGCTGGATATGGCTTACGCCGCGTGCTCATCGATCAGCACGGGATCATGAAAGGAGAACTTCAGCGAGGCGAGCACAAGAGCCTGCAGACCGATCGAGTGATCCTTATGCCAGGGCCCGAGAGCGAAATCCGGATTATCAATCTCATCTACAACTGGTTTATCGACGGGTCGTTAAATGAATACGAGATCGCGGCCCGGTTAAATGGTAGCCGAGATGCAGTTGGGAGTCTGCACTCGTGCTATAGAGCTGCACCCGATTCTGGCCAGTCGCATCGTCCATCACCATCTGGTTGTACCCGCTGCCCTGGTATTCCTTGGACTTGTAGCCTGAGAGAATCCCGTTCGAATGCCAGTCGGGAGTCTTCCCACCGTTATAGACGCGCCCGGTAACGAGCGGCTTGTCGCAGTCGCCATCGAGGAAAGACACAATGACTTCTTCGCCGATGCGCGGTACGTGTACACCGCCGTGCCCACCACCAGCATGCGATTGCGCGACGCGCATCCAGCACGACGCGTTTTCATCGCCGGGGTTCAGCCGGTCCCAGTGCATCTGCACCTTGACGCGGTTCAGCGGATCCGTGAAGACTTCCTCGTTCGCAGGGCCAACCACGGTTGCAGTCTGCATGTGCATCTCGGGCTTCTGATGCTCGAGTGGGCTTCGGAACGGGGCGGCCTTGCGCTGTGCTTCGACCATCGCCATGAAGAAACCTTCGCTACCGTCTGCCGCTTTGACCACTAGCGTTGGATTGTTTGCGTGCTGCGCGCGGGCCGCGGCGATCGTTTGCTTCAGGCTATGCGGGAAGTCCGTCGTACCGCTTGAGGCCGGCAGGTTGTTCTCGATGACCCACTCGACAGCGATAACGGCAAACTGCCGGTCCTGCTGACTACCCGTGCTGTGGTCGGGATGGTCGGCCAGTTCGAACCAGCGCCCCGTATCGATGCGGCGTACCGCGCCCACACCGTGGAAACGCTTCGCGCGCGACTCCCACTCCTCCATCCTCACCTTCGAGAGGTGGTCGCCGCGGTCCTGCTGTCCGTACGTATACGCGCCCGTGTACTCGTACACTTCAGCCTGCTGCGGCAGGTTGCCCTGCGTGGTCAGCGTGGGAACCGTCGTGCCTTTCGGATTCGCACCCGTTGACGGCGACTTGTAGTCGAACGTGCGTGTCGTGAGAGTGGTGCTCTGCAGTGTGCGCGTGCCGCTCCACTGCACGAAGGCATCCGTTTCACTGTTCGTACCGGAGCGGTAGAAATCCACCGTCTGCGGCGACAGGGGCTGCAGGCTGCCGATAGCCCTTTAATTTTCATGGTGGGGGAAGAGTTACTTGAACTCTCGGCCTATGGACAATCGACCAGTTCGAAATGCCCTCAAACGCGCGTCCCAAGCCCGTTGAAGACTGCTATCGGGCGAGAGCGGCATGAAAATCTAATCATCCCTGCTCATTCGAGTCCAGCTAACCCAGCTCTAGTCCAGTGATTTCCGTTTCCCTGCAGTAGGCCAGTCGCATTAACTCCGTCCCACAGTCTCAAAATTGTGGCGCCAGTCGCACTTACTCTGGCGCCCTACGCCTACACTGTGTAGCGACACTCAAAACGTGAGATTTTTGCGCCCGCCAGACAAGGCCCTGCAGACTGTGGGACGCATCGGATGAGATTTGGGGAAGCATCGCGTGAGATTTTTTTGCACGCAGCTGAACCGGCATGACAACGGGGTACCTTCCTGGCGAAGCTCTCCCATCGCCATCGCCCATAGGGCCGTCGTGAGCGACTCATCTCGATGCACGCCGGCGGTCAAGAAATGTCCAAGTTTCTGAGACTGGCCTACTCACGCGCCAAGCAGACAGCGATGGCTGTTTAACGAAGCAACTACCGAGTTAAACCCCTCTCTATTTCGTCTCAGGCCAGCCGTTTCAGTGACTGGTCGAGGCGTCGGCGTCTGCCCGTCGCAACCCGACCTCGAGGGCACTCATGAAATCCCCCCGCCTCTGTCTCGCGTGTGGCAACGCGTTCGTGCCGCTGGTACATGTTCCTCGTCAGCGCTACTGCTCGTCGGAAGCTTGCCAGCGCGCCCGTCGACGCGACTGGCAGAACCACCGGCTCCGTATCGACCGCGACTATCGCGACAACCAGGCCCGGGCCCAGGCGAGATGGCGCGCAGGCCACTCAAACTATTGGCGCGAGTATCGAGCTGCACATCCGGCGTATCGAGAGCGCAACAGCAGCATGCAGCGGATGCGCAATGCACGACGGAGTTTCAAGCCGATTGCAAAGATGGATGTCATCGAACTCCCTCGGCCGCTGGGCTCTGGCTTCTACGTGCTGCGTCATGCGGATGATGCCGGCGCTGCAAAAATGGACGTGTGGACCGTCCACATAGCCGTGCTCTCTGCGCCGACAGCACCGCCCATATGATTGCAAAGAGATGACGTGATACACATTGGCGTCGGGCCTGCTACCTTTGCCTTGTCACCGTTCGTTTTCCAACGCTACCGCCTGATGTGAAGCCGCGGCGTTCGCATTTGGGGCTGCCCTTGCGCTCGGTGCCTACCGCGTGTTTGTGTCTGAGTTGCGGAGCGGAGAATGTCATTCAATAACGCGGGTGCAGCAGTCGTAGCCGGCTCCCTGGCAGGACGGGCAGCTGAGTACGTCCGCATGTCGACCGAACACCAGCAGTATTCGACCGAGAATCAGCGCGACCGAATTCGAGACTACGCAACCCACCGCGGATTCGAAATCGTGCGCACATATGCCGATGAGGGTAAAAGCGGTCTGCGAATCGACGGTCGCCGGGCACTTCAGAATCTCATCTCCGATGTGGTCAATGGCAAAGCGGATTTCGGCGTAATCCTCGTCTATGACGTGAGTCGCTGGGGGCGATTCCAGGATGCCGACGAGAGCGCGTATTACGAGTACATCTGCCGCCGTGCCGGCATCCAGGTTGCGTACTGCGCCGAGCAGTTCGAAAACGACGGGTCACCTGTCTCGACTATCGTGAAAGGGGTAAAGCGGGCAATGGCTGGCGAGTACAGCCGCGAATTGTCTGCGAAGGTTTTCGCGGGCCAGTGCCGTTTAATTGAGATGGGCTTCCGACAAGGAGGCCCAGCCGGATATGGGCTGCGCCGCGTATTGGTCGATGAGCACGGACTCATGAAAGCGGAGCTGTGCCGGGGCGAACATAAAAGCCTGCAGACGGACCGGGTAATACTCATGCCGGGGCCGGATAGCGAGGTGCGAACTGTCAATCTAATCTATAACTGGTTTATCGACGAGTCGCTCGACGAATACGAAATCGCAGCTCGCCTGAACGGCATGCACGTCCGGACCGACCTTGACCGGGAGTGGACTCGAGCCACGATACGGGAGGTATTGACCAACGAGAAATACATCGGCAACAACGTCTACAACCGGGTGTCGTTCAAGCTGAAAAAGATGCGAGTGACCAACACACCGGACATGTGGATTCGAAAGGAGGGAGCATTTCAGGCAATTGTGCCAAGCGAAACGTTCTACACGGCTCAGGGCATCATGAGGGCAAGAGCGCGTCATTACTCGAACGAGGAGCTAATCGAGCGACTGCGCAACCTGTTCCGCAGTCGCGGTTTTCTGTCCGGCGTAGTGATTGATGAAACAGATGGCATGCCTTCTACGTCGGTCTATGTGTACCGATTCGGCAGTTTAATTCGTGCCTATCAGACAGTCGGTTTTACCCCCGGCCGAGATTATCGATACATTGAGACCAACCGCTTCCTGCGACAACTGCATCCGGAAATCATTGCGCAGACGGAGAGG
Source organism: Paraburkholderia sediminicola (assembly GCF_046026675.1). Lineage (GTDB taxonomy): Bacteria > Pseudomonadota > Gammaproteobacteria > Burkholderiales > Burkholderiaceae > Paraburkholderia > Paraburkholderia sediminicola_F. Next base: position 62,063 of record NZ_JAQQEY010000001.1, on the reverse strand, counting down.
AAAATCTCGGATTTGGGCGGCACGGTGATACGCGACCCGGCAACCGACCTCCTGACGGTCAACGACGAATTCACGGCGTGCATCGTGCTCGCGCGCTGCCAGGCGCATGACAATGGCCGCAATCATTGGAAAGTGCGCTTCGATACGAGTCTCCTGCCAGATATCACAGTCGCGGTGCGGCTCGACCAGACGAATGCATCGGCGCTGGACTACTATCTTTTGCCACGTCTGGATTTTGGACAACCGCGTATTCACCTCGCCGACCAGAATCCAGTCGAGTTTGAGAGTTATCGCTTTGATACGCTGGACTACCTCTATGGCATGGCCGAGCGTGCGCGCCTCAGGAGAGTAGCGTGAACGCGCGGCAGCAGCCCGGAGAAATCCGGATGGTCCCCATCTCCCAGATTGAAGTCATCAATCCGCGAGAACGCAATGGCCGGGTTTTCAATGAAATCGTCGACAACATCAAGACCATCGGTCTCAAGAAACCCATCGTGGTCACGCCGCGAGCAACGGCCGGCGGCATAGAAAAATACCTGCTCGTGTGCGGCGAGGGGCGATTGAAGGCGTTCCGCACGCTCGGAGAAGCGACTATTCCCGCACTCGTGGTGAGCGTCAGCGATGAGGACGCGTTCGTCATGAGTCTGACGGAAAACATCGCGCGCAGACAGTGTCGCCCACTCGAACTGCTCGCCGGCATTCGGCAATTGCAGGAACAGGGATATGCGCCGAAGGTCATTGCCGAAAAGACAGGTCTTACGGCGGCTTACGTTCATGGCATCCTCGCGCTGCTGCGGCAGGGAGAAGAGAGACTTGTCGTTGCGGTGGAGAAAGGCGTCGTTCCCCTGAATGCCGCCCTCATGATTGTTGGCGCCGGCGACGACGACGCCGAAATACAAGCAGCGCTCCAGGAGGCTTATGAGTCGGGAAAATTGCGGGGCAAGCAACTGATGAGCGCTCGTCGCGTCATCGAGCGCAGAAAAGCACTTGGGCGAAGCACGGCGCACAATATGACAAGCAAATCCGCCGCTGTCACCACATCGAGTCTCGTGCGGACGTATGAGCACGAGGTAGAACGTCAGAAGTCCATGGTGAGAAAAGCCGAGTTTACGCAACAGCGGTTGCTATTTGTGGTCGGTGCATTGAGGCAACTGTTTGCCGATGAGAACTTCATCAACCTGCTGCGCGCGGAGGGATTGGCCAGCCTGCCGAAGTATCTTGCCGAACGCGTTTGGCCAAGCGGGAGTGTCACATGACTGGCGTAACTCTTGGATTCATCCCCGAGCCATTGTCGGTGCCGGTCTCCAGTATCTTGCCATCGCGGAGAATACCGGCGTCCGTGGTCCAATCGCGCAAATTTCGACAGATACGAACCTCAATTGAGGAGGTAGGCCTTATCGAACCGCTTTCCGTAACGCCAGCGGACCAGTCTTCAGGGCAACATGTTCTGCTGGATGGGCATCTACGATTACTTGCCATCCAGGACTTGGGCCACGAGCGGGCTGCCTGCCTTGTCGCGACCGATGACGAAAGCTATACCTATAACAACCGGGTCAATCGCCTGTCGACAATCCAGGAGCACTATATGATTCGGCGCGTAATCGACAGAGGCGTATCACCCGAACGATTGGCAAAATCTCTTTCCGTGGACGTATCACAAATTATAAAGAAGGCGTCGCTGCTCGACGGCGTTTGTCCGGAAGCGGCTAAACTTCTCGTCGACCGGCAGTTCTCGCCGGAGCTTGTTCGCGCTATTCGCAAAATGAAGCCCACGCGGCAGGTCGAATGCGTTGAGCTGATGGTGGCCGCTAACAATGTGTCAGTCTCCTACGCCGAGGCATTGTTGGTCGCTACCCCTGCAGCGCGCCTTGTGGAGGGCAAGAAGCCACGCAAACTGACCGGCGTTAGCCCGGAGCAGATGGCGAAAATGGAGCGGGAAATGAGCAATCTGCAGGGGCAGTACAAGCTCGTGGAACAGACTTACGGTCAAGACGTGTTGAACCTGGTGCTTGCGAAAGGGTATCTCGCCAAGCTCCTCGAAAACGAATCTGCACGGCAATACATTGCCCAACACCACCCGGATTTGATGGCGGAGTTCGAGTCCATCATTGCAACCATTTCCCTCGACCAGCAGCAATTCGGCACAGTCGTTTAGCCGAACCCTGATGTCATGCCTCCAATGGCGGCAGCGCGTTCCGACGGCAGAGAAAGACCACAACTTCAAGCTTGAGCCATTGCGGTCGACGCCGAATTGCCGCAAGCGGCCTCTATCTCGGTCGGCCATACTGGCTCCCGGCTTGTCAGTTGCGCAATGTAGTGCAGTATCGACAGCATGAATATTGGGCCCGACAGCAGTATGGTAAGAAGGCGCATGGCAACGTTCACGCTGCCCACAGCCCCGATGCCGTAGAACCAGACGCTCATTGATGCGCGCAGAGAGGGGCCTCGCGGAAGATACCGCTCGACCTTCGGTAGCGCGCCCGGACCCTGCTCCATGTAGCGCCGGATGAACTCGAAGTTCGCCTGAATCTGATAGAGGACCTGTTTGCCAATTGGAGTGGCCTCGTCAGCGCCGTTGACCGTACGAGCACCGAAGCTGAACGTGTTCACGATTTTCTTTCCGGCATCATCGAGCACAAAGCAGCGCATAAGGGTTGGTGCTCCCCCGGCCAGCCCATTGGAAGGCAGCCTGTGCGGGTAGAAAAACGCCTTGTCCCAAGGTACCGAGATAACTCCCCCCGGCCCGTTGTGCCGGAAGGCGTAGACCATGCGCGTCTGGCGATTGAAGCGCACGGCCTTGTGCCTGTAGTTGAAGCAATCGCGCAGCAGTATCACGACGGTGAGCACGCAGCACAATACCGTAATCGCGACGAAAACCCACATGCCGGCACTGAACATCCCCTGTTCGCCGTTCCTGACCATGGCCGGCGTGTCGACGACTGCGCTCTGAACACATTCTATGGTGAGGAAAGCAAATGCTGGGAAACAAAGCAGAAAACCAAGAAGACCCCAGCCAACCTGCGAATACGAGCCGTCACAAACCTCCAGGTACACATCGTTCATGCCAAACACGGTATTAGCGTCGGCAGCCTCGTTCGCGACCGGTTTGCGAACGTCTATGCGCCGTGCCGCTTCATCCTCGTCAACCGAGCGGTTCAAGGCCACCCGGGTCATGTAGTCATACGCCATATCTTCTCGCTTACGATGTCAGAGCTTCAAGCTGCTTGCGTTCATCCTGCTCGGAGAATTTTTTCTCTCCCGCATCGAAGATGCACTTGCGCAACCCTCTCTAAATACTTCCGTTGCACGATGAGCTGAGAAGCGATGCTTCAGACCTTCACCGGTTCGACTATGCCGGTCCCTTGGCACTCCCGTAAAACGTCGCTAGGCCAAGCGGGCTGGCGGCTTGTAAGCTGACCGATGTAATGCAGAATTGCCGTAATAAAAACAAACCCGCTTAACATTCGGACAAGGCGATGCGCCTGAGGACTGCCCTCACGCAGCAATTCCCGGTCCACACGAGTCCAGATGTTGAACGAATTGGCAAGAGAAACGTGCGTCGGGACGAGCTCCGGTCCTGGGAGCGCCGTCGGACCTTTCTCCATGTATTGGCGGATATATTCAAACTGGTCGGAAAGACCCTGGACGATGTCGCGCCCGGTAGGTGTGGATTCATCCAGAAAACTGGAGACCCCTCTACCAACGGAGAAAGACCGAGCTACGTTGCTGTTCGAGTCGAGGACGTGACACCGGATAAGGTATGGCGTCACTCGCGAGAGTGTATCTTTACGGCGCTTCTCAACAAAGAAAAATGCCTTGTCCCAAGGCACTGCGATAACTCCTCTTGCGCCGGCACCTCGATAGGCATAGACCATCCGATTCTGGCGATTGAAGCGAATCGGGGTACGCGTCCAAGTGAAGTTTTCTTGGAGAAGCCCCCAGAATGTGGCGAACAAGAGGACGACAATCGCGACGAGTATTAAGGCCATGCCTACCATAACCGCATTCAGTGTTGCGTCGCGCGCGACAGTGTCAGGGATATGCGTCATGTCATAAACTTGTCCGAACAGCATGTAAATAAAAAGTGGAATAAGGAATACGCATCCGTAGGTGAGCATGCCTCGCTGCTCGAAAAGCGCGTTCGTACTCTCGAGAAACACATCATTCATCGAAAACACCGAGAAGTTATCCCTCGGCGTTTCGCTGGCAGGCACATCCACGCGCAACCGGCGCTGTCGCTCTTCATCTGTCAGGGGGCGATTGAGCTTGACCCAGAGATTTCCTTCCCATGCCATAGCGATTCCTCTCAAGTTCCGAGGTCGCTCGCGAAACGACTCGGCGGGCAGCAGCGGTTCACCCTAGTCGCGCCACGTTGTCCACGTCTTATCGACCGCCGATTCTCTTTGAATGAAAACTGTTAAGTCGACGCTAGACCGCGATAAGCTGACGCCAATCAGGATGTTAATGAGCCCATGGTCTGCGACGCCACCAGTTTCGGTAGAGGCTCGCATTTGCACTGGCACAAATCGTTCTCGAGCGCGACCTGCTTGCCCATGACACTCATCGTATGAGGCAAGCCATCGCTGACGATGATGCCCTCGGTGTTGCACGTGTGGCACAACACAGGTGCCCCAAGATAAGCTAGCGGCCGGCCGCCGAACGATGAACCGACGATGCCGTCGAGCACCACACCGTTATGGTCAGTCTTGTCGTCTTTCAGAATGAATCTGCGGCTCATGGTAAGCCCCCCTTTCCGCTACAAATATCACATGGCTTCAACGTCGCGTCGGTGATGTCGCGATGCTGTGACCATGATTTGGCTGTTTGACGGCGCACCAGGCCTAGCTGCCGCTCTGCGCCGATTTGCGAAGCGCCTTCGCCTTCTCGATATCCTGCTTTTCCAGCGTGCGCAGTCCCGTTACGACGGCATTGTCCGGGCCAAGATGGCTCTCAAGCAAACCGATGGACATCACGTGCGTGGCGCAATCATGCAGCCTCGCTTTGAGTGTGCTCTCATCCAGCGCGTCTTTGCCATCATCGGTCTTTGCGTCCGACCATACATCGCCTGACGACCACGAACCACTTGCCCCATCCTGTTGGATGCGGGCGTGAATAGCGTACTGCCCCGGCTTGAGCCCAATTCGCGCGGTCCAAGGCTGGTCGGCGTCCGGGAACTTGATGGCACACTCCTGCACGGCCGCGTCATTGCTATCGAGCTGGACCCACTGGGCATCATGCGGGGCCTCCGTCTTTGCAAGCGTGGCGGCTGCGCGAGCGAGTGGGCTGTCTGATGCGCTGTGACAGGCGGTGAGGAACATCAGCGTTGTGGCGCAGATGAGAAGACCGCGATTCTTTTGCATCGGATGTATGGCGAAAGGTTGAATATAGACGTGCTTGCGCGCGCGACTAGAGCCCGGAAGGGCGTGACGTTACGAAGACGGGCCGACACGCTAACCTCGCCCACGACGCTGGCTGCAGTTCAGGCGATTCGGAGCCCGGGTCAGCGAGTTCGGACAGCAAAGTAGACTGCAATCCCAGGCTTGAGCCATTACGGTCGACGCTGAGGTGCCGCAGGCGGCTTCATCCTACGTAACCGGGTGATTTAAGGCCACCCGGGCCACGCGGCCATTCGTACACACTGGACATCACTTTTACGCCCGAACGGGTTCGGCAAGTGGGGACTGCCCGCATTCGCTTTCCACCCCCGGAGGCCACACGGGCTGCCGGCTGGTCCGTTGTCCGATGTAATGAAGCAGGGCCGTAAAGTACGTGAAGGGGCTCAACGCCAGGACAAATAACGTTGTAAAAAAATTGCGCTCAGCCAGAATCGCTTTATCGGTTCGCCCCCAGATACGCATCGAGTTGGCTAGGGAAACCTGAGTCGGCACCAGGTCGGGATAAGACAGGGTGCCCGGTCCCTGCTCCATGAAACGCCGGATATATTCGAACTGACTGCTAAGGCGGTTGACGATAGACCGGCCATTTTCCGTGTTTTCATCGGAGATGGTGACCACCCGACTACCGACCGAGAACGATTGGGCGACAAGCCCCCGTTCATCGAGGACATGACATCGGATGTTGAATACATACGCGCGCGAAATAGGGTCTCGCGGACGCGGTTCAACAAAGAAAAAAGCCCTTTCCCATGGAACCGATATCACGCCCTTTGAGCCAGCGCCTCGAAAGGCGTGGACCATTCGTGTGCGGCGGTTAAATCGCACTGGAAAGCGCGTCCAGGTGAAGTTCTCCTGAAGCAGTCCCCACAGACCAACGGAGACAATTGCCAGTGAGACTATTAGAAAGAAGGTCGCGCCCGTGTAGGCCACTGCCAACTCTGGACCCTGCACGCTCCCGTGCCCCGGGGGATTCTGCAAGCACCAGAGCGCAACCCATGCGAGAAACCCTGCCGCCGCGACAATCGCGACGCAGCCGTACGTGAGCAGCCCTCGCTGCTTGAACGCCGCGTTGGTGCTCTCAAGAAAGACCTCGTTCATCGAGAACACGTTGAAGTCGTCCTTCGGCGTTTCGTTGGCGACCACGTCCACTTTTAGCTGGCGAGCCTTTTCTTCGTCAGTCAGTGGGCGCTTCAGCTTGACCCAAACGGTGCCATCCCACGCCATAGTTACGCTCCAAGTCCGTTGTATGCCTTGTGTTCCTCGTCGAACGAAGTATACCGAGCGTCTTTCTTGTTGGTCCCGAAATAGCTACGGCCGAGAAACTCCTTTAATTCGCGCTCCTTGAACCACATGATGATGAGCCCTATGACAATCAAAAGGATGGTGAGCGGGAGAATCAGGGACGTCAAAACATTGAAAGTTACACAAATCGCGAGCAGCAACCCCGCCGTTGCAGACGAAAAATATGCAAGAAAGAGCCCGACATGCCCTTCCTCCCATGCGGTCTTCGCGTTAGCGCCGTCGTACCAGACACCGATAAATGCGGCCGGTGCGGCCAGGAGTCGCCCTGCAATAAGAATTTTTTCCGATAACTCCGCTGAAAGCGCTTTAGGTAGCGTGAACTGCAGCTTGTGCGCGGCCTCCAGAGTGTTTCCTGCAACGGATACGACACCGCCTGCCAAAGCACCTATGGATGCGTGGAACTTGAGCCGGGTCTCCTCACTATTGAAGTGCGTTGACTTCTCAAACTCCTTCGCCGCGAAGAACACGTTTATCGCGGCGAATACGGCGCCGATACCAGAGCCTGCGACCTCGCCTCCCCTAAGCTTGCGAAATGTGGGGACGAAATCCTTCTCTATAACCTCGTCAGTCAACATCAATTTGTTAGCCGGATTGACGATACTCCCGGCTTTCTCCTTGCTTGTCACGCCCGCCACCTGGAAATTCTGCAACCCGTCGCGGTCCACAATGATGAACTGGGGCACCTCGGTAACGCGACCTTCCGGGCCCTTCTTGGTGAACTGAGCGGTAATCGAGGCCTTTATATCCTTCATCCGTGGACGCTTGTCCGCCGGCATCATCTCCCACATTTGCCGCGCAAAATAAGTCACCCACTGGGCTTGGCTGCCCGAGACAGGCGCCGTGATAACAACTTTGCCGCTACGAGCGGCAACGACGACGACTGCTGCTTTGGCTGCAACGTTGTCGATACCCTCCGAGAGCAATTTCGCAACCGGGGCGCCTATCTCGTAAATCAGCTTCGAGCCGCGTTTATAAAAATCGGCGAAGAAGCGTGGCGCTTTGGTTTCTAGTCCCTTCATGGCGTTAAACCAGGTGTCAATCGCCTTGGCACAGGTCTCGCGCAATTCAGGATAGGGGAAATCGCCGGCGGCGAGAATATGGTTAGCGTTCACCTTCTGGTTGAGGGTTACCGCTCGCAGCAGAAGATTCTTATGGTCGTCTGGTTTGCCCTGCAGCCACTTATGCATGATGTCCAGCGACTCCTTGCGAGCCGAGGACCCCGCGATGCAGCCATGAAATGCGTCCTCATAGCAGGTTCCACTGAGCGGGTCCTCGTCGTCGTGGTCGTACTGAAATACATGCGCGAGATTCGGAGAGCTCAACCATGCTGTGTGGTCGCGCGACAACGGCGTCCAGGTATTTTTGCCTTCGTTGTCAATATCGGCTTTCGCCTTGTTTCGATATTCGGCGGCTGCTGTCTCACTGACAGCGGTTGCGTAGTCCTTCCACGCCTCTTCGCGCACTTTGGGAAGCTCAGTAATCTGGCGGTTACGCATGTCGCCGAGGTCCTTCTCCAGACGCTTCCCACCATCGAAGAGGGCACCAAGCGCCTGGGCTTCCATCATCTGGCCTTCGAGCATCTGCTCGGCGACCTGGTCGCTCTGGGCAGCGCCGGCCTGCACAACTTCTTTCACATTATCGACCATGTCAGCTGACCAGGTTCCCCACTGGTGTTCAGCCATCACCACGCCATACGCGTACTTGTTTTCAACATTCAGTTCCTGTGTGATACCAATCGGGTCCCACAGTGCGAATATCGCCCCTTTGTGAGGGGCAAGATGGTCCATCGCCGCGTTGAGTGCTGCTGTTTCAGAGCTCCTATCCCGATAGGGGAACGGCGAGGTCAGGAACGCCTTCTCCGCGCCGCCCCTGTATTCGGCGACGAGCTTCTGGACGTCGGTCGGCCTGGCCGCATGTAGAGCATTCGCCCCCGGGCTAGCAAACCATCCGGACGCATCAAACGCCTGCATACGTTTGGTACGACAGCCCTCGAAGTCCATCGCATAGCGTGCACGAACTGTTCTCGTCCACTGGACCGTACTGAAGGCGAGGTACACCGTACCCGCCTTCTCGGCGTTCTGGATAGTAATGCATTGCGCAAGCTCGGGGTGGCCGGTCTGAGTGCACGTAAAAGGCCCTTCCGTCGAACGGTCAAGCACCGTGTCCAGGGGGTAGTCGTAAAGATTTCCCTCTTTCGTCACGGCATAGCATTGCCACTTCGAAGTCTTCGGGTAGAACACATAGACAAAGCCGTAACGAAGCGAGCGCAACGTGTATTTCGTCTTTCGCGATGCGACATCCATCACGTGGGCACCAAAGTGACCGCCCATCAGGAGGGGAACGTTTTCAAGCCCGTGTGCGCGCGTTGCAGCAACGGCTGAATACCTTACCGGCAGTATCGGCAGTCCCTTTTTTTCGCACATCTTGCACTGCGTGACGGGCGCTCCGCCCGCCATAGCGACCTTTGTGAGGTCTGAGATACTTTGGTAGCCCGAATCCAGCAGCATGAGCGTTCCCTAATAATTGATTTGGCGAGTTATGACTAGTACTGGTATTGCGTGCTCTCTCGTGCGATGCGCGACCAGTCATCATCGGTCCATTCCGCCACCGCCTCTGCGTAGGGCATCTGCCCGACATCTGCGAGAATCGATTTCACCTGTGGGTGCTGGTCGAAGTTGGGCGCAACGAAGACCCCGTGTAATGCGAACGGAACACGGTCCTCGTCTCGAAGGCCATAACGTTCCGCCTTGACCAGTTGACGGTCCAAGAGCCGCGGCAGGTCTTCGGGTATCGCAACGTTTTTGGCCGCAAGCGGCTCAAGAGCGCGCTGGACAAAGGGAAGTCGACCCAGTTGCCTGAACTGGTCTTCGGTGACCTGGAGGCGGTGAGCTGGAAGTCCCTCCGAAGGTATCTCGACCCATGTCCCGGCGCCGGACAGGTAGGTCCACTTTGTTGTCGGTCCCATAAGCGCGAGGAACTGCTGCGTATCAAGTATCCACCTCAGGTGCACAAACACGCGTGGGTCGTAATATCGAAATACAACGGTGCCCGACGTTGGCTCGCCAAGCACCAACGACTCGGCCAGGTGTTGTCGTATGGTGTCGGTATCGGCGGCCGTGTCAATGAAGCAGCAGACAAGCGGGGGGCGTCCTTCGCTTCGGTGGTTCTCGGCCATCTCCTTCACGCGGGCCATTTGACGGTCCCTGTGCTCAAGGCGATAAAGTAATGGCGCAACGCCCTCCAGCTCGGGACGGGACGTTGGCACGAGTTCCCCAATCTCATATGGGTTCGGCGCGGGTTGGATGTCGAATTCCCCGTTGCTGGGCTCGACAATGACGTAGGTGGAAATAGGCATGTCAATTCCGGTGAATCTCAGCCAACCAGCGCTGAGCCGCTCTGTGCGGCAGACGCGAACTGCGATGCACATGACGCGGAAGCCGGCACGGCGTTGGAAGCAGACTCTCCCTGCGGACCCGCGAAACTGTGGGATGCGCCTTTGAAGTCGAGTGCGCCGGGTGCGTGCACGGAGATATTCCCGCCAGATATCCTGATTACCGCACCTCCGGCCGAGAGCGTAATTTCCTTTTGCGCGACGACCGACACGGCATCAGAGGTTGAGATAACTTTGACCGTCTTATCCGCTGTTAGCTCGATATTGTCGGAGAGCGCCATGACCTGGACTTTCCCCTTGCCAGCGAACAGCTTTATCCCGGCCGACTGGGCGAAGAGGCTGATTTTTTCGCCGACGCTTGCGATGAACGATTTGGTGGCCGCTACGTGTGTGTTCGCCCCACTGACCAGATTGACGTGGTCGGTGGCTGCAGCGTGAATGGACTTCATCGAAGTAAGGCCGATGCCGACGGGGCTGCCTAACAGCATGACGGGTTCGGAAAATCCGTTGGCTGCGCCTGTCCCGCCTCCGGCCGTATTGCCGCTGGTTGCACTGCCCGAGATGTCCTGCTTCGTCGCATTCGTAAAGGCTTGCAGGTCGGAGTGAGCATCCGTTAAATCTTCAGCCTGCACCGCTTTGGCAGCATCGGAGCGAATCTCAACCACGTTTGTCGATTCGGTCAGATGCTCATTGGCCTCGCTAACATCGAGCGGCTGGCTGGCAGAGCCGCCTCGAGCGAAGGTCGACACGAAGATGCCTTTGCCAGCCCGCACCGCGCCATACGCCTCGGTTTTGAGGTCAAATCCATTTCCCAGAAATGAGCCGCGCGAATTGCCTTGCTGGTCGATGAGGTAACCGAGATGTAAGTAGCTCTGAGCTGTGCTGCTGAATAGCTGTGCACGGTTCTGGCCCGTCGAATCGTCCATGACAAGCTGGTTGTAGCCTGTGCCCTGGAATTCCTTCGATTTGTAACCCGACAGCAAGCCGTTGGAATGCCATTGCGGCGTCTGCTGTCCGTTGAATAGACTGCCGCTGACGACCGGTCGGTCACAATCGCCGTCCAGGTAGACGATTCCCACTTCATGTCCCACACGCGGGACAAATACCCCGCCGAGCGTCCCACCGGCATTTGGTGACATGACGCGCAGCCAGCAGGAAGCCTTTTCATCGCCGCCGTTCTGCCGGTCCCAATGCATCAGCACTTTGACCCGGTTGAGGCTGTCCGTAAATACTTCCTCCTGATTCGGGCCGACTACCGTTGCGGTCTGGGTATGCATCAGGGGCTTACGGTGTTCGAAGGGACTGCGAAACGGAACGGTGCGTCGCTGCGTTTCCAGTTCGACGAGGAAGAAACCTTCGCCACCCAACGCGTCCTTTACATTGAAGACGTCGGACGAACCCGCGTGATATGAGCGAGCTTCAGCAAGTTGTGACTGCAGGCTGTGGCGGAACTGTGTTCCTGTCGAAACGGGCAGGTTGTTCTCGACGTACCAGGTCACAGCCAGAATCGCAAACTGACGATTTTCTGCGCTGTCGGTTGCGAGAGCGGTAGCGCCCTCGAGCTGGAACCAGCGTCCCACATCGGCTCGCCGTACGCTGCCCGTCGCAAAGAAACGCTTCGCGCGGGACTCCCATTCCTCCATCCGGGTTTTTGACAAAGTGTCGCCACGAGCACTGTCGCCGTAGGTATACGCGCCTGTGTACTCGTAGACCTCGGCCTGGTCGGGCAGGTCGCCTTGCTTGTCAACTGTCGGCGTGGACAGCTCTTTATTAAACGTTGGATTCTTATAGTCGAATGTGCGCGTGGTGTAGCTCACGCTCTGCAACGTGCGCGCTCCGCCCCACTGGACTATCGCATCTGTTTCACTTCCAGCGCCTGCACGATAAAACGACACGTCTTGCGGAGCAAGGGCTTTAACGGTGAAGAGGTCGTCCGTGATGACCAGCGTGTGCGCTTTGCCGTCATCCGCCTGTTCAAAATAGCCGAAGAGACCTTCCGCTTCCATAATCCGGTGCACGAAGTTCCAGTCGTCTTCATATTGAACGCAGAACGACCGCGGAGGTAGCTGGTTACGGAGGTCAAAGCGATAAGCGCCGCTTGACTGAGGATGCTCGTTGAATACCGCCGAGATTATGTCCTCTGCCGTCTTGTCCTGAAATATCCGCGCATCGCTGCGAAATTTCAGGAAGTGCAACCACGACGAAAAGCTAATCTGGTAAAGCTGAACGCTGCCGTCGGAGCCCAGAAATCGCGCAGTATGAACGTAGCCATGACGCGGTAAATACGACGAGTCAGTCTGTTGAGTCCAGAGCGTCACCGGTTTCGCGATGAGGGATTTGAGCTCGATAGAATCTTTTAGGGAAGCGACATCGACAGTGAAGTCGTAGTTGCGTCCAATGCGTGAAGTGCCGACCACGCGGACTGGCACCAGCGTATTTCCGCCCAACGCAGTATCCAGCTTCAACAAGCGTCGAGATTGGTCCATCCCCGCGCCCAGCACCGTTGCCAGGTCATTTACCGTCATTTTCAGACTCCACCCCAGATTGCCACGCAGAATAATATGATGAAAAACTTTTCCAGACAATTTTTGTCAACGAACGCGTGCAATTAGCTTGCGATTCGGAATTATTTGCAGGTACGAGCATGAAAGGTAGCTTTTTCCGCTTTGGCGTTTATCTGCGCGTCGGGAGATATTTTTACTATGCAATGAACAGGCTGCGTTGATTGTCGTACCAATCTCCCGCAAAAATTGAAATATCGAAGTGTCCGAGTCATGGACAAACACAAATAGCGCCCATACCGAGTACGCGCCGCGCTCCGACTGACACGCCATTTACGTTCCCAGCCAACATTCATTGCCCCATCCCGCACTTTATGGAAAAACAGTTTCCCGGGGCAACTGCCGATGAATGACGCATGATGTTCAGCTAGGCATCACTGTCAGATTGTTAAATATTGCAATCCACGGCAGCGATTTTCGTTTTGGATTCATAGTGCCTATGTTTTCAGCGGGTCATTGACAACAAAACTCCACAAGATTGAAAACGAGTACAACGCGTATAGATTTCATGGGCCAGCACCAGAATCAGTCGATTTGCGATTTTTATGCCAAATGAATAGAAAGAGAGGCGGTGCTCGCTATGTATCCACTAAGACATCCGCAAAGGCCACGCTTCTACCACCGACGCTGGAAGCTGTCCGTTCGCTTTCACTACGCAATCACCTTGCGCTCACCGCATTACGAGCAGGCAGTGGAAACGGGCACCTGCTAAGCGACCTGATACGTGCGCTGTACCTAGCCTGGTATCTTCGTGAAGCAGGCTTCGGAACGATTCACCACGCATCTTTTCCTGAAGCCGCAGAGGCGCTCGAGCGCAGCGCGGCGCGGGCGACAGCAAACAATGTCTGGCAGGTCAGTCCGGACGAAGCGGCGATTCTCGAACGGCTGCTGGCACTTCATGACGAGCAACTGGCGAATACGCCTGTCGGCGTCATGCTCGGGGCACAAAGGCGGCTATTGCGATTCGCAACGAGTGACCGGAAAACACCGTGGCAAGAGGCCGGCCGGTGACCGGGGAAGACGGGCGCGTGGCGCTCACGCGCGCTTCTCCGACCTGTCCGCAACAGCCGCTAAAATCAGCGTATCGAGAAGGACGGGGAAAATCATCATGGCTGCAAGAGGCGCTTCCGGCGCGATGACGCTTATAACGGAATACGACGTAGCGGGCAGCCCAATCCGCGTGCTGCGACTGGAATCTGCGACCAATGGAAGAGCCGTTCTGCTGCTGGAAGTCGATGAGCGCAAACCCGGCATACACCGCGAGGTGAGGCACGAGATAACGCCGTCGGAACTCATTGCCGTCATTCGAGCAAACGGGGCAGCGCTGCCAAGCAAACCGCACAACGACCGTCTCATCTCCGACCCGATGTGAGCGCCCTCCATGGGCGATAGGTACGTCGTTCAACTCAATCTTTATGTCATGGCGGTGGGCGAGTTCAACAATCTAGTGCTTGCGAAAAGATATCTCGTCGAGCTCCTCGAAAACGATTCTGCGCGGCAATACTTTGCTCAACGTCATCCGGATTTGATGGTGGCGTTCGAGTCCATCATTGCAACCATTTCTCTCGACCAGCAGCAATTCAGCGCGGCCCTTTAGTCGAACCCTGACATAGCGGCGGTCCACACTGCGTGCGACGCGCCGCACCGCGAGATAAGCGCCATCGCTTCGACTTCTGCGCCCCGCAATGGCGATGTCGCATCCTTCTTTCGTTTTTGCAAAACCGCGCGCCCGTTTCGCGCCGAACCACGCAGCAACGATGGCCAACGGCCTCATGAACAGCTCCCAGTCAAGCTTTCGGCCCTCACTCATGAGGTCCCGGTGTTTTTCGTTGGTACCCCGTTCTACGTTTGCTGTCATTGGTCTCCCACCTGGTGAATCGTCATTTTTGGGCTTCCATGCAAGAGATTCGTCTTGCGATACATCGTGAAAATTGTGAAAGCCATGTCTGGTCCGCGCAGAGTGTCTGCCCATGCCGGGGTAAGACAGTTGACCACACGGGCGAACGAGACATCAGACAGTCCAATCAGTCCGTAATCGGACAAATTCCATCTTGATTCAAATTGTTTTCGGACAAGCGATGGGCAAGGGGCCGGTAATTCAGATAATTTTCGGCCAAACGTAGCGCCACATTGTTCCGGCGTACTGAGTACGTTCCGGACAGTTCGGCGTATCATTTCGCTAATTTACGGACAAACTGGTCATCTCGGAACGGACGATGACGCTAAACTCGGACGTGAGCACGGCAGAGGTCTTCTTTTCCGGGGAAGACGAGGCTCAAGCGCGCGCGCTGCGCCGCCAGGTAGCGAGTGGCGCGTTCAGGCGCATTTACCCTGGTGTCTTCACGCAAAACCTGGACAGTCCACTCGAATCGGTCGTTACCCGAAACTGGGCGGCAATTGCAAGCCACCTGCTTCCGGGCGCAGTGATGGCGTACCGGTCTGCGTTGGAGCATCGTCCGGTTGACGGTGTCATCCACGTTCGCCGCGGCCGCGCGCGCCGCACGCTCGCGCTGCCCGGACTCCTTGTCGAGGTGTATCCGGGAGCGGGACCGTTGCTCGAACCGCCGGCGCGGGACGTTCCCTATCGCGGCATTTATTTGCCGAGCGAGGCACGGGGTTTCCTCGAGAACATGGCAACGGGACGCGGAGCTTCAGAGCGGGTGATGCCTCAGGAAGCGGTCGAGCAACGGCTCGACAACATTCTCACCATCAGGGGCAAGTTCAAGCTTAACGACTTGCGCGAGTGCGCTCGGGTGGTCGCGGACAAGCTGGACATGGAACCGGCTTTCAAGCGTCTTGACGGTCTTATCGGCGCGCTGCTGGGCACACATGAAAAGAAAAAACTCAAAAGCAAACAAGCCTTAGCGAGAGCAGCCGGCAAGCCATATGACCCTGAGCGGCTCGACCTCTTTGATGCGTTGTTCGCGCAGTTGACCGCGAATGTGTTTCCACACGTCGCAGACCCAGCGGCAGAAGGCACGGCCATGGAGAATTTTGCTTTCTTCGAGGCATACTTTTCGAACTACATCGAAGGCACAACTTTCGAGGTAGCGGAAGCAGAGCAAATCGTTTTCGAGGGCGCCATTGTTCAAGACCGTCCTGAGGATTCCCAAGATATTCTCGGAACATTCCATGTTGCGACTTCGTCTCCGTGGAGAAACAGGACCGCGCCGAACGCCGACCAGTTTCTTGCCTGGCTCAAAAACATCAATGCAATTGTGATGTCGGGCCGCCCCGACAAGTTGCCGGGACAGTGGAAGGAGCAAGCAAATCAGGCAGGGAACACGTATTTTGTCTCACCAGAACTGGTGCCGGGGACATTGAAAGAAGGGTACGAGCGTATTGCTGCGCAGACGGACCCCGTGGCACGAGCGCTGATGACGATGTTCGTAGTGACGGAGGTTCATCCGTTCAAGGATGGCAACGGCCGTACGGCGCGACTGGCAATGAACGGCGCCTTAACGGAAGCCGGCCTTTGCCGCATTATTGTGCCTACCGTTTATCACGAGGACTACCTGCTTCCCTTGAAGCGATTGTCAAATGAACGGGACGCGGGGCCATACATAAGGTCGATGACGCGTGCACAAGACTGGACCTCGCGATTCGACTATCGCCAGCCGCGGGCAGGCCTGAAGCAACAGCTCGAACTGAGCAACGCGTTTCAGGAAGACCTGAAGAACTACAGGCTGATTTTCCCTGAAAACACGACTACGCCATAACTGAGCGAAGAACATAAACGCTGCTGAGAAAAGCCCGCAATATCGACCAGAGCGTTGTGCGAAAAACTGCCCGTAAAACGAGGAAATTCTGGCGGATTCCGTGAAGAAGTGGTGTCCACACGTCTGGCGGACATGAGGAGAGCACCGCAGTGAGGATTGAGGCGGTAACGGGATACGGTTGCTCAGAATCGCTACCGCGCTCTGGAGTCAGCGTGAACGCTTCGGAATCGCTTTACGACGGTGTCCCTGTTGCGAGGAGGTCCTTCCGACGAGCAGCAGCACGTGTTGAACGAGTCGCTATTAGGGGGCGCCAGCCAATTGAATAATACAATGCTCGAATTGATACTCAGTGCGGCGCCTTCTAGCCCTATACGGTTCTGCAGCGCATTCGTGCATGCCCGCCGAGTCATCGCGCCGCCGGACATGAGGGCCGCCCAACCCGACTGGTTGGCTTCGGTGGCACGGACGCAATGCCGCTTGCGTGAACGGGGGCGGAATCCACCGGCAGCGCGCAGGGGAAAGCCGAGACTGCGGGGATTAGCGTCTGAGATATCGGCAACGGGATGGCGAAGCTAGCGTCCCGGAGGGCGCGTACAGGCTGGCGGGCGAGGCGGCTCCATACCGGGGAATCGGGTGGAGAGGCTGAGTGGAAGGCTTTCCCGGGCGTCAGTGCCGTAGGGAGGGCTGGGCTCAGCCTCACCACCCGGGGACTCAGAACCAAGCGATGCTTAGGGCTGAGCCTTTTCTAAAGAGTATCGAATAAGTACGTTTGCCGAACCGATATAGAAAAACGTGGAATCGGGTGAGGTCGATGTACAGACGAAGCAAAGTCACCCCTGCGACTCTAGCCTTCGAGTTGAGTCTCGTGGCATTGCGGCCGAGGTCACGCGTTAATGGAATCGCATCCGTGGTCAAACCATGTTTAAGCATCTGAGGTCACACTATTCGACCGCCGCCGAGGCCTCGCCTGACGTGCTCTTTCGTCTCATGCTATCGGGATGAGCCGTCAGCGTCGTAGTCGCTGCCGATAACGCTACTATTGATTTCCGAGACCGGTGAAAAACCCTCTGCACCAACGAAACCAACCAGCGCCGAACAGAGAGGATATTTTCGGACTAAACTAAACAGCACTTTCCTTATGCGCCTTGCTGCCTCGGATTCAACGACCATCCATTGCTCGTCGAACTCCAGGACTACCACTACCGTGAACGCATCTAGCTTGCCCTGACTGACCTCGGCATACCCTTGAGCCAAAGCAAACTCTATGGAGCGCCGGAGAGGAGTTCGCTCGAGCGCTTTGATAAATCTAACTTCATAACCGTGCGCCCCTTCGTCCGTATCGACTCCCAGGATGTCGGGGAAGCCGATTGCTTGTGCGGAGTAGTCACCTTCTTTTTCTTTCTCCAGCCACTCAAGGAACGCGAATTTCGCCCACTCTCCGGCCTGTTCTACGGGCGAACCAAGATGCGTCACGCCTTCTCTCTGCCGGATACCTCGATGACTCTGTTCCCGCGCATGGGATATGTCTTCAACCTGGGTAACAGCTTGCTCGGACACCTCGGCCCCAAGGTAACTCGCAGCGTGCTTCAGCAATTGGTCGGCCGAGTACATCCAGAAATGTTCTACGTCCGATATCGCCTTAATTTCTCTAACAAGCTCGGGGCGCGGGCCGAGAGTCCGCCCGTGTTCCTCCCACCACCAATCTTCCTTTCTATCGGACGTGATGAAAAGAATCAGCTTTGTCTTGTTCTCTTTTGCGTGGTTCAGCAACTGACGCCAAATGATGAGGTCGCCATATTGCCGCTCATACTTCAAGCCATCAAAAAGAAAGTATGCATCGGCAGGATTTTTTCCTTTCCCGGCGTCGCGGTAGCCTGGGGGTATCTTGTCGATGTACCGCTGTTCGCCATCCTTGATGAGCGAATTCAGGCTCTCCTGATTTTCTGGCGCGAGACCCACGCAGCCGTCGCCTAAGAGGTCATCCAGAGCTGTTCGAACGGGGTCGTGAGACGAAATATCCATTTGCTCGTTGTGTGCCTTGCGCACTGCCTCAACGATTTTGGTATTAGCTGTCTCAAGTTCCCTGAGCATCTCGTCCACGTCGACGTCGATTCCCCTTTTCTCGAGCTCCAATCGTTGAAGCTTCTTTCGCGCGTCGTCCACTGTAGCGCTGAAACTTGCGAGAACCTTCTCCGTCTCCGACCGTTCGTTCCATATAGCCGAAAGACGTCGACGTTGGTATTCGAGGGCTACGTGGTGAGGAATCCAGAGCCGCCCCTTAAGACGAGCTAATGCCGCCAGGAGAGCATCACGACCCAGTTGTGGAAGACGATACAGGTCGAGCAGGACATTTGTGTCTAAGACGATGGTTCCTTCCAGCCAAAGCTTCGAGAGCTCGTCTGCCGTTGGCGGGTAATATCCTGCAAAACTGGAGCGCATTTCTTTTCTGTTAAGTGGCCAAGTCTGATACTAGCAGCAAGTAGTTTGACCCGGCGAGTTGAATACCCTGTTGCGCACAGCTTCCGGCGCGGCCGCGACATTCGTTGTTGCAAACCTTTTCGGCACCAACCAACTTCTTCGCCGGCGTCCGACCAGTTGAACCCCAGGGACTACAGCATGACGTCCCTTCCGATTTAATCCTGGTCGTCTCCGTCGGCTTCGTACCATTCAAGCCGTTCATCAAATTGCCCCACGCCGAGTGAGGCAACTGCAGCAGGGCCCCAAATCTCCGCGGCAGCGCTTCTGATTTGCGCGACGCGTTTACGGCAATTGTTCATGCCCCAGTGTGGTCGGTCCATCAAGTTGCCACGATAGTCCGCGTTTGCAAGCAACTCGTTGAAAGACACCTTGCGCTGCGCTCGCATCCAAGAAAGTTTTTCCGTAAACGGCAGATTCTTCATCCCGCGATTATCTCGAATCGGAAGTACGGTGATGTTCCCAAGATGGTGAAGCCAAGACGCCATACTCTGCTTGTGCCGTCGCCCATCACGGGTATCTCTGTCTTCGGCGTTTTGTGGATAAATATGCTCGATGTCCCAGTTCTGAAACGACACTTTCCCGTCTTCCTTCCCGAACCACGCCGGGTCCTGAAAGGGTGTTATGTCTTCGCGCGTGTGTTCGCCCCACGCCTCCGATTTCGGCAGGAACACACCGTATTTCCAGAAGAGATAGTGGGCAACATGCCCATATTCTGTGTAGAAGTGCGCACTATCCAATGCCCCATCGGGAAAGACTTGAGCGGCAGCTTCTTGCTGGGTTAGGTCGTAGCCGAAATCAACCGCCTCCTGTGTATCCCAAAACGGAGTGACGTGCCAGTAGACCTGATGGACGGCATCACGGGCGCTCGAAATCAGAGCACCTGACGCATCGCACCAATCCCCCTTGTAAAGCTGCCGGGCCACACGCCATTTATACGAGCGGCCTCGGTTACTGTTGCGCTTCCCCAAGGCGCTTCTAAAAGAACAAATCTCGCAAATTTTTACCAGGTCGGTTGCAGCATCGCGCCACCTGATGATAGCCGCGACAATCAGCGGTTGGAATTCACCGTGCCGGTCCAGACGTGCAAAGTCCAATAGCGCTTTCCGTAACGACGCGCCATAATTCGTCGGCATCGATTCAAAGGGGCGTTCGACCGCCGCCCAGGTTTCGGTGACTTCGACCAATGAGTTCAAGTAGTCCTGAATCCACTTCAAAACGCTTTTCGACTCCTGAAACACCTCTGATAAGTCATCGTTGACCTTTTCCAGCACTCGGTCTGAACTTTTGAACTGCTTATCTGTGAACAGAATCCAGTGGGTACGCAAAAGCCTGTCCGCATTGAACGGCTGAGAGTCGTGCCTAGGGTCCAAACGTTGGTAGAGTGTGTCGTACCTTTCTGTGATGAACTCCTCTAGTCGGCTCCGCGACTCGGGTTCGCACTCCACACCGACCCACTCAATCAACTTGTTCTTCACCAGGTCAAACTGGGAAACATCCTTGCCGCGCAAGTTGATGCGCTCGAACAGGCCGGTTGCACCGGCCAGCGATGGTGCGACATAGACAATGACTTGAGCCTTGAGCAACGTATCCAATTCGAAACTCTCATTGGAGTGCAACTGGTCGAATGCAGCCGACATTTTTTTCTGGGACAGTGTTCGTTCGCTTTCACGACTCGACGCAAGCATTGCCCGACTAAAACCAATATCTGCGACGCGCGGCGCTACCCAAAGGGTCGACAAATGGCGTGCGTCAGAGCGTAGCACCCGACCCACAGCCCCCTTCGCGGCGATGGCTAGCATTAGAGTCGTGAGTCGCTGTTGCCCATCCACAATGGCGTAACTATTGTCTTTGTCCGGGCAAAGCACCACGAGGCCTAAAAAGAGCGGCACTCCTTTTCGTTCAGCCTCGTGGAGGTCATTCATCAGGTCGTTGACCTGCGCATCCTCCCAGTCATACGGACGCTGAAAGGCAGGGATTCGGAAATTCATCTCAATGAGCTGTTCAACCGTGGCGAGGCGCGATTGACCGGGCTCTATTGTAAATAGCGGCATTTTCTCTTCTCTATTCTTGGTCGAAACTCGCAGGTGCTCAACGTAGTCTGTCAGACGACGCGCGCCTAGCGTACTTGCCTCTCTAGTTCGTGGCCGCATTAGTCCTGACTGCACCTGGTTCGCCGGTCTGCCTGAACATGTCGTCCATCAAGTCCTGGACGACGCCATCGGCGTTTGGAAACTGATGCAACACGGAGTTTTTCCAGTGCCCCGACGCGATAAGGCCGCCGCTTGGCGCCTTGTAAAAGCGGATATCCATCGAGCGCAGGTACATGACGATGTCCCAAAACCAGCTGTCGGTGTAGGTGACGTTCATGTCGACTTTGTCGCACGCGGGTGCAACTGAAACCGACACACCGTGGTTTTCCAGGTTACGTTGGATTGCAGCGTCCATATCAGCCGATTTGCCGCCGTGCGCGGTCAAGCACGCGGTCGTCATCGCCGGGCCTTTCGCCTGCGGACCAGCAGTGACACTTTGAGTTGTGGAGCATCCGGAAAGGATGACCAGCGCCGAGGCGGCCGCAGCGGCGGAAAACAGAGTGCGCATTTTATTTTTCCTGTTTGAATGCAAAGACGGCACTCTGAATATCGGCTGCTACGTTGCGAACTTGAGCCAGCGGGAACCCTGTTCCGTTCACTGTTCGACTGTTACCAAGTCGATTACGCGCTCAAATCTGGCTACGCCGTCTGAAGAGGCGAGCAGCTGCAGCAACTCTCGCGTCTCAATAACGGCTTTCTAACGGCTTTCGTGCGCTCATGTGGGGTCGTCATCATCAGCTCCGTCAAGCAGACGTTCGGTGACGTCGGTGTACGACGTGACCTCGTACAATTCGCACCACCTCATCCAGACGTATTCAACATTCAACGACCAGCCTTTCCTGCCGACCAACTCATAAATACGTCCCGTCTGAGTCTTACCCTGCAAGGTGGCCGGGTCGAACGTTACTATCGGGGAGCTGACGCGCGCCGACGAGTCAAACATATCTACACCAACGAAATGCCGGGTCCCATCCTCCGTCTCGAATATGCGCCATCGAGATAACGGAATCTTCGGCACTTCGGAAGCGGGACGTGGTTTCCAGATAGGCATCGCAGTCTCCTGGTGGTGGAAAGTCATACCCTTCGGTTCGGTCGTATGGACCTGGCGGCACTACATGCGAGCCCAGCTATGTCCCGACCGGCGCATACATCGCCGGTCGGGACACGCAATTGGTTCGACTTATCGCTGGCCCTCTCATGGCGTCAACGATGCGGGCACAAACAGGTCATGCCCTGCTCTCGCACCGATAACTGCCAGTCGCCCGAGGTCTGCGATGCGGACCAGGCCGCCCCGCATCGCGCCATCCGGAAGCTGTTTCGCACCGACCAGTTCGACGCCGCGTAACAAGCGCGACAGCGCCGAGGACTTTGTACCCATGGCACGCGCCAGGTCTGCCAGCGGAACGTAGGCTTGCCGGAACTCCAGCAACTGGTGCGGCAGCACGACGCGACAAGGCTGGCCACGGCGCTGAATCCGTTCCGACGCCAGCAGCCCTTCGTCCACCCAGTTCTGGATTGACTCCCATTTCCATCCGGTCGCTTTAGCCAGTTGCTGAATCGACATGCCGGCCTCGAGCAGTGGCGTGCCGAAATACTGCGACACGTCCGTCCTCAGGAAGGACATCTGGCCCAGTGTCCGACCATGCGCGACGGCTTTCACCTTGCCGCTTGCGATGGCCTGCATCAGCGCCTCGATGGCCCGTCGGTCACCCATGCGCCGGCTGGTCATCTCCGCCCATGTGAGCGTCGAATCATCGGCCACCGCAGCGGGTTGAGCCCAACGGTTCACATGCTCGTGTAAATCCAGTATGGATTGGCGCTCAACCGGACCTCCCTTCATCAGGTCTTCGCGCCAGCGCACGTCTGACCGGATAATGCCGGCTGCTTTCACGCGTTCGAGCACGACGGGTGGAACGCCCGCAAGTTCGCAGGCATCGATGTCGGAAATCCATTCGGCACGTTGCCGCTGGATGCGCTCAACCTCAGCGCACGGAATTTCGAACACCTGGCCACGCGTGCCAGTGCGTCGTGCGCGGTGCTTGCACTCGCCAGCGACGATGGAGTCATGCAGACGTGACACGCTGATGCCGATGGCCCTGGCGGCATCCGGCGCGCGCGTGTATCCGGTCGCATCCTCGGCCATTTCTTTGGCCGAATCCAGGCCCAGGACACAATCGGACTTCCGGGCAGCGACGTCGATGATGATTTGAAGCAGAAGCTCGAGCGTCGTGCCCTGGCAAAGCTTGCGTAGACTGATGTACCAGTCGCCGAGCAACGTGTTCAGCGTGCGGGCATCCTTGCGACCGGCGGCAATGCGCTGCTCGACGTGATTGCGGAAACCCGTTGGCCAGTCGGCCAGCAAGGCTTCGACCGGCGAGAGAAATTCGACCGCTTCGTTGACGAATTTCGGCAATGCCGCGCCGCGCGGCAACCCGAGGCGCGTCGGGTCCGCATATTGGCAGAGCGTGCGGATGACCTTCACCAGCACATTGATGTCCGCGCCGTGCAGAAGCGGTTTCACGCTGCCAGACTGCTGCCCGTTGCTCGCAATCAGCGTCGACAGCCATTGCTGACCCTGGGTCGCCGGCACACGCAGCAGGGTGCTCAGGTCATGACCGCACGAGCACAACCCAATATAGAGCCGTTCCGTTGATAGGTGCTTCCCGCAGGCGTTGCACTGGTCGACCAGCAGGATTCGATGTTGCGGACATGCCGTGACATAGGCGTGCTCCCATTGGTGTCGCAGGTAAGGCGATTCAGCCAGACACGCAGGACACACGGAGTCAGATTGCGCACGGTGCAGACGCCCCCAACCCCGGCAGAGCTCCTCTTGCTGGCGGGTGAATTCGGTCCACGCTGGTTCCAGGCCGAGGTTACGGACCACGTCGTCCGTGCGCGTCAACAACGCACGGCGGTTGCGCTCGACACCGGCCGCACTCGCTAGGTCACGCCAGCTGAAAAGCGCATTGTCTGCGGCAAGGCGTCGGTAGTAGCCCATTCCGGACTCGTCGTCCTTGGGCGCATAGGTGAGAATGAGGCTCATTGGTTATCTCCCGATTTTTTACGAACTGGTACGGACGCCGCGTTACTGGTCAGGACATGCACGTATGCCTGTTTCAGCGCCGCCGGCTCCACGCCCGCGTCGTCGATGCCAGAGTTCTGAAATGCCAGTCTGTTCGGTGACCCGGCATGGTTAACGGATTTAGTCGCTTTCTGGCAGTCTGCGTATTTAATGGCCCGCGGAGCTTCGCTTTTCATCGCACGAGCCAATTCACGCATGAAATCAGCGAGCACTCCAATCAGGCCGCCAGTGAGCAAATAGCATTGCTGCGTCAGCACACGGGTGGGTACGTCAATCGGATAACCCGCAGCCGCGAACAGGCGCGCATAGTTCACAACGCACGAGACGTAGGCTGTCATCTCGTCAGCATCGCTTGCGTCGTACGGCCAGAAATTGAGCGAAGGACAGGCGCGGCTGCGCAACTGTTCGTTCGCCAAAAAGAGCCGCTCAAGTCGCGGAATGCCGAAGAGAATCAGCGTCATGCCGAGTGTGTCCGAAAGGGTCTTGAGCCAGTCGCTAGCTGCGCGCAGAGGCACCCGTGACCCTTCGTCAACGAGGTGCGAAATCTCATCGAAAATCACGACGCGTGTGCCGGCCAGGCGAAGCTGCTCCACCATCAGGTCGAACATCGCACCCGCGGTCATGTTGCGGGGAACCTGGATGCCCAACGAACCCAGCACACTTTTGGGAAGCAGTTTGGCCGTTGCGGAGGCGGGCACCGCAACAACCAGTACTGGCACATGGCGCCGTCCGTCGATGCGGTTGGCGGGATAGTCACGCGACAGGCTCGCGATGAGCGAGGATTTGCCCGCGCGACTAGGACCTGGAACGCGAACGATTTTTGGCGCAAACCCAACGAGGGCGTCATCGATGCGCTGTTTAAGCGCAGTGAGGTGCTCCAAGAACATGCGGTGAGACAGTTCGCACTCCTCGATGTCCTTACGCAATAGTTGAGCTGGCGTCACAGCAGTTTTTCTCCAGTGTTTCTGTTTACGATGTTCATCGACGGCACCTCGTCGTATGAAATTTCACCGTGCTGAAAATCTTCCGTCGGCAAAGACGGATTGGTCGAAGGTGCGGGCCCAAACGGGGCTGACGCTGAAAGCGGCCGGTCGTTGGCCCGCTGGACGGCCGAGTTGTCTTTGGCGCGGCGCACCGTTTCCTTGTTTTCCTCGCGCTTGCCGCGGGTCTTGCGCTTACTGGCTTTCCCGCTTCCGGTGACCGCCTCGTCCATCTCCCGCTCGAATTGGACTTTTTCTTCCGGGACCGTCCAGTTAGCCATGCCTGAATCGAACTTCTTTTTGGCTTCAGCGAAGGTCCACGCCGGCGTGTCCGGACGAACGTGGTGGTGCGTCAGTGTGACAAGCGGAAGGTCATCGCCCTCGTACACATACACCTGACGGAAATCGTCGGGGTTATAGACCACACGAAGGTCCGCATGGTCACCGTACTTGGCCAGCAGATACGACATGGCTTCGCCGGTGTACCTGAAACCACGTTCAATCGAGATGCCGGTTTTGGCGCTCAAGGTGCACATCTTGTGTTCGAAGAGCGCGGCTATCCATTCATGACGCGGTGGCGGCAGGGAGATGGGTTGTCCCAACTCCTCAAGCTGGTGAGTCAGGCGCTCGCTCGGTGTCTTTCCCTTAACCGAATCGACCAGAAGTTCGTCCCAACGCAGCCGGTCCAGCGGGGTGTTGACCCAGACCACATAGAGCCATTTCACAACCCACTTCTCGAGCGCTTCGATGGTTATCAACTCGTCGCCCAGCGCCGCCGGGTCGCGCACGCCATCTTTTCCCTCGAAGCGCGTGCAGCCTGGGAGACGCTGCAGTGCTTCCTTGAGCGACCTGTTCAGGCGCTCGATGAACGGCTTGCCTTGAGCTTCCTTTGCTTTGCAGTGCTTGACATCCATTCCTAGCCGCTCGAGGCGGACGATTCGTCCGCCCTTCGTCTCCGGGCCATTGTCGAAAATGACCTGTACAGGCGTGCCATAAACGTTCAGCGCGTGAGCGATGCCGAGCTTTGCGAACCGAGCTGCCTTGGCGGGCGTCAGATACATCTCAAGGCACGACAGCGAATCCATCTCGCGCGGCGAACCGATGACGAGATGCCATCCAACCGGGTATCCGGTGCAGACATCAATCGCCAGCACCAGATAGACTTCCCGGGCGATGTCGTCGCCATTGCGTACAACGAATGGCAGGTGCACAGCATCCTGTTCAATTCGGGCGAATGGAAACGCCGCGCGGATACGCTTCTTCACGAACGATTTACCGGCGACCCTATCGAGCGGGTCCATCCGGTCGTATTCGGCATCGACGGTCAGGTCATCAATCCTGGCGCACACGAACTTGCGGCTGATGTGGTGCCCGGCAACAAGCAGGCCAAGGCTAACGGCCTGACGGTTAATATATTTGGTGAGGTCGAGGACCGTCCACCTGGATTCGGTGACCAGAAATAGGTTCTCGATTGCCTCTTTGACGAATTCGACAAGGTCTTTTGAATACCTGGCCGTCGAATTGCCTTTATTTTTGTCACCCCTGAGAACTGGCAGACCGAGCAGTTGATTCCTGTGTGCGCGGTACAGGGTTGCGCGCGATGGAAACAGGCAGACAAGGGGCTTGTCCGCGTTCTCCATCACATAGGCTTCACGGGCCAGTGGAATCGCTGCGTTAAACGACAGACCCCGTTGGTCCCGGATGGCATCTATGCGCCGCAGTGTGTCGTTCAGCAGGCTGACTCTGCTGTGCAATTCCGGATTGTCGTACTGGGCGGCAATGCTGACACGCGGCATCCCCTTTCGATGCAGGACCAGACTGCCTTCCGAAATCCGGGCGCGGATGTCGTCGTACTCGACATACTGGTCCGCACGTTTCTCGGCATCGAAGAGCTGGATGGTGCCAGCATGCAGGCGACTGTCCCGCACCTCGAAGTAGCTTTCCGGTTTGCCTGGGGGCGCCAGCTTGTCTCCAGTGCGCAGGTCGGACATCATGGCCGCAGCTCCTCAATCAGACAGAGGTGGCTCAGGTCGCCATACGCGGCCGACAGTTCCAGTGTGGCGCAGATATGGTGATGCGTGAGGTCCGCCTGCAGCACGCCCCGGGCGAGCAGCGGTGGAATCAGGCCCGTCGGAATCTCGAGGTCAGCGCACAGCGCGCGCTGCAGCACCGGGCCCGATTCGCAATAGCTTTCGACCCGGTCGATGATGTCGGGCGTCAGATATTCGCGGGCACGCACCATCGCCGGTTTCAACAGTTGTGCGTTGACGACGACCGGGTGCCGCTCATCCGCAGGCACGACTACCGTGGATAGCGGATAGCAGTACGCCTCCATGATTGCCCGGGCCCGCTCGACCTTGGCCCAGTACCGGCCGTCGCCCTCGAAGCCCTGAAGTTTGACCTCGTATGCGCGCTGCAGGCCGTCGGCCTGAACGGTGGCGAAGTCGGGCGTGTACTCCGCCTCCCCGGCGCGACCACCACGCGCTTTACGCGCTTCGGACAGTTCCTCACGCGTGAACAGCAGCCGTTCGTCGACCAAGTCGACGGTGAACGGCTGCTGCCTGAAAGAGCGCACGCGCGGGTCAACGCACAGCATGTGCGCTACCAGGCGTTCCGCGTCGGAGTCGACGGTGATGTGGCCGTCGGCCTTTTCGGCATAGGTGCCGATGCGAGCCTTGCCATACGTCCGGGCCGTGAGCCGAACACCGGCGTTCGCAGCACTCCGGCGACTACGGACGCCATAGGACGGTGCGCTTCTCATTTCGCGCCTCCGTCCTGAGTCTGCAACTGGCTGGTCGTCTGCGGCGCAGTTGCGGCCCGTCGGGCCGGCAAACTGGCTTGTAAAGTTATTGTCAGCATTCTGTCCTCGCAAAAAAATGGCTTGCTAAGGACGTGTAGAGCGCTTGCTTCGAAATCAGTCGTATACGACCGAAAATACCCGTGAGAGAATCGCGGCACCAGAAAAGCAGAGGCTCGAAAAAGGTCGAGGGGGAACGATGGAAGGACTGCCGCACAAGCGTGGTCGGCTGCCGGCTGAGCCGTACGGGCAGTGGGAAGAAGAAGCGAAGGGGTTGATAGAGGAAGAGATGATGCGGCGCGACATTCGCTACAAACAGCTTTCGCGGATGCTCGAGAAGCTGGGCATCTACGAGTCGCCGGACCAGCTCAACCGCAAAATCAATCGCAAGCGGTTCTCGGCAGCCTTCCTCATTGCCTGCCTGCGTGCCATGGGCGCGGAGACCATCGCGCTCCATCAGGTCACACCGGGACAGAACAAAGAGGGGTAGTTGACTGGTTACCCACGTCGCCGAATTCGTCCGCAGCCAGACCTGTTTCATCGCCTGCTCCCGCCGTACCCTCTCATAAAATGGGGCCTGACCTGGCGGGCGGTCAACGCGACGAATAAAGGCTCATTCCTGGTAATGCGTGCCGGCATTGCACCGGCTTGGGTTTACCAACGTAGGCAATAGTGGGGGGATTTTCAAGTAGGCCAAAAATTCCAACGGCTCGGCGCCCAGCGACTGGCCACCCACCTTAGAGCCCGGGTATGGACGCCAGACGACGTCCCCGGTTGCGTCCGGAAATCAGGAAGGTACTGCGGTGCAATCACGGCATACCGACTTGCTGGTCGGCTGTCAAATTTGTCGTGGGAGAAAAAGACGCTGGTCATCCTCAACTCGTCAGCGCCGCCGCTGGCAAAACGAGAATCGCTGGTGGTGTAAAAGCCAAAGCTGCGCCGCAGTATCAGCGCCCCCAAACGGGAGCGACATGGACCGGCCAACTGTCACTTGACGCGCGAGCCCCCAACGCGGCGTCGCTCATGGTGCTCGAAGAGCGGCAATCTCTGATGGCCGCTCGCGAGCGACGCCGTACAAGCAATAGGCTTTCCCGGCTTCCTGCGAGTCGATACGGGCGAAGGTGCGCACGGTTATGAAGTTACATTTGTCAAAGCGCTCGAGCGAACTCCTCTCCGGCGTTCCATAGAGTTTGCTTTGGGCTTAGGGGTATGCCGAGGTCAGTCATCCCGACGTTCGTGGGCATTTTTTTAAACTCTGCATATCGATGTGAAATGGCGTTGTGTAGAACTTCTCCCGCGACCAATCCCGCCCCGTCTGGACCTATCAATCGCCCTGAGCTCGTACTTCCTGGCGAAGCTGCCGGTACACCTCATCCACCAACAAATTGGCCAGCCCTTTGAATACTGTTTCATGTCGCAAGGCTTGGTCGGCCATCGCACCGTGATTTTCCAAGGCATCTACCACGGCATTATTCAGCTTGGTTTCATAAGCCCCGTTGCTGAAAGCGTCCACCGTATCGTTCGCCTGTGCCTGTTCTTGGAGCGTCATGTCATCTACCAATTTACCAATGAGCGTGGTCGCGTAACCCCGGAAATCTGCGTCAGGAAAATTCCCGGCAAATACTTCGTTCATTTTCTTGATGATGGCGGACAAGCGGTCTTCTGGGTCTTCCCAAGGTTGCCCGCCGCCCGGTCCCATGGGCTTCATGGCTTCGGCCTTTCCGGCCTCCATGCTCAAGGTATGTTTTTGCTCGTTGACCAACCTGTACCCCGCTAATCGCACCAGTTGGTCCAGAGCTTCATCGCCGCCGGCCTTCCCTTGCAGCCGGGGGAGCAACATACGACAGAAGGCATGCAGTCGCTCCAGGTCCGCATCGTCATAGGACACAAGCTGCGACAAAAAGTCGTAAGCGCTGATGTAGGACGACACGTCACCACGGAACAGGTCTTGCACCTCTTTAGGCTGAGCCTTGAATCGCTCATGCGCCTTTTTCAACGGCGATTGGATGGTGGCTTGTTTGCCCTTTGGGTCAAAGTAACCCTTGGCGAAGTCCAAAACTTCCTCCCAAAGGTAAATGCCGGCGACGTCTAACTTCTGGCGCAGGGTATGGACCAAATTACGGTCCGTGATGCCCGACATTTCGGCCGTGCGGTAATACGGCATGAAGGCTTTCAGAATGTCCTTGGGGTCATTACGGAAATCCAGTACAAAGGTGATTTCCTTGCCCAGATAGGTACGATTCAGACGCGACAAGGTTTGCACTGCCAACACTCCATCTAGGCGCTTGTCCACGTACATAGCGCAAAGCTTCGGCTGGTCGAACCCGGTCTGGAATTTGGATGCCACGATAAGCAATTGATAGGCGTCCGTCTTGAATGCCTCCTTGATGCCGTCATCGTGTTCCTTGCCGTCGTTTAGGTCGCCTTCTTTGGCC
Organism: Paraburkholderia sediminicola; assembly: GCF_046026675.1. Lineage (GTDB taxonomy): Bacteria > Pseudomonadota > Gammaproteobacteria > Burkholderiales > Burkholderiaceae > Paraburkholderia > Paraburkholderia sediminicola_F. The sequence goes on along the minus strand of NZ_JAQQEY010000001.1, from coordinate 31,832 downwards.
TTCAAGACCTTGGATTCTTCATCCGTGACATCGCCTGAATACGCTACCAGCGCCTTGCAGTCGGTATACTTCATCTTGCTGATGTAGGCGTCGAACGCCTTCTTGTACCGAACCGCCGCCACGCGGCTATCTGATACCACCATGGCTTTGGCCTGTCCGCCCAAGTGGTGCATGACGTGGGTACGGAAGTGCTCCACGATGACCGTGACTTTTTGGGCGATACTCGTGGGGTGAAGGTGTGCGTATCGGAAAAGCTTGGCTTTTGCCTTACCGGCTTTCACTGCCTTGTCGTCGCCTTCCTGCTCCAACTTGAAAGCGAAATCATAGGTGGTATAGCCCTTCAATACGTCCAGGATGAATCTTTCTTCGATGGCTTGGCGCATCGAATACACATGGAACGGGACCGGCGTGCCATCAGAACCCGTGCGCCCGAAAAGCTCCATGGTTTTGGGTTTTGGAGTCGCGGTGAAAGCGTAGTACGACACGTTTGGCGGTCGCTTACGCGATGCCATGATGCTGTTGAGAATGTCTTCGTCGGTCAGCTCTTCATCGGCATCGGTCGCGGTAGCCTCCGTGCTCGCAGTAGATGCAGTATCGGTATCCGTATCCGTTTTCTCTTTGGTCAACACCTCGCGCAGCTTGACTGCGCCTTTGCCCGACTGACTGGAATGAGCCTCATCAAGGACGAGAGCAAAACGCTTGTCACCTAAGCCGCTCACCTTATTCAACACCCACGGGAATTTCTGCAGGGTGGTGATGATGATAAGTTTGCCCTTGTCCAGCGCTGTCGCCAGTTGGGTACTGTTTTCGTCGATTTTCTCTACTACGCCCCGCTGGTGGTCGAACTGGTAGATAGTGTCTTGTAGCTGGGTATCCAACACGCGGCGGTCCGTAATCACAATTACACTGCTGAACACCTTCTGGTCCTTGGCATCGTGCAACGATGCAAGGCGATGCGCCAGCCATCCAATGGTGTTCGACTTGCCTGAGCCTGCCGAATGCTGCACAAGGTAGGTCTGTCCCACGCCTTCCTTTTGGGTGGCATCCAGGAGCACGTTGACGGCATCCCATTGGTGATAACGAGGGAACAGGAGTGAGGCGGTGAAGACCTTCTTGCCCTTGTCATTCTTGTGCTCGGACACCTCTACGGACAAGAACTTACCCAAGACGGCCAGCCAAGCATCCGGTTTAAAAATCTCATGCCACAGGTAGCCAGTTGAATAGCCTAATTTGTCATCGGGTGGATTACCAGCGCCTGCTCCCCCCATGTCATCGGGGGTACCTCGATTGAAGGGTAAAAAACGCGTTGCTGCGCCAGATAGCCGGGTAGTCATACGTACTTCGTCGGTACTGACGGCGAAGTGGACCAATGCTCGCTTGCCAAACGACAGCAGCGGTTCGGGCTGCTTGGTTGCTACGTCAATCGGGTTGCGGTCATATTTGTACTGTCGTACCGCCTCTTCGATGTTCTGGGTTGTGTCGGTTTTCACCTCTATGGTTGCCAGCGGCAAGCCATTGAGGAAGAGCACCAGGTCAATGCAAAGCTGATTGTGTAGCGAATAGTGCAACTGCCGAACTACGCGCAGCCGATTCTTTTTGTAGTGCGCCCAAGTAGTAGGGTTTTGTTGGTTGCTTGGTGCGAACTGCGCCATGCGGAACGTGGCATTGATGTCCTTGAATCCCTTACGCAATACATACAAGCTGCCCCATAGCTGCGGTGTTTCCTTCTTGATTGTTGGGCGGTCACGGTCCAGCTCTTCCGCCAGCCGTTGGATGAACACCGCCTCGGGGTGCTTGGTGTGGTTCTTGGCGAACTTCTCCCACGCATCTGGCTGCGTTTCCTTCACCCAGGCAATGGCGTCTTCAGGGTACAACGCCGTGCGGCGGTCATAGCCTTTGTCGTAGGCAAAGCCTTTTTGATACGGTAGGGGCCCCTCGTACAGCCATCCATTCGCTTTGAGGACTGCGCATACCTCATCTTCAAATTGCTCTTCGGTGTGAATGGCTGCCATGGGGTTTCTCTGTATTGTTATTGCTTTATGGTGCGGACGTCGACACGCCCGAGAACCGCGTCCGCGATGGTTGCAGCGCGAAGTTCTTTCAGTAGTGTGATTTCGTCGTTGGTATGGGTGATGAGGTCGTCAATCTTGGCGGTCTCTACGGATAGCCGTGACGCGATTTGCTTCTGCTCACTCAATAATGGCTTAGGAACTTCAAATCGCGACAGGTCTTCACAGGTCAACGCACCCTTTGTTCCGCCTTGTCCGTCACTGACCATGCGCAAAGCCGCGTACATGCCGGTCAAGGTCCAGAACAGATATTTCTCGTCGAAATGCTCGCGGTCCAAATCAAGATAGGCTAGATGCTGGTTAATGGTTGCTTGAATACGCAGGATGGCAACCTGTCCACGGGTCTTGCCCTGACCGGTAAGTGCGACCAACAGAGAATCGGGCTCAACGATAGGGAGATGACAAGTCCGTAATGCTTCCTCTGTCACATATTCACTGCCTTCCCGAACCTCATCCCGATTTACAACGGCGCTGTTAAGCCATGGAAAAGTGCCGCCCTCCCAATATCGGGCGTTATCTTTCAGTGGCGTTGAGCCGTTCCCAATCCTGGCGTACTTACCAAGGCGGACCATCGTCCAGTCAGCAGGAATTTGGGGAAGGTGAACATTGCCTGTGGGTTTCTTTCCGCCCGGATGACTGACCCCTGCAGTGAAATCAGCGATAACCGTCTGCCGCCACTCACGTAACAACGTAATCAGTTCATCCTTCTCGCGTATCAACTCGTCGATACGGGCGGTCTCGGTGTCCAAGTAGTCGGCAATGGCTTGCTGTTCTGCGAAAGGTGGCACAGGGATGTTGCCATCTGACAAGGCTGCGGTACTCAATCCGTATCGCGTAATCCCTCCTGCGCTCAGAGAAAAATGTAGATTTACCTGATAACAGCGAAGTGCCCATGCGATGAAACGGCCATCTGCACGGAGCGGTTCGACCTTGGCCAAATGATATCCGCAAACAAGCCCTTCGATATTCTCAGAAATGACGGTGGGTACTGCAATGTCCCAAGGTGATTCCGAGTCTTTCGTTACTACTACGTCTCCCTTTTTTAGGCCAAGTCGGTCGATTTGTTCTTGGGTTGCAGATGCTGCCATGAACTCTATCTCGTTAGTAATGCGTTCATTCTTATAAACGTCAACGTAGTTGCATAGCTTCACTGGAGCCTGACCGTCAATCGTCAACTTATCGATGTTACTTGGACGAACACGGCAAAGTTCTTTGAGCCGATTGACATCCCAATGACCGGGCACATCCCCGAGCCACGGTACACCTGAAGGCCTGTAGTTCGGGTACGGTTTCACTGGCTCCCCCCCCCTTTGATGCCCCGTAGCAACTTCATGAACTTGTGCTCCTTGGCCTCGATGTCCGCGGCAATCGCCTCGCGACTACGCGGTGGCGTGTACACGTAGAACTCGCGATTGAAGTTAATTTCGGTGCCCACCACGCCAGTCTTCTCGTCCTTCGCATCGGTGACTTCGAAATTAATCCAGGCATCGCGCCAGTGTGGGACAACCTCCCGTTGAAAGTACGCTTCAATATCCTCATTAAACGGCATGTACTCGGCATCCCGTAGCTCGGAATCGCTCAACACGTCACCTTTCTCGTTGGTGGTAGGCTCTGCCGCCTTGTCCTTCGTGCCCATGTATTTGCGAGCCAACTCGTAGGACTTCGCGCCCAGCTTCGCGGCTTTGCCGGTCCACTCCCGCTCTTTTGCTACCTTGGATGCTGCTTTGCTCATAGCTTCGCGGAACGATTCGGCATCCATAGACACTGACTCCACGTCCATGGCCTTAACAGTTTCCGTCAAGAGCTGGTACTGGTCATTAGGCAGTTTTTCGAATGCCTTGTCCTTGAACAGCGACTCCATGCCCGCTTGGGTCACTTGGAAGCGCATGCGCAAGGGGCGCTCAATCGTCACTTTGCGATAGAAAAAGTGCTCTCGGTCGAAGACCTTGGCCTTCAACACCCGCCCCGATGTCCCAGTGGAGTCCTCCTGCCACTCCATAGTTTTGAAGTCGGCATACGCTTTGGCGATGCGCTCCACGCAATCGGCGGTGAACTCGCGGCGTTTCTTGCCCAGGTTCTTTTTCATGAGCTGACTCATGCCGCTGGCATCAATGAGCAGCACCTTCCCCTTGCGCTCATCGTGCTTTCGGTTCGTCATGAACCACAGGTAGGTTGTGATGTTGGTGTTGTAGAACATGTCCGTGGGTAGGGCCACGATGCAGTCTAGGTAGTCATGTTCCAAGATGTGGCGGCGGATTTCGCTCTCGCCACTGCCCGCGTCCCCAGTGAACAAGGGCGAACCGTTGTGGACTACACCCACTCGGCCACCGCCGCGCTTGTTGTCTCGGCCACTCTTGCCAGCCACCACGGGTTGCATCTTGGACAGCAGGTGCATGGAAAACAGCATCTGCCCATCACGGATGGCAGGCAGCCCGGGCCCGAAACGCCCTGCCGCGCCTTGAGCGTGCTCCTTCCTCACGGCATTTTCCGCTGGCTTCCACTCCACGCCGTAGGGTGGATTGGCGGCTTGGTACTCGAAGGTCTTGCCCGGATGCTTGTCGATTTCAAGAGTATCGCCGTTGGCGATGTTCGCAGGGTCTTGCCCGCGAATTAGCATGTCCGCTTTGCAGATGGCGTACGTTTCGTCTTCCAGCTCCTGACCGAACAACTTGAGCGTGGCCCGGTCATTGAAGCGGCGCAAATACTCCTCGGCCACGCTAAGGATGCCGCCGGTGCCTGCCGTAGGGTCGTACATGGTTCGAACCACGCCTGGAACTGACAGGATTTCATCGTCACCACTGAACAGCAGCGTCACCATGAGTTCAATTACATCGCGTGGTGTGTACTGTTCACCCGCCGGGGATACGTCATTGAACTTGCGCAACAGCTCTTCAAACGCCTGCCCCATGTCGTGGTTGGTGACTTTGGCGGGGGTCAGGTCGGTTTCAGCAAACCGCTGCACTACGAGGTACAGCCGGTTTTTGTCGGCCAGCTTGTCGAGCGTGCCGATGAACTCGAACTTCTCGAAGATATCGCGTACGTTCTGGGAAAAACCGTTAATCATGGCTTCCAGGTTGTCGCGCACATCGTCCGGGGTTTCGGCAATGTTGGTCAGGGTGAATTTGGACGTGTTGAAAAATGGGTAGCCACTGACAGGTGTCAGCATTTTGTCCAAGTCATAGCCCTTGTCCCGGATGGCCTGATAGCGGGCCGACACCGTTTCGCGGGTAGGCTGCAACACGCAGTCCAGCCGGCGCAGTATGGTGAAGGGGAGGATGACTTTTCGGTATTCGTTTTCTTTGTACGCGCCACGCAGCAGTTCGGCGTTTTTCCAAATAAGGTCGGCAAGCTTAGTCATTGGGGCTTTCGAGGTTTGTTCTTATTAGTGACGGTGGGGTCGTCGCTAGGGCGGATGCCTTCGCTCTCTGCATACACATGAATCATGTGCTCGACCATGGATGCCAAGCTGCGATGCTCGCGCTCAGCGCATTTCGCAAGCAGCACCTTCGCGTCGGGGGTCATACGCAATGATAGAAGCGCGGATTTAGGTTGAGTCATCGCGATATACATTGTGGTCCGTTTGTATTACAAACGGTATCAGGCCCCATCCCACTACGTCAATTGAAGTTCAAAATTTCCGCGAGGCCGCCCAGTCATAGAAAGGTTTAGGCCGGACTTTCCGTATGACGTGGCGCGGGCATGGGGCTCGCCACGCCCGACCGGTGGGACTGGATTCAGCGGCTGGCCAGGGACGGCAGTAGCCACCACTGTCGTTGACGGCTCAGCAGCCATTGACCGCGCAGCGCGAGACTTGCGCTTGAAATCGGGTATCCGTGGCGATTTTCAATTTTCAAGGGAATAGCGAGCATTCTTTTGCAATGTTACGGAACAAGAGTGGCACATCGCCAGCCCATTCGAAGGTAATTGGTATCGGTTCCCGACGTCCCGGGTCTGCGTCCGAGTTGGTTTTCGGTATTGCCGACGCCGAGTAGCTGAGGACGCGAATCTTCGGGACGTGCCCCTTCCGCAAGTTCTTCCGGAAGGGGCAGTGAAACTCACTATAGCCAACCACGCCTCTCGTGGCCTCTGGCCCGACCCGAACTGGAAATGGCTCATCTGGCGATTCGATGACTCGAAAACTTGCGGTCGCAGCCGTAACGTACTCGGGCCCGACAAAATTCTTATCTTCGTCGAACACCACGAGCATCGTGACGCCCACTCTGTCCAAGGATATCGTGCCGTCAACGTCACGCGGCCGGATATATAGAACGCAGATGCCATTGTCTGGCGCACCGCACGCATCAGAGGTCTGCAGCATAACGCTTGGTTTGAAGCGGTCGCCGGTCCAGGCGGCGGCGCAGAGCAACGCGAGACTAAAGACTATCGGCGCGAAGGACGAATAAAAAAGTGACATGTCGTCGTCGCGTGAACCGGACGTTCCCAGACGCCGCCCGTGGCGGTTGGCGAGCTGCGTCCAGGCACCGCTCGTAACGTACGTGAAGAGCAATACGCCAAAGCTGAGTAGGACGTCGGACGACGGGTCAAATCCTTGCTCCCTTGCAATCCAGACTAAGACGGTGACCGGAATCGTCACAACCGAGTATCGAAGTAGGCCGAGCGATACGATGAAACACGAAAACACTAGCTGTTGGCGTCGACTCACCCTAGCCGACCGGCGCCAGACGCCAAGAAATGCAAGCAAGACAAACGAGAGGAGCGAGAGAACGAAGGCAACGCCTGCAGCAACTGTCTGTTTAGTCGGCGTTAGGCTGTTGAGCCTAACACGAGGCATTGCCGAAGCCCATTCCTCGGCAATCCCTTGTGCGATTTGGTCAACCCCGTGATAACCCAAGGAACCGTGGCTTGTATCCAGCACATTGAGATTGAGCGACAGTAGCAAGATGGAGGAGGTCAGAATAGCCAAAGCCCATGCAAGTACCGCGAAGTTCCGACACCGAAAGATTGGTTCGGAGACGAGGTTGATGTCCTCGAAATGAGCTAGGTGACTCGCCCACTTGTAGGTTGACCATAGTCTTTTCGCCTTTTCGAATACATCGGATGCAAGGTGGGGAAATTCTTTGAGGTCCACGATTATTGAAAGTGAAGGTGCACGTTAAGTGGGAGGGCCGAAGCTCGACGTTAGGTGCGCCAATTCCGTTTGCCGCCGACACCTCGGTTCAGGTTCGGTTGATGGGCGCATTACATCGTCACTTTACGGACGCAAATGACAACTTCGCGAGCTGTTGAACGATACTGTCGGTGGTCATTGAATAATTACGGAAAAAATACGCAAAACTTTAATAGAGCGCCGTTTTCTCATGCATTTCGATGCGATAAAACCTGCCACTCTCTCGGCGCACGCCGTCAACGTAAATGCATCTGCCACTACCGACATTCAGATAGCAAAGTAGCTCGGCTGGGCCGTTACCGTCGCCGTTCCGTTTGTGCTTACTGCTGTGCTCTTCGTTATGTGAAAGGTCCCGCTGGCAAAGACTCGAAGGCGGTGCGCGCAACTTGTGCGGCCGACAGGCGCCGGGCGTCAACGATGCGAACAAGGTATGGTCATTCGCGTCTTGTTCCCGTGCCGCCTAGGGCCATGACTCAGGTTTGCGCCCGAAGGCGAACCAGCGCATTCCACACAGCCCCGTTGTCACTTATCCGCGACTCGTCGTATATGGTTTCGAGGGTCCTGCAAATTGTCACCCTCGCGGTCCTCCAGACCGCCGCTATGCCCGTGAACAGCTCAGCGATACTGGCGTAGGCCAGAGAGGTATCATCGCTGCGACTGAACGTGATGCAAGCCTCTAGCAGTTCGTTGAGCTTTCGTGCACGTTCGTCTACCCCATCAACATTAACGGCTGTCCCGTTACCCTTAAATCGGTCGCCAAGCGCTTCGGCAAGCTGTAACAATTGCGCTGTGAAGGCTGCTTGAGTATCACCATTGCCTAGTAGCCTTACGCAACCGGCAAAGCAACGCCAGGCGATGAGGACGTCCGTTCCGAGCTCAGCAAGAGAAATTAGCCGAGCGTTCGCCACTATCTGGACGAAGCGTTGCCGGTTAGCCGCGCTCAGCCCCATCCGAGCCAACGTGTACAGGTGAACCCACAGCATCGGATTGTCGGTTGAAGTCTCGAATGCCTGAATTAGTTCGTTTTCAAAGTCTTCAGAGAGCGTTGACGGCAAGTCAAACGACTCCACGCGAACCGTCGAATCGACGCGCAAGAACGATTCAAGGCAATTCGGTGACAACTCGCGTGATGCAATGAGCCAGGGGTTGGCATGGTTGTTGACTCGGGTCAACGTAAGAGCCTGCTCCCGTTGCTCCGCCGAAAGCAGCGAGTCGCCTTGTGCGCCTTGCAACACGTAGTTCATGCCGCCGTAAAACAACACTACGCCAACAAAATTATTGGGAGACGCACAATCCAAGGACCGAGTGAGCCCGCCGAAAGCGGTAGCCGACATTGCGCCGCGCGCCTTCGCAAAGTGCTCACGAATTTGCGTTTCCATGTCGAGATTGCGGTTGAGTATGCACATCAGGCGCGCCGCATGGTACCAAGTCGTGACCAACTGCTCTTCGACGGTCTTGCTTCGCCACTCCTGCATCTCATGCGCGTGAGTCTCCGACCACATTAACAATGGGCCCATTGCGTCGGCCAAGCCGTTCCAGCGCGACAGCACGTCGGTTGCCATACGTGAGCCCAGCGCTCTAACGTCGGAGGGCAAACCTTCGCATTTCAGCAATGCGAATGCGTGAAGAAAATGCAGTGGAGAGCGTGCAGCGAGTTCGGCGAAACCTGCGTATGCAGACCTCTGCGTTTCGGGCGGACTTGCCCCAAAACGCTCGACAAAAACGTTCGGCAATGGCACGGGGAGACAGCCCAAGCGAAGGAACGCTTCCTCAAGCCCGCAGTCCGTCAGCAGAGCGTCCGCTGCTATAGCCCACCTCTCCGAAAACCGCGCATTGCCTGCCTCGAGGCGTAGGTGTCTGAATACTTGCTCCGGCCGAGGGGGGATGCATGTTGCGAGGGGAACGCTGTGGTTCTCGTCGAGTTGGTCTTCAATTTCCTTGTAGCGGAATGGAAGACTCTGCCTTCTAGCTTCGTCGAGCGCCTCGTATCGCTTAGCCTCGGACTTGATTTCAACAATCGCTTCCATGGCTGCTTCACGCTCTGCCTGGCTGCGGTCGAACCAAGCGAGGTGTTCGTTCAGAAACGAGCGGATTTCGCTTTCATTCCTGCACTCAAAAAGAAGAAAGGCACGGTCGTTGATTTGAGCGGTCTTTTCCTTGCACTTGATTGCGACGGCTCCTGGGGGTTCCATGGGTTGGAACGTGACTATATCGGTTGATTCGTGCGCCTTTGCTCGGGACTTGCCATGTTGGATGGCTCGGCGAACCGCCGGGATAAAGCGGTCCTGCTGCAGTTGGATTTCACCTATATGGACGACTTTTACGATTTTAGTCATCAGGCTCCGCTGCAAGCTGGAGTCAGCGAGCAGTCGGTCACGGAGTTCCTCGGGCAGGAGGTCGAGCGCCTGACGAAGATAGGCGGCGACAATTTCGTTCGAATACTGCTTGTCTTTCGGTGGCGCATCGGGTGCAAGGAGGCCGACGAGCAAAATCGTGAATTGTGCGACGAGATGATTGGCCAGCAGTTGGTCAGCGTGAAATCGGTTCTTGATAGCACAGTCACTGAGCCACTGCGAGTATGCCTTTTTTCGCGATTCCGAATGTCCAATCGCGAGCTGTATGATGGTACTCAAGGCAGCACTGAAAGTGACCGCAGTGAACGTTGCCAATGAGTCTTGGTCCCTCTTGATTGACGGATGGTCGCCCAACGGACGTTCCATCCGAAGCTGTGACCAAATCCACGTAGCCCAAGCTATGCATTGCTCGTCGGTATCCGTTTTCGACGGCCACACCTTTGTTAGGCACTCGTCCGTGAGACGACGGGTCGCAATGAAGACATTTATCTCATCGGGCCGGTCGCTTTTGATAGCCGGAAAGTCGCCAACTTTCAGGCGGCATTCCTGAAGAGCAACGCGAGCGAAGTACCGTCTGAGGACAGACAACGCATGGGTTTCTACAACCTGGCCATTGACGATGGCTGCCCGCACAAGGTGGAAAAGGACCTCCTCCGCCTCTATCGGCAGGAACATTGCGTTGGCTCTGCGCAGGTGAAGCAGCTTCGCGAAGTAGTCGGAGTCCGAAAATGCGCGCGACTTTCTGAGCTCTCGTAGGAGTTCATAGATGCCGACCACTGGGGCCACGCCAAACCTTGGATATCCCGAAACAAATCGGTCATCGCAGCAAAACACTGCGTTGATATCAGGCTCACAACGGAGGAACTCGAGTAGCCCGCGAATCTGCATGGAATAGCTTGCGTACGTTTCCTCGTTGTTCTCGGCGTGTCCTGCGCGCCCTTTCGCCGTCTGGTAGCTGCCGTCCAGGAATCGATTTGCTATGTGGGCTCGGAGTTCGTTAACCACTTTCAGCACTTCTCGCCGCTCATGCGCGGCACGGACGTTTTGCGCGAGCACAGTCGCGAATTCGGCGTCAACTTGGACCGCGAAGGTCTTCAGAACCATCTGTAGCGAGCACTTGAATGCAAGTGTACCGAGCGTGCCCGCGCGAAAGTGCAACCGGGCGCCTGGTGGCGGAACCGGCAACTCCGCCTCAACCGGACCAGCGTCAAAAACTGCATCCTCGAATTCCGCTGCGTCAATCTGACCGGCTTGCCGGAGCCCTTCCAAGACGCTTGTGAGTGTGGCGCGTTGACTGCCCTCCGGCACGGATTCTGAGTCGTCCGCAACGACAGTCCATGTGCCAAAATCATCATCGGAGGGTAGCAGCTTGGAGCCAGCATTCTGCGGCTGCGTCCAAATGCCGATAGAGTCAGTTTTCAGGGCTTCGGCGATGGCCGCCTCGACTTCAAGCCTCTTGGGTTGAGGATGCTCCAGCGAATCGGCGAAGGTCAAGAGCTGTCTCTGAACGCACTGCGGGACAATCACCACGGCGACCGCAGAATCAATAGCCTCCAAAACCCCCAGCTGCTTTGCCAGCAGCAAAGACGAGACGTCGATGTAGAGGCGCCAATCCTTAAATGTTATCCCGGTATCGAAATCGACAGTCCGTGCGCCGTGCCGAATCATTAACGGCGGCCGCTCATCGTTGTCTTGCGAGGCCACCGAGCCGATGTAATACCGTCCACTGAAATCAATGTCGGCGGGCTGCGCCGCGACATGAAATGGCATTGCGCCATCAAGATAGGCGTTCCATAGGTTGAACTGAGTCTGAGCGCGCGCAGCTTGGAGTTGTCGAAATTCCTCGAAGGTCATCATCCGAAACCGACCGTCGTTCGACTTGGCCATCAGCGTGGCGATTGCGGACTCGAAGACAGTGGCCTCTCTATCCATTCCGAGTCGAATAGCCTGGACGTGAGCCTCAATGGCGAATTCTTCGGGCACACCCATCGCTCCAGCATGTTTCAGCAGCTTACGGGCTAAGTCCCTGTCTTCGAGCGCTACCACGCGAGCCCAGCGAAGAGCATCACTGGGCGGCAATTCGTTCTTCGATATCTCATCACGGATGACTGGAAGGGCACCACGTATATCGCCAAATCTCAGCCGGATATCCGCGGGCAACATACGCTCCCGGATTCCGTCGAATTCCGAGGACAACGTTTCTGCTGCCTTCAGGGCCTGTCGGTGCTGCCCCTGTTCAGCAAGGGAATGAGCTTCAATAGTGGCCAGATTTCGGGGAAACTTCCGATGAGGGAAAGCTGCCCGATTCGTTTTCAGTACAGTTAGTGCCAACGCCGCGTTTCCCGTGTTGAACGCTGCGTGTGCTGCAATTTCAATGGCTGATGCCGTCTCAAACTTGGTGAGCAGTTGGACGTAACGACCGAGAAATTCCCAGCGACTCGCAGCAGCGAGCCGTGACGCCGCTGCGAGCAACGCGACTGAACGTGCATCCCGGGTCGCGAGACTGGAAAACAGCGATTCAAGCTCTTCCCAGGCTAAACCGTCCGATACATCGCTGACCATTGCAAAGATTCGGCGCTCAACGCTGGCACTGTCTTGGCCCGATGTAGCGCCTGAATCGGTCGAGGACGGCTCGAGAAACTCTAAACGCGCGTCGTATGCTACTCGTTGCGCTTCTTTCTTGAAGAGCTCGCGGTTTGACTGCAACACTTCCTTTGCGCCAAAGTCGTCCGAATCAAGTGTCAAAAGCCAACTGTAGGCCAGCACATGAGCAGCATCTTTGTGGGTTCCCTCCGCGACAACACGTAACGCCTCACGACTACGTTCCTGGTCAAATTTCAGGCCACGCGTGAGAGCCCAGCTGATGACCTCAGGGCTTCCTGGGTCAGCGTCGAGCAGTCGGTCGCAACGTGCTTGCGCCGAGAAGAAACCTTCGACCAGGTTGCATTCACACGCCAACGCCCACAATTCATCGTGGGAGCCAACAGGTGACTCTCGCCGCTCGATGGCGAGACTGTCAAATGTTGCCAACGCTTCGCTGAGGAGCGCTTGGTTCGCGTCGTCTTGGCGCACAAGTTCGGCTGCTATGGGCGCTGGGTTGGCGAAGTGCTCCTCCCCCACGACCTTTGACAACGCATTCGCGTAGCGAATAATCGCACCGGCGCGTCTCACAATGAACCAGCGAGGCGCACGCGCTTCCGCTCGCCGTATCTCTGCCAGAGCGGCAGTGCGTTTCCCACGGAACAGCAATAGAAACGCACGTAACCTCGACGCTTCGATTGTGGGCATGCCGTCAACGGGCGGGAGCCGGTCGAGGATGTGCTCAGCGTCATCCAGACGCCCTGCCTCGAGCAACAGTGCTACCTTCATCTCCTGGGCGTCTGATACAGACACGTGCTCGAGAAGCTGAAGTGCTTGTTCGTGGTCCCCTTGGTGGGCCGTCAAGAGCGCCTTGAACGTCACGGCGCCGTCGGCGGAAATGGCGTCGGCCTCGCTTGCGAACACCGTCGCCGCGCCGATATCTCCCTCCTGGAGCTTTGCAGACGCCAGATACCGTAAGCATTTGCTTCTGACATGTGGTGCGATGCTCGACCAATGGGCACTGGTCCTCATCTTTTCGAGCTCAAGGGCAATGCCGCTTGGGTTTTCTTCGCGCAGTCGCGCCTTTAGCGAATCAAGTTTGCTATCTACCTCCGAGCTCAAAGCAGAGGCAAGGGGCGCTACAGTGTTCGTGACCAGGTCAAGGACCGCACTCTGGTCGGCAGCGACCGCATTGGCGCCTACAGGGACGTCACCACAGAGGACGTTGGCCCAATAACCGCCGAGAAACTGCGTGACGATTCCGCGTTGGAATCTGAGCTTTTCTTGGAATTGGCGCGGCCCCCAAACCTCGTATTCCATTCCCAAGGCGTGGAAGAGCTTTTTCTGCGTAAAAACGGTGTCGGAGGTGCCGCGCCCATGAACGGGCGACGCAACGGCGAGAATGAAACGTCGGACATTCCGTTCTTTCCAGAACGATTCATGATGCTTGAGGAAGTCGTCCGACCAATTTCTAATCTGGCTCGCGATGATTTTTCCGTAGCATTTCGATGAAGCGACGGCTATCGCAAATTCGCCCCGAAGGTCGCCGTACGAATCCGCACCAAACTGCTTCTCGCCGTCCTCATGAAACAAATCCGCGGTTTTGATGTCGGGTTCATGACCCAGTACGGCACATGTCAACTCTTCAAACTGCTTCGATTCCATCTTCGAGAAGTCTGGCGGGTCTCCACGGTTTGTGCTCGGGACGATTGTGGTGCGGGAGGAGTCTTCGGTCATCCTGGTGTCAGGGCGGGTTGTCTTTCTTCGATGGATATTAAACGACACCGTCGTCTTTTACCGCAACGCGTCGTCGAAAGCACTGAAAATAACTAGGACGTTGCCGGGAGCACTTCTGTCCCAGCGCCCCTCCCAGTACAAACCAAGGTTGTATGCGTCCGGCTGGTGTCCAAGCCCCAGTGCCTCGGCGCGCATATCCTCATCCATCATCGAGACATGGCATCAAACGTCCTAATCCCGTGGTTCCGAGCGATGCGCACCTGTTGGGTCGTGGTCGGGCTCGCTTGTTTTTCGTCTTGCTCGTGCGGCTCGCGCTGTCTGGGCTCAAACTAGGAACCTTTCGGGACATGACGAAAGTCTACTTTGGCTTTCGAGCAGATTCGTGATGGCTTCCCAGTACTGAATCAAGGAACGCTCGACCGGTCCCGCGTCACTGGTCCAGTTTGTCCGGTTGACTATTTCGGTTGTCTTTGTATATATCTTCTTCATTTCCCAAAGTTGAACGAGCGGCGCAGGGCCCCTAACCAGAGCAGATTGCGCTCTACTGCTTCATGTGCGCCGTCGTCCTCAAGAATTCGAAGTTCCATAGCCGCCTGCGCAAGGCGTCGGCTCCTGGCCAACGAATGCATGGAAGAGAAGTGCCGCCGCCTCAGCGGGACTAAGCGTGCCTTTACTCCGTATCGAGTCGTGCAGTCGGATATGCGCGATAGCTCGTTGCTCCGGCGACCATGCCTGCCCTGCGGCGCCGGTGAGCAGAGGAGTCGTGCGGAACCAGTCGTGCTTAATGCAATCGAGCCACTTGCCCGCCAAACGCTCCAGAACGTCGCCGGGATTTCTGACTCCTCCCACAGACTCCGCTAGCTTGACGGCAACGCTCCTATGCAGCATTACAATGGATTCGGAAGCACAATAGCTGTCGCGCGCGAATCCGTTGTGTCTCGCGACCTTGCACAGCGCGATATCGTAATTGACTTCAATGCCACGCCACTCCCTAAGCGTCACACCGACATTCGGCATAGCGTCCACTATGAGTGTGTCATTCAGGACTACTGCAACGTGCGTGTAGTGCGCCGGTCGCATTCGTTTGATGGACTGCCCGAACTTAATGGCGGTCGCACTTGCTTTGTCACGACTGTGAAGCAACAGAATATCACCGGGGGTGACGTGAAAGTTCCAACGAGCTAGATGTGCGTTCAAGGTTCAGTTACCTTCCATTTGCCAGCAGTTGCTGCGAATGAGCGTTCGTAATTCGATAGCGAAACTCGACAATCTTGACACCCCAAGCGATGTGTCTCAGAAAAATCGATGCCGGCGCTAGCGCAGAACTACTGCATCTTTTCCAGGCAATATCACAGTCCGTTCATTGCCGGGAAATTTCACCAGCCATCGATTTCCTAGAGAATTTAGTAGTTCGACATTCGTAAGCAAGCCGGTGCCGTCTGGGCGGCAACTGAAACTCGTCAATGGATGCAATATGGCTTCCGCTTGGCGGCAGGAGGCCACTGGTATAGCAATAGACACGGGCCGTTGCTCGGCAATACCAATGACGTTCGCTATGAGCCGGAACGGTGCCGAAACCGAGTGCATAATGAACATTACCTGAACGCACGCGACGGCTCCAATTGCAACCTTCAGGACAACATCTCTCTTTCGAAAGCCTGCTTGCATGGCGCCGGTCACAATGACAAGTCCCGCCGCACCGAGGAGTCCCCACCAGTCGTTATCATTGTAGTGCGGAGTTGTTGCGTAAAGGGTATACAGCATTGCTATGGCAATAAGCGAAAAGAAACCTATCAGCACCACCGATGCAAAGAAGATTCCGCGGCCCTCAGTTGCCTCTGAGCCTCGTATCAGGGGGCTGGTCAAAGTAAATACCGCACTGAAAATCATGCATATCACGGCCACACCAAAGCCTAAGTCAAGTTGCATTCCATATTCGGGGTCGTGTCTAAAAGGATAGATAGCGCATACGGCAAAGACACAGAACCAGAAGACCTGCGACCAGAGGGCGCGCGCATGAAGAGACCTGACAGCGGCACTCCGCACTTTGCGCGCAACGTCATCGGTGTTGATGTCAAGTAAATGATAGGTGATGGCAGGTCCGGAAATGGAGAAGCCTAAAAGACCAAAGATTAATGTCCCCCACAATGCTGCCTGAAAAGCAACAAAGGCGCTTTGCCCGAGACTCACATCAGGGGTAAACCTCAGTCCAGCGTAGTAGCCGCTCAGAAAAAATAGGCCAGTTGCAGAAAATTTACCCAGCATAGAAAGAGCTTTCTTCGGGTCGGAAAGCTCCGTTTCAATGTGCCGCTTAATTGTTGAAGAACATGTTTGCTGCATGCTATCGAGGTGCCTTGGGGAGAGGTGAAGGTCCCGACCATCGGCTGCGGCCTTTACAATCAGAAAGTAGGCGACAGAAAGTTCAGGATTCGCAGCGGTCGAAATTTGGTTAGCAGCTAATCTGAGTTAAGTGGGCCAAAGGCTCACAAGTCCCGTTGAAGTTCAGCTGCATTTTTTTCGAAACTCGCGAGAAAACCGGTGGGGGCACCTTGTTCGGAGTCGGCTATAGGCGGTCTCTTGCATTCGCGCGTACGGAGCCGCTCGACGTATGCCATCATTACCCGTAACGGCAACGCGGACGAAAACTTGAGAGTCAAAGCATGGCGGACTACCAAACTCATAGCCTCGCCTAGAGGGCCCGGACGGTCGCCGAGAAGTCGTTGCCGATGAAGCCGGGATGCGACCTCAATGCGTTCCGGGAAGAAGAAGCCGGCTTCGTCGCGGCCGACACGACTACCGAGTGTCGCTGGGTCGCTAGCTTTGCGCAGCTCGCGACGCAGGACAGTCCGTCCGGCCATCGTATTCGTGAGCTCGTCATCCCTTGAAAAGGCGACGCTAGGGCGAATGGAACACTGTCTTTACTGCCCTTCTGATGGCCGTATACAGAAGTGTTCTCAGTTTGGGAAGACGAACAAGTATTTGCCCTGGTATCAAACATGGGGCGAAAACAACAACAGCGTTGACCTCGCAGTTGCACCCGACCTAATCTGTTTTCCTGCAATCCCGATGCGAGTTCGATTATGGAAATTTCACGAGAGGAATATCTAGCTTCCGGTATGGTCCCCGGCTTCGTAGCGTTTTTTGGCAAACTGCTGTCAGGAAAGGAACCTCTATCGCTCACGTTGGACTTTACAAACAGCCGGCGTCTTCCTGCCGATTACGACACACGCCTTGGTCGTAGAGTGAAGGTGACCAGCCTTCAGCAATTGTTCAAGTCGTATTGGTGGGATGGCGGTTACCTCGAAGACAACAATGCCCGGCTGCGTGTCATCGACCGTAAGATTTCACGAGCCGTCCGAGCGGATTGCCAGGCCTGGGAGTGGCTCTGGTTGCGTGCAGCACTGTTCGCCACAGTCGACTGGGCGTTCGGCGGTCGACAATCGCGTATCGACCGCTTTATGATGCAGGCGAACAACTCTAAGCATCTCCTGCTCACCAATCTGCGCGCGGCCACAGAGGCGTTGCTGATGGACAAAGTAGACCTCTCACTGTTTGGGCAGCGTGAACGGTCGGGACTTACGATGAATGCAACATGGGTCAAATTTTTTGCTTTGGCGTGCGCGGGCGTCATCTACGACGGACGAGTTGGAGCAGGCACGGGCTATCTGGTCCGCTTATATCTTGAGTCTTTGCCAGAAAATGAACGTTCATCGTCGGTTCCTGACGAACTTCACTTCCGTTGGGCCGCGGGTGAAGGTCGCCGCAATCGTAACCCCTCGTCAGGTCTGTATCGATTCGCGAAACTGACCCACAGCGCCTCTGGCGCAATTCAATGGGCAAGATGCGCCGTGCAACTCAACTGGATTATTGCCGAAGCAATCAAGGTCTCTGACGCCAGTTGGTGTAGTGGCACAGAAGGAAAAAGGAACGTCGAGGCTGCGCTCTTTATGATGGGTTATGACATGCCCATTGAATATGCGCCGCGGAGGTCCGACCAGGTGAATCTCGTTTCACTTCATTGGTGAACTGACTCAACGGCTCTCCATGAATTTGGGTACGTCAATAACACTGTGCCGGCCGCGATTGCCACAGACACAAATAATTCTCTACAAGGTGAAGTAAGTTGGGTAAATCTCGGGGGCTATTTGATACAGCATCGTCCGAAGGACTGAACGAGTCCGAACAACATTTAACAGCTATCGGAAGACGAGCCTTCTTAAAGCTGTGGTGTCACGCGAATCTCTACACGGACAAAGACCCAAAAAGTGGAAAAGAATTCGCTGACCTTCTATTAGTGTTCGGCAACGACGTCATTATTTTCTCGGATAAGTTAAGCGAGTATGGCTCACACCCCGACCCTGAAGTTGCGTGGGGACGTTGGTGTAAAGTTGCCTTGAGGAAATCTTTGAATCAATTGAAAGGTGCGCACCGATGGGTTAGGTCATATCCACAACGAATCTTCCTTGACGCATCTTGCACACGGAAGTTTCCATTTCAACTACCTACGGGCGAACACGTTAAATATCACCTAGTCGCAATCGCTAGTGGCATTGAAAAGAGCATGGAGAGTAGCCAGTCCGGGGACATAGTTCGCTTGCGCACTGACACGCGTCTTCAAGAAATTCACAACAAATCTAACCGTCTTACGGTCGGGCTCCCAGTCGAAGACGGCTTGTTTTTCCATATTTTCGACCAACAGGGACTAACCAGCGCTATCGAATTCACTAGCACTGCACCGGACTTTATAAAATATCTGCTTCATCGTGAAACATTCCTGAAAAATTTCGCACCCGGCGTGGTCGTCCCAAACGAAGAACATTTGCTCACCGCATACTTTATTAGCCAAGGCGCACGGACCGGAGATTTCATTCCCGACCTTGCATTGATACTTGAGCCGAAGGTGAACGCTCGTCCATTTGAAGGGTATTCGCCAGCCAGATTAATCAATAACCCAACGTATCAGAAGCATCGCGAGCGCATGCTGGAGAGTGAGCGGTGGGAAAGGGTAATCTCGCGCCTAATTGATGGCACTCCACCAGGGGTTCTCAAGTATGCCGAGGACTCGGAAATACGTATTGAGCACGCTTTGCGGTTATTAGCTGCGGAGACACGTGAGGGCCGCGTTCTTATTGTTGATACGTGGAAGTCATTCGCTCAAAGAGAACTGGCTAGCGACCTTTATTACGTTAAACGCATCCAGTCACTCACGCATGAAAGCACAATTTATATTCTGATGACAGTGCCAAGAACACCAGGCATCTTATACGAGCAGTACCGTGAAAATAGAACAAACGAGATGCACTTCCGCTGCCTGCTAGCCAAGAAGCATTCCCCAGACTTCACTAGATTCGTAGCAATAGCGTTCGAAGGAAAGGATTATGGAAACGACGACGTCGATTTTGACCTTGTCTATTTTGAATGCAATGAACTTGCTGAACATCAGATGGAAGCCGCCCGTCAGTTCGAGGAATCATTGAAGTCCAGAATGTTGTGAGCGGTGCCTGCGATGATGATGCC
The DNA here is from genome assembly GCF_046026675.1 of Paraburkholderia sediminicola. GTDB lineage: Bacteria > Pseudomonadota > Gammaproteobacteria > Burkholderiales > Burkholderiaceae > Paraburkholderia > Paraburkholderia sediminicola_F. The sequence continues at coordinate 12,447 of NZ_JAQQEY010000001.1, read as the reverse complement.
GACCGACGTGCTCCTCGTTCGCACACGAGCACGGAGTGCACGTGTCCAAACAGGCCAGCAGGGGCGAGGTCGGCATCTAATGTCCAAATTGTTTGCTGGAACTATCAGCTACTTTAGATGCGCAATCCGTTCACTGAGGCATAGTTCTGAAGTATCATCAATTGACTGAAAAAAGCAAAAAACTTTCTGAGGGGCGACATTGGCGGTCTACGTAGACAACGCTCGCATTGCATGGCGAGGTCGTCAGTGGTGCCATCTGGTAGCGGATTCGCTGGATGAGCTTCACAGGTTTGCGACATCGCTCGGGCTGAGACGCGGTTGGTTTCAGGCCCAGGCGTCGTTGCCGCACTACGATGTCACCGTCCAAGTTCGAGACATTGCGCTATGTCGCGGCGCCCAGCTCGCTGACCGGCGGACCTTGGTCATGCGCGGACGCCAGTTGAAGCTGGAGCTTCAGGCGCAAATGGCAAGTCAAAATAGACAGCTTAGGTTGTTTGAGTGACTTCGCGAAAGTTATAACAGGACGTGATGTTATTGCTGTCGGCAACCGAGTGTGGTCCATAAGAAGCCAATCATGTATCTGAGCGCCGAAACTCTGGACGACCTGCTAATCAAGGTCTACAAACGCCTGCTGAGTCGAAGGGGTTCATATGAAATCCATCCGAGAAAAGGTCCAGCGACAGAAATATTTGGCGGGCTGCTTCAGATAACCAATCCTCGGGCACGATTAAGTCGAACAGAACTGAAGAGCACCTTCTACAGTTGTATCGGTGAATTCCTATGGTATCTGTCCGGCACCAACCAACTCGATTTCATTGACTATTACATCCCGGGTTACGGGAAATACTCGGACGATGGAAAAACCATCTACGGCGCATACGGTCCGCGACTCCTCAATCTGAACGGGATTAATCAGCTCGACAACGTCGTACAGACGCTGAAACGTTGGCCCGATTCAAGGCGCGCAGTCATCCAGCTCTTCAAGGCCGATGACCTTGCCGCTGACCTGGAGTCGACGCTCAAGGACATGCCGTGCACCTGCACGCTGCAATTTACCGTCCGCAAAACGCAACTGCAATTGCTGGTCTCGATGCGCTCGAACGATGCGTACAAGGGCCTTCCGCACGACGTCTTCGCTTTCACCATGCTGCAGGAAATCATGGCACGAAAGCTCGAAGTAGAGGTTGGAACGTACAGGCATGCAGTCGGAAGCTTTCATCTCTACGCGGACGATGCCAAGAAAGCCGCCGAGTACCTGGAAGAAGGTGTTCAGGCGCGCGTTCCGATGCCGGCGATGCCACTCGGTGACCCGCACGAGTCCATCGAGATGTTGCTCCAGGCCGAAGACAGCATCAGACAGGGCAAAGGAACGAGTTTCAAGCGAATGCATCCTTATTGGGCGGACCTCGCCAGACTGCTTCAGGTCTACAGCTGTTCGATTGCCCCCACCAAGGCGCATCGGGAGCAAATCACGCGCATCAAGAAACAGATGCACTCCGATGTGTACGAAATCTATATCGAGAAACGAGAGCGTCGCAAGGCGCCCCCGATTATCCCCGTGCCGCAAGAGCTATTTGGGCCCGGCGGACTCGATACGCCACCGCCGTCCGGCGCCAGTCAGTAAGAGGCGGATTGAGCAGCGCCAGATACACTGAACATCTCCAGCATCCGTCAAATTACAATGGCTAAATACGACCGAGAACTTGCAGCGCGCCTTGAGAAACAGCTACGTGACTATCGGGTAAACGGACAACTTTTGCCCGGGATTGCGAATCCGGTGGCGTTATCCACGCTGGTTGAGCAGATGGTGGAGAGCGTCCATCGGGTAGATTTTGTGAAACGGATTCGTGACAAGAAAGACAAAATATCCGAGCGCAGAACCGACCCGAAGGACGATATGTTTGACCCTATCCGGGCAGCCGTATGGCACATGGACAAGGGAAATATCGACGAGGCATTCTGGATAGTCTTCCTGTTCGTCGCGTGCGGTCGCAACCTGAAGACGGGTTACGGTCTACTTCGAATGGTGTACGGTGCATTCAGGGACAAGTTCGTCTGGACGTGGGAACAGTACAACAGAGAAAAAGACGGATTTACTCTTTGGCTGCACGACCGCTTGCCGGCAATCGAGAAGGAAAAGGCTCGTTTCAAATTCGGGAACCATCGCCAGTACGAAAGTATTAGGCACCTCGACAGTGTCTTACAGAGCTATGCTGACTGGGTCGGCCCGGAACGCTCCCATGTCGCACTGATTGAGTCGGCGAAGGCGGCAGTGGGCGATGACTCCAAGAAGCTTTTCGCTTACTTCTATAAATCCATGGACGCTGTTGCTCGGTTCGGGCGACTGGGCAAATTCGACTACCTGACGATGGTCGGCAAAGTTGGCTTGGTCGATATCGAACCGCCGTCTGCTTATATGATAGAGGCGACGGGGCCAGCCACGGGCGCACAGCTACTGTTCGGAGTGCCGGGGATGGGGCAAAAGTCCCGCAAAAAAATGGACGAACTCGCCATCGCACTGGACGGCGAATTGCAGGTCGGAATGCAGGTTATCGAAGACTCGCTCTGCAACTGGCAGAAAAGCCCCGACAAATTCCTCGCTTTCCGTGGATGATTCTCAGCTCCACGTATACCGGGTCTTCAGCTTGTTGAAGTGCTCGCGCTTCACGAGGCCGTGATGCTGCATTTGACCAACTACGACTCCCTTGGATACGCCAGCGTCGCGGGCTAGTCGTGCGATACCGAGCATGGACTTCGCAGCCTCGGGCATACGCTGCTGGAACACCCGCGGTATTAGGTGCTCGGCAGCAAACTGGTTCGCCTCTTTTTCCATTGGCGATTTCGGCCCATCCGCAGTCGTCTCGAGAATCAACGACTGCGTGTCGTAGTGCAGTACGAGGTGGCCTGCCTCATGGAAGAACGAAAACCAGAACTGGTCATCGCTCAGATAGCGGACAGACAACAGCAACACCGCCTTCGTCGGCGTCGCGAAGAACGTCGCCCCGCTAGCCCTGCATCCCGGAGGCGCCTTCACGATAACGACCGCCACGCCGGCTTCCGCACATAGCCGCTGGAGCTTCGGTATAAAGTCGGCAGGGTTCGAAAGTAACGTGAGTTCTCGGACTTTCGACAGTTGCTTCTCGAAGAGCTCCGGGTTCCATTTTTCGCAATCAGTCCGGTCAGCCAAGACCTCGCCTTGCCTCAGCCACGCCGCCGTCGCTGGTGCGCTTTCGACGTGCGCGTCCGTTGTCCGGAATGCAGCCGCTTCTCTGGTCTCTCCGTAATTGCGGTTCCATGCGTCCAGATTTGGCACCCCGAAAAATTCCAGACAACTGCGCAGCTTCGTCCTCTTGTCCGCGGCTTCGTCTATCCAACCGAAATCGACCATTTGCTTGAACGGAAGACTTTTGAGCCAAGCCTTGTAGTCGGCGTCATCCGGGTCAACGTCTTCAGTCAACTCTGCCAGCTGCTCGCGGTACTGCTCTTCACGACGCAGCCAGAAGGCGGCTGATGCACCGAGTACAGCCTCCAGTCGGGTCGCCACGGGAGTGGTCAGAGTGCATTTGCCCGTTAGCAGGTCGTCGAACTCATCGACCGACAGGTCCAGAGACTGCGCCACCTGCTCCGGAGGCATCCTTTTCGACGCCAGCAGGTCGGAAATGGTCCGGCCAGGCGGAACTGCCCACGTGGGTGAAAAATCGGTTTCAGTTCTCATTGGCGCGCTCTATGGACAGAATTTTCAGGCGTGTGACTCGCTTCCAGTCAAGCTGGTCGTCTTCCAACCGCGGCTCTGGGCGGTTGTTCACGGTTGCAGTGACAGCGTAGCCACCTTCAATATAGATAAAAATCCGGACATCCGAGCCGCTGTCAAAGGCAGCGAGGCCCAAATTCACTAAGTCGACAGGCGAGGTGCTCGCGCAAAGGTCCGCGAGGCGTGTGCGCAGCGAGTGTGCCGCATCTTCCCCCAGACTTCGCTTTGCGGATAGCGAGCTCTCGCATATCTGGCGAAGCTTGACAGTTTGGAAAGCCAGTTGTATCGACATCAGGGCGTCTGGATACGCAGCTGTCGTTCAGCGACGCCTCGAGCTACTCTCATGTCGAGTGCATCACGACTTTGTTGTTGGCGGGACGTGGAAGCGCTGCGACTCTCACGCCAGTGGCAAAAATTGCCCGTCCGAACCCTATATTAGCAACAAGTTGAACCTGAGGCAGGCCACGAAAGACACGCCGCGGCTAGCGGACGATTGTAGCGAAACCGAAAGCACTGCGGGCGACCTCACGGGTCACGTAGCATCAAAGTGCTGCGCGAAAACCGAACTGAACGGACGACAACATGCCCGAAAGAAATACAGACGCCGATGCGATGCTATCCAAGAAATTCAAAGGGCTTTGGTGCCGCGCCCTCAAGCTCCCGAATTTAAGCGACCTCAATGCCGAAACAATCGCAGCGTGGGCGAACGAGGCCGGGCTTGATGTCCAGGAAGTGGTCGAGAAGAAAGTTGGGGCTTTTCGACCCATCCCAGCGGTAGTGTTAGCCGTCGGGGGCAAGACAGCATACTTCCCGACTGTCTCCGCGACCGATGACCCTATCTGGCTCGCAAACAGGAAAGCACACGAACGTCTTGCGGCCCTTTGGTCCAAAGTGGAATGGTTCGAGCCCCTCTGGGTTAACCGAGGGCAGACCGGCCCCTTGTTGGTCGCTGTCGAACACCGCTCGAAGGAGGAAGCCATAAAACAATTCGACTACCATACTTCCACGATATACACGCTCGCATTTCAGGCCGTCTGCATCGCGCAATTCATCTCGAAGTCGCGCACTCTCGCCCCGTTCTATCCGATTGCTAGAGAGGCATATCTGGCCTTCTATGCCGGACACCGGGCATCGAGCATCGCTGCGCTTATTCCGGTCATGGAGGGCGCGCTCCAGCGCATCTCAGAGGAAAACGGAAAGTTGCCTGTGGCGGACCAGATTGACCGTGTAATCGACCGAGCGTGTGCACTTGCTGCACACGTGCATTTCGACCACAACTGGGTGCCGAGCGAGTTCAGCACTGCAGAGTATCTGTATGGACAAGACGAGCGAGTTTTCATCTTTGAAACCTTCCGTCAATGGCTGAAGGAGGTGTTCTTTCGCAACACCGACAAGTATGACGGAGTAACCTGGCTGAATCGCCATCTGTTCGCTCACGGGACTTCGACGGATTGGGCAAACGACGGAAATTTCCGACGCCTGGTCGTTGCCCTCGCCACCTTCGGCGTTATTGAATCCTGGCACGATGAAAGCAATAGCGTGCCACTGTTTCTGCCGGAAATGAATGACGACAGTGTTCTACTCTGGCAGCAGGCGCAACTTCAGGCGCAGGGACAGTTGGCGCTAAGACTGCTTGAGCAGCAAAACTACCAGAAATACGGTCAGATAGTCCCGCCGAGGCCCACCGACGATGGTGCACTCCTGCGCAAGGCGCATCTGACGGAGGAGTGCATCAAGGACCTGGTACGGCCGCTCAGAGACGCTGGATGGGACGTAGAGATGCTCGAACCAGATGAGCAAGCGCTTCAGGTGAAAGTCATAGCCAGAAGTGGCAGCCAGGAAATGCACGTGGGCCTCCTCTTCAACTGCGCGACTGACCCCGAGATTTATCGAGAACTAGCCAAGAGCTGCTTTGCAATCCTCTACCTTGGCCCCCCCGACAAGCAGAAGGAGTTCACGCAAGGCATCGATGTCCATGTCGGTCCCGTTGCAGGCTGGCAGCCGCCACGTGCCCCCGGTCGAACCTGAGTGGATTGTCTTGTTTGCCGCGTGAGCTAGTTGAACTTGTTCGAGGCGCGGGAAGGTCTGCCATGGTGCTGCGCGCTATTCCAGCGCGAAAAATTCCGGCGACCTGGGCGCGGAGCGACCACGCCGTGCGCGGCCCGCGCAGCCCCTACGGCGAGAGCATCCGCGCGTTGTATCAGAGCACCTCTGCCCGGAGCTGACTAGCTTGGGCCGGATTCACCGAGTCGACGTACCCCAAGATGGCTTGGTGCCGATGGGGATTCCCGTCTTCACGCATCGCGTCGAGAAACGCGTGCCACCTGTCAGGCAATACATGCAGAGAGTTCTGCGACAACTCGATATTGAAAGCGCTGATTTTGTCGGCCGGTCCCTGCTCTTTCTTTTGATTTAAATCGAAACCGCTCTTCTCGGCCACGTTCTTAACATCGGCGAAAATCTCTTCCGCCAGCGCCTGGTCGTTCAGAGAGATGATTATGTCATCGACATAGACGCTCACCTCAATGCCGTCAGTCACAGAGAGCTGCTTCAGGTAATTGCCGAGTGCGCTTTTTCGCAGGCAGACGCTTGCTAGTAAAGTGGACTGAACAAATCCATACGGCAGTATGTAGCGTTTTTCCGCGTCCTCAGGCAATCTGACCGTCGAGAGATTTGCGATATCTCGAGCTTCTGCGTAGCTGTACATCCCTTTCAGGACACGAGTTACCCGGCTGCGGTTGATACGCTGAAAGAAATTCTCGATGTCGACGTGGATAAAACAGGTCTGCCCAAGGTGCGCCTTCAACGCTGCAACGTGGCCTCCGTCACGAAGATGGTAGTAGTACGCAGGCGCCTTCCACCGTGGGCGTAGGTCATCTTTGATTTTTCGTCCAAGCTCTATTGTGTCGCCATTGGGAACGAAGACCCACTTCCCTGGCTTCAGCTCAAACTTGGAATCCCACCGAGGTTCCATAATTTTTATAATTAATGGTCACGTTCTTGATGATTTCTTCTGCCAGCCGAACGAGTTCGGTCGCGAAAATAATCAATGCAAGAACTAGACGCTGTACGAACGTGAATTTCTTCATAGCAGCTTTCTCCATTCAATCCCGGCTTGTCTAGCGCTTTGCGCAATGACCACAAATCAAAACTGATATGCATATAGGAAATATTATCCGCAATGCTATATCGCGATATCACATAGTGACGCAATGGAGGATAGGCGCCACCAGAGTGCCTATCGCCGGGAAAAAGCACATTACCAAACTCAAGTGAGCTACGCAAGTAAATATGACGTGAGAAATCGTAGTTCGGTAAAAATGCGTAATTTCCAGCGCGGGCGGCAGATTGCCCACACGGGAGTTAGGCCTGTCGTGCTGTAGGTGAGTCACCGCTCGGGTCTCGTGGCGTCCTCTTGACTCGACGGCGACTTCCCGGAGCTGGCGCGTCGCGAAGGCGAAATCGCGGTGCCGGGTGCAAAAAAGGGGCGCTTGAAAATGCTCCAGCACCCCTTGGACATTAATTCTGGTTACCGTTTGCCAGGTAAGGCTCAGCGGCCGGGAAGAGCCACGTAACCAAAACTAAATCGAGGCTTAGTAACCGAAATTAATGCACCTCAGCATGCAGTCGTCACCGCGTTAGGGAGCACCACCGTCACCGACTTCGCCAGATTCCACCTTTTGGCGACATCGGACTGAAAGATGTACCGCTCCCCGCTTTGAACCCTTTTCGAGACGGCGGACGTCAATGAGTTATCCGTTAATTCGAGCTATCAAGAAAAAAGACCCATAAGTTTCTCGGCTTATGGGTCCCAGATTCTCAGGTTATGCGTTCAGCTACACACTGCATCAAACATCAATATTCCCCGCCCGCAACGCATTCGACTCAATAAATGCCCGCCGCGGCTCCACATCATCCCCCATGAGCGTCGTAAAGATGCCATCAGCCGCAATAGCATCCTCAATCTGCACACGAAGAAGACGACGCACAGTCGGATCCATCGTAGTCTCCCAAAGCTGCCCAGGATTCATCTCGCCCAAGCCTTTGTAACGCTGCTTGGAAATATTGCGTTCAGCATCAGCCAACAACCACTTCATAGCGCTCTTGAAGTCGGTAACAGCCATACTCCGCTCGCCACGTTTAATGACAGCGCCCGTCCCAATCAACCCCTTAAACGTATTTGCGGTATTGATCAGCTGTTGGTAATCAGCGGTCAGCTGAAAATCCTGATCCAGCACAGAAATCTTCTGATTACCGTGATGAGTCCGCGCGACGCGCAGCGAGCGCAGCTCACGCACCGGGTCATACATCGTCGTGACCTTAACTTCAGGCTTCAACGGATCATCCCGCAGCTTCGCCTCAAGCGCCTTCGCCGAACCCTCAGCCGCTTCCTCGCTAGACAGGTCAATCACAACCCCATCCATCACAGCCTCAAGCGCCCCAGCGTCATACAACCGGCTCAGACGGTTAACAACAGCTTGAGCCAACAAATAAGCCCGAGCCAACTCACCCAACGCATCCCCAGTAATCGGCGTAGCGCCTTCAGAAGCCAGCAGTTCAGACCCCTGCAACGCCAGCTTCAGAATGTGAGCATTAACCTCAGCCTCATCCTTCAAATACCGCTCATCCTTACCCGCCTTGATCTTGAACAGCGGCGGCTGGGCGATATAGATATACCCACGCTCGATCATGTCCGGCATCTGACGATAGAAGAACGTCAGCAGCAGCGTACGGATGTGCGCGCCGTCCACGTCAGCATCGGTCATGATGATGATGCGGTGATAACGCAGCTTGTCGAGGTTGTAGTCTTCCTTGCCGATCCCGCAACCCAGCGCCGTAATCAGCGTCACAATCTGCTCCGAAGAAAGCAGCTTGTCATAGCGCGCCTTCTCCACATTGAGCACCTTGCCGCGCAGCGGCAAGATCGCCTGAAACTTCCGGTCACGCCCCTGCTTCGCCGAGCCGCCTGCCGAGTCGCCCTCGACGATATAAATTTCCGACTTCGCCGGGTCCTTCTCCTGGCAATCCGCCAGCTTCCCAGGCAAACCAACGCCATCCAGCACACCCTTACGACGCGTCATTTCACGCGCCTTCCGAGCCGCATCGCGCGCCCGCGCCGCATCAACAATCTTGCCGCAAATGATCTTCGCGTCGTTCGGCGTTTCCAGCAGGAATTCTTCGAGCGCCTTCGCGACCACATCCTCCACCGGCGCGCGCACTTCCGACGACACCAGCTTGTCCTTGGTCTGCGCGCTGAACTTCGGCTCCGGCACTTTCACCGACAGCACGCACGAGAGCCCTTCGCGCATGTCGTCGCCGGCCGTCTCGACCTTCGCTTTCTTCGCGACTTCGTGATCGGTGATGTACTTGTTCAACACGCGCGTCATCGCCGCACGCAAACCGGTCAAGTGCGAGCCGCCGTCGCGCTGCGGAATGTTGTTCGTGAAGCACAGCACGTTTTCGTTGTAGCTGTCGTTCCACTGCATCGCGACTTCGACGGCAATGCCGTCCTTCTCGCCGGCGACGTGGAAAATGTTCGGGTGCAGGACGGCTTTGTTCTTGTTGATGTACTCAACAAAACCCTTCACACCGCCCACAAACGCGAAATCTTCTTCCTTGCCGCTGCGCAAGTCGTGCAGGCGAATCCGAACGCCGTTATTCAGGAACGACAGTTCGCGAATCCGTTTGGCCAGAATGTCGTAGTGATATTCGACATTGCCGAAGATCGTCTCGTCGGCCATGAAGTGCACTTCGGTCCCGCGGTTTTCAGTGTCGCCCAACACCTGGATCGGCGACACAGCCACGCCGTCGATCTCTTCGATGATACGGTTCTGCGGCACGCCACGGTGGAATTCCATGAAGTGCTTCTTGCCGTCACGGCGCACCACAAGGCGCAGCCACGACGACAGCGCGTTCACGCACGACACACCCACGCCGTGCAGGCCGCCGGACACCTTGTAGCTGTTCTGGTCGAACTTGCCGCCGGCGTGCAGTTCGGTCATCACGATTTCCGCGGCGCTGCGCTTCGGATCGTGCTTGTCGTCCATCTTGAGACCGGTCGGCACACCGCGGCCGTTGTCGGTGATCGAAATCGAGTTGTCCGCGTGGATGGTGACCTGGATGTCGTTACAGTACCCGGCCAACGCTTCGTCGATCGAGTTGTCGAGCACTTCGAACACGAGGTGATGCAGGCCGGTGCCGTCCGATGTATCGCCGATATACATCCCGGGACGCTTGCGCACAGCCTCCAGACCTTCAAGGATCTGAATGGACGAGGCGCCATAGCCGCTATTGTCGGGTTGCGAATTGTTCGTTTCAGTCATGGATTTTTTCCGGTTCTGCGTTGCTGCTGGGTTGCTGCTCGGGACTTTTCAAAACACCATAAAAACGCCAAAGGGGCGCTGCGCCCCTTGGTGTGTTCTTGGTTTTTGGACGCGTTAGATGCGCATCGGCATCACGACGTATTTGAATTCGTCGTTCTCGGGAATCGTGATCAACGCGCTGGAGCTGGCGTCGCCAAGGCTCACTTGCAACATGTCGACCTTCAGGTTCGCGAGCACGTCGAGCAGATACGTGACGTTGAACCCGATATCGACGCTGTCGCCGTCGTACGCGATTTCCAGTTCTTCCTGCGCCTCTTCCTGATCGGCGTTGGTCGACATGATCTTCAACTGGCCCGGCTCGATGATGCAGCGCACGCCCTTGAATTTGTCCGACGTCAGAATCGCGGCACGTTGCAGCGAGCGCTGCAGTTCTTCACGGCCGATCAAGAACTGATTCTTGTGCGACTTCGGAATCACGCGCTGGAAGTCGGGGAATTTGCCTTCCACCAGCTTCGACACCAGTTCGACCTGGCCGAACGTGAACTTCACCTGCGTCGGCGCGATGTCGATCTTCAGCGTGTCGTCGATGTCTTCCAGCAGACGCTGCAGTTCGAGAATCGTCTTGCGCGGAATGATCACTTCCTGACGCGCAAACGAGCCTTCAATCTTCATCGACGAGAACGCCAGACGGTGGCCGTCGGTTGCGACCGCCATCAGCTGGTCGCCGTCTACCACCAGCAGCATGCCGTTCAGGTAGTAGCGGATGTCCTGCTGGGCCATCGAGAAATGGACCATGCCGAGCAACTGGCGGAACGTTTTCTGGGGAACCACCAGGTTCGCGCCGTAGTCTTTAGCTTGAGCAACGGTCGGGAACTCGTCGGCCGCCAGCGTTTGCAGCGCAAAGCGGCTCTTGCCGGATTGCACGGTCAAACGCTTGTCGTTCAAGGTCAGCGTGACCTGCCCGTCGGGCATCGCACGCAGAATGTCGAGGAGCTTTCTTGCTGCCACCGTGGTCGCGACCGAATCGCCGCCCACGCCAAAATCGGCACGCGTGGTGATCTGCAACTCGAGGTCGGTCGACAGGAACGACACTTCAGGGCCGTTCTTGGTAATCAGCAAATTGGCGAGGATCGGCAACGTATGGCGGCGTTCGACGATGCCGCTCACGGTTTGCAGCGGCCTGAGGAGGTTATCGCGTTCGGTCTTGACCAGTTGCATAGAGTTCCTTCGTTGATATGACGGCCTGCGCGCCTGACTTGCCAGCCTTACAGCGCGCACCCGCGGCTCCCCGCCGGCGCCACGCAGCGCCTGTCACGGCGTGAATTCCGCCCGCGGCCGCCGGGCGGTTAAACCTGTATTGTGCCTGAAAACGGAACCGCTCCACTAAAATGGGGGCGAGTTCCGAAATAAACAGATCGAAATTTCCTTCCAGGCTGCTTAACCTTTCAGCGTTTGCTCCAGCACGTGCAGTTCGTGGTTCAGTTGGGCGTCCGTGCTGCGCTCGGCAGCGATCTTGCGCACCGCGTGCAGCACTGTGGTGTGATCGCGCCCCCCGAACAGCTCACCGATTTCCGGCAAGCTTTTCTGCGTCAGCTCCTTCGCCAGATACATCGCGATCTGCCGCGGCCGCGCAATGTTCGCCGGACGCTTCTTCGAATACATGTCCGCGACCTTGATGCTGTAGAAGTCGGCCGTGGTCTTCTGAATGTTTTCCACCGAAATCTGCCGGTTCTGTACCGTCAGCAGGTCTTTCAGCGCCTCTTTCGTCACTTCAATCGTGATTTCGCGGCCGTGGAACTTCGAATACGCGAGGATCTTGCGCAGCGCGCCTTCCAGTTCACGCACGTTCGAACGCAGATGCTTGGCGACGAAGAACGCGACGTCTTCATTCAGGCTTACGAACTCGGATTGCGCCTTGCGCATCAGAATCGCAACGCGCATTTCCAGCTCGGGCGGCTCGATCGCCACCGTCAGGCCGGAGTCGAAGCGCGAGATCAGGCGGTCGTCGATGCCGGAGATTTCCTTCGGATACGTGTCGCTGGTGATGATCACCTGCGCCTTGTTCGCGACCAGCGCCTCGAACGCGTAGAAGAATTCCTCTTGTGTGCGCGACTTGCCTGAGAAAAATTGAATATCGTCGATCAGCAGCAGGTCGAGCGAGTGGTAGTAGCGCTTGAAGTCGTCGAACGCCTTGCGCTGGTAGGCCTTCACCACGTCGGACACATACTGTTCCGCGTGGATGTAGCGAATCCGCGCGCCGGCCTTGTCCATTAGAAGCTGGTTGCCGATCGCGTGGATCAGATGGGTCTTGCCCAGACCCACGCCGCCGTACAGAAACAGCGGGTTGTACGAGATGCCGGGGTTGTCAGCGAC